>NZ_CM143906.1:0-4800000 GCF_049325675.2 Pseudomonas sp. HS6-2 | reverse complement strand
GACAGGCAGTGGTCCCGGGTAATCACCGTCCAGCCATCCTTCAGCGTCCGCGTCCCGCGCCCGCCCTGGTTGATCATCGGTTCGATGGTGAACACCATCCCTGGCTGCAACTTCATGCCCATGCCGCGCTGGCCGAAATGCAGCACTTCGGGCCCTTCATGCATCTGCTGGCCGATGCCATGGCCGCAGTACTCGCGTACCACGCTGTAGCCGGCCGTTTCGGCATGGGCCTGGATGGCATGGCCGATGTCACCCAGCGTCGCCCCGGGGCGTACCTGTTCGATGCCTTTCCACAGCGCGTGGTAGGTGGTGTCGACCAATCGCCGGGCGTCTTCGCTGATTGCTCCGATGCTGTACATCTTTGACGAGTCGGCAATGTAGCCGCCCTGTTCGAGGGTAATGTCGACGTTGATGATCGAGCCTTCCTTCAGCACTTCATCGACCTTGGGGATGCCGTGGCAAACTACATGGTCCACCGAAGTATTGAGCGAGTAGGGGAAGCCGTACTGGCCCTTGCTGGCCGGGCGGGCCTTGAGGGTATCGACGATGAAGGCCTCGGCGCGGTCGTTGATCTGCATCGTAGTCACGCCGGGGCGGATGAAGCTGTCGAGTTCGGCGAACACCTGGGCCAACAGCCGGCCGGCGTTGCGCATCAGTTCGAGTTGGGCGGGGGTCTTGAGGATCACCTTGGACATGGAATGCGGGCTGTAGCTCTTGCTGGAAATTGCCCCAGCATAGCGCCATGGGTCAATCGCTTGCCACCGTATGGTGCGCTGCCTGTGCCGGCCTCTTTGCGGGGCAAGCCCGCTCCTGCAGGATATCCGTGCGCTCGGAGCCTCTCGATTCCTGTAGGAGCGGGCTTGCCACGCGAAAGGGCCGGCACAGCTGGCCCACTAATTGCTGAATGACCACCATCCAGGGCTATCAACGTCGACAGCCCAAACAACTCACGACAAAGGCGCCGTGTTGCCCCGCTTGCCATGCAAGCCCGGGCAGCCGGCGCTTTTTTGCGTTCCTGAAAGGGGAGATCGCCCATGACCACCCGCGAAGTACGCAGCGTCTGCCCCTACTGTGGCGTCGGTTGCGGCATTGTCATGAGCGTTGCCGACGGTAAGGTCAGCAAGATCAGCGGCGACAAGCAGCACCCGAGCAACTTCGGCCGCCTGTGCACCAAAGGCCTCACCGCCCACCTGCCACTGACCGCCGCCGGGCGCATGGAGGACGCTTACGTGCGCCAGCAACGCAGTCAGCAGCCGGCGCGCAGCAGCATGGACCAGGCCATTGCCCAGGCCGGCCAGCGCTTGCGCGGCATCATCGACCAGCACGGCGCGGACGCCGTGGCGCTGTATGTGTCCGGGCAGATGTCGCTGGAAGCCCAGTACCTGGCCAACAAACTGGCCAAGGGCTTTATCCGCACCCGGCATATCGAGTCCAACTCGCGGCTGTGCATGGCCAGTGCCGGCAGTGGCTACAAGCTGTCACTGGGCGCCGACGGCCCGCCCGGCAGCTACCAGGATTTCGACCGCGCCGAGGTGTTTCTGGTGATCGGCGCAAACATGGCCGACTGTCACCCGATCCTGTTCCTGCGCCTGCTCGACCGGGTCAAGGTCGGCGCCAAGCTGATCGTCGTCGACCCACGGCGCACTGCCACGGCCGACAAAGCCGACCTGTTCCTGCAGGTGCGCCCCGGCAGTGACATGGCCTTGCTCAACGGCCTGCTGCACCTGCTGCAGCATAACGGCCACACCGACCCCGCGTTCATCGCCCGTCACACCGAAGGCTGGGACGAGCTGGCGGCCTTTCTCGACGATTACACCCCGGAGCGCGTGGCCGCCATTACCGGCCTGCGTGAAGCCGACATCCGCCAGGCAGCAGAATGGATCGGCACTGCCGGGGAGTGGATGAGCTGCTGGACCATGGGCCTCAACCAGAGCGTCCACGGTACCTGGCACAGCAACGCCCTGTGCAACCTGCACCTGGCCACCGGCGCTATCTGCCGTCCCGGCAGCGGGCCGTTTTCGCTGACCGGCCAGCCCAATGCCATGGGCGGCCGCGAGATGGGCTACATGGGCCCCGGCCTGCCGGGCCAGCGTTCAGCGCTGGTGGCGGCGGACCGCGCCTTCGTCGAGGAGCAATGGCGCCTGCAACCGGGCAGCCTGCGCAGCGAGGGCGGCGAGGGTACGATCGCGTTGTTCGAGCAGATGAAGGCGGGCGAGGTGAAAGCCTGCTGGGTGATCTGCAGCAACCCGGTGGCCAGCGTTGCCAACCGCCAACAAGTGATCGACGGCCTGCGCCAGGCCGATCTGGTGATCACCCAGGACGCCTTCCTCGACACCGAGACCAACCGCTACGCCGACATCCTCCTGCCTGCCGCGCTGTGGGCCGAAGGCGAGGGCGTGATGATCAATAGCGAACGCAACCTGACGCTGATGCCACCTGCGGTCCAGGCCCCGGGCCAGAGCCTGGCGGACTGGCAGATCATTGCCCGGGTCGCCTGCGCCATGGGCTTCACCGAGGCCTTCGATTACCCCAACGCCGAGGCGGTGTACGACGAGATTCGGCGTTTCTGGAACCCGGCGACCGGCTACGACCTGCGTGGCGTCGGTTATGAACAATTGCGCCACGGTCCACGGCAATGGCCCTGCGCGCCGGGTCGCGAAGATGACCGCAGCCCACTGCGTTATCTGAACGACGGCAGCAGCCAGCCACTGTTGCACGATGCCGAGGGCAATGCACCTGCCCTGGCATTCCCCACCACCAGCGGCAAGGCGCGCTTCTTCGCTCGGCCCTGGCTGCCAGCCCCCGAACTGCCAGACGCCGACTACCCGCTGGTGCTCAACACCGGCCGCGTGCAGCACCAGTGGCACACCCTGACCAAGACCGGCAAGGTTCCGGCGCTGAACAAGCTGGAGCCTGGGCCCTTCGTTGAAGTCCACCCTGATGATGCTGCCCGCCTGGGCATCGCCGACAAGGACCAGGTTGCCATCCGCTCACGTCGCGGTCAGGCCATATTGCCAGCGCGCATCAGCGATCGGGTCATGCCCGGCAACTGCTTTGCGCCGTTCCACTGGAATGACCTGATCGGCGAGCAGCTGGCGATCAATGCCGTCACCTGCGCTGCAGTCGACCCGCTGTCGCTGCAGCCGGCGTTCAAACATTGCGCGGTGGCGCTGGAACGGGTTGCTGGCGAGCGCATCGATGCCCTTGAACTGAACACTGCCATCCCGGAGCTTGCCCGCATGCCGACCGCGTCCCTGTCCCGCCTGCTTGGCCTGGACACCCTGCCAGCTCCGGTGCTGGCGGATGACGAGCGTCATTACCTGCAGGGCTTCCTGCTCGGCCTCGACCAGGTGCGTGCCGAGGGCGTGCCCAGCCTGCCAGCCAGCGCGCCATTGGCTGCTTCGCGGCGGCTGTTCGTCGATGGTTTGCTGGCAGGTTTGTTTGCGCAACCAGCCGCCACCCCGGCCATCGCCGCGCCGCGCCACCAGGTGCTGTGGGCTTCGCAGACGGGCAATGGCGAGGCGCTTGCCGAGCGTTGCGCCGAGCGCCTGCGCAGCGCGGGTCTGAAGGTACAGGTCAGCTGCATGGAGGCGGTCAGCCCCAGCCAGTTGCAAGGCGCCGCCAGTGTGGTGCTGATCACCAGCACCTTCGGTGACGGTGACGCGCCTGACAGCGCCACGGCATTCTGGCAGGCGCTGCAGGGTGAGCAAGGCGCCTGCTGCGCGGAGCTGCCATACGCCGTGCTGGCCCTGGGTGACTCCAGTTACGACCAGTTCTGTGGCTTTGGCCGCAAGCTCGACCAGCGTCTGGCCGAACTGGGCGGGCGCCGCTTGCTGCAGCGAGTCGATTGTGAACCGGATTTTGACGAGGCATTCACCGGTTGGCTCGAAGCCTTGCTGCCCGTACTCGGCAGCACGGGGGCATCAGCACCCGTCAGTGCGCCATCGTCTGTCGCTCGTTACAGCAAGCAGCAGCCGTGGTCGGCCCCACTGATTGCCAATCAACTGCTCAATGGCCCGGGTGCGCGCAAGGAAACCCGCCAGCTGGTGTTCGACCTTTCCGGCAGCGGCTTCAGCTATGTCGCCGGTGATGCCTTGGGCGTATGGCCGCGCAACTGCCCGACGCTGGTCGAGGAATTGCTGGCGCTGATGCACCTCGATGGCCAGGCGTCGGTGGAATTGAAAGGGCAGCCGGCGATGCCACTGGCCGAGGCCCTGGAAAGCCATCTGGAAATCGCCAAGGTTACCCCGCAGCAACTGCAGGTGTTCAGTACGCATGCCGCCGACCTGCAGCGCCTGCTGCAACCCGAGTGCAAGGCCGAACTGCAGGACTGGCTGTGGGGCCGGCAGTTGGTCGACGTGCTGCGGGCGTTCCCTCAGCAGTTGCCGCTGGCCACTTGGCTCGATCTGCTCAAGCCGCTGCAGCCGCGGCTGTATTCGATCAGCTCAAGTCCATTGGCTCATCCGGACCAGGTACACCTGACCGTCTCTACGGTGCGCTATGGCGAGCGCAAAGGCGTGTGCTCCACCTTCCTCGCCGATCGGGCGAAATCACTGAAGGTGGCGATCTTCCCGCAGGTATCGAAGCACTTTCGTCTGCCCGAGGACGACACGGTGGCAGTGATCATGGTCGGCCCCGGCACCGGTATCGCGCCGTTCCTTGCCTTCCTCGAAGAACGTGAGGCACAGGGTGCCAAAGGGGGTAACTGGCTGTTCTTCGGCGAACAGTATGCGGCCACGGATTTCTACTATCAGGAACAGCTTCAGGCCTGGCAGGCGAGCGGGCATCTGCGCCTGGACACGGCGTTCTCGCGGGACCAGGCCGAGAAGATCTATGTACAGCAGCGCATGGTCGAACAGGGGGCGCAGTTGTGGCAGTGGTTGGAGGCGGGGGCGTACTTCTATGTGTGTGGTGATGCGCAGCGCATGGCCAAGGATGTGGATGCGGCGTTGCGTGAGGTCATAGCCGTGCACGGAGGCGTGGATGCCGATGCCTATGTCGAAGCGTTGAGCAAGGCCAAGCGGTACCGGCGTGATGTGTATTGATGTGCTCCAGGATGGGGAGTGTTGCACTTTAAATGTGCGTTGGCAGTGCCGGCCCTTTCGCGGGACAAGCCCGCTCCTACAGGTAATTTGTAGGAGCGGGCTTGTCCCGCGAAAGGGCCGGCACAGGAAAACACTATTGGCACGGTCTCTGCTTTACCTCTAGTACAACAAAGCCCACTGATCAACGGCGATCAACCTGGGCCACCCACCGTGATGAATACAGGCAAAGGCGCCTGGAGCTTCGGCTCCAGGCGCTTTTTTTTTGATCGAGGATCGGCTTATGAAGGCAACAGCGAGCGGGCAACGAGAGCGACTGGTCATCGTCGGCAACGGCATGGTCGGCCACCACTGCGTGGAGCAACTGGTCGAACGCGGTGCCCTTGAGCGCTTCGAGCTGCACGTGTTCGGTGAAGAGCGCCAGCGGGCCTACGACCGCGTTCACCTGTCGGAGTATTTTGCCGGCAGCTGTGCCGAGACCCTGGCCCTGTGTGGGCAGGACTACTACGGCAACAGCGGCGTGTACCTGCATCTGGGCGAAGCGGTGCTGGAGATCGACCGCGAACGCTGCGAGGTGGTGACTGCCGAGGGCCGCTACGGCTATGACCAGTTGGTCCTGGCCACGGGGTCCTACCCGTTCGTGCCTCCGATCGAAGGCTCCAGCGGCAACGCCCGCCTGGTCTACCGTACCCTCGACGACCTCGATGCCATTCGCGCTGCTGCCGGCCAGGCGCGCCGCGGCGTGGTAGTCGGTGGCGGCCTGCTCGGCCTGGAAGCCGCCAACGCATTGAAGTCCCTCGGCCTTGAGGCGCACGTGGTGGAATTCGCCCCGCGGCTGATGCCGGTGCAGCTGGACGGTGAAGGCGGCGCCGCGCTCAAGGCGCAGATCGAAGCGTTGGGCGTGGGCGTGCACCTGTCGCGTGCCACCCAGTCGATCTGCGCGGGTGAGGCCTACCGCTACCGCATGAATTTCGACGGCGGCGAACACCTGGAAACCGACCTGATCGTGTTCTCTGCCGGTATCCGCCCACAGGATGCCCTCGGCCGTGCCAGCGGCCTGGAGATCGCCGCACGCGGTGGCGTGGTGATCGACAACCACTGCCGCAGCAGCGACCCGCGCATCTTCGCCATCGGTGAATGCGCCTCGTGGAATGGCAGCGTGTTTGGCCTGGTCGCTCCGGGCTATAGCATGGCGCGCAACCTGGCTGCGTTGTTGACGGGCGAAGCCGCCAGCGCCTTCACCGGTGCCGACATGTCGACCAAACTCAAGCTGCTGGGCGTGGATGTCGGCTCCATCGGCGATGCCCACGGCGCCACGCCGGGTTCGCGCAGCTACCGCTTCATCGACGAGGCCAACAGCGCCTATCGCCGGCTGGTGGTGGATGCCAGCGGCAAGCACGTGCTCGGCGCGGTGCTGGTGGGCGACAACAGTTACTACGACACCCTGCTGCAGTACGCGCAGAACGGCATTGCCCTGCCGGCCGACCCGGCAGCGTTGATCCTGCCGCAGAGTGGCGGTGCGCCTGCGCTCGGCGCCGACGCGCTGCCCGACAGCGCGACCATCTGCTCGTGCCACAACGTCAGCAAGGGCGCGGTGTGCGCGGCCATCGACAGTGGCTGCGGCGACCTGGCTGCGGTCAAGGGCTGCACCAAGGCCGGCAGCGGCTGTGGCGGTTGCGCGGCGCTGCTCAAGCAGGTGTTCGAGCACGAGCTCACCGCCCGCGGCGTGACGGTCGACAAGAGCCTTTGCGAACACTTCGCCTACACCCGTCAGGAGCTCTACGGGCTGGTGCGGGTCGAGGGCATTCGCACCTTCAACGAATTGCTCGAACGCCACGGCAAGGGCCATGTCGGCTGCGACATCTGCAAGCCGGCGGTGGGCTCGATCCTCGCCTCGTGCTGGAACCAGCCGATCATGGACTCGGCGCTGGTGCCGCTGCAGGACACCAACGATACCTTCATGGCCAACATGCAGAAGAACGGCACCTACTCAGTGGTGCCGCGTATCCCGGGTGGCGAGATCACCCCTGACAAGCTGATCGTGATCGGTCAGGTGGCGAAAAAGTACGACCTCTACACCAAGATCACCGGCGGCCAGCGCATCGACCTGTTCGGCGCCCAGTTGCACGAGCTGCCGCTGATCTGGGGCGAGCTGATCGCAGCCGGCTTCGAGACCGGCCACGCCTATGGCAAGTCGACGCGCACGGTGAAGTCGTGCGTGGGCAGCACCTGGTGCCGCTACGGCGTGCAGGACAGTGTCGGCATGGCCCTGCGCCTGGAGGACCGCTACAAGGGCCTGCGCAGCCCGCACAAGCTCAAGTTTGCCGTATCCGGCTGCACTCGTGAGTGCGCCGAGGCGCAGAGCAAGGACATCGGCGTGATCGCCACCGACAAGGGCTGGAACCTGTACATCTGCGGTAACGGCGGGATGCGGCCGCGCCACGCCGAACTGTTCGCCACTGACCTGGACGACGAAACCCTGGTGCGTCTGATCGACCGTGTGCTGATGTTCTACATCCGCACGGCTGACAAGCTGCAGCGCACCTCGGTCTGGCGCGAAAGCCTGGAAGGCGGTCTGGAATACCTCAAGCAGGTGATCCTCGACGACAGCCTGGGCCTGGCGGCCGAGCTGGAGGCGCAAATGCAGCATGTGGTCGACCAGTATGAATGCGAATGGGCCAACGCCCTCAGCGACCCCGAGAAGCTCAAGCGCTTCCGCACCTTCGTCAACGACAAGCGCGCCGACCCGGACGTGCACTTTGTGCGCGAACGCGAACAACGCCGGCCGGCTGCACCGCTGCACCTGATCCCAAACGTCGAGGAGGCTGTCTGATGAACCTGTCCAATGCTGCTGTGAAAACCCAAGAGAACTGGCAGACGGTGTGCCAGGCCGATGACCTGGTGGCCGACTCCGGCGTGGTGGTGTGGCTCGACGGTGCACAGGTGGCGTTGTTCTACCTGCCGGGGCTGGAGCAGAGCCTGTATGCGGTGGACAACCGCGATCCGCGGTCGGGGGCCAACATTATCGGGCGTGGGCTGGTGGGTAGCTTGCAGGGGGAGCTGGTGGTGGCGGCGCCGTTGTACAAGCAGCACTTCAGCCTGCAGAGCGGGGCGTGCCTGGAGGATGCCGGGCAACGGCTGCGGGTGTGGCCGGTGCGGATGAAGGGTGGGGCGGTGGAGCTGGCGGTGGCGTGATAGACCGCTGGGGCTGCAGCGCAGCCCCGGATACACCGTAGCTGGCGATGCGGTAAGCTTGCCGGCATGAACCTCGACACCCGTATCAAGTACCGCCACCTGCTGTGTTTTCTGGAGATTGCCCGGCAGGGCAGCCTGGCCAGGGCGGCGGACATCCTGGCGATCAGCCAGCCGGCGATTTCCAAGACCCTCAAGGAGCTTGAGGACCTGCTCGAAGCACGCCTGTTCGAGCGCAGCCGCCAGGGTGTCGAGCTGACCCCGGCTGGCACGCGCTTCATGCGCTACGCCGGGCCCAGCGTTCAGGCGCTGCGTGATGGCGTCAGCAGCCTGCGTGGCGAAGCGCGGGCGCCGTCGCAGGTGCGCATTGGCGTGCTGTCGACTGTCGAGGGGCTGCTGATGCCCGAGGTACTGTGCCGCCTGCATCAGCGCCACGAGGCGCTGGTGATCAGCGTGGTGACCGGGATCAGTGCGCAGTTGCTCGGGCAACTGCGCCTGGGTGAGCTGGAGCTGGTAGTTGGGCGCATGACCGACAGCCCGCAGATCCAAGGGTTGTCGTTCGAGCACCTGTACAGCGAGTCAATGGCACTGGTGGTGCGCCCTGGCCATCCCTTGCTTTCCAGCGCACTGGTGGAGCGGCAGCGGGTAGGCCAGTATCCGTTGGTGCTGCCACCGCCGGGCACCACGATCCGCCAGCATGCTGACAGCCTGTTCGTGCAGTGCGGCATCCAGATGCCGGCGCAGCGTCTGGAGACCTTGTCGTTGGCATTGAGCCGTCGTTACCTGTTGGGTAGCGATGCGCTGTGGGTGGCGCCGCGTGATGCGGTGCTGCTGGATTTGCGCCGGGGTGAGCTGGCCGAACTGGATCTCGGAGTCCGTGAGCCGGGTGGTTCGGTGGGAATTTGCCGTAATGCGGCATTGCCGTTGAGCCTGCCGGGGCAGTGGGTTTGCGAGGTGCTGCGCGAGCTCGCTGAGCAGTATCGGGAGGGGCGGTATCCTTGAGGTGCATGCCGCAAGATTTTCAGCGCCTGTGAGATCGAGCGCCGCCCGCGCGGCGCATCGCGAGCTTTGCTCGCTCCTACTTTTGTTTTTGGCCAGTAACGCCTGTGACAGGCGCGCGCGACCGCCTTGTCTGTACGACGCGATATCGCGCCAAGCGCCAAGGCGTTCACGCGCAAATCCCCCAGGAATAACTGGCCCGAAACAAACGTAGGAGCGAGCGCAGCTCGCGATGCGCCGCGCGGGCGGCGCTCGATTTCACAGGCGCTGAAGATCTTGCGGCAGGCACTCAGAACCCCCCGAAATAAAAAGCCACAAAAACCAGGAAAACCCGGCACAAAGGGTCAATACTGGCCAATGGCTGTAAAGCTTCCATGAAGAAGCCTTTACCTACTGAACTTCCTTACGAAAACCCGCTCTTATGCCGGTAGCCATTGGTGATGGCCGCCTGATAAGCTCGCGGCTTTACCCTGATTGCCCTTATGGCGCATGAACAAGGAAATAGCATGAAACAGCATCGTCTGGCGGCTGCGGTTGCCCTGGTAGGCCTGGTACTGGCTGGCTGTGATCAACAAGCCAGCAGCCCCGAGCTGAAGACTCCGGCACAGAAAGCCTCCTACGGTATCGGCCTGAACATGGGCAAGAGCCTGGCTCAGGAAGGCATGGAAGACCTTGATTCGAAAGCGGTCGCCCTCGGCATCGAAGACGCTGTCGGCAAGAAGGAGCAACGCATCAAGGACGAAGAGCTGGTAGAAGCCTTCACCGCGCTGCAGAAGCGCGCCGAAGAGCGCCTGGCCAAGGCCAGCGAAGAAGCCGCCAGCGCCGGCAAGAAATTCCTCGAAGAAAACGCCAAGAAGCCTGGCGTGGTCACCACCGCCTCCGGCCTGCAGTACGAAGTCGTGAAGAAGGCCGACGGTCCGCAGCCGAAGCCGACCGACGTGGTCACCGTTCACTACGAAGGCAAGCTGATCGATGGCAAGGTGTTCGACAGCTCGGTCGAGCGCGGCAGCCCGATCGACCTGCCAGTCAGCGGTGTGATCCCGGGCTGGGTCGAAGGCCTGCAGCTGATGCACGTTGGCGAGAAGTACAAGCTGTTCATCCCGGCTGAGCTGGCCTACGGCGCCCAGAGCCCGAGCCCGCTGATCCCGGCCAACTCGGTTCTGGTGTTCGACCTGGAACTGATCGCCATCAAGGACCCTGCCCAGCTGCAGGGTGGCGAAGCGCCGGAAGCTGAAGCCCCGGCTGAAGCACCTGCCAAGTAATAACGGCTGGTACCTGCACAACGCCCCGTCCTGACGGGGCGTTGTCGTTTGTGGGGAATGATTCGGCGAACCTCATGCGGCTGCCATGGTCCGAGCAAGAGCAGTGTGAAGAAGCCGCAAGCGTCCTGACGCAAATCGTTTGCGGAACTGAAACGACTGTGTAAAAAACGCCCGATCTGACCGGGGCCCTTGCCTTGTGGGCGCCTGCCGTCACAAACTTCACCCTGTTCACAAGGTTATCCACAATAAATGTGGATAACCTTTCCCTGCTGGAGGCTCCATGAGCGCACCTTGGAATTTCGCCCGTTTCCTGCCCCTGGCCGAGCGCCTGCTCAGCCGCGGCCGGTTGCCGGCCTTGCTGTTCGCAGTGGCCCGCAAAGGCCCGCGCATCGGCCAGTTGCGCGACGACGTCAAACTGCTGCAGTCGCTGTGCCTGGCATGGTGGCGCGGTGAGTACCGTGCCATCAGCCCCAAGGCACTGGTGACTATCGTCGCCGGTTTGCTGTACTTCGTCAGCCCCATCGATGCCATCCCCGACTGGATTCTGGGCGTCGGTTTTCTCGATGACATCGCTGTACTCGGCTGGGTGTTGAAGACCGTGGCCGATGAGCTGGCGCGTTTCAAGGCCTGGCGCGACAGCCAGGCGCCTGAGCGCTTGCGGGTGGTCGAACGCCTTCCCGATACCCCCGAAGCGCTGCGCCTGGAGCGCAATACGCACTGAAATCGAGCAAGTCCCCACAGACTCCCGCGCTTGGTAATATAATTGGCATAAGCGTTATGCCTACGGATTACATGCGGTAATCCTTACGTAAGGGGGTTGTAATGGGTATTCAGGTCATTAGCCGGGACGGTCAGCCCGAGTACGCCGTCGTGCCCTGGGAGCAGTATCAGGCGCTGCTCAAGACAGCCGGGCAGACACCCGCCGAGGTGGATGTCGAATCAGCGCAACAGAGTTCCCCGGCAGCCAGCCTGCCCGCGTTCAGTGAAGTGGCACAGCTGCGCCAGGCCAAAGGCATCGCCCCTGAGCAGTTGGCGCGTAATGTCGGGGTGAGCCCGGCTTACCTGGCCATGATCGAATCGGGCGAGCGCCAGCCGGATGCTGCGATCCGCCGTGCCCTGGCGTGGCACCTCGGGGTAGCCGGCTGGAGCGAACCCTCATGAGCCAGGTCAGGATCAGCCGACAGCATTGGCAAAACCTGCTGGACGAGCTTGACCTGGCCCGCCGTCAACGCCACCTGCTCACCTACCGTGCGCTGATAGAGCGGCTGCAGTTGCCCAGCCCGGCCATGCAGACCCTCACCGCTGCGCTTGAGTACCTGGCGGTGCTCGATGCTCGTGCCGAGCAGCCGCTGCGCAGTTCGCTGGTCATCAGCCAGGGGGCCAGTCGCTTGCCGCGCACCGGCTTTTTCGAATGCGTGGAGCGCCTGGGGCGCTTCTCTGGGCCGGTGGATGGCATGGAGGCGGCGTCCTGGCATGCTTCCGAGGTTGTCAGGGTGTTCGAGTACAGCTATCCAGAGCATGCCTGAACCCTATGGAAGGGCTGCACCGGCCTCTTCGCGGGTATACCCGCGAAGAGGCCAGCACAGGCAATGCATCTCGATGGATCACGCCGCAGGGGTTGCCATCGGCATCCATTACATCCAGTTCCTTCAAGTCACCATTGCGGCCAAACAGTTCCATGATCTGCCCAAGCGTGGCATTCAGCCCCACCGTCGGTTGTTCCACCAGAGCCACAGGCAGCACCTGCGCCAGTAGCTGCTGACTCTCCCGCACCCCCAACTCCTGCGGCCGCCCCAGCAGGTATCCCTGCACCAGGTCCACCCCCATCTCGGTCAATACCGCCAGCTCTTGCGCCAGCTCGATCCCTTCGGCAATCACCTGCGCCTTCGACGCCCGGGCTATCTGCAGGATGGAGCCGACGAACTCGCGCTTGAGCGGGTCGCGGTGGATGCCATCGATGAAGTGGCGGTCGATCTTCACGTACTCGGGACGCAGCTCCGACCACAAGCGCAGGCTCGAATAGCCCGCGCCTAGGTCGTCCAGGGCGATGGAAAAGCCCATGTCGCGATAGTGGTGCAAGGCATTGGACAGCAGCTGGAAATCGTCGGTAGGCGTGTGCTCGGTCAGTTCGATCACTACCCGGCTGGGTGCCAGCCCCACTTGCTCGAGCAGCTTGAGGGTGCGCCCGGAAGGGTAGTGCGGTTCCAGCAGCGATTCAGGTGAGATGTTGAGAAACAGCTTGCCGTCGAGCCTCTGCTCGCTGAAGCGTCGGCACGCACTTTCCCGGCACGCGGCCTCCAGTTCGGTCAGGTGACCGGCCTGACGGGCGATGGTGAACAGGTTCAATGGAGAATGCAGCGGGCTGTTGGACGGGCCGCGGCTTAAAGCTTCATGGCCGAAGACACGCCGTTCGCTGAGGCAGATGATCGGTTGGAACAGGCTGTGAATGCTGCGCTGAGCCAGAATTGCGCTCAAGGCAGTGAGCTGTTCGGCGACGGTCATGGTGAATTCCTGAAGATGAAGAGGCCAGGCGCATGCCCCCCGGCCGATGTATTTCACGACAGTGCAGTGACCATTTGATGACAGCATGTATTAAATTGCCATCATTGTGGGGTAAACGGCATATTCGCCGTTGTATTGGCGTCAACGGCTGTGATGAAATCCCCGCACCTTTCATTTTTACAAAATTTGTCGTTCAGGGACGAACGTCAGCCAGTGCATTTGCGTGGTGGGCGCCCTGGGTCAGTGGATTGCTCGGGAGACGGGTTTGTCAGCTTCAAAATACAATATGCGCAGCACGGCCCTAGCCCTTGCCGTGGCAGTCGGCGTCAGCGGTTGCGCCAGCATCGAAGAGTTTTCCCATACCCATAGCCGTACGGCCAACTGCCTGCTGGGCGGCACGGTTGGGGCCCTGGCAGGGGCGGCTGCGGGGGCGCTCAGCAACAAGGGCAATGGTGCAGTTATCGGTGGTGCGGTCATTGGCGCAGCCGCCGGTTGCGGTGCGGCGCTGGCGTATAAGGACCGCATCGACCGTTTACGCAGCCTGGCCCAGGAAGAACACCTGCAACTTGACGTTGAAACCCTCAACACCCCGGCGGCCACCGCCAGTGCTGCACCACAGGAGGCGGGTTTCGTCGCCCAGGTGCAGGACGAGGGCATGTTCGCTGTCGGCAGTGCCCAACTCAGCCCCGACGGTGAGCGCCAGGTGCGCAAGTTGGCCAGCGCCTTCGGCGGCCAGCGCGATACAGCGATTCTGGTGGTTGGCCACACTGACGCCACCGGCAGCGCGAGCTTCAATCAGCAGCTTTCCGAGCGGCGGGCACGGGCGGTGGCCAGCATCCTTGCCGAGCAGGGTATTGCACGCCAGCGCATGTACTTCCAGGGGGCAGGGGCCTCACGCCCGGTTGCGGACAACAGTGACCCGCTGCAACGTGGCAAGAACCGTCGAGTCGAGTTCGTCGAGGTCAACGACACCGCCACACTGGTCAAGCGCGTGAATGCCGAGCAGAACAATCCCAAGTACCTGGCCCACGGCACGGCGACGGTGGCCAAGTCACCCGCTCGGCAGGCAAAGCCAGCTGGCAGCTTGCCCGCCAGGCCCAGCGCGACAGAAAAGACGGCGGCTCCCGCGGCAAGCGGGCCAGCATTGGTTGTCCGTAGCGGAACTTTGATCGATTTCGGCGGGGAGGCAGTTTCCAGCAGCCAATGGACACTGGGGCAGACCATCACACCGAAAAGCGGTGGCTTCACACTGGTGTCCCCAGCTTATGCCAGCACCATCCCGGTGAGCAGCTGCGAGGCCGACCAGCCACGCGAAAGCGGCAAGGTGTTCAATCTCGCCAGTGGCCAGGCACTCGACAGCCATCCGACCGCCGACTATCTGCCGGGCTACAACAACCGCGTTTGGGCGCAAACGGTCAATGGTCACCTGGTGACCATTTCGCCAGTGTCGATCCTGCGTATGGATGCGGCGGTCGATCGCCAGCCGTTTATCCAGGTTGTGACTGACTACGCCAAGGGCAATCGCAAGGCGCTGATCAAGGCCGATGCGGTAGCCAACACCTATGAAGGTGAAGACCGCGTGCTGTACCGGGTGTTCCTCAAAGATCCGCAAGCGCCGGTGTCCTGCATGGACGTGGTATTCAGCAAGGGCAGCGCCAAGGCCACCGATGGCGCGCTGTTCTACCCCCGCCGCGACGGCGAAACCTTTACCGCCCGGTTCGTGCCGGTTCGTACCTGAAACAGGGAAGACACATGCAAGCGTTCAGTTTCAACGAGTTGATGGCATTGGTCGTGGCCAACCGGCTGATCAGTGCCGGGGTCATGCTGGCCCTGGTTGCGGCGATCCTGTGCGTTATGCACTGGAAACAAGTGGTGTATACCGCCATGCGTGTCTGGCACGGCCTGCCGCTGATCGGCACGGTCGCCCGCCTGGCCCGGGCCAGTACCATTGCCGACAAGCGCAAATGGCTACTGAGCGAAACCACTTTGTGCGACGCCTATTACGACTATTACCAGGATGTCGGTGAAAAGAACGCCGAGTACTACAACAAGTGCGAAGCATATCTGGACGCCATCGGTGAAAGCGATCGCCGTGAACGTCCGCTCTGGGTCCTGGTGTTGACCTTCTTGCTTATCCTGTTCGAAGCCGTCGGTTTCGCCTATGTCCTGGTACCGTTCATCAACCAGAACCTTTCGAGCAACGACCAGACCTACCTGGGCTGGATGGCGGCGTTCTTGCTGTCGATCATCTCTGCCGGCTTCGCCGAAGCGGCAGGTCGCGCCATTCACCATAATGCCCTGGTCAGCAAGGCTCGGCACTGGTGGGAGAGCGACCCCGAGCGGGGCAGCAATGCTTTGAAGCAACTGCCGGGTATCCGCATCAAGGATACCTACAGCGATAACGGTGCCAAGGACTACAACCGTATCCTCGCGCGCCTCAATACCAATCACACAGTCACGCCCAAGCGCGGTTGGATCATCGGTTGTGCCCTGGTCGTGTTGATCATGGCCAGTGCGGCGTTTGGCATTCGTGCCTACCAGCTCAAGAGCATCGAGACCGAGATGGTCGGCAACCCGGACATCTTTGCCCAGCAGGTCGAGGGCGAAGCCAGCCCGTTCGAGCTGCCCGATGACTCGGCGACCCTGAACCAGCAGGCCAGCGACAACACCCTGACCGACAAGATGGACGCCATCCGCAGTGCGTCGCTGATCACCTTCGTCGTGCTGTCGGTCATTTACATCGCCATCCAGGCAGTGAGCGTCTGGCTGGCCTCAATCTTCGGTTTCGCGGGTGTGGAGTCGAAGAAGGCCTGGGCGTATTCGCATGCCTTCAACAATGCTGACGAACTCGAACGCTGGATGGAAAACCAGCGCATCCGTATCAGTGCCCATGCCGACCACAAGTTGCGCAAGCTGCAGATGAAGCTGTCGCGTCGCCCGACCACCAACCCGGACGTGGCGGTGGCCATTGACGCCTCGCAGAACCGCGACTTCAACGCCTTCGTGCGCCTGCGCCAGGAAGACAGCCATGCCCGCCAGGTGGCCACTGCCAGCCCAGCCAAGGTAGAGCCGGGCTCGCCAGCCGAAGCCGCGCCGCAGGATGTTGTCGCGGCGCCTCGGGAAGCCTTGCCCGAGATGCCTGCCGCAGCCCTGGACGCCTTGCGTAAAAAGGATCTGACGGGCTACAGCGACGAGCAGTTGCGCACCATCTGCCAGGCCAAGGGGTTTGACCTCGGTGCGGTGCTGGGACTGCGCGATGAACAGAAATTGTTGAAAGACTTCGAAGGCGTCTGAATGAAGCTCAAGACCTTGTTCGCCGCACTGTTCTGCCTGCCTGCGCTGGCCCAGGCCAGCGAGCGCAACGACGTTCCCGACTGCTATGGCCATGCCAGGATTGATGCGTTCCGCCAGGCGGGCAGCGGACGTGAGCTGACGGTGATCGTTGACCAGACCATCCCGATGCCCGAGAGCATCCAGAAAGCCGCCTGGGCCCAGGTAAACCATTTCGTCGGCCCTGGCGACAAGCTGCGCCTGTACAGTTTCTCGGCATTCGTGCCGGGCAAGTACATGCAGCTGCGTTTCGCCGGCGAACTGAATACACCTCTGCCAGGCAATGTTCGTGATGATGTCGGTATGCAGTCGCTGCGTACTTTCGACAAATGTCTAGTGCAGCAGCAGGCGTTCTTGCACAAGAAATTCGGGCAGGTATTCGTCCAGAGCCTTCGTGAGGCGACCGAGGACATTCCGCGCAGCGAGATTTTTCATTCGCTGCGCGACATTGGTAACGACCTGGCCTCACGCCCGGCCGACGAGCGCGTGATCCTGCTGCTGTCGGACATGCTGGAAAACAGTGACTTCGGGAGTTTCTACGCCAACAACCGAATTCGTGACCTCAACCCGGCGGCTGAGCTCAAGCGTGTTGGCGAGCGCCAGTTGTTTGCCAACCTGCAGGGGGCCCGCGTTTATGTCGCTGGCGCCGGACTGGTGACCCAGGACGTCAAGCACGCCTACCGTTCGGGCAAGACCATGGAGCAGTTGCAGCAATTCTGGAGCGGCTATTTCGCCGGCTCCAACGCCTCGCTGGCGGCATTTGGCACACCGAGCCTGAATGTCGACCTGCAGTAAACGGGCGAAAAAAAGGGGCGAACATGCAAATGTTCGCCCCTTTTTCTTTCAGCCTGTGCTGAGCGTTACTTCTTGGCCATCTTGGTGCTTTCGCTCAGGTAGTCGATGAGGATGCGACCGGTCTCGGCCAGGTAGGCGTCGTCTTCCGGCTTGGTCTTGTCATCCTCTTCCGGCAGGGCGTCCTCGTCGACTTTCTTCAGCTCCTTGAGCGGCTCCTCACCCTTGGCCTTGCGACGGATGTTCTCCATCGCCAGTTGCTTGGCTTCGACGTCATCGTGGCGGACGCGGCGCTCCTGCTCGTTGAGGCTGACGGTCTTCTCGTCCATCAACTTCTGGGTCAGGGCCAGGCGGTCACGGATGTAGGTGAACTCGGCATCCTTGGCGCTGCGTGCGTCATGCTTGGCCTTGAGGTCAGTCAGGAACGGCTTGAACGGGTCGACTGCTGGCTTGACCACCGGGCGGATGGTGTCCCACGGCATGGCCTCAGGCAGGGCGCTTTCGCCGATTTCCTTGGTGTCGATGATCGACGGGTAGTCGATGTCCGGGAGCACGCCCTGGTGCTGGGTGCTCTGCCCGGAGACCCGGTAGAACTTGGCCAGGGTCAGCTTCAGCTCGCCATGGTTGAGGGGCTGGATGGTCTGCACGGTGCCTTTGCCGAAGGTCTGGCCACCGATGATCAGCGCACGGTGGTAGTCCTGCATGGCGCCGGCAAAGATCTCCGAGGCTGAGGCCGACAGGCGGTTGACCAGCAGCGCCATCGGGCCTTTGTAGAATGCGCCCGGGTTTTCGTCTTCGAGCACGTCGACACGGCCGTCGCTGTTGCGTACCAGCACGGTCGGGCCTTTCTCGATGAACAGGCTGGTCAGCTCGGTGGCTTCCTGCAGGGAACCCCCGCCGTTGTTGCGCAGGTCGATGACCACGCCGTCGACTTTTTCCTTCTGCAGTTCGGTGAGCAGTTTCTTCACGTCGCGCGTGGTGCTCTTGTAGTCTGGGTCACCGGCACGGTAGGCCTTGAAGTCCAGGTAGAAGGCCGGGATCTCGATGATGCCGAGCTTGTAGTCACGCCCGTCCTGTTTGAGCTTGAGCACCGACTTCTTCGCCGCCTGCTCCTCGAGCTTCACGGCTTCGCGGGTGATCGAGACGATCTTGCTGGTCTGGTCGCTTGGTGCATTGTTGGCCGGGATGACCTCCAGGCGCACCACCGAGCCTTTCGGGCCACGGATCAGCTTGACCACTTCGTCCAGGCGCCAGCCGACCACGTCGACCATTTCCTTGTTGCCCTGGGCGACGCCGATGATCTTGTCCGCCGGTGCTACCTGCTTTGTCTTGGCGGCCGGGCCTGCCGGCACCAGGCGCACGATCTTGACCTGGTCGTTGTCGCTCTGCAGCACCGCGCCGATGCCTTCGAGCGACAGGCTCATGTTGATGTCGAAGTTCTCGGCGTTGTCTGGCGACAGGTAGTTGGTGTGCGGGTCGTAGGACTGGGCGAAGGTATTGATGTAGGCCTGGAAGATGTCCTCGGCACGGGTCTGGTCCAGGCGCGCCAGCTGGTTCTTGTAGCGCTTGGTCAGGGTTTCCTGGATCTGCTTCGGCTCTTTGCCGGCGATCTTCTGGCGCAGCACCTCGTCCTTGACGCGCTTGCGCCACAGGTCGTCGAGCGCGGCCTGGTCCTTCTCCCACGGGGCATCCTTGCGGTCGATCAGCAAGGTTTCGTGGGTGGTGAAGTCCATCTTGTCGACGCCCTTGGCCAATTCGCCCAGGGCGAAGTCCAGGCGCTGCTTGACGCGGTCGAGGTAGCGCTTGTAGATGGTGAAGCCAGGGTCGAGGTTGCCGCTCTTGAGGAAGTCGTCGAACTGCGTCTTCCACTTGTCGAATTCGGCGATGTCGGCTGCGGTGAAGTAGCTGCGGGCCGGGTCGAGCAGCTTGATGTAGCTGTCGTAGATGATCACCGAGCGGGCGTCATCGAGCGGCGGCTTGCTGTAGTGGTGACGCTTGAGCAGTTCCACCACGTTGAGGCTGGCGACGATTTCGTCGCGGTCCGGCTGCAAGCTGTCCCACTTGTTGGCGGCCGCCGCATTGCCGCCGAGCGTGAGGCTGCCCAGGCCAACCATCAGGGCCAGGGCGGTGCTTGGGAGGAAATGCTTCATGCTGATTCGACGTGGAGGCAATTGATCACGCATAGTAGGCCGTCTTTTCCGTTCGCCGGTTCCATCGGAGCCGGACAAATACTGCAAAAAGCCTGGGGAGCGGGCTCCTCAGGCTCAGTCTGTGATTTAACTATGGAGGCACTGTGAAGGCATTGCAAGGCGTTGACGGACATGTGGCCTGGGTCGAGGCCGAACGCCCGGCCTGTGACGCGGGCCAAGTGCGCATTCGAGTGGCTGCTGCGGGGCTGAACCGCGCCGATCTGCTGCAGATGAAGGGCCTGTATCCACCGCCGCCAGGCGCCAGCCCGTACATGGGCCTGGAGTGCGCCGGGGTGATCGAGGAAGTCGGTGCCGGCGCTGATTGGCGCGTGGGCGACCGTGTTTGCGCGCTGCTGGCCAGCGGTGCCATGGCTGAAGAAGTGGTAGTCGATGCCCGCCATGTATTGCCGGTACCAGAGGGCTTGAGCCTGCACGAAGCGGCGGCGCTGCCGGAGGTGTATGCCACGGCGTGGCTGAACATCTTCCAGCTGGGCAAGGTGAAGGCCGGTGAAAAAATGCTGGTGCATGCTGGCGCCAGTGGCGTGGGCTCGGCGGCGATCCAGTTGTGCAAGGCGTTTGGCAGCCCGGTATGGGTCAGTGTCGGTTCCCAGGACCGTCTGGACTACTGTGAGGCGCTGGGTGCTGCGGGTGGCGTGGTGCGTAACCAGAACCTCGACGCGCTGGAAGGCTTCGGGCCGTTCGATGTGATTCTGGACCCGGTGGGTGCCAGCTATGGCGAGCTCAACCTGAAACTGCTGGCCCGTGACGGGCGTTGGGTGATCATCGGCCTGATGGGCGGGCGCAAGTTCGAGCTGGACCTGGCCCAGGTGCTGGGCAAGCGCCTGGAGATTACCGGCTCGACCCTGCGCAACCGCGATGACGGCTTCAAGGCCGAGCTGCTGCGCGAACTGCAGCAGCAGGTGTGGCCGCTGTTTGCCGAAGGGCGCCTGTCGCCGCAATTGGTCGATACCTACCCGGTGGAGTTTGCCCAGGCGGCGTATGCGGAGCTTGAGAGCAACCAGGTGTCCGGCAAGCTGGTGATGATCATCGACCCTAGCCTGGCTTAAGCAGGCCAGGCCTTTGCGGGGCAAGCCCGCTTCTACAGGCCCATCACCGGATTCAAGGCCGGCGACGCACCTGTAGGAGTGGGCTTGCCCCGCGAAAGGGCCGGTACAGGTGCCTGAGATCTCAGCTCCAGCTCAACACCGGCCAGCCATTAGTCTCGGCATGCTCCCTGAGCACCGCGTCCGGGTTCACCACATGCGGATGATCGACCTTCAGCAACAGCGGCAGGTCATTGCGCGAATCGGAATAGAAACTCGCGCCTTCCAGGTTCTCCTGCTCCTGGTCCAGCCATTCCAGCAAACGGGTGATCTTGCCCTCGCGGTAGGTCAGCACCCCGTGGGTATTGCCGGTATACACCCCGTTCACCGCTTCCAGCTCGATCGCCAGGTACTCATCCACCCCCAGCCGCGCCGCAATCGGCCCGACCAGGTGCGTGCCTGAGGCGGAAATGATCAGGATCCGGTCACCGCGTCGGCGATGCTCGGCAATGCAGCGGCAGGCGTCGCCGTAGATGATCGGCTCGATCACCTCCTCGACCCACGGCTCCACCAGATGCTCGACTTCCTCCAGCGTGCGTCCGGCAATCGGCTCCAGGCTGAAGGCCATGTAATCCTCCATCTGCAAGTGGCCCTTGCCGTAGGCCTCCATCAGTTCATGGTCGCGGCGCAGGAACTCCTTGCCATCGACCCAGCCCAGCCGGGCCATCTGTTCACTCCACAGCGACGCGCAGTCGCCGTGGATCAGGGTTTCGTCCAGATCGAAAATTGCCAGTGCCATCTTGCTGATTCTCCTTAGGCCACTTCGCGCAGCGCCGTGGGGTCGATCGACAGGGAAACCCGCTGGCCGTCGGCATGCAGGTCCTCGGGCGAACGGTTGAGCACGTCGACCACCAGTTCCACCTCACGCACTTTTACGCGGTAGCGGATGACGTTGCCAAGCAGGCTGTGACTGCGCACCTCGGCGTCCAGTTCACCGTTGACGCCCAGGGTGATCGACTCCGGGCGGATTGCCAAGCGGCCGGCCACCGGGCGTTGCAGCAGGCGGCTGGCGCTGTCGGCGTCGAGCAGGTTGTAGTTGCCGATGAAACCGGCGGCGAACAGGTCCACCGGCTCTGTGTAGAGGGTTTCGGCATCGCCGCTCTGGACGATGCGCCCCTGGTTCATCAGGAAGATGCGGTCGGACATGGTCAGCGCCTCCTCCTGGTCGTGGGTGACGAAAATGGTGGTCAGCCCAAGCTCGCGCTGGATCGCGCGGATCTGCTCACGCAGGTGCTTGCGAATGCGCGCATCCAGCGCCGACAGCGGTTCGTCGAGCAGCAGCAGGCGCGGGCGGGTGACCAGCGAACGGGCCAGGGCCACGCGCTGGCACTGGCCGCCGGACAGCTGGTGCGGGTAGCGCCCGGCGAAGTTGCCCAGTTCCACCAGGTCCAACGCTTCACGCACACGCTGCTGGCTTTCATCGGCCTTGACCTTCTGCATGCGCAGGCCGAAGGCCACGTTCTGCTCCACGGTCATGTTGGGGAACAGCGCATAGCTCTGGAACACCATGCCGATGCCACGCTTCTGCGGGCTTACCGGCACGATGTCTTGGCCGTCGAGGAGGATCTTGCCACCGTCCACCGGGGTCAGGCCGGCGATGCAGCGCAGCAGGGTGGACTTGCCGCAGCCGGACGGGCCGAGCAGGGTAACGAATTCGCCGCGTTCGATCTGGCAGTCGATGTGCTCGAATACCGGGCTGCCGGCATAGCTTTTTTGCAGGTTATGTACGCTGACGAAGCTCATGTCAGGTTTTGTCCTTGTTCAGGCGGTTGGCGACCCAGGTCAGCACCAGCACGAAGGCGAAATACGAGATCACCAGCGCGCTGTTGAAGTGGCCACTGCTGTTGCGCATGTTGTTCAGGTAAACCTGCAGGGTCTCGTAGCGGGTGCCGACCAGCAGGTTGGCGAACACGAACTCACCAAACAGGAACGAGAACGACAGCAGCAGCGCCACCATCAGGCCCTTGCGCAGGTTCGGCAGCACCACCAGCAGGGCGGCTTGCCAGGTGCTGGCGCCGAGTAGCTGGGCAGCGTCCATCAGGTCGCGCAGGTTGATCGCCTGCAGGTTGTTGGTGATCGCCCGGTACATGAATGGCAAGGCGATAGTGAAGTAGCAGCCGATCAGGATCCACGGCGTGCCGACCATCGCCATCGGGCCGCTGCCATAGAGCTGCAGCAGGCCAACCGACGACACCACCGGCGGCACCGCGAACGGCAGCAGGATGAGGATGTTCATCAGTGCGTCGAGTTTCGGGAAATGGTAGTGCACCACAAACAGCAGCGGCAGGATCAGCACCACCGACAGCAGCAGTGCGCCCACGCACACCAGCAGCGATTGGCCGAACGCGGCCAGGAAGCGTGGTTCGCTCCACAGCGCGACGTACCATTTGAAGGTCAGGCCGCTGGGCAGCAGGCTCGCCGACCAGCTGGTGGCCAGCGAGTAGAGCAGGGTGCCGGCCAGCGGCAGCAGCAGGATCAGGAACAGCAGGTACACCACCAGCCGATGGTAGAGCCCGGCGGAGGTTTTTTCAGCGCGCATGGTAGCTCCTCTTGAGCAGCCATTGATGAACCACCGTGACCAATGTCATCAGCCCCACCAGCACCATTGCCAGGGCGCTGGCCAGGTTCGGGTCGAGGCTGATGTCGCCGGCCACCAGGCCGGCGATGCGGATCGGCAGCACGTTGAAGTTGCCGGTGGTCAGGGCATAAACGGTGGCATAGGCGCCGAGGGCGTTGGCCAGCAGGATGACGAAGGTGCCGAGCAGCGCCGGGGTCAGTACCGGCAGGCCGATATGCCGCCAGAACTGCCAGTGGCTGGCGCCGAGCAGCGCCGCAGACTCGCGCCAGTCTTCGCGCAGGGCGTCGAAGGCCGGGTAGAGCAGCAGCACGCCGAGCGGGATCTGGAAGTAGGTGTACACCAGGATCAGGCCGCTCTTGGAGTAGATGCTGAAGTCCTGCAGCAGGCCGATCTGTTTCAGCAGCAAGGTCAGCGCGCCGTTGAATCCGAGCAGGATGATGAAGGCGAAGGCCAGCGGCACCCCGGCAAAGTTGCTGGTCATGTTGGCGAAGGCGCTGACGAAGTCGCGCAGCTTCGAGTCGACCTGGCGCAGCGAATAGGCGCCGAGGGTGGCGATGACGATGCCGAACAGGCTCGACCAGAAGCTGATCTCCAGGCTGCGTTGCAGCGCCTGCAGGTAGAACTTGGAGGCGAACACCTTGCTGAAGTTTTCCACGCCCCAGCCGGCTTCCGATTGCAGGCTGTTGATGGCCACCCAGGCCAGCGGGGCGATCTGGAAGATCACGAAGAACACGGCGAACGGCAGCAGGCAGAGCAGGGCCAGGTAGCGACCACGGTTGCCGGCCTTCACTTGAGCAGCTCCCAGCACACGGTCTTGTCATGCGCGGCGCCCAGCAGCTTGCAGATGGTCCCGCACAGTTCAGTCTGCAGCGGTTTGGCGGCCGGGTCGAGGCTGAAGGCGTCGCCGAACACGAACAGCGGCACCTCACGCTCCTCGGCCAGCAGGCCGTTGTGCGAGCGGTCGTTGTTCATGCCGTGATCGGCGGTGACCAGCACCTGGTAACCCTCTTCGAGCCAGCCCGGCAGGTAGTCGGACAACAGGATGTCGGCGCTGCGCGCGGCATTGCGGTACTGGCTGCTGTCCAGGCCATGGCGGTGGCCGACATCGTCGATGCTCATCGGGTGCACCAGGAGGAAATTCGGCGCATGGCGGCGACGCAGGTATTCGCCGTCGGCCAGCAGGTGTGAATCAGGGTAGCGATCGTCCCAGTAGAACAGGCCGTGCTGGATCGGCAGCTTTGGCGCGTGGGTGTGGCGGTCGCGCTGTGGGTCGAAGGGGGAGCGGTTGTACAGCTCGCTCATCCAGTGATAGGCCGCCGCCGCGGTGCCCAGGTTGGCTTCGCGGGCGTAGTGGAACACGCTGCGCTGGTTGGACAGGCGGTTGACGTTGTTGTGCACGATGCCGCTGTCGATCGGCGCCACGCCGGTGAGGATGCACTCATACAGCGGCCGTGACAGCGAAGGCAGTTCGCATTCCATGCGGTAGAGCGCGGCTCGGTCGGCCTCGACGTAGGCGTGCAGGTGGCCCATGGCGTGGTGGGCGACCTGGTAGTTGAGGCCGTCGAGCAGGACCAGGATGACGTTGTGGTTCATTTGAAGCTCCGCGGGTTTTCAAGAGCGGCCGCTTTGCGGCCTTTCGCGGGTCAAGCCCGCTCCTACAGGCCGGCGCGGGCCTGCAGGAGCGGGCTTGACCCGCGAACGAGGGCGCAGCCCTCGCTGTTACTCCATCTCGATGATCACTTGCTCCTGCCACATCTGCGGCAGTTTCTTCGAGGTCGCTTCCCACACCTCGGCATCCTTGATCGGCTGCGCCGCCTTGTACTGCTCGTTCGGCAGCAACTTGGCCTGCACATCCTCCGGCAGCTTCAGGTGCTCGGCACGGATCGGCCGCGCATGCCCCTTGGCCAGGTTGATCTGCCCGGCGTCGCTGAAGATGTACTCACGCGCCAATTTGGCCGCGTTCGGGTGCTTGGCGTACTTGTTGATGATGGTGGTATAGCCGGAGATCACCGTACCGTCAGATGGGATCAGCACTTCGAAGCGCTTGGGGTCGATCTGCTCGCGGTAGCTCAGGCCGTTGAAGTCCCACACCACACCGACCTCGACTTCGCCTTTCTCGATGGTCTGGATGGTCGGGTTGGCCAGCGACAGGCGCTTCTGCTGGGCCAGCTTGGTGAACAGCTGCAGGCCAGGTTCGATATTCTTCTCGTCACCTTTGTAGGCGATGGCCGCAGCCAGCACGCCGTTGGCAGCCTGCGCGGCGGTGCTGACGTCACCGATGGCAACCTTGTACTTGCCTTTTTCCAGGTCGTGCCAGCTGGTCGGGCGATCGCCTTCCTTGACCAGGTCTTTGTTGATGATGAAGGCAATGGTGCCGGTATAGGCCAGCGCCCAGTGGCCGTCCTTGTCCTTGGCCCAGTCAGGTACCTGGTCCCAGGTGCTTGGCTTGTACGGCTGGGTCACGCCCTTGTTGAAGGCGATCGGGCCGAAGGCGGCACCGACGTCACCGATGTCGGCGCTGGCGTTGTCCTTCTCGGCTTCGAACTTCGCGACTTCCTGAGCCGAACTCATGTCGGTGTCACTGTGCTTGAGGCCGTATTTGCTGGCCAGGTCTTCCCAGGTGCCTTTCCAGTTGGCCCAGGCATCGGGCATGCCCACGCTGTTGACGTTGCCTTCCTTGCGGGCGGCGTCTTCCAGGGCCTTGATGTCGGGGCCGGCGGCCATCGCCGAGGTGCACAGGGTAATGGCCGAGCCGAGCAGTGACGCCATGAACAACTTTTTCATCCGAAGCTCCTTGGGTGGGTGCCTTTAGCGATCGTTGTTATGAATGAGGCTGTTTTTGCTGACCGTTGGTCTAGGTCAGCAAAGCTTGAGCCAAGGTAGGCCGTTTGCGTGACAGTTTGATGTAGGGCAGGGCTTGCAAAGGCCTTGAAGCTACAGCGTAGACCACCCGATCATCCCGGCTTTGCTGGCTTGGCGCGTTTCCGGCAGTGGCTGACCAAGGCTTTTGTCACAGGATGTTCATCAGCCCTGCCTAGGCTTGCACTATTCTCCAGAGGCCTCGTCATGGGGCTGGACTAGTCCAGATAGGTAACCTTTTGATGCAGTCGACGCCACCGCGCGCGGTAACAGCCATCTGCCATGCCCTGCAGGAGCAGATCGAGCACGGCTTGCTGGCGCCGGGCGGCAAATTGCCGGCCGAACGCAAGCTCAGCGAGGTGTTCGCCACCACGCGCATCACCCTGCGCGAAGCGCTGGTCCAGCTGGAAGCCCAAGGACTGATCTACCGCGAAGAGCGGCGCGGCTGGTTTGTCGCGCCGCAGCGGCTGACCTACGACCTGATCGAGCGTAGCCACTTTCATGCGATGGTGCGGGATCAGGGCCGGGTGCCCACCACCGAGCTGCTCTCGGCGCGCCTGCAGCCAGCTTCGGCGGCCATCTGTGCACGCCTGCAGTTGCCGGCGCTGTCCAGCGTGGTGCGGATCTGCCGGTTGCGGCGCATCGATGGGCGGGCGGTGCTGTATGCCGAGCACTACCTGAACCCGAAGTATTTTCCTGGCATCCTCGACCAGGACCTGGCGCAGTCGCTGACCGAAATCTACGGGCGGGTGTATGGCATCCAGTACGGGCAGGTGTGCTTCGAGATCCTGCCGACCGCCTTGCCGGTGGAGGCGGCGGGGGCGTTGAAGGTGTCGGCCGGCAGCCCAGGCCTGCATATCACCCGGGTCAACAGCGACCAGCATGGGCACCTGATCGACTGTGACCTGGAATATTGGCGGCACGATGCCATTTGCATCCGCGCCCAGGCGGGTTAGGGCCTTAACTGGAGGAACCGGCTTCTGTCACCCCGCCCCCTCCGGCGGTGACCACCTGCACTGACAACCGCGGCGTGGCCAGGTCCAGTCCTGCCTCATCCAACTGGCGCTTCAAGGCCAGGTTGAACGCCCTCGACACTTCCCACTGCTTGATCGGCGCGGTCTTGAACCGTGCCCGCAGGATCGCCGAGCCAGACTCGAAACTCTCCACCCCCTGCAATTCCAGCGGCGACCAGATGTTGCGGCGCATCAGCGGGTCGTTGCGCAGTTTCTGCCCCACTTCGCGAATCAGCGTGATCGCCTGGTCGATGTTCATGCTGTGCGGAATCGCCACACGGAAGATCGCGTAACCGAACTCACGGGAGTAGTTCTTGATGCTCTTGATCTCGCTGAACGGGATGGTGTGCACGATGCCGTCGATGTCACGCAGGCGCACGGTACGGATGGTCAGGCCTTCGACCGTGCCCAGGTGGCCACCGACATCGACGTAGTCGTCGATCGCCAGCGAGTCCTCGATGATGATGAATAAACCGGTGATCAGGTCGGCCACCAGCGACTGTGCGCCAAAACCGATGGCCAGGCCGATCACACCGGCACCGGCCAGCAGCGGCGTGACGTTCATGCCCATGTTGGCCAGGGCGACGATCACCGCGATGATGAAGATCACCACGAACAGCACGTTGCGGATCAGCGGCATCATGGTCTGCGCGCGGGCGTTGGCCAGGCCTCGGCGCGAGCGCACCAAGGCATGGTGCACGGCGGTATCGGCGAGGATCCACACCAGCCAGGCGACGATCAGCGTGCCGGCCAGGCCCAGCAGGCGCACGCTCACTTCATGGCCGTCGCCCTCGGCGAAGCCGATCATCGACAGGCCCCACACGCGTAGCCCCAGTTCGATGAACACCAGCCAGATGAACAGGTGTACCAGCAGGTAGCCGAAATTGCGCAAGCGCTCGGCATATACCGCCTGGCGCTTGCTGGCGCGTTTGGGGTTGGCGGCGTGGCGGCGCACCAGGCCGTTGAGCACCATGCACACCACCACCAGCACGGTACACATCAGCGACTGGCGCAGGGCGGTGCTGGTGTCGCCGGCGGAAATGAAGGTGGCGAACAGCGAGACTGCCACCAGGATCAGCGCCGGCACGAACCAGAAGCTGCCGAGGATCTCGATGGTGTCGCTGAGGGTGCGCCGGGTCAGGCGCCGGGCCAGGGGCTGGTTGCGGATCAAGTGGGCGATCGGCCGGCGGAAGCGCAGGATGAACAGGCCGGACGATAGCGCCGCGATGACATTGGCCAGGGTTGCCAGGGCATGGGCCAGGTGGGTACCCAGGGCGACCAGCATGCGCGGGTCGCTCATGGCCTCGCCAAAGGCGGCGAAGCTGCCGATCAGCCACAGCGGGCGGAAGGCCTGGTGGCGCAGGATGTGCAAGGCGCGGTGGCGATGGGGGCCGTCGAGCAGCGAGAAGGCGATCACGCAGATGGCCGAGAAACAGGTGCCGACCACCAGTGCATAGGCCAGCACCATGGCCAGTGATTTGCCCAGCGACGGGGGCAGGGCGAAGCTCAGGTACACGGTGAAGATCAGAGCCACCAACCACGGCCCCAGCTTGCGCAGGGCAAAGCGCACCAGGTCCCAGGTACGGGGGTGTTGCGGCAGTTCCTCGGTCAGGCCGAAACGCACCCGCACGCGGTGGCCGACCCAGTTGAAGGCATAGGCCAGCAGGCTCCACACCGCGATGACCGCGGCAAAGCCGAACAGGATGGCCGGCCACTGATGTACCGGCACGATCAGCTCGGTCAGTTCGGCCTGGGCCTGTTCGATTTCCTGCGACCAGCGGTAGAAGGGGCTGGAATCACCGCTGAACTGTTTTTCGAAGTCGTACAGGGCGCCGCCGATCAGGCCCAGGACCCCCTGTTCGACGGTGGGTTGCGATTGTTTGGTGGCGTCGCGCAGCTTCTTCAGGTCGGCCAGCAGCTTGGCGCGTTGCTGGTCGTTTTCGAGGTTCTTGATCACCTCGTCCAGGGACTTGCCCAGTGGTTCGGTGGCTTCGGGCTGGGCGGGGGCGCTGGAGCCCAGCAGGCTGGGCAAGCCCGCCGCCTGGACCGGGGACATGAAGATGAACAGCAGCAGGGCTAGGCAACGCAGAAAGGCTGGCACCGGGAAATCTACCTCAGGTCAAACGATTGACCGAGTGTAGAGGTTTATGTCGGCAGTTTCTCCAGGATCGTCCAGCAGGTGAGGCCAAAAATGCCCAGCGTGCCGATCCACATCATCAGCACGCCGATATTGCGCTCACGCATACTGAAGCCGATGGTCAGCAGCATCAGGAACAGGAACACCGGCACGAACAGTGAGAGAAAGGGGGACATGGGCAGCGGTCCTTCTGCTTTGGGGGTCATACAACAAGCATAGCGGGTTGGGCAGAAGGGGGATTGATCCTGGGCATCTGTTTGCAGGCCCGGCCCTTTCGCGGGGCAAGCCCGCTCCTACAAGGGAACGCGATCGCCTGTAGGCGCGGGCTTGTCCCGCGAAAAGGCCGGGCCTGCCTACATCAATCTCAAGGCAGCTCGCGGCTACGGTAGAAGGCGCTCAGCACCTTCACCAGGTGCGCCAGGTCTTGGCTGCCACACAGCTCGCGGATCGAGTGCATGGCAAAGGTCGGCAAGCCGATATCCACCGTGCGCACCCCAAGGTGGCTAGCCGCAATCGGCCCGATGGTCGAACCACAGCCCATGTCGCTGCGCACCACGAAGCTCTGCACCGGCACTTCCTGGGCCATGCACAGGTGGCGGAAGAACCCGGCGGTTTCGCTGTTGGTGGCATAGCGCTGATTGTTGTTGACCTTGATCACCGGGCCGGCATTGAGCTTGGGCCCGTGGTTGCCGTCGTGCTTGTCGGCGTAGTTGGGGTGTACGCCGTGGGCGTTGTCGGCCGAGACCATCAGCGAGCGCTGGATGGTGCGCACGTAAGCGTCGCCGTCCGGGAGCAGGCGTTGCAGGGTCTGTTCGAGCATCGGGCCGTCGGCGCCGCAGGCCGAGCAGCTGCCGACCTCTTCATGGTCGTTGCACACCAGCACGCAGGTCTCGTCACTGTCGGCGCTCAGCAGCGCCTGCAGGCCGGCATAGCACGACAGCAGGTTGTCCAGGCGGGCGCCGGCGATGAAGTCGCCGTTCAGGCCGATCAGCGCGGCGTCCTGGGTGTCGTAGAAACTCAGCTCGTAATCCAGCACCACGTCGGCGTTGAGGTCGTGCTCGCGGGCCAGCTGCTCGGTGAGCACGGCACGGAAGTCGATGCGCTCGTCACCGGCCACCTGGGCCAGCACCGGCGGCAGCTCGTTCTGCGGGTTGATCTGCCAGCCTTCATTGGCGGTGCGGTTCAGGTGGATCGCCAGGTTGGGGATGATCGCGATCGGCAGCTTGAAGTCGATCAGCTGGCTTTCGACCTTGCCGTCACGGCGGAAGGTGACACGCCCGGCCAGCGACAGGTCGCGGTCGAACCACGGTGCCAGCAGCGCGCCGCCGTAGACTTCCACGCCCAGTTGCAGGAAGCCCTGGCGCTGCAGCTCGGGCTGTGGCTTGACCCGCAGGCACGGGCTGTCGGTGTGGGCGCCGACCATGCGGATGCCGTTCAGCAGCGGCGGCTGCTTGCCCAGCTTGATCGCGATGATCGAGGAGTCGTTGCGGGTAACGTAGTAGCGGCCACCGGGCACCGTAGCCCAGCTGTCACGCTCGTCCAGGCGCTGGTAGCCGGCCGCCTCCAGGCGCTGGGCCAGGCTGGCGGTGGCATGAAAAGGCGTCGGGGAGGCCTTGAGGAATTCAATCAGGCCGGTATTCAGTGCTTCGCGCATAACTCACTCCAGACAGCAGTGGCGCGAGTTTAGCGCAGATACCTTCAGAAGGGGGCAGGGCACTCGAACTTCAAGCGCTCCCCGGAAACCGGGTGGGTGAAGCTCAGCATCGAGGCATGCAGGCACAGCCGCTCATGGGCCGCCAGCGCCTCCGGGTTGGCATACAGGCGGTCGCCCAGCAACGGATGGCCGATCGACAGCATGTGCACGCGCAGCTGGTGCGAACGGCCGGTGATCGGCGTCAGTTCGACCCGGCAGTGGTCCCCGCAACGCTCGACGATGCGCCAGAAGGTCAGCGCATGCTTGCCTTGCTCATGGTCAACCACGTGCCGAGGCTTGGTCGGTGGATCGTAGCGCAGGGGCAGGTCGATGCTGCCGCTGTCCAGCGCCGGCTGGCCCCAGCATAACGCGGTGTAGGCCTTTTCGGTCTCGCGGTCGTGGAACTGGCGCGACAGCTCGCGGTGGCTGTCTGCATCGCGGGCCAGCAGGATGATGCCGGAGGTTTCCCAGTCCAGGCGGTGCACGATCAGCGCGTCCGGATAGCCGTTTTCCTGCAGGCGGGTGATCAGGCAGTCCTTGTTGTCCTCGGCACGGCCGGGCACCGACAGCAGCAGGGTCGGTTTGTTGATCACCAGGATGGCAGCGTCTTCATGGAGGATCTGGATGTTCGACAGCGGCATTGCGTGTTCTCTGTGAAAATGACAAAAACCACTGGGGCTGCAATGCAGCCCCAGTGGTTTTCGCCTGTGCCTGAAACGCCTGGATCAGCGATCAGGCAAGGTGATGTTCAGTTCCAGAATCGAGCAACTGCCCTGGTTCTCCAGCTCGATGTGCACATCGTCGTTGCCGATGTTCACGTACTTGCGGATCACTTCCAGCAGTTCCTTCTGCAGCTCCGGCAGGTAGTCCGGCTCGCTGCGCTGGCCGCGCTCGTGCGCCACGATGATCTGTAGACGCTCTTTCGCTACCGACGCACTGGTCTGTTTCTGCCTGCCACGAAAGAAGTCAAAAAGGTTCATGGTTTATTTGCTCCCGAAAATGCGCTCGAAGAATCCCTTCTTCTGTACATCGATGAAGCGCATCGGCTTCTCTTTGCCCAGCAGGCGGTCGACCGCGTCGCTGTAGGCCTGGCCGGCATCGCTCTGGTCGTCGAGGATGACCGGGATGCCCTGGTTGGAGGCCTTCAGCACGGCCTGGGACTCGGGGATCACGCCCTTGAGCTTGATCGACAGGATTTCTTCGACGTCGGCGACGCTGAGCATTTCACCTTTCACCACGCGCTCGGGATGGTAACGGGTGATCAGCAGGTGTTCCTTGATCGGCTCTTCGCCGTTTTCGGAGCGGCGCGACTTGCTCGACAGGATGCCCAGCATACGGTCCGAGTCACGTACCGAGGAGACTTCCGGGTTGGTGACGACAATGGCTTCGTCGGCGAAGTACATCGCCAGGTGAGCGCCTTTCTCGATACCGGCCGGGGAGTCGCAGATGACGTACTCGAACTGCTCTTTCAAGTCCATCAGCACTTTTTCCACGCCTTCCTGGGTCAGGGCGTCCTTGTCGCGGGTCTGGCTGGCGGCCAGCACGAACAGGTTCTCGAGGCGCTTGTCCTTGATCAGGGCCTGCTGCAGGTTGGCTTCGCCGTTGACCACGTTGACGAAGTCGTACACCACGCGGCGTTCGCAGCCCATGATCAGGTCGAGGTTACGCAGGCCCACGTCGAAGTCGACGATGACAGTCTTGTGGCCGCGCAGTGCGAGGCCGGTGCCGATGGCGGCGCTGGTGGTGGTCTTGCCCACACCCCCCTTGCCGGAAGTAACGACGAGAATCTTGGCCAAGGTGTTTCACCCCTAAATAAGTCGGGACACGTGTCCCAGCAAAATGCAAAAAACGGCAACAGATAAAAAAGTTGCTCTAAAAATGACGGCAAGTATCCGTTAAAGACGGGTGATGTTCAACACGTCACCGGACAGGCTGACTTGCACGCCGGCACCCCATAGCGGGTCGCGGCGCAGGTCTTCGCACACCTTGTACTGGCCGGCGATCGAGACCATTTCGGCGGTCATCTGCTGGCAGAAGATACGCGCCTTGGTATTGCCTTTGATCCCGGCCAGGGCGCGGCCGCGCATGGCGCCGTACACATGGATGTTGCCATCGGCGAGAAGTTCCGCACCCGGGCTGACCGAAGCGGTGACGATCAGGTCGCCACCCTGGGCGTAGATCTGCTGGCCGCCGCGCACGGGGGAGGTGATGATGCGGGTAGGGCGCACCTCTGGCTCGGCTGGTGCCGGAGCCGGGGCCGGCTCAGGCACGGGCTCGACCTTCTTCACCTCGGGTTCGGGCTCCAGCGGTCGCTCGCGGGCGCCGGACGGCGGCAGCACCGGCAGGTCGATGGCGATCGCCGCGGCGATGTCCTCGATGCGGTTGGCGCGGATCGCCAGGGTTCGCAGGCCATGGTGGCGGCAGATACGCATCAGCCCGGGCAGGTCGATCGCCCCTTCGTTGGCCGGCAGCTTGTCCAGCGCCAGCACCAGCGGCGTGTTGCTGAAAAAATTCGGGGCCTGGGCCACTTTCGCCGCCAGCTGGCGGTCGAGGGCTTCCAGGTCGTTACGCCCCAGTTCCAGCACAGTGATGGCGAGCATGCTGCCCTTGAGCTGGAACACGGAGGCGGTATCGGATGTGTGGTTTGGGCTCATGGTCTGCATAGACGGCTTGTTGCGAAAAAAGTGCCCTGACTTATAGCGATAAGACCGGTTGGCCGCAACCGGTGCCGATCCGTTGTAGAATGCTCGGCCTTTGTCTTGCCGGAAGCTTCAATGGAACGCCCGCGTTTTCGACCCTATTTCCTCCACCCGCGATTCTGGGGCCTGTGGCTGGGCCTGGGCCTGCTGTGGCTGGTGGTGCAGTTGCCCTACCGTGCCCTGCTGTGGCTCGGCGGTGCCCTGGGCGCGCTGATGTACCGCGTGGCCGGCGAGCGCCGGCGCATTGCCGCGCGCAACCTCGAACTGTGCTTCCCGGAACTGTCCGACGACGAACGGCGGCGTCTGCTCAAGGCCAACTTCGCCTCCACCGGCATCGCCTTCTTCGAAATGGCCATGAGCTGGTGGTGGCCTAAGGCCCGTCTGGCACGCCTGGCCCACATCGAAGGCCTCGAGCACCTGCAGGCGGCGCAGCAGGCCGGGCAAGGCGCCATCCTGATGGCGGTGCACTTCACCACCCTGGAGATCGGCGCCGCGTTGCTTGGCCAGGCGCATACCATCGACGGCATGTATCGCGAGCACGGCAACCCGCTGTTCGACTTCATCCAGCGCAGTGGCCGTGAACGGCACAACCTCGATTCGCTGGCCGTGGAGCGTGATGACGTGCGTGGCATGCTCAAGCTGCTGCGTTCGGGCCGGGCGATCTGGTACGCACCGGACCAGGACTACGGCGCCAAGCAGAGCATCTTCGTGCCGTTGTTCGGTATTCCGGCAGCCACGGTCACCGCGACCACCAAGTTCGCCCGCCTGGGCAAGGCGCAGGTGATTCCGTTCACCCAGAAGCGCCTGGAGGACGGCAGCGGCTATCGTCTGGTGATCCACCCGCCGCTGGAGGCCTTCCCCGGTGAGAGCGAAGAAGCCGATTGCCTGCGCATCAACCAGTGGGTCGAAGGCGTGCTGCGCGAGTGCCCGGAGCAGTACCTGTGGGCGCATCGGCGCTTCAAGTCGCGGCCCGAGGGCGCGCCGCGGCTGTACGACAAGAAAAAACGCTGATCCAGGACGCAATCCATGGCGCCACCCCCGGTAACTGGTCTCATCCTTTCTGGCGGCGGCGCCCGCGCGGCCTATCAGGTCGGCGTCCTCGCCGGCATCGCCGAGCTGCTGCCGCCCGGCGCGCCCAACCCGTTCCCGGTCATCGTCGGCACCTCGGCCGGTGCCATCAACGCTGTGACCCTGGCCAGTGGCGCCACGCGCTTCAACGACGCCGTGCAGCGCCTCACCGCGTTCTGGCAGAACTTCCGCAGCCGCCTGGTCATCCGCAGCGACTGGCCCGGCGTGGTGCGCCAGGCCAGCCGCTTCGTCGGCCACAGCCTGCTTGGCCTTGGCGGACAGGCGCCGGTGGCCTTGCTCGACAGCAGCCCCCTGCGCGGCCTGCTGGAGTCGCACCTGGACCTGGATGGCATCGGCCATTCCATCGCCGCCGAGCAATTGCGGGCAGTTGCCGTGACCGCTTTCGGCTATGAAAGTGGCCAGGCGGTGACCTTCTACCAAGGGCGCGGCACCATCGACGCCTGGCTGCGCCACCGCCGCATCGGCGTGCCCACGCCATTGACCATCGACCACCTGCTGGCCAGCGCGGCGATTCCGCTGTTGTTCGCCCCGGTGCGCCTGGGCGACGAGTATTACGGCGACGGCGCGGTGCGCCAGTCGGCACCGATCAGCCCGGCCCTGCACCTGGGCGCCAGCCGGGTGCTGGTGGTCGGGGTCAGCGGTAACCCGCAGCGCCCGGCGGCGCCGTTGCCGCCCCAGCGTGTGTTCAGCGGCCAGCAGCCGAGCCTGGCGCAGATCGGTGGGCACCTGCTCAACAGCACTTTCATCGACAGCCTTGAGGATGATATCGAACTGCTGCAGCGGCTCAACCACCTGAGCCGGCTGCTGCCGGCGCACCTGGATGCACGGCGCCTGGGGCTGGCGCCGATCGAGGTGCTGGTGGTAGCGCCCAGCCAACCGCTGGACGAGATTGCGGCGCGGCACCGGCGCGAGTTGCCGGCGGCGTTGCGCCTGTTCCTGCGTGGTCCGGGGGCAACCCGGACCAGCGGGGCAGGGGTGTTGAGCTATTTGTTGTTCGAGGCCAGCTATTGCAGCGAGCTGATCGAACTGGGGCGGCGCGATGCCTTGGCCAAGAAGCGCGAGCTGTGCCAGTTCCTGGGCATCTGATTTCGCCAGGCATGCTTACTCGGCTATCTGCAGCTTGCGCGCCTGGGTATACACATACCGCACCTTCTCATACTCGAACGGCGAGTTGAGCTGCCCATAGCGGAATTTGGTGGTGTAGCGCTTGTCCACCACGCGCAAGGCGAAGATCTCCGGGTGATTTTCGCTGGCCTCGGCCACGTTCAGGTAATTGACCGCCTGCTCGCCGGCATAGTCCACCACCAGCCCGGTGGTGTCGCGCAGGTTCGACGGGCCGAGCACCGGCAGCATCAGGTAGGGCCCCTCCGGCACGCCATAGAAGCCCAGGGTCTGGCCAAAGTCCTCGCTCTGGCGCGGCAGCCCCATGCTGGTGGCTGGGTCCCACAAGCCCCCCACGCCGATGATGGTGTTGAACATCAGCCGCGCGGTGATCTCCGCCGAGCGCTTGGCCTTGAGCTGCAGCACGCTGTTGAACAGGTTCGGTACGTCACCCAGGTTGTTGAAGAAGTTGCTCACCCCGGTGCGCACGAAGCTGGGCGTGACGTACTGGTAGCCGCTGACCAGTGGCAGCAGCACCCATTGGTCCAGGCGGTAGTTGAAGTGGTAGATGCGCCGGTTCACCGATTCCAGCGGGTCGTACACGTTCAGTGCTTCCAGGGTCGAGCGTTCGAACTCGCGCTGGTCGAGCCCGGGGTTGAATTTCAGTTCGCGCAGCGGGTCGATGAAACCGTCGGCTTCCGGTGTCAGCGGCGCATGGGTAACTTGCGGGTCGGCTTCGACCACGCTGGCCCGTGCCGCGGTTTCCGCGGCCAGGGCATTGCCGGCGACGACGAGCAGCGCGGTGGCGAGGAGGAATTGGTTAGCCACGGAAGAACTCCAGCATGGCGTCGCTGTTGACGCGGTAATTGAGGTTGCCGCAATGGCCGCCATGGGGGTAAAGGGTCAGCCGGTCGCCGAACACCTTGCGCAGGAAGCCGATATCGCCGGGGCCGAGGATAAGGTCGTCGGCATTGTGCATCACGGCGATCTTGTCGCTCTTGTGCAGGTAGTCTTCCAGGGCATACAAGCTGACCTGGTTGACCAGTTGCAGGATGCTGTTGCCGTCGGTGCGGGCGCGCCACATCGGGATCACCTGCTCGGTCATGTAGCAGTCGAAGTCGCACTGCAGGGCCCGCTTGAAGAACGGCGTCAGGCTGCTGCCCTCGGTGATCGGGAACTTCGGCGGAATGATCAGGCCGCGGCGGTTGATCAGGTCGGAGGTGAAGGCGATGTCGGCCGCCGAGAAGCGGAACGAGGTGCCGATGAGCATGGCCATCTGTTCGTTGGACAGGTGCTGTTTCGACTGCTGGAAGTCATACAGCAGGGCGTCGTTGAGGTCGATGTAGCCCTTGTCCTGGAAGTAGCGGGTGAGCTTCTCGAGCATCAGCTCATAGAAGGTGGTGCTGCGGTCGATGCCCTTGACCTGGGTCTGCACCAGCTTGTCGAGGTTATTGATCGAGGTGTACAGGTTGACCGGCGGATTGAGCAGCAGCACGCGTTTGAAGTTGAAGCTGCGACGGGTTTCGTCGAGGTGGCTGACGAAGGCGGCATCCAGCGCGCCCAGGCTGTAGCCAGTGAGGTAGTACTCGCTGACCGGCAGGCGTGGGTGCTGGGCACGCACGGCCTGCATCACCCGGTACATGTCTTCGGCGTCTTCCTGGCTGACCCCGGGCGTGGCGAAGCGCGAGGCGGCGCTCATGAAGTCGTAGCTGGTTGGCGACGACAGCTGCACCACGTGGTAGCCGGCCTGGTAGAACAGCTTCTTGAGGTATTCGTTGATGCTGCTGGAGTAGGGCGCACCGGTACCGGCGATGAGGAAGATCAGCGGTGCCTCGTGGTCCTGTCGCGCCAGGCGGTACTTGAGCTTCTTCACTGCCCAGAAGTTGTCGGGCAGGGTGAACTCGCGTTCGGGGCGCAGGTTCAGGCTGTAGTCGGACTGGTCTATCTCGTCGTCGCTGGGCAGGGTCGGACGCTGCTCCGGCGGTGTAGTGGCGATGGTCGCCTCGAACGGGTTGGTCAAGGGGTAGCCGTAGCTTGCGGCGTCGATATCCCGCGCCGAAGCGGCCGCAGCCATGAGCAGGCCGCCAAGAAGGGCGGCGAGGCGCCAAGATCGAAGCATGTATTCCCCCAGAAGGATCAAGGTCGTGCAGTATGCAGGCTAGGACCACGGTTGCCTGGGCAAAGTTGCCGAGTGCACTGGCCTTTGGTGTGCTTGTTATCTGCAACATAGCTGCAGGGTAGTGATTTTGCCTTACAACAGGGCTTGGGCGATCATGGATGATTTCGATTACCGCTATTGGAGAATGGGATGACTCGATCGCTGCCGGCCGCTCTACTGCTGATGTTTCTGGCCATCTGGCTCGCGGCCAGTTATGGCGTGCGCTATCGGTTGATGGAGGATGCTCAGTGGGTTGGCTTGTGCGCAGTGCCAGGCGACTACTGGCAGTGCCAGGTGCGTTCGTGGTTGGGGTTGGGCATTCACTTTCAGGTGATGGCCTGGGCCGGATTGGGGTTGGCGTTGCTTGCCCAGGTCATTGCCGGTCGCGGCGGCTGGTGGCTGGCGGTGCTGGCGCTGGTCTTTGGTGTTCCGGCGCTGGTGCTGTACACCGCCAGCATTGCGGTGTTCGTGGTGGTGCTGGCGGGGTTGCGGCTGGTTCGGCAACCGCGCCGGGGCTGACAGGGGCTGCAAAGCAGCCCCAGAACCTCAAGCTCTGCGCAGCCGCAAGCTCCGCCACAAGGCTGCGGTCATCAACACACTGACCACCGCCCACCCCCAAGCCTGCTGGTTCTCCAGCCCTTCCCGATACAACTGCGGCAACACCCCGGCCCCAACGATAAAGGCCAGCAACGCCACCTCCGCTCGCCGAGCCGCCACCGGCTTCAACAGGTACACCACCGCCGGCAATGCCAGCGCCACGCTCGGGAAGCTCCGGTAGCGCGGGTCGAACACCATCGCCAGCATGCTCACCGCCGCCGCAAAGCCGGCAGCCAGCAACCACCAGCCTGCACGCGCCTGCAACCAGGTGAACAGCCGTTCGCGCCAGCCGTTACGACCGACCAAGGCAAGGGCCGCATGCATCAGCACCAGCAGGTTCAACCCGGCCAGCACCACCGCCCACACCCATTCCCCGGCAAACCGCGCATGGGTGCGCATCAACTCGCCCCACAACCCCAGGCAGCCTGCGCCAAATGCGGCCAGCAGCGGCAGCAGCAGGGCCGCCAGCGGTGTTGCAGGGCGCCCGGCCAACAGCAGCGTGACCGCCATCAACAGCACGCTCGCCAGCAACCACTGCGGCCAGTAATGCAGGTTGCTGACCGGCCCTTCGAGCACGCCCTTGTCCTGCCGATCAGCATCGTACAGCCCCCAATAACCGCCCACGGCGCCCTCGCTGGCACGCTTCCATGGCTGGTCGAACGCTTCGATCAGGTTGTAGTGCCAGCCGTTGGCCTCGGCCATGCTGACGAAACCACGAATGAAACGCGCCTCGTTGGCCCGGCTGGGCACGGCGGTCTCGCGCTGACGGCCTTCGCTGGGCCAACCGGTTTCGCCGATGAAGATGTCCTTGGGCGCGAATCGGTTGCCGAACACCTGGCGCACGTCGGCGACATGGGCCAGGGCATCGTCGATGCCGCGCGGGTCGTCTTCCCAGTAGGGCAGCAGGTGGATGGTCAGGAAGTCCACGGCTGGCGCCACCTGCGGGTGTTGCAACCAGAACTCCCAGACATCGGCATAGGTTACCGGCACCTTGACCTGGCTTTTCACCTTGTTGATCAGCGCGGCCAGCTGCTCGCCGGTCACTTCCTTGCGCAACAGCGCCTCGTTGCCGACGATCACCGCGCTGACCACGTCTGGGTTGGCATTGGCGGCGGCGATCAGTGCGTCCACCTCCTTGCCGGTGTCGACCGGGTTGGCGTTGACCCAGGCCCCGAGCATCACTTTCAGCCCATGCTTGCGGGCCAGCGCCGGTATTGCCTCAAGGCCGGTCATCGAATAGGTGCGGATGCACTGGAATCGCTCGGCCAGCAACGCCAGGTCGGCGTCCATGCGCGCCGGGCGCAGGCGGAAAGGCTGGTCGAAGGGCGACTGGTCCTTGTCGAACGGGGTGTACGACGCACACTGCAGTTTGTGCGTGGGGCTGGCGGCGTCGGGCAGCAGGACCGGCTTGCCCAGCCCGTACCAGAGCGCCCCCAGCCCAAGCAGGGCGAGCAGGCAGGCGAGCAGGTACAACGGCAGCAGGCGGGAAGCATCAGGCATTGGGCGGTCCATCGTCAGGCGCAAAACGTTAGATAGTAGCCCGGCGCCAAACCTTTGGCATGCAAGGATCGCGCAGGCCGGCGTAGGCCGATGCCGCTAATGGCACAGTGCTGTCGCCAATGGTGCGGTACAGGTCGCAGTGGGAGCAGGTCGACCTTTGTTGCAGGAAGATGATGCAATCTCCAAGACCTGACGAGGGGATGCTTTGATGGCTACTTTTACAAGAATGCGCCGTTTCCTGGGCGTGGGCACCGCCCTGGTATTGGCCATGAGCGCTGCACAGGCCATGGCCAAAGAAGTGAGCATTGGTTATGTGGACGGTTGGGCCGATAGTGTGGCAACCACCAACGTCGCCGCAGAAGTGATCAAGCAGAAACTGGGCTACGACGTGAAGCTGCAGGCTGTGGCCACCGGCATCATGTGGCAGGGTGTGGCCACCGGTAAACTCGACGCCATGCTCTCGGCCTGGTTGCCGGTGACCCACGGTGAGTACTGGACCAAGAACAAGGACAACGTGGTCGACTACGGCCCGAACTTCAAGGATGCCAAGATCGGCCTGATCGTCCCTGAGTACGTCAAGGCCGTCAGCATCGCCGACCTCAAGACCGACAGCAGCTTCAAGCAGAAGATCGTCGGTATCGATGCCGGCTCCGGGGTGATGCTCAAGACCGACCAGGCGATCAAAGACTATGACCTGACCGGCTACAAGCTGCAGGCCAGTTCCGGTGCGGCGATGACCGCCGAACTGGGCCGCGCCTACGCCAAGCAGCAGTCGATTGCCGTGACCGGCTGGGTACCGCACTGGATGTTCGCCAAGTGGAAGCTGAAGTTCCTCGAGGATCCAAAAGGCGTGTATGGCGCGGCCGAGACCGTGAATAGCATCGGCAGCAAGGAACTGGGCACCAAGGCGCCGGAAGTGGCGGAGTTCCTGAAGAAATTCCAGTGGCAGTCCAAGGATGAGATTGGCGAGGTGATGCTGGCGATACAGGAAGGTGCCAAGCCTGAGGCGGCGGCCAAGGACTGGGTGGCCAAGCACCCGGACCGCGTGAAGGAGTGGACTGGCAAGTAACAACCCTTCAGGGCCAGTTTTGCTTCTTCGCGGGACAAGCCCGCTCCTGCAAGGCCTGTAGGAGCGGGCTTGTCCCGCGATAGGCCGGCACTTTGTTACGCAATCGGTAAAACACCGTTGCATCTAAGACTAAGGTCGTCTGGTTGGCGTCCAATAGCTGCATAAAGTAAGGGTGTGGGTTCCATCCCCTATCTGTGCTGCTAGGACAAAAACAATGAACGACAGCATTTACCTCTCGATACAAAACAGCCCGCGCTTCAAGGAGCTGGTCAGCAAACGTGAACGGTTCGCCTGGATTCTCTCGGCGATCATGCTCGGCCTCTACTGCGCCTTCATCCTCCTGATCGCCTACGGTCCTCAGCTTCTGGGCACCAAGCTCAGCCCTGACTCGTCGATTACCTGGGGCATTCCCCTGGGCGTCGGCCTGATCGTTTCGGCATTCGTCCTGACCGCCATCTACGTGCGCCGCGCCAACGGCGAGTTCGATGAGCTGAACAAGGCCATCCTGAAGGAGGCGCAACAATGATTCGCCACGCCAAAGCCCTGGCCGTTCTGGCCTGCGGAGCCTTTGCACCCGCCGTGTGGGCCGCCGATGCCCTGACCGGCGAGGTGCAGAAGCAACCGCTGAACGTTCCGGCGATCGCCATGTTCGTGGCCTTCGTCGCCTTCACCCTCGGCATCACCTACTGGGCCTCCAAGCGCAACAAGTCGGCGGCGGACTACTACGCCGCCGGTGGCAAGATCACCGGCTTCCAGAACGGCCTGGCGATTGCCGGCGACTACATGTCGGCGGCCTCGTTCCTGGGTATTTCCGCCCTGGTGTTCACCTCTGGCTACGACGGCCTGATCTATTCGATCGGCTTCCTGGTCGGCTGGCCGATCATCCTCTTCCTGATTGCCGAACGCCTGCGCAACCTCGGCAAGTACACCTTCGCCGACGTCGCCTCGTACCGCCTCGGGCAGAAGGAAATCCGCACCCTGTCGGCTTCCGGTTCGCTGGTGGTGGTGGCGTTCTACCTGATCGCGCAGATGGTCGGCGCCGGCAAGCTGATCGAGCTGCTGTTCGGCCTGGACTACCACGTCGCGGTGATCCTGGTGGGTATCCTGATGTGCCTTTACGTGCTGTTCGGCGGCATGCTGGCCACCACCTGGGTACAGATCATCAAGGCCGTGCTGCTGCTGTCCGGTGCCAGTTTCATGGCGCTGATGGTGATGAAGCACGTCGGCTTCGACTTCAACACGCTGTTCTCCGAAGCGATCAAGGTGCACGCCAAGGGCGAGGCGATCATGAGCCCGGGCGGTCTGGTCAAGGACCCGATCTCGGCATTCTCGCTGGGCCTGGCGCTGATGTTCGGTACCGCTGGCCTGCCACATATTCTGATGCGCTTTTTCACCGTCAGTGACGCCAAGGAAGCGCGCAAGAGCGTGCTGTACGCCACCGGTTTCATCGGCTACTTCTACATCCTGACCTTCATCATCGGCTTCGGCGCGATCCTGCTGGTCAGCACCAACCCGGACTTCAAGGACGCCGCCGGCGCCCTGATCGGTGGCAACAACATGGCGGCGGTGCACCTGGCTGATGCCGTGGGTGGCAGCGTGTTCCTCGGCTTCATCTCCGCCGTGGCCTTCGCCACCATCCTGGCAGTGGTCGCCGGCCTGACCCTGGCCGGTGCCTCGGCAGTTTCCCACGACCTGTACGCCAGCGTCTGGCGCAAGGGCAAGGCCAACGACAAGGATGAAATCCGCGTGTCGAAGATCACCACCGTCGCCCTCGGCGTGCTGGCGATCGGTCTGGGCATTCTGTTCGAGAAGCAGAACATCGCCTTCATGGTCGGCCTGGCGTTCTCCATCGCCGCCAGCTGCAACTTCCCGGTACTGCTGCTCTCGATGTACTGGAAGAAGCTGACCACCCGCGGCGCCATGATCGGCGGCTGGCTGGGCCTGGTGAGTGCGGTGACGCTGATGATCCTCGGCCCGACCATCTGGGTGCAGATCCTCGGTCACGAAAAAGCCATCTACCCGTACGAATACCCGGCGCTGTTCTCGATGGCCATTGCCTTCGTCAGCATCTGGTTCTTCTCGGTCACCGACAAGTCCAAGGCGGCCGACGACGAGCGTGCGCTGTTCTACCCGCAGTTCGTCCGTTCGCAGACTGGCCTGGGGGCTTCTGGCGCGGTTTCGCACTGATACCCTTCGGCAATTGAAAAACCGCGCCTTGGCGCGGTTTTTCTTTTCCTGCGACTAGATCATGCCTAGCAGCAACAGCACCAGCAGAATCACCAGCACCACGCCGACGATGCCAGACGGGCCATAGCCCCAGCTGCGCGAGTGCGGGAAGACCGGTAAGCCACCAATCAGCAGAAGGATCAGGATGATGATGAGAATCGTGGTCATGACGGAGTCCTTGCGTGGTTGAGGGTCAAGGGCCTCGGACTGCTGGCCTCTTGTAAATTCGGACCGACGCCGCTTGCGAAAGATTCCATCTGTTTGGTCAGTACCGGCCTCTTCGCGGGCAAGCCTGCGAAGAGGCCGGTACTGACCAAACAGTCATGCCCGCCCATTCACTATCCTGATGAATCCTGCCTCTGGCCAAGGCCTTGATTAGACTCGTTGCACAACCTGTCAGAACAAGGCGTGCCACCATGCAAAACCGCATCATGATCACTGGCGCCGGCTCCGGCCTCGGTCGCGAGATCGCCCTGCGCTGGGCACGCGAGGGCTGGCGCCTGGCGCTGGCCGATGTCAACGAAGCGGGCCTGCGCGAAACCCTGGAGTTAGTGCGTGCAGCAGGCGGCGAGGGCTTCGTCCAGCGCTGCGACGTACGCGACTACAGCCAGCTCACCGCCCTGGCCCAGGCCTGCGAAGAAAGGTTCGGCGGCATCGATGTGGTCGTCAACAACGCCGGTGTCGCCTCGGGCGGCTTCTTCGCCGAGCTGTCACTGGAAGACTGGGACTGGCAGATCGCGGTCAACCTGATGGGGGTGGTCAAGGGCTGCAAGGCGTTCCTGCCGCAGCTCGAGCGCAGCAAGGGGCGTATCATCAACGTCGCCTCCATGGCAGCGCTGATGCAGGGCCCGGGGATGAGCAACTACAATGTGGCCAAGGCCGGCGTGTTGGCGCTGTCGGAAAGCCTGCTGGTGGAATTGCGCCAGCTTGAAGTTGCCGTGCACTGCGTATGCCCGTCGTTCTTCCAGACCAACCTGCTCGATTCCTTCCGCGGGCCGAACCCGGCGATGAAGGCCCAGGTCGGCAAGCTGCTGGAAGGATCGCCGATCAGCGCGGCGGATATTGCCGACTACATCCACCAGCAGGTGGCGGCGGGTGAGTTTCTGATCCTGCCCCATGAGGCCGGGCGCCAGGCCTGGCAGCTCAAACGTCAGGCACCGGAGCGGCTGTACGACGAGATGGCGGACATGGCGGTGAAGATGCGAGCCAAGGCGCAGCCGCGCTGACTGTAGGATCTGTCTGTAGGAGAAATTACCGGCCCCTGTAGGTTCGCTCTTAATTGCTGGCGAAGCATTGTCCAGACGAATATCCCCAAGCACTCTGCGGTTTTTTCCTGTTGAGAGGACCGGAGCATGTTGGTGATCGGGCGTGAAGTCGGTGAAGTCATCACCATTGGTGACGATATTCGGATCAAGGTGGTGGAATCGCGCAATGGCATGGTGCGCTTTGGCGTGGAAGCCCCGCGCAAGGTGCCGGTGCACCGGGCCGAAGTCTATCGACGGATCAAGGCGGCGCAGGCGCGCAAGGCTGATCAGCCCTGATCAGCCTGTAGCGGCCTCTTCGCGGCGGTTCGGCGCCCCGACAAGCCCGCGAAGCGGTCGGGCCTGTCAGTCGAGCAGCTCGCGGGGCACATCATGTTTGGCCAGCAGCTGGCACTGCTGGCTCTCAGGGTCGAACAGGATGAACGCCTGGCCCTTGGCCAATGCCTGGCGCACCCGCAGCACGCGGGTTTCCAGCGGGGTATCGTCGCCGTTGTCGGTGCCGTCGCGGGTGACGAAGTCCTCGATCAGGCGGGTCAGGGTTTCGGCTTGCAGTTGGTCGTAGGGGATCAGCATGGGCAGCGCACGGTGTTGTTCAGGAATCCCTGCATGCTACGCGATTCCATGGCCATCAGCTTTTGTTTCCTACCAGGCTGTCCACCGCCGGCACGCGGGTGTCGCTCTCCATCTGCGCATCGTGCTCCAGCTGGTGGCTGAACCGCTCGAGCGAGGCATTGGCCGGTTGCGAGTCGCTGGCGAACACCGGTGGGCTCAGCAGGTAGGCCGAGAGCAGGCGGCTGAGCGCGGCCAGGCTGTCGATATGCGTCCGTTCGTAGCCATGGGTGGCATCGCAGCCGAACGCCACCAGCGCGGTGCGGATGTCGTGCCCGGCTGTTACGGCCGAGTGCGCATCGCTGAAATAGTAACGGAACAGGTCGCGGCGCACCGGCACATCCTGGTCGCCGGCCAGCTTCAGCAGGTGGCGTGACAGGTGGTAATCGTACGGCCCGGAAGAGTCCTGCATGGCTACGCTCACCGCATGCTCGCTGGAGGCCTGGCCGGGGGCGACCGGGGCGATGTCGATGCCGACGAACTCACTGACGTCCCAGGGCAGGGCGGCGGCGGCGCCAGAGCCGGTTTCTTCGGTGATGGTGAACAGCGGGTGGCAGTCGATCAGCGGCTGGCGGCCGCTTTCCACCACCGCCTTGAGTGCCGCCAGCAGGGCTGCCACGCCGGCCTTGTCGTCCAGGTGTCGGGCGCTGATGTGGCCGCTTTCGGTGAACTCCGGCAGCGGGTCGAAGGCGACGAAGTCACCAATGGCAATGCCCAGCGCTTCACAATCGGCGCGGGTGGTGCAGTAGGCATCCAGGCGCACTTCGACGTGTTCCCAGCTGATCGGCATCTGGTCGATCGCGGTATTGAAGGCGTGCCCGCTGGCCATCAGCGGCAGGACGCTGCCGCGGAACACACCAGTGTCGGTGAACACGCTGACCCGGCTGCCCTCGGCGAAGCGGCTCGACCAGCAGCCCACCGGGGCCAGGGCCAGGCGGCCATTGTCCTGCAACTGGCGCACGCTGGCGCCGATAGTGTCGAGGTGGGCCGAGACGGCGCGGTCGGGCGAACTCTGCCGGCCCTTGAGGGTAGCGCGGATGGTCCCGCGGCGGGTCAGTTCGAAGGGGATGCCCAGTTCGTCGAGGCGTTCGGCCACATAGCGCACGATGGTGTCGGTGAAACCGGTCGGGCTGGGGATGGCGAGCATTTCCAGCAGGACGCGCTTCATGTAGTCGAGGTCGGGTTCCAGGTGTCGTTCGGTCATTGGGAGTCCTCTTTTCCTGTGCCGGCCCTTCTGCGGGGCAAGCCCGCTCCTACAGGGGGGGCGATAACCTGTATGAGTGGGCTTGTCCCGCGAAAGGGCCGGCACTGTGTTACGCCAAAGCCCGGCTATGCGGGAACAGCAGGTCGACAAACCGCTCAGCCGTGGGCTGCGGTTCATGGTTGGCCAGGCCGGCCCGCTCGTTGGCTTCGATGATCACGTAATCCGGGTGCTCGGCATCGCGGACCATGAAATCCAGGCCCACCACCGGGATCTCCAGCGCCCGCGCCGCGCGCACCGCGGCATCGGCCAGCACCGGGTGCAGGCGCTCGGTGACGTCTTCCAGGGTGCCACCGGTATGCAGGTTGGCCGTGCGCCGCACCGCCAGGCGCTGCCCGGCCGGCAGCACATCGTCGTAGCCCAGGCCCACGCCGCGCAGGGTGCGCTCGGTCTCGTCGTCCAGCGGGATGCGGCTTTCGCCACCGGTTGCCGCCTGGCGCCGACGGCTCTGCGCCTCGATCAACTGGCGGATGTTGTGCTTGCCATCACCGATAACCTGGGCCGGGTGGCGAATCGCTGCTGCCACTACTTCATAGCCGATCACCAGGATGCGCAGGTCGCTGCCGGCATGGAAGCTCTCCAGCAGCACGCGGCTGTCGAAGCGGCGGGCGTTTTCCACGGCCTGGGTCACGTCCTCGATGCAGGTGAGATTGACCGCCACGCCCTGGCCCTGTTCGCCATCCACCGGCTTGACCACCACCGCGCCATGCTCGTCGAGAAACGCCAGGTTGTCGTCGGCGTTGCCGGCCAATTGCTGCGCCGGCACCTGCAACCCGGCGCTGTGCAGGGCATGCTGGGTCAGGCGCTTGTCCTGGCACAGGGTCATGGTCACGGCGCTGGTCAGGTCGCTCAGCGACTCGCGGCAGCGAATCCGGCGGCCGCCGAGGCTGAGGGTGAACAGGCCGCCAGCCGCATCGTCTACTTGCACCTCGATACCCCGGCGCAAGGCTTCGTCGACAATGATGCGGGCGTAGGGGTTCAGGCCGGCTTCCGGGCCGGGGCCGAGAAACAGCTGCTGGTTGATGCCATTCCTGCGCTTGACCGCAAAGGTCGGCAGGTTGCGGAACCCGAGCTTCTCGTACAAGCGCTTGGCCTGGCGGTTGTCGTGCAGCACCGACAGGTCCAGATACGCCAGGCCACGGCTCATGAAGTGTTCGATCAGATGACGCACCAGCACCTCACCGACGCCCGGGCGGGTGCATTGCGGGTCTACTGCCAGGCACCACAGGCTGCTGCCGTGCTCGGGGTCGTCGAACGCCTTGCTGTGGTTCAGGCCCATGACACTGCCGATCACCGCGCCGCTGTCTTCATCCTCGGCCAGCCAGTACACCGGGCCTCCAAGGTGGCGCGGGGTGAGCAGGTCGGGGTCGACCGGTAGCATGCCGCGGGCCTGGTACAGGGTGTTGATCGCCTGCCAGTCGCCGGGGTTCTGCGCCCGGCGCACGCGGAAGCCGCGGAACACCCGCTGCGCCGGGCGGTAGTCGGTGAACCACAGGCGCAGGGTGTCGGAGGGGTCGAGGAACAGTTGCTGCGGCGCCTGGGCCAACAGCTGCTGGGGGGCGGCCACGTACAAAGCGATGTCGCGTTCGCCGGGGCGTTCGTCCTGTAGCGCGGCGGCCAGGCTGGCGGGGTCCGGGTAGGTGTGGCCGATCAGCAGCCGCCCCCAGCCACAGTGCAAGGCACGCGGCTGGTCGTGGGGCTCGCTGCCGTCGCCGGCCAGGCGCGCCTGCAGGCGCTCGTAAGACGGCGCCTGGCCGCGCAGCAGGCGCTGACCGTAAGCGATCTCGTGGGCTTTCATCGGTCAGATTCCTTGTTCGCTGAGCCACAGGTTCAGGGCCGCCAGCTGCCACAGCTTGGAGCCGCGCAGCGGGGTGAGCTGGCCGTGCGGGTTGCTCAGCAGGCGGTCGAGCATCGCCGGGTTGAACAGGCCGCGGTCCTGGCTCGGGTCGGTCAGCAGGTCGCGCACCCAGCCCAGGGTCGCGCCTTCCAGGTGCTTGAGGCCGGGCACCGGGAAGTAGCCCTTCTTGCGGTCGATCACCTCGTGGGGGATCACCCGCCGTGCAGCCTGCTTGAGCACCTGCTTGCCGCCGTCGGGCAGCTTGAAGCGGGCTGGAATGCGCGCCGACAGCTCGACCAGGCGGTAGTCGAGGAACGGCGTGCGCGCCTCCAGGCCCCAGGCCATGGTCATGTTGTCGACCCGTTTGACCGGGTCGTCGACCAGCATCACCGTGCTGTCCAGGCGCAAGGCCTTGTCCACGGCATCGGCTGCACCGGGGCGGGCGAAGTGCTCGCGGACGAAATCGCCGGCGGCGTCCGTTTCCAGCAGCCAAGGGGCCTGGACCGTGTCGCGGTACTCGTCATGGCTGCGGTCGAAGAAGGCGTCACGGTAGGCGGCGAAGGCATCGTCGGCACCGTCCACTTTCGGGTACCAGTGGTAGCCGGCGAACAGCTCGTCGGCACCCTGGCCACTCTGCACGCCCTTGCAATGCTTGGCCACCTCCCGCGACAGCAGGTAGAAGGCGATGCAGTCGTGACTGACCATCGGTTCGCTCATGGCGCGGAAGGCAGCCGGCAACTGGTCGATGATCTCGTGTTCGGCAATGCGCAGCTGGTGGTGGCGGGTGCCGTAATGCTTGGCGATCAGGTCGGAATACTGGAACTCGTCACCGCGTTCGCCGCCGGCATCCTCGAAGCCGATGGAGAAGGTCGACAGGTCGTCCACGCCGACCTCGCGCAGCAGGCCGACCAGCAGGCTGGAGTCGACACCGCCAGACAGCAGTACACCGACGTCCACGGCGGCGCGCTGGCGGATCGCCACGGCATCGCGGGTGGCGTCGAGCACACGGGTGGTCCAGTCTTCCAGGTCGAGGTCGCGTTCGTCCAGGTTGGGGCCGTACTTCAGCTGCCACCAGGTCTGGCGCTCGACTTCACCGTGCTGGTCGATGCGCATCCAGGTGCCGGGTTCGAGCTTCTGCACATTGGCCAGCAGCGTGCGCGGAGCAGGCACCACAGCATGGAAGTTGAGGTAGTGGTTGAGCGCCACCGGGTCGATCATCGGATCGATGTCGCCACCCTTGAGCAGCGCCGGCAGGGTCGAGGCGAAGCGCAGGCGTTCGCCGTTGCGCGACAGATACAGCGGCTTGACGCCGAGGCGGTCGCGGGCCAGGAACAGGCGCTGGTTGTCGCGCTCCCAGATGGCCAGGGCGAACATGCCGTTGAGCTTGGGCAGCAAAGCGGCGCCCCAGGCGTGGTAGCCCTTGAGCAACACCTCGGTGTCGCCTTCGGACCAGAAGCTGTAGCCCAGGTCCTGCAGCTCCTGGCGCAGTTCGGGGAAGTTGTAGATGGCGCCGTTGAAGGCCAGCGACAGGCCCAGGGTGTTATCGACCATCGGCTGTGCCGAACCGTCCGACAGGTCCATGATCTTCAGCCGGCGGTGGCCGAGGGCGATCGGACCCTGGCTATGGAAGCCCCAGGCATCGGGGCCGCGGGGCGCCAGGTGATGGGTGATGCGCTCTACCGCAGCCAGGTCGGCTGGGCGAGGGGCTTGGTCGATGGGGGTGAAACGCAACTCTCCTGCTAATCCGCACATAAGTCCTTACCGGTTTTTCCGTTGGGGAATGAGTGCCCCGGATTAGGGCACCCTGTAAGGAACTGACCCGTGTGGTTTGTGGGAGTTTTAGATCGATCTGTTATAACGATCGGTATCTGCCTGTTCTGGAAGCGGGCTTGTCTCGCGAAGGGCTGCGCAGCAGCCCAATCTGTCACTTCCCTCGAATCAGCTTGCGCAACATGAACCGGTTCGGGTGGCAGGCTTCGACCACCGGCCGTGGCAACGGCAACGGTTCACCACTGGCCCAGGCTGCAATCAGCTCCCCACTCAACGGCGCCGTGATCAGTCCTCGCGAGCCATGCCCACTGTTCACATACAGCCCATCCACCCACGGGCACGCCACCTCCGGCACCTGTCGCGCATCCTTGCCAAGCACGGCATAGGCCTCGGCAAACAACGCAGGGTCGGCTACCGGCCCGACAATCGGCAGGTAGTCGGGGCTGGTACAACGAAACGCCGCACGACCCTGCAACTGCTCGATGTCGAGTGTCTGTGCTCCAAGGCGCGAGGCCAGGTCGGTGGAAATCTCGTCCAGCAATGCCAGGTTGCCCTGGTGCTCGGCGACCGTCGGTGTCAGGTCGTCGTTGTGGAAATCGAAACTGGCGCCCAAGGTGTGCTCATCACAACGGGGCGGTGCGACGTAGCCATCGGCACAGACCACGGTGCGCAATGCGCGGCTGGCCGTGGTGGCCGGCAGGCGGGTGATCTGCCCGCGAATGCGCTTGAGCGGCAATTGCGCGCAAGGCTCGAAGCGGCGCACATCTGCGGCCCCGGCCAGCACCACCAGCGGCGCGCTGGCCAGCAAACGCTCGCCATCCCACGCCTGCCACAGGCCGTCGGCCTTGCGCAGTTCGACCACGTTCTGGTGCAGCTGAATGCGAATATCCGGATGCTTCAGCTGCGCCTCGCACAGCGCGGGAGGGTGCACCCAACCACCTTCCGGATAGAACAGGCCGCCCGCCGGCAGCGCCACCCCGGCAATCGCCTCGGCTTCGGCCTGCTCAAGTGCCCGTAGCAGGCTACTGTCGAAGGCATCGGCAAGCTTGGCCTGGCGCTCGCCTTCCTTGCTGTCGAAGGCCAGCTGCAGCACGCCGCAAGCATCCCAGTCGCGGCCACGCTGCAAGCGTTCGAGCTGGCGCCGGGTGAAGCCGAAGCCGGACAGGATCATCTGCGACAGGGCGGTGCCATGGGCGGACAATTTCAGGTACAGCACGCCCTGCGGATTGCCCGAGGCCTCCCGGGCAGGTGCACCGTGGCGCTCCAGTACCGTCACCTGCCAGCCGCGTGCGGCCAGGCTGGCGGCACTGGCGCTGCCCGCCAGGCCGGCACCGATCACCAGTGCCCGACGCGGGCCGGCCACGGGGGCAGGGCGGGCGTACCAGGGCGCGGCGCTGGCCGTAGAGGGATGCCCGGTGTATTCGCCACTCATCACCTCCCACTTCTTGCCGATGCCAGGGATCTTCTTCATGGTGAAGCCGGCATCGATCAGCCCGCGGCGTACCCAGCCGGTGGTGGTGAAGGTACCCAATGCGGTACCGGCATGCGCCAGCCTGGCCAGTTGCGCGAACAGCTCGGGGGTCCACATGTCGGGGTTCTTCGCGGGCGCGAAGCCGTCGAGGAACCACACGTCGATGTGCGCGTCGAGCTGCGGCAGTTGTTCCAGCACGTCACCGATCAGCAGGGTCAGGGTGATCCGGCCATTGTCGAAGCTGAACTGCTGGAAACCCGGGTGTACTGCCACGTACTGCGCCAGGAACGGCTCGGTGAAGGCCGCCATCTCGGGCCACAGGCGCACGGCGCGGGCCATGTCGTCATGGCCGAGCGGGTACTTCTCGACACTGATGAAGTGCAGGCGCGCATCGGCATGGGCCTTTTCGGCGAACAGCTGCCAGGCGCAGAAGAAGTTCATGCCGGTGCCGAAGCCGGTTTCGCCGATCACCAGGCAGCCATGTGGCGCCAGGTCGGCGAAGCGTTGCGCCAGGCGGGTCTGCTCGAGGAATACGTAGCGGGTTTCGTCGGTGCCTTCATTCTTGGAGAAATAGACGTCGTCGTACTGCCGCGAGTGAGGGCGGCCCTGGTCGTCCCAGTCGATCTGGGCATGCTGGAGGAGGGTGGACATGATTGGCTCGGTTGCAGCGGATGTACGGATTTTATGCCATCTGGGTTTGCACAGGCACTCTGCAAATCCGCTAGTCTTGCTTATCCAATGAAGGAGCCAGTGCATGTTCGAATCCGCGGAAATCGGTCACAGCATCGACAAGGAAACCTACGACGCAGAAGTCCCCGCGCTGCGTGAGGCGCTGCTGGAGGCCCAGTACGAACTCAAGCAGCAGGCGCGTTTCCCGGTGATCGTGCTGATCAACGGCGTCGAAGGCGCCGGCAAGGGCGAAACGGTCAAGCTGCTCAACGAGTGGATGGACCCGCGCATGATCGACGTGCTCACCTTCGACCAGCAGACCGATGAAGAACTGGCCCGGCCCCCGGCCTGGCGCTACTGGCGGGCGCTGCCGCCCAAAGGGCGGATGGGCGTGTTCTTCGGCAACTGGTACAGCCAGATGCTCCAGGGCCGGGTGCACGGCGTGTTCAAGGATGCCGTGCTCGACCAGGCCATTGCCGGGGCCGAGCGCCTGGAGCAGATGCTCTGCGACGAAGGCGCGCTGATCATCAAGTTCTGGTTCCACCTGTCCAAGAAGCAGATGAAGGCGCGCCTGAAATCGCTCAAGGACGACCCGCTGCACAGCTGGAAGATCAGCCCGCTGGACTGGCAGCAGTCGGAAACCTACGACCGTTTCGTGCGCTTCGGCGAGCGTGTGCTGCGCCGCACCAGCCGCGACTATGCACCTTGGCATGTGGTCGAAGGTGTCGACCCTCACTACCGCAGCCTGGCCGTGGGCCGCATCCTGCTCGATAGCCTGCAGGCCGCACTGGCCGTGAACCCCAAGGGAAAGCACCAGGGCAATATCGCGCCGCTGGGCCGCAGCATCGACCAGCGCAACCTGCTGGGCGCGCTGGACATGACCCTGCGCCTGGACAAGCAAGACTACCAGGAGCAGCTGGTCGCCGAGCAGGCTCGGCTGGCAGGGCTGCTGCGCCACAAGCATATGCGCCGGCATGCCTTGGTGGCCGCCTTCGAGGGCAATGATGCTGCTGGCAAGGGCGGTGCCATCCGCCGCGTCGCCGCCGCGCTCGACCCACGGCAGTACCGGATCGTGCCGATTGCCGCGCCGACCGAGGAAGAGCGTGCGCAGCCGTATCTGTGGCGCTTCTGGCGGCACATTCCGGCGCGTGGCAAGTTCACCATCTTCGACCGCTCCTGGTACGGCCGCGTGCTGGTTGAACGCATCGAGGGGTTCTGCACGCCAGCCGACTGGATGCGCGCCTATGGCGAAATCAACGATTTCGAGGAGCAGTTGGTCAATGCGGGCGTGGTGCTGGTCAAGTTCTGGCTGGCGATCGATCAGCAGACCCAGCTGGAGCGCTTTGAAGAGCGCGAGCAGATCCCGTTCAAGCGCTACAAGATCACCGAAGACGACTGGCGCAACCGCGACAAGTGGGACGACTACACCCAGGCCGTGGGCGACATGGTCGACCGCACCAGCAGCGAGATCGCACCCTGGACACTGGTCGAAGCCAACGACAAGCGCTGGGCACGGGTGAAGGTGCTGCGCACGATCAATGAGGCCCTGGAGGCGGCTTTCGCCAAGGACAAGAAATAACCAGGCATGCCGCGAGGGAATGACCCGATGAATTTATTTCCCGGCATTTTCCTCCGGCTCGGTGCGCCAAGCCCTTAGAATTCGGTTACCCGCACCAAGGGCTAATTCGAGGACTGTATGCACACGACTTCCGGCCGTTGGGGCTACGGCCTGTTCCTGGCACTGTTGACCGCGCTGCTCTGGGGCATCCTGCCGATCAAACTCAAGCAGGTGCTGCAGGTGGTCGACCCGATGACCGTCACCTGGTACCGCCTGCTGGTCTCCGGCGGCGTGCTGTTCGCCTGGCTGGCGGCCCAGCGGCGCCTGCCTTCGCTGCGCAAGCTGGCGCCCAAGGGCAGGGCCCTGATCGTGGTGGCCGTGTTCGGGCTGATGGGCAACTACGTGTTGTACCTGATCGGCCTGAACCTGCTGAGCCCCGGCACCGCCCAGCTGGTGGTGCAGATGGGGCCGGTGCTGTTGCTGGTGGCCAGCGTGTTCGTGTTCAAGGAGCGCTTCAGCCTGGGGCAGGGCATCGGCCTGCTGGTGCTGCTGTGCGGTTTTGGCCTGTTCTTCAATCAGCGCCTGGAAGAGCTGCTGACCTCACTTGGCGCCTATACCACGGGGGTCCTGACCGTTCTCATGGCGACCAGCATCTGGGTGTTCTATGCCCTGAGCCAGAAGCAACTGCTGACGGTGTGGCATTCGCAGCAGGTGATGATGGTCATCTACCTGAGCTGCGCGGCACTGCTGACGCCGTGGGTACATCCGCTGGAGGCGCTGCAATTGACCCCCGTTCAGGGTTGGCTGCTACTGGCCTGCTGCCTGAACACCCTGGTGGCGTATGGCGCGTTTGCCGAGGCGCTGGCGCATTGGGAGGCGTCGCGGGTGAGTGCCACGCTGGCGCTGACGCCGCTCGTCACCTTTGTTGCGGTGGCGTTGGCCGCCGTGGTGTGGCCGGAGTATGTGCAGGCCGAGGACATCAATACCTTGGGCTATGTGGGGGCGGTGACGGTGGTGGCGGGGTCGACGCTGGTGGCCCTGGGGCCTTCGCTGGTGGCCGGGTGGAAGGCCAGAAGGGCACGATTGGCTTGAGCTGAAAAGTTGCCTGTGCCGGCCTCTTCGCGGGGCAAGCCCGCTCCTACAGAGGGTACGCGATCACCTGTAGGAGCGGGCTTGCCCCGCGAAGAGGCCGGCACAGGCTATTGATGAGTCAGCCCTTGCCACCGGGCGCCAGCATGTTCTCCGGCCTTACCCACTGATCGAACTGTTCATTGGTCAGGTACTTCAACTCAAGCGCTGCCTCACGCAAGGTCTTGCCCTCGCCATAGGCCTTCTTGGCAATCTCCGCCGCCTTGTCATAGCCAATGTGCGGATTCAGCGCCGTTACCAGCATCAGACCGCGCTCCAGGTGCGCCGCCATCTGCCCGGCATCCGGCTCGATGCCGGCCACACAATGCTGCTGGAAGTTGCGGCAGCCATCGGCCAGCAGCTCGATCGACTGCAGCAGGTTGTGGATGATCACCGGCTTGAACACGTTCAGCTGCAGGTGCCCCTGGCTGGCGGCAAAGCCGATTGCCGCGTCGTTGCCCAATACCTGGCAGGCCAGCATCGACAGGGCCTCGCACTGGGTCGGGTTGACCTTGCCGGGCATGATCGAGCTGCCCGGCTCGTTGGCCGGCAGGCGTACTTCGGCCAGCCCCGCGCGTGGGCCGGAGCCGAGCAGGCGCAGGTCGTTGGCGATCTTCATCAGCGCCACTGCCAGGGTCTTCAGGGCACCGGCCAGGCTGGTCAGCGGCTCATGGCCGGCGAGGGCGGCGAACTTGTTGGGGGCGGTGATGAAGGGAAGGCCGGAGAGGGCGGCCAGCTCGGCGGCCACGGCTTCGGCAAAGCCGTGCGGGGCGTTCAGCCCGGTGCCCACGGCGGTGCCGCCCTGGGCCAGCTCGCACACCGCTGGCAAGGTGGAACGGATGGCGCGCTGGGCGTAGTCGAGCTGGGCGACGAAGGCCGACACCTCCTGGCCGAAGGTGATCGGCGTGGCGTCCATCATATGCGTGCGGCCGGTCTTGACCAGTTTGCTATGGCGCGCCGACAACTCGGCCAGCCCCGCCGACAGCTCGGCAATCGCCGGCAGCAGTTTGTCATGCACCGCCTGGGCTGCGGCGATGTGCATGGCGGTGGGGAAGCAGTCGTTGGAGCTCTGCGAGCGGTTGACGTGATCGTTGGGGTGCACTGGCGCCTTGCCGCCGCGGCCCTTGCCGGCCAGCTCGTTGGCGCGCCCGGCGATCACCTCGTTGACGTTCATGTTGCTCTGGGTGCCGCTGCCGGTCTGCCACACCACCAGCGGGAACTGGTCGTCATGTTCGCCATCGAGCACTTCGTCGGCAGCCTGTTCGATCAGCCGGGCGATGTCGGCGGGCAGGTCGCCGTTGCGGTCGTTGACCCGCGCGGCGGCTTTCTTGATGAGTGCCAGGGCGTGCAGCACCGCGAGCGGCATGCGTTCCTTGCCGATGGCAAAGTTGATCAGCGAGCGCTGGGTCTGTGCGCCCCAGTAGGCGTCCTCAGGAACTTCGACCGGGCCCAGGCTGTCTGTCTCGATACGGCTCATGCTGCGTTCACTCCTTTGTCAGTCAGAATCAGCAGTTTAGGCCCTCATGCGATCGAGCGGTTCATTCGCTCGTCGTGCCACTTGAGCGCTGCGCCCTGACGGGAGCAGAATGCTCTACTCTGAGGTACCGCCTCCCCCTCCTGAAGGAAATGCAATGACCCGTCTCCGTGTCCTCTGTGCTGCCGTCGCCCTGGCCTGTGCCAGCGGCCAGGTACTCGCTGCCACTGCCAGCCACAATGCTGCCGCCGAGAAATTCCTGACCCTGGCCAATGCCGACAAGCTGGGCACCCCGGTGTACATGCAGGTCCAGCAGATGTTCGCCCAGCGTTTCGCCCAGACCAAGGCCCCGGCCTCCAAGCAGCCGGTGCTCGAGAGCTACCAGGCCAAGGCCAACGCCGCGCTGGACAACGCCATCGGCTGGAACAAGCTGAAGCCGAAGATGGTCGACCTGTACACCCAGACCTTCACCGAGCAGGAGCTCAAGGACCTGGTCAAGTTCTACGAGTCGCCGCTGGGCAAGAAAGTCCTGCGTGAAATGCCCAAGGTCACCCAGCAGTCGGCCCAGCTGACCCAGACCAGCCTGGAACCGGCCGTACCGGTGGTCAACAAGCTGTTGGACGACATGACCAAGGAGCTGGACCCGAACGCAGGCAAGGCCGCCGCCCCGGCCAAGAAGTGAGTAACGCCCGATGAGCATGCAGCAACGCATCGAGCAACAACTGGCCGCCCTGGCCCCGCAACACCTTGAAGTGCTCAACGAAAGCCACATGCACAGCCGTGGCCAGGAAACCCACTACAAGGCGGTGATCGTCAGCGAGCAGTTTGCCGGGCTCAACAGCGTCAAGCGCCACCAGAAGGTCTACGCCACCATGGGTGAGCTGATGGGCCAGATACACGCTCTGGCGATCCACACCTACACGGCCGAGGAGTGGGCCAAGGTGGGCGTGGCACCGGCCTCGCCGGTGTGTGCAGGCGGCGGGCACTGAATCCTTTCCGGCAATCTGGTAGACTGCCCAACGCGCCGCTTGTCGGCGCGTTTTTATTTGTCATTCCGGTCCGCCCCTTACGAGGGTGACCACCTGGAGAACCGATTTCATGTCCCAAGCTATCGTCGTGGCGGCGCTGTACAAGTTCGTCACTCTGGAAGACTACGTCGAACTGCGTGAGCCACTGCTCAAGGCCATGCTCGACAACGGCGTCAAAGGCACCTTGCTGCTGGCCCGCGAAGGCATCAACGGCACCGTTTCGGCCACTCGCGAAGGCATCGACGGCCTGCTCGCCTGGCTGCGCAACGACCCGCGCCTGGTGGATGTCGATCACAAAGAGTCCTACTGCGACGAGCAGCCGTTCTACCGCACCAAGGTCAAGCTCAAGAAAGAGATCGTCACCCTCGGCGTGCCGGGTGTCGACCCGAACCAGGCCGTCGGCACCTATGTCGAGCCCAAGGACTGGAACGCCCTGATCAGCGACCCGGAAGTGCTGCTGATCGACACCCGCAACGACTACGAAGTGGCCATCGGTACCTTCAAGGGCGCCATCGACCCGAAGACCGAGACCTTCCGCGAGTTCCCCGAGTACATCAAGGCCAACTTCGACCCGAGCAAGCACAAGAAGGTCGCGATGTTCTGCACTGGCGGCATCCGTTGCGAAAAAGCTTCCAGCTACATGCTCGGTGAAGGCTTCGAGGAGGTCTATCATCTTAAGGGTGGCGTCCTGAAATACTTCGAGGAAGTGCCTCAGGAAGAAAGCCTCTGGGACGGCGACTGCTTCGTCTTCGACAACCGTGTCACGGTGCGCCATGACCTGAGCGAAGGCGAGTACGACCAGTGCCATGCCTGCCGCCACCCGGTCGATGCCAAGGACCGCGAGTCCGAGCACTATTCGCCAGGCGTGAGCTGCCCGCATTGCTGGGACACCCTGAGCGAGAAGACCCGGCGCAGCGCCATCGACCGGCAGAAGCAGATCGAGCTGGCCAAGGCCCGCAACCAGCCACACCCGATTGGTTACAACTACAAAGCCGAGGCTTGAACCATGACCGCCCGCCTGATCTATGTGATGGACCCGATGTGCTCCTGGTGCTGGGGGTTCGCGCCAGTGGCTGCGGCGCTGATCGCACAGGCCGCCGAGGCGGGCGTCAGCACGCGGCTGGTGCCGGGCGGCCTGCGCAGCGGTGGCAGCGCGCTGGACGGCTCGACCCGCAAGTACATCCTCGAACACTGGCAGGCGGTGGCCGAAGCCACCGGGCAGCCGTTCCGTTTCGAAGGCGCCATGCCTGACGGCTTCGTCTACGACACCGAACCGGCCTGCCGCGCCCTGGTCACTGCCCGCGAGCTGGACGCCGAACGTGTCTGGCCGCTGCTGGCGCTGATCCAGCGTTCGTTCTACGAGCACGGCCTGGATGTCACCCGCGCCCCGCAACTGGTCGAGCTGGCCGAACAGGCCGGCTTCGACCGTGAGCGCTTCGCCCAGCAGTTCGCCAGCCATGACACCCGCGCCGCCACCAGCGCGGACTTCAGCTGGGTGCAGGACCTCGGCATCGCCGGCTTCCCGACCCTGCTGGCCGAGCGCAACGGCCAACTGGCGTTGCTGACCAACGGCTACCAGCCGCTGGACAGCCTGCAACCCTTGCTTGGCCGCTGGCTGCAGCAGGCCGTCTGTGCTTGATCTGCCAGGGTCGCCAGACCCTGTGCCAGGGAAGCCCGCCGCTGTGTCTGATCGCCTGAGCTGGGCGGAAATCCGCCGCCTGGCCCTGCATCACAAGAAAAACCTCTGGACCGCCAACCTCGTCGCCGTGCTCGCGGCCTGTTGCAGCGTGCCGATTCCGTTGCTGCTGCCGTTGCTGGTCGACGAAGTGCTGCTGGGCCACGGCGACGCCGCCCTGAAATGGATGAACCACTTGCTGCCGAGCGGCTGGCAAGTGGCGGCCGGCTACATCGGCCTGATGCTGGCGGCCACGCTGTGCCTGCGCCTGGCGGCACTGGTCTTCAACGTGGTGCAGGCCAAGCTGTTCGCCGGGTTGGCCAAGGACATCGTCTACCGCCTGCGCATTCGCCTGATCGAGCGCCTCAAGCGCATCTCGCTCAAGGAATACGAAAGCCTTGGCAGCGGTACCGTGACCACACATCTGGTCACTGACCTGGACACCCTCGACAAGTTCGTCGGCGAAACCCTCAGCCGCTTCCTGGTGGCCATGCTGACTCTCACCGGCACGGCGGCGATCCTGATCTGGATGCACTGGAAGCTGGCGTTGCTGATCCTGTTGTTCAACCCGCTGGTGATCTATTTCACCGTGCAGCTGGGCAAGCGGGTCAAGCACCTGAAGAAACTCGAGAACGACAGCACCTCGCGCTTTACCCAGGCGTTGTCGGAAACCCTGGATGCCATCCAGGAAATCCGTGCTGGCAACCGCCAGGGCTACTTCCTCGGCCGCCTCGGCCTGCGGGCCCGTGAAGTGCGCGACTATGCCGTGGAGTCGCAATGGAAGAGCGATGCCAGTGGCCGCGCCAGTGGCCTGCTGTTCCAGTTCGGTATCGATATTTTCCGCGCTGCAGCGATGCTGACCGTGCTGTTCTCCGACCTGTCGATCGGCCAGATGCTGGCGGTGTTCAGCTACCTGTGGTTCATGATCGGCCCGGTGGAGCAGCTGCTCAACCTGCAATATGCCTACTACGCCGCCGGCGGCGCGCTGAGCCGGCTCAACGAGCTGCTGTCGCGGGCCGACGAGCCGCAGTACCCGGCCGCCAGTGACCCGTTCGTCGGCCGCGAGACGGTGGGTATCGAGGTGCGCGACCTGCGCTTCGCCTATGCCGATGAACCGGTGCTGGACCAGTTGAACCTGGTCATTGCCCCCGGTGAGAAGGTGGCCATCGTCGGTGCCAGCGGTGGCGGCAAAAGCACCCTGGTGCAGTTGCTGCTGGGCCTGTACAGCGCGCAGGCCGGGACCATCCGCTTTGGCGGTGCCAGCCTGCAGGAAATCGGCCTTGAGACCTTGCGCGAGAACGTCGCAGTGGTGCTGCAGCACCCCTCGCTGTTCAACGACAGCGTGCGCGCCAACCTGACCATGGGGCGCGAATGCACCGACGAGGCCTGCTGGCAGGCACTGCGTATTGCCCAGCTGGACGCCACCATCGCCGCCTTGCCGCAAGGGCTGGACAGCGTGGTCGGCCGCTCGGGGGTGCGCCTGTCGGGTGGGCAGCGTCAGCGCCTGGCAATCGCCCGCATGGTGCTGGCCGAGCCCAAGGTGGTCATTCTCGATGAGGCTACCTCGGCGCTGGATGCCGCCACCGAGTACAACCTGCACCAGGCACTGGCGCGCTTTCTCAACGGCCGGACCACGCTGATCATTGCCCACCGCTTGTCGGCGGTGAAGCAGGCCGACCGCGTGCTGGTGTTTGACGGTGGCCATGTGGCCGAGGATGGCGACCACCAGCAGCTGATTGCCGAGGGAGGCTTGTACGCCAAGCTCTATGGGCATCTGCAGCAGACCTGAGTGCCCGACAAAAAATTCCCCTCCATGTAGATAGCAAATGGCCTACGCTGTGCTTGTCTGGGTTGATTCGAAGTCTTATCTGCTCTGCGACAGGGACTAAATGAAGGGAAATCGCACTCAAGAAGCGCCAAGGTTGGTAGGTATCATCTGGCCCTTCATCGCCGTTGTCGTATTCCAGGTATTGCTGGGCAGCCTCAGCCTTTATGCATTGTCGGCAGTCCGTGCCTATGTGGCCGGTGAAAGCCTTTGGTCCAAGGCGCAAAAAGACGCCATCTATTACCTCAACCTGTATGCCGATGACCGCGACGAGCGCACCTATCAGCGCTATCGCCAGGCCATTACCGTGCCCCAGGGCGACCACGACCTGCGTGAACTGCTCGACCAGGCCAGCCCGGACCTGCAAGGCGCCCGCCAGGCCGTGCTGCAGGGTGGCAACCACCCGGACGATGTCGACCGGATCATCTGGTTCTACCGCAATTTCCGCCAGGTCAGCTACATGCAGACGGCGATCGACTACTGGAACATCGGCGATGACTACCTGGCCAAGCTCGATGTGCTGGCCAGCGAAATGCACGCGAGTGTCGCCGCAGGCCAGGTCGACGCCGCCCAGCTCAAGGATTGGAAGAGCCGCATCGTCGCTATCAACGAAGGCGTCACGCCCGCAGCCAAGGCCTTCAGTGACGCCCTGGGTGAGGGCTCGCGGATGCTCCTGCGGGTGCTGCTGGTCACCAACCTGCTGACCGCACTGTTCCTCATTACTATTGCCTGGCGCCGTTCGAGCAAGCTGCTGGCCCAGCGCCAGGCGTTCGCCAGTGCTCTGCGGGAGGAGAAGGAGCGGGCGCAGATCACCCTGGAGTCGATTGGTGACGCGGTGATCACTGCCGATGTCGAGGGCAATATCGTCTACATGAACCCGGCTGCCGAGCAGCTGACCCACTGGCAGTCCGGGCAGGCGCAGGGCCTGCCGCTGGGTGCACTGTTCAGCCTTCTCGACGAGGAGGAGCAGGGCGAAGGCTGCACCTTGGTCGAGCAGGTGCTCAGTGGCAGCCTCAAGGGCGGCGCCGAGCACTCCCGGCTGATCCAACGCCTGGATGGCAGTACGGTGTCGGTCAACCTGGTCGGCTCGCCGATCATCAATAACGACCAGCTGGCCGGTATCGTGCTGGTGCTGCACGACATGACCCAGGAGCGGCAGTACATCGCCAACCTGTCCTGGCAGGCCACCCATGATGCCCTGACCGGCCTGGCCAACCGCCGCGAATTCGAATACCGCCTGGAGCAGGCGCTCAATGGCCTGGTGCGCCAGGCCGGGCGGCATTCGTTGATGTTCCTCGACCTCGACCAGTTCAAGCTGGTCAACGATACCTGCGGCCATGCTGCCGGTGACGAGTTGCTCAGGCATATCTGTGCGGTGTTGCAGTCGGGGCTGCGTGAAGGCGATACCCTCGCGCGCCTGGGTGGCGATGAATTTGGTGTGCTGCTGGAAAACTGCCCGGCCGACCAGGCCGAGCGCATCGGCGAGAACTTGCGCCAGGCTGTGCAGAGCCTGCATTTCGTGTGGAAGGGCAGGCCGTTCGTGACCACCGTCAGTATCGGCCTGGTGCACATGGCGCAGGCGCCGGGAACGCTGGAGGCTTCGTTGCGGGCCGCCGATATGGCCTGCTACATGGCCAAGGAAAAGGGCCGTAACCGGGTGCAGGTGTACCATGCCGACGACAGCGAGCTGTCCATGCGCTTTGGTGAAATGGCCTGGATCCAGCGCCTGCATGTGGCCCTGGAGGAAAACCGCTTCTGCCTCTATTGCCAGGAAATCGCCGCGCTGAAAGCCATCGAGGGTCCAGGCCATATCGAGATCCTGCTGCGCCTGCACGACGAAAGCGGTCGCACCATCCTCCCGGACAGCTTCATTCCAGCCGCCGAGCGCTATGGCCTGATGACGGCGCTGGACCGCTGGGTGGTGCGCAGCGTTTTCGAGGTCATCCGCCAATGCCTGGACGAAGGACGGGACGGGCCGCTGGCGATGTGCGCGATCAACCTTTCCGGCACCAGCATCGGTGACGACAAGTTCCTCGAGTACCTGCAGCGGTTGTTCGTCGAATATGCCATTCCGCCGCGCATGATCTGCTTCGAGATCACCGAGACCAGTGCCATTGCCAACCTCGGCAGCGCCATCCGCTTCATCAATGAATTGAAGGGGCTGGGTTGCAAGTTCTCCCTGGACGACTTCTGTGCCGGGATGTCGTCATTTGCCTATTTGAAACATTTACCCGTCGACTTCTTGAAGATCGACGGAAGTTTTGTCAAAGATATGCTCGACGATCCGGTCAATCGTGCCATGGTCGAGGTGATCAATCACATCGGCCACGTCATGGGCAAGCGGACCATCGCCGAGTTCGTCGAAACACCGTTGATCGAGCAGGCCTTGCAGGAGATCGGCGTGGATTACGCCCAGGGCTATCTGATTGAACGGCCACAGGTGTTCACCTGTGACAGTCTGCAGCGCCAACGGATTGCTGCGCGGCCCTTGTTGCATCGGGCGCCAGGTACATTTCGCTGAAAACACGTCCGCAAAATCACAAGGATCAAGGAGCTGAAAGTGATTGATGCATTCGTACGTATCGGGCCCTTGATGGACCCGGCCAGTTACCCCCAGTGGGCCCAGCAACTCATCGAGGATTGCCGTGAGAGCAAGCGCCGGGTGGTCGAGCACGAGTTCTATCAGCGCCTGCGTGATGGCGAGCTGCGCCAGTCGACCATTCGCCAGTACCTGATCGGTGGCTGGCCGGTGGTCGAGCAGTTTTCCCTGTACATGGCCCACAACCTGACCAAGACTCGCTATGCCCGCCATCCAGGCGAGGACATGGCACGGCGCTGGCTGATGCGCAACATCCGCGTCGAGCTCAACCATGCCGACTACTGGGTGAACTGGTGCCATGCCCATGGCGTTCACCTGCACGACCTGCAGGCACAGGAAGTGCCGCCAGAGCTGAACGGGCTGAACGACTGGTGCTGGCGCGTCTGCACTACCGAGTCGCTGGCGATCGCCATGGCGGCGACCAACTATGCGATCGAGGGGGCGACCGGCGAGTGGTCGGCGGTGGTGTGCGCCGAGGACACCTATGCCATGGGCTTCCCGGAGGATGTACGCAAGCGGGCGATGAAGTGGCTGAAGATGCATGCTCAGTACGATGATGCGCACCCGTGGGAGGCGCTGGAGATCATCTGCACGCTGGCGGGCGAGAACCCGACCCAGGGGCTGCGCAACGAGCTGCGCAAGGCGGTCTGCAAGAGTTATGACTGCATGTACCTGTTCCTGGAGCGGTGCATGCAACTGGAAGGGCGTCAGCAAGGGCGCCTGCGCCCGGCCTTGGCTGCCGGGTGAAACCTGTACTGGCCTCTTCGCGGGGCAAGCCCGCTCCTACAGGTCTGAACTGCGAAGAGGCCGGTACAGGCGGCACAAGGCTTACTGGGCGTTGAGCGCCTGCCCATTCACGTCTTTGCTATCCGGCCCCATCAGGTACAGATAGACCGGCATGATCTCTTCCGGCAGCGGATTGTTCTGCGGGTTTTCGCTCGGGTATGCCTGCGCACGCATCGCCGTGCGCGTGGCGCCCGGGTTGATGCTGTTGGAGCGTACCGGCGCCACGCCTTCCAGTTCGTCGGCCAGGGTCTGCATCAGCCCTTCGGTGGCAAACTTCGACACCCCGTAGGCCCCCCAGTACGCCCGGCCCTTGCGCCCGACGCTGCTGGAGGTGAACACCACCGAGGCGTCCTCCGACAGCTTGAGCAGCGGCAGCAGGGTGCTGGTGAGCATGAAGGTGGCGTTGACGTTGATGTGCATCACGCGCATGAAGTTGTCGCCCGACAGCTGCTCCAGTGGCGTGCGCGGGCCGATGATCGAGGCGTTGTTGAGCAGGCCGTCGAGGCGCCCGAACTGTTCCTCGATCATCACTGCCAGCTCGTCGTACTGGTGGGGCAGGGCGGTTTCCAGGTTGAACGGGATCACCACGGGCTGCGGGTGGCCGGCGGCCTCGATCTGGTCGTAGACCTCGTTGAGGTTGGCTTCGGTCTTGCCCAGCAGCAGCACGGTGGCGCCCAGTGCGGCATAGGCCTTGGCGGCAGCGGCGCCGATGCCGCGGCCGGCACCGGTGACCAGGATGACGCGGCCGGCGAGCAGGCCGGGGCGGGCGGTATAGTCGAACATGTCAGGTGTCCTTGAAGAGCCTGGGGGAGATCAGCAGCTGCACAGGGCGCTGTCGATCACCTTGCGCAGTTCCAGCGGGTGGTCCACCACCACATCGGCGCCCCAGTTGTTCGGGTTGTCCTCTGGATGAATATAGCCGTAGCGTACCGCGGCCGTACGCGTGCCGGCGTCGCGGCCAGACTCGATGTCGCGCAGGTCGTCGCCGACGAACAGCACGCTGGCCGGGTCCAGGCCCAGGGTCTTGCAGGCGAGGATCAGCGGCTCAGGGTCGGGCTTGCTGTTCTTCACGTGGTCCGGGCAGATCAGCAGTGCCGAACGCTCGGCCAGGCCCAGCTGCTGCATGATCGGTTCAGCGAAGCGCACTGGCTTGTTGGTCACCACGCCCCACAGCAGGTTGCCCTTTTCGATGTCGGCCAGCAGCTCGCCCATGCCGTCGAACAGCTTGCTGTGCACGGCGCAGTCGCGCTGGTAGCGCTCGAGGAATTCCAGGCGCAGGGCCTCGAAACCTTCGGCCTCGGGGTCCATGGCGAAGGTTGCGGCAACCATGGCGCGGGCGCCGCCGGAGATCACGTCGCGGATCAGCTGGTCATCGATGGCTGGCAGGCCGCGCTCGGCGAGCATGGCCTGGCAGATGGCGATGAAGTCCGGCGCCGTGTCCAGCAGGGTGCCGTCCATGTCGAAGAGTACTGCTTGCAAACGCATGCTCATTCCTCGCGCAGGGTCTGGATCATGTAGTTGACGTCAACGTCGCTGCTCAGTTTGTAGTGCTTGGTCAGCGGGTTGTAGGTCAGGCCGATGATGTCCTTGACGGCGAGGCCGGCGACACGGCTCCAGGCGCCCAGCTCGGACGGGCGGATGAACTTCTTGAAGTCGTGGGTGCCGCGCGGCAGCATCTTCAGGACGTATTCGGCGCCGATGATGGCCAGCAGGTAGGCCTTGGGGTTGCGGTTGATGGTCGAGAAGAACACCTGGCCACCAGGCTTGACCATGCGGTAGCAGGCGCGGATCACCGAGGACGGGTCGGGCACGTGCTCGAGCATCTCCAGGCAGGTGACCACGTCGAACTGCTCGGGCATCTCTTCGGCCAGGGCCTCGGCGGTGATCTGCCGGTATTCGACCTCGACGCCCGACTCCAGCTGGTGCAGCTGGGCAACGGCCAGGGGGGCCTCGCCCATGTCGATGCCGGTGACAGTGGCGCCGCGCAAGGCCATGGCCTCGCTGAGGATGCCGCCGCCGCAGCCGACGTCCAGCACCTTCTTGCCCGCCAGGCCGACGCGCTCATCGATCCAGTTGACGCGCAGCGGGTTGATGTCGTGCAGCGGCTTGAACTCGCTTTCACGGTCCCACCAGCGGTGGGCCAAGGCTTCGAACTTGGCGATTTCGGCGTGGTCGACGTTGCTCATTGAACAATCCTCTGGAACTTGCACTTCAAATGGGGCGCAGTATACCCGAGCGTCTGCGGCCGAGGGTCGCTATAATCGCCGGCTTTTGATATCCGAACGACGGGGAGAGGCGATGCGCGAGCGACTTTTGGCGGCGGAGAAGGTGACCGGGATGCGCTGGCAAGGCGGCGTCCTGCACTTGCTCGACCAGCGCCTGCTGCCGTCGGAAGAACGCTGGCTGACCTGCGACAATGTCGCGCAGGTGGTGGCGGCGATTCGCGACATGGCCGTGCGTGGCGCCGCTGCCATAGGCATTGCTGCAGCCTATGGGCTGGTCCTGGCCCTGGAAGAGCGCCTGGCCCAGGGCGGCGACTGGGAAATGGACCTGGAGGAGGACTTCTTCAGCCTGGCTGAAGCCCGGCCCACTGCGGCCAACCTGTTCTGGGCGCTGAACCGCATGCGCGAGCGCCTGTTGCGTGTGCGTGGCGAAGAAGACGTGCTGGCCGCGCTGGAAGCCGAAGCGATTGCCATCCATGAAAGTGACCGCGAAGCCAACCTGACCATGGCCCAGCATGGCATCGAACTGATCCGTCGCCATCAGGGCAACGAGCAGACCTTGCTGACCTACGGCAACGCTGGCGCCTTGGCCAGCGGTGGTATCGGTACGGCCCTGGGGGTGATTCGCGCCGGTTATCTGGAGGGGATGGTCGAGCGTGTGTATGCCGGTGAGACCCGCCCCTGGCTGCAGGGATCGCGCCTGACGGCCTGGGAGCTGGCCAACGAGGGTATCCCGGTGACCCTGTGCGCTGACTCGGCGCTGGCCCATCTGATGAAGACCAAAGGGATCACCTGGGTGGTGGTCGGCGCCGACTGCATCGCCGCCAATGGTGATGTGGCGAGCAAGATCGGCACCTACCAGCTGGCCGTCAGTGCCATGCACCATGGCGTGCGCTTCATGGTGGTGGCGCCGAGCACCAGCATCGACCTCAACCTGGCTACCGGCGAGGATATTCCGCTGGAAGAGCGTGAGGCCGATGAGCTGCTGGACTACGCTGGCACCCGCGTGGCGCCGCAGGTCGAGGCATTCAACCCGGTGTTCGACGTGACCCCGGCCGACCTGGTCGACGTGATCGTCACCGAGCGCGGCATCGTCGAGCGGCCGGACACCGCCAAGCTGGCCCAGTTGATGTGCCGCAAACGTCTGCATTGATCAAAGCGTAGGGTGGGGGATTTTCAGCGCCGGTGAGATCGAGCGCCTTGGCGCATGGCGCGATATCGCGTCGTACCAACAAGGCGGTCGCGCGCGCCTGTCGCAGGCGTTACTGGCCTGAAACAAACGTAGGAGCGAGCGCAGCTCGCGATGCGCCGCGCGGGCGGCGCTCGACCTCATGGGCGGCGCAAAACTCGAGGCGAGCACCCCAGCGCCATATCTCCCCACCGCCCCGCCTTTGTGATAACATCCGGCAGTTTCCAAGACCGCCCACGAAGGCGGCCTTCATTGCGCAGATCCATGCAACAACTCATTGATTTGTCGTAAGTCGTCGCACCCCTATGCGCTGCGGCGGCGAGCTTCGTTCGGCCCTTGATGGAGCTGCGAAGTTTCACCAGAAAAAGGAATCAGGCTTCTCATGGGCGAACTGGCCAAAGAAATCCTCCCGGTCAATATCGAAGACGAACTGAGACAGTCTTACCTCGACTACGCGATGAGCGTGATTGTCGGGCGAGCGCTGCCCGATGCGCGTGATGGCTTGAAGCCCGTGCATCGTCGCGTTCTCTATGCGATGAGCGAACTGGGCAACGACTGGAACAAGCCGTACAAGAAATCCGCCCGTGTGGTCGGTGACGTGATCGGTAAGTACCACCCGCACGGCGACACTGCTGTCTACGACACCATCGTGCGTATGGCCCAGCCATTCTCGCTGCGCTACCTGCTGGTCGACGGCCAGGGCAACTTCGGTTCGGTCGACGGCGACAACGCCGCAGCCATGCGATACACCGAAGTGCGCATGACCAAGCTGGCCCACGAGCTGCTGGCCGACCTGCACAAAGAGACTGTCGACTGGGTGCCCAACTACGACGGCACTGAGCAGATCCCGGCGGTCATGCCGACCCGTATCCCCAACCTGCTGGTCAACGGTTCCAGCGGTATCGCCGTGGGCATGGCGACCAACATCCCGCCGCACAACCTCGGTGAAGTCATCGACGGTTGCCTGGCGCTGATCGACAATCCTGAAATCACCATCGATGAGCTGATGCAGTTCATCCCGGGTCCTGACTTCCCGACTGCCGGTATCATCAACGGCCGCCAGGGCATCATCGAGGCCTACCGTACCGGCCGTGGCCGCATCTACATGCGCGCCCGCTCCGAGATCGAAGACATCGACAAGGTCGGTGGCCGCCAGCAGATCGTCGTCACTGAGCTGCCGTACCAGCTGAACAAGGCCCGCCTGATCGAGAAGATCGCCGAGCTGGTCAAAGAGAAGAAGATCGAAGGCATCACCGAGCTGCGCGACGAGTCCGACAAGGACGGCATGCGCATCGTCATCGAGCTGCGCCGCGGCGAGGTGCCGGAGGTGGTGCTCAACAACCTCTACCAGCAGACCCAGCTGCAGAGCGTGTTCGGCATCAACGTGGTTGCCCTGGTCGACGGTCGCCCGCGCCTGCTCAACCTCAAGGACCTGCTCGAAGCGTTCGTCCGTCACCGCCGCGAAGTGGTGACCCGCCGTACCGTGTTCGAGCTGCGCAAGGCCCGCGAACGTGGCCACATCCTTGAAGGCCAGGCGGTCGCGCTGTCCAACATCGACCCGGTCATCGCCCTGATCAAAGCCTCGCCGACCCCGTCCGAAGCCAAGGAAGCCCTGGTTTCCACGCCGTGGGAATCCAGTGCCGTGCAGGTGATGGTCGAGCGCGCTGGCGCCGACTCCTGCCGCCCTGAGGACCTGCCGGAGCAGTACGGCCTGCGTGAAGGCAAGTATTACCTGTCGCCGGAGCAGGCCCAGGCCATCCTCGACCTGCGCCTGCACCGCCTGACCGGCCTGGAGCACGAGAAGCTGCTGGCCGAGTACCAGGAGATCCTGGAACAGATCGGCGAGCTGATCCGCATCCTCAGCAGCGCCCAGCGCCTGATGGAAGTGATCCGCGAAGAGCTTGAAGCAATCCGCGCCGAATACGGCGACGCGCGTCGCACCGAAATCCTCAATGCCAGCCACGATCTCAACTACGGGGACATGATCCCGGAAGAAGAACGTGTGGTGACCATCTCCCACGGTGGTTATGCCAAGACCCAGCCATTGTCCGCTTACCAGGCCCAGCGCCGCGGCGGCAAGGGCAAGTCGGCGACCGGCGTGAAGGACGAGGACTACATCGAGCACCTGTTGGTCGCCAACAGCCACGCCACGCTGTTGCTGTTCTCCAGCAAGGGCAAGGTGTACTGGAAAAAGACCTACGAAATCCCTGAAGCGTCCCGTGCAGCCCGTGGTCGCCCGTTGGTCAACCTGCTGCCGCTGGAGGAGGGTGAGCGCATCACCGCCATGCTGCAGATCGACCTCGAAGCGCTGCAGCAGAACGCCGACCTTGACGAAGAGCTGGAAGACGCGGATGACTCCGTGCTTGAAGGTGAGCTGGTAGAGGCCGAAGAAGTCGACGAAGAAGACGGCGACACCCCGGAATGGGTTGCTGAGCCGACCGGTGCGTATATCTTCATGGCGACTGCCTCCGGTACCGTCAAGAAGACCCCGCTGGTGCAGTTCGCCCGTCCGCGCTCCAATGGCCTGATCGCCCTGAAGCTGAAAGAGGGCGACACCCTGATTGCTGCTGCCATCACTGACGGCGCCAAAGAAGTCATGATGTTCTCCAACGCCGGCAAGGTCATCCGCTTCGCCGAGAGCGTGGTGCGTGAAATGGGCCGTACCGCCCGTGGCGTGCGCGGCATGAAACTGGGCAAGGGCCAGCAGATCATCTCGATGCTGATCCCGGAATCCGGCTCGCAGATTCTGACCGCGTCCGAGCGTGGCTTTGGCAAGCGCACCCCGCTGTCCAAGTTCCCGCGTCGCGGCCGCGGTGGCCAGGGCGTGATCGCCATGGGTACCAAGGGGCGCAATGGCTTGCTGATCGGTGCTATCCAGGTGCAGGAAGGCGAAGAGATCATGCTGATCTCCGACCAGGGCACGTTGGTGCGTACACGGGTTGGTGAAGTGTCCAGCCTGAGCCGTAACACCCAGGGCGTTACCCTGATCAAGCTGGCCGCTGACGAAACGCTGGTGGGCCTGGAGCGTATCCAGGAACCATCCGAGGACGAACTCGATAATGTGATCGAGACGGACGAGGAGGGCGTCGAGGCCGATGCGCCGGATGACGAAGCTGCAGGCGCCGAAGAGGCTCCGCAGGAATAAGCAAGCGTGAAACCCGAGCGGGGCGACCAAGGTCGCCCCGTTTGACTGTTCAGGAGCGAGCGTAGCTCGCGATGCAGGCGCCACGGTTCCTGCAGGGTATGTAGTAACCGAATCAAGTTTTTGTTCTATTTGGCAGAGCGAGAGTGGATGTGAGCAAACGAGCCTTTAACTTCTGCGCAGGCCCTGCCGCGCTTCCTGACGCTGTGTTGCAGCGCGCCCAGGCCGAGATGCTGGACTGGAACGGCAAGGGCTTGTCGGTGATGGAGATGAGCCATCGCAGCGACGATTACGTGGCCATCGCCGAAAAGGCCGAGCAGGACCTGCGTGACCTGCTGTCCGTCCCCTCCAACTACAAGGTCCTGTTCCTGCAGGGTGGTGCCAGCCAGCAGTTCGCTGAAATCCCGCTGAACCTGCTGCCGGAAAACGGCACTGCCGACTACGTCGAAACTGGCATCTGGTCGAAAAAGGCCATCGAGGAAGCGCGCCGCTTCGGCACCGTCAACGTTGCCGCCAGCGCCAAGCCCTACGACTACCTGGCCATCCCAGGCCAGAACGAGTGGAAGCTGACCAAGAACGCCGCCTACGTCCACTATGCGTCCAATGAGACCATCGGTGGCCTGCAGTTCGACTGGGTTCCAGAAACCGGCGACGTCCCGCTGGTGGTCGACATGTCTTCCGACATCCTCTCGCGCCCGATCGACGTCTCGCAGTACGGCATGATCTACGCCGGCGCGCAGAAGAACATCGGCCCGAGCGGCCTGGTGGTGGTGATCGTCCGTGAAGACCTGATCGGCCGCGCCCGCAGCAGCTGCCCGACCATGCTCGACTACAAGATCGCGGCCGACAACGGCTCGATGTACAACACCCCGGCCACCTATTCCTGGTACCTCTCGGGCCTGGTGTTCGAGTGGCTCAAGGAGCAGGGGGGTGTCGAGGCCATGGAGCTGCGCAACCGCGCCAAGAAGGACCGCCTGTACGGCTTCATCGACGCCAGCGAGTTCTACACCAACCCGATCGCCCACAACGCCCGTTCGTGGATGAACGTGCCGTTCCGCCTGGCTGACGAGCGCCTGGACAAGGCCTTCCTGGCCGGCGCCGACGCCCGTGGCCTGCTCAACCTCAAGGGCCACCGTTCGGTTGGTGGCATGCGCGCCTCGATCTACAACGCCCTGGGCCTGGAAGCGGTAGAAGGCCTGGTCGCCTACATGGCCGAATTCGAGAAGGAGCACGGCTGATGTCCGAACAGGAACTCAAAGCCCTGCGCGTACGCATCGACAGCCTCGACGAGAAGATCCTCGAGCTGATCAGCGATCGCGCCCGCTGCGCCGAAGAAGTGGCGCGGGTCAAGACGGCTTCGCTGCCAGAAGGCGAAAAGCCGGTGTTCTACCGTCCAGAGCGTGAAGCTGCGGTGCTCAAGCGCGTGATGGAACGCAACAAGGGGCCGCTGGGCAACGAAGAGATGGCGCGCTTGTTCCGCGAAATCATGTCGTCCTGCCTGGCCCTGGAAGAACCGCTCAAGGTCGCCTACCTCGGCCCTGAGGGTACCTTCACCCAGGCGGCGGCCATGAAGCACTTCGGCCACGCCGTGGTCAGCCGCCCGATGGCGGCCATCGACGAAGTGTTCCGCGAAGTGGCGGCCGGTGCCGTCAACTTCGGCGTGGTGCCGGTGGAAAACTCCACCGAGGGCGCGGTCAGCCACACCCTGGACAGCTTCCTCGAGCACGACATGGTGATCTGCGGCGAAGTCGAGCTGCGCATCCACCATCACCTGCTGGTGGGCGAGAACACCAAGACCAACAGCATCACCCGCATCTACTCCCACGCCCAGTCGCTGGCCCAGTGCCGCAAGTGGCTGGACGCGCACTACCCGAACGTCGAGCGCGTTGCTGTTTCGAGCAATGCCGAGGCGGCCAAGCGGGTCAAGGGCGAGTGGAACTCGGCGGCGATCGCCGGCGACATGGCGGCCAACCTGTATGGCCTGACTCGCCTGGCTGAAAAGATCGAAGACCGCCCGGACAACTCCACGCGCTTCCTGATGATCGGCCAGCAGGAAGTGCCGCCGACCGGCGACGACAAGACCTCGATCATCGTCTCGATGAGCAACAAGCCCGGTGCGCTGCACGAGCTGCTGGTACCGTTCCACGAGAACGGCATCGACCTGACCCGTATCGAAACCCGTCCGTCGCGCAGCGGCAAGTGGACCTACGTGTTCTTCATCGACTTCGTCGGCCACCACCGCGACCCGCTGATCAAGGCGGTGCTGGAGAAGATCAGCCAGGAAGCTGTAGCGCTCAAGGTGCTGGGTTCCTATCCAAAGGCAGTGCTTTGATTCAAGGCCCCGGGGGCTGCTGAGCAGCCCTTCGCGGGGCAAGCCCGCTCTTACAGGAGGGCGCTGTACCTGTAGGAGCGGGCTTGCCCCGCGAAGGGGCGTGAAGCGGCCCCAATGGGCCTCACAGACTGCCTAGATTTCTGAACAGGGTTCGCACCAGTGGTAAATGCAGCAAAAACCAAACCCGCGCCAATCATCAATCGCCTGGTCGTGGTCGGCCTCGGCCTGATCGGTGGCTCCTTCGCCAAGGGCCTGCGTGAAAGCGGCCTGTGCCGCGAAGTGGTCGGTGTCGATCTGGATGCCCCGTCGCGCAAGCTGGCTGTCGAGCTGGGCGTGGTCGACCGTTGCGAAGAAGACCTCGCTGCCGCCTGCATCGGCGCCGACGTCATCCAGCTTGCCGTGCCGATTCTGGCCATGGAAAAGGTCCTGGCCCGTCTGTCCCAGCTTGACCTCGGCAATGCCGTGATCACTGACGTCGGCAGTGCCAAGGGCAACGTCGTGCGTCAGGCGCGTGCCGTCTTCGGTGAGCGCCTGCCACGCTTCGTGCCCGGCCACCCGATCGCCGGTTCCGAGCAGAGCGGGGTGGAGGCCTCCAACGCTACTCTGTTCCGTCGGCACAAGGTCATCCTGACACCGCTGGAAGAGACCGATCCGGCCGCCCTGGCCCTGGTTGATCGCCTGTGGCGCACGCTGGATGCCGATGTCGAGCACATGCCGGTGGAGCGCCACGACGAAGTACTGGCAGCCACCAGCCACCTGCCGCACCTGCTGGCCTTCGGCCTGGTCGATTCGCTTGCCAAGCGCAATGAAAACCTCGATATCTTCCGGTACGCTGCGGGAGGTTTCCGCGATTTCACGCGAATCGCCGGTAGCGACCCGACCATGTGGCACGACATCTTCCTCGCCAACCGCGAGGCTGTCCTGCGCACTCTGGACACATTTCGCAGCGACCTCGACGCCTTGCGCGACGCGGTTGATGCTGGGGACGGGCACCAGCTGCTGGGTGTATTCACCCGTGCACGCGTTGCCCGCGAGCATTTCAGTAAAATCCTGGCCCGCCGGGCCTATGTGGACGCTATGAACGCCAACGATCTGATTTTCCTGGCCCAACCGGGTGGCCGCCTGACCGGGCGAATCCGCGTACCGGGCGACAAGTCGATTTCCCACCGCTCGATCATGCTCGGCTCGCTGGCCGAGGGCACGACCGAAGTCGAAGGTTTCCTCGAAGGCGAGGACGCCCTGGCGACCCTGCAGGCATTCCGTGACATGGGTGTGGTCATCGAAGGCCCGAACCATGGCCGCGTGACCATTCATGGCGTCGGCCTGCACGGCCTCAAGCCGCCACCCGGCCCACTGTACGTCGGCAACTCCGGCACTTCGATGCGCCTGCTCTCCGGCCTGCTGGCCGGCCAGCCGTTCGATGTCACCATGACTGGCGACGCCTCGCTGTCAAAGCGCCCGATGAACCGCGTGGCCAACCCGCTGCGCGAAATGGGCGCCGTGGTCGAGACTGGCCCGGACGGCCGTCCGCCGCTGACCATTCGTGGTGGCAGCAAGCTGAAAGGGCTGACCTACACGCTGCCAATGGCCAGTGCCCAGGTCAAATCCTGCCTGCTGCTGGCGGGCCTGTACGCCGAAGGCAAGACCACCGTCACTGAGCCGGCACCGACCCGTGACCACACCGAGCGCATGCTGCGCGGCTTCGGCTACTCGGTCGAAAGTAACGGCCCGGTCGCCTCGCTGCAGTCCGGCGGCAAGCTCACCGCCACCCGAATCGAAGTACCGGCAGACATCTCGTCTGCAGCATTCTTCCTGGTGGCTGCATCGATCGCAGAAGGCTCCGAGCTGGTGCTCGAGCACGTCGGCATCAATCCGACCCGTACCGGCGTGATCGACATCCTGCGCCTGATGGGTGGTGACATCACCCTGGAGAATCAGCGTGAAGTCGGCGGCGAGCCGGTGGCTGATTTGCGCGTACGTGGCGCCAAGCTCAAGGGGATCGACATCCCTGAAGAGCTGGTGCCGCTGGCCATCGACGAATTCCCGGTGCTGTTCGTGGCCGCTGCCTGCGCCGAAGGGCGTACCGTGCTGCGTGGCGCCGAAGAGCTGCGGGTGAAGGAATCCGACCGCATCCAGGTCATGGCCGACGGCCTGATCACCCTGGGTATCAAGTGCGAGCCGACCCCGGACGGCATCATCATCGACGGCGGCCAGCTCGGCGGTGGCGAAGTGCACGGCCACGGTGATCACCGTATCGCCATGGCCTTCAGCGTCGCCTCGCTGCGTGCCAGCGCGCCGATCCGCATCCATGATTGCGCCAACGTCGCCACGTCGTTCCCGAACTTCCTCAAGCTGTGCGCCGATGTGGGTATCCGCGTCGCCGAAGAGGGCAAAGCGTGAATAGCCTGGCACCGGTCATCACCATCGACGGCCCGAGCGGCTCGGGCAAGGGTACCGTTGCCGGCATCCTCGCTCGCGAGCTGGGCTGGAAGCTGCTGGATTCCGGCGCGCTGTACCGCTTGCTGGCGTTCAATGCCAGCAACCACGGCGTCGACCTGACCAACGAAGAGCTGCTCAAGGCGTTGGCCGCCCATCTGGATGTGCAGTTCATCGCCGCCCAGCCCGGTAAGCTTCAACAGACCATCCTCGAGGGTGAGGACGTAAGCCAGGTCATCCGTACCGAAACCGTCGGTGCCGGTGCTTCGATGGTCGCCTCGCTGCCTGCGGTGCGTGAGGCATTGCTGGAGCGCCAGCGCGCGTTCCGGGAAATGCCAGGCCTGATCGCAGACGGTCGTGACATGGGCACCGTGGTGTTCCCGGACGCGCCATTGAAGGTCTTCCTCACTGCCAGTGCAGAGGAGCGTGCCCGTCGCCGCTACCTCCAGTTGAAGGGCAAGGGTGAAGATGTTAGTCTGTCGAGTCTGCTAGATGAGATTCGTGCGCGTGATGAACGTGACACCCAGCGTGCAGTGGCCCCGCTGAAGCCAGCGGCCGATGCCATTCAGCTGGACTCTACCGAGTTGTCCATCGAGCAGGTGCTGCAACGTATCAGGAGCGAGCTCGCCCAGCGCGACTTGGTCTGATAGCCAGGAGAGCAGGCAGGGGCACCAGTCAACGTCCTGCCGGCTTTCCTTTACTTAAAACAAACCCACATTGTCTGGAATGTGGCGATGGGCGTCTGTTTCGCCCGAATCTACAGGAATTAAAATGAGCGAAAGCTTTGCAGAACTCTTTGAAGAAAGCCTGAAAACCCTCAATCTTCAGCCGGGTGCCATCATCTCCGGTATCGTTGTCGACATCGACGGCGACTGGGTTACCGTACACGCTGGCCTGAAGTCCGAGGGCGTCATCCCGCTCGAGCAGTTCTACAACGAAGCTGGCGAGCTGACCATCAAGGTCGGTGACGAAGTTCACGTTGCGCTGGACGCGGTCGAAGACGGCTTTGGCGAAACCAAACTGTCCCGTGAAAAAGCCAAGCGCGCCGAGTGCTGGATTGTTCTGGAAGCAGCTTTCGCCGCCGAAGAAGTGGTCAAGGGCGTTATCAACGGTAAGGTTAAGGGCGGCTTCACTGTCGACGTTAACGGCATCCGTGCGTTCCTGCCGGGCTCCCTGGTTGATGTCCGCCCAGTGCGCGACACCACCCACCTGGAAGGCAAAGAGCTGGAATTCAAGGTCATCAAGCTGGACCAGAAGCGCAACAACGTTGTCGTTTCCCGTCGCAGTGTGCTGGAAGCCGAGAACTCCGCCGAGCGCGAAGCCCTGCTGGAAACCCTGCAGGAAGGCCAGCAAGTCAAAGGTATCGTCAAGAACCTCACCGACTACGGCGCATTCGTGGACCTGGGCGGTATCGACGGCCTGCTGCACATCACCGACATGGCTTGGAAGCGCATCAAGCACCCATCGGAAATCGTTAACGTTGGCGACGAAGTCGACGTACGCGTTCTGAAGTTCGACCGTGAGCGCAACCGCGTTTCCCTGGGTCTGAAGCAGATGGGCGAAGATCCGTGGGTAGCTATCACTGCACGTTACCCAGAAGGTACTCGTGTACAGGCTCGCGTTACCAACCTGACCGACTACGGCTGCTTCGCTGAGCTGGAAGAAGGCGTTGAAGGTCTGGTACACGTTTCCGAAATGGACTGGACCAACAAGAACATCCACCCGTCGAAAGTCGTTCAGGTTGGCGACGAAGTGGAAGTCATGGTTCTGGACATCGACGAAGAGCGTCGTCGTATCTCCCTGGGCATCAAGCAGTGCAAGTCCAACCCATGGGAAGACTTCTCCGGCCAGTTCAACAAGGGTGACAAGATCACCGGTACCATCAAGTCGATCACCGACTTCGGTATCTTCATCGGTCTGGACGGCGGCATCGACGGCCTGGTTCACCTGTCCGACATCTCCTGGAACGAAACCGGCGAAGAAGCCGTACGTCGTTTCAAGAAGGGCGACGAGCTGGAAACCGTCATCCTGTCGGTTGATCCAGAGCGCGAGCGCATCTCCCTGGGTATCAAGCAGCTGGAAGACGATCCGTTCTCCAACTTCGTTGCTGTCAACGACAAGGGCGCTATCGTCAAGGGCATCGTGAAAGAAGTTGACGCCAAAGGCGCCATCATCACCCTGGCCGACGACATCGAAGCCACTCTGAAAGCTTCCGAAATCAGCCGTGACCGCGTTGAAGACGCGCGTAACGTCCTGAAGGAAGGCGAAGAGATCGAAGCCAAGATCATCAGCGTTGACCGCAAATCGCGCGTCATCAGCCTGTCGATCAAGTCGAAAGACGACGCTGAAGAGCGTGAAGCCATCCAGAGCCTGAAAAACGCTCCGGAAGCGGCTGCCGACACCACCATGGCCGCGCTGCTGCGCGAAGCTATGGCCAAGCAGAACTGAGTTCTGTTTGATCGGTAAAAAGGGGTGGCCTTCGGGCCACCCTTTTTTTTGCGTGTTGGAAATGTGTTTGGGTTGCGGGGTGTTCGCCGTGAGGGGTTTTGCGCTTTTGAGATCGAGCGCCGCCACTCTATCGCCATACCTTCAAAGCCACACCGCATCCCAATGAGGATAATCTCCAGCCTTTGCCACCAATCCTGCCCTGATCGGATTGGCAACGATATATCTGGCAACCTTGAGAATATCTTCATCCCGACGCAATGCCCGGTCGTAATAACCCGCCTGCCAGATCGGCGATGCCCTCACTCCAGCCTTTCGCAATGCATTGCTGGATTGGCACTTGAACCGTTGCATTAGCGTGCCAAGCGTCGTGTTTTTCAATTCAATCAGCCAGTGCACATGGTCAGGCATAACAACCCAAGCCAGCGAGTTGCAGTAGTGTTGCTGTTCTGCGTGGCGAAGATTCTGAATGACTAGTCGTGCATGGCGGAGGTCGAGAAACAAAGAGCGACGATGATGGGTAACAGTCGTCAACATATAGAGCCTGCCTGGCACCGAGCATCGGGCATGGCGAAGTCTGCAGCCGTGGGGTTTGGTCATTGCATTCATCCTTGAGCGCTTCCCGGCACAGCGTAGTCATGGTGCTTGGGTTCAGCGGAAATCAGGTTTTCAGGATGTGAATGGCGGGAGAGGTGTGGCGCCCAAGAGATCGAGCGCCGCCCGCGCGGCGCATCGCGAGCTTTGCTCGCCCCTACGTTTGTTTCGGGCCAGTTATTTCTGTGGCATTTACGCGCGAACGCCTTGGCGCATGGCTCGATATCGCGTCGTACCAACAAGGCGGTCGCGCGCGCCTGTCTCAGGCGTTATTGGCCAGAAACAAACGTAGGAGCGAGCAAAGCTCGCGATGCGCCGCGCGGGCGGCGCTCGATCTCAAAATCACCACGCCCCTCAAGGCATGCACTTCCCAGCCCCACCGCGACATATTTCCTTTCTTTTCAATCTTGAATTTTTTTATTAAGTCAAGAACCACCCTGTTCAAATCCCTCCGAGCGTGCTACAAACTGATTAAGCAATGATCTAGCTGCTTGATAACGAAGGGAAAAATATGACGAAGTCGGAGCTGATCGAACGTATTGTCACCCATCAGGGGCTGCTCTCGTCCAAGGACGTGGAGTTGGCCATCAAGACCATGCTTGAACAGATGTCCCAATGCCTGGCCACTGGCGATCGCATCGAGATCCGTGGTTTTGGCAGTTTTTCCTTGCACTATCGCGCACCGCGGGTGGGTCGCAACCCCAAGACGGGTCAGTCGGTGGAGCTCGAAGGCAAGTTCGTGCCGCATTTCAAACCGGGTAAAGAGCTGCGTGACCGGGTCAATGAAGAAGAGCACGAGCACCCTTGAGTTATAGAAAGGAGCAATCTGATGCGTAACCTCAAGCGCGCCCTGGCGGCGCTGTTCGTGCTGCTGTTGGCAGCTGTGGTGCTGTTCTTCGTGCTGGAGAACCAGCAACCGGTGGCGCTGATGATGTTTGGCTGGGTGGCCCCGGCGATGCCGGTAGCAGTACCTGTACTGGCTGCTCTGGTCGTCGGCTTGGCGGTAGGCCCGCTGCTCGGCGCCTACGGTGTACAGCGCAGCAAGCGCAAGATTCGCGCATCCGCGCGTCAGGCTGTCCTCAGCGACAATTAATGAAAATTCCTACGGTTTCTTAGGAAAATTTCACCTGTGCACCTCTCGGTCGAAATGGAGTAATAGCAGCTTCATTTTCGGCCCAGGCAAGCGTGCACCCGTATGACATTCCCCAGCCTTTCCCATCATGGCGGCACCCGTGGCGTAACCGGTTCGTGCCACCAACTGCACCTTGAAGCGACCGCCAGCCTACTGGTCGATTGCGGCCTTGAGCAGGGGGTTGATGCCGCACCAGGTGCTGAGCTTGCGCCCATCGGCTTCGATATCGCTGGTATCAAGGCACTGGTTGTCACCCATGTCCATCTCGATCATGTCGGTCGCATTCCTGCCTTGCTGGCCGCAGGGTTTCGCGGCCCTATCCTGTGTAGCGAACCCTCCGCCAGGCTATTGCCGCTGGTGCTGGAAGATGCCTACAAGCTGGGCATCAGCGCTGACCCCGTACAGGTCGACCGCTACCTGGCGCTGTTGCAGCGGTTGATCGTGGCGCTTCCTTTCGGTGAATGGCACCCTGTCATCGAGGGCCGGGAAGTCAGCTGCTCCGTGCGTCTGCAGCGTGCAGGCCATCTGCTCGGCTCGGCCTATGTCGAGTGCGATATATGTTACCCGGGGCGCGAGCCCAGTAGTCGGGTGGTGTTCTCTGGAGACCTGGGTGCCCCATGCAACCCGCTTCTGCAGGCGGTGAAGTCGCCTGAGCGCGCTGATACTCTGGTGCTCGAGAGCACTTACGGTGATCGGCTGCACAGCGGTCGCTCCGACCGACAGATGCAACTGGAGGCGGCGATTGACAGGGCCTTGGCCGACAGCGGCACCGTCCTCATTCCTGCGTTCAGCCTGGGGCGCACTCAGGAGCTGCTGTATGAGATCGAGGATATTCTGCACCGTAAGCAGTTGTCACCGGAACAGGGTAGGGTAGCCGAGGCTGACCCACTGGCGTTGGACTGGACCCGATTGCCGATTATCCTCGACTCGCCTCTGGCGCAGCGGATTACCCAGGTATATGGCGAACTCCATGCCTACTGGAATGCCGAGGCCCGCCAGCGGTTGGGCGAGGGTAGAGCGCCTCTCGGGTTCGGCCAACTGGTGTGTATCGATACCCATGCCAGGCACCAGCAGGTGGTCAATTACCTCAAGAGCACCGGGCGCCCGGCGATTGTCATTGCCGGCAATGGCATGTGCTCCGGTGGGCGCATCGTCAATTACTTCAAGGCCATGCTCGGCGATTCGCGACATGAAGTGATGTTCGTCGGCTATCAGGCCAAGGGCACGCCCGGTGCGGTGATCCAGGCCAGCGAAGGCGCGGAAGGCTTCGTGCAGATCGACCTGGATGGGCGGATGTATGAGATCCATGCGAAAGTGGTTACGTTGGCTGGCTATTCAGGGCATGCGGATCAAGATGGGTTGGTAAAGTTTGTCGAAGGTATACCGTATGCACCAAGGGAGGTTGTTTTGGTACATGGCGAGCAGCGTGCTAAAGAGGCTCTGAAGCGGCAGTTGGAACAGCGTCTTGCGCAACTGAGCCGACCGATGGGCATTTTTATTGCGCAATAAGTCCGGCTTTCACTGAACGTTGACGAGTGATGCTGTCTGATGCGCGCACAGTTTGTCTCATGGCGTTAACAGGTGGTGCGGTTTGCCGGTCAATACCCGTTGAAGGCCGCATTTCTTGCGCTGGGGGAGGCAAGCTACGGGTAAAAATCTCTGGTATTCTACAGGCCGAAGCTTGCGTCTTGAGCCTATGGATGGCCAGGGAATAAATACGCTGGGCGCGTACATTTAAGCGCTGTCGCGATCGTCGCGGCGGCGGTCAGATAAGACACATGCAGGTTCCCTGAGGTTGATTACTTCAAGTGGCCGTTAAGGACTCGATTATGGAATTGATCCCGGTAATTCTATCCGGTGGCGTTGGCAGCCGTTTGTGGCCAGTATCCCGTGAGGCTCACCCAAAGCCCTTCATGACCCTGCCAGACGGGCAGAATCTGATCCAGAAGACATTCCAGCGCGCCGCTCGCCTGGACGGTGTGGTCGAAGTGCTGACCGTCACCAACCGTGAGCTTCTGTTCAAGACCGAAGACGAATACCGTTCCATCAATACCCAAGGCCATGCCCAGGGTTACATTCTCGAGCCGTTTGGCCGCAACACTGCTGCCGCAGTGGCCGCTGCCGCGCTGCAACTGCATCAGACCCACGGCCCGCAGGCCTACATGCTGGTACTGGCTGCGGACCACCTGATCCAGAACGAATCCGCGTTTGCCGAAGCTGTAGGCAAAGCCGTGCACCTTGCCGAAAAAGGCTGGCTGGTAACCTTCGGCATCAAGCCGCAATACCCGGAAACCGGCTTCGGCTACATCGAGGCCGCCGCTGGTGGTGTGCTCGAGGGTGGTCTGAAGGTTGAGCGTTTCGTTGAAAAGCCCGACCAGAAGACCGCCGAGTCCTATGTGGCTGCCGGCAACTACTTCTGGAACGCCGGCATGTTCTGCTTCCAGGTCGGCGCGGTTATCGAGGAATTCAAGGCGCATGCGCCAGACGTGCTCGAAGCTGTCGTGCAAACCCTCGAAACTTCTCGCCGCTCCAGCTCCAAGGGCTACAGCTGCCTGGCTCTGGACGCCGATAGTTTCGCCAACGTGCCGGACATCTCCATCGATTACGCGCTGATGGAGCGCTCGCGCAAGGTTGCGACCATTCCGTGCGACATCGGCTGGAGCGACATCGGCTCTTGGAATGCGGTGAGTGAGCTGACCCCTCCGGACGAACACGGCAACCGCTTCGAAGGCGAAGTGATGGCCTACGACGCCAGCAACAACTATGTCAGCACTGAGGACCGCCTGGCGGCCCTGGTCGGCGTGCAGGACCTGCTGGTGGTCGATACCCCGGACGCACTGCTGATCGCCCACAAAGACCACGCGCAAGACGTCAAACACATCGTCAAGCGCCTGAAGAGCGACGGCCACGCCGCCCACATGCTGCACCAGACCGTGCACCGCCCGTGGGGCACCTACACCACCCTGGAAGACGGCGAGCGCTTCAAGATCAAGCGCATCGTGGTCAAGCCCAAGGCCTCGCTATCGCTGCAGATGCACCATCACCGCAGCGAGCACTGGATCGTGGTCAGCGGCATGGCCGTAGTGGTCAACGATGACCAGGAGCTTATGCTCAACACCAACGAATCCACCTTCATTCGTGCTGGCCACAAACACCGTTTGCAAAATCCAGGTGTCATAGACCTGGTCCTGATCGAAGTTCAGAGCGGCGACTACCTCGGCGAAGACGACATCGTCCGCTTCGAGGACAAGTACGGTCGTTGCGACGCCTGATCCAGGCCTTTTCAGTCGGCCCATGGGTACCTCGCCGAGGTGCCGGGCCGATGCTCATTCGGCAATCCATTCGCCGGCCATCCCCTTCCCGTCAGTGCACGCGCAGGCGTCACCGCACCGAGAGAGATGTATGTACGCTCCTATCCAGACCCGCTGCTTCAAAGCCTATGACATCCGCGGCCAAGTGCCGACCGACCTCAACGACGACATCGCCTACCGTATCGGCCGCGCCCTTGTGGCCCAGCTGGGCGGGCGCAGTTACGTGGTTGGCCGCGATATGCGCCTGGAAAGCCCAGGCCTGTCCCGCGCCCTGATGAAAGGCTTGACCGAAGGCGGCGCCAATGTGATCGACATTGGCCTGTGCGGTACCGAAGAAGTCTACTTCGCCACCAGCCACTATGAGGCCGACGGCGGCATCATGGTCACCGCCAGCCACAACCCCAAGGGTTACAACGGCATGAAACTGGTGCGCGAACAGTCGCGCCCGATCAGTGGTGACACTGGCCTCAACGATATTCGTCAACGCGTCGAAGCCGGCGACCTCGGCACCCAGGCTGTAACAGCGGGCAGCATCCGCGAAGCGTTTGACAAGACCGCCTACATTGACCACCTGCTGACCTACATCGACCTGGACGCGCTCAAACCCCTGAAAGTACTGGCCGACCCCGGCAACGGCGCGGTCGGCCCGGTGCTTGAGCTGCTCAAGGCGCGCCTGCCGCTAGACATCACCATCATCAATGGCGAGCCCGACGGCAATTTCCCCAACGGCATCCCTAACCCGCTGCTGCCAGAGAACCGCGACCTGACCCGCCAGGCCGTGCTCGACACGGGTGCCGACATGGGCATCGCCTTCGACGGCGACTTCGACCGCTGCTTCTTCTTCGACAATCAGGGCCGCTTCATCGAGGGCTACTATGTGGTCGGCCTGCTGGCCGAAATGCTGCTGGCCAAGCACCCGGGCAGCAAGATCATCCACGACCCGCGCCTGACCTGGAACACCATCGAGCAAGTCAGTGCTGCCGGTGGCCAGGCCATCCAGAGCAAGACTGGCCATGCCTTCATCAAGGAGCGCATGCGCGCTGAAGATGCCGTGTACGGTGGCGAAATGAGCGCCCACCACTACTTCCGCGACTTCGCCTACTGCGACAGCGGCAACATCCCGTGGCTGCTGGTTGCCGCGCTGATGAGCGTCACCGGCAAGAGCCTGGCCCAGTTGGTGGACGAGCGCATTGCGGCGTTCCCCTGCAGTGGCGAGATCAACTACGAAGTGGCCGATGTGAAAGGCACCATCGAGAAGATTCTGGCCTTCTACCTGCCGCAGGAGCCGAGTGTCGACCGTACCGACGGCATCAGCGTCGAGTTTGCCGACTGGCGCTTCAGCCTGCGCGGGTCGAATACCGAGCCGTTGCTGCGCCTGAATGTCGAGAGCCGTGGCGATGAAGCGCTGGTGGGGCAACGTGTCGCTGAAATTGCACGCATGATTAAAGGCTGACGCGATTAATCGAAAAGCGCACGTCACTACCACTGCCCTCACCCATTGCAGGTGAGGGCAGCATTCAAAGTGATCTACCCCGCCTGTTGCTGCAACGCCTCGAACAGCTGTTGCGCACTTTCTTCCCAAGTCATCCAGGGCATACCTTCAGATTTCGGGTGTGCTTTTTCATTGTAAAGGCCCATCCAGTCTGCAAGCTGAGAAGACAGGTCGGTGCTATGTTCGGCTTTGAAATAGAAGGCGTGCGGGCCTGCTACCTCTCTGAACACCGGAATATCACGCACGATCAGAGGCAGGCCATATTGAGCGGCCTCGATAAGTGGCAACCCGAACCCCTCCCCAAGCGATGCCGCAATCAGTGCATCCGCGTGCTCATAGAGTGAGCACAGATAATCATCGTCGACACCCTGGAACCAGAACAGCCGCTTACCTTTCTCGGGATGGCTATTCAGGCGTTCAACAAGCGTTTCGACCATCCAACCTTGCTTGCCGACAATCAGCAGGTTGACATCGTGTTGCTTTGCCCAGAGCGCCTCGAAGGCATCCAGTACCTGAGCATGCCCTTTCCGGGGCTCCAGCGTACCTACCATCAAGAATGAGGTACGGCTACCCAGCTCGGACAAATCTACGTGAGATACCGAGGTTGCCGGCTGCGCGAGACGCGGTTCATTGATGTCCGCACCAAGATGGAACCACGACAGTGAATAGGGCCGTTTCGACGGCTCTCGATTCGCAGTCAGCCATTCGGCCATTTCATCTGCGACTGCTTTTGATATGCAAATAGCACCGTCAGCTTGGGAGACAGTCTTCAGCCATAGATCAACGACATCAGAGGCCCCAGGAGGAAAGCAATGCGAGAGTTTCTTCAAAAGCAGGTCGTACACGACGAAATGCACTTTCACACCACGTTGGCGCATCTGTGCAAGGGCGGACTGTTGCCGAGAAACTATGACAGGTTGTAAATCGAGCCCGATGAAATGATCGCCGTTGTGGTAAACCACCGGCTCATCAACGAGGAGATTGCCAGGGCAGCCCATGAAGCCCAGGGTGAAGTTTCGGGCGTAACGGTAACCGTCCTCATGTTCGGTCGCGTAAACCGGTTCAACCCGATAATTGCCAGGTGGATTTTTTAACCAGATCTGCAGAATGTTTCGAACGACCCGCTGAATACCGCTTCTTGCATCACGGTTGACCAGCTCGGAAATGTCTACCAGCAACTGAGGTTTCAAGATGCTGGGTTTCAAGCTTTGGTCGATCGACATAGCAACAGCCATGGAGCTTTCAAATGTGAAGCCCGCTTTATCCAGCGCGGCGATGGAAGAGACGACTTCAGCCGTGGAATGGAATGAGTCTTTATGGAATCTTTCGATCGCATTGTGATAAAGGGCTGCACAGGCACGCGGCGAGTGTTGCGTATGTATCAGCTTCTGGCCTTCTGCACCAATACGCTCGCGAGCGGTCGCATCATTGCGCAAAAGAACCAGTGCCTCTGTCAGCTCTTCGTTGGTAAACGCATCGGGCAGCTTAACTAGACTGCTATCTGGAATGTCCGACATGCTGCCGTTGGCATTGACGATTGTAGCGATACCGTAATTGAGGCAATCCAGCACCGCCGCCGAAGTTTCACCTCGGGACAATGTGCGAAGTTGCACTGCGGCATCGGTAGCTTCCAGGTACGACTTAAAGGTATCTGTATCTGCCCAACCCGTAATCTTGATGCGGCTACGGCAGCCACTGTCGTTGATTCGCTTCAGTAAGCTATCACCAAATTCACCGTCGCTATTTTGCCCTACATACACCAAGTAGCAGTGGTTGTCTTTGGACAGTGGCGAATCCAGCCAGGCTTCAAGCAAGCGATCGTTCAACTTGGAAGGGCCTAGCAGTCCATAACTGCACACGACGAAATCTTGTTCGGAGAAACCGAGCTTGCTCCTGATTTCAGCGCGTTTACGAAGCGTAGGATAATGTGGGGTACGCAGCAGAGGGATTTCAGCCCACTTTAGGCCGGAATTTTCGCCATACCACTGTTGGGCCAAGCGTATTGAGTAGTGCGAATGTACAATGATGCCTTCAGCTTGCTGGAGGACCCCAAGATTGCAAGAGTACTTCCAGACAGCATCGGCAGTGTCTGCGCCGTTAATGCGGTCGCTGACTGCACGATAACCATGCCCATGATAAAGTGCCCGAGCCCAGAAGCCAGGCTGCCTTTGATGGACTTCCATATTGGCCACGACGCCAGACAAAAAGAAGTCGTGCAAGACCACCGTGCCAGGAATCTTCTCGATCAAGTGGAACATATGACTGTGGAACGTCGAGTTTCCAAAGTGATAGATTACTCGATCGAACAAGTGTGCGTTGGCTTCGAACCAGGCCACCGAACGTAATGAGTAATTGATGCCCGCGTCGGGTGGAGAAGCCGAATTTTGTGCCAAGATGACATCAATTTGGTAGTGTGCCGCAAGCTCTGGAAGCAATTCGGCGCTGTAATCACTGATACCGCTTCGAGCAGGCGGCAGCGGTGAAACATAGGCAAGTCTTAATTGCCGGGGTGCGCTGGGTTGCGTGGAAGTTGCTCGTTGTTGCAAGATTACCTGGCGTACGGCCCCCACGGCAGTAATTGCAGTCTGGTCCCAACTGAATGTAGCAGCTTGAAGGACTGCCAATTCAGCCAAGCGAGTGCGCAACGCCTCATTGGTGAGCACATCCTCGAGCTTCGCTGTGATCGAATGTGGGTCGAATGGGTCGAACAATGCTTCCGGGTTACCTAACACCTCAGGCAAACTCGAGGTGTTTGATGCGATAACAGGTTTTGCGCAGGCCATCGCTTCCAGCGCGGGAAGACCGAACCCTTCGTGCAGGGATGGGAAAATGAACAGCTTGCATGCGTTATACAGAGCAAGCAGGTCATCATCGCTGACATATCCGGTAAAGCACACATCGGACTTATTCAGACCATTGGCTTTAGCCAGGCTTAGAAGTCGGTCACGCTCTTGCGGCTGAACCTTGCAAACAATTACCAACTGATGCTGTGCACGGACCGCTGTTGTCAGCTTTGCGTAGGCAATGATCAACCCGTCAATATTTTTCCTGGGGTCGATTCCGCCGGTATACATGACGAAGTCCCGATCAATCGCGAGTCGCTGCAGTAGCTCTGTGGGTGGTTGCGGGTTGGCAACCGGGCGGTAGTGATCAGTGTCGATTGCCGTCGAGATGTTGACGACCTGATCGGAGGAGAAACCCAGATAGCGAAGGACTTCCGAGCGCGATGAATCAGAGATGGCCAGCAGCAAATCAGCACGACGCAAATGCTTGAGCTTGCTTTCATACCATTGGCGTACTGGTAGTGCGCTCAAATAATCCTCTGGGTTGATGAGAGGAATCAGATCATAAACGATTGCCGCAGTTGGAATAGTCGAATTCAAACGCTTTATGCTAGTTACAGCATTGTCAACCAAACCTTCGAAAAGGCTGGTAACGAGGACCAGATCTGGGTCCAGGCTGGCAATGAAAGCCTCCCTCACCAGCTCGGCTGCCTGGCGACCCCACAGGTTATCTGTGCTCAGTGAGGCCACATTTGCATTGGGCACCCATGTGTGGATATGGCTGTCCGGAAGCAAACCGTGCAGGGCTTCGCGAATGTCATCAATCGATTCACCGAACAAGGCATTGAGCACGACGAAAACTTCGATCTCGCCACGGTGCTTGATGAAAGCCTTGGTGAACGACAATGCATAGCGGCCAATACCCCGGGTTCTGTTTTCTGCCTGGGCACCTTGAAGGTCAATGACGACACGCATCAATTCGCATCCTTTTGTGAAGCGTTGCTGTTGAGGCGATGATAAATAGTCTTGGCATTTTCGGTAAGGTTCGCCGGTGCGGCTGGTACCCCGTCAGGAAGAGGGAATGAAGTCGATTGTGGTCGACCCAGCTGGCCATTCAGCGTGGTTGTTGCCGCTTCGGAATTCAAACGGTTAGCGACTTTTTTAGCGTAGGCGTTTAATACGGGAACCCGATTGAGAACTTTTTTCGCCAATTTGATCAAGGTTGGCTGTCTGAGCGCTTTTCTCAGTGCCGCTTTTATCATTCGTTTGGATGTACGCATGGGAGAGGAGAGCAACGGCTTGAGCGTGATCACGGCAAACCGTGCAGGCGCAGTGATTCTCCAGGACGTACTGGTTTTCAATTTCCCTACATAGTTAGTCAGATCATGAATAGTTTGATGGTGAGAAGCGGTGGCAGTGTTAAGGCTCAGGATTTGTTGTTGACGCTGCTCTGCTTCATGTTGCCAGTGCTGGGCACTCGACTGCGCTTCTTCGAGTGAGCGCAGCAATGCAGCATTGTTCAGTTGCAGTTCTTCAAGCCGGAATGTCATAACGGAATCTTGCACACTTTGTAGCTTTTCAGGTAGGTCGATTTGATATTTTTCCAGCGCATTAACGCGGTCGGCCAACGCTGTATAGAGCGTCTTAACTGCCCGGGCGCCGGTCGTCATGTCATAGCGGCGTGCAAGTTCAGCCATGCTGAGGCCATACACTTCTGAAAAAGGCCCATCAAAGGGAGTGCTGTCGAATTCTCCCAAGTCCATTTGGGCAATGATGGCATAATCTGGGCTGGTGCCGCCGATGACATCCATCAACGAGAGAGAATCATTCGTTGCCAGGGCTGGGTTTTCTTGCAGGCGGAGTATCTTTGAGCGCTTGAATCCGCTGAACTTCACCAGGAAATCCAGAAGCAAATGTGGAATCGGGCGTTCATGTGTGGGGTCGAGGTAGAAATTTTGCGTCGCGACTACCAGGTTTTCCGAGTTAGGCGTTTCCAGAATCAAAAGCCCACCGGGTCTAAGTACGCGATGTGCTTCCGCGACAAGCGCTTTCAAGCTTTCGAAGGGAATGTGCTCGGCGATGTGGAAGCCTGTTAGAACACAGTGCGTGTTGCTGGGCATCGTCTGCAAATAAGAAAGAGCGTCTGCTTTTTTAGCGGGAAGGTTGCGAGCCTTGCAAGCTTCCAGCATCCCTTCGTCCATATCGACGCCCATGGCATTGAAGCCATTTTCCACCAAAATTTCTAGCCATTCTCCGCGACCACAGCCGACATCGAGTGCCTGGGCGTCTGGGTAAAGGTCAAGTAATGGCCGGATGAAGGGCAGATATATTTGCAAACGTTGCTTTATCGCCTCGCGGGTGCCGCGATGCTCATCTTCAAAGGCACGATAAAACTGAGTCATTGGTTGCACTCCACAGAGGGTTGAATCCAGGCAGATCCAACAAACGGAACTTTATCTGCGTTGACGACATTGAATACGAGCGCAAGATCTCGCCACTCGTAATTTGCATTCAGGTGAGTGTCTGCAGTGTGAAGGGCAACGGCAATAGAATAGGAGCCTACACCGATGTTGGCATTGAAGGTAAAGGTATACTCAAGCTGCGTACCCGCCCCCAGTGCCGTGAGTTTTTTGTCCAGATGATGGGTATTGGTACCGTAGATAGCTTGGCCCAAGCGATCTTTTATCATGTAGCCCACCACCAGCTCAGGTATGGCCTCGTTCACGTCGACGTTAATCTTCAGCCGTACGGTCTGGCCAACAGTGACAAACTCGATGGCTTCATCCGACTCATCGAAGAGTGCGAGGCTGCTGACGCGCGCTTCGCCGGAGCCTGAACTCGTTTGCGTGCTGCCATCTGCCAGTTTTTGCACGACAACGGTAGCATTTTCCTTTTCTGCGATTATCGCGTTGTAGAAGTCCATGACCTCTTCGGGCGCGCCATCCTTGATCACCGTACCGCCTTCGATCAAAAGAACGCGATCGCATAGCGCTTGGATCGAACTGCGATCATGCGAAACGATCAGCAGGGTAGTCCCTTGCTCCTGGAACTCGCGAATGCGATCAAAACTTTTATGCTGGAAGTAGCTGTCTCCCACCGAAAGCGCTTCATCGACTATCAAAATTTCCGGGCGCTTAGCAGTTGCCACTGCAAACGCGACCCTCATCTGCATACCGCTGGAGTAAGTCCTCACCGCTTGGTCAAAGTAATCGCCGACTTCAGCGAAGTGTTCGATGTCCGGCATCAGCTGCTGGATTTCCTCCGCGCTGAATCCCATCAAACCAGCGGCATGATGGACATTCTGACGCCCTGTAAGCTCGGGGTTGAAACCCATGCCAAGTTCCAGAATTGCAGCGATCCGGCCATTGACGCGCACCTCACCCGTTGTAGGTTGCAAGGTACCTGTCAGCATCTTCAGCAAGGTGGATTTACCGGCACCATTCTGCCCCACGATGCCGATCGCTTCACCCGCGTTAATTTCGAAATTGATGTGTTTGAGCACCCAGTGCTCGTCGCGAGGTTTACTTGGCAACCCCAACCAGCGACCAATGCGCTGCCATTCGCTTTTGTAACTGCGATAGGCCTTGCCTAAATCTTTAGCACTGAGAAGCGTCATAGTGCATCCACCATTTCAGGGGCTGCACGACGGAACAGGAATAGGCTGAATGCGAGCAGTAGAAGTGTAATGCCCAAGGTGATTGCAACCTGCGAAATGTCGGGCACGACGTTGTAAACGAAAACGTCGTGGTAAGCGCTGACAATCGGGAACATGGGGTTGAATGCAATGAGGGATTTCAGTTCATTGGGTATGATCGTGATGGGGTAGACGATAGGCGTGAACCAGAAGAGTATCTGCAGCACTATGGGCACTACCTGGCCAATATCGCGAACGAACACGTTCAATACACCGAGAATCAGGCCCAGGCCAACGGCCAAGGCGGCGACGGTGAGTATCAAGGGGATGGCCCATAGCATCTGCCAGGTCGGCCAATGCCCCAGACAGATGAAAACGCCCAGCACCGACAGTAGAAGTAACAGATTGTTGAGCAGGGCAGAGCCGAGCACAATGAAAGGCAAGGTGATCCGCGGGAACTTCATTTTTTTCATCAGGTTGCCGTTTTCGATGAACAGTGTAAGGCAACGGTTGATGATTTCCGCAAAAAGGCTCCAAGCCAACGTACCTGCCATCAGATACAAGGCATAGGCATATTTGTTATCAATGCCCGGCAGTTTTGCTGCGAGTACGTTGGAAAGAATAAGCGCGTAGATGAGCACGTTTGCCAGTGGATTGATGATCATCCACAAGCCGCCCAGGCTACTCCGCGAGAACCGTGACACGAACTCGTTGCGAATTGAGGTGGCGATGAAGCTTCGGTAGCTCAGGAGCCCTCTCAGTAATCCAAACATGTGGTCTCCTCATGGATTGCAACGTCAATTTGCCGAAACTCCTGAAGATCGTCCGTACTAAACTCAGATACTGGACGATGGCGAAGGAGTGGCGACATCCTCAAGCCTTGCCATCAAGGCCGAGGGGCTGAATTGAAGCGGCAGGAACGTGCTGCCGCTCCGTTTAGCCCGGGTAAGCCGAATGCCTCACCCGGACTCGTTACAGGACTACTGCTCGATCCGCATGGATACGAACCCGAGAGCTAGCAGCCGATCATCTGCTGCACCAGCGAGTTGCCTTGGCGTTGCTGGAGCGGGAGGGATGAAGGTGATCCGCTGAGCATTCGCTTCTTGAAGGTTAACCTCGATGCGAACCTGGGAAACCTCGCCTGTGAACTGGGCCGTGAATTCACGATCGCCAATTTTGATTTGCGTTGGCTTCTGTGCATTGGCGCCAAATGCTCTGCCTACCACCACCAGGGTGAATTTCCGAGGCAGCGGTTGTGCAAAGTCAAATTTTATGTTCGGCTGGTCGGACCATCTTCCCCATGGTTCGAGCAAGGAAAGCCCGCTGGCATGACTGATGAACGCCGGGAAGCCTCGCTTGGTAAAGTCGATTCCTTCAGCCAAGCTGGCGATGTAGCGCGGTCCCATGGCATCGGCGAAGTATCCGGCCTGCTCCATGATCTGCTGCGGTGATTTACCGGCGAGATCGGGGTGATGTGCACCATGGAGTTTGAAGAACACCAACTCCTGATTGGCGCTCTGCAACATGGGCGGGCCACCTAGCAGCTCAGTCAGCGTTTGGACCAAGGCGGCGCCATTATCCTCGTAACCGCGGCGGTCGATGTAGATACCCTCGAAGCCCAGCTGCTTGATTACATCAAGCTGGCGAGCTACGGGCTCTTGTGACAGCGAGCGGTAGAAAAGGTCGCCCGGCCGGTTCTTCATGCCGCCAAAGCTCCAGTGCAGTGCATTGGACTGCAACACCCCAGTCATCAGTTGATAGTTGACCAGATGGTGAAGTGGTGGGAGCTCGGGGAAGCCTATGTAGGGTAACTGGTAAACCGCAGCACCCGCAGGAAGCGCCTTTTCGATGGACTGGACAAAGTGGTTGTCGTTCTCAAAGGACGTTTTCTGGATGGCATTGCAGTCGCGGCAGGGAGGGGTAGTCTGATCCCATAGGCCGGCGACAACAAGCACGCCAGCAAGGGCAGTAGAGTATTTCGCAATGCGCGCACCCTTTCTATCCAGCAGCATCTGCAAGGCCACAAAGAAGAACAGAATTGATCCGCAGGCTATGAATATGCTGATCCTGTTCCAGCCCCGAATCGACGGCGAAATGACGATCGCGAAAAGCGAACCCAGGCCGCCAATAGTCGCGAACATGAACAGCACGAACGTTGTAGCCGCCAACAGTCGAAGGCGATGATCAGTGTTCTGACGAGCCGGTGCCAAGGCGATGAACAGCAACAGCAGCATGAAGCCTGCAGCTCCCACTACGCCGAATGACGACGTAGCATTCTCGTTGACCAGTGGCGAGTACTGGTTATATGCCTGGGCGCCATTTGCCAGTCGCGATGAGCGGTGGTCATAGCGCGGCATTATGAGCTGCATCATCTTCAATCCGTAGATTTCGGATTCAGCAGGTGAGCGCTGTGCAACCTCGGCGTTCGGCCCGTTGGTGTAGGTACCGATAAGGTTGGGCGCGACGTTGATCAGCACCCCGACCACCACCGCACCGCTTAGGAATACGGCCTTGCGAAAACCATGGAAGGTGCCAGTTTTAACGAGACTCATGACCCCGGCCAGCGCCAGAACGATGACACCAAACAGCGCGTAATACACACCGAAGGAAGCCAGTACCAGCATTCCAATTGCAGCTGTCAGCCACTTGCCAAGATTGGATTTCAGGCCAGTGGGGCGGCCAGTGTCATGGGTGCGGTAGATGACTAGGGCGAGATAGAAGAACAGCGGCGCGACAAAGTACCAGGTGTAGAAAAGGTGTTCGAGCCGCAGAAAGTGAAATGGCACAAATGAATACAGCAGGCCAGCTGCCGTTGAGAGACTGCGATTGAGCCCGTAAGCACGCGCTGTGACGTAGGTTGCCGCGAAGCACGCAGCAAAACCCAGCAGGAAGAACAGGTTGACACCGGCAACCCAGCTTCCCCCAAATAGCGAGGCAGATAGCTTGATGGCCAAATGCGCGCCCGCATCGGACCCCGGGAAATCCAGGAAGCTGGAACCAAACGGATAACCACTGCGGGGATTGTCGAATACCCAACCCTCAGCCACTCGCTGCGCCATCCAGGCATGGAACAAGCCGTCGCCGGAATAGCTGTAAGGGGTAGAAAAGTTGGGTATCCAGCCTTCCGGTACACCACTTTTCAGAAGGCTGGCAAGGAAGAACGCCACCACTGCACCGAACAGGATCAGTTTCCAGTCGGCAGCAACGATTCTGCGCAAGGTCAGAGACGCTTCCGCCTCCGATGATCCGACCGCAGCTATCGAATTACGCGCGTTCATGGTCTTCCGCTCGGCTCGGCTGGTCAAAGTTCACGCGTTCGGCTTCCACCACCAACGGCATGTTGCGCATCTGCGTATGCACCGACCCAAGGTATTCCCCCAGCATGCCAAGGAACAGGATCTGCACCGAGCTGAAGAAGAACAGCGAGATCAGCAGTGGCGCGATACCCATCTGGAACGAGTTCCAGAACACCAGCTTAGCCAGCAGGAAGCCGAACGCAGCCAACAGGCTCAGGCCCGCGAGCAGGCCGCCGCCCATCACCATCAGGCGCAGTGGCACCTTGGAGTGGTTGGTGATGCCCAGCATGGCGATGTCATACAGGGTGTAGAAGTTGTTCTTGGTGATGCCGCGCTGGCGGCGTGGCTGCTTGAACGGCACGGTGGCGATCGGGAAGCCGATTTCGCACAGGAGGCCGCGGAAGTACGGGTACGGGTCGTCGATCTTCTTCAGGATATCCAGCACGGCGCGGTCGAACAGGCCGGCACCGGTGGCGTTCTGCACCAGGGGCACTTCCGAAATGCGCGTGACGAAGCGGTAGTAGGCGCGGCGCACCAGGAACATCATGCGCGACTCTTCGCTTTCCGGCTTCACTGCCATTACGGTCTTGAAGCCTTCTTCCCACTTTTTGACGAACTCTTCGATCATCTCGGGCGGGTCTTGCAGGTCGGAGGCGATCAGCACGGCGCAGTCGCCGTTGACCTGCAGCAGGGCATGGTAAGGCGAGCGGATATGGCCGAAGTTGCGCGCGTTGAAGATCACCTTGACGCGCTTGTCCTGCGCGGCCAGTGCGCGCAGCTTGGCGTGGCTGCCGTCGGTGGAGCAGTTGTCGATGAACACATGTTCGTAATCGTAATCAAGGCGTGACATGACCTCGACGATGCGCTGGTACAGCTCATCGATGTTGGCTTCTTCGTTGTAGCAGGGAGTCACTATGCTGATCAGCTTACGCATAATTGAAAACGAACCTGTTATTGATGACAAAGGAGAGCAGGGCCATAGGCACGATCAATGCCATGCCGGCCAGGTAGGGGTCGACACCCAGCAGCTTGAGCGCTGCGATGCCGGCCACGTTGGCGCCATAAACCACGCCATACCCGGCCACGAACCTGAAGATCAGTTTGTTGTTCTTCGAGCCGAACACCAGGGCCCCGGTGCTTTTGAAATTGAAGGCAACGCCCAGAATGGTGGCCAGTAGCAAGGCCGCGCTGTAGTGCAGGCCCAGGTACAGGAACCCGGCAAAGCAGCCGTAGCCGAATGCCGCGTTCAGCACGCCCACCAGCAGGAAGCGGAACAGCTTTACCTGCAGCAGGCGGCGTATCCAGGGGAGTGACGGGTTAGTATCTTGCATCGAGCTGCTGCCTGATCTCGCGAACCACGCCACTGAGCGACGAGTCACCGGGCACATAGCCAAACAGGTGCTCGGCCCGGCGGTTGTGGGAATAGTAATGGGCCTTGGGGCCGGTAGCATTGACTCGGGCCTGGTCACCGGCAACGCAGTGTTGCAGGCCGAAGGCCTGGTCCAGTGCCGCCAGCAGCTCGAACTTGCCGACGGGCGCCTGGCTGTAGCAGTCGATGGCGGCATTGCACGGCGGTGCCTGAAGAATGCGGTCGATCAGCTGTAGGAAATCGGCAGGGGTCAGGTAATCCCGCAGCATGTCGTCCGGCGCCACTTCCAATACGCTGCCATTGTGCAGCGCACGCAGGATGTCGCTAAGGAAGAAGCGAGCCTCCGGGGCCTGGCGATGACTGAAGTAGCTGAATACCCGCACATCGACGATCGCCGCCTCGGGCAGCGCGCGGTGGCGGCATTCGGCCTGGAACTTGGCCGCGCCATACCAGTCCTGCGGGCGCAGGCCGTTGATCGGGAACACCGCATGGGAGGCCTCGGTCACCGGCGCCGCAAAATTGCTGCCGTAGGCCGCGCCGCTGCTGAGGTAGATGTAGCGGCACGAAGGGTGGCTGCGCAGGTAGTCCAGTGCGAGGTTGTCGTACTGCTCGGTGACGGTGAAGATATCCTTGCCCATCTGCACGGCGCGGGCCGGGTCGCCCACGCCGACGAAGTTGATGATCGCGTCGAACTGGCAGCTGGCGTCGAAGCCGGCATAGTCGCTGACGGCATAGCCCTTGCGCGCCGCAATGGCCAGCAACTCGGCGTCCAGCGCGGCGGGCGCCCGGACGAACAAGGTGCAGGCGTAGGCAGTGTGTGCGGCGATGCTGGCGACCAGGTCCTTGGCAATGTGGCTGCTGGCCCCGAGGATTGCCAACCTCACTGGCCAAGGTCCATCAGCGGCGACTGCTCATCGATCGGCCGACCGAATTCCAGGCGTGGCCGGCATTCGCGGGCATCGGGCATCAGTACTTCGATCAGCATCGGCTTGCCGTTGGCCAGGAATTCGGCCACCGCCACATTGAAGGCGGCCAGGTCGATCACGCTGTGCGACGGGATGCCGTACGCTTCGCCAAGCGCCTTGAACTGGGAGGTGTAGCCGTTCCAGTAGGTCGAAGAGTTGCGCCCCTCGAAATACATTTCCTGGAAGCCGCGCACCATGCCCAGCGAGTGGTTGTTCATGACGATGGTCAGGATCGGCAGTTGGTCGCGGGCGATGATGTCCAATTCCTGGATGTTGAGCTGTGCACCGCCATCACCGGTTATGACGATGACCGGCTTGTCGCCGGCGATGCTCGCGCCAACGGCAGCAGGGATGGCGAAGCCCATGGTGCCCAGGCCACCGGAATGGTGCATGGCCTGATTGGGGCCCAGGCGCAGGGTGTGCGCGGCCCACATCTGGTTGTTGCCGACGTCGGCCACGTAGTCCAGGGCGCGGTCTGCGGTCAGGTCGTTGAGGCTGCTGAACAGTGCGAACGGGCTGACGCCCCAGGCCGCGTATTCGTCAGCGAACGACTGCGCGAACACCTTCTTCAGGTGCTGGCGCCAGGCTGCCGGAGCCGGTTGCAGCGTGGCGGCGTGGGCGATGAAGTCGGCGAACACGCCATCGAGTTCGGCGTGGATCGACTGCTGCGCCTTGACCCGGTTGTCCAGCTGGGCAGCATCCAGGTCGAACTGGATGACCTGGGCATTGGCGGCGAAGGTTTCGGTCTTGGCGCCGGTTTGGCGTACGTCCATGCGGCTACCGAACACTACCAGCAGGTCGCAGTTTTGTACGGCATGGTTGGCGGCGCGGGTGCCATAGGCCCCGAGCATGCCCAGGTAGTGCTCGCTGGCGGTGAGCTTCTCTGCGCCTTTGAGGCTGGCGACGTGGGGAATGCCCAGTTTGCCGACCTGGCTTAGCCAAGCGTTGAAGGTGGGGCAGTTGACAGCGCCGCCGCCGATCAGGAACAGCGGCTTCTGCGCCTTGGCCAGCGCGGCCCAGACCTCGCCGTACGAGGCCTGTGGTTCGGCCGCAGGGGTCGCCAGGCTGTCTTTCAGCAATTGGTCCAGCACGGCCTCATCAATTTCGGCGCGCTGGATGTCCATGGGGATGTCCAGCAGGACAGGCCCTGGACGGCCTTCTCGCGCGATACGCAGCGCTTTGAGCAGGCTCGGAATAAGTTCGTCGACGTGGGTGACCTGGTGCGCATACTTGGTGATGCTGCTCACCAGGGCCACGCTGTCGAGTTCCTGGAAGCCCTGCTGGCGGATAGGGCGGTCGCCCTTGAGCTCGTGGGTGTTCACCTGCCCGGTGAGGAACACGCACGGGTGGCTATCCAGCCAGCAGTCGGCAATGCCAGTGATCAGGTTGGTAGCGCCTGGGCCGCTGGTGCCCAGGGCTACGCCCATGACCTTGTGATGGGTCGCACGGGCGACCGCAGATGCAGCGAAGGCCGCGCCTTGCTCATGGTGCATGGATACCAACTTGGTCTTGCCGAGCAAGTTAATACTGTCCACCAGATGGGCGATCATTCCACCGATGAGCTCAAAACCATAGAGGACGTTGTGGTCCGCCAGAACTTTTGCCACTGCATCTGAAGCTTTCATAAGTTAGAAACCAATCCCGAAGAATTCTTCCAGTTTTTCACCGACGAAGTCGAAGTGTTCCTGGCCCAGCGAAGGCTGAACGCCCAGCCAGAAGGTCTGGTTCATGGTCCGGTCGGTGTTGGTCAGCTCACCGACTACACGGTATTCCACGTTGTGGAAGTACGGCTGGCGGATCAGGTTGCCGGCGAACAGCAGGCGGGTACCGATCTTGTGCTGGTCGAGGAACTTCAGCAGGTCGACACGCTTGACCCCTGCGCTTTCCTTCAGGGTGACCGGGAAGCCGAACCAGGACGGCTCGCTGTTTGGGGTTGGCTCGGCGATTTCCAGGAAGTCGCTCAGGGTCGACAGGCGCTCTTTGAGCAGCTTGAAGTTGCGCTTGCGGGTTTCGATGAACTCCGGCGCGCGGTCCAGCTGCGCCAGGCCACAGGCGGCCTGCATGTCGGTGATCTTCAGGTTGTAGCCAAGGTGGGCGTACACGTACTTGTGGTCGTAGCCTTGTGGCAGGCTGCCGAACTGTTGGCCGAAGCGGTTGCCGCAGGTGTCGTCGCAACCCGGCGCGCAGTAGCAGTCGCGGCCCCAGTCACGGAACGATTCGGCAATCAGCTTGAGCTGGGCGTTGTTGGTGAACACCGCGCCGCCTTCACCCATGGTGATGTGGTGAGCCGGGTAGAAGCTCAGGGTGGCGATGTCGCCGAAGGTGCCGACCAGCTTGCCGTCGTAGGTGGCGCCCAGGGCGTCACAGCAGTCTTCGACCAGCCACAGGTTGTACTTCTCGCAGATTGCTTTGACCTTGGCCAGGTTGAACGGGTTGCCCAGGGTGTGGGCAAGCATGATGGCCTTGGTTTTCGGGGTGATGGCGGCCTCGATCAGGTCGGCATCGATGTTGTGGGTGGCCATGTCGACGTCGACGAACACCGGAATGGCACCGAACTGCACGATCGGGTTGACGGTGGTCGGGAAGCCGGCGGCCACACCGATTACTTCGTCGCCTTTCTTGATGGCGCGCTCACCCAGCTTGGGCGAGGTCAGGGTGCTGAAGGCCACCAGGTTGGCCGACGAACCCGAGTTGACGGTGATCAGGTATTTGACGCCGAGGAACTCGGCCAGTTTTTTCTCGAACTGGGCGTTGAAACGGCCGGTGGTCAGCCAGCCGTCCAGCGAAGCTTCGACCATCAGTTGCAGTTCACGGGCGCCGATCACCTTGCCCGAAGGAGGGATGACGGTTTCGCCCCCAACAAAAGGTTTGGCAGCCAGGGCCATCTGGGCATAGCGCTCGACGAGCTGGCTGATTTCCTGACGGAGCATATCGGGGGTCATAGTAGTTCCTGCTCAAGCTAATTGTGGTTTAGGCGCCAGAAGCCATGGCGGCCATGTAGCTGTTGATTTCGTCCACGCAACGGGCGTGCATGTCATCGCCCTGCAGCCAGGCGCGGTGCCAGTTGACGATGTAGGTCAAGGTGGTCTCGAGGTTCCAGGTCGGCTCCCACTTCAGGTGGGCGCGGGCCTTGGAGATATCCAGTTTCAGGTAGCGGGCTTCGTGCGGCTGCGGGTCGTTGTCCAGCTGCCAGCGAGCGCCATCACCCCACGCCTGGACCATGTGGTCGAGGATCCATTCGACGGGGCGTGCATCTTCGTCGCGGGGGCCGAAGTTCCAGCCCTGCGCGACGGCGTGGCCATGCTCCCATAGCTGCTGGGCCAGAACAAGGTAACCGCTCAGCGGCTCCAGCACGTGCTGCCAGGGGCGGGTGGCCTTGGGGTTGCGTACTACCACCGGCTCACCCTGCGCCACGGCGCGCAGGATGTCGGGGATCAGCCGGTCGTCAGCCCAGTCGCCGCCACCGATGACGTTGCCGGCGCGGGCCGAGGCCAGAGCCGCCGTATGTTCAGTGTTGAAAAACGAGTTGCGGTAGGCGCTGGTGATCAGCTCGACGCAGCCCTTGCTGTTGCTGTAGGGGTCGTGGCCGCCCATGGGCTCGTTTTCACGGTAGCCCCATTCCCATTCCTGGTTTTCGTAGCACTTGTCGGTGGTGACATTGACGATGGCGCGCAGGCTCGGGCATTGGCGTGCGGCTTCCAGCACGTGCACCGTGCCCATCACGTTGGTGGCATAGGTTTCCACCGGCTCACGATACGACAGCCGTACCAGTGGCTGAGCTGCCATGTGGATCAGGATGTCCGGGTCGAACGCCGTCATGCTCTCGGTGATGGCCGCCAGGTCGCGGATGTCGCCGATCTGCGAGGCGTGCATGCCGCGCTCGACCTGCGCCTGTTCGAACAGCGACGGGGTGGTCGGCGGTGCCAGGGCAAAGCCCTTCACCTGCGCGCCCATGCCCTGCAGCCACAGGGCCAGCCAGCTGCCCTTGAAGCCGGTATGGCCGGTGAGGAATACCTTCTTGCCTTGCCAGAAGGCGGCCGAGACGGAAGCTTTCATGTTCTAGTTATTCCCAGGATTTCCACGGCGCGGTGCCATTCTGCCACAGCTTTTCCAGCAGGTTCTTGTCGTGCAGGGTGTCCATCGGCTGCCAGAAACCGGCGTGCTCGAAGGCCATCAGCTGGCCGTCGTCGGCCAGGCCCATCAGCGGCTCCTGCTCCCAGACGGTGCTGTCGGCGCTCAGGCGGTCGAGCACCTTCGGGGAAAGGACGAAGAAGCCGCCATTGATCATGGCGCCGTCGCCTTTTGGCTTTTCCTTGAAGTTCAGGACCTGGCCTTCGCTGATGTCCAGCGCACCGAAACGGCCCGGCGGGTAGGTCGCGGTCAGGGTCGCGTCCTTGCCGTGGCGCTTGTGGAAAGCGATGGTGGCGCTGATGTCCATGTCGCCCACGCCATCACCGTAGGTGAAGCAGAAGGCTTCTTCGTGGCGCACGTAGTCGGCCACGCGGCGCAGGCGGCCGCCGGTCATCGAGGTTTCGCCGGTGTCCACCAGGGTCACGTTCCAGTCTTCGGCACGCTTGTCGTGCACTTCCATGCTGTTGTCGCGCATGTTGAAGGTGACATCCGAGGTGTGCAGGAAGTAGTTGGCGAAGTACTCCTTGATCATGTAGCCCTTGTAGCCGCAGCAGATGATGAAGTCATTGATGCCGTGCGAGGAGTACATCTTCATGATGTGCCAGAGGATCGGCTTGCCGCCGATTTCGACCATCGGCTTGGGGCGAGTACCGGTCTCTTCGCTCAAGCGCGTCCCCAGTCCACCTGCCAGAATGACTGCTTTCATGACTGCTCCTTGTTAGTTTGAGCTTACAAATGCATCGGAGTAAAAGTGTTTGGCCGGCAACCCGGCGGCGGTCAGTGCATCACGGGCGGAATGGATCATGTCTTCCGAGCCGCAGGCATAGATGACCGCGTCAGCAAGTTCGATGCCGTCATCGAGCAGTGCCTTTTGCACGTAGCCGGTGCGCCCTGGCCAGTCGGCGTGGGCACGCGACAGTACCGGGATGAATTCGGCGTTGAGCCCTTCGAGTTGAGGGGTCCAGTAGATATCACCAGGATGACGCCCACCCCAGTAGACGTAGATTTTCTTGCCGGCGGCCAGCTCGGGGTTACCCAGCAGCTGTTCGAGCATGGCCTTGACCGGCGCAATGCCGGTGCCAGTGGCGAGGAAGACGATGGTGCCTGCCTCTTTGTCGCGCAGGCAGAAGGTGCCCAGCGGGCCCTCCAGGCGCAGCAGGTCGTTGTGCTTGGCACTGCCAAACCAGTATTGCGACATCATGCCTTGCTCGACTTCTCGGATCTGCAGCTCCAGCTTGCCGTCTTCGCGCTGGGCGTTGGCAATGGAGTAGCTGCGACGCAGGCCGCCTTCGCCGATCACGTCCAGGTACTGGCCGGGCAGGTAGTTGAGCTTGCCGGTGGGCGGCACGCGCAGCACCACCTCGACCACGTTGTCGGCCAGGCGGGTGAGGCTGTCGATACGGCAGGGCACGGTCTTGACCACGATGTCGCCGAGGGCGCCGAGATCTTCGGCGTCGATTTCCACGTCGCTGGCGGCGTGGCGGCAGCAGGTCAGGATCATCCCGGCAGCCCGCTCTTCGGCGGTCAGCGAGGTTTCTTCACGGAAGGCTTCAGTTTCACCGCAGACGACGGTGGTCTTGCAGACACCGCAACGGCCGGTGCGGCAGCTGTATTCCAGGGTGATGCCGGCGGCCTTGGCGCTGTCGAGCAGTGAGGTGCCGGATTCGGAACTGAATGTCTTGCCGTTTTGAAGTTTTACTGAAGCCATTTAGGTTACCGGGTTGAAAATAACAAAGACCTGTACAAGTAGCTCATTCACCCCTGTTGAATACCCCGCAGCCCTGTTGCGGCAAGGCCATCCACCGAGGATACTTCGAAGAGCGGTGTACAGGGCAAGCACGCCGTGGCCCCCTTCACACTGGAGCATCTAGAGATACATTGGGTGAGCGAGTCTACCACTGCGTAGCGAAATCGCGCGGATGAATTGCCGGGCGGCTGAAAAACTGCGATTTTTCTGACAAAAGAATATCGCAAGGTACAGTTGGCCTGGGTCCTCGCCCCGCGAGATGAATGCGTTGCGCGGCGCCCGAGAGGGGCTGCGGGGGGCAGGGCAGGTGGTAGGCGAAGGGCGCCTGGGTTGCTTGCTGGGCTGCCGTGGCGCCAGCTGAAAATCCATTAATCACGCTGAAGTGCTTGTCCATGCTGAGTGCGATGAGGCGCCGGGCCGAAGACGGCGCGCTGTCAGTCGCTGCCATCATATCTGACGTGCGGGGTGAGTGCACTCTGGGATGCGTCTAGTGCCAGGCCTCTGAGGTGATGACGGCGGCAGGTCGCTGCTGTTGACACCTGCCATTGCCAATAATCCCTAATTAAGCGGCGCATATGTCATTGAACAGACAAATTATGCGCCACGGTATCGGGGCGTTAGTTATTCATTGCGTTTGTTACTTTGGGCTCCAACAGCCACAGCGTTCCAAGACTGTTTTTGCCGGAAATGACGAAATGCTCGAGTAGCTGCGCCTCATCCAGCCAGGCCAACGTTTTCGAGTTAGGTCCTACACCGAGGTAGATGCATTTCACTTGTAACGAAAGTGCATTCGCTTGGAGCGTGTCAAGCTCGCTTTGTAGCAGCGTTTCGATCATTCCCGGCCCCGGCACTGGGGAGGCGGTGTTCAGCTCGGCATGGTAGATGGCTTGCCGTTGGGCGAGGATCAGGCAGTTGCGGCCATTGTCGGTAGCCCGAAGGAACTCGAGTTCGTTGGCAACGGTTGCATCCCTGGCCTCACTGGCGTTTGCAAGATTGCGGATACCGGTTGCTATCAGGTCGCTGCTGGACATGGCCAGTGTGACACTGCCCAGGCTTACAAAAAAAACAAATGGCGCAACCAAGAGGAGAAACGGCACAGGAAGTGCCCCCCTGCGAAATGAGCGTAGTAGCAAGTCGCACATGATTGCAGCCACCACCAGTGCTGGCCAGAGCACCAGCATCAGGCAAAAGATGTGTGATCGCCCCTGATAGTAGGTAAACAAGCCAAGGCCCAGCACCGAACAGCAGAACAGTACATCGTAGACGGGGTGGTTGCTGTGGCGCTTCCAGGCTGAAACGGCCGTTATGGCCCCCGCCCCGTACACTGCCAGCACCACCTGCCATGGGTGCATCTGCTGTGGCAGGGGTAACATCATGAAGCCGCTGCCATAAAAGAGCTTCTGGGCGCTGAGAGCCTCTTGGATGCCGAGTGGCGCACCCGCCTTGATCCGCAAGATCATCATTAGCCCTGCAAAGGTGGCGAGGGCGGCAACGGTAAAGCTCAGGGCGGGGAGCAACCCACTCAGGCGTACAGGGTGCTTGAACCAGGACTTTACGGTCAGCGATGCGCCGATTGCGACCAGAACGGGAATGCCCGTATCCAGGTTCCAGAATATCGATAACCCCGCAGCCATGCCCAGGAAAGTCAAGCGCCTGTTGCTGGGTTGAGAGCAGTAGCGGGCGAACAGCACTATTGAAACGGTAGGGCAGAAGAAGCGTATCGGGTAGTACTGCAGGTAGATCTCCTGAGTAAAACCGTTCAGGTAAAGGAAAAGGCCAGTGGAAACCAATAAGCACAGGAATGTCATCAGCCTGAGCAATGGGTTATGCACGTACCAATGCAGGATCGCCGCGATTCCCAGCAGGCCAATCAACTGCAATAGCGCGAAAAAAGTAGCCAATGAGGAAATGCTGAGGCCGACCGCCTTGAACACGGGGGCGATGAGTTCGGGAAACAAACCGTATTGCGAAGGCAGGTCAGCGAGCAGCGTTTTGCCGGCCACGACCTGAGTCAAGGCAAAGATGGCGGCGTCGTAACTCACGGACCATTGCAGTGCCTCGGTGACCGTGTTGGCCGTGCTGAAGCGGTAGGGGAGAATCTGCAGCAAGATTGCCGCCAAGCAAGCGATGCCCAAAGAGAAGAGCAGCGGTCTTGGGCGTTCGGTCTTGGTGAAACGGGCGCTGCTCAGGACTAACCCGCAGAGTACTGCGGCCATGAGTAGCATGGCGGGTTTGCCAACTTCAGCAACGCTGGCCGGAAAGAACATGACCCCAGCGAAATCCGACGTGACGAAAGGGTAGATGGATACCAAGCACAGTAGGCCGGCTACCAGAATATTGAGGCGCGCCTTGAACTGAATGCCTTGGCTGTACTTGATGGCCAGAACAAGCCCGGCAGGCGAAAGAGCGGCGAGGAGTACGAAGATGAGCCGCTCCACGGGCTCGGGGCTCATCGGGTTCGGGGTCTCTATCCTGGTGGTTGCGAGAATGGGGGCTTGGACACCCTCTCCGATGTGGAAGTACGGAGCTGCGAACGCAATCAGGAGCGCCATCAGCACCAGGCAGGCGGAAAAGATGACGAAGGTGGTGATGATCTTGCTTATGACGGTTTGCGCTGAAGCGGAGGGGGTGAAACGCCTTTCCATTGAACGTTATCCCTGCATTTTTTGATTTTAATGGCGGCATTCAATCACAGGTGCCACAGCAGGGCTATTTTGTTGTTGCCTCAAAGACTGCTTGCTGATCGAAAAGAGTGCTCGCGTGAGCTTCAACAGCAACTTTGGGATATGGACTACAAGAAAGAGGCGAAATCTGATTTTTCAGGTGAGGAACGAGGCTGCGATGGTAGTGCGCAGCCTCGTTCACATCATCAGTCGAACAGTTCGGCGTCAGCCAGTGCCACCCCGAGCTGATCCTTGCCAGACAAGCTTGGAGTAAAGTCGATCGGCCACTCGATCGCGATTGCCGGGTCATTCCAGGCAATGCAGCGCTCGCTGCGAGGCGAGTAGAAATCGGTGGTCTTGTACAGGAACTCGGCGGTATCACTCAGGGTGACGAAGCCGTGCGCGAATCCTGGAGGAATCCACATCTGGCTCTTGTTTTCAGCGGAAAGGATTGCGCCAACCCATTTACCAAACGTGGGGGAGGAGCGACGAATATCTACCGCAACGTCGAACACTTCGCCCTGGATCACGCGCACCAGTTTACCTTGGGCGTGTGGCGGCATTTGGTAATGCAGGCCGCGCAGGACGCCCTTCACCGAGCGCGAATGGTTGTCCTGAACGAACTCGGGGCGCTGGCCGGTGACTTCGCTGAAGATGTTGGCATTGAAGCTTTCGTAGAAGAAGCCACGCTCATCGCCGAACACCTTCGGGGTAAACAGGAAAACGTCGGGGATGGCTAAAGGAATGGCATGCATCAGAAAACTCTTACCTCAAGCAGATTCAGCAGGTATTGCCCGTAACCATTTTTCAGCAAAGGCTGAGCCAGGCGTTCAACCTGCTCGGCACTGATCCATCCCGAACGATAGGCAATCTCTTCAGGACAGGCGACTTTCAAACCTTGGCGACGCTCCATGGTGGCAATGTACTGGCTGGCATCTAGCAGGCTGTCGTGAGTACCAGTATCGAGCCATGCATAGCCGCGGCCCATGATTTCGACATGCAGTTGCTGCTGATCGAGATACAGGTTGTTGAGGTCGGTGATCTCCAGTTCGCCGCGGGCCGACGGTTTCAGCTGCTTGGCAAGGTCTACCACTTGGTTGTCATAGAAGTACAACCCGGTAACCGCATAGCTGGATTTCGGTTTTTTGGGCTTTTCTTCAATCGAAAGCACCCGGCCGGCCTGGTCGAACTCTGCCACGCCGTAACGTTCCGGATCATGCACGTGATAGGCAAAAACTGATGCACCTGCCTGTCGGCTATCGGCATTTAGCAGCAGTGCCTGGAAGTCATGGCCGTAGAAGATATTGTCGCCCAGTACCAACGCTGACGTATCGTTGCCAATGAAATCGGCACCGATAGTGAACGCCTGTGCCAGCCCGTCCGGACTGGGCTGTACGGCGTAGGACAGATTCAAACCCCATTGGCTGCCATCGCCGAGCAGTTGCTCGAAGCGTGGCGTGTCCTGCGGGGTGGAAATGATCAGAATGTCGCGGATACCTGCCAGCAGCAGCGTACTGAGCGGGTAGTAGATCATGGGTTTGTCGTATACCGGTAACAACTGTTTCGATACGGACAAGGTGGCGGGGTGCAGGCGGGTGCCCGAGCCTCCTGCCAGAATAATTCCTTTGCGCGCCATAAAGGGTCCTTAAAGCTGGATTTCATCCAGCATATGTTGAACACCCTGTTGCCAAGGCGGCATTCTGAGATTGAATGCCTTTTCGATTTTAGACAAATCCAGGCGCGAGTTGCGCGGCCTGGAAGCGGGAACTGGATAATCCTCGGCGCGGATCGCGCCGACTTGGTCCGCAGCGAACCGCAGTGCACAGCCATGACGGCTCGCATGCTGGAGTACGAACTGAGCATAGCCATGCCAGTTGGTTTCACCCGCTGCCGCCAGGTTGTAAATACCAGCAAGCGAGCTCGCCTCCTCACGGCTGAAGATGTGCCTGATGATATGGCACGTTACGTCCGCTATCAGCCCTGCGCCGGTTGGAGCACCGAACTGATCGGCCACCACATTGAGGGCTTCGCGTTCCTTGGCCAGGCGTAGCATGGTCTTGGCGAAATTCTGGCCGCGAGCCGCATACACCCAACTGGTACGAAGTATCACCGCACGGGCTCTGCTATCTAGGATAGCCACCTCGCCATCGCGTTTGGTGCGGCCATAGACCGAAAGGGGGTTGGTTGGCGCATTTTCCTGCCATCGGCTTGAACCGCTGCCATCGAAGACATAATCGGTGGAGTAATGGATCAACCAAGCGCCAATCGCTGCGGCTTGGCGTGCCAATACTCCAGGTGCTTCGGCGTTTATCCGTGCGGCCAACGCAGCTTCGCTTTCTGCTTTGTCTACCGCGGTGTACGCGGCGGCATTGACGATAATGTCAGGCTTCAACGCACGAATAGTCGCTGCCAACGCATCCAAATCCGTAAGATCGCCACTCAGGTCCAAGCACCCCTGGCGATCCAACGCAATTAGATGGCCAAGCGGGGCCAGTGAACGTTGCAGTTCCCAGCCTACCTGGCCATTTTTACCTAAAAGCAGAATTTTCACGTTTTTTTCGAGCCATACTGCTGCGCTACCCAGTCACGGTAGCTGCCATCCATGACGCCAGCGACCCACTGCTGGTTGTTCAAATACCATTCCACGGTCTTGCGGATTCCTGTGTCAAAAGTTTCCGCAGGTTTCCAGCCAAGCTCGCGTTCAATCTTGCGCGCATCGATCGCATAACGGCGGTCGTGGCCAGGGCGATCCGGGACATAAGTGATCAGCTCGGCATAGTGCTGGACCGGTGCACCAGTCTTTTGGTTGATCACTGAGCGGTCATTGGCGGGTGCTAATTCATCGAGCAGCGTACACAGGGTACGAACGATATCGATATTGGCTTTCTCGTTCCAGCCGCCAATATTATAGGTCTCACCACAAGTACCGGCTTCAAGTACTCGACGGATTCCTGAGCAGTGATCCTCGACGTACAGCCAGTCTCGAATTTGTTGGCCGTCACCATAGATGGGGAGCGTTTGGCCTGCTAAAGCATTGACGATCATGAGTGGGATCAGTTTTTCTGGGAAGTGGAATGGACCGTAATTATTGGAGCAATTGGTTGTCAAGACAGGCATTTCGTAAGTGTGGAAATACGAGCGAACCAAATGATCACTCGCTGCCTTGCTTGCGGAATATGGACTATTAGGGGCGTAAGGTGTTTTCTCGGTGAACGCGGCATCATTAGGTAGCAGTGTACCGTAGACTTCATCTGTTGAAACATGTAAGTAGCGGAAGCCATCTTTTTCTGGGGGCTGTAAACTGCTCCAATAGCTGCGGGCTGCTTCCAGCAGGCGGAATGTGCCCATGACGTTCGTCTGTACAAAACTTTCCGGACTTGAGATTGAGCGATCTACATGCGATTCGGCAGCAAAATGCACCACAGCTCGAGGAGAGTACTCATTGAAAAGGCGATTCAGAAGTGTCGAGTCACAGATGTTGCCTCGAATGAAATGATGATTCGAATTGTTCGCAAGTGAGGTTAAATTGTTGAGGTTTCCTGCGTAGGTCAGCGCGTCTAAATTCAAGACGGGCTCTTCATTCTGCGCAAACCAATGTAATACGAAATTTGAGCCGATGAAACCGGCGCCACCGGTAACAAAAATCATCTTGATTCCTCATTAGAAGCTTTTAGAGTATACAACCACACACGAGCACCGTGGTTACAGAATGAGTTAATGGTAGCAGGTAATTTTTTTTGTTGCTGAAAAACATGCGGGTCTGAGATGTGGCGTTCTGAATGGCAAGCCAACACAGCATCCACTAGATGCTTGAGGTAGGCCCGCCACCTTATAGGTGCGGGCCGATATCGGATAATGATGAGTACAAGGTTTCGGTATTTCGGCGTGCTCGACATACAATCGATACTCGAGTTTACAGCTCTTTCTTTAGCAGTTCGTCGAGGTTTTCAGGTGGATTGATCAAGTGGTTTAATGCGCGGGAGAGTTGGGAGCGCATAACTTCTGGTGAGAATAGTTTCTGTGCGTGGGCTCTTCCGTTTTCGCCAAGTCGCTGGATCTCACTGATAGACCCGCTCAGGTACGATACTCGATCGGCTACTGCGTTGGTATCTAGTGGCTGAACCAAGTATCCAGAAAAATTATCTTGAACTAGTTCCGGTATCGCGCCCCATGCGTATGCGATCACGGGTCGTCTAGCTGCCATTCCTTCTAATACCGTTCTGCCAAATGTTTCTTGGCAATGCGAGAGATTTAAAACTACGTTCACATGCGAAATCGCGGTCACTGAATCGGTCATATATCCGGCGAAAACTATGTTCTTGCTAATTGTGTGGTTGTCTTTGCTGTTTTTTAACGATCGGATCAGGTCCGTTTCAGGGCCAATGATCAGAAATTGAGCGTTTGGAGTGCTGGTCTCTACAGATTTTGCTATTTTTAGTAGGTCTAGAATGCCCTTTTTTTCTGTATTGCTGCTTATTAAGCCGAAGATGACTTTGTTCGCGGTAGGAGGGGCGGGCAAGTCAAATGTATTCGCGTCTATTATGTTGCTGATGATGAGTGGATTATCTTCAGTATTGAAGTTTTCAGCGGCATACTTCGAAGTATAAAATAGATTATCTGCTAGGTTAGATACTTCTCGCATTATTTCTTCTGCAGGCAAACCAATTGTAGATGATAGTTCCTTATCATGCGCGGGAGATTCATGGACGTAAATAGCATTTGGAATGCTTTTGCTTCTCGCTGCGATGATAGGTTCTCTCTGCATTATCGTATTTGCAAGAACAAAATCAATGCGCTCGTCATCAATAACCGAACAGAACCGATCGACCGCCCAGTTGCCAGTGTCGCTGGCGCTATGCCATGGGCGGCAAGGGATAATAATGACTTTTAGGGCAAGGTTTCTTAGTTCTTCTATGTAGCGGGCATTCACAGCATTGGGTGAAGTAATGATGATATTATATTCAAGCTCTTCGAATCTGAGCAAGACATCTATGAGGCAGCGCTCGGCTCCGAATATCGTGGCGCCCGCCGCATGTGCAGCGACAAGGATGGTAGGCCGATCGCTGATTCTATCTTTTTTTCCGGCAATGACAGGATTCAGAAGGCTATGACCTACGTGTCGCCCAAACTTGATGTAATGTAGGAAAGGTGGAAAGGCGAATTGCTTAAGCCCAGGAAATCTCTGAAGATAGAGTTCTTCTATAAAATGTGGACTCGGATCACGACCCTCATGTATTCCGTGCTTCAAATAATGAGTCAAAGGGTCTTGGCCACTTGACCTGACATCAATATTTGTTGTGAGGTACCACTCAGGCCAGAAATAACCTGAATCGTTGACGATGTTCGCATCATCAAGAAAGTCGGAAGAAAGCTTGTCAATGAAAGCACATGAGTCATCTGGGTTCTTTAGTAGGCATCGACCAAACTTGATTGAAGGTAGTGAGCTTAAAGGGTTGGCCAGATAAGATTTTTCAAGTACTATGTTGTAGTTGGTCTCCAAGTGCTCGTTGCAGTCAATTATAGAAAGAATCCCTTGCGCGGAGAGGTCGAGATAAGTGTCTTCGATTTCCTCAAGAGCTTCCGCATTATAATTAGGCCAGTGAAACAATCCTATCAGCTTCCCTTGATTCAGAAGCTTCATTACAAGGCGGTGAATTGCCAACGCATCTTTATGGGTATTGGAGAAGCTGCCCATTAAAATGAAGTCATATTTCAGCGTAACGGGGGTGTAAAGGTTTCCGGGCGGAGATGGGAAGCTGCGAGGAGTGTCAGGCGCTATTTTTAGGTCAGCGAGCAAAGTGCGCTTATGCCATGCAGTGTATGCTTGGCGATAGTTTTTTCTCAATCCGTAAAAATCTGTACGCCAATGAGTGGTACTCAGGTTGGTCAATGAGCTGTCAACATGGCGAGCGATGACCAATGGTACTCCCGGGAGAGACCGAACTACAGAGCATTCCCCATATATGTGCTTGATTCTTTCAAAGAATTCGCTGTCGGCGGCGACTTTTACATTGTCCCAGCCGCCAGTGTTGGAAAGAACTGATCTTTTGAATAAAATTGTAGATACGCTAGGGTCTATTAGCGAGTCTTCAATGCGGGGCGTTATAAAGTTAAGGTCTTTAGTTGTCCGTACCCAGTCGGCAATGACTGCAACATTGCCATCTGATGAATGCAAAGTCTGCATCATAATTTCTAAGCGTTGAGGGTGTGACCAATCATCAGCGTCGTGGTTGGCAATGTAATCACCGGTTACATATTTTAATGCGGTATTTCTGGCTTTATAGGCGCCTTGTCTCTCTAGGTGTTCTATTAAACTTATTCGGCTATCAGATGCCTGCAAGCGCTGGACGACTTTAGAGGTGTCGTCGATGCTGCAATCATTAACAACTAATACTTCGATATTGCCCCAGGTTTGGCTTAATATGCTATTGATCGCGGTTTCAATGAAGTCTGCAGCGTTGTATGCTGGCATTATGATGCTGATTTTAGCATCCCCAAACCTGCTGCGCTCAGCCTTATGGCTGCGAATATTATCAATAGAAGCAGGGTTGCACTTATAAATCAAAGAGATATGGGAGAGATTTGCAGCTTTATAAATCTCGTTTAGAATCTCAACTTTTTCGCAATGTTGTGATCTGTTTTGCAGGCAATGCGGGCAGTTTGTGACGCTGGCAAGTGCTAGTGAAATGTTATGGTCGAGTGGAGTAATATTGTGATGCTTCTTGACTTCAGCACTTAGTGTCGCCTCATCCTTTGACATGCAGGCTGCTTGCAGTTTTAGGATTTTGACGCCTCTATCAGGAATGAATCTAGGTGAGTCATTGTCGAGAAGACTTAGATATTTTTTTGATTTACTCCAGTCGCAACTGCTCGCATACCAGCGCGCAAGTGCCCAGCAAGCATAATAAAATTCTTCACGGGGAACATAAGAGTTCTTAGTTAGTAAGAGCAGGTCTGTTTCAGCGCGCTGAGCAAAGCCACCCCACAACTTATCTTCCAATCCTTTCGCAATTAAAGCGCGCGGATAGCGGCCCTCAAGCCGGCCATGATGCTCGTAGTGAGTAAATGGATCCATCTGCGAATAAGCGACGTCAGGGTACTGTTGAAGGTACCAGGTAGGGTCGAAAGAACTTTTCATGCTCCAATACCAGTCAGGTCAATGAGATTTTTTCAAGCTGTTGATTGTGTGTCTTGCACTATCGATCAGTTTTTGAGATTTGGTAAGTGCTTCTTCAAGTGCGAGCTTATCTAAATAGTAAGTTTCTAATTCGTCTTGTACTTGTAAAAGTTTTTCAATTAGCATTTCGTTTTCATTGCTGAGCGCTATATTTTCGGTGGATTTGTTTGTGTTTTCTTTTTTGATTTCGTAAAGGTCTTGCGCTAATTTGCTGTTCTCAGATTTAAGACTTGAAATTTCCGTTGATGTAATATTTATTTTGCTCTCCAAAGAGGCTATGTTTGCATTCAGCCTGTCGTTGTTAAGCTTTAGTTCGGACAGTTGTGTGTTAGAAGCTTGGTTGGGCGAATGATAGCTGTCGTTACCTGCTTGGCTATCTTTGCTGGATTTTATTTGAGCGTTTGCTAAATCGCGTTCCGCTGCTTGGAGGACGGAAATGATTTGTTGAAGGCTGGTAGTGGAATTCATATGAGCTCGCAAAATTGAGTATAGGGCGGAATGGCGATTGGCATTCACTCAATGATCAATCGCGACCAAAAAGGTCTCGCGTATAAACCTTTTCCTTTATATCCACGATGTCGTCGTCCCAGCGGTTGGCGACAATAATGTCGGAAGTGCTCTTGAACTTCTGTAAGTCGGTCAACACTTCTGAGTTGAAGTAAGTGTGCTCAGCAAGGGCTGGCTCATATACCACAATATTTACTCCTTTAGCCTTAAGACGCTTCATGACACCTTGGATAGAGGCAGTTCTAAAGTTGTCGGAGCCCTTTTTCATAGTGAGGCGATAAATTCCAACGGTTTTTGGGTTTTTGCTAAGGATTGAGTCGGCAATAAAATCCTTTCGCGTGCGGTTGGCGTCTACAATGGCAGCAATAAGGTTGTTTGGCACGTCCCGGTAGTTGGCCAGTAGTTGCTTGGTGTCCTTAGGTAAGCAATATCCGCCATAGCCAAATGAAGGGTTTTGATAATGGTTGCCGATACGAGGGTCCAATCCGACACCTTCAATAATTTGCCGTGCATCAAGGTTGTGCACTTCTGCGTAAGTATCAAGTTCGTTTATGTAAGCTACTCGCATAGCGAGATAAGTGTTGGCGAAAAGCTTGATCGCTTCTGCCTCGCTGGAGTGGGTATGCAAGACATCAATTCTTTCTTTCAAAGCACCTTGCGCCAGAAGTTCGCCGAACAACTTTCCATTTTCTGAGGTGCTTCCAATCACAATTCTGGAAGGGTAGAGGTTGTCATGAAGTGCTTTGCCTTCTCGCAAGAACTCAGGCGAAAATATAATGTTGGGATTTCCAGTTTCACTAACTAGTCTATCGGTAAACCCTACAGGTACAGTCGATTTGATCACGATCGTTGCTGCGGGGTTAATGGCTGTTATATCGCGTGCAACTGCCTCAACAGAAGACGTGTCGAAGAAGTTGGTATTGGGGTCGTAGTCTGTGGGAGTGGCGATTACGACAAAATCTGCTCCGTCATAAGCTTCTTCTTTGGCTTGAGTGGCCCTTAGGTTAAGCGCCTTCGTGCTTAGATATTCGCGAAGACACGCATCTTCAAGATGAGAACGTCTCGCGTTTATTGCCTCAACTCGGTCTAGTAGAAGATCGTAGGCCACAACCTCATTGTGCTGAGCGAGAAGAACAGCATTAGACATTCCCACATATCCAGTACCAGCAATTGCAATTTTCAAAGCGTTTCACCATTGAGACGAGCAGTTAATTCGCGGATTTGTTTTTCGCGCAATTGAATTCGATTGTTCAAATGTTTAATGAGCGCGCTCCAAGGGCTGCTGGACTTGCATATTTCTAGAGAAATAGTGTCCTCATGCTCTGGCAACTGATGCTTCTTGTAGAGTCTTTCGATGTAGTTGAACTGCGAAATGGAATTTCTGCCGTTTATCAGTGGCATATTTCTGTGATATGGCGAACCTACCGAGTCGTTAGTGGAACTCAGTGTGCGGAAAAACATTGGCTCAATTGCTTCAATGATAGTTGGATAGGTTTCATCTATCTTCATGTGGTTGCCGAGATTGTAAACGTGTATAGTCTTGCTGTCTTTTAGGCCGGCCAATGATGAATATTCGTTGATGTAAGCAAGTCCTTGTGCGCACTTAGGGAAGTAGCTATGTCTGAGGTCGCTGACTTCGTTGTTTAAGGTGTCCCAATAACCCTCAATGCCGTAAGCAAAAGATACAGCATATCCTGTCAAGCCCGACCGCATGTGAGTGCTGAGCTTTTCAATATAATTTTCGCTGAGGCCATCGTCATCGTCTAAGCGGACAGTAGCGATGACTGTATCATTTGCGCCTTCTAGGTGACGGCGAATATGCGATTTAATAGCCTCGTTGATATTGATGTGATCAAAGGTTTGATCAGTCCCAGAATCGATTTTAACAATATCGAAATTGACTTTTGTGGTGTTTGCCAAGTCAATTGCCCGTTTTAGGCGATTGACTCTATCCTCAGGTAAAATGTCAGAAATCATGATCAATACAGAATAGGTTACATCGCTGTTATTGATGGTCTGATTGCAAAGAGACTGCAGAGTGATATACTCGAACGTATTTTCTCGAATGTCCAGCCGATCAGGGTGCAGGATTTTAGCAGCGTACTCCTCAAAGCTGGATTCAGTAGCACGCCATGCAGCGCTGTTTTTTTGGAGAATGGAGTACCTAATGGCTATGAATATATGCTTTTTCATATGTTAAACACTCGTTGCATGTGGCAGTTGTTGGTAGTTGAGTTTGGATGCGCTTTCACTTTCAAGTCGCGCTTCAAGCTGGATTCCCAATCGTTTCATTGATGAGTTTACAACCACTGCAGTGTTTTTCATTTGCTCGCCGAAGTTAACAAGTGATGTGTTCTGTCCATGAAGTCGGCGCCGATAGCCGATTATATTCAAGTGTACGGCTTCAGATACTTCGCATAGCTTTAGATACATGTCGTAGTCCACGGCATTTCTCACTCGCTCGTTAAATCCAGTGGTTCGATGCCAGTAGCGCTTTTTAAATATTCTGAAATGATGCGCGATCATCGCAGTCAGCATTTTTTCTCGCGTAAAGACAGGATAGTTATAACCTTGCTCTATACGGCCGTCTGGATATTCGTTTTCGTAGCTTGTATAAACCAAGCCAGTGTCAGGGTTTTTGTCCAGCACAGCTACGCACTTCTCGACGACATCGCTTGCCAGATAGTCATCGCTATCAAGTTGCCCAATATAAATACCACGGCAGAGGCTGAGGGCAGTATTTGATGCCTTACCGATACCACCATTTTCTTGACGGACCCAACGAACGCGCGGATTGTTCGAGAAGTACCTCTCCAATACCTGCGGTGTTTCATCGGTAGAGCCGTCGTCGCAAATGCAAACCTCAAGATCTGTAAAGGTCTGATTGAGGGCGCTGTGAATCGCATCGCAAATAGTGTCGGCGCAGTTGTAGGCTGGTATATAGATTGAAACCTTGGGTACAGGGTAGGTTTCTTTTTTATTTGTGATCAAGTGGCGGTAGTAAGGACAAATATTCCCAAATAGTTCTCCACTTACTTCTTTACCTGCGCTCCGGTCGGTTTCATTCTCACCACCCTCAGGTTCTTGGTGATAAGCCATCGCACCCATGATTGGCACAATGTACTTACCCGTGTTGAAGAATCGGAAGCCAAGTTCGGTGTCCTCAAAACCCCAGGAGTTGAAGCGTTCATCGAATCCACCGATCGATTCGAAACTTTTCTTTGAAAACGCAACGTTGCCACTGGCAAATGTTCGGAAGGGCACCGATTCTGTGCGCAAACTTTGCGTACGTTCGAATATTTCCAGTCGCCAGTCGACGGAGTGCTGCCCTTGAATTTTTCCGGCAACAGTATTGTTCGTAACGATCTCGCGGAAACCCTCCTCAAGGTCGTGACGTTCGATGATTTCGTCAGGGGTGGTTTCGCTCAAATCAATATATTTGCGCGGGCCGATCAACACAGCTCGGTCCAGGTTCTTCCACCACTTTGCGTAATTTAATACAAGGTCCTGCGACGGGAACATATCAACATCGAGCAAGACAATCAGCTCATTGCGTGCGACGTGGATCCCGTTGTTTCTCGCGGCAGCGGCTGTGAAACCTACATCTTTATGCCAGACGTATTTGATGTCTAGAAGTTCAGAGAACTCTTTGATGACTTCCATTGTTGTTTGGCTGCTGCCATCATCTGTGACGATGACTTCAAACAGGTTTGCGGGATAGCTTTGTCTTACCAGGCCAGCCAGGGTTTTTCTAAGTGGCTCAATTCTGTTGTAGGTAAGGATAACAATGGATGCCTTTACGTTGTTACTTCTAGGGTCTTGGTCAATATGCTTTTCGAGAGGAGAGTAGTCATTGGCCAGTCCGCGTAAAGGGGCAAGAGGTTCCGTGATTGGAAAATTGCTAGGGATTTTCTTGAAGCGCGACAGATCCTTGTCTACTTTAATAGCTGTTGTCTTGAAGGGCACATAATTTATCGGATAGGATGAGCCGCTTCGTTTTTTGCGCTGATGATCGATCAGGAAGTCTAAGGCGCCGATTGCGCCCAAGCGAGCTCTGCGCTCTTCAAGGTGCTCGATATTCAGTTTACTAGTCATGATTGGGACCTGGATGAGCAAGGTTACAAGGTGGCGAAAGTTTTAAATACATGTGTTTAGTGTGCTTTCCAGAAGGCTTACTGCGATCTGGTGAGACACAAGAATTTGTTGCGTTCTTTCACTGCCAGCGTGTGGTAGCCTTTGAGCAAAAATAGACCCCAGCTTTTCTACGGCATACGTATTTCCTGGATCGTCAAGCAAGTGCCGAGTCAGCAGCTGTATGGATTCGTCAAGCTTATCTGCCTGATTCAAGCGATCAACTTTTATGGGCAATAAAAGTGAAATGGCGGTTTTTATGTGCGATTTCAGTGATTCACATTGGTCTGATAGGCCAGCAGCGAAGTCAGTCGCGTCTTCTGCTTCGCATGTATTGCCGAGCAGGCGGTGGCAGGTGGCTATGCCCAAGTGCGCCCATCCAAATAGCAGATCAGTTTCTGCCGCTTTTTTATAAGTACTGAGTGCAAGTGAGAACTGATCTTCAAGCAGATGCGTTTCAGCAGTTTTGCAGATCAGGAAGGCATCAGGCCCGGTGAGCTTGATGATGGATTCCCACACATAGCGCGCTTCAGAATACTGACTGGTCTCCTGGAGCCTGCAGCCAATCTGGTAGGCCTTGGTAATATTTACCATTTGCTCGTTGCTGAGCCTGCCGCTGATCCGTTTGAAATTCACCGAAAGCAGTTCCAGGCCTTCAGCGCGTCTAATCAATGGGTAGGGCAAGGGATTTGAACTAGGGCCGAATGTTTTTGTCGGCCCGGATAAGATCAGATGGTTGCTTGCATTTCGAGCCGTCAGGGTGTGTGGCTGGGCATCGTAGAGCTCATAGGAGAGTTTGACTGCAAACATATGGTTACCGTCGCCAATCCCTGCGTCCAATAAGTCTTGACGGAACTGATCGGCGAGCCCATGCCCTACAACTTCGCCATCGCAAAGAATGTCAACATAAACGCGGTCGAGGGGCGTTGATGGATTGAGTGCCCACCCATAGGCATAACCGTCTTCAATGTAGTCAAGATGACCGGCTACGCTATTATTCACGCCTTGTTCGGCTTGCACTGCTCTTGAAGCTTTTGTCGTGCTTTTAGACTTTGCTGTGCTTGTCGTCTTTGTAGTGCTTGCAGGTTTTGGAGTTTTAGCAGTTCTAGAGGTTTTTGACATTGGGTGCGTCCGAGCAAAGTTCTTATCAGCGTGTGCTAATGGGCGGTAGTGCCGTGTGTTCGATTATATTGGCTATTGTTTAATTCTGAGCGTTGCTCCTGGGCTTCGCTTGCACGTTGGATCGAGCCGCTACCCTCACCGGAGGCATTGCTAAGCCTCCATATGGGCCGCTCAGATAATCATGACTCAGGGCTGGGTGATAGTGTTGGTCTGTGTCGTTCGCAAGTGTCCAACGGTGGATAAACTCATCCTGTTCCCGATTGGCACGCGCACGGCGCTCCGCACTGACATCTTTACCCCGACTGGCCGATTCGGCATGTATCAGTTCGGCAAAAGGGGTCCATATCAGATGATACCCAAGTGCTTTTACGCGAAGGCAAAGGTCTACGTCATTGAATGCCACTGGGAACGCAAGATCGTCTAGGCCGCCGATACCATCAAATACGGACCTGTTAAGCAGCAGGCAAGCTGCAGTAACTGCGCTTTGTCGTCGCGTTACCTGATTCATACCGAGATAACCTGCGTCGCGCTGCTCCAGAGTGTTGCCAGCATGCGCAGCCAAGCCGTTGATGCCTACTACCACACCGCCGTGTTGCACCATGCGGTTTGGCCACAGGAGTTTTGCACCTACAGCGCCTACTCCAGAATGATGCAGTTGAGCTACCATTTCCTTAAGCCAGTCACCCTCGATGATCTCGATATCGTTGTTCACCAAACCAATCAACTCGCCAGTCGCAATGCTTGCCGCACGATTGTTAATGGTGGAATAGTTGAACGGGTAAGGGTGCTCCAGAACGCTCACTCCCCGCGTCTTGATATCCTCGAAATACGCCAAGGTAGCGGGATCGCTGGACTGGTTGTCGACAACGATGATTTCAAGTTCAGGGTAATCGGTGTCGTTGAGCAGCCCTTCGATACAGGCGTGCAAAAGCTTGTACTGATCCCTTGTCGGTACGATCAGGCTCACCCGTGGCAACTTCTGCGGCAATGGCCAGTGAACCCTCAGCAGTGCCGGATAATCCGGTACGCGGCTTACCGAAGCGCCCGGTGCCAGCGCCTCGCACAACCACTCGACTGCACATAAACGTTGCGGCGATGGCTCAGCCTGCTCTGGGCTGGCCGGTGTACGGCTGGCACGGTGATAAAGCACGCGAGGCAAGTGCGTAACCCTCGCTTCACTGTTTTCAGTGGCGAGTGCCACGCCTGCGAGCAAATCGTGCCAGCCGATGGAGGGTTGATCAGCGCGAGCTTCCAGCAGCGTCATGGCCGCTTCTACGATGTCTGCACCGAAGATCACCCCCGGGCTGAAGATATCTGCGCCAATGAACAAATCGATGTCCCACACCGGTTTCAGCCAAGGCAGGCTGCGCTCGCCCTGAGGGCCGTCGCGATCACAGTCAGCGAATGCCCAGGCACTGCCCTCATCAAGCAAGGCGCTAAGGTGCGGCAGAGCGAGCGGTGTCAAGCGATCACCAGCGTGCATCGGCAAGATGCGATCGCACCCTGCCGAAAGCAGCTGTGCAATTGCCGTTGCCAGATCTGTCGATGGTGCAATGGCCAGATCATGGACATCGGCGCGGTTGGCACCCAGGCTCGCCAGGCTGATGTGTTCCAGGGCTTTATCACCTTCGCTGATCAGCAGCAGACCAAGCTTGCCCTGCAGGGCAGGGGTGTCCTTTTCGTCCAGGCGCTGGAAGGCCTCAAACCACTGGGGGTAGCTCTCCCAGCCGGCGCTCTTCGGCAAGCGCAAGCTTTGTTCATTGGCGACTGCGGTCAGCAGCTCCAGCGTCGGCGCATCATGGGTGGGGGCGAGCTTCTTGATCAGGCCTTCCACACCCTCCGGCCAGATGCACAGACGGATCGGGCTGCCCGCCAGCGGCTGGCCCAGGTCGTTGACCACATCCAGCACATGCAGTTTGCCGTCGGCCAACTCCCAAGGCAGATCGATGGCAAACCCGTGGTCACTGGTCGCCCGGTACGCCAGCGCCTGGTTATGCACGTTGCATGTGCCTTGGCCCACTACCTGATTGCCTTCTCGTATCGTCACTTGCACATGCCGGCGCGGTGCCTGAGGGTCCCAGCACCAACCGCCCACCCGCAGGCCGCCGGTGTGCCAGACCTGCGAGGCAATGGAAGCGCTGTCCTGGCTGGGTGCGGAGGGCAGCAACACCTGGCCTTCCAGGGAATATCCCTGATTGGCGATTTGCGCGGTGATGACCCGCGCTTCATCGAGCCAGCTCTGGCGCAACTGCACGACAAAACCATGGAACTGGTCACCGGCCAGCGCCTGTGGCTCGTACTGGTCGGCGCGAACGAGGGCGACACTGGCGCCGTCGATGAACACCTCGATGGCCAGGCGTTGCTCTGGCTGCGTGTTGTTCATGGCCCAGCCATGCAGCACGTCACCCTGCAGGCCGAGGATGGCACCGGTGAACGCGGGATGGATGACGGGCTGTTGCGCCGCCTGTGGTTGATCCAGGAGGTGTAGGGTCATCGGTCCGGGCTCGGTGAAAAAGGCAAAGAGGTGAGGGCGGTTGCGCCGGCTTCGTTTGTCAGCAAGCCGGGTGGGGCATACAGCGGCAGTGCCAGCTCGTCCGCGAGGGTCGAGGCGGCCCAGTCGCTGCCGGGGTTTTCGGCCAGGCTCAGCACGCCGCCGCAGCCGGCCGCCTGGGCGCGCTCGGCCAGGCTGAAGTCACGGAGCTCAGGGAGGTCGTGAACGGCCCCGGTGGCTCTCAGTTGCTTCAGCCAGGGGCTGTCGCCATGGGCCAGCAATCGGATCGGCAACTGTTCGCGGCCGATGTGCCGGGCTAGTTTCAGCCAGCGCTGAGCGGTGTCGGCGTCGCGCAGGTTATCCCCGATCAGCAGGGCCTTCGGGTTATCGGCCGGTGCGCTGTTGTCTGTCGGGCGGGTTTGGATCAGAAATTGGGCGCCCGGCAGTGCGCTGGCGTAGGTCACCTGCAGAGCCTGCCAGGGCAGCTGCACGCTGGCCGCTTTGCGGGCGAACCGCTGCCAGTCGTAGTCATTTTGCTGGCTGAGCAGGCGGTCGTCCTGGCAAAGGATGCGGTATGGGATTTCCAGCCGCGCTGGCAGGTCGAACAGGGCCACCGGGCAGTGTGCCAGTTGCTTGAACACCAGCGTCTGCAGCGGCAGTTTGCGTAGGCACTCGACCAACTCGGTGAAGCCGTCCGGCAGCTCGAACTCCAGGGTCAGTGGCAGCGGTTGCAGGGGCGCGCACAGTATCGCCCAGGTGCGATGGCTGTCGCGGTGGTAGCTGAGGCTGAAGTCGGCGCCGCTGTTGGCGCCATCATGGATGTACAGTGCCTTGTCGGCGTGCGCTGGCCAGCAGGTGCTTTGTTCGCTCGCCACTTTGCTGGCCAGGTGTTCGAGGCGCGCCTGTTGCAGCGCCTGCCGGGCCGGCTTGATCGGGTCGCGCAGGATGAAGGCGTTGTAGCGCGCCGAGGCGTCGGGGTAGCGTTTGCGCAAAATGGCATTGTTGTGCGCCACGCGCATGATCTTTTCGGCACCGAACGAAATACCGCCCTGGTGCGCGACGAACACGTTGGGTGCCCCCATGTGCCGCCAGCCATGCTCGCGGGCGCGCAGGCACCAGTCGGTTTCTTCGCCATAGCCGCGCGACAGGTGCACTTCGTCCAGGTAGCCCACCTCATCCAGCGCGGCGCGCTTGATGTACAGACAGAAGCCGCAGCCGGTCTCGATTTCCATCGGTGGGCTATTCACCTGGCGGGCCAGTTCGTCCAGCTCGGCCTGCGCCTTGGCGCTAGGCATATCATGGCACACCTGGCTCTGCGGGAAGCTCATCAGCTCGCCGTTGTTGGTGAAGGGTGTGACCGAGGCGATGTCGTCGGCGCTGTAGGCCACTTGGCGCAGGCGGTCGAGCCACGCGCCGTGCACGCGGGTGTCGGCGTTCAGCCACACCACGTCCTTGTTCGGGCTCAGGGCCATGGCGCGGTTCATGGTGCGGATGAAGCCGAGGTTCACGGCGTTCTGCACCAGGGTGATCTTGCCTTTCGCCGCCAGCACCTTCAGCGCCTTGGTCAGCTTGGGCTGCGGTGAGGCATCGTCGAACACCACCAAGCGGTGGGGCGTGCGGTTAAGCTTGCGGGCTTCAAGGGCGCTGTTGATGCACTCGAGGGTTTCTTCAAGGCCGTCATAAACCGGGATCAGCACATCAACCGGTTGTTCCAGGCCGCCACCACCTGCGGCAGGCGGCGGCACCAGGGCCGGCATGGCGTACACCGGGCTGCCCTGCAGTGAAGTGCCGTCGGCGAAGCGCACGTGCACGGCGGCTGTCGGGTTGGGCACGCTGATACGGATGCCGCCATGGGTGGCAGGCAGGCCGGCGGCGCTCAGCAGCGGGTGAGGGGCGCTGGCCGTAGTTGCAACTTTGGCGCCGTTGGCTTCCAGTTGCAGGGTGACTGGCGCTTGCAGGTTGCGCAGGTCGATGGCCCAGCCATGGATCTCGCGGCGTTCCTCGACGTAGCGCATCACCCCGACGGTGCGCGGGGCGTCAGCTTGCGCAGCCAGGAGTTTGAGCACCAAGGCCAGCTCTTTGCCGGAGGCGATTTCTGGCAGGTAGGCGAGGATCATCCGGCGCAGTTCGGCGGGCGTATTCGCCTGGCTGCGGGCCTCCCACAGGGTCATGCGGATGGCCGCTTCATTGGGCTGTTTGCGCCACGCTGTGGTCAGGTATTTGCAGGCCAGGGCGCTGTGCCCCTGGGCTAGCAGGCTGCGACCGATCAGGGCATGGATGTCGGCGCGTTCGGGCAAGGCCCGGGCGGCATTGCTGAAAAACAAAAAGGCCAGCTCAGGCGCCTGCGGCAGGGCCGCGATGCCTTTCCATACTTGGGCTTCCGGCCGGTACTCGGCGGTCTGCAAGGCGCGCTCGAGTGCGGCGGCCGCCAGGTCATGCGCATTGGCTTGCCGATGGCGGTGGAAGATGTCCATGAGCGTTTCGCGCCCATGGTCAAGAATTCTGGACATAAGCTTGGCTTGGCTACAAAAAATAAAAAGAGGGGCGACCCGGAAGTCGCCCCTTTGGCGTATACCCGGCCTTGCGGCCGGGCATATGCGGGCTACAGCAGGGCTAGTTACACCTGGCCGTGCAGCACAACGACGTTGTCGATGTGGTTAGCAGCTTCGGCGGAACCAACGATGCCCAGAGCGACGTCGGCGTGAGTGCCACCGTTCTCCAGGACAGCCATCCAGCTGGCTTTGCCTGCGTCTTCTGCGTCGCGGCCCAGTGCCGACTGGTACAGAGCGTCGATGAAGTCGCTGTTGGACTTGTTACCAGCTTCTTCCGAGCCCACGATGGCTTTGGCAACGTCCGCACGGCTGGTGCCGTTGAACAGCAGGTTTACCCAGTTGTCCAGGCCTTCGGCTTCAACTTCGCGACCCAGTACATTGCTGTACAGGTTCGATACGAAGTCGGCGTTCGACTCGTTCAGTGCCTGAGCTTCTGCAGAAGTCGAGATGGCTGCAGCGATATCAGACAGGCTGACACCTTTGGCCAATTCGGCTTGCCAGTTGCTGATGCCAGCCTCTTCGGCATCACGGCCCAGCAGAGCTTGGTACAGCTCGTTGATGTCGACCGCGCTCACGGTGTTGGAGAACTCGGTAGAGTTCAGGAACGAGTTGGCCAGGTCTTGCAGCGAGGTGCCAGCTGCCAGCTCCGATGCGTAGTTTTGCGCACCATTGGCATCAACGTCACGGCCCAGGAGGCCTTCGTACATGCGCAGCACGGTGGCTTCGGCTTCGCTGTGAGCCAGAGCTACGGTGTCACCGTTGGCGAAGGTCAGGAACTCTGCGTTGGAGATCAGCGCAGTCTGGTTACCGGTCAGGTTGACGCTGTAGTTGTTGCCGACAGCGAAGTTGTAGTCGCTACGTGCGCCATCCAGCTGAACAACGTCGAAGCCTTCGCCGGTGTCGACCACGTCAGCGTGGTTGCTGCCGCTCAGGATCACGGTGTCGGTGCCCGAACCGGTCTTCACGTAGTTGTTACCAGCGCCAGCGACCACGGTGTTGTTGCCGTTGCCGGTGATGATGGTGTCGTTGCCGTTGCCTGCGTCGATGAAGACGTTCTGGTCGCCAGCAACAGTGATCAGGTCGTCGCCGTTACCGGTGGTGACGATCTGGTCGACTTGGCCAGTAGCGGCCAGGGTGGCAACTTGGGCAGCCGGAGTCGGAACATTGACAACCAGGTTGGCGTCGCTTTCCAGGATGAAGGTGTTGGCGCCGGCAGCCTGGGCTGCGGTCAGGTCAACCACTACCTGGTCGTGCTGGGCACCAACGACTACGCCGGTTACCACGTTGGCGTTGCCGCCTTCTGGCAGAACCAGGTTCACGCCGTCGAAGGTAGCAACGTTGACGGTTGCGCCTTCAGCGTCCAGGCCCAGCAGCGAGCTGATGGCGTCGACGGTGGTGGCCGACAGGGAGGACGCTGCCAGGTGGTCTTGCAGTTCCGCTACGGGATTATCGTATTGCATTGTGTATTCCTGTTACTTCAAGCCAGTTGGCTTGTTGCACTGATTTTCTGCGGTTGCGCAGAGTGTTCCCACGGAGACTTAGAGCGGGCAGCGTTCATCTTCGTAACGGGAGTAACGGCGATATGCAGCGCCACCAACGGCTCGGTGCCGGTGGGGCCATGCATCATCTGATTGGAGACCAGGCGCTGCGGCTCGGCGTTGCCGAACACGATGTGGCCTGTGAGTTCGTAGCGTTTGCGCTGTGGGCCGACCAGGCTGAATCCGGTGCAGATCAGCGGCAGGCCTTCGCCACGTACGCCGACGAAGGTGCCGGTGGATACGTTGCGGCTAGGGCCGGAGCCGGCGACCATGCAGGTGTAGAGCAGGTCGACACCGGCCGGTTTATCCGGCCAGTTGATGGCAAAGCTCTCGATGAATTCGTCGCTGTTTGGCATGCCGACCCAGCCTTCGCTGGACACCACCTCGCCTGAGCGCTGCAGGTGCGCGGTCAGTTCGAGAGGCGTTGGTGCTGCGCTGCTGGCAATGGCCGGGGCTGGCTCGGTGCTGGACACCACGGCAAAGGTGCGCATGATGGCAGGGGAGTTGTCGATGCGGTCGATGCGCAGGTCGATCGGTTCGATCACGTCGTCGAACATGTGGTATTCGGTGATCAGGACGGTGGTGACCCCACCCTTGACCCGCGCCACGATAGTGTCGCCGAGCTTGGTCAGCATGTTCTTGCTGACGCCTTCGGCCGGGAAGAAGTCGATGGAGCCTTTGCCCAGGGGCGCTTGCTGCAAGGCAATGCACACGGGCTTGTCGGCCGGGGGCTGCGAGGCGTACCGGAAGATGTACATGCCGGGTTCGAGCAACGTCACCCGCGAACTGATCTTCAGGCCGTCAAGCGGTTGCGAAGGCATAGACATGGCTTTGTTAAGCTCCTTTTACGTACAACACTGGCAGCTAACTTGCTCAAACCTGTGCGTAACCAATACGGCCAGTGATGGCTCCCTGCAAGCCGCGAAGATGCAGCGGTGAGAAAAGCTTGTCAACCGCGATGATTAAAAAAAATTTCATTAAAAAAACGAACTAAATCGGCTCAGCCGCGTCGCTGCTGGGTTGCAAGGGCATAACGGTACTGCCTGCTAGGTCATATATATGACATGAAAAAAATAGCAAAATCATGATATTGGAACGATCGTTTTGATAGGCGTCAATTTTCGGGCTCGTCGGGGTAATAAAAAAACAGGCTACCCGGTCGTAGGCGCCATCCGTAGGGTTCTGCCCGGTGTTTGGTGGCAATGTGCCGTGTAACTTTCAGGCTGTTGAACAGCTACGTTGGCTGTGGATTGCGACGGTCTTACGCGGCCGCCAACGATTTCATGAAAGTGTCAACTAGCCGGCATTTCGTCAGTTCTCTGATCGCCGGAACCCGACCAATGCACTCCGTAGTCGCAAGTGGGTGTTACACTGCCGGCCGTTTTCGCTTTCCTCGCGTATGGATACCATGAGTTCACTATCCGAAAATAACCTGCAGTCCGCCCTTAAAGCCTGTAAAAGCAGCTTCCTTTCGGTCGGTTTCTTCAGCTTCTTCGTTAATGCCCTGATGCTGGTGCCCACCTTCTTCATGATTCAGGTGTCGGGCCGTGTCGTCCCTTCCAGCAGCACATCCACCTTGCTGATGCTCACACTTATCCTGACGGTACTGGTGGTGACCATGGGGGCGTTGGAATGGGTGCGTTCGCGCATCATGGTGCGCATCAGCAACCGGCTTGATGTGATGCTCAGCCGTGATGTCTACCGGGCCAGCTTCAAGCGTGCGCTCAATAGCGGTGGTGCCGATGCCACGGCGCAATCGCTCAACGACCTGACCTCGTTGCGACAGTTTTTCACTGGTCCAGGGCTTTTTGCCTTCTTCGACGCACCTTGGTTCCCCATCTATACCGCCGTGATGTTCCTGTTCCACCCATGGTTCGGCTGGATGACAGTGGCGTGCGGCGTTGTGCTCGCGGTGCTGGCTGTGGTCAATCATCGGGTGACGGGCAAGGCGTTGGCGACCGCGAACAAAGAGAACGTTGCCTCCAACATGATCACCACCAAGACACTGCGCAATGCCGAAGTGATCGAGTCGATGGGCATGCTGGAAACGTTGATGAATCGTTGGGCCAAGCGCCAGCGCAACATCATGTTGCTGCAGTCCGAGGCGAGCGATAAGGGCGGGATCGTCAGCTCTGCCTCAAAAACGTTCCGCATCTTGTCGCAGTCATTCATGCTGGCCATTGGTGCTTACCTGGTAGTCACTCACGAAATCAACCCTGGGCTGCTGATGGCCGGTTCGCTGCTGTTGGGGCGAGCGCTCTCACCGATAGACCAGATAATCTCCAGCTGGAAGGGCTTCGTTTCCGCGAAGGTCCAGTACGATCGCCTGAACAAAGTCATGGACGACCTGAAAAAAGAGCCCGAGCGCATGCCATTGCCCGCGCCGGAAGGTCACATTCAGGTGGAAAACCTGATCCTCGCGCCCCCCGGCGCAAAAGCTCCAGTCCTGCGCAGCATCAGTTTTGTCGCCCCTGCCGGTTCCATCGTTGGTATCGTTGGGCCAAGCGCCGCCGGCAAGTCCACCCTGGTGCGCGGCCTTATGGGCATCTGGCCGCCTCAGCACGGCGTAGTCCGCCTCGACGGCGCCGATATCGCCAGTTGGGACAAGCAAGCCCTCGGCCCACATGTTGGCTACCTGCCACAGGACATCGAACTGTTCGAAGGCAGCATCAGCGAAAACATCGCCCGCTTCGACAAGGTCGACCCGGAAAAAGTCGTGGAGGCCGCGCAAATGGCCGGCGTGCACGAAATGATCCTGATGCTCCCCGACGGCTACGACACGGTCATCGGCAGTGACGGCATCAACCTCTCCGGCGGTCAGCGCCAGCGCATCGGCCTGGCCCGCGCGCTCTACGGCAACCCGCGGCTGATCGTGCTCGACGAGCCCAACTCCAACCTCGACGACATCGGCGAGCGTGCGCTGGGCGTGGCCCTGCAGAAACTCAAGCAGACCGGCGCCACGGTGTTCATCGTGTCGCACCGGCCGAACATTCTCACGCGCCTCGACCGTATCCTGGTCATGGCCGGCGGCACCCTCTCGTTGTACGGCGAGCGCGACCGCGTCATCGCCGAGCTTGCGGCGCAACAGGCCAAGGCCCAGCAGCGCGTTGCCCAGCCCGTCGCACCCGCTGCACCTCACCCGGTTCCCCCAGCGGCCACCCCCGCTGCGCCAGCGGTCACCAGCAGCACTGGCGCGTAAAAGGATTTTCAGATGAGCAGTAAAGCGATCACCACGTTCGACCACAATTTCGACGACATGCCCACCTCCGACCGCGGCATTCGCCGCATCGGCCTGACCATCGTCTTTGTCACCTTCGGCATTTTCGGCACCTGGGCGGCCTTCGCGCCGCTCAGCAACGCTGTGCATGGCTCCGGTACGGTCACTGTGCAGAACTACCGCAAGACCGTTCAGCACCTGGAAGGCGGCATCGTCAAAGAGCTGCATGCCCGCGACGGCGACCTGGTGAAAAAGGGCGACCCGTTGATTGTGCTGGACGAAAGCCAGCTGAGTTCCGAATACGAGTCCACCCGCAACCAGCTGATCGTCGCTCGCTATAAAGAAGCGCGCCTGCGCGCCGAGCGCGATGGCCTGCCGGCGATTCCCGGCGTGACCATGGAGGGCACCGACTCGGACCGCGCCAACGAGGCGTTGGTCGGTGAACAGCAAGTGTTCAAGGCCCGACGTGACTCCTTGCAGGGCGAGATTTCGGTCAACCGCGAACGCATCGAGCAGATGAAGCAACAGATCGCCGGCCTCAACGACATGATCCGCACCAAGACTGGCCTGGAGAAATCCTACAGTGGTGAGATCAAGCAACTGAAGGAACTGCTCGCCGAAGGTTTCGTCGACAACCAGCGCCTGCTCGAACAGGAGCGCAAGCTGGACATGCTCAAGACCGAAGTCGCCGACCATGAGTCGAGCATCACCAAGACCAAACTGCAGATTGGCGAGACCGAGCTGCAGATCGTTCAGTTGAAAAAGAAGTTCGACGCCGACGTGGCCAACGAACTGGCCGATACCCAGGCCAAGGTGTTCGACCTGCAGGAAAAGGAAGCAGCCCTGCGTGACCGCCTGTCGCGAGTGGTCATCCGTGCGCCCGAAAGCGGCATGGTGCTGGACATGAAAGTGCACACCATCGGTGGTGTGGTGAGTGCCGCTACCCCCTTGCTGGACATCGTGCCGGCCTCCTCGGAGTTGGTGATCGAAGCCAAGGTGGCGACCAAGGATATCGACCGCCTGGAGCTGGGCAAGACGGCAGACATCCGTTTCAGCGCCTTTAACCAAGCTACCACTCCGGTCATCGAAGGCACCTTGACCCGCATCTCGGCCGACAGCCTGACCGAAGAGCGCACCGGCGATCAATATTACCTCGTGCGCGTCAACGTCACCGAAGACGGCATGAAAAAGCTCGGCAACCGCAAGCTGCAACCCGGCATGCCGGCTGAAGTCCTCATCAACGCAGGCGACCGCACCATGCTGCAGTACCTGCTGAAGCCGGCGCGCAACATGTTTGCCGAATCGCTGATCGAGGAATGATTGTGCTGCGTTTGCTACCCGGTGTACTGATGTGCGTGGCCGCCTGGCAGGCGGTGGCTGTTGAAAACCAAAGCCCGAAGGGCGTTTCGGCGTCGACCTACGCGCTGGACCTGGCGGGCTTGTATCGCGAAGCCCGGCTTGAAGACCCGCGTGTGCTGATCGGCTATGCCCGTGCGCGTTCCGCTGCCGAGAAGCAGCGAGAGGCTTTTGGCCAGTTGCTGCCTCAGGTGTCGGCCAACGCCAACTCCAGCCGCGTGTTGCGCAAGAACGAGCTTACGCGCGACATATACAACAACGAGAGCTACTCGCTCAGCCTTACCCAATACCTGTACAACAAGCCGGCCTGGGAGCGTTACCAGAAGTCCAAGAGCGTCAAGGCGCAGCAGAGCCAGCAAGCCGAAGACACCCTGGCCGAGGCCACCGTCGATCTTGCCAAGCGCTATTTCGTTGCCCTGGCGGCGGACGATGAGCTGGCGCTGGTGCAGGCCGAGCGCCGCGCCACGCAGAAAAACCTCGACCGCGTCAGCATGATGTTCGACCGGCAGATGGCCAAGATCACCGACAAGCTCGACATGCAGGCTCGGGTGGATGCCCTGGCGGCACAAGAGGTGGATGCGCGCAACCAAGTGCAGGTAAGCCGTGAGGCCCTGGCCGAAATCGTCGGCCGGCCAGTGACCGAGCCGCTGAGTCGGGTGCGCAACGATGTGGCCTTGCAGGCACCGACCCGGCCGTTGCAAAGCTGGATCACCCAGGCAGTGGAGACCAACCCGATGCTCAAGGCGTCCCAGAGCGGCGCCGAGGCGGCGAACGCGGCGGTGCGCGAGGGCAAGGGCGAGCATTACCCGCAACTGGGCCTGAGCCTGAGCGCCCAGCAGAGCGACCAGGGTTATGACAACACCCAGGCGCCGCGCAGCGATAGCTATGTGGCCTCGCTGGGGGTGAAGATCCCGATCTACAGCGGTGGTTCCACTTCGGCCCGGGTGCGCAGTTTGTATGACGACCAGCTGGCGGCCGAGGAGCAGGCCGAGGGCATTCGTCGGCAGGTGGTGAAGGAAACCACCACGGCTTATCTGACCGCCCAGTCCAGCGTCGAGAAGATCCGCGCCAACCGCAATGCCTTGTCGTCGGCCCAGAAGTCGAGCGTGGCGGCGCAGAAGGCCTTCACTTTCGGCGTAGTCAACGCGGTGGATGTGCTGACGGCGGTGCAGAACGAGTTCAAGGCTCGTCGTGATCTGCTGAAGTCACAGTACGACTTCATCACCAATCTGTTCCTGCTTAACCGCTGGGCGGGGGAGTTGAATCAGGACAGTGTCGATCACGTCAATGTATGGCTGAGCCCAGTGCCGGAGACCAGTCTTCCAGGTGGTGATGTGGCATTGCTGGACGTAGGGCGCTGATTGGGTTTGCCGTGGGGGTGCGGCGTTTGTGAGATCGAGCGCCGCCCCAATCCCATCCAGCATTTCCGAAATTTCCTACGATCATTTCGCTGGAAACGCCCGCTTCTGGAATTTATCGTACGCCCCTTGTCGATTGGCGTCCGGTTGCTGCTGAAAAACCTCGCTTATACCCTGCACAGGTGGCATTTTTACCTGCTGGCGCGCGGCCGCTTTTTCCGAGTCGAGTACGCTGCCCAACAGATGTATACTCCGTCATCGAACCTTAACGCGCGAGGCAGGAATCGCCCGCGCCGGTCTGACATTCACACATGCCCGCACGGCACTATCGGAGTTGGTTAAGTCGCATGAAAGCAATCGTCACTGGGATCACTGGTCAAGACGGCGCCTACCTGGCGGAACTGCTGCTGGAGAAGGGCTACACCGTCTACGGCACCTACCGGCGCACCAGCTCGGTCAATTTCTGGCGCATCGAGGAGTTGGGCATCCACACCAACCCTAACCTGCACCTGGTCGAGTACGACCTCACCGACCTGTCGGCCAGCATCCGTCTGCTGCAGACCACCGAAGCCACCGAGGTCTACAACCTCGCGGCGCAGAGCTTCGTGGGTGTTTCCTTCGAACAGCCGGTAACCACCGCTGAAATCACCGGCCTGGGCGCGGTGAACCTGCTCGAAGCCATCCGCATCGTCAACCCGAAGGTACGCTTCTACCAGGCGTCCACCTCGGAAATGTTCGGCAAGGTCCAGGCTATCCCGCAGGTCGAGGATACCCCGTTCTACCCGCGCAGCCCGTACGGTGTGGCCAAGCTGTACGCGCACTGGATGACCATCAACTACCGCGAGTCGTACGGCATCTTCGCTACCAGCGGCATCCTGTTCAACCACGAGTCGCCGCTGCGTGGCCGTGAGTTCGTGACCCGCAAGATCACCGACTCGGTGGCCAAGATCAAACTGGGCCTGCTCGACAAGCTCGAGCTGGGCAACCTCGACGCCAAGCGCGACTGGGGCTTCGCCAAGGAATACGTCGAAGGCATGTGGCGCATGCTGCAGGCTGACGTGCCAGACACCTTCGTGCTCGCCACCAACCGCACCGAAACCGTGCGTGACTTCGTCTCGATGGCCTTCAAGGCTGCCGGCATCGAAATCAAGTGGAGCGGCAAGGACGAAGCCGAGCAGGGCACCTGCGCCGCCACTGGCAAGGTGCTGGTCGTGATCAACCCGAAATTCTACCGCCCTGCGGAAGTCGAGCTGCTGATCGGCAACCCGGTCAAGGCCAAGGAAGTACTGGGTTGGGAACCGAAAACCAGCCTCGAAGAGCTGTGCCGCATGATGGTCGAAGCTGACCTGCGTCGTAACGAAAAAGGGTTCTCGTTCTGATGCAAATGGCCAGCAAACGCGCGCTTATCACAGGGATTCAGGGCTTCACCGGTCGCTATATGGCAGCCGAACTGCGAGCCCGTGGTTATGAAGTCATAGGGACGGGCAGCCAGCCGTTGCAGGCACCTGATTATCATCAGGTCGACCTGACTGACGGCCTTGGCCTGCGCGCATTGCTGGCCGAACTGCAGCCGGATGTCGTTGTGCATCTGGCTGCCATCGCCTTTGTCGGTCACGGTGCAGCCGACGCGTTCTACCAGGTCAACCTGGTGGGTACACGCAACCTGCTCGAAGCCATCGCGGCCTGCGGCAAAACACCGGATTGTGTGTTGATTGCCAGCAGCGCCAACGTTTATGGCAATGTTTCCGAAGGGATGCTCGATGAGCAGACCTTGCCGGCGCCAGCCAACGATTACGCGGTCAGCAAGCTGGCCATGGAATACATGGCCCGCCTGTGGTTCGATCGCTTGCCGATCGTCATCACGCGCCCCTTCAACTACACCGGTGTCGGGCAGGCGGAAAACTTCCTGCTGCCCAAGATCGTCTCGCACTTCAAGCGCAAGGCGGCCACCATTGAACTCGGTAACCTCGACGTCTGGCGCGATTTCAGCGACGTGCGGGCAGTGGTGCAGGCCTACCGTGGCCTGATCGAAGCGCGCCCGGTGGGGCAGACGGTGAACGTCAGCTCCGGGCAAACCCACTCGCTGCGCGAAGTGATCGCCAAATGCTCGGCCATCACCGGCCATCAGATCGAGGTGCAGGTCAACCCGGCGTTCGTTCGGGCCAACGAGGTCAAGACCCTCTGCGGCGACAACAGCCGCCTGCGCGCCCTGGTTCCGGGCTGGCAAACCCCGTCGCTGGATGAAACCCTGGGTTGGATGCTTGCGGGTAAATGAAGCTCATCCTTTCCGTCGAGCCGGTCCGCTTCCCGCTGACCGGCATCGGGCGCTACACCTACGAGTTGGCCACCCGGCTGCAAAGCAGTAGCGAAATCACCGACCTGCAGTTCTTTGCCGGGCGGCGGTTCTTGCCGGCCTTGCCGAGCGCGGCCGAGCAATCCGACGCGGTGCATGGCCTGAAGCGCCTTGTGCAGAAGAACGCACTGGCCGTCGAGGCCTACCGGCGGCTGATGCCGTACCTGCGCAAGCGCGCGCTGAAGGGGCATGAGGATCATCTCTACCACAGCCCCAATTACTACTTGCCGCCGTTTGCCGGGCGCAGTGTGGCAACGTTCCACGACCTGTCGCCGTTTACCTGGGCGCATTGTCATGCACCGCAAATCGCGCGCTACCTGCAGAAAGAGTTGAAGCTCACGCTCGAACGTGCCGACGCGCTGATCACCGATTCGCACTACACGCGTCAGGAGCTGGCCGATTATTTCGCCTGGCCCATCGAGCGCATCCACGCAGTGCCACTGGCCAGTTCGCCCGAGTTCTACCCTCGCAGCGGCGATGCCCTGCGCGAAACGCTGGCCCGCCATGGCCTGGAGGCGGGCGGCTACAGCCTGTTTGTCGGTACCATCGAGCCGCGCAAGAACCTCGAAACCCTGCTGGACGCCTACGGTAAGCTGCCGCTGGCGCTGCGCCAGCGCTGGCCGTTGGTCCTCACCGGCTACCATGGTTGGCGCAGCGAGGCCATCCACCAGCGTATCGCCCAAGCGCAGCAACAGGGCTGGGCTCGCTATCTGGGTTTCGCGGCCAGTGAAGACCTGCCACTGCTGTATGCCGGAGCGCGGCTTTTCACCTTCCCCTCGCACTACGAAGGCTTCGGCTTGCCAGTGCTCGAAGCGATGAGCTCGGGCGTGCCGGTGGTGTGCTCCAACAGCTCGTCGTTGCCAGAAGTGGCAGGGCAGGCCGCGCTCATGTGCGCGCCGGATGACGTGGAGGGCCTTAGCGCCCTGTTACGCCAGGGGCTGGAGGACGAAAGCTGGCGCCTGTCGGCGGTGGAGCAGGGCTTGCGCCATGCAGCCGGCTTCTCCTGGGAGTGTTGTGCTCAGGCCACCATCGAGGTTTACCGGAAGGTCAGTGAGGGACGATGATCAAGGTACTGCACTTTTTCAAAACCTATTACCCCGATTCCATGGGGGGTATCGAACAGGTCATCTTCCAGATCGCCGAAGGCACCCGCGCCCAAGGCATCGATTCCGAAGTGCTCTACCTCAGCGACCGCGGTGCAGCTCGCAATGAGCGGGTCGCCAACCACCTGACTCACCGTTCCAAGCTCGATCTGCACCTGGCTTCGACGGGGTTTTCCTTGTCGGCGCTGAAAGACTTTGCCGAACTGGCGCGTCAAGCTGACGTCGTGCATTACCACTTCCCCTGGCCGTACATGGACTTGGTGCATTTCCTGGCGCGACTGAACAAGCCGACGGTGGTCAGTTACCACTCGGACATTGTCAAGCAGAAGTGGTTACTGAAACTCTATCAGCCGCTGATGCATCGGTTTTTCTCCAGCGTTGACCGGGTGGTGGCGTCTTCGCCCAACTACGCGGCGCACAGCCCGGTGCTGACGCGTTTCCACGACAAGGTCTCGATCATCCCCTACGGGCTGGACCGGGCCACGTACCCGCAGGCTTCGGTCAGCAAGCTGGCCTATTGGCGCGAGCGGCTGGGGGAGCGCTTCTTCCTGTTCGTCGGCGCGCTACGCTACTACAAGGGCCTGGACTACTTGCTACAGGCCGCCAAGATCAACGGCTTGCCGGTGGTGATCATGGGCGGTGGCTTCCTTGAGGGTGAGCTGAAGCAGCAAGCCGCTGATCTGGGGCTGGGCAATGTGCACTTCCTCGGTGGCCTGGCTGATGAAGACAAGGCGGCATTGCTTGAGCTCTGTTATGGCTTCGTGTTCCCCTCGCACCTGCGTTCCGAGTCGTTCGGCATTTCGTTACTGGAAGCAGCGATGTTCGGCAAGCCGCTGATCTCCTGCGAGATGGGCTCGGGCACCACGTACATCAACCTGGCCGAGCAGACCGGGCTGGTGGTACCGCCGCGTGACGCTCCGGCGCTGGCCCACGCCATGCAACGCCTCTGGGATGACCCCACCATGGCCCAGGCCATGGGGGCCAAGGCCCTGGAACGTTACGAAGCAGTTTTCACCGCGCCGGCCATGGCGGCGGCCTATGCCGACCTGTACCGTAGCTTGCTGTAGTCCCCAAGCATGCCTGCTTCAGCCTTTAGATAAGAATAACTTGCATGGATAGTCGAACGATTCTTGTCACCGGCGCCAGCGGTTTCGTTGGCAGTGCCCTGTGCCGCCAACTGAACATGCTGGGCGTCTTCAGTGTCCGCGCCCCGTCACGTCGTGACGCCGAGCTGGCCGCTGAGACCGACTGGGTATCTGCGCTAGCCGGTGTCGACGCGGTGATACACGCCGCGGCCCGCGTGCACGTGATGCAGGAGAACGCCAATGACAGCCAGGCCGAATTCCGCCGGGTCAATGTCGATGGCACCCTCAACCTCGCCCAGCAAGCCGCCGCTGCCGGGGTGCGCCGTTTCATTTTCATCAGTTCGATCAAGGTCAATGGCGAACTCAGCCAGCCTGGGCAGCCTTTGCGCGCCGACGACACGCCTGCGCCGCAGGATGCCTATGGGGTATCCAAGCATGAAGCCGAACAGGGCTTGCTACAGCTGGCGGCGGCCACCGGTATGGAAGTGGTGGTGATTCGCCCGGTGCTGGTCTACGGACCGGGCGTCAAGGCTAACTTCCTCAGCATGCTGCGCTGGGTGCAGCGGGGTGTGCCGCTGCCGCTCGGTGCCTTGCCAAACCGCCGCAGCCTGGTGTTCGTGGATAACCTCGTCGATCTGGTGATGGCTTGCCTCGATCACCCGCAGGCGGCCAATCAGGTGTTCCTCGCCAGCGATGGCCAGGACGTGACCCTGAGCCAGTTGTTGCGGGCCATCGGCCAGGCGCTGGGCCGCCCGGCGCGGTTGCTGCCAGTACCGCCTTCGCTGCTGCACGCGGCGGCGCGGGTGTTGGGGCGCGGTGATCTGGCGCAGCGCCTGCTAGGCTCGTTGCAGGTCGACATCACCAAGAATCACCAGTTGCTTGGCTGGACCCCTCCCTTCAAATTGGAGCAAGGGCTCAACCTGACCGCTCGCGCTTTTCTGGACGCTCAAAATCGATGATCTGGCTGATTCTACTGGCTGGCGTGGCCGCGCTGGCAATGACGGCGGGGCTGCGCCGCTATGCCCTGGCGCGCAGCCTGCTGGACATCCCCAATGCGCGCAGCTCGCACGCCCTTCCGACCCCGCGTGGTGGTGGCCTGGCGTTCGTCTTCTCGTTCCTGCTGGGCGCGCTTGCCCTGGGCTGGGCTGGCATGGTGGCGCCAGCGCTGCTGGTCGCCCTTCTCGGCGCTGGTAGCTTGGTGGCGGTGATCGGTTTCATGGACGACCACGGCCATATCGCTGCACGATGGCGCCTGCTTGGCCACTTCGTGGCCGCAGGTTGGGGGCTTTACTGGATGGGAGGCATGCCGCCGCTGATGGTGTTCGGATGGGCATTGGACAGCGCCTGGTTAAGTGCGCTGTTCGGGATGCTGTACCTGGTGTGGCTGCTCAACCTGTACAACTTCATGGACGGCATCGACGGCATCGCCAGCATCGAAGCCATCTGTGCCTGTATCGGAGGCTGCCTGCTGTACCTGGTCAGTGGCTATCCGCAGGCGCTGTGGCTGCCAATGTTACTGGCTGCGACGGTGGCCGGCTTCCTGTTCTGGAACTTCCCGCCAGCGCGTATTTTCATGGGGGACGCCGGCAGTGGCTTCCTGGGTATCGTGCTGGCTCTGCTGGCGTTGCAGGCTGCCTGGATAAACCCGCTACTCTTCTGGGGGTGGTTAATACTTTTGGGTGTATTCGTGGTCGACGCGACCTTTACCCTGGTGCGACGGCTGCTGCGCGGCGAGCGCGTCTACGAGGCGCATCGTAGCCATGCCTATCAGTATGCTTCACGTCAGCAGGGTAGCCACCGGCCGGTAAGCCTGGCGGTGGCGGCCATCAACCTGGGCTGGTTGTTGCCAGTGGCGCTGGCGGTCGTGGCGCTAGGGCTGGACGGCGCAACGGGAACCATCGTGGCCTATTTCCCTCTTATACTGCTAGCGATCAAATACCATGCCGGGAAGCGGGAATAACATGGTCGAGCAAGCCGGGCATGGCACGTTGAGGAGAGCTGGATGAGCGATGCAAACAAAGACAGGCTGCGCCAGTTCCTGGTGAACCTGTCACGGCGGCAGAAGCGCCTGATACAAGTCTGCACCGACATGCTGCTTATCTGGCTGGCGTTGTGGCTGTCGTTCATCGTGCGCTTGGGCATCGATGACATGTACAACCCGATCCTGGAACACACCTGGCTGTTCCTCGCCGCACCGGTAGTGGCTGTGCCGTTGTTCATCCGTTTCGGCATGTACCGCGCGGTAATGCGCTACTTCGGCAACGACGCGCTGGTCACCATCATCAAGGCTGTCACTCTGTCGTCGTTGATCCTGGCCGTGGTGGTCTACTGGTACAGCAACCACAAGGTCGTGGTACCGCGTTCGATCATCTTCAACTACTGGTGGCTGAGCCTGGTCATCATCGGCGGCCTGCGCCTGATCATGCGCCAGTTCTTCCTCGGTGACTGGTTCACGGGTAACCACCAGATTCCCTTTGCCAACCGCGACGATGGCCTGATCAAGGTCGCCATCTACGGTGCAGGTACAGCCGGCAACCAGTTGCTGGCGGCATTGCGCATGGGCCGAGTGATGCGCCCTGTGGCGTTCATCGACGACGACAGTGATCTTGCCAACCGGGTCATCTCCGGCCTGCAAGTCTACAAGCCCAAGCACTTGCAGCAGATGATCAAGGAAAGCGGCGCCCAGGAGATCCTCCTGGCCTTGCCCCGTGCCTCCCGGGCCCGGCGCAAGGAAATCCTCGCCTTCCTCGAGCCGTACCCGCTGCACGTGCGCAGCGTGCCGGCTTTTGCCGACCTGGCCAGCGGCCGGGTCAAGGTCGATGACATTCAGGACGTCGACATTGCCGACCTGCTGGGGCGCGACCCGGTGCCGGCGCAGGACGAACTGCTTGAGCGTTGTATCAAGAATCAGACGGTGCTGGTTACCGGGGCCGGAGGTTCGATCGGTTCGGAGCTGTGCCGGCAGATCATCGGGCTCAAGCCCAAGACCCTGCTGCTGTTCGATCACAGCGAGTTCAACCTGTACAGCATTCTCAGTGAGCTGGAGCAGCGCATTTCCCGTGAGTCGCTGTCGGTACGCCTGCTGCCGATCCTTGGTTCGGCACGCAACCAGCAGCACCTGGTCGACATCATGAGTACCTGGCGGGTCGACACGGTCTACCACGCGGCTGCCTACAAGCATGTGCCAATGGTCGAGCACAACATGGCCGAGGGCGTCCTCAATAATGTCTATGGCACCTTGTGCACCGCTCAGGCCGCGTTGCAGTCAGGCGTCGCCAACTTCGTGCTGGTTTCTACCGACAAGGCTGTGCGCCCGACCAACGTCATGGGCAGCACCAAGCGCCTCGCCGAGCTGATTCTTCAGGCCCTAAGCCGCGAAGCTGCGCCAGTGATGTATGGCGACAGCAGCAAGATTTCACGGGTGAACAAGACCCGCTTCACGATGGTGCGGTTCGGTAACGTACTGGGCTCCTCAGGCTCGGTGATTCCGCTGTTCCATCAGCAGATCAAGGCTGGTGGGCCGCTCACGGTCACGCACCCCAAGATCACCCGTTACTTCATGACCATCCCCGAAGCTGCACAGTTGGTGGTGCAAGCAGGGGCCATGGGGCAGGGCGGGGATGTGTTCGTGCTGGACATGGGCGAGCCGGTGAAAATTGTCGAGCTGGCCGAGAAGATGATTCACCTATCCGGTCTGAGCGTGCGCAGCCCTGGCAACCCCCATGGCGATATCGCCATCGAGTTTTCCGGCTTGCGGCCGGGAGAGAAGCTTTACGAGGAGTTGCTGATCGGAGACGACGTTTCGCCGACCGTGCACCCGATGATCATGACCGCCAACGAAGACTTCCTGCCCTGGGATGTGCTTCGCGAGCGCCTGGCTGCCCTGCTCAAGGCGGTGGCGGAAGATGATTTCAGCCGGATCCGGCATCTGTTGCGCGAGCTGGTCAACGGTTATTCGCCAGAAGGTGAGATCGTTGACTGGTTGTATCAACAGCAGCACAAGGACAGGTAACGCTGATTCCTACAGCAAGCACGGATTCAGCCGCTTCGCAGGCCCCCTTCGGATCGATACTTTGAGCAGGCAGCCAAGGAAACGCTGCCTCGTTAATCCATCCGAAGGAGTGTCTGTATGCGTAATACCGTTCTTTCCTACCTGTTGCTGCCCCTGTTCGCTGGCCTCGCGTTTTCGGTCAGCGCCGCGCCGGCAGATACACCGGTCGCTCAGCCGGTACCGATGGTGAGCCAGAAAACCACCGGCTCAGCCCTGCTGAACCTCAACCAGGCCGATGCCGCAACCTTGCAAAAAGAACTCAATGGCATCGGCAAGGCCAAAGCCGAAGCCATCGTGGCCTATCGCGAGGCCAATGGGGCGTTTGCTTCAGTGGATGAACTGCTGGAGATCAAAGGCATCGGCAATGCGCTGCTGGAGCGTAATCGCGACAAGTTGAGTGTGGAGTAACACGCGTTTGCAGGGCGGCGCTTGCGCCATGCAATGCCGCCCTCATTGCCAGCGTTCCTGCTTACCGGTCCTGGGCATCCTTGGCATCGGCCTCTGCATTGCGTTCATGCACCTTGCGCAGTTGTTCCTCGGTCAGGGGCAGCTTTTTCGCCGTATCGCGCAACATCATCAGCCCGCCGATGATCGAGCCGAGGGCTATGATGAGTATCAGCCAGGCATACCAGGGCATCGTGTGTTCTCCTGTCAGCGTCATGGGGCAGTGCTTGTACAAATATTGAGCAGTTGCCGGTTCCGTTGGTTCAATTATAGGCATCACGCCTTGCCGGGCCAATTCCGTTGACCCGCGGCCCCCAAAGCCTGTGCCACTTCGTTTACAATGCGCGCCGTTTACGACTTGCCAAGAGAACCCGACCATGTCCGCCTGCCAGACGCCCCTGATCGTCGCCCTGGATTTCCCTACCCGTGACGCCGCCCTGAAGCTGGCTGACCAGCTCGACCCCGCCCTGTGCCGGGTAAAAGTTGGCAAGGAGCTGTTCACCAGCAGCGCTTCGGGCATTGTCGAAACCCTGTGCGCGAAGGGCTTCGAGGTGTTCCTCGACCTCAAGTTCCACGACATCCCCAACACCACCGCCATGGCGGTGAAGGCTGCTGCCGAGATGGGGGTATGGATGGTCAACGTGCATTGCTCCGGTGGCCTGCGCATGATGGCTGCCTGCCGCGAAGAGCTGGCCAAGCGCAGTGGCCCGCAGCCGCTGCTGATCGGCGTGACGGTGCTGACCAGCATGGAGCGTGAAGACCTCGCCGGTATCGGCCTGGACGTAGACCCTCAAGAGCAGGTGCTGCGCCTGGCGGCGCTGGCCGAAAAGGCGGGCATGGACGGCCTGGTGTGCTCGGCACTGGAAGCCCCGGCGCTGAAGGCTGCGCACCCGGCGCTGCAACTGGTCACCCCGGGCATTCGCCCTGCGGGCAGTGCCCAGGATGACCAGCGCCGTATCCTCACCCCGCGCCAGGCGCTGGATGCAGGCTCCGACTACCTGGTGATCGGCCGCCCGATCAGCCAGGCGGCAGATCCGGCCCAGGCACTGGCAGCCGTGGTGGCAGAGATCCGCGGCTGATATCAGCCAATAAAAAGGGCCGACATGCACAGTGCATGTCGGCCCTTTTTTTGAGCGCACGCCACAGCATTTTTAGCGTCAGTAAGATCGAGCGCCGCCCGCGCGGCGCATCGCGAGCTGCGCTCGCTCCTACGTTTGTTTCTGGCCAGTAACGCTTGTGGCAGGCGCGCGCGACCGCCTTGCTGGTACGACGCGATATCCCGCCATGCGCCAAGGCGTCCGCGCGCAAATCACGCAGGAATAATTGGCCCGAAACAACGTAGGAGCGAGCGCAGCTCGCGATGCGCCGCGCGGGCGGCGCTCGATCTGCGCATCAACTCAGAACACGAGACAAACCCTTGGCAGTCTTCACCCAATCTCCCGGCAAGCAGACCGTAGGCACTATCCCGACATTGCGTGAAGAACCTTTTTATTACCCTCGAATCAGGCAATAACCAGCGGTTGGAAACCTTTGACCAGGTCGTCGAGCGCCTTGATCTGCGCCAGGAACGGCTCCAGCTTGTCCAGCGGCAGGGCGCTTGGGCCGTCGCACTTGGCCTGGTCCGGGTTAGGGTGAGCTTCCAGGAACAGCCCAGCCAGGCCAACTGCCATGCCGGCACGGGCCAGGTCGACCACCTGCTCGCGACGGCCACCGGAGGCAGCGCCGGACGGGTCGCGGTTCTGCAGGGCGTGGGTCACGTCGAAGATGATCGGCAGGTTGTCGCAGGTGCGCTTCATCACGCCGAAACCGAGCATGTCCACGACCAGGTTGTCGTAGCCCATGCAGGTGCCACGGTCGCACAGGATCAGCTGGTCGTTACCGGCTTCCTTGAACTTGTGCACGATGTTCTGCATCTGCGAGGGGCTAAGGAACTGCGGCTTCTTGATGTTGACCGGTTTACCGGTCTTGGCCAGTGCCACTACCAGGTCGGTCTGGCGGGCCAGGAAGGCGGGCAGCTGCAGCACGTCGACCACTTCGGCGACCGGCGCGCACTGGTAGATCTCGTGCACGTCGGTAATGATCGGTACGCCGAACTCGGCTTTGACTTTCTCGAAGATGCGTAGGCCTTCTTCCATGCCCGGGCCACGGTAGGAGTGGATCGAGGAGCGGTTGGCCTTGTCGAAGCTGGCCTTGAACACGTAAGGGATGCCCAGTTTCTCGGTAACCCGGACGTACTCGGCGCAGGCGGTCAGGGCCAGGTCCTCGGACTCGAGCACGTTGATGCCGCCGAAGAGGACGAACGGGGCGGTGTTGGAGCACTCGATGGTTGGGGTGATCTTGATCATGGTCTACTCTGCAAATCCCAGTCACTGGTTTCAGTGGCGATAGCCAATCTTACAGACTCACACCTTCAACACCAACTTGCCGAAGTTCTCGCCGCTGAACAGCTTGAGCAGCGTCTCGGGGAACGTCTCCAGCCCTTCGACCACGTCCTCCTTGCTTTTGACCTTGCCGGTGGCCAGCCAGCCGGCCATCTCCTGTGCGGCCTTGCCATAGTCCTTGGCGTGGTCCATCACCACGAAACCTTCCATGCGGGCGCGGTTCACCAATAGTGCCAGGTAGTTGGCCGGGCCTTTGACGGCTTCCTTGTTGTTGTACTGGCTGATGGCGCCGCAGATGACGATGCGCGCCTTGAAGTTGATGCGGGTGAGCACGGCGTCGAGGATGTCGCCGCCGACGTTGTCGAAGTACACGTCAACGCCCTTGGGGCATTCGCGCTTCAGGCCGGCCAGCACGTCTTCGGTCTTGTAGTCGATCACGCCGTCGAAGCCCAGTTCGTCCTTGAGGTACTGGCACTTCTGCGCGCCACCGGCGATGCCGACCACATGGCAGCCCTTGAGCTTGGCGATCTGGCCGACGATGCTGCCCACCGCGCCGGCTGCGCCGGAAATGACCACGGTGTCGCCGGCCTTGGGCTGGCCGACCTCCAGCAGGGCGAAGTAGGCGGTCATGCCGGTCATGCCCAGGGCCGAGAGGTAGCGGGGCAGCGGGGCGAGGCTGGGGTCGATCTTGTGCAGGCCCTGTGGCTCGCCGGTGAAGTAGTCCTGTACGCCGAGGGCGCCGCTGACATGATCGCCGGGCTTGTAGTCCGGGTGGTTGGAAGCGACCACTTCGCCGACGCCCAGAGCACGCATTACCTGGCCAAGGGCGACGGGCGGGATATACGACTTGCCTTCGTTCATCCAGCCGCGCATGGCCGGGTCCAGCGACAGGTACAGGTTGCGCACCTGGATCTGGCCGGCGGCAGGGGCTTCGGCAGGTACCGTCTCGAAGGTGAAGTCGTCTCGGCGCACGGCGCCGACCGGGCGTTTGGCAAGCAGGAAGCGGCGGTTGGTCTGGGTCATGGCAGGTCCTTGTGGGCGATGAGGTACAGCAGTCAATTTAACCCGCTGATGCAGGTTGGTCCGCAAAATCACTGGTAAGCATGGTAGCTCAACCGCTGCCTTGATGATGCTGCCCAGCCGGGCGGCGGGCTGACTAGACTCAGGGCCAATTCATCACCCCCCAGGAGCAGACGATGAGCATGACTTTTTCCGGCCAGGTAGCCTTGGTCACCGGCGGTGCGGCGGGTATCGGCAGGGCGACGGCACTGGCCTTTGCCCGCGAGGGCCTGAAGGTGGTAGTGGCCGATCTCGACGCGGCCGGTGGCGAGGCCACGGTCGCCTCGATTCGCGAGGCGGGTGGTGAAGCACTGTTCGTGGCCTGTGACGTGACCCAGGATGCCCAGGTGCGCCAACTGCATGAGCGGGCCATCGAGGCCTACGGGCGGCTGGATTACGCTTACAACAATGCCGGCATCGAAATCGAACAGGGGCGCCTGGCCGAGGGTAGCGAGGCGGAGTTCGACGCCATCATGGGCGTCAACGTCAAGGGCGTGTGGCTGTGCATGAAATACCAGCTGCCGTTGTTGCTGGCCCAGGGCGGCGGGGCGATCGTCAACACCGCCTCGGTGGCGGGCTTGGGTGCGGCGCCGAAGATGAGCATCTACGCCGCCTCCAAGCATGCTGTGATCGGCCTGACCAAGTCGGCGGCCATCGAGTATGCCAAGAAGGGCATCCGGGTGAATGCCGTGTGCCCGGCGGTGATTGACACCGACATGTTTCGCCGCGCTTACGAGGCAGACCCGCGCAAGGCCGAATTTGCCGCCGCGATGCACCCGGTCGGGCGTATCGGCAAGGTCGAGGAAATTGCCAGTGCGGTGCTGTACCTGTGCAGTGACGGGGCGGCGTTTACCACCGGGCACAGTTTGACGGTAGATGGTGGGGCAACTGCGATTTGAGCCGAGGTTGAAATGTATCGCGCAACATCTTGACGCAGAACGTTAAGTTGTGTAAATGCGGATTTTTTGTCGGCTGTCTATACTTTTGCTTCTCGGAATCTGGGGGCAACAGTGGAAGCAGAAAGTGGCAACAAGCCAGCCCGGCATCCTTCGATCATGGACTTCGCGGCCTGTCGTGGGATTGCCGAGGGGCCCGTGTTCATCGTCGCGTCGGGGGCCTCGGCAAAGGGCTTCCCCATGCAGCGCTTCGCCAATGTGCCGATGATCACGCTCAACGGCGCGATCTCGATGTTCTCGGAACAGGGCCCGCGTCCGTACTTCTACCTGTGTACCGATACCGGGTTTGCCCACCAGCAGCCTGAGCTTTACGCCAAGGCGGTGCGCCTCAGCCGGCGCCTGGCGATCTGGCCAAGTGAAGTCGGAGCACTGCCGGTATCGACCAAGGCGCAGGTTTTCCCGCTGGCCAAGGCGGCGCGCTCGCGCCTGTTCGACTCACTGTTCAATCCTGATCCGGCCGTGGTGCGCAGCCGTGCCTTCTGGGGCAACCGCTCGCGCTCTGTAGGCTTCAGCAAAGACCTCTCGCAAGGCTTTTTCGATGCCCGCACGGTGGCGTATGCCGCGCTGCAAATTGCCTGTCATCTGGGCTTCAACCAGGTTTTCCTGGTGGGTGTGGACCTCGACCAGTCGGTGGGGCGCTTTTATGAAACTCCAGGTCAGGCGGTTTCGCGCTGCCACCTGGACGAGGCCTATCAACGGCGCATCCTGCCCTCGTTCAAGCTGATGGCCGATCGAGTGGTCGGCGAAGACTTTGCCGTCTACAACCTTTCTGCCACGTCGAAAATGCCGGATTCGGTCATCCCGAAAATCACTGTCGAGCAGGCCCAGGCGATCATCCTTGGCAGCGCTGCACAGGCGTTACTGTGCAACCACCTTGCGTGACCGTTTACTCCCAGCAGATCATGATCGGCTCAATGGCTGCTGGCTTGTTGCGCGCTTTGCCCTACGCCCTGCAGCGCTCCGGCAACGGCCACACACCCCAACAGCAAGACCCCGCCAAACCCTAGCAAGGCCACGCCCGAACCCAGGCGGTCACTCAGTACCCCGGTCAAGATCACCGGCACGCTGAAGCCCAGGTAGGCCAGCAGGAAGAACCCCGCGCTGGCACGCGTCTTTTCGGCCCCGGCCAGTTCATTCACCGCCGCCAGTCCGCCGAGGTAGATGAAACCATAGCAGGCGCTGCTGGCTGCCACCGCGCCGGCCAGCACCGCCCACAGGCGGCCGCTTTCGGCGCCCCAGGCCAGCAAGGCATAGCTGCACGGCAGGATCGCCAGGCCCAGCAGGGTGGCCGTGCGGCTGGACATACGCCGGGCCAGCGGCTGGAACAGCAGGCCGCAGCTGATAACGCAGAACGTCGAAAACCCCGACCATGCGCTCAAGTTGTGCTGGCGCAGGATCCCAGGCAGCAGGGCGATCACCAGCCCGACGCAGGCCCAGGCCAGCAGAATGGCCAAGCCATATACCACGCTACCACCCGGGTAGCAGGGCAGTCGCAGCATGGCACTGCGCTGTGCCGGCCGCGGGTCGGGCAAGCGCCATACCAGCAGCACAGCTACCGCGCCAAGCAGCAATTGCAGGTGGAAGCTGCCGGGTGTCAGGCTCGGGCCACGCAGCAGGAACAGGCTGGTCAGCGCCGCGCCCAGGCCAAAACCCAGCGAAGTGCTGGCGGTGACCCAATTGGCGGCACGCGCACTGCTGCCGGTGCCCATCAGTTCAGCCATGTAGGCCGTTGCCGTGGTTGATGCCAGGCCTGTGCCCAGGCCCAGGAAGAAGCGCGCTACGCCGAGGGTTTGCAGGCTGGGGGCGAACAGCATGAGCAAGGTGGCGACCATGGACAGCATGAGCGCCGCGAGGATCAGCGGCCGCCGCCCGACCCGGTCGGCCAGCCCGCCCAGGGCCAGCAACACCGGCAGCACGCCCACCACGTAACCGGAGAAGGCCACCGCGGTGGCTGCGGCGCCCTGGCCGGAGAGGTCGGCGTAGGTGATATAGAGCGGGGCCTGCAGGTTGACCGCCAGGGTGATCAGGCACAGGGCGAAGGCCAGCAGGGCGGGGGAGTAGCGCGAGGGCATAGGTACGGTCCTGGTTCTTGGGTTGTCAGTACCGGCCTTTTCGCGGGGCCGGTACAGGGGACATTGCCCTCAGCCCAAACACCCAACAAGGCACACCCGGCCCGCATTTATGCTTAACTGTTCGCCCAAAATTAGCAAACACCCAGCGCCATGCACTTCACCCTCGACCGCCAAAGCCCCACCCCGCTGGTGCAGCAACTCACCGACCACCTGCTGGCCTGGATCGAACAGCAGCGCGTGCGTCCCGGTGCCCGTCTGCCATCGATCCGCAGCCTGGCCCGCGACCAGTCGGTCAGTGCCTCCTGCGTGATCGAGGCCTACGACCGTCTGGTCGCCAGCGGCTGGCTCGAGGCACGTCATGGCACCGGCTTCTTCGTCGCCGAACGCAAAGCCACCGCCGCAGCCGAGCATCAGCCTGTGTGGGGCGAGGCGGGCGATAGCAACTGGCGCCAGTTCCGCGAAGGCCACGACGAACTGCTCAAGCTCGGCTGCGGCTGGCTGCCGAACAGTTGGCGCGCGGACGTCGAACTGGCCCAGGCGATCCGCCAGGTCAGCCGCGGCAACCCGCAGGACCTGTTCGACTACAGCCCGCCGCTAGGCCTGGCCAGCCTGCGCCAGCACTTGCACAAGCGCCTGGCACGGCTGGACATCGCTGCCGGCCCCGAACGCATCCTCACCACCCAAGGTGCCAGCCATGGCCTCGACCTGCTGGTGCGTACCTTGTTGCGCCCCGGCGACACCGTGCTGGTGGAAAACCCTGGCTACTACAACCTGTACAACCTGCTGCGCCAGCATCAGGTGCGCATGCTGCCGGTGCCGCGCACGGCGACCGGCCCTGACCTTGCAATGCTCGAACGCTTGCTGGCCGAGCACCGCCCGCGTTGCCTTTTCACCAACAGCCTGTATCAGAACCCCACGGGCACCAGCCTTGCGCCCAAGGTTGCCTATCGCCTCCTGGAGCTGGCCCGCGAGTACGACCTGCGCATCATCGAGGACGATATCTACGCTGACTTCCAGGAAGGCCCGGCCACCCGCCTGGCCACCCTCGACAGCGAGCAACGGGTGATCTACCTGGCCAGTTTCTCCAAGACCCTGAGCAGTTCGCTGCGCGTCGGCTACCTGGTGGCCGATGCACCCTTGGTGGCGCGCCTGGCCGAGCTGAAGATGGTCAGCGGTATCGGTACTTCGCGCTTCGCCGAACAGGTGGTCGGGCAGATGCTGGCCAATGGCAGCTACCGCAAGAGCGTCCAGCGACTGCGGGTGCGGCTGGGGCAGCACATGGCCAAATTGCTCGGGCAACTGGAACAGTACGGCTGGCAGGTGTTCTGTGAGCCGTATGGCGGGATGTTCGTCTGGACGCGGGTGCCTGGACGTGATTTCGTCAACCTTGAGCGCCTGGCACTGGAGCATGCGGTGTTGCTTACTCCGGGCAGCGCCTTCGACTACCAGGGCGCCGCCAGCGACTGGCTGCGCATCAATGTCGCCTATGGGCAGGACGCCCGTGCCCAGGGCTTCCTTCAGCACGCAGGGCGACCTTCAGCTAGCTGATCGCGACACGCTCATAGCCATTTGACACCATTTGGGCGCCAACCTCTTGTTAGCAGAGTGATAACGTTGCCACGCTTGGCCCTCGGCAAAACCTGGCACGGTGAAGGGGAATCGGCGATGGCGACGAGCAGGCACGGTGTTCTGGCCAATCTGGGCATGGCCCGCAAACTGGGCCTGGGTTTTGCCCTGGTGTTGTTGCTGACGGTCGCGGTGGCGGCCATCGGTATCGCGGCGCTGCACAGCGTCGGCCAGCGCTTCGACGGCCTGCGCCAGCTGGGCCAGATCAATACCGACCTGCTGCGGCTGCGTCAGCACGAGCAGGCCTTTGCCCTGCGCTCCGATATCAAAGAGGCCGAGGCCTTGCGCAGCGGCTTGCAGAACCTTGCCGAGCGCGCCCGCAGCCTGCCAGCGTTGGCGGCGGCCGAGGCGGACCTGGCGGCTTACGGCCAGGCCTTCGAAGCCTTCGTCGAAGCGGTGCAGGCCAAGGAGCTGGCGTTGGACATGGCCAGTTGGTCGGTGTCCAGCGTGGCCAACAACCTTGATGTGCTGCAGGCCGGCCTGGCCGACGATGCCACCTATACCCTCAAGCAGTCCCAGGGCCAGCAAGGCGGCGAGTTCCTTGAGCAGGCTGGGCAGGTGGCGCAAGTGTCGCGGCTGATGCTGCAGGCCATGGACGAAGCGCGGGTGCGCCTGGACAAGAGTCGCAAGGGCGAGGAGGGGGAGCAAGGTCGCATCGCCCAGACGGTCGAGGCGGCGCAGCTGGTCGAGCAACTCAAGGCCGCCGTCGGTGACGCGGGCTACCAGAGTGTGCTCGGCGAGGTGGCCGGGCACATTGTCAGCTTTACCGACAAGCTCAATGAATACACCGACCTGCTGGGCAAGGAGCAAGGCATCAAGGCGCAGTTGCAGGCGCGTGCCGAGCAGGTCACGGGCCGGGTTGACCAGGCCTATGCCGTCGATCAGCAGGCGATGCAGGCCGAGCTGGCGCGCAACAGCCTGGCCATCGCCCTCGCCACCGGGCTGGCGTTGCTGGTGGGTCTTCTCGCTGCCTGGCTGATTACCCGCGCGGTGGTCGGCCCGCTCAAGCGCGTGATCGGCCGTGCCCAGCGCATTGCCGCAGGCGAGTTGAGCCTGGAGAGCGAGGCGGCGCGCAGTGATGAAGTCGGCCAGTTGATGCAGGCCATGCAACAGATGGCCGCCGGGTTGTCAGGCGTGGTCAGCGGCCTGCAGCAGGGTATCGAGCAGCTGGCCGGCAGCGCCCAGGCGTTGTCGGCAGTGACCGAGCAGACCAACCGCGAAGTCGGCAGCCAGAAGGAGGAAACCGAGCAGGTGGCCACCGCCATGCAGCAGATGACCGCCACTGTGCATGACGTGGCGCGCAATGCCGAAGAAGCCGCACAGGCGGCGCAGGCCGCCGATGACAAGGTTGACGCCGGCCAGCGCGTGGTGCGCGAGAGCATGCAGCGCATCGAGCAGCTGGCGACGGCTGCGGACACGGCCAGTGCCGGCATCGACAGCCTGAGTGCCGAGATCCACACCATTGGCGATGTGCTGGAGGTGATCAAGAGCGTCGCCGAGCAGACCAACCTGCTGGCGCTCAACGCAGCCATCGAGGCGGCCCGGGCGGGTGAGCAGGGGCGTGGTTTTGCGGTGGTGGCCGACGAAGTACGGGCGCTGGCCCGGCGTACCCGGCAGTCGACCGAGGAAATCGAGCGCCTGGTGGCTAGCCTGCGCGGCAATGCCCAGCAATCGGTGGCGCAGATCCGTGGCAGTACCGAGCTGGTGCGCCTGGCCGTGGCCGATGCGCTGCAGACTGAAAGCGCGCTGGGCAGCATTGCGGTGGCGGTGTCGTTGATTCAGCAGATGAACCAGCAGATTGCGGCGGCGGCGGAGCAGCAGAGTTCGGTGGCCGAAGAGATCAGTCGTAGCGTCACACAGATCCGCGGTAGTGCCGACCAGGCGGCGCTGGCAATGCAGGACAATGCCCGGTCCAGTATCGAACTGGCGCAGCTGGGCAATGACCTGAAGGGCATGGTCGGCCACTTCAGGCTGTGATCGCCTGTGCTGGCCTCTTCGCGGGACAAGCCCGCGCCTACAGGGCTACCACGATACCTGTAGGCGCGGGCTTGCCCCGCGAAAGGGCCGGTACCGGCATTATCAATTTCAGGCCTTGCGTGGGTTGAGGATCATCAAGGTCAACACTCCCGCCACGATCCCCCAGAACGCCGAGCCGATCGAGAACAGGGTCAACCCCGAAGCCGTAACCATGAAGGTGATCAGCGCCGCCTCGCGCTCCCTGGCTTCGCTCATGGCCACGGTCAGCCCGTTCATGATCGAACCGAACAGCGCCAACGCCGCAATCGACAGCACCAGCTCCTTCGGCAGCGCCGCGAACAAGGCCGCCAGGGTGGCGCCGAACGTGCCGGCAATGCCATAGAAAATCCCGCACCACACCGCCGCGGTATAACGCTTGCTCGGGTCTTCATGGGCGTGCGGGCCGGTGCAGATCGCCGCACTGATCGCCGCCAAGTTGACCCCGTGTGAGCCGAACGGTGCCAGCAGCAGTGAAGCCAGGCCCGTCGTTGAAATCAGCGGCGAGGCGGGCACCTGGTAGCCGTCGGCGCGCAGCACCGCCACGCCAGGCATGTTCTGCGAGGTCATGGCTACCACGAACAGCGGAATGCCGATGCTGATGGTCGCAGCCAGCGAGAAGCTCGGCGTGGTCCACACCGGGGTGGCCACCTCCAGCTTGAAGCCACTGAAGTCGAGCAGGCCGAGGGCGCCGGACAACGCCGTGCCCACCAGCAAGGCGGCCAGCACGCAGTAGCGCGGCGACAGGCGCTTGACCAGCAGGTAGCTGAAGAACATGCCCAGGACCAGCAGGGTGCGGTGCTGGGCAGCAACGAAGATCTCGCTGCCGATCTTGAACAGGATGCCGGCCAGCAAGGCCGAGGCCAGCGAGGCCGGGATGCGCTTGACCAGGCGCTCGAAACTGCCGGTCAGGCCGCAGACCAGCACCAGCAGCGCACAGGTGATGTAGGCACCGATGGCCTCGCCGTAGCTGACCCCGCCCAGGCTGGTAATCAGCAGCGCCGCGCCGGGGGTCGACCAGGCCACGGTGATGGGGGTGCGGTAGCGCAGCGACAGGCCGATGCTGCACGCCGCCATGCCGATCGAAAGCGCCCAGATCCACGAAGAAATTTGCGCGTTGGTCAGGCCGGCTGCCTGGCCGGCCTGGAACATCAGCACCAGCGAGCTGGTGTAGCCGGTGAGCATGGCGATGAAGCCGGCGACCACCGCCGATGGGGAGGTGTCTGCCAGGGGCCGCAGGCGTGCGGAGGTGGCATCGGTCATTGGGTTGGGTCCTTGTCCATGTGTAAGCAGTTTTTTCAGACTAACGCGGGGCGGATTGATCCTTGCCATACAGCAGGCATTGCTTTTAGCCGTACAGTCGCCAACTATTGGGCAAGTTTTCGCAACTGCATGGGAGGGGACGGGCGATGTTCAAGGTGTATGGTGACTACCAGTCAGGCAACTGCTACAAGGTCAAGCTGATGCTCAGCCTGCTCGACCGCCCATATGAATGGCAGTCGGTGGATATCCTCAAGGGCGAGACCGAAACGCCAGAGTTCCTGGCCATGAACCCCAATGGCAAGGTGCCGGTGCTCAAGCTCGAGGACGGTACCTGCCTGTGGGAATCGAACGCCATCCTCAACTACCTGGCCGACGGCAGCGAGTTCCTGCCCAGCGAACCGCGCCTGCGGACCCAGGTGTTGCAGTGGCAGTTCTTCGAGCAGTACAGCCATGAGCCGTATATTGCCGTGGCACGGTTCATCCAGTTCTACCTCGGGCTGCCGGAAGAGCGCGTGGAGGAATACCGCAAACTGCACAAGGGCGGTTACAAGGCGTTGAAGGTGATGGAGCGGCAGTTGCAGATGACGCCGTATCTGGTCGGCGACCAGTACTCGATTGCCGATGTGGCACTGTATGCCTACACCCATGTGGCGCATCAGGGCGGGTTCGACCTGGCCGATTATCCGGCAGTTCGCGCCTGGCTGGAGCGGGTGGCCAGTCATCCGCGGCATGTGCCGATGGTCGAGTAAGCTGGCGCGGTCCCACTAGGACCGCGCGGGCGCTTCAGGCGAAGCGCTTGTCCAGATAGGCAATGATGGCCTTGGATTCATACATCCAGGTCACCTTGCCCGCTTCTTCGATGCGTAGGCACGGCACTTTCACCCGGCCACCCCCTTCGAGCAGCGCCTGGCGATGCACGTCGTCGTTCTTGGCATCACGCAACGCCACTGGTACGTTCAGGCGGTGCAGGGTGCGGCGGGTCTTCACGCAGAACGGGCAGGCATGGAACTGGTACAGCGCGAGGCCCTTGGCCTCTTGCTCGATACGCGCCTGGGCCGCTGCATCACGCTTCTGCTTGGCCGGGCGGCTGATCCAGTCGCCGAACACGATGAGCTGGCCGAGGCCGACCCGCAGGGCTTTGACGATCATGGGTTACTCCTGAAAAGCAAAAGCCGACCCCTGGGGGCCGGCTCGGGTCATGCGCCGATCACTTGATCAGGCTGAGGAACTCGCTGCGAGTCGAGGCGTTTTCACGGAACTCACCTAGCATCACCGAGGTGAGCATGGTCGAATTCTGCTTTTCCACGCCACGCATCATCATGCACATGTGCTTGGCTTCGATGACCACTGCCACGCCAGCGGCGCCAGTCACCTGCTGCACGGCCTCGGCGATCTGGCGGCTGAGGTTTTCCTGGATCTGCAGGCGGCGGGCGAACATGTCGACGATGCGCGCAACCTTCGACAGGCCCAGGACCTTGCCCTTGGGCAGGTAAGCCACGTGAGCCTTGCCGATGAAAGGCAGCATGTGGTGTTCGCACATCGAATACAGCTCGATGTCCCGGACCAGCACCATCTCACTGTTGTCGGAGGTGAAGAGCGCGCCGTTGGTGACTTCTTCCAGCGTCTGCTCGTAACCGCGGCAAAGGTACTTCATGGCCTTTGCAGCCCGCTTGGGCGTGTCGAGCAGGCCCTCACGGGAGACGTCCTCGCCAAGTTGGCTGAGGATCTCGGTGTAGTTCTGTTCCAGGGACATGTATCTACCTGTGGGTAAAAATCGCAAAAAGGAAGGGTACGGCGCCGCGCGCGGCGCTGCAAGCACGGCGTTACTCGTCGCGGCCTTCCATCATGGTTCGCTTGAGCATCACATACACCGCGCCAGTGCCGCCATGGCGGGCCTGGCACGAGGTGAAACCGAGCACTTGCGGGTGCTGGCGCAGCCAGGTGTTGACATGGCTCTTGATCATCGGGCGCTTGCCGTCCAGGCGTGCGGCCTTGCCGTGGGTCACCCGTACACAGCGGACTTCCAGCTGGGTGGCTTCGGCGATGAAGGCCCACAGGGTTTCACGGGCTTTCTCCACGCTCATGCCGTGCAGGTCGAGGCTGCCCTCGAAGGCGATCTGGCCGAGCTTGAGCTTGCGGATCTGGCCTTCCTGTACGCCGTCGCGGCGCCACATCAGCTCGTCTTCGGCACCGACGTCGATGACGAACTGGTCGGACAGGCCGTCGATCACCAGGGCCTGGTCGCTGCGGATGGTCGCCGCCTGGCGCAGGCCGGCCAGCTGCTTGCGGTCGGTTTTCGGCTTGCCCACGTCAGCGCGGTCGTGCTTGATCGGCCTGACGCCGCGCACTTCAGCGCTGAACAGGGAAAAATCGTCGTCTTGCATGGTGCCTCCACATGGGCGGCGTAGTTTACGCGATCAACCCAGTGTCGTCAGTACCAGCCTCTTCGCCGGTAAACCACTAATCATGCTTTTTCATCAGGTGCGGCGACAGGTTCAGCTCGCGCCCGCGGCGCAGGCGAATGCGGCTGCGTCGCCAGAAGCGCACGCCAAGGTACAGCAGCAACAGCCCGCCCACGGCCAGGATGATGGCGAGCGGGCGGTTGGCATTGAGTTCGGCCAGGGCGGTGTAGTTGCCAAGCAGCCCGGCGATGCCGGCCATGGCCAGCAGCACGCCGAGCGTGGCGATCAGGGCCGACAGCCCGGCGGCAATACGAGCACCCCAGTTACGCGGTTCACGCGGGCGCAGACGCTTGGCGTCGAAACTGCCTTTGAGCTTCATTCCAGTTTCCTCTGTGGACATCCGGAATTCGACCTGGGCCCGGCCCTCGGGTTCCGCCCGGCTGCCGGGCGGTCATCACAACGTCAGCTCAGATCAGGCTGGCGGTAGGGGCGACACAGGCGAAGTTGTCGGCCATCACGGCCATTTCACACGCGTGGATCTGCGCGGCTGGGATCACCTGATCCTTGAGCGCCAGGTCGCGGGTTGCCGAGGCGTCTTCCACCAGGGTGCAACGATAACCATAGTCCTTGGCGCGGCGTACAGTGGTGCTGACGCTGGAGTGGCTCATGAAACCGCACACGATCAGGTCCAGGTGCCCCAGCGCCTGCAGGGTGTCGTGCAGCTTGGTGTTCTTGAAGGCGTTGGGCATGCGCTTTTCGATGATGATTTCACCTTCGCGCGGCTCCAGGCCGGGGATGAACTGGCCGGCCGGGCCCTGCGGGTCGAAGCGGCCGCCTACGGTACCGAGGTGGCGAACGTGGATGATCGGACGGCCGGCCTTGCGGGCGGCGTCGAGCAACCGGGCGATGTTGGCCACGGCCTCGTCCATGCCCGACAGTTGCAGAGGACCGCTCAGGTATTCCTTCTGCGCATCGATGATGATCAGGCTGGCTTGGCTCAGCTTGGCCGGCGGGTAGTCGCGGCCAGTGAGGCGGAACATCGTGGTTGGAACGGACATCAAGGGCTCCTTGGGTAGGGCTTTTGTATACCTATTCTCCCTTGCCTTGGCGTCAATGGGAATGGTTGACATCGCAAGCGGCGTGGTTACTGGCTTGTGGCCTGCCATTGGGGCATCCCGGGGAACAAATGTGCGGGTGGGGCTGTTAGACTTTTGTACGGTCTGAATTAGGAGTACCCCGTGATCACATCTCGTCTGCGCACGTTGCGCGACCATATCCGCTGGGCGGTCAGCCGCTTCCATGAGCACGAGCTGTTCTTCGGCCACGGCGCCGACAATGCCTGGGACGAAGCTCGCCTGCTGGTGCTGGGCGCCGTGCACCTGCCATGGGAAATCGCCGACAGCTACCTGGACTGCCAGCTCGAGGATGACGAGCGGGTACGCCTGCAGCACCTGCTCAAGCGCCGCATCGAAGAGCGGGTGCCGACTGCCTACCTGCTGGGCGAAGCCTGGTTCTGCGGCATGTCGTTCATCGTCGACGAGCGTGTGCTGGTGCCCCGTTCGCCGATCGGCGAACTGATCGAAAAGCGCTTTGAACCGTGGTTGGCGCAGGAGCCGGCACGCATCCTCGACCTGTGCACCGGCTCTGGCTGCATCGGTATCGTGGCCGCCGAGGTGTTCCCCGAGGCCGAAGTGGTGCTGGCCGACCTGTCGTTCGACGCGCTGGAAGTGGCCAACCAGAACATCGAGCGCCATGGCCTCGACGAGCGTGTGTTCACCGTGCAGGGTGATGGTTTCGCCGGCCTTCCGGGGCAGCGTTTCGACCTGATCCTGTCCAACCCGCCGTATGTCGACGCCGAGGACTTCGGCGACATGCCGGCCGAATATCACCACGAACCGGAAATGGGCCTGGCTTGCGGCAACGACGGCCTGGACCTGGTACGGCGGATGCTGGCCGAGGCGGGCGACCATCTGACCGACAAGGGTTTGCTGATCGTCGAGGTCGGCAACAGCCAGGTGCATGTCGAGGCGCTGTACCCGGAGGTGGACTTCGCCTGGCTGGAGTTCGAGCGTGGCGGGCATGGTGTGTTCATGCTCACCGCCGAGCAGTGTCGTCAGCACCAGGAGCTGTTCAAGGCTCGCGTCTGACGCTGGATTGCTGGGGCTGCTTTGCAGCCCTTTCGCGGGACAAGCCCGCTCCTGCAGGCGATCGCGAGCGGGCTTGTCCCGCGAAGCAGGCGCCGCGGTCTCAGCGTGTAGCGATCCAGATCAACAAACCCGCCTGGAACACGGCAAACGCCACCAGGCAGGTGATGGTAAAGCGCAAGCCGCTATCCTCGCGCCGATACTTGGCCACCCGCTCATCGCGTTCGCGCAGTTGCCCCTCTTTCTCCAGCAACTGCTGCTCTGCCTGCTGCAGCATGCCTGCCGCATCGAGCATGCTTATCTGCTGCACCTTTTCGGTATTCCAGCCGCCCTTGAGCTGGCTCACCGTGGTGTCGAGCGTGCGGCCCTTGAGGTGCTGCGGGTCGGCGTATTCCACTTCCATGCCGCTGGCGGTGATGAAGCGGTCGCGGCGCAGGCGGGTGTCTTCGTTCAGCGCATCCTTGTTCGGCAGCGCCATGCCTTCGACCCGGTAATTCGACCAGCGACGCTGCAGCCACTGCACGGCCTGGCCAAGCATGAAGCGGCCGAGGCCACGGTTGAGCGGCTCCAGTTGCAGGCCGCTGTCGCTGCCGAGGGTCACCAGGCGCTCGGTGTGATCCACCCGCACATCCAGCTGGTTCTGCTCCTTGCGCACTTTCTGCCCGGGCAGGCGGATTTCCATGCGCAGCAGGCTGTGGGCCTTGTCATGGCGCTCGGCATAGGCGAACTCGACGAAGCGCAATGGCCGTGCACCGCTGTTGCGGTCGGTCGGCAAGGGCGCCAGGCGCAGCAGCTGGAAGTGTTCGACGGCAAGGTCGGCCCAAGGCAGGGCGGCAGGTTCCGGGGCTTGGGGCTCTTCGGCCGGTTCGACGGCGGCGGGGGCATCGGTCATCAAGGCATTTCCTCAGATACGGGCAGGCGCTGACGGGTGCCGCTTTGCAGCCCCAATCAGCACCGATACCGCGTTATCGGCAGGTTTTGCCGATGTTTGAGGGTCAGGCCGAAGGCAACTGGTGAATGAAACTGACCACTCGCTCGCCGAGTTCCCGTGCCAGTGGCAGTTCCGGGTTGAGGTAGCTGTCACGCTGCAGGTGCATGTCCTTGGGGCTGATGCGCAGCATGTGGTTCATGCCGTCGATCAGTACCAGCTGCGCATCCGGCTTGGCTGCCTTGAGGCGTTCGGCATCGGTTACGTCGACCTGCACGTCATTGCGGCCCTGCACGATCAGCGCAGGCATCGGCAAGCGGGCGAAGGCCTGTGCCGGGTCCTGCTGGAGCAGGGTGATCAGGTAGGGCTGCACGCTGGGGCGGAACACCTGGCGCAGCGGTGCCGGCACGTCCAGGCTGGTCTGCCCGGCCTGCAGGCGGTCGAGCAGGGCGCTGCCACCTGCCAGTTGCGCCGGTGACATGCGCTGGGCCAGCTGCTCGCGCAGTACGTCCGCCAATGGCCGGCCCATGCCGGCCAGGGTGATCACCGCGCTGGCGCCGGCACGCTCGGCAGCCAGGCTGGCGATCAGCGCCCCTTCACTGTGGCCAACCAGGATCAGCGGGCCGAAACGTGGGTCGGCCTTGAGCTTGCGGCTCCAGGCCACCACGTCGTCGACGTAGCGCTGCACACTGAGGTCGCGCTCATCGGGCGTGGCCGGCTGGCTGGCCGCCACCCCACGCTTGTCGTAGCGCACGCTTGCGATGTGCTCGTTGGCCAGCACCAAGGCCAGGCGCTTGAGGTTGTCGACGCGCCCCGAGGCCGGGTTGTTGCCGTCGCGGTCGGTGGGGCCGGAGCCGGCGATGATCAGTACCACAGGCGGGGGCGTGGCCTGTTGCGGCAGCAGCAGGCTGCCGTGCAGCACACCCTGGCCTGTGTCCAGGTCGATGGGGCGTTGCAGCACGGTGGGGGCAGCGGCCTGGGCCAGGCCAGTGCACAGCAGGAGGAAGAAGGCGACCAGGCGCGACATCATGCGGTACTACAGTAGGGAGATGACGCTTTGACCCAATGTTTGCGGGAAGGTTCGCAGGCAAGGCCGAGGCTGCGCACAGATTGCCATTCCATCTGTATACTGCCCGCTTTCGTTCATCTCAGGCAGATTTCGCGGAGCGTCCATGTCCGGCAATACCTACGGCAAGCTGTTCACTGTCACCACCGCTGGCGAAAGCCATGGCCCGGCGTTGGTCGCCATTGTCGATGGTTGCCCACCTGGCCTGGAAATCTCCCTCGCCGACCTGCAGCACGACCTTGACCGGCGCAAGCCTGGCACCAGCCGGCACACCACCCAGCGCCAGGAAGCCGACGAAGTGGAGATCCTCTCCGGCGTATTCGAAGGCCGTACCACCGGCTGCTCGATTGGCCTGCTGATCCGCAACACCGACCAGAAGTCCAAGGACTACTCGGCGATCAAGGACCTGTTCCGCCCGGCCCACGCCGACTACACCTACCACCACAAGTACGGCATCCGCGACTACCGTGGCGGCGGCCGCAGCTCGGCCCGGGAAACTGCCATGCGTGTGGCTGCCGGCGCCATCGCCAAGAAGTACCTGGCCACCCAGGGCATCCAGGTGCGTGGCTACATGAGCCAGCTGGGCCCGATCGAGATCCCGTTCAAGAGCTGGGACTCGGTCGAGGAAAACGCTTTCTTCAGCCCCGACCCGGGCAAGGTTCCGGAGCTCGAGGCCTACATGGACCAGCTGCGTCGTGACCAGGATTCGGTCGGAGCGAAGATCACCGTGGTGGCCGAAGGAGTGATGCCAGGCCTGGGCGAGCCGATCTTCGACCGCCTCGACGCCGAGCTGGCCCATGCGCTGATGAGCATCAACGCGGTCAAGGGCGTGGAAATCGGCGCCGGTTTCGCCAGCGTTGCCCAGCGTGGTACCGAGCACCGTGACGAGCTGACCCCGGAAGGCTTCCTCAGCAACAATGCCGGCGGCATCCTCGGTGGCATCAGCTCGGGCCAGCCGATCGTCGCCCACCTGGCGCTGAAGCCGACCTCCAGCATCACCACCCCGGGCCGCTCGATCGACGTCGATGGCAACCCGGTCGAGGTGATCACCAAGGGCCGCCATGACCCGTGCGTCGGCATCCGCGCCACGCCGATCGCCGAAGCGATGATGGCCATCGTGCTGATGGACCACCTGCTGCGCCACCGCGCGCAAAATGCCGATGTGAAGGTCAACACCCCGGTGCTGGGCCAGCTCTGATTTAGCCAGGCGCGGCCTTTTCGCGGGACAAGCCCGCTCCTACATAGACCGCACAATGTCGAATTTGCGGTGATCCTGTAGGAGCGGGCTTGCCCCGCGAAGAGGCCGGTACAGGCTCACACAAGGCCCACTCCATGCCCCCGATCCCCTACTGGCGCCTGTCCAGCTTCTACCTGTGCTACTTCGCCCTGCTGGGCTCTACCGCGCCGTTCCTGGCCTTGTACTTCGACCACCTGGGGTTCTCCCCGGCTCGCATCGGTGAGCTGGTGGCCATCCCCATGCTGATGCGCTGCATCGCCCCCAACCTGTGGGGCTGGCTCGGTGATCGCAGTGGCCAGCGCCTGCTGATCGTACGCCTTGGCGCCCTGTCGACCCTGGCCACCTTCTCGCTGATCTTCTTCGGCAAGAGCTACGCCTGGCTGGCGCTGGTCATGGCGCTGCATGCGTTCTTCTGGCACGCAGTGCTGCCGCAGTTCGAAGTCATCACCCTGGCCCACCTGCATGGGCAGACCTCGCGCTACAGCCAGGTGCGCCTGTGGGGTTCGATCGGCTTCATCCTCACCGTGGTCGGCCTGGGCCGGCTGTTCGAATGGCTGAGCCTGGACATTTACCCGGTGGCCCTGGTGACCATCATGGCCGGCATCGTCGCCGCCAGCCTGTGGGTGCCCAACGCCCAGCCAGTGGAGCAGGGCGAGCGCCCGGCGGCGGGCGGCTTCCTGCGCCAGCTGACAGCGCCAGGGGTGATCGCTTTCTATATCTGCGTGGCGCTGATGCAGCTCAGCCACGGCCCGTACTACACCTTCCTCACCCTGCACCTCGAACACCTGGGCTACAGCCGTGGTGCCATCGGCTTGCTGTGGGCGCTGGGGGTAGTGGCCGAGGTGCTGATGTTCATGGTCATGAGCCGCCTGTTTGCCCGCTTCAGCGTGCAGCGGGTGCTGCTGGTCAGCTTCCTGCTGGCGGCGCTGCGCTGGCTGCTGCTGGGCAACCTGGCGGATGAGCCGGCCGTGCTGATCTTCGCCCAGCTGCTGCACGCGGCCACCTTCGGTTGCTTCCACGCCGCCTCCATCGCCTTCGTCCAGGCCAGTTTCGGTGCCCGCCAGCAAGGCCAGGGCCAGGCGCTGTATGCGGCGCTGTCGGGTACCGGCGGTGCGTTGGGCGCCTTGTATTCGGGCTACAGCTGGAAAATGCTGGGGCCGACCTTCACCTTTGGTATGGCCAGCGCCGCAGCGTTGGCGGCAGCCGTTATCATTGCCACTCGTTCGAAATCGACCAGGACCAGCAGCCGATGAGCATCCTCTGTGTTTTCCACCCGTCCAGCCCGGACTTGCCGAACAAGGTGCTGACCCACCACGACGACATCGCCGCGACTCTGGCCGAGCAGGGCGTGTGCTTCAGCCATAGCCCGCTGGAGCTGCGCGTGCGCCCGGGCAGCAGCCAGGCTGATGTGCTCGACGCCTGCCGCGGGTACCTCGACCAACTGATGACGGCCCAGGGCTGCGCGGCGTTCACGCTGCTCAACCGTGATGGCGTCGACCCGACGCAGGTTGATGTGCGTGACGAGCATGTGCACGACAGCGACGAGGTGTTCGCCGTGGTGACGGGCCGCGCACAAATTGGTCTTCGCCTGGGCGAATACGTGTATGCGGTGTTGTGCGAGAAGGGTGACCAGCTGATGCTGCCGGCAGGGACGCGGCGCTGGGTGGAGCTGGGGGACAATCCGTTCTGCCTGGCGTTGCGCCTGTTTGCCAGTGAGCAGGGTGTGCAGCTAAGGTTTACTGGGGATGCGGCTGCTCGGGCGTTTCTTGGGTTCGATGAGCTTTAGTGTCTGACCGGGCCCTGTCGCGAGCTGCGCTCGCTCCTACAAAGGTACCCCGCCATCCCTATGGGCAATGCGATACCCCTGCAGAAGCGAGCAAATCTCGCGATAGGGCCGGTACAGACAAACCTCAGCGGTAAGTCGGCAGCGCAAACCGCTGCTGACTCTGCAGCATGGAAATCACCGGCAGTTCGCTGGCCTGCTCGGCCAGGTCACGGCGAATGGCACTGATCGCCCAGGACAACTGCTCGGCACTGTGCAGCTGGCCGTAGGTCAGCACGCGACGGGTGACCTTGCCATCGGCGGCGCGCAGGGTCAGCAGCACGCCACCATCAGGGCGGGGCTGGGTGGCGACCTGGTAGGCCGAGAACACCGAGACGAATTTTTCCTGGATAAGGTCCATATCAACTCCTGACTGTTGGGTGGGCAGACGTGAGTTGATCTTTGCAGTGACCGTGCCAGAACGTGGAGACGGGGAAAGTCCAGTAAATACAGGGCTTTATGGGGTGGTTTCACAAGTGGCATCGTGCAGTCTGCAAGGTCGTGCATTTTGCACAGTGCATTTTGCACGGCTCAGGCTTTACCTATCGGCCCCATAGAATCTGAACCTTTGACCGCAATGGCATGCCTGACAAAAACTTGGGCAATCATTTATGCCAGGAGGTTCCCGATGTCCGCTCAACCCACCGCTACTGCCATGACCGAAGACGAAACCGCCGCTTTTGCCGAGCAGGTCTTCGAGCGAGCCCGCCAGGGCGACGCCGAGATGCTCGGCCGCCTGCTTGCCAGCGGCTTGCCGGCCAACTTGCGCAATCACAAGGGCGATACCTTGCTGATGCTGGCCAGTTACCACGGCCAGCATGAAGCGGTGCGGGTGCTGTTGGCCCACGGCGCCGACCCGCTGATCGCCAACGACAACGGCCAGTTGCCAATCGCCGGTGCGGCCTTCAAGGGCGATCTGGCGATGATCCGCCTGCTGCTGGAAAGCGGCGTCCCGGTGGATGCTGCCGCGCAGGACGGACGTACCGCGCTGATGCTGGCGGCGATGTTCAATCGCAGCGAGATTCTCGACTACCTGCTGGCCGAGGGTGCCGACCCGGCGCGCCAGGACGCCCGTGGCGCCACTGCGCTGATGGCGGCGCAGACCATGGGCGCGGTGGACGCCGCTGCACGCCTGCAAGCGCTGGCCGGCTAACTGCCCGGGGGCATTTGCGGCTATCCTTGGCGCCTTTTCACCCGTCGCAGGCCCCCTCATGAAAAACCAGTTGCTCGAATTCATCAGCCTCATCGGCGCCGGCTGCATGCGTGATGAGGAAATCGAGCGCATCGCCGACGAGGCCGCCCAGGCCTACGCCGACCCCGCTGCTTTCCTCGCCGCCAACCCGGACATCAACTACGACGACAGCTTCCCGATCCCGTTGGGCGAATGGGTCGTGCTCGGCAGCCTGCCCGACACTGTGGTGTTCCAGGCCGACAGTTATCAGGAGCTGTTCCAGCACATCAGCGATTCGTTTGACCAGAGCGTGCCGTTCACCCTCAAGGCCAAGCAGCTGGCGCGCACCGAGCCGCTGACCGCACTCAACCGCATCCAGGTGCAGATGGGCGCGTTGAACAAGGAGGCGGGCGGTTATGTGCTGCTCAACTTCAGCCAGCTACTGGATGACGAACTGCAGATGGTGATGGTTGGCCAGCAGGACCTGGCGCGGGTGCTGGAGCTGGGGGCAGAAGTGGGGATCAAGGTGGAGCCGGCGCTGGAGGCCTTGAAGGTCGCTGTTCACGTCTGAATACACCGTCTGCCTCTTCACGGGTTTACCCGCGAAGAGGTCGGCACAGGCATCCAGCAGCCTCAGCTCAATGCGGTATCCAGAAACATCATCACCGCAAACCCGCCCATCAACCCCAGGGTCGCCGACGTCTGATGCCCGTTACGGTGGGTCTCGGGAATCACCTCGTGGGACACCACGAAGATCATCGCCCCCGCCGCCAGCCCCATGCTGATCGGGTAGGCCAGGGCGAACCCGGTGGAAATGCCCAGGCCGATCACCGCGCCAAGGGGTTCCATCAGCCCCGAACCAATCGCCACCAGCGCAGCTTTCAGGTTCGACAGCCCGGTCGCGCGCAAGGCCAGGGCCACGGCCAGCCCCTCAGGAATGTCCTGGATGGCGATGGCGCTGGTCAGCGGCAGGCCGATGTTCATGTCGCCATTGGCGAAGCTCACCCCGATCGCCATGCCTTCGGGCAGGTTGTGCAGGGTGATCGCCAGCACGAACAGCCACACCCGGCTCAGCCGCTCGGCCTCCGGGCCGCAGGGGCCAGTGCTTTCATGCTCGTGCGGGGTGAAGCGGTCGAGGCCGAGCATCAGCAGCACACCCAGGCCCATGCCCAGCACCACGGTGAACGCCGCCGCCGGGCCGTTGCCAGTGATCGCCCGGGCGGCATCCAGGCCAGGCAGGATCAGCGAGAACGAACTGGCAGCGAGCATCATGCCGGCGGCAAAGCCGAGCATCACATCCTGGCTGCGCGCGCTGACATCGCGCAGCACCACCGCCAGAACCGCGCCCAGGGCGGTGGCGGCAAAACCGGAAAGCCCGCCGAGGGCGGCCAGGTGCAGGTTATCGGCGTGGTCGCCGCTGATGGCGTTCCAGAAGCTGGCCGCCAGCAGCGCGATCACCGCCAGCAGGCTCACGCCCAGGCCCGCGCTGAGCCATGGGGTGCTGATTACTTGCTGGCGCCAGGCATTCAGCAAGGAGGGTGGAGTGGCGCTTTGGCTGTGGGCGGGGGGCATACGAACCTCGAATCCATGAATGCTTGCAGTTTATGCAGTGACCTGCGCGGCTGGCCAAGGATTCCCTTTTATGGCCCCGATAGAGGACTATGCTCAGCAACAGCCTTTCAAGGAGAACGTGGCAATGGGCTCTACATTCAATGGCCTGGTCGGCCTGATCATCCTCGCCCTGGACATCTGGGCAATCCTCAATGTGATCAAGAGCGGCAGCGAAGTGGGGATCAAGGTGCTGTGGATTCTGCTGATTGCCCTGTTGCCAGTGATCGGCCTGGTGATCTGGGCGATTGCCGGGCCGCGGGGTAATGTCCGTATATGAAAGCCGCGTCCCAGACAAAATCAGCAATAGTAACGTGACAAAATTTTCACATTGGATTAAACAGAATCCGCTCCCGCATAATGCTTGCGTTGGGCCAGCCCCAACGCCATCTCCGCAAACCGCAATCCTAGGACCTTCCCATTCATGGCTAACACGGATGCCTTGAGGCAACAGGGCGCGCGAGCGTTCACGCCGACCTTGAAATCGCACTTGGCCTATACGCTGCTCAGCGGCCTGGTGATCATGTTGATGCTCAGCCTGGTGCGCCTGGCGCTGCTGGTCTACAACAGCGACATGATCGGCGACACCCCTTACTCGACCGTCGCCGAAGGCTTCTTCAACGGGTTGCGCTTCGACCTGCGGGTGGTGGTGTACCTGAGCATTCCGCTGCTGCTGGCAATGTTGAGCCCCTGGCTCATGGCCCGGCGCGGGCTGTTCCGCTTCTGGCTGACCGTCGCCTCGAGCGTGGTGATGTTCCTCGGCCTGATGGAGATGGACTTCTACCGTGAGTTCCACCAGCGTCTCAACGGCCTGGTCTTCCAGTACATCAAGGAAGACCCGAAGACCGTGCTGAGCATGCTCTGGTACGGCTTCCCGGTGGTTCGCTATCTGCTGGCCTGGGCCTTTGGCACCTGGCTGCTGAGCCTTCTGTTCAAGGGCATCGACCGCCTGACCCGGGGTACCGGCGAACAGCGCGTGGCGCCATGGTACGCCCGCGTGGCAGTGTTCATGGTGATTCTGCTGGTGGCGGTGGTCGCCGCCCGTGGCACCCTGCGCCAAGGCCCGCCGATGCGTTGGGGTGATGCTTTCACCACCGACTCCAACTTCGTCAACCAGTTGGGCCTGAACGGCACCCTGACCCTGATCGACGCTGCCAAGAGCCGCTTCGGCGAAGACCGCGCCAATATCTGGAAGCCGGTGCTGAAGCAGGAGCTGGCCACCGAGACCGTGCGCAAGCAGCTGCTGACTGCCAACGACACCCTGGTCGACGCCGACGAGGCCGCCGTACGCCGCGATTTCGTGCCGCCGGCTGACCGCACCCTGCCGATCAAGAACGTCGTGGTGATCCTCATGGAAAGCTTCGCCGGTCACTCGGTAGGCGCCCTGGGCAGCCCGAACAACATCACCCCGTACTTCGACAAGCTGGCCAAAGAAGGCCTGCTGTTCGACCGCTTCTTCTCCAACGGCACCCATACCCACCAGGGCATGTTCGCCACCATGGCTTGCTTCCCCAACCTGCCAGGCTTCGAATACCTGATGCAGACCCCTGAGGGTGGCCACAAGCTGTCGGGCCTGCCGGCGCTGCTCAGTGCCCGTGACTACGATGACGTCTACGTCTACAACGGCGACTTCGCCTGGGACAACCAGTCCGGGTTCTTCGGCAATCAGGGCATGACCACGTTCATTGGCCGTAACGACTTCGTCAACCCGGTGTTCTCCGACCCGACCTGGGGCGTGTCCGACCAGGACATGTTCGACCGCGGCAACGAGGAACTGGCCAAGCACGACCAGAAGAAGCCGATCTACGCGCTGCTGCAGACCCTGTCCAACCACACGCCTTACGCGCTGCCGAGCAACCTGCCGGTCGAGAAGGTCACCGGGCAAGGTCGCCTGGACGAGCACCTGACTGCCATGCGCTACTCCGACTGGGCGCTGGGCCAGTTCTTCGAGAAGGCGCGTAAAGAGCCGTACTTCAAGGACACCCTGTTCGTGATCGTCGGCGACCACGGCTTCGGCAACCAGCAGCAGGTCACCGAGCTGGACCTGGGCCGCTTCAACGTGCCGCTGCTGCTGATCGCGCCGGGCATCCAGGAGAAGTTCGGTGCGGTCAACCACACGGTGGGTACCCAGGTCGACATCGTGCCGACCATCATGGGCCGCCTGGGTGGCGAGACCCGTCACCAGTGCTGGGGCCGCGACCTGCTCAACCTGCCTGAGGGCGACCCGGGCATCGGCATGATCAAGCCGTCGGGCAGCGAGCAGATCGTCGGCTTGGTCAAGGGCGACCACCTGCTCATCGAGTCCAAGGACATGAGCCCGCGCATGTACCGCTACCAGCTGGGTAGCGAGTTCAAGGCCGAACTGATCGAAAGCCCTGAGCAGCCGCAGATGCTGCAGCAGCTCGAGGCCTTCATCCAGACCGCGACCAAGAGCTTGCTGGACAACACCGCCGGTGTTGTTCACGCTACGCCAAAGAAATAAGCATCATGTAGCAAACAGAAAGGGCCGCATTGCGGCCCTTTTCTGTTGCAGGAACGAATCCCCAGGCCCAAGGTCTGCATTAACAGGTGTCACACACCGGGTGTTCTTTGATTGAGAGGGCAATTCAATGAAAGAGTGGGAAGTCATCTTTGCCGACCAGAAAGGCGAGCCAACTACCTTGCTGCTGCACGGTGAACAGTGCCCCAGCGAGGAGGAAGCGGCCCGCGCCATCCGTTCGCATCTGTTTCCGGTCATGGATGAGCTGGACCTCAACGACTTCCAGGACCGCGCCCCATCCCCTACGGCACGCTGGCTCAAGGAGCAGAACGGCGTGATCATCACCAGCATCCACGAAGCGCTCTGAATCAACGGTTGGCGTGGTGCCTGCGCAGGCACTACGCTGGTGGGAGGTGCCGGCCTTTTCTGCGGCCCTGCATCCATTCAACTCGCGTCTTGCATCAGCTCGATCTGTCGGCAGTGCCGGCAGGTGCGTAGTGCACGGAAAGTCTATCCATTGCTTTATTCGGGAGGACGATTCATGAGCAGCCTGAACGACGATATCAGCAGCAATGTCCTGCGCCAGATGAAAGCTGGCGGTTTCGACTTCACCCGCATCCACCCCATCGAGTTCTACGCGGTCTTTCCAGATGAAGCCGGCGCACGACGGGCAGCCGGGCAGTTTCGTGGCGAATCGTTGAATGCTCAGGTGCGTGAACTGGACGATGGCGCGTGGCATCTGGAACTGAGCAAGGTCATGTACGCCACTTACGGCGGGATTGGTGATTTTGAGGAAGCCTTCGAGCAGGTCGTTTCACCCTATGGCGGCGAAGTCGAAGGGTGGGGCGTCAAGCAGGAAAGGCTGATTGCCTGAAATGGTTATGTTGCCTTCTTCGCGGGCACGCCCGCGAAGAAGCCCCCGATTTCAGGGCCGGCGTCCGGCCATATGCCCTAGATAAGCCAGCAGTTCATCCAGCTCCTGCTCACTCAACACGCTCTCGGCAAACCCCGGCATCCGGGCCTGCGGCCATTGCCGCAAGCTTTGTGGGTCACGAATGTACATGCGCAGGTACTCAGGCCTGAAGTACTCGGTCGGGTTGTGCGGCACATTCAGGTCCGGCCCGAACTGCGCATCCCCTGCACCATTGAGCCGATGGCAGGCCAGGCAGTTCTGCTGGAACAGGGCAAAGCCTTGGCGTACCGGGTCAGTGGCCGGCAGCTTTGGGTCGGGCAGCAGCGCCGGAAAACGATGTTCGACCGGCGCCAAGCGGCGGATCGTGGTGACCTGGAAGGGCCATTGCTCTGGGCGAATGCCACTCGCCTGCGGCTTGGTCCACACCAGGTAGAACGGCCCGGCACTCGGCTTGCCATCGCCCAGCGCTGGCCATGGCCTGGCCGGGTCTTCGACCGCCAGCCAGGCGCGTGCCGGGCCCTCCTGCAGTAATGGCCCGGCCGGCATTTCTGCGGCAAAGCCGTCCAGCGCCACGGCCTGCAGATGGTCATCGGCCTTGACCCCTTGCAGCAGCGCTGCCACGGGCACGGCGCGATAATGCATGGGCCGCTTGTAGGAAACGTCTTGATCGATGTCGATGTCGCGGGCCAGAGGGTGCGTCAACAGGTCTTCGCTGGACCACTGCCGGGCACTGTCACCCAGCTCCAGGTGCAACTGCGCCGCCGACAGCGGCAGGCTCAACAACAGGGCTAGCAGGGCAGGGCAGTAGCGCATGGGCAGTCTCCGAGCAGAAAGCCGGAAGATTAACCCAAGCGCAGCATTGGCGCTGTCAGCCGAACAACCGCGTGAGGTTGGGAAGAATCAGCAGCAAAGTCGTGGCGAAGAGAATGAGCCCGGCTTGGCGAAGTTTCGATTGTCTGAACATGGCGGACCGCCTTTTTGTTGTTATTCCTGAATACCCGGTGGCTTCCTTGTCGGGTCTGCTTGCCTCATGTATGTGGATATAAACCACCCGAAGGGCGAACGTTAACCATTATTGAGAACCCTTTGTTCTAAGCAGCTTGATCGAGAATTTCGATTGGCTATGAGGCCAGTGGCCATAGCGCTGGGTAGCTCTGCCTAGACAGCCGCGTAGCCACCTGCAGTTCCCCGACAAAATGTGACCGTTCGTCAGTGCAGCCTACTTGCTTGTACGTGGCTTTCGCGTCAGTCTCTACAACAGATTTCCACCCATGTCGTTCAGGACTATCCCTATGTCGTTACGCATCTGCATCCTTGAAACCGATGTCCTGCGACCGGAGTTGACCGCGCAGTACCAGGGCTACGGAAGGATGTTCGAGCAGCTCTTCTCGCGTCAGCCGATCGCAGCCGAGTTTCGTGTGTACAACGTGATGAACGGCGACTACCCGCCCGACGGCGAACGCTTCGATGCCTACCTGGTAACAGGCAGCAAGGCCGATTCGTTCGGTAGCGATCCCTGGATCCAGACGCTCAAGGCCTACCTGCTCAAGCTCTACGAGCGTGGCGAGAAGCTGCTGGGCGTGTGCTTCGGTCATCAACTTCTGGCACTGACCCTGGGCGGCAAGGCCGAGCGCGCCGAGAAGGGCTGGGGCGTGGGCGTTCACCGCTACTCGCTGGCGGCGCATGCGCCGTGGATGGACCCGGAAGTTTCCGAGCTGACCTTGCTGATCAGCCATCAGGACCAGGTTACCGAGCTGCCGGAAGGCGCCACGGTGATTGCCTCCAGTGACTTCTGCCCGAATGCGGCGTACCACATCCGTGACCAGGTGCTGTGCTTCCAGGGCCACCCGGAGTTCGTCCATGACTACTCCCGGGCACTGCTCGATGCGCGTCAGGAGTACCTGGGGGACGAGGTGTACCACAAGGCCATTGCCAGTTTGGCCACCGAGCACCAGGGCGACCTGGTGGGCGAATGGATGATGCGTTTCATCCAGCAGCCGGCCAAGGCCAGCGACAGCGCCGCCTGATCAATTGCCGGGGGCGCTTTGCGCCCTTTCTCGGGCAACTCGGATCGCGAAGAGGCCCTCAAAGCCAGCCAGATTTCTTGAAGCTGGCGAACAGCCCTGAACACCCCAGCACGATCACACCCAGCACCCCGAAGTAGCCATAGTGCCACCCCAGCTCCGGCATGTTCTGGAAGTTCATCCCGTAGATCCCGGCAATCGCCGTGGGGAAGGCGAGGATCGCCGCCCAGGCGGCAAACTTGCGTTGCACGATGCTCTGCCGTGACGATTCCAGCAGCATGCCGATCTCGATGGTCTGGCTGGCGATGTCGCGAATGCCGGCCAGGTCCTCCATCTGCCGCGTCACGTGGATCTGCACGTCACGGAAGTACGGGCGCATGTTCTTGTCGATGAACGGGAAGCTCAAGCGCTGCAGTTCCTCGCTGACTTCCACCATTGGCGCCACGTAGCGGCGCAGGCGCAGGATGTCGCGGCGCAGGCTGTGCAGGCGCTGGATATCCTCCTCCTGCAGTGTGGTGCTCAGCACGCTCTGTTCCAGCTCCTCGATCTCGCCATGAATGGCCTCGCTGACCGGCTGGTAGTTCTCGGTGACGAAGTCGAGCAGGGCATACAGCACGAAGTCTTCGCCATGTTCGAGCAGCAGCGGGCGCGCCTCGCAGCGCTGGCGCACCAGGGCGTAGGATTTCGAGTGGCCGTTGCGGCAGGTGATGATGTAGCCGTTGCCGGCGAAGATGTGGGTTTCGATGAACTCCAGCTTGCCTTCGTGGCGTACCGGCGAGTAGGTGACGATGAACAGCGCGTCGCCGAAGGTTTCCAGCTTGGGCCGGCTGTGCTTCTCCAGGGCATCCTCGATGGCCAGTTCGTGCAGATTGAACTGGCACTGCAGGTTGGCTAGCTCCTCGGCGTTGGGCTCTTCCAGGCCGATCCACACGAAGTGTCCCGGCTTGCGCGCCCACTCGCTGCCTTCGTCGATATTGATGTTGGTGACCTTTCTGCCGGCGGCATACACCGCCGATGCCACGACTCGACCCATGGTTATCCACTTGTTCGGTTGCACACGGGTTACAGCTTGGGCTGTAGTTGGCCGTAGAGCAACTGTAGGAGCGAGCTTGCTCGCGATGAAGCAAACTAGGTCTTTTTCAGTTCACCTTCCATAAGGTCGATACATTGCTGCATCTGGGTACGGCACTGTTCGATCAATGCCGGCACATCCTGCTGGCTGAGGCCGCTGGTGGCGATCGGTGGCAGTGAACGGATGATCACGGTTCGCCGCCGCCAGCTATTCAGGCTCAGGCGCCGGGCATAGCGGCTGACGCACACCGGCACGATCGGCACACCGGCTTCCACGGCCATGTGAAACGCACCTTTCTTGAACGCCAGCAGCTGTTCTTCGGGGTTGCGCGTGCCCTCCGGGAAGATCCATATCGAAGTATCGTCGCGCAGGATGCGCGTGGTGGTCTGCATGGCCTTGCGCGCCTGGTAGGCGTTCTTGCGGTCGATCAGCACGTTACCGCCCAGCCAGAACAGCTGGCCGAACAGCGGAATCCAGCCGAGGCTCTTCTTGCCGATGGCGACAGTACGTTGCGGCACGACATGGCCGAGGATGAACAGGTCGTAGTTGGACTGGTGATTGGCCACGATCACGCAGCCGGGCGGCTGGTCCCACAGTGGGCCGACTTCGGCCTTGATCCTGATGCGCATCAGCCAGGTGGCCGGCACGCTGTAGAGGCGGGCGAAGAGACGGCTGTTGTCGCGGTTGAAGGGGCGCAGCAGGCCGATCAGCAGGCCGAGGGCGCCCGCCAGCAAAAAGTGCAGCCCCAGCAGGAGCATGCGAAGCGAATAAAGCATGGTACGACTCACACCAGACAGTCGCGGCGCAGTGTACGGCTGTGCACTGGCCGGGGCAAACCTGGTGTGAGCCGGTGCGATCAGCCCATGTGGCCCTGATCGAGCAGAATCGCCTCGTCCAGAGTATCCAGCAGCCCCTTGCGCACTTTCAGCTTGGTGTTCTTGTGCGCCAGCATGTTCAGCTTCTTCAGCTCGCGGGCAACGCCTTGGGCGACTTCAAGCAACTGCTCGGCCGGCACCACCTTGTCGAGGAAGCCGGCATCCAGTGCATCCTTGGGCTCGAACATCTCGGCATTGATCACCGAGCGGTGGAAGGCCGAGCGGCGCAGGCGGTCGCGGGCCAGCTCGATGCCGGCGTGGTGCATGGTCATGCCGATCTGCACTTCGTTCAGGCCGATCTTGTACGGGCCTTCGACGCCGATGCGGTAATCCGCCGACAACAGCAGGAAGGCACCCTTGGCCACGGCATGGCCGGGGCAGGCGACGATTACCGGGAACGGGTGCGACAGCAGGCGGCGGGCCAGGGTGGAGCCAGCGGTAACCAGGGCGACGGCTTCTTTGGGGCCGGAGGTCATCACCTTGAGGTCGTACCCCCCGGAGAGGATGCCCGGCTGGCCGGTGATGATCACCACGGCACGCTCCTGCGTGGCGCGGTCGAGGGCGGCATTGAAGGCCGCGATGACGTCCGGCGAGATGGCGTTGACCTTGCCGTTGTTCAGGGTCAGGGTGGCGATGCCGTCTTCGGCGTGGTAGGTAATCAGCTCGCTCATTGCAGGGTCCTTTGGGGGGCGTGGCGCTGACGTTACCCAGCGCCGAAGGCCAGGTAAAGCAGCAAGGCTGACTGGTCGGTCAGCGTTTATTGGTCCCTCCATGCAAATACATGAAAAATTTGAAAAAAATGCTTGCCAAAGAAAAGCTCTTCTACTAAATTAGCGCGCCTCGACGGGGTGAAAGCCTTGAAGAGAAAACGGTGAAGTGTCCGAGTGGTCGAAGGAGCACGCCTGGAAAGTGTGTATACGAGAAATCGTATCAAGGGTTCAAATCCCTTCTTCACCGCCACATTCTGCGAAAGCCCCCGAGCTGAAAAGTTCGGGGGCTTTTTGCATTCTGCGCTTGGCGATCCCTTGTAGGAGCGGGCTTGCCCCGCGAACACCGGCAACGCCGGTGCCAGCCACCGCGTCGCCCCCGTTCGCGGGACAAGCCCGCTCCTACAAGGCTATGTGTGAGCCTGTCAGAAGCTTACAGACGCCGACAACCGCGCCGTCCGCGGCGCCCCCTGGAACAGGTAGTTGTCGCCCAGGTAGTCTCCCACATCACGCCAGTAGCGTTTGTCGAAAACGTTATCCACCGTCAGCCGCAGCACGGTGTCATACCCACCGAGCTGTGTGCGGTAGCGGCTACCGATATCGAACACGGCGTACCCACCCACCTCGACGTTGCCAGCCTGGCTCGCATACTTGCTGGCGCTGTAGCGCGCCCCGCCGAGCAAGGCCAGGCCGGGTACTGGCAGGCTGTACTCGGCATGCAGGGCCGCGCGCAGTCGCGGCACGTTGATCGCCTGATGGCCCTCATAGGCATCGGTGCCGCTGTCCTGCACCCGGGCGCGAATCGCCGCAGCGCTTGCCTGAAGCTGCAGATTGGAGGTTGCCCAGCCGCTGGCGCCGAGTTCCAGGCCGATGTTCTTCTGCTGGCCGTGCTGCACATAGGTGAAGCTGCCGTCGCCTTCTGGGCGTGCGTACTGGTAGGCCTGGCGGATCTGGAACAGCGCGGCGGTGAAACTCATGCCATGCCAGTCACGCTTGATGCCCAGCTCCAATTGGTGGGAGAGGGTAGGGGCGAGTATCTCGGCCGCGTTGCTGGCGTACCAGGGTGCTGTGCCGCCCGCCGACAACCCCTTGGCGTAGCTGGCATACAGCGTGGTGTCGGGGCGTGGTTTGTAGATCAACGCGGCATTGGGCAGCAGCTGGTATTGCCGGGTATGGCGCCCGGCCACGCCGTTCTCGTCCCAGGTTTTTTCGTCCAGGCGCACTTCGCGGGCGCCCAGCACGGTCTGCCATTGCTCGTTGAAACTGATGCGGTCGCTGACGAACAGGCCGTACTGGCGGCTGTCCAGGCGCTTTTCGCTGGCACCGACCGGCTTGTCCGACGGCGCCACGGCCGGCGCGCCGGTATAGATGTTGCCGCTGCCGACCAGCTCGTTGTAATAGGGGCGCTGGTCGAGCGTGCGGCGTTGGGCGCTGCTGCCCACGGTCAGGTCGTGCTGCACACCCAGTGCGTCGAAATGGCCATTGAGCATGGCTTGGGCTTCATCGGTGCGGCGGGTATCGTCGGGGCTGCGGAAGTCATAGATGTCGTAGTCGCCTTCGGGGCTGAAGTGCGACTGCCTGCCGCCCTCGCTACCCCAGGCGAACGCACTGTAGTCGTCGATCACCACCTTGCTGTGCGATGCACTCAGGGTGCTGGTCCAGGCCTCGTTGAAGCGGTATTCGAAGCGCCCGCCCAGGTTCAGCGAATCGTTCTGCACAGGCTTCGCCCAGTGCTGGTAGGCCAGGCGGTCGCTCGGGTCGATGCCATGGGGCAATTCGCTGCCGCCCAACAACTGATAGCCCGGCACCGACCGCTGTTCGCGGTGCTGGTACTCGGCATCGAGCTGCAAGGTGGCGTCGGGGTTGATCTGCCAGTCGAAGGCCAGCGAGGCAAAGTCGCGCTTGCCGTCGGCATGGTCGACGTAGGAACGGATGTCCTCGTGGGCGAGGTTGGCGCGCAGGCCGAACTGCCGCTCACCGCCGAACCAGCCGCCGAGGTCGGTGGCCAAGTAGCGCTCGCCTTGGGCGTTGGTCGAAACCGTCACGCTGCGCACGTCGGCGGCGCGCTTGGTCACGTAGTTGATCAGCCCGCCCGGCTCGGACACGCCGCTCTGCAGCCCGGAAAGGCCCTTGAGCAGCTCGACTTGCTGCTTGTTCTCCAGTGCCACGTTCTGCTCGCCGGCGATGGTCTGGCCGTTGATGCGGTAACTGCTGGCGGCGTTGAGCTCGAAGCCGCGCACATTGAAGTTTTCGTAGTAACCGATCGGGGCATAGCTTTCGCCCACCGAGGCGTCACTTTGCAGCACTTCGCTGAGCAGGCGGACCTGGCGGTCTTCCAGCAGTTGCTGGCTGAACACGCTGACCGAGGCCGGGGTGTCGAGCAAGGGTGCAGGCTGGAAGCCGCCGACCGAGGCCTCGCGCGCCTGGTAGCCTTCATCGTCGTAAGTGTCGGACACCTGCACCGGGGCCAGTTCCAGGCTGTCTTCGGCCAGGCCATGAGGGCTGTGCAGGGCCAGGCCCAGGCTGAGCAGGCTCAGGGGCAGGTGAGGGCGAAGCAGAGACATGCAGAGGGCGTCCTTGGGGCGAAGACCGCGCAGGCCCTTTCGCGGGTAAACCCGCGAAAGGGCCGGAACAGACAGAAAAAAAGCCGCTATCTTAGCAGGCCCAGGCCCTGCAGGGGCTCAGTCAGCAGTTGCCGGGCGGCGATGCTGGCGCCAGGTGTGGTCGATCTTCGACCAGGTCTTGCCATCGGTAATGGCCATCAGCTTGCGGCCATCCTTGAAGGTGGCCAGGAAGGTGGCTTCTTCCTCCTTGCCGCCCAGCCAGAGCCCGGCCAGCAGGCCCACCGGGCCGGCCACCAGCGCCCCGGCCACGCCCCAGCCAAGGGCGGTGCCCAGGCTACGGCTGGACTCCAGGCTGGCCAGGCGCAGGTCAGCGATACGGGCCAGGGAAATCCGCTCGCCGGGTGAAGGGCTGCGCGGGGTCTTGAGTGTGAGCGATCCATTGCGAAACTCGCCTTCACCTTGCAAGAAATCGCCGGATTGCACCGTGAGTCTTGTCATTGATTTATCCTGTCAGTGAAAGGTCCTTGACCAGCGCCTACTGAGCGCCGCCTGGGCAGGCAAGTCAACGGCCAGGCGACGGAGGGTAATGCGGTGGGTTGTCGCGCTCAGTGATGCCTTCAGGCTAGCTGTGCGGCGGCCTTGCGCTGCGCCAGGCCCCATACCACCAGGGCCAGAGTGCCGATCACCAGGCCTGCCACCACGATGCCCATCCACCCTTGGCGCTGGAACAGCTGTGTGCCCAGCAACGAGCCTAGCGCACCGCCGATGAAGTAGCAGGTGATGTACCCGGCATTCAGCCGCGTACGGGCTTCAGGTCGCAGGGCGATCACCGCATTCTGGTTGCTCACGTGCACCAGCTGCACGGCCAGGTCCAGGACCAGCACACCCACCAGCAAGGCCAGCAGCGAGCTTTCGGCAAAGCCCAGCGGGATCCACGACAACAGCAGCGCCACCAGGCCAACCGTGGTGCCCAGCGAGCCTTTGCCGCGGTCGGCCAGGCGCCCGGCCCAGTTGGCCGCCAGCGCACCGGCCGCTCCGGCCAGGCCGAACAGGCCGATGGCCGCGTCGGAGTAGTGGTACGGCCCGCTGGCCAGCAGGAATGCCAGCGGTGTCCAGAACAGTGCGAAGAGGCTGAACGCCAGCAGGCCGAGCAGCGAGCGCAGGCGCAGCACCGGCTCTTCGATGAACAGGCGGAACACCGAGCCGATCAGCGCCGGGTACTTGAGGCCGGCATCGCTATTGTGTTCGGGCAGGTTGCGGTACAGCGCCAACGCCGTGAGCGCCATCAGCACGGCGGCCAGCACATAGATGCTGCGCCAGCCGCCCAGCCCGGCCATGAAGCCGGCAGCGGTACGCGCCAGCAGGATGCCCAGCAGCAGCCCGCTCATCAAGGTGCCCACGGCGCGACCGCGCTGATGCGGCTCGCTCAGGGTGGCGGCCATCGGCACGAGGATCTGCGCCACCACCGAGAACAGGCCGGTGAGCGAGGTGCCGAGCAGCAACCAGGGCAGGCTCGGGGCACAGGCGCTGATGACCAGGCCCAGGGTGGAGATGGCCGTCATCACCACGATCAGCCGGCGCTGTTCGAACAGATCGCCCAGCGGCGCCAGCAGCAACAGGCCGGCGCCATAGCTCAGTTGCGCGGCAATGACGATGCTGCCGGCACTGGCGGTACTCAGGCCAAACTGTTGCGCAATGCTGTGCAGCAGCGGTTGGGCATAGTAGTTGCTGGCCACGGCAAGGCCGGTGGCCGTGGCCATCAGCAGGATCATGGCGCGGCTCAGGGAGGGGGATTTCATGAGATTCTCGTTTGGTGCTGGGGGTGTTCGTCGGTGATTTTGTGGCGCCTGTCAGATCGAGCGCCGCCCGCGCGGCGCTCGATCTTTGCACCAGCATAAAATTCAAGCCGTGCACGTTGCCGCCTTTATACAACCCTCAAGCCGCAAACCCACCATCGGCCAACAAGCTGGCTCCAGTGATGTAACCCGCCTCGGGCCCTGCGAGGTAGGCCACGAAGCTGGCAATCTCGTCCGCCTGCCCGTACCGCCCGATGGCCATCAGCGGAATCAGGCTTTCGGCAAACTCGCCACTGGCCGGGTTCATGTCGGTGTCCACCGGCCCTGGCTGCACGTTGTTCACGGTAATCCCCTGCGGCCCCAGATCCCGGGCCATGCCCTTGGTCAGGCCGACCAGCGCTGACTTGCTCATGGCATACGGGGCGCCACCGGCAAACGGCATGCGTTCGGCATTGGTGCTGCCGATGTTGATGATGCGCCCCCCTTGGCCCATATACCGGGCAGCAGCCTGGCTGGCGACGAACACGCTGCGCACATTGACCGCGAGGGTGCGGTCGAAGTCCGCCAGGTCGAACTCGGCCAGCGGCGCAACCGCCAGTACGCCGGCGTTGTTGACCAGGATATCGAGGCGGCCGAAGGCCTTGAAGGCGTCGTCCACCGCCAGCTGCAAGGCGGCGGCGTCGGCACTGTCGGCGCGCAGGGCCAGGGCCTGGCCGCCAGCGGCCTTGATTTCGTCGGCCAGCGCTTCGGCTGGGCCGGCGGAGCTGACGTAGGTGAAGGCGACGTGTGCGCCTTCGTGGGCCAGGCGCCGCACGATGGCTGCGCCGATACCGCGCGAACCGCCTTGGACGAAGGCGACTTTGCCTTCGAGGGTAAGTTTCTTGGACATGCTGATCTCCTGCTGGAAGCAAGGCCGGATGCCTTGGATGGACGCAGTATCGACCGATGATTACCTGCTGATAAGATGGCAATCACTATCAGCAGAGTAAACCTTTGGTTGGCAATCATGGCCATGGAGTCTTTCAACGCCCTCGAGTGTTTCATTCGAAGCGCCGAGGTGGGCAGTTTCGCCGAAGCGGCCCGGCGCCTGAGCATCACCCCGGCGGCAGTGGGCAAGCACGTTGCCCAGCTGGAAGCGCGCCTCGGGGTGCGGCTGTTCCAGCGTAGTACGCGAAAGCTGACTTTGACCGAGGCCGGGCAGCGATTTCTGGGCGAGGTGAGCGACAGCTTTCGCACCATCCAGTACGCCGTGGCCAACCTGGCCAGCGCCGAGGGTCAGCCGGCCGGGTTGCTGCGGGTGAGCATGGGCACCGTGTTCGGCCGCCTGTACGTGCTGCCGCTGCTGGGTGAGTTTCTGCGCCGCTACCCGGCGATCACCCCGGACTGGCATTTCGACAACCGCCAGGTAGACCTGATCGGTCAGGGCTTCGATGCGGCCATTGGCGGTGGTTTCGAGCTGCCGTTGGGCGTCGTGGCGCGCAAGCTGACCCCCGCGCATCGGGTGCTGGTGGCGGCGCCTGCGTACATGGACCGGCATGCCGCTATCGACAGCCCTGAGGTGCTGCAGCGCCACGACGGGATTCTGATCCGTTCCCCGCAGACCGGGCGGGTACGCACCTGGCCCTTGACCAGTCGTTGGCAGGAACAGCAGCCGTTGCTGTTGCGCCAGGCGATGACCATGAGCGATTCAGATGCGGCGTGTGCAGTAGCGCAGCAGGGGTTGGGGATTGCCCTGGTCAGCTTGCCGTTTGCCGTACCCTACCTGGAGGCCGGGCAGCTGCAGCGGGTGTTGCCGGACTGGTATGTGGATGATGGGCATATCAGCTTGTATTACGCCGAGCACAAGCTGTTGCCGGGCAAGACCCGGGCGTTCATCGACTTTGTGGTGGAGCAGTTTGCCTGCCGAGGGTTGGCGACTCGTTTCGATGCCTTGGCATGTCAGGCAACATAGATTACGTAGAATACCTGGGTGCCAAGACTTATTTCGTCATCGACTTTCTTGCCCACCAGTTGCTGTCCCAATGGCGAACGCGGGGTGATCACGGTAACCAGGTCATCCCCCTCGCCAATCTTCAACCCGGCCGCCTCTGGCCCGAGAAACAACAACCGCCGCCCGCCATCTTCATCTTCCAGCGTCACCAGATTGCTCACCTGTACCCCTCGCGACGGGTCATACTCGCGCAGCAGCAATTGCTGGTAAGTCAGCAGCGCCTGGCGAATCTCGGCTGTGCGCCGCGCCTGCCCGGTGGCCAGGTACGACGCTTCCAGCCCCAGGGTGTCGTACTTGTTCTCGGCGATGTTCTCTTCGGCAGTAGCCGCCTCGTAGGCGGTCTGGGCCGCACGGCGCAACACCTCCATGTCGGTTTCCAGGGCCGCGACGATACGCTTGAGCAGGGTGGCCTTGTCCATGGTCAGTAGCAGAACTCCAGTACGTTGGCCTGGCTCTTGTCGGTAGGCGCGGTGCGGTTCTGCGACAGCCAGAACTGGCACTTGGGGCTGTTGAGGTTGCGCGGGTTGCCTTGGGCGGCCTCGGCGGCCTGCTGCACTTCCTGCTTGTGCAGGATGTCCTTGTAGCGCTCGAACATCTCGCTTTGCGCGTCCACCGGCTGGGCGGGTGCAGTCGTCGGTGCCGGCTTGCTGTAGGCCGGTGCCACAGCCTGGGCCACGGGCTCAACCTGTTCTGGCCACAGTTGCAGGGCCAGCCACAGGCTCAGGGCAATCGCCACGGCGCCGAGCCACAGGCCAAAGGCCACGCAGAAAATCAGTTGCAGCGGTTTGAGGGTGATCTTCAGTTCACGGTGGCGGGGCATGGCGGCCTCCTGGCAGGGCGGGCGAAGGGGCCATTGTCGCATGGCGCTGGCGCTTTTTTCCGTGTGGTGCTTTTGTCGACGACAATTTATCCGCAGAATTCGCGGTTTTCGCGCAGGGCGAGGCAGGGCACATGAAAACCACTTGGGACATTTTCTGCAGCGTCGTCGACAACTATGGCGATATCGGTGTGACCTGGCGCCTGGCTCGGCAGCTGGTGGCCGAGCACAACCTGGCGGTGCGCCTGTGGGTGGACGACCTGGATGCCTTCGTGCCGTTGTGCCCGGGTGCCGATGCCAGTGCTGCACAGCAATGGCAGCAAAATGTCGACGTGCGCTTGTGGCCTGCCGACTGGCAGCCCGTCGAGCCTGCCGACGTGGTGATCGGGGCCTTTGCCTGCCAGTTGCCGGCAGCGTACGTAGAAGCGATGCGCGCGCGCACGGCGCCGGTGCTGTGGCTGAACCTCGAATACCTCAGCGCCGAGGACTGGGTCGAAGGCTGCCATGGCTTGCCATCGCCCCAGCCCAATGGCCTGCGCAAGGTGTTCTTCTTCCCAGGCTTCACCGACAAGACCGGCGGGCTATTGCGCGAGGCCAGCCTGCTGCCGCGCCGGCAAGCCTTCGAGCAGTCGGCCGAAGCGCGTGCGGCATTCCTCCAGGGCCTGGGCGTGCAGGTGCAGCCTGGTGCACTGCTGATGTCGCTGTTCGCTTACGAAAACGGCCAACTGGGCGGTTGGCTCGATGCGCTGGCCGAGGATGCCGAGCCGGTTCACCTGCTGGTCCCGCAAGGGCGCATTCTCGGCGACCTGGGCGCCTGGCTGGGTGAGCAACAGTTGCAGCCGGGCGATGTGCACCAGCGCGGCACGTTGACCGTGCAGATCCTGCCGTTCATCAGCCAGGACGATTATGACCGCTTGCTGTGGAGCTGCGATTTCAACGCGGTGCGGGGGGAAGATTCGTTCGTGCGCGCCCAGTGGGCTGGCCGGCCGATGCTGTGGCACATCTATGTGCAGGACGAAAATGCCCACTGGGAAAAACTCGAAGCCTTCCTCGCGCATTATCGACAGGGCTTGTCGGACGAGGCCAGCGAGGCGCTGATGGCATTGTGGCGTGCCTGGAACATGGACCGCGACATGCACGCGGCCTGGCAAGGCGCCCGCAAACACTGGGCGGAACTGCAACAGCACGCCGCTGAATGGGCCGTGAGTCAAGCCGCTCGGCCGGACCTTGCCAAGGCGCTGGTACAGTTTTACCGAAATTGGCTATGATATGCGGCCTCGATTTTTATAAATCCATCCAGATTCGGATACTTCGTAATGAAAACTGGTAAAGAACTGAAACCCGGTACCGTACTGCGGATCGACAACGACCCGTGGCTGGTTCAGAAAGCCGAGTTCACCAAGTCGGGTCGCAACAGCGCGATCATGAAGACCAAGCTGAAAAACCTGCTGACCGGCTACAAGACCGAAACCGTCTACGGTGCAGACGACAAGCTGGACGACGTGATCCTGGATCGCAAAGAAGCGACCCTGTCGTTCATCAACGGTGACGAATACACCTTCATGGACACCACCGACTACACCATGTATGAGCTGAACGCCGAGGACATCGAAGCCGTTCTGCCGTACATCGAAGAAGGCATGGAAGACGTCTGCGAAGCCGTGTTCTTCGAAGGCCGTCTGGTATCGGTTGAACTGCCGACCACCATCAGCCGTCAGGTTGTCTACACCGAGAACGCTGCTCGCGGCGACACCTCGGGCAAGGTCATGAAGCCTGCCAAGCTGAAGAACGGTACCGAGATCTCGGTTGCCGACTTCATCCAGATCGACGAGTGGATCGACATCGACACTCGCGACAACAGCTTCAAAGGCCGCTCCAAGAAGTAATCCTTCTTGCGAAACGCAAAAACCCGGCCTTGGCCGGGTTTTTTTGTGCCTGTGATTTACACGGTCACGTGCAGGCGCACATCCACATTGCCGCGGGTGGCGTTGGAGTAAGGGCAGACCTTGTGGGCCTTTTCCACCAGCCCTTCGGCATCGGCCTGGGCTAGGCCTGGCAGGTTGATGTGCAGGTCGATGTCCAAACCGAAACCACCAGGGATCTGGCCGATACCGACGTTGGCGGTGATCGAGGCATCCGCAGGCAGGGCTTTCTTCTCCTGGCCGGCCACGAACTTCAGGGCGCCGATGAAGCAGGCCGAGTAGCCGGCGGCGAACATCTGTTCAGGGTTGGTGCCGTCACCACCGGCGCCGCCGAGTTCCTTGGGAGTGCTCAGCTTGACTTCCAGCTTGCCGTCGCTGGAGCGGGATTTGCCGTCGCGACCGCCGGTGGAGGTGGCTTCTGCGATGTACAGCGGAGTGACCTTTTGCATCTTGAGCCTCGCTAGTGTGCTGTGCGCCCCTGGTGATCAGGTGGCGTCATGTGGGTACGGGATTTAAATTATCGCGCAATTAGTTAGTGCGCAAGATAAATCTTCACCGCTCATCCGAACGGGCATCACACAGCGTAGCCGTCAGAGGTTTTTTTGCAGGCTGTCGCGCAGCTCCAGCAGGTCGGCCTGCAGCTGTTGCAAGCGTTCGAGGCTGCGGCCGCTGGCCTTGAGGATGCATTGTGGTACTTCCCGGGCCTGCTGCTGCAAGGCACGGCCCTTGTCGGTCAATTGCACCAGCACCACTCGTTCATCCTCGCGGCTGCGGTTGCGCTGCAGCAGGCCTTCGCTCTCCAGGCGCTTGAGCAGGGGCGTGAGCGAGCCGGGGTCGGTCAGCAGGTGCTGACTGATTTCGCCTACGGTCAGGCCGTCCTGCTCCCACAGCACGAGCATGGCCAGGTACTGCGGGTAGGTCAGGCCCAGTGCTTGCAGCAGCGGCTTGTAGACCTTGGTCATCAGCAACGAGGTGGAGTGCAGGGCGAAGCAGACCTGGTTGTCCAGCAGCAGCTCGTCACAGGAAGCTTGGGTGTTGGCGTTCATGCAGGTCCTTGAATGTCATCAATGGAGAAATCTAGCACGCTGAAGGTTGGGGCGCTTACTGCCAGCGCAGTTCACTGCGCAGTGCCAGGTCCCAAGGGGGAACCGGGCTGAAGCGGCTCTTGAGAAATTCGAGCAGCAAACGGCTGCGAGAGTTCGTTTCATGTTCAAGGCGCAGTGCATAAATGCCACTGTTTTCGGCTTCGGGCAGGCCGTTGTCGCAGAACAGCGGCAGTAGTTCACCGCGCAGCAGGTAGTCGCTGATCAGCCAGGTCGGCAAGTGGGCGATACCGAGGCCGGCGAGGGCGCCGAACAACAGGGTCTCGGCGTTGTTGGCGGCCATGCGCATGCGCGCCGGGCGGTACAGGCGCACCTGCCCGTCGACCGCGAAGCGCCAGGCGAACGGCGGTGCCAGGCCGTCCCAGTCAAGGCCGTCGTGAGCAGGTAATTCGCTGGGGCAGCTGGGCATGCCGCGGCTGGCCAGGTAGGCAGGGCTGGCGCAGGCGATGCGCACCATGTGCGCCAGTTTGGTGGCGACCAGGCGGGTGTCGGCCAGGGGGCCGGCGCGTAGTACCAGATCGACCTCGCCCAGGTGGCTGCCATGCAAGTCGACGAAACTATCGATCAAGCGCAATTGCACATCCAGGCCTGGATAGGCCACCAGGAAGTCGGCAATCGCTGGCGCCAGGTGACGGCGGCCGAAGGCGGCCGGGGCGTCGATGCGGATCAGGCCCTCGGGGGCATTGCTCAGCGATACCGCCTCGGCACGGGCCAGGCGCAATTCTTCGATGATGCGCCGGGCGCGCTCGGCGAAGGCGTTGCCCGCCGGGGTGGCGCGCACGGCATGGGTGCTGCGGGTGAACAGGCGACTGCCCACGGCGCTTTCCAGGTTGTCGATGCGTCGGGCCACGGCGGACGGGGTCAGTGGGTGGCGACGGGCGGCGGCGGAGAAACTGCCGCTCTCCAGCACATCGAGAAACAGGCTCAGCTGGTCAGTCAGGGTATCGGGGCTCATGGTCATTCCGCTTATGCGAGAAACGCAAAGCCATTGTGCGTTGCTATGCGTTTCCCCGCTAGAGCGCAATCGTTAGCATGCTGGCATTCCAAACACAGGCGGATGAGGCCCTGATGATCGAGTGGTTTTTGTATATCGTGCTGGGTGCCGGCCTGGGCACCATGGGTGGGTTGTTCGGCATCGGCGGCGGCCTGATCGCCATCCCGGCCTTGGGCGTGCTGTTCGGCCTCGATCAGCAGTTGGCCCAGGGCACCGCGTTGGTGATGGTGGTGCCGAACGTACTGTTGGCGCTGTGGCGCTATCACCAGCGCAACCGCATCGAGCTGCGCCATGCCGTGCCGCTGTCGCTGTGCAGCTTCCTGTTCGCCTGGCTCGGGTCGATCTGGGCGGTGGGTATCGACGCCCACGCGATGCGCCTGGGCTTCGTCGGCTTCCTGGTAGCCCTGGCCATCTGGAACGTGGCGCGGATGTTCCTCAAGGTCTCGCCGCCCAGTGCCGAGCTGCGTTATGCCTGGCCGTGGCTGGGCGTGCTCGGCAGTTTTGCCGGGACCATGGGCGGCCTGTTCGGCGTGGGTGGGGCCGTCGTGGCCACGCCGATTCTGACCAGTGTGTTCGGCACCACCCAAGTAGTGGCGCAGGGGCTGTCACTGGCGTTGGCGGCGCCGAGTACCTTGGTGACCCTGGTGACCTATGGGGTGCACCACAGCGTGGACTGGAGCGTGGGCATTCCATTGGCGGTCGGTGGGCTGCTGAGCATCAGTTGGGGGGTGAAACTGGCCCATGCACTGCCAGAGAAGGTATTGCGGGCGATGTTCTGCGTGTTCCTGGTGGTCTGTGCGGTGATGCTGGGCTTCGAGCTGTAAGCGTCACATGAACCCTTCGACGATGTAATCGGCCATGCAGTCGGTGATCGGCGACTGGCCCTGGCTGTTGCGCAGCAGCATCACGTTTGCCAGTGGTAACTGCGGCAATCCATCGCTCTCGCCGAGAATGCGGATATTGCCACCGACCAGGCTCTGCAATTGCGCCGTTACCGCCAGCCCGGCGGTGACGATGGCAAAGATCGCCGCCAGGCTGGGGCTGGTGTAGGCGATGCGGTAGTCGATGCCCTGGGCTTCCAGGGCGTTGCAGGTCCAGGCGCGGCAGAAGCAGTCGGTGTTGAACAGCGCCAGCGGCATTGGCCGCTGTTCCTGTGGGCAGAAACCTTCGGCGGCGGCCCACACCAGGCGCTCCTGGCGCAGCAGCTGGCCAACTTCGTTGCCCGGCTCGCGGGTGACGATGGTCAGGTCCAGGTCCTGGCGCAGCATCAGTTGCTTGGACGAGTCGCAATGCACCTCCACCTGCACCAGCGGGTAGGCCTGGGCGAAGCTGGAGAGGATGGTCGGCAGAAAGCGCATGGCGTAATCATCCGGCGTACCGATACGCACCAGCCCGACCATGTGCGGCATGCGCAGGGTATTGAACACTTCGCCATGCAGCTTGAGGATGCGCCGGGCGTAGCCAAGCAGCACCTGGCCCTCGGCGGTAAGCCGGACCTGACGGCCGTCGCGCTCGAACAGCTGGCGCTGCAGGATGTCTTCTTCCAGGCGTTTCATCTGCATGCTCACCGCCGACTGGGTGCGGTTGACCACTTCCCCGGCGCGGGTGAAGCCGCCTTGCTCGGCGATGGCGACGAAGGTGCGCAGCACGTCGGCATCGAGACTCTGGTACTGGGACATTGCATCAATCTCCGAGATGCATGGCATCAGAAACATTCGTTGGATTGATCTTAAGCCTGGGCAGAGACTGGAGCCATCAACACGGAGGGCTTCACGATGAAAGGTCATGTCAGCAGCATCCAGCAACCTGCCTTTTCCTTGAACCACCTGTGGCACGTGGCCCTGGACCGCCCGGCCCGGTGGCTGCAGCTTTACCGTCAGCGCCAGGAACTGGCCAGCCTGAGTGATGCGACCCTGCATGACCTGGGCTTGAGCCGGGCGGATATCCAGCAAGAGGCCGAGCGGCATTTCTGGGATGATCCCCTGCGGAAATAGGCTAAACCTGTTATGGCCTCTTCGCGGGGCAAGCCCTCTCTTACAAGGAAACGCGTTCCCCTGTAGGAGCGGGCTTGCCCCGCGAAAGGGCCGTAACAGATACCACAAGGAGATCAGGCTTGCCGCTCAAGTTGTCCATCAGCCAGGCCCGCCGCCTGGCCCTGTCAGCCCAGGGATTCGGCAAACAGCCTGACGCCCCTCCGACCCTGCCCGCACTGAAACGCATGCTGCAACGCTTGGGCGTCGTGCAGATCGACTCGGTCAACGCCGTGGTCCGCTCCCATTACCTGCCGCTGTTCTCCCGCCTCGGCGGCTACCCGCCGGAAATGCTCGACCAACTCGCCTGGGGCCGTGGTCGCCAGCGCCAGCTGTTCGAGTATTGGGGCCACGAAGCCTCGCTGTTACCCCTGAACCTCTACCCGCTGCTGCGTTGGCGCATGGCCCATGCCGCCGATGGCCGCGGTATCTACCGCCAGCTCGCGCAGTTCGGCCGCGAACGCCAGGACTTGATCGCCCGCGTGCTGGCCACCGTGCGCGAACAGGGCGCACTGGGTGCGGGCAGCTTGTCCACCCGGCAGGCGCGGGCCGGCCCGTGGTGGGACTGGAGCGAAGAAAAGCACGCGCTGGAATGGCTGTTCGCCGCCGGTGAAGTCACGGTGGCGGGGCGGCGCGGTTTCGAGCGGCTCTACGATGTCCCGGAAAGGGTCCTGCCCAAGGCGATCCTCGACCAGGCGCTGCCGGGCGAAGCCGAAGCCCATCAAGGCCTGATGCTGCATGCCGCCACGGCGCTGGGCGTGGCCACCGAGCGCGACCTGCGCGACTACTTCCGCCTCGAGCCTGGCCAGGGTAGGGCGGCGCTACACGAGCTGGTCGCCGATGGCCGCCTGCAGCCGGTCGAGGTACAGGGTTGGAAGCAGCCGGCCTACTGCGCCGGTTCACCGCGCATCCCCCGACGCATCGAGGCCAGCGCGTTGCTGTCGCCGTTCGATTCGCTTGTCTGGGAACGCAACCGCACCGAGCGGCTGTTCGATTTCCATTTTCGCCTGGAGATCTACACCCCTGCGCACAAGCGGGTATACGGCTACTACGTGCTGCCGTTCCTCTACCGCGAACGCATCGCCGCGCGCCTGGACCTGCGCGCCGAGCGCGCCCAGGGGCAACTGGCGGTGCATGCCGTACACGCGGAATCGATAGCGTTGGACGCGCAGGGCTACCATGCCCTGGCGTGTAATCTGCTGCGCATGGCCCAGTGGCTGGGCCTGGAGCGGGTGCAACTGAACTGCCCTCGGGCTGAAGGCAGCCAGTTGCGTCAGGCCTTGCTCAGCGCCGCACCTGCTTGAGGGTTTCGGCGATCAGGAAGGCCAGCTCCAGCGACTGATCAGCGTTCATCCGTGGATCGCAGTGGGTGTGGTAGCGGTCGGACAGGGCATCCTCGGTGATTGGCCGGGCGCCGCCGATGCACTCGGTGACGTTCTGCCCGGTCATCTCGATATGGATACCGCCCGCATGGCTGCCCTCGGCCTGGTGCACCTGGAAGAACTGCTTCACCTCGTCGAGGATCTGCGCGAAGTCGCGGGTCTTGTAGCCGCTGCTGGCCTTGATGGTGTTGCCGTGCATCGGGTCGGAGCTCCACAGCACCTTGCGCCCCTCGCGCTCGACGGTGCGGATCAGCCCCGGCAGGTGCGCGCCGACCTTGCCGGCGCCCATGCGCACGATCAGGTTGAGGCGGCCGGGGTCGTTGCTCGGGTTGAGCGTGTCGATCAGCCGGATCAGTTCTTCGGGGTTCATGCTCGGGCCGACCTTGACTCCGATCGGGTTGTGCACGCCGCGCAGGAATTCGACATGGGCGCCGTCAAGCTGGCGGGTGCGGTCGCCGATCCACAGCATGTGGGCCGAGCAGTCGTAGTAGTCGCCGGTCAGGCTGTCCTGGCGCACGAAGGCTTCTTCATAGTTGAGCAACAGCGCTTCGTGGGCCGTGAAGAAGCTGGTTTCGCGCAGTTGTGGCGCGCTGTCCAGGCCACAGGCACGCATGAAGGCGAGGGTTTCGTCGATGCGGTTGGCCAGTTGGTGGTACTTGTCGGCCAGCGCCGAGTTGGCGATGAAGTCGAGGTTCCACTTGTGCACCTGGTGCAGGTCGGCGAAACCGCCCTGGGCGAAGGCGCGCAGCAGGTTGAGGCTGGCGGTGGCCTGGTGGTAGGCCTGCAGCAGGCGTTCCGGGTCCGGCACGCGACTCTTCTCGTCGAAGCCGATGCCGTTGACGATGTCGCCACGGTAGGCCGGCAGGGTGACATTGCCGATAGTTTCGTCGCCCGAGGAGCGCGGCTTGGCGAACTGCCCGGCCATGCGCCCGACCTTCACCACCGGGCAGCCGGCGGCGAAGGTCATGACGATGGCCATCTGCAGCAGCACCTTGAAGGTGTCGCGGATCTTCGCCGCCGAGAACTCGGCGAAGCTCTCTGCGCAGTCGCCGCCCTGCAGCAGGAAGGCACGGCCCTCGGTGACCTCGGCGAACTGCCGGCGCAGCTCGCGCGCCTCGCCGGCGAAGACCAGCGGCGGGTAGCTGGCCAGGGTCTGCTCGACCTTGAGCAGGTGCGCGGCGTCGGGGTAGGTCGGTTGCTGCTGGATCGGCAGGGCGCGCCAGCTGTCGGGGCTCCACGGTCGGTTCATCACGGGCTCGGTCTTGTCTGTTATAGGCTGCCTGCCATGGTAACAGCGGCGCCGAGCTTGTTGCATCCGGGGCGTTGACGGACAATGCGCGTTTTTGCGCGGGCGGGTGGCAGGTAGATGGCGACGGAGCGGGAAGAGAAGCTGTTGGCCCGGGTCGAGGATGCCTTTGGCGTCATCAGCGTGTACGAGGTGGAGGATTACCGCTTCCTTGAGTTCGGCGATGCCATCGAGCAGAGCTGCGTGTTCACCTCCGATCCGAGTTGGCTGGAGTACGACTACACCCGCGCCATGCTGGTCGGCGCGCTTTGCCACGAACAGCCGGAGAGTGCGCTGTTTCTCGGCCTGGGTGCCGGCACCCTGACCCAGGCCTGCATGAAGTTCCTGCCGCTCGAAGACATCGAGGCCATCGAACTGCGTGCGGACGTGCCGCGCCTGGCCATGGAATACATGGGACTGGACGATGACCCGCGGCTGTACGTGCGCATTGGCGACGCCCTGGAGTTGCTGCCCACGGCAGAGCAGGCCGACCTGCTGTTCGTCGACCTTTATACCGATTACGGGCCGGGCGTCGGGCACCTGGCGTGGAAGTTCCTCGAGAACTGTCAGAAGAAACTCAACCCAGGTGGCTGGCTGGTGATCAACCAGTGGGCCAACGACGACGGCAAACCGCTGGGCGCGGCGCTGTTGCGCGGGTTGTACCACCGGCATTACTGGGAACTGCCGGTGAAGGAGGGCAATGTGATCCTGCTGGTGCCGGCGGACCTGGATCAGCAACTGGATCTCGATGCGCTGCGGGCGCGGGCCGAGGCCCTGGCGCCACGTTTGGGGTATAGCCTGGAAGGGTTGATCCGCGAGATCCGGCCTGCTACTTGAGACCGCGTCGCCTGCTTCGCGGTGTTACAGAAAAACGATTCAGCTATCTCTGCCTGATGGCCCGATACTGGCCGTTGGGCCAGAAAAATTTACTCACTCCCCACTATTTTTTCGGGTATAGTACGCGCCGGTCTTTTAGCGGACCTCAAAATCAGGTGGTGCAAATCCTCCGAGTCCAGCTTCGGCTGCACGTCCGCTAGGCGGACCTTCCTAAAGTTTTCTTTTTCAATCGTTTTCGCAAATCCCCGCCGACAAAGCTGCCTGGGTGACCGTTCCGGTCTTTCAAGGCATGTGCAGCTTTGCAGCATGGGTCTTTGCGGATGCACTTAGAGGCAGACCCATGACCCAGGAAACCGGCGGCTTCGCCGCTCTCGATCTTAATCCGAACATTGTTGCTGCCGTTCTGGCTACCGGCTACGAAGAGCCGTCCGCCATTCAGCAACAATCGATCCCGATCATCCTCGCCGGTCACGACATGATCGGCCAGGCGCAGACTGGCACCGGCAAGACCGCTGCCTTCGCCCTGCCGATCCTCAACAAGATCGATGTGAGCAAGCGCGAACCGCAAGCCCTGATCCTGGCGCCAACCCGTGAGTTGGCGCTGCAAGTAGCTACCGCTTTCGAAACCTACGCCAAGCAGATGCCGGGCGTTAATGTAGTGGCCGTCTACGGTGGTGCCCCGATGGGCCCACAGCTGCGTGCCATTCGCAACGGCGCGCAAATCGTCGTCGCCACCCCGGGCCGTCTGTGCGACCACCTGCGTCGTGACGAGAAAGTCCTGTCGACCGTGCAGTACCTGGTACTGGACGAAGCTGACGAAATGCTCAAGCTGGGCTTCATGGACGACCTCGAAGTGATCTTCGATGCCATCCCGGCCAGCCGCCAGACCGTACTGTTCTCCGCAACCCTGCCGTCGTCGATCCGCTCGATCGCCGAACGCCACCTGCGCGAGCCCAAGCACGTCAAGATCCAGAGCAAGACCCAGACCGTCACCGCGATCGACCAGGCCCACCTGATGGTCCACGCCGACCAGAAGATCCCGGCTGTTCTGCGTCTGCTGGAAGTCGAAGAGTTCGACGCGCTGATCGCCTTCGTGCGCACCAAGCAAGCCACCCTGGACCTGGCCGCCGCGCTGGAAGCCAAGGGTTACAAGGCTGCTGCGCTGAACGGCGACATCGCCCAGAATCAGCGTGAGCGCGTGATCGACTCGCTGAAGGATGGCCGCCTGGACATCGTCGTCGCCACCGACGTCGCTGCCCGTGGTCTGGACGTACCGCGCATCACTCATGTGTTCAACGTCGACATGCCGTACGACCCGGAATCCTACGTGCACCGTATCGGCCGTACCGGCCGTGCCGGTCGCGATGGCCGTGCACTGCTGCTGGTTACCCCGCGTGAGCGCCGCATGCTGCAGGTGATCGAGCGCGTGACCGGGCAGAAGGTTGCCGAAGCCCGCCTGCCGAACGCCCAGGCTGTACTGGACGCCCGCATCAAGAAGCTGACCAACAGTCTGGCGCCGCTGGTTGCTGAAGCAGAAGCCACCCATGGCGAGCTGTTCGACCGCCTGACTGCCGACCTCGGCTGCAGCGCTCGCGCCCTGGCTTCGGCCCTGCTGCGCAAGGCCACCAACGGCCAGGCGCTGGACCTGGCCGCCGTAGAGCGTGAGCAGCCGCTGGTACCGAGCTTCGCCCCGCGTGGCGAGCGTACCGAGCGTGGTGAGCGCAGCGATCGTGGTGATCGTGGCGACCGTGGTGGTGACCGCGAGCGTCGTGCGCCAATGCCGCTGGCCGAAGGCCGCGTGCGTTGCCGTACCGCCCTGGGTGCCCGTGACGGTATCGCCGCCAAGAACCTGCTGGGCGCGATCCTCAACGAAGGCGGCCTGGCCCGTGACGCCATTGGCCGCATCCAGGTGCGTGACAGCTTCAGCCTGATCGAGCTGCCGGAAGATGGCCTGGAGCGTCTGCTGACCAAGCTCAAGGACACTCGTGTAGCCGGCAAGCAACTGAAGCTGCGCCGTTATCGCGAAGATTGATCCTGATGCAATGAAAAAATCCCCGGCCTAGGTCGGGGATTTTTTTTGCCTGGCCCTTCAGTCGAACCGGTAAATGTCCATCCCCAGCGCCCCCAGGGTGAAGCCCTGGTGCACGATGCCGAACCTGTCCCCAGCCCCCAGGGCAAAGAACAGCGGCAGTAAATGCTCATCGCTTGGATGGTTGCGCGCCGCAAACGGCGCCTGTTTACGGTAATCCAGCAACGCAGCCTGGTCATCTGCCTTCAGCCGCTCCACCACCCAGTCCCGGAATGCCAGGGCCCAGGGCTCGATCACATTCGGCCCGGCATGCCAGTCCAGTTCACCCAGGTTGTGCGTGATGCTGCCGGAACCCACCAGCAAAACGCCTTCAGCACGCAGCCTCGCCAGCGCTTGGCCAACCTTGACTTGCAACCCCGGCCCCATCTGGCTGGGCAACGAAACCTGAATCACCGGAATGCTCGCATCCGGGTACATCAACGACAGCGGCACCCAGGCGCCGTGATCGAAGGGGCGCTGGGGGTCCAGGCGGGCCTGCAACAATTCAGCGACTCGGCTGGCCAGGGCTGGTTCGCCAGGCGCCGGATATTGCACCGCGTACAGCGCCGGCGGGAAGCCGTGGAAGTCGTGCCAGGTCTCTGGCTGCGCGCCGCTGGTCACCAGCAGCTCGCGGCTTTCCCAGTGCGCTGACACCACCACAATCGCTTTCGGTCGTGGCAGGGCGTTGGCCAGCCCGGCCAATGCCGGCCCGCTGGCGCCGGGTTGCAAGGCAAGCATGGGAGAACCATGGGAAATGAACAGGCTGGGCAGCATGGCGGGGTCCTGAGGGTTATGATGCAATCATCTTCGATCAACTACCGATCGAAATCCAAACCAAGTTTTGCCGACAATCCATCTAAAAATCGGGAGTGATCATGGAGCCAGCGTTCTGGCAGCAGCGGTGGGCCGACAACCAGATCGGTTTTCATCAAGCGCAGGTGAACCCTTATCTGCAACAGTATTGGCCACAGCTGCAGCTGGCGCCGGGCAGCCGCGTGCTGGTGCCGCTGTGTGGCAAGAGCCTTGACCTGGCCTGGCTGGCGGGGCAGGGGCACCGAGTGTTGGGGGTCGAGCTGTCACGGCAGGCGGTGCAGGCCTTTTTTCGTGAGCATGGGCTGGAGCCACAGGTGGCGCAACAGGGTGCCTTCGAAGTCTGGCGCAGTGGCGATGTGGAGCTGTGGTGTGGCGACTTCTTCGCCTTGCGCGCGGCGGATGTGGCGGACTGCGTGGCGCTCTACGATCGCGCCGCACTGATTGCCCTGCCACCTGAAATGCGTGTGGATTACATGCGTTTGCTGTCGCAGGTATTGCCGACAGGCGCCGGGCTGCTGGTGACCTTGGATTATCAGCAGGAACTGCTGGCCGGGCCGCCGTTTTCGGTGGCCGACGATGAGGTGAGGCACGGGTTTGCCGGTTGGCAGGTCGAGGCGCTCGAAGCGCAGGAAGTGATCAGCCAGAGCCCGAAGTTCCTGCAGGCCGGGGTCAAGAGCCTGGTTGAGCGGGTATATCGCGTGAAGTTCTGAGCGAAAACGAAAAAGGGCGACCGAAGTCGCCCTTTTTTGCCTGATGGATCAACCGCGGCGGCGCAGGGCCTCGATGCGGTCTTCCAGCGGCGGGTGGCTCATCAGCAGGCCGGCCAGGCCGTGCTTGAGGCCGCCATTGATGCCGAAGGCCTTCATGGTGTCGGGCATGTGCACCGGCAGGCCTTGTTCCACGCGCAGGCGTTGCAGGGCGCCGATCATTGCAGCGGTACCGGCCAGTTGCGCACCGGCTTCGTCGGCACGGTACTCGCGGCGGCGCGAGAACCACATGACGATCATGCTGGCGAGGATGCCCAGGATCAGCTCGGCGACGATGGTCGCCACGTAGTAGGCAATGCCTTGGCCCTCTTCATTCTTGAAGATCACCTTGTCGACGAAGTTGCCGATGATGCGGGCGAAGAACATCACGAAGGTGTTCACCACGCCCTGCACCAGCGCCAGGGTGACCATGTCACCGTTGGCCACGTGGCCGATTTCGTGGGCCAGCACAGCGCGCACTTCATCGGGCGAGAAGCGCTCCAGCAGGCCTTGGGATACCGCGACCAGCGCGTCGTTGCGGTTCCAGCCAGTGGCGAAGGCGTTGGCCTCGTAGGCCGGGAAAATGCCCACCTCTGGCATTTTGATGCCCGCTTCGCGGGACAGCTCTTCGACCGTTTGCAGCAGCCACTGCTCGTGGCGGGTGCGCGGCTGGCTGATGATCTGGGTACCGGTGGTCATCTTCGCCATCCACTTGGAGATGAACAGCGAGACCAGGGAGCCAGCGAAGCCGAACACGGCGCAGAAGACCAGCAGGCTGCTGAGGTTGAGGTCAACCCCGTTGGCGGCCATGAACCCGTTGAAGCCGAACAGGCTCAGGGTAATGCTTGCAACCAGCACCACCGCAAGGTTGGTGGCTACAAACAACAGAATGCGCATCATGGTTGTTACGTTCTCCTGACGGATGAGTTGTCGCTTACTGCGGGGTATATAAGGTCCCGGCCGCCAGGATTCAATCGGGCGACTATTTCAAACTGTGTACGGCGGAGTATGGCAGAGGATTTTGCGCGGGCAGTGAGATAGAGCGTTGCAGGATGTAAGAAACATCCTGCGATAGTGCAGGGGGCTGCTTTGCAGCCCATTCGCGGGGCAAGCCCGCTCCTACAGAGGATTGCGTGACTCTGTAGGGGCGGGCTTGTCCCGCGAAGAGGCCATCAGCTACTGCGAATAAGTCCGCAGGAAGTTACCGATCCGACCAATCGCGGCTTCGAGGTCATCCACTCGCGGCAAGGTCACCACGCGGAAGTGGTCCGGCCACGGCCAGTTGAACGCCGTGCCCTGAACGATCAGCAGCTTTTCCGACAACAGCAGGTCGAGGGCGAACTTCTCGTCGTTGAGGATCGGGCAGACCTTCGGGTCGATCCGCGGAAATGCATACAGCGCGCCCATCGGCTTCACGCAGCTGACGCCCGGGATTTCGTTGAGCAGCTCGTAGGTGCGGTTGCGCTGTTCCAGCAGGCGGCCTGGCGGCAGCACCAGGTCGTTGATGCTCTGATAGCCGCCCAGGGCCGTCTGAATGGCATGCTGGGCCGGCACGTTGGCGCACAGGCGCATGTTGGCCAGCATGTCGATGCCTTCGATGTAGCTCTGGGCGTGGTGCTTGGGCCCGGAGATGATCAGCCAGCCGGAGCGGAAACCGGCCACCCGATACGACTTGGACAGGCCGTTGAAGGTCAGGCACAGCAGGTCCGGGGCCAGCGAGGCGGTGCTGATGTGCACGGCTTCGTCGTAGAGGATCTTGTCGTAGATCTCGTCGGAGAACACCACCAGGTTGTGCTGGCGGGCCAGTTCCAGCATGCCCAGCAGCAGCTCCTTGGAGTACACCGCGCCCGTCGGGTTGTTCGGGTTGATGATCACCAGGGCCTTGGTGTTCGGGGTGATCTTGGCCTTGATGTCTTCTAGGTCCGGGAACCAGTCGGCCTGCTCGTCGCACAGGTAGTGCACCGGCTTGCCACCGGCCAGGCTCACCGCGGCGGTCCACAGCGGGTAGTCGGGGGCCGGGATCAGTACTTCATCGCCGTTGTTCAGCAACGCTTGCATCGACATCACGATCAGCTCGGAGACACCGTTGCCGAGGTAGATGTCCTCGATGGTGACGCCTTCGATCTCCTTCTGCTGGCAGTACTGCATCACTGCCTTGCGCGCGCTGAACAGGCCCTTGGAATCGCTGTAGCCCTGGGCGGTGGGCAGGTTGCGGATCACATCCTGAAGGATTTCGTCCGGCGCCTCGAAGCCAAACGGCGCCGGGTTGCCGATGTTCAGCTTGAGGATGCGGTGGCCTTCCTCTTCCAGGCGTTTGGCGTGCTTGAGCACTGGGCCGCGAATGTCATAGCAGACATTGGCGAGCTTGTTCGATTTGCTGAACTGCATGATGTGGTCCCGATTGAGAATACGCACTGCGGCCCTTTGCGAAACGTTCGAAAGGTTTGAAAGGGCAGGAAGCGGGTGCCAGACTGGAAGCCTTGCACACGAAGCCAACTAATATACGTGCCACCCGCGCTACGGAAAAGACGGCGTGAGGTGAAATTCAGCCTGCCGAGGTTCACTTATGCAAAAGATCGACAAGACACTTGAAGAATGGCGCGAAATGCTCGACCCCGCCCAGTATCAGGTGTGCCGCCTCAAGGGCACTGAACGGCCGTTCAGCGGCAAGTACAACAGCGAGCGCCGTGCCGGCGTGTACCACTGCATCTGCTGTGACCTGCCGCTGTTCGACTCGCAGACCAAGTTCGATTCCGGCTGCGGCTGGCCGAGCTTCTACGCGCCGATCGAGGAGAGCGCGATGGTCGAGATCCGCGACACCTCCCACGGCATGATCCGCACCGAGGTCACCTGCGCCCAGTGCGATGCGCACCTGGGCCACGTGTTCCCCGACGGCCCGCCACCGACCGGCCTGCGCTACTGCATCAACTCGGTATGCCTGGACTTCAAACCCCGCGACGGAGCCTGAAAATGGCCGGATCGATGCTGGACATCCCCTGCGTGACCCTGGGCGGCGAGCAGAAAAAGCTCGGCGACTTCGTCGGCAAGGCGCTGCTGGTGGTCAACACCGCCAGCCAGTGCGGCTTCACCCCGCAGTACAAGGGCCTTGAGCAGTTGTGGCGGGACTACCGCGAGCGCGGCCTGGTGGTGCTGGGCTTCCCTTGCAACCAGTTCGGCAAGCAGGAGCCGGGTGATGCGCGGGACATTGCGCAGTTCTGCGAAGCCAATTTCGGCGTGAGTTTCCCGCTGTTTCGCAAGATCGAGGTCAACGGCCCTGGCGCACATCCGCTGTTCGTCGAACTCAAGCAGCGCGCCCCTGGCCTGTTGGGCACGCAGAAGATCAAATGGAACTTCACCAAGTTCCTGGTCGACCCGGCCAGCGGCAAAGTCACCCGCTACGCGCCGACCACCAAGCCCCAGGCCCTGGAAGCTGACATCCAGCGCCTGCTCAGCCGCTGAGCGGCACCCAGTGGTCGATCAGCGCCAGTAGCTCCTCGCGGCGGAACGGCTTGGCCAGGTAGTCGCTCATGCCCGCCGCGCGGCAGCGCTCGCGCTCTTCGGGCATGGCGTTGGCGGTCAGGGCGACGATCGGCAGCTCCGGCCAGCGTCCGCTCTGGCGAATCCGCCGGCTGGCTTCATAGCCGTCCATCACCGGCATGTTGCAGTCCATCAGCACCAGGTCGAAGTCTTCCCGCTCCAGCCATTCCAGAGCCTCGACGCCTTGGGTGGCGACCTGCACTTGGCAGCCGAGCTTGGCCAGCATGCCCTTGGCCACCAGCTGGTTCACCGGGTTGTCTTCTACCAGCAGGATGCGCGCGCGGCCGTCGGCGACGGTGAGCAGCGGGGTGGCCAGCGGGTGCTCCGGGGCATGCCCCTGCAGGGTGCGGCGCAAGGTCTGGTACAGGGCGTTGCGCGCCAGTGGCCGGGCCAGCTGGTGCAGTGGCGCCAGTTGCGCCGATTGCTCGCTGGGCAGGAAGTTGCCGTAGGCGGTCACCAGCAGGATGGGGGCCTTCAGGGCCGGGCGCAGCTGGAACAGCTGCTCCAGGTCGTCGGTGATCAGCAGGTCGATGCTGTTGTCGAGGGCTGTGCTGCTGTCGTGCCGCTGGTAATCCAGCCCCCAGCCGGGCAGCAGGCCTTGCAGCAGTTCGCTGAGGCCGCTGCCGGCGTCGCTGAGGGCGACCACCTTGCCCTGCAGGGCGGCCGGCGCGATGGCTTCGGTGTGGGTGGTCAGCGGCAGTTCGGCGCTGAAGCGGCTGCCAAAGCCAGGCTCGGACTGGATGTGCAGATGGCCCTGCATGGCCTTGCACAGGTTGCGGGTCAGGGCCAGCCCCAGCCCGGTGCCGCCGTACTGGCGGGTGATGCCGGCGCCCGCCTGGGTGAACGGCTGGAAGATGCGCGCCTGGGCCGCTTCGGGAATGCCGATGCCGGTGTCGCGCACTTCCAGGCGCACGCCGCCGACGATCGTTACCAGGCGCACGTCGACGCGGCCGAAGCGGGTGAACTTGAGGGCGTTGGACAACAGGTTGCTGACCACCTGGCGCACCCGCGTCGGGTCGCCCAGCACCGAACTGGGGAAGCGGTCGGCGATCAGGCAGGTCAGCTCGACGCTTTGCGCAGCGTTCTGCGACAGCAGGTTGGCGGTGTCCTCGACCATCGCGCCCATGTCGAACGGAATGCGTTCCAGCTCCAGCTGCCCGGCATCGAACTTGGACAGGTCGAGGATATCGTTGAGTAACTCCACCAGCACCTTGCCCGAGTCATGGGCGATCGACAGCTGCTGGCGCTGCTCACCGGCCAGCGGGCTGTCCAGGGCCAGGGCGATCATGCCGAGCATGCCGTTTAGCGGGGTGCGGATCTCGTGGCTCATGTTGGCCAGGAAGGCCGCGCGCGCCTGGGCCATGTCGAGGGCACGCTGGCGGGCCTCTTCCAGCTCCTGGTTGGACTGGCTGAGGCGGCTGTTGCTGGCCTTGAGCTCTTCGGTACGTGCCGAGACGATGTCCTCCAGTTCGTTGAGGTACTGGGTCAGGCGGTTTTCCGCAGTGCGCCGCTGCTGGATCTCGGTGGACATGCTGACGAACTGCTGGTTGGCGACCTTGACCAGCACGCCGATCTCGTCGAGTTCGTGGCCGGGCGGGCAGTTCACCCGCGTTTGCCCGGGCTGGCGCGGATCGCGGCCGGTGAGGGCACCGATCACCGTCACCAACGGCTTGGTCAGCAGCCTGTGGAACAGTGCCAGGAGAATACCGGTGAGCACCAGGCTGCGGGCAAAGCCGTTGAGCAGGGTGACCCCGGCGCGGTCCAGGAAACGGCTGCCGAAGGCGTAGGTGTCGACGTCCAGGTACAGCGTGCCGAGATATTCGTCGGGCATGTGGGTGAGGAACAGGCGCTCCTTGAACTGGCGTTGCTCGCCGAACAGGAAGTCGCTCAACATTCGGTAGCGGTCGTGCAGGCGCGGGCGCTCGACGTCAGCCAGTACGGTTTCGTTGTTGTCGATCAGCCGTGCACGGATGATCGCCGGTGACTGCAGCAGGCCGCGGGTCAGCTCCAGGGCCAGCTCTGAATCGATGTTGTAGGCGATGCGCGAGGCCGGATTGTGGCTGATTTGCAGCAACGCCCGCACTTCGCGGTTGATGGATGCGTCTTCGCTGGCATAATCGATGCCGATCTGGATGAGACTGAGCAATGTTCCCAGGATGAAGCCGACCAGGACTGTCAACCGGGCTTGCTTGTATGACAGGCGATTGGTGAACTTGATATCCATGAGTCCCGAGCCGGTTTCACGTCCCTTGCGCTGCGCAAGCATAGCCGATCAGCCCCGGCTGCTGGCGGGCCTGTCACACATTCAGCTTTAAATCTCACCTGTCTTTGCTAGGAGTCGTCATGGACGCTCGCTTGAATGCTTTCCTGGAACGCGCGGAATCGGTGCTGGCGCGTCTCGAACCCTTGCTGCCGGCGCCGCGCCCGCAGATCGACTGGACCACCACTCTGGCTGCGCGCTGGCAGCGCGACGGCCGCACGGGCTACCTGATGCCGCTGGACGTCAGCCTGGACATCCGCCTGACTGACCTGATCGGCGTGGATAAACAGCGCGAGCAGCTGGGCCGCAACACCCATCAGTTCATCAACGGCATGCCGGCCAACCACGCCTTGCTGTGGGGCTCGCGTGGCACCGGCAAGTCGTCGCTGGTGCGCGCCCTGTTGGCCGAGCATGCCGATGCCGGGCTGCGCCTGATCGAGATCGAGCGCGACCACCTGGCCGACCTGCCGCGCGTCGTCGAGCAGCTGCAGAAGCTAGCGCAGCGCTTCATCCTGTTCTGCGACGACCTCTCGTTCGAAGCCGGGGAGGGCGACTACCGGGTGCTCAAGAGCGTGCTCGACGGTTCGCTGGAGCAGGCGCCGGACAACGTGCTGCTGTACGCGACGTCCAACCGCCGCCACTTGGTGCCGGAAAAACAGAGCGACAACGAAAACTGGAAAATGATCGACGGCGAGCTGCACCCCAATGAGGCGGTGGAAGACAAGATTGCCTTGTCCGACCGCTTCGGCCTGTGGCTGTCGTTCTACCCGTTCAGCCAGGAACACTTCCTCGACGTGGTCGAGCACTGGATCGGCCAGCTGGCCCGCCCTGCTGACCTGGCCTGGCAGCGTGACGAAGCGCTGGAAATTCTCGCCGTGCGCTGGGCCACGGGCCGCGGCAACCGTAATGGCCGTTGTGCCTATCAGTTCGCCCGCTACTGGGTCGGGCTGCAATTGCTGGAGCAAAAGTAAACATGATCGACCTCAATGCCAGTGGCGCCGGCCTCGACGGCTACAACCTGCTGGCCGCGCAAGTGCAGGCGCTGTTCGCCGACGAGCGCGACTTCATCGCCAATGCCGCGCAGTTTTCGGCGTTTCTCTACAACCAGGTAGACGACCTGAACTGGGCGGGATTCTACCTCAACCGCAACGAAGAGCTGGTGCTCGGCCCGTTCCAGGGCCAGGTGGCCTGCGTGCGCATTCCGTTCAGCAAGGGCGTGTGTGGCGCGGCCGCGGCTACCCGGCAGACCCAGCGGGTCGAGGATGTGCATGCGTTTGCGGGGCATATCGCCTGTGACAGTGCGTCCGCCAGCGAACTGGTGATTCCGCTGGTGAAGGAAGGGCGGTTGATTGGCGTGCTGGATCTGGACAGCCCGAAGTTGGCGCGTTTCAGTGAGGCGGACCAGGTGGGGCTGGAAAGGTTGGCAGCGATCTTCCTGGAGCTGACCGACTGCTGATGCTGTGCTGCCTGTACCGGCCGCGAAGAGGCCGGTACAGGTTAAAGGATCAGTCGTAGATCACCCGCTTTTTCCAGGTCTCGTCCTCGTCGGTCTTGAGCCCCTCGGTCAATTCGTTCTGTTCGTTCTCTGCCGGTTCCATCTTGTCCAGCACCTGGGCATTGGCCCGCGCCAGCAGTTTTTCCAGATAGGTCAGCTGCTCTTCATACACTCTCGGTTCCGGCTGCTTGCGCAGGTACTGCACGCCGCGCTCGAAGGCCAGCCGCGCCTGCCCCGGCTGTTCCTGTTGCAGCGCCTGCTGGCCGAGGTTGTTGAAGAACTCGATATGTAGCAGCACCAGGATATGGCGGATCTCCTTGACCCACTGCTTGGCTTCGTTGGTCTGCAGCACGTTTTCCTGGCTGCCCTTGACGATCTGGTTGTGCAGCGCCTCGAGCAGGAAGCGCACATCCTTGGCCTTGACCTCGGTCTGGATCGGGCAGGGCGGGTTGTTCACCGGGATGCGTTCACCCTGGGCGACCAGCCCTTCGAGTTCGGCGATGCGTGCCTTGAGTTGCGCGTTGTGCTTGTCCAGCGCCAGTTGCCGCTGGTTGAGGTTCAGCTCCAGGCGCGCCAGCAGCAGCTTGAGGGCCGGGGTCATGAACTGGCCAGGGAAGGTCTCGGTGATTTCGCCACAGCGGCGTACCCGGTCAGCGAGTTCGACTTTCAGCCGTGCGCGTTCGAGCTTGCTGTTTTCGACCACGTTGTTGAGGTAGCCGATCACGATCAGCAACGCGATACCCGCCACGATGAGCAGAGTGATCAGAAGTGGTGTCACCGTTAAAGCCTCATCAATAGGTTTGCATATAGAGTGTAGGAGCGAGCTTGCTCGCGAGAGGCCTTGGCAGGCAAATCTCTCGTTCTATCGGCAATCAGCCTTATAGCTGCATGCTGGCACATTGATGGTGAGCTTGCCCGAGGTGTCGTCAGAAAATCAACGCCAATCCGTCGGCGGCGCCTTGTGGCACCTTCTATATGGGCCGAAGTCATTGATTTAAATAAATTTCTACAAAAGGGTTGACGGCCCTTCCAACCATCCATAGAATGCGCGCCACTTGCAGCGTAAAGCACACAGCGAAACGCGGCAGGGAGTGAAAGCAGGCAGTAATGCCAGCAGCGTGTCCCCTTCGTCTAGTGGCCTAGGACACCGCCCTTTCACGGCGGTAACAGGGGTTCGAGTCCCCTAGGGGACGCCAAATTGCGGGAATAGCTCAGTTGGTAGAGCACGACCTTGCCAAGGTCGGGGTCGCGAGTTCGAGTCTCGTTTCCCGCTCCAAATTCTCCGGCAACGCTTAACGGCGGGGCGGGAAATAGAAATCCAGTCTGGATCGTGAGGTTCAGGTGCTGGTGCACTGAAAAGTGTTGTGTGTCCCCTTCGTCTAGTGGCCTAGGACACCGCCCTTTCACGGCGGTAACAGGGGTTCGAGTCCCCTAGGGGACGCCAAATGCGGGAATAGCTCAGTTGGTAGAGCACGACCTTGCCAAGGTCGGGGTCGCGAGTTCGAGTCTCGTTTCCCGCTCCAGATAGTGATCTACAGACTTCTACTGACGTCTGTAAGTCGTTGAAAAGAGGGGCTTTGGCCCCTTTTTTCATTCCAGCGAGCGCCACGGAAATCCACCCACAGCTACCGTTTTTGAGTGACCAATTGAGGCACAAGAATACGGTTGGGACGGCTACCGGATAGTTGCTGGGGCTGAGCGGGAACCATGACGAGCATTAGGCCTAAGTCATAACTTAGGAGCCTCGAAATGGCACTCTCTGATCTGACAGTCCGGCAGGCAAGAACCACCGGCAAGCGCTACACCCTCTCCGATAACGACTGCCTGGGCCTGATGGTCTCTGCCGCAGGCGGCAAGTCGTGGATCTTCCGATACTACTGGCTGGGCAAGCAAAAGCGCATGTCCCTGGGTGGCTATCCCGCCCTCAGTCTGCGCGAGGCCCGCGCCGAGCGGGACAAGGCTCAGGTTCTGCTCGCCAAGGGCATTGATCCCCAAATCGAACGCGACCAGCGCCGGCACGCGGCCAAGCTGGCGGGCGAATACACCTTCAAGAACGTCTTCGATGCTTGGGTCGAGCATCGCCGCAAGGAACTCAAGGAAGGCCGTCAGAGCACGCTTTCGCAGATCCTGCGCATCTTCAACAAGGACGTGCTGCCTACCCTGGGGAAGATGTCGATCTACGACATTCGACGGCCCCAGCTCGTGGGCGTCGTGGCGGCGATCGAGAAACGCAAGGCGTTCACCACCGCCGAGAAGGTCCGCACCTGGTTCAACCAGATGTTCCGCTATGCCCTGGTCATCGCCGAAGGGCTGGAAGTCAATCCGGCCGCGGACCTGGACGTGGTGGCCGAGCCCAAGCCCCCGGTGGCCCACAACCCCTATCTGCACCTGCCCGAGCTGCCCGAGTTCCTTCAGAAGCTCCGGCGCTACAACCCCCGGGGCTGGCAGACCCAGCTTGGCGTCCGGCTGCTGTTCCTGACGGGGGTGCGCACGGGCGAGTTGCGCCTGGCCGAGCCTGAGCAATTCGACCTCGACCGCGGCTTGTGGATCATCCCGCCGCAGGTCGTCAAGCAACTCCAGGACGAAATGCGCAAGGCCGGCAAGCGGCCGCAGGACGTGCCGCCCTACATCGTGCCCCTGTCCCTGCAGGCCATCGAGATCGTGCGCTATCTCCTGGGCGTGATGCGTCCAGCGCAGAAGTACCTGCTGTCGCATCGCAGCGAACTCAAGAAGCGCATCAGCGAGAACACCCTCAACAAGGCCGTGCAGCTCATGGGCTACGAGGGGCGCCTGACCGGCCACGGCATCCGCGGCACCATCTCGACCGCGCTCAACGAGATCGGATACCCGAAGATTTGGGTGGACGCTCAGCTTTCGCACTCCGACCCCAACAAGGTGAGTTCGGCCTACAACCACGCCAAGTACGTGGAGCCTCGGCGTCGCATGATGCAGGACTGGGCAGACCGTCTTGACCTGCTCGAACAGGGTGAAGTCGAAGCCGCGAGCGCGCATCTGACCATCCGTATCGACGGGGTGCCGGCAATGGCGGAAGTGGAGGAAGTGGTGGGCGCGGTCTCCACGACTGCTGAGCCTGTTGTCCCCGGCGTGCCGCCCGTGGTGGCCACGCCTATCGTCGTGACCCCCAACAGCGGCGGAATCATGTTCCAGCGGCTGTCGCAGGTGCCGCCGCCTCCGGTGCATGCCCCGGAGCCGGAAGTCTCCGCGATCCAGCGCGAGCGCGAGGAAATGCTGGCCATCTACGAGTCGCCGAACAATCTGCCGGTCCCGCTGTTCGGCAAGCTGGCCGGGAAGTCCAAGGACCAGATCAACCGCGAGCTGAAGGCGGGCAAGCTGCTGTCGATCAGCCTGGGCAACCGGGGGCAGCGGGTTCCCGACTGGCAACTGGTGCCGCTCAAGCACAAGCTGGCCCAAGTGCTCATGAACCAATGCCCGCACGCCGATTCGTGGGACCTGTACCGCATGCTGACCCAGCCTCACCCCGACCTGGGTGATCGTGCGGCCATTGATGCGGTCACGCCAACGAACGTGCCCGCAATCATCCGGGTTCTCATGGGCGACTACCAGCACCATGCGGATGTGCCCGAGGCCGTTGCCCCGCGGCCCATCCCCGAGGACGTGCGGCAGAGCGTCCGCCGACTGGTGGACAGCGCAGCGGTGCTTGAAGGGGTCTAGTCCGGTCTAGTCCCATGCTGCAACCTATGGCCGGGATGAGACGGCTCCGGCCTATAGGAGTGCCTGCTACAGGGCGCCTGCCTCGGCGATCTGCAGCGCCCTGCGCTCGAAACGCTTGGCAGCAGAATCTGCTTGCGCGTGGGGCCGTTGGAGGTACGTCACGATCTCATAGGGGCCATCGGCGAGCGGTCGCATGCTTACCCCCCATTGATGGGCACGCTCGATGCGCGATTGCGCGCATACGCCGATGCCGTAGCCGGCTGAAACCCACAGCGCCATCATCTCGAATGAAGTTGCAGGCAGGATGTTCTCTTGGTCCACTGGCATCAGGGAGGCCAACCTCTCGTCCAGCAAGGGACAAGCCTCCGCCTGCCAGCGATAGATTGGATAGTCCTGAAGATCGGAGATGGTGAGCTTCGCCTGATCAACCAAACGGAACCGCGGTGGTATCGCGACGGCCATGCTTTCGCACCACAGCCTCCGGCTACTCGTCAGGTGATCCCCCGCACTGCTAAGAGATAGCCCCGCGTCGTAGCGGCCCTCATGCAGGCCCGTTACCAGCTCTTGATCCGAAACTTCACGCACGGCGATCGCGACACCCGGCTCGTGCGCTCGCTGCAGTGCAAGCAGCGCCGACAGCCGTGAAGACGGCACACCTGGCGCTATGGCGAGTGTGAAATTCGGGGACGGTCTGATGGCGTTGTGCATGGATGCCCCCAAGAGGCAACGGGATCGAAAAGAGCAGCCGACATCATACTCAAGAGATATCTTTAACGTGGTTAAAGATCAGTGATTCCATGACGCTTCTGCGAATGCAGAAGCGCACTATTCGGCCTGGACGGCCCGCCGGAGTAACCACCTATGAGTCCGCACCGGCGTTGGCGTTCGGGCAAGCGGTGCGAGCCGCTCGCCTGGCTCAGGGGATTGCTCAGGATGAGTTCGCGGGCTTGGCGGGGATCGCGCGCTCGCACATGGGCAAGATTGAGCGCGGCGAGCACATGCCGACACTCGCTCTCATTCTAAAAATTTCCCTGGCTCTCAAGATCAGCTCGGCCGAACTGATGACGGCCACGGAGCGCAACCTCTACCTTCAGGGCGATGCGTGACGCCGGATGTGGCGCAGGCGTCGTAGCTAATCGCTCTTTGGCGAACGCAAACGCTCGATGAAGCGCTCTACGGGTGCGGATAGTCCGCTACCGCCTTCGGGCCGAAGCAGGTAGGTGATGATGACGGCCGAATCGAGCGCCAACGGCCGGATCACCACGTCGGGACGTTGACACGCCGCGATTCGGGTCGCCGTTGCGAAGCCGATGCCGTAACCAGCTCCGACCAATGTGAGCATCATGTCCAGCGACGAGACATGCTCAACGATGGTGGACTCGCGCTCCAGGGGATGTAGCAGCCGGGTCAATTCGCGGCAGTAGCCCTCGCAAAGCTGCGGATCGCACATCACCAGCGGGTAACTCACGAGTTCACGTAGCGACACTTCCTTGTGGGCCAGCAACGGGTGCCGGATCGGCACGGTCACCACCAGCGGGTCCTGCCAGATGGGCTCCGTCACCAGTCCGTCGCCGACGTCCGCGGTGTGTGCGAAACCGATCGCGAAGTCGCCGGATCGCAGTCCCCGCAACTGTTCCGCCAGGGTGACCTCGGAGAGCCGTATTTCGATCTCCGGCTCCTCCTGGCGGCACAGGGCAAGAAGTGCAGACAGCCGCGGGTCGATGGCGCCATCGGAGATGGCGATGCGCACGCTGCCTCTTAGGCCTGCGGCGATCGCCCTGACGTTTTCTCGTGCCTGCTCCAGGTTGGTGAACAGCCTGCGAATGTCCTGAAGGAAGGTGGTGCCCGCTGGCGTCAACCGCGTTCCCCGCCGATCGCGGTCAAAGAGCAGCACCCCCAGTTCGTCTTCCAATTCCTTGATCGTGCGGGACAGCGGCGGCTGCTCGATGTGCAAGCGCTCCGCAGCACGGGTGAAATGCAGCTCTTCGGCGAGAGCCACGAAGCAGCGCAAATGACGAAGTTCCATGGGCACGTCCTTCAGCAATCCTGGTCATTGGGTTGGCCACGGCGCATTGCTGCCGAAGTGCGCTTAGAGGGGGCGACGTAGTGCTGGGTCCCTCTTCAGGGCGAGGAAAAAGGCCATCGGTGTATCTGAATAAGAATACATATGTTCATGTATTAACTCAAGTCAAGGGCGGTAGCAACTGTTTCGGAACGTGACGCCGAAGCCAACCCGCTCAATGCTTGAGCGGCTAAGGCAGTACTGACGCCAAAGTAGCGCGAGCCCACAGAGGGGCTCGCGAGATGTAGGACTGAAGGCGCTCTGCCTTCATGGAAAGGCCCAAATCAGGCCGGGTTGATTTCCAACGAGCCACGGTTGATCTGGTCGCGTTCCATCGACTCGAACAAGGCACCGAAGTTTCCTTCGCCGAAGCCCTCGCGGTAGTTGCCCTTGCGCTCGATGAACTCGAAGAACACCGGGCCAAGCAGCGGCTCGGAGAATATCTGCAGCAGCAGGCGGGGCTGGCCGCCTTCGGTCGTGCCGTCGAGCAGAATGCCGCGCGCCTGCAACTCGGGTACGGGCTGGCCATGGCCGGGCAGGCGCTTTTCCAAGTTTGCGTAATAGATGTCGTTGGGGGCGGTCAGCAGCGGGATACCGGCCATCTGCACGCGGTCGAGCGCATCGAGTAGGTTGTCGCACAGCAGGGCGATGTGCTGGATGCCCTCGCCGCTGAACTGCATCAAGAATTCCTCAATCTGGCCGCCGCCCTGGCGTGCTTCCTCGTTCAGCGGGATGCGGATCAGGCCGTCCGGCGCGCTCATCGCCTTGGAGGCTAGGCCGGTGTACTCGCCGTTGATGTCGAAGTAGCGGATCTCTTGGAAGTTGAAGAACTTCGTGTAGAAGTCGGCCCAGTACTCCGACTCGCACAAGCGCAATCCCATGGACGTGTTCCGCGCGTCTGTCCAGAACTGGCCAGAGGTTGTGGAGTGCCATGCGCTGACCGGCGACATGGACTATCTGCTGCGGGTGGTCGTCATGGACATGGCTCACTACTCCCGCTTCGTGCTCGACACGCTGCTCAAGCACCCCAGCGTGCAGGACTGCAAGACCAGCTTCGTGCTGGATCGCGTAAAGAGCACCACGGCCTTGCCCCTATGAGCATTCGGCCGGTTGGTGTGGCGGGGATGCAAATAGCGATTGACCTTCCAACGGTGGCAAGGAGCACACTTCAAACACCCCAACCCGAAAGGAGTTTTCCATGCAATTCCATCTCGAAGACATGACCTGCGGCGGCTGCGCCCGCACTGTGACGAAAACGATCCAAATGATCGACCCCAACGCCAAGATCGTCACGGACCCGCCGACCCGCCGTGTCGAGGTCCAGACCTCGGCCTCGCAAGAGCAGATCGCCGCGGCCCTGAGCGAAGCTGGCTTCCCGCCGCGCGCGCAGTAACACCGCATCGTGGCCGGCATGCACACAGGACGGCCGATGCGAGCACGTGCGCTGCGCCGTACCTGGCGCGGCGCTCAGTGCATCCCAAGGTAGGCCGACCTTGGCCACAGGGCCATCGCCACCATCATCAGGTTCTCGGTCAGGGACACGAAGCCCAGCGGCACGTTGCTGTCCCCGCCCACGCAGGCGCACTTGAGTTCCCGGCGATCGACATAGACCGCCTTGAAAACCGACACGGCCCCGACGGTCCCGATGAACAGCGCCAACGGAATCGACACCCACATCCCCACGCCCGCGACCATCTGGACGCCTGCGATGGCCTCCGCGAACGGGTAGAAATAGGCATACCGAACCCAGCGCTTGGCCAGCAGGTCGTCGCGAAGCCGTCCACGTCCTTGAGCTTCTGCAGCGCCAGGAGGCACATGGCAAAGGCCACGAACCACTCTGCCGCCTGAATGCTCTAGACTTGGCCGAAGGCCGCCCAGCTCGCCGCCAGCGCCATTGCGGCCGCCGTGGCGAACAGCGCGATCACAGGGGTCTAGGTCACGGCGTTCTTGTCCTTCACGGACATGCCGAAGAATTTGCGTAGGTCGTCGTAGCCGCCCACGCGCCGCCCGTTTATGAAGACCTGGGGCGTGGTCTCGATGCCATGCTCCTTCTTGAACGCATCCGTCTGCTCGCGGCTTGCCAAGTGTTTGTCCTCGACCTCGTAGCCCTTGCGGTTGAGCAGATCGAGCGACTTCAGCCCGTAGGGGCAGGTATGGCCGGGCATGACCATTCGGTAGAGCGTGGCTAGCTTGGGCGCAGACATGCAGGACTTCTCCTGTGGGACTTTCCATGGGCCGGCCGTCACGGATTTAAGGACGTTGATGACCTTTCCAGCCTAACCGACGACCGTGCAAAGGGAGTGTAGACACCTGGCTCGCGGGTTGGTCTGGCCCACGGGTTGGTTATCTGGCGGCAATGCCGTCAGTCCTCCATCTGCCAGAGCAACCCTGCCGCAGGCCGGTGCGCCTGAGGCAGCACGCAGGCTCCTAGTGGTTCTCCTTGGCATGGTTGATCGTGTACTTGGGGATCTCGACGGTCAGGTCTTCGGTCGCAACGATGGCCTGGCAGCTCAGCCGCGACTGCGCCTCCAGTCCCCAGGCCCGGTCGAGCAGATCGTCCTCGCATTCCTCGACTTCGTTTAGAGAATCGAACCCCTTGCGCACGATGCAGTGACAGGTCGTGCAGGCACAGCTCATGTCGCAGGCATGCTCGATCTCGATGCCGTTGTCCAGCAGGGCCTCGCAGATCGAAGTGCCTGCTGGCACGTTCAGTTCGGCTCCCTCAGGCGCCAGTTCAGGATGGGGCAAGACGGTGATTTTGGGCATATCTCTCCTGGCTGCTCAGTGCGCACACGGCTTTTTTCCTGCTGCGTTGGCTCGCGCGCGGCGCGGCACTGCGCCAGTGCGCGCTTCGGGCTTGTTGTCACTGATATCGGGCTGCTCCAGCGTGTGCAGGATCGGGCAGTCGGGCCGTTCGTCGCCGGCGCAACACCGGATCAGCGCCTTGAGCGTCGCGGCCATCTCCAGCATGCTCTCGATGCGCCGGTCCAACTCGTCGATGTGTTGCTGGGCCAGACGCTTTACATCAGCACTCTGGCGCGACTTGTCATTCCACAGTCCCAGCAAGTCCGTGATCTCGGCCACCGAGAAGCCGAGGTCGCGCGAACGCCGGATGAAATGCAACCGGTGAACGTCGTCCTGGGTATAGGCGCGGTAGCCCGAATCGGTGCGGTCAGCCGGAGGGATCAGACCGATTTGCTCGTAGTAGCGGATCATTTTGGCCGAGACCTTCGAGGCCTTGGATGCTTCACCGATGTTCATGGTGTTCCTCCTTTCTCAATGAGCGGTATCCGCCGCCAGCGGCGGCTGGAAGCGGCGCAGGCGCAGCGCGTTGCCGAGCACGAACACGCTGGACAGCGCCATCGCGCCAGCCGCGAAGATCGGCGACAACAGCACACCGTATGCGGGGTACAGGACGCCAGCGGCCACCGGGATCAGGGCCGTGTTGTAGCCAAACGCCCAGAACAGGTTCTGGCGGATGTTGCCGATGGTCGCCTTGGACAGCGCGATGGCGTTGGGCACGCCCTGCAGGTTGCCCGACATCAGCACTACGTCGGCCGACTCCACCGCCACGTCGGTGCCGGTGCCGATGGCCAGGCCCACGTCGGCCTCGGCCAGCGCCGGGGCGTCGTTGATGCCGTCGCCCACGTAGGCGATCTGGCCGTGGCTGGCTTTCAGCCGGCGCACGGCTTCGACCTTGCCCTCGGGCAGCACTTCGGCCACCACCTCGTCGATGCCCAGTTGCTTGGCGATGGCCTGCGCGGTACGCGCGTTGTCGCCGGTGATCATCGCCACCTTCAGGCCGAGCTGGTGCAACGCGGCAATGGCCGCGGGCGTGCTGGACTTGATCGGATCGGCCACCGCGATGATGGCGGCCAGCCGGCCGTCGATCGCGGCGTACAGCGGTGACTTGCCCTCGTTGCCCAGGCGCTCGGCCGTGCGAGCGAAGCTGCCCACGTCCAACCCCAGCTCACGCATGAAGCGATCGGCACCGACCTCGACACGCGCGCCGTCCACGGTGGCGCGCACGCCCATGCCCGTGACCGAATCGAAGTCTGTCATCGTCGGCAGCGCGATGCCACCTTCCACGGCCGACTCGACGATGGCGCGTGCGATCGGATGCTCCGAGCGCGATTCGACAGCGGCGACCTTCGCCAGCACCTGGTTGCGGTCAAAGCCGTCGGCAATCTCCAGGTCGGTCAGGACCGGGCGGCCCTCGGTCAGCGTGCCGGTCTTGTCCACGGCCACCACCTTGGCGTCCTTGAGCAGTTGCAGGGCTTCACCCTTGCGGAACAGCACGCCCATCTCGGCGCCCCGGCCCGTGCCGACCATGATGGAGGTCGGCGTCGCCAAACCCATGGCGCAAGGGCAGGCAATGATCAGCACCGCCACGGCATTGACCAGCGCGAAGGACAGCGCGGGCGACGGGCCGAACACCAGCCAGACCAGGAAGGTCAGCACCGCGGCCAGCATGACGGCGGGCACGAACCACAGCGTCACCTTGTCCACCACGGCCTGGATCGGCAGCTTGGAACCTTGCGCCTGCTCGACCATGCGGATGATCTGCGCCAGCATGGTCTGACCGCCCACGGCGGTGGCACGCAGCGTCAGCGCACCCTTCTGGTTGACGGTGCCGCCGACCACGGTGCTGCCTTCCGCCTTTTCGACGGGAATCGGCTCGCCGGTGATCATCGACTCGTCCACGAAGCTGCGGCCCTCGGTCACTTCACCATCGACCGGCACGCGCTCGCCGGGGCGCACTTCCACGATGTCGCCCTGCGCCACGTCGTTGATCGGGATGTCCACGATGCGGCCGTCGCGCAGCACGTGCGCCTCCTTGGCCTGCAGGCCGATCAGGCGCTTGATGGCCTCGGAGGTGCGGCCCTTGGCCCGTGCCTCAAGAAAGCGGCCCAGCAGGATCAGCGCCACGATGACGGCTGCCGCCTCGTAGTACACGTTCACCGTGCCGGCCGGCAGCAGACTGGGCGCGAACGTGGCGACCATCGAATAACCGAAGGCCGCGGCCGTGCCGACCGCGACCAGCGAGTTCATGTCGGGACCCAGGCGGAACAGCGCCGGGAAGCCCTTCTCATAGAAGCGCCAGCCCGGAATGGCGAGCACCAGCAGGGTCAGCACGAACTGCAGATACCAGCTCTGCTGGATGCCAATGGTGGAAGCCACCCACTCGTGCATGCCGGGAATCATGTGCGAGCCCATTTCGAGCACGAACACAGGCAGCGCCAGCACGGCGGCCAGGGTCAGGTCGCGCTTGAGTTCGGCGCGCTCGGCGTCCTTTTTCTCGGCAGCTTCCTCGTCGGCCTGCATGCCTGTATCGACCGGGCTGGCCTCGTAGCCGACCTTATCGACAGCAGCAATCAGATCCTGCACGGATGCTACGCCACGCACGGTAGCGCGCTCGGTCGCCAGATTGACCACAGCCTCAGTGACGCCCGGCACCGCCTTGAGCGCCTTCTCGACGCGGCCCACGCACGAAGCGCAGGTCATGCCTCCGATCGCCAGCTCGATGGTGCCCTGAGGCACGTCGTACCCTACCTTCTCGATCGCCTGGATCAGCGCCATGCGATCGACAGGACGGTTCAGGCGAATGTCCGCTCGCTCGGTGGCGAGATTGACAGACACGCTTGCCACGCCCTCGACCTTGGCAAGGGCGGCCTCGACTCGGCCGACACAGCTTGCGCAGGTCATGCCCTCGATGGGCAGGCTGATTGCCGCTGCTTGGGCGCCAGCACTACTCGTTGTTGCCATGCTCATGGTGTGCTTCCCATAGTTGAAATTCGACATGGAGGGAGCTTAGGGTTTACCATCGTGGGAAGGTCAAGCGCTTTTTCGGATGCTGTCAGGTTTCAGAAATGACCCGGTGCACGGGGAACGGAGGCCTTGCCTGCCAGGCTCGCACTGGTTCTTTGCTGCGCGCGCCTAAGCGGCCGCTGCCTTGTTAATTCTGAAGGGCGAAAACAGCCATTCGAGGTTAGGAAATATTTTAAAAATGAATACAAGTAAGCCATTCAGTACCCCACCGAAGGGTCCCAGCGCCGATTTGGAATCGCTGTCACAGAATGACGTGACCATCTTGGCTGAGACATTCCGCCTCCTGGGTGACCCGTCCCGGCTGAGAATCATGCTGTGCTGCATGAAAGGCTCTTCCTCGGTCGGGGACATCGCTGAAACCCTCGAACTCTCGCAGTCGCTGGTGAGCCACCACCTGCGGCTGCTGCGCGGTGCTCGCCTGGTCAAGGGCGTGCGCCAAGCCAAACAGATCTTCTATGAGGTGGCGGACAAGCACGTGAACCAGGTGCTGCTGGATATGGCCACCCACATCGCGGAAGACCACAACGACGAGTAACTGTTGGGCATAGCATGCCGTTGCGGCGTGGCCTACGTTCCATGGCGATATGCGCCCCACCGCCCGCAGCTGCGTTCGGTGAGGTGGTTTGGATGCCGCTTCCGATCAATCAGAAGTTGAGCGCGCGCTTGTCCACGGCCAGCGAGGCCTCTTTGAACGTCTCGGAGAGGGTCGGATGGGCAAAGCAGATGCGGGCGATGTCTTCGCTGCTGGCCTTGAACGCCATGGCGATCACGGCCTCGGCCACCAGTTCACTGGCCTGCGGGCCGACCACATGCACGCCGAGTATCTCATCAGTGGCAGGATCGGCGATCACCTTGACGAGGCCCGGCGTGTCGCCCAGCGCACGCGCGCGGCCATTGGCCATGAACGGGAAGGAACCGATTCGATAGGCGGTGCCCTGCTCTTTGAGCTGCTGCTCGGTGCGGCCTACCCAGGCAATCTCTGGGCTGGTGTAGATGACGTTGGGGATCGTATTGAAATCGACGTGACCGTGCTGGCCGGCAATGCGCTCGGCCACTGCGACACCTTCCTCTTCCGCCTTGTGCGCCAACATCGGGCCACGCACCACGTCACCGATGGCCCAGATGCCGGGCACACTGGTGCGGCATTCATCGTCCACCAGCACGGCGCCGCGCTCATCCAGTTGGAGTCCCACGGCGGCCGGATTCAGGCCTTCGGTGTTGGGCACACGGCCGATAGCCACGATCACTTTGTCTGCCTGCAAGGACTGCGTCTGGCCCTGGCTGTCGGTGTAGTGAATAGTCACGCCAGCCTCGGTTGCATTGACTTCGCGAACCTTCGCACCTAGTTCGATCTTCAGGCCTTGCTTGTCGAACGCCTTCTTCGCCTCCTTGGCGATGGCTTGGTCGACGATTGGCAGGAAGCTGGGCAAGCCTTCGAGGATCGTGACATCCGCCCCCAGGCGGCGCCAAACGGAGCCCAGCTCCAGGCCGATCACGCCGGCACCGATGACGGCCAACCGATCGGGCACGGCCGCGATGTCCAGCGCGCCGTCGTTGGAGAGCACGACCCGCTCATCGAACGGTAGGTTGGGGAGTGGCCGCACGTTGGAGCCTGTGGCAACGATGATCTGCTTGCCCACCAAGGTAACAGCCTCATCGGCGGCGACGCTCACCTCGAAGCCACCATCGACAGTCCTGGTGAAAGACGCCAGGCCGTTGAAAAACTGGACCTTGTTTTTGCGGAACAGATAAAGGATGCCTTCGTTGCTGGACTTCACGACCTGATTCTTACGTTCCAACATCGTGGTCACATCCATGCGCAGATCACCCGTGGAGATGCCGTGCGTGCCAAAGTGGTGCTTGGCTTGTTCAAAGTTCTCTGACGACTGCAGTAGCGCTTTCGAAGGGATACAACCGATGTTGTTGCAGGTGCCGCCAGGTGCTGGCTTTCCGTCCTTGTTCTTCCAGGCATCTACACAAGCGACCTTCATGCCTAATTGGGCAGCGCGAATGGCCGCGATGTATCCGCCTGGGCCGGCACCGATAACAATGACGTCGAAATGCATTTCCATGATTTACATCTCCAAAGTTTTTGAGGAAATAGTGAGCGCCTATGTCGCGCCTTTTGTCAGGTGGTCGCCAGATTACAGCTCGTTCCCTGACGATCACGTTGAACACTACGGCAGAACGAACCGGGCGCTCGCGGTATTGCCCCCACGTTCGACTTGGACGACGGCCTTCGTGCCCTTGGCTGCGGCGAAGGTCCCGCTGCCTTCGAGGCGGCTTCCGTCCGCGGCAGGCGTGAGTTGCACCTCCTGCTTTTGTGAGCCGGTCAACAGTGTGAGCTTGGCTTTGGTGTTGCTTACATTGACCTGCTTGCCGTGGTCGCGCAGGTAGAGTTGCGCTGCTGCGGGCTGAACGACCAACTCGTAGTCCACGTCCCGGACTTCGGTCACGACGCCACCATGCAGCGGCTTGTGGTCATGCGCGTGGTCATGGTCGCCTGCGGCGAAGGCGGTGACGGATGCCAGGGCGAGGGCGGTGCCGGCCGTGAGGGAACGAAATCGAACAGACATGAAAGCTCCTATAGGGTTACGGTGGTTGAAATCGGGTGACAGAAGGCGTTGCATCAGAATGCCTCCGCGTCGCGGTCGTCCAGCAGGCGTTCGGCAGGCTTGCGGCCGAACAGCCAGAACATGGCGGGTGTAAGGAAGGTGTCTAGCAGCGTGGAGCTGACCAGCCCCGAGAAGATCACCACCGCGACGGGGTGCAGGATCTCAGTACCGGGTCGGGACGCCTCGAACAGCAGCGGGGCCAGCGCGAAGGCCGTGACCAGCGCGGTCATCAGAACCGGGGAAAGCCGTTCGAGCGAGCCACGCACGATCATCTTCTGGTCGAAGTCCTCGCCCTCCATGCGCATGAGGTTGAGGTAGTGGCTCACCTTCAGGATGCCGTTGCGCACAGAAATACCCGCGAGCGTGATGAAGCCGACCAGGGCGGCCACGGACAACGGCTGGCCAGACAGCCACAGCCCCAACACGGCGCCGACCAGGGCCAATGGAATGTTCACCATGATGAGCGCTGATAGGACGACCGACTTGTAGCGCGTGTACAACACCACGAACATGAGCGTCAGGGAGACGATGGACAGCAGGCCCACCAGTCGCGAGGCTTCCTCTTGTGCCTGGAACTGGCCGCCCAGCGTGATGAAGTAGCCTTCGGGCAAGCGCACTTCTTGGACGACGCTGCGTATGTCGGCCACTACTTCGGACAGCGGCCGTCCCTGAGCGTTGGCCGACAAAACTATGCGTCGACGGCCATCGTCGCGGCTGACCTGGTTGGGGCCGTCGCTGTCTTCGATGGTGGCAAGGCGCGACAACGGGACCCGACCCATGGGCGTGTCGATGAGGATGCGGCTCAAGCCCTCAATCGACCGCGCCTGCTCGGGCAGGCGAACCACCAGCGCGAAGCGGCGGTTGCCCTCGATGACCTCGGTGATCTTTTCGCCTTCGACCAGGCTTTGCAGCGTGGACAGAATTTGCGGTGCGGCCACGCCGTAGCGTCCCGCCGCCGCATAATCCACGCGGATTTTGATCTGCGGCGCTAGGACCTGCTTTTCGATCTCCAGGTCAGCAAGCCCCGGAATTCCGGCCAGCTTGGCGCGCAGCAGATCCGCCTGCCCGCGCAGGACGTCCAGGTCCTCGCCGAACACCTTGATGGCGATCTGCGAGCGCACCCCCGACAACATGTGGTCGATGCGGTGCGAGATCGGCTGGCCAATGCCGATGGAGCCGGGCAAGTGAGCCAGACGCGAACGGATGTCGGCGGTGATCTCCTCCATGGAGCGCTTTAGCTCCGAGGCGGGCAGCAGGCCCACGTCCAGCTCGCTGACATGCACGCCTTCGGCATGCTCGTCCAGCTCGGCCCGTCCGCTGCGCCGGCCCACGTGCTGCACCTCTGGCACCTGCGCGACCAGCAGCTCGGCTTGCTGGGCAAGCGCCGAAGATTCGGCCAGCGTCACACCGGGATTCAGGCGCAGGCCCACCAGCAACGTTCCTTCATTGAACGGGGGCAGGAACGTGGTCGGGAAGAATGGCACCGCGGCGACAGCCAGTGTGACAGCCACAGCGGCCATGCCAAGGGCGGCACGCGGCCGCTGCAAGACCCGCTGCAGGCCGCCCTGATAGCGCGTCTTCAACCAGGCTAGAAGCCGAGTGTCGCCATGGTCCAGCGTCCTCATCTTGGGCAGCAGGTAGTACGAAAGCACCGGAGTGACCGTCACAGAGACCAGCAGCGAGGCCAGCGTGGAGACGATGAAGGCGATGCCCAGCGGCACGAACAAGCGCCCCTCCATCCCCGGCAGCGCGAACAGGGGCAGGAACACCAGCACAATGATCATCGTGGCGTAGAGAATCGCCGAGCGAACCTCCATCGAGGCCCTGGCAACGATGACCAGGGGCGTCAGCCGGTTCTCAGGGTGGCGGGTGCGGTCCTCCTTGAGCCGCCGCATGATGTTCTCCACATCGACCACAGCATCGTCCACGAGACCGCCGATGGCGATCGCCAGCCCACCGAGCGTCATGGTGTTGATTGATAGGCCGAAATAGTGGAACACCAGCCCGGTCACGAAGATCGAGGCAGGAATCGCGGTCAACGCGATCACCAGGGGGCGCAAAGTGCCCAGGAAGAAGAACAGGATCACCGCCACGAAGACCGATGCGCCGATGAGCTTGCCTTGCAGCGTGCTGATGGACGCCTCGATGAAGTTGGCTTGTCGGAAGGTCACCTGTGGCTCGGCCATGCCAGCCGGCAGTGAGCCCTTCATGTCCGCCAACGCTGACTCGATCGAGCGGGTCAGTGCAATCGTATCGGCCGTGGGCTGCTTTTGGATGCCCAGGATCACGGCTGGCAGGCCCTCGAAGCCCGCATCGCCGCGCTTGATGGCTGGCGCAAACTGAACATCGGCGACCTGGTGGAGCAGGATGGGTTGGCCCGCACGCACCGCGAGAGGCAGGTTACGCAGGTCGTCGAGTCGGGACGTGCGGCCCAGGTTGCGGATCAGGTACTCGCGGCCATTGATCTCCAGGAAGCCGCCGGAAGTGTTCGCGGAGAAGCCCTTGAGAGCCGCATCCAGATCGGACGCAGTCACGCCCAGCTCTGACATTCGCGTGGTGTTGGGCTGGACCTGGAACTGACGGACCTCGCCTCCGATCGGGATGACTTGGGCAACACCAGGTATGGCCATCAGCCGGGGGCGTAGCACCCAGTCCGCGTACTCGCGAGTGTCCATGGCCGACAGCGGCGGGGCTGCGTTCTTCTGCCCTGAGGGCTTGGCACCGATGGGGATTGCAATCTGCATGATCTCGCCCATCACTGAGCTGATTGGCCCCATAGTGGGCGTCACGCCCGGGGCTAGCCCTTCCTCCATGGACGTCAGGCGTTCGGAGACCATCTGGCGCGCCCGGAAGATGTCGGTCTTCCAGTCAAATGTCACGTAGATGAAGGAAAGCCCGGCGCTGGAGACCGAGCGCACGCTTTCGACGCTGGGCAGGCCGTTCATGGCCGTTTCGAGCGGGAACGTGATGAGTTGCTCGACTTCTTCGGCAGCCATGCCGCCAGCCTCCGTCATGAGAGTGACGGTCGGCTTGTTGAGATCGGGAAAGACATCTACCGGCGTGCGCGTCAGGGTGAACGCGCCATACGCCATCAGCACCAGCGCCCCGATGATGACCAGGAGCCGGTTTCGTAAGCTATTTTCGAGAAGCCACTTGAACATGGAATGGTGCCCCTCAACGAACTTGATTGATCAGGGACGCGCCCTCGACAACCACGCGGTCGCCGTCCGCCAGGCCCGAAGTGACAGCGATGGATGCACCATCCAAAGGAGTGATGTTCACGACACGCGGCTCGAAGCGCTCGGCCTGGTCTTTGACCCAGACGATGTTCTGGTTGGCAGGGTTCTTCATCAGCGCACCGGAAGGCACGCGGTAGCCAGGTACCGTCGTCGCCTCTTGCACGAAGACCACCACCGGCATACCGACCGCCAAGCGCGAGAGGCTTTCGCTGGTGCCCTTGAACAGCATGGGCAGGGCCTGCTCGCGCAGGCTGCTGGCGGCACCGACGAAGCTCAGCGGCACCTTCTGACCGCCTACTGCGAGTGCAGCACCGGCCAGGTTCTGTGCCATTGCCGGATCGTAGGCAAGCGCCTCGATGCGCAGTTGGGTCGGATCGACCACCTCAAACACCAGTTCGCGCGCATCCACGACCTGCCCGGCAACTGCGGGGCTGGATGCGATGACGCCGCTGACTGGGGCCTTCAGTACGTCCCTGCCGGCGAGGCCCCCGCTCAAGGCGCGGGCGCGTTCGGTCAGGCTGTTCACTTCGCTTTCGGCTGCTTCGATCTCCTTGCGGGGCACGGTCTCCGACAGCTCGCGCAGCCGGGCCAAGCGCTTCTGCGCGAGCGCTTGGCCCGCACGCAGCTCGGCAACCTGGGCCATCTGGCCTGAGCGCTCCAGCACACCGCTGGCCGGTTCGATGTAAGCCAGCACCTGGCCCTTGCGCACGGATTGGCCGATCTGCGGCAGACCATCCGGCCCGGGCACCAGCCGGCCCATTACCATTGCCTGGACCTTGCCGCCTGTCGTCGGGTCCATGATTACTTTGCCAGCCAGTTCATGGCTGCGGGCCAAGGGCTCCTGCTTGATCAGCTGGGTGCGTACACCGATCTGACGTTGCGACGGTTTCGGAAGAAACACGCTGCCATCAGGCTGGCGCTGGGGGCCATTGGAAGACGCAGCCGGCGCTTCGTCGCCGTGGTCATGGCCGTCGTGAGCGAACGCGGGAGCAGCCAGAGCCAATGCAGCCGCCATGGCCGTCGTCATTAGGAAACGGAAGTTGCGCTTCATGCTGCACCTCGCAGTGCACCGTTGGTGCGTGTACGTCTGCGCAGCGCCCACGCTAGGACACCGACGCCGAGGACTGCGGCACCGCCACCTAGTACGACCACACGGCCGGATGCGACGGCATGCTCGTGTTCGGCGTCTTCGCTATGAACATCGAGAACGCCCGTCAACAGGTCCGATTGGCCCTGCGCAGTAATAGTGGCCATGATTGAGGTCTCGCCATCGGATAGCGGCTCAGTCAGATCGGCCTCGAACTCTCCAACCCCGTGTGAGCTGACCTTTACCTGTTGACCACCCAGCTCGAGGGTCAGCTCGCCATCGGTCACCGGCCGGTTGTCGGCAGCATGGTCGAGGTAGAGTGTGAGACGCTGGCCGTTCAGCACACCCACCAGTTCGAAGTCATCGGAAACTGCGGCAAAGCGCGGAAGCGCGGCCGCTGCGGGGGCAGGAGCGGCTTCGCCATGGTCATGGCCGTCGCCGGCCCACGTTGCGCTACTGCCAAGCAGGAGGCTGGACAAGGCAGCTGCACGCCAGAAAGAGGATTGCGACATTTCTAAGGTTCCAGGATGGTTGAGCGCGCGCCGATCAGCGCGTGCCGGAGATGTCAGTGAAAGTCTCGGTCGGCTGCGGCAGCGTGCCTTGTGCCTGCAACAGGGACGAGATGGCCGCGGCATGCTCCACCTTGGCGAGCAGCGCCGCGCGCTCGGCCTCGGTGGCCTCCTGCTCGATGCGAAGGCGTGTCGGCATGTCCGTCTCGCCCATCGCGAACGACTTTTGGTAGAAGGTGCGCGTTTGTTGGGCTAGTCGCTGGCGCTCCGAAGCGGCCTGCATCTGGGTGCTGGTTGCCAGTTCGCGCGATTGGGCAGTTCGAATTTCCGAGAGTAGCCGGGTGCGCTGGGCCGCGAGTGCCGACTCAGCCTCCAGTGCCTGCGCATTGGCGCTGGACAATTGCTCGGTATGACGGCTACCCGTACCGAAGGGAATGCGCACACCCACCGTGATCGTCTGGTTGTAGCGTTCGCCGTAGCCGCCCCGATCCCGCGTGGTCGCCAGGGTCAGTTCGGGGTTGGCGTACTTCTGATGGGACACCAGTTCCGCAGAGCGGCGGGCCGCCAGCGCCTTGTGCTGCAGTTCCAGCAGCGCAGGGTGGTTACCCAACAACGCGCCGGACGGCTGTGCCGATGCCGGTTGAACTCGGACACCTGACTGCTCCGGCTGCGCGGAATCGGCCTGCGACGGGATACTCTCGATGCCGGTCAGTGCCAACAACGCCTCGCGCTGCGTGATTTCTTCGGCCTGAGCAATGGCCAGGGCACTACGAGCCGACGCCAAGGCGCCATCGGCCTGGTTTCTGTCGGCTTGCGCCAGGTCGCCCGCGCGAACTCGGCGAGCCACATCTTGCGCCAACTCGTCCGCGCTGCGGGTGCGATCCTGCGCCGCCACCAATTCGGCCTGGGCACGCTGCCATGCCCACCATGCCTGGCGAACCTGTCCGGCCGTGCGTAGCTTGGCGGCCAGCATCCGGCTGGATAGCGCGAGGCTTTCCGCGTCCGCCCAGCGTGCCGACGAGGCGCGCTCACCAGGCATCCAAAGGGGAATAGCCACCCCGACTTCATATTCGCGCTGTCCGTTGCGGTTGTTGAACCGATCAGTTTTGGTGGAGGCTTCCAGCGCCATCGGACCTGCCACCCAACTGCCGGCCGTCTCTTGGCGTGCTTGGGCGGCCTGCTGCCAGGCGCCTTCTCCAGCGGCTTCTGGCTGCCGCTGCCAAGCTGACTCCCACAATTGGGCGACCATGTGGCTGTCTGGTCTGGATGGGACGTGAGGGGCGGCTACTGGCTGGGCTAGCACGGTGCCGGCCCAAAGCGTGGATACCGCCCATATCCATCCCTTGCGTATGTCTTTGCGAAGCATTCAATTCTCCATCGGTGTTGCATCAGTACTTACCCCCGGCTGGGTGTTCTCTTTCCGAGCAAGTGCTTGTCGTTGAAAAGCCACTGTTCACTGGCTTAGATATGAACAATTGTATATCTATTCATATGAATGGGAAAGAAAACCTTACATCCTTTGAGCACCAATCGCCTTAGAGAGGGCGTCGGGCGCAAGACATCGAGAGGCGAGGTGGGGCTAATCCACTGCGCAAACAGCTATGCAGACTCCTTGAGCATATCCCCCGGGGGGGGATATGATTGCTGCATGAAAGAGATGCACAAGCACACCAGCCACCCAGATCTCGTGAAACGGCTCAAGCGCGCCGAGGGTCATCTGCGACACGTCATCGGGATGATCGAAGGAGAAGAAACCTGCCTGGACATCGCTCGCCAGCTCGCTGCGGTGGAGAGCGCCGTCACAGCGGCCAAGCGCGTCCTGATCCATGACCACATCGACCACTGCCTATCTCATGATGAGGACTCCGTTCTAGCCGAAATGAAGGCGCTAACCAGACTGCTCTGAGGTCTCTCGATGCTCTCCGTCCTAAAGAACCGCACCTACCGCCACCTGTTCACCGCGCAGGTGATCGCACTCGTCGGCACAGGCCTGATGACGGTAGCGCTCGGCCTACTTGCCTACGAGCTGGCCGGGGCCGATGCAGGTGCGGTGCTCGGGTCGGCGCTGGCTATCAAGATGCTGGCCTATGTGGGAGTCGCTCCAGTCGCACAGGCCTTCGCCGACCAGTTCCCGCGACGGTCATTGCTCGTAGCGCTGGACCTGGTACGAGCGGTTGTCGCGATCTGTTTGCCCTTTGTCACCGAGGTCTGGCAGATCTATCTGCTGATCTTTGTCCTGCAAGCGGCATCCGCCGGCTTCACGCCGACTTTCCAAGCCACTATCCCGGACATCCTTCCCGATGAAGAGGACTACACGAAGGCGCTGTCGCTGTCCCGGCTGGCCTATGACCTGGAAAGCCTGATTTCCCCGATGCTGGCTGCTGCGCTGCTGACCGTCATCAGCTTTCACAACCTGTTCGCGGGAACAGTGCTCGGTTTCCTCGTTTCAGCCGCGCTCGTGGTCAGCGTGCGGTTGCCCACAACTATTCCCGGACCGCGCCGCGGCATTTGGGATCGCACGACCCGCGGCACACGCATCTATCTCGCTACGCCACGCCTGCGGGGCCTGCTGGCGATCAGCTTGGCCGTCTCGGCGGCGGGCGCCATGGTGATCGTGAACACGGTGGTTCTCGTGAAGGCGCGCTTTGGCCTAGGCGAGGTCGAAGTGGCGTCGGCACTGGCGGCATTCGGAGGCGGTTCGATGGTGGCAGCCTTCGTTCTGCCATCCTTACTGGAAAAGGTGGCCGACCGAACCGCGATGCTCACCGGCGCTACCGTACTGGTCGTGGGCACGGGGATCGGCGCACTGCTGCCGAGCTATGCATTGTTGCTGCCGCTGTGGTTGATCATCGGCTTTGGCTACAGCGTGGCGCAAACGCCATCCGGCCGTCTTCTGCGCCGCTCGGCCCATGCCGAGGACCGTCCTGCGATCTTCGCGGCACACTTCGCGCTGTCGCACGCCTGTTGGCTCATCTGCTACCCACTTGCCGGCCGCTTCGGCGCGGTCATGGGCTTGCCATCGACCTTCATTGTCATGTCCCTGGTCGGCTTGGCCGGCGTGGCGCTGACGCTCTGGCTGTGGCCGGCCAGCGACCCTTCTGACGTGGCGCATGACCACCCCAGCTTGCCGCCGGATCACCCTCATTTACGCACACACGCAGACCAAGGCAGGCACCATCACCAGCTGATTCTGGATGACCTGCACCGTATCTGGCCGAAAGGATAGGCACATTTTCTCGTTGCGGCATCACAACGCATGGCTTCGGAGGCTGAGAAGGGTGAGCGAAAATATATCACATGAACACATATTCATGTGTTATATTTCGCCATAGTCAAACACTCAACCAGCAGAGGCGCCCATGTCCCAATCCAATGCACATGACCATGGTCACGACCATGATCACGACCACACCCCCACAGTGACGAGCGCCAACGAGCGCAAGGTTCTGGTTTCCTTCTTCCTGATCTTCGGCTTCATGCTCGTGGAAGCTGTCGGCGGCGTGCTGTCGGGCTCGCTAGCCCTACTTGCCGATGCTGGCCACATGCTGACCGACGCCGTGGCACTTGCCCTGGCTTACGCTGCCTTCCGATTCGGTCGCCGCGCAGCCGACAGCAAACGCACATTCGGTTACCTGCGCTTCGAGGTCATCGCCGGCTTCCTGAACGCCGTGACCCTGTTCGCGATCGTCGCATGGATCGCCTACGAGGCGTGGGAGCGGCTGCAGGCGCCGCCCGTCATCCTCGCCGGCCCGATGATGATCGTCGCCGTGCTCGGCTTACTGATCAACGTCCTCGTGCTGTGGATCATGACCCGCGGCGAAACCGATCACGTCAATGTGAAAGGTGCCATCCTCCACGTGATGGGTGACCTGCTCGGCTCTGTCGGCGCCATCGTTGCAGCGATCGTCATCTACTTCACCGGCTGGACTCCGATCGACCCCATCCTGTCGGTTCTAGTAGCGGCGTTGATTCTGCGCAGCGCCTGGAAGCTCCTGGCCAAGTCGATCCATATCCTGTTGGAGGGTGCGCCAGAGGACGCTTCGCCGGAAAAGGTGGAACAAGGCCTGATGAGCACTGTGCCCGGCCTGGCGGCTGTCAGCCATGTTCACGTGTGGCAACTCACTTCCGGTCGCACGATGGCCACGCTACACGTTCGACCCAACGTGGACGAGGAGGCGCGAGCTGTGGTCAAGCGCGTCGAGGCGGTGCTGCGAGAGCAGTTCAGCATCGAACACGCCACAGTCGGAATCGACTGGAACTCGGAGGCTGACGAGAACATCTGCAGCCTGCAACCCACGACAGGCCGTCAGGACCACAGCGGCCACGACCACAGTGAGCACAATCATGACCATGACCACTCCGCTCCCGGTCACAAGCATTGAGGCCGTGCTAGACGGTTCGCAGTTCACTTGAGGGTTTGAATCCATGACATCCCGCAAAACCACCAGCGCCGCTATTGTGCAATGTTCGACCTCTAACCACGGCACGACCACTGATGTCCTCGCACTATCGCAAAGTGACGTCGCTGTTCTGGCAGAGACCTTCCGCCTGCTGGGCGACCAATCGCGATTGAAAATCCTGTTGCAGTGCATGCGCGGATCGGTCGCAGTGGGCGACATTGCTGGCTCGCTAGACCTGTCGCAGTCCTTGGTCAGCCATCACCTGCGCCTGTTGCGCGGCGCGCGCCTCGTGCGCGGCGAGCGCCAAGCCAAGCACATCTTCTACGGCATTGCCGACCAGCACGTCAGCCAGGTACTCCAGGACATGGCGGTTCACATTTCGGAGGACAGACACGACGATTGACTGAACATGTGAGTGCGCGCCGGCCTACGCCTTCAAGGGGTAGGCTTTTTTTGGCTATTAATCTAGAGAGACACCGGCGCGCCTTGCTGAATGCCTAGAAGACCCCAAGCAAAAAGCACTCTAAAAATAAACACTTGAACATATCTTCATGTGTGTTATTATTTGTCTACGGGGTATCCGAAAGGCGTAAGGACCACGCCATTATTTTTAACGTCAAGGAGTATTGACCATGTCCAAGAAAATTCGCTTTGCTGTTCTGCTTTCCGCACTTTTTGCTGCTGGAGTAAACGCTCAACCGTTCGCCGCAGATATGACACGGCAACAGGTCCAGGAGGATCTGGCTGCTTGGAGGCAATCTGGGTTGGAAGCGTTGTCTCGCGGCGAAAGCGGCCCGGATACGTTCAGCCCTCAATACCAGGCTGCCTTTCAGCGCTACTTGCAATTGACCCAAGGTGATATGTATCAGGCGCCCTCAGCAGGAAAGACTCGTGCTGAAGTGATGGCTGATTTGGAACTGTGGAAAATCTCCGGCATGCACGCGTTCACCTCGCGCGGAATCACCACCGCTTCGCACACCCAAGCCTACCAACAAGCCTACGAGAGCTATCTCCAGCTCAAGCTGGTTGCGGCTTACAAGGCTCCGGTGGCATTGACTCGTGCTCAAGTAAAGAGTGATTTGGCAGATTGGCAGGTTGCGGGAATGGCTGGATTCTGGGCTGGTGAGCAGACGCCTGATACCTATAGTGATGCCTACCGCACCGCATTTGAAACCTACCAGATGCTGCGCAACAAAAAATGACTTAATGGCAGCTGCATAAAGCAGCGGTCGGATGGTTCAGCCAGAAAGAGATTCTTTCTTTTTTTTGAATAAACATACAAACAAGTGTTCATTTGTTTGCATAACATTCCGATCGCTGATTTGTGCGTCCTGCCACGGCGATTACTCAGAGAACCAGGAGATTGATATGTCTTTGGAAACATTGGACGGCACAGGAGCGCAGGACGAACAACTGGGCTTTCGGGTCGAAGGTATGGATTGCGCCAGTTGCGTCGGCAAGATTGAAACAGCGCTTGGTCGAATTGATGGCGTATCAAATGTACAGGTTAATTTTACAAATGAGACGCTGACGTTGACGCGCAGCACAAGTAGCCGAAATACTGCACGCGACATTGCCAAGAAAATCCGGTCCCTGGGCTTCGACGTGCAGGCACTGCCCGCGTCCGAAATGTCCGCAGCACCTGCACCGTGCCATGCGGCCCACGCGCATGACCACGCCGGCTGCGGCGGCCACCATGACCATGGGCATGCCCACGACCACGGGCACGATCATTCGCACGGCAAAGCGTGCGGTGATGACCATGGGCATGGCCATGCTCACGGCCATGCCCATGCCCATGACCACGGTCACGATCACGGGGCCTGCAGCGGGCATGACCATGCGCCGGCCTCTGCCTCCCGTGGAGCACCCAGCACGCCCCCCAACGTGTCCATGCGCGTCGAGGGCATGGACTGCGCCAGTTGCGTCGGCAAGATCGAAACGGCGCTCGCTCGCATGGATGGCGTGTCCGATGCCCGCATAAACTTCACCGCAGAAACGCTGGAATTGACGCTCGCGTCTGGCGGCCCCACGCAGCTCGGCCACATCGAGAAGACCATCAAGAGCCTGGGCTTCGGCGTCTCCGACGTGCGCCGCCATGATGGCTCAGCACCCGCGGCCCCAGCAGCAGCATCGACGGCGCGCCATCAGCGCTGGTGGCAGACGAAGAAAGGCAAGCACGTGCTGGGCCTGGGCGGCCTGATGGGCTCGGCCTACGCGATCGCGCAGTTCGTTCCTGGCTACGCTGAATGGATCTTCGCCGCTGCGGTGATCGCGGGCGTGCTGCCGTTCGCTCGCAAAGCCTTCGCGCTGGCTGTGTCAGGCTCGCCGTTCTCTATCGAAACGCTGATGGTCGTCGCCTCGCTGGGCGCGCTCGTGATAGGCGAGGCCGAGGAAGCTGCTGCCGTGGTGTTCCTGTTCGCGATCGGCGAGCTGCTGGAAAGCGTGGCCGCCGGCCGCGCGCGCGCCGGCATCAAGGCGCTGGCCTCCCTGGTGCCTAAGACGGCGGTACTGCTCGATGCCGCGGGCGGGCAGCGCGAAGTGCCCGCCGCTTCCCTGCGCGTGAGCGACCGCGTGCTGGTGCGCCCTGGTGACCGGGTGCCTGCGGACGGCAAGATCCTCCGCGGTGAAAGCAGCCTGGACGAGTCGCCTATCACCGGCGAGTCCGTACCGCGTCAAAAGGCTATCGGTGCCGACGTGTTCGCCGGCTCCATCAACGTCGATGGCGTGCTCGAAGTACAAGTCGAGAAGACGGCATCGGACAACACCATTTCTCGCATCATCCAACTGGTGGAGCAGGCGCAGTCCTCCAAGGCGCCCACGGCTCGCTTCATCGAAAAGTTCAGCCGCTACTACACCCCTGCCGTCATGGCCATCGCGGCGTTGATCGTGGTGGTTCCGCCACTTGCCATGGGTGGCGACTGGGGTACCTGGCTGTACCGCGGCCTCGCACTGCTGTTGATTGCCTGCCCATGTGCGCTGGTGCTCTCCACACCGGCGGCCATCGCCTCGGGCCTTGCGGTGGCCACGCGACGGGGCCTGCTGATCAAGGGTGGCAACGCGTTGGAAACCATCGGCCGCGTGCGCGCCATTGCCTTCGACAAGACTGGCACGCTGACCGAGGGCAAGCCGCGCATCACCGAGGTCCTGCCCTTCGGGCTGTTCAAGCATCAACAGGTCCTTGCGCTTGCCGCCGCTGTCGAGTCCGGCTCAAACCATCCCTTGGCGAAGGCCATTGTCGCCCATGCCAAGAGCCTGGACGTGGCGATTCCCCAGGCCACGGGCGCATCGGCCATTGCCGGCAAGGCGGTGCGCGCCACCGTGAACGGCAGTGCGCTCGCTGTCGGATCGCCCGCCCATGCGGAACAGACGGCCACGCTGACAGCCGCGCACCGCAGGGAAATCGACAAGCTGGAGGATGGCGGCAAGACCGTGGTGGTCCTGTTCGACGAAGCCAGCAAGAACGTTCTGGGCCTGCTGGCCCTGCGCGACGAGCCCCGCCGCGACGCGCGCGAAGGCGTGGCCCAGCTCAACGCCATGGGCGTGCGCTCGGTCATGCTGACCGGCGACAACCGCCGCACCGCGCAGGCGATCGCCGGCAAGCTGGGCATCGAGTGGGAGGCCGAGCTGCTGCCGCAGGACAAGCTGCGCTTGGTCAACGAGATGAAGCGTGATGCCAAGGTGGCGATGGTCGGCGACGGCATCAACGACGCGCCGGCCCTGGCGACCGCCGACGTGGGTATCGCCATGGGCGGCGGCACGGACGTGGCGCTGGAAACCGCCGATGCCGCGCTGCTCAAGAGCCGCGTCACGGACGTGGCCCACCTGGTGGCCCTGTCGCGGGCGACGATGGCCAACATTCACCAAAACGTCGTATTCGCCATTGGCCTCAAGGGCTTGTTCCTGGTCACCACCGTGTTGGGTATCACCGGCTTGTGGGTTGCCGTGCTGGCCGACACCGGCGCCACGGCCCTGGTCACGCTGAACGCACTGCGCCTGCTGCGCTTCAAGGGCGCGCCGGAGGCCAACCACGGCGACGACGCCGGGCGTCCCACCACCTTGTCCGTGCCGTCTGCCCGCTGAGGCAACAAGAGGGCTTGACCTTGCCGTCGTTGTAACGCCTAGCCTCCACACAAATGTCTGCAGAGCGCTTCGGAAGGGCCGGAGTCCTGCATCCAAGAAAGGGTCACTTCCATGCGTAAAAAAATCAGAATCATTGTGGTGGCAGGCGTCATCGCAGCCGTCGGGGGGATAGCGATCGCTGCCCGCGACGCCAAGGACGAGGGCAAGGCCGCGGCGCCCCCGGCGGGCGCGCCGATGGCGCCGCAGGTGCCCGTGGCCGAGGTCATTACCCGCACGGTCGCGCCATCGGCCGAGTACACCGGCTTCCTGGCCGCGCCCAAGACCGTCGAGCTGCGCTCGCGGGTCGGCGGCGCCGTCGATGCGGTGAGCGTTCCCGAAGGTAGCCTCGTGCGCAAGGGCCAACTGCTGTTCCAGATCGACCCGAGGCCGTTCCAGGTTGCGCTCGACACGGCCGTGGCGCAACTGCGTCAGGCCGAGGTGCTGGCCAGCCAGGCCCAGGCCGACTTTGACCGCGCCGAGCGCCTGGTGGCGACCGGCGCCGTCGCGCGCAAGACCTATGACGATGCCGCCTCCGCACGCAACGCGCGCCAGGCTCAGGTGCAGGCGGCTAAGGCCGCCGTTGCTGCGGCTCAGCTGGACCTGTCCTACGCCCGCGTCACTGCGCCCATCGCCGGGCGCGTCGACCGCGTGCTCGTGACCGAGGGCAACTTGGTCAGCGGTGGCGGCGCCGGCGCGGCCACGCTGCTGACCACGATCGTATCCATCGACCCGTTGCACGTGTACTTCGACATTGATGAGGCCACCTATCTCAACGTCGTCAGCCGCTCGCGGCCCGCTGCGGGCGCCGGTAGCAAGGCTTCGCTGCCCGTGCAGGTCGGGCTGACCACGGACAAGGGTTTCCCGCACAGGGGCGCGCTCGACTTCGTGGGCAACACCATTGACCGAAGCACCGGCACGATCCGCGCGCGCGCCGTTGTGCCCAACCCGGATGGGCGCATGGCACCCGGCATGTTCGCCCGGGCCAAGCTGTCCACCGGCGCGGCGCGCGAGGCCGTCCTGATCGACGATCAGGCCGTGGGCACCGACCAAGGGCGCAACTACGTGCTGGTCGTGGGCGAGAACAACCAGGCCCAGTACCGGCCCATCGAACTGGGGCCGGTGGTGGACGGGCTGCGCGTCATCAACGGCGGCCTGCAGGCCGGTGAGAAGATCATCATCAAGGGCCTCGTGCGCCCCGGCATGGCGGTCACGCCGCGCATGGTGCCCATGCAGGCGCCCGCGGCACCGGCCGCCGGCGCGACCGGCGCGACCAAGGCTGCGGCAAACGCTCCGGCTCCCGCTGCGGCGCCTGCCAAGGCCGGTGGCGCGGACCCCGCCAAGGCTGACGGCGCGGCCGGCTCGGCGGAGGCCCGCAAATGAATTTCCCCCGCTTCTTCATCAACCGGCCGATCTTCGCCATCGTCCTGTCGGTGCTGATGCTGATCGCGGGCGCGATCAGCTATTTCCAGCTCCCCCTGAGCGAGTACCCCCAGGTCACGCCGCCGACGGTGCAGGTCACCGCCAGCTATCCCGGCGCCAACCCGCAGGTGATCGCCGACACCGTGGCATCGCCGCTGGAGCAGGCGGTCAACGGCGTGGAAGGCATGATGTACATGCAGTCCCAGATGTCCACGGACGGGCGGATGGTGCTGACCATCTCGTTCGAGCAGCACATCGACCCCGACGTCGCGCAGATCCAGGTGCAGAACCGCGTCTCACGCGCGCTGCCCCGGTTGCCGCCCGAGGTCCAGCGCATCGGCGTGGTCACCGACAAGACCGCGCCCGATATTCTCATGGTGGTGCATATGCTCTCGCCGGGGGACCGCTACGACCCGCTGTACGTGTCCAACTACGCGATGCTCAACGTGCGCGACGAACTGGCGCGCCTGCCGGGCATCGCCAACGTGATCATCGGCGGTGAAGGCGAGTACGCAATGCGCGTCTGGCTCGACCCCGAGAAGGTCGCATCGCGGGGCATGACCGCCAGCGATGTGGTCGCCGCCATCCGCGAGCAGAACGTGCAGGTCGCAGCCGGCTCGATCGGCCAGCAGCCGAATGCGTCGGCCGCCTTCCAGGTCAGCGTCAATGCGCTGGGGCGCCTGACCACCGAAGAGCAGTTCGGCGACATCGTGATCAAGGCCGGCGCCAACGGCCAGGTGACCCGCCTGCGCGACGTCGCACGCCTGGAACTGGGCTCGGACAACTACACCATGCGCGGCCAGCTCGACGGCGAGAACGCGGTCGGCCTGCAAATCCTGATGACGCCCGGCTCCAATGCCCTGGACACGTCCAGCGCGGTGCGCGCGACGATGGAGCGGCTGCAGGCCAAGTTCCCCGAAGGCATCGAGTACAAGATCGCCTACGACCCCACAGTCTTCGTGCGCGCCTCGCTCCAGTCCGTCGCCGTCACGCTGCTGGAGGCCATCCTCCTGGTGGTGATCGTGGTGGTGCTGTTCCTGCAATCTTGGCGCGCGTCGATCATTCCACTGATCGCCGTGCCGGTCTCGCTGGTCGGCACGTTCGCGGTGATGCACATGTTCGGCTTCTCGCTGAACACGCTGTCGCTGTTTGGCCTCGTGCTCTCCATCGGCATCGTGGTGGATGACGCCATCGTGGTGGTGGAGAACGTGGAGCGCCACATGGCGCTGGGCGAATCGCCCAAGGATGCGGCGCGCAAGGCGATGGATGAAGTGACTGGCCCGATCCTGGCCATCACCTCGGTGCTGGCAGCGGTCTTCATCCCCTCGGCGTTCCTGTCGGGGCTGCAGGGCGAGTTCTATCGCCAGTTCGCGCTGACCATCGCGTTCTCGACCATCCTGTCGGCGATCAACTCGCTTACGCTGTCGCCAGCGCTGGCCGCCATCCTGCTCAAGCCGCACCACGGCGCGGCCAAGCCCGATCGTCTCACGCGCATCATCGACGGCGTGTTCGGCGGCTTCTTCCGCCGCTTCAACCGCTTCTTCGATCGCGCCTCGAATTCCTACGTCGGGGGCGTGCGCCGCGCGGTGCGCGGCAGCGCCATCGTGCTGCTGCTCTACGTCGGCTTCCTGGGCCTGACCTGGCTGGGCTTCCACAAGGTGCCTGCGGGCTTCGTGCCGGCCCAGGACAAGTACTATCTCGTGGGCATCGCCCAGCTTCCGACCGGCGCCTCGCTGGATCGCACCGAGGCGGTCGTCAAGGAGATGACCAAGATCGCACTGGCTGAGCCGGGCGTCGAGAGCGTGGTGGCCTTCCCGGGCCTGTCGGTCAATGGACCGGTGAACCAGCCGAACACCGCGCTGATGTTCGCCATGCTCAAGCCCTTCGATGAGCGCAAGGACCCGTCGCTGTCGGCCTTCGCCATCCAGGGCAAGCTCATGGGCAAGTTCAGCCAGATCCCGGACGGCTTCGTTGGCATCTTCCCGCCGCCGCCGGTGCCGGGCCTGGGTTCGATGGGCGGCTTCAAGCTGCAGATCGAGGACCGGGCGGGCCTGGGTCCCGAGGCGCTTGCGCAGGCACAGGGCCAGATCATGGGCAAGGCCATGCAGGCGCCCGAGCTGGCGAACATGCTCGCCAGCTTCCAGACCAATGCGCCGCAGTTGCAGGTGGACATCGACCGGGTGAAGGCCAAGTCGCAGGGCGTATCGCTGACCGAGGTGTTCGACACCCTGCAGGTCAACCTTGGCTCGCTCTACGTCAACGACTTCAACCGCTTCGGTCGCACCTACCGGGTCATGGCCCAGGCCGATGCGCAGTTCCGCATGCAGGCTGAGGACATAGGCATGCTCAAGGTGCGCAATGCAGCGGGCGACATGATCCCGCTGAGCGCGATCGCGACCATCGAGCGCAGTTCCGGCCCCGACCGGGTGATGCATTACAACGGCTTTCCCTCGGCCGACATCAGCGGCGGGCCAGCGCCGGGCTACTCGTCCGGCCAGGCCACCGCCGCGATTGAGAAGATCGTGAGCGAATCGCTGCCGGACGGTATGACCTACGAATGGACGGACCTGACTTTCCAGGAAAAACGGGTTGGCAACACGGCGATCTACATCTTCGCGCTGGCGGTGCTGCTCGCCTTCCTGTTCCTGGCGGCCCAGTACAACAGTTGGTCGCTGCCGTTCGCTGTGCTGCTGATTGCACCCATGGCGCTGCTCTCGGCGATCGCCGGCGTCTGGCTCTCTGGGGGCGACAACAACATCTTCACGCAGATCGGTTTCGTGGTGCTGGTCGGCCTGGCTGCCAAGAACGCGATCCTGATCGTGGAGTTCGCCCGCGCGAAGGAAAGCGAAGGGGCCGATCCGCTGGCAGCCGTGCTCGAAGCCGCGCGCTTGCGGCTGCGCCCGATCTTGATGACGTCGTTCGCCTTCATCGCTGGCGTGGTGCCGCTGGTGCTGGCCAGCGGTGCGGGCGCCGAGATGCGCCACGCCATGGGCATCGCGGTGTTCGCCGGCATGCTGGGCGTGACGGTATTCGGCCTGGTGCTGACGCCGGTGTTCTACGTTGTGGTGCGCAAGCTGGCGCTGCGCCGCGAAGCGCGCCATGCCCGTGGCGGCATGACCGACCAGCACGCATGACGGCCAGGAGGACATACGACATGAAAACATCTTTCGCATTCACACGACCCGCCAGGACGCTGGCGCCGCTCGCCCTCGCGGCGGCGCTGGCTGGCTGCTCCATGGCACCGAAGTATGACCGGCCCGCAGCGCCGATCGACACGGCCTATCCCTCGGGCGCGGCCTATGTGGAACTGGCGGCCGCGACGCCCGACGACGCGATCACGGCCGAGATCGGTTGGCGGGACTTCTTCCGCGACCCGCTGCTGCAGCAGTTGATCGGCATTTCGCTGGAGAACAACCGCGACATGCACAAAGCCGCGCTCAACGTGGAGGCGGCTCAGGCGCTGTACCGTATCCAGCGTGCCGAGATGCTGCCGAACCTGGGCGTTTCCGCCCGCGGCGCGTCAGAGCGCGTACCGGCCGACCTCAGTACCACGGGGCAAAGCGACGTGCTCCGGCGCTACGACGTGGCCGGGGTGACGGCCGCCTGGGAGCTGGACCTGTGGGGCCGCATCCGCAGCCTCAACGACCGGGCGCTGGCGTCCTACCTGGCCCTCGACGAGACCCGCATCGCCACGCAGATGAGCCTGGTGTCCGAGGTGGCCAGCGCCTACCTCACGCTGCGCGCCGACCAGGAACTGCTGCGCCTGACGAGCGACACCCTCGCCACACAGAAGCGCTCCTATGACCTGACCACCCAACTGGTGGAAGCGGGAAATTCCACGCAGCTCGACCTGCGCCGCGCGGAGATCGCGCTGCGCACCGCCGAGGCCAACCGCGCCGCCTACACGCGGCAGGCGGCCAAGGACCGCAACGCGCTGGTGCTGCTGCTGGGCCAGCCGCTGACGCCGGAGCTGTCCCGGCAGCTTGACGAGGCCGTGGCGCTGCCGGACGACATCGTGCCGACCGACCTGCCGAGCGGCCTGCCGTCCGAACTGCTCGCGCGTCGGCCGGACATCCGCGCCGCCGAGCAGATGCTGATCGGCGCCAACGCCAACATCGGCGCGGCGCGGGCCGCGTTCTTCCCGACGATTAGCCTCACGGGCTCGGCGGGCACGGCCAGCGCTTCGCTGGACGGCCTGTTCGATTCGGGCTCGCGGGCCTGGAGCTTCCTGCCGCAGATCACGCTGCCCATCTTCCGCGGCGGCGCGTTGCGAGCCAATCTGGACGTGGCACAGGTACAAAAGAGGATCGAAATCGCCAACTACGAGAAGTCTATCCAGGCGGCCTTTGCTGAGGTGGCTGACGGCTTGGCGGGCAAGCGCACGCTTGATGAGCAGATCCGCTCGGAGCAGCTCCTGGTAGCGGCTAGCCAGAAAGCCTACCAACTAGCCGAGCAACGCTTCCAGGAAGGCGTGGACGACAACCTCACCTTGCTCGATGCGCAACGCACACAGTACGGTGCGCAGCAGACCCTGGTGCGCACGCGCCTGACGCGGCTGAACAACCTCATCCACCTCTACAAGGCGCTGGGTGGCGGCTGGACTGAGCACACGGTGCAATCGGGCGCCACCGGGCAACCATCCGCCCGGTCGCCGGGATAAGGGCTATGCGCAACGGCGGCGTTCCCCATCGTTGCGCACGGAGAACCGGATGAGGATCGGTGAACTTGCGCGCTTGACGGGCACCCCCCCGGAGAACATTCGGTTCTACGAGCGGGAGGGCCTGTTGCAAGCCCCGGAGCGGTCACGCAACAACTATCGGCGCTATGGCCCGGCCCATGTCGAACGGCTTCACCTGATTCGCAACTACCGTGCCTCGGGAATCGGCCTGGATGACGTGCGCCGCCTACTGGGTTGGGCACATGAGGGGTTCCTGGAACCTGAGCTGCTAAGGCAGGCTGTCCAAGGCCATCTCGCCTGTGTTGAGGAACGCATGGAGCAACTGATCCAGGTGAAAGAGCACCTGCTCGCATTGGCCCTGCACGGTGCTGCTTCCGCCGGGGCTTCCGAGGATGGACCGGCTCGCGATGGTTCGTGAGCATCGCATGTCCATATAACTGAATATATATTCATGCGTGTAATATTTCCGGCCAGACAAACGAATAAGAAAGACGCCCATGACCGACCAGAGCATCACGCGCCGAAACATCGGCGTTCTCACCGCCGCGCAGGCGCTCGGCGGCGCCAGCGCGCCCATCGTGATGTCGCTGGGTGGGCTGGTCGGCCAGCAGCTTGCCAAGAATTCGGCCTGGATCACCTTGCCCGTGAGTCTGTTCGGCCTGGGTCTTGCCATCGGCACCTTGCCTGCCGCCTTCATCATGCGGCACCATGGCCGCCGCAACGGATACGTGGTGGGGGTCGGCTTCGGCGTGGCCTCGGGCCTGATCGCCGCGTTGGGCATCATGCTGGCCTCGTTCTGGATCTTCTGCGCCGGCACCTTCCTGGCGGGCTTCTACGGCGCGTATGTGCAGAGCTACCGCTTCGCAGCCGCCGACACCGCCGAGGACGCGCTTAAGGCCAAGGCCATTTCCTGGGTCATGGTGGGCGGTCTCGCGGGCGCCATCATCGGGCCGCAGTTGGTGATCTTCACGCGCGATGCGGTAGCGGGCACGCCCTACGTTGGCAGCTTCCTCAGCCAGGCGCTGCTGCCGCTGATCGCCTTGCCGATCCTGCTGATGCTGCGCACGCCGAGCCAGACCCAGGCCGAAGCAGTCGCCGATAGCGGTCGGACGGTGCTGCAGCTCTTGGCGATGCCGCGCTATCTGCTGGCCGTGGCTGCGGGCGTGGTGTCCTATGGGGTGATGGCGTTCGTGATGACGGCCGCGCCGGTGGCGATGGTCAACCACGGGCATTCGGTGGACAACGCCGCCCTAGGAATACAGTGGCACCTGCTGGCGATGTTCGGGCCGAGCTTCTTCACCGGGCGACTGATGGTGCGCTACGGCAAGGAGCGCGTGACCGCCGTCGGCATGGTGCTGCTCGCCGCCTCCGGGGTGGTGGCCCTGGGCGGGCTCGGCCTGTCCCACTTCTGGGGCTCGCTGGCGCTGTTGGGCATCGGCTGGAATTTGAGTTTCATCGGCGCCACGGCGATGGTCACCGACTGCCACACCCCGGCCGAGCGGGGCAAGGCGCAGGGCATGAACGACTTCTTCGTCTTCGCCGCCACGGCGGCCGTGGTGGAAAATCGCATGTCGCGCGCAACGAAGCACAGGCCGTCGGCAATTTTAAAGAATATTAACTGTTTTTAGTAGTGAGGTTTCCAATGTCAGATATTATTCCCGGATATTGCACACTTTGCCGTTCGCGGTGTGGGACGCTGAGTGAAGTAGCAAATGACCACCTGATCAAGGTACGGGCTAACCCTGAACACCCTAATGGTAAGGCCATGTGTATGAAGGGGAAAGCGGCACCTGAGCTGGTGGACAGCGCAAATAGAATTCTGTACCCGATGAAGAGAACTCATCCTAAAGGTGCAGAGGATCCGGGCTGGCAACGTATAAGTTGGGAAGAGGCTATGTCAACGATAGCCGGACAACTGGAAAAATTTAAACGAGAGGATGGAGCTGAATCTGTCGCTTTCGGCTTTACGAGCCCAAGCGGTACCCCCCTCAGTGATGCAATTGAATGGTTAGAGCGATTTGTTCGTATCTATGGCAGCCCAAATACCAGCTATGGAACTGAGATATGTAACTGGCATAAAGACGTTGCACATCGATGGACCTTTGGCTGCGGCATTCCTGTTGCTGATTATTCCCATGCCGATCTTATTCTTCTTTGGGGGCATAACCCCGCGAATACTTGGCTTGCCCAGGCTAGTGCGATTGGTACTGGTCGAAATAACGGCGCAAAACTGATTGTCGTGGATCCTCGCCCGACACCCTTAGCGAAAGAAGCAAATGCCTGGCTTGATGTCAATCCTGGAACTGACGGTGCATTAGCTTTGGGGTTAAGCCATCTCCTGGTAGAACGAAACCTGTTTAATCATGAGTTTGTTCGAAACTGGACTAATGGTCCTTTGTTGGTTCGAAATGATAATGGTTATTTTCTTCGGGAAAAAGATATTAACCCACTTGCCATCAGTAATCGCTATACAGTTTGGGACGAACACAACCAGCAAGTCACATTTATCGATTCCGAGACTCGAACTGAAGAAACGCTGATGCCTACAGCTGCACTTGAGGGCAATGTTGAAGTCGCAATAGCTGATGGTGCAAAAATTTCCTGCCAAACGGCGTTTTCATCTTTTAAAGATATGTTGGCTAATTATGACCCAGAAAACGTAAGCCGTATCACCGGGGTATCTGTTGCGTCAATTGAAGCCGCTGCGAGTTTGATTGCCGGGGCCAAGAAAATCGCCTACCACAGTTGGTCTGGAGTGGCTCAACACACTAATGCCACCCAAACAGAACGTGCGATTGCGACACTGTATGCTTTAACCGGTTGTTTCGATCAGGAAGGATGTAATCGAATCTATGCCAGCCACCCGGTAAATGTGGTTAATTCACCGACATTGATGCCTAAATCACAATGGGATAAAGCATTAGGCCTTGAAGAAAGGCCTATCGGGCCGCCTTCACAAGGTTGGGTTCATTCTCAGGATATCTGGCATTCAGTATTAGAAGGTACACCCTATAAAATTCGCGGGTTAATTGGCTTTGGTGCCAACATATTACTTTCACAAAGTGATACTTCTCTCGGACAACAGGCGCTTGAGGCGCTTGAGTTTTATGCCCATGTAGATTTGTTTGAAACGCCTACATCAAAGTATGCTGATATCCTTCTGCCAGTTAACACTGCCTGGGAGCGCGAAGGCCTAAGAACCGGGTTTGAAAGTAGTGCTGCTGCTCAGGACCACATTCAGTTGAGAAAAAAAATGGTCTCTCCGCGCGGTGAAAGCCGTTCCGACCTTGAGATTGTTTTCGATCTTGCATGCCGGTTAGGAATGAATGAAGCGTTCTTCGACGGCAATATTGAGGCAGCCTGGAATTATCAACTAGAACCATTAGGTTTGACTGTTGAGATGCTCAGAAATAAGCCAGAAGGTTACGATATCCCGCTTGAGCATAAAGTCAGAAAATATGCTTTCAGAGACCCAAATAGTGGATATCTGGCAGGTTTCAATACAGAAACAAAACGTGCAGAGTTTTACTCTGAGATCCTTCATCACTATGGTTACAATCCTTTACCTGAGTATGTACAGCCGCAAGAATACCAGCGCAACGATCCTGATTATCCATTAATGCTGACATCCGTTAAAAGCGGATTCTTCTGTCATAGCCAACATCGAAGCCTGACTAGCCTACGAAAAAAAGCACCTTATCCAACGGTAGACATTTCGGCAACTCTGGCTGACGAAGAAGGTATCAAGACGGGGGATTGGGTAGAAATTGAAACGAGAGCAGGTCTTGCTCGATTTAGAGCAAAAGTGGAAGCCAAACTCTCTCATGAAACTGTAATTGCTGAGTTTGGGTGGTGGCAGGCTTGTCCTGATTTTGGCAAACCTTCATACCCGGTTAAAGGTGAGTACAGTAGCAATTACAATAGTTTAATCAGCGGTGATAGCTATGATCCAGTCAGCGGTGCTTTACCTTTGCGTTCATTCCGCTGCCGCATTCGCCGCTTGAATGATTTTGAGCTGATAAGGCGCCCCTGGGAAGGTCGTAAAACATTCAAAGTCATTGAACTGAAAAAAGAAGCAGATAATGTTACGACAATTACCTTCCAATCGAACAGTGAAGGCTACTTACCTGATTATGAACCGGGCCAGCATATCACTGTTAGCTGTTGTCCGATGAGCGATTCTGAAGAGATCGTTACCCGGGCGTATTCGCTGACAGGCCCTGCGTTTGTTCATGACCGTAAAACCTATTCCATTTCTGTCCGTCATCAGAAAGCGACTGATGAGAAAGGTGAGTATGTTGAAGGAATAATGTCATCCTACATAAACACGCATTTGCAGATAGGCAAGGATGTTGAACTTACCCCTCCTGGGGGGAATTTCATTGTCCCGCTCAATGCCGTCCAGCCTGTCGTAATCTTTGCTGGCGGTATTGGAATTACTCCATTCATTTCCTATCTGGAGTCTATTAACCCCCAAGCGGAAGGTCCGGAGATCTGGCTTTTCTATGCTAATCAAAATAGTAGGCTACATGCGTTTAAGAAAAGAATTGCGGAGCTAAATGCGTCTATTGACAGGCTTAAAGTAATTAATATCTACAATCAGCCCCTCGACTGTGATATTCCAGGATTGGATTATGATAGAGCTGGTTACGTTGGTGCGGGAGATGTCGAGGCATATCTTATTGAGAATAATGCTCGTTATTACATGTGTGGTCCGCAGCCTATGATGGATGCGATATCGCGAGGGCTTCAGGAGAGAGGTGTACCTGCATTTGCTATTTTCTACGAGATATTTCGTTCTCCAGCAAAAATAAATAATGATCCCTCATTACGTCATAAAGTCATTTTTGCAAAATCAGGAAGAACAGAGATTTGGACCACGGATAAAGGTACTCTACTTAATTTTGGGGAAAAGCTTGGGATTCAAATGCCTAGTGGTTGTCGTGTTGGACAATGTGAAAGCTGTTCAACTAGGGTGATTGCAGGGAACGTACAGCATCTGAATGGTGTGGAGCCCTCTGATGAGGGGGCATGTTTGACATGTCAGTGCATTCCTGCCGGTGATATCACGATTGATGCTTGAGGTAAGTACTAGCTATTAGCATCCTTTACATCAGGCCATTTCAGTGGCCTGATTTTTTCTATGAATAACATTATGTTTTAAACAATTTTCAATTTTTTGTACGAATTCACCTCAATAGCCGATTTAATCAATTTTATCAGTGCGATCTTTCTAAGTTTTTATCATCCTCCCCCTTGACCTTCCAGTTACTACAAGCTTTAGCCTGTAAGAAATTATACCAATTGCATTAATTAATTGACCAACTTTATCCACTCTCTCCAACAGAGATTTTTGACTCGTTCAACATCCGCAATGAATGTATTCCAAGCGCGAGAGACCTGTTCCACTATTTCTTCGTAACCTCGAAATACGCGGTTTGATAAGCAACGTTGCCGTAACCATTGCCATACTTGCTCCATCGGGTTCAGCTCCGGAGAATAAGGTGGGAGTTTTAACAGACTGACATTGGTAAATGGGCTGGCCGTATCGATCGTATGCCAGCCCGCGCCATCCATTACAACAACGGCATGACGCCCAGGCTCTGTCGCTTCACTTATTAATTTCAGATGCTGCTTCATCACCTCTTTATTCACAAGAGGGCTGATAAGCGCCTGAGTATTACCATTGCTCGGACACACCGCCCCAAAGACATAGCCATAATCGAATTGCTGTTGCTTTACTACTCTTGGCCTGCTGCCCTTGGCTGCCCATATTCTGGACGTCTGATTTTGCTGACCGAATCGTGCTTCGTCTTGAAACCAGACGTCAACGCGATCCAGAGGAAGATGACCGGGAGTGTGAAGGATCGTTTCCAGCAGGAAATTTTTTAAAAGTGTCCTGGGTTTGTTGTGATTGTTTAGGGTGTTTAGAGCGACTGGTTATCCAACTGAAACCGAGCGCATCCATGATGCGGTATACGTTTCGCAACTGATAATCGATTTGGAAGGTGTCGCTAATGTATTGTCGTACATCCTGTGCAATCAAACGCCCCCCCTCCTTTTTAACCGCATTTTCTTTGATAAAATGTGCGATCTGTTCTCGCTGGGAGACGGAGAGCTGACAGGGTCTACCCGGACTAGGTTTGGATTGCAGACCTTCAAGTCCGTGCGCCAGATAGTTGGATACCCAGGTATTAACACTGCCTCTGGCAACCCCAAGGTAAGTTGCTATCTGGGTTCGTGTTTCCCCATTCTTGAAATGATACAAAGCTAGATAGCGGGTTCGCAGTTGCCCGTTGGAGGTTTGCTTTGCTAATTGTTTAAAGTCGTCGGCTGTATGCATATCAAAATCACTCGAATATGAATACCACTATTAGATCAAACTTTTAAGACAATTGGTATTACTACAGACGCCAACTTCGGACTGGCCGAAGAGTTTTGGTGAATGAAAGGATCGTTATGATGAAAATGAAAGTTGGGATATTGCTGATGGCAGTTGCAGTGACAGCCAATACAGAAGTGGTACTTGCAAATGATGATGCAAGCGAAACGCAAAAAAAAACTGCAAATGCGCCTGCAGGTCCACAGGTACCCGTGGCTGTTGCCGTATCACGGAATATTATACCTTCTGCTGAATTTACCGGTTCTTTAGCGGCTATTAAAACAGTGGAGCTACGCCCCAGGGTAGGAGGGGCAATCGAATCTGTTACGGTGCCGGAGGGAAGTCTGGTTCAGAAAGGACAGATGTTATTTCAAATCGATCCGCGGCCCTACCAGGTTGTGCTTGATAGTGCACAAGCGCAATTACGACAGGCAGAAGCTCAGGCGTTCCAGGCAAGCCGCAATTACGAGCGTATTAGCCGTCTGGTAAACGGAGGTGCTGTTTCGCGTAAAGACTATGATGATGCATCTTCTGAGAAAAATGCCCGCGTTGCACAGGTTCAGGTATCGAAGGCTGCAGTCGAAGCAGCAAAGCTGGATTTGTCATACTCGCGTGTGACTGCGCCAATTGATGGCCGTATCGATCGGATTTTAGTAACTGAAGGTAACTTGGTTAGCAGCAGCCAGGGGGGGGCCGCGACTCTATTGACAACAATCGTTTCGTCCGACCCTTTATATGTTTATTTTGATATTGATGAAGCGACATATCTCAATACTGTCAGTAAGGCTCGGCCTGATGTTGTCGGACGTAGCAACGAAAAATTACCCGTACATATAGGTCTGGCAAATGAGAAGGGGTATCCGCACGGGGGGGCGCTTGATTTTGTTGGCAACCAAATTGATCGTAATACCGGCACTGTTCGTGTCCGGGCTATTATCCCGAATGCTGATGGTCTTCTTACTCCTGGAGCATTTGCCAGAGTTCAGTTAGGCACTGGTAGTGAGCAAAAAGTAATTTTGGTAAACGATCAAGCCGTAGGCACAGATCAGGGCAATAAGTATGTCCTTGTTGTTGATGCCAATAATAAGGCGCAGTATCGCCCGATAGTGTTGGGGCCAATGGTCGATGGATTACGTGTTATCAGCGACGGTCTGAAGGCCGGGGAAAAAATTATCATAAAAGGGCTCGTACGACCGGGGATGGCCGTTACGCCAGACATCGTATCGATGCAAACGCTGTTGAGCGTACCTGAGAGGCAGCCTGAAGGTGCATCTAAAAAATCGAATGGCAAAAATGAGGGAGGTAGTAAATGAAATTTCCTCATTTCTTCATCCAGCGCCCCATATTTGCAATTGTCTTATCAGTTTTTATGCTGATAGCGGGTTCTTTAGCGTTTTTTCAACTTCCTCTCAGTGAATATCCGTCCGTAACACCGCCAACCGTTCAGGTAACGGCAAGCTACCCCGGAGCAAACCCCAATGTAATAGCAGATACTGTTGCCGCCCCGCTTGAGCAAGCCATCAATGGGGTTGAAGGCATGCTTTACATGAGTTCTCAAACTGCTTCTGACGGCCGAATGATTTTAACCATCTCTTTCAGACAGGGAACTGACCCCGATATTGCGCAAATTCAGGTTCAGAATCGGGTATCACGGGCTTTGCCTCGGCTACCAACGGAAGTCCAGCAAATAGGGGTTGTGACTGAAAAAACCTCGCCGGATATTCTTATGGTGGTGCATTTGTTCTCTCCTGATGAGCGTTATGATCCACTTTATGTTTCTAACTATGCAATGTTAAACGTACGTGATGAGCTTTCACGCTTACCAGGTGTCGCAAGCATAGCGCTGGGAGGTGAAGGGGAATATGCCATGCGAGTATGGTTAGATCCTAATAAAGTGGCTTCCAGAGGGTTAACATCAAGTGATGTCACTGCTGCGATTAAAGAACAAAACGTTCAGGTAGCGGCTGGCTCTGTCGGACAGCAACCTAATGCATCGTCATCATTCCAGGTCACTGTGAATGCCTTAGGGCGCCTAACTACTGAGGAACAGTTCGGCGATATAGTTATTAAAACCGGAGATGACGGACAAATTACGCGCTTGCGTGATGTGGCTCGTCTTGAACTCGGTTCAGATAACTACTCCATGAGGAGTTTACTAAATAATAAAAATGCAGTGGGTATGCAGATTGTTATGACCCCGGGCGCCAATGCACTTGAGGTGTCTGCATCGGTAAGGTCAACAATGGAACGCCTGAAAGTAAGGTTTCCGGAAGGTATTCAGTACAGTATCGCTTATGATCCGACCGTGTTTGTTAGTGCTTCCCTGAAATCTGTCACGACGACTTTATTAGAGGCCACAATATTAGTTGTGCTGGTCGTGATGCTATTTTTGCAAACATGGAGAGCATCAATCATCCCATTGATCGCAGTGCCTATTTCATTAGTGGGTACGTTTGCATTAATGGATGTATTTGGGTTCTCACTCAATACGCTATCTTTATTTGGTCTGGTTCTTTCAATTGGTATTGTTGTTGATGATGCAATCGTTGTGGTTGAGAACGTTGAGCGCCATATTGCAAAAGGACTCTCACCAAAAGACGCCGCAAGAAAAGCAATGGACGAGGTAACGGGGCCAATTCTGGCTATTACCTCAGTACTGGCAGCTGTGTTTATTCCATCAGCATTCCTCTCGGGGCTTCAGGGCGAATTCTATCGTCAATTTGCATTGACGATTGCTATCTCAACGATTTTATCGGCTATCAACTCCTTAACATTGTCTCCGGCATTAGCTTCCGTACTACTGAAACCACATCAAGGTATAGAGAAGCAAGATTTGTTGACTCGTGTAATGGATCGTTTTTTCGGATCTTTTTTCCGTCGTTTTAACCGTTTCTTTGATAGCCTGTCGAATTCCTATGTTGGGACGATTCGACGTATCGTTCGCGGAAGTACAATTGTACTCATTCTGTATGCTGGTTTTCTGGCACTGACCTTCCTGGGCTTCAAACAGGTTCCTGGTGGTTTTGTGCCTGCTCAGGATAAATATTGCTCTTTTGTCAAATACATAGAATCATCCTATGTATAAGGCCTGAGTTGCTACAATCGAGGTCCGATGGGCTCCCGTCTCTACGTCATTTGAGAACCGCGATGAATAACCGCTTCACACTCCCACAGGCGCCGCGGCGTTCGCTCGTCGATTCGACGATTGAGCTGATCCGCGGCCAGATCGAGGGAGGCGCCTGGAAGGTCGGCGAGCGCATCCCCAGGGAGCAGGAACTGGCCGAGATGCTGGAGGTTGGCCGCAACACGGTGCGGGAAGCCATTCGCGTGCTCTCGCACGGCCAGGTCCTGGAAGTCCGCCAGGGTGATGGCACCTACGTGCGAACCAATATCGATCCGGCCGAGGTCATGCGCCGTGTCGGGCGTTCCGGCTTGCGAGAGCACTTCGCGTTGCGCTGCATGCTGGAAACCGAGGCGGCCAGGTTGGCCGCGGTGCATCGGTCCAAGGCGGACGTTGGGCTGCTGCGCCGACTGTTGAAGGCCCGCGGCGAGCAGGAGCAACACGCATCGAGCGCGGCCTTTGCCGAGGCCGATACGGCTTTCCACTGCGCGATCGCCGGGATGTGCGGCAACGGCGCGCTGGCTGAGCTGTACCGCTACTTCGCGAACTCGGTCCGCATGAACACGCTGACTGCGCTGAAGGACAAGGAACTGCCCGAGCCGGGTCTCGCGACCCATGAGGCGATCGTGGATGCTATCGAGCGCCAGGATGGAGAAGCAGCTGCGGCGGCTGTGCGGAACGTGGTCGCTCCGCTGATTGCGGCACTTGAGAAATCGGGTTGATCCGAGCGCGACTCCCGCGCTGGCAATGCCGCTTTCCATCGAGCAGCCGGTCGCCGGCCCCGTTGATCGGAACGCGGGTTGTTTCCCGGAGAGCACGCGGTAGCCGGTCCTCATGGATAGGCCCTTGGTGCGCTACAGCGACCGGACGGTGCTGTTCATATCGAATCTTCGACGCGACCACCCGCCAGGACATACCGGGCCAGCGCCTCGGCATCGGCGTGGGTGGCCCGGGTGGACTGCGGTGTACCGAAAGCCTGGACGAGCTTTGGCAGCATGGCCTCCAACTGGGCTCGCTTATCCGAATCCGGTTCGACGTGGATGAGCGCGAGCAATGTGCCGCCAAGCGTCTCCTTGTGAGTCTTCAGCCAGACGCCGCGCTGAGCGCGATCGTCGAGAGTCTCTTCTGGCCCTCCCGCGACGTAGATAAGCACGAAGGGCTTTCCGCAGGCGACGAGTTCATCCATTTCCGCGCACCAGGCGCTGCTGTATCCGTTGTAGATGCTTGCGCCGTCGAAGCGGACGATGGGGAAATCGCTGGTGTCGTGAACTTTCGGTTGCTGGGACATGATCCTGGACTCTCGCTATTAACGTCCTAACATCCTACCTTTGTTGAGAATTACTTGCAACTGAAATGGGCATGGGCACACCGCCGTGCAGCGCCAAGTGACGGGCGAAATAAGGGCTTGACCTTCCAACAATGGGAGGCCCTACAGTGAACCCATCAACCTCATTCAAGGAGTTTTTTCATGAAGGTCAACAAGTTCAGCCTCTTGTTCATTGCGGGCGCCGTCGTGGTCGCCGCCGGCCTGATGGCCGTCCAGAAGAAGGTGGTCGTCCCGTCGGGTGAAGCGATGCAGGCCAGTGCGGGCGGAGGTCACCAAGGGCACGCGATGCCCTCCAGCGCCTCGGCCAATGACAGTCCTTCCACGACCGCGTATCGCGCCGTGAACGACCAGATGCACGCCGGGATGGGAGCGCAGTTCACTGGCAACGCCGACGTCGATTTCATGCGTGGCATGATCCCGCACCACCAGGGCGCGATCGACATGGCCAAGGTGGCGCTGCAGTACGGCAAGGACCCGGAGGTTCACAAGCTGGCCCAGGAGGTCATCACCGTGCAGGAAGGCGAGATCGCCATGATGAACAAGTGGCTGGGCGACAACGGCCAGCAGGCGGCGGCCGGCAGCTCGGGCGATGCCTCGACGGCCGCCTACCGTGCCGGCAACGACCGCATGCATGCGGACATGATGATCGACTTCAGCGGCGACGCCGATGTGGACTTCATGCGCGGCATGATCCCGCACCACCAGGGTGCGATCGACATGGCCAAGGTGGCGCTGCAGTACGGCAAGAACCCGGAGGTCCGCAAGTTGGCTCAGGAGGTCATCTCCGCGCAGGAAGGCGAGATCGCCATGATGAAGAGTTGGCTTGTCGCTCGGGGCAAGTGAAGGCACGACCATGAACCAAGCCAACACCCCGCGCATCCTCATCTATAGCACTCCAACTTGCCCGGACTGCCGGGCACTAAAGGAGTGGTTGTCCCAGCAGGGCATCGCGTTTGAAGAGCGCGACCTGACCGACCCGAAGATTTCCGCGGAGGCCAAGTCACGAACCGGCGTGCGCGTGGCCCCGATCACGATCGTCGGCGACGAGGTCTTCTATGGCACCTTCGCGAGCCAGAAGCCGAGGCTGATGAAGGCGCTCGGTCTTCAGTGAGCCGCTGAAGGAAGACCGTGGTCACGGGCGGAGTCGCCGGTGCGGACCCCGGTCGGACCCTGTAAGCGCTGTTGTGGACGCGTCTGCACGCAAAGCTCAAGACCGTGAGGCATTCTTCGCCGACGACGCTCGGCGCTTTCGCCTGCGGTCGTTGACATCACGAGAGGAATTTTTATGCGATCGACATCATCAGCCACCTCCCTGCACGTCGCCATTTCCGAGGGCATCACAGTCGCCAACGACCTGCCGTTCGTGCTGTTCGGCGGCATCAACGTCATCGAGGATCTCGATACGACCCTGGCTGCGGCTGAGCACTTCGCGGAGGTGACGCGCAAGCTGGGGATACCCTTCGTTTTCAAGGCGTCGTTCGACAAGGCCAATCGCTCGTCGATCCATTCTTTCCGAGGTGTCGGCCTGGAGGAAGGGCTGCGGGTCCTCGATGCGGTCAAGTCGCGGTTCGGATGCCCAGTCTTGACCGACGTGCATGAGGTTGAGCAGGCCATGCAGGTCGCTGCCGTTGCCGACGTACTGCAAGTTCCGGCCTTCCTGGCCCGGCAGACCGATCTGGTGGCCGCCATTGCCCGCACCGGTCGGGTAGTGAATGTCAAGAAGCCGCAGTTCCTCAGCCCGGGCCAGATCAGGCATGTCGTCCACAAACTGCACGAGGCTGGCAACCCGCGCGTCCTGCTGTGCGAGCGTGGCACGCAGTTCGGCTACGACAATCTCGTCGTGGACATGTTGGGCTTCCGCGAAATGAGCGTTGCCAGCAGTGGCCTGCCACTGGTGTTCGACGTAACCCATAGCCTGCAGCGGCGAGAAGCGGATGCGTTGGCTTCGGGTGGGCGTCGCCAACAGTTGCCCGAACTCGCGCGGGCCGGCATGGCGGTCGGCATTGGCGGTTTGTTCCTCGAAGCACACGCCGACCCGGCGCATGCACGTTGTGACGGACCCAGCGCTCTGCCACTGGACACGCTCGAACCGCTGCTGCGGCAGGTCAAGGCGGTGGACCAACTCGTCAAGTCGTTCGAGCCTCTTCGGATCGACTGAAGCTTGCCACCCGTTCAAACAGAACGTGTGGCACTTCCCCTCTTAGTCGGCTATTTGAGCGACAGATAAGGATTGTTCGGTGGAACGGCATCGAATATGTGCGATGGGTCTTCGAGCAAATAGCCATGCACCTGGCGCGTTTTGCGCGGTCCCATGACCTCGCACGTCCTGATGTTCAGACCCGATGGCTGTTTCCTGTGGAGTCCGAGTTTTTCAAAGCGCTTCTGCACCCACTGCCAGTCCTGCAGGGCCGCGTCCTTCGCAAGCGGCCCAATGGTTGGATGCTCTTGTGCGTAGCGCTGGAAAACACCAGGGCTGATCAGGTAAACCGTGTCGGACACGGTATGTACCAGGGCCTTGGCGTCATTGATGATGAGCTTGCGGGTCTGGACGGCCTGTTTCAGCCAGGCCATGAAATGCTCGCCCGATGGCCGCCCGGTAAATGAGGCGAAATCGTGCGGCGCAGGCGCGGCGGTCGGCGCCGAAGGACCTGGGGCCGATGCGGGAGGGTCGAGCGGCACCGCTGCATCGTCGGCACCCTCTGGCGGGGCTTCGACGGACTGCTCCGGCTCAGGCGTTGTCTCGAACATCGCCAGCATGCTTTCCAGTGGGTCGGCCGGATTGCGCTGCGTGCTGGGAGGTATGGCGTGACTTCCGCCCGACTGATCTGGACGGCTGCTTGCTGCGGGCTCCTTCTCCGTTGCCACCGCTGCTCCAGGTAGCAATGCAGCGTCGGGTGCGGACGGGCGCGGCCCGTCCTCGGCCTCGCCGGCGTTGTCCACGGTCACGGTTCCCGCAAATGGGCTGGGTCGCTCCGAGGGCTCCCAGATCAGCGCCGGGGCCAGGCGCAGGAGCGTGAAGGCATGGGACCAGCCACTCTCACTGGTAATAGTTGCGCGCCAGATGGCCTTGCCGGAGGCGGTGGGCTGCAACATGGCATGATCCTGTAGCACGTTGAACACGGCCGTGTTGTTCGCGGGGATGCCATCGACCCCCTGGGACAGCAGGTGCGCGCGCAGCTTGTCCGAGACTGTCTTGCTCACCAGCCACAGCGCGTCCTCGGTGAGCCAGCCATCGGAGGCCTCCGGCTGGTTCAGTTTCAGCTCTTCCTTGAGCAGGTAGCGCAGCCCGTTGACCAGCTTGCGTTGGAGCGAGTGCTTGGGCGCGGCCATGGCGCGCGCGGGATCGCCGCCCAGCTCCTGGGCGACGGAGGCGCGGTCGGCCTGCACGACAAGCTCGCCCAGAACCCCGGCGTGCTCGTACTGCCCAGCCAAGACGTAGAGCAGCGGCGCCCACAAGGATGGATAGCCACTGAGCCAGTCCAGCAGATCGCGATTGAGCAATTGCTGGTACAGCAAGCCTGTCGCGGCGCTATGAAGCCGGTACTCGCGGTCGTCGCGGTAGCGGAAGCGGTACGGTTGGCGCAGCGGGCCGTGCCATGGGTGCCAGGTGCTGCCGTCGGCCAGCTCGACGTGCAGATCGACGGCCACCTTGCCGATGTCATGGAGCAGTGCGGCATAGGCGACGGCCGCAGTCCAGGCTTCGGCCTGCGCCGCCTGGTCTTCGGGGCTGGCCCCGATGGGCAGCAGATGGGACTGCCGCAGCTTTAGGCTGTAGGCGACGATTTCGAGGCCATGGTCGAGCATGCCGCCCGGGTAGGCATGGTGATGCGCTTCGGAAGCCGGGAAGGCCTGGACCAGCTCGGCGTAGCGCTCCAGCGGCGCGCGGTACAGGGAGGCGAACTGCTTGCGCGAAAGCGAGGTGCGCTGCCAGATGTGTTCCAGCAGCTTCTGCCGGCGCGGGGTGGCGAGCAACGATGCGGCCGACTCCGGCCGCATCAACCCTTTCGGGAGGTCGGTGGCGGGTGCTGGCGACGGCGCGGCAGCGACCGGGGGCCGTTTTCGCTGGAACAGGGAGAGCATGTCGGTGTCCTGATGGCGGGCCGGGCGGGAGGCCTTTTGGCCTTTTCAAGGTAGGGCCTTTCCCCTTGCACCCCATTCCCTTGCCGTTTCGACCCTTTGGCCTTTAACCGTTTCGGTATAGCGGGGCCTGGGCTGCGGCTCCAGCGTCAATGCGGAACCCGCACGAATGGATTAGACGGCGACCTGGCGCTGGGCCCCGGCCTATGCTGCCGGGGCGCTACACCGCCAGGTAGGCTCCCACCCGGGCGACTAAGTTGACAAATGCGACAAAGGAGACTAGAGTGAATCCTGTCTCAAACCTACCTGGGAGCTGACCATGCCCACTGCGATCGAATTCATTGCCGACCGGCTGCCGCGAGTCACGGTGGAGGATGTGCGACGCTTCGCCGATACCGTCGAAATCCGGGATGCACCGGCGTTCGCGGCTGAGTTGCAGGCGTTCATCCACGAGCGCGTGGAGGCGGTGACGCTGCCCGCCAACCTGGAAGGTGAAACGGTGGCGCAGGCCTTGCAGCGCAAGGCGGCCGCGTTGCGCTCCGACACGCGCTGGACACCGGCTGAAACCGATGTCCAGCGAGGCCGCGCCTTGCTGCTGGAAGCCTTCAACCAGCCGGACAACCTGCCGCCTGCCGAGTTCGCCAAGCTGGCGGACAAGTCGCGCCAGCAAATCTACAAGGACATCCTCGCCCGTCGGCTGCTGGCGCTGAACGTGGGGCCGCGCGGCCAGAAGCTGCCCGACTGGCAGCTCGACCCGGTGAAGCAGCAGTTGACCCAAACCGTGCTCCAGGAGGTCGAGGGCATCGACCACTGGACGATCTACCGCGCGCTGTCCGAACCCCTCGAAGGCCTGGGTGGTCGCTCGCCCGTGGATGCGGTGACGCATGGCACGATCGATGACGTGGCCGAGGCCGTGTTCAACGTGCTGGGCGTCCAGGTGCATTGAAGCGAGACCGCCATGAGCCACGAGCTGCCTTCGTTCCTGATCGATGCCGGTGAACTGCTCCAGCATGTGAGCCGCGTCGTCTATCGGGGCAGCCCGCTGTACTATGGCCGCAGCAGCACGAATCGCTACGATGACCCAGCGGGGGCCTACGGCGTGCTCTACCTGGGGCGCGACCTGCCCACGGCGCTGATGGAGTCGGTGTTTCACAAGCACCAGTGGCTTGCGGACACGCAACGCTCGATCGCGCTGAAAGAAGTCCAAGCCCGGATGGTGCGCGCAGTAGGCGTGATGGACGACGTGTTTCTGGCCGATCTCACGGCGCAGGGCGTCATGGCGGGCTACTTCGGCCTGAACCTGGAGCAGTTGGCCAGCCGCGACTACACGCACACGCAGCGGGTGTCCGCCCAGGTGCATGCGATGCTCGGAGATGATGGCCAGGCGCTGTTCGACGGGGTGCTCTATCCGTCGCGCAACAACTATCCCGCCAAGAGCATCGCCCTGTTCGAGCGTGCGGGAGCGAAGGTTGGCGTCATCGAGGACATCGACCTGGTGGACCATGTGGACTGGCCGCGTTTCGTTGTTACCTACCGCATCGGCGTTGAACCCGACCCCGGCCCGGTGGGGCCGGATGACGAAGCGTCCTGAAGCAGCAAGAAAACACATTGAAGCCGCAAACCGAATGAAGTGGAGCAAACTGGAATAGGCATTCCTCAACAGCAGGAGACGACCATGAACACGACGACCCGCACCAGCACCGCAGAACGCCTCGGCCGCGCCTTTGGCCGCGGATGGCGTGCCTATGCGCGACGCGAACGGCGGGCGTCGAACTGGTTGGTGTCCAAGGGCATGCCGCGAGCTGGCGCTACCGCGCTCGTGTGGGTAGCCAAGCTGGCTGTACTGGGGGTGCTGCTCTACGTTGCGTTTTGGTTTGCACTCGTGATGCTGGGCGTTGCGGCGGCGGGATGGGCTGCTGCTGCAAATACTTCGGATGAGGACGAGTGGCCTTTCACCGACCTCACCGAGCTGCGCAAGACGCCGGGCTACGATCCCAACCTGTACAACGACACGTCGCACGAGTTGTACACCGACGACTGACCGGCCTCGCGCTATTTCAGTTTTCCTCCGGTGAGCGCCCCGGCACCCTTGCCGCCAGCTTGGCCGGCGCTCTTGCTGCCATCGGAAAGTCCCTGGATGACGTGCCCGGCCCGAATCCCAACCCAGGTAAGGCTCGCCAGCCAGAATCCCGGCAGAACCAGGAACATCGTGCCCATGACGAACATCAGGAGCATGTCGCCGAAGGCGTTGTTCAACCCTACCAGCGGGTCAAAGTTGGTGTGCGGCCGGTTCCAGCCAAAGCCCCAGCCATAAAGCGCGTCCAGAATCGTTGAATCGATCCAGCGTGCGAGCTGGAACCAGAAGTCCGTGAAGAACAGCGCGAACTGCACGACGCTGACGGTGACGACCGTCTTCAGGTCGTAGGTGCCCACAACCAGCACGAGCGGGATGCAGATGACCAGCGCCATCTTCAGTAAGGCGAGGATCATGGGCAGGGATTGGCGCACGACATCCATGGCAGGAAACGCGGCAATCGCGCCGACTGCCATCCCCACGTCGCCCGTGGCGCGCGTCACGATGTTCGGCAGGGTCTTGTCGATCTGGCCGCCGTAGTCCGTATAGACGCTGCCCTGGTTCAGTTTCTGCTGCCGCGGTGACGCGATGGCGCGGATCACCGAATCGTCCACCTCGGCCCGGCTGAGGAACCCGGCCCAGCCCGCCAGGCGATTCAGCAGGGTCGGGTCCACTTGCCCCAGCAGCCGCGCGCGCAGGCCGTTGCTGCCGTCTGACCACCACTGCCTGCAGGTCGGGTAGCCGCCACCATTGGCAACCTGCGCGAGGCCTGCATCGCGGGTGTCGTCATAGGGCCATGCCTCGCGCGCCGTGCTGGAGCGGTAGCTGTCGTAGTAGCCACCCGTGTCCGTGAAAAAGCGCGAGCCGATCCAGGTTACGTCGTGCATCTGCTGCTCATCGAGATCCGGGCGCTGCATGAACAATTTGGCCCGCGCAGGCCCATAGCAATCCCGCGAGAAGTCCGCGACCTCCTGAGCCAGTACCGGGTCGTCAATGCGGGTCGCGTCGATCTCCATCCTCATCTGCCGCAGGTCCGTACCGCACGGGATCGCCGCTACCGAGGCGCTCGTGACGGCGCGCGAGAGCGCGTGCATGAAAGCCCACCAGACCGGCACCTTCGCCGACTGGTTGTTGATGGTGCTGAAGGACTGCGACCAGCCGGTTTCCGTGGGCTGCGGCACGCTGACCTGGCACTGCGCCGAGCGCGAGCTGTCGTACTGGATGGTGCTGAGGTCCACGTCGATGAACGGAATGCCCGCGAACATCACCACCACGATCGCGACGAACACCCGGTTCTCGATACGGGCGGCACTCAGAACGCCTTTGTTGCCCTCGTCAGCGCCTTCCGCGCGGGCCTTCAGCCACTCCTGCACGACGATGGCGACGAAAGGCAGCGCGAACACCCCGCTGGACACCAGCACGGCCCAGATACCGTTGTTGACGATCCAGGACACGAGGGTGAGGTAGTACTCCAGATAGTCGGTCGTGAAGAGCGTCATGGCCCCGATCTCCCCTCAAGCGGCCTGCATCAACAGGCTGGCTTCCAGCGCGACGATGGCGACGACGCCGGCGACCTCGGTACGGATCAGCCGGCGCCGCGCCTGCCCATCTGTCCCGCTTTGGTCTTCGCGGGCCAGCACCCGGCGGCGCATCCAGAACCATCCATAGGCCGTTGCCGCGTACACGCACAGCCGCCAGATGAAGAAATACCCTGCGGAGGCCGCCAGCCACCGTTCCCAGCCTGCAACGCTGCCGACCAGGTTGATGCCCGCGACGTTCGCCCCCACTGCGGCGGCAACGATAAGCACCAGCCACAGCAGCGTCTTCGCCGCGCGCCGGCTGAACAACCAGCGCAGCGGCCGCCAGGCCATGCGCGCCGGGCTCATGGCCGACTCCCCGGATTGCCCTTCTGGAGCTGGTCGAGACGGTCCGGCACAGGATCGCCCTCGTAGATGCCGCGCGAACCGGCCGCGCGCGCGCCGTGGCGCTGGATGATCGCCATGGGCGAGTTGTTCGCCAGTTCGCGCCGCAGCTCCAGTTCGGTCTTGAGGTTGCGAATCTCACGGTCGAGCGTGTCGCTCTCGTGGTTCACCGCCTCCACGGCAAGTTCGTTCGCCGCGACGTTGGGCTCCTTCTTGCCCGTGAGCAGCGTGCGCTGCAGCAGCAGCGCTTTCTCCAGCACGGATGCCAGCGCGACCTCGGACGCGAGGCGCTGCGACAGCAGGTGCTGGTCGGGCTCGTCGCGCAGCGCCTCGATCACGCCGCGCGTGATCGGCAGCGACGCACTGCCAGCTTCGCGCAGGTTCTCCGGCGTCGTGTTCTTGGCCTTGGTTACCAGGTCCTGGAGCGCCTGCAGCTTGGCGTCGTACTCCTCCTGGATCAGCGGCGTGAGCCCGACGCCCGGCGTCGTCTCGGTCTTGGTGCAGGTATCGCACGTGCGCTGCTCCTTCTCGCCGAGCACGCGCGTGGCCCACTCGACGGCAGCCTGCGGCGAGGTCCAGGTCTGGCACGAGAGACTGCTGCAACTGGCCGGCGCAATGGACGAGGTGTCGGTCACGCCGCGGCCGTTGACCAGGTTGTAGCCAGCGCGGGTGACATCGCCGACGACCTTGATCGCGGGCTGGCCGGAGCCGCCCGCGTTGCTGCCCCCGACCCACGGCACGCCGTCATTGCCGCGGCGCGTCTCGGCCTGCTCGATGGCCGAGACCGCATCCGTGCTCGACACGGCATCGCGCAGCGCCAGCCCTTCGGCCATCTGGCTCCAGCCGAGTTGGCCGCCCGCCGTTTCGGCCATCTTCTCGGCCATGGCACGGCACGTCAGCTTGCTGCGGTCGAAATCCAGCCGCGCCTGCAGCACGCCATTGGTGAGCAGGTTGTACAGACCGGGATCGGCCCGCTGGATGATCAGTGCGGGCAACGATGCCACCGCACTGGTGGCACTCTGGATCACCGACGACATGATTTGCTGGAAGCCGTTGGTAATGCCGTTAAGTTGGTTCTTCAACGTGGTCTGGATGCTCATGTCGCCGCAGATCAAGTTGCTGTTCCAACCCACGCCGACACCGATGGAGCGCATGCCGGCTGCACGTCCCATCGACACGGCGTTGCCGCCACCGATCGAGTACATGACGTCATCGCCGATGACGCTGCCGCTGGTCTGGTATCCCAGTTGACCCCAGGCCACGCCGCTGCCCAGCGCGAGCGCGCCGGCCAGTGCCAGGACGATCTCCGTGCGACGTACCCGGCGGGAGAACGGATTGAATGCAGGACGGAACTTCATGGCACCCCCTCAGAGGAAATCGACGCTGCCCAGGAACACCTGGCCCCGGCGCTCGCAGCAGGCATACGGCCGCCACAGCGCCCATGCGTAGTCGCCTTGCTGGGCCTGGGTAAGGAAGCCGCTGCGCGGGAAGACCGTGCAGGACGAGGACAGGACGGGCGTGAGTTCTTGCCACTTGCCGGTCGAGGCATCGCCCTCCATCAGCGCGCCGGCCGGCCAGTAGCCGTCACGGGAGTTGGCAAGCAACGGCTGATAGACGTGGATCTGCCCGCGGCGCGTGACCACATCGCCCGCACGCTGGGCCACCACTGCGCCGGCCTTGAAGTCGTCGGTCTGGTGCAGGAAGCCGCCACGGGGATACACGTTGCCCCAGAGATTCATCGTGGTACGGGCACCGACTTCGCGCCGGCCCGGAATCAGCGCTTCCGGGTAGGCCATCTCGGGCACGTTGTAGCGCCAGGCCAGCGTATCCAGGGTGCTGAGCAAGTACGGCATAAACGCCGTGCCCGCGCCCTCACAGAAGTAGCCTGACGAAGAGACGAACTGGTTGAACACCTCTGCGCCGGGGTGACCGATGACATCCGCGTTCTTGAATTTGGCGAGGCTGTTTTCGTGATCCTCGTTCGTCGTTCCGTCGCCGCCAGCTTGGGCGGACGGGTTGGGCGTGCTCATTGCCTGGACTTCGACCCAGGGGTTTTCTCCGGTATTCGAGTACGACGACACCACTGCATCGGGGATGTAGTGGCGCACCTTGATCGACGTGCGCACGGTGCAGCCCGTCCATGTGCAGTAGAGCCAGTAGCAGATGCCGACGACGCGGTATTCGAGGCAATCGGGCGATGCCACCGAGCCGATGATGGTCGCTGTATTGAGGGCGTAGCTGCCCGTGGCGCTGAGCAGCAGCAACGAAGCCACGCCAGCGCGCAGGCGGCGCATCAGGTCGAATGGTCGGGTCACGGCTGGGTCCTCCGGTGCTGCTCGATGCGCGCGACAGCGCGAGCCACATCCGGCTCGCCATAGACCACATAGCGCCTGTCCACCACCACGGCCGGGAGGCTGGTGATGCCGAGGCTCCATGCGTCGGTAACGCCTTGGTATGCGGAAGCGATGCGTCGCTGCAGATCGGCACCGCCGCCATTCAGCCGGCGCTTGACGATGGCCGTCGCCTGTTCGGGGTCGGTGGGCAGTCCCGCGGAAAGCTCCGCTTCAATCCTGTGGGCTTCGTCCAGCTCGATCAGCCGCTCGCCGCCCATGGTCTTGACCGGGTGGCGGCTGTCGGTGACGACCACCACGTCGGCGGCGAAGGTGGCCGGGCTGAAAACGGCCAGGGCTGCCGGCAGCGCCACGGCCCGGCCGAGGGTTCGCCAGCCCGGCGCGAACCTGGAAAGGGATGCTGTCATGTCGCGTGCCCTTGAAGTTGATCAGAGCAGTAGTCAAACGCGAAGCCGACGCGGCCCCAACAAACAATGCGCATCGCGCACTGCCCGCATACCTGCTTGTCTCGCGCCCATGAAAAAGCGGAGGCCGAAGCCTCCGCGTGGATCAGGGAGCCGATGCCGTCGCTACAGCAGGCCGGATTCCGCGAACGAGTACGGCGTGCCCTGGCCGACGATGAGGTGATCCAGCACCCTCACGTCGATCAGCGACAACGCGGCCCTCAGCGTTTGGGTCAACGCACGGTCCGCGCTCGACGGCTCCGTGCAGCCCGAAGGGTGTTGGTGAGAAAAAATGACCGCTGCCGCATTCAGTTCCAAGGCACGCTGCACGATCGGACGCGCATGCACCGAGGTCGAATGGATCGTGCCTCTGAACATCGGCTCGTAGGCCAGCACCTCGTGCATGCTGTTGAGGAACACGATGGCGAAGACTTCATTGGGCTCGGCGGCCAGTTTCAGGCGCAGGTAGTCCTTGACGGCGGCAGGCCTCTCCAGGGATGGCCCCTTCTTGAAGACCCGCTGCTCCAGCAGCGCGATGGCTTGCCGGATGATCCAGTCATCGGATTGGGACATGGGGGCAAAACGTGGCTCCACGCAGGAGTCGTTGGCGACGAGAGACATGGCGGACCTCCAGAAAGTGAGCGGAGGGCGCCACCCTGGGAGGGCAAGCCCTCCTGGGGATGGAAACAGCGGAACAAGGTGCATCCATCACCGCGCGGCGGTGATTGTTCGCGGCCAGGATGCGAAAGCGAACGGGTAGCGGTCAGCGCGGCGAGCCGCGCCGTAGCCTTCAAGACCGAGGGCTACCTGGGCATGTCGCCGACAACGTCGGCAGGCATTTCGGATGTGGGGGTGGCGGGCGAACCCGGCGCGTCGCTGGCCATTTCCCCGGCCGCCAGCAGGTCCATGGCCGAGAGCAAGGCATCGCCCTCGATCGGCCCCTGCAACAGGATGGCCTGGCCCGTCTGGCGATCGAGCAGTCGCAGCGACGGCGTGGCGGTCACGCCGCTCTTGGTGGCTTCCGCGGCCTGCGCGCGGATGGCCACGTTGGGGCGCTCGCTAGCCATGCACTGTTCGATGGCTGACGTTGTTTCGGGGTAACGCAAGCCATCGGGCAAGCCCTGGCCGTCGCTGCGCGTGTGGGCATAGACCCATTCGACCGCCTGCCAGAACGCCGCATGCCCGCCCGCTTCGGCGGCGCACTCGGCCAGACGTGCCTCGGCCGACGCGGCAGGCTCGTGCGCGGCCAGCGGCTGGTGATGCCATTGCAGCGCCACGTCGGTGTTGTTGCCGACCCAGCGCTTGAGCTGCGGGAAATACTCCCGGCAGAACGGGCATTCCAGGTCGGCATAGAGCGTCAGCGTGAAACGGCCTTCCGGGTTGCCCATCTGCCAGGGTGGCCCAGCGACCTGCGCCGTGCTGACCGGCGCGCGCGACGGCGCTGAGGATTCGCCGGGCGTCCGGGACACCAGCCAGATCAGCAGCAGCGCGACCAGCGCAGCAGCCAATACCCAGGGCCAGCGAGGCCGCCAGCGGCGACGGCGGAACGCCTGGACCTGCATCGGAATGGAAGGACGTTTCTGTTCCATGGCGTTCTCCGGTTTACGACAGTTCCAGGGCCGGCGACTCGATGCCGCGGGCCTGGTCGATCTTCTCGGCCACCTTGAAAGCCGCTTCCAGTTCGGTGCAGCCGTACTGCTGCATGAGCTGGTAGCGTTCGGCCTTCTCCTCGGGTTCTGTCTGCGCGAGGGCGAGGTACAGGGACGGCGGCACGGCGCGGAACAGCACTTCCATGCTCTTGGAGAGGATGACGCCTTCGGTGAATTTCCCCGCTTCCTTGCGCGCCGAAAGCATCAGCGCCTTCTGCGCGGGCGAGAGTTCGCGGAACCGCGCGATCTTCTCAACTTCATCGGGCGGCATGCTGAGACAGATCCACCACTCGATCATGTTGAGCATGGGCTCCGCGGCGCGCGGCAGGTCGTCGATGTTCTGCGTCGCGAGCCAGAACCAGGCCCCCAATTTCCTCCACATCTTTGTAATTTTCACGACGTAGGGCGCGAGCAGCGGGTTCTTCGTGATGATGTGGCCTTCGTCGGTGACGTTGATGATCGGGCGTCCCAGGTATTGGTCGCGCTCGGCGATGTTGTTCACCGTGCTGATCAGGCTGATGTAAGCGATGGAGAGCTGCGCGTTGTAGCCCTCGCGGGCGTATGTCGCGAGGTCAACCAAGGTGATGTCGGCTTCGGGCCACGGCGTGCCGTCGCGGTCGAACATTTCGCCGTCCGTGCCTTGACAGAACATGTCCATCGCATCCGCCATCTCCAGCAGCCGCACGCGGCGCATTTCGGGCAGCGTCGGGTCCTGGCCGCGGGCGCGCAACGCGTTGCGCACGTCGCGCGTAAGCACCGTGCGTTTGTCGGCCACGCAGTGCTCGGCGGCGTCGAGGATGCACTGACGGATCAGCGAGCGGTCAGCCCGCGTCATCCGGGCTTCCTCCTTGTCCTCTCCGCCCGTGATCATCAGCCGCGCCGTGATCTCCAGTTCGCCGAGCACGTCGCGCTGCTCGTCCGCCTCCATGGCCGAGGCATCTGGTGGCGGGTCTTCATCCAGCGCGTCGGCGTCGAGCGTCTGCACGTCGCTGGGCGTCTCGATCAGCCGACGCGCGTCTGCGAATGGCGCGAGGCTGATGCCCGAACCTGGGGCCAGCTTGACCCGGTTTACCGTCAGCCCGAGCATGCGTGCGAAGTCGCTGAACAGGCCGAAGCTGTTGCCAGCCTCCACGATGAACAGCCGCGGTCGGTAGATGGCCGTGACCTGATTCAAGAGGTTGTTGAGCGTGGCGCTCTTGCCGGAGCCGGTGGGGCCGAACAGGAACAGATGGGCGTTCATCTGCCGATCCAGGCGGCTGAGCGGGTCGAAGGTGATCGGCCCGCCACCGCGGTTGAACATCGTGATGCCCGGGTGCCCCGTACCTTGAGCGCGGCCCCACACCGGCGACAGGTTCGCCGCGTGCTGAGCGAACATCAGTTGGGTGTACCACTTGCGCCGATCCTGGCCGGGGTTGTAGCAGCATGGCAGCCACCGCAAGTAGCTGTTGAGCGGCGCCACCTCGTCGTCCTCGCGCACCGGCTGCAAGCCAGCATTGAGCATCACGTTCGCCAGGTCCAGGCCGCGCCGGTCCAGTTCCGCTTCGTCGCGTCCGCGCAGGTAGAATGCCAGCGTCCCCCGGTAGAGCTTGTGTGCGCTGCCGATGAGGGAGCGGGCTTCCTGCACGTCCTTCAACGTCTGCTCCGACGCCAGCGTCTCGCCCACGGCCTTCTTCGCCAGGTGGTTGAGATCCGCTTCCAGGACATCCTGCGGCGTGGCGACCATCGTGAGACACAGCAAGGTGTCTTCCGGCATCTGGTCGAACAGCGTGTTGATGGCATCCCCTTTGCGGGTCTCGCCGGTCAGGTGTCCGGTGCCGGGCGGCATGCGCAGCCGGTCGGTGATCAGCACGCGGTGCGGCATGCCGTCGAAATACCAGGTGCCGTGCTCCACGTCGGAGCGTGGCTGGCCGAAGAACAGCCGCTGGCTGAAATCCCGCCCGCTCGCCAGCTCGATTTCGCCGGCCTCGCTTTCTTCGGTGCTGTCGGGGTAGCGCGCCAGCGCGTAGAAGCGCTCCCGGTCCTCTGCACTCGGTCCAAGCATCGCCGGGCGCGGATTGAACCACCGCAGCAGCCAGTCGTGGACGTCGGCTGCGACCATGCGCCGTGCCTGGATGCCGGCGTTCGCCAGGCCGCCGCACAGGCGGTCGCAGACGATGTTCAGCATCTGCTCGGGCGTCTGGCCGCGGCGGCTTGCCTGCCCAGTTGCACGGCGATAGATCACCATGCGCACCCGCCGCGTCTGGCCGCGCCAGCGCAGCCGCGTGACCACCGTGTCCTCGAACAGGCCGCCGGGCTTGGCCACAGCGCGCAGGTGGTGGCCGAAGAAGCGCAAGTAGAACTCGGTGAACGCCGAGCCGCGCGCACGTGGCTGCACGTAATCGCGCAAGGTCTGCATGTACTGGTCGAAGCTCGGTTCGTCCTGGGCATAGAGCTGGAGCACCCACGGGTTCTCGTCCAGTTCATCGAAACTGTCCTGAAGCGCGTTTTCCAGGGCGTCGCGGGCATGCGCGAGCCAGCCGGGTTCCCGGCCTTCGGTGCCCAGCGGCACCAGTTCGTAGAACGCCGCCACCGATTGGCCATCCTCCAGGAGCATCGATTTCGACCCGGGCAAGAACTCCACCCAGGGCAGCAGTTCCACGAAGGACGGCGCAACGTCGTACAGCGCCTGCTCGTCGGCCACGGTCGCTGGCTTGCGGCCGTGGACTGCCGAACCGGGTTCGGGGATGCCGGCCTGGCGCAAGGCCTCGACGTGGCGCTGCCAGCTGTCCGGCTGCTCATCGCTAGCCGGGCTACTGGAGCCGGCGCCGGCCAGCTTCGGCCATGGGAGTTTCCACCGCATCAGTAGTCCTCCACGCGCTCGCCCGGCATCGCGTACTGGATGCGCTGGTAGAGCGGGAAGACGGTCGTGTAGCCGGGCACCGGCACGGGATCGGTGCCGGCCAGATGCGGGTACACGTACATCACGAGATCGGGATTGGGCAGGCGCTGGAACTGGCGGTGGACCTCATTGCGCGCGGTGCGCGTGTAGCGCATCTGCTCGACAGGTGCGGCCTGCACGTCGGCGTCGGTCAGGGGCCGACGCAGGCTCTGGCGCGCATCGAGCAGCTGGCGGCCGGCGTTCCGTCCGGCTGCGCCACCGCCGTCGCCGGCCTCCTGCTGCCAGATGTCCATCATCGTGCGGTCACCGTGGGTCAGCAGCTTTTCCTTGCTGGTGGCGCAGCCGCCGAGCACCGCGACGGCGAGGGCCAGCACCAGGCCCTTAATCGAGTTCGAGAGCATGGCTTTCTCCTGCGCGGTGATCGACCTTGCGGCCTTCGGGATCGAAGTCGATGGCGAGCGGTTTTTCGAGGTGGACGGCGACCTTGGCGCCGGGCTGCACATAGACGGCGGCGAACGCCTGGCCGTAGAGCTTGTTGACCCAGGCCGACATGTCCCGGACACCGCCCGCGAGAATCTGGCCGACCGCTTCCTGGCCGGTGATGCCCACGGTGCCGATGGAGCCGTCCGAGCCGACATAGGACATGCGGCCGCTGTCGCTCTCGATGAGCGAGGCCACGCCGGCACCGGCCGCGGTGATCAGGGCCTGCGAGCCGAGGTACTGCTGGGCGTTGCTGCGCCGCTCGCCGCTGACGCAGGGGATGCCGTGCGGGTCGCTGATCCAGCCCAAGCCGTCGCGTTGCTGGTTGTTCTGCTGGTTGCCCTCGCGGTCTTCGGGGATCGTGCGGATCGTGCCGTCGTTGAAGACGAACGTGATGCTGCGCACCTGGCCGCGCACGCACGAAAGCGTCCAGTCGCCCGATGCGGTGCCGCTGAACACGGCGCCGGCCACGTCGGGAATGTCGATGCCATTGGCGGTCAGGTTGTCCGGCCCGACCAGGACTTTGAACGGATAGGGATCGTTGACCGTGCCGTCGATCGGCACGCGGCCGATCAGCGCGGTCATGGCGACCGAACCCATGAGCGTGGAGTTGGTCGGCACGGTATAGACCGGCTTGGCACTCTTGACCCCAGAGGCGCGGGCGCCCGCGTTGGCCACGGTTTCCGCGGTGGTTTCGAGCGTGCTCTGCGCCGGGCCGAAGCTCGTGGGGAAGCTCATTCCGCCGCTCGCGCCACGACCGCCGTTGCGCCCCTCGGCGGGCTTTGCGTCGTCCGGCTCGACCCACCGCACGCCGCCCTCCATGCCGGCCTCGTCGCCGCCCTGCAGCCCCAGGCCCACGGGCAGGTCCGCATGGCCGCCGCCGCGCCCGCCGATGCTGTCCAGGCGCCGCTGCAGGTCGGCGAGCAGCCCTTCGGTCTGCTGGCGCGCGCTGGCCGCCTGCTCCTGGTCGCGGCGCAGGTTGGACCGCTCGGATTCGAGCGCCGAGTTGATGCGCTGGTCGATGGAGTTCTCGCGCTGGCGCAGTCGCTGGTTCTCTTCACGCTGCGACTTGTTGTCCGAGAGCGCGGTCTGAAGCTCGGTGCGCAACTGCTTCACTTGGGCAACGAGCGTCGCCACGGTGTCGCGCGGGGTGTCGCCTTCGATGCCCAGCGCCTTCATTTCCTCGGGCGTGAGCTGGGCGCCGTTGTCCGCCGCGGGTGGCGCCGTGCTGCCTCCACCCGAGAACAGCCGGATACCGACGAACAGCACCAGGATGGCGACAGGGATCATCAGCCACTTGAGCAGGCCGTTACTGCGCATGGCGGGCCTCCTTGGCGTTCTCGTCGCCGTCCGGCTGCGGCAGATGCACGGCAGGGTCGAAGCGGTGAATCGCCGGCAGCAGCGACTGCGCGAGGCCGCGGCCGCCCGTGACCAGGTAGAGGACGGTCGTGTCCTCGGGCGTGCCGCGCGGGCCCAGCGCCTCGTGCTGGAAGGTGGCGGTGAGGAAATCGCCTTGCAGCACGCGCGGGTCGAGCGCGACCCAGTCGGCGCCGGTGTTGGTAAGGCGCACGGCAGTCACCCATTGGTCTTCCAGGCGCCACGACGCGAGCGCGACCGCGCGCACCGGCAGCGTTGGCATCAGTGTGTCCAGGTCGAGGTCGCGGGGCAGGTTGACCCGCATGACGCCCGGAAGCGGCTCGACGGTGCGCAGCGGTGCGTAGAGGTTCTGCGCGGCGAAGCGCGTCAGCACGACAGGGACCGGAGTTTCGCGCCGCGCGGTCCGCGCACCTGCCTGGCCCTGGGCGCGTGCCGGGGCCTCGGCACTGTCGGCCTGCTCGCCATAGCGTCCCGGTGCGCTGTCACCCTCGACGATGCGCACCGGCTCCAGCTCGGCTTCCCCGTCCTTGGGCGGTTCGGCTGCGATGTCCAGCAGGATCAGCGCGCCCGTGTCGGCGTCCTGCAGTTGCAACCGCGTGGGCTCGATCGGCTCGCTGGCGCGCAGGTACACCGCGCCACCCGCACTCTGCACGCGCAGGCGTTCGCCCACGCCCGCGGGCACGCCCACGCGCACGTTCCGGTCGATGAACACGATGCGTTCCTGACCGACCTTCAGCGGCACTGCCAGTGGCATGCGTTCCCAACGCAGGATCTCCACCGCCTGGGCGACGGGTGCCGCGGCCACGGCCAGTAGCCCCAGCAGCGCGAGTACAGGATGCTTCATGGGGTGTTTCCTCCTTGAGGCGCTTGCGGAGACAGGCCACTCGACGCCGGGCGCGCCGGCTCCGGTGCACTGATGCGCTGGGGCGCGCCTTCGTAGCAGTCCAGCGCCAGGCCGAACGGGTTGCGGGCGGGATCGACGTCCACCCGCGTGACCTTGATCGGATAACGCACCAGGGCGCGCTTGACCTGCTCGGCGCCGTAGTACTCGTCCGCCGTGATGTCCAGCGTCACCACCCAGTCGCGATCGGACACGGTGCGCACGCGCGCCGTGGGGTCGTCGCCATAGCCGCGGCCGGGAATCTCGTAGATGCCGCGCACGCGCTGGCGTAGCTCGCCGGTGGAGCGGCGGTAGTCGTAGTCCGCGCGAAGGAAGGCCTGGCAGGACGGGGTGAGGTACGGCGAGAGCGTGTGGAGGTTGCGCGAGTAGTCTTCTTCGCCATTGGTCGGCCAGCGGTTCAGCGTCTGGAACACGTAGAACGTGAACGCATAGACCGATTCGGGCGGCACTTCCCACCACTTGCGGGTACTGCCAGAGCGCAGGTCGGGCGGGACGTGGATGGTCAGGTCGCGCGGCGCGCTCCACCAGCCGCCGCCCATGACCAGGGCGACAATGACCAGCGCGCCCGCGCCCAGGCGCAAGGTCTTGATGTGCGCCTGCAGGTGGGTGATCTCGTTCTTGAAGCGGCTCATCGTGCCCCCCTTGCAACGGACCTTCGGGTGGACCAGAAGCCGGAGCGCGAGATCAGCACGTGGCCGCCTACCCATCCCGCCATCAGTGGATGGCGCGTGGCGATGCGCCATTGCAGTTGCCGGTACAGCCAGGTGTCGGGGCGCCCGCGCTTGAGCCGGCGCAGGATGCCGCCGCCGATGAAGACGCCCAGGGCCACGCCCAGGACGACGAACGTCGGCGCGATGGCGATCGTGCGGAACACCCAGGACAGCGGCGCGCCGACCAGCAGGCCGGCGGCGCCGGACAGGCCGCAGCAGATCCACAGTTCGTCGGCGGTGAGGCCGCGCACGACAACAGGGTGGCGGTTGAGCCGATGCGGAAGGAACGTGACCGTCCCGTCCGCACGGACGTGCTGCTGCTCGGACATACCGGCCTCGCCTTACAGGATGCCGGTGGCTTCGGTGAGCAGCCAGATGCCGATCACGAGCAGCACGGCACCGATCGCGACGGTGAGGCCAAACTGGCCCCAGGTCTTGCGGCCGGTGTGGATTTCCGCGTAGGTGCCGTAGGCGTGGTAGCAGACGCCGATGAACATCGACGCCACGACCAGGAGGGCTACGAGCATGATGATGTCGTAGCCGTAGTTCCTGATCGTTTCCATGATGCCGTTGCCGGTGCCGCGGGTCGGGTTCTCCAACTGCGGCAGGCCTTGCGCGAACGACAGCGCGGGCAGCGCGGCGGCGCCCAGGGCCATGGCGGCGCGCTGGGCGAGACGGGAAGTGAGGATGCGGTTGTGCATGGTCGGGCCTTTCAGGTCAGGACAGAAGGAAGAAACTCAGGACGAGGTACATCGCGACGAAGCGGATGCAGACGCCGAGGAACTGGCGCTGGTTGAGGCGGCTCTCGGACCACCCCACGTAGGCCGTTCGGATGGCCCAGACGCCCCACACGAGCAGGACCGCGAACACGACGCCGACCAGGACGGTCGCCATTGCGGAAGGCGCGATGCCGCTGTTGGCTTGAAATGCCGAGACCTGGGCGCCGTTCATTGCTTGCCCCCCGCAGTCGTCGCCGGCAGCGGCTCGGCCGCCCGCTCGGTGCGGTAGTCGCCGGCCAGTTCGGAGGGGTCGCGCGGCTGAGCGCGCGATGGCGTCAGGTGAAACTGGATGCCGGCGCGAACGCGCGCCAGGTCAGCCAGCAGCCGCGGGTAGTCGAAGTGGTAGCGCTCGCCCGGCTGGATGGGGGCATGCGCGGCGCTGTCCGCGACGGTGCGCTCCAGCGCGTCGAGCTGGCGCAGTGCGGCGACCAGCTCCTGGCGCTGTGCCGGAGACTCGGCCAAGGCCATCTGGGACTGACCCAGCAGGAGGGCCGTCACGAGAAAAGTGGGCACGCCGCGATGCGCGGCGCGCAGCCAGATCGAAGCCACCATCGCGCCATTCCTGTGTGATCAGCAATGGGGTGATCGTGGAGATCAGGGCTGTTTTAGGCCGCAAACAATAGGAACTGGCGGACGACCGGATTGGGCATACCGCGAGCGAACCTACAAAAGCCCGGGTGGAGTTTCGATTATTGCGTTTTTCGAGTGTTTCGAATATGATCGGCTCTGCAACCGTTTTCGCTTAGGAGCTACCCATGACCACCGCCACTGCCCAATCCAAGATGACCCTTCCCGCCGCGGGAGAGGTTAAGGCAGCCGTCCAGGGTCAACGTGCCTTGGCGGCTTACCTCGCAACCCAGTTCGAGACGCAGCACATCCAGATCTTTGATGACCACAAACAGGCTCATCAGGTGGAACTGCCTACCTCGGCTTTACGCCTGCTGGTCGACATCCTGGCCGAGTTGGCCGATGGCAATGCAGTAAAGGTGGTGCCCGTCCATGCAGAGCTGACGACCCAAGAGGCGGCGGACTTGCTCAACGTGTCCCGTCCCCATTTCGTCAAGCTGCTAGAAGATGGGGTGTTGGCATTTCATCGCACCGGCAAGCACCGCAGGGTGAGGTTCGCCGATCTGATGCAGTACAAGGAAGCGCGCGAGCGCGCCAGTGAGCAGGCGATGGCCGAACTCGCTCAGCAGTCGCAAGAGTTGGGAATGGGATACGAATGAGGCATTCCCCATTCACCGCCGTCTACGACGCGTGCGTTCTATATCCCGCGCCACTGCGGGATTTCCTGATGTGGCTCGGCCTGTCTGGCCGCTTCCGGGCGCGGTGGAGCCAAGCCATTCATGAGGAGTGGAAACGCAATCTGTTGATCAACCGCCCCGATCTCACCCGGGTTCAGGTCGACAGGACGTCGGATCTCATGGACAGGGCCATTCCGGACGGCTTGGTGGAGGGCTACGAAGCGCTCGTGGCAGGCCTGACATTACCCGATCCGAACGATCGGCACGTCCTGGCTGCGGCGATTCGCTGCGGTGCGAGCGTGATTGTGACGTTCAACGAACGTGATTTCCCGAACGATCTGCTGGCTCCGTACGGCATCGAATCGCAGCACCCCGATGAGTTTGTGGACAACCTGCTGGATCTGGATGCGGCCGCCGTAGTGTCGGCTGCGCAGCGCCAGCGTGCCCAACTCAAGCATCCGCCGATCGATGTGGACCGCTATCTCGAAATCCTGCTGCGCCAAGGCCTTGTGCAAACGACCAAGGTGCTGGCGACCTATCGCACCATTCTCTGACCCGCCGAGAGCCACGGATGACCAAGAATCCTTCATCAGACGCCACTTTGCCGAAAGGCATCCATCGAAGCTGGAAGCTGCCGGATAAGTCGCTGGGTGACTTGTGGGATTCGATCGTGATGGACGAAGCCATCAAAAAACAGTTGCTGTCACAAGCGATCGTCAACTTCACGGTGCGCCCCAAGGTGGAGCGCACGGTACTCCCCCTGCACGGCGTGATCTTGTTGGTCGGCCCGCCGGGGACTGGGAAGACCTCCTTGGCACGGGGCTTGGCGCATCGTGTGGCCGAATCTTTTTCTTCTGCGAAGTTTCGATTGCTGGAAGTGGAGCCTCACACGCTGACGAGCTCTGCAATGGGAAAGACTCAACGCGCCGTGGCAGACCTGTTCTCGCAATCGATCGCAGAATCCGCAGCGGCGGGCCCGACGATCGTCCTTCTGGACGAGGTCGAAACGCTTGCGGCTGATCGAGCGAAGCTCAGCCTGGAAGCCAACCCGGTTGATGTGCACCGGGCCACCGACGCGGTGTTGGTGCAGTTGGACATGTTGGCCGAACGCAACCCGCATCTGCTGTTCGTGGCCACCAGCAACTTCCCACAGGCCGTCGACAGTGCCTTCCTATCTCGTTGCGACATGGTGATGGAGGTGCCACTGCCCGGCAAGGATGCCTGCAAGCAGATCCTAGTGGACTGCCTGAATGGCCTGGCAAAGACATTTCCGGGGATTGGCAAGCTTTCCTCGGCTCACCAGTTCGACGCGTGCGCTGGCGAGTGCGTCGGATTGGATGGTCGGGCCATTCGCAAGGTCGTAGCCAACGCCCTCGCGGCCGACCCGCAAGTGGCTATCGATCCGAACAAGCTTTCCGTAGAGCACTTGCGCAGTGCGATACGACAGGCAAAGCAAATGCGCCTTCAAGGAGGGAAGCAAAAATGACCACCGTTGTCAGCCGGACGTTTCGCAGCTCGCCGCACCGCGATGCGTTGCAGACATGGGATGCCATTGTCGAACTGCTCACTCAGGGCAAGGACGGCACGGCTCGCTCTGAACTCAGGGCCGTGACGGGCGTGGCCGCCAGCTTGATCGCCGACCAGGCACCCAAGAGCGCGCCCATCGTTGCGACATGCGATGGACCACGGACCAGGATCTACTGCCTCTTCGACGAAGACGCGATCTATGGTGATGATGCCAACGAAGAAGTCTTGGGGTTCGAGCCGTTGAAGGGAGACTGGGGAGTCTCGCTGCCGTGTCCGAAGGAGCAGCTCGGCTGGGTGCAAAGCGCGCTCAAAAAGCACAGTTCTCGCATCATTGCACGGGACTTGAGCCAAGGAATTGCCACGCAGGCGCAGGCCGATGCTGGGCAAGCGCTGTCGCTCGACCTCGGAGGTTTCCTCAAGTCATGAGCACCGTCGCCACCTACTCGTACACGCACTCGGTTACCTATGTGACCGACAACATCCTCAAGAGCTTGAAAGACATCATCCTGCTCAGTGGGCTGGACCCTGAGCACTTTGCGGATCGCTGGGAGAGCAATACCCGAGCCATCAAGACGTGGCTCGGGACCGGTGATCTGCGCAAGGTGATTCTGGAGATCTACAACCCGGCAACCGACAAGCTCGTGACCCGATGGGATATCGACATCGTGTATGGGTGGTCCGATGGCGACGGCAGCTTCTGGACAGATACCGAGCAGTTGAAGTACGCGATCAAGAAAGCTGGGCTGCTGCCATCGCAGGCCAAGTACAAGTTAATGCTCGATACAAAGCCAGGGCGACCTGATGTGGAGGGATGGAGCAAAGGAAGTTATCGCTCGACGGATGGAATGGTCAAGCAGAGCCTAGGCTCGACTGTCGAACACAGCGGCCTGGCGGGTCAGGCCGGATATTGGAGGCAACGCTGATGCTGTCGATCGATGAAGCTTTTCGCAAGTTCAAGTCGCGTCTGGAACTCAACGAACGCGAACAGAAGAATGCCTCGCAACGCCAGAACGAAGTGCGGGACTACCTGCAGACCAAGTTCGGCATTGCGCGCAGCTTCCTGACCGGTTCCTATGCTCGATACACGAAGACGAAGCCGCTCAAGGATATCGACATCTTCTTCGTGCTGAAGGACTCGGAGAAGCATTACCACGGCAAGGCCGCATCGGTAGTGCTGGATGATTTCCACTCTGCATTGGTGGAGAAATACGGTTCGGCGGCCGTGCGCAAACAGGCGCGCTCGATCAACGTGGATTTCGGTGTTCACATCGACGCGGAGGACAACACGGACTACCGGGTGGTCAGCGTGGATGCGGTGCCCGCATTCGATACCGGCGACCAGTATGAGATCCCCGATACGGCGTCCGGAAAGTGGATCAAGACGGACCCGGAGATCCATAAGGACAAGGCGACCGCAGCGCACCAAGCCTATGGCAATGAGTGGAAAGGTCTCGTGCGCATGGTGAAGTACTGGAACAACAATCCCAAGCACGGCGATCTGAAGCCGGTGAAGCCCTCGTTCCTGATCGAGGTAATGGCCCTTGAGTGTCTTTACGGCGGCTGGGGAGGATCGTTCGATCGCGAGATCCAGTCGTTCTTTGCCACGCTTGCCGATCGAGTTCATGACGAGTGGCCGGATCCCGCCGGACTTGGCCCGGCGATCAGCAACGATATGGATGCCGCGCGCAAGCAGCGCGCGCAGCAGCTGCTGTTCCAGGCGAGCCAAGACGCAAGCATCGCCATCGACCACGCGCGTCGTGGTCGCAATATCGAAGCGCTTCGCGCCTGGCGCGCACTGTTTGGCCCCAAGTTCCCACTGTCCTGATTCCATCGGCTTCCATACACGTCCCATCGAGGTACAGCATGTCCCAGTGGTCGCTTTCCCAGCTCCTGTCGTCCCTGCATGAGGACATCCAGCAGCGCTTGTCCGTAGTACGCAAGACCTTCGGTCACCCGGGTACGAAGGGGGATGCGAGCGAGAACGTCTGGATCGACATGCTGGATACCTATCTGCCCAAACGGTACCAGGCGGCCAAGGCGCATGTGGTGGACAGCCTGGGGAACTTCAGCCAGCAGATCGATGTGGTGGTGTTTGATCGGCAATATTCGCCTTTTATCTTCACCTACGAGAACGAGACGATCATTCCAGCCGAAAGCGTGTACGCCGTTTTCGAGGCCAAGCAGACGGCTGACGCGGGGCTTGTGGCCTATGCCCAGGAGAAGGTCGCCAGTGTGCGCAGGCTGCACCGCACGAGCCTGCCGATCCCGCACGCTGGCGGGACCTACCCAGCGAAGCCGTTGATTCCGATTCTGGGTGGCTTGCTCACCTTCGAGAGCGAATGGAGTCCTGCATTGGGTCCATCCATGGACAAGGCGCTGAACGCAAACCTCACCGAGGGGCGTCTGGACATCGGATGCGTTGCCGCCCACGGGCACTTTTTCTATGACCAAGCCAGCGGCGCGTACAGCTACACCAACGAAAACAAGCCGGCGACCGCGTTTCTTTTCAAGCTGATCGCGCAGCTTCAGTTCAGTGGAACGGTCCCCATGATCGATGTGGAGGCTTACGGTCAGTGGTTGACCAAGTGAGGGGGCGCTGTGGCAAGCATACGTTCGGAGTACCACCGGTTCCTGGCGCACTTGGCGCAGCGGCACGTGCACGACGACGTGCGCCGGCTGGCGCACCTGGTGCTCGATCACCTGCAGCCACTGGCCGAGGTCGGTGCTGCACGCCGGGGGCGCTCCACGCGCTTGGCGCCGCTGGCCATCGCGCATCTGGCGCAGATGCCTGTCGCCTACGACGGGGACGCGCGCGGCCCCGAAAACGGGCCGGCGCTCGGGCGACTGCACCAGCTCGAAGTCGGGCCGTTTCGAGGATTCATGCGGCAGGAGACGTTCGACCTCAGCCATGACATCACCTTGGTCTACGGTGCCAACGGCACCGGCAAGAGCAGCTTCTGCGAAGCCTTGGAAGTGGCGATGCTCGGTTCGATCAGCGAAGCGCAGGCCAAGCGGGTCGACCAGCGGACGTACTGCAACAACGCTCGCCTGCGCCGCCACGTCGCGCCAGTCCTGTCGTCTACGGCGGCGGGCGAAGCGCAGGCCGTCCAGCCCGACGAAGCTGAGTATCGCTTCTGCTTCATCGAGAAGAACCGCCTCGACGATTTCGCCCGAATCGCCGCGCGGACCCCGAGCGATCAGCGCCAGCTCATCGCCACCCTGTTCGGCGTGGACCAGTTCAGCGAGTTCGTGCGCGGCTTCAACCCCTCGCTCGATCAGGACCTGATGCTTGCCGGCGTGCAGGCGGCGCAGCTGGCGCAGCGTCGCCTGCGGTTGGCGAACTCCGAACAGACCATCGCCGCCTACCCGCAGAAGATCGCAGCGGTCGAGGGCCTGGAACAAGCTTTGGCGCAGCGCATGTCACCTGGCGCGACCTATCAAGCCTGCGTGGACTGGCTGCTGGGTACGCCGCAGCAGCAAGGACGGCTACCGTATGTCCAGGCTCAGCTGGACGCCAACCCGCCTGCCATTCACGAGGTGACCCAGGCCCGCCTGCAAGCGTTGCTGGCAGAGGCCTACCGCGTCCAGGGACTGTGGCAAGCGTCTTCCGCGCAACTCGCGGCCCGCGCGGGCGAGGTGTCGTACGCGAAGCTCTACGAGGCCGTGCAAGCGTTGGCGGACGGGGCGACCGCGTGTCCGGCATGTGGAACCGGACTGGCCGCTGTGGCACAGGACCCGTTCGCCAGGGCGCGAATGGGCCTGGAGCAGCTCGCGCAACTGGCCGTCCTGCAGCAGCAAGAGGCCGGGCATCGGACGCAGTTGAGCGAGGCGGTCCGAGCGCTGTGGGACGAAATGCGCCGCGTGGTGGCGGCGGCTGGGGTCGCTTGTCCTGCCGAATCGCAGGCCGCGGGCCTGCCACTGCTGCCTCCCACGTCGGCGGGCAATTGGCTCGGCGGCTGGGTGAATGGGGACCAGCGCGCCTGGCAAGCCCTCTTACGGATCGCACAGATCATCGAAGGCTTCGACGCGCAGGCGCGCGACGTGCATGCCCAGCGCGGCGCGATGGCCCAGGAGCGGGACCGCCTGCAACAGCATCAGCTGGAGATCGAACGGCTGCGGACCATGCGCACGACTGCGGATCAGGAGCTGGCGGCCGCCCGCCAAACCGTGGCCCAATTCGACGACGCGAACCGCGGCCTGATCCAGGCGGCCACGGACGAAATGCCGGTGGTGGTGCACCATCAGCGGGTCAAGGCCGCCTACGACGGCTTCCTACCCGAGATTCAGGCATACCTGACCGCTCTGCCGGGGGTTCTGCTACAGGGGCTGGGAGACCAAGCCCGCCATCTCTACAACGCATTCAACCGGGCCGATCCGCCCGGCGATCTGCTGCACGCGCTGTGGTTGCCCGTGGCCGAGAACGGCAAGATCGAGGTGGAGTTCGCCGGCGAGCCGGGCGTGCGCTACGACGCGTTGATCGTCTTCAGCGAAGGGCACATCAAATGCTTGGGTCTGGCGATTCTGCTTGCCAAGAACCTCGCGCAGGGCTGCCCCGTGGTCATCTTCGATGACGTCGTCAATGCGATAGACGACGACCATCGCGATGGCATCTGGCGTACCTTCTTCGAGGACGGTTTGCTCCACGGCAAGCAGGTTATCCTCACCTCGCACGCAGAGGAGTTCCTGCACCGCATCCAGCAGGAGTTGGGCGTGCGCCGCGCCGCGGCCATCAAGCGCTACAAGTTTCTCCCGCATCAGGGAGAGCACGAACTGCGGGTCGACAGCGACCCGCCAGCGAAGAACTATGTTCTTCTGGCCCAGCAGGCGTTGGCGGCTGACGAGAAACGCGAGGCACTGCGCCAGGCCCGGCCGGCGCTGGAGAGTCTGACGGACCGCCTGTGGACGTGGCTGGGTCGGCGGGCGGACGGCCGGATCGACATCAAGCTGAGCGGGCCCCGCGCGCCTTGGGAGCTGAACAATAAATGCACCAAGTTGCGGTCGGCCGTCGAGCGTATCGCGGCGCAACATGCGGGTGCGCCGGATGCCGTAGGGGCGTTGGTCAGGCTGCTCAATGTCAGCGGTACGAGTATTGAATGGGGTTACCTCAATAGCGGTGTGCACGACGCTCAGCGCGATCATGAGTTCGATCGGGCGACGGTAAGAACGGTCGTCGAGGCGGTTACGGCGTTGGATGCTGCTCTTGATACCCTGCAGAACCGATGAACGGCACACGGCTTTGCAGAGCAGTGCCGCCCGTGTCACCTCATAAGTACTTCTTGAAGCTGCCTGCGGTCAGGCTGACTGCCATCCCCAGCAACGCCGCGCTGGGCAGCAGGATGACCAGAGGATGCACCGCTATGGGCAGTGCGAGATAGGTGACCCAAGGCAGCACGGCCAACGGCATCAGGCTGGCCTTCGCGCGGTGGTAGATGAAGCCGGATTCGCGGCCCGCGCCGAACCGGCGCACATCCCGTCGCACCAGGCCGTCGATCAGGCCGACGAATGCTGCAGTGAGGATCAGCGGCAGCGTGAGTACCAGGACCAGCAGGCGCACCAGGAAGGTGAGCGTCGTGAAGGCCGCAGCGATCAGGTAGCTTTCGGCCCAGACATAGACTTGGCTGATGTAGTAGCGGAAGTTGCGGCTCTGCCCGTGGCTGGCCGCGCGGGCGCGCTCGGCGGTCTGGCTCATGCGCTCCAGCAACCCCGAGCGCACGAACACCCACTCGTACCCGGTATCCACCAGCTCGTGCGCCGTGCGCCCGGGCTCCTGCACCACCACGCTGCGCGTGAAGTGGTTGGACAGGTGCCCGAGTTCGTACTGCAGCATCTGCTGGGAGTGGCGCCAGCCCTGGTCCTTCCAGAACAGGTGCATGCCGACGCACTCCACCACGATCGAGAACAGCAGCGAGCCGATGAGCACCCCGAGCAGCCGGAACGGCAAGGTGATGGTGCCGACGATCAGCCCCTGGCGCTGGTTCTGCTCCCGCTGCGCGGTCGAGGCGGCATCCTTCATGGTGCGGCCTCGCCGGTGCTGTCGTCGGCGCCGGTGGCCACCGCGTCAGGCTCGGCTGGAGCGGCGTCATCCAGCAGGTCGTCGGGCAAGGCTGCATGCGGCAAGGCTGCGGAACTGGTGAACTCCCACCACTGCGTGGCCTCGCTGTAGCTCTGGCGCATATACCCGGCCAGTTGCTGCAAGTCCGTCGGCATCACTTCATCGGGGTCTGGCGCCGGAAGCGGCATGCGCACCTTCCAAAGCTGGCCGCCCTGCAGCAGCGCGAAGCATTGGCCCTTGGGCAGACCGACGACGTGTGACGGCTCGATCATCGGCACGCTGGCCATGCTGATGCGGTCCTGGGTGTTCGACGTGAAGTCCGTCGCGCCGCGGATGTCTGAGCTGTCCGTCGCGCCCGAGACGATGGTGGTCGTATAGACCTCGACCTTCGGCAACTGCCTCGTCAGCAGTTCCGCGGTGGCCGTCTCGCGCACGCGCAACATGAATAAATTGTTGAAATTCCCGATCACTTGGCCGGCCTTCGCGCGGTTGCCGATGCGGGCCTCGATGTCCGAAAGCGTTTGCGTGTAGGCGGTGACTTGCAGGCCCGCGCCACCGCCCTTGTTGATGAGCGGAATGAACTCGTCACCCATCAATTCATTGAACTCGTCCGCATGCACGTTGATCGGCACGCGCGCACCAGCCGATGCGCCCGGCAGGCCATCGTCGATTCCGTGCTTGTAGATGTGCCCAGCCACCGAGACGAGATCGCTGAACATCGAGTTGCCGACCGCTGCGGCGACCTCCGCATCGGACAGCGCGTCCAAGCCGACATAGACGACGGCGCGCTTCCTGATCACCTGCATCCAGTCGAAGATCGGGCGCGGGTCGGCCAGGTCGGAGTAGTTCGGCGCCAGGAGCTGGGCGATCTTGCCGCTCGTGAGCTTTTCCAGCAGCGGCAGCAGCGATGCAACGATCTTGTCGAAGTAGGTCTTGTCGTAGCGCACCGCCGAGCGCAGGCCATCGAGCACAGGGTCGTAGTTGCGCGCCTGGGAGAGGTATTGCTCCAGCGCCACCACACGCTTCTCGCGCCCGATCATGTTCCTTGGGATGTTCTTCTCGTTGAGCTTGGCCTCGATCTGGACGATCACCTCCCAGGCCTTGGGCTCCGTCTTGGCAAAGTAGTGCTGGGCGTACTCAATGAACAGCGCGTCGATGTTGATGACGTGGCGCTGGATCAGCATGTAGTCCGGGCGCTGCCCCAGTTCCACCAGGGCGCGGGCGATGATGTTCACGAAGCGCCATGCGAACTCGCGGAACGCCGCGCTGTTGCCTTCGCCGGAGAGCTGCCCCGCGATGCGTGTCGCCACTTCCGAGATCCGACCGAAGCGGCCCACGGCGTTGTAGCGGGCGCTGATTTCCGGCCAGCCCAAGTGGAAGATGTAGAACTCGCCTTCGCGGCCAGCGCGCTGGGCTTCGACGTACATCCGTTTCAAGAGATCGGCATCCCCCTTGGGGTCGATGACGATGACGACCTCATGCTCGCCGGCAGCATTCCTGCGACGGATGTCCTGCGTGACGAACAACTCGGCCAGGCGCGTCTTGCCCACCCGCGTGGTGCCCAGCACCAGCGAGTGCCCGACGCGCTCGCCCAGCGGCAGGCTGACGTCCACTTCGTCGGGCTCGATGCCGTGCAGCCTTGGCAGGCCGCCGACAGGCGGCAACGGGCGCACGGGGTTGAAAGGCGCGTCCCAGCCGGTGAGCTTCGGCAGGCGCGAGAGCGGCAATGGCGCGAACTCCAGCCGTTCCTCCAGGCGCCTGGTCAGCCGGTAGGCCGGCGTCGGCTCGACGTAGCGGCGGAACTCGGGCCGGTACGTCTGCATCAGCCGATGCGTGTGCTTCTGCTCCCAGAGAAAGCCGCGCCCCACGAATAGGCGCTGCTGGCTGACCGGCACGTCCTTGCTGGTCATCACGTAACGCGGCAGACGGCGGATGTTGCGCCGGTAGCGCAGGATGATGCGGGCATCGCGGTAGCGGATCGCGCCGTAGGCGCCGAACGCCAAGGCGCTGCCGATGCCCATGGCCGGGCTCAGCGCGAGCGACCATGGGGCCACCAGGCACAGAAACGCGGCGCCTGCACACGCCGCGACGGTGTATAGCTCCACCGCTGGGCGTAGCAGAACCTCGACCGGCTGTTTGCCCGACATGGCTTCATTGCTCGATGCCGGTGGCCGTGATCAGCGCCGGGTAGTGCCGCAGGCCCAGGCGATCGGCCAGGTCGTCGCCGGCCACGGGCGCGAGCGGCACGCCCGGCACCAGGGCGCGCAGCCGCGCCAGGCCCTGCGCGGTCTCGACGTTGACGACCAGGCCGACCGCGCCACGTTCGCGCAAAGCGGCGGCGCGGCGCTGCAACCAGGCCCGGGAAGCCTCGTCGTCGCCGATGACCACGAACGGCCGCAGGCCGGGCGCTTCGATCACCCGTCGCGCGACGGTGCCGGGCGTGAGCTTGGCGCTGCGCACCGGCAGCATCGCGGCTTCGTCCGCCCGTGTGGCAGGAACCTGGGGCGTCGGGATGGACGGCCGCGCCGGTGCGTTGGCGCGCGGCTGGAGATTCAGGGCTTCGTAGTACGGCAATGCCGACGTGCCGCCACGGTCCTCGACAACGATCAGTGGCTCGCCGGCACGCGAGGCCAGCGGCAGGCCTGACAGCAGCATGAGTAGGCCCGTGAACGCGAGATGGGCGGGATGGGGTTTCGTCATGGGGAGGTCTCCTGGCGCGCCGCGAGGACCGCGGCGGCTGGTCGCGTGCCCTGCACGCGGGCAAGGTGGCGCGACACGCTGCGCCGATAGCGGGCGGCGGGCTCGCCGCCTGCGGGGCGGTGGTAGCGGCCGATCGCCAGCAGCCAGTCCTCGCCGGGGGTGTGCTGCTCCTTCAGGATCTCGGCGGCAACGGCCAGGTTGCGATACGGATCCAGCAGGTCGCACGCGCCGGTAAAGCGGTGCTTGTGGTAGCCGAGGTTGATCTGGCCCAGGCCCGCATCAATGCGCGTGTGCGGCGTGGCGCGCATCGCCTGCTGCAGGCCAGCGCAGGCGTCGGCGCGCGTGGCGAAGCGGCGCGACTGGCCGGCGACGTTGAGGGACCACGGCCACGGCACCAGGCGCCCGTTGCGCCGGATGCCGCTCTCCTGCAAGGCCACGGCGTAGAGCACGGTCGAGGGGATGCCTGCGCGCTGGGCGGCAAGCTGGTAAGCCGGTGGCGGAACCTCCTGGGCCAGGGCGGCAACGGCATACAGGCCGGCAGTGAGCACCAGTGCGCGCAGGGGCATGGCTACGGCTGGCGCTGCCATTGGCCGTTCACTTCGCGCACGGCGGCGGGCAGATCGCCGGGCAGGCCCAGTGACAGCCAGCGGCCGCCGTCGTGGTTGAGCGTGATGCTGCCGGCGCGCACGCGCGCCGGGTCGATCTGCGCGCGCTTGGCCCAGTCGCGGATGCGCGCGTCATCCTGGCGGCTGCCCACCATGTACAGGTCGAACTCCGCGCCCGAGGATTGCAGGCGCTGCACGAGCTGTCCGCAGGCTGCGCAGCCGTCCTTGACGAACACCGCCATGCGGCCGCTGCCGCGCAAGGGACTGCTGGATGGGCCGGCGCCCGGCTTGTCGTCGGGCAGGTTCACGCGCTGCATCCCCGGATTCAGGCGCTGCCAGGCCTCGTCGTAGGCGCGCTGGTAGGCGAGCAGCTTCTCGACGCGGCGCGCTTCCACCTGCACCTGCAGTTCCGCATAGCGGCGCCGTTCTTCGTCCGTGCGAGCTTCGATGCCCAGGGCGGACAGCGGGTCCAGGTTGGGCGAGTAGATACCCAGCGGCCCATCCATCAGCTCGCGGTAGCGTGCCCATTCTTGTGGCTGCAAGCCCCATTCGGTTGCCACCCGGTCGTCCAGCACGCGGGCGGCCAGCGGGCGCTCCTGGCTCTGTGCGTTGCGCGCCGAGGTCGTTGCGGGCTGCTGCGCCCAGGCGGGCCATTGCGACGACGCCACCAGGACCGCGAAAAGGAGGATCGACGGCTTCATGGGGTGCTCCGGTCAGGGAATCGCCACGCGGCGGGTCTGGTTGCCGGCCTGGAACACTGCGGTGTTGCCCTCGATCGCCTGCAGGCGCCACGGGCCGACCGCATCCCCGGGCAGCAGCACCTGAAGTTGGGCGGGCGTGAAGTCCCCGATGCTCGGCGCGACGGACACGCTGCGCTGGCCGGCGCGCAGTTCGGCGCCGACGACGCGGAATGGCAGCGGCGGCAGCTCGGTCTTGGAGGCGGCGGACGTGCGCGATGCGCGCCGCTGGGCGGGTGCGGTGGCACGCGCGGCGGCTTGGCGCGCCTTGATCTGCTCGACCTCCGCGCGCAGCGCCTGGAGGTCGTCGGCCGCTGCGTAGCCACTGAGAGATTTCTCGACCTGGGCCGCGCGTGCTTCCAGAATCTGGCGGGTGTCTTTGAGGTCAGCGTCCGTCGCGACGGCCGGGCGCTGCTGGATGGCCTCGATCGTCTCGGCCAAGCCAGTTGCCTGCGCTTCCAGGCGTTGCAGGCGGGAATCCAGCCGCTCCTGGTCGGCCTGGTCGCTGAGGGCCTGGTAGCCCAGGGCCGCCAAGACGCTGAGGAAGATCAACCAGAGCCACATCAGGCTCTGCACCACCACGGCGGCGGTCGATCGCTGGGCAGGTTGCGGGGCGTTCATGGCTGGCCTCCCGAAACCATGGGTGCCAGCGGGAACGTCTGCACCGCCTCGGTGGCGGGTGGCTCGGATGGGGACTCGGCGACCGCGCGATCGCCGGGCCGCTCGAAGCAGATTTGCCGTGCGCGGTCATCCGCGTGCAGTTCCCAGGCCGGGCCAGCCAGCGTGAGCAGCGCATCGCGCAAGGTCATGGGGCCGAGGTGCAGGTGTACCGCCGGCAACGGCAGCGCGTACAGCTCGATCACGGCATGCGCGGTCTGGCACAGGCCATAGCCGCTGCGTTTGAGCACGTGCCGAAGCCCATCCCCGACCGTGGCGCGGGCATCCTCGGGCATGGACACGTCGATGGTCTGCAACAACAGGTCGCGCTGCGCCGCCATGGGTGCCAGTTCGACCAGTGTGTAGCGGGCGTAGCGCACGACCGGGATGTACTCGGAAGCCTCGGGTTCAGGCGCGGCCAAGACTTCCGCGATGGTGTCGGGCGCGACCGGCGCAGTCGTCGTCGCGCAGCCACCGGCCAGCACCGACCACAGCAGGCCGAGAAATCCCGCCAGAAGGCGGCGTTCGGGATAGTGAAACCACGGTGGAGAGGGGCACATAGCTCGGCGTCCTGAAACATCCAGCCCTCACCATCGCCGCTCAGGCCGCGAGCGGCAGCAAACAATGCGAACCAGGCAGCGTCCGATTTACCGGGAGCGGCAAAAAAAACGGCCCCGAAGGGCCGTAAGTGGAACGTGTCATGCGGCGACAAGCTGCCGGGCCAGTGCGACCTCGACGGAATCACCGTCCTGGTTCAGGACATCGAGCCCGGATTCGGGCACGTCGCCCGAGGTGGACTGCGAGACCATGATCTTCTTGGCCATCAGCTCCAGGCAGGTCATCTGCGAGGAACCGGCGTAGCCGAGGTAGATCACACGCACGGGCTGCTTCTGCCCGATGCGCCAGGAGCGGCGTGCCGCCTGCTGGAGCGAGTACACGTTGTAGCCCGACTGCATGAACACGATCGTCGGGAACTCCAACAGGTCCAGCCCCGTCTTGACCAACTCGGGGTTGGTGATGAGCACGTCGATGCCACGGTCCAGTTGCTCGGCGATCCAGTCTTCGCGGCGGCTGGCATCCACGCTCGCGCGCAGCACCGCCACCTTGAAGCCTTCCTGCTCCAGCAACACCTTCAGGCGCGACGTGGTGTCGCGCGTGCCGGTATAGACCGTGTAGGCCAGGACCTTGCGGCCCTGCGCCTTCTCCTCTTTGCAGATGTCGATCAGCTCACGCTCCTTGGGGCTGATCTCGAACTCGTTGAACTGAGCCGGGACAAACGCCAAGGTGTTGCGCGTGCGCGGATGCACCACGGTCTCCGACCGGAAGCAGCAATCCGGCCAGGCCAGCAGCACGTTGAGGACCACACCCAGCAAGGTCGTATCGCGTCGCGCCAGAGCCTGTTTCAGCTCCGCGGTCAGCCGACCCGCCAGATCGCGGTAGGCCGCGGCTTGCGCCGTGTCCATCGCGACTTCACGGAACTCCTCGTCATACGGCGGCAGGACGTTGCCACCGATGTCCTTGAGCTTGAGAAAGATCGTGAACGGCAGGATGCAGCGCAGCACGCCCTTGGGGCCAAACCCCGGGGCCTTGACCGTGCGCACCGATACCTTGGTGCCCTTGGCCGTCTTGTGCGCCGTGCCGGTGCTCTCGGAGTAGATGTCCTTCAACACCCCGTGATCGCGCATGAACGCCATCGCAGCCGAGGTCATGCTGCCGCTCGTGGTCGGGCGGTAGCCGTCTTCGATCATCCGCCCCGGAAGGGCTCGGAACAGCAGGTGGAACAGGTCGTCCCCGTAGCCGCCCATCAACGTGCCGGTCAGCAGCAAGGTCTTGCGAGCCTTCGCCGCCAGCACGCCCATGGCCTGGCCCTGGGCACTGCCCCCGTTCTTGTACTCATGTGCCTCATCGGCGATGAGCAGGTCGAACGTGCCTTGCGGCAGGTAGCGTTTGATGAACTCGGACGGCTGATAGCCGCCCTCGCCAAAGCCGAACTCCATGTTGGCCATCGCACGTTCCATGCGCGTGGCCTGACGGTCGGAAAACACCAGCTCGCCGTTGCCATCCATGAGGTTGATGAACTCATGGATGTTGTCGCCGAGCATCGACGCCAGGAACCCGTCACCGAACTTTTGCATCAGCTTCTGCGCGGTGACCTCTCCGATGGTCGGTATGCGCTTTAAGGCTTTGAGCACGGCCGAGGACTGGTCGCTGCCGGACAGACTGCGCGGGCGGATCAGTGTCCACAGGGGCGCGGCGCAGTGGCCGCACTTCCTGCGGCACTCCTCGGCTTGGAGCGCGATCGGGTTGACCGGCTCGCCGTCGAGGTCGGTGATGACCGTGCCGCAGTCCGGGCAGGCCGCCACGTCGCCGTGGCGGGTGCGCCGCGTGGTGAAGACAGGCTTCCAGTGAAAGCCCATCCGCATCCTGACGCGCCCCAGGACGAAGAACTCCTGGCCCGTGGGCTGCACGCCCAACTGCTCGCGCAGCTTGATGAGCTTGACGAGCGTATCCGGCCCGTTGAGTACCCACACCTTGGCACCGGCCACCGTCTCCTGGATCTCGCGCCGCCACTTGTAAACCAGGTGGGGCGGCGACAGCACCAGAGTGCGGCGATAGCCTTCGGCGTTGAGCACGGCGGCCGTGGCAATGCCGACGGTCGTCTTGCCGCAGCCCATCTCGCCATTGACGATCGCAGCACGTTCGCCACGGTCGATCAGCAGCTCGGCGGCGGCGTGGACGACTTCGGCCTGGGCTGGGAACAGCTTGCGCTTGAGGCTGGCGACCACCAGTTGCCGGTGCGCCTGCGGTTGGCCGGTATAGACCGGCGGATTAGCGCTGTTGAGGGCGTCGAGTAGTTCGTCGCCGAACTCGCCGACAAAATCCTGAAGGCTCAGGGTCAGAGGGGAAGATTCCGCGTCGAGCAGTTCGCCCTGTACGGGCGCGGATTCAGCGGCAGTGGTTTCGAGATCGAGGGACATGGTGATGCTCCAAAGAAAAATGGGGCATGCACCACCCCCAGCGGGGCAATGGCATGCCCCGTGGTGGGAAGAGAATCGACGCGTGGCTGAGGGTGGTTGAAGGTGCTGGCCTGGGCGGCCCGCAGGTGAACCGTGCTCAGTCTTCGGACGGAAGCACGATGACGGTTGCGCAGCGCTGCGAATCGGTGACGATGCGAATGGCGAGCCCCGGATGGATCACGTAGTGCGATTCCAGCGACGCGCCCGATTGAAGCGCGCTGCTGTTCGTCTGCCATTGCTGGATGTTGACGTCGCCCCAGTCGCCACGGGTGTGGCGCCTGAAGTACGGGATCGGGTCCAGGCGACCCGCGCGGACCAGGCGGTCTACACCTCTGCTGAAGATGAGCGCCCCGATGGGGAACGCCAGCCGCTGGCAGTAGGTTTCGATGCGATGCGATGCCATGGGCTCCTCCTTGATGAGTCATTGAGCCACGACACCCCTGCCGGAGTGAAGTGGCTCCGTCAGGTGGATGAGGATGACGATGTGGGGCCTCAGATCAGGTCCCGCTCTTCGGGAAGCTGGACCACCGTGGTCTGGTGGTCCTCGCTGGTCTTGACGATCAGCGCCAGGTCCGGCGTGATCCTGAACTGCGAGATCATTAGGTTGTCCTGTTGGATCGCCACGTCGTTGGCTTGGCGTGTGGCCTCATCGATCTCGCCCCAGTCCCCGCGCACATGGCGCTGGACATAGGCCAAGGGGTCGATCAGGCCTCGCCGGGCCAGCCAATGCACCTTCTCGCTCAACTTCAACGTACTCGGTGCGAACAACGGTTGCTTGTGCGGCGCAGGCCGCTTGAACGGATTGGGGATCATGGTGTTTCTCCTTCGAGTTGGTACAGCAGGACGGCAGCGCGTCCGGTGGATCAGCGAATGGTCAACACCTCGCCCCGTGTCGCGGAGCCAGGTGTCATGTCCCACGCGCGGATGACGGGAACGAACTTGTCGGTGAGGATGCGGGTCTCGGCGATGGAGCCGTCTTCGCGTTCGGTGAACTCCCGCTGGAGCGTCTTGTCCTTGTGGGTGTCACCTTTGACGACGAGCACGCGCCCGGTCTTGGAGCGCACAACCCCCGAGATCGCACCCGCGGCCAGAGCCAGGGCGAGATGCCAGCGGGACAAGGCCCGCGCCGGTGGACGCAGCGATTGCTGCGCAGCCCCCAGGTGCGTGTCCTGCGATGGCCACAAGCCTTGCAGCCTGCCAACCTCATCGGCGAACTGCTCGGGCTCCATCGTCACGCGGAAGAAATGCTCTGGCTCGGCCGGGCTGGCGGGGACGATGTACGGCAGGAACGGCCACTCGCTCGGCAGTTCCTCGGCTTCGACTTCGCCTTGCCCTACCTGCAACAGCAGATTGCGCACGGCCTTGACGCCATCGGGCACCTGCTCGCGCTGGCGCACCCGGCGTCCGAAGATCACCACCTGCTTGAACTGCGTCTCCACCGCTCGGTAGATGCGCAGGTCCGTGTAGTGGCGCGTCAGCCAGCCGACCAACTCCGCGTCGAGCACGTAGCCGGGGACGATGAAAACCAGCACGCCGCCGTATTGCAGCAGCGAGAGCGTGCGCTGGTAGAACAGCTTTTCAAGGCGGGCACGGCCCTGGCCCTGATAGCCGATGTTGCCGTTGACGTCCTTGGACAGGTCCCCATACGGCGGGTTGAGCCAGAGCAGCCCGAAGGACTGCTTGGAGACCATCGTGTCCATCAGGTCCGCGTGCAGGCAGTGATCGACCAGGCCGCGGGCATGGCGCGCCCGCTCCGCGTCGAACTCGACGGCGAACGCCTTTGCCTGCTCGCGCCCGAGGGCATGGGCGGCTTCGGCGATCGCCACGCCTTCGCCGGCGCAGGGATCGAGGATGCACATCGGCCCGTCGCTGGGCATCAGTGCGTTGAGCGCTCTTTCGAGCGTGGGTTCGTCGGTCGGGAAATATCCGTTCTTGACGAAATTGCGGGCGAGCCGCGGGAACATGAGGGCCATGGAAGTCTCCTGGTTGGCGGGGATGAAACACGGAAGTACGCCAAGGCGTGCCTCCGAGGGTGGGTCAAGCCGCTACCGCTTCCGGCGTCCAAATCTTGGCCGGATACGGATAGGCGGTGAGCGCGTCGCTGCGGATCAGGGAGCCGAGCGCCAGGGTCAGCGCCGGCACGTCGATGGCGAGCCGATGGCCTTCCAGCGGCCCGAGGGCGAACGGAAGGCGGGCCAGCATCTCGCGGGTTTGCAGCAGTTCCAGCACGGTCTCGCGCCAGTGATCGAGCAGCGGCAACGGGCAGGTGTCCCGCACCAGCATCCACAGGCGGTCAAGCCTGTGGGCGCTGTCGCGTGGCAGCAGTGCCAATGCGCTGGCGTTGGCCTTGTCGGGCTTGACGCAGCGCCGGTCGAACAGCCACACGTTGGACAGCGAGCCGAACAGCGTCCGCCGGTACGCGCGCGTGATGCGCTTTTCCAGGCGATCGACGTTGCCGATGAATACCGGGACGCTGCCGCCCTGGTCGGTGATGACGTGGAACTGGTCCAGTCCCTGCTCGTCGCGCCCGAGGGTCAGGCGAGCGAGGAACTGCTGGACGGCGGTGTCCCGCGCCCAGATGGACAGGAAGATCAGGTTGCCCTGGTCATCGCCGACGCAGGCGTCGGCCATCACGTCCGGGCATTCGTCGATGCGGTACAGCGTGGAAGAAGTGTTTGCGGGCATGGTGGTGTCCTCGGATGAACGGGAACAGCACCGCCCGCTGGGGCAAGTACTGCCCCAGGGGGTGGAAGAAAACCGCTCAGTCCGGCTCGAACTGCCGGGTGTGCGGGTTGAAGTGAAGCGGCTCGTCCGCCGAAGTGATCGGCGTGAAGCCTTCCAGGTAGATGTTGTTGAGGTACTGGTCGCGGTAGGTCAGTGCCTGCCGTGCCTGGTCCTCGGTGAGGCCGTTGTCGATGAAGTACGCCAGCATTTCCTCGTCGGAGGACACTTCGTCGTTGGACAAACTCCCTTCAACGAGTGCCAGCAACGAGGGCGGAAGCGTTGCCAGGATCGGGTCCATGTCGGTTCCTCCTGGCTCAGGCCATCGACGCCGCGGCGGATGCCGCGGATGCCGTGGGTGTGCGCCGCCGGGCGTGGTAGGCGCGAACGCCTGCACGCCAGTCGGCGGACTGCTCCGGTGCGAGGTCCAGATAGGACAGCGGGCACGTGTAGTAGTACGGGTGCATGGACTCGTCCAAGGACTTGTAGCCCCACTGGCCGCCGCTTCGTTCAAGCAGATCGCAGCGGATGTAGCGCAGGGACTGGCCCGGTGCGAGATCACGATGCACGCCTTCGACCTTGGCGGTCACTTCGGCGACGGACCACAGCACGTTGCCGCGCAGGGTGTGAGCGATGACCTTGACGCTGGCGCGCTCGGTCTCTTGCGGTGCGATCAGTTCCGCGATCAGTTCGGACCGCGATTGGTTTGAGAAATACCAGCCCATGAGAGGCCTCCTCGAAAAGTTGAGCTGAAGGCCTCCCCGTGGGGAAGAACCCCCAGCGGGTGATGGAATGCCGCATCTGCGGCGAAGGAACCTATGCGTCGCCCTCAATCCCAGTCGTCATCGTCTCGATCACAACCGGCCGGGCAGTAGCCGAACTCGATCCCGTGCGAGCAATAGCCATGCTCCGCATTCCAGTCCTGGGTTTCCTGCCGTTCGGCAGGTGTTGCGTAGTCCCATTCCTGGGCCGCGATTTCGAGAGCCTGAGCACGTTGCTCATCCGGCAAACGATTGGCCTGTGCGTCGATCGCCGAACTGAAGAGCGTCACGTAGTGGTCGTAGGACAAGCCGCAACCGCGCTGGGCGTGTGCGGCGGCCGCTTTGCAAAGGTCCCGCCACGCGGGTTCATCCAGCGTTGAACGCGGGGTATCGCAAGCGATGGTGGACATGATGGAGACCTCCAGAAAATGGCCAGGGCCTCCCCCGCATGGGAAAGGAACCCCGGCGGGTGGATGAAGAACACCGCGCATGCGGCGTCTGCGATCACGCAGGTTTTGGTTCGGCCTGGCGGCTCCACTCCTGCGTCTTGAAGTCCAGCGCGTAGCCCAGCTCGCCCAGGCGGGCGATCTGCGCGCGCAGGGTGCGGCGGTCGATGGTCGAATCCAGTTTCACGGACTCGCCCAGCGGCCACAGCAGGCCGAAGAGCGCGGCGTCACCGTCTTCGGTGCTGCCGGGGGCAGCGGCCGTAGCAGGCGGTGGCGCATCCACGCCGAAGGGCGTGGTATCGACCAGCGGGTCCGCGGACGCCTGCACGGGTGCGGGCTTGGCGGGCCTGGACGCTTTGGTGGGCTTGGCCGGCGTTGCCGCAGGCTGCGCCCCTTGCTCTTCATCGAGCGGATCGACGTCCTGGGTGGCGAAGCTGCGGGCTTCGTCGCGGCTGAGTTTGTCGATGCCGTTGAGCGTCATGCCGTCGAGGCTGGCACGGATCTCGAACCGCATGCCGCCGCCGACCGGATAGGACTTCGGGAAGATGTACCTGATGATGAATTCCCCGTCGTACTTGCCTTCGGGGTACTGCTCCAGCTCCGGGTCTTTGACCTCGAAAGTACCGAGGTGCGTCGCGAGGCGGCCAACCGTGAACGGGCCGTTCTTGCCGCGGATGGTACGCAGCGTGAGCTGGCCGGGGACGACGATGGGCGCAACAGATTTCTCGGAAGCCGATGGGGTTGCCATGATGGTTCTCCTGATGATGAATGACGGGCCGCCGACGGCACCCGGTGGATGAGAGGAAATGGCCTCGCCCGAGGTGGGCGAGGTCCGCGTGGCATCACGCCTTGAGCTGGCGCATGCCTTCGGCCAGCAGCCACAACGCCCGGTTCAGGCGCAGGTTCTGGTCGATGCCTTGCACCGGACGGGTGCGCTGATTGCGGCCGTTGGCCGTGCGTCCGTTCAGGCCCCCTTTGACTAGGTTCTCCTGGACGCGGTTGAAGACGGCCCACAGGTCGTTCTTGCGGTCGTCCCATCGCCGAGGGGCCAGCAGTTGGCTCTCGGTGACAGGCGTGGACTTGGCCGGATCGTCGTACTTGAGTGCGAGCGCAGAGTTCGCAAAGACCTCCGCTTCGCCCTCATCGAGGGTGATGGTGCGCATCGCATCGCGCGCGTTATGCACGCGCTCGAAACCTTCGAGGACTCCGTAGGCACCTTCGATCACCTGGCTGGCCACGTCGCCCTTGTGGGGAACGCGGATGTCTGCGGTGGTGTCACCGCAAACCAGGCCGTTGTGGCAGACGAACCGGAACATGCCGGCGAGCATCTGATAGCTGCTCGTGCCGTCATGGCTGTTGAGCAGGATGATCTCGTTCGCCTCGTCGCCGTTGATCTGGCTTGCATGGCGAAGTCGGATGAGGTGCTTCGTGTACTCGCGCCGGTCTTCGTTGCGCACGCGCGTCTGACACACCATGAAGGGCTCGAAGCCCTCCTGGCGCAGCTTGGTCAGCACGGTCGAGGTCGGTATGTAGGCATACCGATCGGACCGGCTCCCATGTGGAGCGTCGGCGAAGATCGACGGAACGACGGCACGAATGCGGTCGTCCGAGAGTGGGCGATCAGAGCGCAGGATCGGGGATTGCGGAGCAAAGCGGGATACCAGAGACATGGCTGATCTCCTTTGAGAAATTCGACAACCGCGTGGCCGTGAGACCACGCGGAACTCGGGGGATGAAATGCGCAAGCACGCGTCCTGGGGACGCGGCGTACGTGGGGAGGAAAAGCGACAAGGCCCCGTGAGAGGCCGTGCCGGATCAGAACGAAGCAGCCAATGCCGGCTCCTGCTCCTGGACTTGCGCCTCGGGCTCGCGCTCGGCGGGCTCGGTGGCCGTGTCGATGGCATCGTCGGCTTCGGACGCGGATGCGTCTTCGGCCGGCGGCGCCTCGGCTTGCGCCTGGCTCGTCGGATAGACCTGGGTGCCGTCGATCTTGATGAGACCGATGTGGACCAGCGTCGATTCCAGGCTGGCGGCCGGTTCCCCGGCGTGCTCACCCTTGGTGCGGATGTACGGATCGATCTTCATGTCGTTCAGACGGAAGGCGATCAGCACCTTGCGGTCACCCTCGACGGCCTGAACGCACCGGCGAACCAGGTGCTCGGCTTCCGGGGTGGCGACGATGGTGTCGAAGTACCGATACTCCGGTTCATCGACAGGCCCGGCCAGTGCCGCGACGGTGCAAGAGAGGAACGAGTCGCCAGCTTTTGGGGTGACGTCCTTCACACGATTGAGATAGCCGATGCCGCGGGTGATCAACTCGTGCTGCTCGATCGAAGCCAGTTCGGCCCGGTCGATCAGTTCGGCCTTGAGCAGTCGCGCCTTGAGGGACGCGGCGGCCTGACCCTTCTGCTCACCCTTGTCGCGGATGTACACATCGCCCCACAGGTCACCGAGGCGAAAGCGCACCAGCGGGCGCTGCTTGGGATCGTCAACGCCGATGTAGCGCTGAACGAGCTTCTTGGCCTCGGCACCCGAGACCTTGACGTCGAAGTAGCGGTAGCTGGGGTCCCGGGCGGGGCCGACCAGCGCGGCGATGGTGCATGCCAGGAAAGGCTGCGCACGGCGGCCGCCCCGGACGGGCACTTCACGGACACGCTGGATGTAGCCGATGCCCGAGGTGTGGAGGTCGAAATACGATTTCTCGTTGGACGTGGTGTTCATGGTGAATCTCCATTGGGATGAAGCGGAGACACACCGGCCCACGCATGCGGGGAAGGTGCGTGACCCCGCGGTGGGTTGATAAGGCGAAAGCATCCGCCACCAGAGGCTGGTGGCCGCTCGCGGAAGGATGCGGTGCGAGCTGGCTCGGTCACGCAGTGGGAACTGCGCCGCAACCTCGAAGACCGATGGTTGCCTGGCATGTCGCTGACGACGTCAGCAGGCATGGGGCCAGCATGGCGGGGCCTCGCGCGCGCGGCAGCAATCAATCGGCACCCGGGCGCTTCCCTTTGTCCGCGCCACCCGGCGCCTGTCACAGGCACTTGGCGCCGCGCAGGTGCTCGGGGGTATCGGCGCGCGGACGGCCGGGACGGCTCCAGGCGCCGCCACCGCGCGCGCCGATCAGCCGCCAGCCGGCGGCGCGCAGGCTGGCGCCACCTTCGTCGGGCATGGTGTAGGTGAGCAGGCGTATGTAGCCCAGCGCCCTTGCCGCCTGCCAGGCCGCGCCGTAGAGCTTGCTGCAGGCGCTGGGTGTGCCGTCGGTGCACAGCCGCGTGACTTCCAGCGTCCAGGTGCCGCGCGACCGGGCGGCCGACAATGGCCACGCCGTGGATCAGGTCGCTGTCGCTCAGCGTGACGGCCAGGGCGAACTTCGCGCCCTGGACCGGGCGGTGGTGGCGATGGTGCGACAGAACGAATGCATTGGCCGTGCGCAGCGACACCGGTAGGAGGTGCAGCCTCGGCGAGGTCGATGGCGTGTTCATGCGGTTGTCTCCGGTGGCATGCCGGCGTTGTGGCCGGCGGGGCGTGCCTCGGCGGCTGGAGACAAACGCGCACGCGCGGCGATGGCGGCGGTGCGAACAAAAGAAGGCCCCCGATGCGGGGGCTGCGAGGCGGTTGCCGCGTCAGGCGGGAGGCACCACTGCTAAGGACAGGTGCGTGGCGGTGGCGGAAAGCACGAGATCGTCCGCCGAGTGCTGGAGGCGCGTGAACAGGCCGTCCTTCGGGTCGAAATACTCCGCGAAGTCATCGCCGCCCAGCTCGCGGCCGGCGAGGTGCCACCAGTCATCGAACGGGTCGGTGTCCGGGTTGCATCCGACGGCGTAGGCGAGCAGTGCCTGGCGCCCATCCGGGCGACGCTCCCCACGCTCGGCGAGGAAGTACACGCCCTGATCCTTGACCAGGACAATGCGGCACTGATTGGGGACGTCTCAGAAAACGGAAAAAATCGTACGCTAAGCCGGTTGCAGCGGTCGTAGCGGCCTGAACTTGCCCGCGCCGATCTTGGCGCTGCTGCGCCAGAGGTAATCGCCGGTCAGGTTGATGTGCTCCCAGCCCAGCGGCGACAGGTACTGCAACAGGGCGTCATCGACAGTCTGGCCGTGACCGCGTAAGGCGTTTGAGGCCCGTTCCAGATAGACCGTGTTCCACAACACTATGGCCGCCGTCACCAGGTTGAGGCCGCTGGCCCGGTAGCGCTGCTGCTCGAAACTGCGGTCGCGGATTTCGCCCAGCCGGTTGAAGAACACGGCGCGGGCTAGCGCGTTGCGGGCTTCGCCCTTGTTCAGTCCGGCATGCACGCGGCGGCGCAGCTCGACGCTTTGCAGCCAGTCCAGGATGAACAGCGTTCGCTCGATGCGGCCCAGCTCGCGCAGCGCCACGGCCAGGCCGTTCTGGCGCGGGTAGCTGCCGAGTTTCCTGAGCATCAGCGAGGCCGTCACCGTGCCCTGCTTGATCGAGGTGGCCAGCCGCACCTTGGCGTTGATCGCCTTGCCGGACGCCTGGAACTGCTGCTGATGCTTGTGCTTGGCAGCGTTGAACAGCTTGCCCAGGATGCGGTCGTGCAGGTCGATGATTTCGTCGGTGACGGTGGCCATGCCCTCGATGGCGAGCGCACCAGGGTCGCGTAGCGGCGCTGTGCCTCGAACTTGGCCAGATCGGCGGGCGTCATCTGGCCGCCTTCGCGGGCGATCTTGAGCAGGCGGTTCTGGTGCACCGACCGCTCGATGCCGGAAGGCAGGTCGAGCGCCTGCCAGGCTTTGAGGCGCTCGATGTGTTCGAGTATGTGGCGCGAGTTCGGCTTGACGGGCGACTGGCGCAGCCAGGCCAGCCAGGTCGTCTTGCCGTTGTCGTGGCGCTTGAGCAGATCGTCGAGGCGGTGCCGGTGGGTGGCCGACAGGGGATCGGACAAGGCCGCGTAGATGCGGCGGTTGGCGCGGCTGTAGGCGTTCATCGAACACCTCCCTTTTCCTCATCCGGCGCAACAGGACAGTTGCTTCACGTCCTTGTTGAAGGTCTGCGCCGCGAGCTTCAGTCCCTCGACCATGGTCAGGTAGGGGAACAACTGGTCGGCCAGCTCCTGCACGGTCATCCGGTGGCGGATCGCCAGCGCGGCCGTCTGGATCAGTTCGCCCGCTTCCGGCGCGACCGCCTGTACGCCGATCAGCCGCCCTGAGCCAGCTTCCGCCACCAGCTTGATGAAGCCGCGCGTGTCGAAGTTGGCGAGCGCCCTCGGCACGTTGTCGAGCGTCAGCAGCCGGCTGTCGGTCTCGATGCCGTCGTGGTGCGCTTCCGCCTCGCTGTAGCCCACGGTCGCCACCTGCGGATCGGTGAACACCACCGCCGGCATCGCCGTCAGGTCCAGCGCCGCGTCGCCGCCGGTCATGTTGATCGCGGCGCGCGTGCCGGCCGCCGCCGCCACATAGACGAACTGCGGCTGGTCGGTGCAGTCGCCGGCAGCAAAGATGTGCGGTGCGCTCGTGCGCATGGCGCGGTCGATGACGATGGCTCCCTGCGCATTGACTTCGACGCCTGCCGCTTCAAGGTTCAGGCTGCGCGTGTTCGGCGCGCGACCGGTGGCGACCAGCAGCTTGTCGGCGCGCACTTCCCCCTGCCCGGTGGTGAGCACGAATTCCCCGCCCGCATAGGCAACGTGGCTCGCCTGGGTGTGGTCCAGCACCTCGATGCCCTCGGCGCGGAAGGCGTCTGTTACGGCTTCCCCGATGGCCGGGTCTTCTCGGAAGAACAGCGTGCTGCGCGCCAGGATCGTGACCTGGCTGCCCAGCCGGGCGAAGGCTTGCGCCAACTCGACCGCCACCACGGAGGAACCAATCACGGCCAGCCGCTCGGGGAGCGAGCTGCTTTCCAGCGCCTCGGTGGAGGTCCAGTGGGGTGTGTCCGCAAGGCCCGGGATTGGCGGAAGCGCCGGGCTCGCGCCGGTGGCAATCAGGCAGCGGTCGAAGTTCACCTCGTGCGTGCCGCCGTCAGCGGTCGCCACGGTCAGCGTGCGCGTGTCCCTGAACCGGGCCTCGCCGCGCAGCACGGTGATGGCCGGAGTGCTTGCCAGGATGCCTTCGTACTTGGCATGGCGCAGCTCCTCGACGCGGCCTTGTTGCTGGGCCAGCAGCCGCTCGCGCAGTACAGCGGGCGCTGCGGCCGGCAGGCCAGCATCGAACGGGCTTTCGCGGCGCAGGTGGACGATGTGCGCGGCGCGGATCATGATCTTGGACGGCACGCAGCCGACATTGACGCAGGTGCCGCCGATGGTGCCGCGCTCGATCAGCGTGACGCGGGCGCCTTGCTCCACGGCCTTCAAGGCAGCCGCCATCGCCGCGCCGCCGCTGCCTATCACAGCCACGTGCAGCGCTTGTTCACCGCCAACATGCTTCGTTTCGCCACCGAGCCAGCCCAGCGCCTTGTCTAGCAGGCCGGCAGGCTTGTTCGGCGTGTCGGTAAGCCGTGCGCGATAGCCGAGCGTGGCCACTGCGGCAACCAGCGGGGCCACGCTCACGCCTGCATCCGCCTCGATTTCGGCCTGCCGCTGCGGATAGGACACCGAGGCCGCGCGCACGCCGGGCACGTTCGTCAAAGCCTGCTGGACGTGCTCGGCGCACGACGTGCAGGTCATGCCTTCGATGTGGAGGGTGATCGCCTCGGCCATGATTACGCCCTCACTGCTTGACGCTGGACGGGTAACCCGCGTTTGCGGTGGCCTTGGTCAAGGCGTCGGCATTGGTCTTGGCCTCGTCGAAGGTGACGACGGCCTCCCGCTTCTCGAAGCTGACTTCGGCCTTCTCGACGCCGGCGACCTTGGACAGAGCCGTCTTGACCGTGATCGGGCACGCGGCGCAGGTCATGCCGGGCACCGACAGGGTGACGGTCTTGGTGGCAGCCCAGGCGGGCGCGCTTAGAGCGGCGGCCAGGGCGATGAGGGTGGTGAGGGTGGTGAGTTTCTTCATGGTGATCTCCTTTCAGTAGAACAGCGGCAGGACGTAGGGAAACGCGAGGGCAACCAGAACCAGGGCGGCCACGATCCAGAAGATCACCTTGTAGGCAGTCCGCACTTGGGGCACGGCGCAAACGTCGCCGGGCTTGCAGGCATGGGCTGGTCGGAAGATGCTGCGCCAGGCGAAGAACAGCGCGATGAGCGCTGCGCCGATGAAGATCGGCCGATACGGCTCCAGCACGGTCAGGTTGCCGATCCACGCGCCAGAGAAGCCGAGCGCGACCAGGACAAGGGGGCCGAGGCAGCAGGCCGAGGCGAGGACGGCCGCGACGCCGCCGGTCGCCAGTGCGCCGCAGCCGTTCTTGGGTTCCGACATAAGGTTCTCCTTCCGGGACTTCGCTTGATGCTGTAACGTTACTTCCGTAGTCAACTACGGAGTCAAGCGCCATGGAGAACGCTCAAGAGAATCTGACCATCGGGGCCTTCGCCAAGGCAGCCCGGGTCAACGTGGAGACGATCCGCTTCTATCAGCTCAAGGGCTTGCTACCCCAGCCGGAGCGGCCCTACGGTCGCATCCGCCGCTACGGGCAGGCGGACGTGGCGCGGGTGAAGTTCGTGAAGTCAGCCCAGCGCCTGGGATTCAGCCTGGATGAAGTCGGCCAGCTCCTGAAACTGGAGGACGGCACCCATTGCAGCGAGGCGGCCGAACTGGCTGCTCACCGGCTGGCCGATGTGCGCGCACGCATGGCGGACCTCACGCGGATGGAAGAGGCCCTGTCGACGCTAGTGAGAGAGTGCAACGCGCACCATGGCAATGTTTCCTGCCCGTTGATCGCAGCTTTGCATTGCTGCTAAAGGGCCCACTTCGGCTCTTAGCGTACGATTTTTTTCCGTTTTCTGAGACGACCCCTGATTGGCGATGGCTTCGGTCAGCACGGGGCGCAGGTCAGCGCCTTTGAATCGCAGTGACATGGATGAAATCTCCTGTGTGGAAGAATGAGAAAGGCCTCCATCCGATGGGATGAAGGGCCTGTAGTGCACGCGGCCGGAACGGCTGGAACGCCGTGGCGGATGCCTCGGGTCAGCCGCAGGACCGCCCGGTTTCGCTGCGGGGCGTCATGCCGGGACGGCCTGGCGCTTGCGGGCCGCTTTCGCGTCGAGGATGCTCACGTCGATCTGGCGCCAGCGCCCGTCGTCGATGAGCCTCTCCAGCACTTCGCCGAGCATGTCGAAATACACCTCGTCGTGCCGATCGACCAGTTCGACCGATTCACCGTTCTGACGGTGCAGTTCCACCACGTAGGTGTCTCCGCCGCGGTCGTAGAGGATCGTCACCCGGCCCTCGAACTTCGCGGTCGAGACCGTGAAGCTGATCGCCGGCGGGGTCTCGATGATCTTGGAGGGCGTGGGATCGACCCAGGTGAAGTCGCGGGCACCGGCATCCACCAGCATGTGGGTGATGCGCCGGAAGCGATCGGGGGCCGGCATCTCCTCCAACTGCTCGATGAGCTGGCCCAACTCCATGCACTGCGGCGTGGGAATGGGCAGCTTGGCCGGCGCCGAGCCGAGGATGTGCCTCGTGATGGTGTACGGCGTGCCGTCCGAAGTCTCCTCGGTGATGACCTCCGGCGTGTCCGCGCGCAGTCCGTCGAAGCGACGACGGGCATAGGGTTGGACATGCACCTTGGCGCCTTCGGCAGGAACCGTGGTCACCAGGCTGGGATCGAGCACCGCGAACTCGGAAGGCTTGAGCTTGACGACGATGGCATCGTCGGTCGCGGCGACCACCTTGCCGTCGAAGGGTTGGGGGTCGATGGCGAAGCCCAGCGTTGAGGACAGCGGCTGATCATCGAACACGCGGTACTTGAACGACCGCACGTTGCGGGGCACATGGCCTGCGACCAGCGAAGGCATCATGGATTTGATGAGGGAACGATCCATGGGGAAACTCCTTGAGGAAAAACAAGGGATTCCCCGCCCGCAAGGGAGAGGTCCCTTGTGGGTGGCGTGGATGGACGCGGTAGGTCCGTAGGAAGAAACGACCAGCACGGTTTCCCGCGCTTGCAGCCTCGAAGGTCTCGACTGCCTGGGCATGTGCCGGCAACGCCGACGAACATGGGGCAAGCATGGCCCTGGGGCGGTCTGCCTGCCCGCAGGAAACGGCACCGCACCACAACCGTTTTCCTGTGCTGCGGGCAAGAAAAAGCCCCTCGAAAGGGGCTGGAGGAATCAGGCTTGGTACACGAAGTAGTGCTCGCGCTGACGCGGAAAGAACACGTGTTTCCACGTGTCGCCGCTTGTGTTGCCACCGTCGAAGACGACCATTTCGTAGTCGTCCACGTCGGTGTCCACCAGGTCGGCGCTGGCGATATGGCGCATGTGCAGCGTGCCGCTCATGCGCTCGAATACCAGGATCTGGCCGATGGCATCTTCCTGGCTCATGGCGTTGACGCAGGCTCCGAGTTGGTGCTCGAAGTCGGATGCGGGTGTGATGAGGTCGGGGAACATGGGATCGCTCCTGTGAAAGTGCGCCGGCCCGGCTCTCTGGCGGGAGACCGGGCCGGCATGCGGTGAGGACAAGGAAGGCCGGGGATGTGTGTGGCAGCTATTCGCCGGCCAGCGATAGGCCCGGCAACACGGGTGCGTCGGCATCGAGGATGAGGATGCGCACGTCGGCCTGGCCGGCCAGTTCAAGGATCTGTGCCAGCTCGTCCGGCATGCCCTTGCTGCGGTGCTCCTGCCGAAGCTGCTCGGCGGCGATCCCCTCGACGTCCTGCAGGTGCTGGTCCGTCCAGGGCGTGGAGATCAGCTTGACGCCGATCGCCGGGCTGTAGGGAATCCGGAACGCGATGAACAAAAAGGCCTCCGGCGTCGCGAGGTCAGCCAGGTTGGCCAGGTACTGGCCGGTTTCGCGGCTGATGTGCGCGCTGCTGATTTCCCAGCACCGGCTGTAGTAGCCGGTCTCGAAGCTCAACCGCTGCACGACTTCCCGTGCGGCCTCGGCCGAATAGGTGTCGCCAATGTGGACGGGGCGGCCGTCGAAGTCGTCGCCGTGGATCGCGTACACCACGGCACCCACCATGCCTTCGCCGCTGCCCCCTTCAGCCGCGTCGCATTCGGCGATCAGTGCGGCGCCGACAGGTTCGGTGCCAGTCCTGACCACCGCGAAGTCGCTGGTGATGATGCAAGGAGAAGAAACCAGCGCCGCGTCGCAGAGGTGCTGCTGGCTCGGGTGGATGTTTCGCCAAACATGCGGGCTTCCGTCCTCGTAGCTGATGGACAGCGTGCGGACGATTTTCAGATTCCAGTAGCCGCGTAGAAAGGGATTGGGATTCTGGGACATGGGATTTCTCCAACAGAATAATGATGGAGCAAATCCCCGCCACCGGGAATTGACCCCGGTGGGTGGAAAGAAAGGAAACAGCGTCAGGTGACGCTGATCGTTGGCGTTTGGGCCAATCGCTCGGCGACGCGCCGGCGCAAATTCATGCGGAATGGCTCGTCGCTGACGCCCGCCAGCAGATTGATGGTCTCCAGCGCGATCAGGGCCGAAGCCTCTTCGATGTCGGCGGCCACAATGGTCTTGCGCAATTGGTCGCCGAGCTGGAGGGCCTGGGAGGAGGAGCTGATGAAGCGGACCTCGCGGCTCAGGTAGCAGCCGTTGCCGCCGAACTCGAACAGCCGCGGCTTGCTGCAGTACCAGCAGCCCTCGAACTGGATGGCGGTCAGGTGGTGCCCGTCATCGAACCGGGTGGCGATCAGAAACAATGCGTCGAGATCGGCGGTGTCCTCGAACGAATGACGGTCGATCAAGTTCCCCAGCTCTTCGTCCTCATCGGCACGGAAGTGCACGGCGAGCAGTTCGAGCAGCGGCGGGATCGACAGCCCTTCGTCGTCCGGCATCGGAATACCGAGTTGCGTGGCCAGGTCTTCCAGGCCATCGAGCACGTCCGGCCATTGCGGATTGGTGGTCTCGGCGATCTGGGCGATGTAGGCCTGCCCGTTGCCGGGGTGGCTCTCGTCCAGCGCGAAGGCGCCGAACAGCGCCTGGATGACGGGCGTCACACGGTCGAGCACGAGAACGCCGGTGGCTTCGTAGTAGTTGTTGGCCATGAAGGCTCCTTTCGATGAATGAACGGAGCCAGCCCTTGCGGACGATGGCATCCGCAGGGGAAACCGCCTGATGCCGGATGGCGCTGGGCGGGGAGAAAACGCGAGGGACATGGCCTCGAACGAGGCGCATGTCCCTCATGGGGTCCCGTGAACGCAGTGATGAAGGTGTGCCAGGGACCGGCTCACCAACCGCTGTAGTTCAGCAGCAGGTCGGCGATCACCTGGCGACGTTGCAGATCGAGACCATCGAAGTCCGACAGTCCTTGGAAGTGGCAGCGCTTGAGCATGGCACCGCCCTCGCGCGCGTTGTAGAAGCTGAACATGGCGGACAGGAACATGCGTTCCCCGCTGCTCAGGACGCCGAGTGCGTCGTTGGCACGCAGCATGTCGGGACGCAGATCCCACTTGCTCTTTGCCTGGTTCAGGCCTTCGCGCGTGCCGTCGCCAAACCATTGCGGGCCTGCGATCTCGACGCCGCGCTTCCAGACCTCGAAGAAGGCTTGGGGCGCGGCGGCGAAATGCTGCTCTTCCCGCATGATCTGATCGACGACTTCCTGGGGCAAAAGCTGGTTCATGACGTGGTTCCTCCAGTTGGATCAGGGTGTGGCGAGCTGGGACCAGCCGCCTCTTTCGAGGGCACGTTGAGCCGCGGCATAGCTGCGGAAGTACTGGCAGGATTCCCGCGAAACGGGACCTTCTGTATCGCGCGTGCCGATGTAGTGGCCGGCGGCGCTATGCAGGATTTCGAGCGGCAGGAACTTGCCGCAATGGATCAAGGCCAACTGGCCGAAAGAGGCTTGCTGGGACATGGACGGGCTCCTTGGAAAAAGCGGGGCCTCGTCCCTCACGGGATGGCAGCTCCCGCACGCGGTTGAGAAAAAAGCATCGGCGTCACGGGTGACGCGCGTCCGCAGACTCGATGCGATGGCGGACTGGCGGGTAGCGCGGAAAGAATCCGCGGCAGCCTGGAAACTCTGGCTGCTGGCATGGTGCTGACGAATCAGCGACACATGCGGGCAGCTTCATGCGCGAGGCGAGCCGCGTCAGCCGGAAATCGGCATTTGCAACAGCCCCGATTGGCGAACGCGGAAAAAAGAAAGCCCCGCAATAAGTGCGGGGCTGTCAGGAGGATGAGGCGAAACTGGGTCAGCGAGGCCTGTCGCCCAGTACATGCTGCTTCCACAGGGCGAATGCCTCGTCCGGTCCCAGCTCTGCGAGGATGACGATGGGCTGGCCCCGACGGGCACGCAGCGATGCGAAATACGCTGGCCGGTCGGCGATGGCGTTGAGCTTGATGCCCTTTAGGAACAGCAACTGGCGGGGGCGAACTTTGGTGGTAACGCAGGCATGATTGCGCTTGTTTGGGGCAAAAGGGCCAGCGAAGCGGGCGGACACGGCCAGAAAACCGCGACGAACTACTTGTACTTGCCAGGCGAGGCGAACGGGTGACATCAGCATATCGCTATGCGGTAAAGAAGACCGTCCTAAAGCTTGCAGGATCCCGGCATAGCTTCATCATCACCTCTCCGTGACGGCTCATTGGAACGAAAAAGGCCAGCATCGCCGTGATGGACTTTCATAATTGCCAGGTCAACTGGCTTGCGTGCTGTTTATTCACAGCAAGGCATTGCGACGTCGTTGCAGCAATCGCCGCCATCGCAACAGGGCGTTGCAGCAAAAGCGGCGGTGGGCGCTAGCATGAGGGCCAAGCCGCGGCCGCTCATGCTGGGGGCCGTTCTCTTCAGATTGGTGTCCTGCACCGTGTGCATTGCGAATTTCCGGATCGTCCCAATGTCACTGGGACTCCTTTGTGGCGGCCGGGTTCTCCACGCTCATGAACGACTGGGCCACCAGCGCGATCGCCCCGCCCACGATGGCCATGTCAGCGATGTTGAAGGCGGGCCAGTGCCAGCCGTGCAGGTGAAAGTCGATGTAGTCGATAACGTGCCCGCGCGTGGCGCGGTCGAACGCGTTGCCCAATGCGCCGCCCAGAATGAGGCTGTACGAAAGGCCTTCCGTTTTGCGCAGCGGCCGGGAGAGCAGCCATGCGAGCCATGCCGATATTGCGAACGCGATCGCCAGAAAAAACCACCGCTGCCAGCCGCCCGCGCCAGCAAGGAAGCTGAACGCCGCGCCGGGATTGAGAGCGTGAACTAGGTTGAAGAATGACGCCACCTCGTGCGACCAACCCAAGGGAGTTGTCGCGTCAATGTAGCTCTTAGCTGCCTGATCGCCGGCGAATATAACGATCGCGAGTGAGTACCACTGCGTCTTGCGAAGAGATGGTTCATCCATTGTTCATGCCGCCTTGAACTTCAGGAGGCGCAGCCCATTGACGACAACCAAAAGACTTGCCCCCATGTCAGCGAACACAGCCATCCACATGGTGGCATGCCCTGTGAACGTCAACGCAAGGAACACCGCCTTGATGCCAAGGGCCAGAACGATGTTCTGCGTGAGGATCGCCGCAGTGCTACGCGACAGCCGGATGAAGGCGGGGATCTTGCGCAGGTCGTCGTCCATCAGGGCGACGTCGGCTGTTTCGATCGCGGTGTCGGTGCCGGCCGCGCCCATGGCGAAGCCGATGTCGGCACGGGCGAGCGCGGGCGAATCGTTGATGCCGTCGCCCACCATGCCCACCTGGCCCTCGCCGCCGACCAGGCTTTCGATGGTCTTGAGCTTGTCTTCGGGCAGTTGGTCACCACGGGCTTCAGAGATTCCGACCTGGGCAGCGATGGCCGCGGCCGTGTGCTGGTTGTCCCCCGTCAGCATCAGCGTGCGCACACCCAGCGCCTGCAGGTCGGCCACCGCCTCACGGCTGGTTTCCTTCACGGTGTCGGCCACTGCAAAAATGCCGAGCACGGTCGCATCGTCCATCAGCAGGATCGCTGTCTTGCCTTGGCGCTCCAGGGTCTCCAGCCGAGCCTGGAGCGTCGCTTCGCTCAGGCCCAGCTCCTGGGCGAGCCTGTGGTTGCCCATGTGCAACATGCGCCCGGCGACGCGGCCGCGCACGCCGCGGCCAGGCAGCGCCGCGAAGTCGTCGACCTCGTGCAGCGCGATGCCGTCACGGTTCGCCTTGCGGGCGATGGCCTGAGACACAGGATGGTCCGAGCGTGCCGCGAGGCTTGCGGCCCAGGCGGCAACTTCCTGCGCCTCGCCGATCAGCGGCACGAAGTCGGTCTGCTCGGGCTTGCCATGTGTGAGTGTGCCGGTCTTGTCCAGGGCCAACGCCTTGAGCTTGCGCCCGCCCTCCAGGTAGACGCCACCCTTGATCAGGATGCCGCGTCGGGCGGCAGCGGCCAAGCCGCTGACGATGGTGACCGGCGTGGAGATGACCAGAGCGCAGGGGCAGGCGATCACCAGCAGTACCAGGGCCTTGTAGACCCAGTCAAACCATGCGCCGCCGAAGGCGAGCGGCGGCACGACGGCAACCAGCACGGACACCGCGAACACCGCCGGCGTGTAGACGCGGGCGAACTGGTCGACGAAGCGCTGCGTGGGCGCACGGCTGCCCTGCGCGGACTCCACGGCATGGATGATGCGCGCGAGCGTCGAGTCGCTGGCGCCTGCGGTCACCTTGTATTCGAAAGAGCCGGTCTCATTGATGGTTCCGGCGAAGACCTGGTCACCTTCGGCCTTCTCGACGGGCAGGCTCTCGCCGGTGATGGGCGCCTGGTTGATGGCCGATCGACCCGAGGTGATCAGGCCGTCCAGTGCGATGCGCTCGCCAGGACGCACGCGGACCACCGCGCCCTTTGCGACCTCCTTGGCCGGCAGCTCTGTCCATGAGCCATCGGCCTGCCGCACGGTCGCGGTCTCGGGCGCCAAGTCCATCAGCCCCCGAATGGCGTTGCGGGCGCGGTCCAGCGACTTCGCCTCGATCACTTCCGCCAACGCGAACAGGAACATGACCATGGCGGCCTCCGGCCAGTGGCCGATCGCCATGCCGCCGGTGACCGCGATGGCCATCAGGGCGTTCATGTTCAGGTTGAGGTTCTTCAGCGCGATCCAGCCCTTCTTGTAGGTGCTGAGGCCGCCGGTGAAGATCGAAACCAGTGCCAGCACGATCACGGCCCAATGATTGCCGTCGTTGACCCAGTACACGCCTTCGGCGGCCACCGCCGCAACGCCCGAAACCGCCATCGGCCACCAATTGGTCTTGTGCGCGGCCACCGGGGCATCGCGCGGCTCATCAGTCCTCTGGACCTCGGCTTCCATGCCCAGCGATTCGATGGCTTCGACTGCCGGCTTGATCGCGTCGGGTGTGTGCCGAACCGTGAGCGTGCGCTGCATCAGGTTGAAATCCATTCCCTGCACGCCCGGCATGCCTTGCAGCTTGCCGCGGATCAGACTTTCCTCGGTCGGACAGTCCATCTTCGCGATGCGAAGTACCGTGGTGGCTGTCTGCATGTCCTGCCGCGCAGCCTGCATTCCAATGGAAGCAAGCGCCTTCTCGATCGGCGCTGAGGTCGCCAGCGTGTGCTGGACTCCCAGCACACGCTGCATCAGATTGAAGTCGAGCGCGGTCACACCCGGCAGCTTGCCCAGCCGGTCGCGGATCAGCGCTTCTTCCGTCGGGCAATCCATGTTCTCGATCCGGTACGTCACCCGCTCGCCGATCGGCGGCGCGGAAACGGCAGCGGTTGGTTGCTGCTGCAGGGCCGAGGATGGGATCACAGCCGCGGCTTCGATCGGCCCCGTGTGGCCGAAGGTCTGCTCCTTGGCGCGCATGCCGATCGAGGCCAGGACCTGCTCCATCTGCGCGCGTGCCTGAGCGAGGTGTTTCACCGACAGGGTGCGCTCAGCGAGGTCGAAGTCGAGGTCCTGAATTCCCTCGACTGCCCCGAGGTGCGAGCGGATGAGTTTCTCCTCGCTCGGGCAGTCCATGTTCTCGATGCGGTAGGTGGTCGACACGGCGGCGTCTCGGACAGCCTGAGCCTTCATGCCCACCGAATTCAGCGCTTGCTCCAAGGCATCGGCCGAGACTTCGCGGTGCGAAATGGTCAACAAACGCTGCGGAAGATCGAACAGGAGCCGCTCGACACCGGGCATGCCCTCCAGCGTTCGCCGCACCAGTGCTTCCTCATTGCGGCAATCCATGTTGCTCACGTGGAAAACGGTGGTTTCAGTGCTGGCCTGCTCACTGGCGCACGCCGTCTGTTGGCCATTGCCGCCGGAGCAGGCGCATGGGCTGGAAGGTTCTTTGTTCATAGATCGCTCTTCATTGACAAGGTTTTCCCCGGATGCCATCATTAGAAAACCTCTAGTAGATATAGAGTCAAGTTTTTTATAGGAAGCAACCATGATGCGGATCGGTGAACTGGGCAAGAAGGCAGATTGCTTGGTGCAGACCGTGCGCTTTTACGAGTCAGAAGGCTTGCTGCCCGAGCCTGCACGTAGCGAGGGCAACTTCAGGCTCTATGACGAAGTCCATTTGCAGCGCTTGCTGTTCATCCGCCGCTGCCGGGCGAAGGACATGACGCTGGATGAGATCCGTCAACTGCTGAACTTACGGGATCGGCCAGAGTTGGGCTGCGGCGAGGTGAACGCGCTGGTCGACGCTCATATCGCGCAAGTGCGGACCAAGATGAAGGAATTGCGCGCCTTGGAGCGCGAGTTAATGGATCTGCGACGCTCCTGCGATAGCGCCCGAACCTCGCGCGAGTGCGGCATTCTCAACAGCTTGGCCGAGCCCGCCTGAAGCTCGAGCGTGTCATCGGTGCTGGAAGTGATCGGGTCCAGTTCTGAGAGCCACGTGCCGCGCTCCATCATGCGAAAGCGCGCGATTCTGACGTTTTGAGACGGCGTGCGACCGAGGGCGTGGCCCACAGGAGCCAGCGCGAGCCGGACGACCTGCGCGCCGCAATCTCCGCCACCTTACGGGTTCTCCAGGCCAGACCGAGCATCGCGGCGTGGCTGCGCAGGTGCAGGTGCAGGCCAAGGTAGCAGTGCGCCACGACGCGGCCCGACTCATGGGCACGCCACGCAACTCGCGATCGCTTCGCAAGAAGCCGCAAGGCCCGACTCGCGCAAGAATGCGACGTGGGCAAGATCGTATAGCCAGCAGCGCAAGCGTTTGCCGCTGCTGGCCGGCTCCGGAAGGGATAGACAAGCTGCGGGCCGTAGTCCATTGGAAAGTCCATCTTTCTTGAGTGTCACTCTTTGGCGCCCAGCGTGTGCTTTTGCGACCGGAAAGCGCTGAACAAGTGGCCCCCGGGCATCCAGAAATCGCCGTAGTTGACTTGGGCGTCTTCGTGCTCACGCTTGTGATGCCAGCGATGGGCTTCAGCCACCCCGATCAACAATCCCAACGGCCCGACCCGGTATCCCAGATTGGAGTGCTGGAAGGCCAGATGCACGACCAAGAAGCCGAGCCATGCGCCGACGGCCAACCACAGCTTGGAACGCCGCTACTGGCTCAACGGGGAGTGGAAAGGCCGCCCGCCCTCTAGCAAGGCGGCACAAGCGAGCGCGACGATCACTGTGAGTAGCTCCGTCGGAAAAGACGGCCGGCCGGTCGCGAGCTCGCCGAAGAGCACAACCGCAGTGGCGCCACGGATCAGTGGATAGCAGCCATACCGGATGACAGTCGCAATGAAGGGGGCGCATTGGTGCTCATCTGTTCTGTCCTAAAGCTCTGACTGGATTGGAAAACCTTCTAGCTACGGTAGAGTCAAGGGCGTCCGGGAAGACCCTGTGGCAAGTTCGTTGCATCTGCGCCTTGACTCTCCAGCCGCTACAGGCTTCAGCATCCATCGATTTGGAAGGAACAATGCATGGCTGAAAACCACAGAAATCACGAAAACGACGAGTTGGGCCGCCTAGATGCGAGCGATGCGAAGGACCGAAAGATTCTTCTGACTGTGTTGCTGATCAACCTGACGCAGTCCGCCGCCGGCATTGCCCTTGGCATCTGGGCTGGCTCTACGGCGCTGATGGGCGCCGGGTTGGACAACCTCGCCGATGCGTCGGTCTATGCGGTTAGCCTGTATGCCGTCGGTCGTGCGGCAACGGTCAAGGTGGGCGCGGCCCGCTTGTCGGGTTTCTTGCTAATCGGCCTGGCCGCGCTGCTGCTGTTGGAAGTCCTACGCCGCTTCGCTGGAGGGGAAGAGCCTGTCGGCCCAGCCATGATGGCCATGGCCGCGCTGAACGCGGCTTTGAACCTAGTGTGCCTCAGACTACTGCGCCGCCATCGCGGGGAAGATGTGAACTTCAAGGCGTCAGCGATCTTTACCAGCAACGACTCCATCGTCAATGGTGCGATTGTGCTGTCCGGGGTGCTGGTGATGGGGTTCGGGTCGAACATCCCGGATCTGGTGCTGGGCGTCATCGTGGCCGCAATCGCAGCGAATGGGGGGCGGGAAATCCTGCGCGAAGCATCGGAAACAGCTCGCCGTAAGGCGGGCACATAAGGCATGTTTTCGCCCAGTTCATCCCGAGGTTTACCTCTGCAAAAGAGGTAGTCCAGCCTTTGGGCTACGGCCTCGGCTGCAGCCGAGCGTACCATTGGCGATGGCCGCGCGATAGGCGGGCATGCCGTTCTCGACCTCCGTCTGCCGTACAGCAGCGGTGCGCAAGGTTGAGGGTGCATGTCGTCTCTCCTGTTCGTGTGGCCCAGGCCAATGGCCGGGCCGGGACGTTGATGGGCAGGAGAATGGCGCCGAAGGCCCAACGGCCTTCGGCTCGGGAGAAAAGAGGAACCACCCGTGGGCTGATTGGCAGGCCCGGTCGTCGCTAGAACCGTCTGCTCATCAAGCAATCACACCCGGCCCATGTCGTGGCTGGGGCCGGCATCGTCTGGCGCACATCCGCGCACAAAGGGAGCCCGTTTTTGCACCGGCGGGCACCGGCACCGATTACCGCTGACCACGAAGGGTCTCCCGGTGGCTCGTGCAGCCTGGCAAGCCACCGGGAGACCCTTCGCAGAGGGCGGAAGAAACGCAGATCAACAGAACGCGCGTGGTGCGGCTCGCAGAGAAGCTACCTTCAGGTCCCGCGGCCGGGGACGGCTGGGCGGGACGCGCACACGGATCAAGAAGGCGTTGCGCGCTGGGCGTCCCGCAGGGCATGCGGCGGAGTGCGGGACAGGGGCCACGCCGCCGAAGGCGGGCACGGCTCACGGGGAACGGGGGCGGTCAGGAGCCTTTGCGGCCGCTACGGCGCGGGCGCGAGGCGCCGCGCTTGGAGCTGCCGGATTCGACTGGCAGCGTGCCTTTGCAGTCCGGGTAGCGGCTGCACGACCAGAACGGGCCGCTCTTGCCGCTGCGCTGGCGCGTGGGTGCGCCGCACTGCGGGCATGCCGGCCCTTGGGGAACCTTGATGGACAGGGAGGCGCTGCCGTACTGCGCAATCAACTGCGAAATCCACGCGGCCTGCTTGCCGATGAACACGTCCAGGGTGAGCTGTCCGGCCTCGATCATGTCGAGCGCCTGTTCCCAGACGGCGGTGGTGCCAGGGTCGGCAATCGCCGCAGGCACGGCATCGATCAAAGTGAAAGCCGCATCCGAGGCGCGGATGGCGCGCCCCTTCTTCACGAGGTAGCCGCGAGCGATCAGGCCGCCGATGATGTTGGCCCGCGTCGCTTCGGTGCCGATGCCAACCGTATCCTTGAGCTTCTGCTTCAGGCGGGGATCGGACACCAGCTTGGCGACGCCTTTCATGGACTTGACCAACTCGCCTTGCGTGTACGGTTTGGGCGGCAGCGTCTTGAGTGCCTTGAGATCGACGTCGGCCACCTGGCATGCCAGGCCCTCATACAGTTTCGGCAGCGCGGGCAGCACCTGGGCGCGGACCGCAGTATCGCCCTCGCCATCACCGTCTTCGGCCTGCGGCTCGGCGAGCACCTGGCGCCAACCCGGGATGACAACCTGCTTGCCCGTGGCCGCCAGGTTCTGCCCCCCGCACGAAAACTTGGCCACAGTGCGGTCGAACTCGTGGTGAGGGAGGAACTGCGCCAGGTAATGCGACCGGATGAGCCTGTACACGGCCAGTTCCTTCTCGCTCATGGCGGAGAGCTTCGCCGGTTCGAGCGTCGGGATGATGCCGTGGTGCGCCGTGACCTTGCCATCGTTCCAGGCGCGCGAGCGCTGCGAGCGGTCGAGCTGGCCCATGATCGAGCGCAGCGAGGGATCGGTCTTGAGCAGGCTGTCGAGAACGGTGGGCACTTCGGCAAACATGCTCTCGGGCAGGTAGCCGGAGTCCGAGCGGGGGTACGTCGTGGCCTTGTGCGTCTCGTACAGGGCTTGGGCAATCTCCAAGGTTTCCTGCACGTCCAGCCCAAGCTGCTTGGAACACACTTCCTGCAAGGTGCCCAGGTCGAACGGCAGCGGCGGGCCTTCGCGGACACGCTCAGTCTCCACCGACACGACGTGGGCACTGCCCGCAGCGCGGATCTGCTGCATGGTCTGCTGTGCGACCGGCTGCCGCAGGCAGCGGCCTGCGTCGTCGGTGCACGCATCGGGTGGAACCCATTGCGCGGCGAAAGTCGAACCGCCTGCGAACAGGGACACGGCGATGGCCCAGTATGGTACGGACACGAAGCGCGCGATCTCGCGGTCGCGGTCCACAACGAGCTTGAGCGTCGGGGTCTGTACGCGGCCGACCGACAGCACGCCGTCGTAACCCGCCTGTCGCCCCAGCACCGTGAACAGCCGGCTCAGGTTCATGCCCACGAGCCAATCCGCACGGGAGCGCGCCAGCGCCGAGTGGTACATCGAAAGCGTCTCGGCCGAAGGCCGCAGCTTGCCCAGTGCCGCCCGAATGGACGCATCGTTGAGCGCCGACAGCCACAGGCGTTCGATGGGGCCGCGGTAGCCGCAAAGCTCCACGATCTCGCGGGCGATCAATTCGCCCTCGCGGTCGGCATCGGTGGCGATAACCAGGTGAGTCGCCTTCGCCAAGAGCGCCTTGACGACCTTGAATTGCGTGGCGGTCTTCGGTTTGACCTCGACCCGCCAGTGCTGGGGAATGATGGGCAACTGCTCAACGGACCATCGTTTGAGCTGCTCGTCGTAGGCCTCGGGCGGCGCCGCCTCCACGAGATGGCCGATGCACCAGGTGACCGTGACGCCGGAACCGTTGAGGCAGCCTTCACCGCGCTGCGTGGCGCCGAGAATCCGGCCAATGTCTTTGCCCTGGGAGGGCTTCTCGCACAAGAACAGCCGCATATCCGTCCATCCCGATTCCTGTTGTTCATGGAGTTGCTGGGATCGAGGATGCCGAGCGCAGCCCCTGGCAGCAGCAAACAAGCCGCATGCGGCAGCGACCGCTTTCACGCCGATGAAATGGCGAGTGCGGGGAAGGTGCGTGGCCGGAAGTGTGCGGGCCGAGAGCCGCGATTTCCGGGAGCGCGCGTGGAACTCGGTGGACGTTGGTGGAGCTATCCCCTGGGGATAATTCGCAGCGCATGGAGGGCGGCGAAGCACTGCGGCAGCCGCCCTCCATGCCCGATCACTTCCTGCGCTTGGTCTCTTTCGGCGCCGTCGATTCCTGGGTGGCCTGGGGCTTCGGCTCTGCCTCCTGTGGCTTCGGGCTGAGGGCCACAGACTCGATGCGGTACGGCAGGATGCCGACACTGCGCGCGTTGACCTGCCAAGTCTCACGCGGCTGATCTTCGTTGTCCGTCCAGGGGTCGCGCTCCATGCGGCCGACGACCAGCACCCGCATGCCCTTCTGGTAGAGCTGCTGCCAGCGGTCGGCGTCGTGGTGCCAGAGTTCCACCGGCGCCCAGAAGCCGCCGCGGTCCTCGAACTCGCCGCCCTTGGTGGGGACGGGGTTGTCGAAGTACACGTTCAGCCGGAGCAACCGGCGAGGATCGTCGTTGCCATTGGGGAATTCGCGGTACTCGGGAGGCGATCCGATGTTGCCCTCGCCGATGAATTGTGTGCTCATGTTGGAATCTCCGTGGTGGTTGAAATACCCGTGCCTCGTTGGGCTCGGGCGCGTGCTCGGATGGCAGGCGCAATCACCGATCGCGCACTGCGGCAGGAACGGACGCGAGCCGGCGCAGGTAGGTGTTGTCCGCCTGCGCGGCCTTGCTGGCGCATTCCTGTGCTTGCCTGCCCAGGGTGTGCAGCAGGCTGATCTGCATGTTCAGCATGACGCGCTGCAGTTCGATCTCGTGCAGGTCGTGCAGCAGGTTGACCGGCGTGCTGGGGCTCGCCATCAGCTCCTGCCACAACGCCACGCCCATGGCCGATCGATCGTGCTTGCGCCAGCGAAGAAAGGTCGTGCCTGCGCCAGTGGTCTGCTGGGCCAGCTCGACGGGAAGCAGGTGGAAGGGATGCCCGCACGCCTGTGGCAGCACCTGTCGCTGCGCCAGGGCAATCAACTCGTCGCGCATGGCGAAGCACTGGCTGGCCCAGGCCTCGAAGTCCCCTTTACCTTTAAAAGGCTTTAAAAGGCCTTTTAGAGAGGCCGCGTGTTCCAGCCGCATGAAGGCTGGCTGTTCCAGACCACGGAAGTAGCGAGGTTCGCGGTTCGGGTCGCTCATGCCTGTTCGTCCTCGCCGGTGCTGGCCTCGGCCGGATCGGCGGCAGTGCCTTCGTCGCTGGGAGGTGCGGCTGCGGCAGCGCTATCACTGCGCTGTTGCAGGCCGCGGCGCACGACGGGCGGCGCAAACTTCGAGCGGCGAGCGCCTTCGAGCACGTCCTGCGGCAAGTCGCCGAACTTCTCCAGCGCCGCCCGCGCTGCGGCGTTCTTGGCCGCGAAGTCGTCGCGGGTGCATCCCGAGTAGCGGTACTGCTGGGCCAGGCTGAACAGGCTGCGCAGCGTGTGAGCGCCTTCGTTGAGCCACCGCTCCAATGTCGAGCGATCGATCAGCGCGGTGTGATGGGCGAGGATCAGCTTGCGGGCGATGTCGTCATAGTCGGCCAGGAGATAGACCGCGGCAAAGCCGAGCTGCGCGTTCACGAACAAGGGGAGCTTCACCGGTTGCACGTTGAGGTTCTCGCCCAGGCTCAACGCCGCTGGCACGCCGGCCAATGCCTGGTCCACCTGCTCGCGCAGCGATTGCAACGTGGTCTTGGCCTGGTCGAGCTTTTCCTCGATGCGCAACATCCACCAGTCGCTGTACGGGTCATCCTGTTCCGAGCCGCGCTTCATCTTGTTCATCACGGCGATGTAGCCGTTCAGGCCGACGATGCCGGGTCGCCCCTCGGCGGCGGCGCGGCCATGCCAGATGCGCGATGCGTGGTGGGTGTGAAGCGTCAGCGACATCGCGCTGCGCAAAGAGCCGAGATTGAGTTGCAGAGGTTCGTTGGTTGCCATGGTGTCCGCTCGCTTGGGAAAAGGAGCGGTCAGGATCGGCATGCAGCGGAAGGCAGTCAGTCAACAAACCGAAATGAACTGGTCCCCGGTTGTCGTGGTGGTGGCGGCCCGCAATGCGAGCTATCCCCAGGGGATAGCTCCATCAAACGCCACAGAGCGCTGCTCGCGCAGATGGTGGGTGCGCTCAGGAACCGGACGCCACTGCAGCACCGTGGACAGAAGCACCCAGCCTGTGTCTTTCGGTGTTACGCCTTGCATCACATCTATCCCCAGGGGATAGCTCTACTGACGGCCACGGGCGTCTGCTTCACGCCCTTGTCGCTCGTCGCGCTCAGCTACTGCGCAGAAGGTCGCGCAGCCGGTCGATGTGCTGCCGGGCTACCTCGGGCGGAACTACATTGCGCGGTGGCTCAGGCGGTGCATCTCGTGCAGGGGCAGGTGGCGGTGCTGACCCAGCTTGCCTGGCCCATGCGTTGAACTCGCCACGGATGGCACGTTGGATGATGCCGAACAGGTAGCCTGCCGGGTTGCGGATGGTGCTGCCACGACAGCGATCCGCCCATTCGTCCAGCACGGCCTGGCGTAGCGGGGCATCGACCTGCTGCAATGCCACCATGGCGCCGGCCTGCTGTTCATCTTTCAAGCCGAGAAAGCGATCAGGCAGACGAACTCCCGGCATCGCGCGCGCCTGCCCACGCTCACGCGCGGTAGTACGTACTTCATTAATACGACTACTACGTACAGTACGGTCCTGTTTCGGATTCCGAAGAGCGCCGTCTGCTGCGTGTTTTGGCCCTGCTTCGGAATCCGAAGAGGGCCGATCAGAATTCCGAAGAAGGCTCGGCGCCCCTTCTTCGGAATCGTGAACCGTGTCCTCCTGTGGATAACTCTCCTGCGACCCAATGCCTTGGCTTGCGAGGCGTTCGGCAAGGACCTGCAGCCGCGAGGGCAGCATGCGGCCAGACAGCAGCGGGTCTTCGGCGATCTCATTGAGCGTGTGCAAGCCCACGACCTGAACGGCCCTGGCCGAATGGCCCAGGGCTTGGCTGACGAGCTGCAGGTAGTCCGGGTCGAGCTGCATCGCCTCGAACGGGGTCAGGGGCTCATCGTGCAGGACGTAGAGGTTGCCGAGGATGCGCCCGGTCTTGGGGTCGCGCCTGCGGCGCACGAGACTCAACCAGCGCGTCAGGCGCAACAGCGTCAGCGCCCGTGCCACGGTCTCGTGGGAGGCCTGTCCGGCGCAGGGCATTGACGCGAGCCACGGGCGAAGTTGCTCATACGTCGGAAACGCCGTGACGCCATCCTCGTTGAGCATCATCCGGAAGACTTGCCAGGCATTGCGTTCCAGCGGCGTCAGGCGTCGGTCGAGGAACAGCCGTCGCGGCACGCTCTCGTGCCGATTTCCACTGAACAGGAAACCGTCGCCGGTTGCAGACACAGGAGACGTCGCGGATGCGAAGGCGGGAGCCGGTGCTAGTGGGCGAGGTTTCGGTGCAAGGTCTTTCAGCGCGCTGTCGAACAGATCAGCGAGGGCGACCGGACCTTGGCGTGGTGCTCGTGGTGCAGCGTCGTCCACGGCCATGATTCAACCCAGTCCCTGATCGATCCAGTTCTTGATCGCAGCCCAGACCACCGACAGCGGCAGCTCCATGCCTTCGGCGAGGTCCATTGCCGCATCAAGAACCGAGGTCTCATCCTCCAGCTCGACGTTCCTGCTGCTGGTCACGACCTTCCAGCGCCGCCACAGCTCGGTGTCCTGCTCCTCGTCCAGAACCGGATGGCGCCCCTTGCGTTTGGGCAGGCCGAGAACTTCGCGCCGAAGTGCGACTTCCTGATGTGTCAGCCCGTAGAAGCGGCTCACCATTTCGGTACTGGCACCCAGGCGCAGCATGCGATCGACGGTGGCGATCTCCTTCTCCACGTCCTGCGCCTGTTTGAGCAATCGCCGGAGCACTTCCCGGTTCACCGAGACAGAGCACCAGGAGACGTTGGCATTGGCCAGCACGCTGATCAGCGCCGGATGCTTGAGCGCATCCAGCTCTTCCTCGCCGAACCCCATCGCCTTGCAGCGACGCAGTTGCCCGTTTCGTAGGTCGTAGAGTGCCTGCGCGATGACGGCCTGGTTGAGTGGGTTCGGTGCGGACATGCAGGCCTCCCTCGCTCAGATCCCAGAACCGACAGCGCCGGCTTCCAGATCCAGCAGGCGCCGGGCCAGCCGCAGCAGACGAAACAGCTTGACCAGCGCGGTGTCGCTCAATCGCCGGGCCCCGCCGTCACGACGTTGACCCTGGCCGTGCAACAGCGCTGGCAGGTCTGTGATGAGTTGCCCGCTGTCCAAGCCGACGCCGGCTGGCTGCTGACCGGCCAGGGAAACCAGTAGTGCGAGCACGGCGCGTGCGAGCGGCGACGAAGCCTGGGCTGGGGCACGACACGTGAACCCGATGCCATCAGAACGATCCTCGACACACGCGTCCAGGTCGGCCTCGCCCGCGATCTCGCGCGCGAACTGCGCGATGTGGATGCGCAGGCGGTCGGGTGTGTCGAGGCCAGGGTCGATATACCAGATGTCCGAGATGGGATAGAGGCCACCGGCCTGCACGGGAATCGACTGCAAGACGTTGGCCGAGAAGTCGGGCGGCAGCGCATCGCCCAACTGGTCGGCGACCATGCGCTGGATGGACTGGAGCCGCTCCGTCGTGGGTGCCGGAGAGATGATGTGCTCGTCAAGCAGACCGCCATTCGCTGCCGCAGGGCTGGCTGCGGATGCCTCGCTCGGGGCCCCATCGTCCCGGGGCCTTGTCGGCGCGTCGGCAGAGTGGCCCGCAGAAGGTGCAGTTGTAGTGGGGGGCGGTGCCGGTTCGATCGGCGGCCGTGCGATGGCCCCAGGCTCGGGCAATGCCGGCGGCGCCGATGGCGGGGTTGGGTCGCTGACCAGGGCGCGGTGGCGGCTCTCGGATTCGGTCAGGTCCAAGGCGAGCACGTCGTAGTCGATGCCCAGCAGCTCGGACATCTGACCGATCAACTCGTCCTGCACACGCGGCGGCGAGAACTCGTCGGGCTGGACATCAAATTGCGACAGCGCCTCCAGAAAGAAGCTGTCGAAGTCCAGCGGCAGGGAGCGGCCTTTGGCATAGTGCTCCCACGTGCGTTCGCTGGCTTTGCGCATGACCGACAGCCGCTCGACCTGGTGGCGGCCGAGGCCCCCGTATAGGACGGTCGGGATCGCGGGCAGCAGGTAGCGCACCGCGTCAGCCATGCGGCTGATGTGCGACTGCTGGACTGGGAAGCCGTCGGCGGCCAGGCGGCGGGCCAGCTCGGACTGGCTCAGGGTGGTGCCGCTTTCAGCCTCATAGAACTCGCGGGCTTTCTCGACGCCCAGGGCGCGCTCGATGAACGTGAGGCCGCCGCGTAGTTCGTTCTCGGCGAGGTGCCCGGTCAGGGCGACGATCTCTCCGCGCGCAGGCCACGGCCGGAACAGGCACGATATGCGGAAGAAGCGTTCGTCCTTGGTCTCCGCCCAGAGTTCACGCAGGATCGCCAGCCTGGTGTTGCCGCCGTTGCGGATGATGTAGTGCGCCTCGCCAGGACGGCGTGTGATCGCTGGCGCCGCGTCCAGGCCGCGCTCTCGGATGGAGGCCTTGATTTCATCGTAGGCCGAGTTGCGCTTTTTGCGGGGGTCGTGGTCGTAGGGCCGCAACTGGTCCAGCGTCACGACCATCGGCGTGTCGGCGATCGGGTCGCTCAAGGCCGTGGCCGATGGCCCACTGCGCTCGAACCCGGCGGCAAGCAGCTTGCCGGCCATGTCCTGGGAGGTCATCTCAGCCATGACCACATCCCTCGGCGTTGACGGCCCGGGCCATGCGGGCCTCGCGCTCGGCGCGGCGGATCTGTGCACGGGCGTTGAGATCCGCCCGGTAGTCGCTCGCTGTTGAGCTGGTGTAGATGGCGGCGCAGCCGGCCTTGGTGAACTTGAGGTGTCCGCCCCGTGTGCGCTTGACGTGCCAGCCTTCGCTCACCGCAAACTCAATCAGGGCGCGCAGCCGTTTGTGGCCGCGGGCCAGTTCATGTGCGTTCGCCATGTGACCTCCCGGTTTCAATGGAACGAGGAGGACGGCCGGACACGAGGGCAAATCTGTCTTGCCACTGTGGGAACAGTTCGCCGGCGAGCGCGCGCATGGTGTCGAGCGCGGCGGGCGCAACTCTGCCCGGCGGCTGGCGATGCTCGACGCGATGCACCGGCAGGCCGCGGGTTGCGGCGCGCGGATAGGCCTCGATGGCCGGCACGTCGGTGCCCAGCACGCATATGCCGGCATGGTCCTGGAACAGGTCGCGCAGCGCCTGCTGGATCATCCGTGCATTCGCGGACACGGGGTGGACGCGATTGATGAGCAGGTGCAGGGATGGCGGTTCGATGCCGAGGTGCCGGTATGGCGCGATGTCCTCCAGCAACTGCATGGTGCCGCGTCGCAGTTCGCGGGCAGCGAGAATTTCCGGGGTCACGGGCGACAGCGCCAGGTCAGAGGCGAGCACCGCCATCTCCAACAGCACCGAGCGTGCACCCTGGGTGTCGATCAGCACCAGGTCATAAAGCGGCGCCAGCGCCGGCAGCAGGTGCCGCAGTCTCAGGCGTCCGTCTGGCGCGTGCAGTAGCAACGTGTTCAGTTCACCCCGGTGATCGTTCGAGAGCACCAGGTCCAGGCCCGCGATGATGGTGCGGGACACCAACTGATCGAGGGCGCGTTCGTTGAACGCCAGCAACTCATAGATACCGCCGGCAGCGCGGTGTGCCAGCTCGTAATAGGACGACAAGGTCGGCTGCACGTCGAGATCGAGCAGCAGCACACGCAGCCCCGCGTCCGCGGCGAGGCCGCCGAGGTTGGCGGCCGTAGTCGTCTTGCCTACGCCGCCTTTCGTTGAAATTATGGATACGACCTGCATGGCGCTCTCCGTTTGGCGATGGGAAAATCGAGGGGGAGCGGGTCAGGTCCGGTTGTTGAGGCGTTCGGCGATCCACTGGTCGATCTCGACCGAATCCCAGCCCACGGCGCGCACGCCCAGGCGCAACGCCTGCGGAAACTGGCGCTTCTTCATCAGGTTGTAGATGTGGGCGCGTTTGAAGCCGGACTTCGCTTCAACTTCATCGAGCCGCAGGATGCGGCGCTCGTGCGGTGGCAGTACAGGTATTTGCGACATGGCGGTCACTCCTGAACGCTCAGTAGCGTTTGTTGGCGTGACCTCTATTCAATAGACATGGCTGCGGAAAAACATTGCAAATGCAATCTCCGCGACTGCACATACAAGATGGAAGAATTCACGCGGCTGCGCTACGGACATTCTTCCTGGCATTGGCGAACTTGCCGTTCAAGGTTCGCTCCGTGATGCCCATGGTGCCGCCATAGTGGGCGAGCAATGCGGTGACGATGGCCTCCTGCGTCTTGAAGCTGGAGTACGGCACGCCGGATGGGGATTGGCTCAGCATCAGCGTCAGCATGCCGCCGATGATGTTCAGGTATGTAGTTTCCGCCCGATCACTGATCACGCACTGCTTGGGAGCCAGCAGTACGGCGGACTGCTTTAGCAAGACTTCGTGTTGCTGTTGCAGTTCGCGCATCTCGCGTCGGCTATGGTCCAGCGCGGCCTGCAGAGCCAGCCGTTCCAGCAGGATTGCCTGTCCTGTCTCGATGGTGATGAAGGGATGCACCATGCGCTCGCCGCGACTGAACAGAAATCCCGGCCGATGCTCGGGATAGTGGGTGCGCATCCACCGCTTCAGATCGACATGGCGGACGGTCAGATCGAGTGAACTCACCAGATCTGGGTCATTAAGTGTGATCCCGTTCTTGCCGAAGGGTAGTTCGGCGTTGAGGATACCGTCGTAGATGCGTTCCGAGTACAGCCGACACTCGTTCCATCGCGGGCAGTCCAACATCTGCGGCAGACAACGCGGTGATGCGATCGATGCGACGATCACCGCTTCGTACCGCAACAACCCAGCCCACCGTATGGCAGCTTCGATGGGACGATAGAACACCTTTGATAGTGGTGGCTCCTTGTGCATGTTTTCGTCTCCTTTCGGAAGCGCTACATCACCGGCTCCTTCTTGCCCCACCAAGGGGCTGTTTTTTCGTTATGCCTGTGGCTGATGCCTGGGGCGATGCCCTGGAACATGGACGGAAGAGATCATGGCACCCGTCACAGGTGGTTCTCTCTTGCTCGATATGCAAGAATTGACCAGTTGCCGGTCCGTCGAGTAATAAGGAAGAAGCACGCTCGACAATTGCGCTCACGGTGCCAGCGTCATGGGGTGCGTCAAGCACATCAAGACCGATTCGATATGGTCTGATATCCCCACGGTTTCACAAGGCGCAGGGGATTGCATCCGCTGCTCCACGTCCAGAGGGACCTGGAGAAATCCGCGCATGTCATGCTTGTTTCGGCATCCTGATATATCGACATAGCATCTTGCGGCGAAGCATTTTGCTTGGTTCAATCCAACGCACTTTGCGTTCACGCGCCTGCGGTGTGGGCCAAACATGGTCACATCGCATCAGGATGCAGTGCAGTTCTATCGCCCGCTAGGCATCCTGCCTTCCCTTGAACTAGTCCGTGGTGCGAGAAGGCATCCGCCGCTCTTGATAGAAGCATCTTGCTGCCGCGATGACTTTGATGGGCGTGATGCGCGGAACATAGTCCAAGAACTCGACGGCGGTATGCCGCGAAGCCATGAATGACTTGCCCGCTGATTCTTATCCATTAATTCAATAATTGTTGTACTATCGAATCATGAACGAAGATCAAGCCGTTTCCGCCCTGAGCGCCTTGGCGCACACCCAGCGCCTGCGTGTGTTCCGCGCCCTGGTCGTCGCCGGCCCGGAAGGACTCACGCCCAGCGTGCTGGCCGACCAGCTCGACGTGGCCCGCAACACCTTGTCCTTCCATCTGAAGGAACTGGCCCACGCCGGCCTCGTCAGCATCGAGCAGCAAGGCCGCAACCTGATCTATCGCGCCGAATACGACCACATGAACGGCCTGATCGGCTACCTGACCGAGCATTGCTGCCAAGGCGGAGTGTGCGAGGTTTCCGAATCCACCCGCTGCGACTGCTGACGCCATGACCGACACGATCTACAACGCATTGTTCATTTGCACGGGTAATTCCGCCCGCTCCATCCTTGCCGAAGGCATGCTCAACGAGCTGGGCAAGGGCCGCTTCCACGCTTATTCGGCGGGCAGTCACCCCAAGGGCGAGGTTCATCCGCTGGCACTTGCCACGCTGGAGCGGCTGCACCTGCCGACGACCGGCTACCGCAGCAAGAGCTGGGACGAGTTCGTGGCACCGGGTGCGCCGGTGTTCGACTTCATCTTTACAGTTTGCGACAACGCTGCTGGGGAGGCTTGCCCGCTGTGGCCGGGCAAGCCGGTGTCGGCGCATTGGGGCGTCCCTGATCCGGCAGCCGTCGAGGGCACTGAGGAGCAACAGCGCAAAGCGTTCCTCGACGCCGCGATCACGCTGCGCCGACGCATTGAACTGTTCCTGTCGCTGCCGCTCCAGCGCCTGGACGCCATGTCGTTGCAGCGCGAGCTGCGCGACATCGGCCGCCAGTAAGGGCGGCGCGATGACTACAGAAACCGAAGCGGCCGGTCACGCGCCGGCCGCATCTGCCATGAGCAGCTTCGAGCGCTATCTGACCCTGTGGGTGCTGCTGTGCATCGTTGCCGGCATCGCGCTGGGCCAGTTCGCGCCGGGCGCGTTCCAGGCCATTGGCCAGCTGGAAGTCGCCCAGGTCAACCTGCCGGTGGGCTTGCTGATCTGGGTGATGATCGTGCCGATGCTGCTGAAGGTGGACTTCGGCGCACTCGGCCAGGTCAGGCGACACTGGCGCGGCATCGGCGTCACGCTGTTTGTGAACTGGGCGGTCAAGCCGTTTTCGATGGCGCTGCTGGCGTGGATCTTCATCCGCCATGTCTTCGCACAGTGGCTGCCGGCCGGGCAGCTGGACAGCTACATCGCCGGGCTGATCCTGCTGGCCGCCGCGCCCTGCACGGCGATGGTGTTCGTGTGGAGCCGGCTGACCGGCGGCGATCCGGTGTTCACGCTGTCGCAGGTGGCGCTGAACGACACCATCATGGTGTTCGCCTTCGCGCCCGTCGTCGGCCTCCTGCTGGGCCTGTCGTCGATCATCGTGCCATGGGCCACGCTACTGGTGTCGGTCGCGCTCTACATCGTCATTCCTGTCATCCTCGCGCAGCTCTGGCGCCGGGCGCTGCTGCGCCGGGGTCAGGTTGCGTTCGACCGGGCGCTGGAACGTATTGGCCCGCTGTCGATCGCCGCGCTGCTACTGACGCTGGTGCTACTGTTCGCCTTTCAGGGAGAGGCCATTATCCGGCAACCGCTGGTGATCGCCATGCTGGCGGTGCCGATCCTGATCCAGGTGTTCTTCAATTCCGGGCTGGCGTACTGGCTCAACCGCAAGGTAGGCGAGAAGCACAGCATCGCCGGCCCCTCGGCACTGATCGGCGCGAGCAACTTCTTCGAGCTGGCCGTGGCCGCCGCCATCAGTCTGTTCGGCTTCCACTCGGGCGCGGCGCTGGCCACCGTGGTTGGCGTGCTGATCGAGGTGCCGGTGATGCTGCTGGTGGTGCGCGTGGTCAACCGCTCGCGCGGCTGGTACGAGCGCCAAGCGTAATCATGGACAACACCATCCCGCGCTCTCGCGGCTGGCTGATTCCCTCGCTCGGACTGACGCAGATCGTCGCGTGGGGGTCGATGTTCTACGCCTACGGCGTCCTGATGCAGCCCATGCAGGACGAACTCGGCCTGTCCAAGCCCGCCATCGTCGGGGCTTATTCGGTGGCCTTGCTGATCTCGGGACTGCTTTCGACCGCGGCCGGCAGCATCATCGACCGCATCGGTGGACGTCTGCTGATGGGAAGCGGCGCCTTGCTGGCCGCCGTCATGCTCGCGTGCCTCTCGCGGGTACACAACGCGACGGAGCTTTACCTCGTGTGGGCCGGTATCGGCGTGGCCATGAGCGCGACCTTGTACCAGCCGGCCTTCGCGGTCATCACGCAGGTCCATGGCAGCAACTATCGCCGGGCGATCACGCACCTGACGTTGTTCGGCGGTTTCGCCAGCACGGTATTCTGGCCGCTGACGCAAACGCTGTTGCAACACGTCGGCTGGCGCGAGGTCTGGTTGATCTATGCGGCCGCGAACCTGCTGATCTGCCTGCCCATCCATGCCAGCCTGCCAAAGGGACGCGGCCCGGCACACGGCACACCCCCAGCGCGGACGGAAACCCGATCCCGCAATCTCACCGCGGTCATGCGCGAACCGGTGTTCTATCTCGTCACGGCGGCTGTGACGCTGAATGCACTGGTGTTCGCGGCGATGTCGCTGCACATGATCCCAGTCTTGCAGGCACATGGCATCTCTGCCGCAAATGCGGCCTGGGTCGGTGCGCTGATCGGGCCAATGCAGGTACTCGGCCGTGTGGTGCAAGCCACGGTCGGCAAGCGGGCCAGCACGCGCCAGGTCGGCATGGCGGCCATCAGTCTGCTGCCGCTGTCATTGCTCCTGCTCTTTGCTTCCGAGCAGTGGCTGCCGGTGTATGTCGTGTTTGCCGCGCTCTACGGCATCGGCAATGGCGTCATGACGATCGTACGAGGCGCCTTGCCCGCCGAGCTGTACGGTCGGGCCGCTTATGGCGCCATCAGCGGCGCGATGGCGACACCCGTGCAGATCGCAGTGGCCGCCGGCCCCTTCGTGGCCTCGCTGCTGTATTCCGCCGGCAACGGCTATCCCGGCACGCTGCTGGCCCTGACCGGCATCAGCGCGGCGGGCGCGATCCTGTTCGGCTATGTGATCAGGCATCTGCGCCAGCAATCCATGCTTCTCTCGAACGAAGGCACCTCGACATGAGCCACATCACGATCTACCACAATCCCGATTGCGGCACGTCACGCAACGTCCTCAGCCTGATTCGCAACAGCGGCGAGGAACCGGCTGTCATCGAATATCTGAAGACACCGCCCGACCGCGACATGCTGAAGGCGCTGATCGCCGCGATGGGCATCCCGGTACGCGCGGTGCTGCGCGAGAAAGGCACGCCGTATGCGGAACTCGGCCTGGGAGATCAGAAGTGGAGCGACGAGCAATTGATCGACTTCATGCTCCAACATCCGATCCTCATCAACCGACCTATCGTGGTCACGCCGCTGGGCACGCGCCTGTGCCGCCCGTCGGAAACAGTGCTCGACATCCTGCCGCAACCGCAGCGCGGCGCGTTCAACAAGGAAGACGGCGAGCCGGTAGTGGATGTGGAGGGCCGTCGTGTCTGAATCCCGTCTCGACCTGCCGAACATCGACGCCGCATTGCTCCAGCCGCCGGACATGGAACGGCTACTGGCACCCGAACGTTCCACCCATGCGCCACGCTTCCTGCTGCTCTACGGCTCGCTGCGCGAACGCTCGTTTAGCCGACTGGCCGCCGAAGAGGCAGCCCGCGTGCTGCGGGCGTTGGGCGGCGAGACGCGGCTGTTCAACCCGTCGGGCCTGCCGCTGGTGGATGACGCGACCGAGGATCATCCCAAGGTCAGGGAACTGCGCGAACTCGCGCAGTGGGCCGAGGGTATGGTGTGGAGTTCGCCGGAGCGCCATGGCGCGATGTCCGGCCTGATGAAAACGCAGATCGACTGGATTCCGCTGTCAGTCGGCGCGGTGCGTCCGACTCAGGGCAAGACGCTGGCAGTGATGCAGGTGTCGGGCGGCTCGCAATCTTTCAATGCTGTCAATCAGATGCGCGTGCTGGGCCGCTGGATGCGGATGCTGACCGTCCCCAACCAGTCCTCGGTCGCCAAGGCGTATCAAGAATTCGATGAAGCGGGACGCATGAAACCGTCGGCCTACTACGACCGCATTGTGGACGTGATGGAGGAACTGATGAAGTTCACGCTGCTCACGCGCGATGCGTCGCCGTATCTGGTGGACAGGTATAGCGAGCGCAAGGAAAGCGCCGAGGCGTTGACCAAGCGCATGCAGCAGGCGGTAATCTGATAACCCCTGATTCCATTCGCCTATCGCCGCACGACGGCCTTGGCCACTGGAGGCCCCATTGCATCGCGACAGCATCGTAGGGCGGTGCGACTGCGAAAAGAGCAGTCCTTGGACTTCAATGGAAGTCGTTGGATGAACTTTGTTGCCGAGGGCGAAAAACAAGGCTATAATTGAGTTCTTCACTGATCACCACAGTGAAGAAAGTGATTGGGAAACAGAGACTTAGCGCTCTAGTGCATGACTCGTTTCCCGCTCCAGTTTAAATACTGTGGCGTTCGCACGGTGCAGTGGTGGTGAGGGTCTTAAAGGCGCCTCACGCCGATTAGCGGTAAAGCTTCAAAATGCGGGAATAGCTCAGTTGGTAGAGCACGACCTTGCCAAGGTCGGGGTCGCGAGTTCGAGTCTCGTTTCCCGCTCCAATTCAAAAAACCACTCCAGCAGGAGTGGTTTTTTTTTGTCACTTTTCCAGCATTACCTCAACAAGCGGGAATGGGATCCAGTTTTTCTTGTCGTCCACGCTGAAAAAGGCCTCGATTTTCAGCGCGGTCGGGACAACGAAGACACCCATATCGGTAAGGGTCACTTTACCCACCGTCATGGCCACAGGCGAAGGTACCGGTATGGCATCCGCGACCACGACCGGGTCTTGGTTGCCATCCTGGCGCTCGCCGCTGATGTGGAGCCTGACAAACTGGCTGGTATCCATCAGTGGCCAGCGCTCAAGGGTAAAGGTCGCGCCCGTGCCGATATTGCTCAGTTTCAACACCTTGCCGGTGATCTTGTCGCATTGAGGTGCCTCCAGGGTGCTGGGCACATCAATCTTCAAACTGTGCACGGCCGATTCATAGGGCATGTCGCGACGTGTTACCACGAAATACAGTTCCAGATCGCTGCCCATGCGTGCCGCAACATTCGCTTTGGGGATGGGGCAAACGATATCACCGGAAGCAATGCTCACGGGTGCGCTGTAGGCGCCGTGCTCACCCGGCCGGCCCCAGTGAACCATCACATCGTCATTGGGGTCGAAGCGGTTCACTGCTTCGATGACTACTGTTGCACCGTTCACAGCCCGGACCGGGTCCAGGGTACTGCTGTCGCCGCCGGTGCTGCCTGTTTCTTTCACGTAGGGGGAGGAGAACGTGGTTGGCAGCGGGGTGGCGTTGCACTGTAATGGCAAGACCGCCGAGGTTTGAATCGGGGTTTTGGCACGGTCCTGGACCGTGTAGTACAGGTAGCGCAACCCGTCCCCCAGGTTGCGTATGAACGCTCCGGGGAACTTGATCTGCAGGGGCTGGGTAGTATCGCTCAGCTTCAAGGTCCAGGTGTCCACCTGCTCGGTGCCTGTAGGTGTTGTGCTCCAGTACCAGGTCAACACATCGCCGGGGCGGATGTCAGCATAGGGCGGGATCGTGGCTGGCAAGGCATCACCGTTTGCCCATAGGTAGGCATCGGTAACCCCGTCTTCGCCGACGACTTCGCCTGCGACCTGCAGGCGGCTGTCAGTGGGTAGTTTGGGTGGGGTGGTATCCGTGGTGATGGTCAGGGGTTCGGAGGTCGAGCTGTTATTGGCGTAATTTACAACCGTGTAGGTCAAGGTGTGCGGACCATCTTCGTTCAGCAAGCTGGTGGGCACCATGATGAAAAGGTTTTTTTCATCGATCGGTCCGGGATAATCCTTGGGACCGAAATCGTGGCCATCCCAGTGCAGCGTCACTTTATCAATATCCTCTGGGTCTTCGGTTGAGTGTGCCCACTTCTCGAACGCCACCTTCAACGGGGTCTGCGTTGCGCTGTAGGGCAGCAGGTTGGTCTCGCCGCCCTCGATGTCGGCAAGCAACCCCTCGATGACAACGGGCTTGAGCAAGTTGTCCGAGTTGGTACGCCGCAAAAAAAGGCGAGTAAAAAGTGAGTGTAAGATGGATTTCAAAGACATTGAATTGCCTCCAGGGCGCAAGAATCTGTACCCGCAGTAAGCCCTGCAAAAACCCTAAGGCTGCTGCAGGGCGTTGTCGCTACCAGTTGTATCGCACGCCTACGCTGGCGCCCCACGGTTGCTCGAGGCGTTCGCCGTTGGCGTAGTCGAACTCCGCATGCACCTGCCATTGCTCGGCCCAGGCCGCCACCACGCCAACACCCAGTTCTGCACGGGAACCCGCCAAGTCGTTGTCCAGGCTGTTGCCATTGACCTTCACGCGGTTGTTGTTCACGAACTCATGGGCCCCGGCGACCTTGAGGTAAGGCTGGATCATGCGGCCCTGGCCATAGTCGAAGGTGCGTCCGGCGGTTGTGCCAAGCTTGCCCTGTAGCGAACGCGTGTCGTCGCCGGAGGCTTGCATGCCATTGGCCAGGTGATACGACTGCCCTTCGATGGTCATGGCGGCCAACTGGGCATAAGGCTCGATGAAGTAGCCATCATCCAGCTTGATGTGCCGGCCGACCTCCGCCGAGACACCGAGGCCGTGGTTGCTGTAGTCACCCTTGGTCTTGCTGCCATCGCTCAGTTGCACATCGGCACGGTTCTGGTAACGGTTGAACTTGGCAACGCCGTCGAAGTAGTAGCCACTCTGTGGGTCGAGCCAGGTGGTGTAGGCACCGATGTGGTAGCTGTCGACCTTGCCCGAGCTGCCGCCTTGCAGGTTCAGGTCGGAGTTGCTGTAGCCTGCAGTTACCCCGAGCAGCCAGTTACCGTCACCGGCAGGCAGGCGGCCATCGGCACCGAACGACAACCCTTGCTGCTGCTGTTTGTAACCAAACCCGGAGGTGGAGGCGTTGTACTGGTTGCCATAGCTGCGCATCCAGGCACCTGCCGCGCCATCGTTGCGACGCACTTCGCCCATGCGGCTACGTAGTGTGGTGAGCTCGCCGTACCAGACGGTAGGGGCGGTGTTGGCCAGGGCCAGGATGGTTTTCGTGCCGTTGCTGAGCGAACGCATCGAGGCGTCCAGGTACCAGTCATTGCCATGCTGCACCAGGCCATAGGCAAAGGTGCCCAGGTCAACTGGCCCGCCGGCCAGCGAGAAGCTCGCGTCACCGGCTGCGGTATGCACCATGTGCAGGTTGGTGTCGGCCAGTGGGTCCTTGCCCGTGCTGGCCACGCGGATCTGGTGGTTGCCGCTGGCGTTGCCAGTCACTTCCAGGAAGTCGGTTTTGCCGTCGGCGAAGTCGACGTTCATGATGAAGGTGCCGTTACCCTCCAGGTTGGCCACTTGCAGTGCGTAGAACTTGTCCTTTTCGTTCTCGTCGTCATTGTCGTGAAAAGCCACGGCGCCGCCGTCCATCGCCAGGTGTTTGAGCTCGGCGTCGCCGATCAGGGTCCACTGCCCGCCGCTGTTCAAGTCCAGTTTGTCGAGGTTTTCCAGGCGGCCCTTGAGAATGGCCAGGTTTTCCAGGGCCAGCTTGGCGCTACCGCCTTCGGCGACAACGATATCGCCTTCCAGCTTGCTGGCGCTGACCAGGATGTCTGCGCTGCTCAGGGCGCCGACTCGCACCAGGGTGCCGTTACCGGCCTTGAGGGTAGAGCCATTCATTATCTTGATGTCGGCGGTGGTCGGCAGGCGGCCCGAGATGCCGACAGTGATGGCCGAGCCGGTCCTGCCTTCTACGTGGCTGGCATCCAGCAAGACTGTGCCGACGCCGGCAGGGTTGCCGTTGTCGCCACGGACGCGGATGCCCTCTCCGGCGCCGATGATACTGCTGCCTGCAGAGGCATTCACGATGCCATCGTACAGGTTCACCCCTGGGGCGTTGGGGTTGGTAGCCTCCAAGTGGCTGCCAAACAGGTTCAGCTCGCTGGTGTTGACCAATGCACCCATGCTGCTGCCGATGATGGTGCTACCGTATGCATTGATTTTCGCGTTCTCACCGGCTTCTACGCCTTGCCGCTCCGAGGTCACGCGGCTATCGTGGAGGTCGGCTACGCTCTGAGTCACGCTGAGTCCGGCAGTGATGCCTGTCGCGTTGATCTGGCTGGCATTGAACTTGAGGTTTGAGCCGCCACTCAACTCGATCTGCCTGGTTGTGGCACCGTTGGCTGTGAGGGTGGCTCCCTTGATTACCCTGAAGCTGTCTGGCGCGGTGTTGCGGTCGATCGTGGTATCGAACTCGATGGTGGTCAGCGCCCAGCTGCTCGGGCTGAGCAGCAGAAGTGGGCCTAAAGAGGCGATGCGCAATGCGCGTCGCATAGGTGAAGGGTAGAATGCTGACATGCGGATTACCTGCGATTTGTCCAAGTCGGAAAGGGTCGGCTGGCATCGCCAGGGCCGACCAATCGCGCCGAATTCTAGGCATTTACCGAACTTTTCCTGTAGGAAAAGTCCGGTAAATGCGACGACTATTCCTGTGCTCGGCGGGCTGTAGTTAAATCTTCACCCCGCCCACAGGCGTCTTGGTCAAGGTTTGACAGGTAGCGGGCAGCTCCCACCGGTAGGTTCACCTAGGGCAACCCTTATCGTTGCAGGTTTCGACTTGAGAGGCTTACCATCTAACTCGAAGCTGTACTCAACACGCCCGCGGCCCTCCGGCTGTGAGATGTCGGTGCTAAAAATAGGCAAGATGTGCTTTTCGTAGGGTTTGATTTCCCACTGGAAACCTTCTTCGGCTTGTTCCTTAGTGAAATCGAGAGCTATCTCCAGTCCGGCCCCGGAAATTGGATTTTCACCGGTGCGGCCGAGCAGGGGGGTCCATTTCATGTTGATTTTCCCACCTGCAGGCAGGTACTCGCTTAGACCGTGGACAGTCACCAGAAACGCGGGTTCACCGTCAGGGTTTTTGGGGTCGACCCATAGCGATTCGCAACCGAGAATTTTGCCTTCGCCACTAACCGAGCGCTCGAACACGGCCGGGTCCGGTTCAATGATAATGGCGTCAACATCGACCAATTGACTTATTGAGTGCTGTTGATTGTCTTCGCCCGTTTCCTTGAGGAATATGCAGTGCACCGGCGTTTTGGAGCTGTTACCTGCTTTCTCGACCACGTCCCACTCGAGGTTGACTGTGATGGGGTCCACTGCAGTATCGATGATTACTTCAAGTGGTGTATCTGGGGCCGCAGGGTCAGGTACCACGATCCCGCCCCAGGAGAACCTCATCCGTTGACCATCTTTGAGATCAGGGTGCAGATCCCACGTCAGTTGGACGGGTTGGCCTGCGTCTTCCTCCCTTAGTTTGTTGTCCTCGGGAGTTACGGCGCCTTTGATCACGGGGGCGCGCAGCTCCGGGTTAATCGGGCCTGGTTGGATAGGGTCCGGGTCGGGGCCTGCGGTCGACAAGTCGACGTTCACATCCGTGCTTTCCAGCCCGTAGGAAACATCATGGCGCAGTATTCGATAGCTGACGGTGGCAGTTTGGGGAGAGCCAAGTGAAAAGTCGTAGGCCGCTCTCAGGGTCGCGTAGGGGATGCGGATGGAATGCGGCATACCGCTAGTGCCAATTTGCACTTTAAAGGGATCGGAGTTGCCCCAGGTTACTTCGGCGAAGTCATCGGATCGATGATTGTCATATTCAATTTGGGTGACGACGCCAAGTCGTACATCGTCCAGGTCGATCAGGCCACCATCTGCCGCCAGTGGAACGACCGGTGGCTTCAGGTTAGCGGGCAGTGCACCTAAGTTAACGGTGATTTTTACCAGGTGGGAGATGCGGCTGACATGGGTAGCAGGGTCTATCAGGATGTAGGCAAGATAGTAAATACCATCACCCAGTGTTTCAATAGTTGATTTTGGAATTAGCAGCTTTCGGTCTGGGGGTACAGCGCCGCTCTCCACTGGAACTGGCAGCGCGCCATCGGCGGGAGGGGTGTCGGTGAAATAAAGTGCATAGGTATCTTGCTGGCGCTGATTGTCATAAGGCTTCAGTGTAACTTCCAGCCCAGCCGGGGAGCCCACAAAGAACGCATCGGTAATGACGTTGCCTGAAATGACGGGGATCTCCGCAAGTGGGGGATTTTGACTGCCCCAAGGCGGGATTGTGTCGAAAATCAGGTCGAGCGGATCGGACTCTCTATATGTTGAGGAGCTGTGCTTTTTCATTGCGTACCGCAGTTGGCGTTTTCCGTTGACTGGATAATCTGTTACTGGTATTTCAAGCTCGATGTCGCCTATTTGGGTGCTGTCATACTCGTGAATATCACCAATATCCTTGAACTCGCCGACCACTCCTGAAGCGTCGACTTCAGCTATTTGCAGTTTAAGCAAATCCTTATCTTCATCCTCGATTGGGTCTGGCAAAAGCAGCCAAATTGGAACGGTAACGTTGAGAGGGATGCCGAGCCTATCCTTGTGGATGGTGCCTTCGGTAGCCGGGATCACTCCCTCAACTTCGAGCGCCGGGAGCAGGTCTTTTCTGTGGGTCTGAGCCTCTTCAAGATGTTTTTGTGAACGCTCGCTCAGATAATCAAGACGTGCCTGATTTGCAGAGGGTGAATTCATGTATATCGCTCCAGTTTAACGGATGAAAGTGCGCAAGGGTCAGAATTGAAAGTAAGTTTTGGAGCCCTTGGCAGGTTGGTGATCACACACTAGCGTGAAGGGGGGTTCCGGGTAACTGGTAAAAATGCTAGGTAAGGCTGGCACGACTTTTGTTTATATTTTTTATGAGGTACCTGGTAAAAGTGCTAGTTTCAGCCGGCTACCGAATAGGTGTAAAAAAGCCCAACGACGTGGACAGGCAAATGACAGCCAATAGAGTGCTGCCAGCCTGCATCAGGCCGTTTCATAGAGGGCGTTAGCCAGCATTCGCGATGGCCGTCAAATGCACGTCATGTTCCTGGGATGGTTGAGGGTTGAAAAAATGTCAGAGCTGACTTTTGATAAGTTATATGAATGGTTGCAGGAAGAGGCGCGCGCGCTCGGTTGGGGCATGCTTTGTTTCCTGCGCCGGGAAGATCTGGACCGTCTGCTTCTTCAAGTGTATATACGCCGGTTCAACACAGGCGCTTACCTGGCACCGATCTATGGGAGCATTCCCAACGGGGATGATCGGCGCTTTGCGTTGAGCAAGTTCACCCTGGATTGGCCGCGCCTGAGCTTTTCGCCAAAGTTGTCCAATGACTCCAGGGCGCGTTTGTACATGCGGGTGATCGAGGGCATCCAGCTTGGCCTGGTCAATGCGGGGGGGGATTGGCGCGTCAGGGAAATTCGCGAAACCAGCCCATTGCAGGGGCCGGAACTTAGCCTTGACCTGCTGCTGGCCAACGTACCTGGGGTCGTCGGTGCAGAAGGGCGAGTCAGGCTTGACCTTCGAGAAAGCTCGGACTTCACGATGCAGGTGACCGACGACCCGGTCGAGCAACGGCTGGTGGGCCAGTTCTTCCAGCAGAAGTTTGAAGCATTACCAGATGCGCAGCGGGTACTCCCGCTTGGCCAGATCGAAGCGGGCGGTAATCCTCTTCTGGAGGCAGCATCGTTCTCCTTGCGCACCCAGGCACGTGGGCGCAACGACAAGGATGGCGAAGGCGCGGTGCTCGCGCTGATACGTTACGAGGGTGACAAGGAGGGGGATTACCCCGGACCTGCTTACACATACCTGCTACCCAGCGACAGGGAGTATGACGCTACGGTGCTGTTTGACCCAAACAGGATCATGCTGGCGCAGTTGCTCGAGTCCTTGCGTACGGTCGCGAAAGATGTCGAGTTTGAAATTACCCGAGACGACGAGGGAAGGCCGTCGGGCGCGCGTGCCACACGTGGGCTGATGCAGGTTCCAGGACAAACTGTGACCGAACGGTTTGAAACGGAGCCGGACTTGTGGGGTAGATACTTCAAGATGGTTTTACAACTGAAGATCTCTCCGGTCGATTTGCACATGGCCGAAGTGCTTAATGTATATATGGAAGAGGGCAAGGTCGTCGTTGAATGGCGCCTCAAAGGCGAGATGACCATTGAGCCTTTGGACTTGGATGATGAAACAGGGTACATCAAGAGTAACTTGATCAAATTTGGGTTTGATACTTCGGATTTCTATAAGCCGGCTACGGATGACTTTGAGTATGTGGTGACGTCCACTTATCGTCTGGTAGACGAAGAGGGTGGAACCCTGGAGCATGAAGCATTTGAGATGAAGGAAGTCAAGGCGCCGGCTCCAAAGGTTGGGGAAATTAAACCGCCAGAGAACCCGCGCGATGACCCCATATATTGGCTCATTTTGGGTTTATTTACCGGTGGAATGGTGTGGTTGATTGCGGGTGCCATACTGGTTGCGGTTGCGGCGGTACTGAAAGCTGTTGGAAATCCACAGTTCCCAAGTGTCGAGTCGGTCGTGCGCGACGCCCTTGAGCGAAACTTCAAATTCTCCAGCTCTGTCAAACAATTGGTCCAGGACACCATCAAGCTCAACTTTGGAAATACCATCGTCGGGGAGGATCAGTATGCACCCAATGACATTGCTTTCTTTGGCAATATCAACCCGGCGGTTACTGCGTTCGCGGTAGATCCCATGGAGCATACCTTAACGGTAGGTAGTGCTCCGAAGCAGTTCATTTCGGTCCCGGCCAACAATAACCTGGAATGGTCGATCGAGTCAGTAGTGGACACCGTGCTGGACAGCAAGATCGGTTCCATCAACAAGGACACTGGTTTGTATACCCCGCCAACGGCCAATGAAGTCGATGGCGCCTTCGTGCAACTGCGTGTCAACGCAGTAGACAAGGCGACCCCGACCAACAGCAGTTCGGCATTGGTCACGGTTATGAAAAAAACCGTGCAGATCAATCCGCTGGCTTATGTCGCACAGGCAAAAGCTACGATCAACTTGCAGGCCGGCTACTTCGGTGACGCCAGCAAACTGACATGGGCGCTGAAGAACCCGGGCCATGGAACACTGGTGGGGAGCGGGGCAACTGCGACCTATACGGCACCTGAAAAAATGCCACCCAGCAATCCGCAAGCCCCCGAGGAACTTGCCGCCTACGCTGTCGACGAAGTGCAGTTGAGCGCCCCCGGAGACGGCCATGGCCAGACAGCCGTTCTGATCACTGAAAGCGCGGATAAACTGCCGTTGGTGATAAGCCGGGTTGTTGACCCAACCAATGGCACCGTGCAGTTGACGGCCAAGGTCAACGGCAACCCGGTATCACCGGCAAAGGTCGTGTGGGGAGTCAGGTATGGCTCGCAATCGGGTGAGATTGATCCGGCAACGGGTATCTTCAAGCACCTCCCATCCGGGAGCGACCTATTCGCCCTGATTACCGCCTCTGTTGACGGAGGGTTTTTGGGCACCTTTGAAGGCTATGTGCTGCAAACCCTGCCACCGGTAGCGCTGGAGGACGCGGTACAGGGCGTGGGGGCTTACCAGGTTCAGAAGCACAACCCAGTGGCTGAGCGACACGGGCCCTCGAATGTGAAAAGGCGAGCCCCACTGAGTAAATGGCTGGCCGACAACCCCGATCTACAGCAGTGGGACAGCATTACAGGCGTGTCCCTGTCCGCAGGTAATGCTTCGCTGAGTCAGACTCACGCTTCCCACCTTGAGCAAGGGCAGGGTATCGATAACATCTCGGGCGAACTCGAGATTGAAATGACGGATATCGTCTATCACTTCGCTGGTTACCAGATGTCAGCGCCCCAAGTCGGCATTGGCCGAGTCAGCTATGAAAATGCGCGTCTGGACATGCTCGCCAATCTGCACGGCGGCACTTTGGTCAAGGCCCAGAAGCCATACAAGGTGCTCAGCCTGGCGGCGCACGACCCCCTTGACTACCTGGAGTTAAGCCAACAGGTCCCTTTGGTGTTCAAGGATGGGGCGCTGGTGCTGGATGTTTCCAAGGGCGAAAACGTGCGCTTGGCCGTGAGCGATGATCTGGCCGAGCAGAGTCTGGCCGGTGACTGGCTTCAGCAGCAGCTTCCAGCCGACCCGGGCAAGCTCGATTACTCAATGCTTTCGGCTCCCCACGCGGGGCCAGAGCGGGCCCTGCAGGCTGCCTACCTTGGTACTCAGGCCGATGACGAGGGTAAGGGCGATACGTTGGTGATGTTTGCCTCTTCGGGCTACGGTCGTGAAGGCAACTTCCCTGGTCAGGCCAGCGACTTCCCACGGCTGTTGCCGACGCCACCTCAGCCAGAAGCCGCTGTTGAGTTGCTGAGTTCACGGTTGTTGCATCGCAATGCCTTCCTTAACGGCTTCAAAGGGCAGTTGACGGATGCGACTTTCGATGAGGTGTATCAGGATGGACGGCTCGCCGGCATGGTTGCCAGCGCGGGCAGGCTGCAGGTACCTGATGCTCAATACCCATCCAGCGATTACCTTTTCAAGGTGCAGGCCTTCGATTTGGACGTGGCTGGCGGGCTACAGGCCCGTTTCGAGTTGGACTGGGCCAGCCAGCACCTGAACATTGACTGCAGCATGACGTTCAGTTGTCAGTCCGAGCACCCGGCCGCTGCGGAAGTGTATACGGCCACGTTCGAACTGTCCCTGCACCATCGCTACTATTTGTTGGCCGGTACAGAGCCCGGCCCCTACTGGCTGGAAGGGCAGTTCTTCTCGCCTTGGCCTGAACAACAGGAAGCACGTGTGCTCAAGGGCCTGCCTGAAGGCGATGAGTACGCAGAACTGAGGGTGCAGGCTGAAGATTTTGCTGCCTTCGTGATTCGGCAGGCGATCCTGCAAGGGATGGTGCGTGCACTTGATCCGGCAGCAGCAGAGCACTGGCTGAAGGGGTTGCAGATCGGGGCATCGACCAAGCTGCAGCCAGGCAGCTTCGAGTTCCCGGGCGCCATGGCCGTCTCGGCGTCGCTGGCCGCCAATGCCGAGCTGCGCATTCGTGATGTTGACGAACCCGTACTGGTGGGGCACGAACAGCTGCTTGACGTTGAGAACCCCGGGCAGTTGACGTTGACCTGGACGGTTAAAAGCCTCCCGGGTGGCCCGACGCACCCCGGAGTCATCAAGGATGGCAAGTACACCGCACCTTCTGCCGACACCTTGCAGGGGCGTTCCGGGCAAGTGCTTGTGAGCGCCAGTGCTGGGGATCAACGTTGCGACGTCGTTATTACCGTAATGCGCCAAAGTCTGCGGGCGAACCCGTTCATCACCACGATGCAAGCTGGAACGGAGCGGATATTGACAGCCGCAGCGCTGGGCAAGGCGCCATTGAAGTGGACCAATGTCACCAACGACCCTGGGCAGAGCGGTGAATTGGTCGAGGAGGCCCAGGGGCGGCGCTGCCGCTATCTGGCCAAGCCGGCCAACCCGGGCAAGCCCAATACCTATTGGCTGGATGAAATCCAGGTAGCAGGCGCGGATGACAAACAGTCCCTGCATGTTCTGGTGATTCAGCGCGAACCAGCGGTGCTTGTGACACTCGCCGAAACGCCACGCGCCGATGGTCGAATGAAGTTCGTTGCCCGCATCAACGGCAACCTGGTTACCCCTGAATGGGAGTTGGGCGTAGGGCCCGGAACCATCGACGCCGACGGGCTCTATACCCCCCCGCAAAGTGCAGATCTGCCACCCGGCATTCTGGTGCTAGCAACCTTCAAATCAGACGATTTCGGCACCTTCGAAGGGCATCTGATCATGCCACTGCAGGCTACCCGCTTCCCGGGCTTGTGCAGTCAGTTGCTGGCACCACAACCACGTTCGGTGTGAAGCCCCGGCGAGCACTTTCAGGAGAATGACATGCCCATTAACCCTATTGAACACGTGTTGGCCCGAATGACCGGGCGCAATATCACCAGAGGCTGGGGCGCCGTCGCGGCGATCGCCCGCAAGCTGATGAACGATATGCTGCATGAACAATACCGGCAGCGCTTGAGCGATTTGCGTTTCTTGCCGTTGTTCAATGCCGTTGTTGATCACGAAGATCATGTTCGTACCCGCAGCAAGTTGCGCAACATCGAGTTCGGCGCACCTTTGCTGTCGTTTACCAATGCATCGCTCAGTGATTCCAGAGCACAACTGACCTTCCCCATCGTGGCCGGTGAGTACTTGCAACGGTCGCCTTTGGCAGAAAACCTGCTGACGTCTTTCATCATCGATGAAAGCATGGGTTTCACCTTGGTCATGGCGATCGAGCTACGCCTGGTTACCGGTGAAGTCGACCATCGTGGCAGGGTTACGCTGGATTTGCGCGAGGCGTCCAGCTTCAGCTGTAACCTTGCCGGTGCAGCGGAGCACGTCAACGAGCGAATTGCTGCGGCCATTGAAAAAGAGTTCGCAGATTTACCGCAACACCGAGGCCAGTTCGAACTCGGCATGCTCGACTTCTCTGGCTACACGGCACTGACGCCCACGCACTTTCGCATCCTCACCCAGGCGGCGCCGGGTGCCAAGACCTTGGGCGCTGACAACTACGGCGACGGGGCGGTACTGGCGTTCATTCAGTTGCAGGCAAATGATCATGAGGGCGAGTTGCCTGAGCATGATTTCCCTTACCTGATTCCTGATGACCGCAACAGCGACGGCAGCGAGAAGTACTCGGCGACGATGGTGGTGGACAAAAGCATGCTCAAGCATGTCACCGACGACCGTCTGGATGTACTCGCATCGTTGCTGTTCTCGACATCGCACAAGTTCGCCGAGAAGGAACGGCATGAGCCCCATGACCTTGCTGTGTTCGGCACGATCGATGCTGTGCCGGCGTTGTACAGCATCCGTTCGAAAAGCGCGACCATGCTGGCCGGTGAAAAACAGCAATTCACGTTGGTTGACCAGCAGGGGGCGGAGGTCAGGGCGACGAACTGGTTTGCCAGAAGCCGTCAGAGCCGTCTTGCCATTGGCGACGGCAAGATCGACGGTAATGGGCTTTACCAGGCCGTGGGGTTACCTGATATTGGCCACCACAGCCTGACGATCCTGATTACGGCAGAGATCAAAAAGGATAGCCAGATGCACCGTGCTACCACCCAGTTGGTGGTGCACTTCGAGCACGAACAGGTTTCGCCGCAGATCGGCGTGTTCGCAGCGCGCACGCCGATGGTCCTGAGCGCGGCCTTGCAGGCGGATGAAATCAATTGGTCGCTGCTTGGTGAGCAGCACGGCCAGCTTGACCGGGCCCAGGGCAAGCGGGTGACGTTCATCGCCGAGAAGCCTGCCAGCCGACGTCAGCTGAGCGTCCAGCGGGTGCAAGCCAAAGGGCAGCAGCAGCGAATGTCGACCTTGGTCATGCTCAACGGCTTGCAATCGCTGGCCATTGAGCCTGCCCGTACCACGGGCCTGGAGGCGGGCCAGAGCGTATCACTGCGAGAGCGAGACCCGGCGTTCCTTGCCGGAGCACAACGGCGTTGGCGACTGATTGGCCCAGGCCAGCTCGAAGGCCGTAACTACACCGCACCATCGGGCAATGAGCGGGGCACCAGTGTGGTGGTCTGTGAGGCGGTCAATAACGGCGTGGTGCTGGCAGCCGGTTACAGCCTGTTGGCATTTGGCGAGCCGCTGTTGGCAGAGGAAGGGCGCTGGCACGAACTCAGGTATCACAAGGTCACTGTGCCCGGTGGCGACGCCAACGAAAGCTACGGCGAGTTGATCAATCATGGACTCCAGCCGTTGCACGTGGCGGTAGAGATCGAGCCCCTGCCGGTAGATGGGAAATACTATCGCCTCAGCGAGGATGAGCGTGCAAGCATCGGCCTGTATTTCGAGGGGAGTAAACAACGCCTGGTTGCGCTCAATGATGATAACCCCAGTGGTGGCATAGAAAAGGATGACCTACATCGGTGGGGAACACGTAATGTGCCTAACCGATTCCAGCCAGCATACCCAGTGTCAATTGAGGCGCGTGAAGAAAACGTGACACGCCGGGTACTCTACTTGCATTGTGGCGATGAGGCCGATGTTGATGTCAAGCTTTACAGCGGATTCCGGGTCGATGTCGGTGGTACCGAAACGTCACTCAAGTTTGATTCGCAGATAGTGGTGAGGCCAAAAACAGCGCCCGTCCGGGATCAGTCAGATTATTACCTGACGCCGGTGCGCGTGGAAGGCGGTGGAGATAATCCCGACCCCAATAGGCCCATTGATCCAGAAATGCCAGATGACCCTGCATTCGATTTTCATTTGAAAACGATCGATTATTGGGCCTTCAGGCTGAAAGACGGCAGTTTTGAGACGGCTAAGTTTATCAAGCGGTCCTCAATCTATCCCGTGCATCAATCAATGATCCGGTGGGAGTCTGAGCATCATAATGAAACGATGTTCAGCTTTACAGGCACGGTTTTCAGGGACCGCTTTTCCAAGGAAGAAGAAAAGTGGATGAATTCGGAAGTCAAGATCGTTTTTGATGAGCGCCTGCAGAAGCTTATGGGTGGGCGCAAAGAGCTTGATACAGACGTGTTGTTGGAGCGCTTCGTTGAAGGTGCCTTTGTCATTACCAATCATCGGGTGCCGGATTTCAGCTACAAGGCGCCAGGTGAGCTTGACCGTGACACGCTTTCGGAAGGTTTCTATGTGCTGTTGCGTGATCATCAGGGGAATCCTCATTACTTGTACTTCAAACATGAGGCGCCTCTTTATTCGAGCCCTCGCAACTACATAGACTATTTTATCTTGTGAGATTGCCGGTTCGCCTGCGCGGCGGGCGAACTGCTCGTTTGAGTCAACTGGAGAACTTTTATGAAAGCGAGCCTGTTTTTTTCTTCGTTGAGCATTCTTTCGCTGCTATTGTTGGGTTGCGCGAAGACTGCGAATGAAAGACATTCCGATTCGGATGCGGTAATTCAGTTTGCAGGTAGTAAGGATGGAAAGCCTGATGTGGGTAATAGTTGCTTATTGATTGTCGAGCGTGGCACGAAGGAATACGTCTTTGGCAAGGATGTTATTTGTCCCAATGATGACATGTATTATTACCAGCTGTGGAACGTTCCTTCTGCTGTTAGGGTAACCTTTCATTCTGAGAAAAGTTGCAGTACGTCAGACAGTGTTGATTGGTATTTTGTTACCCAGACGTACATAAATAATGTTACAGGGAACTGGGAATTGATCTCGAATATCAAGGGCAAAGAGCCGGGAGACATTATTTCGAAAGGGCTTCTCTATAAGCGCGGAAACTATGACCATGGAAATATAGGTGGTAAGTTGTCATGTGTCACCGTTGAGTACTGAACGCTCACTGCCCTCGGTTCGGCTGTAAACAAGCTGTGATGCTGAAGCTTCAACGTGGAGTTCGTCCGACGCCCAAGGGCCCGCAGCCCCCTTGGGCGTCGCATTGTCTTCTGCTCCCTCAGTGGTGCCTGGCAAGATCAACTGTGCAGTGTTGGGTTGGCTGCGCTTAGCAACTGTTTTTCTGCGTTCCAGTCGAAAGGTTCACCGCGCTGCTCGGCCTCGTAGCGGCGCTCTTCCAGATGCTGGTAAAGGTCCAGTTCTGCATCCGGCATGTAGTGCAGGCAGTCGCCGCCGAAGAACCACAGCAGGTCACGTGGTACCAGGTGGGCGACTTGCGGATAGCGCTGGATCACCTGGCAAATCAGGTCCTGGCCCAGGTACTGGCTCTGCAGTGGGTCTTGCGGCAGCAGGGTCAGCAGCTCGTCGAAGCGTTCGAGAAACAGGGCGTGGCTTTCCTCCGGTACCTGCTCTGCTTCACCCAGGGCCACCAGGATGGTACGCAGGTGGTTCAGCAGATGCAGGTGGTATTGCAGGTGGGGATTGGCCATAGGGCGGTCCTCGAGGTGGTTGAAACGGGGGCGGAGTATACGCCGGTTGAGGTCGGGTTGGGGAAGGTGGCCGCAATGCGGCCCCCTTGGTTCAGCGCACCTTGCCTTGCTCCGGCAGTAACTGCATCTTGTCGAAGGCATCCACATCAATCACTGCCCGACGAGCCTGTTCCGCCGCATGCAGCCGTTGCCCTTCGCCAGCCTGCAATGCGCCGGCCTCAACGGCTGCATCGATCACAGATTGCCCGGGTGCCGGCCGTACCATGCCTTCCTTGATTGCCTGATGCAGCGCCTTGTGTAGCGGCGCCGCTGCATCCAGCAAGTCGCAAGCCTGTTGCAGCGCCGCCACCGGGTCACCGTCAGCCTGTGGCCTGAAGCAGCCGGCGAGTAGCTCTTCCAGTGCGGGATCACCCTTGCTGCGGCCGATCAATGCCGCCACCTCGGCATCCAGTTCATCACTCGGCCCGGTATGGCGGCGGCCGAAGGGGAACACCAGCACGCGCAGCACGCAGCCGACAGCGCGGTTGGGGAAGTTGTCCAGGAGTCGGTCCAGGGCTTTTTCCGCCTGGCCCAGGCTTTCTTCCATGGCCCAGCGCAGCAATGGCTGCATATGCTCAGGGGAGCCGAGGTCGTGATAGCGCTTGAGCGCGGCGCTGGACAGGTACAGATAGCTCAGCACGTCACCCAGCCGTGCGCTCAGGCGTTCGCGGCGTTTGAGTGCCCCACCCAGCAGCATCATCGACAGGTCAGCCAACAGCGCAAAAGCAGATGCCTGGCGGTTGAGGGCGCGGAAGTAGCCTTGGCTCAAGGCATCTCCCGGCATGCTTTCCAGGCGCCCCAGCCCCAGGTTGAGTACCAGCGTGCTGGCTGCGTTGCCGGCGGCGAACATGATGTGTTTCATCAGCAGATCGTCGAATTCGCGCAGCGCCTGGTCATGGTCTTCCCGCCCGGCCAGGGCCATTTCCTTGAGTACGAACGGGTGGCAGCGGATGGCACCCTGGCCGAAGATCATCAGGTTGCGTGAGAGGATATTCGCCCCTTCGACCGTAATGAAAATGGGCGCACCTTGCCAGTTGCGGCCCAGGTAGTTGTTCGGGCCCATGATGATGCCCTTGCCACCATGCACATCCATGGCGTGCTGGATGCACTCGCGGCCGCGCTCGGTCAGATGGTACTTGAGGATCGCTGACAGAACCGAGGGTTTTTCGCCGAGGTCCACGGCCTTGGCAGTCAGCAGGCGGGCGCTGTCCATCAGCCAGGCGTTGCCGCCGATGCGCGCCAGGGATTCCTGGATGCCTTCGAAGGCCGCCAGCGGCACATTGAACTGTTCGCGGATGTTTGCGTATTGGCCAGTGACCAGGCTGGTGTACTTGGCGGCGCCGGTGCCCACGGCCGGCAGGGAAATCGAGCGGCCGACCGACAGGCAGTTCATCAGCATCATCCAGCCCTTGCCGAGCATGGCCTGACCGCCGATCAGGAAGTCCAGCGGTACGAATACATCCTTGCCGCTGTTGGGGCCGTTCATGAACGCGGCGCCCAGTGGCAGGTGGCGTTTGCCGATTTCCACGCCAGGTGTGTCGGTGGGGATCAGCGCCAGACTGATGCCCAGATCTTCCTCTTCACCCAGCAGGTGATCCGGGTCATGGGCCTTGAAGGCCAGGCCCAGCAATGTTGCGACCGGGCCAAGCGTGATGTAGCGTTTTTCCCAGTTTAGGCGCAGGCCGATGACTTCCTCGCCGTGCCACTGGCCTTTGCAGATGACTCCGGTGTCGGGCATGGCGCCGGCATCGGAGCCAGCCAGTGGGCCGGTGAGGGCGAAGCAAGGGATTTCCTCGCCGCGCGCCAGGCGGGGCAGATAGTGGTTGCGTTGTTCGTCGGTGCCGTAGTGCAACAGCAGTTCAGCCGGGCCGAGGGAGTTGGGTACCATCACCGTTGACGCCAGATCGCCGCTGCGGGTGGCCAGTTTCATCGCTACCTGGGAGTGGGCGTAGGCAGAGAAACCTTTACCGCCGTATTCCTTGGGGATGATCAGGGCGAAGAAGCCGTTCTGCTTGATGTGCGTCCAGGCCTTGGGCGGCAGGTCGAGGTCCTGGCCGATCTGCCAGTCGCTGACAATGGCGCACAGTTCTTCGGTAGGGCCGTCGATGAAGGCTTGTTCCTCTTCGGTCAGCTTCGGTGCCGGGTAGGCGAGCAAGGTGCGCCAGTCGGGGCGACCGCTGAACAGTTCGCCATCCCACCATACGGTGCCTGCGTCGATCGCTTCGCGTTCGGTCTGTGACATCGGCGGCAGGGTGCGCTGGAACCATTTGAACACCGGGCCGGTGAATACCTTGCGCCGCCATTCCGGCAGTGCCACCAGGGCAATCTTCAGCGCCAGCACGAGCCAGATCAGGGTCAGCAGCCAGCCGGGGGCATGGCTGAAAATGCCCATCAGCAGCACATAGGCCGCCATGATGCCGAGAATCTGCAAGGGCGCCAGGCGCCTGTGCGTGAGGTACGCCGCGCCGATCACCAGCACTACCAGCCACAACAGCAACATAATCGGTCCTCCTTGGAACCAGGGGCTTGAGCCGTCCCGTAAAGCTTAGACGCAACGCTGTGAACGGCCGGTTCAGAAGAGTGACAGGGTGTGGCGGTAGGAGTTTCAGTGCAGTGTTCACCTGTATCAGAATCTGTGGCGATTGTGTGGGAGGGGGCTTGCCCGCGAAGAGGCCGGTACAGGCGACAAAACTCTGGAGTAGACTGTCAGCCCTCCGCATTCATAAGGACGTTGCCATGCTGAAGATCTGGGGCCGCAAGAACTCGAGCAATGTGCGCAAGGCGCTGTGGATCGCCCACGAACTGGGCCTGGACTTCGAGTCGATCGATGCTGGCGGTGCCTTCGGCGTGGTCAACGAGCCGCACTATCGCGCCCGTAACCCCAATGGCCTGGTACCGATGCTGGAAGACGGCGACCTGACCTTGTGGGAGTCCAATACCATCGTCCGTTACCTGTGCGCCGAATACGGCGCAGAGCAGGGCTGGTACCTGGAAAACCCCCGCCAGCGCGCCCTGGCCGACAAGTGGATGGACTGGACCACTTCGTCCTTCGCCGGCCCGTTCCGCCCGCTGTTCTGGGGCCTGCTGCGCACCCCGGAAGACCAGCGCGACTGGGTGGCAATCAATGCCGCACACAAGCAATGTGCCCAGTTGCTGGCCATCGCCGATGAAACCCTGGCCAAACAACCGTACCTGTCCGGTGACCAGATCGGTATGGGCGACATCCCACTGGGTAGTTTCGTCTACGCCTGGTTCGAAATGCCTATCGAACGCCCGGCCATGCGTCACCTGGAAGCCTGGTATGAGCGCCTCAAGGCTCGCCCGGCTTATCAGGCCGCCGTGATGACCGCGCTGACCTGACCTTGCTTCGATAGTCATTATCAATACATGTGACTGTACTTGTGCGGCCTGGCCTTGCACCATGGTCGCACTCACTGCGCCAGTGATCTGCCCTGGCGTGTCCTGCACCTTTTTCTTCGGTAAGTGACCCGCTATGAGTTCCGCCCTGTCCATTCGACAGCTGACCAAGACCTACGGCAACGGCTTCCAGGCCCTCAAGGGCATAGACCTGGACGTCGCCGAAGGCGACTTCTTCGCCTTGCTTGGCCCCAATGGTGCCGGCAAGTCCACCACCATCGGCATCCTCTCCACCCTGGTGAACAAGACCAGCGGCACGGTCAACGTGTTCGGCCACGACCTGGACCGCGAGCCTTCGGCGCTCAAACGCTGCCTGGGCGTGGTGCCGCAAGAGTTCAACTTCAACCAGTTCGAGAAGTGCTTCGACATTGTCGTCACCCAGGCGGGCTACTACGGTATTCCGGCCAAGGTGGCCAAGGAGCGCGCCGAGCAGTACCTGACCCAGCTGGGCCTGTGGGACAAGCGCGACGTGCCTTCGCGTTCGCTGTCCGGTGGCATGAAGCGCCGTCTGATGATTGCCCGCGCGTTGATTCACGAGCCGCGCCTGCTGATCCTCGACGAGCCCACTGCTGGCGTGGACATTGAACTGCGCCGTTCGATGTGGAGCTTCCTCACCGAGCTCAATCAGAAGGGCATCACCATCATTCTCACCACCCACTACCTGGAAGAGGCGGAACAGCTGTGCCGTAACATCGGCATCATCGACCACGGCACCATTGTCGAGAACACCAGCATGCGCCAGTTGCTGGGCAAGCTGCATGTTGAAACCTTCGTCCTCGACATCAAGCAGGACCTGGCCACGGCGCCGGTGCTGCAGGGCTACCCGTGTCGACTGCTGACTCCGCACACCCTGGAAGTGCAGGTGGAAAAAGACATTGGCATCACCGCGCTGTTCGGCCAGCTGGCGCTGCAGAACATCGAAGTGCAGAGCCTGCGCAACAAGACCAACCGACTCGAGGAGCTGTTCGTGTCCCTGGTGGAAAAAAACCTGTCGAAGGTGGCCATATGAGTGTGGAACTGCGCACCAATTGGGTCGCCCTGAACACCATCGTCTACCGCGAAGTGCGGCGCTTTTTGCGCATCTGGCCGCAAACCCTGCTGCCGCCAGCGATCACCATGGTCCTGTACTTCGTCATCTTCGGTAACCTGATCGGCCGGCAGATCGGCGACATGGGCGGCTTCACCTACATGCAGTACATCGTGCCGGGGCTGATCATGATGTCGGTAATCACCAACTCGTACGGCAACGTGGTTTCGAGTTTCTTCGGCAGCAAGTTCCAGCGCTCGATCGAAGAGCTGATGGTGTCACCGGTGTCACCACACACCATTCTCGTGGGGTACGTGCTGGGTGGCGTGCTGCGCGGCTTGGCGGTGGGGGTGATCGTGACCATCCTGTCGATGTTCTTCACCAACCTGCAGGTCCATCACCTGGGCGTGACCGTGGTCGTGGTGCTGCTGACTGCCACCATCTTCTCGCTGCTGGGCTTCGTCAACGCGGTGTTCGCGCGCAACTTCGACGATATCTCGATCATCCCGACCTTCGTGCTGACGCCGCTGACCTACCTGGGCGGGGTGTTCTATTCGATCAACCTGCTGCCGCCGTTCTGGCAGACCGTGTCGCTGGCCAACCCGGTGCTGCACATGGTCAACTCGTTCCGCTACGGCATCCTAGGGGTGTCGGACATCAGTATTGGCACGGCGATCACCTTCATGCTGGTGGCTACTGCGGTGCTCTACGTGCTGTGCGTTCGCCTGCTGGTCAGCGGCCGCGGCATGCGCGCCTGACAGCCGCTGCTTGCGCCGGCGCCACTGCCGGCCAATCCACCAGCGCCAGTACAGCAGGGTGGTGAAGTAGGCGACCACGCCGAGCACCACCCCGCACACCACCGAACCCAGCAGGAACGGCTGCCACAGGCTGGCCAGCTGGTCGGTGATCCATTCGAAGGTCAGTTCGTCCGGCAAGCTGCGCGGTGGAACCTGCATGAGCCAGGCGCCGGTCATGTAGGTGATGAAGAACACCGGTGGCATGGTCAGCGGATTGGTCAGCCAGACCAGGCTGACGGCGATCGGCAGGTTGCCGCGTACCGGAATTGCCAGTGCCGCGGCCAGCAGCATCTGCATGGGAATGGGGATCAGCGCCGCGAACAGGCCCACCCCCATTGCCCGCGCCACCGAATGGCGGTTGAGGTGCCAGAGGTTCGGGTCATGCAGCAGCTTGCCGAAAAAGCGTAACGACTTGTGTTCCCGAATGCTGGTCGGGTCCGGCATGTAGCGTTTGAAAAGTCGGCGCGGCATGTAGGCTCCCGGAGCGTTGATCGGGGCAGTATGCCTCGATTCGCGTTCATCCTCGTTTAGAGTTTGTGACAATTGTTGAGCAGACAACGCCGGCTTTTCGTCTATGCCTCAGTAAGCGATTCCGTTACTGGAGCCCTATCTCATGCGCACAGGGATGTTTGCGCTCGCGCTCGGGCTGTTGTGCCTGGGCTTTCTCCCCGCTTTGCCGTCGGTCGGGTGGCTGCTGTTGTTGTCACTGGCTGGTGGCGTCTGCGTGTGCACTCGGCTGTTGCCGCTGGGCTGTTTTCTGCTGGGGCTGTGCTGGGCCTGCTGGTCGGCCCAGCAGGCGCTGGATGACCGCCTGGCCCGCGGTCTGGATGGCCGCACTTTATGGTTGGAAGGGAGGGTGGTCGGGCTGCCAACGCGGACCGCACAGGGCATGCGTTTCGAGCTGGAGCAACCGCAATCGCGCCGCGCCGAGCTGCCCCGGCGCCTGCAGCTGAGCTGGTTCGATGGCCCGGTCATGCGTGCTGGCGAGCATTGGCGCATGGCGGTCACCGTGCAGCGCCCGGCCGGTTTGCTCAACCCCCATGGCCCGGATCGCGAGGCGCAGCTGCTGGCCCGACGCATCGGCGCCACTGGCACGGTAAAGGCGGGCCAGTTGATGCACGCCGCGGCCCCAGGGTGGCGGGATGCGTTGCGCGAGCGCCTGCTCAAGGTCGATGCGCAGGGGCAGGAAGCGGCATTGGTGGCTTTGGTGCTCGGCGACGGGGCGGGCCTGGCCCGTGAGCAGTGGCAGACGTTGCAGGCAACCGGCACGGTGCACTTGCTGGTGATTTCCGGGCAACACATCGGTCTGCTCGCGGGCTTGCTGTATGCCCTGGTCGCGGGCCTGGCACGCTGGGGGCTTTGGCCACAGGGTTGGCCGTGGTTGCCGTGGGCCTGCGGCCTTGCGCTGGCGGCGGCTCTGGGCTACGGCTGGTTGGCCGGTGCGGGGGTGCCGGTGCAACGCGCTTGCCTGATGCTGGCGGTGGTTCTGCTGTGGCGTCTGCGTTTTCGCCAGTTGGGGGCGGTGTTGCCGTTGTTGCTGGCTTTGAACCTGGTGTTGCTGGCCGAACCCCTGGCGGTGTTGCTCCCTGGGTTCTGGCTCTCGTTCGCGGCGGTGGCGATCCTCATCTACAGCTTTGCGGCACGGCTTGGCGCCTGGCGACCCTGGCAGGCGTGGACGCGGGCCCAATGGGTGATCGCCGTCGGTTTGTTGCCGGTGCTGCTGGCTACGGGATTGCCGGTCAGCCTGAGTTCGCCTGCAGCGAACCTGTTGGCAGTGCCCTGGGTCAGCCTGGCGGTGCTGCCACTGGCATTGCTCGGTACGCTGTTACTGCCGCTGGCGGGTATAGGCGAGGGCCTGCTGTGGGTCGCGGGTGGCCTGCTGGATATCCTGTTCCGTCTACTTGGCTTGCTGGCGGACTGGCGGCCAGTATGGATACCGCCGGCACTGCCGGTGTTCGCCTGGTTGCTGGTGTGCTGCGGGGCGCTGCTGTTGCTGTTGCCTCGCGGTATGCCGCTGCGTGGGCTGGGCGCGGTCATGCTGCTGGCCTTGTGGGTGCCGAGGGCGCCCGTGCCGCCTGGGCAGGTCGAGATCTGGCAGCTGGACGTCGGTCAGGGCTTGGCGATGCTGTTGCGCACACAGCATCACACTCTGCTCTACGACGCCGGGCCGGCGAGGGGCGAAACCGACCTGGGCGAGCGGGTGGTGCTGCCGACCCTGCACAAGCTGGGGGTGGATCGCCTGGATCTGATGCTGATCAGCCACGCTCATGCCGACCATGCGGGCGGCGCTGCGGCCATCCAGCGAGGCTTGCCGATCGGTCGGATGATTGGCGGTGAAGCGCTGGATGGCGTTCAACTGCAGCCTTGTAGCAGTGGTGAGCAATGGACATGGGACGGCGCGCATTTTTCGTTATGGCACTGGGCGGATGGGCAAAGTGGCAACGACCGCTCCTGTGTGCTGATGGTCGAGGCGCAGGGCGAGCGGATGTTGCTGGCGGGGGATATAGAGGCTGGCGCCGAGCGGGCCTGGCTGGCGGACACCGCTGCCCCACGTGTCGACTGGCTGCAGGCCCCGCACCATGGCAGCCGTACGTCTTCCACCGAGGCCTTCATCCGCGCCACGGCTGCACGTGGCGTGCTGATTTCGCGGGGACGCAACAACAGTTTCGGGCATCCGCATGCACAGGTGGTCGAGCGTTATCGGCGGCATGGACTGGTCGTTCACGATACGGCTGGGGAGGGGGCCTTGCGGTTGGTGTTGGGGAGCCATGGCGAAGTCGAGGGTGTGCGTCGGCAGCGGCGATTCTGGCGGGAGGCCGGTCCTGCCATTTGACTGACCTCCGGCAGATGAGCCCCTTGCGCTCCTGTGTTAGAGTGGCGGCCTTTTTCCAGGGGGGCGTTTACTGTGTGGGAATTGGTCAAGTCCGGTGGTTGGATGATGCTGCCGATCATTCTGAGTTCCATCGCCGCCATGGCTATCGTCGTCGAGCGCCTGTGGACCCTGCGCGCCAGCCGCGTTACCCCGCCACACCTGCTGGGCCAGGTGTGGATGTGGATCAAGGACAAGCAACTCACCAGTGACAAGCTCAAGGCCCTGCGCGCCGACTCGCCGCTGGGCGAAATCCTCGCGGCGGGCCTGGCCAACTCGCGCCATGGCCGCGAGATCATGAAAGAGTGCATCGAGGAAGCCGCCTCGCGCGTCATCCACGAACTTGAGCGCTACATCAGCACCCTTGGCACCATCGCCGCCATGGCGCCGCTGCTCGGCCTGCTGGGCACAGTGCTGGGCATGATCGACATCTTCAGCGCCTTCATGGGCTCGCAGATGACCGCTAACGCCGCCGTGCTGGCTGGCGGTATCTCCAAGGCCCTGGTCACCACTGCCGCGGGCCTGATGGTAGGTATCCCGGCGGTGTTCTTCCACCGCTTCCTGCTGCGCCGCATCGATGAGCTGGTGGTGGGCATGGAGCAGGAGGCAATCAAGTTGGTGGAAGTGCTGCAGGGCGACCGCGAAGTGGAAGTGGCCGGAGGCAAGGCGTGAAGTTCCGGCGCAATCGCCAGCGGGAGAACGTCGACATCAACCTGGCGTCGTTGATCGACGTGGTGTTCGTCCTGCTGCTGTTCTTCGTGGTCACCACCACCTTCACCCGCGAGACGCAATTGCGCGTCGAGCTGCCCGAAGCGGCCAGCGCCGAGCAGGCACCGGCCGATCAGGGCAAGCTGGTGGAAGTGACTATCAGCGCCGATGGCGTGTATTCGGTGAACAACCACCTGCTGCCCAAGAGTGACCTGGCGACCTTGACCGAGGCCATCGAGCGCGAGTCGGGTGGTGACAACAAGCTGCCGCTGGCCATCAGCGCCGACGGCAAGACTCCGCACCAGGCCGTGATCACTGCAATGGATGCTGCCGGCAAGCTCGGTTTCAGCCACCTGCGCATGACCACCGTCGAGGCCGCTCAGGGGACACCTTGATGGCGCTCGCCGACCGCTTGCTCGCTGCCTGGTACGCCGGGCATCCGGCCCTGGCGCTGCTGCGCCCGCTCGAGGCGTTGTACCGGCGTGTGGTGACGCGCAAGCGTGCGCGTTTTCTCAGGGGTGAAAGTGCTAGCTACCGGGCGCCGGTACCGGTGATCGTGGTGGGTAACATCACGGTGGGCGGCACCGGCAAGACGCCGATGATTCTCTGGCTGATCGAACATTGCCGCCGCCAGGGCCTCAAGGTCGGAGTGGTCAGCCGTGGCTACGGTGCCAAGCCGCCACACTACCCGTGGCGGGTGGCCGCCAGCCAACCAGCCGAACAGGCCGGTGACGAACCCTTGCTGATCGTCCAGCGCACTGGCGTGCCGCTGATGATCGACCCTGACCGTTCCGCTGCGGTGCGGGCGCTGCTGGCCAGTGAACCGCTCGACCTGATCCTGTGCGACGACGGCATGCAGCACTACCGCCTGGCCCGTGACCTTGAATTGGTGCTGATCGATGCCGCCCGTGGCCTGGGCAATGGCCGTTGTCTGCCGGCCGGGCCGCTGCGCGAGCCTGTCGAACGCCTTCAGGAAGCAGATGCCGTGCTGTTCAACGGCGCCACTGAAGACTGCGCCGAGGGTTTCGGTTTCCGCCTGCAACCGTCCGCCCTGGTCAACCTGCGCAGCGGCGAGCGCCGCGAGCTCGATCTTTTTCCTGCAGGCCAACACCTGCACGCGGTCGCCGGTATCGGTAACCCGCAACGTTTCTTCAACACCCTGCTGGGGCTAAACTGGCAGCCGGTGCCGCATCCCTTTGCCGACCATGCGCAGTTCAGCGCCGAAAGCCTGGCATTCAGCCCGGCGCTGCCGCTGGTCATGACCGAAAAGGATGCGGTGAAATGCCGAGCCTTCGCTGCCGATGACTGGTGGTACCTGGCTGTCGAGGCACAGCCCACGCCAGCCTTCGGCGCCTGGTTCGACAGGCAGCTGCAGCGCTTGCTGCGCAAGCCCTGAGCCCTTCTTCAATTTCCGGCCATCCGGCCTCAAGGACGCTTCCATGGACACCAAACTGCTCGATATCCTGGCCTGCCCGATCACCAAGGGCCCGCTCAAGCTCAGTGCCGACAAGACCGAGCTTATCAGCAAGGGCGCTGGCCTGGCCTACCCGATCCGCGACGGCATCCCGGTGATGCTGGAAAGCGAGGCGCGTACCCTGACCGACGATGAGCGTCTGGGCAAATGAGCGTGAATTTCACCGTGGTCATTCCTGCCCGGCTGCGCTCCACGCGCCTGCCGGGCAAGCCATTGCTGGCGATCGCCGGCAAGCCGATGGTCCAGCATGTCTGGGAGCAGGCGCGCAAGAGTGGTGCCAGCCGAGTGGTCATCGCCACCGATGACGCCAGCATCCTCGAAGCCTGCCAGGCCTTCGGCGCCGAAGTGCTGATGACCCGCGCCGACCATGAATCGGGTACCGATCGCCTGGCCGAAGTGGCCGTGCACCTCGGCCTGCCGGCCGATGCCATCGTGGTCAACGTGCAGGGTGACGAGCCGCTGATCCCGCCGGTGATCATCGACCAGGTGGCCGCCAACCTGGCTGCCCACCCGGAAGCCGGCATCGCTACCCTGGCCGAGCCGATCCATGAACCGGAAACCGTGTTCAATCCCAATGCCGTCAAGGTGGTCAGCGACAAGAACGGCCTGGCCCTGACGTTCAGCCGCGCGCCGCTGCCGTGGGCCCGCGATGCCTTTGCCAAGGACCGCGATCAGCTCCCGCAGGGCGTACCTTATCGTCGCCACATCGGTATGTACGCGTACCGCGTCGGTTTCCTGCAGGACTTCGTCAGCTGGGGCCCATGCTGGCTCGAACAGACCGAGGCCCTGGAGCAGCTGCGTGCGCTGTGGCATGGCGTGCGTATTCACGTCGAGGACGCCATCGAGGCGCCAGCCGTGGGTGTCGATACCCCTGAAGACCTGGAGCGCGTACGGCGCTTGCTGGAGGCCTGATGCGCGTCCTGTTCGTCTGCCTTGGCAACATCTGCCGCTCGCCCACCGCCGAAGGCGTGCTGCGCCATCAGTTGCAGGTGGCCGGGCTGGCTGAGCAGGTGCATGTGGCGTCTGCCGGTACTGGCGACTGGCATGTCGGCAAGGCCCCTGACAGCCGCACCTGCAAGGCCGCGCTGGCGCGTGGATATGACTTGTCGCAGCAACGTGCCCAGCAGGTCAAACCGGCGCATTTCGCTGAGTACGACCTGATCCTGGCCATGGATGAGAGCAACCTTGGCCACCTGCGCGCCATGCGCCCGCACAACGCCGCTGGCGAACTCGACTTGTTCCTGCGCCGTTACGGTGCGGCTCTGGACGAGGTGCCGGACCCTTACTATGGCGGTACCGAGGGCTTCGAGCAGGTGCTCGACCTGATCGAGGCTGCATGCCGCGAGCTGGTCGTGGAAATCAAGGGGCGGCTATGACAGCGGTTTGGCAGGAGCAGGTTTCGCTCAAACCCTACAACACCTTCGGCATCGATGTGAAAGCCCGCTATTTCACCCAGGCGCACGGTGATGACGACGTGCGCGAGACGTTGGCCCAGGCGCGTCAGCATGGGTTGGTGGTGCAGGTGATCGGTGGTGGCAGCAACCTGCTGCTGACCCGCGACATCGATGCTGTGGTGCTGCACATGGCCAGCTGTGGTCGACGCGTGCTGAGTGATGATGGCGAGCAGGTGGTGGTCGAGGCAGAAGCCGGCGAGCCCTGGCACCCGTTCGTGCAATGGTCGTTGGCGCAAGGCTATTGTGGCCTGGAGAACCTCAGCCTGATCCCAGGCACCGTGGGTGCTGCGCCGATGCAGAACGTCGGCGCCTACGGTGTCGAGATCAAGGATGTATTCGCCGGGTTGACCGCGCTGGACCGGGAGACTGGCGAGCTGCGTGATTTTGACCTGGAGGCATGCGCCTTCGGTTACCGCGACAGCGTGTTCAAGCGCAACCCCGGGCGCTGGTTGATCCTGCGTGTGCGTTTTGCCTTGAGCCGTTCGTTGCATGCCCATCTGGATTACGGGCCAGTACGCCAGCGTCTGCTGGAGCAGGGGGTCGAGCAACCGACCGCACAGGCGATCAGTGACGCCATTTGCAGCATTCGTCGCGAGAAACTGCCGGATCCAGCCGAGCTGGGCAATGCCGGTAGCTTCTTCAAGAACCCGGTGGTGTCGGCTGAGCAGGTGGAGCGCATCCGTGCCCAGTATCCGGGAGTGGTCGCTTATCCCCAGGCTGACGGCCAGGTGAAGCTGGCTGCGGGCTGGTTGATCGAGCAGGCGGGCTGGAAAGGCTACCGTGAAGGCGATGCCGGTGTGCATCGGCTGCAGTCGCTGGTACTGGTCAATTATGGCCTGGCGAGCGGGGCGCAGGTGCATGCGCTGGCACAGCGAATCCAGGCGAATATCCTGGAGCGGTTCGGGGTGGAGTTGGAAATGGAGCCCAACCTTTACTGATTGCAGTGCCTGGGCGGGCCCTTTCGCGGGACAAGCCCGCTCCTACAAGAAATGCGATACCTGTAGGAGCGGGCTTGCCCCGCGAAGAGGCCGGTCCTGCTGAAACAGATAGCCAAGAAAAAGCCCCGCCAGTTCGCACTGGCGGGGCTTTTTCATTCAGCGTCGGCTATCAATGAGGCTTGTGCTCATCGGCGGCTTCCAGTACTGGCTCGGCGGCTTCCTGCGCAGCCTTGGCAGCGGCCTCGGCTTCACGCTTGCGGCGACGCACTTCGCGTGGGTCGTTCGGCGCGCGGCCGTTTGGCAGCATCACGGTGGCGGCTTCGGCGACTGCCTGTACTTCTTCGACAGGGGCCGGCTCGATGGCTACCGGGGCGGCTTCAACGACGGCAGGCGCGGGCTCTGCAATCACTTCCGGCTGGGCTTCGACGACCGCAACGGGCTGCTTGGCAACCGCTGCTTCATCAACTACAACCTGAGCCTTCTCAGCTTCACCGCCCTCGACCACTGGTGCTTCGATCACCTTGGCTTCGACCGCAGGGGCCTCGACCGGCGCTTCAGCAACCACTTGCGGCTCGGCGGCAGGGGCTTCTTCAACCACTGGCTGCGGTGCGACTTCGACCACTGGCTCAGCGCTGGCTTCGACCACGGCGACCGGCTCGCTGACGGGCTGTTCGACCACCGGGGCGATGACAGCTTCCTCGGCTTGAGCGGCCACTTCCACCTGCTCGGTCGGCTGGGCGACTTCGCTGTTTTCGGTCGCTACGGCTTCGGTGCTGGCGCGTTCGGCCTGCTGGTTGGCTTCAGCTTCGGCGCTGGCGCTGATGTGGCTGCTGGCGACAGCTGCGGTGACGGCCAGGCCGGCAGCCAGTTCGGCGCCAAGCTCGGTGGCCTGGTGCTGTTGCGGCTGCTCGTCGCTGCCTTCCTCGTCGCTGCCTTCGATCAGCTCGCCATTGGCATTGCGCTGGCGCTCACGACGGTTGCTGCGGCGGCGCTGGCCACGGGAGCGACGACGCGGACGCTCGTCATCGGTGCCTTCCTGCTCGTCCTGCAGCAGCTCTTCGTTCGGCAGTTGCTCCTCGGCGAGCTCGGCAGCCTGCTCGGCGGCTTGTTCGGCCGGGCGTGGCTGGCGCTCTTCGCGCGGTGGGCGAGGCTGGCGTTCTTCGCGAGGTGCACGCTCCTCACGCGGGGCGCGCTCTTCGCGTGGAGCACGTTCTTCGCGAGATGCGCGCTCTTCGCGTGGGGCACGTTCTTCGCGAGGTGCGCGCTCTTCGCGTGGAGCACGCTCTTCACGTGGGGCGCGTTCGTCACGTGTAGCACGCTCTTCACGGGCTACACGTTCTTCACGCGGCTGACGCTCTTCGCGTTCTGCCGGTGTAGCGTCCAGCGGCTCGCGCAGCTCACGTACGCGTTCTTCACCGCGGTTGCCACGGCGATCTTCGCGTGGTTGACGTGGTGCACGCTCTTCACGTGGAGCACGCTCTTCGCGAGGTGCACGTTCTTCACGTGGGGCACGTTCCTCACGCGGTGCGCGTTCTTCACGCGGTGCGCGTTCTTCACGCGGTGCGCGTTCTTCACGCGGTGCGCGTTCTTCACGCGGTGCGCGCTCGGCACGCTCTTCGCGCGGCTTGCGCTCTTCATCGCGACGGCCGTTGCGGTTGCGGCTCTGCTGGCGGCCGTTGCGGCGCTCTTCGTTGCGCTGGCTGCGCTCGGCAGCGGGCTTCTCGGCGGCAGCAACGACCGGTGCGGCGGCAGGTTCTTCCTTGCCGGCGAACAGGCTGACCAACGACTTCACCAGGCCCTTGAACAGGCTTGGCTCAGGTGCGCTCGGCGCAGGGGCTACCGGTGCAGCAGGCTGAGGCTGCTCTTCGGCGGCGCTCGGTGCCGGGGCGTTGGTGCGGGCCGGGGCGGTCTTCACCGCAGCTTCCTGGCGAACCAGGGTGCGGGTGGCGGTCGGTTGCGGCGCTTCTTCGGCTTCGGAGGCGGCGATTTCGTAGCTGGACTGGTTGTTCAGCACTTCTGGGTTGTCGTCGCGCAGGCGCTGGACTTCGAAGTGCGGGGTTTCCAGGTGGTCGTTCGGCAGGATGATGATGCGTGCGCGAGTACGCAGTTCGATCTTGGTGATCGAGTTGCGCTTCTCGTTGAGCAGGAACGCGGCCACCGGGATCGGCACCTGGGCGCGTACTTCGGCGGTGCGGTCCTTCAGGGCTTCTTCTTCGATCAGGCGCAGGATGGCCAGCGACAGCGATTCGACGTCACGGATGATGCCGGTGCCGGAGCAGCGTGGGCAGACGATGCCGCTGCTTTCGCCGAGCGATGGGCGCAGGCGCTGACGAGACATCTCCAGCAGGCCGAAGCGCGAAATGCGGCCGACCTGGACGCGAGCGCGGTCGGCTTCCAGGCATTCACGCACGCGCTCTTCTACAGCGCGCTGGTTTTTTGCCGGGGTCATGTCGATGAAGTCGATGACGATCAGGCCGCCGATGTCACGCAGGCGCAGCTGGCGGGCGATTTCCTCGGCCGCTTCCAGGTTGGTCTGCAGGGCGGTTTCCTCGATGTCGCTGCCCTTGGTGGCGCGCGCCGAGTTGATGTCGATGGACACCAGGGCTTCGGTCGGGTCGATCACGATCGAGCCACCGGACGGCAGGTCGACGACGCGCTGGAAGGCAGTCTCGATCTGGCTTTCGATCTGGAAGCGGTTGAACAGCGGTACGCTGTCTTCGTAGAGCTTGACCTTGCTGGCGTACTGCGGCATCACCTGGCGGATGAAGGTCAGGGCTTCTTCCTGGGCATCGATGCTGTCGATCAGCACTTCACCGATGTCCTGGCGCAGGTAGTCGCGGATGGCGCGGATGATGACGTTGCTTTCCTGGTAGATCAGGAATGGTGCGGCGCGGTCCTGGGACGCTTCCTTGATGGCGGTCCACAGCTGCAGCAGGTAGTCGAGGTCCCACTGCATTTCTTCGCTGCTGCGGCCAAGGCCGGCAGTGCGCACGATCAGGCCCATGTCGCCCGGCACGGTCAGGCCGTTAAGGGCTTCACGCAGTTCGTTGCGCTCTTCGCCTTCGATGCGGCGGGAAATGCCACCGGCACGTGGGTTGTTGGGCATCAGCACCAGGTAGCGGCCAGCCAGGCTGATGAAGGTGGTCAGGGCGGCGCCTTTGTTGCCGCGCTCTTCCTTCTCGACCTGGACGATGACTTCCTGGCCTTCGCTCAGGACGTCCTTGATGTTGACCCGGCCTTCAGGGGACTTCTTGAAGTATTCGCGGGAGATTTCCTTCAGCGGCAGGAAGCCGTGACGTTCGGAACCGAAGTCGACGAAGGCGGCTTCGAGGCTGGGCTCGATCCGGGTGATCTTGCCTTTGTAGATGTTGGCCTTTTTCTGCTCGCGCGCGCCGGACTCGATGTCCAGGTCGTAGAGACGTTGGCCGTCCACCAGGGCTACACGCAACTCTTCGGGTTGAGTTGCGTTAATCAGCATTCTTTTCATGTTGTACCGTCGGTTTCCGGGCTGCCGGAAACGGCGTTCGGCACACACGACTTCTCATGGTCGGTGCCAAGGTGCGCAAAGGGTGGCCGGGCCACCCCCGTGTCGAGCAACGTTCGGCACCAGCCGGTTGCCCAGCCTGCCGTTGTCGCGACGACGCGTCCTGTTTGCTGCGGTGCCTACCAGGCCCCGGTGGCTTCGAATGGGTATCCGAATCAACCAAGCGGGCCTCGTGCACTCAGTCAGGAGGAGGAATCAACCGTCAGCCGTGGACGCCCGAGGGCATCTGTTCAGGACCTTATCCGCTCGCCGGCCATTCAGTGGGCCGGTGGCCGGACGCGGTGCTACACGGTCCGAGGGCTGTGCATCTCCACCCTGCACGTATCCCTGATAATTCGGGTGCTGCCGCGCGCTGAATCCGCAACGGGTTGCATTTTTCGCCAGCTTCGATTGGGAAGCTGACGCCATTACATATCCAAGGCAGGTATTTCCGAAGTATTCGCCTGGCGTTGCGTGGAAGCGACGGGGGCGGGCAGAGGTGCAGCGAAAAGAATCGGGAAGCAGGTGAAAAACCACACTTGTCGTTTTTTTTCGGTCTTCTCTACACAGCGCTGGTGGCGATTCCAGGCAATTCGGTAAACTGGCGAAAACCCCGTAGGACGGCCTCGCGTCCTGGAGAACTGCGTAGGTCAGGAACCGGCCCAGGGCCTGGTTTCACTGGCCTGCCGCTTTTGGCGGCGTTCGCGACTATAGCATTGATGATTAAGTGCTTCAATTCCATAAATAATTGTTATTATTCCCGCCATGACGACCAATACCCCTCCGACTTCCGGCGTTCAGCTGATCGAAGTCGCGCCGGAACTTGCCGGCCAACGCATCGACAATTTCCTTATCACGGCGCTCAAGGGCGTGCCCAAGACCCTGGTCTACCGCATCCTGCGCAAGGGTGAGGTGCGGGTCAACAAGGGGCGGGTCAAGCCTGAGTACAAGATCCAGGCCGGCGATATCGTGCGCGTGCCGCCTGTCCGGTTGCCTGAGCGTGACGAGCCGGCACCAGTGGCCCAGGGGCTGCTGCAGCGCCTGGAAGCTGCCATCGTCTACGAAGACAAGGCGCTGATCGTGATGAACAAGCCGGCCGGCATCGCCGTGCACGGCGGCAGCGGCCTGAGCTTCGGCGTGATCGAGGCGCTGCGCCAGCTGCGCCCGGACGCCAAGGAGCTGGAGCTGGTGCATCGCCTGGACCGCGACACCTCGGGCCTGCTGATGATTGCCAAGAAGCGCAGCATGCTGCGTCACCTGCACGCTGCCCTGCGTGGTGATGGCGTGGACAAGCGCTACATGGCGCTGGTACGTGGCCACTGGCCGACCTCGAAGAAGCAGGTCAACGCGCCACTGCTCAAGAGCAACCTGCGCTCTGGCGAGCGCATGGTCGAAGTCAACGACGAAGGCAAGGAGGCGCTGACCTTGTTCCGCGTACTGCGCCGCTTCGGCGAGTTCGCCACCATTGTCGAGGCGCGCCCGATCACCGGTCGTACCCACCAGATTCGCGTGCATACCCTGCATGCCGGGCACATGATCGCCGGTGACAGCAAGTATGGCGACGAAGACTTCAGCCGCGAGATCCGCGAGCTGGGTGGCAAGCGCCTGTTCCTGCATGCCTACGCCTTGACCGTGCCGCTGCCGGATGGTGGCGAGCTGAAGCTCGAAGCGCCCGTGGACGAAGTCTGGGCGAAGACCGTGGAGCGTTTGAGTGCGTCGTGATCTGTCGAGCAAACCTTACGAGTTGCTGATCTTCGACTGGGACGGCACCCTGGCCGATTCCATCGGTCGTATCGTCGAGGCGATGAATGCTGCTGCCGAGCGTGCCGGAGAGGCATCAAGCCCCGAGAGCGCCGTCAAGGGCATCATCGGCCTGGCGCTGGGGGAGGCCATCTCGACGCTGTATCCGCACCTTGATCCGCTGCAGGTCGATACCTTCCGTCAGCATTACGCCGACATCTATATGGCTCTGGATCAGCAGCCTTCGCCGCTGTTCGAGGGTGTGGTCGAATCGCTGGATGCCTTTCGTGCCGAAGGTTATCGCCTGGCGGTAGCGACCGGCAAGGCGCGCCGCGGGCTGGATCGCGTGCTCAAGGCCAATGGCTGGGAGCAGTTCTTCGACATTACCCGTGCCGCCGACGAAACCCGTGGCAAGCCCCACCCGCTGATGCTTGAGGAAATCCTCGGGCATTGCGGCGTCGGGCCCGGCCAGGCGCTGATGGTTGGTGATTCGGCATTCGACCTGCAGATGGCCAGCAATGCTGGTATGCATTCGGTGGCGGTGGGCTATGGTGCCATGTCGCTGCAGGCGCTGGCCGAGTTTGGGCCGCAGGTGTGCATCGATCATTTTTCCCAGCTGCGCGAGTGGCTGGCAGGTTCCAGGCAAGTTCAATTCCAAGGTAGGTGAGCATGGCTGACGAGTGGAAAGCGCCGGTTAACGAAACCGAAGAGGAGCGCCTCGCTCGCGAAGCGCGTGAAGCGCAGAACGAAGAGGATCGTGTCGAGCAGAAGAGCTGGAAGTTGCTGGAAAAGACCCTGCTGGCCGGGGTTCAGGAGCAGCGTCGGTCCCGGCGCTGGGGGATCTTCTTCAAGCTGCTGACCTTCGTCTACCTGTTCGGCATCCTGGCCTTGTTCCTGCCGTTCATGGATGTGGACAAGGCTGCGTCGCGCAGTGGCAGTCACACGGCCCTGGTTGAGGTGCGGGGAGTGATTGCCGATCAGGAGGCTGCCAGCGCCGACAATATCGTCAAGAGCCTGCGCGATGCGTTCAAGGACCCCAAGACCAAGGCGGTGGTCCTGCGCATCAACAGTCCGGGCGGCAGCCCGGTGCAGGCGGGCTACGTGTATGACGAGATCCGTCGTCTGCGTGGCGAGCACCCGGATACCAAGCTGTATGCGGTAATCACGGACCTGGGAGCTTCCGGAGCCTACTACATCGCCAGTGCGGCGGATGAGATCTATGCCGACAAGGCCAGCCTGGTCGGTTCCATTGGTGTGACGGCGGCTGGCTACGGCTTTGTCGGTTCAATGGAAAAGCTGGGTGTCGAGCGGCGTACGTACACCGCTGGCGAGCATAAGGCATTCCTTGATCCGTTCTCGCCTGAAAAGCCTGATGAGCGAGCGTTCTGGCAGGGGGTGCTGGATACCACGCACCAGCAGTTCATCGCCATGGTCAAGCAGGGGCGGGGCGACCGCCTGAAGGACAAGGAGCATCCGGAGCTGTTCAGCGGCCTGGTCTGGTCGGGTGAGCAGGCCAAGGCGCTGGGGCTGGTGGATGGGCTGGGCAGTGCCAGTTATGTGGCGCGTGAGATCGTGGGTGAGAAGGACCTGGTTGATTACACTGTGCAGGAATCACCGTTTGATCGCTTCTCCAAGCGCATTGGTGCCAGCGTGGCCGAGCATCTGGCCATGTGGATGGGGTTCCAGGGGCCTCAGTTGCGCTGATTGGAGATTGGCGGGGCGCAAAGCGCCCCAAAAATCTCAAGGTATGACCACGCCTTCCCTGGTCAGCATATCCACTAGCCGAATCAGCGGCAGCCCGATCAGGCTGGTCGCATCGCACCCGTGTGTGCTTTGAAACAAACTGACTCCCAAACCCTCCGCCTTGAAGCTCCCGGCGCAATCCAGCGGCTGCTCCGCTGCCACATAGCGCTCCACCCGCTCCCGATCCAGTTCGCGCATCGTCACCGTAAACGGCACGCAGTCGACCTGGCAGCGCCCTGTCGCGGTATTGAGCAGCGCCAGTCCGGTCAGGAAGGTCACCTGCTGGCCGCTGGTTTCGAGCAATTGCTCGCAGGCACGATCAAAGGTGTGCGGCTTGCCGAGGATCTGCTCGCCCAGCACCGCGACCTGGTCGGAGCCTATGATCAGGTGCCCTGGATGGCTGGCGGCGAGCGCTTCGGCTTTTTGCCTGGCCAGGCGCCGTACCAGCTCCACGGCGGGCTCGTCAGCCAGGCGCCGCTCGTCTAGGTCGGGGCTTGCCCAGGTGAAGGGCAGGCGCAGGCGCGCGAGCAGTTCGCGCCGATAGGAAGAGCTGGAAGCCAGCAACAGAGGCAGCATGATAGACTCCTGGTCAGTTGAACCTGATTCTAACATGCGAGATGTCGCCGAATTTCCTTTGACAGGGGCGGGGGGCATCCCTAGAATGCTGCGCCTATGTTGAATGACCCGATTCCACCTCACGTTGACCCGCGCAAATTAGCCGACCGAGGCGTATCCATCACTGGTACGCTGCAACTCGCTGATTTGGAAAGACTCTGCGACCCGCTTTCCGACGATGTCGGTACGGTGCAGGCGAAGTTCGATTTTGAACGAGATGAACAGCACGTGGTGGTTATCCACAGCGAGCTGGACGTCGAAGTCAAAATGGTTTGCCAGCGTTGTCTTGAGCTGGTCACCCTGCCGATCCACAGCGAATGTACATACGCCGTGGTGAAGGAGGGTGCGAATACCCAGTCGTTGCCGAAAGGCTATGACGTGCTGGAACTGGGCGAAGATCCATTGGATCTGCAGGCCTTGGTCGAGGAGGAGCTGCTGCTCGCCTTGCCTATCGTGCCTGCTCATCATCCGGAAGAATGCCAGCAGCCGGCGGGCGCAGACGAGCCCGAATCGAGCAAGGACGAGGTATCGCGGTCCAACCCGTTCAGTGTTTTGGCGCAGTTAAAGCGTGACCCAAACGTTTAGGAGTTAATCAATTATGGCTGTTCAGCAGAACAAAAAATCCCGCTCTGCCCGTGACATGCGCCGTTCGCACGACGCCCTGTCGGAAAACGCGCTGTCGGTAGAGAAAACCACCGGTGAAGTACACCTGCGCCACCACGTTTCGCCAGAAGGCGTATACCGTGGTCGCAAAGTGGTCGACAAGGGCGCTGACGAGTAATCCTTGTCCGCTCAGATCATCGCGATCGACGCAATGGGCGGGGACTTCGGTCCCCGCAGCATTGTCCAGGCTAGCATTGCCTGCCTTTCGGCTACCCCCTCGCTGCACCTGACCCTCGTCGGTCAACCCTCCCTCCTTGAAGATCTTGTCAGCGGCCTGGCAGCTGCGGATCGCGCGCGCCTGCAAATTGTCGCCGCCAGTGAGGTGATCGGTATGGACGAGCGGCCATCCCAGGCGTTGCGTGGCAAGCCAGACTCGTCGATGCGCATCGCCCTCGAACTGGTGCGTGACGGCAAGGCCCAGGCCTGCGTGAGTGCCGGCAATACCGGGGCGCTGATGGCGTTGTCGCGTTTCGTGCTCAAGACCTTGCCGGGTATCGATCGGCCAGCCATGGTTGCGGCAATCCCGACCCAGGCAGGTTACTGCCAGCTGCTCGACCTTGGTGCCAACGTCGACTGCAGTGCCGAGAACCTCTACCAGTTTGCCGTCATGGGCTCCGTGGCTGCCCAGGCCTTGGGCATTCACCGGCCGCGCGTGGCGCTGCTGAACATCGGTACCGAGGACATCAAGGGCAACCAGCAGGTCAAGCTGGCGGCCACGTTGCTGCAGAACGCCCGCGGCCTCAACTATGTCGGCTTCGTCGAAGGTGACGGCCTGTACCGCGGTGAGGCGGACGTGGTGGTGTGCGACGGCTTTGTCGGCAACATCCTGCTCAAGTCCAGCGAAGGCCTGGCGACCATGATTGGCGAGCGTATCGAAAAGCTGTTCAAGGGCGGTGCGTTGTCGCGGGTCGCTGGGGCGGTGGCGATGCCGCTGCTCAAGCGTCTGCAGGCCGACCTGGCACCGGCGCGGCACAATGGCGCGAGCTTCCTCGGCCTGCAGGGCATCGTCATCAAGAGTCATGGCTCGGCGGGCGTAGAGGGCTTCCAGAGCGCGATCCAGCGGGCGCTGATCGAGATCCAGGAAAACCTCCCGCAGCGGCTGCATGGCCGCCTCGAAGATTTGTTGCCTTAGGCATTTCGCCGATGAAGTGCTTAAATGTGACCGCTTGGTCTGCGTTTCCATCCAAGTTTTCAGATTCCGCGCCTGGCCAAAGGCCTGGTGCACCCTATCCGACGACAAGATCATAAGGGCTTGTTCAATGTCTGCATCCCTCGCATTCGTCTTCCCCGGTCAAGGTTCCCAGTCGCTGGGCATGCTCGCCGAACTCGGCGCTGAAAAGCCTGTGATCATCGAGACCTTCAAGGAGGCTTCCGAGGCTCTGGGCTATGACCTGTGGAAGCTGGTCCAGGAAGGTCCGGAAGAACAACTCAACCAGACCGACAAGACCCAGCCGGCGATCCTCACCGCCTCCATCGCCCTGTGGCGCCTGTGGCTGGAAGAGGGCGGCGCGCAGCCGGCCTTCGTTTCTGGTCACAGCCTGGGTGAATACAGCGCCCTGGTTGCAGCCGGCGCACTGTCGCTGAAAGATGCCGTGCGCCTGGTCGAGCGCCGTGGCCAGCTGATGCAGGAAGCCGTGCCTGCCGGTCATGGCGCCATGGCGGCGATCCTCGGCCTGGATGACGCCGTCGTGGTGGAAATCTGCGCCGAAGCGGCCGAAGACGAAGTGGTCAGCGCCGTGAACTTCAACTCGCCAGGCCAGGTGGTCATCGCCGGTAACAAGGCTGCGGTCGACCGCGCCATGGAGCTGTGCAAGGCCAAGGGCGCCAAGCGCGCCCTGCCGCTGGCGGTCAGCGTGCCATCGCACTGCGCCCTGATGAAGCCGGCTGCCGAGCGCTTTGCCGAATTCGTCAACGCCATCGAATGGAAGGCCCCGCAGATTCCGGTGGTGCAGAACGTCACTGCCGCCGTCGCCGCCGACCTCGATGCCCTGAAGCAGGACCTGCTGGCGCAGCTGTACCAGCCGGTACGCTGGGTTGAATGCGTGCAGACCCTGGCCGCCAACGGTGCGGTCAACCTGGTCGAGTGCGGCCCGGGCAAGGTCCTGGCTGGCCTGAACAAGCGTTGCGCCGACGGCGTGACCACCTACAACCTCAATACCCCTGACGCTGTCGCCGCCACCCGCGCGGCGCTGGCCTGATTTGGAGAAGCTTGCATGAGCCTGCAAGGTAAAGTTGCACTGGTCACCGGCGCCAGCCGTGGTATTGGCCAGGCCATCGCCCTCGAGCTGGGCCGCCAGGGCGCGACCGTGATCGGTACCGCCACTTCGGCTTCCGGTGCCGAGCGCATCGCCGCCACCTTGAAAGAGCACGGCATCACTGGCACCGGCATGGAACTGAATGTCACCAGCGCCGAGTCCGTGGAAGCAGTACTGGGCGCCATCGGCGAGCAGTTCGGCGCCCCCGCCATTCTGGTCAACAACGCCGGTATCACCCGCGACAACCTCATGCTGCGCATGAAGGACGACGAGTGGTTCGACGTGATCGACACCAACCTGAACAGCCTCTACCGTCTGTCCAAGGGCGTGCTGCGTGGCATGACCAAGGCGCGCTGGGGTCGTATCATCAGCATCGGTTCGGTCGTCGGTGCCATGGGCAACGCCGGCCAGGCCAACTACGCGGCGGCCAAGGCCGGCCTCGAAGGCTTCAGCCGCGCCCTGGCGCGTGAAGTGGGCTCGCGTGGCATCACCGTCAACTCGGTGACCCCGGGCTTCATCGACACCGACATGACCCGCGAGCTGCCTGAAGCGCAGCGCGAAGCCCTGCAGACCCAGATTCCGCTGGGCCGCCTGGGCCAGGCTGACGAAATCGCCAAGGTGGTTTCGTTCTTGGCGTCGGACGGCGCTGGCTACGTTACCGGCGCAACCGTGCCGGTCAACGGCGGGATGTACATGTAAAAACTGCAACGCAATGTGACGGATTGCTTCAAAAAAGAGTCATACTGCGAGCCTAAAATCCGTTATAAAGCTGCAACCAGATTCCAGGCAGCGGGTGCGGTGGCTCAAGGGAAGGTGCGTTCCGCTTGAAAAGCGAACGTCTTTCTATAAACTTGGTCACCGGCCAGCTGCCTGACATATGTCCATTAGGAGTGAAAACTAGGTATGAGCACCATCGAAGAACGCGTCAAGAAAATCGTCGCCGAGCAACTGGGCGTCAAGGAAGAGGAAGTGACTGTCGAGAAGTCCTTCGTCGATGACCTGGGTGCCGATTCGCTTGACACCGTTGAGCTGGTGATGGCTCTGGAAGAGGAATTCGAGACCGAAATCCCTGACGAAGAAGCCGAGAAGATCACTACCGTTCAAGCTGCAATCGACTACGTCAAAAACCACCAGGCTTAAGACGTTGTAGTCGACGCTTCTTGTCGAGAAGAACCGCACTGCCTTTGCCGGCGTGCGGTTTTTTCTTTGCAAGCCTTCCGCGTCGCTTCACTTGCGCCGAGAGCTTGTTGCCATTTCATTCCATTGCTTGAATGCAATGGCAAGAAACTCTGTGATTAGAAAAGGAGAGTACTGTGTCGCGTAGACGCGTCGTGGTCACCGGTATGGGTATGCTGTCGCCACTGGGTACCGATGTACCGAGCACCTGGCAGGGCATTCTGGCTGGCCGCAGTGGCATTGGTCCGATCGAACACACGGACCTGTCTGCCTACTCCACCCGTTTTGGCGGCTCGGTGAAAGGCTTCGAAGTTGAGCAGTACCTGTCGGCCAAAGAGGCCCGCAAGCTCGACCTGTTCATTCAGTACGGCCTGGCGGCCGGGTTCCAGGCGGTGCGTAATGCTGGCCTGGAAGTCACCGACGCCAACCGTGAGCGCATTGGCGTGGCCATGGGCTCGGGTATCGGCGGCCTGACCAACATCGAAGAAACCAGCCGCACCTTGCACGAGCAAGGCCCGCGCCGGATCTCGCCGTTCTTCGTGCCGGGTTCGATCATCAACATGATCTCCGGTTTCCTGTCGATCCACCTGGGTCTGCAGGGGCCGAACTACGCCATCGCCACCGCCTGCACCACCGGCACCCACTGCATTGGCATGGCCGCGCGCAACATCGCCTACGGCGAAGCTGACGTGATGATCGCCGGTGGCGCCGAGATGGCCGCTTGCGGCCTGGGCATGGGCGGCTTCGGTGCGTCCCGTGCACTGTCGACCCGTAACGATGAGCCAGCCCGTGCCAGCCGTCCGTGGGACAAGGGCCGTGATGGCTTCGTGCTATCCGACGGTGCCGGTGCGCTGGTGCTCGAAGAGCTCGAACACGCCAAGGCCCGCGGTGCGACCATTTATGCCGAGCTGGTCGGTTTCGGCATGAGCGGTGATGCCTACCACATGACCTCGCCGCCCGACAGCGGCGAAGGTGCTGCCCGTTGCATGGCCAATGCCCTGCGCGATGCTGGCATCCAGCCTGAAGCGGTCAGCTACATCAACGCCCACGGCACCTCGACCCCGGCTGGCGACATCGCCGAAGTTGCAGCGATCAAGCGCGTGTTCGGCGAGCATGCCTACAAGCTCGCGGTCAGCTCGACCAAGTCGATGACCGGCCACCTGCTAGGCGCTGCCGGCGCGGTAGAGGCGATCTTCAGCGTGCTGGCGATCAATAGCCAGATGGCACCGCCGACCATCAACCTCGACGAACCGGACGAAGGCTGCGACCTCGACTTCGTACCGCACGAAGCGCGCAGCATGCCGATCGACGTGGTACTGTCCAACTCGTTCGGCTTTGGCGGCACCAACGGTTCGCTGGTGTTCCGCCGGTTCATCGGTTGATGCACAGCTGGATCGACGGCCAGCCCGCGACTGCAATCAATTTGCAGAACCGCGGCCTGGCCTACGGCGACGGTCTGTTCGAGACCATCGCCGTGCGGGGTGGCCGGCCCAGTCTGCTGGACGGCCATCTGGCTCGCTTGGGTCTGGGTTGCCAGCGGCTGATGATCGACGCCGACCTGGCGCTGGTGCGTGATGAAATCCTGCGCTTCGCCAGTCAGCTCGGCGACGGTGTCGCCAAGCTGGTCCTCACTCGTGGCGACAGCCAGCGTGGCTACGCGCCGGTTGCCGGCGCTGCGCCGCGCCGAATCCTCCAGGGCGGCCCGCTGCCCAGCTATCCTGTCGAACATGCCGAGCACGGCGTGCGGCTGTTCCCCTGCCAGACCCGGCTTGGGGAGCAACCGTTACTGGCCGGCCTCAAACACCTCAATCGCCTGGAGCAGGTGCTGGCCCGTGCCGAATGGCAGGACAGCGAACATGCCGAGGGCCTGATGCGTGACGGGCAGGGCAGGGTGATCGAAAGCGTATACAGCAATCTGTTCCTGGTGCGCGATGGCGTGCTGCTCACGGCTGACCTCAGCCGTTGCGGCGTAGCCGGCGTGATGCGCGGTGCCCTGCTGGAGCAGGCACAACGGCTGGGCATCGCGGTACAGGTGCGTGATATCGCATTCGACGAACTGCAGCAGGCGAATGAAGTGTTCGTCTGCAACAGTGTCTACGGTGTCTGGCCCGTGCGTGGAATTGCCGCGCTGAACTGGTCGCCGGGCCCGCTCACCCGTAAACTGCAGGCCGTTGCCCGTACGTTACTGGATACCTGAATTCGTGAGACGCAAATTCCTGCTGCTGCTGGAAATGGGCTTGATCCTCGCCGGCCTGGCCCTGGGCTGGTCGGCCTGGAAGATCAACTCGGTGCTGGAGCAGCCTCTGCATGTTGCCGAAGAGCGCCTGCTCGACGTGCCCAGCGGCACCAACCCCAACCGCATGTTCTATCGCATGCAGGCCGACGGCTTGCTCGACGATGCCGTCTGGCTGCGCCTGTACTGGCGCTTCAACATGGCCGGCACCCAGTTGCATACCGGCGAGTATCGCCTCACCCCTGGCATGACCGTGGAAGACCTGTTCGACGTCTGGCGCCGTGGCGATGTGGTGCAGTACAACCTGACCCTGGTCGAAGGCTGGACCTTCCGCCAGGTGCGTTCGGCGGTGGCCAAGCATGAAAAGCTCAAACACACCCTGGATGGCCTTTCCGACTCCGAGGTGATGGACAAGCTCGGCCACACCGGTGTGTTCCCTGAAGGCCGCTTCTTCCCTGATACCTACCGCTTCGTGCGCGGCATGAGTGACGTCGAGCTGCTGCAGCAGGCGTACATGCGCCTGGACGAAGTGCTGGCCAAGGAATGGGCCGAGCGCACCACTGACCTGCCTTACCGTGATCCCTACCAGGCCTTGATCATGGCCTCGCTGGTAGAGAAGGAAACCGGTATCCCTCAGGAGCGTGGGCAGATCGCTGGCGTCTTCGTCCGCCGCCTGCGCCTGGGCATGATGCTGCAGACCGACCCGACGGTGATCTACGGCATGGGTGAGCGCTACAACGGCAGGATTTCCCGCGCCGACCTGCGCGAACCGACGCCCTACAACACTTACACCATGGCCGGCCTGCCACCGACACCCATCGCCATGGTCGGGCGCGAGGCGATCCATGCCGCGCTCAACCCGTCCGATGGCACCAGCCTGTACTTCGTCGCCCGTGGCGATGGCAGCCACGTGTTCTCCGATGACCTGGACGATCACAACTCGGCGGTGCGCGAGTTTCAGCTCAAGCGTCGCGCGGATTACCGGTCCAGCCCGGCGCCGCAAAGTGCACCGGCGGACGCAGCCGAGCCCGCTGAGCAGGACCCTGCCAGCGAAACTGCGCCGGCCGACGCACCAACGCCTGACGAACAACATTAAGGACTGCCTGTGAGCGGCTTGTTTATTACCCTTGAAGGCCCCGAAGGCGCGGGCAAGAGCACCAACCGTGATTACCTGGCTGCGCGCTTGCGCGAGCAGGGCCTGGATGTGGTGCTGACTCGCGAGCCTGGCGGCACGCCGCTGGCTGAAAAAGTCCGCGAGCTGTTGCTGGCGCCGAGCGAGGAAGTGATGGCCGCAGACACCGAGCTGCTGCTGGTATTCGCTGCCCGTGCCCAGCACCTGGCCGAAGTGATTCGCCCAGCGCTGGCCCGTGGTGCGGTGGTGCTTTGCGATCGCTTCACCGATGCCACCTACGCCTACCAGGGCGGTGGTCGCGGCCTGTCGGTGGAGCGTATCGCTGCGCTGGAGCAATTCGTCCAGGGGGATCTGCGCCCGGACCTGACCCTGGTCTTCGACTTGCCCGTGGAAGTCGGCCTGGCCCGTGCCGCCGCGCGCGGTCGCCTGGACCGTTTCGAGCAGGAAGGCCAGGCCTTCTTCGAAGCCGTGCGCCAAGCCTATCTGCAACGCGCCCATGGCGCACCGCAGCGCTACAGCCTGCTCGATGCCGCCCAGCCACTAGAGGCCGTACAGCGTGCCATCGATGCGCTGCTGCCTGCCATCGTGGGGCGTTGCCGTGGCTGAGGCCTACCCCTGGCAGCAGGCGCTGTGGCAGCAATTGGCAGGGCGTGCCCGGCACGCCCATGCCTACCTGCTGCATGGGCCGCAGGGCATCGGCAAGCGCGCCTTGGCCGAGCGGCTGATGGCGCGTCTGCTGTGCCAGCAGCCGCAGGGGTTGGATGCCTGCGGGCAGTGCAAGTCGTGCCTGCTGCTCAAGGCCGGTAGCCACCCGGACAACTTCGTGCTGGAGCCAGAAGAGGCCGACAAGCCAATCAAGGTCGACCAGGTGCGCGAGCTGGTGTCGTTCGTGGTGCAGACGGCGCAGCTGGGCGGGCGTAAAGTGGTATTGATCGAGCCGGTCGAGGCGATGAACGTCAATGCCTCCAACGCCTTGCTCAAGAGCCTGGAAGAGCCTTCGGGCGATACCGTGCTGCTGCTGGTCAGTCACCAGCCCAGCCGCCTGTTGCCGACGATCAAGAGCCGCTGCCAGCAAGTTGTCTGCCCGCAGCCGAGCATGGCGCAGAGCCAGGCGTGGCTGGCCACGGCCTTGCCCGACAGCGACGAGGCCGAGCGCGAGGAGCTGCTGACGCTGGCTGCCGGTTCGCCGCTGATGGCGGTCAGCCTGCAAGCGCAAGGTGTGCGTGAGCAGCGGGCCTTGGTGACCGACGGGGTGAAGAAGCTGCTCAAGCAGCAGCAATCGCCCAGCCAGCTGGCCGAGGCCTGGAGCAGTGTGCCGTTGTTGCTGCTGTTCGACTGGTTCTGCGACTGGTCGCACCTGATCCTGCGTTACCAGTTGACCCAGGATGAAGAGGGGTTGGGCTTGGCCGACATGCGCAAGGTGGTGCAGTACCTGGCGCAGAAGGCCCGTCAGGGCAAGGTGCTGGAGGTCCAGGCGTGGATCCTCGAGCAGCGCCAGAAGGTGCTCGGTAAAGCCAACCTCAATCGTGTATTGCTGCTGGAAGCGCTGCTGGCCCATTGGGTACAGCTGCCGGGTTCCCGCTGATTTTCCATCTTTTCATGTGTGCCGCCTGCCATGCTCGTAGATTCCCATTGCCATCTCGACCGTCTTGACCTGAGCGCCCACCAGGGTTCCCTCGATGCTGCCCTGCAGGCGGCGCGTGAGCGCGGGGTCGGGCATTTCCTGTGCATTGGCGTCAGTGCCGAAAATGCCGGGGCGGTGAAGGTGCTGAGCGAGCAGTACGCCGATGTCGACTGTTCGGTGGGGGTGCACCCGCTGGACCTGGCGCCAGGCGAGACGCCGGCGCTGGAGTGGCTGCTGCGTGAGCTGGCGCACCCGCATGTGGTGGCGATTGGCGAAACCGGGCTGGACTACCACTACGAACCGGAGGCTGCCGAGTTGCAGCAGGCATCGTTCCGCCTGCACCTGGAGGCGTCGCGTCAGACTGGCAAGCCGGTGATTGTGCACACCCGTGCGGCGCGGGCCGATACCTTGGCGCTGCTGCGTGAAGCGAATCTGCCTCAGGCGGGCGTGCTGCATTGTTTCACCGAAGACTGGGACATGGCCAAGGCGGCGCTGGACCTGGGCTATTACATCTCGTTGTCCGGCATTGTCACTTTCCGCAATGCCGATGCCCTGCGCGAGGTGGCGCGGCAGGTGCCGGTCGACCGCCTGCTGGTGGAAACCGATTCACCTTACCTGGCACCGATCCCGCATCGTGGCAAGCCGAACCTGCCGCAGTATGTGCGGGAGGTGGCGGAGTATGTGGCATCGTTGCGTGGGGTCAGCTACGAGCAGCTGGCAGAGCAAACCACGTCCAACTTCAAGCGCCTGTTCCCGCTGGCGCGAGTGGCCTGAATCCAGACCAATCGCTTTTGCTCTGCTTTTGCTCTGCTTTTGCTTTTGCTTCTAAGCGCGCGATAGTTCAGGCGACGGTGAGTGCGACTTCAGGAGGCCGAACGCAGGCGTCTGGAGGGCCAGGGTGCGCAGCACCCCTTCGGCGTAGCCGAAGGCGCGAGATGTAGACTTGCGCAGCAAGTCGTAGGCCGCGCGGGCCCGGAAGGCGCCGGAGTGAGGGGACCCCGCAGCGCAGCGCAGGGGCCGGATGATGGGAGCCGGGGTTTTTGGTTACTTTTTGCCCAGTCAAAAAGTGACCCGCCGTAAGGGCGGAAAGGTGACTCAGCGCCACCCTGGCGAATGAATGTAGACCTGATTTGAAAGCCCACTCCCAAAAGCCAAAAGCCAAAAGCCAAAAGCTCGACTGTGGTGGTTTTGACTCAGTCGAGTACATTCATTTGCTATGGCGACGCACAGTCACCTTTCCGCCCTTACGGCGGGTCACTTTTTGTCAAACGCGACAAAAAGTAACCAAAAAACGCTGGCTCCCATCATCCGGCCCCTGCGCTGCGCTCCGGGGTCCCCTCGCTCCGGCGCCTTCCGGGCCCGCGCGGCCTACGACTTGCTGCGCAAGTCTACATCTCGCGCCTTCGGCTACGCCGAAGGGGTGCTGCGCACCCTGGCCCTCCAGACGCCTGCGCTCGGCCTCCTGAAGTCGCATTTCGCGTTGCCTGAACTATCGCGCGCTTAGAAGCAAAATCAAAAGCCAGAGCCAGAGCCAGAGCCAGAGCCAGAGCCAGAGCCTGGCGGCTGGTCCTGGGCAAAAAAAACCCGGGTTCTGGGGGGGGAATCCGGGTTAAGACCATTAGGAGTAAAACAAAGGTACGCGGTCCCTGAGCACCTTTATCGGCGCGCCACTTGGGGGGGATGCGCCGCGCCAACACTTCAAGTATTGGTCAGGTTTGGCACAGTGCCAGTGCTTCTCTGTTCGTTTTTTAAACAGATTTGGAATACGGCCGCCGTCCCTTCCTCCCTCAGCGCATGGCCAGACGCCGTACTTGCTGGACAGTTTCGTCGATCAGCTGATCACTGGTGTAGAAATGTGGCGAAAATCGTATACCTGGCCCTCTTAGTGCACATATTGTCTGCTCCGCCAGCAGGCATCGATAGACAGCCGCACTGTCCTGCCCCAGAAGGCTGAAGGTAACGATACCCGCCCGTTTTTCCGGGGTTGCGGGACTATGCAGGTATACCCCAGGAATACCGGCCAGGCCCTGAAGCAGTTGCTCGACCCGCAGCTGCAATTGCCGGCCGACCTCGTCCATGCCGATTTCCTCCAGCAATGACAGGCTGGCCTCCAGGGCATACGCGCCCAACATGTTCGGGCTGCCACTTTCAAAACGCCTGGCGCTTCCTGCCGGCTGCCACTCGCGGCGATCAAAGTCGCCCAGATGCTCGAGCATATGCCAGCCATAGGCATGCAGCCTAAGCTGTGGGCGCAAAGCAGCGCGGCAATAGAACAAGCCCAGGCCCTCGGGCCCGAGCATCCATTTGTGGCCGTCGGCCATGGCGAAATCGCACTGGTAGCGCTGCACGTCGAAGGGCAGGGCGCCAATCTGCTGGATGGCATCGACGCAGAACAGCACATGGCGGGCCTGGCAGCCCTCACCGAGGCGAGGCAGGTCCAGGCGCAGGCCGCTGGCGAACTGCACGGCACTCACGGCCAGCAGGCGCGTAAGCGGGCCGCAGGCCGCGAGCAGCGCTGCTTCCGGGTCTGGCCCGGCAAGGCTCACCTCGGACACCACCACGCCGCGCTCGCGCAATGCTTCCCACACGATACGGTTGGAGGGAAACTCCTCGTCGCTGATCACCACCTGGTCGCCGGCTTGCCAGTCGAGGCCGAACGCAACCAGTGAAAGCGCCTCGGAGGTGTTCTTCACCAGCGCGATGTCAGCCCAGGTGGGGGCGTTGACCAGGCGCGCGAGCCTTTCCCGCAGCCTGCGTTCGGTGGCCAACCATGTCGGGTATCCGCTCGCGCCCTGACGCACGTTGTCCCGTGCAAAGCGCGCCACGGCCTCGCTGGCCCGACGCGGCCAGGGAGCGATGGCCGCATGGTTCAGGTATCGCAGCCCCGGTGCCTGTTCGAACTCATCGTGAAACATAGACATGGTTGGATGATCCGTGCAATTTGCTGCAAGTTAGGCATAATAAACCGCTTCAATGTCATCCAGTCCTTCCTATGCAGAAAGAACCTCGTAAGGTCCGTGAGTTTCGCCGTCGCGAACAGGAAATCCTCGATACAGCGCTAAAGCTGTTCCTCGAACAGGGTGAAGACAGCGTCACCGTCGAGATGATCGCCGACGCCGTGGGTATCGGAAAAGGCACGATCTACAAGCACTTCAAGTCCAAGGCGGAAATCTACCTGCGCCTGATGCTCGATTATGAGCGTGACTTGAACGAGCTGTTGCACTCGGCCGATGTCGACCGCGACAAGGAGGCACTGTCGCGCGCCTACTTCGAGTTCCGTATGCGTGACCCGCAGCGCTACCGGCTGTTCGATCGCCTGGAAGAGAAGGTGGTCAAGGGCAACCAGGTGCCGGAAATGGTCGAGCAGTTGCACAGCATCCGCGCTTCCAACTTCGACCGCCTGACCCAGTTGATCAAGGGACGCATCAGCGAAGGCAAGCTCGAAGACGTGCCACCGTACTTCCACTACTGCGCCGCCTGGGCGTTGGTGCACGGCGCCGTGGCGCTGTACCACTCGCCGTTCTGGAGCAACGTGCTGGAGGATCAGGAAGGCTTCTTCCAGTTCCTCATGGATATCGGCGTGCGCATGGGCAACAAGCGCAAGCGTGATCCGGAAGCCGCCAACTGAAGGCATTCGTCGTCACCGGGTGAGCCTGGCGTGAAATGGGGACTTGCAAAAACTTGAACCATGAGTTAAGTTTTGCCAGCCCCGATTCATCCATGCCGGAGTCATTCATGATCGTCGATCGTCAAGGCAGGCGTTTTCGCAATCTGCGCGTCAGCCTGACGGCTGCCTGCAACTACGCCTGCAGCTACTGCGTGCCAGATGGCAAGCGCCTGGTCGCAGCCCAGGATGAGCTGTCGGCGGAAACCTTGGCGCGTGGGGTGGCCTACCTCATTGAAGTTGCCGGCATCGAGCGTTTGCGCATCACCGGTGGCGAGCCATTGGTCAGCCCTCGGCTGGATGCCTTTCTGGCGGCGGTGGCGAAGCTCGACCTTGATGACATCACGCTGACCACCAACGGGCAATTGCTCGCTCGCAAGCTGCCGCAGCTGCAGGCGGCTGGCATTCGTCGCCTGAACGTCTCCCTCGATACCCTCGATCCCCAAGCATTCCGCCGCATCGCCCGTGGCGGTGATCTGGCCAGCGTGTTGGCAGGCATGGACCAGGCCAGTGCCATGGGCATGCGGATCAAGGTCAACATGGTGCCGATGCGTGGGCAAAACCTCGATCAAGTGCTACCGATGCTCGACTACTGCATGGCGCGTGGTTTCGAGCTGCGCTTTATCGAACTGATGCGCATGGGGCACCTGGCACGGGACAACAATGCGTTCCTGCAACAGTTTGTCGGGCTCGATGCATTGCTTGATGTGATCGGCGGCCGCCATGGCTACCAGCAGGTCGACGCACCGCTGGATGCCACGGCGCTGCGCTACCAGATCCCGGGTCAGGGCTATTTCGGCGTCATCGCCAATGAAAGCGTGCCGTTCTGCCGAACCTGCTCGCGCCTGCGCCTGTCCTCTACCGGCTGGCTGCACGGCTGCCTGTCTTCCGGCAATCGCCACTTTGTCGGCGACCTGCTGGAAAAACCTCGTCATCAGGCGCTGCCTGGTTTGCAGCGGCTGCTGGTAAAAGCCTTGGCAGACAAGCAGGAACTTGCGTTTTCCGGGGGGGTGACGGTGATGAAGGTCATTGGCGGCTGAAGCTGGCGCAAAAGCTGCATCCGCCGGCTATTCGCCGGTTTTTCGTCACCGGCCATTGGAGGAAAGATGCGTAGCCTGGTCTTGCTGCTGACGCTGATGGCGTTGGGCGGTTGCATGAATGTCAGCGATATGGGCGAGGGCGTCCGTTACCACATGAGCGATGCCGGCTTGCTGGACCACAGCGATACCCGTCGTACCTTGTCGATTCGCCTACAGCCGGATTCGTTCATCTTCATCGGCCAGGGCGCGTTCATGCCGCCAGGCAAAGGCCCGGTGCCGAAGCAGAATGCCGTGGCCGATGAGGCCTTCAAGAGTTTCGTCGAGTACTTCCCGCTGGTGCGTCGCGCCCAAGGGCCGCTGGGCCTTGAAGAAGCGATTGCCCAGGCCCGGTCGGTGGGCGCCGACTATGTGCTGTATACGCGCTTCGCCCGCACGGATGACCGTATCGGTAATGGCGACGAATGGTATGACGAGCAGGCCGTCGACCGCTTGGGTTGGGATACCGGCGTGGTGCAGATGATGCTGATCGAGACCAACACTCGTTACCTGATCGACACCGCGCGGATAAAGAGCCGCGGCGGTTTGTTGACGTTCCACGACCAGTCGCCCCAGGATTTGCTTGGCGCACCGATGCGCGAGTACGCTCGTAGCCTTCTGGGCATGAGCGAGTGAGGGTAGGGATATGACGGATTCCGGCAAGGCCAACGATCTATTGGCGCAGATTCCCAAGCACAAGGGGCTGCCGCCGGTGCATCTGTGGAACCCGGATTTCTGCGGCGATATCGACATGCGTATTGCCCGCGATGGTACTTGGTACTACCTGGGTACGCCCATCGGGCGCAAACCGATGGTTCGCCTTTTCTCCACCATCATTCGCCGCGATGGCGATGATTATTTCCTGATCACCCCGGTGGAGAAGGTCGGTATCCGCGTCGATGATGCGCCATTCGTGGCCGTCACGCTTGAGGTGCTGGGCAGTGGTGAGGCGCAGGTGCTGCGCTTTACCAGCAATGTCGAGGATCAGGCCGAAGCGGGGCCGCAGAACCCGTTGCGGGTCGAGATCGATCCGGAGACCCAGGAGCCGGCGCCTTATGTGCTGATGCGTAGCAATCTTGAGGCATTGATCCATCGCAATGTGTTCTACCAGCTGGTCGACCTGGCGGTGCCGCGGGTGATCGATGGCGAGGAATGGCTCGGGGTATGGAGCCATGGTGTGTTTTACCCGATCGGGCGCAATTGTTGAGCGCGCGTTCCCGACTGGCCCCCTGCTTTTTCTCTTGATTGGCCGTTTGTGTCCTGTGCCACTGGGCCTAACCTGCAGGCACTTGCCAATCAGGAGTACGCCCGTGAAATCTGCCAAATTTTCTTTTGCCTTGCTCATTGCCGCTGGCCTGTTCGGTCTTCAGTCCCCTGTCTGGGCGCACGGCGACGCCGCTGACCAGGTGAAAATCCTGCAGCAACAACAGCCCTCGAATGCCCCGGGCAAGAGCGCTGTCATGCTCACGGTCAGCTATGCCCCCGGGCAGGCTTCGCCCGCCCACCAGCACCCGGGGGCGGTCATGGCCTATGTACTGGAAGGTGCGGTGGTATCGAAACTCAACGACGAGCAGGAAAAGACCTACAAGGCCGGTGAGTACTGGTACGAAGCACCCGGCACCGTGCACAGCGTATCGCGCAATGCCAGCAAGTCCCGGCCTGCCAAGTTGCTGGTATGGAGCCTGGTGGATGAAGGCAAGCCAGTCACTTTGCCCTACTCCGGGGCGAAATCAGCGCGCTGAGCGTGACACAGCTTGCTGCATACAGCTCGCACCAGTGCTTTGTCCCATACCTGGCTTGGCGCGAGCTGTACGTTGTGGGTGTAGAAAGGCGGCAGGTTCTGTGCGAGTCGAGCGACCTCTTTGCCCGTCCGGCCCGCTGGCAGCAACACGTACTGCAGGCTGGAAGGGAAGGACGGTGCGGTGTTGCGCTCCACGGTGGATCCATAGGCGCCAAGGGTCATGACCGCTTCGCTGCCAGTCGGGTCTGGAAAGACAAGCATGACGAATGTGCAGTGACGCGGATGTGTCAGGTGCTCCGCCGCTTCGTTGCGGACCAGTGGGTCGACATGGTTCATCAAGGTCCAGCGCAGGGCCGCATAGCTGCGGGTCGTTTCCATGAATGCGCTGCGAATGGGCGAGCGCTTCTCGCTGCCGCCCAGGCATGACAGCAGGTTGCCGAATGGATCGAGCAACGCGACTGCATTGAAGGTGTCCGCCTGGCTGGCCGTCTCTAGCAGGGGTTGGGCCAGCTCTGGTCCGGCAAGGCGGGGATTGTCACTTTTGCTACGTAGGCTCCAAGGGCTGAGGTTGGCCAAGGCTTGGCGCACCTTGCTATGCGGCGGGAGATTGCTCGGGTCCTTTAGTTCAGACGGAGGCAGGCCGGCAGAGCTGCTTTCATCGTGGACCGTATTCACACTGGTTTCGAATAGAGAGCTGGTCAGGCTGGCGGTCGCGGCTTCGATGTGTTCGCCTGCGTAGATCGGGCCTGCGAGGGGGCCCGCATATTCCCGCTCCAAAGGCGCTTCAATCGCGTAGTAGCCCCAGGTGGCTTGCGCGACTTTTGGCAGTGCCGCAGGTAGGCCGGGAAAGTTGAAGCAGGCGTTGTGGTTGATGCCGGCGAAGGTGTCCAGAGCGCTGACCGCGACATTGAAACCGGCTGTTAGCAAGGCCCCCGCGCACATGGCGCAGGGGTCGAGCGTGGTTACCAAGGTCAGCGCGTGAGGGGAGGGCAGGGCCAGGCGCTGCTGATTTTCGTAATACCAGTCGATCAGGCGCCGTTCGCCATGGGCGGTTGGGTCATGGAGCCTGAAGGCAGGCTGCGCCTCGCTGTTCGGGAAAGGCTTGAGCACGCTGTTGTGCAGGGCGACCAAAACCTTGCCGGTGGCGTTTTCGATGATGCATCCACCCACTGCGAATGTTGCTTGTCGGCTTGCCAGTAGCGCCTGCTTGGCGGCAATCGCAACCGCTTGCTGGGCGTTGTGAGTAATATCGTTCACGCTGATCGAGGCTCTGCGGTCGTCGAGTGAACGTGGACGATACAGCAGCGTTGTGCCGACAGGGGTAAAAAGAAGTGCAACAAAAAACCTCCAGTGCTTGCGCAACTGGAGGTTTTTCAGTGTTTGGCTCCGCGACCTGGACTCGAACCAGGGACCCAATGATTAACAGTCATTTGCTCTACCGACTGAGCTATCGCGGAATCTGTGCGTATCTTACCGATTGCCAGGAGGAAGTCAAGCGACCTCCTGACAAATCAATCAGTTACAGCACTTCAACGATGGCCTTGGTGACCACGTGGATGTTGCTCTGGTTCAGCGCGGCGACGGCGATGCGACCGGTGTCCAGGGCGTAGATGCCGAAATCGTTCTTCAGGCGGGCAACCTGCTCAACGGTCAGGCCCGAGTAGGAGAACATGCCCACCTGGCGGCCGACAAAGCTGAAGTCGCGGTTGGCGCCGTATTCGGCCAGCAGCGATACCATCTGCTTGCGCATGCCGTGGATGCGCTCGCGCATCTCGCCCAGCTCGGCCTCCCACATCTGGCGCAGTTCGGCGCTGTTGAGCACGGTGGCGACGATGGTCGCGCCGTGGGTCGGCGGGTTGGAGTAGGTGGTGCGGATCACGCGCTTGACCTGCGACAGCACGCGGGTGCTCTCGTCCTTCGAGGCAGTGACGATCGACAGTGCGCCGACGCGCTCGCCGTACAGCGAGAACGACTTGGAGAACGAGCTGGAAACGAAGAACTCCATGCCTGACTCGGCGAACAGGCGCACGGCGAAGGCGTCTTCGCCGATGCCGTCACCGAAGCCCTGGTAGGCCATGTCGAGGAATGGCACGTGGCCCTTGGCCTTGACCACTTCCAGAACGTTTTTCCAGTCGTCCAGGGTCAGGTCGACGCCGGTCGGGTTGTGGCAGCAGGCGTGCAGTACCACGATCGAGCCGGACGGCAGGGCGTTGAGGTCTTCGAGCATGCCGGCACGGTTGACGTCGTTGCTCGGGGCATCGTAGTAGCGGTAGTTCTGTACCGGGAAGCCGGCGCTTTCGAACAGCGCGCGGTGGTTCTCCCAGCTTGGGTCGCTGATGGCCACCACGGCATTCGGCGAAATGCGCTTGAGGAAGTCGGCACCGATCTTCAGAGCGCCAGTGCCGCCAACGGCCTGCACGGTGACCACGCGGCCAGCGGCCAGCAGTGGCGATTCGGCACCGAACAGCAGTTTCTGCACGGCCTGGTCGTAGGTGGCGATACCATCGATCGGCAGGTAGCCGCGCGAGGCGTGCTGGGCAGCACGCTGGGTCTCGGCTTCGATCACGGCGCGCAGCAGCGGAATGCGGCCTTCCTCATTGCAGTAGACGCCTACGCCCAGGTTGACCTTGTCGGTACGTGGGTCGGCGTTGAATGCTTCGTTGAGGCCCAGGATAGGGTCGCGGGGTGCCAGCTCGACAGCGGAAAACAGGCTCATTGTTACTTCGGCTCTGATTGGAGAGTGATAGGGCGTACACGCTCCAGCCGAATGCACTGAAGCGGTGCACAAACGGGGAGTCAGTATAGTGATACCGACCGGTCACTGCGACAGCTTGGCGCAGGTTTTCCGGTTATTTGCGCAAATATTTTTCGACCATTGGTCGAATTGCCGGGTCCACCGTAATGCGCGCTCACAGCTTGGCCTAGATTGCGGTCCCTGGCGGGCGCAATTGGGTATAGACTACTGGCTAAATTTACAGTTACTGCGTTACCGCGAGGTCCGTCATGTCCGAGTTCCAGCTCGTCACCCGTTTCCAGCCGGCCGGCGACCAGCCCGAAGCCATTCGCCAGATGGTCGAGGGCATTGAGGCAGGCCTGTCGCACCAGACCCTGCTTGGGGTGACCGGTTCGGGCAAGACCTTCAGCATCGCCAACGTCATTCAGCAGGTGCAGCGGCCGACTCTGGTGCTGGCGCCGAACAAGACCCTGGCGGCGCAGCTGTATGGCGAGTTCAAGGCGTTCTTCCCGAGCAACGCGGTGGAATATTTCGTTTCCTACTACGACTACTACCAGCCAGAGGCCTACGTGCCGTCGTCGGACACCTTCATCGAGAAAGACGCCTCGATCAACGACCACATCGAACAGATGCGCCTGTCGGCGACCAAGGCGCTGCTGGAACGGCGCGATGCGATCATCGTCACCACCGTGTCCTGCATCTATGGCCTGGGCAGCCCAGAGACCTACCTGAAGATGGTCCTGCATGTCGACCGCGGCGACAAACTCGACCAGCGCGCCTTGTTGCGCCGTCTGGCCGACCTGCAGTACACCCGCAACGAGATGGACTTCGCCCGCGCCACGTTCCGTGTGCGTGGCGACGTGATTGACATCTTTCCAGCGGAATCCGACCTGGAGGCCATCCGCATCGAGCTGTTCGACGACGAGGTCGAGAATATCGCCGCCTTCGACCCGCTGACCGGCGAGGTCTTCCGCAAGCTGCCACGCTTCACCTTCTACCCCAAGAGCCACTACGTGACCCCGCGGGAAACCCTGCTGGAGGCGGTAGAGGGCATCAAGGAAGAGCTGAAGGACCGGCTCGAATATCTGCACAAGGCCAACAAGCTGGTCGAAGCCCAGCGTCTGGAGCAACGCACCCGTTTCGACCTGGAGATGATTCTCGAACTGGGTTACTGCAACGGCATCGAAAACTACTCGCGTTACCTGTCCGGGCGCCCGGCCGGGGCGCCGCCGCCCACGCTCTATGACTACCTGCCGCCCGATGCGCTGCTGGTAATCGATGAGTCCCACGTCAGCGTTCCGCAGGTCGGCGCCATGTACAAGGGCGACCGCTCGCGCAAGGAAACCCTGGTCGAATACGGCTTCCGCCTCCCGTCGGCGCTGGACAACCGGCCGATGCGCTTCGACGAGTGGGAGGATGTCAGCCCGCAGACCATCTTCGTCTCGGCCACCCCGGGCCCCTACGAAGCAGAGCACGCAGGTCGCGTGGTCGAGCAGGTGGTGCGCCCGACTGGCCTGGTCGATCCTCAGGTGGAAGTGCGCCCGGCGCTGACCCAGGTCGACGACCTGCTGTCGGAGATCCGCAAGCGCGTCGCTCAGGGCGATCGGGTACTGGCCACCACGCTTACCAAGCGCATGGCCGAAGACCTCACCGACTACCTGGCCGACCACGACGTGCGGGTACGCTACCTGCACTCGGACATCGACACGGTGGAGCGCGTCGAGATCATCCGCGACCTGCGCCTGGGCACCTTCGATGTGCTGGTGGGTATCAACCTGCTGCGCGAGGGCCTGGACATGCCAGAGGTATCGCTGGTGGCGATTCTCGATGCCGACAAGGAGGGCTTCCTGCGTTCCGAGCGCTCGCTGATCCAGACCATCGGCCGTGCCGCGCGTAACCTCAATGGTCGGGCGATCCTATATGCCGACAACATCACCGGTTCCATGCAGCGCGCCATCGACGAGACCGAACGGCGCCGCGAGAAGCAGATCGCCTTCAACCAGGCCAACGGCATCGTGCCTAAGGGTGTGGTCAAGGACATCACCGACATCATGGAGGGCGCCACCGTGCCCGGCGCGCGCAGCAAGAAGCGCAAGGGCATGGCCAAGGCAGCGGAGGAGAGCGCTCGTTACGAGGCCGAGCTGCGTACGCCGGGCGAGATCACCAAGCGCATCAAGCAGTTGGAAGAGAAAATGATGCAGTTTGCCCGCGACCTGGAGTTCGAAGCCGCCGCCCAGCTGCGTGACGAGATTACCCAGCTGCGCGAGCGCCTGATCACCAGCTGATTACTTGACTGTCTGTACTGGCCCCTTCGCGGGGCAAGCCCGCTCCTACAGGTAGCGCACCGTTCTTGAGGTAGGTGAAGTCCTGTAGGAGCGGGCTTGTCCCGCGAAGAGGCCGGTACGGGCAATACAAAACTCAGTGGGCTTCACCAGCCTTCAACCCCTCCGGCAGCTTGCGGGTCAACAGCACCGCCACCATGCTCACCGCCAGCCCGATCCCGACAAAGTGAAATGCATCGTTGTAGGCCATGATCAGCGCCTGCTGGTGGGCAATCTCGCTCAACTTGCCCAGCGCCGCATTGTCATTGCCCAGCCGCTCCGCCAGCTGCGCCAACCGTTCGGCCACCTGGGGGTTGCTCGGCACCACCGACTCCCGCAGGTAATCGAAATACACCTTGGTCCGCGCATCCAGCAGGGTCGCCAGCAAGGCAATACCGATCGCACCGCCCAGGTTACGCAGGATGTTGAACAGGCTCGAAGCCGACCCGGCATCCTGAGGCTGGATATACGCCGTGGCGATCAGCGAAATGGTCACCATGATCATCGGCTGGCCTAGGGCGCGGATGATCTGGATATGGTTGAACTGCGGCCCGGCAAAGTCCGGGTTAAGCACCCCCGAACCGAAGCTGGCGGCACCGAACAGGCAGAAGCCGAGGGCGCACAACAGCTTGGGCGGTATCACCTTCATCAGCTGTGGCACCAGCGGAATCAGGAACAGCTGCGGAATGCCCATCCACATGATCACCTCGCCGATCTGCAGGGCGTTGTAGCCCTGGATCTGTGCCAGGTACAGCGGTAGCAGGTAGATCGACCCATAAAGCCCCACGCCCATGCCCAGGCTGGCAATGCTCGAAAGGCCGAAATTGCGGTTGCCGAGGATGCGCAGGTTGATCAACGGGTGCGGCTTGGAAAGCTGCAGGATGACGAAGGTGATCAGGCTGATCAGGGCAATAGTCGCCAGGCCGACGATCAGGTTGGACTCCAGCCAGTCCTTGCGGTGGCCTTCCTCAAGAAAAACCTGCAGGCAGCCCAGGCCCACGCCGAGGGTGACAATGCCGGCATAGTCGGTGCTTTTCAGCAGTTCCCAGTGCGCTTCCTTCTTCTCCAATCCGTAGAGCAGGCCGGCGATCATCACCAGCCCAGGCGGGATGTTGATGTAGAAAATGTATTCCCAGCCCCAGTTCTCGGTCAGCCAGCCGCCAAGGGTCGGGCCGATCGAGGGGGCGAAAGTGGCGGTCATGGCGAACATGGCCATGCCTTTGGCGCGGTGGTGCTCGGGCAACTTGATCAGGGTCAGGGTGAACGCCAGCGGGATCAGTGCGCCGCCGGTGAAGCCCTGCAGGGCGCGGAACAGGATCATGCTCTCGAGGTTCCAGGCCATTGAGCACAGCAGCGAGGACAGCAGGAAGCCCCCGGATACCCACACCGCCAGGCGCCGTGCCGACAGCAGCTGCACCAGCCACGCGGTCAGCGGAATCATGATGATCTCCGCCACCAGGTACGAGGTTGAAATCCACGAGCCTTCCTCCAGGGTCGCCGACAGCGCGCCCTGGATGTCCTTAAGCGAAGAGTTGGTGATCTGGATGTCCAGCACCGCCATGAAGGCGCCGAGCATCACGCTCATCACCGCGATCCAGTCGCGCCGGCTTGGCTCCGCAGTCGGGCGCAGCAGTTGATCACCGGCCATCGTGGCCTTCGTCTTCGCGGCGCAGGTCGACGGTAGCGGTGACCGACATGCCCGGGCGAATGCGCCCGTGCAGCGGATTGTCGGCGGCGAAGGTCAGTTTCACCGGAATACGCTGCACCACCTTGGTGAAGTTGCCGGTGGCATTGTCCGGCGGCAGCAGGCTGAACTGCGCGCCGGAAGCGGCGAACAGGCTCTCGACGCGGCCTTCGATCGGCGTGTCGGGGTAGCTGTCGAACAGCAGCTCGGCGCGCTGGCCGGGCTGCATCTTGCCAATCTGGGTTTCCTTGAAATTGGCCTGCACCCAGATGTTTTCATCGGGCACGATCGACAACAGGTAGGCGCCGGCCTGCACCACCTGGCCATTGCGGGCATTGCGCTGGCCGATGGTGCCGTTGAGCGGTGCGCGGATCTCGCAGCGGGTCAGGTTCAGTTCGGCCTGGGCCAGGTCGGCGCGGGCATTGGCGATCTGCGCGTCGAGGCGCTTGAGGTCGGCATTCAGGGCATTGATTTGCTGGCGCTGGCTTTGCAAGTCGGCGCGGGCTTTGTCGACCTGAGAGCCGGCCACGTGGCTGTCTGCCGACAGGGTGGTCACCCGTTCTTCGGAGACGAAACCAGGCTTGCGCAGCTTTTCGGCGCGGCTCAGGTCCAGGCGCGAGCGGTCGAAGGTGGCCTGATTGGCCGCCACCTGGGCCTGGCTGGAAGCGATCAGGCTGCCTTGCTGGGTCAGGCGGCTCTGCGCCTGGGCATATTCGGCCTCGCGGGTGGCCAGGGCGGCCCGGGCGCGCTCCACGGCCAGTTCGAAGTCGGCAGCCTCCAGGCGCACCAGCAGGTCACCCTTGTTCACGTGCTGGTTGTCGTCGACCCGCACCTCGTCGATGCGTGCGCCAAGCTGGCTGGATATGCGGGTGATTTCGCCCTGCACGTAGGCGTTGTCGGTGCTCTCAAAGAAGCGGCCTTTGAAATACCACTCGGCCAGGAAGGCGAGGCCAATGATGGCCACCAGGGTGAAGAAGATCGCCAGGCGGCGTTTGAGTTGGGCAGGCATGAGGACTATCGTTCCAGAAATGTAAGTAATTTTAACAGCGGCAGATGGCCAGCCGACAAGTGACGTTCGCGCCATTGCTGGAGCCCGGTGCCTGCTCCCTGCTAACATCCCGCCTTTGTTTCATCTTTCGTTCGAGACTCTCCATGACCACCGTTCGCACGCGTATCGCGCCATCGCCCACTGGCGACCCCCATGTCGGCACCGCCTACATCGCCCTGTTCAACTACTGCTTTGCCAAGCAGCACGGCGGTGAGTTCATCCTGCGTATCGAAGACACCGACCAGCTGCGCTCCACGCGCGAGTCGGAACAGCAGATCTTCGACGCCTTGCGCTGGCTCGGCATCGAATGGAACGAAGGCCCGGATGTCGGTGGCCCGCACGGCCCGTACCGGCAGAGCGAGCGTGGCGAGATCTACGCCAAGTACGCCAAGGAATTGGTCGATGCCGGCCACGCCTTCTACTGTTTCTGCACCGCCGAAGAGCTGGAGCAGATGCGCGCCGAGCAGATGGCCCGTGGTGAAACCCCGCGCTACGACGGCCGTGCCCTGCTGCTGAGCGAAGAAGAAGTCCAGCGCCGTCTGGCTGCTGGCGAGCCGCACGTGATCCGCATGAAGGTGCCGAGCGAAGGCATCTGCGTGGTGCCGGACATGCTCCGTGGCGACGTCGAAATCCCATGGGACCGCATGGACATGCAGGTGCTGATGAAGAACGACGGCCTGCCGACCTACTTCCTGGCCAACGTGGTCGACGACCACCTGATGGGTATCACCCACGTCCTGCGTGGCGAAGAGTGGCTGCCGTCGGCGCCGAAGCTGATCAAGCTGTACGAGTACTTCGGTTGGGAACAGCCGAAGCTGTGCTACATGCCTCTGCTGCGTAACCCGGACAAGTCCAAGCTGTCCAAGCGCAAGAACCCGACGTCGGTGACCTTCTACGAGCGCATGGGCTTCATGCCCGAGGCCATGCTCAACTACCTGGGCCGCATGGGCTGGTCGATGCCGGACGAGCGCGAGAAGTTCTCCCTGGCCGAGATGGTCGAGCACTTCGACCTGTCGCGCATTTCCCTGGGTGGCCCGATCTTCGACATCGAGAAGCTGTCCTGGCTCAACGGCCAGTGGCTGCGTGAGCTGCCGGTGGAAGAGTTCGCCGCTCGCGTGCAGCAGTGGGCGTTCAACAGCGACTACATGATGAAGATTGCCCCGCATGTACAGGGCCGGGTCGAGACCTTCAGCCAGATCGCCCCGCTGGGTGGTTTTTTCTTCGAAGGCGCGCTCAAGCTCGATGCCAAGCTGTTCGAAAGCAAGAAGCTGTCCGCCGACCAGGTGCGCCAGGTGATGCAGCTGATCCTGTGGAAACTGGAAAGCCTGCGTCAGTGGGAGAAAGAGCGCATCACCGGCTGCATCCAGGCCGTGGTCGAAGCGCTGGAGCTCAAGCTGCGTGACGCCATGCCGCTGATGTTCGCCGCCATTACCGGCCAGGCCAGCTCGGTGTCGGTGCTCGACGCCATGGAAATCCTCGGCCCTGACCTGACTCGCTACCGCCTGCGCCAGGCCCTGGACCTGCTCGGTGGTGTGTCGAAGAAAGAAAACAAGGAATGGGAAAAGCTGCTGGCCAACATCGCCTGAGGCTTTTCCATGTCTGCTGCCGGAGCGGGCTTGCCTGCTCCGGCAGCAGCGAATACCCCGCGATAGCGGGGCAGGGCGGTAAGTGATTGTTATCTGTGAAAAAAATTTTGAATATTTTCAAAATTTAGTTTGACAGCCCTGCAATCCGATCTTAATATGCGCCCCGTCCACAGCGATGAACGAAAACGAAACGCCAGGCACCCAGCCAGCGCTTCTGTTCAAAGCGACATTGTGGGGCTATAGCTCAGCTGGGAGAGCGCCTGCATGGCATGCAGGAGGTCAGCGGTTCGATCCCGCTTAGCTCCACCAAATTCCGCTTGGCAGCCAAGGCTGTCGAGCAAGACCGGGTCCAGCAACCGGGTCTTGAAGGTAAGAAGGTTCGTCCCCTTCGTCTAGTGGCCTAGGACACCGCCCTTTCACGGCGGTAACAGGGGTTCGAGTCCCCTAGGGGACGCCAGCTTTGCACAAGCGATGTTTCACGATGTCGCTGGGCCGAGAGGCTAGAAATCCGGGGCTATAGCTCAGCTGGGAGAGCGCCTGCATGGCATGCAGGAGGTCAGCGGTTCGATCCCGCTTAGCTCCACCAATTCTGCCAGGGTTCGATTGATCGGATCTTCGCGAAGGTTACGTCCCCTTCGTCTAGTGGCCTAGGACACCGCCCTTTCACGGCGGTAACAGGGGTTCGAGTCCCCTAGGGGACGCCACTTTTACCCGCGTTTTGCGGGACTTAAAAGGCTCGTTCGCATATTGAATGGGTCTTTGTTTCGGGGCTATAGCTCAGCTGGGAGAGCGCCTGCATGGCATGCAGGAGGTCAGCGGTTCGATCCCGCTTAGCTCCACCAATTCTGCCAGGGTTCGATTGATCGGATCTTCGCGAAGGTTACGTCCCCTTCGTCTAGTGGCCTAGGACACCGCCCTTTCACGGCGGTAACAGGGGTTCGAGTCCCCTAGGGGACGCCATTTTTACCCGCGTTTTGCGGGACTTTAAAGGCTCATTCGCTTATTGAATGAGCCTTTTGTTTTTCTCCCTTCCCAAAAATTTCGGCGCCGACAAGTGGTGGCAAATTCTGCTTGCCAAAAAATATTATGAGAATAATATTTCGATCATCATATTTCTCAAGGTGAGCCGCCGAATGAGCGACAAGAAGAGCAAGACCCGCGAGCGTATTCTCGAAGCGGCCCGCAGTGCGCTGATCCAGCACGGCCCGGCCGAGCCGAGTGTCAGCCAGGTGATGGGTGCCGCAGGCCTGACCGTTGGCGGTTTTTATGCGCACTTCGAGAGCAAGGATGAGCTCATGCTCGAGGCCTTCCGCCAGCTGTTGAATGAGCGCCGTGCCTTGCTTGCCCAGGTCGATCCGAACCTGGATGGGGAAGGGCGTCGGGCCCTGGTGAGCGCCTTCTACCTGTCGCGCAAGCACCGTGACGCTGAAGTGCGTGCCTGCCCGCTGCCCAACTCGCTTGGCGAGATGCAGCGCTTGCCCGAAGCCTTCCGTGAGGTGCTGGCCGAGCATATCGAGCTGATGGCGGCGGCCATGGTCGACCGCCCGGAAGACGCCGACAAAGCCTTGGCTGACCTGGCGCTGATGATCGGCGGCCTGGCCCTGGCGCGGGCCTTGGGCCCGGGCGAATTGTCTGATCGCATTTTGCGTGCCGCCAAGTCGGCAGTTCTCTGATACCCCTGATCCTGGAGCAAGGCGATGACTACCCTGAGCTGGATTCGTGGCGTAAATGGCACCCTGGGCCGACTGGCCCCCGAACACATCGCCGGCAAGATGCGCCGTGCCTTCATGACCCCGCGCAACCTGCCGCCACGGCAATGGGAGCTGCCGCTGCTGGCCAGTGCCGAGCGCATCACCTTGCGCTTCGGATTGTCGGCCTTGCGTTGGGGCAGTGGGCCGACAGTGTTGCTGATGCATGGTTGGGAAGGGCGCCCAACCCAGTTTGCGGCGCTGATCGAAACCCTGGTGCAGGCAGGGCACACGGTGGTGGCGCTGGAGGGCCCGGCCCATGGACGCTCGCCCGGCCAGCAGGCGCATGTGGTGCTGTTTGCCCGGGCGTTGCTGGAAGCGGCCGCCGAGCTGCCGCCGCTGCGCGCCGTGATCGGTCATTCCATGGGCGGCGCCAGTGTCATGCTGGCCCTGCAGATGGGGCTGCGTGCCGAGGCTGCAGTCAGCATTGCCGCGCCAGCGCAGCTGCTGGGCGTGTTGCGCGGCTTTGCTCACCATCTGGGCATGCCGGCGCGGGCAAGGGCGGCATTCATACGCCAGGTAGAACGGGATGTCGGCATGCAGATTGCTCGCCTTGATGTCAGTGGCTACCAGCTGGAGCTGCCGGGGCTGGTGGTGCATGCCGCGGACGACGCGCTGGTGCCAGCTAGTGAGGCGCAGGTCATCCACAAGGCCTGGTTCGACAGCCGACTGATGCTGCTGCAGGAGGGGGGGCACCAACGCGTGCTGGCTGATCCGCGCCTGGGTGAGGCGGTGCTGGAGCTGTTGGCCCGTGAACCTTCGCGGCAGAGTGCCTGAACATCCGTTACACTCGGCCCGTTCACTGATATTGGGAGCGGGCATGAGCTGGGACCTGGCAACGCCATTCATCATCGACCTGCGCGTCGGTAGCGAGGACATCGACGGCCTCGGCCACGCCAACAACGCGGTCTACGTCACCTGGCTGGAGCGCTGCGCCTGGCGCCACTCCCAGCGCCTGGGCCTGGACCTGGCCGAATACCGGCGCCTGGACCGGGCCATGGCGGTGGTGCGCCACGAAATCGACTACCTCGCTGCGGGCTACGAGGATGATGAGCTGCAACTGGCCACCTGGATCATCGACTGGGACCAGCGCCTGCGCATGACTCGTCGCTTCCAGCTCAAGCGCCCACGCGATGGCGTGACCTTGCTGCGTGCGCAGACCACCTTCGCCTGCATCGAACTGTCCAGCGGCAAGCCCAAGCGCATGCCGGCGGAGTTCCTCGACGGTTACGGGCCGGCGCTGATCGGCAGCTGAAGCGGCAGCATTTTTTGCTAGACTGCCGCCTTTTCCGCCGAGACCCAGACATGCAAATTGCCCTGGCCCCCATGGAGGGGCTGGTCGACAACATCCTGCGCGACGTCCTGACCCGAGTGGGCGGCATCGATTGGTGCGTCACCGAGTTCATCCGCGTGTGCGACCGCCTGCTGCCAGCGTCCTCGTTCGACAAGCTCGCCCCTGAGCTTCGCCAGGGTGCCCGCACGGCCGCTGGCGTGCCGATGCGCGTGCAGTTGTTGGGCTCGGACCCGGTATGCCTGGCGGAGAACGCCGCGTTGGCCTGCGAACTGGGCGCGCCGGTAATCGACCTGAACTTTGGCTGCCCGGCCAAGACCGTGAACAAGTCGCGTGGCGGCGCGGTGCTGCTCAAGGAGCCGGAGCTGTTGCATGCCATCGTCCGTGAAGTGCGCCGCGCGGTGCCGGCGCATATCCCGGTCACGTCCAAGATGCGCCTGGGCTTCGACAGCCCGGATGGAGCGCTGGACTGTGCCACGGCCTTGGCCGAAGGCGGCTCGGCGCACCTGGTGGTGCATGCGCGGACCAAGGTTGAAGGTTACAAGCCACCCGCTCACTGGGAGTGGGTGGCGCGGGTGCAGGATGTGGTACGTGTGCCGGTGTTCGCCAACGGTGAAATCTGGACCGTCGACGACTGGCGGCGTTGCCGCGAGGTCAGCGGTGCTGAAGACATCATGCTGGGGCGCGGGCTGGTGTCACGCCCGGACCTGGCCTTGCAGATCGCTGCCGCGCGCGACGGGCACGAATACCAGCCGATGAGCTGGGATGACTTGCTGCCGCTGCTGCGGGAGTTTTGGCGCCAGGCCCAGGCCAAGCTGTCGCCGCGCTATGCGCCGGGGCGGATGAAGCAGTGGCTGGCGATGCTGACCCGCAGTTATCCCGAGGCGGTGGTGCTGTTTGCCGAGTTGCGGCGTGAGGATGATTGCGCGCGGATTAGTCGGTTGCTTGGGGTCGACGCGATCTCCTTCGAGTCTTGTGTCGCCTGATCCGGCCCTTTCGCGGGACAAGCACGCTCCTACAGGATCACCGTAAACCTGAGGATTGTGCGCATCCTGCAGGAGCGGCGGTGCGGCGATCCGACTTGCCCCGCGAAAGGGCCATCAGCTCCGAACAGATTTTTTCAGCTCTACCCTTGAAAGCTTTCCCGCCGACCCTATCTCTTGAGTGCGCGATGCCGAAGTCGGGTCGCGTAGTGACTTTACTTGCTGAATCTCAGGAGTTTATGACCATGACTACCGCTTTCTCTCTCGCTCCACTGTTCCGTCATTCCGTTGGCTTCGATCGTTTCAATGACCTGTTCGAGTCCGCGGCACGCAACGAGGCGGGTAGCAGCTACCCTCCCTACAACGTGGAAAAACATGGCGAGGACCACTATCGCATCGTAGTTGCCGCAGCCGGTTTCCAGGAGCAGGACCTCGACCTGCAAGTCGAAAAAGGTGTTCTGACCGTCATCGGTGGCAAGCGCGAAAATGGCGCCGCTGAAGTGACCTACCTGCACCAGGGGATTGCCCAGCGCGCCTTCAAGCTGTCGTTCCGCCTGGCTGACCATATCGAGGTCAAGGCGGCGGGCCTGGCCAACGGCCTGCTCAGCATCGACCTGCTGCGCATCGTCCCGGAAGAGGCCAAGGCCAAACGCATCCCGATCAATGGCGACAAGCCTGCACTGAACTGATTCCGACGAACCCAGTTCAGCGGGATCAAAGAAAGGGCACCCTCGGGTGCCCTTTCTTCGTTTCAGTAATCCGCCGGTGCTTCCAGCAACATCTGCCTGAATTCCGGCAGCGGCAGTGGTCGGCTGTGCAGGTAGCCTTGGTACAGGTGGCAGCCCAGGCGTTCGAGAAACGCCAGTTGCTCGGTCAGTTCCACCCCTTCGGCAATCACCGCCAGGTCCAGGCTGCGGGCCATGGCCACGATGGCGCGGACAATCTCGGCATCGTTGGGGTCTTCTGGCGCGTCGCGGACGAACGTCTGGTCGATCTTGAGCGCGTCCACCGGCAGGCGCTTGAGGTAGGTCAGCGAGGAATAGCCCGTGCCGAAGTCATCCATGGCAAAGCTCACGCCATAGCGCTTGAGTTCACGCATCTTGCTGATGGTGTCTTCCAGGTTCTGTATGACGATGCCCTCGGTGATCTCCAGCTTCAGGATCTGCCGCGGTAATCGGTAGTCGTCCAGGCTGCGCAGCACCCGTTCGACGAAATCGTTCTGGCGGAACTGCCGCGGGCTGATGTTCACGCACAGGCTGAAGTCATTGGCGTCGATCAGGCCGTCTTCGAGCATGTGCGCGCAAGCGTCGCAGGCTTCGTCGAGGATCCAGCTGCCAACTTCGAGAATCAGGCCGCTTTCTTCCAGTACCTGGATGAACTGCGCGGGGGGTTGCTGGCCCAGCTGTGGATGGTGCCAGCGCAGCAGTACTTCGGCACCGACGATGCGATTGTCGCGGGCATCGACCTGGGGTTGGAAATGCAAGGCCAGCTCGCCGCGGGCCAGGGCCAGGCGCAGGTCGCTTTCCATGCGCAGGCGCTCGCTGGCGGCCTTTTGCATGGTGGTGTGGAACAGCTCGGTGGTGTTGCGCCCGGAATCCTTAGCTCGGTAAAGGGCGATGTCGGCGCGCTTGAGCAAGTCGGCCGGCGTGGTGCCGTGGTCGGGGATCAGTGCCACGCCGATGCTCGGTGTCACTTGCAGGCGCTGGCCGTCCAGCGACATCGGTTCGGCCAGCAGTTCGCGCAGCGTGTCGGCCAGTTCGCGGACCTTGCTTTCCACGGCTTCGCGGCTGCCTTCCAGGCCGCTGAGCAGCACCACGAACTCATCGCCACCCAGGCGCGCCACGGTGTCTTCCAGGCGCACGCTGGCCTCCAGGCGTGCGGTGATGATCTTCAGCACGGTGTCGCCCACCGGGTGGCCGAGCGAGTCGTTGATGTGCTTGAAGTGGTCGAGGTCGAGGAACAGCAGCGCGCCGCGCAGATTGTGGCGGCGCAGCAGGGCGATCTGCTGGCTCAGGCGGTCCATCAGCAAGGCGCGGTTGGGCAGGTTGGTCAGCGGGTCGTGGTAGGCGAGGTGGCGGATCTGCGCCTGGGCGTTCTTCAGCTGGCTGACATCGCGGGCAGTCAGCAGCAGGCAGTCGACCTCATTGAGGCTGATCGGCTCCACGGACACCTCCACGGTGAGGATGTCGCCGCGCTTGTTGCGCCCGAGCATCTCCCGGTGGTGCACACGGCCGCGCTCCTTGAGCTCGCTGAGTAGGGCGCCGCGCTGCTTGTCGTCGGCCCAGATGCCGATTTCGTAGACGCTGCGGCCGATCACTTCGTCAGCGCTGTAGCCGGTCAGCCGGCAGAAGCCGTCGTTGACTTCCAGGTAGCGGCCACTGCGGCGTTCGGTGATGGTGATGGCGTCGGGGCTGGAGTGGAAGGCTTTGGCGAACTTCTCTTCGCTGGATTTGAGGGCCGCCTCGGCGCGTTGCTGCTGGGTGATGTCGCGCAGGGTGGTGACGCTGCACGGCTGGTCATCGACGCTGATCAGGCGGCTGGCGATGACACAGGTCAGCGGCGAGCCGTTGCGGTGGTTGACCACCACCGCGACATTGCTCAGTGCCTGTTCGCGGATCACCCGCTCGATGCGCTGGGCGCGTTCGATCGATTCGGCCCACAGGCCGATCTCTTCGGCGGTGCGGCCGATTACCTGTTCGGCATTCCAGCCGAAGGTCTGGGTGAAGGCCGGGTTGATCTCGATGAACTGGCCCGTGTCCTGGCGGGTCACGCAGATCGGGTCGGGGCTGACCTGGAACAGGCTGGCGAATTTCTCTTCCGAGGCGCTCAGGCGCTGTTCGCGTTCTACCTGCTCGGTGATATCGAGCAAGGTGCCTGCCATGCGCAACGGGTTGCCTTGGTCGTCGCGATACAGGCGGGCACGGCTTTCGATGTAGCGCGAGGTGCCGTTTTCCAGCTGTACGCGGTAGGTGATCTGGTAGTTTCCGGCCGGGCCTTCGCGCAGGCTGCGGTAGGCTTGGCGCATGCTGGCGCGTTCGTGTTCCGGTACGCCTTCGAAGAACGAATCGAACGACTCATGGAACGGCACCGGGTCCAGCCCGTGCAGTTGCGCAGCGCGGGCCGAGCCGTAGAGCATGCCGCTGGGGATATGCCAGTCCCAGGTGCCAAGTTGCGCCGAGTCCAGCGCCAGGTCGAGGCGCTCCTGGCTGTCCTTGAGGGCTTGCTCTGCGCGTTTGCGTTCGGTGGTATCGACGAAGGTGCTGATCAGGTAGGTGACGCCTTCCATCTCGATGCTCTGGGTGCACAGAATGCCGTCGTGGAGCTTGCCGGTGCTGGCACGGAACTGCACTTCCATGATTGCCGGGCCGTGGTTGCTGCGGGTGGCCTCGATCACCTGATGGCGCTGCTCGGGGTTGACCCACAAGCCCAGTTCGATGCTGGTCTTGCCGATCACCTGGCCGCCGGGCCAGCCGAACATGTCCTCGAAGTGCTGGTTGACCTCGATGATCATGCCGTCCTGGCGGCGGCTCAGCAAAATGGCGTTGGGGCTCAGGTGGAACAGCGTGGCGAAGCGCTTTTCCGAGTTGATCAGCGCGGTTTCCCGTTCGCGCTGGCGGGTGATTTCGCGGATTACCCCAATCATCTGCCGTCGGCCATGGCGGTCGTGGGTCAGGCTGCCGTTGATTTCCAGCCAGTGCAGGCTGCCGTCAGGCCAGCGGATGCGATGGCGCATGGCCTGTTCCACCGGTTCGCCATTGACGACTGCATGAAACAGCTGGCGGGTGCGGGCGCGGTCTTCTTCCGGCAGCAGGTCGAGGTAGTCGATGTCGTTGGGCAGCGGGCGTTGCGGATCGAAGCCGAACAGCGCCTGGGTACCCCGTGACCAGCTGATCCGGCCGGTATCGATATCCCACAGCCAGGCACCCAGGCGTGCGCCATTGAGTGCCGCCAGCAGCTGCGGGGCGTTCTGCCAGGCCTGTTCCGATTCCTGTGGGTCGGCCGCAGGGATACGCGGCAGGCGCGGAAAACGATTTGCTGATTTGGGCATTGGTACCAAACCTTTGGCGTGTGACGCGTCCATGAGTTGGAAATGCCGAGCTGACGACCGGTCAGGCGGACCCTGCGTGGCTGTCGAGCAGGGCCATGAAGGCCCTTGCAGCGTTCGATAGCGTGCGCTCCGTGTGCAGAATGTAGCCTAGCTGGCGCGACAGCTGTATGCCGGGCAAAGCGATAGGTGCAACCTGATCATCCAGCATAGTCCGGGGCAGCACGCTCCACGCCAGGCCGATCGACACCATCATCTTGATGGTTTCCAGGTAGTTGGTGCTCATGGCGATGTTCGGCGTCAGTCCCTGGCTTTCGAACAGGCGCTGGACGATGTGGTGGGTGAAGGTGTTGCCGCCGGGGAATACCGCCGGGTTGCGGGCGACATCGGCCAGGCTGACCGCCTGGTTGCTGGCCAGTGGATGCTCGGGCGCCGCCACGAAATCCAGGGCGTCGTCCCAGACCGGTACGGCCCTGACCAGGTGATGAGGCTCAGGGGCAAGGGTAATGACGGCAATTTCAGCGCGGCCATGGAGGATTTCATCGTAGGCCTGTTCCGAATCCATGAACTGGATATCCAATGCCACAGCCGGGTACTGCCGGGTGAAAGCCCGTAAAAGCGGGGGCAGGCGGTGCAAACCGATGTGGTGGCTGGTGGCCAGGGTGAGACGACCGCTCACTTCCCCCGTCAAATTGGTCAGCGCCCGTCGGGTATCATCGAGGACGTTGAGGATCTGGTAGGCGCGGGGCAGCAGTGCGCGGCCGGCTTCGGTCAAGGTCACTTCGCGACCCAGGCGATCGAACAGGCGCACGTCCAGTTGCTGTTCCAGGCCAGCGATGCGTTTGCTGATCGCCGGCTGGGTGAGGAACAGGCGTTCGCCGGCGCCAGAGAAGCTGCCGGTCTCGGCAATGGCAATGAACGCGCTCAGGTTGGCCAGGTCCACGATTTAGGATTCCTTTTGGTTATCCAAAGCATAAAAATTATGAATTTGAGTTATTCAATCTAACCCCATAGCATCGTCCGTACAAGCCAAGGGGTCTTTGGCATAGAAAGACGCTGATGAGGAACAGTCTGATGGCTGGTAAAACGCTCTACGACAAACTCTGGGAAGCCCATGAGGTCAAGCGCCGTGATGACGGCTCGTCCTTGATCTACATCGACCGCCATATCATTCACGAAGTGACGTCGCCCCAGGCCTTCGAAGGCCTGCGCCTGGCCAACCGCAAGCCGTGGCGCATCGATGCCAACATCGCCACCCCGGACCACAACGTGCCGACCACGCCAGAGCGCAAGGGCGGCATCGAAGCCATCGTCGACCAGGTGTCGCGCCTGCAGGTGCAGACCCTCGATGAGAACTGTGACGAATATGGCATCGTCGAATTCAAGATGAACGACGAACGCCAAGGCATCGTCCACGTCATCAGCCCGGAGCAGGGTGCAACCTTGCCAGGCATGACCGTAGTCTGCGGCGACTCGCACACCTCCACCCACGGCGCTTTCGGTGCCTTGGCCCATGGCATCGGCACGTCCGAGGTCGAGCACGTGCTCGCCACCCAGTGTCTGGTCGCCAAGAAGATGAAGAACATGCTGGTGCGTGTCGAAGGCCAGTTGCCGGCTGGTGTCACCGCCAAGGACATCGTCCTTGCCGTGATCGGCAAGATCGGCACCGCCGGTGGCAACGGCCACGCCATGGAATTCGCTGGCAGCGCCATCCGCGAATTGTCGATGGAAGGCCGCATGACCATCTGCAACATGTCCATCGAGGCCGGTGCCCGTGTTGGCCTGGTAGCGACCGATGCCACCACCGTCGCCTACGTCGAAGGCCGCCCGTACGCGCCGAAGGGCGAGGACTGGAAGCGTGCCGTTGAAGCGTGGAAAGACCTGGTTTCCGACGACGACGCCGTGTTCGACACCGTGGTCGAGCTCGATGCCGCGCAGATCAAGCCGCAAGTCAGCTGGGGCACTTCGCCGGAAATGGTGTTGGCCGTGGATCAGCGTGTTCCGGACCCGGCCGCTGAGCCAGACCTGATCAAGCGTGGTTCTATCGAGCGTGCCCTCAAGTACATGGGCCTCGCCGCCAACCAGGCGATCACCGACATCAAGCTCGACCGCGTGTTCATCGGTTCGTGCACCAACTCGCGCATCGAAGACCTGCGCGCCGCTGCCGAAATCGCCAAGGGCCGCAAGGTCGCCGCGACAGTCAAGCAGGCGCTGGTCGTACCGGGCTCGGGCCTGGTCAAGGCCCAGGCCGAGCGTGAAGGCTTGGACAAGATTTTCCTCGAAGCCGGCTTCGAATGGCGTGAACCCGGCTGCTCGATGTGCCTGGCGATGAACCCGGACCGCCTGGAAAGTGGCGAGCATTGCGCGTCCACCTCCAACCGCAACTTCGAAGGCCGTCAGGGCGCCGGTGGCCGTACCCACCTGGTCAGCCCGGCCATGGCTGCCGCCGCCGCAGTGACCGGCCACTTCATCGATGTCCGCGAGTTGATCCAAGGGAGCGCAGCATGAAAGCCTTTACCCAGCACACTGGCCTCGTCGCGCCGTTGGATCGTGCCAACGTCGACACCGACCAGATCATCCCCAAGCAGTTCCTCAAGTCGATCAAGCGCACCGGTTTCGGCCCCAACCTGTTCGACGAGTGGCGCTACCTGGATGTCGGCCAGCCGTACCAGGACAACAGCAAGCGCCCGCTGAACCAGGAATTCGTGCTCAACCACGCACGTTACCAAGGTGCCAGCGTGCTGCTGGCGCGGGAGAACTTCGGCTGCGGTTCGAGCCGTGAGCACGCGCCGTGGGCACTGGACGAGTACGGCTTCCGCAGCGTGATCGCACCGAGCTTCGCCGATATCTTCTTCAACAACAGCTTCAAGAACGGCTTGCTGCCGATCATTCTCAGCGACGAGGAAGTCGACGAGCTGTTCAAGCAGGTTGAAGCCACCCCAGGCTACCAGCTGACCATCGACCTGCAGGCGCAGGCGGTGACCCGCCCGGATGGCAAGGTGCTGCACTTCGAGATCGATGCGTTCCGCAAGCACTGCCTGCTCAATGGCCTGGACGACATCGGCCTGACCTTGCAGGACAGCGACGCGATCAAGGCATTCGAAGGCAAGCACCGCGTCGGCCAGCCTTGGCTGTTCCGTGATGCCTGAAGTGCGTAGCTAGCAGTGCTGGCCTCTTCGCGGGTAAACCCGCTCCCTGCAGGAGCGGGCTTGCCCCGCGAAGAGGCCCGTACAGGCAACAAAAAAACCATAGGATTCAGCCATGACCAGCACCTCCCACACCGATGTGGTCCAACGCCAGTTCGGCGAACAGGCCAGCGCCTACCTCAGTAGCGCCGTGCACGCCCAGGGCAGCGAATTCGCCCTGCTGCAGGCAGCACTGGCGGGGCAGGGCAATGCCCGCGTGCTGGACCTGGGGTGCGGTGCCGGCCATGTCAGTTTTCACGTCGCGCCCCTGGTTGCCGAAGTGGTCGCCTACGACCTCTCGCAATCGATGCTCGACGTGGTCGCCAGCGCCGCCAGCGAGCGCGGCCTGGGCAATATCACTACCGAGCGCGGTGCCGCCGAACGCCTGCCGTTCGCCGACGCTTCGTTCGATTTCGTCTTCAGCCGCTATTCGGCGCACCACTGGAGCGACCTCGGCCTGGCCCTGCGCGAAGTGCGCCGGGTGCTCAAGCCGGGTGGCGTGGCAGCGTTCATCGACGTGATGTCGCCGGGCAGCCCGTTGCTCGACACCTACCTGCAAACCGTGGAAGTGCTGCGTGACACCAGTCACGTGCGCGACTACTCCGCTGCCGAATGGCAGCGCCAGGTCAGCGAAGCCGGCCTGCATGTGCGCAGCCACACGCGCCAACCGTTGCGCCTGGAGTTTGCCAGCTGGGTGGAGCGCATGCGCACCCCGGAGTCGATGCGCGTTGCCATCCTCCAATTGCAGCAAGCCATGGGCGAAGAAGTACGGCAGTATTACCAGATCGAGGCCGATGGCTCGTTCAGCACTGATGTACTGGTGTTGTGGGCCGAGCGATAAGCACTTTTCGGTGGGGCCCGCTTGGCCGCACCGCGTGAATGGATAGAGGAAAGCATGAGCAAGCAGATTCTGATTCTCCCAGGTGATGGCATTGGTCCGGAAATCATGGCCGAGGCGGTCAAGGTGCTGGAATTGGCCAACGACAAGTTCCAGCTCGGCTTCAGCCTCGAGCACGACGTGATCGGCGGCGCCGCCATCGACAAGCACGGCGTACCGCTGGCCGATGAGACCCTGGAGCGTGCACGCAAGGCCGACGCCGTGCTGCTGGGCGCCGTGGGCGGCCCGAAATGGGACAAGATCGAGCGTGACATCCGCCCGGAACGCGGCCTGCTGAAAATCCGTTCACAACTGGGCCTGTTCGCCAACCTGCGCCCGGCCATCCTCTACCCGCAGCTGGCCGACGCTTCCTCGCTGAAGCCGGAAATCGTCGCGGGCCTGGATATTCTCATCGTCCGTGAGCTGACCGGCGGCATCTACTTCGGTGCTCCACGTGGCCAGCGCGAGCTGGAAGGCGGCGAGCGTCAGGCCTACGACACCCTGCCGTACAGCGAAAGCGAAGTGCGCCGGATCGCCCGCGTTGGCTTCGACATGGCCCGCGTGCGCGGCAAGAAGCTGTGCTCGGTGGACAAGGCGAACGTCCTGGCTTCCAGCCAGCTGTGGCGTGAAGTGGTCGAAGACGTGGCCAAGGATTACCCGGACGTCGAACTGAGCCACATGTACGTCGACAACGCTGCCATGCAGCTGGTCCGCGCACCGAAACAATTCGACGTGGTAGTGACCGACAACATGTTCGGTGACATCCTGTCGGATGAGGCTTCCATGCTGACCGGTTCCATCGGCATGCTGCCTTCGGCCTCCCTGGATGCCAACAACAAGGGCATGTACGAGCCTTGTCACGGTTCGGCTCCAGACATCGCCGGGCAGGGCATCGCCAACCCGCTGGCGACCATTTTGTCGGTGTCGATGATGTTGCGTTACAGCTTCAATCAGCAGGTGGCAGCCGAGGCAATCGAGAAGGCCGTCAGCATCGTCCTGGACCAGGGCCTGCGTACCGGCGACATCTGGTCGGCAGGCTGCGATAAAGTAGGCACGCAGGAAATGGGCGACGCAGTAGTCGCAGCGCTGCGGAATCTGTAATCTCTCTGGCCCGCCACCAAAAACTCAAGGTGGCGGCCCACTTTTAGCAAAGGTGTAGTTGCGATGAAACGTGTAGGTCTGATCGGTTGGCGCGGTATGGTCGGTTCCGTGCTCATGCAGCGGATGCTGGAGGAGCAGGATTTCGACCTTATCGAGCCGGTGTTCTTCACCACGTCCAACGTGGGTGGCCAAGGCCCGAACGTGGGCAAGGATATTGCTCCGCTCAAGGACGCTTATTCGATTGAAGAACTCAAGACCCTCGACGTGATCCTGACCTGCCAGGGCGGCGACTACACCAACGAGGTGTTCCCCAAGCTGCGTGAAGCAGGTTGGCAGGGTTACTGGATCGATGCCGCTTCGTCGCTGCGCATGCAGGACGACGCGGTCATCGTGCTCGACCCGGTCAACCGCAAGGTCATCGACCAGCAGCTCGACGCCGGTACCAAGAACTACATCGGCGGCAACTGCACCGTCAGCCTGATGCTGATGGGCCTGGGTGGCCTGTTCGAAGCCGGCCTGGTCGAGTGGATGAGTGCCATGACCTACCAGGCGGCCTCCGGTGCCGGCGCACAGAACATGCGCGAGCTGATCAAGCAGATGGGCGCTACCCATGCGGCCGTTGCCGATGACCTGGCCAACCCGGCCAGCGCCATCCTCGACATCGACCGCAAGGTGGCTGAAGCCATGCGCAGCGAAGCGTTCCCGACCGAAAACTTCGGCGTGCCGCTGGCCGGCAGCTTGATCCCGTGGATCGACAAGGAACTGCCGAACGGGCAGAGCCGTGAAGAGTGGAAGGCCCAGGCCGAGACCAACAAAATCCTCGGCCGCTTCAAGAACCCGGTCCCGGTCGACGGTATCTGCGTGCGCATCGGCGCCATGCGCTGCCACAGCCAGGCACTGACCATCAAGCTGAACAAGGACGTGCCATTGGCCGACATCGAAGGCATGATCAGCCAGCACAACCCATGGGTGAAACTGGTACCGAACCAGCGCGAGATCAGCATGCAAGAGCTGACCCCGACCAAGGTCACCGGTACCCTGAACATCCCGGTTGGCCGCCTGCGCAAGCTGAACATGGGCTCCCAGTACCTGGGCGCTTTCACCGTGGGTGACCAGCTGCTGTGGGGCGCTGCCGAACCGCTGCGCCGCATGCTGCGGATCCTGCTGGAGCGTTGATCGCTTCTGCTGCACAGAAAACCCGCGCTGGTGACAGTGCGGGTTTTTTTATGCCTGTGCCGCGAAGAGGCCAGCAAAGACAAAACACTACAATCCAAGTAAAGTGCCGCCCCCCGCCGTTTCAGCAAAAGGATCTCTACCATGACCACCCCCCTGGACATCGCCGTCGTCGGCGCCACTGGCAGCGTCGGTGAAACCCTCGTGCAGATCCTCGAAGAACTGGCCTTTCCGGTCGGCACCCTGCACCTGCTGGCCAGCATGGAATCGGCGGGCAGCAGCGTGATGTTCGCCGGCAAGAAGCTCAAGGTGCGTGAGGTCGACAGCTTCGACTTCGCTCAGGTCAAGCTGGCCTTCTTCGCCGCCAGCCCGGCCGTCAGTCGTAGCTTTGCCAGCAAGGCTGAGCAGGCCGGCTGCACGGTCATCGACCTTTCCGGTGGCCTGGAAGATGCCCTGGCCGTGGTCCCGGAGGCTAATGGCGACAGCCTTGCCACATTGAACCTGCCAGCCCGCATTACCAGCCCCAGCTGCGCAGCCGTTGCCGTGGCGGTTGCCCTGGCACCGCTCAAGGGTCAGCTGGATATCGAACGGGTGCAGGTCATGGCTGCCCTGGCGGTGTCCGCGCAAGGTCGCGAAGCGGTCAGCGAACTGGCCCGGCAAACCGCCGAGCTGCTCAACGCCCGCCCGCTGGAGCCACGTTTCTTCGATCGGCAGATGGCCTTCAACCTGCTGGCCCAGGTCGGTGCGGTCGACGAGCACGGGCATACAGCCGTGGAGCGCCGTCTGGTTGGCGAACTGCGTGTGCTGCTGGGCCTGCCGGAACTGAAGATTTCCGTGAGCTGCATTCAAGTCCCGGTGTTTTTCGGCGATAGCTTCAGTGTGGCGGTGCAGAGTGGTCGCGCGGTCGATCTGGTGCAGGTCAACCAGGCATTGGAACAGGCCGAAAGTGTCGAACTGGTGGAAAACGATGATTATCCGACTCCGGTCGGTGACGCAGTCGGCCAAGACGTGGTCTATGTTGGTCGTGTACGCCATGGAATTGACGAAAACCAGCAGCTCAATCTCTGGTTGACTACCGACAATGTGCGCAAGGGCGCTGCTTTGAACGCCGTGCAGGTGGCGCAATTGTTGATTAAACACATGGCGTAAAAGATACTGGCGAGCACTTTTGTCCCGCGCCGCACGCAGGTTTTTGGGACGATTCATACAAGGGAAGAGGTCATGCTTCGAATTCGCAAACTGGTTCTGGCCATGGCGGCAGCGTCTGCGCTGACGTCGGGCATGGCGAATGCCCTGGGGTTGGGTGAACTGACGTTGAAGTCGGCACAGAACCAGCCTCTGGACGCCGAGATCGAACTGCTCGATGTGCGCGACCTCACCGCAGCCGAAGTGGCGCCGAGCCTGGCGCCACCGGAAGAGTTCAGCAAGGCCGGGGTGGAGTTTCCGAGCTACCTCGAAGACCTGACCTTCACCCCGGTGATCAACCCCAACGGCAAGAGCGTGCTGCGGGTCACCTCCAGCCAGCCACTGCCAGGCACGGTGGTCAAGTTCCTGGTCCAGGTAATGTGGCCCCAGGGTCGCCTGCTGCGCGACTACAGCGTGCTGCTTGACCAGGCCAAGGCCCAGGGCCAGCAGCCCGCTGCGGCCAATGTCAACCCGGCGACCAGCAGCGCAGGCAGCTACACCACCAAGCGCCGCGACACCCTGTGGCAAATCGCCGCCCGCAATACCCAGGGCGGTGGCTCGGTACAGCAGACCATGATCGCCATCCAGGCGCTCAATCCGGATGCCTTCATCGGCAACAACATCAACCAGCTGAAGGTTGGCCAGGTCCTGCGTCTGCCCGACCCGCAGCAGGCCCAGAGCATTCCCCAGCGCGAAGCCAATCGCGAAGTGGCCGAGCAGTACGCGGCCTGGCGTGAAGGCCGGCGCCTGGGGCCGCGTGCGCGGCAGCTGGATGCCACCCGCCGCGGTGCCGCCGACGCCGCGCCCGAGCGTATCGCCCAGGGCGACAACTTGCGCCTGGTCAGCCCTGGCAAGCAGACTGGCGGCAACAGCGCCAAGGCCATCAGCGACAAGTTGGCGGTGGCCCAGGAAAGCCTGGATACCAGCCGTCGTGACAACGACGAACTGAAGAGTCGGGTGAGCGACCTGCAGAGTCAGATGGACAAGCTGCAGAAGCTGATCCAGCTGAAGAATGACCAGTTGGCGCGACTGGAAGCCCAGGGCGCGGCACCTGAAGCACCGCCTGCGGGCGCCTTGCCGGGCGAGCCGGCCCCTGCTCAGCCCGCTGCGGCAGAGGCGGCCCCGGCCGAGCCTGTGGTCGCACCGGCACCGGCCGCTGTCGATACGGCCCCGGCTGCAGCCCCCGCCGATGGGGCTGAACCTGCGCAGCCAGGCGCAATCGACAAGATGCTGGCCAATCCTATGGTGCTCGGCCTGATCGCCGGCTCCGCGTTCCTGGTGCTGTTGCTCCTGCTGTTGCTGTTGGCACGCAAGCGCAAGGCCCAGCAGGAAGCGGAAAAACACCTGCGCATGGCCCGTGCGCTGGCCGAGGAGGGCGAGCGCAGCCCTGATCTCGACCTGCCACCTAGCAGCTTCGACGAGCTGGAAGTGTCCGCGCCGAGCGTCACCCTGTCGCCTGCCGTGGTGGCGGCTTCTGCTGCCGCTGCTGTGGCTGCGGAAAAACCGGCTGCTGCTGCGCCTGTTGCCCCGGTTGCCTCGCCCGAGCCGGCACAGGAGCCGAACGCAGAACTGCTGGCTGAGGTGGATCTGAGCCTGTCACGTGGTCGCCTGAATCATGCGGCCGACCTGCTGGAAACGGCAGTGGCGGCGCAGCCGGAAAATGATGCCCTGCGCCTCAAGCTGATGGACGTCTATGCCCGCCAGGGCGACCACAGCGCCTTCGTCGAGCAGGAGCGCAAGCTGCCTGGTAGCGAAGCGAACACCGCGCAGGTCAACAGCCTCAAGGAGCGCTACCCGGCCATGCTGGGGCTCGCTGCTGCTGCCGCCGTCGGTGTGGGTGCTGCGGCACTGGCCGCCGAAATGGACGAGCAGTATGTGCAGGAGTTGCTTCAGGAAGAGCCGCAAGCAGAAGCAGAGCCTGAAGCGGCACCTGAGCCGCAGGCAGTCGTCGAGCAAGAGCCGGCACCTGAACCAGCATCTGAACCTGAGCTCGAAGCAGCCGCCGAGGCGTTCACCGAGACCTCGGTGCTCGATGATAACGACCTGGATAGCGCCTTCGACCTGAGCCTGGGTGATGATCTGCCAGTTGATGATCAGCTCGAGCCGCCGATGCTGGATGAGGCGCCACTGGCCGAAACGCAGATGGAAGCCGAGCCGCCAGCCGTTGCGCCGGAAACCGATGCCGATGACGATTTCGAAGCCTTGCTGGCCCAGGCTCAGGCCGAGCCGCAGAGCGTCGACGACCTGGCTGATTTCGACCTGGCCGATTTCGATCTGGACAGTGGCGAAACGGCTGCTCCGGCTACCCCGGTTGCGGCGGAAGAAGAGCCGGTGGACGTTGCCGCCGAGCTGGCAGCCTTCGACGCCATCCCGGAATTCGACCCGATTTCCGAGCTGGAACTGCCGGACGACTTCGACCTGTCGCTGTCGCTGGATGACGACTCGCCGGCAGCCAAGAGCTTTGCCTCGGAGCTGAGCGACGTCAACGCCGAGCTCGACAAGCTGTCGCAGAGCCTGGAGTCGCCATCGCTGGAGCCGCACTTCACTGCCGAAGACGCCGCAGCCGAGCCCGAGCCACTGGACGACCTCGACTTCGACTTCTTCTCCGGTGCCGACGAAGTAGCGACCAAGCTCGACCTGGCACGCGCCTACATCGATATGGGCGACCACCAGGGTGCCCGCGACATCCTCGACGAAGTGGTCAAGGATGGTGATGACGGCCAGCGTCAGGAAGCCGAAGAGATGCTCTCGCGCCTGGTCTGATTCCGCTTCAGGCAGTAACAACCACGACGGCAGCCCTACACGGCTGCCGTTGTCGTTATAATCCCCGCCATTCCGTATCACCCACAGGTTTCACGCTCTTGGACATCATCGACACCGCCGCCACCGAATCGGCCGCCGAAGGCTTCACCCGCATTGCCCTGGGTGTGGAATACAAGGGCTCGCGCTACCGCGGCTGGCAGCGCCAGGCCAGCGGTGTGCCCAGCGTCCAGCAGGCCCTCGAGCAGGCGCTTTCGAAGGTGGCCGACGAGCCGATCAGCGTCATCTGCGCCGGGCGCACCGATGCCGGCGTGCACGGCTGTGGGCAGATCGTGCATTTCGACACCCGCGCCGTGCGTGACGAGCGTGCCTGGACCCTGGGCACCAATTTCAACCTGCCCCACGACATCAGTGTGGTCTGGTCGCGGCCGATGCCGGCGGACTTCCATGCGCGCTTCAAGGCCTGTGCCCGGCGCTACCGCTACGTGATCTACAACGACCCGATCCGCCCCGCGCACCTGGCCGAGGAAGTGACCTGGAACCACCGCCCGCTGGACGTCGAGCGCATGGCCCAGGCTGCCCAGTACCTGCTCGGTACCCATGACTTCAGCGCCTTCCGTGCCAGCCAGTGCCAGGCCAAGTCGCCGATCAAGCACATCCATCACCTGCGCGTGACCCGCCATGGCCAGATGATCGTGCTGGACGTGCGCGCCACGGCCTTCCTGCACCACATGGTGCGCAACATTGCCGGCGTACTGATGACCATCGGTGCCGGTGAGCGCCCGGTCGAATGGGCGCGCGAGGTGCTGGAAGGGCGCAACCGCCGCGAGGGCGGGGTTACCGCGCACCCTTACGGCTTGTACCTGGTGCAAGTGGAGTACCCGGAAGAGTTCCAGTTGCCGCAGCGTTACATTGGCCCACACTTTTTGACCGGTTACGAGGCGTTGGCCGACTGACGCGTCAAAAGTCATTTGCTAACATCGGGCCCTTCACAAGTTCACTCAGGGTTTGCAGTCCATGAGCAACGTTCGCAGCAAGATCTGCGGGATCACCCGCATCGAGGACGCGCTGGCCGCCGCTGAGGCGGGGGCCGATGCCATCGGTTTCGTCTTCTATGCCAAAAGTCCGCGTGCCGTGGACGTTCGCCAGGCGCGGGCGATCATTGCCGAGTTGCCGCCGTTCGTGACCACGGTCGGGCTGTTCGTCAACGCCTCGCGTTGCGAGCTGAACGAGATTCTCGAAGTGGTGCCGCTGGACCTGCTACAGTTCCACGGCGACGAAACCCCGGCCGATTGCGAAGGTTATCATCGGCCCTGGATCAAGGCCCTGCGCGTGCGCCCGGGCGATGACCTGGAAGCCGCCTGCCAGCACTATGCTGGCGCTCGCGGCATTCTTCTCGACACGTACGTTGCCGGTGTGCCTGGCGGTACCGGCGAGGCCTTCGACTGGTCGCTGGTGCCGGCGCGGCTGAGCAAGCCGATCATCCTCGCGGGCGGGTTGTCGGCCGACAACGTTGGCCAGGCGATCTCCCAGGTGCGGCCGTATGCGGTGGATGTCAGTGGCGGTGTGGAGCAGGCCAAGGGCATCAAGGATGCGGCGAAGATCGAAGCCTTCATGCGCGCTGTGAAACAGGCGTGACGGCAGATGTGACGGCTGGCGGCGCGCCATCGTCCATAGGTTTCGCAGCCCTGCGGGGCGGCCAGCAGCATGCTGCATGGCCACAACACAGATTGAAGACGGCGCGGTGCGCAGGCAGCCCCTGCGGCCGGGCCGTCATCGTTTCATAGAAGAATTTGAGCTCAAGGGCAGGGCATGGCCGGCCAGTCCGGTCCCCGTCCGCCAATACTGGAGAAAGAAAGCATGAGCAACTGGTTAGTCGACAAACTGATCCCTTCGATCATGCGTTCCGAGGTGAAGAAGAGCTCGGTGCCGGAAGGCCTGTGGCACAAGTGCCCGGCCTGCGAGGCCGTGCTGTATCGTCCGGAGCTGGAAAAGACCCTGGATGTCTGCCCCAAGTGCAACCACCACATGCGCATCGGCGCACGTGCCCGCATCGACATCTTCCTTGACCCGGAAGGCCGCGCCGAACTGGGCGCCGAGCTGGAGCCAGTCGACCGCCTGAAGTTCCGTGACGGCAAGAAGTACAAGGACCGCCTGGCCGGTGCGCAAAAGCAGACCGGCGAAAAAGACGCCCTGATCTCCATGAGCGGTACCCTGATGGGCATGCCGATCGTGGTCAGCGCCTTCGAATTCTCGTTCATGGGTGGCTCCATGGGTGCCATCGTCGGTGAGCGTTTCGTGCGTGCCGCCAACTATGCCCTGGAAAACCGCTGCCCAATGGTCTGCTTCTCCGCCTCCGGCGGTGCGCGCATGCAGGAAGCGCTGATCTCGCTGATGCAGATGGCCAAGACTTCGGCCGTGCTGGCACGCCTGCGCGAAGAAGGCATCCCGTTCATCTCGGTACTGACCGACCCGGTCTACGGCGGTGTTTCCGCCAGCCTGGCGATGCTCGGCGACGTCATCGTCGGTGAGCCGAAGGCCCTGATCGGCTTCGCCGGCCCACGCGTGATCGAGCAGACCGTGCGCGAAAAACTGCCGGAAGGCTTCCAGCGCAGCGAGTTCCTGCTGGAGCACGGCGCCATCGACCTGATCATCTCCCGTGGCGACCTGCGTCCGCGTCTGGCTCGCCTGCTGGCGCAGATGACCGGCCAGGAAACGCCGGAGCAGGCCCGCGAGGTCGCTGCGGTCGCGTGATGAAACAACGATCCCTGGGCGAGTGGCTCGCCTACCTCGAGCAGTTGCACCCCTCGGCTATCGACATGGGCCTGGAGCGGTCGCAGAAGGTGCTTGCCCGGCTGGCGCTGGGCAAGCTGGCGCCACGGGTGGTCACGGTGACCGGTACCAATGGCAAGGGCTCGACTTGCGCCTTTGTGGCCTCGCTGCTGAGGGCTCAGGGGTTGAAGGTAGGGGTGTACAGTTCGCCCCACCTGTTGCGCTACAACGAGCGGGTGCTGATCGATGGCCAGGAAGCCAGCGATGAGCGCCTGTGCGAGGCCTTCGCCGCCGTCGAGGCGGCGCGGGGCGAGATTTCCCTGACCTACTTCGAGATGGGCACGCTGGCGGCGTTCTGGTTGTTCTACCAGTCGCAGCTGGATGCCGTAGTGCTCGAAGTGGGCCTTGGTGGTCGTCTGGACACCGTGAACGTGGTGGATGCCGACCTGGCGCTGGTGACCAGCATCGGCGTCGACCATGTCGACTACCTGGGCGATACCCGCGAGCTGGTGGCCTTCGAGAAGGCCGGCATCTTCCGCCAGGGTAAGCCGGCGCTGTGCGGCGACCTCGATCCGCCGCAGCCGTTGCTGGACAGGGCCGCCGAATTGGCAACGCCACTGTTCCTGCGCGGTCGCGACTTCGATCTGGCAAGCCACGAAAGTGGCTGGGACTGGCGCGGGGTCACTGCAGACGGCACGCCGGTAGCCTTGCACGGTCTGCCGCTGCTCGACCTGCCCATGGAGAACGCCACCCTGGCCCTGCAGGCCTATCTGCTGATGGGCTTGCCGTGGGATGCCGGGCGGGTCCGTCAGGCCTTGCTCGACACCCGCATCACCGGCCGTCTCGATCGTCGCCAGTTGACCTGGCAGGGCAGGGCGGTGGAACTGCTGCTGGATGTTGGGCATAACCCGCACGCTGCGGAGTATCTGGCCCGGCGGCTGGCTGCGCGCCCACTGAAGGGGCGGCGCCTGGCAGTGTTCGGCCTGCTCGCCGACAAGGACTTGCAGGGCGTCATCGCGCCGCTGCACGGCTTGGTCGACGACTGGGCGGTAGCGCCTCTGCACACCCCACGCAGCCGTCCGGCTGCCGAATTGGCCGCTGCCTTGACGAACCATGGTGCTGCGGTGAAGTCTTACGCCAGCGTCGACGCCGCCCTGGAAGGGCAATGTGCGCAGGCGACGGCGGATGATCAGATTCTGCTGTTCGGTTCGTTTTTCTGTGTCGCCGAGGCCCTGGAATGGCTGGAGCGGCAGGCCCTGGAGGGGTGACTAGATGGCAGTGCTGGACAAAGGGATGAAGCAGCGCATGGTGGGTGCGTTGGTGCTGGTGGCGCTGGCGGTGATTTTCCTGCCGATGCTGTTCACCCGCCAGGACGAGATGCGCCAGGTGCGTGTCGACGCCCCGCAGGCGCCGGCCATGCCGACCCTGCCCGAGGTCAAGGTGGAGCAGGTGGCGGTACCTGAGCCACAGCCGCTGCCAGAGGAGCCCGAGCAGCCGCCGGTGGTGGTCAATGAGTCGACGGCGCCGGTAAGGACACCAAGCCAGCCGATCACGCCGTCGCCGCAGACTCAGCCCCAGGTACAAGCTCAGCCCAAGCCGCAGACCCCAGTGCCAACGCCGGCGCCCGCTGCCAAGCCGGCCGCCCCAGTGGCAACTGCGCCAGCGCCTGCGCCGTCGAAGATCGACGTCAATGGCCTGCCGGTGAGCTGGTCGATCCAGCTGGCGAGCCTGTCCAGCCGGGCCGGCGCCGAGAACTTGCAGAAGACCCTGCGCAGCCAGGGCTACAACGCCTACATTCGCTCGGCCGGTGGCATGAACCGGGTGTATGTCGGGCCGTTGATCGAGCGCGCCGAGGCTGACAAGCTGAAAGACGTGATCAACCGCCAGCAGAAGCTCAATGGCTTCGTGACCCGATTCCAGCCTGAAAAAGGCTGAATCAGGGTCAGTACTGTCCCGGTACGGGCGGCCTTTCGCGACATGAGGCCGCTCCTGCAGAAGGGCGACGCAGGCCTGAAAACCTGACTCAGGGATCCACCTGACATTCCGCTTACTCCCGGCCTTTCGCTCTGGTAAAATGCGCCGCCTCAAACGTCTGCAGGCAGCACCGTGGCCTTTACTCTGGTTGATTGGGCGATCATCGCGATCATCGCCGTCTCCGCACTGATCAGTCTCAAGCGCGGCTTCGTCAAGGAAGCCTTGTCCCTGCTCATCTGGATCGTTGCAGGGGCGGTCGCCTGGATGTTCGGTGGGTCGCTTTCGGTGTACCTTGAAAGCTATATCCAGACGCCGTCGATGCGCACCATCGCCGGATGCGCCATTCTTTTCGTCGCCACCCTGCTGGTGGGGGCCATGCTCAACTTCCTTATCGGCGAGCTGATCCGCGTGACCGGGCTGTCCGGCACCGATCGTTTCCTCGGCATGGCCTTCGGTGCCGCGCGCGGGGGGTTGCTGGTGGTGGTGGCCGTCGGCCTGCTCAGCCTGGGGCCGGTGCAGCAAGACACCTGGTGGCAGGAATCACGCCTGATACCACAGTTTCTATTGGTCGCTGACTGGTCGAAAAACCTGATCCTGGGTTTCACCGGTCAGTGGACTCCCAGTGGGCTGATCAGCGCTCCGGCTGATCTTCCATTCAAGGAGCAGTTGCTCGGGCCGGCAAAGCCCTGAGCACTGTTCGTTCAAGTTTCATCAAAGTAGGGGTTGCGTCGCATGTGTGGCATCGTCGGTATCGTCGGTAAGTCGAACGTCAATCAGGCGCTGTATGACGCGCTTACGGTCCTCCAGCACCGCGGCCAGGACGCTGCCGGTATCGTGACCAGCCACGACGGCCGGTTGTTCCTGCGCAAGGATAATGGCCTGGTGCGTGACGTTTTCCAGCAGCGCCACATGCAGCGCCTGGTCGGCAGCATTGGTATCGGCCACGTGCGCTACCCGACCGCGGGCAGCTCGACTTCGGCCGAAGCCCAGCCGTTCTACGTCAACTCGCCGTACGGCATCACCCTGGCGCACAACGGCAACCTGACCAACGTCGAGCAGTTGGCCAAGGAGATCTACGAGTCCGACCTGCGCCACGTCAACACCAATTCCGACTCGGAAGTGCTGCTGAACGTGTTCGCCCATGAACTGGCCGTGCGTGGCAAGCTGCAACCGACCGAAGAAGACGTGTTCGCAGCCGTTTCCCACGTGCATAGCCGTTGCGTCGGTGGCTACGCGGTGGTTGCGATGATCACCGGCTACGGTATCGTCGGCTTCCGTGACCCGAACGGCATCCGTCCGGTTGTATTCGGCCAGCGTCACACTGACGAAGGCGTGGAATACATGATCGCCTCGGAAAGCGTCGCCCTCGATGTGCTCGGCTTCACCCTGATCCGCGACCTGGCGCCGGGCGAAGCGGTGTACATCACCGAAGGAGGCCAGCTGTTCACCAAGCAGTGTGCCGATGCACCGAAGCTGCAGCCGTGCATCTTCGAGCACGTCTACCTGGCCCGCCCGGATTCGATCATCGACGGTATCTCGGTGTACAAGGCCCGTCTGCGCATGGGTGAAAAGCTTGCCGACAAGATCATGCGCGAGCGCCCCGAGCACGACATCGACGTGGTCATCCCGATCCCGGACACCAGCCGTACTGCCGCGCTGGAGCTGGCCAACCGTCTGGGCGTTAAGTTCCGCGAAGGCTTCGTCAAGAACCGCTACATCGGCCGTACCTTCATCATGCCTGGCCAGGCCGCACGCAAGAAGTCGGTGCGCCAGAAGCTCAACGCCATCGAGCTGGAATTCCGCGGCAAGAACGTGATGCTGGTGGACGACTCGATCGTGCGCGGTACCACCTGCAAGCAGATCATCCAGATGGCCCGCGAAGCTGGCGCCAAGAACGTCTACTTCTGCTCCGCAGCCCCTGCGGTGCGCTACCCCAACGTCTACGGCATCGACATGCCGAGTGTTCACGAACTGATCGCCCACAACCGTACCACCGAACAGGTGGCCGAGTTGATCGGCGCCGACTGGCTGGTCTACCAGGACCTGCCGGACCTGATCGACTCGGTCGGTGGCGGCAAGGTCAAGATCGAACACTTCGATTGCGCGGTGTTCAACGGTGAATACGTCACCGGTGACATCGACGAAGCCTACCTTGACCGTATCGAGCAGGCCCGTAACGATCTGGCCAAGGTCAAGAACCAGGCGGTCAGCGCAATCATCGACCTCTACAACAACTGATTTGGGAGCGACGGCATGACGGATCAATGGGATGCCGGACGACTGGACAGTGACCTCGAGGGTGTCGGTTTCGACACCCTGGCGGTGCGCGCCGGTCAAAACCGTACACCGGAGGCCGAGCACAGCGAAGCGCTGTTCCTGACCTCCAGCTATGTGTTCCGCACGGCGGCCGATGCCGCTGCGCGCTTTGCCGGCGAAACGCCGGGCAACGTTTACTCGCGCTACACCAACCCGTCCGTGCGTGCGTTCGAAGAGCGCCTGGCGGCCATGGAAGGCGCCGAGCAGGCCGTGGGCACCTCCACCGGCATGGCGGCGATCCTTGCCGTAGTCATGTCGCTGTGCAGTGCCGGCGACCACGTGCTGGTGTCGCAGAGCGTATTCGGCTCGACCATCAGCCTGTTCGAGAAGTACTTCAAGCGTTTCGGTGTGCAGGTGGACTACGTGCCACTGGTCAATCTTGCTGGCTGGGAAAAGGCCATCAAGGCCAACACCAAGCTGCTGATCGTCGAATCCCCGTCCAACCCGCTGGCCGAGTTGGTGGATATTCCTGCGCTGGCTGAAATTGCCCACGCCCGTGGTGCCATGCTGGTGGTGGACAACTGCTTCAGCACCCCGGCCTTGCAGCAGCCGCTCAAGCTGGGTGCCGACATCGTGTTCCACTCGGCCACCAAGTTCATCGACGGCCAGGGCCGTTGCATGGGGGGCGTGGTTGCCGGCCGTGCCGAGCAGATGAAAGAAGTGGTGGGCTTCCTGCGTACTGCCGGGCCGACCCTCAGCCCGTTCAACGCCTGGATCTTCACCAAAGGCCTGGAAACCCTCAAGCTGCGCATGCGTGCGCACTGCGAGAGTGCCCAGATCCTGGCTGAATGGCTGGAGCAGCAGGAGGGCGTGGAGAAGGTGCATTACGCCGGCCTGCCGAGCCACCCGCAGCACGAGCTGGCCAAGCGTCAGATGAGCGGCTTCGGTGCGGTGGTCAGCTTCGAGGTCAAAGGTGGCAAAGAGGGCGCCTGGCGCTTCATCGATGCGACCCGGGTGATTTCGATCACCACCAACCTCGGCGACAGCAAGACCACCATCGCCCACCCGGCCACCACCTCCCACGGCCGTCTGACGCCGCAGGAGCGTGAAGCTGCGGGCATCCGCGACAGCCTGATCCGGGTTGCCGTGGGCCTGGAAGACGTGGCCGACCTGCAGGCGGACCTCGCCCGTGGGCTGGCGGCGCTGTGATGGAAATCCGCGGCGGTGTACCCGGCCATAACGGTCGGGTTGCCCTGGTCACCGGTGCCGCCCGCGGCATCGGCCTGGGCATTGCCGCGTGGCTGATCTGCGAAGGTTGGCAAGTGGTGCTCAGCGACCTTGACCGCCAGCGCGGTGCCAAGGTGGCCAAGGCCCTGGGCGAAAACGCCTGGTTCATCACCATGGACGTGGCCGACGAGGCCCAGGTCAGTGCCGGGGTGTCCGAGGTGCTTGGTCAGTTCGGGCGGCTGGATGCGCTGGTATGCAACGCGGCGATCGCCAATCCACACAACCAGACTCTGGAAAGCCTGAGCCTGGCGCAGTGGAACCGGGTGCTGGCGGTCAACCTCAATGGCCCGATGTTGCTGGCCAAGCATTGTGCGCCGTACCTGCGTGCGCACAATGGGGCGATCGTCAACCTGACTTCGACCCGTGCCCGGCAGTCCGAACCAGACACCGAGGCCTACGCGGCGAGCAAGGGCGGCCTGGTAGCCTTGACCCATGCCCTGGCCATGAGCCTGGGCCCGGAGATCCGCGTCAATGCGGTGAGCCCTGGCTGGATCGATGCCCGTGACCCGTCCCAGCGCCGTGCCGAGCCCTTGACCGAGGCCGACCACTCCCAGCACCCGACGGGCAGGGTAGGGACGGTGGAGGATGTGGCGGCCATGGTCGCCTGGCTGCTGTCGCGCCAGGCCGGGTTCGTCACTGGCCAGGAGTTTGTTGTGGACGGCGGCATGACCCGCAAGATGATCTACACCTGAGCAGACTGCAGTAAGGGAAGGGGACCGAAAGGTCCCTTTTCCGTTTTTGCCTTTTTTGAAAAAAATTCAACGGGGCTATTGACTTAGCTTCGGCACCTGCGTAAATTTCGCGGCCTCAGCGAAGCAAACGCAACAAGCAACATCGCGAGGGTGATTAGCTCAGCCGGGAGAGCATCTGCCTTACAAGCAGAGGGTCGGCGGTTCGATCCCGTCATCACCCACCACTTCCTGAGGTTGTTTCTAGCGCTGGGCGCTTCTGATGAAGCCGAAAGCCGGAGAGAAACACACTGCGCAGCGGTAGTTCAGTCGGTTAGAATACCGGCCTGTCACGCCGGGGGTCGCGGGTTCGAGTCCCGTCCGCTGCGCCATTTTTCAGTAACAGATGGGTGCCTGGCACCGGTCTGAAGTCGAAGGCGAAATGCCTGAGGCTGATCCCAGTTTCAATCGGGCGCAAGCCTGAACGATACGCAGCGGTAGTTCAGTCGGTTAGAATACCGGCCTGTCACGCCGGGGGTCGCGGGTTCGAGTCCCGTCCGCTGCGCCATCTTCGTTTCGAGGTCCCTAGAACACCTTGAAGCAAACACAAATGAAGCGATCACACGTCGCTTTTTTTGTGCCTGCCCTGAGGCCATCGCGCCGGAAGGGTAGACCCAGTTTTCAATCGGGCGAAAGCCTGAATGATACGCAGCGGTAGTTCAGTCGGTTAGAATACCGGCCTGTCACGCCGGGGGTCGCGGGTTCGAGTCCCGTCCGCTGCGCCATCTTCGCCTCAAGGCCCCTTGAACGCCTTGAAGCAACGAGAAAGCGACCTTCGGGTCGCTTTTTTCGTTTCTGGGCCATGCCGGCGACCAGATTTACACGATCCTGACAGACTCTTCACCGATCAACGGTTTCAGTGCTTGCCTGCAGTGATGCACAATAGGCCTCTTTTGACTTACCCGGAATTCGCAATGACCAGATCATCCGTCTTTGGTGCGCTCGGGCTGGCCCTGGTGCTGGCGGGCGTGACCGGTTGCTCTTCGAAGAAAGCCGCCATCTACGAGCACGAGAACTTCGACGACTCGGGGACCTACTCGCGCAGCTTCCCGGTGACCGATGCCGGCTCCTGCGAAGCGGCTCGCCGTGCGTTGCTCAGCCAGGGCTACATCATCACCAGCAGTGGCGCCAACCAGGTGATGGGCAACAAGAGCTTCCAGCAGAACAGCGAAAACCACCTGCAGATCAGCTTCAACGTGACCTGTGCGCCAGATGTCAACGACGACAAGCGTTCGACCATGTTTGCCAACGCCCTGCAGGACCGTTACAGCCTGAAGAAGTCCAACAGCTCGGCCAGCCTGGGGGTCGGCGTGCTCGGCTCGGTATCCATGCCGATCGGCTCCAGCGACGACTCGATGGTCAAGGTCGCCAGCGAGACGGTGACGGCGGCGCAGTTCTACGATCGCTACTTCGCCCTGGTGGAAAGTTTCCTGCCCAAGCCGAAGAAGGTCGCCAAGGCCAAGGTTGAAGCACCTGTGGCCAAGCCGGAAAAGCCAGCGCCTGACCTGGGCTTGCCGGAGCAGGCCTCGGTAGCGCCGGCCGTCGTAGCGCCAGCGGCTGCGCCCTTGGTTGACGCCACACCCGCACCTGCGGCGGTTGCACCTGCCAGTGAAGCGGCGGCCAAGCCGGTAGTCGATGATAGCCAGAGTTCGCAACCGGTGGCGCCGCCAGTGGAAGCCGCACCGATTCAGGTGCAGCAGGATGCGCAGCCTGCTCCGTCGTCGCTTTAATTCGCTGTAACAGATGAGCGGCGATAACTTCCTGAACACTCCTTCACCCGGCCCGTTTAGGTTGAAGGCATGACCAAAGAAGACAGATGAGAAGGGGACGTAGGGCGATGGATGACTATCAGGAAGAACTGCTCGAATTTCAGGCCTACGAACTGGATCCGCCAGAACCGGCAGACGACGCTACAGAGCTTTAACCTGCCTGCCGCTGGCTGCGGCGAAACTCCCCCGGCGTAACGCCCGTCCAGCGCTTGAATGCGCGCTGGAAGGCCTCTGCCGATGCAAACCCCAACAGATAGGCGATCTCGCCAAAAGCCAGCTCCGTATCGCGGATATAGGCTTCGGCGAGGTCGCGTCGTGTGTCGTTGAGCAGGTCGCGAAAGCGCGTGCCTTCTTCAGCCAGTTTGCGCCGCAGTGTCCAGGTGGGCAATTGCAGGTGCAATGCCACTTCTTCCAGGTCAGGCTCGCGGCCGCCATTGAGCAGCGGGCCAAGCAGGTGGGTGATGCGCTCGCCCAGGCTGCGCACCCGGGTGCGTTGGAGCATTTGTGCTTCACACAACTGCAGAAGGTGGCTGAAGGTGCTCGGGCAGTGCTGTGGGTTGGTGTGCTCGAGCATACTGCGGCTCAGCCGCAAGCGGTTGGCGCTGGCGCCGAACTGCACCGGTGCGCTGCAAAGGGGCTGGTACGCACCGGCGTAGTCGGGTGCATCGAATTCGACTTCCAGGCGCTCGGCCTGTACAGGGGTGCCCCCCAGGGCGGCCAGTTGCGCCAGCCAACCGGCCAGCAGCGAATCGACCACAAAGCGGTTGTAGTCGTTGTAGGGGCTGATCGAGTAGAACGTCAGCCAAGCGCCCTGGGCGTCTTCGTGATAGCTGGAGTGGCCACGGTAGTTGGCGGCGTACAGTGGCTCGAAGCGCAGCAGGGTACGTGCCGCCTCGCCCAGGGTAGGGGCCTGGGCTGCCGTGACGCCGGCCAGCCCGGCCTGGGCCAGGCGACTGAGGCGCCCCATGCGCAGGCCCAGCGCTGGCTCGCCACACAGCGCGATGGCCGCATGCCCAAGGTGCATGTAGCGCGGGATCGACAGGCGCGCGCCAGCTTCGGCCAGGCGTGCGCTATCGAGCCCGTAGCGCTGAAGCAACGGCGCCGGATCATGACCTTGCTCGCGCAGGGCTTCGGCCAGGGGCTGGACGAAGCCCACCGAAAGGTCGCCCAGGCGCACGCGGGGGCGGCTCATGTGTCTACAGCCACAGGTTCAGCAGGCGTGCACCGTGGCTGGGAGGCCCCGCCAGCAACTCGCCTGCCTGATGGGCGAAGCCCTGGCCGTCGCTGCCCTGTTCCCAGAACTGCCCACGCATGAACACGCTCATGATGCTGACGCCATCACCTGCGGGCTCGGTCAGGCGTTGCCAGGCGGTCTGCTCGCTGACTTCGCCGCGTTGCAGGGGCAGCTCGGCAGCAGCGTCCTGATGGCGATTGCCGCGCCAGGGTTCATCCCAGCTGCCTTTGCCGCTGAGGAACACCGGGTTGGCGATCAACTGGACCTGCTGTTGCTGCAACTGCCGCTGGTTGTCGGGGTACCAGCTGTCGCTGCCGATGAGCACGCCGAGGCGCCCGGCGGGAGTCTGCAGCACCTGCAGCGGAAAGTGCCGGCCGTGGTGGATGTAGCGCCGTGTTTCGCTGTCGGGGTATTGCTGGTGTTGCGGCTGGCCCAGCGGCGAGCCATCGGCGGCGAATACCAGGCTGCTGTTGAACAGCGGCCCGTGGCCAATGTGCAGCACGCCTTGTTCTACGTACGGGGCGGGCAGCACGATCGAGCCCGCCACCAGGGTTACGCCGAATTCCTTGGCCAGGCCGCCGAACAGTTGCTGGTAATCGCTGGCCATCTGCTGGGCTTTCATGCGCAGGTGGGCATCGGCGCGCCGATCGTCGCCATTGGCGTTCAGCATCGCCAAGCCATAACGCAGCGGGTTGCTCAGCTCCAGCCATTGCTCGGCGTCACGGTTGCGGGTGACCTGGTACAGCTCGTTCTTCTCGCCTCGCGCCCACAGCCAGGTGCCGATGTGTTCCGGCAGCACCACGACCGTGCGCGGGCCAACCAGGCCCTGAGTGCGCGCCTGTTCCAGGTAGGCTGAAAGCTTGCGGTGCAGGCGTTGCAGGTTCTGGTAGTCGCTGGGGAACAGCAACGGCTCGATGCCGAGCAGGTTGCCATGCTCGCCGGGCACGCCATGGTTGAGCGCCAGGTCGACGCGCAGATCGGAGAGGTAGTGGCCTTCCGGGCGCTGTTGGGTCCAGAAAACGTAGCCGCACAGAGCGGTGATCATTACCAGCGCCAGGGCGCCTGCCAGGAGTTTTCGCATCAAGCGGTACAGCGCCTTGGGAATCGAGGGTTCCCTAGGGTAGTCCTGGTGCGCGGGAGGATCAATAAGTTGTCAGTTTCGATCATTGAGCGCGTTCAAACGGCTGTTTAATGTCGCAGGCAGATAAACGACGGGGCCCGCAGAGGTACCCGCACTCCGTGACCACGCCACCTGGGGAACCTACCATGGCTGCCGACCGCTACCCGCATTTGCTCGCCCCGCTCGATCTGGGCTTCACCACCTTGCGCAACCGCACCCTGATGGGCTCGATGCACACCGGCCTTGAGGAGCGCCCGGGCGGTTTTGAGCGCATGGCGGCGTATTTTGCCGAGCGCGCCCGTGGTGGCGTCGGCCTGATGGTCACAGGCGGCATCGCGCCGAACGATGAAGGCGGCGTGTATTCCGGCGCCGCCAAGCTCAGTACCGAGGAAGAGGCTGACAAGCACCGCATCGTTACCGAAGCCGTGCATGAAGCCGGGGGCAAGATCTGCCTGCAGATCCTGCATGCCGGGCGCTACGCCTATAGCCCGCGTCAGGTGGCACCCAGCGCGATCCAGGCGCCGATCAACCCGTTCAAGCCCAAGGAGCTGGATGAAGCAGGCATCGAGAAGCAGATTGCCGATTTCGTCAATTGCGCCGTGCTGGCCCAGCGTGCCGGCTACGATGGTGTCGAGATCATGGGTTCCGAAGGCTACTTCATCAACCAGTTCCTCGCCGCCCACACTAACCAGCGCACCGACCGCTGGGGTGGCAGCTACGAGAACCGCATGCGCCTGGCGGTGCAGATCGTCACCCGTGTGCGCGACGCGGTAGGGCCGAAATTCATCATAATCTTCCGCCTGTCGATGCTCGACCTGGTCGAGGGCGGCAGCACCTGGGACGAAATCGAGCTGCTGGCCAAGGCCATCGAGCGGGCCGGCGCGACGCTGATCAACACCGGTATCGGTTGGCACGAGGCGCGCATCCCGACCATCGCCACCAAGGTGCCGCGGGCAGCGTTCAGCAAGGTCACCGCCAAGCTGCGCGGCGCTGTGAGCATTCCGCTGATCACCACCAACCGCATCAACACCCCGGAAGTGGCCGAATTCGTGCTGGCCGAGGGCGATGCCGACATGGTTTCCATGGCCCGGCCGTTCCTCGCCGACGCCGACTTCGTCAACAAGGCGGCCGCAGGGCGCGCCGACGAGATCAACACCTGCATCGGCTGCAATCAGGCCTGCCTGGACCACACCTTCGGTGGCAAGCTGACCAGTTGCCTGGTCAACCCGCGCGCCTGCCACGAAACCGAGCTCAACTACTTGCCGGTGCGTGCCGTCAAGCGCATCGCCGTGGTCGGTGCCGGTCCTGCAGGCCTGGCAGCGGCCACCGTGGCGGCCGAGCGTGGCCATGAAGTGACGTTGTTCGATGCTGCCAGCGAGATTGGCGGGCAGTTCAACGTCGCCAAACGGGTGCCGGGCAAGGAAGAATTCCACGAGACCTTGCGCTACTTCCGCAACAAGGTGAAAAGCACCGGCGTCGATCTGCGCCTGAATACCCGGGTCGATGTGCAAGCGCTGGTAGGCGGTGGCTACGACGAAATCATCCTGGCCACCGGTATCGCGCCGCGTACCCCGGCCATCCCGGGTGTCGAGCATGCCAAGGTGCTCAGCTACCTGGACGTGCTGCTCGAGCGCAAGCCGGTGGGCAAGTCGGTTGCGGTGATTGGTGCGGGCGGCATCGGTTTCGATGTTTCCGAGTACCTGGTGCATCAGGGCGTAGCCAGCAGCCGGGATCGCGAGGCGTTCTGGAAAGAGTGGGGGATCGATACCCAGCTGGAGGCGCGCGGTGGCGTTGCCGGGATCACGGCCGAACCGCATGCGCCGGCGCGGCAGGTGTACCTGTTGCAGCGCAAGAAATCCAAGGTCGGCGACGGGCTGGGCAAGACCACCGGCTGGATTCACCGTACCGGCCTGAAGAACAAGCAGGTGCAGATGCTCAACAGCGTCGAGTACCTGCAGATCGACGACGCTGGCCTGCACATTCGCGTTGGTGAAGGCGAACCGCAGCTGCTGGCAGTGGACAACGTGGTGATCTGCGCCGGGCAGGAGCCACTGCGCGAGCTGCATGAAGGGCTGGTGGCGGCGGGGCAGTCGGTGCACCTGATCGGCGGTGCCGATGTGGCGGCCGAGCTGGATGCCAAGCGGGCGATCAACCAAGGGTCGCGCTTGGCCGCTGAACTCTGAGACCGCCGGGGCCGCTTTAGCGGCCCCAGGGATTTCACTGATAAACTCCGTTCCATGTATCTGAATTTACCTCAAGCTCCGCTACAGATCCTGGATCTGCCTTGGCTGGCGAATTCCAACGTCGAAGTGGCCATCCTGCGCCTGGACCTGATAGACCCACTGATCAGCGGCAACAAGTGGTTCAAGCTTCGCCACCACTTGCAGCATGCCCATGCCGCAGGCGCTTCAGGCCTGATCAGCCTGGGCGGCAACCATTCCAACCACCTCCACGCCCTGGCCGCCGCCGGCAAACGCTTCGGCTTCGCCACCGCCGGCCTGCTGCGCGGCCACCCGCAAGACACCCCCACAGTGCGCGACCTGCAAGCCTTGGGTATGCAATTGCACTGGCTGGGCTACGGTGGCTATCGGGCACGCCATGAGCCGGGCTTCTGGGAGCCTTGGCAGGCCCGTTATCGGGGCTGGCAGTGCATTCCCGAAGGCGGTGGCGGGGCGGCGGGTGCCGAAGGTTGTGCGCTGATCGTCGAGCAGGCCCGTTCGCAGCTGTCAGCGCTGGGATGGTCGGGCTACGACGCCTGGTGGCTGGCTGCGGGTACCGGTACGACATTGGCCGGTCTGGTTCGTGCCGAGGCAGGAGAACACCTCGTGCATGCTGCTCTGGCGGTGCCAATCGATCACGGCGTGCCGGAGACAGTCACCGAACTGGCGGGCATACAGGGCTACCAGTTGCACGACGCCTGCCGCGGCGGCTTCGGCAAATTCGATGATGAGTTGCTGGCGTTCATCGCCGAGAGCGAGCGGCACAGTGGCGTGCCGCTGGAAGCCCTGTACACCGGCAAGGCATTGCTGGCCCTGCGCGATCAGGTCGGGGCCGGGCTGTTCGCGCCCGGTACCCGCCTGATCTTCGTCCACACCGGCGGCCTGCAAGGCCGTCGTGGTTACTTGTAGGGCAGCATGCGCAGCAGCGTGTTGTCGCGCTGCACGTAGTGATGGTACAGCCCGGCCACGGCATGCAGGCCGATCAGCCAGTAACCCCAGGTCGCCACCCGCTCATGCCAGCCCTTGATGAACTTGGCCTGGTCCGGGTCGGGGCCGATCAGGTGCGGCAGCTCCAGGCCGAAGAACGGCACCGGCTTGTCGGCGGCGCTGAGGATCAGCCAGCCGGCCACGGGCAGGCCGATCATCAGCAGGTACAGCGCCAGGTGCATCAGGTGCGCAAGGCCGGTCTGCCAGGCCGGTGGCTTGGGCACGATCGGCGGGGTCGGGCGAACCAGGCGCACGGCCAAGCGCAGCCAGACCAGCACGAACACACTCAGGCCGAGCATGAAGTGCAGGTCTTTCATCAGGTTGCGTTCGGCGCTGTCCTTGGGGAACAGGCCGCGAAATTCGATACAGGCGTACACGGCGGCCAGCAACAACAGCATTAGCCAATGCAGGGCGATGGACAGGCGTGCGTAATGGGGCGCGGGAGTGGATGAAACCATGATCGGTCCTCGTCATCAGGTAGGAATGGCGCTCTTGCTGGCGCTCAAATAGCACTCTAATGGCTATTTGAAACAAATCTTTGAGCTGGATCTGTGAAAATTCTGTTGTCTGGCAAATGTGGCCAACTGTCCGCCACCAGAAACACGCGTTCGACTTCCTGCCAGGCACCTTCGTCATCCGGCTCCAGCCTGACCAGTAACTGCGCGGGGGCATGTTCGTCCAGCCGAACTAGCCAGGCCGCGAACTGCGGCACCGTCCAGCATTCGTCTGGTTCTGCCCGTGCTGGCGCCAGCCAGGCATGCCGTGGCAGCGGTTGCCAGCGTTCGTCTGCTGTCGCTGCCCAATTCCGCCGTCGTATCCAGCGGCCGCGCAAATGCCGAGGGTTGGCCCCCGTAGGCGGCTCGGCATGCCCCGGCCATGGATAGAACAGGTAACCGCCCAGCCACAGGTGTGCCTGCACCTGGTCGACACCTACCGCGATCAGCGCTTCGCGACTCTGCGCGTCTGCCGACATGGGCAATTGGTGCCCGGCCAGGTGTGCCAGTTTGCTGCCGAGCCGATCATGGCAGCCAGGCCCGAGCCAATGCGCCGGGTCGCGGCCGTCGTCCTCGGTCGGCCCCAGGTACAGCTTGATGGCCAGCTCCAGATGATGAGTGCCTTCGCCATCACGCAGCAGAATGTCCAGCTCGCCCAGAGTCCGCCCGCCTGCGCGAATCGCCAGGTTGGACGCCAGCAGCTCGACCCCGGGCGCGTGCGCCAGGGCGAACTGCCACAGACCTTCGTAGTACAGCCCCAGGCGCCGGCTGGTGATCCTTGCCAGCCAGTCGCGCAAGGGCAGGTCATCTGCATCCAGTGCGTGCAACCAGTCCTGCAGGCGTTGCGGATCGCCCGCCCAGGCGCTGCCCGCCAGCGGATGGCGCTGGGGGCAGGGCGGGGCGCTCAGCAGCGCGGGCGACAGCAGGGTCCAGGCCAGGTCGCGCACGGCAGGGCGGTGCAAGCGGCGGGGCAGCTCATGGAGCTCGGCAAATGGCATCATGCTGCGAGCATAGCCGGTTTGCCGCTGCCCAGTCGTTTCGCCCATAATCGCGACATCGTCACCCCGCCGCAGAGCCTCGCAGGAGCCCCATGGAGCAATTTCGCAATATCGGTATCATCGGCCGCCTTGGCAGCTCGCAGGTGCTCGACACCATTCGCCGACTGAAAAAATTCCTCCTCGAGCGCCACCTGCACGTGATCCTCGAGGACACCATCGCCGAAGTGCTGCCCGGCCACGGCCTGCAAACCTCGACGCGCAAGCTGCTCGGCGAGGTCTGCGACCTGGTCATCGTGGTCGGAGGCGACGGCAGCCTGCTCGGCGCCGCCCGCGCCCTGGCCCGGCACAATGTGCCGGTGCTGGGCATCAACCGCGGCAACCTGGGCTTCCTGACCGACATCCGCCCGGACGAGCTGGAGGAGAAAGTCGCCGAGGTGCTTGACGGCCACTACCTGGTGGAAAACCGTTTCCTGCTGCAGGCCGAGGTGCGCCGCCATCACGAAGCCATCGGTCAGGGCGATGCGCTCAACGACGTGGTCCTGCACCCGGGCAAGTCGACGCGGATGATTGAGTTCGAGATTTACATCGACGGCCAGTTCGTCTGCAGCCAGAAGGCCGACGGCCTGATCGTCGCCACCCCGACCGGTTCCACCGCCTACGCGCTGTCGGCCGGCGGTCCGATCATGCACCCCAAGCTCGACGCCATCGTCATCGTGCCGATGTACCCACATACCCTGTCGGGGCGGCCGATCGTGGTCGACGGCAACAGCGAGCTGAAGATCGTGGTGTCCAAGGACCTGCAGATCTACCCGCAAGTGTCCTGCGACGGCCAGAACCACTTCACCTGCGCCCCAGGCGACACCATCACGGTGAGCAAGAAGCCACAGAAGCTGCGCCTGATCCACCCGCTCGACCACAACTACTATGAGGTGTGTCGCACCAAACTCGGCTGGGGCAGCCGCCTGGGAGGCAGGGACGACTGATGCTCGATCCGGCGCGCAGTTTCGACATCATCGGCGACGTGCACGGCTGTGCACTGACCCTCGAACGCCTGCTCGACGCCCTCGGCTACAAACGTGTCGGCGGCGTCTGGCGTCACCCTTGGCGCCTGGCCCTGTTCCTTGGCGATATCGTCGACCGTGGCCCGCGCATCCGCGAGGCGCTGCACATCGTGCATGACATGGTCGAGGCCGGCCAGGCGTTCTGTATCATGGGCAACCACGAGTACAACGCCCTGGGCTGGGTCACCCCGGCACTGCCCGGTAGCGGCAAGGCGTTTGTGCGCGAACACACCCCGCGCCACGCCCGGCTGATCGACGAAACCCTGACCCAGTTCGCCCACCACCCCGGCGACTGGCACGACTTCGTGCAGTGGTTCTACGAGCTGCCACTGTTCATCGACGCCGGGCGCTTCCGCCTGGTGCATGCCTGCTGGGACCCACGGCTGATCGAACCGCTGCGCCAGCAGTACCCGGGCGGGCGTATCGACGAGCACTTCATCCAGGCGTCGGCGGTGTCCGGCAGCTTTGCCGCCTCCGTGTGCAACCGCCTGCTGCGCGGCACCGACATGCGCCTGCCGGACGGCCTGACCTTGACCGGCGGCGACGGCCTGACCCGCGCCTTCTTCCGCACCAAGTTCTGGGAAGAAGACCCGCAGACCTACGGCGACATCGTCTTCCAGCCTGATGCGCTGCCCGACGACGTTGCCCGCACGCCACTCAGCCACACCGAAAAGAATGCCCTGCTGCGCTACGCCGAGGACGAACCGTTGCTGTTCGTCGGCCACTACTGGCGCAGCGGCCGCCCGGCGCCGATCCGCGCCAACCTGGCCTGCCTGGACTACAGCGCGGTGCTGTACGGCAAGCTGGCGGCTTACCGGCTGGATGATGAAACCCGCATCGACCCGCACAAGTTCGTCTGGGTCGACGTCGAACGCCCTCAGGCCAATCAATGAAAATCATCGAAGTGATGCGCCTGCCGCTGTCGGTCGACCTCAGCGGCTTCGTCCACCTGCTGCAGCGCCTGCAGGTACCGCACCGGGTCAGCGAGGAGGGCGAGGAACAAGTGCTCTGGGCCCCCGACACTCTGGTTGCCGACGTGCGCGAACTGTACCAGCGCTTCCCCGACGGTAACGCCGATGTAGGAGCGGATTTATCCGCGATGGCTCCCACGCAGCCCTCTCTGGCAGACCAGGCCAAAGCCTGCAAGGTCACCGCCACCATCCTCGTCCTGTGCCTGGTCGTCGCCGGCCTCACCAGCCTGGGCGACAACCTCAACGCCATCAGCTGGTTCACTTTCCTCGACTTCCGCGTCCAGGGTGAATACTTGCATTTCACCCCGCTGGCCCAGGGCCTCGCCGAAGGCCAGTGGTGGCGCCTGGTCTCGCCCATGCTGCTGCACTTTGGCGTGCTGCACCTGGCGATGAACGGCCTGTGGTACTGGGAGCTGGGCAAGCGCATCGAACTGCGCCAGGGCCCCTGGCTGCTGCTGGGCCTGACCCTGCTGTTCAGTCTGGTGTCCAACCTGGCCCAGCACTACACCAGTGGCCCGAGCTTGTTCGGCGGCCTGTCTGGCGTGCTCTACGGTCTGCTCGGCCACGTCTGGCTGTACCAGTGGCTGGCGCCCAACCCTCACTTCAACCTGCCCAAGGGCGTGCTGGTGATGATGCTGATCTGGCTGGTGATCTGCCTGACCGGCGTGGTCGGCCAGCTTGGCTTCGGCCAGATCGCCAACGCCGCCCACGTCGGTGGCCTGCTCATCGGATGCCTGACCGGGCTCTTGGGTGGGGCGCTGGCCCGGCGTAAACTGTCGGCTTGAATCAGGAGACACTATGTCCACTTTCGCGCAAATGATCGAAAACATCACCCCGGAAATCTACCAGAGCCTGAAACTGGCCGTGGAAATCGGCAAATGGTCGGATGGGCGCAAGCTCACCGCCGAGCAGAAAGAACTTTCGCTGCAGGCGGTGATCGCCTGGGAGATGAAGAACCTGCCCGAAGAACAGCGCACCGGTTACATGGGCCCGCAGGAATGCGCGTCGAAGTCGGCACCTATCGCCAACATTCTGTTCAAGTCGGACTCGGTACATTGATCGAACTCGCTCGTGGCTCTTTGAGCAAGATGGCAGTCACCCTGCAGGCACCCGTGGTGCAATACAGCTTCCGCCTGGATGACACCCAGGTGGCGGTCAACCCGCTGATCGGCCAGCGCCTGCGCCTGGAATACCTCGGCGCCATTCACTGCAGCCATTGCGGCAAGCGCACCAAGACCAGCTTCAGCCAGGGTTATTGCTACCCGTGCATGACCAAGCTGGCCCAGTGCGACGTGTGCATCATGGCCCCGGAAAAATGCCACTACGACGCCGGCACCTGCCGTGAACCATCCTGGGGCGAACAGTTCTGCATGACCGACCACGTGGTGTACCTGGCCAACTCGTCGGGGATCAAGGTCGGCATCACCCGTGCCACCCAGCTGCCCACCCGCTGGCTCGACCAGGGTGCCAGCCAGGCGCTGCCGATCATGCGCGTGGCCACCCGCCAGCAATCGGGCCTGGTCGAAGACATCCTGCGCAGCCAGGTGCCGGACCGCACCAACTGGCGCACGCTGCTCAAGGGCGACGCCGAAGTGCTCGACCTGCCCGCCATCCGCGATCAGATTTTCGACGCCTGCGCCGACGGCCTGCGCGAGCTGCAGGGCCGCTTCGGCCTGCAGGCGATCCAGCCGCTGCCTGACGCCGAAGTGGTGGAAATGCGCTACCCGGTCGAGGCCTATCCGAAAAAGATCGTCAGCTTCAACCTCGACAAGGACCCGGTGGCCGAAGGCACGCTGCTGGGCATCAAGGGCCAGTACCTGCTCTTCGACACCGGCGTGATCAATATTCGCAAGTACACGGCCTACCAGTTGGCCGTGCTCCAGTAAAAAGGACCTGCACATGCGTACCGAACAACCGCAAGTGATCTATCTCAAGGATTACCAGGCGCCCGAGTACCTGATCGACGAGACGCACCTGACCTTCGAACTGTTCGAGGACCACACCCTGGTCCACGCGCAACTGGTCATGCGCCGCAACCCGGCACGCGGTGCCGGCCTGCCGCCACTGGAGCTGGACGGCCAGCAGCTGGAGCTGCTGCGCGCCTCGCTGGACGATGTCGAACTGCAAGCGAGCGACTACCAGCTCGAAGCCGACAGCCTGACGGTCCATCCCAAGGCCGAACGCTTCACCCTCGACACCAGCGTGAAGATCCACCCAGAGAGCAACACCGCGCTGGAAGGCCTGTACAAGTCTGGCAAGATGTTCTGCACCCAGTGCGAGGCCGAGGGCTTTCGCAAGATCACCTATTACCTCGACCGCCCGGACGTGATGAGTACTTTCACCACCACGGTGATCGCCGAACAGCATCGCTACCCGGTGCTGCTCAGCAACGGCAACCCGATCGGCAGCGGGCCGGCAGAAGATGGCCGCCACTGGGCGACCTGGGAAGACCCGTTCATGAAGCCGGCCTACCTGTTTGCGCTGGTGGCCGGTGACCTGTGGTGCGTCGAAGACAGTTTTACCCGCCAGTCCGGCCGCGACGTGACCCTGCGCATCTATGTCGAGCCCGAGAACATCGACAAGTGCGACCACGCCATGGTCAGCCTGAAGAAGTCCATGCGCTGGGATGAGGAAGTCTATGGTCGCGAGTACGACTTGGACATCTTCATGATCGTCGCGGTCAACGACTTCAACATGGGCGCCATGGAAAACAAGGGCCTGAACATCTTCAACTCGAGCTGCGTGCTGGCCCGCGCCGAAACCGCCACCGATGCCGCCCACCAGCGCGTCGAGGGTGTGGTTGCCCACGAGTATTTCCACAACTGGTCGGGCAACCGCGTGACCTGCCGCGACTGGTTCCAGCTGTCGCTCAAGGAAGGCTTCACGGTATTCCGCGATGCCGAGTTCAGCGCCGACATGAACTCGCGCACGGTCAAGCGCATCGAGGACGTCGCCTATCTGCGTACCCACCAGTTCGCCGAAGACGCCGGCCCGATGGCTCACCCGGTGCGCCCGGACAGCTTCATCGAAATCTCCAACTTCTATACCCTGACCGTGTACGAGAAGGGCGCCGAAGTGGTGCGCATGGTTCGCACCTTGCTGGGTGCAGACGGCTTCCGCAAAGGCAGCGACCTGTACTTCGAACGCCACGATGGCCAGGCCGTGACCACCGACGATTTCATCAAGGCCATGGAAGACGCCAACGGCGTCGACCTCGCCCAGTTCAAGCGCTGGTACAGCCAGGCCGGCACCCCGCGCCTGGAGGTCAGCGAAGCCTATGACGCGGCCGCGCAGACCTACAGCCTGACCTTCCGCCAGAGCTGCCCGCAGACCCCGGACAAGGCCGAGAAGCTGCCGTTCGTGATCCCGGTCGAACTGGGCCTGCTGGACGCCGAAGGCAACGATCTGCCGCTGCAACTGGCTGGCGAAGCTGCCGCAGCGGGTACCTCGCGTGTGCTGTCGGTGACCGAAGCCGAGCAGACCTTCACCTTCCAGGGCATCGCGGCCAAGCCGCTGCCGTCGCTGCTGCGCGGTTTCAGCGCCCCGGTCAAGCTGAGCTTCCCGTACGACCGTGACCAGCTGATGTTCCTCATGCAGCACGACAGCGACGGCTTCAACCGCTGGGAAGCGGGCCAGCAGCTGTCGGTACAGGTGCTGCAGGAGCTGATCGGCCAGCATCAGCGCGGCGAAACGCTGAAGCTCGACCAGCGTCTGATCACCGCGCTCGGCACCGTGCTGGGTAATGAGTCGCTCGACCCCGCCATGGTCGCCGAGATGCTCTCGCTGCCAGGTGAGGCCTACCTGACCGAAATCAGCCAGGTGGCCGACGTTGACGCCATCCACGCCGCCCGCGAGTTCGCCCGCCAGCAGATCGCCGAGCAGCTGTTCGACGCCCTGTGGGCGCGCTACCAGGCCAACCGCGAGGTGTCGCGCAAAACCGCTTACGTGGCCGCCGCCGAACACTTCGCCCGCCGCAGCCTGCAGAACATCGCCCTGTCGTATCTGATGCAGAGCGGCAAGGCGCAGGTGCTGGAGGCGACCCTGGAGCAGTTCGAGCACTGCGACAACATGACCGAGCGCCTGACCGCGCTGGCCGTGCTGGTCAACTCGCCGTTCCAGGCCGAGCGCGCCAAGGCGCTGGAGAGCTTTGCCGAGCACTTCAAGGACAACCCACTGGTCATGGACCAGTGGTTCAGCGTGCAGGCCGCCAGCACGCTGCCGGGTGGGCTGGCGCGGGTCAAGGCGCTGATGCAGCACCCGGCGTTCACCTTGAAGAACCCGAACAAGGTGCGGGCGCTGATCGGTGCCTTTGCCGGGCAGAATCTGGTCAACTTCCATGCCGCCGATGGTTCGGGCTATCGCTTCCTGGCAGATCTGGTGATCGAGCTGAATGCGCTGAACCCGCAGATCGCTTCACGCCAACTGGCACCGCTGACCCGCTGGCGCAAGTATGACGATGCGCGCCAGGTGCTGATGAAGGGCGAACTGGAGCGGATTCTCGCTTCTGGAGAGCTGTCCAGCGATGTGTATGAAGTCGTGAGCAAGAGCCTGGCGTAAGCCTGGTAGACCTGGGGCCGCAAAGCGGCCCCGGTTTTTTGGCGGTTAACAAAACATAACGTCCCGTTCGTTGTAATCGCGCAACCTTCCCCGATACGATCCCCCCAAGCCTCTAACACAGGCTTTTCACAGCACAGACCCACCAAGAAAAACACAACAGGGGATGGTCATGAAGCAGCGGGTGATGACGCAGGCCAGGCGTGGAGCCTGGCCTTTGGCGGCCGGCGCAATGCTGGCGCTGGCACTGGGGATGTGGGCCGACAGCGCGCAGGCCGCTGCCGCTGACGAATACTCGACCGAATCAGCCAAGGCCAGCCAGAGCCTGCTGATCGGCGCCGCCCATGCCGGCAAGCGCCTGGTGGTGGTGGGGGATCGCGGCCACATTCTGTTCTCCGACGACCAGGGCAGCACCTGGACCCAGGCCCGGGTGCCCACCCGGCAGTTGCTCACCGCCGTGTTCTTCCTCGACGACAAGCGTGGCTGGGCAGTGGGCCACGATGCGCAGATCCTCGCCAGCAGCGACGGGGGGGCCACCTGGAGCAAACAGTTCGAAGACCTTTCCCGTGAAGCGCCGCTGCTGGACGTCAGCTTCCTCGACGCCCAGCGCGGCTTTGCCGTGGGCGCCTACGGCGCGCTGCTGGAAACCCGCGACGGCGGCCAGCACTGGCAGGACATCGCCGAGCGCCTGGACAACCCCGAGCAACTCCACCTCAACGGCATCACTCGGGTGCGCGACGCTGGCCTGTTCATCGTCGGCGAGCAGGGCGGCATGTACCGCTCCAGCGACGACGGCCAGACTTGGGCCAAGGTCCAGGGCCCATACGAGGGCTCGCTGTTCGGCGTGATCGGTACCGCCAAGGCGAATACGCTGCTGGCCTACGGCCTGCGCGGCAACCTGTTCCGCTCCGCCGATTTTGGTGACAGCTGGCAGCCGATCGCACTCAAGGCCGCCCGCGGCGAACTCGAATTCGGCCTGGCAGGCGCTACGCTTGTCGAAGATGGCAGCCTGGTGCTGGTCGGCAATGGCGGCAGCGTGCTGCGCAGCACCGATGATGGCCAGACCTTCAGCGTCTACAACCGCAGCGACCGCATCGCCCTGGCCGGTGTCAGTGGCCTGGCCAATGGCGGGCTGCTGCTGGTAGGGCAGGGGGGCGTGCACCTGGCCAACGCCGAAGGTGCAGAGCCGGCGGCCAAGGAGGTGCGTCCATGACCAGCAGGGAGAGCATCACCATGCATCCGCACCATCAGGACAAGGCCACGCTGCTCGAACGCCTGATCTTCAACAACCGGCCGGTGGTCATCGCCCTGTGCCTGCTGGTCAGCATCTTCCTGTTCTGGCAGGCCACGCAGATCCGCCCCTCGACCAGCTTCGAGAAGATGATCCCGCTGCAGCACCCGTTCATCGAACAGATGATGGAGCACCGCAACGACCTGGCCAACCTCGGCAACACCGTGCGCATCTCGGTCGAGGCGGTCAATGGCGACATCTTCGACAAGGACTACATGGAAACGCTGCGGCAGATCCATGACGAGGTGTTCTACATCCCCGGTGTCGACCGCGCCGGCCTCAAGTCACTGTGGAGCCCCAGCGTGCGCTGGAGCGAGGTCACCGAGGAAGGCTTCTCCGGCGGCGAAGTCATCCCCAACACCTACAACGGCTCCCAGGACAGCCTCGATACCCTGCGCGACAACGTGCTCAAGTCCGGCCAGGTCGGGCGCCTGGTAGGCAACAACTTCAAGTCCAGCATCGTCGACGTGCCACTGCTGGAAAGCTTCCCTGATCCGCAGGACCCCGGCAAGCAGGTCAAGCTGGATTACCAACAGTTCTCGCACCAGCTCGAAGAAAAGATCCGTGACAAGTTCCAGGCGCAGAACCCCAACGTGAAGATCCACATCATCGGCTTTGCCAAGAAGGTCGGCGACCTGATCGACGGCCTGGTGATGGTGGCGATGTTCTTCGGCGTGGCCCTGGTGATCACCTGGGTCCTGCTGTACTGGTTCACCTGGTGTATCCGCAGCACCATCGCCGTGCTCATCACCACGCTGGTGGCGGTGATCTGGCAGCTGGGCCTGATGCACGCGGTGGGCTTCGGCCTGGACCCGTACTCGATGCTGGTACCGTTCCTGATCTTCGCCATCGGCATTTCCCACGGCGTGCAGAAGATCAACGGCATCGCCTTGCAGTCCAGTGACGCCGACAATGCCCTGACCGCAGCCCGGCGCACCTTCCGCCAGCTGTTCCTGCCGGGGATGATCGCCATTCTCGCCGACGCCGTGGGCTTCATCACCCTGTTGATCATCGACATTGGCGTGATCCGCGAGTTGGCCATCGGCGCGTCCATCGGCGTGGCGGTGATCGTGTTCACCAACCTGATCCTGCTACCGGTGGCGATCTCCTACGTCGGTATCAGCAAGAAGGCCATCGAACGCAGCAAGAAGGACGCGACCCGCGAGCACCCGTTCTGGCGCTTGCTGTCGAACTTCGCCAGTGCCAAGGTGGCCCCGGTGTCGATCACCCTGGCGCTCATCGCCTTCGCTGGCGGCCTGTGGTACAGCCAGAACCTGAAGATCGGCGACCTTGACCAGGGGGCGCCGGAGCTGCGCCCGGACTCGCGTTACAACCAGGACAACAACTTCATCATCAGCAACTACTCGACCAGTTCCGATGTGCTGGTGATCATGGTCAAGACGCCGCCGGAAAGCTGCTCGATCCACTCGACCATGGCGCCGATCGACGAGCTGATGTGGACCATGCAGAACACCCCAGGCGTGCAGTCGGCGATCTCCCTGGTGACGGTCTCCAAACAGGTGATCAAGGGCATGAACGAGGGCAGCCTGAAGTGGGAGACGCTGTCGCGCAACCCGGACATCCTCAACAACTCCATCGCCCGTGCCGATGGCCTGTACAACGCCGACTGCTCGCTGGCGCCGGTACTGGTGTTCCTCAACGACCACAAGGCCGAGACCCTGGAGCGTGTCACCGCAGTGGCCAAGGCATTCGCCGATAGCCATGACAAGGAGGGCCTGCAGTTCCTGCTGGCAGCGGGCAACGCCGGGATCGAGGCGGCCACCAACGAGGTAATCAAGTCGGCCGAGCTGACCATCCTGATCCTGGTCTACCTCTGCGTGGCAGTGATGTGCATGATCACCTTCCGCTCGTTTGCCGCGACCCTGTGCATCGTCCTGCCGCTGGTGCTGACCTCGGTGCTGGGCAACGCACTGATGGCGTTCATGGGCATCGGCGTCAAGGTCGCGACCTTGCCGGTAGTGGCCCTGGGCGTAGGTATCGGCGTGGACTACGGCATCTACATCTACAGCCGCCTGGAAAGCTTCCTGCGTGCCGGCCTGCCGTTGCAGGAGGCTTACTACCAGACCCTGCGCTCGACCGGTAAGGCGGTGCTGTTCACGGGCCTGTGCCTGGCGATCGGCGTGTGCACCTGGATCTTCTCGGCGATCAAGTTCCAGGCCGACATGGGATTGATGCTGACCTTCATGTTGCTGTGGAACATGTTTGGTGCGCTGTGGCTGCTGCCGGCGCTGGCGCGGTTTTTGATCAAGCCGGAGAAAATGGCGGGCAAGGAGGGTGGTTCGATTTTCGCCCATTGATATACCCCGAGGGCCGCAACGCGGCCCTCGGGGTATACTGCCGGCTCATTTTTGATCGGTATTCCCATGTCCCCTCTCGCCACCGCCCTCGCATCCTGCGACATGCTCCTGATCGACGGTTTGCACGCCTTCGATTTCACCTGCGACGAATCCGGCCTGACCATCAAGTGCATGGATGGTCGCCAGCACCGCCGCTGGTCGTTCACCCCCGAGCAGCTCGCTGCCGCCGTCGGTGCCGGTGATGAATGGCAACTCGCCGATGCCCAGGGCGAGCATCGTCTAGTCTGTATGAGTGCCTTTCGCGCCCCGGATGAAGACGATGATGAACCGGATCTGGACGAACCTGCTGACCGCTAGCCTGATGAGCCTGACAATCACCGCCCACGCCGCCACGTTGCTGGTGGGCAGCTACACCGATGGCCAGAGCCAGGGCATCTACCGCTACGCGTTCGACAGCAAGACCGGGCAGATCGACCCGACGCCGCAACAGGTGGTCGAGAGCGTCAGCCCGTCGTGGCTGGTGCTGTCAGCCGACCAGCGCCAGTTGTTCGCGGTCAATGAAACCCCGAACGGCCAAGTCAGCAGCTTCAGCGTCAGCACCAAGGGCGAGATCAAGCCGCTGAACCAGGTGGCCAGCCGTGGTGATGAACCGACCCACGCCAGCCTGAGCCGCGACCAGCGCTACCTGTTCGTCGCCAACTACGCCGTTGCCCCCGACCCGGGCGGCAGCCTGGTGGTGATCCCGGTGGCCAAGGATGGCAAGCTCAAGGATGTGGTGCAGCAGCTGCGGCACAAGCCCAGTGGCGTCAACCCCGAGCGCCAGGCCGGGGCCCACGTGCATTCGCTGGTGCTGTCACCGGATGGCTTGCATCTGTATGCCTGCGACCTGGGCGCCGACAAGGTCTTCATCTATGACTACGACGGCGCCAGCGCCGATCACCCGCTGAGCGCGGCGACCCCGGCGTCGGTGGACCTGCCTCCCGGCAGCGGGCCGCGTCATCTGCTGTTCGATGCCAAGGGCCGGCATGCCTACCTGACGCTGGAAATGAGCGGTGAAGTGGTGATGTTCGACGTCAAGGACGCTGCCTTGCTGGCGCGTCAGCGCCTGCCGCTGACCGAGCAGCAGGATGTCGCCGCCAAGGCCTCGGGTGGCCTGCATCTGTCGGCGGACGGGCGCTTCCTGTACGTCAGCAACCGCGGCACGGCGAACGAGATCGTGGTGTTCAGCGTGGGCAAGGACGATGGCCAGCTGACCTTCCTGCAGCGCCGCTCGGTAGAGGGCGACCACCCGCGGGAGTTCGCCCTGGACCCGAGCGACAATTTCCTGCTGGTGGCCAACCAGAAGAGCAACCAGATCGTGGTCATGCGCCGCGACCCGCGCAGCGGCAAGCTCGGCGAGACGGTGCAGAACTTCAAGCAGGATGCGCCTTCGGATCTCAAGTTCATCGATTGACTATCGATAGCGGTGATAACCCTTACCAGCGCAATGAATTTCTGCGGGCGACCTCAGCGGCGTAAGTTTGACCCAAGGCCCAAGCGGCTGAACGTCAAACCACACACGTCGAGGTCAGCCACCATGAACTTCAATCTCTTCCCCGTGATTGCCGCATCCGCCATCTCCGCCTCCGTCGTGCTGCCGGCCCATGCCCATGCCGACAGCAGCAAGGCCACGACCACCCACAGCTACACCGAGCAGTACCTGCGCCAGAGCGCCAACTTTCATGCGGCCTTGAGTGGCAAGCACAGCCACTGAACATTACTCGGTCCTTGTAGGAGCGGGCTTGCCCCGCGAACACCGGCGAAGCCGGTGCCAGCCATCGCGGCGCCTGTTTCGCGGGGCAAGCCCGCTCCTACAGGGATCCAGTCAAGGCTGAGAGTATTTCACCGAGCCATCACTGACTTGAACAGGTCCGAAGCCAACCACCCCTCCAGCCAGCTCCGCACCCGCGGATAAGCCGCCTCGGCGAACCACTGCGGTTCGACCCCGGCAAACTGGCGCATCAGGGGCAACAGCGCGGCATCGGCCAGGCTCGGGTGATCGGCCAGCAGGTATGGCCGGCCTTCGAGCAACTGTTCCAGCTCCGCCAGCCACGCTTCGGCCTGCTGGCGATAGTGCTCGCGTGAGTGCTCCGGGTAGCGCTCGGCGTACTTGTACAGGTTCACCTGCGCCTTGAATGTGCTGTCGTTGCGTGCTATCAGCGCCTCGGCGCGCTGTGCAGCGACCGGGTCGGCCTGCAGGCGCCAATTCTGTGGGTCGTGTTGTTCGAGCGCCCAACGCATGATGTCCAGGCTCTCTTCCAGTACCCCGTCACCGGTATCCAGCACCGGCACCGTGCCCTTGGGCGACAAGGCCAGCAGTGCTGCCGGCTTGTTCTTCATCGCCACCTCGACGATCTCCAGCGCGCAGCCAGCATAGCGCAGCGCCAGACGCGCACGCATGGCCCACGGGCAGCGACGGAACGAGTAGAGGATCACCCGCACACCTCCACGTCGCTCAGGCCATTGCCCTGGCGGCGCACCTGGATCTGCACCGGAATGCGCTCGTGCATCTCTTGCACGTGGGAGATCACCGCAACCTTGCGCCCCTGCGCCTGCAGACCGTCGAGGGCGTCCATTGCCAGTTGCAGCGATTCCGGGTCGAGGCTGCCGAACCCTTCGTCGATGAACAGCGACTCGATGCGCAGGGTGCTCGAGGCCATCGATGCCAGGCCCAGGGCCAGGGCCAGCGAGACCAGGAAGGTTTCACCGCCGGACAGCGAGTGCACCGAGCGCAGCTCGTCACCCATTTCGGTGTCCAGCACCAGCAGGCCCAGGGCGCTGCCACCGCGCTTGAGGCGATAACGGCGCGCCAGCTGGCGCAGCTGGGCGTTGGCGTGGTGCAGCAGCAGGTCGAGGTTGTAGCCTTGGGCGATCTTGCGGAACACATCGCCCGAGGCCGAGCCGATCAGGGCGTTCAGCCGCGCCCAGCGCTGCCATTGCTGGCGGGCCTGCTCGATTTCCCCGGCCAGGGCCTGGCTCGCCTGCTGGCGGCGCTGGTCGTCGGCCTGCTGAGCGCGCAGTTCGGCGCATTGTTGCTCATGGCTGGTCAGCCGCTCGCGCAGCTCGCCCAGCGCCTGCTCAAGGTCTTCGACCGAAGCATCGACGCTCATCTGCGCGGCGTGTTGCTGCAGGCGCTGTGCGCGTTCCTGAAGTAGCACGCGGCTCTGTTCGATGGCCTTCTCGGCGCCTTGCAGGCGCTGGCGCAGCTCACCCAATTGGGCGTCGTCGATGGCCAGCAGGCGATCCAGCCCGGCGTCGTCCAGCTCCGGATGCTCGGCGCGCCACTGGGCGATGTCGCCCTGCAGTTGCCGGCACTCGCTTTCCAGCGCCTGCTGCTGCTGGGTATTGGCCTTGAGTTCGCTGGCCAGTTGCACGCCCTGGGTGCGCAGGTCCTGAAGGCGCTGAGCGGTGTCTGCGTCGATGGCACGGGCCTGTTCCAGCTGGCTGTCCATGTGCTGTTGCCAGGCTTCGGCGCTGGTCTGCTCGCCGAGCAGCTCGGCCAGCGCGGTCTGAGCTTGCTGACGTTGGGTGTCGAGTGCGGCGAGCTGTTGCTCTACCTGCGCCAGCGCTTGCACGCGGGCTTGCTGCTGGTCGCGCAGCTTGTCCAGCTGCACTTGGCGTGCCTGCTGTTCTACCTGCTCATCCTTGCGCTGCTCCAGCAGTTGCAGGCGCTGGGCAATCTGTTGGTCGAGGGCCAGGAAGGCATTGGCCGGGTCATCGCTGAGGGCGTTGAATACATCGCCCGGGAGTACGTTGGCCAAGTCCTTGAGACCCTGCGCCAGCTGCTGCTCATCACTGGCCAGGGCCTGGTGCTGCTGGTCGAGATGGCGCTGGGCCAGTTGCTGGGCTTCCTGCGCTGCCTGCAGTTGCTGGTTGAGGCGGGCGGCATCCTTCTGCAAGGCGAGCAGGGCGCTCAGGCGCTTCTCGTCCTTGCCGATTTCTTCGTCCAGGCGTCGCAGCTGGCTGTCGAGCCAGGCACTGCGGGCCTTGTCGTCCTGCGGGGCGAGGGCGGGCCAGAGGCTGTGCGCCTGCACCTGCGCCACCAGCGGTTGCAGTTGTTCGCCAAGCTGCTGCTGTTGCTGCTGATAGTCCTTGAGCTGGGCGTTGACCACGCCGAGCTGGGTGCGCAGTTCGACCAGCTTGCCGTTGAGGGCTTCGACCTGTTTCTGTGCCGCATCCTCTTCGGCCTGGTCATGGCGGCCAAGGCTCTGCAACAGTGCCTCAGGTTGATGGAACGGGTGCTCGGCACTGCCACACACCGGGCAGGGCTCGCCATCGCGCAACTGGCCGCGCAGTTCCTCGACGCTGGTATTGCGCGCCAGGCGCTGGCGTTCCAGCAACTGGCGGGTGAGGTTGAGCGCCTGTTCGGCGGCTTCCAGTTCAGCCTTGGCCGCCGTGCCTTCGCCGATCAGTTGCTGGCGTTGCTGCATGGCCTGCTGCTGACGCTCACGCAGGGCATCGAGCTGTTGGCGCAGCTCCTGCTCACGGCCATGCAGGCGCGACAGCTCTTCGACGGCGCGTTGCTGCTTGCGGTTGTCCTGCAGCATGTTGCCGAGCAGGTCGATCTGTTCGGCCAGGGCCTGGGGTTCGGCCTTGGCTTCGCGGAACAGCAGCTCGAAGTGGTCGCGCTGGGTCTGCAGTTGGACATTGGCCTGGCTGGCCTGGGCCTGCAGGCCAGGCAGTTCCTCGCGGCCCTTGGCCAGGCGGCCACCGATCAGCATCACCTGCTTGAGTTGCGGCAGGTAGGCCTGCCAGGCATTGGCCAGGCCGGCCAGGTGCTGGCTGTCGGCCAGGGCGGTGTCGATCTGGGCCAGCTGCTGTTGACTACGCTGCTGGTTCTCTTGCGTTTGCTGCAGTTGCTGCTGGCCTTCTGCGACCTGCTGCGCGGCCTGATCGCAGGCGGTGCGTTGCCCCGCCAGTTCCTGGTCAAGACGCGCCAGGTTGTCCTGGCCGGCGAAGGCCTGGCGCAGGCGCGGGGCATTTTCGCTGTGCAGGGTCTGGCTCTGGGCCAGGGCCTCGTGAGACGCCAGCAATGCCTGTTCCAGCTCTGCGGTGCGCTTGTGCAATTCGCTTTGCTGGCGCTGTTGCTCGGCAATCTGCGCCGCGACCGGAGCCAGTTGCGCGCCGAGCATCTGCTGGCGGTGGAACTGGTGGCGCTGCGGCGCCAGGCGCTCCAGGCGTTGCAGGTCGAGGCGCTGCTCGGCCAGCTGCTGCCAGTCCTGTTCGGCGGCTTGCAGGGTGGCGCCGGCTTCGGCGTGCTGAGCCTGCAACTGGCGTTGTTCATTGAGCCAGTTGCGTTGCTGCTCAAGTTGGCGCTCGCCGGCCTGGTCGGCCTTGAACTGCTGCAACGCCTGCTCCAGGCGCTGGTCGAGTTCGGCGCGGGCTTCGGCGGCCATCGGCAGCAAGTGACTGGCGCGGTCATTGAGCGCTTTGTGTGCTTCGCCGGTTTCCCGCGCCTTGCTGAAGGCGCGCTGGCCGAGGCGGGTGTAGATGGCGGTGTTGGTGAGCTTTTCCAGCAGCTCGCTGCGCTCTTTGTCGTCAGCCTTGAGGAAGGCACCGAACTCGCTTTGCGCCAGCATCACCGCACGGGTGAACTGCTCGAAATTCAGGCCCAGGCGGGCTTCGATCAGTTGCTTGTATTCGCTCTTGCCGCTGCCCAGCACCTGTTCGCTGTCCAGGTCATACAGGCTCTGGCGGCTGAACTGCAGCTTGCCGTTGGCCTTGTCGCGGGCACGGTTGGCTTCCCAGCGGGCGCGGTAGCGGTGGCCGTCGATGCCGACGAAATCGACTTCGGCAAAGCCGCTGCCGGTGCCACGGCGCAGCAGGTTGCGCGGGTCCGACGTGGGGATTTCGCCGTCGGCATCCGGCACCTTGGCTTCGCGGCCGATGTCGTTCAGGCGCGGCACGGTGCCGAACAGGGCCAGGCACAGGGCATCGAGCAAGGTGCTCTTGCCGGCGCCGGTGGGCCCGGTGATGGCGAACAGGCCGGCGCTGGCCAGGGGCTCGGCGGTGAAGTCGATGTCTACCGGGCCGGCCAGGGATGCCAGGTTCTTCAGGCGGATGGCGAGAATCTTCATGGCTGTTCCTCTTCCAGCTGGACTTCCTGCAGCAGCAGGGCGAAATCGGCCAGGGCCTGCTCGTCGACGGGGTTGCCGTAGGCTTGCTCCCAGGCACGGCTGAACAGGTCCTGCGGGGTCATCTGCGCCAGTTCGACGAATGCCTGGTCGTCATCTTCGCTGTTGTTGCGGCCAGCATATTCAGCGCTGATGCGGATCAACCGCACGGCTTTGCCCTCAAGCGTGGTTTCGATCTGTTGGCGCAGATCGGGTTGCGGCTCGTCCAGAATCACTCGAACCTCCAGCCAGGGCTGGCGGTTGGGGTCTTCGAGCAGGTCGATCACCGGCAGCTCGGCCAGTTGTTCGAGCAGTTCGCCCAGCGGTGCCGGGCCGACCCGCTGCAGGGCCACCGCACGCGGTACCGGGCGCGGTTCGACGCTGATCAGCTCACTGCCCTCCAGTTCGACTTCCAGCACCTGGTGCGGGTAGTTGATTTCGGCGAACGACAGCGGGATCGGTGAGCCGCTGTAGCGGATGCGGCTTTCGCGGTTGACCTTCTGCGGCTTGTGCAGGTGGCCGAGCGCCACGTAGCTGATCGACTTGTCGAACAGCTTGGCCGGCAAGGCCTCGGCATTGCCGATGATCAGGCTGCGCTCGGAGTCTTCGGACACCGCGCCACCGGCCATGTGCGCATGGCTGATGGCAATCAGCGCCTGATCCTTCTTGCGCTTTTTCTGCGCCGCGCCAATCAGCTGCTGGTGCACCTGGGTGATGCCTTGCAGATAGTCGTCACCCAGCTGCGGGCCGGTCACTTCGGCCGGGCGCAGGAAGGGCAGGGCCAGGCACCAGGCAGCGACCTTGCCACGGCCGTTGGTCAGCGGGATCAGCAGGCGCTCGGCATCCAGCTGGCCTTCGTCGAGCCAGTGCACCCGGCCCAGCGCGTGGGTGCGCAGGCGGCGCATGAGTGCGGCGGGCAGCTCGATGCGCGAGCCGGAGTCGTGGTTGCCGGCGATCATCACGATGTCCAGCTTCGGCTGCTGCTCGTGGGCCTGGACGATGAAGTCGTAGAGCCGCTCCTGGGCTTTGACCGGCGGGTTGACGGTATCGAAGATGTCGCCGGCGATCAGCAGCGCGTCCGGCTGGCGCAGGCGCAGCTGGCCGAGCAGCCAGTCGAGGAAGCAGGCGTGTTCGAAGTCGCGTTCCTGGCCGTGCAGGCTTTGGCCCAGGTGCCAGTCGGAGGTGTGAAACAGACGCATGGATGACCTGTGGTGTCGAGTCAGCAAGCCGGGGCTTGGCTTGAATGATGGGCTTCGCGGAGCCGGGTATGGTAACCCAAGCCAGGGCGGTAGGGCAGGTAAGTGCATGTGCCGGCAATCGGCGTTGCCGGGCTTGAGCGGCCTTGAGCGCGATGTGGTTCACGTCCTACAAATGTGCCTTCGCATTGAACATTTGGTCTATTGACGGTCTATATCCGATGTCCTAGTTTCCAATGTCCGAACAAAATTGCTAATCCCATGGAAGGGCATATGGCACCAGGCACTGGCGCAGTGTTGAGCTGCCTTCGGGGTGTGCTGCCAGTAAACGGAGTTTTTTTCAATGGACCTGACCTTCGGCACCCCGCTTTCGCAAAGCGGCCGCCTGCTGCAACTGACCACCCCGTTGGGTGCCGACCAGCTGCAGGCCCTGCGCGCCCATGGCGTCGAACGCATCGGCCGCACCCCGCGCTACACCCTCGACGTGCTGGTGCAAGACACCGAGTACGACCCGGAAAAACTCATCGGCCAGCCCGTCAGCCTCGCCCTGCTCTGCGACGACGGCAGCCAGGCCCCGCGCCATGGCCTGGTCGAGAGCGTGCGTTACCTGGGCAGCGACGGCGGCCTGCACGACTGGCAGCTGGTGTTCGCGCCCTGGTTCAGCCTGCTCGAATACCGCAGCGACTGCCGCATCTGGCAGGACAAGGCCCTGCCCGCGATCCTCGAAGACGTGTTCGCCCAGTACGAACAGGCCAAGGGCAACTACCGCCTCGACCTGCGCCGCGAATACGCACCGCTGTCCTACGTCACCCAGTTCAACGAGACCGATGCCAACTTCGTCCAGCGCTGGTGCGAGCTCGAAGGCATTTTCTGGTACGTCGAGCACAAGGCCGACAGCCACTGCATCGTCTTCACCGACAGCGTCGACACCCTGCCCGCGCTCGCCCCGCAACAAGTGCCGTTCCACACCCAGAGCGTGACCCAGAAGCAGGACGGCATCACCCAGTGGAGCACCGGCTCGCAACTGCTCAGCGGCAAGCTCAACTGGCGCAGCGTCGATTACCTGGCTCACAGCCAGCCGCGTGAAAGCGTGATGCCGGCCTTGCAGGCCGCCTCCGCGCCTGCCGCCCTGGAGCGTTACGAATACCAGGGCCAGTACAACTGTCAGAAACAGGAGCGCGGCGACTGGCTCAGCCGCGTGCAGATCGAACAGCACGAATCCCAGGCCCGCCGCGTCCACGGTCAGGGTGGCGTGCGCCAATTGCAGGCCGGTCGCTGGTTCGAACTGACCCAGCACCCGCTGTACGAGCGCAAGGCCGCCGAGGCCCGGCAGTTCCTGCTGATCGAGGTGCAGTTCTTTGCCGAAAGCAACCTGCCCATGGCCCAGCAGCGCCGCGAAGCCCCTGGCAGCCTGGCACCACTGTTCAAGACCGTGCGCCCGGCACCCGACGATGGTCTGCTCGGCTCGGCTTTGAGCGAAGCGTCCTATGGCTTCTTCATCAGCCACTTCGAAGGCCAGCTGCACAGCGCGCCGTACCGCAGCCCGTTCGAACACACCAAGCCCACCTCGCCCGGCCCGCAGACTGCCGTGGTGGTCTCGCCCAACGGCCATGAACTGTTCACCGACAGCCTCAACCGCGTCTGCGTGCGTTTCCACTGGGACCGTCTCAGCCAAGACGGTGAACTGAGTTCCTGCTGGTTACGCATGCTGCTACCGAGCAGCGGCCCGGACTGGGGCAGCGTGCACGTGCCACGCGCCGGTGAAGAAGTGGTGGCCACCTTCCTCGACAATGACATCGACCGCCCGCTGATCATGGGCCAGGTGTACGGCGGCCACAAACCGGCCTGGCACTCCAGCGGCCTGATGAGCGGCTACAAGAGCAAGGAGATCGGCGGCGGCGGCTTCAACCAGTGGGTGATGGACGATTCCACCGGCCAGGTGCGCACCCAGCTGCACAGCAGCCATGGCCACACCCAGCTCAACCTCGGCTACCTGATCGACCAGCGCGGCAACAACCGCGGCGCCCTGCGCGGTACCGGCTTCGAGCTACGCACCGACGCCTACGGCGCCCTGCGCGCCCAGCGTTACCCACTCGATGGGTGGTCTCGTAGGGAGGCGCTGCGCACAAAAATATCCAGAAAATATACTGGGGGTTGTCCACGGCGTGCAGCCTGCGATCGGTGCCGGCACAGCATATCGGCGCGTGAGAGCCGGGTGGGAGGATTTCACAGGACGCTTAGCCATAGGAGCAAATGCCGACGAAGTCACCCCGGTCTTTGGCGCGCCAGGTCCTTTACAATTGCTCCCGAATCAGCTCTACGGCAACGGTTGGCTGAATGTCCGCTGGGAGAAAAAAGACGGCCCCATTCTGATGTCACTACCCCGGACGTCCAACCCTTACGACGAAATTTATTCGAAAACTACTGCATGGTGGCGTCTTTGCGATCCACGCTTGGTAGAGCCTCGCGCGCAAAATCGAGAAGAGCTTGAAAAGGGCTGGAATTTATATTTAAAGAACTTGAAAATGGCTCAAAATTTCCATGCCGAACTGGGAACTTATTACTTCCATCAAACCTATGCGCATTTTGGGTCTGACAGCAAGTTCCCCGCATGGAACAAGATTGACTGGGTGCTTAAAGCATTCAGAAATATGACGGGCCAATTCTCTCCTGCATCATCAAAAGAAGCGACGCCACACCTGAAGCTCAGTACAGATAATAGAATTAATTACCTAACACTAGCTAATGCGCAAACAGCCGGCAAGATTGCCTACCAACCGCTGCACGGTCCCGCAGTTATAGGGGCTGAATATAGCGGGGATGCCTATCATGCGGCGATGGCCTCACAGGATGATACGGGAGATGGCACAGTACCTTCGCACTCTGCTGCCGCTGTGACGGACCATATCAAATTTTCAGCACGTCTTTCTGGCTTTGAGCACAGCGCTTCTTACAATGATAAGTCGGCTCGTGCGATTACGCTCCACTCGATAATCAGCCTCGCCAAGGACGCTAAAAACTTATGCTAATGCCTCGTACCGCTTTAACGGGTGCAGTTGCACTTGTGATTGGCTGTGCTTTATTGATTGCCCCACTGACTATTCCTATTGCGAGAGGAGCACCAGCAGCGATGGACTCAACTAAAAGTCAAACAAAAATGGTCCGAGCAGGTCGGTTCAGTATTGTTTTGCCGAAAGACGCAGTCTTTGATGGCGCATTACTTGAGCTGAATGGCGTACCTGTAGCCATTACACCAGACTACATAAAGGCTCGTGTGGATCGAGAGGCACAAAAAAATGGCTTACCATAGAAGAACGAAATCTTAGTAATGCAGAACACAAGGCAACGAAGAAGTCGTTAGAGAATGGTGCTATAGTCTTCAAATACGACCACACTCGAATTACCGGCGAAGGACTCGATGGCGAGCCGATTAACAAAGTAGTGTATTCCACGCTGGCATACAAATGGTTCAACAACATGAAATTTGTACTCGGCAATGACAGCACACTCAATAGCGAAAAACAAATCAGTCTAATTCTTGATTCAATACCGCTCAGCGATATGGGCAATCAGCAAAGCCTTTGCTATGTAACTGGTTGCATCACTCACCAGACTGGCAACGAAGGTGTTTATGTGGACTTTAATTTCGCAGAACATCCAAATTTAAGGGCAAAGTTTACATCAAAACAATATGGCGGCACAGCTAATCAATATTTATCTCAAAGAAATAATAGCATCTTCAAACCGGCTGACGGGGCTGCTTGGATGATGAAATCTGATTTCCAACACCGCACCTATCGCAACACCAAGCGGACTATTAATAATCTTCTAGGCGAAGAGGTAATTGAGGCGAGCACAGAGAAATCCGGTGAGGGATATCTCACTGAAGTTAATGCTGTATGGTATTATCCCGGCGAACCAAATAGCGATGACAAACCTGAAGTTCGTTTCGATTTGGATTACAGCTACACCACCAAGCAGCCGCCGAAGAATGGCGCAGGATTTCCTGACCCAACGGAAACGGACTCCATAGACGAGGAACGTTTTATGAGGATATGGGATGAGGCTCTCAACTCACTCATCTCATACTAGTATCTGTGTGAAAATTCTTGAGACGAAGCTCTGTCAAAGCGAAAATAGCTAAGAAAGCGGAGTCTACGGGTTGTAAATTAGCCTTCCGAGGTTATTTCAAATGCAGCGTCACCGAGCAACAAGGTTTTTCACGCAGAGTGTAGCTTTCGTCAAAACCGTCGGTTCCCCAGTCCATGCTGGGGACATGGCATCGCTGCGACGTTTTTTGAAATATCGGAATGACAACTCATACTGCATTATGACAATCCCACAGTGAGAAAACTGCCCATGATTTCTATTTCCCCAAACCCTGTGCGCTTTTTAGGAGTCGCCAGTATTGGCCTTGCAATTGTTGGCTGCATCATCTCCCTATTTTTATTAATCGGGTCAGGATATCTCCAGTAAAGTCACAGGACCGATCCTTGAGCACCTCAATCACAACTTTTGTCAGGCGTGGAAGCGTGAAACCGGCGTTGATCTGCTGTCGAAACGAAAAAGTAGTGCAACGAATTTAAAAGTTCGACCCGATGCAGGCACGCCTGTCATGGCGCAACTGCTTCGTACACAGCAGCAGGAAGGTGTGCATGATATCAAGGCGCTTTATCTGAAAGCGACCAATAACGTCACAAATTATATATACATGGAGAATCAGTATTTCAGGTGGGAACCTGTTGCAACCGCAATAAAAAACGCCGCGCAAAAGCAGCTGGAATGGGGCAGGAACCATGCGAAACATGGGGCTATTCACCTGTTTGTCGTAACGAACTCAAGCGACGAAGGAATGGGTGACGGCTCAATGAACACTCACAGGATGTTGCGCAGCCTGGGGCGGGAAGATGTCATGCCTACCGTTTCGAAGCTTGAGCGAAATGAAAAGCTGGATGAACAACTCAGGCTGGCACGCTCAGAAACGATAAGCGCCAGGCAATCCTTGATGTCACTGAACTATGTTGCACAACCCCTGGTAGATTCCAGGCTCTTGCAAAAGATGAAAAATGAGCGTGAAGCCAAAGTCGCAGCGGCAGAAGCCAGGCAGAAGGAACTCGAGGCGTCGATTGCGATCAAGAAAGATGCAGCCATTGTTCCGGTAGAGATCCCGGGGCTCAAGGTGCACATCTGCACATTGGTCGCTCCTGATTCACCGCCAGATAACTGGATGCCTGTTTATATTCATAGCAAGCTAGCGATAATCGATGATGTATGCACGACGTTAGGCTCCGCCAATATAAACATACGCAGCATGGAGGTCGACAGCGAGCTCAATATATGCCATGAGAGTTCTGCGTTGTCAAAACCTCTTCGCAAACACCTTTGGGATATACATACGAAGGGGATGGGTGCGCAAGACGATGCAGCGGAAGCATTTCTCAGGTGGAATGATATCATTTTGGAAAATAATCAACGTCAAGAGCAAAATAAAATTTCATCATTGGATGAGAAAAAAGCTCCATATGCTTCGCTAATAGAATTCTTTCGCGACAGCCCCGCACGTAAAAACTTGGATTAAAATGTATAAGTATATATATATTGCGTGTGTTATTTTTATTGGCTTAATTATAGCATTCGAGGAGCGCCTGATGCCGATGCAGACTGAAACGTCCGATACGTCCGAAATGTATAAAGATCTCACATTTGAATGCCGTCGTGAGGCTGATGTGCTTCCGCCATTGGATCCAGGCGCAGATTCGCTTTATAAGTACGGGCTTTTTCTAGAGCAGCAGGAGGGGCCCAAGGATTTCAATGAAATTGCAAAATACTATCGTATTGCAGCATCTCATGGTCACTACAAGGCTTCTACCAATTTGCAGGCACTCATCTCTCAGGGACTGGCTAATTCTCCCGACCCACAAAAAGAAACAATTGAACTTGTTGAAAGCGCTATGGCTCAAGGCATACCTGGCGCCTATTATGATATGGCGCATTACCTTGAATTAGGTTTTGGCGTTGAGCAGGACCGCGATAAAGCAAACGCTTATTTCCGTAAGGCGGCAGACTTGGGAAGTCCTGATGCGCAGTTCTATGTTGCAAGTCTGTTGGGTCGTGTTATAGGAACGCATAGCGTAGTGACGGAGATGCGTCGTTGCGCGGCGTTCCAAGGGCACAGGCGAGCTGCGGAAAATTTGGCGGTTTCTCTGAGCGTGAGTGCCAATTACAACGAAGCGGTGCAGGTTTATCAGCAAGGCGTAAAATCGGGAGATGCTGCATCAGCCAGAAAACTTGGAGAAGCTTTTGATGCCCCCCCAGAAGACAGTCTTTATTATATTGCATTAGAGGCCGATAAGGAGCGCTCTGTAAGATACAAGAAAATAAGTGATTTCTTAGAGGAAAATGAGCAGCTTGGAGCAAAGCTGCCCGATATAGATGATATCGTACCTCTTCCGCCTGCCCAGCTCCCTAGTTGGGATGGTTCGTTTCAATGGCAGAAAGAGCGTGCGTCGAAAACAAATCCGGTGAAGCCTAGTCAGGACTTGGTTGAGCGTCTAAGTGCAGAGAAACATCTTGATCCTGTAACTGGTCTTCCGCGGAAAACCTGAGTAATGTAACTCGGGTCGACGGTATCAGCATGGATTAAAAAGGCGGACAGAAAATGCCGGGCATTCTATTCTATATATTGATGGCTGTAATTTTGGCGATCCCGCTTTCCGGGGCCTGTTACGCTCCTTTCAAAGCGATCGTATTCTTGTGCAGCGGGAAGCGACCTTTGGATTGTATTCCTAAGTATCAATTTCTTATTTCGTTTGTTCTGTCGCTTCCTGGGGCTTATTATTCTATGGTCTTCTTTGGTGTCAGTAAGGGTAAGTATGAATCCCTTTTCTATCTGTCTGTCTATTTGTTTGTGCAAGCCTGCCTCATGCTTGTATTCACATTTAAAGCAAAGGCGTCGGTCCCGCGATAATGCACCTTTTAGCACTCGAAATTGTGCTATGCGTCAGAGCGGTCGCGCGCAAATGTCGAAGGACGCATTGACCTAAATCATGATTGCGTCCGGGCTGTCAGGTTCCTGGCTGAAGATCCCAAACGTGTGCACCTCTCAGCCACACCCCTCACTTCGGATAAAGCGGCGGCAAACTCCCAATCTCCCCAGTCGGCAACAACACCTGTTCCGCCGGCGGAATCGTTCCGATCACCCGCCACAGGTCCTCACCCTGCCAATACTGCCCACTCTCGCTGTACAACGCCCCGTTCAACCCGTCCAGCGCATCCGACAGCGGCACGAACCGCGCCGCCATCTCGGCCAGGGTTTCCGGCTGCTGCCGTGCCCAGGCATCCAGCGCCTGGCGGGTGGCCTGGGGGTCGTTGGCCTGGCATGCGCGCTTGAGGTCATCCAGCAGAGTACGGGGGCTCGGGCCATTCTGCGCAGCGCGCAGCACCGCTGGTCGCGAGCGGGCGCGCCACCACAGGGCGAAGCCCAGCACCGTGGTCAGGGCGAACAACAGGGTGGCGAGCTGCCAAGGCCAGAGCAGGTGACTGGCACCACTGCTGTCGCCAACCGGAGTGTCGGCGCTCAGTGCCGGGTTGTCCTGCACGTCCAACATACGCGCCGGCAGGCTGCTGTGCTCCAAGTGGTCTTCGCGGGTGTTCCACCAGGTCACTTCCAATGCCGGCAAGGCCAGCTTGCCGCTGTGAGTCGGCACCAGGGCCTCGCGTTCCTCGCGGTTGGCAGTCATGCCGCGCTCGCTGATCTCGTTGCGCAGCACCGGCTGGTCCGGGTAACGGCGCAGGCCGACGATTTCGGTGGCAGGCAGCTGCGGCAGTTGGGTGCTGGACAGGCCTTCGGCGCGCAGGGTGATGCTGCGCGTCAGCGAGTCGCCGATCTGTGGCTGCTGGCTGGCCGGGTCGGGGTTCCAGTGTTCTTCCAGGGTCAGGCTGCGTGCCGGCAGCCAGGGCACGTTGGCGGGCCAGTCGGCGGGGATGGGGCGCACGGCCAGGCGCAGAGGCAACGAACTGACCTGCACCTGGCGGCCTGCCCGGGTGGTGCCGGCGGGTTGCTGGCCGTTGTCGGCGGCGGTGGCGGTGAAGGTCAACGGTGGGATGTCGAGATCGCCGCTCTGCTGCGGATACACCGCGTAGCGGGTTTCGATCACCCCATGGCGCACGCCGTTGATTTCTTTCTCGTAGGTGCGCGACTCACCCAGCGGCTCGACCTTGGCGTTTTCCAGCTGCAGCGGGCTCAGGCTGCTGTCGTCGTACAGCGACACCGAGTGGTAGATGCGCAGGGTCAGCACGGCCTGGGCCTGGACGTACACCGCGTTGCTGTCCAGGGTGGCCTCGACGAACACCTGCGAGGCGATTTCCGGGCGGCTGCTGTCGGCCTGCAGCACTTGCAGGTCGATGGCTTGGCTGTGCGACTGGCCCAGTTGTAGTTCGGGGATACGCAGGCTGCCGCTGCGCCGTGGCAGCAAGGTGATGATCCAGCGGGTGCTAGCGCGGGTTTCGCCGTCGAGGGTGTGCAGGCTGTTCAGCTGGCGCGTGCCGCGCACTTCGAAGTCGCTGTCCAGGGCGCGCAGGTCGGGCTTGCCGAACTCGGTCACGTCCTGGCTTTCGAGGGTCAGCTCAAGGGTTTCGCCGGCTTCCAGGCGCGTGCGATCGACGCTGGCCTGCAGCGTGGGTAGGGCCTGGGCCGTGACGGTCCACAACAGGCTGAGTAGAAAGACGCCGAAGCGACTCATCGTGTGTTTTCCTGATGCAATTGCTGTTCATACCAGAATTTGCGCCGCAACAGCTCCGCCGGGTTGTCGGGGATCTCGCGCAGCCATTGTTCCAGGGCCTGGCGCTGTTCGGCATCGAGGCTGGTCGATACCGGGCGCTGCGGCGGCTGGGTGATGCTGTCGTCATCGCCGCCCTGGTTGCCAGGCGCCGCCTGGCTGTTGTTGCTGCCTTCACCGGGCTCTTCGGCCTTGGCCTGTTCGTCACTGCCGGGGGGGGCTTGGGTGGGGCTGCTGGCCGAGCTGCTGTTGCCTTCGGTTTCGCTGCCGGGGGTGCCTTGGGCATCGCTGTTGGCCGGTTGTTCTTCGGCCTGGGCCTTGCGTTGCTGCAGTAGCTGCTGCACCAGCGCCTGGTTGGCCAGTGCCGGCTGCAGGTCGGGCTGGCGCTCCAGCGCCTGTTCGTAGGCATCCAGGGCGGCTTCCAGCTCGCCGCTGCGGGCCAGGGCATTGCCTCGATTGTAGTGGGCTGCGGCACTGTCGCCCTGGGCAAAGGCCTCGGCGGCACCGGCATAGTCGCCGGCCTGGTACAACGCCATGCCGCGCCATTGCGGGTCTTGGAAATGCCGGGCGGCGTCTGCCGGGCGTTGCTTGCGCAGCAGCATTTGGCCCTGTTGATCGGGGCGCAGCCACAGGTCGTTGAATTCGAAGGCCTGGCTCGGTTGCGGCAGGGCCAGCAGCAGCGGCAGGCAGAACAGCCAGCCGCGGCGCCCGGCACAGGCGGCCAGCAGCAACAATGGCAGCAACAGCCAGTAGCCCTGGTCAGCCCAGCTGTCCAGTTGCAGCGTCTGGCCGGCATCGTGCAGGTGGCGCGGGTTGTCGAACAGGCCAAGGCCGCGCAGGTCGAGGTCGTCGATGCGGGCATGGCGGTAGCGCCCACCAGTGCCACTGATGAAGGCCTTGAGGCTGGCGCTGTCGAGCCGCGGCAGGAGGATGCCACCCTGGTCATCCTTGAGATATTCGCCATTGGCCTGGCGCACGGGCGCGCCGTCGCCGGTGCCGATGCCGAGCATCAGCAGGCTCGGGCCCTGGCGGCCGAGGGCCTGGGTGATGCCTTGGCGCTCCGGCGCGCTCAGCGCCGAGCCCACCAGCAGCAGGCGACCCTGGCCGAGGCCGCTCTGGGCCAGCAGGGCCAGGCCTTTCTGCACGGCCAGGTCGGCGCGCTGGCCGGGTTTGGGCATGATCGACGGGTCGATGGCTTCCAGCAGGTTACGCGTGGTGCCAAGGTCATCCGACAGCGGCACCAGGGTGTGGGCACTGCCGGCATAGACGACCAGCGCGGTCTGGCTGTCATTGCGGTGTTCGAGCAGGTCGAGGATCTTGCGCCGGGCCTGTTCCAGGCGGTTGGGCGCAACGTCTTCGGCAAGCATCTGCGGGGTCAGTTCGAGCAGGATCACCAGCGGGTCGGCCGGGCGCTGGCGGGTTTCTTCCAGGCGCTGCCAGCTTGGCCCGAGCAGGGCCAGTACCACCAGCAGCCAGGCCAGGCCCAGGGCCACCCAAGGCAGCTTGCTGTTGCTGCCAGTGCCGCCGCCGAGCAGCACCGGGTGGAACGCTGGCGGCAGGATCATCTGCCAGCGCCCGGCGCGCTTGCGCCGGTGCCACAGCTTGAACAGCAGCCAGCCGAGCAGGGGCACGACCAGCAGCCAGACCGGGCGCAGCCATTGTGGCCAGAGATCGATCATCGGCGTTTCCTCAGGCGCAGGCGTTTCAGGCGCTGGCGCCATTCCGGATGGGGCTGCAGGAAACGCGGTTTGCGCAGCACCTTGTGCAGCAGGTTGTCGGGCCATTGCACCGCCACCACCAGCAACACGCTGAGCAGCAGGGCCAAGGCCAGCGGCCAGGCATACAGGGCTTTGGCCGTGCGCGCCTGGGTCGGTTGCTGGGCCACCGGCTCCAGCTGGTCGAGGGTGTCGCCGATGGCGTTCAGTTCGGCGCCGTCATGGGCGCGGAAGTAGGCGCCGTGGGTGATGTCGGCAATTTCCTTGAGCGACGCTTCGTCGAGGTCCAGGCTCGGGTTCAGGCCGAGCAGGCCGGGCGTGCCGCTGGCCTCAGGGTTGGCGCCGATGCCGATGGTGTAGATGCGCACGCCTTCCTGGGCGGCCAGGCGGGCGGCGGTCAGCGGGTGGATCTGCCCGCCGTTGTTGGCGCCATCGGTGACCAGCACCAATACCCGGCTTTGTGCCGGGCGCTGGCGCAGGCGCTTGACCGCCAGGCCGATGGCGTCACCGATGGCGGTGTTCTTGCCGGCGATGCCGATCTGCGCTTCGTCGAGGAAGGTCCGCACGGTGCGCCGGTCGAAGGTCAGCGGGGCTTGCAGGTAGGCCTGGCTGCCGAACAGGATCAGGCCGACACGGTCGCCTTCGCGGTCCTGCAGGAAGTCGCCGAGCAATGCCTTGACCAGGTCGAGGCGGCTGATGTCTTCGTCTTTCCACTGCATGTCGGGGAAGTCCATCGAGCCCGACACATCCACCGCCACCAGCAGGTCGCGGCCACTGGCGGCCACCGGCACCGGTTCACCGAGCCATTGCGGGCGCGCAGCGGCCAGCAGCAGCAACAGCCAGATCAGTACATATGGCGCCTGCTGGCGCAGGGTCGGCAGGTTCAGGCGTGCACGGCGCCCGGCCAGCCCTTCCAGCTCGTCGAGGAAGCCGACCTTGAGCACCGGCTCGCCACTGTCGGCGGCGGGCAGCAGCAGGCGCGCCAGCCACGGCAGCGGCAGCAGCACGAAGATCCACGGCCAGGCCAGTTCAAACATGTTTGCGAATCCAGGTTTCGACCGCCTGGCTGAGCCCGACGATGGCCTTGTCGTCGAGTTTGCACTCGGGCTTGTAGGCGCCTTCGACCAGCACCATCCAGCGGGTCAGGCCGGCGGCCGGGCAGCGGTTGTCGAGAAAGGCCAGCCACTGGCGGCCGTTCAAGGTATGGCTGTTGGCACCGGGGTAGTGGTTGCGGCACAGGCGCTTGAGCAGGGCGTTGATCTGCTGCAGCCAGGCGCCGGCCGGGGCGCCGTCATAGGGGCGCGGCAGGCGGGCGAGTTCGGCCAGGGCTTCCAGGCGCACCGGGTCGAGCGGCAGCTCGGCGCGCACCACCGGGCGCTTGCCCGGGCGCCAGCGGCGCAACCGCCACAGGCCCCAGACCAGCAGCGGCAGCAATGCGAGCAGCAGCCACCAGCCCGGTGCCGGCGGCCACATGCCGATTGCCGGCGGTGCAATCAGTGGTTGCAACTGGTCCAGCGGGTTCATTGGCCGCTCCCGGGGCGCTGGGCGTTCAGATACTCGCGCAGTTGCTCGATCATCTCGCTCTGGGTGCTGAGCGGCATCAACAGTACGCGCAGCTTCTGCGCCATCAGCTCCCAGCGCTCGATGCGCGCTTCGGCCTGTTGACGGTAGGCCTGGCGCAGGTTGGCGTCCAGGGTGTCGAGCTCCAGCTGCGAGCCGCGTTGGGCGAAGCGCAGCAGGCCGGCGGCGGGCAGGGCGTGGTCGAGCGGGTCGGACACCGGCATCAGCAACAGGTCGCAATGGCGCGAGAGCATGGCCAGGTGTTGCTCGGCCTGGGCGCTGAGCGAGCGTTCGTCGCAGATGATGATGGCCAGGCTGCCGGGGCGCAGCACTTCACGGGCGCGGCGCAGAGCCAGGCCGAGGCTGTCGGTCTGTGGCGCGGCTTCGGTGTGCAGGGCCTGGTTGACCTTGGCCAGGCGGTTGAGCAGCTGCAGCAGGCTCTGCTTGCTGCGCCGTGGCTTGATCTCGTGGTGCTCGTTGTCGCCGAACACCAGCCCGCCGATGCGGTCGTTGTGGCCCAGCGCGGCCCAGCCGAACAGCGCGGCGGCCTCGGCTGCGAGCACCGACTTGAACATCAGCCCCGAGCCGAAGAACAGGCGCTGGCTCTGTTCGACGAGGATGAAGATCGGCCGTTCGCGTTCCTCGTGGAACAGCTTGGTGTGTGGCTCCTGGGTGCGTGCGGTGACGCGCCAGTCGATGTTGCGCACATCGTCACCGGCCTGGTACACGCGCACCTGGTCGAAGTCCACGCCGCGCCCGCGCAGCTTGGAGTGGTGCAGGCCGACCAGCGGGCTGCGCTGGCCAGGACGTGAAAACAGCTGGATCTCGCGCACGCGGTGGCGCATGTCGATCAGTTCGGCGAGGCCAATGCGGATGCCGGGTTCGGCCTGCGGCGCGGTGGGCATGGGTCAGGCGACGGCCACGACGTCGAGGATGCGCTGGACCACGCGGTCCTGGTCGATCCCCGCCGCTTCGGCTTCGAACGACAGGATGATGCGGTGGCGCAGCACATCGAACAGCACCGCCTGGATGTCTTCGGGGCTGACGAAGTCGCGCCCGGCCAGCCAGGCATGAGCACGCGCGCAGCGGTCGAGGGCGATCGAACCACGCGGGCTGGCGCCGTAGGCGATCCAGTCGGCCAGCTCGGCGTCGAACTTGGCCGGAGTGCGGGTGGCCATGACCAGTTGCACCAGGTATTCCTCCACGGCGTCGGCCATGTACAGGCCGAGGATTTCCTTGCGCGCGGCAAAGATCGCCTGCTGGCTGACGCGGCGCTCAGGCTTCACCTCGCCGCCCAGCGCTTCGCCCCGAGCCTGGGCCAGGATGCGGCGCTCTACGGCGGCATCGGGGAAGCCGATTTTCACGTGCATCAGGAAACGGTCGAGCTGGGCTTCGGGCAGCGGGTAGGTGCCTTCCTGCTCGATCGGGTTCTGCGTGGCCATGACCAGGAACAGCGGCGACAGGTCGTAGGTGCTGCGGCCCACGCTGACCTGGCGCTCGGCCATGGCTTCGAGCAGCGCCGACTGCACCTTGGCCGGAGCGCGGTTGATTTCGTCGGCCAGCACCAGGTTATGGAAGATCGGCCCCTGCTGGAACACGAAGCTGCCGGTTTCCGGGCGATAGATCTCGGTGCCGGTGATGTCGGCCGGGAGCAGGTCGGGAGTGAACTGGATGCGATGGAACTGCGCCTCGATGCCTTCGGCCAGCTCTTTGATGGCCTTGGTCTTGGCCAGGCCCGGCGCACCCTCGACCAGCATGTGGCCGTCGGCCAGCAACACGATCAAAAGGCGCTCGACCAGTTTCTCCTGGCCTAGGATCTGGGAGGAAAGAAAGGTGCGTAGCGCGATCAGCGCTTCACGGTGTTCCATCGGCGACGGTTCCTGGGTTTGCGCCAGGGGGCGGGCAGCCTGGCAGGGGGGATACTTTAATCTATCCGCGGTGCCGCGTCGAAATCTGCACGCAGGCGTTGTGGGGTTCGCTGATGTTGCCCATGGACAGTTTGTCGCTTCCTGTTGCCTCCAAGCTGAACAGGAATACGACGATGGGCAAGCAATGCAGCTGTGTGCGAGTGGGTATCTTCTTTGACGGTACGGGCAACAACCAGGGCAATGTCTCCCAGCCTCTCAGCAACATCGCCCTGTTGCATGGGCTTTACCCGCAAGGGGAGGTGGGTGGCCAGGCATTCATCAAACTGTATGTGGAAGGGGTTGGTACGACCACGGGAGAGGCCGATTCGCTGTATGCGCAGGGAACTGGCAGGGGCGCAACCGGTGTGCAGGCGCGTGTGAACCAGGCTTTGGTCAGGGTTGGCGAGCAGTTGCGCCTGCTAGCAGTACCCGAGCGGGTCGAGTTCGACCTGTTCGGCTTTAGCCGCGGCGCGGCGACGGCCAGGCAGTTGGCCAACCAGCTTGGTAGCGATGAAGGGCTGCCGGCCGAACTGCAGCGTGCGCGGGTGATCAACTTCATTGGCCTGTTCGACACGGTCGCGGCCATCGTCGAGCCCCTGCGTGGTCAATTCGACCCCGCCGACGCGCGCCTGGGCGGCCTATGCCTTGGGTTGCCAGAGGGCATTGCCCGGCAGGTGGTGCAACTGGTGGCCAGGGATGAGCAACGGCACAACTTTGCCTTGGTGCTCAGTGGCAACGACATCATCGTGCCTGGCGTGCATTCCAACATCGGTGGCGGTTATGCGCAATCGATGCTCGAGCAGGTGTTGCTGAACAAGCCCTTTTCGAGCCGGGTGACGCAGGCAACGCAAGCCGAACGAACCAACGCCTATGCCCAGGCCCACGCCTTGCTCACCGAGCTTGGCGACCCCGTGGCGCGTGTGCTTACTTGGGAAGAGCCGGTGAGCGGAGCTCGGGCGCAGCGGGATGAGGCGCAGAAAGACGTTTATGCGGCGGTTTACCGGGAACGAGAAGTGTACGGCCACCTGTCGCGGGTTTACCTGAGCATCATGCGTGAACTGGGCCTGCGTCACGGCGTGCCTTTTTTGCCCTTGGGTGATGTCGAGGCTCACCGGGTGCCGGATGAGCTGCGGGGGATCAGTCGCTCGCTGCACGACTATGTGCTGAACGGCGGGGCAGGGCTGACTGCGGAGGAAGAGGCATTGTTGCAAAAGAGGTATGTACATGCCTCAGCGCACTGGAACGCGTTGAAGGGATTGCGTTGCAGCGGGCTGGATGTGCTGTTTGTCGACCGGCCGGCGCAGGGGGGCAGGGTGGTGCATGAGAATCCTGTTGGCTGAAGGGGCCTGCCTGACAGTACCTGCCTCATCGCCAGCGAGGTGATGAGGCAGTAACAGGCTTCAGTTCTTCGCGCTTGAGTGCTTGCGCCCCTGGTCGCACAGGGCGAACACCACCACCAGCACCCCGGCAATCGCCAGGATCAGCGCCACGCCATCGGTGGAATGGGTTGCCGATCCGGCCACCAGGGCCAGGCCGCCCAGCGGCGCCAGGCCGCCGGCTACCGCAGTGCCGATCTCACGGCCGGTGCCAAAGCCCGACGAGCGTGTCTGGGTCGGGAACTGGCGGCTGAGAAACGACCCCTGCGGGGCGAACATCATCGGCGCGAGGATGCCGGTGCCGATCGCGATGGCGATGTAGATCTGTGTGGGCTCACCGGTGCTCAACAGCTGCAGGAACGGGTAGGCGAACAGAGCCGACAGGACTCCGCCGAGCATCAGCACGGTCTTGCTGCTCCAGCGGTCGCACAGCCAGCCGAAGAACGGCACGGCAAAGATCGCCACCAGGCTGGCGATGGTCACCGACAGCGAGGTGACATGCGCTTCCACGCCTTTGAACTGGGTCAGGTAGGCTAGCGAGAAGGTCTTGAAGATGTAGCTCAGGGCGTTGTAGCCGATGGCCACGAAGAACACCACGGCCAGGCCCTTGAGGTCGTTCCTGAACAGCAGCTTCAGCGGCGACACCTGTGGCTTGCTGCTGTCGGCCTTGTCGAGTTCCTTGAAGTCCGGCGTCTCGGGGATGCTCTTGCGCACCCACAGGCCGACCGCCACCAGGGCGATGCTGGCAATGAACGGGATGCGCCAGCCGCCGGCCAGGAGGAATTCGTTGCCATTCATGGTCAGCAGGTACACGGTCAGCGACGACAGCAGCAGGCCCAGGTTCAGCCCCAGCGCCGGCCAGGCGCCCTGGCTGCCGCGCTTGCCTTCGCTGGCATGTTCGTAGGAGGTCACCGCCGCGCCGGACAGCTCGGCCCCCGCGCCCAGGCCCTGGATGATGCGGATCACCACCAGCAGGATCGGTGCCCAGATGCCGATGCTGGCATAGCTTGGAATCAGCCCGATCAGCGCCGTGCACACGCCCATCATGCAGAAGGTGATTACCAGTACGTGCTTGCGCCCGAAGCGGTCGCCCAGGTAACCGAACAGGACGCCGCCGAAGGGACGGGCGATGAAGCCGATGGCGAAGGTGGAGAAGGCCAGCAGCGAGGCTACTGCCGGGTTGCTGGCATCGAAGAAGATCTTCGAGAACACGATCGCTGCCATGGTCGCGTAGAGGTAGAAGTCGTACCACTCCAGCATCGAGCCGAAGATGGTCGCCGCCGCCACCTTGCGCAGGCGCTTGCGTTGCTGTTGCGGGGTCTCGTGCGCGGCCGGGGCCGCCTCATGTACCGACATGGGGGTTCCTTATTGTCTTTGTAGTTGTGGGTGACGCAGATTTCAGCGGGCCTTGAGGATCTTCTCGGCGATCATCTGGCCGATGGGGATGGCCGAGGTGGCAGCCGGCGAAGGGGCATTGCAGACATGCACCATGCGCGGGGTCTCGGCGAACAGGAAGTCATGCACCAGGGTGCCGTCGCGCATCACCGCCTGGGCGCGAATGCCCGCTTCGTAAGGCAGCAGGTCTGCGACCTCCAGCGATGGGCAGTACTTGCGGCACTGTTGCAGGTAACCGCGCTTGAACAGCGAGTTCTTCATCTCGGTGGTGCCGGAGCCGAGGTTGTTCCAAATGGTTTTCCAGAACCCCGCGAAGCGGGCGTACTCGGCCACGTCGCGCCAGTTGACCGAAAGCTTGCGATAGTTCTCGCGGCCGAAGCCGAGCACGGCATTCGGGCCGACGGTAACGCTGCCGTCGATCATGCGCGTAAGGTGCACGCCGAGAAATGGCAGCTCCGGGTCGGGTATCGGGTAGATCAGGTGGTTGACGATCTGGTTCTTGCTGGCCGGCAGGCGGTAGTACTCACCGCGGAAAGGGATGATCTGGTGGTCGATCTTCACCCCGGCCAGGCGCGCCAGGCGGTCGGACTGCAGGCCGGCGCAGGCCACCAGCTGGCGGGCGCGCCAGGTGTGGCTGTCGGTGTCGACGGCGACATGGTCGGCGTGCTCCTGGATGGCGCGCACGCGGGTGGACAGGTGCACCTCGCCGCCTGCCTGGCGGATCACTTTGGCCATGGCGTTGCATACCTGGGTGTAGTCGACGATACCGGTGGCATCGAGGAACAGCGCGCCCTTGCCGACGATGTTCGGTTCACGTTCAGCCAGCGCAGCGGCGTCCAGGCGCTCGACCTTCAGGCCGTTCTGCTGCGAGCGCTCGTACAGGGCCTGCATGCGTTGCACTTCCAGGTCGTTGGAGGCCACCAGCAGTTTGCCGCAGACCTCGAAGGCGATGCCGTGCTCGATGCAGAAGTCTTTGGTCGCCTGGGCGCCGCGCTTGCACAGGTCGGCCTTGAGGCTGCCCGGTGCGTAGTAGATGCCTGCATGGATCACGCCACTGTTGTGGCCGGTCTGGTGGCGGCCGAGGCTGGCTTCCTTCTCCAGGATCAGCAGAGATGCGCCCGGGCGCTGCTCGAGCAGGGCCATCGCAGTAGCGAGGCCGACGATGCCGCCGCCGATGATGCAGTAGTCGTAAGTCATGCAGGGGTACCTTGATGTTCTTGTCGGTGGATCTGCTTATCAGGTTGTCAGACTAAGTAGTGCGTAAAAAGGCCCGCGTCAGGCCGCGTCGGTTTCTCCAGGGTCAGTCGAGGGCGGGGAGGTCGATCTTCAGGCGCTTGGCCGAGGCGCGCAGGTGCGCTTCGGCGCAGGCCGCAGCCGCCTGGCGGTCGCCATCGGCGATGGCCTGGTAAAGCATCTGGTGTTCACGATTGGCATCGGCCGAACCACCCACCGAGTGGGCTGCGGAGTTTTCCCAGGCGGTGCGCCGGGCACTGGCCAGCTGGCCACCGAGGAAGTCGTGGAAGGCCACGAAGTAATCGTTCTTGCTGGCTTCGGCAATCGCCCGGTGGAAGGCCACGTCGGCGGCCGAGGCGGTGGCGAAGTCACTGCGCTTGTCGAGCATTTCCTGCAGGGCCTTGGCCATGTGGGCCAGGTCGTGCTCGTCGCGGCGGCGGGCGGCGATCGCGGCGGCCTGGGTTTCGATCCACAGGCGCATTTCGAACATCTGCACCAGGTCCGGCTTGCGGCCATTGCTGCCGGGGAAGCGGAACACGGTACCGGCAGGTGTTTGCGAGATGTAGGAACCGAGCCCGCGACGGGCGATCAGCACGCCGTCGGCCTTGAGCTGCGCCACGGCTTCACGCACCACCGAGCGGCTGACGTTCAGCTGTTCGGCCAGTTGCTGTTCGGTGGGCAGGCGCGATTCGGCGGCCAGACGGCCGGAGTCGATCTCGGCGCGAATGGCGCTGACGACACGGTCTACCAGGGTGTCGGGGCGCTGGAGCTCTAGCATGGAAACGGTTGCCTAGTTATCAGGTTGTCAGACAATGCCTGTCGTGGGGCGGCGCTGTCAATGTATTCATTGGGTTATGGGGTGAGGTCTGGCCCTTTCGCGGGACAAGCCCGCTCCTACAGGTGCAACACAGGTTTTGGATTGTGGGATACCTGTAGGAGCGGGCTTGCCCCGCGAAAGGGCCGGCACAGGAAAATCAGAGCTCGCTGACGAAGGTGCCAGTGCCGTCAAGGATATTACGTAAGGTCAGCGCCACTTCCTCAAGGTCGGACCCTGCCGAAGTCAGCACGATCTCCAGTGCCTCATCCCCTTTCAGCGCATCCCGATCCCCAGTCGCCACCTCGATCAGCAAACGCTGTGCACTCAAGGTCACCTTCAGCCCATCCAGGGTCGACGGCTCGTCATCCAGGGTCAGGTCGACGGTGTCTTCATCCGGATAACGGGTCAGCAGAAACATCTGCCCCTTGTCGCTGTGGCAGCACAAGGTCGCCATGTTGTCTTCCTCGTCATCGCAAGGGGTGGCGAACAGCAGGGCGGTCTTGATTTGCATGGCAACGGCTCGGGTTTCTGGAAATGAGAGGGAATTCTGACAGCCTTGCACACATCCATAAACGTAAAGTTGCCAGCCCTTGACCGAAATTGTCGCAGCCTCGCAAGCGGCAATGACCGCTCAGTCGTTAAGCTTCGGCGAGCCCTGAACGTGCCTGCCATGTTCAACGTCTGGTTTTACCGTCCGGCTTGCCATGGGTTGGCTATTGTTGATCCGTACATGGCGGACGTGCGCGACGCTTCAACTAATACAAAGCCCAAGCGGAGTACCATAGATGGCGTTCTTCACCGCAGCCAGCAAAGCCGACTTCCAGCATCAACTGCAAGCGGCCCTGGCGCAGCACATCAGCGAACAGTCCCTGCCACAAGTGGCGCTATTCGCCGAGCAGTTCTTCGGCATCATCTCTCTGGACGAACTCACCCAGCGCCGGCTTTCGGACCTGGCCGGCTGCACCCTGTCAGCGTGGCGCATCATCGAGCGCTTCGACCCCGAGTACCCGCAAGTGCGGGTGTACAACCCCGATTACGAACGCAATGGCTGGCAATCTACCCACACTGTGGTCGAAGTGCTGCACCACGACCTGCCGTTCCTGGTCGACTCGGTACGCACCGAGCTGAACCGCCGTGGCTACAGTATCCACACCCTGCAGACCACGGTGCTGAGCGTGCGCCGGGGCGTCAAGGGCGAACTGCTCGAGCTGCTGCCCAAGGGTACCCAGGGCGAGGGCGTGCGCCACGAGTCGCTGATGTACCTGGAGATCGACCGCTGCGCCAATGCCGCCGAGCTGACCGTGCTGGCCCGCGAGATCGAGCAGGTGCTGGCCGAAGTGCGCGTGGCGGTGGCTGATTTCGAGCCGATGAAAGCCAAGCTGCGCGAAGTCGTCGCTGAAGTGGAGAACACCGCCTACGGCCCGGCCCAGCATGAAAAGGGCGAGGTCAAGGCCTTCCTCGAATGGCTGCTGGACAACCACTTCACCTTCCTCGGCTATGAAGAATTCACCGTCCAGGCCGACAGCGACGGTGGCCAGATGGTCTACGACGAACAGTCGTTCCTTGGTCTGCCGCGCCGCCTGCGGGTGGGCCTGACGGCGGAAGAACTGCGCATCGAAGACTACGCCGTGGCCTACCTCAACGAGCCGCTGCTGCTGTCGTTCGCCAAGGCCGCACTGCCCAGCCGCGTGCATCGCCCGGCCTACCCGGACTATGTGTCGATCCGCCAGCTGGATGCCGATGGCAAGGTCATCAAGGAACACCGCTTCATGGGCCTGTACACCTCGTCGGTGTACGGCGAGAGCGTGCATGCCATCCCTTACATCCGCGTGAAGGTCGCCGAAGTCGAGCGCCGTTCCGGCTTCGATTCGAAAGCGCACCTGGGCAAGGAACTGGCCCAGGTGCTCGAAGTGCTGCCGCGCGATGACCTGTTCCAGACCCCGATCGACGAGCTGTTCAACACTGTGATGTCGATCGTGCAGATCCAGGAACGCAACAAGATTCGCGTGTTCCTGCGCAAGGACCCGTACGGGCGCTTCTGCTACGGCCTGGCCTACGTGCCGCGCGAGATCTACTCCACCGAAGTGCGGCAGAAGATCCAGCAGGTGCTGATGGAGCGTCTGAAGGCCAGCGACTGCGAATTCTGGACCTTCTTCTCCGAATCGGTGCTGGCACGTGTGCAACTGATCCTTCGGGTCGACCCGAAGAACCGCATCGACATCGACCCGCAGCAGCTGGAAAACGAAGTGATCCAGGCCTGCCGCTCGTGGCAAGACGACTACTCGGCGCTGGTCATCGAGAACTTCGGCGAAGCCCAGGGCACCAACATCCTCGGCGACTTCCCCAAGGGCTTCCCGGCGGGCTACCGCGAGCGCTTCCCGGCGCATTCGGCGGTGGTCGACCTGCAGCACGTGGTGGCGTTGTCCGAGAGCAAGCCGCTGGCGATGAGTTTCTACCAGCCCCTGACCCGCCTGGGCGAGCGCCTGCTGCACTGCAAGCTGTACCACGCCGACACCCCGCTGGCGCTGTCGGATGTGCTGCCGATCCTGGAAAACCTCGGCCTGCGCGTGCTCGGCGAGTTCCCTTACCGTCTGCGCCACGCCAGCGGGCGTGAGTTCTGGATCCACGACTTCGCCTTCACCTACAGCGAAGGCCTGGACCTGGACATCCAGCAGCTCAACGACACCCTGCAGGATGCCTTCATCCACATCGTCAAGGGCGACGCCGAGAACGATGCCTTCAACCGCCTGGTGCTCACTGCCGGCCTGCCATGGCGTGACGTGGCGCTGCTGCGTGCCTATGCCCGCTACCTGAAGCAGATCCGCCTGGGCTTCGACCTTGGCTACATCGCCAGCACCCTGAACAACCACACCGACATCGCCCGCGAGCTGACCCGGCTGTTCAAGACCCGCTTCTACCTGGCGCGCAAGCTCACCAATGAAGACCTGGATGACAAGCAGCAGCGCCTGGAGCAGGCGATCCTCACGGCCCTGGACGAGGTCCAGGTGCTTAACGAGGACCGCATCCTGCGGCGCTACCTGGACCTGATCAAGGCCACCCTGCGCACCAACTTCTACCAGCCGGATGCCAACGGTCAGAACAAGTCGTACTTCAGCTTCAAGTTCAACCCCAAGCTGATCCCCGAGCTGCCCAAGCCGGTGCCGAAGTTCGAGATCTTCGTCTATTCGCCTCGAGTCGAGGGCGTGCATCTGCGCTTCGGCAACGTCGCCCGCGGCGGCCTGCGCTGGTCGGACCGCGAGGAAGACTTCCGCACCGAGGTGCTGGGCCTGGTCAAAGCCCAACAGGTGAAGAACTCGGTCATCGTGCCTGTTGGCGCCAAGGGCGGCTTCCTGCCGCGTCGGCTGCCGTTGGGCGGCACCCGCGACGAGATCGCCGCCGAGGGTGTGGCTTGCTATCGCATCTTCATTTCCGGCCTGCTCGACATCACCGACAACCTCAAGGACGGTGGCGTGGTGCCGCCGGCCAACGTGGTCCGTCACGATGACGACGACCCGTACCTGGTGGTGGCGGCCGACAAGGGCACCGCGACCTTCTCCGACATCGCCAACGGCATTGCCATCGACTACGGCTTCTGGCTCGGCGATGCGTTCGCCTCGGGTGGCTCGGCCGGTTACGACCACAAGAAGATGGGCATCACCGCCCGTGGCGCCTGGGTTGGCGTGCAGCGCCACTTCCGCGAGCGCGGCATCAACGTGCAGCAGGACCCGATCACCGTGATCGGCGTCGGCGACATGGCCGGCGACGTGTTCGGCAACGGCCTGCTGATGTCCGACAAACTGCAACTGGTGGCGGCGTTCAACCACCTGCACATCTTCATCGACCCGAACCCCGACCCGGCCACCAGTTTCGTCGAGCGCCAGCGCCTGTTCGACCTGCCGCGGTCGGCCTGGAGCGACTACGACACCAGCATCATGTCCGAAGGCGGCGGGATCTTCCCGCGCAGTGCCAAGAGCATCGCCATCAGCCCGCAGATGAAAGAGCGCTTTGCCATCGAGGCCGATCGCCTGACCCCGACCGAGCTGCTGCACGCGCTGCTCAAGGCCCCGGTCGATCTGCTGTGGAACGGCGGTATCGGCACCTACGTCAAGGCCAGCAGCGAAAGCCACGCCGATGTCGGCGACAAGGCCAACGATGCGCTACGGGTCAACGGCAACGAGCTGCGCTGCAAGGTAGTGGGCGAGGGCGGCAACCTCGGCATGACCCAGCTCGGCCGTGTCGAGTTCGGCCTGCACGGCGGCGCCACCAACACCGACTTCATCGACAACGCCGGTGGCGTGGACTGCTCCGACCACGAGGTCAATATCAAGATCCTGCTCAACGAAGTGGTGCAGGGTGGCGACATGACCGAGAAGCAGCGCAACCAGCTGCTCGGCAGCATGACCGACGAAGTCGCCGGCCTGGTGCTGGGCAACAACTACAAGCAGACCCAGGCGCTGTCGCTGGCCGCCCGCCGCGCCCGCGAGCGGATCGCCGAGTACAAGCGCCTGATGGCCGACCTCGAAGGCCGTGGCAAGCTGGACCGGGCCATCGAGTTCCTGCCGTCCGAGGAACAGCTGGCCGAGCGCCTGGCCGCTGGCCAGGGCTTGACCCGTGCCGAGCTGTCGGTGTTGATCTCGTACAGCAAGATCGACCTCAAGGAGCAGCTGCTCAAGTCGCTGGTGCCAGACGACGACTACCTGACCCGCGACATGGAAACTGCCTTCCCGCCGTCGCTGGTCAGCAAGTTCGCCGATGCCATGCGCCGTCACCGCCTGAAGCGCGAGATCGTCAGCACCCAGATCGCCAACGACCTGGTCAACAATATGGGCATCACCTTCGTTCAGCGCCTGAAGGAGTCGACCGGCATGAGCCCGGCCAACGTGGCCGGCGCCTATGTGATCGTGCGCGACATCTTCCACCTGCCGCACTGGTTCCGCCAGATCGAGGCGCTGGACTATCAGGTGCCAGCGGAAATCCAGCTGACGCTGATGGACGAGCTGATGCGCCTGGGCCGCCGCGCCACGCGCTGGTTCCTGCGTAGCCGACGCAACGAGCAGGATGCCGGGCGTGACAGCGCGCACTTCGGGCCGAAGATCGCCCAGCTGGGGCTCAAGCTCGACGAGCTGCTGGAAGGCCCGACCCGCGAGCGCTGGATGGTGCGTTACCAGGGCTTCGTCGATGCCGGCGTACCAGAGTTACTGGCGCGCATGGTTGCCGGTACCACTCACCTGTACACCCTGTTGCCGATCATCGAGGCCTCGGACGTCACCGGCCATGACCCGGCGCAGGTGGCCAAGGCGTTCTTCGCCGTGGGCAGCGCGCTGGACCTGACCTGGTACCTGCAGGAAATCAGCAACCTGCCGGTGGAAAACAACTGGCAGGCCCTGGCCCGCGAGGCGTTCCGCGACGACATCGACCTGCAGCAGCGGGCAATCACCATCTCGGTGCTGCAGATGGTCGATGCTCCGGAAGACATGGACGCCCGTGTGGCGCTGTGGGCCGAGCAGCACCGGGTGATGGTCGAGCGCTGGCGCGCCATGCTCGACGACCTGCGCAATGCCACCGGTACCGACTATGCGATGTACGCGGTGGCCAACCGCGAGTTGGTTGATTTGGCGCTGAGTGGGCAGGCGGCGGTGGTGCCGTCCTGATCTGCGCGCTGAAATGAAAAAGCCCCGGCAGCGATGTCGGGGCTTTTTTTGTGCTCCTGTGCCGGCCCTTTCGCGGGCTTACTTGAACCTGCGCTCCACGCCTTTCTCCACCAGGATCTTCGCCGAAATCTCTTCCACCGAGAAATGCGTGGAGTTGATGTTTGGAATGTTCTCCCGGCGGAACAGGTTCTCCACCTCGCGCACCTCGAACTCGCACTGGGCAAAGCTCGAATAGCGGCTGTTGGGCTTGCGCTCATGGCGGATGGCGGTCAGACGGTCAGGGTCGATGGTCAGGCCGAACAGCTTGCTGTGGTGCTTTTTCAGCACCGCCGGCAACTGCAGGCGTTCCATGTCGTCCTCGGTCAGCGGGTAGTTGGCGGCGCGGATACCGAATTGCATGGCCATGTACAGGCAGGTCGGGGTCTTGCCGCAGCGCGACACGCCGACCAGGATCAGGTCGGCCTTGTCGTAGTAGTGGGTGCGCGCGCCGTCATCGTTGTCCAGGGCGAAGTTCACCGCCTCGATGCGTTCCATGTAGTTGGAGTTGCCGCCAATCGAGTGCGATTTGCCCACGGAATACGACGAATGGGCAGTCAGTTCCTGCTCAAGCGGGGATAAAAACGAAGAAAAGATGTCGATCATGAAGCCGTTCGACGTCGCCAGGATCTCACGGATATCCTGATTGACGATGGTGTCGAAGATGATCGGCCGCATGCCATCGCGCTCTGCGGCAGCGTTGATCTGTTGCACCATGGTCCGCGCTTTTTCCGGGCTGTCGATGTACGGACGGGTGAATTTACTGAACGGAATGCTTTCGAATTGAGCGAGCAGGCTCTGGCCCAGGGTTTCGGCGGTGATGCCGGTGCCATCGGAGATGAAGAACGCGGTTCGTTTCATTTGCGATCTGGGCCTTAAGCTGATGACGATTCTTGGATATGATAAGTTCGGTTTGCCGAACGTGGCTGTCAGCATTCTGCCATATTTTGCGAACCTATTTTCCAGGTACAGGCCACAAGTGTCCGGCCCAGTCAACGAAGGCAGGCGGGCGCCCTTGAGTTTTTCCAATACAGTTAGTGGAGAGATCACCTTGGTAGAGTACGTAGTTTCCCTCGATAAGCTCGGCGTCCACGATGTGGAGCATGTGGGGGGCAAGAACGCATCCCTGGGCGAGATGATCAGTAACCTCGCTGGTGCCGGTGTGTCGGTGCCGGGCGGCTTTGCCACTACGGCTCAGGCGTACCGTGACTTTCTCGAACAGAGTGGCCTGAACAACCAGATTCATGCGGCCCTCGACGCCCTCGACGTGGATGACGTCAACGCCCTGGCCAAGACCGGCGCACAGATCCGTCAGTGGGTAATGGAGGCCGAGTTCCCGGCCCGCCTGGATGCGGAAATCCGCACCGCCTTCGCCGAAATGTCCAAGGGCAACGACAACATGGCCGTGGCCGTGCGTTCCTCGGCCACTGCCGAAGACCTGCCGGATGCCTCGTTCGCCGGCCAGCAGGAAACCTTCCTCAACATCCGTGGCGTCGACAACGTGATCCGCGCGGCCAAGGAAGTGTTCGCCTCGCTGTTCAACGACCGCGCCATCGCCTACCGCGTGCACCAGGGCTTCGACCACAAGCTGGTGGCCCTGTCCGCTGGCGTGCAGCGCATGGTCCGCTCGGAAACCGGCACCGCTGGCGTGATGTTCACACTCGACACCGAGTCGGGCTTCCGTGACGTGGTGTTCATCACCGGCGCCTACGGCCTGGGTGAAACCGTGGTGCAGGGTGCGGTCAACCCTGACGAATTCTACGTGCACAAACAAACCCTGGAAGCTGGCCGCCCGGCTATCCTGCGCCGTAACCTGGGCAGCAAGGCGATCAAGATGGTCTATGGCGACGAAGCCAAGGCCGGCCGTTCGGTCAAGACCGTGGAGGTTGACCGTGCCGATCGCGCCCGCTTCTGCCTGAGCGACGACGAAGTCAACGAGCTGGCCAAGCAGGCGATGATCATCGAGCAGCACTACCAGCGCCCGATGGACATCGAATGGGCCAAGGACGGTGACGACGGCAAGCTGTACATCGTCCAGGCCCGCCCTGAGACCGTGAAGAGCCGCGCCAGCGCCAACGTCATGGAACGTTACCTGCTGAAAGAGAAGGGCACCGTGCTGGTCGAAGGCCGCGCCATTGGCCAGCGCATCGGCGCCGGCAAGGTCCGCGTGATCAATGACGTGTCCGAGATGGACAAGGTGCAGCCGGGCGACGTACTGGTCTCCGACATGACCGACCCGGACTGGGAACCGGTGATGAAGCGCGCCAGCGCCATCGTCACCAACCGTGGCGGGCGTACCTGCCACGCGGCGATCATCGCCCGTGAGCTGGGCATCCCGGCCGTGGTCGGCTGCGGCAACGCCACCCAGGTGCTGAAAGACGGCCAGGGCGTCACCGTATCCTGCGCCGAAGGCGATACCGGCTTCATCTTCGAAGGTGAGCTGGGCTTCGACGTCAAGCAGAACTCGGTGGACGCCATGCCGGAACTGCCGTTCAAGATCATGATGAACGTCGGCAACCCGGACCGCGCCTTCGACTTCGCCCAGCTGCCTAACGCAGGTGTGGGCCTGGCGCGTCTGGAATTCATCATCAACCGCATGATCGGCGTGCACCCCAAGGCGCTGCTGAACTACGCCGGCCTGCCAGCCGACCTGAAAGAAAGCGTCGACAAGCGTATCGCCGGCTACAACGACCCGGTCGGTTTCTATGTCGAGAAGCTGGTCGAGGGCATCAGCACCCTGGCGGCGGCCTTCTACCCGAAAAAGGTCATCGTGCGTCTGTCGGACTTCAAGTCCAACGAGTACGCCAACCTGATCGGCGGCAAACTGTACGAGCCGGAAGAAGAAAACCCGATGCTGGGCTTCCGCGGTGCCTCGCGCTACATCAGCGAGTCGTTCCGTGACTGCTTCGAGCTCGAGTGCCGTGCGCTGAAGCGCGTGCGCAACGAGATGGGCCTGACCAACGTCGAGATCATGGTGCCGTTCGTGCGCACCCTGGGCGAAGCCAGCCAGGTCGTCGACCTGCTCGCGGAAAACGGCCTGGCCCGCGGCGACAATGGCCTGCGCGTGATCATGATGTGCGAGCTGCCGTCCAACGCGATCCTCGCCGAAGAGTTCCTCGAGTACTTCGACGGCTTCTCGATCGGTTCCAACGACCTGACCCAGCTGACCCTGGGCCTGGACCGCGACTCGGGCATCATCGCCCACCTGTTCGACGAGCGTAACCCGGCCGTGAAGAAGCTGCTGGCCAACGCCATCCAGGCGTGCAACAAGGCCGGCAAGTACATCGGTATCTGCGGCCAAGGCCCATCGGACCACCCGGACCTGGCCAAGTGGCTGATGGAGCAGGGCATCGAAAGCGTGTCGCTGAACCCGGACTCGGTCCTGGAGACCTGGTTCTTCCTGGCCGAAGGGCAGGGCGCGGCCTGATGCGGTAAATTGCGGGGGCGCGTCTGGCGCGCCCCCGCCTGGTTTTTTCCAGGGCGAGTTCCAGTGATGGATCACGCCCTTTTTTGTGCACCAAGCAACCTTATGCAAAGCAGCAGCAACCTTTTTCCCGTGGCCTTGCTCAGTGCCGAGCGCCGCGGCGACCTCAGCGAAGACGTGTACCGGATCAAGGCCGGCAACGGCCCTGACCCTACCGTCGAGCTGGCCATTACCCGTCTGGGCCTGGCTGATCTTGGCCGGGCTCAGGGCGTGCCGGTGATTCTGCTGCATGGCAGTTTCTCCAACCGGCGCTTCTGGTATTCGCCCAAGGGCATCGGCCTGGGGGCCTATCTGGCGCGGGCCGGGTTCGATGTTTGGATCCCGGAGATGCGCGGCCACGGCCTGTCCCCGCGTAACCGCAACTGGACGCACAACAGCGTGGCCGACTACGCCCGCGACGACCTGCCGCTGATTGCTGCATTCGTCCATGAGCAGTCTGGCCAGGCGCCGCACTGGGTCGGCCACTCCCTGGGTGGAACCACCTTGGTGGCGGCCCTGGGTGGCGGTTTTCTCAAGGCCGGGCAGGTGGCCAGCGTGGCGCTTTTCGGTACTCAGATCAGCCGTGTCTACTGGCCGCTCAAAGTGCCGCCGCTGACTTGGGGGGCGAAAATGCTGCTCAAGCGTTGGGGGCAGATTTCCGGGGCGCGGTTCAAGCGTGGGCCGGAAGACGAGCCGATCGGCCTGGCCCTTGAGAGCATGCGCTGGCATGGCCTGTTCGGGCGCTTTGGCGACAAGCAGAACGACTGGTGGGCGGGGCTGGCCGACGTGGATGTGCCGTTGCTGGCGGTGGCCGGCGCGGGGGACTTCCAGGACCCGGTGTGGGCTTGCCGCAAGCTCTTCGATCAGTTGGGTGGCGAGCGCAAGCAGTTCCTGCGCCTGGGCCGTGAAGAGGGTTTCGAGGCCTTTGGGCATGTCGACATGCTGGTGAGCAAGGCGGCGCAGACGCAGGTCTGGCCGTTGGTGGAGCGCTGGTTGCGCGATCCGCTGTTGCCGGTGCATGAGTCGACGGTGGTGCGTGAGCCTGTGCCTGTCGGCTGAATCTGCTTCCCCTTTACCGGCCTCTTCGCGGGGCAAGCCCGCGCCTACAAGGCTGTGGTAATCCTGTAGGAGCGGGCTTGCCCCGCGATCAGGCCGGTACAGGCAAAACTTGACCGCTCAGTCCCGGATGACTGCGACAGCTGCTACGGTGTAGCCTTGGCCGATACCCGCTTTCGTTGTGACTGACAGGAGCTTCCCATGCAGCATTACGTAACGCCCGACCTGTGCGACGCCTACCCGGACCTGGTACAGGTGCTGGAACCGATGTTCAGCAACTTCGGTGGCCGCGATTCCTTCGGTGGCCAGATCGTCACCATCAAGTGCTTCGAAGATAACTCGCTGGTCAAGGATCAGGTCGAGCTCGATGGCAAGGGCAAGGTCCTGGTGGTCGACGGGGGCGGCTCGCTGCGCCGTGCCCTGCTCGGTGACATGCTCGCCGAAAAGGCCGCCAAGAACGGCTGGGAAGGTCTGGTGATCTACGGCTGCGTGCGAGACGTCGACGTACTGATTCAGACTCATGTCGGAGTGCAGGCGCTGGCCAGCCACCCAATGAAAACCGACAAGCGTGGTATCGGTGACCTCAACGTGGCTGTGACCTTTGCCGGCGTTACCTTCCGCCCAGGCGAGTACCTGTATGCCGACAACAACGGCGTGATCATCTCGCCAAGCCCGCTGAAAATGCCGGAGTGATGCGCCGTACGCGCTGATGGAGCTTTGATGTTCGAGGAAGACAACGCGCAGTGGGGGCTGGTGCATGCCCTGGTGCTCGATGGTAAAGGCGGCGCGCGTTCGATCGCCCGGACCGAGCTGGACGACCTGCAATTGCAGCCACACGAAAGCCTGTGGCTGCACTGGGATCGCAGTCATCCGCAAACCCGCACCTGGTTGCTGCAGGACAGTGGCCTGAGCGAGTTCGCCTGCGACCTGCTGCTGGAGGAGAATACCCGGCCACGGCTGTTGCCGCAGGCCGCAGAGCAGATGCTGCTGTTCCTGCGCGGGGTCAACCTCAACCCGGGCGCCGAGCCCGAGGACATGGTTTCGGTACGCATCCATGCCCAGGCGCAGCGGGTCATTTCGCTGCGTTTGCGGCCGTTGCGTGCCAGCGATGAGATCCTTCAGCAGCTTGAAGAGGGCCGGGGGCCGAAATCGGCGTCCGAACTGCTGCTGTTGATGGGCGAACTGCTGACCGAGAAGGTCCAGAGCCTGGTCAGCGACCTCTCGGAGCTGGTCGACGACGAAGAGGAAAAGGTCGAATCCGACGAACGGTATACGCCGGAGCATGGCAGCCTACAGCAGATTCGCCGCCGCGCCGCAGGGCTGCGCCGATTCCTGGCGCCACAGCGGGAGATCTATGCCCAGCTGTCGCGCAGCAAATGGAGCTGGTTCTGTGATGCCGACGCGGATTACTGGAATGAGCTGAACAACAGCCTGATCCGCTACCTCGAAGAGCTCGAACTGACCCGCGAGCGGGCAGCGCTGGTGCTGGAAAGCGAAGACCGTCGGCGCAGCGAGCGGATGAACCGGACCATGTACCGCTTCGGCATCATCACCTGCATCTTCCTGCCCATGAGCTTCATCACGGGGCTGCTCGGCATCAACGTTGGCGGCATTCCGGGGTCGAGCAACCCTTATGGCTTCCTGCTGGCCTGCATCGTCGTGCTTGGCCTGGCGGTGGGGCAGTGGTGGTTGTTCCGGCGGTTGCGCTGGGTCTGAAGATGCCGAGTGATCTTGAAACATTCGTTCCACTGCGATGTGTGACCCATCGCCCGGCCACCTCGTCTCTGAGTGACACTGCGCGAGGTGCCTATGCACGATCCGTTTGAAGAATCCCTGCGTGACCTGCTCAAGGCGTCGCCCTCCGGTGAGGAGCGAGACGATGCCGCGTGCCTGGGGCGCGTGCTGAAAACCGCCAACCGTCAGGTCGGCGCCGGTGATCTGTTCAGCCTGCTTGGCCGCTGGAGCCAGGCGCTGCTGATCGCCGTGAACAATGGCTCGGCGCACGTTGCGCCGGTGCGCCGACACTCTACCCGCAACGCTGCCAATGGCAGCAAAGCAGATAAGGCCGATTGAATATGGAACTCGATCTCTGGACCCAGAGCCTGGTCACTGCGATGACCGCCCTATGGACCAAGGTAGCGAACTTCATCCCCAACCTGTTCGGCGCGCTGGTCGTGGTGCTGCTCGGTTTCGTGGTGGCCAAGCTGCTCGACACACTGCTTTCCAAACTCCTGGCCAAGTTCGGCCTGGACCGCCTGATGGCCGGCACCGGGGCGACCAAGATGCTTGCCCGGGGTGGCATCCAGGTGCCTATCTCGACCTTGATTGGCAAGATCGTCTACTGGTTCGTATTGCTGATCTTCCTCGTCTCTGCCGCTGAATCGCTGGGCCTGGAGCGGGTTTCGGCCACCCTCGACATGCTCGCCCTGTACCTGCCCAAGGTGTTCGGCGCAGCCCTGGTACTGCTGGTCGGCGTACTGCTGGCGCAGGTGGCCAACGGCCTGGTGCGCGGCGCGGCGGAAGGGATTGGCCTGGAATACTCCGCAGGCCTGGGGCGCATCACCCAAGGCCTGGTGATCATCATCAGCATCTCGGTGGCCATCAGCCAGCTCGAGGTCAAAACCGACCTGCTCAACCATGTGATCGTCATTGGCCTGATAACCGTTGGTCTGGCCGTTGCGCTTGCCATGGGCCTTGGCAGCCGCGAAATCGCCGGGCAGATTCTGGCCGGCATCTATGTTCGCGAACTTTACCAGGTCGGCCAGCAGGTGCGGATTGGAGAGGTTGAAGGAATGATCGAAGAGATCGGCACGGTCAAGACGACGCTGTTGACCGATGATGGCGAACTGGTGTCGCTGTCCAATCGCGTGCTCCTGGAGCAGCGAGTCAATAGCCGCTAACCGCACAAAAGCTGTTAATGTATGCCGCCGCGAAATCAGCCCAACGGGGCTGAGCGGCGACATTGACCTGACTGTCGGCCAGATCCGTTTTGAATAAAGTTCATTCGCCGCCCATGCGTTACGACCCCCGCGAACTCACCGACGAGGAGTTGGTGGCGCGTTCGCATGAGGAGCTGTATCACGTAACCCGCGCCTATGAGGAACTCATGCGGCGCTACCAGCGGACCCTGTTCAACGTCTGTGCGCGTTACCTGGGGAACGACCGCGACGCTGACGATGTCTGTCAGGAAGTGATGCTGAAGGTGCTCTACGGTCTGAAGAACTTCGAGGGCAAGTCCAAGTTCAAGACCTGGCTCTACAGCATTACCTACAACGAATGCATTACCCAGTACCGCAAGGAGCGTCGTAAACGCCGGCTGATGGATGCCTTGAGTCTGGACCCTGTCGAAGAGGCGTCCGAAGACAAGGCTCCGAAACCGGAAGAAAAAGGCGGGCTGGACAAGTGGCTGGTGCATGTGAACCCGATCGATCGGGAAATTCTGGTGCTGCGTTTTGTCGCGGAACTGGAATTTCAGGAGATCGCCGATATCATGCACATGGGCTTGAGCGCAACGAAAATGCGCTACAAGCGCGCGCTAGACAAGCTTCGTGAGAAATTTGCAGGGCTGGATGAAACTTAGCCCCTTGTAAATATCTCTAACGGATCGGCGAGTTCTGCTAGACTTGCCGTCGAGTTGTCCCCCCGGATGTTGGTGGGACTGCTTAACTATCACCAGATGGGGATTTAACGGATGAAATTGAAAAACACCTTGGGCTTGGCCATTGGCTCGCTCGTCGCAGCTACTTCGTTCGGCGTTATGGCTCAAGGCCAGGGCGCAGTCGAAATCGAAGGTAACGTTACCAAGCAGTACTACGACAGCGAACGTAACTTCAAGAACGACGGCACCAATCCTGGCGTTCGTCTGGGCTACTTCCTGACTGACGACGTATCCCTGGACCTGGGCTACAACGAGACTCACAACGCTCGTGGCGAAGTCTTCAACAAAGACATCAAAGGTTCCAAGGCCAAGCTGGACGCTACCTACCACTTCGGTACCGTCGGCGACGCTCTGCGTCCGTACGTTTCCGCTGGTTTCGCTCACGAGAGCCTGGGCCAGGCCACTCGTAGCGGCCGCGACCACTCCACCTTCGCCAACGTTGGCGCTGGCGCCAAGTGGTACATCACCGACATGTTCTTCGCCCGTGCTGGCGTTGAAGCCATGTACAACATCGACGACGGCAACACCGAGTGGGGCCCAACCGTTGGTGTGGGTCTGAACTTCGGTGGTAGCGGTGGCAAGGTTGCTGCTGCTCCGGCTCCAGTTGCCGAAGTCTGCTCCGACTCCGACAACGACGGCGTTTGCGACAACGTCGACAAGTGCCCAGACACCCCAGCCAACGTTACCGTTGACGCTGATGGCTGCCCGGCTGTTGCCGAAGTCGTTCGTGTTGAGCTGGACGTCAAGTTCGACTTCGACAAGTCGGTCGTCAAGCCAAACAGCTACGGCGACATCAAGAACCTGGCTGACTTCATGAAGCAGTACCCACAGACCACCACCGTGGTTGAAGGTCACACTGACTCCGTCGGTCCAGACGCTTACAACCAGAAGCTGTCCGAGCGTCGTGCCAATGCTGTGAAGCAGGTTCTGACCCAGCAGTACGGTGTTGAGTCCAGCCGCGTTCAGTCGGTTGGCTACGGCGAAACCCGTCCGGTTGCCGATAACGCCACCGAAGAAGGCCGCGCTATCAACCGTCGCGTTGAAGCTCAGGTAGAAGCCCAGGCCAAGTAATTGGTTTGAAGCTTCAATGAAAAACCCGGCCTAGGCCGGGTTTTTCTTTGCCTGCAGTTTGTGGTTCAAGGGTGCGTTCAGCCCTTGAGCAGGGCGAACAACAGTATCAGGTTGAGCAGCAGGGCCAGCAGGGCCAGGCTGCGCCAGACTTTCAACGGCTCACGCTCCAGCAGTGGGCGGGGGCGGCTGGGCAGATCCTGGCGGTCACCGCGTTCGAGCAACAGCAACCATTGCTCGGCGGTTTCGAAACGTTGCGCCGGTTCCACGGCAACAGCTTGCAGCACGTTGTGCTGGAGCCATTCGGGCAGGTCGGGGCGATAACGGGAGGGGTTTACGGCCTGACCAAAGCGCGGGCGCTGGAAGGCCTCGATTTCTCCGTATGGATAATGCCCGGTCAACAACCGATAGAGCGTGACCCCGGCGGCATACAAGTCCTGACGCGGGCACGGTGGCTGGCCCTCGAAGGCTTCCGGTGCGAGGTACGAGGGCGTGCCGGGCAATTCGTGCGTCGGCTCCTGCGAGAGGCCTGGGCAGTAGGCCAGGCCAAAGTCCAGCAGGCGCACCTGGCCATCAAACCCCAGGTGCAGGTTTTCCGGTTTGATGTCGCGGTGCAGCAGGTTGCGCCGGTGAAGCACACCAACGGCCTGCAGCAGCTGGCGGGCGATCTCCAGCCACTGTGCCAGTGCCAGTGGGCCGTGTTCGTCGAGGTGGGTGGCGAGGGTCTTGCCGCTGTGTTCGCGCATCACGTAGTACAGGTACTGGCGCTGGCTCGCAGCATGCAGCTCGGGGAAGTGACGGCCAGCGACCCGCCGCAGGAACCATTCTTCCAGCAGCAGACCCTGGGCGGCGCCGGGTTCCTGTTCGCGCTCGCCGGGCAGGGTTTTCAGCAGCCAGGGTTGGCCCTGGGTATCGCGTACTCGGTAGAGCAGCGACTGGCGACTGTGTGTCAGGCGCGTCTCGACCTGCCAGCCATCGAGCGCCTGGCCCTCACGCAGGGGGCCAGGCAATGGCCATTGCTGCAGTTGCACCAGGGTGTCGCCGAGGTTGGCCGCGCCCAGCTGCTCGACCCGCACCAGCAAGGCGCTGGCGTTGTCCTGGCTGCCATTGTGATGGGCGCTGGCAACCAGGGTGTCAGCGGCCGACTGCAGGTCGGGCTGCTCGCGCAGCACGGCCTGGATGTGCTGGTCGCCGAGGCTGGCCCAGACGCCGTCGCTGAGCAGCAGGTAGCACTCGCCAGCCTGCAGCTCGCCGTCCAGGTAGTCGACCAGCAGGTGCTGGTCCAGGCCCAGTGCACGCTTGAGCACGTGCTGCATGCCGGGCTGGTCCCAGACATGGTCTTCGCTCAGGCACTGCAGGCGACCGGCGTGCCAGCGATAGGCACGGCAATCGCCCACGTGTGCCAGGGTGAAGCGGCGCCCGCGTAGCACCAATGCGCTCAGTGTGGTCAGCAGCGGCTGGCTGCCCTGGGCGCGCAACCAGCGGTTCTGTGCCAGCAGCAGGCGGTCCAGGGCCTGGGCCACGCCCCAGGTGGCGGGCGTGGCGTAATAGTCCATGGCCAGCGCCTGCAGGCTGGCGCGGGCTGCCAGGCCACCGTCGGCGCACTGGCTGACACCGTCGGCGAGGGCGAACAGGTAGCCTTTGCTGGCGGCCAGCTCCGGTGCTGGCGTGACCAGGCGCAGGGCGTCCTGGTTCTCCGTGCGTGGCCCAGTGGCGCTGGCCTGGGCGAAGCTGAGCTGCAGGCTCATCTTCGTGCCTCAGACCCGCGCAGCGGTAACCGCAGCCGAGCCCCAGGTGGTGCGCCAGCGTTGCTTGACCCCGTGCAGGCCGAACCAGGCGAACAGGCCGAGGCTGGCGAACAGCCACAGGCCCAGTTGATAGTCGCCGGTGTGCTGCTTGATGGCGCCGAGCCCTGCCGCCAGCAGGAAACCACCGATGCCACCGGCCATGCCGATCAGCCCGGTCATTACGCCGATCTCCTGGCGGAAGCGTTGTGGTACCAGCTGGAACACCGCGCCATTACCGGCGCCGAGGCCGAGCATGGCACTGACGAACAGCGCCAAGGCAGCTGCGGCGCTTGGCAGGTTGAAGCCGACGGCCGCGATGCAGATCGCGGCCACGCTGTACATGCCGAGCAGCGTGCGGATGCCACCGAAGCGGTCGGCCAGGGCGCCACCCAGCGGGCGCATCAGGCTGCCGGCGAACACGCAGGCGGCGGTGTAGTAGCCAGCGGTGACCGGGCTCAGGGCGTACTGGTCGCTGAAGTAGCCGGGCAAGGCGCTGGCCAGGCCGATGAAGCCACCGAAGGTGACGCTGTAGAAGAACATGAACCACCAGCTGTCACGGTCACCCAAGGCTTTGAGGTAGTCGGCTGCCGCCTTGGGCTTGGGTCTTTGCGGGGCATTGCGGGCAAGCAGGGCGAACAGCGCCAGGGTCAGCAGCAGCGGGAGCACGGCAAAGCCGAATACATTGTTCCAGCCAAACCCGGCGGCCAGCACCGGGGCCAGCAGGGCGGCAAACACGGTTCCCGAGTTGCCCGCACCCGCGATGCCCATGGCCTTGCCCTGATGCTGCGGCGGATACCACTGCGAGGCGAGCGGCAACGACACGGCGAACGAAGCACCGGCAACACCGAGGAATACACCCAGCAGCAGGGCTTGCTCATAGCTTTGCACGCCCAGATACCAGGCGCCGGCCAGGGCGATGATGACGATCACCTGGCCGATCAGGCCAGCGGTCTTCGGCGACAGGCGATCGACCATCACACCCATGACGAAGCGCAGTACTGCGCCGGCAAGGATCGGCGTAGCCACCATCAGGCCGCGCTGCTGGGCGCTCAGTTGCAGGTCAGTGGAGATCTGCACCGCCAGCGGGCCAAGCAGGTACCAGACCATGAAGCTCAGGTCGAAATACAGGAACGCGGCGAACAGCGTGGGCACATGCCCGGATTTCCAGAAGCTGGTACTCATCGAACACCTCACTCGGCAATGCAACGGAAACGAAAAAGACGCCGCTACCCGGTCCACTGGCGTGGAGGGGCGAGCGACGTCTTTGTCGGGAGTTTTATGAGGCAACCGCCGTTGGCTACCGGTGAAATATCTTCAGCAAGAGCTGGGCCAACTCGGGTCTGGCGAGGTGGCCTCAGCCCAGCATTTCGTGCATGGCGATGATCTGCTCGGCCACCTGGATCAGCTTCTGCTGCCGGCTCATGGCCTGTCGACGCATCAGGGTGTAGGCCTGTTCCTCGTTGCAGTCTTTCATTTTCATCAGCAACCCTTTGGCCTGCTCGATGCGCTTGCGCTCGGCCAGCTGCTGGTCGCGGGCCAACAGCTGGGCCTTGAGCGCCTGGTCGCTCTCGAAGCGCGCCATGGCGACATCGAGAATGGGCTGCAACCGCGCCGCATGGATGCCTTCGACGATGTAGGCGCTGACCCCGGCCTGGATCGCCTGGCGCATCACCGCAGGGTCATGCTCGTCGGTGAACAGCACGATGGGCCGTGGCTGGTCGCGACTGACCAGCACCACCTGCTCCATGACGTCACGGTCGGGTGAGTCGGTATCGATCAGCACCACGTCCGGGCGCACCGTTTCGACGCAGGCCGGCAGGTCAATGGTCAGGTCTGGCGCCTCGATCACTTCGAATCCGGCATCGCGCAGTGCGGCCTTGAGGCGGCCAACCTTCTTCTGGGTATCGTCGATCAGCAGGATGCGCAGCATGGTGATGGCCCTCACAGACCGACTCGGGCATCGGGCGCATGGCCCAGGGCGTGCAGGCGGAAGCTGCGTGCATAGGCATACGGATCCGTGCCGTCCCAGCGCGTACCGTCGATCAGCAGGCTGCTGCGCATGGCTGACTCGGGGCAGGGCACGCCGAGTGCTTCGGCGGCCTCGCGGTACAGTGCAAGTTGCTGCACCTGGCGAGCAACACCGAGGTAGTCGGGGTCGTCACGCAGCAGGCCCCAGCGGCGGAACTGGGTCATGAACCACATGCCGTCCGACAGGTAAGGCAGGTTGGCGCGGCCCTGGTCGTGCAGGCGCAGGGCGTGCCGGTCGTGCCAGGCGTTGCCCAGGCCGTCCTGATAGTCACCCAGCAGGCGCGGCTCGACGTTTTCGACCGGTGTGTCGAGGTAGGCGCTACCACTGAGCAGTTGCGCGGTGCTGCGCAGGTTCTCCGGGCTCTGTTCGATGAACCGGCTGGCAGCAAGCACCGCCTTGACCAGTGCACGTGCGCTATTGGGGTTGTGCTCGACGAAGGTGCGGGTGCAGGCCAGTACCTTCTCCGGGTGGTCGGGCCAGATCGACTGGCTGGTGGCCAGGGTGAAGCCTTGGCCCTGGCTGACGGCAGCAGCGGCCCAGGGCTCACCGACGCAGAAACCGTCGATGCGCCCGGCCTGGATATGCGCCGCCATCTGTGCCGGTGGCACCACCACGCTGCTGACGTCGTGCAACGGGTGGATGCCCTGGCTGGCCAGCCAGTAATACAGCCACATGGCATGGGTGCCGGTGGGGAAGGTCTGGGCGAAGGTCAGCCGTGCGCCGTGCTGGTGCACCTGTTGCGCCAGTGCCTCAGGGCTGGTCACGCCCCTGCGTTGCAGGGCCGGCGACAGGTTGATGGCCTGGGCATTCTGGTTCAGCCCCATGAGCACCGCCAGGTCGCTGGCCGGTACACCACCGATGCCAAGGTGCACGGCGTAGACCAGGCCGTAGAGGCAATGGGCAGCGTCCAGCTCGCCGCTGGCCAGCTTGTCGCGCAGGCCGGCCCAGGAGCCCTGGCGCTTGAGGTTGAGGGTCAGGCCGTGTTGCTGGGCGAAGCCCTGGGTGGCGGCGACCACCACCGAGGCGCAATCGGTCAGGGCCATGTAGCCGATGTTGAGGCTGGGTTTTTCCGGTGCGTCGCTGCCGTTTACCCAGGCTAGAGGTGCTGTATTCACGAAGGTCCTCGGCCAAACTGAACAGGCTGTAGGCAAGGGAAGTAGCAACCCATGTGCCAAGCCCCTGTCATGCCGGGCGCGCGCTGGCTATAATCGCTGCCTCACTCACCCCGAGCCTTGCCCGCCCATGTATACCCTGGCCCGCCAGCTGCTGTTCAAGCTTTCCCCGGAAACCTCCCATGACCTGTCCCTGGACCTGATCGGCGCTGGTGGCCGGCTTGGGCTCAACGGCGTGCTGTGCAAGCAGCCGGCCGCGTTGCCGGTGACCGTGATGGGCTTGAACTTCGCCAACCCGGTGGGGCTGGCGGCGGGCCTGGACAAGAACGGTGCGGCCATCGACGGCTTTGCTCAGCTGGGCTTCGGCTTTGTCGAGATCGGCACCGTGACCCCGCGTCCACAGCCGGGCAACCCCAAGCCACGCTTGTTCCGCCTGCCGCAGGCAACGGCGATCATCAACCGCATGGGCTTCAACAACCTGGGTGTCGATCACCTGCTCGAGCGCGTGCGTGCTTCGCGCTACGACGGCGTGTTGGGCATCAACATCGGCAAGAACTTCGATACCCCGGTCGAGCGTGCGGTCGACGATTACCTGATCTGCCTGAACAAGGTCTATCGCGAAGCCAGCTATATCACCGTCAACGTCAGCTCGCCGAACACCCCGGGCCTGCGCAGCCTACAGTTCGGCGACTCGCTCAAGCAGCTGCTCGATGCCCTGGCCGAACGCCGTGAGCAACTGGCCGCCGAGCAGGGCAAGCGCGTGCCGCTGGCGATCAAGATCGCACCGGACATGAGCGACGAAGAAACCGCACTGGTGGCTTCGGCGCTGATGGAGTCGGGAATGGATGCAGTGATTGCCACCAACACCACCCTGGGTCGCGAAGGTGTCGAAGGGCTGGAGCATGGTGGCGAGGCCGGCGGCCTGTCGGGTGCGCCAGTACTGCAGAAGAGCACCCACATCGTCAAGGTGCTGGCGGGCGAGCTGGGTGGCAAGCTGCCGATCATCGCCGCCGGTGGCATTACCGAAGGCCGTCATGCGGCAGAGAAGATCGCCGCTGGGGCGAGCCTGGTGCAGATCTACTCGGGCTTCATCTACAAGGGGCCGGCACTGATTCGCGAAGCGGTGGATGCGATCGCGGCAATGCCCAAGGGCTGAGGGCGGGCATAAAAAAGGGCCCCGTCAAGGGGCCCCTGGGCCGAAGCCCGCCGCCCGGATAGGGCGCGCATGGTGACTCGAATTCAGTGTCCTCGTTCAGCCAACGGCGTGATTTTCGTTGAGTCTATGGATGCCAGCGGTGCCAGTCATTCCGTCCCAGTTATCGCCGCGACCTTCGCGCCAGCCGTTGATCCAGGCTTGGCGAACTGAAGGAAGAGTAAAGGGGCAAAGTTCGCGGGATTTGCCGGTGACCCCATATTGGTAGCCACGTGAATATGCTCTTTCCAACGGATCACGCTTAAGTCTTCTCATAGGGTGTTGCCCTCACTTGTTGACTGTAATGTCCCGTCGGCCTCTCCGAGGCCGGGCAGAGTCTTTCTGCCGGTTTTGCGCTCGCTGCCGGCGTGGCGAGCTGAAAGTGCCACCTCGTTGCGAAGCGGCCTGAGACCAGTTCTATCGAATGCAGGTCACCGTGTGAATGATCGATTTGTCATAAGCACGTAACCTTTCCAAGGGTGAGGGGATAAGTAAATAAATGCGACTCAACCTTGTTTGACGTTGAGCCCGCTGTGATCAGGGTTTGCCCAACCTTGACGTCATTTCGCCAGCGTTGCTGCGGGATGACAGAAATATTTGGTAATGCGACGAAGGGTCACACCGGCCCCGAAGTCGACGGAAATTATTGGTACTGCCTGATGATCTAAGCTGTTTTTGCCACCTGGCGAGCAGCGGATCGATCAGGCGGCCCGGCCCCTCGGCTGCGCTGATGCAGCGGGGAAGGCCACTCGGACGCTTGCTGGAAGGGCGTTCGGGCAAACATCGGCAAGGCGATGCGTCGCCTCGTCACTTATATAGCCCAAGGCGCTGGAATACTCATGTCGGACCGTTTCGAACTCTATCTTACCTGCCCCAAAGGCCTGGAAGGCCTGCTTGCCGAAGAGGCCCGAGGCCTCGGCCTCGATGATGTGCGTGAGCACACTTCGGCCATTCGCGGCGCCGCCGACATGGAAACCGCCTACCGCCTGTGCCTCTGGTCGCGCCTGGCCAACCGCGTGTTGTTGGTGCTCAAGCGCTTCTCGATGAAGAACGCCGACGACCTCTACGATGGCGTGCATGCTGTCGACTGGGCCGACCACCTGGCTGCCGACGGTACCCTGGCGGTGGAATTCAGTGGCCATGGCTCGGGCATCGACAACACCCATTTCGGTGCGCTCAAGGTCAAGGACGCGATCGTCGACAAGCTGCGCAACCGTGAGGGCCTGCGCCCGTCGGTGGAAAAGGTCGACCCGGATGTGCGCGTGCACCTGCGCCTGGACCGTGGCGAGGCGATCCTCTCGCTCGACCTGTCCGGCCACAGCCTGCACCAGCGCGGTTACCGCCTGCAGCAAGGTGCCGCGCCGCTGAAGGAAAACCTCGCGGCTGCGGTGCTGATCCGCGCTGGCTGGCCGCGCATTGCCGCCGAAGGCGGCGCCCTGGCGGACCCGATGTGCGGTGTTGGTACCTTCCTGGTGGAGGCGGCGATGATCGCTGCCGATATCGCGCCCAACCTCAAGCGTGAACGCTGGGGCTTCAGTGCCTGGCTCGGCCATGTGCCGGCCACTTGGCGCAAGGTCCATGAAGAGGGCCTGGCCCGCGCACAAGCCGGCCTGGCCAAGCCGCCACTGTGGATTCGCGGTTATGAAGCCGACCCGCGGCTGATCCAGCCGGGGCGCAACAACGTAGAGCGTGCAGGCCTGGGCGACTGGGTGAAGATCTACCAGGGCGAAGTCAGCACCTTCGAGCCACGCCCGGACCAGAACCAGAAAGGCCTGGTCATCAGCAACCCGCCGTACGGTGAGCGCCTGGGTGACGAGGCCAGCCTGTTGTACCTCTATCAGAACTTTGGCGAGCGCCTGCGCCAGGCCTGCATGGGCTGGGAAGCGGCGGTGTTCACCGGCGCACCGGAGCTGGGCAAGCGCATGGGCATCCGCAGCCACAAGCAATATGCCTTCTGGAACGGCGCATTGCCGTGCAAGCTGCTGCTGTTCAAGGTCCAGCCTGACCAGTTCGTCACCGGCGAGCGCCGCGAGGCCCAGGCCGACAATGGCCAGGTCCGCCGCCCAGTGGCGGTTGCCAGCGAGCCGGCACGCCTGTCGGAAGGCGCACAGATGTTTGCCAACCGCCTGCAGAAGAACCTCAAGCAGCTCGGCAAGTGGGCCCGTCGTGAGCAGATCGACTGCTACCGCCTGTACGATGCCGACATGCCTGAGTATGCCCTGGCAGTCGACCTCTACCAGGACTGGGTGCACGTGCAGGAATACGCAGCCCCCCGTTCGATCGACCCGGACAAGGCCCAGGCACGTCTGCTCGATGCCTTGGCGGCGATCCCACAGGCACTGAACATCGACCCACAGCGTGTGGTGCTCAAGCGTCGCGAGCGCCAGAGCGGCACTCGTCAGTACGAGCGCCAGGCTACCGAAGGTCGCTTCCAGGAAGTGAACGAGGGTGGCGTCAAGCTGCTGGTCAACCTGACCGACTACCTCGACACCGGTTTGTTTCTCGACCACCGCCCGATGCGCATGCGCATCCAGCGCGAGGCCAGCGGCAAGCGCTTCCTCAACCTGTTCTGCTACACCGCCACGGCCACCGTGCATGCGGCCAAGGGCGGTGCACGCAGCACCACCAGCGTCGACCTGTCGAAAACCTACCTGGACTGGGCGCGGCGCAACCTGTCGCTGAACGGTTTCTCCGAGCGTAACCGCCTGGAGCAGAGTGATGTGATGGCCTGGCTGGAAGCCAACCGCGACAGCTACGACCTGATCTTCATCGACCCGCCGACCTTCTCCAACTCCAAACGCATGGAAGGGGTGTTCGACGTCCAGCGCGACCATGTGCAACTGCTCGACCTGGCCATGGCTCGCCTGGCACCGGGTGGCGTGCTGTATTTCTCCAACAACTTCCGCAAGTTCCAGCTCGACGAGCATGTGAGCACGCGCTATGCGGTGGAGGAAATCAGCGCCCAGACCCTGGACCCGGACTTCGCCCGCAACAACCGCATTCACCGCGCCTGGCGCCTGCAACTGCGTTAATTCGACGAGGCGCATTGCGTGCCTAATGGCCAATAGCTATAACTCAGCACAGGGCCAGAGAATTCGCAGGACGCTGACGTGATGAGATCGATCTATGTCGAAGTGGGGCGTGCGTGCGAAGGTGCTGGGCCTGTGCAGCGAGGCGATGGCAGCCTGGGCGGTGGCGCTGGTGGCGTTGGTCGCCGGCGTCCTGCTGTCGGTTGGCCTGGCGCTGGCCGCCCAGGCATTCTACAAACAGCAGTTGCGCCAGCGCTTCGAGCTGCTGGCCAGCGAGCGCCATAGCCGCATTGCCGAGCGTTTCGCTGACCAGGAACAACGCCTGGATGGCTTGCGGCGATTCTTCACCTACTCCAATGAAATCACCCCGAACGAGTTCGATGGCTACGCCCGGCCTCTGCTGCAGCGGACCCAGGCTTATTCCTGGGCACCACGGGTCGAGGCCGGACAACGGCGCGAGTTCGAGCGTCAGGCGAGCATCTGGTTGGGGCAAAATTACCTGATCCGCGAGGTTGATGGCGCAGGTAATTGGCGCCCATCGCCACGGCGCGACCATTACTACCCGGTGCTCTACACCCAGGCCGACCATCTGCAGGGGCAACCCTACGGCCTCGACCTGCGCAGCCAGCCGGCCCGCGAGCAGACCTTGGCGCGGGCACTGCAGCCCGGCAGCATGGCGGTTTCCGAACCGCTGGACATGCTCAGCGTCGCCCCCGACTTTACTCGTGGGCTACTGATGGTAGCTCCGGTGTTCTCCGATGCACGGCCTGATGACCCGCCGGCGGGTTATGTCATGGCCTTGCTGAACATGCGCCAGTTGGTCACCGAAGGCCTGCCGGTCGCTGCGAATGACAACCTGGTGGTCCGTATCATCGACCCTAGCGGGCGAGATGGCCATGAAGTGCTGTTCGATTCGCAGAACCCGGTGGCGGCACTGGCCTTGGTCAGCACGCAGTTGCTGCACCTGGCCGACCACCATTTCCAGCTCGACATTCGCCCGAGCCAGGCATTCATGCAGGCCAACCAGTCTGCCGCCGTCCTGTCCGTGGCGCTGCTCGGCGGTTTGCTGAGCCTGTTGCTGAGCGCGTTGCTCTACAGCCTGTTCAGCCAGCGCCAGCGGGCCTTGACCCTGGTCGAGCAGCGCACGGCGGAGCTGCGGGTCAGCGAACAATCGTTACGCGATACCCACAACCAGTTGCGCAGCGTACTGGATGCCGCAACCCAGGTGGCCATCATCGCGACCAGTCTCAAGGGCGAGGTCAGCACCTTTAACGCCGGTGCTGAACGCATGCTGGGCTATTCGGCCAGTGAAGCCGTCGGGCACCTGCAGCTGGAAGACCTGGTGATGCCTGAAGAGCTCAGCCATCGCGCCCATGCCTTGAGCCTGCGTTATGGGCGGCATATCGCCGGTGGCCAGGCGATGTTCGCCGAAACCATCCAGGACAGTGGTGGCGAACCGGGCGAGTGGACCTTGGTGCGCAAGGATGGTAGCCATTTGCTGGCCAACATGCTGGTCACCGCCGTGCTCGACGAGCAGGGGTTGTGGGTCGGCTACCTGGCGATCTGCATCGATGTCACCGAGCGGCGCAGGGTACACGAGGCGTTGGCCCTGCGTGATCGCTTGCTGGAGAAGCTCAGCGCGGAAGTGCCTGGCGGGATTTACCAGTACCAGCTGGATGCCGATGGTCACTCGTGCTTCCCCTATGCCAGCCAGGGGCTGTTCGACATCTACGAGGTCGACCTGCAGTTGCTGCGCGAGGATGCCACGGCGGTATTCGAACGCATTCACCCCGATGACCTGGAGCGCGTGCGCCGTTCGGTGCGTTACTCCGCAGAACACCTTTCACCGTGGCGCGAAGAGTACCGGGTATGCCTGCCGCGTGCCGGCTTGCGTTGGGTGCGCGGCGAAGCGACGCCGGAGCCTGGCGAGGACGGTTGCACACTGTGGCATGGCTACCTCACCGACATCTCCGACCTCAAGGGGGTCGAGGAGGAGTTGCGGACACTGTCGGTGACCGACGCGCTGACCGGCATTCACAACCGCCGCTATTTCCAGGAGCGGCTCAAGGTCGAACTGGACCGCGCCCAGCGTGATGAGCTGGACCTGGCCGTGATCATGCTCGACATCGATCATTTCAAACGGATCAACGATCAGTACGGCCATGCCGTGGGTGACCATGTGCTGCGCAGTCTGTGCCAACGGATCGGCCAGCGCTTGCGTCGCACCGATGTGTTCTGCCGGTTGGGTGGGGAGGAGTTCATGGTGCTGTGCCCGGGCAGCAATGCCGAGCAGGCGCGGATGCTGGCGACGGAGCTGTGGCACGGCGTGCGCAGTGTGCCGGTCGAAGGGGTGGGCAAGGTGACGGCGAGCTTTGGCGTGGCCGGATGGCGGCAGGGGGAGGGGGCCGATGCTTTGTTGTTGCGGGCGGATGCCGGGGTGTATGCGGCCAAGCAGGCAGGCCGGGACCGGGTAGAGTCAGAACTGGCCTGATGGCTGCCCCGGCCTCTTCGCGGGACAATCCCGCTCCTACAGGATTTGCGCCATTTTTTAAGATTTGGGCAGTATCTGTAGGAGCGGGCTTGCCCCGCGAAGAGGCCGGAACAGGTTATCGAAGCATCATTGCGCGGCTGCCGTCGCGCTGTTGTTCAGCTTCGGCTGGCGATACAGGTCCAGCAGCACCTGATCGAGCACCTGCGAGGCGCCCCATGGCTTCGGATCGTTGAGGATCGCCGCCACTGCCCAGGTGTTGCCGTTGCTGTCGCGGCTGAAGCCGGCAATCGCCCGCACGGTGTTCAAGGTACCGGTCTTGATGTGCCCTTCACCGGTCATGGCGGTGCGCTTGAGGCGTTTGCGCATGGTGCCGTCCATGCCCACCAGCGGCATCGAGCTGATGAACTCGGCCGAGTAAGGGCTGTTCCACGCCGCCTGCAGCAGCGCCGCCATCTCGCGGGTGCTGACCCGCTCGGCACGTGACAGCCCGGAGCCGTTCTCCATCACCAGGTGCGGCGCGGTGATGCCCTTCTTCGCCAGCCACTGGCGCACCACGCGCTGTGCGGCACGGGCGTCGTCGCCATCGGCGTCGGTGCGGAACTGCGCACCCAGGCTCAGGAACAGCTGCTGGGCCATGGTGTTGTTGCTGTACTTGTTAATGTCGCGGATCACTTCCACCAGATCGGGCGAGAAAGCTCGGGCCAGCAGGCGTGCGCTCTTCGGCACGTTCTCGATGCGGTCTCGGCCCTGGATGCTGCCGCCCAGTTCGTTCCAGATGGCCCTCACCGCGCCGGCAGCGTAGGTCGGGTGGTCAAGCAGCGACAGGTAGGTCTGCGAGTTGCAGCCATCGCCCAACTGGCCGGTGACGGTCACGCTGATGCCATCGGCCTGGGGCACCGGGTTGTAGCGCACGTCGCCGCTGCACTGCTTGGAAGCTACGGCCTTGACCTGGTTGTCGATGCGGATGCTGGCGATCGGTGGCTCGACCGCGACGGTGACCTTGCCGCCGTCGTTGCGGGTTACGAAGCGCAGGGCCTTGAGGTTGATCATCAGCGAGTCGGGCTTGACCAGGAACGGCTTGTTGACGTCGCCACCGTCATCGTCGAACTGCGGCAGGTTGGGTTGCACGAAGTGGCTGCGGTCCAGCACCAGGTCACCGGTAACGGTGCGTACGCCATTGGCGCGCAGGTCGCGCATCAATAGCCAGAGCTTTTCCATGTTCAGCTTGGGGTCGCCACCGCCCTTGAGGTACAGGTTGCCATTGAGCACACCGTTGCTCAGGGTGCCATCGGTGTAGAACTCGGTTTTCCACTGGAAGGTCGGGCCGAGCAGTTCAAGGGCCGCGTAGGTGGTCACCAGCTTCATGGTCGATGCCGGGTTGACCGATACGTCGGCGTTGAACACGGTGGCCGAGCCTGGGCCGTTCAGCGGCAGCATGACCAGCGACAGTGCACTGTCCTGCAGTTTGTTGGCCTTGAGCGCCTGCTGGACTTTCGGCGGCAGGGAGGTGTTGACGGCAGCGGCCTGGCTGGGCAATGCAAGCGGCAGCAGCAGGCCGGCGAGAACGAGGGGGCGGAGCTTTTTGATCATATGGATTAAATACCCTGCGGACGAGGGAAAAAGACAATGGGGCTGTAAGAGATGGTCACCCCAGGATGAAATATAGAGCGCATTATGCCCCAAGCGCAGCGTTCATGCGCCACGTTCGACGGAAAAGCGCCTTTGTAGCGTGGAAACTGGTAAAGTGCCGCGCGTAATTACTCAAGAGGATTGTTTCATGGCTACCAACCGTTCCCGTCGTCTGCGCAAGAAGCTGTGCGTTGATGAATTCCAGGAGCTGGGTTTCGAACTGAACCTGGGTTTCAAGGAAGACCTGTCTGACGAAGCCATTGATGCCTTCCTCGACGCTTTCCTGGCAGAAGCCATGGATGCCAACGGCCTGGACTACGTCGGCGGCGATGACTTCGGTCTGGTTTGCCTGGCCAACCGTGGTTCGGTCAGCGAAGAGCAGCGCGCCACTGTCGAAGCCTGGCTCAAAGGCCGCAGCGAACTGACCAACATCGAAGTCAGCCCACTGCTGGACGCCTGGTATCCGGAAAAGCCGATCAACCCGGCTTCCTGATCTGTGCTTGAGCGGCGCCCCGCGCGGGCGTCGCTCAGTCAAGCGCTGGTCAGTTCCCTGGCCAGCGCTTTCTCCACTCGGCGCATATGCCGAGCCAGTACCTGGCGCTGCAGTTTGATGCAGGCTGCAGACGAACGTTCTTCCTCCAGGGCCTTGCAGGCCTTCATCATGCCCTTGGCTTCCAGCAGCCGTGCCGCGCTGAGGATCTTGTGCGCCTGCTCGCGAATCTCGGCGGCCTGATGGTGCGGATCAAGGTCCATGAGCATTGCCAGATCTTCCTGCAGGCTTGTGTGCACGGCGGTGAGAAAACGAGCACGACTGCTGGCGTTGTTGCCGACGATGCCAGCCAGGCCTGCCAGGTTGAACAGTGGCGCAATGGCTTGCCGTCGATGGGGCGCAATCTTGGCCAGGCGTTGGCTGAGGGTACGCAAGCTGATGGGCTTGAGCAGGCAATCGTCCATGCCGGCGCTGAGGCACTTTTGCCTGACTTCGGGTTGCGCGTTCGCCGTGTAGCCGAGGATGACGCAACGCGGGCGCCCGCTCTGGCGTTCCTCGCTGCGCACGGTGGTGGCTAGCTGGTAACCGTTCATGTGTGGCATGTTGCAATCGAGTACCAGTACGTCGAATGGTACGTTCCGCCATTTGTCCAGGCCTTCGCGGCCATTGCTGGCGCTGGCATGGCTGAGCCCCAGATAGCTCAGTTGCTGCGCCATCAATAGCAGGTTGGCAGGGTGATCATCGATGACCAGCACTTTAAGGCCGGGGGCGGGAGCTTCGACCTCTTCGACTTCAAAAGCGGGGCACGCCGGGGCGTCGACGCGCTCCAGCGGCATCAGCAGGCGAACCTGTGTGCCCAACCCCGGAAGGCTCTTGATGCTCAGGTTGCCACCCATCATCTCGCACAGGCTGCGGCATATAGCCAGGCCCAGCCCAGTGCCTGCACGCGCACCCGGGCTGTGCGGGTTGGCCTGGACGAACGGGTTGAACAGCCGCTGCAGGTCATCGTCATGAATGCCGATGCCGCTGTCACGTACTTCGAGCTCCAGGGTTGGGGGGGAGCCAGGGCCTTCTTCGCGCAAGTGGAGCGTGACGTGTACTTGCCCTTGCTCGGTGAACTTGATGGCATTGCTGACAAGGTTGGACAACACCTGCTTGAAGCGCAGTGGGTCGAGCAACCCATGGCAGCGAGCGCTGGGGCTGATACTGATGTCAAGGGCCAGGCCTTTCTGCCGGGCCTGACCATCGAATACGCGGCCAACCGACTCGACCAATACCGCGGGATCGACTGCTTCCGGGCTGAGGGACAGGTGGCCTGACTCGATACGCACGATATCCAGGATATCGCCGATCAGGCCCAGCAGGTCCCTGGCCGAGTGATGGGCGACTTCCAGCGAGGCGGGATCCGCCTGCCCCTGCAGGGCGCGCCTCAATGCCAGTTCGAGCATGCCGATGACCGCGTTCATCGGTGTGCGGATTTCGTGGCTGATGGTGGCAAGGAAGGTGCTCTTGGCGCGATTGGCGTCGTCGGCCAGGCGTTTGGCTTCGCGCAGCTCCTGCACCAGCTTGCGGCGCTCGCTGATGTCGATCCAGCCGCCGATGATCCCTTGCACTTCACCCAGCGAATCACGATAGGGCAGGATCCAGTGATAGATGGTAATTTCACGATCCCGCAAGCGCAGAGGGCGGTCGATGATCAGCGGCACGCCGGCAGCCATCACCTGTTGATAGTCTGCCTGGATCTGGCGGATGTTCTCGGCGCCCGCGAACAGGCTCTCATCCAGACGCCTGCCAATCACCTCTTCAAGGCCGGACTGGACGGCTTCGAGGTAGCTGGCGTTGCAGCTTTGCAGGCGGCCTTCCCGGTCGCGGACGTACATGGGGTGTGGCGTACCGTTGAGCAGCGCCCCCATGAACTCCAGCTGATCGTTCAATGCACGTTCGGCGCGCTGGCGCTGTTTGATCTGCCCCCGCAGGCGGGCGTTCCAGATCAATGCCAGCAGCAGTAACACGCCAGTGCCCAGAAGCACTTTCAGGATCAGGCGTCGCAAGGTTGACCAGCTGGCGTCTTCATGCAGGTCGTAGCCACGCCAACGGTTGTTTATGACCCCAAGCTCTTCCGGTGAAATACTCAGCAGGGCCTTGTCGAGGATCGAGGCCAGTGGCATGTCCTGATCGCGGGTGGCCATGGAAAAGATGGCCGGCTCGCTGCCCACCGTGCTGCGAATGATCAGGTTGGTATTGCTGGCCAAGGCGTGGTTGGCATCGATCAATGGGGTGATCACGGCGTCGACAGCGCCACTGTTGAGCAGTGCCACGGAATAAAAGGGGCTCTCGGTATCGATCCAGCCAATCTGTGGGAAACGGGTTGTCAGCAAGTCGTCCAGGTTGCTGTAACGGGAAATGGCAACCCGGCGCCCGTTCAGTTTCTCCAGTGAACCGTACTGCTCATCCTGGGCGCGGGTGACCAGTACATGTGGGCTTTCGAGGTATGGCCGGCTCAGGTGCAGGCGCTTGTCGGTGGAGCCGTCGCTGGCAAGGGCGGCGATCATGCTCACACGCCCGCTCTCCAGCCGGGCGAGCATATCGGCGATGCCATTGGCCCGCTGTACCTCAAAGCGCAGGCCGGTACGCAGGCGTATCAGGTCAAGCAGGTCGGCCGTTATCCCGCGAAAATGGCCATTGCCATCGAAATAGGACAGCGGTGACGCCGTTTCATCGATGGCGACCTGCATGACCGGATGGCTGAGCAGCCAATGCTCTTCCTCGGGGGTCAACTGAAGCTGGCGATCACTTAGCAGCAGCTCACTGCCAGCACTCCAGCGCTTGAGAATACTGGTGCGCACGGCGCCGGACTGGCGGTCGAGGGTTGCATTGACCAATTCCTTGAGCTGCTCATCCTCGGCGCGCATGGCAAAACTGAAACCGAAGTTCTCGTGTTGACCGAAGCTGGCGATGCGCAGGCGTGGCAGGTGGCCACGATTGAGCTGATAGTGCGTCGAAATGGTATCGCCGAAGAACACGTCGGCCTGGCCAAAAGCCACGGCATTGAGGGCCTGGGTGGAGGAGCCGAAAACCAGGACTTCGGCCTTGGGGTAGGCGGCATGAACTACCTCCTGGGGCAAGTAGTGGTAGAGCATGCCCAGGCGCATGCCATTCAGGCCGCCACTAAGGGCACGCGGTTCATCTTCCCGGGTGACCAGCACGGGTTGGTCAACCGCATAAGGGTGTGAAAGTGTCAGTCCTTCGGTTGCCGCTTCATAACCATTGGCGCTGCCGAGCAGGTCGATCTCTCCACGTTTGAGCGCCTGTAGCGCCGCCTGCCTGTGGGGATAGCGCATGACCTGGATCGGCAGGTTCAGTGCTTTGCTGATCAGGCTGGCATATTCGGCGGTGAGACCTTGGTAGATCTGCCCGCCACTGGTGATGTCAAAGGGTGGATAGTCGGGCGCCGAGGTGCCCAGGATCAGGGCTTGCCGGCCCTGCAGCCAATGCTGTTGTTGCTCCGTCAGTTGCGGGCTCAGTGGCATGGTTGAAGAGCGGGCGAGCAGCGTAAAGGGCACGACTTCATGTGATGAGGCCTGTACCAGATTGCAGGCCAGCGTCAGGACAAGCCCGAGGCAGGCGATCAATTGCACCATTGACGACCTCAGACCAGCGCGTTGCGTTTGGCCATTTCGATCAGGTCGACCAACGAGTCGACCTGCAACTTCTGCATGAGTCGCTTCTTGTAGGTGCTGACGGTCTTGTTGCTGAGGAACATCCCTTTGGCGATCTCCTGGTTGCTGCGGCCTTGGGCGAAAAGTTGCAAGACCATAAGCTCTCGGTCGTTAACGAGTCGGAAAAGTCGCAAATCAGAGTCTGCTGTTTCGTGATTGCTGTGAATGGCCTGGCTGGGGAAATAGTTGTATCCGGCGAGTACGGCCTTGATAGCACTGAGCAGTTCGCTCAAGTCTTCCTGCTTGCATACATAACCCGCCGCGCCCGAGTGCATGCAGCGCACGGCGAACAGCGCCGGAGACTGTGCAGTGAGGATCAGGACTTTGAGCGGCAGGGCCATGGCCTGGAAGCGCGAAAGGACCTCTAGGCCGTCGAGCTTGGGGATGCTGATGTCCAGAATGACCAGCTCAGGTTGAGATTCACGAATCATCTGCATGGCTTCCACACCGTTGTCCGATTCGCCCACTACCTTGTAGTTCTGATTCTCGAGCAACATGCGGACAGCAAGGCGGATGACAGGATGGTCATCGACAATAAATACAGTATTCATGTACAGGTTTCCTGCGGCGGATGACGGAGGCAGGAGGCACCTTACCCCAGTTGCAAGTCGGCAGGGGGACGCAGTCGGAAGATTGGCTATATATGGGAAACGGCTTACAGCTAAGATCAATTTCGGCTACGAAGTGTAAGGATATGCTTCGCTGTTGAAGGTGTTTTGCTAACTTTTCATTGGCCTGTGTAGTTGATGTTTAATGAACTGGGGTTGTTTGTAGGAAGTTTCTTAACGTCAAAGGCGTCGCTCGGTACTGCTACCGGGCGACGCTGACGTGACTTCAGGTCGGGCTCGAGCGCCCGGTCATTTCCCGGGCCATCTCGCTGGCATAGCTGTCGGTCATGCCGGCGATGAAATCGATCATGCGCAGGAACGCCTTGTGCAGCGAGTCTTGCGGGGTGGGTGCGTTGTTACCGATCAGATCGAGCACGCGGCGGCTCTTGAACGAAGGGGTGCGTCCGCCGTGCTGTTCCAGAGCGGCACCGCAGAACGTGTTGAGGAGGATTTCCAGCGTGGTATAGGCGCCAATCTCATGCAGCGTCTTGCGCTTGTCCTGGAAAATCTTGTTGCGTGCCATGTCCTTGGCCTGCAGTACGCAGCGCTTGGCCGGGCCGTGCATGTGCTCGACCAGGTCACCACTCAGGCGCCCGCCCAGCAGTGCCTGCTGCTGCTCGACGAAGGCGCGCGCAGCAGCGTTGGTCAGATGCTCGATCGCTTTGCCACGCAGTATGGCCAGTTTGCGTCGCCGGGAGTCGGCAGGGCCAAGCTGGCGATAGGTTTCCGGCAAATCGTCACCGACCAGGTCGAGCAACAACGCCTCGACTTCGGCGTAGTCCAGCAACTCCATCTCTACGCCGTCTTCCAGGTCGATCAGGGCGTAGCAGATGTCATCTGCCGCTTCCATCAGGTAAACCAGCGGATGGCGTGCCCAGCGCTGTTCTTCGAGCAGCGGCAGGCCGAGCTTGCGGGCGATCTGTTCGAGCAGTGGCAGCTCGCTCTGGTAACAGCCGAACTTGTGCTTCTTGTACCCGAGGGCATCGGCATGCCGGGCGGTCCAGGGGTATTTGAGGTAGGTGCCAAGGGTCGCGTAGGTCAGCCGGGTGCCACCATCGAACTGGTGGTACTCGAGCTGGGTGAGTACGCGAAAGCCTTGGGCGTTGCCTTCGAAGTTGAGGAAGTCGGCGCGCTCGTCGTCGCTCATGTCGTCCAGCCAGCCACGCCCGGCGGCCTGCTGGAACCAGTGGCGAATGGCGTCTTCGCCGGAGTGGCCGAATGGTGGGTTGCCAATGTCGTGAGCCAGGCAGGCCGACTGCACGATCATGCCCAGGTCGCTGGGCTCACACCACTCAGGCAGGCTGTCGCGCAGCGTTTCGCCGACGCGCATGCCCAGCGAGCGGCCCACGCAGCTGACCTCCAGGGAATGGGTCAGGCGCGTATGGATATGGTCGTTGCTGGAAACGGGGTGGACCTGGGTCTTGCGCCCGAGGCGGCGAAACGCCCCTGAGAAGATGATCCGGTCATGGTCTTTGTGAAAGGGGCTGCGGCCGAGTTCTTCGGCGCTGTAGAGGGCTTTGCCGAGGCGTTCGCGGGTGAGCAGGGTGTGCCAGTCCAAGGCGCGGTCTCCTGTCGATCGAGGGGTATAGCTTCCGGTGTCGTGAGCAGGCGTGCAAGGGGCAGATAGGGACCGGCCCTGTGGGATCAGGGCCGGTAGGCGATCAAGGGCGACGGTTGCTCTGCAGGTAGAGGCGCACCAGTGGCAGCAGGCTGGTTCCCAGGCGGACCAGGCGGCTCAGGTTACCGCTGCGTACCCCTTTGCCGGTGAGAAAACCCAGCGCCACGACGGCACCGATGCCCCACAAGGGGGCATGCTTGATACCCAACCCGTCATGAAGCGAGCTGCCCATGCCTCGCAGGCGCTGCAAGGGTTGCAGCAGCTGCCCGGACTCATGGCGAATTTCCTGACGGTGCATTTCCATGCGCAGGCGCAGCAGCGCCTTGCGCAGTTCCCGTGGGTTACGGGTATTCGGTAGTTCCGGCAGGCTCATGGCAACAGGCGCTCCCGATCCTTGGCCAGTTCGTCGAGAGTCGCGCCAAAGGGGGACGACTCATCGAATACGGCAGCTTTCAGGCGCAGGCCGCAATACAGCGCCGCCACGCCATAGAAGACGCACAGGCCAATGATGCCAGCCAGGCGATAGCTGTCCCACAGCAGCACCAGCAGCAAGCCGGACAAGGCCGTCAGCAGCAGCAGCGCGAACACCAGTGCCAGGCCGGCAAAAAGCAGCAGGCTCAGGGTGCGTGCTTTCTGTTCCTGCAGCTCGATGCCGAACAGTTCGATGTGGCTGTGCAGCAGCCCCAGCAGCGCCGCGCCCAGGCGTTTGCCCGAGGCGCTGGTGCCAATGCTGTCATTCTCCATGGGGACTCCTCAGCGCCGATTGGCCAGCAGGCCGATCAACAGGCCGACCCCTGCGGCAATCCCGATGGCCTGCCAGGGGTTTTCCTGGACGTACTGTTCGGCGCTGCCGAGCGCTGCCTGGCCGCGTTCACGCACAGAGTCTTGGGTCAGTTGCAACGTTTCGCGGGCCTGGGTCAGGCGCTCGTGGATCTGCTCGCGCAGCTCGTCGGCCTGGTCGCCCGCCAGGTTGGCGGTATCGGCCAGCAGTTTCTCGGTATCGCGGACCAAGGCCTGGAAGTCAGCCATCAATATCTCTTGTGCAGTCTTTGCCGATTTGCTGGCCATTGGGCTCTCCCTATGCAGGTGTGCAGGTATGTAGGTCATTCGAGTGACTGGGTGTGTGGAAGGTTCACTAGAGGGCTGGTATGGGCCTTGCTAATGAGATCTGCCACAACGCGGGGCGTAGCCCGGGGCGGTGCGCCGAACCAGGGCGTCGCCCCTGATGGATACCGATAAACCTTAACCCAATCCACGACAAACCCAAGAAAAAACCACGCAGGCTGCGCCCGGTTCGGCAAATCAGGGCAAAAGCTGGCACCGATTCGGTGCAGGGATGCAGATTCTTGAACTGTCCTGGTGCCTTTTTAGCAGGTCTGCCACTTTCATGGAAAACATGCACAGCGCCATGGACTCCCTCGTCCACGGCTCCAATACCCTGTTCATCCTCATGGGCGCCATTCTGGTGCTCGCCATGCACGCCGGCTTCGCGTTCCTCGAAGTGGGCACCGTGCGCCACAAGAACCAGGTCAACGCGCTGTCAAAGATCCTCAGTGATTTCGCGATCTCCGCGCTGGTGTATTTCTTCATCGGCTACTGGATCGCCTATGGCGTGAATTTCCTCCAGCCAGCGTCGCAACTGGCAGCTGACCACGGTTATGCGCTGGTCAAATGCTTTTTCCTGCTGACCTTCGCCGCCGCGATTCCCGCGATCATCTCGGGGGGGATCGCCGAACGTGCGCGGTTCGCGCCGCAGCTATGTGCCACGGCGTTGATCGTGGCGTTCATCTACCCCTTCTTCGAGGGGGTGGTATGGAATGGCAATCTGGGTGTGCAGGCCTGGCTGCAGGCCCGTTTCGGTGCGCCGTTCCATGACTTTGCCGGCTCGGTGGTGGTGCATGCCATGGGCGGCTGGCTGGCGCTGGCGGCGGTGCTGTTGCTGGGTGCGCGGCGCGGGCGCTATCGGGACGGTCGGCTGGTGGCCTTCGCACCGTCGAGCATTCCGTTCCTGGCGCTGGGCTCGTGGATCCTGATCATCGGCTGGTTCGGCTTCAACGTGATGAGTGCCCAGACCTTGCAGGGCGTCAGCGGCCTGGTGGCGATCAACTCGCTGATGGCCATGGTCGGCGGCACCCTGGCGGCCTTGCTGGCCGGGCGCAACGACCCGGGCTTCCTGCACAATGGCCCGCTGGCGGGTCTGGTGGCGATCTGTGCCGGCTCTGATCTCATGCACCCCATCGGTGCGCTGGCCACCGGCCTGGTGGCAGGGGTGCTGTTCGTCTGGAGTTTCACGGCTGCGCAGAATCGCTGGAAGATCGACGATGTGCTCGGTGTCTGGCCGCTGCACGGCTTGTGCGGCCTGTGGGGAGGGATCGCCTGTGGTGTGTTTGGCCAGGCGGCACTGGGGGGGATGGGCGGGGTCAGCCTGATCAGTCAGCTATTGGGCAGCCTGGCGGGCGTCCTGGTCGCACTGATCGGTGGTTTTGCCGTGTATGGCCTGATTCGCCAACTGCATGGCCTGCGTTTGAGCCATGAGCAGGAGTTCCAGGGCGCAGACCTGTCGCTGCACCGGATCGGTGCCACCAGCCAGGATTGAGCAGGGTCAGGTGCAGAGTGGGCAGGACAGACTTAGAATAAGTCTCTTCCTACAGCCAAATCGGGTCTTGCCCTCCATGCTGCCTGAATGCCAACTCTTCGGTACCGTCGGGTGCCACTTGTGCGAAGTGGCCGAAGCCGTGCTGATGCCCTTTGTTGAACACGGCTTGCTGATCGAGTTGGTCGATATCGCCGATGACCAGGCGTTGTTCGAGCGGTACGGATTGATCATTCCGGTGTTGCGGCGCTGCGATAATTCGGCAGAGCTGCACTGGCCATTCGATGCCGAACAGGTAGTGGCCTTCCTCGCCCAGTGACGGGCAGCGGGAATGCTTGCCCTCGTGCATGGCCTGCAGGCCAGGAATGAAGATGACGAACCGTTGAATGGTCATCGGTCCATTTTGCATCTTCATCGAGAGCCCCGCCATGCTGATCACGCCACATTTCGCCCTGGAAGAGCTGATTACTTCGCAAGTTGCCGCGAGAGAAGGGTTGGACAACACCCCTACGCCTGAAGTCTTGAGTAATCTGCGGCTGCTTTGCCAAGCGCTCGAGCAGGTCCGAGGGTTGTTCGGTTGCCCTATCATTGTCAGCAGCGGATACCGCAGTGCGGCGGTCAATGCGCGCGTCGGCGGGGCGCGAGGCAGCCAACACGTGCAAGGCCTGGCTGCGGATTTCACGGTGATCGGCGTCGATAACCGGGAAGTGGTCAGGCAGATAAGCAAGAGTGATGTGGCGTTCGACCAGTTGATCCTGGAATTCGACCGCTGGGTTCATCTGTCGGTATCAACGGCCGCACCGCGCGGCGAGGTGCTGACCATTCGCAAGGGTACGGGCTACCTGCCAGGCTTGCAGTAGCGTTCGAGCCGATTGACGGCGCGGTGTCGCTCTTCGTATGCTGTATATAAATACAGTATCGAGGTGAACTCATGCTCAACGTCGAGCAACTCAAGTACAGCGTCAACCGTATGCCGGTGGAGCGGGTGTGCGACGCCGTGCTGGAATTGCGCCTCGAAGGCCTGGTCACCGACGACCGTACGCCGTTCGGCAAGGTGCATTTCAACACGTGTTTTGCCGAGATCGAGGCCTTGTTCCAGCGTGCCGGTTACCACCGTGGGCTGGATGTCGTGGGTTACCAGGGCCTGGTCTATGCGCTATATGACCCTGGGCGCTGGGAACCCGTGCAGGTACTGCGTTGGTTGAAGACGCATAGCGAGGGGGTGATCGAGGCTGGTTGAGGCGCCGGGCTTGGGGGATAATGCCCGGCTTTGATTGCTCGAGCCCTGCCATGACCACGTCTTTCGACCCCGCCCACCAGCAAGCCAGCACGGTCTGCCTGCCGCCCGGCAACTGGGAGACGGTACTCGATTGCTTGTGCGACCATTTCAAGGCCATTGAGCGCGCGCAGTGGCTTGACCGCTTCGCGCGCGGCCGGGTGCTCGATGCCGAGGGCAGGGCGATTGCTGCCGACTTGCCCTACCGGCGCGGTATGCGTCTTCACTATTTTCGCGAGGTGCCCAACGAGCGGCCGATTCCGGTGCAGGAAACCATCCTGCATGTGGATGAGCACCTGGTGGTGGCCGACAAGCCGCATTTCCTGCCGGTGACGCCAACCGGTGAATACGTCGAGCACACCCTGTTGCGCCGCCTGATCCGACGCCTGGGCAACCCGCACCTGGTGCCGTTGCATCGCATCGACCGGCACACCGCCGGGCTGGTGCTGTTCTCCGCCAATCCGCAGACGCGCAGCGTGTATCAACGGTTGTTCCCTGAGCGGCGGATCGACAAGCGCTATCAAGCCATCGCTGCCGCTTTGCCGCAGCATGCATTCCCCTTGGTGCATAAGAGTCGCCTGGTGCATGGCGAGCCGTTCTTCCGCATGCACGAAGTGGCAGGGGAGGCCAACAGCGAGACCTTTGCCGAAGTGCTCGAGAGGCATGGTGAGATGTGGCGCTACGGGCTGTCGCCAGTAACGGGCAAGACGCATCAGTTGCGAGTGCACATGGCGGCGTTGGGGGCGGGGATCTGCAATGACCCGTTCTATCCCGAGTTGCTCAAGGAACAAGACGACTATCAGCGGCCGTTGAAGCTGCTGGCGCAGAGCTTGCGATTTGCCGACCCGTTGACCGGCGAGGAGCGCTACTTCGAGAGCAGGCTGACACTGGACTGGTGAGTGTTGCGGCCTGTACCGGGCTCTTCGCCAGCAAAGCGGGGATGAGCCCGGTACAGGTCGGCAACCGACCTAGCGGTTGAATCGCTCCACCAGCGAATACTGGCCGCCGGCAGTGCTGGTCAGCTCTTCGCTGAGAAGCGCCGAATGCTGCGCCTGCTCGGCTGTCTGGTCGGCCAGTTGGGCGATGGTGCTGATGTTGCGGCTGATCTCGTCGGCCACTGCAGTCTGCTCTTCGGTGGCGGCGGCGATCTGGGTCGCCATGTCTGTGATATTGGCCACTGCTTCGCTGATGCCGACCAGTGCCTGGTCGGCCTGCATGACGCGCTCGACGCCTTCCTGGGCCTGGCGGTGGCCGGTTTCCATGGTCAGCACGGCGTTGTTTGCCGTCTGTTGCAGTTTGGCGATCAGGCCGTGGATTTGCCCGGTCGATTCGGCAGTGCGTTGGGCCAGCTGGCGTACTTCGTCGGCGACTACGGCGAAACCACGGCCCATCTCGCCGGCACGGGCCGCTTCGATGGCGGCGTTGAGCGCCAGCAGGTTGGTCTGGTCGGCGATACCCTTGATCACATCGACCACACCACCGATCTCGTCACTGTCCTTGGCCAGTTGGGTCACGGTCTGCCCGGTCTCGCCCACGGCGCTGGACAAGCGCTCGATGGCATCCCGGGTTTCCCCGGCGATCTGACGGCCCTGGCTGGTCAGGCGGTTGGCTTCCTGGGTGGCGTCAGCGGTGCGTTGCACGTGGTTGGCCACTTCCTGGGTGGTAGCGGCCATCTGGTTGACGGCGGCGGCGACCTGTTCGGTCTCCACGCGCTGGCGCTCCAGGCCCGAGGAGCTCTTGTGCGCCAAGGCATCGGACTGGCGGGCCTGGTCGCTGAGGTGCTCGGCGCTGTCCTGCAGGCGGGTCAGGCAGGTCTTCATGCGCGCGTCTTGGCTGAGCATGGCCATCTCCAGACGTGCCTGCACGCCACGGCTGTCGGTGTACATCTGCGCGATCAGCGGGTCGGAGGTGGTCTGCTCGGCCAGGCGCAGCAGGCGTTTGAGGCCGCGCTGCTGCCAGCTCAGGCCGAACAGGCCGAGCGGTACCGACAGGCCGGCGGCCAGCGCGAAGCCCCAGGAGTGGCCGAGCCAGTTGCCAATCAGGAAACCGACCTGGCTGACCAGGATGAACGGCAGCCAGTCCTGGAGTACCGGCAGCCAGCGATCACGGCGCGGGATGGCAGTCTTGCCGTCGTTGATGCGCTGGTACAAGGCCTCGGCACGGCGGATTTGCTCGGCGGTCGGTTTGACGCGCACCGACTCGAAACCGACGACCTGGTTGTTCTCGAAAATCGGTGTGACGTAGGCGTTGACCCAGTAGTGGTCGCCGGATTTGCAACGGTTCTTGACGATGCCCATCCACGGCAAGCCTTGCTTGAGGGTTTGCCACATGTGGGCAAACACCGCAGTCGGCACATCGGGGTGGCGCACCAGGTTGTGGGGGGCGCCAATCAGCTCTTCACGGGTGAAACCGCTGATCTCGACGAACGCATCGTTGCAGTAGGTGATCACACCCTTGGCATTGGTGGTGGAGATCAACCGTTGTTGGGCAGGGAAAGTCCGTTCCCTTTGGGTAATCGGCTGGTTGTTGCGCATGAGCTGAATAGTCCGTAAGGCTTTCGACAGATATCGGCAAGCCACTGGTTTTATTGAATGGATATTTAAATTACTTGATCTGGGGCAATTGGCCATCAGCGCGATTGCAGTATGGGCGACCGCCGTCCAGTGCTGGGAAGGGGCAGTTTGCTTGCGTTCATGACCGTTAGATGACAGTTAGAGCCAATGATGACCGACCGGCCATCAAAGTGCTACTGGCAATGGCAGACTTTTCTTGTGGGCATGCGCCTCCAGCGCCGCAGGCGCGGCGCTAAAGGCAACAGGGCAGTGGATGGGGTCAGCAGGTCACTTGCGAATCATCTGCCGCAGCACATAATGCAGAATCCCCCCTGACTTGAAGTACTCCACTTCGTTGAGGGTATCGATCCGGCAGAGCACTTCGATCTGCTGCTGTTGCCCATCCTCGCGGGTGATCCGCAGCGGCAGGCTCATGCCGGGTTTGATCTGCGCGCCACTGAGGCCCAGCAGGTCGATCTGCTCCTTGCCGGTCAGCCCAAGTTGCTTGCGGTCCTGCCCTGCCTTGAACTGCAGTGGCAGCACGCCCATGCCCACCAGGTTGGAGCGGTGAATGCGTTCGAAACTCTCCGCCAGCACGGCCTTGACCCCCAGCAGGTTGGTGCCCTTGGCCGCCCAGTCGCGGCTGGAGCCGGTGCCGTATTCCTTGCCGGCGATCACCACCAGCGGTGTGCCCTCGGCCTGGTAGCGCATGGCGGCGTCATAGATCGACAGCTTTTCTCCGCTGGGCACATGCACCGTATTGCCACCTTCTTCGCCCGCCAGCATCTCGTTGCGAATGCGGATATTGGCGAAGGTGCCACGCATCATCACCTCGTGGTTACCGCGCCGTGAGCCGTAGGAGTTGAAGTCTCGCGGCTCCACGCCCTTGCTGCGCAAGTAGCGCCCGGCCGGGCTGTCGGCCTTGATGTTGCCGGCCGGGGAGATGTGGTCGGTGGTGACCGAGTCACCGAGCAGGGCGAGGATACGCGCACCCTGGATGTCCTTGATTTCGGGCAGCGGCCCGCCGATATCATCGAAGAACGGTGGGTGCTGGATGTAGGTGGAGTTGTCCTGCCAGACATAAGTCGCCGCCTGGGGCACCTCGATGGCCTGCCATTGCGCATCGCCGGAGAACACTTCGGCGTATTCCTTGTGGAACATCCTGGTATCGACCTTGGCCACGGCGTCGGCGATTTCCTGCTGGCTTGGCCAGATGTCGCGCAGGTAGACGGGCTTGCCGTCCTTGCCCGTCCCCAGTGCATCCTTGGTCAGGTCCATGCGCACGCTGCCGGCCAGCGCGTAGGCCACCACCAGCGGTGGTGAGGCCAGCCAGTTGGTCTTGACCAGCGGGTGTACGCGGCCTTCGAAATTGCGGTTGCCAGAGAGGACCGAGGCGACCGTGAGGTCGGCACTGCCGATGGCTTTTTCGATGGCATCGTCCAGTGGCCCGGAGTTGCCGATGCAGGTGGTGCAGCCATAGCCGACCAGGTTGAAGCCAAGCTGGTCGAGGTAAGGTGTCAGTCCTGCAGCCTCGTAATAATCGGTCACCACCTTCGAGCCGGGGGCCAGCGAACTCTTGACCCAGGGCTTGCGCTGCAGGCCTTTTTCCAGGGCCTTCTTCGCGACCAGGCCGGCCGCCATCATCACGCTGGGGTTGGAGGTGTTGGTGCACGAGGTAATTGCGGCGATCACCACGGCGCCGTCGCGCAGGGTGTAGGTCTGCCCTTCATGGTTGTAGTCGATTTCGCCGGCCTGATCGGCGTTGCCGACCGCCACGCCGCCACCGCCTTCACTCTCCAGGCGGCCGACCTCCTTGGCCAGCGGCTTGGGCTGCAGTTCGATGAAGTGGTCGAAGGCCTGGCGGACCAGGCCCAGGGCGACCCGGTCCTGTGGCCGCTTGGGCCCGGCCAGGCTGGCCTCGACGTCTTGCATGTCCAGGGCCAGCGTATCGCTGAAGATCGGCTCCTGACCAGGCAGGCGCCACAAGCCCTGGGCCTTGCAATACTGTTCGACCAGTTGCACCGTTTCGCTGGGGCGACCGGACAGGCGCAGGTAGTCGAGGGTGACCTCGTCAACCGGGAAGAACCCGCAGGTGGCGCCGTACTCGGGTGCCATGTTGGCGATGGTCGCGCGGTCGGCCAACGGCAGGTCGGCCAGGCCGTCGCCGTAGAATTCGACGAACTTGCCGACGACCCCTTTCTTGCGCAGCATTTGCGTCACGGTCAGCACCAGGTCGGTGGCCGTGATGCCTTCGCGCAGCTTGCCGGTGAGCTTGAAGCCAATCACTTCGGGGATCAGCATCGACACCGGCTGGCCGAGCATGGCCGCCTCCGCCTCGATGCCGCCCACGCCCCAGCCGAGCACGCCGAGGCCGTTGATCATGGTGGTGTGCGAGTCGGTGCCGACCAGGGTGTCGGGGAAGGCATAGGTGCGGTCACCGGCGTCGCGGGTCCATACCGTGCGCCCGAGGTATTCCAGGTTGACCTGGTGGCAGATGCCGGTGCCCGGCGGTACCACGCGGAAGTTGTCAAACGCGCTCTGGCCCCAGCGCAGGAAGGCATAGCGCTCGCCATTGCGCTGCATTTCGATGTCGACGTTCTGGGAGAAGGCCTGCGGCTTGGCGTAGTGGTCGACCATCACCGAGTGGTCGATCACCAGGTCCACCGGCGACAGCGGGTTGATTCGCTGCGGGTCGCCGCCGGCCTTGGCCATGGCGGCGCGCATGGCGGCCAGGTCGACCACTGCCGGCACGCCGGTGAAGTCCTGCATCAGCACTCGCGCCGGGCGGTACTGGATTTCGCGGTCGGAGCGGCGCTTATGCAGCCAGTCGGCGAGGGCGCGCAGGTCATCGGTGCCGACGGTCTTGCCGTCTTCCCAGCGCAGCAGGTTTTCCAGCAGTACCTTGAGCGACATGGGCAGGTGCTGCAGATCGCCTAGCTTGCGGCCGGCTTCAACGAGGCTGTAATAGTGATAGGTGCGGTCAGCCACCTGGAGGGTCTTGAGGGTGTTCAGGCTATCGAGCGAGGGCATTGCCAACTCCTTGTGCGGCGGGGCCCGGCACGGCTGCTTGTGGCCGGTGCCACCGCGCTGTTTCGGCCCGTACGGCACGGACCTGGCTGAATGGTCAGGTTAGCTCCGTTTGGTGCCCCTGACTCTTTTCTGGACCGGCGGGGCATGTCGCAGGTTCCGATCTTCCTTTATCATCGCCGCCCTGCCGGCGCCCGTGGTGCGCCAGCCGTAGTGGAGTGAGAGATGAATACCCTGTTCATGCATTGCCGGCCCGGTTTCGAGGGTGAGGTCTGCGCCGAGATCAGCGAACATGCCGCCCAGTTGGGTGTGGCCGGTTATGCCAAGGGCAAGCCGCAGAGTGCTTGTGCCGAGTTCGTCTGTGCCGAGGCCGAAGGTGCCGAGCGCCTGATGGCCCAGCTGCGCTTCGCGCAACTGATCTTCCCTCGCCAGTGGGCGCGGGGCACGTACATCGAGCTGCCGGAAACCGACCGCATCAGCGTGCTGCTGGCGCATCTGGCCGAGCACCCGGTGTTCGGCAGCCTGTGGCTGGAGGTACTGGACAGCAACGAGGGTAAGGAGCTGTCGACTTTCTGCCGCAAGTTCGAAGTGCCGCTGCGCAAGGCCCTGGAAAAGGCCGGCCGCCTGGTCGACAACGCCAGCCTGCCGCGCCTGCTGCTGACTTTCATCAGCGGCCGTCGGGTATTCGTTGGCGTGGCCGAGGCGAACAACAGCGCGCTTTGGCCGATGGGTATCCCGCGCCTGAAGTTCCCGCGTGAGGCGCCCAGCCGTTCGACGCTCAAGCTGGAAGAGGCCTGGCACCAGTTCATCCCGCGTGAGCAGTGGGAGCAGCGCCTTGGCGACGACATGAAGGGTGTCGACCTGGGCGCTTCGCCAGGCGGCTGGACTTACCAGCTGGTGCGCCGTGGCATGCTGGTCACTGCCATCGACAATGGGCCGATGGCCGAAAGCCTGATGGAGACTGGGCTGGTAGAGCACCTGATGGCGGACGGTTTCACCTGGCAGCCGAAGCAGCCGGTGGACTGGATGGTCTGCGATATCGTCGAGAAGCCGGCGCGGACCACCTCGCTGATCGAGACGTGGCTGGGGGAGGGGCTGTGCCGTGAGGCAGTGGTCAACCTGAAGTTGCCGATGAAGCAGCGTTATGCCGAGGTGCGCCGGTTGCTGGACCGTATGGAGGCGACTTTCAAGGCGCGTAAGGTCAAGGTGTCGATTGCCTGCAAGCAGCTGTATCACGACCGTGAGGAAGTGACTTGCCATTTGCGTCGGCTCGATTTGAAACCGCGTTGAGGTTGCCAGGCGCAAGTCTTGAGTGCTGCGTGGGCCACACGCACCACTCAAGGCATGCACCAGCGCCCTACCTCTTGGTCGACACGACCGGATGCGCCACAATAGGCGATCATTTGCGGAGCCCCCCATGACTGATTTCACCCCCGATGCCATCCTCGACGCCACCGGCCTCAACTGCCCGGAACCGGTGATGATGCTGCACCAGCACGTGCGCAACCTGGCTGCTGGCGGCCTGCTCAAGGTCATCGCCACCGACCCGTCGACCCGCCGTGACATCCCCAAGTTCTGCAACTTCCTCGGCCACGAATTGCTGCAGCAGCAGGAAGAAGCCGGTACCTACCTGTACTGGATCCGCAAGAAAACCGACTGAACCGCGCTGGAACACACCTCGCGTAGCGCCTACACTGCGCTCCCCAGACAGGAGAGCGCCATGCTGATAGTTGCCGACGAGAATATCCCGCTGCTCGATGCCTTCTTTGAAAGCTTCGGCGAGATCCGCCGTTATCCCGGCCGCAGCCTCGACGCCGCCAGCGTCAAGGACGCCGATGTGCTGCTGGTGCGCTCGGTGACCAAGGTCGACCGGCAACTGCTCGAAGGCAGCAAGGTGCGCTTCGTCGGCACCTGCACCATCGGCACCGACCACCTGGACCTGGACTACTTCGCCGAAGCCCGCATCCACTGGAGCAGCGCACCGGGCTGCAATGCCCGTGGCGTGGTCGATTACGTGCTGGGCAGCCTGCTGACCCTGGCCGACCTGGACGGCGTGGCACTGCCACAACGCACCTATGGTGTGGTGGGCGCTGGCGAAGTCGGTGGCCGTCTGGTGCGTGTGCTGCACGGCCTGGGCTGGAAGGTGCTGGTCTGCGACCCGCTGCGCCAAGCCGCCGAGGGCGGCGACTTCGTCAGCCTGGCGACGATCCTTGAACAATGCGACGTGATCAGCCTGCACACCCCGCTGCAGCGTGGCGGTGAGCATCCGACCTGGCACCTGCTCGGTGAAGCGCAGCTGGCGCAACTGCGCCCCGGTGCCTGGCTGATCAACGCCAGCCGCGGGCCAGTGGTGGACAACGCAGCGCTACGTGAGCTGCTGCTGGATCGTGAAGATGTGCACGCGGTGCTCGATGTCTGGGAAGGCGAGCCGCAGGTCGACCTGCAGTTGGCAGACCTGTGCACCCTGGCCACGCCGCACATTGCCGGCTACAGCCTGGATGGCCGCCAGCGTGGCACGGCGCAGATCTATCAGGCCTTGTGCCGCTACCTGGGCGAAGCCGAAAGCGTGCGGCTGGCCGATCTGCTGCCGCCGCCGCCGTTGGCGCAAATCGAGCTGGACGGCACGGCGGAGCCTGCCTGGGCTCTGGCGGCTCTGTGCCGGGCAGTGTATGACCCACGGCGGGATGATGCCGATTTCCGTCGCAGCCTGAGTGACGATGTGGCTGAGCAGCGGGCGGCGTTCGACCAGTTGCGCAAGCAGTATCCGCCACGGCGGGAGATCGAAGGGTTGGCGGTGCGCGTGAGGGGCGAGGCGCCGCAGTTGGCGCAGATGGTCAATGCCCTGGGCGGCGTGTTGGCCTGATTGCCCGATAAGCCAGTACGGGTAAAAACAAAAAACCCGGCATATAGCCGGGTTTCAAAGCATTCTTGCTTCAGCCGTGGCGTACTTTCTTCACGCGGCTGTCTTCCAGGTCCTTGCAGGCCTGCTGGATCATCTGCTCGGTGATCTCGATCTCGCGGCCCTGGGCGTCGATGATCGAACCACAGGCCTTGGGTTGTGGTTTGTTCTGCGGCTTCACAGTGTCGCTGCCATGTTGCAAGCTCATAGAATATCTCCTCATCAGGATCAGGTTCAGGTTAAACCTGCGCCGTGACTGGCCTGTTACAAAAGTTATCGTGTGCACCAAGGCCTGCACAGTCCAGCAGAAAGCGCGGCAAAGCTCCAGAGGCCTGTTAGATCGATGGGTTATAGGTACGCGCAACGTGGATGAATGGTAGTCTTCATTCTTCCTGCTTTCCCCGGTTCACCTCATGCTCGATTCGGCTTCTTCTCGCCAACGCCGTGCCCTGCGCCTGGCCTGGCAGTTCATGCGTCCGTACCGTCGCCAGGCCTTGCTGGCCTTGCTGGCGCTGGTCGTCACCGCCGGCATCACCCTGTCCATGGGCCAGGGTATCCGCCTGCTGGTCGATCAGGGTTTCATGACCCGCTCAGCGCACCAGTTGAACCAGACCATCGGTCTGTTCCTGGTGTTGGTGCTGGCTCTGGCGGCAGGTACGTTCAGCCGCTTCTACCTGGTGTCGTGGATCGGCGAGCGCTGCGTTGCCGACATCCGCCGCGCGGTCTTCGATCACCTGGTGGGCTTGCATCCAGGCTTTTTCGAGGATAACCGCAGTTCCGAGATCCAGTCGCGGCTGACCGCCGATACGACCTTGCTGCAATCGGTGATCGGCTCGTCGCTGTCGATGTTCCTGCGCAATGCATTGATGGTGATCGGTGGCGTGGTGCTGCTGTTCATCACCAACCCCAAGCTCACCAGCATCGTGGTGGTGGCATTGCCGCTGGTGTTGGCGCCGATCCTGCTGTTTGGCCGGCGGGTGCGCAGCCTGTCGCGGCAGAGCCAGGATCGGGTGGCCGATGTCGGCAGCTATGTGGCCGAGACCCTTGGGCAGATCAAGACCGTGCAGGCCTACAACCACCAGGCACGTGACCGCGAGCTGTTCGCCGGTACGGTGGAGGCTGCGTTTACCGTGGCCCGGCAACGTATCGCCCAGCGTGCCTGGCTGATCACCCTGGTGATCGTGCTGGTGCTGGGCGCGGTTGGCGTCATGCTGTGGGTGGGGGGCATGGATGTGATTGCCGGGCGCATTTCCGCAGGGGAGCTGGCAGCATTCGTGTTCTACAGCCTGATCGTCGGCAGTGCCTTCGGCACCCTGAGTGAAGTGATCGGCGAGTTGCAGCGCGCCGCCGGGGCCGCCGAGCGCATCGCCGAGCTGCTGGCCGCGCGCAGCATGATCCTGGCGCCAGCGGCCCCCGTGACGCTAGCGCAGCAGCGTGCCAGTGGGCGCATCGAACTGCAGCAGCTGACTTTCGCCTATCCCTCGCGGCCATCGGTGGCGGCCATCGACCACCTCAGCCTGACCATCGAACCAGGCCAGACCGTGGCCTTGGTGGGGCCGTCGGGGGCGGGCAAGTCGACCTTGTTCGACTTGCTCCTGCGCTTCTACGATCCGCAGCAGGGGCGCATCCTGCTCGACGGCCAGCCGATCACGGCGCTGGCTCCGGACGACTTGCGCCGCCAGTTCGCCCTGGTGGCGCAGAACCCGTCACTGTTCCGCGGCACGGTCGAGGCCAACATCCGCTACGGTCGGCCCGAGGCGACCCTGGCCGACGTCGAGGCGGCAGCGCAGGGCGCCCATGCCGACGAATTCATCCGGCAACTGCCACAGGGTTACCAGACGCCACTGGGCGAGGGCGGCGTTGGCCTTTCCGGTGGCCAGAAGCAGCGCCTGGCAATCGCCCGGGCGCTGCTGGTGGATGCGCCGATCCTGCTGCTCGACGAAGCTACCAGCGCCCTCGATGCGCAGAGCGAGCACCTGATCCAGCAGGCCCTGCCGAGCCTGATGGCCGGGCGTACCACGCTGGTCATCGCGCACCGCCTGGCCACGGTGCAGCACGCCGACCGCATCGCGGTGATCGACAAGGGGCGAGTGGTCGCGGTCGGCACGCACCGGCAGCTGATCGAAGAAAGCCCGTTGTACGCTCGCCTGGCCGAGCTTCAGTTCACCACGGGCTAGCTTCGTGCACTTGTAACATTTCTGTAGCAATTGCCTGAGAGTATGAATTCAACTGTTGCGTAAGTGCTCGACCTGGCTGCTATCGATCGATGGCAGCTTTTTTTTGGCCTGCGAACGAGGACAAGGATGTCTGTCGCGGCGCTGCTACGGCGCGCCGTTTCCTTATTCCTTGTTCCCGAGATCCGCGATGTTGCGTAAATCACTCCGAGTGCAAATTCTCACCCTGCTGGGCGGCAGCCTGGCGGCGATGCTGCTGATCGCCCTGGTGTGTTTCCAGTTCCTGTCATCCAGCGTGCGAGGCTATGGCGAACTGGTGGACGGGCCGCTGCGGGCGTCGCAATTGATCGATGAAGCCAACCTGCAGTTCAAGATCCAGGTGCAGGAATGGAAGAATGTGCTGCTGCGTGGCCGCCAGCCGGCCGAGCTGGACAAGTACTGGCAGCAGTTCCAGGCCCGCGAGCAGCAGGTTCAACAACTGCTTGGGGAATTGATCGACAGCAGCGATGCCAAGCTCAAGGCACCGCTGCAGCAACTGCGTGACAGCCATCGTCAGCTCGGCCAGGCATACGCACAAGGGCGTCAGGCATTTCTGGGGGCTGGTGGCGACCCGGTAGCCGGTGACCAGGCGGTGAAGGGCGTGGACCGGGCGGCCAGCGAGCAGATGAGCGCGCTGGTCGAGCAGCTGCGCGCCGAAGCCCGGGGCCGTGCCGCCGAGATCAATGCCGGTGCCGAACGCACCGTGTGGCTGGGCGTGCTGGTGATGCTGGGGTCGGCATTGCTGGTCGGCCTGCTCAGCCTGTGGCTGCTCAACCGCAGCCTGATCGAGCCGATCCGCCAACTGATCGAATACGTGGCGCAACTCAGCCAGGGCCACTTTGCCGCCCGCGTCGACAGCCGTCGCGAGGACGAACTGGGCCGTCTGGCGCGTGCTGCCAATACCCTGCGCGACTTCCTCGCCGAGACCGTTGGCCGCCTCAAGGACAACGCCCAGGAGCTGGAAGGCGCCAGCGGCCAGCTGCGCAATATCGCCGGTGACATGGCCCGTGGTACTCACGACCAGTTCCAGCGCACCGACCAGGTGGCCACGGCCATGCACGAGATGTCTGCCACCGCCCAGGAAGTGGCCCGCCACGCCGCCGAGGCTGCACGTGCCGCCGATGATGCCGACCACAGCGCCCAGGCGGGTGAACAGGTGATGCAGCAGACCATTGACATCATTGGCGTGGTCAACCGCGAGATCGCCGGCACTGCTGCGGTGATCCGCGACCTGGAAAATGACAGCTCCCGCATCGGCAAGGTGCTGGAAGTGATCCGTGGCATTGCCGAGCAGACCAATCTGCTGGCGCTCAATGCCGCCATCGAAGCGGCCCGTGCGGGTGAGGCCGGGCGTGGCTTTGCCGTGGTCGCCGATGAGGTGCGCAGCCTGGCCCAACGCACGGCGGCATCGATTGCCGAGATTCACCAGATCATCGAAGCCGTGCAGTCGGGCGCAGTGGAGGCGGTCAAGGCCATCGAGAGCGGCCAGCAGCGCAGCGAGGAGGGCGCCGAGCAGGTGCAACAAGCCGGGCAGATGCTGCAGCGCATCACCTTGGCGGTGGAGGCGATCCGCGATATGAACCGGCAGATCGCCACGGCGGCCGAAGAGCAGACCAGCGTGGCCGAAGACATTTCGCGCAACCTGATCGAAATCACCCGGATTGCCACCGCCAACCAGGAGGCGGTGCAGCATACCGAGCAAGCGGGGCAGCGCCTGCATGGGTTGTCGGGGCAGTTGGGTGAGGTCACCTCGCGGCTGACCGCCTGATCAATGGCCGGGGCCGCGCAGCGGCCCCCTTTGGGGGAAACCCGCCATTGAGCAGGAAAAACTGTTCTCGCTGTGGCGGAATGTCGCCATGCGACCCGCTGTCACACCCGTATTCATTGGTCCAAACCCAGTTGGCACGCTCCCTGCTCTATGCGCCGCGCGTGTACACAACAACTGGACAACATCAATGAAGAAATTCCTGCTGACGTTCCTCTGCCTGGGCGTCATCGGCTGCTCCAAACCCGAAGAGCCTGCGAAGACCGTCGATGTGCTGCTGATTGGCGGCGGCATCATGAGTGCAAGCCTGGGCACCTACCTCACCGAGCTGGAACCGAACTGGAAAGTCGGCGTCTACGAGCGCATGGACCAGGTCGCCGAAGAGAGTTCTAACGCCTGGAACAACGCCGGCACTGGCCATTCCGCGTTCTGCGAGCTGAACTACACCAGCGAAGGCAAGGACGGCAGCATCGACATCAGCAAGGCTGTCGGGGTCAACGAGCAGTTCGAGATCTCCAAGCAGTTCTGGGCCTACCAGGTCGAGCAGGGTGTGCTCAGCAACCCGAAGTCGTTCATCAACAATGTGCCGCACATGAGCTTCGTCTGGGGTGACGAGAACATCGCCTTCCTGCACAAGCGCGTTGCCGCCTTGCAGCACAGCTCGCTGTTCCGGGGCATGGAGATCAGCGAAGACCACGAGCAGATCCGCAAGTGGGTGCCGCTGGTGATGGAGGGGCGTGACCCGCAACAGCGAGTGGCCGCCACGCGCATGGCCATCGGTACCGACGTGAACTTCGGCGAGATCACCCGCCAGCTGTTTGCCTCGATGACCCGCAACCCCAACGTCAAGCTGCACCTGAGCCACGAAGTGCGCGATATCGTGCGCAATGCCGATGGCACCTGGAAAGTGGTGGTGGCTGACCTGGCCCAAGGCGGCAAGGAGGCCAGCGTCAATGCCCGCTTCGTGTTCATCGGGGCCGGTGGCGGCGCGCTGAAGCTACTGCAGAAGTCGGGCATCCCGGAGGCGGACGGTTATGCCGGTTTCCCGGTTGGTGGCCAATTCCTGATGACCGACAACCCGGACATCGTCGCTCGGCACAAGGCCAAGCTGTATGGCAAGGCTTCGGTCGGGGCGCCACCGATGTCGGTACCCCACCTGGACACGCGGGTGATCGATGGCCAGGAAGTGTTGCTGTTCGGCCCGTTCGCGACCTTCTCCACCAAGTACCTCAAGCACGGATCGTTGCTGGACATGTTCGCCTCGCTGACCAGCCACAATATCCTGCCGATGGTGAACGCTGGGATCGACAACTTCGACCTCAGCACCTACCTGATGGGCCAGTTGATGCTCAGCTTCGACGACCGCATGCAGGCCCTGCGCGAGTACTTCCCCAATGCCAGGAACGAGGACTGGAAGCTGCTGCAGGCTGGCCAGCGCGTGCAGGTGATCAAGAAGGACCCGGTACTCGGTGGCATCCTGCAGTTCGGTACCGAAGTGGTGGCCGCGCAGGATGGCAGCATCGCCGCGCTGCTGGGGGCTTCGCCGGGCGCCTCGACGGCCGCGCCGATCATGCTGACGGTGCTGGAGAAAACCTTCAAGGACCGCATCAAGACGCCGGAATGGCAGGCGCGCCTGAAGGATATCGTGCCGAGCTATGGGCAGAAGCTGAATAACGACATCGAGCTGACCAACCGCACCCGTGAGTGGAGCAGCTCGCGTCTGCAGTTGCTGTATGTGCCGGTGCAGGCGGAGCAGGTGACAGCGGTCAACTAATTTCCGAGGCACAACAAAAAGCCCGCGCAAGGCGGGCTTTTTGCTGAAGGTTTTGGTCGGAGAGACAGGATTCGAACCTGCGGCCTTCTCGTCCCGAACGAGACGCGCTACCTGGCTGCGCTACACTCCGATAAGCAAAATCCTACTGCATGGAATTTTCTGGCACAAGCCCTTGTAGTTAAAAGGGCTTATGCCAAAAACAGCACGCGGATCACAGCTCCTTGACGGTGCGGATCTGGTCCTTGTTCAGGCGCGTGCGTTTGCCGTCGAGCTGCTCGAATTCGTAGAAACCGGAGTCCTCGTCAAAGGATGGTGTATCCACTGCCTGGATTTCGCGGCCGTCATTGAGGGTGATCACGGTCGGCGATGCGCAGCCAGCGAGGGCGCCAAGGCCCAGGGCGAGCAGAAAGGCGGGAAGGGTCCGTTGAATCATCGTGTTTCTCCAGTGCGATGGTGCAAGATGACTTTATGACGCAGGGCGTCCACGCAAGTTCCTTTTACATTCCAGCATAGCGGCAAGTCTGGGTTATTGACCTGTGCCTGCCTGCACGGCCGCCTGTGATATAACTGCGCCCATCCCCTTTTCCTGCGACGGACACCCATGAAAGCCAAGGCAGATACCCCCTTCGTGGCGCTGAACATTGCCGTGCTCACGGTCAGCGACACCCGCACGTTTGAAACCGATACTTCCGGGCAAACCTTTGTCGACCGCCTCACCGCCGCTGGCCACACACTGGCCGCCCGCGTGCTGCTCAAGGACGACCTGTACAAGATCCGTGCCCAGGTCGCCACATGGATTGCCGACGACAGCGTGCAGGTGGTGCTGATCACCGGTGGTACCGGCTTTACCGGCCGTGACAGCACGCCAGAAGCCGTAGCGTGCCTGCTGGACAAGCAGGTTGAAGGCTTCGGCGAACTGTTCCGGCAGATTTCCGTGGCCGATATCGGCACCTCCACCGTGCAATCGCGCGCCCTTGCCGGCTTGGCCAACGGCACCCTGGTGTGCTGCCTGCCGGGCTCGACCAATGCCGTGCGCACCGGTTGGGACGGCATCCTCGCCGAGCAGCTGGATGCCCGCCATCGGCCGTGCAATTTCGTCGCCCACCTGAAACAGGCAGCGGCCTGTGACAGCCGTGGCTGAGGCACCCGCTACCCGGCCACTGATGCCGGTGGAAGAAGCCCTGGAGCGCCTGCTGGCGCTGGCCGAGGCCGCGCCAATCCGGGAAACCGAAAACGTCTCGCTGGCCGAGGCCGAAGGCCGCGTGCTGGCCACCGAACTGGTGGCCACGCTCGATCTGCCGCCGTGGCCCAACAGTGCCATGGACGGTTATGCCTTGCGCCTGGCCGACCTGCAGGGCGAGCCTTTGCCGGTCAGCCAGCGGATCTTCGCCGGCCACGCCCCCGAACCTCTGCAGCCCGGCACTTGCGCCCGGATTTTCACCGGCGCGCCGATGCCGGCAGGTGCCGACTGTGTCGAAATGCAGGAAAACACCGAGGTGCTGGAAGGTGGCCGGGTGCGCTTCCTCGAAGCACTGACGCTTGATCAGAACGTTCGCCCGCAGGGCCAGGAAACTCGCAAAGGCGAGCAGGTGATGGTCGCTGGCACGCGGCTCGGGCCTATCGAACTGGGCCTGGCGGCAACCCTTGGCCACGCGCAGTTGCAGGTGGTGCGGCGGGTAAGGGTGGCGGTGCTGTCCACTGGCGATGAGCTGGTTGAGCCTGGCCTGCCATTGGGCCCGGGGCAGATCTACAACAGCAACCGACGCTTGCTGGTCAGCTGGCTGCAACGGCTGGGCTGCGAAGTGCGCGACATGGGCATTCTTCCCGATGACCTGGAACGTACCCGCGAATGCCTGGGGGGGCTGGGTGATGTCGACCTGATCCTCTCCACTGGCGGCGTTTCCGTGGGCGAGGCCGACTACCTCGGCGCCGCACTGCGCGAAGCTGGCGAACTGGCCTTATGGAAGCTGGCGATCAAGCCTGGCAAGCCGCTGACCTTCGGGCATTACCGCGGTGTGCCGGTGATCGGCCTGCCCGGCAACCCGGCGTCGACCCTGGTGACGTTCGGCCTGTTGACGAGGCCCTACCTGTTGCGCCGCCAGGGCGTAGCCGATGTCACACCGCTGCGTTTCGATGTTCCGGCCGGCTTCGAATGGACCAAGGCTGGCACCCGTCGCGAGTACCTGCGTGCGCGCATCGACAATGGCCAGGTGCGCATCTACAAGAACCAGAGCTCCGGTGTGCTGCGCAGCGCGGCCTGGGCCGAGGGGCTGGTGGAGGTGCGCGAGGGCAGCACGCCGAAGCCGGGCGACAGCGTGCCGTTCATACCGCTGAGCGAACTACTCGGCTGAGCGACCGAGCCAGGCGCCACCGCCTTGGGTGGCGTCGGCCGGTGCCGACTGGGTGAGGCGCATGTGCACCATTTCCAGTTGCTGGGCGGCCACGCTCCAGTCGTGGCGATTACGGGCAAACTGGCGGCCGGCCTCGCTCAATTGGCACATGCGCCACGGCTGGTTGAGCAGTTGCGTGACCATTAGCGCCAACTGGTCACCGTCGTCACTGCCCAGGTAGTGCTCGCCGTTGTTGGCGGCCAGGCCTGATACGCCTTTGCCGGTACTGATCACCGGTAGCCCGGCTGCCATGGCTTCGAGGATCTTCACCTTGGAGCCACCGGCATAGCGCAAGGGTGCAAAGAACAGCGCGGAACGGCTTTGTAGCTCGCGCAGGTCAGGGCGATAGCCGACCCACTCGATGCGTGGATCGTTCCAGCGCAGTTTCCAGCTGATCGGCAGGGCATGCCCGGCGATGGCCAGGCGTACCGCCGGGTTACTCATCCACACCTGGGGCAGGATTTCTTCCAGGGCCCATTCAATGGCCTCGACATTGGCGGCGTACTCGAAGTTGCCCACGAACAGCAGGCGCTGGCTGTGCAGGGCCGGGAGGACGTTCTGGTAGTAATCGCAATCGACGCCATTGACCACCACATTGACCGGGCGACCGCTGACCTGGCTGATCAGTTCGGCATCATGCGGGCTAACCGCCACCACTTCGGTGGGCTGGCGCAGCACGCGTTGCTCCCAGCGCCGATAGCGCCAACGGTCGAAGGCATTGAGCGGGCGCAGCCACAGCGGCAAGCGGTCATGGCAGGCGGCGCCGCTCACTGACTCAAGGTTGTGTTCGCTGAGCAGGTAGGGCAGTTCGCGTGCCTGCAGTGCTTTTTCGAACGGCTGGAAGCTGTAGCTGTGTTCGATCTGGATGACGTCCCAGGGCTCGTCCAACAGTTGCTCGAACTGGTGCCGCAAGCCAGGGGCCAGGCCGTTGATGATGGCCCGCATCGGGTAATCGATGATGGGCGAGGCGAGCAGGTTGAGCGGGCTGTGCAGTGGGCGTCGGGGCAGCACGATCAAGCGATCGAGCAAGGGTTCGAGGGCTTCGCGGGCGGCATCGCACAAGGGGATTTTCGACTGGACCAGCAAGGTGATCCGGTGGCCCTGCTGCGCGAGGGCGCGCAGCAGGTGGTATTGCCGGGTCTTGCTGCCACTGGTGGTGGGCCAGGGCAGGTAAGGCAGAGTCCAGAGAATGCGCATGAACCGGAAACCTCGCTGAAGGCTGCGGACAAAAAACGCGTCCGCCAGCCTTCAGCCGATGGCTGCCGCCGGGACGCGTCCGTAAATATCAGTAAAGCGCACGATGTCATCTTCGCCCAGGTACTCGCCGCTCTGGACTTCGATCATCACCAGGTCGATCACGCCGGGGTTGGTCAGGCGGTGAGTGCGGCCGGGTTTGATGAAGGTCGACTCGTTGGTGTCGAGTAGAAACTCTTCTTCGCCGTTGGTCACGCAGGCCATGCCGCTGACGATGATCCAGTGCTCGCTGCGGTGATGGTGCATCTGCAGTGACAGCGATTCGCCAGGGCGCACCATGATCCGCTTGATCTTGAAGCGCGGGCCTTCCTCAAGCACGGTGTACGTGCCCCAGGGGCGGGTGACGGTGCGGTGCAGGCGGTAGGCTTCATGGCCCTGATGCTTGAGCTGCTGGGCAATCACCTTGACCTCCTGGCTGCGCGCGGCGTCGGCGATCAGCAATGCATCAGGGGTGTCGATGACGATCAGGTTGTCCAGGCCGACGGCGCCGACCAGGCGCTTTGGTGAGTCGATGTAGCAGTTGGTCACGTCGTGCAGCACCGCTTCACCGTTGCAGTGGTTGCCGTCGTCGTCGGTGTGGCGCAGTTCGCGCACCGCCTCCCAGCTGCCGATATCGCTCCAGCCCAGTTCGCAAGGCACCACGGCAACCTTGTCGGACCGCTCCATCAAGGCGTAGTCGATGGAGATGTCCTCGGCCAGGGCGAAGCTGTCTGGGTCCAGTTCTACCTGCCGTGCCTTGTCGCCCTGCTTGGTCGCGCTCTGCTCCAGGCAGCAGGTCACGCAGGCTAGCAGTTCAGGGGCATGCGCCTGCAGTTCGGCGAGTACGGTGCCTGCACGCAAGCAGAACATGCCGGCATTCCACAGGTGGCGGCCGCCTTCGAGGTAGCGGCGGGCGGTGAGGGCATCGGGCTTCTCGACGAAGCAGGCGACCTTATGCGCATGCTTGCCGATTGCCTCGCCTTGCTCGATGTAACCGAAGCCGGTTTCGGCGCGGCTGGGCAGCAGGCCGAAGGTGGCCAGCCAGCCATCGTTGGCCAGTTGCCGGGCGTGCTCGACGGCGGTGGCGAAGGCCTCGGCGTCCTGGATCAGGTGGTCGGCCGGCAACACCAGCAGCACGCTGTCGGGGCCATAATGCCTGGCGCAGTGCAGCGCGGCTGCAGCGATCGCGGGTGCGGTGTTGCGGCCGTTGGTTTCCAGCAGGTAGTCGAGGGCAAGGTTGTCGGGGTTTACCTGGCGGTATTCGTCCTGGGTACGGAAGAACACTTCGCGGTTGGTCACCGTCAGGATCCGCTCGACGCCCGGTAGCGCCGCAGCGCGGATGAAGGTTGTCTGCAGCAGGCTCTGGCCATCGGGCAAGCGCATGAAGGGTTTGGGCATGGCTTCGCGAGAAACCGGCCACAGGCGGGTGCCGGCACCGCCGGCGATGATGCAGGGGATCAGAACGCTCATTTCACAGCCTCGACTCATGGCGCTGGTTACAGCGCAGTGAAGGGGAACTTCGCGACCTGTCACGGTTTTGGCGGAAAAGTCAAAAAACCGACTTTTCACTAAAGCTTCTTCCATGAAGGCCAAATTTTTGTCGATCATGCGCCCGATCAGAAATGCTTTCAATGATATTTAGGTGAATCTGACAGTTTTTTTGCTCGACTCCGCACTCAGTCAATGCGCGACCTAGAGCAGATTTTCCTGCGCCGTGCAGCATTTCGGCCCTGTTTGTGGTCGAGATCTGGACCGAACGATCGCCACGGAGACACGCGATGCCACAGCGCAAGGCAATCTTGATCCTGCATGGCAAGCAGGCCATGAACGAAGCGGTACGCCAGGCAGTTTCAGCCATGCGCGAGCGTGGCTGGACGCTGGATGTACGGGTGACCTGGGAAGGCGGCGATGCCCGGCGGCTGGTGGGCGAAGCACTGGCGGCCGGGTACAGCCAGGTGATCGCTGGCGGCGGTGACGGCACCTTGCGCGATGTCGCCGAGGCCATGGGCCAGGCACGTTGCGAAGCCAGCCTGGCGCTGCTGCCGCTGGGAACAGCCAATGACTTCGCCAGGGCCGCCGGTATTTCACTGGAACCTGCAGAGGCCCTGGCATTGCTGGAGCTACCGCCACGACCGATCGACCTGGGCCAGGTGGGCGACCAATTGTTTCTGAACATGGCCACGGGCGGTTTCGGTAGCCAGGTTACCGCCAGCACCTCTGAAGACCTGAAGAAAATGCTCGGCGCCGCGGCCTACCTGTTCACCGGGCTGTCGCGCTTCAGCGAGTTGCAGGCCGCCTCGGTCCAGCTGTCGGGGCCGGGGTTCGACTGGCAGGGCGACCTGCTGGCGCTGGGGATTGGCAATGGTCGCCAGGCCGGCGGCGGGCAAGTGTTGTGCCCGGAGGCGCAAGTCGATGATGGCCAGCTCGACATCGCCATCTTGCCGGCACCCCAGGAAATGGTCGGCGCACTGCGTGACTTGCTGGCGGGTGAGGGGTTGTTCGTGCGGGCGCGTTTGCCGTGGGTCGAAATAACCTGTTCGCAGGGGCTGGACATCAACCTCGACGGCGAACCCCTGCAGGCCGACAGCCTGCGCTTTGCGGCGGTGCCGGGTGCGCTGCGCCTGCACTTGCCGCTGAACTCACCGCTGGTCAGTCATCCAGGCTGATGATTTTCTCGCGCACCGCGAACAGCACCAGGCCGGCCACGTCGTAGATCTGCAAGCGCTTCATGATCTGCGAGCGGTGGGTTTCCACGGTCTTGATCGACAGGCCCAGGCCGGCGGCGATTTCGCGGGTGGACTTGCCGCGCACGATCAGGCGCAGGATCTCCAGTTGCCGCGCGGTGAGGTTGTGGCGGTCGACGCCAGACGGCTTGCCGTGCTGCGCACGCATCAGTGCCTGGTTGATCACCGTATGGGCAATGGCCGGGCTGAGGTAGCGTTCGCCATTGCGCAAGGCGACCAGGGCCTGCTCCAGTTCGGTCGCCGTGGCATCCTTGAGCAGGTAACCGTGGGCGCCACTTTCCAGTGCCCGCATGATCAGGTCCGGGTCGGTATGCATGGACAGGATCAGCACCTTGCAGGTGTTGCCAGTGGCGCGCAGCTGGGTGAGGGCATCGAGGCCGCTGGTCGAGCGCATGGAAATGTCCAGCAGGACGATGTCGGGTGCCAGTTGCTGAACGTGCTCGAGCAGCTGATCGCCGTCATCGGCTTCGCCGACCACGGTGTAGCCAGGGATGTCGGAGACCAGGGCACGGACCCCGGCACGGATCAGCGAGTGGTCATCCACCAGCAGCAATCTACAGGTCATGATGAAGCGGTAGTCCTGGCGCGTTCATGGGTACGGGGTGGCCACGGGAACAGCACGTCAATCGTCGTGCCCAGGCCCAGCTGACTGGTGATCACCAGGCTGCCGTTGAGGGCGGTGGCGCGCTCCTGCATGCCGGCCATGCCGCGCTGGCCGGCCTCGGCTGGATTGGCGGCAGGGAGAAAGCCCTGGCCGTCGTCCTGGATCGACAGGGCAAGCCCTGCTGCGCTGCGTTGCAGGCGGATGGTCAGGTTGCGAGCCCGGGCATGGCGCAGCATGTTGGTCACCGCCTCCTGGGTGATGCGAAACGCCGCCATGGCGACCTCTTCGGAGATTCCGCCCAGGCGCTGATGGCATTCCAGGCTCCAGTGCACGTCGGTGCTTTCCAGAGTGCGTACCAGGTGCGCCCGCAGGCTGGCTTCGAGGCCAAGGCTGGCCAGTTGTCGCGGGTTGAGGATGGCAGATACGTCGCGCACCTTGCTCAGCGTGTCTTCGAGGGTGCTGCGCAAGCTGCCACAGTGCACTTGCAAGTCGTTCGGTACGCGGCGTTGCAACCATTCCAACTGCATCTTGGCGGCGGTGAGCAGCTGGCCGATGTCGTCATGCAGTTCGCGGCTCAGGTGCTGGCGCTCGCTTTCTTGGACCTTGAGCATGCGCCCGGCCAACTCGGCCGGGCGCAGGCTGATCGACTTGGCACCGTGGCTCAGGTGCCAGCAGACGCCAAGCGTGGCCACCAGTTGCAGGAGCAACAGACTGGCAGGCATGCCGTTCCCGCCGCCAAACAGGGCCAGGTTGGCCAGCAGGGACACCACGCACAGCAATGCTGTCGCCCAACGCAGCAATGTGGCGCGTGAACGGCAGCGCAGAGATATCTTCAAGCGTGGGAACATAAAATTGACAAGCCACTGAAGTCTTGCTGATGGGGGCCGTGCATAGCTCATGGCAGAGGCTTTGGCGTTATGCTTGCAACAAATGGCGCGCGGCCGGCATTTGTTTGCGCGCATCTTAACACTTCGGTTCAATTTGGTCGCGGCTGGTAATGCTTTGAAACTCAGCATTTCCGGGCCCGGGAGAGGGGGCTCGCCAGGGTTGCAAGGCATCAAAGTGCCATTGCTTAACCGGGTGATTAGCGCTGCAAGTTCAACTTGCAAAAGGCCATTCAAGTGAAAGGGGGCTGAACTAGTGAAGAGCATCACAAGTTGAACCTTTTCGCGTTTTCAAACCTGTGCTTAGTTACGTTTGCCAAGCCGTCTAGTGGCGCAGCGTCGACCCGCTGGCTGGTGATCTGGCAGGCACCGTTGAATACGGATGCACGCAGTCGTTGCCGTTATCGTTGCAAGACGCACACGTTTGCGGCAATGGCTGATTCAGGGCGGCTGCCAGTTCGCTCAATAGCGTCACCTGCTCGCAGGTATCGAGGGCGAGCCGGCCGGTGTGCAGGTCGACCAGTTCCAGTTGCCAGGCCAGCAAGGTCAGGCAGGCATTCAGCGAGGGCAGGGCTGCATTGTCCAGGCACTGCTGGTGGCAGGCTGGGGCAAGCAGCTGGTGCAAGACGCTTGCATAGTGGGCGACTTCGAGCAGGCCCAGGTTGCCGGCGCGTCGGGCCAGGGTCTGGAGGGCGTTGTTGAGGCATTGGCAGGCGTCCGGATCATTGCGGATCAGTTCCAGGTGCTGCAGGCATTCCTGGGACTGGGTCAACAAGACCTGGGCATCCAGCAGGAAGTCCTGCAGGGTGTCGATGTTAGAGACGCTGCTGTCCATCAAGACACTCCGGCGCGTTGGGCTGGAGCAGGGGATGGCCACGCCATGTCGATCGCTAGCAAAAGCCTGACTCCATTCATGCAGTGAGAATGGCGTCACATTAATGGCTAAAGGATATCGCGAACATCAGGTTGCACCTGATTGCTCCTAGGGGTTTCCCTGATGGTGCCTAGGGGGCGACAAGTTGACCTGGAATGGATCCAAGCGGGTCGTGTCGCAGTAAAGCATGATGCTAATGTGATATCAATTGCCCTGCGGAGCATTTTTTCGCAAGGATCAAGATGCGCAGGGAAGCGCCGATATAGAACGGATCATTTCATTTTTTCGACACAACCCTGGGGGTTTTCCAATGGCTGGCATTCTCGACACGGTAGACCAACGCACGCAGCTGGTGGGTGAGAACCGTCTGGAAATCCTGATGTTCCGCCTGGCCGGTCGCCAGTTGTTCGCGATCAACGTCTTCAAGGTACAGGAAGTGCTGCAACTGCCCAAACTGACCCTGATGCCGCAGCGCCACGCGTTCGTCTGTGGTGTGGTCAACCTGCGTGGGCAGACCTTGCCGGTGATCGACCTGTCCCAGGCGATCGGCATGCGTCCCCTGCAGCCAGGGCCGGACAGCACCATCATCGTCACCGAGTACAACCGCTCGGTGCAGGCGTTCCTGGTGGGGGGCGTCGATCGCATCGTCAACATGAACTGGGAAGCCATCATGCCGCCGCCTTCCAGTGCCGGGCGCCAGCATTACCTGACCGCTATCACCAAGGTGGACGACAAGCTGGTCGAAGTGATCGATGTCGAGAAGGTGCTGGCCGAGATCGTGCCCTACAACGCCCGGGTTTCCGGCGACAAGCTGGCCGATCCGGTACTGGCGCGCGCGCGTGGCCGCGAAGTGCTGCTGGTGGATGACTCCAGCGTGGCGCTGGCGCAGCTGCGCGATACCCTGTCGCAACTCGGGGTCAAGCTTCATGTGGCCAGTGATGGCCTGAAGGCCCTGCGCCTGCTCAAGGGCTGGGCTGATGCCGGGGAAGATGTCTGCGAGAAACTGTTGATGGTCTTCACCGATGCGGAAATGCCAGAGATGGACGGTTATCGGCTGACCACCGAGATTCGCAGCGATGCGCGCCTGCGCAAGCTATACGTGGTGCTGCACACCTCCTTGTCGGGCAGCTTCAACGAATCGATGGTGAAGAAGGTCGGTTGCGACAATTTCCTCTCCAAGTTCCAGCCTGATCGCCTGGTCGATGTGGTCAAGCAGCGCCTGCTGCTGGATACCAGCAACGCGTGATCCTGCTGCTGGCCAGGTATAAGCTTGGCTTTTGACAAGGTATGAGGCGGCAGGGATGTTTCTCAGTAAATTGTATCGATACCCGGTGAAGTCGGGGCAGGCGCAATGCCTGCAGGGTTCGCCGGTGGGCCTTCTGGGGTTGCAGGGCGATCGACGCTGGATGGTGGTAGAGGAAGAGAATGGACGCTTCCTCACCCAGCGCGCCTGGCCACAACTGGGCCAGTTGAAGGCCCGCGCGGGCGAGGATGGCGAGTTGCTACTGGAGTTGCCTGGGCAATCGCCAATGCGCGTTGCGGTGCCTGCTGCTGACGATGCGCTGCGCGGTGTGACCATCTGGCGCGATACCTTGCGCGTGCCCGACGCGGGCGACGAGGTGGCTGCCTGGCTGTCGCAGTGGCTCGGCAAGGCGGTACGCCTGGTGCATTGCCCGGAGCAGCGGGCGCGCTACCTGCCCAACGGTTATGGCCTGAACAGCGACCGTGCGGCGTTCCCTGATGGCTTTCCGTTATTGCTGATCGGCCAGGGCTCGCTGGATGATCTGAGCCACAGGATCGGCCGCCCCATGGAAATGCTGCGCTTTCGGCCGAACCTGGTGGTGCAGGGTGCTGAGCCGTTTGCCGAGGATGGCTGGAAGCGGATTCGCATTGGTGCGCTGGAGTTTCGAGTGCTCAAGCCAAGCGTGAGATGCATTTTCACCACGCTCGATCCAGCGACCGGGGAGCGTAGTGTCGATCGCGAGCCGTTGACGACCCTGAAGACTTTCCGCGAGAGGGAAGGGGATATCCTGTTCGGGCAGAATCTGGCCGTGGATGGCAGTGGCTGGCTTGAGGTGGGGATGGAAGTCGAAGTGCTCGAATAACCCGTGCCGGCCTCTTCGCGCCGAACCGCCGCGAAGAGGCCAGTACCGGCTCAGTCCTGATCACATGTCATCGAAATACCGCTCATGCCAGTCCACCAGCGGTTGCGGCACATTGAGCTTCTGCCCGTAGATCACCGAATACGACAGCACGTTCTGCACATACTGGCGCGTTTCGTCGAACGGGATCGATTCCACCCACACGTCGAAGCTCAGGTGCTTGGCGCCCTTGAGCCACTGCCGCACGCGCCCGGGGCCTGCGTTGTAGGCTGCGGACGCCAATACCCGGTTGCCGTTGAACTGGCCGTGCACCTGGCTCAGGTAGGCCGCGCCGACCTGAATGTTCTTCTCCGGGTTGAACATCTGCTGCGGCGAAGCCAGCGGGATGCTGAACTTGCGTGCGGTTTCCTTGGCGGTGGCCGGCATCACCTGCATCAGGCCACTGGCACCGACGCTGGAGCGGGCATCCTCCATGAAGGCGCTCTCCTGGCGAGTAATGGCGAATACCCAGCTCGAGTGCAGCCCACGCACTTTGGCTTCACGCACCAGGGTATCGCGATAGGCCATCGGGAAGCGGATATCCAGGTCGTCCCAGTACTGCGCCTGGCTAATGGTGCGGATGGCCGGGAAGTACCAGTGCATGTCGTAGGCCAGGCGTGCCTGGGCCACCATTTCATCGCGGGTGAAGTGGCGGCTGACGTGGTACCACTCGCGGCGGCCTTCGACGACCTGGCCGCGGGCGTGGAACTCCAGGGCACGCTGGATGCCCGGGGTATTGCGCACCTTGTTGACCAGTTGCGGGCTCAGCAGCAGTGGCTTGTTGTTCAGCTGGTAAGGCGTTTTTGCCCGGTCAGCCGCGAGGAAGCCATAGAAGTCACGCTCGCGCGCCACGTTCTTGTACAGCAACGGAATCTGCGGGTTGTTCGGCTGGGCCAGCTCCAGGCTGCGTGCCTGCCAGTACTTCCAGCGGTTGCTGCTGGCCAGGTCCTGAGGCAGGCGCCGGGTCAGCTCGTAGGCGTCTTCCCAGCGGCCCAGGCGCAGCAGCAGGCGCAGGCGCCATTCGCTGACCGTGTTGTCGCGCAGCTCGGGGTCGTAGCGGGTCATCAGGTCAAGGGCGCGCGGATCGTAACGGCGGGCCAGGGTCAGGCCGATCTCGCGGGCGATGGCGACTTTCTCGTCGCGCGAGAAGTGCATGCGCTGGGCGTAATCGTCGAGCATCTCCATGGCGCGGTCAGGGTCCTGTCGGGCCAGGCGGCGCAGGCCGAGGCTGACCACGTCGGACATGGCTTCGTTGGCCGGGGTGAAGCGCGAGGGCTGGTTGAGCAGCTCGGGCTTTTGCGCCACGTCGATCAGCAAGCGGCCCTGCGGTGCGAGGGTAGTCAGGCCTTGCACCATGTTGTTTGCCAGCGCGTAGTTGCGCGCCTGGGCCGCCAGTTTGGCGCGGTTCCAGCGTTTGGCTTCTGTCAGCTGGCCTTCTGCGGCCCACATGCCGAACAGAGTGTCGCAGGCAGCCGGTTGCGACTTGCCGACGTTCCACAGTTTTTCGGCGCTGGCGAAGCCTTCGGCGCGCTGGCCATGGCTCAACTGGTACTGGCCATTGAGGCAGTCCAGCTCGGTGAAATTGAGCTTGGGGTCGTAGTACTTGACGAAGGTGTTCCACTCGCCGCGTTCGGCCAGCCAGCGCAGCCAACGCAATTTCATCCAGTTGGCCTGGGGCAGGTCGCCGTGCTTGGCCAGGAAACCTTCGATTTCCTCGTTGCTGGCAGTCTTCAGACGCGCGGTCAGTTCGTCGTACGCCAGGTACGGTGTGAGCGGGTAGTCGCGCAGCGCCTGGGCGTAGCGCAGGTAAGGGCCTTTGTCGCCCTTGGCCAGCGCACGCTTGGCCTCGTCGTAGTACTGGCGTTGCTGGGAAAGGTCGGTGGCCTGCGCCGCGCTGACGGTGGCGGCGGTGAGCAGCAGGCAGGAAGCAATCTGTAACAGGCGGCTGCGCATGATACGTCCGGGCAGTTGAACCATGGGGAAGTGACGGCGAAGCCAGCACTGTTGAAATCTGATTGCCTTAGCTTAGCCGTTTGCCGGCGGCGGGTGATAGCGCTGTGCTTGTAACCGGGCGTTAACGCCGACCGGGTGTCGCCAAGCCCCTGTGCGGTAGTCAACTTAATGCCGGAAAGGGCCAAGTCAGGTAGAATGCGCGCCCGCTTTCTGGAGACGAACATGACCCTGCTCAAATTCAGCGATGTGTCCCTCGCATTCGGCGCGATGCCGCTGCTGGACAAAGTGTCCTGGCAGATCGCCCGTGGCGAGCGGGTGTGCATCATCGGCCGCAACGGCACCGGCAAGTCGAGCATGCTGCGCCTGGTCAAGGGCGAGCAGAAGGGCGACGACGGCGAGATCTGGCGCGCCCCTGGCCTGAAGATCGGTGAGCTGCCACAAGAGCTGCCGGTTGCCGACGAGCGCACGGTGTTCGATGTGGTCGCCGCTGGCCTGGATGGCGTTGGAGAGCTGCTGGCCGAGTTCCATCACCTGAGCCAGAACATCCAGGGTGATGACGACCTGGAAAAACTCATGCACGTCCAGCACGAACTGGAGGCCCGCGACGGCTGGCGCCTGCAGCAGGTGGTGGAAAGCACCCTGAGCCGCCTGCAGTTGCCCGCGGACAAGACCTTGGCCGAGCTCTCCGGTGGCTGGCGCCGCCGCGTGCTGCTGGCCCAGGCGCTGGTGTCCGAGCCTGATCTGCTGCTGCTCGACGAACCGACCAACCACCTGGACATCGGTGCCATCGCCTGGCTCGAAGAAGCCCTGCGCGGCTTCAACGGCGCCGTGCTGTTCATCACCCACGACCGTTCCTTCCTGCAGAACCTCGCCACGCGCATCCTCGAACTGGACCGCGGCGGCCTGATCGACTGGAATGGCGACTACGCCAGCTTCCTGGTGCACAAGGAGGCCGCGCTGGCCGCCGAAGAGACGGCCAATGCGCTGTTCGACAAGCGCCTGGCCCAGGAAGAGGTGTGGATCCGCCAGGGCATCAAGGCCCGCCGTACCCGTAACGAAGGCCGCGTGCGTGCGCTCAAGGCCTTGCGTGTGGAGCGCGGCGAGCGTCGCGAGCGCCAGGGCAAGGCGAACATCCAGATCGAGGCGGCAGACAAGTCCGGCAAGCAGGTGATGGTGCTGGAGAACGTCAGCTTCCATCACGCCGATGGCCCGCTGCTGGTCAAGGACTTCTCCATGGTCCTGCAGCGCCAGGACCGTATCGGCCTGCTGGGTGCCAACGGTACCGGCAAGACCACCCTGCTGAAGATGATGCTCGGCGACCTGGAGCCTACCGCAGGCAAGGTCGAGCGCGGCACCAAGCTGGAAGTGGCCTACTTCGACCAGATGCGTCACCAGCTCGACCTGGAAAAGACCGTCATCGACAACCTCGCCGAAGGCCGCGACTTCATCGAGATCGATGGCCAGAACCGCCATGTGCTGAGCTACCTCGGTGATTTCCTGTTCAGCCCGCAGCGTGCGCGCACGCCGGTCAAGGCGCTGTCCGGTGGTGAGCGTGCGCGCCTGCTGCTGGCCAAGCTGTTCAGCAAGCCGGCTAACCTGCTGGTGCTCGACGAACCGACCAACGACCTGGATGTGGAAACCCTCGAGCTGCTCGAAGAGGTGCTGTCCAACTACAAAGGCACCGTGCTGATGGTCAGCCACGACCGGGCCTTCCTCGATAACGTCGTCACCAGCACGCTGGTGTTCGAAGGTGAGGGCAAGGTGCGCGAGTACGTCGGTGGCTACGAGGACTGGATCCGCCAGGGTGGTTCGGCGAAGCTGCTCGGCGTGACCGAGAGCAAGGGTGGCAAGTCCGAGCTCAACAGTGCCGTGGTCGAAAAGCCGGTGGAAGTGGCAGCGCCTGCGCCAGCCGCGCCGGCGGCGGATGCTTCGAAGAAGAAGCTCAGCTACAAGCTGCAGCGCGAGCTGGAAATGCTGCCGGGGCAGATCGACGAGGTCGAGAAGCGCATGGCCGAGGCGCAAGAAGAAGTGAACGCTGCTGGCTTCTATCAGCGGCCGATTGCCGAAACTTCGGCAGTGCTGGCCAAGATCGAGAAGCTGCAGGGTGAGCTGGATGCGCTGGTAGAGCGGTGGGCTGAGCTGGAAGGCTGAGCAGTCCTCACCGGCCTCTTCGCGGGTAAACCCGCGAAAAGGCCGGTCCTGCTCACTCTTTCTTCTGCAGTCGCACCGCCAGCACATCGCACGGCGCCCCGTGCAGCACGTCGTTGGCGGTGGAGCCCAGCAGCAATGCCAGGCCATGGCGGCCATGGCTGCCGACCACGATCAGGTCGCACTTCTGATCCTTGGCCAACTGGTGGATTTCCTGGCGCGGCTGGCCGTAGGTCAGGTGCGAGTCGCCACGGTTGATGTCGGGGTACTTGTTGAACAGGCGGTCCATGCGCTCCTTGGCCTGGTCGAACTGCTGCTGTTGCAGTTGCGACAAGTCCATCGGCACGTCGCCGCCAAAGGCCATGGCCATCGGTTCGACGATATGCACCAGCGAGACCTTGGCGCCAGTGGGTTCGGCGAGCTTCATGGCGCGCTTGATCACCGGATCGCATTCTTCGGTAAGGTCGACAGCGACCAGAAGATGTTCGTAGGACATGAGCTGTACTCCTGACAATCGCGATAGTAGAAGTATGGTCGCTTTCCGGCAGGTCATCCGTGAATACTGAGTAACCCGCTCATTTGCAACGCTTTATGGAATCTACAGATATGACGGTATGGCTAGTGGTGTCAATCCTTGCGCTGGTGCTCAGTCCGCTTTCCTGGTTGCGCCTGTCGCGCAAGCAGGGGCAGCAGATGAGCTTGCGCCTGGAGGCGCGGCGCATGGGCCTGGCCATGCAGCTGGCACCGCAGCAGTGGCCGCACTGGCTGGAAAATGAGCCGCCAAGCCCGTGCCCGCAGTACCACCGTGGGCGCCGTCGGGGGCATGAAGACAGCTGGTGCTACTGGCAGGTCAGCCCTGGCGTCTGGTGGAACCAGTGGAAGGAAGTGTGCGAGGAGCCGCGCCTGAACGAGGTGTTCGCGCGCCTGCCGGAGACCGTCTACAAGGTCGAGGCCGACAAGCGCATGATCGCCCTGTACTGGAGCGAACGCGGGGATGAATCTGTATTGCAGGATATTGCCCACGCCTTCGACACCCTCGCTTGATGGCATAACGACAAAGCGGCAACCCGGTAGTTACCAGGTTGCCGCTTTGTCGTTTCTGCAGCGCAGAAAAGGCCAGGCAGGCCGGGAAATTGTTGAATCCAGTCGCAGTGTAGCCACTGCCTGGCCCACTGCATGAAAAAATTGCAGTCCCGTCCGTTTGCTTGTGGTCAATCGCTGACATGAATGATCGGTAATCACTGTCATCATGTTTTGTGCTACGGCGATTCAAAATGACCGGAAAGTCGCGTTTTCACCCCGTTCGTGAGCATTTGACAACGCCGATCTTTTCGGAGAATGTGTGCATACCCAAATCAAACGGGCGTATGAATTGAGCGTTTGTATGTCACACCGCTCATACAGAATCCCGACTAGCGCGCTGACGGGTGTGCCTGGGGCAAGGGCGGCAAGACCTACTCTTCCACCAGCGATCGGCGTGTACAGTTCAGCTTCCATATCGTGGAGATCAGTTGATGATTTACGAAGGTAAAGCCATCACGGTTAAGGCTCTTGAAAGCGGCATCGTCGAACTGAAGTTCGACCTCAAGGGTGAGTCCGTCAACAAGTTCAATCGCCTGACCCTGGACGAGCTGCGCCAGGCCGTCGATGCCATCAAGGCCGACGCCTCGGTGAAAGGCGTGATCGTCAGCAGTGGCAAGGACGTGTTCATCGTCGGCGCCGACATCACCGAGTTCGTCGAAAACTTCAAGCTGCCCGAGGCCGAACTGGTTGCCGGCAACCTGGAAGCCAACCGCATCTTCAATGCCTTCGAAGACCTCGAAGTGCCGACCGTGGCGGCCATCAATGGCATCGCACTGGGCGGCGGCCTGGAAATGTGCCTGGCAGCCGACTACCGGGTCATGTCCACCAGCGCCAAGATCGGCCTGCCGGAAGTCAAGCTGGGCATCTACCCAGGCTTCGGCGGCACCGTACGCCTGCCGCGTCTGATCGGCTCGGACAACGCCATCGAGTGGATCGCCGCCGGCAAGGAAAACCGTGCCGAAGACGCCCTGAAGGTCGGCGCCGTCGATGCTGTGGTCGCTCCTGAGTTGCTGCAGGCCGGTGCCCTGGACCTGATCAAACGCGCCATCAGCGGCGAGCTGGACTACAAGGCCAAGCGCCAGCCCAAGCTGGAAAAGCTCAAGCTCAACGCCATCGAGCAGATGATGGCCTTCGAGACCGCCAAGGGCTTCGTCGCTGGCCAGGCTGGCCCGAACTACCCGGCGCCGGTCGAAGCCATCAAGACCATCCAGAAGGCCGCCAATTTCGGCCGCGACAAGGCCCTGGAAGTCGAGGCGGCTGGCTTCGCCAAGCTGGCCAGGACTTCGGTTGCCGAAAGCCTGATCGGCCTGTTCCTGAATGACCAGGAACTCAAGCGCAAGGCCAAGGCCCATGACGAAATCGCCCACGACGTGAAGCAGGCCGCCGTACTCGGCGCCGGCATCATGGGTGGCGGCATCGCCTACCAGTCGGCGGTCAAGGGCACCCCGATCCTGATGAAGGACATCCGCGAGGAAGCTATCCAGCTGGGCCTGAACGAGGCCTCCAAGCTGCTCGGCAACCGCGTCGAGAAAGGCCGCCTGACCCCGGCGAAAATGGCCGAGGCACTCAACGCCATTCGTCCGACCCTGTCGTACGGCGACTTCGCCAACGTCGACATCGTCGTCGAAGCCGTGGTCGAGAACCCGAAGGTCAAGCAAGCCGTGCTGGCCGACGTGGAAGGCCAGGTGAAGGAAGATGCGATTCTCGCCTCCAACACCTCGACCATTTCCATCAACCTGTTGGCCAAGGCGCTCAAGCGCCCGGAAAACTTCGTCGGCATGCACTTCTTCAACCCGGTGCACATGATGCCGCTGGTGGAAGTGATCCGTGGCGAGAAGTCCAGTGAAGTCGCCGTCGCCACTACCGTGGCCTACGCCAAGAAGATGGGCAAGAACCCGATCGTGGTCAACGACTGCCCGGGCTTCCTGGTCAATCGTGTGCTGTTCCCGTACTTCGGCGGTTTCGCCAAGCTGGTCAGCGCTGGCGTGGACTTCGTGCGCATCGACAAGGTCATGGAGAAGTTCGGCTGGCCGATGGGCCCGGCCTACCTGATGGACGTGGTCGGCATCGACACCGGTCACCACGGCCGCGATGTGATGGCCGAAGGCTTCCCGGACCGCATGAAGGACGAGCGCCGCTCGGCCGTCGACGCGCTGTACGAGGCCAACCGCCTGGGCCAGAAGAACGGCAAGGGTTTCTACGCCTACGAGACTGACAAACGCGGCAAGCCGAAGAAAGTCTTCGATGCCACCGTGCTGGATGTGCTCAAGCCGATCGTCTTCGAGCAGCGTGAAGTGACCGACGAAGACATCATCAACTGGATGATGGTGCCACTGTGCCTGGAGACCGTGCGTTGCCTGGAAGACGGCATCGTCGAAACCGCCGCCGAAGCCGACATGGGCCTGGTCTATGGCATTGGTTTCCCTCCATTCCGCGGTGGTGCGCTGCGTTACATCGACTCGATCGGTGTGGCCGAATTCGTTGCCCTGGCCGACCAGTACGCCGACCTGGGGCCGCTGTACCACCCGACCGCGAAGCTGCGCGAAATGGCCAAGAACGGCCAGCGCTTCTTCAACTGAGTGGTCAACGAGCTAGAGCGAGAGATTTGATATGAGCCTGAATCCAAGAGACGTGGTGATTGTCGACTTCGGTCGCACCCCCATGGGCCGCTCCAAGGGTGGCATGCACCGCAACACCCGCGCCGAAGACATGTCCGCGCACCTGATCAGCAAGCTGCTGGAGCGCAACGACAAGGTCGACCCGAAAGAAGTCGAAGACGTGATCTGGGGCTGCGTCAACCAGACCCTGGAGCAGGGCTGGAACATCGCCCGCATGGCGTCGCTGATGACCCAGATCCCGCACACTTCGGCCGCGCAGACCGTCAGCCGCCTGTGCGGCTCGTCGATGAGCGCGCTGCAAACCGCTGCCCAGGCGATCATGACCGGCAACGGCGATGTATTCGTGGTCGGCGGCGTCGAGCATATGGGCCACGTCAGCATGATGCATGGGGTCGATCCCAACCCGCACATGTCGCTGCACGCGGCAAAGGCGTCCGGGATGATGGGCCTGACCGCCGAGATGCTGGGCAAGATGCATGGCATCAGCCGTGAACAACAGGACCTGTTCGGCCTGCGTTCGCACCAGCTCGCCCACAAGGCGACGGTCGAAGGCAAGTTCAAGGACGAGATCATCCCGATGCAGGGCTATGACGAGAATGGTTTCCTGAAGGTTTTCGACTTCGACGAGACCATTCGCCCGGAGACCACCCTCGAGGGCCTGGCGTCGCTGAAACCGGCGTTCAACCCCAAAGGCGGCACCGTGACGGCCGGTACTTCGTCGCAGATTACCGACGGTGCTTCGTGCATGATCGTCATGTCTGGCCAGCGCGCCATGGACCTGGGCATCCAGCCACTGGCGGTGATCCGCTCGATGGCGGTAGCCGGTGTCGACCCGGCGATCATGGGCTACGGCCCGGTGCCAGCGACCCAGAAAGCCCTCAAGCGCGCCGGCCTGACCATGGCCGATATCGACTTCATCGAGCTCAACGAAGCCTTCGCCGCACAGGCCCTGCCAGTGCTCAAAGACTTGAAAGTGCTCGACAAGATGGATGAGAAGGTTAACCTGCACGGCGGCGCCATCGCTTTGGGCCATCCGTTCGGTTGCTCTGGTGCACGTATTTCCGGCACCCTGCTCAATGTCATGAAGCAGAACGGCGGTACTCTGGGCGTGGCGACCATGTGCGTCGGCCTCGGCCAAGGTATCACCACTGTCTTCGAACGCGTCTGATCGCGTTGCGGGACAGCAGCCGGGGCCTTGTGCCCCGGTTTTTGTTTTTTACAGAATTTGTTTCAAGAGGAAGGGCGACATGCAGATACAACCAGGCGTATACCGGCATTACAAAGGGCCTGAGTACCGTGTCTTCAGTGTTGCACGGCACTCCGAGAACGAAGAGTGGATGGTCTTCTACCAATGCCTGTATGGTGATTACAGTTTCTGGGTAAGGCCCCTTGCGATGTTCCTGGAGTCCGTCGAGGTTGACGGCGAGCAGGTGCCGCGCTTTGCTTTGGTCAAGGCCGAAGAAGGGCTGCCCGAGCTGTCTGGCAAGTCGCAAGCGTGATCGACCACGCTTGACCTCACTCTTTTGCCACTATATATAGCGGTGCCGCGTCTGGCACCTGACGCGTTTTTCATCTTCAGATTCAGGAATACTCCGATCCATGGGCAAATCGCTGGTCATTGTGGAATCCCCGGCCAAGGCCAAGACCATCAACAAGTACCTGGGCAACCAGTACGTGGTGAAGTCGAGTATCGGCCATATCCGAGACCTCCCCACCAGCGGTTCGGCCAGCGCAAGCAAAGAGCCGGCCGCCAAGCGTGGCAAGGCCGCGGCGGGTGAGGCTCCGGCGCTGTCGCCAAAAGAAAAGGCCCGTCGCCAGCTGGTGGCGCGCATGGGCGTCGACCCCGAGCACGGCTGGAAGGCCAAGTACGAGATCCTTCCCGGCAAGGAAAAGGTGATCGAAGAGCTGCGCCGCCTGGCCAAGGATGCCGACACCATCTATCTCGCAACCGACTTGGACCGCGAAGGGGAAGCCATTGCCTGGCACCTGCGCGAAGCCATCGGTGGTGACGACACCCGCTACAAGCGCGTTGTGTTCAACGAAATTACCAAAAAGGCTATCCAGGAAGCGTTCTCGCAGCCGGGCGAGCTGGACATCGACCGGGTCAATGCCCAGCAGGCGCGGCGCTTCCTCGACCGCGTGGTGGGCTACATGGTCTCGCCGCTGCTGTGGGCCAAGATCGCCCGAGGCCTGTCTGCCGGCCGCGTGCAGTCGGTGGCGGTGAAGCTGGTGGTCGAGCGTGAGCGCGAGATCCGTGCCTTCGTCCCGGAAGAATACTGGGAAGTGCATGCCGATCTCGGCACTGCCAAGAGCGCCAAGGTGCGCTTCGAAGTGGCGCGCGAGAAGGGCGAAGCCTTCAAGCCGCTGAACGAAGCCCAGGCCATGGCCGCGCTGGAGAAGCTCAAGGCTTCCAGCTACAGCGTGATCAAGCGCGAAGACCGCCCGACCAGCAGCAAGCCGTCGGCCCCGTTCATCACCTCCACCCTGCAGCAGGCCGCGAGCAACCGCCTGGGCTTCGGGGTGAAGAAGACCATGATGATGGCCCAGCGTCTGTATGAAGCGGGTTACATCACCTACATGCGTACCGACTCGACCAACCTGTCGGCCGACGCCCTGGACATGGCGCGCAGCTACATCGAGCGCGAGTTCGGCAAGCAGTACCTGCCGGAAGCCCCGCTGGTGTATGGCAGCAAGGAAGGCGCCCAGGAAGCGCACGAGGCGATTCGCCCTTCCGACGTCAACACCCATCCGACCAAGCTCAGCGGCATGGAACGGGACGCGGAGCGCCTGTACGAGCTGATCTGGCGCCAGTTCCTGGCCTGCCAGATGCCACCGGCGCAATACCTGTCCACCAGCGTTACCGTGGCCGCTGGTGACTTCGAGCTGCGCGCCAAGGGCCGCATCCTCAAGTTCGACGGTTACACCCGCGTGCTGCCACAACAGAGCAAGCCGGGCGAAGACGATGTGCTGCCGGAAATGGCCCAGGGCGAGGCGCTCAAGCTGATTCAGCTCGACCCGAGCCAGCACTTCACCAAGCCGCCAGCGCGCTTCACTGAAGCCAGCCTGGTCAAGGAAATGGAAAAGCGCGGCATTGGCCGCCCGTCGACCTATGCGGCGATCATTTCCACCATCCAGGACCGCGGTTACGTCACCCTGCACAACCGCCGTTTCTACTCCGAGAAGATGGGCGACATCGTCACCGAGCGCCTGTCGGAAAGCTTCTCCAACCTGATGGACTACGGCTTCACCGCCGGCATGGAAGAGAACCTCGACGACGTGGCCCAGGGCGAGCGTGACTGGAAGAACGTGCTCGACGAGTTCTACGGCGACTTCAGCAAGAAGCTGCTGACTGCCGAATCCGCCGAAAGCGGCATGCGTGCCAATCAGCCGACCATGACCAACATTCCGTGCAAGGAATGCGGCCGGCCGATGATGATCCGCACCGCTTCCACTGGCGTGTTCCTCGGTTGCTCGGGTTACAGCCTGCCGCCGAAAGAGCGTTGCAAGGCGACCGTGAACCTGGTGCCGGGCGACGAGATTGCCGCGGACGACGAGGGTGAATCGGAATCGCGCGTGCTGCTCGGCAAGCACCGCTGCCCGATCTGTGCCACGGCGATGGATGCCTACCTGCTGGACGAGAAGCACAAGCTGCACATCTGCGGTAACAACCCGGATTGCGCCGGATACGAAATCGAAGAGGGCAGCTACCGTATCAAGGGCTACGAAGGGCCGAGCCTGGAGTGCGACAAGTGCGGTAGCGAAATGCAGCTCAAGACGGGCCGTTTCGGCAAGTTCTTCGGTTGCACCAACCCGACGTGCAAGAACACCCGCAAACTGCTCAAGAGCGGTGAGGCAGCGCCACCTAAGATGGACAAGGTGGAAATGCCGGAGCTCAAGTGCGAGAAGGTCGACGACACTTACGTGCTGCGTGACGGCGCTTCGGGGCTGTTCCTGGCTGCCAGCCAGTTCCCGAAAAACCGCGAGACCCGGGCACCGCTGGTGCTGGAGATCGTGCCGCACAAGCACGAGATCGATCCGAAGTACCACTTCCTGTGCGATGCGCCGCAGAAGGACCCTGAAGGTCGCCCGGCGGTGATTCGTTACAGCCGCAAGACCAAGGAGCAGTATGTGCAGTCCGAGGTCGATGGTAAGCCGACTGGCTGGAAGGCTTTCTACGACGGTGGTGCGTGGAAGGTTGAAGACAAGCGCTGATCCATCAGTGCTGTGATTGGGGCCGCTTTGCGGCCCTAATCATTTATGATGCAGCTATCCGCCTTGCAGCCTCACGGAGGGCACTGAAATGGCCCAGGAACTCTACACCCGCACCAACCAGAAACTGTTCTTCGCAGGCCTCGCCCTGGAGTCGATGGCCAAGGCCGAACAGAGCCAGGCCATGAACGCCCAAGGCCTGGTCCAGGCCGAGCGCGAGTCGGCGCTGTTTCACCTGTACGGCGCGCTGTTGGGGCTGTGTCATGAAATCGGCGGTTTCTACCGCCTGCCCGTGGTGGCTTCGGTCGAGCAGGCGCTAGCCGACGATGCGCTGAACAACATCGCCATTCCTGAAGTTGCAGAGATGCTGGAGCTGGTTCGCCAACGCGAAACCTGGTTGGCGCAACTGCTCAGCGCTTATGCCGATTTGTTCCGACCACCGGTCGCGAAAAAAGCAGCAAAAACCGACGTTTCCCAGCCACTGATTCAGGCCGTCAATCTCGATGAGCCCGAGCACCCAGCGCTTTCGCGGGAAGAGCTGGAAAGCTGGCGTAATAACCTAAAAGGCTTGGTGAGACGTTTCCGCGACGCGTTGAGTGAGTGCTGATAGCCGCAACGGCTGGTACACTAGCCGCCTTTCGTGGAGAACAGCCCTATATGTCTACGTCGTTTCTGGAAATTGTCGAGTTGCCTGATGGCCGTATCGAGCTGCGTCGCGCCGAGGATGAAGGCTCCCTGGTAACCCTGGATTTCTCGGAAGACGCCAAGGCGTTCCTGCAGGGCCAACATGTCGAAGTTGCCAAGGCCATGCTGAGCGTTGGCGTACAGATGGCTGGTCGCCTGATGGATGGTGAGCTGGAGCGCGACGAAGGGCCGCGCGTGCTCCACTAGAGCGTCTGCTTGTACTGCTTCACAGGCAAAGCCTGAACATCAGCCGAGGCGGATGTTCAGGCTTTGTGCGTTTCCGGCACTGGCTGCACGTAACAGTTGTTGGCGAGCGGTAGCGTTGACGCTGCCAAGCCAGCTGACGACCGTGTGGCTGCGGCCCAGGCGCAGCGCTTCGCAAGCCAGTTGCAGCGCGCTTTGATTGCCGCGGGGATGTAGTAGCAGGATCCGTTCGCGGTTGAGCCCGGCATCGCGCAGCCAGGCCTGGGTCAGGCTGGCCGGTGGAGCGATCAGCGTCAGCCAGCGGGCTTCTTCCTCTTCGCTCAGCTCGCGCAGCACCGGTGCCAACAGGCTCTGGCAGTGTTCGGGGGCGCCACGCAGGGACAGCTCGCTGAACAGCTCCGGATGGCTGCTCTTGCGTGCCTGCTCGCTGGCCTTCAGGCCTGGCAGTACCGGCTGGGCGAGGAACGCTTCGAACAGTGGAAGCTGGACCTGCTGATGTGCTTGGATAGACTGCTGCATGACGCCTCCTGGATCAGCGGCGAATGACGCCGACACTCAAACCCTCGATCACCAGTTCCTGTTCTTTCAGGTCGACTTCGATGGGGGCGAACTCGGGGTTTTCGGCGATCAGCCAGACCTTGCTGCCTTCGCGCTTGAAGCGCTTGACGGTCACTTCATCGCCGATGCGGGCGACGACGATCTGGCCATTACGGGCTTCGCGGCAAGTGTGCACGGCCAGCAGGTCGCCGTCGAAGATGCCGACATCCTTCATGCTCATGCCGTGCACGCGCAACAAATAGTCGGCGGGGGGGTGGAAGAAGGTCGGGTTGATGTTGCAGGATTGCTCGATGTGCTGCTCGGCGAGAATAGGGGCGCCAGCCGCTACGCGGCCGATGATCGGCAAGCCGTTTTCTTCGGCCTTGGCCTCGAAGCCCGGGATGCGGATGCCGCGGGAAGCGCCCGGGGTCATTTCGATCGCGCCTTTACGGGCGAGGGCCTTGAGGTGCTCCTCGGCGGCGTTCGGCGACTTGAAGCCCAGCTCCTGAGCGATTTCCGCACGCGTCGGAGGGAAGCCGTTGTCTTCGAGGCAGCGTTTGATGAAGGCGAGGATCTCGGCTTGGCGTGGCGTCAGTTTCAACATGGCAGGCGCTCTGTCTTTTTATACAGTGACTGGAATTATATACAGTACTGGATGCGCTGCAAGCACAAAGCAACGGGAAATACGCAGGATGACACTTGCAGCCTGCAGTCTGGCGCTTTTAAATGGCGACCGCCCAGTCACCGAGCCTTGACATAAGCAGGCCTGAAACGTATGTTTCAAACACCTGTTTGTCTCTGTCTGGCGGAGTAGTGATGGCCCAATCTGAAACCGTTGAACGCATCCTCGATGCTGCCGAGCAGCTGTTCGCGGAACGAGGCTTCGCGGAAACCTCATTGCGGCTGATCACCAGCAAGGCCGGGGTCAACCTGGCAGCGGTCAACTATCACTTCGGCTCGAAGAAGGCGCTGATCCAGGCGGTCTTCTCGCGCTTCCTCGGGCCGTTCTGTGCCAGCCTGGAACGCGAACTGGAACGGCGTCAGGCCAAGCCCGAGCAAAAGCCCAGCCTCGAAGAGCTGCTGGAAATGCTGGTGGAGCAGGCGCTAGTCGTGCAACCGCGCAGCAATAACGACCTGTCGATCTTCATGCGCCTGCTGGGCCTGGCCTTCAGTCAGAGCCAGGGCCACTTGCGGCGCTATCTTGAGGACATGTACGGCAAGGTGTTCCGCCGCTACATGCTGCTTGTGAATGAAGCCGCACCGCGCATTCCGCCGCTGGAGCTGTTCTGGCGCGTGCATTTCATGCTCGGTGCTGCGGCGTTCAGCATGTCCGGGATCAAGGCGTTGCGCGCCATTGCCGAGACCGATTTCGGCATCAATACTTCGATCGAGCAGGTCATGCGCCTTATGGTACCGTTCCTGGCCGCCGGCATGCGTGCCGACACCGGTGTCACCGACAACGCCATGGCCAGTGCCCAGCTGCGCCCGCGGAGCAAGACTGGCAGCAGCACCGCCAAGGCCTGAAGGCTGGGCGGGGCGGGGCGCTTCGGCTAAGCTAGCGCCCATGCCTGACCTCGATTTCCTGCACATCTCCCTCGCCGACCAGTGCCTCTATGGCTTTGCCCAGGGCCAGCTGCGCGTGCGCCTTGCGGTGTCCACTGCGCGCAATGGTGCGGGTGAGCGCATCGGCTCGGGTTGCACGCCGCGAGGGCTGCACCTGGTGCGTGCACGGATCGGCGCGGGCTTGCCAGTCAATGCCGTGCTGCAAGGCCGGCGCTGGACCGGCGAGGTCTGGTCGCCAGCGCTGCACGCGCAGCATCCAGGGCGTGACTGGATCCTGACCCGCATCCTCTGGCTCAGTGGCTGCGAGCCGGGCATCAACCGCCTGGGCAGTGTCGACACCTTTCGCCGCTATATCTATCTGCACGGCACGCCAGACACGGAACCCTTGGGCGTGCCGCTGTCCCATGGCTGCATACGTTTGCGCAACACCGATCTGCTTGGCCTGTTCGAGCGCGTTCCGGCACATTGCCCGGTGCGTATCGACGAGGCCGCCTGCCCCCAGTGGGCTTCACTGAATCTGCAATGAAGGATTGCCTATGACCGCCAGCCTGCAAGGCTCCCTGATGGTGGATATCGCCGGTAAATGGCTGACTGCCGAAGATCGCCAGCTCCTGCGCCAGCCGGAAGTGGCCGGCCTGATCATCTTTGCCCGCAACATCGACAGCCCGCGCCAGGTGCGCGAGCTGTGCGCTTCGATCCGCGCCATCCGCCCCGAGCTGATCCTGGCGGTCGACCAGGAAGGCGGGCGGGTACAGCGTCTGCGCCAGGGCTTCGTGCGCCTGCCGGCGATGCGCGCCATTGCCGACAATGCCAACGCCGAATACCTGGCCGAGCAGTGCGGCTGGCTGATGGCGACCGAAGTGCTGGCAGTCGGCCTCGACCTCAGCTTCGCTCCAGTGCTCGACCTCGACCACCAGCGCAGCGCGGTGGTAGGCAGCCGTGCCTTCGAAGGTAACCCTGAGCGTGCTACACAGCTGGCCGGCGCGTTCATTCGTGGCATGAATGCAGCGGGCATGGCGGCCTGTGGCAAGCACTTCCCGGGGCATGGCTGGGCCGAGGCGGATTCGCACGTAGCGATTCCTACCGACGAGCGCAGCCTCGATCAGCTGCGCCAGGCGGACCTGGTGCCGTTCTCACGCCTCAGCGGGCAATTGGCGGCGGTGATGCCGGCGCATGTGATCTACCCGCAGGTCGACAACCAGCCGGCCGGGTTCTCGCGGCGCTGGCTGCAGGACATACTGCGTGGCGAGCTGGGCTTTGACGGAGTGATCTTCAGTGACGACCTGTCCATGGCCGGTGCGCATGTGGTTGGTGATGCCGCCAATCGCATCGAGGCGGCGCTGAGCGCCGGGTGCGACATGGGCCTGGTGTGCAACGACCGGGCAGCGGCGGAGCTGGCGTTGACCGCAGCGCAGCGCTTGAAGGTCAAGCCGTCGCCGCGCATTGCGCAGATGCGTGGGCGTGGTTTTGCGCGTACCGATTATCGCCAGCAGCCGCGTTGGTTGGAGGCCCTGGGGGCCTTGAAAGACGCACAACTGGTCGATTGACTGTACTGGCCTCTTCGCGGGACAAGCCCGCTCCTACAGGACTTCACCTACCTCAAGAACGGTGCGCTACCTGTAGGGGCGGGCTTGTCCCGCGAAGAGGCCGGTACAGGCTAGCGCCCACGCTTGCCTGGCAACGGCGCAAACAGCGCCTCGATCTCCTCATCCCCCAGCCGCCATTGCCCCGCCTGCCCACCATCGAGCAGGCTCGCCGCCAGTGCTGCCTTTTCCTGCTGCAGCGCCTGGATCTTCTCTTCCACCGTCCCCCGGGTAATCAGCTTGAACACGAACACCGGCTTGTCCTGGCCAATCCGGTAGGCGCGGTCGGTCGCCTGGTTCTCGCTGGCCGGGTTCCACCACGGGTCGAAGTGGATCACGGTGTCCGCAGCGGTGAGGTTCAGCCCCACACCCCCAGCCTTGAGGCTGATCAGGAATACTTCGCTGTCCCCCTGCTGGAACTGTTGCACCGGCGTGCGCCGGTCGCGGGTGTCGCCGGTAAGCAGGCTGTAGCGGATCTTGCGCTTTTCCAGCTCCTGCTCGATCAGCGCCAGCATCGAAGTGAACTGCGAGAACAGCAGAACCCGGCGGCCCTCGCTGAGCAGCTCTTCGAGCATCTCCAGCAGCGCACCTAGCTTGCCTTTGTCGGCCTGGTTGCCCTTGGTCTCGACACCTTTGACCAGGCGCAGGTCGCAGCACACCTGGCGCAGCTTGAGCAGGGCGTCGAGGATCACGATCTGGCTGCGCGCCGCGCCATTGCGGGCGATTTCGTCGCGGACCTTCTTGTCCATGGCCACGCGCACCGCTTCATAGGTGTCGCGTTGGGCGTCACTGAGTTCAACCCAGTGGACCATTTCAGTTTTGGCCGGCAGCTCGGTGGCCACCTGTTCCTTGGTGCGGCGCAGCAGGAATGGGCGCACCCGGCTGACCAGGTGGGCCAAGCGCTCGGTATCGGCGTGGCGTTCGATCGGGGTGCGGTAATCCTGGTTGAAGCGTTTCACGTCACCCAGCCAGCCGGGCATGAGGAAGTGGAAGATCGACCACAGCTCACCCAGGTTGTTCTCCATTGGCGTGCCGGTCAGGCACAGGCGCTGGTTGGCCTGCAGCTCGCAGACGGCGAGGGCGGCCTTGCTGGTGCTGCTCTTGATGTTCTGCGCCTCGTCCAGCACCAGCACATGCCAGGCTTGCGCGCTCAGGTGTTCCAGGTCGCGTGGTACCAGGGCATAGGTGCTGAGCACCAGGTCGTATTCGTGCAGCTTGGCGAAGTGCTTGCTGCGGCCCGGTCCGTGCAGGGCCAGAACACGCAGGCCAGGGGCGAAGCGTTGGGCTTCGTCGAGCCAGTTGGGCACCAGGCTGGTGGGCATCACTGCCAGTGCCGGGGCGGTCAGGCGCCCGGCCTGTTTTTCCAACAGCAGGTGGGCCAAGGCCTGCAGGGTCTTGCCCAGCCCCATGTCGTCGCCAAGGATGCCGCCGGTGCCCATTTCGCGCAGGGCCTGCAGCCAGTTCAGGCCCTGCTGCTGGTAGGGCCGCAAGGTGGCGTTGAGCCCGACCGGCACTTCGACCTGCAGGTCGCGGGCATCGCGCAGGCGCCGGCCGAGGTCGCGCACATGGGCGCCGCCTTCCCAGTGCAGCGGCAGGTATTCGATGTCGTTCAGGCGTGCGGCGTCGGCGCGGTCCATGCGCAGGGTCGGGCCGACCGCATCCTCGTGCAGGTACAGCTCGCCGAGTGTGCCCATCACCGCCTTGATGCGGCCGTAGGGCAGGGCGACGCGCAGCGCCGGGCTGTCCAGGCGGCCACGGTTGAGGTCGATCAGCAGGTGCTCGTCGTCGCTGCGCCGCGCCAGCTCGCTGGGGCGCAGCAGCTCGGGGTTGCTACGCAGCAGTTGCAGCACGATCGGCAGCAGGCTGTGGCGCTGGCCTTCGACCACGATGCCCAGTTCCAGGTCGAACCATTCATGCCCAGGCGCTTCGTCGATGCTGGCGTACCAGTCGTCCACCTCCTGCAGGTTGAAGGCGAAGTCGCGGTGGGTGTCGATGTCCCAGCCGGCCTCGCGCAAGCGTGGCAGGCTCTCACGGGCGAAGCGCAGCCAGGCCTCGTCGTCGGGCAGCTGGAGCATCTCGCCAGCGCTGTCGGGCAAGGCTTTGCTCTGCCGGGTGGCGGGCTTGAAACCGAGGTCGCGCAGCACCTTGCGCAGCGCCTGCTCGGCCTGGGGCTGGCGGCGGATGCGCTGGCTGGTGGCGTCGACCAGGCGGGTCAAAGGCTTGTCGTCGCTGCCGCTGGCGCGCAGGCCGTCGTAGTCGAACGCCAGTGCGGCGCGGTGCTGCATCTGCCGTTGCATGCGCCCGGTCTTGGGCGTGTAGGCACTGAATTCGAGGCTGCCAAGGGTCAGATGAGGTTTGGGGTGGATATCGTCGATCACTTGCACATCTACGGTCGTGGGCGTGGGAACCCGGTGATTCAGGGCTTTTAGCTTATGGCTGAGGGGCACCACGAGGTGTTCCGGCACATCGGGCGCGATCGTCAGCTGCATGGCGATGTGCGGGTCCAGGGTGTGCTCGACCCTGCCGACTTCCCGGGTCATGACATCGAAATAGTAAAGCGGTAGCAACGGTATGACGCAGAGCAACCGTTCTTCGCCGCTGCACCAGACGCCTCGGTAGTTGCCATTGTCCAGGCGCACCCAGCGAAACTCGGCAGGGCGTGCAGCACCTTCCTGAAGTAGCGGCAAATCGACATCAAAAAACATCCGGCCGGTTTCCAGGGCGCGCTGGAACAGCTCGCCTCCTTCCTGGCCTTTGAGTGGATAGCCACGGTCCTGGTAGCCGCCCTGATTGAGTGCGGACAACAGACGCAGAATGCGGATGTCATCCTCCGTGACAAAGCGCGGCGGTTCGTACAGGAATTCGTAAAGAGACTGGACGCGGCTGTAGCGGATGCCATCTTCAGTGCGCGTGCCCTTGCGTACCTGCAAGGCGCAACCTGCACCTTCGGTCAGTTTGAGCTGATAGCACACCATGCGGCCGCGTTTGTCTTGCGAGTCGGCGGTTCTAGGTGGCGCCTGTTCCAGGTCGGTGAGCCAGCGCTGCAGTTCAGCGGGCAGTGTGCCCTGGCTTTGCGCAGGTGTGGAGTACGGGTCACTCAGTAAAAAGAGCGCGGCTGCGCAGTGTTTGCAGTTGTGCCCCACGGGGCAGCTGCACTGGCCGCGCACGTGGCAGCGGCCGTTGACGGCATTGACAGTGATGGTTTGCCGATAATGGTTGCCTTCGCTCCCTTTGCAGTTGGCCTCGATGATCGCCCCCGAGCAGCTTTCGATCTCGACCTTGCCTTCTTCGGCGTACCGTTCGGCACGCTTGAGGGTTGCCTGGCTGAACGATTGGGTCCAGTTCGGATATTCGTTCAGCAACGCCAAGGCATCATGCTTCATCGGCTTACTGCTCCATCATCTCCGGGTCCATCACTGGCATCTTCGGCGTGCCCGGTGGCGTGACCTTCAGCAGCAGCGCCAGGTGGCCGCCATCAAGGAAGGTCAGCTGGCCGCCTTTCATGTTGCTGTTGCTCTGCTTGAACTGCTCGCTTTGCAGCACGTTACCGTTGCTGTCGAGCTGGTTGACCCAGAAGTTGGCCTCTACGGCGATGAAGCGACCGGCAGTAATGCCCAGGTTGCCCTCGATGGGGAAGTGGCCGAACTGCTCGTTGCCGACGCCCAGGGCGATGCGGCTAGTGTCGCTGCTGACCGGCTGCTGCCAGGCCTTGTGCAACAGCACGGTGTAGTCGGCGGTGGCCTTCAGCCGGGTGGCCTCGTCCTGCAGGGCCAGCGGGCGTTCGGCGCCCTTGTCCAGGCGCGGGGCGCCGGCGCTCCAGTCTTCCGGGGCGAACGGGCTGGTGAAGGCGGGCACGCTGTTCTGCCGCACCAGGATCATTTCCACCTGATACATCCCTTCGGCAAAGGCGGCTGGCGCGAACAGCGCGAGCAGCAGGGTCAGGCAACGGATGGCACGCATGGATCTTCCTTAGGCAGGCTTTGGGGTCAGGCGCTCGAACAGCGCCTCCAGGGTATTGAAGCGTTCTTCGGGGCGTTCCATCGGTACCAGGAAACGGAACTGCGTTGCGCCTTCGAACTTGTAACGTTTGGGCTGGCCCTGGATCAGCTTGATCAGGGTCAGCGGATCGACCGGGGTCTCGGCTTCGAATTCGAGCTTGCCGCCGTTGGGGCCAGCGTCGACCTTCTTGATGCCGAGGGTTTCCGCCTGCAGCTTGAGCTGGGTCAGGCGCATCAGGTTCTTGGTCGGCTCGGGCAGCAGGCCGAAGCGGTCGATCATCTCCACTTGCAGGTCCTTGAGGCCTTCTTCGTCGGCCGCCGAGGCAATGCGCTTGTAGAGGATCAGGCGGGCGTGCACGTCGGGCAGGTAGTCCTCGGGGATCAGCGCCGGCAGGCGCAGGTTGATTTCCGGGCCGCCGCCCAGCGGCTGCTCGAGGTTGGGCTGGGTACCCTTGCGGATGGCCTTGACCGCACGTTCGAGCATTTCCATGTACAGGGTGAAGCCCACCGCCTGGATCTGCCCGCTTTGGCCTTCGCCAAGCAGCTCGCCGGCACCGCGGATTTCCAGGTCGTTTGTGGCCAGCACGAAGCCGGCACCGAGGTCCTGGGTATTGGCGATGGCCTCCAGGCGCTTTTCGGCGTCGGCGCTGATCTTCTGCCGTTGCGGCGTCAGCAGGTAGGCGTAGGCCTGGTGGTGGCTACGGCCAACCCGGCCGCGCAGCTGGTGCAGCTGGGCCAGGCCAAACTTGTCGGCACGCTCGATGACGATGGTGTTGGCACTGGGTACGTCGATGCCGGTCTCGATGATGGTCGAGGCAATCAGCACGTTGAAGCGCTTGTGGTAGAAGTCGCTCATCACCTGTTCCAGATCGCGCTCGCGCATCTGCCCGTGGCCGATGCCGATACGCGCTTCCGGGACCAGTTCGGCCAGGTCGGCGGCGCACTTCTCGATGGTTTTCACATCGTTGTGCAGGTAGTACACCTGGCCGCCGCGCAGCAGCTCACGCAGCAGCGCTTCCTTGACCGTGCTCTTGTTCTGCTCCATGACGAAGGTGCGCACCGACAGGCGTCGCGCCGGCGGGGTGGCGATGATCGACAGGTCGCGCATGCCCGCCACCGCCATGTTCAGCGTGCGCGGGATCGGCGTGGCGGTCAGGGTGAGGATGTCCACTTCGCTGCGCAGGGCCTTGAGCTGCTCCTTCTGGCGCACGCCGAAACGGTGTTCCTCGTCGATGATCGCCAGGCCCAGGTCCTTGAAACGCACGTCATCCTGCAGCAGCTTGTGGGTGCCGATGAGGATATCGATCTTGCCTTCGGCGAGGTCGGCGGCCGCAGCGGCCACTTCCTTGGCCGACTTGAAGCGGCTCATCACTTCGACCTTCACCGGCCATTCGGCGAAGCGGTCGCGGAAGCTGTTGTAGTGCTGCTGGGCAAGCAGGGTGGTTGGCACCAGCACCGCCACCTGGCGGCCACTGTGCACGGCGATGAAGGCTGCGCGCATGGCCACTTCGGTCTTGCCGAAACCGACGTCGCCGCACACCAGGCGGTCCATCGGCTTGGGTGCCAGCATGTCGACGCGCACCGCCTCGATCGCCGCTTGCTGGTCGGGGGTCTCCTCGAACGGGAAGCCTGCGCTGAACGTGGCGTAATCGGCAGCCGGGTCGGCAAAGGCATAGCCCTTGCGCGCGGCGCGGCGGGCATAGATGTCGAGCAGCTCGGCTGCCACGTCGCGAACCTGTTCGGCGGCCTTGCGCTTGGCTTTCTGCCAGGCTTCGGAACCCAGCCGGTGCAGTGGCGCCAGGGCGTCATCGCTGCCGGTGTAGCGGGCGATCAGGTGCAGGTTGGCCACCGGCACATACAGCTTGGCGCCCTCGGCGTATTCCAGGGTGAGGAATTCGGCGGCCTGGCCGTCGATCTCCAGGGTGGCAAGGCCCAGGTAGCGGCCCACACCATGGTCGATGTGCACCACCGGTGCGCCTTCGCGCAGCTCGGTGAGGTTCTTGATGACCGCGTCGTTGGCCGCCTCGCCGCGTTTTTCGCGGCGCCGGCGTTGCATCACGCGCTGGCCGAACAGCGGGCTCTCGGCGACCAGAGCGACGGCCGGGTCTTCCAGCAGCAGGCCGTCGTCGAGCGGGGCGATGGTGATCGCCAGGCGCTCCCGGCCGGTAATGAAGTCGGCCCAGCTGTCGACCGTCTGCGGGCGCAGCTTGAGGCGTTCGAGCAGCTCCAGCAGTACCTCGCGGCGGCCCGCCGATTCGGCGGTGAACAGCACGCGGCCGCTGAACTGGTCGAGGAACCCGGCCAGGGCCGCCAGCGGCTGGTTGGCCTTGGCTTCGATGGCCAGGTTGGGCAGGGCGCGCGCCGGGAAGCGTTCGCGGCCGGCACCGGCTTCGAGGTCGTCGGCGCTGACCACCACCCGTGGCCACTGCTTGAGCTGGGCGAAGCAGTCTTCCACCGGCAGGAACAGTTCGGCCGGCGGCAGCAGTGGGCGGGTCAGGTCGCCACGGCGTTCTTCATAGCGCCCGCGCACGTCGTTCCAGAAGTGCTCGGCAGCCTGCTCGACGCCCGGCAGCGAGAACACCTGGGTGTCGGCGGGCAGGTAGTCGAACAGGGTCGAGGTTTCTTCGAAGAACAGTGGCAGGTAGTACTCGATGCCAGCGGGAATGATGCCGCTGGCCAGGTCCTGGAAGATCGCGCTGCGGCGGAAATCGACATCGAAGCGCTCACGGAAGCGCGCCTTGAAGCGGGTCACCTCTTCCTTCTGCATGGGGAACTCGCGCGCCGGCAGCAGGCGGATCGAGTCGACCTTGTCGATCGAGCGCTGGGTCTCCGGGTCAAAGGTGCGCAGGGTCTCGATCTCGTCATCGAACAGGTCGATGCGATAGGGCAGCTTGCTGCCCATCGGGAACAGGTCGATCAATGCGCCACGCACGGCGAACTCGCCATGCTCGTAGACCGTGTCGACGCAGCGGTAGCCGGTGGCTTCCAGGCGCGTGCGCATCTGTTCGACGTCGATGGTCTGGCCCACGTCCAGCACCAGGCTGCTGCCCAGCAGGAAGCGCGTGGGGGCCAGGCGGTGCAGGGCGGTGGTGATCGGTACTACCAGAATGCCGTGGCTCAGCTCCGGCAGCCGGTAGAGGCTGGCGATACGCTGGGAAATGATGTCCTGGTGTGGCGAGAACAGGTCGTAGGGCAGGGTTTCCCAATCGGGAAACGGCAGCACCGGCAGTTGCGGAGCAAAGAAGCGCAGCTCCTGTTCCAGACGATCGGCCGCCTGACTGTCGGCGGTCAGCAGCAGGGTGAAGCGGCCCGCGCTGCTGGCGGCCTCGGCGATGGCCAGGCTGAGGGCGGCACCGGGCAGGTTGCCCCAGGTTTGTTTGCCGGCCGTGGCCGACATTTGCGGAAGGCGCAGAACTGACACGGGAGATTGCACTCCAAGCGTTGCGGCAAAGAGATCGATTGTACCGGTGACGGTGCCTGCTGTCAGGCCTCGACAGGCCATGAACTGCGGGCTTTGCCATCGGCGACAGGCGCTCATTGCCGGTTACGCGCAGGGGCGTCATAATGTAGCCCCTTTTTTCTGTCCCTACATGTGGAAGGTTCCCGTGACTCAGAAGCCCGACCAGTGTCTTGGTGAGTGGATTGATCGTGAAGCTCTGGCTGAAGCGATGATCCCGCTTATCGGTCAGCTCTACCGCAACAACAACGTGGTGAGCTCGATTTATGGCCGCAGCCTGATCAACCGTTCGGTTATCTCGATCCTCAAAGCCCACCGCTTTGCGCGTCACCGTCAGACCGACGAGACCGAACTGTCCGTACACGAGACATTCCCCCTGCTCAAGGCCATGAGCGAGCTGAAACTGGGCGCCGCTTCGGTCGACCTGGGCAAGCTGGCCAACAAGTTCAAGCAGGAAGGCAATGGCCGAACTGCCGAGCAGTTTGTCCGTGAAGAACTGGCCGACGTGGTTGGTCAGCAGAACGCTTCGGCTCGCAAGGGTACCGACGTCGTCCTGTACGGCTTCGGCCGCATCGGCCGCCTGCTGGCGCGCATCCTGATCGAGAAGACCGGTGGCGGCGACGGCCTGCGCCTGCGTGCCATCGTCGTGCGCAAGGGCGCCGAGAACGACCTGGTCAAGCGCGCCAGCCTGCTGCGCCGTGACTCGGTGCATGGCCCGTTCGATGGCACCATCACCATCGACGAAGCCAACAACACCCTCACTGCCAACGGCAACCTGATCCAGATCATCTACGCCAAGAGCCCGAGCGAAGTCGACTACACCCAGTACGGCATCAACAATGCGCTGATCGTCGACAACACCGGCGTGTGGCGTGACGCCGACGGCCTGGGCCAGCACCTGGCCTGCCCGGGCGCTGCCCGCGTGATCCTTACCGCACCTGGCAAGGGCGCGCTGAAGAACATCGTGCACGGCATCAACCACGGTGACATCACTGCCGATGACAAGATCATCTCGGCAGCCTCCTGCACCACCAACGCCATCGTGCCGGTGCTCAAGGCCATCAACGACCAGTACGGCATCGTCAACGGCCACGTCGAAACCGTTCACTCGTTCACCAACGACCAGAACCTGATCGACAACTTCCACAAGGGCAGCCGCCGTGGCCGCGCCGCGCCGCTGAACATGGTCATCACCGAAACCGGCGCCGCCACCGCTGCCGCCAAGGCACTGCCAGTGCTGAAGGGCAAGCTGACCGGCAACGCCATTCGCGTTCCGACGCCGAACGTTTCGATGGCCATTCTCAACCTGAACCTCGAGAAGCCGACCACCCGCGACGAGATCAACGAGTACCTGCGCCAGACCGCCATGCACTCGGAGCTGCACAAGCAGATCGACTACGTCAGCTCGCAGGAAGTGGTTTCGACCGACTTCGTCGGTTCGCGCCACGCCGGTGTGGTGGATGCCGAGGCGACCATCGCCAACGACAACCGCGTTGTCCTGTACGTCTGGTACGACAACGAATTCGGTTACAGCTGCCAGGTCGTTCGCGTGATGGAAGAGATGTCGGGTGTGAACCCGCCAGCGTTTCCACGCTGATTCGCTTGTAAGCGCATGAAAAAACGGGAACCTTCGGGTTCCCGTTTTTTTTGCCTGGCATTTGTGGTCATCTGTGCCGGCCCTTTCGCGGGGCGGCACAGGCAATCGAGAACTCGATATTGCGCGCACTCCTTTCAATATTGTTGATGCTCCTCAACGCCTGCAACCAGGGCCCGACTCTGGAACGTCTGGGCGGCCCGACCATGGGCAGCAGCTACAGCATCCAGTACGTCCGCGAGCCCGGCGGCCCGGCCCCGGCCCAGGTCCAGGCAGCGGTCGAGAGCCTGCTCAACGACATCGATCAGCATTACTCGACCTACCGCGGCGACTCCACGGTCAGCCAGTTCAACCTGCTGCCCGCCAACCAGTGCATGGCCTTGCCGCCCGACATGCTCGAACTGGTCGCCTTCGGCCAGCACCTGGCAGAGCTGAGTGACGGCGCTTTCGACCTCACCGTCGAGCCGCTGCTCGACCTCTGGGGCTTCGGCCCGCAGGCCCGCCACGAACAGCTCCCCACCCCGCAGGCCCTGGCCCAGGCACGCCAGCGCGTCGGCTATCATCACCTGCGCGTCGACGGCCAGGCGCTGTGCAAGGACGCCCCGGTACAACTGGACTTCAACAGTATCGCTGCCGGCCATGCCGTCGACCTGATCGCCGAGCGCCTGCGCGCCATGGGCGTGGCCAGTTTCGTCGCCGAAGCCACCGGTGAGCTCAAGGCCGTGGGCCGCAAGCCCGATGGCAGCCCCTGGCGCATCGCCCTGGAACTGCCCCGCGAAGACCGCCAGATCGCCCGTCAGATCATTCCGGTCAATGGCCTGGGGGTATCGACCTCGGGTGACTATCGCCACTATTTCGAGGAGAATGGCCGGCGCTATTCACACACCTTCGATGCCCGCCAGGGGCGCCCGGTCGACCACGACCTGGCCGCGGTTACCGTGCTCGATGCCTCGACGCTGCAGGCTGATGGCTATTCGACCCTGCTGTTGATCCTGGGGCCGGAGCGCGGCTGGGATTTCGCCCTGGCCCATGATCTTGCTGCGGTTTTGGTGACTCGGGGCGAAGGTGGCTTCGTCTCCCGAGCGACCCCGGCATTCGAGCAGGCGGTGAAAGGCGATTGAAAGCGTTGGCAGGGATGATCGCCGCCAGGGATCGGTGAATGACATGTAGTGCAGGTAAAAATGGCCTACGACGCGACCAAGGGTTAATGTGCGCGGCGTTCACGCTTGATTAGACTGCACCCGAATTTTCTCATGACGCCCCGGCGGCATGATCGAGTCCCGCGGGTAACCGTAACCCCGGGCCAGTTCTGAAGGAGTACGCATGGCTGTCTACAACTACGACGTAGTGGTGCTGGGTTCCGGCCCGGCCGGTGAAGGCGCGGCAATGAACGCCGCCAAAGCGGGGCGCAAGGTGGCAATGGTCGACAGCCGCCGTCAGGTCGGCGGCAACTGCACCCACCTGGGCACCATCCCGTCCAAGGCGCTGCGTCACTCGGTGCGGCAGATCATGCAGTTCAACACCAACCCGATGTTCCGCGCCATCGGTGAGCCGCGCTGGTTCTCGTTCCCGGACGTGCTCAAGAGCGCCGAGAAGGTCATTGCCAAGCAGGTCGCTTCACGTACCGGCTACTACGCCCGTAACCGCGTAGACCTGTTCTTCGGCACGGGCAGCTTCGCCGACGAGCAGACCATCGAAGTGGTCTGCCCCAATGGCGTGGTCGAGAAGCTCAACGCCAAGCACATCATCATCGCCACCGGCTCGCGCCCGTACCGCCCGGCGGACATCGATTTCCACCACCCGCGCGTCTACGACAGCGACACCATCCTCAGCCTGAGCCACACCCCGCGCAAGCTGATCGTCTACGGTGCCGGGGTAATCGGTTGCGAATACGCCTCGATCTTCAGTGGCCTGGGCGTGCTGGTCGAGCTGGTCGACAACCGCGGCCAGCTGCTGAGCTTCCTGGATTCGGAAATTTCCCAGGCGCTGAGCTACCACTTCAGCAACAACAACATCACCGTACGCCACAACGAAGAGTACGAGCGTGTCGAGGGCCTGGACAATGGTGTGATCCTGCACTTGAAGTCGGGCAAGAAGATCAAGGCCGACGCCTTGCTGTGGTGCAACGGCCGTACCGGCAACACCGACAAGCTGGGCCTGGAAAACATCGGCATCAAGGTCAATAGCCGTGGCCAGATCGAGGTCGACGAGGCCTACCGCACCAGCGTGCCGAACGTCTATGGCGCCGGTGACGTGATCGGTTGGCCAAGCCTGGCCAGTGCTGCCCACGACCAGGGCCGTTCGGCTTCCGGCAGCATCGTCGACAACGGCAGCTGGCGCTTCGTCAACGACGTGCCGACCGGCATCTACACCATCCCGGAGATCAGCTCTATCGGCAAGAACGAGCAGGAGCTGACCCAGGCCAAGGTGCCATACGAAGTGGGCAAGGCGTTCTTCAAGGGCATGGCGCGCGCACAGATCGCCGGCGAGCCGCAAGGCATGCTGAAGATCCTGTTCCACCGCGAAACCCTGGAAATCCTCGGCGTGCACTGCTTCGGCTACCAGGCTTCGGAAATCGTTCACATCGGCCAGGCGATCATGAACCAGCCGGGTGAGCAGAACAATCTGAAGTACTTCGTCAACACCACGTTCAACTACCCGACCATGGCCGAAGCCTATCGGGTAGCTGCCTACGACGGCCTGAACCGGCTTTTTTGAGCGGCTCCGGCCGGTGGCCTGAGCCGGTCGGGGAGACCGATTTCAGCCCTACCCGAGGGTGGTCTTGGCCAAACCGGGAAAGTCTGTAATCAGGCTGTCCACGCCAAAATCAGCGAGCCGGCGCATCAGCGCCGGTTCGTTGACCGTCCACACCGACACATGCAGACCCTGGCCCTGGGCTTTGAGCAGGCGCTCGGGGGTGCACAGTGTCCAGTTCAAAGCCAGCAGTTCGCAGCCATAGTTCTGCGCGACCTTCAACGGGTCGAGCCAGGCGTACTCGGCAACCAGCCCGCGTTTCACATCCGGTACCAGTTCTTGGGCCGCGCCCAGCACTTCCCGTGAACTGGAGGTGATGGTCACCTTGTCCAGCAGGCCGTATTGCTGCGCCAGTTCGCGGATCGCCAGCACGGTGGTGGCGGCGCGGGTGCGCGAGGCACTCTTGACCTCCAGCTGCCAATGCTCGAATGGGCACTTCTCGAACAGCTCTTCGAGTTTCGGAATAGGGCAGGGCTGCACGTGGCCCGGGCCACCCTTGCGCGCATCGATCTTGATCAATTCGGCAGCCGGGTGCTCGACCACCTTGCCGCGTCGGCCGGTGGTGCGCTTGAGGGTGGGGTCGTGGATCACCATCAGCTCGTTGTCGGCCGACAGGTGCAGGTCCAGTTCGCAGCGGGTTACGCCGTGGGACAGGCACTGCTGAAAACTCTTCAGGGTATTTTCGGGGGCTTCGCCCTTGGCGCCGCGGTGGCCGTAGATCAGGGTCACGTTCGTTCCTTCAAATCAGGGGGATAGGGCTCAGGAGGCGGGGCCGTCTTGTTCCAGTTGCTGGCGCCGTTGCTGCTGTTGGCGCTGCAGGATGTAGCGGGCCAGCAGTTGCCGTTGGGCATCGGTCATGTCGGTGAATTCCGTGCCGACCTCGAAATCGCCGTCCGGGCGCGGGTCGCAGTGGGTGACCTTGCCGCGCAGCAGCAGGCCGTGGGCGCGTGGCATCAGCACCATCTTCACCTTCACCCGGGTGCCGGGGGCGATCTGCTGGGGTTGCGCGAACTCGATGCCACCTTCGGAAATGATTACCCGCTGGGGTTGGCCGATTTCACCGAGCAGGGTTTGCGCGACCACTGCGCTGAGCAGGTCGAGGCGCTTGTTCTGCGCCCGCAGGAACGCCGCCAGGGTGCGGTCCTTCTCGCTCAGCTGGCGCAGCAGGTGCTGCGACTCGAAGTCGGACAGGTGCAGCTCGCTGAGCAGGTTGAACAGCGGTGAATCATCCTGCAACAGTTCTGCCTCAAGGGCTTCGGCCGCACTGAGGGGGCTGATTTCCAGTGCGATCCGATCTTCGATGCGGTAGTATTCGCGGCGATCTTCTTCGTCTAATGTCGTCATGGCGAACCCATGGTTGCGGCGGTGGTCCGAGTGTAAAGCCGCCGTAGGCGCCTCGCCACAAGGACGTTCCCTTTCATCCGAACAAGCCCCGACATGTTCAGACCTCTTTTCGCATTCATCGGTACGCGTTACACCCGTGCCAAGCGCCGTAACCACTTCGTCTCGTTCATTTCCCTGACCTCGATGATCGGCCTCGCCCTGGGCGTGGTGGTGATGATCGTGGTGCTCTCGGTCATGAACGGTTTTGATCACGAGATGCGTACCCGCGTGTTGGGCATGATCCCCCACGCCACGCTGGAGAGCGGCCAGCCGATCAACGACTGGTCTGCCCTTGCCCAACAAGTAAAGCAGAATCCGCAGGTGCTGGCGGTTGCCCCGTACACGCAGATGCAGGGCCTGCTGACCCATGACGGCAAGGTGCAGAAGGTGTTGCTCAATGGCATCGACCCGGCGCGCGAGCGCGAGGTGTCGATCATCGACAACTTCATCCAGCAAGGCAGCCTCGACAAGCTGGCGCCCGGCGAGTGGGGCATCATGATCGGCGACAAGGCCGCAGCCAAGCTGGGCGTCGCCATCGGCGACAAGCTGACCTTCGTCGCCCCCGAGGTCAGCGTGACCCCGGCCGGCATGTTCCCGCGCATGAAGCGCTTCACCGTGGTCGGCACCTTCCACGTTGGCGCGGGCGAGATCGACGGTTACCTGGGCCTGACTAACATCACCGACCTGTCCCGCCTGCACCGCTGGAAGCCGGACCAGGTCCAGGGCCTGCGCCTGAAGTTCGACGACCTGTTCCAGGCGCCGCGGGTGGCCTGGAGCATCGCCCAGCAGCTGGGCGACCAGGAGTACTACAGCCGCGACTGGACCCGTACCCACGGCAACCTGTACCAGGCGATCCGCATGGAAAAGGCCATGATCGGCCTGCTGTTGCTGCTGATCGTCGCGGTGGCGGCGTTCAACATCATTTCCACTCTGGTGATGGTGGTCAACGACAAGCGCGGCGATATCGCCATCTTGCGGACCCTGGGCGCCACGCCGGGGCAGATCATGCTGATCTTCATGGTCCAGGGCACGGTGATCGGGGTGATCGGCACCCTGATCGGCGCCGTGGTCGGGATCGTCGCCGCGCTGAACGTGAGCGCGGTGATCGCCGGCATCGAGAAACTGATCGGGCACAAGTTCCTCAACGCCGACGTCTACTTCATCGATTACCTGCCGTCGCAGATCCAGTCCCAGGACGTGTACATGGTCTGCGGTGCGGCGCTGGTCCTGAGTTTCTTCGCCACCCTGTACCCGGCCTGGCGTGCGGCCCGCACCCAGCCTGCAGAGGCGCTACGTTATGAGTGAGTCGCGCATGAGTGATAAAGCCGTTCTGAGTTGCCGCAACCTGGGCAAGTCCTACGACGAGGGCCCGGAGTCGGTGCAGGTACTGTCCGGGCTCAACCTGGAGCTGCATGCCGGTGAGCGCGTGGCCATCGTCGGCAGCTCCGGCTCCGGCAAGAGTACCTTGCTCAACCTGCTCGGCGGCCTCGACCGGCCGACCCAGGGCAGCGTATGGCTGGCCGGGGAAGAACTGTCGGCCCTCGGCGAGCGTGCGCGCGGCCTGCTGCGCAACCGCGAGCTGGGCTTCGTCTACCAGTTCCACCACCTGTTGCCAGAGTTCACCGCCATGGAGAACGTGTGCATGCCGCTGCTGATCGGCCGCACCGCCATTCCGCAGGCCCGTGAGCGTGCCGAAGCGCTGCTCAAGCGGGTCGGCCTGGGTCATCGTCTGCACCATAAGCCGGCCGAACTGTCCGGTGGCGAGCGCCAGCGGGTGGCGATCGCCCGTGCCCTGGTAAACCGCCCGGGCCTGGTGATGCTCGACGAGCCGACCGGCAACCTCGACCACCACACCGCTCAGGGCATCCAGGAACTGATGCAGGAGTTGTCCAGTGCGTCGCGCACCGCCTTCCTGGTGGTGACCCACGACCTCAACCTGGCACGCCAGATGGACCGCGTACTGAAGCTCGACGACGGCCACCTGGTGGCGATCTGACCGAGTGCACGGGGTGGCGATGCCACCCCGTTTTCCCGTTTTAATTGGGTGTTTCCAACATGTTCAGACCCTTGCCCATCTTCATTGGCGCGCGCTACACCCGGGCCAAGCGCCGCAACCACTTCATCTCGTTCATTTCGATGACCTCGATGATCGGCCTGTCGCTGGGCGTGCTGGCGATGATCGTGGTGCTGTCGGTGATGAACGGCTTCCAGCGCGAAATGAGCTCGCGCATTCTTGGCCTGGTGCCGCATGCCTCGATCCTTGGCGTGCAGCCGCTGGACGACTGGCGCACGGCGGCCGACGCTGCGTTGCAGAACCCGGCTGTGATGGCCGCGGCGCCGATCACCGAGATGGAAGGCATGCTTTCGTACAAAGGGGCGATGCAGCCGATCCAGGTCAGCGGCATCGACCCGGCCGAGGAAGACAAGGTCTCGATCGTCGGCCAGCATATTGTTCAGGGCCGCCTGCAGAACCTGCAGCCGGGCGAGTACGGCGTGGTCATCGGCGAACTGACCGCGCGGCGCTTCCGCCTCAACACTGGCGACAAGCTGACCCTGATCGTGCCGGAAATCAGCAAGGAACCCGGCGGTATCACCCCGCGCATGCAGCGCCTGACTGTGGTTGGCATCTTCAAGGTCGGTGCCGAGCTGGACGGCTCGCAGGCCTACATGCATGTGGCAGATGCCGGCGAAATGCAGCGCTGGGCACCTGGCCAGGTACAGGGTGTGCGCCTGAAGCTGCATGACCTGTACGCAGCACCGCAGGTGTCCAAGGCAATCGCTGCGGGCTTGGGCGATGGCTACCGCGCCGATGACTGGTCGCACACCCAAGGGAGCCTGTTCAGCGCGATGAAGATGGAAAAGACCATGATCGGCCTGTTGCTGCTGATGATCATTGCGGTGGCGGCATTCAACATCATCGCCACCCTGGTGATGGTGGTGAACGACAAGGGGCCGGACATCGCCATCCTCCGTACCCTGGGTGCCACGCCTGCGCAGATCATGGGTACGTTCATGGTTCAGGGCAGCCTGATCGGCATTGTCGGCACCTTGATCGGCGGGGTGCTCGGGGTGATTGCCGCGCTCAATGTCAGCCAGATCGTCGGCTGGCTGGAGCGGGTGAGCGGGCAGCACATCTTCACTTCCGATGTTTACTTCGTCAGCAGCTTGCCGTCCGAACTGCAGGGCGGGGATGTGCTGATGATCTGTGCTGCCGGGTTGGTGATGAGCTTCCTGGCGACCATCTATCCGGCGTATCGGGCATCGCAGGTTCAGCCGGCGATTGGCCTGGCGGTCTGAGCCATCCAGCCAGGGCCTCTTCGCGGGGCAAGCCCGCTCCTACAGGTAACGCATTTCCCTGTAGGAGCGGGCTTGCCCCGCGATGGGCTGCAAAGCAGCCCCCCGTTTCACCGGATTTCAGGCAGCTCGATCACGAACTTTGTCCAGCCGTCCCCGCATTGCGCCCGAATACTCCCGCCATGGGCCTGCACGATCGATCGGGTAATCGCCAACCCCAACCCGGCATGCTCACTACTCCCTTCCCGCCGCGCCGGGTCCACCCGGTAGAAACGATCAAACAGGCGCGGTAACGCCGCCGCTTCGATTGCCGTCCCGGTATTGGCCACGCAAATCCGCAAGCCCGGCTCCAGCGTCACCCGTATCTGCCCGCCCGGCGGCGTGAAGCGCAAGGCATTGTCGAGCAGGTTGGACAGCGCCCGTCGCAGCATATGCCGATCCCCCTGCAAGACCGCCTCGCCTTCGCGCAGCAACTGCACCTCATTGTCCTCGGCCAACGGCGCGTAATATTCCAGCAGCGCGTCCACGTCATCGTGCAAGGCCAGCGCCGCCTGCCCCGGCACCAGCAGGCCGTGGTCGGCCTTGGCGAGGAACAGCATGTCGTTGATCATCTGCGCCATCCACTGCAGTTCTTCGAGGTTGCCATGCAGTGCTTCGCGGTATTCCTCCAGGCTGCGCGGGCGGGTGAGGGTGACCTGGGTGTGGGTCAGCAGGTTGGACAGCGGCGTGCGCAGCTCGTGGGCGATGTCGGCGGAGAACGCCGACAGGCGCTGGAAGGCGTCGTCCAGGCGTTGCAGCATGGCGTTCACGGTGGTGGCCAGTTCCGCCAGCTCCTCGGGCATTTGCACCACCGGCAGACGGGTGGTCAGTGAGCGCGCCGACACGCTGTTGGCCACCTGGCCCATCTGGCGCAGTGGGCGCAGGCCGCTGCGCGCGGCCCAGGCACCCAGCAGCGCAGTGGCCAGGGCCGACAGCCCGACGGTGAGCCAGATCAGGCGCTGCATGCCTTGCAGGAAGTGCTGGTGATGGGTGATGTCGAGAAACAGTGTCAGTTGCGCAGCCGTCTGATCGTCCGCCGGCACTGCCAGGCTTCGATAATCGACGCCGTCTGCGTACAGGGTCGTCAGCCCGGGCGTTGACGGTGTGTCTGGCAGGCCGTCGCGGCTGGCAAACCAGATCGCGCCGTCGCGGCCGTCGATGCGCAGCGCCAGGTCAGCCTGGTGGCTGAGCTCGTTGCGCAAGGCTGGCAAACGGCTCTGCAGATCGTCAGGGCCCTTCAGGCCGGCGAGCTGGCTGCGAAACAGGGACAGGCGCGATTCCAGCAGTTGCTGGTCCAGTTCGACGAAATGCTGCTCGCTGGCACGGTTGAACAGCAGCCCCGCACCCAGCGACACGGTGGCGGTACAGGCGGCAAACAGCAGTGCCAGACGCGTGCCGAGGGAAAGCCGGCGCATCAGTCCTGGCGCTCTTCGAGCACGTAGCCCATGCCGCGCACGGTATGGATCAGCTTGTTCGGGTGCGGGTCGTCGATCTTCAGGCGCAGGCGGCGTACCGCCACTTCGATCACGTTGGTGTCGCTGTCGAAGTTCATGTCCCACACTTGCGAGGCAATCAGCGACTTGGGCAGCACCTCGCCCTGGCGGCGCAGCAGCAGTTCGAGCAGGGCGAACTCCTTGGCGGTCAGGTCGATGCGTGTGCCGGCCCGTTCGGCGCGCCGGCGAATCAGGTCCAGGCGCAGGTCGGCCAGGATCAGGGTGGTGTCCTGGCTGGGGCTGGCGCCGCGGCGCAGCAGGCTGCGTACCCGGGCCAGCAGTTCGGAGAAGGCGAACGGCTTGACCAGGTAATCGTCGGCGCCCAGTTCCAGGCCGTGCACGCGGTCTTCGACGGCGTCGCGGGCGGTGAGGAACAGCACCGGGGTATCCAGCCCGGCAGTGCGCACGGCCTGCAGAATCTGCCAGCCATCACGCCCGGGCAGCATCACGTCCAGGATCAGCAAGTCGTGGTCGCCGGTCAGGGCCAGGTACTGGCCGGTCTCGCCGTCGGTAGCCAGTTCGGTGGCGAAGCCGGCTTCACTCAGGCCCTGGCTCAGGTACTGGCCGGTGCGGGCCTGGTCTTCGACGATCAGCAGTTTCATGAGGCTCCTACAGGGTCGGGTGATGGCTGAAATGATACGTGACGATGTGCCTGCTCGCCCAAGCTGACAAAGTTGTAATCTTCCCGTCAGCTAACCGCCAGCCGTGCCTTTCTAGAGTGGTCTCATCCCGCTGTGATCTTTGGAGTCATCATGAAACACCTGTTCATCGCCGCCGCTTTGGCCCTGGTCAGCCTGCCCGCCCTGGCCGGCGAGGCGAAAACCTTCGCTTTCGGCGAGCCCGCCCCGGCAGTCAAGGCCACTCGCACTGTCGAGGTAGTGCTCAAGGACATCGCCTTCGAGCCCAAGAGCCTGCAGGTGAAAGCCGGTGAGACCGTGCGTTTCGTGCTGATCAACGAAGGCAAGTTGCCCCATGAGTTCAACCTCGGTGACAAGGCCATGCATGCTGAACACCAGAAGGAAATGATCGCCATGCAGGGCAAGATGTACAACGCTGCCATGCAGCATGAGGGCATGGACCATTCGCAGATGGGCCATGCTCCGATGACCCCTGGCCAGATGGACCACGGTGCCCATGGCCATGGCGGTGGCAACACCGTACTGGTGCAGCCTGGCCAGCGCGCCGAACTGACCTGGACCTTCCGCAAGTCGGCACCGATTGAATTCGCCTGCAACGTGCCGGGGCATTATCAGGCCGGTATGGTCGGGGAGCTGACCATCGAGTGACTGGCACTCCAAGGCGGGGTGCAAAACCGGTAGACTAGGGGCAATTTCGAACCTCCAGGTCAGTTTCCATGCATCCCGCCGCCGAACATTCTCCGCTGGGCAAGTCCAGCGAATACATCGCCACCTACACGCCTTCGTTGCTGTTCCCGATCCCGCGTACGGCCAAGTGGGCTGAGCTGGGCGTGACTGCCCAGACCTTGCCGTGGCAGGGCGTGGATTACTGGAACTGCTTCGAGCTGTCGTGGTTGCTGCCCTCGGGCAAACCGGTGGTGGCCATCGGTGAGTTCGCCATTCCGGCCGATTCGCCGAACATCATCGAGTCGAAGTCCTTCAAGCTCTACCTCAACTCGTTGAACCAGACCGTATTCGCCTCGATCGGCGAGCTGCAGGCGTGCCTGGAGAAGGACCTGTCGGCGGCCGCTGGCAAGCCAGTTGGCGTGCAGGTGCGCACCCTGGCGGAGGTGGAGGCGCAGGGCGTGGTTGCCTTGCCCGGGGAATGCATCGATGCGCTGGATGTGGCGATCGACAACTACGAGCAACCGCAACCTGAATTGCTGAGCTGCAACCCGGAGCGCATGGTCGAAGAGACGGTGCACAGCCACCTGCTCAAGTCCAATTGCCCGGTGACCGGCCAGCCAGACTGGGGCAGCGTGGTGGTGGAGTACAAGGGCAGGGCGCTGGACCATGCCAGCCTGCTGACCTACCTGATCAGCTTCCGCCAGCACGCCGACTTCCATGAGCAGTGCGTGGAGCGGATCTACCTGGACTTGAAGAACCTGCTGCAGCCTGAGCACCTGACCGTGTATGCGCGGTATGTGCGCCGCGGCGGGCTGGATATCAACCCATACCGCAGCACCGGGGCGATTAGCCCGGCGAACCTGCGACTGGTTCGCCAGTAAGTTCTATGTAGCTGGGGCCGCAAAGCGGCCCCGGTCGTTTCAGATACCCATGCTGTGCAGCGAGTTGGCAATGCTGCGCAGGGTGGCGGTCAAATCCGGGTGGTCGGCCTCGAAGCGTTCGATCGCCAGGTTCACCCCGTCGACCACGTTGTTGTCCGGCGTGGCTTCCTCGAGCTTCAACTGCGCTTCGATCTGCCTGGCTTCTTCGTGCAGGGCGGCCAGTTCTTCATCCGTAAGCGGTACGTTGCGGTCCAGTTGCTCGCGCAGGCTGTTCAAGCGCTCTTGCAATTCGCGGGCAGGCATTGGCTTTTCTCCATCAATGGCTTGGCAAGGCATGGACCTCAGCGAAGCGGCAAAGGTTCTCGCCTGTCTCCTAGCGTAATCCACTCGCTGGCGCTTTGCATGATCCGCATCAATGGTGCTGTGTCAGGGTTTTTCGCCCTTGCTGCAGCGCAGCGCGATGTCGGCAAGGCAGGTATCCAGTTCATCGAGGTGGTCGATTACCGAATGCACGCCCAGGCTGAACAGGGCCAGCGTGGCCTTGCCGCGGGCCAGATCCTGCTCTTGCTGGGTCATGGCCTGCCATTGCCTGGAGGAGAGGTCGCACGACGGGCTGCAGGCCGCCAGCCCCACTGTCCACAAGCCGGCGTTGAGGCCTGACTGCAAGAGCTTGGGCTCACCGCTGACCAGCACGCAACCTTCCAGGCGTTCGCTGTCCAGGCTCATCAAGGCCTGCCAGCAGGCATTCGGCGCCGGCCAGCGCACGCCGTTGACCGAGTGACCTGGCAACCAGTCTGGTAACACGGTGGCCAGGCGCCTGCTTTGCAAGCTGCTCAAGTCGTCCAGCCAGATGCACGGCACCTGCGCATGGCGCAGGCCAGCCAGCGTTTCGAGGGCGCCAGGGGCGGGCAGGGGGCTGCCGTCGGTGGCCTGGACCAGGCAGCCGCGCAGGCCGAACAGCACAGCGGTAATGGCGGGTGCAGCGAGCATGGTAACGTCCCTGAAATAATCCGCAGGCTATTCGACGATTGTTACCGTGCTGTGACGGGCAACAGTTGTTCACAATTTATTGAGCAAAAATGTGTAAAGCTGTTTATCAGCGTGCAAGGCTCTATACTGCCGCAGTACAGCAGCGCCCCGTTGCGCTTGCGGCCGAGAATTTCGATGGAGAAACATCTATGCGTAGGATCGGTGCCGGTGTGATCGAGCGAGTCACCCAGGCCTTTGTCTGCGCCAGCTTGCTGCTGGCGCCCATGGCAGCCACTCAGGCCGCCACCGAGGAAGATCCTTGGGAAGCGGTCAACCGACCGATTTTCCGTTTCAACGATACGATCGATACCTATGGCCTCAAGCCATTGGCCAAGGGCTACCAGTGGGTCACCCCGCAGTTCTTGCAGGATGGCATCCACAACATGTTCAACAACGTCGGGGATGTCACCAACCTGGCCAACGACGTGCTGCAATTCAAGCCCCATGCAGCGGGCGTGGATACCGCGCGGCTGATCGTCAATACCGTGTTCGGCCTTGGCGGCTTCTTTGACGTCGGCACCAAGATGGGCCTGCAGCGCAACGACGAAGACTTCGGCCAGACCCTCGGTCGCTGGGGCGTGCCCAGCGGCCCGTACGTCGTGATCCCGCTGCTCGGCCCGAGCACCGTGCGGGACGGCCTGGCCAAGTACCCCGACACCTATACCGAACCCTACCGCTACATCAACGATGTACCGGTGCGTAACTCGATCTTCGCCCTGAACGTGGTCGACACCCGGGCCAGCCTGTTGTCGGCCGAGAAGCTGATTCAGGGTGACAAATACATCTTCATCCGCAATGCCTATCTGCAGAACCGCGAGTTCAAGGTCAAGGATGGCGAAGTCGAAGACGACTTCTGATCCGTGCAGGCATGAAAACGGCGACCTTCGGGTCGCCGTTTTTGTTACCGCTCAATGCATGGCCAGGATGCGAAGGCCGAGTTTCTGCTGCCCATCGGGTTGATCGGCGATCCACACCACCTCGGTGCTGGTGTGCAGGCCCTTGAGGGCCGGGTGATCGGAGTCGATGCGCACCTCCAGGTGGTCACCGACTTTGAATTGCTGCGGCGCCTGGACCTGCATGCCGCCGCTGGAAAGGTCCAGGCACACCGCCGCGATGACCTGCCCCTCATGCAGCAGGCTGACCTCGGTGTCGATGCGCATGCGGATGAAATCGCGTTTCTCGCTGTGGTTGGAGGGTGTATGAGGCATGCTGCATCCTTCCCAATAGGTTGTACTGGTTGGCGTTTTTATAACTCTCGGTGATTTACCCTGTAAAGAGCAGCGTACTCGACCGACGTATGCTTGAAACGCCTTGCGGATGGGAGTACCGTCTGCGCCTTACGAGGTATCTCGACTGGTTGCCTGGGCCGCGTTCTTGGCCTACAACTCAAGTAGAGCGTTACCACAGAGTATTCCAGCAGTTGGATGTCAGCCTTGCTGGCACCCCTGCACCCACCCAAATCGGCGCCGTTCGCCCACATGCAGAAAATCAGTGCAACGCTGCTGATCATCGATGATGACGACGTGGTCCGTGCGAGCCTCGCCGCCTATCTGGAAGACAGTGGCTTCAGCGTCCTCCAGGCCGGTAATGGCCAGCAGGGGCTCCAGGTCTTCGAAGAACACCAGCCCGACCTCGTGATCTGCGATCTGCGCATGCCGCAGATGGGCGGCCTCGAACTGATCCGCCAGATCAGCGAGCGCGCACCGCAGTTGCCGGTGATCGTGGTGTCGGGTGCCGGCGTGATGAGCGATGCGGTCGAGGCCTTGCGCCTGGGCGCTGCCGACTACCTGATCAAGCCGCTGGAAGACCTCGCCGTGCTCGAACACTCGGTACGCCGGGCGCTTGACCGTTCGCGCCTGGTGCTGGAAAACCAGCGCTACCGCGACAAGCTGGAAGCGGCCAACCGTGAACTGGAAGCCAGCCTGCACCTGTTGCAGGAGGACCAGACCGCTGGTCGCCAGGTGCAGATGAACATGCTGCCGGAAAGCCCCTGGAAGCTCGGCGAGTTCTCTTTCGAGCACCAGATCATCCCGTCGCTGTACCTGTCGGGTGATTTCGCCGACTACTTCCGTGTGGATGAGCGGCGCATAGCCTTCTACCTGGCCGATGTCTCCGGGCACGGTGCATCATCGGCGTTCGTCACGGTGTTGCTGAAGTTCATGACCACGCGGCTGTTGTTCGAATTCAAGCGCAGCAGCAAGCTGCGCGAGTTCAAGCCTTCGGAAGTGCTCAGCCACATCAACCGCGGGCTGATCAACTGCAAGTTGGGCAAGCACGTGACCATGGTCGGTGGTGTGATTGATGAAGAAACCGGCCTGCTGACCTACGCCGTGGGCGGCCACCTGCCGCTGCCGGTGCTGTATACCCCGGGCCAGGCCCGCTACCTGGAAGGCCGCGGCCTGCCGGTGGGGCTGTTCGACGAGGCGACCTACCAGGACCTGGTGATCGAGCTGCCGCCGCAGTTCAGCCTGAGCTTGATGTCCGATGGCATTCTGGACCTTTTGCCGGGGCATACGCTCAAAGATAAAGAAGCTGCTTTGCCGGAGATCGTCAATGCAGCGGGTGGTAGCCTGGATGGGCTGCGCCAACGATTTGGATTGGCTACGCTTGGGGAGATGCCGGATGATATCGCCCTATTGGTGTTGAGCAGGAACCTTCAATGAGTACCGGTAGAATCCAGTTCGCCGAGCAGAGCGGTACCTTTGTACTGAAATTCGTCGGTGAAGTGCGTCTGACACTGTGTTCGGCGCTGGATGCGACGATCGAGAAGATTTTCACCGCGCTGAACTTCTCGACCATCGTCATCGACCTGACCGAAACCGAGAGCATCGACAGCACCACCTTGGGCCTGCTGGCCAAGCTGTCGATCCTGTCGCGGCAGAAGGTGGGCCTGTTGCCGACCGTGGTTACCACCAACCCGGACATTTCGCGCCTGCTGCAATCCATGGGCTTCGACCAGGTGTTCAACATCGTCGACCGCCCGGTGCCACGCCCAGAGTGCCTGACCGATCTGCCGTCGCAGGATCAGAACGAGGATGTGGTGCGCTCCAAGGTGCTGGAGGCGCACAAGATCCTCATGGGGCTCAATGACTCCAACCGCGAAGCCTTCCATGACCTGGTGAATGCGCTGGAGCGGACCTGATCCCTTTCGGTATGACACGGTCATTGTAGGAGCGGGCTTGCCCCGCGAAAGGGCCACCAGTTCATACCCAGATCGCATCCCAGTGTGGGTAGTCCCCCGACCGCGTCACCAGTCCAGCCCTTATCGGATTGGCAATAATGTACCTGGCGACTTCCTGCACATGCTCTTTTCGGCGTAGCGCTCGGTCGTAATACCCTGCTTGCCATATTTTGCGGCGCGCCATGCCAGCTTGATAAAGCGCATGGCTACTGCATGATTTGAACCGGCGCATCAGATGGCACAGGGTTCCAGTTTGCAGTTCAATCAGCCAATGCACATGGTCAGGCATGACGACCCACGCCAAAGATTGGGTCAGTCCATCACTATCAGTTTTCCGCAGTTGATGAATGACGGCGCGGGCAAAGCGCATCTGAGTAAAGATGCGTTGTCGCTGATAGGTGACAGTGGTGAGCAGGTAAAGCTCGCCCGGTTGAGAAAAGCGGCCACGGCGCAGGAGGTGGTTGTGGGCACGATCCATGTGATATCCCTTGATGAGCGTTCAAGCGAAACATAGTTCAGGTAGCCGTGGCGTGAAGCAGGTAATGGTTGCTGGATATTGGTTGCCAGTACTGGCCCTTTCGCGGGGCAAGCCCGCTCCTACAGGATTCGCGTGGTCGCCAGGTGACATTTAATCCCGCTGCGCAAACTCGGTCGCCTCACTGCCATCCGCACTCAGCTGGAACACCCGCGCCGGCCGCCCTTGCTCATCGAACAGCACCTGCCCCAACCCCGCCCCATTCCACAGCCGCTCCCCGGCCTTGCTGCGGCTGGGCGTGAGTGGCACCACCTCCATCTGCCGGCGCTTGGTGAACCAGTTCAGTGGTGATCGTGGCGAATACAGCCAGCGGTTGAGCCGGTCCAGCACGTCCAGCAAGCGCCGTGGGAACTCGTTCTTGATCCCGCTGCTGGTCACCTGCCACAGATGCGGGCTGCGTTGGCGGTGGCGGATCAGCACCTCGTAGACGAACGAATAGTGCACGTCGCCCGAGAGGATCACGTAGTGCCCCGGTGTGCGTGAATGGCGGAAGATGTTCAGGATCACCTGCGCCGCGCCACGGTGGGCCATCCAGTTTTCGGCATCCACCAGCAACGGGTAGCCCAGCCAGCTGAACACCTTCTGCACGGTCTCGATCAGCTTGACGCCAAAGATCGGTGCCGGTGACACGATGATTGCCGAGGGGTGGTCCAGCAGCGCCTGCTGCAGCTCGCACAGCGCTTCCCAGTCGAGCAGGCCGGACGGCTTGCCCAGGTCGCTTTCGCTGCGCCAGCGGCGGGTGCGGGTGTCCAGCACCAGCAGCGGCGGCTCGCTGGGCAGGCTGTACTGCCAGCCCTGGAAGCGCAACAGCTCGCCGATCAGCTCATCCTGCTGCCGGGTTAGCGTCTGGCACTGGCTGACCAGTATGTTGCAGCCATCCGGGTCGTTGCCCCAAGCCTGGCACAGCAGATAGCCCAGCAGCGCATTGCCGATGATCCGCCGCGAGAAGGGGTTGCCGTAAGCGGTTTCTTCCCATTGCGCCGAGAGGTTCCAGTCGTCGGTGATGTCGTGGTCGTCGAAGATCATCAGGCAGGGCAGGTGGGCCATCACCCGTGCCACGTCGCTCAGGCTGGCGGCGAAGGCCTCGATCAGCGGCAGTTCCTCGCGGTAGCGCGCCTGGTCTTGCTGGCTCAGGCCGCTAGGCATGCCCAGGTCTACCAGGCGCCAGGGCGCGGGCGCCCACACCAGCAGATACATGGCCATGACCTCGGCGAAGGTCACCAAGTGGTTGTCGGCGTTGCTGGAGGAGAAGATCGGCTTGCGCTTGCCGCCGAAGAAGCGCTCGCGCAGGGTTTCGTTGCCCTGCTGGGCGGGCAACAGGTCGGCGCGATGGTAGTAGCTGGCCGGGTGGCTGTAGAGCGTTTGGCTGTCGGTGACCACCGCGCCGTCCAGCGATTCGTCGAACAGCCCCAGGCGTTCGATCAGTGAATGGATGGCGCGCAGCATCGGGCCGGCGACGTCGTCGGTATAAATCTGGTCGCCTGTCATCAATAGCACGGCGGGGCGGTCTTCCGGTCGTTGGCAGGTTTGTAGCAACCGGTCAGCGCAGAGCAGGCCGTCGGCGGCCGGGTGATGCGGCTTGCGGCAGGACCCATGCAGCACCTGGTCAAGGCGGTCGCGCAGCACCAGGCTGGGGCGATGGCTGCCAGGGTAAAGCAGGTGCGGGGCCCAGTCGGCGATGCCCAGGCCATCGATCAGCAGCTCGTAGGCGATGGCGACGTTGCGCGGCAGGGGCTCGGCGAAGTGAATGTCCAGCAGGTGAATGAAGGCGTGCTGGCCGACAGCAACGACTTGGCAATCGACCTTGGCGGTGCCGTCGAGGATGAATTCGGGCTGCAGGGGTTGGCTGCCGACCAGCCAGATGGCTAGCCTTTGCGGTTCCAGGCGGCGCATTACCGGGCCGGCGAGTACGAGGGGCAATGGGGATGAGGTCATTTTGCCTTTGAGTTCAGAACGCATTCATAGCCCGCTGAAACAAAACGGGCGGAAAATGCTGAACATTTCCCGCCCGTCTGGCAAACCTTAGATGTATCAGGCTTTTTCAGCCATCAACTTCTCGAGCTTTTCCTGATCGCGGGCAAACTGGCGAATGCCTTCAGCCAGTTTCTCGGTGCCCATGGCATCTTCGTTCATCGCCCAGCGGAACTGGCTTTCGTTCAGCACCTGCTTGGCCTCACCGGCATTGCCCGGCTTGAGAATCCGCGGCAGCTCGCCCTGGTCACTGCCCAGCTTGTCCAGCAGGTCCGGGCTGATGGTCAGGCGATCGCAGCCGGCCAGCTGTTCGATCTGGCCGAGATTGCGGAAGCTGGCGCCCATGACCACGGTGTCGTAGCCATTGGTCTTGTAATAGTTGTAGATGCGCGTGACCGACTGCACACCCGGGTCTTCGGCGCCGACGTAGTCCTGGCCGGTGCTTTTCTTGTACCAGTCGTAGATACGGCCCACGAACGGCGATATCAGGAACACGCCAGCGTCGGCGCAGGCCTGGGCCTGGGCGAAGGAGAACAGCAGGGTCAGGTTGGTCTGAATGCCTTCCTTTTCCAGCTTTTCGGCGGCGCGGATGCCTTCCCAGGTGGAGGCCAGCTTGATCAGCACGCGGTCTTTCGATACCCCGGCGGCTTCGTACAGGCCGATCAGCTGACGTGCCTTGTTCAGCAGCGCCGGCTCATCGAACGACAGGCGCGCATCCACCTCGGTGGAAATTCGCCCCGGAATGACCTTGAGAATGCCCGCGCCCACGGCCACGGCGAACTTGTCGCAGGCCAGGTCGACATTGCCCTTGGCATCGGCCTTCACCTGCTTGAGCAGCTCGGCATAGCCCGGCATGGCGGCGGCCTTGAGCAGCAGCGACGGGTTGGTGGTGGCATCGACCGGCTTGAGGCGGGTGATGGCATCCAGGTCCCCGGTGTCGGCAACCACGGTGGTGAACTGCTTGAGTTGTTCCAGCTTGGAGGTCATGGGCGTGCTCTGTCCTGTGCATTTACTCGACATTACCCGAGGCCCGACGGGCGCTCAAGAGGCCAGTGGGGCAGGGCAGAATTGCCGAAGGTGATGATTCGAGTCAGCAGCTGGCGCGAGGTTCCCTGAGGGCTCGCCTTGAGTGTTTTAGCGCCTGTGGGATCGAGCGCCGCCCGCGCGGCGCTCGATCCCACAGGCGCTGAAGATATTGTGGCAAGCACCTGTCAGACTCGCCGCAACCCCAACCTCACCGCCCTTGCATCAACTCCGCCGCCTGATCGAACACCTTCAGCGGCTCCGCCGCCTTGTGAATATCCGCCGACAACAATTGGCGGAACCGTCGCGCCCCCGGGAAACCCTGGCCAAGCCCCAGAATATGCCGGGTGATGTGATGCATCGCGCCACCACTCTCCATGTGCGCCACGATATAAGGCCGCAACTGCTCCAGTGCCTCGCTGCGGCTCACCACCGGCGCTTGGCTGGCAAACAGTTGCTGATCCACCTCGGCCAGCAGGTAAGGGTTGTGGTACGCCTCACGCCCCAGCATTACGCCATCGAAGGTCTCAAGGTGCGCCTGGCATTCCGCCAGGGTCTTGATCCCGCCATTGAGCACGATCTCCAGGTCTGGGAAGTCCGCCTTCAACTGCGCGGCCACGTCGTAGCGCAGCGGCGGGATCTCGCGGTTCTCCTTCGGCGACAGGCCCTCGAGAATCGCAATGCGCGCATGCACGGTAAAGCTCCGGCAGCCGGCCTCACGCACCTGGCCAACGAAATCGCACAGCTCGGCATAGCTGTCGCGGCCATTGATGCCGATGCGGTGCTTCACCGTCACCGGCGTGGATACCGCATCCTGCATGGCTTTCACGCAATCGGCCACCAGTGCCGGATGGGCCATCAGGCAGGCACCGATCATGTTGTTCTGCACCCGGTCGCTCGGGCAGCCGACGTTGAGGTTGACCTCGTCGTAGCCGGCTTCCTCGGCCAGCTTGGCGCAGGCGGCCAGGTCGGCCGGCACACTGCCGCCCAGCTGGAGGGCCAGCGGGTGCTCGGAGACGTCGTGGCGCAGGAAACGGTGCGCGTCGTTGTGCAGCAGGGCACCGGTGGTGACCATTTCGGTGTAGAGCAGGGTTTGCTTGGAGAGCAGGCGCAGGAAGAACCGGCAATGACGGTCCGTCCAGTCCATCATGGGAGCCACGCTGAAGCGTCTGGACGGCTCAGCGCGCGTGGTATCTGGCTTAGCGCCTGATTTTGCAGTGATTTCGTTCAACGTGTTTCGTACCGATTTTCGGGGGTTTTGGGGCGTTTTTACCAAGCGCTTGTTGCAATGTACCAATCGAATCAGGACGTGTACCAATTCTCATGGCAACGATCAGACCCCGCAAGAAGGCCGACGGCTCCATCAGCTACACAGCTCAGATCCGCATCAACCGCGATAAGGTGACAGTCTACCAAGAGAGCCAGACGTTCGCCCGCAAACAGGCGGCGGTGGCCTGGGCGAAGCGACGGGAAACCGAGTTGGCGGAGCCTGGTGCAATCGAGCGGGCCAGCCGGGTAGGGCACACGGTCAAGCAGATGATCGATCGCTACCTAGTCGAGGCCGAGAAAGCCCGGCCGTTGGGCGATACGAAGCGCCGCACGTTGAATGCCATCAAGAACAGCTACCTGGGGGAGAAGGTGGATTCTGACCTCACCCAGCAGGTGCTGGTGGACTATGCGCTGTGGCGCATGAGTCCTGAAGGTGGAGGCATTAAACCGCAGACTGCCGGCAATGACCTGGCGCACCTGGGGTCGGTGCTGTCCCTCGCCAGGGCGGCGTGGGGGTATGAGATTGACGCGCAAGCAATGCCAGATGCGCGTCTGGTGCTGAAGAAGTTCGGCTACAACCTGAAGAGCCGAGAGCGGGATCGGCGTCCTACGCTCGATGAGATCGATAAGGTGATGGAGCACTTCTTCGAGATGTTGCAGCGGCGTCCGAGCGTCATCCACATGCCCAAGGTAGTAGCGTTCGCGATTTTTTCGACCCGCCGAATGGACGAGATCACACGCATACGGTGGGAAGATCTCGATGAGCACCGGCAGGCAGTGAAGGTGCGGGACATGAAAAACCCCGGTCAGAAGATCGGCAACGATGTCTGGTGTTACTTGCCGGATGAAGCGTGGATCATCGTGCAGAGCATGCCCAGAGAATGTCGCGAGATATTTCCTTACAACACGGATTCAATCGGTACAGCCTGGTCGAAGGCATGCAAGATGAAAGGGATAGAGGATCTGCACTTCCACGACTTGCGTCACGAAGGGGTGAGTCGGTTGTTTGAAATGGACTGGGACATACCGAGGGTCTCAAGTGTATCTGGTCACCGTGATTGGAACTCGCTGCGGCGGTATACCCATTTGCGTGGGCGAGGTGATGGGTATAAAGGCTGGAAGTGGATGGATCAGATCATTCAGGCCCCGGTTAAACTCGGCGCCCGGGCGGAGTAGGCGGGTGGGTAACGATGCTACCTCTATAAGCGCTTACAAGTGGTAGGCATCGGCTTTGGGTCGATTGCGGTCAGTCGAGTACGGCTGCTTTCGACCCATAGCTGACGGACATCCTAGCTTCTATTCGCTTCAGCACGCCTGGAGCCAGCAGTGCCAGTACGTTGTTGGATAGGATTTCCACTGCCCGACAAACCAAGTGCTTACATCTGCGGCGGCCAGTTGTGTGTTTCACTCTGGCAGTCACGGCACCATGCGTACAGTGCGTCGTAGAGCGCCAGGCCTTGCTTCAGCATTTCTTGGTCATCCGCGTAGCAGCGTGAAAGCCCCAACGAAATGGCGTAGAGGCCCGCGGATTGAGGCGTTAGGTCGAGCCGTGACGTGTCAGCCCCGCGAACGATTTCTGCCAGCCTGGCCAGAGCAGGATCATCAAGTTGGTACTTCCTGAGGAATGCATCGAAGCTGCACAGCGGCCCGACATGGCTCAACTCAACCCCTGGAATGTCATAGGGCGTGGCGCCTTCATCATTTGCCACACGCAGGACCTCGCTGCTGGGGACGTAGAGGAACATCGGGGCTGGATCGATGAACCGCTGTATGAGCCAAGGACAGGCAATACGATCGATCTTCGGACGTTCACGCGTTACCCATTTCATTGGACGCCTCCCGCCGGCAGACAATGAGTCATGAAATGCCGGCCGATGGTACTGGCCGGCTGTTGGTTTCAAACACGCAACAGATGGACTGCCAGACCAGCCAGGGCGCAGGCAAACAGTACTTGGATTACACCCCGTTTGAAGCGGAACAAGGCAATCGCAGCAGCAACCGCGATCACCGCCGACGGCCAGTCAAAAGCCCCACTGAAACCCTTTGGCCAAAGCACGTGGTAGCCGAAGAACATAGCGAGGTTCAGGATCACCCCCACCACAGCGGCGGTGATGCCTGTCAGCGGGGCGGTGAATTTCATCTCGTTGTGAGTCGACTCCACCACCGGGCCACCGGCAAGGATGAAGATGAACGAAGGCAGGAAGGTGAACCAAGTGACGAGGCTCGCCGCGATCGCGCCGGCAAGGAATGAGTGTTCCGCACCGAACATCGAATGCACATAGCCACCGACGAAGCCGACGAAGGCAACGACCATGATCAGTGGCCCAGGCGTGGTTTCCCCCAAGGCGAGGCCATCGATCATCTGGGTTGGCGTCAGCCAACCGTAATGCCCAACAGCTCCCTGATAGACATAGGGCAGCACAGCGTAGGCACCGCCGAAGGTCATCAGGGCGGCCTTGGTGAAGAACCAGCCCATCTGCGTCAGCGTGCCCTCCCAGCCAAACGAGAGCGTCAGCAGCCCCATAGGCAGGATCCAGAGCCCAGCAGCGATCAGCAACAGGCGTACTAGGTGACCCCATCTGAAACGTGCATGTTCAGGTGTTGGGGTATCGTCATCGATCAGGGCCGGGCCATAGCTGTTCTTCGCCACCCCATGACCGCCACCGATCACGAATTTGCTTGGGGCGAAGCGCCCCCCCGCATAGCCAATGATGGCGGCAACCAGCACGATCAGCGGGAACGGCATGTTGAGGGCGAAGATGGCCACGAACGAGGCCCCGGCTATGGCCCACAGCCAACCATTCTTCAACGCTCGCGAACCAATTCGGTGGGCAGCATGGACGACAATGGCCGTGACCGCCGGCTTGATGCCATAGAAGATCCCCGCGACTACCGGCACCTCGCCAAAGGCGACGTAGACCCAGGACAAACCGATCAGGATGAACAGCGAAGGCAGCACGAACAATGCGCCGGCAATCACCCCGCCCCAGGTGCGGTGCATGAGCCAGCCGATGTATGTGGCGAGCTGCTGAGCCTCAGGACCAGGTAGTAACATGCAGTAATTCAGCGCATGCAGAAAGCGCTTCTCACTAATCCACCGCCTACGCTCGACCAACTCCTGGTGCATGATCGAGATTTGTCCGGCAGGCCCGCCAAAGCTGATGAAACCTAGCTTGAGCCAGAACAGGAAGGCTTCATAGAGGCCGATCGGCTGCTGAGTCGCTTGCGATGGCGGCTGTTCACTCACTGCTGAAGTGGTATCAACCATTTTGGGTTTCCTCACTTGCGAAAGCCGTCAGGAGGCCATCGAAGATGCCTCCGGCGACCGTTGTCAGTTGATCGTCATCGCCAATGCTCTCTCTCAAGCCGGCGAGGACACGCTCGATGCCTGGTGCTTCGGAAGGTTGGACGCCCCCCACATCCAGGTAGTGGATGACGCCTGCCAGGCGTGCCAGGCCTGGCTGCTGAACACAAAAGCTCTCGATAAGGGTTTCGAAGGAAACCCGCTGGCCAACGTGGCTGAACCTGGCCCCATCAAAATCAAAGCCGAGCGCATCGCTTGGGCAGTCGCTGGGACTGTCCAACCAAATGAATTGGGCGTCTGCATCGATGAAGCGACGGATCAGCCAGGCACATGCCAATCGATCCACCCACGGGCGTTTTCGCGTTGCCCATCGGCGACCTTGGTATTCGCTGCGCTCCAGCTGATTGACGGCCTCATCGTGCGCACTTGGCTCATCGGAGGACAGTGCACGGCTAATCGCGGTTTCAAGCTCCTGTAGGGCCGAGTCGGTTTGTTTCTTGAACACACCTGGGAAGAAGTCGATCGCCGCCAACTGGCCGAAGGCCTTCCTGAGCTTGCGCACCTGCCGGGCTATCTGCAGCGCATTATACGGGGACAAGTCAGCTCGGCAGCCTGCAATTTCCTCCATCAGCTTGGCGTACTCATCGCTTCTGTCGAATAGCCCGCTGAAGCGCTCCTCGCGTTCAGGCAGCGACAGCAGAAATGCCGTTCCGTTGATGGCCAACACATCTCGCTCCACGGCTTCGAGCGTTTCTCGGCCTGCGCACTGTTCTGGCAGCAGGTAAACACCATCACGCAGCACAGCTGCACCAGAGGCCTTCAGCGTCCTCCAGGCGCGCATACGCTCGGTGGCATTGGCCGTCGGCAGCCCAAGGATCAGTAGCGACCAATAAATCATGTAGAGTATTCAACGTAAAATGTATGTTTCTCTACACTACTCTAGGTCTAATAAGAAGCAAGGGGTATTCATCGAGTGTGCTGAATAGCAGGGAGTCGCTTTGACGATGCTCTTCCCACGGCATGCGCAACCTGCAAAGGCAAATTGCTTTGCCCAAGCCTTACATCCTCAGGATCAAGTTGCTCAGGAATGACCGCTATGGGTCGTTAGCTGCCCTCGCCAAAGTCCGGTCCGGATTGATCGTCGACGATGTCGACGGCCACCGGCACCTGGCCAGGCGAGGTGCAATTTCCCGGTTATAGGGCATCACCAAGCTCTCGGACAAGCTGCCGGAAGTGGTGATGGGGCTGGGAGCCCTGGCGGCTGCGGTTGGGGCGTTGGGTTACCGGCGTGGAGGCAAGGCGGAGGCAGCTCAAGCCGATGTCGCTCTGCCCAAGACGGGTATTCCGGTGGTAGATGTGGGCTTGGACGCACTGGGCAAGGTGCTTGGCGCCCCGGCCAGCAATGACGCCGGCCCAGTGGTTGGCAATGATCCGCAACGGGTGTTCGTGGTGAACGCGAACGCAATCGGCCGTGTTGGTGAGAGCAGCATCGGGGCGGGAACGGCAGAGCAACCTGGGAGCCGCCGCGCGCGTCGGCGTCGTCGTCGGGTTGCGGCCAAGTTGTCTCGGTCGCGGCCAAGCGTGCCAGCTCCTCGAGCAGTAGCCTCGGCTCCAGCTTCGGTTCCGGTGGCCCGTCCGCCAAAAGCGTTGGTACCCACGTTGACACTGGCGGAGCAACTGCCGAAACCTGCGGTTCAACTGCCTGTTCATGGCGCTCAGGCGCTGGCCGGTGCGGCTTCCCCTGAGCTTGGACGCCTGGGGCAGATGGTTCGTGGCGTGCGCGGTGTCACCCGGTACATCGGCAAACTGCCGGGTGGCAAGTTTGCGGACGCCATTCCCGGTGTGCTCGACACTGCAGTCAATGCTGAAACGCGTGACGAGAAGGCAGAAGGGTATGGCGGCGCGGCAGTCGGCATGGCCGGCGCCTGGGCAGGTGCTTCGGTGGGGGCTGCAATCGGTTCGGCTGTGCCAGTCATCGGTACCGCGATTGGCGGGGCGATTGGCATGGCCATCGGTGGTATCGGTGGCGAAGCGCTCGGCGGGTGGCTGAGTAAGAAACTGTTCGGGGAGGATAAGCCAGAGGCCGTGGCAGAGGCGCCTGAGCCAAAAGGCAAAGAGCAGCCCAGGGTAGTTACTGCAGAGAGCCCACCAGCAGCGCCCCTTGTGGCGATCAGCCCCGTGGTCGGTATGCCGGCACCGGTGCCTGTGGTGAAGGCGCCGCCGGCACCCGCACCTGCATCGGCGGTTTCACCATCACGGCCAAGCAAGTCCGCTGTAGGGATGCCACCACCGGTGGCTGCAGTTCAAAAATCGGTAACGGTCGAGACGGCTACCTACAGGAGATGGACGATGCCTATCAACGAGAAACAGCTGCTGCAGATCCTCCCGAACGCCGGCCGCAAAGCCGGCGTTTTTGTTCCCGGCCTCAACGCCACCATGGGCAAGTTCGCCATCATCACGCGCCTGCGCATGGCCGCGTTCCTCGCTCAGGTCGGGCATGAGTCGGGCCAGCTGCGGTACGTGCGCGAGCTGGGCAATGACAAGTACCTGTCGAAGTACGACACCGGCCGCCTGGCAGAGCGCCTGGGCAATACGCCTGAGGCAGACGGTGATGGCCAGCTGTACTGCGGTCGCGGGCTCATCCAGGTGACGGGCAAGTTCAACTATCAGGCCTGCAGCGAGGCCCTGTTCGGGGACAGCCGGTTGCTCAATACCCCCGAGCTGCTCGAGCAGCCGGTCTACGCGTCGATGTCGGCCGGCTGGTTCTGGCAGAAAGAAGGCCTGAACAGCTTGGCCGATAAGGGCGACATCCTGGCCATCACCAAGCGGATCAATGGCGGGACCAATGGCCTTGATGAGCGCAAAGCGATCTACAAGCGGGCGCTCGAGGTGCTGCAGTGAACGCCTGGGCCACTCGCTTGCTCGTCGTGACTGCGCTGCTCATCGCGTGCGCTGCCGGCGCCCGCGCAGCCTGGATGTGGCAGGAAAACGCTTACATGAAACAGCTCGCCGAGCAGGCAGACAATTACGGTGAACAGCTGGCGGCGAAGGATCGGGCGCATCTCCTTGAGCGGGAGAAGGCAGCAGCTGCGGCGCTAGACCGGCTGGATGAACAACGCAAGGCGCGCGGCGCCCTGGAAGCCCGCCTGCAGCAGCAGGCCCAAACGCACTGGAAGGAAATGAACGATGCTCAACAAGCTCAAGCTCGCCTGCGTGACAGGCTTGCTACCTCTGATCTGCGGCTGTCAGTCCTTGTCGACGCCGGAGCCTTTGCCGCCTCGCGTTGTGACGGTGGGGTGCGAGAAGCCGCCGCCACCGGAGACGTGGTACCTGGCGCCGTACGCGCCCAACTTGACCCAGCGCATGCTCAACGAATTGTCGCCATCACCGACGAAGGCGACCGGGGGCTGATCGCGTTGCAGGCCTGCCAGGCCTACGTGCGCGAAGTCACCAAGTGAAAAGAGGCGAGCCGGATGGATGCGTCAACATCCAGCCGGCCCGCCGAACCCGCAGACCATTCCTGCAAGTCCAGCCGCAGCCTCTGCCTTGTGCACAAAGCGCGGCGAGCCTAACACCTGTTTATCCATACAGTAAAGACTTGCATACCTATGACCTCTCCAATCATCCCCTGGATGGGTGGCAAACGCCGCCTGGCCGACCGCTTGATCCCCCTCTTTCCCCCTCATGAATGCTATGTCGAAGTCTTCGCAGGCGGTGCCGCGTTGTACTTCATGCGTCCCCAGCCCGCCCCGGTGGAGGTGCTGAACGATCTCAACGGTGACCTGGTCACCCTCTACCGCGTTGTGCAGAATCACCTGGAGGAGTTCGTGCGCCAGTTCAAGTGGGCGCTCAGCTCCCGCCAGATCTTCGAGTGGCAAAAGATGACGCGCCCTGAAACCCTGACCGACATCCAGCGTGCTGCACGCTTCTTCTACCTGCAGCAGCACGCCTTCGGCGGCAAGGTCACCGGGCAGACGTTCGGTACAGCTACGACCGGTCCGGCCATCAACCTGCTGCGCATCGAGGAGAATCTGTCCGCCGCATGGCAGCGCCTCGCCGGCACCTACGTCGAGAACCTGTCCTGGCTCGCCTGCGCCGAGCGCTATGATCGAGCGCACACGTTCTTCTACATGGACCCGCCTTACTGGCAGACCGCCGGCTATGGCGTGGACTTCCCCTTCGAGGAGTACGAGCGGATGGCCGACTTCATGCGACGGTGCAAGGGCAAGGTGATGGTCAGCATCAACGACCACCCGGACATCCGGCGTGCTTTCGACGGCTTCCACTTTGAGTACTTGGATATTCGCTACACCAACACAAATCAGCGCCAGAGCAAGGCGGAGGTGACCGGTGAGCTGGTGATCCTGAACTGGGTGCCGGATCAGCTCGGGCAGCTTTCCTGACAGCTCTGCGAAAGAGGAAGGGTTTTGTTCGTAGGCGGCGTGTCTTGTAGGATGAGCCGCCTCAACGATATCGCGCTGAGATTAAGGACAACCAGAAGAAGGTAGGGAATGTGAAGACGCATCAACGTGCTGTATTTTTGGCCGCTGTGGCCCTTTCGGTAACAACGGCTTTAGTTGGCTGCAAAGACCAGGGCTACAAGATCACAGGAAACAACCAGAAAGAGATCGGCCAGTACGAGAAACAACGCGAGGAAGCGATGGCCTACCTCTTGAAGACGACAGCCCATGTCGGTGAAATCCGAGGACTGTCAACTCTTCCAGTGGGGGCGGATTTGGTTGGCCAGAATAAAAAGATGCTGGCTCTCAAGTCTGAGGGTGATGCGTTCGGTGTCCTGTCCCCGCTGTCCCAATGCCGTGGGGCAGGTTACAAGGCTCAAGAGTACTGGTTGACGGTGGCGGGAACCGTCCGTACTCAGACGCCCGAAGAAGCTTTGAAGGCATACGTGAATGAAGCTCAGGGATGTCAGCAGCAAATTGACAATGCCCCGGCCGCAGTTACCTACATCGAAACGCCCCTTGATAAGCACGCGCCCGTGGACGGCTGTTTGAAGGTGGTTTCTCTCGGGGGCGATGAGAAAGTGCAAGCATGGACCTGCCCATCTGACTTGCTATCCCGGAAGTGAGATATGCCGCGTTGAGCCGGCACTTTCACAGTGCCGGGCTAACGGGGCGTCCGCTCAACATGTATTGGCTGCCTGCCTCGCTTGGTGGTGTGTTCTGAGGCCTTGGAGCAGCGTAGGGATGCTGGATCGTTTATGACTGCGCGTCGCTGGCCAGCTCGGCCAATCGCTGGATGGCGACGTGGCCGACAAGGATTTTCTCGCGCTTGATATTGAGGCGTGGCAAGTCGTGCTGAATGTCCAGGTCGACGCGTACTCCCAGAGCGGCGGCGTGGGCTATATAGCAAGAAACTCGGTTATTGGCGGTTTCGATCAATATTAGCATCGCAGGCAGTAGTACTAAGCCAACTGCCTAATCGGAAGGTGCGAAAGTCTAAAGATTACGAGGAGTTTCTAAAGCGTACCGCCTTTTTTAAAAGATAGATCTTGCGATCAATATCCCCATCGAGGATTGGTGAGTCAAGAAAGGAATTCGCTTCATTTAGGCTCTTGAAGTCTTTATTTCCAACATAGAAAAATATTAGTGATCGAAATATGCGATGGATTTGGTAGGATATATGATCCGCCGATGGTGAGCTGACTCCGGCGTGGACATTTCTGTTTCTATACACCTTTGCGGTTTCCATTATTTGTTTTACTAAGTCGTGGTCTTTGTAGATGTATGAGCATCGTCGAATTAGTATGTCGCTGTTGTCGTTCTCGTTTACGACGGACTCGAGAGCTCCCCATAATTTTATTATGCTGTAATCACTGTCTTTGTCATCCAGGGCGCGGGTGTAGCGAATAATGCCGTCGCGGAGCCGCTCTCCACCTCGGATGTTACAGATTTTGTTAATAATTTTCCTGATCGCTGAGGAGGTTTGATTTAGTGTTTCTTCTTTGAATGTAAAGGTTCTTTCTTTGACTTCATCAACTTCGTACCAGTATTGGTCGATAGCAAGTGAGCCGTTAGGTTCGTGGAGCGTGTGCATGCCACCAAGTCGTATACGATTAATTGCGCCATTCCTTCGGCCCGATAAGGATATGCTCATGCCTGGGTTTGAATAGAAGGATAGTACTCCCCTGATAAAGTCCAAATAATCTAACGCAGCATAGAATGCATCCGTGGTGCTACGTGCTTGGACGGACACCACCACTCCCGTATAGTGTTCGGGGGAGTGCTCGTAAGTTCTATTCCATTGCTGGTTAAACTTCTTGCGGGTCCGGTATTTTTTCGGGATGCCAGAAGTGTGCAGTTTTAGTTTTATGCCTCCTATAGTAATCTGTGTAATTGGTAGGCGCCCTTCTAGTGATATGGATGTAACTAAGTGGAATTCCTGGCTGGGTTTTTTTAGATAGTCCTTCAGGCTGGAGTTTATTTGATTGATCAGTTCATTTTTGTTTGGTTTTTTGATGGAAAGCGCTGCCTTGATGTGCTTATCTAGTGCGAAATCAAATACGCGTCCCCGTGTTTCTGGCGCCAATTGATCGCAGTTCATGAATTCAATCATGTTTAGAAGAATATCTTTGAATTCAAAGTAAGCTGAATCATAGCTGACGCGTTCGTCACTCGTTAAGGACGCCGACTCAATTATTCTGTTCAAGATGACTTCGGGTTTGAAGTTTTTGCTCTTGGTGCTCCAGCGCGAATGTGCAGACATTACAAGTCTATCTCCTTGCGTCAGTTAAAGGCCGGAAGTGTCGCCCCAGAAATGTGCGCAGCATTAATCGGCATTTCTCGGTCGATAATTTTATCTGAGAGGGTGTGCAAGTTTTTAGTGTAAAAATGGTATGTGAGAATGAAGTCGTGCCCGTAGGCCAATTAATCGGGTATGATGAGTTAGTCCAATCCATCATCGAGTCTCGTTGCGGCGCACCGACAGTGTTTACCTAGGCCTTTAACTAAGCCGTTGGAGTCTTTGTAGTGGAGCAAATAGGGGCAGGCCGCGCGCCATTCCATGCTAAACGACGTCCAAACCCCTGTTTAGGGGCTTGGGCGCCTTTTTCTTTACCACTACAGCACGACTGGTGAGTGCACTACTATGATGTTAGTTACCGTGCTGCTTGTTGTTCGCTTGTTGTTGGTGGTGGGCTGAAGAACCCTTTCAAGCCCGCAACGATGTCAATAGCTGATTTCGCTTCAATAGATGGTGCTAACAACGTCGTGACCCGGAGTGTGCTCTTGTGTGCGACGTCGCCACGATTTTTACCGTAACTTGACAGGCTGGCAGCGAGAGGTTCATCAATTTCATCAATCATTTTGCCGCAGAAAATTGATAGCTTTTGGAACGAGGATTCCTTGATTCCATTGTTGTCAGTGATGGTTTTTTCTGCTGCCTTGATCAGTTGTTCAATGCTGGCAAGGAATTTCTGTTTATCGAAGGGGTGTTCGGTAGGAAGCTGGAAAGACAGAATGTTAGATATGGCAAAAATCTCAGGGTGCTCTCGGGTCTTGAAATCTGCCGCTTTTATTTGTTGAATCTTCTCGCGCAGAGCTGTCTTTGCTTTGGTCTCGATGAATTCTTCCAGTTCAGCATGGGCCAGTAATCGAAAGGCTGCAAGTTTGTCTAAGTCTGGCGTGTAGCTGAGTGGGTCATTTTTCTCAGCTTCTATTTGGTCGAAAACAAATTTTTGAATTAAGTCATTAATCCGGTTTTCGAGATTTTGGATGAGAGGGTCTGTCATGGCAACAGTCTCTGATTCCGTTGGTCATAATTCAGATTTAGTGTCCTACTGAGCTGCTGGCCCCAAGCATCGATCCTATAAGTGGTAGCGCCCACGGTTTTAGGGGTTTTCTCCACAGCGTCTCGGAATTCTCGATTGGTGCAAATTTCTTGAAAGGCCTGGAATACCTGAGCTTTTTGCTGCAGAGCTCGATCGGATACGTAAGGATCCGAAAAGAATCGCGTAATACAATCGAATACGGCGCGATTGATCACGCGTTCGAATTTATCCCCGATCCATTTTTTGAAAGAGTCTTTGCCGAAGATGCCAAGTGTTGTTGCTAAGGCCAGGTCTAGCCGCTCAAGGGCGGATTCAGCTTCGAGCTTGCGAGTTTCCCAATCGGATTCATAGTACTTGACTGTTTGATCTAGGAAGTCCTTGAAGTCACCACGGTAGTCTTGCAAGGCTCTGTCGTATGCGATGAATCGAAGGACTAGCTCAGAGTCTCGCATGCGCTTGTCTAGGCCTTCGCCGAAGAGTGCCTGGAAGTGTTGGCTTCCCTCGAGGTAAAGCTCAATTCGATCAAGAAGATTTCCGCCAACTAAAGCTTTGCGGAGTTCCTGAGGAGAAAGTGGGAGGCTGCCGCTATTCAGTCGGAAGAAAATCGCATAAAGGAAATTTTCGTCTTTCCAGTTGCGTATTACTGTCGATCGAAGGGTGCTATTGTCTAAGTACTCTCTATCTTCAGCGGCTAGCTGGGTATACTTAAGATTGTTGAGGTCTGGCCGGATATCAAGGCCGCGAAGCGCGTACTGTCCGTTCAGGAAGTCATTGATTGCGAGTAAGCGCTGTTTCCCATCAATAACAATGAAGCGGCCTCGATGATCCTTGTTTTCCGCGAGGACAATGTTTGGAACTGGCATGCCCACGATAATGGACTCGACCAATCGACTTTTGCGGATATCATCCCAAGCGGCTCGTCGTTGGAAACCTGGCTGCAGGTCAATATTGCCTTTGCTGATTTGACCGACGATTGTTTCAATTGTCCAGTCAGCATTCATCACGATAGCATCTTTGAAAGAGATGCTATCGGAAAGATCATTCTCGTCTTCCTGTTGATCATCAGGAATGAGTGTCGAGTCCTTTTCAGTCATGGGCGGAATCCTGGCGCAGAGGTAATAGGATCCGAAGCTATGGCAAAATGATGCTGGGAGTCAACGACAATGCTGGGGTGGTTGGTACAAAAATGGTACACGGCCAACTATTTTCAGTGGTAGCCCCCTATTTTCGAGGCCTCTAAGGTAGGTATGCCCAATCCATCATCGGCGCAACGCTGAAGCGGCGGGACGGCTCAGGCCTTGTGGTGCTTGTGTTAATGGTCTGTTCTAGGGGCATTGGGGTCTAGGGCAACAATCGGAACAAGGACAAAGGCCGATGGCGCGGTCAGTGACCTCGCAGATCGGCCTTCAGGAAAAGTTGCCCCAGTTTACCAAGAGTGGCTGGCGCGTGCCTGCCCACTGCCAGGATGGCGACGCAATGTCGGTTTTACCTCTCAGCCCCGCAGCCAACCCGCCCTGATAGGCACTGCCATAAGGCTGCGATAGCACCGCTCCGCCAGATCGGTGACAGACTGGCCGATACGTCTCCAGATTGGCGAGAACCCTGAATAAACCAAGAACGAAACAATCACCGCGCCCACCATGTCGAGCGGAAAGTGCACCCCCAGAAACACCCGCGCCCAGGCCACGCTCAAACCGGTCAACAAAATGACCACACCCCACCCAGACAAACCATCCAGCAGCAAGGTCAAGCCCATGCAGGCAAACACGGTCATATGATCGCTAGGAAATGACGAATCCGGCGCATGCAGCATCCAGTTATGCCCCAACCCGATCATGAACGGCCGTGGATGCGGCCAGACTGCCCAGATGGCCTGATTGACGCCCAGCGCGATCACCGTAACCAAGGTCGCCTTGAGTACCAGCCTGCGTTCCCCACGGTGCCCCCACAGCCAGAACCCCAGCATCAACACGGGCAGCAGAAAGATCAGCCCCTTGGCAATGCCGATGGCGAGCAGGACTAGCCACTGCGGCGTATCACTGCCGCCGTTGATCAGCAGGAAGAGGGAGCGGTTGAGTGTTTCGAGTTCGCCCATGATGTATGTCCCCGCCGTGCGTTCAGACGCTGTTTCAATTCCAATTAAAGCCGCTTGCGCGCATTGCACAGCGGCCGACAAGCAAAAAAGCCGATGGCGCGATCAGAGATATCGCCATCGGCTTTCAGACATCTGTATCAGTCCGCGAGCTACTTCTGGTCGTTGGCCGCCGTCTGTTGAACCTGCTCCGCCTTGTCCTGCGGCAACAGGTCGAACTCATGCAACCCATCCTTGCGGTACGGGTCGCCAATCCAGCGTGGCGTTGGCGCGAACTGCGCGTTCACCAGGCTCTTGGCCGGCTCGTACTTGTCGTAGCTCAAGCCTGCCAGATCCGACAGCGTATGAATCAGGTGCGAGCTGCTGTAGGGGCGCTTGGCCATCGACTGCAGGTCCCGTGGGTGCTCGGCCTGCCAGCTCGGTGAAGTCCACAGCAGGAACGGCACGGTGTACATCGGCCGGGTCGGCGCGCCTTCGTTGCGGCCCAGGCGGTCGTGGTTGCCGGAGCTGTATACGTCTTCGCCATGGTCGGACAGGTACAACAGGAAGCCGTTGGGCGTAGCCGCCGAATATTGCTTGATCAGGCTCGACACCACGAAGTCGTTGTAGCGCACGGCGTTGTCGTAGAAGTTGTAGGTTTCCACCTGGTCATCGGTCAGCGCAGCCGGTGCACCCTTGCGATCGGTGAAGTGCTGATAGGCATCCGGGTAGCGGTAGCGGTAGTCCATGTGGGTGCCCAGCAGGTGGACGATGATGAACTTCTTCGGCGCCGGGTCCTTCAGGGCCTTCTCGAACGGCGGCAGCACCACTTCGTCGTACTGGCTGGCGTTCTGGTTGCGCTGGTTGTTCAGGTACACCGGCTCGTCCGTCTGCTGCGAGAAGGTGGTGAGCATGGTGTTGCGCTTGGTCATGGTCTGTTGGTTGGTGATCCAGAAGGTCTTGTAGCCTGCCTGTTTCATCAGGTTGATCAGCGACGGGTCGGTGAGGAAGCGGTCGGGGTGTTCTTCGTCACCGAAGGTGAGGATCTGCTGCATCACCTCGATGGTGTAGGGGCGCGGGGTGACCACGTTCTGGAATACGGTCAGGCTCTTGTCGGCGGCCAGGGCATCCAGGTTGGGAGTGGTGTCGCGGTTGTAGCCGTACAGGTGCATGTGCTCGCGGGTGGTCGATTCACCCAGTACCAGCACCAGCGTGCGCGGGGCTTCGCCACTGCTGTCCTGAAGGTTCTGCAGGGGCGGCAGGGCGGCGTTCTGGGCCAGCAGGTTCTGCATGTTGTTGAGCTGCTGCAGGTATTGGCGGTAGCCGACCACCAGCTGCCACGGTACGGCCGGTTCCATGCGCTGCTGGACCTTCTCCATGGCATCGGCGAAGTTGCGTTCCTGGGTGACCATCTGCTTGTAGAACGGCAGCACGAGGTTGGCGGCCAGCAACAGCACCACCACCGGAATGCGGCTACGCAGGCGCAGGGTGACCGGGCGCACGCGGGTCCACAGCAGCACGGCGCCGACCGTGTAGGCCAGCAGGCCGAGCATCAGGCCAATGCTGAAGTACTGGCTGAAGTATTCGCCCGCTTCGGCGGTGTTCGACTCGAACATCACGAAGATGACGCTTTGCGAGAATTCCTGGTGGTAGATGCCGAAGTAGCTCAAACCCACCAGCGAGGCGGCCCACAACACCACGCCGATGATGGCGGCGAGGGTGCGGGTGAGGCGTGGCAGCAGCAGCACCGGGACGAACCACAGGGTGCTGAGGAACAGGGCATCGCGGAAACCGGCGAAACCGGTGGTGCCACTGAACAGCAGAAGCGCCTGGGTGACGCCGGAGAAGTACCAGAAGAACAGCAGGAGCCAGCCCAGGCCGGCCCAGTCCACGCGCTTGGGCGCGGATGGGGATGCGGTGTTTGCCACGTTTGCCTCGTAGAACCATGGCGGCAGCCAGAAAAGGAGGGGCTGCCGGAAAGGCAGAGAGGCTAGAGAGCGGATAGTGAAAATTACGTTAACGAAACATGGAAGAAATCTTAACAAAGCATTACGAGGGGGCGGGGAGGGGGTGGTTCCTATAAAGCGGCCCACGAATCTTGGCACTGTCACAGCCATTGCCGTGTCTTCTTGGCAGCCCTTTCGCGGCGTAAAACCCCACAAAGACTGCACGCTGGCTTGATTTCAGCGCTATCTAGAGGATTGAGAACGGACAAGGAACTCCCGCTCGATCAAAGCGCTCAGCAAAATCAGCAAGAACCCGAGGTCGGTTTCAGGAAGCGCCTGGTCGCTCGCACACTATCGTTTGCCGCCACAAGTGCCATGCTTATGGGATGCCCTTGAGCCCAGTGCGCGCAGACGCACGGCCATCGGCAAGGAGGCCTCCGCGCCCACGCCACCGTGACGTGGCCGGTGTGCCGCAGCAGAACACGCCGGATACCTGCCCTCCACAACAATTCAGGCAGGGTCCGTGATGCCGAGGTCCGCTGTATGCCTGATGAACTGCTTCACCTGCCGGTAATCCAGACCATCCTGACCCGCGAGAAGGACACCCCCGGCGCACTGTTGCCGATCCTTCACGCCGTCCAGGACGCTATCGGTTTCATCCCCGAAGCTGCCGTTCCTGAAATCGCCCATGCCCTCAACCTCAGCCTCGCCGAGGTGCGCGGGGTGATCAGCTTCTATCACGACTTCCGCACCACGCCGCCTGCCCGCCACACCTTGCGCCTGTGCCGCGCCGAATCGTGCCAGAGCCGTGGCAGCGAGGCCTTGGCCGCGCAACTACGCGAACAGCTGGCGCTGGATGATCACGGCACCAGCGCCGACGGTGCCATCAGCCTGCGCCCGGTGTACTGCCTGGGCGCCTGTGCCTGCTCGCCGGCGCTGGAGCTGGATGGCCAAGTTCATGCGCGGCTCACCCCTGAGCGCCTGCGGGCGTTGGTGAACGGTTGCCTGGAGGGTGAAACATGCTGAAGTTGTTCATTCCCTGTGACTCGGTCGCTCGTGCAGTCGGCGCCGATCAGGTCGCCGATGCCATTAAAGCTGAGGCCGAGCGCCGCCAGTTGCCCATCGATATTCAACGTACCAGCTCGCGTGGCCTGTATTGGCTGGAGCCGCTGCTGGAATGTGAAAGCAGCGAAGGGCGTCAGGGCTTCGGCCCGGTCACTCCGGCAGACGTGCCGTCGTTGCTTGACGCCCTGGCCGGTGAGCCCGGCGGTCATTCGCTGGCGCTCGGCACGGTCGAAGACATCGCCTACCTGAAATCTCAGCAACGCCTGCTGTTTGCTCGCGCCGGCATCACTCGTCCGTTGTCGCTGGACGACTACCGCGCCCACGGCGGTTTCAAAGGCCTGGAAAAGGCGGTGGCGATGGACGGCGCTGCGGTGGTCGCTACCGTGCTCGATTCTGGCCTGCGCGGCCGTGGCGGCGCAGCGTTCCCGGCCGGCATCAAGTGGCGCACCGTACGCGACGCCAGGGCAGGGCAGAAGTACGTGGTGTGCAACGCCGATGAAGGCGACTCTGGCACCTTCGCCGACCGAATGCTGATGGAGGGCGACCCCTTCCTGCTGATCGAAGGCATGATCATCGCTGGCCTCGCCGTCGGGGCCGACCAAGGCTACCTCTATGTGCGCTCGGAATACCCCGACGCTATTCGCGTGCTCAACCAGGCGCTAGCCATCGCCCGCGACGCCGGCTACCTCGGCAGCAACGTGGCCGGCAGCAGCCAGGCCTTCGACCTGGAAGTGCGGGTGGGTGCCGGTGCCTATATCTGCGGCGAGGAAACCGCGCTGCTCGAATCCATCGAAGGCAAGCGCGGCATCGTTCGTGCCAAGCCGCCGTTGCCCGCGCTCGAAGGCCTGTTCGGCCTGCCGACCCTGGTGCACAACGTGCTCACCCTGGCCTCGGTGCCGACCATCTTGGCCGAGGGCTCGGCGTTCTACCGCGATTTCGGCATGGGCCGCTCGCTGGGCACCATGCCGTTCCAGCTGGCCGGCAACATTCGTCATGGCGGCCTGGTGGAACGCGCCTTTGGCCTGACCCTGCGCGAACTGGTGGAAGGCTATGGCGGCGGCACTGCCAGCGGCCGCCCGCTCAAGGCAGCGCAGGTTGGCGGGCCGCTCGGCGCCTGGGTGCCGCCCAGCCACTTCGATACCCCGCTGGATTACGAGGCCTCCGCCGCCATGGGCGCGATGCTCGGCCACGGCGGCGTGGTGGTGGCCGACGACACCCTGAACATGGCCAGCATGGCGCGCTTCGCCTTGCAGTTCTGTGCCGAGGAATCCTGCGGCAAGTGCACCCCGTGCCGGATCGGCTCGACCCGTGGCATGGAGGTGGTCGACCGGCTGATCGCGACCAGTGATTTCACCGAGCGCCATGACCAGGCTCTGCTGCTGCGCGACCTGTGCGACACCATGCAGTACGGCTCGCTATGCGCCATGGGCGGCATGACCGCCTACCCGGTGGCCAGCGCCCTCAAGTACTTCCCCGCCGATTTCGGACTGACCACCACGGAGGCCGCACAGTGATCAATTACTTCGACCCCGCTTCTGATAAAAGCAGCGACCTCGGCACGCCGGCTCGCGACAGCGATGTGCAGATCAGCCTGAACATCGATGGCCGCAGCATCAGCGTGCCGGCCGGCACCTCGGTGATGCGCGCCGCTGCCATGCTCGGTACCAGCATCCCCAAACTGTGCGCCACCGACAGCCTCGAGGCGTTCGGCTCATGCCGCATGTGCATGGTGGAAATCGAAGGCATGCGTGGCTACCCGGCCTCGTGCACCACTCCGGTCAGCGAAGGCATGGTCGTGCGCACGCAAACCCCGCGCCTGGCCGACCTGCGCCGCAATGTGATGGAACTGTACATCTCCGACCACCCGCTGGACTGCCTGACCTGCTCGGCCAATGGCAACTGCGAACTGCAGACCGTTGCCGGCCAGGTCGGCCTGCGCGAGGTGCGCTACGGCTATGACGGCGCCAACCATCTGGCCGAGAAGAAAGACACCTCCAACCCTTATTTCGACTACGAACCCAGCAAGTGCATCGTCTGCAGCCGCTGCGTGCGTGCCTGCGAGGACATTCAGGGCACCTTCGCCCTGACCATCACCGGGCGTGGTTTCGATTCGCGGGTGGCAGCGGCCGGCGGCGACAACTTCCTGGCCTCCGAATGCGTGTCGTGCGGCGCCTGCGTGCAGGCCTGCCCGACCGCGACGCTCACCGAGAAGAGCCTGGTCCAGCTGGGCCAGCCCGAGCGTGCAGTGATCACCACCTGCGCCTACTGTGGCGTTGGCTGCTCGTTCCGCGCCGAGATGAAGGGCGACCAGCTGGTGCGTATGGTCCCGGACAAGAACGGCGGCGCCAACCACGGCCACGCCTGCGTCAAGGGCCGCTTCGCCTGGGGCTATGCCACCCACCCCGACCGCATCACCAAGCCGATGATCCGCAAGCGCCTGGAAGACCCGTGGCAGGAAGTCAGCTGGGATGAGGCGGTGACCTACGCCGCCAGCGAGTTCCGCCGTATCCAGCTCAAGTACGGGCGCGACTCCATTGGCGGTATCACTTCCAGCCGCTGCACCAACGAAGAAGCCTACCTGGTGCAAAAACTGGTGCGCACGGCGTTCGGCAACAACAACGTCGACACCTGCGCACGGGTTTGCCACTCGCCGACCGGCTATGGACTGAAGCAGACACTGGGCGAGTCGGCCGGCACCCAGAGCTTCGACTCGGTGATGCAGGCCGACGTGATCCTGGTGATCGGCGCCAACCCCACCGACGCCCACCCGGTATTCGGTTCGCAGCTCAAGCGCCGCCTGCGCCAGGGCGCACGGCTGATCGTCATCGACCCGCGGCGCATCGACCTGGTCGACTCGCCCCACGCCCGTGCCGAACTGCACCTGCAGCTGCGCCCAGGTACCAACGTGGCCATGCTCAATGCCCTGGCCCACGTGATCGTCAGCGAGGGCCTGCTGGCCCAGCGTTTCATTGACGCCCGCTGCGAGACCGAGGACTTCGCCCGCTGGCGTGCCTTCGTCAGCCTGCCGGAAAACGCCCCGGAAACCCTGGGGCCTGTATGCGGCGTGCCCGCCGAGCACATCCGCGCCGCTGCCCGGCTGTACGCCACCGGTGGCAACGCGGCGATCTACTATGGCCTGGGGGTGACCGAACACAGCCAGGGCAGTACTGCGGTGATGGGCATCGCCAACCTGGCCATGGCCACCGGCAACATCGGCCGCGAAGGGGTCGGGGTGAACCCGCTGCGCGGGCAGAACAACGTGCAGGGTTCCTGCGACATGGGCTCGTTCCCCCACGAGCTGCCCGGCTACCGGCACATCTCCAACGAGGGCGTGCGCGCCGAGTTCGAGCAGGCCTGGGGCGTGACCCTGCAACCTGACCCAGGCCTGCGCATCCCCAACATGTTCGAGGCGGCGCTGGATGGCAGTTTCAAGGCGCTGTACTGCCAGGGAGAGGACATCGCCCAGAGCGACCCCAACACCCAGCACGTCACCGCCGCCCTGCGCGCCATGGAGTGCGTGGTGGTGCAGGACATCTTCCTCAACGAGACGGCCAAGTTCGCCCACGTGTTCCTGCCGGGCAGCTCGTTCCTCGAGAAGGACGGCACCTTCACCAACGCCGAGCGGCGTATCTCGCGGGTGCGCAAGGTCATGGAGCCGCTGGCCGGCAAGGCCGACTGGGAGGCTACCGTGGCCCTGGCCAATGCCCTGGGTTACCCGATGAACTACCGCCACCCGTCCGAGATCATGGACGAGATCGCCCGCCTGACGCCGAGCTTCCACCGCGTCAGCTATGCCGAGATCGACCGCCACGGCAGCCTGCAATGGCCGTGCAACGACGCCGCCCCCGACGGCACCCCGACCATGCACATCGACCAGTTCGTGCGCGGCAAGGGGCGCTTCATGCTGACCGGTTATGTGCCCACCGACGAAAAGGTCAATGGCCGCTATCCGCTGCTGCTGACCACCGGGCGCATCCTCAGCCAGTACAACGTCGGCGCCCAGACCCGGCGCACCGCCAACACTGCCTGGCACGATGCCGACCGGCTGGAGATTCACCCCAACGACGCCGAAAGCCGTGGCATCCACGATGGCGACTGGGTCGGCATCGGTAGCCGTGCGGGGCAGACCGTGCTGCGCGCCAAGGTCAGCGAGCGGGTGGCCCCTGGGGTGGTCTACACCACCTTCCACTTCCCCGAGTCCGGCGCCAACGTGATCACCACCGACAACTCCGACTGGGCCACCAACTGCCCGGAATACAAGGTCACGGCGGTGGAGGTGGTGAAGGTGTTCCAGCCGTCGGAATGGCAAAAACGCTACCAGGATTTCAGTGACGAACAGCGGCGCCTGCTTCAGGAGCGCCGCACGGCGGAAAAAGCCGAGGTGCGCCGATGAGCAGTGACAACTTGGTCAAGATGGCCAACCAGATCGCCCACTACTTCGACAGCGAGCCTGATCGGGCGCTGGCGGTGCAGGGGGTGAGGCAGCATCTGAACAGCTTCTGGACACCGGCCATGCGTCGGCAGCTGGGCGAGTGGATTGCCGACCATGGTCAGGAAGGGCTGGATGCCAAGGTGGTGGAGGCCCTGGCATAGCGCTGGCCTGTGCCGGCCTCTTCGCGGGGCAAGCCCGCTCCTACAGGTATATCACCGGCCTTTAGGAGCGGGCTTGCCCCGCGAAAGGGCCGGTACAGAAAAAATGAAATGTCCGTCATTTATGCAAGACGAACCCCACCGCGATGCTACGCTCGCGGAAACACTCGTGACGGATATTTCCTATGGACATGAACTGGCACCAGGCCCTGCAAGAGAGCCTGAGCTGGCTTGCAATCGCCTCGTTCATCACCCTCATCGGCTTCACCGCCGCCGCTTCACTGGCCGTGCGCTACACGCGCTGGGGCAGCCAGTTCTGGCAGTTGGCGGGGCCGTACTTCACCTTCCGGCGCAGCTGGCGCCCGTTGCTGGTGTTTGGCCTGCTGCTGGTACTGACGTTGTTCTCGGTGCGCCTGAACGTGCTGTTCTCGTTCTGGTACAACGGCTTCTACAGCGCCCTGCAGGCCCTCGACCAGACGGCCTTCTGGTACCTGCTGGGGGTGTTCGCGGTGCTTGCCACCATCCACGTGCTGCGCTCGCTGTTCGCCTTCTACGTAACCCAGGCGTTCAGCATCCAGTGGCGGGTGTGGCTGACCGAGCGCCTGACCGGCGACTGGATGAAAGGCGATGCCTATTACCGCGGTCGCTTCCTCGCCGAGCCGGTGGACAACCCCGACCAGCGTATCGAACTGGACGTCAGCGCCTTCGTCAGCAACTCGGTGTCGCTGGCCCTGGGCGCGGTCAGCGCGTTGGTCTCGCTGGTGGCCTTTACCGGCATCCTCTGGGGGCTGTCGGCGCCGCTGACGCTGGCGGGGTATGAGATTCCCCGGGCGATGGTGTTTGCGGTCTACATCTATGTGCTGATCGCCACCTGGATCGCCTTCCGCCTCGGCCAGCCGTTGATCCGCCTGAACTTCCTCAACGAAAAACTCACGGCGAACTTCCGTTATGCGCTGATGCGCCTGCGCGAGAACGCCGAGAACATCGCCTTTTACCAGGGTGCGCCGGTCGAACGGGCAACCCTGCTGGGGCGCTTCGGTGCGCTGATCGTCAACGTCTGGGCACTGGTGTTCCGGAACCTGAAATTCAGCGGCTTCAACCTTGGTGTCAGCCAGGTTGCCGTTGTGTTCCCTTTCATCCTGCAGGCACCGCGCTTCTTCAGCGGGGCAATCAAGCTGGGTGACGTGATGCAGACCGCCCAGGCGTTCGGCCAGGTGCAGGATTCGCTGTCGTTCTTCCGTGAGTCCTACGACACCTTCGCTCAGTACCGCGCCACCCTCGACCGTTTGACCGGTTTCCTCGATGCCAACGACCAGGCCAGCGCGCTGCCACGGGTGCTGGTCGAAGACCAGCCGCGGGCGCTGGACATCATCGGCCTGCAGGTACTGCGCCCGGACGGCCACGCACTGATCGCCGACCTCGACTTGCGCCTGCACGGTGGCCAGGCGCTGCTGATCAAAGGGCCGTCGGGCAGTGGCAAGACCACCTTGCTGCGCGCCTTGGCGGGGTTGTGGCCGTATGCCGAGGGCGAGGTCCGGCGGCCGTTGGGCACCCAGGCGTTGTTCCTGTCGCAGCGGCCTTACCTGCCGCTGGGCGACCTGCGCACGGCCATTGCCTACCCGGCCGACAGCCAGCCGGAGGATGAAGCACGCATGCAGCAGGCCCTGCGCGAGGTCAACCTGGCACACCTGGCCGAGCGGCTGGCAGTGAATTGCGACTGGTCGAACATTCTCTCGGTCGGTGAGCAGCAGCGCCTGGCGTTTGCCCGGGTGCTGTTCAACCGGCCGCAGGTGGTGTTCCTCGACGAGTCCACCTCGGCGATGGACGAAGGGCTGGAGCACGCGATGTATGCGTTGCTGCGCAAAGAGATGCCGGAGACCTTGCTGGTGAGCGTGGGGCATCGCAGCACCTTGGCCGACTTCCATACCCACCGGCTGGAAGTGGATGGGCAGGGCGGCTGGGCGCTGCGCCAGCAGGAGGTTCTGGCTTAGCGGTTGTCATTGCCGGCCTCTTCGCGGGTTCTGGCTTAGAGGCCGGCACTGGCAACAAAGATTCAGGGCTGGTGCTCGGCATCCAGCATCACAATCAGTTCAGCCCCTTCATTTCGCACATTCCCCACGTCCTTGCCCACCGCAAACCACTCGAACGCCTCCACCGGCAAGCATTGCTCCCGCGCCAGGCGTTCGGCCTCCTCGGCTGGTACTTCAGGGTCGATCCACGCCCGGGCATGCTCCGGGCTCAGCACCAGGGGCCGGCGATCATGGATATCGACCATCCCCGCATCGCTGGCGGCGGTGATGATGACGAACCCATCCCCCTCGTTCGGCTCCATCCCCGCATGCACCTCGGCCAGCGCCGCCATGAACATCGGCGCCTGGCTTTTCAGGCGAATGAACCAGGGCTGCTTGCTCTTGGGGTCCTGTGGGTCGGCCACCCACTCATACCAGCCATCGGCCATTACCAAGGCTCGCCCTTGCGGCCAAAGGACCTTGAAGAACTTGCCGGTGGTCACCGTCTCGACCCGCGCGTTGATCGGTGCCGGCCGTTTACCCGTGGCCCAGAACGGTGCCCAACCCCAATGGCAAGGGTCGATGCGCAGGCCATCGGTGGCGTGATGCAGGACCAGCACGCGGCTGCCGGGGGCAACGTTGTAGCGGCCGATCGGCACGTTGTCGTAGCCGCTGATCACGTCCTGCTCGGCGTCCAGTTCACGCAGGTAGTCGGCCAGGCCCTGGTACTGGGCGAAGCGTCCACACATGGCATGTACCCCCACTTGTCGAAATATCCTACGGCGAAATTGACCGGATACCCGCTACGGCGTTTACTGTATATATATACAGTTTAATATCAAGGCCGTCGCATGATTTCCATCCTGGGTCCCATCACCGGCGGCAGTGCTGCCGTGCCGCGCTACCTGTTCCGTGTCCCGGCGGGCTTTCCGTCGCCAGCCGCCGACCACATGGAGCAACCCATCTCGCTGGACGAGCTGCTCAACCTGCGCGCACCGCACATCTATCTGGTCAGGATAGACGGCGACAGCATGCAGGGGGCCGGTATCTTCGATGGCGACCTGGTGCTGGTCGACCGCTCGATCCAGCCGCGCCATGGCCATATCGTGATTGCCGCGGTCAACGGCGAGCCCTTGTGCAAGCGGCTGCAGCGCGTCGCCGGGCAAGTGCTGCTGCGCTCGGAGAACCCACGCTATGCGCCACGCTACATCATGGAGGGTGACGACTTCATGATCTGGGGCGTGGTGACTTTCAGTGTGCGCAGCCATGACCCGGCTTAGCGCAGCCGCATCACCCCGACCAGAGTGGCACCGGCAAAGCCCGCCCCGACCAGGAAGGTCGCCTGGAACCCGGCGCCATCCCACAGCAGCCCGGCCACCACGCTGGCGACCAGCAGGGCCACCCCGGTCAGCAGGTTGAACAGGCCGAATGCCGTGCCGCGCAGGTTGGCCGGCGCGCTGTCGGCGATCAGCGCGGCGAAGATGCCCTGGGTGAAGCCCAGGTGCAGGCCCCAGGCCGCCACGCCCAGTGCCAGCCCGGCCCAGCCTGGCAGCAAGGCCAGCAACAGGTCGGCGGCGATCAGCAGGGCCAGCCCGATCATCAGCACGCCACGGCGGCCCACCCGGTCCGACAGCGCGCCGGCCGGGTAGGCCGACAGCGAATAGGCCAGGGCCATGAGTACCAGCACCGCGGGCGCCCACAATGGCGCAACGCCCATGTCCTGGGCGCGCAGCAGCAGGAATGCCTCGCTGAAACGGGCCAGGGTGAACACCATGGCCAGGCCGATCAACCGCCAGTAGGCCGGGCCCAGACGCGCCAACTCATGCAGTGTCAGCGGCGAGCGCACCGGCCGCGCGCCGGGCGCCGTCTCGGGCTCGCGGACGAAGGCAACGAGAATGTACACGGCGACCAACGCCGGGATCACCGCCACCCAGAACACCGTCTGGAAATGGCTCGCGGTCAGCCACATCAGCACGATCGCCAGCAATGGGCCGAGGAACGCGCCGACGGTGTCCAGCGTCTGGCGCAGGCCGAAGGCCGCGCCGCGCAGTTCGGGCGGGGTCACATCGGCCACCAGTGCATCGCGGGGGGCACCGCGGATGCCCTTGCCGATACGGTCGACGAAGCGCGCCGCCGTCAGCCATTCCAGCCCGGAGGCCATGGGGAATACCGGCTTGGTCAACGCGCCCAGGCCATAGCCCAGCACCGTCAGCAGCTTGCGCTTGCCGAGGCGGTCGCTGAGCGCGCCGGAGAAGACCTTGGTGATTGCTGCGGTGGCCTCGGCGATGCCCTCATGAAGCCGACGGCGACCACCGAAGTGCCGAGCACGGTGACCATGTACAGCGGCAGCAGGGCGTGGATCATTTCCGAGGAAATGTCCATGAACAGCGACACGAAGCCCAGCGCCCAGACGCTGCGCGGAATCTTCGGCAGGACCTTGGCGGTGGTGCTGTGCTCGGTCTTTTCGGCGCTGCGCATCGGGAGTCTCGGCGCGGTTGTCACAGTTCGAAACTGTAGGACTTCGTACGCAGGATGCAAATCGGATGAAGGGCGGGAGGCAGCATTGGGCCAACTGTTTGAGATAATTACACACGAATTAACGGAGAATGACGAAATGCGCCGGGTCAGTTCTCGGCAAATACAGAACGGCCATGGTAGTGAAAGATTTTCCGAGAATTATCCGGCTGCTAGACCGCTGGCGGAATGCGGCGCGAAAAAATGAGCCAAGGCTTTACTACTGCACTAGAAGAGCTTTTTCTTGTTAAGTAAACGAACCCATTAAGCCGGCTCCTCGATACCAGGGCGCCAGCGGCGGACACCCGTCACCCCGCGCCCAGCGCGCCACGTGCAGCGCGGCTGGGAGCATGAGCAGGGCATCACTTGTCGTGGGCGCCGACTTGGAACATCCGTGGGTCGTACATGAAATCGTACATTTCAACCACCTGGATCTGGCTCACCGCTGGGTGGCTGGCGTTGATCAGGATGTTGCGTTCCAGCGGCAGAAGGCAATTCGTAGTGGCAAAACGCCAAATAGCGGCCATCAAGGCTAATTCAATACATTGCGCTGCCCGAGCCACTGTTCGAAGTGGGTAAAAGTGTCGATGGCGGCCTGTACCGTGGTGGCCTGCGCCGGCCCTTCAGCCGATGCCTGGCCAAGCCGCTCGAGGAAGCTGCGCCAGTAGCTGCCGGTCAGCGGCCCGTATACATCGAGAAAGGCGGCACCGCTGTCGTGGCCGATGCCCAGGCGCTCGGCCATCACCCGCTTGAGCACCTGGCCACCCAGGGTCGAGCCCTCCAGCACGTACATCACGCCCAGCGCGCTGGCTTCGTCGTGGATGGCCGGCAGTGCCCGGCACAGTGGCAGGGCGTCGATGTCGGCTTTGCTCAGCTTCAGGGCCTGCAGGTCACGGGACAAGGACGCGGTCTTGCGGCGTTCTGGTCCCTGATAATCGCTCAGGTAATGTTCCAGGGGGGCATGAAAACCGTAGTAGGCCTGCAACAGGCGACGGTAGGCAGCACTGTCGAAGCCTGGGCTGAAGAAGGGCAGGCGGGCTTCCAGCGCCTTGTGGCAGTCACGGGTGCCTTCACGCAAGGCGAGCAGCAAGGGGCTGGTTGAGGTGGCGGGCATCGATCAAGGGCTCTGGTGGCATTTCGCCTAGGTTGGAGTGGCGATGCTAACCCGGCGTTCCGCTTTGGCGTGACTTTGTTGCAGTAAAAACGCGGCTGACGTGCTAAACCAGTCGGCCTGACTATCAATGAAGAACGCCATGGTGAAAGCCGTACACCTGACCTTGCTCTGCCACGCCCTGACCCAGGCTCAGAAAAGCGGGCGTCTGGCCCAGCCCGACGACGGCATTTTATCGCTGACCGTCGAGCCCTTACCGATCCCTCCCGCCACGCAGTTGATGGCAGCGCCGGAGCCGCGTGCGGCGCAGACGGCGCAGTGGCTCTCGTCGCAGGCGCAGATCGAGCCGGCCTTGGCCGATTGCGCTCTCGGCCAATGGCAGGGCTTGCCGCTCAAGCAGCTGCAGGCCGAGCAGCCTCAGGCGTTGGCGCAGTGGCTCAACGACCCGTTCAGCGCACCCCACGGCGGTGAGTCGTTCGCGCAGGTGTGCGAGCGTGTGGGGGCCTGGTTGATGGCCTTCGACAGGCCGGGCGAGTGGCTGGCGGTGACTCACCCTTGGGTGATTCGCGCGGCGCTGATGGTGGTATTGGAATGCCCACTGGCTGCCGCGCAGCGGATCGATGTGCTGCCGTTGTCACGGGTCGGGTTGAGCTTTACCGGGCAGTGGCGCTTGCGTCTGGGCTGAGCAAGCGCCGGTTGCCGGGTCAGAACGCCAGCTTGTAGCCGATCAGCAGCAGCATGGTCGCCAGGCAGGGGCGCAGCACGCGGTCGGAGATGCGCCCGGTGAGGTGGCTGCCCAGGTAGATACCGGGCAGCGAGCCCAGCAACAGGTAGCCCAGCAGCGACCAGTCCATGTTGCCCATGCCGGCGTGGCCGATACCGGCGACCAGGGTCAGGGGCACCGCGTGGGCGATTTCGGTGCCGACCAGACGGCGGGTGGCCAGGAACGGGTAGAGCAGGAACAGCGCCACGGTGCCCAAGGCGCCAGCGCCGATCGAGGTCAGGGTGACCATGACGCCCAGGACCACGCCGGTCAGCACGGTGAGGGTGTTCAGGCTGCGGTCGCTGAGGTGGTAATGGTCACCCGCGTGACGGCTGGCGAACGCTTGCAGGCGCGACTTGAACAGGATCGCCAGCGCAGTGAGGATCAGCACCACCGCCAGGCCTTGCTTGATGATGGCGTTCAGCGCTGTGGTGTCGGTGTGCAGGGTGCTGAGGAACCACAGGGTCAGGGCTGCCGCCGGCACGCTGCCGAGGCTGAGCAGGCCGGTGATCTTCCAGTCGATGTTCTTGTTGCGCGCATGTACCCAGATACCACCGCCCTTGGTGATGGCGGCATACAGCAGGTCGGTGCCCACGGCAGTCGCGGGGTTGATGCCGAACCACAGCAGGATCGGGGTCATCAGCGAGCCGCCGCCGACGCCGGTCATGCCGACGATGAAACCCACAACCAGTCCGGCAATGGTGAAACCGAAAGATCCTACATCCATACGCTACTCGACTGCCCAGCTTTGCCCGTTATCGGATGGGTGCCAGCATATAGGGAGTTTTTATAGCCAAATAGACTTGTTCGTTATTAGGTTATAACCGGCGTCAGCGGTCGGTCATCACCACCATCACATGGGCATCGCCGCCATCTTCGCTTTCCGACAGGTAGATGTGCCCCACCTGGCTGTCGAAATACGCCGTTTCCTGTGGCCCGATGCTGACCGCTTCGCCGGTTTCGAATTCGATGCGCACCCGGCCGCTCAGCACCACTGCGAACTCTTGGCCCGGGTGGCGGATAAAATCGTCGAACTGGCCGCGTTCGCGAGCGATGATGCGGGCGTAGGCAGGGGTCATGCGCCGTTCCGGAAAGGCCCCGGCGATCGGGTGGTAATCGTAGGTGCCGGTGGAATATCCGGCGGCGGCTGGCAACGAGTCGACTACCACGGTCACCGGCGCCGCCACGGCTTCCGCCACTGGGCCACTGGCACGGAACAGGTGGGCGATGTCGACATTCAGGGCACGCGCGGCAGCGGCCAGTTTTTCGTAGCTCACCGAAACCTGCGCCAGTTCCATCTTCGACAAGGTCGACACCGGCACACCACTGAGCTCGGACAATTGCTTGAGGGTCATCTGGCGTGCCTTGCGCACCTGGCGCAGGCGCCCGCCGACTTCGGCGCGGTCTAGCAAGGGCAGGGCAGCGGGGCGGGCATCAGGCATTCGCGGGTCTCGGCATACGTCATGGGTCGCGCATCTTAACTCGCGCGCTTGCATGTTTCGAAATTCTCATATATTAGAATTCTCATAAATGATAATTTGCGCAGCAGGAACGTGCATGACCCAGATCTACGACACCCTGATCATCGGCGCCGGTATCGCTGGCGCCTCGCTGGGCTATCGCCTGGCCGGTGAACGCCGCGTGCTGTTGCTCGAACGCGAAGCGCAACCGGGCTACCACTCGACCGGGCGCTCGGCTGCGATGTTCATGGAGGCCTACGGCACCCCGCAGATCCAGGCCCTGACCCGCGCCAGCCGAGCCTTCTACGAAGCGCCGCCAGCTGGCTTCTGCGAGCACCCGTTGCTCGAACCGCGTGGCTGCCTGTATGTCGCCAGCCATGAACAACGCGAGCTACTTGAGCACACCCACGCGCAGAACCTGGCCAACGGCACTGCGGTCAGCCTGCTCGACCGCGACGCGGCGCTGGCGCTGGTCCCCAGCCTGAACGCCGACAGCCTGGCCGGTGCGGTGCATGAGCCGGGTGCCATGGACCTGGATGTGCACGCCCTGCACCAGGGCTTCCTGCGTGGCTACCGTGCCGCTGGTGGCGAATTGCGCTGCAACGCTGAATTGCTCCGGGCCCGTTACGTCGATGAACTGTGGCAGGTGCAGCTGGCTGATGGCAGCCAGCTGCAGGCGCACACCCTGGTCAATGCCGCGGGTGCCTGGGCTGACCGGGTGGCCGAGCAGTGTGGTGTGGCCCGCGTCGGCCTGCAGCCGTGCCGGCGCAGTGCGTTCACCTTCCCTGGCCCGGCCGATCAGGACTTTGCCCGTTGGCCTGCGGTGATCGGTGTCGACGAGAGCTTCTACTTCAAGCCCGACGCCGGCCAACTGCTGGGCTCACCGGCCAATGCCGACCCGGTCGAGCCTCAGGATGCCGCGCCCGAGGAGCTCGATATAGCCCTGGGCATCTACAACATCGAGGCCATGACGTCGCTGTCCATCCGCCGCCCCAGCCACACCTGGGCGGGCTTGCGTTCGTTCGTCGCCGACGGCGACCTGGTGATTGGTTTCGACCCGCAGATGCCGGCGTTCTTCTGGCTGGCGGCGCAAGGTGGCTATGGTATCCAGTCGGCAGCCGGTGCTTCGCGCCTGGCCGCCGACTTGCTGCTCGGGCAAGCGCTGTGCCCGAGCCTGACCGCCCAGGGAGTGGCGCCCGAGCGCCTGTCCCCGGCACGTTTCCAGTAACCCTGAAAGGAGTTTGTCATGAGCAATCAGATCCAGCGTTTCCCCAGCAGCCTGCCGTTCCCGTTTTCCCGTGCGGTGAAGGCCGGCGGTTTCCTCTTCCTGTCCGGCCAGGTGCCGATGAGCACGGCTGGCGAGGTGGTGCGCGGTGACATCCAGGCCCAGACCCGCGCCGCCTGCGAGCGCATCGCCGAGAGCCTGGAGGCCTGTGGTGCGCGCTTCGACCAGGTGGTCAAGGTGACGGTGTGGCTGTCGTCGATGGACCATTTCGCCGGTTTCAACGAGGTCTACAAGGCGTTCTTCGGCGCCGCACTGCCGGTGCGTTCGACCGTGGCCTCGGCGTTGGCGCTGGGCGTGGATGTGGAGATCGAAGTGCAGGCATTCGTCGGCGAAGGCTGAGCCAGCCGCAGTTCGCGGCCAAGCCCTGTGAGGCCACAACAACAATAACCAGAGGTTCACATGCAAGAGCAACTGAAGATCGCCGGGGCCTTCGTCGGCGTGATCGTGGGGGCGGGCTTCGCGTCCGGGCGGGAACTGCTGTTGTTCTTCGTCGATTTCGGCCTCTGGGGGCTGTTGGGCGCCCTGATCAGCGCGGCGCTGTTCACCTTCCTCGGCATGGCCCTGGCCGGGTTGGGCAACCGCCAGCGCGCCACCTCGCACAAGGATGTGATCCAGGCCATCTGTGGGCGTCACCTGGGGCTGTTCGTCGATTGGCTGATTACTTTCTTCATGTTCGCCGTGACCGTGGTCATGCTGGCCGGTGGTGGAGCATTGCTGGAGCAGCAGTTCGGCATTCCGGCACGGACCGGCAGCGTGCTGGTGACGCTGCTGGTGGTGGCGATCGTGTGCCTGGATGTGCGCAAGGTCATTGTCGCCATTGGCGCGATTACCCCGTTGCTGATCCTGGTGGCCTCGGCGATTGCCCTGTACGCGGTGTTCACCCGTGGGCAGAGCCTTGCCGCGCTCGACCAGCTGGCCAGCCAGCAACAGGCCGGCACCCGGCACTGGTTGCTTGGGGCGTTTCTGTACGTGTCCTACAACATCGTTGCCGGGGCACCGATCCTGGCGATCCTCGGCGGCTCGGCCAAGGGCGAGAAGGCTGCCGTGTGGGGCGGCCTGCTCGGGGGCGCTGCGCTGGGCTTGCTGATGTTGGTGATGAGTGCCGGGCTGCTGTCGCGCCTGGACAGCGTGGCCGACTTGCCCATGCCGATGCTGTCGATTGCCAACGAAGTGTCGCCGCTGCTGGGCGTGGTGATGTGCCTGATCATCTTCGGCATGATCGTCAACACGGCGGTTGGCACTTTGTTCTCGTTCCTGTCGCGGCTGTTGCCAGCGGGCACGGCCAAGTTCCGCTGGGGTTCGGTGGTCACCGGAGTGGCGGCGTTCGTCTGCAGCCTGGTGGGGTTCATCAGCCTGGTGGGCGAGGTGTATCCGCTGTTCGGTTACCTGGGCTTCGTGCTGATGGCGGCGGTGTTGCTGGCCTGGGTGCGGCGGGGCAGGAGTGGCCAGGCGGCGGTCGCCTAGCGCGCAAACCCTCGTCGGCGAGCGCCGACGAGGGGCGCTGCATCAGATGCGGAAGCTGCCCACCAGCTGCTTCAGGCGCCCGGCCTGCTGAGCCAGGGCATCGCAATGCTGCAGGGTCTGGTTGAGGTTCTCCACCCCTTGCTGGTTGAGCGCGTTGATCTGGGTGATGTCCAGGTTCAGGCTCTCGACCACCGCCGTCTGTTCCTCGGTTGCCGTGGCCACCGACTGGTTCATGCCGTCGATTTCACCGATGCGCTGGGTCACGCTGGCCAGGCGCTCGCCGGCCTGGTTGGCCACCTGCACGGTCTGTTCGCTCGATACCTGGCTGGTGTTCATGGTGTGCACCGCCTCGCGCGAGCCTACTTGCAGGCTGGTGATCATGCGGTGGATTTCTTCGGCCGATTCCTGGGTGCGGTGTGCCAGGTTGCGGACCTCGTCGGCAACCACGGCAAAGCCGCGCCCGGCCTCACCGGCACGGGCGGCTTCGATGGCGGCGTTCAGCGCCAGCAGGTTGGTCTGCTGGGAAATGCCCTTGATCACGTCAAGGATCTTGCCGATCTCGTCGGTGCTGGCATTGAGGGTTTCGATCTGTTCGCACGACTCGCTGATGCGCTGGGACAGCGCGGTCATGGCGTTGATTGCCTGCTCGACCACCTCACGGCCGCCATGGGCCTGGTCACTGGCGCCGCTGGCGTGTTGCGAGGCATCGGCCGCGTTGCGGGCGATCTCTTGTGTCGCGGCGCCCAGCTGGTTGATCGCCGCGGCCACGCTGTTGGTGCGCATGCTCTGTTCTTCGGAGCCGATGATCGAGGCGTTGGAGGCGTTGACCACTTTTTCCGACAGGTCGTGCACCAGGCGGGTAGCCGAAGACACTTCGCTGATCGAGGCATGGATGCGTTCGACGAAGCGGTTGAACGAGCTGGCCAGTTCGCCGAATTCGTCCTTGTGCTGCACGTCGAGGCGGCGGGTCAGGTCGCCTTCACCTTCGGCAATGTCGCGCATGGCGCGGCCCATGGTGGTCAGCGGGCGCATCAGCACCGGGATCAGCAGGCCGAGCAGCACGGCGATGGCGATCACGGCGATGAGCATGGCGATGATCGCCGAGGTGCGGAACTGGCTGATGGCAGCGTAGGCTTTGTCCTTGTCGATCGACAGGCCGATGTACCACTGCGCCGATGGCAGGCCGGCGACCGGGGCGAACGAGATCAGCCGTTCTTCGCCGTTGAGGGTGACGTCCTGCATGCCGGCAGTCACGCGCAGGCCGCTGCCTGGGTAGATGTCCTTGAGATTCTTCATCAGCTGGTCTTTGTCCGGGCTGACGATCACCTGGCCATTGCTGTCGGCGAGGAAAGCGTGGCCGATGCCGCCGAAGTCGACCGAGTTGATGATCTCGACCAGGGTGTCGAGGGTCAGGTCGCCGCCCACCACGCCGATCAGTTCGCCGCTGCGCTTGCTTTTCACCGGTACCGCGATGGTCACCATCAGGCCACCGACGGCGCCCTGGTACGGGGCGGTGAGCACGGTCTGGCCGGCGCTTGCCGCACTGGCGTACCACGGCCGCTGGCGGGGGTCGTAGCCGGCCGGCATCTGCGTGTCAGGGCGCTGGGTGAACACGCCATTGGCCTGGCCCAGGTAAGTGAAAAGGAAATTTCGCGTGTAGGAAGGCTGCTCGATCAGCCCGCCCAGGGTCTCTCCTGCCCCTTGTTCGGCAATGTCCTGCGCCAGGTTTTCCAGCACCAGAATGCGCCCGCTCATCCAGTTCTGCACGCTGCTGGCGGTCAGCGCGCCGGCCTGCTGCACGGAAGATTCGATGTTCTGGCGAAGGGTGTTGCGTTGCAGATAATCGTTGTAGAGCGTGAACAGCGCAAAGGCCAGCACCACGACACCGCAGGCGCTGAGGAGGATCTTGTGGCGAAATTTCAGGTTCATGTTTCGAGACCTTGAGCCATGGAGGGGAGGGCGCCGCGCGCTTGTGGCACGATGGCGGGGCCTGTCTCCTGGTATATCGGCTTGCCCGGTAAAATGTTGAAACACTTACCTATTTTTTGCGGCCCCGGTCGACGGACGGTGAGCTAGCCGGCGGCCAGCAGGTCGATCAGCAGGCGTGCGCCCTGGCGCAGGGGCTGCTGCTTGCGCCAGAAGGCATGGATCGGCAGCTGCAGTTCGTTGCGGGTATTGCGAAACTGCAGGCGCACCAGGCGCCCGGCAGCGACCAGCGGCGCCACCCGGGCCAGTGGCAGGTCGCCCCAGCCAAGGCCGGCTTCGACCATCTGCAGGGCCAGGTCGAAGCTGTCGGTGGACCAGTGCGTGGCGCCGATCAGCGGGCGTGGATCGAGCAGTGGCAGGTCGCGGCTGCGGACCAGGATCTGGCGCACATTGACCAGGTCTTCGAGGTAGTGGATCCGGCCCTCGCGCAGGGCCGGGTGGGCCGGCGCCAAGGTGGCCACCAGCGACTCCATGCCGATGTGCTGGAAGCTGCGGCGGGCATCGACCTGCAGGCCGGCAAAGGCCAGGCACAGGTCGGCGCGGCCGCTGTCGAGCAGGTGCAGAGCTTCTTCCTGAGGGGCGCTGAGCAGCTGAATATCGAGCAGTGGGTAGCGTGCGCCGAGGCTGGCAATGGCCGCCAGCAGCGGGCGGTGGTCGATATCCGGCACCACGGCAAGGGTCAGGCTGCTTTCCAGCCCTTGGGAAAGCTCCAGCGCATGCACCTGCAGCAGGCCCAGCTGTTCGGCGATCAGCCGTGCATGGGGTTCCAGTGCCAGGGCCTGGGCGGTGGCGCGGACCTCGCGTGAGCCGCGCTCGAACAAGGTGTAGCCCAGTTCGGCTTCAAGGTTGCCGATGGCCATGCTCACCGCCGAAGGCACGCGCTGCAGGGCGCGGGCAGCGGCGGAAAACGAACCGCGGTCGAGCACGGCGAGAAACAGCTGGATGTTGTCGCTGGAAAAGTTCATGGCAGCCTCCTGTCAGTCAATCTGAAAGCTGCTGACTTTTTCTGTCAAGCGGATTGAATCATCCTTTCGCCTCATCGCATTTCGACACATGAGGTAACCCGTGCAGGGCGTCAAACGCAAACTGGTCTACGTGACCTTCTATGAACTGATCGGCCTGTGCATGTCGACACTGGGGCTGGCCTATCTGTCGGACACCCAGGCGTCACACACTGGGCCGCTGGCGGTGATGATCACCACCATCGCCATGCTCTGGAACCTGATCTACAACAGCCTGTTCGAGTCGTGGGAGAGCCGCCAGGCCAAGCGTGGGCGCAGTGTGGCGCGGCGGGTGGTGCATGCCGTCGGCTTTCAGCTGACCTTGGTGGTGTACCTGATTCCGCTGATTGCCTGGTGGCTGGACATGAGCCTGGTGGAGGCATTTCTGGTGGACCTGGCGTTCATCATTCTGATCCCGTGTTACACCTTCGCCTACAACTGGGCGTTCGACCGGATCTTTGGCTTGCCGACTTCGGCCATGGCTGCGGCCTAAGGCAGGCGAATCAGCAGCGGCTCCTGTGCTGTCGGCACCTGCCGCTGTTCGCTCTGCTGCTCCACCAAGGGTTGTGGCATGGTCGCCAGCAGGCTGTCCTCGACCTGCCCAGACAGGTAGTACACCCCCGCCAGTGCGCCGCTCTGGCGGTTCTCCATCAGCTCCTGCCATTCCTGGTTGAGTGCGACATTCAGGATCACCCGCAACTGCTCGATCATCTGCGGCTGGTCACGGTTATGGGCCATGATGCCGTAGCCTGTCGATACGATCGAAATCATCGCCCCGGCCACCTTGCCCACGGCGCTGGCCACGGCGCTGGCGATGCCGCGTGGGGCCAGCGTGGCGCCAATTTTCTCGCTGGCATCAGTCGCCACCGACGACAAGCCTGCGTCGGTTTTGCCAGGGCCTTTGGCGGCCTGCTTGTGCAAATGGTCGCGCAACGCCAGCCAGGCCGGTTGCTGCTCCAGTGACTTGGCCCGTAGCAACTCATACAGCGAGGCATTGCGGGCGGAGGGTGGCCCCAGGTGGATGGCCGGGATGCGGTTCAGGCGCTGGCTGATTTGCTCTGGGGCGGCATTGTAGCGCTGGATGATGGCGGGCAGTTGCTGGCCGAACAACTGTATGTACAGCTCGCAGGCACGATCGCGGATGCCCTCGGGGTTGATCTGTTCGGCCACCGGTTCGATGACCCGTTGGTGGTACTGCTCCTGCAGGTACAGCGCCAGGCGTTTTTCCGCAGGCTCGCGGCCCTCGCCGCTGTCGAGCTTGTACCAGGCGACCTTCATGGTAAGCCACTGCTGGGTCCAGTAGCCGGTGAACCAGGGGATGAAGTCTTTTTCGGTGCGTTGCTGCACTTGCTCCTTCCACACCCGCATCGAGCGCCGCGCATAGTCGTTGGCGGAGCCCGCGGCGCTGGCAGAAGCCTCGATCAGCTCCTGGTCGATGCGCTGCCAGGCGGCAGGGTCGAGCACCGCCGGTGGAGGTGGGGCAGGCGGGCGTCTGCCGGCGCAGCCGGCGATGGCCAGCAAAAGGCACAGCATGATTAACAGCCGCGGGCTCACTCGGCGGCCTCCCTGCAGATAGAGGCTGGGGGTTATCCGAGTATAGGGGCACGGTTTGGCGGCTGCTGTGCAGCCCATCGCCGCCCCGGTTTAATCGAGGTCGAGCTTGTCTTCGAGGCGGTCGAGGTGATCATGCATCAACGCCAGCGCCGCCCCGGCATCACCGGCTTCCACAGCATCGATGATCGCGGCATGTTCCTCCCAGGCGCAGTGGTCGCAGCAGGGCGACTCATAACGGGCGATGATCAATGAGGTCATCGGCACAAGGCCGTTGAGAAACCGCGCCAGCGGCTCATTGGCTGCGACCTGGGCGAGCTTCAGGTGAAACTCGCCACCCAGGCGGATGGCGGCGCAGCGCTCGCCGCGCTCATGGTGCTGGCGCTCGCGCTCGACCAGTTGGCGCAGCTGGCGAACCTGCGCTGGCCGGGCACGCTGGGCGGCCAGGCTGATCAAGGTGGTTTCGGCCAGGCGCCGGGCGCTGAGCACCTGGCGCGCCTGCTCGGGGTCGGGGGCGGCCAGGTGCGCGGTGTGGCTGGGGCGCTGCACCACGACTTGCTGATCCGACAGGCGCCCGAGCACCCGGCGGATCACCGTGCGGCTGACCCCGAAGGCATTGCCCAGGGCCTGTTCGGGCAACAGGCTGCCAGGCGGCAGGCGCTGCTCGAGAATCGCGTCGAACAGACGAGGGTAGATCTGCTCGGCCGACAGGCGGGTTTCACCGGCGGCGAGCAGGGCAGGCAGGCGGGGGGCGGCTTGGGCGCAGGCGGTCATGGTCGCTCTCCTGGGGTCATTGGCCGGGCTGGTCGTCCGGGATGTTGAGTTGAATGCCCATGCGCTGCCCCTCGGCGAGGATGTGCTGGCGCATCTGGGCACTGGCCTGGGAGCTGTTGCGTTCGCGTATCGCGCGCACCACGGCTTCGTTTTCCTTGAGCCGCGCGGCCAGGTGCTCGGGCGAGTTGTGCAGCATGCTGGCGCTCTGCTTGAGGGCATTGCCGGTCTGTTGCACCACGCTCTGGAAGATCGGGTTGGTGGTCAGTGCGAACAGTGCTTCATGGAAGGCGATGTAGGCCTTGACCCCGGCTTCGCTGTCTTCGGCTTCCAGGGCTTCGCGCATGTCCATCAGGGTCAGGCGCAACTGGCCGATGTCCTGGTTGTTGGCCGATTGCGCGACCAGGCCGACGATGAACGGCTCCAGGGTGTAGCGCAGCTCCAGCACGTCGGCCAGGCTGGCCGCTGCGGCGCTTTCGCCGGCTGGGTCCTGGGCTGCTGCCTCGGCATCCAGCACCAGCACACCCTTGCCCGGCAGCGAGCGCACCAGGCCGAGGGTTTCCAGCACGGTTACCGCTTCACGCAGGCTGGGGCGGCTGATGCCAAGCTGTTCTGCCAGCTCGCGCTGGCCGGGCAACATGTCGCCGGAGCGCCATTGGCCACGGGCCAGGGCCTGGCGCAGTTTTTCCACCACGGAGGTGACGACGGTCGATGAGCTGATCACGGTTTGCTCCTGAAAAGGCCGGCGAAAGTGCCGGCCACGCGGGCTCAGAATTCCTGCTGATGGGCGTTGGGTTGTTTGCGCGGCGCATGGGCGAAGCCGGGTTTGCCTGCGAGCACGTTGTGCGCGCGCTCAAGGTCGATATCCTTTTCCCAGCGGGCGATGGCCACGGTGGCCACGCAGTTGCCGATCAGGTTGGTCAGTGCCCGGCCAATGCCCATGAACCAGTCCACCGCCAGTACCAGTACCAGGCCCACCACCGGAATCGCTGGCACGGCGGTCAAGGTCGCGGCGAGAATCACCAGCGCCGAGCCTGGGATGCCGTGAGCGCCCTTGGAAGTCACCAGCGACACCAGCAGGATGGTCAGCAGGTCGGTCATTGCCAGAGGCGTGCCGGTGGCGTTGGCAATGAACACGATGGCCAGGGTCAGGTAGATGGAGAACCCGTCGAGGTTGAACGAGTAGCCGGTGGGGATCACCAGGCCGACGGTGGAACTGCCGATGCCCAGGTGTTCCAGCTTGCGCATGATCTGCGGTAGCACGGCGTCGGACGACGCGGTGCCGAGGACAATGGTCAGTTCCTCACGCAGGTACTTGATGAACGGCAGCAGTTTCAGGCCTGACACGCGCATCACGGTACCCAGTACGATCAGCACGAAGCCGGCACAGGTCAGGTAGAACAGTGCCACCAGGCCACCCAGGTGCTGCAGCGACTCCAGGCCGTACTTGCTGGTGGTGAAGGCGATGGCGCCGAACACACCGATCGGCGCCAGGCGCACGATCATGCCCATGATGCGGAAGATCACATGACTCAGCTCGTTGATCAGCCGCGAGATGCCCGTGGCCGAGTCGCCCACCAGGTTCAGCGCGCTGCCGAACAGCACCGAGAACAGCAGCACCTGCAGGATGTTGTTGTCGGCGAAGGCACCGACCACCGAGTTCGGGATCAGGTCCATGAAGAACGCCGTGGCCCCATGAATATGCTGGCCACGCTCGGCCAGGCTGCTGGCGTCGGCGCTGGACAGCTGGTCGAGGTGGATATTGGCGCCGCTGCCGATGCCGCTGCTGAAAGCGAACACCAGCCCGATGACCAGGGCGATGGTGGTCAGTACTTCGAAGTAAATGACCGATTTCAGGCCGATGCGCCCGACCTTCTTGAGGTCGCCGGCACCTGAAATGCCGCTGACCACCACGCAGAAGACGATCAGGCCGATGAGCATCTTGATCAGCTTGATGAAACCATCGCCGAGGGGTTTGAGTTGCAGGGAGACTTCGGGGAGGCTGAGGCCGCAGGCGATGCCGAGGGCAAGGCCGAGTACGACTTGCAGGAAGATCGAACGCGAGCACCATTTGAGCATGGGAGTGATCTCTGATCGGTGTCCTTGCTTCGGTGCCGCACGGGGCAAAAGAGCGCAGGACTTCTTTATTGTTGTGGTCTTACCGGTTTGTTCAGCGCCGGAGCATAAAACCGTGAAAAATCCGACATTGCAAGGAGTTTTGGCCTTACCGGTCTGACCAGTTACGAGGCATTGGCAGCGATCAGGCTCTAGTTCGGTGCATGGGCCATTACTGCCGACCCAGGCGGTCCGACGAAATCAGCTCAGGACTGGACCAACGCCTGGTCAGCCGATGCAATCAGCTTGCCAGGATCGTAGGGCGGGGTGCCCCGTGCCGGGTAACCGACACGGGAGGCTGGCTTAGGCGTCGGCCGCGAACGCTCGTGGGTTGGTTTCGCTCATGCTCAAGGTCAGTCCGGCTATCAATGCTTCACGGGCTCGTTGGCGACTTTCCAGTAACAGTTCTGAAGCCCGCAGGTAGCGTTCACTGTCGTTGGACAGGTCGACCCGTTGCAGCACACCTGCGCGGCGCCAGGCAATTTGCCCCATGTGCTGCTCCAGGCTGGCGATGTAGCCAGGCGGGACCTCGGGCCCGGTGTAAGCGCCAGCCTCCGCGGCGCGGTCATTGAGCGTGTCGAAGTATTCCGAAGCGCCCTCCCATTGCCGGGCAAAGGCCTTGAACTCATGAGGCCGCAATCGTTCAAGCCAACGCTGCCAGAAGGGTTGATCGCTGGCCCAGCCATTGAGGTGTTGCGCGCTTGCCTCGGCCCACACTGCATGCTCCAGGGCCTGTAAGGTGTTGTCGCTCAGGCGCGCGAGATATTCATACTGCATGGTGACCGGCTGCGTAGGCAGCCGGAGCCGCTGCTGCAGGTGGATCCGTGCGAACAAGGCCATTTCCAGTTCATCCAGAAGGAAGTCCGGCTCGGTCAACAGCGCGTCGCTGAGGTCATCATGGATCGACAAAGCCGGTGCCGCCTCGCGCTCGGCGGCATTGCCGGCCTCGGCCAATGCCCTTCGTCTGGCACGCCGTGCGTTGTACAGCCCGCCGATCTGCTCATCGAGCAGGCGCTGGCGCATCAGGCTCGCGGCGCTTTCGATGGCGACCTGTTCATTGCTGGCCCCCGGTTGTGCATGGACCACCGATTGCCAAACGGTCACCTCGGTCTCGATCTGCTGGAAGAGCAGGATGGCCTGGTCGACGCATTGCTGGCCTGCATCTGTCAGCAGGTCGTTGATCTGCTGCTGCAACTGGGCAATACCTGTACCAGGCCGATCTGTATGCGCACCGTCGACCAATGCCTGCAGCACGTGGCGCATGCGTTGATTCATCGCGGCTGAACTCGTCTGGTAGGCCTGCGTACCGGGCATGCGTTGATACAAGTCAAACAGCGGTTGCCAGTTTGCATCCATCCAGTAACTGGAAACGTGTCCCCGCAGTGCGGGGGGCCAACCGGCTGACCAGTCTTCTTCGTTGGTGCTCTGCTGGGGCGCCAGGCCGGCGTCTTCGAGCCGTTGCAACGCCAGCTCGCTGAGCGGATTGTCGTCGAAGGCATGGTTCAGTTCATCGTCGCCTTCGCGTACCCGGCGGGCGAAGGCCGTATCGCGCAACACAGGCACATCGACCAGTTCGTTCAGGCTCAGATCGATGGCGCGCAGGTTCATGGGCTCCTGATTCATCAATGCGATCAGCCCCGCAGGCCATTCGAAAATCAGCGTACGCTCCAGATCAAGTTGTTCGAGTGCGCTCCAGCCGGTCAGGTCGGGCGCCAGTTCCAGCGGGTTGTAGCGCAGCGAAAGCAGGCGCAGGCGGTTCAAGCCGGCAAGCGCCGTGCGGCTTTCGTCGGTCAGCACGATTTCATTGCGCCCCAGTTCGAGGTGGGTAAGGCTGGGCCAGCGCTGCAGTGCCTGAAAATGCTCCGCGCCGAAGGTCAGGTTATTGAGGTCGGCCTGGAAAAAGCTCAGGGCCGGCAGTTCGGCTAGCCGTTCAAGAGTACTGACGGAGAGGTTCTGCAGACTTTGTGACAGGTTCAGGCGCTTAAGGTCATGCAGGCGGGTCAGCGTGGTGAGATCGGCCTCCCGAGAGAGATCGAGCAGGTTGTGCGAAAGGTCGAGTGATTGTATGTCGGCGAGTTCGCCCAGTGCTGCAGGAATTGTCCGCAGAGCGTTGTTTTCGAGGTCCAGGTTGCGTGCCCGAGGGAAGGCTCTGAGAAAACTATCCAACTGAGTATCGGCACGATCCGCCAGCCCGCTGATGCGCAGTTGGCGAACATGGGGAAGGGCTACGCTCAGCGTTGGCAGCGTCCCTAGGTCTGCCGCATCGATCTCTACAATCACGAAGTTGAGGGCGCCGGTCGGGTCGACGGGGTTCTCCCGTCGCCACGCCTGGCGTATGAGCTGGGCCTGCAGATCACGAGCCGTGCGCTGCTGGCCTCGGGCAGCCTCGACCCAGCCTTGCAGCTCGCTGTCGAGGCGTTGGTAATCGGCGCGCAGCCCTTCGAGCAAGCGGGCGAATGCGCCAGGCCGATCGCCTGCTTCATCCCGCAGCTGCTGGCGCAACCATTCGCGTTCCTCCAGGTTGCCGGTCGGGTACAGCTGGTCGAACAGTTCATCGTCGCTCAGCCAGCCGCGACCGCGGCCACTGAGCCTGTAGCCCGGCTTGCCGGCCAGCCAGCTCGGTGGGTTGTAAAGTGGACGAACCGGCGCCATGCCCAAGTCGCCCGCAGTGGTTTCGCGATCCTGGCATGCCAGTTCGAACAAGGCATCGCGCAGCCCCGTTACATCATGGATGTCCAGCTTCAGAGCGTTGCGTTCGCTATCGGGCAGGGCCCGCAGGATGGATGCCAGCAGCTCATCGCGGTTGCCCAGGACCTGGCCTGAGTCGTCGGCGGGCTCATAGCCCAGGCCGCTGCGCTGCACCTGTTTGCTGGTCGTACCATTGCCCGCCACGTCGATCAGGCGGCCATTGTCACGAAGTTCCAGGCTGATGTCGCCAGTCCATCCAGGTAGCCGAGGCAGGTTGGCGAACACCAGCCGGTCGCGGTCAGCACCGCTTCCCTGCGCTTGCCGGAGCTGAGCTAGCGCGCGGTTGAGGCGCGCGTCACGCAAGTACAACCGCGCCTGTTCGGCCAGGCGCAAGGGCAGCCGGCCACTCTGCTTGAGCGCGGCCAGGTCCTGGCTGGAAGCGGTTGCCAGAATTTCACTGCGTATTCGGGGGCTGAGTGAAGGAAAGTCTCGGGCCAGCACACTGTTATCGGCGAGACCGGCATTTTGGGGCAGCGTAGCGCCAAAGGCTTCGAGGCTGTCCAGGAGCAGGGCCGGCAAAGGGCGATGATCCTGCAGCAGTCGGCGCACAGCGGCGTCGTCATAGCCGCTGCTGCGCAGGGCATGCATCAGCGCGGTATCGTCCAGGCCGGCGCTTGCCGGGCCGAGGCGGCGTGCCAGGCCAGGGCTCTGCCAGGCCAATGGCCGCTCGTGCTCCAGCAACCATGTACCTTCGCCATTGCCCACCAGCCTGGGCTGGTGACGATGGTACTTGCCCGGTGCAAGTCGCCAGCGCCCCTTGCCCGCGGACTCCACGGCGTATGCCTGATCTTCGTGCAGCCACCAGCGCTGCCCTTCCCAGGTGTGCAAGCCGCTGGCGGGCAGTGTCGTTTGCGCTGGCCAGGGGCGGGGCCGGGCGAACGCCGACAGGCCGCCATGCCACAGGCGTTCGCTGTCGCCTTCGCCGACGCGTTGCCAATCATGCAATGGCCCGGTCGGTTCGACGAAATGCCCGGCGGCGCCAATGGCGGCGAACTGCGCAAGGTTCTCGAACACGGCGAACAAATGGCCGATGGCCTGGTCGCTTTCGCCTTCATTGGCTGCATGCACCCCTTCGAGAAACTCGTCCACCACTTGCGCACCGCCCACCACCAGCATCACCTCGGCGAGCCCGGGGACGAAGAAGCTCGCGACATTCAGAATATTCAGGCCAGCCGCCAGCCAGCCTTCGACGGTTGCGCGTAGCGCCGCCGCGTCGCGCTGCTCGGTCGGCACCACGATATGGGCTGCATCCTGGCGTTTGCGTTCAAGCATTGTGCGTGTGCGCTCGGCGAAACAGTCTTTGCGCCAAGGCGTTGCGCTCCATGGCAACCTGGCGTTTTTATCCAGGGTCTCCTGCCACAGATGGCGGGGGTTGGGAAACAGCCGAGAGATCCAGCTGAAATGCTCGCCTTTTTCCAGACTTGGAGTGACTGGCTGCAGCGTGGCATAGGGGAAGCGAGGAAACAGCGTCTCGCGTAGCCGCTTGGCGAATAGAGGCTGTTGGTCATGGCCGACATAACGCAGGTAAAAGCGCCGTTGCTCGTCGTGCCAGAGCATTTGCGTCATGGCTTGGCCCAGCGCTGCGAGCGAAGGGTACTGGCGCAGCGCCTTGGTTGGGTGGCCAGGCAGGTAAAGCAGGCACACTTCCTTGTTGGCCTGCGGCCGCATGCGGATCAGCAACGGACCATTCAGCGGGCAGTCGAGCAGGGTGAGGAAACAGCATTCCAGTGCTTGCAAGCTACCATCGGGGCGCGGGAGCGAAAACGCGCCTGCCAGTGCTGCCTCGCCCAAGGACTGACCGTGGCTGTCGATGTGCCCATGCAACTTCGCCAGGCTGATTTCGGCGGCAAAGGCGGCCTTGTCCTGTCGTATTTGCATTTGCCGCGTGAGGTCGGTGTCGAGCAGATCAGTCAGGTGATCCTGATAGCGGCGTCCGAGGTCCAGATTCCGGACTGCCTTGACGAAGCGTCCGGCATCGATGTCGGTACTAGCCGCTGCGTCCTTGTTCAGATACAGCCTTACCTGGTCGCCCTCGTCGAAGTTCAGCATGGCTGCCTCCAGCCATGACCTGTTGCGTCCTTGGGTGATGTCCCAGAGCCAGCCCTGGCCAACATCAGGCAGCTCCCGCTCGGCAAACCAGTATGCCAGCGCATCTTCCAGTTGCGGGCGGCAAAATGCTTCAGGTGCCTGCACGCCTGCCAGATGCATGCGAAGCTGACGGGTGGCACGATGGCTTTCCCGTACGCGTAATTCCAGTTGCTTGCGTTCTGCAGGCGTACGGGTTGTCAACCATTGCGGTGCGCGTCGTTGTATGAGCGCCAGGTGTGGCGAAGGCTGTGTGGGCATGAGCCGCTCTCCATTGTCGGGCGGCCAGCGTAGGGAGGGACACAGAGCGATTGGGTTATCGGGTTACAGCCCGGTCGACGGCGGTATGCATTTGATCGCGGCTAGCTCCGGGTGTGCCACCAGTTTGTCGATATGCAGCGAATCGTCGTTCATCCAGCTTTCGCTGAGGACCCGATAGTGCTCCATGTCACGGCAGCGTAGGCGCAGGCTGTAATCGAAGTGGCCACTGATCAGTTGGCATTCGTGAACTTCCGGGCACTTCAGCATGGTGGCCTCGAAGGCTTTCTGCGCGACGCGCCCGCTCTGGTTGGACAGGGCCACCAGCACCAGCAAGGACAGGCCAGGGGCGAGTTTCTGCAGGTCGATGATCGCGCCGTAGCCGCGGATCACCCCGCGGCGTTCTAGCTTGCGCACCCGCTCCAGGCAGGGGCGCGGGGTGAGGTGGACCAGGGTCGAGAGCTTCTCGAAGGTGATGCGGCCGTCGTGGCGCAGTACGTCGAGGATGGCTTCGTCGATGCGGTCCAGCGGTGGGGCGTTGGCGTCCTTGGTGTCCATGCGCGGGGCTTCTTTCGAAAGAGGGCATGGACAGGGTAGGCGCAAACCGGAGCCGCTGCGCGACCCCGGGTTGTATCAGGCACAGGCGCTTTCTGCCTTGTGCATCGCGCGCGCCCCCACTACCCGAGGTTGCAGCAGCGCATAGAGGTCCTTCGGGTTGTCCAGCTTCGGCACCAGCGTAATGTCCTGGCCGATCCCCAGCATGCGTGCGCTATCGAGCACGTAGCGCAGCGCCGAGTAGTCTTCCAGGGCAAACCCGACCGAGTCGAACAAGGTCACTTGCTCGGCATGCTCGCGGCCTTGCACAAGCCCCGCGATCACCTGCCAGAACTCGATCACCGGCGAGTTGCCAGGCAATTGCTGGATCTCGCCCTCGACACGGCTCTGTGGCTCGTATTCGACGATCACCCGCGCCTGTTCGACGATGTCGCGGTGCAGCTCGGTCTTGCCCGGGCAGTCGCCGCCCACGGCGTTCAGGTGCATGCCCGGCTCGATCATGTCCGGCGTGAGGATGGTCGCATAGGCCTTGTCGGCAGTGACCGTGGTGACGATGTCGGCACCGCGCACCGCTTCGGCAACCGAACTGGCGACACTCAGCTTAAGCCCGGGGCGGCCGGCGAGATTGGCCACCAGCTTGGCAGAGGCCGTCGGGTCGATGTCGTACAGGCGGATTTCGTCAATGCCCACCAGGGTATTGAAGGCGATGGCCTGGAATTCGCTTTGTGAGCCATTGCCGATCAACGCCATGCTGCGGCTGTCTTCACGCGCAAGATAGCGTGCCGCCAGTGCCGAGGTGGCGGCCGTGCGGATCGCGGTGGTCAGGGTCATCTCGCTGAGCAGCAGCGGTGTGCCAGTGTCGACATCGGCCAGGGTGCCGAAGGCCATCACCGTGGGCAGGCCGTGACGGGTGTTCTTCGGATGGCCATTGACGTACTTGAAGGCGTACAGGCTGGCGTCGGACACCGGCATCAGTTCGATAACCCCATCGGGCGAGTGGTTGGCCACCCGTGCACACTTCTCGAAGGCCGGCCAGCGCAGGTAGTCCTGACGGATATATTCGGCCATCTCAACCAGGCAGGTGGGCAGGCCTTTACGGTTGACCAGGCGGGCGAGGTCTTGCACATCGATGTAGCGGGTCATGACGGGTCTCCTTGCGGCGACGCTCCAGTAAGGGCTGTGGAGATATTGTCAGACGCGCAGCGTTGCGATGCTGGCTGAAGCAGGGGCTGGCGACAGCGGGGCTGGCTGATTTTGGCCAAGCGGCAGCAGAATCGGCTGAGGCAAACCTCTACCCGCCATCAGGCAATCTTTTTCAAGGCGTGGTACGGCTGTTCTGTTGCCCAACTCCTCAACTGGCCGTACATATGAAAACGGCACCTCGAAAGGTGCCGTTTTTACTCACTTATGCAGCTCTTCGGCTGCATACAGCGTGTTTTCCAGCAGGCAGGCGCGGGTCATCGGCCCGACACCACCCGGAACCGGCGTGATCCAGCCGGCGCGCGGCAGGGCGGTCTCGTAGACCACGTCGCCGACCAGCTTGCCGTGTTCCTGGCGGTTGATGCCGACGTCGATGACGATGGCTCCTTCCTTGATCCACTCACCCTTGACCAGGCCAGGCTTGCCGGCTGCCACGACCACCAGGTCGGCGCGGCCGACGTGGCCGGCCAGGTCCTTGGTGAAGCGGTGGCAGACGGTCACGGTGCAACCGCCCAGCAGCAGCTCCATCGCCATCGGGCGGCCCACGATGTTGGATGCGCCGACGATCACCGCATTCATGCCATAAAGGTCCTGGCCGGTGCTTTCCAGCAGGGTCATGATGCCTTTGGGCGTGCACGGGCGCAGCAGCGGGATACGCTGGGCCAGGCGGCCGATGTTGTACGGGTGGAAGCCGTCGACGTCTTTGTCGGGGCGGATGCGCTCGAGCAGCAGCGACGCATCCAGGTGCGCCGGCAGCGGCAGTTGCAGCAGGATGCCATCGACGGCCGGATCGTCGTTGAGGCGGTCGATCAGCTCGGTCAGCGCTTGCTGCGTGGTCTCGCTGGGCAGGTCGAAGGCCTGGGAAATGAAGCCGACCTCTTCGCAGTCCTTGCGCTTGTGCGAGACATAGACTTGGGAGGCGGGGTCGGTGCCGACCAGGATCACCGCCAGGCCCGGAGTGCGCAGGCCTTGCTGGCGACGCTCCTCGACACGTTGAGCGATCTGCTTGCGCAGGTTGGCGGCGATCGCCTTGCCATCGATTAGGTGTGCAGTCATAGACGCGTGATTAACCATCGAGAAAGGAACAATAAAGAGGGCGTATTCTCGCACGACATCGCCCAAGGGCAAAGGCGGGTGGTCGGGCAAATCCCCTAACCCCTTAAATAAATTAAATTTTTTCGAGAAAGGTGTTGACGACCTGGAGGCTCGCCTATAAGATTCGCCGCACTTGTCGGGCACAGCCTAGCACTGGTTGGCGAGGTCGGGCAGAATGAGTGGTTTAGCAGTTATCTGTTAAAGGCTTGTTCGGTTAGGCTTCAAGCTTAAGCGCCCGTAGCTCAGCTGGATAGAGCATCCGCCTTCTAAGCGGATGGTCGCAGGTTCGAGTCCTGCCGGGTGCGCCATTTAGGCAGCTTGGGCAAGCAAGTAAGGCTGTAATGCAATATGGTGGGCGTAGCTCAGTTGGTAGAGCGCTGGATTGTGATTCCAGTTGTCGTGGGTTCGATTCCCATCGTCCACCCCATATTCGACGAAGGCGCCTTTGATTGAACGATCTGGCGCCTTTGTTTTAAGCGTTACGCGGACGTGGTGAAATTGGTAGACACACTGGATTTAGGTTCCAGCGGCGCAAGCTGTAAGAGTTCGAGTCTCTTCGTCCGCACCATGCTTCTGTAAGGTTGTATCGCAACACTGAAACACCGCAATATGGTGGGCGTAGCTCAGTTGGTAGAGCGCTGGATTGTGATTCCAGTTGTCGTGGGTTCGATTCCCATCGTCCACCCCATATTTTTTGAAGGCGCCTTGATCGTGAGATCGGGCGCCTTTGTTGTTTCTGGGGTGTTTCGCCTGAGCCTTGCAGTGTCTGCGAGATTGAGCGCCGCGCGGGCGGCGCTCGTTCTCCCGGGCGCGGGAAGGCTCAAGCTGAAATCGTCGCAGCCATAACTCCATCTCGCCCCTTGTAATCCTCTGGTGACACCCCAATAAAAGCTGTTAGATTTCAGCCGGTTGAAACACCGGCCCATTTGGCCGGCAGAGGAACACCCCGATGATTGCAAAAGAAGCCCGCCAGGCCTTGGCGCTGCAGCGCTTTGCCGAAGCCAATCGGCAACTGCTCGAGGAAATCCGCGAGCTGGACACGCGTGAGCAGGCCCAGCAGATCGAGTGGGCATTCGAGGATGCCGCCGATGAGCAGGGTATTCAGCCCTGGGAGCTGGCGCTGCAGCTGATTGCCGAAAGCCCCGAGCAACTGCAGGCCATGCGCCTGGAGACCCATCGCGAAGTGGCTGAGGCGTTGGGTGTGGAGTGGGAGGAGTACTGCCAGTTCAATGAGATCGATCCTGAATAAGCAGGTCGCTTTCAAGCTGACGGTTGTTTGACAAGGTATTTCGGTTGTGTGCCACCCATTGGGAGGTATGCAGCCCTCTATATATAGAGGCTTGGCACTTCACCGTGCGGGCCATGCAAGTTAATCGACCGGCGAGGTTTCCCGTCGTCCCGGGTGGGGTGACTTCTGGTGCGTGACTCACTAGAATGCTTGCCCTTGATTCTGGAGTCGGGCTATCGCCGGCTAACGTCTGTGCAACGAGGAATATCCATGCAAGTTTCTGTTGAAAACACTTCCGCTCTCGAGCGCCGCATGACCATCGCCGTTCCGGCCGAGCGCGTCGAGAACGAAGTCAACAAGCGTCTGCAACAGACTGCCAAGCGCGCCAAGGTCGCGGGCTTCCGCCCAGGCAAGGTGCCGATGAGCGTGATCCGTCAGCGTTTCGAAGCCGATGCCCGTCAAGAGGCGTTCGGTGACCTGGTCCAGGCTTCCTTCTACGAAGCCATCGTCGAGCAGAAGCTGAACCCGGCTGGCGCTCCGGCCGTCGAGCCGAAGTCCTTCGAGAAGGGCAAGGACCTGGAATTCGTTGCCATCTTCGAAGTGTTCCCAGAGTTCACCGTTGCCGGCTTCGAGTCGATCAACGTCGAGCGCCTGAGCGCCGAAGTGGCTGACGCCGACCTGGACAACATGCTGGAAGTCCTGCGCAAGCAGAACACCCGCTTCGAGGCTGTCGAGCGCGCTGCGCAGAACGACGACCAGGTCAACATCGACTTCGTCGGCAAGGTCGACGGTGAGGTGTTCGCCGGTGGTTCCGCCAAGGGCACCCAGCTGGTACTGGGTTCCGGCCGCATGATCCCAGGCTTCGAAGATGGCCTGGTTGGCGCCAAGGCTGGCGAAGAGCGCGTTGTCAACGTGACCTTCCCAGAGGACTACCAGAACCTGGACCTGGCTGGCAAGGCCGCCGAGTTCACCATCACCGTCAACAGCGTATCGGCCCCTGCGCTGCCAGAGCTGAACGAAGAATTCTTCGCCCAGTTCGGCATCAAGGAAACGACCCTGGAAGGCTTCCGCACCGAAGTTCGCAAGAACATGGAGCGTGAGCTGCGTCAGGCGATCAAGACCAAGGTCAAGAACCAGGTCATGGACGGTCTGCTGGCCGCCAACCCGATCGAAGTGCCAAAGGCCCTGCTGGAAAACGAAGTCAACCGTCTGCGCGTCCAGGCTGTTCAGCAGTTCGGTGGCAACATCAAGCCTGAGCAACTGCCGGCCGAGCTGTTCGAAGAGCAAGCCAAGCGCCGTGTGGTGCTGGGCCTGATCGTCGCCGAAGTGGTCAAGCAGTTCGACCTGAAGCCGGACGAAGGCAAGGTTCGCGAAATGATCGAAGAAATGGCTTCGGCTTACCAAGAGCCTGAGCAGGTCATCTCCTGGTACTACAAGAACGACCAGCAGCTGAACGAAGTTCGTTCGGTTGTGCTGGAAGAGCAAGTTGTAGATACTGTTCTGCAGAAAGCGACTGTGACCGACAAATCGGTCTCGTACGAAGATGCCGTTAAGCCAGCACAGGCTCCTGCCGACGCTGAGTAACAGGCTTCTCTCGTAGGAAACCCCCACAAGCCAGCCTTCGAGCTGGCTTGTGCGTTATCAAGCCATGACTATTTGGGAGTGAGCGCAGGACATGTCCCGCAATTCTTATATTCAGCAGAGCTCTGACATCCAGGCCGCAGGCGGCCTGGTCCCGATGGTTATCGAGCAGTCCGCCCGTGGCGAACGTGCCTACGACATCTACTCGCGCCTGTTGAAGGAGCGAGTGATCTTCCTGGTTGGCCCGGTAGAGGATTACATGGCCAACCTGGTAGTGGCGCAGCTGCTGTTCCTTGAGGCGGAAAACCCGGACAAGGATATCCATCTGTACATCAACTCCCCAGGCGGTTCGGTGACTGCCGGCATGTCGATCTACGACACCATGCAATTCATCAAGCCGGACGTCTCGACCATCTGCATCGGCCAGGCCTGCAGCATGGGTGCGTTCCTGTTGGCCGCGGGTGCCAAGGGCAAGCGTCACTGCCTGCCGAACTCGCGCGTGATGATCCACCAGCCACTGGGCGGTTTCCAGGGCCAGGCTACCGATATCGAGATTCACGCCCAGGAAATCCTCAATATCAAGGCGCGCCTGAACGAGCTGCTGGCCTACCACACTGGCCAGGAACTCGAGACCATCAAGCGTGACACCGAACGTGACAATTTCATGAGCGCCTCGCGCGCGGCCGAGTACGGCCTGATCGACTCGGTGTACGACAAGCGGCAACTGGCCTCCTGAACCCAGGTGCCAGAGCAGGTAGGTGCGGAAAGCGCCTACCTGCGGACTTGAAAAAGCCCGCAATTGCCTTCATCTTGTGTTGCAAGCCTACCGGATTGGATCGATCGAATGACTGACACCCGTAACGGCGAGGACAGCGGCAAATTGCTTTATTGCTCCTTCTGCGGCAAAAGCCAGCACGAAGTGCGCAAACTGATTGCCGGGCCCTCGGTATTTATCTGCGACGAGTGCGTCGACCTGTGCAACGACATCATCCGTGAGGAGGTGCAGGAAGCCCAGGCCGAGAGCAGCGCGCACAAATTGCCTTCGCCGAAAGAAATCAGCGGCATCCTGGACCAGTACGTCATCGGTCAGGAGCGCGCGAAGAAGGTGCTGGCGGTGGCGGTGTACAACCACTACAAGCGCCTGAACCAGCGTGACAAGAAGGGCGACGAAGTCGAACTCGGCAAGAGCAACATCCTGCTCATCGGGCCTACCGGCTCGGGCAAGACCCTGCTCGCCGAAACCCTTGCACGGTTGCTGAACGTACCGTTCACCATTGCAGACGCCACCACCCTGACCGAAGCCGGTTATGTGGGTGAGGACGTCGAGAACATCATTCAGAAACTGCTGCAGAAGTGCGACTACGACGTGGAAAAGGCCCAGATGGGCATTGTCTACATCGACGAGATCGACAAGATCTCCCGCAAGTCGGACAACCCGTCCATCACCCGTGACGTTTCGGGCGAGGGCGTGCAACAGGCACTGCTGAAGCTGATTGAAGGCACCGTTGCTTCGGTTCCGCCGCAGGGCGGCCGCAAGCACCCGCAACAGGAATTCCTGCAGGTTGATACCCGCAACATCCTGTTCATCTGCGGTGGCGCCTTCTCCGGCCTGGAAAAGGTCATCCAGAACCGCTCCACCAAGGGTGGCATCGGTTTCGGCGCCGAAGTACGCAGCAAGGAAGAGGGCAAGAAGGTTGGCGAATCGCTGCGTGAAGTCGAACCGGACGATCTGGTCAAGTTTGGCCTGATCCCTGAGTTCGTCGGTCGCTTGCCGGTTTTGGCGACCCTCGACGAGCTGGACGAGCCTGCGCTGATGCAGATCCTCACCGAGCCGAAGAATGCCCTGACCAAGCAGTATGCCAAGCTGTTCGAGATGGAAAGCGTGGACCTCGAGTTCCGCACCGACGCCCTCAAGGCCGTCGCGCGCAAGGCCCTGGAGCGCAAGACTGGCGCCCGTGGCCTGCGTTCGATCCTGGAAGGCGTGCTGCTCGACACCATGTACGAGATTCCTTCGCTGAAGGATGTCAGCAAGGTGGTGATCGACGAGAGCGTCATCGAAGGCACTTCGCAGCCGCTGATGATCTACGAGAACAGCGAGCCGCAAGCCAAGGCCGCGCCCGACGCCTGATTTCAGGTAAATGCCGGGTGATGGCAGCAAGCAAGAAAGGGGCCTACGGGCCCCTTTCTGCTTTTCCTATGCAAGCGCTTGTAATTTCCCAAGCGTGCCCCCACATTAGGTCCAAGCATCATTTCCACCGGTTTCCGGCCATAAGGCCGCTGTAGAGGCGAAATCATGAAGACCACCCTCGACTTGCCTCTTTTGCCATTGCGCGATGTCGTCGTCTATCCGCACATGGTCATCCCACTGTTCGTGGGGCGTGAGAAGTCTATCGAAGCCCTCGAGGCCGCGATGACGGGCGAGAAGCAGATCCTGCTACTGGCCCAGAAGAACCCGGCCGATGACGATCCAGGCGAAGACGCCCTGTATCGGGTCGGTACCATCGCTACCGTATTGCAACTGCTGAAGCTGCCCGATGGCACTGTCAAGGTGCTGGTCGAGGGCGAGCAGCGCGGTGCGGTCGAGCGTTTCACCGAAGTTGAAGGGCACATCCGTGCCGAAGTCTCCCTGATCGACGAAAGCGACGCTGCCGAGCGCGAGTCGGAAGTCTTCGTGCGCACGCTGCTGTCGCAGTTCGAGCAGTATGTGCAGCTGGGCAAGAAAGTCCCCGCCGAAGTGCTGTCGTCGCTGAACAGCATCGAAGAGCCTGGTCGCCTGGTCGATACCATGGCCGCGCACATGGCGCTGAAAATCGAGCAGAAGCAGGAAATCCTCGAGATCGTCGACCTGGCGACCCGTGTCGAGCACGTGCTGGCACTGCTGGATGCCGAAATCGACCTGTTGCAGGTCGAGAAGCGTATTCGTGGCCGGGTCAAGAAGCAGATGGAGCGCAGCCAGCGCGAGTACTACCTGAATGAGCAGATGAAGGCCATTCAGAAGGAGCTCGGCGATGGCGACGAAGGCCACAACGAAGTCGAAGAGCTGAAAAAGCGCATCGAAGCCGCCGGCCTGCCGAAAGATGCCTTGGCCAAGGCCCAGGCCGAGCTGAACAAGCTCAAGCAGATGTCGCCAATGTCTGCCGAAGCCACCGTGGTGCGCTCGTACCTCGACTGGCTCGTGCAGGTGCCGTGGAAGGCCCAGAGCAAGGTGCGTCTGGACCTGGCCAAGGCCGAGGAAATCCTCGATGCCGACCACTATGGCCTTGAAGAGGTCAAGGAGCGGATTCTCGAGTACCTCGCCGTGCAGAAGCGGGTGAAGAAGATCCGCGGTCCGGTACTGTGCCTGGTTGGCCCGCCTGGCGTGGGCAAGACTTCGCTGGCCGAGTCGATCGCTGCCGCGACCAATCGCAAGTTCGTGCGCATGGCCTTGGGCGGCGTGCGTGACGAGGCCGAGATTCGTGGTCACCGTCGTACCTACATCGGTTCGATGCCTGGCCGCCTGATCCAGAAGATGACCAAGGTCGGTGTGCGTAACCCGCTGTTCCTGCTCGACGAGATCGACAAGATGGGTAGCGACATGCGTGGCGACCCGGCTTCGGCGCTGCTGGAAGTGCTCGACCCGGAGCAGAACCACAATTTCAACGACCACTACCTGGAAGTCGACTACGACCTCTCGGATGTGATGTTCCTGTGCACCTCGAACTCGATGAATATTCCGCCGGCGCTGCTCGACCGCATGGAGGTCATCCGCCTGCCGGGCTACACCGAGGACGAGAAGATCAACATCGCGGTCAAGTACCTGACGCCCAAGCAGGTCAAGGCCAACGGTTTGAAGACCGAAGAGCTGGACATCGACGTCTCGGCGATTCGCGACATCATCCGTTATTACACCCGCGAAGCCGGTGTGCGTGGCCTGGAGCGCCAGATCGCCAAAGTCTGCCGCAAGGTGGTCAAGGAACATACCGGGCAGAAACAGGTCAAGGTCAAGGTCACCAGCGAGCAGCTCGAGCACCTGCTTGGCGTGCGCAAGTTCCGTTACGGTCTGGCCGAGCAGCAGGATCAGATCGGCCAGGTCACCGGCCTTGCCTGGACCCAGGTGGGCGGCGAATTGCTGACCATCGAGTCGGTCGTCATCCCTGGCAAGGGCCAGCTGATCAAGACCGGCTCGCTGGGTGATGTCATGGTCGAGTCGATCACGGCCGCGCAGACCGTGGTCCGCAGCCGCGCCCGCAGCCTGGGGATTGCCGCCGACTTCCACGAGAAGCACGACGTGCATATCCACATGCCCGAAGGTGCCACGCCGAAGGACGGCCCGAGCGCTGGTATCGGCATGTGCACCGCGCTGGTGTCCGCGCTGACGCAGATTCCGGTACGCGCCGACGTGGCCATGACCGGTGAAATCACCCTGCGTGGGCAGGTGCTGGCCATCGGCGGGTTGAAGGAAAAGCTGCTGGCCGCACACCGTGGCGGGATCAAGACAGTGATCATTCCCGAGGAGAATGTTCGCGATCTGAAGGAAATTCCGGAAAATATCAAACAGGATCTGCAGATCAAACCGGTCAAATGGATTGACGAAGTCCTGCAAATTGCGCTGCAATACGCCCCGGAGCCCTTGCCAGATGTGGCTCCGGAGATTGTCGCTAAAGATGACAAACGCGACGGCGATGCTAAGGAAAGAATCAGCACGCACTAGTAGTTTTTGGCTGGGGGGCTTTCCTTGACAGTTTTTTCTGGGCCTTGCTATAAAGCGGCACGCTATTGTCAAGCTGCCACCCGGCACACGTTTCATAAGCTTTTCTTTACATACTTAGAAACAAACTCAATAGAGAAATAAGGGGACTTAGAGTGAACAAGTCGGAACTGATTGACGCTATCGCTGCATCGGCTGACATTTCCAAGGCTGCCGCCGGCAAAGCTCTGGACGCTGTGATCGACTCCGTAACTGGCGCCCTGAAAGCAGGCGACGACGTCGTTCTGGTTGGCTTCGGTACCTTCTCGGTCAAAGAGCGCGCCGAGCGCACCGGCCGTAACCCACAAACCGGCAAGGCGATCAAGATCGCTGCTGCCAAGGTTCCAGGTTTCAAGGCTGGCAAAGGCCTGAAAGACGCCGTCAACTAAGTCGTCTCTTTCAGCCGGACCTGGCCTGGCCAGGTCCGAGCACGCTGATGGCGGGCCGCAAACGTTCCCGCCTGACACGTTTGCTAAGAAAAGGCGCATCCTCGGATGCGCCTTTCTTTTATCAGGATTCTACCCACGCTCCGCGGTTGTCGACGCAGTGGTACAGCCGTTTCTGGGGGACGCATGCTGCAAAATATCAGGGACAATTCACAAGGTTGGATTGCCAAGACCATCATTGGCCTCATCGTCGTGTTGATGGCGTTGACCGGCTTTGAAGCCATTTTCAAGGCCGCCACCCACAGCCAGGACGCGGCCAAGGTGAACGGCCACACCATCAGCCTGAACGAGCTGAGCCAGGCCGCCGACATGCAGCGCCGCCAGCTGATGCAACAGCTGGGCAAGGATTTTGACCCAGCGCTGCTGGATGAAAAGCTGCTGCGCGACTCTGCGCTCAAGGGCCTGATCGATCGAAAACTGCTGCTGCAGGGTGCCGAAGACGCCAAGTTCGCCTTCTCCGAAGCCGCGCTGGATCAAGTGATCCTGCAGACGCCGGAATTCCAGGTCGATGGCAAGTTCAGCGCCGATCGTTTCGACCAGGTCATCCGCCAGATGGGCTATGGCCGCATGCAATTCCGCGACATGCTCGGGGAAGAGATGCTGATCGGCCAGCTGCGTACCGGTATTGCCGGCAGCAGCTTCGTCACCGACCAGCAGGTCGACGCCTTTGCCCGCCTGGAAAACCAGACCCGCGACTTCGCTTCCCTGACCTTCAAGGCCAACCCGGCAGCGGTCAAGGTCAGCGATGACGAGGTCAAGGCGCATTACGACCAGCACGCCAAGGAGTTCATGACTCCGGACCAGGTGGTCATCGACTACATCGAGCTGAAAAAGTCGGCGTTCTTCGACCAGGTCAAGGTCACCGACGAAGAACTCAAGGCCCAGTACGAGAAGGAAGTCGCCAACCTCGCCGAGCAGCGCCATGCCGCGCATATCCTCATCGAGGTCAACGACAAGGTCACCGACGCCCAGGCCAAGGCCAAGGCCGAAGAGATCGAGCAGCGCCTGGCCAAGGGCGAAGACTTCGCCAAGCTGGCCAAGGAGTTCTCCCAGGACCCAGGCTCTGCCAGCAATGGCGGTGACCTCGGCTTCGCCGGCCCGGGCGTGTATGACCCGGCCTTCGAAGACAGCCTGTACAAGCTCAACGACGGCCAGGTATCGGCCCCGGTGCGTACCGAGTTCGGTTACCACCTGATCAAGCTGCTGGGCAAGCAGGCGCCGGAAGTCCCGAGCTTCGCCAGCCTGAAGGACAAGCTGACCCGCGACCTGAAGACCCCGCTGGTCGAGCAGCGTTACGTCGATGCCAGCAAGCAGCTGCAGGATGCCGCCTACGAGGCTTCCGACCTGGCCCAGCCGGCCCAGGACCTGAACCTCAAGGTGCAGACTTCCGCTCCGTTCGGCCGCGAAGGCGGCGAGGGCATCACGGCCAACCGTGGCGTGATTCAGGCTGCGTTCTCCGAAGAAGTGATGGATGAAGGTGCCAACAGCACCGCCATCGAGCTGGACCCGGAAACCACCGTGGTGCTGCGCGTCAAGGAGCACCGCAAGCCGGAGCAACTGCCGCTGGAGGCCGTGGCCAAGAACATCAGCGAACACCTGGCCAAGGAGAAGGCGACTGCCGAACTCAAGACCAAGGCGGACAAGCTGATTGCCGGTCTGCGTGACGGCTCCATCGCTGCCGCTGGCGCTCACGACGGTCAGGAATGGAAGACTCACGAAGCCGTGACCCGTGGTCAGGACGGTATCGATCCGGCCGAGCTGCAGGCGCTGTTCCGCCTGGCCAAGCCGCAAGCCAAGGACAAGCCGGTGTACGGCAGCGTGGTCCTGGCCGACGGCAGCCTGGTCGTGCTGCAGCTCAAGGGCGTCAACGAAGGTGCCACCGCCAGCGACGACGAGAAGCAGCAGATCCGCCGCTACCTCGCATCGCGTGCTGGCCAGCAGGACTTTGCGGCTTACCGCAAGCAGCTGGAAGGCACTGCCGACATCACCCGCTACTGAGTGATGGATGCATGACGAAACAGGCCGCGCGATGCGGCCTGTTTCATTTCTACCGCCCGTACCGGCCTAACGTTTCTTGCCTTCGTAATTGTCCAGCGTATCCCGCGCAATCTCTCGCCCCAGCGCAATCAGTTCCGGCGCCTTGTAGAACTCGAAGAACCGGCACACCCGCTTGGGCACGTTGATCAGCACATCCGGCGGATAGCCGGCAATCTTGTACTGTGCCAGTGACGTCTGCATCACCTCGAAGCTCTGGTTGATCAGGTCGAGCAGCGAGGCCGGCCCGACGTTGTCGATGATGAACGAGCCGGTCGCCGACTTCGGTGCGCCTTCACGTTCGGGCGCAGCGGCGGGTTGCTGTGCCTCGGGGTCGGCAGTGTCGGCCAGCCACGGGTTGGGCGGTGCCAGCCCTTCGGCGACGATCTCCTGCTCGATGCGAATCAGCTCTTCGGCCGGCTTGCGCCGAAATGGCAGGCGCGAGCCCAGTGAGCTGAGCAGGGCGTCGAAACGCATCTTGAAGGCGGCGGGCCGCTCGATCACCGGCAACTGATACTGCTTCTGGTTGGTGGCGTTAAGATTGACCGCGATGATCAGGTCACAGTGGCTGGATACCACCGGGACGATCGGCAGCGGGTTGAGAATGCCGCCGTCGACCAGCATGCGGTTGCCCTGCATCACGGGTGTGAACAGGCTCGGTATCGCCGCCGAGGCGCGCATGGCCTGATGCAGGCAGCCTTCCTGGAACCAGATTTCCTGCTGGTTGGTAAGGTCGGTCGCTACCGCTGTGTAAGGTATGCGCAACTGCTCGATGTTCATGTCGCCGACAATTTTGCGAATCTGGCCGAACACCTTGTCACCGCGGATGGCACCAAGGCGAAAGCTGACGTCGACCAGGCGCAGCACGTCCAGGTAGTCCAGGCTTTCGATCCAGTTGCGATATTCCTCCAGTTTGCCTGCCGCGTAGATACCGCCAATCACCGCGCCCATGGAGCAGCCGGCGATGCAGGCGATGTCGTAGCCGCGCCGTTCGATTTCCTCGATCACGCCGATATGGGCATACCCACGAGCGCCTCCCGATCCCAACACCAATGCCACGCGTTTGCTCATGAGCTTTCCCCGGCTGGTACAACCATGGTCCTACAATGCACTCATCGCGGCCTGTGCTTCAATCCAGACTGCGCTGAACTACTCTAAGCAAAGCATATCGAGCCTGGCACTTTTCAGGTGTACAGGCGTCGAACAGCCACTCTTTTGACCTTTGAGGTATTACTGATGAAAGCCTGGATCTGCCTTCCATTGATTGCCCTGGCCCTTGCAGGCTGCGCGGGCAAGACCGCCTACCGCGAAAGCTGCGCGACTCAGCTGGATGGCGCCTGGAAGGAGCTGGACCTGGCCAAGGCCGAAGGGTTCGCCGGCACCGTCAGCTATTCCAAGGCCCTGTCGCTGCTGACCGGGGCCAAGACGCAGCAGCAGTTCGAAGGGTACGAAGGGTGTACCCACAAAGCCGAAAAGGCCCGCTTCTACATTCGTGAGTCGCGCGCCGGGCGCTGACCAAGGAGCATCACATGTCCGTCATGCTCGATCATGTCGTTGCCCAGTTGCTGGCCTTGCAGGTGCGTCTGCTGGCCTGTCGCGAGCGCCTGGACGCCAATACCGACAGCGAGGCCCTGCACGACCTGCGGACCACTCTGCGGCGCCTGCGCAGCCTGCTGCGGCCGCTGCAGGGGCTGCCGGGTGTGGAGCAACTGGAGGAGGCGGCCAAGTCTTTGGGTACCTTGACCACGCCTCTGCGTGATCGTGAGGTGCTGGCTGCCGAACTCATCGGGCGCGGCTATGCCGAAGCCGGGCAGTTACGCCTGGCGGAGCGCGACAGGACCTTTGCCAGCGTTGCCGCCAGCCCGCAGCTGACCCGGGTGCTGGCGATCGTCGATGCGTTCCCGCTGTTCTTGCGGGCAGCGGAACGAGAGGGGCTGGCCAAGTCGCTGGACAAGCGTGTCGACAAGCGCCTGGTCAAGCAGTGGCACAAACTGCGCGAGGCCCTGCAGGACCCCGCCCATGATCGCCATCGCTTGCGCCTGCTGATCAAGCGTGTGCGCTATGGTGATGAGGCCTATCCGCAGCTCGATCATGCCGGCAAGAAGCTGCAACGCCTGTTGAAGAAGGCCCAAGGCGATCTGGGTGATTGGCATGACCGCCTGCAGTGGTTGCTGCAGGCCAAGGACCACCCCGACCTGGCACCTTGCATGGTCGACTGGGAGCAGGAACTGCACGAGGCCGAGCGCACATCCGATGACACCCTTGATGCGCTGCAGGCCGCGGTAAAGCGGCGTCAGCCCGGCAAATGACCGATATGCGGGCTGATCGGCCGGGGTTTGCTGGCTAGTATTGGCGGTCCTTTTGCTACAGGTAAGAGCCAGGAGCCGGCCGATGAATTTCAACCAATTGCTCGAAGCCGTTCGGGAAAACCCTGACGCGGTCAGAATTCCGCCCAGCTGGGCTCAGGGGCGCGCCGTGTTCGGCGGCCTGATGGCGGCCCTGGTTTACGAAAACATGCGCCTGAAGCTCACCGATGATCGCCCGGTGCGTTCGCTGGCCATCAGCTTCGTCAGCCCGGCGGCAGCGGATGTGCCCATTCGTTTCGAGGTCGAAGTGCTGCGTGAGGGCAAGGCGGTCAGCACGCTGCTGGGTCGCGCCATTCAGGATGGTCAGGTGGTTACGCTGGTGCAGGGTAACTTCGGTGCGGGTCGGCCATCGGTGGTCGATGTTGCGGCGGCGCCCGCCGTGGAGATGAAACCGCTTGAACAAGCGGCCGCGGAGTTGCCTTACATCAAGGGCGTCACTCCGGAGTTCATGCGCCATGTCGCCTTGCGTTGGGCGGTTGGCGGTCTGCCGTTCAGCGGCAACTCGTCGCGTCACATGGGTGGTTGGGTGCGCTTGCGTGATGTTGCCCAAGAGCAGGTCAACGAGGCGCACCTGCTGGCGCTAGTGGACGCCTGGCCACCGAGCCTGTTGCCGTTCCTCAAGCAGCCGGCAGCGGGCAGTACGCTGACCTGGACCATTGAATTCATCCAGCCGACGGCGAAACTGTCCACGCTGGACTGGTGCTATTACCGTGTCGAGACCGAACATGCGCGTGACGGCTATGGCCATGCAGCGGCAGCATTGTGGAGTGCAGAAGGGGAGCTGCTGGCCTTGAGCCGGCAAACGGTCACGGTGTTCGCCTGATCATCAGCGCCGATGCTTGTGCCGTTCGCGCCACGCCTTCCACCAGGCACCGCTGAGAACGAAGCGTGGGAACGTGATGAACTGCTCGGTGAGCAGCCTCTGCACGGCGTCCTTGCGGTTGGCGAACGGTTCCGGCTGTTCGGCTTCCAGGCGATGCCCGTGGCGTTGCAGGCCCAGGCCCGCGATCAGGGCAATGACGCCGACGGCGATCTGGCCCAGGTCCAGGGCGAACAGGCCTGACAGCACCAGCAGGGCACCGAGGATGAACAGCGGTACGGCAATCAGGTGCAACACCAGGTTGGTCGGGTGCCGGTGATTGTGGTGGTAGCCACGCCATTGCCAGGCGTGCAGGTTGGTCAGTCGTTTGCTCATGGGCAGGTCCTCGCGATGTTCGTCGCGCTGTACGTTACAGGCATGCCCAAAGCTTAGTGCGGCCCCGGTTACGGGGCCAATCGAGGGTGGCTATGGCGACTATAGCTTGAGCTGGCCAATGGCTTTGCTCAGCTCGCCGGCCAGGGTCGCCAGTTGGCTGCTGGTGGTGGCCGAGCCGACGGTCTGCTGCACGGTCTGTTCGGTGACATCGCGGATGCTCACCACCGCGCGGTTCATTTCTTCGGCCACCTGGCTTTGCTGCTCGGCGGCGACGGCGATCTGCGTATTGCTCTCGCGCATCTGGGCGACCGCGCCGGTAATTTCGGCCAGTGCCGCGCCGGCCTCCTGGGCCTGGCGGACGCAGTCGTCGGCCTTGTACGAACTTTCCTGCATGAACTCCACTGCGTCGCGGGTGCCGGCTTGCAGGTCGGCAACCATTCGGGTGATTTCGTCGGTGGAGGTCTGTACGCGCTTGGCCAGGTTGCGCACTTCATCGGCAACCACGGCAAAACCACGGCCCAAGTCGCCAGCGCGGGCGGCTTCGATGGCCGCGTTGAGTGCCAGCAGGTTGGTCTGCTCGGCAATGCTGTGAATGACCCCGACCACGCTGTTGATCTTCTGGCTGTCGTCGGCGAGCTGACGAATCATTTCGGCGGTTTGCTGAACGCCGCTGGAAAGCCCGGAGATCGAATCCTGTACCCGGCTGACCACTTCCTTGCCGCTGCCGGCAAGGGTGTCGGCAGTCTGCGACAAGTCCCGAGTGGCGCCAGCATGCTGGGCAATGTGGTGCACGGTGGCCGACATTTCGTTGATCGCCGTGGCCGCCTGGTCGGTTTCGCTCTGTTGGCCGAGCATGCCGTGGCGCACGTCGTTCATGCTCGCGGCCAGGCGCGCGGCCCCGGAGTCCAGCTGCGCGGCGGTGTGGGCGACGGTGCTGACCACGCGGTGGTAAGTGGCTTGCATGGCGTTGAAGGCGCCGGCCATCTGGCCGACTTCGTCACCGCAGGCCAGGGGCACGCGGGCCGACAGGTCGCCGGTCCTCTCCACGTGCAGCATGACGTCCTTGAGGGTATTGAGCTGGCTGAGCAGGAAGCGGATCAGCAGCTGCGAGGCACCGAGCATCGCCAGCATCAGAATCAGCACGCAGAAAGCGTAGTTGCTGAAGCGGTCGAGGAACACCTGGCGCAGGCTTGGCGCGGCTGCCAGCACGGCCAGTTGCTGGTCGCCATGGCGCAGCACCTGGGCGCCGCGCAGCGGGTTGTCGCCGAGGATCCAGGCGGCCGGCAGTGCTACCCAGCCTTGTGCATTGGCCAGGGCTTCGAGATCTTCACCCGCGTAAGTCGGGGTCTGGCCGGGTAGCCAGGTGATCAGGTTGGCCTGGCGGGGCAAGGCCTGCCCGGTGGGCCAGGCGGCCAGCAGTTCGGCCTGTGCTTGCGCCTGGGCCTGGGCGGCATCGGCGCGGGCGCGTTGCTCCAGGTGCACCGCGTACAGTACAAGCAGCAAGGTCGTGACGAAGGCCACCGCGTTGACGGCCCAGAATTTGTACTTCAGGGAAATATTGCTAAGCCAGGCACCCATGGGTAGGTCTTCTCTGAGTTGAGCGGAAACATTATTGGCAAGGTGCCATCATTGTGCCCGCGCACTCGAGAACGCTTCATGACATGCGTCAAGGAAGCTGGAAGAAGGCCTTGGCCGTGGCACTGGTGTGCTGGGCGCAGTGCTCGATACTCTCGTTGCGGTGTAGCGCCACTTCGCGCAGCACCTCGGTCAGGAATGCCGGCTCGTTGCGGCTGTTCTTCGGCTTCGGCCGCAGGCTGCGTGGCAGCAGGTAAGGCGCATCGCTCTCCAACATCAGCCGGCCCTCGGCAATATTTGCCACCAGCGGATGCAGGTGGGTGCCACGACGCTCGTCACAGATCCAGCCGGTGATGCCGATGTGCAGGTCCATGTCCAGGTAGGCGAACAAGGCTTCACGCTCACCGGTAAAGCAATGCACCACGGCGGCTGGCAGGTGGTCGCGGTAATCCTTGAGGATGGCCAGCAGGCGCTCGCTGGCATCGCGTTCGTGCAGGAACACCGGCAGGCGCAGCTCGGCCGCCATCGCCAACTGGGCTTCCAGGGCCTTCTCCTGCAGTGGGCGAGGGGAGAAATCACGGTTGAAATCCAGCCCGCATTCACCCACGGCACGCACCCGTGCTTCAGCCAGGAGTTGGCGCAGTTGCCGCTCGCTGTTGCCATCCCAGGACTTGGCATCGTGAGGGTGCACGCCCGCTGTCGCGAACAGGTGCTGGCCGTCGCCATCGAGCTGCTGGCAGAGTTCCAGCGCCTGCTCGCTGACCTCCAGGCTGGTGCCGGTCAGGACCATCTGGACCACGCCGGCCTCGATGGCGCGCTCGACGATGGCGGCCTGCTGGCCGTGGAAACTGCTGTTGGTCAGGTTGACGCCGATATCGATCAGTTGCATGGTGCTACCTCGTGCCGCGGGGCGGCCAGCATAGCAAAAAGCGTGATATTCGGAAAAAACCAAGAACTTCAGGCGTTTGCCGTGGTCTTTTACCGTCATTTCTCACGACCGCGCATACCACCATGGCTGCCGCCCACCGACCACGGACACGAATTCGCATGCTGCGATACCTGCTGACCCTGTTGCTGATGCTCGGGCTGACCACGGTCGGTCCGGCCTATGCACGGCTATCGGGGCCACAGCAGAACGTGCCGGTGAACTCGGCCCGTGACCTGCAGCAGATCCGCAGTACCAAGGTGCTGCGTGTGCTGGTCAACCAGAGCCGCAACAGCTCCGGTGAGATCAAGGGCGAGCCGGTGGGTATCGAGTATTACCGCCTGCGTGGGCTTGAGCATTACCTCAATGCCCGGGCCGGCGATGGCCAGCAGATCCGCCTGAAGATCATTCCACGGGCCAAGGAGCAATTGCTCGGTGCCTTGCAGCGCGGTGAGGGTGACCTGGCCGCACCGGGCGAACTGCTTGACCCGGCCGTGACAGGTGGGGTCAACAGCAGTGCGCCGGTGCTGGACCAACTGCCGTTGCTGCTGGTCGGGCGCAAGGGGGAGCGCAGCTACACCCGTGCCGAGCAGTTATCCGGGCGTACGGTGGCATTGACCAGCGCCAGCGCGGCAGGGGCGGTGATTCAGCAGCTCAACCAGCAGCTGGCGCTGCGCAAGCGGGCGCCGATCAAGATCGAATGGGTCGATTCGACCCTGGCGGTGGAAGATGTGCTGGAGATGGTGCAGGCCGGTATCTATCCACTGACCATGGTGGAGCGCCCGATTGCCCAGCGCTGGGCCAGGGTCATGCCTAACCTGCGCCTGGACAGCCGGGTGCAGCTGGGGCAGGCACAGGCCATGCGTTGGTATGTGCGGCGTGATGCGACCATGCTGCTGGCCACGGTTGACCGCTTTCTACAGGGTTATCATGCACCGGAAAACCAGGATGCGGCCTTCGAGCGCATCTACCGGCGCCAGTACCGTGTGCACAACCCATTGGCGCGCAAGGACCGCCAGCGCTTGAACGCGCTGCGCCCGGTATTGCAGAAGCACGGTGAAGCGCAGCAGATCGACTGGTTGAACCTGGCGGCCCTGGCCTTCAAGGAGTCCACCCTGAACCCCGCGGCACGCGGCAGCGGCGGAGCACACGGCCTGATGCAGATCACCCCGTCGGCAGCGCAACGGGTGGGAGTCAGCGACACCGGCTCGGTCGATGGCAATGTCCAGGCCAGTGCGCGCTACCTGGCGCTGATCCGTCGCAAGTTCTTCGCCAGCCCGCAGATCAATGAGCGCGAGCGCATGGCGTTTGTGCTGGCGGCCTACAACCTTGGCCCGGAGCGGGTCCAGGCCATGCGCGCCGAGGCCCGCAAGCGCGGCCTCAACGGCAATCAGTGGTTCTTTCAGACCGAGCGCATCGCCATGGAGCAGGTCGGCATGGGGCCGGTCAATTTCGTCAACAGCGTCAACAAGTACTTCCTGGCGTTCAATCGCGAACGCCCGGCACTGGAGCGTGTGGTCAGTCGCTGACAAATCGATTTTGTCGATTGTTATGTTGGGTTTTTTGCGATTTTAATATTGAATGAATTGATTATTATAGCGCCCATCCCAACACAACATCCCAGTTTCAAGGACGCTTCGAAATGAACAACGCAATCAGCAAACTGCTCTCCACCCGCGCTGGCCTGGGCCTCAGCGTGATCCGCATCCTCGTCGGTGTGATCTTCATGGCGCACGGTGCGCAGAAACTGTTCGGCCTGTTCGGTGGCTACGGCCTGGAAGGCACCGGCCAATGGATGGAAAGCATCGGTCTGGCGCCGGGCTACCTGATGGCCCTGTTGTCCGGTAGCGCCGAGTTCTTCGGCGGCCTGGCCCTGGTGATCGGCCTGTTGGCACGCCCGGCAGCACTGGCGCTGACGGTGACCCTGGTGGTGGCGATCTTCTCGGTGCACATCAACAATGGCTTGTTCATGTCCAACAACGGCTATGAGTTCGCCCTGGCGCTGCTGGCCGGCACCGTGGCGGTACTGATCGAAGGCGCGGGCCGCTTGTCCCTCGACCGCCTGATCGCCCGCTGACAGATCACCAATTGCAAGCTGCAAGCCCCAAGCCGAACACATTTCAGCTTGGGGCTTGCAGCTTGCGGCTTGTCGCTCTAGCATACCGCCTGCGCCGATTTAAACAGCTACTTGCGGGGCGCAGGACTGGCCCCCTCTCCGGGTCATCCGAAATACCGCTAAAGCGCTGGTTCGGTGACGCCTCCCACCGCTGCCCAGCGGGATTCGCGAGGCGGAGAGAAACTCCATGAGTTGTCCACGTACCAGTGTCTGTTTGAGCCCACTACCAGCCAGCCAGGCTTCCCGCACACCGCGCATCCTGCTCGGTGGCCAGCATCAGCCCACGCTCTTGCGTCACCTTGAAGGCTTGTCGCGTCGCAAGGGCCAGGCCCGCGCCTTTCTTATCCAGTTTGCCGAAGACGCCTGCCGCCTGGAGCAGTTCGGCAATGATCGCTTCGACCTGGCGGTGATCCAGGCACCTGCCCGGGAAGACGCGGCCGAAGTCATTGGCCAGCTTACCCGCATCGCGCGTCAGGGCCTGATTACCCGACGCTGAGGAGCGCGCCGTTGAGCACCAACATCATCACCACGGAAGGTCACGAGGCCCTTAAGAAGGAGCTGGATCATCTGTGGCGGGTCTATCGCCCGGAAATCACCCAGAAAGTGACCTGGGCCGCTTCGCTGGGTGATCGCAGCGAGAATGCCGACTACCAGTACAACAAGAAGTTGCTGCGCGAGATCGACCGTCGGGTCCGCTATCTGCGCAAGCGCCTCGAGGACGTGAAGGTGGTCGCCTACTCGCCGCAGCAGGAAGGCAAGGTGTTCTTCGGTGCCTGGGTCGAAATCGAGAACGATGGCGGCGAGACCATGAAGTTTCGCATTGTCGGGTATGACGAGATTTATGGCCGTAACGACTATATCTCGATCGACTCGCCGATGGCCCGGGCCCTGCTCAAGAAGGAGGAGGGCGATGAAGTGCTGGTGAATACACCGACCGGTCAAGCAACCTGGTATGTGAACAGTATCGATTACGGGCAATGAATTGTTATCGCATGTACCGACGCTAAGGCCGGTACATGCAAGCATCAGGTCTCCCTCAGTACTGCCAGTGGGCTGGCATTCAAGGCTCGCTGAGTGCCCAGTACCCCGGCCCCGCCCACCAGCAGCGCCCCGACCAGCGGCAGCACCAGCAGCCACGGATGCGGGCTCCACTGCAGGTCGAACGCATAGCGATACAGCACCCAGGTTATCAACTCGCACCCCAGCGCCGCCAAGGCGCCACTGGCCGCCCCCAGCAAACCGAACTCGATGCGCCGTGCCTTGACCAACAAGGGGCGAGCGGCGCCCAGTGCCCGCAGCAAGGCACCTTGGCGAATCCGTTCGTCGAGCGTCGCCTGCAGCCCGGCGAACAACACGGCAAGCCCCGCCGCCAGCACGAACAGCAACACATATTCGACCGCCAGGGTGACCTGGGCGAGGATGCTGCGTAGCTGCTCGAGCAAGGCATCGACCTGCAGGATGGTCACCGCCGGAAACGCCCGCGACAGCGCCACCACATCCAGGTCATGGCCTGGCGCCAGATAGAAGCTGGTCAGGTAGGTGGTTGGCAGCCCCTGCAGGGTGCCCGGCTGGAAGATCATGTAGAAGTTCGGCTGAAAGCTGTCCCAATGCACGCTACGCAGGCTGCTGACCCGCGCCTGGCGCTGCTCGCCGCCGATGTCGAAGGTCAGCAAGTCGCCCAGATGCAGCTTGAGGCTGGCAGCCAGCTCGGCCTCGACCGACACGCCGGGGATTTCATCGCTGCCAGGCAACGCTTGCCACCAACTGCCTGCGCTCAGCTCATTGCCCTGAGGCAGGTCGGCCGCCCAGGTCAGGCTGAGGTCGCGTTGCACGGCTCGCTCGCCGGCGGAATCCTTGCTGACGATCTGCTGCACCGGTTGGTCGTTTATCTGAATCAGCCGGCCGGGGGTCACCGGATACAGCGGTGCCGAGTGGGCATTCACATCGTGCAGGCGCTGGGCGAACGGTTCGCGGTCAGTGGGCAGGATGTTCAGGGCAAAATGGTTGGGGGCGTCCTTGGGCAGCTGGGCCTGCCAGTTGTCGAGCAGCTCTGCCCGCAGCAGCGCAACCAGAGCCATGGCCAACAAGATCAGGCCAAAGGCCAGGGCTTGCCCGGCAGCGGCCATCGGGTGGCGCAGCAATTGGCCGAGGCCCAGGCGCCAGGCCAGAGGTGCGTCGGCGAGCGCCTTGCGCAGGCTCTGCAAGCCGAGCAGAAGCAGCCCGCCCAGCAGCAGCGCGGCGATCAGGCCGCCGCCCAGCAGGGCGAAGGTCAGTAGCAGGTCAAGGCTCAGGCGCCACATGATCAGGCCCAGGGCGAGCAGGGCGGCGCCATACACCAGCCAGCTGCTCGGTGGCACGGGCAGCAGATCGCGACGCAGTACGCGCAACGGTGGCACCTGGCCCAGCGCGGCCAGCGGCGGCAAGGCAAAGCCGGCCAGGGCCACCAGGCCGGTGGCGATGCCGGCCAGTGCCGGCAGCAGGCCTCCGGCCGGCACTTCGGTGGGCAGCAGGCCATGCAGCAGGCGGAACAGGCCCAGTTGCGCCAGCCAGCCGAGCAGGGCGCCGGCCAGGGCCGCGACCAGGCCAAGCATTGCCAGTTGCAGGCAATACAGCCCCAGTGCCTGGTGCCGCGACAGCCCCAGGCAGCGCAGCAGGGCGCTGGCATCCAGGCGGCGCGTAGCGTAGCGGCTGGCCGACAGCGCCACGGCCACGCCCGCCAGCAGCACGGCCACCAAGCTGGCCATGTTCAGGTAGCGCTCGGCTTTGCCCAGGGCACCGCCGATCTGCCGGTTGCCATCGCGGGTGTCGAGCAGGCGCTGGCTGGCGGCAAGGTTGTTTTCCACGGCCTGGCGATAGTGCGCGAGGGCTTCGGCATTGCCGCGCCACAGGTCGCGGTAGGAAACCCGGCTGCCGGGCTGGATGACCCCGGTAGCCTGCAGGTCCGCCAGGTTCATCATCACCCGGGGCGTCAGGCTGTAGAAGTTGTTGGCACGGTCTGGTTCGTAGGTCAGCACGCGGCTCATGCGCAAGGTCTTCATGCCGACGTCGATGCTGTCGCCAACCTTCAGTCCCAGGGCCGCGAGCAGGCGAGGTTCGACCCAGGCTTCTCCCGGTGCCGGGCCGCCGCCAGGAGTTTCCTCGGCGTAGGGCGCGGCGGCACTGCGCACCTGGCCGCGCAATGGATAGGCACCATCGACCGCCTTGATGCTCGAAAGCTGGATGCCGGCATCGCCGCCCACCACGCTGGTGAACTCCACGACCTGGGCATGCCGCAGCCCCAGCGCCTGGCCCTCGCTGAGCTGTTCTTCGCGGGCCGGTGCGCTGCCTTGCAATACCAGGTCGGCGCCGAGGAACTCGCTGGCGCGCAGTTGCATCGCGCCATTCAGGCGGGCGCCGAAATAGCCGATGGCGGTGCTGGCGGCCACCGCCACCAGCAGGGCAAAGAACAGTACGCGCACTTCGCTGGCGCGGATGTCGCGCAGCAGCTGGCGCAAGGCCAGGCCGCACAGGCGGGACAGCGGCATATGCTTCATCAGGCCTCCACCGGCGCCACCAGGCGGCCTGCGTCCAGGCGGATCTGGCGCCGGCAGCGGCGAGCCAGGCGCTCGTCATGGGTGACCAGCACCAAGGTGGTGCCGCGCTCCTTGTTCAGCTCGAACAGCAGGTCGCTGATACGCTCGCCGGTATGGCTGTCGAGGTTGCCGGTGGGTTCGTCTGCGAACAGCACTGCCGGTTGTGCGGCGAAGGCGCGGGCGATGGCGACCCGCTGCTGCTCGCCACCGGAAAGCTGGCGCGGGGTGTGGGCCAGGCGCTTGCCAAGGCCGACCCGCTCCAGCAGGGTGCGGGCGTGCTCGCGGGCGTCGCGCCGACCGTCCAGTTCCAGAGGTAGCATCACGTTTTCCAGGGCGTTGAGGCTGTCGAGCAGCTGGAACGACTGAAAGACGAAACCGACATGCTCGGCGCGGACCCTGGCGCGCTGGTCCTCGTCCAGCGGGCCGAGGTCGTGCCCGGCGAGGATGACCTGGCCGGCGCTGGGGCGGTCGAGGCCGGCGAGCAGCCCGAGAAGGGTCGACTTGCCCGAGCCGGAGGCGCCGACGATGGCCAAGCTGTCGCCCTGGGCAAGGTCGAGGGACAGGGCGTGGAGGATGGTCAGGTCACCTTCCGCACTGGGGACCACTTTGCTAAGGTTCTGCGCAACGAGAATGCTGGGGCCCATGGAGAATCCGATGCGAGTGTGGTGGTTGAGTGCCGGTCTGGCCCTGTATTGCCTGGCCCAGAGCGCGGCGGCGGGAACATTGCTGGTTGTCGGCGATAGTATCAGCGCCGGTTTTGGCCTGGATACCCGCCAGGGGTGGGTCTCTTTGTTGCAGACCCGGCTCAAGGACGAAGGTTTCGACGATCAGGTGGTCAACGCGTCGATCAGTGGCGACACCAGTGCAGGTGGCCAGGCGCGGCTGCCGGCGCTGCTTGCAGCACACAAGCCGAGCCTGGTTGTGCTGGAGTTGGGGGGCAATGATGGCCTGCGCGGGCAGCCTCCGCAGCAATTGCAACAAAATCTTGCCTCGATGGTCGAGAGTGCCCGCACGGCGGGGGCCAAGGTGCTGCTGCTGGGCATGCGCCTGCCACCGAACTATGGCGTGCGATATACCACGGCCTTCGCCAACGTCTACGAACAGCTGGCAACGGAAAAAAAGGTGGCGCTGGTGCCGTTCTTCCTCGAAGGGGTGGGCGGTGTGCCGGGGATGATGCAGGCCGATGGCATCCATCCGGCACAGGGTGCCCAGCAGCGTTTGCTGGAAAATGCCTGGCCGGCGATAAAACCCTTGTTGTGACGCTTTAAACGGGGCCGGCTTTCGGCTAATGTTGCGCCCCCCGTTTCGAGAGCCCCCGATGCCGCGCCCTGCCTGGTCCTTGTTTGCCTACCAACTGATCGAGCCCGATGAACAGCTCGACCTGTTCGCTTGCCAGGAAATCCGCGTCCACCTCGTGGCCCGTCAACTCGAGCTCGGCGTGCCGGTCGACCGTACCTTGTGCGGCGGCCTGCTGCCTGCGCAGCCGCGCTGGTCCGGTGTGCCTCGCAGCATCTACCGTGACGGGCGCCTGTGCGACCTGTGTCGGGCGATTCTCGATGCCCAGCGCCGCGGTATGCGGCCGGTCTGGCCTGAGCTCTGAGCTGAATCTAAGGTGCGCAACTGTGTGCACCTTTCATCATCTGAAACGCTTGTAAGGTGCCAACGCCTCCCGCTTGCAGCGAGGCGGGTGTACAATCGTGCTTCTTGACTACCTTTCGAAGGATTTACCGGATGTTGCCGCGCTTTCCCGCCGTCACCCGTTGCCTGTCCCTGGCCGCCCTGCTGGTAGCGGGCCCTGCTGCTGCGCTGGAACTGCCGCTGCCACCACCCGGTGAAGACGTCGTTGGCCAGGTCCAGACGATCAAGGCCAAGTACGAAGACACCTTTGCCGACATCGGCACTGCCAACGACCTCGGCTACCTGGAAATGATCGCCGCCAACCCGGGTGTCGACCCGTGGCTGCCGGGCGCCGGCACCGAGATCGTCCTGCCGACCCGCTACATCCTGCCGCCGGGGCCGCGCGAAGGCATTGTCATCAACCTGGCCGAGTACCGCCTGTACTACTACCCGAAAGGGCAGAACGTGGTGCATACCTTCCCGTTGGGTATCGGCCGTGAGGGCTGGGGGTCGCCTGTAGCGATGACCAAGATCACCGCGAAGACGCCGAACCCGACCTGGACCCCACCCGCGTCGATCCGTGCCGAGCACGCTGCCGACGGTGACATCCTGCCGACCGTCGTGCCTGCCGGCCCGGACAACCCGCTCGGGCCGTTCAAGTTCACCCTGGGTGTGCCGGGCTACCTGATCCACGGTTCAAACAAGAAGTTCGGTATCGGCATGCGCACGAGCCATGGCTGCTTCCGCATGCTCAACAACAACGTGCTTGAACTGTCGAAGATGGTACCGGTGGGCACGCCGGTGCGCATCATCAACGAGCCTTACAAGTTTGGCATCAGTGGCGGCAAGGTTTACCTCGAGGCGCACACGCCGCTGGATGATCATGGCAACCCGTCTGTGGTCGACAAGCACACGGCGGTCATCAATGCCTTGCTCAAACGGGAAGACTTGGCCAACAACCTGCGCATGAACTGGGACATGGTGCGTGACGTGGTTGCAGCTGAAGACGGTATGCCGGTGGAAATTGCCGTGCCCGTCAATAACCAGGGCGCCGCACCCATGGTGACGAGCATTCCGCCCGAACTGCAGTAACGCTTTTGCAACACCTTCGGGGCCCGCTCAGGTTAACAACCTGAAGCGGGCCTCTTCGTTTCCGGGGCAGGGCTTTCGTCCAGGCAATAAAAAAGCCGACCCACTAGTGGGTCGGCTCCATAACAATCCGTGAGGATTATTACTTGCGGCTGGCTTTGTCCAGCATACGCAGAGCGCGCTCGTTGGCTTCGTCAGCAGTCTGCTGAGCCTTCTGAGCGGCTGCCATTGCGTCGTCAGCCTTACGGTAGGCTTCGTCAGCACGGGCTTGGGCGCGAGCTGCTGCGTCTTCAGTCGCAGTCAGACGAGCTTCGGTTTCTTTGGATACGCTGCTGCAACCGGTAGCCAGAACTGCGGCCAGAGCCAGAGCAGAGAATTTCAGAACGTTGTTCATCGTGTTCCCCTTCAAGGACTTTCTATTAAATAGCCATCTCTCGGAAAAGAGAAACTGGCCGGCGTACATAGTACCCATTACTTGTAGTAAGTAAACTGACAGAGCGCAAGAACTGCAAAAAAAATGTTGCACGGGGTCACGCCGACAAGATTTGCGAGGGATTTGTGAAAAAACCGTGTAGCGGGCGCAAGCGACTGTAGAGCAGGAACTTTTTTGTTGAACTAAGGGTGACTTTAACTGTCCCTCAGCGTCTAAGCACAACAACATCCGGTTGCTGTTGCAGGGTGCGCCAGGGCAAGGCCCTGGCGTGGCTTCCTGCTACTTTTTAATGCTCGCCACCTTGAGAAATCCCGCATGCGGCGCCTACTATTTGGGGGTGTCCGACCCGGTCGAACGATTGCTGTCGGCTGATGGTCCAAGGGGCTAGAGGTGGCGTTGAGGTTCCTCCGCCGGATAAACCACATCGGTTAAGGTAAGGGTCTGCCAGAAAGACCAGCGAGGAGTAGTGATGAGTGAAGCGCTGACCATCCACCATGACCAGGCCGGTCATCAGTTCGAAACCAACGTGGACGGTCATCGTGCCTACCTGACGTACATGGACCTGGGCAAGCAGACGCTGGACATCTATCGCACTTTCGTACCCAACGCCCTGCGTGGCCGCGGGATCGCAGCAGCGTTGACCGAGAAGGCCCTCGAGTACGCCGACCAGATGGGTTACACGGTGATCCCTTCCTGCTCGTATGTGGAGCGCTACATGGAGCGTCAACAGCGCCATTCGAGCAAGGCTTGAACGGGCGACAAACGCCAGATACAAGAACGCCGGGCAATGCCCGGCGTTCTTCATTGCGCTGAAGTTCAGCCGCGCTTGCGCTGTGGCAGCACATCCTTGAGCTTGGCGTGCATGCTGCGCAAGGTTTTCTCGGTGGCCGACCAGTCGATGCAGGCATCGGTGACCGACACGCCGTACTGCAGTTCGTCGAGGTTTTTCGGGATCGACTGGCAGCCCCAGTTCAGGTGGCTTTCGACCATCAGGCCGATGATCGACTGGTTGCCTTCGAGGATCTGGTTGGCGACGTTCTCCATGACCAGTGGCTGCAGGGCCGGGTCCTTGTTGGAGTTGGCGTGGCTGCAGTCCACCATGATATTGGCCTTGATCTTGGCCTTGGCCAGGTCCTGTTCGCACAGGGCGACACTGACCGAATCGTAGTTCGGCTTGCCGTTGCCGCCACGCAGCACCACGTGGCCATACGGGTTGCCCTTGGTGGTGACGATCGACACGCCGCCTTCCTGGTTGATGCCGAGGAAGCGGTGCGGCTTGGACACCGACTGCAAGGCGTTGATGGCCACGGTCAGGCCGCCATCGGTGCCGTTCTTGAAACCGACCGCCGAGGACAGGCCCGAGGCCATCTCGCGGTGGGTCTGCGATTCGGTAGTGCGGGCGCCGATGGCCGACCAGCTGATCAGGTCCTGCAGGTACTGCGGGGAGATCGGGTCGAGTGCTTCGGTGGCGGTCGGCAGGCCCATTTCGGCCAGGTCCAGCAGCAGCTTGCGGCCAATGTGCAGGCCGTCCTGGATCTTGAACGAGTCATCCAGGTACGGGTCGTTGATCAGGCCTTTCCAGCCGACGGTGGTGCGTGGCTTTTCAAAGTACACACGCATGACCAGGTACAGCGTATCGGACACTTCTTCGGCCAGCACCTTTAGGCGCTCGGCGTATTCGTGGGCGGCCTTGATGTCATGGATGGAGCAGGGGCCGACCACCACGAACAGGCGATGGTCCTTGCCGTCGAGGATATTGCGCACCACTTCGCGGCCGGCAGTCACGGTCTGCAGGGCCTTGGCGCTGAGGGGGATTTCCTTCTTGAGCTGATCGGGGGTGATCAAGGTCTCGTTGGAAGCAACGTTAAGGTCGTCGATCGGTAAATCAGCCATCGTGTTACTCGTCAGGTCACGGGTGCCGGCCGCCAGCAATCCCCGTGCGGCCCAGCAGCAATAATGTTCGCAGCGGGGAGCAGAACCTTAGCGTGTTACTGGGGGCGCGACAATGGCCTGTGCCACGCAGTGCAGGGTTTTTCCCTGGCGCAAGGGGCTTGAACTGCATTCAGGGTGCGCAGAAGGCCGTAAACGGTGTAGAAAAGCGCATCAGAATCAGAGATGGAGAGCAGCATGAACCCTCGCAAACCGCGTATCGGCATCATCGGCAGCGGTGCTATCGGTGGCTTCTATGGGCTGATGCTGGCACGCGCCGGTTTCGATGTGCATTTCCTGCTGCGCAGCGAATATGACGTGGTGCGCGAACAGGGCCTGAAGCTCGAGCATGCCGTGCATGGCACGCTACAGATGCCGGTCAATGCCTACGCCAGCGCTGCCGACATGCCGCCCTGCGACTGGCTGCTGGTGGGCGCCAAGGCGACCGGCAATACCGAACTTGCACCGCTGATCGTCCAGGCCGCCGCTGCTGATGCCAAGGTGGTGCTGTTGCAGAATGGCCTCGGCGTGGAGGAGCAGTTGAGGGTGGCCTTGCCGGGCAACCTGCATTTGCTTGGCGGCTTGTGTTTCATTTGCGTCAATCGCCAGGCCCCAGGGGTGATTCGTCACCAGGCGCTGGGTGCGGTCAACCTCGGCTATCACAGCGGGCCGGCCGAAGATGGCGGTGCGGCGATCATCGAAGCGGGCGCCGGGTTGTTCCGTGCGGCGGGCATCGACTCCCAGGCCATGGCCAATCTCGGTCAGGCGCGCTGGCAGAAACTGGTGTGGAACGTGCCGTACAACGGTCTATCGGTGTTGCTGGGGGCCAGTACCACGCCGCTGATGGCCGATGCCGACAGCCGCGAGTTGATCCAGGCGCTGATGGCTGAAGTGGTGCAGGGTGCCGCCGCGTGTGGGCATGAGCTGCCGGCGGGCTATGCCGAGCAGCTGTTCAGCATGACCGAACAGATGCCCGATTACTGGCCACGCATGTACCACGACCATGTCCAGCATCGCCCGTTGGAGCTGCAGGCGATCTATGCCGAGCCGATTGCTCGCGCTCAGGCGGCCGGCTGCAGCCTGCCGCGGATGCACATGCTGCATCAGGCCCTGGCTTTCATCGACCGCACCAACCGGGCTGGCTGAATCCTCTGCAGGCCGCATCAGCAGTGCGCCGGACGGCAAAGCGCGGGTCCGGTGCGCTGCTAAGCTGAAGCTTGCTCTGCCGCAACGGCAGTCGAGGAGGTCGAATGATCCGCTCCATGCTGTACGCCACCGACCTCGGTGTCTACGCACCTTTTGTCATGCAGCACGCCCTGACCCTGGCTCGCGCCTTCAGCGCAGAGCTCTACGTGATTCATGCGGTGGAGCCCATGGGGCAGTTCGCCGAGTCCCTGCTGCAGAGTTACCTCGATGAACAGACGCTGGATGAATTGCACAGCGAAGGCGTCAACACGGTGATGGCCAATATCGAGCAGCGGGTGCTGGAAAACTTTCGTGACGAATTGGGCGGGGATGCAGACCTGGCATTGATCAAGGCGGTACGGGTGCGCCAGGGTGACCCGGCGCAGGTCATCCTCGAGCAGGCGCAGCGGCTGAGCGTCGACCTGCTGATTTTCGGCAGCCACACAGCCGGTGCCGGGGTGGATGTGCCGATTGGCCGAACGGCGGTGCGCTTGCTGCAACTGTCGCCGGTACCGGTGTACATGGTGCCGCTCTCGCAGCACCTTGGGCGTAGGAAATTGTGAAGCTGGCGGTAGGTTAGTTCGGAGGCGCGTGTAACAAAATAGTTCTAGTTTTATTTCGAGAACCACTAATATAGTTATATCTCGTCGCTGCCTGCTGCCGCTGACTTATCGCCGATTCGAGGGAAACCTATGAAGCTTCAACAACTGCGCTACATCTGGGAAGTGGCGCACCATGACCTCAACGTCTCCGCGACGGCGCAGAGCCTGTACACCTCGCAGCCGGGGATCAGCAAGCAGATCCGCCTGCTCGAGGACGAACTGGGTGTTGAAGTCTTTGCCCGCAGCGGCAAGCACCTGACCCGCGTAACCCCGGCCGGTGAGCGCATCATCAACACCGCTGGCGAGATCCTGCGCAAGGTCGAGAGCATCAAGCAGATCGCTCAGGAGTTCTCCAACGAGAAGAAGGGCACGCTGTCCATCGCCACCACCCACACTCAGGCACGCTATGCGCTGCCACCGGTGATCAGCAGCTTCATCAAGCAGTATCCGGAAGTGGCCTTGCACATGCATCAGGGCTCGCCCATGCAGATCGCGGAAATGGCGGCCGACGGCACCGTCGATTTCGCCATCGCCACCGAGGCGCTTGAGCTGTTCGGCGACCTGATCATGATGCCGTGCTACAAGTGGAATCGTTGTGTGGTGGTGCCGCAAGGTCACCCGCTGACCAAACTGCCGAAGCTGACCCTGGAAGCGGTTGCGGAATACCCGATCGTCACCTACGTGTTCGGTTTCACTGGCCGTTCGAAGCTGGACGAAGCCTTCAACCACCGTGGCCTGACGCCGAAAGTGGTGTTCACCGCTGCTGACGCCGACGTGATCAAGACGTATGTCCGCCTGGGGCTGGGCGTGGGCATCGTGGCCAAGATGGCAGTCGACACCAAGCTCGACAGCGACCTGGTGGCGTTGGATGCCAGCGAGCTGTTCGAAGCCAGCATCACCAAGATCGGCTTCCGCCGTGGTACCTTCCTGCGTGGCTTCATGTGCGATTTCATCGAGAAATTCGCACCCCACCTGACCCGTGAAGTGATGGCCAAGGCCATCCAGTGCCACAACAAGCAGGAACTCGAAGAGCTGTTCGAAGGCGTTGAGTTGCCGGTGCACTGAGTACGGCAGAAACGAAAAAACCGGCCCTTGGGCCGGTTTTTCTTTGCCTGCGAATCAGGCTTTGCTGATCAGGTTGCCGGCATGCAGCCCGCATTCCTTCTGGGTCGACTCTTCCCACCACCAGCGGCCTTCGCGCTCGTGCTGGTTCGGCAGCACTGGGCGCGTGCAAGGCTCGCAACCGATGCTGATGAAGCCGCGTTCGTGCAGGCTGTTGTACGGCAGTTCGAGCATGCGGATGTAACCCCACACTTCCTCGCTGGTCATCTGCGCCAGCGGGTTGAACTTGTACAGGGTGCGCTCGGGCGTGGAGAACGCGCCGTCGATTTCCAGCGCTGCCACCTGGCTGCGGGTGCCTGGGCTCTGGTCGCGACGCTGGCCGGTGGCCCAGGCACTGACGGTGGCGAGCTTGCGCCGCAGTGGTTCGATCTTGCGGATGCCGCAGCATTCGCCGTGGCCGTCCTTGTAGAAGCTGAACAGGCCTTTTTCCTTGACGAACGGGTCGAGCTTGGCGCGATCCGGGCTGAGGATTTCGATCGGCAGGTTGTACTGCTCGCGCACCTGGTCGATGAAACGGTAGGTCTCCGGGTGCAGGCGGCCGGTGTCGAGGCTGAATACCTTGACCTGCTTGTTCAGCTTCCAGGCCATATCGACCAGCACCACATCCTCGGCGCCGCTGAAGGAGATCCACAGGTCGTCGCCAAAGTGCTCGAAGGCGAGCTTGAGGATGTCCTGCGGGGACTTGTTGGCATAGGTCGCGGCCAGGGCGGCGACGTCGAAGGGTTGGCTCATCAGGCGGTTTCCATCTTGGCTGTGGCGCTGTGCGCTCGTAATGGGGTGATGGTAACAAAAAATGGCGGGGTAGACGCCTGGCGATGAGCCTCAAAGGCTCTGCAGCGTTTCCATCAGCACCCGCACCTTGGCAATCGATTCCTCGTATTCGGCCTGCCAGTTCGAGTCGGCCACCACTGCGCCGCCGCCCCAGCAACTGACCTGACCATCCTTGACCAGCAGGCTGCGGATGGCGATGGAGCTGTCCATTTCGCCACGCACGTCCACGTACAGCAGCGAGCCGCAATACAGCGCGCGGCGGGTGGGTTCCAGTTCGTCGATGATCTGCATGGCGCGGATCTTCGGGGCACCGGTGATCGACCCGCCCGGGAAGCTGTCGCCGATCAGGTCCAGGGCGTCCTTGTCGCGGGCCAGCTGGCCGGTGACGCTGCTGACCAGGTGGTGGACGTTGGGGTAGCTTTCCAGGCTGAACAGCTCCGGCACCTTCACCGAGCCGATTTCGCAGGTGCGCCCCAGGTCGTTGCGCAGCAGGTCGACGATCATCAGGTTTTCCGAGCGGTCCTTGGCGCTGTGGCGCAGCTCTTCGGCATTGCGCGCGTCTTCGGCGGGGTCGGCCGAGCGCGGGCGGGTGCCCTTGATCGGGCGGGTTTCCACCTGGCCCTGGCTGACGCGGATGAAGCGCTCTGGGGAGAAACTCAGCAGTGCGCTGCCGTCTGCCAGCTGCTGGTAACCGGAGAATGGCGTCGGGCAGGCTTGGCGCAGGGCCTGGTAGGCGTGCCACGGGTCGCCGTGGCAGGGGGCGCGAAAGCGCTGGGTGAGGTTGATCTGGTAGCAGTCGCCGGCCTCGATGTAGCGCTGCACCTTATCGAAGGCGCCCTGGTACTGTTCGGGTTGCAGGTCGCCCTGCATCGGGGCAAGCAGCTGGAAATCGCCGAACGTAGAGGTGTCGACAGTCTCGAACAATGCCGTCAGGCGAAGCCGCTCTTCAGGCGCCAGGCTAGGGTGGAACACCAGTTGACTGGTGCCAAGCTGGTGGTCGGTCACCATTGCCCAGGCGTATAGGCCCAGCTGTGCATCGGGCAAAGCCAGGTCGTCGCTCGCAAGGCTGGGCAGCTGTTCCAGGCGGCGGCCGAAGTCGTAGCTCAGGTAGCCGATCAGGCCGCCGGCGAAGGGTAGCTCGATGCCGGCGGGCAGCTGTGCTTCACCGAGTTGCGCCAGGCTGGCACGCAGGCGTTCGAGAAAGGCGCGGCCGTCCTCTTCGGGCTGGGCCTGCAGGTGTTGCACGGGCCAGGCGCTGAGCAGGTCGAAGCGGCCGCGTTCGGCGCCGGGGCGGGCGCTGTCGAGCAGGATCGCGCCGGAGGCCTGGCGCAGGCGGGCGAAATATGCAGCGGGGTCGGGCTGATAGGGCAGGGGGTGGAGCGTACAGGTCGGCATCAGTGTGGACGGCGATGTAAAAGCGAGGGAGCGATTGTAGACCTGTGTAGGAAATGCGCCTAGCACCAGGCGCGATATTAAACATTGCCTGGGGCTGCGCAGCAGCCCCAGGGGCTTAACGCGGATGCACGTGCCCGAACAGATTCTGGGTCACGCGTACGCGCTGCTCGGCGTCTTCGGTAATGCCTTCCTTGGCCAGCGCTTCGATGTGCGCTTCGATGGCATGGGTGCGCTGGGTCAGCCCGGTGTCGTTGGCGATCTGGATGTTCAGGCCGGGGCGGGCGTTGAGCTCGAGAATCAGCGGTCCCTTGTCTTGGTCCAGCACCATGTCCACGCCGATGTAGCCCAGCCCGCACAGCTCGTAGCAGCCGGCGGCCAGCTTCATGAAGCCGTCCCAGTTCGGCAATTGCACGCCGTCCACCGCGTTGGTGGTGTCCGGGTGCTTGCTGATGATGTTGTTCAGCCAGGTGCCGCGCAGGGTCACGCCGGTGGCCAGGTCCACACCCACGCCGATGGCGCCCTGGTGCAGGTTGGCCTTGCCGCCGGACTGGCGGGTCGGCAGGCGCAGCATGGCCATCACCGGGTAGCCCATCAGCACGATGATGCGGATGTCCGGCACGCCTTCGTAGCTGATGCTCTTGAAGATCTGGTCCGGGGTCACCCGGTACTCGATCAGCGCACGGTCGCGATGGCCGCCTAGCGAGTACAGGCCGGTGAGGATGCTCGACACCTGGTGCTCGATTTCCTCGTGGCTGATGATCTTTCCCGACACCGTGCGATAGCGGTCTTCGAAGCGGTCGGCGATCACCAGGATGCCGTCACCGCCGGCGCCCTGCGCCGGCTTGATGACGAAGTCGTTGCGCCCGCCGATGATCTCGTGAAGCTTTTCGATCTGCTTCTCGGTCTCGATGATGCCGTACATCTCTGGCACATGGATGCCAGCGGCGAGGGCACGCTCCTTGGTGATGATCTTGTCGTCGACGATCGGGTACAGGCTGCGCTTGTTGTACTTCAGTACATAGTCCGCGTTACGCCGGTTGATCCCCATGATGCCCCGGGCCTCCAGGGCTTTCCACGTCTTGAGCAGGCCGAACATCAGGCGTCAGCCTTCTTCAGGAATGCCTTGAAGCGCACGAGCTCGGTCAGGCGGTAGCCGCGGTAGCGACCCATTGCCAGCATGAAGCCCACCAGGATCAACAGCACGGCCGGGAAGGTGAAGACGAAGTACACCAGCTCCGGCACCATCATCAGCAGGTGCGCCAGGGAGGCGGCGAACAGGGTGCCGATCGCTACTTTCATGGCATGGCCACCACCGCGCTCTTCCCAGGTGATCGACAGGCGTTCGATGGTCATGGTCAGGATCACCATCGGGAACAGCGCCACCGAAAGGCCGCGCTCCAGGCCCAGCTTGTGGCTGAACAGGCTGATGGCGGCAATCAGGACCACGACGAAGGTCAGCACCACCGACAGGCGCGGCAGCATTTGCAGCTTCAGGTGTTCCAGGTACGAGCGTAGCGACAGGCCCAGCGCGGTGATCACCGTGAACAGCACGATGCCGAAGCCCAGCTGGGTTTCGCGGAAGGCCAGGGCGATCAGCACCGGGGTGAAGGTACCCAGGGTCTGGATACCGATCAGGTTGCGCAGGATCAGGATCACCAGCACGCCGATCGGGATCATCACCATGATCATGAAGGTCTGTTGGGTCTGCAGTGGCAGGCCGTACAGCGAATATTCGAGGAAGTCGGCGTCGGTGTTCTCGTCGGTCAGCTTGGCCAGGCGGATGGCGTTCATCTCGCTGTTGTTCATGCTGAAGGTGACGTTGGCCTTCTTGCCGCCATCGACGGTGATCAGGTTGTCATCACCGGTCCACCACAGCAGGCGGTCGGCCGGCAGGCCCTGTTCGCCGGTGTCCGGGTTGAAGTACAGCCAGTCGTTGCCGTTGAAGCTGCGCAGCCACAGTTCAGGCGTTTGCGGGGTGTCGGCAACCAGCCGGATGGTGTGGACCTTTTCCATCGGCACGTGGGCAATCGACAGCAGCAGGTCGATGACCTGGGCCTTCTTCATCGGCGAAGTGTCGCCGGCCAGCAGCAGCTTGACGTTGTCGTCGTTGAGGTTGTTGACCCGCTTGATGGTCTCGCTGACGAAGGTCTCGACGTCGGCCGAGTGCTGGCGGATCGGTGCCATCAGGGCTTCTGCGGCGATCTTCTCGGGGCCGTCGATGGCCAGGCTGTCACGGAAGGTCGGGCCTTTGATGGCGGATTTTTCGTTGCTGTAGCGCTTGGTCAGCACCAGGCGGTAGTACAGGGTCTGGTTGCCGCTGACGCGGCGCGCCGACCAGGTCACTTTGCGGTTGCCATCCGCGCGGTTGACGCTGACGCCGTAGTTGTTGGAGATGAAGCTCTCGTTGAGGCTGACGTAGTCACGGTTCAGCGGCGGCACGAACATCTGGATCTTGACCGGGTCCTTGGAGCTGGCGACGAACTCGACCTTGGCGTCGATGTTCCACAAGTCGTCGGTCTCGTCCTCGGTCACCGGGATGCCGAGCACGAAGATCTGATAGGCCGTGACCGCCACGCCGAGCAGCACCAGCACGGTGATCAGGACTTTCAGATGGAGGGTAAGAGAGCGCATCGGGGTTACTCTGCTTTGGGAGCGTCGGTGGCACAGGCAGGTTTGCCGGCCGCGTATTTAAGGCTTGGGTCGACCAGCGCGTCGAAGTGCTTGAGCGCCTCGGAGCCGATCAGCAGCGGGAACTGGAAGGCGCTGCGGTCGGTGAGGTTGACTTCGATGGTGCGTCGGGCCTGGCCCATGCAGATTTCAAGTTCGATGACCGGACGGGCGGTGTAGGCCTTGCCGGATTCCGCATCATAGTCGCCAGCGCGGCGCTTGATCTTGCTCACGCGCGCCAGGGGGCGTTCGATGGGGTGCGAATGGGCGGCGTCGATGGCCAGGTAGAAGCGCACCCAGCTTTCGCCGTTGCGCTTGAAGCGCTTGATGTCGCGGGCACTGAGCGACGCGGTCTTGGCCCCGGTGTCGAGCTTGGCGGCCACTTCCAGGTCAAGGTCGCCGAGCCGGGCGTATTCGTTCAGACCGTACACGGTCTTGCCCGCCGCCTGGCCAAGGGCCGGCAGCAGGGTGAGGCATAACAGCAATAATACGGGTGTAAGTCTCATAGTCCTGGCGCGGTGCTGAGCTGTGCAGTGTTCGGGGGCAAAGGTGACTGGCAACGACTGCGCAAGCTTCCTCGTTCATCTGTCAACAACATGAATTGATGACAAATACACTATCGATACCCCGTTGAAGGCGCGGCATTCTATCACGCCGGCGTCTTGACGCCAGCGTGCCGCGATCTGACAACGCCATCACTGGGTAAGTTCGTTCTTAGACGATTGTCGACAATATTCATTTTGTCTTTGACTGCAAGCCTGTGATTCGCTAGTTTCTGCTCAAGAGATTAGCAAGGTGTCGACAATATGCTGGACCTGACCACCCCGAGCCCCGTCGAGTCGGACGAAACGGAAACCTTGTCCGAGAATGTCTTCCGGCGCATCCAGGCGGCGATCGTAAAGGGCGACATCGCCCCAGGCAGCAAGATCTCCGAACCGGAGCTGGCGCGCACCTATGGCATCAGCCGCGGCCCGCTGCGCGAGGCCATCCATCGGCTGGAGGGCCAGCGTTTGCTGGTGCGCGTGCCGCATGTCGGCGCGCGGGTGGTGTCGCTCAACCACGCCGAGCTGATCGAACTCTACGAAATCCGCGAGTCACTGGAAGGCATGGCCTGCCGCCTGGCCGCCGAGCGCATGAGCCAGGCCGACATCGACGAGCTGCGCCGGGTGCTCGATACCCACGAGCGCGATGCCGCGTTCCAGGCCGGGCTTGGCTATTACCAGCAGGAAGGCGATTACGACTTCCATTACCGGATCATCCAGGGCAGCGGCAACCAGACCCTGGTCAAGATGCTCTGCGGCGAGCTGTACCAATTGGTGCGCATGTACCGCATCCAGTTTTCCGCCACGCCCAACCGGCCGCGCCAGGCCTTTGCCGAACACCACCGCATTCTCGATGCCATCGCCGACCGTGACGGCGAATTGGCCGAACTCCTGATGCGCCGCCACATCGGCGCGTCCAAGCGCAACATCGAGCGTCACTATCTGGACGCCAACAACAACAGCCCACGAGGTGAGAAATGACTGTGAAGAGCACCCCCGGTCAGCGTTTCCGCGACGCCGTTGCCGCCGAACATCCCCTGCAAGTGGTCGGCGCGATCAACGCCAACCATGCACTGCTGGCCAAGCGTGCCGGTTTCAAGGCCATCTACCTGTCCGGTGGCGGCGTTGCTGCCGGCTCCCTGGGCCTGCCTGACCTGGGCATCAGTGGCCTGGATGACGTGCTGACCGATGTGCGCCGCATCACCGACGTCTGCGACGTGCCGCTGCTGGTGGATGTCGACACCGGTTTCGGCGCCTCGGCCTTCAACGTTGCCCGCACCGTGCGCTCGATGTGCAAGTTCGGTGCTGCGGCTATCCACATCGAGGATCAGGTCGGCGCCAAGCGCTGCGGCCATCGCCCGAACAAGGAGATCGTCACCCAACAGGAGATGGTCGACCGCATCAAGGCAGCAGTGGACGCCCGCACCGATGACAGCTTCGTGATCATGGCGCGCACCGACGCCCTGGCGGTGGAAGGCCTGAACGCTGCCCTGGACCGGGCTGCCGCCTGCATCGAGGCTGGTGCCGACATGATCTTCCCGGAAGCCATCACCGAACTGTCGATGTACAAGACCTTCGCCGACCGGGTGCAAGCACCGATCCTGGCCAACATCACCGAATTCGGTGCCACGCCGCTGTACACCACCGAAGAGCTGGCCTCGGTCGACGTGTCGCTGGTGCTGTACCCGCTGTCGGCGTTCCGCGCCATGAACAAGGCGGCGGAGAACGTCTATACCGCACTGCGCCGCGACGGCACGCAGAAGAACGTGATCGACACCATGCAGACCCGCATGGAGCTCTACGATGCCATTGGTTATCACGCTTTCGAGCAGAGCCTCGACGCGCTGTTCGCGCAGAAGAAAGGTTGAGCGTACCGCTCCCGAATTAGCCAGATCGCTTCCTATAACAAGTTCAAGAAAGGAGAAACACCATGGCCGAAGCAAAAGTACTCAGTGGCGCTGGCCTGCGCGGCCAGGTGGCCGGCCAGACCGCACTGTCGACCGTGGGCCAGGCCGGTGCCGGCCTGACCTACCGTGGCTACGACGTCCGTGACCTGGCCGCCGGTGCCGAATTCGAAGAAGTCGCCTACCTGCTGCTGTACGGCGAGCTGCCAAGCAAGGCCGAACTGGCCGACTACAAGCGCAAGCTCAAGGGCCTGCGTGACCTGCCGCAGGCGCTCAAGGAAGTGCTCGAGCGCATCCCGCGCGATGCGCACCCGATGGACGTGATGCGCACCGGTTGCTCGGTGCTGGGTACCCTGGAGCCGGAGCTGACCTTCGACGCCCAGCGCGAGAAGACCGACCGCCTGCTAGCGCTGTTCCCGGCCGTGATGTGCTACTGGTACCGCTTCACCCACCACGGCGTGCGCATCGACTGCACCAGCGACGAAGACACCCTCGGCGGCCACTTCCTGCACCTGCTGCATGGCAAGAAGCCGAGCGAGCTGCACGTCAAGGTGATGAACGTGTCGCTGATCCTCTACGCCGAGCACGAGTTCAACGCCTCGACCTTTACCGCACGGGTCTGCGCCTCGACCCTGTCCGACCTGTATTCCTGTGTGACCGCTGCCATCGGTTCGCTGCGCGGCCCGCTGCACGGCGGCGCCAACGAAGCGGCAATGGAACTGATCGAGCGGTTCCAGAGCCCGCAGGAGGCCACCGCCGAACTGCTGCGCATGCTGGAGCGCAAGGACAAGATCATGGGCTTCGGCCACGCGATCTACAAAGAGTCCGACCCGCGCAACGAGGTGATCAAGGGCTGGTCGAAGCAGCTTGCCGACCAGGTGGGTGACACGGTCCTGTACCCGGTTTCCGAAGCCATCGACAAAACCATGTGGGAGCAGAAACGCCTGTTCCCCAACGCCGACTTCTACCATGCCTCGGCGTACCACTTCATGGGCATCCCGACCAAGCTGTTCACCCCGATCTTCGTCTGCTCGCGCCTGACTGGCTGGGCCGCGCACGTGTTCGAACAGCGCGCCAACAACCGCATCATCCGCCCGAGCGCCGAGTATGTCGGCGTCGAACAGCGCCAGTTCGTGCCGATCGAGCAGCGCTGATTAGATAAAGAGAGGCAACCCGCTTCCCGTGTGGAAGCGGGGGCAACCTTCCGAATCCTGTGACCGAGCCTGACTCCAAGATGAATACTGCATTCCGCAAGAACCTGCCAGGCACAGCCCTGGACTACTTCGATGCCCGCGCTGCCGTCGAGGCCATCAAGCCCGGTGCCTACGACAGCCTGCCGTATACCTCACGCGTGCTGGCCGAAAACCTGGTGCGCCGCTGCGACCCGGCCACCCTCGACGCCTCGCTGGGCCAGCTGATCGAGCGCAAGCGCGACCTCGACTTCCCATGGTTCCCGGCCCGCGTGGTGTGCCATGACATCCTCGGCCAGACCGCCCTGGTCGACCTCGCCGGCTTGCGTGATGCCATCGCCGACAAAGGCGGTGACCCGGCCCAGGTCAACCCGGTGGTGCCGGTGCAACTGATCGTCGACCACTCCCTGGCCGTGGAGTGCGGTGGCTTCGACCCACAGGCGTTCGAGAAGAACCGCGCCATCGAAGACCGTCGTAACGAAGACCGCTTCCATTTCATCAACTGGACCAAGAAGGCGTTCAAGAACGTCGACGTGATCCAGCCCGGCAACGGCATCATGCACCAGATCAACCTGGAGAAGATGTCGCCGGTCATCCACAGCGACCGCGGCGTGGCCTATCCGGACACCTGCGTCGGCACCGACAGCCACACTCCGCATGTCGACGCCCTGGGCGTGATCGCCATCGGTGTCGGCGGCCTGGAAGCCGAAAACGTCATGCTGGGCCGCGCCTCGTGGATGCGCCTGCCGGAAATCGTCGGCGTCGAGCTGACCGGCAAGCTGGCACCGAACATCACCGCCACCGACCTGGTGCTGGCCCTCACCGAGTTCCTGCGCAAGCAGAAAGTCGTCGGCGCCTACCTCGAGTTCCATGGCGAAGGCGCCCGCGCCTTGACCCTGGGCGACCGCGCCACGATCTCCAACATGGCCCCGGAATACGGCGCCACCGCTGCGATGTTCGCCATCGACCAGCAGACCATCGACTACCTCAAGCTGACCGGCCGCGATGATCAGCAGGTGCAGCTGGTGGAAACCTACGCCAAGGTTGCCGGCCTGTGGGCCGACAGCCTGGCCAAGGCCGAATACGAACGTACCCTGAGCTTCGACCTGTCGAGCGTGGTGCGCAACATGGCCGGCCCGTCCAACCCGCACGCCCGCGTCGCTACCAGCGACCTGGCGGCCAAGGGCATCGCTGGCGCCTGGGAAGAAGTGCCGGGGCAGATGCCCGACGGCGCGGTGATCATCGCCGCCATCACCAGCTGCACCAACACCAGCAACCCGCGCAACGTGATTGCCGCCGGCCTCCTGGCGCGCAACGCGAACAAGCTCGGCCTCAACCGCAAGCCGTGGGTCAAGTCGTCGCTGGCACCCGGCTCCAAGGCCGTGCAGCTATACCTGGAAGAAGCGGGGCTGGAAAAGGAGCTGGAGCAACTGGGCTTCGGCATCGTCGCCTTCGCCTGCACCACCTGCAATGGCATGTCCGGCGCACTGGACCCGGTGATCCAGCAGGAAATCATCGACCGTGACCTGTACGCCACCGCCGTGCTTTCGGGCAACCGCAACTTCGACGGGCGTATCCACCCTTACGCCAAGCAGGCGTTCCTCGCCTCGCCGCCGCTGGTGGTGGCCTACGCGATTGCCGGCACCATCCGCTTCGACATCGAAAAGGACGTGCTGGGCGTGGTCGACGGCAAGGAAATCCGCCTCAAGGACATCTGGCCGAGCGACGAGGAAATCGATGCAGTCGTGCGGGCAGCGGTGAAGCCGGAGCAGTTCCGCAAGGTCTATATCCCGATGTTCGCCATCGAGGAAGACCGCGGGCCGAAAGTCGCGCCGCTGTACGAATGGCGCCCGATGAGCACCTATATCCGCCGCCCGCCTTACTGGGAAGGGGCCTTGGCCGGTGAACGCACACTGCGTGGCATGCGCCCGCTGGCGGTGCTGCCGGACAACATCACCACCGACCACCTGTCGCCGTCCAACGCCATCCTGCTCGACAGCGCTGCGGGTGAATACCTGGCGAAGATGGGCCTGCCGGAGGAGGACTTCAACTCCTACGCCACCCACCGTGGTGACCACCTGACCGCGCAGCGCGCCACCTTCGCCAACCCCAAGCTGTTCAACGAAATGGTGCGCAAGGACGACGGCAGCGTGAAGCAAGGCTCGCTGGCGCGCATCGAGCCGGAAGGCAAGGTCACCCGCATGTGGGAGGCCATCGAAACCTACATGGAGCGCAAGCAGCCGCTGATCATCGTTGCCGGTGGCGACTATGGCCAGGGCTCGTCCCGTGACTGGGCGGCCAAGGGCGTGCGCCTGGCCGGTGTCGAGGCGATCGTCGCCGAGGGCTTCGAGCGCATTCACCGCACCAACCTGGTGGGCATGGGCGTGTTGCCGCTGGAGTTCAAGCCGGGCACCGACCGCAAGACCCTCGGCCTGGATGGCAGCGAGACCTATGACGTGCTCGGCCAGCGCAAGCCACGGGCGACGCTGACTCTGGTGGTCACGCGGCGCAATGGCGAGCGAGTCGAAGTGCCGGTCACCTGCCGCCTGGACACTGCTGAAGAAGTGTCGATCTATGAGGCGGGCGGGGTGCTGCAGCGCTTTGCCCAGGACTTCCTCGAAGCGACCGCTTGAACAGGACTTGAACATGGCACATGTAGCGCAAGTGAGAATCCCCGCCACGTACATCCGTGGCGGTACCAGCAAGGGCGTGTTCTTCCGCCTGCAAGACCTGCCGGAAGTGGCCCAGGTCCCAGGTCCGGCGCGCGACGCCTTGCTGTTGCGGGTGATCGGCAGCCCCGACCCTTATGCCAAGCAGATCGACGGCATGGGCGGCGCCACTTCGAGCACCAGCAAGACGGTGATCCTGTCGAAGAGCATCAAGCCCGGGCACGATGTCGATTACCTGTTCGGCCAGGTCGCCATCGACAAGGCCTTCGTCGACTGGAGCGGCAACTGCGGCAACCTGTCTGCCGCAGTCGGCTCGTTCGCCATCAGCAACGGCCTGGTCGATCCGGCGCGCATTCCGCGCAACGGCATCGCCACCGTGCGCATCTGGCAGGCCAACATTGGCAAGACCATCATCGCCCATGTACCGATCACCGAAGGCGAAGTGCAGGAAACCGGCGACTTCGAACTGGACGGCGTGACTTTCCCGGCCGCCGAAGTGCAGCTGGAGTTCCTTGACCCGGCCGCCGACGAGGATGGCGATGGTGGGGCGATGTTCCCCACCGGCAACCTGGTGGACGACCTGGAAGTGCCGGGTGTCGGCACCTTCAAGGCGACCTTGATCAACGCTGGCATCCCGACCGTGTTCGTCAATGCCGCCGACATCGGTTACACCGGTACCGAATTGCAGGATGCGATCAACGGCGACCCACAGGCGCTGCTGCGTTTCGAGACCATCCGCGCCTATGGCGCCGTGCGCATGGGCCTGATCGAGCATGTCGACCAGGCTGCCGGGCGTCAGCACACGCCGAAGGTGGCTTTCGTTGCCCCGCCGAGCACCTACACTGCGTCCAGTGGCAAGGCGGTTGCGGCTGGTGACATCGACCTGCTGGTGCGTGCGTTGTCCATGGGCAAGCTGCACCACGCGATGATGGGTACCGCGGCCGTGGCCATCGGTACCGCCGCGGCCATTCCAGGCACCTTGGTCAACCTCGCTGCGGGCGGGGGTGAGCGCAGTGCCGTGCGTTTCGGTCATCCGTCCGGCACCTTGCGGGTCGGGGCCGAGGCGCGCCAGGTGGATGGCCAGTGGACGGTGACCAAGGCAATCATGAGCCGCAGTGCTCGCGTGCTGATGGAGGGCTGGGTTCGCGTGCCTGGCGATAGCTTCTAACGCACCACTGGCGCTCGGCTTGGGATGAGTAGGGCTGCAATGCAGCCCCAACTTCACAGGAGCTGGCTATGAGCGCCAATGTGGACCTGAACGACCGCCCGGACTACGACCGGGTGCTGCAAACCCTCGCCGACTACGCCCTCACATACCGGGTCGAATCCCCTGAAGCCCTGGACACCGCACGCAACTGCCTGATGGACACCCTCGGCTGCGGCCTGCTGGCCCTGCGCTTCCCTGAATGCACCAAGCTTCTCGGCCCGCTGGTGGAAGGCACCGTGGTACCCAATGGCGCGCGCGTTCCCGGTACCGCCTATCGCCTCGACCCGGTCAAGGCGGCCTGGGATATCGGCTGCACCGTGCGCTGGCTGGACTACAACGATACCTGGCTGGCCGCCGAGTGGGCGCATCCTTCCGACAACCTTGGCGGCATCCTGGCGGTTGCCGATCACCTGTCGCAGAAGCGTGTGGCCAGCGGCGAAGCGCCGCTGCTGATGCGCGACGTGCTCGAAGCGATGGTCATGGCTCACGAGATCCAGGGCGTGCTGGCGCTTGAGAACTCCTTCAATCGTGTGGGCCTCGATCACGTGATACTGGTCAAGGTGGCCTCGACCGCCGTATGCGCCAGGCTGATGGGTGCCAACCGCGAGCAGATGCTTTCAGCCTTGTCTCATGCCTTCGTCGATGGCCAGGCGCTGCGCACTTATCGGCATGCGCCCAATGCCGGCTCGCGCAAGTCCTGGGCGGCCGGTGACGCCTCCAGCCGTGGTGTGCGCCTGGCCGATATCGCGCTGCGTGGGGAGATGGGCGTGCCGGGCGTGCTGACTGCGCCGCAATGGGGTTTCTACGATGTGTCGTTCAGCCACACCAACAAGGACCTGGCGCTCAAGCCTGCCGGCCAGTACGAATTGCGCGTGCCGCAACCGCTGGCCAGTTACGTGATGGAAAACGTATTGTTCAAGGTTAGCTTTCCCGCCGAATTCCATGCCCAGACGGCCTGCGAGGCGGCGGTCACCCTGCATCCGCTGGTGCGTAACCGCCTGCATGAAATCGACCGCATCGTCATTACCACCCAGGAGTCGGCGATCCGCATCATTTCCAAGAGCGGCCCGTTGGCCAACGCCGCTGACCGTGACCACTGCCTGCAGTACATGGTGGCGGTGCCGCTGATCTTCGGTCACCTGGTGGCCGAGCATTATGAAGATGCCTTCCATGCCAACCATCCGAGCATCGATCGCCTGCGCGAGAAGATGGAGGTAGTTGAAGACCCGCGCTTCAGCCGCGAATACCTGGAAGCGGACAAGCGCTCGATTGCCAATGCCGTGCAGGTGTTCTTCAAGGATGGCAGCAGCACCGAGCAGGTGTCGGTGGAGTATCCGATCGGGCATCGGCGGCGGCGGGAGGAGGGGATACCGCTGCTGGAGGCCAAGTTCAGGGAAAACCTGGCGACGCGCTTTGTGCGGCAGCGCTGTCAGCAGATTTTCGAGCTGTGCAAGGATCAGCAACAGCTGGAGCAGATGGCAGTGCACCGGTTTGTGGAGTTGTTCGTGATTTGAGGTTGCCTGTGCTGGCCAATTCGCGGGGCAAGCCCGCTCCTACAGGAATTGCATTGCCAGGATGAATAAAAAAGCCCCGGCATTTCTGCCGGGGCTTTGTTTACAGCCTACAACCGATGCTTATGCCTGAACCACCGGGATCTTGGCGTTGGCTGCCGCTTCGCGGAACTCGGCGATCTGATCGAAGCTCAGGTAGCGGTAGACGTCGGCAGCCATGCTGTCGATGTCCTTGGCGTACTGCATGTACTCTTCGACGGTCGGCAGCTTGCCGATGATCGAAGCGACCGCAGCCAGCTCGGCCGAGGCCAGGTACACGTTGGTAGCGTCGCCCAGACGGTTCGGGAAGTTACGGGTCGAAGTGGAAACCACGGTCGAACCGGTCTGCACACGTGCCTGGTTACCCATGCACAGCGAGCAGCCTGGCATTTCCATGCGCGCACCGGCCTTGCCGTAGATGCCGTAGTAGCCTTCTTCGGTCAGCTGGTGGGCGTCCATCTTGGTTGGCGGGGCCAGCCACAGGCGGGTCGGGATACCGCCCTTGACCTTGTCCAGCAGCTTGCCGGCAGCGCGGAAGTGACCGATGTTGGTCATGCACGAACCGATGAACACTTCGTCGATCTTCTCGCCCTGTACCGAGGACAGCAGGCGGGCATCGTCCGGGTCGTTCGGCGCGCAGAGCACAGGCTCTTTCACGTCGGCCAGGTCGATTTCGATGATTTCGGCGTATTCGGCATCGGCGTCGGCCGACAGCAGCTCAGGCTTGGCCAGCCAGGCTTCCATGGCCTGGGCGCGACGCTCCAGGGTGCGGGCATCGCCGTAGCCTTCGCCGATCATCCAGCGCAGCAGGGTGATGTTGGACTGCAGGTACTCGGCGATGGCCTTTTCCGGCAGCTTGATGGTGCAACCGGCAGCGGAACGCTCGGCCGAGGCGTCGGACAGCTCGAAGGCTTGCTCGACGGTCAGGTCGTCCAGGCCTTCGATTTCCAGGATGCGGCCGGAGAAGGCGTTTTTCTTGCCTTTCTTCTCGACGGTCAGCAGGCCCTTCTGGATGGCGTAGTAAGGGATGGCATGCACCAGGTCACGCAGGGTGATGCCTGGCTGCAGTTTGCCCTTGAAGCGCACCAGGATCGATTCTGGCATGTCCAGCGGCATGACGCCGGTGGCGGCGGCGAAGGCCACCAGGCCGGAACCGGCCGGGAACGAGATGCCGATCGGGAAGCGGGTGTGCGAGTCGCCACCGGTACCCACGGTATCAGGCATCAGCATGCGGTTCAGCCAGCTGTGGATGATGCCGTCGCCCGGGCGCAGCGACACGCCGCCACGGGTGCGGATGAAGTCTGGCAGGGTGTGGTGGGTGTTGACGTCGATCGGCTTCGGATAGGCCGCGGTGTGGCAGAACGACTGCATCACCAGGTCAGCGGAGAAGCCCAGGCATGCCAGGTCTTTCAGCTCGTCGCGGGTCATCGGGCCAGTGGTGTCCTGGGAGCCGACGGTGGTCATCTTCGGCTCGCAGTAGGCACCTGGACGCACGCCCTGGCCTTCTGGCAGGCCGCAGGCACGGCCGACCATCTTCTGCGCCAGGGTGAAGCCCTTGCCGGTGTCGGCAGGCTGCTCTGGTTTCTTGAACAGGTCGGAAGTACCCAGGCCCAGTTCGGCACGGGCTTTTTCGGTCAGGCCACGGCCGACGATCAGCGGGATACGGCCGCCAGCACGGACTTCGTCCAGCAGCACTTCGGTTTTCAGCGCGAACTCGGTGACCAGCTCGTCGCTGCCGTGACGGCGCACTTCACCTTTGAACGGGTAAACGTCGATGACGTCGCCCATGGCCAGGTTGGTGCAGTCGAATTCGATCGGCAGGGCGCCGGCGTCTTCCATGGTGTTGTAGAAGATCGGGGCGATCTTGGTGCCGAAGCAGAAGCCACCGGCGCGCTTGTTCGGCACGTACGGGATGTCGTCGCCGAAGAACCACAGCACCGAGTTGGTGGCGGATTTACGCGAGGAACCGGTACCGACCACGTCACCGACGTAAGCCACCGGGAAGCCCTTGGCCTTGACCGCTTCGATCTGTGCCAGCGGGCCGACCGAACCCGGCTGCGACGGCTCGATGCCGTCACGGGCCATTTTCAGCATGGCCAGGGCGTGCAACGGGATGTCAGGGCGCGACCAGGCGTCTGGAGCCGGGGACAGGTCGTCGGTGTTGGTTTCGCCAGGCACCTTGAACACGGTCAGGGTGTACTTGTCGGCGATGGCCGGACGCGAGGTGAACCACTCGCCGGCAGCCCAGGATTCCAGCACGGCCTTGGCGTGAGCGTTGCCGGCCTTGGCTTTTTCGGCCACGTCGTGGAAGGCATCGAACATCAGCAGGGTGTGCTTGAGCTGTTCGGCCGCGACGGCGCCCAGATCGGCGTCGTCGAGCAGCGCAACCAGCGTCTCGATGTTGTAGCCGCCCTGCATGGTGCCCAGCAGTTCAGCAGCGTGCTTGCGGTCGATCAGTGGCGACTTGGCTTCGCCCTTGGCGACGGCGGAGAGGAAAGCGGCCTTGACGTAGGCAGCTTCGTCGACCCCTGGTGGAACGCGGTTGGTGATCAGGTCTACGAGGAAGGCTTCTTCGCCGGCCGGCGGGTTTTTCAGCAGCTCGACCAGGCCTGCAGTTTGTTCGGCGTTCAGCGGCTGGGGCACGATACCCAGGGCGGCACGCTCTTCGATGTGTTTGCGGTAGGCTTCAAGCACAGTTATTACCCTCATCAGTGGTCCCTAAAGGGAGTCCGGGACGCTCATCCAGCATTCAATGCACCCATGCGCTGCCACGGCTTTGTGGGCCGCCCAGCCAGAGTCGCAAAGAATCCTTACAGAAGCTGCTTTCAAAGTTTTACGCCTGCAGAACGGGAGCTGATGAGGGCTGGCACGGGCATGCGAGGATGCATGGCCCGGGCCAACGCCGTTCTACCGGATGAACTGTGCTCGTGACGCTTTGAAAACAGCTTCCAACGGACATTGTTGCCTTGAAAAGGCGGGATGATTCTACGGTAAAAAAAGCCCGAAGGTAAGGCAGCGATCATGACTTTAACGGGTGACCCTGGTTAGACAAAGGGCTAACATGACCCCGTGTTCCACCGCCAAGCCGTTGTTTTCAATGTCCAACCAGTCCATCAAGACCCCTTGCGTCGGCCTTTGCTCCACTGTTTACGGGGACACGGTTTGCCGTGGCTGCAAGCGTTTCCACCATGAAGTGATCAACTGGAACGGTTACGCCGACGAGCAGAAGCGTGCCGTCTGGCTGCGCCTGGAGCAGCTGTTGGTGCAGGTGATGATGGCCAAGCTGGAAGTGTTCGACAAAGACTTGCTGCGCCAGCAGTTGCAGCAGCGCTCCATCCGCTTCGTCGAGCAGCAGTCGGAATACTGCTGGGCCTACCAGCTGATTGCCCGTGGGGCGCGGATGATTCGTGAGCTGGAAGCCTACGGCATGGTGCTGTTGCCGGAGTTTCGCGATTGGGAACTGCCGCAGCTGCGCGACGCCATCGACCGCGAGTTCTTCCTCTTGTCCGAGGCGCATTACCAGCGCTACATCGCCCCTGCGTTCCTCAAGCAGGCACTTGAGTAGCCCGCTTTCCCTCTGACGCTCATGCCCGGGTTGACCTAGCGTCGGTCTCTCCACGAACTGAAGCGGAGAGTCAGCATGAGCGATTACAACTTCAACCCCGGTTTTTCTTTTCTGGCGCGCTGCTGGTGGCAGGTCTCGGGCGGTTTCATCCAGGCCGAGCAGTGGGACACGCTGGACCACGCCCTTGCGCCGATCTGGGTCCAGTTCGGCAGCGAAGGGTTCGTGCACAACGATCATTGGGACCGCTACCTGAGGGCGGAACCTGAGGGTGTGAAGGTGCTGCAGCTAGGGCCATCAGACTACCGGACCTCGGAGCACAGGTACTGCGAACTGTTCTGGTTTGGCGCGTACAACCTTCGCCAGGACCGGAGCGGGGCCAAGCTACGGTATGAGATCCGGCCCTATGACAGGGTATGGACACCGTACAACTGGATCCTCGAGAACAATCCCAGCCCCTGGTCCGGTTATGTGGCCATGAGGCGCCCCAGCCAAAGAGCCGGGGCTCTGGGAGCCGAGAGCACCTCGATGCTCTGGAGCCTCGGAGGCCTGGATCTCAGTAATCTGAGCAAAGGGCAACGTCATTGCAATATCGAATTGCTCAGCCCGTCCGGTAGGTTGGCCAGGCGGTACTACAAGCGTGGGGCATGGTTGCTGAACACCGTCAGCGGCACGCCAGGCCTGATATCGCTGGAAATCGAAAACGTGCCTCACCCCGCGTTCAAAGGCTAGCCTTCGATCAGTCGCCGGTATATTCGCACCCGCTGGTGCAGGTTTCGTGGATACGCACCTTCGACAACTCCGGCATCAGCGGCTTGACCTGTTGCCAGATCCACTTGGCGATCACTTCGCTGGTGGGGTTTTCCAGGCCTGGGATGTCGTTCAGGTAGTTGTGGTCCAACTGCTCGTAGATCGGCTTGAAGATCGCCTTGACCTCGGCGAAATCGCGGATCCAGCCAGTGTGCGGGTCAAGCGGGCCGGTCAGGTGCAGGCCGACCTTGAACGAGTGGCCGTGCAGGCGGCCGCACTTGTGCCCTTCAGGGACGTGGGGCAGGCGGTGGGCCGATTCGAATGTAAATTCCTTGAAGATTTCCACTGGTGGACCTGTATAGCTGGTGGGATAAGGGCTTGAGCGGAAATTGGTGTTTCAATGTACTGCTCAATGTACTGATTGGTCGTTGCTGGGCTCGAAAGAGGTCATCCACTGGGTGATGTCTGACTGGCGCCAGGCGACTGAATTGGGTCCTATCTTAACCTGTTTTGGAAAGGTGCCCTCACGGATTCTGCGATAGACGGTGTTCCGTCCGATCCCGGTCACGTGCAGCACCTCGTCGAGGCGCAGGAAGCGGTCAATGTTTTCTGCGTGTCGCATGGGTGTCTCCTTTATATAGAGGGTCAGGCGAGAAAGTGATGCCCGACCTTCGCCGCCCGGGCGGCTTCCTCGGTGCGGAACATGAGCCTGGTCTTGCTGGTGCTGCCCCATGCGTTGCACTCGACATCGACCCACCAGGCGCCGAACTTGCGGTACGGCTCGCCGAGGATCTTCGTGACGTAGCAGTCGATCAGGTTCATGGATGGCTCCTGGCTCAGTCCCAGTCGTGAGTGATCTTCGGGTTAATAGGTGGTGTGCATTGGAGGGTGGCCAGATCAAGAAGAGTGAAATGGCCATCCATCCAGCCGGCGGTGTCGATGTGGAAAACATTGCCGAGCACGGCCGGCTGCCGGAGCGGGGTGTGCCCACATACAAGGGCGCGCAAGCCTTGGACGCCCTCCTTGTCGCCATCCTGAATTCGGCTGCGCGACCACATGCAGGTGTTTTGCGTCAGTCGCAACTGCTTGGCGGTCTCGGGCGCTTCAAGACCGGACCGCAACTGATCCCAGGACGGGAAAGGGCAGTCCGCGTGCACGACACCCACCAGGCCGCCGGGCGTCTCCACCTCTATGGCGATCGGCAGCTCGCGGAACTGAGCGGCGAACTCTCGCTGCTCATCCCAGGCCAGGCCGGCGAACCAGGCGCCGCCGTTGTAGACCCAGTTGTCTACGTCGCAGGTATCGAACCGGCATACATAGTCGTCGTGGTTGCCGCGCACTGGGTGGAACCATGGCTTGGCCAACCAGGCGAGCACATCCCGACATTCAGGCCCACGGTCGACCAGGTCGCCGACACTGAACAGCCGGTCAGCTGCCGGATCGAAGCCGACTGCGTCCAGGGCGCTCTGCAGGCGGGTGAAGTGCCCGTGAATGTCGCCAACCGCGAAATCGCGGCCAGCCGTGTTCCTGGCGAAGCGCTTGATGCGCAACACCTCGATGTTTTCGAGCATTGGTGTCTCCACGCCGCCGGTGGCGGCAGGTTGGTGGTCAGTCGCAGCTGCTCGAGCTGGAACCGCTATCGCTGGAACTGCTGCTGTCGCTCGACGAGTAGCTGCTGCCGCTGTCGTAGGTGCTGTAGTCCCGACTGGCGCACGAACTGCTCGAGCGAGCGGGCTCGTAGCTGTCCGCCAGATGTATGGGATGCATAGGGCTGACCGGGCTCATGGGGTTGAGCGGGTCGAGCATCGGGTCTTGCCGGCCGGATGCCGGGCTGTGGCCACGGGCATACCCGGTCGGGCCGAGCGCGGCGCGTTGTGCCGGCTTCTTCTTGCGCTTGAACAGGCGGGCCAAGAAATTGAGCATGAGTCTCTCCATGCCCGCGCATGTCGGCGGGCTTGAGTAGTAGGGGGAGGGGTTACTCGCTGTACTGCTTGCGGATGCGGCGGGCGATGGCTCGAAGCTCCCAGCCCATCTCAAACATCTCGTTGTTGTCGCGGCGCGAGACGACCGGTGAGCGCGCGACGTTCCGGCCGCCGAGGATCCAGGCGGCCAGCAGGATCAACGCCGATTCGAGCTGGCGCCGGAGCCAGCCTTTGCGCGGGATCATCGCGGCCCCCTGTAGATCAGGTAGGCCATGTACATCAGGGGCAGGATCATGGTTGGACCTCCTGCTGCACGCCAAGCTCTCCCATCACCTCGGTGGCGATGGCAAAGCCAGGGCTCCCAAGTGGGCATTCCTGGATGATGCGGTTCAGGCCATCGATCAGATCGCGGGCCGTGCCGACCATCATGTCGGCGTCGGCATCCATGTCCAGGCCGAGGGCTTCGCCAATGCTGCCGATGGAGACGCAGGCATCCAAAAGCATGCGCTTGCTGCGCTCTGCATCCTTGCGTAGGGCCTCGTTCTCGGCGAGCAGGACAAGCACTGCAGCCGGGTGTACCGCAGCGATGAACTCGCGGTATTCCTCCGGGCAGTGGATGCTGTCCCCATGGGCGCTCAGCGCGTCGCCATCTGCACCGTGCCTACCGTCCCTATCCGTTGTAAGCCGCAGGGTGGAGTTGCTGGTCCACCAGGTCCATGACACCCCGCCTGTGGCCTCGGCCAAGGCCTTCAATTTTTCGCAGTCACTGCTCATGGCATAGCTCCTTCGGCACTTTGATGGTTTCGCCGAGCTTGTAGTGGACGAGGCCTCGGCAGAACGCGACGAGGGCGGTGGGGCCGTAGCACCAGACTCCCGCGCCCTCCGGCCCACCGCTGTAGCAGACGTCATCGGCCAGGCCTGGGCAGTGCTGGGCGCTGCCGCGATGCCTGTCGATTAACTGGCAGCCTTGTGCCCAGTAGGTGGATGGGCGGTAACCGAAACCCTCCGCTGCGCCTCGGATGCTGATGCTGGTAGGCACGCCGTCGCGGTGCCACACAGTTGTCCGGCATTCCGGGTCTATGGTGAATCCTTCGGCCATGGCCACCGCCCAGTCCAAGGGCGCCCCGATCAGGTTGGACGCCTTCACTTCGATCAGGTCGGTCATGCTCGCTGCTCCTTCTTACGCTCCACATCGATTTGCTCGTAGAGAGCGTCAACGCGCTTCTGCTTGCGGTTGATCGCCTCGGAGCGGGTCAGATGGTCCCTCATGGCCTTGCCATAGGGCTCGATCTTCTCGATCAGCCGAAGGCGTTCATTCGGGTCTTGCGACGCGTTGAATTGCGTGGCCAGGCGATCACGCTCACCAAAGTCGAGGTGGTCAAGTGCGCGGTTTTCCTTCTCCATCTCATCAATGACGGCCGCCGATTGCCGGCTCCAGCGCAGGTACAGGACGTCACTTCTCTTGGGCTTGATGAAAAAGTGCTGCGACCTGATCCAGTCCACCAAGTCTTCTTTGGTCATTTCGTCGAGCACATCTTTGCGCGCGGCTTTTGTCACAGCTCATACCTCTCATCAATCCAGCGCCCAGGCGCCAGTACGGGTGTAGGTTCGGGTTGGGTTTCGTGCGGGGAGAGTTGGCGCTCGTTGCCGGCCTGCAGCTGGCTGTCGGGAATGCAGCTGATTCCGACCCCGTTCAGCAGGTAGCAGGTGACGCCGCGCTGGCTGTCGTGCTGCACGTCGATGACGTTCTCGGTTGCGCTGGCGCCGGTGGCCAGCAGCAGGAGGCAGAGGGCGAGGCGGGTCATTTGCGCAGGCCCTCGTCCGGGTCCAGCCCGTAACGCCGGCACAGCGCTTGGGCTACGCCTGAGCCGCATACAAAGGCGTCCATCATGAGCACCCAGCGTTGGGTCTTCTGCCTGCTGGTTCCGCTGACACACCTGACCGCAGTGCCGATGAGGTCATCTTCCGTGTATTCACAGCCCGCCAGCGTGATGGTCCGGCTCTTCCCGTTCAGGTGCTCGAGCGCTGCCCGGAACTGCTCGATGTACTCTTCCTGGGTTGATCCCCACCGGTTGACCAGGCATTCATCATCAACCGGGAAGCCTTCATCTTCGGGCTCGTCCGAAGGGGTGCCAGGCACCATCAGGAATTCACTCTCCACAGCCTGAAGAAGGTCGGAGAAGCGCTTTGTGTTCCTGACGTTGACCTCAAGAACGCTGATCGGATGCGAGTGATGCAGGCCGAAAATGTCGTAAATGCGCGCCACGTCTGGGTGCAATTGGTTTTCTTCAGGCATGACTTCGTCCTTGGCCGCCATATCGCGGCAGTGAATAGAGGGGAGAGGGGTTAGAAATCGAGAGAGTATTCAGCCAAGTAGGCTTCTTGCGGGGTCTGTCCACGCGCCCAGTTGTATTCCTTCCACAGCTCTGGCATGCCGGGCGTGTGTCCGTGCTTGGCGGCAATAGCCACTAGTTCGGCCCACCACTGTTCCCAGCTCACGGCTGGCGCTCAAGGGCGGCGCACGCTGCGATGGCTGCCGTGGTTATGTCGTTGCGGTGAGCTGGTAGGTAGCCGATCAGAGCCATGTGCGCCTGACTCGCTACACGGAGCGCTTCGGCCAGCTTGTCGTTCAGCTGCTCGACCACTGAAAGGTTCTTGATTCCGTGGCTGCGAGACTGAAAATCATCGACCCTGCGGCGCAGATCGTCGCGCTCCTCACGCACCTCGCGAAGCTCTTTGCCGATCCGCTCGACCTCGGTCGTGTCAGCCCCGATTCGGTGATTCAGCTCTTGCGCAAAGGCTGCGCACCAATTGGTTGTTCCGCGCAGATGATTGGCAGGCCCAAAAGATGCGAACTGATAAGCCCCCAAGACCTGTTCGGCATTGATCACCGGCTCGGCCTGGTGCTGCTCGGCAAGCGCTACGCCGGCCATCGGCCCCAGGCCAACAATCGGCAGTCCAGTCGCCGCCGCATCACGCTCTGCCTCTTCTTTGGTCCACCAGATGGCAGTACCAACCATCCAGGCTATAGGCTCGGGGTGGGGCTGCGGGGCTGCCATGGCTTGGATGATGTTCAGCAGATCATGGCGCTCAAGTTCATCGCAGTCGCCCAGGCACAGGCGATCGCCAATGTCGCGTGTGCACTGCGCATCGTCCTCGGTCAACTCTTCGGAGCTGCCAACCCAACCGCAACGGCGGCATTGGGCGGGGTAGTAACGTCCAACCAGCGGCTCCAGGCCAATGTATGGCGGCACGCTGACCATCTCTGTGTTGCTGGATCGGTTTTCTGTGGGCATGGGTAACTCCGGCGGTCAGTCGAAAAGGTGCTCGCGGCGCCCTGTCTCGTGGTAGTGCAGGTCCTGGATGGCCTGCTGCGGGTCGATGGTGAACATCGGGTTGCAGGTAGTGCAGTGGCCGGCGATCTTGATTGCCTGGAACGACAGCGTGATGGATGAGTGGTCCCGATAGCAGGACGGGCACTTGATCGAGTCGCTTTCGCAGCACAAGCGAGCTTCGTCTTCGCCGTCGTGGATGGTCTTGCATACTGGGCATTCGAACATCTCCTCCACTTCTGGCTGGCAGCACTCCCTGGCTCCATCTTCATCGTCGTGGATGTCGCCACAGGAGCCGCACTTGTAGAGCGTCCTGATCTGAATCTTCATGGTGCCTCCAGGCAGGCGCCGCCCTCGCCGGGGAGGCGTTATCGTTGAATAGGGGAAGGCGCTGGCGGGCAGCGCTATCGTTTCGGGTAGGTCTGCGTCAGCGCGCCATTGACCACATGCCCGCGCCGCAGCACCAGGTTGGCCAGCGCGGCGCGGTCTTTCTGGCTGTGACTGGCCTGGCCAAGCAGGCCGAAGTAGCTGTTGGCCGTCTCGCGCAGGCTCTCTGCTGGTGCCGCAGCGGTACGCTTCATGGCCTGAGCCACTGACTTCTTGCGCGTGGTGCGGCGCCAGGGCTTGATCACATGCCCAACGAAGTCCACGCCGCGGTCAATTGGCTGCAGTATGGTCTTCGAAGGGTTGAGCCTGACGCCGAGGCTGGGCAGGAAGTCTTCGATCTGCTGGAGCCAGTCATTCAACTGCTGCGGTGACTCATGCAGCAGCACGAAGTCATCGACGTATCGGATGTAGTGCTTGGCCCTGAGCGTGTGCTTGCAGAACTGGTCCAGGGCGTCGAGGTAGACGTTGGCGAAGAACTGCGATGACAGGTTGCCGATGGGCAGACCGAGGTACGCCGGCTGCGCGGTGAGGCGCTTGTGCTGCGGTACTCGGTTGAAAAGGTTCGCCGGGCTGCGCTCCACGTGGTTCTCGCGCGGGTCATGCATCAGCACCTGCAGGGCCAGCCGCCTGAACCACGGGTCATCGATACGGCCGGCCAACTGCCGGCCAAGCACGCGCTTGTCGATCGACACGAAGAAGTTGGCTAGGTCGCACTTGAGGTAGAAGCCCGGCCGCGACCAGTTCTGTGTCTGGCTGCGGATCTTCGCCTCCATTCGCTTACCGGCGTACAGCGTGCCGCGCCCTGGGATACAGGCGCAGCTGTCCGCTATGAAGCTGCGCTCGATGGCGGGGCCGATGCGGTTGTACAGCAGGTGGTGCACGATGCGGTCGCGGAAGTCGGCAGCCCATACTTCGCGGGCCTTTGGCCGGGTGACCACAAAGCAGATTGAGCGACCTGGCTGGTAGGTGCCAGCCTGGAGCTCGTCGAATAGGTCGAGGAGATTGATCTCCATGTCCACTTCGAAGCGTCGGGCGCTCGCGGTGTTCCGCTTGTTCCGTCGGCAATCGTAGTAGGCCTGGGCCAATTCCTCGAAGGTGAAGCTCGCAACGGGCGAATCTGCGGACGGGGCGGACGAGACGCTCGTTGTTCTTGTCGTTGTTGTTGAGCCAGCCATCCTCAAAGTCCATGTTGTAGGCGTTGTTGGCGGAGAACTGCGACCTATCGTGCTATCTACGTCGCCAGGACGATTGCTCAGCCTGGAAACTGCGCCGGACCTACCAGCATTCGTTGGCGGTATCCGTGCTGCGCATGGCGGTGATCATAGATCAGCGGCACGACCAGATTCAGCGCACAGGCAGGAGGGCCGTAACCCTCAAGCAGCGGGCGCGGTTGCGGATTTCTTCCAGGCGTTCGCCTGGCGACCTATGGAGGCCGTGAGCTTCATTGCCTTGGCGTGCTGCCCCTTGCTGATCAGGCCCTTGTTGGTGAGGGCGCGCAGTAGGTAATTCAGCATCCAGACGCTCTCGAGCAGGAGGTTCAGGTGCGGGAGCTTGTCCCTTGCCATATTGGCGCGACCGATCAGCACCAGGGCCTGAAGGCATTCGTCCCGGATCTTCGAGCCGACGACCTGCTTGAGATCGCGAGGGATGTTTCGAACCAGGTCGAGCGATAGGCCGAGCAGTTCCTCGGCCACCTTGTGTATCTCAAGCTCTGTGTGAAGGGCCATCCTGGACTCCTAAAAGCGAGGGCGCCGAGGCGCCCATGAATGAAGAATTGGATTACGGAATAAATCTGCGGACGGGGCGGACGAGACGCTCGTAGACCTTGCCGGAGTAGTCGAGCCAGCCACCCTCAAAGCCCACGCTGTAGGCGCTGCTGGCGGAGACCTGCGAAGACGACCAGTGATAGGCCTTTTCGAACAACTCCGGCACGTTCGCCTCGGCCACCTGCAGCTCGCGGCGCGCCGGCAGGTAGAAGTCGCTGTGCCCATCGGCGGTGAACTCGCTGGCCAGCTTAGCGGCCGGGTGTTCGTTGCTGTCGGCCAGCAGTGCCCGGGTATTGACCAGGCCGTCGCTCATGCTGGTGGCGCCTTCGCATTCCTCGCCACGACCGCCCCATTCAGCGCGAAGCTGCTCGGTTAGTACTGGCACGATCAGGTAGTAGTCGGGCGCGCCGCCCTCGCCGCGCACCAGGCCGGCGTTATAGCCGCCTTGCCCTGGCCAGTACGAGCCCAAGGCCGGAACGCTGGAAGGCGCTGAATCAAGCGCTGCATAGTTCAGCAGGCGGTCGAACTCGCGCTGGATGATTCGGGACGCCACACCGGCGTCAATGCTGATACTGACTTGCTCCATGGGGTGCTCCTGATGGAAGTAGGTGCAGGCGGCCGGCGCTTCCCGGCACGCTTCTGGTCTGATCGCCGTCCTGACGAACCCGGAATCGCCTGCAAAGAAAGGAATGAAGGGGTGAATTACTGAAGGATGAGGCTGCGGACGGGGCGGACGAGACGCTCGTTGTACTTGCCGTAGTGGTAGAGCCAGCCACCCTCAAAGCCCATGGTGTAGGCGCGGTAGGCGGAGAACTGCGTGCTCAAGTGGTGCCAGCGGTCCTCGCGCAGGGTGACCAGGCCTTCAGCCTTCGCCGCCATCACCAGCTGGCCTTCCAGGCAGGATGGGATGTGCGCGCCCAGCTCCAGGGCCTTGATGGCGATCTCGCTACCGGCCTCGGCCATGGCGCGGGTGTTCGCCTCGCCGTCGCTGTAGCTGCCGGCGCCCTTGAGCTCGACGCCGTACTCGCCCCAGGCACCTTCGAATTCATCAGGCAGCAGCACCAGGGCGCGTTCTTGGCCGTTCAGCCAATAGCGGGTAACGAAGATGCCTCCAGCCAGTGGCTGGCCGCGCTCAGGCAGGTCGGCGGCGGCAATGGATTGCAGTACAGATTGGGTCATGACTTTCTCCAGGGTGTAGGCCGCCCTCCATGGCTGGTGGCGGTGAGTTGGTAATGCAGGATTGTGGTCAGGCGCGGCTGGCGATCAGCAGCAGCCCGGTATCATCTGGGTCGTCGCCCATCAGCAAATCAGGCGCGCGCAGCTCGCGCCCAATGCGGAATTGGTCGAGCCGGCGCGCCACAAAATCCGACACAACGATTTCGTGGCGCGGTGCACTGAGGAAGTGGCGGGCCGCTTCAGGCCCTAATTCATGGATGCGGTGGATCATCAGGGTCATGGCTTCGCCGTTCTCTTCGACCTCGGCCCATCCCATGATGTCGGCCAGGGCCTGGCGGGTGCCTTGGCCGGCCTTCATCCGAAGATCTTCAACCTTGGCCCTGGCATCTTTGGCCCTGCGCTTCTCGTCACGCTGCTGCTGCGTCAGGGTCATCACCGCCTCCATTGCGCACGAACGATGTGCCCGGCGCGTACTCCAGCAGGTCGCACACCCGGTTGATGATCTTGAGCGCTGCGTCGAACACCTTGGCTTCGTCCGGCTCGCGTGCCAGCCGCTTCATGTTCGGTTGGTGCTCGAGGCAGACTTTGTCGGCCAGGCGCCGGGCCAGCCTGCGCAAGTGGTCGGCGCTGTCGTGCACGCGCAGGCTCAGCGCGAAGGCCAGGGCCACATCATCAGGCCGGTATTGACCGCCGCTGCGGGTGTTGTACAGCTTCTTGACCGGCCGATTCATCCAGGCCGGCAGGGTTACGACTCCAGAGGGTGCTTTCTGCATTTCGGTGCTCCGTGAGGCCGCTGGGCGGCAGGTGGAACTGTTCTTGCCGCCGGCGGTGGCGGACCAGGTTGTTGATGCTCTTCATTTCCTGACGCGAACCCGTGGGAAGTTGATGTCGTTGCGCTCGATGATGTTAACCAGCGTCCCGTAGTTCAGGCCCAACTGCTCGGCTACCTGGGCGCGGTGCAGGCCGGTATCGCGCAGGGCGCAGATTTGCTGAACCACCTTCAGTTCCTCGATCCGCTTCAGGTTTCGCTGGATCTGGCGCTGGGCATCGCGCTTGCTGTTGGCCAACTTCTTCCGCTCGGCGCGACGAAACACGAAGTTGCCTTCCCGCGAGGCACGGAATAGGGCCTGCTTGGAAATGCCAGTGGCCTCATGAACCTGCTGGCAGGTCATGGTCTTGGCCATCTCGGCGACCTGGTCGGCGCGGGCTTTCATTTTTTCCTTACGAGGCGATGGCGTTGCCTTCTTGGCAGCTACCTTTGCGGCCGGCGCTGGCTGCGCTTCAGGGCCTTTGCGCGGAGGCAGCGGCCGGTAGGTGAATCCCTCCAGAACGACAAGCTGGCCGCCAGACGCGAAGAAGGCCGCTTGTGCGGCCTCCAGGTCGATTGATTGATTCATGACCACCTCACTTGATGCGGATCGAGCTCTCGCCGCGCTCCAGGTGCGCCCAGGCCGGCTCGGGGATCAGTTCGTGTTCGCAGTCTTCGCCCGCGGCGACGCGCTTGCGGACGGCTTCGTTGTGCTCGCGCAAGGCCTTGAGCTTGGCGGCGATGGCGTTCTTGTCCGGCGCGATCTTGGTCACCACCGACGTCAGCTCATCCGGTACCGCTTGTTCGTTGTCGACAATCACCTTTTCCTTGCCGGTGACCAGGCTGATGGTGAAGAGGGGGCGTTTAATCGACTTGATGTTGGCCGCATCCATGTTCCGACGCAGGTAGTCGGTGATCGCCGTGACGCTATTGGCCTTGATGCGCTTGAGCTCGTTCAGGCGGTCGATCTCGGCGTCGATGGCGCCGATATCACCCTCGATGTTCCGGCGCAGCATGACGATGTTGTCGGCCTTCACTTCGAACTCGCCCTGGATACCGGCCATGGTGTCCTGAATGGCTTGCCTCAGGCCTTCGTCGTCGGTGTCGCACATGGCGGCCAGTTCGGCCATCTGGCCGGTGAGTGCGTAGAGCTGGGTCATGCTGCGGCCTCCTGGGGTTTGCCAGCTTCGAGGTTCTTCAGTTCAAGCGAGATCCGCGCGGCGCCTTTCTCGTCCTTGCGGCCGATGAGTTTGCGCACCGCGTGGTCGTGGATCTTCTTGCGCTCATGCGGCGTGACGGCTTTCTGCATGGTCGTGATCGTGTCCTTGATGAAGTCCAGGCGCTCCTGCTGCTGCCGATCGATCTCGGCTTGCCGATCTTCGGCCAGCTCGATCGCCTGCTCGGCCTGCAGCTGCTGGACGTAGTTCTGGTCGTCGAACATGCCCAGGAACACATCGGCACTGAAGCCCAGCATGGACAGCGCCTTCTTGATGGCGTCAGTCAGCGACTTCTTCGGCGCCTCGCCGTCGGTGGTCATGCCGTAGTTGGTCTTGTACTGGTACCGCGTGCAGCCGTACTGCTCGATCTCGCCGCGCTGGCCGTCCTGCATGAACCAGAGGCAGATCTTGACGGTGTGGCCGATCTCGCGGCCAATGCAGGCGCGCTTGTCGCCTTCACCGGCGTAGATCTCGTGGCCTTCGTCGAAACGCTCTTCGATGATCTTCCATCCCCAGCCGATGCCGACCGGGCCAAACAGCTCGGTGGCTTTCATGACCATGGCGGTGCCGTTCAAGCTGGTGATCTGCTGGCCGCCGACCTTGGCGTCCTTGGTGAATCGGGTGTCGGTCGTCTGGACCTTCTCCCAGATGCTCATGTTGGTAGTGGACATTAGAAAACCTCGCGCCAGGCCGGCGCCGTCAGTTGAAATAGGGGAAATGCCAGGTCACCCAGGATTGGAGGTCTCGCCCAGGCCCTGGCTGCGGTGGATGGTTGCGCGCTCTCGCCGCTTACGCTCCCGAAGGGGTACGGTTATCCCCGATGGGGCCCGCCGTGCTCGGGTGCGTGTGATTCAGGAAGTGATGGAGCCAGCCTAGGCGCTCGCAAGCATCCAGGCAGTGCAAATGAAGAGGGTGGTGAAGCTGCCGCGTCAAAAGGCCAAGCGTCGCGCTTGCTGGCGGGTCATGGCCGCACACGGATGGCGATTCGGCGACCTTTCATGGTGACGCCAAGGCTGCGCGTCAGGCTCTGCACCGCCGTATCGCGAGGCAGGCCCACGGCCTCGTTGAACGGAAGACCGAAGCTGATCACTGCAAGGCTTCGCTCGATCTGCTCAAGCTGCTCGTCGATCAGGGATTTAACCGGTGCAGTGGTCATGCAACCTCCTTGCGCCCACCAACAATCTTGTTGAGGCGCCCGCAGTAGTGGTTGAACTCTTCGATGGTGATGCGCTGGTCGGCCAGCATTTCTGTGAGGAGCTTGAGGACCATGGATTGCCAGGACAGGGGTGTCGCTGGGTCGGCCATGGCGTCGAGCTCGTTGTCGATCAGGACATAAGGGCTCATTACGCGTCCTCGGCCTGTGCCAGCACTCCCTCTTTCGCGAAGGGAGTGAGCAGCGTGCGGGCGATCTCCCGCAGCATGGCATCGGGGTTGGCCACGCTCATGATCTCGTCGGCCGCTGTTGCGGCATCACTGGGAACCTTGCAACGCGCCGCCAGGACCAGGCGGCCCAGCACAGAGTTGCTGATCCCAGACAGGCCCAGCTGGCCCATCACGAACTCATCCACCGCCTGGGCGAAACGATCGAAGGTCACGCCCCACTGCCGGAAGTTGCGCTGGAACACGAAGTCGCGGCGCGCCATCAGCTCTGCGATGCCGTCGTCGATCCAGCGCTCCTCCGCCGAGCTTTCGCTCACCGCCGGAGGCAACTGGTTGTCGTACTGCCATTGTGCTGCTCGAAGTGCGCCCATGGCGTCCTCCAGATTGGTTGTGCGGCCGCATTGGCCAGGAGCCAGGCGCGGGTGACCAAACCCACCGTGAAAGGTGGCCTGGCGCCTGCCAATGCGGTCGAAGTGAAGGGAAGGGTTGATGCAGATGCCGGGCGCTACCCCGGCAGCTGGCTTGGCGTGGACCCATCCAGCGGCGCAATTCGTATAACCTCGGAGCGAGGGAAGGGACGTCCACAGGTACTTCGGTAACCGCGCCCGGAGCTGGGCGCTTCTCTGCATCGGGGTATGATCTGGCAGGAGCCAATCTCTGCATCGACCGGTGTTCGTTCCTCCCGATCTCGCTGGATAGAAGCTGTGCTGCTTGGCGGCAGGATTCAGATCAAACCCCGATGCAGCCTGCGATGGGGAGCAGGGCATCGGGCAGTTAACGTCAGGCTGACGTGGCGCTGGTTGTTCAATCGACGCTGATTTTCCCGCTGCCAGGTTTCGCGATGGTCTTGAGCATCTCGCGCTGCAGCTCGCCGATCGCCCAGGCCGCAGCCATCACTGCAACTTCACGGCACATCGCTCCTCTCACGTCGAAACCCTCAACGCTGATGCCTTCTTTGGTGATGGTCACGCGCCCGGTTTTGCGGATCTTCATCTCATCGTCAGTTGCGTACATGGCTTTCTCCAGTGGATTCCCAAAGCACCCGGTCGCCCAGGTGCTTCAGTGAATCGTTCTGTCCCATTACCGCCGGGATGGCGGGGCGCATTGCATGCCCGGGTCGTTCACTCAGTTCAGGCGTTTCACCTTCGTCAGCCGTACAGGGTGATCCCTGTCGTGGGCAGCCTTTCGGGGCTGTCTGGCGCCGGTCGCCGGCAGAGGCAATGCGGTCTGTTGGTTGTTGCGCTGGTTGTTAAAGAGCGGCGGCCGGTGAGGGCCTCTGCAGTCCCTGGTGAGTGACTGCTTGAGATGAACGATAAGCCAATGCCTAATTCTTGTAAATAGGTAATGCCTAATTTTTTCATGGTTGCCTAATCTCATCGTTGGGCTTGCATCGCGCGATGGCTCATGTAAGCTCCGCCTAATGCTGGATGGATATACAGTTAGCGGAGGAAGGAATGGCCAAGCATAAGAAGTTGGCGCCGCAGGCGCGCCAGGAAATTACCGGACTGGAACGCCTGGGCCTGCGGGTTTCGTCGATGATCAATCACCCAATCGCGCAGGCTCAGCGATGGGTTACGATTCATCGCCTGGACACGGATGGCGATATGGAGTGGGAAGAGGTGATGGGTCTGCTGGCAGAGACGCCAGAGATCGATCTGACTTTCAACGACGATGAGAGCGTGACTGTCAGATGGGAGCAGCCGAGCGCCGAGGATCGCGACGACTTGATCATCGAGAAGGATTGGGAGGAGGAGAAGCTGGAGGAGGAGGCGCCTTTCTGACAGACAAAAAAAAGCCCGCTGTTTAGCGGGCTTTCATAATTGTCAAATTATCGTCATACCTTCTGGAGGTTGCGAGATTTGTAATCCACTGCACTCAATTTCTTCACCATCAGCCACTACCGTCACATGAATTTTAGTGGGGCCTGACAGGTGAAGAGGGGACAAGACCACGACGGCCTTCGCCTCAATAACTTTAGGGACTTCAATCAGGCCTACGTTCTGACGCATTTCCGTGATCTGGGCTTCATCCAGAGAAATATCGAAAATGACATTTCCATCCATGGTGCCTTTAAAGCTTACCGATTGAAAAAGCTTATCGGCAGGCGTACTGACGGTTATCACTGCACATAGCTTAGGCAGCACGCTAGGGAACGTTTGGAGGTACATCAGGGAGCCAAAAATCCCCATCATGGAGATCTTATTGTTGATCTCATTTCTGATGTCGTCACAGAACACTGAGTAAGCAAAGCGTGTCATTTTTTGGCCTTCAATTCGTAGGCTTTTTCTTGCCTGTCTAGAATTTCTTCGAGCTTGTCCGCTGAAATACCGAGCACCTCACGAAGCTTTTTACAAGTCGAGCGTTGAGGGTCTGTATTTCCTTTCTCCAGTCGCGCTACTTGTGCTTGGGTAGTCCCAAGCAGGGCAGCGAATTGGGTTTGGTTGAGGTTTCTCTTGAGCCTGAGTGTTCGAAGAGTGTCACCTTCCTCGACAAGAACCTCTTTAGCGACCCATTCCCTAGCTTCAGCCATGCCGGCTCTATGCTCTGCACTAGCGTCAAGCTTTGCAATGAGCTTGGAAAAAGCAGTGTTCTTTTTGGCAAGGGGCACGGGCATGACCGCAGTCTCAAACTGGATCACAACTCCTCGCGTTAGAGATCCTGAAGCGTCACCAACCGTCTGCTTCAAGGCGCTTGTAAGCTGAATAGACGCGCTGTGTGACAGGGTGGCTAGGGTCATAATTGAACGCTCTCTCGACGACGGCTAGTACAAAATAAAGATCTTTAGCAGGGATAAATGCATAAATAACCCTGTACTCGTGCCCTAATCGAGACAACTCAAAATCCCTGAGTCGCCAGATGTTAAGGCCCTTGCGGTACAGGTTCAGCCATTTGGCTACGCTCATTGACGCGCCTTGCTCTGGTGCGTGCGGCTGGCCACCGTAATGATCCCATGACAATTTTTCCATGAGGTCCTGGCTGCCAGCGATCTCCTCAAGCAAGGCTACCAAACGGTATCCCGCTGCTGGCTCCTTCTCCAAAATGACTTCCACGTCCCCGGTGGCTTCGTCACCTACTATGAGCTCGTACAATATATCACCCTTGGTATATTTTCAAGGCGAAACGAATTTTGAAGCTCTCGCTGAGCCGTTGGGATGGAGCCATTTCGGCCTGCCATCGCCCCTCAAGACCATAAAAATTACGTGTCACTTTACCCCGTTTGGGTGATGGCAAAGCACCACGGTCTCGCGCTCTAATCTTTCCTAGCTCTCAAACCAAATGCGCGTTCCAAACCAGCAGCACCCGTGCCTGGATGTAGGTCATGTCCCGCCGGATCAGCCGATCCTTGTGCCTCGGGTTGTCCGAAATCATTTCGTAGTGCTCCTCATCAGCCACCTGCAGGCGCTTGATGTAGAGCAGGTCATCCCAGACGAAGAGGTATACCCCGTCGCCCACGAACTCGCGAACGTTGATGTTCACGATCAGCGGATCACGGTGCTTGATGGTGGGCTCCATCGACTGGCCCCAGCCGGTGACCACCTTCAGGTGGAAGTGCTCTTCGAATTCAACGCCAAGCTCCCGTAGATGGCTAGGGCTTACGCGAATGTCCTTAAGCATTTCCGGGTAGTCGTGCGTGGCCTGGCCATTGCCCATGGCCCCGCGAACATCGTAGTGAGCAATCCGAACCTCATCCCCTACGAGACCCGGGCGGGAGTAGGCCGCGGCGATTACGTTGTCCTGATCCGAAGCTTCGGCAGCGGCCATCAGCTGCGCGCGAGCACTTTCCGGCAGGTTCTTACCCTGCTTGGCGAGCATGTTGCGAACGATATCCGCAGCCGAGGTGGGCGCTGGCTCTTCAACCGAGACTGAGGCGACGTCCGGCAGGCTCTCGTAGGTAAAGCCTGGGCGCAGCCCCCAATGCTCGGGGCCTACAACGTCAGCAAAGTAGGCGATGACGTCCATCAGCTTCGACTTGTCGATCCGACCGTTTTTCACCCAGCCCTGAACCGACGGAGGCTTCACCTGGAAGTCGTCTGCGAGTTGTTTCTTCGATACGCCCTTGGCGATCCGCGCTGCATCAATGGCTGCGCCTAATTCTGGTCCGGTAAGCATTGCCTAATTAGGCCTATGGGGGCGTTGATTAGGCAATGGCTTGTACGAAATAAGGTAATGCCTTATATTCATCGGTAAATCTCCAGGAGAGAACTCATGAAATCAGCAGAAGCAGCCAAAGAAGCATCCCGCTTGCTGGGCAGCCAGGCGGAAATGGCGCGCCGGCTGAATGTTGCGGCTCCAACCGTCAACCAATGGTGTTCCGGAGAGCGCGCAGTCCCAGCCAAGCGCGCGCTGCAGATCGAAGCGCTCACGAACGGAGTGGTAGGGCGTGCAGATCTTTGCCCGTCGTTCCCGTGGACTCAGGCGGACAACCAGTCCAGCCATTCTCTTTCCGCCGCATAACCAATTTCATAGCCGCAAGGAGCCACACCAGCATGTACACAGACCCCAGCCAGAAGCGCGACATTCCGGTCAAGGTTCGTTTCGAGCCAGTCCTTGACCGAATCCTTCGGAAGGCTGCGAGCAGGACCCGCATGCAGCACGCCACGTATCTGTACGAAATCATCGAGTGGGCCGTCGAGAACGGCGTGATCGAGGAGCTGATGCAGCCCAAGAAACAAGATATCGCGGGCTGAGGCCCCTCTGGAGGGCCGAATGTTTTTTGAAATGAGCAAGCTACCGCCTGATGCCAGACGACGGATCGAGGCCCTGATGAGGGCCAATGAATGGACCCTCGAAAAAGCGCTGAACGAGATGGCGCTGGAAGCCGTCTCGGCTGGAGCTACATCCGCCGTCGGGCGAAGGAAAGCCAAGGTGCTACAGCTGGTGCCCCTGAAAAGGGCCTCAGAGAGAGACTCTTCAGGGTAGGGCAGAGCCCCTCTCTGAATTACAGGCACAAAAAAGCCGGGATTGCGCCCCGGCTCTCTGCAACATCACATAACTGGGACCAATTATGCATATGCAGACCCAAAGTGTACAGACCTTCAGCCGGCCCGCGCCACAAAATGCGAACCACGATTCTGTGGCGCGCATGTCGTCGCGGGAGATTGCCGAGGTCACCCAAAAACGTCACGACAATGTGTGGCGGACCATCGAATCCCTTCATGCCAAAGGCCTGATCGGACTCCCTCAATTTGAGGAAGTCCCTAATCCGGGCCCTGGGCCGCTTTGCATCAAGCAGTACCTGATCGGCAAGCGCGACAGCTTTGTTGTCGTCGCCCAGCTGTCGCCCGAGTTCACCGCCGCACTGGTGGACCGATGGCAGCAGCTGGAGGCCCAGGTAGCGAAGCCGATGCCCGCCGACCTGAGCAAGCTGGAAATCCTCCAGATGGCCCTTGAGTCGGAGAAAGCCCGCGTACTGCTCACCGTCCAGGTCGAGGCCCAGGCCAAGAAGATCGACCACCTGGAGAACCTGTTCAAGGAAGGCATGAGCCACGTGCAGTTCTGCAAGGGCCTCAATGGGGTCAACGTGATGCAGGTTGGACACTTCCTTGAGCGCCGAAACTGGCTCTACAACGAGAGCAAGTCCGGTACCCGGTACCGTGTGGCCGCCTACGCCCGCGACAAGTACATGACCGAGCACCAGCAGGAGATCACTCCGCACGGGCGCGACGCGTTCATCAGCTACACGCCGATCCTGCTGCGCAAGGGCGCCGTGCGCCTGTACGAGCTCTACCTGGCCGGCGAGCTGCCCATGAAGAAGAACTGGGACGGCCTGCACACCCACGACAAGGCCGTGCGAGGTGCAGCGTGAGCGTCCAGTCCATGGCATGGGCCCTGGAGCAGCGCGACATCGTAGACGCCACTGCGCGCTATGTGCTGCTGGTCCTGGCCAACTATGCCGACAAGAACGGCCGAGGGGCTTTTCCGTCCTCCGCAAGCATCAGCGATGACACCGGCCTATCCATCCGCACGGTGAAGTACAAGCTCGACCACCTGCTTGAGATCGGCGTGATTCGCCTTGGGAATCAGGCGATTGCCGGTGCCTACATCGACCGTCACGACCGTCGCCCGACCGTCTATGACCTGTGCGTAGAACGGGGTGCAACAGCTGCACCCGGTTCTGAACGGGGTGCAAATGACGACGCAACGGGGTGCAGCTCACGACAGAACGGGGTGCAAACCACGACAGAACGGGGTGCAACAGCTGCACCCAATCCATCAATAAACCATCAAGGAACCATCAAAGAACCGAAGGGCCCAGTCGCTGACGCTCCTGCGGCACCGAAGAAGGCTCAGAAGTTCGACCCGATGACCTGCAAGCCCACCAACGTGAGCGAGCAGACCTGGGCCGACTGGTGCCAGCACCGCCGCGAGATCGGCAAGCGCCTGACCAAGACGACTTGTGAGCGTCAAGCCAAGACCCTGGCCGGCCACCACGCGCCCGACGCTGTGATCAACCAATCGATCAGCAACGGCTGGACCGGCCTGTTTCCGGAGAAGGTGTTACCTGGTGCCCAGCAGGGCCATCTGCGCCGCACCGGTCCCGACTTCAACGACACCAGCTGGGCTGATGACCTGGGGGACCTATGAACGCACAACCAAAACTGCGCAGCGTCACGCAGATCATGGCGGCGACCAAGAACGCTCCCGCCGAGGTGCAGGCCCCGGCCAAGCAACTGGATCAGCGCACGACCAAGGTGGTCAACGCATTGTTTCTAGAGCTGCAGGCTATCTTCCCGGCGTGGAAGCAGGCCTGGCCTGATGACGACGCTCTGATGGCCGCCAAGCGCAGCTGGATCAAGTCCTTTGCCGCGGCCGGCATCAACACCCTGGAGCAGATCCGCTTCGGCATCCAAAAATGCCGGTTGCTGGGTACCGACTTCGCCCCGAGCAGCGGCAAGTTCATCAAGCTGTGCCAGCCGACCCCGGAAGAGATGGGCATTCCGCCGCTTGCGCGGGCCCTGGCAGAGGCGCTGGAGAACTTCCACCCCAGCCGGGCAGGTTCCCGCGCCTGGTCGCACGCAGCGGTGCGCCACGCGGCTCTGCAGTGTGAGGCGCAGAACCTGGGGGCGATGGAGGTAGAACGGGCCGAGAAGGTCTTCGCCCGGGCCTACGACATCACCATCCGCATGCTGGTCGCCGGCGAGCCCCTGGGCGATATCGCTGCCGGGATCGGCCATGACAGCCAGAAGAGCCAGGCCCAGCTGGCTGACGAGTACGCCAGCCAACGCCAGGCCCGGCTGCTGGACCTCCAGCAGATTCCATCCAGCGCCGCCGCATGCCGTGCACACCTGCTGGCCAAGTTAAACATCAAGCGCGCCGGGCAGCCGGCCGGGGAGGGGGTGTGACTGAGTTCCTGATGCGAAGTATGGGCGACGTCAGCGCGCTGCTGGGGCGCCTGCAGGCCCAGGACTTCACCAAGCCCAAGCTAATCGTTATCCGCGACGAGAAGCGCCCCGATGTCTGCAACCGAAAGATGTGGGCCATGCTCCGCGACGTCTCCCAGCAGGTGGAGTGGTACGGCCGCAAGCTCACCGACGAAGACTGGAAGCACATCTTCAGCGCCGCGGTGCAGAAGCAGGACGCAGTGCCTGGCATCGACGGTGGATTCGTCGTCCTGGGCGTCTCGACCCGTAAGCAGTCGCAGAAGTGGTTCAGCGATCTATTCGAAGTGATGCATGCCTTCGGCGCCGAGCATGGCGTGCGCTGGACTGAGCCGGATCGGTGGGGAGGGCAGTACTGATGCGAGTCGTGTCCAAGAGGGTGCGCGAGAGCGCCCGCGGCCAGGACTGCACCGTGCGCATCCCTGGCATCTGCAATTTCAACCCCGACACCACCGTGCTGGCGCACCTGCCGTGCGGGCAGAAGGGCATGGGTATGAAGGGCTTCGACACCGTGGCGGTATACGCCTGCAGCGCCTGCCACGACGTTCTCGACGGGCGCGGGAAGGGCGAGGTGGACTGGTCCGACATGCCTCGAGCAATCGCTGAGACTCATGAGGCCCTGATCCGGGCCGGCATTTTGACCGTGAAGGGGGCCGCATGACGGAACTGACTCTACCGTGGCCACCGGCCGCATGCAGCCCGAATGCCCGGGTGCACTGGACCGGAAAGAGCAAGGCGGCCAAATCCTACCGAGCAGCTTGCCACCTGCTGGCGAAGCAGGCCGGCATCCAGGCACCGGAGGGTGACGCCCTGCTCCTGCTCGAGTTCGTGCCGCCGGATCGCCGCCGGCGCGACGACGACAACCTGCTGGCGATGTTCAAGGCGGGCCGTGACGGCCTGGCAGATGCCCTGGGCATCGATGACAGCGTGTTCGCCACCCAGATCAGGGTGAGCAAGGAAACGACCAAGGGCGGCGCCGTGCGCGTCCGTATCGAGGAGCAGAAGGGGGCAGCAGCATGAACTGGACACCAACCGACAGCGGCCAGCTGCTCATCCTGGCCATGATCATCTTCGGCGGGTATGCGCTCGCACGCGCTGCGGCCATCAAGGCCAAGCGCAAGCGCGAGGAGGGCGGCCCATGCAACTGAACTCAGCACGAGCCGCTTGGCACGATTGCCTCTACACCCCGAGGGACAGCCAGGGTGCAGTCATGCAGGAGATGGGGCTGCTGGGTCGCATGATCCAGAAGACCGACAAGCAACGGAAGTCAGGCCACCAGGCTCACCAGGCCATCGCCGGCCGCATCCAGCAGGCCATCGACACGCTGCCGGCCTATCTGAAGGCGTTCGGCAACCACATGTACAGCCCGATGGCTACGGCTGACGATGCTGATGACGCGCACCAGGCTGTGTTCTGCGTGGCCTATGCCGCCGGCCCACGCATGTACGCCAAGAAGTTCGAGAAGGCGCGCCTGGTCGCCCTGGGCGTTCTCTACCGGTACCGCCGCATGCACCAGGGCGGGCAAAGCGAAGGGCAGGACCCGTGCCCGACACCTGAAGGGTTCCGCGAGTGGCTATTGCGCACGCTGGACTTGGAGTTGAGCAGTGTGGCCTGGGCCCGGGAGTGGGAGGGGTTTATCGACGGTTGCTTCGCAGCCTGCAATGACCTCGACAAAGAGGCGCTGGTGCCTGTGGCAAGGGCGATATCGGTGATGCGAGAGGTAGCATAAAATCGAATCGTTATAACGTATTGACAAAATGCACGGCTGACGGTAACTTTTTCCCATCGTGACAATTTTGCCTTTGGCAAACATCACCAGAAAGCCCGGCCTTAGCGCTGGGCTTTTTCGTTTCTACTCCCCATTCGTTGTGCGCTGCTCCTCGCACTTGCCCGCGCCCTGATGAGGGCCTCAAACGGGCCTTTTCTTCCAGGGACCATCTATGGCCGAACCAGCAAGCACGACTGCCGGCGTCCTGCTGGTGAAGTACGGCGTGATTATTGGTGGCTTCGCAGGAGCGATCCTCTCGCTGACCTTTCTGCGAGGCCTTACCCGGGGGCAGGCGGTTGCCGCCTTCTTCACCGGATTCGCATCAGCAGTTTTCTGCACCCCGCTTGCCATCAGCTACTTCAACCTTGGCACCAGCGGAGAAACCCAATACGGCGTGGCCTTTCTCATAGGCCTACTGGCAATGAACATCATCCCAGTCCTGAAGTCGGTGGTGAGCCAGTTCGGAGCCAAGGGGGCTACCTGATGAGCTCTACCCTGATTTCAGCCCTGGTCGGGGCCAATGCGTTCCTGAGCGTCCTGGTGGTGATCGCGGCCTGTGACTACCTGCGGCGCATACGGCCGGCAGATGAGCCGCTGCTTGCTGCTGCGTTCTACCTGGTTGCCATCGGCGCGTTCGGTTCGTTCGTCCTGGCCATGAGCGGGCATGTGCCGACTCTGTACAGCGTGATCCTCAAGCTTGGCATCGTGCTGTACGCGGTTGCCCGGCGTGGCCATGTGTTCCAGGCGGGATAGCGCGCCACAAAACAGACAAGTGCCATTTTGTGGCGCGCAAAGGATGAGCATGACCGAGAAGCAGACACCAGACTGGGAGCGCATAGAGCAGCTCTACCGGGCCGGCCTGCTGTCGGTGCGCGAGATCGCAACGGCATGCGGTGTTTCTCACACCGCGATCCAGAAGAAGGCAAAGGCCCTAGGCTGGGAGCGTGACCTTCAAGCCAAGATCAAGGCGAAGGCCGATTCGCTGGTTGCCAAAGCGGAGGTTGCCAAAGAAGTTGCCACGGAAACCCTGGCAACCGAACGCGGCATCGTCGACGCGAATGCCAAGGTAATTGCCGACATCCGCATAGGGCACCGGACGGACATTGGCCGCTACCGTAGGCTGGCAAACAAGCTGCTGGAAGAGCTGGAAGGCCTGACCGATAACCGCGACCTCTTCAGTCAGCTGGGCGAGCTTCTGCTGAGCCCGGACGACAACGGCGTGGATCGACTTAACGACCTGTACCGCAAGGTGATCGACCTGCCGAACCGCACCAAAGTGATGAAGGAACTGGGCGAAACGCTCAAGAACCTGATCACCCTTGAGCGTCAAGCCTATGGCCTCACCGGCGATGATGCCGGAGGCCCTGCGACTCCAGCCGACGATGCATTCCCAACTGACCCGGTGGAGGCGGCCAAGGCCTACCAGAAACTGATGGGCTGAAGCCATGCCGATTCCATTCCCGTTCGACTTCCGCAATCCGGACTACGGGCAGGTGTTCGAATGGCGCGCCGAGCGGCTGCAGCGGATTAGGAAGGCGCCTGGCGCTGTTCCGGCCATGAAGGCGTTCTACCGCGACAACCCAGCCCAGTTCATCATCGACTGGGGCATGACGTTCGATCCCCGCAACGTTGAGCGCGGCCTGCCGGCCAGCATCCCATTCCTGCTGTTCCCGAAGCAGGAGGAGTGGGTCGAGTGGTTCATCGAGCGCTGGAAGAACCAAGAGCCCGGCATCACCGAGAAGACTCGCGACATGGGGATGTCCTGGCTGACTGTCGGCCTGGCCAATTCGGTATGCCTGTTCCATCACGGCGTGGTGGTGGGCTTCGGCTCGCGCAAGGAAGAGTACGTCGACAAGATCGGCTCTCCCAAGAGCCTGTTCTGGAAGGCGCGCGAGTTTATGCGCCTGCTGCCGAGCGAGTTCCGTGGCGGGTGGGAATCGAACAAGCACGCCCCGCACATGCGCATCATGTTCCCCGGTACCGACTCGGTCATCACCGGCGAGTCTGGCGACGGCATCGGCCGGGGCGACCGCAGCAGCTTCTACATTGTCGACGAGGCAGCGTTTCTTGAGCGCCCACAGCTCGTCGATGCGTCATTGTCGGCAACCACCAACTGCCGGCAAGACATCTCAACACCAAACGGCATGGGCAACCCGTTCGCCCAGCGCCGGCACGGAGGCAAGATCAAGGTCTTCACCTTCCACTGGCGTGACGACCCGCGGAAGGACGACGCTTGGTACGCCAAGCAGGTCAACGACCTGGATCCGGTGGTGGTGGCGCAAGAGATCGACATCAACTACTCGGCTTCGGTCGAGGGTGTCGTTATCCCGTCCGCCTGGGTGCAGGCCGCCATCGGCGCCCACATCAAGCTCGACATCGAGCCTACCGGCATGCGCCGGGGGGCAATGGACGTGGCAGACGAGGGCGTCGACAAGAACGCCTTCGCCGGCCGCTATGGCTTCCTGCTGGAGCACCTTGAGTCGTGGTCCGGTAAGGGCGGCGACATCTACGGATCAGTGGTCAAGGCCTTCGCCATCTGTGATGAGATGGGCTACGAGGGCTTCGATTACGACGCCGACGGCCTCGGTGCTGGTGTGCGGGGTGACGCCCGCGTCATCAACGAGGCCCGGCATGAGGTCGGTAAGCGCCGCGTCGATGACTCGCCATTCCGTGGCTCTGGCCCTGTCTTCGACCCTGAGGGCGAGATGGTCAAGGAGCGCAAGAACAAGGACTACTTCGCGAACGCCAAGGCCCAGGCCTGGTGGGCGCTGCGCCTGCGCTTCCAGGCAACCTACCGGGCCGTGGTTGAGGGCATGGAGATCGACCCAGACGAGATCATCAGTATCTCGCCCGACTTGGCCGAGCTCTCGCTGCTGACCATGGAGCTATCCCAGCCGACGTACACCATCAACCAGGTGGGCAAGATCGTTATCGACAAGGCCCCTGAGGGCACCAAATCGCCGAACCATGCTGACGCAGTGATGATCTGCTACCAGCCGGCTACCCGAGCACTGGACATCTGGAACAGGTTGGCAGGATGAGCAAACGACATCAGACCAAGGCGCGAGCCGCGAAGGTTATCGCCGCGACCGATGCCGCCCGCAAGTCCTTCATGACTGGCGACAGCTTCGAGAACTTCGCTGCGCGCGTCGGGCTCCAGGCGAACAACCAGAACGCCGCGTCGCACTACACCTTCGACCTGGTCAGCCGCAACCGCATCCAGATGGAGGCGGTGTATCGCTCCAGCTGGATCGCTGGCATGGCGGTGGACCTGGTTGCCCAGGACATGACCCGCTCCGGCATCGAGCTGGTATCGGACATGGAGCCAGAAGAGAAGGACAAGCTGAATCAGGCCATGGAACGCCTGCAGATCTGGAACAGCCTCTGTGACAACGTGAAATGGTCCCGGCTCTACGGCGGCTCGATTGCCGTGATGCTGATCGACGGCCAGAACGTCAGCACTCCGCTCAAGCTGGATTCGATTGCGCAGGGTCAGTTCAAGGGCCTGCTGGTTCTCGATCGCTGGCTGATTCAGCCGTCGCTGGAGAATCTGGTGACCGAATACGGCCCGCACCTGGGCAAGCCTAAGTTTTACACCGTGCTCGCCGATGCGCAGGCCCTGGTCAACCAGAAGATTCACTATTCCCGGGTGATCCGCCTGGAAGGTGTGCAGCTCCCATACTGGCAGCGCATCGCCGAGAACGGCTGGGGCCAGTCGGTGCTGGAACGCCTGTGGGACCGCCTTATTGCGTTCGACAGCACCAGCTCAGGCACTGCTCAGCTGGTCTACAAAGCCCACTTGCGCACCTACAAGGTCGAGAAGCTCCGCGAGCTGATTGCCATGGGCGGCAAGGCGTTCGAGGCCTTCGTGAAGCAGATGGAGATGATCCGCCTGTACCAGTCGAACGAAGGCATGACCATCATGGATGCCTCGGACGAGTTCGAATCGCACCAGTACAGCTTCTCCGGCCTGGCCGAGGTGCTGCTGAGCTTTGGCGAGCAGATCTCGGGCGCGCTGCAGATCCCGCTGGTTCGTCTGTTCGGCCAGTCCCCGGGCGGTATGAACAGCTCCGGCGACAGCGACCTGCGCACCTACTACGACAACGTGGCCGCCTGGCAGGACCGCGACCTGCGCCCCGGTGTGACCACGCTGCTGGATGTCGTGTGCCGCTCCGTCCTGGGCAAGCCTATGGAAGACGGCTGGGACTTCAAGTTCAACCCGCTCTGGCAGCTCACCGACACCGAGAAGGCCGAGATAGGCGCCAAGGACAGCAACTCCGTGGTTCAGGTCTACGACGCCGGCATCGTCAGCCGCGCGACAGCGCTGAAGGAGCTGCGCCAGTCCAGCCAGACCACCGGCCTCTGGTCGAACATCACTGACGAGGACATCAAGGAAGCGGATAACGACCCGCCACCTGGTGTTGAAGGGCTGGAGTTGCCGAATGCGAACCCTGGACAAAAAGAAGCGCCGAAACCCGGTGAGGATGAGTCGGGCGGAGCGTGAGTACCAGCGCAGCCTGACGCAGGTGGCCAAGCAGGTTGGCGCGATCATCAACGGCTTCCCGCCTGGTGATCCCGCCGCCGACCCGACCATCACGCAGATCCTGCGCCGCTATTCCGACCTGCTGAATGACTGGGCTGTGTCCACGGCCAGCAAGATGATCGCCGACGTCAACCAGGAAGACCGCAAGGCCTGGGCGCAGAGATCGCAGGAGATGTCCAAGGCGCTGCGCGACGAGATCCTGAATGCCAACACCGGCGAGGCGATGCGCGGCCTGCTGGCCGAGCAGGTGACGCTCATCAAGAGCATCCCCACCGAGGCCGCACAGCGGGTGCACGACCTTACCCTAAAGGGAATCGAGGACGGCACCCGGGCAAACGAGATCGCCAAGGAGATCAGGCGGTCGGGTGAGGTGGCTGAAAGTCGCGCGCAGCTGATCGCTCGGACTGAGGTATCCCGCACTGCTTCCACCCTCACCGAGGCCCGCGCCAAGGCGACCGGCAGCACGGGCTACATCTGGCGCACGTCCCATGACGGCGACGTCAGGTCCTCGCACAAGGCGATGGAGGGCAAGTTCGTGCCTTGGAGCGATCCGCCAACGCTCGACAAATTGACCGGCCACGCCGGGTGCCTACCCAATTGCAGGTGCTGGCCTGAGCCAGTCATTCCAGAGTGACAACCATGAAAGCACGTACCCAGGACGAGGCCGGGCGCTGGTTCGCGCCTGAGCGCTTGAGCGCGCGGCAGAGCATGACCCCCGAAGGCTTCCTTCTGTGCGAGGCCGTACCCATCGCCCGGATCGGCACGCTGCTCTACGACGAGAGCGAGCTAGTCAACGATGAGGGGCCACTGATCCAAGGCGGGGCCGGTGGCCTGGTCACCATTGAGCGCAATGCTGACGAGGTGTTTCGCATCGAAACCATCGCCAGCTTCGAGGGCAAGCCGGTCACCCTGGCCCACCCTGAAGATTTCGTGAACCCCGGCAACTGGCGCGAGCTGAGCATGGGGATCACCCAGAACGTGCGCCGAGGCGACGGGGTCGAGAACGACCTGATGCTGGCTGACCTGCTGATCACCGACGCCCAGGCCATCGAAGACGTCCGCAACGGCCTGCGGCAGGTGTCCTGCGGCTATGACGCCGAATACGAACAACTGGCAGTCGGTCGCGGCCGCCAGACCAACATCGTGGGCAACCACGTAGCACTGGTAGAGCGCGGCCGCTGTGGCCCGCGATGCGCAATCGGAGACTCCGACACCATGAGCAAGAAAAAGCAGCTGAGCTTCGCCGATCGCCTCCGTCGGGCGTTCATGTCCAAGGATGCTGAAGCAGCCGAGGCCCTGGCCAAGGAAGCGGAAACCGCAGACGAGGAAGAGGAAGAAGAGGACAAGGGCAAAGCCAAGACCGGTGACGCCGCGACCCTCGACGCCATCCTCAGGGCGGTCAATGCCCTTGGCGCCCGTGTCGGCGACATGGAAGGCAAGATGGACGAGCTGACCAAGGACGACGACGAGGAAGAGACCGAGACCACCGATACCGTCCTGGAAGCCGAGCCGGCAGCTTCGAACCCAGGAGCCACCGGCACCACCTATACCGGCGACGCTGCCCTTCTGACCGACCTGCGTTCCCGCGCCGAGATCCTCGCTCCGGGCATCACCTTCGCTACCCGCGACGCCAAGGTGAAGACCTCCGATCACATCTGCGCCTGCCAGCGCCAAGCCCTTGGCAAGGCCATGGATACCGAAGGCGGCAAGGCCATCGTCGAGCCGTTCCTAATGGGGCGCGCGCTAGACAAGATGACCGCTGACCAGGTGTCTGCCGCGTTCACCGGTGCCAGTGAGCTGGCCAAGCGCAGCAACAACAACCAGGGCGTCCGCACCTCGACCACCACCAAGGACTTCGGCCGCACGCGGTCGATCAACGACATCAACGCCGCCAACAAGGCCTTCTGGAACAAGTAAGGGGATCCCCGATGAGCAACGCATTTCTCTACCGCATGCCGGCGGGCATCCCTGGTGATGTTACCCGTGCCAGCCAGTCCACCATCGAGCCGGTGATGCTGAACCCGTCCCTGCCGTTCGCAGGCTTCGGCCTGTTCGGCAAGATCGCCAGCGACAAGTTCGTGCCGTTCGGTGCCGGTGATACCGCTGGCGCTGAATACGGCCTGCTGGTCCGCCCGTATCCGATCACCGGTGGCTCCGGCTCCGATCCGCTGGGAACCTCGACCCCGCCAACCAGGGGCGTGGCTGACGTCCTGCGTCGCGGCTACATGACCGTGAAGCTGAACGCCGGCACCGCTGCCAAAGACGGCACCGTCTACGTGCGCGTGGCTGCCGCTGCGGCCGGTAAGCCCATCGGCGGCATCGAAGCCGCTGCCGACAGCACTAACACCGTGGCCATCACCACGGCCACCTTCATGGGCGCTGCCGATGCATCTGGCAACGTCGAAATCGCCTACAACATCTAAGGGGAACGCTAGATGAGCAACCTGATTCTGCCGCGCTCGATCAAGCGCGCCCACACCCGCGACGGCATGATGACCTTCGATGCCGCCACCATCGACTCCACCGGCGTCTTCCTGATCGGCGAACTGGAGCGCCTGGACCAGAACCTGCACGGCCCGCTGGCCTCGGTCACTTGGTCGCGCGACATCATGCTGCGCGAAGACGTTTCCATCGCTGATGAGCTCTCCAGCTTCACCAACAGCACCTTCGCCGCCGTCGGCGGTACCAGCCCGAACGGCAAGGCCTGGATCGGCAAGGACTCCAGCTCGATCGCCTCGCTGGCTCTGGACATCGGCAAGACCGCCAGCCCGCTGACCCTGTGGGGCATGGAGCTGTCGTGGACCTTGCCTGAGCTGGCCTCGGCCCAGCAGCTGGGGCGTCCGGTCGACTCGCAGAAGTTCACCGGCATGCAGCTCAAGCACAACATGGACATCGACGAGATGGTCTATGTTGGCGACTCAGACCTGAGCGTCACTGGCATGACCAACGCCGCTTCTGTCACCAACGTCAGCAACGCCATCACCGGCAGCTGGGCAACCGCCACTCCGGCGCAGATCCTGGCCGACGTGAACGACCTGCTGAACAGCGTATGGGCCGCCTCGGGCTTCGCCATCTGCCCGCGTGAGCTGCGCCTGCCGCCGGTAGCCTACAGCCAGCTGGTCAGCCGCATCGTGTCCGACGCCGGTAACATCTCGGTGCTCGAGTTCCTGCGCGTGAACAGCCTGTCGAACTCCATCAACGGCACGCCGCTGAACATCCAGCCGCTGAAGTGGCTGACCAACCGCGGCGTCAGCAACGCCAACCGCATGATGGCGTACACCAACGAGCAGGATCGCATCCGCTTCCCGATGGTGCCGCTGCAGCGCACCCCGCTGGAATACCGTGGCATCCGCCAGATCACCACCTATTACGGCCGCCTGGGCGTGGTTGAAGTGGTGTACCCGGAAACCATCGGCTACCGTGACGGCATCTGAGGGCTTCATCATGGCAAAGCGAAACGTCATCAAGCCCTTCAAGCTGAACACCACTGACGGTGTCATCGACTTCGCGGCAGGCACCCAGGTGATCGACGAAAAGTATGTCGATCACTGGTTTGTTCAGGCCCACCTCGAACCCGAGGTCGTCGATGAAACCGAAGAGGACGAGAAGAAGCGCCTCTTGGCTGAACTCGAAGCGAAGGGCATCACCGTCGGCGCTAACATCAAGCTCGAAACCCTGCGCGAGCGAGTGGCCAAGGCCAACGCCAGCGCCTGATACAGGACCGAACCATGGATGCTGCCAAGTTCCGCGAAGACTTCCCCGAGTTCGCCGATACCACCAAGTATCCTGACTCGGCGGTGAATCTCTGGATGGGCCTGGCAATCAATGTCCTGCCGCCTGACCGCTGGTGCGATTACCTCAACATCGGCATCGAGCTGTTCGTCGCCCACAACCTGACCGTAGCCGCCGGCAACCAGCAGACCGCTGCTGCCGGTGGCGCTGGTGGCCAGGTGAAAGGGCCGGTGAACAGCAAGTCGGTGGACAAGGTCAGTGTCGGCTACGACAGCGGCGCGGTATCGCTCGAGGATGGCGGGTTCTTCAATCTGTCCACCTACGGCATCCAGCTGCTGCAGCTGGCCCGGATGATCGGTTCTGGAGGATTCCAGCTATGAGCTTGAAGGTCACCAAGGACAACGTTGCCAAGGTGCTCCATTCCATCCAGAAGCTGGCCGGCCAGGAGGTTCTGGTCGGCATCCCGGCCACGGAGGCGGAGCGCAACGACGATGAACCTGGGCAACCGCTGAACAATGCACAGCTCGGCTACATCCACGAATACGGCTCGCCCAAGGCCAACATCCCGGCGCGCCCGTTCTTGGAGCCCGGGGTGGAGGATCAGCGGGCCAGTATTACCAATCACCTGCAGACGGCTACCAGGGCTGCGCTGAACGGCCAGGGCGAGAAGGTTGAGCAGTCATTGAATGCGGCCGGCCTCATCGCCTCGACCGGAGCGCGCAACAAGCTCAACTCCGGCGAGTTCGCGCCTCTGGCGCCGAGCACTATCCGCAATCGGCATAAGGCTCGCGGGACCAAATCCATGCGCGCCTCTGAAAAGCGCTACCTGGAACTGATCGCCTCAGGCTCATCGCCTGAGCAGGCCCAGGAGCAGGCCGGCATCCAGCCGCTGGTCAACACCGGCCAGCTGCGCAACTCCATCACCTACGTCATCCGCAAGAAGGAATAGCCATGGCCCTGCTCGATGTCACAGAGGTCCTGCTTGATCCGGACTTCATGGACATGGGCCTGGTCTGCAAGCGCTCCACTCAAACCGTCGGCGACAACGGCCGCGCCACCAATGTGCAGTCCTCGACGACATTTGGCGGGGTCGTTACCAGTGACAATGGCGACATCCTCGAACGCATTGCCGGCGGCGAGCGCAAGAAGGGCTCCATCACCATTCACACCATGTTCCGGCTTACCGCCGGTGACGGCGAAGACAGCATTGCCGACGTCGTGACCTGGCAGGGGCGGGACTACACCGTGGCCAACGTCAACGACTACAGCCACTTCGGGCGCGGATTCGTGGCGGCCTACTGCGATCTTCTACCCCTGGCGGGATAACCCATGGCGAACACATCAGCAACCGGTGGCTACCTGGCACCGGAAGGCGCCCCCACGCCCACGGATGAGTCACTTGAGGACGATCTGCAGGCGATGGTGTCGGGCGTCACGGGAATCCCCGGGAAGTACGTCAGGCCGCGCTGGCAGCCAGGGAACCCCAAGCAGCCAGAGCCGAATGTCGATTGGTGCGCCATCGGCGTGATGAACACCAGGCAGGACGCCAACTCGGCAATCGAGCATGTCGGCATTGAAGATGGCCACGACACCTACCAGCGACACCAGGAAATCATCCTGCTGGCCACGTTCTACGGCCCCAACGCCCAGGCCTATGGCCAGATCCTCAGCGACGGCATGTATGTCCCGCAGAACAGCGAGGCCCTCAAGACCAAAGACATGGCCTTTGTCGAGGCTGGCGAGCTAATCGCCGCCCCAGAATTGATCAACCAGCAGTGGGTGCGCCGTTACGACCTGCGAATCCGGCTTCGCAGGAAGATCACCCGCACCTACCAAGTGCTCAACATTCTTTCCGCCGATCCCACGATCACCACCGGCTGACCATCCCAGGAGAATTCAATGCCTACTCTTGCCGTTTCGGGCGTCGTCAACGTCCAGGTTGTCATGTCTCCACTGGCGGCCGCCCTCCGTGACTTCGGCGCGCTGCTCATCTTGGGGGCATCCAGCGTCATCGACACCAACGAACGCATCCGCCAGTACTCGTCTCTCACTGCGGTAGCCACCGACTTCGGCACCACGGCTCCCGAGTACCTAGCCGCCAGCCTGTTCTTCAGCCAGTCGCCACAACCGGCGATCTTGTACATTGGGCGCTGGGCCAAAGCCGCATCGTCGGCGCGCCTGAATGGTGGCGCGCTTTCGACCGCACAGCAGGCGATGTCGAACTTCACCAGCATCACCACCGGCTCCATGAAGATCACCGTCGACGGCACCGTGAAGACTCTGTCGGCCTTGAATTTCAGCGCCGCGGCGAACCTGAACGCCGTCGCGTCGATCATCACCACGGCCCTAGCGGGTGCCACTTGCGTCTGGAATGCCAACTTCTCGCGCTTCGAGATCACCAGCCCGACAACTGGCGCGACATCGACCCTGACCTACGCAAGCTCCACTGGGGCCGGCACTGACGTGTCTGCACTGCTCGGCCTGGTCACTGGTGTGGCGTCGGCCCCGGTAAACGGCATCGTCGCCGAGACGCTGCTGTCGTGCGTTACCGCGCTGGCCAGCATGTCGGCCAACTGGTACGGCCTGCAGGTTGCTGACGCTACGCCGACCGATGCTGACCTTCTGGGGGTGTCGGCGTTCATCGAGGGCGCATCGCCGTCTCGCATTTTCGGTATCACAACGCAGAACCCTCTGGCGCTGGACGGCACCAGTACCACCGACATCGCCTACAAGCTCAAGGCTGCGCTTTACAAGCGAACCTTCTGCCAGTACTCAAGCTCTAGTGCCTATGCCGTCGCCTCGATCTTCGGCCGCGCCTTCACGGTGAACTTCCAGGGGAACAACACCACCATCACCCTGAAGTTCAAGCAGGAGCCAGGCGTGACCGCCGAAGGCCTGAACACGACGCAGGCCGCCGCGCTAAAGGCGAAGAACTGCAACGTGTTCGTCAAGTACGACAACGACACCGCCATCATCCAAGAGGGCGTGATGTCCAACGGATTCTTCTTCGACGAAGTGCACGGCCTGGACTGGCTGCAGGACGATGTTCAGACGGCCGTCTACAACCTGCTCTACACCAGCACCACCAAGATTCCCCAGACCGACGCCGGTATCAACCGGATCGTCACCACGGTCAACGAGCGCTTGGAGCAGGCGGTAACCAACGGCCTGGTTGCGCCAGGCCAGTGGAATGGCCCTGCATTCGGCGCGCTGACCTCCGGCCAATACCTGTCGACCGGTTACTACACCTACGCACCGCCAATCTCCACCCAGGCCCAGGCCGACCGCGAGGCGCGCAAAGCCCCGGTCATCCAGTCAGCCATCAAGCTGGCCGGTGCCGTCCACTTCGTCGACGTCATCATCAACGTCAACCGCTGATCGGAGCTGATCACTCATGGCAACCTATTCGTTCCTCGATGTAAACGCGACGCTGGTCGGCGCCGGAGCGGTCATCGACCTTGGCTCGGGCTCTGCGAACGCCGAAGAGGGTATTTCGATCGTCGCGGCCAACGACAAGAACACCATGACCATCGGCGCGGACGGCGAGGGCATGCACTCGCTGCACGCCGACAAATCCGGCCAGGTCACGGTGCGTCTGCTCAAGACCTCCCCAAAGAACGCCCAGCTGATGGCGCTCTACGACGCCCAGTCGCTGAGTTCGTCTCTCTGGGGTCAGAACCTCATCACCATCACCAACTCGTCGAGCGGCGACACCACGGTAGCCCGGTCCTGCGCCTTCAAGAAGCGCCCGGACCTGAACTATCGAAAAGACGGCGATATCGTCGAATGGGTATTCGACTCCGTGAAAATTGACGGAATTCTGGGGACCTACTGATGAGTGAATTCGACCTCAACGGCATCACCTACAGGATAGGCAAGCTGTCGGTCTTCGACCAATGGCACCTGTCCCGCAAGGTGGCGCCGATCATCCCGACTCTCATCCCGGTGTTCGTGAAACTGCAGAAGTCCGGCGGCGGCAGCCCGCTGAGCGGCGATCTCACAGGGATGGCGGAGTTGGTCACCCCATTCGCCGAAGGCATCGCCAACATGGACAACGAGTCCTCGGAATTCATCCTGTCGAAATGCCTTGGAGTGATCCAGCGCAAACAGGGTGATTCGTGGGCGCCGATCTGGAGCGCCCGTGGCTCCGTGTGCATGTTCGATGACATTGACCTGGGCACCATGATTCAGATGTGTTTCCGGGTCATCAAAGAGTCGCTTGGCCCTTTTTTCAAAGGGATGCTTTCCGGGCAGAGCACTCCCCAGGCCTGAGCGTAGAGCTTGCCCATCTTCCAGGCGATGAGGATTGGCTTTTGCTCCCCGTGATGGAGGGCATGTGCCGGTATGAGTCGCTGCTCGACGGAACGCTCGACCTGGCTGACATCGCCAAGATGAACGACGCGCTGCTGGTGCGCGCTGAAAACAAAGAGCGCATGCGCCTCGCCGCGGAGAGAAACAATGGCTGATCAGGACGTCATGAAGGAGTTCCTTGTCTCCCTTGGGTTCAAGGTAGACAAGCAGGGCATGAAGTCCTTCACCGATGGTGTCGACAACGCCACTCGGACCGTGAAGAACCTGGTTACCGTCATCACCGGCGCATCGCTGGCGGTCGCGGCGGGCGTTTCAGCGTTCGCATCGAACCTGGAGGGTCTGTACTTTGCCTCAGAGCGGGTTGGCGCGTCGGCCACCAGCATCAAGTCGGCTGAATATGCTGCTCGAGACCTTGGCGCGTCTGCGTCCGAGGCGCGCGGGTCGCTGGAGTCGATGGCGCGGTTTCTGCGCGAGAACCCGGGTGGCGAAGCGTTCCTGAAGGGGATCGGGGTCCAGACCCGTGACGTGAACGGGAATTTGCGTGATACCGCCGACCTGATGGTCGGCCTGGGCAATCGCCTGCGCAGCATGCCGTGGTACCAGGCCAAGCAATATGCCGGAATCCTTGGTGTCGACGACAACACGCTGCGAGCCATCATCAGCGGCGACTTCGGGCGCAAGCTGGAGCAGAACCGCAAACGACTGGCTGGCAGCGGCCTTGACCAGGCCACCAAGGACGCCCATGCGTTCATGGAAGCGCTACGTGGGCTGATGATCCAGTTTGAAAGCTTCACGGTAAGGCTCCAGGCATCCTTGATGCAAAAGCTGGGGCCGGAGCTTCAGAGTTTCTCGGAATGGTTCGAGAAGAACTCTCCGATGGTCGCCGATCGCTTGGCCGACATTATCGCAAAACTGCTTGATCTCGCAGAGAAAGCGGGTCCATACCTCAAGCAGATCTGGCAGTTCTTCGTGGACCTTGATGCTGCAACTGACGGCTGGAGTACCAGGCTTCTGATTTTGGTTGGCATCCTGAACACAATCGGTGCCCTCGGCGTCGTGACGGGCATCTCGAATCTTGCCGCGGCATTCGTGAGGCTCGGAAGTGCAATTGGTGGAGCAGGCACCGCAGCTGCCGGCGCTGGAGCTTTAGGGAGCCTTGCCGCAGGGCTAGGGGCGGCACTCTACTCGCCGTCACTCAATGATGGTGAGGACGAGATCGTTAGGCGTAGACGCGCCAATGAGGATGCTGCTGCCGGGGAAATCAATGGCGGCACCGATATGGGCAACATGATCCTGCAGTACTTCCAGGGGCTTGGCTGGACCAGGGAACAGTCTGCCGGGATCGTTGCGAATCTTTCGGTAGAGAGCGGGTTTGATCCGACGGCCGTCGGTGACAATGGTAAAGCCTATGGGATTGCGCAATGGCATCCAGATCGACAAGCCAATTTCAAGGCTTGGGCCGGGAAGGACATACGACAGTCCACTCTTGAGGACCAGCTGAACTTCATCCAATACGAGCTGACTGAGGGCGCTGAAGTTGCTGCTGGCAAGCTACTGAGGGCCGCAAGTAACTCCAGTGATGCCGGATCGATCGTGTCTCGTTATTACGAACGACCAGGCAGCGGGAGTACGCCGGAGGAGCGTGAAGCGGCGCGGGCCAGGGAGGCGGCTAATCGAGGCGCCATTGCTGCAGGGATTACGCAAAGTACGACGATCAACGTGTATGGAGCCACTGATCCGAATGCAACTGCAAGTGCCGTCAGCGGTGCTCAAAAGCAGGTAACACAGGATATGAAGCGCAACCTCAGCAGCCCGGTGAACTGACATGCCCAACTTTGCAGGCTTCATCACGATCGACGCGAAGCGTTCCATCGACAGCATCGTTGCGCATGTCACCCTGGAGGAGGTCGGTACCGACGAACTGCAGATCACCGACCATCCGGTTGAGCAGGGCGCCGAAATAACGGACCACGCCTATAAGAAGAATCCCGAGGTAGTGATCCGGTGCGGCTGGAGCAATGCCAGTCTTGCCGGGGTGGTGGACAGCTTCAAAGGCCTGTTCTCGGCTCTTACCGGGGGCGATGCGTTCGGCTCGGATTATGTGTCTGGCGTCTACAACCAGCTGCTGGCTCTGCAAGAGTCCCGGCAGCCGTTCGATGTCTCCACCGGCAAGCGCATCTACCCGAACATGCTGATGCGCAGCCTGACGCAGACCACCGACCCCACCAGTGAATACACGCTGATGGTCACCGCCGTGTTCCGCCAGGTGCTGATCGTCAACACTGCGGCCACCACGCTGCCGCCACGGGGTGATCAGGCATCTCCGGCAGATACAGCAGAAACGCAGAGCATGGGTGACAAGCAGGTCGCCCAGTCCTACCCGGCCCCTGGAGGCTGGCAGCCGCCGAATGGGTGACCAATGGCCAACTTCGAAATACCGCTCACGCCTAGCCCGCAGCGCTTCAGCATCACGCTGTCAGGGGTTCAGTACCGCCTGGCGGTCGTCTGGCGGAATGCCGAGCAAGGTGGATGGGTGCTGGATATCGCGGATGCGAACGGCAACCAGATCATCCAGGGTATCCCCCTGGTGACCGGTGCCAACCTGCTCGAGCAGTACGAATACCTTGGCCTGGGCGGCGTGCTTTGGTGCCAGACCACTGACAATCCCGATGCGGTGCCGACCTTCGAAAATCTCGGGGTCGGCTCGCATCTGTACTGGTGGGTTGAGGATTAGTCAGGAATGATCGGCTCTGCATAGCAGCGACAGATTTCGACATCTGAACATTTGTGGTAACCAGGATGCTCGTGTTTATAGTCCCAGCTGAAAAGCTTCCCGGACTTTGATTTGCAGTACTCGCAAACCGTGCCGTCACCAGTTGTGATCCAGCGATATCGCTTTGATCCTGCCAGCTTGGATTGAACTTTGGTTCGTTCAAACGAGCTTATGAATTTATCCCGCAGCGTCGGATTAGCCGAATCTTCATCTATAGGTTTCGGGCCGTACGCCTCAGAAACTGCTTGTCGTGGTTTACGCAAACGTTGCAGAAGAGTGACGACTACAACGATGGCAAAAACAGCGAAGGCGATGATCAGCAGCGGGCCTCTATCCATGGCATATACCAGAGTTGATGAGAAAATCCGATGAGCGTACCCCAATACCTGCGCCAGATCAGCCTCAAGATCGGCAACGACACCGAGGCCATCGATCTTTCAGAGCTTCGCATTCGTTTTGCTGTTCGCCGCGGCACCATTAGCACCCCGAACACCGCCGACATCCGGGTGTACAACGTCAGCGCCGAAACGGCAAGAAAGTCCCAGCTTAAAGAGTTCGGACGCGTTGTACTGCAGGCTGGCTATGCGGGCAACTACGGGGTGATCTTCGACGGCACCATCAAGCAGGTGCGGCGCGGGCGCGAGAGCCAGACCGATACCTACCTGGACATCACTGCTGCCGATGGCGACAGCGCCTACAACTGGTCAGTGATCAACATGTCGCTGGCGGCCGGCTCAACAGCTCAGGACCACCTGAAGGCAGCGGTCCAGGCAATGGAAGGGCGCGGCGTCAGCATGGGGGAAACCGGGCCGCTATCAACCAACAAGTTGCCGCGCGGCAAGGTGATGTTCGGCCTGACACGCGATGTGATGGACAACCTGGGACGCACCCAGGACGTCAGCTGGAGCATCCAAGACGGCAAGATGACGCTGATCCCCAATACCGCATACCTGCCAGGCGAGGCTATCGTGGTGAGCTACCAGACTGGCATGGTGGGGCTGCCGGAGCAGACTCAGAATGGCGTGAACGTGCGCATGCTGCTGAATCCCAGCGTGAAGATCGGGCGATTGCTCAAGATCGACAATGCGAGCATTCAAAAAGTCCGCTATGACCCCAGCCAGCTGCAGGAGGCAGAGGTCGTTAAGCAAAAAATTCAGAACGATTTGAGTGCGGATGGACTGTACAAGGTGCTAATCGCCGACAGCTATGGAGACACCCGCGGCAATGAATGGTACACAGAGGTCATCTGCATTTCCGTAGATGCGACTCTTACCAACAAGGCAATGATAGATAGCGCCGTTGGTATCCCAGGAGCAATTCTTGGGCCTGGAGTTGTGAAGCCTTACGGTTAATGGCACTTCGTCCATCCCTTCTGCTGGCTTACCGAAGAAATAACCTTTCCCTTACCGGAATAGTCGAAATCAACTTCGGCGAAAACAGCCATTGGCATTGTCGAGGTCTTTCCGTCGTCGTAGATAAAAATCGCGTCTCCTCCAAGCGTTTTCCCCCAGCATCCTTTGCCCTCTGCCATTTTGACTATGGCGTTTTTCGGGGTCGCATCCCTAAACGACCGCATGTGCTCAGCATTAACTATGGGCAAATCGCATTTCTGTGTAGTGGACAGGAACTTAAAAAAACTGTCCCTTGTCACCGTCTGCCCAGCACAAAGACTTCCTGATGGGGCAACAAGCATCGTTTCGGCAGAAACAGCCGACGAAGCAGCCAGCAGCCCAGCCATTAATATTCTCCTCACGGTGATCTCCTTGAATGTTGAAGAAAAGCTAGACGATCCGTTGAGCGTCCTGAAGATCGCACAACGCTCTTCCCAATCGAAATTGTGGACTGCGTTGCCCGGGATAATCCAGTCGTTTAACGCGACGGCGATGACCTGCGTTGTCCAGCCGGCCATTCAGTCGTTCGTGACCGCCGACGATGGCTCGATGGTGCTCACGACCTTGCCGCTGCTGCTGGACTGCCCGGTGCAGTTCCCGGCCGGTGGCGGGTGCACGCTGACCTTCCCAGTAAAGCCGAATGACGAGTGCCTGGTGGTGTTCGCATCGCGCTGCATCGATTCCTGGTGGCAGTCAGGCGGTATCCAGGCCCAAGCCGAGCTGCGGATGCACGATCTTTCCGATGGCTTTGCGCTGCTGGGATTCCGCTCGCAACCGCGAGTGATCGGCGGCATCAGCCTGCAGGCCGTTCAGCTGCGCAGCGACGACGGCGCGGCCTTCGTTGAAGTGAACCCGACCACGCACGCCATCAATATCACCACCAGCTCGGTGGTGAACCTGACCGCCCCAGTTATCAACCTGGCTGCTGCCGGGCAAACACTGCTCAAGTTCGTCACCGAGACGTTCCAGGCACTGTTCAACAGCCACACCCATGCATCAAGCGGTACTGGCGTGCCTAATCAGCAAATGACAAACACCCACATGACCACCACCGTAAAAGGCGGCTGACATGCGCTACAGGAAGCTCGACGCCAACGGCGACTACACCTTCGGCAACCAGCAGGCCGACTTCTACAAGGACAACCCAGAAGCAGTAGGCCAGGCCGTAATGACCAGGCTTCGGCTGAACAAGGGCGAGTGGTTCATCGATACGGCAGATGGCACGCCTTGGACCACAGAGGTTCTTGGCGAGCGAACTGCCGCTACGCGCGACGCCGCCATCAAGAAGCGAATCCTCGGCACGACAGGCGTTTCCCAGATCGACAGCTACGACAGCTCGATCGACGCCAGCACTCGGCGCTTCACCGTGAACGCCACCATCACCACCGCCTACGGCCAAACCTCCATAAGCGAGACTCTATAAATGGCGTCGTCAACCGCACCAGTCGTTACGGCAACGGGGATCTCGGCGCCGACTTACGCCGAAGTCCTGGCTTTCCTCAAGGCCCAGTACCAGTCGATCTACGGTGCCGATGTGTACCTGGGTAGCGATTCGCAGGACGGGCAGTTCCTGGGCGTGCTCGCCCTGGCCATCAGTGATGCGAATGCCGCGACCATCGCCACCTACCTTTCCTTTTCGCCGGCTACCGCCCAGGGCGCGGGTCTGTCGAGCAACGTCAAGATCAACGGCATCAAGCGTTCGGCCTCGAGCTTTTCCACGGCAGACGTGCTGGTGGTAGGGCAGGCCGGAACGCCAATAGCGAATGGCGTTGCCGAGGACCAGGCCGGCAACAAGTGGGCCTTGCCAGCGTCCGTAACCATCCCGCCCGAAGGCCAGATCACCGTGACGGCCACTTGCTCGACGGCAGACTCGATAACGGCGCTGCCCGGGCAGATCAACAAGATCGCTACGCCTACGCTCGGGTGGCAGACCGTGTCCAACATCGCCGCTGCTGCTCCGGGCGCACCGGTGGAGACCGACTCGGCCCTGCGTCAGCGGCAGAAGACCTCTACAGCGCTTCCGTCTCGAACAGTTCTCGAAGGGACGATCGGCGCCGTGGCCAACGTCTCTGGCGTTACCCGGTACGGGGCCGTCGACAACGACACCAACGCGACCGACGCCAATGGCATTCCTGCACACACCATGGCGATCATCGTCGAGGGTGGTGATGCCACGGCCATTGCCCAGGCGATCGCGGCGAAGAAAGGGCCAGGCGGGGGCACCTACGGCACGACCTCGGTAACAGTGCTCAACGTGTACGGCATGCCGATCACGATCAAGTTCTTCAGGCCGACCTACCGTGCGATCACCGTGGCCGTATCCATAAAGGCTCTGGCCGGGTACACGACAGCAATCGGCACAGCGCTACAGCAGGCCGTGTCCGACTACGTGAACCAGGTGGCAATAGGTGGCGGCGCAAGCGGCACTGTCGAATGGGCCGATGCCTTGACGGCTGCCAACAGCATTTCCGGCAGCACCACTTTCAAGCTGACCGCGCTCACGCTGACCGGGCCTGGGGGCGCCGGAACGCCCGACGTGCCTCTGGCGTTCAACCAAGCCGCTACCTGCACGCCATCAAGCGTTGCGCTCACGGTGACCTGACATGCCAGACATCAAGGACTACACGGGGAAAATCACCAGCGAGCATTCCGATAAGCCCAAGTACATGGCGACGGTCGAGGCGGTATCGCAGTGCTTTCTTGACACAAGACAGGTGGTGTCTGGCCTGCCTGACGACTTCGACCTAGACCTCGCCAATGACGCCCAGCTAGACGACGTAGGCCTCTGGGTCGGGATATCGCGGCGCATCCCAACGCCGCTCACCAACGTTTATTTCTCCCTGGACGCGGTGGGCCTTGGGTTTGACCAGGGCGCTTGGAAAGGTCCTTTTGACCCGGACAATGGAATCACCGTGCTCGACAATGAGACGTACCGCGCACTCCTTCGAGCGAAGATCGGCGCAAACCACTTGGATGGAACACTCGAATCATCAAAGGCAGTTCTTGACCTGATTTTCAATCCTGATGGGCATGAGCCGTTCTTACCGGTAACAGCGAGCAATGAACAGTTCGGTGTTGGTAATGGAGTTCAAACTGAATTTCAGCTTAAGTATCAAGGTCAGAATGTATATAGCTATGTATCGGCTGATATCTACAGGACTGATTGGCAGCTTCTGCAGAAGCTTTATCCAGTTCCGCGCACTAACTTATTAAGGTTTAGCGAGCAGTTGGATAATTCCGCTTGGACGAAGGCTGGAGGGATAATCGTTACTCCAAATGCGGCCGTCGCCCCTGATGGTACTATTTCCGCAGGCAAGCTAATTGCTCCAAGCGGAGGGGCCACTGCTTCCGCTTCGTGTGTGCAAGTAGTTTCCAAGGCGGCATCTCCAATAGTCTACACTGGGACTATTTTTGCAAAATCAGGAGAAATGGATGTCGTTAGACTGTTCATGCATGGAGCAAATACTACCACGGCTCGCTGTATTGTTAATTTTGATCTAATAGCAAAATCTGTTGGTTTTATATCTCAAGGCACTAGCGGATTCGATGACGCAGTCGCATCGATTGAAGACGCTGCGGAGGGGTACTCGAGAGTTTCCGTAACTGCTACAACTGACAGCAATGCCAGTGTGACCTTTAGAGTTTATTCGATGAGCTCAGTTGTGTCAGTTGGTGATGGAATTTCTGGGATTTATGCTTGGGGAGCTCAGCTTGAACAGAGCTCTGTATATACAAGCTATATACAAACAGCTTCAGCGGCAGTGACTGTTACTGACTACTCAGCTGGTCCTTTTGGCAAAATTACTATGGGTTTAGCCCCATTGCCTGGAGCTCAACTTACGTGGAGCGGCCAGGGTACAGCCTACACCAAAGGCAATTACGCCTACCTGGTAGACAATCAGGACATGTCAATCTCCATCGGCCTTGCTGGCGACCCGCCAAGCGCAATCCAGTGGGCGCTTCTCACCGGCGGATACATCACGCCAAAGCCGCAGAGCGTCAACGTAAAGTACTTCTACTCCCCATCGACGAGCGGTCCACTGTTCGGCTTCGATACCTCAAACCAATACATCGCCGGCTTCGACCAAGGAAGCTGGGGGAATGTCTATTCCTGACAGGGGAAATTCATGGCAACTAACGATTTTCTGTCGTTCGCCGGCGGCTCTGGCGCGAACGTTTTGACGCAGGCCGCTTATGTCGCGCTCAGCAGCACCAGGTCGAACGGCTTCACCTCTGGTACGGCCAACTCGCAGCAGCTCAACAAGGTCTGGCGGCAATCCTCGGTCATCGCAGCCTCGGTTGCTCAGGCGATTTCTGATCTGACCGGCCAAGACGCCGTCGATGACGGAACAACCGCAACCCTTACCGCCATGTTTAAGTCCGCAATTCGCGGAGCAAAGAGCATTCAGCGTTTTACCGCAAGCGGAAGCTTCACAGTGCCTGTTGGTGTCACCCAAATCTGGGTGTCCGGATGTGCAGCCGGCGGCGGCGGTGGATCATCCCTAGCTACCAACTCGTCATCTTTCTGTACGGGAGGCTCTGGCGGAGGTGCAGGGCAGTCTGTTCGCCGCACTCCTTTAACTGTATCTCCTGGGCAGGTGATAGCTGTAACAATCGGCCTGGGTGGAAGTGGCGGAACTCCGGCAACCAATAACGCCGCTGATGGTGGTAATACTCAGCTAGGGTCAGCGGGGGCTTTACTGAATTTACTTGGAGGCTCAAAGGGATTAGTTGGGTCAGGCGGAACAGCCGTTCCTGCAAACTATGGCGGTCCTCAGGGGGGGAATGGATACCCGAATGGCGGCTACGCGTCCGATACGACCTGTTATTCGGGCGGGGTAGCTTCTGGTGGCTTTGGCGGCCTAGGCGGAGTTTCGCAATTTGGAGCCCCCGGAGCGCCTGGTCGCGGCGCATCCGGAAGTTCACCATCGGCTTTTGCTGGATTTGGCTTCGGCGCGGGCGGCAGTGGCGCGGGAGGCGCTTATAACTCCAGCGTAACTGCATCTGGCGGCTCTGGTGCGAAAGGTCTTGATGGATATCTGGAGATCGAGTGGTGAATGTAATGAGCAGATACGCACTGATTGATGGCGGCACTGTGGTCAATGTGATTGCCTGGGACGGCGTCGAATACAACCCAGAAACAGGAGAGGGTTGGAGCCCTCCTGATGGAGTTTCCGCCGTGAGGGTCGAGGACGGCGATGTTCCGAACATCGGACTGAGATACTCGGATGGAGTCTTCGAGCAATCTTCTGCCGGAGAGTTGGTTATTGCGCCTCCAACTGCAGAAGAAATCCAGGCTGCGAACGCTGCCGCAAAAAACACTTTGCTGGTCAACGCAGCGACGCAGATTGCCCCACTGCAAGACGCAGTAGATCTCGATGAGGCTACCGCCGACGAAGTGGCCCTTCTAAAAGCATGGAAGCAATACCGGGTCGCAGTAAACCGGGTCGATCTCGCGAAGGAAAGCCCTGCTTGGCCGACGCGACCTGAATAGATGATTTGGCTTCAGTAGATCGTTCCAAGCCCGCCAAGTGCGGGCTTCTTTTTGCCTGGAGAAAACCACATGCCCATCACCGAGCAGCAGCTGCTGCAGATCATGCCCAAGGCCCGGCCAGTGGTCGGCGCCTTCCTGCCCGCGCTGAATCGTGCGATGGTGCGCTGGCGTATCAACAGCCTGGTGCGCCAGGCGGCCTTCCTGGCCCAGGTCGGCCACGAGTCCGGCCAGCTGCGCAACCTGGTGGAGAGCCTGAACTACAGCGCCGAGGCGCTGGTGCGGACCTGGCCCTCCCGGTTCACCGACCAGACCGCCCCCGGCTACGCCCGGCAGCCGGAGAGGATCGCCAACAAGGCCTATGGTGGGCGCATGGGCAACGGCCCGGAGTCCTCCGGCGACGGCTGGCGCTTCCGCGGGCGTGGTCTGCTACAGGTCACCGGGCGCGACAACTACCGCGAGGCCGGCGCCGGCCTGGGTCTGCCGCTTGAGTCGGAGCCGGAACTTCTCGAACAGGCCGAGCAGGCCGCCCAGTCCGCTGCCTGGTGGTGGGCAAAGCGCGGGCTGAACGAGATGGCGGACGCCGGCCGCATCCGCGACATCGGAAGCATCATCAACACCGGCCAGCCCGGCAAGACGCCTAACGGCTCCGCCGAGCGCCTGGCGCTGTATGACCTGGCCCTGCGGGTGCTGGCGTGAACTGGCTTGGCGCGGTACCGGCCTGGTGCTGGTGGCTGATCGCCCTGGTGCTGGTCGCCGGCGGCCAGCAGTACCGGGTCGTGGTCGCCCAGGCTGAGGCTGTGTCCGCCCGCAGCGAACTCGCCGACTACCGCCTGCAGGTTGCCGAGCGCGACCGGCGCGCTGCCGCCCAGGCTCGAACAGAGGAACAGCGCCGCCAGAAAGTGGCGGACGAGGAGGGGAAGAGTGCACGACAAAAATTGGAGTTGGCCCAAGGCCGCGCCGCTGCTGCTGAGTCTGCTGCTGGCGGGCTGCGCGGGGAGATCGACCGACTGCGCGCCGGCCGATCAGCAACCTGTGGTGCCATCGCTGCCCAGCAGCGCCAGGCAGGAAGCTCTGCCGTCGTGGTGCTCGGGGGACTGCTTGAAGACGCTGACCGAATGGCGGGAGGCCTCGCGACAGCGCTTGAGCGAAGTCGAATAGCTGGGCTGGCGTGTGAGGCGGTAGTCGACGGCATGAAGCCTGGCCGCTGAGCGGCAATTGCCCGGGGCCCTTCCGGTCGATACGATACTGTATTCATATACAGTATTGGTGCCCTATGTACTTCCTCCTCGTTCGCCGTCGAGAGCGCGGCGTCGCCATTCCTGCAGAGAAGATCCGCAAGGTCCAGCCGATGCGTGCCGACGTGCACATCGAGTATGGGCACAGCAAGGCGCTTGGCCGACCATGCATTGAGGCCTGGGTGTTCAACCCGACACCCAGCGGAGACATCATCCCGCGGCTGCACGATGCGTGCGTCACTGGCATGGCCCAGCTGGGAATGAACATCACCGGCTTCGAAGAGATCGACGGCGTGCTGTACGCGCAGTCGTGGTGGTGCAGGTCAGAATGATGGCCGGTCTGCCGCAGGCGTGGCTGGCCGAACTCGACGACCAGGTCGCCCTGGTTACGGATCCCGACGGGCGCGCCGCCGTGCTCAGCGAGATGGCCTATGCCGCGAATCGCCGGGGAGAGATGAGAGGTGATGTTCTCGTCGACATGCTGGAGCTGGTCGAGGCGGCCAGGCTTTGGGCGCTGGCCGATCACGAGAAGGTCTTGGGTCTGCCCTTCGAGAAGGGTTAGGCCTCGGCGTGTGGGAGCAGGACCATGTCAGCCCAGTCCTGCATCATGTCGCGGCGCTGCTCCAGGTAGGTGGCATGGTTGTAAACGTCGCGGATCGCGCTGCTGTCGGCGTGGGCCAGCTGTCGCTCGATCCAGTCCTTGTTGTACCCGCGGCTGTTCATCTCCGTGGAAAACAGGTGCCGGAATCCATGCGGCGACTGCCGACCGGTGTATCCGCAGCGATCCAGCAGGTTCACGGCGTAGTTGATGCCGATCGGCCGAACGGCATCGGAGCGGTTCGGGAATACGAACTTCATTCCGCCGGATATCGGCAGCATTGACCGAAGGATCTCTATAGCCTGGCGCGACAGCGGCACCACGTGATCGCGGCGCATCTTCATCTTGCTGGCAGGGATGGACCAGGTGGCGGTGTCTAGGTCGATCTCCGACCACTCGGCCTTGCGCACCTCTGCCGGCCGGCAGGCTGTGAGGATGAGGAGCTTGGTGGCGCACTGCAGCTGCAGGCCGGACTGGCTACCCTCAATGGCCTTGATGATGGCCGGCATCTCCGAGAAGGCGAGGAATGGTCGGTTTTTGTGCGGCGCCATCTTCTCGGTGACAGTGTGCATTTCCGCCGTGGGGTTGTTCTCGATCATGCCGGTGGCGATGGCATACCTGAACACCTGAGCCATCCACTGCCTGGTCTTGACTGCGGTGGTAACCGACCCGCGCCGCTCGATCCGGCGGATCAGCGTGACCACGTCGGACCTCTTGATCGAATCGATCTGGCGCAGGCCGAAGGCCGGTAGTACATCCAGCTCCATCGCGTTCGAAATGACCTTGACCGTCGACTCGGTCAGGCTTCCTTTCCTGAATTCCAGCCACTCGTCATAGACCCGGCGGAATGTCCTCTCCTGAGCGCCTAGGCGCTCTGCCTTCTTCACCCTCCTTGACTCACGCGGGTCTGTTCCCTGCGCAACATCTTCGCGCGCCTCATCCCTCCGCGCACGCGCCTCCTTCAAACCAATTTCCGGGTAAGTCCCGAGCGAAATCCTGGCCTGCTTGCCGAGCCAGGTGAACCTGAAATGCCAGCTCTTCACGCCGGTGTCAGCGATGTACAGAGAGAGCCCGAGCGAGTCCGCAAGGGTGTAGCCCTTTTCCCGGGGCTTGGCCTGCCTGGCCGCGGTGTCCGTGAGCGCCACTAGTACATTGCCTCTTGCTGGTCGTTGGATGTACTGGATGATGTACTACGTTTCTGTCATTGGGAAGGTACAGCGTGGTACGAGGCGATACGCCAATGACGCCTGATTCAGGGCGTCATGGCTGTTTGTGGTATCGCTCGGTTTTCGGCGGGAATCCACTGTGGAATCCTTGAAGATTTCCACTGTCGTAACTCTGCGTGAATCAATATTGCGCGCAGTCTACCAGTATGGTCGCTACAAGGCTTGCAGGCGTTCGTGCAACCGCCCGGTGGCGATCAGTTCGAGCAGTTCGTCACCCAACCGCTGGCTTTCGGCAATGGCCTTGTACCAGTAGCGCTTGCGGCTCGGCGCATCGCCCATGAAGCGCTTGAAGTCGTTGCGGTCCGGCAGCTTGCCGAAGGGCAGCGCGGCCAGGTACTGCGGCGAGGGGGTCATCAGCAATACGTTCTGCAGGCGCGTGGCATCGCCCTTGCGCCAGGGCAGCGCCTTGTCGAACCAGCCGGGCACCACCTTGTCGGTGAAGTGCGGGTACAGCACCAGGTCGTCGCCACGGTAGGGCAGGTCAAGGTGGTAGTCGAGCAGGCCGCCGTCGCGGTAGGTGCCAGCACCGGCGCCGGGAATATCACGCACGCCTTCCATCACCATCGGGATAGAGCCTGAGGCGAGCAGGGCCTGGCGCAGGTTGGCCAGGTCCAGTGGCAGGCAGCGCGAGGGGAAGTCGGTCAGCGCATCGAGTGGCGGCACGCTGCGCTCATCGTGCAGGATGATCCGTTCAAAGTGCCGGGCCAGGCGCGAGCGCCCCAGCAGGTTGCTGGCGATCACCGAGCCCAGGCCCATGCCCAGGCGGCCACGGTGGTCGTGCGCGAGCTGGCCGTGGCTCTTCACCACCAGGATGTTCAGGCGGTAGTGCGGGTTGGCGAGGATCTGCCCGTCGCGGCCCTGCAGCAGGTCGTCGAGCATGCGCTGGCAGCTGCGGCTGATCTCGGCGGGAGTGACGCCTTTGGCGAAGTCTTGTTCGGTGTACAGTTCGCCCAGGCGGCGGATGCCGGCGACCGGGTCGTCGAGGCAGGCGCTGGCGAAGCGCCAGGAGCCGATCGAGGCGCCGATCAGTGCGCGTTGCCGTGGTGCCGAAGGCAGCCAATCGCCGAACAGTGCCAGGTCCAGGCCTTGGATGCCCAAAGGCTTGGGCCCACCCGCTGCACCTGGCAGCACGCCCACATCGGCCGCCTGCAGGCCACGTTCGCGAATCCGCTGCAGCGCGCGCTGGCCAGCCTTGAAGGTGAGTGCAGGGAATTTGATGTGAATGGCGCTCATGACGGATCTCGCAAGTAACAAGCCGGTCATTATAGGGGCTTGATAACGCTGTAGCTGCGCTATCATGGCGCCAGCTGTTTTCAGGTTGAATTAAGGACCGCTGGTTAGTCTTAACCCCGTAGACAACTTGAACGTCGCTCAGGAGAGCCCCCATGAAAACCTTGACTGCCCTGTTCACCGCCGCCGCCCTTGCCCTGGGCGCCAATGCTGCCTTCGCCACGGACGTCCAGCCCGACGAAGTGGTCAACCTGGTCAACGCCAAGACCATCAAGTCGCTGGATGAACTCAAGGCCACCGCCGTGGCCAAGCATCCAGGCGCCACCGTCACCGATTCGGAGCTGGAAAACGAGTACGGTCGCTACATCTACAAGGTCGAACTGCGCGACACGCAGAACGTCGAGTGGGATGTCGATCTGGATGCCAAGACCGGTGAGGTGTTGAAGGACAAGCAGGACAGCTGATGATCCACTTGCCCCGGCCTGCGAGGTACCTGGCGCTGTCGTTGCTGGCCGTCTGCTCCTTGGCCGTTGCCCGTGACCTGGACCAGGACGAAGCCCTGAAACTGCGCCAGAAGGGCATCATCCTGCCGCTCGAGCAACTGCTGGAAACCGCCCTGGGGCATTACCCCGGGGCGCGCCTGCTGGAGGCCGAGCTGGAAGAACACGACGGCCGCTACGAATATGAAGTCGAGCTGCTGACCAACGACGGCGTGGTGCGCGAGATCAAGCTCGATGCCAGCAGCGGTGCCCTGCTCAAAGACGAGGAAGACGACTGACATGCGCCTGCTGCTTGTCGAAGACAACGTGCCCCTGGCCGACGAACTGACCACCATCCTGCAGCGCCAGGGCTATGCCGTGGACTGGCTGGCCGATGGCCGAGACGCGGTCTACCAGGGCCAGAGCGAGCCCTATGACCTGATCATCCTCGACCTTGGCTTGCCGGGCTTGCCGGGCCTGGAAGTGCTGGCGCAGTGGCGTGCTGGCGGCCTGGCCACGCCGGTGCTGATCCTGACGGCGCGCGGGTCGTGGGCAGAACGGATTGAAGGCCTGAAAGCCGGGGCCGACGACTACCTGAGCAAGCCCTTTCACCCCGAGGAGTTACAGCTGCGCATTCAGGCGCTGCTGCGCCGTGCCCGGGGCCTGGCCAACCAACCGACGCTGGAGGCTGCAGGCCTGCACCTGGATGAAAGCCGCCAGTGCGTGAATCGTGACGGTGTCGATGTCCAGCTGACCGCTGCGGAATTTCGCCTGTTGCGCTATTTCATGCTGCACCCGCAGCAGATCCTGTCCAAGAGCCACCTGGCCGAGCACCTGTACGACGGCGAGACCGAGCGCGATTCCAATGTGTTGGAAGTGCACGTCAATCACCTGCGGCGCAAGCTGGGCCGCAGCGTCATCGAGACGCGCCGCGGGCAGGGCTACATCTATGCCGGGAGCGGTGGATGAAGTCCATCCAGGCGCGCCTGAGCCTGGGCCTGGTTGCCGTGTTGGTGGTGGTCGGGGTAGTGCTCGCGCAGCTCACGTTGTGGCTGTTCGAAGCGGGTTTGCAGCGTTACCTGGAAAACGGCCTGCGCAAGGAAAGCGAGAACCTGCTGGTGGCATTGGTGCGCGGGCCTGATGGCCTGCAACTGGATGAGCGGCGCATCTCCGCTGCTTACCAGCGGCCTTTCTCCGGTTATTACTTCCGTATCGATTTCGAGCAGGGCACCTGGCGCTCGCGCTCGCTGTGGGACCTGGACATGCCAAAGCCGGCTGCGCCGGGGCTGTCCGATAGCCACGAGCTGGGCCCGGAAGGGCAGCAACTGCTGGCCTTGCGAGCTGATTACCGGCGCCTGGGCCAGGACATTTCGATCAGCGTGGCGCAAGATTACTCGCCGGTGCGCGAGGGCTTCCGTCGTCTGCAGCAGATCGGCCTGGGCATGGGCCTGGTGGCGTTGCTGATCGTGCTGGTACTGCAGCGCATCACCGTGACCCGCTCGCTGCGCCCGCTGGAGCGCGCGCGCCAGCAGATCGCCCAGTTGCAGCAAGGCCAGCGCTCGCAGCTCGATGCCGAGGTGCCCAGCGAGCTGGCACCGCTGGTGGACCAGATCAACCACTTGCTCAGCCACACCGAAGACAGCCTGCGCCGCTCGCGCAATGCCCTGGGCAACCTCGGCCATGCACTGAAGACACCGCTGGCAGTGCTGCTCAGCCTGGCGTCCAGCGAGCGCTTGCAAGGCCTCCCAGAGGTGCAGGCGCAGTTGCGTGAGCAACTGGCGCAGATCCAGCAGCGCCTGGCCCGTGAGCTGAACCGGGCGCGCCTGGCGGGCGATGCCTTGCCGGGGGCGCAGTTCGATTGTGATGCCGAGCTGCCGGGCTTGCTCGCGACCTTGGGCATGATCCATGGCGAAGGCTTGCTGCTCGCGCGCGATATGCTGCCCGGGCTGCTGCTGCCGTGGGATCGCGAAGATGTGCTGGAGCTGCTCGGCAACCTGCTGGACAACGCCTGCAAGTGGGCGGACAGCGAAGTGCGGCTGGGGATTGCGCCGACCGACGAGGGCTATCAGTTGTGGGTCGATGATGATGGCCCTGGCATTCCGCAAAACCGGCGCCTGCAGGTGCTGGAGCGCGGCTCGCGGCTGGACGAGCAGGTCGATGGGCATGGGCTGGGGTTGGGGATCGTGCGCGACATCGTCGAGGCGTGGGGCGGGCAATTGGCGCTGCTGCAGAGCCCGATGGGCGGATTGAGGGTGAGCATCGAATTGCCGCGCAAGGCTCGCTAGCGCCGGAGGCGCGAAGCGGCCCCCGTGGCCAGATCAGCACTGCAAAAAAATTGCAGTACAGCCGCATTTTTTTGAATTAGCCCAATTTCCCCCCGCCCGGCACAATCCCCCAGACGAAACCCTGCGGTTTCCATCTCTCCACGGACGGAGCCCCTTGAGCTATTGCATCCGCAATACGAGGCCCAGGCCACTTCGGCTGGGCTTTCTTTTTAATCAGAAAAACTACAGATCCCGATTACCCAAATGTCTGCCATGCGTTCCGAAAGTCGTCTGCAGCGGCTGTTGCCAGCGCCCCTGAATATCGCCCCCAAACAATGGTTGCGTGCTGGTATCGGCGCGTTGCTTGGCTTGTTCCTCGCCGGCTGGCTGACCAGCCTGGCCTATGGCCCGGGCATTGCCCTGCACCTGCTCGGCCCGCTGGCGGCCTCGGCGGTGCTGGTGTTCGCCGTGCATTCCGGGCCCTTGGCGCAGCCGTGGCCGGTGCTTGGCAGTTATGCCCTGGCCGGTGCGGTTGGCCTGGCCATGCGCCAGGGCTTTGGCCCTGAACTGTGGGTGGCGGCCGTTGCCCTGGGGGTTTCGATTCTGCTGATGTGCCTGCTGCGTTGCCTGCACCCACCCGGTGGCGGTGTGGCGGTGAGCGCGGTACTGGCCGACCCGGGGCTGACGGCCATGGGCGATCATCTTCTCGAACCGGTGCTGCTCAACGCGCTGATCCTGGTGGTCGTGGCCGTGATCTACAACCGCCTCACTGGCGTGCAATATCCGAAAGGTGTGGCACCGCGCAAGGACTTGCACCACACCCACGACCCGCTGCCCAGCGAGCGCGTGGGCGTCAGTGGCGCTGACCTGGATCAGGCCCTGGAAGAGTTGGGCGAATTTGTCGACGTCACCCGCGATGAGCTGGAGCGCATCATCCTCGCCACCGAGCAGCACGCGCTGCAGCGCAGCCTCGGTGGCATCACTGCCGGGGCGGTGATGTCCCGCGACGTGCAGTTTGCCTCACCGCAAACCACCCTTGAGCAGGCCTGGAAAATGCTCGCCGCCCACCAACTGAGAACCTTGCCGGTGCTGCAGCAGGGCAAGCTGGTGGGTATTGTCAGCCTCAGTGACCTGGTCGGCCCGGCCATGCAGCGCGGCCAGTTCAGCTGGCGTAACCTGTTCGGCCGCAAGGTGGTGCGCATGGAGCAGGTGATGAGCCGGCGGGTGGTCAGCGTCAGCAGCCAGCACCCGCTGGAGCGTCTGCTGCCGCTGCTGTGCGAGCAGGGCCTGCACTGCCTGCCGGTGCTCGACGGCGAGCAATTGGTTGGCGTGGTCACCCAGACCGACTTGATCGCCGGCCTCAAGCGCCAGTTGCTCAGCGCTGCCTCAGATAACCGGGTCCCAGCGTTGTGACCAATCGCTGGCGCCGGCTGCCACCAGTTGGCGCAGCACCGCGAAGGCCTGCTGCAAGGCCTCGCTGTCGCGCTTGCGCGGGTAGACCAGGTAGGTCGGGTAAGTGAATTCCGGCGCCTGTGGCACGCGCTCGAACACGCCGGTCTCCAGGTAGGCCTGTACCACACGGGTACGGAAATAACCGCTGCCACCCTGGTCGAGAATGAACTGCAGGGCCAACGGCCCGAGGTTGAAGCTCAGCGCCGGGCGTGCGCAGTCGGGCAGGGCGGCGTCATGCTGGCGGCGGAAGGCTTCGCCCCAGTCGATGTAGATGTACGGCTCGGGTTGGTCGACCCGGCGCACGCGGATCAACTTTTCTTCCATCAACTGCTCCACCTGCAGCCCTGGGCCGTAGGTTGGCTGGTACACCAGTGCGGCGTCGAGCAGGCCCATCTCCACCTTGCGCAGCAACGACTCGCCATCGCTTACCTCGCTGCGGATGGCATGGCTAGGCAGCTCGCGGTGCAGGGCGCCGACCCAGTCGAGCAACATCGGGTTGCCCAGGCTCACTTCCGCGCCCACATGCAGCACTTGTTGGCAGCCTTCGGGCAGTGGCAGGTCGCGGCGTGCCGCTTCCCAGGTCTGCACCAGCTGGTTGGCGTAGCTGACGAAGGCTTCGCCGTCACTGGTCAGGCTGGCACCGTTGCGGCTGCGCACGAACAGTTGGCAGCCCAGTTGCTGCTCCAGGCGTTGCACGCGGGCGGTGATGGCGGTCTGCGACACGAACAGGCGTTCGGCGGCGGCGACCAGGCTGCCGCAACGCACGATTTCCAGGAAGGTTCGGGCCTGATCGATGTCCATGAGCTGCTCTGTGGCGGGAAGGGCGGCCTATTCTAGAGGCTTTGCACCGTTGTGGGGCATTTTTGCCTTGTCTGCAAATTTGCAGGTCCGTTGTGACTTTAGTCCCATGGCGGCCCCGGTGTGGCGGGCCATACTCACTATTCGCCCTTCAATAACAACAAGTACCGGGTTTTCATCAACATGACCTACCAGCACAGCTACGCCCAATCCATTGCCGACCCTGCTGCCTTCTGGGCCGAACAGGCCCAATCCCTGGCCTGGCACCGCAAGCCCTCGCTGACCCTGCAGGACAACCCCGACGGCACCCATCGCTGGTTCGCCGACGGCCGCCTGAACAGCTGTTACCTGGCCCTCGATCGGCAGATCGAACTGGGCCGGGGCGAGCAGCTGGCGCTGATCTACGACTCCCCCGTGACCGGTGTGCAGCAGGCCTTCACCTACCATCAGCTGCGCGACGAAGTGGCACGCCTGGCCGGCCTGCTGCGGCAACTGGGCGTGGGCAAGGGCGACGGGGTGATCATCTATATGCCGATGGTGCCCCAGGCGGCCATGGCCATGCTCGCCTGCGCGCGGATCGGTGCGGTGCATTCGGTGGTGTTCGGTGGCTTTGCCGCCAACGAGCTGGCACTGCGCATCGATGATGCCCGGCCGAGGCTGTTGCTCACCGCGTCCTGTGGCCTGGAGTTCGATCGGGTGATCGAGTACAAGCCGCTGGTTGATCGCGCCCTGCAGGTGGCCCGCCATCAACCCCGCAATGTGCTGGTGCTGCAACGGCCCCAGGCCCGCGCCCAGTTGCAGGCAGGCCGTGACTTGGACTGGCAGCAAGCCTTGGCCAGTGCCGAGCCGGTGGCCCCCGTCGAGCTGGATGCTGGCGATCCGCTGTACATCATTTATGGATACCTGCTAACAGTTAGAAGTGATAGAGCCCCTGGAAATGCTTGCTCCTCCGCTTCCTAACAGTTTTTCGGGGTAGGTAACGATCCTGACGAACGGGCCCCTGTGTTAGCTCCCTCCCGCTCCTGTTAGCCTCCACCCATCCAGTGTTCGCTGTGTCTCCGTCCCCCAGAGCCAGTCAGCCTTTTCAGGCGTTCACGTCCGTTATGGAAGCGGCTACCTAAAGGATCATTAATTGATAACTTGTGCGCTTGTTTAACTTAAGTGGAATTAATTGTGGGTGGTTAAATCTGATCTTTCGATCAAGCTTACTTTGCTTTTATTGTGTGTATACTAGTTCTATTGATTTATCTTAATATTGAAGGGGTTATGAAGTGGTTTTATATAGTTTTAGGGCGGAGTGTATAGGCGATGTATGCAATTATTTGGGGCTGGTCGGTGGCCGGGTCAGGATTAAGGAGTGTAAGATTCAACAGGATTCGATGTTTCCGGATATCGAAGTGAGCCTGGACGTTGACGCGGATATATTACAGCTACGAGGCCTGGCTCGCAGAATCGAGGACGGCCATGTGATCGTAGATTCCATCAGGGTGCACCGAGGAAAAACCGTGAGATTGAAATAATGAATTTCTGCTATGGGAGGGTGATAGTGCAGGCTGCTGAAATTCTGATATCAACGATTTGAATTTTTTGATGCGGCGCGCTCGGGGCTTCACTCGTAATTAAATGGCAATTTGCTAGGTAGCTATTTCGCAGCTGGTGAGCACAGTCGCGATACACATTCACGTACTTTCTAAGAATGATTACTCAGATTGTGGATGCTTAATCCGTATTTCCTTCGGACAGGCTTGGTCTGGTGTGGGTAAGCACGGATGCAGAGTCTGATGTCCATAGCTTTAAATACTTGTGATCATCCTCAATCATCCCCAGCAGACTTTGTGATGTTAGCTGGTCGTATTGCTCATATGTGAGTGCGAGCAGCGACACGGGATGGACGTTCAGCGCCCGCGCGATTGAATCAATCTTGCCCAGCGTCGGTAGCTTGAGCCCGCGCTCAAGGTCGCTCAAGTAGGTGCGCCCGCTTACCCGCTGGGATAGTTCGAGGATGGAGAGGTTGTGCCGCAGCCTCACCTGATTGAGGGCAAGCCCAAACGCTTTGGCTAAGCGTTCCTCATCGGGTGTCATCGTAAGCCCTTGCGCTCAAAAGCCTGCATGGAGCCTGATCGCATAAATCTTGACGACGGCCAATTGGCTGTTTCTTAATTTGCATATCGATGACAATCTGTTAGCCTAGAAAAACGACCTCTGTTGATGCATCGCGGAAGTGGCTAAACGTCACGCCTCCGCTGCGCACAGCTGTGCTTGAGGTTAGCCATATAATTAGATGAATAGTAGGCGTGTCAATATCATTTACCTCTCGCGACGAGGTGGTAGGAGGCTGCATGGATTTTGATGTGGAGCATGAATTGATTGCTCGTTTTTATCCTCAGTTTGGTTTCAAGGGCGAGCCATCTGACAATGCGACTTGGGGAATAAATTGCGGAAACGGCTGGAGCGCCATGATTCGCTCCATGTGCATTGCACTGGAGTATCGGGAGAAACTAACAGGTCAAAGGGTAGCTTTCACTTCCATAAAGCAGAAGATGGGTATTTTGCAATGCACGTTTGCCGGGTCTGATGAGTTCACCCGAGGCCTTGCGGAACTTGCGCATTGGATGTCTTACGTAACGTGCGAGATCTGTGGAAACAAAGGAAATATCGCTCGCGGTAATCAAGGATGGGTCAGGGTGCTCTGTCCGTCATGCCGAACGGCTAATCCTGGTTAAAAGACGTTGCCGGAATCAGTAACTAAAGCGGAGATTTCTATCATGTTTTTTACACATCCCGCCCTTGAGCGATCGTCAGCAGAGGGAGCAGCACATGCTTGGACGTTCGTGACCAGAACCTGCCTCCGGGAATGGTTCTATATCACTCATATTGTAGATGGCGAGGAAACCATCCCTCCTGAATTGAGGATGGTTCAAATTGACGATGGGTATGTGTTTCAGCGCTTCATCAATGCCGTTTGGAAGAACCGGAGCATTGGTGAAATCTATCTAATGAGCCCTGCTTGGACGTCTGACGGAAGCCGAATTCTGACATGGCGATGCGAATTGCTCTTGGAGATGAAACGCTTTTCTCAAAGGGCTGAGGGTCGGCCACGTTATGCATATCAGACAGAGTTTGGCGCTCGTTCCTCCGAGCCTTGGGATGGGCAATGGGATAGCGGTGAAGGCGAGTTGGTGTATCAGCATCCTGACATCGAGGGGAAGTCGCGGCAGATCCCACGGCGTAAAGCGAATGCCGATATTCACCATGCTAAGCAAGCGATCAACTGGGCTTGTGAACTATTCCTCGGTGACCTAAGGGCTGCTGCCCAGTGGCTTCACAGCCCTTTGGCTGAGTTGGGTAATCGCGCTCCGTGTGACATGGCGAGCGTGGAAGATAACCGACTGCTCGAAGGTGTCGTAAGCAAAATTGAGAAGTCAATGAGTAAAAATGGTGGACTCCATGTTTGAATGTCCAAATCTCTTGATGCCCAACCATCCTGACCTAGTGCAAAGGGTCAGAGAGTATCTGAACAGGTTCGACCCCCCACATAAAATTGTATACCTCAGATCTTTGGTATCAAGTCCAAGGTTGTCGGACCACTTCGTGCGCAACCTCGATTCCAGCGGCTTAGTTCTTGTGGCGGATAGCTTCCTTGCAGAGCACACAATGCTAGGGGATCACAGGCAGCGCAGCTACGGGGTATCGCTAGAGGCTTGGGGTGGAATGAAGGAGAGTGTTGAAATCGTCAAGGATTTTCACTTCACGGACATCACTGTTAGCAGGGTGCAGGTCTGGCCTTTCGACCCTTCTTCGCTGGGTCTGGATGCGATGAAAATCGCGGTGGCGATCTCCATTACAGATCTAGAGATGATCTATGAATCACGAATCTTTGGTGCAGTGAATGATCTGCTGACTGAATACAGGATTGACGCCGATCCTGATGCTTTGTGATCAAGCACTGATCGTCAATACCGCGGGGCGCGGAAAGACCCAGGTGGGAGTGGGGGAGTGATTAATGCAGACTGCCGCAGTGACCGCCCATTGAGCGTTGGTAGTACTCAGAAACGGCCTGGAAAAGCACTTCAGCCTCAATCTTGTACTGCTCAATGAGCTTTGCCGGGGCGCCTGCTTCCACCGCCTCGTGGTAGATCCTCAGTGCATCCAAAGCCTGCTTCATCAGCGGCTCATCGGAGGGCAGCGGGGGAACGAACATTTTCATCGCTTAGTCTCAGGTGGGTAAGCCGAGCTGAGCGCTGACCTCAGAGTCGGTGATGCGCTCGGCCTCAGAAGTGAATCCCATCTTCCAGGACGCCCGCATGCCCTCTCACCTGTTGGTGGTTTGGGGAGCGTACCTGCATAAGGTCAGGGGCTAGTGATGATATGCCGAGCTGCTCAACAAGGTAGGAGGGAGCAGCATTACTCCGCAGAGTATATAAGTGTCCCTTCATTCTAGCGGTTAGATTTAGATGAGCGGCGAGGGGTAGGTCGATTTCGCGGGTCTTGGTGGCGTCCATTGAGGGCCATATTGTGTTTTGATATCAATACGCTATATTGGTAAGGGGAAATTACAGGATATATCTATGGATCTTTACGGTGTCAAGCCATTATTGGAGCGAGCGAAGGAGTTACTGGGGAGAGATGATGAGTATCTCCTGCGATACGCATGTCTTGAGCTTCGCTTTTGTTTTGAGCTAATCGCATATAGGCAGCTGCAACAGTATGGGGATAAGATCCCTGGTTCCATAGTAGGGCAGTGGAAGCCTGACCAAATCATCAGACTGCTTGCTTCTTTCGATCCCTCAAGCGAGCAGAGCGGCACCTTAAGTATCGGGTTGCAAAACTCGCCTGATGAAATCCCTACAGCTTGGACAACCGTCGGTGAGTCCAAATCTATTCCGTGGCGGATCTTTAGGCGGCATTATCAATCATTAGGGTCTTATCTGCATGCCCCAATGCCTAAAAAGCAGGGTGGTAAAGCCAAAGCGATAAATAAAGACAAGCTTAGGACCATGGTGGCAGATATCGAAGATGTGATGTCCGCCACCGTCATACTGGCAATTCATCGTACTATCAATGCCACTTGCGATTGTGGTCACGTGATCTTCATAGGTGAGAAGGAATACGAAGATGGAGAGTTGGCGCGATGCTCAAACAAAATGTGTGGTCGCTATTGGCACAAAGTTACTGAGGTCGATGGCAGCCAAGTCCTGAAGCCAGCAACAACCATTCTCTTCAAATGCGAGTGCGATGCAATCATGTCTGTGCCTGTTGAGGATGTATGGAAGCGGTTCTCGTGCAGAAACTGCGTGAGTACATATCGAGTAAATCTGGGGTACTCTTCGGTTATGAAAATGAATTAAGTGACGACTGTGCCCGCTCGAACGGCCGAATTTATTGATCTCGACGGTTGCTCAGTGATAGGCGGACGGATATTTGGCTGCCGCTGCTACGCCCTCCTGGGCAGCCCTGAATGACCAAGAATTTTGATGTCCGACTTACGCTGCCGGGCTGCTCATGAGGTCAGGCAGAGCTTTCTGTGCACCTTCGTGGGCAGGGTTACATTTATACCCTTCATGCTACAGGCCCCGTGTGCCGGGCTCTATGGGATTTTATAGACGATTATAAAGTGATTATAGATCGCTCTGGGGCTGGATCTGCCCGGGGACCGCGACGGCCTTCCGGCCTAAGAAGACCCGTCCCGGTTTTGATAACCACAGAGTATCCAGGGCGTAGGGCTATTTCAGATCTGCTGGTGACCTGCGACGGGACTGCGAAGTGTAGACGGAGATATTGTTGCCCGCAAATATTTCTCCCGACAAATATGCATAGGCCGCTAACTAACCAGCCAGCTTCAACAACTGCTGCCGGTAATAAAAAGCAGCAACCAGCCAGCCACGGATCATAGGCACTCTACTGGTTCGTCAGTACTGTGTTGCAATAGCATGTCGTTATTTTCCGGCTCAACATATAGTGTAACTGTCGCGAGATCAATTAAAATAAGATAAAGTATGGTTAGTGGGGTGCTGGCCATGCAGCATCAAGTCACTTACGTCTGCTTTTGGTTGCTCATCAGGAGAGGAAATGAAGGTTCCAGAAATTCTCTATAAATACACAACTGCTGACACGGCAAAAATAGTATTAGAGTCCGGGCGTTTGAGGTGGCAAAGTCCTTGCCAGTTTAATGATGTAGGCGAACTTCAGCGGATGCCCATGTTATCTCCTGACTTCGAAGAGTCCAGGCCGATTTACCTTAAGCAGCTCGTTGATATAGCGTATTCAGATTTGAATGTCGACCTGTCTATTTATTCTCAGTGGACACAAGAAATTATTGGGTCGCTGAAAAAGTTGAAACTGCAAGGCGTATCTCCAGAAAGTGCTCTAAGGAAAATCGAATCAGTTGCTCCCCAAGGTACGCAAAGCTTGGAGAGCACTTTCAGGAAGAGTACAGAGCTGAATAACGATGGAAGCCTTCGCTGCTTCTGCCTGACTGAAAATGATTATAATGAATTGATGTGGGCGCATTACGGTGACAGTTATAAAGGTTGCATGTTGGGGTTTCAGCATGTTAACGAGCTGTCAACTCCATTCGCGGCGGCCGAGAAGGTACTATACACCGATGAAGTCCCAGTCATTGGTAGTGCTGTAGATTTCTACTTGTATGGACCCAGTTCAAAACAAAATAAAGATACGCGGCTGGCTATTTACTATACGAAGGCAAAGGTTTGGGAGTACGAAAAAGAGTGGCGTGTGATTTACAAGGTAAGCCCTATTAAAGGTGCTCTGTTTACGGATTATAAATTTTATGCCCAGGAATTGGAGTCGATTACGTTTGGTTTAAGAATTAGTCAAGAAGCCAGAGATAGTATTTTAGATCTAATATCCTCACAATATCCTCATTGCAAAATTTATTACTTAAGAAGGGCTGGCGGTGTAATTCAACGTGTGAAGTATGAGGGCTAAACAACCCTTAAGTAGTAGCGTCTTTCATGAGGGCTAACAGGAGTGTCCTTTAAATAATTTTACTTTCAGCACTATCAAGGCGGCATGAATGGTAATCCTATAAAGGGATATCGCGATTTCTATAGAGCAGGTGCAGGTAAGCCTCTGTCAATAATCATAGTGGTGAAAATATGATAGTTAGCGTTGTCTGCTTCTGGCCGATAGGCAATGCTCCGGGACGACAGCTTTGGGTCTATAGCTGCCGGTCGTAAATGACAGCTTTCGACCCATAGCGGTCACTAACGCTTGGTGAGGGCTGGGCTTTAGTTCGTCCCTGTAAGCTAAGGATCGACTTGGTTCGCTAGCTAGGTATTTTAATTTGCCCAAGGCTCAATTTCATCTTCTTCAAAACTTATGTTGAAGTACTTCTTGGGATCGTAGCCGTCACAATAAGCTACAGGTAGATTTGTTAGAAGCTCGTATTTTTCTATGTAACCCTTTGCATTCCATTTTTTTCCAAATCTAGATACTAAATTAAAAAATAAAATATAAAGCTCCGGATTAGAAAGCTGCGCCCTATAAATTTTCACAAGATTTATTTTTTCACTTTCAGATAGGTATTTATCGTTATCTACAAGCTTTATTGCATTGTACATATTCCTGAAGTAACTGCTTAGGTCTGTTTGGTTCGTCCTTCCAAGCTTCAAGTCCTCGCGAGCTTTAACCTTGCTAAGCATCATTCCAGCTATAATGCTGCCACTCTGATGAAATGATAGTTTCTGACTTATGAAATCTATCCAGGTGTCACTTTGACCATAGTAAAAGCACATATAAGCAATATCTATTTTTTGTGCGTCAGTTAGGTTGCTAGATAGTTCTTGGTCAATTTCAGGGTAAGCGGATTAAATGGTTGATCTTACCTTTGCATGAGAGTGAGACAGACCGGCATCTCATCGGATTATCTGGTTGATGCTTCACCTACTGCTGGTGCATGTTTCCTTCGCTAATTCCAGCAAGAACCCCACACGCCTCAACTTCCCGGTCATCGTTGCAACTCGCTCTCAGTGAAACGAGTTGTTTCTCAAGCGCTTGCAGAGCGGTTATCTGCGACCGCACATGAGAGATGTGATCATCGAGCAAGGCGTTGACGGCGGTACAAGGCTGATGAGGGTCGTCCTCATAGCTCTGTAGTTCGTGAATCTCAGCCAGTGACAGGCCCAGGATTCTGCAGCGACGGATGAAGGCCAGCCCCTCACCATGCTTCTCGGTATAGACACGGTAACCGTTGTCCTGCCGATCAGGCGGCGGCAACAAGCCCTGCTGTTCATAGAAGCGGATCGTCTGTGTTTCGACCCCTACCAACTGCGCCAACTGACCAATGCGCATCAGCCTCCTCCCCAACGGATTCTTTACTCTATTGACCTTATAGTAGCTTTATAGTTTTAAATGGTACCACAACATTGTTCAAGTGGAGTCGTATCATGAGCAAATCCTGTGGTGGCGCCTGTGGCGGTGATGCAACGTCCGCAGCGGATACCGATATACAGGCCTCCTCCGAGGCGCCAGGGAGATGGGTCAGTGTTTATGCCGTGCCGAAGATGGACTGTCCATCAGAAGAACGAATGATTCGCCTAGCCCTGAACGGCTTTGAGGAGATTCGGGCGCTGTCCTTCGACTTGTCGAACCGCCGGCTGAAGGTCGTGCATGACGGCGAGGTCGAGCCCGTCACCTCGAAACTGAAGACCTTGGGGCTAGGCGCCTCGCTTCAGGAAACCGTCGCTGCAAATCCGGAGACCATCAAGGCCGCCGAGTTTTCGGCAGCTTCTGCTAAGCAAGAATCCGGGACCCTGCGCTGGTTGCTCGGCATCAATGCACTTCTGTTCGTGGTGGAAATGACTGCCGGTCTGATCGCCCGGTCCACCGGCCTGATTGGAGAATCCCTGGACAATTTTGCCGATGCGGCGGTGTACGGGCTTGCCCTTTATGCGGTTGGACATAGCGTGAAAATGCAGGTACGTGCCGCGCATCTTGCTGGTGTACTGCAACTGATCTTGGCTGTGGGCGTGCTCGTAGAGGTGGTGAGACGCTTTGTATTCGGTAGTGAGCCTGAATCGCTGGTGATGATGGCTATCGCATTCGTCGCATTGATTGCCAATACCAGTTGTCTGCTGCTCATATCCAAACATCGGGAAGGCGGGGCGCACATGAAGGCAAGCTGGATATTCTCGGCCAACGACGTGGTGATCAACCTGGGGGTCATCACCGCCGGCGCCCTGGTCGCGTGGACCGGTTCCAATTATCCGGATCTGATTATCGGCACCATCGCGGGGGGCATTGTACTTAACGGTGCCAGACGCATTTTGGCGTTGAAGGGTTAAATAATGCTCATTATTGGCAAAAAGCTCTCGCCGTATGCCCTATTGTCCATATCGGGCCTGCTGGCAGCGTCTGATCAGGCTGTAAAGTGGCTGGTGCAGCAATCAATGGCCTATGGCGAGTATGTTTCGGTGACCCCGTTCTTTAACTGGGTGCACCTATGGAACACCGGTGCCGCATTCAGTCTTTTTGCGAATGGTGGAGGCTGGCAGCGCTACTTTTTTATCGGAATCGCGGTAGTGGTCTCGATTTTTCTGATCAAGCTGATCCTTGAAAATCGTCATAAAGGAGAAGCCATCGCTTACAGTCTTATCCTCGGTGGCGCCATGGGCAACCTGATTGACCGGGTCTTTCGCGGCTATGTTGTGGATTCCTTTGATTTCTATTGGCGAGACTGGCATTGGCCGGCCTTCAACCTGGCTGATATTGCAATTGTCCTCGGTGCCTTACTTTTCGTTTCCAGCAGCTTGTTGGGTAAAAAAGCAAACACCAATGCCGAGTCGGATGGATCTGACTGACACCTACGCCTATACAACACCATGACCGAACTTCCCGACAACATCCTTCACCTGCCGCAATACCAAGTACTGGGCTGCAAATCAACCGACGACGAAATGCACTTCCAGGTGGACGTGCCCGATCCCATCGCCTGCGAGGAATGCGGCGTGCAGGGTGAGTTCGTACGGTTCGGCAAGCGTGACGTTCCCTATCGTGATCTGCCCATCCACGGCAAGCGGGTCACTCTCTGGGTGGTCCGCCGCCGATACACCTGCCGGGCCTGCAAGACAACATTCAGGCCCCAGCTACCGGAGATGGTGGACGGATTCCGTATGACACTGCGGCTGCATGAGTACGTGGAGAAGGAATCCTTCAACCACCCCTACACCTTTGTGGCGGCACAGACCGGCCTGGACGAGAAGACGGTGCGCGACATCTTCAACGCCCGCGCCGAGTTCCTGGGGCGCTGGCACCGCTTCGAGACGCCCCGCATCCTGGGCATTGACGAGCTATACCTGAACAAGCGCTACCGCTGCATTCTGACCAACATTGAGGAGCGAACCCTGCTCGACCTGCTGGCCACCCGCCGCCAGGACGTGGTGACCAACTACCTGATGAAGCTGAAAGACCGGCAGAAGGTCGAGATCGTCAGCATGGACATGTGGAACCCCTACCGGGCAGCGGTCAAGGCTGTGCTGCCCCAGGCCCGTATCGTGGTCGATAAGTTCCATGTGGTGCGCATGGCCAACGATGCCCTAGAGAGAGTGCGCAAGGGCCTCAGAAAGGAGCTGAAACCGTCCCAGAGCCGGACTCTCAAGGGAGACCGGAAAATCCTGCTGAAACGCGCTCACGAAGTCTCAGACCGGGAGCGCCTCATCATGGAGACCTGGACAGGCGCGTTCCCGCAACTGCTGGCCGCCTACGAGCACAAGGAGCGCTTCTACGGCATCTGGGACGCCACCACACGGCTCCAGGCAGAAGCCGCCCTGGACGAGTGGATAGCCACCATCCCGAAGGGCCAAAAGGAAGTCTGGAGCGATCTGGTCAGGGCAGTGGGAAACTGGCGCGAAGAGACCATGACCTACTTCGAGACGGACATGCCCGTCACCAACGCTTACACGGAGTCCATCAACCGACTGGCCAAGGACAAGAACCGTGAAGGGCGCGGTTACTCCTTCGAGGTGATGCGGGCACGAATGCTCTACACCACGAAGCACAAGAAGAAGGCACCGACTGCGAAGGTCTCTCCTTTCTACAAGAAAACCATCGGTTACGGACTGCCGGACTTCGCAGAGGAACTCAACTACGGAGTCGATCTATCAACCATCTGAGGGTGGTATCAGATTGATGGGGTGAAGGTGCCCCATCAACCATTAAATCCGTATACCCCAATTTCAGTAACTGCTTGGAGCAGTCGCTTTAGTTGGATTTTATAAACTACAAAAGCTCTCCTTCCCTCCTCACTAATTTGACTTTTTTCTGTTTCAAGGCTAGGCACCCGAATACTTCTAATGTTTTCATTATGATAGTCAAGCATTTTAAAAAATCGATCGCGAGCACCATTTTTTGATATCTCTAGGTGCTGGGAGACTATTGTGTAAATCAATAGGATAACGCTAAATATTGCAAAGATCGTCCCAATGAAACCACCAAAAAAGTCGCCAAATTTCGCCGCCAATTCTGAATCAATCTGAAGACTTGTATTAAAATATGTGTCGTTAAATAAAATGAATGCGGCTACTGTCAGTGATGCCACTCCAAGAGATACGCAGCATATTTTTATTGCTCTAATTGTCCAGTCCATATCACTCTCAAGATTTTAGTCTATAGTTAGGCGACTCATGTAAAGCATTAATTTTCCAATTTTGTCCGCAGGACGTTACTTGGCCACGCGTAATACTTTAACCTGTTCAGTCGAGCGCTGGAAGCGGGCATAGTGAGGGTGTAAAATCGCCAAGACCTGTCCCTAGGTTATGAAGTTTTTGGTAGCGTGTATATGGTCGGTATTGAGTTAGTCTACTCCTTTGCGAATGACTGTTTTTGGCCGTGAGCTGCCCCCACGAAGGCAGCTATGGGTCGGTAGTTGCCTGTTGTAGGGAGGCAGGCGCCAGCCACGCCGAAGCGAGGATAACGCCGCTTTGGTTATCGTGGCTGGCGATTGCTGGCCCTACATGAGTGATGTCACAATGCCTTGCCACGACTTGCACGCTCAACCACGAGCGCGATTCACGGACTCTCACGATGCCCAGCCTCTGTTGCTGTTCTAACGCGCTCGACCGGCCGGAGAGAATTCTGTTGGTTCGGCTGCGTCGACTGCTGTGTTTTGTGTTGCTCTCGGCTCAGGCTGCGTGGGCGAGCCCTGTCACTCAACAGAATAGTGCTGTGCAGGTGATTGATGTACAGCTACGTTGGAAACATCAGTTCCAGTTCGCGGGCTACTACGCCGCCATAGCCCAGGGCTATTACCGCGAAGAAGGGCTGGACGTGCGCTTGCACGAAGGTGGCCCCAATGTCACACCGGTCGAAGAAGTGCTCTCTGGGCGTGCCCAATATGGCGAAGCCAATAGTGAATTGCTCTACGCACGCCTGGATGGAAAGCCCTTGGTAGCGCTGGCGGTGATTTTTCAGCACTCACCTTCCGTGCTCGTGGCTCGTACAGACCAAGGTGTTCGCACTGCGCACGACCTGATCGGCAAGCCGTTGATGCTGATGGATGCACAGACAGATGCCGATTTTCTGGCGATGTTCCGGAGCGAAGGTATATCCCTCGAAAAACTACAACTGCTCCCCAGCAGTTTTCAAATTGAGGATCTGGCCAGCGGTAAAGTGACGGCGTTCAACTCGTACCTGACCAACGAACCCTTCTACCTGCAACAGCGGGACGTGGAATACAACATCATCTCGCCCGTCACCTACGGGATCGACTTCTACAGCGACATCCTGTTCACCAGCCAGGCCGAGATTGACGAGCATCCACAGCGTGTCGAGGCCTTCCGCCGCGCCACCCTGCGCGGCTGGCGCTACGCGATGGATAACCCCGAGCAAATCATAGACCTGCTGCTCAATCAGTATTTGGTGGAGAAAAGTCGCGCGCACTTGCAATTCGAAGCTCAGGCCATGCGTCCGCTGGTGGTATCTGACCTGATCGAGATCGGTCATATGAACCCAGGGCGCTGGCAACGTATGGCTGAAACTTTCCTCGAACTGGGCATGGTCGACAATATCGCCGGATTGGAAAACTTCATTTACGATCCCAACCCGCCGCAACTCGTCGAGCGACTGCGCAGGACCATTGTTCTGATCAGCATCGGCTCTGTGCTTGTCCTGATGTTCGCTCTGGTTCTGTTGAATGCCCAGCGCCATCTACGCAACGAGATCAAGTTGCGCAAACTCGCCGAAGAGGAAGTACACAAGCTGGCTTTCTATGACAGCCTGACTGGCTTACCAAATCGCAATAGTTTTATTCCCTTCGCTAGTCAGAGGCTGCTCGACGCAAAGAGTCGTGGAGAGCATCTGGCCTTGTGCTATATCGACTTGAACCACTTCAAGCAGATCAATGATCGTTATGGCCACCAGGCGGGCGATGCCATGCTGATCCACGCAGCCTCGGCGATCAAATCCAATATTTGCGAGTTTGAACTAGCTGCGCGCATGGGCGGTGATGAATTTGTCGTGCTGCTCGACGGCGCGCATCACCGAAGCGATATCCAGCGCGTCACCGGTGAAATCTGCGAAGCCGTCGCCTTGTGCATTCCATGGGGAAACAGCCAAATCAAGGTTAGCGCCAGCCTAGGGGTGGCGTGGTATCCGGAAGATGGTGAAGACCTCGACGATTTGATTTTAAAGGCTGACACCGCCATGTTCCAAAGCAAAGCCAGTATCGCTGCGCAGGCTTGAAGCTGCTGCGTGGTGCCCCTGCGAAGAGACTTGATGGTTAGAAATCAGTGTGCCACGGCGGTGTGCGTCGCCCTTCGCATGAGGCTTCTATTCAGCGCCGTTGACTGACCCGGATTGTGAACGCTGAATGGCCACTTCTGGCCGATAGTGGCCGAAAGCTGGCGGTAGCGACAGGATGCTATCCACCTGTGAAGCGGACACAAAACTCCTCTGAGACCGTGTCATGGCGTCCCGTTTCTTCCGTACAGGCGGTAGCCTGGTCGACGACTCAAGCGTTCGTAATAGTCGCTCACGGCAGGAAAGTCCGGATGAGCAAGCGGTGTTTCAAACCACCGATTAACTGACAGGCCGATCGGTATGTCTGCGAGAGAAAACTCATCGCCGCTGACGTAGGCCCCGGTTGAATCGAGCTGTCGATTGAGGATCTCCATGTACCTCGACCAGTTGTTGCACGCGGCCGCCAACGCGCTGCTGTCCTGATGCTCAGGCGAATGCCTGACCAGCGACATGAAGGCATAACTCCACGACTTGTTGAGATCTGACGCTTGCCAATCGATCCATTGATCCACCCGCGCCTTGGCTCTCGCCTCAGTCGGGTAAAGGTGAACGCCGTTGTAGCGCGACGCCAGGTAGCGAATGATCGAGTTTGACTCCCAAAGAATGAAGTCGTCGTCCTCGATGACCGGCACCATGGCATTGGGATTCAGCGCCAGGAATTCAGGTGTGTGCGTCGATCTGAAGCCAGAACCCCAATCCACCCGCTCAAAGGGAATTTCAATCTCGGCGCAGGCCCAGAGCACCTTTCGTACATTGATCGACGATGCCTTACCCAATATGCGCAACATTCCATGTCCTTATCGTTCGGGGTACTTGGTCTGAACTACTGACTCTATTGCCTAATGGAACGGGTTGTCCAGACTCTGCTGTTGGCCGGTTAGCGACCCTGGTTAGCCATTCTTGTTCTTCCACACGTGGAGGACATGTCATGAAAATCATCGCTACCGGCAGCCGTCAGCCTTGGAACAAAGGAAAATTGGTCGGGCAGAAACCCCCGCTGCGACTGAGAGACATCTGGGCCATCCGAGTAAGGCTTCAAATTGCAGAAAGAACTCGGGATCTGGCTCTCTTCGATCTGGCCATCGACAGCAAGCTTCGAGCTTGCGATTTAACAAAGCTCCGGGTGCGCGACGTTACCCACGGCGAGCACGTATTATCACGAGCGATGGTGATGCAGCAGAAAACGCAGCGGCCAGTGCAATTCGAGATTACTGAACAAACACGGTCTGCTGTCGCAGCCTGGATACGTCAGGCCAAGCTACGCAGCGAGGACTGCTTGTTCCCTAGCCGACTGCATACCTCTGACCACCTATCCACTCGGCAATACGCTCGTATAGTCAAAGGCTGGGTGAAAGCCATTTTCACACAGCCTGGGGCGAAAGCAGACGGTCGCGACTGTGCTCTACCGACCATAGCCGCCGTTGGCCGAGATCGGCTGACGACCAGAAGCGGCCACTGATTCTACTCGTCGAGTCATGTCGTAGAAATGTTTGGCCGTGGGATTTGCACACTCTCTTCAAAATTTCCAGAAATGCTAGCTATGGGGCAAATACCGCTTTAGTCTTTCAAGCTCGTCCTCTGAAATTGAACCGCGGTGCTTTTCTGTGAGCCGTTGGATATCTTTGTAAAATTTCCTACGCTCGGCAATTACCTCAGGCGTCCCCTGCAAATGAGGATCTGAAAACGCAGCTGCCGGATCTATAATGTAAGACTCGCATTCCTTAAATCGCCTGATAGCAGGAATAATCCAAGCAGCTGGATAAAAATGCACATACCCATTTCCAGCCTTTTGAATCAGTCCAACCCATTCGGTTTGATTCGTTTTTGGCTGAAGGTTTGTGACAATGCCACCACTCATACCGTTTAACTCATCGTGTGTTGAATTTTTATTCAGCTTCACGACTGGGAACCCGTTTTCGAATACGCATTTCCCTGGCAAGATATCTTTGGAGAGATTTACTGTATGTACAAACGGAGCATCATTTTCGTAGTGATAATTAATGTCATTTCTCTGGGCAGGGAATCCAGAAACGATGAGATACATACCTTCAAAAATTGATTTCAATGGCAACCCCTGCGGAGAGTGGGGCGCGTCTAGATCAATAAAGCGATCTGGGTAAAGAAACAAATCCCCTAGCTCGATCAGTACAATGTCGTCGTTATCGATGGTTGGTGAATCGTTAGTTATTAGTTGCCCGATTTTCCAACCCCGTATAGGGAATGAAAACTCTTCTATTGATGAACTGAATTTTTTACTGAATACATGGGAAAAGAAAGGGGACTCATTTTGAAAGATTTGGTCCGGTACATGCTCACTGATTACATGTTGAGCAGTGAGGATAAAAAATTTTTCCTCAAATTTTATTAAAATTCCGGTGCCACCCCAGCCCCACACTGTGTCTGCGTAATAAAATCCTCTTTCAGCAATAGTGCTATCGCTGTGAGTAAAAAGAAGCCGCCTCGGTGATTGGATAAGGCTTCCTTGAGTCATCCGCTCATACGCGCGGCTAACTTTTTTCTTGCTGATTTTTGCCATAGGTAATGCCACAAGCCTGAATTTAACGAAAGTGCACTTTGGCGCTTATTTTCCTTTTGGCGCAGGCATTGTACCTTGCGACGGATCACGGCCTTAAAGATGGCCCGTGTTGATTTACTCCCATTATTTCATAGCTCGCGATCATTCAGAGTATTCACTAAATTAACATCAATGTCGTCTTTTGTCTGCGCTATCAGAAAATTAAGCATCTGCTCTCCGGCGTAGAGATGGAGGGAAACTACACTTTTTGTCCAGCACAAAAGCTGTGACTCTAAGTCGGTCCCTTCCGAAGTGAAATATTCGCGGCCAAGGTAGCGCATCGGCTGACCCTGTGTATTGCAATCGCGCCAGGGTACGAAGCAGTAGTGCAGCGGTAAGTCATTTATCTCTCCTGTCTGACAGCCAACATAAATTTTTTCAAGCTCCAGGGCAGCAGTACTGTGGACTAGATCGTGGCGGAATTGAATTAATGACAATGCGCCTGGCAAACATTTCCATTTTTCAAGAATTCCATCAATAAGGACTTGCGGAAGCGTATTACCTTTTAGTTTGAATAGATCAGAAAAATGTTTTCCTTGATTTGATCTGAATTTTTCTATCGGACGAGGGCTGTTATTTAGGCAGTGTATGAGTTTGCTCAGAATGTCAAGGGATGTGCATAGTGAGATTACACACATTGTAGCGAGGCTTGCCGCGTGATATGACTTTGGTCCCGAATGAACTATTTCTCGCACCTTCATATGCTCACGACTCCAGCTTTCTTCAGCGATGGTTTTTCTCTGAGTTGTCAGGAAGTCTAAAAGCGAACGCGTCGAACGATGCAGAAGTGACATTAGGTCACTACACATACGCTGAATTTGTGTATGTGAAAGCCTAATGGCTATACAGTTTTGTGTGTACGGAGTTAGGAGGTTCTTTGCAGTAGTGGAGATTTTTTTGTCTATGTACTCAAGAGAGTCCTTGCTTCCGCTGCCAAAGCCTGACTCGAAATAAGCAATAGGGAGCATAGCTGAAAACTTGTCATAGGTCGCTACAAGGTTTCTACCTACCTGCCAGTATCTGTAGTGATCTGAAATTCCGGCAACATAATATTTCTCTAGCTGAAACCAATTAACGAATTTTGGCGAAGCCATTGAGTTTAAATCGTCTTCACTGCATATAATGCTCACGCGCGCTATGGAGTTTACAATTTTTGATACCTCAGCTATATCTACGGCAAAGAAAGGCATGGTGCATACACCGAATACGTCCTCCAAGACATATCGACCTTCTCCTAAAGCACGGGCAAACAATCCTTTGGTTGTGAGATACCGCATCGCTAATATTCTCAAATAACTTGACGTCTCTAGTTTACCCCGTTCGATGCGTGTTGTGCATCAGCGCGTCTTGGCGTAAGTCGCATCCCAACTGGCTTCCCAAATGAGCCGGATATGTAGAAGCGTCAAGACCAGCGTGATGATTTCATGCACCCTGCAAATCTGTTTCGCTGACCTACACAAACTCCCCACAACAGATGTGCGTGCGACAAGCCTTCCCTATCTCACTCCTTCCTTCAACACCAGGCCTGTTAGACAGAAGGGGCCAGGGTTCCAAGAAAAGACAGCAAGGGGGGAGGGGCCTGAGCTAGAGTTGAGTTAATGTGTCTGCTGTGGGTCGAGAGCGGCCGGTCGTGGGCGTCTGCTATCGACCCAGGCTGTGTGAAAACGCCTGCGATTGTCTAACCTTCTGATCGTCGAGGTCGTGGTGGGGACGGTCATGAAGCGATTCATCGAAGGGGAGTCTCGGACGCAAGTCACGTTGCTGCCGGAGTGCCTGGACGATTACATCACCGAAGAAAATCCAGTTCGGGTGGTCGACGTTTTCGTCGATGAACTCGACCTGGGATCACTCGGCTTCGAGGGTGTCGATCCGGCTGCAACGGGTCGTCCGGCCTACCATCCAGCAGTCCTGCTGAAAATCTACATCTATGGCTATCTCAATCGGATTCAGTCCAGCCGCCGGCTTGAGCGTGAGGCCGAGCGCAATGTCGAGCTGATGTGGCTGACGGGGCGATTGGCGCCTTACTTCAAAACAATTGCCGACTTCCGTACAATGGTAAAGCCATTCGCAGCGTCTGCCGGCAGTTCGTTGTGCTTTGCAGCAACCTTAATCTCTTCTCTCAATCGATCAGCGCCATCGACGGCAGCAAATTCAAAGCCGTGAATAACCGCGACCGCAATTTCACTCAAGGCAAAGTGAAGGCGCGCATGCAGCAGATCGAGCAGAGCATCGACCGCTATCTAGCGGCAATGGATTCAGCGGATCGGGCAGCGCCGGAAGTGGCTGAGGCCAAGACTGAGCGGTTGAAAGACAAAGTCGAAAAGCTGAAACAGCAGATGCAAAAACTCAAGGACATCGAGGCGCAGCTTAAAGCCAGTCTCGATCAGCAAATCTCGCTTACCGATCCAGATGCCCGTTCGATGGCCACAAGCGGCCGAGGCTCCGGCACAGTTGGGTACAACGTACAAACAGCAGTCGACGACAAACGCCATCTGATCATTGCCCATGAGGTGACCAACGTTGGTAATGATCGCGGGCAACTGAGCAATATGGCTAACCAGGCACGTGAAGAAATCGGTGCTGAGGCGCTGACGGTGGTTGCTGATCGAGGCTATTACAAAGGCCCGGAAATCCTTGCTTGCGAGCAAGCTGGCATCACCACCTTTGTACCGAAACCACTGACATCGAGCAGCAAAGCGGATGGCCGATTCGGCAAGCAGGACTTCATCTACATGGCTGTTTCGGACGAATATCGATGCCCCGCGGGCCAGTTGCTGACGCGCCGGCATTCCTCGGTGGAAGACGGCATGTTACTGAACTGCTATTGGTTTTCAGGATGCCAGAACTGCTCCATGCAGAAGCAGTGTACGACCGGTAAAGAGCGGCGATTAAAGCGCTGGGACTGCTTGGCTAAGGCAACCATGACTAATGTGCTCCTTGAGCGCGAGAATATCTGATTTTGGATTAGAAGGATTACGACTTGTTTCGATTTGGTAAGCTGCCGATAAGTGGAATGCATATAGCAATTATTGCTGTCTTCCTTTGTTTACATGCAGGTTTTGTCGCCTGGTTCGTATGGCCGGAAACTTCAATCAGTAGAGCGAGGGTGTGTGAGGTAGGTGGTTGCGCTGATGAGGTTTTTTTGGTTCATGGAAAGGTAAATGAACTAGGTGCGCGGCGGGTAAAAAAAGAACTAGAGGAATTGATTGCTGCGCATCCTGAAATTCAAAAAGTATGTGTGTCGTCGAGAGGGGGCGTAAGCGACAGTGCGATGGAAATCGCCGACGCCATTTTTTCTCACAGTTTGGAAACTTGCTTGGCACTCAAGTATCGGTTGGAGGGCGCTGCTGGAAATTACATTGAAGGGGAGTGTCAGTCAGCATGCATTTGGATGATTTTAGCAGGTAAAGACAGGATTTTGTACGACGATCGTCTTTGGCTTGGATTTCATGCGGCTAGATATCGAATCGGCGGTATAGCTGTTGCAGATCTCCCAATGTATATAAGCAGGTTGACTCGCTACGTTAGTGCGCGCAAGGGGGGATATGAGGATATAGAGCCCTTAACTAGTCTCACATGGTGGGCTTTCCAGCAGGGAGCAAATGTGGAAACCACAAATTGCACCGCTCGGGAAGTACAAAACCTATATCCGTATTTCACCACGGTTCGCTTGGTCAGTAATGCGCCTTATGAGCGTTGTGGCATTGTGCCGCCAGAAAAGGTAGAAAGGACTCTCTAGAGTATATCTGTTCTTATAGCTTCTTATTGACGCGTACGGTCCGTGCTAGATCCTTTTTGATGCTACTTGCTAATTCAATATCAATTTTTAGATCAGAAGAGGCGCAAATGCGCCCCTTTTGTATTCTGCAAGGCTCAGTACACGCCGCCACCAGCGCTGCTGGTCACAGTGCTTTCCTTGAACTTGCCAGCGAGGGCGTGTAGGCCTCGCATTAGCACTGTCCTGTCTACACCTCTACTGCCACGAAGGTAGCCCCCAGCTCAATCTAACGACGAGCCAGTTTTTCGTCGGTGGTGAGGATTCCCGGCTTTGCGTGCCTTGCCAATCCTGATAATAGAATCTTCAATGATTGCCTGGACTTCTGGGTGGAGCTACAAGGATTTACTGCCTTACTTCAAGCGTGCTGAGAATAACAGTCGGCTTGCTGGCCCATTTCACGGGACGGACGGGCCAGTGCGCGTCTTCGACGGTTTACACCGCCACCAACCGAGCGATGCGTTCATCGTCGCTGCTCAGCAGGCTTCTGGCGCACCAGGACTTGGCGTGTACGAGGAGAACCACTCCAACACCGAATCACGCAACGGCTTCAAACTCAGCGGTAGCGGCACAAAGGGTGCCATGCTACCTGTGGAGATCGAACGGCAGCCGCGACTCGGTGGCCTACCGGGTGAATATCGCGCAGGGTATAACTACAGCAGTACTGACTCCAAGGATGAAGGTTCGACCGAACTCACAGCTCGTACGCCATCCAGGTAGTTAAGGCTGTGGATGATGCTAGGGGGGAAGGTGCAAGCCTCCTCCTGATCTCTCGCACGCGATGACGCGGCTCTCGACTGGCCTCCAGTTGCTCATATTCCCGTATTCAACGTACAGAGCCTTGGCGAATGATTGGTAAATCAAATCGAATGTTAGGGCGCCAGTGTCATCCGACGTTGATTTCATTGCACAGGTTGGCCTAGGTCGTGGCATGGGTTGGGGCACTCTCAAACGAGTGCAGCGAGCTAGCAAAACGTCTACTATGCAACTTTATCATCCAGCATAAGGAATATTTTTTATGTCTCGACTTGCAGAGTTTCGGGAACTTGAGCGCAATTTGGCTGCGCAGCTCGCCGAGCTGGAAAATCTGAAGAATGACGCTGGCTTGAAAGAAGAAATCGAATTCGAAAAAAAGCTTCGCTCGCTGTTGGAGACCTACGGGTTTAGCTTGCGGGACGTGATTAATATCCTCGATCCCAAGTCCGCCCGTCGAGCCTCTGGAGCGCCTGCTCCGAAGCTTCAGCGGAAAGTTCGGGAAGTCAAAATTTACAAAAATCCTCACAATGGTGAAGTGATTGAGACGAAGGGCGGCAATCATCGTCTTCTGAAGCAGTGGAAGCAGGAGCATGGTTCGGATACCGTGGAATCTTGGCTCACGCGCTGATACGTATCATGCTGAAGGGATTTTGAAGGAAGAGGGGCTCATACGAGCTTTCGGAGCACCAGCCCCCTGGGTAATTTCCGTGGAACGGGTAAATAGATTCATAGTCTGCATCTACGGTCCCTTCACCACGCCTGGGTGACTTGAACACAGCCGTAATCATCTATGAATGCGGGGGCTTGCACGCTCGTGGTCCGCAGTCTCTGATCGATAGGCTGAGGAGCGCAGGTCTAGGCGGGCTGGGCTCTGAGGGCACATCCGAGTCAGTTTTTCCTAATGTCGACGATGTTCGAGTTTTCCATTTGCGCTTTCAGTTTTCGGTTTTCGAGGACAAGCATTTCATTCAGTGAGGCCAGTTTCGCGACCTGAAGGCGAAGTTCTTTGATCTCTTCTCGGTAATCCGCGCTTTTTCTCCGCTCTTCCTTCAGCTGATCGTGTTTCACGTCACGCTGCATACGGCTAGATCTACCCTGGCGCAGACGGATGTCTTCGGCAGCTTTTGGATAATGGTTGTGAATGAGGGCTGGCGAAATTCCAAGCTCGCGAGCTACGGCCGAGATGCTGACCTTAGTTTCACCAATCTTGGATCGGCCCTTCTCGATGGCGGCCGCAGCCAGCAAGATTTCTTTTTCTCGGTCTTGATGCGGCTTACGTGGCTTGTCCAAGGTTAGTCTCCACATTGATACCAAGATCACCAAGCACTGCGGCGTAACGCTTGAGATCCCTGTTGACGCGTATGATACCTGGCTCGCCAATGTCCTTACAGTCGAGAAGATTCTGTAGGTTGCCATAGAGTGCTTGATAGATGGGCGCGTGCTCCTTGCCAATAACCGCGTTGGTACAGTCACCGCAGCGGCTCCGTTCCACGGTATTTCCAACGCACCCGGTGTCATCGGCTGTACACCATGAATGGCCATTGCTTCGGATCGCAGTGCTCTCAGCAATCGATTTGATCATCGTCGCGTGATCCGGAAAAATTGCCAGATTCAGGGGATCGCGTTGCCAGCCTTTCAGGCTTCGACCGTACCCGCCTCCGAGATTTTTCTCGTCGATCCACTGCGAAACCACTCCCTCTTTAATCAATTGCTCCTCACTCTCTACCTCGAAAAGCAAGTCAAGGTCAAAGTGTTGACCCCAAGTATCATCCATCGCGTATAGCAGAGTCATGTCCATGGACCAGTGCTTGAAATGTTCTTTCAAATAGCGGAGGTCGCCAAATTTGCTGTGGGCAGCATAGTTTGCAAATTTTCGACGAAACTGGTGCGTTGTTATTTCCCAGTTCAATCCCGCACTATCAACAAACTCTTGAAGGCGAACATTCCACCCTGAGTTGCCGAGGGAACGGCATCCTTCAACACCTCCAGATTTGTTGGTTGCAAGAAACAACGCTTTAGCATGCTTCGCGGCACGTGCTATTTCCGGATCGCGAGGATTGGCTTTGCGTCGTGCTGCAATCTCTATTGCAATCTTCTTTTGATAGGGCTCCGCCCACCGCTCCATTATTCGAATCGCTCGGACGGCAACGGGTGGTACCATCCAGTCGGAAGGTCCAGCATAGGTTTTTTCCGACACGGCTCTCATCCAATGATATATTTCGCCATCATCATCTTCGGTTTTATGATGAGATCCGTTCTGTAGATTAGCTAGCTCATGATTGCGACATCCTGATGTCGCAGCGATAATGATGTAGCAAGAAGTTCGAAGGTCAGTTAGTTCTTTTCTTAGATCAAAAGGTTTGTGGGGGTAACCTAATTTCAAAAGCGTTTTGTTTTTTAGGGTTCGTTGTTTTCCCTCAGTGATTGGCAATTTATTTATCTTCTCCATTTCGTCTCTCAGGTTGAGCAAGTAATCAGCCTTCTCTACCTGATCATGTGCTTTTTTGAACATTGCACAGAAAATGTCGTCTGGGATCAGTGGTGTTAAGCTCTGGTGTTTGTGAGGGGCGTTTGCCCCAGTTCTATTCGCAAGAATCACAGCTGAAGAGTCTGGCCAAGGATGTTCGATCAAGGGCGTTTGAATCGCCCCTGGTTTTCTAGACACTCTCCAAGCTCAGGAAATAGCGTTTCTCATACTCTACTGGAGACAGCTGCATAGCACTGCTGTGTCGGCGTTTAGGGTTATAGAACATCTCGATGTAATCGAAAATATCACTTCGGGCTTCTTCACGGGTTGTGTAGATCTTTCGTCGGATTCGCTCTCGCTTCAAAAGCTGGAAAAAGCTCTCGGCTACGGCATTGTCGTGGCAGTTTCCCCGCCGGCTCATGCTGCTGATTACATTGTTGGCCTTCAAAAAGCTTTTCCAATCCGAGCTACTGAACTGACTGCCTTGATCTGAGTGAATCATAACTTGCTGCTGAGGCTTGCGTCGCCAAACAGCCATCAACATCGCGTCGATAGCCAGGTCGCTGCACATCCTTGGCTTCATTGACCAACCAATTACTTGGCGTGAGAACAGATCCAGCACTACCGCGAGGTAGAGCCACCCTTCATAGGTGCGGATGTAAGTGATATCTGTCACCCAGACCTTGTTCGGCTCACTTACCTTGAACTGCCGCGCGAGGTGGTTGGGCGAGGCCACTGTTGGTTTTCCACCATAGAACCCTGGACGCCGCCGATAGCCCGTTTGAGAACGCAGTCCCTCCGCCTGCATCAAGCGCCTGACTCGATTTCGGCCGCATTCCTCTCCCAGCTCACGCAGGTCATCGTGAATTTTGCGGTAGCCGTATACACCTCCGCTTTCCAGCCAAGCGTGTTTGATCAAGCCAAGCAGACGTTGATCTTCTTTTGCTCGGGCAGATTGAGGCTCGGCCAGCCAGGCGTAATAGCCGCTGGGGTGCACCTTGAGGGTTTGGCAAAGGCGCCGCACCGGGTAATCAGTCGAGTGCTTCTTGATGAAGGCGTACTTCAGCCGCACTCCTTGGCAAAGTACGCGGCGGCCTTTTTTAAGATGTCTCGCTCTTCCGTCACGCGCTTGAGTTCAGCGCGTAGCTTGCGCAGTTCGGCCTGCTGATCGTCGTCTTGCTGACGCTGCTCTTGGGGCTTGCTGTAGACCTTGATCCAGGCGTAAAGACTGTGCACGGACATGCCCAGGCGCTGGGCGACATCGGCGACAGGTTTGCCTTTCTCGGTCACTTGCTTGACCGCTTCGATCTTGAATTCTTCGGGGTAACGCTGACGACTCATGGCACCTCCTATTTGGGCCTCATTATGAGGCTTGGAGGTGTCTACGAAACCAGGGGCGATTCAGTTTTGGTATACTGGCTCAACTCATAAAGCGCCTCAACTCCTACGAAGCGTTGTACAAGGGCCGATTTGCCGAGTGGTTTTTTTGTAATGTCGCTGATCAAGCTTCTGCTTTCATGCACGAAGTTGCTGAATATGGGTTGTTGAAGTTTTTGAATGTCAGGTAGTCCTAGTCTTTCCAAATATTTAATGAAAGGATTCAGGGATACTACAAATCGATGGGCTGAACTTTCTTGAGCTTTGCGTCGGCTGTCACGGCCGCGAGTTAAATAGCAGAAGGCAACTTCTTTTATTGTTTGTCGGTAAACTTCAGGGTAGATTTCAAACTGAATCGAGGATGGATATTTTCCTGTGTTGGTTGGGGTGTTGTTAAAGTGCCAGGTGTCGTCGCCGAAACGACTTAAAATAACAAACTCGCCGTCAATCACTACGGCAGACACTATTAGACGGTTCTGGTAGTCAATCGAGGTTTTGCTGAAGTCCACTGGTTTGGGGAAAAATGGCTCGGAAGGGGGTGCAATAGATTCCATTACGCAATTACCTCTAGGGTGGGGATTGTATCGGCGCTCCAAAATGGATGAGGGTTTTTGTGAGCAAGAGCTTTAGCGTCATCAACCTGTTGCTGCTTGAAAATACCCCGGCGGAGGCCTTCCGCGATTACATAAATATCAATAAGCCTGGGTATGTGGGAGAGTTCCTTTTCCCAGCGGTGTTTCGAGATTATATTGCGCTCACTGTATATCCGAAAGTAAAAGCTGAAAAGCTTATAGAGATCTTCAGCAGTAATCACAAAGTGCCTACATCTTAAACAATTAAGAAAGCTAGTGCAGAGCCCTTGCTTCTCGTTCGGGTCCGGGGTGTTGCTGCCATTGGAGCACTTCGCAACGGGAGTTTGGTGATAGGTGGCTCCAATTGTTTTTGTCAGCAATTCGCTCACCAGAATTTCCCCCATAAATCGCCATTTCTTTTTGCTTTCCAGTGATGCTGCCAAATAGTTAGTATCTGTTACCCTGGCGGTATTGCCTAATGCACTTGCGACCCCATAAATATCACCGTCTAGAATTTCATAAACCCGGTTCGCAAATGTCTTTCTGAAACGGCTGATATTCAGTCTGAGGGGGTCCCCATTTGCGTCGGTTAGTCCATGCGTTGACACTAGCTTTGTGGTTGCCGAGCTTATTGCTCGGGGGGACAGCCGCTTGACAGTGCCCACGGTTTGATATTCTTGGCTATGATACAACCAAATGCAGTCATCGAATTCTGGATGCTGATTGCGAAGTAAGGCGGTTCTGAAAATGACTTGCCGTATTAAACGCTCGACACTGAACCTAATTGAAGTCGTTGACTCCGTTCCTCCTTCGCCATCGTTGTTGCTTTGTAGGATTATTTTGCTCGTATTGTGTCCGCGGTTCTTCCAGAGAGATAGGAAATATGTATTATCTTTAGGGTGCGGCCTGAGGCAGTCGGATGTCATCTCACGTAGCGGTGTCGTGTTTCGTCCCGTGTGAAACGCAACTACCAACAAACAATAGCTAATCAGATCGCTTGTGAGTGGTTGGTGAAGATCCCAAATCGGAAGAATTGCTGCTCGCAGTGCCTTAATGGCTGCTTTTTTTTCTTTGTTGGTGAGTGGTGTCTCGCCCTGCTGAAGTTTGTTGCTATTCGGGAAGGGATTCGTTGGAAAGGTCTTGTCTTTCCCATGAGTAACAACTTCTATGATGCCACGGCGCCCCAGCGGTACCAGTAAGCACTTAACATGAGCGTAGTGATTACGATGAGAGGTGATAGCCCCTCCGTGGCTTGATAGGTGGCGAATGAACTCATCGAGGAACTGGCGATTGATATCTTGTGGTGTGAGGATGCTATCTAGGGCATTAGCTCGTAGCGCCGCAAAATCAAGCATCCTCGTGATTGAGGTGTAGACTGAGCATACTGTATATACTTCCAGTTCCTTATCTTGTTTGGCAAAAAAACGAAGAATTTGAACGTGGCAGATATAGGTGATTGCATCAATTTTTCCGCCGTACCACTCCGCAAAGCTGAGGCTTGCCCGTTGGAAGGTGTTAGGTGGTATTTCCACAATCGGATTAGCAATGAGTTCCTGAATGCTTGGGTTCTTGAATTTGAGGCTACCGTCTATCTCAGGAATGGATATGTCGGTAGTGCTGAATTTCTTTTTTCTACCCATCAGCTGATCCTATTTCATTCAGTTCGTCGTCATACTGGAGTACAGCATTGTCGACGTAATCATTTGCAATGTGTAAGTAGATTCTGGTTGTTTCTATCGAGCTGTGGCCAAGTTGGCTGCTCAGATAGATTAGTGGGTCTAGGTCGAGTCGGGACCGCTGCAAAGAAATCAACGTGTGGGTGGCGTAAGAGTGTCGCAGCATGTGTGGGTGTACATCCAACCCTATTTTTTTTCCGATGTCACGCACAATTTTTTCTAACCCTTTTCCTTCATTGGCGTAAGGCTGGCCATTTTGGTTCAGAAACAGTCTTCCGCTGTCGCCAGCCCCTAGTGAGCATCTTTCGCCGCGATGCTGAGTAATGTACTGGTCAACTTGAAGTAGGAATTTTCGACTCACGTATACATCTCTAATTGTACCTCTTTTAGTTTTTATCCCAAACCCGTCAGATGGATCAAGGCGGAGGAAAATATTTCGAGTTTTTCCCCGGTCGCGCAATGCTTTTTTGATGTAATCAATAGGGATGGTGGCAAGCTCCATCCGGCGCAGACCCGTGCGCAGCGCAAAGCTTACGAGCATTCGGTGGTGTACGTTTTGAATGGAGCTAATGAGTGCTTTGATCTGGTCTCTAGTTAAATATTTTGGGAGGGTTTTAAGCTTGCGGGGCATCGCATCGTTAGCTTTTACCTTGTTGCCGCGCGCGTCAACGTGAGCTAAGAACCCGCTTCCGGTCTTTGCGGATCTAACTTCGAAGTCGTGGGGGAGGTTTGAAATCCAGTTCCTTTTATACGCATATTCATAGAATTTACAGACGTAATGCATGCGGTGTCTGACTGTGTTTCTTCCGTGATTGTGCTCAGTGAAGCAATAATCGCGATACGCGCTTAGTAGTGTTTTGGACTCCTCTCTATCTACGTCCCACCAGTCTAGGTTGTGGGCCTGTAAAAATGAGAAGAAGTCGTAAAGAGCCTGGCCAGTTGCGTTCCATGAATCACCTGAGCTTATTTGTGCTCTTGTCAGGTGACTTCTGTAAAAGTCATTTACAGGGATGCAGCTCTCCATTGTGTCCCATAGGAGAATTGGCATCCCAGCTAGGGGACGGCCTGAGAGCTGATAATCCTCGGTTGCCCAGATCAGGTGCATGAGTAGGTCCTTTCAAGAGCAGATTTCGTGGGAGGTGGCTGGGGCTAGCCAGCTGAGTGGGGTGGGTATGAGGAGATGCTAGCACTTCACCTAACAGATGGTACGCCCCATAACATCATGTATACCTCCGGCACCACCGGCAAACCCAAGGGCATCGTCCGCGAAAATGGTGGCAACGCGGTCGCGCTGTGCTACGCGATGCGTCATATCTACGGCATGCAGGCCGGGGATGTGTGGTGGGGCATTTCCGATGTCGGCTGGGTGGTCGGCCATTCGCTGATCGTCTACGGGCCGCTGATGAACGGCTGCACCACGGTGTTCTATGAGGGCAAGCCAATCCGCACACCGGATGCCTCGGCGTACTGGCGGGTGGTCGCGCAGTACCAGGTCAATGCCTTGTTCTGCGCACCGACCGCCATGCGTGCGATCCGCAAGGAAGACCCGGAGGGCGAACTGATCCGCAAGCATGACTTGAGCTCGCTGCGCCAACTGTTCCTGGCTGGGGAAAAGCTCGATTCCAGCACCCATGAGTGGCTGGAACGGGTCACCGGCAAACCGGTGCACGACCACTGGTGGCAGACTGAGACCGGCTGGCCAGTGACCGCGCCTTGCGTGGGGCTGGAGGGCAGTGCGGCGCGGCCGGGATCGAGTAACCGCGCGGTGCCGGGTTATCACGTGCGCGTGCTGGATGATGAAGGGCATTTGCTGGGCCCTGATCAGCAAGGCTCCATCGTCATCGCCCTGCCGCTGCCGCCCGGGTGCAGCCAGACCCTGTGGGGCGACCATGATCGCTACCTGCAGGCATATCTGCAGACCTACCCGGGTTACTACCACACCGGGGACGGCGGCTACCTGGATGAAGAGGGCTTCGTCTACATCATGGGCCGCACCGACGACGTGATAAATGTCTCCGGGCATCGGCTGTCCACGGGTGAGATGGAAGACCTGGTCGCCCGCCACCCGGCGGTGGCCGAGTGCGCGGTGATCGGTGTGCATGACGAGATCAAGGGCCAGGTGCCGCTGGCGCTGGTGGTGCTCAAGGATGGCGAGGGCATTGCCGAGGCACAGTTGCTGGTGGAGCTGGTGGGCAGCGTACGTGAGGAAATTGGCGCGCTGGCGTGTTTCAACCGGGTGCGGCTGGTCAAGCGCTTGCCCAAGACGCGGTCGGGGAAAATCCTGCGGGCGGTGCTGCGCAAGATTGCCGATGGGCAGGCTTATGTGCCGCCTTCGACCCTGGATGACCCGGCGGTGCTGGGGGAGATCGAGGCGGTGCTGGCGGATTTGCCACGGGCTGGCTGATGCGGTGACCTCTCTGGCCTCTTCGCGGGGCAAGCCCGCTCCTACAGGTACAGCACATGCCGTGAGAACGGTGGTGTACTTGTAGGAGCGGGCTTGCCCCGCGAAGAGGCCGGGTCAGGCAATAAAGCTTTCGGGTCCAGCCTGATGCAGTTGCCCTAATCGGCTCCGTGTCCGCATCAGGTCAGCCAGCGGCCCGCCAAGGCTTTCTTCCAGTGGCCGCTTGCCGATCACGGTCACCTGCCGATCCTGGTCATACAGCACATCCACCAGGTTGACGAAGCGCTGCTGCGCCGCCAGCGAACACTCCGACAGATCATCCAGCCCATCGATGATCCACTCGTCGTACTGGCCGGCCAGCACCAGGTAGTCGATGACTGCGGTGGCCTTTTCGCACAAGTCGTCAAAGGCCAGCACCACCCGCCGGCCATCGATGGCCAAGGCGCGCAGTGGGCGTTTGTTCACCTCCAGCATCACCGGTTGCTCCTCCGGCACCTTCAGCGCCTGGCGCTGCGCCGCGTCCCCCGGCCACACATAGTGCCCTTGGGTGAAGCGCTGGTGCTGGCGGTTGGCCGGCAGGCTGCGAAAATCCGTATCGCCACCGACTTCGAGCACTTCCATCGAGCTGTTGATCAGGCGGATCACCGGCAGGAAGCGCTCGTGGTACAGCGGGTTGGGCAGCAGCCCTTCAGGTGCGTAATTGGAGGTCACCAGCAGGAAGATGCCGCGGGCGAACAGGGCATTGAACAGCCGGGTCAGCAGCATGGCATCGCCGATGTCATGCACGTGGAATTCATCGAAACACAGCACCTGGCAGTCGCCCAGCAGCTGGTCCAGGGTGGCGCCCAATGCATCGTCCAGCAGGCGGTGCTGGTGCATACCCTGATGCAGGCGGGCAAAAAAATCGTGGAAGTGCAGGCGCCTTTTGGCCTCGACCGGCAAGGCCTGGAAAAAGCCATCGAGCAGCCAGCTCTTGCCACGGCCGACTGAGCCATGCAGATAGAGGCTGCGAGGTTGGCCTCCCTCCAGCAGCTGCGCAAGTTGCCTGGCCATGCTGTCGATGACCCGGCGTTGGCCATCGCTGAGCTGGTAGCCGCGGCTGGCGGCCTTGTCTTCGAACCAGCTGAGCAGCTCGCTCTGTTGAGGTGCGACAGTGCGCAGGCGCTGGCTGAACTGGCGCAGCGGGGCAGGGATCCAGGCGGACAAGGCGAAGCCTCCTTGGGCAAATGCGGAGCTGCGCGCAGCTTGCCCGAGGCGAGCGGTTTTGACCAATACAAAAAGTGCCAGGCATCTATCGCCTGGCACGATGTTTTCAGGCCTTGCGCTCCAGTTGGCGCTCGATCATGTACTTCACGGTCAAACGGCGTTCTTTCAGATGGCGCAGGTCTTCGTCGACAAAGTTGCCGGCCGAGATCGATTCGGCCGCCAGCACCTGGTTGTCGATGTCCATGTACTCGTCGAGCAGGCGGTCCAGGGCCTTGTCCTGCTGGCGCCGCTGCTGAACGATTTCGCGCGGATAGTGCAGGTCCTGGTAGAGGTCGTGGGATACGGGCATGGGGTCCTCCTTGGTCAATGCAGTTCGCTTATCTGGTTGGAAGGGAGGAATGCGATTGTGTTGAAGCGAGGCGGTGGAAAAACGACGGGTGGTTGCCCTAATGGGCCATGAAAACGGCTCGGAACCACTAACTTGCTGTTTTAAAGCATTTTTTTTCACGTTGGGGGTTTACAGGGAAAATCTATGTGTTAAAGTGCCGCGCATTCCAAGACAACAACCCAGTTGTCACTCAGTTGGAATTGTCAGAGCAGCATCAGCTGCATCCGATACAGGGGCGTCGCCAAGCGGTAAGGCAGCAGGTTTTGATCCTGCCATGCGTTGGTTCGAATCCAGCCGCCCCTGCCATTTTCTCTCTTCATAAATACCTATTCCTGATTCAGTGCAGATGACAATCGGCGCTGGGTTTTGCCGTTTCTGTCTCCTGCACCGGCCTATTCACGGCGGTTCGGCGCGCCGATAAAACCGCTCCCACAGGAGTGGAGCGGGCAAGGGTAGGTCTATCCGGCCACCCGCAGCAGTTCATTCAGCACCCTGGCCAGCTCATCTGCCTGCACGGGCTTCTGCATCACCAGGCTCCCTGGCACTTCCAGCCCTTCCAGCTCCGCATACCCGGTCAGGAACACCACCGGCAACTGCGGGTAGCGGTCGCGCGCCGCCAGGGCCAGTTGCCCGCCGTTGAATTCGGGCATGGCAAAGTCCGTCAGCAGCAGGTCGATGTCGTCGTCCAGCAGGGCCAGCGCCTGCTCCCCGCTGTGTGCCTGGCGCACCTGGTAGCCATACTGGCGCAGCACGTCGCCGAGCATGTCGCGTACCAGGTGATCGTCATCCACCAGCAGCACCGTGTGGTCATGGCCACTGTCATCGCTCGGCAGGGCGGCTGTCGGCGCTACAGGATCGATGGCCATCTCCTGCTTCACCGCCGGCAGATACACCGCCACCTGGGTGCCATGGCCAGGCTCGGTATCGATGCGCACACCGCCGCCGGATTGCTTGGCAAAGCCGAACACCTGGGCCAGGCCCAAGCCGGAGCCTTTGCCGATGTCCTTGGTGGTGAAGAACGGCTCGAATACCTTGGCCAGCACCTCATCGCTCATGCCGCAGCCGGTGTCACGGATGCTCAGCATCACGTACTCGCCGGGCTCGGGATCTTCCGGGCGTTGCGGCCGGGCCTTGATGCGGGTGTTGCGGGTCGACAGGGTCAACTGGCCGCCTTCGGGCATGGCGTCGCGGGCGTTGATGGCCAGGTTGAGGATGATCATCTCGGTCTGGGTCGGATCGGTCAGCGCCTGCCACAGGCCGTGGTCCAGGTCCAGGCGCACCAGGATGTTGCCGCCGAGGGTGCGGCGCAACAGTTCTTCCAGGCCGGTGAGGGTGCGGTTCAGGTTCAGTGGCACCGGCTCCAGGCGCTGGCGGCGGGAGAAGGCGAGCAATTGCGAGGTCAGCTTGGCGCCGCGCTCACCGGCTTCGCGGATATGCGTCAGGCGGCTGCGGGCCTTCTCCAGGTTACCCTTGGCCAGGTCGCGTTCAAGGAAGCTGGCGCCGGTGAGGATGACCGTGAGCAGGTTGTTGAAATCGTGGGCGACTCCGGCGGTGAGCTGGCCGACGGCCTCCAGCCGCTGCATCTGCTGCAGCGCCGCCTCGATGCGTTCGCGCTCGGTGATCTGTTCGCGCAGGCGGGTGTTGGCCTCGGCCAGGCCCAGGGCCGTTTCGCGCTCGCTAGTGATGTCCCGTGCCACCACGTAGAGCAAGGTGTCTTCCGGCACCACCACCCAGGACAACCAGCGCAACTGACCACCGGCATGCTGGATGCGGCCGACGAAGCGGGCGCTGGTACGGCCATGGGCGAGGGCCGCCAGCTCGGTGAGCAACGCCTCCTGATCCACTTCGGGCAGCAGGTGCAGCAGCGAGGTCTGGCTCAGGCGCTCGCGGGAGAAGCCCAGGCTGGCTTCCCAGGCCGGGTTGAGGGCCACCGGGGTCAGGTCCTTGTTGAGCACCGCGAGCAAGTCCTGGGACAGCTCCCAGGCACGGTCCCGCTCACGGGTGCGGCGCTCGACCCGTTCGCCGAGCATTTCGTTGAGCTGCCTGAGCGCCTGGGTCGCCTGGCGCTGGGTATGGATGTCCTGCAGTACCCCGGAAAACCGCGTGCACTGGCCGTCGACGAACTGGCACTGGCCGCTGCTGAGCAGCCAGCGCGGCTCCAGGCCGTTGGGTTGGGCAATGCGGAACTCGACCCGGTACAGCCCGTCGCTGTCCGGGCGCATGGCCTGCTCGACGGCTTCGCGGACCTTGGCCTGGTCGTCGGGGTAGATGCCGGCATAGAACACCTGCAGGCTCATCTCGGTCTCGACCGGCAAGCCGAACAGGGTCTTGCAACGGTCGTCCCAGACCAACTGGCCCTGTTGCGGCCGGAAGTCCCAGGTGCCCATGCCGGCGGCATCGATGGCGATGCGCGCGCGGGCCTCGACATCGGCCAGGGCTTCTTCCGCGCGGCGCCGGCGCTGGCGCTCCTGCACTTCGGTTAGGGCGCGGCGCACGGCCTTGGGCAGCAGCGGCAGGTTTTTCTTCAACACATAATCGGTGGCGCCCAGGCGGACCATTTCCACCGCATGTTCTTCACCGTAGATGCCCGAAAGAAAGATGAATGGCGTGTCGGGCGCCAGGCGCTGGGCAATGGCCAGCACCTCGGTGCCGGAAGAACCCGGCAGCACGCAGTCGCAAAGAATCAGGTCGAAGCTGGCCTGGTGCAGCGCGTGCTCGACGCCGACATGGTCGAACACCAGCCGTGATTGCACCTGCAACCCGCTGCGCTCCAGGCGCATCAGGGTCAGCTCGGCATCCATCGAGCTGTCTTCGACCATCAACAATTTGAGCGGTGTCGGCAACATCTTCGCGGGGGCCTCAGTTGCTGGCGCGACGGTTAAGGCGCAGCGAGCCGGGAGGTGGCTCGTTGAGTACTGCCCAGAATACCCCCAGGTCGGAAATCGCCGCGACGAACTCCTTGAACTCCACGGGCTTGACCACGTAGGCATTGACCCCCAGCTCATAGGCGCGCAGCAGGTCGGGCTCTTCGCGGGAAGAGGTCAGCATCACCGTCGGGATGCTGCGCAGCTCCGCAGTGGCGCGGACTTCCTTGAGCACTTCCAGGCCATCGACCTTGGGCAGTTTCAGGTCCAGCAACAGCACCGCCGGGTTGCCATCGTCGCGATTGGCGTAAGTATTGCGCCGCAGCAGGTAGTCGAGGGCTTCAGCGCCGTCGCGCAGGACGATGACCTCGTTGGCCAGCTGGCTGCGCTCCAGCGCCAGCAGCGTCAGCTCCAGGTCCCGGGGGTTATCTTCGACCAGCAGGATGGGCTTGAGCATGGTGATACGGGTACCTCAGTTGGTTGCGGGTTGACGGGGCAGGGTGAAGTGGAAGCTGGCGCCCTGGTCGACCTGGCCTTCGGCCCAGACTCGCCCATCATGGCGCTCGATGATCCGCCGCACGCTGGCCAGGCCGATGCCGGTGCCTTCGAAGTCTTCCATGCGGTGCAGGCGCTGGAATACCCCGAACAGCTTGTTGGCGTAGGCCATGTCGAAGCCTACACCATTGTCACGGATATACACTTCGGTCTCACCCCGGTGCTGGCGGGCGCGGATCGCGATGTGGGCGGGTTCACGGCCACGGGTGTATTTGATAGCGTTGGCGATCAGGTTGTGCAAGGCCATGTTGATGAACGCCGGGTCGGCGATCACCTTGGGCAGTGGCGCGATGTCCCAGACGATGTCGCGGCCTTCATAATCGGGGGCCAGTTCTTGGCGAATGCTGTCGACCAATGTGTTCAGGTCGACATCCGACAGGCGCAACGCCGAGCGGCCCATCTGCGAGAAATTGAGCAGGTTGTCGACCAGGCTGCCGGCGAAGTGCGCGGCTTCATCGATGTGCTGCAGGAAGCGCTTGCCGCGTTCGCTAAGGCCCTGGCCCTCGATTTCACCGAGCAGCTCGGTGTAGCCGGCGATATGGCGCAACGGGGCGCGCAGGTCGTGGGACACGCTGTAGGAGAAGGCTTCGAGTTCCTTGTTCGAGCGGCGCAGCTCGTTGGCCAGCTGCGCCAGCTCCTCGGCCTTGCGCAGCACGATCCCCAGCACTGCCGTGCGCAGTTCGAGCACGGCTTCGATCACCAGCGAGTCCCAGGGTTGGCAGTAGCCGCTGATCTGTTCCTGCCAGCGATCGAAGCTGTTTCGCGGGTTGAGCGCACCCTGGGCGCCGATCTGTTTGTCGGGGCGCCCGGCCCAGTCGACCGTGCGCACCTGCTCGGGGCGGAACCACAACAGGTAGTGCGAGTGAATCTGCGAGATGGCCACTGCCAGCACGCCGCCGGCATGGGCAGCCAGCTCTGGCAGCTCATCGATGTCTCGGCGCAGGTTGTCGCTGTGGAACACTGCCTCCTCGCCGCGTTGCTCCAGCCAGTGCACCAGGCCCGTGACTTGCGCCGCAGGCGGGGTCTGGCCGATCAGGTCGCAGCGCTCGGCAGAGATGACCGCCGCGCCACTGGCCCCGGCGAACGCCAGCAGCACCTCGGGCAAGTCGCGCAGGCCCTCGCTGACGCTGTCGTGGTCGGCCATCGACGAGATCATGCGCACGATGTGCTGGCGCAGGTCGAGCAACTGGCGGGTCCTGGCGTGCGACAGGCGGGTCTCGATCTGCAGCGACAGCACGCTGGCCAGCAGTTCGCAGGCGGTGCGGGTGCGGAACTCGACCACGCGCGGCTGGGCGTGGTGGCAGGAGATCAGGCCCCAGAGCTGGCCATCGACCACGATCGACAGCGACATCGACGCCAGGGTGCCCATGTTGCGCATGTACTGCAGGTGCACCGGTGACACGCTGCGCAGGGCGGCGAAACTCATGTCCAGGGGCTTGCCGGTGCGCGGGTTGATGGCGGGCACTAGGGGTGAAGCCTGATAGTTGGCATCTTCGATCACGCGGATGCGGTTGACGCGGTACAAGTCGCGGGCCTGGCGCGGGATGTCCGCAGCGGGAAAGCGCAGGCCGAGGTAGCTCGGGTAACCGACGTCGGCCTGCTCGGCGAGCACTTCGCCATTGCCCTCGGCGTCGAAGCGGTAGGCCTTGACCCGGCCGAAGCCGGTGATGCGCTTGACCTGCACCACGCACTGCTGAAGCAACTCTTCGAGGCTGTCGGCATTGTGCAGGCTGCTGACGAATCCCCGCACCAGCGGGTAATAGTCGCCCTGGTCGGCCAGGTCTGCAGGCTGGCGGAAGGGCTCGAACTCGGCGAACAGCACCTGGTCGTGGCGGTGCGTCAGCAGGCGCAGCGTGTCTGTGCAGGGTGCCCCTTGGCGCAAGCGTAGATCACCGATATGAAACGGGAAGGCCTCGTCGTTGGGCAGCCGTTCGAGCCTGGCGCGCAGGTCGAAGCTTTCGCTGACCACGTCGGCGAAGGTGCAGCCCACCAACTCACGTGCTGGCAGGCCCAGCCACTGCTCGACGTTCTCGCTGGCCTGGAGGATGCGCAGGTCGTGCTCATCCAGCACCAGCAGAAAGCCGTGCGGCCGGATGCCGCCGGGTATCTGGATCGGCTCCTCGGCGCAACGCTCCACGGCGGCGGCGAGCGCGTTGTCTGCAGTCGTCAATGGAAAGGCTCCTGTGATGTTCGTCCATGCGTGCCGCGTTAGCGGCCCATGGCCATTGGAGGCATAGGATGCCCAAGGGTTCGACTTGGCGGGGAAATTTCTGCCCGTTTCGCTAGGGCTTTGTCGTTAACACAAAAGAATGGCACCCCGCCATCACGATTCGGCCACCTGCTGCTACGCTCAAAAGTACGGTAGAAGAACAAGGATCACCCAGTGACGGAACGCTTTCTGGCCGTGCTGTTGGGCCTGTTTTTGAGCGGCATTGCCGGGGCGGCGGACTTCCTCGTGGAAGTGCGGGTCCTGGTAGAGCGTGGCTGCATGCTGACCCACCAACAGCGTGATGCGGATGCACAGGCCCTGGGCGTGATCGACCTGGGCACTGCCGCACGCCTGGATGGGCCCGGCGGGCCATTGAGTGGTGTGCTGATCAACCAGCGCCCACCGCGCCTCGAGTGTAACCCCGACACGCCTTACCAGGTGCGGGTCGACGGCGGCCAGCACGGCGGCGTCGGCGAACTGCGGTTTCTTGGCAGCGACGATGGCAAGGCCAGGCCGATCCCGTATCGGCTGTACCGCGATGCTGCCTGGCGCGAGCCGGTTGTCGTCGGTGTGGCCCATGCCGCACGGGTACCGGACAGCGGTTCGGTTGTGCTGCCCCTTTACGCCCGGATCGACAAACTGGCCTGGGTGCCACGCGCGGGGCAGTACGCCGACCTGCTCAAAATCACGGTCACCTGGTAGCGAGGCCGCCATGCACAAGGACGTCACGCCATGAACCGCACATCGATCCTGTTGCTCAGCCTTGGCCCGCTGCTGCTGCCCAGCGGCGCAGTGCATGGCACCACCACCGGTTTCATCCAGGCGCGCCTGGTGATAAGCGCCGCCTGCCAGATCAACAGCGGCGACCAGCCGCCTGCCACCCTCGGCAACCCTGGCCTGATGGATTTCGGCCAGCGTGGCCCGAACTGGGACACGCCGCTGCGCAGCCGGGTCGACGAGGCGAGTGGCGAGGGTAGTTTGCAGATCAGCTGCACGCCCGAGGTCAGGGCGTTCAATGTGCGCATCAATGGCGGCCTGAATGGCGACGATGGCGTGCGCCGGCTCAGCAACGGCCGTGAAATGATCCCCTACCAACTGGCGGTCGACCCGGGTGGCAATAACCGCTACGGCATCGGCCAGGCCCGAGCCTTCACCATCAGCAGTTCCGAGCAGGTTCCTATTCCCATCTACGGTGTGGTGGTGGCGCAACCGCGTGCGCTGCCGGCCGGGCTGTACCGTGACACCCTGAGAGTGACTTTGGACTGGTAAACGACGCAAGGAGACTCCGATGCGAACGACTTTCACCCGTTGCATGCTCGCCGGCCTCGGCCTGGCCATGGCAGCTCACACCCAGGCCGCCACGGTGACCGGGACCATCACCTCGACCTTGACCCTGACCTCGGCATGCCAGGTCAATGGCGCTGGCGGCACCTCAGGGTTGAACTTCGGTGCCCTGAACTTCGGCACCCAGGAAGCCCTGTTCACCACGGCCAACGCCCAGGTGCTGGGTGGCGGCGGTGGCGCCATGAGCATCCTCTGCTCGGCCGGCACGGTACCGGCGATCCGCGTGCGTGCTGGGTCCCATGACGGCCAGTCGACTGGCGGTACGCGTGCGCTGGCCGACGGCGCCGGCAATTTCGTGCCCTACGACTTCTACACCGATGCCGGGCGCACTACGTTGCTGGCCATCGACGGCACCATCACCTTGCCGACCAGCACCGGCGTGGCGCAGACCGTCAACCTGTATGGCCAGGCGCGCGGCAAGGCCGGCCTGCCGGCAGGGACGTACACCGACACGGTGGCGGTCGAGCTGTCGTTCTGAGCCCGGTTCGCCGCCATGCGCGCCTGGCTCGGTGGTTGCCTGACGGGGCTCGGCCTGTTGCTGGCCACGCCTCTGGATGCGGCGACCAGCAGTACTTTCCAGGTGAGCGCGCAGATCGTTGCCGGTTGCCTGGTGGTGGGTGGGGTGACCAGCTATGGCGTGCTCGATTTCGGCACCCAGTCGGCGCTGTCCACCGGCATTCTCAGTACCTCGCTGGGCGGTACCACGGTGACCTTCCAGTGCACCCCCGGGGTGACCCTGAACATGAGCCTGGACGGTGGCCAGAACAGCGCCAGTGGTACGCGCAACCTCAAACGCACGGGCGGCACGCAGGTGCTGGCCTACCAGTTGTACCAGGACGCAGCTTACAGCCAGGCCCTGGGCATTGGCCAGAGCGTGGCGGTGAGCTACACCGACGCCACGGCCATCAAGTTGCCGGTGTATGGCCGTACCCAGTTGCCCGGCACCTTGCCGGCCGGGACCTACACCGATGTGGTGCAAGTATCGGTGACCTGGTGAACACACCAGCACCCAAGAAAAAGAGACCAAGGAGAGCGGTATGGGGGTAGGCGCGAAGTGGGCGCAAGGTGTGATCGGTTTGTTGCTGTTGGCGAGCCTGCCGGCGGGGGCAGCCACCTCGGTGCTGATCTGGCCGATCGACCCGGTGCTGGAGGCTGACCAGAAGGCCGGTGCGCTGTGGCTGGAGAACCGTGGCACGGCGCCGGCGAGTCTGCAGGTGCGGGTGTTCGCCTGGCGCCAAGGCGACTACCAGGAACAGTTCCAGGCCCAACGCGAAATCATCGGCAGCCCGCCTGTAGCCACCATTCCCCCGGGGCAGAAGCAACTGATCCGCCTGACCCGCACTGGCAGCTCGCCGGTCGGCCAGGAGCAGGCCTACCGCATCATCATCGATGAAATCCCTTCGCCATTGCCGACCGATGCCGCCAGTCAGGGCACCACGGCGGCGATCCGCCTGCAGATGCGCTATTCGGTGCCGCTGTTCGTCTATGGCGAAGGGCTGTGGGGCAAGGCCGACCCGCAAGGCAAGCGCAATGCCGACGGTGTCGGCAAGCCGCAGCTCAGCTGGCGCCCGGTGATGGTGCAAGGCAAGCCCTATGTGGAGATGCGCAATACCGGCCCGGTACATGCACGCCTGACCGATGTGGTGGTGCAGCACGGTGGCCAGGGTAAACCCTTGGCCGAAGGCCTGCTTGGCTATGTGCTGCCCGGTGCCAGCATGCGCTGGCCGGCACCGGTTGCGCCGAACGCTGGCAGCGTGATCAAGGGGAGGGTGAACGGTCAGGAAACGGCCGAAGCGATCCGGCAAGGGCAATGAGCCCGCCGCTGAGTGAAGGGCAGGGGCCATGGAGGACCTGGCAATGGTCGGAATCCGTGTGTGAGATGGCTGTCGCGGGCTTCGCGCCGCTGGTGCCTGGGGCTGACCTTGTTCAGCCCCTGCCTGGTGCTGGCCGACGACCTGCCACCACCGCCCAGCGAAACCACTGCCATCGCCGACGCCACGCTGTACCTCGACCTGCTGGTGAACCAGATGCCCAGGGCTGAGCTGGTGCCCGTGCAGCAGCGTGCCGGCCGCCTGTTCCTGGACAGCGACGTGCTGCGTGGCCTGGGTGTCAAGCTGCCGGGCAACCCGCAAGGTGAAGTGGCGCTGGACGCTGTGGCAGGCTTGCACACCGATTACGACAGCCAGAACCAGCGTTTGCTGCTGCAAGTGCCACCAGCCTGGCTGCCGGACCAGCAGGTCGGTGACCGTGGCCTGTACCCGGCCAGCGAGGCGCGCAGCAGCTTCGGCGCCTTGTTCAACTACGACCTGTACCTCAACGACACTGATGATGGCGGTTCCTACCTGGCCGCCTGGAACGAACTGCGCCTGTTCGACAGCTGGGGCACGTTCTCGACCACCGGCCAGTGGCGCCAGTCGTTCAACGGTGCGCAGAGCGATGCCAACCGCCAGGGCTTCCTGCGCTACGACACCACCTGGCGATTTACCGACGAGCAGCGCCTGCTGACCTATGAGGCCGGCGACTTCGTCACCGGGGCATTACCCTGGACCAGCTCGGTGCGGGTCGGAGGCATTCAATTGTCTCGTGACTTTGGCGCGCGTCCGGACCTGGTGACCTATCCCTTGCCGGCCTTTGCCGGCGAAGCGGCAGTGCCAACCTCGCTGGACCTGTTCATCAATGGCTACAAGTCCAGCACCACCGAATTGCAGCCCGGTCCCTACACCCTGACCAACGTGCCGTTCATCAACGGCGCGGGCGAGGCAGTGGTGGTAACCACCGATGCCCTGGGCCGGCAGGTGTCCACTACCTTGCCGTTCTATGTCACCAGCAGCCTGTTGCAAAAAGGCCTGTCGGACTTCTCGGTGGCTGCCGGCAGCCTGCGCCGTGACTATGCCGTGGAAGATTTTGGTTACGGAACCGGCGTCGCCTCGGCCAGCCTGCGCCACGGCGTCAGCGACAGCTTTACCCTGGAAACCCACGTCGAAACCGCCGAGTCGCTGCTGCTCGGCGGCCTGGGCGGCAACATGCGCCTGGGCACTTTCGGCGTGCTCAATGCGGCCTTGGCGCAGAGCCGGTTCGAGGGGGAGCAGGGCCACCAGGTCGCCCTCGGCTACCAGTACAACAGCCAGCGCATCGGCTTCAGCTATCAGCGCCTGCAGCGGTACGGCGAGTACTCGGACCTGACCCGGGTCGACCTCCCCGATATGCAACTGAGCCAGCGCAGCGAGCAGGTGACCCTGAGCGTCAACCTCGACCAGTACGGCAGCCTCGGCGCCGGCTATTTCGATGTGCGCGCTGGCGACGACACGCGCACCCGGTTGATCAACCTGAGCTGGAGCAAGCCGCTGTGGGGCAACAGCAGCCTGTACCTGTCGGCCAACCGCGAGGTCGGCGACAGCAGCTGGGCGGTACAGGCGCAGGTGGTGATTCCGTTCGACTTCGGCAGCACCCTGGCGGTGAGCACCGAACGCAGCAAAGATGGCGAAAGCCTGCAACGGGTCAACTACAGCCGCGCCGTGCCGGTGGGCGGTGGCGTCGGCTACAACCTCGGCTATGCCAGCGGCAGCGACCGCGATGCCTACCGCCAGGCCGACGTCACCTGGCGCCTGCAATCGGTGCAGTTGCAGGCCGGGGTGTACGGCAGCAGCGGCGAGATGACCCGCTGGGCCGACGCCAGTGGCTCGTTGGTGTGGATGGACGCCGGGATATTCGCCGCCAACCGCATCGACGATGCCTTCGTGGTGGTCAGCACCAGTGGCTACGCCGACGTGCCGGTGCGTTACGAAAACCAGGAAATCGGCCGCACCGACCGTAGCGGCCACCTGCTGGTGCCGTACAGCAGCGGCTACTACCGCGGCAAGTACGAGATCGACCCGATGAACCTGCCGCCTGATGTGTTGGCTGCCGAGGTGGAGCAACGGGTGGCGGTGCGCCGCGGTAGCGGCTACCTGCTGGAGTTCCCGCTCAAGCGCGTGCTGGCGGCGAGCATCGAGTTGGTCGATAGCCATCAGCAACCGCTGAAGCTCGGCAGTACGGTCACCCACCAGGAAAGCGGCAGCCAGGCGGTGGTCGGTTGGGATGGCTTGGTGTACCTGGAGAACCTGTCGCCGCACAACCGCCTGCAGGTGGCGTTGGAGGGGGGCGGGCAGTGCCAGGTCGAATTCGATCTGCCGGAATCGGCAGGCTCGATTCCGCTGATTGGTCCGCTGGTATGCAGATGAAAGGCCTGTTGTGCAGCCTGCTGCTGCTGCCGGCTGGATCGGCCTGGGCGCTGTGCTCGTCGGTGGCAACCCAGCCAGCGGGATTCGGCACGGTCAACTCGACCCTGGTGCGTACCACGGTACAGAGCGCGTCAAGCACCAACGCCGGGTTGCAGTGCACCGGGTCGCTACTGAGCCTGCTCAGCTCCACCGACCACTTCTACGCCACCATCACGCCCGCCACTGGTGGACTGGTCGGCCCTACCGGCGACGTCATTCCGTACACCCTGTACGCCGACAACAGCACCAGCTATCCAATCACCCGCGGCGTTGCCTTTGACTTCGCCCGTAATGGCATCCTCGATCTGCTGGGGTTGCTAAATGGCACCACACCCAAGTCCGTGCCGCTGTACATGAGGACCCAGGTCGGCAGCAACGTCGCCGCAGGTTTGTACCAGGAGACCCTGACCATCGCCTGGAGCTGGAACTACTGCTCGGGGATCGGCGTTGGCAGCATCTGCCTGGGGCGCGACATAGGTTCGGGCAGCCAGACCCTGAGCGTAAGCCTGACGGTCAGCAACGATTGCCAGATCACCACGCCCAACATCAGCTTCGGCAGCGCGCCGGTAGTGGCGGGGTTCGGTACCGTGAGCCAAAGCGTGAGTCTGTCGTGCACCAAGGGGAGTGCCTACACAGTGGGCTTGAACGATGGGGAGAATGTGTCGGGCGGGCGGCGGCGGATGAAGTCCACGGCCGGCAACTACCTGGCCTATGACATCTTCAAGAGCGCCGGTACCGTGCGCTGGGGCTCGCTGACCACGGCCAGGCGCTCCAGCAGCGATGCCGACGTGAACCCCGGAAACGGGACCGGGACGGGGAGCCAGGTGTTCAACTACAACGCCAAGGTCTATACCGACCAGGCGACACCGCCAGCGGCGAGTTACCTCGACAATGTGATTCTTGATGTGCAGTTCTGAGGGGGCAGTCCTGTGCTGGCCTCTTCGCGGGACAAGCCCGCTCCTGCACGAGCCGCGTCGCCCTCAAGCGCTGCGCGGTCCCTGTAGGAGCGGGCTTGCCCCGCGAAGAGGCCGAACCTGCTCAGCGCAGGTCGTCGACCATCTTCAGCAAGGTCTCCAGCACCGCCCCGGCCAACGCCTTGGACCGCGCCCCTGACCACTGGGCCACCGGCTCCGGCGCATCGTCATGGTCCTTGAACGGCATCTCCAGGGTCAGCGACAGGCAGTCATAGGCCATCCCCACCGCATTGCACGCCAGCGTGGTATTCGCCTGGCCCGGCTCGTCCCGGGTATAGCCATGCACCGTCTGGAAGTCCTGGGTCACGCTGCACAAGGTCGTGCGGAACTGCTCTTCCAGCTTGGCCAGCCGCGGCGTGTACCCTGGGTTGCCCTCACAGGCCGCCGTGAACACATGGGGGATTTCCTCGTCCCCATGCACATCGATGAACGCATCCACGCCGTACTGCTTCATCTGCGCCTGGGCGAAGAACACCTCGGGGCTGAACTCGACACTGGCATCCTGCCACGCCCGGTTCAGGTCCTTGCCCTTGAAATTGGTGCGCAGGTGGCCGAGGAAGGCGCCGTCCGGGTTCATGTTCGGGATCAGGTACAGGTCGGCCTTTTCCAGCAGTTTCTGAACGGTTGGGTCATTGGCTTGCAGCCGGTCGATCACCCCTTCCATGAACCACTCGGCCATGTGCTCGCCCGGGTGCTGCTGGGCAATCAGCCACAGCTTGCGCTTGCCCGCCGCACCATCGCCTGCGCGCAGCAGCGGGATATCCCGGCCTTGCACGCTGCGGCCGCGGGCCAGCAGCTCGACGCCAGAGATCTGCTGGGCACGTTCGATCAGCTGGTTGTGGCGGGCACGCAGGTAGGGCTCGAAGTAGGCGAACCAGACCTGCTCCTGCTCGGCCTTTAGCTCGAACGACAGCGCCTTGCCATCGAACTGGCTCGGCACGCGGAACCAGGTCTGCTGGTCGTAGGAGGCCACGGCGTTGTAGCCGCTCCAGGCGTTCTTGTAGGAAGACTCGCTGGCGTTGTCCAGGCTGAAGCGATGGAACTGACCCGGGGTGAGGCCGCTGACCTTGAAGTGGAACCACTGGAAGTGGCCGCTGTTCGTGTCCGGGCGGATGGCCAGGCGCACCTGGGCCGGGTTGCTGGCATCCAGCACCTGGATGTTGCCGGAATCGAAATCGCAGTCGATTTGCAGGGGGGACAGCGTCACGGTCATGGGCGGGCTCCTTGGGATTTGTTGTGGGGGTACTGTACACCGCTTGAGAGGGACGTGTGGGGGTGAGTATTAGGCTCACGAAACTAGGGTGGTAGAAGTTTCCTACAGATATTTAGGGATATTCGCTCTGTATTTTGCCTTGTGCATCTTGCTCGAATACATCCTAGTTACTCCATTTGAAACTGAGGGTTGGCTATATGAATAGGCGAGGCGCTTCGCAGTCCACTAGGGATTATGCTTTATTGCTCCTCCTCATCACTCTTCTGGGTGTATTCCCGCTAGATGTCATTTTGCCCTCTGTCCCTTTGTTGGCCCAGCACTTTGGTGTCGATGCAGGATACATTGCGTATTCGATCAGCCTGTTCGCTATCGGTGTGGCCATTTCTCAAACCATCATCGGCCCGCTTTCTGACCGGGTGGGGCGAAAGCGACTACTGATTGCTGGTCTGGTGGTTTCCGTTGCAGGTGCGGTGGGGTGCATCCTCACATCCAGTTACGAAGGCTTCATGGCTTTTCGTTTACTACAGGCGGTGGGATGCGGGTGCTTCGTACTTAGCCAGGCGCTAGTGCAGGATAAGTTCAGTGGCCATCAGCGCAATGCGATGCGTATTTTGATGACCAGCGCAAGTGGCTTGTTTATTTCTTTGTCGCCGCTTGCAGGCAGCGTGCTCCAGCAGTATTTCGGGTGGGAAGGCAGCTTTCAGGTCTTTGTGGTGCTAGCCGTTGTCGTGCTGGTGCTTGCCTTGAAGTTACTGCATGAGAAGCCGATATCACCTGGCGGTGCAGGCGTATTGAGGAGTTATCAGGTTTTGCTCGAGGATCGCGCGTTTCTCGTAAGCTCGCTATTTTCGTGCATGGCATTCGCCTGCCATTTTTCATTTGTGGTCGTCTCCCCATTGCTACTCATCGAGCAACTTGGCCTGGCGGAGTTCGCCTTCTCCATGGTCTTTCTCGGATATGGGCTGGCCTACCTGATTGGCGGCTTCATTGCCAGCGGGCTGAACGGCCGCATCGCGATGCATGCGCAGGTAGGTTGGGGATTCGCACTCATCGGTCTGGCTGGGCTTGCTCTTTGCCTGGTTGTCACCCTGCATGAGCTTGGGGTTTTCAGCCTTCTGCTTCCATTGGTGCTCTGTACCATCGGTATAACCATTGTGCGGCCAGCTGCAACGAGCCATGCGCTGGGGTTGCACCCGGAGCGTGCAGGTGCTGCGGCCTCGCTCAACAATACGATGCTGTTTGCATTCGGTGGGGGCGCCAGCATGCTGGTGGCATCTATGAGGAGCAGCTTGCCGATGAGCCTGGCGCTGGGCTTTATCGCCTGCAGCCTTGCGGGCGGGTACTTGCTTATCTATCTGAAAGGTTTGGAGCGGCGCCAGCTGGTTTGTGACTCAGGCCCAATACCCGAATAACAGTAGGGCAGCCAAGCCCAAACCAACCGCCACCGAACACCCACCCACCGAAATCGCTGCACGCCCTTGCTGATACCAGCCATCCTGCCCAAGCTCCCGCGCCGGGGCGAGCAGGCTGCGCCAGCGCAGTTCGGTGTCATGAAACGCTTGCAGGTGCGCAGGTGCCGCATCCAGCCAGCGGCGAAAATCGATGCGCTCGCACGATGTCACGTCTGGGCTCTGCAACCGCACATACCATTGCCCGGCCACACTGGCCAACGCATCCCCGCGTGGTTGCGCCACTTGCAGGGCCTGGTTCATGTTGCGTTCGATGCTGAGCATCGGGAGGTCGAGGCGCTTGGCAATGCTGGCAAAGTCCAGCTGATCGAGGCGGTTGAGCAGGAACACTTGCTGCACGCGCCGGGGCAGGCGTTTGAATGCGAACAGCAGCGCAGTCTCGGCAGCATGCTCGCTGGAAGGCGTGGGGTGCTCAAGGGGCAGCAGCAGACGGCTCATGGACAGCTCCTTGCTCGGGGTAGGGGTGGGGGCATCGTCCTTGATGCAGAAACAGCGTAGTCAAAACGAGATTGATTCTCAAGTGCTGGTTCCGCAAAGATTTGTAATGAGCATTCACGCTCTGAAACACTTTTGCTATCATGCCCGCCATCAACGATCTTCATTAGCCTGAAGAGCCAAAAAAAATGACCCGGCAAAAAGCCGGGTCAAAAACCGTGATTAGCCTGATGAGGAGATAATCTGGAGCGACCTAAGCTCCGGGTTATCCAGCAGATCTTGCGATCAGCTGAGTGCAATAATAATCGTTATCATTTGCCAGTCAAATGAATTTTCATTTATCCGGTAAAAAAGTTTTACCGGTGCGCTTCCTGTCCCGGCAATCAGGGCCTCTCGCCGGTGCCTTTCCTGGCTAGCTGGCTATCACGTTTCTCCCTTCTTCTTGTACCTACAGCCCGTTCTGCAGGGCGCGCTTGTGCTCCAGCAGGGCCCTGGCCATGTCGATCATGTGCATCAGCGCGAACGTCAGCTCGCGGGTGCTGCCTTCCTGATGGGTTGCGGTTTCGTGGGCGGTGGCGGCGGCACAGCGGAGTAATTCGATGGCGTGGTCCTGGGCCTGCTCGGCGGTGACGCCGGCGTGCAGGGTCCAGATCTGGTTGTGCGCGCTGGGGCGCGTGGGGTTGGGGTTCAGGTAGTAATCGAGGGCGCGGCGGGCCGCTTCGCTGTCGAGATCTGTTACGTCGTTTTTCGTTGGTTTCATCGCGATACCTGCTGAGTTCCTTTCCAACACAATGAATCCACAGGGTAGGTCAATCTGTACTATTTATCTTGATTGAGATAATTCAGGATGTGTATTGAAGCGGCTAATACAGTCCGTATTGTTTGCGCTCATGGAAAACTGGAACGCATTTCTCAAGCGCTACAAGCGCGAACACAACCTCAGCCAGCTAAAGCTCGCGGAGCGCCTGGCCATGACTCAAGGCGGCGTCGGCCACTGGCTGCGTGGAACCCGACGGCCGACGCTGGCGACCATCAATGAAAAGCTGGACAAGCTCGGGCTGGTGTACCTGGAGGCCCAGGTGATGGTGGTGGAGCGCGACATGGTGCGCGAACCTCAGGCTACCTATGCTGCCGAGAGGCCTTTGTCAGCTGAGGCGTTGCGCTATGCGAGCTTTCGTTTCCCGGTGCTGACGTGGGCAGATCTGCAGGGGCCATTACCAGAGACCAGCGAAATCAGCGAGCAGACCGACTATATGCCGGCGGGTAATGCTTTCTGGCTGGCGGTGGAAAACGATTCGATGAATGCGGCCAGTGGCAAGAGTGTGCCGGAGGGTATGCGCATTCTGGTTGATACCGGGCTGCCAGCGGAGCCGGGCAGGTTGGTCATTGCTCGACAGCCTGGGCGCTCGGCGGTTCTGAGGCAATTGATCGAGGAGGGCGGGGAGCGCATGTTGAAGCCGCTCAATACCCGTTATCCGACGGTGTTGTGCGAGGAGAGCTGCGAGTTTCTCGGGGTGGTGGTGCGGGTGCACGGGGCCTTCTAGAGGGTCGAGTAGGGCGTTGTGTTCAATTGGGGCTGGCAGGTGCATGCCAACAGATTTTCAGCGCCTGTGAGATCGAGCGCAGCCCGCGCGGCGCATCGCGAGCTGCGCTTGCTTCTACGTTTGTTTTTGGCCAGTAACGCCTGTGACAGCCACGCGCGACCGCCTTGTTTGTACGACGCGATATCGCGCCATGCGCCAAAGCGTTCGCGCGCAAATCCCCCAGCAATAATTGGCCCGAAACAATCGTAGGAGCGAGCGCAGCTCGCGATGCGCCGCGCGGGCGGCGCTCGATCTCACAGGCGCTACAAAAACCGCGACAGGCCCCCTCGGCCGTCACCCAACGCACCGCCTTACTCTGTCAATTCGACCAATACCGTCCCTTCGCTGACCATATCCCCTTCCTCACAGAACAGCGCCTTCACGGTCCCGCCATGGGGCGCGCGAATACTGTGCTCCATCTTCATCGCCTCCAGCACCACCAGTGCCGTTCCCGCCTCAACCACCTGCCCAGGCTCCACCAGCACCCGCACAATGCTGCCGTTCATGGGAGCCCCCAGCCCGCCCTGATGGCTGTGGCTGGCCTCGGCCTCGGCAATCGGGTCGAAGGCTTCGACGCCATGCACCTCGCCATCCCAGCGCAGGAACAGCGTGCCACCGCGACGTACCGCCAGATAGCGGCGACGGACACCGTCCTGGTCATGGCCCAGCTGTTCGCCATCCAACTGCCAGGCCGAAGCGGCGCTGCGCTCCAGGGCAACCGACTGGCTTTCGCCACCACTCACCAGATGCAGGCTGCTGCGCGCCGGCAGCCCCAGGCGCAGGCCATTGCGCTCAGCCCATGGTGAGCGTGCATCGTCAGCCCGTTGATGCGGCGCCTGGCCTTGTAGCCAGGCTTCTGCTGCGGCCTCCCAGAAGCCCGCAGGCAATGCCTGAGGTGTTGGCAGCAGTACGTCCTGATGGCGGGGAATGAAGCCAGTGTCCAGTTCCGCCGCTGCAAACGCAGGGTGGGCGAGGATGCGGCGCAGGAAGGCGATGTTGGTCTTCAGCCCGCCGATGGCGAATTCATCGAGCATCGCCAGCAAACGCAGGCGCGCCTGCTCGCGGTCCCGGCCCCAGGCGATCAGCTTGCCCAGCATCGGGTCGTAGAACGGCGACACCATATCGCCCTCGCTGACCCCGCTGTCCACCCGACGGCCTTCGCCCGCTGCCGACTCGCGATACAGCGTGAGCGTGCCAGTGGCCGGCAGGAAATCGTTGGCCGGGTCTTCGGCATACAGCCGCACCTCGATGGCATGGCCGATCAGCGGCACTTGGTCCTGGGTGATCGGCAGCGGCTCGCCGCAAGCCACGCGAATCTGCCAGGCCACCAGGTCGAGGCCGGTGATGGCTTCGGTGACCGGGTGCTCGACCTGCAGGCGGGTGTTCATCTCCATGAAGAAGAACTCGCCACGGGCATCAAGCAGGAACTCGACGGTGCCAGCACCGACGTAACCGATGGCCTGGGCCGCGCGGACCGCTGCCTGGCCCATGGCCTGGCGCAGCTCGGCGGACAGACCCGGCGCGGGCGCTTCCTCAACCACCTTCTGGTGTCGGCGCTGGATCGAGCAGTCACGCTCGTTGAGGTACAGGCAGTTGCCGTGCTGGTCGGCGAACACCTGGATTTCCACATGGCGTGGCTTGAGCACGTACTTTTCCACCAGCATGCGCGCATCGCCGAACGACGACTCTGCTTCACGCTGTGCCGAGGCCAGGGCGTCGGCCAGTTGGCTTTCGTCCTCGACCACTTTCATGCCCTTGCCACCACCCCCGGCGCTGGCCTTGAGCAGTACCGGATAGCCAATGCGCTCGGCGGCGGCGCGGAAAGTATCCAGATCTTGCGCTTCACCGTGGTAGCCGGGCACCAGCGGCACCCCGGCGTCTTCCATCAAAGCCTTGGCCGCCGACTTGCTGCCCATGGCATCGATGGCGCTGGCCGGTGGCCCGAGGAAGATCAGCCCGGCCTGTTCGATGGCGCGGGCAAAACCCGCGTTCTCGGACAGGAAACCGTAGCCAGGGTGGATGGCTTGGGCGCCGCTGGCCTTGGCTGCGGCGAGAATCTTGTCGACCACCAGGTAGCTGTCGGCGGCCTTGCTCCCGCCCAGGTCGACGCGAATATCCGCTTCGCGGCTGTGGCGGGCATCACGGTCGGTGGCGCTGTGCACGGCGACGGTGGTCAGGCCCATGGCCTTGGCGGTGCGCATTACCCGGCAGGCGATTTCGCCACGGTTGGCGACCAGCAGGGTGGTCAAAGCGGGGCGGCTCATGGGCGCGGCTCCTTCTTGTCGTCGGTTTGCCAGGCCGGGCGGCGTTTTTCCAGGAAGGCGCGCAAGCCCTCCTGGCCTTCGGCGCTGACCCGGATGCGGGCGATGGTGTTTTCACAGTAGCGGCGCAGGGCCGGGCTGAGTTCGCCATCGTCCACTTCGCGCAGCAGGTCCTTGGTGGCGCGCAGTGCTTGCGGGCTGTTCTGCAGCATATTGTTCACCCAGGCTTCGACCTGTGCGTCCAGCTCAATGGCCGGGTACACCTCGGCCAGCAGGCCCAGCTCGCGGGCCCGCGCACCGCTGAAACGCTCGGCGGTCAGGGCATAGCGGCGCGCGGCGCGTTCGCCGATGGCTTTGACCACGAACGGGCTTATCACTGCCGGGGCCAGGCCGATGCGCACTTCCGACAGGCACAGCTGGGCGTCTTCGGCGCCAATGGCCATGTCACAGCAACTGATCAGGCCCAGCGCGCCGCCGAAGGCCGCGCCTTGTACCACGGCCAGGGTCGGCGCCTTGAGGCGGTGCAGGGCATACATCAGCTCGCCGAGCTCGCGGGCATCATCCAGGTTGGTGTTGAAGTCCAGTTGCGCCGATTGCTGCATCCAGGTCAGGTCGGCACCGGCGCTGAAGTGCCGGCCGCGGCCGCGCAGCAGCAGGAAGCGCAGGCCGGCGTCTTCGGCCAGCTGGTCGAGGGCAACGATCAGCTCGCGGATCATCAGCGCGTTGAAGGCGTTGTTCTTGTCCTCGCGGCTCAGCCACAGGGTGGCGAAGCCGCGGGGGTCGCGAATCACTTCGAGGGTGCTGAAAGCGCTCATGGGTCACATCCGGAAAATGCCGAAGCGGCTCTGTTCGATCGGTGCGTTCAGCGCGGCGGACAACGCCAGGCCAAGAACGTCGCGGGTTTGCGCCGGGTCGATGACACCGTCGTCCCACAGCCGGGCGCTGGAGTAGTAGGGGTGGCCCTGGTGCTCGTACTGGTCGAGGATAGGCTGCTTGAGCTTGGCCTCGTCCTCGGCGCTGAAGGCCTGGCCGCTGCGTTCGCTTTGCTCACGTTTGACCTGCGCCAGCACCCCGGCGGCCTGTTCGGCGCCCATCACGCCGATGCGCGCATTGGGCCACATCCACAGGAAGCGTGGGTCGTAGGCGCGGCCGCACATGCCGTAGTTGCCGGCGCCAAAGCTGCCGCCGATGATCACCGTGAACTTAGGCACCTGGGCGCAGGCCACGGCGGTGACCAGCTTGGCGCCGTGCTTGGCGATGCCGCCTTCTTCGTACTTCTTGCCGACCATGAAACCGGTGATGTTCTGCAGGAACAGCAGTGGGATGCCGCGCTGGCAGGCCAGTTCGATGAAGTGCGCGCCTTTTTGCGCTGCCTCGGCGAAGAGGATCCCGTTGTTGGCCAGGATTGCCACCGGGTAGCCGTGCAGGTGGGCGAAGCCGCACACCAAGGTGGTACCGAACAGCGCCTTGAATTCATCGAATGCCGAACCGTCGACCAGCCGCGCGATCACTTCGCGCACGTCGAACGGCTGCTTGGCATCGGTCGGCACCACGCCATACAGCTCGTCGGCGTTGTACAGCGGTGCAACCGGCGCCTGGCGCTGCAGCTTGCCGAGCTTGTGCCAGTTGAGGTTGGCCACGCTGCGCCGGGCGATGGCCAAGGCGTGTTCGTCGTTGTCGGCGTAGTGGTCGGCGACGCCGCTGGTGCGGCAGTGCACATCGGCGCCGCCGAGGTCCTCGGCGCTCACCACCTCACCGGTTGCCGCCTTCACCAGCGGCGGCCCGGCGAGGAAGATGGTCGCCTGCTCGCGCACCATGATCGCTTCGTCGGCCATGGCCGGCACATAGGCGCCGCCTGCGGTGCACGAGCCCATCACCACGGCGATCTGCGGGATGCCCAGCGCGCTCATGTTGGCCTGGTTGAAGAAGATCCGCCCGAAGTGCTCGCGGTCGGGGAACACTTCGTCCTGGCGCGGCAGGTTGGCGCCGCCGGAGTCCACCAGGTAGATGCACGGCAGGCGGTTCTGCAGGGCGATGGTCTGTGCGCGCAGGTGCTTCTTCACCGTCAGCGGGTAGTAGGAGCCGCCTTTGACCGTAGCGTCGTTAGCCACGATCATGCATTCCACGCCTTCGACGCGGCCGATGCCGGCGATCACGCCCGCAGCCGGTACGTCTTCGCCGTACACCTCATGGGCGGCCAACTGGCCGATCTCGAGGAACGGCGAGCCCGGGTCGAGCAGGCGGTCGATGCGCTCGCGCGGCAGCAGCTTGCCACGCGAGGTGTGCCGCTCTTGGGCCTTGGGCCCGCCGCCCTGGGCCACCTGGGCGAGCAGACCGCGCAGGGCTTGGACTTGTTCGAGCATGGCCGCGCTATTGCCGGCGAACTCCGCCGAACGCGGGTTGATCTGGGTGTGCAAGGTAGCCATGTGCGCCCGTCCCTCGTGCTCAGCGGGTTTCGTTGAACAGTTCGCGGCCGATCAGCATCCGGCGAATTTCGCTGGTGCCGGCACCGATTTCGTACAGCTTGGCGTCGCGCAGCAGGCGGCCAGCCGGGAATTCGTTGATGTAGCCGTTGCCGCCGAGGATCTGGATCGCTTCCAGGGCCATTTGTGTGGCGCGTTCGGCGGTGTAGAGGATAACCCCGGCGGCGTCCTTGCGGGTGGTCTCGCCACGGTCACAGGCCTGGGCCACGGCATACAGGTAGGCGCGGCTGGCATTGAGCTGGGTGTACATGTCGGCGATCTTGCCCTGGATCAGCTGGAATTCGCCGATGCTCTGGCCAAACTGCTTGCGGTCGTGGATGTACGGCACCACCAGGTCCATGCAGCTTTGCATGATGCCGGTCGGGCCGCCGGAGAGCACCACGCGCTCGTAGTCCAGGCCGCTCATCAGCACGCGCACGCCGCCGTTGAGCTGGCCGAGGATGTTCTCTGCCGGCACTTCGACGCCGTCGAAGAACAGCTCGCAGGTGTTGGAGCCGCGCATGCCCAGCTTGTCGAACTTGTTGCTGCGGCTGAAGCCTTTCCAGTCACGTTCGACGATGAACGCGGTGATGCCGTGGGGGCCCTTGTCCAGGTCGGTCTTGGCGTAGATCACGTAGGTGTTGGCGTCGGGGCCGTTGGTGATCCAGGTCTTGCTGCCATTGAGCACGTAGTGGTCGCCGCGTTTTTCAGCGCGCAGTTTCATCGACACCACGTCGGAACCGGCGTTTGGCTCGCTCATGGCCAGTGCGCCGATGTGCTCGCCGCTGATCAGCTTGGGCAGGTACTTGAGCTTCTGCTCGTGGGTGCCGTTGCGGTTGATCTGGTTGACGCAGAGGTTGGAGTGGGCGCCGTAGGACAGTGCGACAGAGGCCGAGCCGCGGCTGATCTCTTCCATCGACACCACGTGGGCCAGGTAGCCCAGGCCGGCGCCGCCGTATTCTTCCGACACGGTGATACCCAGCAGCCCCATGTCGCCGAACTTGCGCCACATGTCGGCGGGGAACAGGTTGTCATGGTCGATCTGTGCGGCGCGCGGGGCCAGTTCGGCGGCAACGAAGGTGCGCACCTGGTCGCGGAGCATGTCGATGGTTTCGCCCAAGGCGAAGTTCAGGGTGGGGTAATGCATGCTGGGCACCTTGTTGTTCTTGAAATATGGGTAACACCGTAGCTCGCGGATCTGGCGCCGGTGTCATTGATCACCTTTACGTTAACGTAAACCTGCCTTCCGTCACTGTCAATCGGCTCATCACCTTTACGTAAACGTAAATCTGCGCCAGAGTATTCCCAGCTCGCTTCAGCCGTGCCCAGAACAACCACAAGAAGGGACACCCATGAGTCAACCAAGCTATACCTGCGGTCGCCAGGACCAACCGCTGCTGACCCTGACCATCGGCCAGGCCTTCGATGCCACCGTGGCCCGTTGCGCCGACGGCGAAGCGCTGGTGGTGCGCCACCAGGGCCTGCGCTATAGCTGGCGGCAGCTGGCCGAACAGGTCGATGTACATGCCCGTGCCCTGATGGCTCTGGGCGTGAACACCGGCGACCGGGTCGGCATCTGGTCGCCCAACTGCGCCCAGTGGTGCATCCTGCAACTGGCCAGCGCCAAGGTCGGTGCGATCCTGGTCAACATCAACCCGGCCTATCGCGTGGGTGAACTGGAGTACGTGCTACGCCAGTCCGGCTGCCTCTGGCTGGTGTGTGCCGATGCATTCAAGACCTCCGATTACCACGCCATGGTTCAGGAACTGGTACCGGAACTGGCGACCAGCCACCTGGGTGGGCTGGCCAGCGAACGCCTGCCCGAATTGCGTGGGGTGATCAGCCTGGCGGCCAACCCGCCCAGCGGCTTCCTGCCCTGGCCGGCATTGGCCGAGCGGGCAGGGCAGACCTCGACCGAAGCCTATGCGGCGCGTCAGCAAAGCCTGCAGTTCGACCAGCCGGTGAATATCCAGTACACCTCCGGCACCACCGGCGCGCCCAAGGGCGCCACGCTCAGCCACTACAACATCCTCAACAACGGCTTCATGGTCGGCGAGAGCCTGGGCCTGAGCGAACGTGACCGCATGGTGATCCCGGTGCCGCTGTATCACTGCTTCGGCATGGTCATGGCCAACCTCGGCTGCATCACCCACGGCAGCACCATGGTCTACCCCAACGATGCCTTCGACGCCGAACTGACCCTGCGCGCTGTAGCCGAGGAGCGCGCCAGCATCCTCTATGGCGTACCGACCATGTTCATCGCCATGCTCGATCATCCGTCGCGCACGCAACTGGACCTGTCGACCTTGCGTAGCGGCATCATGGCCGGCGCCACGTGCCCGATCGAGGTGATGCGCCGGGTGATCGACCAGATGCACATGGCCGAGGTGCAGATCGCCTATGGCATGACCGAGACTAGCCCGGTGTCGCTGCAGACCGGCCCGGAGGATGAACTGGAACTGCGCGTGACCACCGTCGGCCGTACTCAGCCACAGCTGGAGACCAAGCTGGTGGACGCCGATGGCTGCATCGTCGGCCGTGGCGAGATTGGCGAGCTGTGCACCCGTGGCTACAGCGTGATGCTCGGCTACTGGGACAACCCCCAGGCCACGGCGGACGCCATTGACCCGGCCGGCTGGATGCATTCGGGCGATCTGGCAGTGATGGATGAGCAGGGTCATGTGCGCATCGTCGGGCGCAACAAGGACATGATCATTCGCGGCGGCGAGAACATCTATCCGCGGGAGCTGGAAGAGTTTTTCTACACTCATCCGGCGGTGGCCGATGCGCAGGTAGTCGGCATCCCGTGCAGCCGTTATGGCGAGGAGATCGTCGCCTGGATCAAGCTGCATCCGGGGCATAGCGCCACGGTCGAGGAATTGCAGGGCTGGTGCAAGGCGCGCATTGCGCACTTCAAGGTGCCACGGCATTTCCGCTTCGTTGACGAGTTCCCGATGACGGTGACCGGCAAGGTGCAGAAGTTCAGGATGCGCGAGATCAGTGTGGCGGAGGTAGCAGCTTTGGTCGGCTGAGGCCGGAAGTGGTTGGTCGTGGCATTTTTCCTGGTTTCGAGATCGAGCGCCGCCCGCGCGGCGCTCGGTGGCACAGGCGAGATTTTTATACGGCGAACCCACCGCGCGCGCCCTCAATCCATCTCACGCCACCATCTCCCAACAACGGGGCTACCCTTAAGCCTTCACCGGTGGTTCATCACTCGGCGGATCACCCACCGTCGGCGGCATGGTCGGCTTGATCGGCAGCTCGTCCGGGTCTTCTTCCGGTACGGGCGGCGGCAAACTCGGGTCGTCGATGTTGGGATCGGGAGTTTCCGGTGGAATCGGAATGTTCATGGCCTGACCTCGCGTGGATGAATTGAAGAGGTGCTGCAGGCTCTGACCGCTGGCAGTTGCCGTTCGCTCAATTTTTTTGAACCCCACGCCTGTACCCGGCTCTGAACCCTTACCGCCACCAGCCTGAGGGAGCAAGGTCGATGTCACGAAACGAGCCCTTTGAAAGCGTGCCCATGGCGAACGATCACCCGGACCAGGCCATCAGCCTGTCCCAGGCGCTGCTGGCGCCGCGCATCGTGATCGAAGACACCCAACCCGTGCTCGATGCCGGCACCTTCGCCGCCAAGGCCGTCAGCGGCCAGCCGGTCGCCGTCAGCAGCAAGGTCTACGGCGACGGCCACGACCGCCTGGCGGTGGTGCTCAACTGGCGCCAGGCCCACAGCCGCCGCTGGCACTGCGTACCGATGCAGTCGCCGGGCAACGACCTGTGGCTGGCCGAGTTCACCCCCACTGAACTGGGCCCGCACCTGTTCAGCATCGAGGCGTGGATTGACCCGTTCGCCACCTACTGCCACGACCTGGAGAAGAAGTACCACGCCGGGGTCGAGGTCAAGCTGGAGCTGGAAGAGGGCCGGCTGATGCTCGGCCAGGGTATTGACCTCAGCGAAGGCGCGTTGCGCGAGGAGCTCAGCGCCTTGCAGCAGCGGCTGGTTTCGCTCAAGGCCGATGACCAGGTGGCGTTGCTGCTGCACCCTGACACCGCACGGCTGATGGCCGAAGCCGAGCACCGCAGTTACCTGACTCGCAGCGGCGAATTCCCCATCGATGTCGATCGTCCGGCAGCATTGTTCGCCAGCTGGTACGAGCTGTTCCCGCGCTCGATCACCGACAGCCGCGAGCGCCACGGCACCTTCAACGACGTGCACGAACGCCTGCCGATGATCCGCGACATGGGCTTCGATGTGCTGTACTTCCCGCCGATCCACCCGATCGGCACCCAGCACCGCAAGGGCCGCAACAACGCCCTGCGCGCCGAGCCCGGCGACCCCGGCAGCCCCTATGCGATCGGCAGCCCGGAGGGCGGCCATGAGGCCATCCACCCGCAGCTGGGCACCCGTGAGGACTTCCGTCGGCTGGTGGCCGCTGCGGCCGAGCACGGCCTGGAAATCGCCCTGGACTTCGCCATCCAATGCTCCCAGGACCACCCCTGGCTGAAGGAGCACCCCGGCTGGTTCAGCTGGCGCCCCGACGGCACCATTCGCTACGCCGAGAACCCACCGAAGAAGTACCAGGACATCGTCAACGTCGACTTCTACGCCGCCGACGCCGTACCGAGCCTGTGGCTGGCCCTGCGTGACGTGGTGGTCGGCTGGGTCGAGGAGGGCGTGAAGACCTTCCGCGTCGACAACCCGCACACCAAGCCGCTGCCGTTCTGGCAATGGCTGATCGCCAATGTGCGCAGCCAGTACCCCGAGGTGATCTTCCTCGCCGAGGCCTTCACCAAGCCTGCAATGATGGCGCGCCTGGGCAAGGTGGGCTATGCGCAGAGCTACACCTACTTCACCTGGCGCAACAGCAAGCAGGAGCTGCGCGAGTACTTCGAGGAACTCAACCAGCCGCCGTGGTGCCACTGCTACCGGCCGAACTTCTTCGTCAACACGCCGGACATCAACCCCTACTTCCTGCACACCTCGGGCCGTGCCGGGTTCCTCATCCGTGCCGCGCTGGCGACCATGGGCTCGGGTTTGTGGGGCATGTATTCGGGCTTTGAGCTGTGCGAAGGCACGCCGCTGCCGGGCAAGGAGGAGTACCTGGATTCGGAGAAATACGAGATCCGTCCGCGCGACTTCAACCAGCCCGGCAACATCGTCGCCGAGATTGCCCAGCTCAATCGCATCCGTCGGCAGAACCGGGCGTTGCAGACGCACTTGGGTGTGGCGTTCTTCAACTGCTGGAACGACAACATCCTGTATTTCGCCAAGCGCACACCCGAGCGCGACAACTACATCCTGGTGGCAATCAGCCTCGACCCGCACAACGCCCAGGAGGCCAGTTTCGAGCTGCCGTTGTGGGAACTGGGGCTGGATGACAACGCCGACACCCTGGGCGAGGACCTGATGAACGGCCACCGCTGGACCTGGCATGGCAAGACCCAGTGGATGCGCATCGAGCCCTGGCACCAGCCGTTTGGCATCTGGCGCATCGAAAAGGCCCGCTAGCACGGCGCACATCATCCCCTGTGGGAACCTTAGAGAGATCTGAAAGGAGTCACCCATGGCCAAGCGTTCCCGCCCGGCAGCCTTCATCGATGACCCGCTGTGGTACAAGGACGCCGTGATCTACCAGCTGCACATCAAGTCGTTCTTCGATGCCAACAACGACGGCATCGGCGATTTCGCCGGCCTGATCAGCAAGCTCGACTACATCGCCGAGCTTGGCGTCAACACCCTGTGGCTGCTGCCGTTCTACCCCTCGCCACGGCGCGACGACGGCTACGACATCGCCGAATACAAGGCCGTGCACCCGGACTACGGCAGCATGGCCGACGCCCGCCGTTTTATCGCCGAGGCGCACAAGCGCGGACTGCGGGTGATCACCGAGCTGGTCATCAACCACACCAGCGACCAGCACCCGTGGTTCCAGCGTGCCCGCCATGCCAAGCGCGGCAGCAAAGCGCGGGACTTCTATGTGTGGTCGGATGATGACCAGAAGTACGACGGCACGCGGATCATCTTCCTCGACACCGAGAAGTCCAACTGGACCTGGGACCCGGTCGCCGGCCAGTACTTCTGGCACCGCTTCTATTCGCACCAGCCGGACCTCAACTTCGATAACCCACAGGTGCTCAAGGCGGTGATCGGGGTGATGCGCTTCTGGCTCGACCTGGGTGTCGACGGCCTGCGCCTGGACGCCATCCCGTACCTGATCGAGCGCGACGGCACCAACAACGAAAACCTCCCTGAAACCCACACGGTGCTCAAGGCGATCCGCGCCGAGATCGACGCCAACTACCCCGACCGCATGCTGCTGGCGGAGGCCAACCAGTGGCCCGAAGACACCCGACCGTATTTTGGCGAAGGCGATGGCGACGAATGCCACATGGCCTTCCACTTTCCACTGATGCCACGCATGTACATGGCCCTGGCCATGGAAGACCGCTTCCCGATCACCGACATCCTGCGCCAGACCCCGGAAATCCCGGGCAACTGCCAGTGGGCGATCTTCCTGCGTAACCACGATGAACTGACCCTGGAAATGGTCACCGACCGCGAGCGCGACTACCTGTGGAACTACTACGCCGAAGACCGCCGCGCACGTATCAACCTTGGCATCCGCCGGCGCCTGGCGCCGCTGCTGCAGCGTGACCGGCGGCGCATCGAGCTGCTCACCAGCCTGCTGCTGTCCATGCCCGGCACGCCGACGCTGTACTACGGCGATGAACTGGGCATGGGCGACAACATCTACCTCGGCGACCGCGACGGCGTACGCACCCCTATGCAGTGGTCACCGGACCGCAACGGCGGCTTCTCCCGGGCCGACCCGCAGCGCCTGGTGTTGCCGCCGATCATGGACCCGTTGTACGGCTATCAGACCGTCAACGTCGAAGCCCAGGCTCACGACCCGCACTCGCTGCTGAACTGGAACCGCCGCCTGCTGGCCGTGCGCAAGCAGCAGAAGGCCTTTGGCCGCGGCAGCCTGCGCACGCTGACGCCGAGCAACCGGCGCATCCTGGCGTATATCCGCGAGTACACCGACGAAGGCGGCAACACCGAAGTGGTCCTCTGCGTCGCCAACGTCTCGCGTGCCGCCCAGGCTGCCGAACTCGAACTGTCGCAATACGCTGACAAAGTGCCTGTGGAGATGCTCGGTGGCAGTGCCTTCCCGCCGATTGGCCAACTGCCGTTCCTGCTGACCTTGCCACCTTATGCCTTCTACTGGTTCCTGCTGGCTGCCCACGACCGCATGCCCAGCTGCCACATCCAAGCTACCGAGGGGTTGCCGGAATTGACCACGTTAGTACTGCGCAAACGCATGGAAGAACTGCTCGAATCCCCCTCCAGCGACACTCTGAACGACACAGTCCTGCCGCAATACCTGCCCAAGCGCCGCTGGTTCGCCGGCAAGGAAGGCCCGATCGACCAGGTGCGCTTGCGTTACGGCGTACGCTTCGGCACTGCCACCACGCCAGTGCTGCTCAGCGAGATCGAAGTGCTCAGCAATGGCGTGGCCACCCGTTACCTGCTGCCGTTCGGCCTGCTGCCGGAAGAGCAGATCAACACGGCGTTGCCGCAGCAGCTGGCGCTGTCGCGGGTACGCCGTGGCCGTCAGGTGGGTCTGATCACCGACGCCTTCGTCCTCGAACCGTTCATCCGAGCCGTGCTGCGCGCCTGTCAGGACGGCATGCACCTGCCTTGCGGCAATGGCCAGGGCGAGCTGCGCTTCGCCTGCACAGCCCAGCTGGCCGGCCTTGAGCTAAACGAAGAAAGCGAGGTGCGCTACCTCAGCGCCGAGCAGTCCAACAGCTCGGTGGTGATTGGCGACCGAGTGGTGCTCAAGCTGATTCGCCGGGTTAACCCGGGCATTCACCCTGAGCTGGAAATGAGCGCCTACCTCACCGCCGCCGGCTTTGCCAACATCTCGCCGTTGCTGGCCTGGGTCAGCCGCGTTGATGAGCAGGGCGCGCCGCACCTGTTGATGATTGCCCAGGGTTACTTGAGCAACCAAGGCGATGCCTGGGCCTGGACCCAGAACACCCTGGAGCGGGCCATCCGCGATGAGATGGAACCGACCAGCGTCGACGCCGAAGCGCACACCGACGCGTTGGCCGAGCTCAACGGCTTCGCCGCCTTGCTCGGCCAGCGCCTGGGCGAGATGCACCTGTTGCTGGCGGCACCGACCACCGATGAAGCCTTCCAGCCACGCCCAAGCGACGCCGAAGACGGTCAACGCTGGAGTGCGCAGATCAGTGCCGAACTGAACCACGCCCTCGATCTGCTGGCCCAGCACCGCGAACACCTCGACGCCGACAGCCAGGCCCTGGTCGATGACCTGCAACAGCAGCGTGACGGCCTCGCCCAGCACATCGCCAAGCTCGCCGAACAGGCCCAGGGCGGCCTGCTGATGCGCGTGCATGGCGACCTGCACCTGGGGCAGGTGCTGGTAGTGCAGGGCGATGCCTACCTGATCGATTTCGAAGGCGAACCGGCCCGTCCACTGGACGACCGCCGAGCCAAGCACAGCCCGTACAAGGATGTCAGCGGCGTGTTGCGATCCTTCGACTATGCTGCTGCGATGATCTTGCGCAGCGCGTCTGCCGTGGACCTTTCCGACCCGGCGCGGCAAGCCCGGCAACGGGTTGCCCGGCAGTACCTGCACCAGTCGCGGCATGCCTTCGTCGAAGCTTATGGCCTGGCCACCGCTGCCATGCCCCACGCCTGGCAACAGGCCGAGGGCGAGCGCGCCGCACTGGAGTTGTTCTGCCTGGAAAAAGCCGCCTACGAAATCACATACGAAGCCGAGAACCGTCCGAGTTGGCTGGCCGTGCCCTTGCATGGCCTGCATGGACTGATCAGTACCTGGGGAGAGTCATAGATGAATGCAACCACGCGTGAAAACGGCGGCCTTCGGCAACGGGACCTGGATGCCCTGGCCCGCGCCGAGCACGCCGATCCCTTTGCAGTGCTGGGCCCCCACGCTGACGGGCAGGGCGGCCTGCTGGTCCGTGCCTTCCTGCCCAATGCCCTGAACGTGCGGGTGCTGGCGCGCCATGATGGGCGCCTCCTCGCCGAAATGGTGCAGGGCAGCCTGCCTGGCCTGTTCAGCGCGCACCTCGATGAGGCACAGCCGTACCTGCTGCACATCGGCTGGGCCGGTGGCGAGCAGCTGACCGAAGACCCCTACAGCTTCGGCCCGCAACTGGGCGACATGGACCTCTACCTGTTCGCCGAAGGCAACCACCGCGACCTGTCCGGGCGTTTCGGCGCCCAGCCGATCCAGGTCGATGGCATCGACGGCGTGTGCTTCTCGGTGTGGGCGCCGAATGCGCGGCGGGTGTCGGTGGTGGGTGACTTCAACAACTGGGACGGCCGCCGCCACCCCATGCGCCTACGCCACAGCGCTGGCGTATGGGAGTTGTTCGTGCCACGCCTGGGTGTGGGTGAAACCTACAAGTTCGAAGTGCTCGGCAAGGACGGCATACTGCCACTGAAGGCTGACCCGCTGGCCCGCGCCACCGAGCTGCCACCGAGCACCGCGTCGAAGGTGGCCGCCGAACTGAGCCACGACTGGCAGGACCACGACTGGATGGAGCATCGCGCCCAGCGCCACGCCTACAGCGCACCTTTGTCGATCTACGAGCTGCACCCGGGTTCCTGGCAGTGCGAACTCGACGATCTGGGTGAAGTGTCGCGCTACTACAACTGGCGTGAACTGGCCGAGCGCCTGGTGCCTTACGTGCAGCAGTTGGGCTTCACCCATATCGAGCTGCTGCCGATCATGGAACACCCGTTCGGTGGCTCGTGGGGCTACCAGCCGCTGTCGATGTTCGCACCGACCTCGCGCTATGGCAGCCCTGAAGACTTCGCTGCCTTCATCGATGCCTGTCATCAAGGCGGCATCGGCGTGATCCTCGACTGGGTGCCGGCACATTTCCCCACCGACGAACACGGCCTGGCCCGGTTCGACGGTACCGCGCTTTACGAGTACGACAACCCGCTGGAAGGCTTCCACCAGGACTGGAACACGCTGATCTACAACCTCGGCCGCAACGAGGTGCGTGGCTTCATGATGGCGTCGGCCTTGCACTGGCTCAAGCACTTCCACATCGACGGGTTGCGTGTTGATGCGGTGGCCTCGATGCTGTACCGCGACTACTCGCGCAAGGCCGGCGAATGGGTGCCCAACCGCCACGGCGGGCGTGAGAACCTCGAGGCAATCGACTTCATCCGCCACCTCAATGGCGTCGCCGCCCACGAGGCACCGGGCGCACTGATCATCGCCGAGGAGTCCACCGCCTGGCCGGGCGTAAGCCAGCCGACCCAACAGGGCGGCCTGGGCTTTGCCTACAAGTGGAACATGGGCTGGATGCACGACACCTTGCACTACATCCAGAACGACCCGGTGCACCGCACCTATCACCACAACGAGATGAGCTTCGGCCTGATCTACGCCTATTCCGAGCATTTCATCCTGCCGATCTCCCACGACGAGGTGGTGCATGGCAAGCACTCGCTGATCGACAAGATGCCCGGTGATCGGTGGCAGAAGTTTGCCAACCTGCGCGCCTACCTGACCTTCATGTGGACCCACCCGGGCAAAAAACTGCTGTTCATGGGTTGCGAGTTTGGCCAGTGGCGCGAGTGGAACCACGATCATCAGCTGGACTGGTACCTGCTGCAATACCCCGAGCACCAGGGTGTGCAGCGCCTGGTCGGTGACCTCAACCGCCTGTACCGCGAACTGCCGGCGCTGCACGAGCAGGACTGCCAGCCTCAGGGCTTCCAGTGGCTGATCGGCGATGATGCGCACAACAGCGTGTATGCCTGGTTGCGCTGGAGCAGCCAGGGCGAGCCGCTGCTGGTGGTGGCCAACTTCACCCCGGTGCCGCGTGAGGGCTACCGGATTGGCGTGCCGTTCGGTGAGCGTTGGCAGGAGCTGCTCAACAGCGATGCCGAGCTGTATGCCGGGTCGAATGTCGGCAACCTGGGGGCGGTGGCGAGTGATGAGGTGGCCAGCCATGGGCAGCCGTTGTCATTGGCCCTTAACCTGCCGCCGTTGGGTGTGCTGGTGATGAAGCCAGCCTGAAGGGTTGCCTGAGCTGGCCTCTTCGCGGGGCAAGCCCGCTCCTGCAAGGGTTTCGTAACCTCTGAAGGAGCGGGCTTGTCCCGCGAAGAGGCCAGGCCTGCCTACCACCGCATCCGCACCCCAAGGCTGCCAATCAGCCCGTTGATGTCATTGCCATCCACATCACTGCTGTAATCGGCACTGACAAACAGCGCCACCTTAGGTGTCACCCGTGCCACCAACCCCAAGCCCAATTCCACCGTGGTCGAATAGCGCGAGCTGGAGATCTTGTCGACCTGGTCCAGCTTCACCTCGCTGGTATCGTTGAAGTCATACCAGACGTTGGTCCGCACATAGGGCTCGATCGGCATGCCTTTCACCTCGTAGCGCCCGGACAATTTGGCACCGACCCGGCCGCTCCAGCTGGGCTGGCTGTCGAACGCCTTCAAGGTCTCTGCCTGCACCTGGTTGCCTGGGAAGAACTGCTGGTTGATCAACTGCGCCTGCGGCTCGATGACCCAGCCGCCACCCAGGCCGATCGGGTAACCACCTTCCACCGAAAAGGTCATCGCATGGCCGCTGTCATCCAGGCGCTGGCCGCTGTCGTCACGGCCCATCACCTCGATGCGCGAGCCCATGGCCACGGCATCCACGTGCCAACCGTGTTCATGGGTCATGCTCCAGTACACCCCCAGGCTCCTGCCACTGAGGTTGACCGCGTTGCGCTGCTTGTCCCCCAGCAATGGCCGTGCACCGCTGAGGCTGCTCTGCAGGTTGTTGTGCCCAACGAAAATCCCCGCACGGTGGACGTTGCCATCGGCGGTTTCACGCACGAACAGGTCCGGGCCGATCATCAGTTGCTGGCTGGGCGCTTCCAGTTGATCTGGCGCCCGCGCACCCGGTTGTGGTGTGGCGCCAGGGAAGAACTGCGCCCACTGGCCGCCCGCCAGGTCGGGGGCTGGCAGGCTGTGCCGTTCGCCCATCTTCTCGCTGAAGGCGTTCAGCGTACCCATGTTAAGGCCACTGGCGCTGACCGGTTCGAGCGACAACGTCGGAACCGTCGCTTGTTGCAGGTAGCTGGGGGAGATCGGATCTTCCTGCAGTTCGAACGCGAAAGTTTCCACCGGGGTTGCCAGAAGCATCGACGTGGAAACCGCGTAGAAAATACGATCGAAGCGCAAGGGATTCGAGGTTGTTTTCATGGCGGATCTCCTCTGTTTTATTGTTGTACAGCCCAAGGACCTGGCCTGCGTGTCACGAGCTGTACGACAAAAACAGAGGGCGACCCAAACCAGCGCGCCAGCTTTCGCAGGCGCGAGCAAAGGCGCGAGCTAGAGGCCCGGCGCGAGTTTTTACGTCTAGTGATTACTGTTCAGCTAAGGAGAGACCGGCGCTTGCGTCAAGAAAGCGTGAAAGATCTGTTCAAGGGCCGTGGTTGTTTTTAAGTCGCTGATTAGCCTAGTTAATTTTTCAGGTATAGCGGTGATCGCTATTTCTGCGGCACTGGCTATGCCGAATCATTGTTACAACCTGACCTCCACGGCCAGTGGCAGATGGTCGGAAAGGTGCGTCCAAGGTTTGTGCCCCAGAATCTGCGGCGCATGGCTATCGGCGTTGCGCAGGTAGATGCGGTCTAGGCGCAGCAGCGGCAGGCGAGCGGGGTAGGTGCGGGCGAGCAGGCCGTGATGACGCTCGAAGGCCTCGTGCAGGTCGCGCTGCAGGCGCAGGGTGCGGTTGCCGTGTTGCTGCCAGTCGTTGAAGTCGCCGGCGATTATCACCGGTGCATCGGCAGGCAGCCCATCGAGCAACTGGCGCAGCAGCTGCAGTTGCTTCTGCCGATGGCTTTCCAGTAGCGACAGGTGCACGCAGATGGCATGCACCTTGTGCTGGCCGGGGACGTCGAGGATGCAGTGCAACAGGCCGCGACGCTCGGGGCCGGTGATCGACACGTCGAGGTTGCGGTGCTCGATGATCGGGTACTTGGACAGCAGTGCATTGCCGTGGTGGCCGTCGGGGTACACCGCATTGCGGCCGTAGGCGAAGTCGCTCCACATGCTGTCGGCGAGGAATTCGTATTGCGAGGTCTGTGGCCAGCCAGGGTAGCGCGCGGCATGGCGGTCGTGGCTGCCGAGCACTTCCTGGAGGAACACGATATCGGCCTGGGTGCTGCGCACCGCCTCGCGCAGCTCAGGCAGGATGAAGCGCCGGTTGAAGGCGGTGAAGCCCTTGTGGGTGTTCACCGTCAGCACCCTCAGCCGGTTGACCGGCGTGGCCTGACGAGTACTGGCGAAACCTGGGCTGCCGGCTTCGAGGTTCACGGTGGCTCCTCAATGGCTGCTGCTAGGGTTGCTGCTCCTACAAGGGACAGGCACTGGTAAGTGAGGTTCAGTCTGGCTCGCGCGGACTGCTTTGTGTGTCTACGCTTGCCATAAGGGAGGCGTATGGCTGATGTGTCGTAGAGCTTGTATTGATGCTTACCGGGTAGATCAAAGCATCCGCACCAGCGAAATGGAATTCAGCCATGGCTATTTTCAATTCCTCTGCTTTACATGCAGGCACTCCTAGCCTGGCAGTGCTCTGCCCTCGTGGTTTCCCGGTGGGTGAACTCGCGTGCTATCGGGAGCAGGCAACACAAGCCGTTGAGCTGCGCATCACCCGCCATTGGCACGATGCCCGCGGCAACCTTGTGCAAAGCCTTGACCCGCGTCTTGCCGAAACGGCTACCCCAAACTTTCGCTGGCACAGCGACCTGGCTGGGCGAACTCTGTACACCGAAAGTGTCGATGCCGGGCCGAGCGTGGTCCTGCCTGACGTGGCCGGGCGTCCGCTGCTGGCGGTCAGTGCTAGCGGCGTCAGCCAAGCGTGCTTCCATGAAGTACCTTCGCTACCCGGCCGGCTGCTGGCCGTGACGGAGCAGGGCGTTGGCGAAGCGCTGCCGCGTGTCGCAGAGCGCTACCGCTGGGCAGGCCTGAGCCCGGCGGAAAAGAACCGTAACCTTGCCGGTCAGTGCGTGCGCCATTACGACACTGCAGGCCTCATCGAACTGCAAAACCTCGCGCTCAGCGGCGCAGCGCTGGCCCAGTCTCGGTGCGTGCTTGCAGGCGAAGACGAGGCGGACTGGGCGGGTGAAGACGAGCAAGCATGGCAGAGCACCCTGGAGCCAGAGCGCTACGTGACGTTGCGTACGCTCGATGCCACGGGAATCCAGTTGACCCAGACGGATGCGCGGGGCCACCAGCAGCGCCAGGCCTATGACGTTGCCGGGCAGTTGCGAGGCAGTTGGCTGACCCTGCAAGGCCAGGCCGAGCAGGCGATCGTTGCTTCATTGTGTTATTCGCCATCGGGCCACAAGCAGCAGGCAGTCCATGGTAATGGGGTAATCACGGACTACGGCCTCGACCCAATGACGCAAAGGCTGACAGGCATTCGTGTGCAGCGCCCGGGCACGCAGATCTCCGCTGCCACGACGCTGCAGGACCTGCACTACCATTACGACCCGGTGGGCAATGTGCAGAGTGTGCGCAATGACGCCGAAGCTACCCGCTTCTGGCGCAATCAGAAGGTAACGGCAGAGAGTACGTTCACCTACGACAGCCTGTACCAACTGGTGCAGGCAACGGGGCGGGAGATGATCGGACGTGGTGCTCAGGGGCCACAGTTGCCTGATGTGCTGGTTCCTTTGCCAACCGACGAGAGCGCCCTCACAAATTACACGCGCCGCTACAGCTACGACCGCGCGGGCAACCTCACCCAGATCCAACACAGCGCCCCGGCCAGCAACAACGCCTACACCACTCGAATGACCGTCTCCAACCGCAGCAACCGTGCAGTGCTGGCGCGTGAGGGCCTGTTGCCTGAGCAGGTGGATGAATTGTTCGATGCCGGTGGCCATCAACTGGAGCTGCTGGCCGGACAGGACCTGCGCTGGAATGCGCGGGGTGAGTTGGCGCAGGTGAAACCGATCGAACGTGAGGCGGGCGCGGATGATCGCGAGTGGTACCGCTATGGGGGTGACGGGATGCGCCTGCTCAAGGTGAACGAGCAGCAGGCAGTGGGTGTCACTCAATCTCAGCGAGTGCTGTATCTGGATGGCCTGGAATTGCGCGACACCGATGAAGATACCCGCCTGCATGTAATCAAGGTTGCGGCAGGGGGCGGTGCGCAAGTGCAAGTTCTGCACTGGGCCAGTGGTTTGCCGGCAGGGCTGGACAATGATCAAGTTCGATACAGCTATCACAACCTGATTGGCAGCAACGGTATGGAATTGGATGCGCAAGGGCAAGTGATTTCACTCGAAGAGTACTATGCGTTCGGAGGTACGGCGGTTTGGACTGCCCGTAACGACATGGAAGCGAGCTTCAAAACGCTCCGATTTTCCGCCAAAGAATGCGATAAAACCGGGCTTTATTACTATGGAGCCCGATATTATCAGCCGTGGAGCGGGCGCTGGCTAAGTGTGGACCCCATGGGTGCGTTGGAAGGATTGAATCTTTTTCGGATGGTCCGGAATAACCCGAGCACCTTGCATGATCCCAATGGTAATAGTTCTAAAGATGGCTATATTTACGCCCCGTTGGTGGAGGGAGACGTTGTAAGGCAGATCCTGAATGAAAATTTGGTTCGATATCGTAAGGGCAAGCCTCCATATACAATTATCGTTGATAACGAGTCCTCTAGGTCGGTATTTGAGCTTCTTGTAAAGTTCAACAGAAGGCAAATAGGCATAGAAATGCAGTCTCGTGAAAAGAAAGCGGCCGAGAAGCAGATGCGTACAGCCAAGCACAATGTTCTGCAGTCCGCAGCTGGTGCAACCCTCGGTGGTACGTTCAGTAGTGCAGCATTCGGTACCCAATGGGCTATGGCGGGAGCTGTTGGTGGCGCAGTACTTGTAGCGGGCAGCGCCCTCATAGCCTCGGTGATCGATCGGGATTTGCATGCGGATAAATTGCAATCACGAAGGCATCATGCCAATCAATACCAGAGTGTCCTTGATGCTTTAAATGTCATAATTGGCAATTCGCCGAACGGCTTCGCATCGCTCGATAGCAATAATGCCAAACTCTATATTACCGGGCACGGGGCCCCTGGAGACCCTACGCTGGGCGCGGACGATGTTGAGGGATCAACGGAGATCGATGCAGGAGAAATCGCTACCCGCCTGCGGGAGGGTGGGCTCCCTAGGGATTTTGTCGATATCCGGGTCAGTTCATGCAACAGCGGAGATAGTCGCAGTCCCACCTCGTTTGAGCTTGAAGAACTGGCGGACGCTTCTGCCGTGGATTTTGATGCGGATCCTATTCGGCAACCTTTCGCACGCACTTTACGTAATGCCTTGAGGGGAATGGGGTTTTCAAACGTGAAAGTGACCGGTTATCACGGGGTAGTATGGAGTAGTCAGTATGGGAAGATGAGTGAGATTGGTAGTGTAAGCCTTCGCCGCTCACGTTGTTCTAGAGTGTTCTAGGGCTCGAAGGAGTTAAGGGAAAGGAATTGAGCATGCCCGCGATGTTCAAACGGGGGCCGTGCCTAAAATCACTTGAGCGATCTTGGCCATGGCCTCTTTGAATGCCCCAGCTTTGCACGCTGGCACTCCCAGGTTGGTGGTACTTTGCGTGCGCGGTTTACCCGTACGCGAGGTCGACAGTTATCGTAACGATGCCGCAGACGTCGTTGAATTGCACATCACCCGGCATCAGTACAATGCCCGTGGTCATCTTGCACTAAGCCGTGACCCGCGCCTTGCCGAAACGGCTACCCCGAACTTTCGCTGGCACAGCGACTTGTCTGGGCGACCTCTTTACACCGAAAGTGTCGATGCCGGCTCGAGCGTGGCCCTGCCTGACGTGGCCGGGCGTCCGCTGCTGGCGGTCAGTGCTACCGGCGTCAGCCAAGCGTGCTTCCATGAAGTACCTTCGCTACCCGGCAGGCTGCTGGCCGTGACGGAGCAGGGCGCTGGCGAAGCGCTGCCGCGTGTCGCAGAGCGCTATCGCTGGGCAGGCCTGAGCCCAGGCGAAAAGAACCGCAACCTTGCGGGTCAGTGCGTTCGCCATTACGACACCGCAGGCCTCATCGAACTGCAAAACCTCGCGCTCACCGGTGCAGCGCTGGCCCAGTCTCGCCGCGTGCTTGCAGGCGAAGACGAGGCGGACTGGGCGGGTGAAGACGAGCAAGCATGGCAGAGCACCCTGGAGCCAGAGCGCTACGTGACGTTGCGTACGCTCGATGCCACGGGAATCCAGTTGACCCAGACGGATGCGCGGGGCCACCAGCAGCGCCAGGCCTATGACGTTGCCGGGCAGTTGCGAGGCAGTTGGCTGACCCTGCAAGGCCAGGCCGAGCAGGCGATCGTTGCTTCATTGTGTTATTCGCCATCGGGCCACAAGCAGCAGGCAGTCCATGGTAATGGGGTAATCACGGACTACGGCCTCGACCCAATGACGCAAAGGCTGACAGGCATTCGTGTGCAGCGCCCGGGCACGCAGATCTCCGCTGCCACGACGCTGCAGGACCTGCACTACCATTACGACCCGGTGGGCAATGTGCAGAGTGTGCGCAATGACGCCGAAGCTACCCGCTTCTGGCGCAATCAGAAGGTAACGGCAGAGAGTACGTTCACCTACGACAGCCTGTACCAACTGGTGCAGGCAACGGGGCGGGAGATGATCGGACGTGGTGCTCAGGGGCCACAGTTGCCTGATGTGCTGGTTCCTTTGCCAACCGACGAGAGCGCCCTCACAAATTACACGCGCCGCTACAGCTACGACCGCGCGGGCAACCTCACCCAGATCCAACACAGCGCCCCGGCCAGCAACAACGCCTACACCACTCGAATGACCGTCTCCAACCGCAGCAACCGTGCAGTGCTGGCGCGTGAGGGCCTGTTGCCTGAGCAGGTGGATGAATTGTTCGATGCCGGTGGCCATCAACTGGAGCTGCTGGCCGGACAGGACCTGCGCTGGAATGCGCGGGGTGAGTTGGCGCAGGTGAAACCGATCGAACGTGAGGCGGGCGCGGATGATCGCGAGTGGTACCGCTATGGGGGTGACGGGATGCGCCTGCTCAAGGTGAACGAGCAGCAGGCAGTGGGTGTCACTCAATCTCAGCGAGTGCTGTATCTGGATGGCCTGGAATTGCGCGACACCGATGAAGATACCCGCCTGCATGTAATCAAGGTTGCAGCAGGGGGCGGTGCGCAAGTACAAGTCCTGCACTGGGCCAGTGGCTTGCCGGCAGGCCTGAACAATGATCAGGTCCGCTACAGCTATCACTACCTGATTGGCAGCAGCGGGCTGGAGCTGGATGGGCAAGGATCGGTCATTAGCCAAGAGGAATACTACCCGTTCGGCGGCACGTCCGTATGGACGGCGCGCAGCCAGATCGAAGCCGAATACAAAACCATTCGTTACTCCGGTAAAGAGCGCGATGCGACAGGACTGTATTACTACGGTTATCGCTATTACCAGCCGTGGGCTGGCCGCTGGCTGAATGCTGACCCAGCCAAAACGGTAGATGGGCTCAATCTTTATCGGATGGTGCGTAACAATCCCGCGACGCTGCATGACCCCAATGGAATGGAATCACAGAAAGAAGGGTATATCCTTATCCCGTTTGTGAAGGGCAACCTCCGAGAGATTGCATATGAACTTAATTTTCAGCGAGCAAGTAAGCGGAAAACACTCAGGACTATTCTTGTCGCCGATGACGAGCTGAAGAATCACTTAGAGGTTCGGAGGAAAGCTGACGAACGAAAAGCCAAAGCTGACGTCGACAGGCACCTTGTGACGCTTGCTGATTTCGAACGCAAGGTCTCTACAGCATCGGATGAGATACTTAGACAAACCGCTCGCAGCAAAGTCAAATTCAGTCGAGAAGTACTTGAGGTACTTGAGCTTGATCATAGTGTGATCAGGGATACAAGATTTGAGTCTGTAGCGTCGACGCTGGCCGGCCTTGATCCAGAAAAGAGTAAACTCTACCTGTGGGGGCACGGGCTAGCGGGTGATAATCGCCTTACGCATGAGACTGAAACCTTTACGACGAATCAGCTTGTAACATTTCTTATTGAAAGCGGGCTGCGTACTGACTTCAAAGATGTCCGCTCCCTTTCGTGCTACGGCGCTGATGCAGTCACGCCCAATTCATTTGCCTTTGAGGAGGTCAGCGGCGTACAGCATTCGTTTGGCCAAGCTCTCCTCAACTCTTTTAGAGACAGAGGCTTCCCCGATGTGGTGGTAAGCGCCTATCACGGTTTAGTGATACGTGAGGAGATCGGGGTTAATCAGGTTCGTATCGGTGACGAGAAACGACGTCGTTCTGCAGCAAGAAGAGAGTTCGCGGAAAAGGCGTAAACAATCGAGCATTGGCGAGTGTGATGAATACCTTTCAGATGAGTGACTGTGCTCATGTCTTCGGCTCTCTTTCGGCTATGTAGCAATGGGCAGCGTGCTTCGGATCGTGTTTTTAGCTGCCCAACATTAGGTATCGAATTTCCAGAGCAAGCTCAGGCAGGCTGAATCACTACTCCTCCTCGCGCTGTAATACCATCAAAAGCAACGACCGGCCTTTGACTTCGAAGGTGCTGTCGAACTGCAGGTGTTGCGGCTTGCGCATCTCTGGCCGGTCGGTATCAATCAGGCAGCTCCAGTACTCGCCTTCGGGCACTGCCGGCAGCAGGAACGGCACCACATCATGGTGCGCATTGACGATCAACAGCATGGTCGCCTCCGACCCCGGTCGCGCGATGCCACTGACCTGCGCGCGGCCATCGATCAGCATGCCCAGGCAGCGGCCGTGCGGGTCTTCCCACTGCTCCACGCTCATCTCGCTGCCATCCGGCGCCAGCCAGGTCACATCCTTGACCCCGATCGCTTCGTTGTAATCGCCGACCAGGAAGCGCGAGCGGCGTAGCACCGGGTATGCCAGGCGCAGGCGAGTCAGGCGCTTGACGAAGGCCAGCAGTTCCTTGCCTTCATCGTCCAGGTCCCAGTTGACCCAGCCGATCTCGCTGTCCTGGCAGTAGGCGTTGTTGTTGCCATGTTGGGTGCGGCTGAATTCATCGCCGGCGACAATCATCGGCGTGCCCTGAGCCAGTAACAGCGTGGCAAAGAAGTTGCGCATCTGGCGCATGCGCAGGGCGTTGATTTCAGGGTCGTCGGTGGGGCCTTCAGCACCACAGTTCCATGACAGGTTGTTGTCGGTGCCGTCCTGGTTGTTCTCGTCGTTGTCTTCGTTGTGCTTGCTGTTGTACGACACCAGGTCACGCAGGGTGAAGCCATCGTGGGCGGTGATGAAGTTGACCGAGGAATACGGCCGGCGCCCGCGGTTGTTGAACATGTCTCCCGAAGCGGTGATCCGTGCGGCGAAATCGGCCAGTTGGCCTTCGTCGCCTTTCCAGAAGGCCCGTGCGGTATCGCGGAAGCGGTCGTTCCACTCGGCCCAGCCGGGCGCGAAGTTGCCCACCTGGTAGCCGCCAGGGCCGCAGTCCCAGGGTTCGGCGATCAGCTTGACCTGGCTGAGCATCGGGTCCTGGCGGCAGGCGACGAGGAATCCGTGGCGCTCGCTATAGCCATCGTGGTAGCGGCCGAGGATGGTCGCCAGGTCGAAGCGGAAACCGTCCACGCGCATTTCCCCGGCCCAGTAGCGCAGCGAGTCGGTGACCAGTTGCAGCACCCGCGGGTGGCTGAGGTCGAGGGTGTTGCCGGTGCCGGAGTCGTTGATGTAGAAGCGCTTGTCGTCGGGCATCAGGCGGTAGTACGAGGCGTTGTCGATGCCGCGCATCGACAGGGTCGGGCCGCGTTCGTTGCCTTCGGCGGTGTGGTTGTAGACTACGTCGAGGATCACCTCCAGGCCGGCGTCGTGCAGGTGCGCGACCATCTCCTTGAACTCGGCGATCTTGCCGCTGGCCAGGTAGCGCGGGTGCGGCGCGAAGAAGGCGATGCTGTTGTAGCCCCAGTAGTTGTTCAGGCCTTTTTCCAGCAGGTGCTGGTCGTTGACGAAGGCGTGGATCGGCAGCAGCTCGATGCTCGACACGCCCAGGTCCTTGATGTGCTTGAGCAGCTCGTCGTTGGCAAGGCCTGCGAAGGTGCCGCGGAGTTCTTCTGGCACCGCCGGGTGGCGCATGCTGATACCGCGGGTGTGGGCTTCGTAGATGATCGTGCGTTCCCAGGGCACCTGCACGGGTTGGTCGCGGCCCCAGGTGAAGGCCGGGTCGATAACCTTGCATTTGGGCACGAAGGGCCCGCTGTCGCGCTCGTCGAACGACAGGTCGCCGTCCGGGTGGCCGATGGTGTAGCCGAACAGTGCCTCGGACCATTTCAGGCTGCCGACCAGTTGCTTGGCATAGGGGTCGATCAGCAATTTGTTGGGGTTGAAACGATGGCCGTTTTCCGGCTCGTAAGGGCCGTACACGCGGTAACCGTAGACCAGCCCGGGATGAGCATCGGGCAGGTAGCCGTGGTAGATCTCGTCAGTGTACTCGGGCAGTTCGATGCGCTCGATTTCCTGCTCGCCGGTGGAGTCGAACAGACACAGTTCGACCTTGGTGGCGTTGGCCGAGAACAGGGCAAAGTTGACCCCCAGGCCGTCCCAGGTAGCGCCCAGGGGGAAGGGCAGGCCTTCGCGGATACGCGACGGGGCGACGGAGCGGGTTTTCTTCGGGGTACGGGGGCTCATGGCGGTCCTCGATTGGCCGTGGTGATGGGGGGACTGCGGGGACCTGTGAGGGCCGCTTCGCGGGGCAAGCGCGCTCCTAAAGGATATTGCGTCCCCCTGTAGGAGCGGGCTTGCCCCGCGAAGAGGCCCGCACAGGCTTAACCTGCGGTGGGCTTCTTCACTGCGCGAGGCTTCTTGGCGGCAGGCGTTTTTGCCGCAGGCAGGGCAGTGACCTTGGGCTCGGCAGGCGCCTTGGGCTTGGCCGGTGCCCGCTTGCGCGGTTCTGCCTTGGGTGCCAACGCCTCGGCTTCGGCAAGCTTGCGGGCCATCTCCCAATGGCGCTCCTCTTGCCCCTCCGGCTTACCTTCCGATTCCCAGATCTGGTAAGCAAATTCGCGTACTCGTTTTTCTTCGACACTCATCACGACGCTCCTGAATGCTATGCATGTTCAATCAACAGGTTGAGCGGAAATTGCGACAGAGCCGCGCTCAACATCAGCTCCTTTGTAGGGCTGACAGCGGCTGTACCGAAAAGTCCAGTCCAAGTGGCAGGCGACAAGGCAAACGGCAGGATCACCCGGGTGTCGTCCCAGTTCTGTGCCGGGATCAACGGTGTAGTGGCGCCGCCGAGCAGGCCGCTGGCCAGGCGCGGGGCGATAACGATGGCGCGTTGGCTTTCACCCAGGCGGGCGAAGGCGATGACCTGCTCGGCATGCCGGCCCTGCACGTTCAGCGGCAGATAGGCGCCGCGGCGGAACAGCTCGGCATTGGCCTGGCGGCAGTCCAGCACCCGGGCGATCAGGGCCTGCTTGATGCGGCCGTCGCGCCATTGCGCCAGTAGCTCGGCGGGCGCGGTGGCATCGTCCAGGGTGCGGCGCCTGCAAGCGTAGTCCACGGCGCGGCGGTTGTCCGGGTCGACCAGGCTGAAATCCCAGTACTCGTTGCCCTGGTACAGGTCGGGCACACCCGGCACGGTCATGCGCAGCAGGCTCTGGACCAGGCCGTTGAGGGCGCCGGGGCAGGCGATCAGTTGTGCAGCATCCGCCAGCGACTGGCGCAGCTGCTGGTTTTCCCGATCCAGCAGCAGTCCGTCGACATAGGCGGCGCAGGCCGCTTCATAGGCCTCGTTCGGCGCGCTCCAGCTGCTGCGCAGCTTGGCTTCGCGCAGGGCCTTCTGTTGCCATTGGCGGATGCGTTCGGCGTACTGGCGCAGCGCGTTGTCGTCGTGCAGGTCGAGGGTCAGTGGCCAGCTGCCCAGCAACGTCTGCAACAGCAGCAGTTCGTCGCCGGGGCTGGGTGCCACACCGTCGTCCAGTTGCTCGCGCAGCGGTGCAGCCAGCTCGCGCCAGTGCTCGACACGACTGGCCAACCATGGGCCGCGCTCGCTCAGTACAGCCAGGCGCGCGCGGCTGTCTTCGCCACGCTTGTGGTCGTGGGTGGCGGTGGCGAGCAGGTTGTCGGGGAAGTCGCGCAGGCGACGCTGGGCCTCGTTATGGAAATGCTCGGTGCCGGCGCTGAAGCGCTCGGCCTCGAAGCCGACATCGTTGCGCGACAACAGCCGCGCCGAACGATAGAAGGCGGTGTCCTCCACGGCCTTGGCGGCACTGGGGGCGGTGAGCTGCTGGAAGCGCACACAGGCATGGCGCAGGTGCTTGCGCGGCCGGCCCGGGGCCATCTGGCGCCAAGGCTGGCCACCAAGCCATTGCTCAAGCTGGTCGAGCAGTGGCCAGTCGGCTTCACCCAGGTCCCTGCGGGCATTGGCCAGGGCCTGTTGGAAGAAGCGTTCGTCCTCTGCCGGGCGTCCGCAGGCGTTGAAGTAGGTGCGATAGACAGGGTAATGCGCAACCAGCGCCTGCAGTGCGCGGCGGATCGCGCCGAGGGTCAGGTCGCGGGTCATCAGGTCGTCGCGGGCGACCTGCAGCAGGGCCTGGGCCACGGATTCGCAGTCGCCGGCCAGGCTGGCGTTGAGCACCAGGTGGCGCGCCAGGCGCACTTCCTCGGCGAAGTCGGGGCGTTCGCTGACGGTGGCCCACAGCTCGGTCAGCGGCGTTTCGCCGGCCGGGTCGTGCTGCAGCAGCGAGACCTGGTTCATGAACTCGTAGCCGGTGGTGCCGTCGGTAAGCCAGTCGCGGTGCAGGTGTTCGTCGGTGCCGAGGATCTTTTCCACGTAGATCGGGAAGTGCTCCAGCGCGGCCTGCAACGGGCGCCTGGCAAGCAGGCTGTCGACCCGGCGACGCAGCTTGCGGCAGTACCCGCGCGGGTCGGCCAGGCCGTCGATATGGTCGATGCGCAGGCCGTCCACCAGGCCGCGCTCGATCAGTTCGAACAGCTTGGCGTGGGTCGCCTCGAACACCACGGCACGCTCCACCCGCAGGCCGCCGAGTTCGTTGATGTCGAAGAAGCGCCGCCAGTTGATGTCATCGGCGGCGGTGCGCCAACTGGCCAGGCGGTAGGTCTGGCGTTCGAGCAGCAAGTGCAGGCGCTTGAAGCCGTTTTCGCTGCGGCTGTCGAAGGCGATCAGGGCCGATTCCAGGTCCGCGCCTTCGCGCACCAGGCGTGCCAGTTCGGCGTGCAGGGGCAGGGCGTCTGCCAGTGGCTCAGGCGCATCGCGCAGCGCGGTGAAATGCTCGGCCAGGGCCTTTAGTGCAGGCTCGGGGCTCTGCGCCAGTATCCAGCCATAGTCCAGCGGGCAGATGGGGAAGCGGTGCTGGTAGTGGGCGATCTGCAGCAGGCCCGATGGCTTGTCGAATTGCAGCGGGATTTCACCGTTCTTCAGCGCCGCGCCATAGTCGCTGCCAAGGAACGGCAGCAGCAACTGCCCGGCCAGCAGTGGGTCGCTGGAGTGCCACTGGATGTCGAAGAACTCCGCGTAGGGGCTGCGCCGGCCCCAGGCCAGCAGGCTCTGCCACCAGGGGTTGTCGGCGCCGCCCACGGCCATGTGGTTGGACACCGTGTCGAGGATCAGCCCCATGCCGTGCTGGCGCAGCGCAGCCACCAGCCGTTGCAACGCGGCCTCGCCACCCAGCTCGGGGTTGACGCAGGTCGGGTCGACCACGTCGTAACCGTGGCGCGAGCCGGCGCGGGCCTTGAGGATGGGCGAGGCATACAGGTGGCTGATGCCCAGCTGGGCAAAATACGGCACCAGTGGCACGGCGTCATCGAGGGTGAAGTCGCTGTGAAATTGCAGGCGCAGGGTCGCGGTCAATGGCTTCATCGGTCGCGCTCCCAGGCTTGCTCACGGGCCTGGGCCAGCAGCTCCAGGCGCCGTGCGGCATCTTCGTCGTCGAGCAGCTCGCGCACCGGCGCGGCGAAGCGCCGACGCCAGTTGGGGTGGCCGCTGGTAGTCCCGGGCAAGTTAGGTTGCTCGTCGCTGCCGAGCAGGTCTTCCAGCGGGATCAGCACCAACGGCGCGCGGGTGTGGCCTACGTAGCGGATGGCGGCATCGATCAAGGCGTCATTGTCCTCTTGCGGGCCATAGTTGGCTTCCAGGGTGCGGCGCAGGCCTTCGCATTCCTTCTGCCTTGTATGGCGCCAGTGCAGTTCGGTGGCGGCGTCGATCAGATGCAGGCGCTGGCTCCAGTCGATGTCGCGGCTTTGCAGCCAGCCGGCCAGCGGCGCCAGGTCGTGAGTGCCGGTGGTGGCCAGGGCGTCGTCCGGCCAGTCGAGAATCGGCTTGAAGTGGCCGGGCTGGGTCTGCTCGAAAGGCAGCACGCGCATGCCCAGCACGGCCTTGGCCGCCAGCTGTTCGCGCAGGCCCTCGGGCACGGTGCCGAGGTCTTCGCCGAGGATGATCGCCTGGTGGCGCACCGACTCCAGGGCCAGCAGGCGCAGCAGGTCTTCCTGCGGGTAGTTGAGGTAGGCGCCCTCGGCAGGCTTGCAGCCCCGGGGAATCAGCCACAGACGGCGCAGGCCCATGACATGGTCGATGCGCAGGCCGCCGGCATGGGCCAGGTTGGCCCGCAGCATCTCGATGAAGGCGCGGTAGCCGTTGCGCTTGAGGCCCTCGGGGGAGAAAGCGCAGATGCCCCAGTCCTGGCCCGAGCGATTGAGGATGTCGGGCGGCGCGCCGACCTTGAGGTTGGCCAGCAGCTCGTCCTGGCGGCTCCAGGCCTGGCTGCCGGCACCATCGGCTCCAACGGCCAGGTCGGCGATCAGGCCGACCGCCATGCCGTTGCTACGTGCGGCGTGCTGGGCGCGTTGCAGGCTGCGCTCGGTCAGCCACTGACAGAAGGCATGGAACTCGACCTTGGCCGGGTAGGCGTTGGCGAAGGCCTCGACTTCCGGGTGGTACGGGTCGTGCCAGGCGCTGGGCCAGTTGCGCCAGTCGGCGCCCAGGCCATGCTCGACGGCTTGCGCCTGCAGCACTTCAAAGCGGCAGTGATGTTCCAGGGCCTGGCCACGTGCCTTACGGAAGCTGTCGAAGTCCTTGCGCAGCGGGTGGTCGGCCTGGCTGAAATCCTGGTACAGCGCTTCGAGCAGGCGCAGGCGAGCGTCGGCGGCTCGGGGCCAGTCCACCAGCGGGCGCTGCTCCAGGTCTTCGAGCACTTGCTCCAGGCCACAGGCCTCGATCGCCATGCGCACGGCACGCTCGCCCAGCAGCGCGGAGGGGCTGGCGTACAGGGTGTTGAGCAACAGGCGGCTGGACGGCGAGTAGGGGCTGTAGTATTGCTGATCGACGGCCGAAAGCGCGTGGATCGGGCTGATCGCCAGGGCATCGGCACCGCGCTCGGCGGCGCTGCGCGCCAGTTGTTCCAGGGCCAGGCAGTCGCCGTAGCCACCATCGCCGCTGCGTCGCAGGCTGTAGAGCTGCACCGCCAGGCCCCAGCAGCGCGGCGACGGTTCGGCGACCGCGTCTGCCAGGCTGTGGCAGCGCGGCGGTGCCACGGCCAGGGTGAAGCTGCGTTCGTTGATCTGCAGCAGGTGATAGCCGACCGGCAGGCCGCCGGGCAGGTTGCCTTGGGCATCGAGGGTCAGGTACTGCAGGCGGTTGCTTTCCAGGGTACAGCGCACGGCGCTGCCCGGCGGGAAGTAGCGGCGCAAGGGCAGCGGCTGGTCAAGTTCGGCGGTGATCAGCGGGGGCAGGTGTTCGGCGTCTTCGGCGGCTTCCACGGCGCGCAGGCTGGCCTGGATGGCAGGCTCGTCGCCGGCGGGGTGGCCCAGGCCGTCGAGGACCTTGCGCAGCACCTCGTCGCTGACCTGTTGTGGCCGGTTGTTGGCGTCGATCCAGTCGCGGGCCAGCCCGACGCGGGCGGCCAGTCGGTGCAAGGCGGTTTCGCTCATGGGCGCTCCTGGCCAGGTGATAGCAGGCTGACCACACAGCTGTGGGCGGACAGCGCAGTGTCGGGGTGAGTGGTGTCGCTGCTGTCGAACAGGCGCCGCTCGACGGCGGGCAGGGCGACCGCCTGGGGCGCGGCGGCCAGGTTCAGGTCGATGCGCAGGGTGCTGCCATCGCCTAGCTGCCAGCGCGCAGTGAGCGCCTTGTCGCCCAGCACCTCGGCGCCCAGGGCGCGGCTGCCGGGCAGGTGGGGGATGACATGGCGCCGGCGCAGGTCGAGCAGCTGCTGATAAAGGCCGTGCCAGCCGGCGATGACTTCCTTGTTTTGCGGCCGCGATGCCTCAAAGGTCTGTTCGGCATTGGGGTCGGGTATGTGTTCGCGTTGCTCGGGGTCGGCGAATGCCTTGAAGTGGGCGAATTCGCCGCGCCGGCCCTCGCGCACGGCGTCGGCCAGGTCGTCGTGGAAGTCGGTGAAGAACAGGAACGGCCGGCAACTGCCATCGTCATCGCCCATGAACAGCAACGGGATCATCGGCGCCAGCAGCAACAGGCCGGTGGCCGCACGCAGGGCCGCAGGCGGGCACAGGCGCGTCAGGCGTTCGCCCAGGGCACGGTTGCCGACCTGGTCATGGTTCTGCAGGAACAGCACGAAGGCACTTGGCGCCAGGTGCCCGCTGGGTTCGCCGCGTGGCGTGCCGTGGCGGTTGGCCTGGCCCTGGAACACGAAGCCTTCGGACAGGCAGCGGGCCAGTTTGTCGATGGGTTTTTCCTGGTAGTCGGCGTAGTACCCTTCGGTTTCCCCGGTCAGCAGCACATGCAGGGCGTTGTGGCCATCGTCGTTCCACTGGGCATCGAAACCCTGTTCGAGCAGCGTGGCCTGGTTGTGCTCATTCTCCAGCACCAGCCACACATGCCGGCCGGGCTCGACGGCGGCGCGCACCCGCTGCGCCAGTTCGATGAGGAAGTCGGGTTGGTCGATGGCGTGCACGGCATCCAGGCGAAGGCCGTCGCAGCGGTAGTCGCACAGCCACATCAGGGCGTTCTGGATGAAGTAATCGCGCACCTCGCGGCGGCGAAAATCGATGGCCGCGCCCCAAGGCGTCTGGCGGTCTTCGCGGAAGAACGGGCTGGCGTACTGGTGCAGGTAGTTGCCGTCCGGGCCGAAGTGGTTGTAGACCACATCTACCAGCACCATCAGCCCCAGGCCGTGGGCGCGGTCCACCAGTGCGCACAGTTGCTCGGGGCTGCCATAGGTGTGCTGCGGCGCATAGGGCAGCACACCGTCATAGCCCCAGTTGCGCTCGCCGGGGAACTGGCCCAGGGGCATCAGCTCGATGGCACTGATGCCCAGTTCGGCCAGCCGCGGCAACTGCCGGGCGACACCTGGATAGCCTTCGAGCACGCCGACGTGCAGCTCCATGATTACCGCTTCATGCCACGGCCGCCCTTGCCAGGGGTGCTGCCAGGCGTAGGCGCCGGTGTCCACGACCTGGCTCGGCCCGTGCACCCCTTCGGGCTGGTAGCGCGACGCCGGGTCGGCTACCTGCAGCTTGCCGTCGATACGGTAGTGGTAGCGGTCACCGGCCTGGCACGGGGCAACTCCCGTGTACCAGCCGTCGCCATCGGGCAGCAGCCCGATGGCCGGCTGCTGCTCCAGTTCCAGGCTCACGCTGCGCGCATCGGGCGCCCATAGGGCGAAGCGCGCCGACGTGGCGTCGAGCAGGTGTGCGCCATGCCTGTGCATCTTCGACCCCCGCTCAGTAGTGGCTCAGGTGTGCCTGCTTGACCAGGTCCTCGTAGAGGCGCGCGTAGGGCTCCACTGCCTGGCACCAGTTGAACGGCTGGGTCATCGACAGGCAGCGCATGGCATTGAGCAGGTCCTTCTTGCTGTAGATGTAGAACGCCCGGCTCAGGGCTTCGCGGTAGCTGTCGACAGTCGACTCATCGAACAGGAAACCAGTGACGCCGTTCTCGATGGTGTCGGCCAGGCCACCGGTGTTGCGTGCCACCGGCAGCGAACCAAAGCGCTGGGCGTACATCTGGCTCAGGCCGCAGGGCTCGTAGCGCGAGGGCATCAGCAAGAAGTCGCTGCCGGCGAACATGCGCCGGGCGTCGGTTTCGTTGAAGCCGATGCGCACGCCGATGCGGCCTGGGTGACGCAGGGCCAGTTCACGCATGGCCTGCTCTTCTTCCGGCTCACCGCGGCCGATGATCGCGATCTGCCCACCTTGCCCGACGATGTAGTCGGCAACGCCAAGGGTCAGGTCCAGGCCTTTCTGGTAGACCAGCCGCGAGACCACGGCGAACAGCGGCCCTTCGGACGGCTCCAGTTCGAACAGTTTGCGCACTTCGGCGCTATTGCGAGCTTTGCCGTCCCAGTCATTGATGCTGAAGTTGTGTTGCAAGTGCTGGTCGGTGGCCGAGTCCCAGCTTTCGTCGATGCCGTTGGGGATGCCGCCGAGCAGGCCTTGCTGGGCCTTGCTGGCCAGGAAACCATCGAGCCCGCAGCCAAATTCCGGGGTGGTGATTTCCTGGGCGTAGGTGGCGCTGACCGTGGTGATGTGGCTGGAGTAGGCAAGGCCGGCCTTGAGGAACGACAGCTTGCCGTAGAACTCCATGCCTTCCTGTTGCATGGCATGGTCGGGGATCGCCAGCTCTGGGCTGCAGCCGCGGCTGTAGACGCCCTGATAGGCCAGGTTGTGAATGGTGAACAAGGTCGGCGTGTTCAGCCCGCGCCAGTGCATGTAGGCCGGCGCCAGGCCGGCGGGCCAGTCATGCGCATGGACCACTTCGGGCTTCCAGTGGATCTTGCCTTCGCCGGCCGCGATCTCGGCTGCGGCCAGGCCCAGGCGGGCGAAACGGATATGGTTGTCGGGCCAGTCGCGGCCATTGTTGGCACCATAGGGGGTGCCGTCGCGTTGGTACAGCTCGGGGCAGATCAGCACGTAGATGACCAGCCCGTCGGCCATGTCCATGCGGCCGATCTTGCACGGTGGCAGGGCCGCGTGGCCGCCGAGTTCGCCGACGATATGAATCGGGTTATCGCTTTCCATCACTTGGCGGTAGCCGGGGATCAGCACCCGCACATCGTGCAGGTGCGCCAGCGCGCGGGGCAGCGCCGCAGACACGTCGCCGAGGCCGCCGGTCTTGACCAGATCAGCAATTTCAGAGGTGACGAACAGGATTTTGCGCTTGTTCGGGTTGTGCTGGCGCTGGGCGCCGGGTGCCGTGCCTGTCTTGGCGAAGTCCGGGGTGAGCGGTTCGCGGTTGTCCGGGTTGAATGAATCTACGTGAGGCTCGACAGCGGCACTGATCATACTTCTCTCCGTCCCTAAGTGTTGGCAGGGTGCTGGCACCCGTTGCGATCTTTCGTGTTGGTCTCTCTGAATTTTGTCGTTGCGTAAAGCGATCCATGCCCCGAAGTCGTGCGCACAGGCACAACGCGATCAGCATTCCGGCCGACGGCGATTGGACTGGCTGGGGTAGGCGGGCCGTGCGAAGGAAGTCCTTTTGCGTTTGGCCTACTCAGTAGCTGACACGCCCCCGTTTCCAAAAGTTCGACTTTTTTACGTCGCTCTTCCTCTGAGCAAATGGCGGGCCGAAACCTGAGTGTAGGAGAGCGGGAGATAAAAAAGTGACCCATTGGTCACTTTCGTTATGACGCGAGATAGACGCAAACGTTGGCGTGTGTGACCGAATGTGAACCGAGGTGTTCTAGGGTGGGGCAGGGCTAATTTACGCGTGCGCCATCGGGTGGCCGGCCAGCGTGTTGCGCACCATGATGGGGCGAGATTTCAGCAGTGTGGGAGCGGGAAGCTCCCACCGGGGAGGGGATAAATCAGAGGCTGACGGTTTTGCCGTCGCTACGCGCCTGTTCCAGCAACATATGCAACTGAGCAACCTGCTGGCGCAGCTGGTCACGTTCGTCCTTGAGTTTACGCAGCTCATCGCGGCGCACGGAGACATAGAGGGTCTGGGTTGGAGTAGCAGGCATCAAGGTACCCATGAGCACACCTCGCGGTTTTGGCTGGTGACAGTTAAAGCGTAGTCGCTTCACGCGGCGCGCATTCTGAATTCTTTCTCGGCTCATGGGAACTTTTTTGTTTAACGTTGTCGCGCCGTTCGTCGCTGAACCCTCAGGCGTCGTGCTGGACTAATCTGGAAAGTTGAACTGTGTTTGTCATCCATTTCGAAAGGGGAGCATCGGCTCATGCAATTGGGAATCGTCGGGCTGGGCCGCATGGGCGGCAATATCGCAAGGCGGCTGATGCGCGCCGGCCACCAAACCGTGGTGCACGATCGTAACCGTGATGCCGTCGATACCTTGCATCGCGAGGGCGCCCTGGGCGCCCATGACCTCGGCGCGCTGGTGCAGAAGCTCAAGGCGCCACGCGCGGTGTGGGTGATGCTGCCGGCGGGCGAGCCTACCGAGCAGACCATCGCCCAGCTGGCCGAGCTGCTGGAGCCGGGCGATGCCATCATCGACGGTGGCAACACCTTCTATAAGGATGACATGCGCCGTGCGGCCGAGCTGAGCAAGCGCGGCCTGCATTACCTGGACGTCGGCACCTCTGGCGGTGTCTGGGGCCTGGACCGCGGTTACTGCATGATGATCGGTGGCGAGCAGGAGGTCTTCGAGCGCCTGGAACCGCTGTTCAAGGCGCTGGCACCGGGTGTCGGCGACATTCCGCGTACCCACGGCCGCAACGGTGAGCACCAGCGTGCCGAGCACGGCTACATCCATGCCGGCCCACCGGGCGCCGGGCATTACGTGAAGATGGTGCACAACGGTATCGAGTACGGCCTGATGCAGGCCTACGCCGAAGGCTTCGACCTGCTGCGCAGCAAGGGCGGCAACGAGCTGCCGGAAGACCAGCGCTTCGACCTGAACGTGGCCGAGATCGCCGAGGTCTGGCGACGTGGCAGCGTGGTCACCTCCTGGCTGCTCGACCTCACCGCCGATGCGCTGGTAGCGGACCCACAGCTGGCGCAGTTCAGTGGCTCGGTGTCCGACAGCGGCGAAGGTCGCTGGACCATTGACGCCGCCGTTGAACAAGCGGTGCCGGTGCCGGTGCTGTCCAGCGCGCTGTTCGCCCGCTTCCGCTCGCGTCAGCAGCAGGGCACCTATGGCGACAAGATTCTCTCGGCCATGCGCCTGGGCTTCGGTGGCCACGTCGAGAAAAAAGACTGATGAGCAAACAGACCATTCCTGCTGCTCCGCCCTGCACGCTGTTGCTGTTTGGCGCCAACGGTGACCTGGTCAAGCGCCTGCTGATGCCGGCGCTTTACAACCTCAGCCGTGACGGTTTGCTGGACCGCAACCTGCGCATTGTCGGCGTCGACCACAACCCGGCCACGGCCGATGAATTCGCCGGGCGCCTGCATGCCTTCATGCAGGAACGCGACAAAGGCGGCGAGGGCGCTGCCAAATGCCTGGACGAAAAACTCTGGGCCCGGCTGGCGAAACGTCTGGACTACCAGACTGGCGACTTTCTCGACCCTGCGACCTATGCGGCGTTGGCCAAACGTATCGAAAAAACCAGCCACGGCAACGCCATCTTTTACCTGGCCACTTCGCCGCGCTTCTTCCCCGAGGTGGCTCAACGCCTGGGCGCAGCCGGCCTGCTCGACGAGTCTGCCGGCGGCTTCCGACGTGTGGTGGTGGAAAAGCCCTTCGGCACCGACCTGGCCAGTGCCGAGGCGCTCAATGCCTGCCTGCTGAAGGTGATGAGCGAGCGGCAGATCTACCGCATCGACCATTACCTGGGCAAGGAAACGGTGCAGAACATTCTGGTCAGCCGTTTCTCCAACGGCCTGTTCGAGTCGTTCTGGAACAACCACTACATCGACCATGTACAGATCACCGCCGCCGAGACGGTTGGTGTCGAGACCCGCGGCGCGTTCTATGACACCACCGGTGCCCTGCGTGACATGGTACCCAACCACCTGTTCCAGCTGCTGGCGATGGTGGCCATGGAGCCACCGGCGGCGTTTGGCGCCGATGCCGTGCGTGGCGAGAAGGCCAAGGTGATCGGTGCCATCCGCCCCTGGTCGGCAAAGATGGCCCTGAAGAACTCGGTGCGTGGCCAATACGTGGCGTGCAGGCAGGGCCGCAAGCCGCTGCCGGGGTATCGCCAGGAAAACAACGTCGCAGCCGACAGCCAGACCGAAACCTACGTGGCGCTCAAGGTGATGATCGACAACTGGCGCTGGGCCGGGGTGCCGTTCTACTTGCGTACCGGCAAGCGCATGAGCGTACGCGACACCGAGATCGCCATCTGCTTCAAGCCGGCGCCCTACGCGCAGTTTCGCGAGTCGGAACTGGAACGGCCCAAGCCCAATTACCTGAAGATCCAGATCCAGCCCAACGAAGGCATGTGGTTCGACCTGCAGGCCAAGCGGCCAGGGCCGGAGCTGGTGATGGAGAACATCGAGCTGGGCTTTGCCTACAAGGACTTCTTCAAGATGACCCCGGCCACGGGTTACGAAACGCTGATCTATGACTGCCTGACCGGCGACCAGACTTTGTTCCAGCGGGCCGACAACATCGAGAATGGCTGGCGCGCGGTACAGCCATTCCTCGATGCCTGGGCCCAGGGGGGCGAGGTGCATGAGTACCCGGCAGGGCAGGATGGCCCCGAAGAAGGCAATGAACTGCTGACTCGCGACAAGCGCGAGTGGCACAAGCTGGGGTGACAGTGCTTTGTTGCCTGCTCGGGCCCCTTCGCGGGGCAAGCCCGCTCCTACAGGAGTACGCAACTCCCTGTAGGAGCGGGCTTGCCCCGCGAAGAGGCCGGCACAGGCAACCTCATAAAGGAGGTTGAATGCCCGCCCACATCGAAGACTACGCCCTGCTCGGCAATTGTCGCAGCGCCGCCTTGGTCAGCCGCGATGGCTCGCTCGACTGGTTATGCCTGCCGCGCTTCGACGCCCCGGCCGTGTTTGCCGCGCTGCTGGGCAACGAAGAGAACGGCCGCTGGCGCCTGGCACCCAGCGACCCCGTCGAGCACTGCAGCCGCCAGTACCTGGGCGACACTCTGGTGCTGGAAACCACCTGGGTCACCGCCAGCGGCCGCGCCCGGGTGCTCGACTTCATGCCGCTGGACGAGGTCAACTCGGTAGTGCGCATCGTCGAGGGGCTGTCCGGCGAGACCAACTTTGAAATGGACCTGGTGCTGCGCTTCGACTACGGTCGCAGCGTGCCGTGGGTAGAGAAAATCGACCCGCTGACGCTCAGCGCGGTGGCCGGCCCCGATCGTGTGATCCTGCGCAGCAGCGTGGTACCCCACGGCCTCGACCACCACACCGTCGCCCGTTTTCGCGTGGGGGCTGGTGAGCGCCAGCTCTTCAGCATGCGTCACCAGCCCTCGCACTTACCGGTGCAACCCGACTGCGACATCGACCAGGCGCTGCATCACACCCTTACCCACTGGCAGGCGTTTGCCGACCGTTGTCCCGAGGTCGGCCCCTACACCGGCCTGGTCCGCCGTTCGCTGCTCACCCTAAAGGCCATGACCTACGCGCCCACCGGCGGCATCGTCGCAGCGGTCACCACCTCGCTGCCCGAACGCATCGGTCACGAGCGCAACTGGGATTACCGCTTCTGCTGGCTGCGCGACGCCACCATGACCTTGCTGGCGTTCATGAACCTCGGCTATTTCGACGAAGCCCAGGCCTGGCGCGAATGGCTGCTGCGCTCGGTGGCCGGCAACCCTGAACAGATGCAGATCATGTATGGCCTGGCCGGCGAGCGCGACCTCACCGAGTACACCTTGCCCTGGCTGGCCGGCTACGAACACTCGCAGCCGGTGCGGGTCGGCAATGCCGCGTCGGAACAGGTGCAGCTGGACATCTATGGCGAACTGGCCGATGCCATGACCCAGGCGATCAAGGGCGGCCTGCCGCGCCACCCGCGCAGTGCGGCGATCTCCCGGCTGATCCTGCCTTATGTCGAGCGCATCTGGCGCGACCCTGACGAAGGTATCTGGGAAGTGCGCGGTGGCCGTCAGCATTTCGTCCACTCCAAGGTCATGGCCTGGGTCGCCTTCGACCGTGCGGCGGGGCTGGCCGACACCACCGAGGAAGGCCGTGAGCATGGCCGCCACTATCGGCAGGTGGCTGACGAGATTCATCGGGAGGTCTGCGCGCGCGGGCTCGATGACAGCGGCCAGCACTTCGTCCAGGCTTACGGTTCGAGTGAGATGGACGCCAGCCTGTTGCAGATCGCCTTGACCGGTTTCCTGCCAGCCGAGGACCCACGCTTTCAGCGCACCTTGGCGCAGATCGAGCAGCGCCTGCTGAAGAATGGCCTGCTGCTGCGCTATGACAGCGACAGCTGCAGCGACGGGCTGACGCCGGGGGAGGGCACGTTCCTGGTGTGCTCGTTCTGGCTGGCGGATGTGTACGTGCTGCTGGGGCGCGAGGCCGAGGCCCGGGCGCTGTACGAAAAGCTCACCGGGCTATGCAACGACGTCGGCCTGCTGGCCGAACAGTACGACCCTGCTGGCAAGCGCATGCTCGGCAACTTCCCCCAGGCGTTCAGCCATATCGGCATCATCAACACGGCGCTGAACCTGCACCGGGCAGAGTGCCCGGTGCGCGATCGGGCACGTTGTGGCTAGGGATCAACTTAGTGTGTGACGCATTGCGTCACACATGATACTTTGCTTCGTGTGATGCATGGGGTCACACTCTGGCTGTCTCCCAAATGGACGCGGCGAGCTACCCATGATCATCAGTTTTCGACACAAGGGACTGCGATTCTTCTACGAAACGGGTAACACCCGGGGTATTCAGGCCACTCACGCAAAACGCTTGCAGCGGCAGCTGCAGTTTCTCGACCGCGCCATCGTTGCGCAGGACTTGAGTCTGCCAGGCTGGCAACTGCATCCGCTCAAGGGTGAGCTTTCGGGCTTCTGGTCAGTGAGTGTTTCCGGTAACTGGAGGTTGATCTTTCGTTTCGTGGGTTCGGATGCCGAATTGGTCGATTACCTTGATTATCACTGAACAGGAGGGCTGATCATGCCTTTGCACAATCCGCCGCATCCCGGCGAAACCTTGCGTGAGGATGTCTTGCCAGCGCTTGGCCTGACGGTTAAGGACTTCGCAGCGCATCTGGGTTTTTCTCGAGAAGCGCTTTCGCGGGTACTGCATGGCCGCGCGGCCATGTCGCCAGACTTGGCAGTGCGCCTGGAAATGGCAGGTATCAGCACTGCACGGCTGTGGCTGGCCATTCAGGCCGACTATGACATCTGGCAGGCTCGCCATCGCCATCAGCCCGTAATCACCCGGTTGTTTCAGGCGGCCTGATTCTATCGGGTGAACGTACCGGAGTAGACTAAGGCAACCCCATTCGGCAAGGAGCACGCATGAGCGTTCGTGGCCACGATCGGCAGATCGACAACATCGAGTTCAACGTCAGCGACATCGCACGGAGCAAGGCTTTCTACGGCAGCGTGTTCGGCTGGCGCTTCACCGACTACGGGCCGACCTACACCGAGTTCAGCGATGGTCGCTTGACCGGCGGCTTCTCCACCGGCGAAGCGGTGCGGCCGGGCGGGCCACTGGTGATCCTGTATGCGGACGACCTGGAAACCACGCTACAGCGGGTCGAGGCGGCCGGGGCAAGCATCAGCCGGGCAACCTTTGCCTTTCCGGGTGGCCGGCGTTTCCACTTCATCGACCCGGACGGGTACGAACTCGCTGTGTGGACGGCCCAAGCCTGATGGCCAACCACAAGATCGAAATCCGCCGTCGCAATATCGAGAAAATCCTCATCGCAGCGGAAAAGGTGTTCGCCGAAAAAGGCTACGGCGCCACCTCGATGGGTGACATTGCCGAACAGGCCGAGCTGCCGCGCTCCAACCTGCACTACTACTTCAGCACCAAGGACGAGTTGTTCCGCGCAGTGCTGCAGGACCTGCTGGATGTGTGGAAACAGGACGCGCTGTGCTTCGAGAACTTCGATGACCCGCGGGTGGTGTTGACCAGCTACATTCGCGCCAAGATGGGCCACTCACGTTCACGGCCGCTGGGCTCGAAGATCTGGGCCGAGGAAATGCTGCATGGGGCACCGGTGCTGGGGGTGAACCTCGCTGAGAGCCTGGTGCCTTGGGCGAAACTCAAGGAAGACAAGATCCGTCGCTGGGTGGCGGAGGGGCGCATCCTGCCGGTGGAACCTTCGGCGCTGCTCTACATGATCTGGGCGTCGACCCAGCACTATGCCGATTTTGGTTATCAAGTGATGTTGCTGAACGAGGGTGAGCCTTTGTCGGACATGGCATTCGAGAGTGCGGTGCAGACGGTGACCTGTGTGATCTTGCGCGGTATCGGGCTGGAGCCATGAGTGGATGGGGCTGCGAAGCAGCCCCATCGACCGCCAGTATTCAGCTGGCCTCGCGGTAGGGGTTGCGCGGATCCTGGGTCCAGTTCAGGTAAGGCTTGCCGGTATCCTGTGGCACCATCTCGATGCAGTTCTCCACCGGGCAGGTGATCTGGCACAGGTTGCAGCCCACGCATTCGTCCTCGATCACGCTGTAGGCATGCGTCCCGTCTGCCTTCAGCGTGCTGGCAATCGCCTGGTGCGAGGTGTCCTCACAGGCGATGTGGCAACGCCCGCAACCAATGCACGCCTCCTGGTCGATCTGCGCCACCGACTTGTAGTTGATGTCCAGGTACTTCCAGTCAGTGGTGTGCCCCACGGCCTGGCCGCGGAAGGCCTCCAGGTTGCGGTGGCCGTGCTGGTCCATCCAGCGTTCCAGGCCATCTTTCATGTCTTCGACGATGCGGAAGCCATGCAGCATCGCCGCCGTGCACACTTGCACCGCACCGCTGCCCAGGGCGATGAACTCGGCAGCATCGCGCCAGTTGCCGATCCCGCCGATCCCGCAGATCGGCAAGCCTCGGGTTTCCGGGTCGCGAGCGATTTCGGCAACCATGTTCAGGGCGATAGGCTTGACTGCCGAGCCGCAGTAACCGCCGTGGGTGCTCTGGTCGCCAACGATGGGGTGGGCGACCATGCGGTCCAGGTCGACGCTGGTGATCGAGTTGATGGTGTTGATCAGCGACACCGCATCCGCGCCACCGCGATGGGCCGCACGGGCCGACTGGCGAATGTCGGTGATGTTTGGCGTGAGCTTGACGATCACCGGCAGCGAGCAGTGCAGCTTGCACCAGCGGGTGACCATCTCCACGTACTCCGGCACCTGGCCGACTGCCGCCCCCATGCCGCGTTCAGGCATGCCGTGGGGGCAGCCGAAGTTCAGCTCGATGCCATCGGCGCCGGTGGCTTCCACCAGTGGCAGGATGAACTTCCACGACTCCTCCACGCAGGGCACCATCAGCGACACGACCAGTGCGCGGTCGGGCCAGTCCTTCTTCACCTGGGTGATTTCCCGCAGGTTGATCTCCAGCGAACGGTCGGTGATCAGCTCGATGTTGTTGATGCCCTGCACCTGGCGGTTGGGGCCGTAGTGCGCGGAATAACGTGACGACACGTTGACCGCCGCCGGGTCCTCGCCCAGGGTCTTCCAGACTACGCCGCCCCAGCCGGCTTCGAAGGCGCGGACCACGTTGTAGGCCTTGTCGGTCGGTGGCGCGGAGGCCAGCCAGAAAGGGTTGGGCGCCTTGATGCCGGCGAATTCGATGGACAGGTCGGCCATTTACGCTGCCTCCACGTTGAGCATGAGTTGGGCATGGATGGCTTCGGCGGCCAGCTTGCCGTGTTGCACGGCCTGGACGGTGAGGTCCTGGCCCAGAGCGGTGCAGTCGCCGCCGGCGTACACGCCTGGGAGGCTGGTGCGCATGTGGTCATCGACGCGGATACGCTCGCCGTCGCGGGCCAGTTGCGCGGCGACCGGGTCGCCGAGGCTGGCATCGTCGAAGTGTTGGCCGATGGCTTTGAAGATGGCGTCGGCGGCCAGCTCGAACGTTTCGCCAGTGTCGCGCAGGCGGTCGTCGGCCAGTTCGGTACGCATGAAGCGCATGCCGCAAACACGGCCGTCGTCATCGAGCAGCACGGCATCGGGGCGGGCCCAGGTGTGCAAGCGCACCTGATTGGCCTTGGCAATGTCCTGCTCATGGCCGGTGGCGCCCATGTCGCCGTGGCCACGGCGGTACACCAGGTTGACGTCGCGGGCACCCAGGCGGCTCATCTGCACGGCCATGTCGATGGCGGTGTTGCCGGCACCGATCACCAGGCAGCGGTCGGCCAGTGGCAGTTGCGCCAGGTCGTCGGCCTGACGCAGTTCGCGGATGTATGCAGTGGCGGCGAGCAGGCCAGGGGCTTCTTCGTCGGCCAGGCCGAGCTGGCGCACGGCGTTCAGGCCCAGGCCGAGGAACACTGCGTCGTACTGGTCGCGCAACTCGCCCAGGCCAAGGTTGGCGCCCAGGCGCTGGCCGTGACGGATCTCGATACCGCCGATGCCGAGCAGAAATTCCACTTCGCGCTGGGCGTAGTCATCCACCAGCTTGTAGCGGGCGATACCGTATTCGTTGAGGCCGCCGGCTTTCTCGCAGGCCTCGAACACCACCACGTTATGGCCATGCATGGCCAGGCGATGGGCACACGACAGCCCGGCGGGGCCGGCACCGACCACGGCGATGCGCTTGCCGGTGGCGGGTGAGCGCTTGAACGGGTGCTCGCTGAAGTGGGCATTGTCCAAGGCGTAGCGCTGCAACTGGCCAATCAGCACCGGGGCGCATTCCTGGGCGTTGTTACGCACGCAGGCTTGTTGGCAGAGGATTTCGGTGGGGCACACGCGGGCGCAGCTGCCACCGAGGATATTGGCCGAGAGGATACGCTCGGCGGCGCCTTGCAGGTTCTCGTCGCTGATGCGGTGGATGAACGACGGGATGTCGATTTCGCTCGGGCAGGCGTTCACGCAAGGGGCGTCGTAGCAGTACAGGCAGCGGGCACTCTCGACCGCAGCCTGGCGGGCGGTGAGCGGCGGGGCCAGGTCGGTGAAGCGCTCGGCCAGTTGGTCGCTGCCGGCACGCGGGCGCGGCAAATGGTTCAGGGCATCGATCACGGTTGTAGCCTCTCTTTTCTTTTTTGGTTGTGGCAGTCAACGGCAATACGGCGCCGCCCGGCCTCTGGGGGCTGGTACGGCAATGCGGGTCAGCTCAGCGCTGAACGGGTGTCGGGCGCTGTTGCTCGGCGCGCCGGCCCAGCACCTCGTACACCGAAGGGTAGGCCGGGCGCTCCACGTAACGACCGGCGCCCGGCTCGGCACGCAGGTCGCCATCTGCCCAGAGCACCTTGCCCTGGCTGATGGTGTGGCTGGGGATGCCGCGCACGGTGCGGCCTTCGAAAATGTTGAAGTCGACCCGCTGGTGGTGGGTCTGGGCGGAAATGGTACGCGTGCCCTGCGGGTCCCACAGTACCAGGTCGGCGTCGGCACCGACGCGGATGGCACCTTTGCGCGGGAACAGGTTGAAGATCTTCGCGGTGTTGGTCGAGGTCAGCGCGACGAACTCGTGCATCGACAGTCGACCGCTGTTGACCCCGGCGTCCCACAGCACCGCCATGCGGTCCTCGATGCCGGCAGTGCCGTTGGGGATGCGGCTGAAGTCGTTGCGGCCCATGGCCTTCTGCTCGGCGCAGAAGCAGCAATGGTCGGTGGCGGTGGTGTGCAGGTTGCCCGATTGCAGTCCGCGCCACAGCGCCTCCTGATGTTCGCGCGGGCGGAATGGTGGGCTCATCACATAGCCGGCGGCGGTCGCCCAGTCCGGGTGGCGGTAGACGCTGTCGTCGATCAGCAGGTGGCCTGGCAGCACCTCGCCGTACACTGGCTGGCCCTTGGCCCGGGCGTAGGTGATTTCGTCCAGCGCTTCACGGCTGGAGATGTGCACCACGTAAAGCGGCGTGCCGATGGTCTCGGCGATGCGGATGGCGCGGCTGGCGGCTTCGCCTTCGACTTGTGACGGGCGCGACAGCGGGTGCGCCTCAGGCCCGCTCAGGCCCTGGGCCAGCAGCTTCTGTTGCAGGTGATAGACCAGTTCGCCGTTCTCGGCATGCACCGTGGGCACGGCGCCCAACTGCAGGCAGCGCTCGAAGCTGGCCACCAGGGTGTCGTCGGCCGCCATGATGGCGTTCTTGTAGGCCATGAAGTGCTTGAAGCTGTTGACCCCATGTTTGCTCACCAGCTCGCCCATTTCTTCGGCGACCTGCTCGCTCCACCAGGTGATAGCGACGTGGAAACCATAGTCGGACGCACTTTTCTGCGCCCAGCCGCGCCAAGTGTGGAAGGCCTCCAGCAGCGACTGCTGGGGGTTGGGGATGACGAAATCGATGATCGAGGTGGTGCCACCGGCCAGCCCTGCGGCGGTGCCGCTGAAGAAGTCCTCGCTGGCGACCGTGCCCATGAAGGGCAACTGCATGTGGGTGTGCGGGTCGATGCCGCCGGGCATCAGGTACCGGCCGCTGCCGTCGAGGATCTCGCAGTCGGTCGGGGCTTCGAGGTCTTTGCCGATGGCGCGGATCTGGCCATCGACACACAGGACATCGGCGGGATAGCTCTCTTCATGGGTAACCACGGTGGCGCCACGGATCAACAGGGACATGCCGTCTTCCTCGCAGGCTGACCGGTCTGTGCCGGTTCTTGAAGTTGTTATGTGCCAGGGGCTGAAGGCGGCGTACTAATCCTGTCAGACCTGACAAGATTGGAATTTAGATGCAGTTTCAGGATTGTTCAAGAAAATAATTTATATGCTTATGACACTAATAACTAATTGATAATTAACGATTAATTGTTGAAATCACCAAAATGGTGAGGCCTTTCACCATTTTGACGCACTTGACAAGAAGCCAAATTGGTCAAGATTTTCCATGCAAAATCAGCTGCTTGATTCCTGGCTTCGAGGCGCAGGCCGCGCCGTTGAAAAACCAGGCTGCACCAGTTTGAACCTGTTGCAGGGGCCAAGGCCGGCCCACGGCGGCGCAAGCGGCAGGCGAGGGGATAACCGTGCCCGCGCCTGCCGCGCAACAATGCTATGCAGATCAGTTGTTTACCTCCGGTCGGCGGCGGCCGGCCGGGTAGGCGCAAGCCAACCCGGCACGCAATTTGAGTACGGCCACAACCGCCAGGCCGGACCGGAGGAGCAGTACTGGTGGTGTGTGTACTCCGGCCATCGCGTTAGCCCGATGAGCAAACAACTAGAAGAAATCTGGAGAAGGCCCCATGCAACAGAGCAGATCGGAAGTGATCGAGCAGGCAGGCCTGTTCGAGCTGTCCGCGGGCAGTGACGTCCTCGACAGCCCGCGCTACAACCACGACATCGCGCCGACCAAGGTGCACCAGCGCACCTGGAACAAATGGCACATCACTGCGCTGTGGGTGGGCATGTCCATCTGCGTGCCCACCTACACCCTCGGCGGCGTGCTCACGGCCTACTTCGGCCTGAGCGTGGACGAGGCACTGCTAGCGATCCTGCTGGCCAACCTCATCGTGCTGATCCCGCTGACCCTCAACGCCTTTCCCGGCACCAAGTACGGCATTCCGTTCCCGGTGTTGCTGCGCTCGTCGTTCGGCATCCTCGGCTCCAACGTGCCGTGCCTGATCCGCGCGGTGGTGGCCTGCGGCTGGTTCGGCATCCAGACGATGTTCGGCGGCCTGGCCATCCACCTGTTCCTCGGCTCGATCTTCGACGGCTGGAAGGCGCTGGAAGGTACCGGCGAGGTGATCGGATTCATGATCTTCTGGGCGCTGAACCTGTGGGTGGTGCTGCGTGGCGCCGAGTCGATCAAGTGGCTGGAAACACTGTCGGCACCGCTGCTGGTAGCGGTCGGGTTCGGCCTGCTGTTCTGGGCCTTGCCGCACATGTCGATGAGCGAACTGCTGGCGCAGCCGCCCAAGCGCCCGGAAGGGGCCAGCGTGGTCGGTTACTTCTGCGCCGGGCTCACCGCCATGGTCGGCTTTTGGGCCACCTTGTCGCTGAACATTCCCGATTTCAGCCGCTATGCCAAGAGCCAGAAGGACCAGATTCTCGGGCAGATCTTCGGCTTGCCGTTGACCATGTTCCTGTTCGCTTCGCTGGGGGTGGTGATGACCGCCGCCTCGGCGTCGCTGGTGGGGGAAACGGTGTCCGACCCGGTCAGCCTGATCGGCAAGATCCACAGCCCTGGCTGGGTGGCGCTGGCTATGGCGCTGATCGTGATCGCCACGCTGTCGACCAACACCGCCGCCAATATCGTTTCGCCAACCAACGACTTCCAGAACATCGCCCCACGCCTGATCGGGCGCAGCCGCGCCGTGTGGCTGACCGGCTTCATCGGCCTGGCGCTGATGAGCCACGAACTGCTGAAGAAGCTTGGCTGGATCGTTTCCGACCTGAGCCTGGAGAGCGTCTATTCCAACTGGTTGCTGGGTTACTCCAGCCTGCTTGGGCCGATCGCCGGGATCATGGTGGTGGACTACTTCCTGGTCCGCCGCCAGCGCCTGGACCTGGCCGGGCTGTACCGCGACGACGTGTATCCGGCGTGGAACTGGGCGGGCTTCGCCGCCTTCGCCTTGCCTGTGGCGCTGACCGTGCTGGCCATCGGCAACAGCAGTTTCAGCTGGTTCTACGACTATGGCTGGTTCACCGGGTCACTGCTGGGCGGGGCGCTGTACTACGCCCTGGGCGGCATGGCGGTGCGCGAGCCGGCGATCGCGCCAGTACAAACCAAAAAAAGTGCCTGAGGAGAAACACCATGAGCCAATCCCAGCATGTCTTGAAATCTACCGAACGCCACGTCGACAGCGCACGCCTGTGGCAGTCGCTGATGGACCTTGCCCGCCTCGGCGCCACGGCCAAGGGCGGCGTGTGCCGGCTGGCACTGACCGACCTCGATCGCCAGGCGCGCGACCTGTTTGTTCAGTGGACGGAGGCCGCTGGTTGCACCGTCAGCGTCGACGCGGTGGGCAACATCTTCGCCCGCCGCCCCGGGCGTAACCCCAAGCTGCCACCGGTGATGACCGGCAGCCATATCGACACCCAGCCAACCGGCGGCAAGTTCGATGGCTGTTTCGGCGTGATGGCCGGGCTGGAAGTGCTGCGTACCCTCAACGACCTGGGCATCGAGACCGAGGCACCGCTGGAAGTGGTGGTGTGGACCAACGAAGAAGGTTCACGCTTCGCGCCCTGCATGATGGGCTCGGGTGTGTTCGCCGGCAAATTCACCCTGGAAGAAACCCTGGCCAAGCGCGATGCCCAGGGCGTTTCGGTCGGCGAGGCGCTGAACGCCATCGGCTATGCCGGCCAGCGCGCGGTGCTCGGCCACCCGGTCGGTGCCTATTTCGAAGCGCATATCGAACAGGGGCCGATCCTTGAGGACCAGGCCAAGACCATCGGCGTGGTGCTCGGTGCCCTGGGGCAGAAGTGGTTCGACCTGACCCTGCGTGGCGTCGAAGCCCACGCCGGGCCGACGCCGATGCACCTGCGCAAGGACGCCCTGGTAGGCGCCGCGGCCGTGGTCGAAGCGGTCAACCGCACCGCCCACGCGCATCAGCCGCACGCCTGCGGCACGGTCGGGTGCCTGCAGGCCTACCCCGGCTCGCGCAACGTGATCCCGGGCGAGGTGCGCATGACCCTGGACTTTCGTCACCTGGAGGGCGACCAGCTGGATGCGATGATCGCTGATGTGCGTGCAGTGATCGAGACGACCTGTGCCAAGCATGGCCTGAGCCATGAGCTGGTCCCCACGGCGGACTTCCCGGCGCTGTACTTCGACCGCGGTTGCGTCGATGCCGTTCGCCAGTCAGCGCAAGCGCTGGGGTTGCCGCACATGGACATCGTCAGCGGGGCAGGGCATGACGCGATCTTCCTCGCCGAACTGGGGCCGGCGGGGATGATCTTCGTGCCTTGCGAGAATGGCATCAGCCACAACGAGATCGAGAACGCCACGCCGGAGGATCTTGCAGCAGGTTGCGCGGTGCTGCTGCGGGCCATGCTGGCGGCGTCGGAGGCGATTGCCAACGGGCGCTTGGCGGCATAGCAGCGCACTGACAGGGGCCGCCATGCGGCCCCAGCGATCTCAAGACTGAACGGTGACCAGGCACCCATCACGGTCGATATGATAACGCTGCAGATCCTGGGCCAAAGTCAGGTGCCCACTGTAGTGTGCCAACGCCTCATCCCGCACATCTTCAATGGATGGGCTGCGTTTCGGGTCTCCCTGGTACCGCGCACTGAAATGCGTCAGCACCAGATTGCGCACCCCAGCCGCTTCAGCGAACTGCGCTACCGCCGCCGCCGTACTGTGGCCAAACGCATTGCCGCTGCGCTCGACAATGGGCTGGGTATAGGTCGCCTCATGCACCAGCACATCCGCGTCCTTGGCAACCTCGGCGAGCAATGCCGGGCTGTCGTTATCGCCACAGACGATCACCCGCCGCGGCGGCCGCGAGGCTTTCAGGTAGTCACGCGGCTCTAGCCGCTTTCCGTCCAGCTCGACCACCAGTCCCTTGGCCAGGTCACCCCACAACGGCCCGCGCGGGACCCCTTCGGCTTCCAGCCGCTGAATGTCCAGGCGTGGTTCAGGGTTAAGCTCGGTAAACACGAAGCCAACGCTCGGCACCCGGTGCGACAGTTGCACGGTACTGATCTGGACGTGCTCGCTCTGCCACTGCCCCAGGTGCTCGACCGGCACCAGGCGCAGTTCGAACGGCAGGTAGGTTTCGCTGGCTGCCAGGCTCAGGCGCACCCAATCCTGCAAGGCGGCGGGCAGGATCACGTCGAGCGGTTCGCTGCGCCCGCCCATCCCGGCACTGGCCAGCAGCCCCGGCAGGCCGAAGCAATGGTCACCATGCACATGGGTGATGAAGATGCCGCGCAGGTCGCGGACCGAGAGTGAGCTGCGCAGCAACTGCTGCTGGGTGCCTTCGCCGCAATCGACCAGGTACCAGTGCTTGCCGCTGGCTTCAATGACAGCGGTGGCGCTGACGTTGCGGGCTTTGGTGGGCACCCCGGAAGAGGTGCCCAGAAACTGCAGGTCCAATGTTTCGCTCCATGCGTGGGGGAGCCACACCTTAGACGGATTGCTGCAGGGCGTCGATGCTCATGGCACGGTAGGGGCGTCCTGACGCCAGATCAGCTTGCTGGTGTCGTAACCCTGCTTGCGGGCAATCGCCAGCAGTTGGTCGCGGGTCTGGTCGGTGATCGCCGGCGTGCGCGACAGCAGCCACAGGTATTCGCGGTTGGGGTGCCCGACCAGCGCCACGCGGTAGTCCTTGTCGTGGTACAGCACCCAGTACTCGCCCTTGGTCATCTCTGGCGCCAGGCGGCTGAACCAGTTGTCGAAACGCACCCAGAGCTTGTCGGTCTTGCCCGGCACCTGGGCTTCGGCAATGCCGCGGGCTTCGTTCCATGTGCCGTCTTTTTCCTTGCAGCGGTTGGTCACGTCGATGCGGCCATCCTCGCGTAGGCCGTAATGGGCTTCGGACTGCACGCAGTTGCGCTGGAAGAACATCGGCAGGCGCGCCAGCTCGTACCAGGTACCCTGGTAGCGTTGCAGGTCGACCTGTTCGGTGGTCGGCGGGGTGTGGTGATCGTCGTTGGAACCGACGCAGCCCATCAGGGCCAGGGTCATGCAGGAAAGCATCAGGGCCGTGCGCATCGCCATGGCAAACCTCCTGTCAGTGAATGTGGGGCTCACCCTTGGTTCGATGCGGTCACCGCGCAAAAGTTGTATCGGTTCAGGCATTGTCCGGTGGCAGGTCGAATGAGCCGGTCTGTACTTCGCCCACACGCACATAGCGGGCAATGATCACGCCCTTGGGCGTAACCCGCGAATGTTGCAGAGTGAAGGCCCCTGGTGCAGCATCGTCGCCGAACAGGCGCTTGCCATGGCCCAGTAACACGGGGTGAATAAGCAACTGAAGCTCATCGACCAGCCCGGCAGCGAGCAGTTGTTGCACCACATCGGCACTGCCCTGGGTCAGCAGATCGGCACCCTCCTGCTGCTTGAGGGCACGTACCGCCGCGACAACATCTGTGCCCAGCGCATGGCTGTTGTGCCAATCAAGGCTGCTTGGATCATGGGTGGCGACATGCTTGGCCACGCTGTTGAACAGGTTGGCGATGGAGAAATCCTCGGTATCGTCTTTCACCTTCGGCCAGTAGCCGGCAAAGATGTCGTAGGTGCGCCGGCCTAACAGCAATTCGAAAGGCTGGCTGAACAGCGCCTGCATGGCCTGGTCGAACACTTCCTCGGCATGGGGCACGAGCCAGCCGCCAAAGGTAAAACCGCCGCTGGTGTCTTCCTGTGGGCCGCCGGGGGCCTGCATGACGCCGTCGAGGCTGACGAATGCGGCTACGATGAGTTTGCGCATGGGGGGCTCTCCTGAAAGGCTTGTCGAGGGTGATGATTCACCTATGGTCGAACGGCGTGCGGCGATTTCGACAGGGCATGCAGTCCCGTTTTTGGCACAAGCACGGTCATCCGCCTGAGTTACCATCCACGCCGTGAACCCTATCCCCACAGGAGTGCCGCCCGTGACCGAATACACCGCGTTCAAGGTCGAACTGACCGACAACATCGCCCATGTACAGATCAACCGCCCGGAAAAGATCAACGCGATGAACGCGGCCTTCTGGTCGGAAATCGTCGACATCTTCCAATGGATCGACGACACCGATGCCGTGCGCGCGGTGGTGATCAGTGGTGCCGGCAAGCATTTCTCCGCCGGTATCGACCTGATGATGCTGGCCTCGCTGGCCGGGCAGATGGGCAAGGATATCGGCCGCAACGCACGCTTCCTGCGCAAGACCATCCAGCGCCTGCAGGCATCCTTCAATGCCGTGGACAACTGCCGCAAGCCGGTGCTGGCGGCGGTCCAGGGCTACTGCATTGGCGGTGCCATCGACCTGATCTCCGCCTGCGACATGCGCTACTGCAGCCGCGATGCGCAGTTCTCGATCAAGGAAATCGACATGGGCATGGCCGCCGATGTCGGCACCTTGCAACGTTTGCCACGTATCATCGGCGACGGCATGATGCGTGAGCTGGCCTTCACCGGGCGCAATGTAGAGGCCGACGAGGCGCTGCGTATCGGCCTGGTCAACCGGGTCTATGATGATCAGGCCGCGTTGCTCGACGGGGTCTTTGCCATTGCCCGCGAGATTGCCGCAAAATCGCCGATCGCCGTGGCCGGCACCAAGGAGATGCTCAGCTACATGCGTGACCATCGCATCGACGATGGCCTGGATTACATCGCCACCTGGAACGCCGCGATGCTGCAGTCCGAAGACCTGCGCGTGGCCGTGGCGGCGCACATGAGCAAACAGAAACCGACGTTCGCCGACTGACCGGGCCGGGGGACGCGCAGTAAAGGAACCCCCGACATGTCAGCTCGCTGGACTACCGCAGTACTTGACCCACAGCTCACCGGGGGGCTGGCCGTGGCCCGCAGCCCGGAAGGGTTCCTGGTGGACGCCAACGGTGCGCTGTTCCCCCGTGACTGGCTCAAACGCCAGGACCTGGACGTGCTGTGCGAGCACGGTATCGGCCACTTCGACGGCGAGCCGGTATTTCTGTTGGAGTTGCGCAGCGCGGTCGAGGTGCCGGGCTGTAGCTGGCATGGCTTGCGTGCATTCATGCTGGAAGGCGACTTCGACACCTACAAAGTGCTCGGCTATGCCGCGCAGATCGGCACCTGGGCCCGCGAACACCGCTTCTGCGGCAGCTGCGGCCAGGCGATGACGCAGATCCGCTGGGAGCGGGCGATGTACTGCCAGCCCTGCGACCTGCGCAGCTACCCGCGCATCTCGCCGAGCATGATCGTGCTGGTGACCCGTGGCGACGAGATCCTGCTGGCCCGCTCGCCGCGCTTCGTCACGGGCGTTTACAGCACCCTGGCGGGCTTTGCCGAGCCGGGCGAATCCGCCGAGGACTGCCTGGTGCGCGAGGTGCGCGAAGAGGTGGCGGTGGAGGTGCGCAACATCCAGTACGTCGGCAGCCAGTGCTGGCCGTTCCCGCACTCGATGATGCTGGGCTTCCATGCTGAATATGCCAGTGGCGAGATCGTCATGCAGCCGGATGAGATCGAGGACGCCAAGTGGTTCAGCGTCCATGACCTGCCGCCGCTGCCGGCCGGGCGCTCCATCGCCCGCTATCTGATCGACCTTTATGTGGCGCGGCGGCTGGGCTGTGATACCCCTGCTTTACCGTCCTAGCTGCAGTGAGAAATGTTCTCCGACTAGGCGCAGGGCTTGGCAATGGTCATTCCATTGCCAAGCCCTGCAACGACGGCGGAGGACATTTCTCGCGCAGATAGGGCGGCAAAGCAGGGGTATCACAGCCCATCAGGCCTGCCCGAACCAGTGCTGCCACGCTAGGCGCACGGTCAATGCCAGCACCACGGTGATGAAGACGGGGCGGATGAACTTGCTGCCACCGCTGATCGCCGTGCGTGCGCCGAAGAAGGCGCCGACCATGACCGACAGGCCCATGCACAGGCCGACGATGTAATCCACCTGCCCGGAAATGATGAACACCGTCAGCGCCGCGATGTTGCTGACGAAGTTCATGCTGCGCGCCACGCCGCTGGCGCGGACCAGGTCGATGGGGTAGAGCAGCAACGTGCTCACGGTCCAGAACGCACCAGTGCCAGGGCCGGCCACGCCATCGTAGAAACCGAGGGTGAAGCCTTGGGGGAACTGCCACTTCTTCTTGATCGGCGCATCGGCATCCAGCGGTGCCTTGGGCGTGCCGCCGAACAGCAGGTAGATGCCGCAGGCGAAGACGATCACCGGCAGCATCTTGTTCAGCCACTCGGCCGGCATGTAATGGGCCACCACCGCACCGATCGAGGCACCGACCAGCGTTGCGAACAGGGCCGGGCGCCATTGTGCCGGGTGGAACAGCTTGCGCTTGTAGTAGGTGAAGCCGGCGGTGGCTGAGCCGAAGGTCGAGCTGAGCTTGTTGGTGCCGAGCACCAAGTGCGGCGGCATGCCAGCGGTGAGCAGCGCTGGCGTAGTCAGCAGGCCGCCGCCGCCGGCGATGGCATCGATGAAGCCGGCGACAAAGGCGACCAGGGCGAGGATCAGCAGGGTAAGCGGTTCTACGGTAAGTTCGAAGGGCATGGGTGTCTGGCAGGCAGAGGGTATGGCATGCGGCAAATGGCCGCACTGGAAGGGAGACATGGTAAGCCTGGGTGCAAACGGTTGCCAGTGCCGGCCTCTTCGCGGGACAAGCCCGCTTCCACAAACTCTGTAGGAGCGGGCTTGTCCCGCGAAGAGGCCGGTACAGGTAAACCAATCAGCTCTGGATGAATGCCAGCAGATCCGCGTTGATCACATCGGCATGGGTAGTCGGCATGCCATGCGGGTAGCCCTTGTAGGTCTTCAAGGTTCCATTGGGCAGCAATTTGGCTGACAGCGGCCCGGAGTTTTCATAGGGCACGATCTGGTCGTCATCGCCATGCATCACCAGCACTGGCTGCTTGATACCCTTGAGATCCTCGGTGAAGTCAGTCTGCGAGAACGCCACGATGCCGTCGAAATGCGCTTTGGCGCTGCCGATCATGCCTTGGCGCCACCAGTTGCCGATGATGCCTTCCGACGCCTCCACACCCGGCCGGTTGTAGCCATAGAATGGCCCGGTCGGCACATCACGATAGAACTGCGCGCGGTTGCTGGCGACCTGGGCCTGGAAGCCATCGAACACCGACTTGGGCAGGCCGCCAGGGTTGGCCGGTGTCTGCACCATCAGCGGTGGCACGGCGGCGATGAGCACGGCCTTGGCCACCGGGTCACCAGGGTGCCGAGCCATGTAGCGCACCACTTCGCCGCCACCGGTGGAGTGGCCGACATGCACCGCGCCCTGGGTACCGAGGTGCGCGACTACGGCGGCCACATCGTCGGCATAGTGGTCCATGTCGTGGCCATCCCACACCTGGCTGGAGCGCCCGTGGCCGCGGCGGTCGTGGGCGACCACGCGAAAGCCCTTGGCGAGGAAGAACAGCATCTGCGCGTCCCAGTCGTCAGCGCTGAGCGGCCAGCCGTGGTGGAAGTGGATGACCGGCGCATCGCGCGGGCCCCAGTCCTTGTAGAAGATCTGAACGCCATCCTTCGTGGTTACATAGCTCATGGTCGTGTCTCCTCAGTGCAGGAACCGAAGTGAGCTGTTGAGAATAGGAGGGATTTCGAAATTTGTGCTGGTAGTCCGGGCCTTTTCGCGGGCAAGCCCGCGAAGAGGCATTCACTTATGTCACATGAACCAGCGATACTCCCGCGCACTGACCTCCTGCATGAACGCCAGATGGTCCTGGCGCTTGTTCTCGCAATACACCATCACGAACTCTTCCCCCAGCCCTTCGTTCACCGCCGGGTGGCTGCGCATGGCCGCAACTGCACCGAGCATGTCCTTGGGGAAATCGATGCCGCTGCTGCGATCTTCGTTCAGCGGTGCAATGGGTTCCTGCCCGGCATCCAGCCCATGCTCCATGCCGCACAGGATCGCCGCCAGCACCAGGTACGGGTTGGCATCCGCCCCCGCCAGCCGATGCTCGATGCGCAAGTTGCGGGCATCCGATTCGGGAATGCGAATGCACGCATCGCGGTCTTCGAAGCCCCAACTGGCGCGGCTGGCAGCATTGACCATGGCGCCATAGCGGCGGAACGCGTTGTGGTTGGCGGCGAAGATCGGCATGCAGTGCGGCAGCAGCGCCAGGCAGCCGGCCACGGCATGGCGCAGCGGGCGTTGCTGGTCGGCGGCCAGCAGGTTGTTGCCGGCCTGGTCGTACAGGCTCACGTGCACATGCATGCCGCTGCCCGGTGCCTGCAGGTAGGGCTTGCTCATGAACGAGGCGCGCAAACCGTGCTTGAGCGCCACACCCCGGGTGCTGCGGCAGAACAGGGCGGCCCAATCGGCGGCTTGCAGGCCGTCGTCGCAGTGGCCGAAGTTGATCTCGAACTGGCCGGGGCCCAGCTCGGCGGTGATGACGTTGGCGTCCACACCTTGCACGTTGGCGGTCTCGACCATGTCGTGCAGCACCTCGCTGAAGCGCGACAGCCGTTCGATGTGCATGTTGGGCTGGTCGTCCGGGTCATCGCTGAGCGGGTCGCGGGGGAACTGTGGCAGGCCTTGCTTGAGCGCGCGGTCGAACAGGTAGAACTCCAGTTCGAACGCCACCACCGGGCGAATGCCGCGTCGCTCCAGGCGCTGCAGCACACGGGCGAGGACCTCGCGGGGTTCGAACTCGATCGGTGCGCCAGTGCCGTCAGAGCTGATCAGCATCTGCCCCAGCGGCTCGCGCTCCCAGGTAACCGGCTTGAGCGTGCCTGGGATCAGGCGGCGGATGGCATCCGGGTCGCCGTCGTTGAAGCAGTAGTCGCCAATCGGGAACAGCCCACCTTGTACGCCTAGTAGTACGCAGTTCTGCGGCAGTTTCAGCGGGCTGCCGGCGGCGACTTTTTCCAGCATGTCGATGGGGTAGCGCTTGCCATAGAAGTGCCCGGGGATGTCCAGGCTGAGCAGGTCGACATGGCTGACGTCGGGGTAGCGGGCACGGAACGCGCGGACTTCACTGAGCAGATCGGGAAAGCCTGTTGTTATGGTCATGCTGTGCTCTCATCGGAAAACCCAGAGGACGCGGGTCGTCTGGTCGGTCAGGTTGGCGTAGCGGAAATGACGGTTGGGCGGCAGCTGGAAGCTATCGTTGGGCGCGAGGGTCACGGCTTGCTCGTCGTCTGCCAGCCAGAGGGTCAGTTCACCTTCGAGGACGAAGCCGCCTTGCTCGGAGCTGTCGTCCAGGTGCCCCTCGCCACTGCTGGCGCCGGGCGCCAGGTGGCTTTCGAGCATGGCGAAACGACCGTTGAGGGTGGGCGAGACCAGCACGTCGCTGATGCCTTCGGCGTAGTAGATGGTGCGCCGCTCGCCGGGGCGGGTGACCCAGTCCAGCGCGGGTGGTTGGCTGGCCTGGTAGAAGTAGGTGGTCGGCACCTGCAGGGCTTCGCTGATCGCTGTCAGGTCGGCCACGGTAGGTTGCGACAGGCCGCGTTCGACCTGGGACAGAAAGCCCAGCGAGCGTTTGACCTTGCCCGCCAGCTCATCGAGGGTCAGCCCGCGGTGCTTGCGCAGGTCGCGGATCAGCAGGGCCAGGCCCTGGGCGTCTTCAGACATGATCGCGCATCCGGTACCAGGCCTTGGCCGCGGCCTCCAGCGGCGCAGCCAACAGGTCGCCGCCCGGGAAGCGGCCGTTGTCGATGCCCTGGTACAAGGCCAGCAGGTCGTCGTCGCCGAGGATGGCATCGCTCACTGCCCGCGCGGCGGCCAGGGTCGGCAGCACGCCGTGGCCGGAGAAACCTTGCAGCCAGTAGCGCTGGCCCTCGCGACCGACGTCCGGGGTGCGCTGGATGCTGCAGTCGATGTGGCCGCCCCAGGCATAGTCAATGGCCACCCCGGCCAGTTGCGGGAACACCCGTTCCAGGTAGGGGCGGGTGGCGCTGGCGACGTCCTTGGGGATACCGCCCAGGTAGGTGCAGCCGCCGCCGAACAGCAGGCGGTGGTCGGGGGTGATGCGGAAATAGTCGGGCACGAACTGGTTGTCGATCACGCAGCTGTTGCGCGGCAGCAGCGAACGGGCAAACTCGGCATCCAGCGGCGCGGTGGCCACCTGGTACGAGCCGACCGGGAGCAGCCGGCGCGAAAGGCCGCGGTCGAGGCGGTCGATGTAGGCGTTGCAGGCCAGTACCAGCACCCCGCAACGTACCTCGCCATGCTCGGTGCGGGCCACATAGCCGTCGGCGCCGGGTTGATAGTCGAGCACCTGGCTCTGCTCGAAGATGCGCCCGCCATGGGCTTCGATTGTCGCGGCCAGGCCCTGGGCCAGTTTCAGCGGGTTGAGGTGCGCGCCCCTGGCGTCGTACAGCGCGGCCTGGTAGCGCGGGCTGTCGATCCATTGCGGCAGCTCGTCGCGACCGATCAGGCGCAGGGCGTCGTAGCCCCATTTGTGCTCAGCATCGTGCAGGGCTTCTTCGAGCATCTTGATCCGCCGAGGCAGCACGGCGGTCCACAGGCTGCCAAGCCGGTAGTCGATGTCGAAGCCATGGCGCAGTGGCAGCTCGCGCATCTCGTCGGCGGCCCAGCACATGCTGTCCCATAGGCGCCGGGTGCGTTCCACGCCCAGCGCTTTCTCCAGTGGCGGCATGTCGCACGACCAGCCCAGCAAGGCCTGGCCACCGTTGCGCCCGGAGGCGGCCCAGGCAACCCGGCTGGCTTCCAGCAGGGTCACGCGCTTGCCGGCAAGGGTCAGGCGCAGGGCGGTGTGCAGGCCGCTGAAGCCGGCGCCGACGATCAGCACATCGGTGTCTTGCGGGCCTTGCAGGGTAGGGCGCAGGGGGATGCTGGCGGGGTAGGTTTGGGCGTAGTAGCTGGCGACGTGCTGGGCGGATTGCTTGAACATGCCTTGGCCTCGTGAAATTTATTGTGGTTATTTTCATGAAAATTTAGCAGGTAATTTTCATGGTGCCAGCACCGTTCGTCTTTCTTGATGGGTTGTATATGATCCGCAGGCCGCTCTGACAGGAGATCCCGATGCGCCGTCTGCCTTCCCTGACTGCCCTGCGTACCTTCGAATGCGCCGCCCGCCATGGCCATTTCGGCCGCGCCGCCGCCGAGCTGTGCGTCACCGACAGTGCCGTCAGCCACCAGATTCGCCAGCTCGAAGAGCAGCTCGGCGTTGCCCTGTTCGAACGCGTGGGGCGCCAGGTGCGCCCCAGTGCCGAAGCCGAACGCCTGCTGCATCATTTGCAACAGGCCTTCGAGCTGATCGGCAAGGCCTGCGACGAACTGCGCGACCCGGCCTCGCAAGCGGTGCTGCGGGTCGCGGTGACGGCGGAGCTGGCGCAAAAGTGGCTGGTCGCACGCCTGGCCGACTTCAGCAGCCGTTACCCGCACATCACCTTGCACCTGCTCGATCAACCGATCGATGCTGGCGCCCCGGCGCTGGACGTCGACCTGGCCATCACCTACGGCACCAGCGCCCTGGACGCCAGTACCCACTTCGTCCGGCCACTGCCGCTGCTGCAGTTCTTCCCCGTCTGCAGCCCGGGCCTGTTCAACCAGGGCGGCCTCAAGCGCCCGCGCGACCTGGTCCGCCACTGCCTGCTGCACGACGACCAGGATGGCCGCACCTGGACCACCTGGCTGGCGACCCATGCCGAGGACGCCTTGCCCACCCGCCAGCTGTACTTCCCCCATGCTGCGCTGGCGCTGGAGGCCGCGTTGCTGGGGCAGGGCGTGGCGATGGGCGATAACCTGACCTGCCAGGCCGACCTGCAGAGCGGCCGGCTGGTGCGCCCTTTCAGTGCCAGCGTGACGGCCCAGGGGCAGTACGCACTAGTGTGCGAACGGCTGCGGCTGGAGCGGGCGCCAGTGGCTGATTTCATCGAATGGTTCATCGAACAGCTGGGCGATAGCTGAATTTAATTCAGCTATCGCTGAGTTTTCATCGTTGGATGCCGCAAGCGGGGCGGCGTAGCGTGCAGCCATCACTCACCGACACGAGGTTGACCCATGGCACGTTCGCTCACCACCACTCCCAAGGCCGATGGTTTCCGCCTGCCCGGCGAATTCGAGCGCAAGGCAGGCTGCTGGCTCGGCTGGCCAGAGCGACCGGATGTCTGGCGCAATGGTGCCAAGCCTGCGCAGAAAGTCTGGGTCGAGATCGTCAGCGCGATCGCCTCCAGCGAGCCGGTCACGGTCTGCGCCTCCGCTGCCCAGTACGCCAATGCCCGGCGCCTGCTGCCACCGCAGGTGCGGGTGGTGGAAATGACCTGCAACGACACCTGGTTCCGTGACAGCGGTGCCTGCTTCGTGGTCAATGACAACAGTGGTGAAGTACGTGGCGTCGACTTCGAGTTCAACGCTTACGGCGGGCTCGAGGGTGGCCTTTACTACCCGTGGGACAAGGACGACCAGATCGCCCAGAAGATACTCGAGATCGAAGGCCTGGACCGCTACCGCGCGCCGCTGATCGCCGAGCTGGGCGGCATCCAGAGTGATGGCCAGGGCAGCTTGCTGACCACCGAGCAATGCCTGCTCAACCGCAACCGCAACGCCCACCTGGGCAAGGCCGAAGTGACCCGTCGCCTGGAAGACTACCTGGGTGCCGAGCAGGTTATCTGGCTGCCGCGTGGCTGCAAGTTCGACGAAACCGATGGCCACGTCGACGACCTGGCCTGCTTCGTACGGCCTGGTGAAGTGGTGCTGCAATGGACGGACAAGCGTGACGACCCGCAGTGGGAAATCTACCAGGAGGCCTACGACATCCTGCGCAGCACCCGCGATGCCCGTGGCCGTGAACTGAAAGTGCACAAGCTGCCACAGCCCGACGTGCTGCAATGGACAGCCGAAGAAGCCGCAGGGCTGGACCAGGTCGAAGGCACTCACTTGCGCGAGGCAGGCACCCAGATTTGTGCTTCGTACATCAACTACTACGCGGGCAACTCGGCCATTGTCGTGCCGCTGTTTGGCGACCGCAATGACGCCATTGCCCAGGCGACCCTGGCGGAGCTGTTCCCCGGTCACCGCATCATCGGTATCGAGAACTCCCGCGAGATCCTGCTCGGTGGCGGTAACGTCGCCTGCATCACCATGCCGCAATACGCTGGAGGCCGCCGCTGATGAAGCTGAGCGCACTCACCCTTGCGCTCGCCCTGGGCTGCGCCGCCTCGGCGGCCCAGGCTGCCGACGCACAACAGCCGACCGTCAACCTGTACATCTGGGGCGAGTACCTTGCCCCCGATACCTTGACCCAGTTCGAGAAGGAAACCGGCATCCGCGTGGTCGCCGACCACTTCGACTCGCTGGAAACTGCCGAGACCAAGCTGTTGACCGGTGGTAGTGGCTATGACGTGGTGCTCACTGCCGGCCAGCACCTGAGCCGGGCCATTGCCAGCGGCGCCCTACAGCCGCTGGACAAAGCCCAGTTGCCGCACTTGGCAGGGGTGGGTGAAGAGTTTCGCCAGCACATGGCCCTGTTCGACCCAGGCAACCGCTATGCCGGGACCTATGCCTGGGGCACCACCGGGGTGGGCTACCAGCAGCAGGCGGTGACTGCGCGCATGGGCGATGCACCACTGGACAGCTGGGCGATGCTGTTCGACCCGCAGGTGGTGGCGAAATTCGCTGACTGCGGGGTGAGCCTGCTCAACGACCCCAACGAAGTGTTCGCCGCGGTGATGCGCTACATGGGCCTGGACATCAACCAGCAGCGCCTTGAGGACCTGAAGGCGGCAGAGGTGCAACTGCGCAAGGTGCGCCCGCACATTCGCTACTTCGACAATGACCGCAACATCAACGACCTGGCCAATGGCGAAACCTGCGTGGCGATGTCGTGGAACGGCAACGTGGCCATCGCCGAAGGACAGGCGCAGCAGGCCGGCAAGGCGTTTGTGCTGGACTACAGCATCCCGAAGGAGGGCACGTTGATCTGGCTGGACGCGCTGGTGGTGCCCAAAGATGCGCCGCATCCGGATGCGGCGTGGAAGCTGGTGGATTACCTGATGCGGCCGGATGTGATTGCGCCGATTACCGACACCATTCATTACGCCAATGCGATAACGGCGGCGGATGGGCTTGTGGATGCACGGATCAGGAATGCGCCAGGGACCTATCCACCGGCCGAGGTGCGGGCGCGGTTGTATGGCAAGAATGATAATGGCAAGGCGTTCAACCGCGAGTTGACACGGGCATTCAGCCGGTTGAAGAGTGGGACCTAGCTTGTGTGGTGGCTGTACCGGCCTCTTCGCAGGACAAGCCCGTTCCTACAGGAGTACGCAAATCCCTGTAGGAGCGGGCTTGTCCCGCGAAGAGGCCGGTGCAGGCAACCCATCAACTGGAGGCTTTACGCTTCGGTTGTCGTGGCTTGCCACCGGTCGCCTTGGCCTTCCCGCTGCTCCGCCGCTTCTTCTTCCAGGGCGCCGCCTTGCCCACCGCTGGCCCGGTAATGGTCATGCGCATCCCGCGGCAACGCTCCACCAGCTTGCCCATCCACGCCGACTGCCGGGCAACGAACTCCTCCAGGCTCATCTCGCCACTCTGCACCATGTCCAGCGCCTGCTCCCAGATTGCCGTTGTGCCAGGGTCGGCAATGGCGCGGGGCACGGCGTCGATCAGGCTGAACGCTGCTGGGGTGGCGGACAAGGCCTTGCCGTTCTTCACCAGGTAGCCGCGGTCAAGCAAGCCCTGGATGATGCTGGCACGGGTGGCTTCGGTGCCGATGCCGGTGGTTTCCTTGAGCTTCTGTTTCAGCCTTGGGTCATCCACCAGCTTGGCGACGTTCTTCATCGCCTTGATCAGGTCGCCTTCGGTGAAAGGTTTGGGCGGCTGGGTCCACAGGTCCTTCAGTTGCAAACCGTGCACATTGCAGTCCTGTCCCTCACGCAGGGTTGGCAGCACCTGGGTTGGCTGGGCCTCGCGGCCCTTGGCCGGGGTCAGTGCCTCGGGCAGGGCGCGGCGCCAGCCGGGTTCGACGATCTGCTTGCCGACGGCGCGCAGGGCATTGCCGGCGCAGTCGAATTCGGCCTGGGTACGGTCGTATTCGTGGTTGGGCAGGAACTGCGCCAGGTAGCGGGCACGGATCAGGGTGTAGACCGCCTTGTGCTTGGCTGGCAGGCGTGCCGGGTCGCTGGCGGCTGCCGTGGGGATGATGCCGTGGTGGGCGCTGACCTTGGCGTCGTTCCACGCGCGTGAGCGGCGCTGCGGCTCCAGATGCGCTTGCAGCGGCGCCAGGCTGGCGTCGGCACGTTGCAGCGCGGCAAGGATGGCTGGCGCCTCGCCGTGCTGGCTGACCGGCAGGTAACCGCAGTCGCTGCGCGGGTAGGTGATCAGCTTGTGGGTTTCGTACAGCGCCTGGGCGATGTCGAGGGTTTCCTGTGCGCCGAGGCCGAACTTTTTCGAGCACAGCTCCTGCAGGGTGCCGAGGTCGAAGGGCAGCGGTGCGGCCTCGCGCACGCGTTCTGTGGCAACTTTCAGTACTCGCGCCGTACCCGCATTGCTCATGTCGGCAGCGGCCTGCTGGGCCAGCGCCTGATTCAGGCAGCGGCCCTGGTCGTCGCAGGTGTCTTCCGGTGCGCGCCACTGGGCGTTGAAAACCTGGCCCGCGCTTTCCAGTTGGACATCGATGGCCCAGAACGGCACCGGCACGAAGTCAGCGATGCTGCGGTCGCGGTCCACCACCAGGCGCAGAGTCGGAGTTTGTACCCGCCCCACCGGCAGTACGCCCTGGTAGCCGGACTGGCGGCCGAGCAGGGTGAACAGCCGGCTCATGTTCATGCCGATCAGCCAGTCGGCGCGGGAGCGGCCCAGGGCCGAGTGGTACAGGTTGAAGGTTTCCTGGCCAGGCAACAGGCGCGCCAGGGCCTTGCGGATCGAGGCGTCATCCAGGGCCGACAGCCACAGGCGCTGGATCGGGCCACGGTAGCGACAGTGCTCGACCAGCTCGCGGGCGATCATCTCGCCTTCGCGGTCGGCGTCGGTGGCGATCACCAGTTCGCGGGCTTCGCCAAGCAGGCGCTTGACCGCCTTGTACTGGCTGGCGGTCTTGGGCTTGACCAGCATCTTCCACTTTTCCGGAATGATCGGCAGGTCGGCGAGGTTCCAGCGCTTGTAGCGGTCGTCGTAGCTGTCGGGCGGGGCGGTTTCCAGCAGGTGGCCAATGCACCAGGTCACGCAGACGTCGGTACCCTGCCAGCAGCCGTCAGCCTTGCGGTTGGCACCGAGCACCTTGGCGATGTCTTTGGCCTGGGAGGGTTTTTCGCAGAGGAACAGGCGCATGGCCGGGAACGCTTCATCGGGGAATGATGGGCACTAGGATGCGCAAGCGGGGGCGCGGAGGCAAGTTTTATCTGGATGGATGTACAGGTTTTGTCAGCTGATGTGTTGCTACCTGTGCCGCCCTTCGCGGGAAAAGCCCGCTCCTGCAGGCCCGTGCGGTACCTGTAGGAGCGGGCTTGTCCCGCGAAGAGGCCAGTGCAGGGATCAGGCGCGCGAGTCGCGCACCATGTCCACATGCGGGATGCCGGCTTCGAGGAATTCTTCGCTGACTACGCGAAAGCCCAGGCGCTCGTAGAACGGCGTGGCATGCACCTGGGCACTGAGCATCTGCTGCTTCAGGTCACGGTCCTGCGCCTCGACGATCACTGCATTCATCAGCGCATCGCCGACCTTCAGGCCGCGCCAGTCCTTGAGCACCGAGACCCGACCAATGGTGCCGTCGGGCAGCAGGCGCGCAGTGCCGATCGGGTAGTCGCCTTCCAGCGCCAGGAAGTGCGCGGCGCTCGGATCGTCCGAGTCCCACTCCAGCTCTGGCGGTACATGCTGCTCGGCAATGAACACGGCTTCGCGGATACGGCGGATATCAGCGTTGTCCTTGTGCCAGTCGGCTAGGCGCACACGAATCTTATTCATTGGCGAATCCCAGGCTTCCTTGTTTGATCAGCTGCTGTACCAGCATAAGGCCATCTTCATCCTGCAACCACTGCTCAAGGTTGTCGATGTGTAACGCATCGGCCGAGCACACCAGCTTCAGCAGTTCGCGCAGCTTGGCCGGCAGTGGGCAGCTGCGGCCGCTGGCGAACAGCATCAGGTCGTCGCCGAGCTCGGACCAGGCCATGCGGGCGCTAGGATTGCGGATCAGGATGGCACCGTCTTCCAGGGCTTCGATCAGCTCGTCTTCGTCCATTTCTTCACCAACCACCTGCTCCGGGTAGCGCGGCTCGGTCATGAACTGGCCGAACCAGGTCAGCAGCAGGTCCTTGTCGTTGGTGTGCTTGTCGATCAGCGCCTTGAGGCGGTCGAGAGCGTCGTGCTGGATCTGGTGCGGGTCGCTGGCAGGCTGCGCGTCGGCGTCGCTGTAGCGCTCTTCTTCCGGCAGGAACTGGCCGAGGAAGTCGGTGAAGTGGGTCAGCACTTCGGCGGCGCTTGGGGCGCGGAAGCCGACCGAGTAGGTCAGGCAGTTGTCCACGGCGACGCCGTAGTGGGCCAGGCGCGGTGGCAGATAGAGCATGTCGCCGGGCTCCAGAGTCCACTCGTCGCTCTGTTCGAATTCGGCGAGGATGCGCAGGTCGGCGTGCTCCAGCAGCGGGCTGTCGCTGTTGCACATCTGGCCGACTTTCCAGTTGCGCTCGCCGTGGCCCTGCAGCAGGAACACGTCGTAGTTGTCGAAGTGCGGACCGACGCTGCCACCCGGGGTGGCAAAGCTGATCATCACGTCATCGATACGCCAGCTTGGCAGGAAGCGGAAGTGCTCCAGCAGCTCGGCGACTTCCGGGACGAACTGGTCGACGGCCTGCACCAGCAGGGTCCAGTCCTGTTCCGGCAGCTCGGCGAAGGTGTCTTCGGTGAACGGGCCGCGGCGCAGTTCCCACGGGTGGGCGCCGTGTTCAAGGACGATGCGCGACTCGACTTCCTCTTCCAGGGCCAGGCCGGCCAGCTCGTCGGGGTCGATCGGGCTTTCGAAGTCCGGGAAGGCCTGGCGCACCAGCAGCGGCTTCTTCTGCCAGTAGTCGCGCATGAATTCGCGGGCCGAGATGCCGCCGAGCAGCTGCAGTGGAGTATCAGGATTCATGTTCAACCTATTGAAAAAACGTAATTTTCGTCCGGGAATAAAAACGCCCGGCCAGGCCGGGCGTTGAACGCGACGGTCAGCTTAGATGCGTTTGGCCTGGGCTGCCGCGTTACCGATGTAGGTAGCGGGGGTCAGCAGCTTCAGTTCGGCCTTGGCGTCGGCCGGCATGTCGAGGCCGTCGATGAAGGTCAGCAGCGCTTCTGGCGTGATGCCCTTGCCACGGGTCAGCTCCTTGAGCTTCTCGTAGGGGTTCTCGATGTTGAAGCGGCGCATCACGGTCTGGATCGGCTCGGCGAGGACTTCCCAGCAGGCGTCCAGGTCGGCAGCGATACGGGCTTCGTTGACTTCCAGCTTGCCGATGCCTTTCAGGCTGGCTTCGTAGGCGATGACGCTGTGGGCAAAGCCCACGCCCAGGTTGCGCAGCACGGTGGAGTCGGTCAGGTCACGCTGCCAGCGCGAGATCGGCAGCTTGCTGGCCAGGTGCTGGAACAGTGCGTTGGCGATGCCCAGGTTGCCTTCGGAGTTTTCGAAGTCGATCGGGTTGACCTTGTGCGGCATGGTCGACGAGCCGATTTCGCCGGCCACGGTCTTCTGCTTGAAGTAGCCCAGCGAGATGTAGCCCCAAACGTCGCGGTCGAAGTCGATGAGGATGGTGTTGAAGCGGGCGATCGCGTCGAACAGCTCGGCGATGTAGTCGTGCGGCTCGATCTGGGTGGTGTACGGATTGAACTGCAGGCCCAGTTCGTCTTCGATGAAGGCGCGGGCGTTCTGCTCCCAATCGATCTGCGAGTAGGCCGACAGGTGGGCGTTGTAGTTGCCCACGGCGCCGTTGATCTTGCCCAGCAGCGGCACGGCAGCGACCTGGGCGATCTGGCGCTCCAGGCGGTACACGACGTTGGCCAGTTCTTTGCCCAGGGTGGTCGGCGAAGCCGGCTGGCCGTGGGTGCGCGACAGCATCGGCACGTCGGCGTGGGCGTGGGCCAGGGCGCGGATGGCGTCGGCGATCTGGCGCATCAGCGGCAGCAGCACGTCGTCACGGCCAGCGCGCAGCATCAGGGCGTGGGACAGGTTGTTGATGTCCTCGCTGGTGCAGGCGAAGTGGATGAACTCGCTGACCTTGGCCAGCTCAGGCAGCTTGGCGGCCTGCTCCTTGAGGAGATATTCGATCGCCTTGACGTCGTGGTTGGTGGTGCGCTCGATTTCCTTGACGCGTTCGGCGTGCTCGAGCTTGAAGTCGGTGGCCAGGCTGTCCAGCAGGGCGTTGGCTTCGGCGGAGAACGCCGGCACTTCACTAATCTGCGGGTGGGCGGCCAGGCGCTGCAGCCAGCGCACTTCGACCAGAGCGCGGAAACGGATCAGGCCGAATTCGCTGAAAATGGGGCGCAAGGCCTGGGTTTTGCCGGCGTAACGGCCGTCTACAGGGGAAACCGCAGTGAGCGAAGAAAGCTGCATGGGGTGTTCTCGGACAGTCAGGCTTTTGGAAGGGCGCATATCATACATGAAAATTGCGCCCGAGTCGGTGTCGCCTATCAGGAAGGCGAACGCATCATGTCGTACAGTTCGTTGAGCAGCTTGCGCCGGCTGAACACCAGCTGCCAGCGATGCCCGCCCAGCTGGCGCCACAGGCGCGCGGCGCGGATGCCGGCGAGCAGCAGGGCGCGGATCTTCGAGGCGTTGCTGGCCTGCTGCAGGAAGCGCATGTCGCCGTGCACCTGGATGCGCTGGCGCAAGGTGCTCAGGGTGTCCTGGTACAAGGCTCCGCTGGAGGCGATGACATTTTCGTGAACCAGGCCGAAATGGTCGGCCTGGGACTGGATCTGTGGCAGGCGGTTGCCGATGGTGTCGAGCAGGTCGTCGCGTTTGTTCAGCTGGCGCTCCAGGCCGAGCATCGACAGCGCGTAGCGCAGCGGCTCGCGCTGCAGGCTGCTGGGGTCGCGTTCGAGGGCGCCAACCAGGGCACGATAACCGTCACGCAGGTTGAGGTCGTCGCCGCCGAACACCTCCAAGGTATCCTTGGGGTCACGTACCAGCAGGCTGCCAAGCATGCAGCCAATGTTGGCTTCGCTGGCCTGGCCGGTGCGGGCGATGCGGTCGACCAGCACGGCGGCCTGGAACACACCGCCCAGGGCAATCAACTGCTCCTGCAGGTTGCTCATGCGCGCGGGCTCCACGGCTCGGCGGTTTCGATCACGCCGCCGCCCAGGCACACCTCGCCGTCATAGAACACCACGGACTGGCCCGGGGTCACGGCGCGCTGCGGCTCGTCGAACACGGCACGGTAGCCGGTTTCGGTCAGCTCCAGGGTGCATTGCTGGTCGCTCTGGCGGTAGCGCACTTTGGCGGTCAGCTGGCGCGGGCTGCTCAGGTCGATCGGGTTGACCCAGAAGATTTCCGAGGCGAGCAGGGCGCGGGAGAACAGCCATGGGTGTTCGTTGCCCTGGCCTACCACCAGCACATTGCGGGTCAGGTCCTTGTGCAGCACGTACCACGGCTCGTCACCAGCGTCCTTCAGGCCGCCGATGCCCAGGCCCTGGCGCTGGCCGATGGTGTGGTACATCAGGCCGTGGTGGCGGCCGATCACTTCACCTTCGGTAGTTTCGATGTTGCCTGGCTGGGCCGGCAGGTATTGCTTGAGGAAGTCGCTGAAACGGCGCTCGCCGATGAAGCAGATCCCGGTGGAATCCTTCTTCTTGGCGGTGGCCAGGCCGTGTTTTTCGGCGATGGCGCGCACTTCCGGCTTTTCCAGTTCACCGACCGGGAACAAGGTACGGGCAATCTCTTTGCCGCCGACGGCGTGCAGGAAGTAGCTCTGGTCCTTGTTCGGGTCCAGGCCCTTGAGCAGTTCGGTCAGTTCGTCAGTGTCGCGGCGGCGCACGTAGTGGCCGGTGGCGATCAGGTCGGCACCCAGCGACAGGGCGTAGTCGAGGAACGCCTTGAACTTGATTTCGCGGTTGCAGAGGATGTCCGGGTTGGGCGTGCGGCCGGCCTTGTATTCCTCGAGGAAGTGCTCGAACACGTTGTCCCAGTATTCGGCGGCGAAGTTGGCGGTGTGCAGCTTGATGCCGATGCGGTCGCACACGGCCTGGGCGTCGGCCAGGTCTTCACGGGCGGTGCAGTATTCGGTGCCGTCGTCTTCTTCCCAGTTCTTCATGAACAGCCCTTCCACCTGGTAGCCCTGTTCCATGAGCAGAAGGGCGGAGACGGAAGAGTCCACGCCGCCGGACATGCCGACGATGACGCGGGTCTTGGCGGGGTCTTTGAGTGCTGGGCTGGTCATGGGTACCGGTGTGTATCAAGGGGGAAAAACGCCGATTCTATCAAAACCGGCGCGGCGCGTCAGTCACGCAGCAATTCGAGGCTGTGCAGCGGGCCAGCGAGGTAGTCGTCGAGGCAGCGCGGGACGAGCTCGCTGCGCCAGCGGGTGGGGTCGGCCAGCAGTTCTTCGCGGGTCAGCCACACGGCGCGGACGATGTCGCTGTCCAGGGCCAGGTCCTGGTGGTGGCGCACGGGGCGGGCGGCGAAGCAGATGCGCTGGTAGGTCACGCCGTTGCTTGGGGCGGTATAGAGGTAGATGCCGACCACGCCAGTGAGCTCGACTTCCCAGGCGGTTTCTTCCAGGGTTTCGCGCAGGGCGGCCTGGGGCAGGGTCTCGTTGGGTTCGAGGTGGCCGGCGGGCTGGTTGAAGACGTGCTGGTCGGCCTTGAATTCTTCGACGAAGAGGAACTTGCCCTCGTGTTCGACGATGGTGGCGACGGTGATGTGGGGTTGCCAGGTCATTAACAGCTCCATCAGGGCCAGCGCGAACCCTGTGGGAGCGGGTTTGCGTTGGCCGCTGGAAATCATTAATCCAGAAAGCACAAACCCCGGTGCGTGGCCGGGGTTTGTGCTGTTACTTCAAGCGAACCTTACAGGGCGGCAATGGCGCTGTTAAGGGTCTTGCTTGGGCGCATCACCTTGGCGGTCAGCGCGGCATCCGGAGCATAGTAGCCACCGATGTCGGCTGGCTTGCCCTGGACGGCGTTGAGCTCGGCGACGATGGTCTCCTCGTTCTCGGACAGGGTCTTGGCCAGTGGGGCGAAGCGCGCCTGCAGGGCGGCGTCGTCGCTCTGGGTAGCCAGGGCCTGGGCCCAGTACAGGGTCAGGTAGAAGTGGCTGCCGCGGTTGTCGATACCACCGACTTTGCGCGAAGGCGACTTGTTGGTGTCGAGGAACTTGCCGGTAGCCTGGTCCAGGGTGTTGGCCAGGACCTTGGCGCGCGGGTTGTCGTAGGTGTTGCCCAGGTGCTCCAGGGAAGCGGCCAGGGCCAGGAATTCACCCAGCGAGTCCCAGCGCAGGAAGTTCTCTTCCACCAACTGCTGCACGTGCTTTGGTGCCGAACCACCGGCGCCGGTTTCGAACAGGCCACCGCCGTTCATCAGCGGCACGATCGACAGCATCTTGGCGCTGGTGCCCAGTTCCATGATCGGGAACAGGTCGGTCAGGTAGTCGCGCAGCACGTTGCCGGTCACCGAGATGGTGTCCTTGCCTTCGCGGATGCGAGCCAGGGAGAACTTGATCGCGTCGACCGGTGCCAGGACGCGGATGTCCAGGCCTGCGGTGTCGTGATCCTTCAGGTACTGCTGCACCTTCTCGATCATCACGCCGTCGTGAGCGCGGGCCGGGTCCAGCCAGAACACCGCCGGGGTGTTGCTCAGGCGGGCACGGTTGACGGCCAGCTTGACCCAGTCCTGGATCGGCGCGTCTTTGGTCTGGCACATGCGGAAGATGTCACCGGCTTCGACGTTCTGCTCCAGAACGACCTTGCCCTTGCCATCGACCACACGGACAACGCCGTCGGCCTGAATCTGGAAGGTCTTGTCGTGGGAACCGTACTCTTCGGCCTTCTGCGCCATCAGGCCGACGTTCGGTACGCTGCCCATGGTGGTCGGGTCGAAGGCACCGTTGGCCTTGCAGTCTTCGATGGTGGCCTGGTAGATGCCGGCGTAGCAACGATCCGGGATGATCGCCTTGGCATCCTGCAGTTCACCGGCGGTGTTCCACATCTTGCCCGAGTCACGGATCATCGCTGGCATCGAGGCGTCGACGATGACGTCGCTCGGCACGTGCAGGTTGGTAATGCCCTTGTCGGAGTTGACCATGGCCAGCGCTGGGCGCTCGGCGTACAGGGCCTGGATGTCGGCTTCGATCTCGGCCTGCTTGTCAGCTGGCAGGTCCTTGATGCGGGCGTACAGGTCGCCGATACCGTTGTTGGCGTTGAAGCCGACTTCAGCCAGGACAGCGGCGTGCTTGGCCAGCACGTCGTTGTAGAACTCTTCGACGATGACGCCGAACATGATCGGGTCGGAGACCTTCATCATGGTGGCTTTCAGGTGCACCGACAGCAGCACGCCGGAGGCCTTGGCATCGGCGATCTGCTCGGCGATGAAGGCTTTCAGGGCTTTGCGGCTCATGGTGGCGCAGTCGACGATTTCGGCGGCCTTGACGGCGGTCTTGGCTTTGAGCACGGTGGTGCTGCCATCTTTGCCGACCAGCTCGATGCGCAGGCTGTCGTCAGCCTCGATCAGTGCAGCTTTTTCGCTGCCGTAGAAGTCGCCGTTGTTCATGTGGGCAACGTGCGACTGCGAGTCGGCAGCCCAGGCGCCCATCTTGTGCGGGTGCTTGCGAGCATAGTTCTTGACCGACAGCGGCGCGCGGCGGTCGGAGTTGCCTTCGCGCAGCACCGGGTTCACCGCGGAGCCCTTGATGCGGTCGTAGCGGGCGCGGGATTCTTTCTCGGCCTCGGTGGACGGCTCGTCGGCGTAGTCAGGGATGTTGAACCCCTTGCCTTGCAGTTCCTTGATCGCGGCCTTGAGTTGCGGTACCGAGGCGCTGATGTTCGGCAGCTTGATGATGTTGGCTTCAGGGGTGGTAGCCAGCTGGCCCAGTTCCGCCAGGTGATCGCCTACTTGCTTCTCTGCGCCCAGTTGCTCCGGGAAGGCGGCAAGGATACGGCCAGCCAGGGAGATGTCGCGAGTTTCGACGGCGATGTCAGCGCAAGCTGTAAAGGCTTCGACAATCGGCAGCAGCGAGTAGGTGGCGAGGGCGGGGGCTTCGTCGGTGAAGGTATAGATGATCTTGGAACGGGTGGGCATGCGGGTTAACTCTCTGTGTGCTGAGCGTGCTCGAGTCTCGTGTTGCGCAGGGTAGGCGCATCGCCCTGGCAACGCCATGAGCGGAAAGTCGAGAGGCTGCGAGCGGTGATGGTGGATGCATCAGTCGAGCGTCAATGCTGAGCTGCGGTAACAGTCCAGACTTTTCTGGCCAGGCTTTTCGGCCATTCATGGCCAAGGGCGGTCCGCATTTTCCTGGGATTCGCCCCGATGACCCTTCGGTCGCGGCGGAGTATACCAAACCATTTGGGCTAATCAGCAAGGCGAAGTGACATCGGCGCCATTTATAAGACCAAAGACGTAGGGGCAATGTGGTGTATTGCCGCAGTGCTTGCAGGTCAGCAGATGTGGTTTAGGCTCAGTGGATCGCACGATGTCCAATCACACCCGACAGCGGAGTAGTGCAAGCATGGGATACCAGAAAATCAAGGTTCCGACCGACGGCACCAAGATCACCGTCAATGCAGATCATTCGCTCAACGTTCCTGACAACCCGATCATTCCTTATATCGAAGGCGACGGGATTGGCGTCGATGTCTCGCCGGTGATGATCAAGGTGGTCGATGCCGCCGTGCACAAGGCCTACGGCGGCAAGCGCAAGATTGCCTGGATGGAGGTGTACGCTGGCGAGAAGGCCACCCAGGTGTATGACCAGGACACCTGGCTGCCCCAGGAGACCTTGGATGCGGTGAAAGACTATGTGGTCTCGATCAAGGGGCCGCTGACCACGCCAGTCGGTGGCGGTATCCGTTCGCTCAACGTGGCCCTGCGCCAGCAGCTCGACCTGTATGTGTGCCTGCGTCCGGTGCTGTGGTTCCAGGGGGTGCCGAGCCCGGTGAAGAAGCCCGGCGACGTCGACATGGTGATCTTCCGCGAGAACTCCGAAGACATCTATGCCGGGATCGAGTGGAAGGCCGGCTCGCCCGAGGCGAACAAGGTGATCAAGTTCCTAAAGGAGGAAATGGGTGTCACCAAGATCCGTTTCGACCAGGACTGCGGCATCGGCGTCAAGCCGGTCTCGCGCGAGGGCACCAAGCGCCTGGTGCGCAAGGCCCTGCAATACGTGGTCGACAACGACCGCGAGTCGCTGACCCTGGTGCACAAGGGCAACATCATGAAGTTCACCGAAGGGGCCTTCAAGGACTGGGGCTATGAAGTGGCCCGCGACGAGTTCGGTGCCGAGCTGCTCGATGGTGGTCCGTGGATGAAGTTCAAGAACCCGAAAACCGGCCGTGAGGTGATCGTCAAGGATGCCATTGCCGACGCCATGCTCCAGCAGATCCTGCTGCGCCCGGCCGAGTACGACGTGATCGCCACCCTCAACCTCAACGGTGACTACCTGTCCGACGCCTTGGCGGCGGAGGTGGGCGGCATCGGCATTGCGCCGGGTGCCAACCTGTCCGATACCGTGGCCATGTTCGAGGCTACCCACGGCACTGCGCCCAAGTATGCGGGGCAGGACAAGGTCAACCCCGGTTCGGTGATCCTCTCCGCAGAGATGATGCTGAGGCACATGGGCTGGACCGAGGCGGCTGACCTGATCATCAAGGGCACCAATGGCGCGATTGCGGCCAAGACCGTGACCTACGACTTCGAGCGCTTGATGGATGGCGCTACATTGGTGGGCAGCTCGGGCTTTGGTGATGCAATGATCAAACATATGTAAGGCAATTGAAAACCGGCCGCTTCTGCTAAAGAAGCGGCCGGTTCTTTCGTATACCGGCAGAGAGCGGGGTGGTCAGACTTGCACGGTCTCGTCCTCGGACTGGCCGACAGCCTTGGCGGCTGCAGCCGTTGCGGCGTCGATGATCTTGATCGCGTGCAGGCCTTTGGGGCCCTGGATGATCTCGAATTCCACGGACTGGCCGGCCTTGAGCGTCTTGTAGCCGTCCATCATGATCGCCGTGTAGTGGGCGAACAGATCCTCGGCTTTACCCTCCTCATTGACGAATCCGTAGCCCTTGGCATTGTTGAACCACTTGACTTTACCGCTTGCCATCCCTATGTCCCTCTGCAAAGGACTCCATCACTGGAGTATCATCCACTTCATCCGCATACGAACCATGCGAAAAATCTGGTTGACTGCGCGGATCTTTATCGACCACGGTGGGTTCTTATTGGTTGTAACACCGTTTTGCCGATAGTCAAGGTCAGGTGGCGCGTGCGCCAGCGGCCGCAATTGCAGTCAACCCACAACCTTAACCTGACGCTCATGATGAAATTCTTTCCATGCATGCACCCAGTGAGATTCGACTAACATTCAATCAGGATCGCCCGCAAACGAACGAGGACGACGGCTCAGGTCTTGCCGTTCAGGAAGCCAAGCCGATCCTGCAGGCACCACCTATGTACAAGGTGGTTTTGTTCAACGATGACTACACGCCGATGGATTTCGTCGTCGAAGTGCTCGAAACGTTCTTCAGTCTGAACCGCGAGCTGGCGACCAAGATCATGCTGACCGTCCATACCGAAGGGCGGGCAGTGTGCGGATTGTTTACCCGTGACATCGCCGAAACAAAGGCCATGCAGGTCAACCAATACGCCAGGGAAAGCCAGCATCCGCTACTCTGTGAAATCGAGAAGGACGGTTAATCGCCGACCACTTGGGTATGAGGTGAAGCTATGTTAAACCGCGAGCTCGAAGTCACCCTCAATCTTGCCTTCAAGGAGGCTCGTTCGAAGCGTCATGAGTTCATGACCGTCGAACATCTGCTGCTGGCACTCCTTGACAATGAGGCTGCTGCGACCGTTCTGCGCGCCTGTGGCGCCAATCTCGACAAACTCAAGCACGACCTGCAAGAGTTCATCGACTCCACTACACCCCTGATCCCCGTCAACGACGAAGACCGCGAAACCCAGCCGACCCTGGGCTTCCAGCGTGTGCTGCAACGTGCCGTGTTCCATGTGCAGAGTTCCGGCAAGCGCGAAGTCACCGGTGCCAATGTGCTGGTGGCGATCTTCAGCGAACAGGAAAGCCAGGCCGTGTTCCTGCTCAAGCAGCAGAGCGTGGCCCGTATTGATGTGGTCAACTACATTGCCCATGGCATCTCCAAGGTGCCGGGCCATGGTTCGCATTCCGAAAGCGACCAGGAAATGCAGGACGAAGAAGGTGGCGAAACCTCCTCTTCGAGCAACCCGCTGGATGCCTACGCCAGCAATCTGAACGAGCTGGCCCGTGCCGGCCGTATCGACCCTCTGGTGGGGCGCGAGCAGGAAGTCGAGCGCGTGGCGCAGATTCTGGCCCGCCGACGCAAGAACAACCCGCTGCTGGTCGGTGAGGCCGGCGTCGGCAAAACCGCCATCGCCGAAGGCCTGGCCAAACGTATTGTCGACGGCCAGGTGCCTGACCTGCTGGCACAGAGCGTGGTCTATTCGCTGGACCTCGGTGCACTGCTGGCCGGTACCAAGTACCGCGGTGATTTCGAAAAGCGCTTCAAGGCGCTGCTCGGTGAGCTGAAGAAGCGCCCGCAAGCGATTCTGTTCATTGACGAGATCCACACCATCATCGGTGCCGGTGCGGCGTCGGGCGGGGTGATGGATGCGTCCAACCTGCTCAAACCACTGCTGTCGTCTGGCGAAATCCGTTGCATCGGTTCGACCACCTTCCAGGAATTCCGCGGCATCTTCGAGAAGGACCGTGCCCTGGCGCGGCGCTTCCAGAAGGTCGATGTCAGCGAGCCATCGGTGGAAGACACCGTTGGCATCCTGCGTGGGCTGAAAGGCCGCTTCGAGAGCCACCACAACATCGAGTACAGCGACGAAGCCCTGCGCGCCGCCGCCGAACTGGCCTCGCGCTACATCAATGACCGGCACATGCCGGACAAGGCCATCGACGTGATCGACGAGGCAGGTGCCTATCAGCGCCTGCAGCCCGAAGCCAATCGGGTCAAACGCATCGATGTGCCGCAGGTCGAAGACATTGTCGCCAAGATCGCGCGGATTCCGCCGAAGCATGTCACCAGTTCCGACAAGGAGCTGCTGCGTAACCTCGAGCGCGACCTGAAGCTGACCGTGTTCGGCCAGGACCAGGCCATCGACTCGTTGGCCACCGCCATCAAGCTGTCCCGGGCCGGCCTCAAATCGCCGGACAAACCGGTCGGTTCGTTCCTGTTCGCCGGCCCGACCGGTGTGGGCAAGACCGAAGCGGCGCGGCAGCTGGCCAAGGCGTTGGGGGTCGAGCTGGTGCGCTTCGACATGTCCGAGTACATGGAGCGTCACACCGTGTCGCGCCTGATCGGTGCGCCGCCTGGCTATGTTGGTTTCGACCAGGGTGGCCTGCTGACCGAGGCGATCACCAAGCAACCGCACTGCGTGCTGCTGCTCGATGAAATCGAGAAGGCCCACCCGGAAGTCTTCAACTTGCTGCTGCAGGTGATGGACCACGGTACCCTGACCGACAACAACGGGCGCAAAGCCGACTTCCGTAACGTGATCCTGATCATGACCACCAACGCCGGTGCCGAAACCGCCGCGCGGGCCTCGATCGGCTTTACCCATCAGGACCACGCGTCCGATGCCATGGAAGTCATCCGCAAGAGCTTCACGCCGGAGTTCCGCAACCGTCTGGACACCATCATCCAGTTTGGCCGCCTGAGCACCGAGACGATCAAGAGCATCGTCGACAAGTTCCTCATCGAACTGCAGGCACAGTTGGAAGACAAGCGTGTGCTGCTGGAGGTCAGTGATGCCGCCCGCGGCTGGCTGGCGGTTTCCGGCTACGACGTGCAGATGGGTGCACGGCCGATGGCGCGGCTTATCCAGGATAAGATCAAGCGGCCGCTGGCCGAGGAGATCCTGTTTGGCGAGCTGGCCGAGCACGGTGGCGTGGTGCATGTCGACCTGCGCGATGGCGAACTGGTGTTCGACTTCGAGACCACGGCTGAGGTGGCTTGATCGTACGGGGCCGCTTTGCGGCCCCCTCTGCAATCTGGCAGGCACAAAAAAGCCCGGCACATCGCCGGGCTTTTTCATGGCTAGAACTTAGCGCGCACGGTAAGTGATGCGGCCCTTGCTCAGGTCGTAAGGCGTCAGTTCGACGCGGACCTTGTCGCCAGTGAGAATACGGATGTAGTTTTTGCGCATCTTTCCGGAGATATGCGCGGTTACGACGTGCCCGTTTTCCAACTCCACGCGGAACATGGTGTTGGGCAGGGTGTCGACGACAGTGCCTTCCATTTCGAAGCTGTCTTCTTTCGACATGCAGTAGAGCCCTCGGATCCAGTGTTGGCCCGACGCATAACCGCACCGGGCAAAAAAGTGGCGTGGATTATGCCCGAAAACTGTGTGTCAAGCCAATGCTTTCAGTTGAGGGTGACCCAGCGCTGGTTTATCAACAACTCGATAGGCCGATACTGCGTCTTGTAGTTCATTTTCTTGCAGTTTTTGATCCAGTAGCCCAGGTACACCGCCTCCAGGTCCTGGCGCAGGGCTTCGGTGATCTGCCAGAGGATGGCAAAGCGCCCGAGGCTGCGGCGTTCTTCTTCAGGCTCGTAGAACGTGTATACCGCCGACAGGCCGTTGGGCAGCAGGTCGCAGACGGCAACTGCCAGCAGGCGGCCTTCCAGGCGGAACTCGTAGAACCAGCAGAACGGCAGGTCGCGGACCAGGAAGGTGGAAAACTGGTCGCGGCTCGGCGGATACATGTCGCCATCGGCGTGGCGGGTTTCGATGTAGCGCCGGTACAGGTCGAAATACTCTTCCTTGAACGCCGGGCGGGCAGCGGTCACGGTCAGGTCGGCGTTGCGCTTGAGGATGCGCCGCTGCTGGCGGTTGGGAATGAAGCGTGCGGCGGGGATGCGCGCCGGTACGCAGGCATTGCAGTTCTGGCAGTGCGGGCGGTACAGGTGGTCGCCGCTGCGGCGGAAGCCCATTTCCGACAGGTCGGCATACACATGCACGTCCATCGGCTGGCTGGGGTCGAGGAACAGCGTGGTGGCCTGTTCGTCCGGCAGGTAGCTGCAGGAGTGGGGTTGAGTGGCATAGAACTTCAACCGCGCCAACTCTGTCATGATCAACCCCCTCGGTGAGACTTTGCTTTAAGTGTAAGCCAGCTGGCAGAACTCGCCTAGCAAACCCAGGTGGCGCTGTTGGGCTGGTCGAGGTGGTGCGCCAGGTAGTCGGCGAAGCGGGCGCGGCTGATGGCGCGGGCGCCAAGGCTGTGCAGATGGTTGGTTGGCATCTGGCAGTCGATCAGCACGAAACCGGCCTGGCGCAAATGTTCGACCAGCGTCACGAAGCCAACCTTGGAGGCATTGTCGGCGCGGCTGAACATCGATTCGCCGAAGAACAGCTGGCCGATGGCCAGGCCGTACAAGCCGCCGACCAGCTCGCCGCGCTCGCGCACTTCCACCGAGTGGGCGATGCCGCGTCGGTGCAGTTCGCAGTAGGCATTGCGCATGGTGTCGGTGATCCAGGTACCGTCCGCGTAGTCGCGCGGCGCCGCGCAGGCGGCAATCACCGCCGGGAAGTCGCTGTCGAAGCTGACCTGGTAGCGGCCCTGGCGCATCAGCTTGGCCAGCGAGCGCGAGACGTGCAGCTCGTCCGGGAACAGCACCGTGCGTGGGTCGGGCGACCACCAGAGGATCGGCTGGCCGTCCTGGTACCAGGGGAAGCAGCCATGCCGGTAGGCTTGCTCCAGGCGCTCGGGGCTCAGGTCGCCGCCGGCGGCGAGCAGGCCGTTGGGGTCGTGCAGGGCCTTTTCCAGGGGCGGGAAGGTCAGCGAGTCGCGGGTTAGCCAGGTGAGCATGGTCTATTGTGCGGTGGGGGAGGGGAGAGCGCAGCATGGCGCGCAGGGCTTGCGGGGTCAATGCTGGCAGGGTCAAGAGTCATTGGCGGGCAGCAGAATAGGTAATTTCCTACACATTCATGAAAGCATAGGCACCATCCGCTACATTTGCTGTCACACCTGTGCAAAAACACAGCATAAGCCTTTGTCACAAAAGAAAATGCATGCTCAAATTGCACCTATACGAAAGTCGCCCCCACGCGAGAGCCATACGGCGTGCCGTCATGGCGGCTGGCGGGCAGTAATGTTAAAAATAGTGGTTCATTGGCCAGACACCGGCCGATCACTACTGGACGCGCAGCACGCGCAGGAATAGACGCGTTTTGAAGAAATCCACCGCAACTCCAGCTCCCTTGCCCGTGCCCCTGTGGCGCCAGCAGCTGCATTACCGCCTCAAGGAAGGTGCGTTGATCGCTGTCGGTGCCCTGTGCCTGTACCTGTGGATGGCACTGCTGACCTACGACACGTCGGATCCGGGCTTCAGCCACACCAGCAACATCGACCAGGTGCAGAACGCCGCCGGGCGTGCCGGTGCGTACTTCGCCGACATCCTGTTCATGGTGCTGGGCTACTTCGCCTACATCTTCCCGCTGCTGCTGGCGATCAAGACCTGGCAAATCTTCCGCGAGCGTCATCAGCCGTGGCAGTGGAGCGGCTGGCTGTTCTCCTGGCGGCTGATTGGCCTGGTGTTTCTGGTGCTGTCGGGCGCGGCCCTGGCGCATATTCATTTCCATCCGCCGGCGAGCCTGCCGTTTTCTGCGGGCGGTGCGCTGGGCGAAAGCCTCGGCGACCTGGCGCGCAACCTGCTGAACGTGCAGGGCAGCACGCTGATGTTCATTGCTCTGTTCCTGTTCGGCCTGACCGTGTTCACCGACCTGTCGTGGTTCAAGGTGATGGACATGACCGGCAAGATCACCCTCGACCTGTTCGAACTGGTGCAGGGCGCGGCCAGCCGCTGGTGGGAAGCACGCAACGAGCGCAAGCGCCTGGAAGCGCAACTGCGTGAAGTTGACGAGCCGGTGTTCGACCTGGCGCCGAAGGCCACCGACAAGCGTGAACCAGCCAAGCCGGCCTTGCGTGAGCGCATCTTCAAGCGTGAGGAAGCGCCGGCCCAGCCCGCTGAACCCCGCGAGCCGACCCTTGGCCGTGAGCCTGTCGTGCGCAGTGAACCGACACTTTCCCGCGAACCTGTCGTGCCGCGTGAACCCGTGGTCCCGCGCGAGCAGCCGCCTGCAGTGGCCCCGACCATTGTGCCACCGGCTGCGGCCAGGGCGCCGGAGCCGAGCAAGCGGGTGATGAAGGAAAAACAGGCGCCGCTGTTCGTCGACAGCGCCGTGGAAGGCACCTTGCCGTCGATTTCCATTCTCGACCCGGCCGAACAGAAGAAGATCGAGTACTCGCCAGAATCCCTGGCCGGGGTTGGCCAGTTGCTGGAAATCAAACTCAAGGAATTCGGCGTGGAAGTCTCGGTGGACTCCATCCACCCGGGTCCGGTGATTACCCGTTACGAAATCCAGCCGGCTGCTGGCGTCAAGGTCAGCCGCATCGCCAACCTGGCCAAGGACCTGGCGCGATCGCTGGCGGTGACCAGTGTGCGGGTGGTCGAGGTGATCCCCGGCAAGACCACCGTGGGTATCGAGATCCCCAACGAAAACCGGCAGATGGTGCGCTTCTCGGAAGTACTTGCCACGCCGCAGTACGACGAGCAGAAATCGCCGGTCACCCTGGCCCTGGGTCACGACATCGGCGGCAAGCCGGTGATTACCGACCTGGCCAAGATGCCGCACCTGTTGGTGGCCGGTACTACCGGTTCCGGTAAGTCGGTGGGTGTCAACGCGATGATCCTGTCGATCCTGTTCAAGTCCAGCCCGGAAGACGCGCGGCTGATCATGATCGACCCGAAAATGCTCGAACTGTCGATCTACGAGGGCATTCCGCACTTGCTGTGCCCGGTGGTCACCGACATGAAGGACGCCGCCAACGCCCTGCGCTGGAGCGTGGCCGAGATGGAGCGGCGCTACAAGCTGATGGCGGCCATGGGCGTGCGTAACCTGGCCGGCTTCAACCGCAAGATCAAGGACGCCCAGGAAGCCGGCGAGATCATCCATGACCCGCTGTACCGCCGCGAGAGCATGGACGACGAGCCGCCAGCGCTGAAGACCCTGCCGACCATCGTCGTGGTGGTCGACGAATTCGCCGACATGATGATGATCGTCGGCAAGAAGGTCGAAGAGCTGATTGCCCGTATCGCCCAGAAGGCGCGGGCCGCCGGTATCCACCTGATCCTCGCCACCCAGCGCCCGTCGGTGGACGTGATTACCGGCCTGATCAAGGCCAACATCCCGACCCGCATGGCGTTCCAGGTATCGAGCAAGATCGACTCGCGGACCATCATCGACCAGGGCGGCGCCGAACAGCTGCTCGGTCACGGTGACATGCTGTACATGCCGCCGGGCACCAGCCTGCCGATCCGTGTCCACGGTGCATTCGTCTCCGACGATGAAGTGCATCGCACGGTCGAGGCGTGGAAGCTGCGTGGCGCGCCGGACTACAACGACGACATCCTCAATGGCGTCGAAGAGGCCGGCAGCGGCTTCGACGGCGGCGGTGGCGGTGGCGATGGTGACGATGCCGAAACCGATGCCCTGTATGATGAAGCCGTGCAGTTCGTGTTGGAAAGCCGCCGCGCTTCCATCTCGGCGGTACAGCGCAAGCTGAAGATCGGCTACAACCGCGCCGCGCGGATGATCGAGTCGATGGAGATGGCCGGCGTGGTCACCCCGATGAACAGCAACGGCTCGCGGGAAGTGATTGCCCCGGGCGGCCCGCGCGACTGATGAACACCTTGCCGGGCGCCAACGGTGGCGCCCGGCCATTTCAATGCTCAATGAGGATTCCCATGCGCGCGATTCGCATGCTGTTGGTTTCTGCCCTGACCCTGGGCTCGGTTACTGCTTATGCCGGTGAGCAAGACGTACAACGCCTGACCCAGTTGCTGGAAAAATCCCAGACCATCGAGGCCAATTTCTCCCAGCTGACCCTGGACGCCGGCGGCACTAGCCTGCAGGAAACGTCCGGCGAGATGACCGTGAAGCGCCCAGGCTTGTTCTACTGGCACACCAATGCGCCGCAGGAGCAGGTGGTGGTGTCCGACGGCAAGAACGTCACTCTGTGGGACCCGGACCTGGAACAGGCGACCATCAAGAAGCTCGACCAGCGTCTGAACCAGACCCCGGCATTGCTGCTGTCCGGTGACGTGTCGAAGATCAGCCAGAGCTTCGACATCACCTCCAAGCAGCAGGGCGACGTGATGGACTTCACCCTCAAGCCGAAGACCAAGGACACCTTGTTCGACTCGCTGCGTGTGTCGTTCCGCAAGGGCCTGATCAATGACATGCAGCTGATCGACAGTGTCGGCCAGCGCACCAACATCCTGTTCAATGGCGTCAAAGCCAACCAGGCGGTGCCGGACAGCCAGTTCAAGTTCGACATCCCCAAAGGCGCCGACGTCATCAAGGAGTAAGCAGAGCTCGCCATGGACCTGTTTCGAAGCGAACCCGTCGCCCAGCCTCTGGCAGCCCGCCTGCGCCCGTCCAATCTGGATGAGTACGTCGGCCAGGAACACCTGCTGGCGCGCGGCAAACCGTTGCGCGAGGCGCTGGAGCAGGGTGCGCTGCACTCGATGATCTTCTGGGGGCCGCCGGGTGTGGGCAAGACCACCCTGGCGCGGCTGCTGGCACAGTTCTGCGATGCGCACTTCGAGACGGTGTCGGCGGTGCTGGCCGGGGTCAAGGAGATCCGCCAGGCCGTCGAAGTGGCCAAGCAGCAGGCCGGCCAGTATGGCCGGCGCACCATCCTGTTCGTCGATGAAGTGCACCGCTTCAACAAGTCCCAGCAGGATGCCTTCCTGCCCTACGTGGAAGACGGCACGCTGCTGTTCATCGGTGCCACCACCGAGAACCCGTCGTTCGAACTGAACAACGCCTTGCTGTCGCGGGCGCGGGTGTATGTGCTCAAGAGCCTGGACGAAGCGGCGTTGCGCAAGCTGGTCAACCGTGCCCTGACCGAGGAGCGGGGCTTGGGCAAGCGCAACCTGCGTGTGGGTGACGACGCCTTCAAGATGCTCATGGCCGCCGCCGATGGCGATGGCCGGCGCATGCTCAACTTCCTTGAGAATGCCTCGGACCTTGCCGAAGATGGCAGCGAGATCGACGTCGAGATGCTGCAAAGCCTGCTCGGCGACAGCCGTCGGCGCTTCGACAAGGGCGGCGAGGCGTTTTACGACCAGATCTCCGCGCTGCACAAGTCGGTGCGCGGCTCCAACCCCGATGGCGCCCTGTACTGGTTCGCACGCATGCTCGACGGCGGCTGCGATCCGCTGTACATCGCCCGCCGCGTGGTGCGCATGGCCAGCGAGGACATCGGCAACGCCGACCCACGGGCCCTGAGCCTGTGCCTGGCCGCCTGGGACGTGCAGGAGCGCCTGGGCAGCCCCGAGGGCGAGCTAGCGGTGGCCCAGGCCATCACCTACATCGCCTGTGCGCCAAAAAGCAATGCGGTGTACGTGGGCTTCAAGACCGCGTTGCGCGAGGCCGCCGAACATGGCTCGCTGGAAGTGCCGCTGCACCTGCGCAATGCCCCGACCAAGCTGATGAAGCAACTCGGCTACGGCGACGAATACCGCTACGCCCACGACGAGCCCGATGCCTACGCTGCCGGCGAAGATTACTTCCCGGAAGAACTCGAGCCGCGTCAGTACTACCAGCCCGTGCCGCGAGGCCTGGAGCTGAAGATCGGCGAGAAGCTGCGCCACCTGGCCGACCTCGACCGCAACAGCCCCCGCCAACGGAGAAAACCGTGATTGCACTGATAGCCGCCGTCAGCGCGGGCGGTATTGCCGGTACCTTGTTGCGCTTCGCCACCACCAACTGGGTCGCGACCCACTGGCCACGGCACTTCTATCTCGGTACGCTGGCGGTCAACCTGGTCGGCTGCCTGCTGATCGGCCTGCTCTATGGCCTGTTCCTGCACAAGCCGCTGGTGCCGGTCGAACTGCGCGCCGGCCTGATCGTCGGCTTCCTTGGCGGCCTGACGACCTTTTCCTCCTTCTCGCTCGATACCGTGCGCCTGATCGAAAGTGGGCAAGTGCCCCTCGCCTTGGGCTATACCAGTATCAGCGTGGTGGGCGGGCTCCTGGCCACCTGGGCCGGCCTGTCCCTGACCCGATTCTGAACCAACACCTACCTATAACGAGAGAACGATATGCTCGATTCCAAACTGTTACGCGGCCAACTTCAGGAAGTGGCGGATCGCCTGGCCTCCCGTGGCTTCAGCCTGGATGTCGCGCGCATCGAATCACTGGAAGAGCGCCGCAAGGCGGTGCAGACCCGCACTGAGCAGCTGCAGGCCGAGCGTAACGCCCGTTCCAAGTCGATCGGCCAGGCCAAGGCCAAGGGCGAGGACATCGCCCCGCTGATGGCTGACGTCGAGCGCATGGCCAATGAACTGGCCGCTGGCAAGGTTGAACTGGACGGTATCCAGGCCGAGCTGGACGGCATCCTGCTGACCATCCCCAACCTGCCGGACGCCAGCGTACCGGTCGGTGCCAGCGAAGACGACAACGTCGAAGTGCGCCGCTGGGGCACCCCGGCCTCCTTCGATTTCGAGATCAAGGACCACGTCGCCCTGGGCGAAGTCAGCGGTGGGCTGGACTTCGAGGCCGCGGCCAAGCTGTCCGGCGCGCGCTTTGCCGTGCTGCGTGGGCCGATCGCCCGCCTGCACCGTGCCCTGGCGCAGTTCATGATCAACCTGCACACCGGCGAGCACGGCTACGAGGAGCACTACACCCCGTACCTGGTGCAGGCCCCAGCCCTGCAGGGCACCGGCCAGCTGCCGAAGTTCGAGGAAGACCTGTTCAAGATCACCCGCGAAGGCGAAGCCGACTTCTATCTGATCCCGACGGCCGAAGTGTCGCTGACCAACCTGGTCGCCGACCAGATCCTCGACGCCAAGCAGCTGCCATTGAAACTGGTTGCCCACACCCCGTGCTTCCGCAGCGAAGCCGGTGCGTCCGGCCGTGACACCCGTGGCATGATCCGCCAGCACCAGTTCGACAAGGTCGAGATGGTCCAGGTGGTCGAGCCGTCCAAGTCGATGGAAGCCCTGGAAGGCCTGACCGCCAACGCCGAGCGCGTGCTGCAGCTGCTGGAGCTGCCGTACCGCGTACTGGCCCTGTGCACCGGCGACATGGGCTTCGGCGCCGTGAAGACCTACGACCTGGAAGTGTGGGTGCCGAGCCAGGACAAGTACCGCGAAATCAGCTCCTGCTCCAACTGTGGTGACTTCCAGGCGCGCCGCATGCAGGCCCGCTGGCGCAACCCGGAAACCGGCAAACCTGAGCTGGTGCACACCCTCAACGGTTCCGGCCTGGCTGTAGGCCGTACCCTGGTGGCCGTGCTGGAAAACTACCAGCAGGCCGACGGTTCGATCCGCGTACCGGACGTGCTGAAGCCGTACATGGGCGGCGTCGAGGTCATCCGCTAAATGGATTACCTGCCGCTGTTCCACAAGCTGCAGGGCGGCCGGGTTCTGGTCGTCGGCGGCGGTGAGATCGCCTTGCGCAAGGCGCGCCTGCTGGCAGATGCCGGCGCCGCGCTGCGCGTGGTGGCGCCGGATGTCGACGGCCAGCTGGCTGCGTTGGCCCGGGAAGGTGGCGGTGAAGTGCTGGTGCGTGGCTATCAGGCGGCCGACCTGGTCGGTTGCCGGCTGGTGATCGCGGCCACCGACGACCCTGGGCTCAACGCCCAGGTGTCGGCCGATGCGCAGGCGTTGAGCCTGCCGGTCAACGTGGTGGATGCGCCGGCCCTGTGCACGGTGATCTTCCCTGCCATCGTCGACCGTTCACCGTTGGTGATCGCGGTGTCCAGTGGCGGTGACGCCCCGGTGCTGGCGCGGCTGATCCGCGCCAAGCTGGAAGCCTGGATTCCGTCGGCCTATGGCGAACTGGCCGGGCTGGCAGCGCGTTTCCGGCACAAGGTCAAATCCTTGTACCCGGACGTCAATCAGCGCCGTGGCTTCTGGGAAACAGTGTTTCAGGGCCCGATTGCCGAGCGCCAGCTGGCCGGGCAGGGCGCCGAAGCCGAACGCCTGTTGCAGGCGATGGTCGACGGTGCGCCGGTGCAGCAGGGCGGTGAGGTGTATCTGGTTGGGGCGGGTCCGGGCGATCCGGACTTGCTGACCTTCCGTGCCTTGCGCCTGATGCAGCAGGCCGACGTGGTGCTGTACGACCGCCTGGTGGCACCTGCCATCATCGAGATGTGCCGGCGTGACGCCGAGCGTATCTACGTTGGCAAGCGCCGCGCCGACCATGCCGTGCCGCAGGACCAGATCAACCGCCTGCTGGTCGACCTCGCCCAACAGGGCAAGCGTGTGTTGCGCCTCAAGGGTGGCGACCCGTTCATCTTCGGCCGGGGTGGCGAAGAGATCGAGGAGCTGGCCGAGCACGGCATTCCGTTCCAGGTGGTGCCGGGGATTACCGCGGCCAGTGGTTGCTCCGCCTATGGCGGCATTCCGCTGACTCACCGTGACTATGCCCAGTCGGTGCGCTTCGTTACCGGGCACCTCAAGGATGGCACCAGCAACCTGCCGTGGGATGACTTGGTGGCGCCGGCCCAGACCCTGGTGTTCTACATGGGGCTGGTGGGGTTGCCGACCATCTGTGCCGAGCTGATTCGCCATGGGCGGGCGGCGAGTACGCCGGCGGCACTGGTGCAGCAGGGGACTACGCGCAATCAGCGCGTGTTCACCGGTACCTTGGCGGATTTGCCGGAGCTGGTGGCCCGGCATGAAGTGCATGCGCCGACCTTGGTGATTGTCGGGGAAGTGGTGCAGTTGCGCGACAAGCTGGCTTGGTTCGAAGGTTCGCAGAACAGCTGAAGCCGTCGGGGCCGCAAGGCGGCCCCGGCTATCTCAACCCTGCCAGATCCCGTTGCCCACCAACCGTTCCCGATCATGGGGCGCAGTGAAGTCCTGCAACGGCCCCTTGGGCACGATCCCGTTCGGGTTGATGGTCTTGTGGCTCATGTAATAGTGCTTCTGGATATGCTCCATATCCACCGTCCCAGCCACCCCCGGCCACTGGTACAGCTCGCGCAGCCAGTTGGACAGGTTGTGGTAGTCGCTCAATCGCCGTAGGTTGCACTTGAAGTGCCCGTGGTACACCGCATCGAAGCGCACCAGGGTAGTGAACAGGCGCACATCGGCCTCGGTCAGGTACCCGCCAGCCAGGTAGCGATTGCGGCCCAGCAGCGCTTCCAGGTGGTCCAGCTCGTTGAATACCTCGTCGAACGCCGCCTCGTAGGCATCCTGCGTGGTGGCGAAGCCTGCGCGGTACACGCCATTGTTCACCGCCGGGTAGATGCGTTCGTTCAGCGCCTCGATGGTCGGGCGCAGCGGCTCGGGGTAGAGGTCCAGGGTATTGCCTGTCAGCTCGTTGAACGCGCTGTTGAAGATGCGGATGATCTCCGACGACTCGTTGTTGACGATGCGCTTCTCTTGCTTGTCCCACAGCACGGGCACGGTCACGCGGCCGGTGTAGTGCGGGTCGTCCTGGGTGTAGCGCTGGTGCAGATACTGCAGGGCATCGAGGTGGTCGCCGGTGGAGCCTTGCTGCTGGTCGAAGGTCCAGCCATGGTCCTGCATCAGCCAGCTCACCACGGATACGTCGATCAGCGGCTCCAGACCTTTGATGGCGCGCAGAATCAGGGTGCGGTGAGCCCATGGGCAGGCCAGTGAAACGTACAGATGATAACGGCCGGCTTCTGGCGCGGGCAGCTGATTGCGGCGCTGGGCGTTTTCCCGTTTGAAGGTGCCGTCCTTGCCGTTTTCATACCACTGGTCGTGCCAGCGGCCGTCGATCAAAAGGCCCATGGTGAGCTCCTCGGAAACAAAGTTGTTTGTCGTTGGAGCCCAGTCTAGGGCAAATCGTTCGAATAACTAACGCAAAGACAGCGCCTTTATTATCTATTTATTCGATTGGTTTCGTGCGGCCCAGTAAGCACGTGCGGTGGCGAAAGCCTGTTCGCGATCCTGGCCCAGGCCACGCAGCGCCAGGGCCATGGTTGCTACCACGGCCATTTCGCCGTAGCTGTCTTCGGCTTCGCCACGCCAGACTGCCAGTAGCTGCTCGGGCAGCAGGCTCGGTGGTTTCACATGGCGGCGTTCGCTCAGCGCCGGCCATTCCTCGTCCCAGGCTTCGCCTGCGCTGGTGCCATACAGGTGGCTGATGACATCAGGATTGACCTCAATCTCGCCGCCATCGCCCTTGATCACCACGGCATGGTCGCCGAGCAGGCGGCTGGCTTCGCGGTGCACCGCCTGGTAGCCGGGGTGGAAGATGCTTTGCAGGCCACAGCGTGCTCCCAGCGGATTCAATACCCGCGCCAGGGAATGGATTGGCGAGCGCAGGCCAAGGGTGTTGCGCAGGTCGATCATTCGCTGCAACTGCGGCGCCCAGTCGTGCAGCGGGGCAAAGGCCAGGCGCTGCTGGTCGAGCGCCTGGCTGGCCGCAGGCCAGTCACGGCACAGCGGAATCTCCAGCAGTGCCAGCAGCTGTTCGGTATACATGCGCCCGGCGGTGTGTGCGCCGCCGCCATGCATGAGGATACGCACGCCATTGGCGGCCAGGCACTTGGCGCTCAGCAGGTACCAGGGCAGGTGGCGCTTCTTGCCGGCGTAGGTCGGCCAGTCGATGTCCACGGCGATGCGCGGCGCCTGCAGGTGGGCACGCAGGGCTTCGGTGAAGCCGGCAAGCTCTTCGGCGCTTTCTTCCTTGTGCCGCAGCAGCATCAGGAAGGCACCCAGTTGGGTGTCCTCGACTTTGCCTTCGAGCAGCAAGGTCATGGCGGCGCGGGCTTCTTCGCGGGTCAGGCCGCGGGCACCGCGCTTGCCTTTGCCAAGGATGCGCACGAATTCGGCGAACGGGTGTTCGGCTGGGGTTTCCAGGGTCAGCGGGCGGGCGTCGGTCATATGCAATTGGTCGGCTTGGGCAGGCCCGCCAGCTTGGCGGCGAGTTTGGCGGGGGTGCCGTTGAACAGGCGGTTGAGGTGCGGGCTGTTGCCCTTTTCCGAGCCCAGCTTGAGCGCGGTGTACTTGATCAGCGGGCGGGTGGCCGGCGACAGCTGGTATTCATCGTAGAACTGGCGCAGCAGCTCGAGGACTTCCCAGTGGTCGGCGGTCAGGGCAATGCTTTCGCGCTCGGCCAGCGCCTCGGCGACGGGGTGCGACCAGTCTTGCAGGTCGACCAGGAAACCGTCCTTGTCCAGGGCGATGGCGCGATCGCCAACGTTCAGCGTACTCATAGCCAGCTGTTGACCTTGTCGTAGTGCAGCGACAGCTCGACGAAGGCCTGGTAGCCCACGGCCTTGGCCAGCGCGCCGCTGATGCCACGGGCCTGCAGGTCTTCGTCGAGGGCGAACAGGCGTTGTGCCAGGTTGGCAGCCTGCAGCTGGCGTTGAGTGTCACTGCCCTCGCGCAGGGCATAGACCGCATCGCCGCATAACAGCACGCCGTCGTCAGCGCCCAACAGGCGCAGGCAGCTGTCCAGGCGCTCGTCGCCGAACGGGGAGTGGGATAACACGTGCAGGGTTGCCATCAGAGCGTCACCACTTGGTCGAAACGGGCAATCAGGGTTTGCAGGGCAGTGTCGTCCAGCACTTCCACCGGCAGCTCCAGGCCATCGGCGGCCAGGCCACGGCGCGCCAAGCTGTGCTGGCAGGCAAACAGCTCTTCGACGCCGAACATCGGCAGCGCCTGCAGGTTGGCAGCGAGGTTCTTCTGCTCCACGGCGGCGGGTTGCTGGCCGGGCGCCAACTGGAACACGCCGTCATCGAGGAACAGCATGGCCAGCGGCAGGTCGAAGGCGCCGCCGGCCAGGGCGATATCCAGCGCCTCACGGGCGGACGGACCGTTCCACGGTGCCTGGCGGCTGATGATCAACATGGATTTGGCCATTTCAGTCGCCTCCGAAGCAGACCAGGCGGTCGGCCGTTTGTGCAGCTTCATGCAGCTGGCCGAGGCCAGACAGCTCCCACGGCTTGGGCAGGTTCACTGCCGGGCGCTGGTAGCGGCTGGCTTCGGCTTCATCGAGCACGCCACGGCGCAGGGCGGCGGCGATGCACACCACCGCGTCGAGCCGGTTGATTTCGATGAAGGCCCGCCACTGTGCGGCGATGTCCTGTTCATCCTGGGGGGTGACCACGTTGGCCGAGGCGCTGTGCACCCCGTCCTGGTAGAAGAACAGCCGGGCAATCTCATGCCCGCCAGCCAGCACTGCCTCGGCGAAGCGCAGGGCGCGGCGCGAGGAGGGCGCATGGGCCGGGGAAAAAACCGCGATAGCGAATTTCATGGGCAACTCGTGTAAAGGAATGCCGCCATGATAAAACAAAAAGCCCGCGCAAGTGGGCGCGGGCTTTGTCGGCAGGGCAGGCGCGGATCAGGCGTTTTCCTTGCTCTCCGGCAGGAACCAGTTCAGCACCAGGGCGCAGATGCCACCGGTAGCCACACCCGATTCCAGCACATTGCGGATCGCCGCCGGCATGTGCGCCAGGAACTCCGGCACCTGTGCCACACCCAGGCCCAGCGCCAGCGACACGGCGATGATCAGCAGGGCGCGACGGTCCAGGCGAGTACTGGCCAGAATGTTGATGCCCGACGCGGCAACCGCCCCGAACATCACCATCGCTGCGCCACCCAGCACTGGCTCAGGCACCGCCTGGATCACACCGGCCACGCTCGGGAACAGGCCCAGCAGCACCAGCATGACGGCAATCCAGATACCGATATGGCGGCTGGCAATACCGGTCAGCTGAATCACGCCGTTGTTCTGGGCGAAGATCGAACTCGGGAAGGTGTTGAACAGGCCGGCCAGCAGCGAGTTGGCACCGTTGACCAGCACGCCGCCCTTGATGCGCGACATCCACAGCGGGCCTTCGACTGGCTGGCGCGAAACCTTGCTGGTGGCCGTTACGTCACCAATGGCTTCCAGCGAGGTCACCAGGTAGATCACCAGCATCGGGATGAACAGCGCCCAGGAGAAGCCCAGGCCGAAGTGCAGCGGCGTTGGCACCTGGAACAGCGCGGCTTCGTGCATGCCGGTGAAGTCCAGGCGGCCGAGGTAACCCGCCAGGGCGTAGCCGACCGCCAGGGCAATGACGATCGCGCAGCTGCGCATCCACACCACCGGGATGCGGTTGAGGATCACGATCACCGCCAGCACGGCGCCCGACAGCAGCAGGTTTTCACCGTTGGCAAAGGTGCCATTGGCCATGGCGCCGAAGCCGCCGCCCATGCTGATCAGGCCGACCTTGATCAAGGTCAGGCCGATCATTAGCACGACAATACCGGTCACCAGCGGGGTGATCAGGCGTTTGACGAACGGCAGGATGCGCGACACGCCCATCTCGACGAACGAGCCCGCAATCACTACCCCGAAGATCGCCGCCATCACGCTTTCGACCGGCGTGCCCTGCTTGACCATCAGCGCGCCACCGGCAATCAGCGGCCCGACGAAGTTGAAGCTGGTGCCCTGCACGATCAGCAGCCCTGCACCGAATGGGCCGAAACGCTTGCACTGGACGAAGGTGGCAATACCGGAGATCACCAGCGACATGGAGACGATGAGGTTGGTATCGCGAGCCGAAACGCCCAACGCCTGGCAGATCAGCAGGCCAGGGGTGACGATTGGCACGATGATCGCCAGCAGATGCTGCAGCGCTGCCAGCAGGCCGATCAACAGCCGTGGCTTGTCCTCAAGGCCAAGTACCAGTTCGTTGGCAGGCGCCGTGGCGCCCGGGCTGTGTTCGTGTGAGCTCATCGCTGAAGCTGCCCCGGAAGAAAAAAGGAGCGCATTCTACGGGCAGAAGTGCGATTGCGGTAGGGGAATGCACGATGCCGACAAGATCGGCGATCATTTGCATAGTTATCTGACTTTTAAGTCAAAGAATGGGCGCAAAAAAGCCCGCCGAAGCGGGCTCTTCCGTAAAGCCAACCCAATCAGTCGTCGCGGCCCATGATGCCGAACAGCTGCAGCAGGCTGATGAACAGGTTGTAGATCGATACATACAGGCTGATGGTCGCCATGATGTAGTTGCGCTCACCGCCATGAATGATCGCGCTGGTCTGGAACAGGATGCAGACCGACGAGAACAGCACGAAGCCAGCACTGATCGCCAGTTGCAGGCCGCTGATCTGGAAGAAGAAGCTGGCGACCACCGCGCCCAGCAACACAAAGAAGCCAGCAGTGATGAAGCCGCTGAGGAAGCTCATGTCCTTGCGGGTGATCAGCACATAGGCCGACAGACCACCGAACACCAGCGCGGTCATGGCGAAGGCCGAACTGACCACTTCGGCGCCACCGGCCATGCCCAGGTAACGGTTGAGGATCGGGCCGAGGATAAAGCCCATGAAGCCGGTAAGGGCGAAGGTGGACACCAGGCCCCAGACCGAATCACGCAGTTTGTTGGTCAGGAAGAACAGACCGTAGAAGCCGATCAGCACGACGAACACGTTCGGGTAACCGACGCGCATCTGCTGGGCAACGAAGGCCATGACACCGCTGAAGGCGAGGGTGAGTGCCAGCAAGCTGTACGTGTTGCGCAGGACCTTGCTGACCTCCTGCTGCTCGGCTTGCTGGCCGTGGTGTACGGCGTAATCCTGTTCGCGCATGGCGACACTCCTTATGGATCCATGGTTTTGGACGTTCAGATGCAAGCAGTCTAACAGAGGCTCCGCAACCCGCGACACAGAGAGTTTGACAGCGTGTTTCATTACGGTATTATGGCGGCCGCAAAACGAGCTGGAAGCGTGGCCGAGTGGTTTAAGGCAACGGTCTTGAAAACCGTCGATGGGCAACTATCCTAGAGTTCGAATCTCTACGCTTCCGCCACATTCAAAGCCCTGATTATTCAGGGCTTTTTGCGTTTCTGGGGCATGGAAAAACCTCCCGTGGGAACACACTTGGGAATGGCTGTGATGATCGATCTACCGATGCTCCTCGCCTTCATCGCCGCTGCCTCGGTACTTGCTGTAACTCCGGGTGTCGATACGGCCATGGTGCTCCGGGCTGCGGCAGTAGATGGACGTCGTACGGCGCTCCTGGCAGCCGTGGGTGTCGCGCTTGGCTGCCTGGCCTGGGGCGGCGCCGTTTCGCTGGGACTGGGTGTGCTGCTGCAACGTTCCGAGGTTGCCTACACCGTGCTGAAGTCAGCCGGTGCCGCATACCTCCTGTGGGTTGGGATCAAGCTCCTGCTCAAACCCCGTCAGTCCTTCCAGAACAAATTGGAGGGCGATAACACCGTGTCAGGCTGGAGCGCCTTTGCCCGTGGCCTTCTGACCAATCTCCTGAACCCCAAGGTCGGTATCTTCTACGTGACCTTTCTACCTCAATTCATCCCGGCCGGTGTTGCACTGTCGATGTACTCGTTCTTCCTGGCGTCCATTCACGTGCTCTTGACAGTCGTCTGGTTCGGCCTGCTGATCGCGGCCACGATGCCTCTGAAAAACCTGCTGAGTCAGCCGTTAACTGTCAAAGCGCTGGATAGGGTCACTGGGGGTATCTTCATCGCATTCGGGCTGAAAATCGCGGCCTCGTCTGCTCGATAGTCCCCAAGCCTTCCCTGAGATTCCGCAGCGCGGTCGGCATCTGCACCTGAATCAATGCCGCCTCAAGGAACAACCGTAGCGACTCAAGTTCACGTGTCGACGCCACATCATGCCGCGGCTGGCGACTTGGGCTGTAGCAGCATCGCTTGCAAGGCTGACGCTGCTGCAGACGAGTGAGCAAGCTGCAAGAAAGCGAAAAATCTGGTTTCCTGACACGTTCGAACGAATGGTTTCCGAATGCCGACAAGCCACCAGGAATGAAATGAGAAAGTACCTCACCGTAGCAATCTCACTACTGGCCCCGCTGGTGCTCTCTGCCTGCTCCACAACGGGCACCGCAAAGTCGCCCAGCGAAACGGCCATCACAACGCCCAAATACCTGAAAAGTGACCTGTACGGCGTCTGGTACTCCAACGCCGATGACGGCACTTCCCAGGCGCTGGCACTGTTGCTGCTCAAGGCGGACGGTACAGCCACCGACTTCATGATCCTCAACGAAAAAGACTCGATGCAAAAAATCGTACAACAGTCGTCATGGTCGTACGACGCTGAACGTAATGTCTTCGAGCAGACAATCAGCGAGGTATCCGTCCAGAAGGGCAAGGCCCCCGCGCAGGTCACTCATCCGCATGAAGTCATCCGGGCGTCGGTCGAGTTGGTAAAGCTGGATAACAAAGTGATGGGCATCAGGTTCAAGCGGGAAGATGGCGAGGTCACCGGTTACCTCAAAGGCAGCGCCGCCATGCTTGAGAAACTCAAGCACATCCAGTAAGCACTAATCGAAAGCCCGCCGAAGCGGGCTGATTGCTTTCACTGTTCCATGACCGAGCATTCCACTCGCAAGAAGGGAAAAAGCTCGTCTGGATTTCGGCATTCATCGTTGAATTTCACGCGTGCCGCTTCTGCCAGCGACCGGGTCGAGTAGCTCGGCTTCAGGCGCAGTTTTTCTTGATTGTCGTAAATGTCGAAACCGCCTGAAATGGTTGCGGCGTAGAAGCGCGACCCTGCTTGAAAGGATTCTTTTTCGATGGGTACAGCTGGAACGATAACAAATCTTGTTTGCATGATTCGCGCCTCCCCAGGCATTAACCTTAGTATTAGCCTGAGGTGTGAAGGCATCAATATGACTCATCGAGACGATTCAATGGCGCGTCGTGTCAGTGCTGTCAGGCAACCGTTTGCGGCGTGGGCAGCTGATCAACGTTGGGCTTTCTGCCGCTGCGAGCGCTGGATACGGTTGACCGCGATCTGTACGCAGGCTGCCACAACGCAGAGCAAACCGACTTTCCAGCTACCCTCAAGGCCAAAATGCTCAGCCAGTTTCCCCGCGATGATCACACACACGAAGATGGCCACAGGTAGGATCAGTTTGTTCATCAGGTTTTCCAGGGAGGGGCAAAGAAAGGCGCCAGTCTACTTCACTGGGCTAGCCCCGTGACAACGGACACCAATAAGCGCTTCCCCGTGGCCCAGCTTCAGGCATCATGCTCCCAGCCTCACTCGAAAACCGACCTCAGCCAATGACCGACAGCACCAAACCCAACCGCGCCATCTACGACCTGGACATGCTCCGCGCCGTGGTCATGGTGGCCGACTGCGGCAGCTTCACCACCGCCGCCGCACGCTTGCATTCCACCCAGTCCACGGTCAGCCAGAAGGTGCGCCGGCTGGAGGAAATGGTCGGCCACCAGCTGCTCGACCGGAGCAACCGCGAGGTGCATCCGACCGACGCCGGGGAAACCCTGCTGCGTTACGCACGGCATCTGCTTTCGGTGAGCAACCAGCTGAGCGAAGTGATGTCGGGCGGGGTCTCGGTCACGGTGCGCATCGGCCTGCCGGACGATTTTGTCGCCGGCAAGACGATGCAGGCGCTGGCGGCCTTCAACCGGCTCAACCCGACGGTCAAGCTGGAAATCACCGGCGGCCTGAGCCGTGACCTGATGAGTACCTACGACCGTGGTGAGCTGGACCTGGTGCTGGTCAAGCAGCGGCGTCATAGCCGCGAGGCCAATGCCTGCCAGCCTGAGCGCATCGAGTGGATCGACAGCGCGCAGTATCCGAGCTTTGCCCAGGACCCGATCCCGCTGGTGACCTTTCCGCCGCGTGGCCTGTACCGCGATGACATGATCAGCGCGGTCGAGGCCATGGGCCGCAGTTGGCGCATCGGTTTTACCAGTTCGAGCCTGGCGGGTATCCAGGCGGCGGTGGCCAATGGCTTGGGCGTCAGCCTGTTGCCGTCGCGGGTGGTGACAGATGCGCATCGGGTGCTGGGGGCGGAGCAGGGGTTCAAGCCGATCCGGGTGTTCGAGGCGGCGATCTTCCATCGGCCTACGGCGGACCCGATGGTCAAGGAGCTGGCCGAGATTCTGATCGGCATCCTGCGGGCGGAGGCTGAGTGAGAGGGGGCTGCTTCGCAGCCCATCACCGCATTCGTAGCAGCGCTTGCCGGCGATGGACCGCAAAGCGGCCCTAAAGAACTCGCTAGCGACGCAGTTCAGTGGCGAACTGCGCAGCCTTCAACTGCAACTGCGCAGGCCCGCCCCAGAACGCGCCGTGGCGCACGATCACCCGTTCATGGATGGCTGCCGCCACCGCAGCCGCCGCATTTGGCGCCTTGAACAGGATGAAGCTGGCTTCATTGCCCACCTTCAACCCGTAATCCTGCTTGCCCATCACCTCGGCACTGGCCACGGTCGCCATCTCCAGCGCGACCCGCAGTTCCTCGTCGGTATTGAATCCGGAGCGGTAGCTGACCAGCATTGCCCGTTGCAGCATGTCGCCGTTGCCGTAGGGCCACCAGGCGTCCTGGATATTGTCGTTGCCGGTAAATACTCTCACGCCACCTGCGCGCAGGCGCAGTACGGGCGGGAAGTCGTGCTCGCCGGGGGCGTTGGTCATGATCGACACGCCAGCAGTAGCCAGCACCTCGGCAGTGCGGTCAACCACGGTGTCGGTGACATCACCCAGGCCGTAGGCGTGGCTGACCGCCACCAGGCCCTGCATGCCCAGTGCCTGGGTACGGGCGGCGATGCGCTCGAGCTGGGCGATGCAGATGTCGCCCGGTTCGTGCAGGTGGATATCGACCTTCACACCCTGCCGGTCGGCAATGCCGAAAACGATATCAAGCTGGGCTTCGGCGTCGCCGTCCAAGGTGGTCGGGTCGATGCCGCCAACCACCTGAACGCCTTCGCGCACGGCGGCTTCCATCACTTCGGCAGTGCCGGGGCAGGTCACTACACCGGCTTGCGGGAAAGCCACCAGCTCGATGTCGATCAGGTCTTTCCACTTGTCGCGGGCTTCGAGGATGGCGCGCAGGTTGGTCAGGCCAGTGGTGGCGTCGACGTCGACATGGCAGCGCATGGCCAGGGTACCGAACGAGGCGGCCTGGCGCATCAGCGCGTCGGCGCGCTCGACGATCGGCGGGGCGCTGGCGAGTTCGCGCTTCTCCACGGCCAGGCGTTCGCGCAGGCTGGTGACGGGCTGGTGCGGGCGCCAGCGGTCGCCGACGAAGCTCTTGTCCAGGTGGATGTGGCCATCGACGAAGCCGGGCAGCACCAGCAGGCCTTCGAGGTCGATGGTCTCACTGCCAGCGGTGCTGGCGCGTTGCGGGCCGATGTGGCTGATGCGGCCGCAGCGCACGGCGATATTCAGGGGTTGGCCATCGGCGTCGATGGCATTGATGAACTCACGGTCGTTCATGATGGGGCCTTTTTTTCCGAGGCTTGTGTACCGCCATACGGTAGGGATGATCCAGGCCCCCCACAAATTAATTATCAGGATCGACCGCAGTGCATTTCTTGATGCAGTTGGACTGCATTAAAAAGTGCACTGAAGTGGATTCCGATAATTAACTTCCAATGCTTTCGAACTCGGCCCAGGATTCACTGCATGACCGGCCCGGCCGCCTGATACGGCGCTTTCAGGGCTGCTCAACACCCACAATAAAAACAAATGCCGTGTCGGAGTCCTCCCATGATCAATGATTCCAAGCTGCTGCGTGCCGCCTTGATTTTCATTGCCTGTACTTCATTCATCGTCTGTGGCGTGCAACCCATTTTCATGGGGTTGGTCACCGAGCAACTGAGCCTGTCGCTCGACCAGCAAGGCTGGCTGGTGTCGGTCGAGATGATCGGCATGACCCTGGGCACCTTGCTATGCCCGACCCTGATGAAGCGCCACGCAGGGCGCAGCCTGTGCCTGTCGGTCGGTGCGCTGTGTGTGGCCCTGAGTGTCGCCACTGCCTTCGCCAGCACCAATCTGGTGTTGCTGATCGTGCGCCTGGCAGCCGGCACCTGCGCCGGGCTGGTGTATGCCTATGCAGTGTCGACGCTGGGTCGCCTGCCCAACCAGGACCGTTCGTTCGGGCTGATGCTGTTGCTGCAGACCCCTGAGTACTCGCTGTTTTCCGCAGCCTTGCCGATGCTTGCCGCACACAGCGGGACGGTGACCGCCTTGTGCGCATTCGGCCTGTGGTACCTGTTGATCTGTGGCGCCAGCCTGGTGTTGCCGCGTCGCCCGGCAGTATCGCTGGCAAGCGGCGAAGGCTCGCCCGCCCAGGGTGGTTCGGCGCGCACGGGGCGCACGGCGCTGGTGGGCATGCTGTTCATGCAGATCGCCATCTATTGCGTGTGGGGCTTCATCGATCAGTTGGCGCGTGACCAGGGCATCGACGCTGTCGATATCGGCTGGGCGTTCGGCCTGTCGGCCATCGGTGGCCTGCCAGGGGCAGGGCTGCCAAGCCTGCTGGGGGCGCGGGTCAACCGTCAGCTGATGATCGCGGTGGGGCTGGTCGCGGTGTTCATCTCCATTGCCATGCTCACCGGTCACACCCGCACGCCGATGCAGCTGTTCGTCGCGCTGCTGCTGATCAACTTTGGCTGGGTGCTGTCGCTGTCGTACTACATGGCGCTGATCACCACCAATGACCCGACTGGCAAGCTCACGCCGCTGGTCAGCATCACCTTGATGGGCGCTGCGGCGGTGACCCCAGCGTTGATCGCCTTGCTGGTGGCGGGCTCCAACCAGCAACTGATCTTCCTGCTGGGCACTGCGGCGTTGCTGGTTGCCTTCGCCGTGACCTGCCTGGGGGCGGGGACCCGGGCGGTCCGCAGCAAGGCAGCCATCTGAACCATCGCGCGTTGGTAATGGTCATTCAATCGACACATTACCCCCCTACAGTCGGGACAGGAGCCTTGCACGGCTCCTGACCGATCAACCGAATGGGATCGCGCGCGCATGAAGGCAATGGACACGGCTACAGCCAGACGCAAGGGCATCAAGCTTCGCGCCACGGTGATCTACCGCAAGGATGGCGAGGTGCTGTTCGTACGCAAGCGCAACGCCAAATGGAACCTGCCTGGCGGCACGGTGGAACACGATGAAACGCCGTTGCAGGCGGCGCATCGCGAGATGGTCGAAGAGACAGGCCTGGCCTTCGACGAGTTGCGCTACATCGCCGAGTTCAGGGAAGACAAGGTCATCCACTACCTGTTCGAGGCCCGAAAGAGCGCGTCTAAACCGCGCCCTTGCAACGAAATCGACGCCTGTCGCTGGATCAAGCCAAAGGCAGTATCGAAGCGTCGGGTGAGGCGCCCGATCAAGACCATTCTCAAGCGCTGCGCCTGAGCTGGCGCACGCGCAAAACGCCCCGTGTTGACGGGGCGTTGGCTTTTCTACTGCAGCGTCGGCGGTTTGGCCGCCTCTGGCAACGCAGCCACCACGGCTTCGATCCGCGAAATTTCCTGCGCAAGCCGTTCAGCTTCCTTGTGCTTGCCCTCGGCTTTCAAGCGATCGCGCTCTCGGCGCAGGTTGAGTAAGTTCTTCTGCAAGGCCAAGCCAGATTTATTGTATTGATCCATGTTTCTCTCGTGCCATTTGCATCCATGCTGTTGTAGGAAAAATGGACCGTAGCAGCGATAAAACCCTGCGGAAACTGAGGTTTCATACAGGAAAATCCAGAAGTCATGATTCTTCTTACATAGCCTGGAAGAAACGTCCTACAAATAGGCTTGCAACCTGTTTCAAGTCATTTAAGTCAGATATCTACCCGATAGCCGAATTTGCCGTGTGTTGCGGCACAGTTTCAGTTTCTGGCGCAGGCGTAAGGCGGCAAGGCGATTCAGCCTTGGCTGAAACGTTATGTAGTAATTGTCACGTCTACTACCGCCATCCAAGCTGCGTGGCCGAGCGCTGTTGCGCCATGGCTACTTGAAGAACTGGCTTGGCGTGATGCCGAACTGGCGCTTGAACATGCTGGCGAAGGCGCTGGGGCTGTCATAGCCGAGCGTGCCTGCAACATCGATGATGCGCTCGCCCAGGGCGATGCGCTCCAGTGCCTGCATCAGCCGCGCCTGCTGGCGCCACTGGCCGAAGGTCATGCCGGTTTCCTTGCGGAACAGGCGCTGGATGGTCTTCTCGTCTATGCCCAGGTGCGCGCCCCAGTCGGCCACGGTCGAGGTGTCGTGGGGCCGCTCGTGCAGGGCCGAGCAGATGGCCCGCAGGCGTTTGTCGCTGGGGTGCAGCAGTTTCAGCGGCAGGGTCGGCAGCACGCAGATCTCGTCGAGGATCAGGCGCATGATCCGCGCCTCTCGCGAGTCCTCGACAAATGGCCCTGCAAAGTCGACCGAGGCCTTGATCAGTTCACTGAGCAGCGGCGAGATGCTGATGGCCTTGCTTTCCAGCGGCAGCCCGCACGCCGCATCGGGGCGCACGAACACGCTGCGCATCTTCACGTCACCGACGCAGCGAATGGCATGCACCTGCCCGCAGGGCATCCATATGCCGCGGCTGGGCGGCACGGTCCAGCGCTCGGCCTCGGACTCGACCAGCATCAGGCCCTTGATGGCGTAGATCAGCTGGTGCTTGGCATGCGAGTGGGGGGCGATGTGCCAGTCCGACGGGTAGTCGGTTGCCCGGCTGCCCACCTCCCAGGTCCAGTCATCGACCTCCATCAGCAGTTCGTGCTGGGGTTTGACCATGATGCTCTCGTCCAGTCCAACAAGCGTGGCCATGTTAGCAGCAGCGGGTGGGCCGCGCCTTCGAACGGGTTGCCGGCAGCAGTGCGGTGGCAAGGCCGAGCAGCGGCAGGAACGAGATCACTTGGTACACCCACTCGATGCCATGCAGGTCGGCCAGCTCGCCAAGGCCCGCAGCACCGATGCCGCTGATGCCGAACATCAGGCCGAACATCACCCCCGACACCATGCCGACGCGGCCAGGCACGGCTTCCTGGGCGTACACCACCAGCGCGGCGAAGGCCGACGACATCACCAGGCCGATGGCCACCGCCAGCACCGCGGTCCAGGCCAGGTTGGCGTAGGGCAGGGCGAGGGCGAATGGGGCAACGCCAAGGAACGAGATCCAGATCACTGCCTTGCGCCCGATACGGTCACCGACCGGCCCGCCGGCAAAGGTGCCCAGGGCCACGGCGGCGAGGAACACGAACAGGTACAGCTGGCTTTGCTGCACGCTCAGGCCGAAGTGCTCGATCAGGTAGAAGGTGAAGTAGTTGGTGAAAGACGCAATGTAGACGAACTTGGCGAACATCAGCACGGCAATCACGCCCACGGCGCGCCACATGGCACCTTTCGAAAGGCCGGGCGCCTGTTGCCCTGCCAGGCCCTTGAGCTGGGTCTGCCCGTGGCGGATGGTCCATCCGGTAACGCGCAGCAGCACGAAGATCGCCAGCCCTGCCGCCAGCATGAACCAGGCAATGGCGGGCTGGCCATGGGGGATGACGATGGCGGCGGTCAGCAGCGGGCCGATCGCCGAGCCGGTGTTGCCACCGACCTGGAAGGTCGACTGCGCGGTGCCGAAGCGCCCGCCGGAGGCCATGCGCGCGACCCGTGAGGCTTCGGGGTGGAAGGTTGCCGAACCGATACCCACCACAGCAGCGGCGAACAGCAGCATCTCGTAGCTGTTGGCGAAGGCGAGCAGGGCGATGCCGACCAGGGTGAACAGCATGCCGGTGGGCAGCAGGTACGGCATGGGGCGCTTGTCGGTGTACATGCCGACCCAGGGCTGCAGCAGCGAGGCGGTGACCTGGTAGATCAGGGCGATCCAGCCGATCTGGGCGAAACTCAGCGAGAAGTCACTCTTGAGCATTGGGTAGATCGACGGCAGCACGGCCTGGATCAGGTCGTTGAGCAAATGGGCGAAGGCGGCGGCACCGACGATCCTGACCAGGAAGCCCTGGGGTTGGTCGGCGGCTGTGGCGGGTTGGGCCAAGGAGGCGGCAGGAGTCGTCATGGGCGAGGCTCTTTTTCGAGTGGTGGCAAGGCATTGCCCGACGGAGGTTATCCAGCCGGGCAATGCCTGTCTCACGCCGAACAGGCACTCACTGTCGCGATTCGGGCATTTCGGGCTTTGGTCTGTACTGGCCTCCAGATTCCGACAACCAGCCAGGCAACCGGCTGTCCATCCTGCTATGCCTAAATATGGCGCATTCACCCGCCCCAGGCCCCGGCGCCCCCGGGGTGGGTGTCTGGCACAGGTGCCGAACAACTGGGAGGTGCCATATGCTTTTCATCATTCAATGGAGCATTGCCCCGGAAAACCGCAACGCCGTGATGGCCCGCTTCGCCGAGACCGGCGGCAAGCCTCCCGCTGAGCTCAAGGTCCATGGCCGTTGGCATGCGGTAGGCGAGCTGCAGGGTTTTGCAGTGGTCGAAAGCAATGATCTGCAGCCGGTATTGCACTGGACGATGGACTGGAGTGACCTGGCGCACATGCAGGTCAGCCCGGCGATGACTGATGCCGAGCTGGCTCCGATACTGGTGGCCGCAGTGAGCAAGATGACCCGCTGAGCAACGTCATCAGGATGGCTGGGGGGGCGTGCCTGCTCTGGCCATCCACTTCAACAGCATGGCGATCGGTACGCGGCGATGTACCTCGTGACGCCGGGTATCGCCACCGTCGGCATATCGTTCCCGATAACGGCTGACAATCAGTTCGCGCCCATCCTCCGAGACGCGGGCTTCGAGCTCGTGCAACAGTACAGGCTGCTCGGTCCCGCACTCCACGCGGCGGAACAGTGACACGGCATCATTCACTGGCAGGCCCTCGCTGGCACTGGCCCGGGCGCTTGCCTGGCGCGCCGAGCTGGCCCTCGACCACCCGGTTGGCGCGCTGTTGCGCGGTGAAATCGCGCACGGCCTGGTAGTAATCCGGCTGAGTGCGCAGTTTGTCGGTCAGCGGTAACACCTGCGCTCGACCATCCACCATGCCACCGGCCAGGGCCACAGTGCCCAGGGTCTCGACCGTATCGCTGTTGTCGCCGAACGGGTCCAGTGCCAGGCCCAGTATCCGGCCCGTCGCATCGCGCAGGTTGTGCGAGCCAAGCAGCGGCAACTCGACGATCGGGCCATCGGCGATGTTCCACACACCGAAGGTCTGGCCGAAGTCCGACTCATGGCGGGCAAGTCCCATCTTGCCGGAGACATCGATCAGGCCAGCCACGCCGAGGGTGGTGTTGAAGATGAAGCGGCTCAGGCTGGTCATCGCCCGCTCGCCGTTGCCTTGTAGCAGGTCGTTGGCGAACACCTTTGGCTCACCGAAGTTGGCGGCGAAGTTGTGTACGCCTTGCTGGGCGAAGTTCGGCAAGGCGGTATAGCCGCGGGCGACCGGCGCCAGCAGGTAATCGTCGACGCTGCGGTTGAAGGCGAACACGGCGCGGTTGGCAGGTTCGGCCGGGTCGCTGAGTTGATAGGCGACCGGGCCGCAGGCAGTGGCCGGCGGGCGCTGGCTGCAGCCGCTGGCGGCCAGCAGTGACAAGGCCAGGACCGTGTTGCGGGCAGATAACCAGGCAGCGGAAGGGGTAGGCATGGGCACATTCCTGTGAAGAAGTGGCGCCGATGCTGCGGGGGTTTGATTGCTTGGGAATGTCCAAATTATCTCGCGGCTGACACTTTGTTTCCGGGTTGAAATATATGACGGCAGCCCGCTGATGGCCTTACAGTACACGGTAATTGCCTTTGTTTTCGGTGCCTGTTTTGAGCCATTTGCTGATTGTCGACGATGATGTCGAAGTACTCGATCTGCTGCAGAAGTTTCTCCGCCAGCATGGCTACGAGGTCGACGTGGCCCGCGATGGCAAAGGGCTTTGGCAAGCCCTGGAGCGGAGGGTGCCGGACCTGGTCATTCTCGATGTAATGCTGCCGGGTGACAGTGGCCTGGTGCTGTGCCAGCGCCTGCGTGCCGAGCACAAAGTGGCGGTGATCATGCTCACCGCCATGGCAGAGCTGAGCGATCGCGTGGTCGGCCTGGAGCTGGGCGCCGACGATTACTTGACCAAGCCATTTGCCGCCCGCGAGCTGCTGGCGCGGGTGCGGGCGGTGTTGCGCCGGGCAGGCGAAGCAGCGGACGGCGCGGCTGACTCCCCGCGCACGCTGCTGGAGTTTTCCGGCTGGCAACTGGATGTGGTGCGGCGTGAACTGCGCTCGCCGGAGCAGGTGATGATCCCCCTGTCCAACGGTGAATTCGAGCTGCTGCTGGTGTTCGCCGAGCATCCCCGGCGAGTGCTCAGCCGCCAGCAGTTGCTCGATCTGGCCAGGGGTGAGTCCTATGAAGCCTATGACCGTAGCATCGACGTGCAGGTCAGTCGGCTGCGGCGCAAGCTGGAGAGCGAGGCGGGCGCCGAACCGCTGATCCGCACCCTGCGCAATGTCGGTTACCTGTTCACTGCCACCGTGGTCAGGCGATGAAGTTGTTGGCCAAGCTGCACAAGGCCCTGCCGCGGCCACGCATCACCATCGCCCGCTGGATTGCCCTGACCACCCTGACGGCGATGTTCATCCTGCTGCTGCTCAAAGGGCTTTTCAGCCTGTTGCTGAGCGTGTGGGCACTGCCGCCGTTGCTGGAGAGCGGGGTAATCGAGAAGGTCGCCACCGTCACCCGCATCCTCGATGCCGCGCCCGTGGCGCAGCGCGCCAGCATTGCCAACGCGGCAGGGGATGGCTCTTACTCCGTGCATTGGTTGCGCAGCCATGACGAAGCCGGAATGCCTGAGCTGGTCGATGCCGAGTCTCGCAAGGGCACGCCAACCCTGCGTGCCTTGTTGAAGCGGCCCGAGGCACGGATCGAAGCCTTCGAGCCGTCCGACCTGCTGGAGTATGAACCGGCGCGCGGCTATGCGCTGATGATCGAATTGAGTGACAAGAGCTGGGTGCTGTACCGTGCCACGGACCGCAGCTGGGGCCTGGACGAACTGCCACGCAACCTGATCATCCTCACCTTGATGCTGCTTTCCAGCCTGGTGGTCGCGCTGTTCGCCACGCGCTATCTGGCCCGTCCGCTGGAGCGCTTCGCTGAAGGCGCACGGCGTTTCGGCAAGGACTTCAATGCGCCGCCGATCCCGGTAGTCGGCCCCCATGACCTGCGCCAGGCCATTCTCGCCTTCAATGCCACCCAGGCGCAGCTCAAGCACTTCGTGAATGATCGCACGCAGATGCTGGCGGCGATTTCCCATGACCTGCGCGCGCCATTGACGCGCATGCGCCTGCGCGGCGAGTTCATCGAGGACGCTGAACTGCAGGCCAAGCTGTTCAAGGATGTCGACGAAATGCAGACCATGGTCGATGCCGCACTGGAGTTCTTTCGCGACGATGCGCGGCTCGAACAGAGCACGGCGTTCGACCTGGCCGAGATGCTGCAAACGGTGGTGGACGACTTCAAGGACGCGGGTATAAAGGTTGCGCTCGATGCGCCGCGGCGCTGCGTCTATGTCGGCCGGCCGGTGGGTATCAAGCGGGTGCTGGTGAACCTGGTCGATAACGCCGTCAAGTATGGCCTGGCGCCCGAAATGCGGCTGGTGGTCACTGCCGAGCAACTGGAAATCACCGTGCTGGATCGTGGGCCGGGCATCGCGCCTGAATTGCAGGAGCGTGTGTTCGCGCCCTTTTTCCGTATTGAGGTTTCGCGCAATCGCGACACCGGTGGCGTCGGGCTCGGCTTGCCGGCGGTGCGCGCGATCGTGTTGGAGCAAGGCGGCAGCGTGACCTTGGCCAATCGCCCAGGCGGCGGGCTGGAGGTCAAGGTCAGCTTGCCAGTGGGCTGATCAGAGCCCCAGGTCGCTCAGGCCCGGATGATCATCCGGGCGCCGGCCCAGCGGCCAGTGGAACTTGCGCTCTGCTTCGCTGATAGGCTGTTCATTGATGCTGGAAAAGCGGTTTTGCATCAGGCCATCTTCGGCGAATTCCCAGTTCTCGTTGCCATAGGCACGGAACCACTGGCCGCTGTCGTCGTGGTATTCGTAGGCATAGCGCACGGCGATGCGGTTACCGGTGAAGGCCCACAGCTCCTTGATCAGGCGATATTCCAGTTCGTGGTTCCATTTGCGGGTCAGAAACGCCTCGACCTCGGTGCGGCCACGGGGGAATTCGACGCGGTTGCGCCAGGCAGTATCGACGGTGTAGGCCAGTGCCACTTTGGCAGCGTCGCGGCTGTTCCAGCCGTCTTCGGCGAGGCGGACCTTCTGGATGGCGGTTTCGTGGGTGAACGGAGGCAGTGGAGGGCGGGACATCGGGTGGCTCCTGGGAGTGGTTGGCAGGGAGTAGCGTAGTACTCGCTGGCATAGCCGAGAATCCGTGCCTTTGGCATTTCATTGTTGCGCTTGGTGGAATAGTGGGCGGGAAGCGGGGGCATCAATCGCAAAAAGCCCTAAGTCAGGCCCTCAGCGCAACCGCAACGCCCCATCCAGCCCGTCGAGCATCACCTTGAAAAACGGATTCGAGGTCGCCCGCGAAAAGCTCCCCGCATCCACGATCAGCGCCCCACGCTCCCCGCGCATGTTCAAGTTGCCCAGGTTCACCCCGTAATTTTCCTGGCCATCAGGCTGCTGCCCATAAAGCGGATCATCGATGGGAAAGGGCAGTGCCACATGGGACAGCGAGATCAGGCTGCGCGGATACACCGCATCCAGCATCTGTTCGTCAGCCGTGGTTGCCAGGGCCGCGAAGTGTGACGACTTGAGCTGCGCATTGCCCAGGCCTCGGGTCGCAATCAAGGTGCGCGCATAGGGGCGGGCCTGGGGTTTGAACATCCTGTCGCGAAGGGCCGCCACCGACGGCCTGAGCATGTCGTCGATACCCAGCGAGCCATTGGTGTCGAACACCACCAGCGCACTGCCATTGGCGGGCAGGCGGTCGTACAGATCGGTCTGGATGGCTTCGGTGCTGACCGTGCCATCAACCAGCGATTGGTAGGTGAGAACCGGTGGCAGCGTAGCAAGACGCTGCGGTTCGCGGGTTTGCGCGAGCAGCTGTTGGCGCACGGCTTCGGTCAGTTCGTAGGACTGGCGCGCGGCATTGACCGGGAACGAGTTGTACTTGAAGGGGTTGAACTCAGGCAGCACGCTCAGCCAGGCGGCCTTGGCGAACGCTGGGAACAACGCCGGCAGGCCGGCGATGCCGGCAAAGCGGGCAAAGCGGCTGACGCCGATCATGGGCGAGATCAGCACCAGATGGGTGGGCTTGACCAGGTGCGGGTCCTCCAGCGCGTCGAGGCTGTATTTGACGGCCAATGCACCGCCATTGGAGAAGCCGACGATGTACAGCGGGGTGCCTGCGGGGGCGCGGCGGGTAGCTTCGCGCACGGCCAGGCGGGTGGCGGCCATCCAGTCTTCCCAGTGGGCAGCGGTGAGGCCGGCCGGGACTGTGCCATGCCCGGGCAGGCGTGGGGCGACTACCACATAGCCCAGGTCCTGAAAGTGCCGGGCGAAATGGCGCAGGCTGTACGGCGAGTCGGTCAAACCGTGCAGCAGCACCACCGAGCCTTTGGCGGTTTGGCTGGGTTCGGTGATATAGGAGCGGTTCCAGTCATGGCTGAGATTGCCCGGAAACACCCGGCTGCCGGCTACGAAGCGGTTGTAGGCGGACGGCTGCTCGCTGGCCAGCTGCTCGCGCATTTCCCGGTTGACCTGGTTGAGCACGCGTTGCTCGGCAGCGAGGTAGTCGCCCCAGCTGGCGTGGTCGATGTCGCTGGCCGGCATCTCGTCCGGCACGTAGGTGTGCCAAGGCTCCAGCTGGAAATCGGCAATCGCGGTAATGCGCAGGGCGAACAGCGCACTGACCAGCAGGGCCATTACCACGAGTACCACAGGCACCAGCATTCGGCGTATCGGCATCATTGCTCCCTGAACTGTTCCTATGGCGCAATCGGACGGGCCCGGCTAGTGTCACTGGATTGTCCAGCGAGGCATCGAGCATGAATGGGACGTCAATTGCAGCGATCGGGCTGCTGGCAGTCAGTCTGGCCGCAATTGCCGAAGATGGCGAGCGCGAGGGGGATTACTGGTACGTGCAGACCAGCGCCTATACCAAGCACTGGACCCACGACCCGGAGCACAACAACCACCAGGAGCTGATCGGCATCGAGCGCATCTACACCGACGGCCTGCTGTGGGGAGCGGCGACCTTCAAGAACTCGTTCTCCCAACGCTCCTACTACGCCTATCTGGGCAAGGTCTGGGAGCACGAGCGCTATCCCGTGTATGCCAAGCTGAGCGCGGGGTTGATCGAGGGCTACAAGGGCGAATATGACGACAAGATCCCGTTGAACCATTTCGGCGTTGCGCCGGTGATCATTCCGTCGTTCGGCGTGCATTGGGGGCCGGTGGGGGCCGAGTTCGTGGTGCTGGGCGGGGCGGCGGGGATGATCAACGTGGGGTTGAGGTTCTGAGCTGGGCCATGGGGGCTGCAAGGCAGCCCCGCTATCAATGTCTCAGTCCCAGGCCGGGGCCAGGTTGGCGGGGCTGACTTCGCGGCCATTGCGTTCGAGCGTGGCAATGCGCGCCATGTCGTCGGCATCCAGGCGCAGGCTCTGGGCAAGCAGATTGCTGGCCAGGTTCTCGCGCTTGGTCGATGACGGGATCACCGCGTAACCCAACTGCATGGCCCAGGCCAGGGCGACTTGGGCGACCGTGGCCTTGTGCTTGCTGGCGATCGCGGCCAGCACCGGGTCTTTCAGGACCTTGCCATAAGCCAGGGTCATGTAGGAGGTGACGGTAATGCCTTGCTCCTTGAGGAACGCGGTCAGCTTGCTGTTCTGCAGGTACGGGCTGAGTTCGATCTGGTTGGTGGCGATTTCGCCTTTGCCAACCACGGCGATGGCTTGCCTGGTCAGCTCGATGTTGAAATTGGACACGCCAATCTGACGGGTCAGGCCCAGCTTCTTGGCCTCAGCCAGGGCTGTCATGTATTCGGCCAGTTCAACGCCGTTGCCCGGGGCCGGCCAATGGATCAGCAGCAGGTCGACATGGTCGGTGCGCAGTTTCTGCAGGCTGTCGCGCAGGCTGGGAATGAGCTTGTCCGCGGCGTAGTTATCAACCCAGATCTTGGTGGTGATGAATAGCTCGCTGCGCGGCACGCCGCTCTCGGCGATGGCCTGGCCGACGTCGGCTTCGTTCTTGTAGATCTGCGCGGTGTCGATGACCCGGTAACCCAGTTCCAGCGCCGACTTGACCGAATCTATGACGGTTTAGCCGGTCAGGCGGAAAGTGCCGAGGCCGAAGGATGGAATGCTCATGAATCTGCTCCTGGAGAGTGAAAGGCGAACCGACTGAGCCTAGTCGCTCAGTGGCGGTCGAGCGTCGAATGGGGAGCAGTGTGCGGGTTTCAGCGTGTTCGATTAAGGCAGGGCACGGCCAAGGTCATTTGACGTGAAGTCACGAATGGATCATTGGCTCATGCAGATCCGACAAGGCGACGCTATCAATCCTTGATCAGTGTCGGGCTGGACTGCAGCAACCACAGCTGGCTCAGGCCCAGCAGCTGTTGCTCCAGCGTGGACTGTGCACCGATGCGCTGTGCTTTACGGTCCTGGCGCAGCAATGCGTCGAGGGAGCCCAGCAGGTCACGGTCCTTGCTGCTGGAAGCATTGTTGACTACGTCCGAAAGCTCGATGCCATTCTGGTAGGTGCGAACCCGCTCTTTCTGGGTCGCCTGCTGCGACACACTGGCGTCGGTCAGCACGCCATTGCGCAAGCCCAGGCGAGTAGTGCTGTTCGACTGATCGTTGACTTCGTGGTAGCGGTAGTTCTGCGATTCGCTGTCGCGGGTCAGTTGCAGGGCCACCAGTGGCTTGAACCTTTCGTGCCAGGCGGCCTTGAGGTTGGCCTGTTGTTGCTGCTCCACGCTCAGGTTGGCGCCGCCCTTGATCCTGGTCGACTGTGAAACCTGGTAGTTGAAGCTATCTGGCTCGTCCGGCTTCGCCGGGTTGGGCTGCTGCGTGGGCTGGCTGATCGATGCGTTGAAGTCGGCCAAGCCGCTGAGCAGCAGGCGGCTGTTCTTGTTCATGGCCGTTGCCGAGTTGGCCAGGCGGTTGTTGTCGTCGACGCTGTTGAGCTGGCTGAAAGCATCCTTGAACAGGCTCATCAGCTGTGCGTCGCCGTGGCCGCGCGCTTGTGCGGCGTCAAATTGGCTCAGGTAGTTGGCCACTGCAGCCTGGCGCATGGCCTGGCTGCCCAGCAACGCGCCGCCCTGAGTGTCGAAGTTCATCTTCACTTCACCACCGGGGCCCTGCAGTTTCAGGCTACGGGTCTGGTCGTCCAGGCGCAGTTCGAAGGCTTGCTGCTCGCCGCTGCTGGTCACCAGCTGCGCGTCGAGTTGCAGGCCGGTGAACAGGCTCGGGTCGAGCTTGACCAGTGCGCCCAGCTGGAAGCTCGGCGGTTCCTGGGTCAGGCCGTTGATAGCCGACTGGAAGCTGCTGGCCAGCGCGGCCAGGCCATCAAGCTCCTTGGCACTGAGCGTGCCGCCCTGCACCTGTGCATCCACGGCCAGGCCTTGCTCGCTGCTGTACAGTCCCAGAGACACGGTCGCGCCGGAGGCCGTGGTGAGGTTGAAGGTGATGCTGTTGCTGGCGTATTCGCGTAGGCGCGACTGCTGCAGGCCCAGTATCAGCTCATTTGGCGCAGATGCGTCGTTTATCAGCAAGCCGGATTGGGCAATGGTCGCACCGCCATTGGCGGCCAGTTGCGCCAGCAGCGCTGCCCCCAGGCCCTGGAAGCGCGTGCTGGTCGAACTCGATTGCACGACGCCGGCCATGTACTGGCTGAGCTTGTCGACACCTGGCGTTTCCCAGACGTAGCGGCTGGATGAGCTCTCGAGGGTACCTTTGGCAGAGTAGATGTCGCTGCCCATGCTGATCGATTGCTGGCCGAGAACCACCTGTGTACTGGCACGGGTCAACGTGCCGGCGGCTTGGCTGGTTGCGTCCAGCTGAGCAGTCGCTGCAGGCGCAATCTGGACGGGGAGGGTACGAACGGTAGCAATCGGGTTCATCTTCGGCTTTCCATGCAGATTTTGTGGGTATCCATGCTATCGGCGTGCCATCAGGAAACCTGAGTGTGTATTGCGTACAAAAGAAACGGCCCGCCAAAAGGCGGACCGTCGGGCATTGCTGGTGACGATCAGCGGCGGCGGAACAGTGGCAGCGGCTCATCGGTGGCGCCCTGATAGGTCACCGAGAAGTCCTTCAGGCCCTGCAGTGCGTCTTTCGGGTCCTTGTCGGCACGGATGGCGAACGCGTCGAAGCCGCAACGGGCCATGAAGAACAGCTGGTCGCGCAGCACGTCGCCGATGGCGCGCAGCTCGCCCTTGTAGCCGTAGCGGTCACGCAGCAGGCGCGCATTCGAATAGCTGCGCCCGTCGGTGAAGGCCGGGAAGTTCAGGGCGATGACCTGGAAGTGCTGCACGTCGTCGCCGATTTCTTCCGCTTCCTGGTCGCTGTCCAGCCACACGCCCAGGCCGCCGTCGCGGGCCTTGAGCACGTGGGCATGGTCGCGCCACATCTGCAGCGGGACGATGTAGTCGTCGCAGTTGCTCAGCTCGTCGAACGAGAAGTCCTTGGGCAGCAGGTGCCAGGTTTCGTCGACGATCTGGTTGTTCTTAATGATTCGCTGCATAGACGCGTTCCTTGAAGGGGTCGATGCCGATACGCTGGTAGGTGTCGATGAAACGCTCTTCCTCGGTACGTTCTTCGATGTACACGGTGATCAGCTTCTCGATCACATCGGCCATGTCATTCTGGGCGAAGGACGGGCCGAGGATCTTGCCCAGGCTTGCGTCGCGCGCGGCATTGCCGCCCAGCGATACCTGGTAGAACTCTTCGCCCTTCTTGTCCACCCCGAGGATGCCGATATGGCCGACGTGGTGGTGGCCGCAGGCGTTCATGCAGCCAGAGATGTTCAGGTCGATCTCGCCGATGTCGAACAGATAGTCCAGGTCGTCGAAACGGCGCTGGATGGATTCGGCGATCGGGATCGACTTGGCATTGGCCAGCGAGCAATAGTCACCGCCCGGGCAGCAGATGATATCGGTCAGCAGGCCGATGTTCGGCGTGGCGAAGCCGCCCTCGCGCAGTTCCATCCACAGCGCGTGCAGCTGGCGCTGCTCGACGTCGGCGAGGATGATGTTCTGCTCGTGGGAGGTCCGCAGGAAGCCGAAGCTGTAGCGCTCGGCGAGGTCTGCCACGGCGTCCAGCTGCTTGTCGGTCAGGTCGCCAGGGGCAACGCCGGTCGGCTTGAGCGACAGGGTCACGGCTACGTAGCCAGGGCGCTTGTGGGCGCGAGTGTTGCGCGAGCGCCAGCGGGCGAAGCCTGGGAATTCGGCATCCTGGGCGCTGTAGTCGACGTTGTCGAGGGCCAAGTAGTTCGGGTCGACGAAGTGGCGCGAGACGCGCTGGACTTCGGCTTCGGTCAGGGTGGTGCTGCCGCCACGCAGGTGGGCCATTTCGGCCTCGACCTTCTCGGCGAACACTTCCGGGGTCAGTGCCTTGACCAGGATCTTGATCCGCGCCTTGTACTTGTTGTCACGGCGACCGTAACGGTTGTACACGCGCAGGATGGCGTCGAGGTAGCTGATCAGGTCCTGCCATGGCAGGAACTCGTTGATGAACGAGCCGATCACCGGGGTACGGCCCAGGCCACCACCGACCAGCACGCGGAAGCCCAGCTCGCCAGCGGCGTTGCGCACCGGCTCCAGGCCGATGTCGTGCACTTCGATGGCGGCGCGGTCTTCCTTCGAGCCGTTGATGGCAATCTTGAACTTGCGCGGCAGGTAGGCAAATTCCGGGTGGAAAGTGGTCCACTGGCGGACGATTTCGCACCATGGGCGCGGGTCGACCAGTTCATCCGCGGCAACACCGGCGAACTGGTCGGTGGTGGTGTTGCGCAGGCAGTTGCCGCTGGTCTGGATCGCGTGCATCTGCACGGTGGCCAGCTCGGCGAGGATGTCCGGGATGTCTTCCAGCGCCGGCCAGTTGAACTGCACGTTCTGGCGGGTGGAAATGTGGGCGTAGCCTTTGTCGTAGTCGCGGGCGATCTTGGCCAGGGTGCGAACCTGATTGGCGTTCAGCTGGCCGTACGGCACGGCGACACGCAGCATCGGCGCGAAACGTTGGATATAGAGGCCGTTCTGCAGGCGCAGAGGGCGGAATTCTTCTTCGCTCAGCTCACCGGCCAGGTAGCGGCGGGTCTGATCCCGGAACTGCTTGACGCGGTCCTCGATGATCCGCTGATCGTACTCGTCGTATACGTACATAAAAGTCCTGTCTCAGGCTGCATGCAGCTATTCGCGCGCACGGCCGCGCACTCCGGTTCGGAGCCGGGAAACGATAGCAGGTTGGGTTTATGCGCTAAAGTGATGTTTTTGCATATGAAAAGAACCAAAAGAACTAAGTGAGACTGACTGCCATTTGTTACCCCAGGGTGCGACAGGTTTATACTCGGCGGTTTGTTTCAAAAGGTGTATCCGCATGCTCAAGGTGCTTTGCCAAAGCTTGTGCCTGGGCCTGCCACTGGCAGCCTCCGCTCAGGCCGCCTCGGTGGTCTTTCTCAACCCAGGCCTGTCGGACGAGACGTTCTGGACCAGCTATTCGCGTTTCATGCAGGCCGCTGCAGATGAGCTGGGCATGTCGCTGCGGGTGGAGTACAGCGAGCGCGATGCAGCGCTGGCGATGAGCCAGGCGCGGGCCATTCTCAAGGGGCCGCAGCGGCCGGACTACTTGGTGCTGGTCAATGAGCAATACGTCGCGCCGGAGATCATCCGCCTGTCACAGGGCACAGGGGTCAAGCTGTTCCTGGTCAACAACGGCCTCACCGCCACCCAAGCCAGAAGCATCCAGGCCCAGCCCGACCGTTACGGGCAGATACTCGGCACCTTGACTTCCAATGACGAGCAGGCAGGCTTTCGCATGTTGCACGAGATGGTCGCCTTGCTGCCGCGTGACAATGAGCCGATCGACCTGGTGGCCTTTGCCGGGGTCAAGACCACACCGGCTTCACAATTGCGAGAAGCGGGCATGCGCCGGGCACTGGCCGACTTCCCCCAGGTGCGCCTGCGCCAGGTGGTGTACGGCGGCTGGAACCGTGAACGCGCCTACGAGCAGGCGCAGCAATTGCTGCAGCGCTACCCGAAGACCCGGCTGGTGTGGGCGGCCAACGACCAGATGGCCCTCGGTGCGATGCAGGCGTTCGAGGAGGCCGGGCGCAAGCCTGGGCGCGATGCAGTGTTTGCCGCCGTCAACAGTTCAGCGCAAGCCTTGCGCGCCCGTATCGATGGGCGCCTGGGCGTGCTGATGGGCGGGCACACCACGCTGGGTGGCTGGGCCATGGTGATGCTGCACGACGATGCCCAGGGCCTGGAGGTGAATCGCGACGGCAAGCGTGAGCACACGCTGCCGGTGCTGCAGTCGATCGACCCGGCCAAGGCGCGGCGATGGCTGAAGCTGCTGGAGCGGGACGACTACGGCGTCGATTTCCAGCATTACAGCGCCGAAGGGCGTCCGCCGAGCTACCAATACCCGTTTCTGACGTCACCCGTCGACTATTGAAAGACCTTGCTTGAGAGAAGGGCATTGCTCGTCTTAACTGCTGGTGGTGAAGTGCATTCCCATAACCACTACAAGAGGCAATGCAATGGGAAACTCTACCAAAGTCCGCAAAGCTGACAGCAGTGTCGATGCCTGGGCGATCCTCTGCCTGATCGTCCTGGTGGTGGTCACTGCCGTGTATTGGGTCAGCCACCAGTGACTTGAATCTCAAGATCGTGATGCCGCCAGAACGCCTGCGGGAGGGAACCCGCAGGCGTTTTACTTTTTGTAGAGCGCTCAGTGGGCGGTGAGGTGCAGCGCCAGTTGTACCAGGCCGATCAGCACGGCGATGAACACCAAGGTGAACAGCGTGCCCATCACGATGAAGTGGCTGGCCTTGCCGTGGGTGAAGTCGCGGGCGCGGTTCTTGCCGCTCTGCACGCCGAAGGCGGCGGCGAGGATGCTGTGCAGCATCTGCCAGAAGGTTGGGGGTTTGCCCTGGCTGGAATCGTCCATGGTGGCTCCTGAAGAAGCAGAGGCAATCAGGGACAGTGTAGGCAATGAGTGAGAGGTTGCTGTGCTGGCCTCTTCGCGGGGCAAGCCCGATCCTACAGGCGCATGCGTTACCTGTGGAGGAGCGGGCTTGTCCCGCGAAGAGGCCAACGCGGTCTTAGCTGTCGTACCCGAGGTTAGGCGCCAACCAGCGTTCGCTCACGCTGATGTCCTGCCCCTTGCGCACGCTGTAACGCTCGATCTGGTCCTTGTCGACCTTGCCCACCGCAAAGTACTGCGCCTGCGGGTGAGCGAAGTACCAGCCGCTGACCGCCGCTGCCGGGAACATCGCGAAGTGCTCGGTCAGGAACACACCGCTCGGCCCGGTTTCGCCGATGGCGGTGCCATCGAGCAGGCGGAACAGGGTTTCTTTCTCGGTGTGGTCCGGGCAAGCCGGGTAGCCCGGGGCAGGGCGGATGCCGCTGTACTGCTCCTTGATCAGTGCCTCGTTGTCCAGCTGCTCGTTGCGGGCATAGCCCCAGTGCTCTTTGCGCACCTGCTCGTGCAGCCACTCGGCACAGGCCTCGGCCAGGCGGTCGGCCAGGGCCTTGACCATGATCGAGCTGTAGTCGTCGCCCTTGTCCTGATAAGCCTTGGCCACTTCCTCGGCACCGATGCCGGCGGTGGTGATGAAACCGCCGACGTAGTCGGTGACGCCGCTGGCCTTCGGCGCGACGAAGTCGGCCAGGGACAGGTTCGGCTTGCCATCGGGCTTGATGGTCTGCTGGCGCAGGTGGTGCAGGGTGGCCAGGGCCTGGCCGTCCGCACCGTAGACTTCGATGTCGTCATCGGCGACCTGGTTGGCCGGCCAGAAGCCGAACACCGCACGGGCACTGATCAGTTTCTCGTCGATCAGCTTGTCGAGCATCTCGCAGGCATCCTTGTACAGCGCGGTGGCGGCCTCGCCAACCACTTCGTCGGTGAGGATGCGCGGGAACTTGCCGGCCAGGTCCCAGGAGATGAAGAACGGCGTCCAGTCAATGTACTCGGCCAAGGTGCGCAGATCGATGTCTTCCAGCACCTTGACACCGGTGAAAGAGGGCACTGCTGGCTGGTAGCCTGCCCAGTCGTACTTTGGCTTGGCGGCAATGGCCTGGGCGTAGCTCAGGCGCTCGGTGCGGGCGCTGCGGTTGGCGGTGCGCTCACGCACTTCCACGTAGTCCTGGCGGGTCTTCTCGACGAAGCCGGGCTTGAGTTCCTTGGACAGCAGCTGGGTGGCCACACCCACCGCACGCGAGGCGTCGGTGACGTAGACCACAGCGTCGTTGCTGTACTTGGGTTCGATCTTGACCGCGGTGTGTGCCTTGGAGGTGGTGGCACCACCGATCATCAGCGGCAGGTGGAAATCCTGGCGCTGCATCTCGCGGGCGACGTGGACCATCTCGTCCAGCGACGGGGTGATCAGGCCGGACAGGCCGATGATGTCGCACTTCTGTTCGCGGGCGGTCTGCAGGATCTTCTCGGCCGGCACCATCACGCCAAGGTCGACGATGTCATAGCCGTTGCAGCCCAGTACTACGCCGACGATGTTCTTGCCGATGTCGTGCACGTCACCCTTGACCGTGGCCATGAGGATCTTGCCCTTGGCTTCGGGCTTGTCGCCTTTCTCGGCTTCGATGAACGGGATCAGGTGCGCCACGGCCTGCTTCATCACCCGGGCCGACTTGACCACCTGTGGCAGGAACATCTTGCCGGCGCCGAACAGGTCGCCAACCACGTTCATGCCGTTCATCAGCGGGCCTTCGATAACTTCGATCGGGCGTGCGCACTGCTGGCGGCATTCTTCGGTGTCTTCGACGATGAAGGCGGTGATGCCCTTGACCAGCGCGTGTTCCAGGCGCTTTTCAACGGGCAGCGAACGCCACTCTTCGTTTTCCACTTCCTTGGTTGCGCCGCCGCCCTTGTAGTCGTCGGCAATCGCCAGCAGGGCGTCGGTGCCGTGCGGGGTGCGGTTGAGCACCACGTCCTCGACCTTCTCGCGCAGCGCGGCCGGGATCTCGTCGTAGATCTCCAGCTGGCCGGCGTTGACGATACCCATGGTCAGGCCGTTCTGGATCGCGTGGTACAGGAAGACCGAGTGGATCGCCTCGCGCACCGGGTTGTTGCCGCGGAACGAGAACGACACGTTGGACACGCCGCCCGAGCTCAGCGCGTGGGGTAGGTGATCGCGGATGTAGGCACAGGCCTCGATGAAATCGACGGCGTAGTTGTTGTGCTCTTCGATGCCGGTGGCGACGGCGAAGATGTTCGGGTCGAAGATGATGTCTTCCGGCGGGAAGCCCACTTCATTGACCAGGATGTCGTAGCTGCGCTGGCAGATTTCCTTCTTGCGCGCGGCGGTGTCGGCCTGGCCGACCTCGTCGAAGGCCATCACCACCACGGCGGCGCCATAGCGCTTGCACAGGCGGGCGTGGTGCTTGAACTGCTCGACGCCTTCCTTCATGGAGATCGAGTTGACGATGCCCTTGCCCTGGATGCACTTCAGGCCCGCTTCGATCACTTCCCACTTGGAGGAGTCGATCATGATCGGCACGCGGGAGATGTCCGGCTCACCGGCGATCAGGTTGAGGAAGCGGACCATGGCGGCCTGGGAATCGAGCATCCCTTCGTCCATGTTGATGTCGATCACCTGGGCGCCGGCCTCGACTTGCTGAAGGGCGACTTCCAGGGCCTCGGTGTAATTCTCTTCACGGATCAACCGGGCGAACTTGGCGGAGCCGGTGATGTTGGTGCGCTCGCCGACGTTGACGAACAGCGACTGGCGGTCGATGGTGAACGGCTCCAGGCCGGACAGGCGGCAGGCCTTGGCGATTTCCGGGATCTCGCGCGGTTTGTACTTGGCCACGGCCTCGGCGATGGCCTGGATGTGGCCCGGGGTGGTGCCGCAGCAACCGCCGATGATGTTGAGGAAGCCGCTGGCGGCAAATTCCTCGACCACCGCCGCCATCTCGGCCGGGGTCTCGTCGTATTCACCGAAGGCGTTCGGCAGGCCGGCGTTGGGGTGGGCGGACACGTGGGTGTCGGCCTTGGTCGCCAGCTCTTCCAGGTACGGGCGCAGGTCCTTGGCGCCGAGGGCGCAGTTCAGGCCCACGGAAATCGGCTTGGCGTGCCGCACCGAGTTCCAGAACGCTTCGGTGGTCTGGCCCGACAGTGTCCGGCCGGAGGCATCGGTAATGGTGCCCGAGATCATGATCGGCAGTTCGATGCCATCGTCCTCGAACACCTGTTGCACGGCGAAGATCGCCGCCTTGGCGTTGAGGGTGTCGAAGATGGTCTCGATCAGTATCAGGTCGGCGCCGCCCTCGATCAGGCCGCGGGTGGCCTCGATGTAGTTTTCCACCAGCTCGTCGAAGGTGACGTTGCGGTAGCCGGGGTCGTTGACGTCCGGGGAGATCGAGCAGGTGCGGCTGGTCGGGCCGAGCACGCCGGCGACGAAGCGCGGCTTGTCCGGGGTTTCCAGGGTCTTGGCATCGGCCACCTGGCGGGCGATGCGCGCACCTTGGACGTTCAGCTCGTAGACCAGCGATTCCATGCCGTAGTCGGCCTGGGAGATCTGCGTGGCGTTGAAGGTGTTGGTTTCGAGGATATCGGCGCCGGCATCCAGATAGGCTTTCTCGATGGCGGCGATCACGTCCGGGCGGCTGAGCAGCAGCAGGTCGTTGTTGCCTTTCACGTCGCTTGGCCAATCGGCGAAGCGCGTGCCACGATAGTCGTGTTCCTCGAGGCGATAGCTTTGGATCATAGTACCCATGCCGCCGTCGAGGATCAGGATGCGCTCTTTGAGTGCGTGCTGGAGTGCTTGAAGACGAGCGCTGCGGTCGGACATAGGAACTACCTGGTCGGGCAAATATCAGAAGGTGCCGAATCATAACAAAGCTGCGCGGTTTTTAGGCGTATTGCCCATTTGCATGAATTCTGTTCATGTTGGACGGTCGTTGCGCAAGCTATGCAAACAGAGCACCCAAGGACGACCAGGCAAATCGTGATGGCTTTCAATACCCAGGACTTTCCGCACATGGTGCATCGTATCCTTGTCAGCGTCTTCGCCCTGCTCATCAGCAGCGTGGCGTTCGGACAGGCCCCCCAATCGAGCCCGGTCATTTCCTACACCCGGGACATCCAGCCGATCTTCACCGAGAAATGCGTGGCCTGCCACGCCTGCAACGACGCCGCCTGCCAGCTCAAGCTGGAAAGCCCCGAAGGCGCGGTGCGCGGTGCCACCAAGGTGCCGGTGTACCAGGGCGAACGCAGCAAGGCCGTGCCCCCCACGCGGTTGTTCTACGACGCCCACAGTGAAGATGCATGGCGCAAGAAGGGCTTCTACTCGGTGCTCGACAACCAGGGCAGCCAGGCGGCGCTGATGGCGCGCATGCTCGAGCTGGGGCACAAGACCCCTCTCACGCCCAACGCCAAACTGCCCGAGGAGATTGTCCTGGGGCTTAGCCGCAACAACATGTGCCCGCTACCCGAAGAGTTCGACGCCTATGCCGGCGCCCACCCCAAGGAGGGCATGCCATTGGCGGTCACCGGCCTGACCGACAAGGAATACGACACGATGCGCCGCTGGCTGGCCGCCGGCGCGCCGGTCGAGTACCAGCCGATTCAGCCAAGTGCGGCCGAGGCCAGGCAGATCGCCGACTGGGAAGAGTTGCTCAATCGTCCGGGCTCCACCGAGGCGCTGGTCGCCCGCTGGCTGTACGAGCACCTGTTCCTGGCGCACATCTACTTCGTCGGCGGCGAGCAGGGCCACTTCTTCCAGTGGGTACGCTCGCGCACGCCAAGCGGCAAGCCGGTCGATATTATCGCCACGCGCCGCCCCAACGACCCGCCAGGCACCGACTTCTATTACCGGCTGATCCCGGTGCAAGGCGTGATCGTCCACAAGACCCACATCACCTACCCAATGGGGCCGCAAAAGCTCAAGCGCGTGAAGCAGCTGTTCTACGCCGGCGACTGGCATGCCAGCGCGCTGCCGGGCTACGGCCCTCGCCACCGGGCCAACCCGTTTGAAACCTTCGAGGCGATCCCGGCGGTGGCGCGCTACCAGTTCATGCTGGATAACGCCGAGTACTTCGTGCGCACCTTCATTCGTGGGCCGGTGTGCCGCGGGCAGATCGCCACCGATGTGATTCGCGACAATTTCTGGGCGCTGTTCCAGGAACCGGCCCACGACCGCTACATCACCGATGCCAAGTACCGCGGCGAAGCCACGCCGCTGCTGGCCATGCCAGGCCAGATCGACGATGTCGGCAGCGTGCTGAACCTGTGGCATGCCTACCGCGACAAGCGCAACGAGTACGAAAAACTGCGCCGCGAGGCCTATGCTGAAATGCCGGCGCCGGGCTGGGCAACCCTGTGGGCCGGCAACGACAATGCACTGCTGAGCATTTTCCGCCACTTCGACAGCGCCTCGGTGACCAAGGGCCTGATTGGCGACGTGCCGCTGACCGTGTGGTTGTTCGACTACCCGCTGTTCGAGCGCACCTATTACCAGTTGGCGGTCAACTTCGATGTGTACGGCAACGTCTCGCACCAGCTGCAGACGCGCCTGTACTTCGACCTGATCCGCAACGGCGCCGAGGTCAACTTCCTGCGCCTGATGCCGGCCGACCAGCGTGGCGAGATCCTCGGCAGCTGGTACCAGAACAGCGGCAAGGTGAAGATGTGGCTGGACTACGAGGACATCGACACCGACACGCCGAGCGGCATCAAGCTTGACCCGCGCGACCCCAAGCGCGACTTCGGCCTCAAGCTGCTGCAACGCACCGGCAGCCTGAACGCCGCGCCGGACCCGATCAACCGCTGCACCGGCGCCTATTGCTCGCGGCCGCAGATGAACGAGGAATTCCGCAACGTCGAGCAGTCGCTCAGCCGCCTGGTGTCGCGCCCGGCCGCCGGCCTGAAAGTCATCAGCCAGCTGCCCGAGGCGACCATGCTGCGCATCGAAGGCGAGGGCGGCCAGCGCCAGGTCTACAGCCTGCTGCGCAACCGTGCGCACAGCAACGTGGCGTTCCTGCTCGGCGAGGCGTACCGCTACCAGCCGGGGCTGGACACTCTGACGCTGTACCCGGGCGTGCTCAGCAGCTACCCGAACTTCATCTTCAACATCCCGGCCAAGGATGTGCCAGAGTTCGTCGAGGACATGGAGTACGCCAAGGATGACCCGGCGAAGTTCGAGCGCATCGTCATGCGCTGGGGCGTGCGTCGCAGTCATCCGGAGTTCTGGCGCTACTTCCATGACCTCAGCACCTACATCGAGGAAACCGATCCGGTGGAGGACGGGGTGCTGGACATGAACCGCTACGAGAACCTCTGATCGGGTCGGTTGACCTTTGCCAATACGCTGCGGTCGGAAACGGTAGGTGGCCCGGGGGCTGTATAGCCTCCGGGCCTCAATACACCGGCAATCGCAGGTATTCCATGCTGTATTCGCTTCAGGCACTGCGGGCGTTCGCCGCCTGGGTGGTGGTCTGCCACCACTTCATGCAGATCTTCTTCGACTTCCATGCCACCGGCCCCATTGCCCAGCTGCTCACCGACCGCGGCGCTGTAGGCGTCGACATCTTCTTCATCATCAGCGGGCTGGTGATCTACCTGTCGACTCGCGACAAACCCATCGAACCGCGCCAGTTCCTCCTCAACCGGGCCCTGCGCATCGTCCCCGCTTATTGGTTCTACACCGCGCTGATGGCGGCGTTGCTGTTGGCGTTCAGCCAGTGGATGCCGCACCAGGCCTTCAATTGGCATCACCTGCTGCTGTCGCTGTTGTTCATCCCGGCGGAAAACCCCGGCGGTTACGGTTTATATCCGACCCTGAACGTGGGCTGGACGCTGAATTTCGAGATGTTCTTCTACCTGTTGTTCGGCCTGGCTTTCCTCGTGCGCCAGCGCCACCACCTGCTGCTGGTGACCGCTGCATTGCTGCTGGTCAGTGAAGTGCTCGGCCGCATGGGCGTGCTCAGCCGCTTCTACAGCAACGACATCATCTACGAATTCCTGCTGGGCATCGGCCTGGGCGTGATCCAGCGTCGCGGGCTGATCCGCGAGGGCCTGTGGCTGCCACTGGCGGTGCTGGGCGTGGCGGGCTACGCGCTCTATCACCTGGACGCTTCGCAGCGCCTGCTGCACTGGGGCGTGCCAAGCGCCATGATCGTGCTGGCGTTCATCGCCCTGGAGCCGTACTTCAAGGGCAATCGCCTGCTCAAGGCACTGGGTGACTGCTCCTATTCGGTGTACCTGATCCACGTGCTGGTGCTGTATGCCGGCTGGTTCGCCGCCCAGCGCCTGCACCTGAACCCGTACCTGGTATTCGCCGTGTGCGTGCCGTCCATTGGACTAATGTCTTGGTTCAGCTACCAGTGGCTGGAGCGCGGCCTGTACCGGCGGATGCAGGCCTGGCTGGCGGCACCACGGGAGCAAACTCGCGAATTTGCGCTTTCCCGAGTCAAATACTAGGACTTTGTACAAAGGCCAGGTTGGCGTACACTTGGCCGCAAGTCTGTGAGGAACTTCCATGAGCGCTATAACCATTACTGACGCCGCCCATGATTACCTGGCCGATCTGCTCTCCAAGCAGAACACGCCTGGCATTGGCATCCGTATTTTCATCACCCAGCCGGGCACCCAGTACGCCGAGACCTGCATCGCCTACTGCAAGCCGGGCGAAGAGAAGCCCGACGACGAGCCGGTCGGCCTGAAGAGTTTCACCGCCTACCTCGACGCGGTCAGCGTGCCGTTCCTGGAAGACGCGCTGGTCGACTACGCCACCGACCGTATGGGTGGCCAGCTGACCATCAAGGCGCCGAACGCCAAGGTGCCGATGGTCAACGAAGACAGTCCGATCAACGAGCGTATCAACTACTACCTGCAGACCGAGATCAACCCGGGCCTGGCCAGCCACGGCGGCCAGGTGAGCCTGGTGGACGTGGTCGACGACGGCATCGCCGTGCTGCAGTTCGGTGGCGGCTGCCAGGGCTGCGGCCAGGCCGACGTGACCCTCAAGGAAGGCATCGAACGCACCCTGCTCGAGCGCATTCCGGAGCTCAAGGGCGTGCGTGACGTGACTGACCACACCCAGAAAGAGAACGCCTACTACTGATCTTTCCAGGTCAAGGCCTAGCAACAAAGTGTTACGGTTTCAACCCCTGCGACAACAGGCCGCAGCCCGTATTCAAAGGGCTGCGGGCCATCACCGCCTTGGTCGGGTAGAAGCCCACCGGGTGTCATGCCAGAATGCCCCGGTTTTTCGGCCGGCCCGTCCCGAGGGCCGGCACCTTCCCTGTAAAGGATGGTTCAATGAATGATCAGTTTACCCGGCGCGCGGTTGTCGCCGGGATGGGCGTTCTCGGGCTTGGCCTGCTGGCAGGCTGCAACCCGGCCCGGGGGCTCGAGTTCAAGTACGGCAAGAACATGAGCAACGAGATCCTTGGGCGCAAGTTCAGCCTCAAGGACCCCCAAGGCAATGTCCGCACCCTGTCGAGCTTCTACGGCAGCATGCCGATGATCTTCTTCGGTTTCACCCAGTGCCCGGCCGTGTGCCCGACCACCCTGGCGCGTGCGGCACAGATCAAGAAGCTGCTCAGGGGCCGCGACCGCGAGATTTTCCAGGTGGTGTTCATCACCCTGGACCCGGAACGCGACACCCCCGAAGTGCTCGACGCCTACGTCAAGGCCTTCGACCCGTCGTTCACCGCCCTGACCGGCACCCCGGAAGAAATCGCAGCGGTGGCCAAGGAGTTCAAGGTGTTCTACGAAAAGGTCCCGGCCGGTGACACCTACACCATCTCTCATTCGTCCACCAGCTACGTCTACGATACACGTGGCACCCTGCGCCTGAGCCTGGGCCATTCGCTCAATGCCAAGGAATGCGCTGAAGACCTGGCAACCCTGATGGAGATCTGCTGAATGTCGATGCAACCAATCAAGCGCGGCCTGGCCGCCCTGGTACTGATGGGCCTGGCCCTGCCGGCCCTGGCGCAGACCACCGTGAGCGACGCCTGGGTACGCGCCAGCGTGCCGCACCAGCCGTCCACTGGCGCCTTCATGACCCTGACCGCCAGCACTGACAGCAAGCTGGTCGGCGTGGCTTCGCCAGTGGCCAAGACCGTGCAGGTGCACGAGATGACCATGAACGGCGACGTGATGGGCATGAAGCAAGTGAAGGCCGTGGAGCTGCCTGCGGGCAAGCCGGTGAGCCTGGACCCCAATGGCTACCACGTGATGCTGATGGGCTTGACCCAGCAGGTGAAAGAAGGCGAGAAGGTACCGCTGACCCTGACCATCGAAGATGCCAAGGGCGCCAAGGAAACCGTCGAGGTACAGGCAGAAGTGCGTCCGCTCAATGCCGATGCCGGCGGTGGGCATGACCACATGCACATGAACCACTGACCAACGAAAGGGCCGCATCAGCGGCCCTTTTTCATTGTGCTGCGCGCTTCAGCTACGGAAGCGTGGCAGCGGCCTGTCGAGGGTGAGCGAGGTCAGCGTCTTGCGGACCTGGGCCTCATCGGCCTCCAGCGCCTTCAGGCTGGCGCGGATCTTGCCCGCAGCGGGCACATCGCCCTGGCGGTCGATCCAGTCGGCAATTTCCTTGCAGGCACTGCTCAGGCAGGCTTGGCGCTGGTTCATCAGCGATATCAGGGTGGTGAGCTCTCTTTCGGACATGACAGATCCTCCGTTCTGCTCTGTCAGTGTAGCAGTGGCTTGCCGGCTTGCCTGAGGCCTGGCGTCGCAGGCGCTAGCTGTGCAGGCAGGCGCTGCGATAGGCGCCCGGCGTCACGCCAAAGGTCTGCTTGAACTGCCGGCTCAAGTGGCTTTGGTCGGCAAAACCCAGGGTAAAGGCCACGTCAGAGGCTGCCAAGCCGCTTTTCAGAAATTCCCGTGCTCGCGCCAGGCGCCGTTGCTTCAGCCAGGCATGCGGCGGCAGGCCGGTGGCCTGGCGGAACACCCGGGCAAAATGGAATGGCGAAAGATTGACCGCAGCTGCCAAGGCCTCCAGCGACGGCGGGTCTGCCAATTGGCTTTCCAGCATCTCCCGGGCACGTGCCACCGCCAGCGGTTCATTGCCGGGGGCCGTGGGTTCCGGGCAGTGGCCGTGGCGCTGCACCAGCGCCAGCACCGCCTGGCGCCAGGCGGTCTGTTGTTCCAGGGCGCTGGCGCCGGCTTCCGACAGCTGATGCAGCTGGCTGAAGGCCCGGGCCAGGGCCGGGTCCTGGATCACGCTGTCCTTGAAACGCGGCATGCCGTGCTGGCCCAGTTCCAATTCGTCCAGCACGCCAGTAACCCGTTCATGCTCCGGATAGAAACCCCGGTAGCGCCAACCGGCTTCGTGGGCGGTGGCGCCGGTGTGCAGCTCGTCCGGGTTGATCAGCACCATGCTGCCGACCGGCGCCAGGTGCTCGCTACCGCGGTGCCAGAAGCGTTGTGCGCCCGACTCGATCACGGTGAACACATAGCCTTCATGCACATGCGGGGCGAAGCGCTGCTGGAAGTAGCGCGCGTGCAGCATCTCGACGTCGCCGAGGGCCGGCGCCTGCCAGAGGTGGGTCTGTTCGCGCAGGGGCGTGCTCATGCCAGCCAGCTGCGCAGCAGGAAGAAGATCAACATGCTCGCCAGCATGCTCAGCAATACGCTGCGGGTCAACAGCACCAGCGCAACGGCCACCAGCGCGCCGAGCAGGTAGGGGTTGAGCGGGCTCAGGTCGAGCTGGTGGCCGGGCAGGAAGATGATCGGCCCACAGATCGCCGTGAGCATGCCGGGCACGGCAAAGCCGAGGAACTGCCGGGCGTTCGAGCTCAGGCGCAAGGGCAGGCGCGGTTCCAGGAAGGCGTAGCGGTTGAGGAATACCACGGCGCCCATGGCGAAAATCAGCAGCCAGATCATGGGCGGCCTCCGGTGAATTTCTGGCAGACGAAGCCAGCAGCCATGCCCAGCAGGCCGGCGGCGACCAAGGCGGTTTCCCAGTGCCAGTAGCTGAACAGCACCGAGCAGAACAGCGACACCGCCACGCACACTACGGTGGGGAGGTTGCGCACCAGTGGCGCGATCAGCGCGACGAAGGTGGCGACGATAGAGAAGTCCAGGCCGAGCTGGTCGAGGTGCGGGATGTTCTGGCCCAGCACGATGCCGGCCAGGGTGAACAGGTTCCAGGCGACGTAGAAAGTCAGGCCCACGCCCAGGGCGTACCAGCGGTTGAATTGCTGCTGGTCGTAGTGGCTGGTCAGGGCGAAGAACTCGTCGGTGAGCAGGAAGCCCAGGCCCAGTCGCCAGCGCAACGGCTGGTTGGACAGCACCGGGCGCATGGACAGGCCATAGAGCAGGTGTTGGGAGGTCAGCAGCAGGGTCGTGAGCAGGATCGACAGCAGGCTGGCGCCGCCCTTGAGCATGCCGATGGCAACCAGTTGCGCGGCACCGGCGAAGACGATCGCCGACAGGCCTTGGCCTTGCCAGGCGCTGAGGTTGGCCTCGATGGCCATGGAACCGGCGAGCAAGCCCCAGGGGGCGACGGCCAGGGACAGCGGCAGGATGGCGATGGCGCCGTGCAGGAAGGCTTGGCGGGCGATGGGGGGACTGCTGGGCATGATGGCTGCGACACATTTTGCGAGGTAGGGCAGCATGACAGAGCCGTGGGGTGGGTGGCTTGAACGATCTTGCTTGTTTGCTGCCTGTACCGTGCTCAGCGGCGACTGGTCAGCCGGTGCTGCGCCGCCATGCAGCCATTGATGTCCACGGCCCTCTGCAGCAGTACCTGGCGATGCTGTGGATCGAGGTCGCTCAGCAGCCGGTAGACCTCGGCCTGGTAGTCGCGTTGGCGCCCCCATTGCATCTCCAAGCCCTGCGGGTGGCTGCGACTGCACGCCAGGCGGGTGGCTGGCTGCGGGTAGTAGGGCGCATACAGGGTTGCCATGCTCGGGATCGCTTCCAGCGCTTCGCGGTAGGCCGGGCTGGCATTGTAGTTTGGGCACCAGGTCGCAATCGCTGTCGCCGGCGGTGCAAAACCTTGACTCAGGCTGGCTTCCAGCAGCGGGCAGGCGGCATCGGCGATCTGTGCCGCGGGCAGGTAGGTGGTGTAGTAAAGCGCCAGGCGATACTGCGCCACCGGGTGACCAAGCTCCACTGACTTTTTCAGTAAGGCCACTGCTGTCGGCAGGGTGTGTGCCAGCGCCCGGCCCTGGCGGTTGAGCTCCGGATCGACGCCCATGGCGGTGCGCAGGGGGCCGGTGTCATCCTGCGTGTCGGCCTGCTCCAGCAGCGGCAGCGCCTGGCGGTAGAGCAGGTCGGCGTGTGGATCGATACGGACCTCGAGCGCGTTTGCGGCCATCGGGGCCAGCGCGACGAACATTGCCGATGCCAGAGCGACGCGGCTCACAGGTGTGCCTCGCGCGATGAACGGGGCCGGCAGGCTGCCAGGTAAGGGAGGGCGGCTTGATGATTGATCACAACTTCGCGTACGCCTCGGGCGAATCGGAACGACGGGTATTCTAGCCAAGCGAGGGCCGAAACCGAAACCCCGTCGCTCGTCTGTCAGACGAGCTTGATCGGTGTGACCTTGCGCCGGGCGTATCGTTCCTGGGCCAGCCCCAGCTTGGCGGTGATCACCTTGGCCAGGGCATTGTTGCCCAGGTCGTTCAGGTGCAGGCGGTCGATGAACAGATCGGCACCAAATACCAGCGAGCTACTGAGCATGCTGTTCATGTCATAGCAGGGCACGGGATCTGCCTGGCTCTTGATGCGACGGAAGAATGCCATGTGCAGTTGGCTGTCGAATGCCCCGTCGAGTAGGCGATCGAAATTCCCCGGGTGTTGCTTGAGGGCGGCCAGCATCGCCTGTTCACCCGCCGGCAGGGTTTCCCGACACCAGGGCAGCAGGGGCTGGAGGATGAAGGTCAGGGTGGCGTGGCTGTCAGCCAGCATGCGCTCCCATTGGCGCAAGGTGCGGCCGATGTTGTCGGCCGCCCGGGCCAGGCGTTCTTCCGGAGCAGACAGCGACCAGTTGGGGAGCGGTTCGTGACGCCGTGGTGCCAGTGCCTGGCCCAGGCGCTGCCACAGCGACTCGCGGCGAGCCGGGCCTACAGGTGGCATGCCTTCGTTGAAACTGTTCAGGTAAGCCTGGTGAGCCTTGGCCTTTTGCGGGTCGTGCGGGCCGGCCAGGACTTCGCCGAGGGCTTCATGGGCCAAGGTGTTGAGGCCGCTGAGCAGCACCACATGGCCCACTTCGCCCAGGCGGTGCTGGTGGGTCAGGAACAGCAACAGTTCCTGGCTGGCATTGAGCCCGCAGCCGGCCAGGCTCAGCCATACCTCACCGGTCAGCATCGACAGGTGCGAGGCCACCGTATGTTCATCGGAGCTGGCGCCGATGCCCAAGGCGGTCGAACCGCCGACCAGCAGGTTGATGCGCGGTGCACTGCCGCGTTCGGCGGCCGAGAAGCGCTTGCCGGCGCAGTGGCTGTAGCGCAGGCCAAAGGCATCGGTGTTGATGGTGCCGGAGCGGTAGCCGCTTTCATGCACATGCAGGGTATGCGGTGCGCGGCGGTTGCCCAGCAGCAGAAAACGCTGGTAGTCGTGATGCAGTGGCGAAGCGAGGCCCTGGATGTGCGTGGCGGTTACGGACGGTGTCATGGGCGCTCCTTCTCGGCTGGCGTGCGGCGGTGCAGGGCTTCAGCCCGCCAGTTCCTTGAGGTTATAGGCCAGGCCACCGACGGCGATCAGCAGCAGGACGACCCCTGAAGCCAGGGAAATCAGGCGGTTGCTGCGCTGCGAGGTGATCTTGCCGATGGCGAAGATGTACAGGCTGAGCACGGCGAAATCGATCAGCACCCACAGCAGCGACAGCACCACCATGCTCTTGCCGAACGACTCGGTGATCTGGATGAACTGCGGGAAGAAGGCGATGAAGAAGATGATGTCCTTCGGGTTGGAAATGCCCACCATGAAGCCTTGCCACAAACCGCCGCGGCCGGGCTTGGCCGGCTGCAGTTCGGCCTCCTCGGCGACAGGCGCCTGCAGGCACTCGCGCAAGGTGCCGACGGCGATGTAACCGATGAACAGGCAGCCCAGCAGGCTCATGCCGCTGAGCCAGGCCTTGTCGATGGCTGCGCTGGTGAGGATGACCCAGGCAGCGGCGCCGATCAGCACCAGTGACGCCCAGTTGGTGCCGACGGCGGTGAACATGGCCTTGCGCGAGCCGGAGGCCGCAGCGGTGTTGACGATCAGTGCCACCACCGGGCCGGGGGTGGCGATCAACAGCAGGACGGTGAGTGCATAAGTCAGAGTCAGGGCGGTATTCACGGTCAATTCTCGATCAGAGTGTCGGGTGTCGCGTGGGCGTGTGCATGAAAGGGGCAGCGCGACGGATTGAGCGAGCCTGCTTCCTGCAGTTGGTACTGCTTCCATTCGAAGTTGTCGTCCTGGCCAAAGAAGCCCAGGGTTTCGGGCATGACCCCGTCGTTGTAATGGCGTACGCGGTCACGAATGCGGGCACGAATGCGTTGCCCGCTTTCGGTGCTGGCGTTGGCCACTTCGTCGAAGTTCTCCCGCGGGTTGATGACGAAAGTGATGTGCGGGCCGAGATTGCGGCTTTTCATCTGCTGGTGGCCGGGGAAGTTCATGTTGATGAACAGCGGCATGCCGGCATAGCAGAACGACCAGGCGTTGTCGTGCGGGTCGGTGGGAACTGCTTGAGGCCACGGATGCGGGTCTCGGGCATGAACCCCGCGCAGTACTTTCCAGGCCAGTGCCTGTTGTTCGGCCAGGCTGCTGTCGGCGGCAGTTTCGAGAAACACCACCAGCGGGCTGCCGATGCGTTGCTTGATCGGCACAGGCGTGATGGTGCGGATATAGTCGGCCAGGCCCTGAGCGATATCGTCGGCCAGTTGTTCGGCACGGGCGAAGAGGATGTGGCAGGATGCGCCGGCCACCGCCTTGCGCCCGAACAGGCACGGAAAGTCGGGGTTGGCGAGTACGCTGCGAAAATGTTGTAAGGTTTGTCGCGTCCAGTGCTGAGGGTTCCGTACATGTTCATCGGCCAGCTCTAGCGCATCCAGGCGATAGCAGTTTCCATAAACCGTAAACATGATTTCCCCAGGAGATTAAAGTAAGAGAGAGTTCCACTCATATGCAGGCAGGTTGGTTACTTATCTTTGTTATTTACCTGCATTTTCTGAGACGCTCTTCACGTTGTAAAACGCGTGGAACTATGACCTACTATTAGTCTCACTCATGCTTCGAGGGCATCATGTCGGAACGGATTCAAGCACTGCACGCCTTGCGTGCCTTCGAGGTTGCCTCGCGCTACGGCTCGTTCACCCGCGCCGCCGAGGAGCTGGCGCTGACCCAGGGGGCGGTCAGCCATCACATCAAGACGCTCGAATCCATGTTCGGCTGCGACCTGTTCGAACGCCGTGGCCCCAAGCTGAGCCTCACCGAGCATGGGCGGCTGCTGGCCCAGGAGCTCAAGGTCGGTTTCAAGATCATCGAAAACGCCTGTGCGCTGCTGCGCCAGGACCGCTATGGGCTGCGTCTGAAAGCCCCCTCGACGCTGACCGTACGTTGGCTGCTGCGGGCGCTGGACGGTTTCAAGAAACTCGAAGACAACTGCAGCGTGCAGCTGTCGAGCGTGTGGATGGACATCGACTCGGTGGACTTCTACTCCGAGCCCTATGACTGCGCCATCCTCCTGGCCAACGGCCGTTTCCCGGCCGACGTCGAGAGCGTCAAGCTGTTCGATGAGTGGCTGATCCCGGTGTGCCACCCGGACTACATGACGCAGGCGCAACCGGAGCTGGCCGACCTGCGTCAGTGTGAATTCCTCCACCCATCACCGGACCGCCGCGACTGGCGGCGCTGGTTGGCGCGCATGGATGCGCTGGACATCAGCATCGACCAGGGCCAGGTGTTCGATACCCTCGACCAGGGCATCTCGGCGGCACAGCAGGGCCTCGGTATTTCCGTGGTCGACCTGGTGCTGGCCAGTGCCGATCTCGCGGCCGGGCGCCTGGTGACGCCGTTCAAGCATGCGGTGTCGACCGGTGACGGTTATTACATGACCTGGCTCAAGAGCAGCCCCAAGGCGCGGCAGATGCACAAGCTGCGTGACTACCTGCTCGGCCAGGTGCCACCGCTGAGCTACAAGGACATCAACTACCTGTACGGTTGAACACGCGTTCCAGCATGAAGTCTATGAACACCCGCAGCTTGGGCGGCACGTGGCGCCCGGATGGCCACAACAGGTAGAAGCTGCCACGCCGTTCGATGAAGTCGTCGAGCACGCTCACCAGCGACCCTGCGGCCAGTTCGCGGCGCACGCTGAAGTCCGGCAGGCAGGTAATGCCACGGTGGTTGAGGGCGAAGCAGATACGTGTCTCGACATGGTTGCAGACCATCGAGATGGGGATGTCGTAGCCCTGTTCCGGGTGCTCCTGGCGCAGCGGCCAGATTTCCAGCTTGCCGTTGCTGGGGAAGCGGTAGTGCAGGCAGGTGTGAGCGCTGAGTTCACGCGGGTGTTGCGGCGTGCCGCGCGCGTGCAGGTACTCGGGCGAGGCCACCAGGCAATGCTGGAAGTGCCCGAGAAACTTGGCGTTGAGCCGCGAGTCCAGCGGCTGGCCGCCGCGCATCACCACATCGAAACCTTCACCGACGATGTCGACCATGCGGTCGGTGAACTCCAGGTCCAGCTCCACCTGCGGATAGCGCTCCATGAACTCGGCCAGGGCCGGCATCACCAGCCCGGTCACTTGCGGCAGGCTCACGCGCAGGCGGCCGCGTGGTGTTTCACTGGCCTGCGACAGTGCCTGTTCGGTGGCCTCGATCTCGGCCAGGATGCGCCGGCTGCGTTCGAGAAACAGTGTGCCCTCAGCGGTCAGGGTGATGCTGCGGGTGCTGCGGTGGAACAGGCGCACACCGAGGCGGCTCTCCAGGCGCGCCACACGCTTGCCCACAGCCGAGGCGCTGATGCCCAGCGACTGGCCGGCTGCGACGAAGCTGCGGGTTTCGGCGACCCGGTTGAAGACCACGAAGCCGCTGAGGCTGTCCATCCTGTGCTCCTGATTACGGACATCCACGTCCGGGGTGAGCGGCATTGTAACCATCTTTTTCCGTAATGGCGGGCCTTGCAGACTGTCGGCCTTGATCGAAACCACAAGGCATCCTGCAATGTCCCAGACATCGACTATCCCTCTGACCCGCGCCGAGCGCCTGCCTTTGAGCGGCCTGCTGGCACTGGCCATGACCGGCTTCATCGCCATCCTCAGCGAAACCTTGCCAGCGGGCCTGCTCGACCAGATCGCCGCGGGCATGCATATCAGCCAGGCCATGGCCGGGCAATGGGTGACGGCCTATGCGCTCGGCTCCTTGCTGACGGCCATCCCGTTGGTGACCCTGACCCAGGGCTGGTACCGGCGCCGGGCGCTGCTGCTGGCGATCATCGGTTTCGTGCTGTTCAACGGCCTGACCGCGGTGTCGCCCTCCAACCACCTGACGCTGTTGCTGCGGTTTCTCACCGGCGCCGCTGCGGGCCTGGCCTGGGGCCTGATCGCCGGGCATGCCCGGCGCATGGTGCCGGCGGCCCTGCAGGGGCGGGCGATGGCTGTGGCCATGCTCGGCCAGCCGATTGCCTTGTCGCTGGGCTTGCCGATAGCGACCTGGCTGGGCGCCGGGCTGGGCTGGCGCGCCACCTTTGTCGTGGTCACGCTGGTGGCGCTGCTGCTGGTGTTCTGGGTGCTCAGGGCGGTGCCGGACTATCCGGGGCAGGCGAGCGGCCAGCGCCCGTCGGCGGCGCAGGTGCTGCGCACGCCGGGCGTGGCCCTGGTGCTGCTGGTGATCCTCGCCTGGGTCTTGGGCCACAACATCCTCTACACCTACATCGTGCCGCTGTTGGCGGCGGCGGGCATGACGGCCGAAGTCGGCCAGGTGCTGATGCTGTTCGGGCTCTCGGCGCTGGCCGGGATCGGCCTGGTCGGGCTGATGGTCGATCGGCACCTGCGCAAGCTGGTCGTGCTGAGCCTGGCAGGGTTTGCCCTGGCCACCCTGTTGCTGGGGCAGGCCACACCCTGGGCCATCTACCTGAGTGTGGCGCTGTGGGGCCTGACCTATGGCGGTGCGCCCACCCTGCTGCAGACCGCCTGCGCCGATGCGGCGGGTGAGGGCGGCGATGTAGCGCAGTCGATGCTGGTGACGGTATGGAACAGCGCCATTGCCCTGGGCGGGATCGTTGGTGGCGTGTTGCTCGCCGGCGTGGGCGTCGAGGCATTTGGCAGCGTGGTACTGGCGCTGATCGCAGTGGCGGTGCTGGCGGTGCTGGCAGCACGCAGAAGCGGCTTCGTGGCGGGGCCTCGCTAGCGTAGAATCGTGCTTTTCAGCAGAGGTCGACGCGGTGGAGTTGCAGCAGGGCTTTGTCCTCACCCGGCATTGGCATGACACGCCCGAGGGCACCTGCGTGGAATTCTGGCTGGCCACCGATGCCGGGCCACGGCTGCTGCGCCTGACCCCCCAGGAATCGGTGGCCTTCATCCCGCAGGCGCAGGCCGAGCACGCCCGGGTGTTGTTGGCCAAGGAGCAAGGCGTGCAACTCAAGCCGCTGCGCCTGAAGGACTTTGACCAGCGCACGATGCTCGGCCTCTACACCCGTCAGCACCGCCAGCTGATGCAACTGGAGCAGCGCCTGCGTACGGCCGGTATCGACGTCTTCGAAGCCGATATCCGCCCGCCGGAGCGCTACCTGATGGAGCGCTTCATCACCGCCCCAGTGCAGTTCACCGGCCAGCGCGACGAGCAGGGCGTGTACTGCGAAGCCCAGCTCAAGCCGTTGCAGGGCTACCGCCCGACGTTGCGCCTGGCGTCGCTGGACATCGAGACCAGCGAGCGCGGCGAGCTGTACAGCATCGCCCTGGAAGGCTGCGGCCAGCGCCAGGTGTACATGCTCGGGCCGGCCAATGGTGATGCCGATGGCGTCGATTTCGACCTGCACTATTGCGCTGACCGCGCCGAGTTGCTGACTTGCCTCAACCAGTGGATGGCCGAACATGACCCGGACGCAATCATCGGCTGGAACCTGATCCAGTTCGACCTGCGCCTGCTGCATGAGCACGCCAAGGCGCTGCAGGTGCCGCTGGCGCTGGGGCGCAACGGCGCGCCGATGACCCTGCGTACCCATGCCGGCGGCGGCCACGTGTTCGCCGATGCCCCCGGGCGACTGTTGATCGACGGCATCGAGGCGTTGCGCTCGGCGACCTGGAATTTCCCTTCGTTCAGCTTGGAAAACGTCGCCCAGACCTTGCTCGGCGAGGGCAAGGACAGTGACACGCCTTACCAGCGCATGGATGAGATCAACCGCCGCTTCGCTGAAGACAAACCGGCCCTGGCGCGCTACAACCTCAAGGACTGCGAGTTGGTCACCCGCATCTTTGCCCATACCCGGTTGCTCGACTTCCTGCTGGAGCGTTCGTCGGTCACCGGCCTGGCGGTAGATCGCAGTGGCGGCTCGGTCGCCGCGTTCTGCCACCTGTACATCCCGCACATGCACCGCCTGGGCTTTGTCGCGCCCAGCCTCGGCAGCCGTCCGGACGAGGCCAGCCCCGGCGGCTTCGTCATGGATTCTCGCCCAGGGTTGTACGACTCAGTGCTGGTGCTTGACTACAAGAGCCTGTACCCGTCGATCATCCGCACCTTCCTGATCGACCCGGTGGGCCTGGTGGAGGGCTTGCGCCTGCCCGAAGACGAACACTCGGTGGAAGGCTTTCGCGGTGGGCGGTTTTCGCGCACCGAACATTGCCTGCCGGCCATCGTCGAGCGTGTATGGCAGGGGCGCGAAGCGGCCAAGCGGGAGGGCAACGCACCGCTGTCGCAAGCGCTGAAGATCATCATGAATGCCTTCTACGGCGTGCTTGGCTCCAGCGGTTGCCGCTTTTTCGACCCGCGCCTGGCCTCGTCGATCACCATGCGAGGTCACCAGATCATGCGCCAGACCCGTGCACTGATCGAGACGCAGGGTTATGAAGTGATCTATGGGGACACCGACTCCACCTTCGTCTGGCTCAAGGGTGCCCATGGCGAAGAGGCCGCGGCCCGGATTGGTCGTGATCTGGTGGCGCAGGTCAACGCGTGGTGGCGCGAGCACCTGCAGGCGACCTTGAAGCTGGACAGCGCGCTGGAGCTGCAGTTCGAGGTGCACTACCGGCGTTTCCTGATGCCGACCATCCGCGGCACCGACGAGGGCAGCAAGAAGCGCTATGCCGGCCTGGTGCAACGAGGCGATGGTCGTGAAGACGTGGTTTACAAGGGCCTGGAGTCGGTGCGCACCGACTGGTCGCCACTGGCCCAGCGCTTTCAGCAGGAGTTGTACGGGCGGATCTTCCGCGGCCAGCCGTATCGCGATTACCTGCGTGAGTACGTGCGTCAGACCCTGGCGGGCGAGCTCGACGAGCTGCTGGTGTATCGCAAGCGCCTGCGCCGGCCTCTGGCCGATTACCAGCGCAATGTTCCGCCGCACGTGCGCGCCGCGCGCCTGGCGGATGACTACAACAGTCGTATCGGGCGCCCCAGGCAGTATCAGCGCGGCGGCTGGATCAGCTACCTGATCACCACCGCAGGCCCTGAGCCGTTGGAAAACCAGCAGGCCCCGATCGACTACGAACACTACCTGAGCCGCCAACTGCAACCGGTGGCAGATGCCATCCTGCCTTTTGTCGGTGATGACTTCGCTGCTTTGACCGATCGCCAGCTGCTGTTGTTCTGACAGCGCGGTAACTATCTAGCCCTTGGCGCTCAAGGCCGGCGATTAGCGTCGCACTTCCAGACATTCGGAGGTGCGCCATGCATAGCAGTGATAACCAGACATCCATACGCTCGGCCAACCTGGCGCTGGAGCAACGCTTTCAGGATGGCTTGGTTGCCGGTCGCCTGCCGGCCTGGATCCGCAACCTGCGCGTCGCCAGCAACACGCCCGGCCAGCCACCTGCAGGTGCTTCGCTGACTGCCGAGCAACTCAGGTTCGTGCTCGATGCGCTCGCAACCAGCTACGCCTGCCGTCAGCGCCTGAGCCGCGAGATTGGACGTATACAGGACATACGCCAGTATTGCGGGCAGTTGTTGCAGCGTGAGCTAAGCAACAGACTGTATGCGTCGGTCGACAGTGAGGCATTGTTCCTGCGCCACTTCTATTACAGCATTGCGCCCGAGCCAGAGTTCGCAACCGGCCACCAGCCACAGCAGGAAAAGAACAGCTACGACATCCCTTTGCTCGACGCGGCAATGGCCAATTTTACCGAGGACGAGGCCCGGGAGGGTGGCCTGCCGCGCAACGACCGCGTGGTGACAGGCGATGGCAGCACGTTCAAGCAGATGAGCGCTTCGGCGTTTGCCAAAGGCTGTCGCAAGCTTGATGTGGGCCAGCGCTATCAGCAGCACCTGGACGCGATCCTGTTTGCACCAGCCGTGGATGGCCACAGTTTCATGTCTTCGATCAAGGATATGCAGGCTGCCTCGATGTTGCTGGATGCCTGCAAGGCCAAGACCGAGGGGATATTGTCGGCCGATGAGCTGGCTGTAGTGATCGCAATCTGTCAGGGCGCGAATGCTGCCACGTTGCAAGGCAAGCCGGTGATTGCCAGGCAACTGAGCGTCTTCGGGTGCAAAGTCGAGCAGTTGGTGGTGTTCGAGCAGACCACGACATCGTTGGGTTTCGGCGCCAGTGAGCGCGTACTGGTGTTCATCCCAGGTGATCCGGTCAGCCCCTGGAGTGCCGCCCGGGATCTGGATACGTTCATCCGGCGAATTCTGGGTAAACGGTTGGCAGATAACGCCTACCAGCGCTTTTTCAGCCGGTTCATCCGCCTACGAGATAACGCAGCGTTTTTTGCCAAGGTTGCCAGTGAGTTGATGGATGTCGCGATTTGGGCGTCGCGGGACATGGACCAGCACATGGCTGCCTATCCATTGCCTTTGTTCGACCATCTGGCGCAGGCGTACATAGACCGGGTCAAGGATGATGCGGCGTTCATTGCCGTGCCCGTGAAGGTCATCGACGACAGTCAGCGCCAAGCCGAGCACGACCGCCTGATCGCGGCCGCCTGGGCCGTGGCCAGCCTGGCGGGTCTGTTCGTGCCCGGCATTGGCGCCATGCTCGGTGCGGTGATGGTCTGGGACATGCTCAAAGATGTTTTTCATGCCGTCGAGGACTGGCAGGAGGGCGATACCCAGGCGGCGCTGGACCACCTGGTGAAGATTGCCGAAACGGTGGCCATGGTCGGTGTCACTGCAGCGGTCGCAGGTTCAGCAGCGCGGGAGTGGCATCTGGTTGATGGCTTGGCAACGGCCCGCCTTGAGGACGGTAGCGAGAAACTGTGGCGCTTCGACCTGACACCTTTTCGCAGCGCGGCACCGCCCCTGCAAGCCCTTGCCGATGCTACTGGGGTCTACCGCCTGAAAGGGCGTTGCTGGGTAAAGATGGATGGCTATTTTTATCAAGTGATGGAGCAGGGCGACGAACAGTGGCAGATCGTGCCGAAGCAAGGGCATGGCCCGCAACTACGAAACAACGGCGCTGGGGCCTGGCGCGTCTGGTGCGAGCAACCTGTCGAGTGGGACGAGCCCCAGCGTCTGTTTCGTCGCCTGGGCAATGAATTCAGCGATCTTGGGGCTGAACAGATCGATCAGGTGCTGGCCATTCATGGCCTGGACGCCAGCCATTTGCGGGGGCTGCATATCTGTGGCCAGGCGCCGGAGGCCTGCGTGGTCGATTCAGTCAGCCGCGTCGCGCTGGTGGCGCGGGTCCAGGCGCTGGTCAGGCAACTGCGCACGGGCAGCCAGGTGGCGGACTCCGTGTTGCTTGCCAGAGTGCGCCGATGGCAGGGAGCCGAGTCGATGCCCGATGCCCGCTTGGCCGAGCTGGTTGAAACCAGGCAGCGGTCATTGGTGGGCCAGCTTTACTATGAAAAGTATCCCGTGACGGCTGCCACCCAGGAGCTGCAAAGGGACTTTGTCAGCCTGCATCGACTTGGGGCCGAAGCGCTGCTGGACACGGTCGACCGGGATGGCATAGGCCTGGCGGCCGCAGCGCTGGTCAGGCGCATCCGCTGCATACGGGTGCATGAGGCATTGCTGTTTGATACGCCGCAGAGCCTGGACCTTGCCCGTGTGGTGCTGAAGTTGCTCGAGACAACACCGGGTGCCGAAAAGGGGCCGTATTGGCAGCTGTTCGATGGTGACCTGGCGGCACCCCTGTTGAGCAATAGCGGCCAGGGACGCATCTTGCGTCTTCGCTATCGGGACGGGGCATATCAATTGTTTGATGAACGGGATCAGGCGCTGGGGGAGCCAGGTGAGCTATTTGATCAGTTGGCTGCCGGGTATACGTATGAGCAGCGCGCTGCGCTGGGTGTGGGTGAGCCGTTTGTGCGGCAGTTGCGATCGCAGATGGCAAGCCGGGTTGCTCAGCGGCGGGAGGTGATCGCAGAGTTGCTCGACATGAAGCAGGACGCTGTTGGTTTCAACGCGCCACAGCGTCTGGCCAACGGCCGGATCGGTTACCCGTTGAGTGGCTGGCGGCAGCGGTTTCATCGCGGCCGGGGCGCGGTGAGAAACCTCACTGCGGAATTGCGCGATCTGTACCCCGGCTTCGATGATGACGACGTCGAGCGATGGCTGACTCATTTGCGCCAAGCGCAGCGTGATCCGGGGGCCGAGCTGGTCGATCTGAAGCGTCAGCTCAACACACTGCGCAAGGCCCTTGGCGTCTGGCGTATTTCGACGCTCAAGGGCTGGAACTGGAAAGCGCGTCGGGAGTTTGCGCAAGGGCTGATCGCGTGCTGGCGGTATCTGATACCCAAGCAGTTGATAGCGGCAGAAGAGAGCGCGGGATACCTCTTGAGCACCTACCACAGTAACCTGGATGAGTTGCCCGATATTCCGCTGGGGGTTCGTTTTTCACACGTATCGGACCTGGCGCTGCGATCAGTGCAGATACGCCGAGTGCCTGACAGCTTCCTGCGCGCATTCGATGCGTTGCAGTCCCTGAGCATTACCAATTGCCGGCTGACCCATCTGCCGCTGACTGCGCAGATGGCACAGCGCCTGCGCATCCTCGACCTGTCGGGTAACCAGTTGAGCCTGGACGACGATGGCGTTGAGCTGCTCGCCAGCTGTCAGCATCTGATCTACCTCAATCTTTCCCACAATCCGTTGCAACGGGTGATTTCCATCGCTCGGATACCCAGCCTCAACGCCTTGATGCTGCGCAATACGCAATTGACTGCGATTCCCGTTGGCGTGATGGAGGCTGGGAGCTTGCACACGCTTGATGTAGGAGACAACGCGATCCGTTCGCTGCCATTTGGCTTCTATCGTTCTGCGCTGTGGCGTTCCGGCCGGGTCAGATTGGCCGACAACCCGCTGCAGGGGGTGGAGGATGCCTGGAGTGAAATGCTCGATAATCAGGTACCCGTGAAGCAGCGCTGGCTGGATTTGGTGGCAGACAACCAGCGAGATCACCTGGCCAATCTCTGGGGCAAGTTGAATGGCAATCCCGCCGCTCGGCACTTCTTTCATCTGTTGGAACGTTTGACGACTTCGGCGGATTTCCAGAGTGAATTTCTCTCCCGGTACCTGGCAATGCGCGTGCTGCGCATGCTCGACTACATGAGCGAACGACCCGCGTTGCAAACCGAACTGTATGAAAATGCACTGACGGAGCACTGCCAGGACAACGCCACGCTGCGCTTCAGCGACCTTGAAGTGCGCGTTCGTGTGTGGAAGGCCCTCAACCGCGACATGCCCGGCAATCAGGTCCGGGCACTGCTGCACCTGGGAGGGCAATGCTGGCGGCTGGACATGCTCGATGAAGTGGCAGGGCTGCATGCCGCTCGGGTCGGCAGGCCCGAGGAATCGCTCGAGTTTGCCCTGGCTTATCGCCTGGGGCTGGCTGACCAGCTGGATTTGCCCATCGAGCACGACGAGATGCTCAACCCTGGTGTGGCCAACCTGTCGAGCACGGACCTGCGCGCGGGCGCAAATATCGTCAGGAGTGCGCAGTCCAGGGATGCGTTGGTCGATTACCTGGCGACGACGCGCTTCTGGCGCGATTATCTGGCGCAAACCTATCCCGGGCGCTTGCAGGTGCCGCAGGTCTTTCACGACGAACGAGAAGCACTGGAGGCACGCCAGGCGACAGCCCAAGCATTCAATCTTCTGCAGGATCGCGTGCAGCAGCGGGAGCTCAACATCTACAAGCAGCTCACCCGGGAAGCCTTGGGCCAGCACTTGACGGCGGTCATGGTTGCGCCGGCAACCCGGTGGCAGTGAGGCCAGACGTTCTGGATGAGGGCACGGTGGCCTCGCGTTTTCGTTCTCGTGCAGGCTTGTGCATGCACGGCGGGAACGATGCAGTGAATACGAAGGTGCATCGATGAACTATGCTCAGGTCGAGTACCGGCATTTTGCGTTTGGCAGCGACTTGGGGGACATGCGAAGTTACTTTTGTGTCAGAGATCCACCGGGTGAGTTGGTTTAGTCTCGCACGTCGGATCTTTCTCCCTGATCTGTAGTCTTTGGTTTATCGAGAGAATAAGGAGATTTGCATGCTCGTCCGCTCACTGACCCTCGCCATCTTGCTCGCTGTTGCCGGTCCGCTGCTAGCGGCCGACAGTGATGCGCCGCTGGCCAAGGAACTGGGCAAGGCCAGGCCATTGGTCGTCATCGCTCCAAGCAGCGCCGACCCCACTCTGCGAGGGTTGAACGAGGCCCTCAAGGATCCGGCGACCCAGGCGGGCTTCAAGGAGCGCAACCTGGTGCTGTTCAGCGTTGCCCAGATGATGGGCAAGCGTGAAGACAAGAACCTCGAGCAACAGACCACGATGGCCTTGATTCGCGAACTCAAGTTGGGCGCCAGCAAGGGCACCAAGGTGATCCTGGTGGGCCTGGACGGTGAGCGTCACGTGCTCAAGGATGATGAGTCAGGCGACAAGATCGACCCGAAGGTGATCTTCGATGCAGTCGACAAGCTGCCCGCGACTGAAAAAGCAGCGACTGCGCCAGAGCCCGTAGCGGCTGCTGTAGCCGAACCGAAGGCCAAGGACAGCAAATCCGCGAAACCTGCGAAGCCGGCCAAACCGGCGGCCCCTCCAAAGCCGTTGGATGACTGAGTGGCGCCAACTGTTGCCAATGGTTGGTGAGCTCCTACATGAGTAGCCGAATCCGGCGATATCGGCCAGGCCTTGAGCACGGTTGAATAGCTCCACTTCCTGACCAGAGTGGAGCTTTACCATGACTCATACCCATAACAAACTCGGACTGTTCGGCGCTGCGCTTATCGGCAGCATGGCCGTTGGCAGCCAGGCGTTGGCTGTCGAACCGCTTGCCCACGGTTACCAGCTGGCTTCGGCCAAGGCCCAGGGTGAGGGCAAGTGTGGCGAAGGCAAGTGCGGTAGCAGCGGCAAAGCCGTCCAGGGCGAAGGCAAGTGTGGCGGCAGTGACAAGGCCGGCAAAAGCGAAGGCAAGTGCGGCGAAGGCAAATGCGGTGGCAGTGGCAACCATGGCAAGAGCCAGTCCTGATTCGAATTCCTGAGAAATGTGACGACGCCCCGTCTGCTGGTCAGACGGGGCGTTGTGCTTGTTATGGAGACGCAAAGATGAACACCTCGCCCATGCACGCCGGCCTTGGCCTGCGTCGTAGTCTTTTGCCCGACTTGCTCACACTGGACCCAGGCGCAGTAGACTTTCTGGAGTGCGCCCCGGAAAACTGGATCGGTGTCGGTGGTGCTTTCGGCCGCGACCTTGCGCAGTTGGCCGAGCGCTTTCCCCTGGCCTGTCATGGTTTGTCGCTGTCGCTGGGCGGCAGCTTGCCACTGGATCGTGAGTTGCTCGAGCAGATCCGGCAGTTCCTTGAGCGCCATCAGGTACGCCATTACAGCGAGCACCTGAGTTACTGCTGCGATGATGGCCAACTCTATGATCTGCTGCCGTTACCCTTCACTGAAGCGGCCGTGCGGCAGGTCAGTGCGCGTATTCGCCAGGTGCAGGATGTACTGCAGCGGCGCATCGCCATCGAAAACATCAGCTACTACGCCGCGCCTTACCAGGCGATGAGCGAGCTGGAGTTCATCCGGGCGGTGCTCGACGAAGCAGACTGCGAGCTGTTGCTGGACGTCAACAATGTTTACGTCAACGCCTGCAACCATGGGTACGACGCGTTGGCCTTTCTGCAGGGGCTTCCCGTGATGCGGGTTACCGGCATGCATCTGGCTGGGCACCATGACGAGGCACCCGATCTTAAGGTCGACACGCATGGTGCAGCGGTCAAGCCTCAGGTCTGGTCACTGTTCGCCAGCGCTTGCGAGCGTTTCGGCATCCAGCCGACGGTGCTAGAACGCGACTTCAACTACCCGACCATGGATGAACTGCTGGCAGAAGTTGCGCACATTCGCACCGTGCAGCAGGAGGTGGTGCATGCACCATGTATTGCGTGAGCAGCAATTCTGTCTGGCTCGTCACCTGCGAGATCCTGAACGCCATGCGCCACCGGAGGGGCTCGAGGATCGACGCTTGAGGCTGTACAGGGAATTGTTCTACGGAGGCATCGAGGCCCTGTTGGCGGGGAACTTCCCCGTGCTGCGCAAGACGCTGGGCGATCAGCTTTGGCATGCGCGGGTGCATGATTTCTATGCCAGCTACCGCTGCCGCTCGCCGTTGTTTACCAAAGTCGCGGAGGCCTTCGTTGACTATCTGCAGGGTACCGAACCTGATACCCCCTGGCAGCGGGAGTTGGCCCATTACGAGCTGATCGAGTCGCAGCTCTACCTGAGCGATGTCCAGGACCCTGATCACGATCCGCAAGGTGACCTGCTGCAAGGCGAGCCAGTGTTGTCAGGCACGGCCAGCGTTGTAGCCTACCGCTGGCCAGTGGAGCGTATCGGTCCGGCGTTCCAGCCGCTTGAGGCGCCTGCATTGCCCACTCTGCTGCTGGTCTACCGCGATGCTGCATTGCAGGTGCGTTTCGCACGGCTTTCGCCCATGGCCTACTGCTTGCTGATGCAGGTTCAGGGCAATGGGCGGGAGCGGTTGCAAGCGCTGGCTGCGGATCAGCAGGAGGGCTTGGCATTGCTCGAAAACCTGCGTGAGCTGGGTGTCGTCATCGGTACGCGATAACGGCTGAAGGGGCTGCCTGGCAGCCCCCTGATCTTTACCCCAGTACGCGGTTCCTGATCCAGTGGTCCAGGCTCAAGCGCCCCGACCCTTTGAGCAGCAGCGGCAGCAGGGCGACCAGATAAATGAGCGGCAATTTGAAGTTGCCGAAGCCCTGGTCGGTGATGGCATAACCCTGCGCCAGTTCTGCCAGGCTCGACCAGTGGCTTGGCCAATGCACTGCCGCGATCGCCACCACGGTAACCACCATCAGCCCGGCCGATGCGAGCCGTGTGCCCAGGCCAAGCAACAGCAGCAGGGGGAGCAGCAGCTCTGCCCACATCGACAACTGCCAGTTGAGCTCCGCTGGCAGCACATTGAAAGGGAACGGAAAGCTCGACTGCAGATCGCCGAACCAGTTGCTGCCGTTGAATTTCTCCCAGCCGGACTCGAAAAACTCCCAGGCCAGGAACAGCCTTAACGGCAGGTCGGCACTCCAGCTGCCAAAGCGATCGAAGGTGGTGAAGGTACGGGTCAGTGTGGTCATGGTGATCATCTCGTTTCAGGAAAGGGCAGAAGCCGTTCGGCGTTGCTGTTGGGCCAGCTTGGCGGTGAGCTTGAAGGTGATGGCGCTGAAGATCAGGGCGAAGGCCAGCGGGTACCAGCCGCCCATGGGGATGCGCTTGTAGAACGACAGGCAGAACACCCCGGCCAGCACCCACATGCCGCTACTGTGCAGGGCCTTCCAGGCGCGGCCGCCGAGCAGGCGCATCGGTGCCTTGAACGAGGTCAGGGTGAGCAGCAGCAGGAACAGGTAGCCGATGCTTCCCGGCAGGCTCGAGGTGACCGTACGCCCGGCCCAGAACAGCTCCGGGAATTGCTGGGCGTAACGGTAGATCAGCAGCCCATGCACGGTGTGCGAGAAGGCGAAGGCCAGGGCCAGGTAGCGTCGCTCGCGGAGCACGCGCCGGCTGCCGCTGCCGGGCAGGAACGTGACCAGTGTCGAGGCCAGGAAGGCCAGCAGGAACAATGCGAAAGAACTTCGGGCGGTGGCGCGGATGGCGCTGCGCAGGCCATCCGCACCGGGCGGGTAGCTGAGCAGTACCGCGGCGGTCATGAGCAAGGTCAGGGCAGCAAGGGCGGCGAACAGCTTCCAGCCGGAGGGCAGGGTGAGCGGCTTCATGGGTGAGGTCTCCCGGAGTGTCGTTGTGTGACCGGGAGTGTGTGGGGAATGGGTATCTGCAGTGTGTCGGTGAAAGCAGTTTTATGTATCGGACTGTAGCCCCAAGGGCTGTAGGGTGGCCCGAGGGGCCACCGTCCAGGGCGTTACAGCTCGATCTGGGCGCACAACCCGCCGCTTTTGCGGTTGCTCAAGGTCAGCCTGCCGCCCATGGCCTGGGTCAGTTGCTGGGCGATGGCCAGACCAAGTCCTGTACCACCGGTGCTGCGGTTGCGTGAGCTCTCCACGCGGTAGAAGGGCTTGAGCACTTCATCCAGCTCCGCCTGCGGAATCCCCGGGCCGTCATCGAGCACCCGGATCAACGTCCTGCCATTATCACGGCTGACCTCCAGCTGCGCCTTGCCGGCAAACTTCAGGGCGTTGTCCACCAGGTTCACCAGCACGCGGCGCAACGCGTGCGGGCGGGTTTCCAACAGGCTGCCGGTATTGCCGTGGCGCTCCACCTGAGCACCGCTGTCCTGGTAGTCGAACACCACGCTGTCGAGGAAGGCGTCGAGGTTGATCCGGCATGGCGCCTCGGTGTTGATGTCCATGCTGCGGGCGTAGGCCACACCTTCGCGGACCAGATGCTCCATGGCGTCAAGGTCATGCCAGAGCTTGTCCTTCTCGACGCCATCGTCCATGACCTCGACCCGCAGCTTCATGCGCGTGATCGGTGTTTGCAGATCGTGGGAGATGGCGGCCAGCAATTGCATGCGTTCTTTCAGGTAGGCAGCGATGCGTGCCTGCAGGGCATTGAACGCCACGGCGGCGTACTTGACCTCGCGCGGGCCGCTTTCATCCAGCTGTACGCCGGGTTTGTCCGGGTCGAGGTCGTCCACGGCCTGGGCCAGGCGGGTGAGAGGCCCGATGGCCAGGCGCACCGCCAGCCAGGTGCAGAACAGCAGCACGGCCAGCTGGATCAGCAGTACCAGCGGCAGCCAGCGCGCCACCGGGACGGGGGATGGCGTGACATCGATGGTCAGCGGCGCACCATCGGCCAGGCGCAAGTGGGCCTGGAAGTGAGCGTTGGGACCGGGGATGTCCTGGAAGGTCAGCGGGTACTGGGCGCCGATGGCCTTGACGATCGATTCGGCGGCCATCGGCGGGTCGGCGCTGGGCATCGCTGACCCCGGCTGGCCTTCGTCCAGCCGGTAACGGTAGGTGCGCCGTTCCAGCCGCGGCAGCCAGGCAGCACGTTCGGCGGCAGGCAGGCGTTCAAGGATGGCCACCGAAGTGCTCACGTCCTGTTCAAGGTTGCTGAGCATCATCGAGCGGCTGCTGATGTAGCGCTCGTAGGCCTGCAGGCTGAACGACAGCCCATAGGCCAGTACCAGCCCGGTGAAGAAGATCAGGGCCAGGCGCGAGGCGAGGGTGCGGGGCCATTTCATGAGGGTGACTCAAGCAGTTGTACGGCCAGCGAGAACACATAGCCCTCGCTGCGCACGGTCTTGATGCAGCTCGGCTCGCGGGCATCGTCGCCCAGGCGTTGGCGCAGGCGGCTGACCAGCAGGTCGATGGAACGGTCGAAAATGTCTGCCTCGCGCCCCTGGGTCAGGTTCAGCAGCTGCTCGCGGCTGAGCACCCGCTGTGGATGGTCGAGGAACACCCGTAACAAACGGTACTCGGCACCACTGAGGGCCACCAGGGTGCCTTCATTGTCGAGCAGGTGACGGGCGGTGGTATCCAGGCGCCACTGGCCGAAGGCGAGCAGGCGGCTGCTTTCGCTGATGGTCAGGTTCGGTGGCAGCATGCGCGTGCGGCGCAGCACGGCATTGATGCGGGCCAGCAGTTCGCGAGCGGAGAACGGCTTGGTCAGGTAGTCGTCGGCGCCCATTTCCAGGCCGATGATACGGTCGGTCTCGTCATTGCGTGCCGTCAGCATCAATACCGGCGTGTTGCGGTGCTTGCCGGCACGCAGTTCGCGGCACAGCAGCAGGCCGTCGTCGCCGGGCATCATGATGTCGAGAACGATCAGGTCGACACTGTTGGCTTCGAGGAAGGCGCGCATCTGCCGCCCGTCGGCGACGATGCTGGTGCGCAGGCCGTTCTTTTTCAGGTAGTTGCCGACCAGTTCGCGGATCTCACGGTCGTCGTCGACGATCAGGATGTGATCGACATGTTCCATTCGCGGCGTTCCTGTTCAAGGGGGAGTGGGCGCAGTGTACCGAGCACATGGGGGCTTGCCTGCGGGGTTTTGTATTGCAGTGTATCTGGCCTGGGTAGAGATACAGCAGGAAGCAGATCACAGCCTGCGGCGACACAAGCGAGATACCTGGCGGACGTGAAATGGCTCTCGACCGGGGAGCACAGATCCCCCCCCTGAAAGTGTTGCCAAGGAGAGATGCCATGAACTTCAAGACTATCGCCAGCGCCAGCCTGTTCGCCGTGCTCAGCCTCGGTGCCGTTGCCGCCAATGCCAGCTCCACCTCGATGAACGACGCCAGCGTGATGCAGTATCGCTATGGTGATCTTCTGGATGTTAAGAAAGTACTGTCGGTGAAAGATGACCAGAGCAATGCCTGCGGCCCGGTCAAGACGCGCATGGACTACCTCGACTCCAAAGGCCAGCGTGAGAGCGTCGAATACCGCACCTATGCCACGAGCGGTTGCCATGACAACTGATCGCCGACCGCTGTTGAAAGTGGGGGGCGTGGCCTTGGCGCTGGTCGGCCTGGGCCTCGCGGGTGGTCAACTGATGGCTCACGATAACTACGGCGCCATGCCGTCACTGGCTGGCGCCAGCCAATGGCTCAACTCACCGCCACTGGACGCCCCGGCGCTCAAGGGCAAGGTGGTGCTGGTGGACTTCTGGACCTGGGACTGCATCAACTGCCAGCGCAGCCTGCCGCACGTCAACGACTGGGCGCGGCGCTATGCCGACCAGGGCTTGGTGGTGGTGGGGGTGCATACGCCGGAGTACGACTATGAGCATGACGTGGGGCTGCTGAAAAGTAAGGTGGCCAGCCTGGGTATCGCTTATCCGGTGGCGGTGGATAACGACTATCAGGTGTGGAATGCCTGGGGTAACCAGTTCTGGCCGGCGCATTACTTTGTCGATCGGCAAGGGCAGGTGCGGCATGTGCACTTTGGTGAGGGCGACTATGCCGGGCAGGAGAAAGTCATACAGGCGCTGCTGGATGAGAAAGGGTAAGCCTGTGCTGGCCTCTTCGCGGGACAAGCCCGCTCCTACAGGCCCTTGTAGGAGCGGGCTTGTCCCGCGAAGAAGGCGGTGCGATGTGTCAGGAGAAGCTGGCGAAATGCGCCTGCATCCGCTCAGCATCCGCCTGTTTGCCACTGAACAGCTCGAATGCCTTCACCGCCTGGAACACCGCCATGTTGCTGCCATCCAGCGTGCGGCAACCCAGCGCCCGTGCTGCTTTCAACAGTTCGGTCTGCAGCGGGAAATAGATGATTTCAGCCACCCACAAGCGCGGGTGCAACAGCGCCACGGGCAGAGGCGTGCCGGGCAACTTGGCCATGCCCACCGGCGTGGTGTTGACCAGGCCATCGGCTTCGGCCACCTCTACCGCAAGGTCCGTTCCCAGCACCGCACGACCTGGGCCGAAATGGCCGTTGAGGTTGTCCACCAGCGCCTGGGCGCGCGCCGAATCCACTTCGAACAGCACCAGTTGCTCGACGCCTTCGCCCAGCAGCGCATGGGCCACCGCCGAGCCGGCACCGCCAGCACCCATCTGCACCACACGCCGCCGCGACACATCCGGCAGGCCACGGCGCAGGCCTTCGGCAAAGCCCAGGCAGTCGGTATTGTGGCCGACCCGCCTGCCATCCTTGAGCACCACGGTGTTCACCGCGCCAATGCCGCGCGCCTCCTCTGACAGCTCATCGAGCAGTGGCAGGATTGCCTGCTTGAACGGGTAGGTGATGTTGAGCCCGGTAAAACCGGTGTGCTGGGCGGCATCGAGCAGCTGCGCCAGGGCGCTGTCCTCAAGCTTGAGCTGGTCGGCATCAATCAGGCGATAGAGGTAACGCAGGTGCTGGGCGTCGCCTTCGTGTTCGTGCAGGGCAGGGGTGCGCGACAGCTGAATGCCACGCCCGATCAGGCCGGCAAGGATGGCGGGCTGGCTCATGCGCGCGGCTCCTTGAACATCTCGGCAAAGTGGCTCAGGGCCATGCGGTAGCCGTGGCTGCCCAGGCCGCAGATCACGCCCACGGCAATCGACGAGACGAACGACAGGTGGCGGAACGGTTCGCGTTTGTGGACGTTGGACAGGTGTACTTCGATGACTGGGAGCTCACTGGCCACCAGGGCGTCACGGATGGCTATGGAGGTGTGGGTCCAGGCGCCGGGGTTGATCACGATACCGGCGCAGCGACCGCGTGCGGCGTGGATCCAGTCGATCAGCTCACCTTCGTGGTTGGTCTGGCGGAATTCGATTTCCAGGCCGTGGGCATGGGCAGTGTCGGCGCAACCCTGGGCCAGGTCGGCGAGGGTTTCATGGCCATACTGGGTAGGCTCACGGGTCCCCAGCATGTTCAGGTTGGGGCCGTTGAGCACGAGAATAAGGGGCTTCATGGCGAGCATCGCTTTGTTGTTGTTGGATGCCTCTATGTTTGTACCGGGTGGTTAATTTCGTCAATTGGATCAGGGGTCGCAGCTGGGCAAAGTGGGCGATTATCGAACTTGCTCGGTCAGCTCGCCGGATTACGCAATTGTAATGTTCGCGCCACCGCCTCGATAACCAGCCCTCCTTACAGTCCCTCGCCAATGCTTGCCGACGAGGACTTCCGAAGTGCCCACCCCCCGCAAGATCGCCTTGCTCAGCCTGTTGCTGGCTGCCACCGCAAGCGCCCAGGCCGGGCCTGGCATAAGCCTGCCCGAGGCGCTGAGCGCCGCCTTCGCCAACAACCCCGAACTGGCCGCTGCCGGTCGCGAAATCGGTATCGCCGAGGGCGAGCGGCGTCAGGCCGGGTTGATCCCCAACCCTGAACTGGCCTGGGAAATGGAGGACACCCGCCGCGATACCAGCACCAGTACCGTCACCCTCAGCCAGCCACTGGAGTTGGGCGGCAAGCGCGGTGCACGCATCGCGGTGGCCGGTGCCGGCCAGGCCATTGCCCAACTGGACCTCGAACGCCAGCGCAACGGCCTGCGTGCCGATGTGGTCCAGGCGTACCACGCCGCCCTGCGCGCGCAGACTGGCGTGGAACTGGCGCAGCAGTCGCAGGCGCTGACCGAGCGTGGTTTACGGGTGGTCCAGGGCCGGGTCACGGCCGGCCAGTCGTCACCGGTGGAAGCCACCCGTGCTCAGGTGCAACTGGCCCAGGCCCAGGCCGAGGTACGTCGCGCCGAAACCCAGCGCACGGTGGCCTACCAGGCCTTGGCGCGGTTGACCGGCAGCCCGCTGGCGACCTTCGACACGCTGTCGGCGGCCAGCCTGTCACCTGGAGCTGCTCCTTCAGCCGATGCCTTGCTCGGCCAGGTCGAGCGTACCGCCGAATGGCGCCTGGCTGCCGCTCAGGTCGAGCGCGGCGAAGCATCGCTTGGCTCGGAAAAGGCCCTGCGCATTCCCAACCTCACCGTCAGCGTTGGTAGCCAGTACAGCCGCGAGGACCGCGAGCGGGTCAACGTGGTCGGGCTGTCGATGCCCTTGCCGTTGTTCGACCGTAACCAGGGCAATGTGCTGGCCGCCGCACGCCGCGCCGACCAGGCCCGCGACCTGCGCAACGCGGTCGAACTGCGCCTGCGCAGCGAAACCCGCAGCGCCGTCGATCAGTGGCGCACGGCGATGCAGGAGGTGCAGGCCTACGACCGCACCATCCTGCCGTCGGCGCAGCAGGCTGTGGACACCGCCACCCGTGGCTTCGAGATGGGCAAGTTCGCCTTCCTCGACGTGCTCGATGCCCAGCGCACCTTGATCGACGCGCGCGGGCTTTACCTGGAGGCCTTGGCCGCGGCAACCGATGCACGGGCACAGGTCGAGCGGATCTACGGCGACCTGGATGGTTTGAGCAACATTTCGAGCAGCAGGAGCAACAATGACTAACCCCCGCAAACTCGCCCTCCTGGCCACTGCCATTGCTGCTCTTGGCATGGGCGGCCTGGCCTGGACCGGCAACCTTGGCCAGGCCAGTAAAGGCCAAGCCAGTACAGCAGAGCCCCGCCATGACGATCATGGCGAAGACAGCCACGGCCACACTGATGAGGTTGACGATGAGCACCAGGAAAAGGAAGGCGCACTGCACCTGTCGATCGCCCAGATCGAGTCGGCCGGTATCCAGCTAGCCGCCGCCGCCCCCCGCGAGCTGGGCACCGCCATCAGCTTCCCCGGCGAGATCCGTTTCGATGAAGACCGCACGGCCCATGTGGTGCCACGGGTGCCTGGAGTGGTCGAGGCGGTGCAGGCCGAGCTTGGCCAGTCGGTCAATCGCGGGCAGGTGCTGGCGGTGATCGCCAGCCAGCAGATTTCCGACCTGCGCAGCGAACAGCAGGCTGCCCAGCGCCGCCTCGAACTGGCCCGCCTGACCTTCCAGCGCGAGCAGCAACTGTGGCAGGAGCGCATCAGCGCCGAGCAGGACTACCTGCAGGCGCGCCAGGCCTTGCAAGAAGCCGAGATCGCGCTGGCCAATGCCCGGGAGAAGGTGGCTGCGGTCGGCCCGGCAGGTGCCGGTAACCGCTACGAATTGCGCGCCCCCTTCGATGCCGTGGTGGTGGAAAAGCACCTGACCGTGGGCGAAGTGGTCGACGTGACCAGCAATGCCTTCACCTTGTCCGACTTGAGCCGGGTCTGGGCCACTTTCGCCGTCGCTCCCCGCGACCTGGCCCGGGTTACCAGCGGGCGCAGCGTGACCGTCAGCGCACCGGACCTCGGCGCCGAAGTCGAGGGCGAGGTCAACTACGTCGGTAGCCTGCTCGGCGAGCAGAACCGCGCCGCCACCGTGCGCGCCACCCTGGCCAACCCCAACGGTGCCTGGCGCCCTGGGTTGTTCGTCAACATCGCGGTCAATGTCGAGCGCTTCAAGGCTGCCGTTGTCGTGCCTGAGAGCGCGTTGCAGAGCTGGGAGGAGCAGACCGTGGTGTTCGCCCGCACCGATGAAGGCTTCGAGGCCCGCCCGGTGAAGACTGGCCGCCGCGACGCTGGCCAGGTGGAGATCACCGCAGGCCTGGCAGCCGGTACCCAGGTGGCTGCCGCCGGCAGCTTCGTCCTCAAGTCCGAGCTCGGCAAGGCTTCTGCCGAGCACAGCCATTGATCGCGGGGACGCTTGAATGTTCGAACGCCTGATCCAATTCGCCATCGAGCAGCGCCTGGTGGTGATGCTCGCCGTGGTGCTGATGGCTGCCGTGGGCATCCACAGCTACCAGAAACTGCCGATCGATGCGGTGCCAGATATCACCAACGTCCAGGTGCAGATCAACACCGCTGCGCCGGGCTATACGCCGCTGGAGGCCGAGCAGCGCATCACCTTCGCCATCGAGACCGCCATGGCTGGCCTGCCAGGCCTGAAGCAGACCCGCTCGCTGTCGCGCTCGGGGCTTTCGCAGGTGACGGTGATCTTCGACGATGGCACTGATATCTTCTTTGCCCGGCAACTGGTCAACGAGCGCCTGCAGGTAGCCCGCGAGCAATTGCCCGAGGGCATCGAGGCCAGCATGGGCCCGATCTCCACGGGGTTGGGGGAAATCTTCCTGTGGACCGTGGAGGCTGAGCAGGGCGCACTCAAGGACGACGGCACCCCCTACACGCCGACCGACCTGCGGGTGATCCAGGACTGGATCATCAAGCCGCAGTTGCGCAATGTGCCCGGCGTCGCCGAGGTCAACAGCATCGGCGGCCACGCCAAGCAGTACCTGATCGCCCCCGAGCCCAAGCGGCTGGCGGCCTACAAGCTCACCCTCAACGACCTGATCGCGGCGTTGGAGCGCAACAATGCCAACGTCGGCGCCGGCTACATCGAGCGCAACGGCGAACAGTTGCTGATCCGTGCGCCGGGGCAGGTCGCCTCGGCCGAGGATATCGCCAACATCGTCATCTCCAGCGTCGACGGCACGCCGATCCGCGTCAGCCATGTCGCGCAGGTTGGCTTGGGCGAAGAGCTGCGCTCCGGCGCGGCCACCGAGAATGGCCGCGAAGTGGTGCTTGGTACGGTGTTCATGTTGATCGGCGAGAACAGCCGCACGGTGTCCCAGGCGGTGGCGGCCAAGCTCGCAGAGATCAACCGCAACTTGCCCGAGGGCGTGGTGGCGGTCACGGTCTATGACCGCACTCACCTGGTGGAAAAAGCCATTGCCACGGTGAAGAAGAACCTGGTCGAAGGCGCGATCCTGGTGATTGCCGTGCTGTTCCTGTTCCTCGGCAACATCCGCGCCGCACTGATCACGGCCATGGTCATCCCGCTGTCGATGCTGTTCACCTTTACTGGCATGTTCAGCAACAAGGTCAGTGCCAACCTGATGAGCCTCGGTGCCCTGGACTTCGGCATCATCGTCGATGGCGCGGTGGTAATCGTCGAAAACGCCATCCGCCGCCTGGCCCATGCCCAGCAGCGCCATGGCCGCATGCTGACCCGTGCCGAGCGCTTCCACGAGGTGTTCGCCGCTGCCCGCGAGGCGCGTCGGCCGCTGATTTATGGGCAGTTGATCATCATGGTGGTGTACCTGCCGATCTTTGCCCTGACCGGGGTCGAGGGCAAGATGTTTCACCCGATGGCGTTCACCGTGGTGATGGCACTGCTGGGTGCCATGATCCTTTCGGTGACCTTCGTGCCGGCGGCCATCGCGCTGTTCGTCACCGGCAAGGTCAAGGAAGAAGAGGGCGTGGTCATGCGCACTGCTCGCCGGCGTTATGCGCCGGTGCTCGACTGGGTGCTGGGCCGGCGCAAGCTGGCGTTCGCCGCCGCCACGGGGCTGGTGCTGCTGTCCGGGCTGGTGGCCAGCCGCATGGGCAGCGAGTTCATCCCCAGCCTCAGCGAGGGCGACTTCGCCTTGCAGGCGCTGCGGGTGCCAGGCACCAGCCTGTCGCAGTCGGTGGACATGCAGCAGCGCCTGGAACAGGCGATCATCGCCCAGGTGCCGGAAGTGGAGCGGGTGTTTGCTCGCACCGGCACCGCCGAGATCGCCTCCGACCCCATGCCGCCGAACATCTCCGATGCCTACGTGATGCTGCGCCCGCGCGAGCAGTGGGGCGACCCCGGCAAACCCCGTGAGGAACTGATTGCCGAGGTCCAGCGTGCTGCTGCCAGCGTGCCGGGCAGCAACCACGAGCTGTCGCAGCCGATCCAGTTGCGTTTCAACGAGCTGATTTCCGGCGTGCGCAGCGATGTGGCGGTGAAGGTGTTCGGTGATGACATGGACGTGCTCAACCGCACCGCCGCGCAAATCGCCAGCAGCTTGCAACAGGTGCCCGGCGCCTCGGAAGTGAAGGTCGAACAGACCACCGGCCTGCCGGTGCTGACCATCGACATCGACCGCGACAAGGCTGCACGCCATGGCCTGAATGTGGGTGACGTGCAGGACGCCATCGCCATTGCCGTTGGCGGGCGCACGGCGGGCACGTTGTATGAGGGCGATCGTCGCTTCGACATGGTGGTGCGCCTCCCCGAAACCCTGCGTACCGATGTCGATGGCCTGGGCAGCCTGCTGATTCCGGTACCCGCCAGTGCTGCAGTCGGCGCGGCACAGATCGGCTTCATCCCGCTGTCGCAGGTGGCCACGTTGAACCTGCAACTGGGGCCGAACCAGGTCAGCCGCGAGGATGGCAAGCGCGTGGTGGTGGTCAGCGCCAACGTGCGTGGGCGTGATCTGGGGTCGTTCGTCGAGCAGGCCGAGCAGACATTGCGCGAGCAGGTGCAGATCCCGGCGGGTTACTGGACCCGCTGGGGCGGCCAGTTCGAGCAGCTGCAGTCGGCGGCCGAGCGCCTGCGGGTGGTGGTGCCAGTGTCGCTGTTGCTGGTGATGGCGTTGCTGCTGATGATGTTCAACAACCTCAAGGACGGCCTGCTGGTGTTCACCGGGATTCCGTTTGCCTTGACCGGCGGGGTGCTGGCGCTGTGGCTGCGGGATATCCCGCTGTCGATTTCCGCAGGGGTGGGCTTCATTGCATTGTCGGGTGTGGCGGTGCTCAATGGCCTGGTGATGATTGCCTTCATCCGCAGCCTGCGAGAGCAAGGGCGCGGTCTGCGTGCGGCAGTCGAAGAGGGGGCGTTGACGCGCTTGCGGCCGGTGTTGATGACCGCTTTGGTGGCGTCGCTAGGGTTCGTTCCAATGGCGCTGGCCACCGGAACCGGGGCAGAAGTTCAGCGGCCGCTGGCGACGGTAGTGATTGGCGGGATTCTGTCGTCGACGGCGCTGACCTTGCTGGTGTTGCCGGCCTTGTATCAATGGGCATACCGGCGCGAAGAGGATTGAGATCGCCGGGGCCGCATAGCGGCCCCGAGTGCCTCAAGTCGAAGTGCGGACCTGAGGGCTCACATCATTTCCGGCTTCATCATGCAACGATATCCGCGATGTCTCCGGCAGCGCCAAGCCGCCCACCAAGGCCACCAGCGCAATCACCACCAGATAGAACGCCGGCGCCAGGCTGCTGCCGGTCTGCCCTATCAACCAGGTCGCCACCAGCGGCGCAGTACCGCCAAACAAGGTGTAGGCCACGTTGTAGGTAATCGCCGAAGCGGTATAGCGGGTACGGGTCGGGAAACTCTCCGACAGCAACGCCGCCGTCACCACGCCGCTGCACAGCGCGCCCACCGCCAGCAGGATCACCCCCAGCAGCGCCCCCGACATCGACCCGGAGCTGGCCAGCCAGTAAGCGGGGAACACGCAAACCATCACCCACAGGCAGGTAAAACCAATGGTCTTGCGCCGCCCGACCCGGTCCGAAAAGGCCCCGGCCAGCGGGCAGCCAACGGCCGCGAACAGCAACGCCACGGTGGTCACCAGCAGCGACTGGGCACGGGTCAGGTTGCCGACCAGTTGCAGGTAAGTGGCGAAGTAAGTGGTGAACATGTAGAACGACAATGCCGTCAGCGAGATGAACATGCCCAGGTTGCGGATCGCCCGGCCGTGGTTGCGCAGGGTTTCCTTGAGCGGCGAGTGTTCATGTTCCTTGCCCTGGGCGACCGCTTCGCGAAACGCTGGGGTTTCCTCCATGCGCCAGCGCAGGTACAAACCCACCAGCCCCAGCGGCGCGGCCACCAGGAACGGGATGCGCCAGCCCCAGGCGGCCATGGCCTCGGCCGACAGGCTGGCCTCCAGGCCATAAGCGATCACCGCCGCACAGGCAAAGGCGGAGAAGGTCGACACCGGCACGAAGCTGCCATAGAACGCACGCTTGTTCCGGGGCGCATGCTCCATCAGGTAGGCGCAGGCGCCGGCGTATTCACCACCGGCGGAGAAGCCCTGCAGGCAGCGCGCCAAGGTCAGCAGCGCCGGTGCCGCAAGGCCGATGCTGGCATAGGTCGGCAGCAGGCCGATCAAGGTGGTGGAGCCGGCCATCAGCAGGATGGTCAGCGACAGGATGCGCTTGCGCCCCAGGCGATCGCCAAGCGCGCCGAACACGATGCCGCCGAGCGGGCGCAAGGCGAAGGCCACGGCGAACACGGCGAAGGTCTTGAGCAGGGCGACGCTGGCATCTTCGCTGGCGAAGAACTGGCTGGCGATCAGCGTGGCGAGGAAGCCATAGACGGCGAAGTCGAACCATTCCACGAAGTTGCCGATGGCCGAGGCGGCGATGACCCTGCGCAGGGTGGCGGGGGATACCTCATGCGATGCAGACATACGGAAGCTCTCCGGTTTCCATAGGCAGCCTGAATGAATGTGGCGCACTCAGGGCGCGCCATCGTTGTTATCAGGGCCAGTAGACCGAGGAGCGTGGTGGGGCGCTTCGTTCAGGGCGACATCGGGATATCTGTTTCGACCGCAGGCGATTATTGCCGGCCGACCCGCCACGCCGTGCATGTCTGCCGAAAACAAAGGAACCACCTTGACTTGCCTGAGCCGGTGCTTCATGTGCCGGCGTGGATGAGGTTGCACATTATCAGAGATGGTGAGCTAGGAATTGAGAGGCAAGAGCTGTAGAAAATTTCTTAAAGTCTATGCCGGCTCGATAGCCGGCATAGACTTGAGCGTCAGAAGCGCAGATCCAGCGCTACTTCGAATGTGCGCGGTGCCCCCATGTAGTACTGCAGCCCATAGGCCTGCTTGGCATACACCTCGTCGGTCAGGTTGCGCACGCGGCCGGTGATGGTGGTGTGTTCATCCAGCCGGTAGCGGGCAAAGGTGCCGAACAAGGTATAGGCAGGCGCCTTGAGGGTGTTGGCGTTGTCGGCGTACACCGAGCCGACATAGCGTGCATCCACCCCCGCCGACCAGGCCGAGGTGAAGCTGTAGGTCAGCCACAGGTTGGCGACATTGGCCGGCACGTTGACCGGGGCATTGCCCTTGCGCGATACCGACACGCCGTTGACCGCTTCATTGAACTCGTCGTATTGCGCATCGACATAGGCGTAGTTGCCCTCGGCCAGCAGCTTTGGCGTGACCTGCAGCCGCCCGGACAGCTCGACCCCGCGCGAGGTCTGCTGCCCGGCCTGGACAGTCAGGTTGGGGTTGCTCGAATCGCGCACGGCAAAGTCCTTGCGCACGATCTGGTACAAGGCCACGGTCGCCGCGCCGCGCCCTTCAAGGAAGTCGAACTTGCTGCCCACTTCCCATTGCTCGCCCTTGGACAGGTCGAAGGTGCCGACGTTGGCATAGGTGGCCGCCGCCAGCGAACCGGCTGGCAGGTCGGCGGCGGTGCTGTACTGGGCGTAGATGCTGGCCGACGGCGTCAATTCGTAGGTCAGCCCGACGCGCCCGGACAGCGGTTCCCAGCGCCGCTCGAAGAACGCCGGCGAGGTCGGTGTCACCGCGCCGTAGTTGGTTACCTCCATGTCCAGGTAGTCGTAGCGCAGGGCCGTGAGCAAGGCCAGGCGCTCGGTCAGTTGCAGGCGGTTTTCGGCGAACACGGCGCGGTTGCTGGTGACATGCCGGCGCTGCTTGGTCAGCCCGGCGTTTACCCCGGGGATGTCGTTGAAACTGCCCGGGTCGAAGTGGTCCGGGTCGACCACATCGGTCCAGCTCCCGGACGTCGGGTATACGCTCTGGCGCATGTGCGAGTAGTCCAGGCCCAGCGACCACTGGCTGGCCAGGCCGAACAGCTGGTTGTCGTGGCGCAGTTCGATGCGGTCGCCCAGCACGTTCTGTTCATGGCGCTGCAGGTAAGGGCTGCCACGCTGCACATTGCCGTCGCCGGTGTAGCTGTAGCGCTCGACGTTGCGGTAGTCGCGCTGGGCGCGGTAGTGGTACAGGGTGTTGTGCACGCTGGTGCTGTCGTTGACCTGGTAATCGAGCATCGAGCGCAGCCAGCGCACCCGTTGTTCGTAGCGGCCGTCGGCGACGTTGTAGTTGTCGAAGCGGCGGCTGTTGTCGATCTTCATGGTGCTGCGCCCTGGCAGGATCGGCGCGCCCCAGTAGGGGCTGTCTTCGCGGTCCTCCTGGTATTCCAGCGCCAGGGTGTGGGTCAGGTCGGGCGTCAGGTCGCTGAGCAGGGAAAACGCCAGGCTGTCGGTGTTGCGCTGGTTTCGGTCGATGTAGCCATTGCTGCCGGTATGGCTGAAGTCCAGGCGCATGAAATGGCGGGTATCGGCCGGGTGGCTGGCCAGTGCCTGGTTGATCCCGAAGGCCACTTCCGAGTCGTCGTAGCTGCCATAGCGCACGCGGCCATCGATGATCTGCTGGTCGCGGCTGGCGGTCTTGGTGATGTAGTTGATCGAGCCACCCACGGCGCCTGCGCCATGCAGGAAGGACGACGGCCCGCCAAGCAACTCGACGCGGTCCAGCACCCAGGCGTCCACCGGCCGGGTAGCACTGCTGTAGCCGAGGTTGATGCCGTTGTAGAGCTGGGTCACCTGGTTCTGGGTGAAGCCGCGGTAGCTGACGAAACCGCCGTAGCCGGGGTTGGCCGATGCGTTCACGCCGGTCATGGCGTTGATCACATCCTGGCTGTCCTTGGCGCCGCGTTCTTCGATGATGCGCCGGTCCGATACGCTGACCGACGCGGGGGTCTCCCGTGCGGTGAGGCCAAGGCGCGAGCCGGTGCTGATCGGCACGTCCAGTTGCACGCCGGAAGGTGCATCGCGCTCGCCATCGATGGTGGTGGCGGTGAGTTCGACGGCGGCATCGTCCGCCCAGGCAAAGGTGCAGGTGCCCATGAGGAGCACCAGGGAGGTATTGCGGAGCATGTTGTTCTGTCTTCCACGCAAAGGTCATGGCTGACGGCGAGCGCGCAGGCAGGCGCGCCCGGCTGAAGTCAGGCGATATGAGTGATGGCTGCGGGGAGTACGACAGGGGGAGCGCGGGGGGTGAGGGCAGGGCGTTGGTAACGGGGCGGCGGTTGCGCCCAGCTGCGTACGACGATGGGCGAGATGGCAGCGGCGTGTGCAGGGCTGAGCGACCAGCTGCTGCTGGCGAGCGGCACGGCCAGGCCGAACGAGGAGCATACCGGGCAGTCGAGCTGGGCCATGTGCTGGTCGCCGCCGGCGCCGTCGAGGTCGATGGCCACGCCGTGCTCGCTGTTGATCGAGCAGAAGCCACCTTCCAGGCCGGCCAGGCGCAGTCCGCCCATTTGGCCATGGTGCAGGCCACACAGCAACAGGCTGAACAGGACGCTGGCATAGAGCGTCCAGGCAGTCAGCGTGCGAGTGTGCCGGGTGATTTTCATGGCGGCGAATCTATCACCCGGACGAACGGCGGGGTAGTGCGAGGCTGTGGTGTGTTGTCGCAGTTCAGGCAGCGCGTTCGAGCACGTCCAGCAGCTCGATGAACTCCTGCGTTAGCTTGTGGCGGGGCGCCATGTGCACCAGCGGCACCGAAACCAAGTGCGATTCGCGCATCTTGATCGAGCTGCTGAGGTACACCGGCAGCACCGGCATGCCCTCGTCGCGCAACTGCTCGACCAGGGTCTGGTGCAGCGCGGTGCGCCCGGCGAACTGGTTGACCACTACGCCCTCCACCTGCAGCGCCGGGTTGTGGTCCTGGCGCAGTTCCTCGACTTGGGCCATGACGCTGAGCAGCGCCTGGCGCGAGAAGCTGTCGCAGTCGAACGGGATCAGCAGGCGCTCGGCAGCCACCAGGGCGCTGAAGGTGTAGAAGTTCAGCGCCGGCGGGGTGTCGATGTAGATTCGCTCGTAGTCGTCGCCCAGCTCTATCAGTAGCTTGCGCAGCTTGTTGATCTTGTACTTGCTCTCCAGTTTGCTCTGAAGGTCGCTGAGGTCGGGGCTGGCCGTTACCAGGTGCAGGTTGTCGTAGCGGGTTTCGGTGATCGCCACGCGGTGCTTCTTGCCGGAGGCGGTGACCGGCGAGAGGGTCTGGCGGAAGAAGTCGGCGATACCGGCGGGGATGGCATCGTCGGTCAGCCCGGTGAGGTAGTAGGTGGCGTTGGCCTGAGGGTCGAGGTCGACCAGTAACGTGCGATAGCCTTCGGCGGCGCTTGCCGCGGCGAGGTTGCAGGCGATACTCGATTTGCCCACGCCACCTTTCTGATTGAAAACCACACGACGCATGAGACGCTCATCCATGAAGAGAGAAAATGTCAGGTTGGGGTCAATCCTATGACTGAAACACGACAGATTTATGACAAGTCTTGAAACAATAGTTAAGTTCATCTTTTTCGAAGCGCAAGCGCTCTGTTACGGCGTTTTTACGGTCATGGTCGCTCGACATATCGCCGGTAGAAATCCAGGGTCGCCAGGTTCTTGTCCTTGGCCTCGAACATGATGTCGAAGCGATCGATGAACTGCAGGGCGTAGTGGTTGGTCCAGTCGTTCCACATCTGCGCGCTGTGCTGATACAGGTCACGCTTGTTCACCTTCTCCAGCAACGCCGGGATGGTCAGCTTGCGGTCAGCGTCGAAGCCCAGTGCCAGCAAGCTCTCCGGCGGCTGTGAGTAGTGCATGGTCGGCCGCACTCCTCGCCAACTGTCGATGATGCGCGCCACGCGCGGGTCGTGGGGGGCGATGTAGTCGCCCTCGTGGATCCAGCAGTGGTGAATGTCCAGCACCACCGGCGCAAGGTCGGCCAGTGCCAGGCAATCGTCGACGCCATAGGTCTTCTCGTCGTTCTCGAAGGTGATCACGTGGCGCGCTACCTGCGATAACCTTGGCCACACCTGGCGTACCCCGGCTGCGCCGAGGCGCCCGGCAATATGCACATTGCACTTGAAGTCCTGAAAGCGCTGACCAAAGCCCATCATGCGGATCATGTCGGCGTGGTATTCGAATTCGGCCAGGCTGTTCTCCACCACCTCGGGGCGGTCCGAGCCGAGCACGCAGTACTGGCCTGGGTGGAATGACAGGCGGATATCCTGATCGCGGGCCAGCTTGCCGATGGCCGCAAAGCGTTCAGCCATCAGGGCCTGAAACTCGGTGTCGCGATAGATCGGCCCTACGCTGGGGTGGCTGTAGAGCGGCAGCAGGTCGCTGCTCAGGCGCACCATGCGCAGCATCGGCGGCAGTTCACTGACGTAGGCCAGCAGGCGCAATTGGGCGTCGAGGTTGTGCTGCACCAGCTCCAGCAGCTTGAGCCGGGCCGCTTCCTGGCTGGCACTGGACAGCCAGCGCAGCGTGGTAGTGCGCGGGTTGAAGGTGCGTTCGATGGCCTCAAGCTCTTTCACCGACAGGCTGCGGTGAGGGTGGCGGTACATGCAGGCGAAGCCCAGACGGGGCATGGTTGGTCTCCAGTTTTTGAATGATGGTTGGACACGTCAGCCGAGTGAACGATCAGTTCAACCTGTGCCATGCAGGCACATCAGGAGCCCGGCTTCTCCAGCTCTTCCAGTTCATCCTCCACCTGCTGCATGCGCTGCTCGGCCAGTGCCTGCACCTTCTCATCCCGCGCTGTCTCGCGCATCAGCCCGGTGAGCTTGTCGCTCAGGTGCTTGCCTTCGTCGGTCTGTTCAAGCGCCTTGGCCTTGGCCGGGTCGCGGGTGGCGGCGACGATGGTGGCGAATTCGGCGTCGCTGAAGTTCTTCTCGCTGTAGAGCTTGAACAGGTCCTGACGCTGGTCCTCGACGGTGAGGTGCTTGCGCAGGACCTGGCTGATGGTGGCTGCATCCAGCTGCGGGTGGGTGCGTGTGAGCAGCGCGGCCATACGCTCGATGTTGTGGTCGTAGGCTTCCTGCAGCGGCAGGTTGGCCAGGATCTGCTCTTCGCGGGTGGGCTTCTGGTCGCAGGCGGCGAGGGCGGTAATGAACAGCAAGGGCAACAGCAGCTTCTGGATGGGGGGCATGGGGTGGCCTTGGGCGCGTTTTGCAGAGGGTGATTATAGCTGTGTCGGGTTGCCAGCCATCAGTCCCTGAGGTAGAAAACCCGCCGTTCAGACCACGTTTCCACGCCCATGCCCCACTTGATCATCCAACCGCCCACTCACGAGCACATCAGTGAAGTCGTGGCCTTCATCGACAATGCCCGTCGCGGGCTGTTCCCGATGCTCGCTGGGTCGCTATTGCCGAAGGACCTGGCCCATTTTGCCGAGACTTACCTGTACGGCCATGGCCATTTTCTGGAAGCACGTGATCAAGGCCGGTTGATTGCAGGCATCGGCTATTTGCCCTACGACCATCGCTTCAACCAGCTCGACTATCACGGCAAGCGCGTGGTCGAGGTGGTGCGCCTGTTCGTGCTGCCCGAGTACCGTCGTCGTGGCCTGGCGGCGGCATTGTTCGCCGCCTTGCGCGAGCACGCCCGTGCCGCTGCGGTCGAATGCCTGTACCTGCATACCCATCCGTTTTTGCCTGGTGCAATACGCTTCTGGGAGCGGCAGGGCTTTGCGTTGATCGACGTGGAGGACGACCCGCTGTGGGGCACGACGCACATGGAGCACTGGCTCGCCAGGTAGGACCATTCCTACTTCCTGCGGCTGACCGTCACCACCTCGTTCATTTCAATTGCCGGGCGATTTGCTTACCGTCTTCTCCTTCACGATGAAAGAGGAAGGATGCCCATGGCACATCTCGCGCTGTACAAACTCGACCTGCTCGACGCGTTCGAGAATCGCAGGGACGACTGGACCTATGTCGATTTCGAGAAACTGCTGACCAAGGTCAGGCCGTCAGCCAATTACCAGGATGCCAAGGGCATCATCATTGCGGCGCACAAGGATGGCAGCTGGCCGAAGACTGTGAAACGCTACCTGCTGAGCAACTATCGCGCACACCAGAACGTCAGCTCCGAGTTCAACGAGGTGTTTGCCGCCGTCGTGGCGACGCTGACCGAGCAGGAGAAGCAGGTCTGGGGGCTGTCAGAAACCGCCTGATAACGGCCATTCCACCGCCAGGCGGATCTGGTTGCCATCGAGCTCCGCCTGCGCCGTGTTGCCCCGGTGCACGTTGTGCCGCAGTGAGAACGTGGTGCCTTTGGCCTTGCCACTCTGCACCACGTAGCGCGCTTCGAGGTCCCGCTCCCAATGTTTGCCACCCTTGCCATAACCCAGGTACGCATAGCCGCCGTTTGGGTCGACGTGGGTGCCGTCGATATCGAAGCCGCGCACATACAGGGCGGTCAGGTTCAGCCCCGCAATGCCATAACCGCCCATGTCCAGGTCATAGCGCGCCCGCCATGATTTTTCGTTCGGCGCGTTGAAGTCGGACATCTGCACGGCGTTGGCGATGTAGATCGCCCCACGGGTGACGTAGTCGAACGGCGTGTTGCCATCCACCTGCTGCCAGCCGAGGCTGACGCTGTGCGGGCCCTGGCTGTAGCGCGAGACCAGGCTCCAGGTGGTGTTGTCGATGCGCCCGGACAGCGCCTTGCCGGTGTCGGTGGTGCGGTACAGGTTGAGGTCCAGGCTCAGGCTGCGGCGGTCGTCCAGGGCGTGGGTGAGGGTGCTGCCAAGGTAATGCTGGTTCCAGGTGTCTTGGTAGCACGAGGTGTACAGGCTGCCGGTGAAGGCGGCACCGGGGTTCCACACCAGGCCGGCGAGGTCGAAGCTGTTGCCCTGGCGGCCGTCGGAGTAGTTCACCACAAAGCCCTGGTCGTGGCTGGACGCATTGCGGTCGGTGCTTTCGTTGAAGTGGCCAGCGACCAGCTTGAGGGTGTCGATCTCGCCGCTGGTCAGGAAGAAGCCCGTGGCGGTCTCGGGCAGCAGGCGGCTGTCCGAGGAGCTGAACACCGGCGTCTTCACCCGCTGTTCGCCCCATGACAGTACGGTATTGGATACCCGCAGTTTCAGCGCCGCGCCGCCCCGGCTGTATTCGTTCTTGGGATGGCCGTGGTTGTCCAGGCTCAGCAGGCGCGCCTTGCCGGCACGGCCGCCACCGCTGTCGAGCTGCACGCCCTGATAGGCGTGGGCATCGACGCCGACGCCGATCAGGCCTTGGGTAAAACCGGACTGGAACGTGCCCATCAGGCCGTAGGCCCATTCCTCGGCCAGGCCGTTACGTTCGCTGCGTGGCTTGTAGGCATTGCGCGCGCCGCTATTGCGCCCGCCGTGCTTGTAGTCACGCTGGTCGTAGACAGTGCGGTTGAGAATGTTCCAGCTGCTGTCTTCGACGAAGCCGTTGCTTTGTGGTTGCGCCGAATCTGCCTGGGCAAACGGGGCGAGGGTTGCCAGTGGCAAGGCGAGCAGAGCAGCGGGGCGCAACAACATGCGGCAATGGCCTGTCATTCAAGGGGCGCGAAAGCGCAGGATGCGCGCGCCGTCGAAAGGGTCGGTGAGGTAGTGGGCGTGCACGCCGAAGGTGCTCAGCAAGCGTTCGGGGGTGAGCACCTCCAGCGGCTTGCCGAGGGCCACCAGGTGGCCTTTGTCGAGCACCGCCACGCGGTCGCAGGTCAGCGCCTGGTTGAGGTCGTGCAGGGCCACCAGGGTGGTCACCGGCAGGGCCTGTACCTGTTGCAGCAGGCTCAGCTGGTGCTGGATGTCGAGGTGGTTGGTCGGCTCGTCGAGCAGCAGTACCTGCGGGCGCTGGGCCAAGGCGCGGGCGATGTGCACGCGCTGGCGCTCGCCGCCTGACAGCGAACTCCAGACCCGTTCACCCAGGTGCGTGGCGTCGAGGTCGGCCAGGGCCTGTTCGACGATGGCACGGTCCTCCCGGGAGAATGGTGCCAGCGCCGACAGCCAGGGTGTGCGCCCCAGGGCGATGGCATTGAACACGCTGATCGCATCGAGGGTGTCGGCCTGCTGCTCGACCAGCGCCAGCGCCTGTGCGATGCGCCTTCGTGGCAGACGCGCCAGGGGTTCGCCGAGTAGTTGCACACTGCCGGTGCCCGGCGTGCGCAGCCCGGCCAGCAACTTGAGCAGGGACGATTTGCCCGAACCGTTGGGGCCGACGATGCCCAGGGTTTCACCGGCCACCACGTTGAGGTCGATGTTGCACAGCACGGTGTTGCCCGACAGTTGCAGCCCCAGCCCCCGGCAGGTGAGTGGAGCGACGTGCACGGTATTCATGACGGTCATGGGCGCCCCCGGCGGCTGACCAGGATCAGCGCGAACACCGGCGCGCCGATCAAGGCGGTGACCACGCCGACCGGAATCACCTGGCCAGTTATCAACGTGCGCGACAGCACATCGGCGGCAATCAGGAACAGCGCGCCGCCCAGGGCGCTGGCCGGCAGCAGCCGGCCATGGCCGGGACCGAGCAGTAGGCGCAGGGCGTGGGGGATGACCAGGCCGACGAAACCGATGGCACCGACGATCGACACCATCACGGCCGTTACCAGTGCCGCGCAACTGATCAGCAGCAACTGCGTGCGGCGCACGGCGATGCCCAGCGAGGCCGCCGAGTCGGCGCCGAAGGTGAAGGCATCCAGCGCCCGGCGGTGCCACAGGCACACCAGCAGCCCGAACAGCGCCACCGGCAACGCCATCCACACCGACGGCCAGCGCACACCGCTGAGGTTGCCCAGCAACCAGAACAGGATGCCGCGCGCCTGCTCGGCGGTGGCCGACTTGGTGATGAGGAAGGCGGTAAGTGCCGTGAACAGCTGCGAGCCGGCAATGCCGGCGAGGATCACCTGGGCGTTGTTGTTGCTTGGCCCGGCCGCACGGGCCAGCACCAGCACCAGGGCAAAGGCTGCCAGGGCACCGATGAAGGCGCCGCCGGACATGCTCAGGGTGACACTGCCCAAGCCCAGCAGGCCGACCAGCACTGCACCGGTCGAAGCGCCGGCGGACAGCCCGAGCAGGTAGGGCTCGGCCAGAGGGTTACGCAGCAGAGCCTGCAGGATCACCCCGCAGGTCGCCAGACCTGCACCGCAAGCGGCAGCGACCAGCGAGCGGGTCAGGCGGTAGTTCCAGACGATGCCGGCATCGATCGGGTCGACCGGGTAGCCGGCCTGCCACAGGTGGTTGGCCAGCACCTGGCAGACCAAGTTCGGTGGCAGGTTGGTCTCGCCGATGGCGGTACCAGCCAGCACGGCCGCGAGCAGGGCCAGCACGGCCAGGGCGGTGTAGGGCAGGGCGTTCATCGCTGCGCCGCTTTACCGCTGGCGAAGGCCGCAGACAAAGTCTGCAGGCCGCGGAACAGGCGGATGCCGGCCTGCATGGCGTCGGCGTCGAGGATGATGATGCGGTCGTTCTTTACCGCGTCCATGTTCTTCGTCACCGGGTCGCTGCGCAGGAATTCGAGCTTCTTCTGGTAGTCGTCTGCAGGGAAGCGGCGGCGGTCCATGCGCGCGATGATCAGCCAGGTCGGGTTGGCCTTGGCCAGGGTTTCCCAGCCCACGGTCGGCCATTCCTCGGTCGATTCGACCACGTTGCGCACGCCCAGGGTGCGCAGCATGAAGTCGGCCACGCCCTGGCGGCCGGCGACGTAGGGGTCGATGTCGAGGTCGGCGCTGGAGAACCAGAACAGTGCCGAAGTCTGCGACAGGTCCTTGCCTGCCAGCTGCTGCTTCGCACTATTCAGGCGTGCCTTGAGGTCGTTGTTCAGCGCCGCGCCACGGTCCTGCACGTCGAAGATCTCGGCCAGCTGGCTGACACTCTTGTAGAGGCTCTCGACCTGAAACGCCTGCAGGCGGGTGCCGTCGGCGCCGACCAGGTTGTCCTTGCCTTCGCAGTCCGAGGGCAGCAGGTAAGTGGGGATCTTCAGCTCACTGAACTGCTCGCGGGTGGCGACTACGCCTTGAGCGCCGACCATCCACTCGAACTGCACGGCCACCAGTTGTGGGCGCTTGCCGACCACCGCCTCGAAGCTTGGGTCGTTGTCGGCCAGGCGCGGCACCTTGGCGTTCACCGCCTGGTATTCGGGGAGCACGTTGTTGAACCACAGCGAGGTGCCGGCCAGCTTGTCGCCCAGGCCCAGGGCATAGAGCATCTCGGTGCCGGCCTGGCCGATGGTGACCGCGCGCTCGGGCGCCTGAGCGAAAGTCTGCGGCGCGCCGCAGTTGTCGACGGTCAGCGGGTAGTGGGTGGCGGCAGCCTGGGCCAGGCCAGTCAGGCTCAGGCCCGCCAGCAAGGATGTGAAGCGCAGCAGCATGCGGGGCGATCTCCTATCGGTCAGTTCTGGTGAGGAACGCACGGACAGGCATCGCCGGCCCTCGCAGGCGCGAGGGCAGCACAGATGGCCATCCCGGACACCCCGCCGGTTGGTGAATGTATGCCGGCAGGTCTCCTGACTGGTGCGTCGTCACCTGGCTCCGGCCTTCCCGGATCATTGATCCAGTGGCATCGATGGAGCAGGCTCGGCACCTACAGTTGCGGGGGCAGTTCCGTTTGGCGCGCCAATTGTGGCGGGCCTGGGATTCCCTGTTAGTTCCGTGGCGGAAACCGGCGGGCCGCATGGTAGACCATCAGACCTCCGGGTGAAAACGTTTAAATCAGAAGTACTTGAGCCAGGCGATGTCACGCCGACGCGCCTTGAGCCGGGCGAACCAGCGCACGGGCAGGTACAGCGCAACGGCCAGCAACACCGCGCTTAGCCACACCGCGCCGATGCCGTCGAAGCCGAAGTAGTCACCATGGTTGAGGCCCAGCAGCGCCACGCACGCCAGGTACAGCAACTTGAGCACGTACAGGTGCAGCAGGTAGAAGAACATTGGCGCTGACCCGAACACCGCCAGGGCGCTGATCCAGCGGGCCAGCCCGGCGCGCTCGAAGGCGCGCAGCAACAGCAGGCCGCAACCCAGGGTCAGGGCCAGGAACAGCAGCGAGGGTGGGTACTTGGTGATGTTGAAGAAGCTCATCAGCGTCTGGGTGACGCTCGGGTAGCCGCTCCACGGCGCCTCGCCGTAGCCGTTGTAGATGCGCAGCACCATGAAGCCGAGCAAGGCGATGACACCGGCCAGCAGCAGGCGGTGCTGGCGCTCGCCGCCGTCGCTGCCACGGGCGAACCACGGGCCGAGGCCGTAGCCCAGGGCGATCACGCCGATCCACGGCAGCACCGGGTAGGAGGTGCGCAGGCGCAGGTTCTCCGAGACGTCGAGCCAGCCGCGGTCATGCAGGATCGCCCACGGCACATGCAGGGCCGATTTCACGCCGAAGTGCAGGCCATCGAACAGGTTGTGCCCGGCGATGATCAGCGCGCCCAGGGCGAGCAGGGCAGGACGCGGCAGCCACACCAGCAGCGACAGCGCGATCATGCTTACGCCAATGGCCCAGATCACCTGCATGTAGACCACGCTCGGCGGCAGCTGGAAGGTCCAGGCGAAGTTGACCAGAGTGAACTCCAGCACCACCAGGAACAGCCCGCGCTTGAACAGGAACGCCGACACATCGCTGCGGCCTTGGTATTTCTCGCCATACAGCCAGGCCGACAGGCCGGTGAGCAGGACGAACACCGGGGCGCACAGATGCGCCAGGGTGCGGCTGGCGAACAGCGACGGGTCGGTGGCATCGATGGTCATCGGATCGCTGACCTGGCGGTGCAGGAAGAAGGTTTCACGTACGTGGTCGAGCAGCATGAACAGGATCACCAGGCCGCGCAGGGCATCGATGCTCTGCAGGCGCTGGGTGAGCTGAGTGGGGAGGGCTGAGGCGCTGGTCATGGAGGGGTCGCAGGCAGGAATGAATGTCAAATGAAACGTTATCTTATAACTATTTCATTTTCTTCCGATAGCGTTTTTTTGTGTCGCCTGTGCCGGCCTCTTCGCGGGGCGATCCGACTTGTCCCGCGAATGGCCATCAAGTCAGAAGGTGTAATCCACGGTAGCGAAGTAGGACCGCGGCGCGCCCATCACCCACTGCTCGTCACTGAATACCGACGCCACATACTCGCGATCGAACAGGTTGTTCACCTGCAACCCCAGGCGCACATCCGGCAGCACCTGCCAGCCAATGTTGGCATCGACCACGGTATATCCCGGCGCACTTTGGCTATTGGCCGTGTTGGCATAACGCTCATCCACATACCGCGCGCCAATCCCGGCCTCGACTTGCTGGTCGAAGCCTTTGCTCAGCCACAGGTTGGCCGTGCGCCGTGGCACATTGGCCGGGCGGTTGCCGGCACGGTCTAGTGCAACGCCATCGACCACCTCGTCGAAATCATCGTACTTCGCCCGTACCAGCGCGGCATTGGCCGACACCTGCCACTGCTGCCCCAGGGCCAGTTCCAGCGACGCCTCCAGGCCGTTGGAGGTCTGCTGCCCGGCCTGTTGCGCCTCGTGGGTGATCGGGTCATCCACCAGCAGCTTCTTCTTGACGATATGGAACGCCGCCAGCGTCCACTCGCCACGGCCCTCCCAGAAGCGCTGCTTGAGGCCTAGTTCGGTCTGCTTCGCTTCGGTCAGGTCGTAGTGCATCTGCGACGGGCTGAGGCTGACCAGGTTATCCACGCCGTCCTCGCTGGTGGAGTACTGGCCGTACAGCGACAGATTGTCGTTGAGCGCGAACACCAGCCCGGCGCGCCAGTTGCCGCCCTGCAGGCTGCGGTCGCTGCGGCTGCCGTCAACCAGGTTGTCGCGGTCGATGTTGTTCTGGTCGCGGCGTACGCCGGTCACCAGCGACAGGCGCTCGCTGAGCTGCAGGCGGTTCTCGGCGAACATGGCAAAGGTGTGGGTGGTGGACAGCGTCTGCGGGCGGGTTGGCGAGTCGCTGTGGAACCAGCCTGCGGTCGGCTGCCACGGGTCGATGTAGTCGCCGCCCACGTCGTTGTAGGGCCGGTTGCTGTCGACGTTGAAACGCACCTTGTTGTATTCGACACCGACCAGCGTCTTGCTGGCCAGGCCGAACAGGCTGTGGTCGAAGGTGAAGGTCTGGCGGTCGCCGATCTGCTCCTGATTGTGCTTGATCTCCAGGTAGCTCTGACGCTCCAGCATCGCGCGATCGGCGTCCCAGCTGTAGTTTTCGGCATTGCGCCAGTGGCGGCGGCTCTTGATGTAGTAGAGCTGGTTGCTGGCACTGAGCTGGTCGTTGATCGTCCAGTCGGTGGTGAAGCGGGTCCACTCGTCGTGGTAGCGTTGCTCGTCGTTCTGGATGTTGTAGTTCTTCTTGCGCAGGCTGCTGCGGTAATGGCCGTCGATCAGCGGCGTGCCGTAGTAGTTGGCGGGCTGGGCGTCGCCGCGCTCGTGGGCGAGGGTGAAGCTCAGGTCGTCGCTGGCATCGAAGCGCAGCGCGGCACTGAGCGCCAGGCTGCGCGAGTCGGTGCGGTCGACCCAGCCGTTGCCGCCCTGCTGGTTCAGGGTCAGGCGGTAGCTCAGGCGTTCACTGAGGCTGCCGCCGCTGTCCAGCCCCAGTTGTTGGCGATCCCAGGAACCGTAGCCCAGCCGCACGCGGTTGCGGATGTCGCCAGCGAAGGTTTTTTTCGGGATCACGTTGACCACCGCGCCGGTCGCGCCTTCGCCATACAGCACCGAAGCCGGGCCGCGGATGATGTCGATCTGCTCGACCATCCACGGGTCGACCGGGAAGGTCTGGGTGCCGGCCCCGGTATACAGGCGCGCGCCATCGAACAGGGTCATCACCGAGCCATGGCCGGTGAAACCACGCGCCGACAGGCCGGTGCCGCCATCGCCCGGGTTGCCGATGAAGGTGATGCCGGGCGAGCGGGTCACGGCGTCCTGCACGGTGAGGTTGTTGCGCTGCTTGATCTGTTCGGCAGTGATACTGCTGGTGCTGGCCGGGGTTTCCAGGGCAGTGAGGTTCAGCCGTGAACCGGCCTCGGTCGGCGTGGCCAGGTCGACGCGTTGTGGGTCACCGCTATCGGTGATGGCCGTGGAGGGGAGGTTCAGCACGGGTTCGTCGGCCAGGGCTGGCAGCGTGACGGCCAGGCAGGCCGCCAGGGGTTGAAGCTTGAGGAATCGGGACATGTCGTTCCACTGCTGCAGGAATGAATGGATCCCGGTGGAAAACACGCAAAGGCACACCACGCGTGCAGGGGCGCACGCGGATACCGGCCTGCGCCCGCCCACCGCGGGTTGCCAAGTGAGGCTTCAGGCCGGTCTCCGGGCTTGCGAGGGGCATGAGGCCTTCACCTTCCCATGCTGGCGCACAGTGGTGTGTCGAAGGCATCGCTCGCTTACCGTTGCGGGGGCAGCGCCGGACTTGTCGTGAACCACGACGCACCGGCTTCCCGTTTCACCCTGCGTACGGCGGCGCAGGACACCTGAAACTGGCGGGCATCTGACCATCGAATGGCCAGCACGTCAAATGTGCGTGTCAGCGCCCTCGGCGGCGCGACACCCGTGCTTCGATGTTCTTGCGCCCGATCAGCAGGGGAGGCTTTTCCACCACCGGCTCATCGGCCAGCCACTTGTACATCACCAGGCAGTCGACCAACCTGAGGCGGGCATGGCGATAGGCTTTGGGCAGGCGGCCAACGGTCTCGAAGCCGAGCTTGGTCCACAAAGCCACCGCCACTTCGTTGCTCGCCACCACCGAATTGAACTGCAATGCCAAAAAACCTTCCTGGCGCGCCAACTTCTGCGAGTGCTCGCACATCAGCCGGGCCACGCCACGGCCACGGGCGGCGTCGCAGACCATGTAGCCGCAGTTGCCGACATGGGCGCCAGGGCCGGCGGCGTTGGCCTTGAGGTAGTAGGAGCCGAGCAGCTCACCATCGGCTTCGGCCACCAGGGTGTGCAGTGGCAGTTGCAGCCACAGCTGGCGTGCCTGCTCGACGTCCAGTTCGGGGTCGAAGGCGTAGGTTTCGCGGGCCTGGACGATGGCCTGGAAGGTCGGCCAGAAACGCTCGAAGTCTTCGGGCGTCATGGGGCGGATGTGGATCATGGCGGTTCCTGCAATGGCTAGGCCGCCAAGTCTGGGTGGCGCGGCGCCGTCGCGCAAGGGCGGCGACGCCGTCGGGCTTCAGCCGTTGGCCTTGCCCACCGCATCCATGGCGCGGGCCGAATAGACCAGCGCGGCCCCGGCATTCATCGCCACGGCCACACCCAGCGCCTCGGCGATCTCTTCACGGGTGGCGCCGTGCTTGACGGCCTGTTGCGAGTGCACGGCGATGCAGCCGTCGCAACGGGTGGTGACGGCCACGGCCAGGGAGATCAGTTCGCGGGTTTTGGCGTCCAGGTGGTTGGTCTTGGCGCCCGCGCCGCTGGCGGTCATGTAGCCGGCCACGGTGTCGGGGGACAATTGCTTGAGATCGCCGATGCCGGCCATCAGCTGCTTACGGTAGGCGTCCCAGTCCATCATGCTCATCGTCTTCACCTTGGAAAGGTTGCGAGTGGAGCTTTCATGCTAGTCGAAGCGTGGGAAGTGAGGCTTGTACTTTGGTGCTGGCTGGCTTGAAACGGCCAAACAAGGCCGTTTCTGCCATTGCCAACGTGCGTCAGATGTAGACGAACACCAGCACCAGAGCGGCGACCACCAGCCACTTTTCCAGGTAGTAGCGCATGCGGTTGCGCTTCTTCAGCGCCTTGCCACGCTCGCGAATCTTGTAGATACGGGTGAACAGGCGGTTGATGCCACCGGTCTTGTCGCCGGCGTCGTTGGGCGCGGCGGCGGCGGCCATGACGTTGCGGCTGAACCAGCGGTTGAACGCGGTGGCCCAGCGGTACTTCAGCGGGCGCTCGATGTCGCAGAACAGGATGATGCGGTTGTGCTCGGTGGTGTTGGCGGCATAGTGGATGTAGGTCTCGTCGAAGACCACGCCCTCGCCATCGCGCCAGGAGTACTTCTCGCCGTCCACGTCGATGTAGCAACCGTCATCGTTCGGCGTGTCCAGGCCGAGGTGGAAGCGGTACGAACCGGCGTACGGGTCACGGTGGCGGACCAGCTTGGCACCCGGTGGCAGGGTGGCGAACATCGCCGCCTTGACCGTGCCGATGCCTTGCAGCAGCTCGGTAGTGCGGGGGCACAGGGTCATGGCCGACGGGTGGCTTTCGCCGTACCACTTCAGGTAGAAGCGCTTCCAGCCGGTCTTGAAGAACGAATTGAAACCGACGTCGTCATAATTGTCGGACTTCTTGATCTCGCCCACGTGCAGCAGCTGCTGGCCTTCGGCACGAATCTCCTGCCAGTGCTCCATGAGCGGCTGCAGTTCCGGGAACGCCTCGACCGGCAGGTAGGGCTTGGCCGGGTGCTTGGAAAACAGGTACAGGAAGCTGTTGACCGGGGCCAGGAAGCTGGAATGGTCGCCCAGCTGACGGGTCAGCTTGTGGCGCACCCGACCGCGCAGGTGAACATAGGCGATCGAAAGGACGAAGATCAGTACGAGTGCAATTTTCATGGACGGTTACTTGTCGAAAAATGGCCATGCGCCATGGCATAAGCTCGCCAGCATAAACAATCATGGGGGCAGTTTGTACTTATTGTTACGTTAATGCGGGGCGACATTGGTGTAAGGCCCTATAGCGTGCAAAAACGTTTCACGTGATGGAGTTCACATGATTCAGGACATTCGCCCGAGTGGCACCCCGTTCAAAAGGTTGTTCTTCGCCTTGCCTGTCAGCGACGCCCAGCGCCGTGCGATCAGCCAGTGGCGGCGCGGTTTGAACCTGCGCAGCGGCAAGCCGGTGCCGAGCGAAAACTTCCACCTGACCTTGCTGTTTCTGGGGGATGTAGATGCGGCGCAGGTGCCGGCCATCTGCGCGGCGGTAGACAACTTGGTGCGGCCGGGGGCGCCGCTGCGCCTGCTGCTGGACCAGCTGAAGACTTGGCAGCGCGCCAATGTGCTGGTGCTGGAGCCGCAGGACACGCCGGCCGCCTTGCGCCAGCTGATCTATGGCCTGCAGCAGGCGTTGCTGCCGATGGGGTTCGAAGAACAGGCCCGCGAGTACCGCCCGCACCTCACCCTGTCACGGGACTTTCGCGGCCAGGCCCCGGAGGCGGCTGTGGCGCCTGAGTTCCATCTCAGCGCCAGGCATTTCACCTTGTATGAATCGCGCAAGGGCCGCTACTGGCCGCTGGCGCAATGGCCGCTAACCGACTAGCGCCGCTCAGGCGATCTGGCTGCGGGCCGGCGTGAACAACTGCTCGCCCAAGGTGCGGGCGGTACGCAGGTGCAGGGCGGCATCCGGCCCTTCGCTGTCATCCAGGAGGGTCGAACTGAGCACCTCGGCGCCGCAATAATCGAAGATGCCATGCTCGATCTGCACGCGCATCGCCTCACCGTAGCCATGGCGCTCGAAGCTGCTGGCATCGGCACCTGCCACACCGACCAGGTGCACCTTCATGCCACGCAGTTTCTTGGTAGTGACGCCGCCCTGGTAGTCGAACGCCCAGCCATTGCTGAACACCCGCTCGACCCAGCCTTTGAGCAAGGCCGGCAGCGACCACCAGTAGATCGGGTAGACAAGCACCAGGGTATCGGCGCGGTCGATGCGGGCTTGCTCCAGCAGCACGTCGGCCGGTGGAGCGGCCAGGCCCCGGTGCACGGCGTGGTCAGCCAGACCGAAACGAGGGTCGAAGCCTTCGCGGGCCAGGTCGGCGATTTCGCTACCGTGGCCGGCGCTGGCCAGGCCGTCGGCAATCTGCCGGGCCAGGGCATGGGTAAGGGACTCGGGGTCGTGATGGCCGATGACGATCAAGGCTTGCATGGTGGTCTCTCCAGTGTGAAGGTGCTTTGCTGCCTTGAGCGCTATATACTCAAGGCAAGTTACGTTTAGTAAGTTACTTTTGGTAGGTAATTGATGTCAAGCGATGACAAGGCTCAGCCACGCAAGCGACTTTCCCGGGAAGAGCGGCGGCGCCAGCTACTCGACGTGGCCTGGCAACTGGTGCGCGAGGAAGGCACCGAGGCCCTGAGCCTCGGCCGCCTGGCGGAGCAGGCCGGAGTCACCAAGCCGGTGGTGTATGACCATTTCGAGACCCGCACCGGGCTGCTGGCGGCGCTGTACCAGGATTACGATGCGCGCCAGTCGGTGATGCTCGCGCAGGCCCTGGACGGCTGTGAGGCGACCTTGCCGGGGCGTGCCGGGGTCATTGCCGCGGCCTATGTCGATTGTGTGATGAGCCAGGGGCGGGAGATGCCTGGGGTGTCGGCGGCGCTGGCCGGGTCGCCGGAGCTGGAGGCGTTGAAGCGGGCCTATGAACAGCCGTTTCTAGACAAATGCCGCGCAGCGTTGGGCGAGTTTGCACCGACAAGGGGTGAGATTGGCGCGGCGGGCATGCGCCTGCTGGTGGGCGCGGCCGAGGCGCTGTCGCAGGCGGCTGCGGCAGGTGAACTGGAGGCGAAGCAGGCCAAGGCCGAGTTGCAGGCTGCGATCATTGCCATGGTCGAGCGGCAGTGAACCGGGCCGGGGTCAGACCGGCAGGCTCTGGTAGGGCAGCTCATCCCCCGGGCTGCGGGCAAACTGGCGCTTGTACTCGCGGCTGAACTGCGAGGTGCTCTGGTACCCCACCCGATGCGCCGCCTGCGCCACCCCCAGCCCTTCACCGATCAGCATCTGCTGCGCCTTGAGCAGGCGCAGGCGCTTGAGGTACTGCATCGGCGCCATGTCGGTGCAGCGTTTGAAGTGCTCGTGGAAGGTCGACACGCTCATGTTGGCGCAGGCCGCCAGCGCCTCGACACTCAGCGGCTCGGTGTAGTGCTCGCGCAAGTGCATGAGTGCCGCACCGATGCGGGCGAAGTGCCCCTGTTGCTCCACCAGTGCCCGCAGCACCCCTGCCTGGGGGCCGCGCAGGGCGGTATACAACACCTCGCGGATGCGCGCCGGGCCCAGCACCTTGGCATCTAATGGGTCCTGCAGGCAGTGCAGCAGGCGTTCCACGGACTCACGCATCGGTGCATCGAGCGCCGCCGAGGTCATCGACTGTGGCGTTTGCGCCTGTACCGCCGGGTCGGGTGCCAGGTCCATGCTCTGCACCAGTTCGCCAAGCACACCACGGTCGATATCCACCGCCACGCCCAGGAGTGGCTCGTCGGCGGTGGCAAAGGTTTCGCACATGAATGGCACCGACAGCGCCTGCACCAGATAATGGCCGGCACCGTACTCCAGGGTGCGCGGGCCCAGGCGCGCCAGTTTGCTGCCCTGGGCCAGGATCATCAGGCTCGGCTCGTAGATCTGCGGGCTGCTGGCCACGTAGTGGTCCCAGCTCAGTACCTGCACCTGGGGCAAGTACGTGGGCGCGAAACCGGGGCGGGTGGCCAGGCTGCGGATCAGCGAACACAGCGGGGCGTTGGCGTCGACGTGGCGGGTCAATTGCATGATGAAACCAGGGCAGAGAATCAGACAGTTTCATGATCGCAGATTGGCTGGCCAGCGCCAGATGGCCGCTGGCAGGTTCGGAGAATCAGGCATGGATGCCGGAGAATCAGCCGTGGGCCGGGAGGACGATGGCGAGCAGAATGCGCGCCCTGAATCGTTTCACTATCCCGTGAGGTCCCGCATGTACACCGCCATCGGTTACGCCGCCCAAACCCCGACCAGCCCTTTGGCCCCCATGACCTTCGAGCGCCGTGCGCCGCGCCCGGACGATGTCGCCATCGAGATCCTCTACTGTGGCGTGTGTCACTCCGACATCCACCAGGCACGCAACGAGTGGGGCATCGCCGTCTACCCGCTGATGCCTGGCCACGAGATCATCGGCCGGGTCACCGCCGTGGGTGACCAGGTCAGCTCGCACAAGGTCGGCGACCTGGTCGGCGTCGGTTGCATGGTCGACTCCTGCCGCCACTGCGAGGCCTGTGCCAAGGACCTTGAGCAATACTGCCTGGAAGGCCCGACCATGACCTACGCCACCCCGGACCGGGTCGATGGCAGCAACACCATGGGTGGTTACTCCAGCAGCATCGTGGTCAGCGAGCACTTCGTGGTGCGCATCCCGGCCGGCATGGACCTGCCCAGCGCAGCGCCGATCCTCTGTGCGGGCATCACCACCTACTCGCCGCTCAAGCACCATGGCGTCGGCCCCGGTCACAAGATCGGCATCCTCGGCATGGGCGGGCTGGGCCACATGGGCATCAAGCTGGCCAAGGCCCTGGGCGCCGAAGTGACCCTGTTCACCCGCTCCCAGGCCAAGGCCGAGGAAGCCCGCCGCCAGGGCGCCGACCACGTGATCGTGTCCACCGATGCCGAGCAGATGCGTGCCGCCGCCGGCCGTTTCGACTTCCTGCTCGACACCATCCCGGTGCAGCACGACCTCAACCCGTACCTGGAGACCCTGAAGTTCGACGGCGTGCACATCCTGGTTGGCCTGATCGAGCCGATCGATCCGGCCGTGCATGCCGCCAACCTGGTAATGAAGCGTCGGGTGCTGGCCGGTTCGCTGATTGGCGGCATTGCCGAAACCCAGGAAGTGCTGGACTTCTGTGCCGCCCATGACATCCGTTGCGACATCGAGATGCTGGACATCCGCAACATCAACCAGGCCTATGAGCGCATGATCGCGGGCGATGTGAAGTACCGCTTCGTGATCGACATGGCGACCCTGCAGGGCTGAACCTGGCGATAGCCTGGCTTGGCCTTCTCGTGGTTGTGAGGGCCAGGCTTGGCGCGTACCATGCGGGCAATCCTTCCAATAACAAACCCGTGCCTCAGCGCGGCCGATACTTGGCCCCTGACGCGCGTCCTTTCGCCTTGCCTGCGGAGAACAGATTCCAGCCCATGAACGGACCCATACCCACCGACCTGCCCCCGACTGCGGGTGACGGCAGCTGGCTGAGCGTGATCGCCCTGGCCCTGGCGGCCTTCATCTTCAACACCACCGAGTTCGTCCCGGTGGCGCTGCTCAGTGACATTGGCAGCAGCTTCGACATGACCACCGCGCAGGTCGGCCTGATGCTGACCATCTATGCCTGGGTGGTGGCGCTGGCTTCGTTGCCGATGATGCTGCTCACCCGCAACATCGAGCGCCGGCGCCTGCTGCTGTTCGTGTTTCTGGTGTTCATTCTCAGCCACCTGCTGTCATGGTTGTCGCAGAGTTTTGCCATGCTGCTGGTCAGCCGAATTGGCATCGCCCTGGCCCACGCCGTGTTCTGGGCCATCACCGCGTCGCTGGCCGTGCGCGTGGCACCGCCGGGGCAGCAGGCCAAGGCACTGGGGTTGCTGGCGACGGGCACGACCCTGGCGATGGTACTGGGCATACCGTTGGGCCGCGTGGTAGGCGAAGCACTGGGCTGGCGCATCACCTTCCTCAGCATTGCCGGTGTAGCGCTGGTGACCATGCTGTGCCTGATGAAGTCGCTGCCGTTGCTGCCGAGCCAGAACTCCGGTTCGCTGCGCAGCCTGCCGATTTTGTTCAAGCGCCCGGCGCTGGTGATTACCTACCTGCTGGTGACCCTGGTGATCACCGCGCAATTCACCGCCTACAGCTACATCGAGCCATTCGCCCTGCACGTGGCGCAGATCGGCGGCGAGCGCACCACGCTGTTGCTGCTGTTGTTCGGTGGCGCTGGCGTGTTCGGCTCGCTGTTGTTCAGCCGTTACAGCGAGCGCTTCCCCCATGGCTTCCTGGTGGGCTCGATCGGCGTGTTGGCGGCTTGTCTGCTGTTGCTGCTGCCGTTGTCCGGCAACTTCTATGTGTTCTCGGCGTTGAGCATGTTCTGGGGCGTGGCGATCCTCAGCTTCAGCTTGTCGCTGCAGTCCAAGACTTTGAAGCTGGCGTCCGATGCCACCGACGTGGCCATGGCGCTGTTCTCCGGCATCTACAACATCGGCATCGGTGGCGGGGCACTGCTGGGCAGTATCGTCAGTAGCCAGATGGGCGTGGCCGATATTGGCATGGTTGGCGGCAGTGTGGCGGTGGTCGGGTTGATCCTGGCAGTGGCCAGTACCCGGCGGTTTCGTGAGGCCCTGAGTCACTGAATACCTGCACCGGCCCAGTTCCTGGCCATGCACCGCAGCTCGTGTCCAGCCAGTTCGGTTCCAGGTACAGGGTCGAATAAGTGAAGCCTTCGGCAGTCGGCGCGTGGCCGTCGTGAAGGTCGCCGGGTTCGAGCAGAAAGACCGGGCCTGCGGTGCTCTGATGTTGCTCATGGCGCTGCGCTGCTGACGGATAGGGCAGTTCACCTTACTGCAGATGCGTCAGCCGGTTTAGAACAATTGTGCAGGCTGCAGCGCGGCAAAACGCTCGCGCAGCCACAGGTGCAGTTGCGTCACGGCGGGCGACAGCTGCTTGCGGTGCGGGCACACCAGCGTCACCGGCGTGGCTTCGCCCTGATGCTCCGGCAGCAGGATTTCCAGTTCACCGGCGGCGATGTTGGCGCTGACGTCCAGCCACGACTTGTAGACGATGCCTTCACCCTCCAGCGCCCACCGCCGCACCACGTCGGCATCGTCGCTGACCAGCGGCCCGCGTACCTGCACGGTGCGGTTGCCAAGCTGCCACTTGTCGTACACGCGATTGTGCTGCAGGTACAGCAGGCAATCATGTTGCTGCAGGTCATCAGGTGTGCGGGGGTGGCCGTGGCGGGCCAGGTAGCCGGGCGCGGCCACCACCACCCGACGGTTCCAGGGGGCCAGCGGCAGGGCAATGTAGTTGGCGTCCTGGTTGAGGCCATAGCGGATGGCGATGTCCACCGGATCACGGCTGAAATCGGCCATCTGGTCGGAGAGGAAGAAGCGCAGGCTCAATGCCGGGTGCTCGCGGCGAAAGGCGCTGAGCCACGGCAGCAACAGGTTGCGGCCGATGTCGGAAGGCGCGGACACCTGCAACACCCCGCGCAAGGTGCTGTGGCTAGCGTGAAGCTGCTCGTGGCCCTGGCGCAGGGTGTCCAGTACACGCTGGGCGGTGGGCAGGTACAGCTCGCCCTCGGCGGTCAGGCGCAGGCTGCGGGTGGTGCGGGCGAACAGGCGCACGTCGAGGTCGCGCTCCAGGCGCTTGATCGCGGCGGCCACTTGCCCCGGCAGCAGGTCGGCTTCATGGGCGGCAGCGGTGAAACTGCCCAGGGCGCTGCTGCGCACAAACAGTTCGAGGTCGGTGAAACGGAGCATTTTCACTCCAAGGGTGAAAGTGTTGCTGCATTCTGCCGCTTTTTTCGGTTTGCAGGAAAGATAAGATGCGCGACAGATCCCGTTTAGTTGATTGGAGTTGCAGCATGGATACCGTCTCCCTGGCCAAGCGCCGCTATACCACCAAGGCCTACGATGCCACCCGCAGGATTCCCCAGGCTACGGTCGATGCGCTGCTCGAACAGCTGCGCCACAGCCCGTCCTCGGTCAACTCGCAGCCTTGGCATTTCGTTGTCGCCGACAGCGCCGAAGGCAAGGCCCGCCTGGCCAAGGCCACCGACGGCCGTTTTGCCTACAACTCGCCGAAAATCCTCGATGCTTCGCATGTGATCGTATTCTGCACCCGTACCGAGATGACCGAGGCGCACCTGAATGCGGTGCTTGACCAGGAACAGGCCGATGGCCGCTTCCGCGACGAGCAGGCACGGGCAGGGCAGAACCAGAGCCGTCGCGGCTATGTGGACCTGCACCGTTTCGATCAGAAAGACCTGCAGCACTGGATGGAGAAGCAGACCTACCTGGCCTTGGGTACCGCGCTGCTCGGTGCAGCGGCCCATGGCCTGGATGCCACGCCGATCGAAGGGTTCGACAGCAAGGTGCTGGATGCCGAATTGGGTCTGCGTGAGCAGGGCTACAGCAGCGTCGTGGTATTGAGCCTGGGCTATCGCAGCGAGGCGGACTTCAATGCCGGCCTGAACAAGTCGCGTCTGCCGGCTTCGACGGTATTTACCTTCCTGTAAGTGCGTTGTCGGCAGTGCCGGCTTGTCCCGCGAAGAGGCCAGCACTGCCAACACAATCCTCAAGCATGAACGATACTGAGAAGCCCACTGAGCGCTTCTGGATCTTGCCATGCCTGACCTGACCCCCAGCGAACAGATCGACACCCGCATCGCCGCCTTGGGCGACTGGCGCGGCCCGGCCCTCGCACGCCTGCGAGCCCTGATCCACCAGGCCGACCCCGAGGTGCTGGAGGAAGTGAAATGGCGTGGCGTCCCGGTCTGGTCCCACGCCGGCATCCTGTGCACCGGTGAAAGTTACAAGGACAAGCTCAAGCTGACCTTCGCCAAAGGCGCACACCTGGCCGACCCGACGGGCCTGTTCAATGCCAGTCTCGACGGCAATACGCGCCGCGCCATCGACGTGTTCGAAGGGGATGATATCGACGAGCAGGCGTTCATCAGCCTGATCCGGGCAGCCGTGGCACTCAACGCGAGCAAGGGCTGAGTGCGCGTTACCAAAGCGCAGCCGAAGCCGCCGTCAAAGCCCGCCCGAACACCGCGATCGCCGTGTCCACTTCGGCCTCGCTGGTAAACCGCCCGATACTCACGCGCACGCTCTTGCGTGCCCGCGCTTCATCCAGCCCCAGCGCCAACAGCACATGCGAGGCGGCGTTGCTGGCCGAGTTGCAGGCCGAGGTGGTCGACAGCGCCAGCTCACTGGCCAAGGCCATGCTGTTGAAGCCGTTGGCTTCGATGCACAGGTTCAGGGTGTGAGGTATCCGCTGCAGGGCACAGCCATTGAGGCTGACCCCCGGCAATGCCAGCAAGCCTTCACGTAGGCGCATGGCCAAGCGTTCGATACGCTGGTGCTCGCTGTCTCCCGGCTCACCGGCCAGGGCAAAGGCACTGCCCATGCCGACGATCTGGTGCGTCGGCAAGGTCCCCGAGCGCAGCCCTTGCTCATGCCCGCCACCGTGGATCTGCGCGCACATCAGCTCACGGGCACGAGGCCCGACATACAGCGCGCCGATGCCTTTTGGCCCATACACCTTGTGCGCCGAGAACGACATCAGGTCCACCGCCATTGCCTGCAGGTCAATGGCCAGCTTGCCGACCGCCTGGGCCGCATCCACATGCAGCAGGGCGCCATGGGCGCGAACCCGTTCGCCTATGGCAGCGAAATCGGTGACGGTACCCAGTTCATTGTTGACGGCCATCAGCGACACCAGGCGGGTGTCCGCGCGCAGCGCTGCCTGCACAGCGTAGGGCTGGATCAGGCCGCTGGCGTCCGGCGCCAGACGGGTGATGGCCCAGCCTTGGCGCTCCAGTTCCTTGACCGTGTCGAGCACGGCCTTGTGCTCCAGCTGGCTGGTGATCAGGTGGCCCGGCTGGGCCATGCCCTGGGCGATGCCCTTGAGTGCCAGGTTGTTGGACTCGGTGGCGCCCGATGTCCAGACGATGTCGTCGGCGCGGGCACCGACCCGCTCGGCCACTTGCCGACGGGCCTGTTCGACTACTTCGCGTGCTGCTTGACCGTAGGCGTGGCCACGGGATGCGGGGTTGCCGAAGTTAACCTGGCGACCGAGACAGGTGAGCATGGTTTCGATGACCCGGTCATCGACCGGAGTGGTGGCGGCGTAGTCGAAATAGAGCGGGGCGCTAGGCATGGGGCGGGTCCGTGCAATGTTACCGTGGTGTCGGCAATCGTTGCATCAAGCCTAAGCGCTGGGGAGAAAATGATTTTGCTTTTTATGCTGCAGATAGCCGGTTAATGGAGAATATTTTTCTCTATCGTTAGACCATTTAAGAATGGTTTTTCTCTCTGTGGGCCCAGGCGAGCCCACAGTGCCATGAGCGCTTCAGGCAGGCTCCAGCGCACGTTCTTCTTCGGCCACCACGCGCTCGCACAATTCGATGATTTGCTCGCGCATCCAGCGGTTGGCCGGGTCCTGGTCGGTGCTCTCATGCCAGTACAGGTGAGTCTCCAGCGCTGGCACCTCCACCGGTAGCGGCTGGAAACGCAGCTGGTGACGGCGGGCGAAGCGCTCGGGTACGGTCATGGCCATGTCGGTCTGCTGCAACACCTGCGAAGCCATCAGGTAATGCTGGGAGCGCAGCGCGACCTTGCGTTGCACGCCCATCTTGCCCAGTGCCAGGTCGACGTAGCCCAGGCCGTTGCGGCGGCTGGAGATATGGATGTGGGTCATGCCCAGGTAATTGTCGAGGGTCAGCTTGGCATCCGCGAGCGGGTGGCCCTGGCGCAGGGCGCAGACGTAGCGGTCCTGCATCAACTTGACGTGGCGCACCTGCGGGTCGGTGTTCAGCGGGGCATCGACGGCGAAGTCCAGGCGCCCGGCGGCCAGTTCCTTGGTGGTTTCGCGGCGTTTGCACAGGAAGCTTTCAATCAGCACTGCCGGGGCCAGGCGGCGCAGGCGCTGGAACAGCGGCGGCAGGATCACCGCCTCGGTGAGGTCGGTCATGCTGATGCGGAAGGTCTTGTTGGCCTGCTGCGGATTGAAAATGCGGCTTTCCTGCACCGAGGTGCGCAGGAGTGCCAGGGCATTGCGCACCGGGCCAATGATGTTCTGGGCCATGGGTGTGGGCACCATGCCCTGGGCGGTACGTACGAACAGCGGGTCGTTGAAGGTTTCGCGCAGTCGCGACAGGGCGTTGGACACTGCCGGCTGGGTGATGCCGACGATCTGCCCGGCGCGGGTCAGGTTGGCTTCGGTGTAGATCGCGTCGAAGACGATGAACAGGTTGAGGTCGACCTTGCTGAGGTTCATGGCGCCGCTCTTTGTTGGAATTATTGGCCGATCATATATCGGTTATGAATGTTTATACACGCGGAAAATAGACTAGGTAGATCGAGGCTGGCTGCTCTAGGCTCTGCCCATGTACTTCGAACCGTGAAGGTAACCCCGATGGATTTCGCCTATTCGCCCAAGGTCCAGGCACTGCGAGAGCGCGTCAGCGCCTTCATGGATGCTTATGTCTATCCTGCCGAACCGGTGTTCGAGCGCCAGGTCGCCGAGGGCGACCGCTGGCAACCCACCGCGATCATGGAAGAACTCAAGGCCAAGGCCCGGGCCGAGGGTTTGTGGAACCTGTTCCTCCCGGAGTCGGAATACGGCGCCGGTCTGAGCAACCTGGAGTACGCGCCGCTGGCCGAAATCATGGGCCGTTCGCTGCTGGGCCCGGAGCCTTTCAACTGCTCGGCGCCGGACACCGGCAATATGGAAGTGCTGGTGCGCTATGGCAGCGAGGCACAGAAGCGCCAGTGGCTGGAGCCGTTGCTGCGCGGCGAGATCCGTTCGGCATTCGCCATGACCGAACCGGACGTGGCTTCTTCGGACGCAACCAACATGGCTGCCACAGCCGTGCGTGACGGTGACGAGTGGGTGATCAATGGTCGCAAGTGGTGGACATCCGGCGCCTGCGACCCGCGCTGCAAGGTGATGATCTTCATGGGCCTGTCGAACCCCGACGGCCCGCGCCATCAGCAGCATTCGATGGTGCTGGTACCGACCGATGCGCCGGGGGTGAAGATCGTTCGCCCATTGCCGGTGTTCGGTTATGACGATGCGCCCCATGGCCATGCCGAAGTGCTGTTCGAGAACGTGCGGGTGCCCTATGAGAACGTGGTCCTCGGCGAGGGGCGTGGTTTCGAGATCGCCCAGGGCCGCCTTGGCCCAGGCCGCATCCACCATTGCATGCGTTCGATCGGCATGGCAGAGCGGGCACTGGAGCTGATGTGCAGGCGCTCGGTCGAGCGCACGGCTTTCGGCCGGCCCTTGGCGCGGCTGGGCGGCAACGTCGACAAGATCGCCGACTCGCGCATGGAGATCGACATGGCGCGCCTGCTGACGCTGAAGGCGGCGTACATGATGGACACCGTCGGCAACAAGGTCGCGCGAAGCGAGATCGCGCAGATCAAGGTGGTGGCGCCGAACGTGGCGTTGAAGGTGATCGACCGGGCCATCCAGATGCACGGTGGGGCTGGGGTGAGCGGCGATTTCCCGTTGGCCTACATGTACGCCATGCAACGAACGCTGCGCCTGGCTGATGGGCCGGATGAGGTGCACCGGGCGGCGATCGGCAAGTACGAGATCGGCAAGTATGTGCCGGTTGAGATGTTGCGTAGCGGAAGGTGATGCAAGCCTGTACTGGCCTCTTCGAGGCGTAAGTTCATCGAACCTGTAGGAAACGTCTATTTTCCCACTTCAGGCACTAAAAGCCTCTGGGCAGCTGTTAGGTTTCAAGCCTGATAAATGCACAGGGATTATTGCCAATGCGGGTCAATCTGGATGGCAGAGGCCAGGCGGTCGATGGTGACGCCACGACCACCGGGGCCATTTGCATCGCCACCGGTACTGGGTACACGTCCGATGGACGCGAGGTGCTCAGGGAAGGCGACCCCACTACGGAGTGTCCGCTTTGTGGGCAGGAGGGGGTGGTTGCTGAAGGGGTGGAGTTCTTCATCTCTTCCGGCAGGCGGGTGGCGATGGATGGCGCGCTGGTCGTCTGTGCCTGTTCGCCTGGCAGTAACCGGGTGGTTGCACCGTTGAATCAGGCACCGCCATCGAGGCAGGCCAGGCCAGCCGTACAGGTGTCTGGGGCTCACACTGAGCACTTCGCGCAATCTGCGATGACATCCATGCCCGGCTCGTTGGAGCCGGGGTTCTATGTGGTGCCCCGGCACATGTCGTTCCCGCAGGTGCTGCTGCAGTTGCAGGCACACGACAGCACCCTGCCGATCTCGCATTTGCAGCGGCTCAACCCCACCTTCGAGCAAGGGTTCAAGGCAGGGGAGATTTTCGTTATTGGTGACCCGGACAATGGCAACGCCTGCACCCGCGAAGAGGCCCAGCTGATGGCGGCCGCCGAGCATGCGCGGCGGGCACTGGCAGCGCTTGATATTGCCGAATCGGATTTCATGATGCAGCACCAGGCCGAGATTGCGGGATTGCTTGCCAACGCCAGCCAATCCATGGGGGTGGGCAAGGACATGCTCGATCAAGGGCTAAAGCAAGTCAGCGGGACATTGACCAAGATCGAGCAGCTGCATCAACGCGAATTCTTGCGCCATGGCCATCTGAACAGCCCGGGTTTCTTTGCTGAGCGGCGGCAGTTGTTGCAGCAACTGGACGGGCAGTTGAAAGCGGCGTTTCTCAACAAAAAGCTCAATCTTGGGAGCTATGAACGGCTGAAGAAGAGTTTGAATATTTCGACCAAAAGCCTTGTGCATCATTGGTCGAAAGCCGGCGGCCCGGGGCAGATACCGGGGTATGCGACGCATCTGGATAAGGTGGCAAAGCTTGGTAAGTACCTTCAGTGGGGGGGGGCATGCTGCGGTTGGGCTAGCTGGTACTTCGTCATACATGAAAGTGCAAGAAGTTTGTCGTGCCGGCGAAACCGAGGCTTGTAGGAAGGTGCGGCTAACTGAGACAGGCAGTTTTACTGCTGGTGTTGCCGGGGCAACGCTTGGATCATATGCGGCGACCGCAGCGGTGGGTACATTATGCGGTGTTTTTGCAGCGGGAACAGGAGGTCTAGGCACTCCGCTGTGTGGCATCGTGTTAGTCGGGGGAGGTGGGTTGGCAGGAGGCCTCTTGGGCGCGGACTTTGGAGAGTCAGCGGGTGAGTTTATCTACGAGGTGATCAATGATTGATATTTCAACTTGGTCCTCAGGTCTTAAGCTAATCATTTTGCTTAGCCCCTTCATTGTGGGACTGCCCGGCCTTGTCATGGGTGCTTACATTACGCTGTCCAAAGACTATGGCACTGTCTGCTCTTCAATTACCAGTAATCCATATCTAGAATTATTGAAGAGCACTTGGGGCAATGGTAGCTTCAAGTGGCGATGGATGTTGGTGGGGGCAGTGGGCGGATTGGTTTCATTTCCTTGGTTGGTATTGCGAACTGGGAAGTTGGATGTAGAAGAGTTGAAGGCGTTTCCACTCAGCCTCAAACGAAGGCTCGTAATCTCATCTTGGCTGACTGTGAGCGGATTCGTCGGGATGGCGGCTATGTGGGCATTTGTCCAATTCAAGTAGATCTATGAATCACACAGTGGTTGATATAAATATGTGGCCACTAAATCTTCAGTTGGTCTTCGCAATAACACCTTTTGCATTCATAGTGATTGGTCTGAGCGTCTGCGCGAGTGTCGCCTTCTCCCGCGAGTTTGAAGTCGTAAACCGCTCCATACGTAGCAGCGCTTATCTAGAGCAAATTAAAATGCATTTGGGTACGAGTAGCCATCGCGCGCGGTGGATGATCGTCTGTGGAGTTTGTGCAGCTCTTAATTCTCCTGGGTTCCATTCCCGGATTGGGTTGTTAGTGCTGATGAGATAAAAAATTCCCATCTGCGATCAAGCGTAAGCTTGTTTTTTCTTCCTGGATGACAATTGTTGGTTCATGTTGGTTGTTACTTGTTTTTCTGTTGATCAAGCTAGCAAAAAATTAAAAAATGTATCTTTAGACCCGCAACTGCGGGTCCTCCTCCTTCTTCCCTGCTTTGTCATTCCCATCCGATACCTGTTCCAACGCCGTACCGTCCACCACCACCTTCTTCCCCCGCGTCTTGATCAACGAAACCACCACCCCTCCCAGCAACAACCCGAACGTCACCCCCAACGACAGCAACGCCGGCACCTTGCCCACCATGCCGTGGTAGAAAATCTTGCAGCCAATGAAGATCAACACCAGCGCCAACGCATACTTGAGGTAGACGAACCGGTGCATCAGTGCCGACAAGGCAAAGTACAGCGAGCGCAAGCCGAGGATGGCGAAGATGTTCGAGGTGTAGACGATGAACGGATCCTGGGTGATGGCGAAGATCGCCGGCACGCTGTCGACGGCGAACACCAGGTCGGCCAGTTCGATCAGCACCAGCGCCAGGAACAGCGGTGTGGCATAACGCAGTGCCTTGCTTTCGCCGGGCGGGGTAAGGCGCACGAAGAAGTGCGAGCCATGGATCTGGTCGGTCACGCGCATGTGCCGTCGGACAAATCTCAAGATCGGATTATTGGCCAGGTCCGGGTGGCTGTCCTCCTTCGACAGGGCCATCTTCACCCCCGTGAACAGCAGGAAGGCGCCGAAGATATAGAGCACCCAGGCAAAGTTCTGCACCAGCGCCGCCCCCACGCCGATCATGATCGCACGCAGGAACACCACGCCCAGAATGCCCCAGAACAGTACGCGGTGCTGGTAGCGGCGGGGGATGGCGAAAAAGCCGAAGATCATCGCCATGACGAACACGTTGTCCATCGACAACGACTGCTCGACCAGGAACCCGGTGTAGAACTCCAGCGCCGACTGCGCGCCCAGCTCATGCCAGACCCACAGGCCAAACAGCACGCCGACGCTGAAATACCCCGAATACAGCAGCAGACTCTCGCGCATTTCGATCTCGCGGTCCTGGCGGTGCAGCACACCCAGGTCGAGTACCAGCAAACCGATGACGATGGCCATGAACACCAGCCACAACCAAGTGCTGGTGCCAAGAAACGGGGAGGTGAGGAATGTCTGCAGAGCTGTCATGAGCCCCTCCTTGAATGTCGACGTTGCCAAGTGAAGATCGCAACAGTGATCCGACATCACGGCTTGGCAGCCGTCAGAGGGGCCCGGTATCACATGAGCTTGAGCCTAGACCCGTTTGCCAGTGATGCCGAATGGTGAGCTGTTACATTTCTTTGCCTGTCAGTACACCCAGACTTCAACACGACGGTTACGCAAGCGGCCTTGCTCCATGTCATTGCCGGCGATCGGCAACTCGTCGCCCATGCCGGTCACTTCCAGCACCTCGACGCCGCCGCGTGCCAATTCGCGGCGTACGGCCTGGGCACGCAAGCGCGACAGCAACGCTGCACGGCCGGGCGTTTCCTTAGGGTCGCCGAAACCTACCAGCACCGCCTTGCTTTGCAGCTTGCCAGCCTGGCGCAGGTATTCGGCAACCCGCTGCACATCGCGCAGGGCCTTGTTGTCGAGGCTGGCGCTGCCTTCCTGGAAGCGGAAATTGACGCTCAAGCGTTGCGCCTTCTGGGCCAGGCTGCGATAGCGCGGCGGCATGTCGGCCTGCGCTGCTACTGGTTGCGCCTTGACCTGCTGCGAGACGAAGCCCTGTTCGGCGACAATGGCTTGGCCGGCCGCAGTCTGGGCGAAGTCGGCCAGCGCCCGGGCCTGGGGTTTGGCATTGGCTGGCAGGTAGAAGTACAGCCGCCGCGACAGCGGATAGTCCTCACTGGCGACCAGTGGGCGGTCAGGCAGCATGGCCGGTGCATCGCCCTCGGCCACTGCCAGCACCTTGGCCCCATGCACCGCTGCCAGGCTGCTGAAACCGATGGCGTGACGATCAGCGCCGACCCGCTCGGCCAGTGCTTCGCTGGACTCGAAGCGCTGCGCCTGCCTGGCCAGCGCGCCATGGTGCGGTTCCAATACCAGTGCCTTGAAGGTCTCATAGGTCCCAGAGCGATCATCGCGGGCATACAGGTGAATGGCCCCACCCGCCACACCCAGTTGCTCCCAGCGCTGAATCTGCCCGGAGAAGATCTGCGCCAGTTGCTGGGTGGTCAGTTGCGGCAGCGGGTTGTCGGGGTGGACGATGACGGCCACACCATCCAGGCCGATGACCTGTTCGGCACTGGCTGAGCGCAGGTCGCCCAGGACCTTGAGCTGGTTCACTTCGGCATCGCTGATGGGACGCGAGGCCGCCGCCAGGTCTGCCTGGCCCTGGCCGAGGGCGACAAAACCGGTGCTCGAGCCGTGGGCGGCAATCTCGATACGCAAGGGTTGGCCATGCGCATCGCGGGCCTTGATCATGGTTTCGTTGGCCACCTCGCCTGGCAATTGCTCGATGTTCGTCGCCTGCTGCGCGCGCAGCTGCGCTTGCACCAATGCCGGCAGCAACGCCGCGCCAATAGTGTTGGAGCCCTGCACGCGCAATTGCGCAGGTTCGGCCTGGGCCGTCAGGGTCAGCAGGGGAAGCAGCAGGAGCAGCAGGCGGCGCATGCCGGGCAACCTTTGGCATAGAGTTGCCCGGCAGATTACGACGGTGGCGTGACCGAAATGTGACAGTCAGGCGGCATCCAGTGCATCGGCGATGGCCTGGCCGACCGCCTGGGTCGAGCGGCTACCTCGATTCTTCCTTCAAGTGGCCCGCCGTGCGAGCTTTGCGGCGGTGGCCGAGGCCCGTGGCATGTCGGCTGCCTTCGTCACCAAGCGCATCCGCCCACTCGGATCAGTGCGCGCCGGCCGACTTGCTCAGATCACTCTCAGCCCACTCGGTATAGATGCAGGCATCCGCCACCGCCCAGCGCACTTTCACGGTATCCCCAGGCTGCATCGGCATCCCGGCGGCAGACAGCGCCTTCACCGTCAGCTCGGTACCGCCCGCTGTCACCACGTGGCAGGTCTGGCTCTCACCCAGGAACAGCACTTCACCGACCTTGGCACTGACCTCGTTCCAGCCCGCAGGCAATGGCTCGCGCGTGGCCTGTTCGGCGGTCAGGGCCAGGGCTTTCTCCGGGCGCACCATGATCAGTGCATCCTGCTGTGCGCTGAGGCCCGGGGTCAGGCGAATCGCCACCGGCTGGCCTTCGAAGCTGCCCGCGCCATTGCTGCTGGCCTTGATCCGCAGGAAGTTGGAGTTGCCCAGGAACGACGCGACAAAGGCATTCGGCGGGTTCTGATAAAGGTCGTAGCCGGTACCCAGGCCAACGATCTTGCCATGGCTGAAGATGGCGATGCGCTGGGACAGGCGCATGGCCTCTTCCTGGTCATGGGTCACGTAGACGATGGTGATGCCCAGCCGGCGGTGCAGCTGGCGCAGTTCGTCCTGCAGGTCTTCTCGCAGCTTTTTGTCCAGCGCACCGAGGGGCTCGTCCATCAGCAGGATGCGTGGTTCGTACACCAGCGCCCGGGCAATCGCCACGCGCTGCTGCTGGCCACCGGACATCTGCGATGGCTTGCGGTGGGCGAACTTCTCCAGCTGCACCAGCTTGAGCATGGCATCGACGCGCTTGCTGGTCTCGGTGGCGCTGAGCTTGCGGATGGCCAGCGGGAAGCCGATGTTGTCGCGCACGTTCAAGTGCGGGAACAGCGAATAGCGCTGGAACACCATGCCGATGTCACGCTTGTGCGGCGGTACGTTGACCAGCGACTGGCCCTCGACCAGGATCTCACCGCTGCTCGGCGTTTCGAAGCCGGCCAGCATCGACAGCGTGGTGGACTTGCCCGAGCCGCTGGAGCCGAGGAAGGTCAGGAACTCGCCGTCCTGGATCTCCAGGTCGAGGTTGTCCACGGCGGTGAAGTCGCCGTAGTGCTTGTTCAGGCCACGCAGGCTGACCAGGGTCTTGCCGTGGGCGTTGTCTTTGATGACTGCACTCATTGTTGTTTTCTCCGCACGCTCAGGCGTTGACTTCGGTGCGCCGGCGCAAGGCGGCGGCAATGAACATGACAAGCAGCGACAGGCCGATCAGCAGGGTCGAAGCCACGGCAATCACCGGGCTCAGGTCCTGGCGCAGGGTGGTCCACATCTTCACCGGCAGGGTCTGCAGGTCGGGGCTGGCCATCATCACGCTCAGCACCACCTCGTCCCACGACACCAGGAAGGCGAACAGGCCACCGGCGATCATGCCCGGGCGAATCGCCGGGAAGGTCACCTTGAAGATCGCCTGCAGGCGCGAGGCACCGCAGATCACCGCAGCATCTTCGATCGACTGGTCGAACAGCTTCAGCGAGTTGATGATCGAGATGATGGTGAAGGGCAGGGCGACGATCACATGGCTAACCACGAAGGCGAACAGCGTGCCGGTGTAGCCCAGCTTGAGGAACAGCGCGTACACCGCCACGGCGATGATCACCAGCGGCACGATCATCGGCATGGTGAACAGCCCGTAGAGCATTTCGCGGCCGGGGAAGCGGCCACGCACCAGGGCGAAGGCGGTGGGCAGGCCCAGCAGCACCGCGGCGATGGTGGTCAGCACGGCGACCTTGAGGCTGGCCAGGGCGGCGTCCATCCACTCCGGGTTGGAGAAGAACTGGCCGTACCACTTGAAGGTCCAGCCCGGTGGCGGGAACACCAGCCACTGAGACGAGCCGAACGACAGCAGCACGATGAACACCACCGGCAGCAGCAAGAAGGCCGCAATGACCCCGGTGGTCAGGTACAGGCCCGTCCGCAGCGGGCGGCCCATGGCATTGGGAGACAGGAGCATGGCGGTTTACCTCGCATTGCCAACCGGGGATTCCGGCTGCAGCTTCAGGTACAGGTAGAAGAGCACCAGGGTGATCACCACCAGCAGTGCGGCGGCGGCGCTGGCCAGGCCCCAGTTGAGGAACGACTGCACCTGCTGGATGATGAATTCAGGCAGCATCATGTTCTGCGCACCGCCGAGCAGCGCTGGGGTGACGTAGTAACCGAGCGACATCACGAACACCATCAGCGCCCCGGAAAACAGCCCCGAGCGGCACAGCGGCAGAAACACCTTCCAGAAGTTGGTCCAGGGGCCGGCGCCGCAGATTGAGCCGGCCTGCAGCACCATCGGGTCGATGGCATGCATGGTCGCTTGCAGCGGCAGCACGATGAACGGGATCATGATGTAGCTCATGCCGATCACCACGCCGGTGAGGTTGTGCACCATCTCCAGCGGGGTATCGATGATGCCCATGGCCATCAACGCCTTGTTGATCACCCCCGAGCTCTGCAGCAGCACCAGCCACGAGTAGGTGCGCGCCAGCAGGCTGGTCCACATCGACAGCAGCACGATGTTCAGCAGCCAACGGCCCCAGCCCTGGGGCACCAGGGTGATCGCCCAGGCCAGCGGGAAGCCCAGCAGCACACTGATCAGGGTGACCACGCCGGCCACCGAGAAGGTGTTGAACAGCACCCGTGCATAGGCCGAGTTGGCGAACAACTGCTCGTAGTTGCCCAGCCCTGGCGTTGGCTCCAGCACCCCGCGCAGCAACAGGCCGACCAGCGGGGCGAAGAAGAACAGGCCGAGGAACAGCAGGGCCGGCAGCAGGTTGCGGCTGCCTTTCCAGCGCTGGCCCAGGCTCACGCGGCGAGGGGCCGTTCCCGGGGCGCCGGTGCCCGTGGGGGCACCTTGCGCGTTCTGCAGGGCATTGATGGCGACTTTCATTTGACCAACCACTCATTCCAGCGGGCTGCGATGGCCTGGCCGTTTTTCGCCCAGTAGGCGAAGTCCAGGGTGACCTGGTCCTGGGCGTAGGCGGTCGGCAGGTTCGGGGCGAGGTCTTTGTCGAGCTTGGCCACGCTGTCGACGTTCACCGGGGCGTAGGCGGTCTTGTTGGCGAACGCGGCCTGGCCTTCGGCGCTGCTGGCATTGGCCAGGAACTTCATGGCAGCGTCCTTGTTCTTCGAGCCTTTCGGGATGACCAGGAAGTCGGCCATGACCAGGTTCTGCTTCCAGCTCACGCCCACTGGTGCACCGTCTTGCTGCAGGGCATAGACGCGGCCGTTCCAGAACTGGCCGAGCGACGCTTCACCCGAGGCCAGCAGCTGCTGCGACTGGGCGCCACCGCCCCACCAGACGATGTCTTTCTTGATGGTGTCGAGCTTCTTGAAGGCGCGGTCCAGGTCCAGCGGGTAGAGGTCCTTGGGCGCTACGCCGTCGGCCAGCAGGGCCAGTTCCAGCACGCCGGGGCTTGGCCATTTGTACAGGGCGCGCTTGCCTGGGTAGGTCTTGGTGTCGAACAGCGCGGTCCAGTCGACTGGCTTGTTGGCACCGAGCTTGCCTTCGTTGTAGCCGAGCACGAAGGAGAAGAAGAACGAGCCGACGCCGTGGTCTGAGACGAAACGCGGGTCGATCTTGTCGCGTTTGATCTGGTTGAAATCGAGGGGTTCAAGCAGGCCTTCGCTGGCGGCACGCAGGGCGAAGTCGGCTTCGACGTCGACTACGTCCCATTGCACGTTGCCGCTCTCGACCATGGCCTTGAGCTTGCCGTAGTCGGTCGGGCCGTCCTGGACGACTTTGATGTCGGTGCTTTTGCTGAAGGGGATGGCCCATGCTTCTTTCTGGGCGTCCTGGGTGGTACCGCCCCAGCTGACGAAGTTCAGGCTGTCAGCGGCCTGGGCGGCCTGACAGGCCAGGGTCAGCAGGCTGGCGGACAGCACTGCGGTTACACGTTTGCTCAACAGCATGGTTACGCCCTCGTTGCTTTTGTTATTCGAGGCGGGGCTTCTGGTGCGCCCGCCAACAGTATTCGGGGAGCAGCTAAAACAAAGTGTCTGGTGGCCGTTTGTAATTGTAGGTGCCGGCCTGCAGATTCAAGGTCTACGGGATATCATATTATGGTATTCCAAACTTTTGGCAAGAGGAATGAGGCTACCGGCCATCACTCCGTTGTCAGTTCGGGGTGGTCTTGCAAGGGAACGAAAGGTTTGCCTGGTTCCTGTAGGAGCGGGCTTGCCCCGCGAACACGGGTGAAGCCCGTGCCATGCACCGCGTCGCCTGCTTCGCGGGACAAGCCCGCTCCTATGGGAGTATGTATTTCAGCCAACCATCCCTGGCTCGAACGGAATGCTCTGCACCACTTCCAGCTCGTACCCGGCCAACCCTGCATATTTCAGCGGCGGGCCCAGGTGACGCAGCTTGCCTACGCCCAGGTCCTGCAGAATCTGCGCTCCGGTACCGACCTCCGAGTACACCTTGGACTGCCCACGCTGATAAGGCCGCACCGGCTGAGTCAGCTGCGGTACGCGTTCGAGCAAGGCTTGTGAGGATTCGTGGTTGGCGAGGATCACCACCACCCCGGCACCTTCCTCCGCCACTCTCTGCAGTGCCGCCCACAGCGTCCAGTTGGCGGGGCCGGCGTATTCGGCACCCACCAGGTCGCGCAGCGGGTCGATCACGTGCACCCGCACCAGAGTCGGCTGCTCACGGCGGATATCACCCATGACCATGGCCATGTGCACGCCGCCTTCGATGCGGTCCTCGTAGGTCACCAGGCGGAACGTGCCGTGCACGGTCGGCAGTTCGCGCTCGCCGATGCGCTTGATGGTCTGCTCGTTGCTCAGGCGATAGTGGATCAGGTCAGCGATGGTGCCGATCTTGATGCCGTGCTGCGCGGCGAACACTTCCAGGTCCGGGCGGCGAGCCATGGTGCCGTCATCGTTGAGTACCTCGACGATCACCGAAGCCGGGGTGAAACCGGCCAGGCGGGCCAGGTCGCAACCGGCTTCGGTATGCCCGGCACGGGTCAGCACGCCGCCTTCGCGGGCACGCAGGGGGAAGATGTGGCCAGGCTGCACCAGGTCTTCGGGGCGGGCATCGGGCGCCATGGCCGCAGCCACGGTGCGCGCCCGGTCGGCGGCGGAAATGCCGGTGGTGACGCCGCTGGCGGCTTCGATCGACACGGTGAAGGCGGTGCTGAACACGCTGCCGTTGGCCGGTACCATCTGCTCAAGGCCCAGGCGCTGGCAGTGGTCGTCAGTCAGGGTCAGGCAGATCAGCCCGCGCGCTTCGCGGGCCATGAAGTTGATGGCCTGGGCATCACAGCGCTCGGCGGCGATCAGCAGGTCGCCTTCATTTTCCCGGTCCTCGTCGTCCACCAGCAGGACCATCTTGCCTTGCCGGTAGTCCTCGAGGAGTTCCTCGATGGTGTTGAAAGCCATGTTGCACGCTCACTGTGGTGGGGTGATTTTTATGGTATACCATCATACACAAAAATCGTTGTAACAGGAGAGCAGCGGATGAAAGCCTATTGGATCGCCCACGTCGATGTGACCGACCCCGAGCAGTACCAGCAGTACACCCAGCGCGCTCCCGCTGCCTTCAAGGCATTCGGCGGCCGCTTTCTGGCCCGCGGCGGGCGCAGCGAGGCGATGGAAGGGCGGCCCACTCCACAGCGTAGCGTGGTGATCGAGTTCGATTCGTATGAGCAGGCGCTAGCGTGCTACCGGTCGGAGCTGTATCAGGAGGCGTGCAGCCATCGCCAGGGGGTGGCCAAGGCTGAGGTGATCATTGTCGAAGGGTTCGAGCCTTGAGGTAAAAGCTGACGGCCCTTTCGCGGGGCAAGCCCGCTCCTACAGGATCGCGCAGTGCCTGTAGGAGCGGGCTTGCCCCGCGAAGAGGCCGGTCCTGTTTATGGCATGCCAGGCAATTCATGCGGTCGCAGGTCGAACACCAGCACCTCGGCATCCACGCCATTGCTCAGGTCCAGCAGCTGTTCATGCCTTACCCGCACCCCATCCCCCTCATTCAGCACCTGGCCATTGAGCTCGATGCTGCCGCGAGCCACATGTACATAGGCATGACGGTTCTCCGGCAAGCTCAGCGTCGCGCGCTCCGCGCCATCGAACAGCCCGGCATATACCCGCGCGTTCTGTCGCACCTGCAATGATCCTTCGGCACCATCTGGCGAGATGATCAGGCGCAACGTGCCGCGCTTCTCCTCGGCACTGAAGTGCTGCTGCTGATAACGCGGCGTCGCCCCTTTGACGTTGGGTACGATCCAGATCTGCAGGAAGTGCACCGGCTGCGCCTGGCTGTGGTTGAACTCGCTGTGCGCCACGCCATGGCCAGCGCTCATCAGCTGCACGTCACCCGGGCGGATCACCGAGCCCGTACCCAGGGTGTCCTTGTGCTCCAGCGCGCCTTCGAGAACGTAGGAGAAGATTTCCATATCGCGGTGCGGGTGCTGGCCAAAGCCCTTGCCAGGGATGACGCGGTCGTCGTTGATCACCAGCAGGTCGGAAAAACCTTGCTCGTCGGGGTTGCGGTAGTGGCCGAAGGAGAAGGTGTGGAAGGATTTCAGCCAGCCGTGGAAGGCCAGGCCGCGGTCTTGGGCGTTACGGACGGTGAGCATGACGAATCTCCAGTAAGGGCAGGGCACCTGGGCCCTGCCGTGCGGTTGGCTGGCGTTATTGCAAGTGCACGTTCAGTTCGTTTGCGGCCTGGCGCATCGCCGCTTTCACCGCCGGCACCTGGCTCAGCGGGTTGAGCAACCCATAGTCATGGATCATGCCGTTGTAGCGCACCGAGGTAACGGTCACGCCGGCCGCATTCAGCTTGCGTGCATAGGCCTCACCTTCATCCCGCAGCACATCGAACTCGGCGGTCTGCACCAGTGTCGGCGGCAGGCCCTTGAGCTGTTCGCTGCTGGCACGCAGCGGCGAGGCGTAGATCTGCTCCCGCGCCTTGGCATCGGTGGTGTAGTTGTCCCAGAACCACTTCATCATCCCGGTGGTGAGGAAGTGCCCCTCGGCGAACTGCTTGTACGACGCTGTCTCGAAGCTGGCATCGGTCACCGGCCACAGCAGCAGCTGGAAGCGCAGGGCCGGGGTGCCGGCCTCTTTGGCCTTGAGGGCGACCACCGCCGCCATGTTGCCGCCGACGCTGTTGCCGGCCACGGCCAGGCGCTTGCCGTCGACACCGATTTCCTTGCCGTGCTCGGCGACCCATTGGGTGGCGGCATAGGCCTGGTTGATCGCCGTCGGGTAGTGCGCCTCGGGTGACGGGGTGTAGTCCACATAGACCGCCACCGCGCCTGAGCCAACCACCAGGTCGCGGATCAGCCGCTTGTGGGTCGGGAAGTCGCCAAGCACCCAGCCGCCGCCGTGGAAGAACATGAACACCGGCAACTCACCTTTGACATTGGCCGGGCGCACCACCTGCAGCGTGATCGACTGGCCGTTGGCCTGGATGGTGCGTTGCTTGACCTCGATACCGGACAGGTCGACCTGCACCGAAGCCTGGGCACCGGTCAGCACGGCGCGGGCGTCTTTCGGGCTGAGCTGTTCGAGCGGTTTGCCGCCACCCTGTGCCAGCGCTTCGAGGAAGGCCTGGGTGTGCTGTTCGACGCCTGGGCTGCCGGCGGCGAAGGCGCTGGAGACGGACAGGGCGAGGAGGGAAGCGGTGAGGGTCTTGTGGACAATGTTCATGAGCGAATCCTTTTCTGGGTAAGTGCTGGTAATGGGCGTCTTGCCTGGCCTTCAGGGCCATCGCTGCGACCTGTGTGTAGATTAGGGAGATGCACTGACGGGAAAAAGCCGCTATAAAGCGTTTGACTGTCACCAAGAGCGAGACAATGAACCCCTACGAAGACATGCGCATCTTTGCCCAGGTCATGGAGGCCGGCAGTTTCACTGCCGCCGCCGAGCGCCTTGGCATGTCCAAACAATCGGTCAGCCGCCGCCTGATGCAGCTTGAAGAGCGCCTCGGCGTGCGCCTGCTCAACCGCTCCACCCGTCGGCTGGACGCCACGCCGCTGGGCCAGCACTACTACCAGTCGGCGCTGCGCCTGCTGGGCGAGGTGCAACAGGTAGAACACGACATCAGCGGCCAGGCCCAGGCTCTGCGCGGCACCTTGCGCCTGAGTGCACCGCTGTCGTTCGCCGTGGCCCACCTGGGCTGCCTGCTGACCGAGTTTCTGCAGTTGCATCCGCAGGTGGATGTGGAGGTGGACCTCAGTGATCGTGCCGTGGACCTGATCGGCGAGGGGTACGACCTGGCGCTGCGCATTGGCGCGCTGGAAGACTCCAGCCTGATCGCTCGGCGCATTGCCGATGTCGAGCGGGTGTATTGCGCGAGCCCGGCGTACCTCGATGTACATGGCGTACCGACAAAGCCTGAGCAACTGGCCGAGCATGATTGCCTGCCCTATGGGCATTCGCGGCAAGTGCAGTGGCAGTTCAGGCAGGGCGGCAAGGTCCAGGTGATTCAGGTGACCGGGCGGATGCGCGCGAACAACGGCGAGTTGCTCCGGGATGCGGCGATTGCCGGGATGGGGGTGACCTATTTGCCGACCTTCATCGTCGGCCAGGCGCTGGCAGACGGGCGGCTGGTGACGGTTCTGGATGAGTGGGTGCCGCCGGCGTTGCAGTTGTCGGCGGTGTACCCGCAGCACCGACAGGTGGCGCGGCCGGTGCAGGGGTTTGTGAGCTTCCTGCGCGAGCGGTTGACTCAACTCTGAGGCCAGGCTGGGCCCTTCGCGGGACAAGCCCGCTCCTACAGAGTGAACTGCGCCCCATTTGTTGGACAGTCTGTGATTAGGCTGCTGCAGCCTGACTCCTGTATGCCACGGGAGTCAGGCCGCCCAGCCCCATCTTGATTCGATCATGGTTGTAGTAGTTGATGTATTCATCGATTGCCGCCCTCAGCTCTGCGATGCTGGCGAAGCGCTGACCATGGTACATCTCTATCTTCAGTGTGCCGAAAAAACTCTCCATTCGTGCATTGTCCAGGCAGTTGCCTTTGCGCGACATGCTCTGCTCCAGCCCCTTTTCTTCGAGTCGATTCCGGTAGGCGTAGTATTGATACTGCCAGCCCTGGTCGGAATGCAGCATCGGCTTGGCTCCTTCCGGTAGCTTCGCAAGCGCCTGCTCCAGCATCTGGCCGACCAGAGGATAGTGCGGCGAAGTATCGATCTGATGCGCCACGATCTCCCCGCTAAACAGGTCCAATATCGGCGATAGGTACAGTTTCTCACCCGCCACCTTGAACTCGGTCACGTCTGTTACCCATTTCTCGTTGGGCTCTGCTGCCGTGAAATCGCGCTCCATTGTGTTGGGCGCAATGCGTCCGGGCTGACCGCGATAGGACTTGTACTTTTTCACGCGCACCGTGCATTTGAGGTCGAGTTCACCCATCAGCCGGCGCACAACTTTACTGTTTACTATTTGGCCAATGTTGCGCAGCGCTGCAGTCATGCGTCGATAGCCATAGCGCCCCTTATGCCGCCCCTGGGTCTCACAGATATGAGCCTTTAACGGGGCCAGCTTGTCACCTGCAGCCATCACCTTGAGTTGGTAGTAGTACGTACTGCGCGCCAGCCCAGCCAACTTGAGCAGGTTGTTGAGGGGGAATCGGTTACGCAAGGCCGAGATGATCAGGACTTTTTCTTCTCGGCCTTCTTCTGCCTCGCCTTCTCCTCGCGCAGCTCTTTTAACTTTTTTAGATAGGCGATCTCCATCTCGGCATGGCGCAGCTTGGCCAGCAACTCGGCGTGCGAGAGATCTTCATCGGCTACAGGTGGGGTGTTGGCGGGTGGAACAGGTGGTTTAGGCATGAGACTGCGCGGACCTTTGCTCTTTGCTGTCAGGGCTTTGATGCCGCCACTGTAGTACTGCGATTCCCATATGCCTATCTGGCTGGAGTGGCTCATATTGAAAACGGCTGCCGTCTGGCGCAGCGATAGCTTGTCGCGCCACATCCGCTCAAGCACCGAAAGCTTGAACTCAGGGCTGAAAGTCCGTGTTTGTCCGCAGAGGCTAGCCTCGCCATGGATGCGATAGCTCGCGACCCAGCGCCGAAGCAAGGAGGGATCCATCTGCAACTCAGATGCGATGGTGCGATAGCCAATGCCTCGCTGCAGAAAGGCATGGATGGCTGAAAGTTTGAACTGCTTGGTGTGCTTGCTCACGTAAAACGCCCCTGAGGTTGGATTTTTTGTCCAACATCAGGGGCGCAGTTCAGAGTCGCGATTCCCTGTAGGAGCGGGCTTGTCCCGCGAAAGGGCCAGTGCAGGTCAACGCATCAATTGATCCACCCCAATCCACCCGCCATCGAACTCATCCATGGCATCCAGCACCGCTTCCTGGAAGTAGGCCAGCGATGCCCGGTCAAACAGCAGCTGTAACGCCGGCAACTCATCACTGCCGACATTCACCACAATCACATTGATCCGCGCCGCTGAAGTCTGCGCCACGGCCCCGACCGCAAACGCCTGCGCCCGCAGGTCGACCCCGCACAACTTGGCCATCACCGCACTGCAATGCTCCCCCGACAGCTGCAACCAGGCGTGGCTGTCCTGACGCGGCAGCAGATAGTTGCGCCGGGCATCCTGCCTCCACGCAGCCTCTTCGGCAGCTACCCGTGCGCCCTGATCGGCAACGCTGCCCAGCAACAGGTACTCGCTGGCCGACAGGCGCGCCACCCAGCCCCCGTCATCCTGGCGCGAGGCCTGGTTGGACTGCGCTGGCAAACGGTAGCCACGCGCCTCCAGATACGCCGCACTGTCCCCGCCGCGAAACCCGACCCGCGCCAGTTCCGTCAGGTCGGTCAACGCACAGCTGTGCAGCAGCTCGGCCCTCGGGGTGCGTGGAATGAAGGCTTCAGCTTTCAAACTGGTCATGGTTCAGAGCTCCTGGCGCAGGTTGTCGGGATCATGGAAGGGCAGTTGCACCACCTTGGCATTGACCATCACGCCGCCTTCCACGCGGATCGGGATGTGCATGCCAGGCGTCGCCTGATGGGCGCCGGCGTAGGCCAGGCCGATGATCTGCCCCAGGGTCTGCGAATACTCGCAGGAGGTGACGTTGCCGCTGATGTTCGGGCCGTCCAGCACCAGGTGGCCTTCCAGCGGCTGCGGGCTGCCCTTGGGCAGGGTGAAGCCGACCAGCTTGCGCTTGAGCGGCTGCGCTTCGAGGATTTCGATCGAACGCTTGCCGACGAAGAATGGCTTCTTGCGGCCGATCGCCCACTGCATGTCGATCTCCGCCGGGTGGGTCATGCCGTCGGTGTCCTGGCTGATGATCACGTGGCCCTTTTCCAGGCGCAGCAGGCGCTGGGTCTCGACGCCGAACGGGCGTATGCCCAGCCCGGCACCGGCCTGCATCAGCGCGTCCCACAGGCGCTCGGCATGACGCGCCGGCACGTGCATTTCATAACCCAGCTCGCCGACGAAGCCGACCCGCAGGATGCGCGCCGGAATGCCGGCCACCGTACCCAGGCGTACCCCCAGGTAGGGGAACGCTTCGGCCGATAGCTCGACATCGCCACACACCTTGGTCAGCACCTGGCGCGACAGCGGCCCGGCCAAGTTGACCGCGGCCAGGGCGGCGGTGACGTTGGTGATGTCCACGTCCAGCCGCCACTGCGCGTTCCACTTGAGCATCTGCTGGTAGATACGATCAACGCCGCTGGTGGTGGCGGTGACGTAGAAGTGCTGCTCGGCCAGGCGCGCGCAGACGCCGTCGTCGATTACCACGCCGTGCTCGTTGGTCATCAGTGCATAGCGGGTGCGACCGATGGCCAGTTTGGCGAAGCCGAAGGTGTACAGGCGTTCCAGCAGTTCGGCGGCGTCAGGGCCGCGCACGTCCAGGCCGCCCAAGGTGGAAACGTCGATCAGGCCGACCTTCTCACGCACATGGCGGGCTTCCTCCTGCATGCAGCGCTCGCGTGCTTCCGGCTTGCCATAGTAGGCCGGGCGCTGCCAGATGCCTGCAGGCATCATCTTCGCGCCCGCTTGCAGGTGGCGGTGGTGCATCGGCGTCTGCCGGTAAGGGTCGAACGCACGGCCGGCGACGTGCGCCAGCTTCTCTGCCTGGAATGGCGGGCGGGCGGTGGTCACGCCGGTATCGCTGATGCTGCGGCCGGTGGCCTGGGCCACCAGGCGTGCAGTGGGCAGCGCCGAGTGGCGGCCCTGGGACGGGCCCATGCCGACCGTGGAGAAGCGCTTGACCAGTTGCACGTCGCGGTAGCCGCTGCGGGTGGCGTTGACGATATCGCGCACTTGCAGGTCCTCGTCGAAGTCGACGAAGTCCTTGCCCTTGGGGTGTGGGAAGATCGGCCAGGGGAAGTTGACCTTGGCCTCGGCAACGTAGGCCGACGGCGTTGCTGCTTGCAGGCCCAGTGCCGCGAGGGCTTCGGCGGCGCTGCGGCTGGCGTCGGTGAGCACGTTGTCCAGGCGATGGCGGCCGTTCACCGAACCGGCGATATCCAGGCCAGTGGGCAGGTTGCTGATGGCAAACTCGTCACGGTTGACGTCATAGGCCAGCTTGCCACCGGCCTGGCACAGCAACTGATACACCGGCATGTAACCGGCGGACATGCACAACAGGTCGCAGGCCACGCGCAGGCCGTGTTCGCCAACTTTGCCTTGGCCGGTGATCGGGCGAATGTCCACGCCCGTAACGTGGCGCATACCTGCTTCGTGCAGGGCTTCATAGACGGTACTGCCCAGGTGCACGGGAATGTCGCGACGCTTGAGCTCGCTGGCCAGTGCAACATCGGCAGGTGCGGCGCGCATGTCGACCAGGGCGGCGACTGCCACGCCTTGCTCCTGCAGGTCGAGCGCGGCCAAGTAGCCGTCATCGTGGCCGGTGAGAATTACCGCGCGTTGCCCCGGCTTGACCGCGTACAGCTTCATCAACCGCTGCGCGGCGCTGGTCAGCAGCACCCCGGGCAGGTCGTTGTTGCGGAACACCACCGGCTGGTCGAACGACCCGGCCGCCACCAGGCAGCGAGTGGCGCGTACCTTGTACAGGCGCTTGTGCTGGATCACAGGCAGGTAGTTGTCGGTGAACCAGCCATTGCAGGTGGCCTCGCACAGCACCTGGATGTTCGGGTGGCCTTCGACGGCGGCGAGCAGTTCCTGGCGCAGGCTGGCGGCGCGGGTGCCGGCGATGTCGAAGCGGGCGTAGGTCAGCGAGCCGCCGAGCACCGGCTGTTGCTCGATCAGCAGCACCTTGGCCCCGGCATTGGCGGCGTCCAGCGCGGCGCGCAGGCCGGCCGGGCCGGCACCGATCACCGCCAGGTCGACAAACAGATAGGCCTTGTCGTAGTACTGCGGCCTGAAGCCGAGGTCGAGCACGCCGAGGCCGGCCTTCTTGCGGATCAGCGGCTCCCACACCTTCCACATGCCCTTGGGCTTGTAGAACGAGCGGTAGTAGAAGCCCACCGGCATGAAGCGCGAGAACTTGCCCAGGTAGGCGTCGCGGTCGTGTTCCAGGCTGCCGTTGAAGTTCTGCCCGGCGACCACCAGGCCATCACGGGCGGCCTCCAGGTCGGCCAGCACGTTGGGCTCTTCGGCGAGCTGCACCAGGGTGTTGGCGTCCTGCCCGGCCATGCTCAGCGGGCCACGCGGGCGGTGGTACTTGAACGAGCGCGACAGCAGCCAGCGGCCGTTGCCGAGCAGGGCACTGGCAATGGTGTCACCGGCAAAACCCGGGCAGGCCTGGCCATCGAATTCGAAACGCAGGGGTCGCTCGCGGTCGATCAGCAGGCCCATGGGCGCGGGGAGGCGAGTGAGGCTGTTCATCCGGCGATCTCCGGGGTGGCGGCGGGGGTGAAGTCGACGCGGCGGTCGAACAGATCTTTCGGGTCGAAGGTGCGCAGCACCTGGTCGCTGACGGTGTGGCGCTCGGCCAGGAACCAATAGCTCGAGGCGTTGTGCAGCCACCACTCGATGACCACGCCGGCCAGGTTGTCGCTGTTGAACACGTAGTCGGCCCACTCGGCGTCAGTGCAACTGGCCGGGTCGGGCATGGGCTTGAACTCGCCGCCGTAGGTGAACTCGCTGATGTTGCGCGGGCCGTTCAAGGGGCAGGTCAGGATTTTCATCGTCGTGTGCTCCTAGTGGCTGGCCGCGGTGGCGCCCATCTCGTTGACTTGCTGGAAGCGGCTGAAGCGCTCCAGGGCAAAGGGCGCGATCATGTCCGGGACCTTGCCGCCGCTGGCAACCAGCTCGGCCATGGTCTTGCCGCAAATAGGCGTGGCCTTGAAACCCCAGGTGCCCCAGCCGGCGTCGAGGTAGTAGTTGTCGACCGGCGACAGGCCCATGATCGGGCTGTAGTCCGGGGTCATGTCGGTGATCCCGGCCCACTGGCGCATCAGCTTGGCGTTGGCCATGAACGGGAACATCTCGATGGCGTGGGCCAGCAGGCTTTCCTTGAGGTCGAGGGTGGAGCGGGTGTTGTACAGCGGGTACGGGTCGGAGCCGCCACCGAAGACAATCTCGCCACGGCTGGTCTGCTGCACGTAGCAGTGCAGCGCCGAAGAGCTCACCAGCGGGTCGAGGAATGGCTTGAACGGTTGGGTGACCATGGCCTGCAGCGGGTAGGTTTGGATCGGCGCACGGATGCCGGCCTTGGCCAACAGCTGCGAACTGGCCCCGGCCACCGCCTGCACCACGCAGCCGCACTGCACGGTGCCGCGGTTGGTCTTGACCGCTTCGATGCGGCCATTGCGGATCAGCAGATCCTGCACTTCGGTGAGCTGGTGAATTTCTACGCCGCGCTTGGCGGCCTGCTTGGCGTAGCCCCAGGCCACCGCATCGTGGCGCGCGGTGGCGCCGTCGATGTGCCAGAGGCCCGCCTGCACCGGCAGATGGCCGGGGTCGAGGTTCAGGCTCGGCACCAGCTCGCGGATCTGCTGGCGGTCGATCATTTCGCTGCGCCCGCCAAAGTGCTTGTTGACCTCGGCGCGCTGGCGGAAGGCACGCACGGTGGCGTCGGTATGCGCCAGCGTCAGCTGGCCGCGCTCGGAGTACATGATGTTGAAGTCGAACTCGTTGGACAGGTTCTGGAACATCCGCACCGATTCTGCGTAGAAGCGCACGCCCTCGGAAGTGAGGTAGTTGGAGCGGATCACGGCGGTGTTGCGCGCCGTGTTGCCGCCACCCAGGTAGGACTTCTCCAGCACGGCGACATTGGTCACGCCGTGGTACTTGGCCAGGTAGTAGGCGATGGCCAGGCCGTGGCCGCCGCCACCGATGATCACCACGTCATAGCGCGGCTTGAGTTCGCACGGTGGCGGCAGGTCGACCTCCACCGGGTAGTCGGCGCTCAGGCCGTATTTCAGCAGGGCGAAAGGCATGGGGTGCGCTCCTGGTGGGCGGCCTGCTGCTGCAGGTCGAGGGCGAGCAGGGTGTTTTTCATCAGGTAGGCGATGGTCATCGGGCCAACGCCGCCGGGCACCGGGGTGATGGCGGCGACCTGGGGCAGGGCGGCGGCGAAATCGACATCGCCGACCAGGCGGCTGTGGCCGCCTTCCTCGATGCGGTTGATGCCGACATCGATCACCACCGCACCGGGCTTGAGCCACTCGGCGCCGATCAGCTTCGGCTTGCCTACCGCTGCGACAAGGATGTCGGCCTGGCGGCATAGCACCGGCAAGTCACGACTACGTGAATGCACCACGGTTACCGTACAGTCGGCCTGCAGCAGCAGTGCGGCCATGGGTTTGCCGACGATGTTCGAGCGGCCGACCACCACCGCATGCTTGCCGCGCAGCTCGCCACAAGCATCGCGCAGCAGGCGCATGCAGCCGCTGGGAGTGCAGGGCGTGAGCACATCGCGCCCTTGGGCCAGGCCGCCGACGTTTTCGCTGTGGAAACCGTCCACGTCCTTCAGCGGGCTGATCGCCTGGAGAATGCGGTGCTCATCGACATGCTCGGGCAGCGGCAACTGCACGAGGATGCCGTTGACCTCGCTGTCACGGTTGAGCCTGTCGATCAGGGTCAACAGCTGCGCCTGGCTGGTGTCGGCCGGCAGGCGATGTTGCAGCGAGCGAATGCCCACTTCCTCGGCGCGCAGCACCTTGTTGCGCACATACACCTGGCTGGCCGCGTCGGCCCCGACCAATACCACCGCCAGGCCCGGCTGCACACCGCCTTGGCGCAAGGTCTGCACCTGCTCGCGAACCTCTGCCAGCACCCGTGCCGCGGTGGCCTTGCCGTCGATCCGCTTGATGCTGGGGATGGTGTTCATTTGAAGATCACCGTGCGGTCGTGGTTGAGGAACACCCGGTGTTCGAGGTGGTACTTGACGGCGCGGGACAGGGCGATGGTCTCGGTGTCGCGGCCGATCGCCACCAGGTCGTCGGGGGCGTAGGCGTGGTCCACGCGCTGCACTTCCTGTTCGATAATCGGGCCCTCGTCGAGGTCGCGGGTGACGTAGTGGGCGGTGGCACCGATCAGCTTGACCCCGCGCTGATAGGCCTGGTGGTACGGCTTCGCGCCCTTGAACCCGGGCAGGAACGAGTGGTGGATGTTGATCGCCCGGCCCGACAGCTGGCGGCACAGGTCGTCGGAGAGGATCTGCATGTAGCGCGCCAGCACCACCAGTTCGGTGCCGGTGTCCTCGACGATGCGCATCAGTGCGGCTTCCTGCTCGGCTTTGGTCTCCTTGGTCACCGGCAGGTAGACGAAGCGGATGCCCTGGCGCTCGGCCATTGGCCGCAGGTCGAGGTGGTTGGAGACCACGGCGGTGATCTGCATGTCCAGTTCGCCCTTGGCATGGCGGTAGAGCAAGTCGGCCAGGCAGTGGTCGAACTTGCTGACCATCAGCAGCACGCGCAGTGGCCGGGCGCTGCTGTGCAGGCTCCAGTCCATGTCGAAGCGCTGGGCGACATCGGCGAAGCCTGCTTCCAGTTGTGGTGTATCACCGCTGACGCCGGTGTTGTAGCGGAACACCGCACGCATGAAGAAGCGGCCATTGTCCTCGTCGTCGAACTGCGCCATCTCGCTGATGTAGCAACCGTGCTCGGCCAGGTAGGTGGTCACCGCCGCGACGATGCCGGACACGGCCGGGCAACTGACGCGCAGGATGAAGTGATCGGGAGCGGGGTGCATGTCGGATAGGCCTCGTGATGGAGTGGGGCAGGTCTGGCACAAGGGCAAAAGAAGCTTCGCGGCGGGCGAAGTGGTGTTTCTTGGTGGGAATATAAATTTCCCTTGGGCGATTTATAGGCGAAGCGAGGGGGCGAGGTCCAGCGGTTTATGAAATTTTTTATCCTGTCAGGAAAGTTTTTCTGAAGCGTTTACTGAGAACGGGACGGTGAAGCTATGCTTGCTCCATGAGCACCCCACCCCCTCTTCGCCAACCGTGCCCCCCTGGCGCCTGTGACTGCGGCCGCGACCACCTGGCCGAACAGCCGCCAGCGGCCCAGCGCATCCTCCTGCTCACCCGCCAGGAAGAAAAGCGCCTGCTCGAACGCCTGGAAAACCTCAAGGACCTGGAAGACCTGCAGCGCCTGCAGCTGCGGCTGTACGAAAACCTCGGCATCCGCGTGCACATCAGCCCCGGCTTCAACGAAGTGCGCACCATGCGCGGCATCGTCATCGAACTCGACGACCAGCCCGGCCTGTGCCGCAAGACCCGCCAGTCGATCCCGGCCGCGATCCGCCGGGGCCTGGAGCGCAATCCGCAGGTGGCGTTCCGGTTGCTTGATGCGCATGACCTGCTGAGAGACGCCTGAGGCTAATTTTTCCGTAGTGCCCTACGTCTACCTGAGAACCTCCCTGCGCCAGGCGCGCAGCGGCAGCCATCACTCAAGGAGACAGGCAATGACTTCCGTATTCGACCGCGACGATATCCAGTTCCAGGTAGTGGTCAACCACGAAGAGCAATATTCCATCTGGCCGGACTACAAGGCCATCCCAGAAGGCTGGCGCGCGGTGGGCAAGAGCGGCCTGAAGAAGGACTGCCTGGCCTACATCGACGAAGTCTGGACCGACATGCGCCCCTTGAGCCTGCGCCAGCAGATGGCCGCAGCTACTGCCCAGTGACCACACTCAACTTGCTGTGCCTGCCGTATTCCGGGACCAGTGCCATGGTCTACAGCCGCTGGCGGCGCAAGCTGCCGGCCTGGCTGCAGGTGCGCCCGGTCGAGTTGCCCGGGCGCGGCTCGCGCATGGGCGAGCCGCTGCAGACCGACATGCAGGCACTGGCCCGGCAACTGGCCAACGAGCAACGCCTGGCCGCCAACGCGCCTTATGCCTTGCTCGGCCATAGCCTGGGCGCACTGCTGGCCTTCGAACTGGCCCACGAACTGCGCGTGCTGGGCTGCCCGCCGCCGCTGGCACTGTTCGCCTGCGGCACGGCGGCGCCCACCCGGCGCGAGGATTATGACGGCAACAACTGGCGCGACCCCAAGACCGATGAGCAGCTCAAGTCCGAACTGCGCGAGCTCAATGGCACGCCGGAGGAGGTGCTGGCCAACGCCGAGCTAATGAGCCTGACCTTGCCGACCTTGCGTGCAGACTTCCTGCTCTGCGGCCGTTACCTCTACCGTCAACGGCCTGCCTTGCAGTGCCCGCTGCACGTGCTCGGTGGCGAAGCGGACCGGGCCAGCGCAGAGCAACTGCAGGCCTGGCGCAAGGAAACCCTCGGTGATTTCTCGCTGCAGATGTTCCCCGGCGGCCACTTCTTCATCCATGAGCATGAGGACCGGGTGCTCGGTGCGCTGACGCAGGCCCTTGAAGCACATCGGCTTTCTGCCTGATTGACGGCGTCGCCTGCCTGGGGGAGGCTAGGCCTTTTCCCAGGCAAGGGGCAGACAATGCTGATCGAACATCACAAGGCCACGCTGCTGGTCGTCGACATCCAGGAAAAGCTCATCGGCGCCATGAGCGACCCACAGGGCACCCGCGCCCGAGCGCGCTGGCTGCTCTCGGCCTGCAACGACCTGGAACTGCCGATCGTGATTTCCGAGCAGTATCCCAAAGGCCTGGGCCATACTCTGGCGGAACTCATCGCAGTGGCCCCGGCGGCCGAAGTCGTGGAAAAGACCCATTTCTCCTGCGTGGCCGCCGAGTGCCTGCCGGCCAGCCTGATGGCCCGTGAGCAGGTGATCGTCTGCGGCATGGAAAGCCACGTCTGCGTGCTGCAGACCGTGCTCGGCCTGCTGGCCCTGGGCAAGCAGGTGTTCGTGGTCGAGGATGCCTGCGACAGCCGCACCCCGGGCAACAAGGCCGCGGGCCTTACGCGCATGCGCCAGGCCGGAGCACAGGTGGTGACTCGGGAAATGGTGCTGTTCGAGCTCATGGGCAGCGCCAGCCACCCGCAGTTCCGCCACATCAGCAAGACCTACATGGTCGGTGAACAGCCCTGAACGGCCGACTTTTGGCGGCAGGGCTGATGGCCCTGGCGCTGCTGCAGGGCTGCGCCGGGCGCCGCGAGGAAGAGCCTGAGGCCGACCCGGCCAAGGTGCGTGCCCTGTTGCTGCGCCTGTTGCCGGCCCAGGCCAAGGACCGCGAAGGCTGGGCCAAGGATATCCAGGTGGCGTTCGAGGCCCAGCGCATCGCGCCAAGCAAACGCAACCTGTGTGCGGTGTTGGCGGTGACCGAGCAAGAGTCGACCTTCAACGCCGACCCACAGGTACCCAACCTGGGGCGCATCGCCCGTGAGGAAATCGACCGCCGTGCGGCGCGCCTGCACATTCCCACGCTGCTGGTCGACGGTGCACTGAAGACGCCCTCAGGCAATGGCCAGAGCTATCAGCAGCGCCTGCTGGCGGTGCGCAGTGAGAAGCAGCTGAGCGCGCTGTACGACGAGTTCATCGCTCGCCTGCCGTTGGGCAAGACGCTGCTAGGCGGGTTGAACCCGGTGCACACCGGTGGGCCGATGCAGGTCAGCATCGAGTTCGCGGAAAAGCACGCCAAGGATTATCCCTACACCTATGACGGCACTATCCGCCAGGAAGTCTTCAGTCGCCGTGGCGGCATGTACTTCGGCATTGCCCATTTGCTCGGCTACCCCGCGCATTACGAGCGCCAACTGTACCGCTTCGCCGATTTCAACGCGGGCTGGTACGCCAGCCGCAATGCCGCGTTCCAGGCCGCATTGAGCAAGGTCACGGGGGCGGACCTGGCACTGGATGGCGACTTGATCGCCCCAGGTTCGATCTTGCCCGGCAGCACCGAGCAGGCGGCGCGCAAGCTCGGGGCCAAGCTGGGGCTGCGTAATCCACAGATCCGCAGCCAGCTGGAGCTGGGCGACAGCCTGGCATTCGAGGACAGCAAGCTGTACAGCGGGGTGTTTGCCCTGGCCGATGCGGCGGCGGGCAAACCGGTGGCGCGGGCAATGCTGCCGGGGATCGAGCTGAAGAGCCCGAAGATTACCCGCAAATTGACCACCGCCTGGTTTGCCGGGCGAGTGGATGAGCGCTACGAGCGGTGCATGAACCGATAGATTTATGCCAGTGCCGGCCTCTTCGCGGGACAAGCCGGTGCTGGCGACATCACCCTTCGCTCAATGCCCCGACCACCTGCTCGACACTGGCCTTGAGCCCAGCCACCGCATTCTCCGGATCACTCTCCACCACCAGCAACTTCGCCCCGGCCGCCTCGATCACCTTGGCCAGCGCCGCATCCGGCTGCCGATGGTCCAGCACCAGCGCCACGTCCTGCCCCTTGAGGTTCTCACCCAGTGCTTTCAGCGCAGCCTCATCCCACTTGCCATCCGCCGGCAACGGCTGCTCCACCACATCCAGGTTCAAGCCGCTGGCCAGATACCCCAGGCGCTCGGACAGGCTGACCACACTCAGGTTGTCGACCTTGGCCAGCTGCGTCTGGCTGCTGGCGGTCAGCTCCAGCAACTGGCGCTTGAGCCCCGCCAGGTTGCCTTGGATCCTGCCCTTGTCGGCGGGTGCCAGGCGCTCCAGGTCATTGGCCAGCACATCGGCCATGCGCCCCAGGTTGGTCGGGTTCAGCCAGGGGTAGGCACCATAGGCGTCATCGCCACTCACGGCGATGCCCGGCAGTGCGCCATCGACCGGCCGCGCGGCATCGATCTCGACGATGCGAATGTTGCTGCGCCGCGCCATCGGGTACAGCGGGTCGTCACGCCAGATCGAGCGCACGCCGATCACCGCGTCGGCCTGCTGCGCGGCCTTGGCCAGTGCTGCGCCTCCACGGCTGCTGAAGTATGACGGTTGGCGGCTGGCCGGCAGGTTGGCCGGCGCGGCGCGCGTGAGCTGCACGGCGGTACCGTCGAGCAGGGCACTGGCCAGGCTGTGGGTCACCGGCAGAGTGGCCAGCACTTGTGTGGCCGAGGCGAGTGCGGGCACGCCGGCGAGGGCGACGGCCAGGGTGAGGTGTTTCAGGTTCATGCCGGGTTTCCTTGCAAGCGAGGGACGAGGGCGCGGGCCAGCGCGGCGAGGGCGAAGCAGATGCCGGCGACCAGAATGATCGCCGCGCCCGAGGGCACCGGCAGGTCGAGGACGATCGGCAGGAGGATGCCGAGCAGTGTGCTCAGGGTGGCAATCAGCACTGAGACGAAGAAAAACCCCTTCAACGACTGGCTGACCAGGCGCGCCGCCGCAGCCGGGATCACCAGCAGAGCACCGACCAGTATCGCCCCGATTACCTTCACCGAGGCCACCGTGACCAGGGTCACCAGCACCACGAACAGATAGTCCAGGGTTTTCACCGCCACCCCGCGCACGGCAGCCAACTGTGGGTTGAAGCTGGCCAGCATGATGCGGTTGTAAAGCGGCAGGGCCAGGGCCAGCACTAGCAGCGCGATGATGCCCAGCACCACCAGGTCCTGGGCACTGACGGTCAGTACCGAGCCGAACAGCACGTTCTCGAGAATGTGCACGTTGATCTTGCCGGCCAGCATCAGCAGCAAGCTGGCGCCGAGGGCCAGCGACACCGAAAGGAACACGCCGATCAGCGTGTCCGGCGACAGCCCGGTGCGGTTGCGCAGGAAGTTGAGCAGGATGCCGAACAGCAGGCAGTAGCCGAACAGGCTGCCATAGGGGCCGGTATACGGTTCGCCAAGCAGGATGCCGATGGCGACCCCGGTCAGCGCGGCATGGCCGACCGCTTCGGAGAAGAAGGCAAAGCGCTTGACCACCACCAAGGTGCCGAGGCCGCCCAGCACCGGGCCGATCATCAGGCCGGCCAGCAAGGCATTGATCACGAAACCGTAGGCCAGCGCCTCCGGCAGGTAGCCAGCGCCGGCCCATTCCTGGATCAGCTGGCGGAATGCTTCGAAGCTCATCAGGCAAGGCTCTCGCTGCGGGGATGGACGGAGAACAGGCCGAGCAGGCGCTCCGGGGTCAGGGCTTGGGCGGGTGGGGCGTCGAACAGCACTTGGCGGCTCAGGCCGGTGACCCGATCGGCCAGGCGCAGCACGGCCTCAAGGTCATGCTCGATCCACAGCACGGTGGTGCCGGCCTGGCGCCAGCCTTGCAGCAGTTGTTCGAACACCTGGATACCGGCTTCGTCGAGCGCCGACATCGGCTCGTCGAGCACCAGCAATTGCGGCTCGGGAATCAGGCCCTGAGCCAGCAGCACGCGCTGGCGTTCGCCACCAGACAGCGCGCCCATGCGCCGCTTGCGTTTGTCGAGCAAGCCGACCCGTGCCAGCGCCGCATCGACTGCCGGCTGCACTCGGCGTGACAGGCCGAGGAACGCCGGGCGCCGCTGGCACATGGCAGCCATGAAGTCGTCCACGGTCATCGGCAGCCCGCGGTCGAATTCCAAGGCCTGCGGCACATAACCGATCACCTGCTGCGCGCCTGGCCAGTGCAGGCTCAGCTGGCCCTGATGCGGCATCTGCCCGAGCAGGGTCTTGATCAGCGAGCTCTTGCCGCCGCCATTGGGGCCGACGATGGCATGCACGCTGCCCGCGGCGACGCTGAAGTGCACCTGTTCGAGAATACGCGTGCGGCCCAGGGTCAGGTCGATGCCGGCAAATTCGATGCGTGGCCCGCCGGGCGCCGTGAGGTTGGCAGCGGCGGTCATGCGCGGTTCTCCTGGATGGCGCGGACCACGGTGTCGAGGTTGCGCTTCATCTCCACTTCGTATTTGTCCTTGGTGTATTCGCCGTAGGAAATGTGCGTCAGCGGATACAGGCGCACGCCGGATTCGCGCTGGATGGTTTCGACATAGGCCGAAGGGAAGTCCATCTCCGAGAAAATCACTTTCACGTCCAGCGCCTTGAGCTGGTCGATGGTCTTCTTCAGCTGTGCCGGGCTCGGTTCGATGCCATGGGCGGGCTCGACCACCGCGGTCACTTCCAGCCCGAAGTCACGCACCAGGTAGTCGTAGGCAGCATGGATGGTGGCCACGCGCAAGGTTGCGCTGGGCGCCTCGGTCACCTTGGCCAGCGCCTCGGCACGCAAGGCGCGCAGGCGCTTGGCGTAGGCGCGGGCGTTCTGCGTGTAGAGCTTGGCGTTGTCCGGGTCGAGTTTGCCCAGCTCGCGGGCGATGTTGTTGACCTGGGCGATGGTGGTGCTGATCGACAGGAAGGTATGCGGGTTGACCACCTTGCCGGCGCCGCGGGCGGCGATGCCGGTGGCCGCCAGCAACGGCACGTTCTGGTTGGCTTCGATGGTCTTGATGCCGGGCTTTTCGCTGGCGGCGATCATGCGGTCGGCGAAGTCGTCATGGCCGACGCCATTGAGCACCACCACGTCCAGCGTGCCGATGCGCTTGATGTCCTCGGCGCGGGGCTCGTACGCATGGGGGTTGAAGCCCGCCGGAATCAACGGCACCACTTCGGCCTTGTCACCGACGATGTTGCTCACGTAGCTGTAGTAAGGGTGCAGGGTGATGCCGATGCGTAGGGGCTTGCCGGTGTCGGCCAGGGCCAGTGCCGGCAGGACGCAGGCCAGGAGCAGTGCGAGGGCTTTGCGGAACATGGGGAATCCTTGGGTTCAATGGCGGTGTTCGCGGGTAACCCCGGCGTCGTAGTGGCTGACTACCTGCTGCCAGCCGGCGGCGATCAGCGCGGCCTGGCCGAGGTCGTCGGGGAGCACGGCGGTGCTGTCGCGGCGCAGCCAGACGTCGACCTCGGCACTGTCGGCAGCGGGCAGAATCATCAGGAAGCTGCCTGCCACGTGCGGCGCCTGGCTGCGGCCCAGATAGGCACCGCTGGCCAGCCACTGCCACTGGTGATTGCCACGGCTCTGGCTTCCCGCGTCTGCAACGAACGGTGGCAGGCCTTCCTCGGCCAGTATTTCGACACTGGGCGTGGCGGCGCTTTCATCGCGCAGCAGCTGGATTTCGTCGAAGGCCACGCGCAGGTCGGTATAGATACCCTGTTCGGCGGCGGTCAGGTCGCGGCGGGCGTCGATCTGGTGGCTGGCGATGGTCTGCTCGTCGTCGCGCTCGCCGCGCAACAGCACCACGCTGGCGGCGAGGGCGACGATCAACAGGCTGACCAGCAGCACGTAGAGGGTTTCGTGCCCGGCACCAGCCGGGCGCACCACATGGGTATGGCGCATGGCTGGGCTGCTCATGTCTGTGCTGCTCATGGCTGCGCGATGTCGGCGTGGTCGACTTCCACGATATGGCCCGGGCCTGCGTCGAACAGCACGTAGAACTCGCCGTCGGGGCGCTTGAAGGTCAGGCTCGAGTCGTCACCGAGCTTGCCGCCGACCAGTACCTGTTCATCGTAGCCAATCACGTCGAGGGTCACCCCTGGCGCGCCGCTGCCATCGGAAAAGCCGCCGGTGCATTTCACCTGGCCACCCGCCACTTCCTCGCACTCGCACATCGGGTTGTGGGCCAGGGCCGGGCCTGCGACCAGTACCAGCCAGGGCAGGGCGAGCCTGCGCATCAGGTGTTTCATGGTTTGCCTCCTTGTTTTTCAAGCCAGGCCACAGTGGCTGGCGAAGCCTTGGCCAGCGGAACGGAGGCCTGGTGCAGGCTGCCGTCCCAGCCTTCGAGGGTGATCCAGATCTGCGCATCGGCGGGGGTGCGCGGTGGTATGGGCAGGTTGGTGACCATGCGGTACGGCGCGCCGAAGAAAATGGTGCCGGCGGCGCGCAGGCTGCGCGGCTTGCCGATGCGCAGGTAGATCGCCTTGACCTCGTTCACGCAGGCCTTGCACAGCGCCGCGTTGAACAGCTTGAAATGGCCGGCGGGGCCATCGGCGCGCGGGGGCTCGTTGCGCAGTTCGGCGAGATCGAGGCGGTAGGGGCCGACCTGAATGTCGCTGATCGGGTTGGCACCGAGCCCGGCGTCACCGCGCAACAGCCTGACGTCGGCGAAGTACTTGGGCATGAACCCCAGGGGAATGAGGATCAGCAGGATGTTCAGGTGGAAGCGCCACTTCAACCACCATTGCTTGAATGGGCGTACGGGCAGGGCGTTGGCCTGGCTCATGGGCGGACCTCCAGGGTGGTTTCGCGGCTCGTGTTGCGCGGTGCACGCTCGCCGCGCTTGAGCGCCGCGGCGGTGGCCTGGGCGGTGCGTTTGGTCCAGATCAGCAGGCCGCTGAACACCATCAGGGTCAGGATCAGGCCGAAGAAGAACCACACCAGCTTGATCGGCAGGCCACCGAAGTCGCCGGTGTGCAGCGGGCGCATGGATTCGGTGAAGAACTCCAGGGCCGAGCGATCGCTGAGCAGGAACTGGCTGTCGACCTGGCGGGTATAGGGGTTGACCGACGCGCTCTGGAACATCAGCGGGTACCAGCCACGCCCGCCCATTTCGATGTGGCTGTAGGCGGTAGCCGGCAGCGAGACGGAGGTGATGTCCAGGCTCGGGATGGCCAGACCGGCAATACGTGCGGCCTCGTCTACGTCGATACGCGGTGCCGGGCTGCCATCGGCGGTCTGCGGCACCTGCTCACGCGCGATCACCGGGACGATCGGTTCGCTGGAAATGGTGATCTGGTTGTCGAAGAGGATCGCCCGGGTCAGGAACCAGATGCTGGTGATGGAAATTACCGCAATGAACCAGATCGACCAGACCCCGGCCAGGCGGTGCAGGTCGCCCCAGAAGATGCGCGCGCCATGGCCGGTGCGTACCGGTTTGAAGAAGCCTTTCCAGAACTTCTTGTACACCACCAGGCCGGTGACCAGCGACGCCAGCATCGGCAGGCCGAGTAGCGAGACCATGTACCAGCCCCAGCTGAAGCCATTGGTGAACGGCACCAGCCACCAGCCATGCAGGGCGCGGGTGAAGGCTTCGAAGTTGAAGTCCGGCATCTTGCCCTGGATGGCCCCGGTATACGGGTTGACGTAGAGCATCGGGCTGGCGCCATCGGCATAGGTGACCCGCGCCGTCAGCGCGAAATGCGAACCGTCCGGCTGGCTGAGCGAATTGACGGCCATGTCCGGTTCGGCCTTGTGCAGGGCATCGAGCACTTGCTGGAAGCTCAGGCGTTTGGCGTTGTCGTCGGGCTTGCTGGCACGCACGTCGGGGTTGGCCAGCCAGACGATCTCCTGGCTGACCACGGCCAGCATGCCGGTGAAGCAGACGATCAGCACGAAGAACCAGATCGGCAGGGCGAGCCAGCTGTGGACCAGGAACCACAGCTTGGACTTGGATTTTTTCGGGGATTTGGCCATCGGTCCGTCTTCTGAAAAGGTGGGCGAGCACAGGCCCAACCAAGGGGGCTGCTTTAGAAAGGACGAATGAGAATGAAAATCCTGCTGGTTTAAGTGCAAGCAAATGTTTCAGAGGGCACAAAGGCCGACCGGGCGCATGGCGCCCTGTCGGTGGGTGTGCAGCGTGAATCAGGCGCTGGTCAGGGCCACGGCGGGTTGTGCCATACCCTGCTGGCGAGCCAAGTCGTGATATAGCGCCTGGCCGATCTCTGCGGCACGGGAGGGCAGTACCGACAGCAAGGTGTCGCTGAGGCCGTGGCTGTTCTCGCAGAAGCCTTGCAGGTAGACCGAAGCCTGCAAGTCGGGGCTTGCCAGTACCCGGTAGTTGCGATCGACGCTGAAGTCTTCCACGTAGTTGGCCAGTGGTGCCAGCAGGTCGCGGTGCGAGCGGCGTTCGTAGCCGGTGGCGAGGATTACTGCGTCGTAGCGGTGGGTCTGCTGCTGGCCGGTGGCCAGGTCGCGCAGGGTCAGTTCGATGCCGTCGCGGGTGGCCACCACGGCTTCCACCTGGCGACGGCACAGCACGTTGTGGCGGAACTGGTGGGCGACCTTCTGCCGGTAGAGGATGCCGTAGATGCGCTCGATCAGGTCGAGGTCGACCACCGAGTAGTTGGTGTTGTGGTACTCGCCGAGCAATTTGGCGCGTTGGTCGGCCGGTTCGTTGTAGACCAGTTCGGTGTAGTCAGGGGAGAAGATCTCGTTGACGAACGGGCTGTCATCGGCCGGCTTGAGGGCAGAACCGCGCAGCACCATGTCGACCTTGACCGACGGGTAGCTGTCGTTGAGGTCGATGAAGGCCTCGGCGGCGCTCTGGCCCGAGCCGATCACCGCGATGCGCATCGGTTTGCCGGCCGTGCACGGCAGCTTGTTCAGGCTGCTCAGGTACTGGGAATGGTGGAAGACCCGTGGATCATCCTTGAACGCACCGAATTTTTCCGGGATTTTCGGTGTGCCGCCGCTACCGACCACCACCGAACGCGTGCGTCGGCTGAATTCGCGGCCCTGCATATCACGCGATACCAGGCGCAGGTGCTCGACGCGCCCGGCCTTCACTTCAGGCTCGATGCGCAGCACTTCTTCGCCGTACACCGCCTGGCTGGCGAAATGCTCGGCGGCCCAGCGCAGGTAGTCGTTGTACTCCAGGCGGCAGGGGTAGAAGGTGCCGAGGTTGATGAAGTCGGCCAGGCGCTGCTTCTGGTGCAGGTAGTTGACGAAGCTGTACGGGCTGGTCGGGTTGCGCAGCGAGACCAGGTCCTTGAGGAACGAGATCTGCAGTTCGCTCTGGGTGGCCAGGGTATCGCCGTGCCAGCGGTATTCCTTCTGCTTGTCGATGAACAGCGCATCGAGGGCGTGGCCCTGGCTCTGGGCGAGTTCTTCCAGGGCGATGGCCAGGGCCAGGTTGGACGGGCCGAAGCCCACGCCGATCAGGTCCTTGATAGTTTCCGGGTGTGCAGACTGGCTCATGGCTGCGATTCCATAATGGGTCGAATGTGGGCGCATGCCGGGGCTCCGGCGCCTGCGCTTGTACATTGGGTGGAACGAGCCAGTGGCAGGGGAATTTACTGCCTGGGAGCGCGTCTGCGGCCAACCGGGCCTAAAGGTTTTTGCCTGCCGGCCGATACGCAGGTCAACTCAAGGACCCTTTGCAAGGCAGGGAGAAAGACATGGTAGGCATCGCGGCAGTCAGCATCAGTAACACTTCGGCCCAGACGGCCAGCGCTTCGCAGGTCAGCGACACCGAAAAGACTGAATCGGGCAGCTCGACGCTGCAGGTTGACACTTCGAAGCTGCGTGGCGACGGCCAGGCCAAAGGCGCCGAGGGTGCCGAAGGCAGCAGTGGCAGTGGGGAGCCGGCGCATATCACGCAATTGCGCGAGATGATCAAGAAACTGCAGAAGCAGCTGGCGGACGAGCAGAAACAACTGGCCATCCTGATGGCACAGAAAACCGACGAAACCACCAAGCTGGCGGCCGTCGCTGGCAAGCAAGCCAGCATCGCCACTATCAGCGGCGAAATCATGGAGGCTACTGCGCAGCTGCTGGAAGCGCTGCAGAAAACAGGCGGCAACAGTGCCGGCGGGATGGTCGATACCCAGGCCTGAGTTCGACTGCACTGGCCTCATCGCCGCACGCCGCAGATGAGGCCAGCAAGGCCTGCCGTCACTCCGACGCCAGGCGCCCCTTGCCGTGTTTGTCCGTCTTGTACTGCATGGCCACGGCCGGTGCCGGTTTGGTCGCGCCGGTCTCCAGCCATTGACGCATGCGAGTGGCGTCGGCGAAGTGGGTGTATTTGCCGAAGGCGTCAAGGATCACCATGGCCACCGGGCGGTTGTCCATCTTGGTCAACAGCACCAGGCAGTGGCCGGCATCGTTGGTGAAACCGGTCTTGGTCAGCGTGATGTCCCAGTTGCTCTTGTTTACCAGGTGGTCGGTGTTACGGAAGCCCAGCGTGTAGTTCGGCTTGCGGAAGGCCACGGTCTTTTCGCGGGTGGTCGACAGCTCGCTCAGCATCGGGTACTTGCGCGATGCCATCAGCAACTTGGCGAGGTCATGGGCGGTGGAGACGTTCTGTGTCGACAGGCCGGTTGGCTCGATGTAGCGGGTGTGCGCCATGCCCAGGCTGCGGGCCTTGGCGTTCATTGCCTTGATGAAGGCCGGGTAGCCGCCCGGATAATGGTTGGCCAGGGTGGTGGCGGCGCGGTTTTCCGATGACATCAGGGTGATCAGCAGGGTTTCCCGGCGGTTCAGCTCGCTCCCCAGGCGCACACGCGAATACACGCCTTTCATGTCTGGGTTGTTGGCGATGGTCATGGTGAGCATCTCATCCATGGGCAGCTTGGCATCCAGCACCACCATCGCCGTCATCAGTTTGGTCACCGAGGCAATGGGCACCACACGGTCGGCGTGGTTCGAATACAGCTCCTGGTTGGTGTTCAGGTCGATCAGCAGGGCGCTGCCAGACGCCAGGTGCAGCTTGGACGGGTCGCGTTGGACCTGGGCCGGGGGTTGTGCAGCAGCGGTCGACGGAAGGGTCGCAGTTCCTGTGAGCAACAGCAGCAGGCTGAGGATGGACAGGGATGTTTTCACGTTGAGGCTCACTAAAGGTTGGTATGTCGTTGGCTGTGCAAGGGTTTTCCCCCAAAAAACCGATGCATTGTGGAGTATGGCCTAAGTGCTGTCGATTGCTCGTTGAGCCGCTCCCACGAAATGAAAAAAGCTTCATGCTGTATCGGTTTTCCTGGCTCCGTTCGTCGGTTCGCCCAGATAAAAAAAGACCCGCCAACGGGCGGGTCAGAAGAGGCGTAGGGAGCAACGCACAACAAATTCGGTCAAGCGATCAGGCAATCGGCCTGGAGCTGTTCAGCCAGGGCCTGGGCCGAGGCGCGGGTAGCCAGCGGGCCGCTGACGGCCTCGCCATTGCTCATCAGGTACCAGCAGGCCAGCAGGCCTTGCTCACGCAGGGTGACGGGGACGGCAGTGCCGACGACTGACATGATCTGAATAGTGGCCATGGGGACCTCCTGTGAAACATGGCCCTACCTTACGCATCAGCCGACAGGGTTTGAAATCAACACGCTCAATAGTACTCATCAGTTTTATCAACGGTCACCAGCGTGGCGGGCCGTAATACACCGGTGGCGGGCCATAGTAGGGGTGGTACGCAGGCGGTGGTGGTGCCGGTACGTAGTACGGCTGGTAGTACACCGGCTGCGGTGGGGCCTGCACGTAGACGGGCGGTGGCCCATAGTAGGCAGGCTGGCGCTCAACGTAGACCGTGCGGTCGCGGCCGCCATACACCGTCGCCCCGACCACGGCCCCGACCACGGCAGCGCCGAGCAGCGGCCCTGGGCCATACCAGCCACGGCCGCCGCCACCATGGGCAGAGGCTGGCCCGCTGACGGCCAGGGCACCGACCAGCAGGGCGATTCCGGGGAGAAGACGGTTCATGAGACTTCCTCACAAGGTAACCCCACGCTTGGGGCCTTAATACTATGACTCCGGTCTCTGTCAGCCGAGCGCAGGGAAACGGTAAAGGTTGTGTAAGGGACGACCAGTGGTTGCGTCTGGTAGGCTGAATAAACGATTCAGTTATGAAAAAGGAGCAAGTTATGGCGACAACTCCCAGCAGAGACACCGTGCTGTGCATTTCCTTGGCCGGGCGGCCTGGCACCTTCGGCGTGCGTTTTCATAATCACCTCTACCAGCAGCTTGGGCTCGACTACTACTACAAGGCCATGAGCACCAACGACCTGCCGGCAGCCGTCGCAGGTATCCGCGCGCTAGGCATTCGCGGTTGTGGCGTGTCGATGCCGTACAAGGAGGCTTGCATGGCGCTGGTTGACGAAATCGACCCGTCGGCGGCGGCGATCGAGTCGATCAATACCTTGGTCAACACCGCGGGCCATCTGAAGGCCTACAACACCGATTACCTGGCCGTGCGGCAACTGCTCGAAGAGCACCAGGTCGACCCTGCCACCGCGTTTGCCTTGCGCGGCAGTGGCGGCATGGCCAAGGCTGTGGCCAGTGCCCTGCGTGATGCCGGGTTCCGCGAAGGCATCATCGTCGCCCGCAACGAGCAGGCCGGGCGGCAGCTCGCGGATGTCTGCGGTTATCGTTGGGTGGCTGAACTGGGCGACCTGTGCCCGCCGATGCTGGTGAATGTGACACCGATCGGCATGGCTGGCGGGCCGGAGGCGGATGAGCTGGCCTTCAGCGAGAATGCTATTGCGGCGGCCGAGCGGGTGTTCGACGTGGTGGCGATGCCGGCGCGCACGCCGCTGATCCAGCGGGCCGAGGCGCTGGGCAAGCCGGTGATTACCGGGCTGGAGGTGATTGCGCTGCAGGCCTTGGAGCAGTTTGTGTTGTATACCGGCGTGCGGCCCAGTCGTGAACAGGTTGAAGCGGCGGTAGCTTATGCGCGCGCCGCTCCTGCAGCGAAGTGACCGTGCCGGTCAGAAGGCTTTGTGCCCTTGTCCAGTTGCTCATCCACCAATGCCCGACCATGTGCCAGCGACACATGCTGCGCATTCTCAAGGTCCGAGAAGAACTTCATCGGCATGGACATTCGCTTGCTGGTGTGCCCCTGAGGATCGGTGATCAGGCAACCGGCGGCGTAGGGCAGGGGGGAGTCGGGGTGGGGCATCACGCTGGCGGTGATGGTGTGGTCGCGGTATTCACAGTGAAGAGATTGCATCGTCCTTACCTCGCTGTGGTATGTGAAGCAGTTACCTTCATATACCACAGCAAGGGGCCAGGAGTTCCCGGCCCGACGAGCGCGAGCTGACGGCGATCAGCCCTTCAGTTCGGTGGGCTGGATCACTTCCACCCAGTAACCGTCCGGGTCCTTGACGAAGGCCAGGTGGTTCATGCGGCCATCTTGCAGGCGTTTCTGGAACGGTACGTCGAGGGCTTCGAAACGGGCACAGGCCTCACGCACGTCCGGCACCGAAATACAGATGTGGCCAAAGCCGCGCGGGTCGGTGTTGCCGTTATGGTAGGCGAATTCCGGGTCGTTCTCGGTGCCGTGGTTGTGGGTCAGTTCCAGTACGCCCGGGATCGACTTCATCCACTGGTGGCGCGCGGTGTCGTCGGCAGGGATCTGCGCCGGGTCGACCAGGGCCAGGAAGTACAGGCTGAAGGCCGCTTCAGGGAAGTCGCGCTTGTCGACCAGGCGGAAGCCCAGCACACGGGTGTAGAAGTCCAGCGACTTCTCGATGTCCTTGACGCGCAGCATGGTGTGGTTAAAGACGAACTGGGCGGTGGCGGCGTCTGGCTGCGCGGTGACGCCAGGCAGGGTTTGCAGATCGTGCAGGCTCATGGGTACTCCAGAGACGGGGCTGGCAACCAGGTGCCAGCGAAACAGACAGGGGGCCATGATACGTCAGTGAAGCGTTTGCGCAAATGAAAGCGCCCTGCTCGGGTGAGCAGGGCGCCGGAATTAGAGGCCCGCATGTGCGGGCGCGTGATGGGGTCGCTAGTCCTTTAGCTGTCTCGATACTGCTGCAGCCGTTGTGAAAAAAGTGTGAAGTGGGTGTTGACGTTTCATCAGCGAACCCAGCTCTCCACGGTAGCGGCCCCATACTGTTCTTTCCACGCCTTGAGGCCGCGGTGGTTGCCGCCTTTGGTCTCGATCAGTTCGCCGGTGTGTGGGTTCTCGTAGACTTTCACCACGCGCGGGCGGCGCTGTTGTTTCGGTGCACTGGCAGCGCCACGGGTAACCGCCTTCGGGTCGAGGATGGCGATGATGTCGCGCAGACTTTTGTCATAGCTTTTCATCAGGCCGACTAGTTTCTGCTCGAATTCGATTTCGCGTTTGAGGCCGGCATCCTTTTTCAGCGCCTCCAGTTGTGCCATCTGTTCCTGGAGCGCTTTCTCGGCAGCACGAAACTCTGCAAGTCTGGACACTGTAATCACTCCTGTACGTCTTCCGTGGCAGGGCGTGACGAACATTGATAAGGACTAAACGCCAGCCACGCGGGTGGGTAAAACTGTTCGCTGAGATCGAGTGTAGACACTTGCAGGACTTCGGTAAACCGCAAACTTTTTATAAGTAATCGGGAACTTTCCAAGTTTTCCACGCTGTAATTCAGATGGTTTTTCGATGCCTCTTCGAGGGGTTCTAGACCATGGTCCAATAGCCTGTGGCAGAGCGGCTGGGCGATGATTTCAGATGATGGTCGACTCATGTTCGGCCGCGACGCATTAGCGTGACGCAGGTGCGTCACGATTCGTTTTTTTGCCTTACTTGTGGATGTGCCCTCGCATGTTTTCCCCCCTTCCTCTCGCCCCCGGGCGCCGTGTTGCCGGCGTGTTCCTCATGTGCGCCGGCGCGCAGGCCCAGGCCGCCGGTTTTGTTGAAGACGCTAGTGCCAAGGTCGAAGCACGCAATGTCTATTTCAACCGGGATTTTCGTGACGGCCACAGCAGTTCCAGCCAGGGTGCGTCAAAACGTGAAGAATGGGCGCAAGGCTTCATTCTGAATGTGCAATCGGGTTATACCCAGGGCCCGGTTGGCTTTGGTGTTGATGCACTGGGCATGTTAGGGATCAAGCTTGATTCCAGCCCGGCCGACAGTAACAGTGGTTTGCTGCCATCTTCCGGCCACGACCCACGGCACTCCGCCGACCAATACGCGAAAATGGGCCTGGCGGCCAAGGTCAAGGTGTCCAACACCGTGCTTAAGTACGGCTCGATGATGCCGGACGTACCGCTGTTGAAATACAACGATGGTCGCCTGCTGCCGACCATGTTCCACGGCGCGATGCTGACCTCCGAGGAAGTGCGTGACCTGAAGTTCACCCTGGCCCGCCTGGACAAGTACACTGCGCGTGATTCCACCGATCGCCAGGATATTCGCGTGCATTGCAAGAACAAGCGCTATGCCTGCGATATCCAAGCCGACCACTTTGACCTGGCCGGCCTGGACTACCGTTTCAATGATCGGCTCAGTGCCCAGTATCAAGTCGCCAAACTGGAAAACATCTACCGCCAGCACTTCCTTGGGCTGGTCGCCAGCCAGCCGCTCGCTGTCGGTAGCCTGTCGGCAGACCTGCGGCTGATCAAGAGCGATGACATCGGCAACGCCCGCGCCGGTGAGATCGACCACCGTGCCTTCAGTGGCATGCTCGGCTACAGCCTGGGCGGGCACAAGATCAGCGCCGGCTGGCAGCGCATGTACGGCGAAAGTGCCATGCCATACCTTGATGGCAGCAACCCGTACCTGGTCAGCTACGCCCAGGTCAACGACTTCGCCGCCGCCCAGGAGCGCTCCTGGCAGCTGCGTTACGACTACGACTTCAAAGCCCTTGGCGTGCCCGGCCTGAGCTTCTTCACCCGCTACATCAACGGCGACCACATCAAGGTGCCGGGCAGCAATGCCGAAGGCAAGGAATGGGAACGCGACACCGAGCTCAAGTACCAGGTGCAGAGCGGCACCTTCAAGGATGTCAGCGTGCGCCTGCGTAACTCCACGTACCGCAGCAACTACGAGAAGTGGGCGCGGGACATGGATGAGACGCGGGTCATCGTCAGCTATAACTTCTCTATCTTCTGAGTCGAGATCGCGGGCGGTGCCATGAAAGACGTTCTGTTGATTGGCATCGGCCCGGGCGACCCCCGGCAGATCACCGTCGAGGCAGTCGAGGCACTGCGTCGCGCCAGTGTTTTGTTCATGCTCGACAAAGGCGCTGGCAAGGGTGAACTGCTGCGCTTGCGCAAGGCGATCCTCGAGCGCTACCGGCCCGAGGGTGGCTACCGCCTGGTGCAGGTGGCAGACCCTCGGCGCGATGCCGAGGCGGATGACTACACAGGCGCGGTGCACGACTGGCATCGCCAGCGTGCTGCGCTGTATGCCCGGTTGATCAGCGAAGAGATGGGCGCCGAGGATATCGGCGCCTTTTTGCTCTGGGGTGAGCCCGGGCTCTATGACAGCACCTTGCGCATTCTTGACCTGGTCCGCGAACGCGGAGTGGCGCTACGCCTGCAGGTGATTCCCGGTATCAGCAGTGTGCAGGCCCTGGCGGCGCGGCATCAGATCCCCCTCAACCGCATTGGCGAGCCGCTGACCGTGCTGCCAGGGCGGCGCCTGGCCGAGCAGGGGCAGGTGGATAATGTGGTGGTGATGCTCGACGGGCAATGCGCCTTTGCCACGCTAGAGGATCCGGCGCTGGTGATCTACTGGGGCGCTTACCTGGGCACCGAGGATGAAGTGCTGATCGCCGGGCCCTTGCAGGCAGTGAAGGCACGGATACTGGAGGTGCGCGAGCGGGAGAGGGTGCGGATTGGGTGGATCATGGATACTTATCTGTTACGCCGAGAGCTTTGAGTTACCTGGCCGCTGCTCAAGGCGTACCCAGAATCTCCACCACCTTGTCGCGCAACTGGTCGATGCTGAACGGCTTGCCGATCATGTGCATGCCCTCCGGCACAGGGAAACTCTCGGCATAACCGCTGGCAAACAGCACCGGCAGCAACGGCCGCTCCGCACGGGCCTTGGCCGCCAACTCTTCACCGCGCATGTCCGGCAAGCCCACGTCGGTCACCAGCAGGGCCAGTGATTGGCTGGCATCCTCGATTACCTTCAGCGCTGCCTTGGCATTTTCCGCTTCGAGGGTGCTGTAGCCCAATTCATCGAGCACTTCGACCATCAGCATACGTACGATGTCGTCGTCTTCGACTACCAGAAGTTGCATGGGAGGTTTCCTGTTGAAAAAGTCATGTCCCTACTCTGTGCGCCAGGCAGTGACAGAAGTTCCCGAGGATACCGACTGTGGCACATCGAGGGAACGATTCTCACACGGGGGCTTCAAATACTGGCTAAATGCCCTGCCGAAGCCGCCCAAGCGGGTTAGACTCGCTTGTTAATCGGTGAGCGCAGCGGCAGAGCCGCCACACTTTTCAATGGACCTTTTTCGCGCGGGCGTTTTCAGATGATTCAAGCAGCCTCGATGGACCAGCAAAGCTTCCGCAAGCTGTTGAGCCGAAATATCAGCCTGCCCCTGGCAGTGGGCCTGCTCGGCGCCGTGGCCTTTGTCGCGGTGATCAACTACCTGCTTTCGGCCATGCAGTGGGTCGAGCACACCGATCGGGTGATCGGCAATGCCAACGAAACGGTCAAGCTGTCGATCGACATGGAAACCGGCATGCGCGGTTTTCTGATCACCGGAGACGAACGCTTCCTCGACCCCTACGAGGTAGCCAAGCCGCGCATCCTCGGTAGCTTGCAGAGCCTGCGCGGCATGGTCGAGGACAACTCGCAGCAGGTCGACCGTATCGACCGGCTGATTGCCTTGCAGCATGCCTGGAATGCATTCGCCGGCGAGATGATCAGCCAGCGCCGCAGTGGCGGCGACTACAGTGCTTCGGTCGGCAATGGCCGCGGCAAGCGCATCACCGACGAAATACGCAAGGAATTCGACGACCTGGTCGTCACTGAACAGCAGCTGCGCATGACGCGCACCGAGAAGGTCAGCGCGGTCACCGTTACCGCCATATCTGGCTTCGTGCTGTTGATTGTCGGCCTCAGCGCCTTGCTCGCCTACCTCGGTCGCCGCGATCTGCTGGCCCTGTCGGGCAGCTACAGCGAAAACCTGCAGGCTCAGCAGCGTGCTGCCGAGCGCCTGGAACACCAGGCCTGGTTGCGCAATGGCCAGACCCAGCTGGCCGAACAAGTGCTGGGCCAACTGACCCTGCCGATGCTCGGCGACAACATCCTGCGCTTCTTCGCCAGCTACCTGGGCAGCGTGGTCGGTGCGCTCTACGTGCGCGACGAACATGGTCGCTTGGTACGCGTGGCCACCTACGGCCTGGCAGCCGAGGAGCAGGCCCGTCAGCAGGTGCTGGGTGACCACGACGGCCTGCTGGCCCAGGCCGTGCGCGAGGGGCGCCTGCTGCGCCTGGACGAACTGCCAGAAGATTACTACCAGCTCAGTTCGGGCCTGGGTCGCGGCCTGCCGCGCAGTGCACTGCTGATGCCGGCCCGCGATGACGGCCAGATCAACGGAGTGATTGAACTGGGCTTCCTGCGCCCGCTGCAGGCGCGCGACGACGAGCTGATGCAGCGGGTCGGCGAAAACCTCGGTATTTCCATCGAAAGCGCCCGATACCGCCAGCGCCTGCAGGAAGTACTGGCCGAGACCCAGCAGCTCAACGAAGAGCTGCAGGTGCAGCAGGAAGAACTCAAGACCGCCAACGAAGAGCTCGAAGAGCAATCGCGGGTGCTCAAGGAGTCCCAGGCCCACCTGGAAACCCAGCAGGCCGAGCTTGAACAGACCAATGAGCAGCTGTCCGAGCGTACCGAGGCGCTGGACCGCAAGAACGACGAGCTCAGCCAGGCCCAGGAAGAACTGCAGGCCCGCGCCGACGAGCTGCAGCGTTCGAGCAAGTACAAGTCCGAGTTTCTCGCCAACATGTCCCACGAGCTGCGCACGCCGCTCAATAGCTCGCTGATCCTGGCCAAGCTGCTGGCCGAGAACGGCGAGGGCAACCTCAGCGCCGAGCAGGTCAAGTTCGCCGAGTCCATCTACTCCGCTGGCAACGACCTGCTGAACCTGATCAACGACATCCTCGACATTGCCAAGGTCGAGGCCGGCAAGCTCGAAGTGCGTCCCGAAAGCACGCAGTTGGAGCGCCTGGTCGAAGGTTTGCGTGGCATGTTCCTGCCATTGGCCGAGCACAAGGGCCTGAGCTTCGACGTCACAGTTGAAGCCCAGGTACCGGCCACCTTGTTCACCGACCGCCAGCGCCTGGAGCAGATCCTCAAGAACCTGCTGTCCAACGCCATCAAGTTTACCGAGCGCGGCCAGGTCAGCCTGAACATCGGCTACCAGGCGGGCAGTGGCATTATCTTCTCGGTGCGCGACAGCGGCATTGGCATCGCCGCCGACCAGCAGCAGGCGATCTTCGGCGCCTTCCATCAGGTCGACGGCACCAGTAACCGTCGCTACGGCGGCACCGGCCTGGGGCTGTCGATCTCGCGCGACCTGGCGCATCTGCTTGGCGGGCACATCAGCGTCGACAGCAGCCCCGGCAAAGGCAGCGTGTTCAGCCTGAGCCTGCCCGAGCGCTATGAGGCACAAGGCGAAGAAATCGAAGCCCTGAGCTTGCGTCCGACCGTCGACAGCCTGCCACCGGCACCCAAGGTCGTCGCGCCGGCGGTGGTCAAGCATCCGCTACTGACGTTCGCCGACGACCGCGAGCGGGCGCCGTTCGGCAACCGTTGCATCCTGGTGGTCGAGGACGAACCGAACTTCGCCCGCATCCTCTTCGACCTGGCCCACGAGCTGGGCTACAGCTGCCTGGTGGCCCAGGGTGCCGATGAAGGCTTCGAATTGGCCGTGCAGTACGTACCCGACGCGATCCTGCTGGACATGCGCCTGCCCGACCACTCCGGCCTGACCGTGCTGCAGCGCCTCAAGGAGCAGGCCAGCACCCGGCACATCCCGGTGCACATCATCTCGGTGGAAGACCGCGTCGAGGCGGCGATGCACATGGGCGCGGTGGGCTACGCGGTCAAACCGACCAGCCGGGAAGAACTCAAGGACGTCTTCGCCCGCCTGGAAGCCAAGCTCACCCAGAAGCTCAAGCATATCCTGCTGGTGGAGGACGACGACCTGCAGCGTGAGAGCATCGCCCGGCTGATCGGCGACGAGGATGTCGAGATCACCGCCGTGGCCATGGCCCAGGATGCCCTGGCGTTGCTGCGCGAGAACATCTACGACTGCATGATCATCGACCTCAAGCTGCCCGACATGCTTGGCAACGAGCTGCTCAAGCGCATGACGGCCGAGGATATCCGGTCGTTCCCGCCGGTGATCGTCTACACCGGGCGCAACCTCACCCGCGAAGAAGAAGCCGACCTGCTCAAGTATTCGCGCTCGATCATCATCAAGGGCGCGCGTTCGCCGGAGCGCCTGCTCGATGAGGTGACGCTGTTCCTGCACAAAGTCGAATCGCAGCTGTCCCATGAACGCCAGCGCATGCTCAAGACCGCGCGCAGCCGCGACAAGGTGTTCGAAGGGCGCAAGGTGCTGCTGGTGGACGATGATGTGCGCAACATCTTTGCCCTCACCAGTGCCCTGGAGCACAAGGGTGCCATCGTCGAGATCGGCCGCAATGGTCGCGAAGCCATCGAGCGCCTGGAGCAGCACGATGACATCGACCTGGTGCTGATGGACGTGATGATGCCGGAGATGGACGGCTTCGAGGCCACCCGCCTGATCCGCCAGCAGCCGCGCTGGCGCAAGTTGCCGATCATCGCCGTCACCGCCAAGGCGATGAAGGATGACCAGCAGCGTTGCCTGCAGGCCGGCGCCAATGATTACCTGGCCAAACCGATCGACCTGGACCGCCTGTTCTCGTTGATCCGCGTGTGGCTGCCGCAACTGGAGCGAATTTGACTAGCGAGCGCAATACCGACATTGAGATCCGACTGCTGATCGAGGCGATCTACCTCAAGTACAGCTACGATTTTCGCAATTACTCCGGCGCTTCAATCAAGCGCCGGATCCTCCATGCACTGCGCCAGTTCGACTGCCTCACGGTATCGGCACTGCAGGAGCGGGTGCTGCACGACCCGGGCATGTTCATGCAGTTGCTGCAGTACCTGACGATCCCGGTCAGCGAGATGTTCCGCGACCCCAGCCACTTCCTCGCGCTGCGCCAGGAAGTGGTGCCGCTACTGCGCACCTGGCCTTCGATCAAGGTGTGGATTGCCGGCTGCAGCACCGGTGAAGAGGTGTATTCGATGGCCATCCTGCTGCGCGAAGAGGGCCTGCTGGAACGCACCATCATTTACGCCACCGACATCAACCCGCATTCACTGGACCGCGCCAAGCAGGGCATCTACTCGATGCAGAGCATGCGCGAGTACGAAGAAAACTACCGCCTCGCCGGCGGGCGCCGTGACTTTGCCGAGTACTACACCGCGGCCTACGGCAACGCCATCATGGATAGCAGCCTGCGTGACAATGTGACCTTCGCCGACCACAGCCTGGCCACCGACAGCGTGTTTTCCGAAACCCAGCTGGTGTCGTGCCGGAACGTGCTGATCTATTTCAACAAGGAGCTGCAGGACCGCGCACTCGGGCTGTTCCACGAGTCCTTGTGCCACCGGGGTTTCCTGGTGCTGGGCAGCAAGGAGTCGGTGGACTTCTCGGCCTACAGCAATTGCTTCGAGCCGCTGGTCAAGCCCGAACGGATCTACCGCAAATCATGAACGGCGTACGCGCGGTGGTCATCGGCGCCTCGGCGGGCGGCGTCACGGCACTGTTCACGGTGCTCGGTGCGCTGCCGGCCAGTTTTGCCATTCCGGTACTGTGCGTGCTGCACCTGCCGGACGGCCGCCACAGCCAGCTGGCCGAGGTGCTGCAGCGGCGCTTGCAGCGGCCGGTGCGCCAGGCGTGTGACAAGGAAACCATTGACCCGGGGCAGATCTACGTAGCCGGGCCGGGTTATCACCTGTCGGTGGAAGCCGACTTCAGCCTGTCGCTCAGCCAGGAAGAACCGGTGCACTTCTCGCGCCCGGCCATCGATTATCTCTTCACTTCGGCGGCCGATGCATATGGCCCCGGGTTGCTCGGCGTGCTGCTCACCGGGGCCAACGAAGATGGCGCCGAAGGGCTTGCCTACATCCAGAACAGCGGCGGCCGGACCGTGGTCCAGGACCCCCGCGACGCACAGGTGGCGTTGATGCCGGAGGCCGCCCTGGCCCGGCACGAACCCGACCTTATCCTTTCTCTGAGTGGTATCGGGCAGTTGCTCGCGACCCTGGAACCCAGCGCATGCTAAGCCACACCCCTGCCAAACTGCTGATCGTCGACGACCTGCCGGAAAACCTGCTGGCGCTGGCCGCCCTGATCCAGGGCGAAGACCGCGAGGTGCACCAGGCGCAGTCGGCGGAAGCGGCCTTGTCGCTGTTGCTCGAGCACGAGTTCGCCCTGGCCATTCTCGACGTGCAGATGCCGGGCATGAACGGCTTCGAGTTGGCCGAGCTGATGCGCGGCACGGAAAAGACCCGCAACATCCCGATCGTCTTCGTCACCGCTGCCGGGCGTGAAATGAACTATGCCTTCAAGGGCTACGAGAGCGGCGCGGTGGACTTCCTGCACAAGCCCCTCGACACCCTGGCGGTGAAGAGCAAGGTGTCGGTGTTCGTCGACCTGTACCGCCAGCGCAAGGTGCTCGACCGGCAGCTGCAAGCGCTCGAGCGCAGCCGCCAGGAGCAGGAGCTGCTGCTGGGCCAGTTGCAGGTGGCGCGTGGTGAGCTTGAGCATGCGGTGCGTATGCGCGACGACTTCATGTCGATCGTTGCCCACGAGGTGCGCACCCCGCTCAACGGCCTGATCCTGGAAACCCAGTTGCGCAAGATGCACCTGGCCCGCGGCAACCTCGACGCGTTCAGCGCCGACAAACTGAAGGTCATGGTCGAGCGTGACGAGCGTCAGATAAACAGCCTGATCCGCCTGATCGAGGACATGCTCGACGTGTCGCGCATTCGCACCGGCAAACTGTCGCTGCGGCCGAAGGCGTTCGACCTGGGGCAGCTGGTGGCAGGTCTGGTGGAGAACTTCTCTGCTCAGGCCGCGGCCCTGGACACCCACATCGAACTGCAGCGTTGCGACGCCTTGCAGGGCCTGTGGGACGAATTCCGTATTGAGCAAGTACTGGCCAATCTGTTGTCCAATGCGTTGCGCTATGGCGAGCACAAACCGGTGCATGTGCAGGTATTCGCTCAAGGCGACATGGCCTGGGTGCAGGTGCGGGACCACGGGATCGGCATCAGCGCCAGTAACCAGCAGCGTATTTTCCAGCAGTTCGAGCGGGTTGCCACCCAGCAGGCCAGTGCTGGGCTTGGGCTGGGGCTGTACATATCGGAACAGATCGTCCAGGCGCACGGTGGGCGGATACAGGTCGAGAGCGAGGTGGGGCAGGGCGCGACCTTCAGCCTGGTGCTGCCGTTGGCAGGGGTCAGCGAACAAAACGACCAGCTGCGGGCAACCTCCGCGTAAGCCTGGGGTCAGATGGCAAACTGTATGAATTTCAAGGCGTTGTCATGAGTGAAGATGCACAAGATGTAGTGCTGGTGGTCGAGGATGAACCGGCGATCCGGATGATCCTGCGTGATTACCTGGCGGGAGAGGGCTACCACGTGCTGGTTGCCGAGGACGGTGAGCAGGCCTTTGCGATTCTGGCGAGCAAGCCGCACCTGGACCTGATGGTGACCGACTTCCGCTTGCCCGGTGGTATTTCCGGGGTGGAGATCGCTGAACCTGCGGTGAAGCTGCGGCCGGACCTGAAGGTGATCTTCATCAGCGGCTACCCGGCGGAGATCCTCGAGTCCGGCAGCCCGATCGCGCGCAAGGCGCCGATCCTGGCCAAGCCGTTCGACCTCGATACCCTGCACGAGCAGATCCAGGCCCTGCTGCGTTAGCCTGCACCGGCCTCTTCGCGGGGCTTGTCCCGCGAAATGGCCTGGCCTGTCTATCGCAGGGTCCGCTCGATTCCGCCGACCAACAGGCTTTCCATCAACCCCAGCCCCTGTTCCTCGGGTAAGCCTTTGAGCATCCCCGGCAGTTGGTTCAGCAATGTCGCCACCACATGCGAGGTCGCCACCAATGCCTCGCCCTGCAAGGTCGCCCGTGGCGCGATCAGGCGCAGCAAACCGGCCTCATAGCGCTTGCGCAGCAAACCCAGGCGCGCCTGCTGCTCCTCGCTCAAGCAGCACAGGTCGCGCTCGGCCAGGCGAAACTGCATGGGCCGCTCGGCATGCAACTGCCAGTGCGCGGCAATCAGGCAGCCCATCGCCGAAGCCCCTCGGGCCATGGCCCGGCGCCCTTGCTCCAAGGTGGCCTGCAGTTCCTCGTACAGCTCTTCGATCAGGTCGAACAGCAGGTCCTGCTTGCTGGGGAAATGGTGATACAGCGAGCCGGCGGTCAGGCCCACATGCGCCGCCAGCTCGCGCATGCTGACCTGGCCAAAGCCCTTTTCGGCGAACAGCGCCATGGCCCGGTCGCGTCGCTCTTCGAAGTTGGCACAGCGCATGGCGGCATTGACCGGGGGCATGGCGTGCGCTCCTCAGTAGGTGAAGAAGCCGCGGCCGGTCTTGCGCCCCAGCCATCCGGCCGCGACCATTTCCTTGAGCAGCGGGGCAGGGCGGTATTTGCTGTCGTTGAAGCCTTCGTGGAAGGCCTCCATGATCGCCAGCAGGGTATCCAGGCCGATCAGGTCGGCCAGGGCCAGCGGGCCGATCGGCTGGTTGCAGCCCAGGCGCATGCCGGTGTCGATGTCCTCGGCACTGGCCAGGCCTTCCTGGCGCACGAAGATCGCTTCGTTGATCATCGGCACTAGGATGCGGTTGACCACGAAACCCGGGCGGTTGCCGGCGGTGATCGGCGTCTTGCCAAGCTTCTCGGTGACCACCAGTGCCTGGGCATAGGTGCTGTCACTGGTCTGCAGGCCGCGGATGATCTCGACCAGGGCCATCAGCGGCACCGGGTTGAAGAAGTGCACGCCGATGAAGCGCTCGGGGTGCTCGATGCTGGCGGCTAGCTGGGTCACCGACAGTGACGAGGTGTTGGTGGCGATCAGGCAGTCGGCGGCCACGTTGGCTGCCACCTGCTGCAGGATGCGCTGCTTGAGCTGCAGGTTTTCGGTGGCCGCCTCGATCACCAGCTGCGCACTGCTCAGCTGGGCGTAGTCGGTGCTGGTACGGATGCGGGTTTTTGCCGCCTCGGCGCGCTCGGCGTCGAGCGTGCCCTTGCTCACCTGGCGCTCCAGGTTCTTGCTCAAGGTGGCCACGCCACGCTCCAGCGCGGCGTCGGAAACGTCCACCATCAATACCTGGTAGCCGGCCACCGCGCACACCTGGGCGATACCGTTGCCCATGGTGCCGGCGCCGATCACGGCAATCTGTTCAATCGTCATGGTTCAGTTCCCTCAGACGCGCTCGAAGACCACGGCAATGCCCTGGCCGCCGCCGATGCACATGGTGGCCAGCGCGTAGCGGCCCTGGATGCGTTGCAGTTCGTGGATGGCCTTGGTGGCGATGATCGCCCCGGTGGCGCCGACCGGGTGGCCCAGGGAAATGCCCGAACCGTTCGGGTTGACCTTCTCCGGGTCGAAGCCGAGTTCGCGAGCCACGGCGCAGGCTTGGGCGGCGAAGGCTTCGTTGGACTCGATCACGTCCAGGTCGCTGACATTCAGGCCGGCCTTTTCCAGCACTTTGCGGGTTGCCGGGATAGGGCCCAGGCCCATCAGTTCCGGCTCGACGCCAGCGTGGGCATAGGCCACCAGGCGCGCCAGCGGCTTCAGGCCCAGCCGGCGCACGGCATCACCGGTGGCCAGCACCAGGCCGGCGGCGCCATCGTTGATGCCGCTGGCATTGCCGGCGGTGACGGTGCCGTCTTTCTTGAACACCGTCTTCATGCCGGCCAGTTGCTCGGCAGTCACATCGGCGCGCACATGCTCGTCGACGGCGAATTGCACGGTGCCTTTACGGGTTTTCAGCTCCAGCGGCACGATCTGGCTGTCGAAGCGGCCTTCGGCCTGGGCGCGGGCGGCGCGGCGCTGGCTGGTGAGGGCCAGCTCGTCCTGCATCTCGCGGCTGATGCCGTGTTTGGCCGCGACGTTTTCCGCAGTGATACCCATGTGGAAATGTTCGAACGGATCCTGCAATACGCCGACGGTATAGTCGATGCCTTGCAGGTCGCCCATGCGTGCGCCCCAGCGTGCCTGCGGCAGCAGGTACGGGCCGCGGCTCATGGACTCGGCACCGGCGGCCAGGGCCACGTCGGCGTCACCCAGCAGCAGGCACTGGGCGGCCGAGACGATGGCCTGCAGGCCCGAACCACACAGGCGGTTGACGTTGAAGGCCGGGGTTTCCTTAGGGATGCCTGCGTTCATCGCCGCTACCCGCGACAGGTAGGCATCGCGTGGCTCGGTAGGGATGACGGTGGCCATCACCATGTGGCCGATCTGCTCGGCGGGCACACCCGAGCGCTCGATGGCGGCGCGGGTCACGGCGGTGGCCAGGTCGGCCAGTGGCAGGTCCTTGAGGGAACCACCGAAACCACCGATGGCGGTACGGACGGCACTGACGACGTAGATTTCTGCGCTGCTCATAGAAGCTCCGGTTGCGAAGGCATGGCGGGAGCGGGCCAGGCTCTGCGAGAATGGCCGACGATCCCGAGGTGGGTTCGAGTCTAGGCAAAGGCTCTGTTGCAGCCTATGCCGGATCTGTTCAATCAACCTGGCATTTTTTGCCACTCAGCATAGACAGCGAATTCCGCCATGCGCGATAGCGATTCGGTCGCGGTGTACTTTCTCAATGCCATGCTGCATGCCCTGCGTGACCAGCCCGAAGTGCTGGAGGCGCGGCTGCGTGGGGTGGGCATCGACCCGGTTTTGATCGGCCAACCCCAGGCCCGGGTGCCGGCCAAGGCCTTCGCGCGCTTGTGGCTGGAGCTGATCGAGCTGTTGGACGACGAGTTCTTCCGCCTCGACAGTCATGGCATGCCGCTGGGCAGCTTTGCCCTGATCTGCCGTGGCTTGATCCAGGAACCCAACCTGGAGAAGGCCCTGCGCCAATGCATGAGCAGTTTCGCCCTGTTCCTGCGTGACCTGCGCGGCAGCCTCACGATACGCGGCGGGCGCGCGGTGATCAGCGTGCAGTCGGCGATCGCCGACCCGCTGACCCGGGTGTACGCCGAGGAAACCTATTTGGTGCTGATGATCGGCCTGCTGTGCTGGCTGGCCGGGCGGCGCATCTCTATCGACCGCACGGAGCTGGCGGTGGCGCGCCCGGCCCAGGACGACGACCCGCTGCTGTGGGGGCCGGACCTGCGCCTGGGCAGCGGGCGTACCGAGGTCGAGTTCGACAGTGCCTGGCTGCGCCTGCCGGTGGTGCAGGACCTGGCCGGCCTGAAAACCTTCCTGCGCAGCGCGCCGCAGGGCCTGGTGATCCGTTTTCGCAATCAGAACGGGCTGGTGGCAGAGGTTTATCGGCATTTGCGCGCACGCCGCTATGGGCAATGGCCGACGCTTGCGGCCATGGCCGAGCAGCAGGGGATCAGTGCCAGCACCTTCCGCCGCCAGATGGAGCGCGAAGGGCGTTCGTACCAGCAGATCAAGGATGAAGTGCGCCGGGCGATGGCCTTCGAGCGCTTGCGCGAAGGCACCTTGAGCATCGCCGAGATTGCCGAGCAGGCCGGCTTCCAGGAGCCCAGTGCGTTTCACCGGGCGTTCAAGAAGTGGACAGGGCAAAGCCCGGGCAGCTATCGGGCCAAGTTGGCCGGGCCTGCAAATGTCAATCCTGCAGGTCGGCTGCCAGTGCCTTGACCCGCTTCAGGCTGCCCCCGGCAATTTTTGTAACCCTCGTCCCGTAATCGGCGTCGGCTTTGTACAGGAACGACAGGATGATGTGCTTGCTTTGCTCATCAGCGACGGCCAGCGACTGACCAAAGCTGTTGACCAGATCGCGCTGCTCGCTTTTCGAGTAGGCGCGGTAAAGATCACCGGCCTGCTTGAAGTTCTGTTCCCGGGTGATGCCTCGTTGCTCAGTGGTGCCGCTCAAGGCCAGTTCACTGTAGCGGGCCGAGTCGGTGGTGCTACGCGGCTGCAGGCGGCTGGGCTGGTAGTTGACCATGTCACGGGTGCGGTTGGGGTTGAGTGCACCATCCTGGTTCCCATTGTTGACTGCCGCCCGGGGCTGGTTGATCGGCAGGCTGCCTGCGTTGGCACCGATCCGGTACATCTGGGTGTCGGCGTAGGAGAACAGTCGGCCCTGCAGCAAGCGGTCTTCGGAGGGCTCTATACCTTTGATCAAGTTGGACGGTGCCAGGGCGACCTGTTCGGTTTCCTGGAAGAAATTGCCGACATTGCGCTTGAGCACCATCTGCCCGACCCGGCGCTCGGGCACATCCGGCCAGACCTTGGTGGCGTCCAGCGGGTCGAAATCGAAGGCCGCCAGCTCCTCAGGGCGCAGTGTCTGGATGTAGAGATCCCACTTGGGATAGTCGCCACGGGCAATGGCAGCCACCAGATCCTCGGTCATGTGACTGAAGCTTTTGCCCTGGATCTGCTCGACAGCCTTGGGGTCGAGATTTTCCTGGCCTTGCAGGCTTTTCCAGCGGAATTTGACGTAGGTGGGTTCACCGTTGGCGTTGATGAACTTGTAGGCATGCACACTGTTGCCATCCATGTGCCGATAGCTCTTTGGCGTACCTTCGTTGGAGTAGAGCAGGGTCAGGGTGCGGGTGGCCTCCGGCATGTGCGAGAACAGGTCGAAGCGCCGGGCGTCGTTGCCCAGGTTGTTGCGCGGGTCGGGCTTGAACGCGTGGACCATGTCCGGGAACTTGATGGCGTCGCGAATGAAGAAGGTCGGGAAGTTGTTGCCAACCAGGTCCCAGTTGCCTGCCGTGGTGTAGAAACGGGTTGCGAAGCCTCGCGGGTCGCGCAGGGTTTCCGGCGAGTGCACGCCATGTACAACCGACGAGAAACGCACAAATACCGGGGTCTTTTCACCCGGTGTGAACAGCGGCGCAGAAGTCAGCGCAGACAAGTCTTCGGACGCGGTGAACTCGCCATGGGCGCCAGTGCCACGGGCGTGCACCACGCGTTCGGGGATGCGTTCGCGGTCGAAGCGTTGCAGCTTCTGGATCAGCTGCACGTCCTGCAGCAAGGTCGGGCCAGTGGCGCCGGCCGTCTGGGAGTGCTGGTTGTCGCCTACCGCCGCACCGTTGTCGCGGGTCAGGGGCATGGCGAGGAGCGCGGGGCTTGCAAGAACGGTTGCACACAGCAGCGTCAACGCAGAGCGATGGGAGCGGGTCGGTAGCATGGTCGTGGCACTCGCTAGATCAAGAGAGTGCCGATGCTAGTAATCCTGCAGCAGCCACACAGTAAGGCGGCTCATCTCATGTTGTAGGACATGTCGAGTAGATAGGCAGGTGCAACAGCGTCAATAGCCATCGTCGTTCAACGCCAGGCTCTGGCGCAGCTGTTCGACCATCGACACGCGCAGTGTTTCCGGTGCCTTGACCCGGATCGAGCCGGCCTGGGACAGCAGCCAGCCCATCAGCGCACGGCTGTCTTCGACTGTGGCCGCGAGCATCGCGCCGCCTTTGTCATGCGGAGCCAGGCGCATGTCCTCGGACAGCGGCTGGTCTTCCAGGCGACGGGCGAGGCCATCGTCGACCCAGGCCTGCAGTTCGATCTGTTGCGAGGGGGTGAGTTGGTCTGGTTGCAGTTGCTCGGCCTCATCCAGGCTCAGGCCTGGCTGCCAGTACCAGCCGTAGGGCATGCCCTTGCTGTTGCAGTGCAGCGGGAACAGCGTTGCCAGTTCGTTGAGGTCGCGCTCGACCGTGCGCTTGCTGGTCTTGTGGCCGGCCCTGGCCAGTGCGGCCTGCAATTGCGTGGAGCTCATCCCGGGATGTCGGTCTGGCAGCAGTTTCAGTAACTGCCATTGTCGGGCAATGGTGTGGCGGGTCGGGTGGCTGGGCACGGGAGTTTCGTCCTTGAAGACCAGGTAAAGATACCTAGGTGATGGCACATGGCTACCTCAAGAGCATACTCTGTCAGTGGATGGGATCCAAGTTTAGTGTGTTTTCACATGCTGTGGGAACGCATAGCAAGCCCGCCGACGACAGCTCTCTGAGCAGTTGCGACTCGTTTGTGTCCTATAGATAGACCAAAATATCGTTTTTATTGAGGTTTTAATTCATGCAGAATATTTTCGCTGACGTGGCCGTAAGCGTGTCGGAGCTGAAAAAGAACCCATCCGCAGTGATGACAGGTGCTGCGGGCATGCCCGTCGCTGTGCTCAATCACAATCGTGTTTTGGGTTACATGGTGCCTGCCGAACTGTACGAAGCCATGATGGAGCGTCTGGGGGATCTTGAATTGACCGAGCTGGCCAAGTCGAGGCTGGGTGAAAAGGGCGTACCGGTAACTCTGGATGATTTATAAGCTCGAATTTCTGCCTTCTGCGATGAAGGAGTGGAGCAAGCTAGGGCACACCGTCCGCGAGCAGATCAAGAAAAAGCTTGGCGAACGCTTGCAGTCACCCAAGGTCCAGGCCGATGCGCTGCGTGACCTGCCGAACCACTACAAGATCAAGCTGAAAGCTTCAGGTTATCGACTGGTGTACAGAGTCGAGGATGAGCGGATCGTTGTAGTCGTGGTATAGGCTGGCAAACGTGAGCGTAGCGAGGTCTACCAAACCGCTCAAAAGCGTTAGGTGACCGCGCCGGAAAGGCACTCCTGCAGGGCCCCGATAAACACCTCTTCGGCCCGGCTCAGCCGCTGTTCTCTGTTCCACAACAGGTGAATATCCACATCGGCTATCCCTTCCGCAGGCGGCAGCTTCCACAGCAACCCCGCCACCACATCCGGCGCCACCACATGCTCGGGCAGGCAGCCGATGCCGAACCCGGCAATCACCAGCCGGCGCACCTCTTCAAGGCTGGGCGACGACGCCACGATCCGCCCGGAAAACCCTTGCTGGTCGCGGAAAATGGTCAGCGGCGACAGCATGCCGCCAATCTGGTCGCTGGTGAAACTGACGAAATTCTCCCGCTGCAGATCGCCTTCGTCCTGGCCGAACAGGGCATGGTGTTTGCCGCAGAAAAACGCATAGCGCTGGCGCAGGAACAGGCGCTGTTCCAGCCGTGGCTGCGGCCGGCGGTTGAGGCTCAGGCCAGCGGTGGCGGTCTTTTCCTGCAAGGCGGCGACGATGTCCGAGCTGCGCATTACGTCGATTTCCAGGTCTACCCGCGGGTGCTGGCGATGGAAGTCCGCCAGCAGATCATCGAACCGCTCACTGACGATGCGGCTAATCATCAGCAATCGCACCTTGCCTACCAATTCGTTCGCCGGCTGCTCCAGCAAACCGCCGATCTGCGACATCTGCCCATATACCTCACCGGCCAACTGAAACAGTTGTTCGCCCATGTCGGTGAGTACGAAGCGAGGCCCGCGGCGGGCAATCAACTGGCGACCAAGCTGGTCCTCCAGCCGCTTGAGCGCCTGGCTCACAGCCGGTTGGGTCAGGTGCAGGCGCGCGGCGGCGCGACTGATGGACAACTCCTGGCCAATCACCCGAAAGGTGCGCAGCAGGTTCCAGTCGAGGCGGTCGTTGAGCAGGCGGTCGGACATGGCAGGCTCGATGATAAGCAGGGTTAATAGTTCGAATAATAAATAGAAAATTGACTAATCATAGCCCTGGGACGATAAATCGCACTCATAGCGCCGCCAGAGCGCCACCGTGACCCCGTCAACTCCTGCCAGAAAAACAAGCAAAGGAGCTCCCATGAAGCCTATCGCTTCACCCCAGCCGCGTCGTGCCGCCGCCGCCGCGTTCATCGGCACCATGATCGAATGGTACGACTTCTACATCTACGCCACCGCCGCTGCGCTGGTGTTCGGTGGCTTGTTCTTCCCCTCCGACGACAGCCTGTTCAGCACCATGGCCGCCTTCGGCACCTTTGCCGTGGGCTTCTTCGCGCGGCCGCTGGGCGGCATCGTGTTCGGCCATGTGGGTGACCGCATCGGGCGCAAGAAGTCGCTGGTCATCACCCTGTTGATGATGGGCATCGTCACCGTATGCATCGGCCTGTTGCCGACCTACGCACAGATCGGTGCCGCCGCACCGGTGCTGCTGATCATCCTGCGGGTGATTCAGGGTATTGCCGTGGGTGGCGAGTGGGGCGGTGCCGTGCTCATGGCCGGTGAACATGCGCCCAAAGGGCGGCGCAACTTCTTCGCCTCGTTTGCCCAGCTGGGCAGCCCGGCGGGCCTGATCCTGTCGCTGCTGGCCTTTGGCGCAGTGACCCGCCTGCCCGAGGAAGACCTGATGAGCTGGGGCTGGCGCGTGCCGTTCCTGGCCAGCGCGTTGCTGCTGCTGGTGGGCCTGGCGATTCGCCTGGGGGTCAATGAGTCGCCCGAGTTCATCGCCAGCCGCGAGCAGGCGGCCAGGGCCCAGCGCAAGGAACAGGCGCCGGTACTTGAAGTGCTGCGCACCGCCTGGCGCCCGCTGCTGTTGTGCATTGGTGCCAACACCCTGGGCATCGCCGGGGTCTACTTCACCAACACCTTCATGATCAGCTACACCACCCAGCAGCTGCACCTGGAGCGCTCGCTGATCCTTGAATGCCTGTTCTTCGTGGCAATCATCCAGTTCTGCGTGCAGCCCCTGGCCGCGTGGCTCTCGGAGAAGCTCGGCGCCACCCGCTTCCTGGCCCTGGTCGCACTGCTGGCGATGGCTTCACCATACCCGATGTTCGTGCTGGTCAGCAGCGGCGAAGGCCCGCTGATCGTGCTTGGCATTGCCCTGGCGGCGGCCTGCATGGCCTCGTTCTACGCGGTGATCGCCGGCTACGTCAGCGGCATGTTCGAAACCCGCGTGCGCTACACCGCGATTTCCCTGGCCTACCAGGTGTGTGGCGCCATCGCTGGCGGCCTCACGCCGCTGATCGGCACCTGGCTGGCCCACAGCTACACAGGCCAATGGTGGCCGATGGCAGTGTTCTACACCCTGATCGCCACCATTTCACTGGTCTGCGTGCTTGCCCTGGCGCGCCAGTACGCCCGTTGCCAGCGCCTGGAACTGGCCTGATCGATTCACCTGATTTGGAGTACCCGCACATGTTGAAAAGCAATGGCGAACGCCTGTGGGCGAGCCTGATGGCCATGGCCGAAGTCGGCGCCACCGCCCGCGGCGGCAGCTGCCGCCTGGCCCTGAGCGACGAGGACAAGGCTGGCCGTGAACTGTTCAGCCACTGGTGCCGCGAGGCTGGCCTGACGCTGAGCGTGGATGCCATCGGCAACCTGTTCGCCCGACGCGCCGGCAGCGACCCGGCGGCCGCCCCGGTGATGATGGGCAGCCACCTCGACACCCAGCCAGAGGGCGGCCGTTTCGATGGTGTCTATGGTGTGCTGGCCGGCCTTGAGGTGGTGCGCCGCCTCAACGACCTGAACATCCAGACTCGCAAGCCGCTGGAAATCGCAGTGTGGACCAACGAGGAGGGCGCCCGCTTCACCCCGGCCATGTTCGGTTCGGCGGTGTTCACCGGCACCCTGGCGCTGGACCAGGCCCTGGCCATCCGTGATGCCGATGGCATCAGCGTCGCCGACGAACTGCAGCGCACGGGTTACGCCGGCCAACGCCCGCTAGGCGGCCAGGTCGATGCCTATTTCGAGGCGCATATCGAGCAAGGCCCGATCCTTGAAGACAACGCCAAGGCCATTGGCGTGGTCAGCGGTGGCCAGGCCATCCGCTGGCTGGACGTGACCGTCGAAGGCATGGCCGCCCACGCCGGCACCACGCCGATGCCGCTGCGCAAGGACGCCCTGTACGGCGCCGCGCGGATGATCCAGGCAGTCGAGCAACTGGCGGCTGATTTTGCGCCAGAAGGCCTGACCACCGTGGGCGAACTGTCGATTGCCAAGTCCTCGCGCAACACCATCCCCGGCGTGCTGCGCTTCACTGTCGACCTGCGCCACCACCGTGACGAAGCCATCGAGGCCATGGAGCGTGACCTGACCCTGAAGCTGCAGGCCATCGCCAACCAGCGCGGCCTGCAGGTGCGCATCGAGCGCCACTGGGTCAGCCCGGCCACGCCATTCGATACCGACTGCGTGGCCGCCGTGCAGCAGGCGGTGGACGGCCTTGGCTATGCCCAGCAATCCATCGTCAGCGGCGCCGGCCACGACGCCATCCTGTTGGCCCGCTACTGCCCGACGGCGATGGTGTTCATCCCCTGCGTCGGCGGCCTGAGCCACAACGAAGCCGAAGACGTGCTGCCCGAGGATGCCCGCCAGGGCGTCGACGTACTGCTCAACGCCGTGCTGGCCCGCGCCGGCCAAGTCGAACAAGGAGAAGCCTGATGCGTTGCTACTTCCACCCCGAACAGCTGCTGCACCACCCGCGCAGCTACTACTCGCGCGGCGCCATGCGCACCCCGCAGGAAATCCCCGAACGCGCCCAGCGCCTGCTTCAGGCCGCCAAGGACCTGGGCTTCGACATCCGCCAGCCCGCCGATGCCGGCCTGGCGCCGCTCAAGGCGGTGCATGGCGAGGCCTACCTGGCGTTCCTCGAAGAGGCCCATGCGCGCTGGAAGGAAGTGCCCGAGGACTGGGGCGACGAGGTGATGTCGAATATTTTCGTGCGCGAGCCTAACGCCTTGCGCGGCATCCTCGCGCAAGCTGGCCGCTACCTGGCCGATGGCAGCTGCCCGGTGGGTGAGTACACCTGGCGTTCGGCGTACTGGTCGGCGCAGAGCGCGGTTGCCGGAGCCCAGGCCATTCTCGATGGCAAACCCGCAGCCTATGCGCTGTGCCGGCCACCGGGGCACCATGCGCGGTTCGATGCAGCGGGTGGTTTCTGCTACATCAACAATGCCGCCGTTGCCGCCCAGGCCTTGCGTAACCGTTACAGCCGGGTGGCGATTCTTGATACCGACATGCACCACGGGCAGGGGATTCAGGAGATCTTCTACGAGCGCAATGACGTGCTGTATGTGTCGACCCATGGTGATCCAACCAACTTCTACCCGGGGGTGGCGGGGTTCGAGGACGAGCGCGGCAGTGGCGTGGGGGAGGGGTACAACCTTAACCTGCCGATGGCCCATGGGGCCAGCGAGGCGGACTTCATGGGGCAGCTTGAAATTGCGCTGGCTGCGGTGCAGGACTTTGGTGCCGAGGTGCTGGTGCTGTCGCTCGGGTTCGATATCTATGAGCTGGATCCGCAGAGCAAGGTAGCGGTGACGACGGAAGGGTTTGCGGCGTTGGGTGAGCGAATTCGGGCGCTGCGGTTGCCGTGCCTGATTGTTCAGGAGGGGGGGTATCACCTGGAGACACTGGAGGCCAATGCGCAGGCATTTTTTGCGGACAAGGCTGACTGGAGATAATCGGCAAGTCCCGGCAGCGGTGTTGCTGCTGCCGGTTTTTCAAATGAAAATCCACTTATGACGAGCAGGGGTGCACTACCCAAGACTGTAAAATTAACTCAGAGCTCGTACTTTTTTTGTTTCAGAAAATCTGGCTCTCTCCAATTCGGGCCTTTGACGTAGCCGTTGCCACCATGCTGTATCAGTCCTTCCTGGTCCATTTTTTTAATTAAATTAATCAGTTGTAAGCAATTTCCGATGTTTGCCCATCCATTGCGATTGTATAGGTTGTCAAGTCGGGGGTGAGAAATACCATCTCGCCTGACAAGCCATAGAATGACATCTGTAGGGCTTTCATTGGTTACTATGTCGCTGATGGTATTCATTTGTTTTCTCGCGCAGTCTGTTGATCGTCTGCTTCAATGGCTTCTGGTGTGTAGAGTAACTCAAAAGCTGAGGTGAGTTGGTAGTCCTCGAGTGTTGCAGTATGCGTATTGTTCCATGCCTCTCCACGGTCTTCAGGTCTGATTCTATCTGGCAATCCAAGCGCGCGAAAGCGCTCAAGCTCCCTTATTTCGTGTGTGTAAAAACGCTTGTCGGTGTCGGTTGCTTGTGATTCGCCTTGTAGGATTTTTTCAAGCCTAGCGATCATTATATTGTTGGCGTCGGAAGGTTCGAAGCGACTTATATGTAACTTTACAAGATCAACGCCTGCTCGGCTGAACGTGGCGTCTCGCCAATCCAAACGCTCGATGGGGCCGCCCGCTTTTTCTGGGTTGAAGGGGCGGCCGCTGAAAGTGCCTACAGCCGTCGCGCCAGGATAGGGAGAGTTGAATACGATGTACAAAGGCGGTAGGCCTGACTCCGGTGGGAAGCAGTAGATGCAGTCTTCGAAGTCTTCGGGTTCTAGCGCGGGTAGAGGGGAGGCCTCGATGTGCAGTGGGGTGAGCGTTACGCCGCGATAGGGATAAACAGGTATCTGCTCGCCAGGCTTGATTGTCGAAGCGTTGCCCGGCGTGTGGGCGGGGAACGTTAGCTTGATTGGGAACTGCTGCGAAGGAACAGAGGTATAACTGTTCGTCTCCTTGTCAAAGTAGAGCGGGCGAAGCGGTACTTTATTTTTAGCTCTTGCTGTCTGCGGCTGTTTGATAAGTGTGTAAGTGCCATTTTTTGTATAAACCCGATAGTGCGACTCTGCCACGTCATTGCTAAGGGCTTTTTCGTAAAGCTGATCGGGTAGGTCGGGTATTAATGAGTCTGCCGGAATGCTCAGCGCCGTTTCATGATAGAGGTCACCGTTTCCCAGTTCGGGGGAATAGAAGAGAGCACCTATGCCTACTTTGAAAATTCGCGTTGCCACCGCTCCGGCTAAGCCTGCCAGCAGCTGATACCAGCGCGTAACGCTTTTACTAGTTGACGGTCGTAATGAGAGTCGGCGGCTATCGAGCCCAGGGGGGTGGTGAGTTGGATCGAAGAGGTTGTGCTTAAGGTTATGGTGTTGCTTTTCGAGGTGTCAGCAGCGTTGCGGTAATTATAAGATGCAAGTGTTGAATTGAGAGCTCTTATCTCGTGATGGATTGATTTCAGGCTCTGACCTAAAATGATCTCGACTTGTGCAGCGGTAACGCTTCGCATAAGGGCGTACAGGAAACCCTGCACAATGTCGAACTCTTCTTCAATGTCAATGTGGGCGTCGGTATAGAGCTCGAAGAGGTGAGCTGGAGCTTCGCCTTCGGTGTATATATGTATACCCGAGAACTCATCAGTGGGTAGGCGCTTGTAGATGAGCATTTCTTGGAGCTCTTGCAGAAATTGTCTCTTGGCCTTCAGTTTGCTTAGTTCGTCAGTATGGCGAGTATCAATTGCTGCGTAATGACTGTGCAGGTATTGCTTCAGGCCCGGTGGTTCGGAGGGGCGACTTGCTTCAATTGCATCTATGATCGTTTGTGCGATAGCCTCCGGGTCCCAGCCAACTTCGCTATCGAGTAACGCTTCTATGCTCGGAGGCGCTATCGGAAGCGTATATGGCTTTGCCCAATTCAAAAGGGATTCGATGTCATAGCGGAACGGAGCTGGCGAATAGATTTCTTCAATTTCTGAAGCGGTCATTATCCTGCGCGAGGTCATTCAGCTCTCCTGATCACGTGGTGTAGGAGAGTGGAATGTTCCAGTGCACCACTATGCCCGCAAAGATGGAATTACTTCGTAGGGATTCTGGTCGAGTAGGCTCTCTGCAAAAAGCTTGTGGTAGTCAACCCATTCAAGGATGAAAGGTCTTGCACGCACCGCTCGACCCTTCACGGCTATGGTGCATGGCCTCGACGGCCTGGCGGCTGCCTTGCTGCAAGGCCTCGATGATGGTCCTGATCTCCTGAGTCGACACCGCTGTGCGCTTGGCCAGTTTGGACAGGGAGAGCGTAGCCGTTTGCCATCATTGTTCCAGAAAGGGTATGCGAATGGATGGTTGGGCTGACAGGTGCTTGCCACATTATTTTCAGCGCCTTTGAAATCGAGCGCCGCCCGCGCGGCGCTCGATCTCCCAGGCTCTGAAAATGCCAAGGCGAACACCCCGGCCACACCCCAATCCCTAAATCCCACCCCGCCGCACATGCTTCACCAACACCTTCTCCAACAACTCCCACATCGCAGGATCGGTACTGAACGCCACATTGAAGCGCATCCACCCGGTCGCCTTGGCATCGACCATGAACAACTGTCCAGGTCCGAGCATGATGCCTTTCTCCAACGCATCATCGAGCAACGCCGCGCTGTCCGGAATCGCCGGGTGGCGGGTCCAGATATACATCCCTTCATCCGACTCGATGAACAGTTCGAAGCCCAATCGATGCAGATGCCGGCCGACTTCCTGATGCGCCTCGGCCAGGCGCTGGCGCAGGCGCTTGAGGTGCTTGCGCCAGCGCCCGTCGATGATCGCGGCGTATACCACCCGCTCCATCACCTGCGAGGTGGTCAGCCCCGAGCGCATCTTCAAGTGCAGCAGTTTCTGCATCAGCTCCGGGTTGGCCAGCAGGTAGCCGACCCGCACGTTCGGCGAGATGCTCTTCGAGTAGCTGCCCACGTAGACCACTTGCTGCAGGTGGTCGAGGCTGGCCAGGCACGGCTGCGGTTCGGCAACCATGTCGGCGTACAGGTTGTTTTCCACCAAGCGGAAGCCGTGCTGGCTGGCCAGCTGCAGCAGGCGGTGCAGCTGCGGCAGCGGGGTGCGTGAGCAGGTAGGGCTATGCAGGTGCGGCTGGGTGAAGAAGGCGGTCGGGCGGTGGTGCGCCAGCAGCTGCTCAAGGTGATTGAGGTCATAACCGTTCGGCGTGCGCGGTACGCCGATCAGTGTTGCGCCCTGGGTGCGCAGGATGCTCATCAGGTTGGGGTAGCCCGGGTCGTCCACCAGCACCACGTCACCGGGGCGTACCAAGGTGCGCACGGCCAGGTCCAGCGCCTGGCTGGCGCCGTGGGTCAGCATCAGCTGCGCCGGATTGCAGACGATCGACAGCTCCTGCTGCAGGTTCTGTGCGGTCAGCGCGCGCAGCTCCGGCAGGCCCATCGGGTCGCCGTAGCCAGACAGCTCCAGCGGGCTGCCGGCAACTTGGCGCAGGCCGCGGCGCAGGCCTTCTTCGTACATCCAGTCGTTGGGCAACCAGCCGCAGCCGGGCTTGTACGGCAGTTGGCGGGTTTCGAAGATCTGTTGCAGGTACCACTCGGAATTGAACGTCGGTCGGCCGCTCTCGGCCTCGCTGTTCTGGTTTTCCAGCAGCTCGTTCGCCGCACGATTGACGAAGAACCCCGCATTGCCCTTGCTCACCAGCAGGCCCTGGGCGACCAGGCGGTCGTACGCCTCGACCACGGTGAAGGTGCTCACCGAATAGCTCGCGGCGAAGGCGCGGATCGACGGCACCTTGGTGCCCGGCTTGAGGGTCTGGTTGTCGATCAGCTCGCGCAGGCCGTCGATGATCTGGTTGACCAACGGCGTGGAAGAGTCTGGATGTAATTCGAACATTCGGGGCCTTCAAGAGTGCGAAACGCCAGGTGCAGCGGGTGTATTGCATCGGCGGCCTGTACAGTGCAGTGCGAGATTCATGCCACTGTGCATGGCTCTCTACGTCGGACATTTTTACATTAGGTGTCAGATATCGCCACATAAAGCATGTTCAGTTCGCCCGAGGTGCCAACCCTGGGGCGCGTCAGCAGGCCGCCACGGAAGGCCTGCGTGTGTTTGCGCACACCATCCTGCCCGCATTAGCACTGATGTACAGGTGAAACCGAGAGCCATCGGGGTTTCACAGTTTTCCTTGGATAAAAAGAAGCACGGGGTACACAACTGATGGACGCAACATCCACAACAACCACCGCGAAAAGCGGGCACGAGAGCAAGCTCAGTGCCTCGCTCAAGTCGCGCCACCTGACGATGATGTCGATCGCCGGGGTTATCGGCGGCGCCTTGTTCGTCGGTTCCGGCAGCGTGATCCACAGCGCCGGCCCGGCCGCAGTGCTGGCCTACCTGGCCGGCGGCATCCTGGTGGTGCTGATCATGCGCATGCTGGGTGAAATGGCGACTTCCTCGCCTGACACCGGCTCGTTCTCCACCTACGCCGACCGCGCGATCGGCCGCTGGGCCGGTTTCACCATCGGCTGGTTGTACTGGTGGTACTGGGTCATCCTGATGGCCTGGGAAGCCTATGTGGCGGGCAAGATCCTGCATGGCTTCTTCCCCGACGTGAGCGTCAACGTGTTCGTGCTGGCCACGACCCTGCTGCTGATCACCGTCAACTTCTTCAACGTCAAGCACTATGGTGAGTTCGAATTCTGGTTCGCGCTGATCAAGGTGGTGGCGATCGTCTGCTTCCTGATCGTGTGTGGCGCTGCCGTGATGAACATCTGGCAGTTCGGTGAAGTACGCGGCATCACCCATTTGACCGCCGAAGGCTTCATGCCCAACGGTATCACCACGGTCATTGGTGCGTTGCTGGGTGTGATGTTCGCTTTCCTCGGCGCTGAAATCGTCACCATCGCCGCTTCCGAAGCCAAGGACCCGGCCACCCAGATCGTCAAGGCCACCAACTCGGTGGTATGGCGTGTGTGCCTGTTCTACGTCGGCTCGATCTTCCTGATCGTCTGCCTGGTTCCGTGGAACGATCCGCAACTGGGCGTTTCCGGCTATGGCGCCTACCGCCGTACCCTGGAGCTGCTGGGCGTGCCGCACGCCGAGCTGCTGATGAACTTCGTGGTGCTGACCTCGGTGAGCAGCTGCCTGATCTCGGGCCACTACACCGCTTCGCGCATGCTGTTCTCCCTGGCTCAGCGTGGCGACGCGCCGTCGTTCTTCAAGATCACCCGCGCCGGCACCGGTGTACCGGTCTACGCGATCATCGGCTCCTGCGCCGTGGCCGTGGTCTGCGCGCTGATCAACTTCAGCGAGACCCTGCGCCCGAAAGACGTGCTGGAAACCCTGATGAATACCACCGGCATGATCGCCCTGCTGGTGTACCTGGTGATCGCCTTCTCGCAGTTGCGTATGCGCCGCAAGCTGATTGCCGAAGGCAAGGAAGTGCGCCTGCAGATGTGGCTGTTCCCGTGGCTGACCTACCTGGTGATCGGTTTCATCATCGCCGCCCTGGTGACCATGGCCTTCATGCCTGACTACCAGATCCTGGTGATCTCCACCGGCATCGCCGCGGCGGTCGTGGTGGCCATGGGCGTGGTCCACCAGATCCGCTCTGCCAAGCAGCAGCACTAAGCGTCATTCGCTGTTGGAAACGGCCGGCTCCCTTGGGGACCCGGCCGTTTCGCGTTGTTGGGGCGGGTGTTTTTCCTCGGGCATGTGAAATCGCTGGTTCATCCATGGCGAACCAAGCAGGGCAGCGGCGGCGATCAGGGCCAGGATGGCAAGGGCCAGGGATAGCTTCATCGGCAGGCGCATGTAGGAACTGACCTGAAGCATAGGCTGACAGTTCAGGTTCATCGGAAACGGTACATGGCTTATGCTCAAGCCACTGCCCGCCAGAAAGGAGCCTTCCATGGCCTGGTCCGCCACCCAGTATTCCCTCTTCGAAGATGAACGCACCCGCGCCGTGCGCGACTTGCTGGCCGCCGTGCCGCCGCGGCCGGTGCGCCATGCCACCGACCTGGGCTGTGGCCCCGGCAACTCGACCGAAGTGCTGCTGCAGCGTTGCCCGGATGCCCAGGTGACGGCGCTGGACAGCGACAAGGACATGATCGACAAGGCTCGCGAACGCAAGCGCCTGCACATTCCGCGGGTACGCTGCGAAATTGCCGATATCAGCGAGTGGTCGGCGCCCGAGCCGCAGGATCTGATCCTGGCCAATGCCTCGCTGCAGTGGGTGCCTGACCACGGCTCACTGTACCCGCACCTGGTACGCCAGCTGAGCGAGGGTGGCAGCCTGGCCGTGCAGACCCCGGACAACCTCGACGAGCCGGCCCATCGGCAGTTGCGCGAAATCGCCAGCCAGGGCCCGTGGGCGGACAAGTTCGTCGACTTCCAGCTGCCACTGCGGCACAACGCAGCCTTCTACTACGACCTGCTCACGCCGTTGTGCGCGCGGGTAGATGTGTGGCGCACTACCTATCACCACCCGTTGGCGGGCGGTGCCGAGGCGGTGGTGGAATGGTTCAAGGGCTCGGCGCTACGGCCTTATCTGGCCAGGCTGGATGTGCAGGAGCAGGCGGACTTCCTGCAGATGTACCTGCAGGCCATGCAGCGTGACTACCCGCCAGCCACCGACGGCAAAGTGCTGCTGCCGTTTCCGCGGCTGTTTGTCGTCGCCACCTGTTAAAAGCGACGCCAGCGCCAGATGACACAGGCGTAGATGGCCAGGTTCAGCACCAGCACGACGCCGCCCAGCAGCAGCTGGATCTGCGGCGTCAGGCCGGCGGGGTAGATCAGCGGCCAGATGTAGTGTTCGACGAAGCCGCCGTGGTAGCCCGCGTCACCGGCAGCCAGGCGCATGCGGTTTTCCCAGTCGGTGAGCGGGCATTGCAGGTGCAGGCCTTCCACCGCCAGGCCCCAGGCCAGGGCGGGGAGGTGCAGAAGCAGGGCGGGGCGCCACTTGAGCACCAGCAGGCCGCCGAACAGAACCAGCAGGATGAAGGCCAGGTGCAGCAGGACCAGGGCGTCGGCGGCCAGGCGGAAAAGCATGGTGGGTGGGCCTGGAAATGAGGTATTCCCAGCATAGTTGTATTGCCTGTGATGGCCTCTTCGCGGGGCCGGTACAGGCGCTACAACTCTTCCTGAACCATCTGCAGGAAGGTGGCCACCACCCGGCGCGATCGCTGCTCGCTCAGGCACACCAGTGTCTCGGTCAGATGCCGCTGACAGTCGACGATCGGCAACGCACATACCCGCGCATCCGCACCAAACTCGGCCGCCGACACCACCCCCACGCCAATCCCCACCACCACTGCCTCACGCGCTGCCTCGCGGCCTTCCACCTGGATCGCCGGTCGAATCCGCAAGCCAGCGCGCTGCATCTCTTCCTCCAGCGTCTGCCGCGTCACCGACCCCGGCTCGCGCAGCACCAGTGGGGTGTCGTCCAGGTCTGCCAGGCTGATCGACCCGCGGCTGGCCCACGGGTGGTTGTGCGAGACGAACGCCACCATCGGGTCGCGGCGCAGCGGCACGCAGTACAGCCGCTCGTCATCGACATCGCGTCCGAGCAGCGCCAGGTCGGCCTGGTAGCTGAACAGCCGTGCCAGCGACTCATCGGTGTTGCCGGTCTCGACCTTGACCTGGATACCCGGGTAGCGCTGGCAGAAGCGCGCAATCTGCGGCAGCACGTGCACCGGTGCATCCACAGCCAGCACCAGGCTGCCAGTATGCAGGGCGCGTGAGTCCTGCAGCAGGTCATGGGCTTCAGCCTCGCAGGCGAACAGCCGCTGACTGATGCCCAACAGGCGCTCGCCCAGGTCGGTCAGTTGCACCGAGCGCTTGTTGCGGTGAAACAGCAGCACGCCGAAGCGCTCTTCGAGCTTGCGCACCTGGTCGGATACCGCCGGCTGGGTCAGAAACAGCTTTTCCGCCGCGCGGGTGAAGCTGCCGTGCACGGCCACTGCATGGAATGCCTTGAGTTGAGCGTGGGATACCGACATGCCGACTCCAGTAACAAGCTGAGCTTATGTGTGAAATACGATAAATCGATTTTCTTTATCAGTCAGCAACTGTTTCCATACGTTTCAACCCGAGGCCGTCGCCACAAGCAGCGGCCGGGCCATGGCCCGCACACGGTGCCATCTGACCAGATGACGAGCCTTCGTCATGCAGTGCGCAACACAACAACAAGACAGGCGTTTTTTAACAATCTGCCGGCACACTTGAGCAAGAGGTCAGAGTCAATGAATCAATCACTAGCCGCGTTGAAACGCTGGCGTATCCAGATTTTTGCTATCACTTGGCTGGCCTACGCCGCCTTCTACTTCACCCGCAAAGCCTTCTCGGTGGCCAAGCTCGGCATCGCTGAAGACCCGACGTTCATGCTCGACAAGGCCGCCATGGCCAACCTCGACGCCATCTACCTGGCCGCCTATGCCGTGGGCCAGTTCACCTGGGGCATGCTCGCCGACCGCTTCGGCCCGCGTGTGGTGGTGTTGGGCGGGCTGCTGATTTCGGCAGTGGCCGCGGTGGTGATGGGCAGTTACGCGACTTTCCCGATCTTCGCCACCTGCATGCTGATCCAGGGCCTGGCGCAATCCACCGGCTGGGCCGGGCTGTGCAAGAACATCGGCAGCTTCTTCCCGGCCTCGCAGCGTGGGCGGGTGCTGGGGCTGTGGAGTTCGTGCTACGCCTTCGGCGGCCTGGTCGCTTCGCCGTTCGCCGGCTGGTGGGCCTATACCCTGGTCGGCACCTGGCATGCGGCGTTCTTCTCCAGTGCCGCAGTGGTGGCCGGCGTGGCCGTGCTGTTCTTCTTCCTGCAGCGCAACAAGCCCGAAGATGTCGGCCTGGCAGCGGTCGAGCCGGAGCCACAGAGCATGGCCCCGGCCGGCAACCTGTGCAGCGTCTGGGCGCCATTGCGCGAAATCCTGCGCAACCGCACGGTGCTGACCTTGGGCATGGCGTACTTCCTGTTGAAGCCGGCACGCTACGCCATCCTGCTGTGGGGGCCGGTGATTGTCTTCGAGCAGATGCCGTCGGTGGGCAAGGTTGGCGCGGCGATCATCCCGACCGCCTTCGAGCTGGCCGGGCTGCTGGGCCCGATCATCATCGGCCTGGCTTCGGACAAACTGTTCGGTGCCCGGCGCATGCCGGCCTGCGTGATCAGCCTGGTGCTGCTGACCGTGACCCTGGCAGCGTTCATGGGGGCCATGCACAGCGGCAGCATCGTGCTGGTAGTCGCTTTGCTGTTCGTCATGGGCCTGACCCTGTACGGGCCGGACTCGATGATCAGCGGCGCGGCTGCCATCGACTTCGGCACGGCCAAGGCCGGCGCCACCGCGGCAGGCTTCGTCAATGGCTGCGGCTCGGTGGGTGCGGTGCTCGGTGGCCTGCTGCCAGGCTACTTCGACAGTGTAACGGTGTTCATCGTGTTTGCCGGCTGCGCGTTGTTCTCGGCTCTGGTGCTGCTGCCGCACTGGAACAGCCGCCCGGCCAGTACGCCGCAGGCCGAGGACGTGGCACCCAATACCAGCATGGCGATCAAGCCATTGCGTACCTGAAGCAAAGCGCGCAAGGCCGACAAACCGTGAGATTACTTGTCGATCCACTGCCCGAGGGCGTATAAACTGCTCCCACTTTTGGCCGGTCGCTTCCTGAACCGGCCGTTGAAACAAAGAGAGTCGACATGGGCGCACAGTGGAAAGCCAAACATAGAGAAACAGCTGCCAATGCCAAGGGCAAGATCATGGGCAAGCTGGCCAAGGAAATCCAGATCGCGGCCAAATCCGGCGCCGACCCGGACATGAACCCGCGCCTGCGCCTGGCCATCGTCCAGGCCAAGAAAGCCTCGATGACCCGTGAAACCCTGGAGCGTGCCATCAAGAAAGGCGCTGGCCTGGACGGCGAGGCCGTGCAGTACCATGCCGTCAGCTATGAAGGCTTCGCCCCGCACCAGGTGCCCCTGATCGTCGAGTGCCTGACCGACAACGTCAACCGCACCGTGGCGCAGATTCGCGTGCTGTTCCGCAAGGGCCAGCTGGGCGCCAGCGGCTCGGTGACCTGGGACTTCAACCACGTCGGCCTGATCGAAGCCACACCGGAAGGCGATGCCGACCCGGAAATGGCCGCTATCGAAGCCGGTGCCCAGGACTTCGAGGAAGGTGAAGAAGAAGGCTCGACCCTCTTCATCACCGACACCACCGACCTGGATGCCGTGCAGAAGGCGCTGCCGGAGCATGGTTTCACCGTGACTTCGGCGAAGATCGGTTATACCCCGAAGAACCCGGTGAGCGCGGCCAGCCTGAGCGCTGAAGCATTGGCCGAGGTTGAAGCGTTCCTTGAGGCTATCGACGAGAACGATGACGTGCAGAACGTCTACGTTGGCCTGACCGCTTAATCAGCCGGGGCCGCTTTGCGGCCCATTCGCGGGACAAGCCCGCTCCTACAGGAATATGCGTTTGTCTGTAGGAGCGGGCTTGTCCCGCGAATGGGCCAGCAAAACCTACAGAAGGGAGCCTGCATGAACCCAACCTTCGCCTCCCTCAGCCTCGCCCACCTGCGCACCCTCGACTGCCTCCTGCAACTGAAGAACCTCAGCCACGCTGCCGAGCGCCTGGGTGTCAGCCAATCGGCCTTGAGCCGCCAGCTGGCCCACCTGCGCGAAGCCTTCGACGACCCGTTGCTGGTGCGCCAGGGCCGTGGTTATGTGCTCAGCGAATACGCCGAAGCCCTGGTCGAGCCCCTGCGGCAGGTGCTCGAAGAACTCCAGGCCCTGCGGCAACCCGCCGCCTTCGACCCGGCCCGCTGCGAGCGGCGCTTCTGCCTGGCCGCCTCCGACTACGTGGCCGAGCACATGCTGCCGCTGCTGGTGGCTGCCTTGGAACAGGAAGCCCCGGGCGTGTCCATCGATTACCGCACCTGGCAGGCCGGGCAGTACGCCTTGCTCGCCAGTGGCGAGATCGACCTGGCCACCACCTTGTTCGACGAGTCGCCGCCCAACCTGCATGGGCGCCTGCTCGGCGAAGACCGCGCGGTGTGCCTGATGCGCCAGGATCATCCGCTGACCGCGCTGGACGTGCTTGGCCAGGACGACTACCTGGCCTGCAAGCATGTGCGCATTTCCGGTGGTGGCGACAAGGACAGTTTCATCGATCGCCACCTGCGCGCCCAGGGTTTGCAGCGGCGCATCAGCCTGGAAGTACCGTTCTTCTCGGCCACCGTACAGGTGATCGGCAACAGCCAGGCTCTGGCCACGGTGCCCGAGCACATCGCCCGGCAGCTGTGCCGCCTGCATGGGCTGGCGTGGCGGCCGTTGGGGTTTGTCGAGCATACCCAGCGCTATTGGGTGGTGTGGCATCAGCGCTTGCAGGCTTCGGCCGAGCACCGCTGGTTGCGCAACCGGGTGTTCGAGCTGTGGCGGCGGTCGCAGTTCGGGGTGCAGGGCGGGATTGCAGGTTTGCCATAGCAGGTATGCGCGAAGCGGGGTTATTCGCTTGGGCGCAGGCGCCTAGACTGGGGGCACTGGACAATCCTCAGGAGAGCGCGCGTGACCCCAGAACAATTCCGCCAGTACGGCCACCAGCTGATCGACCTGATCGCCGACTACCGCCAATCCGTCGGTGCACGCCCGGTCATGGCCCAGGTCGAGCCCGGCTACCTCAAGGCCCAGCTGCCCCAGGGCGCCCCTCAGCAGGGCGAGTCGTTCGAGGCGATCCTCGACGACGTCAGCCAACTGGTCATGCCCGGCCTGTCGCACTGGCAGCACCCGGACTTCTACGGTTACTTCCCGTCCAACGGCACCCTGTCGTCGGTACTCGGCGATTTCCTCAGCACCGGCCTCGGCGTGCTCGGCCTGTCGTGGCAATCCAGCCCGGCGCTGAGCGAGCTGGAAGAAACCACCCTCGACTGGCTGCGCCAGCTGCTCGGCTTGTCGGCCCAATGGAGCGGGGTGATCCAGGACACGGCGTCCACCAGCACCCTGGTGGCGCTGATCAGCGCCCGTGAGCGTGCCACCGACTACGCGCTGGTGCGCGGCGGCCTGCAGGCCGAGGCCAAGCCGTTGATCGTCTATGTCAGCGCCCATGCCCACAGCTCGGTGGACAAGGCCGCACTGCTGGCCGGCTTTGGCCGCGCCAACATTCGCCTGATCGCGACCGACGAACAGTTCGCCATGCGCCCGCAGGCACTGCAGGCGGCCATCGAGCAAGACCTTGCCGCTGGCAACCAGCCCTGCGCCGTGGTCGCCACCACCGGCACCACCACCACCACCGCCCTCGATCCACTGCGTCCGATCGGCGAAATCGCCCAGGCCAACGCGCTGTGGCTGCATGTCGACTCGGCCATGGCCGGTTCGGCGATGATCCTGCCGGAATGCCGCTGGATGTGGGATGGCATCGAACTGGCCGACTCCGTGGTGGTCAACGCGCACAAATGGCTGGGTGTGGCGTTCGATTGCTCGATCTACTACGTGCGTGATCCGCAGCACTTGATCCGGGTAATGAGCACCAACCCGAGCTACCTGCAGTCGGCGGTGGATGGCGAGGTGAAGAACCTGAGGGATTGGGGGATTCCGTTGGGGCGCCGGTTCCGTGCGCTGAAGTTATGGTTCATGTTGCGCAGCGAAGGCGTGGAGGCATTGCAGCAGCGCTTGCGGCGGGACCTGGAGAACGCCCGCTGGCTGGCGGAGCAAGTGAATGCAGCGGCGGAATGGGATGTGCTGGCGCCGGTGCAACTGCAGACCTTGTGCATTCGCCACCGGCCAGCGGGGCTGGAGGGGGAGGCGCTGGATGCGCATACAAAGGCGTGGGCTGAGCGGCTGAATGCGTCCGGGGCGGCATATGTGACACCGGCGACGCTGGAAGGGCGATGGATGGTGCGGGTGTCGGTGGGGGCCTTGCCGACCGAGCGGGAGCATGTCGAGAAGCTTTGGGCGAACCTGCAGGAAGTGGTCAAAGGCTGAAATTGTTGGGGCCGCAGAGCGGCCCCCGCAATCTATCAGTTGCTCACCGCCTGAAAGCTGCCTTTGCGGCTGGCCTCGAAGGCTTCTTTCTCCATCGGCTTGGCATCTGGATTACCCAGGTCTTCCATTGCCATCCGGTGGGTCTCCGGCGCAATGTAGGCCGCCAGTGCGCACACGCAGGTGATGAAGAACGCCAGGCCACCGATCACCAGCGGAATGTTCTCCGACCCCGGTGGCGCCACCAGGGCGAACAGCGCCGGCAGCATGGCGGTGAGCATGGTGCCGATGTTCTGCGCGATGGCCATGGCCGATACGCGGTAGCGGGTGTGGAACAGCTCCGGGTAGAAGCTTGGGAACACCGCATTGTAGCCCTGGTAGACCATGCCCCACATCACGATCGAGGCAGCGAAGGCCAGTGGCACGTTCTGGATGCTGATCGCATACAGGTAGACGAAGGCCAGCAGGCCAGAGCCCAGGCAGCCGGCGATCATGGTCGGGCGGCGGCCGATCTTGTCGGACAGGTTGCCCACGAACGGGATCACCAGCACCGCGACGATGTTGCCCACTACCGGGATCCACAGGTACACGCTCTTGTCGAAGCCGATGCCGTAGGCCGGCTGCACCGCGTAGGCTGCGCCGAAGATGGTTGCAACCACCGGGATCACGTTCATCAGCGCCATGAACATCACCAGCACCATGTGCTTCCAGCTGTGGCGGAAGGCCTCGCTGATCGGCGACTTGGCAACCTTGTCCTGCTTCTCTTCCTTCACGAACGCCGGGGTCTCGTGCACTTCCTTGCGGATGATGAAGCCCGCGATCAGGACGAAGGCGCTCATCAGGAAAGGAATGCGCCAGCCCCAGTCATTGAAGGCGTCACTCGGCATGAAGTAAGCCAGTGGCAGGAACACCGCCGCTGCCAGCACCTGGCCGGCCTGCACGCCCTGCAAGGTGAAGCTGGCGTAGTAACCCCGTCGCCCGAACGGGGCGTGCTCCATGATCATGGAACTTGCATCGGAGATTTCACCGGCAACGGCAAAGCCCTGGACCAGGCGCAGCAGCACCAGCAAGGCGGGGGCCAGCAGGCCGATGTCGTGGTAGGTCGGCAGCAGGCCCACGGCCATGGTCGACAGGCCCATCAGGAACATGCACAGCAGCAGCACGTTCTTGCGCCCGCGGGTGTCACCCCAGTGGCCCAGCACGAAGGCGCCGATCGGGCGCGCCAGGTAGCCCACGCCGTAGGTGGCCAGCGAGGCGATGATGGCCATTTTCGGGTCGGTATTGGGGAAGAAGATCTGCGGGAAGATCAGCGCCGCAGCCTGGGCATAGATGAAGAAATCGTAGTATTCGAGTGCCGAGCCAATCCATCCGCTGGCGGTCGCTTTCTTGGCTTGAGAGCTTGAGTGAGCCATCGTTGTCTCCGTTGTTCTTGTAGGTCGCCGCACGGCTGGCGTTGCCCAGGGGGCGGCCAGAGGGGGTGCGATCGCTTGTCGGGAGTAGGGCGGTTATAGCGCTGACGATCGCAGGCGGTGTCTGCAAAGGGAGGACGAACGAGCAGGTGCGGATCGCAAGGCGATGGAGGTGTGCATAGGTCGGTACCCGGTTTATTGAACTTATTATGTCGTGACGTTGGGCTTGTCTGCGCAGGTGCTGCCGGACGCCCGTCTGGGCAGAAGAGGGCGGCCGGTGTGCCTGCGTCTGGGTCCATGTTTGCCTAGGGTTGGCAGTGAATCAATTCGCCAAAATCGGTTTTGTGCGGTAATCGAACGCAAAACTAACCATTCCGTACAAACAGATTGCCGGGCCGACTTTACCTGCGAATAATTGACAGTGCCAGAAACCCCACGGGGTTTCGGCGCGTCGTCCGTCCAATAACAAGGAACTTCCCCATGCAGCGTTCGATAGCCACCGTGTCCTTGAGCGGCACCCTGCCGGAAAAGCTCGAGGCCATCGCCGCCGCCGGTTTCGACGGCGTCGAGATCTTCGAGAACGACCTCTTGTACTACGCCGGCAGCCCCCGTGAAGTACGGCAGATGTGCGCCGACCTCGGCATTGCCATCACCCTGTTCCAGCCGTTCCGCGATTTCGAAGGCTGCCGCCGCGACCGCCTGCAGAAGAACCTCGACCGTGCCGAGCGCAAGTTTGACCTGATGCAAGAGCTGGGCACCGACCTGGTGCTGGTGTGCAGTAACGTCCAGGCCGACGCTCTGGGCGATGAACAGCTCCTGGTGGACGATCTGCGCCTGCTCGGCGAACACGCAGGCAAACGCGGCCTGCGCATCGGCTACGAAGCCCTGGCGTGGGGCCGCCACGTCAATACCTATCAGCAAGTCTGGAACCTGGTGCGCCAGGCTGACCACCCGGCGCTGGGCGTGATCCTCGACAGTTTCCACACCTTGTCGCTCAAGGGCGACGCTGCGGCGATCCGCGACATCCCCGGCGACAAGATCTTCTTCGTGCAGATGGCCGACGCGCCGATCCTGAACATGGACGTGCTGGAGTGGAGCCGCCACTTCCGCAACTTCCCGGGGCAGGGCGAAATGGACCTGGCCGGCTTCCTCGCGCCGATCCTCGCCACTGGCTACCGCGGCCCGCTGTCACTGGAAATCTTCAACGACGGTTTCCGCGCCGCACCACCGCGGCAGACCGCCGCAGACGGCCTGCGCTCGCTGCTGTACCTCGAAGAGCAGACCCGCCTGCGCCTGCAGCAGGAAGGCACCGCGATCGAGCCGGGCGTGCTGTTCAGCCCGCCGGCCGCCAGCGCCTATGACGGCGTGGAGTTCCTCGAATTCGCCGTCGACGAAGCCGTCGGCGCGCGCCTGAGCGGTTGGCTCAAGCGCCTGGGCTTTGCCGAAGCCGGCAAACACCGCAGCAAGGATGTGCGCCTGCTGCGCCAGAACGACATCAACATTGTGCTCAACGCCGAGCCGTACTCGTTCGGCCACAACTTCTTCGAGGCCCACGGCCCGTCGCTGTGCGCCACCGCCCTGCGGGTGAAGAACGAGCACGCGGCGCTGCAGCGCGCCACCGACTACCGTGGTCAGCCGTTCCGTGGCCTGGTCGGCCCCAATGAATGCGAAGTGCCAGCTGTGCGCGCGCCCGACGGCAGCCTGCTCTACCTGGTGGAGCAGGGCAAGGAAGGCCCTTCGTTGTACGACACCGACTTCCGCCTCGACCCGGCCGCCAGCGCCACCGGTGGCCTGCAGCGCATCGACCACATGGCCCTGGCACTGCCGGCCGAGTCGCTGGACAGCTGGGTGCTGTTCTACAAGAGCCTGTTCGACTTTGCCGCCGACGACGAAGTGGTGCTGCCCGACCCATACGGCCTGGTCAAGAGCCGCGCCTTGCGCAGCCCGTGCGGCAGCCTGCGCTTGCCGCTGAACATCTCGGAAAACCGCAACACCGCCATCGCCCATGCACTGTCCAGCTATCGTGGCTCGGGTGTGCATCACATTGCCTTCGATTGCGCGGACATCTTCAGCGAAGTGGCGCGGGCGAAGGAGTCCGGGGTGCCGTTGCTGGAAATCCCGCTGAACTACTACGACGACCTCGCGGCGCGCTTCGATTTCAACGACGAGTTCCTCAGCGAACTGGCGTACTACAACGTGCTGTACGACCGTGATGCCCAGGGCGGTGAGCTGTTCCACGTGTACACCGAACCGTTCGAGGAGCGCTTCTTCTTCGAGATCATCCAACGCAAGGGCGGCTATGCCGGATATGGCGCGGCGAACGTGGCAGTGCGCCTGGCGGCGATGGCCAAGCGCCGCAGTGGAGCGGCGCGCAAGCCGGTGTTGTGATTGCGAGGTGCCTGCCGACGGGTCTATGGCGTCTGTGAGATCGAGCGCCGCCCGCGCGGCGCTCGATCTCACCGGCGCCGCAAATATGTCGGCGTGCCACTCGGCGATGCGCCGCTGCAGGGTCAGCGTCGCAACAAACGGCTGACCACCAGCGCAAGCCCTGCAGCCACCGCAAGCGCCGTCAGTGGTTTCTCCCTGACGAATGCCGAGACGTTTTCGAGGGCATCGCCGTAGCGCTTGGTCAGTTCCCCGGACGCCTGACGGGCATCACCTTCAGCTTCCAAGGCCGGGTCCTCCAGCCACTGCCCAGCCGCGCTCTGCGCCTTGCCAGCCAGTTTCTCTGCCACACCTTCGATCTGTTCACGCTTCATGATTAATCAAACCTTCCTGTGAATGGCCATGGGGTTGTCGCACAGGGTTAGGGGGCAGTGGCTATGGCTTAGTTCCCAATACGTATCCTGCACCTCGCACGGCGAGCGAATTCTGGTCACCTATGCTTATGTGACTTCTATCCGGAAGTTGTGAACTGTCCAGTCGAGAGGGCAATCATGAGCAAGGTATTCGTCAACATCGGCCTCAGCCTCGACGGCTACATGGCCCCGGAAGGCATGGATATCGCGCACTGGGACAGCCCCGAGTACAAGCACTGGGGCGCCCGGTGGGGCGAGCTGATGAGCTGGATCCTCAAGCAGCAATACTTCCGCGAGCACCTCATGTTCGCCTCGGGCGGCGAGACCGGCCCGGTCAACGACATGCTCTGCCACACCCTGGAGCGTACCGGCGCCGCCATCATGGGCAAGCGCATGTTCGAGCAGGGCGAGCGCAGCTGGCCGGAGGAAGCGCCTTTCCATTGCCCGGTGTACGTGCTCACCCGCGAAAAGCGCGAACCGTGGATGCGCCCGGGCGGGACGACGTTCCACTTCTGCAACGAGGGGCCAGCGCAAGCCCTCGAGAAGGCCAGGGCGGTTGCAGGCGGTCGTGACATCCGCATCTGCGGTGGCGCGGACGTGATACAGCAGTATTTGCGCATGGATGCCATCGACGAACTGGAAGTTGCCCTGGCCCCGGTGCTCTTCGGTAGCGGAAGACGCCTGTTCGACAACCTGCATGAGCCCGTGGCCAAGTTTCGAGTCGAAAAAGCATTCCATACGCCAGACGCCACGCACCTGCGCTATGTGCGAGCGTGAGGGATGTCGAGCCTGGCTATTCGCGTATTCGCGCTGATCGCCTTGCTGGCGTTGGTACCGCCCGCAAGCGCGGATTGGCGCGCGTCACTGCCTGCCGCGCAGGTGGCGGGCAGTGGCGATTTCACCTGGTTCGGCCTGCGCCTTTACAGCGCCCGCCTGTGGCGTGCCAGTGCCTCGTGGAGCTGGGATGAGCCATTCGCCCTCGAACTGGTCTACCACCGGTCGCTATCACGGAACACACTGGTGCAGGCCAGCATCGATGAAATACAACGGCTGGCGAAGCAGCCATTGCCCAGCGACACCGTCAAGCGCTGGTCAGCCGCCATGGCTGAAGCCTTCGTGGATGTGCGCCCGGGCATGAACATCACCGGCCTGTATCTGCCCGGCCTGGGGTGCCGTTTCTACGTCGATGGCCAACTCAGCCGGGAAGTGACGGACCCGGCCTTCGCCCGTGCATTCTTCGCCATCTGGCTGGATCCCCGGGCCCGCGATGCACAGCTGCGCGAGCGCCTGCTAGGGGTGGGCGGGAGCGAACGAGGAGGTTGAGGCATGTACAAGGCACTCATGTTGATCGCCTGCCTGCTGCTGGGCAGTTGCAAGGTCGGGGTCGAGCAGTATGCCCAGGAGCAACCGCGCCTGGACCTGGTGGCGTTCTTTTCTCAGCCGGTGCAGGCTTGGGGCATGTTCCAGAAGCGCTCGGGGGAGGTGGTCAAGCGCTTCCATGTGCGTATCGACAGCCGCCGCGAAGGTGAGCGACTGATCCTCGACGAGCATTTCGTTTACAGCGACGGTACCCGCCAGCAGCGAACCTGGACCCTGACCCCCGACGGCCCCAACCGCTGGCGCGGCACGGCAGGCGATGTGATCGGTGAGGCCACTGGCATCATGGCCGGCAACGCCCTGCAATGGCGCTACCAGCTGGACCTGCCGGTCGATGGTCGGCACTGGACCATGGACATGGATGACTGGATGTACCTGATGGACGAGGACACCCTGATCAACCGCACGCGCATGAGCAAGCTGGGCGTGGAAGTCGGGCAGATCACCTTGTTCTTCCGCCGCATGGCGCAAGGCTCGCCATGAACAAGGGTGAGCTGCCCAGCAAGAACTGTGTCGTCTGCGGCTTGCCGTTCACCTGGCGCAAGCGCTGGGCGCGCTGTTGGGATGAGGTGCGCTACTGCTCCGAGCGCTGCCGCCGCGCAGCCAAACGCCGCGAGCCGCAGGCGAGTGAAGCATCATCTGATGCAAGGTGAACATGCGCTGAGCCAGCCTAAACAAAAGCCTGCTTCCCAGCCCCTCGCCACTCACGGATAATCCCCCAAATCCCAAAAAATACCCCGTGAGCCGCCATGAGCAACCCCGTAGCCCCTCTCAGCCCGCCTGAACCCTCGGCTACGCGCCAACCGCGCAAGAACAACCCCGAGAAAACCCGCGAGGACATCCTCCAGGCCGCCATCAACGAGTTCGTCCAGCAGGGCCTGGCCGGCGCGCGTGTGGACGCCATCGCCGAGCGCACGGCCACTTCCAAGCGCATGATCTACTACTACTTCGGTAGCAAGGAGCAGCTGTACGTCGAGTGCCTGGTCAAGCTGTATGGCGACATCCGCAAGACCGAGCAGAGCCTGGACCTGGAGTCGCTGCCGGCCGAGCAGGCCATTCGCCGGCTGTCCGAGTTCACTTTCGACCACCACGACCGCAACGTCGATTTCGTGCGCATGGTCTGCACCGAGAACATCCATTACGGCGAGTACGTCAAGAAGTCCCCGGCCATTCGCGAGATGAGCAGCCTGGTGCTGCAGGCATTGGGCAGCACCCTGGCGCGTGGCGTGAAAGAGGGCGTGTTCCGCGAAGGCATCGAGGTCATCGACCTGCACATGCTGATGAGTTCGTTCTGCTTCTACCGCGTGTCTAACCGCCACACCTTCGGTGACATCTTCCAGATCGACCTGGCGGACGAGCAGGTCAAGCAACGCCACCGGCAGATGATCTGCGATGTGGTGCTCAGCTACATCCGCGCCTGAACCCTTTTACTCGCCTAGCCGTTGCTCGCGTGACGGCGGGTAGCCGAAGTAGGCGGCATAGCACTTGCTGAAGTGCGACACTGAGACAAAGCCGCAGGCCACTGCCACCTCCATCACCGACAGGTCGGAGTACTGCAGCAGGCGGCGGCTCTTGGTGATGCGCAGTTCCATGTAGTAGCGCCGCGGCGAAGTGCCGAGCTGGGCCTGGAACAGGCGGTCGATCTGCCGACGCGAGCGGCCGCTGTAGGCCGCCAGCTGGTCGAGGCTCAGGGTCTCTTCGAGGTTGTTTTCCATCAGCTCGACGATGGTGCGCAGGTGCAGGCTCATGGACTTTTTCGCCCCGGGGCCGACCTGACGGTAGCGGGCGCCGGAGAACGACAGGATTTCTTCCACGCCCTCGGCCAGGCCATCGCCATACAGGCGGCGCACCAGGCCGAGCATCAGCTCCATGGCTCCGTTGGGACTGGCGGCGCTGAGGCGGTCTCGATCCAGGGTGAAGCTGGCCGGGGTGATGCGGGTTTGCGGGCTGCGCTCGGACAGGCTGGCGCGCTGTTCGGGGTGGATGCTGCAGCCGTAGTCGTCGAGCACGCCGGCCCGGCCGAGGAACCAGGCGCCGTTCCACAGCCCGCCCAAGGCCATGCCGTGGCTGGCGCAGTCGTCCAGCAGGCGGTCGAGTTCGGGGTATTTCAGCGGTGTGCGCAGGCCGCCGCAGACGATCAGCAGGTCAAGTTCCTTGAGTTCGCTGGCAGACAGTTCGCTGGCGACCAGTTCCAGGCCCAGGTCGCTCAGGACCCGGTCACCCTTGAGTGACAGTGGAGTGAAGCGGAAGCTGTCGGCGCGCAGCAGGTTGGCGGTGACCAGCACGTCCATGGCCACGGTGAAGCTGGCCATCGAGAAGTGCTCGAGCAGGATGAAGTCGACGCGGTAGGGGGCCTCGGGGCTACCGGCGCTGGCCTTGAGCCGCAGCATGTTGCTGGTGCTGGTCTTCTTGCTGAACTGACGTGGGGTGGGCACTCTGGACTCCGCTTCCTGGCTGGCCAGCAGAGTGTGGCGGGAGCGTGCGGGAAAGACAACTTCCGGTGGGCGCGTGTCGTATTGCAGGTCGTGTTGAGGCAAGTGGGCTATGCTGGCGATCCTGTTCTGGAGAACCTCGATGAAATACGCCATCGCATTACTGTTCGGTCTGCTGCCGTTGCTGGCCCAAGCCCTTGAGACAGGCGAGCGGTTGGCGCCCTGGACGCTGCTTGACCAGTACGACCAGCCTTACAGCCTGAACGCCGACACTCACATACTGCTGGTGGCCCGCGACATGGATGGCGCCAAGCTGGTCAAGGCCGCCCTGGCCGATGCGCCCAAGGGCTACCTGGAGGCGCGCGATGCGGTGTTCGTCGCTGATATCCAGCGGATGCCAGCGCTGATCAGCAAGCTGTTCGCCATTCCGGCGATGCGCGATTACAGCTATCGGGTGTTGCTCGACCGCGAAGGCCGTATTGCCAGTCGCTATCCGGGGCAGGCAGGGCAGGTTTCATGGCTGCGCTTGAAGGATGGGGTGCTGGTGAGCGAGCAGGCCTTTGCAGATGCCGTAGCGCTCAAGGCGGCCCTGGACGGGGTGCCGGGGCCCTGATGATGTGCCAGAGCCCTGTCCGTGACAGGGCTCTGGCCGTGGTGACGCAACTGATTGCCCTCATCGTCCAGGCCGCCCGACACTCGGAGACTTGAGACGCACGGGTTGTCACTGAACGCACGCAGCAAATCCGAGTGAACCCTCACGGCTGACTGTAACCCAAACCAGTACATGCCAACGGGAGAGTGCTCATGGAAATCGGAACCATCTGGATCATTGTCGCGGCCCTGGTCATCCTGCTGGAGGTCTTCGCCATCTGGCACATCATCGGCAGCGAACGGCGCGCGGAGCGCAAGATGCTGTGGATCGTGTTCGTGGTCTATGCACCGTTCCCGGGGTTGCTGTTCTGGGCCTGGCGGGGGCCGCGGGCGGTGAAGGGCAGGGCGGTGCTGCAGGAGAAATGACCGGGTAGGTATCAGGCGCAAGGCGCCTGATACCGAAGGTTTCAGTCTGGCGTTATACCGATCTTGATGGCTGGGTCGAGGCCACTGACCATCAGGCTGCCGGCGAAGCTGACCGTCTTGTCTACCTCAAGCGCCTTGAACGCATCGTGGATGCGGGTGCGAATCGACTTGCTGGCTTCTTTGCGTTTTTCCTCCTTCGTACCGGGCGACAGAACCAGCTTACCGTGTAGCGTCGTTTCGACCTTGCCGGAGGTCTTCCAGCCCATCTCTTCACGTAGGTGAGTGCGCGCTACTGCGGCGTCACCTTCGTGCTCTTTGCTCTCAGGGCTGATGGTGTAGGCGAGTTGGAATTCGTATGACGTGCTCATGGCTTTTCCTTCAGTGAAGCGGCGCTACGCCGCGGCTCTGGCCTCCATGCTGGGAGCTGCAATCCAGCGAACTGTGCGGAGCAATCCTACATACGCGGTGTTGAGCTTCTATGCAGTAATAGCGAAATTTCCTACAGCAGCTTGACCTCTACCTAACTCGAGCCCACAGACTCGGATGCTCATTCACACGAAGGAGCGTTCCATGACCCACGCATTCCAGCTGTCCAATCCACAAGGCCTGTACGACCCCAGCGCCAATGCCTACTCCCATGTTGCCGAGGTGACCGCCGGCAGCCGCCTGCTGTTTATCGCCGGGCAGGGTGGGGAGGATGCCGATGGGCAGCTTTCTCCCGAATTTGCAGGGCAGGCCCGCCAGGCGCTGGCCAATCTGCAGACTGCGCTGGCTTCGAAAGGGGCGGAGTTGGCACAGGTGTTCAAGCTGACATTGCTGATTGTCGATCACAGTGAGGAACGCCTGGCGCAGTGGGTGGCTGAAGCGGATCTTGCGTGGGGAGGGCACATGAAGCCGACCTGCACGCTGATACCGGTGCCGCGCTTGGCGCTGGATGGAATGCTGGTGGAGATCGAGGCTGTCGCGGCTATTGCATAAGCTTGCCCCGCGAAAGGGCCAGTACAGGCACTACAAAAGCCTTAGAATGACCTTTTCCCCGAGCCATCCCAGCCATGCTGCCCATTGAACTGCTGCCGACCACCCCCGACCAGGCCGAGCTGATTCGCAACCTCTATCAGTTCTATGCCTACGAGTCCTCCGACTGGGAGCAGGAAGATGTCGAGGTGGACGGCCGTTTCTACATTCACGAAGAGCACCTGCAGCGCTACTGGCAGTCCCCAGGCTGGAGCGCCAGCCTGGTGCTGGTGGACGGTTACATCGCCGGCTTCGTGCTGATCGAACGCAGTGAGCTGGCCGGCATCGAGGCGCTGGAACTGGCCGACCTGTTCATCCTCAAGCGCTATCGGCGCCAGGGCATCGGCCGCGCCGTGGCCAACCAATTTCTCGCCAGCCCGGGTGACTGGCTGCTGCGCTGCTACGCCCTGGACCCGATCGCGGTGGCCTTCTGCAAGGCGGTGCTAGCCGACCTGCATCGGCCAGTGCAACAGATCTTCCCCGGCGATGACCCGGACCTGCTCACCTACCAGGTGACCTCCACTCGGCACTGAATGCCAGTACCGGCTGTTGATCCAGAGCGTGGTGGATTATGCCATCTACCTGCTCACCCCCGACGGTATTGTCGCCAACGGGCGGCCGGCGCCGGCCAGTGAGCGCTCGAAGCAGGTGGCGGTGCTTGGCTGAAGTGCCACTGGGGCTGCTTTGCAGCCCATTCGCGGGACAGGCCCGTTCCTACAGGGATTCGCGTTCCCCTGTAGGAACGGGCTTGTCCCGCGAAGAGGCCCTTGCTGGGCTCAGCTATTCCAGTCCGGGGCAAAGTCCGGGCTGACCACCCGCTGATCCTTCGGCAACCCGGCAATCAGTGCGCGGTCAGCAGCATCCAGTTGTAGCTCGAGCGCCGCCAGGTTGGCCAGCTGATTTTCCCGGCTGCTGGCCTTGGGAATCACCGCCACCCCATCCTGGTCCAGCAACCACTTCAACGCCACCTGGCTCGGCAGCACATCATGCTTGCGCGCAATCTCGCGGATCACCGCCTGCTCCGCCGCACGGCCGCGGGCCAACGGGGTATAGGCGGTCAGCAGCAGGTCATGCTGGCGGGCGTAGTCGAGCAGCGGTTGCTGGCTGAGCAATACGTGGTATTCGACCTGGATCGCCGACAGCGGCGCGCCCAGATCCTCGATCACGCGGCGCAGCAGGCCAAGCGGGAAGTTGGCCACGCCAATGCTGCGCGCCTTGCCTTCATCACGCAGGGCCACCAGGGTTTCGATGCTGCGGGCCAGGTCCCAATCCTTGCCGGGCCAGTGGATGTGGAACAGGTCGACCTGTTCGGTGCCCAGCGCGCGCAGGCTGTCTTCCAGCGACTGGCGCATGGCCTGGGGCGCCAGGCGGTCCCACCAGACCTTGGTGGTCAGGTGGATCTGCTCGCGGGGCACGCGGCTGTCGCGCAGCGCCTGGCCGACGGCAGCCTCGTTGTCGTAGGCAGTGGCTGTGTCGATGTGCCGGTAACCCAGTTCCAGCGCCTGGTGCACGGCGCGGGTGCAGGCGTCGCCGGTCATCGGCCAGGTGCCCAGGCCAATGCAGGGCAGGTCGAGGCCGTTGCGGGTGGTGAGCCGTTGCATGAAAACTCCTTGTTCGAGGTCGAGGGTCCGTCATCGATGGTGCGCGCATTGCCGGGCACGGACCATGCAGCCGGGGCGGAAAGTGGTCGATCAGCGAACGGTATGGCAAACGTGACACGCAAAGCCTGGAAATGAACTTCCTCAAGTCGTCGTATCTCTTCTAGAATCCGTGCTGTCGCACCTTTCCCTGGCGCAGCATGCAGCCGCGCCGCCGTCGAGAACGCCATGAGTTCCAGCACACCGCTGTCCGGAGTCAACCAACCCCTGCGCGGCATCGCCCTGGTGGTGGTGGCGACGTTCCTGTTCGCCAGTCACGATGCCTTGTCCAAGTTCCTCGGTGGGCTGTACCCGATCATCATGGTGGTGTGGGCCCGCTACGTGGTGCACACGCTGCTGATGGCCGGGATCTTCCTGCCCAAGTCGGGCCTCAATGTGCTGCGCACCCGCCGTCCGGTGCTGCAGACCTTGCGGGCGCTAAGCCTGCTGAGTACCAGCCTGCTGTTCACCACTGGCCTGCAATACCTGCCGCTGGCCGAAGCAACCTCGGTCAACTTCCTCGCCCCGGTGCTGGTCACCGCGTTGTCGGCGCCCTTGCTCAAGGAGCGGGTGACGACCGGGCAATGGGTGGCGGTGGTACTGGGTTTCATCGGTGTGCTGGTGGTGGTGCACCCCGGTGGTGCGATGTTCACCCCGGCGATCCTCTATCCATTCGGTTCGGCATTGGGCTTCTGCTTCTATCAACTGCTCACGCGCATCCTGGCAGCCTACGACAGCCCGACCACCAGCAACTTCTACGCCGGGCTGTGCAACACTCTGGTGATGAGTGCGCTGGTGCCGTTCTTCTGGGAAGTGCCGCGTTGGGAGCATGGGTTGCTGATGCTGGCCCTGGGCGGCTTTGGCATGAGCGCGCACCTGCTGCTGACTCAGGCCTTCCGCCATGCCGCGCCAGCGCTGCTGGCGCCGTTCAGCTACTGCCAGATCGTGTTTGCCGGGTTGCTGGGGCTGCTGATCTACGGTCAGGTGCCCGACAGCGCGAGCTTGCTGGGTATCGCCATCATCTGCCTGAGTGGCTTGGGCGCTGCATGGATGCAGCGCAAAAAGTAAATGGGCTTGAGATTGCCGGGGCTGCTGCGCAGTCCTTTCGCGGCACAAGGCCGCTCACAGAAGAATGCAGTTCCATGTGGGAGCCGCGCTTGCCGGCGATGGGCCGCAAAGCGGCCCCATGGCCGTGTCAGGCCAACTGGCAAGTGGTCTTCACCCGAGTAAAGAACTGCCGCGCATGGGTGCCTTGTTCCCGCGACCCCAGGCTCTAAGCACCATTGCCACCAAACGGCACATGGTAATCCACCCCCGCCGTCGGCAGATTGACCATCACCATCCCCGCCGAGCTGTTGCGCTTGAAGTGCTCGGCATGGCGCAGCGAGGTGGTGACGATGCCCGCCGACAAACCAAACGCCGTGTCCTCGGCAGCGGCAAGCTTCATCTTCTGGTTGACCAGGCCGCGCTTGGCCCATTCGTCATTGGCGTGGGTGGCCAGCGACTTGATGATGCGGCTGGCGAACACGGTGGTGGCCACGCCGTTACCCGAGAAGCCGATGCCGTAGCTCAAACTGCGCGCCCCAGGCGTTGAGCGCCAGTACCACGTGATTGGCCTTCACGTGGCCTTTGGCGGTGTGCACGACGGGGTTCTTGCCGCGTACCAAATGGGTGAACGGCGACTTCTCGAAGATCTTCACCCCAAGCTTCAGCGCCACCCGGCGCAGGCCACGGGCGAGCATGGCCGGCTGCACGGTGGCGGCGTTGGGGTCGAAGATGCCGCCCAGCACCAGCGGCGAGCCGACGCGGCCGCGAATGGTTTCGCGGTCCAGGCTCTGGAACGGGTTGACGTCGAGCTTCTGCAGGCCGTCGGTGAGCACCCGCCAGGAGTTCATCTGCCGCTGATTGGTCGCGGTCCACAGCCAGCCGTCCTTGCGGTACTGGGCATCGATACCGTGCTCCTGGCAGAAACTGCCGATCTCGTCGATCGCCGATTCCGCCGCCTCGCAGATGCGCCGGGCCCCGACGTCGCCGCAGATGGTCCCGCAAGCAGTATGGCGAGACGCCGTACAGCTTCCGCAAGCGCCGGCATGAGGTGGAGCGGTTTGACTGGCACGGCGACAAGGTGTGCTTCGACCCTGAGTTATAGCCTTTTGAAAATGCCGAGTTTTGCATACCCACCTGCCACCCGCACCTGACATTTCTACCAGTTTCGCAGTTGCAGTAACCCAGTTAATTTTCTCCCGACGCCGTATCACCGAGCAGGACAACAAGCGTGTAATCGGGAGAGAACAATGGCAAAACGCAGATCTACCACAGCCGTATCGCTATTCGAAAGGCTGCTCGGTACAGAGCCCGGGATCAAGGTCAATCTCGATACGGTGTCGCTGTCCGACGATTTGCTGACCGGCCTGCAGCGCATGCGCCCAACTGCGCTGATGGCGCAGTTCCCCTCCCTGACCCACGCGCAAGCCGAGCAGCTCAAGGCGCGCCTGGATGTCACCACTGCAGCCATGATGCGGGCGTTCCGCGAGAAGCGCCTGAGCGACGGCGGCAGGCGTTCAGCGGACGAACTCAAAGGCCCCCTCGCACAGTCGACCGGGCCTACCTTTGAAAACCAGTTTCGCCCGACCTGGGGCAACAACGCTGATCCTCAGGCGGTAGGCGCTTCCGTGTCCCCCGCCGCCTACCTGATCGACTTGCTCCTGTTCGTCGAGCAACATCTGGAGCCCGAGGCCGTTGCCGACCGCGCGCTGACCCTGCGAGATCGCCGGCCAGATGTGTTCAGGCTCATGCTCGATGCGCAAACCATGAACCAGGAGGTGACTCAGGTCGAGGTCGTTGTGCAGGCGTTGCAGCAGTTGATCGAAACGCAGCGCCAGCAAACACCGCAAGACGTGACGCAAGTCGAAGACAGACTGCTTGAGGTGCGCTATCCACCCCGGTTGTTTCCCTACGAAGCCTACTGGCAGCAGATCCGTACCGTACTGGCACACAACAAGGTGCACCTGAGTGAAGTCTCGCGCCTAAGTGACATCCAGGCCCCGTACTTCATTCGCCCGGGCGCCCATTCATCGCGCTCTGACGATGCGCTGCAGCAAGACGCTGCAATGGGGCCGCTGCTGCGTAAGCTGCTGCTTGAACCACCGTATTTCGAAGAAGGCAAAGCTATTCAACTTACCCGGCTGACAGCTGAGCTGCAGGCCCTGACGACGCGTGGTGAAGGGCAAGCTGGCCTGAGCGATGCCGAGGCTGAAGCAGATTTCTTTCGGCGCAATTTTGGTGTCCAGGGGTACCCGGACCTACAGAACGTGGTCAATTTCTGCCAGGCATTGCAGGTTGACCAAGCAGGCATGCAGCGGCTGTTCGCCCTGGCTGAGCATACGCCGCTGCGCTCTGCCAATGTGCCGGAGGCCACGGTGAAATGGGCCAGCGCCAGCCTGGCCGGTGCTCGTTTCATCAACAGTGGTGGCACTGATCCGGTTGCGGTCGGCAATCAGGGCGGGGATGAGAAACAGCACGAGTTCCTCTTTCTCACGGCTGCCCGGTGCGACCGGGTCAACCGCCTGGTGCGCGTGGCCAATGCCCTTGGCCTGGAATACGCAGACGCTGACCGGCTGCTCTGCGCCGCCATCGACGGCGAGACGCATACCGTGATCGAACGCAGCCGAGGGCGCCTGAGCAATGCCGAAAGGCCAATGGTGATCACGTCCGACACGCTGAGGAGCCTGGGGCTGTTCCAGTTTCTGCGCGAGCGTTTTGCGCTGGCGGACACGCCGGAGCGCCTGGCCCGGTTTACCGACGATTTTTCCGTTCTGCTTGCTGATATGTCCATCTATGGCACCAGCAAGGTACCCAGCCAGTTCGATCAGGTTTTCAATAGCAACAGCCCCAACGTCCTGTGGCTGGATCAAGAGCCACTCAGCCTGACCGATGACGATGAAAAAAGTAAACGTTTCATCGACCTGTTGTGCAGTGGCCTGGGCATCAATAGGGAAACCTTCCGGCCCCTGGCGCGCGTGATCATGCAGGCTCAAGGAAGCCTGACGCGTTCGCTGCCGGTGGTTTCGGCTTTCTACCGGCTGGTATGGCTGGCCCGTCTGTTGGCGATCACCCCCGTAGAGCTGCTGTCGCTGCTGGAAGTGTTCAACCCGGAAGGCCTCTACGCGCTGCGCTTGGCTGGCAAACCGCAGGTTGCGACGTACCGCAGCGATACGACACAGACCGATGTGATCAACGTCGTTCATGCCCTCGCGACGAGTGTGCTCTGGTGTCGGGAGCAGGAAATTCCGATCGTCTGGCTGGTGCGGCAGTTACTGCCCCACGAGCGTTCGGATGTGGCCTCCATGGACGTCAGGACCCTGCTGACCGAGCTGGCGAGCAAGCTGCAGCCCTTCCGGGCGTTCAACGCCCTGCTCGAGGAAGCCGGAGTAACCCCGCTCAACAGGGGCAACTGGCAAAGCTATCTGCTGCAGGTCGTTGACGGTGACGGTTTGATCACTGACAGCGGTGACCCGGAAGAGGACTTCGACCCGGTGCTGTATGAAGACTTTGCCAGGCGGGAAATCCAGGCAGTAATCGAGCAGTTGCAGCCGCAGGAACCGGACCGTACTGCGGTATCGGCGGTCCGCTCAGCCGAGGAACCTGAACTGCCTGTATTGACCGACGATGAAGCCGAGCGCCTGACCAGTCTGATTCTTGGGGTGGTACTGCGTGTGCGCGCGCAACAGTGGGGGGCGGTGCAGGAGCAACTGGCGCAGCTGCTCGAACTTGAGTCCAGCATGGTCATCCCGGTGATCTACTGGGCCGAGTCCAATGTGCATAAGTGGATGGAAAGCGCCATCGGCTTCGACCCGCAACAACTGGACTCTGTACAGCTCAAGGCCATCCTGCCGCTGGAGCGGCAAATGCAGCGCCGCGCCGAAGTGGTCAGGCAGTTTGCACTGAGCCCGGCGTTATTCTCCAGCCTGTTGGTGCGCACCCAGCGCCAACGCTTCAGTATCCAGACCCCTGAACTGACATTACCGACGCTGTACTACCTGGAGCGCTACACGCGCTTGCTGCGTACGGCCAGGCAGTCGGAAGCGCAATTGCTCGGCTACTTCTCGTTGGTCGAAGCCCTGGGTGAGATGAGCGACAACGAACGCCGACTGGTCAAGGATGCTGCCGCCGAGAAGGTTGCCAATCTTCTGGGGTGCGGCATTCGCGAAGTCCTGGATGTGGCGAGACTGGTGTCGGTCGACGGCATCATCCGCAACCTGGCCCAATTCTGTGCACTGCTCGATACCCGGGAGTTGTGCAAGAAAACCGGCTTGAGCGCAGTCTCGCTGATGAAGCTCAGCCAGCTTGGTCCAGGCTCCGATACGAGTGCCTATCGGGCGACGGCGGAGGAAATGCTCAGCAGCCTCAGGCATACGGTCGATGCGCCCAGAGACGATGAGGAACTGCGTCAGAGTTTGTCCACACGCTGCACCGCCAGTTCTCTGCGGCTGATTGCCAAATCGGCTGAAGAAGACCTGTACGAAGAGCATGAGAAGCGCTCGATCCTGACGCTGACCTTGCTGGACATGGACAACCAGCCCGTGCCGGGTATCCGGGTGAACTGGTCCACCGATCAGGGCGATTTGCTGGACCGCTTCAGTTACACCGATGAACAGGGGCGAGCCACCGTGACCTTGCAAGCGGGAGACGCCCAGGGCGTAGCGAATGTCAAAGCCAGTTATCTGCTCGACAGTGAGGCATACGCACCACCGGTGGTGATCGATTGCGATGACTTGACGTTAGGGCTTTGGGCGATAGGTAGCAGGCCCGAAGAACCCTGGCTTCCAGCGGGTAACCAGGGAACCTACACCCTGAAGTTTCAACTCAGGGATGTGCTTGGAAACCTGGGGGGGGATCGTCTTGTGTCCTATTCCACCAGTATTGGCTATCTCGTCGACAGCGATGGCAACAGCACGACCGATCGTGACGGCATCAGCACCATGAGGGTGCGGAGCATGGAGGCGGGCGAGGGACGCGTGTTGGTCTGGTTCGGCACTTTGGACCCGATTGTCCGAAACATCGGTTTCGCCAACAGGCCCTTCATCAGGGCATTGAATCTCACTTCTGCGGCAGTGGCCGGCCAGCCTATCAGCGTCACCGCCTGGGTGTTCGGCCTGGACGGCCAGCCGGCCGCCAACCAGCCGCTGCTCTGGGAGTGCGAGGGGGCTAAGTTGGACCAGGCGGACGCACAGAGTGATGAAAAGGGCATGGCCCGTGCCACCTTCAAGGATGCCGTCGCTGGCCTCATGCAGGTCACTGCGCTACTGACCGCCGATGGCCAGGACTATGTCAGCAAGGTGCTGGAGTTCAAGGTGTTGGCCGATGCCGATCAGTACGTAACCGGCCAGTCCTGGGACTGGCCAGTGGCTGACGGCGTCATGGCTGCGGAGTTCGAAGTGAAAATCTGCAGTTCCGAAGGCGAGCCGGTGGCGCGTTATCCGGTGACCTGGAACGTGCTGGAGGACGACACCCTGTCACAAGTGGTGGTGACGGGGGAGGAGGGTGTCAGCCGTTTCGCGCTCAAGAGCAAGGAGCCGAAAACCTTCAACGTGGTTGCCAGCTGGGCGGGTAATACACATCCGTTCGAGGCCGTCCAATTCATGCCGGCACTGGCGGTTGATATCGAATTCGATGGTAAGCCCGTGGCGGAAATCATCGAGATCGTTCAGCCGTCGTCAGGGAAGACTCAACATACCCTGACCTATCACCTGGAAGACCATCCACTCCTGAACATGCCGGTGTACCTGCGCTATTACGGTCGCCCTTCTGCCTATCCGCAAGGGCTGTCAGTCGAACCCGCACTCGGGGTGGAGCAACGCTTTGTCGATGGCAAGGTGCAATGGACCGTCAATTGCGAATTCACGGGGCTGACCCAGCCCGGCAATGGTGAGTTCAGGCTGATGTACGAGCACGCCGTTGACGGCATCCTTACCCGGGTCAAGGTTCATCCACCCCGTTAATTCCTTTCCAGAACATTCTTACATTGCAGTTAGCGAGGTGACCATGAACGCTGCACTGAGCAATCAACTGACCGAACAATGGCGGGATGCGTTGTCTGCCTACAGCATTCACCATGTGTTGCCCGATGTGCTGCAGGCGTCGGCCCTGAACATGGTGACAGCCGAACACCTGAGCAAGTACCTGTTGCTGGATACGCAGGTCACCTCGGCGGTGACCACATCCGGCCTGGCTGAAGCCCTGGCCTGTGTACAAACGTACATCAACGGTATCTTCAATAATATCGAGCCTGGTTACGATGTGGCGTTGCCATCGGCACTGCGTACGTTCTGGCAACAAGGCATGGCCAACTACTCGATCTGGGCGGCCTACCAGATGCTCGAAGACTACCCGGAGAACTACATTCGGCCAGAACTGCGCCTGGACAAGACCGAGCTGTTCCAAGGGCTGGAAAACGAACTGGCGCAGGGCAAGATCACCGACGCGGCTGCGCAGAAAGCGCTGTTGAACTACCTGAACGGTTACGAGTTTCAGAACAGTATCCGCGTGCAGTCCGGTTACATCGACTATGCCGGCCCACAGCAGGATGAAGGCAAGTTCCCCGGTTATACCTTGGCCAACTCGGATTATTACCTGCTGGGGCGCGATGCTGCCTCACCGCCGAAGTATTACTGGCGCAAAGTCGAGGTACGCCTGGACCAGCAGTCCACCTATGTGCAACCCGATGCCTGGAGCGAATGGAAAGCCATCAGCATGCCGGCAGCTGCGCAGGTGGTTGAGGCCAGGTTGGTGCTGTTCTGTGGGCGCCTGCATCTGGTGTGGCTGCAATACGAGGCGCCGCGAGAAATCGAGGAGGGTGCCAAGGAGCGCTATGCCTTCAAAGTGCAGTTGATGTATCTGGGGCTGGACAACCAGTGGTCGACACCGGAGCTGTTGTTCGGCCAGGACTCTGACGTCGATAAGGGCAAGGACCCATTGGAGGATACGAGTCATCGTTTGATGGCCTTGGCCGTTGGCAAGGCGCATGGCAGTGACGACCAGTTGTATGTCGCATGGGTGAACGGCACAACACTGATCAAGAAGGTGCAACGTGATGTCTTGAAGCGCGCTACGCCTGAGACTGAAGCCATTGATGAGCAGGACCTTAAGGAGCTGCTCAAAGTTTTTGCTGACCCAAAAAGCGGTTTGGCTTTCCAGCGCCGAATTACCAATGCGCGCAAGGAGCCCGTGTCGGTCAAGCCACAATCTGGCAACGACCCCTATTTAGGCGTGGACGTGTTGCTTGAAGCCCGCCCTGGGGAGACTTACACACTTCATGTACGCGGCCGCAGTACGAAGGTCCTACCCGTTCCGGTACCTGCGGCGGTCTATCTTTCCAATGCTGGAGCCTTCGTCAACCTGAATTGGGCGCGCGTAGACGTGCGCACCGGTCCTTCAGGCGCGTTGTTGCTGCGTTGCATTACTGCTTTAAAGCCAACGTTCGAGAAGTTGGAGTTGCAGCACGAGGGCAAGCTGATCACATCCTTGTTGAGTACCGCTTTCAACGCGCGCAATTTTGGCTGGTACGAGGCGGAGGTTGATCTCGCAGAAGCAGAATTTGATATCCGGTTACTCGGCTATGAGGCCAGCGCTATTCGCCAAGGCGCCGGCTTCACCTTCAGCGTTGATGGCAGTTCAACCCGGGCGCTGGCGGGCCCTGGCAACTTCATCACCGGGCTGGCCGAGAAAATGGCCACCAGAAAGATGACGGTTACTATTGGGGACACCCCCTTCGATGAGCAGATCCTGACACTGAATGGGAGAGCCACCAGTGCCTGGCGAAGCCTGAAACTGGATAAAGCGGCCAGCAGCATCACAGTCAAATTTGCAAGTACCGGCGAATCTGCGCAGTTTGAGGTCGGGCTGGAGAGCATGATCAATGACGGTAAGCCGCCGACTATCGCTCAGCAAGCCAGCGGTACGGATTTCCTGGTCGTCAACTTGTACGAGTCGGAGAGCACATATCGTACCGTCACCTCACGTTTGAACTCCCAGCATGTCACCGACCTGATCAACCGTGCGCAGGCCTCGCCCCAGGCTGTTTTTGCCTGGGATGCCCAACTGCTGCAAGAGCCAGCCTTTGACCCCAAAGGCGTCAGTGCGATCTATCAGGGATGGCAACGTGCGGACGATGATCCCAAGGTGGAGTATTTCGACGCCAATGGCCTGTACCTGCGCGAACTGTTCTTCCATGTTCCGCACCTGATCGCCTCGCGGCTCCAGGAAGAAGAACGCTTCGAGGACGCACGCCGTTGGCTGGGGCTGGTGTTCGACCCGCAAGGCAAGCAGGCGGCGACCGAGCAGGCCGGGGTCGACTACTGGAGTTGTGCCTGGCTGCTGCAGCACGACACCCAGGCCGCCGGCCTGGAGCACCAGTTGGCCGACCCCCATGCGATTGCCTTGCATGCACCGTCCCACTACCGCAAGGCGGTGTTCATGCAGCAGGTGCAGTTGTTGATCGGTGAGGCCGATCTGCTCTATCGGCGCCAGACCCGTGATAGCCTGGCCAATGCCTGGTTGCTCTACAACATGGCAGCCGACCTGATGGGGGAGGCGCCGACCGCCAGGGCTATCGATACCTGGCAGCCCAAGCCTGTCGACGAGCTGCTGCAAGGTGCGCGAACCGGTGAATTGAGGCTGCTCGAACATGCCCAGGACGTGCAGCCAGCCGACCTGCCCAAGCAGCTGGAAACGTTTGTCTGGGCAGGCGTTGCGGCGCACCCGGCCTTTCGTGCGCCGGTCAACCAGCAACTGTTGGATACCTGGGGCACGCTGTCTCGGCGCTTCCATAATCTGCGGCATTTTCTGACCCTCGAAGGCAACCCGATGCAGTTGCCGCTTTACCAGCCGCCAGCCAACCCCTTCGACTTGCTGCTCGCCCGCATGGGCGGCAACGCCAGCCTGGCGCACCTGCAGGGCTACCGCACGGTTGTGCCGCCGTACCGCTTCCGCACCCTGGTCGCCAAGGCACAGGAAACGGTGGCCATTCTGATCCAGTTCGGCGAGCAGTTGCGCGGTTTCATGGAAATGGAAGAGCGCATCGAGCAGGAGGCGCTGCAGTTCCGCCATGCAGCGGAAATCGCCAACTATGCCATCGCCATGCAGCAGCAGCTGTATCAGCAGCAGAGCAAGAACCATGACGTGCTGGCGGCGCAGCGGGCTGCCAGTGAACTACGCCGCGCGCATTATCAGGCGCTGTATGACGAGGACGTCTCGGTCAAGGAGCTCGCGGCGATGGCTGCGCATGGCGCGGGGTCCCTCATTAGCACCTCCGGCAGCGGGCTGATAGCGGCAGGCTATATGGCGAATACCCCACCGAATATTTTCGGGATGGCTGCTGGTGGGCATAACGTGGGTAATCCACTGATCGCTGCTGGGACCATAGCGTACGCGGTGGGAAGTTATGGGGAGCTCATGGCGAAACTGATGCAAGACGCAGAGATATACCGCCGCCGCCGGCAAGAATGGGGGTTGCAGTACAAACTGGCCGACAAGGAACTGCAGGTGCTGGACAAGCAGCTCGAAGCCCAGCAACACGCCACCCAGGCCGCCAGTGCAGGGCTGAAACATAGCCGCAAGGCCTTGGCCCAGGCCGAGCAGATGTATGCGTTCTACCAGAACAAGTCGACCAGCGCGGCCCTGTACCGCTGGCTGCGATCCCAGGCCAGCGCTTGGCATGCCACCCTGTTCGATGTGGCCGTCAGTCTCTGCAACAGCGCCGAAGCCTGCTGGCAGTATGAGACCGGCAACTACGACAAGCGCATCATCCGCACGCCTGTGTGGCAAGCCGACCGCTGGGGCCTCAATGCAGGCGCAGAGTTGCGCCTGGACCTGCAGCGCCTGGAGGCCGAAGCACTGCTGCGCAACGAGCGGCACCTTGAGATACGCAAGACCGTCTCGTTGCAGACGCTGCTGGTGGGCGATGAGCCGCTGCTGTTCGATAAACGCGGCGAGCCGATCAAGGACTGGCCCGTCTTGCTCAAGGTGTTGCGCGATGAAGGCGAGCTGGCGTTCAACCTGTCGCAATCCCTGTACGACCGGGACTACCCCGGCCATTACATGCGCCGCCTGCACAGTGTAGCCGTCTCGCTCCCGGCGCTGCTGGGGCCCTATCAGAACATCCGCGCCACCTTGACCCAGACGCAAAGCAGCCTGCTGATCAGGCCTGACATCGAGGGCGTGAGCTTCCTGACGCCGCACGCCCAGCGCAACGGTGACGGCAGCAACGTGATGATGAGCCTGCGCCCGCACCAGCAAGTGTGCCTGTCCACTGGCAGCCAGGACCTGGGGCTGGTGACTGCAGCCGAGGCGGATGATCGCTACCTGCCGTTCGAAGGTACCGGGGCGGTTTCACGCTGGCGCCTGCAGTTCCCGCTTCCCGAGATGCAAACCCAGTTGCTTGAAGGGCTCAGCGATATCGTCCTCGACATACGGTATTACGCCCTGCCGGGCGGTGCGCAGTTCGCGCGTGAGGTCCAGGCGCTGCTGAACCCGGTAGGCAATGAACATTCGCCTTCCTCTTTTTGAAACGGCCTCAGGCTGGAGATGATCATGGTCAAAAGTAACGAACCGAATGCTGGCAGCAAAGCGCTGGAGTCCGAGAGCCATGATCTGGTCAAGGAACCCTCTTTCCCACTTGGCAGTATTGGTAAGGGCAAGTCCTGGCAGGTCGAGGGCGACTACGAGCATTTCGAGGAAGGCGATGACCCCTATGTGGGTCTGGCCCCCCAGGCGTCTCTCTGGCAAGACATCATCTTGCCCGTCAAGGCAAACCCAGATCAGGGTGGCCGGCCCGATTTCTGGCTGGGATGTGAGTACGATACCGGCCGCCTGACTGACTGCTGGCTGGAGATCTATGACTTCACCGATGGTAAAGAAGGGACGCTGCTGCAGAAACGTGTAATGGAAGGCATCCAGCCGAAGGAGTCGCAAGCGTCTGACGCACTCGTGACCTGGACCACCTTGCCCTTGCAGCGCATCGAGGGTCTGGACAGCAAGATCACCGCTATTCGCATGAAATTCACTGCGGGCAAAGGCAACAACCGCCTGAGTGTGCGCAATACCGACCTGGATGTGCGTTTACCCGCGTTGGCCGCCACGCTGAGGCTGGTCGTTGATCCGGACGGTTTGAAAATCGAGCAGACAGCCCCCCCGTACAAGTTCTGTCATGGGGCAGTGCATCGGTTCGACATTTCAGAGGTAGAGACTGACAGTTGGCTGCACCAGAAAGCGAGTTTGAGCTGGCATGGCGAGACGTTGCCCGTTGAGTACGCATTACAGGCGAATCCACCCTTTAACCGGGGAGCACCGGATGAAGAAAGCTTCAAGTCACTCGAGAACGTCACGGCCTGGTCGGTGTCTTCAAACGCCAAACCGGACGCGAATTCAGGTCCTTTAGCGCTAGGCATCACTAGCTATTGGCAAGCTGAGATACGGGAGGTTGCTGCGAGTGTTGGCGACTACGTAAATGACTTGAGCGCGATCGCGGGGGGCGATGGCGTGCTGATCATCGACGACGAGAACGCCAACAAGGCGACGCTCTCCACTACTGTGTTCAACCATTTCGCACCTGAACGCAAAGTGGAGAAGATCCCGGTCGAGTGGTCGGTCAATGGCCGTGCGCTCGGCACGGTCCCTGCCGATCAGCAAGGGCAGTCGAAGATCGATTACAAGCCCGAGAAGGGGGATGAGGGGGACACCAACCAGGCCGAGATCACGGCAATTGTCAAGAATGAATTGGGCGAGGCCAGTCGGCAGGTCAAAAAACTGAGGGTGTTCACCACCAGCCCTTGGTTGGCGCAGGTCCAGGTGTTGCTTGATGACAAGGAGGTGGACCTCAAGAGCCTCGGGCTGCACCTGAGTCACGGCGACAAGGGGCGCAGGCTGGTTTTGAAACCCAGGGCGATCCCGGGGAACTTCTTTATTGGCCTGGATGTGATGCTGGATTCACCGGGGAACAGTGCTGGGAAGCTGGGCATCAGTTTTGCGCCTGCAACACCACGAAAAATGCCTGAAAGTGGCTTGGAATGGCTGATAGAGGGGGGAAGCACCAGCGGAGTTTTTACCTTCGAGGCCAAAGCGACAGACTTGAGCGTGCCACTCGTTTTGAAAGGTGTGCAGATGTCGCAAAACCTGTCGGATGAGGCTGACCTGACACTACCGGATACCACCCCGAGTGGCGCCCCACTGTTTTGGCGTGCACAGCCCGGAATACCGCCCGGAATAGTCGCCCTCTTGCCCAAAAAGGATAGTCCTTTGGCTGGCCTTGGGCTTCAAACCTGGTTGAGATTCGTAAAAGTCAACCTGGAGCAAAGCAGCATACCTGCGTTACCGGCCTATGAGGATAAGAAGCCCTTGATGACAGCGGGCATGGAGTGGTCGTTGACGGGAGGGGCAGCCAGCGGGGCCTTTGGCCTGGAGATACATGTCGAAGGTTTCCCCAAGCCGTGGGTTGTGCCGAAAGCCGTCTTGCTGTCGAAAAACTTGAACCATGAGGCCGAGATACAATTACTTCAGTCGCCGATGCTATTTAAGCGTGGGGCCCGTCAAGACGTCACGTTCGTTGTGAAGGATAGTAGTCCGTTGAAGGAGCTTGGATTCAAGGGGGCAATGAAGTTTCTTGATGGCACTGTCAAGCAGGCGAATATGCCCGCTGACCCTGGGTACGGCGTTTTGAAGCCAGTGACAGGAAAACTAACCTGGTCGCTAACAGGGGGCAATGTCAGTGGCACCTTTGGGTTTGAGATTTCTGTAGAGGGCTTCAACGTGCCATTGCGAGTAGAGGTCGGCAAGGCACTGCTGATGTCGGCTAAGCTCAGCGATGAGGCCGTTATCAAGATTGATGGTGCGGTACCCGGCGACATGGTGGTGTTCAGGCGGAACAAGCCTTACACAGTCGAACTCGTGCCCAAACCCGGCAGTCCTCTCGGTCTTTCCCGCTTGAAAGGGTGGTCAGACATCAACCTGCCTTCTAAACCCGCAAGATCGGACGAGCGAGAGATGACAGCCAACGGCCTGAAATGGGAGGTGACCCCCCTGACTCAAGCAGCAAATTTGATTTGCAGCTGTCTATGAGAGGGTTCACCGATCAGGGGGTGATCATCAAGGATTGCCTGGTTTTAGCCCAAGACTTGAGTGCAGAGGCTGAACTTCAAGTCGTAGGTTCCAGTGCCGACGGCGTGGGGTATTTCTGGCGCAATACGCCTGGGGAAGTTCGGCTTGTGCCCAAAAGTGGCAGCCCATTGGCGGGAAGTGTGTTCGAAGCCACACTGATGTTCGTTCCGGTCGCAGGTGGTATTACACAGGCACAGTTGCCTGCGACACCAAACTACAAGGCGCCACAGCCCATTGCAGTGACAGGGAGCAAGTGGAGTTTGACACCGGCGGATGTCAGTGGCGCTTTTGCATTAGAGATAAGTGTGAAAGAGCTTGCCGGGTCGCTGAAGTTGGAAGTGGGGATGGTCCTTTCCAAGTCACTGGCAGATGAAGCGGATCTCATGCTGGATGGAAAGGTGTTGCCAGCGCCTGTTGTGCTTTATAAAACTCTCGGCAATCAAAAGTTGGTGCTGCAACCCAAGCCGGGTAGCCCACTCGGGAAGGCCAATCTTAGCGGGACCTTGACGTTCAAGAGCACTGGAGGCCTGGTGGAATCCGAGGTTTCGTTTACCCCGGAATTCAATAGGCCTCGGGAGATGACAGACGAAGGGCTGGTATGGAATCTGAATAAAACCACCAAGAGCGGTACGTTCGGGCTAGAGGTGAAGGTTGACCGACTGCAAGGTGTATTAGGCGTCGCCAAGTGCTTCCTGATATCTAACCAACTGGCGGACGAATTAACCATTGTGAACCCGGGTTCCTCAGACAAGCTAATGGTACGAGGCGAGTCAGATACCAGTGCTTTCGTGGTGACCTGGCCATCCAGCAGTCCGTTGATCGAATTGGGAGATGAACTTTTTCTCTATGCATCGGGCGATGTTGATTGTGTGGCAGCCATACCTCCGGTTGGTGAGAAAGTTAAAATGACTTCAGCGGGGCGTGCGGAGTGGAAAGTGACTGGCTCTGGCACTAAAAGTGGTAAGGTAAATCTCAGTCTGAAGTCGAACTTCACCTATGTAAACGCCAAGGATGTCACCTACAGGGTCTACTCGAAGTCTGTGAAGGATGAGATTCGCATTCAATTTGGAGGGCGGCTTATCCCTGCTGATCAGTGGGGCTTGGAGGCAGGGTTTCGTGCCCAGACGCTGCTGGGTATCGATCCTGTCTCGTCGGCGCTCACGGGGAAAGGCTGCAAAATAAGTTACACCGTCGATGGGGAGCAAGATAAGATTTTTATATCGCTTCCTAATCCTCGTGACTTTGCTGGAGGCGTCTCTTATCTTGTGTCTTCAGACATATTTAAGGTCCGGGTCTGGACTATTAATTTTTCTTTTTCTGTCAATGGGCAGTCTGTCAATTTTTCGGACAAGGCATTTTTACGAGTCAAGTATACGGGCTGACATTTCGGGACGCGCCGAGGGCTGGCTTTGGCTTGGCGACAAAGATAAGTGCAGGAGTGGTAGTCACTAATTGAATGGAGTATTTCAATGTTTGAACCCTCATCTCCCTCAACCCCATCGCCAGATGAGAGCCGCACTCCGTTTTTCTCTTCGCCTTCGCTACCCAAAGGCGGCGGCACCGTCTCCATCGGCGGCGGTATGCTCTCCGCCGGTGGCCCGGACGGCGCCGCCGGCTGGCAACTGCCGCTGCCCTCGCCAGCAGGCCGCGCCCTGTCCGCCGAATTGACCCTGCAATACTCTTCCGGCGGCGGCAATGGTGCGTTCGGCGCCGGCTGGGACTGCTCGTTGCCGGCCGTGGTGCGCATGACCCGTTTCGGCTTCCCGAAATACGATCACAGCGACCGTCTGGCAGGCCCGTCGGGCGAGGAGATCCTGCGTGCAGGCGCGCCTCGCCAGGCCAGCCGCTTGCCGTTGGCCGAAACCCCGGGCAGCTTCACCGTGACGCCGTGGCGGTCGCGCCGTGGCAGCGCGGCGGAGCGCCTGGAGCACTGGGTGGAGAACGAAGGCAAACAGACAGCGGGCTTCTGGCTGCACTACCCCGGTGACGGCAGCCTGTCGTTGTACGGCTGGTCTCCATCGGCCCGGCTGCAAGACCCGGCCCACGCCGGGCATGTCGCCTGCTGGTACCTCGAAGAGACGGTTTCCGCCCAGGGCGAGCATGTGGTGTATCGCTACCGAGGTGAGGATGCCGAGGGCTGCAGCGACGATGAGCTGACGGCCCACCCCGTGGTCACTCACGTCTACCCCGCGTCAGTGCATGCCATGAATGTCACACCCTCGACCGCCTTGCTGATCCCGCAGGACGCGTTCGTGGAAAGCGACTTCCTCACCTTCACCCTGTTCGATTACGGCGAACGCGGCGCGGACCCCGGCACACGGCCACCGCTCGATCCGCAACAACCCTGGCCGCTGCGCCAGGACCGTTTTTCGTTCTGGCGCTACGGCTTCAACGTGCGCGTTCGCCGCCTGTGCCGCGACGTGTTGCTGTGGCACCGTACTGCACGCATGAAAGGTGAGGGCGACGACACACCCACCCTGGTGGCCCGCATGCACCTCGATTACGACAGCAGTACGGTCACCAGCGTGCTGGTGTCGGCGCAACAGGTTACCCATGAAGCCAGCAGCCACATGCCGCCGCTGGAGTTCGAGCTGAGCCGTCCAGGCCGTAACGAGCCGGCTTGGCAGGCGCTGGCGGAACTGGACGGTTTCTGGTCGCCGGCCTGGCAATTGGCGGACCTGTACGGTGAAGGCATCCCCGGCTTGCTGTACCTGGATCAGGGCGCCTGGCACTACCGAGCACCGCAACGGCGCAAAGGCGGCGAGCAGGACGCGATCACCTGGGGCGCGCCCCAACCCCTGCGGATTCAACCAGACAGCACGACGGGCACGCTGATGGACCTGGACGGCGATGGTCGCCCGGAGTGGCTGGTCACTGCGGGCCTGTGCGGCAGCTTCACCCTGGCTCCCGATGGCACCTGGGGTGGCCTGGTGCCGTTGAGTGCCTTGCCGACCGAATTTCATCACCCGCTGGCGCAGATGACCGATCTGACCGGCGACGGGCAACAGGATGTCGTGCTTTTGCGTGCCTTGGGGCCTAGGAGTGTGCGCCTTTACCCCTCGAGCGGCACCGCAGGTTGGTTGGCCGCGCTCGCCAACAGCTACGAAGGCAGCGAGCCATTGCCTTCCGTTGAGCCTTCCGAGCACCAGCTGGTCGCGTTCGCCGACCCAGCCGGCAGTGGCCAGGCCCACCTGGTGCGCATCACGGGCGAGGGGGTGACCCTGTGGCCTTCGCTTGGCTATGGCCGTTTCGCCGACGCCATCGCCATCCCTGGCTTTGAAGTCGAAGACTTCAATGCCTCAAGGGTGTTCCTGGCCGACACCGATGGCGCGGGTACCACCGATATCCTTTACCTGCAGCCTGATGGCATTCGGGTGTTCGTCAGCCAAAGCGGCAACCGCTACCAGGAGGGCGCTTTCATTCCCGTACCACCCGGGGTGACGCTGGATGCGACCTGTTTCCTGCAGGTCGCGGATATCCTCGGCCAGGGCACGGCGGACCTGCTGCTGACCAGCCCCCATCATGGCCCGGGCCTGCAACCGTGCAGCTGGTTGTACCGCTTTAACGAGCAGCGCCCCTGGTTGCTGGACACCGTGGTGGACAACGCCGGTGGCCGCACGCAACTGGCCTATCGCAGCTCGGCGCAGGCCTGGCTGGATGAGAAAGCCGCGGTGATCGCCGCCACCGGCAAGACCCCGGTCAGCTACCTGCCGTTCCCGGTGCACACGGTCAGCCAGATTACCCGCTACAACGACATCACCGGCTTGTGCCTGGGCAGCCAGACCACTTACCTGGGGGGCATATGGGACGGCAAGGAGCGCGAGTTCGCGGGTTTCACCCGGCTGTTGCAGACCGACACCCATGCCCTGGCCAGCAAAGGCGCCGCTCACCTGTCGCCGCCTGCGCGCACATGCAGCTGGTTCCATTGCGGCATTGAAGCGCATGATCAATTTGCCCAAGGGGCCCACAACGAGGCCGAGCACGGCTTCGACCCTGGCGCGGTGCGCTTCACCCAGTGGCAGGCAGAAGGTGAGCAGGCGTTCGAGCCCGAGCCGGCCGAGCGTGCCTGGTTGTTCCGTGCCCTGCGCGGGCAGCTGATGCGCGTGGAAGTCTACGGTAAGGACGGCCATGAGCGCGCCGACCGGCCCTACAGCGTGGCGCGGCCACGTTTGCAGGTGCGCGCCTGCCCGACGGCCGACCCACTGCGCCCGGCGGCGCTGGTGACGCCGGTTCAGGCCCTGACGGTTAGCTGCGAGCGCATATCCGAAGACCCGCAGATCAAGCAGGACATCGTGCTGCGCCAGGATGCCTACGGCACGGTGCTGGAGAGCGTCAGCATCCATTACCCGCGGCGTCTCTCGCCTGAGGCACTCGAGGCAGAAGAGCAAGACCGGGCGATCTATCCCAAGTCGTTGCCGGAAGGGCTGATCACCGCCAGTTGCGATCCCCAGCAATACGATTGCTGGGTCAACCTCACGCGCACCACGGTGCACAACCTGGTCGGCGACGATAGCTGGGTGATCGGCTTGCCCGATACCCAGCGCAAGGATGTGGTGCGCCTTGCGGTCAGCGATGAGCCGGCCGCTGGTTTCACCCTTGAATACCTGCTGGAAAACGGCTTGCCGCTGGCCGACCCGGACAAGACCACCCTGGCCGGCTACGAGAAAGTGGTCTGGCGCGATGCCGACGGCAGCGGTGTGGCCAACGTGCCGTCACCCCAAGCGTTGGTGGCCTATACCCGCACCGCGATGCTCGACAAGGCCTCGCTGGATGTCTTGCGCCCAACCTTCGAGCAGACCTTACAGGCCCTGGTGGAGCAAGCGCTCAAGGCCCCCGACAACCACCCGGAGGTCTTGCAGCGGGTGCGCCAGCGCTTGCCCGCTCTGGTCGACGACGCTTCGCTTTATGCTCTGCTGCTGGCTTACCTGCATGCCGCACCACACGACCTGGACGCCAGCCTGTTGTTGCGTGCTGCCTTGAAAACGGTGATATCGGTGGACGGGTTACGCCAGCGTCTGCTGGCAGCCGATGCGGCGGGCTTGCCTGAAGGCCTGCAGGCGGCGGTCTACAAGGAAAGCCGGGTACCGGATGCGGCGCTGGGGGCGGTATTGACCTGGTTCGCCGATCAGGAAGGTCAGGGCAGTGCCAACCTGGCCACTTTGCACGCCAGTGTTGCAGTTGCCCTGGCCCGGGCCGAGGCATTGCCGGTGTTCTGGCGCACACTGCTGGCGGCGCTGCAGCCGACCGCCGCCGGCGTGCAGTTGCCGTTAGCCGCGCAAGCTTGGCTGGATGCGGTCCAGACGTTGCTTAACAGCCGCGTGCAAGCTGAATCGCTGGCTGAGCTGCTCAAGCGCGGTGGCTATGTCGCCATGCATCGCGCCCCTGATGCGCCGGAGCTGGCCGACCCTCACGACCCGGAGGGTATCGGTACGCCGGGAATCCTGGGCGAACCATCGGTCGAAGAGGCCTATTGCGGGCACCACGGTATCAGCCTCTACCACGGGGCCGCGCAGTTCTGGTTGCCCAGAACGGTGCAGGAAAACACGGTCACCGGGCCCAGCCAGCTGGAATACACCGCTCATGGCCTGGCGCTGCGCCTGGTCACCGACGCTGCAGGCCTGACCACGACGGTCGAGGCACATGATTGGCGTTTTCTCACGCCGATCCAGATCAAGGACGCCAACGACAACACCAGCACCGCCGAGCTCGATGCCCTCGGCCGGGTACGGCACACGCGCTTCTACGGCACCGAGACGCCTGGCGGCAGTGATGAAGCGGTGATGAGCGGCTATACCCCGGAGGTGCCCTTCGACCCACCTGTCTCGGTCGAAGCTGCAGTTGCGCTGAACCTGACTAAGCAGGTCCCGGTGGCCCAGGCGTTCACCGTCATCGCCGACAGCTGGATGCCGCTGGCGCCGAGCGCCGATGGCAGTGTCGATGGCACACGACGGTGTGGCGAAATGGCCTGGCGTCGCACTGCCCAGTGCCTGAGACGGGATGGGCTGGCCGTGCCATCGATCATGGATGGGCGCACGCCGCCCCATGTGATCCAGATCCAGACTGACCGCTATGACAGCGATCCCGAACAGCAGGTCAGGGTCAAGGTAGTGCTCAACGGCGGCGGCCAGATCTTGCAGACCGCCATTCTCAACCCGCCGGGCGAAGCCTTTGTGCGCACTGAAAAGGGTGGGTTGGAGACCGACGACAAGCAGCTGGCCGTCACCCGCGACACCGAGGTGCGCTGGGCGGTGACCGGCAAGACCGAGTTCGACAACAAGGGCCAGGCGGTGCGCGTGTGGCTACCGTTCTACCTGGACGACTGGCGTTGGGTCAGCGACGACAGCGCGCGCGAGGGCATCTACGCCGACACCCACTATTACGATGCCCTGGGCCGCGAGTTCAAGGTGGTGTGCGCCAACGGCGAGGATGTGGAAGGTGAGTGGGCCAACTACGAACGGCGGGTGCAGGTGTACCCGTGGTTCACCGTTTCGGAGGACGAGAACGACACCTGGGCCGAGGTGATCGAGCTGGCGCGGGTCAGGGCTCGGCGGACATTGCACTGAAGCCAGGAGGCCCTCTATGGTCGTCAGCTCGTTAGCCCTCCAGCATGACGGCACGCCTGAGGTGGACGTCAATGCCAGCACTGGCGATCAGGCGCGGGGCCTGCGCTTGTTGCGTGCCCCGGACGCTGTTTTGCCGCCGCGCTGGTTGGCCACACGTAAGCTAGGCGACCGTTTGGCGCGCACGGTCTACCAGTTTGGTGCTCGCCCGCTCAGGGCAAATGCCGAGGCGCCACTGCGGGCCGACGCTACCACCCTCCATGGCCTGGGCGGGCAGTTGCTGAGGCTGCATACCGTTGACGGTGACGCCACGCAGACACTCACCGACAGTGCAGGGAGATCCCTGTGGTCATGCAATGCCCAGGGCACGGCGTGGTTCCACGCTTATGAAACGCCGAATGAAGGCGGGCGCTTGCTTGCCGTCTTCGAACAACCGGCTGGCGGCCGTTGCCGCCAGCGTGAGCGCCTGCAATATAGCGAGCCGGTGTTGGCGAACCGTGAACGCAATCTGGCGGGCGGACTCACTACGCACTTCGACAATGCCGGGGTGATGCACATTCGCTCGCTATCGCTGGGTGCTCAGGCGCTGGAGACGCAGCGGTGTTTGTTGCCCCCCCAGGCGCAGCAGCCAGACTGGGTTGTCAGCAGTGAAGATGAACTAGAGCAGCCGCTGCTCATGACCAACCAGTACGATGCGGGTGGCGCCCTGTTGGTGCAGGTGAATGCGGTGGGCGTCACCAGGCGAACGACCTATGACATCAGTGGCGCGGTGGCGCAGGTCTGGATGGCGCAGGGCGCCGCCAATATCCTGGTGCTCAGCGCCGTACGACGCCGGGCAGACGGTGTGCTGCTGGCGCAGACGGCGGGCAATGGCGTGGTCGACACCTTTACCTATTCAGCCCGCAGCCAGCGCTTGATGCGACACTGCACCGCCCGGCCGAGTGATCACGCATTGGGTGCGCTGGTGATCAGCGATCTGCATTACCGCTACGACCCGGTGGGCAACATCCTTACCCTGGATGACCAGGGTGCCGACCCGGCCTGGCACCGCAACACGCGAGCTGACGGCTTGCGCACGTATGCCTACGACACCTTGTATCGCCTGGTGTCTGCCAGTGGCCGTGAGCGCACCCCGGTAGCGGGTACCTGGGCGCCAGCCTTCGCAGGTTCGGACCGCAAGGGTGGTGATGCCTGGGGCCGCTACACCGAGCACTATAGCTACGATGACGGCGACAACCTGATTGAACTCAGCCACAACGGCGGCGCAGGCTCGCGCAGCCGCAAACTGGTGGTGTCGGTGCAAAGCAACCGCGCTTTGCCCGAGGGCCACAACTTGACGCCGGAAACCGGGTTCCTGGCGGGTGGTTTGCAGAGGCAACTGGCCGACGGCAGGCCCTTGAGCTGGCAAGCGGATAATCAACTGCGCCAGGTCAGCCTGGTCACGCGCAATGATGAAAACGATGACACAGAACGTTACCACTATGCCGATGGCGGAACCCGTACGCGCAAGATAACGACGGTAAGGCTCGCAAGCGTGTTACAGAGCACGATCACCACCTATGCCCAAGGCTGTGAAACACGTCTACGGCAGCGTGATGATCTGGTGCAGAGGCAAGTGTCGATCACTGATTACGACGGCGTGCGCTGGGTGGAGGATTGCCTGAGCGGCCACGTGCATCTGCGCTATGGCTTTACCGACCATTTGGGCAGTAGTGCCGGGGAAACAAACGCATTGGGCGAGCTCGTGTCGCGTGACGAATACGCGCCATTTGGCGATACCACCGGGTGCGATGAAGATGCGCTGGAGGTCGGGGGATTGTTGCAGCGGACCTTGCGCTATTCCGGCAAGGAGCGGGATGCGACCGGGCTGTATCACTTTGGGTGGCGCTTTTATCAGCCAGCACTGGGCCGATGGTTGAGTGCCGACCCAGCGGGAACGGTGGATGGGGTCAATTTGTTCAGGATGTGCCGTAATAATCCTGTCAGGTTCAGCGACCCGAACGGCAGCAATCCCGAAGACGATGTGGAAATGTACGAGCATGACACCGAGTTTTCCATGCGGTTGGCCGCGGCCGTCGCTTCGATTCCCTATCAGGCGAGATTGGGCAATGTGCTTTATCGATTAGACAGCCAAGGGCAAGACGCCAGCGCCTTGCTGTCGCCAAGGACATTCACGATAACCTCACCACCACAAGTGGACGAGGACCGCTTCAAGGCAAGCTTCCTGGCATTGACAACAGCGGAGAAGAGCGCAGTGCGCAGCTGGACAGCACTGGAGGCTGGCTCCTCGGATGAGTACTACAGTGACGAACCCGGAGTGCTAGAGGATGAGCGTGAATCTATCAACTACGACCTGAACAGTCTTTTGTACCGTGGCCAACCGTTGCCATCAAAATATCTGGCTGCGCATAAGGATCTGTCGTCCGCGCTCGGCAAACTACCTTCCTCTAGGGGGGATTTGCTGCGTATTGATGGCTACACCGAACGTGAGCAAATTCCTTGGGGCGTGGAGATAGTCCCTGGGGATATCGTCACTAACTATCCAGCCTATATGAGTGCATCGGATGAGACGCGCTATGCATCAGACACGTTGGGGGATGGGGAGTATGATTCGTATGCCATGTATTCATTGTCAGAGACCTTCAACGCAGTACCTTTGCTCTATGGAGTAGCCTCATTGGCGCTGGTAGAAAGTGAATACCTCTTCGCACCGCAGAGTTTCTTCCAGGTCGAAGGCATCACTTACGCACGACCTGCATCCAGCGAGGCCGGTTATGCGCCGGAAAGAATCGGGGTGAGGTTGAGACAGGTTGCTTATGACACAACAATGCGTGCGAAAAACATACATACAGGGCGACCGGTGAACTTATGATTGGTTTGGCCAGGTAGCAACAAGGGGCCGCAAGCGGCCCCGGGAATCTCAAAGCTGCCCGAAAGCCTGAATTTCGATCCGGTATTCAGGCGCCGCCAACGCAGCCCCCACACAGGCCCGCACCGGCGGCTGGCTCCCCGCCCAGGCGTCATACACCTCGTTCATAGCAGAAAACTCGCCCATGTCCGCCAGCCAGATCTGCATGCGCGTAAGGTGCTGCTTGCCAGCCCCGATCTGCGCCAGCCACTGCTCCAGCTGCGCCAGCACGCAACGTGTCTGCGCGGCGATATCACCCGCTTCCAGCGCAACGATCCCCGAGGTCTCGATGCGCCCATCCACCAGCACCATCTGGCTGGCCCGTGGGCCAGGGTTGATACGTTCGATCATCTGCCGATTCCTCAGAACAGCACGTAGGTCTTGCGCAGGGTTTCGTGGATATGCCACACGCCTTCGCAGTTGTCCGGGAACAGCACGGCATCGCCGGCTCGCAGTTCCACCGGCTCGCCACCGTCCGGGGTGAAGGTGCAGCGGCCGCTGACGATATGGCTGAACTCGCGGTTCTTGAGGAAGCGGCGGAACACGCCCGGGCTGCTTTCCCACACGCCGATGCTGGCGCCGACCGCTTCATCGGTCTGGTCCTGGGCAGAGGCGGCATGGGCGATCGGTTCGCCGATCGGCAGGCGGGCAGGGGCTGGCTCGCCGAGGCAGCGGCCTGCTGCAGGTCGAGCTTGCTGGTCTCGGGGGCCAGCCACCAGGAGACCAGCGCACCGAACAGCGAGATCAGGGCGGCGGCGAACATGGTGTTGGCCACGCCATAACTGGCCAGGGAGATCGGTACCAGATAGGCGCCCACGGCGGCGCCAATGCGCGACAGCGAGGTAGCCAGGCCCACAGCAGAGGCGCGGATCTCGGTAGGGAACAGTTCGTTGGGGTACACGTATTCCAGCACCTGGGCACCGCCGATCAGCACCGCATAGGCGCCGAACAGCACCAGCACGGTGGTTGGCGAGGCGTCCGGGAACACACCCAGCAGCACCAACGACAAGCCCGACCAGAGGAAGCTGTGGATCAACATCTTGCGCCGGCCCAGGCGGTTGATCAGCAGGGTCGCCAGCAGGCAGCCGAGGGTGAACAGGAAGGTGATGGTGATCGAGCCGTAGGCCGCCCAGTCGCCGGTCAGCTTCAGCGCCGGCAAAACGTTCGGCGCCAGGGTGCCTTGCCACCCAGGCGCGTCTGTTCTTCTTCGGTCAGCGCGCGGGTCATGCTGGCGTAGGTGACAAGGGATTATATTCGTGTTGTTTTCTCCACTATCGCATTGGGGTTTGTGGCGGGCATATAACGGGAGGGACGGGTGGTGGAATGTTCAGGCAGTGGCCGGCCTGGCCCTCATTCAGCGCTTGAACGGTGTTTGTGCATTGTTCAATATCTTCGCATGCTCAGGGGTTGCTACAAACCCGCTGCCTCTCTCTATGAGCGGTTGAGCCCAGTGCGACGGAACCGCCGTGTTCGTAGCGCTGTAGAATTCAAAGAGCTCGGTGCTGTTTTCATAAAGGGTCCATTGGCCCTGGTAAACCATGGCTACCGGAAAGGGGCCTGGCCTTGCGACCACGCCTGAATACCCATTATCACGGATTACTTTTTCGTGCTCGTACTGCCACATGTAAGAAACGAAATTTACCTGAGGCCCATGACGCACAACGTTCATAGCCGTCTTGGCGAACGGACGTGAAGGGTCCACGCGGTCTACTCCGAAATTGATCAAGTCTATGATCCGCTTTTCCTCGGCACTCCCTGCGGCGGGGATTCTTCCTCTTCCGTTTTCAACGTGAATAACATCATGCATGTCGTAATCGCCGGTATAAGGCGTCAGAATCCCGTGCTTTATCCATTTGCTGACGAGCTCGTTTTTCTGAGTGTGCTCCAGGCTGATTGGATAAGGGTGGTTCTCATCGCTCACCTTGTTGTATGCATAAATGCCGCGAACCCCAGACGTGCCCCACTGGCCAACCCTGCCCAGGAAACCGCTGGCCGCGGCCAGCGTGATAGCCGATTCAGCATGGTCGCCATAGATATTACTTAACGAACTGCGTTTTATCGTTTTCTCGAGTATGTCGTGCCCTTTGGCTGCCGCACCTTCCCCCAGAGCCGTGATTGTGTGAATTCCGGCCTCGCGTACGCTTATTGCCAGGTTTTCATCAAGTGAGACTTTTTCGAACACAGGCCTGTGCAAAGGATGTACGAAACATTCATCCACCAAGTCTTTGGCCGCCTGCCCGGTTTTAATTAGTCCATCAGTGTCAAAGAACGTGACTGGATTGTTGGCAATCATGCTGAACAGGTTCAGCCCGTCTACCGCCCCCGCGGGGTCTGGGCTCAGCCAGCGGCCCACCCATGGCTGATAGTACCGAAAACCGTAGTAGTACAACCCTGTCGCGTCTCGCTCCTTGCCCGAATAGCGCACCGTCTTGTAGGGCGCCTCTACTTGGCTACGGGCCGCCCACACTGCCGTGCCTCCGTACGGATAGTATTCCTCCAGGCTGATGATGTTGCCTGCGCCATCCACTTCCAGGCCGCTGCTGCCTGTCAGGTTGGCGTAGCTGTAGCGCAAACTATCGTTGCTGATACCGTCAGGCAGTCCGCAAACCCAGTGCAGCAGGCGTACTGGCGCACGAGCGGTGTTTCCGATCGTGATGATGTGTAGGTTCTCCGATTCCACTCCAGCACAGTTGCTCGTACGCAGTTCCACACCCGGCAGATACAGCACGCGTTGTACCTGTGTGCCATTGAGGGTCATCTGTTTCCTCACCTTGAGCAGGCGCTGACTACCAGAATCATATCGGTAGTGTTCGATATCGCCGCTTTGACCATCACGTTCCACCGGTGTTACCGACAGCAGTTCCCCTCGTGCTGTCCAGTTCAGGGTTTGCCTCGGCTGCAGCTGACATTGATGGCCGCCTGCGTCGAATAGTTCGTCAACTGTGAATGGGTCCTGCGTCAAGGTGCTCAGTACACCCCGGTTGCTGCGGTTGCTGATCGTGATGGCAGTTGTGTAGTTGTTGTTGATGGCCGGCGAACTGTGGCGTATCTGCGTCAGGTTGCCAGCGGTATCGTAGGTATAGCTGCGGGTATAGTTGGTGTAGACCGAATCATCTCTTGGCCAAGAGAGAGTGATCGACAAGGGCAAGGTGCCCGGTTTGGCGAGGGTTGTCACCTCACGCCCGGCAGTACTGACCAGTTGATACAAGCTGTCATAGGTGTAGGTATTCAGCGGCTCTACTTTCTGCTGACGCCAGAACCGGGGCACTTCGGCAGCATTGCCGATGCTGAGCACATTGCCCACGGGGTCGTAGTCATAATGCAGATCCTGCAGCACTTTCGCGCCTGCTCCATGGCCGAACGGGCGTTCGGTTGTCATCACCCGTAGTCGCTGAGTTCGCGAATCGTAGGCGAAGTGGGTCAATACGCCGTTGCCGTGCGCTTCGCGCAGTTTCTGGCCGGCCGCCGAAGAGGTCAGGGATTTCACGATCACCTGCTCTTGGCCGTCTTTCAGCGTCAGCCAGCTACCCTTGAGCCGCCCGGCCAAATCATGCATGAACCGCTGCTGATTGCCCTGGGCATCGGTACTGGTCAGCCATCCCCCGAGGGCATCCAGGGTGTTGCGAGTAATAGCGGGGTCGCTGGCTAGCAGATCGCTCCAGGCTAACTCATGCTCGCCGTGCCAGTCGACGGTTGCGCTGTCAGCCAGAAACTGACGGGTAACCGACAACGGGTTGCCCGTCAGGGCCACGCTGTCGATCTGGATCATCCCAGCGGTATCGTAGTGACGTACGCACTGACCGGCCAAGTTCGCCGATCGTTCGACTGAAGTTGACCCCGCCCAGATCCGACGCTCGACGATACGAGTCGCCTCGCCGGGCGACTGCTCCCGTATTGCCAGCGGGCGGCCAGGGAGGGAGTCATCCTCGTAGTCCCAGGCGTAGGTGACCCCGGTGGCTCCGACGGCCAGCAATGACTGCCCGGCAATATCGTTCAGCGCAACGGTGCTACCTGCATCGACGCTATCAGTGCGCAGGGTATCGCCGAGCAGGGACGGCTGGTGCTGAAAGTTGGCCAACACAGACCCATCTTGAGCCTGCAGAGCTGCCAAGCGTGGATCCATGCTCTGTGTCAGAAGACCGCGAGCCTCGTACTGCTGATACGTGATGCGCTCGTTGGTCTCTGAAGGTGTGTCGGGGTGGCGGTGGTACTGCAGCTTGCGGATTGGCAGATTGCGGTTGTCCAGTACTTGCGCCGTCGGAGTAGCGGTGTACAGAAGGGAACAAGATTGTGTCGTCATCCTCATGCGCCGCGTGCACCGTTGAATGATTGGCCTGAGTGTCATTCAACGGTACATGGGCCGGGCGTACAACTGGCAGAATTGTCAGTACAACGAGTCAGCCGTTCAACGGTTTCGCCGACCTGTCGCTGGAGGGGTATGTGTTCATGCCGGAGGACACCGGGATCGTGCTGACCGAGTTCAGCCATATTGAGGCGTGGAAGCAGCAGATTCAGGCCGACGTGGTCAATGAAAGCCATTTCAGTTGCACGTTTGAGCATCCACTGCACCTGGTATTTATGTCAGTTCCGCATTTTCGATCACCTGTATTAGGCTCTTCGCAAACTGCTGGAGCGGAGTATGGAAACGGAAGCTTGGGCAGCACTGCATGCAGGTACACCGGAAGTCGCTGTCCGGGCTGGCACTGGCGCCTTGGTGCAGACGCTGTACTTGCTTCGCCACCCGGACGGTAAGCTGTCAGAAACCGCTGCTCGGCTGTTGCGAGTCTGCACAGCAGCAGACATTCCCGCGCGTACCGAGCGCCAGTTCGGTGCAAGGGCACTCAAGGACACGGATGGTGAAAGGAGGGCAGACGCTACCACTATAAGCACGTTGGGTAAGCAACCTCTGTTGCTGCATACTGCAGACGGTGATACCAGCTTCGCATTGGGCGACGTTGCAGGACGCGCCCTGTGGGCCCGCAATGCCCAAGGCACCGTCAACTGCTTTGAGTATGAAGCTTGCTCGGATGGCGGTCGCCTGTTGGCTATCACCGAAGTGCCTCGCGCTGGCCCTGAACGGCAGCGAGAAAAGTTTCTCTACGCTCCCGCTGATGATAGGTATCGGCACTGTAACTTGGTAGGCGCCGTAACTGACCATCATGATAATGCGGGCACCTTGCAGACGCGATCGATCTCGCTCACCGGCGAGCTGATGGCATTGGACAGGAGGGTGCTCTGTACAAAGGCCTCCTTGCCGGACTGGGCTGGCAACAGCGAAGATGAGCTTGAGCCTGAAGTGCTGACGGTGACAGCGAATTATGATGCTCTTGGGGCTCAGCTCAGCCAGACCAATGCGGTGGGAGTTTGCACCAGAGTTGCCTACGACATAAGTGGTGCAGTGAGTGACACTTGGTTTGATGATTGGCCTATTCTCAGGTCCAGTGAGCGTCGAGCTGATGGGGCATTACTGTCGCAGACGGCAGGCAATGGTGTAGTCGAAGCCTTCGAGTACTCGGAAAGAGCGGGTAAGCTGATGCGGCACCGCACTGCGCGTCCGGTCGATCACGGCCAGGGCGCACTATTGATCTGTGATTTGCACTATGCGTACGACCCTGCAGGCAACTTACTGTCGCTTGATGACAAGAGTGTCGAGCCAACGTGGTACCGTAACGAAGTCACCAATGGGCTGCGCCGATATGGTTACGACACCCTGTACCGCCTGGTGACAGCGACCGGGCGCGAGCGCAGTCAGGAAAAACGTAACCCGCAGTGCTACGGGTCTGCGGTTGGTCGTACTTGGCAAAGATACAAGGAGCAATATACCTACGATGACGGTAATAACCTCATTTGCATCCATCATGATGGCGGGGCAGGTACGCGTACTCGCAATATGGTTGTGTCGACGTGTAGTAACCGAGCGCTGGTACAGGGCGATGGCATCGATCCAGACTCAGGGTTTCTGAGTGGCGGCCTTCAGAAACAGCTAGCAGGTGGTAAGCAGTTGACATGGCTGGCAGATAACCAATTGCAAGAGGTGCAATTGGTTGTCCGTGGGGTAGATGGAAAAAATGATGTGGAGCGTTATCACTATGCCGCCATCAATACCCGCATACGCAAGGTCCGAACGGCTAATACTATCAGTGGTGTTCAGACCATTGTCACTACCTATGCCGGTGGCTGTGAAGTGCGACGAAGACTACTGGATGGCAAGCCAAACCCGCTCAAGCATGTGGCGATCACCGAGGTGAGCGGCGGCCGCTTTATAGATGACCGTTTAGCTGGCAAAGGTTTTTTGCGTTATGTGTTCAGTGATCATCAGGGCAGTTGTGGCGGAGAAACGGACCAGTACGGAAAAGTGGTAGCCCGTGAAGAATATGCGCCGTATGGGGGCACGACAGGGCTCGATGATGAGGCGGCGGAAGTCACCGATTTGATGCAGCGCACGTATCGTCATGCAGGCAAGGAGTGTGATGCCTCTGGGCTTTATAAATATGGCTGGCGCTATTACCAATCCGACGTGGGAAGATGGCTTTGTGCTGACCCAGGAGGCCTCATTGATGGCTTGAATCTGTACCGTTTCAATCGCAACAGCCCGATGCGCTTCGTGGATTCGGATGGGCGAAGTCCCACCGACTCTTTGGAGGCGAGTGCCTCAACGTCGACTGGAAATGACATCCCATTACTGGCGGGGCTTACAGTTGAGAAGCAAAACAAGAAGGTATATAGGGTTGACACAAGGACGCTCGGAGAGATAAAGCACGCCGGTGGGTTTACTCCGTACGCCAAGGGGGAGAGTGTAGTAAGCGGCTTGCGCGGACGTGGATTTTCCACTGCCATAACACCCCATGCTGCACTGATATGGGGCGGCGCGATCGCTCACGATGGAGCAAAGGTCCATTTGTATGAGCTTACACTTCAGAATACAGCTGCCATTTCATTTGATGATCAGAAAGATCTAGCGGTACAGGGCATGATGAACGGGGACAAATCTACTGAATTTATGATGCGTGCTGAGGTTTTTGTTACTGAAACGGTGCCGAACAATAATATAAGACTTCTAGAGGTATTTGATAAAAGAGCTTTTAAAAAAGAGACGGCATTGATGGAGGATGGCGTTGCAACTACTTTTGCTAGAACCGTCGAATTTTTTGCTGAGCTGGCTGAGTCGGTGGACGACGAGGGTCCAGGTTATCCGGAGATTGGACTCTTGAAGAAACACTGCGATAAAATCGATGGATTTATTGCTGAGTATGAAAAGGGACTTAAAGGTCCCGAGGTACCTAAACGCCCTCCCTCAACCCTGAGATTTTTGTAGAGTCACGCGCCATTAACGGAAAGGAATTCTGTGGTAGCAAGGCGCTACGAACTCACGGACGAGGCCTGGGATGTGGTCTCCGATCTCTTCATCGAAACCCATGGCCGGGGCCGGCCGCGACTGAGCGACCGACTGATGCTCGATGGCGTGCTGTGGGTACTTTGCTCGGGTGCTGCATGGCGAGATATGCCTGAGCACTTCTGCCCATGGTCAACGGTGTATCAACGGTTTCGGGGCTGGCGAAACCAAGGGACTTTCGAGCAGATGCTCAAGCGTCTGCACCCGAGATTGAATGAGCAGGGCTTGATCGATCTGCAAACCTGGATGATCGACTCAACTGCAGTACGCGCAATCCGAGCCTGCCGATCATGCTGTAGGCCGCGGTCGCGGCGGCCTGACCGGCCCAAATACCGCCAGCGCAACATCATCGAGCACATGTTTGGCTGGCTGAAAGAGAACCGCCGGATCGTGACCCGCTTCGACAAGCTCGCGAAAAGTTATGCTGCCTTAGTCTCGCTGGCTTGCTCCATGCGGTGTTTGCGATATCTCTTTTCGTACAGAGCCTAACACAGCACCTGGGGGATGCAGCCCGATGGATGGGCCGCCTGGCAACTTGTGGTGTAAGGCCCAGAACCTCATATTGACCTGCGCCTGCAACGGCGGTAAAAGGGGCGCGGTGTACTGGGATCCAGTTCGTTCAGTTGGCTGCCGGCCGCGACGAACCCGGCATGTTCGGCCAGGCGCTGGCTGGCGAGGTTGTCGATGTCGGTGGTCAGCCACACCGGGGCATCGATGGAGTCCAGCAGGCAGGTCAGCGCTTCGCGCAACAGGCCCTGGCCGCTGCTGGCCTGGTTCGCCCAATAGCCCACTTCGTATTCGTCATTGCCCGGGCGCAGGCCAATGCAGCCGATGACATCCCCGCTGTCTGCGGCGAGCACGAAATAGCGCTTTTCCTTGGCCGGGTCGAGAAATTCCTCGGCGCTCAGTTGCAGCGTTTCCTGCACTTCCTTCAAGGTCCAGTCGGGCTTGGCCCAGGCCAGGAACGGCTGGTGCAGCGCGTAGCTGTCGAGCAGTGCCTGCCGCAATTGCTGGGCGAACGCCGGCGCGGGGCGGACCACCAGGGTACGGGGCGTGGACAAGGTACGGGGTAGATCGGGGTAGGGCATTACAGGCCTTCCTGGCGGGTTGATCGGGCAAGCTAAGCACATTTTTGTGTAATCTGTGCGAGCTGTTTCGCGGTTTGCCGTGAACGCCCAAACCGATCATTCAAAGGAAACTGAAGGTCCGCCCATGCCCGACTACACGCTGCATTGCTTCGCCGAATCCGGCAACGCCTACAAAGCTGCGCTGATGCTCGAACTCACCGGCCAGGACTGGCAACCGGTGTTCGTCGATTTCTTCAACGGCCAGACCCGCGACCCGCAGTGGCGCGACGAGGTCAACGAGCAGGGCGAAGTGCCGGTGCTGGAACACGCAGGGCAACGGCTCACCCAGTCGGCACTGATTCTCGAATACCTCGCCGAGCGCACCGGCAAGTTCGGCCCGCGTGACGACGACGAAAAACGCGAGATCTGGCGCTGGATGCTGTTCGACAACCACAAGTTCACCAGCTACTACGCGGCGCTGCGGTTCCTGCTGTGCCTGAAGAGGACCGGTGAGACCGATGTAACCGGCTTCTTGCGCGAGCGGGCCACGGCGGCTTACCGGATTGTCGATGCGCACCTGGCGAAAACCCCGTTCATGGTCGGTGGGCGGCTGACCATCGCCGACCTGTCGCTGGCGGGGTATGTGTTCATGCCGGAGGATACCGGGATCGTACTGACCGAGTTCAGCCATATCGAGGCGTGGAAGCAGCGGATTCAGGCAGTGCCGGGGTGGAAACACCCTTATGATCTGATGCCCCGCACGGCGTAAGCCTGTACCGGCCTCTTCGCGGGACAAGCCCGCTCCTACAGAAGATCCGCTGACTCCTGAACTGCGCCCCATTTGTTGGACAGTCTGTGATTAGGCTGCTGCAGCCTGACTCCTGTATGCCACGGGAGTCAGGCCGCCCAGCCCCATCTTGATTCGATCATGGTTGTAGTAGTTGATGTATTCATCGATTGCCGCCCTCAGCTCTGCGATGCTGGCGAAGCGCTGACCATGGTACATCTCTATCTTCAGTGTGCCGAAAAAACTCTCCATTCGTGCATTGTCCAGGCAGTTGCCTTTGCGCGACATGCTCTGCTCCAGCCCCTTTTCTTCGAGTCGATTCCGGTAGGCGTAGTATTGATACTGCCAGCCCTGGTCGGAATGCAGCATCGGCTTGGCTCCTTCCGGTAGCTTCGCAAGCGCCTGCTCCAGCATCTGGCCGACCAGAGGATAGTGCGGCGAAGTATCGATCTGATGCGCCACGATCTCCCCGCTAAACAGGTCCAATATCGGCGATAGGTACAGTTTCTCACCCGCCACCTTGAACTCGGTCACGTCTGTTACCCATTTCTCGTTGGGCTCTGCTGCCGTGAAATCGCGCTCCATTGTGTTGGGCGCAATGCGTCCGGGCTGACCGCGATAGGACTTGTACTTTTTCACGCGCACCGTGCATTTGAGGTCGAGTTCACCCATCAGCCGGCGCACAACTTTACTGTTTACTATTTGGCCAATGTTGCGCAGCGCTGCAGTCATGCGTCGATAGCCATAGCGCCCCTTATGCCGCCCCTGGGTCTCACAGATATGAGCCTTTAACGGGGCCAGCTTGTCACCTGCAGCCATCACCTTGAGTTGGTAGTAGTACGTACTGCGCGCCAGCCCAGCCAACTTGAGCAGGTTGTTGAGGGGGAATCGGTTACGCAAGGCCGAGATGATCAGGACTTTTTCTTCTCGGCCTTCTTCTGCCTCGCCTTCTCCTCGCGCAGCTCTTTTAACTTTTTTAGATAGGCGATCTCCATCTCGGCATGGCGCAGCTTGGCCAGCAACTCGGCGTGCGAGAGATCTTCATCGGCTACAGGTGGGGTGTTGGCGGGTGGAACAGGTGGTTTAGGCATGAGACTGCGCGGACCTTTGCTCTTTGCTGTCAGGGCTTTGATGCCGCCACTGTAGTACTGCGATTCCCATATGCCTATCTGGCTGGAGTGGCTCATATTGAAAACGGCTGCCGTCTGGCGCAGCGATAGCTTGTCGCGCCACATCCGCTCAAGCACCGAAAGCTTGAACTCAGGGCTGAAAGTCCGTGTTTGTCCGCAGAGGCTAGCCTCGCCATGGATGCGATAGCTCGCGACCCAGCGCCGAAGCAAGGAGGGATCCATCTGCAACTCAGATGCGATGGTGCGATAGCCAATGCCTCGCTGCAGAAAGGCATGGATGGCTGAAAGTTTGAACTGCTTGGTGTGCTTGCTCACGTAAAACGCCCCTGAGGTTGGATTTTTTGTCCAACATCAGGGGCGCAGTTCATCCTGTAGGAGCGGGCTTGTCCCGCGAAGAGGCCGGCACAGGAAAAACCAGTCAGTACCTGACTTCAACCCCTACATAAGCCCCGATCCCGTCCCCTGGCCAGAACGACGCGGTATCCAGCCCGCGCGCGTTGTACACCGGCGTCACCGCCGTCACGTAAGCCTTGTTCGCCAGGTTCTTCAGGTCCAGCGACACCTTCCAGTTGCCTTTCGGTGCCTCATAACCCAGGTTCGCCCCCCAGATCGTATACGACGGTGCATAAAGGCTGTGGGCATAGTCCACCGCCGTGCGCGATGCCGATTGCACCTTGACCCCGGTGTACCAGCCGCTGTGGTCCTGGTATTGCATCTCGCCCTGGTAGATGTGCTTGGGCGCGCCCGGCAGCCGGTTGTTGCCGAAGGTCTGTCGACCAATCTGGGCCAGTGCAGGCACATGCAAATTTCAGATGGACAACCGCACCACCCGATTATCCAGCACCTGCGGTGCCTGCGCCCGGCGCTTGTTCACCACCAGCTCGCCGATCGCAATCAGCCGCGTGCGCGTGACGTTGCGCGACAGTCCCAGCAACTGCGCGGTATGCACCTGGTTGTAATGGCAGAAGTGATACGCCGAACGCAGCAGGGCGTTCTCGACCTTCTCGTACAAATCCCCGGGCTGTTCCTCATACAGCCGACTGAACGCCTGCAGTAGCAGATCGTCCACGCCATGGCTCGTCGGCTCCTCCTCCCGGCGTTCCAGGCGCAGGTTGGACAGGCGCAGGTCCTGAGCCTGTACCACCCCGTCGCCGGAGGTCAGCAGGCTGTGGTGAATCACATTCTCCAGCTCGCGAATATTGCCCGGCCAGCTGTACTCGACCAGCTTGGCCTGGGCCTTGGGGCTCAGTTCCACCGGCCCATAGCCCAGCCGCTCGCTGTAGCTGCGGATGAAGTGCCGGGCCAGCGGCAGGATGTCCCCCGGCCGGTCGCGCAGCGGGTGCAGTTGCAGGGTGACCACGTTCAGCCGGTAATACAGGTCTTCGCGGAAGTGCCCGGCATTGATGGCTTTCTCCAACTGCACGTTGGTCGCCGCCAGCACCCGCACATTGATCGGGATGCTCTTGCGCGAGCCCAGGCGCACCACTTCCCGCTCCTGCAACACGCGCAGCAGCTTGACCTGGATCGGCAGTGGCAGGTCGCCGATCTCGTCGAGGAACAGCGTGCCGCCGTTGGCCTCTTCAAACCAGCCGGCCTTGGCCGCCAGGGCGCCGGTGAAGGCTCCCTTTTCATGGCCAAACAACTCGGCCTCGACCAGCGATTCGGCGAACGCACCGCAGTTGACCGCGATGAACGGGCCTTTGCGCCGGCCGCTGAGGTTGTGGATGTGGCGCGCGACCAGCTCCTTGCCCGTGCCGGTTTCGCCAATGATCAGGACGCTGGCCTCACTGGGGGCGACCTGTTGCAGGTGGGCGAGCAGCGCCTGCGACCTGGGGTCTTCGAAGACCTGTGCGGTCGCCCTGATCGAGGTAGCCAGTGTCGGTGACGGGGGGAGGGTCAGCAGTTGCATGGGCGATACTCAGGAATAGAAGGATGGGGCAGGGCGCTTGCCACCGAGGGCCCACTCGCCGAGCTCGTGGAGGCGGTAATCCACCGGGTCGTGCAGGGTTTGCGTCCTCAGGTTGCGCCAGTGGCGGTCGAAGCGCAGCGAGGCATGGGTGGCGCGGGCGCCGGTCACCTCGAACAGGCGGTTGCAGATGTCCAGGCCGTGGCGCGTGGCCGCGGCCTTGGCGGTGCCGATGGCCAGGGCCAGGTCGCCGCGTTCTTCGGCGCTCAGCGCCTGCTCCTTGGCCCAGGCGCTGTCGAGCTGACGGGTGGCGCGGGCGATCAGCAGGCGCACGCTCTCAAGGCCCACCCAGAACTCGCCGTAGTGGCGCAGCACGTAGGGGGCTTCGGCGCTGCTGGCAGCGCTGGAGCGGAACCATGGCCGGCTTTCCTTGAGGCTGTACTGGCGCGCTTCGTCGAAGGCACCTTCGGCAATGCCGAGGAACAGGTTGGCGAAGTGTAACTGGGCGATCAGCGGGCGCAGGGCGGCGAACGGCGTGCTCAACGGGCCGGGGTCGAGCAGCAGCTCGTTTTGTTCGACCCGTACCCGTTCGAAGCTGGCGCTGCCACTGTCGGTCTGGCGCTGGCCGATGTTGTTCCAGTCATTGTGCAAGGTGATGCCGGTGCGTCCACTGGGGATCGCGGCGATCAGCAGCTTGCCGCCAACACGCTCGTCCACCGCCGAGGCGATCAGCATTTCCGAGTCGCTGGCGCCGGAGCAGAAGCTCTTCTTGCCAGAGAATTCGCACCAGCCATCGAAGTGCTTGACCACGGTGCGGGTGTCCAGCGGGTTGAGTGCGTTGCCCCAGAACCAGTGCTTGCGTGCGGTCTGCTCGAACCACGGCTGCCACTGCTCCGGGCGCGAGAACAGGCGCACGGTGGCCAGCATCAGGTGGTGGAAGCCGAACACGTGAGCGATCGAACTGTCGACCCGGGCGAACTCGCGCACTACCTCGAAGGTGTCGTGCCAATTCGCACCCTGGCCGCCGAACGCCTGCGGAATCACCAACGACAGTAGGCCGCTGCTGCGCAGGGCATCGCGTTCGGCCTTGGGCGTGCCGCCGCGCTCGTCGCGTTCCACCGCGTTCTGGGCGAACTGCGTGGCCAACTCGCGCGCGACCGCCAGTGCTGGCCGGGCCGCATTCAAAGGTGCATTCATGGCAGCTCCTCAGGCGCTTTCACGGAGTGCGTGATGGGCGCCGAACAGCGGCACAGCGCGCTCGGCGGCCAGGCGGATACGCGCGCCAAGGGCATCGCTGGAAACCCGGTAGTCGGCAAGCTCCGCCTGGCTGGCGTAGACGCCGATCGGCAAGGTCAGCGCCTGCAGGAAGCTGAACAGCGGGCGCAGCTGGTGGTCGAGCACCAGCGCATGGCGTTCGCTGCCACCGGTGGCGGCGAGCAGCACCGGGGTATCGACCAGTGCGTCCTGGCCGATCAGGTCGAACAGGTGCTTGAAGTGGCCGGGGAAGCTGCCGCGGTAGACGGGCGCGGCCACCACCAGCAAGTCGGCCGTTTCCACTAGGCGCAGCTGGTGTTCCACTGCTTCGGGCAGCTCGCTACGCCACAGTGCGGCGCCCAGTGGCCGGGCGATGTCGCCCAGTTCGATCAGGTGCGTCTTGATGAGCAGGTGCTGACCCAGTTCGGCGAGGATGGCCTCGGTCAGGGCCAAGGTACGAGAGGGGCGGGTAGTACCGCCAGACAGCGCTACGACGTTCAAAGGGCGGCTCATGGGCTGGTCTCCGGATTAATAAGCGGGACTTTGCTTGAGCAATCGTCGTGCCTGTTTGAAGTTTGTTGAAAATCAACGCCTGGCAGCCTTGATGCGCACTTCGAATGTTGGCTTTTGGCTGTTTGCTGTTGATCGGCTGTTGCGCTGCAGACAGTTGGCCAAGTGTTGGCGGCTGTACAGTGAGAGCCTTTATAGCGAATGCTGGATAGGTTTTAAAATAATAATAAAAGATATTTATATTCCATTTGGTTATTAATGGTGGTGAGCATACAGTTCCTGCTTAGCGGATTGTCAGAACGGGCTTTAAATCGCTTGGTGCACGCGTCAGTGCAACGCCAATAATCGAGTCTGAGGACAATCAACGATGTCAGTTATTAAGGGGTATTCTGTAATCGGCGGGATCGCGCTCATGAGCGCATTGTCGAATTCCGTTTTGGCGGAATCTTTAATCGACACATTCGCACTCACGCCCGGGGATCAGGTGATTGAAACCGGTGTCAATAACTGCCTGGGTGCTTATCACGCCATGAACGAGCGCATGCTCGATAAACTATCCGGTTTTGATGTTGGCATAGGCATCGGGGTACGGCTCTCTCCCAAAGAGCACAGAGAAGCAATAGACGCACTGAAAGATTTCTGGGACAAAAACGCTCATCGCTACTCCCCGGATAATTCCGCCTTGAATAGTGAACTTAAGCTTTTGAGGGATGCGCTGAACGCAGCCAATCAGAGGTATCTGCGCAGAGGAGCGGATGAGGGGTACATGAAGTCTTTAAGTAGAACGCATTCGGATTTTATATCGGAACGTTTCAGGCTTCGTGAACAGCTGGATGACGTTACTTATGCGTGGGCTCAATGCCCGGCCAAGCGGGCAGGGGCAGCGACTTGCCGGGGCGAGGCGATCAGGCAGCTTGAGGCATATTTCCAGGATGCTCATAAACAACTTGGGAAATTTTTGCCGCGCATGATGAATGCCTACGTGCCGATGGAGAGCGAATGGTGGGTTGCATGCCGGGCGCCAGATTTTACAGGTGCGCGTTGAGGGAGAACATTGACCGGATAGGTTTCCCGATTATTAAAGGTATTGCTGGGCACTAACATCTGTCCGCTTTTCAGGCATCAAGGCCCGCAGGTTGACTCTATGAAGGGTCTGGGTTGCTTTACTCATGTGCGCGCGATTGGACTCAGGCTTGTTGGTTCGCAGGGCTTGGTCGCGCCTAGGGCAATTTCTATTTATTGGGGTTCATGCTCATGTCGAACGTCGTTTCTTTCACTAATCGTAATGTGCTGTTGGAAAATGATATTGCTCGCGAGGTTGCTGATATCATTGGACAGGAAAAACTGCAATTGCCGACAGCTCAATCGCCCTTGGTCGACAGATTTGTCAGTAAGATCGAGGGTAACTACGACACTTCACGGGCGAAGACGGATACTGATCATGCAATCAGTCTTTTGTATATTGCCTATAATACGACGCCGCAGGAACACGGCGACATTCGGGTTAAGATAAGTCGCATCATGAGCCAGTTGGTCGAGGCTCAGCAGGACAGTGAGCTCCGGATCAAGGATTCGGTTCGCATTGCCGCTACGATCGGCAAGCAGCTGACGTCACTGCTGCCGGACTGGCTGGATGTCCGCGATAGCGCCGATCCTGAAGAAATCAAACAGTTCGTCAAGGCAGAGCTGCTGGACATGGCCAAGCGCATCAGCACGGCTGCCTTGGGCGTTCGCAGCAGCCTGACTACGATCATTGTCAAGTACGACAGTATTCTCAAGGACATCAAAGACGTTACTGATAGCAGCGAAATCGCCTTGAGCGAGACCATCGCAGCCAATAAGGCAATCCAGGATGAGATTGTTCAGGCCACGGCGCGTAAAGAAGAACTGGATTCACTGGTCAGTGCGCTGCAGGAGCAGATAGCGCGATTCGAGAAAATGGCCTTCGAGTATGGCAAGCAAGCCCAAAGTGCCGAGCAGAAGTCCTTCTGGGCCTCGGTGATCAAGACCGTCACACAAGTGGTGTCCGCTGTACTGCCGATTGCCGCCATGGCGGCGACGGGCGGGGTTGGTGGAGCGCTCGGGGTTGCCGCCGCAGGTACACCGGGGCTGCTCGGGAACACCAATGTCGACCCGAAGCAGGTGGTGGAAAAGTCCAACCTTGAAGCGGCGCGCAATGCTCAATCAAAGATTGTCGAGGCACGCCAGCAACGCGTCGATGAACTTGAGCAGCAGCAGGTGGCGGCAACCACCGATGCCGAAAGACAGGCATTGAGCAGTGCGCTTGAAAAGGCTCAGGTTGAATTGCGTGAGGGGCAGAACCAGCTGAGCCAAGCTGAAAATCAATTGGGCGCATTTCTGCGTCAACTGGGCGCTGCGGCAGATGAGGCAGGCGCAGAGCAGCAGCGTCAAGGTGCTTCGCTGCGCGAACTAGAGCGGCAGATGCTCGACAATGTCGAGAAGTACGAAGAGGTCAAGCGCGGGCAGGTTGCGGAGTTGGCCAAGATTACCGTGCTGCTCGATGCCAAGCGCAGTGAAGAGCAAACCATCGAGCTTGCAGTCAGGTCGCTGAATCTGAGTGTTTCGGCACTCAAGCGCAGCAAGGAAATCGTCGAAGAGATTGCCTTCTTCTTCAAATCCTTCGCGGACTTCATGCAGTGCATCGTCGATGAAGCCACGATTCGCATGGAAGAGTACGAAAAGGCAGGCAATAGTGCAGTGTTGCGCAAGAGCCGCCTGGAAGCGATCCGGCTAAGTACCGATGAATTCTTCGTCACCCAGGCTGCGGAATGGCTTGCTGTAGGGGTTGTTTCGGAGCGTTTCGCGCAATTGTTCAACGATGGCTGGAGCAAGTTGAACAAGCTGTCGGGTCAATACATTACAGGTGATGAGCTTCAGGCTTACCTGGTACAGGCGTCGCAGCAACTCAAGGTGATCATCGAGGAGCGTGAGGCCGCGAGCAATCAGCGTATCGCCTCCCTGCAGAGCTATCGCGAGGAGCGCGAGGCAACTGCTTGACCTACCGTTACCGCTGAGCGCACGGGTGGAGCCCTGGTTGGCCAGGGCTTCATGTATGGACGAAAAAAAGTCCGCTGACCGAGCGGGCGAAAGATACAACGCTTGCGTGATTCAGTGGGAGCGCATAGTCATCGCAGTGTGTCGCTCGACCTAGCGCGGCCATTTGGCCTGCGTGACATTCTCTTTCGGTTGCCTGACAAAACGCCGTGCGGGGCTGGCAGATGGGTAGGCGCGCGTTTGAAGATCGCTCGGCACACCTTCTTGCACTGCCTCCAGGAGTCATGTCATGAGCGATATCCAGCTGTTACCTGCCGTGGTCGAGTTCCTCGCCAGGCCCCATGGCCACTTCATCGAGGGCCAGTACCTGGCGGGCGAGGCGGGGCCGTCGATCGTCATCCATAACCCATCCAGCGGCACGGTCATCGCTCAAGTGGCCGAGGCCAGCGATGCCGAAGTCGAGCGCGCGGTGCGCAGCGCGCGGCACGCCTTCAAGGGCGACTGGTCCGAGGCTTCGCCATATCATAAAGGCGTGGTGTTGAACCGGCTGGCCGACCTGATCGAGGCCAATGCCGAAGAGCTGGCGCAGTTGGAAACCCTGTGCTCGGGCAAGTCGATCAACCTCACCCGCGGCCTGGAGATCGCCCAGAGCGTGGTGTTCCTGCGCTACTTCGCCGGTTGGGCGAGCAAGATCACCGGGCAGACCATGACGCCGTCGATCCCCTCGTTCGCCGGGGAGCGTTACACCGCGTTCACCCTGCGCGAGCCGGTGGGCGTGGTGGCCGGGATCGTGCCATGGAACTTCTCGGTGATGATCGGCATCTGGAAGATCGCCTCGGCGTTGGTCACCGGTTGCACCATCGTCATCAAGCCGAGCGAGTTTACCCCGCTGACGCTGCTGCGCATTGCCGAGTTGGCGATCGAGGCCGGTGTGCCGGCGGGCGCGCTCAACGTGCTGAATGGCCGGGGGCAGGCCGGGCAGCGGCTGATCGAACACCCGGACGTGGCCAAAGTGGCCTTCACCGGTTCCGTGCCAACCGGTATCGCGGTGGGCAAGGCGGCCATGGCGGCCAACCTGACCCGCGCCACCCTGGAACTGGGCGGCAAGAATGCTGCGGCGCTGCTGGCCGATGTCGACGTCGATGTTGCTGTGGCCGGTATCGTGCAAACGGCCTATGTGCACCAGGGGCAGGTGTGCGCATCGCCCGAACGCCTGTATGTGCACCACAGCAAGGTCGAGGAATTCACCCGCAAGCTGGGTGCCGCGCTGGGGCAGATGAAGATTGGTTCGGCACTGGACCCCGAGGCGCAGTTCGGGCCCTTGGCCAATGCCGCGCACTTGCAGAAGATTCTCGGCTTCTTCGAGCGGGCGCGGGCCAACAACACGGTGGTGTGTGGTGCCAGGGCAGTGGACCGGCCGGGCTACTTCGTCGAGCCGACCGTGGTCCTGGCCAACGGTGCCAGTGACCCGCTGCTGCATGAGGAAACCTTTGGGCCGATCGTCTGCGTGCTGCCGTTCGACAACGAGCAAGAGCTGGTCGAGCTGATCAACGACAGCCCTTTTGGCCTGACCGCGAGCCTGTGGACCAACGACCTGTCCAGGGCGCTGCGGCTGATTCCGCAGATCGAGGCCGGCACGGTGTGGGTCAATATGCACACCTTCCTCGACCCGGCGGTGCCGTTTGGCGGGACCAAGGCCTCGGGGGTGGGGCGCGAGTTCGGCAGCGCGTTCATCGAGGACTACACCGAGCTGAAGTCGGTGATGATCCGGTACTGAGTCATTCCAGGCTTGTGGGCGCGCCTAACGGCGGCTGCGCCCATACGCCTGGCTGATCCGGTCGATCACCATTGCCAGGGCTACGATGGCCAACCCAGCTTCGACCCCTTGGCCGACGTTGAGGGTCTGGATTCCGGCCAGCACATCCTCACCCAGCCCGCGGGCGCCAATCATCGAAGCCACCACTACCATCGACAAGGCCATCATCACTGACTGGTTGAGCCCGGCCATGATGCTCGGCAGCGCCAGCGGCAGGGCGATGCGCCGCAGCCGCTGCCAGCGGCCGGCACCCAGGCCGTGGGCGGCCTGCAGCAGCGAGGGGTCGATCTGGCTCAGGCCCAGCTCGGTCAGCCTCACCAACGGCGGCAGGGCATAGATCAAGGTGGCGAACACCGCCGGCACCTTGCCCAGGCCGAACAGCATCAGCACCGGGATCAGGTAGACGAAGGCCGGCAGCGTCTGCATCACGTCCAGTACCGGCAGCAGCAGGCGCCGGGCCAGTGGGCGGGTGGCCAGGAGGATGCCCAGCGGCACACCGATCAGCACGCACAGCCCGGTACTGACCAGCACCAGGGCCAGGGTCTGCAGCAGTTTGTCCCACAGCCCTAGCATGCCGATGAATGCCAGCAGCGCGGCCAGCACCACGCTGCGCACTAGGCTGCGGCTGGCGTGCCAGGCCAGCAGGCCGACCAGCAGCAACAACAGCCACCAGGGCATCAGGCGCAACAGGCTCTCCAGGCCGACCAGCAATTGCAGCAGCTGGTCGGAGACACTGCGCAGGTGGTCGCCATAGTGCAATACCAACCAATCGACCAGGCGGTTGATGGTGTCGGCGAAGGACAGTTGCAGGGCTTCGGGGAAGCCCGTGCTCATAGGCTGGCCTCGACCTTGCCGGCCACGTCAGCGGGTAGCCAGGCCTTCCACACATCCGGGTTGGCGCGCAGGAAGGCCTTGGCGGCATCGGTGGCTGGCAGGCGTTTTTCGTTCATCTCGGCCAGGGCCTTGTTCAACCGGTCGATGGGCAAATCGACTTTTTCGAACACCGCCACCAGCTGTGGATAGCCATCGCGAAATGCCTTGGACACGCCGATCGACAGCTTTGCCGGCAACGACTGGCTGCCTTTGGGGTTGGGGTTTTTCGCGTCGGTCAGGGTCGCCCAGGCTGCCGCGTCGAACGGGGGTTCCTGCAGACGCACCAAGTCGTAGCGCCCGATCAGTGCAGTGGGGCTCCAGTAGTAGAACAGCACGGGTTTCTTGCGGCGAATCGCCGAGTCCACTTCGGCATCCAATGCCGCGCCTGAGCCAGTGCGGAAGTTGGTGTACAGGTCTTCCAGGCCGTAGGCCTTCAGCTTCTGGCTGTTGACGATCTCCGAGGTCCAGCCGCTGGGGCTGTTGAGGAAGCGGCCTTTGACCGGGTCCTCAGGGTCCTTGAACACCGACGCATAGCGCTTGAGGTCCTCGACACTGCGCAGGCCAGGGGCAGGGGCTTTGTCGCCCTTGACCACGTAGGCGGGGACCCACCAGCCCTCTTCAGCATTCTTCACCGTGTCACCCAGGGCGAACACCTCGCCGGCCTTTTCGGCGTTGACCCAGGCGGGGCTGCGCCCGGCCCATTCTTCGGCGATCACTTGCAGGTCATTGCGCGCCAGCGCCACTTCCATGCTCACGGTGCTACCGGGCAGCGTGTCGGTAGGGTAGCCGTAACCGTGCTCGACGATGTGGCGCAGGATTTCCGTGGTCAGGGCGCCGCTTTCCCAGCCAAGCGCGCCGAAGTGAATGGGTTTGGTTTGTTCCGCCGATGCGGCGCTGTCGGTGCTGGCCAGGCCGATGGTAAGCAGCAGGCCGGCCAGCAGCGCAGGGATTTTCTTCATGGGGGCCTCGTAGGTTGCCACTCATTGGGTTGGGGGCAAGTGTAGACGACGGTTTTTCGCTTCCTGCCGGAAGGCCTTCGCGATGGGCGCAGCCGGGGCATGCGAGAACAATCCTCAGGCGCTGGTCGATCATGGTTGCCCGGCTACGCGGGTGGCGAGCCTGCTGCGGGTACGTACAGAATTCGACCGAGGGTGGTGCTGATCGATGCCCATGCCACTGCGTTGGGGAGGCCTGCAGGCACTGCCGGGGTCTTTGATCTCGAACCGCTGCGGGTAGAGGTGAGCGAGCAGGTCTACCTCAACGCCGACCAGATGCAACACTGCCCGGCACCGAGGTGTTGCCGATGGGTGCCGGGCCCAACGTGCATGGCGCGTTGGTCATGCTTGACCAGATCGTGGCAGGCGGGCGTTTTCACGCCACCTGAGCGCGTGCAGCGCAGGCACGCAGTCGGTCAGACGCGGAACTGGTCCATCAGCGCCTGCTGCTGGTTGGCCAGGCTGTTCAGCGACTGGCTGACCCGCGCCGATTCGTTGGCCTGGCCGGACAGCGATTCGGTGACATCGCGGATGGTCGCGACGTTGCTGTTGATCTCTTCGGCCACCGCACTCTGTTCTTCGGCGGCCGAGGCGATCTGCAAGTTCATGTCGGTGATCACGCTGACCGCCTGGCCGATGCGTTGCAGCGCAGTCACGGCCTGGCCGACCTGCTCGACACCGCCTTGAGCCTGGCGATGGCTGTGGTCCATGCTGCCGACCACATCGCGGGTGCCGGTCTGCAGGGCTTCGATCACCTGGCGGGTTTCTTCCACCGACTCCTGGGTGCGCTGGGCCAGGTTGCGCACTTCATCGGCGACCACGGCAAAACCACGGCCGGCTTCACCGGCACGAGCCGCTTCGATGGCAGCGTTGAGCGCCAGCAGGTTGGTCTGCTCGGCGATCGAACGGATCACCTCCAGCACCGAACCGATTTTTTCGCTGTTCTGCGCCAGGCCTTCGACCTCGGCCATGGCCTGGCTCATGTTGGCGGCCAGGGCATCGATGCTGGTGGTGGTGCGGTCGATTACCGCCAGGCCTTCACGGGTGGCCTGGTCGGCCTCGCGGGCGGCTTGCGCGGCCTGGGCGGCGCTGCGGGCGACGTCCTGGGCGGTGGCGCTCATTTCGTGGGAGGCGGTGGCCACCTGGTCGACCTGGCGGTACTGCTGCTCCATGCCGGCACTGGTTTCAGTGGCGATGGCCGAGGACTGGTCGGCGGTGCCGCGGGCGGCCTGCACCGAGCGCTTCACCTCGGCGATGGTCGGTTGCAGTTTGTCGAGGAAGCGGTTGAACCAGCCGGCCAGCTCACCGAGTTCGTCGCGCTTGTCGTAGGTCAGGCGGCGGGTCAGGTCGCCTTCTCCGCTGGCGATGTCCTTGAGCATCGCCGCCACGCCGAGGATTGGTTTGGTCACGCCTCGGGCCATCAGCCACACCAGCAGCAGGCCGGCGATCGCCGCGGCCAGGCCCAGGCCCAGCTCCAGCAGGGTGCCGCTGGTGTTCAGGGTGTCCAGCTCTTGCTTGAGCGCTTCGGCGGGGCCGGTCAGGGCATTTTCCGGCACATCCAGCAGCACGCCCCAGGGCTGGGCGCCGGGGATCGGCTCGAACGCAGCCAGCACTTTCAGGCGTGCCTGGTCGTGGAGGATGCTCAACTTGCCAGTGGCCAGCTTGCGCACCAGTTCGGCGCCCTGGCGCGGGTCGACTTGGTCGAAACGCTGGGCCAGCTTGCTGGCGTCGGCGCTGTAGCCGGCCAGCAGGCCGACCGGGCTGAGGATGCCGACCGTGGTGCGGCCTTCGTAGAGGCTGCGGCTGGCGTCCTGGCTCAGGGCCTGCAGGCTGTTGAGGTTGATGTCGATGGACAGGGTGGCAATGATCTTGCCGTTGACCGCCAGCGGGAAGACGATGCTGGTCATCAGCACGCGCTGGCCGTCGATGTCGTAGAAGTACGGCTCCACCACGCAGACCTTGCCGGTGCTGCGCGGGCAGCTCCACCAGGTGTTGGCCGGCTGGCCGCTGGGGCCGATCTCGGTGTTGGCCATGTCGTGCTCGGGCAGGGCCATGGCGGTCAGCTGGCCGGCGCGCGGTTGCGACCAGTACAGGGCGAAGCGCCCGGTTTCGTTGCTGCCCAGCTCGGCTTTGCCGACGAACAGGCTGTCCTTGTTGTCCAGCGCATTGGGCTCGAACACCAGCGACAGGCCGAGCAGATCGGGGTTGGCCTGCAGCGCGGCGCGCACCTGGCGGGTCAGGTCCTCACGCAGGTCGAAGGCATCGAGGAAGCGTTTTTCTGCCTGTTCACGCAGGAACAGCACCTGGCGCGAGAAGCCCGCGCCGTACTGGTACGCATCCATGAACTGGCGGCGGATGTTCAGGGCCTGGACTTCACCTTGCGACTCGATCCGCGACTGCGCAGCTTCGGTGAGCATCTGCATGCTGCTGGCCTTGACCAAGTCCGAGCTGTGGTCCATGCGGTACAGTGAAAGGCCGACGAGCAGGGTGACGATGCCGGCGAGGCAGAGACCGGCGAGCAGGGTGATCTTCCACTGGATGGAAAGTTGTCGCAAAGGCATGGGGGTGAATCCCTTTTTTTGGCAGTAAGGGTTTGGTGGTGGGGCTGAGAGGTGTTTGCCTTGGGGTTTTTGGCGCCTGGGAGATCGAGCGCCGCCCGCGCGGCGCATCGCGAGCTGCGCTCGCTCCTACGTTTGTTTCTGGCCAGTAACGCCTGTGACAGGCGCGCGCGACCGCCTTGTTGGTACAACGCAATACCGCGCCATGCGCCAAGGCGTACGCGCAAATCCCACAGGAAAAATTGGCCCGAAACAAACGTAGGAGCGAGCGCAGCTCGCGATGCGCCGCGCGGGCGGCGCTCGATCTCACAGGCACTGAAGACCTAAAGGCAAGCCCCTCTGAGCCTCCTCCTATATCGGCTCAGGCCCTTTTTTCTTTATTCAAACATTCAATTTAAATTATCAGCGAAACTCGCCGTAATATGGCGCTTTTGACATCTCCCTCCCACTCCGTCACAGTGCGCGCTTTTTTGTCTGCCACCATGAGGAACCCCAAACCATGAACGCAGTGATCGCCGCAGTCGGCATCATGCTCATACTCAGCCTGTCCCGCGTGCATGTGGTCATCGCCCTGATCATCGGCGCACTGGCCGGTGGCCTGGTCGGCGGGCTGGGAATCGAAGGCACGCTCAAGGCCTTCAACGGCGGCCTTGGTGGCGGTGCCACGGTGGCAATGTCCTACGCCTTGCTCGGCGCCTTCGCCGTGGCCATCGCCAAGTCGGGCCTGGCCCATGCCCTGGCCGACCGCGCATTGAGCATGATTGACCGCCAGGGCCATGCCAACGGTGGCAAGGTCAAATGGCTGCTGATCGGCCTGATGCTGGTGGTGGCGGTGTCGTCGCAGAACATCCTGCCCATCCACATCGCCTTCATCCCGTTGCTGGTGCCGCCGCTGCTGTACGTGCTGACGCGCCTGCGCATCGACCGCCGGCTGATCGCCTGCGTGATCACTTTCGGCCTGATCACGCCGTACATGTTCCTGCCGGTTGGCTTTGGCAACATCTTCCTCAACGAGATCCTGCTGGCCAACGTCGCCCGTGCCGGGGTCGATGTCAGCGGGGTCAACGTCACCCACGCCATGGCCATCCCGGCTGCCGGCATGTTCGCCGGCCTGCTGCTGGCGGTGTTCATCAGCTACCGCAAGAAGCGCGACTACGACCTGGCGCGCATCGAGCAGGTCGAGCAGGTCAACGTGCAGTACAACCCGCTGACCCTGCTGGTGGCGGGGCTGGCAATCGCTGCGGCATTCATCGTGCAGCTATGGCTGGACTCGATGATCATCGGCGCCATGGTCGGTTTCCTGATCTTCTCGCTGTCGGGCATCGTGCGCTGGAAGGATACCGACGACCTGTTCACCGAAGGCATGAAGATGATGGCCATGATCGGCTTCATCATGATTGCCGCGTCCGGCTTTGCGGATGTGATGAAAGCCACCGGCGAAGTGCAGAGCCTGGTCGAGACTTCGGCACAGTGGATCGACCACAGCAAAGGCATTGGCGCCTTGCTGATGCTGCTGGTGGGGTTGCTGGTGACCATGGGCATCGGTTCTTCGTTCTCGACGGTGCCGATCCTGGCGGCGATCTTCGTGCCGCTGTGCGTGCAGCTAGGCTTCGACCCGCTGGCCACGGTGTGCATCGTCGGTACCGCAGGTGCCTTGGGCGATGCTGGCTCGCCGGCGTCGGATTCGACCCTCGGCCCGACCTCGGGGCTGAACGTGGATGGCCAGCACCACCACATCTGGGACACCGTGGTTCCTACCTTCCTCCACTACAACCTGCCGTTGCTGGCATTCGGCTGGCTGGCGGCAATGACCCTGTAAGGCGTCAGCCCTTGTTTGGCGGTGGCGAGATGCTGTTGAGGACGGTACTGCCGTCCTTGCTGCGGGTCAGGTAGATCGGCAGCACCTTGGGCAGGTTGTCCACCAGCCGGGCGACCTCGCGGGTGTTGTAGATGCCGCTGATACGGATGCGCCCGGTGCCGGGGTCGGCCAGCAGCAGCGGAGCGTCGAGGTAGCGGTTGATTACTGGCAGGGCCTGTTCCAGGCTCAGGTTGTCGAGCACCAGCTTGCCGTTGCGCCAGGCCAGGCTGTTGTCGTAATCGTCGTTCTCGGCGAGTTGCGGTTCGAAATCACCCGTGTGGTAGCTGGCCTGCATGCCAGGGCCCAGGCGGTAGCCACCAGCACCGCCGTCGCTGCTGACCAGCACCGAACCCTGCACCAGTGTGACCTTGACCTGATCCTGATACTTCCAGACATTGAACTGGGTGCCGGTGACCCGGGTCTGGCCGCGGCCGGCGCGGACGATGAACGGGTGGCTGCTGTCGTGCTGCACCTTGAAGAAGGCTTCGCCACGCTTGAGCGTAACCTGACGCTGGTCCTTGTAGTTGAGGTAGGTCAGTTCGGTGTGCAGGTTGAGCTCGACCGTGCTGCCGTCACTCAACTGCACGGTCTGCATCTGGTTGCCCGCTTCGAAGTGCTCGTAGTGGTTGGGCAACCAGCCTTGCTCCCAGCCCACCCAGCCGGCCAGCGGCAAGACCAGCAGGGCCAGTGCGGCTGCCGATGCCAGTGGCCGCCAGTTGCGTGCCCGTCGCACATGCCGCGCAGGCGGGTCGAAGTCGATGACCGTGGCGGTGCGTGGCAGCATATCGGCGGTCTGCCAGATTTCCAGCATCGCCTGGTATTCCTCTGCGTGACGCGGGTCGGCTGCCAGCCAGCGGGCGAAGGCTTCACGTTCGACCAGCGTGCAATCGTCGGCGTGCAGGCGCATGCACCAATGCGCGGCGGCATCGGTGATGGCATCGTCTGGGCTGGGATTGAGGCGGTCTTGGTTCATCATGGCTCCGGGTTTTGCGCATTCTACCCCTGGAAGGGGCTCCCGAGAACCGAGGTAATGGCGAATGACTATCAGTTATGTGTGTTTTTCGTCGGTTGCGCAAGGGATTTCCAGCGTTTGAGAACGCTTCGCGGCAAGCACGAAGCGCTCCCTTGCTGCCTCAGAATTGCTCGGCCGCCATCGCATACAGGCTGGCGCTACCGGCGCGGATGCTGGCATCCAGGGCCAGGCTGCGCGGCAGCAGGCGCTGGAAGAAGAACGCCGCACAGGCCAGCTTGGCGCCATGGAAGGCCGGGTCTTCGGCGTGCCTGGCCTGGGCCACCGCCGCCATGCGCGCCCACATGTAAGCATAGGCGGTCAGGCCGAACAGGTGCAGGTATTCCACGGCCACGGCATTGACCAGGTTGGCGTCCTCGCGTGCCCGTGCCTGCAGCCATTCGCTGGTGGCTTCCAGGCGCGCCAGGCTGGCTTGCAAGGCTTCGCGGTGCAGCGGTGCCCCGGCGCTGAAGGCCCGTACTTCAGCCGCGAAACAGGCCAAGGCCTGACCGCCATCGGCTAGCACCTTGCGCCCGAGCAGGTCGAGGGCCTGGATGCCGTTGGTGCCTTCGTAGATCTGCGCGATGCGCACATCGCGCACGCGCTGCTCCTGGCCCCACTCGCGGATGTAGCCATGGCCACCGTACACCTGCTGGCCGAGCACGCAGCTTTCCAGACCGTTGTCGGTGAAGAACGCCTTGGCCACCGGGGTCAGCAGCGCGACCAGGCGCTGGGCATGCTCGCGCTCGCCACCGTCCTCGGCGTAGCGCGCCAGGTCGAGCTGCTGGCCGACATAGGCGGCGAAGGCACGGCCGCCTTCGGTGAGGGCGCGCATGGTCAGCAGCATGCGCCGTACATCGCCATGTTCGATGATCGGGTCGGCGGCTTTCTCTGACGCCTTTGGGCCGCTGGCGGCTCGGCTTTGCAGGCGCTCGTTGGCATAGCGTGCGGCGCTCTGGTACGACGCTTCGGCGCATCCGATGCCCTGGATGCCGATGGACAGGCGCTCGTAGTTCATCATGGTGAACATCGCCGCCAGGCCCTTGTTCGGCTCACCGACCAGGTAACCACTGGCGCCATCGAAGTTCATCACGCAGGTGGCCGAGGCCTTGATGCCCATCTTGTGTTCGATCGAACCACAGTACGCGGCGTTGCGCGGGCCGAGTCTGCCGTCGGCCTCGACCCGATACTTGGGCACCAGGAACAGCGAGATGCCCTTGGCTCCGGCCGGGGCGTCCGGCAGCTTGGCCAGCACCAAGTGAACGATGTTCTCGGTGAGGTCCTGTTCGCCACCGGTGATGAAAATCTTGCTGCCGCTGATGCGATAGCTGCCGTCAGCTTGGGGTTCGGCGCGGCTGCGGATCAGCCCCAGGTCGGTGCCGGCGTGGGGCTCGGTCAGGCACATGGTGCCGGCCCAGCGGCCTTCGTATAGCGGCGGCAGGTAGGTGGCCTTGAGTGCTTCACTGGCATGGGCGTCGATGGCCAGGCAGCTGCCGGCGCTCAGCGCCGAATACAGGCTGAAGCTGCAGTCGGCGGCGTAGAGCATTTCTTCAAACAGCACGCCGAGCATTTTCGGCATGCCCATGCCGCCGTACTCGGGGTTGCCGCCCAAGCCGACCCAGCCGCCTTCGCGATAGGTACGCCAGGCGTCGCGGAAACCGTCTGGGGTGGTGACGTTGCCGGCGTCGAAGTGCACACCTTGCTCGTCGCCGTTGCGGCTGAGCGGGGCGATCAGCTGGCTGGTGACCTTGGCGGCCTCTTCGAGAATGGCGTCGGCGGTTTCGCCGTCGACGCGCTCGGCCAGGGCGGGCATGCGCGCCCACAGGGCAGGGCCCTGGAGCACGTCATGGAGGATGAAGCGCATGTCGCGCAATGGAGCGGTGTAGTCGGTCATGTCAGGCTCGATAACGGTTCACAGGGCCTTGGCGCGGTCGCGCAGGACGTATTTCTGGATCTTGCCGGTGGAGGTCTTGGGCAGCTCGCCGAATACCACGGTCTTGGGCACCTTGAACCCGGCCAGGTGTTCGCGGCACCAGTTGATGATGTCGCTCTCGCGGGTCTGCTCGTGGCCGGGCTTGAGGGCGACGAAGGCGCAGGGCGTTTCGCCCCACTTGTCGTCGGCGCGGGCGACCACGGCGGCTTCCAGCACGGCGTGGTGCTTGTACAGGGTGTCTTCGACTTCGATGGTCGAGATGTTCTCGCCGCCGGAAATGATGATGTCCTTGAGCCGGTCCTTGATCTCGACATAGCCATCGGCGTGCCACACGGCCAGGTCGCCTGTGTGGAACCAGCCACCGCGGAAGGCCTCGGCGGTGGCTTCGGGGTTTTTCAGGTAGCCCTTCATCACCGTGTTGCCGCGCATGAAGATCTCGCCCAGGGTGTTGCCGTCTTGCGGTACCGGCTGCAGGGTCTGCGGGTCGGCGACCATCAGGCCGTCGAGGGTGGGGTAGCGCACGCCCTGGCGCGACTTGATCCGCGCCCGCTCTTCAAGCGGCAGTTCGTCCCATTCATCATGCCAGGCGCAGACGGTGACCGGCCCGTAGACTTCGGTCAGGCCATAGGTGTGGGTGACCCGGATGCCCATCTGCTCGACTGCACCGATGACCTTGGCTGGCGGTGCGGCGCCGGCGACCATGGCCTGTACCGGGTGTTCGATGGCGGCTTTGGCAGCTTCCGGCATGTTGACCAGGGCGTTGAGCACGATGGGCGCACCGCACAGGTGGCTGACCCGGTGCTCGCGGATCAGGGTGAGGATCTTCTGCGGGTCGACCCGGCGCAGGAACACATGGGTGCCGGCCAGTGCGGTGATGGTCCAGGGGTAGCACCAGCCGTTGCAGTGGAACATCGGCAAGGTCCACAGGTACACCGGGCGGTGGCCCATGGCCCAGGTCATCTGGTTGCCGATGGCATTCAGGTAGGCGCCACGGTGGTGATAGACCACGCCTTTGGGGTTGCCGGTGGTGCCCGAGGTGTAGTTCAGCGAGATTGCCTGCCATTCGTCCTCGGGCCACTCCCAGGCGAAGTCCGGGTCGCCTTCGGCCAGCAGGGCTTCATAGTCGAGGTCGCTGACCGCACGGCCTTCGCCGTATTCGGGGTCATCCACGTCGATCACCAGCGGCGGGTGTTCGAGCAAGGCCAGTGCAGCAGCAATCACGCCGTGGAACTCGCGGTCGGTGATCAGCACCTTGGCCTCGCCGTGCTGCAGCATGAAGGCGATGGCTTCGGCGTCCAGGCGCACGTTGAGGGTGTTGAGCACGGCGCCGATCATCGGTACGCCGAAGTGTGCTTCGAGCATGGCCGGAATGTTCGGCAGCATCACCGCCACCGTGTCGCCGCGGCCGATACCACGCCCGGCCAGGGCGCTGGCCAGGCGCCGGCAGCGCTGGTAGGTCTCGCGCCAGTCGCGGCGAATGGCGCCGTGGATCACGGCCGGGTAATCGCCGTACACGGCGGCGGTGCGTTCGATGAAACTCAGCGGGGTGAGGGCGACGTGGTTGACGGCAGCGGGCATCAAGCCCTGGGCGAAGATCGACATACGGTAATCCTGTAGGGGAGGCAGACGCAGCCTGTGCGTGTGGCCCCCCGGTGGCTGATTGTTAGCTCTGATCAGGGTGCGGGCAGCGCGCCGATGGCCGCTTGCCCCTGTCGCAGTTTTACGCGAACCGCTATCCTAGATGGAATATCAACTATAGCAATATAGTAAAACTACTATAAGAACGAGCGGCGACAGTGGATCAGACCTTTTCACCCTTGCTCGCCAAGGACCCACAACCCAGCGTGCTGCTGGCCGCCGATGCCTGCGCCCTGGCAAGCAACCCGGCCCTGCAGGGGTTGATCGGCGCGGGTACCGCGTTGGCCGACTGGCTGCCGAGCAATGCTGCGGCGCTGGTGCGTGCCTGCCTGCGCCAGCACAGGGCAATCGCCGATGTGGAAAAACAGGTCGGCGAACGCATCCTGCTGTGGACCTTCATCCCCGATGACCAGGGCCAGTGGGTGCTGGCACGCTGCCGCGATGCCAGCGAAGAGCGCCAGGGCGCACGTGAGGCCAGCCGCGCCCGGCGCCTGTATCGGCTGATTATCGAGAACACCACCGACCTCATTTCCCGGCACAGCCCGGACGGCCGTTTTCTCGATGCCTCGCCGGCTGCCTATCGCCTGCTCGGCCTGTGGCCGGAGCAACTGCGTGGCATGCCGGTGCGCGCCCTGCTGCACCCGCGCGAGCGGCGCCAGGTGCTACGCCAGGCCGCCGCCGCCCTGGACCAGGACGGTTACCACACCACGACTTGCCGCGTTCGCCATGCCAGCGGCGCCTATCGCTGGTTCGAGATCGCCAGCCGCGCGATCCGCGAGACCTACACGGGCGCCGTGGTGGAAGTGGTCAGCGTGTCGCGGGACATCACCTTGCGCATCGAGGCCCAGGAAAACCTGGCCCACAGCGCCCGGCTCGCCACCCTGGGCGAACTGGCGTCGGGGATTGCCCACGAGATGAATCAGCCGCTGGCGGCGGTGGTCAACTATGCCAATGCCAGCCAACGCTACCTGCAAGGCCTGGAGCGCGACCCGCAGGCGCGTGAGCGGGTCGGCCAGGGCCTGCAACGTATAACCGAGCAGGCGACCCACGCAGCCGAGGTGATTCGCCGCCTGCGTGCGTTCCTGCGCAAGGGGCCGCGGCGCCTGCAGGCGGTGGAAGTGGCCGAGGTGGCGGCCGAAGCCATGCGCCTGTGCGCCTGGGAAGCCGCACGTGATCAGGTCGTGGTCGAGCTGCGCCTCAACGGGCAATTGCCGGCGGTGTTCGCCGACCAGGTATTGCTCGAACAAGTGTTGCTCAACCTGCTGCGCAATGCCATCGAGGCCAACCGCGAGCAGCATGGCGTGCAGCCGTCACGTATCCTGCTCGGCGCCGTGCGCGAGGGGGATGGGGTGCTGATCGAGGTCGCCGACCAGGGGCCTGGCGTGGCTGCCGAGCGCCTGGATGAGATCTTTACGCCGTTCAGTACCAGCAAGGCCGATGGGCTGGGCTTGGGCCTGAGCATGAGCCGCAGCCTGATCGAAGGGTTTGGCGGCAGCCTCTGGGCGCGTGCGGGCGAGGCGGGCGGGTTGGTGTTGTGCTGCCGCCTGGCAGTGAACCGGGGATAAGGAGAGAGCAGGGTGCAAGCGAAGGTATATGTAGTCGATGACGACCAGGGCATGCGTGATTCGACGGTGTGGTTGCTGGAATCGGTCGGCCTGCAGGGCGTGCCGTTCGCCAGCGGCCAGGCGTTCCTGGATGCTTGTGTGGAGGATGGGCCGGCCTGCGTGCTGCTTGATGTGCGCATGCCTGGGCTGGGCGGCATGGCGGTGCAGCAGGCACTGCGCGAGCGCGGCGTGCAGATGCCGGTGATCTTCGTCAGCGGCCATGCCGACGTGCCGATCGTGGTGCGGGCGTTCAAGGCCGGGGCGAGCGACTTCATCGAAAAACCCTACAGCGACCAGCTGCTGCTCGACAGTGTGCAGGCCGCGCTGGAACGGGCAGGGCAGGCGCGCCAGGACGACCTGGTGCTGGCCGCAGTGCAGGCACGCGTGGATGCCCTGACGCCCCGTGAGCGCGACGTGTTCGTGCCGCTGGCCCAGGGCTTGAACAACCGCGAGATTGCCGAGCGCCTGGGTATCAGCGTGAAGACCGTGGACCTCTATCGAGGGCGGGTGATGAAGCGCCTGGAGGCGGGTAGCCTGGCCGAGCTGGTGGGCATGGCGATTGCCTGCGGGGCCGTGCAGGCGCTGGGTTTGCGCGCCCTGTGAAACGTCTCCGGCAACGGCCGTTTCATGAATATTTGCATAGCACCCTAATCAAGGCTTTGACATTCACTGCCTAGGCAGTAATATTTTTATACAATTGCCTGAGCAGACCCGATGTCTCATTTCACCCCGGAAAACTTCCAGACCTGCGCCATCGGCATGCTGCTGGGCCGTGCGGCGATCCTCAAGGACCGCATTCTCGACTGGCACCTCGAATCAGAGGGCGTCACCGCCGCACAGTTCAAGGTGCTGATCATCGTCACCCAGTACCAGGTGGATACCCCGGCCGAACTGTGCCGCTACCTGGGCCTGGACAGCGGTTCGATGACCCGCATGCTCGACCGCCTCGAGCAGAAGGGCCTGATCTTGCGCAACCGCTGCGCCGATGACCGCCGCCAGGTGCGCCTGGGGCTGACCGCCGATGGCCAGCGCCTGGCCGACCGCCTGCCGGAGATCGGCGCGGCGGCGATGAACGAATTGGTCGGCGTATTGCAGCCAGACGAATTGAAGACCCTCGAAGGGTTGCTGGCCAAAGTCCTGCTGGGTGCCGGTGACCCTCTGACGATCCGCCGCTTCGGCGATCGTTGATCCCTGTTACGCATATTCCAAGGTATTGTCATGGCCACTCCCACAGACACCGCAACTCCCTCCGCCGACGCGCCAGCGTCGGGCAAGCGCAAGGCCTGGCTGCTCGGCCTGCTGTTGCTGGTGCTGCTAGCCGGCGCCGGCACCTGGGCCTGGTACAGCCTGGTCGGGCGCTGGCACGAAAGCACCGACGACGCCTACGTCAATGGCAACGTGGTGGAGATCACCCCGCTGGTGACCGGCACCGTCACCAGCATTGGCGCCGATGATGGCGACCTGGTGCATGCCGGCCAGGTGCTGTTGCAGTTCGACCCGTCCGACAGCGAGGTGGCCCTGCAGTCCGCCGAAGCCAAACTGGCCCGCACGGTGCGCCAGGTGCGCGGGCTGTACAGCAACGTCGACTCGCTCAAGGCCCAGCTGGAAACCCGCCAGGCCGAACTGCAGAAGGCCCAGCAGAACTACAACCGGCGCAAGGTGCTGGCCGACAGCGGCGCGATCGCCGCAGAAGAAATCTCCCACGCCCGTGACGACCTGACCGTGGCTCAGGCTGCCGTCAACGCCGCCCGCCAGCAACTCAACACCAGCACCGCGCTGGTCGACGATACCGTGGTGTCCTCGCACCCCGAGGTCATGGCGGCCGCTGCCGACCTGCGCCAGGCCTACCTCGACAACGCCCGCACCACCCTGGTGGCGCCAGTGACCGGCTATGTCGCCAAGCGTACCGTGCAGCTAGGCCAGCGCCTGCAGCCGGGCACCGCGACCATGGCGGTGATCCCGCTGAACGAAGTGTGGATCGACGCCAACTTCAAGGAAACCCAGCTGCGCGACATGCGCATCGGCCAGCCGGTGGAAGTCAGCGCCGACCTGTACGGCAGCGAGGTCAAGTACAGCGGTACGGTCGACAGCCTTGGCGCCGGCACCGGCAGCGCCTTCGCCCTGCTGCCGGCGCAGAACGCCACCGGCAACTGGATCAAGATCGTCCAGCGCGTACCCGTACGCATTCACCTCAGCCCCGACCAGCTCAAGGACCACCCGCTGCGCATCGGCCTGTCCACCGTGGTCGAGGTCGACCTGCACGACCAGAGTGGCCCGACCCTGGCCCAGCAGCCACCGCAGCAGGCCAGCTACACCACCCAGGTGTACGACCGCCAGCTGGTCGAGGCCGATAACCTGATCGCCCGGCTGATCCACGAGAACAGCGCCACCGGCAAGACGGCGCAGCGATGAGCAACAACGCCCCGGCCCAGTTCACGCCGCCGAGTCTGCTGCTGACCACCATCGGCCTGTCGCTGGCGACTTTCATGCAGGTGCTCGACACCACCATCGCCAACGTGGCGCTGCCGACCATTTCCGGCAACCTGGGGGTGAGCTACGAGCAGGGCACCTGGGTGATCACCTCGTTCGCGGTGAGCAATGCCATTGCCTTGCCGCTGACTGGTTGGCTGAGCCGGCGCTTTGGCGAGGTAAAGCTGTTCATCTGGGCCACGCTGCTGTTCGTGCTGGCATCGTTCCTCTGCGGTGTCGCCCAGTCGATGCCGGAACTGGTGGGCTTCCGCGTTTTGCAGGGTGTGGTGGCCGGGCCGTTGTACCCGATGACCCAGACCTTGCTGATTGCCGTGTACCCACCCGCGAAGAGGGGCATGGCCCTGGCCTTGCTGGCGATGGTCACGGTGGTGGCGCCGATTGCCGGGCCGATATTGGGTGGCTGGATCACCGACAGCTACAGCTGGCCGTGGATCTTCTTCATCAACGTGCCGATCGGCCTGTTCGCCGCTGCCGTGGTGCGCCAGCAGATGCGCACGCGGCCAGTGGTCACCAGCCGCCAGCCGATGGACTACATCGGCCTGTTGACTTTGATTGTCGGCGTCGGTGCGCTGCAGGTGGTGCTGGACAAGGGCAATGACCTGGACTGGTTCGAGTCGTCGTTCATCATCATCGGCACGCTGATTTCGGTGGTGTTCCTGGCGATCTTCATCATCTGGGAGCTCACCGACCGCCACCCGGTGGTCAACCTGCGGCTGTTCGTGCACCGCAACTTCCGGGTCGGCACCATCGTGCTGGTCGGCGGTTATGCGGGGTTCTTTGGCATCAACCTGATCCTGCCGCAGTGGCTGCAGACGCAGATGGGCTACACCGCCACCTGGGCGGGGCTGGCGGTGGCGCCGATCGGCTTGCTGCCGGTGATCATGTCGCCGTTCGTGGGCAAGTACGCGCACCGCTTCGACTTGCGGGTGCTGGCGGGGCTGGCGTTCCTGGCGATTGGCACCAGCTGCTTCATGCGTGCCGGGTTCACCAGCGAGGTGGACTTCCAGCACATCGCCCTGGTGCAGTTGTTCATGGGGATTGGCGTGGCGCTGTTCTTCATGCCGACCTTGAGCATACTGCTGTCGGACCTGCCGCCGCATCAGATTGCCGATGGTTCGGGGCTGGCGACTTTCCTGCGTACGTTGGGGGGGAGCTTTGCGGCTTCGTTGACGACCTGGATCTGGATTCGTCGGGCGGATCAGCATCATGCGTATCTGAGCGAGCACATCAGCCAGTTCGACCCGGCGACGAGGCATACACTGGAGCAACTGGGTGGGGCGAGTTCGCAGAACTATGCGCAGCTTGAGCAGATCGTGAATGCGCAGGCATACATGATGTCGACGGTGGATTACTTCACTTTGATGACCTGGGTGTTTGCAGGGTTGATTCTGCTGGTGTGGCTGGCCAAGCCGCCGTTTACCGCCAAGGCAGGGCCGGCTTCGGCGGGGCATTGAGGCAGTAACGCTGCTCTTGCTCTTGCTCTTGCTCTTGCTTTTGCTTTTGCTTTTGCTTTTGCTTTTGCTTTTGCTTTTGCTTTTGCTTTTGCTTTTGCTCTTAAGCGCGCGATAGTTCAGGCGACGCAAATTGCGACTTCAGGAGGGCGCCGGAGTGAGGGGACCCCGGAGCGCAGCGTAGGGGCCGGATGATGGGAGCGGGGGTTTTTGCCTACTTTTTGCCCAGTCAAAAAGTAGGTCGCCGTAAAGGCGAAAAGCTGATTCAGCGCCACCATGGCGAATGAATGTTGAGCTGATTTGAAAGCCCACTTCCAAAAGCCAAAAGCCAAAAGCCAAAAGCCAAAAGCCAAAAGCACGAGCGCGATGGTTTTGATTTAGTCGAATGCATTCATTTGTGATGGCGACGCATAGTCACCTTTCCGCCCTTACGGCGGGTCACTTTTTGACGGGGCAAAAAGTAACCATGAGTGGATTGAGGCGGGTCATTCCAATGACATGCCTTTTCCCCTATTGTCGAGCCTCCCATCCCAAACGATCGGCAGTCCCATGGAGAAAGTCATCGTCATCACCGGTGCCAGCCGTGGCATCGGTGCCGCCACCGCCTTGCAGGCCGCCCGCGAGGGCTACCGCATCTGCATCAACTACCACGCCGACGACCAGGCCGCTGAGCGCATCCTCGCCCAGGTCCGTGCGCTGGGCGCCGAAGCCATTACCGTGCGTGCCGACGCCAGTGTCGAAGACGAGGTGATCCAACTGTTCCACCGCGTCGACCAGGAACTCGGCCCGGTGACCGCACTGGTCAACAACGCTGGCACCATCGGCCAGCAAAGCCGCGTCGAGGCCATGTCCGAGTTTCGCCTGCTCAAGGTGATGAAGACCAACGTCGTCGGCCCCATGCTCTGCGCCAAGCACGCCCTGCTGCGCATGGCCCGCTGCCATGGCGGGCAGGGCGGGGCGATCGTCAATGTGTCCTCGGTCGCGGCGCGCCTGGGGTCACCCAACGAGTACGTCGACTACGCCGCCTCCAAAGGCGCGCTGGATACCTTCACCATTGGCCTGGCCAAGGAAGTGGCAGGCGAGGGCGTGCGGGTCAACGGCGTGCGACCGGGTTACATCCATACCGGTTTTCATGCCCTGTCCGGCGACCCCGACCGCGTAAGCAAGCTCGAACCCGGCCTGCCCATGGGGCGCGGCGGCCGCGCCGAGGAAGTGGCCGAGGCGATCCTCTGGCTGCTGTCGGACAAGGCTTCATACTCCACTGGCAGCTTCCTCGATCTGGGCGGCGGACGCTGAAGGCTGCCCGTCAGGGCAGCTCATCTGCCAGCAGCTGACGCACCCGTTCGGCCAGTGCCTCTAGCTCGAAAGGCTTGGTCAGCACGCTGGTACCCTGCAGCAACTGGCCGTCGCTGAGCGCCGCACTTTCGTCGTAGCCGGTAATGAACAGCACTTTCAGGTCCGGGTACAGTTGCCGGCAACGTTCAGCCACCTGGCGACCATTGGGGCCGTCGGGCAGGCCGATATCGCTCAGCAGCAGGTCCGGTTGCTCGCACTGCTGCAGGTGCGCCAGCGCGGCAGTGCCATTCTCGAAGACCTCGACCTGATAGCCCAGTTCTTCCAGCACCTCACCAACCACCAGGCGCAGCGCTGCCTGGTCCTCCACCAGCACGATGCGTTGCCCGCCCGAGCTGCCGGCCAGCGCCTTGCGCGCAGACGGCCGGGGGGCTGCAACAGGCTGTTGGTGGTGGCGCGGCAGATACAGCTCGACCCGCGTGCCCTCGCCTGGCGCGGAGTGCAAGCGCAACTGGCCGCCAGACTGGCGCACGAAACCGTAGGTCATCGATAACCCCAGGCCGGTGCCCTGGCCCATGGGCTTGGTGGAGAAGAACGGGTCGATGGCCCGGGCCGCCACTGCGGCGCTCATGCCACAACCGATGTCGGCCACGCTCAGGCGCACATAGTCCCCGGCGGCCAGTTCGAGCGGGCGCGCCTGCTCGTTGTCGAGCGTGATGTTGTCGCCCTGGATATCGATGCTGCCGCCGCCCGGCATGGCGTCGCGCGCGTTGATGCACAGGTTGAGCAGGGCGCTTTCCAGTTGCGGTGGGTCAATGAAGCTTGGCCACAGCCGGGCGGCGAAGCGGCTGCGCAAGGTAATTGACGGGCCGATACTGCGGCGTATCAGCTCTTCCATGTCGTTGACCAGCGCCGAGATCTCGGTTGAGCACGGTTGCAGGGTCTGCTGTCGGGAGAAGGCCAGCAGCCGGTGCACCAGCGATGAAGCCCGTTGCGCGGAGCCGCTGGACAGTTCGAGCAGCGGCTCCAGCTCTGCATAACGCTGCTGGCCGAGGCGCTGTTGCATCAGCTCTTGGGCATTGATGATGCCACCCAGCAGGTTGTTGAAGTCGTGGGCGATGCCGCCGCTGAGCTGGCCCACTGCCTCCATCTTCTGCGCCTGGCGCAACGCATGCTCGGCCTTGGCCAGGCGTTGCTGTTCCTGGACCCGCTCGGTGATGTCATAGGCGAACAGGTAGGCGCCTTGCACGTTTTCGTGCTGGTCGCGCAAGGCGTTGAAACGCAGTTCGTAGTGGCGAAGTCCGAAAGCGCCGATCTCGATAAACTGTTCGCCTGCCAGCGCCCGTTGCCACATCGGCATTATCAGCTCACGGTCCGCTGGGTGGCCGTCAACAAATGCTGGCAGGTACTCGCCGACTTCGGGCGTGCGGCCGTACAAAGCATGGAAGTCATGCTTGGCCTGGCGGTTGACTGCGAGCCAGCGCAGGTTCGTGTCGACTACATGCACGTTGACTACGCTATCGTCGACCAGCTCGGCAAACAGGCGGCGCTCGGCCAAGGCTGCGCTGACCCGCTGCTCAAGCTCTTCGTTGAGCTGCTGCAGAGCCAGCTCGGCCTTGCGCCGCTCGGTAACGTCTTTGAACAGCACTGCGACCTGGCGGCGCTCCGCCGGCTCCACGCGGAAGGTGGTCACCGACAGCACATGGCCCGTGGCGACCAGCTCCTGTTCGAACTGCAGCGGCTCACCAGTGCGCAGTACCGCACCGTAGCGGGCGACCCAGTCGTCCGCCTCGTCGGGTACCATCTCGCGCAGCTTCTGCCCGACCACGTTGGGGATGCCGGCATGCTTGGCGTAGGCGGCGTTGGCCAGGATATGCACGTAATCGCTGAGCGGGCCATGGGGGCCGTCGAAGAATTCGATGATGCAGAAGCCTTCGTCCATGGTGTCGAACAGAAATCGATAGATGTTCTGGTCCTGATCGGCGTGTTGCAGCAGCTGGTCTTCCAGCTGCGCATTACGCTGGCGCAGGGTTTCGATTTCCTGACGCAGGGCAAGCAGGTCGCGGTGGGGCATGGCGACGTCCGACAGAAATGAAGGGGCAGACTTTACCTGTCCACGCGGCGAGCGCATAGCGGGCTACAGTGGCAAGCGGCGGTTTTCCAGCAACTGGGCGACGTGCTGGTTAAGGGCTGCCAGTTCGAACGGTTTGTACAACACGGCGCAGTGCTTGCCAGGGTTGACGTCGACCCGGTTGCTGGCATAGCCGGTGATGTACAGCACCGCGACGCTGCCGGGGCGCTTCTGGCAGGCGGCTGCTACCTGGTAGCCATCGATGCCACCCGGCAGGCCGATATCGGTGATCAGCAGGTCCGGGTGCAAGCCTGCCTGCAGGGCTTCCAGTGCGCCTCGGCCATCGCTGAAGGCATGCACAAGGTGCCCTTGGTCCTCGAGTACCTCGCGGATCAGCAGCCGGAGGATGTCCTGGTCTTCCACCAGCATGACCACCTGAGGCGCTGCCTGGGACTGTTGGCTTGGCGTCTGCGGTTGCGCGCACGCGTGCCCGGCAGTGTCGCAGGAGGCCCGTGGCAAGTAGAGGTGGATGCAGGCCCCTTGCCCCGGTTCGCTGGCGATGCGCAACTGCCCACCGGACTGGCGCACAAAGCCATACACGATCGATAGCCCAAGGCCTGAGCCCTGCCCCAGTGGCTTGGTGGTGAAGAAGGGCTCACATGCCCTTTGCAACACATCGGCCGGCATGCCGATGCCGTTGTCGCAGACACTGAGATGCAGATAGGCGCCACCGGTCATGTCCAGCGCGCGTGCCTGCAGCTCATCGAGTTGGGCATTCTCGCTGGCGATACGCAATGTCCCCCCCAGCGGCATGGCGTCGCGGGCATTGATGCACAGGTTGAGCAGTGCGCTTTCCAGTTGGTGCGGATCGATCTGCACCAGCCACTGGTCGCTCTGGGTCTGGTCGATGAAGGTGATGCGCGCATCGAGCGAACTGGCGATCAGTTCGCCCATGCCGGCCACCAGCTGCTGCACGTCCACCGCCTGGGGCACCAGCGTCTGTTGACGCGAGAAGGCCAGCAGGCGCTGCACCAGTGCGGCAGCCCGTTGGGCGTTGTGCCGGGCGACACCAAGCAACCGGCTGGTGTCGTGGTAGCGCTGTTCGGCCTGGCGTTGTTCGGCCATTTCCAGGGCACCGAAAATACCGCCGAGCAGGTTGTTGAAGTCGTGGGCGATACCGCCGGTCAACTGGCCGACCGCTTCCATCTTCTGCGATTGGCGCAGGGCCTCTTCGATCTTGCGCACACGCTCCTGCTCGGCGACCCGTTCGCTGATGTCGTAGGCGAACAGGTAACCGCCCTGGATCCGCTGTTGGGCGTCGCGCAATGTGTTGTAGCTGATTTCGTAATGGCGCAGGGCGTCGGGCGGGCCAAGGGCGATGGTGTCGGTGAACGCTTCGCCGGCCAGCACGCGTGGCCATACCGGCTCCAGCCATTTGACGATGTCGGGCTGGTTGGCGATGAACTGGGGAATGTAGTCGCCCACCTGCGGCACGAAGCCGCGCAGGCGTTTGAAGGTTTCCTGTGCGGTGCGGTTGATCGCCAGCAGGCGGAAGTTGCAATCGGCCGCGAACACGTTGGCCTGGCTGTGGTCGACCAGTTCGCCCAGCAGCTTGCTGTTGGCCTGAGCTTGGTCGATGCGATCCTGCAGTTGTTGTTTGGAAGGCGTCGAGTCATCAGGCTGCATGGGGACGATCCAGCGTGTGGGTCGCCCAACTATAGCCGCACTTTTTCAGGCATTCCTTCAGAACGAGCGGATGATGCGCCCCAAGGTTTCCATGGCGCGTTCGGCGGCCTCGTTCCACGGTGTGCCGTAGTTCAGCCGAATGCAGTTGCCAAAGCGCCGGGTCGGCGAAAAGATCGGCCCCGGTGCGATGCTGATGCCTTGGGCCAGGGCCATGTGGAACAGTTTCAGGGCGTCCATCTGTTCGGGCAGTTCCAGCCACAGGAAGTAGCCGCCGGAAGGCTGGCTGACGCGGGTCTGTGCCGGGAAATGGCGGGCGATGGCGGCCAGCATGTTGGCCTGCTGACCCTCCAGGGCGTAGCGCAGCTTGCGCAGGTGGCGGTCGTAGCCGCCGTGCTGCAGGTAGTCGGCGATGGCCGCCTGGGCTGGCATCGAGGCACACAGCGAGGTCATCAGTTTCAGCCGCTCGATCTTCTGCGCAAAGCGCCCGGCGGCCACCCAGCCGATGCGGTAACCCGGTGCCAGGCTCTTGGCGAACGAGCCACAGTGCATCACCAGGCCTTGGGTATCGAATGCCTTGGCCGGTTTCGGGGCCTGTTGCGAGTAGTACAGCTCGGCGTAGACATCGTCCTCGATCAACGGCACCTGGTGGCGGCGCAGCAGCTCGACCAGGGCCTGTTTCTTCGCCTCGGGCATACTCGCGCCCACAGGGTTCTGGAAGTTGGTCATGCACCACACGGCCTTGACCGGGTGCTTGTCCAGGGTCTGCGCCAGCACTGCCAGGTCCATGCCTTCGCGCGGGTGCACCGGGATCTCCACGGCCTTGAGCTTGAGCCGCTCCAGCACCTGCAGGCAGGCATAGAAGGCCGGCGCTTCGATGGCCACCAGGTCGCCTGGTTCGGTAACCGCCTGCAGGCAAAGGTTCAGGGCTTCCAGCGCGCCATTGGTTATCAGCAGCTCTTCCATCGGCAGCATCAGCCCACCGACCATGTAGCGCAGGGCGATCTGCCGGCGCAGTTGCGGGTTGCCCGGCGACAGGTCGGTGACCACCATGCGTGGGTCCATGGCCCGGCTGGCACTGGCCAGCGAGCGCGACAGGCGTTGCAGCGGGAACAGTTCAGGGCTGGGGAAGGCCGAGCCGAACGGTACGGTGCTCGGGTCCTTGATCGAATCGAGGATGGAGAACACCAGGCCGCTGACGTCCACCTCGGTCGATTCGCTCAGTGGCTCCAGCGCCTGGGGTTCGCTGAACTGGCGCGGCGCGTGGGCGTTGACGAAGTAGCCCGAGCGCGGCCGTGCGCGGATCAGCCCACGGCGCTCAAGCAGGTAGTAGGCCTGGAACACCGTGGATGGGCTGACACCGTGGGTCTGGCTGGCATAGCGTACCGAAGGCACGCGCTGGCCTGGGCCGAGCACCCCGGAGCGGATCAGTTCGGCAATGTCGTCGGCGAAGCGTTCGTAGCGTTTCATGGAGGCTCGGCAGGCAAGGTGAACAAGCAGTGTAAGGGATCAGCGGTTCAGTGGCGCCACGAAGCGGCTGCGGGCCACGCTGCGCACGGCAGGCTGGTCGCTGTCGCGGATTTCGAAGGCCAGCTCCTGTGAGCTGCTGGCCGCGCGCTCGGCCAGCAGCGCCACCGACACCGGCAGCTGGCTCATTTCGCCGGCCGGGATGCTGAGCTCGGTGGTGCCGTGCAGTTCGAAGCCCTCGGCATCGAGCAGGCGCAGGTGGTAACGCTGGGGCTGCGCGGTCTTGTTGATGACCTTGAGCAGGTAGATGTTCTCGATCTGGCCCTGGGCGTTCTCGCGGAACAGGCTGCGGTCCTTGATCACGTCCAGCGACACCATCGGGCGCAACTGCAGGGCCATCACCAGGGCGCCGATCATCAGCATCAGGGCAACGACGTAGCCCAGCAGGCGCGGGCGCAGCCAGTGGGTGGTGCCGCCTTGCAGGCTGTGTTCGGACTTGTAGCCAATCAGGCCGCGGGGGTAACCCATCTTGTCCATGACGTTGTCGCAGGCATCAATACAGGCGGCGCAGCCGATGCAGGCCATCTGCAGGCCGTCACGGATATCGATGCCGGTGGGGCAGACCTGCACGCACAGGGTGCAGTCGATGCAATCGCCCAGGCCATGGGCGCGGGCGTCGCTGCCTTTCTTGCGCGGGCCACGGGATTCGCCACGGCGCGGGTCGTAGGCCACGGCCAGGGTGTCCTTGTCGAACATCACGCTCTGGAAGCGCGCATAAGGGCACATGTGCAGGCACACCGCCTCGCGCAGCAATCCGGCGTTGATATAGGTGGCCGCGGTGAAGAACAGCACCCAGAACAGTGCCACGCCGCCCAGCTGCAGGGTGAACAGTTCATGGGTCAGCGGGCGGATCGGTGTGAAGTAGCCGACAAAGGTCAGCCCGGTAAGCACGCCGATGGCCAGCCACAGGCTGTGCTTGAGCGTGCGCCGGGCCAGCTTGTTCAGGCTCCAGGGCGCGGCGGCAAGCTTGATGCGCTGGTTGCGGTCGCCTTCGGTGACCTTCTCGCACCACATGAACAGCCAGGTCCAGGTGCTCTGCGGGCAGCTGTAGCCGCACCACACCCGGCCGGCGTAGACGGTGATGGCGAACAGGCCGAAGGCACAGATGATCAGCAGTGCCGAGAGCAGGATGAAGTCCTGCGGCCAGAAGGTGGCGCCGAAGATGTGGAACTTACTTTCGGCCAGGTCCCACAGCACGGCCTGGCGCCCGTTCCAGTCGAGCCAGGCGGTGCCGAAGAACAGCGCGAACAGTGCGCCGGCGAAGGCAATCCGCAGCGTGCGGTACAGGCCGCTGAAGCTACGGGTGTGGATGCCTTGGGGGACAATCTGGATGGCATGGATTCTATCGGTCATGGCTTCGGTGCTCTCACGGCCTCTATCAGGCACGAGCACTATGGCCCCCGAACTGTTTTCAGCACAGGCTCAGGTCAGGCGATAAAAACCATATCAGATTGCCGCGAAATGTGTCCGCAACCCTAGATCACTGAGCCTGGCGTGCTGGCCTTGAGGTGCCTGCGGCTATCCACCGCACCTGCCACCGTCAGCGCGTCGGCTTCGGCTTCGGTGATCGGGAAGCGCTCGCCGGCGAGGATGGCCACGGACATGCGTAGCTGTTCGTCGGTGATGATTTCGATCTCCGGGCCTGTGCCTTCGATGCGCAGCTTGTCGCCAATCAGGGTGCAGCGTTGGTTGCTTTCTTCGATCTCGATGGGCATGGTCGGGTCCTCCGGGGGCGGTTACAGGTTGTGACCGCAGGCGCAGGGCGGTTGCTGCATCGGGGTGCCGGGTGGGCACTTTGCGGGCTGTGCAAGGGTCAACTTTCTTAGGCACAGGCAATAACCAACCAACCCGGTATCTGACCATGGACTTCTTCTGGCAAACCATCCAGGCCGAATTCGCCGATGTCACCGATGAGCGCGAGGTCGTGCGGATTCTCGTGCGCCTATTGATGGCGGCCGTGCTCGGCGCGGTACTGGGCTTCGAGCGCGAACACCGGGGCAAGTCCGCCGGAGTGCGTACGCACATGCTGGTATCGCTGGGCGCGGCGTTGTTCGTGCTGGCACCGAGCATGGCCGGTGCCGATGAGCAGGCCTTGAGCCGGGTGATCCAGGGGATCGTGGCCGGCATCGGCTTTCTCGGTGCGGGCACCATTCTAAAGGGTAACGGCCAGGACACCAGCCACGTCAAAGGCCTGACTACCGCTGCGGGGCTGTGGATGACGGCGGCAATCGGTACGGCTGCGGGCATGGGGCGAGAAGCCACGGCGCTGATCAGCACGGTGCTGGCGCTGTTGGTGTTGGGCACGATGCCGCTGGTGGTGGGGAAGATCGAGGGGCAGGACGAGGAGAAGCAGAAAGAGGAGGAGGGCAGGAAGCACTGAGGGGAGCCGAAGCTCCCCTCATAAGCGTTGTTGCCTGCTCTTTTTTTATTATTGAGGCCGGCCTTTTGTTGTTTTTGTAGGCTAGCCTGGGTGTCGCGTGCGACCCCCATCCGGGGTCAAGAGCAAACGTATTTTTTTGAGCGCTGACCTGCTTTCATCCTGTGGATCCGAGCCTGACTGCCGCTACCTTCAGGTAGTTTTATTGTTCTGTGTCAGTCCGCGGGGCGAACCCCTGAAAAGCCTGTCGACTCCAAAAAAATCTGCTTGCTGCGCCTCTGCCGTGTTGTTCTTGTTATGTCAGAGCCGTTACATGTTGTTTTTATTGGTTATCGCGTTTTTCTTGTTGTTGTACCAAAGATATAGCAGGTGCCGTGCCAACTTTTGAAGACCCTTTAAAATCAATGTCTTGGGCGGAATTGGCAGAGTCGGGCGACCTGAAAATCTGTCGATTTGTTTCCCTGTTACCCGATTTTTTGCTGAAAACTGTGGGGGCGGTAACACTCACCCACACTCATGTGACACCTGCATGAAACTCATTGTGCGCTGCGTGCACGTGCCACCCGCGAACCGTTGGCCCGGCCCAGCACGGCGCTGATGCGCTGCCCGGCGGCAATCAGCCGGTCTAGGTCGATACCGGTCTTGATACCCAGCCCCTGCAGCAGGTACAGCACATCTTCGGTGGCGATGTTGCCGGTAGCGCCCTTGGCATAGGGGCAGCCACCCAGCCCGGCGACCGAGCTGTCGAACACACTGATGCCTTCGAGCAGGCTGGCATACACGTTGGCCAGGGCTTGGCCATAGGTGTCGTGGAAGTGACCGGCCAGTTGCGCGCGGGGCACCACGGCCGACACCACCTCGAACAGTCGACGGGTGTCACCGGCCGTGCCGGTGCCGATGGTGTCACCCAGCGATACTTCATAGCAGCCCATCTCGTGCAGCGCTTTGGCCACCGGTGCTACCTGCTCGGCACTGACCTTGCCTTCATACGGGCAACCCAGCACACAAGACACGTAACCGCGCACCCGCACGCCATGGCTGTGCGCGGCCTCCATGATCGGCTCGAAGCGCTGCAGGCTTTCGCTGATCGAGCAGTTGATGTTGCGCTGGGAGAAGGCCTCGGAGGCGGCGGCAAACACTGCCACTTCCTTCACCCCGGCTGCCAGGGCGTCCTCGAAACCGCGCAGGTTGGGGGCCAGCGCGGCATAGGTAACACCGTCGCGCTGCTGGATGCCGGCGAATACCTCGGCGGAGCCGGCCATCTGTGGCACCCACTTGGGCGAAACGAAGCTGCCGACCTCGATGTAGCTCAGCCCGGCGTCGGTCAGGTCGTCGACCAGGCGCACCTTGTCGGCGACGCTGATGGGCTGGGCTTCATTCTGCAGGCCGTCGCGGGGGCCTACTTCGACCAGGCGGACTGTTGCGGGCATGGGCATGGTGGGGTTCCTGTCAGCGTTTGTCATTGTTGTTCAGGGTGGCCGCCAGGGCCTGTTCGCAGCGCTCCTGGGCAGTGTCCAGTTCCAGTTGCATCTGGTGGATGTCGAGCATCTGCTGTTCCAGCTGGGCGCGCCGCTCGGCGATCTTCGCCAGCATGCTGTGCAGCTGCTTGAGGTTGCCGCTGCTGGGGTCGTACAGCTCGATCAGCTCACGGCATTCGGCCAGCGAGAAGCCGATGCGCTTGCCGCGCAGGATGAGCTTCAAGCTGACTTTGTCACGGGCCGAATAGATGCGTTCCAGCCCACGCCGCTCGGGGCTCAGCAGGCCCTGTTCCTCATAGAAGCGGATGGCGCGGGTGGTGATGTCCAGTTCGCGGGAGAGGTCGGAGATGCTGTAGGTCTGGCTGCTCATGCTCGGGCTCGGCGTGGGGTATGCCAGTATCCTGAAGGCAGGTTGACGTATACGTCAAGCAGATCAGTCGGGCTGCACCGCACGCCGGTAACCATTGGGCGTCTGCCCGCTCAGGCGCTTGAAGAAGCGGGAGAAGTAGGTCGGGTCGCTGAAGCCCAGGTTGTCCGACAGCTGGCCGATGCTCATGCGCGTATAGATGAGGTTGCGCTGTGCCTCCAGCAGCAGGCGCTGGTGGATCACCTGCAACGCGGTCTGCCCGCTCAGCGCCCGGCACAGCTGGTTGAGTTGCAGGCTGGGAATGTTCAGGCGCGCGGCGAAGTCCTCCACCGACAGGTGTTCGCGGTAATGCGCTTCGACCAGCCGCAGGTACTGCCCGAGCAACTGCCGGTCACGCTCGTCACGGTTGCGTGGGGCCTGCCCCAGTTGCTGGCGGCGGCTGATCCACACCATCAGCGCGGTCACCAGCGCTTCGAGCATGGTCGCCCGCGCGGGGGCGTTGCCCTGGTATTCCTGTTGCAGCGTTTCGATCAGGCCGCGCAGCTGGACGCGGTCCTTGCCCAATGGGTAACACGCCGCTTTCGCCAGCACCCCTAGCGGTGCGCCCAGGCGCTGTTCGAGGTCGGCCACCAGCGCGGTGCCGAAGGTCAGCACATGGCCCTGGATATCGGCGCTGAAGCGAAAGCCATGCACGGTCAGGGGCGGCACCACCTGTATTGCAGCCTCGAGGATGGTGCTGCGCACACCTTCGATTTCCACCTGGGCTCTGCCGCGTTGGACATACAGCAGCTGAAACAGCTCGGCGTGCTGATGCGGCTTGATCTCCCAGTGGTGCAGGCGGCTGCGTGCCGGGATCGACTCGCAATGCAGCAGGTCGGTGCCGGGCCAGTGCTGGTTTTCGCCGTACAGCTGGAACAGCGGAACGCCGAGGAGGGTGGATCTCATGTCGTGATCGTCTGTCCGCTAATCGAACGTTTTTTGTAAAAGTGCATTTTTTGCATGCGATAACACACTTATTTGCCGGTTAGTACTAGTAAAAATGCAAGAGTACACCCTCTTGATGAGATAAAAACAATGAAAACTCAGGTTGCAATCATTGGCGCCGGTCCGTCCGGCCTGCTGCTCGGCCAGTTGCTGCACAAGGCCGGTATCGACACCGTCATACTCGAACGCCAGACCCCCGAATACGTACTTGGCCGCATCCGCGCCGGGGTGCTGGAACAAGGCACCGTCGACCTGCTGCGCGAAGCCGGCGTCGCCGAGCGCATGGACCGTGAAGGGCTGGTCCATGAAGGCGTCGAACTGCTGGTTGCAGGCCGTCGCCAGCGCCTGGACCTGAAGGGCCTGACCGGCGGCAAGACGGTGATGGTCTACGGCCAGACCGAAGTCACCCGCGACCTGATGCAGGCCCGCGAAGCCAGCGGCGCGCCGATCATCTACGCCGCCAGCAACGTGCAGCCGCACGAACTCAAGGGCGAACGGCCGTACGTGACCTTTGAAAAGGACGGCCAGACCCACCACCTGGACTGCGACTACGTCGCCGGCTGCGATGGCTTCCACGGCGTATCGCGCAAGAGCATCCCCGAAGGTGTGCTCAAGGAGTACGAGCGGGTCTACCCATTCGGTTGGCTGGGCATGCTGTCCGATACCCCGCCGGTGAACCACGAACTGATCTACGCCCACCACGAACGGGGTTTCTCCCTGTGCAGCCAGCGCTCGCAGACGCGCAGCCGCTATTACCTGCAGGTGCCGCTGGAAGAGCGGGTGGAAGACTGGTCCGACGAGCGCTTCTGGAACGAACTCAAGGCGCGCCTGCCCGCAGACGTGGCACAGCAGCTGGTCACCGGGCCCGCACTGGAAAAGAGCATCGCGCCACTGCGCAGCCTGGTGGTCGAGCCGATGCAGTACGGCCACCTGTTCCTGGTCGGCGATGCCGCGCACATCGTCCCGCCGACGGGCGCGAAGGGCCTGAACCTGGCGGCGTCCGACGTCAACTACCTGTACCGGATCCTGGTCAAGGTGTACCGCGAGGGGCGTACCGACCTGTTGGAACAGTATTCGCCGCTGGCCCTGCGGCGGGTCTGGAAGGGCGAGCGTTTCAGCTGGTTCATGACCCAGCTGCTGCATGACTTCGGCGAGCACAAGGATGCCTGGGACCAGAAGATGCAGGAGGCCGACCGCGAGTACTTCCTCACATCGCCAGCGGGGCTGGTGAACATCGCCGAGAACTATGTGGGGTTGCCGTACGAAGAGGTGGTTTAGGGGTTTTGAGGGGAGGGCGAAAGAGGTTTGTCGCCTGTGAAATCGAGCGCCGCCCGCGCGGCGCATCGCGAGCTGCGCTCGCTCCTACGTTTGTTTCGGGCCAATGATGCCTGCGGGACTCGATATCGAGCCGTACTTCAAAGCGGCCGCGCGCGTTTGTTGCAGGTAAACTGGCCCGAAAGGACGCCGAATACCTTTCGGCGCCCCCCCCGAAAGGACGCAACCCAATGCCCCGCCACCTCCCATTCCTCAAACTGCTGATCACCGTGCTGTGCCTGTCTGCCACCAGTGCCGTCACCTGGGCCGACCAGCCGCTGCCCACGCCCCCAGAGCTGCAGTCCGGCTACCGCAGTGGCCTGCATCCGGTGCAGGCCAGCCGGCACATGGTGGCGGCTGCCAACCCGCTTGCAAGCGAGGCCGGACGGGCGATGCTGCGTGCCGGTGGCAGCGCCATTGATGCGGCGATCGCCATGCAGATGGTGCTGACCTTGGTCGAGCCGCAATCCAGTGGTATCGGTGGTGGGGCATTCATCCTGTATTGGGATGGCCAGCGCGTGCAGGCCTTCGACGGCCGCGAAGCTGCACCGGCAGGGGTGACGGAAACGTTGTTCCTGCAAGCGGACGGGGCGCCCATGCCGTTTCGTGCAGCGCAGATCGGCGGCCGTTCCGTGGGTGTTCCGGGCGTGCTGCGGGCATTGAAACTGGCCCATGATCAGCACGGCAAACTGCCATGGAAGGACCTGTTCGGCCCTGCCATCGCCCTTGCACGCAATGGTTTTGCGGTTTCCGAGCGGCTGCACACGTTGGTCGCCGGCGATCCCTTCATTGCCCGCTCGCCGGCCATGGCGCGCTACTTCCTGGATGACCGGGGCAAGCCGCTGGCAGTCGGCACGATCCTGCGCAACTTGGCGCTCGCGCAGACCTTCGAGCGTATTGCAGAGCAGGGCGTCGATGCTTTCTACAGCGGTGAGATTGCCCAAGCCATGGTCGCTGAAGTGCGTCACCACGCCAATGCCGGGCAGTTGTCGCTCGAAGACTTGCAGCGTTACCAGGCCAAGGAGCGCGAACCGGTCTGTGGCCCCTACAAGGCCTGGAACATCTGCGGCATGCCACCGCCGTCGTCCGGTGGGGTGACCGTGTTGCAGACCCTGGGCATTCTCGACGCCTTGCAGCGCAGCTCGGCGCAGCGTGACCTGGCCGACCTGCCGCCGCGCCAGGTGGCCTCCGTGGCGGGGCTCGAACCCGCGCCGCAGGCCGTGCACCTGGTGGCCGAAGCCGAGCGCCTGGCCTACGCCGACCGCGCTCAGTACCTGGCCGACAGCGACTACGTGCCGGTGCCGGTCAAGTCGTTGCTCGACCCGGCCTACCTTGCCGAGCGCGCCAAGCAGGTGGGTGAGTACAGCCTGAAGCACGCCCGCCCGGGCACCCCGCAGGATGCCAACCTGGCCCTGGCGCCCGACCGCTCGCCGCTGCGGATTTCCACCTCGCACCTGTCTGCCGTCGATGACAATGGCCAGGCCCTGGCCATGACCACGTCGGTAGAATCGGCATTCGGTTCGCACCTGATGGTCGGCGGCTTTTTGCTGAATAACCACCTGACCGACTTTTCCTTCCTGCCCGCGGAAAACGGCAAGCCGGTGGCCAACCGGGTGCAGCCCGGCAAGCGGCCGTTGTCGGCGATGGCGCCAACCCTGGTGTTTTCGCGTGCCTCGGGCGAGCTGGTGGCGAGCCTCGGCTCCCCCGGCGGCTCGCAGATCATCGGCTACGTGAACAAGGCGTTGATTGGCCTGCTGGACTGGCATCTTGATCCGCAACAGGCAGCCAACCTGCCCAATTTCGGCAGCCGCAATGCCGGGACCGAAGTAGAAGCCGGGCTGGTCAGCCCGGCGCTGATCCGCCAGTTGGCCGCCTGGGGCCACGAGGTAACGCCGATGACCATGACCAGTGGCATGCAGATCATCCAGCGCACCGCCGAGGGTTGGGCCGGTGGCGCCGACCCGCGGCGCGAGGGTGTGGCGCTCGGCGACTAACGCGTTGCCGGGCCTGGAGTGGCGTGGTAGAAGTCAGTCTTGCCATTCAGTAGTTGAATACCAAGATGTCCATCAGCGTTAAATCGAATAGAGCCCTGTTCGACCTCGACCTGTTGCGCGCCATCGTCGTGGTGGCCGATTGCGGCAGCTTCACCACGGCCGCCGCGCGCCTGCACTCGACCCAGTCGACCATCAGCCAGAAGGTGCGCCGCCTCGAAGACATGGTCGGCCATCGCCTGCTGGTGCGCGGCAACCGCGACGTGTTGCCGACCGACGCCGGCCAGACCTTGCTCGGTTATGCCCGGCACATGCTGGCGCTGAACGACCAGATGCTCGAAGCCCTGGCCGGGGCCATGGTCGGGGTCACAGTGCGCCTGGGCGTGCCCGAGGATTTCGTCGGCGGGCGCACCACCAATGCGCTGTCGGCGTTCAGCCGCCTGCACCCGCAGGTCAAGCTGGAAGTCACCAGTGGCCTGTGCCGCGACCTCAGCCAGGCCTACGACAATGGCGAGCTCGACCTGGTGCTGCTCAAGCAGCGGCGCAACAGCCGCGAAGGCGTGGCCTGCTGGCCCGAGCGCCTGCAGTGGATCGACAGTGCACGCATGCCGGCGTTCGAGCTCGACCCGATTCCGCTGGTGACCTTCCCGCCACGGGGGCTGTACCGCGAAGACATGATCAGTGTCATCGAAGGCATGGGCCGGCGCTGGCGCATCAGCTTCACCAGTTCCAGCCTCAGCGGCATCCAGGCGGCAGTGGCCGACGGCATGGGCATCAGCCTGCTGCCACCGCGGGCGGCGACCGCTGAGCACCGGGTGCTGGGGCAGACGCAGGGGTTGCCGGAGGTGGACAGCTACGAGATCGTCATCGTGCACAAGCCGACGGCGGATGTGATGGTCAAGGATCTGGCCGGGGTGATGAGTCAGCTGTTGGCTGGCGGAGGGATCTGACTCTACTTTCAAGGCTTGCACAATTCCTTGCAGGAGCGGCCTTGCCCCGCGAACACCGGCGAGGCCGGTGCCAGACTATGCGGTTCATGGCAACGGCTTCGCCGGTGTTCGCGGGACAAGCCCGCTCCTACACGTATCTCATCAGCCCTGGCGTCAAGGCATACCCAACCACTCCGGCAGCGCCAGCGAGATGAATGGCACATAGGTCACCAGCACCAGGAACAGCAGCAGGATCGACAGCCACGGCAGCGCGGCGCGAATCGTCTGCCCCAGCGTCAGCCCGGTCACCGCCGAGGTGACGAACAGGTTCAGCCCCACTGGCGGGTGCACCAGGCCGATCTCCATGTTCACCACCATCACGATGCCCAGGTGAATCGGGTCGATGCCCAGCTTCATGGCAATCGGGAAGAAGATCGGCGCCAGGATCAGGATGATCGCCGACGGCTCCATGAAGCTGCCGGCCACCAGCAGCACGATGTTGACCATGATCAGGAAACCGATCGGGGTCAGGCCCTCGGACATCACCCACTGGGTGATCTGCTGGGGGATCTGCTCGGTGGTCAGCACATGGGCGAAGAGCATGGCGTTGGCGATGATGAACAGCAGCATGATGGTCAGCCGGCCCGACTCCAGCAGCACTTTCGGGCAGTCACGCAGGCGCATGTCCTTGTACACGAACAGCGCGATGAACGCCGAGTAAACCGCCGCCACTGCCGCCGCTTCGGTGGGGGTGAACATGCCGCTGTAGATGCCGCCGAGGATGATCACCAGCAGCAACAGACCCCAGAACGCGCGCCGGGCGGTGCTCAGCCATTCAGTGAAGCTGGCCCGTGGCTGTGCCGGCAGTTTCTTGATGCGGGCGACGATGTAGATCGTCACCATCAGCGCTACACCGAGCAGGATGCCCGGCACCACGCCGGCCATGAACAGCTTGCCGACCGAGGTCTCGGTGGCCGCCGAGTACACCACCATGACGATCGACGGCGGGATCAGGATGCCCAGGGTGCCGGCGTTGCAGATGATCCCTGCGCCGAATTCGCGTGGGTAGCCAGAGCGCACCATGCCGGCCACGGCAATCGAACCGACGGCGGCCACGGTGGCCGGCGACGAACCCGACAGTGCGGCGAACAGCATGCACGCCAGCACCGCGGCTATCGCCAGGCCACCACGGATATGGCCGACACAGGCGTTGGCGAAGTCGATCAGGCGCTGGGCCACGCCACCGGTGGTCATGAACGCGCCCGACAGCAGGAAGAAGGGGATGGCCAGGAAGGTGTAGCTGTCGGAGGTCTCGAACAACTTGATCGCCAGCGAGCTGAGCGAGTCCTGGCTGAACAGCAGGATCGACAGCGCCCCCGACAGGCCCAGGGAGATGGCGATGGGCACGCCGAGGAACATGAACACGAACAGCAGCAGGAACAGGCAGATAACCGTCATCAGTGGTGCTCCTCACCGGGGTTGGCCAGCTTGCTGGCTTCGGCGGCCTCGTCGGCCAGGCCCAGGCCGTACTGGCGGTGGGTGAACAGGCGGTAGAGGATTTCCAGGTAGCGGATGATCACCAGGGCGAAACCGAACGGTACGATCAGCGCGATATGGCCGACCTTGATGCCGTAGCGGTCGAGGTCCTCTGCACCGATGCCGGCCACCAGCACCGCGCTGACCCACTTGATGCTGGCTACCAGGAACAGCCCGGCATAGGCCAGGCAGCAGGCGCAGGCAATCATCGCCAGCACCCGTTGCACCGGCTTGGGCGTGCGTCGCACCAGCACATCGACGCCGAGGTGGCCGGCGGTGCGCACGCCATAAGAGATACCGAAAAAGATCAGCCAGCCGAACAGCGCCTTGGTCAGGGCGATGCTCCAGGTCATTTCCTGGGCGTAGGCCATCAAGTGATCGCCGATGCTCAGCAGGGCGTCACTGGCGAAAGCCCAGTGATCACTGAGCGTGTAGAACATCGTGTAGAGGTTGTTCAGCGCCACGTAGAGAAAGGTCACCAAGGTCATGGCCGCCAGGAGAAAGGCGATCATGCCTTCCTCGAAGTGCTCCCAGACACGCCTGAGCGATTGCATAGGAATTCTCCAGACAGAGAGAGGGCAGGCCACCCGTGGAGCGGGTGGCCGGGGCAGGGCGCAAGAAGGGTCAGGAGGCCTTGTTGGCGTCGTCGGCGGCCTTGATCAGGTCGGCGCCGATCTGGTCGGAGAACTTCTCCCACACCGGACGCATGGCTTCACGCCATTGCTCGCGCTGCTCGGCGGTCAGCGAGTCGATCTCGCTGGTCTTGGCGTCGATGATCTTCTGCCTGGAGGTCTGGTTGAGGGCTTCGGCCTGCTTGTTCACCTCGACGGTGACCTCGTCCATGATCTTCTGCAATTCGCCGCGCACGTCTTCGGGGAGGCCGTTCCAGAACTTGGCGTTGGTGATCACCATGTAGTCGATCAGGCCGTGGTTGGTCTCGGTGAAGAAGGGTTGCACCTCGTTGACCTTCTGGCTCTCATAGTTCGACCAGGTGTTCTCGGTGCCGTTGACGGTGCCGGTCTGCAGGCCCTGGTAGACCTCGGCGAAGCTCATCTTGCGTGGGTTGGCGCGGATCGCTTTGAACTGCTCTTCAAGCACGCTGGAGGCCTGCACGCGGTACTTCAGGCCGCGGGCGTCCTTGGGCAGGATCACCTTCTTGTTCGCTGACAGTTGCTTGAGGCCGTTGTGCCAGTAGGCCAGGCCACGGATGCCCTTGTCTTCCATCGAGGTCAGCAGCGCCTTGCCTTGCGGGCCTTGCTGGAAGCGGTCGACGGCGGCCAGGTCGTTGAACAGGAACGGCAGGTCGAAGATTTGCACCTGTTTGTTGTAGTGCTCGAACTTGGCCAGCGAGGGTGCCAGCATCTGCACGTCGCCGAGCAGCAGGGCTTCCATTTCCTTACCGTCGCCGAACAGCGAGGAGTTGGGGTAGACCTCGACCTTGACCTTGTCCTTGAGTTGCGGGTCGGCGGCGACCAGCTTCTGGAACATCAGCGCGCCCTGGCCCTTGGGCGTGCTGTCGGCCACCACGTGGGCGAACTTGATGACGATTGGATCGGCGGCCTGGGTCAGGCCGGCCATGGACACTGCGGCGGCGCATAGCAGCGCCTGGGTCAGCTTCAACATCGGTGTCACCTCTGATTTATTGTTGTAGGAGGAGTGGAGTAAAGATGGACCAACGGGCTGCGTGTGGAGAATTAGCATTTGTATAAGGCGGCGTTCGGCTGAGGTGAACGCGGTCCTCCTGTACGGCCTCTTCACGGGACAAGCCGGCTCCTACAAGGGGTCACCTCATTCCTGTAGGAGCGGGCTTGTCCCGCGAAGAGGCCGGTATGTTCAGCCGAGACTCCCAGCCACCAACCGCTGCGCCCGCAACAGCACCGGGGCATCGACCATCTGCCCCTCCAGCTGGAAGGCCCCGGCACCGTTGGCTGCTTCACTCGCCGCCAGCACTCGCCGCGCCCATGCCAGCGCTTCGGCACTCGGCGCCAGCGCTGCATGGATCACCGCCACCTGCTGCGGATGAATGCACAACGCCCCGCCATACCCCATGTCATAGGCATGCCGCACGGCCCGCTGCAGCCCCTCGGCATCGGCGATGGCCGGGAACACCCCATCCAGCGGCGGCAGCAGGTCGGCCCCCCGTGAATGTAGCTGCACCGCCATGCGCGCCTGGTCGAGAAACTGCCGGGCCGCCTCGCTCTCGGTGTTCAAGCCCAGGTCCAGCGCCAGGTCGAGGCTGCCGAACGACAAGCGCTCGACACCTTCTGCCGCAGCAATCTGTGCCAGTGCCAGCAAGCCCTTGGCACTCTCGATGATTGGCCACACGGGCTTGCCGCCGTGGAAGGCCACCGCGACCTGAGTGGCGTTCTCCACCTTGGGTAACAGCAGCCCGGCGACCCCCGGCTGCTGTGCGCAGAAGGCCAGGTCGGTGGCGTGTTGCGGATGCTGTGGCGCGTTGACCCGCACCCATACCGAGGCCTGCGGCGTGGCCTGCAGAAACGCGGCCAGGTTGTCGCGGGCCTGCTGCTTCAGCGCCTCCTCGACGGCATCCTCGAAGTCGACGATCACCACATCGGCACCTGCCGCCAGAGCCTTGGCGAAACGTTCAGGCCGGCTGCCAGGCACGAACAGGGCGGAGCGCACCACGCTCATACAACGCCTCCTGCGGCCAGGCTGGCGCGCTGTTCGGCGCTCAAGCCCAGTTCAGCGAGGATGCCCGCAGTGTGCTGCCCCAGCGCCGGTACGGCGTCCATGCGTGGGGTGAAGGCGGCATTGCGCCCCGGAGGCAGCAGCGACGGCAACTTGCCGGCCGGGCTATCGACTTCACGCCAGCTGTCGCGGGCCTGCAGCTGCGGGTGCTGCCACACGCCGTGCATGTCGTTGACCCGGGCGTTGGCGATCTGGGCGTCATCCAGGCGCGCCACCACCTCGTCGAGCGACAGGGCGGCGAAACGCTCGACGATGATCTGGCGCAGCACCTCGCGGTTTTCCGAGCGCTTGAAGTTGGCGCTGAAGCGGTCGTCGCTGGCCAACGCCGGGTCGAGCAGTACCTTTTCGCAGAACAGTGCCCATTCCCGTTCGTTCTGCAGGCCGAGCATGATCGTGCCGCCACCGCCGGTGGGGAACGGCCCGTACGGGTAGATGGTCGAGTGCGAGGCGCCCGCGCGCGGTGGGGGCGGCGCGCCGTCGTAGGCGTAGTACATCGGGTAGCCCATCCACTCCACCAGGCTTTCCAGCATCGACACGTCGATGCGGCTGCCCAGGCCGGTCTTGTCGCGCAGCAGCAGCGCCGACAGCACGCCGGTATAGGCATACATGCCAGCGGCGATGTCGGCGATCGAACAGCCGGCCTTGGCCATTTCCTCGTCGCCAGGGCCGCCGGTCACCGAGAGGAAGCCGCCCTCGCTCTGGATCAGCAGGTCGTAGGCCTTCTTCTTTTCATACGGGCCGCCTGCGCCGTAGCCGGAAATGTCGCAGACGATCAGGCGCGGAAAGCGCTGGTGCAAGGCGTCGAACGACAGGCCCATGCGTGCGGCGGCGCCGGGTGCAAGGTTTTGCACGAGCACGTCGGCCTTGGCCAGCAGGGCGTCGAGGATGCCGTCGGCGGCCTGCTGCTTGAGGTCGAGGGTGAGGCTTTCCTTGGAGCGGTTGGTCCACACGAAGTGCGAGGCCAGGCCGTCGACGCGCTGGTCGTAGCCACGGGCGAAGTCGCCGCTGCCGGGCCGTTCGACCTTGATCACGCGGGCGCCCAGGTCGGCCAGCTGGCGGGTGCAGAAGGGCGCGGCGATGGCATGTTCCAGGCTGACGACGGTGATGCCGTCCAGCGGGCGGGGTGCAGTTTGGGTCATGGGGTCACCTGTTCGTCATCAGTGCAGTGCGGCCAGCGATTGCGTATCGCGCAGTTGCCAGACCTGCTCGATCAGGGCCTGGCCCTGGGCCGGGCTGCGGGCACCGGAATAGGCCAGCAGGCGCTGGAACTTGGCTTCCAGCTCCGGGCGCGAAAGGGTGTTGCCGGGGTCGCCCTTGGGTTCGTCGATGGCGGCGCTGAAGTGACGGCCATCGTGGCAGGAGACTTCGACCCGGCCCAGCCAGCGGGCGGGGTAAGCGGCATCCACTTCGGGGTCCAGCTGCATTTCCACCTTTTCACGGAAGCTGGCAACCCGTGGGTCGGTCAGCGCCAGGTCGCGGAATTCAATGAGCTGCGCACTGCCATGCACGGCGATCAGGCCGAGCACGGTGCCCATGGAGAACTTGGCCTGGTGCACGGTGGTTGGCGTGGTGACCCGCCCGAGCACATCGATGGCGCCCTGGTGCACGCGGGTAACCACCTTGGCGATCTGCTCATGCTTCAGGCCTTCGCGTTGCATCAGCTGCAACAGCGCATCGGCGGCGGGATGGGTATGGCGGCACGAGGCGTGGAACTTGAACGAGGTTTCCGCCAGCGCCCAGCGGCTGCCCAGGCGGTCGCTCAGGCGTGCTGGGTCGGCGTCGCTGGACATGCCGGCGGCCAGGCCCTGGTCCCCTTCGAGGATGTTGCGCGCGCCGCTCAGGCCATCGGCGGTCAGGTAGGCGGCGAGCAGGCCATCGGCGGCGGCCTTGGCGGTGTGCAGCTGCTTGGAGTCGGCAGCATCGCGCAGGAACTCCCAAAGCCCGGCGGCCTGGGTGCCGGCGCTGCCGAGCAGGTTGATGAACTGGTCCTTGTCGAAGGCCAGCAGCTTGCCCACTCCCACGGCAGCGGCCAGGGTGCCGACGGTAGCGGTGGTGTGGAAGATGCGGTAATGCGAACGGCCGAGGAACTCACCGATACGGATGCCTGCCTCATAGCCGGCGACGCTGGCCAGCAGCAGGTCCTGGCCGGACTTGCCGAGGTCCTGGGCCGCTGCCAGCACGGCGGAGAACACCACCGTGGCCGGGTGCAGCACCGAGCTGTTGTGCAGGTCGTCCTGCTCGACCAGGTGCGAAGCGGCGCCGTTGACCAGCGCGGCGAAGTAGGGCGATGAGCTGCGCCCGCTGGTCAGCACGCGGGCGTTGCCTTGGGCGGGGCCCATGCGTTCGGCATAGCGTTCGAACAGCGGGATCGGGTGCGCGCCCTGGCTGGCCAGGGTCGAGCCGAGCCAGTCGAGGAACAGGTCTTCGGTGCGGTCGAGCACATGGCCAGGAATCTGTGCGTATTGCAGGTCGGCGAGGAAGCCTGCCAGGGCTTGGGTAGCTTGCATGCTCAGGCCCTCAGAAGCTGCGTGGCAGTTCGAGCAGGTGCTCGGCCACGTAGGACAGGATCAGGTTGGTGGAGATCGGCGCCACCTGGTACAGGCGGGTTTCGCGGAACTTGCGCTCGACGTCGTATTCGCAGGCGAAGCCGAAGCCGCCGTGGGTCTGCAGGCAGGCATTGGCCGCCTCCCACGAGGCCTTGGCCGCCAGGTACTTGGCCATGTTGGCGCTGGCCCCGGCGTTCTGCCCGCTGTCGTACTCGGCGCAGGCGCGCCAGCGCATCAGGTCGGCGGCCTCGATCTCGATATGGGCTTCGGCGATGGGGAACTGCACGCCCTGGTTCTGCCCGATCGGGCGGCCGAACACCACGCGGTCACGGGCGTAGGCGCTGGCCTTTTCGACGAACCAGCGGCCATCACCGATGCACTCGGCGGCGATCAGCGTGCGCTCGGCATTGAGGCCGTCGAGGATGTAGCGAAAGCCCTTGCCTTCCTCGCCGATCAGGCTGCTGGCCGGCAACTCGAGGTTGTCGAAGAACAGCTCGTTGGTCTCGTGGTTGACCATGTTGGCGATGGGCTGCACGCTCAGGCCGCTGCCGATGGCTTCACGCAGGTCGACCAGGAAGATCGACATGCCTTCGGATTTCTTCTTCACCTCCGGCAAGGGGGTAGTGCGTGCCAGCAGGATCATCAGGTCCGAGTGCTGGATGCGCGAGATCCACACCTTCTGGCCATTGATCACATACTTGTCGCCCTGGCGCACGGCGGTGGTCTTGATCTTGGTGGTGTCGGTGCCGGTGGTGGGCTCAGTCACGCCCATCGACTGCAGGCGCAGTTCGCCGCTGGCCAGCTTGGGCAGGTAATGGCGCTTCTGTTCCTCGCTGCCGTGGCGCAGCAGGGTGAACATGTTGTACATCTGCCCGTGCACGGTGCCGGAGTTGCCACCGCAGGCGTTCACCTCTTCGAGGATAACCGAGGCCTCGGCCAGGCCCAGGCCCGAGCCGCCGTATTCTTCGGGGATCATCGCCGACAGCCAGCCAGCATCGGTCATGGCCTTGACGAAGGCTTCCGGGAAGCCCTTTTCTTCATCGATCTTGCGCCAGTAGCTGGCGTCGAACTCGGCGCACAAGGCGCGCACGCCTTCGCGGATGGCGTTGAGGTCATCGCTGTCGTAAGAATGCATTGGGGTATTCCCTGTCTGGTATCAGTCGAAAAGCACGTCGGCGCTCTGCGCCACGCCAGCGGCATTGCCGGCCCACAGCTGGGCCTGGCCTGGTGCGCTGATGCGCCCGGCCACTTCGAACGGAGTCGGCACGGTCAGCGGGCGTACGCCGCGGTAGGCGAAATGGCGCACGTGCTTGTCGGGGTTGGCGCGGATGAATGCGCGCAGGTTCAAGGTGGCAATCATCGGTCCGTGCACGACCAGGCCGGCGTAGCCCTCGGTTTCGCTGACGTAGGGGAAGTCGTAGTGGATGCGATGGCCGTTGAAGGTCACGGCGGAGTAGCGGAACAGCAGCGTCGACGTCGGCGTGACCGCCTCGCTCCAGTCGGCCGGCGCGTCGGCCGGGGCGCTGTCGAGCTTGGGCGGGTTGGGCTCGCGGTAGACGATGTCCTGCTCTTCGCGCACGCACAGCTGGCCGTGTTGCGAGTAGTCGTGACGCACGGTGACGAACAGCAGGGCGCCGGTGCGGCCGTGCTTTTCCTCGATGTGCTGGATGGTCGACAGGCGATGGGCTTCGGCGCCGACCTTGAGCGGGGCGATGAACTCGACCCGGCCCCCGGCCCACATGCGGTTACGGTTGTCGGCCGGGGGCAGGAAGCCGCCACGTGCCGGGTGGCCGTCCGTGCCCAGTTGCGACTCGGCCACCGGCTCCTGGAAGAAGCACCACATCCACAGCGGTGGCAGGGGTTGGTCGGCGGCAGGAGCGGTTTCGCCGAAGGTGGCGGCGATGCGCTTGATCAGGTTGCGGCTGAGCTCATCGACGGCCTCTTCCGTGCGGCCGATCCAGGCGCTGTAGTCGATGGGCGGGTGGGAAGCAGTCATAACCATGGGCCTCTGCATTTGTTGTTATGGGCCGATCATGCGAGGTGCCCGGCATTCTGTGAATTTGCATTTGTGTAAGGCAGCGTTCATGTATGCTGAACGCCATCGCCACGACCGGACCTCCCCATGCATTTCGACCTGGCAGACCTGCGGCTTTTCATCCATATCGGCGAATCGCCGAGCCTGACCCAGGGTGCGCGCCGGGCGTTCCTTTCGCCGGCCGCCGCCAGTGCGCGGATCAAGGCGCTGGAAGCCCAGCTCGACACGCGCCTGCTGTACCGCGATAGCCGTGGCGTCGAGTTGACCCCAGCGGGGCATAAACTGCTCATGCATGCCCGGCTGATCATGCGCCAGGTCGACTACCTGAAAGCCGAGTTCACCCAGTTCGGCACCGACCTGGCCGGGCATATTCGCATCTTCGCCAACACCACTGCCGTCACCGAGTTCCTGCCTGAAGTGCTGGCCGGCTTCATGGCCAAGCGCCCCGGGGTGACCGTCGACCTGCAGGAGCGCCTGTCGCGGGACATCGTGCGCGGCGTGCTCGATGGCAGCAGCGACATGGGCATCATCGCAGGGCCGGTGGAGGCCAGCGGCTTGCAGGTGATGCACTTCAGCACCGACCGCCTGGTGCTGATCGTGCCGGCCGGCCATGAGCTGGCAGGGCGCAAGACGGTGACCTTGAAACAGACCTTGGACTTCCAGCATATCGGCCTGCACGACGGCAGCACCTTGCTGAGCTTCCTGCGGGACCATGTCGAGCGCATGGGCCTGAACCTGTCGCTGCGTATCCAGCTGTCGAGTTTCGAAGCCATCTGCCGGCTGGTGGAGGCGGGGGTGGGCATCGGCATCATCCCCGAGTCGGCAGCGCTGCGGCACAGCCAGACCATGGAACTGGTGACCATCAGCCTGGATGAGCCGTGGGCGGTGCGTGAGCGGAGCATCCTGGTGCGGGAACTGGATGCGTTACCGGGGACGGTGCGGGCGTTGATTGCGACGTTGATGCCAGAAGCTTGATGTCAGCGGTGCTAGCCGCTTCTTGCTCTTGCTCTTGCTCTGCTTTTGCTTTGGCTTATAAGCGCGCGATAGTTCAAGGCGACGCAGAGTGCGACTTCAGGAGGCCGAACGCAGGTCTTGCGGAGGGAGGTGACGGGCATGGATGCCCGTCAAGCGCTGGGCCCCAGGATGGGGCCTGCAGCGCGGTCCTCCCCGGAGCAAGGCCGGATGATGGGAGCGGGCGGCGTTTGCTGAAAAGCAGAGCAAAAGCAGAGTACTTACTGGTGGAATCAGTCGCCGCTGACGAGCTGATAGGCCAGCTGGTTATGGCGTTCCAGTACGCGGGGCAGGTCGATGGTGATGATGCGGCCATCCTGCACCACCACGCGGCCATTGATCACGCTGGTATCGACGTGGGTCGGGGTGCAGAACACCAGGGCCGCCAGTGGGTCATGCAAGGCTCCGGCATAGGCCACGTGGCCCAGGTCAAAGGCGACGAAGTCGGCGATCATGCCTGGCGCCAGGGCACCAATGTCGCTGCGGTTGAGCACCTTGGCGCCGCCCAGGGTGGCGATTTCCAGAGCTTCGCGGGCGGTCATCGCGTCCGGGCCAAAGCCCACGCGCTGCAGCAGCAAGGCTTGGCGCACCTCGCCGATCATGCTGGCGCCGTCGTTGGAGGCCGAGCCGTCGACACCCAGGCCCACCGGTACGCCGTGGTCGCGCATCTTGCGGATCGGCGCGATACCCGAGGCCAGGCGCATGTTCGAGCAGGGGCAGTGGGCGACGCCGGTGCCGGTGCGGGCGAACAGCTCGATGCCGTGCTGGTCGAGCTGCACGCAGTGGGCGTGCCACACGTCGTGGCCGACCCAGCCGAGGTCTTCGGCGTACTCGGCCGGGGTCATGCCGAACTTCTCGCGGCTGTAGGCGATGTCGTTGACGTTCTCGGCCAAGTGGGTATGCAGCGACACCCCGTAGTTGCGCGCCAGCACAGCGGCTTCGCGCATCAGGTCGCGGCTGACCGAGAACGGCGAGCAGGGCGCCACCACCACGCGCAGCATCGAACCATGGCTGGCGTCGTGGTAGTCCTCGATCAGGCGCTGCGACTCCTTGAGGATGTCGCTTTCCTTCTCCACGACCGAATCGGGCGGCAGGCCACCCTGGCTGCGGCCCACGCTCATGCTGCCGCGAGCGGCATGGAAGCGCATGCCAATCTCGCCGGCAGCATGGATGCTGTCGTCGAGCTTGCAGCCGTTGGGGTAGATGTACAGGTGGTCGCTGGAAGTGGTGCAGCCCGACAGGATCAGCTCGGCCATGGCCGTCTGGGTCGAGACCGAGATCATTTCCGGGGTCAGCCGTGCCCAGATCGGGTACAGGTTGGTCAGCCAGTTGAACAGCTCACCGTCCTGGGCCGCCGGGACTACGCGGGTGAGGCTCTGGTACATGTGGTGATGGGTGTTGACCAGGCCCGGGATGACCACCTTTCCGGCCATGTCCAGGACCACGTCGGCGTGCTGCGGCAGCGTATCGCTGGGGCCGACCTGCTTGATCACATTGTCTTCGATGTACAGGCCGCCGCCTCTGATCTCGCGGCGTTCGCCGTCCATGGTGACCAACAGTGCGGCGTTCTTGACCAGGAGGGTCTTGGGGGAGTGTTGCAGGGAAGCTTGCATGGCTCATGCCTGGCGCAATACGCAGCGACGTTGGTCGGTGTCGTAGGCGCACAGGCATGCATGTAAGCAAAGTTTGAAATTTTTGTATACAGAAAAATGCCGGGGCCCGCAGGCCCCGGTTGGCTTCAACCCGCCTGCACGGGCGCCTTGCTGGTGCCTTTGCGCAGGCCCATGACACCCCAGGCGAGGCCCAGCACGGCCGCGATCACCGAGCCGGACAGCACGCCGAGCTTGGCTGCGCCCAGCGAGGCCGGGTCGCTGTAGGCCAGGTTGGCAATGAAGATCGACATGGTGAAGCCGATGCCGGCCAGCAGGCCGATCAGGGTGATGCCGCGCCAGTTGACCTGGGCCGGCAGGCTGCACCAGCCCAGGCGCACCATCAGCCAGCTGACGCCGATGATGCCCAGCGGCTTGCCGGCCACCAGCGCCACGGCCACCGCCATCATCACCCAGTGCGGCGCCTCGGCGGACAGGTCGATGCCGGACAGGCCCACACCGGCGTTGGCCAGGGCGAACAGCGGCATGATCGCGTACGCCACCCAAGGGTGCAGGGCGCCGCCCACACGGGTCACCGGTGGTACCAGTTCACGCTGGGCCAGACGCAGGCGCTTGAGCGGGGTGCTCAGGTCGCCGGAGTCCTGCTCGGGGGCCTTGGCGCGGCCGAGCAGGTCGTTGGTGAAGCGCGAGACCGCATCCAGCGGGCGCTCGCCCATCGGCATGGCGGCAACCGGGGTCATCAGGCCGAGGATCACGCCGGCCAGGGTTGGGTGGGCACCGGTCATCAGCATGCCGAGCCAGGTGATGGCGCCGGGGATGACATAGGCCCAGGCCGAACCGACGCCTATCTTCTGCAGCCCGACCACCAGCAGCAGGCCGATGGCAGCCACGCCGAAGCCGCTGTAGTCGAGGCCACCGGAATAGAAGATGGCGATGATCAGCACGGCGATGATGTCATCGATGATCGCCAGTGCCAGCAGGAACACGCGGATGTTGGACGGGATCGACTTGCCCAGCAGAGCCAGCACGCCGACCGCGAAGGCAATGTCTGTAGCGGTCGGCACGGCCCAGCCTTGCTGCTCGGCCGGCGCATGGCCGAAGGCCAGGTAGATCAATGCGGGGACGGCGACGCCGCCCACCGCAGCGGCCATGGGCAGCGTGGCCTGGCGCAGGCTGGATAGGGCACCTTCGTGGATTTCGCGACGAATCTCCATGCCCACCACCAGGAAGAAGATGGTCATCAGGCCATCGTTGATCCAGAAGTGCAGGGACTGGGAGAAGCTCAGCGAACCGATGCCGAAGCTGATCGGCGTGTGCCAAAGGGCGTCGTAGCTGGCAGCGGCCGGGGAGTTGGCCCAGATCAGGGCAGCGACGGCGGTGATCAGCAGGACGATGCCGCTGACCGCTTCGATGTGCAGGAATCGCTCGAAATTGGCGAAGGCGCGTTGGGCCAGCAGCTGGGCACGCGTCAATTTGGTTTTTTGCATAGGCGCAAGAACTCCCGCTGGCGGCCCGACCGGCGTTGTTCGATTAACCTGCTTCACTGCACTTTGCAGCTAGCACCCGGGGGGAAGTCTACCGGGTGGTGGCGCTTAGGCCAAGTCGGCGGCGTTGAAATCGGCAATATCGCTGTGCCACTATCGGCCCACCTTGCTGGTCGTGCATGGCACTCGCCCGGCATCATCGTTCTGGCTGTTTACACTGTTGAAATCCCCACTCAGAGGGTGCATGGAATGGAGCAGCCAGCCGTGAGCAATGGCGGACGCGGGGCCCCTCTGCAACTGCTGGTGGCGATGGCCATCATGCTCGGCATGCTGCTGCTCGGCGCCGGCCTGGCCTGGCAGGGCTACCGCGGTATCAGCCAGGCGCTGGTGGCCGCCGCAGGCGATGCCGCGCAACAAGTCGGCAAGACCATCGACGAACGGGCGCGTCGCCTGGTCGATCCTGCACAGAGCAGCATCCGCCTGCTGGCCTTCAACCCGGCCGCAAGCAACCTCTCGCAGCGCCTGGAGCGCTTGGCACAGCTGGTCGAAAGCCTGAATGCCAACAAGATGCTCAGCGCCGCCTACATTGGTTACCCCAACGGCGAGTTCCTGCTAGTGCGCCGCTTGCGCGACCCGCAGTTGCTGGAGCGCTTTGCTGCGCCAGCGGGCACGCGCTTTCTGGTGCAGAGCGTCAGCCTGGGCGAGGGTGGGGCGATGTCGGGGGAATGGCGTTTCTATGACCAGGCCCTGAGCCTGCTCAAGACCCAGGCCATGGCGGACTATCACTACGATCCACGCACGCGGCCCTGGTTCGCTGATGCCTCCGTGCAAGCTGGTACCGTACTGACTCACCCCTACGTGTTTTTCACCACCCGCGAGATCGGCATGACCATGGCCCAGCGCAGCGTCGACGGCGCGGCGGTGCTCGGCATGGATGTCTCGGTCAACGACCTGGCCAGTGAAACCCGCGACCTGCGCATGACCCCGGGCACCGAAATCGCCGTGGTCGACGACCAGGGTAATGTGGTGGCGTACCCGGACCTGCAGCGGGCCATCGTGCACGAAGGTGAGTCGGTGCGTTTGTCACGTGTTGCTGAACTGGGTATCCCCAGCTTGCAGCAGCTCTACAGCCATCTGCCCCAAGGCACCCGACCAGAGGCCTATGAGGTGGATGGCGCAACCTGGTACGGCATGCGCGTGCAGCTGACCAATCTCGCCGGGCAGGACCTGCAAGTGCTGATCGCGGTGCCTGCGCAGGAGCTGCTGGCAAGCGCAGGCCAGGTGTTGTTCAGGCAGATGCTGTGGACGGCCATGCTGATGGCCGTGCTGCTTCTGCTTGGCGGGTTGCTCGGCCAGCGCATCGGCCGCCCGCTGCATCAATTGGCCGAGCAGGTACGTGGACTGGCCGACTTCGATTTCAGTCGCGAAGTTGGGGTGGCATCGCGGGTGTCCGAGGTGAAAGAGCTGAGCCGGGTGTTGAGCCGCATGTCCGGCACCATCCGCAGTTTCCAGGCGATGACCCTGATACTCAGCCGCGAGACTCAACTGGAGCGCATGCTCGATGGCGTGCTGACGCATCTGGTGGAGGCTGCCGGGGTCAGCGCAGGCGTGGTATACCTGTTCGAGGAAGACCGTGCCCGCCTGCGCCTGGCTGCTGCGTGCCGAGGCGATGGCTACCCCGAGGCGCTGGCGGTCGGCGAGGGCGATCATCGCGACCTGGCTGAGGCAGTTACCCAGGGCCTGGCACTGGGCGGGCGCAGTCTTGCGGTGGAGCTCAAAGACCGTGGTCACGACCTGCTCGGCATTCTCGTCCTGGCATTGAAGGGCGAGAATGCTGAAGTAGGCGAGCCGTTCCGCCGCTTCGTCGAAGAATTGTCCGGTGCCGCCGCCGTGGCCATCGAGACGCGCCAGCTGGTCGAAGCCCAGAAGCGCCTGCTGGAGTCGATGATCAAGCTGCTGGCTGATGCCATCGATGCCAAGAGCCCTTATACCGGGGGCCACTGCGAGCGCGTGCCGCAGTTGGCGCAGATGCTGCTGGACAAGGCCGTGCAGGCCGACAGTGGCCCGTATGCCGATTTCAGCATGACCGAGGCCGAGCGCTACGAATTCCACATTGCCGCCTGGCTGCACGATTGTGGCAAGGTCACCAGCCCTGAATACGTGGTGGACAAGGCGACCAAGCTGGAGACCCTGTACAACCGCATTCATGAAGTCCGCATGCGTTTCGAAGTGCTCTGGCGCGATGGCGAGCTGGCCTATTGGCAGGGCCTGGCAGCGGGGCAGGACAAATCGGTGCTGCAACGCTGGCTGGAGCAGTACCGTGGCGAGCTGCAGGATGAGTTCGCCTTCGTCGCCAAGGCCAATATCGGCGGCGAGTTCATGCAGGATGAGGACGTACAGCGCTTGCAGCGCATCGGTCAGCGCCGCTGGCTGCGCTATTTCGACAACCGCCTGGGCATTTCCCGCGATGAGGAGCAGCGCCATGCCGGTGCGGCACCAGCGCCCTTGCCGGTGGCTGAGCCGCTGCTGGCCGACCGCCCGGACCACCAGCTACCCTGGGGCCCGCGCAAGCCGCCGGTGGCCAAGGACGACCCGCGTAACATCTGGGGCTTCGACATGCGCCTGCCGGCCAATGCCAGCAACCACGGCGAGCTGTACAACCTGGCAATCCGCCGTGGCACGTTGAACGACGAAGAGCGCTTCAAGATCAACGAACACATCGTGCAGACCCTCATCATGCTCAGGTCGCTGCCATTCCCGCGTCAGATGCGGCGGGTGCCGGACATTGCCGGCAACCACCACGAGCGGATGGACGGCGGCGGCTATCCGCGGCGATTGGGCAGGGACGACCTGAGCATCGCCGAGCGGGTGATGGCCATTGCCGATATCTTCGAGGCGCTGACCGCCGCCGACCGTCCGTACAAGGCGGCGAAGAGCTTGTCCGAGTCGGTGAAGATCCTGGTGTTCATGGCCCGCGACCAGCACATCGACGGGCATCTGCTGCGGTTGTTCCTCAGCAGCGGGGTGTACCTGGAGTACGCCCGGCGCTTCCTGCGCAGCGAGCAGATCGATGAGGTGGATGTGGCGTATTGGCTGGCCCAGCTGGAGGAGCAGCCCGAGCGGACCTAGCGCACTTTCCGGACCTTGCCCGTACACACGATGCCTTGTACGAACGCCACCATCTGCTCCCGCCCCCAGTGCGCTTGCCCGCGTGAGCCGCCCCTGGCTGGGTTCAGGCCGCATACAGCACGATGGCCGCCAGTTCGATTGCACATAACATGGTGACGCCAAGGGCAAGCAGCAGGTGTTCGGTGACACCGGACACCACGCCCTCGTCGTGCAGGCCGCGCACCAGGTGGTGATAACGCCGCCTCAGGCGCAGCCAGGTGGCGCCGGCCAGCAGCAGGCAAAGTGCCGCGGGTAGCGCCGCAAACCAATGGTGATGGGGCACCCAGCGCAAGTACATGCAACAGCAGACGACCAGCGCCAGGATGGTCCGCCGCCATGCCAGCAAGGTGCGCTCCGGCTGCAAGCCGTCATCGGCGTGGGCCAGTTGCGGGTCAGGCATGGAAGAACACTGCATAGGCAAAGAACACCATCACCAGCGACACGCCAATCGACAGCGCCGGGGCTATCAGCGGGAACGGCAGCGGGCGCTTCTGGCGCATGGCCCGTTCCACATTGAGCCAGCGCACGAAGGCCGGCAGGCTCAGCAGCAGGGCCAGGCTGATCAACGCCACCGCCAGCAGGCGGCGGGTGCCGGGGCTGAAGATCTCGGCGGTAAACATGTCCACGGCGATGCCGCTGGCCAGCAGCGCCAGCGCGGTCCTGATCCAGGCCAGGAAGGTGCGTTCGTTGGCCAGGGTGAAGCGCGGGTCCGGTTCCTGGCCGTCGGCGAGGAGTTTGCTGGCCAGCCAGCCGCGTGAGGGCTCGGTGTTCTTGTTCAAGGGCAGTCGTCCTCCTCGGATAAGGTCGGTGGGCACGTGTCAGCCTCAGTTTGAGTGGCAAACCCTGGCAATGTCCATGGTTCGCCAGCCGCTGGCGCTATTCGTACTCGGTTACGCCGCTGATATGCCGCCCGGCGACATAGCCAAAGGTCAGCGCTGGCCCAAGGTTGATGCCGCCGGACGGGTACCAGCCGCCGAACACGCTGGCCATGTCGGTGCCGGCCGCGTACAGGCCGCTGATCGGCTGGCCTTCGTCGTTCAGCACGCGGGCGTGGCCGTCGGTGCGCAGGCCGGCGAAGGTGCCGAAGCAGCCGGGCTGTACCTTCACCGCATAGAACGGCCCTTGCTCGATGGGCGCCACGCAGGGGTTCGGCCCCTTGTGCAGCGGGTCGCCCTGCTTGCGGTTGAATGGTGTCGAGCCACGGCCGAAGGCCGGGTCCTGGCCTTGGCGTGCATGCTGGTTGAATTCAGCGACCGTGGCGCTCAGGCCGGCGGGGTCGATGCCGCAAGCCTGGGCCAGTTGTTCCAAGGTGGCGCCGCGTTTCAGGTAGCCGCTGCGCAGGTGTGGTCCTACCGGCAGGGGCGCCGGACGCGCATGGCCAAGGCCGAAGCGGCGCAGGAAGCGGTGGTCGCAGATCAGCCAGGAACAGACTTCCTCGCCCTGCGGCACGGCGGCGACCATGGCGGACACATAGTCGTAATAGCCGTGCGCCTCATTGACGAAGCGCTTGCCGTTGGCAAGCACGCCGATGATGCCCGGCTTGCCGCGCTCGATGATGTGCGGGAAGTGGCCGACGCTGCCGTCGCGGTGCGGCACCTTGGACACTGGCGCCCAGGCCACCGGCGACTGCAGGTCAGCGGCCACCACGCCTCCGGCTGATTCGCCCAGGCGCAGGCCGTCCCCGGAGCAGGATGGCGGGGGCAGGGCGAGGTTGTCGTGGCCGCTGGCATCGCGCGGGAACAGTTGCTGGCGCCGTGCTGGGTCATTGGGGAAGCCGCCTGCGGCCAGCACCACGGCCTTGGCGCGAATCGCCCGTTCGCCTTGCGCGGTTGCCACCATAGCCCCCAGCACCTTGCCGTCTTCCACCAGCAGGCCCTTGGCCGCGGTCGACTCGATCATCTGCACGCCCAGGTCATCCGCCGACTTCGCCAGCCGTGCCACCAGCGCCACCCCATTGACCAGGTGCATCGCCCGGCCATGGCGGGCCAGGTGGTAGAGGTGGCGTGTGAAGCGTTTGCACACGTGCAGCAAGGCGCGCGGCGAGCGGGTCATGTTGAGGAAGGCGGCCAGGTCGGCACCGGCCATGATCGGCATGCCGATGAACGAGGTCTCGCGCATCGTCTTGCGCAGGCGCGGCAGCAGTGCGCCGAGCTGGCGGGCATCGTAGGGCGCGGCAATCACCTGGTGGCCACCGAGGGCGGCGCCGGGCGTGTCGCCGTGCATGTCGGGGATGGCGTTGCCGTCGGCGAATTGCAGGGCCGTGTGCTGCTCGAAAAAGGCGACCATGTGCGGGCAGGCTTCAAGGAAGGCATCGACACGCTCGGCGTTGTAATGGCTGCCCAGTTCGTTGCGCAGGTAGGTGCGCGGCTGGTCGATGTCCTCGACGATACCGGCGCGCCGTGCCAGCGGATTGCGTGGCACCCAGGCCCAGCCGCCGGACCAGGCGGTGGCGCCGCCAAGTACCGGGTCTTTCTCGACCAGGATGACCTTCTGCCCGTGCCAGGCAGCCGTGACCGCCGCTGCCAGGCCGGCTGCGCCGGAGCCGATGACCAGTACGTCGCAGTCGCTTGGGAAGGGTTCGGCGGGCATTGCGGTTTCTCCTGCATTATTATTGGAACATGATTCCATAATATTCATTTCTAGCGGATGGCACTGCAAGGCCGACGGCTAATTTCCGGGCGATAACCGGACACTTCAATGCCAGCAGGCTGCGGTTGCTATCGACGGCATGGAATCATCTTCTAGAATTCGGCAAATTTTCAGGGATACGTGTCATGGCTGGTAGTCAGATCGAACGCGCCTTCAGTCTTGTAGAAAGCCTCACCGGCGAGCCGCACGGCTTGCCGCTGCAAACCCTGGCCGAGCGCCTGGACATTCCCAAGAGCGCCGCCCATCGCATGCTCACCGAACTGGTGCGTCTGGGTTACGTGCGACAGAACCGCGACAACAGCCGTTATCAGCTGTCGGCCAAGCTGGTGGCGATGGGCTTTCGTTACCTGTCCAGCAGCGGTGCCGACATCATCCAGCCGATCCTCGACCGCCTGGCTCAGGACAGCGGGGAGCTGGTGCGGCTCGGCGTGATCGAAGGCCACCGCCAGACCTGGATCGCCAAGTCCCAGGGCGCCCGTTCCGGGTTGCGCTATGACCCGGACATGGGGCGTGACGCACCGTTGTTCTACACCGCCTCTGGGCATGCCTGGCTGGCCAGCCTGAGCGACGACGAAGCACTGCAGATGGTGTTGCGCCAGGGCATTGCCGACCCGGCCCAGTTCGGCCCCAATGCGCCCCGTTCGACCGATGAGCTGCTGGCCTACCTGCACCGCGCCCGTGAGCGCGGCTATGCCTGGGTCGAGCAGACGTCGGCCATCGGCACGTCAGCCCTGGCCGCCGTGGTGCGGCGCCCGCAGAGCGACGAGGTGATCGGCGTGCTCAGCGTTGCCGGGCCCAGCGCCCGCCTGGCGCACTCCCGCCTGGCCGAGCTGGCGCCGCTGCTGCTGGCGGCGGCAGAAGAGCTGTCGGCCGCCAGCCGGGCCAGCGAATTGTTCGCATGATGGGCATTTCTGGTCGGTAATCGCACAGTCTGTGGGGTAGGGCGTTCTGAAAAGCTGAACTTGGTTCTACATTGTGCAGTGTCGATTGTGGGACACGGTTTCATAATCGGTACCACGATAACGACAAGAGGACAGTGCGTTGAACTCACCCCTACGAATCGCCCTGATCGGTGCCGGCATCATGGGCCGCCAGCATCACCAGCACCTGCGCCGGCTGCCCCAAGCCCAGCTGTGCGCTGTGGCAGACCCCGGCCCACAGGCCGAAGCGTTTGCCGCCGAATGCGGGGTTGCCTGCTACGCCGATCACCGGCAGATGCTCGAACAGACCCGGCCCGATGCAGTGATCGTCGCCAACCCCAACAACCTGCACGTGGCCACCGCCCTGGATTGCGTCGAGGCCGGTGTGCCGGTGCTGGTTGAAAAGCCGGTGGGCGTGCACCTGGATGAAGTGCGTGCACTGGTCGAGGCCTCACGCCGCCGTGGCGTACCGGTGCTGGTCGGCCATCATCGCCGGCACAACCCGCTGATCGCCAAGGCCCATCAGGTCATCAGCCAAGGCAAGCTGGGCCGGCTGATCAATGTCACTGCACTGTGGCAGCTGCAAAAGCCCGACAGCTACTTCGAGACGCCTTGGCGCCGCGAGCCGGGGGCGGGCTTTCTGCTCACCAACCTGATCCACGACCTCGACCTGCTGCGCCACCTGTGTGGCGAGGTGGTGCAGGTGCAGGCCTTCACCCGCAACGACGTGCGCGGCTTCGCCAACGAAGACAGTGCGGCGGTGCTGCTGCAGTTCGCCAACGGTGCGCTGGGCAGCCTGACCGGTTCCGACGCGGTCGCCGCACCGTGGAGCTGGGAGCTGGATTCCGGCGAAAGCCCAATCTACCCGCGCCAGGATGGGCAGCCCTGCTACCTGCTGGCCGGCACCGAGGGGGCGCTGAGCATTCCGCAGCTCAAGCGCTGGCATTACGCCGAGGCAGGCTCCGGCTGGCACACGCCGTTACTGCAGAGTGAGGAGGCCATCCCTGCAGGCGAGGCGCTGACCTTGCAGTTGCAGCACTTCATCCGCGTGGTCCAGGGCACGGAGGCGCCGTTGATCGATGCCGCCGACGGTGGCCGCACCCTGGCCCTGATCGAAGCGATCCGCCAGGCCGCCGAAACGGGCCGGGCCTGTGCGCCAGAACTGATCGCCTGACTTCTCGTCCTTAGGTAAATGACATGCCCGACCGCATTTTTTCACTCGCCGCTCTGACGGTGCTCGAACTGTCTCCGCCAGACATGGTGGAAGCCGCCGCCCGTGCTGGCTACAGCCATGTGGGCCTGCGCCTGGTGCCGGCCACCGAGCAGGAGCAGCACTATCCGCTGGTGGCGGACGCCGACCTGCGTCGGCAGACCCAGGCGCGCTTGCGCGACACCGGCATCCAGGTGCTCGACCTGGAGATCCTGCGCCTCAAGGCCGACACCTGCGTGGCCGATTTCGAACCGATCCTGGCGGTCGGTGCCGAACTGGGCGGCACCGAGCTGCTGGTGGCTGGCAACGACCCGGATGAAGCGCGCCTCACCGCGCACTTTGCCGAGCTGTGCGACCTGGCAGCCGGCTATGGCATCTACCCGCACCTGGAGTTCATGCCCTGGACCGACGTGCGTGACCTGCGCCAGGCCATGCGCGTGGTGGCCAACGCCGACCGGGGCAATGGCTGCGTGCTGGTCGATGCCTTCCACTTCAACCGCTCGCGCTCCTCGCTGGATGACCTGGCGCAGTTGCCGGCGCAGTGCATGCGCTACGCCCAGCTGTGCGACGTCGCAGGCCCGGTGCCCGCCGACATGGACGAAATCCTGCGCCAGGCGCGCAATGAACGGCGATTCCCGGGGGAGGGCGATGCTGATCTGGTGGGCCTGCTGCGTGGCTTGCCGGCGACCGTGCCATTGAGCCTGGAGATCCCCACTCGGCAGCTGATGGAACAGGGCATCAGCGCAGAACTGCGGGCTCGCATGGCGCTGGAGAAGGCCAAGGCCGTACTCGCCAGAGTCTGAGCCCATGGCACGGGTTACGCCTGTGAGAGCCGGCAAGCCGGCCTCTCACAGGGCTGTCTCGAGCACAAGGCAACGTCGCACCCCGTGCTGATGGTGTCGCCCAGAGCATGATGGCAACCATTCAACCCGGCTACCCTGCCACCCTGTCAAAGGCCTAATCCTCGAACACCCACCACCCGATCCCATGGAAGCACTGTACATGCCTATCGACTTCAGACCCGCTCAAGCGTCGGACGCGCATGATATTGCGCGATTCTTTCAACTGACATCGGAGGGCATGGCCGATTACATCTGGAGCAAGCTTGCCGCACCTGGCGAAACATTGCTGAGTGTCGGTGCGTCTCGCTATGCCAGGGAGCAGGGCGACTTTTCCTACAAGAACTGCCTGATGGCCACTTTCGAAGGGCGCGTCATCGGCATGATGCATAGCTATGCCTTGCGCGAGACCCTTGACAGGCCCATCGAGACAGACCCGGTCCTCGCGCCTTATTCCGACATGGAAATACCCGATACCTTATACATATCCAGCCTGGCTCTGGATGAGGCTTGGCGCAGCCAGGGGCTGGGGGGGCAGTTTCTTCGCCACGCCCAACAGCGCGCCGAGGACGCTGGCCTGGATGGGCTATGCCTGATCGATTATGCCGAAAACCACGGCGCACGCCGCTTCTACGAACGTCATGGTTTTCAGATTGTGAAAACCTGCCAGATCGTTGCGCACCCAATGCTGGGCGTAACCGGTGAAGCCTATTTGATGTATCGCCCTAGCCACAACGTACTCGAGAAAAAACCATGAACAAGAAGCTGACCGTGTTCCGCGAACTGGATATCCAACCGGTACGCGACCTGCCCTTTTTTGAAGAGGTCGTGGAAGGCACCCCTCATACGCTGACGTCCAAGTACTATCACGATGAACAGCAAGGTCGGATTTCCGGAGAATGGGAAGCCAGCATCGGAGCGTGGCGCATCGATTACAAAGTCTGGGAGTTCTGCCATGTTCTGAGTGGATGCTGCGTCATCGAGCTTGAGGGTTGTGCCCCCGTCACACTGGCCGCTGGCGACACGTTCATTATCGAACCGGGCGCCAAAGGCAAGTGGACCGTGCTGGAAGACATGAAAAAGAACTTCGTGATCCTCTTGCCCGCGAGCTAGAGACGAGGTCGCGTTTCGTCGAGCGCGACGCAAGGACAGTTCGCATGCTAACCCGCTGGCGGCGTTCGAATGTTTCGTGGCGCCTGCTTCGCAAAGAGTGGTGCTGACCAACTATCGATGCGCTGCCCTTAGTCCGAGCGGCAGCAGTGGATCTTTGAGAAGCGCAATATGGCGCAAGGCGGGAGAAGATTGGCAGATGGCATTCCACCAAGGAACGGCAAGGGCAAGAGAATAAAAAACAGCTGGCAGTACCACGCAGCAGTTGAATGGCCGCTATGGGTGCTTGAAATGATCCCTGATTAGGTCCGCAAGACCACAAATAGGACGACTGGCATGATCCACCGACTGGAGTCGCACCGCGAACTCGGGCAGTGTCGGTAGCCCACAATCTGCTAGTGACAGGATGATATCTTCAGGCGCGAGACTCCGCAGCCAAGGTGTTACTGCAAGCCCATTGCGAACCATGGTCAATGTAGTATCGGCTGATGTATTTTCGAACACCATCTTTCCGACGATACCTTCTTCGCCGAGACGCTGAAAAACGGTATCACGAAAGGCGCAATTCGCGGTCAGGAAGCACAGCGCCAACGGCCGCTGTGCTGCTGTCGCCTCGCTGCCCAACCATACCAATTGATCCACAGCCAGCCTTTCGCCCAATTCGACGTCGACCGGGCCCTGACTGAGTACCAGATCGAGTTTTCCATTGCTGAACGCCTGGTCGAGATCCGTCGAGGAAGCGCTGAAAATCTTTACCCCTACCCTCGGAAAGACAGTACTAAAAGCTTTAAGTAAGGGGGCAAGCGGGGCTCCGGCCATATCGAAAGGGAGCCCTAGGCGCACCGAGGCGGCTGTTTCCCTACCGCCAATAGATGTACAGAAAGCGTCATGTATCCGCAGAAGGCGACGGGCATCTGGCAGCAACGATATTCCTATTGAGGTCAAACGACTGCCCTGTGTGTCACGCAGTAATAACTGACAGCCGAGGAATGCCTCCAGGCGCTTGATTCGCTGGCTCACAGCTCCTTGAGTCAGATGTAGATTGACTGACGCAACGCTCATGCTTCCCGTATCTGCCACCTCGACAAAGGCTCTGAGCAGCGCCAGATCGAGGTTGTGAGCTTTATTCATATCATGCCATTAGCAACGTTAATGCCGGTATTGTATTTCGTCGCTACTCAGAATTCACGGTTTTCTTTAGATTGCAGGGCTCGGACTGACTAACAGGCAGAAGCAAGAGTATGATAAAAACTTTAGATAGCATTAACCTACGAAGTGAACTGGATGCGCTCAGAGAATACTGGAAGCCGCGAGTCCTTGGTCGCGTCAATAATCAATTCGTCAAAATTGCAAAACTGAAGGGAGAATTCGTCTGGCATGCTCACGAACATGAGGACGAGATGTTTTCAGTGATCTATGGCACGCTTCGTATTCAGCTCGAAGATCGCACCATTGTCTTGAATGCAGGAGAGTTTTGCGTAATTCCCAAGCAGATGCGACACAAGCCGATCGCCGAGGATGAATGTGCGGTGATGATTATTGAAACTGATACCACACTCCATACCGGCGGAGTAAATTCGCCACTTACAGTCTCGATAGATGATCAGTTGTATCCAACCTGATCCAATACAGCGGCCACGTTTTCGCGGTCGAGGTTAAGATGCATGGTCAGATCTTAGCTGGGCGCATTCAATCATGCTGGGGGTAACCATTTCGACTTCTGGCTGCCTACCCGCGTAAGAGATCTTCGGTGAACGCGCATGGCGACTATGACCGTTCCTAGGCCTCGGCAAATGGCCGCGTAAGAAGCCAGAGCACCCAAGCAGCGCTCTGTCGTCATGAATGTCGGGAGGGAGCCCGGCCTCGTCGGACGCCGGGCTTAGCTACATCAGAAGGGCTTGGTAGGCAGGTACTTGCCGTCCAGGGTGATCACAGCACGGTGGCCACCGTCCGGATCTTCGACCTTCTTGATGTCCAGCTTGAAGTTGATGGCACTGATGATGCCGTCGCCGAACTTCTCGTGAACCAGCGCTTTGAGCGTGGTGCCATACACCGACATCATTTCGTAGAAACGGTAGATTGTGGGGTCGGTCGGCACGCCGTCGAAGAAGCTGCCGCGAATTGGCATCGACTGCAGCAGCGCAACTTGGTCGGCATCGAGGTCGAGTTTCTCGCCTACCACCTTCGCGGCGCTTTCAGGCAGCGGATGCTGGCCGAGCAGGGCTGCCGTGACGAAGGCTTCGGACAAGCCGGTGCCGTCAACGATCTCGGCGAAGGACAGGTCCTTGCGGGCTTTGGCCTGGATGATGATTTCGGTCAGTTCCTGGCGAGCGCTGCGGGTAGCTTGAGTCTGGATCATGGTGAATCTCCTGGGTAAGAAAAAGGTGCAGGTACAGGTTTCAGGCAACGTGCCTGGCTTGTTGGGAAACGGCGTGGACTTCTGGGTTTTCAGCGAGGGACACGAAAACGCCGGTGCTGCCATCAAAGGCGTCGATACGGCCGGTCTCGATGTCGTAGATCCAGCCATGCAGGGTCACGCGGCCCTCTTCGAGCGCCAGGCGAACGGAGGGGTGGGTCTGGATGTTGGCCAGTTGCGCGATGACGTTTTCACGCACCATGGAGGTGACTTTGCTGGGTGTGTCCGCGTGCTGGCGGGCCTCGTTGACCACCTTGGCCGAGTCGGCGTAGCGCAACCAGCCGGCCACGGCAGGCATGTGATCCAGGCACTTGCAGGTGGCAATGGCGGTCATCGCGCCACAGTCGGAGTGGCCGCATATGACGATGTCTGCAACGTTGAGCCCGGCGACCGCGTATTCGACAGAGGCCGAAACACCACCCGGCTCTGGCCCATAAGACGGCACGATATTGCCGGCGTTGCGGATTACAAACAGATCGCCAGGCTCACGTTGGGTCACCAGTTCAGGCACCAGTCGGCTGTCGGAGCAGGAGATGAACAGCGCCTTTGGGGCCTGCTGGTTGGCCAAGTCCTTGAACAGTTTGACGCGTTCAGGAAGGGCGTTTTTTTGAAACTTCAGAAATCCGTCGATGATCGCTTTCATGGTGGCTGTCTCAATGTCGCTGGGTGTGAGACAAAGATTAAGCAGTGCATGACATAAGGTAAAAGTCTGATTTATTATGGTATGGATCAGATTATCTTATGGGTTTAGGCATGCTCGCTCGGCACATCCAATACTTCCTCGCAGTGGCTGAACATCTGAGTTTCACGAAGGCTGCAGCGGCGCTGCATGTATCCCAGCCGGCGCTTTCGCAGCAAGTAAGGCAGTTGGAAGAGAGCCTTGGAGCGCAGTTGTTCGACCGTTCTGGCCGCACAACGCGTTTAACTGACGCGGGGGAGGTGTATCTGCTTTATGCACGCCGGGCGCATCAGGAATTGCAGGAAGCCAAAAGCGCCATACATGACGTCAGCGACCTCAGCCGTGGCTCATTGCGTATTGCCGTGACGCCAACGTTCACTACCTATCTGGTAGGGCCACTGATCGAGGCGTTTCACTCAAGGCACCCTAAAATCACCGTCAACCTGAAAGAGCTCTCCCAGGAGCGCATCGAGGAACTGCTGTTGGCGGGGGAGTTGGACGTAGGGATTGCATTCGATGAAATAAATACACCGGATATCGAAGCCATCCCATTACTGAACGAAACGCTCGCTTTGGTTGTGAGCCGCAGGCACCCCCTGGCCGGGGAGCGCTCCATTACTTCACACGGCCTGAGTACTGAGTCTTTGGTTCTGCTCAGCACAGAGTTTGCCACGCGCGAACAAATCGACCGCTACTGCCGCAAATATGAGATTCGCCCTAAGGTTCAGATGGAGGCCAATGCCCTAGGCGCAGTGATTGAGATCGTTCGCCGGACGAAGCTCTCCACTTTATTGCCTGCGAAGATTGCGCTGGCCCATGACGACCTGGTGGCCATCACCCTTGAGCCGGAACGCCTGCAGCGAAAAGCCGTGCTTATGCGCCGAAAAGAAGCATTTCTGAGCGCGGCGGTGCGAGCTTTCATTGAGCTGGCTAAAGAAGTAGCCAGCGAGCTGAATGTCTCCTAAAACAAAAAACCTGATCCTTCAACGGAGAAGGATCAGGTCAGGGATGACTTACAGGCCCAGCTCACTCAGGCCTGGGTGATCATCCGGGCGGCGACCCAGTGGCCAGTGGAACTTACGCTCGCTTTCCTGGATGGGCATATCGTTGATGCAGGCGAAGCGGCGGTGCATCAAGCCGTCGGCTTCAAACTCCCAGTTTTCATTGCCGTAGGAGCGGAACCAGTTGCCCGAATCGTCGTGCCACTCGTAGGCGTAACGGACGGCGATGCGGTTGTCGGTGTAGGCCCAGAGCTCTTTGATCAGGCGGTAGTCCAGCTCTTTTTTCCACTTGCGAGTGAGGAAGCCCTGCGCTTCTTCGCGATTGTTGGCAAATTCGGCTCGGTTGCGCCACTTGGTGTCCAACGTATAGGCAAGTGCAATTTTCTCAGGGTTGCGAGTATTCCAACCGTCTTCTGCGAGCCGAACCTTTTCAATTGCCGATTCGCGAGTAAATGGAGGAAGTGGCGGACGAGCTTGTTCGTTGGACATGGGGGTGCCTCCAATGTTTTGGATATTTCAGTTGAGTGGGTATTACCTGGAGTTCAGGTGCTTACGCGCTGTACTTCTTTGAGAAGTAGCTTGGCGACTTGCCTTGCACTTTCCAGTGCTGTGAAGTCTCCCATCACGCGGGCGACAGTTATTGTGCCTTCTATCAGCACGAAGAGTTGCTTGGCCAACACGACCGGATCTTCGACATCTAGCGTGTTGGTCAGCTCTAGCGTGTAGTCCAGAAGCTTTTGTTTATGCAGCTTTGCGATCAGTCGAACCGGGTCGTCTGCGTCGCCAACCTCGCCGGCTGTGTTGATGAACGCACAGCCGCGAAAACCGTCAGATTCGAACCAACTTTTGAGCACATCAAAAATGCCAAGAATGCGTTCTTGCGGCGTTCGTGCTTTTTCGCATTCATCCCTGAACCACTGCATCCAACGTATATCGCGTGCATTTAATGCCGCTGCCGCGACATCGTCTTTGGTCGCAAAATAGCGATAAATACTTTTCCGTGCTACGCCCGAAGTCTTTACCAATAGGTCCATGCCGGTGGCGTGAATCCCGTTTTCGTAAATCAGCTTCTCGGCAGTGGCCAGAATTTTTTCGCGTGTATCGGTCATTGGCTTGTTCATGTAGCTAGGGTAGAACGATCGTTCTCCCTGGTCAAGCAGCCTTTGAACTTTTGTTGCTCCGTTGGAATTCATCGCGATTTTTGTAGGAGCGCCGCACCGCCGCTCCCACAGGAGTCGTGGTTAGCTTGCAGGCCGCTTTTGGTCGGTGGCAGAGAACGGTCGATAACTGCCGGTCGCGAATGACCGCTTTCGACCCAAAGCTGCCCTTCGCGACAGGTAGCTATCGGCCTGAAGCGGTAGCTCAAGTTCAACAGGGCTTGCGTATCACATACGGAAATCCATATATTTGGTTTTCCATATGTAAGGTGAAGCCATGTTCACTCCACCCGAAGTCTTCAAGAACCTGGCCGACGAGACCCGCGCTCGCGCCACTCTGCTAATCGCCAGCCTTGGCGAACTCTGCGTCTGCGAGCTGATGTGCGCGCTGAACGACAGTCAGCCGAAGATCAGCCGTCACCTGGCACAGCTGCGCAGCAGTGGCCTGTTGCTGGATCGCCGCCAGGGTCAGTGGGTGTATTACCGCCTCAACCCCGAACTGCCCGCCTGGGTGCACGAGATGCTGCAGACCACCCTGCAGGCCAACGCGCAATGGCTGGCCGACAACACCCTTCGCCTGCAGAACATGGACGGCCGCCCCGTTCGTGACGCTGCCTGCTGCTGATCATCACCGAGCGAGATATTCATGCTGGTCGCCATTGCCGTCTTTGTTTTCACCCTCATCCTGGTCATCTGGCAGCCCAAAGGGCTTGGAGTCGGCTGGAGCGCCGCTCTCGGAGCCCTCATCGCCCTGGCGGCGGGTGCCGTTTCCCTGCACGACATCCCGACTGTGTGGGCCATAGTCTGGAATGCCACCGCTACCTTCATCGCCGTCATCATCATCAGCCTGCTGCTGGACGAGGCCGGTTTCTTCGAGTGGGCGGCCTTGCACGTGGCGCGCTGGGCGAACGGCAGCGGCTATCGCCTGTTCGCCTTCTGCGTACTGCTCGGTGCCGCAGTCTCGGCACTGTTCGCCAACGATGGTGCGGCGCTGATCCTCACGCCTATCGTCATGTCGATGCTGCTCGCGCTGCGTTTCTCACCTGCTGCGACGCTGGCCTTCGTCATGGCCGCAGGCTTCATCGCCGATACGGCGAGCCTGCCGCTGGTGGTCTCGAACCTGGTGAACATCGTCTCGGCTGACTACTTCAAGCTGGGTTTCAGCGAATACGCCTCGGTGATGGTGCCGGTGAACCTCGTCAGCGTGGCCGCAACCTTGCTGGTGCTGTTCGTGTATTTTCGCAGTGACATACCGAAGCAGTACACGGTCGCGGCCTTGAAGACGCCGAGCGAGGCGATTCATGACCGCGCGACTTTCAACGTCGGAGGCTGGGTGTTGCTGGTGTTGCTGATCGGCCTGTTCGCCCTGGAACCCCTGGGTATCCCGATCAGCGCGGTAGCCGCGGCTTGTGCGGCGGTCCTCTTTGCCGTCGCCGCTCGTGGGCATCGCATTTCGACCCGCCGGATACTGCGCGAAGCGCCCTGGCAGGTGGTGATCTTCTCCCTTGGCATGTACCTGGTGGTCTACGGCCTGAAGAATGCCGGCCTCACCGATATGCTCACCCACCTGCTGGATCGGCTTGCGCAGCAAGGGCTGTGGAGTGCCGCCATCGGCACCGGGTTGATTGCTGCATTGCTGTCCTCGGTCATGAACAACATGCCCAGCGTGCTGGTCGGCGCCTTGTCGATCCAGGCCAGCGAGGCGCAAGGGCTGGTGCGTGAGGCGATGATCTACGCCAACGTCATCGGCTGCGACCTCGGCCCGAAAATCACCCCCATCGGCAGCCTCGCCACGCTGCTCTGGCTGCACGTGCTGGAGCGCAAAGGCATGCGCATCACCTGGGGTTACTACTTCAAGGTCGGCATCCTGCTGACGCTGCCGGTTCTGTTGATCACCCTTTCGGCCCTGGCATTGCGCCTGAGCCTCTGACATCCGCCACGAAGCGGAGGAGCCCCCATGCGAGTCCTGTTCATGTGCACGGCCAACAGCTGCCGCAGCATCCTTTCCGAGGCCATGTTCAATCACCTGGCACCTCACGGATTTGAAGCCGTCAGTTCCGGCAGTTTTCCGAAGGGCCAAGTGTTGCCTCGCAGCCTGACCACCTTGCAGCATGCCGGCATCTCGACCGATGGGCTGAGCAGCAAGGGCAATGACGCGTTCGAGGCTTGCCCTCCTGACATCGTCATTACCGTGTGCGACAAGGCTGCCGGCGAAGCTTGCCCGGTGTATTTCGGCCCTGCACTGAAGTCGCACTGGGGGCTTGAGGATCCGTCCGATGTCGTGGGTGACGAGGCGTCGGTCGACGCTGCGTTCGGCGCCACGCTGGCCCGCATCGAGTCACGCTGCCAGGCCTTCTTCGCACTGCCTTTCGATCACCTCGACCGTGAACAGCTCAAGCATGAGCTGGATCGCATCGGTACGCTTTGAGCAGGAGGAAACATGTCCGAGCAACTGCCTAATCTCGACCTCGCGCTGTTCGATGTGCCGCCAGCGGCAACCCGTTCCAGCGAGCACAAACCGCGCATCCTGCTGCTGTATGGATCGACCCGCGAACGCTCCTTCAGTCGCTTGCTGGTGGAAGAAGCCGCACGCCTGCTTGAGCACTTCGGGGCCGAGACGCGGGTGTTCAATCCGTCGGGCCTGCCGCTGCCTGACGATGTACCTGTCGAGCACCCCAAGGTGCAGGAACTGCGTGATCTGGTGCAGTGGTCGGAAGGCCAGGTGTGGTGTTCACCAGAGCGCCATGGTGCGATGTCCGCAGTGTTCAAGGCGCAAATCGACTGGGTCCCCCTGGCGCTGGGTGCGGTTCGCCCTACCCAAGGCAAGACCCTGGCGGTCATGCAGGTGTGTGGCGGCTCGCAGTCGTTCAACGTGGTCAACCAACTGCGGGTGCTTGGCCGTTGGATGCGGATGTTCACCATCCCGAACCAGTCCTCGGTACCCAAGGCCTACCTGGAGTTCGACGACGCTGGGCGGATGAAGCCATCGCCATACTACGACCGCCTGGTGGATGTGATGGAGGAACTGGTGAAATTCACCGTCCTGCTGCGCGACCGCCAGGAGTTCCTGGTGGATCGCTATTCGGAGCGCAAGGAAAGCGCCGAGCAGCTTTCCGCCCGCGTGAACCAACGCTCGATCTGAGGTCGCCATGACAATTGAAATCAGAGAAGCACAGCCCGAGGACGCTGCAGCGATCCAGACCATCTACGCACCGGTAGTGACCGGCACGGCGATCTCTTTCGAGGAAGTACCGCCGACTGTCGAGGAGGTGCGCCAGCGCATTGTCACGACCCTGCAGACCTACCCGTACCTTGTTGCAGAGCGCGATGGGCGTCTGGTTGGCTACGCTTACGCCAGCCAGCACCGGGCACGTGCAGCATACCGCTGGGCAGTGGATGTCACTGTCTATATCGCGAGCGCAGAGCGCCGCTCCGGTGTTGGCCGCAGCCTCTATTCCAAACTGCTCCCTATCCTCGCCCGGCAGGGATTCAATGCGGCCTACGCCGGCATCGCGCTACCCAACGCTGGAAGCGTCGGTTTGCACGAGCGGCTGGGCTTCCGGCACATCGGCACGTTCCCCCAGGTCGGTTTCAAGCTGGGCCAGTGGCACGACGTAGGTTACTGGCGCCTGGAGCTGGGTGCGTCGATTAGCTCGCCTGCAGCACCTCTGCGCTACCCGGAAATTGCCGGCTGAGCGTCCGCTAAGGGTCGAAATCTGCCGTTCGCGACAGACCGCTCAACCCCAAAGTGGACAATGTCGGGATAGTGCCTGCGGTCTGCTTGCCGGGAGATTGGGTGAAGGCTGCCAAGTGTTTGTCTCGTGTTCTGAGTTGATGCACAGATCGAGCGCCGCCCGCGCGGCGCTCGATCTAACAGGCGCCAAACAACGCAAGGCGTACAGCCAAAAAAAGGGCCCTTCAGGGCCCCACCGAGGTAACTGGGGTTCGCGCTTACTGGGTTTCGATCTTGCGCGGCGCCATGAAGTACATCCAGATCAGCGCCAGGAAGTACATGGCTGGGATCATGGTGAACAGCACGGCATAGTTGTTGTTGGTCGCCATCAGCACGCTGCCGACGATCTGTGTCATGAACATCCCGCCAATCGCCGCGCACATGCTGGCGAAGCCGAACACCGTGCTGATCAGGTGCTTGGGCGTGTAGTCCATCACCAGGCTCCAGATGTTCGCGGTCCAGGCCTGGTGTGCGCCGACTGCCAGGGCGATGGCCAGCACCGCGATCCACAGGCCGCTGGCATGGGCGGCGAAGGTCACGCTGACCATGGTGCAGGCAAAGATCAGCATCGAAACCAGGCGTGCGGTGGTGGCGCGCACGCCGCGGCCGATCAGCCACGAGGACAGGATGCCGCCGCCGATGCTGCCGAAGTCGGCGGTCAGCCAGATCAGCATCAGCGGGATGCCCATCTGGGTCACGCTGATCCCTAAGTTGTACTGCTGGTTGAGGAACGGCGGCAGCCAGTACAGGTAGAACCAGAACACCGGCGCAGTGATCGCGTAGGCCACGGCAAAGGCCCAGGTGCCACGCATGCCGAGGATGCGGCTGAAAGGCAGGCGCGCCACCTCCGGCTCGACCTCCTGCTGGATGTAGTCGAGTTCGCTCTGGCGCACGCTTGGGTGCTCTTCCGGGTTGAAGTACTTCAGGCCCCAGAACACCAACCAGACCAGGCCCAGGCAGCCCATGGCGATGAACGCGGCCTGCCAGCCCCAGACGGTCAGAATCAGGGGCAGCAGGGCCGGGGTGACCATGGCGCCGACGTTGGTGCCGGCGTTGAACAGGCCGGTGGCGATGGCGCGCTCGCCGGCAGGGAACCACAGGCGCACGGTCTTCACGCAGGCCGGGTAGTTGGCCGCTTCGGTCAGGCCGAGGATGAAGCGGCAGACCATGAAGCCGGCAGCCGAGGTGGCCAGCCCGTGGGCGCCGGTGGCCAGGCTCCACAGCAGCACGGCGGCGAAGAAGGCGCGCTTGACGCCGACCTTGTCGATCAGCCGGCCTTGCAGCACGAAGCCGACGGCATAGCCGACCTGGAACCAGAAGTTGATGTTGGCGTAGTCCATCGCCGTCCAGCTCATGGCCTTGGCCAGTTCCGGTTGCATGATGCCGAGCGCGGCGCGGTCGATGTAGTTCAGGGTGGTGGCGAAGAACACCAGGGCGAGCATGCCCCAACGGGTCTTGCCGACGGCGAAGGCGCCACGGATCTTGTCGCCGATGCCGGCGGATGGCATGCGTGCGCTGGCGGTGGTGAGCTTGGAGTGGTTCATATCCTGGTCGTTTCTTGAAATTGTAATGAACGGCTTTTTCTCGAACGTGACCTGGCCCCAGGCAGGGGGTACACGCAAGGCCGGTGCATGGTGAGCAGTGAATCGGCGACCGTCAATTCGCTGGAGGGGGCTATTGTTCGATAACCGAACAATTGCGAACCCCGCTCACGCGCTGGCCAGCGCCTTGCCGGCCAGATAGCCGAAGGTCATGCCCGGCCCCAGGGTGATACCACCGCTAGGATAATGTCCGGCCATCACGCTGTGCATGTCGTTGCCGACCGCGAACAGGCCGGGTATCGGTTGCTGCGCGTGATCGAGCACGCGAGCCGAGGCATCCGTGTACAGGCCGGCGAAGGTGCCGAGGCTACCAGGCAGCAGCTTCACCGCATGAAAAGGACCGTGCAGCAAGGGGCGCAACGAGGGGTTCGGCCTCTGCAGCGGTTCTCCCTGGGCCCTGTTGTAAGCCGAGGCGCCGCGCTGGAAGGCCGGGTCTGCGCCCAGTGCGGCATGGCGATTGAAGTCGGCCACGGTGTGTTGCAGTTGCGTGGCATCGATCCCGCAGCGCTGCGCCAGTTCTGCCAGGGATTGGCCGCTGAACAGGTAGCCGCGGCGCTGATAGAAGCCGGTCGGGAACGGGAACGGCTTGGCCCAGCCGATGCCGTAGCGCCGTTGCGCGGCATGGTCGCAGATCAGCCACGCCTCGTGCGGTTCGCCCTGCGGCGTGGCGGCGAACAGCGCATTCATGAAGTCGTGGTAGCAGTCGGATTCGTTGACGAAGCGGCGGCCATCACGGCGCACGGCGATGAAGCCGGGCTTGGCGCGGTCGATCAGGTGCGGAAAGTGGCCAACGCTGCCGTCACGGCGCGGCACCCGCGAGACCGGCGCCCAGGCGCCGGCATGGGCAAGCGCGGGGCCAAGCCGGGCGCCGACCTGTTCACCCAGGCGCAGGCCGTCACCGGTGTTCTGCGGTGGCGCGGCCGAGTGATGCTGAGTACCATCGGGCGCATGGCGCATCAGCCGGGCAATGCGCTGGGGATCGTGGGCAAAGCCACCACACGCCAGCACCACGCCACGGCGTGCACGGACCACCTGGCCATCGGCGAACTGGGCGCCGTCGATGCGCCCATTACCGAGCAAGCGAGTGGCCGGCTTGTCGGTGAGCACGGTCACGCCAAGGTCCAGGGCGCTGCGCAACAGGCGGGCGACCAGGGCGTTGCCGTTGACCAGATGCAGACCGCGCCGATGCAGCAGCAGGTCACGGCCATGGCGCAGCAGGCGCTTGCCAACGTGCAGGGCAGCGTTCGGCGAGTGGCGGGCGTTGAAGAAGGCGGCCATGTCCGCGCCACCGGCGATGCCCATGCCCGCCAGGCTGACGATGTCCAGTGGGGGGCGGAGCGTGTGCAGCCATGGGCCAAGCAACCGACCGTCGAACGGCAGCGCGCACAGCGAGCGCCCGCCACGTGCGCTGCCGTCGCCTTCACGCATGTCGGGCATCTTGCTGCCGGACTGGAACTGCACGGCGGTGTGCTGCTGGAAGAACGCCACCATCTCCGGGCCATGGCGCAGGAAGGCTTGCTGGCGAGGGTCCAGTTCGGCGACCTGGGTCTGGGCGCGCAGGTAGCGTTCCGCTGCGTCGTCGGTTTCGACATTGCCTTCGGCGACGGCCAGCGGGTTGCGCGGAATCCACAGCCAGCCCCCCGACCAGGCACTGGTGCCGCCAAGCTGGGCGGCCTTTTCCGCGACGATCACCTGCAGGCCGTGATGCGCGGCGGTAACGGCGGCCGCCAGGCCAGAGGCACCGGAGCCGATGACAAGTACGTCACACGCGAGGGGTTGCATGAATAGATCCTTATGCAGTCAGGCACGGTCATTGTGGGAGCGGCGCTAGTCAGAGGTGAGGGTTATCGCAGCGGCGAAAAAACCGTGGGCCGCAGCAGCCGCGAGTGCAGCTGCAGCACCGCGCCCAGCTCCCGATTGCGCCGCGAGAACTCTGCCCAGCGTGGGTCGGCGGCCATCGCGGCACGGCGTGCCATGCGTTCGTCGAGGCTGGCGTAGGCCCACATATGCACCACCTGGTTGACCTCGCCGAATTCGGTGGTGAAGAAGCCCACCAGGTTGCCCAGGTGCTCGCTCTGCACTTCCAGCGCATGGCTCTGGTACAGGGCCAGCCAGTCGGCCATCTTCAGCGGGTCGACTGTGTAGGTTCTCAGTTCGTAGTACATGCAGGTTTCTCCTGGTGGGTTGCGGGCGCCTGCAGGCGCTCGGCGATATGGCCGGCTGCGATCCAGCCGAAGGTGAGGGCGGGGCCGAGGGTGATCCCGGGGCCGGGGTAGGTGCCGTTCATCATTGAGTTCATGTCGTTGCCCACGGCATACAGCCCGGCAATCGGCGCGCCGCTATGGTTCAGCACATTGGCATTGGTGTCGGTTACCAGGCCGCGCGCCGAGCCGAGATCACCGGTATGGATTCGGATGGCGTAGTACGGCGCCTTGGTCAGTGGCGCCAGACAAGGGTTGGGCTGGTGCTGAGGGTCGCCCATGTAGCGGTTGTAGCTGTTGCCGCCTTTGCCGAATTCACGGTCGATGCCGTTGCGGGCATCGGCATTGAAGTGCTCCAGCGTCTGCTGCAGGGCTTGCGAATCGACATCGATGGCCGCAGCCAGGGTTGGCACACTGTCGGCTCGCATCAGGTAACCGGCTGCAATCAGTGCCGAATTGTCCACCGGCTTAGGCCGCGCCAGGCCCAGGCCATAACGGTTCATCGCCTCGGCGTCGCAGATCAGCCAGCAATGGCCGAGGCCGTTGGCGAACATGGTCTGTACGAAGTGGTGGTAGGAATTGGATTCGTTGACGAAGCGCCGCCCGGCCGGGTCGACCGCGATCACGCCAGGCTTGGCGCGGTCGGTGACCAGGTGCGCAAAGCGCTCGCGCTCGCCATTGGCATGGCGCAGCTCGGACACCGGCGCCCAGAAGAAATTGGCCGCCAGGCCCTCGCCCTGGGCAGCCGCCACCGCCTCGCCAAGGCGCAGGGCGGCGCCGTCGTTGGTGGGCGGCGACATGCTCAGGTGTGGCGCCTCGGCATCCGGGCGATAGCGGGCGGCCAGCTGCCCGGCAGCAAAACCGCCCATGGCGCAGACCACACCACCGCGAGCGTGCACCCGAAGCCGTCGGCCTTCGCGCATCACCACCACGCCGGTCACCCTGCCGCGTTCGACGATCAGTTCCTCGGCCTCGCTGCACAGCCACAGTTCTGTGCCGTGGGCGAAGGCACTGCTGGCGAGGCGCGCGATCAAGGCGTTGCCGGTGGTCAGCCGAGTCCCTCGTGGGTGGCGCAGGCGGTCCCGCGCATACCGCGCCATCAGCTTCAGGCAGTGCCACAGTGAGGCGGGTGAGCGGCGCAGGTTGAGGAAGTGCTGGATGTCCACGCGGTTGACCATCATGCCGCCGAACAGCAGCATGCCCGGCGGCGGCATCTTCAGGTCGCTGAAGCGCGAACCGAGGTGGCGACCGTCGTACTCGACCATCTCCAGGGCGCGGCCGAATTCGGTGGCACCCGGTTCGTCGGGGTAATAGTCCGGCGAGTGCGGGCGCAGGCCGTAGCGCAGTTCGGTGTTGTGCTCCAGCCAGCGCAGGGCCTGGTGACCCCGTTCGATGAAGGTATCCACCAGTGCCGGGTTGTAACCTGCGCCGATGATCGTCTTCAGGTAGGTGCGCATGGCCTCGGGGGAGTCCTTGGCACCGGCAGCCTGGGCCTGATCACTGCCGTAGATCCACGCCGCGCCGCCAGAAATCGCCGAAGTACCGCCAAAGCGCTCGGCCTTTTCCACCACCAGCACCTTCAGCCCGCGGCGGGCTGCTGTGGCGGCGGTGGCGAAGCCCCCAGCACCGCTGCCGAGGACCACCAGGTCGAACACCGCTTGTTCGCTAGTGCTCATGGCTTCAGATCTCCAGCGGGGTGACGCCCATGAAGGCACCGAGGAGGCCCAGCTGGGCGAAGGCCATCTGCGCGCCGGTCTGGACCGGACAGCCGCGTTCCCGCGCCTTGTGCAGCAGCGGGGTGATTTCCGGTGAGGTGACCACGTCAGCTACCAGCGTGGCCGCCTTCAGGGTTTCCAGCAGTGCCTCCGGCAGCGGCAGTTCGCCGCTGTTGCCCATGCCGACAGGGGAGGCATTGACGACCAGGTCGAAGCCCTCCAGCGAGCCGTAGCGCGTGGCGATTTCCAGTTCCGGGAAGGCAGTGCCGAGCACTTCACCCAGCGCCCCGACGCGTTCGGCGCTGGGGTCGCCGAGGGTAATGCTGGCAATGCCCGCTTCGCCCAGTGCATAGGCAATCGCACTGCCGACCCCGCCGCAGCCCACCACCAGCGCACGCTTGCCGCAAGCCTCGAAGCCATGTTGGCGAGCGGCGCCGAGGAAGCCCGCGCCATCGACGTTGTCGCCCAGCAGGCGGCCGTCGCGCTCGCGGCGGATCACGTTGACCGAGCCCAGTGCCTTGGCGCGTTCGCTGAGTCCGTCCAGTTGTGTGGCCAGGACCTGCTTGTAGGGCACCGTAACCACGCAGCCGCGCAGGTTGCGCCAACCACGCAAGTGGTCGACGAAGGCGCCCAGCGCCGTTTCCTGCAGGTCGATGGGAACCATCGCCAGGTCGCGGGCGTTGTTGGCGAACCAGGTGTTGAAGTTTTCCGGCGACTTCACCTGGGCGATAGGCGAACCGACGATGGCGACCAGTTCTGTCGAACCTCGGATCATGCTGACCTCCGTTATGGCTGTTGTTGTGGAAGCCAGCTTGGTGCGGCGCAGTGTCATCGACAATGCGCTTATTGGGCATTCAATGCGATAATCGCAGCTATCAAGCGGTAATCGCATTAGATGCCACTTTCCAAGAGTCGATTTCATGCCCCAGCCCGAGATCCACCCCCGCGACCTGATCGCCGGCCTGCAAAAAGGCCTGGCGCTGATGCAACTGTTCAGTGCCGAGCAACCACGCCTGAGCGTGCCCCAGGCGGCCAGGCTGTCCGGTCTGACCCCCAGTGCCGCACGGCGCTTTCTGCTGACGCTGGTGCACGAAGGCTTTGCCGAGACCGACAACCGCCATTACTGGCTGACGCCCAAGGCCCTGCGCATCGGCCAGGCCTATGTCGATTCGGCGCAGTTGCCGCGCATGCTGCGGCCGATCGTCGAGCAGGTGGCACGGCAGACCCAGGAGCATGTGTCGGTGGGCAGCCGTGATGGCGACGAGATCATTCACCTGGTGCGCAGCCGCTACAGCCACATTGCGTCGTTGTCGATCCGCCCTGGGTCGCGGATGCCGATGTATTGCACGGCAAGCGGCCGGGTCTGGCTGGCGTGGCTGGAGGAGGGGCAGCGGGAGGAGTACTTCGCGCACAACGCGCTGAGTGCGCTGACGCCCTATACCCAGACCGACAGGGCGCAGTTAATGGCAGAGTTGCAGCGGGTGAGGGCGCAGGGCTACAGCATCGTCGATCAGGAATACGAAATCGGCATGCGCGTGTTGGGTGTGCCGCTGCTAAACCGCAGCGGCCAGTTGAAGGCGACCTTGACCATCACCACCCATGCTTCGCGGTTGAGCATCGATGAGATGCGCCTGCGCTATCTGGCGACACTGTATGAGGCGCAGGCGCTACTCAAGCCAGTGCTGGATTGACGCTGAGCTGCGGCCGTTCCGGTCAGGCCGAGCGCTCGAAACGATAAGGGCTGCGGTCGATCAGCCAGGGCCAGGTCCTTGAAGAAATACTTGCCCAGGCTGATCTGCAGGAAGTCGCGCTGGGCGCGCTGCTGCGACAAGTAGCGGCTGCCTATTCTTTGCGGGTAGTTGCACCCGGCATCGTTCGCTGGGCATCATCAACGTCTCTCAACCATGCAAGGAATGCCGACATGCCTGCCTATGTTGTTGCGCAGAACGAATTGCTTGTAGGGGACGGCCTTGTTGTTGAAGCGCCGGCCGGGGAAGGGCCGTACGCCGTGGTGTTCGAGGACGACGAGGAAACCGGCTATTTCTACGCCCTGGATTCCTCCGGCGGCGGCAACCCGATCCAGAATGCGCTGCACATCTACGACGTGGAGAGCATCGCCGACCGCGACAAGCCCTCGACGGTCAAGATTGCCTGGTCCGAGGACCACCGCAAGGCGCTGCTGCTGATCAACGACTACCCCCATGCGGTCTTCGACTTTGAAGCCAAACAGGGGCATTGCCGTACCGGGTTCCCGTTGCCGATGGACAATGGCTGGTCGCACGCGGGCCATGAGTGGGATGACAGCACACTGCGGCATTTTGCCTGAGATGTTCGATCTTGGCGGAATATCAGGGCATATCGCGAGCGCTGGGAGACGATGTCCAGCAGCTGCGCCAGGCGCTGGCTGAGCTTGATCTCGCGCGGTAGTGGGTGGGCCGCCGATACGGGGTCACGAGCAGAGTGACACATGTGAAGCCAGGGGCCGTTGTGCGGCCCCTTTTTTGCCCATCACTTGGTGATGGGAGCAGTCACGCTTTGCCTGTTGCCGACTCCACGGTGATTGCTGCCGGCGTGATCGGACCACTGCCGGTGGTGGAGCCTGGCGAGGGTCAGATCAAGCCTTCGGCCTGCAGGGTTTTCTGCACGGCCGGGCGGCTGGCGACGCGTTTCTGGAACGCCACCACCGTTGGCCAGGGTGAAAGGTCAATGCCCAGCATTGGCGCCCAGTTCACGATGGTAAACAGGTAGGCATCGGCCACGCTGAAGTGCTTGCCGGTCAGGAAGTCGTTGCCTTGCAACGCCTTGTCCACGAAGCCCAGGCGTTTGCCCAAGGTCTCGATGGTCTTGCTCTTGGCTTCTGCGCTGATGCTTGGGTTGAACAAGGCGGCGAGGGTCTTGTGCACCTCGGTGCCAATGAAATTCAGCCATTCCTGTACCCGCGCGCGTTCCAGCGAGCCTGCAGGGGGCAGCAAATTGGCCTGGGGTTTCTGGTCGGCAAGGTATTGGATGATGGCCGGGCCCTCGGTGAGGACTTCGCCGTTATCCAGTTGCAGGGCGGGAACATAGCCCTTGCCATTGATCGTGTAGAAATCCGTACCGCTGGCCGTCTTGTGCTGTTTGAGGTCGACTTTTTCGACGGTGTAGGGCAGGTCCAGTTCGTTGAGGACGATGTGCGGCGAGAGCGAACAGGCACCTGGCGAGTAAAAGAGCTTCATTTTCTTCTCCCATTCGAGTGGGTCAGTCGTGCGAAGGCTGGCGAGGTGAGGCACTGTGCAGCGCACTGGTTATGACACCAAAGCAGGATTTCACGCAAGTCTCTGGCTGTGGGTCAAAGCCTGAATTTACCCACCAGCACTTGCAGGTCCGCGCCCGTGGCAAGTGATGCAGCGGGGTCGCAGCACAGGCTGCGACCCATCGCCAACGATCACCTCCCGTCAGCCAGTCTGTGCTGCCAGGCTGTTGCTGACATTACGCCCCAGCACCAGCACCGTGACAAAGCCGCAGCCCACCAGCGCCGTGGCCAGGCTCAACAGCACCGAGCTGCCCAGCTGGTCGACGATACGCCCACCGAAGAACGAACCCAGGGCGATGATCACCTGGAACATGGCCACGAACAGCGGCATGCCGCGCTCGACATCCTTGGGTGCCACGACGAACATCCAGATGCTGGAGCAGGCCGGGAACGCGCCGAAGGCGAAGCCCCACAGTGCGATCAGCATCGCCGCGCCGGTCAGGCCGGTGGCGAAGTAGGGGAACAGCGCAGTGCTGACGCCGATCATCACCGCTACCAGCATCAGCGTGTGGCGTACGCTCTGGTTGGCGGCGTAGCCGGCGAACAGGTTGCCGATCACCCCGGCCACGCCATAGAGCAGCAACAGCGAGCCGATGGTGGGCCCGTCGAAGCCGGAACTTTGCTTGAAGAACGGCGCGACGTAGGTATACGCGGCAAAGTGCGCCAGGCCAATCAGCAGCACGGCGATCAAGCCAACCCGAGCTTGCGGGTTGATGAACAGCGCCGGCAGGTCACTGACGCGAATGGCCTTGTCCGGGTTGAGTCGCGGCAACAAGAGCAGCTGCGCCAGCAGTACCGGCACGCCGACCAGCGCGGTGGCCAGGAAGGTCATGCGCCAGCCCATCAGGCCGCTCAGCCAGGTACCCACGGGCACGCCCAGCACGGTGGCCAGGGTGACGCCGGCCATGATGATCGAGGTGGCCCGGGCCACGCTCACGCCCTTGGGCGCCAAACGGCCGCTGAGCGCAATGGCAGTGGCCCAGAAGCCGCCGATGCTGATGCCCAGCAGGACACGACCGAACAGCAGCAGGCTGAAGTCGCTGGCATAGGCCACCACCGCGTTGGCGATGATCATGATCAGTGTCAGGCCGATCAGCAGGTAGCGCCGGTCCATGGCGCCAATGCCCACCGACAGCAGCGGCGCGGCGAGGGCCGCCATGATACCGGGCAGGGTCACCATCAGTCCGGCATGGCCGGCGCTGATGCCCAGGTCGCTGGCCACATCGTTGAGCACGCCCACCGGGAGAAACTCGCTGGTGACCAGGGCGAAGGCACCCACGGCGACCGAGAGAATCGCCAGCCACTGCTGCCTGACGCTCTGTTGATCATGTTCGGGACGGCCGTGAGAGGCCTGACTGACGCTTGGCATGTTCCTGATTCCAAGGTGAGGTCGCCTGTTGCAGGCGAAGGGGGAGGGAAAATTGAAGGCGATTATAAAGGCCGGTTTCGCCAACCTGGCAGGCGAGCCGCTCGATAGTCATCATCAGCGCTATCGATAGGAAGCGCCGGCCAGAGGGCTGCGCCGGCTTGTATCACAGCGTATCCAGGGGTGATACAGATACGCTTTGAGTTGATTGGCCAGGGATCGTGACACAAGCCAGGTACTTTCCAGTCTTTTAATGGGCTCCATCGAAGCGAGGCAGTAACGCCTCGGTTCAAACACCCCATTGAAGCCCGGAGAGCCCCACCATGAACCGCAAAGCCGTCTACGCCGCCTGCCTGTTCGCCGCACTCAACGTCTGCACCCTGGCCGCCCGCGCCGAAGCTGCCGACAATGTCCGCACCTACACCTATGGCACCCAGCTGGACATCAACAAAGTGTTGTCAACCAGCCAGGACGCTGCGCCGACTTGCGGGGTGGTCAATGCCAAGCTTACCTACCTCGACTCCCACGACCAGACCCAGGTGCTGAACTACCGCACCTTCGGCGACCACTGCATCGGTGAGAACTGAAGCGGGCACTGCCCTGGCCCCGACAGAGGAGTCCTGCCATGAACTGGTAAGCACGACAGCCCGATTGCATGCCCGGCAGGCGCGAAACGGTCTTTACTGTTGAAGCGGAAACCACCGCGCCTGGCGCTCCCAGCCACATTTTCCATGAGAGAAGCAAGATGCTCCTACATCGATCGACCTGGGTTGAAACGGAACGATTCCTCCAGCGCAGCCGGACCATCGTCATTCCCATCGGCTCCAACGAGCAGCACGGGCCGACAGGGCTGCTCGGCACCGACTGGATGTGCCCGGAAATCATCGCCTTCGAAGCGCAGAAGAAGGCGGATATCCTGGTCGCGCCAACCTTCAACATCGGCATGGCCCAGCACCATCTTGGCTTCCCTGGCACCCTCTCGCTCAGGCCATCGACTTTCATCGCCGCGATCACTGACTGGGTTCGCTCACTGGCGGTGCATGGCTTCGAGAAAATCCTCTTCCTGAATGGCCACGGCGGTAACGTGGCCTCGATCGAGGCAGCCTTTTCCGAGATCTATGCCGAAGCCAGCTTTGCCCGCCGCCCGGCAGGGTTTGCCTTGAAACTGATTAACTGGTGGGACCTGGAAGGGGTCGAGGCTCTGGCCAAGGAGCAGTTCCCGACCGGCCACGGCATCCATGCCACACCTTCGGAGATAGCCGTGACCCAGTGGGCCTATCCGGACTGCATCAAAACCGCCGACTATGCGCCGCAGATCGCCAACTGGGGCCCCATCCGCGAGGCCGTGGATTTCCGTGCGCGCCATCCGGGCGGGCGGATGGGCTCGGACCCGGCCCAGGCTTCGCCGGAGAAGGGCGGGCAGCTGGTCATGCTGGCGGCGCAGGGGTTGGTGAAAGCCGTGGAAGGGTTCGGCAGCGAAAGCAGGCCGGGATGATGCACCTCAACTCAAAGGCTTGCGTGGCGGTGGCTGCTCCACCGCTAGCAGGCCGATGGGAATCTACGTGTAACCTGTGGCAGCATTTGCCACGTGATGCTTGAGTATGGATGCGAAGAAAACCAACAAATCCGGCTACACCTACCAGGCGGTCTACCGCTATCTGCTCGACTTGATCGAAGCGGCACCCTCGGATATCGAGCAGCGCTTGCCATCTTTGCGCCAACTGGCCCAGCGATTGAACGTTTCAGTCTCCAGCACCCAGTATGCCTATTCACTGCTTGAGGACGAGGGGCGGGTGCATGCACGCCCCAAACTCGGCTATTTCACCCGGGCCAGCAGCACGCCCTTGCGCGCCGAGCGCTCGCCGAGCCTGCTGGACACTGTGTTCGCCAGTGCTCGTCAGCCCGGCATGCTGGCCCTTGCCAGCGATGCCCCGGCCATATTGCTGTCGCTGGAAAAACCGCTGTTGATGATCGAGCGCGAACTCACGCGTCAGTACCCGCGTTCCCATGCGCCGCTCTACCAACCCTTCGGCGAGATGGCTTTACGCAGCGCGCTGGCGGAACTCTATACCCGCTCGGCACACCGTTGCTGGCAGGCCGAGCATGTGTTCGTCGGCTCTGATCTGCGCAGTATCCTCGAACTGTCACTGCGTGCCCTGGATCTCGAAGGCAAGGTGGCATTGGTCGAATCGCCATGCAACTGGGCGGTGCTCAGGCAACTGCTCGCCGCACGCATGACCATCATCGAAGTGCCGTTGGCTGAGGATGGGCGCTTCGACCTGCAGCAGCTGCGCCAGGTACTGAACAGCGAACCGGTGCGCCTGGCGGTGTTGTCGTCGGCGACCAGCGTGCCGCAAGGCGGCCTGATGCCGGCCGCAGACAAGCAGCAGATCTGCCGCTGGCTGGCCGAGCATGATGTGTGGCTGTTCGAAAACGATGGCTACGGCGAGTTCTGCTTCCAGGCCGAGGCGCCACGCTACCGCGATTTCGCCGACCCGGACCGGTTGCTGGTGTTCTCCACCTTCGACAAGGTGATCGGTTCGGAGGCACCCTACGGCTACTTGCTCTGCCGACGTCATACCGAACAGTTGCAGCAGCTGTTTCTGGAGCGTGCTTTCCGCTTGTCGCCGATCCGCCAGAAGTCCATCGCCAAACTGTTCACTTCGCGTCGGTTCGAGCAGCATGTGCAGCGGCTGCGTGCCCTGTTGCGTGAGCGCATGATGCACATGAAGGCCTTGCTGGAAACCTATGGCCAAGGTTGCCTGCATATCCATGAGCCGCAGGGCGGGGCGAGTTTCTGGCTGGAAGCGACCCGCTCGGTGGACATGCGCCGGGTCTTCGAGCGGCTGTTGGCGCAGCGTATCGTAATCGCGCCTGGGGAGGTCTTCAGCCAACGTGGCCTTTGGCGCAGTCACTTGCGCCTGTGCTACACGCTGGACTGGAGCAAAGACATTCCCCAGGCGCTGCAATGCCTGGTCAGGGCGATCCAGGACGAGGCCATTCAGGACAAGGCTCAGACGCCATAGCAGTGGCGCATTTCAGGGAAGGTCCCGTCGCGCACTTCGTCACCGAAGCGGGTACACGCCTCGCGGATCACCTGGGCCACGTCGGCATAAGGCTTTACGAAGCGGGGTACATGATCGCCACCCAACCCTAGCAGGTCCTCGGTGACCAGTACCTGGCCATCGCAAGCCGGTGATGCACCGATGCCGATGGTAGGCTTGTCGGTGGCGTCGGTAATCGCCCTGGCAACCGGTTCCGCGACCCCCTCCAGCAGCAGGCTGAAGGCTCCGGCCTGCAGGTTGGCCTGGGCATCGGCGCGCAATGCCGCGCCGCTGTCAGGGCATAGCCCCTGGGCCTTGTAGCCACCCATGACATTGACGAACTGGGGCATCAGGCCGATGTGTGCCATGACCGGTATGCCGCGCGCGACGAGAAATTCCACGGTACTGGCCAAGGCCTGATTGGCCTCCAGCTTGACGGCGTCACAGCCGGTGCTGGCGAGTACCTGGGCGCAATTGCGAAAAGCCTGTTCATGGGATTCCTGGTAGCTGCCGAACGGCATGTCGGCAATTACGCAGGCCAGCCGCGTGCTGTCGACCACCGCCCGGGTGTGGGCGATGGTTTCGTCCAGGCGCATGCCAAGGGTGGAGGGGCGGCCGTAGCCGACCATTGCGGTGGAGTCACCGACCAGGATGAAATCGACCAAGGGGTCGATCACCTTGGCGATCGCGCTGGAGTATGCCGTCAGCGAAACGATCTTTTGCCGGCCTTTCATGGCGACCAGCTGTGGGACCGTCAGTCGTCTCTTGCGGATAGGCGTGCTCATCAGTGTCTCGTCTCGACAGGTGGCCAAAGGTGTCCTGATTATCGAGCCGTGTAATGCAAACTCAATGTACAGATTTCACCTGAAAACCGGCACAGACGTTTTTCCACGATGCGTGCTGCCGGCTTACTCCAGTGCCTCGGCCACCCCCTGATCCTCACCCAGGAACCCACCGCTCTGGTGCTGCCACAGCCGCGCATAGGTACCGTTCTTCGCCAGTAACTCACTGTGAGTACCTTGCTCGATGATGCGCCCTTCATCCATGACGATCAGCCGGTCCATGGCAGCGATGGTGGACAGCCGGTGGGCGATGGCGATCACGGTCTTGCCCTGCATCATCTCGTCGAGGCTTTCCTGGATGGCGACCTCGACTTCCGAGTCCAGGGCACTGGTGGCCTCGTCCAGCAGCAGGATCGGGGCGTTCTTGAGCATTACCCGGGCGATGGCGATGCGTTGCCGCTGGCCGCCGGAGAGCTTGATGCCGCGCTCGCCGACCAGGGTGTCGTAACCGCTGTGGCCGTCACGGTCGCTGAGCTGGCGAATGAAACCATCGGCCTGGGCGTTGGCAGCGGCGCGCTGGATTTGTGCATCGCTCGCTTCAGGGCGGCCGTAGGCGATGTTGTCGCGGATCGAGCGGTGCAGCAGCGAGGTGTCCTGGGTGACCATGCCGATGGCGCTGCGCAGGCTGTCCTGGGTGACACGGGCAATGTTCTGCCCGTCGATGCGGATCTCGCCGCTGTCCACGTCGTAGAAGCGCAGCAGCAGGTTGATCAAGGTCGACTTGCCTGCGCCGGAACGGCCCACCAGGCCGACCTTTTCGCCTGCACGGATGTTCAGGCTCAGGCCGTCGAGCACCTGGCGCTCGCCGTTGTAGTTGAAGCGCACGTTGTCGAAGGTCACCGCGCCGCCGCGGGTTTCCAGCACGCCGGCATTCGGCACGTCCTGCACCTTGGGCCCGCGGGTGAGGGTGGCCATGCCGTCCTGTACGGTGCCGATGTTCTCGAACAGCGAGGTCATCTGCCACATGATCCAGTGCGACATGCCGTTGATGCGCAGGGCCATGGCCGTGATCGCCGCCACCGCACCGGTACCGACCTGGCCCTGGTGCCACAGCCACAAGGCGTAGCCGCCAGCGCCGAAAATCAGCCCGACCACCAGCGCCTGGTTGACGACCTCGAACTGGCTGACCAGGCGCATCTGGCGGAACCCGGTCTGCTTGAAGTCCTCCATGGCCGCCCGGGCGAAGTGCGCCTCGCGCTTGGAGTGGGAAAACAGCTTCACGGTGGTGATGTTGGTGTAGGCATCGGACACCCGGCCGGTCATCGACGAGCGCGCATGGGCCTGTTCCTGGCCGACCTTGCCCAGGCGCGGCACGAAATACAGCATGGCCAGGCCGAACAGCAGCAGCCAGGCAATGAACGGCAGCATCAGCTTGGTGGCAAAGCCACCGGCCAGGGCGATGATAGCGATGAAGTACACACCGATGCCCGGGACGATCTCGATCACCGTGAATAGCACCTCGCGCACAGCCAGCGCGGTCTGCATCACCTTGGTGGTGACCCGGCCGGAGAACTCGTCGGAGAAGAACGACAGGCTCTGGCGTAACATCAGCCGGTGAAAGTCCCAGCGCAGGCGCAGCGGCAGGTTGATCGCCAGCACCTGGTGCTGCATCAGCGTGCGCAGAGCCACCAGCACGATGCTGGCGATCAGCAGCAGGCCGACGCCCCACAGCACACGGCTTTCTTCCGGGCTCACGCCACCGCCGGCCTGCCAGTTGGAGAGCAGGTCCACTACTTGGCCGAGGAAGGAGAACAACCAGGCCTCGTAGATCGATACGCCGGCACTGAACAGCGCCAGCGCCAGGATATACCCGCGTGCGCCGCGGGTGCAGGCCCACAGGAAACGCAGCAGGCCGACCGGGGGCGGCGGTACCTCGTCGGGCGGGAAGGGGTCGAGCCAGCGTTCAAAGGTACGGAACATGAGGGTCTCCGGGGGTTACTCGGTAGCAATAACCATACAGCACTGGGGCCACCAAGTGCCTGTCGAGCGTTTTGCAGCGCCTATGAGATCGAGCGCCGCGCGGGCGGCGCTCGATCTCATAGGCGCTGAACCTCCCGAGGCGAACACCCCCAAAAACCCCATGCCCCTGATTTTTTACGCTCTTTTTACGACTGAACCGTCGCCCTGCAAGGATACTCACCGCGCGATGCTCAGGGATGGCATGCATATCCAACCGCCAGTCCAGAGAAGCCCTTTCGTGAGCCAGTCCGCCGTCGCAGCAAACTCATCTCAACCCAGCAAGTCCAGCGCCATCGGCATGCTCGTCGCCGCAGTCGGCGTGGTCTATGGCGACATCGGCACCAGCCCGCTGTACACCCTCAAGGAAGTCTTCGCCGGGCACTACGGCGTGCAGGCCAACAGCGCCGGTGTGCTCGGTGTGCTGTCGCTGGTGTTCTGGTCGTTACTGTGGGTGGTGTCGCTCAAGTACGTGCTGTTCATCCTGCGCGCCGACAACCAGGGCGAGGGCGGCATCATGGCCCTGACGGCATTGGCACACCGAGCCGCAGCGCCCTACAAGCGCTTGAGCAAGGTGCTGGTGCTGCTGGGGCTGTTCGGCGCCGCGCTGTTCTACGGCGACAGCATGATCACCCCGGCGGTGTCGGTGCTGTCGGCCGTGGAGGGACTGCAACTGGCCTTCGACGGCATCGAGCACTGGGTCGTGCCGCTGGCGGTACTGCTGCTGGTGGCGCTGTTCCTGATCCAGAAGCACGGCACCGCACGCATCGGCATTCTGTTCGGGCCGATCATGGTGCTGTGGTTCGTCGTGCTCGGCGCGTTGGGCATCCACGGCATCGTGCAGCGCCCGGAGGTGCTGCAGGCGCTCAACCCGGCCTGGGCGGTGAAGTTCTTCGTGCTGCACCCGGGCATGGGCGTGGCCATTCTCGGCGCGGTGGTGCTGGCGCTGACCGGCGCCGAGGCGCTGTATGCCGACATGGGGCACTTCGGCCGCAAGCCCATCGCTCGGGCCTGGTTCCTGCTGGTGCTGCCGGGGTTGGTGCTGAACTACTTCGGCCAAGGCGCGCTGATCCTCGGCAACCCGCAGGCGGTGCGCAACCCGTTCTACCTGCTGGCGCCCGATTGGGCCCTGCTTCCGATGGTCGGGCTGGCCACCCTGGCCACGATCATTGCCTCCCAGGCGGTGATTTCCGGTGCCTTCTCCCTGACCCGCCAGGCTATCCAGCTGGGCTATGTGCCGCGTATGTTCATCCAGCACACCTCCAGCGAGGAGCAGGGGCAGGTCTATATCGGCATGGTGAACTGGGCGCTGATGGTCGGGGTGGTGCTGCTGGTGGTCGGCTTCGAGTCGTCCGGGGCATTGGCGGCGGCCTATGGCGTGGCTGTGACCGGCACCATGCTGATCACCACGCTGCTGGCGTCGGCGGTGGTGTTGTTGCTGTGGAAGGCACCACGCTGGCTGGCGGTGCCGATGTTGCTGGCCTTCCTGCTGGTGGACAGCCTGTATTTCGCCGCCAATGCGCCGAAGATCTTCCAGGGCGGTGCATTCCCGGTGATCGCCGGGGTGGCGCTGTTCGTGCTGATGACCACCTGGAAGCGCGGTCGCACGATCATCGTCGAGCGGCTGGACGAGAGTTCGTTGCCGCTGGAACTGTTCATCGCCAGCCTGCAGGCCCAGCCGCCGCACCGGGTGAGTGGCACCGCTGTGTTCCTCTCCGCGCGGCCAGAGGCGGTGCCCCATGCGCTGCTGCACAACCTGTTGCACAATCAGGTGCTGCATGAGCAAGTTGTGTTGCTGACCGTGGTGTTCGAAGACGAGCCGCGAGTCAGCGTCGCCAGGCGCTGCGAGGTCGAGGCCTTTGGTGATGGTTTCTTCCGTGTCTGCCTGCACTTTGGCTTCATTGAGGAACCCGACGTGCCCTTGGCGCTGAGCCGCTGCCAGCGGGCAGGCCTGGACTTCGGCCCCATGCGCACCACCTATTTCCTCAGCCGTGAAACGGTCATTGCCGGCAAGCAGCAGGGCATGGCGCGCTGGCGTGAGCACCTGTTCGCGTTCCTGCTGAAGAATGCCAACAGCACCCTCAGGTACTTCAAGCTGCCGTTGAACAGAGTGATCGAGCTCGGGACCCAAGTGGAGATGTGAGGCCCCTGCTGTGCCACCGGGAGCGAAAATTCAGTATGAGTTGCCTTGATGCTTTCACATAATGCAACTAATACTAAAGAGCTGCCAAGAAGAGGGATGGTCATGCAGACGCGCTTCGTTGTGGTTCCCGCTCTACCTCAGGAAAAGGAGTGCCTGCCCAGGCTCGCAGGCTTCCCCAAAGCACTGGGCAACGGCTATGACCTCTATGACACGATCGACAAGCTCAGGCTGGTGCTGAACTTTTCAACACGGGCTGAAGCGGATTACGCCTGTGCCTGCCGTAATGGCCTTTTAGGGGAGCGGGAGGACAGCGCTTCAGGGGGGCGTTCTGGATGGTGCGCCGCAGAAACCTGATGCACCGGGGCAACTGACGACGCCCCGGTGCCAACCGTTGACTCAACGATCCTTGTCTTTGTGCTGGGTGCCGCCCATGCGGCCGGTGTCAGTTTGGGTCTGCTTGCCGCCGGCCTGGCCACCTTGGTGCCCGGTATCCCTGGACTTTTCCCAATCCTTGTCCATCTTGTCGTCAGGTTTCTGCCCGGACTGCTGGCCCCCTTTCTGCGTACCTGCCATGCCACCCTGGCCGCCTTTCTGGCCAGCATCGCCGGAATGGGACTGGTGGCTGCCACCTTGGTTTCTATCTTTGTCTTGATTGTTAGCCATGATCGGTTACCTCAAGTCAGACACAGAACGTTCTGTGTTCACGTGTGACTGGCGAAGGTTGCACCGCTCTGCAAAAACTTTCGGTTATTCGGACGAGGCGCTTTAACCAACCCCGGCCCAACCATTAGCGGGCGAAAGCCTGTCGATCAGTGCTTCATGAGAGGCAGGCGTAAACCACAAGCTCCACCAGCATCTCCTCGCGGGCCAGGCCCGCGACCACCACCGCCGCGCGGTTGGGGTAGGGGGGCTGGAAGTAGTCGCCGTACAGCTGGTTGACCGTGGCCAGGTAGCTGCGGTCGGTGACGTAGATCAGCACCTGGGTCACGGCATCCAGCGAACTGCCGGCGGCCTCCAGGGTGTGGCGCAGGTTGTCCAGGGTCTGGCGGGTTTGCGCCTCGATGCCGCCCGCGACCACCTGGCCCTGGGCATCGATAGGGATCTGCGCGGTATAGAGCGTGCCGTTGCCGACGACGGCCCACTCCAGCGGTGCCTTGGAGGCGTATAGGTCGGTCTTGATTGCCTGTTTCATTGAATTCGGTCCTGAGTGTGCAGCGTCAGTCGGCATCGCTGCCGCCGCCTGCGCCATGGCGGCGCGAGGCTTCGGTGCTTTCGACGAGGATGTGATCGGCCAGTTGCTTGAGCCGCTGCCAGGTGCCTTCATTGACGATGAAGCCCTGGTTCGCGGTGCGCGGTGTGGCGCCCGCGATCGGGAGGGGGCCGGCAGGCCGGGTGAACAGCACGGTGACGCCTTGCTCGAACGCCTCGACGGCAGCGGGCTGGGCATCACTGCGCAGCACAGGGCGTAGCTCGCCTGCGGTAAAGTCGGCCAGGTGGCGCTGGCGTGCGTCTTCCCAGCGGGCCTGCACGTGCAGCCCGCGCCCGGCCACCTTGCTCAGGTAGCCCAGCAGTAGCAGGCGGTTATGGCAATGATGGATCTGCAGCAGCGCCTGGCCACGGCGCATCGCCTTGTCCTGCATCAGCGCCACTGCCGTCGCCGCGCAGCGCAGCACGCTCTGGCCGTGGGCGTCGATTACCAGCAAGGTGCTGTCCTCGAAGCTCAGGGTGAAAGGCTGGCTGGCTTCGCCTTGCAGAGGGTCCAGCGCCTGTGCCAGTGCGCCAATGCCGTCCAGCCCTTGCAAGTGCAGCCAGCCCACCAGCTCGGCCGCGTCCTCGCAGTCGCCAGGGGCAAAGCCCATGCCTTCGAAGGCTTTGCGGCACATCACCTGGATTTCGTTGAGCGATACACGCATGGTCACAATGCTCCCTGCGGCATGACCGCGAAGTTCCAGTCGTCGTCAAACGGCTGGGCTATGTCGTTGAGCCCGATATCGCTTACCAGCGGCGCGCCCTGGAACAGGGTGATGCGTACCCAGCGGCTCGACTTGGGGTCGAACTTGCCCGCACCGAAGAACGCCAGCTTGCAGCGCAGCAGGTGGATCGGCAGCATGTCGCGGTCCAGCAGGTTGGCGCGGATTTCCCCGTAGGTACTCTGCGCCATGCCTTGCAGGCGGCGCACCGTGCCCTTGAGCGTAGGCGCAGCGATGAGCAAATGCGCGGTCAGGGCCTGCGGATGAGCCTGCAGGTGCTCAAGCACGGCGGCGTGGCAGCGCTGGATGTTGCGGGCGATGCCCAGTTGCATTTCCTTTTCCGCGCCCGGTTCCTCGGCGCGCATGCCCAGGCGGGGTTCCTCTTTCTCGGCCGAGCGGTACCAGAAGAAATGCTCGGCTTCCACGCTAGTGAAGTCGTAGGCCAGGGCCCACGCAAACTGCTGCTCGATTAGCCCGCGCAACTGCCGCAGGGGCATCTGCGCGTCCAGTTGCCAGCCTTCGTCGGCACCCATCTGCTCGGCCAGCGGCGTGACCTGCTCGGGGTACAACTCCAGCAGCAGGCTCACCAGCAGCTCCTGGCAGCCCAGCCCGGCGTGCGCTTCGCTCCAGGCCAGCAGCCGAGGCCAGAGATCATCGCCGGCAGGCTGGTCAGCGAGCCAGTCGGCCAGCGCCGCAAGCTCGGCCAGAGTTTGTCGGTTCTGTTGGCCCTGGAGCAGGTCTTCGGTCTGGGTCTGGCTGAGGTGCAGGCGGGCCCGCGTCAGCAAGCCTTGCAGGCGCGCCAGTCGGGCGGGCTCGGCCGGTTGCGCCAAGGCCAGGGCCAGCGCGGTTTCGCGGGTGCTGAGCCAGCGTTCCAGCAATTGCGGGTGGTTGATCAGGAAGGGCGCCATGCCCAGCCCGGTGGCGTTGCCGACCCCCAGGTAGCGTTGCAGGGCCGGGGCCAGTGGCACGGCCCGCTGCGGATCGAGGGCACGGGCCATGTGTTCGATCTGCTCGATGCTGAAATGGCGCAGTAGGTAGACCGTGAACATCTGCGCGCTGAACGGCTGGTTGAAGTCCGGGTTGTCCTGCAGGCAGCCGAAGTCGGCGATGCCGAACTTGCCGTTGCCGTACACCGCAGTGGTGCGGTAGAGGTAGCCGACCTCGGCCAGTTGGTGCGGGTCGGGTTGCTGCCCTTCGGCCAGCGCCGCCAGGAAGCGGTCGAAGTTGCGCAGGCTGCGGTTGGCCCGGGACAGCACCAGCACCCGGGCATCGAAGCGGCCGGCCTCCTGCAGCGGCACGTTGCGCTGCAGGTCGGCCAGTTGCGCCGCGTCGACGTCGCCGGCGACCAGCACGAAGGCAACGTCCCACTGGTCGGCAATCACCCGGTCGCTGCGTTTTTCCGGCGGCAGGTAGGCTGAGAAGATCACGCAGTGGTAATGCCCATTCGGTGTGTCGATGCGGTAGATGGCGGTGCCGAAGCCTTGCGCATCGAGGTCGAAGCGGCTGCGCTGGATCTGCCAGCGCTGGTTCATCATCCGCCGCATGCTGCTGCGCACGAAGCTCAACGGGCTCTGGAAGTGACTGCCCAGCCGGGCCAGGTCCATGACCTGGGCGGCAGGGCGCAAGGCCAGTGATGCAGGTAGGCTGTTGGACATTGTTGTCATACCTGGATGGATCATGTTCAGACGCCTTGTTCGCGGGCCATGTGCCGGGCGATGCGTACGGCATCCCACAGCGCTGGCAGGATCACCAGCGACACCGGCACCGCGGTGATGACAATGAAGGACTGCAGGGCCGTCACGCCGCCCGCGCCAATGGTGATCAGCACCACCGCCGCCAGGCCCATGCCGATGGCCCAGAAACCACACAGCCATTTCTTCGGTTTATCGTTGCTGGACATCGCCAGCGCTACGGTGAAGGCCATGGCATCGCCATTGGTCGCCACCGAGATGAAGCTCAGGAACAGGAACAGTGCACTGATCAGGCCGCCCAGCGGCAGGTTCTGCGTCACCCCCAGCAGCAGGTCTTCGGGCTGCGCGCCATGGGCGGTGACGATGCCCGGTGTCTGCAGCTCCAGGCCGATGCCGGTACCACCGACCACGGTGAACCAGAACATGGTCACCAGCGGCGCGATGATCGACAGCGTCATGATGATCTCGCGGATGGTGCGGCCCCGCGAGATCCGCGCGACGTACAGTGCCACCATCGGTGCATAGCCGATGAACCAGCCCCAGTAGAACACCGTCCACCAGTCCAGCCACTTGGGGTCGGCGCGGAACAGCGTCATCGGGATGAAATGCTCCACATGCAGGGCGAACGCCGCCGGGAAGCCGCCGAGGATGAACAGCGTTGGGCCGAACACCACCATGAACAGCGCCAGGCCGATCATCAGCCAGACATTGATCTCGCTGACGAAGCGGATGCCCTTGAGCCCTACCAGGCAGGACACGGTGTACATCGCCGTGACCAACACGATGGTCAGCGACTGGGTGACGATATCGTTGGGCAGGCCCCACACTGCGTGCATGGCACTGCTGATCTGCAGGCCGAGGAAACCGATCGGGCCGATGGTGCCGGCAACCACGGCGATGATCGAGCTGGCATCGGCCAGTGTGCCGATCGGGCCCTTCAACGCTCGCTCGCCAAACAGCGGGTAGAGCAGGGTGCGCGGTGCCAGCGGCAGGCCCTTGTCGTAATGCAGGTGCATCAGCACGATGGCCAGCAGGCTGCCGAGCACCGCCCAGGCGAGGAAGCCCCAGTGCACGAAGGATTGCGCCAGTGCCGCGGTGGCTGCGGCCTCGCTGTGCGGTTGCAGCCCGGCGAACAAGGGCGGCGGGCTGGCAAAGTGCATCAGCGGTTCGGCCGCGGCCCAGAAGGCGCCGCCGCCTGCCAGCAGGGCGCACATGATCACCGCGATCCAGTTGAAGGTGCTGATGTCCGGGCGCTGGGCCACGCCGCCCAGGCGCACGCGCCCGCAGCGCGAGAAGCCGATGCCCAGGCTGACCGCGAAGGTCGCCAGCATCAGCACCTGCCAGTACAGGCCAAAGGCCTTGGTCGACCAGGCGAACAGGGTGTTGACCAGCGCCGACACCGTGTCGATGTCGATCAGCGCCGCCAGCAGGAAGGCGCCGAGGAAGCCGCCGCTGATCAGGAACAGCGGCCAGTCAATGTCCCGCGTCAGCGGCAGGCCCATGGCCTGGCCTTCAGCCTGCAGGGTGGTTGGGTTTTTCATGAAGCCTCCGGAACCTGCGATTGTTGTTATTGTTGATGCTGTCCGTGCAAGGGGCTCAGGCCTGCGCCGTGGTGGCGGTCTCCAGCAGGCGCAACCAGTTCAGCCCCATGATGTTGGCCACGTCGGCCTCGGCAAAGCCACGGGCACGCAGGCCCTGGGCGATGTTGCCGAAGTCGCGGCTGTCGCGGAACCACTGCAGCGGTGCCGGCCAGTTGGCGTTGTCCTTGGAGCCTTCGCCGTAGTCCTTGTCCTTGCTCCAGCGGCCATTGCGCATCCATTCGAGCACCGCCAGCGGTTGTGCCTGGCACAGGTCGGTGCCGATGCCGATATGCTCCACGCCCATCAGGTCGGCGGTGCGCGCGACCATGTCGCAGAAGCTTTCCAGGCTGCAGTCCGACGCGCCCTTGAGGTGGAACGGGTAGGTGCTGAAGCCCAGCAGCCCGCCGGTTTCGGCGATGCCGCGCAGCACCGCATCGGACTTGTTGCGCTTGGCGGCGTGGAAGCTCGACGGGTTGGCGTGGGAAATGATCACTGGCCGGCTCGACAGCTCGATGGCTTCCAGGGTGCTGCGTTCGGCGCTGTGGGACATGTCGATGAGCATGCCGACCCGGTTCATTTCGGCGATCACCTGGCGGCCGAAGCGGCTGATGCCGTTGTCTTCGCGCTCGTAGCAACCGCTGGCCAGCAGGCTCTGGTTGTTGTAGGTGAGCTGCATGATGAATACCCCGAGCTGGCGGAAAACCTCCACCAGGGCAATGTCGTCCTCGATCGGCGAGCAGTTCTGGAAGCCGAAGAAGATCCCCACCCGGCCTTCCTCGTGGGCCAGGCGAATGTCGCTGGCCGTGCGCACCGGGCGGATCAGCTCGGGCCAGGTTTCGAAGCGGCGGTTCCACTCACCCAGGCGCGACAAGGTCTCGCGGGCGTTCTCGTGGTAGGCGATGGTGGCGTGCACCGCGCTCAGGCCACCGGCCTGCATTTGCTGGAATATTTCCGGGCTCCAGTTGGAGTACTGCAGGCCGTCGATCATCAAGAGGTCGTGCATGGCGCGTATTCCTTCAGGGCCGCAGGTAGGTGGTCTTGACCACGGTGTAGAAGTCGCGGGCGTACTGACCCTGTTCGCGGGGGCCGAAACTCGAGGCTTTGCGCCCGCCGAACGGTACGTGATAGTCGGTGCCGGCGGTGGGCAGGTTGACCATCACGCAGCCGGTCTGGGCACCGCGCTTGAAGGCGCTGGCGTGGCGCAGCGACTGGGTGATGATGCCGGCGGTCAGGCCGTATTCGGTGTCGTTGAGCGTGGCCAGTGCCTCGTCGAAGTCACTTACGCGGATCACGCAGGCGATCGGGCCGAATACTTCCTCGCGGTTGATGCGCATGTCGTTGCGGCTGTCGATGAACAGCGCCGGGCGCATGTAGTAGCCGTCGCTTTCCAGCTGCAAGCGTTCGCCGCCTTCGACCAGGGTGGCGCCTTCGTCCTGAGCCAGCTGCAGGTACGCCAGGTTCTGTTCAAGCTGGCGCGCATCGGCCACCGGGCCGATCTGCACGCCGGCCTCCAGAGCATGGCCGACCTTGAGCTGGCGCATGCGCAGGCGCAGGGCTTCGACGAAACGGTCGTGGATGCCTTCGCAGACGATCAGCCGTGACGAGGCCGTGCACTTCTGCCCGGTACCGAAGAAGGCGCCGTTGAGGGCGCATTCCACCGCCAGGTCGAGGTCGGCGTCGTCCATCACCACCAGGGCGTTCTTGCTGCCCATTTCCAGCTGGCAGCGCACCAGATTGCCCGCCGTGGCGACCGCGACGCGACGGCCGGTCTGCAACGAACCGGTAAAGGTCAGGGCGTCGATCTCGGCCGACTGCACCAGGGTTTCGCCGACGCTGGCGCCGCTGCCCATGACCAGGTTGAAGGTGCCGTTTGGCAGGCCCTGGCGGCTGATGATCTCGGTCAGTGCCCAGGCGCTGGCCGGCACCAGGTTGGCCGGCTTGAACACCACGGCGTTGCCGAACGCCAGCGCAGGGGCGATCTTCCAGGCGGCGGTGGCCATGGGGAAGTTCCACGGGGTGATGATGCCGACCACGCCCACCGGTTCGTGATGCACTTCGATGTCGATGCCGGGGCGCACCGACGCGGCGGTCTCGCCCATCTGGCGCAGCACTTCGGCGGCGTAGTAATGGAAGAACTGGCCACTGCGGGCGACCTCGCCGATGCCTTCGGCCAGCGGTTTGCCTTCTTCCCGGGAGAGCAGCTCACCGAGCTCCTGCTTGCGGGCGATCAGCTCGTCACCGATGGCCATCAGCACCTGCTGACGGGCTTCCAGACCGCTGGCGGCCCACTTCGGCTGGGCGGCGCGGGCTGCCTGGATGGCCTGGCGGGCTTGTTCGGCGCTGGCCTGGTGGTATTCGCCGATCAGGTCGCGGGTGTCCGAGGGGCTGTGGTTGCTCAGGGTGGCGTGGCCTACGCACCACTGGCCATCGATGTAGTTCTTGTAAGTGTTGAGTGACATGGATGAAAGCCTCTGTTTGCCTGGCGTTCATCTTGCGAGCAATATGCAGCAAATAAAAATTAATAAAAAAAATGCTTTGATAAGGAAAGCTAACCATGTTGCCCGAGCTGAAAATCGCCCAGCTGCGCTACTTCCTGCTGGTCGCTGAACTCAAGAGCTTCCACGCCGCCGCGCGCCGGGCGTTTCGCACCCAGCCGGCGATCTCGCTGGCGGTGCGCGAACTGGAGCAGAAGCTGGACCAGGCGCTGGTCGAGAAGGGCGGCGGCCGTTTCGAGCTGACCCCGTTCGGCGAGCATTGCCTGCCGTTGTTCCGTGGCCTGATCGAGCACCACGACCGCATTGTCCGCGAGGCCACCTTGCTGGCCCGCCACGAGATCGGCCAGGTCAGCATCGCCACCGTGCCGTCGGTGGCCAGCCGCATGTTGCCCGGGCCATTGGCGCGCTTTGTCGCCGAGCACCCGAACGTGCAGGTCAGCATCCAGGACGGCACGGCCGAGCGTGTCCAGCAGTTGCTGGCCCAGGGGCAGGTGGACTTTGGCATCAGCAGCCTGTGGCAGGAGGACGATCAGCTGGATTTTTCCCCGATCGTCAATGATCAGGTGGGCGTGGTGTGCCGCGCCGACCATCCACTGGCGCAGGCCGGCGGTGCCCTGCACTGGTCGCAATTGCAGGGCGTGCCGATGGTGCGCAACGGTACCTCGCAGCTGCTGGCAGGCACCGATGCCGAGTGCTTGCTGGGGCATAGCCGGTTGTTCGTCTCCAACATGATCTCGTTGATCGCGATGCTGGAGGAGGGGGTAGGCATCAGCACCTTGCCGTACCTGGCGTTCCCACTGGAAAACGAAAAGCTGGCGTTCGTGCCGCTGGTCGAACCTAAGGTCGAGCGGCACATCGGCATGCTGACGCGCAAGGGGCGCAGCTTGTCACCCGCAGCCGGGGCGCTGATGGCTTTTCTGCAGGTGCAGCTGGCTGCGCAGGATCAGCGGGCGTAGATCTGCTGGCCGGCAAGCAGGTCTGCAGCACTTGCGTATCGCGCAGCGATTCTGGATCGACACTGAGCACGTCGCGGTCGAGGACGATCATGTCGGCCTGCTTGCCGACCTTGAGCGAGCCGACTTGCTGCTCCAGGCGCATGGCCCAGGCGGCGTTGAGGGTATAGGCCTGGAACATCACTTGGCGGTCGATTGCTTCATCGGCATTGAGCACGCCTTTGGGGCCTTTGCGGCTGATGGCCTGGTAGATCGCCTTCCACGGTTCCGGGGTGGTGATCGGCCAGTCGCTGGCACCGGAAATGGTCGCGCCATTTTTCACAAGCGAGCGAGCCGGGAAGGTATGCAGGAAGGCCATTGCGTTCACGTATGGCTTGACCAGGTCCATGTTCGAGGCGTCGGCGCTGGCCCAGTACAGCTGCATGGCGGCAATCACGTCGAGCTGCTTGAAGCGGGCGTATTCCTTGGGGTTGACCATCTGCAGGTGGGTGATGGAGTGGGCGATGCCGCTGTTGCGCTGCCGCCGGGCCTGTTCGATGCCGTTGAGCGCTTCGCGCACGGCGCGGTCGCCGATGGCATGCACATGCACCAACCAGCCACGGGCATCGGCGGCGCTGACCAGCTCGCCAAAGTGCTGTGGGTCCAGCAGCAGCTCGCCGTGCTGGCCGGAGTTGCGATAGGGTTCGAGCATCGCCGCCGTCTGCGCTGGCGCCTCGGCGACACCGTCGGCGAACACCTTGATGCCCGGCAAGGTGAGGTTGTGCACGCCGAAAAATTGCTGGCGCACCTTGTCCAGCTGGTCCAGGTCCGCAGGACGGGCCTTGGAGTCGGCCATCAGCAGGGCGGCGATATGGGCAGTCAGCTCGCCGTGCTCGGAAAGCCGCTTATAGATGGGCAGCACGCCCAGCGAGTCGTTCTTCACATCGGCGCCCGGCCGCTCATTGGCCAGCGGGTCCATCCAGCCGGTGATGCCCAGCTGCTTGTAGTAGTCCAGGGCTCTGCGCCCGGCGCTCATCAGGGTCTCGTCGCTCAGTGGCGGCAGCAAGTCGGTGACCGGGTAGTAGCTGGCGTCGGCGAGAAAGCCGTTCGGCGTGCCGTCCGCGTGCTGGCCCAGGGTGTTGCGCGTTTCGGCGGGGAGGGCAGCGATGGTTTTTGCATCGATCCCGGCGCGCTTGAGCATGGCCTGATTGGCCCAGCCAGTGTGCATGTCGTTGGCGGCGAGGAGGATCGGCTGCTCGGCCCACTCACTGTGGTTGAAGCGCTGCTCCAGTGCGGCAATGTCATCCCAATAGGTGCCAGGCACGCCACCGACGCTCAGGAACTCGCCACGCACGGCCTTGCCGTCGCTGCGCCACTGACGCAGGCGCTGTTCCAGCTCATCCAGTGATACCTGCTCGCCAGCGAGGTTGGCCAGCTCCAGTTGCAGGCCGCCTTTGATGGCGTGGGAGTGGGAATCGAGCATGCCCGGCATCAGCACCTTGCCGCCCAGGTCGATGACCAGGGTGCCTTCGCGCTTGAGGGATAACACGGCCTGGTCGGAGCCCACCGCGACGATTTTCTCGCCTTCGACCGCAACGGCCTGTTGCAGCGGTTGGCCAGGCTCGGCGGTGTAGACCTTGGCGTTATGCAGGATCACGTCCACCGCCGCGAAACCCGGCAGGGCGGTGCAGGCCAGGCCAGCGCTGATCGCCATCTTCAGCAGGTGCTTCATTTGGTGCCTCGTTGTTGTTGTGGTGGCAGCGCAGGCTAGCCAAGGTGCCAACGCGGTTAAAGGCACGGGCAGGCACAACTTTTTTCGCTCTGGGGAAATAATCCATAGCCTATGATTGCGCGCAGATGCTTACACCCGAACGTCGCCCTTTTCGTTTGTGCCTGACAGGAAGAAACCATGGACAAGATGATGGCCCTGACCATCTTCGTTGCGGCCGCCGAGCACGGCAGCTTCAGCCGTGCCGCCGAGCAACTGGGAAAGACGCCTTCGGCGATCACCAAAGCTGTCGCGCACCTGGAAAGCGAACTGGGCGTGCGCCTGTTCGAGCGCACCACCCGGCGCATGGCGCTGACCGAGGCCGGTAACCTGTACCTGGATGGCGCCCGGCAGGCGCTGATGCACCTGCAACGGGTGACTGAAGAGGTGGAGCAGCTGCAGCACGCGCTACGCGGCACTCTGCGCATCACCGCGCCGCCGTCGTTCGGCCCGGCGTTCCTCAACCAGGTGTGCTGCCGCTTCATGCGCGAGCACCCGCAGGTGCGCCTGGAGGTCAACCTCAACGATGCCAACGAAGACCTGATCGATGGCGGTTATGACCTGTCGCTGCGTGACGGCCCCACCGACCAGCCGGAACTGATTGCCCAGCCATTGATCGAGAACCGTGTGATGCTCTGCGCCAGCCCCACCTACCTGGACCACCACGGCGACGCGATCACCCTGGACAATTACGCCCAGCACGATTGGCTGCTGCTGCGCCACCCGCTGCTCAACCGCAGCTACTGGTGGATCGACCATGAGGGCCAGACCCTGCGCGTGCGCCAGCCGATGCCCAAGCTGGTGAGTGACAGTTTCGATTTCCTCCTGGCTTGCCTGCTTGATGGGCAGGGGCTGCAGTTCGTGCCGACCTGGAGTGTCGCGCCCTACCTGGCCAGCGGGCAGTTGGTGGAGGTGATGCCCGACTACTGGCGGGCCTTGAGCGCGTTCGGGCCGTGGGTCCATGTGCTGTACCTGCCGCACCGGCGCAATACCCGCAAGGTCCAGGCGTTCATCGCCATGCTGCATGAACACCTGCGCGGGCAGGGGGCACAGGTGGCGGGGCGCGGCTGAGTTTTTCCGCGCTGGCACAAAAGTTGTGCGGGTTGTGGCAATGATCGGTGCGAGAACGCTGGTTAGGCTTGCAGCAGTCACCTGACCACCGCGTATCAGGAGTTTCCCGCAGTGAAGATCCACACCCTCGTCACCGACATCCGCATACCTCTCGAGCGGGGCCGCCAGATCGGCGAACGCTTTGCCGAACAGATCCGTACCACCACCGCCCTGTACCTGGACTTCTTCCCACGGGTGGGGGTGTCGCTGGCCGAGGCACAGCGCATCGGCGAAAACAGCCTGGCCGCCCTGGAGGCCTGGAGCCCGAACCTGGCTGCCGAAGTGGTCGGTATGGCCGACGGCGCCGGGTTGCCACTGTGGCAGCTGGCGAGCCTCAACGCGCGTACCGAAGTGCTGGCCGCCCGTACCCGCCACAGTGAATGCTCCACCACCGTGCACGCCCCCCATGGGCCGCGAGCGCCGCAGACCCTGCAGACCTGGGACTGGCACGACAGCCTGTGCCCCCATGGCCTGATGTTGGCGCTGCAGAGCGAGCGTGGCATGCAGGTCAAGCTGTTCTGCGAGTTCGGCATGCTGGCCAAGCTGGGTGTCAACAGCGCAGGTGTGGGCCTGCATTTCAACATCCTTCACCACCGCAGCGACAACGACAGCGGCGGCGTGCCGGTGCACGCGATCGCCCGTCGCCTGTTGGAGGACGCCAGCAGTGTCGAAGAGGCCATCGAGCTGGCACGTTCGGCGCGGGTCAGTGCCTCGACGGTACTGACGGTGTTCTCCCGCCAGGACTGCAGCCCTCGTGCGGTCAGCATCGAGCTGAGCCCCGAGCGCACGGCGCTGGTGTTACCGCGTGAAGATGGCTGGCTGCTGCACACCAACCACTTCCTCGACCCTCAGCTGAGCCTGGGTGAGCAGGTCGCCGACCATGCCGACACCCTGTGCCGCCTGGGCCACCTGGAACAGGTGATCGGCCAGATGGGCAGCGCTGACCTGCGCGTCCGTGCCGAAGCCATGTGCGGTGCCGCAGGCGACCGCGCGCCGATCTGCTTCCACCCGGACATGGCCATGCCCGACACCGAACGTTGGGAAACCCTGCTCAGCGTCGGCATCGACACCGAACGTTGCCTACTGGAGTACGTGGCTGGCACGCCTGTGCACCTGGCCAGGACTGGCTTCCAAACCTTCTGAGCCACACCGGCTGCAGCTTGCCCAGGCCGGCTGCGCCCGCTGAACGAGAACAACAACAATGCATGCGCAACAGACTCAGCCTGCGTCATCCCGCTCCGCCTTCCGCACCTTTTGCGTCTCCGGCATGGGCACGGCGCTGGAATTCTACGACTTCATCATCTACGGGACCGCCGCCGCGCTGGTGTTTCCCCAGGTGTTCTTCCCGCAGATGGATCACCTGACCGCCACCCTGGTGGCGTGCAGCGCTTTTGGTGCGGGCTTTTTTGCCCGCCCGCTAGGGGGCCTGGTGTTCGGCCACTTCGGTGACCGCATCGGCCGCCAGAAGGTGCTGGTCACCACCTTGCTGCTCATGGGCCTGAGTACTTTTCTCATCGGCTGCCTGCCTGGCCATGCCAGCATCGGCGTGGCGGCACCGATCCTGCTGGTGCTGCTGCGCCTGATCCAGGGCTTTGCCGCCGGCGGCGAGTGGGGCGGTGCCGCGTTGTTCGGCATCGAGTCGGCGCCGCCTGGGCGGCGTGGCCTGTGGGGTAGCTTCACCAGCATGGGTATCGGTGTCGGCGGCATTCTCGGGGCTGCAGTGTTCGCCATTGTCAGTGCGGCCTTCAACGACAACCTGGTCGATTTTGCCTGGCGCATTCCGTTCTGGCTGGGAGGCACCTTGGTGCTGATCGGCCTGTACGCACGATTGAAGGCGCCCGCTCCCGCCATCATGCCTGAGGCCAGACCTGCGCGTGCACCGCTGGCCGAGGCCCTGCGCCGGCGCCCAAGGCAGCTGTTGCTGTGCACCGGGGTCGCCTTCGGCTACTGCACCATCGCCTATATCGGCAGCACCTTCTTCCTCACCTACGCCACGCAGGTCGGTTTCGGCAGTACCCAGGCGCTGATGTTCGACCTGGCGCTGTCAGTGGCCATCGTGTTTTCTGCGCCGCTATTCGGCCACCTGTCGGACCGCCTGGGCCGGCGTGTGGTGATGGGTTTCGGTGCAGTGATCATGGCCATGGGGTTGTTCGCGTTCTTCTCGCTGGTGGGCATGAAGAGCTTCGCCATCGCCTTGGTCGCTTATTGCCTGACCGGCCTGCTGATGGGCGCGACCCAGGGCCCGATCCCGGCCTTGCTCGGCGAGCAGTTCCCACGCAGCATGCGCTACTCGGGGATTTCGGCCTGTTATCAGATCGGCGCGGCGTTGGGCGGCGGTACGGCTTCGAGCATCGCCACGGCGATCCTGATCCTGACCGACCACAACCCGCTGGGCGTGGCGTTGTATGGGGCAGCGGCGCTGGCGCTGGTTGCGGTGTGCTCGCTGATGCTACGGGAGACTTCGCGCTTGAGCATGGCGCAGATCGATGAAGAGGATGCCAGCGAGGCTGCGGTTGAACGTTGCCAAGGGCCAGCGCTCATACATGCAAAGGGCAAAGCGAGGAGTGTCACCCATGAGCATCGAACGCAGCATCCCCGAGCTTGAGGCCTGGTACGCCCAGTACGATGACATCAGCTACCGCCGCGAGTCGCCGGACGCCTACCACCATGAACTGGTGCGCACCGCCGAGGCCCTGCGCGACGATGGCGCGATCGACTGGGACGACTGGCTGGCGCTGAAGGCGCTGGCTGACGAGGCCCATGTCGGAGCCTTGGAAGACGCCGTGCAGGCCCACGTCAGCGACCCCGACGCATGAAAGCGCTGAAGATCGCCACCTTCAACATCAACGGCATTCGCAGCCGCCTGCCGGCGCTGCTGGCCTGGCTGGAACGGGAGCAGCCGGACATCGCCTGCCTGCAGGAACTCAAGGCGCCCGACGCGCAGTTCCCGCGCCAGGAACTGGAGGCGGCCGGTTATGGCTGCCTGTACCAGGGGCAGCCATCGTGGAACGGCGTGGCGATCCTGGCGCGTGGCAGCGAACCGCTGGAGGTACGTCGCGGCTTGCCTGGCATGGAGGACGACAGCCAGAGCCGCTATCTGGAAGCCGCTGCGCATGGCGTGCTGGTGGCGTGCCTGTACCTGCCGAACGGCAACCCGCAGCCCGGGCCGAAGTTCGATTACAAGCTGCGCTGGTTCCAGTGCCTCATCGAGCATGCCAAGGCACTGTATGGCAGCGGCCACCCGACGCTGTTGGCAGGCGATTTCAACGTGGTGCCTACCGACATGGACATTTACAACCCTCGCTCATGGCTGAAGGACGCGCTGCTGCAACCCGAGTCGCGGGCATGTTTCCAGCAGCTGCTGGAGCAGGGCTGGGTCGATGCCATTCGCCACCTGCACCCCGACGAGCGCGTGTACACCTTCTGGGATTACTTCCGTAATCACTGGGCGCGCAATGCCGGGTTGCGTATCGACCACCTGCTGCTCAACCCGGACCTTGCCCCTTACCTGAAGCGGGCGGGTGTCGACGCCTGGGTGCGCAATGAAGCCAAGGCCAGTGACCACGCGCCGGTGTGGGTCGAACTGGCGGCGCGCAGGAAGGCATGAGCCCTTTCAAGTTGCACTGGCATAACCGAATATCAGGCAATTGACTGCCAGCGGTGCATAACTCAGAACCCTGGGGTGATCTGGCCCTTGTAGCGGGTCAGGATGAAGTTGCGCACTTCGGGCGAGTTGAGCGCCTTGGCCAGTTTCTGGATGCCCGGGTCCTGCAGGTTGTCGGGGCGGGCGACCAGGTATTCCACGTACAGGTCCTTGCCTTTCTCGACGATCAGCGCGCTGTTGGTATCGATGCCGGCCTCCAGTGCGTAGTTGGCGAAGACGAAGGCCAGGTCCACCTGCTTGACCGAGCGGGCCAGCATGGCGCCTTCCAGCTCGCGGATCTTCAGGTGGCGCGGGTTGTCGGTGATGTCGCGCTGGGTGGACTGCGGGTTGCCCGGGTCCTTGAGTTTGAGCAACCCGGCCTCGGCCAGCAGCACCAGGGCGCGGCCGGTATTCACCGGGTCGTTGGGGATGGCCACGCTGGCGCCCTCGGGCAGCTCGGCCAGGGTCTTGTACCGGGATGAATAGGCACCGAACGGCTCGATGTGCACGCCCACCACCGGTACCAGGTTGGTGTGCCGGGTCTGGTTGAAGTCGTTGAGGAACGGCCGGTACTGGTAGTAGTTGGCATCCAGGTGTTTCTGCGCCAGTTGCAGGTTGGGCTGGATGAAGTCGTTGAACACCTTGATGTCCAGGTCCACGCCTTCCTTGGCCAGGGCCGGTTTGACGAATTCGAGGATCTCGGCGTGGGGTACCGGGGTGGCACCGACCACCAGGTGTTCGGCGGCCTGGGCGCTGAAAGCGATGAAGGCGGCGAGGGCAGTGAGGGTCTTTTTCATGAGGGGATACCTTGCAGGAGTCAGCGTCGGGTGAAATGTCTTACCAGGCGGTCGCCGCTCATCTGCAGCACCTGCACCAGCAGGATCAGCAGCAGCACGGTGACCACCATCACATCGGTCTGGAAGCGCTGGTAGCCGAAGCGGATCGCCAGGTCGCCGAGGCCGCCACCACCGATCACGCCCGCCATGGCGGTGTAGTCGACCAGCACGATGGCGGTGACCGTGACGGCCGCGAGCAGCCCGGTGAGGGCTTCGGGCAGCAGGGTGTAGCGGATGATCTGGGTAAGGCTGGCGCCCATGGCCTGGGTGGCTTCCACCACGCCGTGGTCGACCTCGCGCAGGGCGGTTTCCACAAGACGCGCGAAGAACGGCGTGCAACCCACCACCAGTGGCGGGATGGTGCCCTTGACCCCGAGGGAGGTGCCGGTCAGCAGCGTGGTCAGCGGGATCAGCACGATCAGCAGGATGATGAACGGCAGCGAACGCAGCACGTTGACCACCACGGAAAGGGCTCGGTAAAGCGGCCCGTTGGCCAGCAACTGGCGTTGCCCGGTGAGATACAGCAACACCCCCAGTGGCAGGCCGAACAGCACGGTGAAGCCCAGTGCCGCGCCCAACATGCTCAGGGTATCGAGGCACGCCTGGGCGATTTCGGCCCAGTCGAGGTGGCTCAGCAGTTCGTTCATGGGCGTGCCTCGCGGCGCAGTACGGCCGCCGGGTGCGTGCCTGCCAGGCGGTCGCCGCGACCGAACAGCTTGTTACGCAAGGTGCCGGGTTCATAGGCACGCTTGAACAGCCCCCGCGCCTGCAGCTCCGGTACCAACAGGTCGACCACCGCCTCGAAGGTTTCCGGGGCGACCACGCTGGCCAGGTTGAAGCCGTCTACACCGGTTTCATCTACCCATTCCTGCAATTGATCGGCGACGGTGCGGGCCGAGCCCACCAGCACTGGGCCGTCACCGCCGATGGCGCAGTAGTCGGCAATTTCGGCAGTGGTCCAGGTGCGTGTCGGGTCAGCGCGGGTGAAGGCTTCCACGGCCGACTGAATGGCTTCGCTGGGCACTTCGCGCAGCACCTGGCCGGGTGCGTACTCGGCGAAATCAATGCCGGTCCAGCCGGACATCAAGGTCAAGGCGCCACTGGTGCTGGCGTACTGGCGGTATTCGTCGAGCAGGGCCAACGCCTGCTGATCGGTGGGTGCGACGATGACCGTCAGTTGCTCGAGAATCTGCACATCGTCCGGCGCACGGCCGGCAGCAGCCACGGCCGCGCGCAGCTCCGCCACCTGCTTTTTCAGCACCACCTTGCTTGGCGCGGCGACGAACACGCACTCGGCGTTGGCGGCGGCGAACGCGCGCCCGCGGCTGGAGGCGCCGGCCTGATAGATCACCGGGGAACGCTGCGGCGAAGGTTCGCTCAGGTGAAAACCCGGCACCTTGAACCAGCTGCCCTGGTGGTCGATAGCATGGACCTTGCGCGGGTCGGCATACACACCGGTTGCCCGGTCGGCCTGCACCGCATCGTCTTCCCAGCTGGTTTCCCAGAGCTTGTAGCAGACCTGCAGGTACTCCTCGGCCAGGGCATAGCGCTGGTCGTGGCTGAGCGGGGGCTGGCCGAGGTTGCGCACGCCGCTGGCAAGGTACGAAGTGACGATGTTCCAGCCAGCGCGACCCTGGGTCAGGTGATCGAGGGTACTCATGCGCCGGGCAAACGGGTAGGGGTGTTCGAACGATACCGACGCGGTCACGCCGAACCCCAGGTGGCGGGTGGCAGCCGCCATGGCGGGTACCAGCTGCAACGGGTCGTTGACCGGCACCTGGGCGGCGTTGCGCAGGGCCGCGTCGGCATTGCCGCCATATACGTCATAGACGCCCAGCACATCGGCGATGAACAGGCCGTCGATGCAGCCACGCTCCAGGGTCCTGGCCAGCTCTACCCAGTAGTGGATATCGGTGTAGCGGGTGGCCTGGTCCCGCGGGTGGCGCCACAGCCCGGGCGAAAGGTGGCCGACGGTGTTCATGGCAAAGGCATTGAGGCGGATCTGCTTGGTCATGGTCGGGCAGCCTCAGTTCCAGTCATGGCGGGCAGGCTTGATGCCGTTCAACGCCCAGTTGCCGACCAGGTGATATTTCCAGCGCACCGGGTCGTGCAGGGTGTGCACCCGGGCGTTGCGCCAATGCCGGTCGAAGTTGTGCCGGGTCAGCGACGAGCGCGTGCCGCCCAGTTCGAACAGGCGGTTGCTGGCCTCGATGGCCACCTCGGTGGTGAGCACCTTGGCCTTGGCCACGGCCACCGAGGCCAGGGCCACGTTGTCTTCATCCGGTGCCGGTCTGGCGGCATCCAGCGCCAGGCCTGCACGTTCGAGCAGCGCCTCGGCCGCTTCCTGGCGGATCTCCAGTGAACCGACCTGGATGATGGTCAGCGGGTCTTCACTGGCCTTTTCAACCTTGGCATCGATCCATGGGCGAGCGTGCTCGCGCACGAAAGCGATGGTGTCATCCAGCGCGGCGCGGCCGATGCCGGCATCGATGGCGGCGGTGGTCAGCTGGGCGAAGGGGCCGGCCAGGGTCGGGCTTTCGTAGGAGCGGTAGCTGGGAAACAGATTGAACGGCGGAACCCGCAGGCCATCGAGCAGCACCGTACCGCTGGAGGTGGTGCGCTGGCCCATGCTGCTCCAGTCGTCGACGATCACCAGGCCAGGCGTGCCGCGTTCGACGAATGCCAGTTGCGCACGGTCCTGCTCATCCAGCGCCAGCACCCCGATCCAGTGGGCATACAAGGAGCCGGTGCAATAGCCTTTGCGCCCATCGATGCGATAGCCGTCGCCTTCGGTAACCAGGCGTGTGCGGATGTCCTGCACGGTCTTGCCACCGGTTTCCGACAGGGCATTGGCAAAGCGATGGCCCTGCAGCACCAGGCTGAAGAAGTGGCTCTGCTGCTCGGGCGTACCTTGCAGGCGGATATCTTCGAGCAGGCAATAGTGGTTCTGCGGGATCTGCCCCAGCGAAGGGTCGGCGGCGGAGATGATGGCGATCACCCGGGCGAGGGTGGCATACGAGACCCGCGCTCCGCCATGTGCCCGGGGCACGGTGATGCCCCAGAGCCCGCTGTTGGAGAAGGCGTCGACAATGTCTGCCGGCACTTCCCGCTGTCGATCGCGTTCGGCTGCGCCTTCGCGCAACAGGGCGGCGACCTGGTAGGCGACGGTGATCGCTTCGGCGTCGTCGCGGATGATGTGTGCCGCGGGAGGGCGGATTTCGTAGGCAGCAGAGAGTATTTCGCTAGGCATGGACAACTCGGTGTGTAGTCGGACGACTTCACATTGCAGCTGTTGTGCCAGCCCGCAGGGGCCCAGAAAATCCGGGCGTTTGAGCCGAGTGGCGCTGAGTCGGCCTGTGTAATTGCATGGACAGTTGTTGCCGAGGTGTTTGCCTGGCAACAGCGTCATGCTTCTAGTGCGTCAGGCTCACGTGCGCAGCGCTTGCACCAACTCTGCCTTGGTCATGCTCGAACGGCCCTTGATGCCCTTGCTGCGCGCCTCCTTGAGCAGGCTTTCCTTGGTCTGGCTTTCCAGCGACCTGCTCGATGTCCTGCCATGGCCTTCGCGCGTCTTGGCTGCGCGCTTGGCCGAATCCGAACGGGCGGTCTTCTTCTCGCCAGCAGACGTCTTGCTACCCGAACCGCCTGACTTCTCGCCACCACCGGACTGCTTGTTGACGGTGGCCCAGGCGCGCGCCTCGGCCTCGTCTTTCGAAACGCCCTTGTGCTCGTAGCTCTCTTCTATGTGCTCGGCCTTGCGTTTCTGCTTGTCGGTGTATTTGTCCTTGTCGCCGCGTGGCATGGCAATCCCTCCTGCGTGGTGTGCCTGAACAGTTGAAGGGCTGGGGCAACCCGAAGTGCCATTGAATGGACAGGCGGTGCGCTCAGGGCTCGCTGATCTGCGACAGCGGCCTGGCCACCTGTTCCAGCGAACGCCGCTCGGCGGCCACGCCCCACAGCGCCTGGGCCAGGGCAGCGATGACCATCAACGCTGCGCCGAGCAGGTAACCGTACAGTACGTTGAGACGCTCGCCGGTTTCGATCAGCGCGCCGAACAGGGTCGGCCCGATCAGGCCGCCCAGGCCGGTGCCAAAGGCATAGAACACGGCAATCGCCAGCGCCCGGATCTCCAGCGGGAAGGTTTCCGCCACGGTGAGGTAGGCCGAACTGGCCGCCGCCGAGGCGAAAAAGAAGATCACCATCCAGGCCAGGGTCTGCTGGGTCACGTCGATCAGCTGCTGCTGGAACAGGTAGCCGCTGAGGGCCAGCAGCACGCCCGAGACCAGGTAGGTCGAGCTGATCATGATGCGCCGGCCGACCACGTCGAACAGCCTGCCCAGCAGCAGCGGGCCGCAGAAGTTGCCCAGCGCGAAGGGCAGGATGTACCAGCCCACCTTGGCCGCTGGCACCTCGTAGAAGTCGGTCAGCACCAGCGCATAGGTGAAGAAGATCGCGTTGTAGAAGAATGCCTGCGCGGTGAGCAAGGTGAGGCCCACCAGTGCACGGCGCCGATGCTCGACGAACAGGCTGTGGAATACCTCGCGCAACGGCGTGTGGTGGCGTGCGCGCAGGCGCAGGGGAGGGACCTGCAGCGGTGGGATCGCGATCCCGCGCTCATGGTAATGGCGTTCGATGTCGGCGACGATGCGCTCGGCATGCTCCGGCTGGTTGTGGATCATCAGCCAGCGCGGGCTTTCCGGGATCCACAGGCGCATGAACAGGATCAACAGGCCCAGCAGCGCGCCGATGCCGAAGCACAGGCGCCAGCCCAGATCGCCACCGGCCACTGCCGGGTCGAGCAGAATCACCGCACCGGTCGCGCCGAGCGCTGCGCCAATCCAGAAGGTGCCATTGATGGTCAGGTCGACCCAGCCGCGATAGCGCGCCGGGGTGAACTCCTGGATGGTCGAGTTGATCGCCGTGTACTCGCCGCCGATGCCGGCGCCGGTCAGAAAGCGGAACAGCAGGAAGCTCCACAGGCTCCAGGAGAACGCGGTCGCGGCCGTGGCGCCGATGTACAGGAACAAGGTGATGAAGAACAGCCTGCGCCGCCCCAGGCGGTCGGTCAGCCAGCCAAAGCACAAAGCACCGAGGACCGCGCCGGCGATGTAGGTGGCGCCTGCCAGGCCGATCTCGGTGTTGCTCAGGTGCAGTGCGGGGCTGTCCTTGAGCGCACCCGCCACCGAGCCCGCCAGGGTGACCTCAAGGCCGTCGAACAGCCAGGTGATGCCCAGGGCCAGTACCAGCAAGGTGTGAAAACGCGTCCACGGCAGGCGGTCGAGGCGGGCGGGGATGTCGGTGCTGTATAGCCGCTCGTGTTCCGATGCGCTATCGGGCGGTTGCAGGGCTTGGGTTGCCACGGCGATTCCCCTGCTTTCAGGCACTCAGCCGTCCGATTGCTCTTCTGGCGGAACCTGCCCCTCGGGCCAGTCCGGAGCCTCCTGTTGCGGTTGGTCTTCAGGTTTGGGTATGGGCTCGCCCGGATTGTGCGGCACTTCGTCGACATACGGATCAGGGTGGTTGGGGTCGCTCATGGCTTGGCTCCTGAAAAGACGGTTACCTCCTGTTAGGGCGTGCAGGTGCGCTGGCTGTTCAATCCTATTCGCCAGTGGCTGTTGCGGCGCGTGCTATCAGCGAGCCAGTCGCTCAAGCAATGCCTTGGCCACCCCCTCGGATGAGGCCGGGTTCTGGCCGGTGATGAGATGGCCGTCTTCAACCACGTAGCTTGCCCAGTCCGCTGCCTTGGAATACTCGCCACCCTTGGCCTTGAGCATGTCTTCCACCAGGAAGGGCACCACCTCGGTCAGCCCGACGGCCTGTTCTTCGCTGTTGGCAAAGCCGGTGACCTTCTTGCCCTTGACCACCGGATGGCCGTCTGGCGCCTTTACATGCTTGAGCACCCCAGGCGCGTGGCACACCGCGGCGATTGGCTTGTTGGCGGCATAGAAGGCTTCGAGCAAGGCCCTGGAGTCGCTGTCCTCGGCCAGGTCCCACAGCGGCCCGTGGCCACCGGGGTAGAACACCGCGTCGAAGCCGTACGGGTCGATTTCGCCGAGCGGCACGGTGTCGGCCAGGGCCATTTGCCCGTCAGTGTCGCTGGCGAAGCGCCGGGTGGCGTCAGTCTGGGCGTCCGGCTCGTCGCTTTTCGGGTCCAGCGGTGGCTGGCCGCCTTTGGGTGAGGCGAGGGTGACGTCGGCATTGGCGTCGACGAATACGTAGTAGGGCGCGGCGAATTCTTCCAGCCAGAAGCCGGTCTTCTTGCCGGTGTCACCCAGCTGGTCGTGCGAGGTGAGCACCATCAGGATCTTTTTCATCAAAGCCACTCCTCCAGAGGTGAATGGGCAGTGCGCTGTTCGCCCTGCCTGTAGGTGGGAGGGCAAGGCGCCGCAGGCGTTCCATGATAGCTCTCGAAAAGGATGCGGGGTTTGCCGCTCAGTCAATTACCCTAGCGGCACGATCATTTCATTTATGGATGCCTGCCCATGAGCAACACATCATTCCGCCAACCCGTCATCGCGGACGCCGAGCGCTGCTTCGCGATCGAAATCGGTGCCTACGAAGGTGACGAAGCGGCCACGCTGGAAAAGATTCGCACGCGCATCAGCCAATACCCTGAAGGCTTCCTGCTGCTCGAAGACCCCCATGGCATCGTCGGTTTCATCAACAGCGGCTGCGCCCACGACGTGGTGATGTCTGATGAGGCATTCAAGGAGCTGGTGGGTCATGACCCGCAGGCGCCCAACGTGGTGATCATGTCGGTGGTGGTGGACACGGCACACCAGGGCAAGGGCTACGCCAAGCGGCTGATGAGCGAGTTCATCAGCCGCATGAGGGGGCAAGGCAAACAGACCATCCACCTGATGTGCAAGGAACAGCACGTCGAGCTGTACCGCAAGATGGGCTACCAGTATGTGCGGCCTTCGCCCTCGGACCACGGGGGCATGGCTTGGCATGAGATGGTCATGGCGCTCTGAGCCAGGCGGACGATGACGATGTAACTAGTCACATTTAGTTACTACGAAATGAGGGGGCACTGCGTGTATGCCCCAGTTTAGAGGGGGTGAATGGATCGACTGCCATTCAACAGTCACAAAGCTGTAACACAGCTGATGCAAAGTGTGCTGGCCATCACACGGAGCGCTTTTCCATGATACGCCTCATGAAGTCTGCTGCACTTGCCGTTGCGGTTTCCCTCTCTGCCACTTCGGCCTTTGCCGCGGACAACGTTCGCCTGACCGGTTCCGGCGCGAGCTTCCCAGCACCGATCTACCTGACCTGGTTCAAGGACTTCAGCAAGAACACTGCTGGCGTCACCGTTGACTACCAGTCCAAGGGGAGCGGGGCAGGCGTTCAGGACTTCCTGAACAAGACCGTCGATTTCGCCGCCAGCGACTCGGCCATGAGCGAAGCAGACATTGCCAAGGTCGGCGAAGGCGTGCAGTTGCTGCCGATGACCGCCGGTGAAATCGTCCTGGCCTACAACCTGCCGGGCAACCCGAAAGGCCTGAAGCTGCCACGCGATGTGTACTCCAACATCTTCCTCGGCAAGATCACCAAGTGGAACGACCCGCAGATCGTCAAGGCCAACCCAGGCATGAAGCTGCCTGACCTGCCGATCACCGTGGTCGTACGTGCCGACTCCAGCGGTACCAACGCCGTCTTCACCAAGCACCTGTCGGCCATCAACGCCGACTTCAAGAAAGACCTGGGTGAAGGCAACACCGTCAACTGGCCGGCCACCGACAAGTTCATCAAGTCGCCGAAGAACGACGGCGTGACCGCCACCGTTCGCCAGACCCCGGGCGCCATCGGCTACATCGAATACGGCTTCGCCAAGCTGGCCAAGGTCGACTTCGCTGAGCTGGAGAACAAGGCAGGCCAATACGTCGTGCCTAACGCCGAGAGCGGTGCCGAAGCACTGGCTGCGGTGAAAATGCCGGAAAACCTGATCGCTCACCTGCCAGACCCGGAAGGTGCCAAGTCCTACCCGATCACTTCCTACACCTGGATGATCTTCCGCAAGGACAACGGCAGCCCGGAAAAGGCCAAGGCCATGCGTGACATGGTCGAGTACGGCCTGACCCACGGCCAGAAGATTGCCGACTCGATGGGCTACATTCCGCTGCCACCGTCGGTTGTCGACGAAGTGCGCAAAGCGTCGCAGAGCATCCAGTAATACCTTCAGGCGCTCCCGGCGCGGTGTGAAAACCGTGCCGGGGGTGTTTGCCCTTAGTCCCGGAATCAGCCAGATGAACACACCTTTTGCCATACCGGATAACCCAGACTCCGCGTGCCAGCCGCCGTCCACCAAGGACTTCCTGGTTGATCGCACCTTCCGTGCCCTTGCACGTATCGGTGTGGTGCTGATTCTCGCGCTGGTATTCGCGTTGGTATACGAAGTAGGACGCAAAGCACTTCCAGGAATGGAAAAGCACGGGTTTGACGTGCTGTTCGGCAGTGTGTGGGACGTCAACCAGGGCAAATACGGCATTCTGCCGGCAATCTGGGGCACGCTTTACAGCGCCCTTATCGCCTTGTTGATCGCGGGTTTCTTCGGCGTCAGCATGGCCATTTTCCTTACCCAGGATTTCTTGCCGGCGAGGCTCGCCGCGGTATTTCGTACCATCGTCGAGCTGCTCGCCGCCATCCCCAGCGTCGTTTACGGCCTGTGGGGCATCTATGTCGTGATTCCGGCCATCCGGCCGTTGACCGCCTGGCTGAACAGCGAGCTAGGCTGGATCCCTTTCTTCGGCACCTCCCTGAGTGGCCCCGGCCTGCTGCCGGCGGCGTTGGTGCTGGCGATCATGATCCTGCCGACCATTGCCGCGGTTTCCCAGGATGCGCTTACCAGCGTACCGATGAAGACCAAGCAAGCTGCCTACGGCATGGGCACCACCCATTGGGAAGCCATCCTCAAGGTGATGGTGCCGTCGGCCGCCACCGGCATCTTCGGCTCCCTGGTGCTGGGCCTTGGCCGCGCACTGGGCGAAACCATGGCGCTGGCGATGCTGGTCGGTAACGCCAACACCATCACCCTTTCGCTGTTTGCCCCGGCCAACACGCTGGCAGCCTTGCTGGCGCTGAACTTCCCCGAAGCCGGGCCGAACGAGATCGAGGTGCTGATGTACGCCGCCCTGGTCCTGATGTTCATCACCTTACTGGTGAATGTGTTCGGTTCGATGATCATGCTCTACGCCCAGCGGGGTAACAAATAATGACTGACCTCTCTGCAGCTACTACTGCATTGCCCAGCCTGCAGCGCCGCTTCGAAGGCCGCGCCCTGCGCAGCCTGGTGCTGACCTCCACGGTCTGGTGCGTGGCCCTGCTGGCCAGCGTGCCGCTGATTTCCGTGCTGTACATGCTGATCACCCGGGGTGGTGCGCGCCTGAGCCTGGAAGTGTTCACCGAATTGCCACCCACCGGTTTCGAGATGGGCGGCGGTTTCGGTAACGCCCTGGCCGGTACCTTCGTCATGGTCGGCATCGCTGCTGCCATCGCAGTGCCGGTCGGCATCCTGGCGGCGGTGTTCCTCGCCGAACTCGGCCCTGAGAGCAAGCTGGCCAACGCCTCGCGCTTCGCCGCCAAAATGCTCACCGGCCTGCCGTCGATTCTCGCCGGTGTGTTCGCCTACGCCCTGGTGGTGATGACCACCGGTACCTACTCGGCCCCGGCCGGTGGCGTGGCACTGGCCGTGCTGATGCTGCCGATCGTCGTGCTGACCGCTGAAGAAGCGATGAAGATGGTACCCAAGATCATGAAGGACGCCGCCTACGGCATGGGCTGCACCCGCGCCCAGGTGATCTGGAAGATCGTCTTGCCGACTGGCATGCCGGCCATCCTCACCGGCGTCATGCTGGCCGTGGCCCGCGCTGCGGGTGAAACGGCACCGCTGCTGTTCACCGCGCTGTTCAGCAACTACTGGATCTACCACGACGGCAGCCTGGCCGTCATGAACCCCACGGCATCGCTTGCCGTACTGATCTACAACTTCTCCGGCATGCCGTTCGACAACCAGCTGGAGCTCGCCTGGGCGGCCTCGCTGGTGTTGGTGATGATCGTGCTGGTGGTCAACATTCTTAGCCGAATCTTCGGCAAGCCAAAGTATTGAAAGGGAGCATTCGACCGTGAACGTATCAACTGCACAGAGAGCCGCTCCCATGGCCAGCGAAGCGCCAATCGTCATGGACTGCAAGCTGGACAAGATCTTCTACGGCAACTTCATGGCCGTGCGTGACAGCCATGTACCGATCCGCAAGAACGAGATCACCGGTTTTATCGGCCCGTCCGGCTGCGGCAAGAGTACCGTGCTGCGCAGCCTCAACCGCATGAACGACCTGGTCAAGGGCTTCCGCTTTGAAGGCCATGTGCACTTCCTCGGCCAGGATGTCTACGGCAAGGGCGTGGACCCTGTGGTGGTGCGCCGCTATATCGGCATGGTGTTCCAGCAGCCGAACCCGTTCTCGATGAGCATCTTCGACAACGTCGCCTTCGGCCTGCGCTTGAACCGCTACAAGGGCGACATCGGTGACCGCGTCAAGCACGCCCTGCAAGGCGCCGCGCTGTGGGATGAAGTCAAGGACAAGCTCAAGGTCAGCGGCCTGTCGCTGTCCGGCGGCCAGCAGCAGCGCCTCTGCATCGCCCGTGCCATCGCCACCGAGCCGGAAGTGCTGCTGCTCGACGAACCCTGCTCGGCACTCGACCCGATTGCCACCCGCCGCGTGGAAGAGCTGATGGTCGAGCTGAAGAAGGACTACACCATCGCCCTGGTGACCCACAACATGCAGCAGGCGATTCGTGTGGCCGACACCACCGCGTTCTTCTCGGTCGACATCTCCCAGGGCACCCGCACCGGTTACCTGGTAGAGATGGGCCCGACCACGCAGATTTTCCAGAATCCGCGTGAACAGCTGACCAGTGACTACATCAGCGGCAAGTTCAGCTGAACCTGCCGGCACCCGCCAAGCGACCCACCCCGCAGGCCAGGACGGCCGAGTGGGGTAGGTCGCTTTCACGTCTGTTCTGTTTCAAGAGATTACCAATGGATGCGACATGTCGTCTTGACCTGCCAGCGGTAGAGCGCGCTCTGCGCGAGGTGCAGGGCCGCTTTGCGGAACTCAGCCAGCATTTCACCGAGCCGCGTGACCCGTTCACCGACGAGGTGCTGCTCAATGTGCTTGAAGGCTATGCCTTGATTGACGACTATGTGGCACGGGGTGTGGACCTGTTCGACCTGCAGCAGCTGAACCTGATGCTGGAGATCAACGCCACCGTGCTGTGCGGCAGCGACCCGGCACGCCGCCGCGAGTTCGCGCCACACCTCGAGGCCACCGAGGCGCGCTTTTTCAACAACGTGGAAGGCGGCATCAAGGATCTATACAACTGGTATTGCTCGTACCGCAGCGAGTCGATCTGGAAGCGGGCAGCCGGCGTTTATGTACGTATCCTCAGCAAGCCGCAGTTGTTCATCGAAGGGAACAATCGCACGGGGTCGCTCATCGTCAGCTATCTGCTGATGCGTGCAGGGCTGCCGCCATTCGTGCTGACGCTGGACAACGCCGAGGGCTACTTCAACCCGTCCTCGGTCATTCGCAACTCCGCCAAGCATGGTGTGAAAGCTTTGTACGAATTGCCCAAGATCAAGAAAAAGTACGCAGCCTTCCTCGAAGCGAAGGCGCCTGAACCCGAAAAGTTCTTCCTGCGTGGCACCTGCGTGCCAGCCCGTCAGGGGAGCCGATGATGGAAAGGTATTCGATGCTGGAACAAGGCAAGGCCGGTGGACGACGCGCGTGGAAAGCCATCGGGCGCAAATTCAACCGCCCACAGATGCGCATTTCCTTCGATATCGATGACACGCTTGCCTGTCTGCCGCACCACGCCGACGAAGAAGACAGCAAGCTGCCGGCGTTCGTACACCGCTGGCTGGGCGAACCGCTGCGCAGCGGCACGCGTTCGCTGATCCGCGACCTGCGCCGTCAGGGCTGCAGCATCTGGATCTACACCTCGTCTGGCCGCACACCGGCCTATATCCGGCGCTGGCTGATGCTCTATGGCATTCACGTCGATGGCGTGGTCAACAGTGATCGCCACCAGCATGTGCTGTCGCAGCACGGGCTTGAGAACGCCCCGTCGAAATACCCGCCGGCATTCGACATCGACTTGCACGTCGATGATTCCGAAGGGGTCGGGATCGAGGGCTTTGACCACGGTTTCCGCGTGGTCGTGGTCAACCCGCAAGATGACAGCTGGGCGCAGAAGGTGATGGATGCGGCGCAGCAGGTGCAGGCTCAGCTGGCCTGGCAGCAACCGCACCGCTACGAGGCACCGCTGGTGCAGCGTTCGCAGGTGCTGGCATCCTGAGCGTCGTTTTCATGTACGGCGTGGGTTTTGTTGCGCCGGTCAGATCGAGCGCCGCCCGCGCGGCGCTCGATCTACGCACTCCCTGAAAACTCAAGCCAAGCACCAATCAGTGGTGCGCGGCGTCCACGGCGATGCTTTCGCCAGACACGTCCTGATACCGCGCACTGCGCTTGGCCATGGCGTAATGGATCAGCCCGCCCAGCCCGGCGCCGAAGAACCAGGAGAATTGCGACAGCGTCTCGAACGCCGGCACCAGCGCCAGCAGGATGGCAATCAGCGAGGCCGGGATGAACGCCGCCACAGCGCACAGGTTGACCCCGCCACGGTAGTGATAGGCGCCTTCAGGGCTTTCGCTGTACAGCTCCGGCAGGTTCACCCGGCCACGTCGCACCAGGTAGTAGTCGGTGACCATGATGCCGTACAGCGGGCCGAGCAGGGCGCCCAGGCCGCCGAGGAAGTACACGATCACCGACGGGCTGTTGTACAGGTGCCACGGCAGGATTACCACCGCGATGGTGGCGCTGAGCAAGCCCGCGCGGCGGAAGTTCAGCACCTTCGGTGCCAGGTTGGTGAGCACAAAGGCCGGGGCGACGAAGTTGGCCATGATGTTCACCGCCACGGTGACCAGCAGGAAGGCCAGGCAGGCCAGCACCAGGCCGGCGGTGTTGGGGATGGCGGCGACGATTTCGCTCGGGCTTTGCACCAGCTTGCCGTCGATGCTGAATTGCGCACCGGCGAGCACCACGGCGATCAGCGCGAAGCCGAGCATGTTCACCGGCAGGCCCCAGAAGTTGCCCACGCTGATGGTCCGTCGATCCGGGCAGTTACGCGTGAAATCGCAAAAGTTGAGGATCATGGTGCCGTACAGCGACACCCACAGCGCGGCGGCACCGAACACTTTCAGCCACATGCCGGTGCCGGTCGGCGCGTTGCCGCTGGACCAGGCAATCGAAAGCCCGCTGCGCCAGTACATCCAGCCCGCCAGGCCGCTGAAGGCGACCAGGATGATCGGCCCGGCGAGGGATTCGAAGCGGCGCACCATCTCCATCCCATAGGCGAAGATCGCCACCTGCACGCACCAGATGCCGAGGAAGGTGACCCAGCCCAGGGTCGACAGGCCGAGGATCGCGTTCTGGTCGTAGGCCTTGAGGTCCGGCGCGATGGCGGTGAGCAGCACGCGCAGGACCACCGAGGCGAGGTAGGTCTGGATGCCGAACCAGGCGATGGCGATCACCGCGCGGATCAGGGCCGGAATCTGCGCGCCATGGATGCCGAAGCTGATCCTGCACATGACCGGGTAGGGCAGGCCGGTCTTCTGCCCCATGTAGCCGGACAGGTTCATCAGGCCGTAGATCACCAGCGCACCGAGGGCAAAGGCAGTGAGGATCTGCGCGCCGCTCATGCCCAGGGCGAACAGGCCGATGGCGAAGGAGTAGTTGGCGATGTTGTGCACGTCGTTGGTCCACAGCGCAAACAGGCTGTAGCGCCCCCAGGTGCGATTGGCCGCACGGGTCGGCGCAAGATCGCTACTGTAAAGGCGTGGGCTCAACGGCGCCTCACTGGGGCCGGCCGTTTCGGCGGGGCAATCGGCAAGCTGGCCAACATCGGAACGGGAAATCGACGCCATCGGGACTCCATGATGGTTGTGTGTACTTTTATTGTTTGTATTTGTATACAAACAAGATTCGTACCAACCCATGGGCGTGCTGAAATTCACGGCCCCTGTGCTTTTTCGCGGTTTTTTGCGCTGTGGATTACGCTTTGAAGTGGGAAGTTTGTGCACATTTTGTGTGCGGTTGTTACCCCCGCGCACCGCGATGATGCTCTGGCTGGCTTGCGGGGCACGTTGCGCATAAGCTGAGGCCAGGATGCCATGAGGAACAGTTCGATGTTGCATGCATTGCTCGCGCTGGGTCTGTTGCTTGCCGCCACCGTGGTCGAAGCGGCGCCGCTGCAGGTGCCCACCCCGGCCGCACTGAGGAGCCAGATCGATCACCTCAAGCCTGGCCAGTTTCTCTGGTACCCGCAGGTCTCGCCGGCGGGGCCGGTGACTGTGGTGGTCAGCCTCACCGAGCAACGTGCCTACGTCTATCGCAATGGCATCGCCATCGGCGTCAGCACCGTGAGCAGCGGCAAGGCAGGGCGGGAAACCCCCACCGGGGTGTTCAGCATTCTGCAGAAGAAAGTCGAGTACAAATCCAGCCTCTACAACGACGCGCCAATGCCTTATATGGAGCGGCTGACCTGGGACGGTATCGCCCTGCACGCGGGCCACCTGCCGGGTTACCCGGCTTCCCATGGTTGCGTGCGCCTGCCGTTGGAGTTTGCCAAGAAGCTGTATGAGGCCACCGGCTTCAGTTCGACCACCGTCATCGTTTCCGATACCCACAGTGCACCGGTGGAGGTCTACCACCCTGGCGTGCTGGCGCCAACGGTCAACGCTGGCAAGGCTCAGGGCCCGCTGGTACTGAGTAACCAGCAGTTCTGGAACGACCCGGGCCCGACGGCTGGGCCGCTGTCGATCCTGGTCAGTCGCGCCGACCTGCGCGCCTACGTGTATCGCGCTGGCCAGCTGATCGGCTCGGCGCCTGCACTCTCGCTTGAAAACAGCAAGCACCACAGTGGCATGGCGGTGTATTCGCTGCTGCAAAAACCCTCCGCCCTGGAGCTCGACGGTGCGCTACCCTTACGCTGGTCGGTGGTGGCCCTGAGCAACCCGGAGTACGGGGATACACCCTATGAACAGCTGGGGCAACTGAACATCAACCCGGAGTTTCGCCAGCACCTGCGCGCGGCGATGGACGTCGGCACGATGCTGGTGATCACCGATTGGGCGTCGACCCGGGATACCCGCAGCGACGGAAAGTTCACGGTGATCAGCACCGACGACGGTAAAGAACACAAGCCATTGGTCAAGAAGTGATCGGCAATCCCGAAGAATTCAAGCAAAGTGGTGGCTTTTGGCCGCAAGCCAGCTGACTTTTTGCTGACAGGCCTTTACCGGGGTAACCATGTCGATGTTCCAACCCTTGCGGGGAGCCATTCGGCTCTCAGTGGCCAGTATCGGCCTGTTTTTCCTCTGCGCCTGGCAAACCGCCCACGCGCAGCCCCTGCCCAGCGCCGCCGAACTGCAGCAACTGGCGCCCAATGCCAGCCTTTCCACCCTGAACCTGGCCCTTACAGCCTATGCGTGTGCCAGCCACAGCGATGGGGACAAGTTGCTGACGGTGATCGATTACTCCAAGGCCTCGCGTGACAAGCGCCTGTGGGTGTTCGACTTGCGTGCGCGCAAACTGTTGTTCGAGGAGTGGGTCGCCCACGGCAAGAACAGCGGCGCCGATGTGCCGACGACGTTCTCCAACGCCCCCAACAGCTACCAATCCTCCCTCGGCCTGTATGAAACCGGCCAGACCTACAGCGGCAAGCACGGCCGCTCGCTGCGCCTGCAGGGGCTGGAGCCGGGGTTCAACGACAACAGCATGTCGCGGGCGATTGTCATGCACGCCGCCGCCTATGCCGACCCCAAGGTCGTTCCCGGTCTCGGTCGCCTGGGGCGCAGCCAGGGCTGCCCGGCCGTTCGGCCGGCAATCGCAGGCAAGCTGATCGACACGCTGCAACGGGGCAGCTATGTGTTTGCTTATTACCCGCAGCAGGACTGGCTGAAGAAGTCGCGTTTTCTCAATGCCCAGAGCTGCCCGCTGGCGAACCAGTCGGTCGCCAGCAAGTAACCCCGCTACAGGTGGCTTATGGATCCATAAATTTCCATAAGCCACTTTTTTATTGACTGATATCCGATTCTTGGTTGTTAATGGATCCACAAAAACAATCAATCGGAGAATCGGATGTTCCCGAAAAACGCCTGGTATGTAGCCTGCACCCCTGACGAGATCACCGAAAAGCCGCTGGGCCGGCAGATCTGCGGGGAAAAGATGGTGTTCTATCGCGGTCAGCAAAACCTGATCTGCGCCGTGGAGGATTTCTGCCCGCACCGCGGGGCACCGTTGTCCTTGGGTTATGTCGAGAACGGCAACCTTGTCTGTGGTTACCATGGCCTGGTCATGGGCGGCGATGGCAAGACCGTCGACATGCCTGGCCAGCGGGTACGGGGGTTCCCGTTCAACAAGGCCTATGCCACGGTCGAGCGCTATGGTTTCGTTTGGGTCTGGCCCGGCGAACAGGCACTGGCCGACCCCGCCAGCCTTTGCCATCTGCCGTGGGCAGAGAGTGACGAGTGGGCTTACGGCGGCGGGTTGTTCCACATCAATTGCGACTATCGCCTGATGATCGACAACCTTATGGACCTGACCCACGAAACCTACGTTCATGCCTCCAGCATCGGCCAGAAGGAAATCGACGAAGCGCCGCCAGTGACCACGGTCCACGGCGACGAGGTGGTCACTGCCCGGCACATGCAAAACATCATGGCGCCGCCGTTCTGGCGCATGGCGCTGCGTGGCAACCAGTTGCCCGACGACCAGCCGGTTGACCGCTGGCAGATCTGCCGTTTCACCCCGCCCAGCCATGTACTGATCGAAGTGGGCGTGGCACTTGCCGGCAAGGGCGGCTACCACGCGGCGGCCCAGGACAAAGCGTCGAGCATCGTCGTCGACTTCATCACCCCAGAGACCGAGACCTCCATCTGGTACTTCTGGGGCATGGCGCGCAACTTCAACCCTCAGGATCAGGCACTGACCGCCAGCATCCGCGAAGGGCAGGGGAAGATCTTCAGCGAAGACCTCGACATGCTTGAACAGCAACAGGCCAACCTGCTGGCGAACCCGCAGCGTCACTTGCTCAAGCTCAATATCGATGCCGGCGGAGTGCAGGCGCGGCGCGTGCTAGAGCGGCTGATCGCCCAAGAGCAGTCCAGCGTCGCTGTACCGCTGATCGCAACCGCGCAGTAACAGTCCCTGTCGATGCCCAGCACGGCTATCCCGGTGGCCGTCCATGCAAGGTGAGCCATGATTGAAGTTGTCGTCACAGCCCGAACCCGTGAAGCCGAAGGTATCTGCAGCTACGAATTGAGCTGCGCCCAAGGCAAGCCGTTACCCGCATTCAGCGCCGGAGCGCACATCGATGTGCACTTGCCCGGCGGCCTGGTGCGCCAGTACTCCTTGTGCAATCACCCGCAGGAGCGCCACCGTTACCTGATCGGCGTGCTTAATGATGCCGCGTCACGCGGCGGCTCCCGCTGCCTGCACGAGCAGGTTGAAGCGGGGCAGCGGCTGCTGATCAGCGAGCCGCGCAATCTCTTCGCCCTGGCACCCGGTGCCAGGCGCAGCCTGCTGTTTGCCGGCGGCATCGGTATCACCCCGATCCTGTGCATGGCGGAGCAACTGTGGCTGCAGGGCGATCACTTCGAGTTGCATTACTGCGCCCGCTCAAGCGAGCGTGCGGCGTTCCTTGAACGCCTGGCGGCGACACCGTTCGCCGGCCGGGTCCATCTGCATTTCGACGCGATCCCGCAGACCCGGCTCGACCTGGCCCAGGTACTGGCAGTGCCCGGCGTGGAGGATCACCTGTACGTCTGCGGACCGAGTGGGTTCATGCAGCATGTGCTGGACAGCGCCCGCAGTCATGGCTGGGAGGACGCCCAGTTGCACCGCGAATACTTCGCCGCCGCGCCGGTCGACACTGCGGATGACGGGGTGTTTTCGGTCAGGCTCGGCAGCACCGGCCAGGTCTTCGAGATCCCGGCGGACAAGACCGTGGTCCAGGTCCTGGAAAGCCATGGCGTGCCGATTGCAGTGTCTTGCGAGCAGGGCGTATGCGGAACCTGCCTGACCCGGGTGCTGGAAGGCGTGCCGGAGCATCGCGACCTGTACCTGACCGAGGATGAGCAGGCCGCCAACGACCAGTTCACCCCGTGCTGCTCACGGGCCAGGACGCCGATGCTGGTGTTGGACCTGTAAAGTGCGCGCCTAGTTGCCCTTGGAAATCACCTGGACGCCACTTGCCGTGCTGGCCGCGCCGAACACTTCGGCATAGCGCAGCGTGGCATTGGCATGTTCGCGCATGATGCTTTCGGCGCGCGCGCCCTGGCCGTTGCGCAGTGCATCGACCAGTGAGTGGTGCTGCATGTGGGCGAAATTGAAGCGCCGGTATTCGCTGGCCATGTCGTCGCGGTCGAAGGCCAGCGCCGATACCGAGGCGAACGGACGATGGTCATTGCGTGCCAGGGCCTCGGCAATTGCCGGGTTGCCACTGCCGGCCACGATCACATGGTGCAAGCGCACGTTGAGGTCGTGGTAGGCCGCCAGGTCCTGTTCGGTGATGTAGCCCTTGGCGAACAGGGCGTCGCCCTCATCCAGGCACTGCGCCAGTGTGGCCATGGCGTGCGCGTCCAGGCCACGTTCGGCGCACAGGCGTGCCGCCAGCCCTTCAAGGACGCCTCGCACCTCCACGGCGCCGGTGAGGTCGTCGACGCTCAGCGTACGCACCTGGAAGCCCTTGCCGCCATGGCGCACCAGCAGGCCTTCCTGTTCCAGGGTGCGGAAGGCCATGCGCACCGGCATGCGAGACACGCCGAAACGTTCCGCGGTAGGGACTTCCATCAGCCGTTCACCGCCGGCCAGCTCGCCGGAAGCGATCATCTTGCGCAGGGCGACCAGGATGGTCTGGCCGTGTTTGCTCATTGCACGCGACCTCAAAGAAGGGGCCGCCATGGTACCGCAAGCGGCACGGACGTTGCACCGCGCAGGTGGAGCTTGCGGTAATCTGTGCGCGGCATGGAACAGGCCCGCTAACAATAAGGTAAAGACGCTTGAAACTGCACCAACTCAAGGCGCTGGTCGCCATCCATAACGCCGGCAGCATCCTCGAAGCTTCCAAACTCATGCACATCACCCAGCCTGCACTGAGCCGTTCGATCAAGGAACTGGAACGCGAGGTCGGTTTCACCCTGTTGCAGCGCTCACCCAAAGGCATGGTCCTGACCGAGGAAGGCAAGCGCGTCATCCGCCATGCCAACCTGGTGGTGGAGAGCATCCGTCGCCTGCAGATCGAAGCCGCCAGCATCCAGGATGCCGCGTTGGGTGCGGTGTCCATCGGGGTTACTTCGCTGACGGCGATGCTGGACGGGGTCGACGACAGCATCCTGGCCTTCCGGCGCAAGTACCCGCGGGTGAAGATCACCATTACCGACCTGCGCCCGAGCCAGATTCTGCAACGGCTGCGCGATGGCAGCCTGGATTTTGCCCTGACCTCGCAGCAACCGCTGAGCCGGCTGAACCTCGACTGGGAGGCGCTTGGCAGCATCAAGGGCCGGGTAATCTGCCATGCGTCGAATCAGCAGAAGTTCGCCAAGTCGCTGCGCACCTTGCAGTACGCCCCGTGGATCAGCCTGGATGAGCTCTCGGACCAGGCGTCACAGTTTCACCAGCTGTTCGAGAGCAACGGCCTGCGCGTCCCGCAGAACACCGTTGAGTGCACATCCGTGATGATGGCGCTCAAGCTGTTGAAGAACACCGAATCGTTGATGACCATCAGTGAGCTGGCGGTGGACCAGGGGTTTACCTTTGGCGTTGATGCCGAATACCTGGCCGTGGCGGTGCAGGAGCTGATTCCGGATTACCCGGTCAACCTGGTCTGCATCGACCGCCACAGCCTTACCGCGCCGGCTCAGGAACTCTTTCACAGCTTGCGTGGGCAGGTGCTCAGGCAAACCCGCCCGGCGCCGTCAGAAGTGATAGTACATGCCTAGGGAGAGGTTGCTGGGGTCGTCGCCAACCTGGTCCAGCGGGGTGCCGGCGTAGGTGACCGAGGACGCAGGCTGGTTGAAGATCTTCCCAACCCGCCCATAGACAGCCCAGCGCGGGTTGATGAAGTGATCGTAGCCGAGCATCACCCCTTGCGCGTTCTTGTCGCTCGCCGTGACCTGGCGCTGCATCACGGCCAGGCGCAGCACGTCCAGTTGGCCAACCGGTGCCATCACGCCGAAGGTATACAGCGTGGTACTGGGTGTGCCGGGCTGGTCCACGTCCTGGTGTTGCCAGGTCAGGCTGGTGGCTAGCGGGCCGAAATCGTAGAACGTCGACAGGCTCTTGTAATGGTTGGCGGTCTGGCGCGAGCGGCTACCGTCGTCCCAAGGGTCGCTGTAATACAGGTTGTACGAGGCCAGCAGCATCAACTCACTGGTGCGGTATTGCAGGCGGGCGCCGCCACCGCGCACGGTACGCCCCTGGCTGGCGGCATCATCGAAGCCGAAGGTCACAGCGGTGCCGAGGGTGAAACCGTTCAGGGTCGGGCTGGTGTATGCCAGGGTGTGTTTCGGGCGCAGGTCGAGGTTGTAGGCACCCTTGCCAGCGGCAGGCAGGGCCAGGAAGGTGTAAGGCGAGCCATAAGTGGCCAGGAACGGGTCGGCGTAGGTCGGGGTGCCCATGCTGTAGGTCTTGCCGAACTCAAGCTTACCCAGGGTTCGCGAGCGCAGGGCCAGCGTTGCCAGGCGCAGGCTACCGATCGTGTCCCAGGTCCCCTCCAAGGCTTTGCCATTGACGTTGAAGCCTTCCTCGACATCGAGTTCCAGAACGGTATCGGTGCCAACCGCCTTCCTGGCATACAGCCCGAGCTTGTTGGTCCATGCGCCGCCACCGGCCAGACGAAAACCCGAATGGTGCTGCGAGTCGTGATAGCTGGTGAAGGCATCCAAGGTGCCGTAGAGCTTGAGCTTGTCATCGAAACCGTTATCGACCCCGTAAAAACCGAAACCTGGCGCAATCCGACCCAAGGTCGGGAAGCCCTCGGCGTGCGCCGGCACGGCAAGGCAAACACATTGAATCATCAACAGCATCGAGGTAGTGCGAGTGTTCATTCACGACTCCAGGCCAACTCACTGATGGGGTGGCCCGTAGCGTCGGTGAACAGATCGTTTCAGTGCGATTGCTTATTCGGCAACCCTATGCCGCGTGGTTAATCAGGCCCTGGCGCTGCGCGCGTCTGGGCGGGAACGCTTGCTGCAGAGCGGCCGTGAACACCCGACACGCCAGCGTTCGGTGTGCGGATCGGTGCGCGCTAGTGGGGCAGCGGGCACCGGCACGGCAAACAGTGCGCCAGCTCAGGGCATATTGGCCGGCACCTGCACGGGGCGCTTAACCCGCGGTTATTTACATGCCCAAACTGCAAGTGTGTTGATTGCCCGATTGGCCGATAGTCGTTGCACGCCGCGATTTGCCATCGGAGAAAACAATGACAACACCGCTACCCGTATCGACCGCCGTGCAGCCGGGCGCGCATTGCGCCGCGCAGGGGGTGCCTTCCTCGCGCAAGACCTTGATCGCCTGTTCGCTGGGCAATGCGCTGGAAATGTACGACTTCACCATCTACAGCTTCTTCGCCGTGCTGATCGGCAAGCATTTCTTCCCTTCCGAATCGGCGACGGCGTCGTTGTTGATGTCGCTGGCCACCTTTGGTGTGGGCTTCCTGATGCGCCCGATCGGGGCGATGGTCATCGGCCGCTACGCCGACCGGCATGGGCGCAAGGCCGCCTTGAGCCTTACCATTGGCCTGATGACCCTGGGTACAGCGTTGATCGCCTTTGCGCCCACCTATTCGCAGATTGGCATTTTCACCACGCTGCTGCTGGTGGTCGGCCGGCTCATTCAGGGCATGTCGGCAGGCGGGGAGGTCGGGACTGCATCGGTGTTCCTCATGGAATCGAGTGCGCTGCGCAACCGTTGCCGGAACGTCAGCTGGCAGGCCGCCAGCCAGGGGTATGCTGCCTTGGTGGGCGCCGGCTTCGGCTTTGCGCTGCACCAGTTGCTCGACCCCGTAGCCCTGGAAAGCTGGGGATGGCGGGTGCCCTTCATAGTCGGGCTGCTGATCGGCCCAGTCGGTTGGTACATTCGCACGCGCCTGCCAGAAACCCACGAGGCGACACCAGTGTCCCACGGTGGCCAAGGGCTCGATGCCGAACTACTCAAGCGCATCGCCCTGGGCATCGGCCTGATGGCCAGTTCGACCATCGGCATGTACCTGTTGGTGTTCTACATGCCCACCTACCTCACCACCACGTTGCAGTATCCGCCTGGCAGCGCCATGGCGATCGCTTGCATCAGCAGCGGCTGCATGGCGGTCATCTGTCCGCTGGCGGGCAAATTTGCCGACAAGTATCAACTGCGCAAGCGCCTGCTGGCGTGGACGGTGGCCACGCCGGTAGTGCTGATCCTGCCAGTGTTCTACCTGCTCGGGCAGGTACGTGACATGGGCCTGGCCATGATGTGCGTCGCCGTGCTGATCCTGCCGACGTGCATCGGCGCGGGCGCGTTCTTCGCACTGATCATGGAGGGCTTCCCGAAAGCCCGGCGGTCCTTTGGTACCTCGGTCAGTTACAGCCTGGGCGTGACGCTCTTCGGCGGCTTCGCGCCGCTGGTGGCTACCTGGCTGATCGCCGCGCTGCAAACCCCGATGGCGCCGGCCTATTTCCTCTTGGGCGGTGGCGTTGTCAGCCTGGTCTGCCTCAACTATTTCCCTGAAAACAAAGGATGCGAATGACATGGGTACGTTCCTGAGCAACCCGCCTCGGTGCGAGGCCGCGGCGCTGGACGAGTTCGTCATGCTGCGCCGACAGATCCACGCCGCGCCGGAACTTGGCGGCGACACCCCCGACACGGCCGCATTGGTGGCCGACAAACTTCAGGCGTGGGGCTACGAAGTGCATCGCAACGTCGGCGGGCATGGTGTGGTCGGCGTGTTGAAGGTGGGCAACAGCCCGCGCAGCATCGGTTTGCGCGCAGACATGGACGCCTTGCCCATGACCGAGAAAAACCCCTTTGCCCATGCCAGCAAGATCCCCGGTCGCATGCATGCCTGTGGCCATGACGGGCATACCGCAATCCTGCTGGCAGCCGCTTCGCAACTGGCGGCCACGCGCAATTTCAATGGCACTTTGAATGTCATCTTCCAGCCGGATGAAGAAGGCCTGGCCGGGGCCAGGGCGATGCTCGACGACGGCCTGTTCGAGCGTTTTCCATGTGATTCGGTATATGCCCTGCACAACATGCCCGGCTTGCCGGTGGGCACCTGCGTGGTGCAGGCCGGGCCAACCATGGCGTCTTCGCAGCGCGTCAGCATTCGGGTCACCGGCAAGGGTGGCCACGGCGCGATGCCGGAGCTTTCGGTCGACCCGGTGATGGCGCTGAACAGCCTGATCAGCGCCGTCCAGACCATCAAGTCGCGCAACCTGAGCGTCGAGGAATACGCGGTCATCAGCATTGGCATGATCCAGGCCGGCACGGTCTACAACATCATCCCCGATGAGGCTTGCATGCTGCTGAGCGTGCGCACCGACACGGCCGAAACCCAGCAGAAAATCAACAGCCGCATTGACGCCCTGGTCAAGGGGCACGCTGAAAGCTTCGGCGTGCAGATCGAAGTGCAGTTTACCCAGTTGGCGCCGGCGCTGTGCAACAGCGACCAGGAGAGCGCGTTGCTGCGTGAAAGCCTGAGGCCGTTGTTCGATGACGGTGCGCTGCTGGACAAGATGCCGAAAAAAGTCATGGGCACCGAAGACTTCGCCTACATGCTGCAGGCACGGCCTGGCTGCTATTTCATGCTGGGTAACGGTATTGGCGAGTTCCATGGCTGCTCGGTGCATAACCCGCACTACGATTTCAACGATGCGCTGGTGAAGATAGGCGCTGAGTGCTGGGTGAAATGGGTCCAGGACTACCTGAGTTGAGTTGCAAAAAAACGCCTATCCGTAGCATCAGGCTGGCGGCTGTTGGAACAACTCGCGGATCACGCCCCTGATCCAGCGATTGCCACCATCCTGATGATACCGCGCGTGCCAATGTTGCTTGACGGTAAACCGCTCCACTGCAAACGGGCAGTCATGCAGCCTCAGCCCGTGCATGTCGGCAAGCGTCTGGCCGATGTGCCGCGGTAGCGTGGCGACCAGGTCGGTGGTGCCGACAATCATCCCCAAGCCGAGAAACCCGGGTAGTTCCAGCATGCTCCTGCGCTCGATCCCGGCCCGTGCCAGGCCTGTTTCGAGCAGCTTCTGCCCGGTCCCGGCACTGATCTGCACGTGCCCCTCGGCACGGTAGCGAGCCACGCTCATGCCAGTGCCCAACCGCGGATGCTGTGCGCTGCTCAGGCAAACCCAGTCCTGTTCGAACAGCACCTGTTGATACATGCCCGCGCCAAGCCCGGGTACGAAGCCGATGGCCAGGTCTGCCTCACCCGATTCCAGCGCGCCCTCGGTATTGCCATCGATCCGCGCCGCTTCCAGGCGAATGCCCGGGGCGTGGCTGCGCAAATGGTTGAGGATGCTGGGCAGCAAGGTGATATGGCTGGCATCGCTGACACACAGGCGAAAGCGCCGCTGTGCCGTGGCCGGCATGAACTGCGGTTCCCAGTCGCTCAGGCGGCGCAGCGATTCCAGCACTTCCCGGCACGGCCCTATCAACTGGTCGGCCCGTGGGGTAGGGGCCATGCCACCCGGCGTGCGCACGAACAGCGGGTCGTGCAACTGCTCGCGCAGGCGCGCCAGCCAAATGCTGATGGTCGGTTGGCTTTGGCCTAGCTGCTCGGCGGCGCGGGTCACGCTACGGCACTGGTAGAGCACCTCGAACAACTGCAACAGCTTGGGTTCCGGCAAGGGCTCCAGCGAGGTCATTATTGCGAATCTCAATAGTACTATTGAGGCCATTATATAGCCCAAATAACCCTCACTGCATAAGGTAGTCGCAAACCACAGGAGGGCTGCGACGTGAAAATCTGCATTCTGGGTGCCGGTGCCCTGGGTTGCGCCATTGGCGCGGCCTTGAGCGAGGCGGGGCATGAAACCTGGTTGTTGAACCGTGGCCGTGCGCATGTCGAGGCCATGAACCTGCACGGGCTGCAGGTGCAGGACGAACGCGGCGAGCGCCACGTGCGGGTGAATGCGGCGATCGACGCCGAAGACGTCGGCGTGGCTGACCTGGTGGTGGTGCTCGTCAAGTCGTTCCACACCGCCGAGGCGATTGCCGGCGCCAGCGCGCTGATCGGGCCGCAGACGCTGGTGTTGTCGTTGCAGAACGGCCTGGGCCACGAGGACATCCTGGCCGAGGCAGTAGGGCGCGAGCGGGTGTTGGCCGGCAAGACCTACGTCGGTGGAGTGCTCCTGGCGCCGGGTTCGATCCGTGCCGGTGTGGCGGGCAAGCAGACCTTCATCGGCGAGTTGGACGGCCAGCTCACACCCCGTGTGCAGGCGATTGCCGCAGCCTTCAACGGCGCCGGGTTGGCCACCACGGTCAGCGACAACATCCTCGGCACCATGTGGGACAAGCTGCTGGTAAACGTCGCCACCGGCGCGCTGAGCGGCATCACCATGCTCAGCTACGGCCAGCTGTACAGCGAGCCGCTGCTGGAAAGCACCGCCAAGGCCGCCGTGGCCGAGGCCATCGCCGTGGCCGAGCGCGCCGGTATTCGCCTGAGCCTGACCAGCCCCGAGGCCGCCTGGACGTTGGCCGCCGAAGGCCTGCCGGCGAGCTTTCGCACCTCGATGCTGCAAAGCCTGGAAAAAGGCTCGATCACCGAAATCGACTTCATCAACGGCTCCGTCGTGCGCTGGGGCCAGCGCCATGGCGTGGCCACACCGGTCAACGCAACCCTGGTGGCCTGCATCAAGGGCATCGAACGCGCCATGGCCGATCACCAGAAGAGGGAAAACCCATGAGCCAGCCAAAAGCCTACCTCGAACATGTCGCGTTCTGGGTGCGGGACATCCAGTGGCATATTCGTTTCTTCAGCGAAGTGTGCGGCATGACCATGCGCGAAGTGCAGGGCGACGTCGAGCGCCCCGCGCAGTACTGGACCCTCGGTGGCCTGCAGTTCATCCACCAGCCGGACTTTGCTGGCCCGGAAGGGCGCATGGCGCACCTGGGCATCATGTGCGAGGACCTCGAAGCCGCATTGGCGGCGGCCCAGCGTTTCGGCGTCAGCGAGATGCCCCAAGGGCGTAACTGGCTGCGCCTGCCCGACGGCCTGGCCGTGGAATTCATCCAGGCGATGCCCGCGAAATGCGTGGTTCAGGCCTTGGCCATCGACCCCCGTGCGCAGGTGCAGGCATGAGCGTGGTGGAAAAATACTGGGACGATGCCCGCGAGGGCGATGAATGCATCAGCCCCACCTACACCGTGACCCGCGAACGCATCCTGGCCTACGCCGACCTGACCGGGGACCACACCCCGGTGCACGTCGACGAGGCGTACGCCAACGCCAGCCATTTCGGCTGCCTGGTCGCCCACGGCCTGTTCGGGTTGTCGATTGCCGACGGCCTGAAGACCCAGTGCGAGTACCGTTTCCTGCCGGGCATGTCGCTGGGCTGGACCTGGGACTTCGTGCTGCCGATCAAGGTCAACGATGTGTTGCACGTGCGCATGCGCGTGGGGGCGATGCGCCCGAGCAACAGTCGGCCGGGCTGGGGCATCGTGGTGCTGCCATCGGAATTGATCAACCAGCACGGCGAAGTCGTGCAGCGCGGCGAGCACCGGCTGATGGTGCCGCGGAGGGCAGCAGCATGAGCCAGGCATTGCCATTGGCGGGTATTCGCGTCATCGACTACAGCCACTTCCTCGCCGGCCCCTATGTCGGGCGCTGCCTGGCAGCATTGGGCGCCGAGGTGATCAAGGTCGAGCGGCCGGGCAGCGGCGATGCCGGCCGCCAGCACGCGTTCACCCTGGATGATCAGCAGAGCGGTTACTTCCTGCAACTGAACATGGGCAAGCAGGGCGTCAGCGTGAACATGAAGGATCCGCGTGGCAAAGCCTTCATGCAGCGCCTGACCGATTCGGCCGACGTGTTCATCGAAAACTACCGCCCCGGCGCTCTGGACAAGCTGGGCCTGGGCTATGCCGAGCTCGCGGCGCGCAACCCGCGCCTGGTGTACTGCTCGATTTCCGCCTACGGCCACACCGGGCCGGACGCCCATCGCGCTGGCTTCGGGCTGATCGCCGAGGCCAAGAGCGGAATCATGCAGATGGTCGGCGTGCCCGGCGAAGCACCGCCGCTGCTGCGCATTTCGCTGGGCGACATGTACACCGGCATCCATGCCGTGGCGGCAATCAATGCGGCGCTGCTGGGCCGGGTCAGCAGCGGCCGTGGGCAGCACATCGACATGGCCCTGTACGACACGCTGGTGTCGATGCATGAGTACGCGGTGCAATGCTACACGTTGTCCGATGGCACCGTGCTGCCCGAGCAGACCGGCCATGACATGCCCACCTCGACCTTGTACGGCGTGTTCCGCGCCGCCGATGGCGACCTGGTGATCGCCGCTCAGGTCGACGATGCCTGGCAACGCTTTGCCGCCATGCTCGAAGCCAATGGCGGCCCGAGCGGGTTTGGCAGCGACCAGCGCTACCACAACCTCAACGGTCGCAATGCCCATCGCCAGGCGATCCTGGCCGTGGTCCGCGACTGGGTCGGCGCCCGCCAGGTGGCCGATATCCTGCACTTGCTGGACGGCATCGACATCCCCAGTGCCAAAGTGCAGCGCATCGACGAGGTGCTCGCCGACCCGCAGATCCAGGCGCGCAACATGGTCATCGAACAGCAGCACCCGCGCTACGGTACCTTGCGCCTGCCCAACCTGCCGTTCCGTTTTTCCGACTGTGACACCACGATCCACCAGGTGGCCCCGGACCTTGGCCAGCACAACGCCGAGGTGGCTGCGGCCCTTGGTTTCAGCCCTGAAGAAATCACCACCATGCAGGCAGACGGTGTGCTGTTCACCCACGGAGATGCACGATGAGCGACCGCTATGCAGTGATCGGCCGGCCGATCAACCACACCAAGTCCCCGCTGATCCATGGCCTGTTCGCCGAGGCCACTGGCCAGGCCTTGGAGTACGGCGCCATCGAAGGCGAGCTTGAAGGCTTCGAGACCCAGGTATTGCAGTTGCGCAGCGAGGGCGGGCTGGGCATGAACATCACCGCGCCGTTCAAGCTGCGCGCCTTCGAGTTGGCCGACCGGCGCAGCGAGCGGGCGCAACTGGCACGGGCGGCCAATGCGCTGAAGTTCGAGGATGGCAGTATCTACGCCGAGAACTTCGATGGCATCGGCCTGCTGCGCGATATCGAGCAGAACCTCGGCGAACCGCTACGCAATCGCCGGGTGCTGTTGCTCGGTGCCGGCGGCGCGGTGCGCGGCGCCTTGCTGCCGTTCCTGCAGGCCGGGCCGCGTGAGCTGGTGATCGCCAACCGCGACATGGCCAAGGCGCTGACCTTGCGCAACGAACTGGATCATCCGCGGCTGCGCATCAGCCGTTATGAGGAACTGGAGGGGCAAGCCTTCGACATCGTGGTCAACGCCACCTCCGCGAGCCTGACCGGTGAGTTGCCGCCGCTGCCCGCGGATGTGCTGGGCGAGGCGCGCCTGGCCTATGAGCTGGCATACGGCAAAGGCCTGACACCGTTCCTGCGCATGGCGCAGGCGCACGGTGTAGCGCGCTTGGCCGATGGCGTCGGCATGCTGGTGGAGCAGGCGGCAGAGGCGTTTGCCTGGTGGCGCGGGGTGCGGCCTGAAACCCGTGCCGTGATCGATCGCCTGACCATCCCCCTGGAGTGAGCTATGGCCGCCAATGTCCTGATGCTGCACGGCATCAACCACAACATGTTCGGCAAGCGCGACCCGCGCCAGTACGGCACAGCCACCCTGGCCGACATCGATCAGGCCCTGCAGGCGCTGGGCGAGGAACTCGGTGCGCGGGTCGAGTGCTTCCAGACCAACTACGAAGGTGCAATGTGCGAGCGCATCCATCGTGCCTATGAGGACGGGGTGGATGCAGTGCTGATCAATGCCGGGGCCTGGACCCATTACAGCTACGGCATTCGTGACGCACTGGCCATTGTCGAGGCGCCGGTGGTTGAAGTGCATATGTCGAACATCCATGCCAGAGAGCCGTTCCGCCATCACTCGGTGTTTGCCGAGGTGGTGCGCGGGCAGATCTGCGGATTTGGCGTCGAGACCTACCTGCTGGCGCTGCGTGCGGCGTTGAAGATGATCTGACAGTCTCGCTGCCGGAGCGGGCAAGCCCGCTCCGGCAATGGAGGCTCGCCACATTCAGGAGGATTTGTCAGCTTGACCACCCCCGCAGTCGCGAACCCCTCTCGGCAAACCACCTTCATCGCCTTGCTGGTGGCCATTACCTTCTTCATGGAAAACCTCGACGCCACCGTCATTGCCACGGCGCTGCCACAGATGGCCAGTGACTTCGCCGAGAACCCGGTCAGCCTGAACATCGGTATCAGCGCCTACCTGCTGGCGGTGGCGGTGTTCATCCCGCTCAGCGGCTGGGTGGCCGACCGCTTTGGTGCCCGGCAGGTGTTCGCCGGGGCCATCGGCCTGTTCACCCTGGCGTCGTGGCTCTGCGGCCTGGCCGCCAACCTGGAGACCTTCATCGCCGCACGGGTGCTGCAAGGCATCGGCGGTGCGCTGATGGTGCCGGTCGGCCGGCTGGTGGTGTTGCGCACCACCGAGAAGCAGGACCTGGTGAAGATGCTCGCGGTGATCACCTGGCCCGGGCTGGTAGCGCCGGTACTGGGGCCGCCCATCGGTGGGCTGATCGTCACCCACCTGTCGTGGCCGTGGATCTTCTACCTGAACATACCGCTTGGCGTGCTGGCCATTGCGGCAGCGTGGTGGCTGATTCCCGCTGGCCGCCCCAGCGAAGCACGCCGCTTCGACCTGCTCGGCTTCGCATTCCTCGCGTCGGCCTGTGCCGCGTGGCTGATCGGCCTGGAAATGCTCGGTTCGCTGGGCGCTGGCAGCCTGCCTGGCGGGGCGGCACTGGTGGCATTGGGCGGGCTGCTGACCTTGCTGGCGATTCGTCATTGCCAGCGCCACCCGGCACCGCTGTTGCCATTGGCGGCCATGAGCATCGCCACGTTCAGGGCCAGCATCGTCGGCGGTACGCTGTTCCGCCTGTCGATCAGCGCCTTGCCGTTCCTGATTCCGCTGTTGCTGCAGGTCGGCGTTGGCCTGTCACCGCTGGATGCCGGCTTGCTGGTGCTGGCGATCTTTGCTGGCAACCTGGCGATGAAGCCGTTCACCACCGGCTTGAATCGCCCCTGGTTTTCTAGACACTCTCCAAGCTCAGGAAATAGCGTTTCTCATACTCTACTGGAGACAGCTGCATAGCACTGCTGTGTCGGCGTTTAGGGTTATAGAACATCTCGATGTAATCGAAAATATCACTTCGGGCTTCTTCACGGGTTGTGTAGATCTTTCGTCGGATTCGCTCTCGCTTCAAAAGCTGGAAAAAGCTCTCGGCTACGGCATTGTCGTGGCAGTTTCCCCGCCGGCTCATGCTGCTGATTACATTGTTGGCCTTCAAAAAGCTTTTCCAATCCGAGCTACTGAACTGACTGCCTTGATCTGAGTGAATCATAACTTGCTGCTGAGGCTTGCGTCGCCAAACAGCCATCAACATCGCGTCGATAGCCAGGTCGCTGCACATCCTTGGCTTCATTGACCAACCAATTACTTGGCGTGAGAACAGATCCAGCACTACCGCGAGGTAGAGCCACCCTTCATAGGTGCGGATGTAAGTGATATCTGTCACCCAGACCTTGTTCGGCTCACTTACCTTGAACTGCCGCGCGAGGTGGTTGGGCGAGGCCACTGTTGGTTTTCCACCATAGAACCCTGGACGCCGCCGATAGCCCGTTTGAGAACGCAGTCCCTCCGCCTGCATCAAGCGCCTGACTCGATTTCGGCCGCATTCCTCTCCCAGCTCACGCAGGTCATCGTGAATTTTGCGGTAGCCGTATACACCTCCGCTTTCCAGCCAAGCGTGTTTGATCAAGCCAAGCAGACGTTGATCTTCTTTTGCTCGGGCAGATTGAGGCTCGGCCAGCCAGGCGTAATAGCCGCTGGGGTGCACCTTGAGGGTTTGGCAAAGGCGCCGCACCGGGTAATCAGTCGAGTGCTTCTTGATGAAGGCGTACTTCAGCCGCACTCCTTGGCAAAGTACGCGGCGGCCTTTTTTAAGATGTCTCGCTCTTCCGTCACGCGCTTGAGTTCAGCGCGTAGCTTGCGCAGTTCGGCCTGCTGATCGTCGTCTTGCTGACGCTGCTCTTGGGGCTTGCTGTAGACCTTGATCCAGGCGTAAAGACTGTGCACGGACATGCCCAGGCGCTGGGCGACATCGGCGACAGGTTTGCCTTTCTCGGTCACTTGCTTGACCGCTTCGATCTTGAATTCTTCGGGGTAACGCTGACGACTCATGGCACCTCCTATTTGGGCCTCATTATGAGGCTTGGAGGTGTCTACGAAACCAGGGGCGATTCACTTGGGCAAGACGCACGATCACGCCGGTTTGAGCGACCGCTTCGACCAGAACGAACAAACCCGCCACCAGTGGCAGGACGGCCCAGGCGACATGGCGCAACACTGGCACCGGGCTGCGCCGCTGGCGCAGGTGAACCAGTGCCGTGGTCGCCACGCCAGCGCAGAAGGTGGGCGGGCCCAGCGCCTGGTCCAGTGCCGATGCGCCCAACAACAAGGCTGCGGTAAAACCGATGCCCACTGCGCTCAGGCGTGCGCCAGCGGTCAGTGGCTGGGTATCTACGGTCAAGGCCAGCGGCTGGCTGATCTGCCGGCGCTGGGCCAGGCGCAGTGCCAGGTAGGTGAGGGCGATTGCCGCCAACGCCGGCACGCTGAACTGCCTCAGCCAGTCCAGCAGCGGTGGCATCTGGCTGCCGAACACCACCAGGTTGGCCGGGTTGGAGATCGGCAACACGAAACTGGCGGCGTTGGCGATGAAGGCACAGATGAACAGGTACGGTAACGGTTCGGCCCGGGCGGCCTTGCACGCGGCATACACCGCCGGGGTCAACACCACTGCCGTGGCGTCGTTGGACAGGAACACGGTAACCAGCGTGCCCACCAGGAACACCAGGTCGAACAGTCGTTGCCCGGAGCCCCGCGCATGGTGCACCGCATAACGGGCCAGCCAGTCGAACAGGCCTTCCTGGCGAGCCAGCTCGGCCAGCACCATCATGCCGATCAGAAACAGGTAGACGTCACTGCCTTTGGCTACGGCGGCCAGCGCGTTGCCAGGGGTGATCAGCCCCATACCGGCCAACAGCAACGCGCCGCCCATGGCCCAGACGTATTCGGGGATGCGCAAGGGGCGCAGGATGACGCCGCAGGTGGCCAAGGCGGCCACCGTCCAGATGATCGATGCGTTGTCGCTCAAAGGCATGCTGGGTCAGTTTCCGGAAGGTGCAGAGGAGGGCGAAGGCGAGGTGCCCGGATTGGTTTCGGGCAGCGCCTGGGCCGAAAACTGCCGTCAACGCGCCAAGGCTGACATTGAAGCGGCCGCTGCCTTCGGTCAAGTCCTTGCCCAAAATCGGGAACAGCTCGCCGAAGAGGCCTGCGCCGATGCCGTCGAGCAGTTGCACCGCGACCAACCAGAACGGGTTGTCGGAGACCACGTAAAGCCGCGTTACGATCTGGCGGTTCTCTTTCAGCCAGCCAAACATGCGCTACCACCTCCGGGCATCACGCCAGCCAATAAAGTTATGGCCCACATCTGAATCTTGTATTTCATCTGCACGCGCACAGCTGATTAGCATCGTCGATGTCTTCCTGTCGACGAGAACAACAACGTGAACCTTGGAACGATCATTACCCGAAGTGCCCGCTACTGGCCGGACCACATCGCCGTGGCGGACAGCCAGACACGCCTCACATACACCCAGCTGGAACGCCGCAGCAACCGCCTGGCCTCTGCGCTGGGGACCCTGGGCGTGGGCGTCGGCGAGCATGTGGCGATTCTCGCCGCCAACCGCGTGGAGCTGGTCGAAGCGGAAGTGGCGCTGTACAAGGCGGCGATGGTCAAGGTGCCGATCAATGCGCGGCTGTCAGTGGATGAAGTGGTGCAGGTGCTGGAAGACTCCTGCAGCGTTGCACTGATCACCGACGCCAGTTTTGCCCAGGCGCTGGCAACGCGACGTACGGAGTTGCCGCTGCTGCGTCAGCTGATCGTGCTGGAAGACGAGGGCGGTGACCTGGGTTATGCCGCGCTGCTCCAGCGCGGCAGTGAGGCACCGCTGGCCCTGGACCCGGCCGACGATGCGCTGGCCGTGCTGCATTACACCTCCGGCAGCTCCGGCGTGCTCAAGGCTGCGATGCTGTCGTTCGGCAACCGCAAGGCGCTTGTGCGCAAGAGCATTGCCAGCCCCACACGGCGCTCCGGGCCGGGCGACGTCATGGCCCACGTGGGGCCCATCACCCATGCCAGCGGCATGCAGATCATGCCGCTGCTAGCGGTGGGCGCATGCAACCTGCTGCTCAACCGTTATGACGACCGTCTGTTGCTGGAGACCATCCAGCGCGAACGGGTGACGCGGCTGTTTCTGGTGCCGGCGATGATCAACCGTCTGGTCAATTACCCCGGCGTCGAACGCTTCGACCTGTCCAGCCTGAAGCTGGTCATGTACGGCGCCGCGCCCATGGCGCCGGCCCTGGTGAAAAAGGCCATCGAACTGTTTGGGCCGATTCTCGCGCAAGGCTATGGCGCCGGTGAAACCTGTTCGCTGGTTACCGTGCTGACTGAGCAGGACCACTTGGTGGAAGACGGCGATTATCAGCGCCTGGCCTCCTGCGGGCGCTGCTACTTCGAGACCGACCTGCGGGTGGTCAACGAGGCGTTCGAGGATGTGGCCCCGGGTGAAGTCGGCGAGATCGTGGTCAAGGGCCCGGACGTGATGCAGGGCTACTGGCGCGCCCCGGCGCTCACCGCCGAAGTGATGCGTGACGGCTACTACCTCACCGGCGACCTGGCGACGGTCGATGCCCAGGGTTACGTGTTCATCGTCGATCGCAAGAAAGAAATGATCATCTCCGGCGGGTTCAACGTGTACCCCAGCGAAGTGGAACAGGTGATCTACGGCTTCCCCGAAGTATTCGAGGCGGCGGTGGTCGGCGTGCCCGACGCGCAGTGGGGCGAAGCGGTGCACGCGGTGGTAGTGCTCAAGCCGGGGGCGCAACTGGAGGCCGCCGAGCTGATCGAGCGCTGCGGCCTTGCGCTGGCCGGTTTCAAGAAGCCGCGCGGCGTCGACTTTGTCAGCGAACTGCCGAAAAACCCCAATGGCAAGGTGGTGCGCCGCCTGGTCCGGGACACCTACTGGCAACACAGCGAACGTCGTATCTGACCAGGGAGCATCACCATGTATCAACCCAGTGCAAAGGCTGCGCAGATTATCGAAGCGATCGAGGGTTTCGTCCGCGATCAGGTACGCCCGCTGGAGCAGCAGGCACAGCTGGACTGGGCGCGCCCGCATCCCCAGTCGGTGTTGCGGCAGGTATGGAAACTTTCCAGTGAGCAGGGCCTGTACACCGTCATGCTGCCCGAAAGCATGGGCGGGGCCGGCCTGAACGTGGCCGACCTGTGCGCGGTCAAGGAGGCCACGGTGCTGACAGGCTCCATGCTCGCGTCGCACGTGTTGGGCGAGCTGTCGGGGCCGCCGCGGGTCGGCCACCTGTTCAAGGTGGCCAGCCCCTACCAGGTCGAGACCTTTCTCAAGCCAGTGTGCCGTGCTGAAAAGGCCGTGTGCTTTGCCCTGACCGAAGCCGAGGCCGGCTCCGATGCCACCGCCATTACCACCCAGGCGCGCCGCGACGGCGACCATTATGTGCTCAGTGGCAGCAAGCGTTACATCTCCGGTGCCACCTACGCCGACCTCGCGGTGCTGCTGGCGGTGACCGGGCCGGGGAAGGGCGCCCAGGGTATTTCGGCGTTCTTCGTCGACCTCAACGCCCCGGGTGTGCGAGTCGACAGCGATTACTCGGTGATGTCCGGTGGCGGTGCCCATGGCGACATCGTGCTCGACCAGGTGCGCGTGCCGGCGGCCAACTTGATCGGTGAAGAGGGGCAGGGGTTCAAACTGGCCATGGGGCGCATCACCCTGAACCGCTTGCTGCATTGCCCGACGCTGCTGGGGATGGCCGGCCTGGCGCTGAACCTGTCGATCGAGCATGCGCGCAGCCGCAAGCAGTTCGGCCAGCCGATTGCCATGTTCCAGGCGGTCAACCACATGATCGCCGACATGGCCACCGAGCTGCACGCTGCGCGCAGCATGGTCTACGCCACAGCCCAGGTGAACGACGCCGGGGGCGATATCCGCACCCAGGCGCCGATGTGCAAGCTGTTCGTCTCCGAGGCTGCCTTCCGCATCGCCGACAAGGCGGTGCAGGTGCACGGCGGCGCCGGGCTGATGCAGGGCAATCCGGTGGAGTGGATTTTCCGCGCCACGCGGATGATGCGTATCCTCACCGGCACCAGCGAGATCCAGCGCAACACCATCGCCAAAGGCGTGCTGATGCCTGCCTGAGTGACGGGCCGCCCTTGCAGCGGCCTTTTTGCTACACCCCACAACAATAACAAGAGTACTCGCCATGACTGCGGATTCTTCTCTGCCTGACTCCCGTACCGCCTGGCTGGTGGCGGCGCTGCTGGCCCTGCTGATGCTGGTCAACTTTCTCGACAAGGTGGTGATCGGGCTGGTAGCGGTACCGATGAGCGCCGAACTGGGCCTGACGGCCACCGAGTTCGGCCTGATCGGCGGCGCCCTGCACTGGTTCTTCGCCATCTCCGCCGTGGTCGGTGGCTTCATGGCCAACCGGCGCCCCACCCGCACCTTGCTGCTGGGCATGGGCTTGTTCTGGGCGCTGATCCAGCTGCCAATGCTGTTTGCCACCTCACTGTGGGCCATCGTCGCCTGCCGGGTGCTGCTGGGCATCGGTGAGGGGCCGGCATCGCCGGTGGCCACCCATGCACTTTACAAGTGGTTCCCCAACGACCGGCGCAACCTGCCGGTGGCCCTGCTGCATGCCGGCAGTGCCATGGGCCTGCTGGTGGCGGGGGCGATGATTCCCTGGGTAAGCCTGCATTACGGCTGGCGCACCAATTTCATCATCCTTGCCCTGATCGGCCTGGTCTGGTGCCTGTTGTGGTGGCGGCTGGGCCAGGAGGGCAGCCTCGAGCGCCTGCGCGCCAGCCAGCTCAAGGCCGATGAATCGGCTATCCCCTATCGCAGGCTGCTGGGCGACCCCAGCGTGCTGGGCAACTACCTGTGCCACTTTGCCGCCAACTGGTCGCTGGCCCTGACCCTGACCTGGGTACCCAGTTACCTGCAGGTGGGCCTGGGTATCGACCCGCTGCTGACCGGGCGCATCTTCATCATGTTCGTGGTCGTGACCACGCCGCTGAGCTTGCTGCTGGCATGGTTCTCCCAGCGCCTGATGCGTCGCGGCGTGCCGTCACGGGCGGCACGCGGCGTGTTCGTTTCGGTGTGCTTGATACTGGGCGGGCTGTTGTCGGCGTCGCTGATGCTGCCTGGCCTGAGCACGGCCGCAAGGGTCGCCGCACTGACTCTCAGTGGTGGCCTGGCGTTGGTCATGTATTCCGTGGGCCCGGCAATGCTTGCCGAGTTCACCCCAGCGGCCCAGCGCGGGGGCATCCTCGCCATGGGCAACGGCATCGCCTCGTTGGCCGGGCTGGCAGCGCCGGTGGTGACCGGCTTGCTGGTACAAGGTGCGGGTAGCGAACACCCGGCGGGGTATGCCCAGGGCTTCCTGGTATGCGGCGCGGTGCTGGTGGTGGCGGGGCTGGTGGGCCTGGCCACCATGAACCCGCAGCGCACCCAGCAGCGCCTGCGCGAGTCGGCTGCCGCTGGCGGGCAGGCGCGCGCTCAGACCGCCAGTTGAACGCCGAGCACGGACTCCAGCGGCTCGGCCTCTTTGCCGATCAGTTCGCCCCGCCAGCGGCCGCTGTTGACCAGGTCGATCAGCACGCTGCGCACCAGGTCGCGCAGACAACCGGCGGCGAACGACAGGGGTTTGTGCTGGGAGTGCGCCAAGGCGATGGTGCGGCTGATGCGCGGTTCGACGATGCGCCGCGCCGCCGTGGGCTCGAGCAATACGCTCAGCGGCGGCCAATTGCTGATGGTCGCCGCCAGGCCGGCGCGCACCAGGCTGGCGATGCCGGGCGCAGATTGTTGCTCGTAGGCGGCGGCCAGCGGTACGGCTGCTTCCATGGCGGCTTGCTCGATGCGTCGGCGCAGGTGCAGCGTTCTGGGCGGCAGCACCAGCCGGGTGGCGGCGGCTTCGGCGAGGGTGATGGTATCGGGGGTGCCAGGGGCTGATGCGCCGACCCAGTACAGCGCCTCGGTGAAGATCGGCTCGGCCTCGACATGCTCGAGTTCCTCGGCATTGGGCACCACACCGAAGTCCACCTTGCCCAGCTCGATGGCCTGGCCGCCTTCGCGGCTGAGGCCATCCCAGACGGTCAAAGTCACGCCGGGGAAGCGCTGTTCGGCGCGCCTGACGATTTCTGGCAGCAGCAGGTCGGCGGCGGTGGCCGGGATTGAAATGGCCACGTGGCCCTTGGGGTCGCCGCGGCTGGATTTCAGCTCATCCTTCACCGAGTCGAGTTTCTGCACCACCTGCCGGGCGACTTCATAGAGCTGGCGCCCGGCATCGGTCAGGGCAATGCCATCGTGCTGGCGGTCGAGCAGCTGCATCGCCAGCTCACTTTCCAGCAGGCTGATCTGCCGGCTCAACGCCGGCTGGGCAATGTAGGCGCGACGTGAAGCCGAAGAGAAGCTGCCGGCTTCGACGATGGCGATCAGGTAGCGGAGCTGTTTCAGGGTCATCGGAGCGGTTCCAAGGGTATGCCGAACTGATATGGCATGTATCCGAACACGTTATTTGTGGGGTTCGAAGCGCGGCTCCTAGTATCACCCCGAAAGGGCGTGCCAAGGCAAGCCCGGACGGGACAACACAACAACAAGAGGCCAAGCCCGATGAAACCATTCGCCCTGCTGCGCAGCTTCCTGTTCGTCAACGCCAGCCTGCTGAGCCTTTACGTGGGGGCCACACCACTGCCTGCAGACCTGACACCGATGGGGGCCGAACGCGGGCCCAGCAGCGACGGTCGCATTCCGGCCTGGACCGGCGGCCTGCAAGCAGGGCAAGTGTCGCTGGCGGTCAACGGCACGCCCCTGGACCCGTACGCCGATGAGCAGCCGCTGTATGTGATCACCGCCAACAACTACACCCAGTACCGGGAGCAACTGACGGCGGGGCAGGTGGCCTTGATGCAGCGTTACCCCAAGTCGTTCCGCCTGCCGGTGTATCCCTCGCACCGCAGTGTCGCGGTGCCGCCAGCCGTGAGCGAGTGGGCCCTGCACAATGCGGCCAATGCCCGGCTGGTCAATGACGGCAACGGCGTGGAGGGCTTTGCCGGCGTAGTGGCGTTCCCCAGGCCCGAGAATGGCCTGCAGGTGCTGTGGAACCACCTCACCCGGCCGCGCAACGGCAGTTACAGCCTGGCCTCGGACAGCGTCACCCCGCGTGGCGATGGCCGCTTCGCGACGATGAGCCTGCAACAGAACTTCGCCCGCCCCGATGTATTGGAAGGTGGCCAGGCGGGCAACGTGCTGTATTACCTGAGTTACCGCATGACCGCGCCGTCGCGCCTGGCGGGCGATGCCGTGGTGCTGCACGAAACCCTCGATCAGGTGGCCCAGCCGCGCCTCTCGTGGTTGTACAGCAGCAGCCAGCGGCGGGTGCGGCGCGCCCCGGCGCTGGCCTACGACAGCATCACCCCCGGTACGGCCGGCCTGCGCACCGCCGACAGCCGCGACATGTTCAACGGCGCACCGGACCTCTACCAGTGGACCCTGGTGGGCAAGAAGGTCCTGCACGTGCCGTATAACAGCTATCGCCTGGCTTCGCCCCTGCTCGGTTATGCCGCGCTGGTCGGGCCGGGCCATGTCAACCCTCAACCCACCCGCTACGAGCTGCACCGGGTGTGGGAAGTGGTGGGGACCCTCAAGCCTGGGGCGAAGCATCTGTATGCCAGCCGGCGCTATTACCTGGACGAGGACAGCTGGGCCATCCTCGAGGCGGACTTCTTCGACCATGAGGGTCAGGTGTGGCGCACCGCCCAAGCCCACAGCTACTACCACGTCACCGGGCAGGCGCTGGTCAACGCCATGGAGACGATCTACGACTTGCGCAGTGGCCGCTACCAGCTGTCTGGTCTGACCAACGAGCAGCCAAGGCCGTACGCCTTCGACGTGCGCACCAGCGCTTCCTTCTTCTCCCCCGGCGCACTGCGCAGCCAAGGGCTGCGTTGACACAGGGCTACCATGAATTCCGATCACCGCCATACCCCTTGGGAACGCTGGTTGATTGGGGCAGGGCAAGGCGCCCGACCCGCGTTTTACCCCGGCCAATGAGCGCACCTTTCTTGTCTGGATCCGCCGCTCTGTGCCTTCGGGGTGGCGGGCCTGGTGCTCAGCGTGTGGTTGCGCCGCTCGCTTCAGGGCGGCGCTGTTGGTGATTCAGGGTGTGACGATATTGAAGCGCCCGTCCGGCTCGTCCAGCCCTGCCATGAAACGCATGAACTTCATGCGCTCGCCACTGATGTCGATATCACCCACGGTCGCTTCCTTGAGAAAGCCGGTCTGCTTCAGGGCGATGCGGTCCAGGGTAGCCTTGCTCATTTTCACCTCGACATCCGCCTGCCCGTGGCGGGTGTGGTCGCGGTGGGTGAGCACACCGTTGCGCAGGGTCAGGGCGTAGTCTTCGTTCAGGTCGGTGAAGCGCCAGTTGATGGTCAGGTCCTGCTCGGCGGCCTTGGCGGCATCCACGCGTACGCCCAGGTAATCGAAGAACAGCGTCGGGGTCAGGGCGCGTACCAGGTCGTCCGCGCTGCCGCCTTTGCTGGCGGCAGGCGCCACACCACTGCGCAGCTCTTGCGCACCCGTCAGGTAGGCGTTGCGCCAGGTGGCGTTCTCGCTCTGATAGCCCAGTTGCTCCAGGGCGTCGGCCTGCAGCTCGCGCGCTGCCCTGTTGTCGGGCTGGGCGAACACCAGGTGCAGGGTGAGCTCGGCAACCCAGCGGTAATCACCGCTGGCGTAGGCCTCACGGGCCAGGGTCAGCACCCGCTCGGCGCCGCCCAGGGCCTTGACGTAATGCGCACCGGCCTCGCTCGGTGGCAAAGGGTTTAGGGTTGCGGGGTTGCCGTCGTAAAAGCCCATGTAGCGCTGATACACCGCCCGCACGTTGTGGCTGAGCGAGCCGTAGTAGTCGCGGCTGTACCATTTGCTGGCCAGCCGTGGCGGCAAGGTGGTCAGCTCGGCGGCGATCTCGGTGGGGCCAAGGCCGCGGTTGATCAGGCGCAGGGTCTGGCTGTCGATGAAGGCGTACATGTCGCGCTGATCGGCCAGGTAGTCGCGGATCGCCGCGCCTCCCCAGGTCGGCCAGTGGTGCTGGGCAAACACCACTTCGGCCTGCTCGCCATAGCGCAACAGCGACTGGTCGAGGTAGTGCGCCCACACTTTGGCATCGCGCACCTGGGCACCGCGCAGGGTCAGCACGTTGTGCTGCACGTGGGAGGCGTTCTCGGCCATGCACAGGGCCTTGAACTGGGGGAACCACAGGTTCATTTCAGCGGGCGCTTCGGTGCCAGGGGTGAGCTGGAACTCGATGTCGACACCGTCGATGCGCAGGGTCTCGAAGGGCTGTTCGATCAGCCGGGTCGGGGCGATCAGGCTGACCGTGGCATTGGCCGGCACACCCTTGCCCAGGCCGGCATCCACCTGGCCGCGTGGCCCGCGTGGCAGTGGCGCGCCGTACATGTACTGAGCCCGGCGCTTCATTGCCGGCCCGGCCAGCACGTTTTCGCTGACGGCATGTTCGAAGAAACCCTGCGGGGCGATGACCTGCACCTTGCCGGCCTTGACGTCGGCCTCGTCGATCACCCCACGCACTCCCCCGAAATGATCGACGTGCGGGTGGGTATAGATCACCGCCACCACCGGCCGCTGCGGGCGATGGCGCAAGTACATGGCCAACCCGGCCCTGGCGGTTTCTACCGACAGCAGCGGGTCCATCACGATCAGGCCGTGCTCGCCTTCGATCAGGGTCATGTTGGCCAGGTCCAGGCCGCGCACCTGGTAGATGCCTTCGCTGACCTTGAACAACCCGGCAAGGGTGTTGAGCTGGGCGACGCGCCACAGGCTCGGGTTGACCGTGGCCGGCGCCTCGCCTTTCAGGAAGGCATAGCGCTGCAGGTCCCAGACGGTTTTGCCGTCGGCATTGACCACGGGCTGGTCGACGGCTTCTAGCAGCCCGCGGCGGGCATTGTCGAAGTCGCTGCGGTCGTCGAAGGGCAGGCGCTGCAACCATTGCTGATTGCTCTGGCGGGTGAGGTCGCTAGCGTCCTTGGCCGGCCCGTCGGCCAGCGCCGCGTAGGGCAGGGCCAAGGCCAGCAGGCAGGGCAGTGTGCGTAGGCGCATGGGGTGGTCCTTGTTGTTCTGAGGGCGAACACTCTAAGGACAGATCTCGCTGGCGAACCAATACCACTCTTGCATGGCTACCCATGCCCAAATGCGATGGCTCAGCTGGCGCCAATCTCCATGATGCGCGCTACCAGCCAGGACAGTGCCGGGTCGTGCTGGCGATGGGCAAGGTACACCAGCTCCAGCTGAAAGGGCTCCAGGGCGAACGGCAGGTCGAGCACCTGCAGCGGCAGCAGTCGGGCGAAATGGCGGGCCAGGGCGGTGGGCAGCACCACGCACAGGTCGGAGCTTGCGGCCAGGTGCGCGGCCTGCAGGTAATTGGGCGTGGTGTAGACGATGCGCCGCGCCAGGCCCTGTTCCCCTAGCCATTGGTCGACCATGCCACGGGTCTGGCCGCCGTGCACCCACAAGTGGCGCAGGGCGAGGAACGCTTGAAGGTCGAGCGTTCCATTCACTTCGGGGTGGCCCTGGCGCACCGCCACGTGCAGGGTTTCGCTGCGCCAGTGGCGCCGCTCGTAGCGCGCGGGCACATCATCGAAGCGCCCCAGCACCAGGTCGATTTCGCCGCGATCGAGCGCTTCGGCGGGCAAATTGGGCGTCAGGTGCAGCACGTCCACGCGCAAGTGCGGCGCCTGGGTTTGCAAGGTAGGCAGCAACTTTGACATGCACAGCTGTTCGGCGAAGTCGGTGAGCGCGAGACGCAGCTGGCGGTGGCTGAGCTGCGGGTCGAAGCTGTCGCCGGCGTCAAGGGTCTGTTCGATCTGTAGCAATGCCGCACGAATCGGGCCTTCCAGGGCCAAGGCGCGTGGGGTGGGGCGCATGCGCCGGCCCACGCGCACCAGCAGCGGGTCGCCCAGCAGGTCGCGCAGGCGCGCCAGCGCATTGCTCACCGTCGGCTGGGTCAGCGCCAGGCGCTCGGCGGCGCGGGACACGTTCTGTTCTCGCAGCAGCATGTCCAGGACGCGCAGCAGGTTGAGGTCGAAGTTGGCTATATTCATGCGAAAAATACATGGGATGGAAAATGAGAATTTCAAAAATAGTAGGCGCCTGACTAGGGTGAGGGCAATGCCTTCACACCTCGAATCAGGAGCGTCACCCGTGAGTACTCCCTACAACGTTCAGCAGGCGGCGGTGATCGGCGCCGGCACCATGGGCCGCGGCATAGTCATCAGCCTGGCCCGTGCTGGCCTTGCGGTGCTGTGGCTGGACAACGACCCCAACGCCACCGAAGCCGGCCTGGCGATGATTGCGCAAACCTGGGCACAGCAGGTGGCCAAGGGCCGTATCGATCAGGCGGAGGCCGATGCTTGCCTGGCGCGGGTGCGCCAGGTGACGGCCTATGACGACCTCGCCGAAGCCGACCTGGTGATCGAAGCGGTGTATGAGAACCTGGTGCTCAAGCAGGCCATCTTCCGTACGCTGGACCGCACGCTGAAGGCCGACGCCATCCTGGCCAGCAACACCTCGGCACTGGACATCGATGCCATCGCTGCCGTGACCCGCCGGCCCGAACAGGTACTCGGGCTGCATTTCTTCAGCCCGGCCCATGTGATGAAGTTGCTGGAAGTGGTGCGCGGGGAGCGCACCTCGCCTGCGGTGCTCGATGTGGCCCAGGCCCTTGGGCAGCGCATGGGCAAGGAAGTGGTGGTGGCCGGCAACTGCCCGGGCTTCATCGGCAACCGCATGCTCGCAAGCTATGTGGCCGAGGCGCGCAAGCTGCTGCTCGAAGGCGCCACGCCGCGGCAGGTGGATGGGGCGCTGCAGTCGTTCGGCATGGCCATGGGCCCGTTTCGCATGTACGACGTGGTCGGCATCGACCTGGAGTGGCGTGCGCGTCAGCTGGCCGGTAAAGACATGGATGCGCCCTTGGTACAAGTTGACAATGCCCTGTGCGCGCTGGGGCGTTTCGGTCAGAAAAGCGGCCAGGGTTACTACCGTTATGCGCCCGGCAGCCGTGAAGCCGTGCACGACCCCGAGGTCGATGCGCTGGTGCTCAAGGTCGCCCAGGACCTTGGCGTGCACCGGCGCGCGATCGACGACGAGGAAATCCGCGAGCGCTGCCTGCTGGCGCTGGTCAATGAAGGCGCAAAAATTCTCGAGGAAACGGTGGCCAGCTGCAGCGCTGACATTGACCGGGTGTACCTGCATGGCTATGGCTTCCCGCACGAGGTCGGCGGGCCGATGCGCTGGGCCGACCAGCAGGGGCTTGGCTTGCTGTTGGCGCGGCTGGAACGCTTGCAGGGCCTGTTCGGCGAGCACTGGCGCCCGAGCGCGTTGTTGATGCGCCTGGTGGCTGAGGGCAAACAGCTGGCCGCCGTCCGCGAGGGTTGCGCATGAACTACCGAGCCCCCCAGCGTGACATGCACTTCGTGCTGCACGAACTGTTCGATGTGACGGCGCACTGTGCTCGTCTGGGCAATGAACTGGACCGCGAAACCATCGATGGCATTCTTGAGCAGGGTGCACGCTTTGCCGGCGAGGTGGTTGCGCCGCTCAACCGCCAGGGCGATGAGCAGGGCTGCCGCCTGGAGCAAGGCAGCGTGCGCACACCGGATGGCTTTCGCCAGGCCTACCGGCAGTATGTGGAGCAGGGCTGGGGTGGCATGACGGGCCCGCTGGAACACGACGGCCAGGGCCTGCCGCAAATGGTTTCTGCCTGCTTTCACGAAATGCTGATGGGCGCGTCGCTGTCGTTTCGGATCTATTCCGGCCTGACCGAGGGCGCCGTGCTGGCCTTGCACAGGCATGGCAGCGCAGCGCTAAAGCGCGATTATCTGGGCAAGCTGGTCAGCGGCGAATGGGCCGGCACCATGTGCCTGACCGAGCCGCAGGCCGGTACCGACCTGGCGCTGCTACGTACCCGTGCCGAGCCGCAGGGCGATGGCAGCTACCGCATCAGCGGCAGCAAGATTTTCATCAGCGGCGGCGACCAGGACCTCACCGACAACATCGTCCACCTGGTGCTGGCGCGCCTGCCGGATGCGCCGGCCGGTGTGCGTGGCATCAGCCTGTTCCTGGTGCCCAAGTTCGAATGCACCGAGGGCGGTGGGCTGGGCCCGCGCAATGCGGTCGAATGCGGCGCGCTCGAGCACAAGATGGGCATCAAGGGCGCGGCGACCTGCGTGATGAATTTCGATGGCGCCCGTGGCTGGCTGGTGGGCGAGGCCAACCAGGGCCTGGCCTGCATGTTCACCATGATGAACGATGCGCGCTTCCAGGTTGGCCTGCAGGGGCTGGGCATCGCCGAGGCGGCCTTCCAGGGTGGCCTGGCCTATGCCCGCGAGCGCTTGCAGTCGCGCAGCCTGGCAGGGCCGGTGGCGCCCGAGCGCAGTGCCGACCCGATCATCTGCCACCCTGACGTGCGGCGTATGCTGCTGACCCAGAAAACCCTCAGCGAAGGCTGCCGCATGCTGGCGGCCTTTGCCGCTCAAGCGCTGGACCTGGAGCACGGCGCCCTGCAGCCTGAAGTGCAGGCGCCCGCCGGGCGCCGGGCGGCGTTGCTGATCCCTATTGTCAAGGCCTTCCTTACCGATGTCGGCCAGGAGACTGCCAGCCTGGGCGTGCAACTGTACGGCGGGCACGGCTACATCCGCGAATGGGGCATGGAGCAACTGATGCGCGACAGCCGCATCACCCAGCTGTACGAGGGCACCAACGGCATTCAGGCGTTGGACCTGATTCGCCGCAAGCTGCTTGGCGACGGCGGCGAGCAGCTGCGCCTGCTGATCGATGAATTGCTTGACGCGACACGCAACTGCCGCGCTGACGCGCTGGCCGGGATGGCCCAGGCGGTCGCTCAGCGCCTGCAGGAATGGCGCAACCTGAGCGCCGAGGTGCTCGATGCCTGCCGCTGCGACCCGCAGGAAATCGGCGCGGTGTCGGTGGATTTTCTCGCCTATTCGGGCTACGTGCTGCTGGCCGCACTGTGGCTTCGAGCTGCCGAAACCGCCAGCGCGGCATTGGCTGCAGGCCCCCAGGACAGCGCCTTCTACCAGGCCAAGTTGCAGGCTGCTGCCTTTTACTGGCGGCGGGTGTTGCCCCGCGCGAGTGCCCACTGCGAGGCCTTGCGCGGCGGCGCACAGTGCCTGATGAGCCTGGATGAAGCGCACTTCGCCTTTTGACCTGGCCCCGCTGTTCACCCACAAGAACAAGAGGAACATGAGCATGCAGCCTTTCAGTTTTGCCACCACCCCCCATCTGCTGTGCGGACCCGGCGCCGCCGGGCGCCTGGCGCAGTTGTGCCAGCAACGCGGCGTGCGCCGCGTGCTGATCGTGACCGACCCGGGCATCGTCAACCTGGGCATGCTCGATGACTTGCTGCCAGGGTTCACCCAGGCCCACTTGAGCGTGGCGATCTTCAGCGAGGTCAGCGCTGACCCCAGCCATGCCTGCGTGCTGTCGGCCGTCGGCCGGGCGCGGCATATCGGTGCCGAGCTGATCGTTGGCTTCGGTGGCGGCAGCTCCATGGATGTCGCCAAGCTGGTGGCGCTGCTGGCTCACCCGGCCTGTGACCAGACCCTGGAAGCGGTCTACGGCATCGACCAGGCCAAAGGCCAGCGCCTGCCGCTGATCCAGGTGCCGACCACCGCCGGGACAGGGTCTGAGGTCACCCCCGTCGCCGTGATCACCACCGGCGAGGCGGCCAAGATGGCGGTGATTTCACCCCTGTTGCTGCCCGATCTGGCGTTGCTCGACGCCGAGCGTACCCTGGGCCTGCCCGCGGCGATCACCGCGGCCACGGGGATCGACGCCATGGTCCATGCCATCGAGGCCACCACCAGCCAGTTCAAGCGCAACCCGCTGTCCAGCCTGTTGGCCCGTGAGGCGCTGGCGCTGTTGGCCGGCAACCTCGACCAGGCGGTGCACAACGGTGGCAACCTGGCGGCGCGCCAGGCCATGCTGCTGGGCGCCTGCCTGGCCGGGCAGGCGTTTGCCAACGCGCCGGTGGCGGCGGTGCATGCGCTGGCCTACCCGTTGGGTGCGCGCTACCACGTGCCGCATGGGCTGGCCAATGCGCTGGTGCTGCCCCACGTGATGCGCTTCAACCGTCGCGAAGCGTTCGCCGATTATGCCGCGCTGGCCCCGGCACTGCTGGGCGATCGGCTGGTGCCGGGCGACCCCCATGAGCTGTGCAACCAGTTCATCGATGAGCTGGAGCAGCTGGCGCCACGCTGCGGCCTGCCCAGCCGGCTGCGAGATGTCGGGGTACCGCGGCACAGCTTGCAATTGCTGGCCGAGGATGCCCTGCAACAGCAACGGTTGCTGGTCAACAACCCGCGCAAGGTCACTCTCGACGACGCATTGGCCCTCTATCAGGCGGCGTTTTGAACATGGCCAGGCAACGCCCGCTGCGCGGCGCCTACCGCCACTTCCAGCCAATCACCACGCGCTGGCATGACAACGACCTGTATGGGCATGTGAACAACGTCGTCTATTACGGCTTTTTCGACAGTGCCGTGAATACCTGGTTGATCGAACACGCCGGCCTCGATATTCACCACGACCCGGTGGTGGCCTACGTGGCCGGGTCCGCCTGCGACTATTTCGCCGCCGTCGCCTTTCCGCAACGCATCGAGGTGGGCATCGCCGTCGAACGGTTGGGCAACAGTTCGGTGCACTACGCCCTGGCCGTGTTCGTCGAGGGCGAGCCCGAGGCCTGCGCGGCTGGCCGTTTCACCCATGTGTTCGTCGATCGCCGCAACAACCGCCCGGTCACTATTCCCACCCAATTGCGCAGCGCCTACGAAAGCCTGCTGCCGGTGTAATTGCCCAAGGAGAGCCGTTTCATGCAAGACGCCGTCATCGTATCCACCGCGCGCACGCCCATCGCCAAGGCCTGGCGCGGTGCGTTCAACGACCTCACCACCCCTAGCATGAGCGCCATTGCCATCCGCGCTCAGCAGATTCGCGGCGAGGGCATGCAGGTGGTAGTCGGGGCCGGGCATGAGCAGATCAGCCTGGTGCAGCAGGCGCACATGCAGGCCGCCAATGCTGCCCAGGACGCCACCGTGCGGCGCCTGTGCGAGCAGAGGCCAGGCTGTTCGCTGATGAAAGCGCGGCAGGCTTGTTCGAAGTGCTCTGAAGCACCGCCATCGAGCTATAACGAACCGGCATGGCATTGATCCGAAGACGCTATTTGTGAGCGTAATCAAACCTACCTGATACTGCTCGTCACCGACACCGCCGGCCTGGGCGGCCGGCGCGTCCGCGCTGAACCCATCATTTCCCTCTCTAATAAAAAAACAAGAGGTTAAGAGTGAGCGCAACCCTTCTATTCTGCCGGCGCCAGGCGCCGCTGGCGGCCCTGTGCTGCCTGCTCGCCACCCCGGTTGCGGGCGTTCAATTCGACGTTGGCTCGCTGCAAGGGCGTTTCGACTCGGCACTGTCATTGAGTACCGCCGTCAGCACTGCCAACCCCGACAAACAGCAGTTGCAGGCTGCCAATGGCAACGACGCGAGGCGCAACTACCGCTCGGGCGATGTGTTTTCGGCGATCTTCAAAGGCACCCACGATCTGGAGCTGCGGCGCGATAACGTGGGAGTGTTCCTGCGTGGCACCTACTGGTACGACACCGCGCAGCGCGACCACAGCCAGCGGGCCGTCGAGATCGACGACCGCAACCGCCAGGTTTCGGCGAAAACCGCTGGGGCGGAGCTGCTCGATGCGTTCGCCTACGGCCTTTACGACATTGGCGGTGAGCCCGGTTCGCTGCGGGTGGGCAAACAGGTGGTCAACTGGGGGGAAAGCCTGTTCATCCAGGGCGGGCTCAACGTGATCAACCCCTTCAACCAGGCTGCGCTGCGTAGGCCAGGCTCGGAAGTGAAAGACGCCCTGGCGCCGGTCAACCTGCTGTATGTCACGCAGAACCTCACCCAGGCGCTGTCTTTCGATGCCTTCTACCAGCTGGACTGGGAGCAGACCCGGCTGGAGAACTGTGCAACGTTCTTTTCCGGCAACGACTTCATGCCGGAAGGCTGCCAGGGGCTGGATGTTGGCGGGCAGATGGTGACCAACCCGGCCGTGTCCCAGGCTCTGGCCCCGTTCGGTGTGACGCTGACGGAGGAGGGCGTGCGCGTGCCTCGGGGCGCCGACCAAGATGCACGCAACGGTGGCCAATGGGGTTTTTCGTTGCACTGGTACGTTGAGCCATTGGATACCGAGTTCGGCCTGTTCGCCGCCAATTACCACAGCCGTTCGCCTTACCTGGGCACGGTCAGCAGCCGCTATTACGCCAATACGGGCTTTGCCCGTGAGCTGTGCGGCAATGTCGGTGTGGCGCTGGCCAACTGCGGCGCTTTTCTGGCGTCGAGCAACGGGCAGACCCTGGCCGGTGCGCTGCGCATGGGCACCTCGCAGTACCGGGCGCAATACCCCGAGGACATCCGCCTGTACGGCCTGACCTTCGCCACCACCCTGCGCAACGGTGCCGCCGTGCAGGGCGAACTGAGTTACCGGCCTAACATGCCGGTGCAGCTCAACGGCAACGATGTGCTGCAGTCATTGCTCAATGCCCCCGGCCGCAGCCCGCTCAACGCCGACGGCCTGCGCCCTGCGACAGACAATACACCCTTCGACGGCTACCGGCGCAAGGAGGTGAGCCAGGCCCAAGTATCGGCCGTACAGACGTTCAGCCAAGTCATGGGCGCCAACCAGCTACTGCTGATGGGCGAGGTGGGCGCCACCTATGTAGGCGGGCTGGAGGGGCGTTTCGGGCCGCGTTATGGCCGCTCCGGTGCCTATGGCAACGGTGAGCTGGCCGACAACAGCCTGTGCCTGGCCATCTCGAAAAGCCCGGGCGACTGTAACGGCGAGGGCTTTGTCACGCCTTTTTCCTGGGGGTACCGCCTGCGTGCGACCTGGAGCTACCCCAACCTGATCCAAGGCCTGGACATCCGCCCAGGCCTGGCCTGGGCCCATGACGTCAAGGGTTACTCTCCGGCGGACAGTTCGGCCTTCAACGAAGGCTCGCGCTCGATCAGCCTGGGCGTGGACGTCAGCCTGGCCAGCCAGTACTGGGCCAGCCTGGCCTATACCGATTACCTCGACGGCGATTACGGCACCCGCGGCGACCGCGATTATGTCGCCTTCAGCGTGGGTGCCAACTTCTAGTGCAACCAAGGAGCAGGACCATGTCCAAACGCAGCATGCAGCCTTCATCCGCCAACCTGACTGGTATCGCCTTGGTGCTGGCCGGTGCCCTGGCCCCAACCCTGGCGGTCGCTGAGCCGACCGGGCAGGGTGTGATGCAGGGGTTCCCTCCAGCGCCGGAGTTGCGGGTCAACCAGGCCAATGCCTTTCAGCCACCGTACTTGCGCTGGTCGATGCGCCACGCCCGCGAGGTGTCGCCCACCCGGAGCATCGGCCGCGCAGCCACACCGCTGAGCTTGACCGAAGGCCGCGCGGTGGCCCTCGACCAACTGGCCTTCAGCGCCGGTGAGCAGCCTTTGACCTTGGCCGGCTACCTGCAGCAAACCAGCACCGATGGGCTGATCGTGATGCACCGAGGCAAGGTGGTGTACGAGCGTTATCTGGACGGCTTCCAACCCGGTCAGCCCCATATCTGGGCGTCGATGACCAAGTCGGTCACCGGCCTGATCGCCGCCCAGCTGATCGCCGAAGGTGCGCTGGACCCACAGCGTACGCTGGCGCATTACGTGCCGGAACTGCGCGGCACGCCGTTTGGCGAGGCGACAGTGCAGGCCAACCTGGACATGCAGGTGGCGGTGCAGTACCCAGCGCAGATGCCGCCGGACCTCGGCCTGTTTGCCGCCACTGGCCTGATACCGCGGGGTGAAGGCATGCCGGGGGATATCTACAGCTTCCTGCGGCAGGTGCAACAGGCGCCGAACCCCGTTGGCCAGGCGCCGTTCTTCTACCAGAACGGCTCGCCGGAAGCGCTGGCCTGGGCGTTGCGGCGCATCACCGGGCTTAACTGGGCGCAGTTGGTCGAACAGCGGTTATGGTCGCGCTTCGCCGAGGAGGATGCCTATGTGCAAGTCGACCCGCTCGGCACCGAAATGGCCAGTGGCGGCATCAGTTGCAACTTGCGCGACACCGCCCGCTTCGCGGAGCTGGTGCGCCGCGAACTGGCCCGCGATGCCAAGGGCGACAGCTTCAATCAAGCGGTGCACAGCACGTTCCAGCCTGCGGACCCAGCAGTGTTCGCCCAAGGCGGTCTCGGCCCTGGCCGCCCTGGCTACGGCTACCGCAATTACTGGTACCAGAAAAACGACGGTGACGGTTCGTTCGAGGCCAGCGGGCGCTTCGGGCAGAAAATCTACATCAATCCCCGCCGTGAACTGGTAATCGTGAAGCTCTCAGCCACCGCCGATCAGGCCCGTCGCGCCACGCGTGCTAACGGCGAGGTGAACGCCCCCGCGCGCGTCGTGGACTCGCCGTCTACGTTCAGCAGCATGGTCGATGCGGTGTTGGCGGCCCTGCCCGGTTGAGGTGTAAAGGGTTGTGTTCAGTAGGCCATGTATGGCCTTGGCGGAAGTGCGACGGCAGTGCTGATAATTACGGGCGAGCGATTTAGGTCACAATCAAGCATCCAGCACCAACCGCAAGCTGCCGCATCCCGAAACGCAGGGGGCGACCCATGCCCCGCTGCTACGCTGGGCATCGCTCAGGCACTCGTCTCTGTGTTCTGGCTCGCCCTCGATCACCCGACTGATGCAGGCGCCGCAGATGCCCATGCCGCAGGACACGGGCAGCGCAACGCCCCCCCGTGCCGCCGCCTGCACCAGGCTTTCCCCAGGCTGTACCTGCACTTCTACACCGCTGCGCTGCAACACCAGCGAGCAGTTGCTGTTGCTTTGCGTCGTGGGCGCCGTGGCCTGGAAGTGCTCGCGGTGCAGGGCGCTGTGGGGCCAGCCGCAGGCCAGCGCGGTGCGCTCCACACAGTCCATGAAGCCCGCCGGGCCACAGCAGTACAGGCTGGCCTCGGCGGCCCAAGCCGGCAATTGCCTGGCCAGGTGAGCAGCGATCTGTCGCGCGCGCAGGCCTGCATGTAGCTCGATGTGTTCGTCGAGCCGCTGCAGGAAGGGCGCCTGTCGGGCATCGCGAGTGAAATACAGTAGCCGCACCGGTCGGCCCTGGGCCTGGCACTGGCGATACATCGGCAGCAACGGGGTGATGCCGATCCCGGCTGCCACCAGGATCACAGGCCCTGTGCCCGGTTGCAGGGCGAATAGGTTGCGGGGTTCTCCCACCTGCAGCTGGGCACCTAGGCGCAGGTGCTCGTGCAGCCAGCGCGAGCCGCCGCGCGAGGCGTTTTCACGCTTGATGCCCAGATACAGATGGCCTTCCTCGGGCCGGCTGATCACCGAGTACTGGCGTACCACGCCGTTGCCCAGGCGCAGGTCCACATGGGCGCCGGGGGCCCAATCGAAGGGCAGGGGCGCTGCGCTCGGAGGGGCCAGTTCGACGCCCAGCACGTCTTCGCTTTCAAGGCGTAAGGCGCGCACTTGCAGTGTTATCCAGGTCATGCGCGTACCCCCGCGGCGCGTTGCAGGCTCAGCACCGCTTCGCGGGCCTGGCTGCGCAGTTGGGCCAGGTCAACCCCGGGCAGTTGGTCGTTCTCTACGCTCAGTCGGCCGCCCACCAGCAGCGCGTGCAGGGTTGGCCGGCCGCCGCCCACTACCGGCGCGATGCCTAGGTCGTGCAGGCCGAAGTAGCGCGGTTGGTCCAGGCGGTAGATCGCCAGGTCTGCCGACATGCCCACCTGCAGTGTGCCGACGTCGCCCAGCCCCAGCACCTGCGCGCCGCCAGCGCTGCCCCAGCGCACCACGTCTTCCACGCAGGCCACATGGGCGCCGCCCTCGAAGTGGCCGCCGGCATGCCGGGGCAGGGCGCGCTCGCCAGCCTTGGCTCGCTGCATCAACCAGGCTGCGTGGGTTTCGCTGATCATGTCGCAGGCTTCGTTGGACGCTGCACCATCCACACCGATCGACACCGTCATTCCCGCAGCCTCCATGGCGACGATATCGGCAATGCCGCTGCCCAGTCGGGCATTGCTCTGAGGGCAATGGGCGACGCCGGTGCCGGTGGCGCCGAGCAGGCGGATCTCCTCGGCGCTGAGTTTCACCAAGTGGGCGAACCACACGTCTGGGCCCAGCCATTCGTGCTCGGCGCAGAACGCCACCGGCGACAGGCCATGGTGCGTGCGCACCTCGTCCTGGTACTCGACCGTTTCGCTCAGGTGGCTGTGCAGGCGGATCCCCAGGCTGCGCGCCACTCGCGCGGTCTCGCGCAGGTGTTCGGGTGGCATCGAATAAGGCGGGCTGGTGGGCGCCATGACCACTCGGCGCCAGGCATCGGCGGCCGGTTCGTGGTACTGGCGCACTAGGCGCTGTACATCGTCCAAGTACTGTTCGAGGGTTTCCGGCCCGGCGCCGCGCGTGCCTTCGGCCTGGCGGACCTGGGTGGCGCCGCCGCGGCACAGGACGAAACGCAGGCCCAGGCGTTCGGCCTCCTCGAACAGTATTTGCGCGCTGTCGAAGGCCATGCCCGGCAGATACAGGTAGTGGTGGTCGGCAACCGTGCTGCAGCCAGAGCGGGCCAGTTCCACGAGGCCAACGCGTGCCGCGATGCGAAAGCTGTGCTCATCGAACAGCCCGCGGTAGCGGTAGGGCACTGCGCCCAGCCAGGCACCGAGGCTCTGGTCGATACCGGCGGGGATGCCCTTGAGCAGAGACTGGAACAGATGATGGTGGGTGTTCACCCAGCTTGGGTATATCACGCAATCGGTGGCATCGAGCACTCGTTCGCCCGGCAGTGCCTGCAAGGCACCCAGCGCGGCGATGCGTCCGTCGGTGATGCGGATGTCCGGCCCGGCGTGGCGCGCGGCGCCTGCGCGAAGGCCGGTGAGAATAGCGCTGGCATTGCGGATCAGCCAATTGTCGGCATGCTTCATGTCTGGCTCCTTCAAAGGTCAGCCCAATTCGCTTTCGTGCCAGTGGCGCAGGCTCAGGTGAGCCAGCAAGGCCATCAGGCTGAACAGCGCGATGCCGGTCAGGGCAATCAGCACCAGGGCGGCGAATAGGCGCGGAATGTTGAGTTGAAAGCCGGCTTGCAGAATCTGGTAGGCAAGGCCTGCACCAGTGCCGCCGGTACCAGCGACGAACTCGGCCACCACCGCGCCGATCAGCGCCAGGCCGCTGGCGATGCGCAGCCCAGCGAAGAAGCACGGTAACGCGCTGGGGATGCGCAGGCGCAACAGCACCTGCCAGCGGCTGGCGCGGTTCAGGCGGAACAGGTTGAGCAGGCCCGGGTTGACGCTGCGCAGGCCCAGCACGGTGTTGGCGATGATCGGGAAGATCGCCACCAGGGTTGCGCAGATCACCAGCGCCAGGGTGGTGTCGCTGCACCAGATGATGATCAGCGGCGCGATGGCCACCACCGGGGTGACCTGCAGCAGGATCGCATAGGGAAACAGGCTGGCCTCGAGCACGCGGCTCTGCACGAACACAAAGGCCGCCAGGGTCCCGATGAACACCGCCAGGGAGAACGAGAGGAAGGTGATCTTCAGCGTCATCCACAGGGCGCCCAGTAACGTCGGGCCATCGGCGATCAGCGTGCGGCCGATGTCGGCCGGCGACGGCACCAGGTAGGCCGGGACTTTCCAGGCGACGCAGGCCAGTTGCCAGAGGCCCAGCAGCACCAGGCCGACCAGCAGCGGTGAGGCGATGCGCAGCAGTAGGGGGGGACGCGACGATTGGCTCATGGTAATGCCCTCAGCAATGATCACTGTTGGCCTGGGCCAACAGCTGGGACAGGTGTGCGCATTGTGCGATGAACGCCGGCGAGGTGCGGTAGGCCTCGTCACGCTCGGGTGGGCCGTCGATGGCTACATCGGCGATCACCCGGCCGGGGCGGGCCCCCATCACCACCACCCGCGACGACAGGTACACCGCCTCGAAGATGCTGTGGGTGACGAACACCACCGTCAGGTCGCGCTCGGCCCACAACTGGCGCAGGTCGCTGTCGAGCTTGTTACGGGTGAACTCGTCCAGCGCACCGAACGGTTCGTCCATCAGCAGCAGGTTGGGCTCGGTGGCCAGCGCCCTGGCGATGGAGGCACGCATCTGCATGCCTCCGGAAAGCTCGCGTGGGTACACACCGCCGAATGCCCCCAGGCCTACCAGTTCCAGGGCAGCCTGCACCCGTGGCTGGCTTTGCGCCTTGGGCACGCCGGCAAGGTCCAGGGGCAGGCGCACGTTGTCCTGCACTTTGGCCCAGGGCATCAAGGTGGCCTCCTGAAACACCATGGCAAGGCCTGCCCCCGGCGCTTCCTTGCCCCACCAGCGTACATGGCCAGCGCTGGGTCGTTCGAGGCCTGCGAACATTTTCAGCAGGGTACTTTTGCCGCACCCCGAAGGGCCCAGCAGCGAGACGAATTCGCCTCGGGCGATCGCCAGTTTCACGCGGCTCAAGGCATGGGTGCCGTTGCCGTAGGTTTTTTCCACCTGGTTGGCGAACAGCGGCGTGTCCACCCCGATGAGGGGCGAAAGGGCTTGCGGTTGGGCCGTCGCGGTAGGAAGGGTGTGCATCAACATAGCGCTCTCCCCGTAGGTCATGAGCAGTTGAAAATGCCCCGGCGCAGCGGGGCGCTGTGCAGGTCAGTGGCTGAGGAACACTTCGCTCTCGCCATGGGCTTCGAGCAAGCCCAGCAACTGGCGGCGAATCACCAGCCCGGGCTTGTCCGAAGGCATGTGCAGCTCGACTCGCCGACGGGTGTCGACGCAGGCGTCGGGGTCGGTGGCCTCGAGGATGTCGCGGTCCTCGGCGGTGATCGCCGCATCCCAGTCGATCAGCTCCTGGGTGGAGCACTGCGCTTCGCTGTCGTTGCGGTACAGCCACTGCACCAGCATCAACCGGCCGTCATCGATGGGCGTGGCGCAGTTGTAGATGATGTGGTGGATACCGCTGTTCGGGTACATGCAGCCGAAGCGCCGTGAAAATGGCAGGTAGTAGCGGTTGACCAAGTGGCGCTCGGTGATTGGCGCGGTGGTGCCGGTGATACGAAAGCTCGCCTCGGGGTTGCGGATAGGCACGCGGGTTTCGGCCTCGAAACCATAGTCGGTTTCGCGGAACTCATAGCTGGCCGGTTGCGGCTGGTCGAACAGGCCGAAGTTGGCCTTGTGCACGAATGAAAAATGGGAGTTGTCGAAGGAGTTCTCCATTACCCGCAACGGGCTGGTTTTCCATTCTTCGTAGAACTGGAAGATGCGCCGGTAACCGGGGGCGCCGTCTTCGGGGAACTCGGGGATCGGCTGCAGCGGGTCGTCCAGCGCGACCCAGGCATAGCCGTATTTCGCCTGGCAGTGATAGGCCTTGACCGCAGCACCCGGGGGGATGGCGCCGCAGGGGTTCTGCGGGATTTTCACGCAGGCACCGCCGGCGTCGTATTCCCAGCCGTGGTAGCCGCAGGCGATGTTGCCGTCTTCGCTGACGAAGCCTTTGGAAAGCTTGGCAGTGCGGTGGCAGCAGCGATCACGCATCGCCACCGGGGTGCCGTCGGGGCGCTTCCACAGCACCAGCGCTTCACCCAGCAGAGTGAACGGTTTAGGGCCATCGTCCAAGGCGCTCAGAGGTAGCAGGGCATACCAGAAGCGGCGCAGTACAGGTTGTTGGGTAACCAGCATGATCGGGTTTCCTCACGGCATTCGAGTTTTTATGGGGTTCAGCGGCTGGCTGCCTGGTCGGCAACGGGCATCACGTGCAGGCCTTGCACGAAACGGGTGGTATAGGCCTTTTGCCACGGCGCCTCGGCACCGAGCAGGCCAGCCTGCACCATGAAGTCGCGGGTGGCGTGCCAGCGCGCGTCGTTCATGGTGCCGATGCCTTGGCTTGCAGCGTCGCCACCGGTAACCAGGCGGTATTGCTTGAGGGTGCTCACGCCCCAGGCCAGCAGTTCGTCGCTCATGTTGGGGTTGTCACGCTTGATCAGCGCATTGCCGGCTGCAGGGTTGTCGAGGTAGCGCTTCCAGCCCTCCATTGAGGCGCGCACGAAACGCTCGACCCGCTCCGGGTGCTGTTCGATGACGTCCTGGCGGGTCGCCACGGTGGAGCCGTAGGGCGGGTACCCGGCATCGGCGAACAGGAAGAAGTTGGGCTGCTGGCCGGCCTTCCTGGCCTGGAACAGCTCGGAGCTGGCGTAGGCCTGCTGGGTGGTGTCGGGGTTGGCCAGGAACGGCTGCAGGTTGAAGGTGTACGGCCGCGCCTGGTTGTCCGCCAGCTGGTACTTGGCCTTGAGCCACGGCCACCAGGTTTGCTGGCCCGAAGTGGAGACCAGCACCTGTTTGCCCGCCAGGGCATCCAGGCCGGTGACATCGGCGTGGGTCATCAGGCCCTGGGGGTCACCCTGGAATGGCGCTGCCACTGCGACCACCGGCAAGCCTTGCTCGACGCTCTTGAGGATCTGCAGGTCATAGTTGACGATGAAATCGGCCTGCTTGCTGACCAGCAACTGCATGCCGTTGACCTGCGGGCCGCCCATGCGAATGGTCACATCCAGGCCTTCATTTGCATACAATCCATCGGCCAGGGCTTGATAGAAACCGCCCTGTTCGGCCTGGGCGTACCAAGAGGTGAGCAGCACCACGCGGTCATTGGCGCTGGCATGGGGCGCCAGTGCCACGGCGGCGGGCAGCAGCGCGGCCAGCAACCGCGAGCGAAGCGGGTGACCCAAGGCAAAGCGAGTGTTCATGTTGTGTTCTCCACCTCGATTGGGAAATCGCCGTGCGCCGTTGGGCACGCCAGCGAGTGCGCCGGGCGGTGGGAACTTGGGAAAGGGAGAGGGTACACGGGTGACGCTGCTCTCTTGCCCGTGGCCGTTCAGGCCGCGTTCAACCATCCGCTCGGATGTACGCCCGGTACAGGGCGCAAGAGCAATGTCCCATGCCGCTTTCGGCACTGACCGCTTCTACTCGCAAGAGTCTGAAGCCAGAAGCGTGCCAGCTTGCACATGCTGCCAAAATCCGGGGAGGTGCGGCGAAGGGCCGCGTCGCCAGTGAATCGAGAAGGTGCAGGGCTCGATGCCGAAGCGCCATTAAAGTGCGCAATGCAGCCTTGATAGGTACTCAATAAGGTTATTGATTGGCCACAATCCTTTGTATGGCTTGTATCCTATGAATTGGCACGCCCTCTGCTTGGGGTCACCCGAGTAGAAGCGGTCAGTGCCGAAAGCGGCATGGGACATTGCTCTGGCGGCCTTGCGCCGCCCACCCGGCATGGGTGGTGCCTCGGTGCGAACCGGGGCCAGGGGAGAGGTCGTCCACTGCTACGCCCTTGCCGGTCAATCACAATAATTCTGACCCAAGGGATGCACATGAAACCGAACCGTATTTCCTGGCTGCGCCATGGCCTGTTGCCACTTTGTGCCATGCTCGGCTCCACCGCCCAGGCTGGCCCACTGCTGTGGAACGACAACAGCCTGAGCTACCTGTATGGGCACAACTACAAGGTCGATGGCACCGGCAACGACATCCAGCAAACGGTCACCTTCGAGCATGCCAGCGGTTGGACCTGGGGCGATGTGTTTCTGTTTGTCGACAACAAGTGGTCCAACGGGCTATCGGGCAGTGATGGCTACACCTACTACGGTGAATTCTCTCCGCGCTTATCGCTAGGCAAGGTCAGCGGCCACAATCTGCGCTACGGCATCGTCAAGGATGTGCTGATCGCTGCCACCTACGAGCGCGGCGAAGGGCGCATTCGCAGGTACCTGCTGGGGCCTGCGGTCGACCTTGACCTGCCCGGCTTCGATCGCTTTTCGCTCAACACCTATTACCGCAAGCCTGATGGCATCACGGGCAAGGCATCCGGGCAGTGGCAGATCAACCCAACCTGGGCGTTAACCCTGCCGCTGGGGCGTTCGGACATCTTGTTCGACGGGTACCTGGAGTGGTACGTCAACGACGTGGGCACCAAGGGTACCGCCAACTATGTGGCCAAGAGCTTTCACTTCAACCCGCAGATCAAGTACGACGTGGGCAAGGCCCTTGGGCAGGCGCCGAAGCGTTTTTATGCGGGGATCGAGTGGGACTACTGGTCGGACAAGTATGGGATCGAGGACAGTCACGGCTTCCCGACAGACCAGAACGCGGTGAGTGCACTGGTGAAGGTGCACTTCTAAACGGGTCTTCATGGCGCTGGGAGTGGGCTTGCCCGCGAAGCCCTGATTCACCGCGCGGACCTGAGCCTTCGCCATAACGTGGTCCGGCTGATTCCCAACTGCCGCGCCGCTTCGTCGAGATTGCCCTGGCAATTTTCCAGCGTTTCCTGCACATGGCGCAGTTGAGCGGCTTTGCCGACGCTGTTCAGGTCCGATGCACGGAGTGTCCGGGGCCGGCCGGTCGGCGGCACACTGTCAGACAACTCGGGCAGTACCCGCGCCAGGTACTGTTCGTCCACGCCGTGCTCCCCCAGCAGTTCGCGCGCCGAGAGCATCGCTCGCTCGATCACGTTCTCCAGCTCACGCACATTGCCTGGCCACCCATAACGTGTCAGGTAAGGCAACAGGGCGCTTGGCACCTGTGCCGCGCCGGGCGGCTGGCCCTGGACCAGCAGGCGCTGGCTGATACCCCGGCAGATCAAGGCGATATCCTCGGGGCGCTCGCGCAAGGGGGTGGTTTGCAGGCGCAAAATGTTGAGCCGGTAAAATAGGTCGGTACGAAAATGGCCATCTTCCATCGCGGCGCGCAGGTCCTGGTGAGTGGCGGCGATGATGCGTACATCGATGGCAATCGGCTCGGTGCCGCCCAGGCGCAGCACTTCGCGTTCTTGCAGTACCCGCAACAGGCGCGTCTGCAGCGACACAGGCATGTCACCGATCTCGTCGAGGAACAGCGTGCCACGGTGTGCCACTTCGAACAGGCCGGGCTTGCCACCCTTGCGCGAGCCGCTGAAGGCGCCTTCCTCATAGCCGAACAGTTCGCTTTCCAACAGCGATTCCGGGAACGCTGCGCAGTTGATGGCGACGAAGGGGCCTTGCCGACGCGGGCTCTCGTTATGAATGCCCTGGGCCAGCAACTCCTTGCCGGTACCGCTTTCACCGGTGATCAGCACGGTTGACTGGCTGGCGGCGAAACGTCTGGCCAGCTGCAGCATTTCGCGGTTGGCCCGGCTGTTGCCGTCGAGCTGCTCAAGCCGATAGCGGGCGGTGAAGGCGCCGGGGCGGCGGGTGGAGCGGATGCGTTGGTCCGCGCGCTGCACGGCGATGGTGTCCTGGCAGGTCAGGACCAGGCCGGTGCGCTGGCCGTTCTCGAGGATCGGCAGCAGGTTGCTGACCACTGCATGTGAGCCGAGCCGGATCACCCGGTTTTCCTCGCCACCCTCTGCAAACGCCTGCTGCAGGTCCAGTTCCGGGCACAGCTGCTGCAGCGGACGGCCCAGCGCCGCGCTCAGTGGCAAATCCAGCAGGTGGGCCAGGGCCGGATTGAGCGACTGCACCACGCCCTGGTTGTCGACTGCCGCCACGCCGGTGGGGATGTGTTGCAGCACGGCGTTCAAGTGCCGCCGCTTGGCCATCTCGATACGTTGGCTGTCGAGAATGCCCAAGGCCTCTTCGAGGGCCTTGCGCACGGTGTCTTCGCTCAGCGAAAGCACGCCGTGCAGGCCTGCCTGTTCTGCCAGTTCCACCACCGTCGAAGAACCGATGATGCTGCGACATCCCAGTCGGGCTGCCTGTTCGACCTCTTGGCGAGCTTCTTCAAGGGAGGTATAGGCGGCCTGGTGGACCTGCACCGTGAACAACGCGGCCATGGCCCGCAGGCCTTGGTCGATACGGTGGTAACTGAGCAAGGCCACTTGCGAGGCATGTTCGCGCGCCTGCCCCAGCGCACGCAGCAGGTCATCGCCGCCCACGCGCATGGTCAGTACCGGGCGCGCCAGGTGTTTGCGCAGGTAGGCGGCAGTGGCCCCGGCACAGATGAACACGTCGGCCTCGCCCCGCAACTCCAGTTCGCGGGCGACTTGCAGCGCCTCGGTCACCGACGTGTCGAGTACTTCGATGTGGGTGTCGGGATAGTCCGACGCGAGCGCGGCCACCATATGGGCGAGGCGGCTGCGTTGCCGTGGGCGCTGCAGGTGGCTGATCAGCACGACGACCTGAGCGGTGGGGGAGTGCATGATTGTGGCCTTTCAGAAATGAAGTGTTTCCATATTGAATCAAGTTGTTTCATCTATGCAATACGGTGCGTGATCAGGATTTCCTGGGAATCGCTGCAAGCCATGTTTGGCAAGGCCTGCAGGTGATCCTGGCGAAGTTGGCCCGGGCGTTGCTCTAGCGGACCTGCCCATTTGAAACCGATGGCAGGGACCCTAGATTCATGAGCATTTCCTCTACGACGTGTCCGGCAAGCGATGCGCTCGCGGCCGTGACCGACGAGCAGCGCCTTGTCGACTTTATCCGTGAACAGGCAACGGCAACGCATGTTGACATTCAAACCCGCAAGCGCCTGAGCGGCGGTGCCATCCAGGAAAACTGGCTGCTCGAACTGCTGATCGAGGGCGGCCCCTGGGCCGGTGCACGGCGCTGGGTGTTGCGCAGCGACGCGCTGTCGGCGCTGCCGGCCAGCCTCGACCGTGCGCAGGAGTTCGCCGTGTTGCAGGTGGCCCACCAGGCCGGGGTGAAAGTACCGCGGCCGCTCTGGCTGTGCCGCGATACGCAGGTCTATGGGCGGGTGTTCTTCCTGATGGAGCATGTGTCGGGTGTCGCTGCCGGGCGTTTGCTCAGCGCAGGGGCCGGAGCCCAGGGCCAGGCGCGGCTGGCGGAACAGCTCGGCGCCAACCTGGCGCGCCTGCATCAGGTCCGCCCACCGAGCGTGGCCCTGGACTTCCTGCCGGTACCGCAGCGCTCGCCAGCCCTGGCCAGCGTCGATGCTTATCGCCGTTACCTCGACACCCTCGTCGATGCCTATCCGGCACTGGAGTGGGGCCTGCGCTGGTGCGAGCTGCATGCACCGCGCGACAGCCGTCTGTGCCTGCTGCATCGCGATTACCGTACGGGCAATTACCTGGCCAGCGAGCAGGGGTTGGAGGCGGTGCTGGATTGGGAGTTCACCGGTTGGGGCGACCCCTGCGAGGACCTTGGCTGGTTCACTGCCCCCTGCTGGCGCTTCACGCGCCCTGACCTGGAGGCCGGCGGCATCGGCCAGCTGGCGGATTTCCTGCGTGGCTACCACCAGGTATCGCCACTGTGGATCGAACCCGACCAGCTGCACTACTGGCAGGTGCTGGCGACTCTGCGCTGGGCGGTGATCGCACTGCAGCAGGGGCAGCGCCACCTGTCCGGCGAAGAGCCTTCCCTGGAGCTGGCGCTGACTGCGCGCCTGTTGCCGGAGCTTGAACTCGACATCCTGAACATGACCGGAGCCGATGCCCCATGACCCAGCCGTACGCCCATGAGTTGCTCGAAATCGCCCGCCAGACCCTGCTGGAGCAGGTATTACCGGCGCTGTCCGGCGAGCTTCGCTATCCGGCGTTGATGATCGCCAACGCCATGGCCATCGCCGCCCGGGAAATCCGTCTGGATGCCGCCGCCAGCCTTCAGGAGCAGGCGCATCTGACCGCGCTGATCGATGCGCCCGCCCCGTCGTTGCAGGAAGCCCGACGCCAGCTGGCGCAAGCGATTCGCCATGGTCGCCACGACACCCCGCACAGCGCTCGTAGCCTCGTCGAGACGCTGCGCCGGGTGACGCTCGACCGGCTGGCGATCAGTAACCCCAAGGCCGTGCGCTGAGCGCGGCAAGCCCCTGTTTCAAAACCGACAAGTACGAAGAGGGAAACCCATTGAATTTCGCGCTCTCAGACGAACTGCTTGAACTGCAAGCCAGAACCCGTGCATTCATTACCGAGCAAATCATCCCGTTGGAAAACGACCCACGCCAGGACGCTCATGGCCCCAGCGACGCGCTGCGTAGGGACCTGCAGGCCCGCGCCCAGGCAGCGGGCCTGATGACGCCACACGCCAGCCGTGAAATGGGTGGGCAGGGCCTGAGCCATGCGGCCAAGGCCATTGTCTTCGAAGAGGCCGGCTACTCGCCCCTGGGGCCGGTGGCGCTGAATATCCATGCCCCGGACGAAGGTAATATCCACCTGATGGACGTGGTGGCCACCGAAGCACAGAAGGACCGTTGGTTGCGGCCTCTGGTCCAGGGGCACGTGCGTTCGTGCTTTGCCATGACCGAACCGGCGCCGGGCTCGGGCTCCGATCCGTCGATGTTGCGCACGACCGCCACCCGCGATGGCGACGACTACCTGATCAACGGCCGCAAATGGTTGATCACCGGGGCCGATGGCGCTGGCTTCGCCATCATCATGGCGCGTATGGAGGATGGCTCGGCGACCATGTTCCTCACCGACATGCAGCGCGACGGGATCATCCACGAACGTCAGCTGGATACCTTGGACAGCTGCTTCACCGGCGGCCACGGGCAGCTGCGCTTCGACAACCTGCGGGTGCCGGCCAGCGATGTGCTGGGCGAGATCGGCAAGGGCTTCCGCTATGCCCAGGTGCGCTTGGCGCCTGCGCGCCTGACCCACTGCATGCGCTGGCTCGGGGCCGCACGACGGGCCCATGACATCGCCTGCGACTATGCGCGCACCCGCGATGCGTTCGGCAAGCCGCTGGGCGAGCACCAGGGCGTGGGCTTCATGCTGGCCGACAATATGATGGACCTGCATGTGGTGCGCCTGGCGGTCTGGCACTGCGCCTGGGTGCTCGACCAGGGCCAGCGCGCCAATGTCGATTCGAGCATGGCCAAGGTGATCAGCGCCGAGGCGCTGTGGCGGGTGGTCGATCGCTGCGTGCAGGTGCTGGGCGGGCGCGGGGTGACCGGGGAAACCGTGGTGGAGCGGATCTTCCGCGACATTCGCCCGTTCCGCATCTATGACGGCCCGAGCGAAGTGCATCGCATGAGCCTGGCGAAGAAACTCCTCGACCAGCATCCGGGAGGCCACTGATGCAGCCGACTCTTGCCCGACTGTTCGCCCTCGATGGGCGGCGCGCCCTGGTGACCGGTGCCTCCAGCGGCCTCGGCCGACACTTCGCCATGACCCTGGCGGCGGCAGGTGCCGAGGTGGTGGTGACCGCCAGGCGCCTGGCGCCGCTGCAGAGCCTGGTCGAGGCGATCGAACTGGCCGGTGGTCGCGCCCAGGCCTTGGCCCTCGATGTGACCTGCCGCGATGACGTATGCCGGGTGCTCGACGCCGCGGGCCCGCTGAATGTGCTGGTCAACAACGCTGGGGTGAGCGACAGCCAGCCATTGCTGGCCTGCGACGACCAGAGCTGGGACCGGGTGCTCGACACCAACCTCAAGGGCGCCTGGACCGTGGCCCAGGAGTGCGCCAGGCGGATGGTCGCCGCAGAGCAGGGCGGCAGCCTGATCAACGTGACCTCGATCCTCGCCAGCCGCGTGGCCGGTGCGGTCGGCCCTTATCTGGCGGCCAAGGCCGGGCTTGCTCACCTGACCCGCGCCATGGCCCTGGAGCTGGCGCGCCATGGCATCCGGGTAAACGCCCTGGCGCCGGGCTACGTGATGACCGAGCTCAACGATGCGTTCCTGGCAGGTGAGGCCGGGGAGAAGCTGCGCGCACGCATTCCCAGCCGCCGCTTCAGCCAGCCGCAGGACCTCGACGGCGCCTTGCTGCTGCTCGCCAGCGATGCCGGGCGGGCCATGAGTGGCGCCGAGATCGTGGTCGACGGCGGGCATCTGTGCAGCAGCCTGTGACCTGGGGCGGATCAGCGCCTGGCGCAAGAACAACAATAAGCAGGAGACCTGTATGTACCTTCAATGCCTGGATAACGTGTCAACGGGGTGCCCGTCATGATTCACCCAACCTTCGAGCATGAACTCGCCCCCAACGAAGCCAACCATGTGCCGCTTTCACCCTTGTCGTTCCTCAAGCGCGCCGCCCAGGTTTACCCGCAGCGCGACGCCGTGGTGTATGGCGAGCGGCGTTACAGCTACCAGCAGTTGCACCAGCGCAGCCGCGCCCTGGCCAGTGCGCTGGAGCGAGTCGGCGTACAGCCAGGCGAGCGGGTGGCGATACTGGCGCCGAACATCCCCGAGATGCTCGAGGCACACTACGGCGTACCTGGCGCGGGCGCCGTGCTGGTGTGCATCAACATTCGCCTGGAGGCGCGCAGCATCGCCTTCATCCTGCGCCACTGCGCGGCCAAGGTGCTGATCTGCGACCGCGAGTTCGCTGCGCTGGTGCAGCAGGCTCTGGCCATGCTCGACACACCGCCACTGCTGGTGGGCATCGAGGATGACGCGGCCGAGCAGGACGAGCTGGCCGACGACCTGGACTACGAGGCGTTCCTGGCCCAGGGTGATCCGGCAAGGCCACTGAGCGCGCCGCAGAACGAGTGGCAGTCGATTGCCATCAACTACACCTCTGGCACCACCGGCGATCCCAAGGGGGTGGTCCTGCATCACCGCGGCGCCTACCTCAACGCCTGCGCCGGGGCGCTGGTTTTTCAGCTGGGCCCGCGCAGCGTTTACCTGTGGACTTTGCCGATGTTCCATTGCAATGGCTGGAGCCACACCTGGGCAGTGACCTTGTCCGGTGGCACCCATGTGTGCCTGCGCAAGGTCCAGCCTGAAGCGATCCACGCGGCGATTGCCGTGCATGGTGTGACCCACTTGAGCGCCGCGCCAGTGGTGATGTCGATGCTGATCCACGCCGAACATGCCGGCGCGCCTGGCGGGCCGGTCTCGGTGATCACTGGCGGCGCCGCGCCGCCCAGTGCGGTGATCGCCGCCATGGAGGCCCGCGGGTTCAGCATCACCCATGCCTACGGCATGACCGAGAGTTACGGCCCCAGCACTCTGTGCCTGTGGCAGCCGGGCGTCGACGAACTGCCCCTGGAGGCCCGCGCCCGATTCATGAGCCGCCAGGGCGTTGCCCACCCGATGCTTGAAGAGGCCACGGTGCTGGATCTCGACAGCGGCCACCCGGTGCCGGCCGACGGCCAGACGCTGGGCGAGCTGGTGGTGCGTGGCAACACGGTGATGAAAGGCTACCTGGACAACCCCGAGGCCACCCGTGCCGCATTGGCCAATGGCTGGCTGCACACAGGCGACCTGGCCGTGCTGCACCCGGACGGCTACGTGGAAATCAAGGACCGGGCCAAGGACATCATCATTTCCGGCGGCGAGAACATCAGCTCGCTGGAAATCGAGGAGGTGCTCTACCAGCACCCCGAGGTGGTCGAGGCCGCGGTGGTGGCGCGCCCGGATTCGCGCTGGGGCGAGACACCCCATGCGTTCGTCACCCTGCGCGCCGATGCGCTGGCCACTGTCAGCGAAGGCGACCTGATCCGCTGGTGCCGTGAGCGCCTGGCACATTTCAAGGCGCCGCGACATGTGTCGCTCACGGAGCTGCCCAAGACCGCCACCGGCAAGATCCAGAAGTTCGTCCTGCGCGAGTGGGCCCGGCAACAGGAGGCGCAGACCGCCGACGCCGAGCACTGATCGAGCTGCAACACCTGCACACCCCATAACAACAAGTACATTGATCGAGGTGTCCCATGTCCAGCCTGTTATACGCGCATGTTCGCGCCAGCGCCCGGTTCCAGCAACTGGTGACGCGCAGAAACCGTTTTACCCTCAGCCTGTTCGTGCTGATCCTGGCCACATTCTATGGCTACATCGCGTTGGTATCGTTCTGGCCCGAGCTGATCGCCACGCGCCTTGCCGAGGGGTCGAACATGACCTTCGGCGTCGCGGCCGGCGCTTTCCTGTTCGTGTTCTTCTGTGCGCTGTCGGCGTTCTATGTGTACCGGGCCAATGGCGAGTTCGACCGCTTGACGCAGGCGCTGGTTGCCGGGCTGGAAGAGGAGCAGGGCGCATGAAGAAAATACTGCTTCTGGCTTTGTTGCTGCACTCCGGCCTGCTGTTGGCATCGCCTGCGCTCGAGGCGGGCCAGCGTCAGCCGCTCAACCTGCATGCGATAGGCATGTTCATGGTGTTCGTGCTCTTCACCTTGTGCATCACCTGGTGGGCAGCGCGGCGCACCCGCTCGACGGCGGATTTCTACAGCGCCGGTGGCGGCATCCTGGGCTGGCAGAACGGCCTGGCGCTGGCCGGTGACTACATGTCCGCCTCGACGCTGCTGGGGATTACGGCGCTCATCTACACCTCCGGCATGGATGGCTACATCTACCTCATCGCCTTCTTCGCGGGCTGGCCGGTGTTGCTGCTGTTGATGACCGAGCGGTTGCGCAACCTGGGCCGCTTCACCTTCGCCGACATCACCTCGTACCGCCTCGACCAGGGCAAGGTGCGCACCATGGCCGCCATCGGCTCGCTGACCGTGGTGTGTTTCTACCTGGTGGCGCAGATGGTCGGGGCCGGGCAGCTGATCAGGCTGCTGTTTGGCCTGGACTACCACATCGCCCTGGTGATCGTCGGCGTGCTGATGATGCTGTATGTCACCTTCGGCGGCATGGTGGCGACCACCTGGGTGCAGATCATCAAGGCGTTCCTGCTGCTGGTCGGCGGCTCGCTGGTGCTGTTCCTGGCGATGCGCCAGTTCGACTTCAGCTATGACACGCTGGTCACCCAGGCCATGGACACCCATGCCCTGGGCGAGCGCCTGCTGGCGCCCGGCAGCCTGCTGGCCGACCCATTGACCGCGCTGTCGCTGAGCCTGGGGCTGGTGTTCGGCACCGCCGGGCTGCCGCATATCCTGATGCGTTTTTTCACCGTCAGCGATGCCCGCGAGGCGCGCAAGTCGGTGCTCTATGCCACCGGGTTCATCGGCTATTTCTTCAATGTCATTTTCCTGCTGGGCCTGGCGTCGATCGTGATCGTCAGCCAGCAGCCGCGGTTCTTTGAAGGCGGGCAGGTGGGTGGCAAGCTGCTGGGCGGGGGCAACATGGTGGTCATGCACCTGGCTCAGGCGGTGGGCGGCAACTTGCTGCTGGGTTTTTTGTCTGCCGTGACCTTCGCTAGCATCCTGGCCGTGGTGTCAGGCCTGGCGCTTGCGGGAGCTTCCGCCATCGCCCATGACCTGTATGCGCGGGTGATCATGAAGGGCGCGGCCAGCGAGGCGCAGGAGCTGCGGGTGACCAAGCTGGCCACCCTGGGGCTTGGGTTGGTGGCGATAGCTCTGGGCATCGTGTTTGAAAACATCAACGTGGCCTTCATGGTCGCGCTGGCGTTCGGCATCGCCGCGTCGGCCAACTTTCCGGTGCTGTTCCTGTCGATGTTCTGGTCGGGGTTGACCACGCGCGGCGCGTTGGCTGGTGGCTACGCGGGGTTGGTCAGCGCCATGGGCTTCGTGGTGTTTTCCAGGCTGGTGTGGGTGGATGTGTTGCACTTTGCCGAGCCGCTGTTCCCCTATACTCAGCCTGCGCTGTTCTCCATGCCGCTGGCGTTTGCAGTGGCGTATGGCGTTTCCCGGCTGGACCGGTCTGCGCGAGCCAAGGCGGAAAGGGCGGCGTTCGCCGACCAGTTCGTAAGGGGGCAGACCGGCCTTGGCGCCAGCGGTGCGGTCGATCATTGATCACCTGCGGCCGCTGGCGGATGCGTGCCAGCGGCCAGGTGATACCTCGTTAATCGATAAAGGCCGCACGGCAGGCCCGTGCAGTTACTGGCTCAGCGCTGCCGCGACCGATTCGCCGAAGGCTTGCAGGCCTTCTTCGAGCTGGTCGGTCGGGGTGTTCACCGGTGGCATCAGCTTGATGATTTCGCCGTTCGGGCCGCAGCGGTCGACCAGCACGCCGGCCTGCAGCACGCGCTGCTGGGCATCCTTGGCGAACGCGACGTTGCCGCGGCCGAAGTCGATGCCAGCGATCATGCCGCGACAGCGGGCGGATGCGACGCCAGGCGTTTCAGCGAAACCGGCGACTGCGCGTTCCATGGCCGCGCAGTTGGTGGCCAGCAACTTCAGGAACGACTCATCGCGCCAATAGCCGAGCGCGACCTGGGCCGTCAGGAACGCCAGTTGGTTGCCGCGGAAGGTGCCGATGTGATCGCCAGGTTGCCACACATCCAGCCTGGCGCGAATCAATACGATCGCCATCGGCAGGCCGAAGCCGCCGATCGATTTGGCGCAGGTGATCAGGTCTGGCACCACCCCGGAACGCTCGAACCCGAAGAAGTCGCCGGTGCGGCCGCAACCGGCCTGGATCTCGTCGCAGATGAGCAGCACGCCGTGATCGGTGGTCCACTTGCGCAAGCGTTGCAGCCATTCGTTGGAAGCCGGGTAGACGCCGGCCTGGATCTGCACGGATTCGACGATCACCGCCGCCGGCAGCTCCGAGCCGCTGCCCTGGTCGTTGGCCAGGCGCTCGAGAAAGCCAATGCTGTCGAATTCGCCGTAGGGGCTGTCCTCGTACGGCACGAACACTACATCGGTGGAAAGCCCAGGGCCGCGGCGGGTGCGGTTACCAGTGACGGCTAGGGCGCCGGCGGTCATGCCATGGTAAGCCCCGTAGAACGAGACGACCTTGGTACGCCCGGTCGCCTTGCGCGCCAGCTTCAACGCCGCTTCGACGGCGTCGGCACCGGTCGGGCCGGTGAACTGCACCTTGTAGTCCCAGCCGCGTGGCTTGAACAGGTCGCGCTCGATCGCCTCGAGGAACTGGCGTTTGGTGGTGGTGTGCAGGTCGAGGGCGTGGGTCACGCCGTTGGACGACAGGTATGCGATCAAGGCATCGCGCATGCGGGGGTCGTTGTGGCCATAGTTCAGGGCACCCGCGCCAGCGAAGAAGTCCAGGTACTCGCGGCCGTCTTCACCTCGGATCTTGCTGCCTTGGGCGGTATCGAACACCAGTGGCAAGTCACGGCAGTACATCCGCACATTGGACTCGAGCCTTTCGAATGTCTCGATGTTGTTCATGCAAACCTCTTGAGAAAAATGATCTGGGCTATCGGGGGCGTGGGCGGTCAGTGCTTGAACATCACGTGGCGAACCACGGTGTAGTCTTCCAGCCCGTACATGGACAGGTCCTTGCCGTAGCCGGACAGCTTCACCCCGCCATGGGGCATTTCGCTCACCAGCATGAAGTGGGTGTTGACCCAGGTGCAGCCATACTGCAGGCGAGCGGCCAGGCGATGGGCGCGACCGACATCGGCGGTCCACACCGATGAAGCCAGGCCGTAGTCCGATTCGTTGGCCCATGCCAGTGCCTGGGCTTCGTCTTCGAATTGCGAAACCGTCACCACCGGGCCGAAGATTTCCCGGCACACCACCTCGTCCTCCTGCGTGGTGCCGGCCAGGACCGTCGGCTCGAAGAAGAAACCGCCACCCGCAGCGCGCTTGCCGCCGGTGACCACCTCGATATGAGGCAGCTCCTTGGCACGGTTCACGAAGCCCTCCACGCGTTCCAGGTGCTCCTGGGTGATCAGCGGGCCCATCTCGGTCGCCGGGTCATCCTGTAGCCCGCACTTGATGCTGGATACGGCTTCACCGAGCTTGCGCACGAATTCCGGGTACACCGCCTTCTGCACATAGAGGCGGCACGCGGCGGTGCAGTCCTGGCCGGCGTTGTAGAAGCCGAAGGCGCGGATGCCTTCGACGGCTGCATCGATGTCGGCATCGTCGAAGATCAACACCGGCGCCTTGCCACCGAGCTCCATGTGCATGCGTTTGACGCTGTCGGCGGTGCCTTCGATGATGCGGCTGCCGGTGCGCACGGAGCCGGTCAGCGACACCATGCGCACTTGGGCGTGGCTGGTCAGCGGTTCACCCACCGAGGCGCCGCGGCCGTGGACGATGTTGACCACGCCGGCGGGGAAGATGTCGGCGAGCAGCTCGCCCAGTTTCAAGGTGCTCATCGGCGTGTGTTCCGACGGCTTGAGCACGACGGTGTTGCCGCCGGCCAAGGCCGGGCCCAGTTTCCAGGCCGCCATCAGCAGGGGGTAGTTCCACGGGGCGATGGAGGCGACCACGCCCACCGGGTCGCGGCGGATCATCGAGGTGTGGCCCGGGATGTACTCGCCCGCCGCCGAGCCCTGAAGGCAGCGCACGGCGCCGGCAAAGAAGCGGAATACGTCGGATACGGCAGGCAGTTCGTCCTGCAGCGCGGCGGTGAACGGCTTGCCGCAGTTGTCCGCCTCCAGGCGGGCGAACACCGGCGCCTGGGCGTCGATGCTGTCAGCGAGCTTGAGCAGCAGTGCCGCGCGGTCCTTGGGCGGCGTTTGCGACCAGGCGTCGAAGGCCGCATCGGCGCTTTGCACCGCGGCGTGGACCTGGGCGCGGCTGGCTTCGGTGGTCTGTACCAGGACGCTGCCAAGGGACGGGTTGTACACGTCGAGGTTTTCGCCTTCGCCGGCCACCAGGGCACCGTTGATCAGGAGTTTGGTTTGCATGTCGATTCTCGCCATTGAACTGCAAGGCCGGGGCCTTGCCTTGTGGTTGTTGTCAGGACATTCGATTGGCAGGTGGCCGCTACGCCAGCGCGTCAGGCACCGGGTTGCGGAAGAAACTGGTCCGGCAGGCGAGGTAAACCGCGCCCAGGGCGAGCCAGATACAGCCCATGATCAGTGCGTCTTTATCCAGGCTGGCCAGCATCCAGCCGGCCGTGACCAGGCCGATGAGTGGGAAGAGCACGCCGCGCAGCAGGCCGGCCCCGTCCTTGACGCGTGCATCGAAGGTGAGCCGCAGCGCGCAGAGGTTGACGGCGGTAAAGGCTAGAAAAGCGCCGAAATTGACCAGGGACGTCGCGGTGGCGATCGTCAGGCCAAAACCCGCGGTGCCGAAAATGCCACAGAGCAGGATGTTGAAGGTCGGCGTCCTGTAGCGAGGGTGCAATGCACCGAACAGCTTGCGCGGCAGTTGGTTGTCCCGGCCGAGGGCGTACAGCAGCCGGCCCACGCTGGCCTGGAACGACATGCCCGCGGCGAAGTGGGCGATGATGATCCCCGCCAGGACCACGGCGAAGAACAGGTCGCCACCGATCATGCGGGCAATCTCGAAGGCAGCGCCGTCCACCAGCTCGAACGTGGGGGAGGGGTGCGCCAGGTACATGAAGTACGAGGAGCCGACATAGACCGAACCGCCGATCAGCGCGACCATCAGGATCGCGCGGGGCAGCGTGCGGCCTGGGTCACGGGTTTCCTCGCTGAGCGTGGACAGTGCGTCGAAGCCCAGGAACGAGTAAGCAGCAATGGCGGCGCCGGCCATGCTGGTGGCAAAGGGCACATCCTGGTTGAAGAACGGCTTGGCCGACAGCAGTCCTCCAGGGCCGTTGGCAGCCACGATGTAATGCACGCACAGGCCGATAAACACCACGATGATCGCCAGTTGCGCGCCCATCAACAGCAGGTTGAAGCGGTTGGCGACCTGGATGCCCAGCACATTCAGCAGCGAGGTAGAGACGATGAAACCGGTAATCCACACCCACTGCGGCACATCTGGAAAGGCCATGTTGAGATAGCTGGCGCCAAGCAGCCAGATCAGCATCGGAATGAAGAAGTAATCGAGCAGGGCGGCCCAGCCCACCATGAAGCCGAGGTTGGCGCTGAGCATCTTGCGGGTATAGGTGTAGGCCGAACCGGCCACCGGGAACACCCTGACCAGCCGGCCATAGCTCAACGCCGTGAACACCACGCCGGTCGCCGCGATCAGGTAGGCCATCGCCGTGGTGTTGCCACTGGCCTGCGAGATCACGCCATAGGTGCCGAAGACGATCAACGGGGCGAGGAACGCCAGGCCGAACAGCAGGACCGAAAACGGGCCCAAGGTGCGCTTCAGCGAAGCGCTGGGGGTTGATTCGCTCATGACTGACAGCCCTCACGCTACGAAGTGGTAAGCAGTGGCGACGATTTCACGGTAGGTTTCCACGGTCATCTCCTTCGCATTGCTGCCATCGGAGAAGTTCTTCTTCGATTTTTCAGCGATGCTCAGGAAGTCTTCCTCGCGCACGCCTTTCACCTCGGCGAAGCGGGGGATGCCCAGGTCCTTGCTCATCTGGAACAGGTAGCCGACGGCGGCCTCGGCGGCCTCGGCCGGCGAGAGGTTGGGGTCGATGCCCAGTGCGTAGGCGACCTGCGCGTGGCGAATGATGTCGGCGTCGCGGTTATGGCCGAACACGAAGGGCAAGAAGATCGCGTTGCCCACGCCGTGTGGCGTGTCGTACATGCCACCAATGGCTTCGGAAATGCAGTGCACGCTGCCGACGTCTGCATTACCGAAGGCCATGCCGGCGATCAGGCTGGCCACCAGCATCTGCTCGCGGGCGTGCAGGTTGCCGGGTTCCAGCACGGCGGGCTTGAGGTGTTGGCTGATCAGGCGGATGGCATGCAGCGCCAGGCCGTCGCTGATGGGGTTCGACACGCGGCCGGTGTAGGCTTCGATGGCGTGGGTCAGGGCATCCATGCCGGTTGCGGCGGCAATCGACGCGGGCAGCGTGTCGAGGATATGAGAGTCAAGCAATGCCAGCACTGGCCCGAGCCGGTAATCGTGCACGCTCATCTTGTAATGACGGGCGGTATCGGTGATCACCGAGAAGCAGGTTACTTCGCTGCCGGTGCCAGCCGTGGTCGGAATGGCAACGATAGGCGGGATGGCATGGGTGAGCGTGAACGAACCTTCGTAGTCCTCGATCCGACCCTCATGGCTGAGCAGCAGGCTGATGGCCTTGGCTGCATCCATGGCACTGCCCCCGCCTACGGCTAGCAAGCCATCGATACCTTTGCCGCGATATCGCTGCGCGATCTGATTGACGTCCTCGCTGCGCGGATTGGCCTTGATGTCCGACACTTCCTCGAAGGCGATGCCTGCCTTCTCCAGGCTGGCGTAGACGCTGTCCAGCAGGCCCGCCGCCTTGACCCCAGGATCGGTCACGACGAGCACGCGGGCCAGGCCAAGTGAGTGCAGGTGTTCGCCGGTGCGCTCGCGCAGACCAGGTTCCATCACGACTTTGCTGGGGAGTAAAAACTTGAAGTCCATACGTACCTCTTGCTCAATTGTTGTCATTGTTGAAAGGGCAGTAGAGGAGCACTTGCGCCAGGCCGTGGATAACAGCTCAAGCGGATGATGTGTGGCCTGGCGTTTCGCACAAGCCAGCATTTTGTTGTTCTGGGTTTTGCTTGAACCTGTCGTCAAAGGCCTCCTTGGGGGGTAAAAAGAGGGGCGGCCAAGCTGCACGCCCCTGAAAGGGTGATCGCGCTACAGCATGTGTCCTGCCAGCAAGGACAGCAGCGTGCCGGACAGGCAAGGCGGGAAGTCGTGCCCCATCCCGGGCAGCAGCACCAAACTGGAACCACGGATAGCTGCGGCCGTGGCGTACCCGCCGCTGGTCGCGACCATGAGATCTTCATCGCCATGGATGACCAGGGTGCGGCAACGAATCCGTTGCAGTTCCTGGGTGCGATCGCCGGAATTGATGATCGCGCCGATCTGCCTGGCCGTACCGACGTTGCCGGCCTCGCCACCGCCTCGCTCCCAGGCCGACAGGGCATAGTCACGGAAGGCGGGTTCATTCCACTCCAGGGTCGAGCCGATCAGGCGCATGATGTCCAGGTAGTCGCGAACGCTTTCCTGCTCGCTGCGCGGTGGGCGGCGCAGCAGCTGCCGAATGGATTTCAACGCCGGCTGGCCGACGCGCAGCGATCCGGTGGTCGAGAAGATCGAGGTGAGCGACCTGATACGCTCGGGGTAACGGGCAGCGAGGGTCTGGGCGATCATGCCGCCCATCGACATGCCCACCACGTGCGCCGTTGCCAGGTTCAGGCCGTTCATGAGCCCGATCACGTCGTTGGCCATGTCACCCAGGTCATAGCCGGGGGTGCGCTTGCGCAAGAACTGCTGCATGGCCGTGGGAGGGACTACGTCGGTGAAGAACGACCGGCCCGAGTCGCGGTTGTCCAGCGTGATGACGCGAAACCCCCGCTCGACCAGGCCGGCGATGATCGGTTGCGGCCAGTAGGTCAATTGCAGCCCCAGGCCGACGATGAGTATGACCGCTGGCGCCGTTTCGGACCCGTGGCTGCGATAGCAAAGAGGGCGCTCGCCGGGCAGTTCGCAGAAGCGATCGGGGCTCATCCGCGGCTACCCTGTTGCTGCAGCTCGACGTTCGCACGCAAGGGTGCGCTGGGTACGGAGGAGAACGCGAGGCACTTGTCAGCTACAGCACCTCGGCGCAGGAGTTTGGTATCGCGGAAGTAATCCATCGACATCACCCAGGGCTCGCTCGGCCCCTGGCGCGGTATGCTGTCCAAGGCGCGCTGCACATAGCCGGCACCAAAATCCAGCAGAGGGCGGGTCTCGATCCCATCTGGCGCCTGGGGTTCGCAGACGTTGTAGCCGTGGTTGTCCATGAAACCCAGCAAGCGACAGAAGTGATCGCACAGCAGGCACACTTTCAGGGTCCAGGAGGAGTTGGTGTAGCCCACCGCGAACGCGAAGTTGGGTACACCGGAGAGCATGGTTCCTTTGTAGGCGAGAGTGTCGCTCAGCACCACTGGCTTATCGTCCTTGTACAGACTGACCCCCCCGAACATCTGCACATTCAGCCCGGTGGCGGTAATTACGATGTCAGCTTCCAACGCCTTGCCGGATTTCAGCAACAGGCCGGATTCGGTGAACCGCTCGATATGGTCGGTGACGATGTCGGCCTTGCCCGCGCTGATCGCCTTGAACAGGTCGCCTTCAGGTACCGTGCACAAGCGCTGGTCCCAAGGGTTGTAGGGCGGATTGAAATGGACGTCGACCGGGTAGCCTTTCGGCAGCTCCTTGCGCGTCAGCCATAGCAGCAGTTTGCGGGAAAGCTTGGGGAAGCGCTGGCAGAAGGCCCAGAAGGCCAGGGTGATCCTGGCGTTCTTGTAGCGTGTCAGAGAGTAAGCGGTTTGCTCGGGCAGGACCTTGCGCAGAAACGCCGCAACCGCATCATTGGCTGGTTGGTTGATGATGTAGGAGGGCGTACGCTGCAGCATGGTGATGCTGGCGACTTTGTCCGCCATCGCTGGAATCAGGGTCACTGCCGTCGCGCCGCTGCCGATCACTACAACACGTTTGCCCGTGTAATCCAGGTTCTCTGGCCAGTGTTGCGGATGAACGATCTGCCCCTTGAACTGTTCGGCTCCCTCGAAGCGGGGGCTGAATCCTTGGTCGTACCTGTAGTAGCCGCCTGCGCTGAACAGCCAGCGACATTCGATTGTGCGGGCCTGCCCCAGGTAACCGTCCTCCACCCGCACCGCCCACAAGCCCTTGTCCGTTTGCCAGTTCGCCGAGATGACTTTCTGCTTGTACTGGATCAAGGACTCCAGCTCATGCTCGTCGATCGCTTCACGCAGGTACTCGAGAATGTCTGCGGCGTCCGCCAGGGATTTCGCCTTGGTCCAGGGCTTGAAGTCGAAGCCGAAGGTGTACAGGTCGGAGTCCGAGCGGATGCCGGGATAGCGGAACAGGTCCCAGGTGCCGCCCATTCGCTCACGAGACTCGAGAATCGTGAAGGTCTTGTGAGGCTGATGGCGCCGCAGATAGGCGGCCGCACCGATGCCAGACACACCGGCTCCCATGATCAATATATCGAGTGGCTCAACCGGAAGAGCAGTGTGCGAGGACATAGGGCTTCCTATTATTGTGTTATAGAGGCTGATCTTTTGACTTGATCATTTGACCATGATGGGGCGACAGATTCCCCGGGGCAAGGTGCAAAATGCATCGCGAAGGCATTTTTTTGGGACGATTTGAACCTGGTGGGATTGGATAAGGGGGGATTGCGCGTCGGGCGACTGCAGATTTTGGCGTCGTTATGACGGGGCGATATGTGGGTTTGTGTGGCAAGAGGCGACAGTCCGTTTGTCTGTCAGACCCTATGGATACCGGATTGCCGTGTCACACCGGACCACGGCAATCTGAATGACATCTTAGTAGCTGGCGACCAGCAGCTTAACTGCCTGGCAGGCCGTTTCTGTCTCAGCCTCCAGGCGTTCGAGGTTGCCGTGGGCGGTCCAGGAGAGAAGCAAACCATCGAAAAGGTTGATGAGCAGCCGACTGACTGTGGTGAGTGCGGCCTGATCCAGCGCATCGCCGGTCGCCTTCTGGATGGCCTGTTGGGTTGCTTCGATGGAAACGGTATAGATCTTCGCTGCCATTTCCGGGTCATTGCGCAGGTTCCAGAAGAACAGCTCGAACTGGGTTATGGCCCGTTCGGGGTGTGCGATGAACCACTTGACCAACTGGCGCAGCATTTCCCCTACCGATTCGGCGGGGAGAGTGTTTGCCGGAGCCTGCAGCGATTGCTGCGGCATGTTGATCAAGGACTCGTAGACCGCATAGAACAAGTCTTCCTTGGTGTGAAAAACGTAATGCAGCGAGGCCAGTGGCGAATCTGCCGCTGCCGCGATGCGCCGCGTCGTGGCGTTGGCTATGCCGTGTTCTGCGATCACCTTGATGGTCGCTTCAATGAAATCCTGTCTGCGTTCTTCCGCGCCTATCCGAGCCATTCAGCGTTCTCCCCTTTTGGCCTTGCGCCAACCGCCGGGTCCGGCGTCGGCGGTGACGAATGCTATCGCAAAGTCATGGCCCAATCCATGAGATGGTCGATGCACCCCTTTGCGTCTGCGGTCTTGCTATCGGTATGTGGCCATTACCCAGAGGCAGATGCTGAGTGCCTATCTCACCGAGACCGAGGCGAGGCGCTAAAAAACCAGATCAAATGACTTGATCAAATGACTATATTCGATAATCATGGCAACGCCGAACAGATAATTACGGGCTTCGGCAGCGGCATAAGAGGTTGCTGTGGTGGTTGCGCCGGTGGGACGAGGCGGTTGCCCGAGCTCGCTGGGTAGAACAATAAACAACCGGACAGGTAGAAGGCAGATGGATACACGAAAACTCTCGACGGTCAGCAGTGATGCGCCGGTCGAACAGGTGGTGGAAATCATTCGGCGTGACGGCGGGGTCATCATTGCCGACTTCGTCTCGCCAGAGACGCTCAAGTGCCTCACCGAAGAGCTGGACACCTACTTGAATGTCACGCCCTGCGGAGAAGACCCCTATTTCGCAGGCACGCAGACCCGTCGTATCGGTCGCATCATCGGGCGAAGCGATACGGCGGTGGAGGTGGCACTAAACCCGTTGTTCATCGGGGCGGCCAGGCAGATCCTGCAGACACCGACCCATGTCTGGGTGGGCAGCGACCGCATCGAGATGGCGCCTGACATTCAACTCAGCATTACCCAGGCCATTCAGATCGGCCCGGGCCAAGGCCTCCAACCCCTGCACCGCGACGATGCCACCTCGTTGTGGCGACATCCCCAGTTCGGGCGCGAGGCCCGCCTGCAGATCATGCTGGCCATCTCGGACTTCACCGAAGAGAACGGTGCCACGCGTGTTATTCCGGGCAGTCATCAATGGGATGACGAGCGCGGGCCGACTCAGGAAGAAACCATCGCCGCCGAGATGAAAGCAGGCTCTGCGCTGTTGTGGCTGGGGTCGCTCTATCACGGCGGTGGCGCCAATACCACCGCGTCTCCTCGTACTGGTCTGACCATGGCCTACGACTTGGCTATCCTGCGCCTCGAAGAAAATCACTTCCTTTCCATTCCCGTTGAACGGGTTCGCCAGCTCCCCGCAGAAATGCAACGCCTGCTGGGCTGGAGTGTGAGCTCCACGCTGCTGGGCTGGGTGGAAATTGATGGCCAGATGCGTGACCCACAAGAGCTCTTGGGCATGCCTGCTTTTTCCGAGCCTGGAAAAGGCTTCTGAGATTCTGAGTTCGCACAGCCTGCTGCGTATTGAATTTCTGCCCTTTGGGGCGCAACCAAGGAGATAACACCATGGCGTTCTCAATCGACTCGAAAGTTGGCGAGCTGCTGGATAACAGCACTACGAGCCAGATCCTTGAAAAGCACCTGCCCGGTATCGGTAAACACCCACAAATTGGCATGGCCCGTGGCTTTGCCTTAGTGACGGCGGCGAAATATTCTGGTGGGTTTATTTCTCAGGAAACGCTGAATAAAATCGACAGCGACCTGAGGGCCCTGGTCAACTAATCGCGGCCATGACCTGCTCGGATAACTTTAGTTACCGGTGCAGGTCAAATAATTCAGTCCGTATTTCCCCGCTGATCGGGTTTGCAATAGCCGTCTGATTGGCTGCCGATTTCGACGTGCAGTGTGATGTCGATCCTCAGATTGAGAGAGGCTGTTCTCGTGGAACTTATAGAAGTGAGTATCCTGGGCTCATGTATATTGCTGATCATCTGTGGTCTGTATTATGGAGCGGCATTCATCGGGCGAAGAAATTATCTGCTCGGCGGAGAATTTTTGATTGTCGGGATATCCGCGACGAATTTCGCGATCTTCATCGTTACGGGCTGGCTGGCAAATTATAACGTTGCCATATTCCTCGATGCTTTTTCCCGGGGCGTTGGAATTCCTGTTATTGCAACGCTTGGCTTGATGGCGGTAACGCACGACTACAAGCCGTCCCCGCTGAATGACATTGTGTTGTTCCTGGCTGGCTTTGCGCTTGCAGCCAATTACTTCATGTCGAGTTCATTCAAGCTATTCCTGCCTTATTTTTATATAGTGATGTGGCTGGCTTACACAGCGTACCTGGCCTATTTCATCTGGCGGCTGGTTCGTGCCAGAGAGCTTCTGCATGCGCTGGCTACCACCTTGGGCGGTGTGGCGGGGCTAACGATAGCATTCCGGTATGACTTCTTTCCGATTCCGGGTGACGATTCAAAGATGGTATTCATGACCTTTGCTTTCTTGACTTGGTCGTACTCGATTGTGCAATCGTTTTATGCCTATGGTGCACTTCAGCGTTCTAGAAGTGTTGAGGCGTTACTCAATGTTCGTTAAATTGAGCGGCGCAGGTGCGCTGTTGTGCCGCCAATCCCCTGATTCGAAGTAACTCCATGTCGGGCCATCGGCCCGCTTCTTTACCGCCTTCAGGGGCGGTTTTTTTATGGCTAAATTATTAATTTCCATGCTTGGGTTGTGAATGGAAAGATTAAGGCTGATGCAATAAAGATGGCGGCTTGTGACGGGTGAGTATAACTACGCAGTGCATCATGATTGGGCATGCACTGGTAACACATGTTTCTTTACTTCCCATTAAGGTGCAGGCATCTGATGAACATAGATCGCCACTTACGACTAAATACCTGATTTATTTAACTTAATCATACCAAGAGACTTCTGGCATGTGGATTGCTTTCTGATCATTTGACATGGTCAATTGATCATGTCAAATGATCAGCTTGCGATAGGTGCCCATTTCCATGTGGATGGTCGGGTAGCCGGTCCAGGCCCTTTGTTCGAGGAGCCTCCAATGAAAGAAGTATCTATAGGGCAGAAAGACGACATGTCCGCCCGCTGTATTTTCAGGCAGCTGCTAGTTACCCTCGCGGTATCGACCGCGATTTGCTCGGTACAGGCCGCACCCCAGGGGGCCGGGGAGCTGGGTTCGAAGCTCACGCCACTGGGCGGTGAGGTGGCAGCAAGTTCAAGCGGGGATATTCCGGCCTGGACTGCCCCGGGGCCGCAAGGGGGGGGCTGGAGCTATGGCCAGGTGCGGGGGGACCACTGGAAGTTCAAGGATGACAAACCCCTCTACAGCATCGACTCGAACAGCGTGGCGCAGTATGCGAGCAAGCTTTCCCCCGGCCAGCTCGAACTGTTCAAGCAGATTCCAGGCTACCGCATGGAGGTCTATCCGACCCGCCGCACCTGTGGAGTGCCGGACTTCGTGGCGGATAACACGCGGCAGAACATTGGATTCGCCAAGCTCGACTCCACCGGCGTTGCCCTCGAGGACGCCCATGTGCCGGGCATCCCGTTCCCTCTGCCCAGTACCGGCGCAGAGGTGATGTGGAACATGAAGATGCGCTATCGCGGCCTTGGTGTCGAAATTCCCAAAAGCATTTCAGGCATTTCGCCGCGCAAGGGCGGGGAGTGGTTACGTCAGTCATCGGACACCTTTTTCTATACGCCTTGGGGAAAGAAAGGCAGTGCGCTTTTTTCGTCCATTGGCCGCTTGGAAAACGCCACGTTCTCCAGTTACCGGGAGCCAGCGGCGCTGGCCGGCCAGGCTGGGGTGCAGACAACTATCGCCGGCGAGCAGGCCAGTACCTTTTACTATTTCCCCGGCCAGCGTCGGGTCAGGCGCATGCCGTCGTATTCCTATGACGCTCCGCAGATCGGGCTGGACAACCAGTACACCGTCGATGAGGCGAACGTGTTCTTCGGGGCCATGGACCGTTTCGATTGGAAACTGATCGGCAAGCAGGAACTCCTGGTGCCGTACAACGCCTTTGGCGCCTATGACACCGCAGCCAAGGTGGAAAGCTTCGCCGGCGACGATTCCATCGCGCCGCAGTCGCGCCGCTACGAACTGCATCGTGTCTGGGTCGTCGAGGCCAATGTTCGTCAGGGCATGCGCCACCAGGCGCCCAAGCGCCTGTTCTACATCGACGAGGACAGTTGGAACCCGTTGCTGGCCGTTGACTATGACAAGCAGGGACAGATCTGGAAGGTGCGTGAAGGGTTCTCGATCCCCGTCTACGAGACCGGCGCGTGCGACGTGCAGGCCCAGGTCCAGTACAACCTGGCCGATCATCGTTACCTGTTCGACATGACCTCGATCGGCGCGGGCAAGAACGATATTCGCTGGCTCACCGAAGACAGCGGCAACCCTCGCCTGAAACGCGACTTCTTCACCTCCGACAATCTGCGAGCCATCAGCGAGCGCTAAACCGACGCCAGATCGAGAGCCCACATGAAAAAAATAATTACGAAAGCGTCAGGCCTTGTGATCGTGTGCGCAACCCCACTGGCAGTGGGGTTCACATTTGAAACCGAAACCCTCAATGGCTCCTTCGACTCCACGATCACCGCAGGCATGGGCCTGCGTACCGAGTCGCGGGCCTGCAACCTGATCAACCAGGGGCCGACCGGGCACAACGTGCCCTCCGGCTGCCTGGCGCAGAGCTCCGGCGTGGCGGACCAGGGCGACCTGAACTACGACCGCGGCGACATGTTCACCAACTACCTCAAGGGCACCCATGAGCTGTTGCTGAAGATGCCCGAGGACTTCACCTTCATGGCGCGCGGGACCTGGATCCGCGACTTCGCTGCCACCGATACCACCGGCACGCTGTCGTTCAACACCCCAGAGAGCGTCGGCAGCAACGGGCTGAGTGACGACGCCCGCGACGATCTCGCCTTCAAGGCCCGCCTGCTGGACCTGTGGGTGAGCAAAGGCTTCGACATGGGCGGGCAGCGGGTCCGCGCGCGCCTGGGCAACCAGGTGATCAACTGGGGCGAAAGCCTGTTCGTGGCCGGTGGCATCAACAACACCAACGCCTACGACTACCAGGCCTTGGCGCGCCCCGGCGTGCAGCTCAAGGAGGCCGTGCTGCCGGCGCCGATGCTCAGTGTCGCCTCGGGCCTGGGGTCGGGCGTGAATGTCGAGGCCTACTATCAGTTCCGCTGGAACAAGAGCGAGTTGCCGCCGGTGGGCAGCTACTGGTCCACCAACAACGCGCTGGGTGAGGGCAGGGGGGACTACGGGTTCTCCGAGAAGGACGCCCGCGACAGCGGCCAGTGGGGCCTTTCGCTGCGCTGGCAACCGGAGGACAGCGACATCAACTACGGCTTCTACGTGATGCGTTATCACGACAAGTTGCCGTCGTTGCGTGTTGCCATTCTTGACCCCGACACCTTCGCCGCTGCCCCCACCTGGGAATACCAAGAAGACCGAATGATGTATGGCATCAGTGCCAACATGCCGATCGGTGACTGGGCCGTCGGTACGGAGCTGTCGTACCGGCCTAAGGATTCGGTCATGCTCAACCCGGTCATCGACCTGTGCTCCAGCAATGGCGGCAAATGCTGGAAGGACGAGAAGAAATTGCAGTGGCACCTCACCGGGCTTTACAGCTTCACGCCTTCCAACTCCCCGACGCTGCTCGACTTCACCGGGGCCAGCACGGGCACCTTGCTGTCCGAGCTGGTGGTCATCAAATACCCAGGGCTGCATGACGAGGTCAATGGCGAGCCACTCGCTGCGGGGCTCAATACCTGGCAGCTGGACCCTGCGACAGCGCCCAAGCCCCGTGGCGACAAGACGTCCTCTGGCATCAACCTGGACTTCAGCCTGACCTATGACGGCACCTTGCTGCCGGGCTGGCAGGTCACGCCAGGTGTCTTCTATTCGCGATCGCTGGGGGGCAGGACGCCGAACCTGAGTGCGACCTTCACCGAAGACGCGAGCAGCATGAACCTGTATCTGAACTTCGTGCGAAACCCGGCCAGTTGGCAGATCTCCCTCAACTACGCGAAGTTCATGGGCGGCGACACGCCCTACGACCAGCTTTATCGTGACCGCGACTATGTCGGCATCGCGATTTCCCGCACCTTGTGAGGCCCGCCGTGAACGGTTCTGTAAAGTTATCCGAAGCTCCGGCACCTGGCCTGCTGTCACGTGTCGAGGGTGTGTTGTTCAGGCATCGTCGCCTGGTGCTGGCGAGCCTGGCGGTGTTCACGCTGATCATGGGCTGGTTCGCCGTGCAACTGCGCATGGATGCAGGCTTTGAAAAGCAATTGCCGGTAGGCCACGAATACATCAAGACATTCGAGGCCTACCGCAACGACCTGCTGGGAGCGAACCGGCTGACCCTCGTGGTCAAGGCCCGACAGGGCGATATCTGGAGCGCCCCAGGCCTGAAACGGCTGTATGACGTCACCCAGGCGGTGACCTTCCTCCCGGGTGTTTCGCGCAGCAGCGTGCGTTCGTTGTGGACGCCCAATGCCTTCGTCAACGAAATCACCGAAGAAGGTTTTCGCGCTGACCCACTGGTACCAGGAACGGTTTCGCCCGAGCACCTGGATGACCAGGTCATCGCGACGATCGCCAGCTCCACCGCCCAGGGTGGTTTCATCGGCACGCTGGTTTCCCGGGATCAGAGCAGTGCGATGATCACGGTGGAACTCAACGAATACGACACCAATGGCGCGCACCTTGACTATGTGGCGTTCAACCACAGGCTGGAGAAAGAGATCCGCCAGCAATTCGAGGATGGCGATTTCGAAATCCAGATCATCGGTTTCGCCAAGCAGATCGGTGATATTGCTGACGGGGCTTCAGCCGTGCTGGAGTTCTGTCTGCTGGCGTTGCTGCTGACGGCGGGGGCGGTGTACTGGTATTGCCACTCGCTGCGCTTCACGCTGCTGGCGCTGGTCTGTTCGTTGGCCTCTCTGGTGTGGCAGTTCGGCAGCCTGCGCCTGTTGGGGTACGGGCTCGACCCGTTGGCGGTGCTGGTGCCCTTCCTGGTATTCGCCATCGGGGTGTCCCATGGCGTGCAGCAAATCAACTTCATCGTCCGCGAGATCGCCATCGGCAAGAGCGCCGAAGCGGCGGCGCGTTCGAGCTTCACGGGGTTGCTGATTCCCGGGACGCTGGCGCTGGTGACCGCGCTGGTTTCCTTCGTGACGCTGCTGTTGATCCCCATTCCGATGGTGCGGGAGCTGGCGATCACGGCCTCGCTTGGCGTGGCCTACAAGATCATCACCAACCTGGTGATGTTGCCGTTGATGGCGTCGTTATTGAGTGTCGATGACAAGTACGCGGCCGCCCAGGAAGCCTCCCGGCAGCGCCGGACCCGCTGGCTGCGTGGCATGGCCCGGCTCGCCGAGCCGCGCAGGGCACAATGGGTGCTCGGCGTTGCCTTGGTGGTATTCCTGGTGGCGATCTGGCAAAGCCATGACCGTGTCGTTGGCACGCTGCAGGCGGGCGCGCCGGAGTTGCGCGAGGACGCCCGCTTCAATCGCGATGCGGTCTCCATCGCCGGCAACTACGACATTGGCCTGGACTGGCTCAGCATAGTGTTCGAAGTCAACAAGGACCCCTCTGGCGAAGACAGTCAGGTGGCCTGCGAGGATGTTGCCCTGGGCCAGTATCAGGATCGCTTCGTGTGGGCCATGCAGGGGGTGCCTGGCGTCCTTTCGGTCGCGTCGTTCTCCAGCAACATGCGCCAGTTCAATGAGGGCTACAACGAAGGCAACCCGAAGATGGCGGCAGTGCCCATTGACCCGATGAACTACGCCGCCCTGGCTACCGAGGTTGCGCGCACGCCCGGGCTCATGCGCACCGACTGCAGCATGTCCGCAGTGCACCTGTACCTGGCCGATCACAAAGCCACCACGATCAACCGGGTAGTGGATGCCGCCAAGGCATTGCGCAGCGAATACCCCCTGCCAGGCATCTCGGTGCGCCTCGCTTCGGGCAACGCCGGGGTGCTGGCAGCCATCAACGAAGAAGTGGAAAAAAGCGAAACACCCATGCTGCTTTATGTCTATGCCGCCATCGCATTGCTGGTGTTCGTGGTGTATCGCGACTTGCGGGCAGTCCTGGTGTGTTGCCTTCCGCTGACCATCGGCACCTTCATTGGCTACTGGTTCATGAAGGAGCTGCAGATCGGACTGACCATCGCCACCTTGCCGGTGATGGTGCTGGCGGTGGGCATTGGCGTCGATTACGCCTTCTACATCTACAACCGTCTGCAACTGCACCTGGCCCATGGGCAGTCGATCACCAGAGCCGTGGAATACGCGCTGCTCGAAGTGGGTGTCGCGACTATTTTCACCGCCATCACCCTGGCCGTGGGCGTGGCCACCTGGGCCTTCTCGGAACTCAAGTTCCAGGCCGACATGGGCAAGCTGCTGGCCTTCATGTTCATCGTCAACATGGTCATGGCCATGACTGTGCTGCCGGCCTTCGCCGTGTGGCTGGAGCGGGTATTCCCACGTAAGCGCCCCGTGCGCATGATCGGCGCGCTGGTGCACTGAGGAGAGAAGCATGAAGTTCAGGGTTTCATTCACCGCAGCCTTGCTCGCAGCAGCAGTGCCGCTGATGTCTCTTCAGGCCGCGCCGTTGCACGCCGTGCCGGCCGTACAGGCGAGCAATGCCACGCAGGCCACCATGCTGGCCGCCGGTTGGGCGGGGGCGCGCATGGTGGCCGTGGGCGACCACGGTGTCGTGCTATTGTCCGACGATCAGGGCATGCAGTGGCGCCAGGCGAGGTTGGTACCGCTGTCCACGCCATTGACGGGCGTGTCTTTCGTGGATGCCAAACGCGGCTGGGCGGTTGGCCACTGGGGCGCGATCCTGGCCACTACCGATGGCGGGGAGTCCTGGCAGGTCCAGCGCCTGGCCACCGAAGAAGACCGGCCACTGTTCGCGGTGCACTTCTTCAATGCCCGGCAGGGTGTGGCAGTAGGGCTCTGGTCGTTGGTGCTGACTACCGAGGATGGGGGCCAGACGTGGACCGAGCAGGCGGTACAAGCGCCGCCTGGGGCCAAGCGGGCCGACCTCAACCTTATGGGGCTGTTTGCCGACAGCCGCGGCACGCTGTACGCCACGGCCGAGCATGGGCAGGTGCTGCATTCCGAAGACCAGGGGAAGAACTGGCGTTACCTGGATACCGGCTACGAAGGCACCCTGTGGTCTGGCGCGGTACTGGCCGATGGGCGTCTGCTGCTGGGTGGCCAGCGCGGCACCCTGTTGCAGGGTTCAGCGGACGGCAAGGGCTTTCGCAGAGTGCCAACGCAAAGCAAGGGCTCTGTCACTTGCGTAGCGGTAGCGGGCTCTCGTGTGTTGGCGGTCGGGCTGGATGGGCTGAGCGTGCAGAGCAGCGATGCCGGGCGCAGTTTTCAGGAAACGCAGACCGCTGATGGCCTTTCACTGACGGCGGCCTTGTTCAACGCCGAGGGCGTACCTGTCTTGTTTTCACGCAGAGGGGTAATGCCCTACCAGGAGTGAAGGGCCGGCCACTCGCTCAGAGGCCAGGCATCGCAAACCGACGCCTGGCCTGTTTCCTTGCCTGGGCGTTTGGGTGGTCGTGGCACCCTCAGGCCCAGCCAAGTCAAAGCTGGACGCTAGAGCTGAAGGTAATCCGCCAGGTCTGCGTAGTTATGCTGCCAAAGGCCAGGGCTGCCATTGGGGTATTGGGAGCGGAAACCGAGGATCTTCTGAACCCGTGGAGAAAGCGTGCGCACCAGCTCGAGCGGCACGATCAACGGGTAGGCTTCTTCAGGCGTGATGATCGAAGCCTGCATCGGGATGGTCAGCCCGCGACGGTAATAGTCGGTGGTCAGGTTGGCCCCGCCACCGTGAACGACTTTACCGCCGAACAGCATGGCATCCCCGGCTTTCAGCAGGGCGGGGATCGTCATTTCCGGAGTGCCGACATCGTAGAAGTCATCCCAGTCCTGGCTCCCGGGGATCAAGCGCGTGGCGCCGTTTTCCTCGGTGAAATCGGTCAGCGCCAGCATCAGGTTGGTGATGGCGCGTGGCGCATGTTTGTTCATGGCCACGAACGGTTGGTACTGCATCATGTCACGGTGCAGCATTTGCGCTTTGTTGCCTGGGCCGATCTCGATCAACTGGGCCGTGGTCAGCCACCAGTCACCGCACTCCGGAGCGTAAAGCACGTTCCCCAGTTCGTGAAAGAGGTCGTCATCGAGGATTTCATCACGAAAGGTCTTGCTGTGAGTGACGAGGTTGGTAAGCCGTTTGGTCTGATGGCCATGGAACTCGGCGATCAGCGCGTGCTCGTGCCTGGAGCCGGCATCGAGCGCGGCCAGGGGGGCGTCGAGTTCGCTGTTGATTCGTACGACTTGTTCAGGGGTCATGAAGTTGCGGATGATTACGGCACCTGCCTGGTCGCTCAGCAGCGCAATTTCTTGCGCGGATGTCGAGCGGGTTACAACTGGCAGGCTTGGCGCGGAGTCGCGAGAGGTTGACATTGAGAACACTCCAGACTGAAAGGAAAGGTTGCGCAGGCGGGTTGACGTTTGATCAACGGGCATCAGGAAACAGGCCTGCTTGCTACTGCGCTAAACCCAAAAAAAGGGACATGGAGCGCCACGGTGCCTCCTTGTTCTTTTTGTTCAGGCAGTGAGTTCATGCTAGGTTTGCACTGGCCCTTCGCCAAGGTACGAACTGCACCATTTTCCAGCCGATTTTTGAGTGATTTGCACCGCCCATGACCAGCACGCCATCGCCCTGGCCACGCCCCTCGGAAGCCGTTCGCGAGCTTATGCGCAAAGGCGCCGAACGCGCTCAGGCGCTGCCCCCTGAGTGGGTCGAGCGCCTGAACCAGTCACTGTTCTCTTCACCCGAAGATGCCAGGTTGCTGGAAGACCCGGTCATCCTCGCGGCGTGCCGGCGCGCCAACCGGGCAGAGTTGCTGCATTGGGCCAATGCCAACCTGCAGCGCCCTGGTGAGCCGGTGGAGCCCTACGTGTCCGCTGACATGGTGGACACGGCCAGGGAGCTCGCCCGCAGGGGGCTATCCGAGCTGCTGATGAATGTTGCAAGGTCGACACAGAACGCAGCCTGGGACCTGTGGATGAAGATGGCCTTCAGCCTGACGCAGGATCCCGCTGTACTCGAGGAATTCCTGGAGGTCTCGTCGCGCTCGATCTCGGAATTCATCGACAGCAACATGCGTGTGGTGACGCGGATCATCCTCGAAGAAAAAAACGCCCAGGCCCATGACGACCCTATCGATAAACGCAGCCTGGTCAGCCGGCTGCTCGATGGCAGGGATGTGGACGCGGAGCAGTTCCGCAGGCGACTGGGTTATAGCCTGGCTCAGAGGCACCATGCCTGCCTCGTCTGGAGCGAAACCCCGGACGCCGAGATTCGCCCCTTGGAGGATATGGCGCGTGCCCTGGCGCAGCTCACGGGCACGGTAGCGCCTTTGATCGTGTTCGCGGGCCCCGCGACCCTGTGGGCCTGGAGCAATGTGGCAAAGCCGCTGGACCTGAACCTGCTGCAGGGCGTCGCCCGGCAATTTCCGAAAATACGCGCGGCAATCGGTTCGGCGGGCGCGGGGATGAATGGCTTCCGGCGCTCGCACCTGGAAGCCTTGACCACCCAGCGGTTGATGGGCCGTTTGGCAGGTTCACCCGCCGTTGCCACGATCGATCAGGTGCGGATGGTGTCGCTGATGACCCAGGATGCCCGCGCGGCCAGGCAGTTCGTCTTGAGCACCCTGGGGCGCTTGGCGGCCGAGGCCACGGTGCTTCAGCATTCGTTGCACGCCTTCCTGGCCAATGGCTGCAATATCACCCAGACCGCCGAGGTGCTGGGTACCCATCGCAATACCTTGCTGCGCCGGTTGGAGCGCGCCCAGGACCTGCTGCCTATCCCGTTTGGCGACCATCGCATCCAGATCGCTGCCGCACTCGAACTGGTGATCTGGAATACCCCATTTGCAGACGACGAGAAATAGTTGTCAAAACATATGCAGAGTCAACGATACGTAATGAGCCCTGTCAAAATTAACTCAATCGAAAGTTTACAACACCACCCGCATTGATCTGGGGCCAAGGTTTCTCAGGACTGCGGGCCAGGAACCAGCATTCGATATACTTAGTGATTTGCCATGAGCTTGCGTCAACTGGCTCTGCTCGAATGCGCCCACGTTGCAGTTCTTACATGTTTTCGTCGCTGCCAAAGAACATCTGTATCCTCGACCTCAGCCACCGCTCCGCCGGGTCATTGTCCTGCGCCCCGCGCCAGGCCATGTGTAACTCGAACGTGCGCACTTCCAATGGCAAGTCTTCAGCGCGCAGCCCGCCGGCTGCAGTCAAGGCATCGGCCGTGTAGTCCGGTACCGTGGCGACGATATCGGTGCCCGCGAGCAAGCTCCCCAAACCGTTGAACTGCGGCACGGCTAACACCACATGGCGCTTGCGGCCGATCTCTTCCAACGCCTCGTCGATGAAACCCGACAGGTCACCGGCAAACGACACCAGCGCATGTGGCCGTGCGCAAAAGTCGTCAAGGGTGATGCTGCCTGGCACGCTGTCGGCGCGCAGCAGCTTGGGCTTGCTGCGCCGCAGCACCTTGCGCTTGGCGTTGGCCGGCAGTTCGCTGGTGTAGCTGACGCCAACGGAAATCTCACCCGAGGCCAGCAGGGTCGGCATCAGCAGGTAGTTGACCCGGCGCACCACCAGGACGATGCCGGGGGCTTCGGCGCGGATGCGCTTGAGCAGCTGTGGCAGCAGGGCGAACTCGGCGTCGTCCGACAGGCCGATGCGGAACACCGCGTTGCTGGTCGCCGGGTCGAACTCGGCGGCGCGGCTGACCGCGGTAGAGATCGAGTCCAGTGCCGGCGACAGCAGGGCAAAGATTTCATGGGCGCGTGCCGACGGTTCCATGCTGCGGCCGGTACGCACGAACAGCGGGTCGTCGAACAAGTTGCGCAGGCGCGACAGGGCCGCGCTGATCGCCGGCTGGCCGAGGAACAGCTTCTCGGCGGCGCGGGTCACGCTACGCTCATGCATGAGGGTTTCGAACACGATCAACAGGTTGAGGTCTACGCGACGCAGGTCGTTTCGATTCATCGGTGCGCTTCGCCTGAAGTGGAGCAGGGGTGAATCTTAAGGCCAAAGGCTGTTACCCTGCACGGATTTCCGGGGGCCAATGCACAGGAAAGTCAGGTGCCCAATCGATGACAGGCATGTCGACTATTAATAGCCACTGATGGTCTAACGGCAAAAGCCCGGATAAAGTCCGTGGTAATACGAGATTCACACAGGCGAGGTATGCGATGTCCCGCATGATCCGTTTCCACAAGTTCGGTGCTGCCGATGTGCTCCGTTGCGAGGAGCAGGCCGAACCGTCACCTGCCGTCGGCGAGGTGCAGATCCGCGTCGAGGCGATCGGCGTGAGCTGGTATGACGTGCTTTGGCGGCAAAACCTGGCGCCATCCCAGGCCCGTCTGCCCGCGGGGATCGGCCACGAGATGGCCGGTGTGGTGACGGCGGTCGGCGAAGGCGTCGATGACATTGCGGTGGGCGACCGGGTCGCCAGTTTCCCGGCCACCAGTGCCAACGATCACCCGGTGTATGGCGACGTTATCGTCCTGCCGCGCACCGCTATCACCCGCTACCCGGACCTTCTCACGCCGATCGAGGCCAGTGTGCATTACACGCCGCTGCTGATCGCCTATTTCGCCTACGTCGACCTGGCACGCGCCAAGGCCGGGCAGACCGCGCTGGTCACTGATGCCAGCCATTGTGCCGGGCCAGCCTTCGTGCAACTGGGCAAGGCGCTCGGCCTCAAGGTGTTCGCCGCCACCAAGGAGCCTGAGCAGCGTGAGTACCTGCTGGGCCTAGGCGCCGACAAGGTGATTGTCACCGAAGAGCAGGACCTGCTCATGCAGGTTGGCAAGTACACCGATGGCCGTGGCGTGGACATGGTCCTCGATGGCATGGGCGGGCCGCAGATGTCGTTGCTCGGCGATGTGCTGGCGCCACGTGGCAGCCTGGTGCTGTACGGCCTGCAGGGAGGCAACCAGACGCCATTCCCGGCCTGCGCGGCGTTCCAGAAGAACATCCAGTTCTACGTGCATTGCATCGGTAATTTCACCGGCAAGCCGGAACTGGGTATCAGCCAAGACCAGGTGGCGCTGCAACGGGCCTTGCGCGATATCAATCAGTTCACCGCCGATCAGTTGCTGACGCCGCAGATCATCAAGGTGTATCCGTTCTCTGATGTGGTCGAGGCCCATCGCTACATGGACGAATGCCCCTGTGGTGGGCGAGTGGTGCTCGACATGGCGTCGACCTGACAGCATGTCTGGAAACGAAAAACCGGGCTGATGCCCGGTTTTTTGCATGTTGGGCGGCTATCTTGAACAGGTTGAAGGTGCGGGCTTTGTAATTGAATGTTGCCATCAAGTAATGGTTCATCTCTTTAAGCGTCCTTTTCTATAAGGCACTTTCCTGTTGTCTGCATATTGTGTGTTTTCTGATTTCTGAATGGTTTTTTAGTCGGCATCTGTATCTTTTAATCCTTTTTCAAGGCTCGATAATTGCGCAATGATATTTGGCGCAAGGAGCGTGCGATGGAAAAGGGTCCCTATTTTTCAATGGCATGGCGACAGATTTTCGCAACTTCAAAGTTTCCCGTTTTGCTGTAGGAAATTTCTTAAAGTTTAATTCGCTGCACCCTTTCATAGGCTACCCGTTTGTGCGGCGGATGAAGTTGTGAGGTAACGCCGTGAGTATTGTTCACGACCAGGCTATGCACTTTATCTACCAACAGGTGCTCGAGCGCCTGTTGAGCCATATGTCCAAGGAACAACGTGTTTCGTTGCAACTGTTGATCCAGCGTTTGCTGGTGGCCGCCGGTGGGCCGGAATACATCGGTACGTTCAGGTTGCTGGTGGTGCAGGGGAGCGATCGCCGTGGCGCCCGGCTGTTGGCGGTCTTGCGTGCAGCCCAGCTGAGTATCGCCTTACGGGCCCCCGTGACGTTCAAGTTACGCGTGCTGGTGAGCTGTTTGCCGGCAACCAGCAGTGCGCAACTGGAGCAGCACGAGCGCCACTTCAGCGCCTTGTTCATGCATGACGACCCGCGCGTGCAACTGGAAATGGTCGATGGCGCTGCGGTGATGCCTTTCTGCCGTCAGGCCGACGCCACGGACCGAGATAGGCCGTTGGCACGTGAAGCCCTGCTCCTGTTCGGCCACCTCGTCGATGCGCGCCCGGACGCACTGCTGGGCAGTCGCACGCACCTGGAGCTGGCCGGTGCCCTTCGTCTGGCGCTGGTCACCTACCCGAGCGCCGATGCGCTGGTCACCGCCATGCCTGCCGGCCAACGGCGGCGGTTTGCCGCCTGGGCCCGGCGGAGCCTGCGCCAGGCAGGTGTAGACGCCCCGGACGCGCTACATCAATGTGTTGAAAACATGGCCAACTGCCTTGGCCAATTGCATGCCGCCGCCGGCTCCCCGGGTGGCACGCTCGCCACGCCGTACAGCGCACCGTCGAGAGCATTGCCGCTGCGGGTCATCGTGATTGACGATCTGCTTGCGCAGCTGCTCGGTGAGGGGGAACTGGATCAGGTGCTGGGAGGGTGTTTCGAGCCGGCGCAGCACGCCACGCCCCTGTCGGCGTTTGTCGATCCCCTGGCACTGTCGCAGTTGCATGAACTGGCCGCTCGCTGCAAGGCGCCTGTTGCACCCAGGCAAGCATTGCGCCTGCTTAGCCCGAATGCTGCGGCGCAGCCACAGCAGGCTCGCCTGGCCAAGGCATATGGCCTCGAACAGACTCAGCTCGCCTGCATGCTGTACCGGCCGTTTGCCGATCAGGGGGCAGGGCTGGAGCATTTTCTGCAATCCCTGCATGCCGACATGCTGGTCGCATTGCCTTATCTGCATCGCGCCCTGCAAGGCAAAAGCTGCCCTGATGCGGTCAAGGATTGGATAGTGAACACCAGCGGCCTGACGCTTGCGCAGCTGCGCGTGGTTTACAAAGGGCGACTGGGGCCTGGTATGCGGCACTTGCTGGCCAACCTGGCGCGACGGGATGTGCAACTGCGCTTGCTGGACCGTGAGGCAGCCCCGTGCACGTCGGCGCACAAGGCATCACTCTGATGGGGCGTGAGTTCGCCTATCACGTGGTGTATCGCTACCTTGTTGCGTTGATCGACGAAGCGGAGCGGGGCGGGCAGCCACGCTTGCCCTCGTTGAGGGCTTTGTCCAGGCGCCTGCGTGTTTCGTTGGCCACGGTACAGGCCGCCTACAACCTGCTCGAACACGAAGGGCGTGTGCGGTCGGTGCCAAAGTCCGGCTACTTCGCCCAAGCCGGTATCCAGGCAGGCCAAGTCGACGCTGCCCATGCGCTGCCGGTGCAGCCGCAGTTGGAGCGCGCACTGTGCGCCCATGAGCGGCGCCTGGGGCGGCTGCGTGGGCGGCCAACGCGTGTGCTGGGCGGGCCACGCCTACGTGATGCCCTGGCGGAGCGCTACACCCGGTCTTCCCGTCAGTTCTGGCGGCCGGAAGATGTGCACCTGGGCCCGGATGTACAGGCCGTGCTGGAAACCCTGCTGCTGGCGCTGGCGCTGCGAGGCGCTACCGTGCTGGTTGCTTCGCCGTGCTGCTGGCGGATCTTGCGCACGCTGCAACGCTGCGACATGCGGGTCATCGAAGTACCGCTGGATAGCTGCGGCAGCCTGGATATCGACAGTCTGGCAAGGTTGCTGGGATGTGAACCGGTGCGCATGGTGATCATGCCATCGTGCCTAGGGATGCCTGTTGGGCGCCTGATGCCCCACCGAGTTCAGCAGCAACTCGGTGATCTGCTGGCGCTGCATCCTGTCTGGTTGCTGGAGAACGATCTGGACAGCGAGTTGTGCTTTGCCATGCCAACGAGGCGCTTGCGCGATTGCGTTGACCCGCGCTGGTTGCTGGTGCTGGGCTCGCTGGAGTCGTCGGTGGGGGGCGAGGCACCTTATGCCTACGTGCTGGGGGGCGACCCGGCCTTGCCGGAAGCGTTTGCCCTGCGCGCCTTCCAGTTGGCGCCAATGCGGCAGCAGGCGCTGGCGCAGATGATCGCGACCGGCGAAATCGATGAGCAGCTAGGCCGGATACGCTTGGCGCTGCAGGGGCGCATGGAGCAACTTGGCCAGCACTTGCGTACGGTTTTGGGCAACCAGGTGGACTTTGACACGCCGGATGGCGGCTGCGCCCTGTGGGTGCGTCTGTCACTGCCGATGGCGGGCGCACACGCCATGGCGGCGACAGCAGGCTCGGAATTGCAGGTGCTGCCAGGTGAGCAATTCGGTTTGTACGGGCGTTACCGGCAACACCTGGCGCTGACGTGGCTGGGTGAACAGCCCGAGGCACTGGTTGAGGCGTTGGAAAACCTGGCAGGGGGCCTGGCGTTCGGCACCATTCGTCGGTAGGGCGGCGGAATGAACCCTGGTGCTTGCCTGGGTGCTGTATCTGTATGTATAAACAGTGTTCACTCTTTTTGCCCGACCCCGTCCTGTGATCGCCCACTCCGTCGATGACCCGCTATATTACCTGCACAACTTCCGCCAGGTGCTGGTGTGGGTCGAGTCACGTTACGCCGACCTGCTCGATGAGCAGGAGCTGGCCTTTCTCCATGCCTTTGCCGAGCTGGCGCAGCCGACCCAGGCGCTGATGGTGCGCATGGTGATGCGCAAAGGTGAGCTGTTCCGCTGTGACCGCCTGGACTATTCCGAAATCGGTGACAGCATGGCGGCCCTGCAACCGCTGTTGGCATTGGGTTGGGTGCGCGAACCTGAGGCGCTTAGCCTTGATCAGCTGTTCGCGTTGTTGCGCAAGGATGAACTCGCCCTCGGGTTTGCTGGGCAATTGAGCCGTCCGCGGGCGGCCAAGGGCGACCTGCTGGAACAACTGCGGCCCCTGGCGCTGGCTCCCAGGCCCTTGCGCGAGTGGTTCGCCCAGGCCCCGGTGGCTATCGTGCAATGGTGCTTGCAGCCGCTGTGCGATCGCATGCGCTTGTTGTTTTTCGGCAACCTGTACCAGGACTGGTCGGACTTCGTGCTGGCAGACCTGGGCCTGCTGCGTTTCGAGCAGGTACCGTTCAGCCCCGACTCACGTGCCCTGCAGCAGCGCAGCGAGGTCGACCAGGCCATGACGCTGCACCAGTGTGCCGAGCGCCTGGAACTGGGCGAGGACCCCGCGTCTATCCTGGCGACACTGGCCGGTCTGCGTATCGACAACCCATGGTTGGCCCGGCGCCATGGGCGGCTGCTGTTCGCCGTGGGCCAGCAGTGCGAGCGCCTGGGGGACTGGGACCAGGCCCTGGCGGTGTATGCCCGTAGCTGCCATGCGCAAGCGCGTATCCGCCAGGTGCGCGTATACGAGCGTAGCGAGCGTTGGCCGCAGGCACACGCATTGGCTCTGGAGCTGGCGGCCGCACCGGCCAACGCCCTGGAAGTGCAAGCCCTGGAGCGCATGTTGCCGCGGCTGGCACGCAAGCTCGGCGGGCCTGTACAGCGCCGCCGGCGCACTCCCGTCCTGGAGCTGATCGAACTGGAGTTGCCGCGCGAGCAGGCAGCGCTGGGTGTCGAGGAGGCCGTGCGCCAATACCTGGCGCAAGCGGGAGGGCCGGCGCATTACGTGGAAAACACCCTGTTCAACAGCCTGTTCGGCCTGCTGTGCTGGGAAGCGGTCTTCGCCCCGGTTCAAGGTGCCTTCTTCAACCCGTTCCAGGCGGCGCCCCAGGACTTGCATGACAGCGATTTCCAGCAACGGCGTGCGGCACCGTTCGCGGCCTGCCTGGGTCGCCTGGACGAGGGGACCCATCGTCAGGCCATCCTCGACTGCTACACGGCCAAGCAAGGCCTGCAATCGCCGTTCGTGTTCTGGCCCATGCTCAGCGAAGCGTTGCTCGATCAGGCGCTGGCGTGCCTGCCCGCCGAGCACTTGAAACAGTGCTTCCTGCGCCTGTTGCAGGATATCCGCAACAACCGCGCCGGCATGCCGGACCTGATCCAGTTCTGGCCGGAGCAGCAGCGCTACCGGATGGTCGAGGTCAAGGGCCCGGGTGACCGCCTGCAGGACAACCAGCTGCGCTGGCTGGAATTCTGCGCCGAGCATGGCTTGCCGGTGGCGGTCTGCCATGTGCGCTGGAGCGAGGCATCGTGAGCTATCGTGTGGCGGTGCGGGCGTTGTGCGAGTTCAGCGCCAAGGTCGGTGACCTGGACTTGCGCTTCACCCCGTCACCCACGGCGCAGGAAGGTATCGAAGGGCACCGTCGGGTGGTCGCCCGGCGCGCCGCAGGCTATGAAGCGGAAGTCGCCCTCGAAGGCGAGTATCAGGGCTTGCTGGTGCGCGGGCGCGCTGATGGCTATGACCCGGCCGCCAATCGCCTGGAAGAGATCAAGACCTACCGCGGCGATCTGGCACGCCAGCCGGCCAATCACCGCCAGCTGCATTGGGCCCAGGCCAGGGTCTATGCCTGGCTAATGTGCCAGGCGCGGCAGTTGCCGGCCATCGAGGTGGCGTTGGTTTATCTGGATGTCGACAACGACAGCCAGACGTTGATCAGCGAACCCTATCGCGCCGATGAATTGCAGGGCTTTTTTGAAACGCAGTGCCAGCGATTTCTCGCCTGGGCCCAGGCCCAGCAACAGCGTTTTGCCGAGCGCGACCAGGGGTTGCAGGCTCTAAGCTTTCCTTACCCGCAGTTTCGCCAGGGCCAGCGGCAACTGGCCGAAACCTTGTACAAGGCGGTCAGTACCGGGCGCTGCCTGATGGCCCAGGCCAGCACCGGCATCGGCAAGACCCTCGGCACCTTGTTCCCGCTGCTCAAGGCCATGGTCCCGCAGCGACTGGACAAAGTGTTTTTCCTCACGGCCAAGACGCCGGGCCGGGCGCTGGCACTGGATGCCTTGGGCCAGATCAGCGCGGGCACGCCGCAGCCGGCCTTGCGCACCCTTGAGCTGATAGCGCGCGACAAGGCCTGTGAATACCCGGACAAAGCCTGCCACGGCGAGTCCTGCCCGTTGGCCCGGGGTTTCTACGACCGCTTGCCCGCTGCACGGGAGGCAGCGGCCTCACGGCCCATGCTCGACCGCGCCAGCTTGCGCGAGGTGGCGCTGGCGCACCAGGTCTGCCCGTACTACCTCGGCCAGGAAATGGCCCGCTGGGTGGACGTGCTGGTGGCCGACTACAACTACTATTTCGACGCCCACGCCATGCTGTTCAGCCTGACCCAGCTCAACCAGTGGCGGGTCGCGGTGCTGGTGGACGAGGCGCACAACCTGGTCGAGCGCGGACGCGGCATGTACAGCGCCAGCCTCGACCAGGGCCAGTTGCTTGCCTTGCGCCAGAGCAAGCCGCATGGGCTCGGCAGTGCCCTGGACCGGCTGAATCGGCAGTGGAACGCGCTGTTCAAGGAGCAGCACGCGCCATATCAGGCGAGCGATCAGTTGCCGGAGGCCTTCTTGCGTGCCCTGCAGCAATGCATCGGATTGATCCAGGAGCGCATGAATGAAACGCCCGCCGAGGTCGATGCCCAGGTGCTGCAGTTCTTCTACCAGGCGCTGCAGTTCAGTCGGGTGGCCGAACTGTTCGACGAGCATTTTCTGTTCGACGTCAGCCTGCGCGAAGGCCCCCGCAAACGGCGCCTGGCCAGCCTGTGCCTGCGCAATGTCACCCCGGCCCGGCTGCTCGCCCCGCGCATGCAGGCCGCGCGCAGTGTGACGCTGTTTTCCGCCACCTTGAGCCCGAGGCCTTTTTACACCAACCTGCTTGGCATGCCGGCTGATACCGCTTGGCTGGAAGTGGCGGCACCGTTCCGTGCCGAGCAGCTCGAGGTGCGCATCGCCAGCCAGGTCTCGACCCGCTATCACCAACGCCAGGCTTCACTGGCGCCCATCACCGCGCTGATTGCCGAGCAATATCAGCGCCAGCCGGGCAACTACCTCGCGTTCTTCAGCAGCTTCGAATACCTGCAGCAGGTGGCCAGCCTGCTCGCCGAGCAGCATCCTGGCATCCCGCTGTGGGCCCAGGCACCGGGCATGGACGAAAGCGCGCGCCAGACCTTTCTCGATCGCTTCGTGGCAGACGGGCAGGGGGTGGGCTTTGCCGTGCTCGGCGGGGCGTTCGGCGAAGGGGTCGACTTGCCTGGCACGCGCCTGATCGGGGCTTTCGTCGCCACCCTCGGCCTGCCCCAGGTCAACCCGGTCAACGAACAGTTCAAGCAGCGCCTGGGCCGGCAGTTTGGCGCTGGCTTCGACTATGCCTACCTGTACCCCGGTGTGCGCAAGGTCATCCAGGCCGCCGGGCGGGTCATTCGTGGCGACCACGATCGCGGCGTGCTGGTGCTGATCGACGAACGTTTCGCCGAGCAGCGGGTTCAGCAGATGTTCCCCGCATGGTGGCAGGTGGCCGTTAAATAATCCTCGGTGGCCCCATCGCACGGCATTGCAACTCCCAGTACACTGCGTGTTCCAACACCAACATCCGTTGAACTCGAGGTTTTTGCATGACGCTCAGTCCTTTGGCAGGCAAGCCGGCTCCGGCCAGCGTGCTGGTCGATATCCCCCGCCTGCTCACTGCCTACTACACCGGCCGCCCCGACGCCGCCGTGGCGGCCCAGCGCGTGGCCTTCGGCACCTCGGGGCACCGGGGCAGCTCGTTCGACCTGAGCTTCAACGAGCACCATGTGCTGGCGATCACCCAGGCTATCTGCCTGTACCGCCAGGAAAAAGGCATCGACGGCCCGCTGTTCATCGGTGCCGATACCCACGCGCTGTCTGCGCCGGCTGCGGCCAGTGCGCTGGAAGTGCTGGCCGCCAATGGTGTGCAGGTGATGCTGTCCAAGGACGATGAATACACCCCGACGCCGGCGGTGTCACATGCCATCCTCTGCTACAACCGTGGCCGCAGCCAGGGCCTGGCGGATGGCATCGTCATTACCCCGTCGCACAACCCGCCACAGAGCGGTGGTTTCAAATACAACCCGCCCAACGGCGGCCCGGCCGACAGCGATGTGACCAAGTGGATCGAGGCCAAGGCCAACGAACTGCTGGCTGCGAACCTTGCCGGGGTCAAGCGCATGGAGCATGCCCAGGCGTTGCAAGCCGCCACCACTCAGCGCCATGACTACGTGGCCAACTATGTGGCTGACCTGGAAAACGTCATCGACTTCGACGTCATTCGTGGCGCCAACCTGCGCCTGGGCGTCGATCCGCTGGGCGGGGCAGGGGTACGCTACTGGTCGGCGATTGCCGAGCGCTACCAGCTGAACCTGGAAGTGGTGAACACCGAGGTCGACCCGACCTTCCGCTTCATGTGCGTGGACTGGGACGGCCAGATCCGCATGGACCCATCCTCGCCCTACGCCATGCAAGGCCTGATCGGCCTGCGCGAGCGCTTCGACGTAGCCTTCGCCTGTGACCCGGACCATGACCGCCACGGCATCGTCACCGCCGATGGCCTGCTGCAGCCGAACAACTACCTGGCCGTGGCCATCGACTACCTCTACCGCAACCGTCCGCAATGGCGCGACGACGCCGCAGTGGGCAAGACCGTGGTGTCCAGCGGCCTGATCGACCGCGTCACCAAGCGCCTGGGCCGTGAGCTGTACGAAGTGCCGGTGGGCTTCAAGTTCTTTGCCCAGGGCCTGTTCGATGGCTCTCTCGGCTTTGGTGGCGAGGAGAGTGCCGGTGCTTCGTTCCTGCGTAAAGACGGCACGGTCTGGGCGACTGACAAGGACGGCCTGATTCCAGCGCTGCTGGCGGCCGAGATGACTGCCCGTACCGGGCGCAACCCGAGCCAGGCCTATAACGACCTGACTGCGGCGCTGGGCAAACCGTTCGCCACCCGCGTCGAGGCCAAGGCCGACGCCCGGCAGAAGGCCGCCCTGAGCAAGCTGGCACCGGAGCAGGTGAAGTCTACCGAGCTGGCCGGTGAGCCAATCGTGCAAATCCTCAGCCAGGCGCCGGGCAATGGCCAGGCGATTGGTGGCTTGAAGGTGATGACGGCCAATGGCTGGTTTGCCGCGCGGCCTTCGGGGACGGAAGACATCTACAAGATCTACGCCGAGAGCTTCGTCGACGAGGCGCACCTCAAGCGCCTGGTGGAAGAGGCGCAGGTGCTGGTGGATGCGGCGATTGCCTGATTGAACTGAGTGGGGCCGCAGCGCGGCCCCCTTCGTTCAAGCAACATCGACCAGGACGATTTCGCTGTCCTCGATCGCGGTCACCCGCAGCACTTCCTCTTCCTCGATCGCCACGCCATCCCGGCCCTTGGCGCGCAGTCCATTGACCTCCACCAGCCCCTTGGCCGGCACCAGGTAACCCCGGCGTCCGGCATCGAAGCGGTATTCGGCGGTTTCGCCAGACCGCAGCGTCGCGGCCACCAGCCGTGCATTGGTACGGATCTGCAGGCTGTCCTCATCACCGGCACGGCCACTGGCCAGGGTCACGAAGCCTTCGCCGCGCTCACCTTTCGGGAACGGGCGGGTCCCCCACGACGGTGCATCGCCAACCTTCTCCGGCACGATCCAGATCTGGAAGATGCGGGTATCGACTTCTTCCAGGTTGTACTCGCTGTGCACGATGCCGCTACCGGCACTCATCACCTGCACGTCGCCAGCCTCGGTACGGCCTTTGTTGCCCAGGCTGTCCTGGTGGGTAATGGCGCCTTCACGCACATAGGTGATGATTTCCATGTCGCGGTGCGGGTGCGGCGGGAAACCGCTGCCGGCGGCGATCAGGTCGTCGTTCCAGACCCGCAGGTTGCCCCAGTGCATGCGTGCCGGGTCGTAGTACTCGGCAAACGAAAAGTGGTGGTGGGCATCGAGCCAGCCGTGGTTGGCGTGGCCGAGGCCTTCGAACGGTCGCAGTTGCAGCATGGTCGTGCTCCTTGAATCGGTGGAATGAAGCCATGATGCGTCAAAAAAAGATCGAAAATAAGCGTAAATATCGGCTGATTATTATCTGTTTTGTAGATTGATAGTAGCGATGTGGATTATGCGATTCATCGCCTAATCCACTGATCTGCAAGCATTCGCTGGCGATTTTTGGCAGATGCGGCGAACATGGCCCGCTGATCTGATTTTCAACGGAGTGACCGTGGCTCACGAGCAACCCCAGGCCCCCGCCGAACTGACCCCGCCCGCCCAGTTGCCCTGGTTGCGCCGCCTGGCTGCCCGCCTGCTGGGCCGTGGCCTGAGCCGCCTGCAGGCACAACACCGTGACTCCTGGTTCCTTGGCTATGTTACCGGGCAGCGCAGCGGCCATGCCGATGGCCTGCGTGAAGGGTTCGAGCGTGGCCGGGTGGAAGGCTATGAGGCCGGTCGCCAGGTGCTGGTGATTCGCGACACGCGCCCTGACACCGCCGCCGTGCCCGGGCACGACGACAACCTGTTCGACGATTGGCGCCTGCCGTTGAGCGCGGAACTGAAAAAGCGTTTCAAGGCCGACGTTGCCCAGCGCTTGCCCGCCGAGGCCCAGCCCAGCGCGGCGCAGTGGAAGCTGATCTTCAGCGACACACCGTCCACCTGCGTGGTGGCCGGCGCCGGGGCGGGCAAGTCGACCTCGCTGGTGCTGCGCATCCTGCTGCTGCGTCACTACCTGGGCTACGAGCTGGACGCGATGACCGTGGTCACGTTCACCCGCGAGTCGCGCAAGGACTTCATCAAGCGCCTGGTACAGGTGTTCGGCCTCTGGCAGCTCGACCTGCAACCGGCCAAGGCCCGCGAACTGGTGCGTACCTTCCATTCGCGGATCCTGCCGCTGGTGCGCAGCCTGCCGGGCTTCAGCCAGGTGCGCGCGTTCGAGACCCTGGGCAACGAGATGCCGGCTGGCCGTGAGGCAGAAGCCGAGAGCAACCCGTTCGACCTGCGCCTGAACGATGCCCAGCGCCAACAGCTCAACCAGTGTTACAGCCAGTTGCTCGGCGACAGCCCACGCTTCGCCGAGATCGTCGCCACCTTGCGCCGCGAGGCCTTGCAACTCAAGCCACTGGATCCGGACCACCCGGATGTACAAAAGCGGGTGCAGGTCACCCAGCTGGCCGCCCAGCGTGACGAAGAACTGTGCGACGTGATCGAGGACCTGTGGTTTGCCGCTGGCGCCTGGCCGATCAAGGGGATCGAGCCCTGCCGCGAAACGGTCGAGATCCATGGCAGCCGCTTCCATGTGCATGGCCGCCTGGAAGGCCTCGATGCTTGGGTGGTGCTGGGCTTCGACCCGGCGGAAAGCGGCCAGTACCAACGCCCCGGCGCCAAGCTGGCGGTGCGTGCCGAGTGGGCGGTCAAGCGCACCTTGTTGCAGGCGTTCTGCGACAAGCCGCTGATCTGGCTCGACAACTACGCCATGGCCCGGCGCCTGGCCGCATCGCTGGCCGGCGATGCCGTGGCCGGGCCCGGTTTCGAGTACAAGGTCAAGGGCGAACTGGCTCCGGCGCCGCTGCTCGACGCCTTCGTCGGCGCCGCCAACTTCATCGAGAACCTGGGCCTTGAGGTGAACCCGGCCGTGGCAGCCATGAGCTTCCCGTCCGGCGATCCCGACGCGCTGTTCTTTGAAGCGTTGGCCCTGTACTGGAAAGCCCTGGAAGCGCACCTGCTCGACCAGTCGCCACCAGTGATGAGCTACAACCGCATGTTCGCTCTGTTCGGCGAGAACAACCCGGAGAACCTGCAGCTGCTGCCCGACCCGCTGCTGCGGCCATTGGCGCACCTGATGATCGACGAGTTCCAGGACGTCTCGCCGCAGATCGTCAGCTGGCTGCGCGCCAGCCTCGCGGAAATCCGCCGCCGAGGCCCGGCCATGCATACCGGGCGCAATGCCCAGCATTCTTCGCTGATGTGCGTGGGCGACGACTGGCAGTCAATCTATGGCTGGCGCGGCAGTTCGCCGAAGTACTTCATGGAGTTCACCAAGGCCTTCCCGTCGCCGGCCAACACTCGGGTGATGCTGGTGGACAACTACCGTTGCCAGCAGCAGGTAATCGACGCCGCCGAACACCTGGTCAAAGGCACCCCGGCCATTGCCGGCAAGAAGGCTCGCGCCAGCGGGCCGGCCGCCGAGCTGCCGGGCGCCCCGGTGCGGGTATTCGACCGTGATGAGGCGGCGCTGGGCGAGACATTGATCGAGCATTACCAGCGCGGTGAGTCGGTGATGATGCTGTACCGCAAAGGCAGCGACAAAGCCCTGATGAACGAGCACCTGCAAAGCGTCCTGCACGCCGAAGCGCTGTTGCCCGCCGAGCAGCGGCGCCTGCGCCAGCTGACCTACCACAGTGCCAAAGGGTTGCAGGCCGATGCGGTGTTCATGCTCGGCGATTGCCAGTACCTGACCAGCTCGCCGTACAAGAACCAGGTTTACCGCCAGGCTGGCCTGGGCAAGGCCGGCGATGCCCAGCCGTTCGACACGGCACAGAAGGAAGAGGTGCAGCGCCTGGCCTATGTGGCGGTGACACGCGCCGTCAGGCACTGTTACTGGCATGTCGAGAGCGCCAACGGCGAGGTGGCGGGCGCACCTCGCGCATCGGCGCAGGTCGATGGGCGCCAGGCCTTTTTCGACGACCTGCGCGGGCAGTAGGCTGGGGTCAGTTCGGGTCGGCCTCGGCGGTCAGCTGTTCGTTCAAGGCCGCTTGCTCCTGCTGCAACCTGGCGGGGATCAGGTTGCTGGCCTCCAGGTACTGGCCCTCATTCAGGGTCACAGGGAGCAACTGCCCGTTGGCATCGACGGGGGTGGTGGCTAGCACCTGGCCAAGCAGGTCGATTACCCCGGCGAGCACTTCGCTGGGCAGTCCGTGGTCTGCTCTTGCCGCTGCGTGTTGCAGGCCTTCCAGATAGGTAATGACTCCCACCCAGCGCTCGTTCAGGGCCTCGAAGCGTTCGGCAAAGTGGGTGCGCAAATAGATTTGCCAGTCGGGGTGCTGGGCGATCCAGGTGCGCCGCGCAATGGCATCCGCTTCCAGGCTGAAGACCCGCTGCTCGACGTTGTAGATCGTGGCTCCTGACAGTGGGGCCACTGTGTAGAACCATTGTAAAGGGCCAGGCTCGGGGAAACCGAGAAGATCGGCCAGCTCTTCACGAAGCCTCAGGCGTATTTCTTCCAGGTCGGAATCGTCACCGAGAACCTGGTCGGATGGCAATTCGTCCAGTGGGTCAAGCCACGGCAACTGCAGTTGCGCAACGTTCAGGTTTGGATCCTGATCCAGGGCCTGCCGCAGTTGTGCCCGGGTGGTTACCCGCCCCTGATGGATGATGCGGGCACACCCGTTCACGCTTTCGCGGGCATACAAGCCGCGCATCGTATTGAACATTCTTCCCGGGTGAGGCGGTGTCGTTACCACCTCCGAGAGGATGCTCACCTCCACCTGCAGCGTGCTCAAGGCATCGGCCAGGGCGTTGCTTTCAGCGTTTGCGAATTCCAGGGCCACCCGCTCCAGGCGTTGGGTCAGGTGGGGAAGCAGATCCGGGTGGTGCAAAGCGATTGCTCTGCTGCGGACATCGCTTATCAATTCAAGCAGAGGCCAGACGTCAACGTCGATATCCATGGCGCGCACTTCGGCCAAGCGCTCGACGATGTCTTGCAACTCAGGATGGGCGTTTTCAACGAACAGTTGATCCCAGATGCTGCGGCGTGCGTCGCTGGCATCGAGCAGCCACAAATTGAACTCTACCTGCACCCGCCGATTGGCGAGTTGCAAGCTGGGCTCCGATGCCAGCGGGTTTCGCAGAATACTCCAGCGGGCCGGGTTGTCAGCGCGCTCGAGCGCCGCCACGAAGGGGCTTGCGAGTACACGGGCCAGCTCTGGTACTTCGGTGATAGCGTTGCCGCTCAAGTCCAGGTTGTGCAGTGCAGCGTGCGGGTTTTCCATCAGTGCTGTCAGCCCATCTGGCCAGGCGTACAGCTGGCAGTCACTCAGGTTGAGCCGCTCCAGTCGAGTGAAACGCTCCAGGCCGGACAGCTGCTGCAACGGGTTGTCATGCAGGTCAAGGGCTCGCAGTGCCGGGAGAGAGGCAAGTGTTTCGCGTTCGTTGAACGTCAGCTCCGTGATCCCGCAGTCGATGAGGCTCAGGCCGCCCAGCTCATGGGCGTCAGGCAGTGCCCTGAACAGCGAACTGGTCCGCAGCAACGAATTGTTGCGAATGCTGAGCTGTTGCAGCCTTGGGAAACTGCGCAGGAAATCTTCAGGTATTTCCTGCAGGCCAATCGCATCGATGTCCAGGCGAATGATGTGGTCCAGGCGCACGGGAAGAGAAGGCAGGGCCGGGATGTGCATGTGCTCCAGGGTAAAACGCTCGACATAGTCCCGGCGCCACACACGATTGAGGACTTCGCGCAGCTGGTTGCGCGACGGCTGCTCTTCAGGCGTTGCTTGCGCCACCCAGGCACGCAAGTGGTCATCCAGAATCTGCTGCTGCCTTTCCAGTGCAGTGATCTGCTCGCCGACATTGCCATGCCTGCGCAGGTCATCCAGCATGTTGCGTCGCTCAATGGGGTCAAGGGCTGGATACAGGCGTTGAAGCCGCCGCTCCTCGATGCCCATGCCCCTGCCACTCAGGTGGTAACCCAGACCACCACCTGCCAGATGCGACGGCGACACAAAGCGAGGCTTGATCGGTCGTTGGCCTAGCAGCATGGCGGCGCGGGCACGGTCACTGACAGCAATATCGAACAGTTGCGCAAGGCTTGCTGCAGGGTACTCGGCCCGTAACGCGGCCTCGAGTGTCAGACTGTCGGCAGTGCTCAGGCTTTTGCGATAGAGCCCCAGCAAGGCACGATCCAGGCGCGCCCGTGCCTGCTCTATTCGCGCCTGCTCGCCGATACGCAGGGGCACCCGTTTCATCGCCAGGTGTTGTTGCTCCTGCGGGTTGGTCGCTGCCAGAAGATCCTGCAGCACTGCGTCCGGCAAACCTGGGAATTGCCGACCCAGCGTTTGCGCATGAACGGACTGAGGTACGCGCCTGCTCGCGCGAAGGCTGTCGAAGATAGCGTGGTGCTTACCTTGCAACTGGTCGCCGAGCAGGTTGGCCAGTTTCGAAGACTGTTCGGATACGGGTATATCACCCATCAAGGCGTGCACGACGCCACTGTCCAGCTGATCGACGATGACTTGGCAAAGCTCACCGTTTTCCAGATCGCTCAGGGTGATCTCGATCTCCACCTGGCCGGGTCTCCAGTCGCCACCCAGGCGCGTGTGCGCGCCGAATGGCTCTGCGCCCTCGTACACCTTGAGCACGTGATCTTCCGGCCAACCCTTGAGCTGCAGGAGCTCAGGTAAGGCGTAGTTCTTGTAGGCCGCCAGAGGCTTATGTTGACGAACCCGATGGATGATATCGAGCGTTTCGTCGTCGACTGCCAGTCGCTGTATCAGCTCTACCAACTGAGCAGGAGGACGTTCGTTGCCCAGGTGCACCTGGCGCAGAATGCGCGCGTCGATGCCACTGCTGCGCCTGGCAGCATCCAGATCGGCATCGGCCAGATTGTCGTTGGGGGTGAGTCGCCGCATCAGTTGGCTATCGTCCCAGTGCAGGGGTTGTTCATGAGCCAGTCGCCAGCCACCCCGGCCGTTGTGATGCAATCTTGGCGAATAGGCGTTTACTGCGTTGGGGTGACGAACTCGCCATTGGCCTTGGCTGTCTTCGAACACTTCATGGAGCCGGCCCTCCAGGCGCAGGTAGGTGCCGGTCGGGGTACGGTAGAGCCCTTGAGGGTCGGGTTGCAGTTGCTCGGGCAGCGTCTTAGTGCTGGCGTAGCCGCGCATGTCGGCATGCCAGAGCACCTGCCTGTCACCATGCCAAACGCTCTCCAGGGCATCGACGAACCCGGAGGCCTTCAGCGCCTTGGCTCCGACAGCGAAGCCGGCAAGCACGGCGACATTGATCGCCAGTGATTGCAGTTGGCCCAAGGCTTCGTGGGTATCTCCGTCCTCCCAGGCGGCGAAACCGGTGAACACGGAATCCATGATGTCGTAGGCAAATACCGCCAGCATCACCGCATCCAGCCCCGGTATGAAGAATGCGGCTACATTGAGCGCATTCATGCCTGCATCGAGCCAGTGCTGTAGTTGCTCGGCGCGGGCCTTCGCATCGGCATCGGCAGTGGGGACGGCAATTGTTCGGGCATCCTGCTTGAGGCGCTTGGTGTGGCTTTGGTACAGCACTGGCCAGGGATCTGACGCCAGTGGCGTTTTGACCCAGTGGATGTTGCTGGCTTCGCGTGGTTTGCGGATACCCGTGTCGGTAACCGTGAACAGCGCGCTTTCCAGCCTGCGGCTGAGTTCGGGCTGCTGGCGCTTGTGAGCGAAGCCGATCAATTGTTGACGGAAACTGCTGTGCAGCACCCGTTGCCGAAGGTGTGCCCCCATTGCCTGCAAGGATGGATATTCCCTTACCGGGTGCTCGGTATCGTTGGGAATGAAGAGGATGCAGGGGTTGTTCTGGTCAGCCTGGTCGGGCCCGATCAGAAGCACGTCATGTATCGGGATGCCGAACAGGCTGAAGCGCCAGCAGTGCAGTGACGCTTCGCCGTAGTGCGGAAAACGTTCGTTGTTGCACAGCTGGACCAGGGCATCGCGACCACGGCGCGACAAGAGCCCTTTGAGTGATGCGATCAAGGCCTGGACCTTCAATGCCTGCCTGTTGGCCTGAATCCATAGCCTTTCGATCTCGGCCTGATTCGTGCCTTGGTAAACGGCGTGAAGGTGGTCCTGATACTGCTGGCCGAGATCCAGCTTGCGGCACAGGCGCACGAAGCCTTCAGGCTCAAGGGCCCGGAGGGCTTCGTCGGTATGCGTGCTCTGCGTCAAGGCATCATAGGGGCCGACTTCGTCGAGGCCTTCGAAGTTGTGCAGTGCCGCCTCCAGCAGTGAGCGCTTTTGCGCCGCGCCTACCGGGCGAGTCGTTGTGGGCTCTGGCTCCTGCACAGGTGGCGGCGAGAATTCGAACCCGGGTGGATTGATCCAGGGGCTGACGACCTCGAAAGGCTGATGAACGTATTGGGCTTTCTCCACGTCGGTAGCCAGGTCAAGCCTGGCCTCGAGCAGTGGCTTGCAGAATTCGCTGATTCCCTTGAGCTTGCTGAGCACCGCATGCAGTGCCTTCACCTGGGTATCGCGATAGCCTATGCATTGCTTCAGAAGCTGTTGCTCCTCGGGCGCTGCTGCGGCGTACCAGCTGTAGGGCGAGCCGTTTTCATCCATGTAGTCTTTACGCACGGTCTGCACGATGCGCCGGGTATGGTCGGGATGCAGGGTTCTTACCCAGGCGGGCATGCTGCGGGTGATCTGGACCTGATGATAGGGCGTTGGTGTCTGGTTCATGTTGCTGGCGCTCCGTTGTATGGAGGCAAGAGTCGAAGCTATTGACCCGCGTAAGAGGCAGTACATATGGCTGCGCAGGGTCGGTTCTGTGCATGCAAGGGTCGGTAGCAGGCCAACAGCGGCCGGGCGAGTGAGGGAAGGTGAGGCAAAGCATGACGTGAAGGTGGTGCTGGCTCAGGTGCTGGCACTCTGATAGGGAGAACTCGGATGCATTCGCTGTGCAGTCCCAAGGATCACCTGCTGGACCTCGATGGCATCGAAATAGCAGTACGCACCTGGGGGGCCGAAGATGGCATTCCGGTGTTGGCGTTACACGGCTGGCTGGACAATGCGGCCTCGTTCGAGCGCTTGGGGCCATTGCTGGAAGGCTGTTTTGTGGTGGCCCCCGATCTGGTGGGGCACGGCCGCTCGGACCATCGCCGTCACGACAGTGGCTATTACCTCTGGGAGCATGCCGAGGACATGCTGGCGGTCACCGACAGCCTCGGTCTGTCTCAGTTTCATGTGCTTGCCCATGGCATGGGCACCGGCATCGCCTCGCTGCTCGCGGCCATGAGCAGTGGTATCGCCAGCATGATCTTTCTCGATGGCATCGGGGCACCCTTTACCGTGGCCGAGGACGATCGCGTGCAGCATCTGGCGCGCGCCTACCGACTCAAGAAAATGGTCAAACGCAGCCAGTTGCAGGGATTTACCGACCCGGATGGCAGCCGTTTCGACAACCTGGAAACCGCACTAGAGCAACGGCGCAAGCGCCTGGATGGCGAGTTGACGGAAGACGCCGCGCGGCTGTTGGCCCTGCGCGATCTGTTGCAGCTGGCCGAGGGTTATTGCTGGCGCCACGACCCGCGGCTGGTGCTGCCCGAGCCCATGCCGCTGACCGAGCGCGAGGCGTGTGATCTGCTGCGGGAGATTCGCTGCCCGTTGTACCTGATGTTTGGTCGGCAGGGCGCGTTCAGCGGCAACGGTTTCGAACAGCGCCAGGCTGCATTGCCAGGCCATGCCAAGGTGTCCTGGCACCCCGGTGGGCATCATTTTCACCTGGAGGCGCCGGACCGGGCGCTGGTCGACCAGATTCTGCGTATCCTCTTCCGGCATGAAGGTGGCCAGTTGCAACGTCTGGTGAATGAGTAGAGGGTGATGGTCAGCGGGCCAGGTCCTGGGCTATGGTGGCGAACGTTCACGGGCAATCGCCAGAAGGAGACCCGGCATGCGACCGTTCACCCTCAAGCACATCGACCACCTGGTGTTGCGAGTCAGTGACCTGCAGCGCAGCGTGGCCTTTTACCGTGATCTACTGGGTTGCACGGTAAGCCGCGAGCGCCCGGACCTGGGCATGATCCACCTGGCGACCGGCACGGCAATGATCGACCTGGTGACGCTCGACGGCCCGCTGGGCCGGCCTGGCGGTGCGGCGCCGGGGGCGCAAGGGCGTAATCTGCACCACTTCTGCTTGCGCATCGAACCGTTCGACGAGCAGGCCCTGACGGCTTACCTGCAGGCGGCTGGGGTGGCGGTCGAAGCAGCCGAGAAGCGCTATGGCGCCGAAGGCGAAGGGCTGTCGCTGTACTGTTTCGACCCCGATGGCAATCAGGTCGAGCTCAAGGGCCCGGTCGAGGGGGCGGCATGACGCAGGTCGACGTGCTCGAACACTGGATCGATACGCCTGACGGCAAGCTGTTCGCCCAGGACTGGCGCCCCCTGAACGCCCAGGGCGTGCCGATCATACTGTTGCACGACTCGTTGGGCTGCGTTGCCTTATGGCGTGACTTCCCCGAACAGCTGGCTGCGGCGACCGGCCAGCGGGTGATTGCCTATGACCGACTGGGCTTTGGCCGCTCCGATGCGCATCCAGGCCGGTTGCGCCGTGGCTTTGTCGAGGCTGAGGCGGAGCAGGGCTTTGCGGCGTTGCGGCGGCAGCTGGACATCGGCGACTTCATCGTCTTTGGCCACAGCGTCGGCGGCGGCATGGCCGTCGGCTGCGCAGCAACCCATGGCAAGCATTGCCGAGGCCTTATCATCGAATCGGCCCAGGCGTTTGTCGAGGACCGTACCTTGCAGGGCATCCGCGACGCCGACCATCAGTTCGCCGAGCCGGGGCAGCTGGAGCGTCTGGCGCGTTATCACGGCGACAAGGCCGACTGGGTATTGCGCGCCTGGGTGGACACTTGGCTGGACGACGCCTTCGCCGACTGGAACCTGGATGCGCTGCTGGCGCAGGTACATTGCCCGCTGCTAAGTCTGCATGGCGACCAGGACGAATTCGGTTCGCCAGCGCATCCCCGGCGCTTCACCACACTGGCCGCCGGGCCGAGCGCGATGTGCCTGTTGCCAGGCTGCGGGCATGTTCCGCACCGGGAACAGGCCGAGGTAGTCTTGGCCGAGGTGCAGCGGTTTCTGGGGTGATGGCATCTGGCGATGCTGGCAAGTGGATATTGTGGCAAAGCCGATTTATGCTTCAGTTACCTTGCTGCGATCCGAGGCAGCGACCTCGTCGTGCTTCGCGCAACCAATGCTAGCCCTAGGGCCTGGGTGCGACGGTGAAATGGGTGTGAGGTACTCCGGCCTGCGATAACGACAAGACGGAGGCAACCCATGGCGGTTCTCGACAGCGCTTCCACGGGCAGTAGCGCGCCCCAACGGGGCATTACCAAGGAGGAGCGCAAGGTCATCTTCGCCTCCTCGCTGGGCACCGTGTTCGAATGGTACGACTTCTACCTGTACGGCTCGCTGGCAGCGATCATCGCCAAGCACTTCTTCGCCGGCGTCAATGAAACCACCTCGTTCATCTTCGCCTTGCTGGCCTTTGCCGCCGGCTTTGCCGTGCGGCCGTTCGGCGCCATTGTGTTCGGCCGCCTGGGCGACATGATCGGGCGCAAGCACACCTTTCTCATCACCATCGTCATCATGGGCCTGTCCACCGCAGTGGTGGGGCTGTTGCCCAGCTACGCGGCGATTGGCGTGGCGGCACCGATCATTCTGATTACCCTGCGCCTGCTCCAGGGCCTGGCGCTGGGTGGCGAGTATGGCGGTGCAGCTACCTATGTGGCCGAGCACGCGCCCAAAGGCAGGCGCGGCTTCTTCACGGCGTGGATCCAGACCACCGCCACGCTTGGCCTGTTCCTCTCGCTGCTGGTGATCCTGGCCTGCCGCACCGTCATGGGCACCGAGGTGTTCGAGGCCTGGGGCTGGCGGGTGCCGTTCCTGCTGTCGATCTTGTTGCTGGCGATTTCGGTGTATATCCGCATGCAGCTCAATGAGTCGCCGGTGTTCCTGAAGATGAAGGCCGAGGGCAAAGCGTGCAAGGCGCCATTGACCGAATCGTTCGCTCGCTGGGACAACCTCAAGGTGGTGATCATGTCGTTGCTCGGCGGCACGGCTGGGCAGGCTGTGGTGTGGTACACCGGTCAGTTCTACGCGCTGTTCTTCCTGTTGCAGATGCTCAAGATCGACCCGCAGACCGCCAACCTGCTGATCGCCGGTTCCTTGCTGATCGGCACGCCGTTCTTCATTTTCTTCGGCAGCCTGTCGGACCGCATTGGCCGCAAGAAAATCGTCATGGCCGGCTGCATCATCGCCGCGTTGACCTACTTCCCTATCTTCAAGGCGCTGACCGAGTACGGCAACCCGGACGTGTTCGTCGCCCAGGAGCAGAACCCGGTGGTGGTGGTTGCCGACCCTGGGCAGTGCGCGTTCCAGTTCGACCCGGTGGGCAAGGCCAAATTCACCAGCTCCTGCGACATCGCCAAGAGCCTGCTGGCCAAGCGTGCGATTCCCTACACCAACCAGGCGGCAGAGCCTGGCAGCGTGGCGCAGGTTCGCATCGGTGAGCGGGTGATTCCGAGCTTCGACGGCAGCAGCCTGGCAGCCGCCGACCTGAAGACCCAGAGCGATGCTTTTACCGCGACCATGGGCGGTGCCTTGAAAGAGGCGGGCTACCCGGAAAAGGCCGACCCGGCGAAGATCCACTACCCGATGGTGCTGTTGCTGCTGACCCTGCTGGTGATCTACGTGACCATGGTCTACGGGCCGATCGCCGCCTGGCTGGTTGAACTGTTCCCGGCGCGCATCCGCTACACCTCGATGTCGCTGCCGTACCACATTGGCAACGGCTGGTTCGGGGGGTTCCTGCCGACGGTGGCGTTCGCCATGGTGGCAGCGACCGGGGATATCTACTACGGGCTTTGGTACCCGATCGTGATTGCGGTGATGACGGCGGTGCTGGGAATCTTCTTCCTGCCCGAGACCAAGGACCGGGATATCGGTTAGGCAGGCCTGGCCCCTTCGCGGGCAAGCCCGCTCCCACAGGTACTTGCCGGTCCCAAGACCGGTGAAGTTCCTTGTAGGAGCGGGCTTGTCCCGCGAAGAGGCCGGCTCAGGCAAAAGTCAGTCGAAATACCCCCGCAAGCTGAAGGCATACCCGGTATCGACCCCTTTGGCCTCGCCCCGGCTCCAGCGCTTCTTCAGCACGAATTCAAAAGCAGGTTCGTACAACCCATCCCTGATCAGTGCCCCCGCCAGCACCTCGACGTCGTACCAGCCGTTGTCCAGCTCGATCATCGGCCTCCCCGGCACTTGATAACGGGCCAGCAGGTCACCCAACGTCTTGGGGGTGAAGTGCTGCAGGACGCGCCAGGTGTACAGCATCACCGCACGGTTCTCGACCTGCAGCACATAGCCGTTGCGCCGGTGCTTGAGCCGGCTGCCGGGTTCGAGCAGGGCCGGTGTGTAGCCATCGAGGGTGAACAGGATGTGGTAGGGCAGGTTGTCGACCCCCGCCAGCGGCACCACCACGCCTTCGGCCACGGCCTTGTCGCCGCTGTCGTTGCTGGTGAACTCGCGGGCCAGGTCATCGGACAGGTGGTTTTCGTGTTTGAAACGGTCGAGCAGCTGGATATCGCCCAGCAGGAAATAGTCGACCAGGTCGTTGAGCACTTCGCTGAATTCGTGGCGCATCTGTTTTCCTTGTTGTGGCGCACGGGATACAGCTGCAATGTAGCCAATGGCAGCTTTGGCTGCCATGGGCGCGGCTCAGTGTTTCTGGGCGATCTGGATCAGGTTGCCGCACGTATCGTCGAACACCGCGACCGTGACTGGCCCCAGGTCGGTGGGCTCTTGGATGAACTTCACGCCGGCCTTGCACAGCCGGGTGTACTCGGCCTGGATATCGCGCACGCCGAACGAGGTGGCTGGAATACCATCCTGCTTCAGCGCTTGCTTGTAGACCTTGGCCGCCGGGTGCGCATCGGGCTCCAACAGTAGCTCGACACCATTTGGGTCATTGGGTGAGGTCAGCGTCAGCCAGCGATGCTGGCCCATGGGGATGTCATGCTTGGGCTCGAAGCCCAGTACGTAATGGTAGAACGCCAGGGCCTTGGCCTGGTCGTCGACGAGGATGCTGGTGACAACGATCTTCATAGGCGCACACCGTACCTGCGGGTCGTTACCTACCAGTAAAGACGGCTCTGGCCCAATTCACCAGCGAGGCCTGGCCCGGCTCCTTTACGTTGCTGCATTTCCAGATGGGGGCATAGGTTACTCGGCGATAGCCTTGGCGAGCAATCCCATCTCAGCAAGGAGTAATGCATATGAAGTTCAGGGTTATGGTTGTACTTCTGATCGCTACGGGCCTCGCGCAAGCACAACAGCAGTTGAATACCAATGATGGCGGCAGCCAGATCGACGACTCGAAAACATTCCAGGCGGATGCCGTCGATGGCAGAGATGCTGATGCGATGGAAAAACTATCCCGAAAGAAACGCGGCGTTGCCCCGGTCGTGGGAATGCTGTGCGAGCACGGGTACAAGTTGATTGGCGATGATTGTGTAGTCGCCAACATCCCCTTCGAGTGACGACGATCGAAAATAGGGTTATGGGCCTCGGCACGTTGGTGTGCAATTCTGCGACTACAGCAGTGTGTTGACTGAAATGTCCCAGTCACCGGGAAGCCGGCGACTGGGACATTGCTGCTTACAGCCAGCCCTTGATCTGCCGCGCCACCGCCTCTATGGAGATGCCATAGCGGTCATGCAAGGTCGGCAACGCCCCTGCATCGAGGAACGCGTCCGGCAGGGCGATCTGGCGGAAGGTCGGGGTCACGCCATTGCGCAGCAGCACGCCGGCCACCGCTTCACCCAGCCCGCCGATGATCGAGTGGTTCTCCGCCGTCACCACCAGCCGCCCCGGCTTGCGGGCCTCGGCCAGGATCGTCGCTTCGTCCAGCGGCTTGATGGTCGGCACATGCAGCACCGACACATCCACGCCATCCTTGTGCAGCTGTTCGGCGGCCTCCAGTGCGCGCATGGTCATCAGCCCGCTGGCAATCACCAGCACGTCACGGCCACCGCGCACCACCTGGGCCTTGCCCAGCTGGAAGCGGTAGTCGTAGCGGTCCAGCACCAAGGGCACGTTGCCGCGCAGCAGGCGCATATACACCGGGCCCTGATGGGCGGCGATGGCCGGTACCGCCTGTTCGATCTCCAGGGCGTCGCACGGGTCGATCACCATCAGGTTGGGCATGGCGCGCATGATCGCCAGGTCGTCGGTGGCCTGGTGGCTGGGGCCATAGCCAGTGGTCAGGCCGGGCAGGGCACAGACGATCTTGACGTTGAGGTTTTCTTCGGCAATGGCCATGCAGATGAAGTCATAGGCGCGCCGCGAGGCAAACACCGCATAGGTGGTGGCGAACGGGGTGAAGCCTTCGCGGGCCATACCGGCCGCGGCGCTCATCAGCAGCTGTTCGGCCATGCCCATCTGGTAGAAGCGCTCCGGGTGGGCTTTGGCGAATATATGCAGGTCAGTGTATTTGGACAGGTCGGCGCTCAGCCCGACGATGTCCTGGCGCTGCTCGGCCAGCCTGGCGAGGGCGTGGCCGAACGGCGCAGGGCGAGTCGGTTGGCCTTCGGCGGCAATCGAGGCGATCATCGCCGAGGTGGTCAGGCGTTTTGCTGCTACGGTCGGGTTGTTCATGCGCGGCTTCCGGCGTCCAGTGCTTGCAGGGCGAGGTCCCATTCGTGTTCGTCGACACGGATGAAGTGAGTCTTGTCGCGGTTTTCGAGGAAGGGCACGCCTTTGCCCATGCGTGTGTCGCAGACGATCACCCGCGGTTGCGCGCCGGTATGGGCGCGGGCCAGGTCGAACGCCTTGACCAGGGCGTCGAGGTCATTGCCGTCGACCCGTTGCACGAACCAACCGAAGGCCTGCCAGCGGTCGACGATGGGTTCGAAGGCGAGGATTTCACTGGAATGGCCGTCGGCCTGCTGGTTGTTGACGTCGATGATGGCGATCAGGTTGTCCAGCTGCCAGTGGCTGGCGGACATCGCCGCTTCCCAGGTCGAGCCTTCGTTCAGCTCGCCATCGGACAGCAGGTTATAGACCCAGCTGGTCGAACCCTTGCGCTTGAGGCCCAGGCAGGCGCCGACGGCAATGCCCAGGCCGTGGCCGAGCGAGCCGCCGGTGATTTCCATGCCGGGGGTATAGGCGGCCATGCCAGACATCGGCAAGCGGCTGTCGTCGCATCCATAGCTTTCCAGTTCATCCTCGGCGATTACCCCGGCTTCGATCAGCGCGGCGTACAGGGCGATGGCGTAGTGGCCGATGGACAGGTAGAAACGGTCGCGCTGTTCCCACTCGGGGTTGGCCGGGTCCAGACGCAGGGCGTGGCAGTAGGCCACGGCCAGCAAGTCGGCGGCCCCAAGGGCTTGGCCGATATAGCCCTGGCCCTGGACCTGGCCCATGCGCAGGGCGTTACGGCGGATGTTGTAGGCGCGCGCAGCCAGAGGCCGCGCACCCGAGGTAGCGGGTACGGCATTCATGGGGTAGCTCCTTACTAGGGAAATTAACGGTTGACCAAGCCCGCCGGCACGCGGAACACCAATGCCGCACCGACGATCAGCACGGCGCTGATCAGGTACATGCCGATGGCGTTGTTACCCAGGGTGCTGGTGACCCAGCCGATCAGGAAGGGTGAGCAGAACCCGGCCAGGTTGGCGAAGCTGTTGACTGCGGCGATGCCGGCGGCGGCCGACACCCCCCCGAGCAGCGTGGTCGGCAGCATCCAGAACAGCGACGAGGCCGAGAGGATGCCGGACGCCGCCAGGCACAGGCTGAGGATCGACAGGCTCAGGTGGCTGGCGAACACTGCCGCCAGGGTCAGGCCCAGCGCCCCGGCCAGCATCGGGATCGCCAGGTGCCAACGCCGCTCGCGGTGGCGGTCACCGCTGCGTCCCGCCACCAGCATGGCGCCTATGGCGCAGAGGTAGGGCAGGCTGGTCAGCAAGCCGATATGCAGCGGGTCGGCGACGCCGGCATTGCGTACCAGGGTCGGCAACCAGAAGGTGATCGCGTACTGGCCCATGACCACGCAGAAGTAGATGCCGGCCAGCAGCCACAGGCGGCGGTCGCGGATGAAGTCGGCCACCGAGCCATGCTGCACCTTGTGCTGCTCGTCCTCGGCCAGCTCCTTGCGCAGCAGGGCCTTTTCCTCGTCGTTGAGCCAGTGCGCCTGGTGCACGCCATCCTTGAGGTAACTGAGCACCAAGATGCCGACCAGCACGGTCGGCACCGCCTCGAGCACGAACATCCACTGCCAGCCGGCCCAGCCGTGCACGCCGGCGAAACGCTCCATGATCCAGCCCGACAGCGGCCCGCCGACCATGCCCGAGAGCGGGATGGCGATGAACCACAGGGCGGTCATCTTCGCCCGCCGGTACGACGGGAACCAGTAGGTCAGGTACAGCAGCAGGCCTGGTGCCAGCCCGGCTTCGGCGACGCCGAGGAAGAAGCGCAGCACATAGAACTGCCAGGCTGTCTCGACGAAGGCGAACAGCGCCGAAATCAGGCCCCAGGTGATCATGATGCGGGCGATCCAGCGCCGTGCGCCGACCTTGTGCAGGATGATGTTGCTCGGCACTTCGCAGAGGAAGTAGCCGATGAAGAACATCCCGGCGCCCAGGCCGTAGACCGCTTCGGACAGGGCCAGGTCATCCATCATCTGCAGCTTGGCGAAGCCGACGTTGACCCGGTCGAGATAGGCGCACAGGTAGCACAGCATGAGAAAGGGCATCAGCCGCCAGGCCGTCTTGCGATAGGCATTGCTGCGCGCGGCCGTGGCCGCGTCGAGGGTTAGGGTGGTCATGTCGATCTGATCTCTTGTTGTTATCGATTGCCCTGCCGTGGCGGGGCTCAGATGCGATACATAGTGCGTGGGGGCGTCAGTGAATCAGCATGCCCCCGTTGACGTCCAGCGTGATGCCGGTGAGATAGCTGGAAAGGTCGCTGGCCAGGAACAGGGCGGCGTTGGCCACGTCGCGGGCCTCGCCCAAGCGGCCCAGGGGGATGCCGTCGATGATGGCGTGGCGGCGCTCGTCCTGCATCAGGCCGCCGGTGATGTCGGTATGGATCAGGCCCGGCGTGATGGCGTTGACCCGCACATTGTCCGGGCCCAGCTCACGGGCCATGGCCTTGCCCAGACCCAGCACGGCGGCCTTGGCGGCGCTGTAGTGCGGGCCGCCGAAGATGCCGCCGCCACGCTGCGCCGACACTGACGACATGCAGACGATACTGCCTGAGCGCTGGGCACGCATGGACGGGATCACGGCCTGGGACATCAGCAGCGTGCCGCGCAAGTTTACGTCGAGGATGCGGTCATAGTCCTTGCCGGTGATGTCCAGGGTTTTCACCGGTTGGGTGATACCCGCGTTGTTGACCAGCACATCGATGCGACCGAAATGCGCCAGGACCTCGGCCACCGCATCACGCACCTGGGCTTCGTCGGCGACGTTGGCGGCCAGGCCCAGGTGGCAATCGCCCAGCTGCGCGGCGGCGTCGCGGGCGGCTTGCAGGTCGAGGTCGAGGATGGCCACCTTGGCGCCGTGGGCGGCAAAGGCCTGGGCGGTGGCGCGGCCGATACCGCGGGCAGAGGCGGCGCCGGTGACGATTGCGATTTTACCTTCGAGCAGCATGGGTGTACTCCGGATGTTTGTTGTTGTGGGCACAGCTTGGTATCCGGACGAGGGCTGGGCAACGCAGTGCGCTTCAGCCTATGCTGAAAAAAATTCAGCACAGGGTAGGGGCGTGATCACGTTCGAGGCCCGTGACACCCAAGGAATACGATGAATCACGATCCGGGCAAGAAGCCCTTGCAACTGCCGCCGCTGAAAGCGATTCAGGCCTTCGAGCAGGCCGCACGTTTTGGTAACGTCGCGCGCGCCGCTGAGCAGCTCAACTTGACCCCTTCGGCGGTCAGCCACCAGATCGCCAACCTGGAGGCACTGATCGGCCGGCCGTTGTTCCTGCGCACGGCCAAGGGGGTGACCTTGACGGCGGCGGGGGATCAGTACCTGCGCGAGGTCTCCGGCATCTTGCAAAGCCTGGCCACCGCCACCGAGCGGGCCGGTAGCGCGGTCGGCTTCGACTGCCTGCGCCTGCATTCGGCGCCGAGCTTCGGCCTGCTCTGGCTGTTGCCGCGGCTGGAGCAGTTTCGCGCCAGCCACCCGGATATCCAGATCAACCTGTCGTGCTCCTATGAAGCGCTGCACTTTGGCCGCCACCAGATCGACGTCGATATCCGCCATGGCTACCCCAACTGGCCGAGCCTGGAGGTACGCACCATCCGCCATGAGCGCGCCACGGTGCTGGCGTCGCCGGCGCTGCTGGCACGCCAGCCGATCGACCAGCCAGCCGACTTGCTGGGGCAGAACCTGATCCTCTCCGAGTCGGCGCTGGTGCAATGGCCGTTGTGGTTCGCCCAGCAGGGCGTGTCGCTGCCACAGGCACCGTTTGCCTTGAGCTTTGACCGCTCGTACATGAGCCTGGAGGCAGCCAGCCATGGCTACGGGTTCATTCTGGAAAGTTCGCTGCTGGCGCAGGACTATGTGGCGCGTGGGCAACTGGTACCGGTGTTCGGCGCCGAGCAGGCAAGCCCGGTCAGTGCCCATCACCTGGTGTTTCCGCGGGGGCATGCCGAGCTGCCGCGGGTGAGGCGGTTTCTGGCATGGATGCAGGGGCAGTTGGGGCATGATTTCAGTTATTGATTGCCCGCACCGGCAACACAAGAAAACTATGTTCAAGCCTTAGGCAAATCCTTCATCACCCGGCGGCCCGCTGAATCAGGCCACAGGGTAAAGTGGCAGGAAAATTCCAAGGCGCCCCGAACGGCGCCAACGAGGTGCCTGTGGCTTCCTATACCCTGCGACAACTGAAGTATTTCGTCACCACCGTCGAGGCCGGCAGCGTCGCCGAGGCCTCGCGCCAGCTGTACATCGCCCAGCCATCGATCTCCACGGCCATCAAAAGCCTGGAAGAAAGCTTCGGTGTGCAGCTGTTCATCCGCCACCATGCCCAGGGCGTGTCGCTGACCCCCAGCGGCAAGCGCTTCTACGCCAAGACCAAGTCGTTGCTGCAGATGGCCCACGAGTTCGAGCAGAACGCCCTGGCCGACAACGACACCGTGGCCGGGCAGATCGACATCGGCTGCTTCGAAACCGTGGCACCGCTGTACCTGCCGCGGCTGATCGCCGGCTTTCGCGAACGCTATCCGGGCGTGGATATTCGCTTGCGCGATGGCGAGCAGCAGGACCTGATCCAGGGTTTGACTGCCGGCACTTTCGACCTGGCGTTTCTCTACGACCACGACCTGGATGGCACCATCGAGGCCGAACCGTTGATGCCGCCGCAGAAGCCTTACGTGCTGCTGCCCGAGAAGCACCGCTTCGCCGGCCAGGCGCAGGTGTCGCTGCGGGATCTGTGCCCGGAGCCGATGATCTTGCTGGACGTGGCGCCGAGCCGGACCTACTTCGTCAGCCTGTTCAATGAAATGGGCCTGACGCCGAACATCGTCTTCAGTTCGCCGTCGATCGAGATGGTGCGCGGGATGGTGGGGCAGGGCTTCGGGTTTTCATTGCTGGTGACCCGGCCGCATTCGGAATGCACGTATGACGGGCAGAAGCTGGTGATGATCGACATCGCCGAACCGGTGGCGTTGTCGGGGTTGGCGGCGGCGCACCTGAAGCGGGTGCAACTGACAAAGCCCGCGCAGCTGTTCGTCGAGTTCTGCCGCGAAGAATTGGCCAAGTTCTGAAAAAGCTTCGCGGGACAAGCCCGCTCCTACAGGAAATACGTGATTCCTGAACTGCGCCCCATTTGTTGGACAGTCTGTGATTAGGCTGCTGCAGCCTGACTCCTGTATGCCACGGGAGTCAGGCCGCCCAGCCCCATCTTGATTCGATCATGGTTGTAGTAGTTGATGTATTCATCGATTGCCGCCCTCAGCTCTGCGATGCTGGCGAAGCGCTGACCATGGTACATCTCTATCTTCAGTGTGCCGAAAAAACTCTCCATTCGTGCATTGTCCAGGCAGTTGCCTTTGCGCGACATGCTCTGCTCCAGCCCCTTTTCTTCGAGTCGATTCCGGTAGGCGTAGTATTGATACTGCCAGCCCTGGTCGGAATGCAGCATCGGCTTGGCTCCTTCCGGTAGCTTCGCAAGCGCCTGCTCCAGCATCTGGCCGACCAGAGGATAGTGCGGCGAAGTATCGATCTGATGCGCCACGATCTCCCCGCTAAACAGGTCCAATATCGGCGATAGGTACAGTTTCTCACCCGCCACCTTGAACTCGGTCACGTCTGTTACCCATTTCTCGTTGGGCTCTGCTGCCGTGAAATCGCGCTCCATTGTGTTGGGCGCAATGCGTCCGGGCTGACCGCGATAGGACTTGTACTTTTTCACGCGCACCGTGCATTTGAGGTCGAGTTCACCCATCAGCCGGCGCACAACTTTACTGTTTACTATTTGGCCAATGTTGCGCAGCGCTGCAGTCATGCGTCGATAGCCATAGCGCCCCTTATGCCGCCCCTGGGTCTCACAGATATGAGCCTTTAACGGGGCCAGCTTGTCACCTGCAGCCATCACCTTGAGTTGGTAGTAGTACGTACTGCGCGCCAGCCCAGCCAACTTGAGCAGGTTGTTGAGGGGGAATCGGTTACGCAAGGCCGAGATGATCAGGACTTTTTCTTCTCGGCCTTCTTCTGCCTCGCCTTCTCCTCGCGCAGCTCTTTTAACTTTTTTAGATAGGCGATCTCCATCTCGGCATGGCGCAGCTTGGCCAGCAACTCGGCGTGCGAGAGATCTTCATCGGCTACAGGTGGGGTGTTGGCGGGTGGAACAGGTGGTTTAGGCATGAGACTGCGCGGACCTTTGCTCTTTGCTGTCAGGGCTTTGATGCCGCCACTGTAGTACTGCGATTCCCATATGCCTATCTGGCTGGAGTGGCTCATATTGAAAACGGCTGCCGTCTGGCGCAGCGATAGCTTGTCGCGCCACATCCGCTCAAGCACCGAAAGCTTGAACTCAGGGCTGAAAGTCCGTGTTTGTCCGCAGAGGCTAGCCTCGCCATGGATGCGATAGCTCGCGACCCAGCGCCGAAGCAAGGAGGGATCCATCTGCAACTCAGATGCGATGGTGCGATAGCCAATGCCTCGCTGCAGAAAGGCATGGATGGCTGAAAGTTTGAACTGCTTGGTGTGCTTGCTCACGTAAAACGCCCCTGAGGTTGGATTTTTTGTCCAACATCAGGGGCGCAGTTCATTCCTGTAGGAGCAGGCTTGTCCCGCGAATGGGGCGCAAGGCGCCCCCGGCCATCTCAAGCCTTACTGCTGATCCGGCACCACCGCAATCACGTCGATTTCCATCAGCCACTCGGCCTGGGCCAAGCCGGCCACCACCAACCCGGTGGAAATCGGGAACACACCCTTGAGCCACTTGCCGACTTCCTTGTACACCGGCTCACGGAAGCGCGGGTCGGTGATGTAGGTGGTGGTCTTGACGATGTGCGACAGATCGGAGCCGGCCTCTTCAAGCAGCTGCTTGACGTTCTTCATCGCCTGCTCGGTCTGCGCCCGAGGGTCACCCAGGCCGACCAGCTTGCCTTCGAAGTCGGTGCCGACCTGGCCGCGCACGTAGATGGTGTTACCGGCCCGCACGGCCTGGCACAGGTCGTTGTCCAGGGTCTGGTTGGGGTAGGTTTCCTTGGTGTTGAACATGCGGATGCGAGTATGGGTAGGCATCAGTGGGCTCCGAGGGTGCTGACGTTGCTGATCGAGTGGTCTTGTTGCTCATCCGCGTCGCGCTGGTCGCGGTCGCGGTAGGCCAGGTAGGTGCGTTGCGTGGCAATGTGGCCGGCGACATGCTTGGCGTCGTGCCACACGCCCCAGATGAACGACGAGCCACGGCGTGACAGCCAGGGCAGGCCGAGGAAGTACACGCCCGGCTCGCGGGCGACGCCACGCTGGTGCTGGGGCTTGCCGTTGGTGTCGAAGGTGTCGACCTGCAGCCAGCTGAAGTCCACGCCGTAGCCGGTGGCCCAGATGATGCTGGTGACGCCGGCCTGGGCCAGGTCCAGTTGCTGCAGCGGGTTGACCATGCACTCCGGGTCAGCCAGGCGCTTGCGCGCCTCGGGCTCTTCCGGCAGGTCCAGGCCGTTGCGCTCGATGTAGGCATCGGCGGCATCCAGCAGGGCCAGGTAGTTTTCGTCGCCGCGGTTGATGTTGTCGACCAGGTTGTCCTGGAAACGCGCCACACCGTTTTCGAACGACTGGGTCAGGCCGACCAGGGTCATGCCCTGGTGGGCGAGGGCGCGGAAGTCCACGGTGTGGCCGCCACGGGCGCCACTGACGGCAATGGTCACGTGCTCGCGGCCCGGCTTGGCGATTTCTGCGTCCCACTCGCCCAGTACGCCCAGCCACCAGCAGAAGTCGCGGTTGCGGTAGGCCCGTGGCGGGCGGTCGTGGGCGCCGACCGACAGGTACACCTGGCGCCCGGCACGCATCAGCTCTTCGGCGATCTGCACACCGGAGGAGCCGGCGCCTACCACCAGCACGGCGCCTTCAGGCAGTTGCTCGGGGTTGTAGTAGGCGGCGGAGTGGATCTGGTGCAGGTTGGCATCTTTCGGCGCGATGGCCGGGATGACCGGTTTCTGAAACGGGCCGGTGGCAGCCACTACGCGGTTGGCGCGGATCACGCCTTCGTTGGTCTCGACGGTGAAGCCGGGGCGGTCGGCGTTGCGTACCACCTTCTTCACTTCGATGCCGGTGCGTACCGGCAGGTTGTACTTGCGTACGTACTGCTCGAAGTAGTCGGCGACCTGGTCCTTGCCGGCGAAGGCGTCGGCGTCGAGGTTGAATTCCAGCCCCGGGAAGCGGTCGTGCCAGACCGGGCCGTTGGCCACCAGCGAATCCCAGCGGCCGGTGCGCCAGGCCTCGGCGATACGCTTGCGCTCCAGCACCAGGTGCGGCACGCCAAGCTTGCTCAGGTGTTCGCTCATGGCCACGCCGGCCTGGCCGGCGCCAACCACGAGGGTGTCGATTTCGATGTTGTTCAGTGTCATGTCCGAGCCCTTGTTCAGGCGGTTTTTGTCAGGTCGGTTTGGAGGACCGCCGTTGCTTGGGGCCAGACTAGGGATGCCTGGAAAATCGCGAAAATAGTATTTAGCTGGGGCTTGCCGATAAAACGGCGAAGGCCCCGGTTTGCCTGGGCTTGGTCGGGGTTTTCAGGGCTTTTCGAGTGGTATTGGCCGGCCTTAGTTTTTTCCTGTTCAAGGCACAGGAAAATGTTGGTTTCGTGGCCCTGAAGCTTGCGCCCAGAATGCTGGGCATTGCACAGAACAACAGGAGTTCCACCATGACCTTCTCCATCATCGGTCGCTGCCAGGAAACCGGCCAGGTCGGTATTGCCATCAGCTCGTCGAGCATCGCCGTGGGCGCCCGCTGCCCGTGGGTTCGTGCTGGCGTCGGCGCCGTGTCGACCCAGAACATCACCTTGCCGGCGCTCGGCCCGCAAATCCTCGATGCCCTGGAGCAGGGCCAGTTGCCGCCTGCCGCCGCGCTGGACCGCGTGCTCAGCGCCAATGGCTGGAGCGAGTATCGCCAGGTCACGGTGATCGACAGCCAGGGCCAGGTGGCGCTGTTCACCGGCAAGGAGGCGCTGGGCGTGCATGACGCCGTCGCAGGCGAGCAGTGCGCGGCCGCTGGCAACCTGTTGTCCTCGCTCCAGGTGATCGAAGCCATGGTGCAGGCCTTCGAACAGGCCGGAGGGCATCTGGCTGACCGCCTGCTGGCGGCCATGCATGCCGCGATGGCGGCGGGTGGTGAGGCCGGCCCGGTGCATTCCGCGGCACTGAAGATCGCCGGTGAGCTGACCTGGCCGCTGGTGGACCTGCGTGTGGACTGGGCTGACGAGGACCCGATCGGTGTGCTCGATGGCCTGTGGCAGGCGTACCGCCCGCAGATGCAGGACTACGTTACCCGCGCCCTCGACCCGACTGCCGCTCCCAGCTACGGGGTGCCGGGCGATGAGTGAATTCAGCAGCCGCGCGTTGCTGGAGCGGCTGATCGGCTTTGCAACGGTCAGCCGCGACTCGAACCTTGAGTTGATCGCTTTCATCCGCGACTACCTGGCCGAGCTTGGCGTGGAGTGCGAGCTGTTCCACAACCCGGAAGGCAGCAAGGCCAACCTGTTCGCCACCATCGGCCCCAAGGATATCGGCGGTGTGGTGCTGTCCGGGCACACCGACGTGGTGCCGGTGGACGGCCAGGCCTGGACGCTGCCGGCCTTCGCCCTGACCGAGCGCGACGGGCGCCTGTATGGCCGTGGCACGGCCGACATGAAGGGCTTCATCGCCTCGGTGCTGGCTGCCGTGCCGGCATTCCTGGCGCAACCGCTGCGCATCCCGGTGCACCTGGCGTTCTCCTATGACGAGGAAGTTGGCTGCCTGGGCGTGCGCTCGATGCTGGCCGCGCTGGAACAACGTCCGCACAAGCCGCGGCTGTGCCTGATCGGTGAGCCTACCGAATTGAAGCCAGTGCTTGGCCACAAAGGCAAGCTGGCGATGCGCTGCGAAGTGCAGGGCGCGGCGTGTCACTCGGCGTATGCCCCTTACGGGGTGAATGCCATCGAGTACGCTGCCAAGCTGATCGGCAAGCTGGGCGAGATCGGTGATGCCCTGGCATTGCCGGCCCATCACGACGAGCGCTTCGACCCGCCGTTCTCCACGGTGCAGACCGGGGTCATCAGAGGGGGCAGGGCGTTGAACATCGTGCCGGAGGAATGTGCGTTCGATTTCGAGGTGCGCGCGCTGCCGGGGTTCGAAGCGCAGGCGGTGGCCGACCAGCTGCAGACCTACGCCGAGGCCGAGTTGCTGCCCCGCATGCGCAAGGTCAACGCTGGCAGTGCAATTCGCCTGCAACCGTTGAGTGCGTATCCGGGGCTGGCCACGCCAGCCGACAGCGAGGCCGCGCGCTTGGTGGCATTGCTCAGCGGTTCGGATGATTTCGGCACTGTGGCGTTCGGCACCGAAGGTGGCCTGTTCGACCAGGCCGGTATTCCCACCGTGGTTTGCGGGCCGGGCAGCATGGACCAAGGGCACAAGCCGGACGAGTTCGTCAGTGTCGAACAGATGCAGGGTTGTGATGCGATGTTGCTGAGGTTGGTGGATTACCTCAGGCAGGAATAATGGTGTTGGCTTCTTCGCAGGTTTACCCGCGAAGAAGCCCTAAGCTTGGCAATCAGATCTCAATCGCCCCACTGACCAACCCATACACCGCAATCACCGCCCCCCGGCGGCTTAGAAGGTTGCCTTGACCTGCAGGCCGAAGACCAGCGCGTTGTCGATGTCCTTCCCGGAGAACGCCCCTGGCTCGATGATGTATTGCACATCCGGGCGCAGGTTCAGCCACGGCGTGGCCTGGTAGCCATAGCTCAGTTCGACCAACTGCTCGGCATTGTCGATGTTGGGGAACTGCTGCCCGGCATTGAATGCGGCGTCTTCCAGCACATCGCGGCTACGTGGGTTCGGCACGGCGCGGCCATAGCCCAGGGCTACGGTATCGCGCGGGCGGCCTTCGAACGGCTTGTAAAGCACCACCCCGGCGCCATACCACTTGGTGAACGGCGAGGCGGCCTCGCTCGCTGCCGAGTACTGGCCGAAGGCGTGCAGGCTGCGGCCTGGCGAGCCGGCGTCGTTCCACACTGCCTGGTCGACCAGCAGGTAGTGGCCACCGCGACCAGACACTTCCTTGCTGCTGTCGACGCGCTTCACGTCGGAGCTGTCGTAGTAGTAACCCAGCTTGTACTCGCCCGGCAGTTCGCCCTGCAGCTTGTACACCAGTTCCACAGGCACCACGGTGCCGGTGGTGTGCTTGGGCCCCAGGTGCCAGGCGCGGCTGGAGTTGCCGTTGCTCTCCGGGTCGACGTTGAATGCCGCCACGCGCAATTGCCAGGACGGCGACAGGTCGTACTTCACGCGCACGCCGAGGTGGGCGTTGGGGTAGTTGGTCCAGCCGCTGCCGCCGGACATGTTCAGCGGGTGGCCGCAGAAGCCGGCGTTCATGAAGTTGCACAGGATGCCGCTGTCGAGGCCGCCGAGGTCGTTGCCCATGGCCATGTAGCCAAGCTTGACGTTGAGCGCCGGGGTGAACAGGGTGCGCTCGTAGCTCAGTTCGGTCAGGCGGGTGTACAGGCCACCGTAGTTTTCCTGGATCGGCAGGCGGTTGCCGACCAGGTCTTCCGAGGCGCTGTTGCCGCGGCGGTCGTTGATGGTCAGCTGGACCTTGCCGCCGTTTTCCAGGCCGTACAGTTTCGACAGGTCGAACTGTGCGCCGAGCTTGATGTTCTGCGAGTAGCGCGCCGAGCGGTGTAGGCCGCCGTGGGCGTTGTAGGCGGTTTCACCGCTGTAGTCGCCGGTGATCTTGACGCCGTCTTCTTCGAGCTGGTGACGCAGGCCACCCCAGTCACCGGTCATGGTGCTGCGGTTGAGCAGGTCGCCGTCGGCCAGGGCGGTGGTGCTGGCCAGGGCCAGAAGCAGGGTTGGGGTGATGCGGATAGCGGATGGCATTGCTGTGTCTCGTGTTGTTTTCGGGGGGCCATTCGCGAACAAGCCCGCTCTCACCAGGATCAGAGGAGAACCTGTGGGAGCGGGCTTGCCCGCGAATGCAGCGACGTGCTCTTACGGCAGGGCGTAAGAAATCACGTAGTCGCCACGATCAGTCGACTGGCGCGCACCGCCAGCAGTGATCACCACGTACTGTTTGCCGGTCTTCGGCGAAACGTAGGTCATCGGGCCACCCTGGCTGCCTACAGGCAGGCGGGCTTTCCAGATTTCGTTACCGTTGCTGCTGTCGTAGGCGCGCAGGTAGAAGTCCTGGGTACCGGCGATGAACACCAGGCCGCCTTGGGTCGACAGGGTGCCGCCGAGGGTTGGCAGGCCGATCTTGATCGGCAGGTGCATGCGAATGCCCAGGGGGCCGGTGTCTTCCACGGTGCCGACTGGTACCTGCCAGGCGATCTGGCGGGTTTTCATGTCAATGGCGGTCAGGGTACCGAATGGCGGGGCCTGGCACGGGATGCCGGCAACCGACAGGAAGCGGTTCTTGTTCACCGCGTACGGGGTGCCCTTGAGCGGTACGGCGCCCATGCCGGTATTCAGTGCTTCACCGCCGGAGGCTGCGCCACCCTTGTTCTGCGACGGGATCATCTGGATCCACAGGCCCAGGCGCATGTCGTTGACGAAGATGAAGCCATGCACCGGGTCGGTGGAGAGGCTGCCCCAGTTCATGCCACCCAGCGAACCCGGGAAGCTCAGCGACAGGTCGGTACCCGGCGCAGTGTACAGGCCGTCGTAGCGCATCTTCTTGAAGTCGATACGGCACAGCAGCTGGTCATACGGCGTGGCACCCCACATGTCCGATTCGCTCAGGGTCTGCGCGCCGATCTGCGGCATGCCTACCGATTTGGGCTGGGTCGGCGAGTACGGCTCGTTGGGAATGTTGCTTGGCTTGACCGGCACTTCGTCGACCTGCGTCAGCGGTTTGCCGGTGGCGCGGTCGAGCACGTAGATCTGCCCGGCCTTGGTACCGATCACTACCGCAGGCACGGACTTGCCGTCGTCCTTGGTGAAATCGATCAGGCTCGGCTGCATCGGCAGGTCGAAGTCCCAGAGGTCGTTGTGCACGGTCTGGAATACCCACTTCTGGTTACCGGTGGTGGCATCCAGGGCCAGCACGGAAGCACCGTAGGTGTGGTCCAGCTTGCTGCGTTCAACGCCATAGATGTCGGTGGACGACGAGCCCATTGGCAGGAACACGGTGTTCATCGCCGGGTCGTAGGACATAGGTGCCCAGCTGTTCGGGGTGCTGCGCACATAGGTGCTGCCATCGGCCGGCGCCTTGCGGTCTTCCGGATTGCCCGGGTCGAAGGCCCAGCGCATTTCACCGGTGATCACGTCGAAACCACGGATCACGCCGCCTGGCATGTCGGTCTGGACGTTGTCGGCGACGCGGCCGCCGACCACCACGGTGGTACCGGCCATCAACGGTGCGGAGGACAGCTGGTAGTAGGAGTCCGGCACATCACCTAGGCCGGCCATCAGGTTGACCTGGCCGTTGTTGCCGAAGCCCTGGCAGAACTCGCCGTTGTCGGCGTCCACGGCGATCAGGCGACCGTCGATGGTGTTGGTCAGCAGGCGACGTTGGCAGTTGGCACCGGGCGCGACGCTGCCGCCGGTGATCGGCGAGCTGTTGGGCTGGGTCGGCTGGGCGATCGCGGCGGTGGCGTCGAAGTAGGCCATGCCACGGCAACGCTGCCAGACCTTGGACTGGGCGTTGATCGCGTTCTTCCACAGCTCTTTGCCGGTGTCGGCATCGAGGGCGATCAGGTTGTTGTGCGGGGTGCAGATGAACACCTTGTTGCCGATCTGCAGCGGGGTCAGCTGATCTTCGGCACCGTTGCCGTCGCTGATGGCGACGTCACCGGTGTGGTAGGTCCAGGCCACCTTGAGCTTGTTGACGTTGTCGCGGTTGATCTGGTCCAGCGCGGCGAAGCGGCTGCCACCTTCGGTGTTGCCGTAGTGGGCCCAGTCCTTCTGCTCCTTGCCAGTTTCGACCGGGGTCATGCCTGGGCCCTTACCGGTGGGTGCAACGCTTGGGTGGGCAACGAACATGTTGCCCACAGCGATCACCAGCACCACGGCCAGCACGCCAGCGATGCCGTAGGCACCACGGCCGGCGCTGGCGCCATTGGCACGGGCGAGCATCGGGTAGACCAGCGCCACCACCATGCCGATCGCGCCGAACATGAACAGGCGCGAGAACAGCGGCCAGAACACCAGGCCAGCGTCGCTCAGCGCCCAGATCGCGGTACCGATCAGGAACGCCGCGTACAGCCAGGCGCCGGCCTGCTTGCGGCGAGCGATGAGAATACCGGCGATGGCCATGGCCAGGCCGCCGATCAGGAAGTACCAGGAACCGCCCAGGCCGGCGAGCTTGACGCCGCCAGCAGCCAGGAGCAGGCCGAGCAGGGCGACGATCACGCCCAAGCCGACCAGGATGATGTTTGTGGCGCCAGAGGCGCGCGGTGTTTCGTTCATGCCAGGGATCTCAGCAGGTGGAATGTGCGCAGTCTAAGCCCTTAGCTTGCTAATTAACAAGTTGGTACATAATTTTATGAGGCTGATTGTCGCAGGGCCGAACTTGCGAAGATGTGGAGAAAAGTTTAGATCTAGTGCTGAAAATTGCTGTAAAAATGATGTTTGGCAGGTATATGGGTGTGGCGCTTTAGATTTTTTAGCATGAACGAAGGGCGTATCAATGGCTCGGCCAGGGTGTTTCACTGCCATGAAACACGGCAAGCCAGATGGTCGGTTGCCCCTGGGTAGTCCATTCCACGCGGTGACGGCAATGCGCCGGAATGTCCAGGCAGTCGCCTGGCACCAGCAAGCGGGTGTAATTCTCGTGCTCAAGGCGCAGCCCGGCGGTGCCGGTCAACAACATGATCCATTCGCCTTCGGCCTGGTCGTACCAGTAGCCTGGCGGGCTGGCCTGGCCGCAGGAAACGATGCGTTCGATGCGCAGGCCAGGGCGCCGCAGCAGTTCATCGACCCGCTCGGCAGCGGCAGGGTCGCAACGGGGCAGGGCGTTGAGCAGGTTGGTGAGCGGCATGGGCAGTTCTCGCACTGATGGAGGTGCTTCCACTATGGACCTGGTCGCTCTGTTGTGCGCTTCTTGACCCGCTTCGTGGTTTGTAGGACTGTTCCGAGATTTGAGAATCGGGGTATCCATGGACAAGCTCTTGGCGATGAGGATGTTCACCACGACAGTCGATGCCCAGGGCTTTTCCGCGGCAGCGCGCAGGCTCGGCGTCGCCACCTCGTCGGTGACGCGCCTGGTCGACGGGCTGGAGTCGGAACTTGGCACGACCTTGCTCAACCGCTCCACGCGCCAGGTGAGCCTGACCGAGGCGGGCGCACGTTACTACGCCCGGGCAAGGGAAATCTTCGACGCGCTGGAGGAAGCCGACGCCAGCGTCGCCGATCGTGGCGATGAGCCGGTCGGCGTGCTGCGCCTGTGCCTGCCGGTAGAGTTCGGCCGCCGCGTGATCGCACCGCACCTTGGGCCTTTCCTGGCTCGCCACCCGTCGCTGGAGCTGGACATCGACATGAGCGACCGGCTCGATGACTTGCTCGACGGTCGTTACGATCTGTCCATTCGCCTCGGCGACCCGTCACCGAACGACGAACTGGTGTGTCGGCAACTCGGTCGCTTCCAGCGCTGGCTGGTAGCAAGCCCCGATTACCTGGCCAGGCGTGACGCGCTGCTGCATCCCGAGCAGTTGCTGCAGCACGCCTGCCTGCGTTTTCGCTACGGGCAGAAGGCGCGCGCCTGGCGCCTGCAGCGTGCCGATGAGGCACTGGAACTGGACGTGAGCGGGCCGTTGCGCAGCGCCAACGCCGACCTGTTGCGCGAAGCGGCGCTGGCCGCCAGCGGTATTGCCTTGCTGGCCGACTGGCTGGTGCGCGAAGACGTGGCGGCCGGGCGCTTGCAGCGGATATTTGCGGACTGGCAGGTCAGTCCCGGCACCGCCAATGACAGCATCAATGCCTTGTATTTGCCCAACCATCGCGGCTCTCGGCGGGTCAACGCGTTCATCGGCTTTTGCGAGGGCCTGCTCAAACCCTGATCCCTGCCGTTGCGCCTGGCGCAAAGCCCCGTTGCGCCGGAGCCGGATTCTCTCGCTGGCAAGCGCTCGGTAAGGTGCCTGACATATTCCAACCCGATGCCGAGGTACCTCGCATGAATTCCTCCCTTGCTGCTGCACCGCCAGCCCATGCCGGCCTGAGCCGTGCTCTGGTCGCGCTGCTGGCGTTCTGTTGTGGCGCGATCGTCGCCAATATCTATTACGCGCAGCCCATCGTCGGGCTGATCGCCCCGGACCTGGGCCTGTCCACCGAGCGCGCCAGCCTGATCGTGTCACTGACCCAGCTGGGCTACGCACTGGGCCTGCTGTTGCTGGTGCCACTGGCTGACCTGGTGGAAAACCGTCGGTTGATGATCGCCACCGCCGTGCTGGCCTGTGTCAGCCTGTTGCTGGCGGGGACCAGCAGCAGCGGCCAAGGGCAACTGTTCCTGGGCTATGCCTTGCTGATCGGTTTCAGTTCGGTGGCTGTGCAGATGCTCATCCCGTTGGCTGCTCACCTTGCGCCTGAGCAAGCACGCGGGCGGGTGGTCGGCAACATCATGGGCGGTTTGCTGCTGGGTATTCTGCTGGCGCGGCCGCTGTCGAGCCTGGTCGCCGACCACTTTGGCTGGCGCGCGGTGTTCATGGGGGCTGCTGGCCTGATGTTGGCAATCATTCTGTTGTTGGCGCTGACGCTGCCGCGCCGGGTGCCTGAGCACAAGGCCAGCTATGCCGGGCTGATGGTGTCGTTGGTTGCCCTGCTGCGCCAATACCCGGTATTACGCCAGCGCTCGCTGTACCAGGCTTTGATGTTCGCGGCGTTCAGCCTGTACTGGACCGCGGTGCCGCTGGCCCTGGCCAGTGAGCACGGGCTGTCGCAAAGCCAGATCGCCTTGTTTGCCCTGGTCGGCGCGGTCGGCGCCATCGCCGCGCCCATGGCCGGCCGCCTGGCCGACGCCGGCCATGCCCGTGCCGGTTCGTTGCTGGCGCTGGTGTTGGCGCCTCTGGCGCTGCTGCTGGGCCTGACGGCGCCCGGCTACAGCGTGATCGGCCTGGGGTTGACCGGGGTGCTGCTGGATTTCGCCGTACAGATGAACATGGTGATCGGCCAGCGTGAAGTCTATGCGCTGGACCCGGCCAGCCGCGGGCGGCTGAATGCGCTGTACATGACCAGCATCTTCCTGGGCGGGGCAATGGGTTCGGCGGTGGCCAGTGCGGTGTTCGCCCAGCAGGGGTGGCACGGTGTGGCGCTGGTGGGGGCGGCATTGCCGGGCATGGCCCTGGTCGTCTTCTTGCTGGTTGCGCGGCGCGCTTGAGCTTTCACCGGCCCAGCGGCAAAGCCACGCCAATCAATGCGAACAGGCTCCCGCAGCAGCGATTGAACCCTTTGCCGCCCTTGGCCATCCAGGGCCGGATACGAAACGCCAGGCGAGCCAGCAGGTATTCGACCACGCATTCCACGCTGGCAAAGGTCGCTGCCATGATCACGAACTGCAGCAACAGCCCACGCTGCGGGTCGATGAACTGCGGCAGGAAGGCACCGTAGAACAACAGTACCTTGGGGTTGGCGATAGCAGACAGCAGGCCTTGGCGGAACATCCCCAAATTGCCCAGGCGGGCAGCGCGTTCGGTCACCTCCAGATGCAGCGCAGGGCTGCGCCAGAGCTGGATGCCCAGCCACACCAAGTAGGCTCCCCCCACCCATTTGAGCACGTTCAGCACCGAGGCCGACGTCTGCAGCAGCGCCGTCAGCCCGAACATCGCCAGGGCAATCAGTGCGCTGAAGCCGAACACCCCGCCGACGATGGTGAACAGCGTGCGGCGCGCGCCATACAGTGCACCGTGCGTCAGCGCTAGCAGACTGTTCGGGCCAGGGGTCAGCGACAGGCCGATGCTCGCCAGCAGGTAGATGAACCAGGTATCCAGAGCCATGATGGGCGCCTCAGGTAGTCACGAGCACTCAGTCTATGGGACGGTACTGCAAGTGCAGGGTATGATCTGGACATTCAATGGTGTTTTCTGGACTTGTTTCGAATGGCCCCTGATATCCGCCTGCTGATCCTGCCGTTACCGGACTTCGCCTTGCTGCCGTTCGGTGCGTTTCTCGACAAGCTGCGCTTCAGCGCCGACGACGAGGACTACAGCCAGCAGCGCTACTGCAGCTGGACCTTGGCCAGCCTGACGGGCGAGCACGTGCCGTCGAGCAGCGGTGCGGTGATGCAGGTGCGGGCCATTACCGAGCAATTGCGCTGGAATGACTACGACTACTTGGTGCTGTTCGGCAGCCGCAATGCTGAAGCCACCGCCGCGTTGGCCCCGAGCTACAAGCCTCTGCTCAAGCGAGCGGCCAAGGCGGGGGTGAAGCTGGTCGCCATCGACAACGCCGCCTTCCTGCTGGCCGCCTGCGGCCTGCTGGACGGGCACAAGGTCGTGGTGCACTGGCGCCATGAGGCGGAGTTTCGGGCATCTTTCCCGCATCTGCAGGTGCTGCGCGAGCAGTTGTACTGTATCGACGGGGGGCGCATCACCTGTGCCGGCGGCACGGCAGCCCTCGACCTGGCGGTGGAACTGCTGGCGGGCGCCTGCGGGCGTGCCCGGGCGCTCAAGGGCCTGGCCGACATGCTGGTGGACGAATCTCGTGACAGCCGCCATGCCCTGCGTTCACTGGAGGCCGACGCCGGGCAGGGGCGCCAGGTGCAGCGTGCGCTGGCGCTGATGCGTCATCACCTGGGGGCACAAGGGTCGATCGAACAGCTGGCTGCGGAACTCGGCATCAGCCGGCGTCAGCTGGACCGCCAGTTCCAGGCCAGCCACGGCATGAGCGCCAAGGCCTGGTGGCTGGAAATGCGCCTGCAGCAGGCGCGCTGGCGATTGCTCAACTCCAGTCACAGCCTGGCGCAGATTGCCGACGAGGTCGGGCTGGGTGATGCCAGCTACCTGGGCAAGTGTGTGCGGCGGCGGTTTGGCTGCACGGCGCTGGCGCTGCGCAGCTCAAACGGTCATTGCGGCGTGCCGAACAGGCCGGTCCAGTAGATGCCGGCATCGCTCTTCGGGTCTACCGCATAGGCCGCACCCATTTCGCGGAAGTCCGGGTTCATCAGGGTGGCGCAATGACCGGGGCTGTCGAGCCAGCCATCCACTACCTTCTGCGCGGTGTCGCGCCCGGCGGCGATGTCTTCGCCGATCTGCTGATACAGATAGCCGGCCAGTTCCGCGCGGTCACCCGGCGTGCGCCCGTCCTTGTCGATATGGTCGAAGAAGTTCTGGTTGGCCATGGCCCGCGTATGGCTGGCTGCCACCCCCGCCAGCGCAGCGCTCCAACTCAGCGCAGGGGCTGCGGCAAACGGCTGGCCGCCGCATTGGCGGGGGGTCTTGCGTGCGGTATTGATGGCCTGCAGCAGCTTCTGCCCCTCGGCCTGCCAGTCACCCAGGCGCCCGCTGAGCAGGGGCCGGGCCAGCACGATGCGCCAGTCGCGGCCTTCCTGGCTGACGCCGATGTCGACAAACTGCGGGTCGAGCACCACCTGGCAGAAGCTCTCCTTGATGGCATTCATGGCAGCGTTCGCATCACGTGGGCCGGACAGGCTGATCGCCTGGACGTTGACCATCGGATAGGCCGCGCGGCTCATGGCCTGCTGCAGGTCACGGGTGCCCTCCGGCGACAGTGCCAGGCGCGTGTCGCTGTTGAGCGGCGGCAGTTCCACCGACACCTGGTCCCCGCAGCGCTGGGCCTGGCTGCGGTAGGTATTGATCGAATCGATCAGTTGCGCTTCTTCGCCGGTGACGGCCAAGGCCCCGGTCGACAGGACCAGGCCCATCGACAAGGCGGCAACGGATGACAGGACGCGCATGTGGATCTCCCTGTGACTGGCAGCGTCTTGGTATGCGCTGCTCATCCTACACAAGCGCGAGGCTTTTGGCCCAGTCTCGTGCAAAGCAAAGAAAACGCCAGCAATGACTTGCAGGCGGCAAAAGAGGGAGTAGACCGGCGAGCGCCAGAAAAGTGCAGTGGCTTATCAGCGCGCCAGTTCCTGATTCGGCTTGTAGAACAGGAAATGCCGGGTTTCGGCGGTCTTGCGATAGGCCTTGGCCCAGCTCGGGTGCACCTGGCGGTCATGGAAGTACAGCGCGCCGCCAGTGCTGTCCTTGAGTTGCTGGTTCAAGGCCTTGCGGGCAATTTCCTTGGCGATGTCGTAACGGTCCTTTTCCTCGACCTGGTCCGGGCGGCCGTCACACCACCAGGAAAACTGGCAGGATTTGGTTTCCACGCCTTGCTTTACCACCCCGCAGATGGTGTTGGGGAAGCCATCCTTGCCTAGCCGGTTGATCACCACGCTGGCCACCGCGCTCATGTCCCCGTCGTCGGCACCCTTGGCTTCCCAATAGATGGTGCGTGCCAGGCAGGTGATGCTGTCATCCATCGGCGCCTGACCTGCCGGGTCCACTGCCTGCACCTCGCCAGGGGTGATGGTTTCTGGCTTCTTCGGCGGAGGAGCATCCTCCACCACCTTTTTTTCCAGGTTTTGCGCCTTGTCCTCGGCCACTGCGGCCTTGGCACTGTCGGCGGCGTGCAAAGGGCCTGCGAGCAGGGCCGAGGTCAAGCCGATCAGCATCCACGAGAGGCGCATGGTCAATTTTCCGAAGTGTGGGCTGAGTCACAGTCTAGCCAAGCGTAATCACCTCAGCGTTAGCATTAGCATCAAAGGCAAGGTCACGGCGGCCAGCACGGTCTGCAGGGCGATGATGGTGGCCATCAGCGGCGCGTTGCCGCCCATCTGCCGCGCCATCACGTAAGACGACGAAGCGGTCGGCAAGGCCTGGAACAGCACTGCCACAACCGCTGCCTGGCCGCTCAACCCAAGCAGGCGGCACAGGCCCCAGGTGGTCAGCGGCATGACCAGGAACTTGAAAGCCGATGCCGCCAGCAGTGGCCGCACTTGCTGGCCGACACTGGCGCCACCGAGTGCAGCGCCCACACACAGCAGGCCCAGGGGCAGGGCGGCCTGGCCCAGCGCCTTGATGGTGGGTTCCAGGCCGGCCGGCAAGCCCAGGCCGCTGGTCCGCAGCAGCAGGCCCCCGGCGCAGCCGACGATCAGCGGGTTGGCGAAGATGGCCCGCAACACCGTCGCCGGGGAGCTGTGGCGCGCGCTGAAGCGGGCGAACACCAGCACGCAGAGCAGATTGACCAAGGGTACGATGGCGGCGTTGGCAACGGCGGCCAGCGCGATCCCGGCGCTGCCGTAGATGCCGGCGGCGAGGGTGGCGCCGATGTAGTTGTTGAAGCGCACGCCGCCCTGGAACACCGAGGTGAAGTCGGCGCCTTCGTGGTTCACTGCACCCTGATAGAGCACCAGCAGCACGGCGCCAAGCAGGGTGGAAAGCATCAGCACACCGACCATGCCCAGCACCGGCACGCCATCGAGATTGGCCGTGGCCAGGCCATGCAGGAACAGCGACGGCAGCAGCACGTAATAGCTCAGGCGTTCGGCGCCCGGCCAGAACGACTCGGCGAGGAAGCCGCGGATGCGCAGGAAAGTGCCCAGGGCAATGAGCAAGATGATGGGCACGAGTGTGGTCAGCAGCAGGTGAAGCATGGTGGTCGTTCCGTGGTCGGGTACGGGCACAGGTTAGCGTGGCTGACTGATTGGGAAAAACGTTGATTTCTGCACTGACTGTTGAGGAAAACTGTACCTTCACGCGTCCATGGCGGTCCTCAACACAGCACTGAGGTGCCGGCGCTGGCTCTTTTCGTGTTCCAGCAACACTACCCGCCGCACCAGCTGTGGCTCGCCAAAGGGCAGGCAGGTGGCCGGCGGCAAGCGTTGCAGATCGTCATCGGCCATGGGAATGATCGCCACCCCCAGCCCCATCACCGCCATGCGCGCCAGTGCTTCCTGGCTGTCCAGCTCCATCTGTTCACTGACCTGCAAATGCTGGCGGCGCAGCTCCTGCTCGATCTGCCGCCCGGCCCAGGCACGCTTGTCGAAGCGCAGGAACGGTTGGCCTGCCAGCAGCTGCGGCAGGCTCTGGCCGGCCAGCTCGGGGCTGGCGATGGCCCAGAAGCGGTCTTCGAACAGCGGCGTGAAAATCAGGTTCTGCGGGTAGGGGCTTACCGGTTCCGTGGTGATCGCTGCATCCAGCTCACCGTCCTCGACGCGCCGTGCAAGCTCCGCCGACATCCCTGAGTTGACGCTGATGTGCAGTTGCGGGTGATGCGCCTTGATCCAGACCAGGGCCTTAGGCAGGCGCCGGGCCAGGACCGTGTGGATCGCCCCCAGGCGCAAACGGCCGCGCAGGCTCGGGCCGCTGGCCAGGGCATCGGCCAGTTCGTCGTAGGCGCCGAGGATGTGCTCGGCCCGCGCCACCGCCAGTTGCCCGGCTTCGGTCAGCGCTACCTGGCGACGGCTGCGGTCGAATAGCGCGACCTTGAGTTCGTCCTCGAGGGTCTTGATGTGCAGGCTCACGGCCGAAGGGGTGAGGCTGAGCAGGTCGGCGGCACGGGCGAAGGTGCCGTGGCGGGCGATGGTCACCAAGGTGCGCAGGGCTTTGAGGGACACGCGAGCGGGCTCCGGGTTGCGAGGGAAGTGTTTCAGTCTGTGGCTGGAGGGAATGCCTGGCAAGCTGCGCAGTCCCATTCGTTACGTGGGTACGAAACCCACCTGTCCCAAGCCATGGAGAAACGACATGAAAGCAGTAGTCTTCACCACATTGCTGGCCTGCGCCGGTCTCGCCCAGGCCGCGCAGACGGTGGAATTGAAGCTGGCCGGGGCGGACGGTCCGGGCAAGTCGATCGGGACCATCAGCATCGAACAGAACAAGTACGGCACCGTGCTCACCCCCGACCTCAAGGACCTGCCACCGGGCGTACATGGCTTCCACCTGCACCAGCAGGGTTCGTGCGCGGCGGCAGAGGAAAACGGCAAGCCAGTGCCAGCCGGCGCGGCGGGCGGGCACTGGGACCCTGACGCCACCAACGCACACAAAGGCCCCTATGATGACAGTGGCCACCGCGGTGACCTGCCGGCACTCTATGTCGGCGCCGACGGCAAGGCCACCTACCCGGTATTGGCGCCTCGTCTGAAAGCCACCGATTTCAAAGGCCATGCACTGATGGTGCATGCCGGTGGCGACAACCACAGTGACCATCCGCAGAAGCTGGGCGGTGGTGGTGCCCGTGTCGCCTGCGGGGTGGTTCAGTAAACCCGGCCAGGTCGCAACAGCCCGTCGCTGACTAGCTGCGTGGCGTGTCAGCCAGGCAGGCGAACACACCGGAAAGACCACTTGCCGTTTTCTTGTGTTTACAAGCGAGGTCCTGGCAAGCCTTGACGCAGAAAACGCGGCAGGGCGAAAGGGCTGCTCAGGGTTGGCGCTCGGCCACCGCACGCAATGTGCGTAGCGTCACCACCGGGGCATCGACGACGAAGCGGTTGGCCAGCCAGCCCGGCACGTCCCCGGCAGGGTCTGCCTGCAACTGGTAGGTCACCTCGGTTTCCCGCTCGCCGAGCGGCTTCATCACCCATTCGCCCGAGAGGTGCTGTACGCGAATCAGCCCCGGCTCTTCTGGCAGGCGGCTCGGTTCGGCGCTCAGGTGGCGTACCAGGGTGCCGTCATCCAGACGTTCGGTGCGGACCTTGAGAATGATGTCGCGCGGCAGGGTCGGCCACGGCAAGTTGGTGGTCAGGTACACCCAGGTGCTATCGCCATCCACGTCCAGCAAGCGCATCTGCTCGCAGGCATACAGCCATTTGCACGCTACCCGCAGGTTTTCCTGCAAGTCGATGAGGGTACGCACGCTGGCTTTCATGGTGCTGACGCCGCGGAACTGCTGGTAAGGCGAATCAGCTGCCGCGGCCAGGTACACACGGATACCTTCGCGGTCGTAGGCGATCTTCCAGTCATCAGCCGCCAGGCTGGCGCTGGAAGCAAGCAATAAGGCAAGCATCAGGCAGCGGTTCATGGCGAGCACCGCGCTAGGGGCAGGGCTTATCAGTATGAGCGGCAAACAGAAAGCCCGCCAGGTGGCGGGCTTTCGGGCATCAGTCTGAACTCAACGCTGGGGGTTGAGGGTCAGGTGCACGTGACGGTTCACGTCCTTGTACAGCAGGTAGCTGAACTTGCCTGGGCCGCCGGCGTAGCAGGCTTGCGGGCAGAAGGCGCGCAGCCACATGAAGTCGCCGGCTTCCACTTCGACCCAGTCCTGGTTCAGGCGGTACACCGCCTTGCCTTCCAGCACATACAGGCCGTGTTCCATGACGTGGGTTTCTGCGAACGGAATCACGCCGCCCGGCTGGAAGGTGACGATGTTGACGTGCATGTCGTGGCGCATGTCGGCCATGTCGACGAAGCGAGTGGTGACCCAGCGGCCTTCGGTGCCCGGCATCTCGATGACGGTGGCGTTGTCGCGGTGGGTGACGAACGACTCAGGCACGGCCAGGCCTTCGACTTTCTGGTAGTGCTTGCGCAGCCAGTGGAAGGTGACGTTGGCCTTGCTGTTGTTGCGCAGGCTCCACTCGGCGCCCGGGGCCAGGAAGGCATAGCCGCCTGGGGTCAGGGTGTGGTGCTTGCCTTCGACGGTGATGTCCAGCTCGCCTTCGACGATGAACACCACGGCTTCGGCGTTCGGGTCCAGCTCAGGGCGCTCGCTGCCGCCTTCCGGAGCCACTTCGACGATGTACTGCGAGAAGGTTTCGGCAAAACCGGTCAGCGGGCGGGCGATGACCCACATGCGCATCTTGTCCCAGAACGGCAGGTGACTGGTGACGATGTCACGCATCACGCCCTTGGGGATGACGGCATAGGCTTCGGTGAACATGGCACGGTCAGTCAGCAGCTCGGTCTGAGCTGGGTGCCCACCGTGGGGGGCGAAGTAGGAGTGGTTCGACATGAGCGGTCTCGACTTGTTGTTCTCTCCCCGTGCCTTGGACCACACCGGCCGGTGCGTGCAGGGGATGTGCGGACAGCATATGGGGCAGTCCGCATCATCCACAAATTAAATGTTGAAATACTCGACATTCAGTTACTGAATGCGAACGTGGCGCCCTGCGTGGGCTTCGGGCAGCCGGTCGCCATGGCCGAACAGCTTGTGGCGCAAGGTGCCGTCGGTGTAGCTCAGCGGGTAGCGGCCACGGCGTTGCAACTCCGGTACCAGCAGGTCGACGACGTTGGCCAGGTCGTCCGGTTGCACCGCATAGGTGAGGTTGAAACCGTCGATGCCGGTCTGGTCGAGCCAGTGTTCCAGCTGGTCGGCAATCTCGTCGGGCGAACCCACCAATACCGGGCCACGCCCGCCCAGGCCGACGAATTCAGCGGCTTCACGCACGGTCCAGCGGCGGTTCGGGTCGGCGGCGGTGAACGCCGCCAGCGCGGCACGGCCAGCATCGTTCTCGACGTATTCGATGGGGGCATCCGGATCGAGGCCGGCGAAGTCGATACCGGTCCAGCCTGAAAGCAAGGCAAGGGCGGCGTCCAGATCAACGTAGCGGCGGTATTCGGCATAGCGTGCCTGGGCTTCCTGGGTGGTCGGCGCGACGATCAGCAGCGCCTGGGCATAGATCAGCACCTCGTCACGGCCACGCCCGGCCACCTCGCTGGCCTGACGGATGCCGTCGGCGTAGCGACACAGCACGGTGGGCGTCGGGCCACTGATGAACACGCACTCGGCATGCCGGGCGGCGAACTGCTGGCCGCGCGCCGAGGCGCCGGCCTGGAACAGCACCGGGGTGCGCTGGGGAGAGGGCTGGCACAGGTGCATGCCGGGTACCTGGAAATGCTCGCCGGCGTGGCGGATGGCGTGCACTTTCGACGGTTCGATGTAGCGGCCGGTTTCACGCTCCAGCTGCACCGCATCGTCTTCCCAGCTTTTTTCCCAGAGTTTGTACAGCACCTCCAGGTATTCCTCGGCCAGGTCGTAGCGCTGGTCATGGCCCAGCTGGCGGGCCAGGCCCAGATTGCGCGCGGCGCTGTCGAGGTAGCCGGTGACGATGTTCCAGCCGACCCGGCCATTGCTCAGGTGGTCGAGCGTGGACATGCGCCGGGCGAATGGATAAGGGTGTTCATACGTCAGCGAAAAGGTTACGCCGAACCCCAGGTGCTCGGTGACCCCGGCCATGGCCGGCACCAGCAGCAACGGGTCGTTGACCGGCACCTGCACGCCACCGCGCAGGGCGGCTTGCGGGCCACCCTGGTAGACGTCGTAGATACCCAGCACGTCGGCGATGAACAGCGCATCGAACAGCCCGCGCTCCAGCAGGCGAGCGAGGTCGGTCCAGTAATCGAGGCGGTTGAACGCCACGCTGGTGTTGCGCGGGTGGCGCCACAGCCCCGGGGACTGGTGGCTGGCAGCGTTCATGCTGAAGGCGTTGAAGCGGATGTGGCGGGGCATTGCCTTCACTCCCTGGTCACGGCAATACAGAGGCCGGGTAGACGGCGTCGGCGACCTGCAACTTGTGCGGGATCAGGCCCAGGCCCTGGAAGGTATCGGCCAGCTTCTGCTGCTCGGCGACGATCTGCGGGGTGATGGCCACGGCGTTATAGTTGCGCCGTTCGCTGGCCACCTCCAGCACATTGGCGCTGATGCCCAGTTGCGGTGCCAGCAGCGCGGCGACTTCAGCGGGCTTGGCGTTGGCCCACTGGCTGACCTTGCCCAGCTCGCTGAAGAAGGTCTTCAGCAGGTCGCGGTGCTGGTCGGCGAAAGCGGCGGTGGACAGGTAGAAGGTGCGGTTGTTGGTCAGGCCGCTGCCATCGCGCAGGTTCTTCAGGCCTGGCTGGCTTTCGGCCGCTGCGAGGAACGGGTCCCACAAGGTCACGGCCTGCACGCTGCCCGATTGCAGGGCGGCGACGGCATCGGCGGCATTGTTGACGTAGGCCGGGGTGATGTCCTGATAGCTCAGGCCGGCCTGCTCCAGGGCCACCGCCAGCAGGTATTGGGCGTTCCAGCCGCGGCCGGTGGCCACGCGCTTGCCTTTGAGGTCCTGCACTGCGGTGAGTTGATCCTGCTCGCGCACCACCAGGCCGATGCCGCGTGGGTAAGGTTGTTCGGCGGCGAGGTAGACCACCGGCTTGCCGGCGGCCTGGGCGAATACCGATGGCGCGTCGGCAGCGTGGCCCAGGTCGATGGCGCCGGTGCTCAGCGCTTCGAGCAGCTGCGGGCCGGCGGCGAATTCGTGCCAGCTGACTTTCACGCCTTGGGGCCCCAGGGCCTTTTCCAGTGCGCCACTGCCTTTGAGAATGTTGATGCTATTGAATTTCTGATAACCGATGCGCAGAGTCTTGGTGTCTTCGGCCAAGGCGCTGGACCAGGGCAGCAGGCTACTGGCGACGGTCGCCAGGAGGCCGCCGATGAGCAGGCGGCGAAAAGGGGAGAAGGGCATGGGCGTCGCTCCTTGAACAGGGTGGGAAACGGTGTACCCAGCCTAAGGAGGTGACGTTTGGCTTTCAATTTTTTAATTCCATTTGGTTAGATCATTTTCTTATTTTTATATCCTTTTGTGTTTGTGTCGTCTGATGACGACATTTCCAAATCCTCTTGCTAGGATTCGGGCCAACTTCAAGGAGCCCCGTTCATGCCCATCCTGCGCCGGCGCAGCACCCGTGTCGCCCTGACTGTCACCACCGGACTGGTGGCCGCCACCCTGGGCTTTTTCGCCTGGCAATCGTTCTACCCGGTGCAGGCCGCCAGTGGCTGGCGTGTCGAGGTGCTGCACCGCGACGTGGCCAAGGCCGCTTCGTTGCTGCCCCAGGCCGACGGCAGCCTGCTGGTCAGCCGTGAGCTGGATGACGGCAAAGGCAGCATTCTCAAGATCACTGCCAGCGGCGACCGCGTGGTGCTGATCGACAACCTGTCCAAGCCCGACGGCATGGTCGCGGCGCAAGGTGGCTGGGTGTTCAGCCAGGAAGGCGGCCAAGCGCCGGTCAGCCTGTCCCGCGATGGCCAGGTCACCCACCTGTTCGATGGCAACAGCGTGCAGGGCTTGTGGAACGACGGCGATCATCTGTATGCCATCGAAGACCGCAAGGGCAATGGGCGGCTGATGCGTTATGACTGGGCCATCGGCCAGCTCGAGGTGCTGCGTTCGGGGCTGACCGAAACCGAAGGCCTGACCCGCTGCGCCGACGGCCGCCTGCTGTACACCGAGAAGGGCACCGGCATAGTTCGTGCGTTGTCCGACGACGGTAAGGACCCGGTGGTGGTCGAGGACCTGCGCCATCCCACCTTCCTGATGTGCGACCAGCGCGGCCTGTGGATCAGCGAAGACAACACCCACCGCGCGCGCCTGCTGCGGGTGGAAGCCGATGGCACCCAGCACGTGGTGCTGACCTTCCTCAAGGCGCCGCAGTCGATCATCGCCGATGGCAAGGGGGGCTACCTGCTCGCCGAAGGCGGGCGCAATCGCGTGCTGCAGCTGACCCCGCCTGCCGACGAAGCCACTGCCCAGCGTTAACTGGGCAGGCGGCGCTGCTGATGGCGCGGGTCGCACCGATGCGTGCCGCCAAGCCGAAGTACAGCACATAGGTGGTGGCGCTCATCACACTGCTGCTGAGCGCAAGGTCTGGCCCGGCAGGCTACCCGGCAACCATCAGCAGCGACTGCGGCACCGGGCTCTGCGGATGCTGCGGCTCCTGCAGGCTCAGCAACCTGAACCCCGCCATGTCCAGGGCATTCAGCCAGCTGGTCAAGGTCCGGAAGTACCACGGCATCGGCCGCCATTCCCCGGTAAAGCCGGCAAACGACTCCTCGCGCCAGCCGTCCTGATAGTCCCCGCCTGCCACGCTCCAGGGGTGCAGGGTCTGGATCAACAGCACGCCACCGGGCGTCAGCAGGGCTTTCATGGCCGTCAGCAAGGGGATGATGTCTTGGTGCAGCAGGGCGAAATTGGCGCAGATCAGCTCATAGCCGCTGCCGACATTCACCTCACCTGCGACCAACTGCGCATAGCTGGCCTGGTGCACGTGCGGCGAGCCTGCGGCCCGCGAAGCCTCGACCAGCGCGGCGTCGCCATCCACGCCGGTCACCTCGATGCCGCGATCGGCCAGCGCCCGTAGCAACCAGCCTTCGCCGCAGCCTAGGTCCAGCATCCGCTCGGGCTGGCGACCGAGGATCGCCAGCAGGATCGCCTGGTCGGTGACCTGCCGGCGGCTCTCGATGGCGCCGCCACGTACCGCGTCTATCCAGGCCCGGGCGTTGTGTTGCCAGCTTTGCCGGAGGGCGTCTTCGAGCGTGGGCATGTCGGTGTTCCTGAGCAGTGGGACTGCTCAAGCATAGGCGTTCGCCGACCTCTTGTCCGAAGGGGCCCGGGCGGGAGCCTGAAGCGCCTCGCGTCCGTAGAAGCCCAGCGCAGTGGCCCAGGTGGTCAACCACACGAAAATCCCGGCCCAGAAAGTATGGGACATGTAGTGCCAGCCTTGCAGCACGCGGGTGGTGCCATAGACGAAGCCGATCAGCAGGATGGCCACCAGCAGCTTGCGCGCATGCTGCCAGCGGTAACGCAGTGCCACGAAGTACAGCGCCAGCAGGGTGAAACCGCTGGAGGCGTGGCCGCCCGGCCAGCAACGACCTTCACCCGCCTTGCCGAACCAGCGGAAATTCTCGTACCACTCCATGTGCGCCTCGGGGCCGCCATAGAGGGTGGTCTCCACCGGGCAATACACGCTGGTGTGGCTTTTCAGGTAATGAATGACCGTGGTGCTCAGGGCAAATGCCACCACCACGAACAGGAAGTCGCGGCGATGACGGCTGGTAAAGCGCAGTACCGGGCTGATCCTGGCGGCATTCAGACCGCGGGTGATCAGCGCGTCGGGGTGGTTGGCCAGACGGGGCCAGATGAACGACAGCAGCGCGCCGATGATCGCCGCCTCGCCGGTCCAGTTCGGCAGGATGCGCGGCCATTTGTGGGTCACTTTTTCGAACAGCTGGTCATGCAGCAGCGGGAATTGCCCACTGACCGGGTCGAGCAGCAGGTTACTGATCCAGCGGTCCAGCGTGGTGAGGTCGAACAGCAGGAACGTGATCGCGGCGAGCAACAGCGGCAATAGCAAGTTGTTGACGTAGAACGTGGTGCGTGAAGAAACGGGCATGCTTACTTCCCTGTGCTGCTGTTGAGTGTCTGCCATTGGTTGGCGTTGAGTTGCCCGAGCAAGTGTGCATTGCCGTTGCTGTCTTTGCTGACGAACAGTGCACTGGCATAGCCGGCAACCCGTTCGCCGCCAGCTACGTGCAGCTGGCGTTCGAGGTGGTCGATGCAGCCGCTGTGGGTGACCAGCACCAGGTTGTGGCCCTCGCGCTTGTGCGCCAGGGCGGCGTTGGCAAAGGTGCTGTCACAGCGCGCCAGCCAGTCCTGGGTTTCGATGGCCTTGCCGAAGACGAACGAGGCCGTCTGCTGGGTGCGGACTTCCGGGCTGCTGAGGATATCGGCATTGGCCAGGCCCAGGCGGCGGATGCCGTCGCCAACGGCGGCTGCGGCCTGGCTGCCGTCCACGGTGATGCCGGCAGGGTCGCCAAGGCAGGCATGGTTGGAGCGGTCGCAGCGTTCGGCATGGCGGATCAGAACAATCACCTTGCCGCTGTTCCAGGCGCTGTAGACGCCCTGGTCGCTCATCAATTGTGAGCTGCCCAGGTTGGTGACATGCGTACGCATCACGTGCCAGAGGCCGAACGCCGTGAAGGCCAGCATCAACGCCAGCAGCCAGACAACAGGCTGTTTACGGCGTTTCTGGCGCGCAAGACGCGGGTGCGTCGCAATAACATTTTCCAGCATGCTGCCACTCCGAGGACAAGGCTGGCTGCACCTTATCCTCGGCTTTGTGGCCCAATAGTGAAGTGGATGTGAAAATTGTCTTATCCCTAGCCGATCTGGGTGGCATCGGTCAGGTTGCGCTCGGCGTCGAGCCGTTCATTGATGTGGGCGCGTAGCGAGAGCGCTTCGGCCACGCCCCCAACGGCGAACACCTAAGAGCCGACGCTCAAATCATCAAACCCCCACAGCAACGGCCCCAATGGCAGGCTCCCGCCGAATACTGGCCAGCGGCACCGCCACCAGCAGCAAGGTCAGCACCACCGTCACGCCGATACCCCAGGCCGCCAGGCTGAAGCCACCGAGCGAAATCAACCCGCCGGAAATCGCCGGGCCCACCGCCAGCCCGAGGCTGAGGAAGCTACCGGCGGCAGCCACCACGCGGCCCTCGCGGTCCAGCGCTGCAGCCAGCCCGGTGAGGTAGCTGAGGGCGTAGAAGTAGGTGATGCAGATGGTCATCACCCCGGCGGTGTACAGGGTCTTGGAGTGCTCGCCCAGCACATAGCTGAGGCTGGTTGCGCCGGTCAGCAGAATCGCCAGGATCACTGGCGTGCTCATGCCGAAGCGCTTGCCGACCATGGCTGCGATCAGCGGCCCGATCAGGCCGACGAACGACTGGAACGACAACAGCACGCCCAGTTCATCGCCGCTGTAGCCGACCATGGTGCCGATTCGTTCGACGAAGGCCCAGCCCATGGTGTCGCGGGCCTGGAACACGAACATCGCCAGCATCATGCAGATCGCCGGCAGGCTCAGCAGGATATTGCCTGCCCCTGGCTGGCCGGCAGGCGCCTGGATTGAAGGTTCGGCAAGCGGTGCGCGCTGGACCATCGCCGGGATGGCCAGCAGCATCACCGCCATGGTCGCCGCCATCGCGTAGTACAGGCCGTGCAGGCCTTGGGCAGCCATGACCTTGGCGTAACCCAGCATCACCACGATCATCAGCACCACCGACAGCACGTTCATGTGCCCGGCGACCCGGTCCGGGTGCTTGGCGCTGGACACGGCGGCGTTGCCACAGGCCAGTGCCAGGCCGGCGCCGATACCCGCAATACAGCGTACTGCCGCGAGTGCATAGAGGCTGTCGACATTGGCGCTGATCAGGTTGGCGACAATCGCCAGCAGGGTACCGGCCAGCGCCAGGGTGCGCCGCGGTGCGCGGCCCATGAACGGGGCGACCAGCAGCGAGGCGAGCATGGTGAAGCCGAACTCGGCCGACATCAGCAGCCCGGCCTGGGCTTCGTTGAGTTGCAGATCGTGAATGATGGCGCTGATCAGGAACGGCAAAGCCCACAGCCCGAGCAGGCCGACGCCGTAGGCAGACGCGGCGGCGGAGAACACCAGGCTCCAGCTCTCGGGCAAGCAGTGTTTTATTGTTTTCATTGGGGTAACCCCTGAATGGCAGGCACGGCATTGGGTAGACGCGCGCAGGTTTAGGCGCGCGCAGGGTACGGGTTACTGCTGGCTTTCGTCGACAGGGGTGCCGTCGTCGTACTGCGACAGCCAGCTGACCATGGCATCGCGGTAGCGGGTGAAGCCCTTGTAGTCGACCAGTTCCTGGTCCAGGTCGCGGATCACCCGATGCATGCGCTTGGCCCACTGCGGCGCGAACTCGGCCAGTTCCTGCAGGCTGACCAGGTAGGTCCGCACCGGGAACAGCACGGCGTTGCTGCGTGGCAGGCGGTGCAGGGGCTGCAGCTCGATGCGCAGGTTGACCCGTTCACCGGCGTTTTCGGCGGTCACGGTGGTGCGGTCCGGGGCCCAGTCGGGCAGAGTTTCGGCGGAGGTTTCCAGGCGCGGGTCGACAGTGATCGACCAGTTGGTGCGGCGCACCGGGTGGCCTGGGCGCAGGCGCAGGAGGAACTTCAGCGCGCGCTGCAGGATGCCCATTTCATGCAGCTTGGGCACCGGGCCGTGGAACTCCATGAAGCTCATGCCGAGGTTGAAGCGCAGCGAGTAGTCGGCGCGCTGGGTCGCCATGCCGGCGCCCATCACCAGGGTGTCGTCACGCTCTTCGAGAAGAATGAACTCGCCCTGGGCCTGGCGGGTGATGTATTCCATCGGCTCCATCGGCAAGGTGCTGGCATCGCCGAAGGTGAAGGTCTGGTCGATCTGCAGCGGGCGGTTGATCCAGTGCCACTGGCTGCCTTTCTTCTCCAGGGTGAAGTGTTCGGGGTAGTCGCGCGAGTACGACTCCATCAGCAGCTCCAGCAGGTCCCACTGGGCTTCCATCATGTGCGGCAGGGCGGCGTAGTGCACGCCCGGCTGACTGTCGAGGGTGTGCGCACGGTGGTGGCACTCGGAGATGTAGTGCTCGTCGATGTCGAACTGCCCGCGCAGCGCGCCGGTGCCGAACGGCACGTGCGGCTCGACGTTCATCGAGTACATGTACTGGTCTTCCGGGTACGGGAAGGGCAGGCGCAGCACGGCTTCGCGGCTGTTCTTGTAGGTGTGGCCCTGGCCTGCGTCGGCGTAGGATTCGATCGGCTTGAATACGGTCATGTTGTTGTTTTCCTGTTTCAGAGGTCTACGACCAGGCGGCTGCAGTTGGCGCGGGATACGCAGGGCATGAATTTGCGTTTGCTCAGCTTGTCTTCCTCGCTGAGCCAGTCATCGCGATGGTCGAGTTCGCCATCGATGTCCAGTACTTCGGTCTCGCAGTAGCCGCAGGCACCGCCGCGGCACAGGTAGGGCACCTTGTAGCCGGCCTGTTCGGCGGCCTCGAGCAGTGACTGTTCGGCTGGCACTTCGATGGTCACCCCCTGGCGTGCCAGGGTGACGCTGAACGGCTGGCCGCTGGAGCCTTGTTCGACGAAGCGCTCGTAGTGAATGTGGCTGTCGGTCCAGCCCAGTGCGCGGGCATTGTCGAGGGTGTCGTCGATCATGCTGTCCGGGCCGCAGACATACACGTGGCTGCCCAGCGGGCGATCAGCGAGGATGTGGCGGATGTCCATGCGCGCATCGACGCCTTGCACATACAGATGCACGCGCTCGCCGTAGCGTGCCTGCAGCTCCAGGCCCAGGGCGGTGTGCTCGGGGCCGCGCACGGCCAGGTGCAACTCGAAGGTGGCCTGCTTGAGTTGCAGTTCTTCCAGTTGCGAGTAGACCGGGGTGATGCCCACGCCGCCGGCAATAAACACGTGCTGGCGGGCGTGCTTGGCCAGCGGGAACAGGTTGGCGGGCTGCAGGATCTGCAGCAGGTCGCCTTCAGCGACCCGGTCATGCAGGTAGCGCGAGCCGCCCCGGCCATCGCTGACCCGGCGCACGGCAATCTGGTAGGCGCTGGAGTCGTAGGGCGAGCTCATCAGCGAGTAGGCGTTGCGGTGGGTCTTGTCGCCGTCTTCGAGCACCACCACCACGTGGCTGCCGCCGGAAAACGCCGGCAAGTGCTTGCCGGCCGGGTCGACCAGAGTGAAGCGGGTGATCTCCGGGGTGAGTGCTTCGATGCGGGCGACGCGCACGCTGAGGGTGCCGTTGTGGGTATTCATGTGTCGAGCTCCTCGGCTGCTGGCAGTTCGCCCGGGACTTCGCCATCGGCCTTGATGCCCTGGAAGGCGGCCAGGCGGCGGGAATAGTGGTCGCGTACCACCAGGTCGAGCTGGCAACCAGGGCAGCTGAACACGCGCTGGGTGACGTTCTCGGTGTAGGTGTCGCAGTGCGCGCACCACACACGGCGGACCAGGGTGCCGCTGTGTTCGCGCAGGACTTCGTCCCGGTTCAGGTCAACCGCGTTGGCGGCTTGCATGGCGGTGCCGATGAAGCTTTCCGAGCCGCTGAGGTACAGGCGCGTACCCATGTGGGCCTGGCCCAGGCGTTCGCGCAGGGCGGCGATCAGCGCCTGGTTGCTGGGGAACACGTCCAGCCCGGCCGCTTCTGCGGCTTGCAGCGCCTGCAGGTGATCGTGGCCGGAGAATGACTCGGTGGAGTAGAGCAGGGTGCTGTGGGCACGCTGCGCGGGGGACATGTCCGCGATCAGGCGCAGCATAGCCGCGCCGCCGCTGCCCTGGCCCGCGATCAGGTGGCGCAGGCCGCCTGACATGGGCCGCAGCTGGTCGTAGACCGGGCGGCTTTTGATGCCGGTGATAAGCATGGTGACACACCTCGTAAGCCCGAACCCCCGGCCTGTGCCGGAAGGTAAAGTTGGCGGCTGTTTTCAGGCTCGGGCATGGGTGGAAGCAGAACCCATGCCATATTGCCTATGGTTTTATATGTTTTATGACCAAAGTCGACAATCAGTGCTTGAACATCACGTGGCGCACGCAGGTGTAGTCCTCCAGGCCGTACATCGACATGTCCTTGCCGTAGCCGGACTGTTTCATGCCGCCGTGGGGCATCTCGCTGACCAGCATGAAGTGCGTGTTGACCCAGGTGCAGCCATATTGCAGGCGTGCAGCCAGGCGGTTGGCGCGGCCGACGTCGCGGGTCCATACCGAAGAGGCGAGGCCGTAGTCGGAATCGTTGGCGAAGGCCAGGGCTTGGGCTTCGTCGGTAAACGGGGTGATGCTGACCACCGGACCGAATACTTCGCGCTGGACGATCTCGTCGTCCTGGCGGGCATCGGCCAGTACGGTCGGCGCGAAGAAGAAGCCGTCGCCCGCACCCCGATGGCCGCCAGTGATCAGGCGGATGTGCGGCTGGGCCTTGGCGCGCTCGACGAAACCTTCGACGCGCTCCAGGTGCTCGCGGGTTATCAGCGGTCCGAGCTCGGTTTCAGGGTCGTCCTGCAGGCCCATGCGCAGGCTGGCCACGGCTTCGCCCAGCTTGCTCACGAACTGCTCGTAGACGCCTTGCTGCACATACAGGCGGCAGGCCGCGGTGCAGTCCTGGCCGGCGTTGTAGAAACCGAACGCACGGATGCCTTCGACGGCGGCATCGATGTCGGCGTCGTCGAAGATCAGTACCGGCGCCTTGCCGCCCAGCTCCATGTGGGTGCGTTTCACGCTGCTGGCGGTGCTGGCGATGATCCGTGCACCGGTGGCCACGGATCCGGTCAGCGACACCAAGCGCACCTTGGGGTGGTTGACCAGCGGTTCGCCAACGCTCGGGCCACGGCCGAACAAGATGTTGACCACACCGGCAGGGAACAGCTCGGCCATGATCTCTCCCAGCGCCAGGGCGGTCAGCGGGGTTTGCTCGGAGGGCTTGAGCACCACGCAGTTGCCGGCGGCCAGCGCGGGGGCGAGCTTCCAGGCGACCATCATCAGTGGGTAGTTCCATGGCGCGATGGAGGCGATTACGCCGAGCGGGTCACGGCGAATCATCGAGGTGTGCCCCGGCAGGTACTCGCCGCCGGCCGAGCCAGACAGGCAGCGGCTGGCGCCGGCAAAGAAGCGGAACACGTCGGCGATGGCCGGGATTTCGTCGTTCAGTGCGGCCTGGTAAGGCTTGCCGCAGTTCTGCGACTCCAGGCGGGCGAGGCGGGCGGCTTCGGCTTCGATGCGATCAGCCAGCTTGAGCAGCAACTGGGCGCGATCCTTGGGTGCGGTCTGCGACCAGCCGACGAAGGCCCGGTCGGCGGCCTGCACCGCAGCATCCACCTGGGCAGCGCTGGCTTCGGCGATAGTCACCAGCACTGTGCCTTCGGACGGGTTGTACACGGCGTACGGACTACCTTGCCCGTCGACCAACTGGCCGTTGATCAGGAGTTTGGTTTGCATGGCGGATTCCTTGGTCGGTCTTATTGGTAGAAATCTAAACCTATGAAACCATATCTTAATATTTTTAGTTTGCCAACCACTGCGAAAATCGACTTCCAGGCGGTAGAATGGCCCGTCAATCGGTACCGGGCGCTGCCCCGTTCGCTATAAGATGCGAAACTGAACCTTTTAGCCGAGGCCCGCGCCAGGCCTGGCAATGCTCGATAGGGAGAGGCAATGACTGCCCTGAATAGTGCTCGTAACACCGCCTTCATCCGGTTGCGCCAGGAAGGGCGAACCGATGAAGTGGCGCGCCGCCTGGTGGAGGCGATCGAGCTGGGGATGTTCGCCGAGGGGCAGCAACTGCCCAGTGAATCGGAACTGGCCCTGCAGTTGGGCGTCGCCACGGTGACCTTGCGTGAAGCACTGGTGGTGCTGCGCCAACGCGGCTTGATCGAGACCCGCCGCGGGCGCAATGGCGGCAGCTTTGTCTGCGCCCCGGTGGAGTTGCCCGAAGCGCTGCTGTTGCAACGCCTGCGTGACATGAGCGGCCCCGATCTGCGCGACCTCGGTGATGAACAAACGGCCATTTCCGGCACGGCAGCGCGCCTGGCCGCCAAGCGCAGCTCGCCAGAGCAGCAGGCACGTATCGCCCAGCATATCGAAACCCTCAGCCAGGCCGGTTCGCGTCTGGCCCGGCACCGCGCCGATGCACGTTTTCATATCGAAGTGGCCGCCGCTGCCCAGTCGCTACGCCTGACCAGCGCTGAAATGCGCCTGCAGTCGGAAGTTGGTGAACTGCTGTGGATGGAGGCCGCTGGCGGCGGTGACGTGACGGTGGTCGAACACGAGCACCGGGCCATTCTCGAAGCGCTGGTCGCCGGTGACGCGGTGCTGGCTGGCGCCTTGGCCGAAGCCCATGTCAGCCGTGGCATCAAGCGCCTGATCAGCCTGCGTCTGGAACTGCTGGCCGACGGGCAGGACTGAGCCGTCCATAACAACAAAGCTGTACCTGCGTGAGGTAATGCCATGTTTGCCCTGAGCGACAACGACCCGCTGTCAGCCTGTGCCCAGCAGCTGGACCACACCCTGGGGACCATCTTCGGCCAGGTTCGCCAGCTGGTGGAAGAAACCCGAGCGCTATGGGAGCGAGTGCTGGCCGAGGGCCGCCAGCCTTGCGCCAAGGACCTCGCGACCCTGCGCCCGGCCATCGACCAGCAATTGCTCACCACCGGTGCCTTTGGCTGTGGCGGTGGCATCATCGTCGAGCCCAACGGCCTGGCCGACCGCGAGATGCACCTGGAATGGTGGTACCTGGCCGACGGCGGCAAGACCCTGCCGCTGCGGCCGAACTTCGACCGGCGCCGCGAGAACTACTACGACTACACCGAGATGCCCTGGTACAGCCGGCCGATGAAGACTGGCAAGAGTGTGGTCGAAGGGCCGTACGTGGACCTGTACGGCACCAACATGTACGTGCTCACCTTCACCATGCCGATCGAAGTGCACGGCCGCTTTATCGGCGTGGCCGGGCTGGACCTGTCGCTGCACAACGTCGAGCGCCTGTTGGTGCGCAGCTTGATGCGTCTTGAGCATGAGGCGGTGCTGATCTCGGCGGACGGGCGAGTGATTGCTTCGAACACGGCGAACTGGATGGTCGGTGACCTGGCCCAGGCTTTGTTGAACACCTTGCCGCGTGATGGCATTCGCCTGGCGTTGGCCGAGTCCGAGGCGGGGTGGTCGCTGGTGCGGTTGCCGGTGCTCAGGCGCAGGTGATCAATTGCCTCATCCGGCCTCTTCGCGGATAAACCCGCTCCCACAGGATCGCCTATGCCTTGTGGCTTGTGCAGTACCCGCGAAGAGGCCGGCCCAGGTTTCACAAGGCCTTGCGCATGAACACCCGGGCATAGGCCACCTGGACCAGCTCCATGATCGCCTCGATGTCAGCACGTTCTGCCCTGCGAAGAGTAAGGTCTGGGTTCAAGTTGAAGCCTCCGGAAGTTCGCCTGAGCTTAATAGGTATGAGTCTGCAACGCTTCACTCCGCTGCTTTCATATCCAAATGCCGATCACCCCGTGATAAAAACCGGACACTCGACAAAAACAAACGGAATACCTGATGTCCGCCAGTCACCCGCCTGCCAATGGACTATTCGCCACCTTCTGCCTGAGCAGTTACCTGCTTTCGCTGTCTTACGGCAGCACCTTCCTGCTGGCAATGACGCTGCGCGCACACGGTGCCAGCGAAGCCGATGCTGGCTCGGTGATCTCCGTCGCCATGCTCAGCACCTTCCTGGCCGTGATCTTCTCCGGCCACCTGACCGACCTGATTGGTGCACCCAAGGCCGTGGCCGGTGGCGCGGTGTTTCTTGCCGCGGCCTGCCTGGGCTTTGCCGCCGCCCCCGGGTTCGGCATAGCCATCCTGTTGTGTGGCCTGCTGCTGGGCTTCGGCTGGGGCCTGTTCTACACGCTGGGGCCGATCATCGTGGCGATGCTCATCGAGCCGGCACGGCGGGTCAGATACTTTGCCTTGCTCTCGGGCAGCATGATGACCGGTATCGGCACCGGTCCGCTGCTGGGGCGTGCGGCGCAGGTGCTGGGTTACCCGGTGGAGGCGGCCTTCGTCGCCGCAGCCGGGGCGAGCCTGCTGGGTGGCGTGATGTTCCTGCTGATGGGGCCGCGCATGCAGCAGCTGAAAACCGGCGCCGTCGCGGTGTGCAAGATCACCCCGGCAGCCACGCGTGCGGTGCTGTCTTCCAAGGCGGCCTTTGCCATCCTCATGGTTGGCCTGGGTGGCGCGATCTTCGGTGGGCTGTCGAGCTTCCAGACCTCGTACGCCAGCGCCAGGCACCTGGACTACTCGCTGTTCTTCCTCGGTTTCATGTCGGCTGCGATTTCCTGCCGGCTGCTCATTGCCGGTTTCATCGTCAAGCGCGACCCATACCGCATGGCCTGCCTGCTGACGGCGTTGATGGTGCTGTCGGTGCTGATGTTCATGTACGGCGTCGACAGTGCGGCGGCCTATTTGCTGGCGGCAGTGGTACTGGGCGTCGGCTATGGCCTGACCTATTCGGTGATCAATGGCCTGGCGGCCAACGAAGCACCGAGCGGGCACACAGCGCAGTCGCTGGTCCTGTTCAGCCTGGCCTATTTCGTTGGCGTGTTCGGTTTTCCATTCCTGGCCGGCAAGGTCATCGTCCAGGCAGGCATGCCGGCGCTATTGCAGCTTCTGCTGGTGATTGCCCTGGCCAACTGGTCGATCACCTTCGGCCGCCTGGTTTGGCGGCGAAGGAGCAGTCGCCCTGTGATGGGGCGTGCATGAACAGGCGCACCCTGCTGGTGCGTTTGCGGGGAGCGTCGAAACCTGGAAAGCGCGAATAGTTAGCTTGCATACGAGTTGGCGTGCAACTTGCTGTCATTTTGCCATCCGATGTCGCGTATGGTGAAAACAATGTCGCTTTCTAGCAGTTCCATGCAGTTGTCATCGAGCGAGAAGGGTTGGCTGCCCTGGTTCGGCAAAACCGGCAAGTTCAGCATGGGCTGGGCCTGCCGCCTCAATCGCGCGCACTACCCGGTGATCGAACAGACCTTCGAAGCCATCGCCCAGACCCGCGTGCAATTGCTGCACAACTGGGCCCGGCAGCAGTGGGAGCATCTGGCGGAACTTGCGCAGCACATGGCATCAGGCTGCAGCGAGGCCGACCGGTCGCTTTTGCTCGACAAGCTGGTACAGGCGGAAGACTTTTCCGAGCTGTGCGTGATCGACACCGCTGGTAACGTGATCGTCTCTACCTGGGCCAAGCGCGGCAATTCGCGAATCGACCAGATGCAGGCATTGGCCCTGGGCCTGAAGGCGCCGTTCTTGCACGGACCCTACAGCGACCCGCAGACGCTGCAGATCGGCCCGTCATCGTCGCGTTTCCACGATGAGGTGACGCTGATGTTCTACCAGCCGCTCAAGCGCGATGGCAAAACCGTCGGCTGCCTGTGCGGGCGGGTGCCTAACGATGTGTTGGGCGACCTGATCCAGCGTGAGGCCGGGCATATCTTTGCCGAGTCCGGCGACAACTACCTGTTCATGGCGCAATCGCGCTTCGACCAAAGCATACAGCCAGGCACTGCCTTGTCCCGTTCGCGTTTCGAGGACGGCACCTTCACCCATGGCGAGAACCTCAAGAGCGGCGTGCACACGCCCTGGAGCACGGTGCAGATCCAGCGCCACACCGAGCTGGAACTGCGCTTCACCGACCCGTCCACGCGCGAGCTGCACCCCGGTGTGCGGGAAACCATCCGTAACGGCGCCAACCTGTTCGTGACCTACCCAGGCTACTCGGACTATCGCCATGTGCCGGTGGTCGGCAAGGGCGTCACGTTCCAGATGCCCGGCTCGCCAGACCGCTGGGGGATGATGTGCGAAGCCGACCTGGAAGAAGTCTACCGCCGCCGCTCGCTCAGCTACGGGCTGATGAAGCCCTACGTGGCAACCATGGCCGGGCTGTTCGGCTGCAACTACCTGGTGCAGCACTACGCCGGTTTGCCACAGGGGTTGACCGATACCCTCGAAGCGCTCGGCATGCTCGCCGCCACATTGCTGTTCAGCGTGCTCGGGCCCAAGCGGCTGGCCGCACGCCTGAACGGCATGAGCGGCGTGCTGCGCACCATCGCCGAGGGCGAAGGCAACCTGCGTCAGCGCCTGGACACCAGTGCCATGGGCAATGACGAGAGCGGTGACATGGCGCGCTGGATCAACAGTTTCATCGACCGCCTGGATGCGGTGGTGGGGCAGGTGGTCAAGGCCAGCCGCACGGTGGGTGCGACCAACCAGATGATGCTGGGCCGCAGCCAGGAGGCGAGCGTGACGTCCGCCGACGTGGCCGACGCGGTGCATCAGATGATGATCATCATGGAGGAACAGTTGGGCGAACTGCAGCAGGCTGCGGTCAGCGCCGAACAGATGAAGCAGGCTATGGACGAGGTGGTCAGCCGCGCCCGCGAGCAGTTCCTGGCGGTGCAGGCGGGTACCCAGTCGATTCGCGACGTGGTGGCGCGCTCGTCGTCCAGCGTGCAGTTGCTCGACAACCGCATGGGCCAGATCGGCAACATCACCGGGCTGATCAGCGACATCACCAACCAGACCAACCTGCTGGCCCTGAATGCCGCCATCGAGGCGGCGCGTGCCGGCGAGCATGGCCGTGGTTTCGCGGTGGTGGCCGACGAGGTGCGCAGCCTGGCGGCGCGCACCTCGCGTGCCGCCGATGACATCCGGCACATGGTCGAAGGCCTGCAAGGCGAAACGCAGCAGGCCGTAAGCTTCATGGAGGCCGGCGTGGAGGATGTCGATAACAGCCTGCGCCTGGCTGAGGATGCCTCGTCGGAGAACGTGCAGCTGCATCAGGCGGTCGAGGCAATGTTCGCGATCATCCAACAGCTCAACCGGCGCAGCGTGGAATACGGCAAGACCATCGAGCAGGTCAACCAGTCCTCCGGCGAGATGCGCCAGACGGCGGTGGTGTTGCAAAGCAGTGCCGAGACGGTGAAGGTCAATGCCAGCAAGCTGCAGAAGCTGGTCGGGCAGTTCGAGGTCAGCAGTGATGACGGGCGTGCGGCGGCGGCATGAGTAGCATCAGGTTTGGGCGCGGTTTCATACAGGGTATGATTCGCGCCCGCAGTTGGAGCCCGCCATGGCCAAAGACATCGAAAACCCCTGCGTCTCGCTCTGCCAGCTCAACAGCGAGCTGTGCGTGAGCTGCGGTCGCACCCGTGAGGAAATCCGCAAGTGGCGTGGTATGAAACGCCCTGAGAAGATGGCCACCGTGCAACGCGCGGCCACGCGGATGAAGGCCATTACCAAGAAGAACGCCAAACGCCAGGGTAACGACTGAAGCTGCTGCGCTTGTGTAAGATGCAGGCTTTAAAACGTTTCCGAGCCTGCCGTATGGATACCCACTCGCTTCTCGCCTTCACCTTGGTCGCGGCAATCGCCATTGCCAGCCCAGGGCCCGCCACCCTGATGGCCATCAGCAACAGCCTCGCCCATGGCCAGCGCAGTGCCGTGTGGTCGTCACTGGGCAATGGCTCGGGCCTGTTCTGCCTGTCGGCGGCAGCCATGCTTGGCCTTGGGGCGCTGCTGGCCAGCTCCGAGATGCTGTTCAACGCGGTCAAGCTGATCGGTGCCGGCTACCTGTTCTACCTCGGTGCACGGCAGTTGCTGAAGAAAAGCCCCATGCTGGTGGATCAGGCGGCGGTGAAGGTCAGCAAACCGACCCCCTTGAGTTTGTACAAGTCGGCGTTCCTGACCGCCGTCACCAACCCCAAGGCGACGATGTTCTTCACCGCGCTGTTCCCGCAGTTCATTGACCAGAGCGCGGCGTTGCTGCCGCAGTTCCTGACCCTGACCGGGATCTTCGTGGCCTTGTCGCTGACCTCGTTGAGCCTGTATGCCGCGCTGGCATCGCGGGCCAAGGGTGTGCTGACCCGGCCGGCGCTGTCGCGTTGGGTAAGCCGGGTAGTCGGGACGACGTTCATCGGTTTTGGTGCGGCGATTCTGACCATGCGCCGGCAGGCCGGTTAAGAGCGTTCTCGGGCCCATTGCTCTGCATGGTGGCAGCAGGAACAGGTATTGGATCGAGCAAAATCGTGCCGCTACCAACGACACCAGTTACCTGTATTTCGATGCAGCACTGCCGCGGCGCGTGCACCGTGTGCCAGTCACGGCAGTCTGGGTGCAGGCTCCGGTCGAGCAGGCATTGGCACGCAATGCCTTGCGCCGGGTCGATCATCAACTGCCGAGGGCGAGTATCGAGGCGGTGGCGGCTGCGTTCGAGCCACCTTGCAGGTCCGAGGGGTTTGTCGAGGTTATCGAAGTGAACGCCAGCCAAAGTGGGCACGAGAAGGCTGCAAGGCTTTGAGTGTCGGCAATCGGTCGGAACCTGCCGGTCGCGAATGGCTGCTTACGACCCAGAGCGGACAGCCAAGCGCGGCCTTGAGGATTCGCCTTGCACCAACATGCGACCCTAAAGCGCCTTCCAAAGACTTAGCAGGTTTTGGCGGCAACGGTCCAATGAACATCGCTTTCAGTCGATCTCGACCGATGACGCGTGCCAGTTCGACGATGACGCAGTATATGAAAATTAAGGTCAGGAGCAGGATCTGAATGGTCCAGAAGCGAGGCCAGTTCATCGAGGACCATAGAAGCGAGTTCGCATCCATGAGGCTCGACGTCTCTTTCCAGTAATCGTAAAGCCTTTCCAGGTAATGAACGAAGAGCGCGACCAAGGCATACATGAGGGTTTTCCAGCTGACGTCCCATATCAGCGGTTTATCCGGGAAGCCTCTACGTTCTCCTGCCTAAATCAGTACGGCAGGAGGACATTCGAGTTTTTTTTCAGCGCTTGGAACGCATTGACCATGTCTCTCGCCCAACCATGGAGTACCGTGCGAGCATCCTTGGCCTGCATTACTTGCGAGGAGTTTTCCAGGTCGGCGCCGGCGCCTTTGCGTACCACCTCGGCGACAACTTCATTGGAGCGCCCGTCAATGAATGCAGCCTCAGTGGCGACACTGTTGAACTGGCGAACGTCAATTCCTAGCTTGATCCAGCGCATGACCGCCGCGCCAGATGGCGACTTTTCCTCCTTGTGCTTGCTGTAGTCCTTAAGCAAGCCCGAATACTGGTCCGGCTCGACGTATTGGCTGTTAGTCGCCCGGTAGATTTGATCTGCTCGACGTTGGTCGCCGAAGGCTTAAAACGGTCCATGAGAGGAGTTGGCCTTTTGGTTGTTGACTAACTTTGTTAACTATAGGTTTTCTGATCGGCCAAGAAAACCCTGAGCGCCTCATGCGACATGGGTCTAGCAAAGTGATATCCCTGGAAAATATCGCATCGACCACTTTCCAGGAGGTCCACTTGGGGCGCAGTTTCCACGCCTTCCGCGACCACTAACAGGCTGAGGTGATGGGCCATCGAAATAATGCCTTGAGTGATTGCTGCATCGTGTGGATTCGTCGATATATCCTGGATGAAGGAGCGATCAATTTTTATTTTGTCTATTGGCAAGCACTTGAGATAACTCAGGCTGGAAAATCCCGTGCCGAAATCATCCAGCGCAATGCGTACGCCCAAGTCTTTAAGACGGTACAAGGTTTCAATTGCTAGTTCAACGTTATGCAGCAAGAGTGACTCGGTTATCTCTAACTCCAATTGCCCGGCGCTAAGCCCGTACTTGCTCAGTACTGCCTGGATACATTCAACGAATTGACCACGCTGGAAATGCATGGGCGAAATATTTACGGCCATCGAGATGCCGGTGAAGCCCTGATCACATAGGTTGCGCAACTGTGCACAAGCCGTATCGAGAACCCAAAGGCTCAGAGGGATAATTTGACCGCTGTCCTCTGCCACGGGTACAAATACCGCTGGAGAGATGAATCCTTTGATCGGATGCCTCCAACGTAACAACGCTTCGATTCCGACCACATGCCCCGTGCGCGCCTCAATCTGTGGTTGATAATGCAGGCTAAACGACTTGGTCTCGAGAGCCTTCTGCAGGTCATTGCGCAGGCTTCTATGCTCGCAGATTCGTTGGTTTAGATCGCTGGTATACCACTCAAAGTTGTTGCGACCTTGTTGCTTGGCTTTATACATGGCCATATCAGCCTGCTGGATCAATTGCATTGGCTGCTCGATGTGACCGTCGCTTAGCGTGATACCGATACTTGCGCTTACGTGCAGGTCAATGCCATGGATGCAATAGGGTTTGCCAATGTTGGCCAGCAGTCGCTCGGCCACCGGCACAACGTCTTCGTCACGCAGCAGGTCCGTCAGCAGAACGACAAACTCATCGCCGCCCATGCGCACGACGGCATCAGCCGGACGGACCTGCTGGGTCATGCGCTGTGCCACCTCAATCAGCACCTGATCGCCGAAGCAGTGCCCGATGGAGTCGTTGATGGATTTGAATCCATCCAGGTCGATGTACATGACCGCCAGTTGACGCTTACGTTGACGGCTGCTGCGGCACTCCAGGACAAGCCGGTCTTCCAGAGACAGGCGGTTAAGCAAACCGGTCAGCCCGTCATGGCTGGCACTGATACTCAGCTGGCGCTCGTAATGCTTCTGTTCGCTGATGTCCCGCGCGATGCCGAAAACCCCAACGATCTCGCCATTGACCATGATCGGCAGGTTGGCGATATCCATGATCAACTGCTTGTCGTCGCTCTCGTCGCGGACCCTTGCCTCGAATCGCTGCGGCTCACCGGCGCGGGCTGCGGAAAAATGCTGATTCACTCGCGGCAGGTCTTCTTCGAACACGAGGTGAGAGAAATGATGACCGACAAGATCAGTTGCCGCGCCAGCTTTAAGCTTCAGGCCAGCCGGGTTCACACTCTGGATGTTGCCCGCCATGTCGAGGGCAAAAACCGGGTTGGGGTTAAAGGTAAACAATGAGCGAAACCGTTGTTCACTTTCCTCCAGGCGTTGGCCGTCACGCTCATGCCGGATCGCAATGGCAGCCAGTTGCGCCGCGCAGGTCAACCTTTGGATCTGCATCTCGCTTGGCGCAATCGCCTGATCTTGATACAGCGCAAACGTCCCAAGAACGGAGCCCTGATGCGAGAGTAATGGCAACGACCAGCAGGAGCGCAGATTGTACCCTAGCGCCAGACTGCGAAAACGCTCCCAGCTCGGATCCCGGGCTATGTCTGCCGTCACCACCAGCTCGCGCCGGTATGCCGCTGTGCCGCACGTGCCTTCCCGAGGGCCGATGGGCATGCCGTGGACCGCATCGTTGTATGCCGGCGGCAGGCCAGGCGCGGCACCTTTGAGCAAATGCTTGCCTTGCGCATCGGTGAGCAGTATCGAACACAGCGTACCGGGATCCTGGGCGTCGATCATCAAGCAGATGGCGGTGAGGATGTCGTGTAGTTGATGATTGGTCGCGATCATACCGAGTATGTCGCGCTGAGACTCGGGAAGCGCAATGCTGGGATAGCTTGTGCAGAAGGTGTTCATGGGGATTCCTGAGTACTTGCGAGGCCATCCGGTTCCCTGAGCGTCTGCAGAAGTGAGTGCCTGGGCGCAGTCCGATCGCACCCCGATAGCGAGATCTTATAAAGCAGTGGGCCTGCCACGAAAAAGAGTCAGGTGATCGTTAAAAAAACGTATCAGATGGAGCGCATGCGGCTGAATCCGGCTTGCAACGGCCTGACCACCGCCCGCTGATTCTCTGAGCAAACCGCAGATACTGCTTGACTTCCAGGCTACCGGGCGCAGACTTAAGCGAGTACTGTAAAAGTTCTCTTGGGCTGGCCGCATCTATTTGCGGCGCTCGCCCTCCCGCGCTTGCCTGCCAGGCATGCTGAAGCTGGCGCTGGACATCACGGATGCAGTGCTGGCTTTCCTTCGAATTGCCCGGTCTCAAGGAAAGAACATCCCGATCACGCGCGACTGCTACGAGAGCAGCAGAAGTGCGTCTTCCCTCGTGCCAAATGCTACAACGGCTGTTACCCGTGACGCTTGAACCGGCATGACGATGCCGAATAGGTTTTGATCAAGCGCCCAGTCCACAATGGGCTGCTGACGATCATCCCCGACGAGCGCGAAACGCGTGCATTTGCATTGAAGCACAGCCGTTCGATTCCGAATTGAAGCTGACTCGGAGATTCCATAGCCGTCGTCACGAAGGCCCACCAGCAGACGAGGAGCTGCGGCAGCCTCACCTCGTCGCCTCAATGATTCAAGGAGCGCCCGCATGGCCAGCAAACAGTGCCAGGTCTGTGGCCAACCCGCCACGACACGGGTGGAAGCCAAGGTCAATGGCCGCCACAGCACAATGCTGTTGTGTGATGATCACTATCGCCAATTGGTGCGCCAGCAAAAGCGTACCCTTTCTCCACTGGAGGCCCTTTTCGGCTCGCGCAGCAGTTTGTTCGAAGATTTCCTGGGCAGCGATTTCTTCCGCAACGGAGAAAACTCAGTATCCGTTGCCGCGGGTGCCGATGATGTGGCCGAAGCGTCGTCTGGCGAAGCTGCCCCCGCAGGGGGGGGCACGCCGCGGCGTCGCGGCAGCGGGCTGGCCAGCCGTATCAGCGAACACTCCGAGGCCCTGTTGCAGGAAGCGGCCAAGCGTGCCACGGAGTTCGGGCGGTCCGAAGTCGATACCGAACACCTGCTGCTGGCCCTCGCCGACAGCGACGTGGTGAAGACCATCCTCAGCCAGTTCAAGATCAACGTCGATGACCTCAAGCGCCAGATCGAGGCCGAAGCCAAGCGCGGCGACAAACCGTTTGAAGGAGAAATCGGCGTGTCGCCTCGCGTGAAGGATGCGCTCAGTCGCGCCTTCGTCGCCTCGAATGAATTAGGCCACGCTTACGTCGGACCCGAGCACCTCCTGATCGGGCTAGCAGAAGAGGGCGAAGGGCTGGCCGCCAACTTGCTGCGCCGCTATGGCCTCACGCCGCAGGCCCTGCGCCAGCGGGTAAACAAGGTGGTTGGCAAAGGCGCGGAGGATGGCCGCGCCGAGGCGCCGACGAATACGCCGGAGCTCGACAAGTATTCGCGCGATCTCACCAAGATGGCGCGCGAGGGCAAGCTGGACCCGGTAATCGGACGCGCGCAGGAAATCGAAACCACCATCGAGGTACTGGCGCGGCGCAAGAAGAACAACCCCGTATTGATCGGCGAGCCCGGCGTGGGCAAGACGGCCATCGTCGAGGGATTGGCACAGCGTATGGTGGCCGGCGAGGTGCCCGAGACGCTGCGTGACAAGCACCTGGTAGAGCTGAACATCAATTCCATGGTGGCCGGGGCGAAGTACCGGGGCGAGTTCGAGGAACGGGTGCACAAGGTGCTCAAGGAAATCTCCGAGCATCAAGGCGAGCTGATTCTCTTCATCGACGAGGTGCACACCATTGTGGGTGCAGGCCAAGGCGGTGGAGAAGGCGGTCTGGACGTCGCCAACGTCTTCAAACCCATGATGGCGCGCGGTGAGCTGAACCTGATCGGCGCGACCACGCTCAACGAGTACCAGAAGTACATCGAGCGGGACGCTGCGCTGGAGCGGCGCTTCCAGCCGGTCATGGTGCCCGAGCCAACGGTGGCGCAGACCATCATGATCCTGCGCGGCCTGCGCGATACCTTTGAAGCGCACCACAAGGTCAGCATCACCGAGGACGCGATCATTGCTGCCGCCGAACTGTCCGACCGCTACGTCACCGCGCGCTTCCTGCCGGACAAGGCCATCGACTTGCTCGATCAGGCTGCCGCCCGCGTGAAGCTATCGGCGACGGCCCGCCCCGTTGCTGTGCAGGAAATGGAGTCCGAACTGCACCAGTTGCGCCGGGAGCAGAACTACGCGGCTTCCCGCAAGCAATATGATAATGCGGCGCAGATCAGCAAGCGCATTGAAGCCAAGGAGGCCGAACTCAAGGAGCGCGTCGCGGACTGGGAGCGCGAGCGCGGTTCGGGCAGCGCCGAAGTCAAGGCGGAGCACGTTGCGCAGATCGTCTCGCGGCTGACCGGTATCCCGGTCAATGAGCTGACGGTGGAGGAGCGCGAGAAACTGCTGCACCTGGAGCAGCGGCTGCATGAGCGCCTGGTGGGGCAGGACGAGGCGGTACGCGCTGTGGCGGATGCGGTGCGGCTGTCGCGCGCGGGTCTGCGCGAAGGCAGCAAGCCCGTGGCCACGTTCCTGTTCCTGGGTTCCACTGGCGTCGGCAAGACTGAGCTCGCCAAGGCGCTGGCGGAATCCATCTACGGCGACGAGGGGGCCCTGTTGCGCATCGACATGTCGGAGTATGGCGAGCGCCATTCAGTGGCTCGGCTGGTGGGCGCGCCCCCCGGCTACGTCGGTTATGACGAAGGCGGCCAGCTTACCGAAAAGGTCCGTCGCAAGCCCTATAGCGTACTGCTGCTCGACGAGATCGAGAAGGCCCACCCCGACGTCTACAACATCCTGCTGCAGGTGTTCGACGACGGGCGACTTACCGACGGCAAGGGGCGTGTGGTGGACTTCACCAACACCATTATCATTGCCACGTCCAACCTGGGCTCCGACATCATTCAGCGCCAGCTGAAGGCGCCCGGAGCGGCGAGTGAGGAGTACGAGAAGACCAAGCTCGAGGTCATGGATGTGCTGCGCGGGCACTTTCGCCCCGAGTTCCTCAACCGCATCGATGAGATCATCGTCTTCCATGCGCTGGGCAAGCAGGAGATCCGCCACATCGTTGGCCTCCAACTCGAGCGCGTGGCCCGCAATGCCGCGAGCCAGGGCGTGACGCTGACGTTCGACGAGACGCTGGTCGATCATTTAGCGCAAGAGGGCTACAAACCTGAATTCGGTGCTCGCGAGCTCAAGCGACTGATCCGCAGCGAGCTGGAGACGGCACTGGCACGTGAAATGCTCGGCGGCGGCATTGGCAAGGGTGATCACGCCCATGCGCGCTGGGACGACAAGTCCGAGCGGGTCGGGTTCGACCGCCGGCAAGCCGTGCCGGCCGAAGAGCTCGACAGTGGAAATGCGTGAAGCGCAGGACGAAGGCTGCGGTTTCTCGTTGCAATGATCTTGCTGCTGAAGAGGTGAGCATGAAGGACAGCAATGAGCCCGAGAGCACGCGCATGCGATTGCGTCGCGAGTGGGCGATGTTGACGTTTTACGAGCGTTTCGAGCAAATCGTCGCCCACATTCTATCGATGGTGATCGCGCTGGTTATCGTGGTGTCGCTGGTGCAGCTGATCCAGATAGTCTTCAGCCTGCTGATCATCGACGCGTTCAATCCGCTGGACCACCGGATCTTCCAGAATGTGTTCGGCATGGTGATGACGCTGCTGATCGCAATGGAATTCAAGCATTCCATCGTGCGCGTTGTCTTGCGCCGTGGCAGCATCATTCAGGTCAAGACGGTCCTGTTGATCGGGTTGATTGCGCTGTCGCGCAAGATCGTGATCCTCGATCCCGATGTCAGCCCGGCCAAAGTCGCGGCGCTTGCTGGCGCCACCCTGGCCCTGGGGCTGACCTACTGGCTGTTGCGTGAGCGCGATGATCGAGTTGCCTAGGCTGTGTGTGAATGGCGCCGAGGCAAAGATTGAACGGGAAAAAGAGCGCGGATCTGTAATTCCATATTCGTTCAAACTGGGGCTTGAAAACCTCCAAATCGCTCACATAATTTCGTCGTCAGGGGCCGAAGCCCGGCGCTTCGCGCCTCCTGTTCGAGATCATTTCAGTCAGCTGGAAGGAGGATTGTCATGTACGAGTCCCTTCTTAATCTGTCGAGCGATCCGATTGCCGAGTTCGAGAGGCTGCAGCGCGAGCTGCAACATGTGCTGGGCACGGGGCTCGGGCGCCCAGGCAGCATTCGTGCCTTGGCCAGTGGTGCTTTTCCTGCAATCAATGTCGCGAGCACGCCGTCCAGCCTGTAGGTCTACGCCTTCGTTCCTGGCGTGGACCCGAGCGACCTCGATCTGCAGATTCACCGAGGTCTGCTATCGATTTCCGGCGAGCGTCGGCCAGCGCGCAGTGCTCAGGAGGGCAATTGCTCCGTGTATGCCAACGAGCGTTATGCCGGCCCCTTCAAGCGTACCGTGAGCCTCAATGACCAGGTCGATACCGACAAGGTCGAGGCCCACTGCCGCGACGGCGTCCTGCGCATTTCCTTGCCGCGGCGGGAAGCGCTACAGCCCAAGCGCATAGTCATTCAGTAACAGCAACGGTTTGAAGGAGGAATCACCATGAACGACAAACAAGCGGTCGTGCGCGGCGAAACTGAAACCCAAACACTGCTGCCGCGTGTCGATGTATTCGAAGACGAAAACGGAATCCAGCTGTTTGCCGATTTCCCCGGCGTGCCCAAGGACCACCTGGTAGTCAATGTCGACGGTGACACGCTTGTGCTGGAAGGGGAGATCATGCCGCAGTTTTCCCAACAGCTGGAGGCTGTCTACGCTGAGGTCCAACTGTCGCGATTCAGGCGCGCCTTCACTTTGAGCTCCGAGCTGGATACGACCCGGATCGACGCTGAGCTACGGGACGGCGTGCTGAACGTGCGTGTTCCCAAACATGCACATGCCCAGCCGCGCAAGATCGTCCTGAAAAGCGCGTAGGGCCTTGAGCGTGTGGAGGACGACCCATGGAAAAACTAGTTGAACTCAGACATGGCCTGGAGGAAACCTGGCATTCGTTGGGCGAGGGCTGGCGTCAGCTTCGCGATCGTACCAGCGAGGCCCTGACGCGCTTCACGCCAGTGAAGCGGAGCAGGGGTGAGTCGCAGGATGCGACCTCATCACCGGCGCTTGCCTCGAACTGGGGGCTGCTGGCCGGCGATCTTTACGAGGATGGTGAGCGGATCGTCGTTCTCCTTGAGATACCTGGACTGGTCAAGGAGGGCCTGAGTCTGGAAGTGCGGGGCGATACGCTGATCATTCGCGGTGAAAAGCGCGTCGAGCAGGAGCAGGGCAATGGGCATTATCGCGTCCGGCAATGCACCTTCGGCAGTTTCCGGCGCACCTTCCGGCTTCCTGTCGAGGTCATTGCCGAGCAGGCCAGTGCCACATGCAACAACGGTGTGCTGCGTATCGAACTGCCCAAGCAAGCGCGTGCGCGTGGCAGGTGCATCGAGGTTATACAACGATAGCCTCCGTTGCGCGCAGCCAAGGGGACAGCCCCTCGTCACCAGGATTACCCGCCCGCGACCTGCTTGCGGGCGGGTGATTCTTAAGTTGCTGCAGAGGAGGCTGCCGCTTCCCCACGCAGTGGATATTGCACCTCCCTGGCGAGCTGAGACACCCAGCGATAATTCGTCCGGTAATTTCTCCACAACCGGTCCTGACAGGGGCTGAGGGTCGAGGCCATGGCCACTGAAGGCAACGCAGGACTGTTGATGGGTGTCATCACGTTGCTCAGCGCTGCCGTAGTGGCCGTGCCATTGCTCAAGCGCATCGGCTTCGGCTCGGTGCTCGGTTACCTGCTGGCGGGGCTGATGATCGGACCCTTCGGGCTGCAGCTGGTCAATGACCCTCACACCATCATTGATGTGGGTGAATTGGGCGTGGTGATGTTCCTCTTCGTGATTGGCCTGGAGCTCAAACCCTCGCATCTGTGGGAGCTGCGGGCGCAGATATTTGGACTGGGCAGCCTGCAGGTGTTGATCTGTGCCGTTCTGCTCACTGTCGTCGGCAAGGCCTTTGGTTTCCCTTGGCAGGTGTCATTCGTCTGCGCGGCCGGTTTTGTACTCACATCCACGGCCATCGTCATGCAAGTTCTCTCGGAGCGGGGTGACTTGACCAAACCGAGGGGCCAACGCATCGTGTCCATTCTGCTGTTTGAAGATCTGCTGATAGTGCCCTTGCTGGCGGTGGTGGCATTTCTGGCGCCTACTGCATCGGTGCCCGAACCCACCTCACCCCTGTGGCAGCGCATGGCTACCGCAGCCCTGTCCCTGAGCGCACTGGTGGTCATCGGGTTGTGGTTGCTCAACCCTCTGTTTCGGGTATTGGCGCAAGCCAGGGCGCGCGAGGTGATGACTGCTGCCGCGCTGCTGGTGGTGCTGGGAGCAGCGCTGCTGATGGAAATCGGCGGCCTGTCAATGGCGATGGGAGCGTTCGTTGCCGGTGTGCTGCTGTCGGAGTCGACCTTCCGCCACCAGCTGGAGGCTGACATAGAACCGTTCCGCGGGCTGTTGCTGGGGCTGTTTTTTCTCGGCGTCGGCATGGCGCTGGATCTGCAGGTGGTGGCCAGGAACTGGCTGCTCATCAGCACTGGCGTGCTGGCGCTAATGGTGGTCAAGGCGCTGTGTATCTATGGGGTCGCGCGCCTCGCGAAAAGCCAGCATGGCGATGCGCTGGACCGCGCCGTGCTGATGGCGCAGGGGGGCGAATTTGCGTTCGTACTGTTTGCCGAAGCACTGAAACTCAAGGTCGTGAGTCCCGAAATCAACGCCAACATGACGGCTATCGTGGTGATGTCCATGGCCATTACGCCGGTCAACCTTGTGTTGTACAAGCGTTTTGCGCGGGCCCGGGCGGTTTCCATGGACGGTGTGGAGCCCGCGCAGAATCTCCAAGGCCATGTACTCATCATCGGGTTTGGCCGTGTCGGTCAGATCGCTTGCCAGGCGCCACTCGCTCATGGCGCCAAGCTTTCAATCATAGACATGGACCCGGAGGTGATTCGCGCCGTCGAGCCTTATGGTTTCAAGGTCTATTACGGTGATGGTGCCCGCCATGACCTGTTGCATGCTGCCGGGGCCCATCACGCCCGTACCATCATTGTGTGCGTGAATGACAAGAAGGCCGCGACACGCATTGTTGAAAGCACGCGGCACTATTGCCCGCAGGTGAAGGTGCTGGTGCGCGCCTTTGACCGCGAGCACGCGCTGGAACTGGTCAAGCACGACGCCGACTATATCGTGCGGGAAACCTTTGAATCCGCCTTGCTGCTTGGTCACCAGGCCGTGCTGACCTTGGGTGCCTCAGCGCTCGAAGCCGACGCGGTGACCGACGAGGTGCGCACACGCGATGCCGAACGTTTTGCCCTGGAAACATCCGGCGGTCTATTTGCCGGGCGAGCATTGGTCCTTGGAAATATCGAGCGCATTGATCCGCCGAAGCCTGAAGCGCGTGATACTCATTGAGCATGAGAACCTGACGGCAAGGTTGAACAGGGCCAGTTCACGATCCTTGTTTGCAATTTCCAGCCGTACTCTAATCGCCCAAATGTCCCTAAGCCGAAGCGGTGCTTTTGGCCGACCAGTTTGCCTTTGTTCCAGGATTCTCGAGATTTCGCGGTGAGTATGGAGATGATTCGTTCGCCACATGGTAGAAGACTAGGATGCATCTCTCAACGCACCTCCGGCCGTTTCCGGCCAAAAGCGGTCAGTGACAATATTCGCAAAGTCTGCCGCTCAGCTTCCCGAAGACCGATCTCGACTATTCGTTAGGTACAGCACCATCGCTGCGCGAGCCGCATCTTTGACTGCTGCTCCGCGCAGTGCTGCAATGGGGTCACGTTATCCGTATAGGATGTTGCTCCATGCGAGTGAATCTCCAAACACTCCCGACGCGATACCTTCAGCCTCAACCAAGGTGATATTCGCGCCTTTATCAGCCAGGTGTTACGCCAGCGAAGCGCCCACGATGCCGGCACTAATGACAACGACTCGTTTGTCCAGAGCATTTCCCATATCAACCTTCACTCTGTAGACCTGAAGGCGGTTTCAGTGTCTGCCTCTGGTCGATTTCTGCTTGTCGTAAGGGGTAGCAGTTGTCGTCCAGAAAGCAGATGTAAATTTGTCTGAAGTGGCGAAATAGCTGCCAAAATCATCGTGTTAAAACGCCGCCTGAAATGGCAGCAAGATAAGCGCGTGAGTGTTGTTGGCACTGGAGGGTAGCGAAAAATCGTTCAGCTACTACGGTAAGCGTCATCAACGACTATAGTCATTGGTGAGCCAGAGCGAATCTGACCATTCCCCTGCCAACCTGGCCTAATCCAATTCCGCGATTACACGGCGGATCTTCTTGTGTTCCTTGATGCGGAACGTGAACGTTTCGCTGCCGAAATCACTCAGGCTCAGGCTGAGATCGAGGCAGCGTTGTCTTTTTTTGAACCCCTTGATGGTGGATGGAGTTATCCCACCGGGCACGTCGCATCCCACTGAGCACGTCCCAACCACCCATCTATAAAGGTTCAAGCAATGAATACTTTAGAGTTCGATGATGCACAAAAAACCAATGGCGACCTGGTTCAGGGGCCGCTGCCGGCCGGCACTGTCGCGCCCGACTTCACTCTTCACGCAACCCCTGATCAACAGTTGTCGCTGCGTGAGCTAAAGGGAAATCCCGTGATATTGGCGTTTTATCCCGCTGACTGGACTTCGGTGTGCGGTGACCAACTGACTTTGTACAACCAGTTGCTACCCACATTCAGAGAATACGGTGCGGCGCTACTGGGTATCTCGGTTGACAGCGCCTGGTGTCATCAGGCCTTTGCCAAAGATCGGAATTTTCACTTCAGCCTGCTGGCCGATTTCGAGCCCAAAGGGGCTGTGGCACGACAGTATGGAGCGTACCAGTCCCAGCTCGGGGTTTGTAAGCGTGCGCTGTTCGTGATTGACAAGGACGGGGTGGTTGCCTGGAGCTACGTCTCCCCGATGGCAATCAACCCTGGTGCGGACGGTATTCTGGATGCGCTGGATGCTTTGGCGAATTCGCCACAAAGCACGCCAACCAAAAATTAACAGGTGATTAGATGGCCACTCTCAAAGTCCCGGTAAGTGCCAACGACCATCGCCAGGGAAGTGCGCATGCCAAGGTCACCTTGGTCGAATTTGGCGACTATGAATGTCCCTATTGCGGTGAAGCTTATTGGATGGTCAAGAATCTGCAACAGCATTTTCGCGATGACTTGCTGTTTGTGTTCCGTAACTTCCCTCTGACCACCGCTCACCCCCATGCATTGGGTGCAGCGGTCACCGCTGAGTATGCCGGGAGTCGAGGATTCTTCTGGGAGGCCCACGACGAATTGTACGAAAATCAGGATCGATTGGGCCTGCCGCTGTATCGCGCCATCGTTCTCAAACACGGCCTTTCCAGGGAGGAATTCGATCTTGCAATGCAAGAGGATACTTACATTCCCAAAATACAAGCCGATTTCAATGGCGGTGTACGCAGCGGCGTGAATGGCACCCCAGCGTTTTACATTGACGGGCTTCGCTATGACGGAGTTCCAGAGTTCATCGGGATGAGTCAGATGATTGAGCTTTTGTTAGTGCGTGGACGAAATCGCTAGAGAGCCAAATCGGCTTGGCATCACCCACATCGGAGCCGAGGAAAAACCAACGTTAGCTTCCTTTTACATTAAAGAGGTGGGCACGGAGCCGGCAACTAATGAAATCTTTGAAGTATTATGAAGAAAATCGACACGCCACATGGTTGGAGTTGTTTTTTGACCTGACTTTCGTTGTTACGATAGGCCAAGTTACGCACACTCTCGGACATGTTCATGATGGGCACTTTTAACATAAGCAATTATGGACATTCTTACTGCTTTTTGTGCCGCTGTGGTGGATCTGGTCCAGTCACACGATTTACTCCAACAGGTTCGATACAGACAGCAATCTTCACCGTTTGGCAACATTATTCATAATGCTCCTGCTCATTGTGCTATCGGCACGGATCGGGGAAGACTTGGAAGTGAACTACTCGCTCATTATTGCCTGCTATTTTGGTATACGTGCAATCATCAGTGTTATGTATATTTCATCCATTAGTAAACTCGATTCTCGCGGCGAACTTTCCTCAAGGCTTGGCTTCGCCCTATTAGTTAGCGCAGTTATTAGCCTTTCATCCGTTATTTTTGACCCGCCCTTGCGTTACCTTGTTGCTTATATTGGGATTATTCTTGATATTCTGTTTCCTGTATTTTTCTGGACTAAACTAAAACCGTTGCCAGCACACACAGAGCACTTGGTTGAGCGCATAGGCCTACTCACCCTAATCTTATTGGGGGAGTCAATTATTAGCCTTTCCGGAGGCTTATCTAACATTCAATGGGGTTATTATAATGTGATGGCAGCCATCACCGGATTTATCATGATTTGCAGTATCTGGTGGATCTATTTTGATAGTTTTTACTTGCTGAACAAACATCAAAGCAGTATGAGTGGACACGCCTTAATCTACTCGCACCTTTTTCTTTTTATGGGGCTGGCACTTCTGGCAAATTTGATTAGGCATGCGATCCTGAACGACATTGCGATACGCGATTTCCAGATTATGTCGATCACCGGCATGGCCTTGTTTTTCCTAGGTAAGCAATATGGCTATTTCATAGCCGTGAGTAGAATAAGGAAATACATCCTACAAAACACGTTGATAGTGTTTTCTTTGGGCGGGTTAGTCGTGTTTTTACCCCGCGTCGAGTACATATTGGTCGGCCTGACAGCAACCATGATCTCTTATGTTTTTCTAAATTTCAGATATCGTTGAATCATCATTATCAGACCAGAGGGTGGGACCAAGTGAGCAAGTGGCTGACTTGCGGTTACATGCTGCCCACTACGTCGTTCTCACTGCTCGTGCGCTACTCGCCGCTACCCTTGGTCTATTTGGGTTTGTAATCCTGGTATCGTCGACCATAGTTAAGAGTCTCGGATGCCCCTCTTAGCTATCGCGATCTGATAGCGCCAGCCGCATCGTAACAACAGGAGCCACATCATGGTCAAAGTAGCGTTGTTCGTTCGCCTAGAAGCAAAACCCGGGAAAGAAAAGGATGTAGAGAGCTTTCTTTTGGGTGGCCTTCCGTTAGTGGAGGAGGAGCCAGCCACTACAGCCTGGTTTGGAATCCGCTTGGGGCCGTCCACCTTTGGCATCTTTGACGCATTCCCGGATGAAGCGGGCCGGCAGGCTCATCTTTCGGGCAAGGTCGCGGCGGCGCTTATGGCAAACGCTGCCGAGCTATTTGCCGAACCGCCATCAATCGAGAAGGTTGACGTCCTTGCGGCCAAGCTACCCGGCTAAGCAAACCCAATAGGAAGCTCCAGTCAGTACTGGGAGGCCCACGATGTATTTTGTGAAAATCAGGATAGCTTGGGCCTGCTGCTGTTCCGGGCGGTGATCAATCAAAACACTTGTATTGAAGATAAATGTCATGGCTAAAGTGCCGTGTCCAGGGTTCATGCCATGCTTGCGCGCTCGGTATAAGTGAAAGGATACGCGCGCAAATCGTGTCCAGGGACGGCGTGGAAGCCGCACAGAATCTGCAAGGCAACGTGCTCATCACGGGTTTAGGCTGGGTAGGGTAGATTGTTTGCCGGGCACCGGTCGCTCATGGCGCGAAGATCTCCATCATTGATATAGAACCGGAGGTCATCCGCGCCGTGACACCTTATGGTTTCGTCAAGTGAGCATTCGTCGGCGTAGCAGTGACCGATGTTCAATGAGCTGCCTGACGCGGCTGCACTCCGAACTGCGCAACGATGTGCGTACCCAATTCCTCAATAACTTCCACCGCAGGGCGCTTGCCGTATTTGAGATTGAGAATGACGTGGTCCACGCCGATTTCCTCAAGCGACTCCAGCAAAAAACGTAGATGGTAACGTCCAAGTCTGAACCCCAAATGGATACGTGTGGGTGGCGTTGACGGATTCTCATCGAGATCGATGTACAGCGACTGAGTAAAGGGCTTATACACAGAACCACATTGTTTCGTGACCTCCAGTCGCCAATCTTCCACGACCAGCCGCTGCATGTTCGGGATGCGTGGATAGTTGATCCATCCGTTGCTCTCACGCGCGATCCAATCCAGTGACTGGCGACTGTTGCCGGTCACGAGCATTGGAATGAATTGGGTGGTCGGTTTCGGAATCAGGTCTGCGCCTTGCATTTCACCAGTGCTCCAGTGGATGGGCTCAAAACTGGTGCTGTGGGCGCGGCGAATCACTTCGTAGTGTTCTCGAAAGATCTCTCCACGCCTTTCGGGATCGACGCCAAACGCCGAAAACTCCACTGGCCGATCTCCCGAAGCAACCCCCAGAATCAAGCGACCAGTGCTCAACTGATCTACGCTGGCTGACGCCTTGGCCGTGTGCAGGGGATGGTGCAGCGGGATGGCGATGGAGGCGGTGCCAAGTGCAATCTCCGAGGTATGGGCGGCCATATAACCCAGGTAAACCCAGGGGTCGAAGACTTGGCCGACATCGCCGAAGCCAGGGTCGCGAAGCGGCACGTCGCGAAACCAGAGCGCGCAGAAGCCCAGCGCCTCGGCTTGTTTAGCCAGTGTGACCTGGTTGAGCATGCTCGGAGTGTCCCCGTCGAACGCCTCCATGGGAAAGAATAATCCAAGGCTCAAATGCCCCTGAGTGAAGGTTCGGCTGAACCCTCGATGCTGCTGGTAAGGAATAGTGCTCGGCCGATACATACGGATTGACCTCATGGCAGAACGTGAACAGCGCCCCCGTTTCCAGAGGTGCTGCGGCATCGGTCGCTTTTGAACGGCAGGTGGGGGGGCTGGGTCTGGCTTTTACCCGTTGCGCCGTACTGCTGGTCGTGTGGACCGGACTCAGGGGGCAGTTGCTGGCGATAGGCGCGGGTTGGTCCGGGTGGGTGTTAAGCGGACGGTCAAAGGAAGTCAGATCTCTCGGCTCTATACCACCAGATGGGCAAGGCGTTCGAGGAATCATTCTATAAGCGTAGGCGGTTTTGCAGCTCTCCGCCATATTCTTACAATCGAGCCGCTGGCGGGCGAAAGTCGCGTATCGAAGGCAGTTATCGGTCGTTTCCTGCCATTCCAGAACGGCCGCTATTGGCCGATAGCTGTCTTCCCCGAAGGGCAGCTATGGGTCGGAAGCAGCCATCTACGACCGGCCGCTTTCTCGGCCCATGAAAAGGAATTAAAAAAAATGGAAGTAACGTGCACCTCACTGGATGAAGTCCGGCAGCGCATCGATGTCATCGATCGAAGCCTCGTTTCATTGCTCACTCAACGCGGCAAGCTCGTGGCGCAGGCCGCGCGCTTCAAGAAAACCACCGATGACGTACGCGCGCCGGCGCGGGTCGAGCAAGTCATCGAGAAGGTGCGAGTAATGGCAGGCGAGGCGGGCGCTTCGCCTGCGGTGGTGGAGCAGGTCTACCGGGCCATGATATCGGCGTTCATCGCCGAAGAGCTGAACGTTCACGCCACGCTGACTGCCACTGATCCAGCGGGCAATGCGTGAGCATTCATCGGAGCAGCGTGCATCAGGCGGGCAGGGCGCCTCAACCTTTCACAAGGGATCGAGGCGCCTCTGGGTAATGACTACAGCGACAGCGCGGTCACCCGCGAAGACTTGGCGTTGGGTGACCGTGGTCGGTCAGTCCACCCGCACGAACACATTCTTGGCCATGTTGCTGCCGCCAATGGCTTCCAGACGCTTGCCGCCGTCCAGTACGCGCACATTGATCAGTGCCTGGCCATCCTTGTCGCGCGCGACGACCTCATCATCCTTGCGCTCCCACTCCTCGACCTTGAACTTGTTGCCGTTGGCAATGATGTAGTCCTTGGCGAACTCGACTTTCTGTTTTGGGCCCTGGATGCCCATCACCGTGGTGGTCTGTTCATAGGTGCCTTCCAGGGCATCGTTGCCGCAGCCGGCCAGTACACAGAAGGGCAATGCTGCGAGCACGAGTTTGATTTGACGCATGGGATTTCCTTATCGATTGGCTTTGATCGAACGACCAGGCGCGAGTCAGGGCGCCGGTCCTTCGGCTACCGCACGGGGTGCGGTCAACGCCGCGGGATTATACAGACCGTTTAAAAAAAATCAGATTTTGCGCCTTTCTTGTAGTCCATTCCCCAAAGATACTCTTCCCGCATATTTTCCGTTGTGGTTGCTCTGCCAAGGGCTTTAGTCTCGGCCTGTCGCTGCTCATCAGCGACACGGCTTTGACAGGCCGTAACTCTGATGTGCAGCAGTTGCACTGTTGCCCCGGACCTTGGTGCATCTGGACCGTGAGGAGGGTATTCGCACCAGCAATCGCCTGGGCACGGCTGACCCGGAGCGGTTCGATGCGTTGCTGCGTGGCAACGGCTCGCCGGTCTGAGCGCACACGCCTGAACGCCGCAATCAGTGTTCGCCGGTGATCTCCCGCGCTAGGGTCAGGCGGCGCGTATGAAAGTCGTACTCATAGAGTTCGGCATAGCGCCCCCACTCGATGGCCACCTTGAGTACGCGCTCGGCTTCCTCTGCGTCCATGTACTCCGTCAGGCGGTCGAGCACGGTCTTTTCCAGCAGGCCGGCGGGCTCCAGGTGGAGGCTGTCGAGGATGTAGCTGATCAGCGACACGCGCCCCTTGCACTGGCGCGCGAACAAGTCCTGGCGCCGTGCCTGGCGGGCCGTCACGTAGTTGCGGCCCTGGCGTGTAAGGCGGATGTCGCCCTCGATCACCTGGGCAAAGCCAAGCAGGCCGAGGGCCTCGTAGATCGGGAACAGCACCTCGTCGGGCAGCGCGGTTTCCTCGGCCAGGTGCGGCAGGTCGGCCTCGCCGTTGAAGGGCTCGCCGGCGATGAGTTCGAGCACGCTTTCCATCCGTGCGATGTCGGCGTCGGGCAGTCGGTAGCCCAGCTCCACAGCCGGTGGTGCACCGGCGGCGGCGATGGCTTCGGGGCCCTGGGTCATGAGCGCGTAAACGTCGTCGATCAGTGCGCGGACTTCCGCTGAGTCGGCATTGCGCGGGCGGGGCAGGTCGATGTGCAGTTCCGAGCGCACCCGGCCCGGGTCGCTGGAGAGGATGAGGATGCGGTCGGCCATCATCACCGTCTCCTCGATGTTGTGCGACACCACCAGAATGCTGCGGGTGGTGATGCGGCGTTCTTCCCAGAGTTCGAGCATGTCGTTGCGCAGGGTTTCGCCGGTGAGTACGTCGAGCGCCGAGAAAGCCTCGTCCATCAGCAGCACTTCGGGGTTCATCACCAGGGCGCGGGCAATGCCCACGCGCTGACGCATGCCGCCGGAAAGTTCGCGCGGCAGGGCGCCACCGAAACCGGACAGGCCGATCAGCTCCAGCGCCGTGTCGGCCAAGCGCTGGCGTTCGGCCGGGTTCATGCCCTGGGCCTCCAGGCCTAGCTCGACGTTCTGCTGCACGGTCAGCCAGGGGAACAGTGCGAACGACTGGAAGACCATGGCCACGCCGCCTACCGGGCCGTGGATCGGCTGGCCGCGGTAGGTGACGGTGCCGCGGTCGGCGCCGACCAGGCCGGCGATGATCCGCAACAGGGTCGACTTGCCCGAACCGGAGCGCCCGAGCAGGGCGACGATCTCACGCTCGCGCAGGTTCAGGTCGACGCCTTCGAGGACGGTGCGCGGGGTGCCGTCGGAAGCCTGGAAGGCCTTGCTCACGCTCTTGAGCTCGATCAGCGATGGTTTCATGGCAAGTCCTCAGCGAAGGTTTTCGGCAAGCAGGTACAGACGGCGCCAGAACACGCGGTTTACCAGCATCACGTAGATGCACATCACGCCGATCCCTAGGGCGATGCGGTGGAAATCACCAGCGTCGGTCATCTGCTTGATGTAGCTGCCCAGGCCGTTGGCAACCAGCGAGGTGTCGCCCCAGCTGACGTATTCGGCGACGATGCTGGCGTTCCACGAGCCGCCGCTGGCGGTGATGGCGCCGGTGATGAAGCTGGGGAACACCGCCGGCAGGTATACGCGTTTCCATTTCAGCCAGCCGCGCAGGCCGAGGTTGTCGGCGGCCAGGCGCAGTTCGTAGGGAATGGCCGCGGCACCTGCGACCACGTTGAACAGGATGTACCACTGGGTGCCGAAGACCATCAGCGGGCTGAGCCAGATGTTCGGGCTGAGCTGGAAGTGCACCAGCACCAGGACCACCAGCGGGAACAGCAGGTTAACCGGGAAGGCGGCAAGAAATTGCGCCAGCGCCTGGACCTTCTGCGAGTAGCGGGGCCGCAGGCCGATCCAGATCGACAGCGGCACCCACACCAGCGAGGCGAGGGCGATCAGCAGCATCACCCGGCACAGGGTGATCAGGCCCAGGCCGAGCACGTGCAGGGCCTCGCCCCAGCCGACGTCCTGGTGCACGAACAGCCCCAGACGGATGAAGGCGAAGGCGCAGACCAGCACCAGGGCCGCGTCCCAGGCGCGTGACCACCAGGCGGGCAGGCGCAGCCACTGGCGCCGCGCCACGGTGCCGTCGTGGCGTTGAGCGAACCAGCCCATGGCGCTCTGGAACCCCTTCGCCAACAACGCGCTGAAGCCGCTCAGCCAACGGCTGCGGCGCCCCCAGTCGAGCAGCCAGGAGCGCTGCGCGGTATCGCCCTGGGTGTCTTCGAAGCGGAAACGGTCGGCCCAGGCCAGCAGCGGACGGAAGAACAACTGGTCGTAGAGCACGATGCCAGTGAGCATCGCGCCGACGGCCCAGCCGATGGCGCCGAGGTTGCGTTGGTCGATGGCCACGGCGATGTAGGAGCCGATACCGGGCAGCTTGATATCCTGCCCGGCCACCGAGATGGCCTCGGCGGCAACCAGGAAGAACCAGCCGCCGGACATCGACATCATCATGTTCCACAGCAGGCCGGGCATGGCGAACGGCAGCTCCAGGCGCCAGAAGCGCTGCCAGGCCGAGAGGCGGAAGATCCGCGCGGCCTCGTTCAGTTCCGGCGGCACGGTGCGGAACGACTGGTACAGGCTCAGCGCCATGTTCCACGCCTGGGAGGTGAAGATGGCGAAGATCGCCGCGCATTCCACGCCCAGCAGGTTGCCTGGAAAGAGTGCGATGAAAGGCGCGATGGCAATGGCCTGAAAGCCCAGGATGGGCACCGACTGCAGCACGTCCAGCAGCGGGATCATGGCCTTCTCGGCGGCGCGGTACTTGGCCGCCAGCGCGGCGAAGAGGAAGGCGAACAGCAGCGAGAAGCCCAGCGCGGTGAACATCCGCAGCATGGTGCGCAGCAGGTAGTAGGGCAGGTTGGCCGGGTCGAGGGAAATCGGCAGCGCCTCGCCGACCACGAACGGACGGCTCATCTGCATGGCGCCATAGGCGGCGAGCACCAGCAATACCAGCACCAGCGGCAGCAGGATCCAGTCCCAGCGATTGGGCGCGGCGTTACGCAGGCCTGGCGACGGGGTGAACAGGCGGGCCATGATCAGGTCTCTATCGTCAGGGGCTGGGAAGGGCAGGTGTCGCGACGTGAGCCAGTATGGTTCAGTTGGCTTACAGGTCAATGGCAGTGCCCGTCGCAAGCAACAGGCCAGTGGGCGGCAAATACCTGAGAGACATTAAGATTTTTTAATCGTCACTGACGGGGAGGGACGTGACGAGGCATGTGCTCAATGCGGCATGGGGAGGGTATGTGGCTGGACCAGCAACTGCGTAGACGATCAATCCCGCCGTCATGAAAAGGAATTCACGAAAATGATTAGACTTTTCTTGATGAAATATCGCAGATGCAGCGTTGATCGAGCCTGCCGGGGCTCAGGAGATTGCCTGGGTCGCCGGTGTGTTTGAAGCAGACTGTACAACTGCCGCGTCAGCTTCAAGCTTCTGCCGGTCGGCCTTGCTAATGTACTTTGGCTTGTTGCTCTTGGGCGCCAGCTTGGCATTGGCCTTTTTCTGGTGGGCCTTGAGCAGCTGTTTGAGTTTCTTCTGGCGGTTCATTGTCTGTCTCTGAAGTGCAGCGTGGGTCGAGCATTGTACCTCGGGAGCTTCATCCTGCGGGCCCGGAACTCGACTGCGGTATCCGTGGCCGATAAAACCCGGTGAGCGTGAAGAAGTTGAAAGTATTGGTGAATTTAGTTCCATTGTCATATGAGAATTGGCCAATAATTGTCTTTAGCGGAATGAATAGACTGGGGGGCCATCAACAGGAGCCTCCTAATGTCCGCTCACGAATCAACCGTACAGGTTGCTTCCACTTCCAGAAACGCAGCAGTCAGCATCGCGATCCTGGCCTTTTCCGCCTTTCTCATCGTCACCACCGAATTTCTGATCGTCGGGCTGCTTCCCGCGCTGGCTCGGGACCTGAACATTTCGATTGCCGTTGCCGGGCAACTGGTGACGCTGTTTGCCTTCACCGTGATGGTTTTTGGTCCGCCCCTGACGGCGGCGCTGTCGCATCTGGAGCGGAAAAAACTGTTCATCGGGATCTTGCTGCTGTTCGCCGCCGCCAACGCCGTCGCTGCCGCTTCGAGTAACGTCTGGCTGCTCGCCGTGGCCCGCGTGGTGCCTGCCTTGGCCTTGCCGGTGTTCTGGGGCACGGCCAGCGACACCGCCGGGCAACTGGCCGGGCCGCAGCGGGCGGGGCAGGCTATTTCAAGGGTCTACCTCGGAATCTCGGCGGCCATGCTGCTGGGCATTCCGCTGGGTACTGTGGCGGCCAATGCGATCGGCTGGAGAGGGGCTTTCTGGCTGCTCGCCGGGCTGTCGTTGATCATGGCTGCGGCCATGTGGGTCTACATGCCGAGCGTGGCGCGCACGACCAAGGTTGATTTCCTCAAGCAGGCACGGATTTTCAAGGAGCCATGCTTCCTGGCCAATGTGCTGCTTTCGGTGCTGGTGTTCAGCGCCATGTTCATCGCCTACACCTACCTGGCCGACATCCTCGAGCGTGTCGCGGGCGTGGCTCCGGCCGATGTTGGCTGGTGGATGATGGGCTTTGGCGCGATTGGCCTGGTGGGTAACTGGATTGGCGGCAGGGCCGTGGACCATTCGCCAATCAAAGCCACCATCGGCTTTCTCGCGCTGCTTGCCCTGGGCATGGCAGCGGCCGTTCCGCTGGCTGAAGATGGCTGGCTGTTCTGTGTTGCGCTTGGGCTGTGGGGTATCGCCAATACAGCGCTTTACCCGGTCAGCCAGGTGCGGGTCATGCGTTCGGTCACCCACGCACAGGCGCTGGCGGGCACCAGCAATGTCTCGGCGGCCAATGCCGGCATTGGCACCGGCGCCATCGTCGGCGGCATGACCGTGTCGAACCTGGGCATCGGCTACCTCGGCTATGTGGCGGCCGCCGTTGCGGTGCTCGCGCTGCTCCTGGCGTTGGCCGTTCGCAACCTCGCGCCTGAGCGTTAGGGCAGGGCAGTCAGCTGCCGCCGGGCCGGCTGCCGTGGGGCGTCAGCCGTGGCAGCAAGTAGTCCAGCAGGGCGCGGACCTTGGGCTGGTTCTCACGGCTTTTCAGCCAGACCAGGTTCATGGGCAGGCCGTCCGTTGCCAGCTCAGGCAGCACTTCGACCAGTGTGCCCTGGTCGATGTGCTGCTGGGTCAGCCAGGTCGGTAGCTGGCCGATGCCATGCCCAGCGAGCACAGCGGTCACTTCGCCCTCGCCATCGCCGACGGCGATACGCGCCTGCGGCGTACGCCGCTCCATTTCTCCCGGCTGGCGGCCTTTGAAGAACCATGGGCTGACCAGGCCATCGCCGTGCCCATAGCCGACACAGTGATGCTGATCGAGGTCACGTTCGCTTTGCGGGGTGCCGTGCTGTTCAAGGTAGGCGGGTGAGGCACAGAAGATCAGGCGCTGGGCGCCAAAAAACTCGTGACCCAGGCTGGCTGGCCAGGCATCCGGGCCGCCGATGCGCACGACGATGTCGATGCCTTCATGCAGCGGGTCGATAAAGCGGTCGGTAAACGAGATGTGCGGTTGCAGCAGCGGATGCTGATGGATGAAAGCCAGGATCAGCGGTAGCACATGCAACCGGCCGTACGAGGCCGGCAGGTCTATCCGCACCCTGCCGTGAGGCTCGTCGCCCTCGGCGCTGAGCGCATGCTCTACCTGCTCCAGATCGGCCAGTACCGAGGTACAGGTGCGGTAAAAGGTGATACCTGCCTCGCTCAGCGCCAGGGTGCGGGTGGTGCGGTTGAACAGCCGCACCCCAAGGCGTTCCTCGAGGCGCGCCACACTCTTGCTCACTGCAGATCCTGTGAGGTTCAGCCGTTCGGCTGCGGCAGTGAAGCTGCCCAGGTCAGCGACGGCGACGAACACGTCGAGACCCTTCAGCCGTTCAGATGAAAACATTCGTTTCTCCCTTTGAGCGGCATTGGAACAGGAATTGCTCGCAATGCTGAAAAGCGACCAGACAGGGGATACGCCAATGCTCGTGGAGGACCACTACTTCATGTTCCTCGTTGTGGCGATCGTGCTAGCCGTGGATGTGGTGGCGGTCACCCTGTATTGGCGCAGCAAACCCTGAACCCAGCCACGGGGGCAGAATACCCCTAGTCGGGGCTTTTGCGATGGATCATCGACTGGCACTGCTTCCAAACCCGAGGTGATGGCGGTAGCCTCGGGAGACCTTGGCCGATAGAAAATCCATTCCCATGCCTGCTGGTTTCCCCGGGTTGCCGTCACTCAATGCGCTGCGTGTGTTCGAAGTGGTGGCGCGTCAGTTGAACTTCCGCCTTGCCGCCGAGGAGCTTGGCGTGACCCAGGCGGCGGTCGCCCAGCAGGTGCGTGGGCTGGAGGCCAGCCTGCAGGTGCGCCTGTTCGAGCGCCTGCCACGGGGTGTTGGCCTGACCGATGCCGGGCATGGCTATGCGACGAGCATCCGCAGCGCCCTGGGGATGATCGACGAGGCGACCCGGCTGCTGCGCCCGGCGCCGTCGCAGCTCACCGTCAGCGTGACGCCTACCTTTGCCTCGAAGTGGCTGATTCCACGGCTTGGGCACTTCGCCGAGACCCACCCTGACATCGATCTGCGCCTGCTGGCCACCGACCGGCTCTCGCATTTCCATACCGATGGCGTCGACATCGCCGTGCGCTACGGTCAGCCACCGTTCGGGGGCGGGCTGAACGTCGAGCTGCTGATGGAGCAACGGATCGTCGCCGTGGCGAGCCCGGCGTTGTTGGCTGAAATGGGCAAACCAGAGAGCTTTGCGGCCTTGCAACGTTATGTCGCCCTGCACGACGGGCACAACTTCTGGCCGCACTTCACGGCGGCCTTCTTCCCTGATCATCCGAAGCCGACGGCGAAGAGTGTGCGTTTCAACCAGACATCGCTGGCCATCGACGCCGCCATTGGCGGGCAGGGCATTACCCTCGCCAGCTATGCCTTCGTCAAGAACGACATCGCTGCCGGCAGGCTTGAGCAGGTCTTTGCACAGCAACTGACGCTGGACAAGGCGTTCTACTTGGTATGGCCGCGCAAGGCGCAGGAGACAGAAGCACTTAGCCTTGTCAGAGGGTGGCTCAATAGCCAGGTAGGCGATAGTTAATCTACTGGATAGGCAGGCTTTGCTTGACTCCCTCGATCAGCTGCCGGCTGCTAGTGTGATGAAACCTGCAACAGCGCAGTTCCATTACCTAAGGAGGCAGTATGTCTGTAGAAAAAGTGGCAATCATAACGGCCGGTGGCAGCGGCATGGGCGCTGCTGCGGCACGTCGGCTGGCCGCTGACGGTTTCAAGGTCGCCATCCTGTCCTCTTCAGGCAAGGGCGAGGTGCTTGCCGCCGAACTGGGCGGCATCGGCGTCACCGGTAGCAACCAGTCGGTCGAGGACCTGCAGCGCCTGGTGGATGCCGTGATCGAGCAATGGGGCCGCATCGACGTGCTGGTCAACAGCGCCGGCCACGGCCCGCGCGCGCCGATCCTGGAGATCAGCGACGAAGATTGGCACAAGGGCATGGACACCTACCTGCTCAATGTCATTCGACCGACACGGCTGGTGACGCCTTACATGCAAAAGCAAAAGGGTGGAGTGATCATCAATATCTCCACCGCCTGGGCGTTCGAGCCGGTTGACTTGTTCCCTACATCGGCCGTATTCCGCTCGGGCCTGGCGGCCTTTACCAAGATCTTCGCCGACCAGTTCGCCGGTGACAACGTGCGCATGAACAATGTGCTCCCGGGCTGGATCGACAGCCTGCCGGCCACCGAGCAACGCCGCGACAGCGTACCGCTCAAGCGCTATGGCACGAGCGAGGAGATCGCCGCCACCATCGCCTTCCTGGCCAGCGACGGTGCTGGTTACATCACTGGGCAAAACATCAAGGTCGATGGTGGCGTGACGCGTAGCGTCTGAGCAGGTTCCTTGGGGGAGGCCAGCAGGTGATCGGCACACCGTTTTCAGCGCCTTCCGACCTACACCTTGAGGCCCAGATGCCAATTTTACGTTTTGCGACAAATTTTTTACGTTTGTCGTTATAACGTTACGCCGCTCGTCGCCGGTGGCCGTCAGCTCGTTCGGCTCATGACTTGCGAAGCCTGGTATTTCATGGAGTCTTAATGACAGTCGATCTAGACACTGAGGCCGCCGACCTCGATGGTTACCCCCGTTTTCAGCATGCGCTGGTCCATACGCGCAAGCTGAAGCAGCTGATGTACCTGGCGCTGGCAGTTGCTGTGCTGCTGGCGCTGCTGCAAGGGCTGATCGGGATATTCAGCCCTGACTCCTACTGGCTGGTCCTGCTCGCCGTCAACGGCGCCGTGCTGCTCCTGTTAGCGGGCGCCGCGCAGTCGGCCTGGCAGGTGGCCAGCTGGCGTGCGATTGCCATGGGCCAGGTGCCCGTCCCGCTGCTGTTCTCACGCGCTGGCGAAGAAACCGTCGAGCCTGGGTCGCTCAGCCGTTTCGATCGCTGGTGCCGGCAGGTCGCCGATGCCTGCCGGCGGCAATGGCGCAGGCTTGGCGCAGAAACGCCCTGGCTCATTGGCCTGGCGTGCCTGGCACTGCTGCTGGTCAAAGGTGCTTGGCGCTTCGACCTGCCGACAGCGTCGGTGGCAGGGCAGGTGACGTGGATTGCCATCGGCCTGTTGGCCGTTTTTGCGTTTTGCCTGGTCGTGCTCGAGCGCCACCTGATGGCTGAAAGCGAGGCGACCTGGCCCGAGGCCGCGGCGCTTGCCGCCACCTTGCGGCTGGTCATTGCCGTGCAAGTGCTGACCATTGCCTGCCTGGTCAGTATTGATGGCGAGCGGCTGTGGCCGGCCCGCCTGGCAGTGCTGATCGGCCTGTTACCTGGCCTGGCAGCGCTCGAACTGCTGGCCCGGGCAGTATTGGCGATGTTCCGCCCCTCGCGCCCACATGAAGAGCCGGCGTTGGTGGCGCGCAGCCTGGCGGGCGACTTCCTGCAATGGCCACCGCGGCCATTGGCCGTGCTGCAGGACGAACTGCATGAACGCCTGGGCATCGACCTGCGCCAGGTATGGGCGTTCGCCTTCATGCGGCGGGCGTTCCTGCCGGTGGCGGCGCTGGTGGCGCTGGTCGGTTGGCTGCTGACGGGCATTGTCGAGGTGCCGACCAACAACCGTGGTGTCTACGAACGCTTTGGCAACCCCGTGTCGGTGTACCCGCCAGGCCTGCATGTCGGTTTGCCCTGGCCCTTTGGCAAAGTACTGACAGTGGACAACAGCATCATCCATGAATTGGCAACGACCACGGCCGAGGGTATCAGCGAACCGCTGGCAGCTGCCGACGGTGCCCCACCGACCACCGCCAACCGGCTGTGGGACGCCACTCACCTGAGCGAGAACTCGCAAGTGATTGCCGGTGCCGATGGCGGGCGTCAGGGGTTCCAGATCGTCAACATGGATGTGCGCTTCATCTACCGCATCGGCCTGAGCGACGCGGCCGCCTTGGCCGCGGCCTATCACACGGCCAACGTCGAGCAGCTGCTGCGCAGCGTTGCCAATCGCGTGCTGGTCCATGACTTCGCCGGCCGCTCGCTGGATGGTCTGCTGGGCGCTGAACGTGCCGAGCTCGGCCGTGACATCGGACGTGCAGTGCAGGCGGACCTCGACCGCATGGATACCGGAGTGGAGCTGTTGGCGACCTCGGTGGAGGCGATCCACCCGCCCGCCGGCGCAGCCAATGCCTACCATGCCGTGCAGGCTGCGCAGATCACCGCCCAGGCGCTGGTTGCCCGTGACCGTGGGCAGGCCGCGCAGAAGCTTGACGAAGCCCGCCAGAGCGCCACGTCTTTGACCGACAAGGCCACCGCCGACGCCCATGAAACCCAGACCAAGGCCGACACCGCCGCGTTGCGCTTCGATGCCGAGCACACCGCCTGGCTGCACGCAGGCCAGGCGTTCATCCTCGAACAGTACCTGGAGCGCCTGTCCCAAGGCATGGCGCAGGCGAGCAGCCTGATCATCGATCACCGGCTGGCGGCGAACCAGGCGCCGACTCTGGACCTGCGCAGCTTTGCAGCGCCTATCGACCCATCGCAATCAAAACCCGCATCCGGCCGTACCCAGGAGCGTAACCCGTGAGTTCCCATACTGCACATGGTCATGACCACGACCACGACCACGACCACGACCACGACCACAATCACGATCATGCCGATAATCACGGTCGTGCCCGTCCCGCCTGGCTGCGTGTCGGGGTGGCGCTGCTGCTGGTCCTGATCATGGTCGCGACGGCCTGCCTCGTGCAGGTTCGTGTCGGCGAAGCTACCGTCATCACGCGCTTTGGCAACCCGTCACGGGTACTGATCGAGCCCGGGCTCAACTGGCGCTGGCCCGTGCCGTTCGAGGCCGCGGTACCGGTCGACCTGCGCTTGCGCACCACCTCAAGCGGGCTGCAGGATGTCGGCACGCGGGATGGCCTGCGCATCATCGTCCAGGCCTATGTCGCCTGGCAGGTGGCGGCCGATCCGCAGAGCATCCAGCTGTTCATGCGCGCGGTGCAGAACCAGCCCGACGAGGCGGCGCGGCAGATCCGCACCCTGGTGGGCTCTGCCCTGGAAACCACGGCCAGCGGTTTCGAGCTGGCCGACCTGGTCAACGTTGATGCCAGCCGGGTACGCATCGACGGCTTCGAGCAACGCCTGCGTGAGCAGATTGAGCAGCAACTGATCAACAGCTATGGGGTGCGGGTGGTGCAAGTGGGCATCGAGCGCCTGACCTTGCCCAAGGTCACCCTCGAAGCCACCGTTGACCGCATGCGCGCCGAACGCGAGACCATCGCCACCGAGCGCACGGCCGAAGGCAAGCGCAAGGCGGCGGAGATCCAGTCGGCGGCCGAGCGTGATGCCCGTATCCTGCAGGCCGATGCCGGTGTGAAAGCCGCGCAGATCCAGGCGCAATCGCAGGTGCAGGCGGCGGACATCTACGGCAAGGCCTATGCCGGTGCGCCGCAGCTGTACACCTTGCTGCGCTCGCTCGACACCCTCGGCTCGGTCATCAACCCCGGCACCAAGCTGGTGTTGCGCACCGACGCTGCGCCGTTCCGTGCCCTGGTAGAGGGGCCTGTGCTGCCAGCGGGGGCTGACCATGGCCAGCCGTGAGCCGTTGTCGGCCAGGCTGCCCGCCGGCCCCTGGCTGCAATCGGGGCGCATCGGCTTTATAGCGCTGTACGTGGTGGCATTGTTGGCGGCGCTGGGCTGGCTGTTTGGCAATGTGCGTCAGATAGGCCCGGAAAACCGTGCGGTGGTCTTGCGCCTGGGGGCCGAGGAGCGCATCCAGAATGCCGGCTTGTTGCTGGCTTGGCCTGAGCCCTTCGAGCAAGTGGTGATGTTGCCCTCGGCAGCGCGGGTGACCGAACGCCAGGTGGAGTTGCTGCTGCGCTCGGCGCTTGCGCAGAAATCCGACAAGGACGGCACCCTGGCCAGCGATGCCACCGCAGGTTCCGGCTATCTGCTGACCGGCGATGCCGGGGCCGTGCAGTTGGACGTGCGAGTGTTCTACACGGTGAGCGACCCCTACGCCTACGCGCGCCAGGGGCAACATGTGCAACCCGCGCTGGACCGCCTGGTGGAACGTAACGCCGTGCAGATCTGCGCCTCGCGCGACATGGATGCCATCCTGGTCGCACGCCCGGAGCTGGTCGGTGGCGATGCCCGTCTGGCCGATCAACGCGAGCGGCTGCGCGGTGACCTGCAGCAAGGCATCAATGGCAGCCTGGCCCGGTTGCAGTCGGCTGGCGCCAGCCTGGGCATCGAGGTGGTGCGGGTCGACATCCAGTCTTCGCTGCCGTGGTCGGCGGTCAGCGCGTTCAACGCGGTGCTCACTGCCAGTCAGCAAGCCGAGCAGGCGGTCGCCAAAGCCCGTAATGATGCTGCGCGCCAATTGCAGCAGGCCACCCAGGCCGCCTACCGCACCGTGCAGGTGGCCCAGGCCGAAGCCAGCGAGCGCTTGTCCCGCGCCCAGGCCGCCACCGCGACGATCGTCGGCCTGACCCAGCAGCAAGATCCGCAGTTGCTGCTGCGCCTCTACCGCGAGCGGGTGCCGGCGATCCTGGCGCGTGCCGGGTCGGTCACCACCGTCAACAAAGATGACGCCGGGCACATGATCCTGCAGGGCCCTGCGCAATGACTACGATGCCTTTTTCCCAGTTCTGGAGCTGCTCGCGATGAGTACTCATCACTGTCATGGCCACGGGCACCATCACCATGCCCACACCCACCTCACGTCCGGCCTGCTGTCCCCGGCCGAGCAGCGCACGGCCGCACGCCAGCTTAGCCTGGCGATGCTGGCTCTCGGGTTACTGGCGCTGGGGCTGGTCTGGCGCTGGCTGGCACCGACCCAGGAAGGGGTCAGCCAGTTGTTGCTGGGCGGCGCCTCGCTGCTGGTGGCCGTTCCGGTGTTACGCTCTGCCTGGTACAGCCTGCTGCACCCCAGCCTGCATGGCCTCACCGATCAGCTGATCGCCCTGGCCATGCTGGGGGCCTGGGCGACCGGCGACCTGGCCACGGCGGCGCTGCTGCCGATCATCATGATCTTTGGCCACATGCTCGAAGAGCGCAGCGTGCTGGGTTCGCAAGAGGCCATTGCCGCGCTGGGGCAACTGACCCGCAGCCATGCGCGGCTGATCGACGCCGATGGCCAGGTGCGCGAGGTCGATAACGCCAGCCTCAAGCCAGGCGACCAGGTCGAGGTGCGCGCCGGTGATCGTGTACCCGCTGACGGCCGCGTCCTGCAAGGCCAGGCCAGCCTGGATACCGCGCCGATCACCGGCGAAGCGGTGCCGCTGGAAGTGGCCAGTGGCATGGATATCCATGGTGGCTCTATAAACCTGGACGGTCTGTTGCGGGTAGAAGTAACCCGGGTTGGCGATGACTCGACCCTGGGCAAGGTCATCGCCCTGATGCAGCGCGCCGAGCAGGCCAAACCACCGATTACCCGCCTGCTGGAACGCCACGCCGGGCGCTACCTGGTGCTGGTCTTGTTGATTGCCGCGGTGACCTGGTTCATCACCCGCGATGCCCAGGCCATGCTTGCCGTGCTGGTGGCTGCCTGCCCGTGCGCGCTGGTGCTGTCGGCGCCGGCCACGGCAGTGGCCGGCATTGCCGTCGCTGCCCGGCACGGCATCCTGATTCGCGGTTCGGCCTTCCTTGAAGAACTGGCCGACCTGTCTTCACTGGTGATCGACAAGACTGGCACGCTGACCTACGGTGACCTGCGCCTGCGCAGTGTGGTCGGCACTGCCGCGGCAGTGCCCCAGGCCGATATCGTCAACCTCGCGGCCACCCTTGGCGCTGCCAGCAGCCACCCGGTCAGCCGGGCGCTGGCGACGCTGGTGCCCCATGAGCAGCATCTGCCCCTGCTGGACATTCACGAGCGCCAGGGCTTTGGCGTGGTGGCACACACGGCCGAGGGTGAAGCGGCCCTCGGGCGCCCGGAGCTGTTCCGCCAACTGGGCATGCAGGTGCCGCCCGTGCCCGAGCATGACGGCCCGATTGCCGGCCTGGCGCTGAACGGGCAGTTCCTCGCCTGGCTGCTGCTGGCCGACAACGTGCGGGCAGAGTCTGCCGAGGCCATGCAGCAGCTGCGCGAACTCGGCCTGCAGCGCCAGTTGCTACTGACCGGTGACCGCAGCCGTGTCGCAGAAGCCATTGCCGAGCAGGTCGGCATGACGCGCGTGGTGGCTGAAGCGCTGCCGGAAGACAAGATGCACCACGTCAACCAGGAACTGCAGTTGGGATTCCGCCCGCTGGTGGTGGGGGATGGCATCAATGACTCGCTGGCGCTGAAGGCCGGTGTGGTCGGGGTGGCCATGGGCGCCAACGGTGCCGACATTGCCCTGGCCGCAGCAGATATCGTGCTGATCAACGGCGACCTGCGGCGCCTGGCCACCTGCATCCGCCTCAGCCGCGAGTGCCGACGCACGCTCCAGGTGAATGTGTTGATCGGCCTCGGTTGGACCTTGGCGATTGTGGTTGCCGCCGCATTCGGCCTGCTGGGCGCGGCGGGGGCCATGATCGCCGCGCTGCTGCACAACCTCAGCACGCTGTTGGTGCTGACCAACGCCGGGCGCCTGTTGCGCTATGACGAACGGCTCGGGCAGGGCAATCCGGTGCCGGCGCTGCAGCCCTAGCTGAGCACAGCGTCAGGGCCAGGCGCGTGCCTGGCCGCGCCGCTGTTGGCTGCAGGCGCGATGCTCCACTCGGCGCTGTCGCGTTGCTGCAGGCGGCGGAAGTGGGCGGCTATGCTGTCGATAATCGGCGCATCCTCGAGCGGGTCAAGCCCCGGATAGGGCTTGCCGTGGTAATCACCGTCATGGGTCAGTACCGCCTCGACCTGTTCGCCGCTGGCACTGTAGAGCTGCTTCATCAGCTGCGCCTCGCGGTCTTTGCGGGGGTTGCAGCGCAATGCATAGTGAATGGCCAGTGCCGCCCCCAACGCCAAGGCCGGTGTGTCCATGCCGTGCTTGCGGGCCAGGTCGATGCTGCTGAGGATGCGCTCGTTGCGCTGCAGCTTGCGCATCGGATCGCGGCCCACACGGGCGCAGGGGTCCTTGAACGAAGACTTGCAGCGTTCAAGAAACGCATTGGCAAACCGCTCGACCACCTCGGCCATTTGCGGATACTCGGCCACCAGCGCCGGCGCCACTTCCTGGTGAATCAAACGCTCGGCCAGCGCGCTCACGCGGGCGTCGCCCATGCCCTGGCCGACCCAGGTGTAGCCCAGCAGGCTGGCGTACCAGGCGATGATGGCGTGCGGGCCATTCCACAAGCGGTTCTTGATGATCTGGATCTGGGTAATGTCGGTGACGGTTTTCACCTGGCGCAGCCGCTCCAGCAAGTCGCCGCCGCGCTCGACATACAGCGGCATGTCGGGCTCGCTGTTGAACAGCACCAGATGCAACTGGCTCAGGGCATTACTGGACTGGGCGAAAGGCCTGAAGTGGCTGATCAGCCGTTGGTACTCGGCTGTCGGTTTTGCTGGCGCCGGTTCGTTATCAAGGCTGTTCTGGAACATCTGCGACTTGATGCGCAATTGCCGAACCAGCGCATCGTTGCTGATCTTGGAAACGATGCGGCTAACCACGGTTTCGGCGAAGTGGGTCTTTTCCAGTACCTGCTTGCAGATTTCGGGTGCACACAGCAACGCCAACTGAGCCTGTACCTGCCGGCGGACAAACGCGCCGCCGCCGATCTTGTTGAGCACGATCAGCAGGGTCAGCTCGCGACCGCGGCACTCGAAGCGTTGCAGCAAGCCCTTGGCAATGACCTTGGCCTGCTGCTGAATCGCCTGTTCAGGCAGGCTCAGGCCGATGATTTCGGCGGCGTTGTACATGTCGATCACCGCCTGCTCATCGTCCATGTCGATCATGCGCACATTTTCGATGGTCTGGTCGAACGCGCTGGCTCCGTAGCGCACGCTGTAGCGGCCGAACGCGGCGACGGTTTCCCTGAGCATGCGCGAGCGGCTGGCGGCGATGATTTCGCACGGCCGGGTGTAGCCGTCCCAGTGGGCGAACACCTGGGTCAGGTAGCCACCGCCGATGGCGCCGAAACCATGGATGCCGACACGGAACTGGTTGAGCGAGGCCGGGAAGGGTTCGGCGAGCTCCGGCATGCCCAGGTCGGGCACGCACTCGTTCAAGTCGGCGAGGAACCCGTGCATGCTGCGGTAGGCCTTGAGCGCACCCGCCTTGACTGCGGGCGCAGGCGGCTTGATGTCTTCGATCAGGATGGCCTGGCCTTCGGCGCGCATGGCCGAAAGCAGGCCGTTTTCCGAATCTTCGAGCATGAAGCACTGAGCGGGCGCGCAATTGAGTGCGCGGGCAGCGCGCAGGAAGATTTCCGGGTGCGGCTTGCCCTGGCTGACTTCATCGCCACAAACGGTGATGTCGAAGTACTTCAGCACGTTGGCATTGATCAGGTATTCCTCGGCAATCGCACGGCGGCTGGAGGTAGCCACCGCCAGGGTCAGGCCCGACTTGCGCAGGCGCTCCAGTACTTCCAGCAAGCCTGGCTTGATCGGCACGCCGTGATTGCGCACGTACTCCAGCTCCAGCTCGTCGGCGCGCTGACGAATCTGCGCATAGGGGAAATCTTCGCCGTTGTGGGCCTTGGCCAGCGCTTCGGCCTTTTTCGCACTCAGGCCCAGCGAGCCGATCAGCGTCTGCTCGCTCAAGGCTTTGCCGAAGATTTCCAGCGATGCCTGTTTCAACGTCCTGAAACGCAGGCGCTCGGTGTCGAACATCGTGCCATCCATATCGAAAATGGCGCTGAGAATTTTGTTGCCCTGAAACAAGATCATGTAGGTATTGCCCCTTTTTTTGGCGTGTAACACTTCGCCTGCAGCGGCTGAATGGCGAGTCAATGCGTGTCGACTGCGGCATGGGCAGTCAGGTAGGGGGCATGCGATCTACCGGTGGGCGCTCGGGTTTGACCCAGAGGTAGGGTGGTACGGCGCGGGGCGTGCAGAGGAGGGAGAGGAACTTCGAGGCAAGGCGGGCGACTTTGGATTCACGCCCACTGGCTGCAGCTTGGCTGGCAGACAATGGGCGCACAGAGCGATGGATACGTGTGATTCCAAGCATGAGGTGCTTATCTTCCTTATTCGGGTGACTGTCGTTCCTTTTTTACCCTTGCACGTATGCGCAAGCAGATGCAAGGCACCAGCAACATCCGTTCGGTTACCGAACACAAGCCGCATTTGCGCACTCAAGCCTGCCACGGCAACTCCGATAGCTGCTCACCCACCGTCGAAACCTCGACCAGAAGTGGCGCCAACAAGGAGTACTGCCCGCATGTTTGCCGACCTGAAGATCCGTACCGGAATGTTCTGGGTGCTGTTGTTGTTCAGCCTGACCCTGCTGTTTTCCACTGTCAGTGCCTGGCGAGCGGCGCTGGGCAGCGACGAGCAGATCACCGAACTCGACCAGACCGCACACCAGTCGGACCGGCTGAACAACGCGCTGCTGATGGCGATCCGCGCCAGTGCCAACGTGTCTTCGGGCTTCATCGAGCAGCTGGGCGGCCACGACGAGAGCGCGAACAAACGCATGGCGCTGTCGGTCGAGCTGAACGACAAGAGCCAGAAGCTGATCGGTGAGCTGGTCGACAACGCTCGCGAACCGGCGCTGCACGCGGTGGCCAGCGAGCTGCAAGCCACTTTCGGCGAGTACGCCAGGGCGGTCGCCGGGCAGCGCGAAGCCTCGCGTCAACGCTCGCTGGAGCAGTACTTCAAGGTCAACACCGACGCCGGCAACGCCATGGGCCGGCTGCAGGCGTTGCGCCAGCAACTGGTCGCCGCCTTGAGTGAGCGCGGCCAGCAGATCATGCAGGCATCCGACCGTCGCCTGGAGCGTGCGCAACAGCTGAGCCTGGCGCTGTTGGCGGTGACACTGTTGCTCGCCGGCCTGTGCTGGGCCTTCATCGCCCAACGCGTACTGCACCCGTTACGCGAGGCGGGTCGGCATTTCCAGCGCATTGCCGGTGGCGACCTGAGCGTGCCGGTGCAGGCTCAGCAGCGCAACGAGATCGGCCAGCTGTTCCATGAGCTGGAGCGCATGCAACAAAGCCAGCGCGATACCCTGGGCAAGATCAGCAGCTGCACCCGGGAGCTGGCCGACGCGGCGGGCGCACTGAACACGATTACCGAAGAAGGCGCCAACAACCTGCGCCAGCAAGGGCTAGAGCTGGAACAGGCCGCCACCGCCGTCACCGAAATGACCACGGCGGTGGAGGAGGTTGCACGCAATGCGGTCACTACCTCACAGGCGACCCACGAGTCCAATCAGCTGGCAGAGAAAAGCCGTCAGCAAGTCAGCGAAAACATCGACGGCACCCAGGCCATGACCCGCGAGATCCAGACCAGCAGCGGCCATCTGGAGCAGTTGGTGGGGCAGGTCCGAGATATCGGCAAGGTGCTGGAAGTGATCCGTTCGGTGTCCGAGCAGACCAACCTGCTGGCGCTCAACGCGGCCATCGAGGCGGCCCGCGCCGGGGACGCCGGGCGCGGCTTTGCCGTGGTGGCCGATGAAGTGCGCACGCTTGCCTACCGCACCCAGGCGTCGACCCAGGAAATCGAGCAGATGATCGGCCGCGTGCAGCAGGGTACCGAAGCGGCTGTTGCGTCGATGCAGGCCAGCACCAGCCGGGCCCAGTCGACACTCGACATCACCCTGGCATCGGGCCAGGTGCTGGAAGGCATCTACAGCGCCATCGGCGCGATCAACGAGCGCAACCTGGTGATCGCCAGCGCGGCCGAAGAACAGGCACAGGTGGCGCGTGAGGTGGATCGCAACCTGCTGAACATCCGCGAGCTGTCGAGCCACTCGGCGGCGGGTGCACAGCAGACCAGCGAGGCCAGTCAGGCGTTGTCAGGGCTGGTCGGGGAGATGACGGCGCTAGTGGGGCGGTTCAGGGTCTGAAGCTCAGCTGTCTTTGCCCAGTACGTAACGGTCGAACTGCTCGATGTACTCGTCGACGTTGTCTTCCAGCATCATCCGGTACTGCTCGCTGAAGTACTTGAGGATTTCCTCGCGCGCGGCGGCCATTTCGGCGCCGGACTTGAAGTTGCGGGCGCTGAGCCAGGCACTGAAGCGGCTGGCGGCGAAGGTCATCGAGGCGCTGACCTTGCCGATGTCGGCGAGGGTGTCGAGCTGCTGGTTGGCCAGGTCGATGTGCGCATCGGCGCGGTCGTAGAATGCCTGGTCAGTGGCTTGGGTCATGGCGGGATACCTGTGTGGGCCTGTCGTGCGGGCGCGCAGCATGCCACAGCGGGCACCTGCCGGCAGCAATTTCCGGCAGCAGCCTAGCGCGCCACGGAACGGCGCCGCTTGTTGCGGTACATGTCGTCATCGGCGCAGTTGAGCAGGGTGTCGATGTCTGCGCCGTCCTCCGGGTAACAGGCCACGCCGATGCTGCAGGACGGCATGGGCAGTGCACGCTGCTCGCTGGCCAGTGGCATTGCCAGGGCGGCGAGGATCTGGGCCATCTTTTCGGCTACCGCGCCCGCCGAGCTCAAGTCGGTCAGCAGCACGGTGAATTCGTCGCCGCCCATGCGCGCGACGGTGTCCTGCTGGCCGACACAATCCTCCAGGCGCCGCGCGACTTCGCACAGCACCTGGTCACCGATGGCATGCCCGTGTACATCGTTGATGCCCTTGAAGTCATTGATGTCCAGGAACAGCAGGGCAAACGGGCGCCCGTGGCGCAGGGCGCTGGCCAGCCGCTCGTTGAACAGCGAGCGGTTGCACAGCCGGGTCAGCGGGTCATGGTGGGCGAGAAAGCGCAACTGCTGCTCGGCCTGGGTCAGCGCTGTGATGTTGCGCGCCACGCCGATGCGCGCACCCACCTCTTCGGACCAGAAGGCCGACCAGAGGATGTGCACCACACCACCGTCCTTGCGCAGGTAGCGGTTGCGGAAGTCGCTATGCGACTGGCCGTTCATCACCCGCATGATCGACGCTCGTGTGGCGTCCAGGTCTTCGGGGTGCATATAGCGGGTGATCGGGGTGCCGATCAGCTCGTCGGCACGGTAACCGAGCAACGCCTCGCAGGCATTGCTGACGAACACGATGGTGTTGTCCCGGTCGACCACGAACACGGTGTCGAGCATCAGCTGGATCAGCTTCGGGTAAAGTGCTTGCAGGTCAACAGGCATAGGGTCGTCCGCTGCATCGGGCTCGGGCGTGGCCAGCATACACAGAGCAGGGTTGGTTCCACCAGCGGCCATTCAAACAGATATACTCCGCGGCCGTTTTGAGCATTCAGGAGTCGTTCATGCAGCAGGTTCTGCTCATCGTTGATGTCCAGTCCACCTTCAGCCCACCCGAATGGCTGGTAGACGGGATTCGTCTGTTGTCGGCGAGCATTCCGTCGATTGCCTCGATCGAACTGCACGATGAGCAGGTGACGCCGTTCCAGCGCCAGCTCGGCTGGCACCCGGCGGCCGAAGACGAGTGCCTGGTCGAGGTGGACCAGGTGTTCATCAAGCATGGCTATGGCCAGACCGCCGAGACCATCGCCCACATCCGGCAGCTCGGCGTTGAGCGCGTGCTGGTGTGCGGCATGCAGACCGAAACCTGCGTGCTGGCGGCAGGCTTTGCGCTGTTCGATGCCGGGCTTTGCCCGACCCTGGTGACCGACCTGACCGTCGGCTCTTCGCTGGACCGCTCCGGCAAGTTGGGTACCGACCTCTGGAAGCATCACTTTGGCAACGTGACCACCCGTGCCGAGGTGATGGCCGAGGTCGCGCAGTCGCGCGGCTGAGAAAACCGCGAAAAGCCAGCGCGCTTCGTTTAGCATGGGGACGCTGATGCACCTGGCCCCCTTCCTTATCGAAACGCGCTAGCTCCCCATGACTGCCTTTTACCTCAAGTTCCTCATCACCCCCACGCTCATGCTGGCCATCTCGTTGGCAGCCAAGCGCTGGGGCACGCAAATCGGCGGGCTGCTCTCCGGTCTGCCGGTTACATCAGCCTTGGTCGTGTTGTTCCTGAGCCTCGAACAGGGCCCAGGCTTTGCCTTGCAGGCCGTACCTGGGGCATTGGCCGGCCTGGCGGCGGTGCAGGCGACCTACCTGTTCTACTACCGGGTGACGCGGCGGATCGGCGCATTCCCCGGCTGCATCGCCGCGTTGGCGGTTTACGCAGCCATGGCTGCCTTGATGAGCCACCTCGGCTGGGTGGTGCTGTCGGTGGTGGTGACCCTGGCACTGCTCAGCCTGATCATCGTCGTCACCTCGCAACCAGCACCCACTGGCAACGCCAAGGTGGTGCAACTGCCGCGCTGGGTGATCCCGATGCGCATGCTCACGGCCACCGCGCTGCTGGTGGCGATCACCGCCAGTGCCGAATGGCTCGGCCCGGTGGCCAGTGGCCTGCTGGCGCCGATCCCGGTGATTGCCTGGCCGCTGGCGGTGTTCGCCCATGTTCAGGGCGGGCACCATGAGCTGGGCGCGATCGTGCGCGGCAACGCCATCGGCGGCGTCGGCGTGTTGGGTTTCTACCTGACGGTGAACAGCTTCATCGAGCAGTGGGGCACCGTGCCGGCCATTGCTGCCGCCGTGGTGCTGGCCGTGGTCGCCACTTTCGCCCTGGCCAAGCTGCTGGACCGCCGCTGACTTCTGCACCCCAGGCAGGCGCTTGTATCACTCTGTATCAAGGCGCCTGCCGCGCCTACTTGCATACAAAACCTTCGCTCTCCTGATACGCCCGGGATACATCCCTGGGGCCAAATGGGCCAGCCCGAACGAACAAGCCTTACGGCCTGCGTTCCCTGGCTCTTTCGCCCTTGAGGCATGACCGTACGACTATCAGGAGAAACACCATGTCCCGTATCCAGTTCCCCAACAAGACCCGTCTCGGCCTGCTGAGCATCGCCCTGGTGGGCGGTATCAACCTGGCTTCCTCGGCGTTTGCCGTCGAGGCACTGCCACAAGGCTATCAACTGGCAGCTGCAGAAAAGGCCGGCGAGGGCAAGTGTGGCGAAGGCAAGTGTGGTGCCAGCGGCGCCAAGGCCAAAGCCACCCAGGCCGAAGGCAAGTGCGGCGAGGGCAAGTGTGGCGCCAGCGGCGCCAAGGCCAAGGTTACCCAGGCTGAAGGCAAATGCGGTGAAGGCAAATGTGGCGACGCTTCGTTCGCCCGCACTGACGCCGACCATGACGGCCGCGTGTCCCGCGCCGAACTGCTGGCCGTGGCGCCAAAGGCCGGTGCCGAGTTCGATGCGATCGATGCCAACCACGACGGCTACCTTTCCGAGGCCGAGGTCTACCAGTTCCGCAAGCACCAGTTCGACGCCAATGGCAATCCATTCCCGACCGACCTGTACAGCAAACTGAGCCAGGCGAAGAACTGACCCTCGGCGGCATCCTCCCCGGGCCGTGGGCCGGGGAGGGCGCTGCACCACAAGGAACAAGCCAATGAGCACTTCTTCAACCCTGCAGGGCGCAGGCCTGGGCTTGCGCCGTGGGCTGTTGCCCGAACTGCTGAACATGGACGCCGGCGCCGTGGACTTTCTCGAATGCGCCCCGGACAACTGGATCGGTGTTGGTGGTGCCTTCGGCGAAGGCCTGGCGCAACTGGCCGAGCGCTATCCGCTGTCCTGCCACGGCCTGTCATTGTCGCTGGGCGGCCCGGCACCGCTGGACCATGGCTTTCTGCGCCAGATCCGCGCCTTTCTCGACCGTCATCAGGTACCGCTGTTCAGTGAGCACCTGAGCTACTGCGCCGATGACGGCCATCTTTACGACCTCATTCCGATGCCGTTCACCGACGAAGCCGTGCGCCATACTGCCCGGCGTATCGCTGAAGTCCAGGATGCCCTCGGCCGGCGTATCGCCGTGGAGAACATTTCGTACTATGCCGCGCCGTATCAGGCGATGAGCGAGATCGCGTTTCTTCAGGCGGTGTTGAGCGAGGCGGACTGCGACCTGCTGCTGGACATCAACAACATCGTGGTCAATGCCTGCAACCATCGCTACGACGCTGCCGAGTTTCTCGCCCAGGTGCCGGCCGAGCGAGTGGTCTGCCTGCATGTGGCCGGGCACTACGACGAAGCGCCGGATCTGAAGATCGATACCCATGGCGCCAGCGTCAAGCCAGATGTCTGGGGCCTGCTGGTCAGTGCCTACCAGCACCTGGGGCCGGTGCCGACCTTGCTCGAGCGCGACTTCAACCTGCCACCGCTGGCCGAACTGCTGGCCGAGGTGCAACACATTCGCAGCCTGCAACCCGTGGCGCAGGCCCTGGCGGTGCGCCATGGCTGACTCGCTGCGCGAACAGCAACTGCGCATGGCAAGGCATATCCGCGATCCCCAGGCCAATCCGCCGCCGCCCGGTATCGACGCGCGACACCTGGCGGTGTACCGGCAACTGTTCTTCGGCAACCTGCAATCACTGCTGGCCGGCAGCTTTCCGGTGCTGCATGCCAGCCTCGCCACCGAACACTGGCAGGGGTTATGTGAGGAGTTCTATGCCCACCATCGCTGCCATACGCCGCTGTTCACCGAAGTGGGCGCTGAGTGGGTCGAGTACCTGCAAGGGCGTACCGACCAGGCCGACTGGATCGCCGAACTGGCCCATTACGAATGGATCGAAACGGCCTTGCTGCTGAGCGATGCCGCCGAAGCTGAGCATGACCCTGAAGGCGATCTGCTCGAAGGCGTGCCTGTGCTGTCCAGCCTCGCCGTGCCACTGGCCTATGCCTGGCCGGTCAGCCATATTGGGCCGGAGCATCTGCCGGTTGAGGCTCCCGCCGAGCCGACATTGCTGGTGGCCCACCGAGGTGCAGGCCACAAGGTGAGCTTCTTACGTCTGGCACCGCTGGCCCATGCACTGTTGGAGTCGTTGCAAGACCAGCCACTGAGCGGGCGTGAACACCTGGCGGCGCTGGCCGCGGCTGCCGGTGTCGAACCCGCCGCCGTCGAGGCCCAGGGGCTTGCGTTGTTACTCAGCCTCAAGGCCCAGGGCGTGGTGCTCGGCACGCGCTGCGACTAGGTTGGCGACAGCCCAGGCCGTCACCCGCCGACGATGCCAGCAGTGCTGCACCGGCCAGGCCGTCGGGCACAAATGGCTGCCGGGGCCTAGCGGCGATAGTAGCGGTGGTCGTCATCGTAGTGGTGGGCGCGCTCGTTGCGGCGCTCCCATTCGTGGCGGCGTTCGGCTTCACGACGAGCCTGTTCCCGGCGCCATTGCGCGCGACGCCATTCTTCGCGGCGGCGGTCTTCGCTGTGGTAATGCCAGCGGCCGTCGCGCCAGTAGCGGTCGTCATGGGCGAGCAGCGGCCCTTGCTGGCCATCGGCGATGCTGGCCAGATTTGACCAGGGGCTCTGGGCTGGCTTGGCTGGCGTGTGGAGCGCACTGTCAGTGGCCTGGACCGGGTTCGGAGTGTGCATTTGCATCGCCGACGCCGAGCCTGCGGCCGCGAACGCGAACAGGCTGGCGAACAGGAGCTTCGAAAAGTGGAGTTTCATGAATACAGGCAATCCCCTGGTTATCATTGAACATACGGATGCGTTGCCTCTCGAGGCTGCGCGTCCGCTCGCGTGAGCCTGCTCAGATAGACCAGTAATTGCGCAAAAGTTCAGCCTCCTCAGTGCTTTAGTACCTTCAGGGCTATTTGTAGGTCACCGGGCTGGGCGACAGCAAGCCAGTGAGGAAGCTGATCACCGTCATGAGTACGGTCAGGATCGTGTCGGATTTCGTCACTGGGGTTTCGATACTGCTTTCGCTGACACCACTCCCCAGTATCCAGACGGTATACAGCATGACCAGCGTGAAAGAACCGACAATGACGATCCATATTCGATTGGTGGTGGCATCGTTCGGACGTGCCAGGTGCGGGAGCTGTTGTACAGTTTGATCTTTGAGTGCAGTGAGCGCGCTATGCGGATCCTCCTGGATTCTCTGCAGGACTTCAGGGTCTGACAGTGCATTCTTTACCAGCAGCTCGGCAGAGCGGATTTGATTGTCCATCATGTATTTTCCTTTGCAGACCAATTATTGCACGGCACAGCCCAGTGCCCGGTAGATGGCCGACCTGAACACGGCAGTCATGGCGTTGAGAATGGCCTCTGCAAGTTGCAGTGTGACAATGGCAATAGAGCGAAGGCGCAGGCGTGCCACTATCTTCTGGTCATCGAGGAATAGTCCGATATCGTGGTCACTCAATGAGCCGTCTTGGTGCTGTTGATGAAGGAACATCATATCTCTGGCCATGCCGCGACCAAGGCTTTCCACTTCGGCCCGAATGACTGGCCAATCCGACTGAATGATGATTTTTGCGGCGTTGATCGCCTCGAGCAGGACCGCGTCGAGGTCCACGCCATTGATGAGGGTGCTCATGGGGTTATCCTCGAAGACGGTGTGTTGGCTGTCGCGGCCTGGATGGCCAGTATGCTGTCGAAGAGCGTGTTGTTGCGATTTTGCCAAATGGCCTTGTTCAACACCTGATAACTGGCTTGTTGGTGTTCGCGCTGCCACCTATTGACCAGGCACTTGAGATCTACATAGTTGCGTGTGGTCAGGTCGGCGTCGGGAAAGTCGCGCTGCAGCGAATCGCATTCGTTGCCGAGCTGCTCCTCCAGCGACCGCTCGACACGGACGTGCACCTGCTTGCCGGGCTCGCTGAGCGCTGCTGAATTGGCCAGCGCCCGCAGGATGAGGGTGTTGCTTTCGACCAGAAGCTCGTCGTATTCAGCCTGGTATCGATTGAAATGCCCAGGATGCTGACGTGCCTCCTTTGCCCTCAAGGTTGAAAGTTGTTGCTTGCTGACAGGGCTTGCACGTTCGCCCTTGAACAGTAGCGTTGCTGCGTTTTTGTAGAAGGCTTCTGTGGTTTTATAGAGTTCGGCATCGTCGGGTTGAGCCAATGTCACCGTACAACCTGATAGAGCGATGTTGCTGAGTAACGCGGCGGCAATCAGTGTTTTCTTTTTCATATTCACCCAGCTGCTTCGATAGCGGTAACTGTTCAGGCGCATCGTTGAAGCGCGTCGTCGCAGTCGAGGCAGGGAAATATATGAAAATACATATTTCGCTGAACAGGTTTAAATAGTTACAGAAAGTTTGATGTGCGAGAGGTTGTGCGGGTTTTCTGAAAGTTTTAAGAATGACTGGAAAGTATTGGCCTGAGGGGCGGGAAGTTGTTGCGCTGATGTTGAATATTCAGCTTGACGTCAATGTGAAGATTGCAGTTTCAACAAGGCGCTTGCGCGTCAAGGTGGAAACGCCAAGGGTCCAATGCCACACCAGTGGCGCCATCAGGCGCCATCTGAATCAGCCCGATCGCTGAGCCATACCAGTGGCCGGCCCGGGTCGTCGCTGCCCATGCGTGCGAAGGTTTGCGACTCGAGCATGGCCTTGACCTGCCTGCCGAGGGCCAGCAGCCGCTCGGCGAAACCCGGGCCGATGCTGCCATTGTCCTCCAGCGACAGGCCGCTCTGGCTGTACTGGATTGCCAGGTAGTAGTGGCTGGCGTCGTCGCCACTGGCCGCAAGGATCACCGTGAAACGTGGGCCCAACACGGTGCTAAGGCGCTGCTGCAGCAGGTCGAGCAGCGAGGCGGGGCTGTCTTCGTGCAATGCCGAGGCCAGGGCGGTGGGGGCGAAGGGTGGCATGTGGTTACCTGCAAGGCATGTTCATATGTCTCTCAGCTTAGGCAAGGTGACTGTCAACTTGGGTTAAGCGAGGGTAAAAAGCAGTAATTTGTGCGCCCTGAGTCAGAAGGTCTGCCCCAGGGAGAACTGGATGATCTGCGTCTCGGTGTTGTCCGGCTTTTTCAGCGGTGCCGCCAGGCTGAAGCTCAGCGGCTCCATCGGGCTGTACCAGATCACGCCCACACCCACCGACACCGCCAGCTGGTTTAGGTCGACGTTGCCGCAGCCCTGGGTGGTGGACAGGTAGCAGGTGTCGGCATAGACGTTGCCGGCGACGACGAACACCGAGCTGCTAATTGGCTCTGGTTCTTGATGAACGGCAGCGGGAAGATGTACTCGGCGCCGCCGGTGATCAGGATATTGCCGCCAAGCACGTCGGTGTTGCGGTCGGAGTAATAGGCCTGGCCAGCGCTTGAATAGGTGCCGGTGGCCGGAGTGCTGCGTGGGCCGAGGGTGCCGTCCTTGAAACCGCGTAACCAACCCTGGCCGCCAGCGGTGTAGCTTTCGTAGAAGGGCAGGCCGTCGGTGGAACCGTAGCCGTTGCCGTAGCCCGGGTTGATGTCGTCGTGCTGCAGGGGCAGGCCGTAGGTCAGGCGCTGAAAGTGCTGCGGCGAACACCCGGAAGCCCTCAATCACTTCAACCCGGTGGCAGCATGAACCCGTCAATCCCCCGGCCGAGCCCAACGGCCTGATCATGCAACACCCGCATCAGGTGCAGCGCCGACTGCGTCGGCGGCTCGAAGCGCGAGTAGACGAAGCTGATGTCGAAATGGATCTCGTCGACCAAGGGCACCACGTGCAGGCCGCTGTCCTGCGCGACGAACTCGTCGATCACACTGATGCCCATGCCCTGCTTGACCAGTGCCACGGCTTCGTTGGCATTGGTGAACGACAGCAGGGAATCCAGCTGCAGGCCGCGTCGCTCGATGTGGCCGGCCAACAGCTGGCCGAAGGGCATGTCCGGGCGAAACAGCAGCAGCGCATGGCCCTGCAGCTGTTCCAGCGTCAATGACGACGCTTGCGCCAGTGCATGGTCGGCTGGCATCACCACCACCATGCGCCCGCGCATGAAGGCCTGGGAGTGCAGGTGGTCGTGGATCACCGGCAATGCGGCGATCGACAGGTCGACGGTCTTCGACAGGATCTGGTTGGGCATGGCGTGCATCAGCGAAGTCTGCCATTCGATCTGCAATGACGGCGCTTCGCGTTTGAGCTGAGCCAGCGCGGCGGGGATGACGACAGTTGACAGCGAGGCACTGCAGGAAATGCGCAGCGTGCGGTGGGTGCCGGCGGCCAGGGAGTGGGCGCAGGCGTTCACCTGCAAGGCCGCCTGGTACACCCGCTCGACCTCGCGGTACAGCACCTGCGCCTCGGCCGTGGGTACCAGGCGGTTGTTGATGCGCTCGAACAATCGATAGCTCAGGCGCCCCTCGATGTAGCCGATCAGCTTGCTCACAGCCGGCTGGGACACGTAGAGCAGCTTCGCTGCCGCGCTGATCGAGCCGGTCAGCATCACCGCGCGGAACACTTCCATGTGCCGCAGTTTGAACACCATCGTCGTGCCGTCCGGGTTTTCCTGAGCGGGGATCATGCCTATTACCTTCGGTTATGGTCTTCGCCATCTGTGTATGAGCGCTGGGCAATCGCCCGCAGTATCGTGAACCCAGGCAAATCGCCCTGGCGGCGAACAATAACAAGATCTGCAGGCAAGCGCAGTGGCGCTTGAAGGAACCGCGCTTGAACATCTACGACGAACCCAAGATCGACTGCCATAACCATTTGTTTGACCCCGCACGCTTCGCCTACCACCCAAGCGCCCCTTACGCGCCGTCGGGCCAGGAGGTCGCCACCCTGGCCCAGTTCAACCAGGTGATGGACGCCTATGGCGTGCGCCATGCGTTGCTGGTGGGGCCGAACAGTGGCTACCACACCGACAATGGCCTGCTGCTGCACGCACTGGCGGCTGGCCAGGGGCGCTTCAAGGGAATTGCGGTGGTCGAGCGGCAGATCGGCCTGGACGCATTGGCCGCTCTGCACGAGCAGGGCGTGGTCGGTGTGGCTTTCAACCCGGCGCTGTACGGCGTGGCGAGCATGCGTGATGCCGAGCCGCTGTTCGGCAAGCTGGCTGAGCTTGGCATGTTCGCCCAGGTGCAGGTCTGCGAAGACCAGCTGCTGGACCTGCAATGGCTGGTCGAGGCTACTTCGGCGCCCCTGCTGATTGACCACTGTGGCCGCCCGGATGCCGCCGCCGGCCTGCAGCAGGCCGGCTTCCAGGCCCTGCTGCGGCTGGCCCGCAGCGGGCGGGCCTGCGTGAAGCTGTCAGGCATGCAGAAGTTCGCCGATGCCGATGGCCTGTATAAGCAAAGCCACGCCTACGTGCAGGTATTGCTCGATGCGTTCGGCCCGGATGCCTGCGTGTGGGGCTCGGACTGGCCGTTCATCCGCCAGCAGGCGCGGGTCGACTATGGCCCGCTGCTGAAGCTGGCCGAGCGGTTGATGCCGGAAGCCCGTCTGCGGCGCAAGGTCATGTGGGACACCCCGCGGCGCCTGTTCGGTTTTGCCTGAATTCCTGCACTTGCCAATCCAATAACAAGAGAGCAATCGCCATGAGCACTGAGCAGCCAATCGGCGTCGGGGTGTTCGACACCCCCGCGCGCGCGCAACAACGGACCCGCACCCGGTTCATGATCCTTGCGCTGATTTCCGGTGGCACCATGATCAACTACCTGGACCGCAGCGTGATGGGTATCGCCGCCCCGAGCATCAGCGCCGACCTGGGCCTGAATGCAGCGATGATGGGGGTGATCTTCTCGGCGTTTTCCTGGACCTACGCCGCAGCGCAGATCCCCGGCGGCATCCTCATCGACCGCCTGGGCACCAAGTTCACCTACTGGCTGGCGTTGACCCTGTGGTCGCTGTTCACTGGCCTGCAGGGCCTGGCTCAAGGCTTTCTGTCGTTGCTGGGCATGCGCTTTCTGGTCGGCGTGACCGAGGCGCCGTGCTTCCCCACCAACAGCCGCGTGGTGGCGACCTGGTTTCCGCAGCGCGAAAGGGCTCGGGCAACTGGCATCTACACCTTTGCCGAGTACACCGGGCTGGCGTTCCTCACGCCATTGCTGTTCTTGGTGCTGCATGCCTATGGCTGGCGCTTCTTGCTGATGGCAGTGGGGCTGCTGGGCATACTCTATGGCCTGGTGTGGTGGCGCAAGTACCACGAGCCACACCAGTCGACGTCGGCCAACCAGGCAGAGCTCGACTACATTGCCGCCGGCGGTGGGGTGGTCGATGGCGGGCAGAAGGCCGCGCAGTTCCACTGGTCGCAGATCCCGGCGCTGCTCAAGCACCGCAACATGCTCGGCATCTGCCTGGGGCAGTTCGCCTGCAACTCGACCAACGTGTTCTTTCTGACCTGGTTCCCCACATACCTGGTTACCGAGCGGCACATGCCCTGGCTCAAGGTGGGTTGGGTAGCGGTACTGCCGTTCATTGCCGCCTCGCTGGGCACGCTGGTCGGCGGCTGGATTTCCGATGCACTGCTGCGCCGGGGCCATTCGCTGAACCTGGCGCGCAAGCTGCCGGTGATCGCCGGGTTGCTGACCGCGTCGATCATCGTGCTGGCCAACTATGTCGAGTCGGACGCGCTGGTGATCAGCATTCTCTGCGTCGCTTACTTCGCCCAAGGCATGTCGGCCCTGGCCTGGATGATCGTGTCCGACATTGCGCCGAAAGGGCTGCTGGGCCTGAGCGGCGGCTTGTTCAACCTGTTCGCCAATGCCGCCGGCATCGTCACCCCGCTGACCATCGGCCTGATTGTCACTGCCACCGGCTCGTTCGTCTGGGCGCTGGCCTTCGTCTCGATGATCACCGCGCTGGGCGCGCTGTGTTACCTGTTCATGGTGCGCGACCTGCGTCGCCTGCCGGATGTCCCTTCTGTTGAAAATGGAGCAAGACAATGAGCCAACCCCTGCACGGGCAAACTGCAATCGTCACCGGCGGCATGCGCGGCATCGGCCTGGCCATCGCCCAGCGCCTGCACCAGGCCGGCGCCCAGGTGGTGATCTGGGACCTCGCGGTCGATGGCTGGAACACGGCTGAAAACGGTTTCGAACCGGTGCTGCGCCAGGCCGTGGATGTGTCCTCGCTGGAGTCGGTGGAGGCGGCGTTCGGCCAAGCGCTGGCCCACGTCGGCCAGGTCGAGATCCTGGTCAACAACGCCGGAATCAACGGCCCGGTGGTCGCCTCGTGGGAGTACCCGCCAGAAGCCTGGGACAAGGTCATCGCCATTGACCTCAACGGTGTCTTCTACTGCTGCCGCACCGCCATCCCGCACATGCGTGAGCGCGGTTACGGGCGCATCGTCAACGTTGCCTCGATGGCCGGCAAGGACGGCGTGCAGTACATCTCGGCGTATTCTGCGGCCAAGGCCGGGGTCATCGCCTTCACCAAGGCGGCGGCGAAGGAGTTGGCCCAGGACGGCGTACTGCTCAACTGTATTGCGCCGGCCATGGTCGAGACCCCGCTGATGGCGGAAATGACTTCGGAACACGTCGCCGCCAGCAAGGCCAAGATCCCCATGGGTCGGTTCCTCAAGGTCGAGGAGATCGCCAACATGGTTAGTTGGATCGCTGGGCCGGAATGCAGCTTTACCACCGGGTTCGTGTTCGACCTCAGTGGTGGAAGGGCGACCTATTGAGGCCGCTGGGGGTTGCCCACCTGACGGCGCTGGACCTGGCGCCGGTGGCGTTGGTGCGTGAGGCGGCGCGGGCCGGCTTCAGTGCCGTGGGGCTGCGGTTGCATCCGGTAATGCCGGGCGCGCAGGCCTACCCGCAACCGGTCGGCAGCCCCGCGGCCCGCGAACTGCAGCGGGTGCTGGCGGGCGAGGGCATGCGGGTGAGTGATATCGAGTTCGTGTCGCTCACTGCGCATTTGCAGATCGCCGAATGCGAGGCATTGCTGGCTGCGGGGGCTGAGCTAGGGGCCGTCAGCCTTACCGTCTCGGGTGATGACGACGACCCGGTGCGGCTCTCCCACACCTTTGCGGCGCTCTGTGAGTTGTCCAGGGGCTACGGCCTGCGCGTGGACCTTGAGTTCATGCGCTGGCGGGCGGTGGCGAACGTGCAGCAAGCGGTGGCCGTGGTCGCCGGGGCCGGGCAAGGGAATGCCGGAGTGCTGGTGGATGCGCTGCACCTTTATCGCTCGGGTGGGGATGAGCAAGCGCTTGCCCAGGTTGACCCGCGTTACCTGCGGGCTTTGCAGTTGTGCGATGCGCCGCTGCAAGCGCCGGTCGAGACGTTGATCATTCAGGAGGCACGGGAAGGGCGGTTGTTGCCGGGGGACGGGCAATTGCCGTTGGCAGCGCTGATTAACGCTCTGCCAGCTGATGTGCAAGTCAGCGTGGAAACACCTTCGGCGTTGTTTGCGCCTGAAATGCGCTTGAAAACTGCCTATGAAACAACCCGGTCATGGCTAAGCCGAGTTTGAAACCTGGGGCCGCAGAGCGGCCCCGATTTCAAGGGTTGACCTGGTAGCCACGCCCCTGCAGGCATCCGCTGTAGGCGCTGGCATGCGCCGAGCTTTGTGCCTCGCCCTGGTTGCGCCGGTCCTGGCGGCGCTCCTGGCGTTGCCGCGAGGCGCCTACCGCAGCACCGGCGGCTGCCCCTTGGCCTGCACGGTTCTGCCGATATTCCTGCTTGGCATCGTCGCTGGCCCGGTCATACACCTCGTCATGCTGATTGCCACGCACCTGGGCACCTACCGCACCCGCTGCGGCACCGGCCGCCGCGCCCTTGACCCTGCCGCCGACATGGCTGCCAGAAGTACTGCTGCTGGCGCTGTTAGCGGCATTGGTCGCCACGGTGTTGCAGTCGTTGATGTCCAGCTGCATCTGCTGGCTGCTCTGGCCCTTGAGCGGCACCACCGACTGGGCCTGGGCTGCTGAAGCAGCACACAGCATTATCAGTACGTAGCTCCACGTGAACGCACGCATTGCACACCTCCACAGGATAGGATTCGCACCTCACAGCATAGCTGGGTGCTGCGCTCAGTGAGCGGTACGCAGCGGCACCTCGCGCAGCAGCCAAGACAAGGCAAAGGCCACACAGGTAATCACCGCCGCCACCAGGAAAACCCCATGCATGGCCCCGGAGAATGCATCCAGATACGCCTGCTGCAGCGGCGCCGCCAAGGCATGCACCGCCGTCGGCGAGAGGCTCGCGGCACCGCCACTGCTGGCCGCGAAATCGCTCGGCAGGCCATCGAGCAGGGCATGGGAAAACAATGCGCCGAACACCGAAACCCCCACCGAACCGCCAATTGATCGGAACAGCGTGGCCCCGGAAGTCGCCACGCCCATGTGGCGCCGTTCAACGCTGTTCTGCACTGCCAGGATCAGCACCTGCATCACCATGCCCAGGCCTGCGCCAAGCAGCCCCATGTACAGGTTCATCCGCCACATCGGCGTGCCCAGTTCCAGGCTGCTGAGCAGCCCCAGGGCGACCACCTGCAGCAGCGTGCCCACGATCGGGAACACCCGGTAGCGCCCCCAGCGACTGATCAATCGCCCGGTAATCGCCGACACCACCAGCAAGCCACCCATCAACGGCAGCATCTGCAGGCCGGCGCTGGTGGGCGAGGCGTCCTTGACCACCTGCATGTACAGCGGCAGGAAGGTCACCGAGCCGAACAGCGACACGCCGACAATCAAGCCGATCAACCCGGCCAGCACGAAAGTCCGGTGGCGGAACAGGTGCAGCGGCATGATCGGCTCGGCCGCACGGCGTTGCTCGAATACGAAACCGACCAGGCCGATGATGGCGAACAGCGCCAGGCACAGGACATCCAGCGAAGCCCAGGGCAGCAAGCCGCCACCCAGGCTGGTGATAAGCACCAGCGCGCCCAGGGTGATGGTGAGGAAGAACGCACCGATGTAGTCGACCACATGCTTGACCGGGGCCACGTGCGGGCGGAACACGCCGCCGATCACCACGACGGCCAGCAGGCCCAGCGGCAGGTTGATGAAGAAGATCCAGTGCCATGACAGGTGTTCGACCAGAAACCCGCCGATCAACGGGCCAACCACGGTGGCCAGGCCGAACACGCCACCGAACAGGCCTTGGTAGCGGCCCCGCTCGGCGGGTGGAATGACGTCGCCGATGGCCGCCATGGCCACCACCATCAGGCCGCCGCCGCCCAGGCCTTGCAGGGTGCGGAACAGGATCAGCTGAGTCATGTCCTGGGCCAGCCCGCACAGCACCGAGCCGAGCAGGAACAAGGCAATGGCGATCTGCAGGACGCGCTTGCGCCCGTAGAGGTCGCCGAACTTGCCATACAGCGGCACGACCACGGTGGAAGCCAGTAAATAAGCCGTGACCACCCAGGACAGCCAGCGCAACCCGCCGAGGTCGCTGACGATGGTCGGCAGCGCGGTGGACACGATGGTCTGGTCCAGTGCGGCGAGGAACATCACCAGCATCAGGGCGCCGAGCAGCAGCGCAATGGAGGCCTGGGTGCCCGGTTCGGCCTGTACGGAGGAGGGCGCGTCAGCGGATGTCGGTTGCATGCAGTTGCCTTGAGCCTGTGGGTGCGATCGAGCGTCCATGTGCGGTCAGCAGCCTTTGCCGTTGGCGTGCTGGCGGCCGGCTTCCTGCAGGCCGGCCAGGGCGAAGCTGAATAGCTGGGCAGACACGTCTTCGGCCGGCATGCCGAGGATTTCGTGGAGGGTCCCGGTGGACCCGCGGGGGCCGATCAACAGCATCGCCCAAGGTGCGGTGACGCAGAGGATGCAGCGGGTCAGTGCCGGGTCGCTCTGGGGAATGGCGGTGATCTCGCTGAACAGGCCCTTGAGCAGCGACAGCTTCAGCGGTGCCTCGGCTTGCAGGTGGGCCTGGCCGTGCGGGCTGGGCGCGAGGATTTCCGCGGCCAGCACGCGCAGGTGCCAGTTGTCGCGACGCTGCGTGGCCTTGCGCACGACCAGTTCGACCAGTGCCCGCAACTTTTCCGCCGCCGGTTGCTCGGCGAGGGTGATCCGCTGCAGGTCGCTGATGTCGAGGAAGCGCCGCCGTGCTTCGTCGAGCACGGCCAGGTACAGGCCATTGCGGCTGCCGAAGTGGTAGTTGATCGAGGCCAGGTCGACCTCGGCCTTGGCGGCGACGGCCTTGTTGCTGGCTTCGGCATAACCCACGGCGGCGAACAATTCGCCTGCGGCCTGGAGGATGCGTGTGCGGGTGGCTTCGCCGTCCTTGCGCGGTTCGCGCGGTGTGGTGGCCATGGTGCGATGCTCTCGATTCAGTGCAATGACACAGAGCGTGATCCTGTTATAAGTTAAATTCAATTTAAATTTAATTATCGCGCCTGGCCAGCGACAGACGGTGTCGCTGCGTTGCTCCCGGATGGCGCACGCCGCTAGGGGGAGAGGCCCGAGTTGTGGTATACAACTCGGGAACTGACACCACCTTCGCTGGCACCCGGATGCGTCGCGGCGGGTTGGTGATTTCCTTGCACCTGCTCCTTTTACTGTGAAACGGAGATTCGAAGATGACCGCCACCGACCGTCTGAGCCTGCTGCAGTACGAGCACTTGGGCCTGGACGATGCTGCCGCTGCCGAGTTCAAGGTGGCGCTGGAGGAACTGCGCAAACTGGCGCTGGAAGACCGCTACGAGCATCCAGCAGCCCTGCACCTGGGGGATATCGCCGACGCCGAGAACCGTCAGGAGCTGGCTGAAACCAAAGGCTGGGGTATCGGCTTCCTGCAAGGCCTGACCTGTGCCAAGGCTTTTCCGCCCGAACAGCTGGAGGCCATGCGCAAGGTGTTCCAGGCGGCCGCAGAGCGCGCCGTGAAGCGCATGTGCAGGTGATCCAGGGTTATTCGATCAGCAGGTTCGCCTGATCCAGAAGGCCGGGGACCGATGTAAAGCATCGGTCCCCGGCCTTTCTTCTATTATCGCCATTGGATCCGCGGTGCTTTCTCTGGCTCCGTAACGCAACTTTCCCGTCTACGCTTGCTCATGTCGACGCTCGGCCCTGCGTCAATCAATGGCTGACTGCACGCATAGAGACCTGCATCCGGGAATACCGCATGAGCCAGACCGAGCCCCTGATCATCTGCGAATATTGCGATGCCGTATATCGGCGCACGCCATTGCAGCGTCACCAGCGTGCCCTCTGCCCGCGCTGTGCCGGAGTCCTGTACCGGCATGGCAGCCTGAGCATCCAGCAACGCCTGGCCCTGAGCATCACGGGTGCTGTCTTGCTGCTGTTCGCCAACCTTTATCCGGTCATGACCATCGGCATGCAAGGGTTGAGCAATTCCGCCACCCTGTGGGATTCGGTGCTGATCCTCAGCAGTGGCAGCATCACCTTCATCGCCCTGGTCATGGCGCTGGCGATCATATTTGCGCCGGTGCTGCAAATCACCTTGCTGTGCTGGTTGCTGAGCTTTGCCCTGGCCGGGCGCAGGGCGCCAGGGTTTGCCGTGAGCATGCGCTGCCTTGAAGGCCTGCGCCCCTGGAGCATGCTGGAAGTCTGCCTGCTCGGCGCGTTGGTGGCGGTCATCAAGCTGGCCGGCCTGCTCGATGTCATTCCAGGTATCGGCTTGATCGCGCTGGCCGCCCTGAGCATGCTGATCATCTACATTGCCGGCCGCGATATTCGCGACCTGTGGGAGCAGGTATGAGCACGCCGGTATTGGCCGATGACCTCGGCCTGTGCCTGTGCCACGGCTGCGGGCTGGCGTGCGAACTGGGCAAGGACCACACCTGCCCGCGCTGCGGTGCGCCCTTGCACCGGCGCAAGGCCAACGCCATCAACCGTGGCTGGGCCTTCTTGCTGGCCGCGCTGGTGTTCTACGTACCCGCCAATCTGTTGCCGGTGATGCACACCGAAATGCTCGGCAGTGGCAGCGACAGCACCATCGGTGGCGGCGTGTTGGAATTCTGGGAGGCAGGTGCCTGGGACATCGCCCTGATCATCTTCATTGCCAGCGTCGGCGTGCCGGCGATCAAGTTCTTTTCCCTTGGCCTGCTGCTGTTCACCGCCCAGCGTCGCTCCAGCTGGGCACAACGGCAGCGCTCGCAGCTGTACCGTGGCGTTGAACTGATCGGTTACTGGTCAATGCTCGATGTCATCGTCGTCGCACTGGTGGCTGCGCTCGTGCAGTTGCGCGGCCTGGGCACCATCGAACCGCGCCCGGGCATCCTGTTTTTCGGCATGGTCGTGGTGCTGACCATGTTTTCGGCAATGAGCTTCGACCCACGCTTGATCTGGGATCACCCTGGCAATGATGGAGGCCGCACTGATGGCGCAAGCGAGTGATGCGCGAAATGGGGCAGGGCAGGCAGAGGTACGCACCCGGCGCTGGAATATTTCACTGGTGTGGATCGTGCCTATCCTGGCGATCCTGGTCGGGGCCTCGCTGGTGGTGCGCAACTGGCTGCAGGAAGGGCCGGTGATTTCGATTTCCTTTCGCTCCGGTGAAGGGCTGGTGGCGCACAAGACGCAGGTCAAGTACCGCAGCGTGGTGATTGGCGAAGTGACCACCGTGGACCTGGCCGAGGACCACAACAGCGTCATCGTCAAGGTGCAACTGGCCAATGATGCGCGCTCGTTCGCCACCGAGGGGGCGCGCTTCTGGGTGGTACGCCCACGGATTGGTGCAGGCGGGGTGTCCGGCGTCGATACCTTGCTGTCCGGCAGCTTCATTGGTGCCGATGCCGGTGAGTCGAAAGCGACGGAAAAGAACTTCACTGGCCTGGAACTGCCGCCAGCGATCACCTATGGCGAGAAGGGCAAGCGTTTCCTGCTCAGCGCCGAAGACCTTGGATCGCTGGATATCGGCGCGGCCATCTATTACCGCAAGATCCCGGTGGGTGAAGTGGTGTCCTATGCCTTGCAGGACGATGGCAAGGGCGTCGAGATCGGCATCTTCGTGCAGTCGCCCTACGACAACTTCGTCACAGGCGACACTCGATTCTGGAATGCCAGCGGCGTCGACATGCAGATTGGCGCCAATGGCCTGAAGGTCGATACCGAGTCGTTGTCGTCGATACTGATCGGCGGGCTGGCCTTTGGTTCGCCCGACTTTACCGCGGATGTTCAGCCGGCAGCGGACCAGACGCACTTCCAGCTGTTTGCCGATCGTGAAGCGGCACTGGCACCGCCACACGGCAAGGGGCAGTACCTGCAGCTGCGCTTCGACCAGTCCATGCGCGGGCTGTCGGTGGGCGCTCCGGTAGAGTTCAAGGGCGTGGAGTTTGGCCGGGTCACTTCGATCAAACTGGATTACGACCCGGTGAAACAGATCTTCCCGGTGGTGGTGGATGCGGTGATCTACCCGCAGCGGCTCGGCCCGGTGCATCAGAAGATGCTGGCGGTGTTCAAACACACCGAGGGTGACCTCAACGGCGCACGGCAGCTGATCGGCACCTTCGTCGAGCATGGCCTGCGGGCGCAGGCGCGCAGCGGCAACCTGATCACCGGGCAGATGTTCATCTCCCTGGACTTCTACCCGAACGCCCCCAAGGTCGCGTTCGACAGGGAGGCCAACCCGATCGTCATTCCTACGATGCCCGGCAGCCTGGAGATGCTGCAGGAGCAGTTGCAGCATTTCGTCGAGCGTATCGGCAAGTTGCCGCTGGAGAGCATTGCCAGCAACCTCGATGGCACCCTGCGTGACCTGCGCGCCAACCTCAAGACGTTCAACAGTCAGACGCTGCCTGGGGTGAAAGCCACCCTTGACGACATGCAGAAGACCTTGAAGACGGCCAACGCGACCATTGCCGACGACTCGCCCGAGCGCGAACGGCTGGGTGAAACACTGGACGAACTGGAGCGCATGTCGCGTTCGCTGCGTGACCTGACCGACTACCTGGGGCGCCACCCCGAGTCGCTGATTCAAGGCCGGCCGAAGGCAGCCGGTGCGCAAGACTTGAGACCTTGAAAGTGAAAGGCCAAAGGAGTGTCAGCTGATGCATCGAGTGCGCAACCTGTGTGGGGCCAGCCTGCTGATCTGGCTGAGCGGCTGCAGCAGTACCCCGAACAACTACCACACCCTGGTGCCGGCGCAGCCGGTGCAAGGGGGTAGCCAGCACGTGCAGGTGAGCCGGGTCAGCCTGCCGCCGCAAGTGGACCGCCCGCAACTGGTGGTGCGCCAGGGCAGCAGCGGCCTGGCCATCCTGGAAACGGAATGGTGGGGCGCCAATCTGGTGGATGAGTTTCGCAGTGCCCTGCAGGACATGCTGGGCGGCCCGGCGCCCGGCACCAGCAGTGTGTTGAGGGTCGATGTGCAGCGCTTCGACAGCGTGCCCGGCCAATACGCCTCGCTCGATACACTGTGGCGGCTGAAGCGGCCAGGCGAGCCCGAAATTACCTGCCGGACGTCGGTCCAGACTACCGCCGACAACAGTATCAACAACCTGGTCAACGCCCATCAGGCCAATCTGCGCAAGCTGGCCGAGGCCGTGCGGGCAACGGCGGCGCCAGGCAGGTCCTGCCCAAGCTCATGAAGCGGGTGAACCAGGGTACGGGGAGCCCGCATGAAGTTACGCATGAGATTGCTCTGGCTGTTCGTACCGCCGCTGCTGCTGGTGTTGTCGCTCGTCTACTTTGCGGCCCAGGGCATGCTGCTGGCACGGCTGGACAAGCAGGACGAGCGGCTGCTGGTGGCCGAGGCCGAGCGCCTGCGCGCCTTGCTGGGCAACAGCTTCGAGCGTGACGCCAATCGCCTGCGGCAATGGGCGCAGGCAGTTCCGGGGGCGGTGCCGTCGGCGTTCCCGCTCGATGCCGCCACGCTGGGCCGCAGTGGCTTCGATTTCATCCTTTACTTCGCCAATGGTGAGCAGCGGGTGAGCTGGCGGCCACTGGACCTGGCGTCGCTGGAGCGCCCGGCCGGGGCACCAGCGCTGACCCTGAAGGCGCTGCATGACGGCGTCGCCCAGCAACTGGCGCGCCTGCTGCAGTCTCAGGATGTGGCGCCGCCCGCACAATTGCTGGCCGTGCTCAGGGTGCCGCTGATTCTGGTCGCCGTGGATACTGCGCGCAGCGGCGACAGGGCTAGCGGCGTGCTGCTGGCGGGAACATTCCTGGACAGCAAGCGCGTTGCCATGCTGCAACAGCAGTTGGGCGGTGAACTCACCTGGCTGCCGTCGGCCACCGAGCAGCAGCCGCCGGTGCTGCAGGCCGAACTGATGAGCATCGGCAATCGCGAGGTGGTCGATGCCCGCCACCAGAGCATCGACCTGCTGTTCAAGGATAGCCTTGGCGAGCCGCAGCTGCGCCTGCAACTGACCCGCGAGCGCCATTTGTACCTTGAAGGCGAGCAGCAGCTCAATGTGTTCCTCGGCGTGACGGGCGGGCTCATCGGCCTGGCCTGGTTGCTGATCTACCTCGCGCTGGACGTCACCTTGCTGCGGCGTATTGCGCGCTTGCATCAGGAGCTTCTGGCCATTGGCCCGACGGCGGCAGGGCGGCGCCTGACCGACGACGGGCGCGATGAGCTGGGCACGCTGGCGCGCGAAGCGAACCGTGCGCTGGACCGCCTGGAGCAAAGCGAAGCGCGCGACCGGGCGATTCTCGACGCCATGGAAGACGGCTATTTCGAACTGGACGAGCTGGCCAGGATCGAGTCGGTCAACCCGGCTTTCTGCAGGTTGCTCGGTTACCCGGCGGCGCAGGTGATCGGCCGGACCGTTGCTTCTCTGCAGGAAGACCATGGCGCCAGCGCGCCCACGGAACCGGCAATCGCCGAGACCGAACCTGGGGCGCCGCTCTCGGCCCGGCTGCGGCGGGCCGACGGCAGCATCGGCCACTTCGAGACCCAGATCTCCAGGCGCCACAACGCCGGGGGCCGCCTGATCGGCTATCGCGGCATCCTGCACGACGTCAGCGAGCATGTGCTTCATCAACAGCAACTGTTCGACCTGGCCTATCAGGATGCCTTGACCGGGCTGGGCAATCGCAAGGCGTTCCATGAGGACCTTGCCCGGCACCTGAATGGCGATAGCCTGCCGCTGGCGCTGATTTTTCTCGATCTTGACCGCTTCAAGCAGGTCAATGACCGCTTTGGCCACGATATCGGCGATGCCTTGCTGGTATGCATGGCCGAGCGCCTGGGCAATGCGCTGCGTCAACCGGCCAAGGCCTATCGCCTGGGGGGTGACGAGTTCACCGTGATCGTCCCGATGACCGAGTTCCAGGCAGCCGATGCGCTGGCCCAGCGCTTGCTCAAGGTGCTGGGCCAGCCGGTCAGTGTCAGGGGCCTGAGCATCGACTTCGTCACCTCAAGCATCGGGCTTGCCCTTGCACCTGCCCATGCCAGCGAGGTGGATGCACTGGTCAAGGCCGCCGATCAGGCGATGTATGAAGCCAAGCGCCTGCGTGGACGGGTCTGTGTTTTCCGGCCCAGCGACTAAGTGTCGCGTAATGCGCAAATGGCGCACGAAAGGCTGGCGCACGGCCAATCCTCGGCCAGACTGTTGGTAGTACGCGGCCATCGATGCCGCCGTGGCCCACGGGATGTGGCAGCTTTCGCGACCACGCCTGACAGCTGAATGCCACAGCTTCCGCGGGGTGTAGATGATCGAGCGCTGTCGTTGCCGGCCTTTGCTGATGTCGCTCTTCATGCTTGTGCTGCCCGAAGGGGCGATAGCAGAGGCGTTGTGCGGCCAGCTGACCGCTACCGGCAATCCGGAATATCCACCGTATCTCTGGCGTGACCCGAACAACCCTGACCGCTTGATCGGGGCCAATGCCGACCTGCTCAATGAAGTGGGCAAGGCGCTTGGGCTGGAAGTGAAGGTGGTGTACGGCGGGCCCTGGTCAAGGGCGCAGGAGGAGGTGCGCACTGGGCGTATCGACCTGATGGCGGGGTACTTCCTGACCCACGAGCGCCAGCAGCAGATGGACTTCGTCAGCCCGGCGTTCCTGCATGTGCGCAGCGTGGTCTGGGTCCGTCAGGATGGCGGCTTTCCCTACCACGACTGGGCGGACCTCAAGGGCCACAATGGCGGGACGCTGGTCGGCAACAGCCACGGCCAGCAGTTCGACGACTACGCCAGGGCCAACCTGCAGCTCGAAGCGGTGCCCAGCGCCAGGCAGGCGTTCGAGAAACTGCTGCACAAGCGCAATGACTACCTGATCTATGAGCAGTACCCCGGCATGGCCCTGGCGGGAACGCAGGGTTGGGATACGCAGCTGAAGATGCTCGACCCACCGGTGGCCAGCGAGGGGCTGTACCTGGCGCTGTCGCATCAATCGAAGTGCAACCGTCCAGAGCTGCGCGAGAGGCTGGCGCAAAAAATGAAAGAGCTGGTTGCCGGGCCGGTGCCTGAGCAACTGGTCGAGAAGAATCTGGAGTTGTGGCGGCAGCAGGCGGAAGGGAAGCCTTGAGGGAGCGGCTACCCATCAACCTCCAGCGCCCGCTTGGCTTCGCTGACATTGACTGCACCGGGCAAAGTGACGCCGTTCTTGGTCGCCAGGATCTCGGCCATGACGCTGACGGCAATCTCCGCCGGGGTCTTGCTGCCGATGTAGATGCCAATCGGCCCGTGCAGGCGCTGCAGTGAGGCCTCGCTTTCGCCGAAGTGCTCGATCAGGCGCTCACGGCGTGACTGGTTGTTGCGCCGCGAACCGATCACGCCAATGTAGAACGCCGGGCTGTGCAAGGCTTCGAGCAGGGCCAGGTCGTCCAGCTTGGGGTCGTGGCTGAGGCCGACAATACAGCTGCGCAGGTCCGGAGCGAACGCACGTACCACGTCATCCGGCATACCGATGATCTTCTCCACGCCAGCGACATTCCACCCGCCCATGTATTCCGGGCGCGGGTCGCAGACCGCCACTTTGAAACCATTGAACAGGGCCATGGTCGCCAGGTACTCGGCCAGCACCCCGGCACCGATCAGCAGCATGCGATAACCAGGGCCCAGGGTGTTGAGCATGTACCGGCCATCGAAGCCGAACTGCTCCGGTGCGCCGGTGATGGTCAGGTGTACGTGGCCGCTATCCAACTCCAGCTCGCGGCGCACCAGGTTGCCGCTGTCCAGCAGTGGCAGCAGTTGCTCCAGGCTTGCCAGCGCCGGGTCGAATTCGAGGATCAGCTCGAGGGTGCCGCCGCAGGGCAGACCGAAACGTTGTGCTTCATCGGCGCTGACGCCGTAACGCACCACCTGCGGCAGGCGCGCTGGCATGCCGTCGCCCTGGTAGGCCGTGGTGTAGCGGTGGATGAGGTCGTCTTCGATGCAGCCGCCAGAGACGCTGCCGACCACTCGGCCATCGCCGCGCAGGGCCATCATCGAGCCGACGGGCCGTGGCGACGAGCCCCAGGTGCGGGCGACGGTGGCCAGCAGCACGCGCTCGCCAGCCTGGAGCCAGTCACGGGCGGTGCGCAAGACCAACAGGTCGATGCTTTCCATGGGCTGTGCCTCCTCAGCGCATATGCAGGATGATCGGGCTGCTGCTGGCCGGGTCAGTGTGCCCGCGCAGCTTGCTCACAGCCTGTGCATCCACCACACCGCCCGAGTTGCCCCAGGTATTGCGCACGAAACTCAGTACATCGGCAATCTCCTGGTCCGACAGCTGCTCGCGAAACGCCGGCATGCGGTAGGCATCCGGCACGCCAGCAGCGACGATGCGTTGCGAGCCATTGAGGGTGATGTTGATCGCCGAGGCGTTTTCCTTGGCCAACGCCGAGGTGGCACCGGCCAGCGGTGGCATCCACTCGGCCTGGCCCTTGCCGTCCAGGCCATGGCAAGTGGCACAGCGAGTGACGTAGGTGTGGGCGCCAGGGCTGTTCAGGCGCGTGGCCGCAGAAACTGCCTGGTACTGCCACGGCGTACCGTCACGCTGTGGGTCCCCGGGCAGTGACTTGAGGTAGTGGGCGATGGCGCCCAAGTCTTCATCGTTCATGAACTGCGTGGAGTTGTTGAACGCCTCGGTCATCGAGCCATACACCACCGCATGCGGGTTGCGCCCGGTCTTGAGGAACTGGACGATCTCGGCCTCGCTCCAGCGGCCGAGCCCGGTGTTGTGGTCGCCGCGCAGGCTCGGCGCATACCAGCCATCGAGCAGGGCGCCGGCGAGGAACGGGGTACCGGCTTCATCCAGGGCCTTCTCGTTGAAGGCCAGGCCCCGTGGCGTGTGGCAGCTGCCGCAGTGGCCAGGGCCCTGGACGATATAGGCGCCGCGGTTCCACTGCGCGTCCTGCCCAGGCTTGGTCGCGTAAGGCTTGGTGGCGGCGAACACGCCGTTCCACAAGGCGATAGGCCAGCGCAGGTTCAGCGGCCAGGGGATATCGCTGGGGATGTTCGCCTGTTGTGCCGGCTGCACACCCTTCATGAAGAAGGCATACAGCGCCTTGACATCGTCGTCGCTTAGCTTGGCGTACGAAGGGTAGGGCATGGCCGGGTACAACCGCCGGCCGCCCGGCGCGACGCCATGGCGCACGGCGCGGTCGAAGTCGGCCAGGCTGTAGTTGCCGATGCCGGTTTCGCGGTCGGGGGTCACGTTGGTGGCGTGGATTGTGCCCAACGGCGTGGCCATTGCCAGGCCCCCGGCAAACGGCTTGCCGTCGGGCAGGCTGTGGCAGGCCACGCAGTCGCTGAGCCGGGCGACATACTCGCCGCGGCTGACCAGCGCGGGGTCAATGCGTTCGGTGGTGAAAGGCGAGGCGGGCTCGCGGGTCACGTACCAGGCCAGCAGGCCGGCCGCGACCAGGCACGGCACGGCCAGCCAGCCCGCAGTTCGGGCGAAACGGCTGTGGGTCATGGGGCAGTCCTTGTCGGGTCAGCTGAAGGTGTGGCGGCTAAGTGGCAGACTACGCACGCGCTGGCCGGTGAGCTGCGCCACCGCATTGGCCACGGCAGGCGCCACCGCTGGCAACGGCGGCTCGCCGATACCGCCCATCTTCGCCCCGCTCTCGACAATGCGCACATGCACCCGGGCCATGCGCGAGGGCGGCAGGATCGGGTACAGGTCGTAGTTGCGTGCGCGTGGCTTGCCATCGATGAACACCGCTTCTTCCACCAGCGTCTGCGACAAGCCCAGGGCCACTGCACCATTGACCTGGTGCTCGATGATCGCCGGGTTGACGATGCTGCCGGGGTCGATCGCCTGCCAGATGTCGTGCACCTTGACCTGGCCGTTCTCGATCGACACCTCGGCGATTGCCGCGGCTTCGGAGCCGAACGGCGAGGCCATGGCTATGCCGCGGGCGCGCTTGCTGCCGTCTTCTGCCGTGAACGGCCCACGCTTCCAGCCGCCGGACAACTCGGCCACCGCGTGCAGCAGGTTGGTCAGGCGCTGATTGTCCCGCAGCAGGTGCAGGCGCAGTTCGTAAGGGTCCTTGCCGCCTTTGTCGGCCAGCTCGTCAAGGAACGATTCATAGAAGAAGTCGTTCAGCGAATTGCCCACCGAGCGCCAGTAGCCAAGCATTGCCGGGCCCTTGACGTAGATCTGGGCGATGCGTTTGTTGGCAATGGCGTAGGACTTGCCCGATAGCCCTTCGAGGGCCGTGGGGTCGATCTTGTCGCCTTGCTTGCCAGCGAGGGCTTCGGTCGGGCCTTCGGTGGCGCTTACGGCTTCGATGGCCACCGGTAGGCCTTCGGCATCCAGCCCGGCGCGGAACGTGACCACGGCGACCGGGCGCAGCACGTCGCGCAGGAACTCTTCTTCGCGGCTCCAGATCAGTTTGATCGGGCGGCCGACGGCCTTGGCCAAGGCGATGGCCTGTGGATACGGGTTGGCCGAGTCATACAGGAAATGGCGTCCGAAGAAGCCGCCAAGCAGCGGCGAGTGCAAGGTGATCTGCGCGGCATCCAGGCCGGTGCGCCTGGCGATGTCGTCGCGGAACATGTCCGGCGCCTGGTTGGGCAGCCAGACCTCCAGGGTGCCGTCCGGGTTGAAGCGGGCGAGGGCAGACGGTGGCTCCAGCTGGGCATGGTTGAGGTACTGGTTGTGGTAGCTGGCCTCGACCTTGGTCTTGGCATTGGCCAGGGCGCCGGCGATGTCGCCTTCATTTTCTTCATCGCGGGCCGGCCCTTCAACGGTGGCCAGGTGCTCGCGCCAGCCGTCGCTGGAAAAGTCTGCCGGCATTGGCCGCACCTTGCTGTCGGCACCCGGCTCTTTCCAGTCCACCTGGATCGCCTCCACGGCGCGCTTGGCGTGCCACCAGCGTTCGGCAATCACGGCAACCGCGCCCGGCAACTGATGCACCGAGTGCACGCCTTTCATGGCCTTGACCTGCTCCTCGTTGCGCAGGCTACCCACGGTCATGCCCAGACGTGGCGCATGCTGCACGGCGGCATGGAGCATGCCGTCGAGCTTGATGTCGATGCAGTACTGGGCCCTGCCGGTGGATTTGTCGTAGGCGTCCAGGCGCCGCACCGGCTTGCCGATCCAGCGGAACTGGCTGGGGTCGCGCAGCTTGATGCTGGCAGGGTCCGGCACCGGCAGGTCCATGGCCCGGCCGGCCAGTTCGCCGTAGGCCAGCGAGCGGCCGGAGGCGGCGTGAATGACCTTGCCAGGCTCGGTGGACAGCTCGCCGACCGGCACGCCCCATTGCTCGGCGGCAGCCTGCATTAGCATGGCCCGGGCCAAACCGCCGAGGCGACGCATGGTCGGGTAGCTCATGCGCACCGACATGCTGCCACCGGTGATGCGCAGGCCGTTTTCCATCACCACATAGGCTTCCCCGGGCGGTGCGCTTTCGACCAGGAAGTTGGCCGGGTCGACGTCGAGTTCTTCACCGACGATCTGGGCCATGGCCGTGAAGGGGCCTTGGCCACCCTCCATGAATGGGCTGAGCAGGCGCACCTTGCCATCCGGGCGGATTTCCAGGAACGCCGGCACCTGGGTGCCGCGCTCCGGGGCGGCGGCTGCCGCTGCCTGCACGCGGGTCGCGCCCATCGGCAGGCCGAAGCCCAGCACCAGGGCACCGACCGCAGTGCCGGCCAGGAAGCGCCGGCGCGACAAGTTGACGGTTTCACCCAGTTGCAGCCTGAGCAGTTCTGCGGGGGTATCGACGGGCGTGTTCATCAGGCCTGCTCCCCTTGGGCGAGTGCATGCACGGCGGCATGGATGGCGTTGTAGGTGCCGCAGCGGCACAGGTTGACCATCGCCGCGCCGATCTGCTCGTCGCTGGGTTTGGGGGTGTGCTTGAGCAGCGCTGTGGCCGCCATCACCTGGCCAGACTGGCAGTAGCCGCACTGCGCCACCTGGTGCTCGACCCAGGCCGCCACCACGCGCTTGCCTACCGGGTCGGCCTCGACCGCCTCGATGGTGGTCACCTCGCGCCCGACCACGCCGGCCACGGGGGTGACACAGGCCCGCACGACGTTGCCATCCACTAGCACCGAGCAGGCGCCGCATTGGGCCAGGCCACAGCCATACTTGGTGCCGGTCATGCCCAGGTCGTCACGCAGCACCCACAGCAGGGGCGTGTCGGCATCGGCGTCGACCTGGTAGGTCCTTTGGTTGATACGAAGTTCCATGGCTCACCTGCTGATCATCGATTGATGGCGCTTACTGTCTGGTGGGGAATACGTTGTTCCCCAATCCAGAAACGCTAGCACAGAGGCACGACCACTGGTCTGGTGGCGGGCGCAGGTCCGCAGGATCAGGCAAGCAATCCGTTGGATTGTGTAGGACGGAATACAGATGCAGAGGACTTGCGCGGCGAAAACCCGGATAATGCCGGCCTATTTCGTTTTGCACGCTCAAATCACGGTAATCCCCGCATGGAAATCAAGGTCAATTTTCTCGACAACCTTCGTCTTGAAGCCAAGTTCGACGACTTCACGGTGATCGCCGACCAGCCGATCCGCTACAAGGGCGATGGCTCGGCCCCGGGCCCGTTCGACTATTTCCTGGCCTCGTCGGCCCTGTGCGCGGCGTACTTCGTCAAGCTTTACTGCCAGACCCGCGATATTCCCACCGAGAATATCCGCCTGTCGCAGAACAACATCGTCGACCCGGAGAACCGCTACAACCAGATCTTCAAGATCCAGGTCGAGCTGCCCGAAGACATTTCCGAGAAAGACCGCCAGGGCATCCTGCGCTCCATCGACCGCTGCACCGTGAAGAAAGTGGTACAGACCGGCCCCGAGTTCATCATCGAGGAAGTCGACAACCTCGACGCCGATGCCCAGGGCCTGCTGATGCCGGTGGCCGACACCACCACCTACATCCCCGGCAAGGACCTGCCGCTGGAGCAGACCATCGCCAACATGTCCGGCATCCTCGCCGGCCTGGGCATGAAGATCGAGATCGCCTCCTGGCGCAACATCGTGCCCAACGTCTGGTCGTTGCACGTGCGCGATGCGCAGTCGCCGATGTGCTTCACCAACGGCAAGGGTTCGACCAAAGAGGCCGCTCTGGCCTCGGCGCTGGGCGAGTTCATCGAGCGGCTCAACTGCAACTTCTTCTACAACGATCAGTTCTGGGGCGAGGACATCGCCAACGCACCGTTCGTGCATTACCCGAACGAGCAGTGGTTCAAGCCAGGGCCGAAGGACGCGCTGCCGGCGCAAATCCTCGACGAACACTGCCTGGAGATCTACAACGCCGACGGCGAACTGCGCGGGTCGCACCTGTACGACACCAACTCGGGCAACACCGAACGCGGTATCTGCTCGTTGCCGTTCGTGCGCCAGTCCGACCAGCAGGTGGTGTATTTCCCGTCCAACCTGATCGAGAACCTGTTCCTCAGCAACGGCATGAGCGCCGGCAACACCCTGGCCGAAGCCCAGGTGCAGTGCCTGTCGGAAATCTTCGAGCGTGCGGTCAAGCGCGAAATCCTCGAGGGCGAGCTGGCCCTGCCGGATGTACCTCAGGACGTGCTGGCCAAATATCCGGGCATCCTCGCCGGTATCCAGGGCCTGGAAGAGCAGGGCTTCCCGGTGCTGGTCAAGGACGCCTCGCTGGGCGGTGAGTTCCCGGTGATGTGCGTGACCTTGATGAACCCGCGCACCGGCGGCGTGTTCGCCTCGTTCGGCGCCCACCCGAGCTTTGAAGTGGCGCTCGAGCGCAGCCTCACCGAACTGCTGCAGGGCCGCAGCTTCGAGGGCCTCAACGACCTGCCACAGCCGACCTTCGAAAGCCATGCACTGACCGAGCCGAACAACTTCGTCGAGCATTTCATCGATTCCAGCGGTGTGGTGTCGTGGCGCTTCTTCAGTGCCAAGGCCGATTTCGAGTTCGTCGAGTGGGACTTCTCCGGCCATGGCGAGGACTCCAACATCCAGGAAGCCGCAACCCTGTTCGGCATCCTCGAAGACCTCGGCAAAGAGGTGTACATGGCGGTGTACGACAACCTTGGCGCCACCGCCTGCCGCATCCTGGTACCGGGTTATTCCGAGATCTACCCGGTCGAGGACCTGATCTGGGACAACACCAACCGTGCCCTGGGCTTCCGTGCCGACATCCTCAACCTGCACAGCCTCGACGACCGCGCCCTGCGCGCGCTGCGCCGTCGCCTGGATAAATGCGAGGTGGATGACTACACCACCATCACCACCTTGATCGGCGTCGAGTTCGACGAGAACACGGTGTGGGGCCAGCTGACCATCCTTGAGCTGAAGCTGTTGATCTGCCTGGCGCTCAAGCGCTTCGAGGATGCCAAGGAGCTGGTCGAGGCGTTCCTGCAGTTTAATGACAACACCGTCGAGCGCGGCCTGTTCTACCAGGCGCTGAATGTGGTGCTGGAAGTGCAGCTGGATGAAGAGCTGGAAATGGCCGACTACGAGGTCAACTTCCGTCGCATGTTCGGCAACCCGCGGATGGACGCGGTGCTGGGTTCGATCGATGGTAGCGTGCGCTTCCATGGGCTGACCCCGACCAGCATGAAGTTGGAAGGGATGGACCGCCATCTGCGCCTGATCGAGAGCTACAAGAAGCTGCATGCTGCGCGGGCCAAGTTTGCCTGACCGACCCAGGGGAGCGAATGGGCTGCAATGCAGCCCTCGATAGCCGGCCTGACGCGTTGCTCAACAGCGCATAACCGCCGTAAGGGTCAGTTCTTGCACTTGGCCAGCACCACCTGGCAGGTGTCTGGCGTGCCGCCTGAGCGGCCGGCATAGCGGATGCAGTTGTTAAGCGACTTCTGCTTGGCAATGCCCAGTGTGTTGCCCCAGGCCAGCCCGCCTTCGCCAGTGCTTGGAAGCGCCTTGGCGTAACAGTTGGAGCCAGGCGCGGCGGCGTAGTAGCGCGCCTTGCTGCTTTTGCTCGAACAGCCGGCATTGAGTGCCAGGCTGATGGCCAGCAAGGCATGCGCGGTCCAGCACGCGTAAGGTCGTGCGCTGCAGATTCTCATGGTATCCCTCATTCAGACGCGCAAAGTCTTTCAGGATATTTCTATCAAGCCAAGCGGTGAACTATCCGAACGTCAAGGTGATCCCTTCTTAAGCGCACCCTGCGCACGCCTGATGGACCAGGCCCCATGCCAGTCCTTCAGCCCCGGGTCACCGACTGATAAGGAGGCGCCGTGACCGCTACTGAGCAAACCCTCTACCGATGCACGCCCAGCCCGCTGCATGCGATCCTGCTGGCCGGCACGGTCCCGCTGTTTCTCGGCGCGCTGCTGAGCGACATTGCCTACTTCAAGAGCTACCAGATCCAGTGGAGCAACTTCGCCGCCTGGCTGATTGCCGGTGGCTTGCTGTTCTGCGGGCTGGCGCTGTTGTTTGCCCTGGCCAACCTGATCCGCGCTCCACGCAAGGGTGGGCGGCCGACGCTGTATTTCCTGCTGTTGCTGGCGACCTGGGTGTTGGGCCTGATCAACGCCTTCGAACATGCCAAGGATGCCTGGGCGGTGATGCCGACGGGCTTGGTGCTGTCGGTGATCGTCACCGTGCTGGCTTGCGTGGCGGCATGGCTAGGCATGAGTAATCTGGGTTCGGGAGGTGAGGCATGAAGCCATTGCATGGAATGTCGCTGCTGAGCGTGGCACTGCTTCTGGCCGCTTGTGGCGGTGACGGCGAACCGACTCAGGCGCTGGGCCCCGACCCGAAACTGCCGGCCCCTGAGCGCGGCTTGCTGCCGAGTATGAAGATCGCGCAACCGGCGCAGTGGGGCGAGCAGAAGCCCACCGTGCCCGAGGGCTACAGCATCACGGCCATTGCCACTGACCTGAAGATCCCGCGCCAGAGCCTGGTGCTGCCCAATGGCGATATCCTGATCGCCGAAGGGCGCGGCGGCAGTGCCGCCAAGCTCAAGCCCAAGGACGTGGTCGCCAGCCAGATCAAGGCCAAGGGCAACACCCAGGTCAAGGGTGGTAACCGCCTGACCCTGCTGCGCGATGCCGATGGCGATGGCACGTATGAGCTACAGACTGTGTTCGCCGAAGGCCTCAATGCGCCCTATGGCCTGGCCTTTGCCGACGGCAAGCTGTACGTGGCCAACCAGGATGCGCTGGTACGTTTTGACTACCAGGACGGTCAGACCAAAGCGGCCGGCTCGCCGACCAAGGTCACCGATCTGCCGGCTGAGATCAACCACCACTGGACCAAGGCACTGACCATCAGCCCTGATGGCCGCTACTTGTACGTGGGCATCGGCTCGAACAGCAATATCACCGAGCGTGGCATGGAGGTGGAAATCGACCGCGCCATGGTCTGGCAGATCGACGCCGTGACGGGGGCGCACAAGCCTTACGCCACCGGTTTGCGCAACCCGACGGCGCTTACCATTCAGCCGGACACCGGGCAGTTGTGGACGGTGGTCAACGAACGTGACGAACTGGGCCCGGACCTGGTGCCGGACTACCTCACCTCGGTGCGAGAGGGCGGCTTCTATGGCTGGCCGTTCAGCTACTGGGGGCAGAACGTCGATGAACGGGTGAAACCGCAGAACCCGGACAAGGTGGCGGCGGCGATCAAGCCGGACTACAGCCTGGGGTCGCACGTAGCCGCGCTGGGTGTGGACTTCTCCATCCCGGCCATGGGTGAACGGTTTGCCGACGGGGTGTTCGTAGGCGAGCACGGTAGTTGGAATCGCCCGAACCCGGTGGGTTACAAGGTGATCTTCGTGCCGTTCAAGGCGGGCAAGCCGGCCGGTGAGCCGATCGACTTCGCCACCGGGTTCCGCGGGGAGGATGGCAAGACCCGAGGTCGGCCTGTGGGCGTGACGGTAGACCCGCGCGGGGCGTTGATCATTGCCGATGACCTGGCCAACACCGTCTGGCGGGTGACGCGTAACTGAGTGCTTGTGGGAGTCACGACAAGCGCGGCTCCCACAAGATTCGCATTTCTCGAACGCTTGCCGTTGACGCCAAGGGGTTGAAATATGCAGCAGCCTGGGCGGTTGCCTGCAGAGTGGCGGGCAATGGCTATGCTTGTTTGCGCGTAAACATTTCACGCACAAACCCGGTCTTGAACCCATGGAAGCAGGCCTATGAATCCTATTAGCACGCTCGCTCGCGCTGTTGCCCTCGCCACGCTGATGTCCGCTGCCACCTTCACGGTGCAGGCCGCCGAGATTCCGATTGGCAGCCAGGCGTTGGAAAGCCACGTCAAAACCCAGGTCACGGCCATCGACCTGGCCAACCGCCAAGTCACGGTAAAAGGGCCGAACGACAAGGATGTCACCCTGCAACTGACGGAAAAGGCCAAGGCGCTGCCCAACCTGAAGGTGGGTGACAACGTCGATATCTATGTCACTCGGGCAGTCGCCTATGTGCTCAACAGTGAGGTTGGCGGTGCGCCGAAGGCCACTGAAGAGTCTGGGGAGATCCGTGCCACCAAGGACAACCCCAACCCTGGCGGCGAAGCGTTCCGCCAGGTCCGGGTAACCTCGCAGATCAAGAAGATCGACCTGAAGAAACATGAAGTCAGCCTGCTGCCGCCGGAAGGCAAGCTGCAGGTGGTCAAGGTCGAGAACCCGGACCTGCAGAAGCGGATGAAGAACCTCAAGGTCGGCCAGACCGTCGATGCGATCTACACCGAAGTGCTGCGCGTCGATACCTGGCGTTGAGGTCGGGCTGCGGGCACGCCTCGGCAGGCCCGCATTTTTTTTCGGCAGCATGCGCGTGACGAATACAGCACGTGCACCTTTTCGATTTCCATAAACGCTGTCGATTTACCGATCATGGTCTCATCCTGACCTCAGATGAGACCCATCATGCCCTACAAGACCCTGCTCTTTGCATTCGTTCCCGTGATGATGGCCCTGCTTGCAGGCTTCGTACTGCCGTATCAGGCTGCCAGCAACGCCGCCGTCGGTCGTGCGCTGGGGCACTGGTTGTGGGGCGCCTTCACCTCGTTGACGGTCAGTTCGGTGGTGATCATCACGGCGTTGCTGATCCTTCGGGTGCCCATGCCTGACCTGAGCAAAGCGCTACAAGGCCCGTGGTGGCTCTGGATCGGTGGTGTGCTGGGCGCCCTCTACGTGGCCGGCGCTGCAGCCTTGACACCGAAGCTGGGCACGGCGGGTTTCCTGGTGCTGGTGGTGGCAGGGCAGATCCTGACCTCGGTGATCGTCGATCACTTCGGGCTGATGGGAGTTGCCAGCAAGCCGGTGAACCTGGCCAGGGTTGCCGGCGTGCTACTGATCCTTTGTGGCGTGTTGCTGGTGCAGGGTGGCTGGACTTCGACCCCGTCGTCCGGCCAGGCCGTGATCGAGCGCTGATCAGTGCCCGGGCTGGCTGCACGCGCAGACCGCTTCACGCAGCCAGCGATGTCCGGGGTCGCTGTCCTTTCGTCCATGCCACGCCTGTTGATAGGCGAGGGCAGGCACCGGCAGTGGCGGCGTGAACTCGCGCAGTGACGGGTGCTGGCGCATCGGGCCTACCGCTCGCCTGGCCACGGTGAGGACCAGGTCGGTGCCCGCGAGCACCTCGACGGCCGCGCTCCAGTGCGGCAGCGCCAGGGCAATATGCCGGCGCAGGCCATGTTCGGCCAAGGTGCGCTCGGTCTCGTCGTGGGCATCCGGGTGCATGGCCATGAGTACGTGCGGGCGTGCCAGCCAGTCATCCAGCGCAAGCCCGCCCTTGGCCGGTAGCACCTGGCGATCGGCGACGCTGATGAAGCGGTCTTCGAACAAGGTCTGGGCAATGATGTCGGCCGGCAGTTCCGGGAAGATGCCCAGGGCCAGGTCGAGTTCGCCATCGAGCAACTGTGCGAGCATCGTTTCGCGGCTGGCCTGGCTGATCGCCAGATCGACGCCGGGGGCGACCTGGCGCAGGTGGCGCACCAGCGGCGGCAGGATGATGCGCGAGGAATAGTCGGATAGCGACAGCCTGAAGCGGCGCCGGGCTTGGGCAGGGTCGAACTGGGGTGTGGCCAGGAGGCCGTTGAGGCTCCCGAGGGCATCCTGCAGCGGTTTGGCCAGGGATTGGGCGCGGGCAGTCAGGGCCATCTGGCCGTGCTGGCGGATCAGCAACGGGTCGTCGAAGTGTGCACGAAGCTGCGCCAGCGCGTGGCTGACTGCAGGTTGGCTGCGGTGCAGGCGCAGGGCGGCGCGGGTCACGTGCCGTTCGCTGAGCAGGGCGTGCAGGGTGAGTAGCAGGTTGAGGTCGATCTTGCGCAGTTCATCCATGGGGCGAATGCTTCGGTTGGCAATGACGGGTAGTTATCAGCCTAACAGATGTACTGGCCCCTTCGCGGACCACACGAAGCACCTGACGGGGTTATACTCGCCCTCCGTTTCACTGTAGTCCGAGTATTTCAATGGGTCTTTCTGCAACCGCCACACCCGAACCGCGCCGCCTCGGTGCGCCCTTGATCGCCCTGGCCCTGCTGCTGGCCGGCGCCTGGTTCCTCAACCTCAACGCCGGCTTCAAGCAGGTGCTGCTGTTGATGGTCGGCGCCGCCCTGGGCCTGACGCTCTATCACGCCGCTTTTGGCTTCACCTCGGCCTGGCGCGTGTTCATCAACGAACGCCGCGGCGCCGGCCTGCGTGCGCAGATGGTCATGTTGACCCTGGCCGTGCTGCTGTTCTTCCCGGCGCTGTCGGCCGGCAGCCTGTTCGGCACCCCGGTTACCGGCCTGGTCGCGCCGGCTGGCATGTCGGTGGTGTTCGGCGCATTCATTTTCGGCATTGGCATGCAACTGGGGGGCGGCTGTGCCTCGGGCACGCTGTTCACGGTCGGCGGCGGCAATGCGCGAATGCTGGTAACCCTGCTGTTCTTCATCATCGGCTCGGTCAGCGCCACCCACCATGCCGACTGGTGGTTCGCGCTGCCGTCGTTCCCGGCCACTTCGATTGTCCAGGCCTGGGGCGTGGTGCCATCGCTGCTGGCCAGCGTGGCCGTGTTCGCGCTGATCGCCTGGGCCACGGTGGTGCTGGAAAAGCGTCGTCATGGCGCCCTGGAAACGCCACTGAGCAGCGAGCATCGAAGCCTGCGCCGCTTCCTGCATGGCCCTTGGCCGCTGCTGTGGGGCGCAATTGCCCTGGCCTTGCTCAACTACGCCACCCTGGCCCTGGCCGGCCGCCCGTGGGGTATCACTTCGGCCTTTGCCCTGTGGGGCGCCAAGACCCTTTCAAGCTTCGGCGTGGACGTCGGCAGCTGGGTATTCTGGCAGGCGCCGGCCAATGCCAAGGCGCTGGCTGCGCCGCTGTGGCAGGACATCACCACGGTGATGGACATCGGCATCGTGCTCGGCGCACTGATGGCGGCAGGCTTGGCAGGCCGCTTCGCGCCCAGCCTGAAAATCCCGCTGCCATCGCTGATCGCCGCAGTGATCGGGGGCCTGCTGCTGGGCTATGGTTCGCGCCTGGCCTATGGCTGTAATATCGGCGCCTACTTCAGCGGTATCGCGTCGGGTAGCGTGCACGGCTGGTTGTGGCTGATCGCGGCTTACACCGGCAACCTGATCGGCGTGCGCCTGCGCCCGATGTTCTTTGCCGGTGAACGCCGCCCGGTGGCGCTCAGCGGCTGTTGAAACGATGTGATCAATTGGACAAGGAGGTTCGAATGGCGCAATACACCGCTCACGTGGCCTGGGCTCGCGACGGCCAGGACTTTCTCGGTAACCAGTACAGCCGCCGGCACCTGTGGCGCTTCGACGGCGGCGTCGAGGTGCCGGGGTCGTCGTCGCCCCATGTGGTGCCGTTGCCCATGTCCGATGCCTCGGCCGTGGACCCGGAAGAGGCTTTCATCGCCGCGCTGTCCAGCTGCCACATGTTGTGGTTCCTGTCGCTGGCGGCCAAACAGCGCTTTTGCGTCGAGCACTATGCCGATGACGCCGAAGGGGTGATGGCGCGCAATGAAGCAGGGCGCATGGCAATGACCGTGGTCACCCTGCGGCCGCGGGTCGAGTTCTCCGGGGAGCGCCAGCCGACGGCGGAGCAGCTCGATCAGCTGCATCACCTGGCCCACGACGCCTGCTTCATCGCCAACTCGGTGAAGACCGAAGTGCGCTGCGAGCCGGTCTATCCCCGACCGATTCGTTGACCTGGTCGGCGAGGGTTTCGACGCAGCCATCCGCGTTGGCGAGCGGGCAGACAACCCTCTGGTGGCGCGCAAGCTGTGCGATCACCTGCGCATCCTGTGCGCTTCACCGGCTTACCTTGCGCGCCAGGGCGAACTGCTCGACCCTCAGCAGCTCTCTGGGGATAACTGTTTAATATTCAGTGGTTTATGTTCATTTCATTAATGGCGGCTTAACAGTGGAAAGCGCAAGTGAGCGTCCGGGTCAGCGGCTCGTTACGCGGCAACGACAACGAGGCAGCTTGAGGCCGCACGGCGTGGCGTGGGCATTCTGGCAGGTGGCGACTGACTGATTCTCGAAAATACATTAGTAAAATATTTTAAATAATTGAAATATATAGATTTATCGTTTAGCGACAGCGTGCTGGACGCATTGCTCGTAATACGTCTGCTTGATGGCTGACGGCTGCAGTTTTGAACGGCTGTTGTACGTCTGTTCGGTGATGCCGAAGGCGGTCATGCGCATCCATGGCTTGTCGAACCGGCGCACCTGCAGCTTCTTGCGCGTGGCATACAGGGTGACCCCGGAGAGCTTGGCTTGCTGAGCCTCGGCGGCGATCTGCGAACCCCAGCCACAGACGTTGCGATCGTTCTGGCTCAGCGCCTTGGCCTGGACGCCGAAGCCGACAGTGGCCAGCAGGCAGCCGGCCATCGTTGCTAGAATTGTTCGCATGTAGCTGTCCTAAGCATATGAAGATGAACGGAGTTTGCCTTCACTGACAATGCCTGGGGGCCAGCATTTTTCCTATCAGGTAGTGGCGATGCGAAAGCGATTTGCCAGCGCGGGCTTTCCTTCCATGGATGAGGCTCACTGTACCTGAGTTGGCTGCGGCCGGTCCTGGCAAGAAATACCGCGTCGGGTGTATGTGATCGTACAACTGCTTGCGTTATGATGACGGCTGTCTTTCAAGGTGAAATACAGGGCATGACAGAGCAGCAGGTACAGGCAAGGACCCGGCGCAAGCCGCGCAGTCTGGCCCAGGAACTGGTCACGGTGCTGACCGAGCGCATTCGCAGCGGCCAGCTCAAGCGCGGCGACAAGCTACCGACCGAATCGCAGATCATGGCCGAGGAGGGCGTCAGCCGTACCGTGGTGCGTGAGGCGATCTCCCGGCTGCAGGCGGCCGGGCAGGTCGAGACGCGCCATGGCATCGGTACCTTTGTGCTGGATGCGCCGGCGACCGGGGGCTTCCGTATCGACCCGGCGACCGTGGTGACCTTGCGCGAGGTGCTGGCAGTGCTGGAGCTGCGCATCGCCCTGGAAATCGAATCGGCGGGCCTGGCGGCGCAACGGCGCAGCGATGAAGAACTGGCTGGCATGCGCGCGGCGCTCGATGAGCTGAACGAGGGGGCTGCGCATGCCACCGACGCGGTATCGGCGGACTTCCAGTTCCACCTGCGTATTGCCCAGGCCAGCGGCAACCACTATTTCGCCGACATCATCAACCACCTGGGGACCAGCATCATTCCGCGCACCCGGTTGAATTCGGCGCGGTTGGCCCATGATGACCAGGCGCATTACATGAGCCGGTTGATGCATGAGCATGAAGCGATCTACGAAGCCATTGCCCGGCGCGACAGCGAAGGGGCGAAGATGGCCATGCGCATGCACCTGAGCAACAGCCGCGAGCGCTTGCGCCAGGCCCATGAAGAAGCCGAGGCACAAGGGGCCTGAGCCCTTCAATAGCCTGTGCTGGCCTCGTCGCGGGGCAAGCCCGCACCTACACGTGCTGTACAGCCCTGAAGCTATAGGTACTCCTGTAGGAGCGGGCTTGTCCCGCGAAGAGGCCAGCACAGGCGATAAAGAAAAGCCCCGCGGTGCAGGGCTTTCTTGTTTCAAGGTACTCAGAGCGCGTCTTCGCTCCACTGCCCGTTGACCAGGCGACGCAGCCCCAGCGGGTTGCCGTCACGCAGTGCTTCCGGCAGCAGCGCCTGCGGGTAGTTCTGGTAGCACACCGGACGCAGGAAACGGTCGATGGCCAGGGTGCCGACCGAGGTGCCACGGGCATCGGAGGTGGCCGGATACGGCCCGCCGTGGACCATCGCGTCACACACTTCCACACCCGTCGGGTAGCCATTGACCAGAATGCGGCCAACTTTCTCTTCCAGCAGCGGCACCAGCCAGGCGAAGGCCTCGAAGTCTTCCGGCTCGCCGATCAGCGTCGCGGTCAGCTGGCCGCGCAGGCCGAGCAGGGCGTCACGTAGTTGCGCATTGTCCTTGACCTCGACCGCCACGGTGGTCGGGCCGAACACTTCTTCCTGCAGCAGCGGGTCAGCCTCCACCAGCAGGCGGGCATCGGCCTTGAACAGCTGGGCACGGGCCTGGCTGCCCTCTTGGGCCTGGCCGGCCAGGTGCTCGATACCGGCGTGGGCGTGCAGGTGCTCCAGGCCGCCAACATAGCTGCGCAGGCCACCCGCGTTGAGCATGGTCTGCCCGGCTTGTTGTTCCAGGTGCTGGCCGAGGTCGGCGAGCAGCTGGCTGTATTGTGCCGACTGCAGGCCGATCACCAGGCCTGGGTTGGTGCAGAACTGCCCGGCTCCCATGCACACGGAGCCTGCCAGCTCGCGGGCGATGGCCTCGCCACGCTTGGCCAGGGCACCCGGCAGAATGATCACAGGGTTGATGCTGGACATCTCGGCGAACACCGGGATTGGTTGCGGGCGTTCGGCGGCCATGCGGCACAGGGCGTCGCCGCCCTTGAGCGAACCGGTGAAGCCGACGGCCTGGATGGCCGGGTGCTTGACCAGCGGCTCGCCGACGCCAGCGCCGAACACCATGTTGAACACGCCCTTGGGCATGCCGGTACGCTCGGCGGCGCGCTGGATGGCGCAACCGACCAGGTCGGCGGTGGCCATATGGCCGCTGTGCGCCTTGAACACCACTGGGCAACCGGCTGCCAGGGCTGCGGCGGTGTCACCACCGGCAGTCGAGAAGGCCAGCGGGAAGTTGCTGGCACCGAACACGGCGACCGGGCCGACGCCGATGCGCATCTGGCGCAGGTCTACCCGCGGCAGTGGTTGGCGCTCGGGCAGGGCCAGGTCGATGCGCGCACCGAGGAAATCGCCACGGCGCAGCACCTGGGCGAACAGGCGCATCTGGCCGCTGGTGCGGCCGCGCTCGCCCTGGATTCGGGCGGCAGGCAGGGCGGTTTCACGGCAGACGATGGCGACGAAGGCGTCATCCAACTCGTCCAGTTCGGCAGCGATGGCGTCGAGGAACTCGGCGCGACGGGCCGGTTTCAGGTTGCGGAATTCAACAAAGGCGGCAGCGGCGGCTTTGGCAGCCTGGTCCACTTCGGCCTCGGTGGCTTGGGCGAAGCTGTAGGGCAGGGCCTCGCCGGTGGTGGCGTCCAGGCTTTGCAGGCGTTGCGCGCCAGCGGCGCTGCGCTGGCCGGCGATGAAGTTGTGGCCGAGGATCTCTGGCATGTGGGGCTCCTAGGGTTGAATGTTCAGGTAATGGGTGCCGGATTGAATAGGGTGATGTCGTTGTGCAGGCGGTGCTGTTCGGCCCAGGTCTGCTTGCGGCCACTGGCGACGTCCAGGTAGTAGTGGAACAGCTCCCAGCCCAACTCTTCGATGGTCGAGCGGCCACTGGCGATGCGCCCGGCGTCGATGTCGATCAGGTCCGGCCAGCGTTGGGCCAGCTCGGTACGGGTGCAGACCTTGACCACGGGGGCCATGGCCAGGCCGTAGGGCGTGCCGCGACCGGTGGTGAACACATGCAGGTTCATGCCAGCGGCCAGCTGCAGGGTGCCGCAGACAAAGTCGCTGGCCGGGGTGGCACAGAAGATCAGGCCCTTGCGGTTGACCCGCTCGCCCGGGCCGAGCACGCCCTGGATGGCGCCGCTGCCGGACTTGACGATCGAACCGAGGGACTTCTCGACGATGTTCGACAGGCCGCCTTTCTTGTTGCCCGGCGTGGTATTGGCGCTGCGGTCGGCCGCGCCTTGCTGCAGGTAGCGGTCGTACCAGTCCATCTCGCGCACCAGGGCATCGGCGACCTCCTGGTTTTGCGCGCGCGAGGTGAGCATGTAGATGGCGTCGCGCACTTCGGTCACTTCCGAGAACAGCACGGTGGCGCCAGCGCGCACCAGCAGGTCGGCGGCAAAGCCGAGTGCCGGGTTGGCGGTGATGCCGGAGAAGGCGTCACTGCCGCCGCACTGCATGCCGAGGATCAGCTCGCTGGCCGGTACGGTCTCGCGGCGGCGCTGGTCGAGCTTCTTGAGGCGGGTTTCCGCCAGGCCCATGATCTGCTCGATCATCTCGGCAAAGCCAAGGCTGGCGTCCTGCAAGCGATACAGCCAGGGCTCGCTGAGGTCCACCGACGGGTCGTTGTCGTGCATCACCTGGCCGGCCTGGAGCTTTTCGCAACCCAGGCTGATCACCAGCGCTTCGCCACCGAGGTTGGGGTTGCGCGCCAGGTTGCGCACGGTGCGGATCGGGATGTAGGCGTCGCGGGCGTTGATCGCCACGCCGCAGCCATAGCTGTGGGTGAGGGCGACCACGTCATCGACGTTGGGGTATTTGGGCAGCAATTCGGCGCGGATGCGTTTGACTGCGTGTTCCAGCACGCCGGTCACGCACTGCACGGTGGTGGTGATGCCGAGGATGTTGCGGGTGCCGACGGTGCCGTCGGCGTTGCGGTAGCCTTCGAAGGTGAAGCCGTCCAGCGGTGGCAGGGCATCGGGCACTGCATCGCAGCGCGGCAGGCTGTCCAGCTCGGGGGCGGCCGGCATGGCCAGCTGGCTTTCCTGTACCCAGCTGCCCTGGCGCAGGTCTTCCAGCGCATACCCGATGATCTGCCCATAACGGCGCACCGGCTCGCCCTTGGCAATCAGCATGGTGGCAACCTTGTGGCTCTGTGGCACGCCTTCGACCAGGGTCAGGCCATCGGCGAAGCGGGCGCCTTCGCCCAGGCCGCCGTCATTGACCACCACCACGACGTTGTCGTCATCGTGCAGGCGGACGTAGCGGGGCGAGTCGGAATGTTCGATCAACTGCATGTTTGGGCCCTACTTGTCAGGTTCTCAGGCTTTTATACATCCGCCCGCGCAGCCTTCGGCCGGCGCGGGCGTGTTCACTCAGTGCCGCGAGCTGGCCAGTTCGCCATTGGCGGCCGGCTCAGGTTGTGGCTTTGGGGCATCTTCGCGCAACTCGATACGCTTGATCGGGCCGACGATCACCAGGTAGCTGAACACCGCCACCAGGGCATTGGCGCCCACGTACACCAGGGCCCACTTGAACGAGCCGGTGGCGCTGATGATGTAGCCGATCACGATCGGGGTGGTGATCGAGGCTATGTTGCCGAAGGTGTTGAACAGGCCACCGGACAGCCCGGCGATCTGCTTGGGCGAGGTGTCTGCTACCACGGCCCAGCCCAGCGCGCCGATACCTTTGCCGAAGAAGGCCAGGGTCATGAAACCGACTACCATCCACTCGGCGTCGACATAGTTGCAGAAGACCATGGTGGTCGACAGCAACAGGCCGCAGACGATCGGCAGCTTGCGCGAGAAGGTCAGCGAGTTGCCGCGGCGCAGCAGCCAGTCCGAGATCACGCCACCCAGCACGCCACCAATGAAGCCACACACCGCGGGCAGCGAGGCGATGAAGCCGGCCTTGAGGATGGTCATGCCGCGCTCCTGCACCAGGTACACCGGGAACCAGGTGAGGAAGAAGTAGGTGATGGCGTTGATGCAGTACTGGCCCAGGTAAACGCCCAGCAGCATGCGGCTGGTCAGCAGTTGCTTGATATAGCCCCATTTCGGGCCATCGTTGCCACGCTTCTGGTCCATGTCGACCAGGCCGCCGTTCTGCTCGATGTGCTCGAGTTCGTCCTTGCTGATGCGTGGGTGCTGGCGCGGGTTGTAGATGGTCTTCAGCCACACCATGGAGAACACGATGCCCAGCGCACCCATGACCACGAACACGTGCTCCCAGCCGAAGCTGAACACGATCCAGCCCATGATCGGGGCGAACAGTGCGGTGGCGAAGTATTGCGCCGAGTTGAAGATCGCCGAGGCGGTGCCGCGTTCCTGGGTCGGGAACCAGGCCGCGACGATACGGGCATTACCCGGGAACGACGGGGCTTCGGCGAAACCGACGAGAAAGCGCAGGGTGAACAGGGTCACTACCGCCCAGGCCACCGGCAGGCCGCCGACAAAACCCTGCAGCAGGGTGAACAGCGACCAGGTGAAGATGCTGAAGGCGTAGACATTTTTCGAACCGAAGCGGTCCAGCAGCCAGCCACCGGGGATCTGCCCGGCCACGTAAGCCCATCCGAAGGCGGAGAAAATATAACCAAGGGTAACGGCGTCGATGCCGAGGTCTTTCTGCAGGCTGGAGCCGGCGATGGCGATGGTTGCTCGGTCTGCGTAGTTGATCGTGGTCACCAGGAACAGCATGAACAGGATCAGGTAGCGCACATGCGTCTTTTTAGTCGCTTGCATGCTGGTAATACTCCCACTAGTTATTTTTGTGCGGGCTCACGAGTTGTAGCCGGAGTGAGCAGGCCCACTCCGGATGCGGCAATGGCAGGCCGCGGGGTGCGCTTATTGCGGACCCACCTTGTCCATCAGTGCTGCGAGCATTTCGTACTCTTCGGCGGTCAGGTCGGTCAGCGGGGTGCGCACCGGGCCTGCGTCGTAACCGGCGATCTTGGCACCGGCCTTGACGATGCTCACGGCGTAGCCGGCCTTGCGGTTACGAATGTCCAGGTACGGCAGGAAGAAATCGTCGATCAGCTTGGCCACGGTGGCGTGATCGTCGCGGGCGATGGCGTGGTAGAAGTCCATCGCAGTCTTCGGAATGAAGTTGAACACTGCCGACGAGTACACCGGCACACCCAGTGCCTTGTAAGCCGCAGCGTACACCTCGGCGGTCGGCAGGCCACCCAGGTAGCTGAAACGATCACCCATGCGGCGACGGATCGACACCATCAGTTCGATATCGCCCAGGCCGTCCTTGTAGCCGATCAGGTTCGGGCAACGTTCGGCCAGTTGCTCCAGCAGGTTGGCGTTCAGGCGGCAGACGTTGCGGTTGTACACCACCACACCGATGTTGACCGATTTGCACACCGCTTCGACGTGGGCGGCAACGCCGTCCTGGCTGGCTTCTGTGAGGTAGTGCGGCAGCAGCAGCAGGCCCTTGGCGCCCAGGCGCTCGGCTTCTTGTGCGTACTCGATGGCCTGGCGGGTGGAGCCACCGACGCCGGCGAGGATTGGCACCGACTTGGCGCAGGTGTCGACCGCAGTCTTGATCACCTGGCTGTATTCGCTGGCGGCCAGGGAGAAGAACTCACCGGTGCCACCGGCGGCGAACAGGGCGCTGGCGCCGTAGGGGGCGAGCCACTCCAGGCGCTTGATGTAGCCAGCCTGGTTGAAGTCGCCCTGGGCATTGAAGTCGGTGACCGGGAAAGACAGCAGGCCGTGGGAGAGGATGGATTTCAGTTCTTGTGGATTCATTGTTGTAGGCATCCTGTGGCGCTTGGGGTGAAGGGTGTTGCTCTGTTAGAGGTAAGTTATCGTACAACATGTGCAATGACTAGTCCCCTTTGCAGAAATTTTTGTGTGGGTGCCTAGGTGATCAGTTCAAGGGGTGTGTGGGTGCGGATATCGAGCGCCGCCCGCGCGGCGCTTCGCGGGGCAAGCCCGCTCCTACATTTGTTTCGGGCCAGTAAAACCTGTGCCATTGGCGCGCGTACCCCCTGGCGCATGGCTCGATATCGAGTCGTACAAACAAGGGACCGCGCGCAAATGCCTCAGGAATAATTGGTCCGAAACAAATGTAGGAGCGGGCTTTCCCCGCGAAGCGCCGCGCGGGCGGCGCTCGATCTCACAGGCGCAGAAAATGTTACGACAACCACTCGGCAGTCATCGTATCTCTCGGGGAAAGGAAAAACGATCGCGGAGACAGGCACAAGCCCGCCGCCCGCTTCCACGGGAAGTGTTCTGGGACCAGCAGAGGGTGACCGGGGAAGCGGGGGCGACCTTGCGCCGCCCCGCGATCAAAGCTAACGAAGCTGAAACCGGGTATCAGGCGGCCTGTTGGCGCTTGATCTGGCTTTTGCGCACCTGGGCGCGGCAGGCATCGCCGAAGGCCTGGAAGATCTTGATCGAATCAGGGTTCTTCGCGGCTTGCCACTCCGGGTGCCACTGCACGGCAAACAGGAACGGCGAGATGCTCGGCGCGTGAATCGCCTCGACCAGGCCGTCTTCGGCGTGGGCGATCGGCTCGATGCCGGCGCCGAGGTTACGCAGGCCCTGGCCGTGCAGCGAGTTCACGCGGATCTCGTCGGTGCCCAGGGTTTCACGCAGCCAGCTGCCCGGCTTGATCTTCACGCCATGCACCTGGGCGTATTGCACATCGACCGGATCTTCCGGGTTTTCCCGGTGGTCGTTGAAGCCTGGCTCGGCGTAGACTTTCTGGTAGATGTCGCCGCCCAGGGCAACGTTGATTTCCTGCATGCCACGGCATACGCCGAAGATCGGCAGGCCGCGCTTGATCGCTGCCTTGACCAGCGGGATGTCGAACAGGTCGCGGTTCTTGTCCTGGCCTTTGCCGGGGGTTTCGTTTTCCTGGCCGTACAGGGCCGGGTCGATGTTGCTGCCAGCACCGGTCAGGTACACGCCGTCGGCCATGTCCAGATAGGTCTCGAGGTCTTCGATGCCACAGCAGGTGGGCACGAGGACCGGGACGCAATCGGCGAAGTCGACCAGCGGGGTGATGTATTTGTGGGTCATGACCTGATAGTCATGGCCTTTGCGCTCTTGGCTGCCCATGGTCATCAGGACGACGGGTTTGCGCAGGGAGGGTTGCTTGTTGCCAATGTTGCTGTTGGACATATGTCACCTTATGACAGGGCTCTGCCTGTCGTTGTTGTGCAGGTGCACGGCCCGTGGCCTTGATGTGCTACCTGAAGTCCCGAGCACTGCCGGCTCATCACTGGACGATTCCGGTCGGGGCTTGTAGATAGCTTGCCAGAGCCGTTCGATATGTCAAACGAGCAAAAAGCGGTTAAGGCGCCGAAATACGGGGTCTGAACCCTTGCGAGCCTGAGCCGGCAAGGGTTTGGCAGGGGGTAAGGTCAATTATATTTAACGACGCAGTTGGATCATTGCAGCGCTGCAATGATCGACGGCTCAGTGCAGTATCTGCGCCAGGAACGCCTTGGCCCGTGCAGTGCGCGGCTGGTTGAAGAACACCTGGGGCGGGCTGTCTTCGATGATCTGCCCGCCTTCGAGGAACAGCACCCGCTCTGCCACCTGCCGGGCAAAGCCCATTTCATGGGTGACGCAGAGCATGGTCATGCCAGTGCCGGCCAATTGCACCAGCACGTCCAGCACCTCGGCGACCATCTCCGGGTCGAGCGCCGAGGTCGGCTCGTCGAACAGCATGATGCGCGGCTTCATGCACAGCGCTCGGGCGATTGCCACGCGCTGTTGCTGGCCGCCGGACAACTGGCTGGGGTACTTGTGCGCCTGGCTCTCGATACCCACCTTGCTCAGGTACATGCGCGCCCGTTCCTCGGCGTCCTTGCGCGACAGGCCGCGCACGCTGGTGGGGGCGAGCAGGCAGTTGTCGAGCACGCTCATGTGCGGGAACAGGTTGAAGTGCTGGAACACCATGCCGATCTCGCTGCGCACCTGGGCCGCCTGGCGGGTGTTGGCGGCCAAGTCGGTGCCGGCAACCTGGATGCTGCCCTGCTGGGCGATTTCCAGGCGATTGATGCAGCGGATCAGCGTCGATTTGCCTGAGCCGGACGGGCCACACAGGACAATGCGTTCGCCTTCGCGCACCTGCAGGTCAATATCACGCAGCACATGGAAGGCGCCATAGTGCTTGTTCAGGCCCTCGATGCGGATCAGCTCCGGGCGTGGGTCAGGTTCGGGGGCAAGGCTGGCAACGCTCATGGGGGCGGTCATTTTGTTGTTCTCCCGCTGGGTGTCAGTCGAAACGAGCCGCGCTGTAAGGCGCAGGGTCGGTGAAGGGGCGCTCGCCGGTGAGCAGTTCGGCCACCAGGCGGCCGCTGACCGGGCCGAGGGTGAGGCCGTGGTGGGCGTGGCCGAAGTTGAACCACAGGCCTTTGTGCCGAGGCGCCGGGCCAATCACCGGGCGCATGTCGGGCAGGCACGGCCGGCGGCCGAGCCAGGGTTTGTCATCGAGACGCTCACCCAGGGCCGGGAACAGCTTGCGGGCCAGGGCTTCGCAGCGCTTGAGCTGGATTTCGTTGCCCGGCGCGTCACTGGCGGCGAACTCGATGCCGGTGGTCAGGCGCACGCCACGGGCCATGGGCGCCAGGACATAGCCGCCCTGAGTGTCGCAGACTGAGTGCTGCAGCTGCGCGCCGTCACGGGTGCCGTAATGCATGTGGTAGCCACGCTTGATGCCCAGCGGAATGCGGTAGCCCAAGCGCTCGAACAGGTCGCCCGACTGCGGCCCCAGGCAGGCCACCACCTCGTCGGCGGTAATCGGCCCCCGTTGGCTGTCGACCTGCCATTGGCCGTCGACCTGGCGCAGGCTGCGCGCATCACCATGCAGGAACTGCCCACCACGCTGCACGAACAGCGCCGCGTAGCCACGGGTGAGGGCGCCGGGGTTGTTGACGGTCTTCGGGTCGAGCCAGTGGATGCCACCGACCACGGTGCTGTCGAGCTGGTGTTCGCGCGCCTGTAACTGGTTGCGTTCGAGGATTTCGTACTGCAGGCCGTAACGGGCCAGGCCCTTGAGTTCGGCCTTGGCTTGCTCGAACAGCGCCGGTTCGCGATAGACCTCGATCCAGCCTTTGGCCTGGATCAGCCCTTCCAGGCCGGCGGCGTGGATCAGCGCATCGTGTTCCTCGACACTGCGCTGCACCAGCGGCAGCATGTCGGCCGCCGCACCGGCCAGGCGACCGGGCGCCGACTGTTGCCAGTAGCGCAGCAGCCAGGGCGCCGCCTTGGGCAGGTGCAGCAGGCTGTAGCGCACATCGGGCTGGCGATTCAGGCCGTAGCGCAGCAAGGCGCCGAATTGCCGGGGGAAGGCATAGGGGATCACGCTGGAGCGCTCGATCAGCCCGGCGTTGCCATGGCTGGTGCCGCTGCCGGGGTCGTCGCGGTCAATCAGGATCACCTGGCGACCGCGGGCCTGCAGGTGCAGTGCGGTGCTGACGCCGACGATGCCGGCGCCGAGAACAAGGGTCTGGCAATGCATGGATGTATCCTTCGGTCAGTTCAGGTGGCGGCCCAGGCGAGCTTCCAGGTGTTTGAGCAAGCGCCGGACCAGCTCGACGATCACCAGGTAGAGCACTGCGGCCCAGAGGTAGATCTGGAAATCGAAACTGCGCGAGAACGCCAGTTTGGTCACGCCCATCAGATCGTAGATGGTCACCAGCGAGGCGATGGCGCTGGCCTTGATCATCAGGATCAGCTCGTTGCCCAGCGGCCCGATGGCCACCAGCAACGATTGCGGCAGGATGACCTTGAAGAAGGTGGTCGAGCGTTTCAGGTTCAGCGCCCGTGCCGCTTCGTACTGGCCCGGAGCCACGGCCATCAGGCTGCCGCGGAAGATCTCGGCTTGGTAGGCGGCGGTGTTCAGGGTGAATGCCAGCAGCGTGCAGAACCAGGCTTCACGGAAGAACCACCAGAGCCCGACGTCCTGCCAGAAGCCTTTGAGCGAGCCTAGGCCGTAATACAGCAGGAACAGCTGTGCCAGCAGCGGCGAGCCGCGGAAGAAGTAGATGTAGCCGGCCGCCATGCGCTGCAGCAGTCGTTGGCGCGACATGCGCGCCAGGGCCAGCAGCAGGCCGAGCACGGCGCCCAGGCTGAAGGAGATAGCCACCAGCTTGGCGGTTACCAGCAGGCCCTCGACGAAGCGCGGGCCGTAGCGTTCCAGCAGGTCCGGGTCCAGCACCAGGCCCAGTAGTTGTTCGGCACTCATGCGCGTGCTCCTTGCAGGTGGCGGTTGCTGCGCCGCTCGATATAGGCGAACACCCGTCCCGAGGCGGCCGAGAACAGCAGGTAACCCAGGCAGGCGACGCCATAGAAGAACATCGGCTCCTTGGTCACGCTGACTGCCAGGTTGGTCTGGCGCATCAGATCGACCAACGAGATGGTCGACACCAGTGAGGTGTCCTTGAGCAGCGACAGCCAGTTGTTCGACAGGCCCGGCAGGGCGATGCGGGTCAGTTGCGGCAGCACCACTTTGAAGAACCCGGTGCGCTTGCTCAGGCCCAGCGCCGAGCAGGCCTCCAGTTGCCCTTTGGGCAGGGTCTTGAACGCCGCCAGCCAGATCTCGCTGGAGAACGCTGCGAATACCAGGCTGAAGGCGATCATCGCGGCCAGGAAGGTGTTGATCAGGAATTCGCCTTCATAACCCATGGCCGCCAGCAGCTTTTGCGCGGCAATCTGGCAGCCGTAATAGATGATCAGCAAGGTCAGCAGCTCGGGCAGGCCGCGGAATACCGTGGAAAAGGTGGTGGCCCAGGCGCGTGGCAGGCGCTTGCGCGAACGCGCCGCCAGGGCCACAGCCAGGCCCAGCGGCAGGCCGATGGGCAGGCAGGCGAGGGCCAGGGAAACGGTGACCAGGGCGCCGGCCAGCAGCGCCTGGCCCCAGCCACCACTGGCGAAGGACAGCAAGGACAATTGATCGAGCATGACGAACCCCTTGGATGGGTCATGCGCTCCCCTACGGAAAGCGCATGCCCCCTACAGATCAGTTGTAGATATCGAAGGCAAAGTACTTGCTGGCGATCTTCTGGTAGGTGCCGTTGGCGACGATCTCGGCCAGTGCGGTGTTCAGCCGCTGGCGCAGGGCATCGTCGTCCTTGCGCACGGCAATCGCGGCGTCGGCCTTGGTGTTGGCAACATCGCCAAGGATCTTGCAGCAGTCGGCGCCGTTCTTGTTCATCCACTCGTGCAGCGGGAACTTGTCGGCGATCACCCCGTCCAGGCGGCCAGCGGCGAGGTCGGCGTTGGCCTCGTCCATGGTCGGGTACAGCTTCACATCGGCGCCGGCCTTGGCGTACACGTCTTCGGCATAGATGGCCTGGGTCGAGGACGACTGGGCACCGACCGTGTAGCCGTCAAACTTGGTCTGGGCGTCGCCGATCTTGCTGTCCTTGGCCACGGCGACGGTCAGCGGGGTGCGGTAGTAGTGGTCGGTGAAGGCGATTTTCTTGCGCCGTTCCTCGGTGTCGATCATCGACGCCACCACGGCATCGTACTTGCGCGCCATCAAGGCCGGGATGATGCCTTCCCAGTCCTGGGCGACCAGGGTGCATTTGACCTTCATCTGTTCGCACAGGGCGTGGGTGATGTCGATGTCGAAGCCGTGCAGCTGGTTATCGGCATCGACATAGTTGAAGGGCGGGTAGGCGCCTTCGGTGGCGAAGCGCAGGGTCTCGGCGCTGGCGTTACCCGCCAGCAGCAGGGCACACGCACCCAGCATAGCCATGGTCTTGTTCATCTCGCACCTCTTGCACTCTTGCTATTGTTGTTTGCCCGCCGGCCACGAGGTGTAGCCGACGAACTCGTTATGTAGAGCGGCAGTCGCTTCCAAGCGTTTTTCAACATCAGGCCCGAGCTTCTTGCAGACCTCGTTGACCATCAGGTGTACCCACGACAGCATGGTCGCGGTGGACTCCCAGAACAGGTTGAATTCGGTGGGGATGCGGAACACTTCGTCGGCATGGGCATCGGCCCAGTCGCAGAAGGTGTCGGTCACCAGGGTGACCGGGATGCCGGCGGCGCGTGCCTTCTGGCACAGCTGCTGGGCATGGCGTGAATAGCGGCGGGCCTCGAACACCACCAGCGCGGTGTCCTCGCTGCGGCCGAGCAGCACGTCGCCGAAGTGCCCGGCGCTGCCATCGACCAGCAGCACGCCGTCGCGCAGGTATTGCAGCAAGTGGCTCATGCACATGGCGATGCCGCGCTCGGTCTGGAAGCCGGCGATGCACACCCGTGGCTTTACCGCCAGGCGCTGTGCCACGGTGTGCCAGGCATCGCTCTGGCGGTATTCGTGAACACGCACCAGGGCCGCGATTTCCCGCTCCAGGCTACCGGCGTTATCGCTGACGTCCTGGTTCTGGCGATATTCTTGCAGGCGATCACCCATCAGCCATGGCCCGTCGCCGAGGTCACTCTGCAAGTCTTGCTTGAGCGCCTTGAGATGGGCATAACCGAGGGAGCGGCAGAAACGGCCGACGCTGGATTCGCTGACACCCAGCTTCTCGGCAATGCTGGCCGAGGTCTGGAACGGCAGTTCGTGCAGGTTGGCGAGCATGTAGCTGGCGATCTTGCGGCCTGAGGCAGCGGCCCCTTGCAGGCTGTTTTCCAGGCGTTGCTTGATCGGTTGGCTCATGCTGCTGCTCCAGGTAAGGCGTGGAATAGAAAATGGCTGTTTTCTGTCATGTCGTCAACATTTGACAGATAGCTGTCACTTATCGGAAAGTTTTTGTCGTTGCATACGCTGTTGCCATTCCAATTCCAAAAAAGGAGCTACAGATGTCCGCACCTTCCACCAGCCCGCTCGTGCGCGTGCCCTTCACTGCACTGCAGGGGCTGTTGCAAGCGATCTTCCAGCGTCACGGCTGCAGCGAAGCGGTGGCCACCGTGCTGGCCCACAACTGCACCAGTGCCCAGCGCGATGGCGCTCACAGCCATGGCGTGTTTCGTATTCCCGGTTACGTTTCGACCCTGGCCAGTGGCTGGGTCGACGGTCGTGCCACACCACAAGTGACCGATCTGGCGCCAGGCTATGTGCGCGTGGATGCTGCCGGTGGCTTCGCCCAGCCTGCATTGGCAGCGGCCCGGGAGTTGCTGGTGGAAAAGGCCCGCAGCGCTGGCATCGCCGTGCTGGCGATCCACAATTCGCACCATTTCGCCGCGCTGTGGCCCGATGTCGAACCCTTTGCCGATGAGGGGCTGGTGGCACTGAGCGTGGTCAACAGCATGACCTGCGTGGTGCCGCACGGTGCACGCAAACCGCTGTTCGGCACCAACCCGATTGCCTTTGCTGCGCCGTGTGCCGGGCATGACCCGATCGTCTTCGACATGGCCACCAGTGCCATGGCCCATGGCGACGTACAGATCGCCGCGCGTGCCGGCCAGGCACTGCCCGAGGGAATGGGCGTGGATGCCCAGGGCCTGCCGACCACCGACCCCAAGGCCATTCTCGAAGGCGGCGCACTGTTGCCGTTTGGCGGGCACAAGGGGTCGGCGCTGTCGATGATGGTCGAATTGCTGGCGGCGGCGCTGACTGGCGGGCATTTTTCCTGGGAATTCGACTGGTCGCGGCACCCGGGCGCGAAAACACCCTGGACCGGGCAGCTGATCATCGTCATCGATCCGAGCAAGGCCGAGGGTGGCCGGTTTGCCCAGCGCAGCCGCGAACTGGTCGAGCACATGCAGGCTGCAGGGTTGTCGCGCATGCCGGGCGAGCGCCGCTACCGCGAGCGGGAAGTGGCCGAGCGCGAAGGGGTGGCACTGACCGAACAGGAGCTGCAGGGCCTGAAGGCGCTACTCGGCTGAGCCGTTGTGCAAAGTTGCATAGACAACCTTGCACTTATGTGATGTTCCTTGGGCCCGACTCCGGGTATCCTCAGGGCAGTCTTTCCGAACTGTCCTGATCCAAGGAGCTGCACGCTGTGTTCAAACATGTCGATGCCTATGCCGGCGACCCGATCCTCTCGTTGATGGAAACCTTCAAGGCCGACCCGCGCGCCGACAAGGTCAACCTGAGTATCGGCCTGTATTACGATGAGGCCGGTGTGGTGCCGCAGCTGGCAGCGGTGGATGCGGTGGAAAAGCGCATTGCCGGCCAAGCCCATGAAGCCTCGCTGTACCTGCCGATGGAAGGCCTGGCCAGCTACCGCCAGGCGATCCAGGCGCTGCTGTTCGGTGCCGACCACCCGGCCGTGACCGGCAAGCGCGTGGCCACCGTGCAGACCGTTGGCGGCTCCGGCGCGTTGAAAGTCGGTGCCGACTTCCTCAAGCGCTATTTCCCGCAGTCGGAAGTCTGGGTCAGTAACCCGACCTGGGACAACCACCGCGCCATCTTCGAAGGTGCCGGGTTCAAGGTGCACACCTACCCATACTTCGACCAGGCCAGCCGTGGCGTCGACTTCGACGGCATGCTGCAGACCCTGCAGGGCCTGCCGGCCAACAGCATCGTGCTGCTGCACCCGTGCTGCCACAACCCGACCGGTGCCGACCTCGAGCCGGCGCAGTGGCAACAGGTGGTGGAAGTGGTCAAGGCGCGCCAGCTGATCCCGTTCCTCGACATCGCCTACCAGGGCTTCGGCGAAGGCCTGGTCGAAGACGCCTACGCCATCCGCGAAATGGCCCGTGCCGGTGTACCGTGCCTGGTCAGCAACTCGTTCTCCAAGATCTTCTCGCTGTACGGCGAGCGGGTAGGGGGCCTGTCGGTGGTCTGCGACGACGAAGCCACCACCCAGAGCGTGCTCGGCCAGCTCAAGGCCACCGTGCGCCGCAACTACTCCAGCCCACCCAACTTCGGTGCCCAGCTGGTGGCTGGCGTGCTCAACGATGAAGTACTCAACGCCCAGTGGGCCGCAGAAGTGGAAGTGATGCGCAAGCGTATCCTCGACATGCGCCAGGCGCTGGTCGATGCCTTGGCGGTGCTGCTGCCAGGCCAGGACTTCCAGTTCTTCCTGCGCCAGCGCGGCATGTTCAGCTACACCGGCTTCAGCGTCGAGCAGGTGCGTCGCCTGCGTGACGAGTTCGGTGTGTACCTGATCGACAGCGGCCGGGTGTGCATGTCCGGCCTGCGCCCGGCCAACCTGCAACGGGTTGCCGAAGCGTTCGCTGCCGTACAGAAGTAACTGCGCAACGGGCTGTTACCGCTCGCTGCTCGCGACAAAAGGCCGCTCTTACAGGCTAGTGAGAGCGGCCTTTTGCATTGAACGCGGCGTGAAGTAGCACCCTCGGCACAACCTGCTTGTAAAGACAAGTGCAACCGTCCCTCGGACGGGGCTTCGCAAGTGCAACCTTTCCGTGCACAATCGCGCCCCTCTTCCCCGGTTGAGTTGGGCGAATCGTCTAGTTCGCCATTCTCAGCCTGTTGCAGTCTTGCGAGTGGAGCTTCACCCGGAATGAATGAGCAGGCCCCAAGCGTTGAACAACGCTTTGTAGAATCGACCCCCGCCACCCTCGGCGCCTGGTCGCGTAACGACACCACCTGGATGCTGGGCCTGTTCGGCACAGCCATCGGCGCGGGGACCTTGTTCCTGCCAATCAACGCCGGCCTCGGCGGCTTCTGGCCGCTGCTGATTCTGGCCGCGCTGGCCTTCCCGATGACCTATTTCTCCCACCGTGGCCTGACCCGCTTCGTGCTGTCCGGGCGTAACGGGGGCGACATCACCGAAGTGGTCGAAGAGCATTTCGGCATCAAGGCCGGTGCGTTGATCACTGTGCTGTACTTCTTCGCGATCTTCCCGATCCTGCTCATCTATAGCGTGGCACTGACCAACACCGTCAGCAGCTTCATGGAGCACCAGCTGCACATGGCGCCGCCACCGCGGGTCATCCTGTCATTCGTGCTGATCCTCGGCCTGCTGGCCATCGTGCGCTGCGGCGAGCAGGCCACTGTCAAGGTCATGAGCCTGCTGGTGTATCCGTTCATCGTGGCCCTGGGGCTGCTCGGCCTGTACCTGATCCCGCACTGGACCGGTGGCATCCTCGACAGCGCCGCCCAGGTGCCGTCGGGCTCGGCCTTCCTGCATACGCTGTGGCTGGCCATTCCGGTGATGGTGTTCTCGTTCAACCATTCGCCGATCATCTCGGCCTTCGCCGTTGACCAGAAGCGTAGCTATGGCGAGCACGCCGACGAGCGCAGCGGCCAGATCCTGCGCCGTGCCCACCTGCTGATGGTGGTGATGGTGCTGTTCTTCGTGTTCAGCTGCGTGCTCACCCTGAGCAGCGCCCAACTGGCCGAAGCCAAGGCGCAGAACCTGTCGATCCTGTCGTACCTGGCCAACCACTTCAGCAACCCGACCATTGCCTTTGCCGCGCCGCTGATCGCCTTTGTCGCGATTGCCAAGTCGTTCCTGGGTCACTACATCGGTGCCAGTGAGGGCCTCAAGGGCATCATCGCCAAGACCGGCGCTCGCCCGGGTGCCAAGACCCTGGACCGTGTGGTCGCCGCGCTGATGCTGGTGGTCTGCTGGATCGTCGCCACCCTCAATCCGAGCATCCTCGGCATGATCGAATCGCTGGGCGGCCCGATCCTCGCCGTGCTGCTGTTCCTGATGCCGATGTACGCCATCCGTCGCGTGCCGTCGATGCGTAAGTCCAGCGGTGTGCTGTCGAACGTGTTTGTGGTGGTGATCGGCGTGGTTGCACTGACCTCGGTAGTGTACGGCCTGATCGGCTGATTCGCTGCCTGCAATAAGAAAAGTCCGGAGCGTTTGTCGCCATCCGGGCTTTTTTTTGTCCACAGGAATTGTCTGGAAATAGAACAATTTCAATGTGCCCATAGGCACCCGGCCGCCTTCATGATTAACTCAGTGTCCTTTTCAAACCCCGCATAAGGATTTCGTCATGGCTCAAGTGACCCTCAAAGGCAACCCGGTTCAGGTCAAAGGCAACCTGCCACAGGCCGGCGCCCAGGCTCCGGCTTTCTCCCTGGTGGGTGAAGGCCTGGCCGACAAGTCGCTGAAGGACTACGCCGGCAAGCGCAAGGTGCTGAACATTTTCCCGAGCGTCGACACCCCGACCTGCGCCACTTCCGTGCGCAAGTTCAACGCCCAGGCCAACGACGTGGCCAATACCGTGGTGCTGTGCATTTCGGCCGACCTGCCGTTCGCCCAGGCGCGCTTCTGCGGTGCCGAAGGCCTGGAGAACGTGAAGAACCTGTCGACCCTGCGTGGCCGCGAGTTCCTCGAGAACTACGGCGTTGCCATCGCCGACGGCCCGCTGGCCGGCCTGGCTGCCCGTGCCGTGGTGGTGCTGGACGAGAACGACAAGGTGCTGCACAGCGAGCTGGTTGGCGAAATCGCCGACGAGCCGAACTACGACGCAGCCCTGGCTGTGCTGAAGTAAGGATTGCCTGGGGGAGGGTAAAGGAACTCTTCTGCCTGGCCCCTCTCCAAGCAACACCCTGTAACGGCCCGGAACGCTTTCCGGGCCGTTTTCATTTAAAGTTCAACCTTTTGGCAACGTCAGGCAAAGGTAAACCTCTGGTAAAGAGCCTTTGCTATAACGATGCCAGTGCTTATCGTTCATCCTCGCAAGCCACCATTTCCGAACAAGGTTCGTTCAACCCATGCAAGTGTCCAATTCCCGATCCCCTCGTCGCTGGCTCGTCGGCCTGCTGATCCTGCTGCTGGTGGCCTTGCTGGCCTGGTGGCTGTGGCCTGCGGCAACGCCTGACCACAAAGCGGCCGGAGGCGGACGCGGCGGCAAAGGCATGGGGATGGGCATGGGCAGGCCGGGCTTCGGCGGCTCCACCGACCCGGTGCCGGTGCGCGTCGAACCGGTGCGGGTGGGCGACTTCCCGCTCTACTACAAGGCCCTGGGCACGGTCACGGCGACCAACACGGTGAATGTGCGCAGCCGAGTGGCCGGCGAGCTGGTCAAGATCCATTTCAAGGAGGGCCAGCAGGTCAAGGCCGGCGACCTGCTCGCTGAAATCGACCCGCGCCCCTACCGCATCGCCCTGCAGCAGGCCGAAGGCACCCTGGCACAGAACCAGGCACAGCTGAAGAACGCCCAAGTCGACCTGGCGCGTTACAAAGGCCTCTACGCCCAGGACAGCATCGCCAAGCAGACCCTCGACACCGCCGAAGCCCAGGTCGCGCAGTTCCTGGGGCTGGTCAAGACCAACCAGGCTCAGGTCAACGATGCCCGCCTGAACCTCGATTTCACCCAGATCCGCGCCCCCATCAACGGCCGCGTGGGCCTGCGCCAGCTCGACCTGGGCAACCTGGTGGCGGCCAACGACACCACCGCCCTGGTGGTGATCACTCAGACCGAGCCGATCAGTGTCGCCTTCACCCTGCCCGAAACCGAGCTGAACACCGTGCTCGACCGTTACCGCAGGGGCGCCAGCCTGCCGGTCGAGGCCTGGGATCGCACCGACAGCAAACTGCAGGCGACCGGCGTGCTGGGCAGCATCGACAACCAGATCGACACCACCACCGGTACCCTGAAGTTCAAGGGCCGCTTCGAGAACAAGGACCTGGCCCTGTTCCCCAACCAGTTCGTCAACGTGCGCCTGCTGGCCGACACCCTCAAGCAGGTGGTGTTGGCGCCGGCAGCGGCCGTGCAGTTCGGCAACGACGGCACCTTCGCCTATGTGGTCAATGACCAGAGTACGGTCAATATCCGCAAGCTCAAGGTCGGCGCCAGCGATGGCCAGAACAGCGTCATCCTTGATGGCCTCAAGGCCGGCGAACGCCTTGTGCTGGAAGGCACCGACCGCCTGCGTGAAGGCACCAAGGTCGAAGTGGTCGAAGATAGCTCGCAAGTGCCGACCACCCCGGGCCAGCACCTGCAGGGCCAGGACGCCAAGGGTTCGGCGCAGGCCGATGAAGCACCTTCCGGCAAAGCGGCAGGCAAGGCGGGCGCATGAACCTGTCACGCCTGTTCATCCTTCGTCCGGTCGCCACCACGCTGACCATGCTGGCCATCGTCCTGGCTGGCCTGATCGCCTACAAGCTGCTGCCGGTGTCGGCCTTGCCCCAGGTCGACTACCCGACCATCCGGGTCATGACCCTTTACCCGGGCGCCAGCCCGCAGGTCATGACCAGTGCAGTCACCGCCCCGCTGGAACGCCAGTTCGGCCAGATGCCGGGCCTTGAGCAGATGGCGTCGACCAGTTCCGGTGGTGCCTCGGTGCTGACCCTGCGCTTCAGCCTGGACATGAACATGGATGTCGCCGAGCAACAGGTGCAGGCCGCGATCAACGCCGCCAGCAACCTGCTACCCACTGACCTGCCGGCGCCGCCGGTGTACAACAAGGTCAACCCGGCCGACACCCCGGTGCTGACCCTGGCCATCACCAGCAAGACCATGCCGCTGCCCAAACTCAACGACCTGGTCGATACCCGGGTGGCGCAGAAGCTCGCCCAGATCAGTGGCGTGGGCATGGTCAGCATCGCTGGCGGCCAGCGCCAGGCGGTGCGGATCAAGGTCAACGTCGATGCGCTGGCGGCCAACGGCCTCAACCTCGACGACGTGCGCACCCTGATCGGCGCGTCCAACGTCAACCAGCCCAAGGGCAACTTCGACGGCCCGACTCGGGTGTCGATGCTCGACGCCAACGACCAGCTGCGCTCGCCCGAGGAATACGCTAACCTCATCCTTGCCTACAACAATGGCGCGCCGCTGCGCCTGAAGGATGTCGCCGAAATCGTCGACGGCGCCGAGAACGAACGCCTGGCCGCATGGGCCAACCAGAACCAGGCCGTGCTGCTGAACATCCAGCGCCAGCCGGGTGCCAACGTCATCGAGGTGGTCGACCGCATCAAGGAACTGCTGCCATCGATCACCGACAATCTGCCGGCCGGCCTCGATGTCTCGGTGCTCACCGACCGCACCCAGACCATCCGCGCTGCGGTCAAGGACGTGCAGCATGAGCTGCTGATCGCCATCGTGCTGGTGGTGATGGTCACCTTTGTGTTCCTGCGCCGCTTCAGCGCCACGATCATTCCCTCGATCGCCGTACCGCTGTCGCTGATTGGCACCTTTGGCGTGATGTACCTGGCCGGCTTCTCGGTCAACAACCTGACGCTGATGGCCCTGACCATCGCCACCGGTTTCGTGGTCGACGATGCCATCGTCATGCTCGAAAACATCTCGCGCCACATCGAGGAAGGCGAAACGCCGCTGCAGGCAGCGCTGAAGGGCGCCAGGCAGATCGGCTTCACCCTGATCTCGCTGACATTCTCGCTGATCGCCGTGCTGATCCCGCTGCTGTTCATGGCCGACGTGGTCGGCCGCCTGTTCCGCGAATTCGCCATCACCCTGGCGGTGGCCATCCTGATTTCGTTGGTGGTGTCGCTGACCCTGACCCCGATGATGTGCGCGCGCCTGCTCAAGCGCGAGCCCAAGGAGGAAGAGCAGGGCCGCTTCTACCGCGCCAGCGGTGCCTGGATCGACTGGATGATCGAACACTACGGCCGCGGCCTGCAGTGGGTGCTCAAGCACCAGCCGCTGACCCTGCTGGTGGCGGTGGCGACCCTGGCGCTGACCGTGCTGCTGTACATGGTTGTGCCCAAGGGCTTCTTCCCCCAGCAGGATACCGGGGTGATCCAGGGCATTTCCGAAGCGCCGCAGTCGACTTCGTTCGCCGCCATGAGCGAGCGCCAGCAGGCCCTGAGCAAGGTAATCCTGCAGGACCCGGCGGTGCAGAGCCTGTCGTCCTACATCGGTGTCGACGGCGACAACGCCACGCTCAACAGCGGCCGCCTGCTGATCAACCTCAAACCCCACGGCGAGCGTGACGTCACCGCCGGTGAAGTGATCAGCCGGCTGCAGCCGCAACTCGACAAGCTGGTCGGTATCCGCCTGTTCATGCAGCCGGTGCAAGACTTGAGCATCGAGGACCGGGTCAGCCGTACCCAGTACCAGTTCAGCCTGTCGTCGCCCGACGCCGAGCTGCTGGCGCAGTGGAGCGGCAAACTGGTGCAGGCCCTGCAGGAACGCCCGGAGCTGCAGGACGTGGCCAGTGACCTGCAGGACAAGGGCCTGCAGGTGTACCTGGTGATCGACCGTGACATGGCCAGCCGCCTGGGCATCACCGTATCGCAGATCACCAACGCGCTGTACGACGCCTTCGGCCAGCGGCAGATTTCCACCATCTACACCCAGGCCAGCCAGTACCGCGTGGTGTTGCAGGCGCAGGACGCGGCGGTCATCGGCCCGCAGGCGCTGGAGTCGATCCACGTCAAGGCCACCGATGGCGGCCAGGTGCGGCTGTCGGCGCTGGCGCGTATCGAGCAGCGCCAGGCGCAGCTGGCCATTTCGCATATCGGCCAGTTCCCGGCGGTGACGCTGTCGTTCAACCTGGCCCATGGCGCGTCGCTGGGCGAAGCGGTCAAGGCGATCGAACAGGTGCAGCAGGACATCGGCATGCCGCTCGGCGTGCAGACCCGCTTCCAGGGTGCCGCAGAAGCCTTCCAGGCCTCGCTGTCGAGCACCTTGCTGCTGATTCTGGCGGCCGTGGTGACCATGTACATAGTGCTGGGCGTGCTCTATGAGAGCTACATCCACCCGGTGACCATCCTTTCGACCTTGCCATCGGCGGCAGTCGGCGCCTTGCTGGCGTTGATCCTCAGCGGCAATGACCTGGGCATGATCGCCATCATCGGCATCATCCTGCTGATCGGCATCGTCAAGAAAAACGCGATCATGATGATCGACTTTGCCCTGGAGGCCGAGCGCAACCAGGGCATGAGCCCGCGCGATGCAATCTACCAGGCGGCGCTGCTGCGCTTCCGGCCAATCCTGATGACCACCCTGGCCGCGCTGTTTGGCGCCGTACCGCTGATGCTGGCCACCGGTTCCGGTGCCGAGCTGCGGCAGCCGCTGGGCCTGGTGATGGTCGGTGGCCTGCTGGTCAGCCAGGTGCTGACGCTGTTCACCACACCCGTCATCTACCTGTACTTTGACCGCCTGGCCCGCCGCTGGCGCCCGGCCGCTGACGCGCAGCAGGCCGAGGCATGAACCTGTCCGGACCGTTCATCCGCCGGCCAGTGGCGACCATGCTGCTGAGCCTGGCGATCATGCTGCTCGGCGGTGTCAGCTTCGGCCTGCTGCCGGTGGCGCCGTTGCCGCAAATGGACTTCCCGGTGATCGTGGTGTCGGCCAACCTGTCCGGGGCCAGCCCCGAGGTCATGGCCGCCACCGTGGCCACGCCGCTGGAGCGCAAGCTCGGCAGCATCGCCGGCGTCACCACCCTGACCAGCAGCTCGAACCAGGGCTCGACCCGGGTGATCATCGGCTTCGAGATGGGCCGCGACATCGACGGTGCCGCCCGTGAGGTGCAGGCGGCGATCAATGCCACGCGCAACCTGCTGCCCAGCGGCATGCGCAGCATGCCCACCTACAAGAAGATCAACCCGTCGCAGGCGCCGATCATGGTGCTCTCGCTGACCTCCAGTGTGTTGCAGAAGGGCCAGCTGTACGACCTGGCCGACACCATCCTGTCGCAGAGCCTGGCCCAGGTCAGCGGGGTAGGGGAAGTGCAGATCGGCGGCAGCTCGCTGCCGGCGGTGCGCATTGCCGTGGAACCGCAGTTGCTCAACCAGTACAGCCTGTCTCTGGACGAGGTGCGCACGGCGGTGTCGAACGCCAACCAGCGCCGGCCCATGGGCTTTGTCGAGGATGCCGAGCGCAACTGGCAGGTGCGTGCCAACGATCAGCTGGAAACCGCCAAGGACTACGAGCCGATCGTGATCCGCCAGTCGAACGGCACGATCTTGCGCCTGTCTGACGTGGCCACCGTCACCGATGGCGTCGAGAACCGCTACAACAGCGGCTTCTTCAACGACCAGAGCGCCGTGCTACTGGTGGTCAACCGCCAGACCGGCGCCAACATCATCGAAACCGTCGACCAGATCAAGGCACAGCTGCCGGCCCTGCAGTCATTGCTGCCGGCCAGCGTCCAGCTGAACGTGGCCATGGACCGCTCACCGGTGATCAAGGCCACTCTCAAGGAGGCCGAGCACACCCTGCTGATCGCCGTGGTACTGGTGATCCTGGTGGTCTACGTGTTCCTCGGCAGCCTGCGCGCTTCGCTGATTCCCAGCCTCGCGGTACCGGTGTCGCTGGTGGGCACCTTCGCGGTGATGTATCTGTGCGGTTTCTCGTTGAACAACCTGTCGCTGATGGCGCTGATCCTGGCCACCGGCCTGGTGGTGGACGATGCCATCGTGGTGCTGGAGAACATCTCCCGGCACATCGAGGATGGCCAGCCGCCGATGCGCGCGGCGTTCCTCGGCGCCAAGGAAGTCGGCTTCACCTTGCTCTCGATGAACGTCTCGCTGGTGGCCGTGTTCGTCTCGATCCTGTTCATGGGCGGCATCGTGCGCAACCTGTTCCAGGAGTTCTCGATCACCCTGGCGGCGGCGATCATCGTCTCGCTGGTGGTGTCGCTGACCCTCACGCCGATGCTCTGTGCCCGTTGGCTCAAGCCTCACCGCGCCGAACCGACACGCCTGCAACGCTGGAGCGACAAGGCTCACCAGCGCATGGTCGATGTCTACGACCGCAGCCTCGGCTGGGCCCTGCGCCACAAGCGGCTGACCCTGATCAGCCTGCTGGCGACCATCGGCCTGAACATCGCCCTGTACGTGGTGGTGCCCAAGACCCTGATGCCGCAACAGGACACCGGTCAGCTGATGGGCTTTATCCGCGGCGACGACGGCCTGTCGTTCAGCGTGATGCAGCCGAAGATGGAGATCTACCGCCGTGCCTTGCTCGCCGACCCGGCGGTGGAAAGCGTGGCCGGCTTCATCGGTGGCAACAGCGGCACCAACAACGCCATGGTGCTGGTGCGGCTGAAGCCGATCAACGAGCGCAAGCTCGATGCGCAGAAGGTCATCGAACGCCTGCGCAAGGAAATGCCCAAGGTACCGGGTGGGCGGCTGTTCCTGATGGCCGACCAGGATCTGCAGCTGGGCGGCGGTGGCCGTGACCAGACCTCTTCGCAGTATCTGTATACCTTGCAGAGCGGCGACCTGGCGGCCCTGCGCCAGTGGTTCCCCAAGGTGGTCGCGGCCCTGCGCGCATTGCCCGAACTGACTGCCATCGACGCCCGCGACGGCTCCGGTACGCAGCAGGTGACCCTGGTGGTCGACCGTGACCAGGCCAAGCGCCTGGGCATCGACATGGACATGGTCACTGCGGTGCTGAACAACGCCTACAGCCAGCGGCAGATCTCGACCATCTACGACAGCCTGAACCAGTACCAGGTGGTCCTGGAGATCAATCCGAAATACGCCTGGGACCCGAGCACCCTGGAACAGGTGCAGGTGATCACCAGCGACGGTGCGCGGGTGCCGCTGTCGACCATTGCCCACTATGAGAACAGCCTGGCCAATGACCGGGTCAGCCACGAAGGCCAGTTCGCCTCCGAAGACATCGCCTTCGACGTTGCCGAAGGCTACAGCCCCGACCAGGCCATGGCCGCGGTGGAGCGGGAAGTGGCAAAGCTTGGCCTGCCCGAGGAGGTCATCGCCAAGCTCGGCGGCACGGCCAGCGCCTTCGCCAAGACCCAGGAAGGGCAGCCGTTCATGATCCTCGGTGCGCTGGTGCTGGTGTATCTGGTGCTGGGCATTCTCTACGAAAGCTACATCCACCCGCTGACCATTCTGTCGACCTTGCCCTCGGCCGGTGTCGGTGCCTTGCTCGCGCTGTACGCCACGGGCGGCGAGTTCAGCCTGATCTCGCTGCTGGGCCTGTTCCTGCTGATCGGCGTGGTGAAGAAGAACGCCATCCTGATGATCGACTTGGCGCTGCAACTTGAGCGCCACCAGGGCCTGAGCCCGGAAGAGTCGATCCGCCGCGCCTGCCTGCTGCGCTTGCGGCCGATCCTGATGACCACCCTGGCGGCCATCCTCGGCGCCTTGCCGCTGCTGATCAGCCGCGCCGAAGGTGCGGAAATGCGCCAGCCGCTGGGCCTGACCATCATCGGCGGCCTGGTCGTCAGCCAGCTGCTGACCCTTTACACGACGCCGGTGGTGTACCTGTACCTGGACCGCCTGCGTCACCGATTCAACCATTGGCGCGGTATCCGCACCGACGCCGCCCTGGACACACCGCTATGAACTTCGCCCAGACCCGACTTCACCGTGCCTTGCAGCTGCTGACCCGTGGGCGGGGCTCACGCCTGGCCGGTGCCGGGCTGTGCGTGGCCATGCTCAGTGCCTGTACCCTGAGCCCGGACTACCACCGCCCGGAACTGAGCACGCCGGCACAATACAAGCAGGCCGAAGGCTGGACCCAGGCCAACCCGTCCGATGCCATCGCCCGTGGCGCCTGGTGGGAGATCTACGGTGATGCCGGGCTGAACGCGCTGGTCGAGGAGCTCAACCGCAGCAACCAGACCGTCGCGCAATCGGAAGCCCAGTACCGCCAGGCCCAGGCCTTGGTGCGCAGCAGCCGGGCGTCGCTGTTCCCCAGCCTGGACCTGACAGCAACCAAGAACCGCTCGGCACAAGGCACCGGCAGCTCCAGTTCGAGCCTGTCCAACAACAGCAGCGGTATCCGCAACACCTACAACGCGCAGCTCGGTGTCAGCTGGGAAATCGACCTGTGGGGCAAGCTGCGCGAAACCATGAATGCCAACGAAGCCAGTGCCGAAGCCAGCTTCGCCGACCTGGCCGCGATCCGCCTCAGTCAGCAGTCGGAGCTTGTGCAGAACTACCTCCAGCTGCGGGTGATCGACGAGCAGAAGCGCTTGCTCGAAGCGACTGTCGCGACCTACGAGCGGTCACTGCGGATGAACGAGAACCAGTACCGTGCCGGCGTCGCCGGCCCGGACGCAGTGGCCCAGGCGCGTACCCAGCTGAAGTCCACACAGGCTGACCTGATCGACCTGATCTGGCAGCGCGCGCAGTTCGAGAACGCCATCGCCGTACTGCTGGGCAAGGCCCCGGCGGAGTTCTCCCTGGCCGACAGCAAAAGCATTCCGGCACTGCCGCAGATTCCGGTGGCGCTGCCGTCGCAACTGCTCGAACGCCGCCCGGACATCGCCTCTGCCGAGCGCAACGTGATGGCCGCCAACGCCAATATCGGCGTGGCCCGCGCCGCCTACTTCCCGGACTTGAGCCTGAGCATGAGCGGCGGCTATTCCAGCAGCAGCTTCAGCAACTGGATCGAGCTGCCCAACCGCTACTGGTCGGTGGGGCCGCAATTGGCGATGACCTTGTTCGACGCCGGCAAGCGTAGCGCCGAGGTTGATCGCACCAGGGCGGTGTATGACCAGACCGTGGCGCAATACCGTCAGACCGTGCTCGACGGCTTCAAGGAGGTGGAGAACTTCCTGGTGCAGTTGAAGGTGTACGCCGATGAAGCCGTGGTACGCCAGGAAGCGCTGGAAGCGGCACGCGAATCGTTGCGCCTGACCGAGAACCAGTACCGGGCGGGCCTGATCGGTTACCTCGATGTGGTCAACGTGCAGACCACCGCGTTGAGTAACGAACGTAGTGTGTTGACCCTGCTGCAAGGGCGGTTGGTGGCCAGCGTGCAGCTGATTGCCGCGCTGGGTGGCGGCTGGGATGGCGAACAAGCATTTGCCCAACAGGACTAAGCCACATTCATTCTAGGAGCGGCCTTGCCGGGGCGCTCCTACAAAATGCGGGTCAATCGACAAATGGCAATGTGCCTTCATTCAGTAATGAAAGCGCTCTAACTCAAGCATTCCGAAATCTCTTGTCATTCGTTGGATCCATTCCCATTCGCACAAACTCCGTGCGTTTCGCCAAAGCTTGAGTACAATCGCCAGTTTTTCCGGGCCCCCTGTCCCGAGCTGGATTTTCCGATGCTGACCGGTAGTTATTCCTCCGCGCTGGTGCTGATTTCACTTTGCGTAGCCATCCTTGCTTCTTACACCGCCCTTGACCTGACTGGCCGCATCGCCACGGCCAAGGGCCGTGCCATGTATTTGTGGATGGGCGGGGGGGCGCTTGCCATGGGCATCGGCGTGTGGTCGATGCACTTCATAGGCATGCTCGCTTTCAGCTTACCTATCTCCCTGGGCTACGACATCGGCCTGACCGCGCTCTCGCTGGTGATCGCAGTATTGTCTTCCGGCTTCGCCCTGTGGCTGGTAAGCCAGCCAAGCCTGCCCCGGCTGCAGCTGGCCTTTGGCGCCCTGATCATGGGCACTGGTATCGCCTGTATGCATTACACCGGCATGGCAGCACTGCGCATGCTGCCCGGGATCGATTATGACCCGACCTTGTTCGGTGCCTCGCTGGCCATAGCGGTAGGCGCTTCGGCGGCCGCATTGTGGATCGCCTTCCGCCTGCGTCAGCACACCCCCTACGTGCGCCAGATCCGCGGCCTGGCGGCCATGGTGATGGGTGTTGCCATCGTCGGCATGCACTACACCGGCATGGCCGCGGCGAATTTCCCCGAGGGCAGCTACTGTGGCGCGCTGGTGAGCGGCCTGCAGGGCGATGGCCTGGTCTATCTGGTGTTGATCACCACCTTGGCAGTGCTGGCCGTGGCGTTGCTCACGTCGGTGCTGGATGCGCGCCTGGAAGCACGCACGGCAGCACTGGCCCACTCGTTGACCCTGGCCAACCAGGAACTGACCCAGCTGGCTTTGCACGACACCTTGACTGGGCTGCCCAACCGCACGCTGTTGTCCGACCGCATCGAGCAGGCGATTGGCAAGGTGGCGGAGCAGGGTGGCTGCTTTGCGCTGATGTTCATTGACCTGGATGGTTTCAAGCCGGTAAACGACGCCTTTGGCCATCATGTTGGCGACCTGCTGCTCAAGGCCGTGGCGGCTCGCCTGCGCGGCCACCTGCACAGCCAGGACACCTTGGCGCGCATCGGCGGTGACGAGTTCGTGCTGCTGGTGGAACTGCAGGAGCCGGAAGATGCCATGGATGTCGCGGTCAAGCAGGTCAACCTGGTGTCGCGTGCCTTCCGCGTCGCCGAGCATGACCTGCAACTCACAGCCAGCCTGGGCATCGTGATGTACCCCGGCAACGGCCAGGACCAGCTCGAACTGCTGCGCAACGCCGACGCGGCCATGTACCACGCCAAGAGCGCCGGCAAGAACGGTTACAGCTTCTTCGACGTGTCGATGAACAGCAACGCCCGGCAACAGTTGCAACTGCTGCAGGACCTGCGGGCGGCCCTCGAACAGGGTCAGTTCCGCCTGCACTACCAGCCCAAGTTCGACGCCCAGGCTTGCAGGCCGATCGGTGCCGAAGCCTTGCTGCGCTGGGAGCACCCACAGCACGGGCTGATGCTGCCTGACCGTTTCATTGGCCTGGCGGAAAAGACCGGCCTGATCATCCCGATTGGCGAATGGGTGCTGGATGAAGCCTGCGGGCAGATGCGCCAGTGGCTCGAGCAAGGGCACAGCGATTGGCGCATGGCAGTCAACCTGTCGGCCATCCAGTTCTGCCATGCCGGCCTGGTCGACAGTGTTGCCCGCGCCCTGCAGGAGAACGGCCTGCCGGCCAACTGCCTGACCCTGGAGATCACCGAAACTACCGCCATGCACGACGCCGATGCCAGCCTGACCGTGCTGCAGCGGCTTTCCGACATGGGTGTGGACCTGTCTATCGACGACTTCGGCACCGGTTATTCGAGCCTGATGTACCTCAAGCGCCTGCCCGCCAACGAGCTGAAGATCGACCGTGGGTTCGTACGTGACCTGGAACAGGACAGCGATGATGCCGCGATCGTCTCGGCAATCGTCGCCTTGGGCCAGGCACTGGGCCTGCGCATCGTTGCCGAAGGGGTGGAAACCAACCGCCAGCAGGACTTCCTGACCCGCCTGGGCTGTGATTCGCTGCAAGGCTATCTGCTCGGCCAGCCGGTGCCGGCCGAGCAGTTCATGGGCAGGTTGCAGGCGTTGCGCGAAGAAACCGAAGCGGTTGTCTAGCCCGCATCCAGCAGAGTGAAGGGTGGGGCAAAGGCTTCCATCTCGGCCTCCACGGCCTCGATGATGCGTTCGACATCTGCTGCGGCCATGATCGCCGTGCAGGGGATGCCGGCAATGGCCAGCAGGGTCTCGCCCGTGGCCCGGTCGAACAGCCGTGCAACCATGCTGCGCGGTGCATCCATGCTGGCTTCGAAGCCCAGCGGATGGAAGTGCCAGCGCATCACCTGGCAGGCGTTGGGGAACGTCATCTTGTTCAAGCCAGCCTCCTTGTCCTTGCCTGGACGCGGTGATCGACCGCCGTTCGCTCGGCGGCCGGGAACCTAACCATAGCACCTGCCACAACCGCATGTTCGGCCCACGACAAGACAAATGTATGAATGCATGACAGCGTTCACACACCTGCCGTGCACGCCGTCTGGCGGCAAATGGCCGAGCAAACGTTTTCCCTGCACGATGCCCGCATGGTTGCCGATTTGCTCTGCTATTTTTATCCACATTCGGCGCACAGCGTTTTCGGACGAGCGGTGCGAGCTGGGCAGACAGGGAGACAGTCATGCGCTATTCCACGCTCACCCAACGCATCGCCGGCGAAGCCGTTGCGGCGTGGGATATTCATTACCAGGCTCAGGCACTGCGCCGCGAGGGGCGCGAAATCTTCCTGTTGTCGATGGGTGATCCGGACTTCGACACGCCAGCGCCGGTGGTCGATGCGGCGATCGCCAGCCTGCAGCGTGGCGAAACCCATTACAGCGACGTGCACGGCAGCTTGGCGCTGCGTCAGGCGATTGCCCGGCGCACAGGTACGCAGGTTTCGGCTGATCAGGTGATGGTCCTCGCCGGTGCCCAGTGCGCGCTGTACGCGGTTTGCCAATGCCTGTTCGAACGCGGCGACGAGGTGATCGTCGCCGAGCCCATGTATGTGACCTATCAGGGCGTGCTTGGCGCCTGCGAGGCACAGCCCGTGCAGGTACCTGTCAGCCCGGAGCACGGCTTTCGCCTTGACCCGATGGCAGTGGCCCGGGCGATCACCCCGCGTACCCGTGGCCTGCTGCTCAACACCCCGCATAACCCGACCGGAGCCGCCATTTCGCCGCAGGATATGGCGCTGCTGGCTCAACTGTGCCGCGAACATGACCTGTGGCTGGTGTGCGATCAGGTGTATAGCGGTTTGCTGTTCGACGGCGAACCGGCAGACCCACTTAGCCTGCCGGGCATGGCCGAGCGCTGCGTGCTGATCGACAGCGTGTCCAAGTCCCACGCCATGAGCGGATGGCGGGTGGGCTGGGTGGTGGGCCCGCAACCGTTGATTGCGCACCTGGCTACCTTGGCCATGGCGATGCTGTTCGGCCTGCCGGAGTTTGTCATGGCCGCTGTCTGCGTGGCGCTGGAGCAGGACCTGCCGGCCGTGCACGCGATGCGCGAGGCCTATCGGCAGCGTCGCGACCAAGTTTGTGCAGCCCTGGCGGATTGCCCAGGAGTGCTCGCCCATCGACCGGCGGGCGGCATGTTCGTCATGCTCGATATCCGTGCCACCGGGCTCAGCGCCCAGGCCTTCGCCCAGCGCCTGCTGTTGGAGGAGGGCGTATCGCTTTTGCCCGGTGATGCCTTCGGCCCTAGTGCATCGGGGCATGTGCGCATGGGACTGGTGGTCGATGCCGAGCGCCTTGAACATGCCTGCAAGCGCATCGCCGCCTGCGCCAGGCGGGTACTAGCCGAGCAGGCCTGCCGCAATATTGATGGTGAAGCCCAGAATCGCCGTGTTGAACACAAAACCTACCAGTGAATGCGCCAGCACCACCCGGCGCATGCCACGCCCGCCGACGCCGACGTCGGAGGTCTGCACGGCAACGCTGATGGTGAACGAGAAGTAGTGGAAGTCCCAGTAATCCGGGTTGCACTCACCGTCGGGGAAGCGCAGCGCCGGTGCATTGCGCTCGCCGGTGTAGAACAGGCGGGCGTAGTGCAGGCTGAAGATGCAGCCGATCAGCAGCCACGAGCCGGCCACTGTCAGCCCGGTGTACAGGTAGTGCAGGGCCAGCGCACTGCCTTGCAAACCGCGGCTGGAGACCAGTTGCAGGGTCACGGCGGCCAGACTTGCGATGGCGGCGATGCAGACGGTGAACAGGACCAGGCCGGCGTTCTCGTCCTCGATACGGGCGACTTTGCGTACCTTGTCGGGGGTGGCCCTACAGGTCAGCCACAGCACCAACAGCAGATACAGCCAGACGCCCAGGTTCCAGCCGGCGAGGATGCGCTGGACCGTATCGTCGGCAGGGATCAGCCAGGCGCCGAGGAGGCCGACCAGTGCGGCGATGCTAAGGCGCGGGTGAGTACGGGTCAGGCGATGGAAAACCATAGGAGCTCGCTGGCGTTGGCTTGGTCTGAACTCTAGACCACAGATCGCTCCGGACGCCTTGCGTTCGATCAATCGGCGCGGTTTACGGTACCATTGCGCGCCGTTGCTTCGATTCGCTTCAGGATTCACGTTTTGTCCGACCTCTCGCAAAATCCACTGCTGCAATACCTGGCCCGGCTGGCACCTTCCAGCCAGCAGACCATGCGTTACATTCTCCAGGATGCCGCCGACCGGCTCGGCTTCGTCGACTGCAACCTCGTCGACGTGCCGTGGCACCGGCTCGAACCTGGCCATGTGATTGCGCTGGTGGCGGCATTGCGCGCCGATGGCTACGCGCCGAACAGCTCCTCGCTGTATGTCAACGCGGTGCGCGGAGTGATGAACGAGGCGTGGCGCCAAGGCCTGATCGACCATGAGCAGCTGTTGCGTATCCGCGAGGTCAAACCGGCGTCCGGCAGCCGGCTGCCGCCCGGGCGCAACCTGCGGCGCAGCCTGATCCGCGAACTGATGGACGTGTGCGAGGCCGACCCTCGGCCACAGGGCGTGCGCGATGCGGCCATTATCGCCTTGCTCTACGGTACCGGGATGCGCAAGTCGGAGTCGGTGGACATCGACCTCAGCCAGGTCGACTTCGAGGCGCGCAGCCTGCAGGTCACGGGCAAGGGCAACCGTCAGCTGATCAAGTACGCCCCGGCCTGGGCGTTCGAGAAGCTGCAGGTCTGGCTGGACTTGCGGCGGGAGGCGTTGCCTGAAGGGGCGTCCGACGACCCGTTCCTGTTCAACCGCATCCGCCGGGGCAACCACATCACCCGTGCCCGCATCACCAAGCATGCGATCTACTACATCGCCCGCCAGCGCGGTGCCCAGGTGGGGGTGAAGATCATGCCCCACGATTTTCGCCGGGCGTTCATCACCCGGGTGATCGAAGAGCATGACCTGTCGATCGCGCAGAAGCTGGCACATCATGCCAACATCCAGACCACCGCCGGTTATGATCGGCGCGATGACAACGAGCGGCGGCGTGCGGTGGATCGGTTCGACTACTGATTCGTCTTAAGCCTTGTAGCGCCTATGAGATCGAGCGCCGCCCGCGCGGCGCATCGCGAGCTGTGCTCGCTCCTACGTTTGTTTTTGGCCAGTAACGCCTGTGACAGGCGCGCGCGGCCGCCTTGTCTGTACGACGCGATATCGCGCCAGGCGCCAAGGCGTTCACGCGCAAATCCCCCAGGAATAACTGGCCCGAAACAAACGTAGGAGCGAGCGCAGCTCGCGATGCGCCGCGCGGGCGGCGCTCGATCTCCATAGGCGCTGCAAAACCCCCGACGATCAATGAATACTCGAAGCCAGGTCGAAGATCGGCATGTACATCAGGATCACGATGACCCCGATCAGCAGCCCGATGAAGGTCATCAGCAGCGGCTCGAACAGTTTCACGAACCACTCCACCCAGCGGCCGATTTCTTGATCATGGAAATCCGCGCAGCGTTCCAGCATTTCCCCCAGGTTCCCCGATTGTTCCCCCGCCCGCAGCAGCCGCAGCGACACGGGCGTGACCAACTGCCCGGCTTCCAGCGCATCCGATAACGGCAGCCCTTCACCGACACGCCGGCTGGCCTGTTCAAGGCCTTGCGCCGAAGCGCTGCCGAGCAGCCCGTGGGCCATGCCCATGGCGGTGAGAATCGGGATGCCGCCCTGCAGCAGGATACCCAGCGAGCGGTAGAAACGCGCCAGTTCATACATCACCAGGCGCTGATGCAGGGCCGGCAATCGCCGCAGTTGCCGTGATGCACAGCGCCGTACCAACGGGTTGCGGCGCATTACCACCAGCGTACCGATGCCGCCCGCAACGGCCAGTCCCAGCGGCAGTTGCTGGGCATGCAGGAACAGGCCGATGTCCATCAGTACCCGGGACATCCAGGGCAGCTCGCTGCCCATGCCCTCGAACACCAGGCTGAAGCGCGGCACCACATAGCCGAGCAGGAACAGCACCACGCCGCCGCCTACCAGCAACAGCAGCAACGGGTAGACCGAAGCACCCACCAGTTTCTGTCGGACCAGATCCAGGCGCTGGCGATAACCGATGTAGCGGGCCAGGGCATCGCCCAGCGCGCCGGTGCGCTCGCTGGACTGCACCAGCGCTACGTACAGCGGCGGGAAGACCCGTGGCTGCTGCGCCAAAGACTGGGACAGCGAGTGGCCTTCATAGAGCTGGCGCACCAGTTCGGTCAGGACTTTGCGTGAGGCGCCGATGGGGGATTTTTCCGCCAGGCTTTCCAGGGCATCGATCAGCGGCAGGCCGGCGTGCAGCAGGGTGGTCAGTTCCTGGCTGAACAGCACCAGGTCGAATGTCGCCGCGCGGCGCCAGACCAGGCCGCCCAGGGCTTTGCCCTTACCGCGCACGCTGACCACCCGCAGCCCCTGGTTCTCGGCCTGGCGACGCGCGTGCTCGGCATCCTCGGCGTCGATCTGCAGCTGTACGATACCCTGTCTGCCGAGGGCCTTGAGGCTATAGCGCATGTGAGTTCTCCTCATTGCCAGCTGGTGATTTCGGCGTTCTCGCCATCGCCGCCGGGCTGGCCGTCCTTGCCCATCGACAGCAGGTCGTACTCACCGCCGTTTTCACCCGGCTGACGGTAGATGTAAGCGCGGCCCCATGGGTCCTGCGGCACGGCCTTCTGCAGGTAGGGCCCCGACCAGTGAGACTCGCCGCTGGGGGCGGCGACCAGCGCCTGCAGGCCCTGTTCGCTGGTGGGGTAATGGCCCACCTCCAGACGGTACAGGTCCAGGGCCTTGCCCAGGCCTTCGATCTGCGCCTTCGCCACCTTGGCTTCCGAGCGACCGAGCTGGCTGAAGTACTTGGGCGCGACGATACCGGCCAACAAACCGAGCACCACCAGGACCACCAGGAGTTCAAGCAGGGTGAAGCCACGTTGGGGGTTGGATCTGCGCTGCATGGTGAAGCCCTCCGCTGCATGGGGACACGCTTTTTCAAGCCACATGCAACAGCCGTGCACGTCTGCCCCGGGGCCTTGCACCATGCGCCATGGCAAGCGGCACAGTGCTTGCGTCGTAGCAGAAAAGCCCGGGTTTTCCGGGGCATTTCCCCCATATCGGGGGGGCACGGCGGGGAGGCGACCGACATGCGCGTGGTGATCCTGGTAGTGACCTGGCTGGTGGCGGCAAGCGCCCAGGCCGACATGTACATTTCCATCGATGCCAAGGGTGGTTATGTACTGAGCAACGTCCACCGGCCAGGACGCCATTACGAACGGGTGATCAGCGAGCCACTTGCCCAGGCTGGCCCGGCCGGTGCCCAGTTGATCACCGGGCGGCCCTATGCCGAACTGGTGGCGGCGGCGGCCCGCGACTACGATGTGCCGCTGGCGCTGCTGCATGCGCTGATCAAGGCCGAATCAGGCTACAACCCGAAGGCTCGCTCGGCGGCAGGGGCGGTGGGGCTGATGCAACTGATGCCGGACACGGCCAAGGAGATGGGCGTGGAAGACATCCTTGACCCCGAAGACAACGTGCAGGGCGGGGCGCGCTACCTGAAACGCATGCTGACCCTGTTCGACAATGATATCACCCGGGCCGTGGCGGCCTACAACGCGGGCCCCGATGCCGTGCGGCGGCGCGGCGCGGTACCGCCGTTCGCCGAAACCCGTCGCTACGTGCCAAACGTGTTGCGCGAATACCGCAAGCTGCAGGGGTTGGCCGATGACTCGCCCCTCTGAACGGGCCTTGCGTCGCGAAAGTGGCGCAACTCGTCCCCAATCAATGCCATGGTTACCCAACTCTGGGCTATAACCTTTCAACAGGTGCCCTGCAGTGGAGTCCGTCATGGACATCGCCCCCCGTTCCGAAGCACCCGAGGCGCCTGCGGGCAGCGACGCCGCTACCCCGCGCAGGCCGTTCAACCTGCTGCGCTGGTACGCCTGGGTGAGCCTGGCGATCATCCTCTCGGTTGCCGCAGGGCTGGGGCTGATTTCCAGTCGCTTCATCATCGATGAGAGCATCGAGCGCGACGCCTTGCTCACCGCGCAGTTCATCACCTCGATCGCCGACGCCGAAGTACGCCATGTGTCGATCCCCAATGTGCGCACCATGGGCGAACTGCTCGACCCGCGCACCGACCGTGTGGCCATGCCTGACGTCGACCCGCAAGCGCGGCGCACGGCCCGTGGTGAGTTTCTTGACCACATCGCCCACCTGCCGGACATACTGCTGGCCAACATCTATGCCCCGGACCGCACGGTGATCTGGTCGACCAACCCGGCCCTGACGGGCAAGTTGATCAATGCCGATGATGACCTGGAACGGGCCTTCGAACACAAGATGCGGGTGTCGGCAAGCTATCACGATTTCGAACAGGCACGCACCGAACAGAAGTTCGTGACCCCGCCGGAGCAACTGTTCATCGAAAACTACATCCCTTTGTTCGATGCTGACGGCGATAGCGTCACGGCAATGGTGGAAATCTACAAGGAGCCCCACGACCTGATCGTGCGCATCGAGCACGGGCTGATTCTGATCTGGCTGGCCATCACCGTGGGGGCTGCGCTGGTCTACATCGGCCTGTACGGCATCATGCGCCGCGCCGCGCGGGTGATGGCGGTGCAACAGAAACGGCTGATCAACAGCGAGACTTATGTGGCCCTCGGCGAAGTGTCTTCTGCGGTCGCCCACAGCCTGCGCAACCCGCTGGCCAGCATCCGCTCCAGCGCCGAACTGGCCCAGGCCTTCGATGACGGCCCGGCACAACGTAACATCAATGAGATCATCAGCCAGGTCGACCGCATGTCGCAGTGGATTCGCCAGTTGCTGCAATCCTTGCGGCCGCTGAATGACGAAGCGGTACCGGTCGACCTGCCAAAGGTCCTGCAGGAGAGCTTGCAGAGTTTCGCCGTGCCGCTTGCCCGCAGCGGGGTAACCCTGGACCTGCGACCGTTATCGTCGGTGCAGGTGCTCAGCCATCCGGCGCTGCTCGGGCAGATCTTCAACAGCCTGATCGTTAATGCCTTGGAGGCGATGGAGCAGGGCGGGCAGTTGCGTATCGAGGTGGTCAAGCGTGACCGGCGCAGCCTGACCTTACGCCTGGCCGATACCGGCAAAGGCATGAACGAAAAGCAGCAGCGCTTGGCGTTCAGGCCATTTTTCAGCACCAAGCCAGGTGGGCTGGGTGTGGGGCTGGTACTGGTCAAACGCATCATGGAACGCTTTGGCGGTTCAGTCCGGCTGAGCAGCAGCCAAGGCCATGGCACGCGGGTCTCGCTGTGTTTCCGGCTGGTGCGGTCATGACCACTAAAAACACATTACGATATAAGTAGCTGATATATATGAAATTGTTAATTTTTGGGTAAAGAGTACCCAAATGTGGGGAATCAACCTCGAACTGAAACCATGAATAATCTGTAACTAATTGATTTATTTGGATATGACGATTGGTTAACGGGCGTGGCGGAGTTCTTGCAGGTACTCGCAGCAGGTAACGCGCGACAAAGGCGGCAGAAGCTGCCCTGGTGGATTGACATCATTTTGCTACTGTCGGTAGCAATAAGGTGATCACATTCTGAACGGACTCCCTGCAAGGGAACGACGCGATGCAGATGCTGGATGAAGATGTGCCCGTGAAGCCCGCCGCACTGCCCAGCAGCAGCCTTGCCGTGCCGCTTCGCGAGTTCAACCTGCTGCGCTGGTTCTCGGTGATCAGCCTGCTGATCATCACCGCAGTGGCTGGCGGCTTGGGTTACGTGTCGACCCGCTTCGTGGTCCGCGACAGCGTCCAGCGCGATGCCATGCTCACCGCCCAGTTCATCCAGTCCCTGGCCCTTGCCGAAGTGCGTCATTCGCAATTGCCGCCCGGCACCACCATGGGTGAACTGCTCAACCCGCGCCTGGATCAACAGCACCTGCAGGTCAGCCCGGCCCTGGCCGAGTCGACCCGGGTCGAGTTTCTCGATCATGTCGAGCACTTGCCCGATATCTTGCTGGCCAACGCCTATGCCCGTGACCGTACCATCGTCTGGTCCACCAACCCCGAGCTGATCGGCAAGCGCATCGAAGCCGACGGGGACCTGGACCGCGCCTTCCGCTCGCGCAAGGCGGTATCGGCCAGCTACCACAAGGCCGAGGACGATCGGGAAGAGCAGAAATTCCAGCGCGAGCCCAAGTATCTGTTCATCGAGAACTACATCCCCTTGTTCGACAGCCAGGGCGAGCAGGTCATGGCCATGATCGAGATCTACAAGGAGCCGCAGGACCTGGTGCGGCGCATCCAGCGTGGTTACGTGCTGATCTGGGCCTCGACCCTGGTGGGGGGCGCGCTGATCTACTTCGGCCTGTTCTGGATCGTGCGCCGCGCCGCGTACATGCTGCAGCAGCAACAGGACCGGCTGGTGGCCAGCGAAACCTATGTGGCATTGGGCGAGATGTCTTCGGCCGTGGCCCATAGCTTGCGCAACCCGCTGGCCAACATCCGCTCCAGCGCCGAGCTGGCCGAGGAAATCGCCAGCCCGCTGGCGCAGAAGAACATCAATGACATCATCACCCAGGTCGACCGCATGTCGCGTTGGGTGCGTGAGCTGCTGGTGTCGCTGCGCCCGGCCAGCGATACCGCCGAGGCGGTGGACCTGGTGGCGGCCATCGAAGATACCCACCAGGCCTTTGCCCAGCAGATCGAGCGCAACGGCGTACGCTTCAGCTTCGAGGGGCCGCAGGCACAGTGGGTGGCCAGCCAGCCCCTGCAATTGACGCAGATTCTCAACAGCCTGTTTTCCAATGCCCTGGAAGCCATGCCCAAGGGTGGCGTCCTGCATGCGCAGGTGAGCGTGCAGGATGGCCAGCGCGCGCAGCTACTGCTCAGCGACACCGGCAAGGGCATGAGCCAACAGCAGGAAAGAATGGTGTTCAAGCCATTCTTCACGACCAAGCAGGGCGGCCTCGGTGTGGGCCTGGCCCTGGTCAAGCGGATCATGGAACGGTTTGGCGGCTCGGTCAGTCTGAGCAGCCGTGAAGAGGAAGGAACCCGCGTCAGCCTCACTTTCAATATCGCAGCGGGAGGGGACCATGGAGCACAGCATCCTGGTAGTTGAGGATGACGAAATCCTCGGCGACAACATTCGCACCTACCTCAGCCTCAAGGGCTTCGAGGTGACGCTCTGCCACAGTGCCGAGCTGGCGCTGGAACAGATAAAACGGGTCCAGCCCGATGCGGTACTGACCGACAACTCGCTGCCGGGCATGAGCGGGCACGACCTGCTGCGTACCCTGGTGAAGCAGGCGCCGGACTTGAAAGTGATCATGATGACCGGTTACGGCAATGTCGAAGACGCCGTGCAGGCCATGAAGGAGGGCGCGTTCCACTACCTGACCAAACCGGTGGTGCTGGCCGAGCTCAAGCTGACCCTGGAAAAGGCCCTTGCGGCCGAGCGCATGGAGCGCACCCTGTCGTTTTACCAGGAGCGCGAGGCGCAGAAGTCCGGGTTGCAGGCGCTGATCGGCGAATCGCCGGCGATGCTCACCCTCAAGCACACGTTGCATCAGGTGCTCGACGCCGAGCGGCGCATGGCCAGTGACGACCTGCCACCGGTGTTGGTCGAAGGCGAGACCGGCACCGGCAAGGAGCTGGTTGCCCGCGCACTGCATTTCGACGGCTCGCGCAGCAAGGGGCCGTTCATCGAATTCAACTGTGCCTCGATCCCCGCCAATCTGCTGGAGGCCGAGCTGTTCGGTCATGAGAAGGGTGCGTTTACCGACGCCAAGGAGCGTCGTGTGGGCTTGGTGGAGGCGGCCGACGGCGGCACGTTGTTCCTCGACGAGATCGGCGAGATGGACCTGGTATTGCAGGCCAAGCTGCTCAAGTTGCTGGAAGACCGCAGCATCCGCCGCATCGGTGCGGTCAAGGAGCGCAAGGTCGACCTGCGGGTGATCAGCGCCACCAACTGCAACCTCGAGCAGATGGTGCAGCAGGGCAAGTTCCGCCGCGACCTGTTCTTCCGCCTGCGCATCATCGCCCTGAAAGTGCCGCGGCTGTATGCCCGGGGCCAGGATGTGCTGTTGCTGGCCCGGCATTTCCTGGCGCACCACGGGCGCCGCTATGGCAAGCCGAACCTGCGTTTCAGCGCCGAGGCCGAGGCCTTGATGTTGAGCTACAGCTGGCCGGGCAATGTGCGCGAATTGCGTAACATGCTGGAGCAAACCGTTCTGCTCGCGCCCAATGAAGTGGTGCAGGCGCACCAACTGAACCTGTGCACGACCCTGATCGACGAGCCGCTGGTGCCACAGCCGACGGCGACCGTGTATGAGTTGCCTCGGCATGAGCCGGAGCCTGGCACCAGCCTACCGGACATGGAGCGCGACCTGGTGTGCAAGACCCTGGATCGTACCGACTGGAATGTCACCAAGTCGGCGCGGATGCTGGGCCTGTCTCGGGACATGCTGCGTTATCGTATCGAGAAGCTGGGGCTTACCCGGCCCGACAAGCGCCAGTGGTAAGGCCGGGGGCGCATGGCGCCCCTGGGGTTCTATTGTTGGCGACCTCCTGAATTGTTCCCGCCTTCTCGGCCAGTGCCTTCCGAGCCGCTGCCATCCATCCCCGGCAGGTCGCGGTTGTCATCCTGCTTGGCCGGTGGGCTTTCTGGGTCATTGCCCTGAATGCGCGGATCGGTATCCCGGGGCATGGGCTTCTCGATGGGGTTCAAGGTGCTGTCGACACCCGGCTGCGGCGCCGGGTTGTGCGGGTCATCGGGGTAGGTGGGCCCGGTGCCGACCGCCAGGGCCAGCGGCGAGGTGAGCAGGGCAAGCAGCAGCAAGGTTGAACGGGGCATGGCAGGCTCCTTTGCGTAGGGTAGGGCTCATACCTGTGTTGGGCCCTACCCGCGATGCTCAGGTGCCATCACCCCGATCAGCGGTCACACTACCGTCGACAGCGCCATGATGAAGATGATGCCTACGATCGACAGGATCGTCTCCATCATGCTCCAGGTCTTGAAGGTTTCGGCCACGGTCATGTTGAAGTACTGCTTCACCAGCCAGAAGCCGGCGTCGTTGACGTGGGACAGGATCAGCGAGCCGGCGCCGGTGGCCAGCACCAGCAGTTCGCGGTTGACCCCTGGCACCAGGTCGATCACCGGGGCGACGATGCCGGCACCGGTAATGGTCGCCACGGTCGCCGAACCTGTGGCGATGCGGATCACCGCCGCCACCAGCCAGGCCAGCATGATGGGCGAAATTTCCGCCTGCACGGCCATCTGCCCGATCACGTTGCCCACGCCGGTATCCACCAGCATCTGCTTGAAGCCGCCACCGGCACCGACGATCAGCACGATGGCCGCAGTCGGCGCCAGGCTCTGGTCGAGCATCTTCATGATCTGCTGGCGGCTGAAGCCACGGGCCGAACCGAAGGTATAGAAGGCCAGCAACAGGGCAGCGAGCAGGGCGGTGATCGGGTGGCCGATCAGGTCCATCCACTGGCGGATGATGTGCTCGGCCGGCAGTACCACATCGGCGAACGTCTTGAGCAGCATCAACGCCACGGGCAGCAGCACGGTGACCAGGGTGATGGTGAAGCTTGGCAGGTTGCTCTGGTCCGATTCCTTGGCAATCTGGTCCATCAGCTCCTGCGACGGGTTGCCGGGGATATAGCGGGAAATGAAGTTACCGAACAGCGGGCCGGCGATGATCGCCGTGGGCAGTGCGACCAGCAGGCCATAGAAGATGGTCTTGCCGATGTCGGCGTGAAAGATGCCGATCGCCAGCAGCGGCCCCGGGTGTGGCGGGACCAGGCCATGTACCACTGAAAGGCCGGCCAGCAGCGGGATGCCGATCTTGACCAGCGACACGCCCGAGCGCCGGGCGACGATGAACACCAGCGGAATCAGCAGCACGAAGCCGATCTCGAAGAACAGCGGAATGCCGACCAGGAAGGCGGCGAACATCATCGCCCAGTGCACGTTCTTCTTGCCGAAGGCGCGGATCAGGGTTTGCGCGATCTGGTCGGCGCCGCCGGAGTCGGCCATCAGCTTGCCGAGCATCGTGCCCAGGGCAAGGACGATACCGACGAAGCCGAGTACGCCACCGAAACCGTCCTGGAACGATTTCATCACCTTGGCCACCGGCATGCCGGAGGTCAGGCCGAGGAAACCGGCGGCCAGGGTCAGGGCGACGAAGGGGTGGACCTTGAAATGGGTGATCAGCAGGATCAGCCCGACGATGGTGACCAGCGCGTCGAGCAGCAGGTAGGTATCTGTAGCCAGTCCGAACATGGTTTTGATGCCTCGGTCTTATCGTTGTTTTGGGCGTAGCATTTATTGAACTTTCGCCGCCTTCAGGCGTCGAGACAGCGCTATCTTTGGTGGGCCGGAAAACCGCCGGTTCAGGCAGTCCGCGCCAGGTTCCGCTCACCGCAGGGCTTTAGCCAGGTGTCGACCGTTTCGGCGAGCACCGCAATCGGTTGAGTGGCGTCCAGCGGCAGGGTCAGGGGTTCGCCCCGGGGGGACTCAAGGGCCGCGAACTGGCTGTCGATCAGGCTGGCCGGCATGAAATGGCCGGGGCGGGCGAGCACGCGTTTTTCCGCTTCTGCGGGGGTGAGTTCGAGGAACACGAATACCAGCTCCGGCATCGCTTCGCGCAGGGTATCGCGGTAGCGGCGCTTGAGCGCGGAGCAGGTGAGGATCGGCCGTTCGCCGGCTTTCACCGTCGCTTGCAGCTCCTGGCCCAGGCGCACCAGCCAACCGGCGCGGTCATCGTCGTCCAGCGGGATGCCGGCACTCATCTTGCGGATGTTTTCGGCAGGGTGGAATGCGTCGCCTTCGATCAGGCGACCGCCGCTTCGCTTGGCAATGGCATCACCGACGCAGCTTTTGCCGCAGCCGGCCACACCCATCACCACGATGGCGGACAGGGGAGAATTCATCAGTACCTCCTGCGGGGTGAGATAGCGCTGTCTCGTCGCTGACGAAACGCCACCTCCCCGGTGTTATTGATCTTGTCCTTACGCAGTATGGACGCTTGGCAGCGTGCTGCAGTGGCCACTACCAAAGATTACATTGCCTGCGTCCTGAGACAGCGCTACCTTAGTGGCCGTTCCCCATTCCTGCAAGTAGTAAAATTACAACATCCATGTCCCGTACAGGCTCTCGCACCACAGGTCGTCCCACGCTGGCTGAAGTCGCCAGGCTTTCCGGGGTTTCCCCGATCACCGCTTCGCGAGCGTTGCGCGGGGTCAGCACGGTTGCGCCGGAGCTGGTGGAAAAGGTCATGGCCGCTGCCGCGTCTCTGGGCTACGTCGCCAATCCTGCGGCTCGGGCGTTGGCGTCGGCGCGCAGCCAATCGGTGGTGGTGCTGATTCCGTCGCTGTCCAACCAGCTGTTCATCGACACCCTGGAGGCCATCCACGAGGTGATGCGCCCGCGTGGGCTGGAAGTGCTGATTGGCAACTATCACTACGACCTCGACGAAGAAGAGAACCTGATCCGCAATTACCTGGCCTACCAGCCTTGTGGCATGCTGCTCACCGGCTTCGACCGCAGTGACGCGGCGCGGCAGATGCTGGTCGCCAGCGGCGTACCGTGCGTACACATGATGGAGCTGGGCGGTGAGGCTGGCGCGTTGTCGGTGGGCTTTTCCCAGCAGCAGGCCGGGCGGGCCGCGGCAACGCACCTGATCGAGCGTGGCAGGCGGCGCCTGGCATTCATTGCGGCGCAGCTCGACCCACGGGTGATGCAGCGCGCCGAAGGCTTCCGCCAGGCCCTTGCCGACGCCGGCATGCAGGCCACCGAACTGGAGATCCTGGCGCCACAACCGTCGTCCATTGCCCTGGGCAGCGAACTGTTCAGCCAGCTTCTGGAGCAGGCGCCTGATGTGGATGGCATCTTCTTCTGTAACGACGACCTTGCCCAGGGCGCGGTGTTGCAGGCGTTGCGTCAAGGCATCGAGGTGCCGAGCCAGGTGGCCATGGTCGGCTTCAACGACCTGCCCGCTTCGGCGCACATGGTGCCGCGCCTGACCTCCATTCGCACCCCACGGGCGGCCGTTGGTCGGGGCGCAGCCCAGGCGCTGCTGGCGCTGCTCGATGGCAAGCGGGTAGCGACCGAGCAGCAGGATCTAGGCTTTGAACTGATGGTGCGCGAAAGCTCATGAGGTTTTTAAGGAACCGTCGCTAACTGGTTAATCACTAAGTGATATCAATTGGCTTGCACGGTAACAAAGCCGATCTATGCTCAGAAAAACCTGGGCATCAAGGATCCTGGCGCCATGTTCGACTTCCACCGCAAGTCTGATTTGATCGAGATTCAGCGCACCCGCAAGGCCCTGGCCGAGAGCCAGGCCAAGCTCGCCGCGATCAGCCGCTGCATGGCCATGATCGAGTTCGCCCCGGACGGTACCATTCTTGATGCCAATGCCCAGTTCTGCCAGGCCATGGGCTACGACGTCGAGGAGTTGCGCGGCAAGCACCACCGCCTGTTCTGTGACCCTGGTTACGCCAAGACCGCCGAATACCAGCAATTGTGGCATGAACTGGGCCAGGGCAAGGCCATCAGCGGCACCTTCGAACGCGTCGACAAGGCAGGCCGTGAGGTCTGGCTGGAAGCCAGCTACATGCCGGTGCTCGACGAGCAACAGCAGGTCACCAGCGTGATCAAGGTGGCGTCCGATATCAGCGAGCGGGTGAAGGACGAACACGAGAGCGAAAGCCTGCTCAAGGCCATTGGCCGGTCCATGGCCGTGGTCGAGTTCACGCCGCAGGGGCGGGTGATCAAGGCCAACCAGAACTTCCTCGCGACCATGGGTTATCGCCTGGAAGAAGTGGTGGGGCGTCACCATGGGCTGTTCTGCCAGCCCCATGAACGCGAATCCAGCGCATACCGCGAGTTCTGGGCTTCACTCAATCGCGGCGAGTATCACTCGCACCGCTTCGAGCGGATCAACAAGCTAGGCCAGACGGTGTACCTGGAGGCCTCGTACAACCCGATCTTCGACAGCAAAGGGCGCTTGTACAAGGTGGTCAAGTTCGCCAGCGATATCACCGCGCAGGTCAGCACCCAGCAGAGCGCAGCCGATGCGGCCCATGCCAGTTCGGTGCAGACCGATGCCTGCGCGCGCAAGGGGACCGAGGTTGTGCAGCAGACGGTGGCGGTCATCGAGCAGATTTCCCAGGAACTCAATGACGCCGCGCGCAGCATCGATGCGGTGAGCAAACAGTCGGATGTGATCGGGCAGATTGTGCTGACCATCCGTGGCATCGCCGACCAGACCAACCTGTTGGCGTTGAACGCGGCCATCGAGGCGGCCCGGGCCGGTGAGCATGGTCGCGGCTTTGCCGTGGTGGCCGACGAGGTACGCAGCCTGGCGGCGCGCACCAGCAAGGCGACGCTGGAAATCGTCGACGTGGTGCGCCAGAACCACGACCTGTCGCTGACCGCCGTGGCCAGCATGCAGTCGAGCCTGTCCCGCACAGGGCGTGGCGTTGCCCTGGCCAACGAGGCGGGAACGGTAATCATGGAAATCCAGCAGGGATCCCGTCACGTGGTCGACGCCATCAGCCAGATCAACTCGACGCTGCAATTGCACTGAGGGCGTCGCCCAGTTCCCGCAGCAAGGCCTGCAGGCTCGTTTCCAGCTGCAGGTGCAGCGCGCTCGTCGGCAGCCCCTGGGCATGGGCCTGTTCGATGGCTTCGCAATCCTTGACCACCCCGCGCACCCGCAGCATCTTGGCGCCCCCTTTGATACGGTGAGCGAGGGTGCGCAGCGCCTCGCGGTCGCTGGCGGCATCCAGGGCTTGCAGGGCAGCCAGGTCCTCGCGGGCACTTTGCGTCAGTTGTTCGAGCAGGCGCCTGGTCAGTTGCTGGTCATTCTGGGTCAGGTGGTGCAGTTCGTTCAGGTCGAAACCACTGCCTCTTGACTCAGGTGCATGGGCGGCGGCGCGTGCCTGTGGCAGGTGTGCCTTCAGTGTCTGCAGCCCGATGGGCTTGAACAGGCAATCGTCCATGCCGCTCTCCAGGCAGCGTTGAAGCTCTTCGGCCTGGGCATTGGCGGTCACGCCCAGAATGTTGCAGGCGGGCAGCCCGCGTTCTTGCTCGAGCTGCCGAACCCTGCGGGCCAACGCATGGCCGTCCATCACCGGCATGCTGCAGTCAGTGATGACCAGGTCGAATGGGTGGGCTTGCCACAAGGCCAGCGCCGATTCGCCATTCTCGGCCAGCGTCACCTGGTGACCAAGGCTGTGCAGCTGTTTTTCCAGCAGCAGCAGGTTGGCAGGGTAGTCATCGACCACCAGAACATTCAGCGGCCCGCTTTCGGCTTCTTCGGCGAGTGCAGGGTGTTCCACGGGTGCGGGTGGCGCACTCAGTGGCAGCGGCAACTGCACGAGCACCCGGGTGCCGACGTCTTCCACGCTTTGCAAATCCAGCCTGCCCCCCATGAGTTCGGTCAGAGTCCGGCTGATCACCAGGCCCAGGCCAGCGCCTTGGCTCGCCCGTGGGCCTGAAGCCTGGGTAAAGGTGTTGAACAGGCGGGCCTGATCCGGGGCGGCAATGCCGATACCCGTGTCGGTCACGCTCACCTCGACCAGCGCGATGTCGCCTGCGCTCGACGGTTTGAAGGTGAGGCGGGCCTGTACGTCGCCACGATCGGTGAACTTGATGGCATTGCTCAACAGGTTGGAGAGGATCTGCTTGACCCGTAACGGGTCAGCGAGGACCCAGAGTGGGCCCGCCGGCAGCTCGCCTTGCAGATGCAAGCCCTTTATCCGCGCGTTACCTTCGAATACGCGCAGGGTGTTGCGCAGCAGTTCGACCAGGTCGGTGGCAACCGGCTGCAGGGTCATGTGCCCGGATTCGATGCGGGAAATATCAAGGATGTCGCCGATCAGCCCGAGCAGGCCAATGGCGGAATCATGGGCGGTCTGCAGGGTCTGGGTGTCGCAGTGGCCGGCGTGGTTGTCTTCCAGCGCCAGTTCCAGCAGGCCTATCACGGCGTTCATGGGGGTACGGATCTCGTGGCTCATGGTCGCCAGGAACGCGCTTTTGGTCTTGCTGGCCTGTTCTGCTTCATCCTTGGCCTGGCGCAGTTGCTCCAGCAGACCGCGGCTGAAGGCCAGTTGCGCCTGCAGCGCGTGCTGCGCTTCGGTGCGCTGGTGGATCAGCTTGCGCAAGTAGCTGTTCCAGAACACCACGCCCGCCAGCAGAAGGGCTGACAGCACCAACACTTGCAGCGCCAGGGTGCGGTAGTTGCGCCAGGGGCTGTCACTGACCAAGGTGCTGGTGCGCCTGCGGTTTATCAGCTGTTCCAGCTCTTCTGGAGGAATGCTCATCAGCGCCTTGTCGAGGATGGCCTGCAATTGCGGCAGGTCGGGGGCGACCGCAAAGGAGGCGACGGCCGGCTCGTCCCCCACGACACCGGCGATACGCAGGCGCCCCTTGAAGACCTGGTTGATGTAGTACGAGGCATTGATATAGCTGCTATAGGCGGCGTCCGCGTCGCCGTTGGCCACCGCTTCCATCAGGCCAAGGGGGTTGTTCACCATGACCAGTTTGGCCTGCGGGAAGCGCTGCAGTACTTCGTCGCGAAGGTGGGAGCCCTGCAGCAGGGCAATGCGTTGTCCGTCCAGGTTCCTGGCGTGCAGCGGCGAGGGCGCCTGGTCGCGGGTCACCAGCACCCTGGGGCTGACCAGATACGGGCGCGTGTAGCGCAACTGGGCCGCGCGTTCCGTGCCATAGCCCAGTGCTCCGATCATCTGAGCCTCGCCGCGTGCGACCTTATCAACCATCTGCTGCACGGTACCCTGCTCGATGAACCTGAACTGCAAGCCAGTGCGCAGGGTGATCTGCTTGAGCAGGTCGATGGTAATACCGCTGACATGCTGCTCGGCGTCATTGAATGTGAGCGGGGCCAGGGCCGTGTCGACCAGCACGCTGACCGTCGGATGCCGGGCTATCCAGTCGTTTTCTTCCTGTGTCAGTACTGACAGGTGGCGGTCCAGCAACAGGCTGGTATTGCCACTGCTCCAGCGGCGCAGGATGTTCAGGCGCTCGCTTTCGGTGATCCTGGCCATGGCACTATCGACCAGGCGGCGCAGCCGCGGGTTGTCATGGGCGAACGCGAAGGCAAAGGAGCCGGGCGCCACCTGGCAGAAATGGTCGATCTTCACCATGCCTTGGTAACTCTTGCCGATCAGGTAATCGGTACTGATGGCATCGCCCAGATAGGCGTCGGCCTCGCCCAGTTCGACTGCCGCAAGGCCCGCCAGGGTCGAGCGGTAGAGGCTTAGTTGGGCATTGGGGTAGAGGGCGCGGACGGCCTCGCCCGGCAGATAGTGGTCGACCATCGCCAGGCGCAAGCCGGCCAGGTCCTTGCCATGTAACAGGGGGGAGGCTTCGCGCGTCACGATCACCGGCAGGTCCTCGGCATAGGGCAGGCTGAGGCTGAGTTGGGCATCGGCAGCTTCAAAGGCATTGGAGCTGCCCAGCAGGTCGATGGTGCCAGCACGCAACGCGGCGATTGCTTCATGACGGCTGGCGAATCGCCTGACTTCGACCGGTACGCCCAGCTGCTCGGCGATCAGCCCGGCATAATCGGCGCTCAGGCCTTCGTAATCAGCCAGGCTGACGTTGATTTCAAAGGGCGGGTAATCCGGCCGTGAACTCCCCAGCAGCAACACGCCGCGCCGCTGCAGCCATTGGCGGTCGACGTCATCCAGTTGCAGTGGTTGCGTGGCGCTGGTGGCGCGTGCCAGCAAATGCCTGGGTTCAGCATCGGCAAGCGCCATGAACGGGTAACAGAGCAGGGCGATCAGCAGGGCAAGGCCGGCCAGGACAGGTTTCATGCTACCCACACGCATCAACTGATGCGGTTGCGTTTGGCCAGATCCACCATTTCCACCAGTGACTCGGTCTTGAGCTTTTCCATGATACGGCCTCGGTAGGTGCTGATGGTCTTGGCACTGAGGTTCATGCAGGTGCCGATGTTCTTGTTGTTTTCACCACGGCTCAGGCGCCGCAGCACTTCCATTTCACGGTTGGACAGGCTATCCAGGCGCTCTGGCTCGCTCTCCAGGGTATTGCTGTTCACCGCCATCTGAGGGAAGGTGGAGTAACCCTTGGTCAAGGCCTTGAGGGCGAACACCACGGCCTCCAGGTCCTCGCCTTTGGTGACGAATGCACCGATGCCGGCATCCAGGCAGCGGCGCACATAAAGGTCGGTGGCTTGCCCGGTCAGCACCATGATCCTGGGGGCCGGCTCCTGTTGTTGCAGGCGCTTGATGACTTCCATGCCATCCAGGCCGGGGAGCCCGATGTCAAGCAGCACCACATCCGGGCGCAATTCGCGCACCTTCTGCGCCACCTCACTGCCATTGTCGACTTCGCCGACGATACGAAAGCGCTCACGCTCGAGCAATATGCGCAAGGAAAAACGGACGATGGCATGATCATCAACGATCAGCACGGTTGTCATATCACTAACTCCTATCGGAATGTGGTCGGCTTCCTGAAGCAATCAGGAATACGTCTGCAAGCTTTTTCTGCTGTGCGGCACGATACGACCATTCCGGACCCATGGTAATGGCGAGTATAGGTGTGTTGAACAAGCGAGCCGATATTGTAGAAATTTCCTACACGGCAGCCGTTACAAGCACCGTCAGAAGCGGCGGCGCCTGTATTGGCGGAGGGTCAGGCGCAAGTCGGGTGAGGCTTGAGGACCCGTTGGGTCGAGGCGGGGTTGTTGCTCAACGCCTGCCCCACCCGCGTCGGGCGGGGTAGCAACTGGCCGCCGCAATTCGGACAACGCCCCTGCAAGCGGTGGTCAGCGCAGTGGCGGCAGAAGGTGCATTCGAACGAGCAAATCAGGGCGTCGGGGCTATCGCCCGGCAGATCGGCATCGCAGCATTCACAGTTAGGGCGCAGCTCCAGCATGGGTATCCCTCCGGTCTGGTGGAGTGCGCAGTCTGCTCCGCCCCTTGTCAGCTTGGCAATGCTAGTCGCCGGGGCGGTACAGGTGGGCGTGGCCGGCGCGGTACAGCGCCGACTCGGTGAACGGCGCATCGCCGAGCACGTGGCCGACGAGGATCAGGGCGGTGCGCCGGAAACCCCTGCTCGCTACCTGTTCGACGATATCGGCCAGAGTGCCGCGCACCCAGTCCTGGTCTGGCCAGGTGGCACGATGAACCACCGCGATCGGGCAGTCGGGGCCATAGTGGGGCAGCAGTTCTTCGATGATACGTGGCAGGTGCTTGACCCCCAGGTGAATGGCCAAGGTACTGCCGTGTCGGGCCAGGTCGCCGAGCTGCTCGCCAGCGGGCATCGGTGAGCTGTCGCCGTAGCGGGTGAGGATGACCGTCTGCGCTACTTGCGGCAGGGTCAGTTCGCAGCCGAGCAGTGCCGCGCTGGCGGCGGTGGCAGTGACGCCGGGGATGATCTGGTAATCGATGCCCAGTTCGCGCAGATGGCGGATCTGCTCGCCGATGGCCCCATACAGGCTGGGGTCGCCACTGTGCACCCGGGCCACGTCTTGGCCATTGGCGTGTGCGGTGCGGATGGCGTCGATGATTTGTCCGAGGTGCAGTTCGGCACTGTTGATGACCGTCTCGGCTTGATGCCCTTCGAGCACCGCCGCGGGTACCAGCGAGCCGGCATAGATGATCACCGGGCACTGACGGATCAGGCGTTGGCCCTTGACCGTGATCAGTTCCGGGTCGCCGGGGCCGGCGCCGATGAAGTAGACCGTCATGGCGGATCCTTGAATAGATGAAAGAAGCGATTATCCGGCACAGGCCAGTGCCAGGGTAGCGCGGCCGCGCACCTGGCGGGCCACCCTGAGTGCGGCGCCGGCGTGACTGAGGTTGGCCAGGGCCAGTGCCGTGCTCTCGGCGACGCCCCAGCAGCCGCTGTGGGCGTAGGCGATTGCGGAGCGATGGCTGAGCTGGGGTTCATACGGCTGCAGTTGCTCGGCAGTGAAAACCTCCAACGGCAGGGCGTAGCGTGCGGCGAGTTGCTGCAAACCTGGCTCGTCGGCCTTGCCAGCGATGCTGGCAAAACCGCGAAGTGCTGTGGCGCTCAGGCCGTGACGCTGCAGCACTTCATGCAGCAAGGCGTCGAGGGCGTCCGCCGAGCAACCCCGACGGCAGCCGAAGCCGGCGTACAGCGCCGGCAATGGCTGATCGATGGCCATCAGGCGTGGCTAGAGCGGCGATACAACCAGGCGCTGAGCAGGCCCAGGGCCACCCAGAAGGCCGCGTTGGTCAGCCAGGAAGCGATCTTGAACTGAGCCTCCAGGGCTTCGGGGGCCAGGCTTTCGTGGACTTCCGGCTGCGGAGCGCCGATTACGTGCGGTACCACCAGCAAGACGGCGCCCAGTGCCTTGAGCAAACCATGGCGTGCGAACACCAGCAGGGCCAGGCCCAGTGCGGTCGCGGCTGCGGTGCCGACCCACCAGCTCTGGCGCTGACCGAGGTCGGCGGCAGCTGTGCCTGGCAGTTCCGGTGGCAGGCCCAGGGTTGGAGCCAGGCAGAACACGGCAAAACCGGCCAGTCCCCACAGCGCCCCAGTGCTGGTACGGCCTGGCTCATGCAGGCTGTACAGGGCGGCGAGGATCAGGGCAAAACCGACGGCAACCACCAGATTGCCGCCGGTGGTCGACAGGATGCGCTGCCAGCCATCTGCTGGCGACCAGGCTTCCTCGCTGTGGCTGTGGCCAGCGCTGGCCTTTTCGCCGTGGCTGTGTTGCTCGGCTGCGGGGGCCGCCGTTTCATAGGTTTCCGCCTCGAGGATCAGCGGTGCGACCCAAAAGCTCTGCAGCAGGGTCAGCAACAGAGCGGCGAGCAAGCCGCTGAAACCGGCAGTGCGGGCGATACGCTTGATCATGGCAGCCTCAGTGGCAAGGGAAGGCGGCGCTGTGGCGGGTGTCGTGCGCGGCGTTGTGCACGGCTTCGATGTGCGAGAACCCGGCAAAGTACACCAGGCACAGGCCGAGCAGGCTGGCACTGACGGCGATGACCACGCGCTGGCTGAGGGTGACGGGGGTAGTAATGCTGTGTTTGGCGCTGGTGATGGGCATGTCGCGATCCTCTGCTTTGCTTTTTGCTTTTGCTTTCTAGAAGGCAATGGGGACACGCGCGGCAGCCCCGGGCACGGGGCGCCCGAGGGAATGCGACAGCGCCCGCCCACCGCGGGGTGTTCATGAACGCCAGGCCGGTCTCCGGGCTTGCGAGGAGGAGCAGGGCTCCTTGAAAAGCATCACCTTCCCATGCCGGACTGCGTGGCACAGTGGTCTGGACGCTTCGCTCGCTTACCGTTGCGGGGGCAGCACCGGATTTGCCCGGCCCTGGCAAGGGCCTGCGACGCACCGATTTCCCGTTTCACCCCCAATGGGGGCACCTGACGCAAGGCGTAAGGAGAGCACGCGGTGAAGGTGGCGTCAAATGCAATGGCATTGAACCGGGGGGCAGGGGGCATCATGAAACAAGATCAGCGGCTGACGCCCGGCCCGAACCTCTGTTTTTTGCACAGTCCAACGTAAGCAAGGCCTCGCTTCGCCTGGCTGGAGGTACGCACATGAAACGCAAGACTGCATGGGTTGTCGTGTTGTCCGGGTTGTTGTTGCTCAGTGGCTGCTGGCCTTACTGGCACGACGGGGATCACCACCACCACCGGCATTACTACGATGAAGATCGCGGCGGGCACCAGGACTATCGTCGTTACTGATGCAAGGCGGCATTGGTTATCCACACTGGCAGGTGGCTGGATGTTCATGCCGCCAGGTGGCGGTGGTGGGCATGGTGGGGGACATGGCGGCCCACGCTGACTGTACTGAAGCAGACGGCTGTTCGCTCACCGGCCAAGGGCTGGGCGGATAGCCCGGCTGCCGTCATGATTCTTCGAGCAACCGCCCAGGGTTGAAGAAGAACGATGCAATCATGACGGCGCTGATCACACCCAAGGCGTCCGCGACCAGCAACAGGAATTCGCTGCCAGCCCCCGGCAGCGCCTGCTGGCTGATGGCGAAGCTCGTCCCATGGGGGAAAGCTGCGATGCCCAGCAGGGCCAGCGCCAACGCGGCTGACAGCAGCTTGCTGTAGGTCCTGCCGAACGCCAGCGTGTAGGCCCAGAACACAAAGATGCTGAACACGGCAAGGCCTGTTGAAATCACGAACTGGGCGAGTATTTCCAGCCACCACACCATGGACCTCTCCTGAACGGTGCATTTGGTCGATACGCATCAGAATCATGGCTGATTGAAATCGTTCCGCTCGGCTAAAGAAATAATGCGAAAGTCGCAAAGTTGCCAGTCATGGGCCATTGCCCATATAGCAAACAAGAATATTGTGCTGTGCACTTTGCGCAGTACCATGGGCACACGAGAACTAAAAAAGGGCGTTCGGCTTGGCCACTCTTTCGTCAGTTATCGATGGGGCAGCAGGAGCGTGTCGCGTGAAGCGTTCAAGATCGGTCGCAGGCGCAATACTGTTAACCACTTTCGCCACGCTGTTGATGGGCGGGTGCGCACAGAATCGGGATGTACGGGATGGCCATGATTATACGTCCGGTACTACCGACAGAAGCACACCCGTTTATCTAGGGTGTGTCAAAGGCGAACTTCAAGGTAATGTGAAAACCTATGAGGTCGATGGCGACAACTCGGTGAAACTGTACGTCGAAAGTACCGACCCTACCCAGGCCGCTGGTTTGGTAGAACTGCGCGGAACGGGGACCGAGCGTCAGTTCACGGCCTACCAGCGCGACGCCTGGTACGACCATGGCAGGCTGCTCGATGCTGCATTGATGTGTAAAAAAGCCTGATCCATTGATCTGCAAGTGCAAAAAGCCCGCGCACATGAGAGCGGGCTTTTTGCGATGGGTGCTGATCCATCAGCGGGGTTCATTCTAGGGGATAGGGCCGTCTTGCCCATTCGACGGAAGTCTTGCGCGGTTGCAATCAAGCCTGCGCACGACCTTGGTGGATTACTCCTGTGGCTCGATCCCGGCTAGAATGGCCCATGTTCCAGTCAGGTTAATCGCAAATGCCAACCGTTCGTATCCTCTTCTGCGCTGCACTCGCTGCAAGTCTTGTTGCGTGCGCCAACCCGGGCAAGCCCACTGCCAGTAAGCTCACTGCAAAATCCCCGGATGTGTACGCCGCCTGCGTACTGCCAAAGTGGCAGGCACTGTCCCCCCAGACCACGCAAAAGTCCATCAGCCATGGTTATCGGCTGACTGCACCGAGTGCCGTCACTTCAGACGAGGTGCTGGAAGTGGTCGAGTATCACGATGGCAGCCGGGCAACTTTCTACAAAGGCAGCTTTCTGTCGAGTGACAAGCTGCGCATGGCCGCCAGAGAGTGCCTTGAGTGACCGGCTGCCGGGTGCCTCAGTAGCCTGAACCTCCCATACCGCCCATGCTGGGTAATGCCTGCCGGGCCTTCTGCTGGGCATTGCTCCATTCGGCGCAGGTCATGAAGCTGGTCTTGTCGACCTTCCCGGCCTGATCGAAGCTGACCATGTAAGGTTGTTGCTTCTGCCCCGGTTTGCTCAGCATGTAGTCGAAGCACGTTCCAGGCACTACCGTGCGCTCGGACTGGGCGCCCGGTTTGCCACCTATTTGCAGTACTTGCTCTTTGCTCATGCCGGTATCGACTTTGGTTACCAACGGCTGGTCATGGTAAGTGGATGCGTTACTTGAACAGCCAGTGAGCACTGACAACGTCAGTATCAGCGCACAAGTTGATTTGTTCATGGCAGTGCTCCTGTCAGAGAACGCCGTTGCGGAACAGCATCAATCCAGTCGGCTATTCATCATACGCTTGTATTGCTTGACCCGACGCAGCGTGCACCACTGTTCCAGCAGCAGGGCGCGCAGCGGGGAGGCCTTGGCCTGGGGTTTGCTGCCGGCGGCGAGCCGGCGCATCTGCAACTTCACCAGCGCCATGTAGGCAAGGGCGGCGAATGCCTTGCGCTTCCAGCGGATCGGCGGCAGTTCGGCCAATGCGTTGGTCTCGCCGTTTTGCCAGCGCCGGGGCAGGGTGGGGTCGACCGCCAGAGCGGTGGCAATGCCTGCCATCGCCACGCCATTGGCGAGCACCTGTTCGACCACCGCCAGGCGACGGATGCCACCGGTGACCATCACAGGCATGCGGGCAATCGCGGCAATGTCGCGGGCGAAATCGAGGAAATAGGCCTCCCGCGCCAAGGTTCGGCCATCCCGGGCATCGCCTTGCATGGCCGGTGCTTCGTAGCTGCCCCCGGACAGCTCCACCAGGTCCACCGGCAGTTCGTTCAGCCATAGCACGACCTGGCGCGCATCTGCCGGTTCGAAACCGCCGCGCTGGAAGTCAGCCGAGTTGAGCTTGACCGCCACGCTGAAGCCGGGAGCCACCACCTCGCGCACCGCCTTCACCACTTCCAGCAACAGCCGTGCACGGTTTTCCAGGCTGCCACCCCAGCGGTCCTGGCGCCGGTTGGTCAGCGGCGAGAGGAACTGGCTGAGCAGGTAGCCGTGGGCGGCGTGTATCTGCACACCGCTGAAGCCGGCTTGTTCGGCCAGTGCCGAAGTGCGGGCGAAGCGCTGGATCAACGCGGCGATTTCGCTTTCGTCCAGGGCCTTGGGCTGCGGGAACAGTTTCGACAACCCGCCCATGTTCAGTGCCACCGCCGAGGGTGCCACGGTTGGCTGGCCAAGGTTGGCCTGCATTTGCCGCCCGGGGTGGTTGATCTGCATCCAGAACTGCGCGCCTTGGGCGCGGCCTGCTACGGCCCATTGGCGAAAACGTTGCAACGGCTGGCTGTCATCGAGCATCACGCCCCCTGGCCCGGTCATGGCGCTGGGGTCGATCATGACGTTACCTGTCAGCAGCAAGCCGGCGCCGCCTTCGGCCCAGGCCTGATACAGGCGCAGCAACTGATCGGAAGGGGTCTGGTCCTGATTGGCGAGGTTTTCTTCCATGGCCGCCTTGGCAATGCGATTGGGGATGACGCTGCCATTGGGCAGGCACAGGGGCTGGAACGGGGTCATGCGATATTCTCCAAGGTAGCGCCGGGCGTCGGGCGGGTTGGGTTTTGGAGAAGGCTAAGGTTAAAGTAAACCTTAAGGTCAACAGAGAATTTCACCCAGCATGAGAATTGGCGAACTGGCCCGACGCACGGGCCTCAGCGCATCGCGTATCCGTTTCTATCAAGCCAGCGGGCTGATCGAGGCCAGGCGCCTGGGTAACGGTTATCGGGATTTCCCAGAGCAGGTGGTGAGGTCACTTGAGATCATCACCTGCGGGCAGCAGGCGGGCTTCAGCCTTGAGGAAATGCGCAAACTGACCAGCGCAGCTGGCGACGGCGCGGCGCGGCACGATCGGCTGCTGGCAAGCCTCAAGCGCAAGGTGGCCGAGATCGAAGCGATGCAGCTGCGCCTGGCACAGAACCGCGCGCAATTGCTGGCAGTGATCGCTGGCATGGAGAGCAAGCCACAGGGCTTGGATTGCGACGAAAATGCCCAGCGCCTGATCAATGGCTGGCAGGAAGGTGAGGCCGACAAGCCGCATCAATGATGATCGTGTTTTCCGTGAGGGCCGGATTTGCGGCCCTCACCGATGGCGGTCAAGGTAGCTGACTACCTGGCCTACTTTGCCATGTTCATGTTTCGGCACTGTACCTCGGCATCCGTCTTGTTCGGGTAACTGGGTTTGAGCCGCTCCTTTTCCTGAGTGTCGTAGATATCGAAACCACCGCATACGGCCGCCGCGTAGTAGCGGGTGCCGATGCGGAACGACTGCTTTTCGATGGGCACAGCCGGAACGATAACAAATCTTGTTTGCATGTTTCGTGCCTCCCCAGGCAGAGAGTTAAGTATTAGTCGGGCCTTTGTTAACCATCAAGACGGCTCATGAAGAAAAGATTGCAGGCTCAGCCCTGGCCTCTGTCATCAAATGAAAACCCGCTGTCGCCCGATGCGAAGCACTCCGCACCCCGAGCGCTTACATTCCAATGACCCAGAACTGACGCCCTGCGTCCAGATCGATGATTGGAGTGACAAGCATGTCAAAAGCCGTACGTTTCCATCAGACCGGTGGCCCCGAAGTGCTGCGCTACGAGGATGTCGAGGTCGGCGATCCCGGCCCGGGGCAGGTGCGCCTGCGTCACGTGGCGGTTGGCCTGAACTACGCCGACACCTATTTCCGCAATGGCACCTACCCAATCCCGCTGCCCAATGGCATCGGTGTGGAAGCCTCCGGCGTGGTGCAGGCGCTAGGTGAAGGCGTAACTCAGGTGGCGGTGGGTGACCGGGTCACTTACACCGGCTTTCTCAACACCCTCGGCGCGTATTGCACCGAGCGGCTGATCCCCGCCGCAGCGCTGATCAAGCTGCCGGAAACCATCGCCTTCGAAACCGCCGCTGCCATGACCATGCGCGGCCTGACGGCGGCCTACCTGATGCGCCGGCTTTACGCCTTCAAACCGGGCGACACCGTGCTGCTGCATGCGGCGGCGGGTGGCGTCGGCCTGATCGTCGCGCAGTGGGCGCGGCTGCTGGGGCTGAACGTGATTGGCACGGTGTCCACCGAGGCCAAGGCCGAAGTCGCCCGCAGCCATGGTTGCAACCAGATCATCAACTACAGCGTCGAGGATGTGGCCAGCCGTGTGCGTGAGCTCACCGATGGCGTCGGCGTCAACGTGGTGTTCGACAGCGTGGGCAAGAACACTTTCATGGGTTCGCTCGATTCGCTCAAACGCCGTGGCCTGATGGTCTGCGTCGGCACCGCCTCTGGCACCATCCCGCCGTTCGACCCACAGTTGCTGGCGATCAAGGGTTCGCTGCAGCTGACTCGCCCGGCACTGGCCGACTTCATTGCCGACCCTGCGGAAAAGGCCGACCTGGCCGGCGAGCTGTTCGACCACGTCAGCAGTGGCCGCATCCGCATCGAAATCAACCAGCACTATGCCCTGCAGGACGCCGTCCAGGCCCATCGCGACCTGGAAGCGCGCAAGACCACCGGCTCGTCGATCTTCGTCATCTGAAGAGGGCAACCACATGCACATCGAACAACTGAGCTGTGCAATCGGCGCCGAGATCAGCGGCGTCAACCTGGCTGACGCGATCCACGATGACGATCTGTTCGAGAAACTGCGCGCGCAGTTGCTCAAGCACCGTGTGCTGTTCCTGCGCGACCAGCATTTCAGCCGTGCCGAACACGTGGCCTTTGCCCGGCGCTTTGGTGACCTCGAAGACCACCCGGTGGCCGGCAGCGATCCGCAGCACCCTGGCCTGGTGCAGATCTACAAGCGTCCCGACCAGCCCAACGACCGTTACGAAAACGCCTGGCACACCGACGCCACCTGGCGCGAGGTACCGCCCATGGGCTGCGTGTTGCGCTGCGTCGAGTGCCCGCCGGTAGGCGGCGACACGATGTGGGCGAACATGGTGATGGCCTATGAAAACCTGCCACGTGACGTGAAGGCGAAGATCGAAGGCTTGCGTGCACGCCACAGCATCGAAGCCAGCTTCGGCGCGGCCATGCCGATCGACAAGCGCCTGGCGCTCAAGGCGCAGTTCCCGGATGCCGAACATCCGGTGGTGCGCACTCACCCGGAAACCGGCGAACAGGTGCTGTTCGTCAATGCCTTCACGACCCACTTCAGCAACTACCACACGCCCCAGCGCGTGCGGGTCGGCCAGGACGCCAACCCCGGCGCCGGCGACCTGCTGCGCTACCTGGTCAGCCAGGCCTACCTGCCCGAGTACCAGGTACGCTGGCGCTGGAAGCCCAACAGCGTGGCCATCTGGGACAACCGTAGCACCCAGCATTACGCGGTCATGGACTACCCGCCATGCCATCGCAAGATGGAACGTGCGGGGATCAAGGGCAGCCGCACCTTCTGAGTCATCCGCAGTCAGCTGTGCCCGTGCCGCGTCACGTTCGTCAACCTAAGCAAGCGAGTGTTTGCCTCATGTCTGATTACCTTGCACCACTGCGCGACATGGATTTCCTGTTCAACGAAGTGTTTGATATCCCGGCCTGGTGGGCGCAGACCCCGGCCTTGGTCGAGCAAGTCGACGCCGACACTGCCCGGGCCGTGCTGGAGCAGGCCGGCAAGCTGATTGCCGAGGTGGTGGCGCCGCTAAACCGCAGCGGTGACGAACAGGGTTGCCGCTGGGAAAACGGCCGTGTGATCACCCCCGACGGTTTCGCCGATGCCTACCGGGCGTTCGCCGAAGATGGCTGGGTGGGTGTGGCTGGCGCGCCGGAATATGGCGGCATGGGCATGCCGAAAGTGATCGGCGCCCAGCTTGAAGAGATGCTCAACGCCGCCAACCTGTCGTTCGGCCTGTACCCGATGCTCACTGCAGGCGCCTGCCTGTCCTTGCTCAACCACGCCAGCGAGCCGCTCAAGGCCCGTTACCTGCCACCGATGTATGAAGGCCGCTGGACGGGTTCGATGTGCCTGACCGAGTCGCACTGTGGCACCGACCTGGGCCTGCTGCGCACCCGTGCAGAACCTGCGGCCGATGGCAGCTACCGGGTCAGCGGCACCAAGATTTTCATCACCGGTGGTGGGCAGGACCTGACCGAGAACATCATCCACCTGGTGCTGGCCCGTCTGCCCGATGCACCCGCAGGTGCAAAGGGCATTTCCCTGTTCCTGGTGCCGAAAGTGCTGGTCGACGACAAGGGCGCGTTGGGCGAAGCCAATGCGGTCAGCTGCGGCTCCATCGAGCACAAGATGGGCATCAAGGCCTCGGCCACCTGCGTGATGAACTTCGACGGCGCCATCGGCTACCTGGTCGGCGAGCCGAACAAAGGCCTGAACGCCATGTTCACCATGATGAACTACGAGCGCCTGGGGGTGGGTATCCAGGGCCTGGCCCTGGGCGAGCGCTCCTACCAGAATGCCATTGCCTATGCCCGCGACCGCCAGCAGGGTCGTGCCCCGACCGGCGCCGAGGTGCCTGGGCAAGCTGCCGACCCGATCGTCGTGCACCCGGATGTACGACGTATGCTGCTGACCATGAAGGCCCTGAACGAGGGCGGGCGGGCATTCTCCACCTACGTGGCGTTGCAGCTGGACCTGGCGAAGTACAGCGAGGATGCCGGCGCACGCCGCCTGGCCGAGGCCAAGGTGGCCTTGCTGACTCCGGTGGCCAAGGCCTTCCTCACCGACATGGGCCTGGAAACCACGGTGCATGGCCAGCAGGTGTTCGGCGGCCACGGCTACATCCGTGAATGGGGCCAGGAACAGCTGATTCGCGATTGCCGCATCACCCAGATCTACGAAGGTGCCAACGGCATCCAGGCCCTCGATCTGGTAGGGCGCAAACTGCTGGGCGATGATGGCCAGGCGTATCGCCTGCTGTCGACGGAGATCCGCACGTTCGCCGAGACGCTGACAGCCGAGTTCGGTACGCCGCTGCTGGCGGCGGTGAGCGAACTCGACGCACTGACCGCCTGGGTCCTCGACCGTGGCCAGGGCAACCCCCAGGAGATTGGCGCGGCGTCGGTGGAATACCTGCATGCGTTCGGTTACACGCTCTACGCCTACCTGTGGGCTCGCATGGCCGAAGTCGCACTGAACACGGCGCAACCTGAGCCGTTCCACCAGAGCAAGCTGGCCACCGCGCGGTTCTACTTCGCGCGCCTGCTGCCGCGCACCCACTCGCTGAGTGCCAGCGTCAAGGCGGGTAGCCACAGCCTGTATCTGCTCGATGCCGACCTGCTGTGACAGATGCTGCTCGCGGAATAACCTGCGCAAGAAAGCGGATGCAGCGAGGGGGCGAGCGACGTTAAAGTGCGCTGAAACTGGTTTGCCGTAGGGAACTCAGATGTCCAGCGCCTTTACTTTGATGCCGTCTCCGGTCGGCACCCTGACCCTGGTGGCACGCGGCGAGCGACTCGCCGCCGTGCTGTGGGAGGAGGAGCGTGAGAACCGCGTGCGGCTTGGCGAGTTGCACCGCGATGATCGCCACCCGACGCTGTGCGAAACGGCCCGCCAGCTGGGCGAGTACTTCGCTGGCACGCGCCAACACTTCGAACTGGCACTGGACTTTGCCGGTACTGAGTTTCAGCGCCAGGTGTGGGCGGCCTTGCTGACCATTCCATTTGGTGAGACCCGCAGCTACAGCGACATCGCCCTGCAGATCGGCAACCCAAGTGCCGTGCGGGCAGTGGGGGCAGCCAACGGGCGCAACCCGATCTCGATCATTGCCCCGTGTCACCGGGTTATCGGCGCGTCCGGGAGCTTGACCGGGTTTGCCGGGGGCTTGCCAGCCAAACAGTTTCTGCTGGCATTGGAAGGGCGGCAGAGCCTGGCCCTCGACCTGTGAGAAACCTGTAGCGGCCTGTTCGTGGGAGAGGCTCCTCAGCTGACCCAGCTCACCAGCAGGCAGACGACCAGCGCCAGCACAGACCCTGCCATCAGTGTGTACTGACGCCGTGCACGCTGTGCATGCGGCCTTACCTCGCGCAGGTACTCCCCCGGCGTCGGTGCATCGGGCCGGTGCCGCAAACTCTCGGCAATTTCAGCCAGCTGGCCCTGGATCAGCAGGCTGACCACGTAGTAGGTGACGGCAAAACTGAATAGCGTCGACAGCAGAAACTTCATGCCTCAGGCATATCCAGCGGCAGGCCGAGCGCGATGTTGCTGGCGGTATCCAGCAGGATAAGGCCTTCGGCCTTGTCATCCAGCGCTGCCAGCAGGTTGCCCTGGCTGTCCCAGGCTGCGGAGCCGCCGGCACCGATGAACTTGTCGGCCGGCCCGACGCAGTTGGCCAGCAGCACCGGAATGCCCAGGGTGCGCGCCACCTCCGGGTAATGCTCGTTGCCTTCACGTATGCCTTTGGCGGTCTTGGCCACGCTGACCAGATACAGCTCGGCACCCAGCCCATGGGCCTGGGCGGCATGTTCGATGAACATCGATTCATAGCAGATGGCCGGGGCGATCTGCAGCGTCCCCGATTCGAACACCAGGGGTTGGTCACCACGCGTGAAGAACGGCAGCTCATCGTCATGCAGGCGCTGCTTGGCATATGCCAGGCGCGGCAGGCCTGGGCGCAGGATGGGCATGCCGATGCGAATGCCCTCGGCGGTCGGCAATGGCAGCCCCACGGCCACGCTGATTGCCAGCTGGTCACAAAGCACCTGCAAGGGCTCGAGGCGGGCAGAGGTCACCGGCAGGGCCACCTGGCGCGCCACGGTCGGTTCGTAACCGGTCAACGACAGTTCCGGGAACACCACCAGCTCGGCGCCCAATGCCGCGGCTTGCTCGATGCAGCGCAGATGGCGGGCGAGGTTGCCCGCCAGGTCGCCTTTACGCGACGCCGATTGTATGGCACAGAGTTTCATGGTGTGTTCCTTCCCTGGTACAGGTCGAATGGCCGAGCATACCCCCGACACACTGGCGAAGCCAGTCGTCGAGCATGGCCTTTTCCGCGTACAGGCGGTCACTGCTAGTCGAAACGCACCTCGACCTGCGCAGGCGGGGTGCCTTGTGCCATGCTGTTGAATGACAGCGCCATGAGCACGGCACACACGAGAGCGTTACGCATGATGCGCCTCCGCGGCGGGCTGCGTGTCGCTCCAATTTACGCCGGCCGCCGCGCGCCAGCAGAGGAACATTGTAATGAGCCGGTTTCGGCGGGTAGCCGCCAACAGCAAGGGGCGCGACCTCGCCGTGGGCGATATCCACGGGCATTTTCGGCGGCTTGAGCAGTGCCTGGACGCAGCTGGTTTCGACCCAGTAGTGGACCGGCTGTTCAGCGTCGGCGACCTGGTCGACCGCGGGCCGCACAGTGAAGAGTGCCTGTGGTGGCTGGAGCAGCCCTGGTTCCATGCCGTGCAGGGCAATCACGAGTCGCTGGCGATCACTTGCCTGAAAGGCGGGCGCCTGGACCTGGAAATGTACCGTGCCGCAGGAGGTGGCTGGTTCATCGACATGCCCAGTGACAGGCAGGCAGTCTTTGTCGAACGGTTTCTGCAACTGCCGATTGCCATGGAGGTGCAAACGGATGTCGGCCTGATAGGCTTGCTGCATGCAGACAGCCCGTTCAACGACTGGAATGCCTTGCGCGATAGCTTGCTGTTCGATGACGACTCAGGCGTTCGTGAGGTTTGCCAGTGGTCGCGTCAACGACTGAAGGACGGCAACACCGAGCATGTGGCAGGCCTGCGCGCCTTGTTGGTGGGGCATACGCCGGTGGTGCGGGCCAAGCAGCTGGGCAACGTCTGGCATCTGGATACCGGTGGCTGGGCCAGTGGCCATTTCAGCCTGATGGACCTCGCCAGCCTGCGCCTGGTCATCCCGCCAGCAGATGAATCAACAGCGCCACCGCCAGCACCATCAGCATGACCCCGGATGCCCGTTCCAGCCACGGCAGGGTACGGCGAAACGCCGCAGCAGGCGTTGATTGCCGATGGCCGCGGCCACCAGCAGGTCCCACAGCAGCACGATGCTGAACATCCAGGCGCTGTACAGCCACTTCCAGCCGGCGCTGCTGCTGGCCACCATGCCGGCAAGGCTGGCGTAGAACAGCGCGTTCTTCGGGTTCAGTGCCCCAGATACAAAACCCATGCCCAGGCCGCGCCACCAACCCTTGATCGCGGCTTGCCCGGCAACGGCTGTCAGCTCGCTTTTACCGGCATGACGCACGAACAGCAAGCCGATGTACAACAGGTAACCGGCACCGGCCAGTTGCAGGGTAAGGAACATCGCACTGCCTTCGCGCAGGATGGCCAGGCCGGCAAAGGCCATGGCAATGAACAGGCCATTGGCCAGGGCGATGCCCAGGCAGGCGCCGCTGGCCACACGCCAACCCGCCGATATAGACGTGCGGGCGACCAGGAAAAAGTCCGGCCCCGGTGACAGCAGGGCGAGGAAGTGGGCGAGGGCGACGATCAGGAACTGCTCCATGGTGGGCTTTCTCGGTAGCAAAGCCGCAGTCTGGAGGCTGCCCTGGAGCAGGTATTGAAGATTATTGCGCGTGCCGGTACTGCCCCGGCGTGACCCCGACATGGGCCTTGAACACCCGCTGGAAGTGGCTCTGGTCGGCAAACCCCAGCTGGTACGCAACCTCGGCCAACGCCAGCCCGTCACGCAGCAGTACCCGGCCACGGTTGACCCGCGCGTTAAGCAGATAGGCATGGGGTGTCAGCCCGGTGGCGGCGCGAAACGCCCGGATCAACTGATAGCGGCCAAGGCCCGCCTGCACGGCCAGGCGCTCAAGGCTCAGTTGCGCCAGGTCTTGCGCTTCGATGTGTTCGATCAACTCACGTAAGGTCGGCATCCCCAGCACAGGTGCGGGCGCTGCCAGCGAAACCGGTTGCGCGGAAAAATCGTGATCGCCGAGCAATGCCACGAGCGCCGCTTCCTTCTCACCGATGCTGGCTGTAGAGAAGAGCAGGTCGTTCAAGTTGCAGAATTCTTGGTACAGCGTCGGTTCCCGGCTGATCCGTGCAGGGGCACCGGGCCTTGCCGCTTCGAGCCCTGACTCCAGGCGCAATTGCGCTAGCCAGCTGGCATCCACATGCAGCATCTGATAGCTCCAAGCCTGGCCAGGCTCGGGGTTGCAGGCATGCACTCGCTGCGCCGGCACCAACACCAGGGTGCCCGGTGTCAGGCGCTCCTGCCCGTCGCCGGCTCCGCTGAAGCAGCTGCTACCAGCATCCACTGCGCCGATGGAGAAGGTCGGGTGACTGTGCGCCTTGTAGCAGGCGCGGCTATGGCAGGCGCGGCGGCTTTCCACCCAGGGCAGTGCCGGGTCGCGCCAGAGCTGGGAGCGGGCAGTGGGCATGACAGGGTCCTCGGTCAGCTGGGCAGCTTAGCAGCGCCGGGCGAGCGACCGTACAGTTTTTGCCGTTGGCTGTACCTTGACCCGGCCCCTGCACGGCATCGACAGTAGCGGCTGATTGCCTGGAGAACAAAATGGACCTGTCGAGCCTGTTGCTATTCATCCCCGCCTGCTTCGCCCTGAACATGGCACCGGGGCCGAACAACCTGTTGTCGCTGCACAATGCCAGCCGCTACGGCCTGCGCACTGCCTGCGTGGCCGGCGGCGGGCGAATTCTCGCCTTCAGCGGCATGATCGCCCTCGCCGCCATGGGCCTGGCGGTGGTGCTGCACACCAGCGAGTACCTGTTCCTGGCGATCAAGGTGGTGGGCGCGGCGTACCTGTTCTACATCGCCTGGCAGCTGTGGCGCGCCCCGGTCGGCGAAGCCGTGGTGGCCAGTGATCACCCGCGCGGCACGTGGCGCCTGGCACGCCAGGAATTCTGGGTGGCGGCGGGCAACCCGAAAGCCATCCTGATCTTCACCGCCTTCCTGCCGCAGTTTGTTTCGGTTGGCAGCGCCACGCCGGTGAGCGAGCAGTTCCTATGGCTTGGCGTGCTGTTCTTGCTGCTGGAGTGGGCGGCGATCGCCATCTATTCAGGCCTGGGTGCCTACATGCAACGCTGGTTCAGCCAGCCCGGGCCACGCCGGCTGTTCAACCGGGTCAGCGCCTCGCTGCTTGGTTGCGCCGGCCTCGGCCTGCTGGCGGCGCGGCGCTAGAACTGCCAGCGCACGCCCAGGTTCACGCTGCTGGCTTCCTGCTGGCGGCTGTCGAGGTTGCGTGAGTACTGCACGCCGCCGTGCAGGCTCAGCGCCTCGCTAACCTGGGCGACCAGGCCGGTTTCGAGCTGTAGCGAGGTGTAGCGGTAGTCGGTCTTGATCTTGTCCACGCCATCGAAGGTCAGGGTGTCCCGGCCGCCGTCGCCGTGCCACAGGTTCAGTTGCGCATAGGGTTGCAGCAGGCGCCCGCTGCTTGCTTTGTAGGCGCCTTCGAGGCGCACGCCGAGCCGACCGGTCAGCTCGACCTGGGCGTCATGGCTGACGTGCGAGACGCTGTCGTTGGCGCTGTCCAGCGAGACTTTCTGGGCGATCAGCTGGGCTTGTGGCTCCAGGATCCAGCGCTCGGAGAGGCTGATCGGGTAGCCGGACTCCAGCGACGCAGTCCAGGCGTGGCCGTCGATGTTCAGCTTGTCGCCCCGGTCGGAGCGGGCTCGGCCATCGAGTTTGGTGTACTGCAGCACGCTGTCGAGGTACCAGCCTTGTGGACCCACCAGCGTCCAGTAGCCGCCGACACTGTCGCCATCGAGCTTGAGGTCACCCACGCTGCGATCCTCCACGGCCAGGGCAAAGCCTTTGACGTCGGCGTCCAACCGGCTATGGCTGACGTACAGGCCCAGATGCTGGCGATAGCCGTCATCGCTGACCATGGCGTACAGGTCCTGACCCACCTTGAAACCAAACAGGTCGCCGTCCAGGCTCGGGCTGACGGTGCCGCTCCATTGCTGGCGCAGCGCGCCGCCATAGGCCTGGCCCCAGCTGGCGGGGAGGGCGCCCCCGCCCTGCAGCAATTGCTGGTCACCTTGGCGCTGATGGAACGTGCCCAAAGCCTGGCGGGCTATGATGGCGGCGCCTCTAGGGGCAGCAGCATAGACCGGCACTTCCGGGCGATACAGCGGCAGGCTTTCACCTTGCACGGGCGCTGGCAGGTCGGGCTGACCGGGTGCTGGCGCCGCGACAGGCGGGGTGACGGCCGGAGCGGGCAGCGCGACCAGCGTCGAGCGCAGGTACCAGCTGTTTTCGCTGCCCGCAGTCATCCCACCTTTAAACAGTCGGTAGTCGTAAGCGCCGACCGATAGCGTCTGAGTCTGGACAAAAGCTGTGGCGGTGCTGGTGGCGCCATTGCGCGCTTCGACGACCTGGATACCATTCTGGTTGGTGGCGGCACCCGCGCCACCTAAATTGTTCACCTCCAGGCGCGTGCTGCCGCTGATGCTGCCCTGGCTGACCACCAGCCGGTCGGATGCTGCGTCATCGCCCGCGAGTATGCTGTTTACGCGCAGCAGTCCGTTCTCCCCAACGTAGTTGCCGTTCACCGTCAATCTGCCCTGTGCATCATTGCCGCTGCTGAGGTCAATGGTGCCAGCATTGTTTAGCGTCGCATCTTGCCCTTGGCTGATGGGCATGATGATCCCGTGGCGGGAAACCAGTGTGCTGCTGTCGTCAATGAGCAGGGCGCCTGTGCCGCTACCAGGTTGCTCAACGGTGCCGTCGCCAAGGGTCAACGTGTCGTCGAGCGTGAGGCGGCTGTTTTCGAACAGGCCGATTGCTTCCCAGTTCACATACCGGGCCCCGCCATTGATCTGGCTGTTCTCGAATACCAGGCTGTCGTTGCCGCGGCCGCCGTCCAGTTCAGTGACCAGCGTGCTGGGGTCGAGGCCAACGATGCTTGCATGGTCATCACCTTGGCCCATATCGACCTTGCCGCCTATGCGGCCACCCGTCCAGGTGAAGAGGTCGTCACCTGCGCTGGCCAGTACATTGCCCTTCAACAGACCGCCGCTGATGGTGATGTCGTCGGTACCGCCGCTGGTGCTGATGTTACCGCCGATGGTGCCGCCACGAAGGATGATGGTGTCGTTGCCGAAACCGCTGACCAGGTTGCCATCGATCAAGGTTTCGACACCAAGGTCCTGGGACATGGCGAAGTAGTTGTCGGCCAGCTTGAGGTCGACACGGCCAATTCGTCCGCCAGCGAAGATTGCACGGTCGCCGTCCTCGAATGCGCCGACGATTCGCCCGCCGGACATGTAGAACGTGTCGTAGCCTTGCCCTTGGTTGAGTGACCGAATCGTTCCGCCGGTCATTCTGAAATCATCAATGGCCGGGGTCTGTACGACGGCGCCAAGGTTGTCGCCAGGCGAAACCAGCAAGGTTTGCGCGTTAACGATCAGCGGCAGGGTGAGGAGGGGAAAGGCAGCAGGCAGCAGCAGGCGAGGGCAAGGCATCGGCAGGTCTCCGTGTCCATTGAGGGACCACTACCTTGAGCGGCATTTCATATGCCGCTTCGGCCCTGCCGGAGTTGTATGTCAATGCATTGACACGGGCCAACTGGCAAAAATGCCAGGTGGCCCGTGGCTATCAATCGCGATAGAAGGTTTGCACCAGGTGGTAGCCGAACTTGCTCTTGATCGGCCCGTGCACCACGCGCAGGGGCTTCTTGAAGATCACTTGATCGATCGCGCCCACCAGCTGGCCCGGGCGTACTTCGCCCAGGTCACCGCCGCGCTTGCCCGACGGGCAGGTGGAGAACTTCTTCGCCAGCACGTCGAAGGCCTCGCCGTTGGCGATGCGCTGCTTGAGCTTTTCGGCTTCGTCAGCAGTCTTGACCAGGATATGGCGGGCTTGAGCTTTCATGGGTACACCTGTGCTTCGGGGCAAAAAAGGGCGCCATTATGCCTGATCGCGCAGCTCCGTGCGGTCACGAAACTGCTCCAGTGCCTGCGGGTTCGCCAGGGCGTCGGTATTTTTCACCGGTAGCCCATGCACCACGTTGCGGATGGCCAGTTCCACCAGTTTGCCGCTGATGGTGCGTGGGATGTCGGTTACCTGGGCAATGACCGCTGGCACATGGCGCGGCGTGGTGTACTGTCGGATCACCTGGCGAATGCGCTGGCGCAGGGCGTCGTCGAGTTGCAGGCCATCGCGCAGGCGCACGAACAGCACCACGCGCACATCGCCGTGCCAGTCCTGGCCGATCGCCACGCTTTCCAGCACCTCTTCGACCTTTTCCACCTGGCGATAGATCTCTGCCGTGCCGATGCGCACGCCGCCGGGGTTGAGTACGGCGTCGGAGCGGCCATGGATCAGCAGGCCGCCGCTGCTGCTGCGCTGTTCGGCGTAGTCGCCCTGCGCCCAGACCCCGGGGAACCGGCTGAAATACGCGTCATGGTAGCGGCTGCCGTCGCTGTCGCTCCAGAAGCCCATCGGCATCGACGGGAAGTTGCGGGTGCAGACCAACTCGCCTTTTTCGTCGAGCACTGGCTGGCCCTGTTCGTTCCACACTTCCACGGCCATGCCCAGGCCCTTACAGGCCATTTCGCCGCGGCGCACCGGTAGCGTCGGGTTGCCGAGCACGAAACACGAAACGATATCGGTACCGCCGGACATCGACGCCAGGCACAGGTCAGCCTTGATCTTGCCGTACACGTAGTCGTAGCTGTGCGGCGACAATGGTGAACCGGTGGAGAGGATCAACCGCAGGCTGTCGAGGCGATGGCTGCGGGCCGGTTCCAGACCTTCCTGCTCCAGCGCGGCCAGGTACTTGGCACTGGTGCCGAAGGCCTGGATGCGTTCGGCGTCGATCAGGTCAAGCAGGCGCTCGGGGCCAGGGTGGAAGGGGGAGCCGTCATACAACACCAGGGTGGCGCCGACGGCCAGGCCGCTGACCAGCCAGTTCCACATCATCCAGCCACAGGTGGTGTAGTAGAACAGCACATCGTCGGCCTTCAGGTCGTTGTGCAGGCCATGTTCCTTGAGGTGCTGCAGCAGCAGGCCGCCGGCACGGTGGACGATACACTTGGGCACACCCGTGGTGCCGCTGGAATAGAGAATGTACAGCGGGTGGTCGAACGGCAGCGAGGCAAACTCAGGTTCGCCGCCGGGCTGGTAGAAGTCATCCCACAGGCTGACCTTGGCGGCGGTGAATTCACACGCTTGGGTGTGGGGGCGGGTATAGGGCACCACGATCAACTGCTGCAGCCTCGGCAACTGGGCGCAGACCTGGTTGATCTTGTCGACCTGGTCGATCGACTTGCCGGCGTACTTATAACCGGCGCAGACTAGCAGCAGTTTCGGTTCGATCTGGCCGAACCGATCGATGATGCCGTGCAGCCCGAACTCCGGCGAAGACGTCGACCAGACCGCACCCAGACTGCTGCAGGCGAGCATTGCCACCAAGGTTTGCCAGGTATTGGGCATGACTGCCGCGATGCGGTCACCGGGCACGATGCCAGCTGCCTTGAACGCTTTCTGCAGGCCCGCAACTTCAGCGGCCAGTTGGGCATGGGTGAAGACCGTGCGCTGGCCATCTTCGCGCACGGAAACCATCGCAGGCCGGTCGTCACGACGGCGCAGCAGGTGTTCGGCGAAATTCAGGGTTGCCCCACTGAACCAGCGGGCGTCAGGCATCTGCGCGCCTTCGCTGAGGATCTGGTTGGCAGGGGTATGCCAGGCCACATGAAAATAGTCGGCAAGGGTTTGCCAGAAGACCGGACGCTGCTCGATGCTCCAGCGGTGCAAGGCCGCGTAGTCATTGAGCTGCAAGTTGTAGCGCAAGTTCACCCGGCGGCGGAAGGCATCCATCCGGCTGGCTTCGATCTGCGCCGTGGAGGGGCGCCAGAGCACATCGTTCATGCCGAACCTCCAGAGACTGCTTGGGGTTGAGGGCCCGTGAAGGGCCCTCGGGGTGACTTATTCCACTTTAGCCTTTTGCACCTCTTCCGATGCCGACCACACGCGATAACGCACTTCGACACCCTTGGGCACATACACCACGACAGGCAGTTTGCTGTTGTAGCGCAGCATGAAGCCTTCACCGACCACCGGCACGAAGGCCTGGGTCTTCTTGCCATCCGGGCAGGCCATCAGGGTGCTGGCTGGCCCACCGACCTTGTCCAGGCGGTAGTAGCTGTAGCCCCAGCCTTCGAGGGTGTGTTCTTCCAGGCTGCCGGCCAGGCGCTGGCGGTTGCAGTCCACTTCCAGCGTCTTGCCGGCCAGGATTTCCAGCTTGTGGGCCGATTCATCGGTTTGCGCCGGCAGGTGGATGACCTGCCGGGTGAAGCCTTTTTCCGCCTCGGGATAGGGCGCGACGTCCTTGAGGCTGGCGGCCATCGCCGGAGCGGCGGCGGCCAGAGTCAGGGCAAAGATCGCGGTCATTGGGGTTGGGCGCATAGGGCCTCCTTGCAGGTAAACGAGTGCAAAACCGTTGCCAGGCCCAGGCCGCCCGTCACTGGGCCAACCAGCCACCATCGACGTTCCAGGCGGCACCGCGAACCTGGCTACCGGCCTCGCTGCACAGGAATAGTACCAGCTCACCGAGGTGTTCGGGGGTGACGAAGGCCAGCGAAGGTTGCTTCTCGGCCAGCAGATCGTGCTGCGCTTGCTGCGGATCGACGCCGTTGGCAGCACGATCGTCGATTTGCTTCTGAACCAGCGGGGTCAGCACCCACCCTGGGCAGATGGCGTTGCAGGTGACGTTGCTGGTGGCGGTTTCCAGCCCCACCACCTTGGTCAACCCGACCACGCCATGCTTGGCCGCCACATAGGCCGCCTTGCCGGTGGAGCCGACCAGACCGTGCACCGAAGCGATATTGATGATCCGCCCCCAGTTGCGCGCGCGCATGCCGGGCAGGGCCAGGCGGGTCCCGTGGAACACGGCCGAGAGGTTGAGGGCGATGATCTTGTCCCAGCTTTCCAGCGGGAACTGCTCCACCGGCGCCACGTGCTGGATGCCGGCGTTGCTGACCAGGATGTCGACGCCGCCGAACTCGCGCTCAGCCATCGCGAACAGCGCTTCGATCTGCGCCACATCGGACAGGTCCGCCGGGTGGTGGGCAACCTTGACGCCTTGGCCGGCGACCGCTGCCAATGCCGGCGACGGGTCGCCGAAACCGTTGAGCACAATGTTCGCGCCAGCCCGGGCCAGTACCTGGGCGATGCCCAGACCGATGCCGCTAGTGGAGCCAGTGACGAGTGCCGTCTTGCCTTTCAAAGTCATGTAAATACTCCTTAGACGATGCCGGTGGCGTAGAACGTGGCAATGACCACGAATACCGCCAGGGTCTTGATCAGGGTAATACCGAAAATGTCCTTGTAGGCTTCGCGGTGGGTCAGCCCGGTCACGGCCAACAAGGTGATCACCGCGCCGTTGTGTGGCAGGGTGTCCATGCCGCCACTGGCCATCGCGGCCACCCGGTGCAGCACTTCGAGGGGAATGTTGGCGGCATGGGCCGCAGCAATGAAGCTGTCGCTCATGGCCGCCAGGGCGATGCTCATGCCACCCGAGGCGGAGCCGGTGATGCCGGCCAGCAAGGTCACGGTGATCGCTTCGTTGACCAGCGGGTTAGGAATCCCGCGCAGCGCATCGGCCAGCACCAGAAAGCCCGGCAGCGAAGCGATGACGGCACCAAAGCCATACTCGGAGGCGGTGTTCATGGCCGCCAGCAAGGCGCCACCGACTGCACTCTTGGTGCCCTCGGCCAGGCGCTCGCGAATCACCCCGAAGGCACATACCAGCACCATCAGGATGCCCACCAGCAGGGCAGCCTGCACCGCCCAGATTGCCGTGAGCTTGGCCACGTCGCTGTTGACCGGTGCGCTCATGCCCGGCAACTGCAGGGTGTGGCTGGGGCCGTACCACTGCGGGATCCAGTGGGTGAACAGCAGGTTCATCACCCCCACCAGTACCAGCGGCGACAGCGCCAGCCAGGGGTTGGGCAGGGCAAGGTCGGTGGCGGTTTCAGGTTCGTTGCGCAGGTTGCTGCCGTAGCCTTCACCCGCGCACTGGGCCTTGTTGCGCTGGCGCTGCAGGTAGAGCATGCCGCTGCAAAACACGAACAGCGTGCCGATCAGCCCCAGCCATGGCGCAGCCCAGGCGGTGGTGTTGAAGAAGGTGCTGGGGATGATGTTCTGGATCTGCGGGGTGCCGGGCAGGGCATCCATGGTGAACGAGAACGCGCCCAGGGCGATGGTCGCCGGGATCAGGCGCTTGGGGATGTCGCTCTGGCGGAACATTTCGGCGGCGAACGGATACACCGCGAACACCACCACGAACAGCGATACGCCGCCATAGGTGAGCAGGGCACAGACCAGCACGATCACCAGCATCGCCTGGCGAGTGCCAAGCAGGCGGATAGCGGCGGCGACGATCGAGCGCGAGAAGCCGGACAGCTCGATGAGCTTGCCGAACACGGCGCCGAGCAGGAACACCGGGAAGTACAGCTTGATGAAACCGACCATCTTCTCCATGAACACCCCGGTGAACGCGGGGGCTACGGCGGCCGGGTCGGTAAGCAGGACGGCGCCGAGGGCGGCGATGGGGGCGAAGAGAATCACGCTGTAACCGCGATAGGCGGCCAGCATCAGCAGGGCCAGAGCGGCGAGGGCGATGAGCACGGTCATCGGGATGGATCTCCTGGGTGAGTCTTGTTGTTATGGGTGGCCGGGAGATAGCGGGAATCGTGCCAATTTCTTAACTATATGAACTTAAAGGAATTTTTTGTTTTGTTTAATGGCTGTGTCTCCATTTTGAGATTGCAGGGGCCGCTGTGCGACCATCGCGGATGGATGCGCTCCTACCGGAGACCGCGTACCCCTGTAAGAGCGCGTTTATCCGCGTTCGAGAGCAGCCCTCGCGGCAATCTCAAAAATGAAACAAAAGTCTCCATTCAGAGACCGAGCGCTACCATCTTCTTGTACAAAGTCGAGCGCCCCAACCCCAGCGCCTTGGCAGCCTCGGGCACATTTCCCGCATGCTCGGCCAACGCCCCGGCAAGTAGCCTGCGCTCAAACTGTTCACACGCCTCACGATAGCTCATCCGTTGTTCCTGATCCGCGACCGGGCTCAGCGGCCCCAGTGCCGCCGTAAGGTCGGCGACACCAAGGCGCGGTTGGTCGGCCAGCAACGTCGCCCGCTCCAACACGTTGCGCAGCTCACGAATATTCCCCGGCCACCCATGCCGCGCCAGCAATGCCTGGGCGTCCTGCTCCAGCTCGTACTGGCTGCCCAGCTCGGCCAGGATTGCTTCGCACAGCGCCGGCAAGTCTTCGACGCGCTCGCGCAGCGGCGGCACTTCAATCGGCAGCACATTCAACCGGTAGTAAAGGTCGGCACGAAATGCCCCACGGGCCATGGCCGCCTGCAGATCGATGGAGGTGGCGGCAATGATGCGCACATCGCTGCGCAGCATCTGGTTCGAGCCAACCGGTTCGTACTCCTTTTCCTGCAGTACGCGTAGCAGCTTGCTCTGTAGAGCCAGCGGCATGTCACCAATCTCGTCGAGGAACAGCGTGCCACCCTCGGCCAGTTGCAGCTTGCCGCTGCGGCCCTTGCGGTCGGCGCCGGTAAAGGCACCGGGTGCGGTGCCGAAAAACTCGGCTTCCAGCAGGGTTTCGGGGATTGCCGCACTGTTGATGCTGACAAAGGCCTTGTGCGCCCGCGCCGAAGCCGCATGAATGGCATGGGCCAACAACTCTTTGCCAGTGCCGGTCTCTCCCAGCAGCAGCACCGGCGAATCGCTGCCCGCACCGCGCCTTGCGCGCCGCTTGGCTTCGAGGCTGGCCGGGCTGCTGCCGACGAACTGGGCGAAGCTGTACTTGGCCTGGCGTGCGCGCAATTGCGAGCGGGTGCTGGCCAGTTCCTGTTGCATGCTCGCATAGCGCTTGAGCAAGGGCGACAGGCTGCGCAGCTCTTCGAACAGGGCGAAGCCGATGGCCCCGATCAGGGCGCCCTGGGCATCGTGAATCGGCAGGCGCATCACCACCAGCGGCTCGTTGGGGGTATCGAGCATGTCCAGCAGGATCGGCCGGCCATCGCTCACTACCTGGCGCATCAGGCTGCCCGGAATGACCGCCTCGCACGGCTGGCCGATCGCGCTGGCTGCGTCGGCCAGGCCGAAGCGCCGGGCGTAGCGCTCGTTCATCCAGACGATGCGTGCATCACGGCCGACGATCACCGTGCCTTCGCTGGATTGCTCGATGATCTCGAACAGCGAGCGGATCGCCAGTTGCCGTACCTGGGGGTAGTCCTTGAGGCTGTCTCTGTCATGCATGGTTAAAATCCTGAAACCTATCGTCTGGGGTCGAACGCCTCACGCAAGGCATCGCCGATAAACACCAGCAGCGACAAGATCACCGCCAGGGCAAAGAACGCGGTAAAACCCAACCACGGCGCTTCCAGGTGCTGCTTGCCCTGAGTCACCAGCTCACCCAGTGAAGCGCTGCCGGCGGGCATGCCGAAGCCGAGGAAATCCAGCGCCGTCAGCGTGGTGATGGCCCCGGTGAGCATGAAGGGTACATAGGTAAAGGTCGCGTTCATCGCATTAGGCAGCACATGGCGCAGCATCACCAGGGTGTCTGACAACCCCAAGGCACGCGCCGCCTTCACGTATTCGAGGTTGCGCCCACGCAGAAATTCGGCGCGCACCACATCGACCAGGGCCAGCCACGAAAACAGCGCCATGATGCCCAGCAACCACCAGAAATCCGGCTCGACAAAGCCACTGAGGATGATCAGCAGGTACAGCACCGGCAGCCCCGACCATACCTCCAGCAAGCGCTGCCCGAACAGGTCCACCCAGCCGCCGTAATAGCCTTGCAGCGCGCCGGCGCCGACGCCGATGAGCACGCTGATCACCGTCAGGGCAAAGGCGAACAACAGCGAGGTGCGCGTGCCATAAAGCACCCGCGCCAGCACGTCGCGGCCTTGGTCGTCGGTTCCCAGCCAGTTGCTCGCGCTCGGCGGGCTGGGGGTGGGCACCAGCAGGTCGTAGTTGGGTGTGTCGGCGCTGAACGGGATGGGGGCGAACAGCATCCAGCCGCCCTGGCCCTCGATCAGCTGGCGCACATAGGCACTGCGGTAGTCCGGCTGGAACGGCAGCTGGCCGCCAAACTGCTGCTCGCTGTAGCGCTTGAGCGCCGGCATGTACAAATCGCCTTTGTAGCTCAGCAGCAGCGGCTTGTCGTTGGCCATTAGCTCGGCGCACAGGCTCAGCGCCAGCAGGCCGGCGAACAGCCACAGCGACACCCAGCCGAGGCGGTTGCGACGAAAACGCTGCAGGCGACGACGCGAAACCGGCGACAGCATCAGTGCGCCCTCGTGTCGAAGTCGATGCGCGGGTCGAGCACGGTGAAGGCCAGGTCGCCAATCAGGCGGAACAGCAGGCCGGCCAGGGTGAAGATGAACAGCGTGCCGAACACCACCGGATAGTCGCGTGACACCGCTGCTTCGTAGCTCATGCGACCAAGGCCGTCGAGAGAGAAGATCACCTCGATCAGCAACGAGCCGGCGAAGAACACTGTGATCAGCGCCTGGGGCAGGCCGGCCAGCACCAGCAGCATGGCGTTGCGCAACACATGCCCATAAAGCACGCGGCGTTCGCTCAGGCCTTTGGCGCGGGCAGTGACCACGTATTGGCGGGAGATTTCATCGAGAAAGGCGTTTTTGGTCAGCAGAGTAAGGGTGGCGAAGCCACCGATCACCAGTGCGCCGACTGGCAACACCAGATGCCAGAAGTAATCGGTGACCTTGCCCAGCAGGCTGAGCTGGTCGAAGTCATCCGATACCAGGCCACGAACCGGGAACCAGTTCAGCGAGGTGCCGCCCGCGAACAGCACGATCAGCAGCAGCGCGAACAGGAACGAGGGCAGGGCATAGCCGACCACGATCAGCGCGCTGCTCCAGGTATCGAAGCGGCTGCCATGGCGTACTGCCTTGCGGATACCCAGCGGGATCGACACCAGGTAGGTGATCAGCGTGGCCCAGAAGCCCAGTGACAGGGTCACCGGCAGCTTGTCGAGGATCAGGTCGGTGACCTTGGCGCCGCGGAAGAAGCTCTGGCCGAAGTCCAGCCGGGCGTACTGGCCGAGCATCAGCCACAGGCGTTCCGAGGCGGTCTTGTCGAAACCGTACTGGCGCTTGATCTCCTCGATCAGCTTTGGGTCCAGGCCGCGGGTGGCTCGGGACTCGCCGTGTACCACTTCGGCCCGGGAGCCGGGCGCACCGCCGCCCAGGCCCTGCAGCCGCGCTACCGCCTGCTCGACCGGGCCACCGGGGGCGGCCTGGACGATGGCGAAGTTGACCAGCAGGATCGCCAGCAAGGTCGGGATGATCAGCAGCAGGCGCCGCAAGATGTAGCTGGTCATGGCTGGGCCTTCTGCCGTTCGGCCATCTGCGCGTTGGTCAGTGCGGTCGGGCTGATTTCCCACCAGCTGTCCAGGCCTTCGTCATAGGCGGGCTGGATTTTCGGCAGGCCGAAGCGGTTCCACCACACTGTCGAGCTGCCGGGCGGGTAATAGTTGGGGATCCAGTAGTAGTTCCATTGCAGCACCCGGTCCAGGGCATGGGCGTGGTGCAGCATGTCGGCCTGGGTATCGGCGCGCACCAGGCCGTCGATCAGCTGGTCCACCACCGGGTCCTTGAGCACCATCAGGTTGTTCGAGCCCGGGTCGTTGGCGGCGGCCGAGCCGAAGTAGTTGTACAGCTCGGCGCCTGGCGAGAGGGTCACCGAATAGCCGGTGACGATCATGTCGTAGTCGCGGGCCATCAACCGGTTCACGTACTGCGCCGAATCGACGTTGCGAATGTTCAGGCTGATACCTATCTGTGCCAGGTTGCGCTTCCACGGCAGCAGCAGGCGTTCCATGCCGGACTGGCCGTTGAGGAAGGTGAATTCCAGCGGCTCGCCCTGGGCGTTGACCAGGCGATCACCGTCGGGGTGCCAGCCGGCCTGTTGTAACAAGGCCAGCGCCTGCAGTTGTTGCGGGCGAATGATCCCCGAGCCGTCGGTGACCGGCGCCGTGAACACCTGGTTGAAGACTTCGTCCGGCACCCGGCCGCGCAGCGGTTCGAGCAGTTTGAGCTCGCCCGCATCCGGCAGTTCGCGGGCCGCCAGCGGGGTATTGGAGAACACGCTCTGCTGGCGGATGTACATGTTGCGCATCATCTGCCGGTTGCTCCACTCGAAGTCCCAGAGCATGGCCAGTGCCTGGCGCACACGGCGGTCCTTGAATTGGGGCTTGTCGAGGTTGAACACGAAGCCCTGGGCCGCCTGAGGCTTGGCCGGCCCCAGATGGGCCCGTTGCAGGCGGCCATCGTCCAGCTGCGCGCCGTTGTAGCCCAGGGTGTAGGCGGTGGCGGAAAACTCGCGGTTGTAGTCGTAGCCACCGCCCTTGAGCACCTGGCGTGCCACTTCGGTATCGCCGAAATACTCGATGCGGATGTGTTCGAAATTGTAGCGCCCGCGATTGACCGGCAAGTCCTTGGCCCACCAGTTCGGGTCGCGTTCGAAGGTGATGCTGCGGCCGTTGTCGATGCGCCCGATTCTGTAAGGGCCGCTGCCGACCGGCTTGTCGAAACCGGCGCCGTTGGCAAAATCGCGGTTGGCCCAATCGTGCTCGGGCAGCACCGGCAGGCTGGCCAGGTCCAGGGCCAGGGTGCGGCCGTGGGGCTGCTTGAAGTCGAAGCGCACCTGCAGCGGGCCTTCGACCGTGACCCCGGCGACTTCGGCGAACTGGGTGCGGTACTTGAGGCTGCCTTCGGTCATGAGTTTATTGAAGCTGAAGCGCACATCTTCGGCGCGCACCGGCTTGCCATCGGCGAACGTCGCCTTGGGCTCAATCTCGAAGCGCAGCCAGGCGTCGTCCGGGCCACGTTCCATGCGCCGGGCGATCAGGCCGTAAACGGTATAGGGTTCGTCGAACGAGCGTTGCGCCAGGGGCGCATACAGCCAGCCATCGACCTCGCTGACGCCGATGCCTTTGTCGATGTAGGGCAGGATATGGTCGAACTGGCCGATCTCGATGGCTGAGCGGCGCATCAGGCCACGCTTGGGAGCGTCGGGGTTGGCGTATTCGAAGTGGCGGAAGGTTTCGCTGTAGCGGGGGGCTTCGCCGTAGACGGTCAAAGCGTGGGTGGGCGCAGCTTGGGCCATCCAGCCCATACACAAAAGCACGACCCCAAAAATGGCTTGTGGGAACGGCTTTACCCGCGAAGAGGCGCGAGCCGGCAATGTAGTTGCCTGGGCTGGCCTATTCGCGGGTAAACCCGCTCCCACAGGGATAGTCATCGGATTCGATGACTTAGTCCTGGCGGCTGGTCACTTCCAGCAGGTGATAGCCGAACTGGGTCTTGACCGGGCCCTGTACGGTGTTGACCGGGGCGCTGAACACCACGGTGTCGAATTCCTTGACCATCTGGCCTGGGCCGAACGAACCCAGGTCACCGCCCTGGCGGCTGGACGGACAGGTGGAATTGGCCTTGGCGATTTCAGCGAAGTCGGCACCGGCTTCGATCTGGGCTTTCAGTTCGTTGCACTTGTCTTCAGTGGCGACGAGGATGTGACGTGCGGTGGCGCGTGCCATGGGTACTGCTCCTTGGGGGTGAAAACGGCAAGCCTAGCGCACTTGATCGGGTGATGTCTCGCCAGGCTTGCTGTAGGCACTTCACAGACGGGCCGCGGCCTCGCGCAGCAGGGTTTCGGTCGCGCTCCAGCCCAGGCAGCCATCGGTGATCGACACGCCGTATTTCAGCGCGCCCTTGCCCAGGGCCTGGCAGCCATCGAACAGGTGGCCTTCGAGCATTACGCCGACCAGCGAGCGGTCACCGGCCAGGCGCTGGGCCAGCACGTCCTCGAACACGGCGGGCTGGCGGGCTGGGTCCTTGCCGCTGTTGGCATGGCTGCAGTCGACCACGATGCGTGCCTGCAAACCGGCTTTGGCCAGGCCTTGGCGGGCCAGGGCGATGCTGGCGGCATCGTAGTTCGGGCCCTTGTGGCCGCCGCGCAGTACCAGATGGGTATCCGGGTTGCCCAGGGTTTCGATGATCGCCGGGTAGCCCTGCGCATCCATGCCGAAGTGGCGGTGCGGGGCCGCCGCGCTGCGCATGGCGTCACTGGCGATGCCGACGCCGCCGTCGGTGCCGTTCTTGAAACCGACCGGCAGCTCCAGGCCGCTGACCATTTCCCGGTGAATCTGCGATTCGGTGGTGCGTGCGCCAATCGCCGCCCAGCCCAACAGGTCATCGAAGTAGCCGGCGGCCATCGGTTGCAGCAACTCGGTGGCGATCGGCAGGCCGCGTTCGATCATGCTCAGCATCAAGCCGCGGGACAGGGCGATGCCGGCATGCATGTCGTCGCTGCCATCGAGGTGCGGGTCGTAGGCCAGGCCTTTCCAGCCCACCGTGGTGCGGGGTTTTTCCACGTAGGCGCGCATCACCAGCAGCAGCTTGTCATCGACTTCGCGGCTCAGCGCCGCCAGGCGGTCGGCGTATTCCAGGGCCGAACGGGGGTCGTGGATCGAGCACGGACCGACGATCACCAGCAGGCGCTCATCGCGGCCTTCGAGAATGGCGCGGATGGCCTGGCGGTGGCTGTGAACTTGCTGGGCGAGTTCGCTGGACAGCGGCATCTGCTGCTTGAGCAGGTGCGGGCTGGGCAGGCGCTGGCTAACGGAGGTGTTGGCAGCGTGCGGTTGGGTCAGGGGTAGAGCGAGGTTCGAGGCTTGCATGGCGTATGTTCCCTGGGCGGACGGCGGGTTCTGGCCCGCGCGGTCGGCCCTATTGAGGTGTTCGACTATTCGTTGATTGATGATCTGCAGCATTGCCACCCGTGATGGACCGATCGGAGGCGGCAGGCTGGCCCGAACGGGATTGGCTAAATCGCCAGGCATAGGTGCTTGCGTAGTAATAAGTGGCGTAGTTCATGAATCTGTCCTCAGTTCGAATCGGTAAAAGTGCAATGGCCTGAAAAGCAAAACCCCCGGGCGGGGAGCCGACCGGGGGTTTGAGTATTCTCATGTTCGGCGGCCCCTCGAAGGTGGGCGCCGGGTGGGTATCGGCGCCTAGTGGCTAAACCAATACCCAAAGTAATAGCTGGCAGCAGCCTGGCAGCCGGCAACGGCCAGCACTGGGCGCAGGGTGCGACCGGTGTGGTTGGCGTGATTGCGGGTGTGTTTCGGCATGTTGCTCTCCAGTGAATGAGCCCGAGCTTACTTCAGGCGATGCGCACTGTTCAATGGATAAATGCTATCGCGCCAATAATTGCACAAAACGGATAGCACTCTGCACACGATGGATATTGCCACCCCAGGGCAAGCTCTAACCTGACCCGGTCTGAACAATAACAATGGAGACCCTGGCCATGTCCCTGGGATTCGACTACCTCAATGCCATGCTTGAGGACGACCGTGAAACCGGCGTCTATCGCTGCAAACGCGAGATGTTCACCGACCCGCGCCTGTTCGACCTGGAGATGAAGCACATCTTCGAGGGCAACTGGATCTACCTGGCCCATGAAAGCCAGATCCCCGAGAAAAACGACTTCCTCACCCTGACCATGGGGCGCCAGCCGGTCTTCATCGCGCGCAACAAGGACGGCGAACTCAACGCCTTCCTCAACGCCTGCAGCCACCGCGGCGCCATGCTCTGCCGACACAAGCGCGGAAACCGCGCAAGCTACACCTGCCCGTTCCACGGCTGGACCTTCAACAACAGCGGCAAGCTACTCAAGGTCAAAGACCCGAGCAATGCCGGCTACCCCGACAGCTTCAATTGCGACGGCTCTCATGACCTGACCAAGGTCGCCCGCTTCGAGTCGTACCGTGGCTTCCTGTTCGGCAGCCTGAATGCAGACGTCAAGCCGCTGGTCGAGCACCTCGGCGAGTCTGCCAAGATCATCGACATGATCGTCGACCAGTCCCCGGAAGGCCTGGAAGTGCTGCGCGGTGCCAGCTCGTACATCTACGAGGGCAACTGGAAGCTCACCGCCGAGAACGGCGCCGACGGTTACCACGTCAGCTCCGTGCACTGGAATTACGCCGCCACCCAGAACCAACGCAAGCAGCGCGAAGCGGGTGACGAGATCAAGACCATGAGTGCCGGCGCCTGGGCCAAGCAGGGCGGTGGTTTCTATTCCTTCGACCACGGCCACCTGCTGCTGTGGACCCGCTGGGCCAACCCCGAAGACCGCCCGGCCTTCGAGCGCCGCGATCAGCTGGCCGCCGATTTCGGCCAGGCCCGCGCCGACTGGATGATCGAGAACTCGCGCAACCTGTGCCTGTACCCGAACGTCTACCTGATGGACCAGTTCAGTTCGCAGATCCGCATCGCCCGGCCGATTTCGGTGAACAAGACCGAAATCACCATCTACTGCATCGCGCCGAAAGGCGAGAGCGCCGATGCCCGGGCCAAGCGCATCCGCCAGTACGAAGACTTCTTCAACGTCAGTGGCATGGCCACCCCGGACGACCTGGAAGAGTTCCGCTCCTGCCAGACCGGCTACGGCGGCGGCACCGGCTGGAACGATATGTCCCGTGGTGCACAGCACTGGGTCGAAGGTGCCGATGAGGCGGCGAAGGAAATCGAACTCAAGCCGCTGCTGTCGGGCGTGCGCACCGAGGACGAAGGCCTGTTCGTGCTGCAGCACAAGTACTGGCAGGACACCATGATCAAAGCCCTCGAACAGGAAACCCAGCTGATCCCCGTGGAGGCCGTGCAATGAGCCTGCATGACACCGTGCGCGACTTCCTCTACCGCGAGGCGCGCTACCTGGACGATGCCCAGTGGGACCAGTGGCTTGAGCTGTACGCCAGCGACGCAACCTTCTGGATGCCGTCCTGGGACGATGACGACACCCTCACCGAAGACCCTCAGAGCGAAATCTCGCTTATCTGGTACGGGAACCGTGGCGGCCTCGAAGACCGCGTGTTCCGCATCAAGACCGAGCGCTCCAGTGCGACCGTGCCGGACACCCGTACCTCGCACAACATCAGCAACATCGAGATCGTCGAGCAAAGCGAAGGCAGCTGCCAGGTCCGCTTCAACTGGCACACCCTGAGCTTTCGCTACAAGACCACCGACAGCTACTTCGGCACCAGTTTCTACACCCTTGACCTGCGCGGCGAGCAGCCGCTGATCAAGGCCAAGAAGGTGGTGCTGAAGAACGACTACGTGCGTCAGGTCATCGACATCTACCACATCTGATCCGAGGTAACGCGAGCCGCTCGGTGTGCCCTTGGGTGCGCCGCGGCCAGGCTCGCCCGTGAGGTGCAACATGAGCTTCCAGATCGCGCTTAATTTCGAAGACGGGGTCACCCGCTTCATCGAGGCCAGCGGCCATGAAACCGTGGCCGATGCCGCCTACCGCCAGGGCATCAACATCCCGCTGGACTGCCGCGACGGCGCCTGCGGTACGTGCAAGTGCAAGGCCGAATCCGGGCGTTACGACCTGGGCGACAACTTTATCGAAGACGCCCTGAGCGAGGATGAAATCGCCGAAGGCTACGTGCTGACCTGCCAGATGCGCGCCGAAAGCGACTGCGTGGTGCGCATTCCGGCCTCGTCACAACTGTGCAAGACCGAACAAGCCAGCTTCGAGGCGGCCATCAGCCAGGTGCGCCAGCTGTCGGCCAGCACCATCGCCTTGTCGATCAAGGGCGAGGCACTGAGCCGCCTGGCGTTCCTGCCGGGGCAGTACGTCAACCTCAAGGTGCCTGGCAGTGACCAGAGCCGCGCCTATTCCTTCAGCTCGCTGCAGAAGGACGGCGAGGTCAGCTTCCTGATCCGCAACGTGCCAGGCGGCCTGATGAGCAGCTTCCTCACCAGCCTGGCCAAGGCCGGCGACAGCATGAGCCTGGCTGGCCCATTGGGCAGCTTCTACCTGCGGCCGATCCAGCGCCCGCTGTTGCTGCTGGCCGGTGGTACGGGCCTGGCGCCGTTCACGGCGATGCTGGAGAAGATTGCCGAACAGGGCAGCGAGCACCCGCTGCACCTGATCTATGGGGTGACCAACGATTTCGACCTGGTCGAACTGGACCGCCTGCAGGACCTGGCGGCGTGCATCCCCAACTTCACCTTCAGCGCTTGCGTGGCCAACCCTGACAGCCAATACCCGCAGAAGGGTTACGTGACCCAACACATTGCGCCGCAGCACCTCAATGACGGCGACGTCGATGTGTATCTGTGCGGGCCTCCGCCGATGGTCGAGGCGGTGAGCCAGTACATCCGCGAGCAGGGCATCACCCCGGCGAACTTCTACTACGAGAAGTTTGCAGCGGCGGCCTGAGTTTACTTGGGGCCACCGGCATCGTGCGGGTGACGGTGGCCTCCTTTTATTGACTGCGGGATTGAAAGGAGATCGACGTGAACAACCGATTCCACAACAAGGTCGCTTTGGTCACCGGCGCCGCCCAGGGCATCGGCCGCGGCGTGTGCTGGCGGCTCAAGGCCGAAGGCGCGCAGGTGGTGGCGGTGGACCGTTCCGAGCTGGTCCACGAACTGGCCGGGGAGGGCATGTTGACCCTCACCGCCGACCTTGAACTGCATGCCGATTGCGCCCGGGTCATGGCCACGGCGGTGGAAACCTTCGGCCGCCTCGACATCCTGGTCAACAACGTCGGCGGCACCATCTGGGCCAAGCCTTTCGAGCATTACCAGGTCGACCAGATCGAGGCCGAAGTACGCCGCTCGCTGTTCCCGACCCTGTGGTGCTGCCACGCGGCGCTGCCGTACATGCTCGAACGCGGCAGTGGCGCCATCGTCAACGTCTCGTCGATCGCCACCCGTGGGGTCAACCGCGTGCCGTACGGCGCGGCCAAGGGCGGCGTCAACGCGCTCACCGCGTGCCTGGCCTTCGAAACCGCCGGCCGCGGCATTCGTGTCAACGCCACCGCGCCAGGCGGCACGGAAGCGCCCCCGCGCCGGGTGCCGCGCAACACCAGCGAGCAGAGCGAGCAGGAAAAGGCCTGGTACCAGCAGATCGTCGACCAGACCCTCGACAGCAGCCTGATGCACCGCTACGGCAGCATCGACGAACAGGTCGGCGCGATCCTCTTCCTGGCCTCCGACGAGGCCTCCTACATCACCGGCGTAACCTTGCCGGTGGGGGGCGGTGACCTCGGCTGAACCCTCCCCATGCAAAGCCCCCCGGCAAAGCGTTCCTCCAAAACAACAACAAGAGAGACAGATGCCATGCGAACCCTTGACGTACACCCGATCATCGATAACGCCCGCTTTACACCGTTCCACTGGCTGATCATGGCTCTGTGCGGCCTGCTGCTGATCTTTGACGGCTACGACCTGTTCATCTACGGCGTCGTGCTGCCGGTGATCATGAAGGAGTGGGGCCTGACCCCGTTGCAGGCCGGTGCGCTGGGCAGCTACGCGCTGTTCGGCATGATGTTCGGCGCCCTGTCATTCGGCAGCCTGGCTGACCGCATCGGGCGCAAGAAAGGGATCGCCATCTGTTTCGCCTTGTTCTCCGGGGCGACCATCCTCAACGGCTTTGCCAGCAGCCCCGGCGAGTTCGGCATCTACCGCTTCATCGCCGGCCTCGGCTGCGGCGGCCTGATGCCCAATGCCGTGGCGCTGATGAACGAATACGCGCCCAAGCGCGTGCGCAGCACGCTGGTGGCGATCATGTTCAGCGGTTACTCGCTGGGCGGCATGCTTTCGGCAGGTGTCGGCATCTTCATGCTGCCGCGTTTTGGCTGGGAGTCGATGTTCTTTGCCGCTGCGGTGCCGCTGCTGCTGTTGCCGGTGATTCTCTATTACCTGCCGGAGTCCATAGGCTTTCTGGTGCGGCAGGGGCGTACCGATGAAGCGCGCCAGCTGCTCAAACGCCTGGACCCGGATTGCGATGTGCAGGCGGATGACGCGCTGCAGGCGACGGACCGCAAAGGTGGCGGCAGCACGGTGCTGGAACTGTTCCGCAATGGCCTGGCCGTCCGCACTTTGGCCCTGTGGCTGGCCTTCTTCTGCTGCCTGCTGATGGTCTACGCGCTGAGCTCGTGGCTGCCCAAGCTGATGGCCAACGCCGGCTACAGCCTGGGGTCGAGCCTGTCGTTCCTGCTGGCCCTGAACTTCGGCGGCATGGCCGGGGCGATTCTCGGTGGCTGGCTGGGCGACCGCTACAACCTGGTCAAGGTCAAGGTGGCCTTCTTCATCGCGGCGGCGCTGTCGATCGGCCTGCTTGGCGTCAACAGCCCGATGCCGGTGCTGTACCTGCTGATCTTCATCGCCGGCGCCACCACCATTGGCACGCAGATCCTGCTGTATGCCGGTGCTGCCCAACTCTACGGCCTGTCGGTGCGTTCCACCGGCCTTGGCTGGGCGTCGGGCATCGGCCGCAACGGTGCCATCGTCGGCCCGTTGCTCGGCGGTGCGCTGATGGGCATCAACCTGCCGCTGCAACTCAATTTCATCGCCTTCGCCATCCCCGGTGCGATTGCCGCGCTGGCCATGGCCGTGCACCTGGCCAGCGGCCGGCGCCAGGCCCATCTGGCGACGGCCTGATTATTCACTGACTGAACTGGAGCTTTTGCATGACAAGCCCGACCATCGAGCGCATCGACGCGATCATCGTCGACCTGCCGACCATCCGCCCGCACAAGCTGGCGATGCACACGATGCAGCAGCAGACCCTGGTGGTGCTACGCCTGCGCTGTAGCGACGGCGTCGAAGGCATCGGCGAGGCCACCACCATCGGCGGCCTGGCCTACGGCTACGAGAGCCCCGAGGGCATCAAGGCCAACATCGACGCGCACCTTGCCCCCGCGCTGGTCGGCTTGCCTGCGGACAACATCAATGCCGCCATGCTCAAGCTCGACAAGCTGGCCAAGGGCAACACCTTTGCCAAGTCCGGCATCGAAAGCGCCTTGCTCGACGCCCAGGGCAAGCGCCTCGGCCTGGCGGTCAGCGAACTGCTCGGTGGCCGCGTGCGTGACAGCCTGGAAGTGGCCTGGACCCTGGCCAGCGGCGACACCGCCCGCGACATCGCCGAAGCCGAGCACATGCTGGAGATCCGCCGGCACCGCGTGTTCAAGCTGAAGATCGGCGCCAACCCGCTGGAGCAGGATTTGAAGCACGTGGTGGCGATCAAGCGCGAGCTGGGCGAACGTGCCAGCGTGCGCGTCGACGTCAACCAGTACTGGGACGAATCCCAAGCCATTCGCGCCTGCCAGGTGCTCGGCGACAACGGCATCGACCTGATCGAGCAGCCGATCTCGCGCATCAACCGCGGTGGCCAGGTGCGCCTGAACCAGCGCAGTCCGGCACCGATCATGGCCGACGAATCCATCGAGAGCGTCGAGGACGCCTTCAGCCTGGCCGCCAATGGCGCGGCCAGCATCTTCGCCCTGAAGATCGCCAAGAACGGCGGCCCACGCGCCGTGCTGCGCACCGCGCAGATCGCCGAAGCGGCTGGTATCGCCCTGTACGGCGGGACCATGCTCGAAGGCTCGATCGGCACCCTGGCCTCGGCCCATGCCTTCCTCACCCTGCGCCAGCTGACCTGGGGCACCGAGCTGTTCGGGCCGCTGCTGCTGACCGAAGAGATCGTCAACGAGCCGCCGCAGTACCACGACTTCCAGCTGCACGTGCCGCGCACCCCGGGCTTGGGCCTGACCCTCGACGAACAACGCCTGGCGCGCTTTGCCCGCCGCTGAATCAACAGGAGAACTGAACATGCTGTTCCACGTGAAGATGACCGTGAAACTGCCGGTCGACATGGACCCGGCCAAGGCCGCGCAACTGAAGGCCGACGAGAAGGAACTGGCCCAGCGCCTGCAGCGCGAGGGCAGTTGGCGCCACCTGTGGCGCATCGCCGGGCACTACGCCAACTACAGCGTGTTCGACGTGCCCAGCGTCGAGGCATTGCACGACACGCTGATGCAGCTGCCGCTGTTCCCGTACATGGAAATCGAGGTCGACGGCCTGTGCCGCCACCCGTCGTCGATCCACAGTGACGACCGCTGATTCAACCCTTTGCACAAGAACACGATGAGGTAACCATCATGACCGTGAAGATTTCCCACACTGCCGATATCCAGAAGTTCTTCGAAGAAGCCGCCGGCTTTGGCAACGACCAAGGCAGCCCGCGCCTGAAGCGCATCGTCCAGCGTGTGCTGCAGGACACCGCGCGGCTGATCGAAGACCTGGAAATCACCGAGGACGAGTTCTGGCACGCCGTCGACTATCTCAACCGCCTCGGCGGGCGCGGTGAGGCCGGGTTGCTGGTGGCAGGCCTAGGCATCGAGCACTTCCTCGACCTGCTGCAGGATGCCAAGGACGCCGAAGTCGGTTTGACCGGCGGCACCCCGCGCACCATCGAAGGCCCGCTGTATGTGGCCGGTGCGCCGCTCGCTGAAGGTGAAGTGCGCATGGACGACGGCAGCGAGGAGGGCGTGGCTACCGTCATGTTCCTCGAGGGCCAGGTGTTCGACCCTCAGGGCCAGCCGCTGGCCGGCGCCATTGTCGACTTGTGGCATGCCAATACCCGTGGCACCTACTCGTTCTTCGATCAGCGCCAGTCCGAATACAACCTGCGCCGACGCATCATCACCGATGCCGAAGGCCGTTATCGTGCGCGCTCCATCGTGCCGTCCGGTTATGGCTGCGACCCGCAGGGCCCGACCCAGGAATGCCTGGACCTGCTCGGTCGCCATGGCCAGCGCCCGGCCCACGTGCACTTCTTCATTTCGGCGCCGGGGCATCGCCACCTGACCACGCAGATCAACCTGGCCGGGGACAAGTACCTGTGGGACGACTTCGCCTACGCCACCCGTGACGGGCTGGTGGGTGAGGTGGTGTTCCATGAAGGGGCAGAGGGGCGCCATGCCGAGTTGAAGTTCGACTTCCAGCTGCAGAAGGCCCAGGCCAATGCGGATGAACAGCGCAGTGGTCGGCCACGGGCCTTGCAGGAGGCCTGATACATCGCCTTGGCTTCTTCGCAGGCCTGCCCGCGAAGAAGCCAACACAGAACAAGAGCCAGCCACCAAGGCCGGCCGATGCCTTGCGAGAAGTCTCATGAAAACCCTGCTCAAGGACTGCTCTCTGTCAGCCCTGGTCGCCGGCTGCATCGCGACCCTGATTTCCTACGCCGGCCCACTGGTGATCATCTTCCATGCCGCCGAAGCCGCCGGCCTGTCCCACGGCATGCTGTCGTCCTGGGTCTGGGCCGTGTCCATGGGCAGCGCCGTACTTGGTGCGCTGCTCAGCCTGCATTATCGGGTACCGGTGGTGATCGCCTGGTCGATCCCGGGTTCGGCGCTGCTGGTCACCGCCTTGCCCCAACTCGGCCTGGAACAGGCTGTAGGTGCCTACCTGGTGGCCAACCTGGTCCTGCTGCTGATCGGCATCAGCGGGGCCTTTGATCGAATCATCGCGCACCTGCCTGGCTCCATCGCGGCGGGCATGCAGGCCGGCATCCTGTTCAGCTTCGGCACCGAAGTGTTCCGGGCATTGCCGGTGCAGCCGCTGCTGGTGCTGGCGATGTTCGCGACCTACGTGCTGATGCGCAGGCTGCAATCGCGCTATGCCGTGGCAGCAGTACTGGGTGTCGGCGCCAAGGTGACGGTGGCCAGCGGTGCCTTTCGCAGCGAGGCGCTGGTGCTGGAGCTGGCCTCGCCACAGTGGATCACCCCGCAGTTCAGCCTGGCGGCGACCTTCAGCCTGGCACTGCCCATGGTGCTGGTCGCACTCACCGGGCAGTTCATGCCGGGCATGGCGGTGTTGCGCAACGCGGGCTATGCCACGCCGGCCAGCCCGCTGATCAGTGCCAGCGCACTGGCCGGCGCGCTGCTCGCACCGTTCGGTTGCCATGGCCTGAACCTCGCGGCCGTCACCGCCAGCCTGTGCACCGGTCATGAAGCCCATGAGAACCCGCGTCGGCGTTACATCGCGGCGGTCGCCGGCAGCGCGCTGTACCTGCTGCTGGGGATTGCCGGGGCGACGCTGATGTCGCTGTTCGCCGCGTTCCCTGCCGCGTTGATCGCCGCGCTGGCCGGGCTTGCCCTGTACGGCGCCATCAGCGAGGCACTGGCGCGCAGCCTGGCCGAGCCCAGCGAACGCGATGCCGGGTTGTTCACCTTCCTGGTCACCGCCTCGGGGGTGTCCTTCCTGGGCCTGTCGGCGGCGTTCTGGGGGCTGCTGTTCGGCCTGCTGGCCCATGGGCTGCTGCGCCTGCGCCGCCCGCAACCCCGCGAGGTGCTGCGCCGCAATTCCTGAAAACCCGTGTTCCCGCGCTTTATCCATAACAACAAGATCAAGAGAGCTTCGGAATGAACCACACCCCCTGCGTCGCCATCGGGCTGACTTTGCTCAGCCCCTCCTTGCTCGCGGCCGAAAGCGGCTTCTTCGAGGATGCCAAGGCCAGCCTCAGCGCCCGCAATTACTACTTCAGCCGTGATTTTTCCGACATCGTTGGGGCCAACCAGCAGTCCAAGGCCGAGGAGTGGGCCCAGGGCTTCATCCTCGATTTCAAGTCCGGCTACACGCCGGGCCCGGTTGGCTTTGGCGTCGACGCCCTGGGCCTGCTCGGCATCAAGCTCGACAGCAGCCCGGACCGGGTCAACACCGGTCTGCTGCCGGTGCACGGTGATGGCCGCGCGGCTGACGAGTACAGCCGCCTGGGCCTCGCTTTCAAGGCTCGGCTGTCGAAGACCGAGCTGCGCGTGGGCGAGTTGCAGCCCAACCTGCCGGTGCTGACCTTCAGTGATATCCGCCTGCTGCCGCCGACCTACCAGGGCACCAGCATCAGCTCGGCGGAAATCGACGGGCTGACCGTGCAGGCCGGGCACCTGACCAGCACCCACCTGCGCAACGAGGGCGGCGATGGCAAGATGAACGCCATGCTCGGCCATGTGCCCCAGCGCCAGGCCGAAAGCGATGCCTTCAACTATGTGGGCGGTGACTATGCGTTCAACGCCAACCAGAGCAGCGTCAGCCTGTGGTACGGGCAGCTTGAAGATATCTACCACCAGGGTTTCCTGGGCCTGAAGCACAGCAAGCCGGTGGGGGACTGGGTGCTGAGTGCCAATCTTGGCTATTTCACCGCCCAGGAGGATGGCGATGCGTTGCTGGGCAAGATCGACAACCAGGCGTTTTTCTCGATGTTCACTGCCCGGCTGGGTGGCCACAGTTTCCACGCCGGCTACCAGGGCATCTATGGCGACAGCCCGTTCCCACGGGTGTTCGCCAACATTTCGCCGTTGGGCAACGAAGTGCCGACCTATGAGTTTGCCTATACCGACGAGCGTTCGTATCAGCTGCGTTACGACTACAACTTCGCGGCCATGGGTGTTCCAGGTCTGACGGCGACGGTGCGCTATATCACCGGGAACAACGTCGACACAGGCAAGGGGTACGAAGGCAAGGATCGCGAACGCGATCTGGATATAGGCTATGCCGTGCAGAGTGGGGTGCTGAAAGGGCTGGGCATCAGGGTTCGCAATGCCATGGCGCGCTCCAACTACCGCAGTGATATCGACGAGAACCGGCTGACCCTGGTTTACACCTGGCAGCTGTTTTGAGGCATCGCCAGCCATTGTTGTCACACAAGGCTCAAGTCATGCGCCAGGGCTGGCAACCAAATCCGCGCCTACAGTTGCGAAGAGGCTGGGGCAGGAGAATGATCAGCGACGCGCCAACCGCCCACTGACAAAGTGCGCCACATCATTGAACCCCGGCGTCGACGCATGCCCCGGCGTCACCAGCGAATCGATGAATGCCTCGTCTTCGGCTGTGATCTTCACTTCCAGTGCGCCGCCATAGGTATCCCACTGCGCCTCGGTGCGTGGCCCGACGATGGCCGAGCTGACCAGCTGGCTGTTGAGCACCCAGGCAATCGCGAACTCGACCAGGCCCACGCCCTTGGCCTGAGCGTAGTCCTGCAGCTGCCGGGCAATGGCCAGCGACTCCTGGCGCCATTCCACCTCCATGATGCGCTTGTCCTGGCGTGCAGCGCGGCTGCCCGCTTCGGGCTCGGCCCCTGGCGCATACTTGCCGCTGAGCACACCACGGGCCAGCGGGCTGAACGGCACTACGCCCAGGCCGTGATACGTGGCAGCGGTCATCTGCTCAGGCTCCGCCTGGCGGTTGACGATGTTGTACAGCGGCTGGCTTACCACCGGCTTGGCCACACCCAGGCGCTCGGCGAGGTTGCAGAGCTCGGCGATGCGCCAGCCACGGTAATTGGACACCCCCCAGTAACGGATCTTGCCCTGCTGCAACAGGTCGCCGATGGCGCGCACGGTTTCTTCCAGCGGCACCTTGTGGTCTTCGCGATGCAGGTAATAGATGTCCAGGTAGTCCAGGTGCATGCGCGTCAGCGTGGCATCGATGCCATTGAAGATGTGCTTGCGCGACAACCCGCTGCGGTTGGGCAGGCCATCAGTAGGCCCCATGCCGACCTTGGAGGCAACGATCCAGTCCTGGCGGTGGCGCGCTACCGCTTCACCGACGATCTCCTCGGAGCGTCCGGCGTTGTACACGTCGGCGGTGTCGATGAAGTTGATGCCCTGGTCCCAGGCCTTGTCGATGATCCGCAACGCATCCTCGGTGCCGGTCTGCTCGCCGAACATCATGCTGCCCAGGGTCAGGGCGGAGACTTGCAGGCCGGATTGGCCCAGGGGACGGTAGATCATGCCGAGTATCCTTTGCGGGGAATGATCCGGTTGTTTTACACAGAACCGACGGGGTTTAAAAGGGCACAGGGGAGGTGAAATCAGCCAATCAGCGCGAGGGCTTCATTCAGGCTCAAGGGCCGCTTCATCCGTTGTGACAGCGTCGCCATGGCATCCGAATAGCCCTTGGCTACCACCGCCTGGACTTGGTCTCCGACACACTGCAGGGCAACGAAATCGCCTTTTTCCGGCTCACCGACGAACTCGATGCGGTCCCAATTCCGGGCATGTCCCAGCACCTCGTAGGTGCGCCCGTGCTGGTAGGTCCAGAAGAACGGCACATCGTTGTAGCGCCGTTGCTCACCCAGCATGTTGGCCGCCGCAATCACGCCGTGCTGCTGGGCCAGCCGCCAGTGCTCGATGCGCACCGGCTGCCCTGCGTGGGGGAAGGTGGCGATATCGCCAGCGGCCCAGAGCCCATCGGCAGCATGCAGTTCTGCATTGACCGACACTGACTGGTCTTTGGCCAATTGCACACCTTGCACGAACGCCGTGGCCGGCTTCACTCCCGTTCCGAGTAGCACCAGGGAGGTGCTCAGCCGCTCGCCATTGGTCAATTGCACGGCTTCGACCTTGTCTTCGCCCAAAAAGCGCTCGACTTCGGTCGGGCCGTGGAACACCACGCCCTTGCGCTCATGCAGCTCGCGAATGCAGCGCCCGATACGCTCGCCCAGCTGTTTGGCCAACGGTACTTCGTGACGTGTGACCACATGCACCTGCGCGCCATACTTTCGAAGTGCCGAGGCGGCTTCGAGGCCAATGAAGCCGTCACCGACGATCACCACCGGCTGCCCAGGTTCGGCGGCATCGAGCAGGCGCGCGGCATCCTCGCGCGAGCGCAAGGTCATGATGCCGGGTAGGTCGACACCCGGCAGCTGCGGGCGCAGCGGCTTGCCGCCGGTGGCCAGCAGGGCAGCGTCGTATTCGATGTGCTGGCTGTCGGCGAGGGTGATCTGGCGCTTTTTTGCATCCAGCGCACGGACCTTGCCGAAGCGCCGGTCAAGCTGGCCCTTGCGCAGCTGATCGGGCTCCAGCAAGGCAGACACCTCGTCGGGCGCCATCTCCCCAGCGATGACGAATTTGCTCAAGGCGGTGCGATCGTAAGCGGGCTGCCGTTCCTGGTCGAGCCAGATCAGGTGCCCGCCGAAGCCGTGGTCGAGCAGCGTGGCCACCGCCGCCGAGCCGGCGGCACCGGCACCGATCACCACGAAGGTGCGGGCATCGCTGTGGCGCGGTGACTCGCTCTGTGGCAAGGGTTGGTCATCGACCCATACCTCGCCATCCTTGACCCATGCCCGATACCTGCGCAGGCCCGTCAACGCCGGCGGTTCGCACACCGCGCCTTCATCGACGGCAAACGCGGCCTTGTGCCAGGGGCAGACCAGCAGGCCGCCGCAGATGACGCCTTCCTCCAGCGGCGCGCCTTCGTGCGGGCAGTTGCCCTGGTAGGCATGGACCTGATCGCCCTGACGGACGAGGATCATCTCTTCGTTGCCGGCCTGGACGCGCAAGGGGCGCCTGGGATCGAGCTGTTCGAGGCGGGCCACGGCGTGCTGGGTCATGGGGCTTCTCCAAAGGGGGCTTTGGAACCATTTGACGCCTGGGGTGGGAGTGGGATGCGTTGAGCTGACGATCGGTGTTCTTGTGTTCGCCGCGGGGTTTGCACCCCGGTGCCTCAACTCACCCGAGCAGTACTCAACGCCCCAGCCCGGGTAACCCGCAAGGCCACCAGGCTACCCAGCACGATCAGCGCGGCCAGCGAATACAGCGCAACATCGGTAGACCCAGTCTGGTCCTTGATGAAGCCGACCAGGTACGGGCTGAGGAAGCCAGCCATCTGGCCCACCGAGTTGATGATCGCCAGGCCCGCCACTGCGGCACTGGCGCTGAGCAGCGCGGTCGGCATCGGCCAGAACATCGGCAGGCCGGTGAGGGCGCCCATGGTGGCGATCGACAGGCCGAGGATGGCGATGGTCGGGTTGGCGGCGAAGTTGACTGCGATCAGCAGGCCGACGGCGCCCATCAACATCGGGACTACGAGGTGCCAGCGGCGTTCGTTGCGCAGGTCTGCCGAGCGGCCGCAGAGGATCATGAACACGCCAGCAAGCAGGTACGGAATGGCGCTCAGCCAGCCGATCAGCAGCGGGTTGTCAAAGCCCATGTTCTTGATGATCGACGGCAGCCAGAAGTTGATCGCGTACACGCCGCTCTGGATGCAGAAGTAGATGAAGCCGAAGGTCCAGATCAGCGGGTTGGCCAACACGGCCATCACGCTGTCGCCGGTGGCGTTCGGTTTGCTGGCGGCGTCGGCCTCGAGGTCGGCGGCGATCAGCTGGCGTTCGGCCGGGCTCAGCCAGGCGGCTTTCTGGTAACCATCGCTGAGCAGTTTGATGGCCAGTACACCGAGAGCGACGGTCGGCAGGCCCTGGATCAGAAACATCCACTGCCAGCCGGCCAGGCCATGCTGGCCAGCGGCGAAGTGCTGGAGGATCCAGCCGGAGAACGGCCCGCCGAGCAGGCCCGACACCGGGATCGCCGACATGAACAGGGCCATGATGCGGCCGCGACGGTCAGCCGGGAACCAGCGCGAGAGGTACAGCACCACCCCGGGGAAGAAGCCTGCCTCGGCCGCACCGGTCAGCAGGCGCAGGGTGTAGAACTCGGTGGGGGTGGTGACGAACAGCAGGCAAGTCGACAGGCTGCCCCAGGCGATCATCATCGCTGCAATCCAGCGCCGCGGGCCGAAGCGGTTGAGCGCCAGGTTGCTCGGCAGGCCGCAGAGCACGTAGCCGATGAAGAAGATGCCGGCGCCGAGGCCGTACACGGTTTCGCTGAACTTCAGTGCATCGAGCATCTGCAGCTTGGCGAAACCGACGTTGACACGGTCCAGGTAGTTGAACAGGTAGCAGATGAAAATGAACGGGATCAACCGCAGGGTAATGCGCCGGTACAGCGCGTTGCGGGTGATATCCGTGCCTTGGTCAGGGGCGGGGCTGTGTGCCATGATTGTGGTCTCTGTTGTTATGGTTGTCGCCGCGTCGCCTGTGCCGGCGCTCGCCCTGACGAGTCTCGGGGACGGCGGTGCGCCTGTCTTTGTGCTTTTGCACAGCGTATCGTGCATGGTGCTGTGCCTTCCAACAAAGGCAGAGGGTGTATGCGCTCCAGTAGTCATCAACCCAACCGTCGGATTACAGTCAGGTACGAGATCGGCCCGATAGCTATGGCTGCGATTTATTGAGGTTAATGTCGAACATGGCTAACTATTCGTTGGGCCGGATTGGAGCGGTTCTTAATGACCAGCGCAGGATTCACTAGGCTGTGCTCGAAGGCAGCCAGTGCAAAATTCAGAGCTTCCGCAGGCGACGGTGACGTTGGGTAATTCTTACGCTCAAGCGCGGAAGTTATAATGTCGCTCACTCTTTCCGCAATGCTGCTCTGCCCTCGTTTATTCTCTACGGGGGAAAACTCCCTATAATCAACCCCCTTGAACAGCCTCATCATCCCGACAGTCGGATGATCAGCCATGGTGTCCTCCACCTCTATGCCTGTGCCAGCCAGGTTCTTTTCGTACCTTGACCTCAGGTATGTCATTACTAGCTTGGCTGACTGTTGGTCTTGCGTGTGAAGGTACAGTACCGCACTTTCAGATACGTGGCCGATCTTGTCGTGAGCAGCGATTTTGCTTTGTCTTACGTATTGGGGTAGTGCTGTTGTGGTATCTGCCACTGCTGCGCTGAGCTCATTTATATATGCTTTCTTTACTGAGATATTGAGGCGGGATTTTGTGCTGTTTGGCCGGTCTTCTGCATTGTTAGGTATCATTCGAAAATATAATACGCGCTGCGTCGGTAGCTGCTGGAGCTGATGGCTTTGTGCGTTCAGCTGTCTAAGTTTTACATGGCGTTTCGCCTGAGGGTAAATGTCAAGGTATGACTCGAACTGTTTCGCCAGTTTCGCCATGTAATTGACTTGTATAATTGATTCTTCGCGGGTCATTTTCGGTGTTGTTTCTTGGCTGGAGCTTAACTCGTGATAGTGCGCTATAATTGCTCGTGCGTCCAGTGATGGCTGTTCCCAGGCCCATTGGGTGAGCGTCAGAAGCGATTCATAAGCCGAATCCTCCCCTTGTAATCCTTCGTTGTCAGTCAGCGTAGAAGGATTATTGCGACAGAATCTAAATAGATTGAGTCCATCAATGCTAGCGGCAGGATCAGCACTCAACCATCTTCCCGCCCAAGGCTGGTAATACCTAAAGCCGTAATAATAGAGCCCCGTGGCATCTCGCTCTTTGCCTGAGTATTTAAACACCTTGTAGTCTGCTTCAACCTGGCTTCGCGCCATGAACATGGCAGTGCCGCCATAGGGATAGTATTCTTCGAGGCTGATCACTTTACCTGCGCCATCGAGTTCCAGGTCACTGCTGCCATTGAGTAGAGGGTAGCTGTATCGCAGTTGATCATTATCAATGTTTTCCGGCCTACCGCTCATCCAGTGCAGTACCCGCACATGCGCAGCGCCGGCAGCGGTCATGCCTATGACTTGCAGCGCTTCCTCGAGGTTGCCATCGTTGAGCCTGTGCCGCAGTTCGAGTCCTTGTAAATAGATGACCTGCCGCGTCTGTCGGGTGTCTTTCAACTGCTGGCGAGTGATCTTCAGGCTGCGCTGGCCTTGCGCATCATACCGGTAATACTCACCGTCGTTGATTGCGTCAGCGCGTGTGAGAGGCTCGACGCTCGATAATTCACCACGTAGTGTCCAGTTCAGTTGCTGGCCAGGTTGCAAGGTTCTCTGTTGCCCGGCTGCGGTGAACAACAGGTCTACTTCAGCGGGGTCTTCCGTCAGTGTACTCAGCACACCCCGGTTGCTTCGGTCGCTCAAAGTGATATTAGTGGTGTACCGATTGCCCGTTGCGCCTGCACTGTGCCTCATGCGCAATAGGTTGCCAGCGCCGTCATAGTCGTAAGTGCGGGTATAGTTTGTATAGGTACTGCTGTCGAAGCCAGAGGCTGGAACGGGTGAATGACGTTCATGCCAACGTGCATTTGCCATTTCCCGTCCGGTAGCCTTGACCAGTTGGTAAAGACTGTCATAGCTGTATGTGTTCCCTGCGACCACTTTCTGGTTGCGCCAGAAATGGACCTTTTGCGCATCATTGCGCACCTTGGTTACGTTACCGACAGGGTCGTAGGTGTAAGACAAATCTTGCAGGACGCAGGCGCCAGCAGCATGCCCAACAGGGCGCTCCGTTCTGTTGCCAGCCAGGCGTTGCGTATGCGCTTGGTAATGAAAGGTAGTCACTACACCATTGCCGTGCACCTCGCGCAGCTTTGCACCGATGGCCGAATGGGTTACGGCCTGGACGATAACTTGCTCCGTAGTGCCATGGAGTGTCAGTGAGCTACCGCAGGGTAGGCCCGCCAAGTCATATGTCATGCGTTGGCGATTGCCTGCGGCATCGACACTAATCAGCGTAGCTCCGACAACATCTGTGGTGGTCAGCGAGGTATACGTAGCTGAACTCAGTGCGTTATTCCAAAAAACCATGCGATCAGGGTTCTGGGCATCTTCAAGCAAGCGGCGGGTCACTGAACTAGGGACACCCGTCAGGGAGATACTGTCCGTCTGTACAAATCCTGCTGGGTCAAAATGGCCAACTTTCTGCCCGCACAGGTTCAAGGCCTGTTCGATTGGAGTGCTCCCGCCATAGATCAAACGTTCTGTGTCTCTGGCAGTTTCACCGCTGGCCTGTTCGCAGATGCATAACAGGCGTCCGGGCAGACCTCTATCTTCGTAATACCAAGTGTGGGTCACGGCCTGCAGATCGCCTGCCAAACCCTCGTCAGAGATACCGATATTATTGACTGCTAAAAGCGGCTGTCCGCCGACATTGCTGAGTGACAGGAGGGTCCCGTTATCCACACCCTGTGCGCGAACGACATTGCCGAGCAGCTCAGTTTCGTAGTTGAAGTTCGTCAGCCCGGTAGCATGCAGACGCGGGTCCGCGCTCCAGGTCAAAAAACCGTGAGGGCTGTAGAAGTGGTGGCTGATTTGCTCAGACCTTGTAGCCGGTGCGTCCGGATGGCAGTGGTAGGCGACGTTGCGTACAGCAAAGCCACGGTTGTCGGTGACTGTAATGGTGGGCGTGCTGCTCAGTATCGGTTCAGCCATCGTTACGCTCCATGAGTATGGCGGGACGCCAATGAATCCACTTCATCCTTATCGAGTGTAGTTCTTCAGGAAGCTTCCAGTTGGCCCGTTTCAGATGAGCGAGTCGGCTTCACAGGGTGCACTTGCCCAATGCCTGTCTTTGTCCGCCTTGGTCTAGAGCAACGCCGTATGCCATCATCTGAGTCATAGTTATATGGCTAACGTTCCTCATGGGCGATGGCTCCAAAATCCTTCTGCAAGGACTCTTGAATGTTCGAACTGGACCATGACCTGGCGCAGGATATCGTCGATCGGGCGATGGCCATTCTGCCGTGCAACGTCAACGTCATGGACAGCCAGGGGCTGATTCTCGGCAGTGGCGAGTCGGAGCGCATCAACACCCGCCACGAGGGTGCGCAGCTGGTGTTGGCCAATGGCCGGGTAGTCGAACTGGACGTGGACGCGGCCAAGTGCCTGAAGGGCGTACAGCCTGGGGTCAACCTGCCGTTGATGCTCGACGGGCGCCTGATCGGCGTGCTCGGCCTGACCGGCGACCCCCAGCAACTGCGCACCTACGGCGAGCTGGTGCGCATGACCGCCGAGATGCTCCTGGCGCAGCGCCATCTGCAGGTCGAGCAGCAGTGGCGGCGCCAGCGTTGCGACGACCTGCTGGCGCTGCTGCTCGGCGGCAGCGGTGATTCGCCACGGTTGCTGGACGAGGCCCAGCAGTTGGGCCTGAAGCCCCAGTTGCCACGGGTGCCATGCCTGTTTGAACTGCAATCCGGGCCGCCTGCCGAGACGCTGTCGGCCTGGTTGATGAGCCGTTACCCAGAAAGCTGGTGCGTGAGCCCTTCGCGCGAGTCGCTGCTGTGGTGCCGGCCGGCGGGGCTGGTGCTGGATGAAGCACGCCTGATCGAGCGCCTGCGGCGCCACGGCTGGGAGGTGGAACGCCTGGCCCTGGGCAGCGCGGCGCAGAGCCTGGAACAGCTGCGCCGGGGCTACCGGCGGGTGCGTGACTTGCTGGCCTATGGCCGCGAGGTGTTGCCGAAGGAGCAGCTGCTGAGCCTAAGCCGCTACCGCTTGCCGGCCTTGCTCTGGCGCCATCGCAATGAAGACGCGCTGGATGAGTTGCTCGAGCCGTTGCTACGCCTTCGCGCCCGCGATGCCAGCGGCCAGTTGCTGACCACGCTGCGCGCCTGGTGCGCGCACGATGGCCAGAGCCAGGCCTGTGCCGATGCCTTGGGGATCCACCGCAACAGCCTGCGCTACCGCCTCGAGCGCATCGCCGAACTGGGCGAAGTGGACCCGTTGCGCCTGGAAGGCATGCTCAGCCTGTACCTGGGGCTGCAACTGCTACCGGCCGATTGAGCGCTGCCAAAGGCATTTGCCCAAACAACGTCGCCGGCCTTTTGTGCATCCGACTGAGGCCGCCGCGCCAGACAGCTGTCAGCATGCCTGTTATCAGGACAGGAGAATCCCCATGAAAATCGTCATCGCCCCCGACTCGTTCAAGGACAGCCTTGACGCTGCCGGTGTCGCCCGTGCCATTGCCCTGGGCCTGGGCGAGGCGTTGCCTGCTGCCGAGCTGGTCGAATGCCCGATGGCCGATGGTGGCGAAGGCACCATGGAGGCGATTGTCGCTGCCAGCCATGGCGAGTTGCGCAGGCTGACTGTGCGCGGGCCGCTGGGGGAGCGCGTGGAAGCCGGTTGGGGCTGGCTGGCAGAAAGCCGCACCGCAGTCATCGAGATGGCCCAGGCCAGCGGCATCCAGCTGGTACCCAGCGGGCAGCGCGATGCCTGCCGCAGCAGCACCTGGGGCACCGGCGAGCTGATCGCCGCCGCCCTGGCGGCCGGGGCGCAACGGATCGTCCTGGCCATTGGCGGCAGCGCCACCAACGATGGCGGCAGCGGCATGCTGCGGGCGCTGGGCCTGCGCCTGCTGGATGCCGGCGGGCAGGCGCTGGAGGAGGGTGGCCTTGCCCTGGCCCGGCTGGCCCATATCGACGCCAGTGACCTGGACCCACGGCTGGCCGAGGTGCAGGTCGACGTGGCGGCAGATGTCGACAACCCGCTATGTGGCGCCAATGGCGCTTCGGCGATCTTCGGCCCCCAGAAGGGCGCCAACCCCGAGCAGGTGCAGGCGCTGGACCAGGCTTTGGGCCACTTTGCCGACCACTGTGCGCAACTGCTGGGTAAGGACGTGCGCGACTTCCCGGGTTGCGGTGCGGCCGGGGGCATGGGCTTTGCCGCCAAAGCCTTCATGGGCGCGCGCTTCCGCCCCGGCGTGGAAGTGGTCGCGGAGCTGGCTGGCCTGGACGCGCTGGTGCAAGGCGCCGACCTGGTAATTACCGGTGAAGGGCGCTTCGACGCCCAGACCCTGCGCGGCAAGACCCCGATGGGTGTCGCCCGGGTCGCCAAACGTCATGGGGTGCCGGTGGTGGTGCTGGCGGGCACCTTGGGTGAAGGCTACCAACAGCTGTATGCCCACGGTATCGACGCTGCCTTTGCCTTGGCCAATGGGCCGATGACCCTGGAGCAGGCGTGCGCGAATGCCGCGCAGCTATTGCAGGACCGTGCCGGTGATATCGCCCGTGTCTGGCAATGCGCCATTGCGTAACCACACGGGTCGGCATGGTACCGGCGCAGCTGCGGCATTACCCCGATGCGGGCGACATTTACGCGATTCGCCCGGAGCTGGGTGGCATCGCCCGGTATGCCTTCAAGGAATGAGCGCCTGCCCCTGACTGGCCGGTAGCACGGCCAGCTCGCCGAAGCGTTGCGCGGCGTCGATATAGCGCAATGCCGACTTGGCGTCCTTCCAGCCAACGTAGCTCATCAGGGCCTTAAGCTCCCAGCCATTGGCCGTTGCCCAGGTGGCAAAGCCGCGGCGCAGGGAATGGCCGGTGTACAGCGCGGCGGGTACCTCGGCACGTGCCAGCATGCGCCGTAGCAGGCCGACCAGGCTGTTGCTGTTGAGTGGTGGGTCGCTGAGGTTGCCCCAGCGGTCGAGCTTGCGGAATACCGGCCCGTGGGCGATGCCCGCCACCTCGATCCATTGCAGGTAGGCATTGACCGGGCACAGCGTCTTCAGCGCCGGGGTGCGGTGCTGCACGCCCAGTGCTTCACGGTCGCCCTTGCTGCGCGGCAGGAACAGGGTGATGCCGACGCCAGCTTCGGCCTGGATGTGCTCCACGCGCAGGCGCGCCAGTTCATCGCCGCGAAAGCCGCGCCAGAAGCCCAGCAACAGCAAGGCGGTATCACGGCGAGCGCGGCGCAGGGCTGGGAGGTCGTGGCATGTGCGGGCCTGGGTGGCTTCTGCCTCGAAGCGCTCGACGGCTGCCTGCAGGTGTTGCAGCAACAGCGGGGCTGCTTGCCTGGGGGGTGTCGGGTGCAGGGTGCGGATGCCGCGCAGCACCTGGCGCACCAGCGGCGCCTTTGTCGGGTCGGGGAAGCCCTGGCTGATGTGCCACTGGCTGAGTGCTGCCAGGCGTTGGCGCAGGGTGCTGACTGCGTGCTGTTCGGCGTGGTCGGCCAGGTAGCGGGCGATGCTGTCGGCAGTGGCCGGCAGGAACCCGCCCCAATGGGCCTCGAAATGTTCGATGGCGGCTTGGTAGCTGCGCCGGGTGTTGTCGCGGGTGGCGGCGCGGACGTAGCGCTCGATGTCGGTCATGGCAGGTAGGTTGGTGGGAGACCTTGACACGATAGAGCTAATTGCTCCGCCTGTCCCGGCCTATTCGCGGGGCAAGCCCGCTCCTGCAAGGATTGCATAACTCCTGTAGGAGCGGGCTTGCCCCGCGAAGAGGCCGGTGAGGATGAAGAAAGTCTCAGCGAGGCAACGAAGCATCCATCAACTGCCGCAGCGGCGCATATTCGGCCTGGCTTACCGGCACCAGCCCGCTGGCATCCTGGGAGGCGACAAAGGCGGCCATGGCCTTGGGGTCGTCCAGCATCGCCGCGCGAATGCGTTGCTTCAGCGCCGGGCACAGGCTGGCACTGAACACATAAGGGTCGTAGTAGATCGGCTGTGAGCGCCATTGCACCTTGAGTGCAGCCGGGCTCAGCGCATGCCCGGCGAGGTAGGCATCGGCCCGCTCGCTGGCGACGAACGCGGCATCGACCCGGCCATCGAGCAACGCCTCCAGCGCCTTGTCGTGGGTCCCGGCATACACCAGCGCGCCGAAGAATTGCGGCAACGGCGAGCCGACTTCGATCGGGAACTCGACACTTGGCACCAGGCTGCCCGAGGTGCTGGCCGGGTCGCTCAGGGCCACGCGCTTGCCGCGCAGTTGCTCGATGTTTTCGACGCTGTTGGCACGGGTCAGCAGCAGCGCCTGATAATGGCTGCCGGCCGGGGTGTAAGGGCCAGCACTCAAGGTGAAGGTCGCGAACGGTTCGATGCCGGGGTCGCGACGGTTGGCCAATACATAAGATGCTGGGCCAAGCCGGGCGATATCCGCACCGCCGGAGACGATGGCGTCCACCACGCTTTCATAGGAGGCGGCAATCACCAGCTCCACCGGCACACCCGCTGCCTGGCTCAAGCGCTGCAGCAGCGGCTGGTGTTCGCGGACCATGTCCTCGCTGCTCTTGATCGGGATGACCGCCAGGCGCAGGCTGCGTGGCGTGCAATCGGCCACGGCGGCAGAGGCCAGCAGATTGGCCAGCAACAGCGCGGCCAGGGTCTTCACAACACGCATGGCTTTTCCTCGACACCGTTGAAGGGTGGGTACTCACGCAACTGCGCAGGCGACAACGGCCGGCTGAAGTGGTAGCCCTGGGCGATATCGCAGCCGGCGAGCTTCAGGCACACCACCTGCTCGCGGGTCTCGACGCCTTCGGCCACCACTTCCAGGCCCAGGCGCTTGGCCAGGATAATGGTCGAGGACACGATCGGGCTGTCGTCATAGCTGTTGGACAGCGGTGCGATCAGCGAGCGGTCGATCTTCAGCTTGCTCAGCGGCAGCGACTGCAGGTGCGCGAAGCCGGCGTAGCCGCGGCCGAAGTCGTCCAGGCTGATGCCCAGGCCAGCGGCCCGCAGGCGATGCAGGTGATCGACGGCGGTGCCTTCCGGGTCGAGGATGGTCGTTTCGGTGATCTCCAGCTCCAGGCGCTGCGGGTTGATGCCGTAAAGCTGCAACTTAGCCAGCAGGCGGGTGCTGAAGTCGGCCTGGCGCAACTGCATAGCCGAGACATTCACCGCCAGCCGTGCCTCACGGCCTTGCGCATCCCAATGGGCCAGTTCCACGCAGGCCAGGCGCAACACCTCCCAACCCAACTCGATGATGAAACCGCTGCGTTCGGCCAGGCTGATGAAGCGGTCTGGGTAAAGCAGCCCGAATTCGGGGTGATCCCAGCGCACCAAGGCTTCATAGCCCAGTACACGGTGGCTATCCAGGCGGATCTGCGGCTGGTAGTGCAGCACGAACTGGCGCTCGGTCAGGGCCGTGCCGAAGGCCTGCTCAAGGGTGAAGGCCTGGATATCGGAAAGGTTGAGTGAGGGGTCGAAGAAGCGGTACTGGGCGCGCCCGGCCTGCTTCGCCGAGTACATGGCGGCATCGGCGCTGCGGATCAGGCTGTCGATGTCCTGGCCATCACGCGGGCAGATGCTGACCCCGACACTGGGGCTGGTGTTGACCTCCTGGCCGTCGAGGGCGTAGGTGGCCGAGAGCTTCTGCACCAGCGTGCGCACCCAGCTGTTGATCTGCGCCTCACTGCGCTCGCCTGCCAGCAGCACGACGAACTCGTCACCGCCGAAGCGCGAAGCCTCGTCGCCGGGTTCGAGCAGGCGCTGGATACGCCCGGCCACCGCCTGCAGCAACAGGTCGCCAATCTTGTGCCCGAGCGAGTCGTTGATCGACTTGAAACGGTCCATGTCGATGAACAGGATGGCCATCAGGCGGCGCTTGCCGCGTTGTCGGGTCAGTGCTTGTCCTGCGACTTCGACGAACTGGCGGCGGTTGTGCAGGCCGCTGAGGTGGTCGGTGGCGGCGGCGTGGCTGCTGCGCCGGTGTTCGTCTTCCAGGCGGTCGATCAATTGCTGGTTGACCTGCTGCGCTTGCTCCAAAGCGCTGAACGCCTCCTGGCGCTTGCGCAGCAGGCGCAAGGTCCAGGCCAGGCTGGCGAGGATCATCAGGGTCATGCTCAGGTTCAGCCAGAACTGCCGTGAATAGGCCAGCGTGGAAGGGGCGAGAATCTCGTCATAACGCTGGCTGACCACCACGCTGAAGCCACGCTCTGGCACCCGCCGGTACAGGCTCTGGTACGGGACCCCGGACGCGTACTGGGTCAGTTGCCCGGCCGCCGCGTCGGCATCTGCCATATCCGGTTCGAAGCTGTCGCCTGCCACCACCACGCCGCTGGTATCGATGCGCAGACGCTCCTGGCCATCGTCCTGGATCAGGCGCATCAAGCCGCTGTCGCCAAGATCGATGTGCTGGAACAGCACCGCCAGGTAGCCAATGTCGAGCTGCACCACGAGGATGTTGTCGATCTCCCGGCCCGGCAGGTCGGTCAATGGCAACAGGAAGGGCAGGCGCCAGTTGGGCATGGTTGGGGGCGAGGTATCGAAGGCGGTACGTGGCAGGAAAGGTTTGAAACCGTAGTGGGCGACATGCACCTTCAATTGATCCAGCCATTGCGCTGGCAGCTGCGCGGCCTCGTCACTGTGGCTTGCGGAAAGCAGCCGGCCTTGGCGGTCGTACAGGCTCATGCGCTTGAACACCGGGTCCTCTGCCAGCAGCCTGGCCAGGCTGAGGCTGCCCTGGCGCAGGGTTTTCATGTCGTCCTGGGTTACCCGGCCCACGGCCTGGGCGCGGTCGACCAGCTGGCGCAGGCTTTCGGCAACGATACTGGCCAGGTTCAGATGCTCCGCCGCCTTGGCCGTCAGTGCATCCTGGCGCGAGGCGGCCTTCTGGGTGACGTGCAGCCCCCAGAGGAAGGTCAGGGTGGCTGCACAGAGCATCAGGATCAGCAAGCGCAGGAGGCTTGCGGAGGAGAGAGAGCGACGGATCACTGCTGTTGTTCCCGACCCTGGGTGATGGTCGAAAAATACGACAGGCAGATGACAGCCTCATGACTGGTGGCTAATTGCCTTTAAGGTTTTCCCCGATCCGCCAGGGGCGCCTGTATGCGCGTGGTCTCCTCCTGCAGGTAAGTGATCAACGCGCTGATCTCGGTATCGCCCAGGCGCATGTTGGGCATGGCCAGGCGGTTGTACTGCTCGAAGAGCAGGGTGGCCAGCGGCTCCTGCTCGGCGAGCATCTGGTCCGGCTCCTTCAGCCAGCGTACCAGCCAGCTGGGGTCGCGTTGCTGGGTCACACCAAGCAGGTCGGGGCCGATGCCGGGCTGGCCGGGCTCGGTGTTGCCCACGGTGTGGCAGGAGGAGCAGCGGGTGCGGAAGATCTGTTCGCCGCTGCTGGGCGGGCGGATTTCCGGTGCGCTGGCGTAGTCGTTGGCCATGGCACTGGCCTGTTTCCAGTTGTGCAGGCTGTTGCCTAGGCGATCGGCGAGAATGTAGGGGCTTTCGAAGGGCGAGGCCTTCATCCAGCGGCCGGTGGCCTGGTTGCCGATGATCAGGCTCAGGTTGTGGTCCTTGGAACGGCCGTTCTCCAGGCCTTCGATGTACAGGCCCAGGCGCCGGCGCAGCTGTTCGATGTCTTCAGGTTCGCCGGTGAGCAGGGTCCAGCCGGGGCCGATGCCGAACTTTTCGGCATAGCGCTTGAGTGTGGCGGGGGTGTCGTTGTAGGGGTCGATGCTGATGGAGTAGAGGAAGATGTCCTTGCCCACCCGGTCACCGAGGATCTTCTGCACCTGGCGCAGGCGGGCGGTTTCCACCGGGCAGGAGTCGGAGCAGCCGGTGAAGATGAAGTTGATCGCCACCACTTTGTCCTTGATCAGGTCGTCGAAGAACCGCACCGGCTTGCCGTCCTGGGTAACCAGCGGGGTGTTGGGGAAGTAGTCGGCGCCCCATGGGGTGGCGGCTTCGGCCGTTTGCATCGATTGTGCCGATTTGATCGGCCAGTAGTGGGTACCGGCGGCGAACAGGGTGAGTGCGAGCAGAACACGCCATGACAGGGCCATGATGTATGTCCTCTGATTTGCGGTGAGCCGCGAAAGGGCCGCAGAGCGGCCCCCGTGCAACGCGTATTACTTGACGCTGACTGGCACCGTGACGCTCTGCCCCAGGGCCGACTTCACGGTGATCGTCGCCGGTGTCGCCAGGCTGCCACCGGTGGTGGTCACCGACAACCGCCAGCGCGCCCCGCTGGATGCCGCCGTCAGCGTTGCCGTGCCCAGGTTCAGCGGGCCACTGGTGGTGGCTGCGGCCACGCTGATGCTGTTGCCGGTGGCAACCGAGGTGGTGCCGGAGATGTCCCAGGTGTAGCGGTTGTTGCTGCGCACCTGCACCACGGCGCTGCTGACCTGGACCTCGTCGGCATTCACCGCCGGGCTCACTGCCACGCTGACCGTGGCCGGTGTCAGCGACTCGGCGCCCTTGGCGTCACGCGCCGTGTAGTTGAAGCTGGCGGTGAACGGGGTGTCGACCGTAGCCGGCGGGGTGTAGGTTACGGTGGTGCCGTCGGTGCTGACCGAGCCCTTGCCGGAATCAGGCTGGCTGAGGTCCTTGACGGTCAATGGCAGGTTGCCTTCCGGGTCGGTGTCGTTGGCCAGCACGTTGATCACGATCGGCTTGCCTGCCTTGGTCGCAGCGCTGTCATTGACGGCCACGGGTGGCTTGTTGGCCGGATTTTCTCCGTTGTTGCTGCTGGCGGTACGGAAGGTCGGCAGGCCTACCGAGGCCATATACTGCACGCCATCCCAGCCTGGCAGCGGCGTCGGCATGACCTGGAACTGCCCAGGGTGCTCGATGTCCCAGCGCAGCAGCATCGACGAGTCTTCATGCTGGGTGTTGTGGCAGTGCTCCATGTAGGTGCCGGCGAATTCGCGGAAGCGAATGGCCATTTCCACTTCACCCGAGGAGTCGGCGTCCGGGCCGATGCGGTAGACGTCCTTGCGTGCCCATTTTTCCCACTCTGGCGGTGCCTTGCCGTCACGGCTGAGGATCACGCCTTCCTCGAAGTGCACATGCACTGGGTGGCTCCAGCCGTTGCCACCGTTCTTGATCTTCCACACTTCCAGGGTGCCGTCGCCGCTGAAACCGCCCTGGGTCGCTTCGCTGGCCAGCTGTGGCGCGGCGGAGATGCGCCGTGGGTCCATGCTGTAGCCAAATCCGCCGTCGGTCTTGATGGTCCAGGGGCTGGTATCGGTGCCGTCGGAGCGGCCGAAGATGAACTCGCGGTGGCGGGCAGCCTTGATTTTGGCCTGGTCGGCCACGGCGGTGCGGTCGATGGTCAGCGGGATCATCTTCAGGCCTTCGGCCTTGCCCGGCTTGGCCGGTTCATAGGCGCTCGGGTCCATGCTGAGGTCCTGGCCGCTGTAGGGCTGCACGATCAGTTGCATGACCTTGCCGACTACCGGGTCGCCCTTGTCCCACTCAGGCCCGCTGCTGGTCTGCTGGATCACCGCCTTGTACTTCTCGGACAGCACATCGGCCAGCGAGATAGGCTGTTTCGGGCCCTTGCCGGTTTCGTGCTCCATGATGTTGACGATATACAGCTTGTCGCCGACCTTGATCCCGTTCTTGGCGAAGTTGATGATGATGTCGTAGCGCTCGGCGATGCCTTGCAGCGGCAGGATGGCGTTGTTGTCGTCGGTCTTGCCGTCGCCGTTGAGGTCCATGGTGCCGTCGAACGGCACGGCGTGTTCCATGATGTTACCGTCGTTGCCAATCATGTGGAACGGCACGCGGGCATACGACACGTTGGAACCGGACGGCCCCTTGAACTCGCCACCGTTGCCGGCGATTTCACGCACCACGGCAAACTTGAAGTAGCGCGACACCGAGCCGTTGAGGATACGGAAGCGATAGGCGCGGGCGCGGACCTTGAGCTTGGGCTGGTACTGCCAGTTGACCAGCACCTGGTCGCCGAGGAAGCCGTCGGTGTTGAAGGGGTTGAACCACAGCTGACCGTTCTGATCCCAGGCTTTGTCGGCGATCACCAGGTTGACGTCGTAGTCGCGGTTACCCCAAGGCATCGCCGAGCCGCTGGGGAAGCGCAGGTTGACACCGTCCTGCAGCGCTTCGTTGCCGCGGTCGATGGCGCTGTAGTAGTTCATCATCACGGCGTTGCCCTTGTAGACGTTCTGCGCCGTGAAATCCATCATGTGGTCGTGGAACCAATGGGTACTCATGGTTTCGTGCCAGTCGCCACGAATCTTGATGCTGCCGTTCTCGCAGGTCTTCAGCCCCGGGTTGGCGTCGTTGACGTAGAGCGTTTCACCCGGCGAGCAGGGGAATGCGGCGCGCGGGTCTTCGGCACGGGTGTTGATGGTGTCGTAGCCAGCCAGCTGGATCGGCCAGCGGTAGTCATAGTACTGGCCAGGGAAGAAGTAGGCGTTGGCGAAGCCATCGCTCTCGGCCGGTGAGTGACCGTTATGCTCATGGGTGGAAATGGTGTGCAAGCCGAAGCCGGCGTTGGCTGCCGGGTCGATCGGCAGCGCGTTGTAGTGGCGCATCAGCACCGGTTGGCCATAGCGAACCATCAGCAGTTTCGGCGGAAAGGTGCCGTCGAAGGTCCACAGTGACTTGTGGTTCTGCAGCGGGAAGTTCGGGTGGAAGCGGGTGTCGATGCCCTTGGTGGTGCCGAGGGTGTTCGGGATGTCCGAGGTCTGGTAGTACAGCCCGCCTGGCGCGAACTCACCGACGGCATAGTTGTGCAGTTGCTTGCGGTCACGCAGCCCCTGGTTGATGCGCGCACCTGCCTGCGCAGTCTTGAACACTGCCTGGGGGTAGAACTCGTTCCAGCGCTGGTGCGACCAGCCTTTTCCTGGTGGCCGGCCTTCCGCTGGCGAGCCGACCGAGTTGCGGTTCAGGAACAGCTCGATCTGCGCCTTCCACGGGTTGCGGTCGAGGGTGTTGGCGTACTGGGACGGGTACGGGTACAGCCCCGGCTGCTTGAGGAAGGCCTCCAGGGCATTGCCATTGGGGCTGCTGCGGGCGACCACGTTGGGGTCTTGAGCAGGTTCCGGGCCCAGAGTGGGGACCGGGAAGGTCAGCGAAGGGGGCGGCAGATTGGGGTCGAGTTTTTCCGGGCCGAATTCCTCGAACAGCAGCAATTGCTGGGTGAACGGCTGCGCTCCAAACAACGGGCTCGGCTTGCCGTTGGTAGGGTAATTGCGTGATGTCTGCAGGGCGGGCGGCAGCACGTTGTCGACGCGGTTGGTCTGCCGAGTACCGTACAACCCGTTTTGCAGCTCCAGCGAACCTTCGTTGGCTTCAGGCAGGTTGAACAGGTTGAGCAGCGACGGGGCGGGGTCTGCCGGCTGGTCATCGTAATGCGAGGGGTCTGTCGGCGGCGGCTGGCTGACATCATCCAGCGAAGAGGCCATGGCTGAGATCAGCCCGAAGCTGAGCATCAGCGCGGTCACGGCAGACAGTTTGAAGGCGTGGCTGTTGGGGTGGATCACGGCAGGTGTTTTCATTGCCTGGTGCCTCGCTCACGGCTAAATGGCTATGGGCCATCAATGGCGTATTGCCGGGTTTTGATGGCCTGAGCAACGGCTGTGCCAACAGATGTTTCGGTAATACTTTGTCAAACAACTCCTTGCGGCGCCTGAGGCGCGCTAAATAACGGGGTGTCAAGGACCGGGTCTAGGCCCCCGAAACTGGGCAGGGTTGGGGCCCAACTCTGGTGATGGAGTGGGTGACAATTGGTGATGGGGGCTGTATACATGTTGCCCACCAAGGGGAGCCCGGCAACGGGCTGAGAAACCGCTGACAGCTGCAGCGCGGTGACCCTTCGAACCTGATCCGGATAATGCCGGCGAAGGGATGGGACAGCCGAACCTGCCTTTTGCCGGCCTCACTGCGAGGCCACACCATGACCGAACGCTTCAGCGAAACCCTGCAACGCCAGAACCAGCCGACTTGGTCGGCCGCCGTCGGCCACCGTTTCGTCACCGAACTCTGTGCAGGCAGCGTCGCCGACCCGATCATGGTCCGCTACCTGGTTCAGGACCACCGCTTTCTCGACAGCTTCCTGACCCTGCTCGGCGCCGCCATCGCCACCGCCGACACCTATGAAGCCCGCCTGCGTTTCGGCCGCTTCGCGGGGATGATCTCCAGCGACGAGAACACCTATTTCCTGCGTGCGTTCGAAGCCTTGGACGTCAGCCCGGCGCAGCGCACCGAGCCTGCAGACACTGCACCTACCGCCGGTTTCAAGGCCATCATGCGCGAGGCCGCGGCCACCCGTTCCTATGCTGCCGCGCTGGCCGTGCTGAACGTTGCCGAAGGCCTTTACCTGGACTGGGCTCTCAAGGCACCCAAGCCGTTGCCGGCCAACTTCGTCCATGCCGAATGGATTACGTTGCACGACAACCCGGCATTCTGTGATTTCGTGGCGTTCCTGAAGTCCGAACTGGACCGTGTCGGCCCCCAGGAGGCCGCATTGGCCAGTGATTTCTACGCAAGGACCGTTGAACTGGAGCTTGCCTTCTTCGACGCCATTTACACCGAGGAGGCTTGAGCATGGATATTTTCGAGCGCTTGAAGGCTGCTACTGCCGGCCAGTGGAACAGCTACGTCGATCACGACTTCGTGCGGCAGATGGGCGAGGGCACCTTGTCGGAACAAGCCTTTCGCACCTACCTCATCCAGGACTACCTGTTTCTCATCCAGTTCGCCCGCGCCTGGGCCCTGGCCGCCTACAAGAGCCGACTGCCGGCGGATATCCGCGCCGCCCAGGCCGGCCTGGCGGCGATTCTCGACGAAACCGAACTGCACCTGCGCCTGTGTGCACGTTGGGGGTTGTCGCAAGCCGATATCCAGGCAGCCCCCGAGCACCAGGCGACCGTGGCGTACACCCGTTACGTGCTCGACTGCGGCGCGGCCGGTGACCTGCTCGAACTGCATGTGGCGTTGGCACCGTGCGTGATCGGCTATGCCGAGATCGGCCGCACGCTGGCGGAGCGCATTGGTGATCTGAGCGACCACCCGTACCGGGAATGGATAGGCGAGTATGCCGGCGAGGGCTACCAGGGCGTGGCCGCGGCGGCGCGCAAGCACCTGGATGAACTGGCGGCACGGAGCATGACCGAGCAGCGGTTTGGGGAGCTGGCACAGATCTTTGGCCAGGCTTCGCGGCTGGAGGCTGATTTCTGGCAGATGGGGCTGGATGGCGTTGACTGAGTGCCGGTTGGCTTCAGTCGGGCTGTTTCATTGAGGTTTTGTGAATTGCCGTGCACATGTACCGCACGGCGATTCGATCGCGTTCGGGCAGGGTGCGGTAGTGGTCGATGAGGTTGACCTCTTCCTTGTTCAGGCGACGCAGGAACAGGCGCTGGTTGAATGACGTGAAAGCACGGAGGATGCGGATCAGAACGGAATCGATTGCCATGGAATCGCCTTGCATGGTTGTGGGCTCTCTTCCGTGAGATTTTCCCTGCTTTGTCAGGGTAAAGGCGAAGTCTAGCGATCTGGGTCAATGTTTCAAGTGATGGGGCTGCTGCAGGCAGCCCAAGCTTTTCTCAGCCGGTGCTCATTTGCGTTTTCGCTTTCTGGGTTGAATGGGGGCTTCCTCGAACGCCTCTGGCGGTGGCGGCGCTGCGCGAACGTTGAATACGCGGCAGATGACGTACCAGCAGATGGCTACTGACAGGTTGTAGGGAAAGAGCACTGCCCAGAACGGTAGTTGCCAGTTCTTTTTGCCTTGCATTTCTCCGGGCTCGCCGGTGCGCCAGGGGGCGTAATGGTTCCAGGCTTCTGCTGGTGTGAGGCATATGGCGTGTAACGGTCTGTGCCACCAGTTGGGTTCGCCTGGAGGAGGGAGTTTGTCGGGGCCGTGGTCCATGAGATCACCAGCAGGCCCATGAAATAGGTCGCCCACAAGGCCAAAGTGCCGAAGCGGTAGCGCTCGCTGAACAGCTGGCGAGCCGGGGCCTTGTGCTGCACGGACGGTTCGCTGACGGTAAAGCGGGTGCCTTCGGCGAATCGCCCGCCGAGTTTGGCCAGGGCTGCGGCAATCTGTTGTGCCGGCGCCTGGCGGGCCGCCAGGAAGCGGGCGGACTCCGGCAGCAGCCACAGCAACAGGGGCAGCAGCGCAAGCGGCAGCACGCCGCCGGCCAGCAGCACCGACTGCCAACCGTGCTGGGGAATCAGCCAGGCTGCGAGAAACCCGCCCAATCCCGAGCCCATGTTGAAGCCGGTAAACATGACGGTGATCAGCAGCGAGCGGCTGCGCTCAGGCAGGTATTCGGACAGCAGGGTGGTGCTGTTGGGCATGGCCGCGCCCAGTGCGATGCCGGTCAGCAGACGCAGCACCGCCAGCTCATAAGGGGTGCGGGCGAAGGCGCAGGCCAGGCTGAGCAGGCTGAAACCGGTGACGGCAATCAGCAGCACCTTCTTGCGCCCCAGGCGGTCGGCGTAGGGGCCGGCCGTGAGAGCGCCGAGGGCCAGCCCGACCATGCCAGCGCTCATCACCGGGCCGAACGCTGCACGCGACAGCCCCCAGTCCTGCATCAACGATGGGGCGATGAAGCCCATGACGGCCACGTCGAAGCCATCGAACAGCACGATCAGAAAGCACAGCGACAGGATCAGCCACTGATAGGGCGAGACAGGGCGGCTGTCGATCCAGTCTTTGACGTCGACGCTGGCGTCGACAGAGGGCTTGAGCATGGGGGATCACCTTTTGTTCTTGTAGTGGTGAGTAGTCCGGATGGAGAACCACCGCGCCGGATTTCGGCGGCAGGTGACTGTAAGGCGCGCCTGGCCGCGAGCGCCTCTGGGAAATGCTTAATGGGATATCGAATCTGCTTATCGGCGACGTTTCGCCGCCGGCGTACCGGCTGCATCGATCAGCTACGGGGAGCGCTGTTTTTCTAATTAACATGCGATAAGCCGTGATTATTAAGCCTTAGATTTAACTTGAAATATTGCCAGGCAAGGAACAAAATTCTTACGTAATTACATGGTACGTATCATGTTACGAAATCGTAGGAGCAATCATGGCCCGGGGCGGTATCAACAAGGCGGTAGTGCAGCAGGCGCGGCAGGTGCTGATCGCCCGGGGCGAGTACCCCAGCATCGATGCGGTACGTATCGAGTTGGGCAATACAGGCTCGAAGACCACCATCCATCGCTACTTGAAGGAGCTTGAGGGGCAGAAGCCTGTGGCCCTGCAGGGGCAGGCTGCCCTCAGCGATGCGCTGACCAAACTGGTATCACAATTGGCTGCGCAGGTGCAGGAGGAAGGCGACGCCCGTATCGAGCAGGCCGAATGCGCGTTCAACGAGGAACGCGAAAAGCTTGAGGCGCGGTTGCAGCTGGCGCAGCAGGCACTGGCGGCCGCCCACCAGCAACAGCAGATCCAGGCTGCTGCACTGGCTGCCGAGTCGGAGCGCCTGGTGACTGCACAGAACTCGCTGCAGGCCGAGCAGTTGCGCAGCGCCAGCCTCAATCAGTCGCTGGGCGAACTGCAGGTGCGCCTGACCGACAAGGACGAGCAGGTCCGCTCACTGGAAGACAAGCATCGCCACGCCCGCGAAGCGCTGGAGCATTACCGCAGCGCCAGCCGCGAACAGCGTGAGCAGGAGCAGCGTCGCCACGAAGCGCAGACCCAGCAGTTGCAAGTGGAGCTGCGTCAATTGCAGCAAGGCATGATCGTCAAGCAGGACGAACTCACCCGCCTGCACCGCGATAACGAGCGGATGCTCGGTGAGCATCGCCAGGTCAACAGTGAGTGCAAGGTCAAGGATGAACTGCTCGAGCAGCGCGACTCGCAGATCCAGGGCTTGCGTACAATCCTCGCGCAGGCTCAAGGTGCCAGCGATGAAATGCGCCGGCAATTGCAGGTGCAATCGCAAAGCCTGGAAGACAAACGCGCGCAGTGTGCCGAGCAGGGCAGGCAATTGCAGCACTTGCACGATGAACTGGTTGACCGTGATGAGGCGCTCAAGGCCTGCCGCGCACAGCTGAAAGCGGTCAATTGAATCAAACTTCCTCAGCTGCCTGTGTTCTTCCGTAGACATCACCGGGAGAGCGCAACATGAACAAGCCAGAGCAGCATCGACAGGGGCCGCATTCCTCAGAGCAGGCGAGTAAAAAGCATGATCTGGGCTTCGACCCGGATTCGCCCGACCTTGAAGATCCGCAAGTCGACCCACAAGGGCCGGCCAAACCGCCCAGGGATGACGAGAAAGCCAACACCAAGCCCTGATGCAACACGCCCCATCGCCAGCAACTGGACGATGGGGCGGCTGTCATTCAGCTCTCAACTTGCTTGGCCGCTTCGACCCCTGATGAAGACAGCTTGATCGGATAGCTCATGCTGATTTGGTGATCATCACCCACCGCCACGCTACCGTCCTGGATCAATCCATGCTCCTGGAGCGTCTTGAGCATGCCGGCCACGGCTTTCTCGCCGCGGTAGTTGTCCAGTAGTTCCTTGCCCAGGCCGTGCGGGTGGGCGTGCAGCAGGCGAGTGAGGATTTCGCTACGCAGTGCATCATTACTCATGTGTGGCCTCGTGTGCTGGGACGGTCACTTGCCGTGGGTAGCCTGGAGTGCCTTGGCCTGTTCCAGGTGGTGCTCCAGGGTCGGCAGTGTTTCGCTGGCAAAGGCCTTCAGTTCAGGCTTGTCGGAGGACGCCGCTTCCTTCTTGAACAGTTCCACGGCCTTTTCGTGGGCGTCGACCTGGTTGTTTACGTACGACTTGTCGAACGACTCGTCACGCCATTCGAGGATCATCTTCTTCACCTTGTCGGTCAGCGTGGCTTCGTCGGGAACGCTGATATCCAGTTTGCGGGCAATGTCGCCAAGTTTCTGGTTGGCCTTGGTGTGGTCGGTGACCATCTGCTGGGCGAATGTCTTGATCTCGGCGTTCTGACTTTTTTCCATGGCCAGGTTGCCAGTGACCGTTTCGGCGATCCCGGCCTCAGTGGCGGCCTCGACAAAATCATCGGATGTCGCGGCCAGTGCCTGCAGCGACGCCATGCCCAGCACCAGCGACAACCCAGCGCGTTTGATAAACAAATTGCTCATGCCTGACTCCTTGATACCGGTGGCGCGACCTCAGTGTCGCGTACGGTTGAGCCGGGCTTGTTGGCAAAGGTTTAGTTTTTCTTGGCACCGGGCGACCACCGTGAGGCACCTGAGTGCTGAACTATAGTCAGAGGTGGCATACGCTTGAGGGCAAGGACTTCCATGAGTGCAGCCAGAAAACAGGATGACGACGGGCTGTTCGCGGCCAGTGGCGAAGGGCGTGCCTTGGTATTGTTCCGCCTCGTCCTGGCATTCATGGCCATGATGATGCTGGCATTCGTGCTGGTCGAAGGCTGGCGAACCTGGCGTGATTACCGGCTCGCTTTCAGCACTGCCGAGAACATGGTCAGCAACCTGGCCAGGGCCACCAGCCAGCATGCCGAAGACGCCATACGCCAAGTGGACGCGATCACCGCAGCGCTTGCCGAGCGTCTGGAGGGTGATGGCTTCGATCATCTTGACCGCCCACGCCTGCATGCATTGCTGGCCCAGCAGATGGCGATCATGCCGCAACTGCATGGCCTGTTTATCTACGCACCGGACGGCAGCTGGATCGTGACTTATCACGACGCGATACCGCCCAATGCCAACAATGCCGACCGCGACTACTTCATCTATCACCGTAGCCATACCGACCGCAGCGTGCACATCGGCTCGGTGGTGCGCAGTCGCACCACTGGCGACCTGATCATCCCCATCTCGCGCCGGCTCAATAATCGCGATGGCAGCTTTGCCGGGGTATTGCTCGGCACCATCAAGGTGGACTGGTTCGTGCGCTATTACGGTGATTTCAAAATCGATGAAAGGGGCGCGCTGGTGCTGGCCAAGCGCGATGGCACCATCCTGGTTCGCAGGCCGTTCGTGGAGCAAGTAGTGGGACGCAGCCTGGCCAACAGCGAGGTGTTTCGCAACCACCTGCCCTATGCCAACGAAGGCCTGGCCGAGGCGGTGGCGGTGATTGACGGGACCCCGCGGCTGTATGCGTACAGGGCATTGTCGAGTTATCCGCTGGTGGTGGAGGCGGGCCTGTCGCGGGAATCGATCATCGCGCCCTGGCGGCAGGATGTGATCAAGTCGGTCTCGGTACTGTCGCTGTTGTTGGCCGGCCTGGCTGCGTTCGGCTGGGTGGTGCTGCGCCAGCTGCGCGAGCGTATCGCCATCGAGCGGGCGCTGCACCAGGCGCACCAGACCCTCAAGTCACTGGCCCTGACCGATAGCTTGACCGGGCTCGGCAATCGCCGGAGGCTGGATGCAGTGTTCGAGGCCGAACTCAAGCGGGCTCGGCGCCAGGGGCGTCCGGTGGCGCTGGTCATGCTCGATCTGGATTACTTCAAGCTCTATAACGACCGCTATGGCCACCCAGCCGGCGATCAATGCCTGCGGCGCTTTGCCGAGCTCTTACAGCAAGCGTTGAAGCGGCCTGCGGACCTGGCAGTGCGCTATGGCGGTGAAGAATTCACCGTGTTGCTGCCTGACACCGATGTAGCAGGCGCCGAACTGGTTGTCGAAGAGATCATGCAGTTGCTGCGCCGCCACGCGATCACCCACGCCGGTAGCCCGTTGGGAGTGGTATCGGCCAGTGCCGGGATCGCCGTTGGCTATCCGACACTGGATGCCAGCACGCCAGAGAGCCTCATGGCGGCGGCTGACGCTGCGTTGTACCAGGCCAAACGGCAGGGGCGTGATGGTTATACGGTGGCAGCCGCGTTGGCAGAAAGTACCGAATGACTGCTCAAGCCAGAGCCAGGCGCATTGCACACCGCCCACTCAAACCATGCGCACGCTCTGTTGCCAGAATGCCCTGCAGTCTTGCGTCAAGCTGCTGATCATCGAGCACTTCGAACCCGTATCGGGCATAGAAGGGGCCATTCCAGGCTACTTGCGCAAAGGTAGTCAAAGTCAGCGTCAGGACACCCCGATCTCGCGCCACGGCACATGCCTGGTCGAGCAACTGCCTGCCGATACCTTGCCCCTGCAGCTGCAACCGTACCGAAAGCTCGTGAACATGCAGCGCTTGGCGTTCCAGGCTCATGCACACAAAGCCCAGGACCTGCCCATGGTCATCCTCGGCCAACCAGCTGCCATGATCGTCAATGAAGGCCTTGTGCGCCATTTCGTCCAGCCCCTCGGCATTGGCCAGCCAGGCCAGTTCAGGCAGCCGCAAGAATGCGTGTGCGGCGGATTGCTCGACTGCAATCAACTGGGCGATGTCAGCGGGCAGGGCGGGGCGTATGTGCATTGGATGTTCCTCCGTGGACGGGCAACAGTCTGCGGTGAGCTGGGCGGGACTTGCAATGAATGGGTTATAACGTAACATTTGCAGTTTCCCAGCCACGTGAGACTGCCTTGATGACTGAAGAGGAACTGCTGCGCCAGGCTCCTGCAGCCTACATGAACGAAGTCCAACAGCAATTTTTCCGCAAGTTGCTGCTTGGCCAGCGCTTCGACCTGCAAGCGCGTATCGACGAGGAGTTCCAGGCCCTGCGCGAGCAGGAAGTGCACAGCGACCCGGCTGACATCGGCAGTGCCGAAGAGGAACGGCGGTGGCGGCTGCGCTCGCTGGAGCGGGAAAAGAAACTGCTGGACAAGATCGACCAGGCGTTGGAGCGCCTGGCCCGGGGTGAATATGGCTGGTGCGAGGAAACCGGCGAGCCGATCGGCCTGCACCGCCTGCTGCTGCGCCCTACGGCAACGCTGTGCATCGAAGCCAAGGAGCGCCAGGAGCAGAAGGAGCGGCACCTGCGCGAAGTGCGTTAGTCCGCTGCCAGCGCCTGGGCCTGCAACTGCCAGCGCACCGAGCTGATGCCTTTCTCCAGGCTCACCCGACCCACCAGCCGCTCCAGTTGCGCCGGCGCCTGCGGGTTGCCGAGCAGTTCTGCGCGCACTTCCAGGCGCGCCGGGTTGGCCAGGTCTTCACTGTGCAGCGATTGCAGGCGCAGCTGTGGGTCGCCCAGGCTGTGCAGCATCAGGCTGCGCACCTGGATCTCATCTTCGGCGCGGCAGACGATGCGCACCTCGAACCGTTGTTCGACCTCGCTGGCGGGCAGCACCTCCTGGCGGTCGAGACGCTGGGCGATATCGCGCAGCAGGATGTTGGCACACAGCACCATCAGGCTGCCCAGCGTTGCCTCTAGCAACAGCCCGAGGCTGCACAACACACCGACCGCCGCGGTGCACCAGAGCGTGGCGGCGGTGTTCAGGCCACGCACATTGAAGCCATCGCGCATGATGACCCCGCCACCGAGAAACCCGATACCCGACACCACGTAAGCGGCCACCCGCGAGGCATCGTTGGGTGCCATGCCAGGCACTGCCTGGGTCATCAGCACGAACAGGCAGGCACCGGTGCTGACCAGCGCGTTGGTGCGCAGCCCGGTCAGGCGCTGACGCAGTTGGCGCTCGGCACCGATCAGAGCGCCGAGCAGCAGGGCAATGCCGACGCGCAGCAGAAAGACTTTCCAATCCATAGCAAACCTCTTCCACGGGCACACGCCCGCACGGTTGAATAACCAGAAAATGCGCAGGACCACGAAAGGGAAGAGGGGAAAGCCTTCAAAGGCTGAAGAATTCCACCGCCTGGCCAATGGCGAGACAGTGGCAGGAAGCTGCCGGACTAGCTCGCCGTGTGGGCCTGTCGCAAGCGACTGGGGCTACTGTCCAAAGCAGGACTCCTGTTCAGGGATGCGAAATTGCGTCGCGGACCTTACGCCGCCGTCCACGCCGGGTCAAGGGCAGAAACATGACAAGGGATTCATCAGGAAATGCCCTACAGCAGGTCACGCCTGCATAGAAATAAACCTGGGTAATCGGTACCCTTGCGCCATTCTCCGCCATACCCCGGACCGTTACATGCTGTTCAATCTCGCCGTGCTGCTCGGCACCCTGGTGGCCATGGAAGGTGTCGGCACGCTGGCTCACAAGTACATCATGCATGGCTGGGGCTGGTGGCTGCACCGTTCGCACCACGAGCCGCAGCTGGGCATGCTGGAAACCAACGACCTGTACCTGGTGGCCCTGGGGCTGATCGCCACGGCGTTGATCGCCCTGGGCAAGGCCGGCCATGCGCCCTTGCAGTGGGTGGGCGCTGGCGTGGCCGGGTATGGCGTGCTGTACGTGCTGGCCCACGACGGCTTCTTTCACCGGCACTGGCCGCGCAAGCCGCGGCCGGTCAACCGCTACCTCAAGCGCCTGCACCGCGCCCATCAGTTGCACCACGCCGTGAAGGGGCGTACGGGCAGCGTGTCGTTCGGCTTTTTCTATGCGCCGCCGCTGAAAGTGCTCAAGCGCCAGCTGCAGGCGCGGGTGCCACGCGACCGCGGCTGACCCACCAGCCAAACCCTGCGGCGGTGAAGAACATGATCAGGCTGTACAGCGCGGCTGGCACGGCCATGGTGGCGTTGTTCAGCAGCGAGGGGCTCAGCGCCAGGGCGATGGCCAAGGTACCGTTATGGATGCCGATCTCCATGCCGATGGCGATGGCCTGGCGCTTGGGAATGCTCAGCAGGCGCGGCACCCAGTAGCCGAGAGTGAGACTGATCAGGTTGAACACTAAGGCTGCCAGGCCCACCACCGGGGCATATTCGACAACGGTCTGCCAGTCCTTGGCCAGCGCCAGCACGATGGTGAATGCCAGGAACAGCGCTGCCACCAGCTTCATCGGTTTTTCCATGCGTGCAGCAAATCGCGGTGCCCAATGGCGGATCATCATGCCCAGGGCCACCGGCAGCAGGACGATGGCGAACACCTGCATGACCTTGGCGAATTGCAGCGGAATTGCCTGATCCGATGTCATGAACCAGGCCAGCGACAGGTTTACCAGCAGCGGCATGGTCAGGATCGCAATCAACGAATTGACCGCCGTCAGGGTGATATTCAGCGCCACATCACCATGGGCCAGGTGGCTGAACAAGTTGGCCGTGGTGCCGCCCGGGGACGCGGCCAGCAGCATCAGGCCGACCGCCAGCGCCGATTCCAGGCCAAAGCCATTGGCGATCAGGAAACATACCAGTGGCAGCAGCAGGAGCTGGCAGCACAGGCCAACCACCACCGGTTTCGGGTATTTCACCACGCGGGCGAAGTCGGCCAGTGTCAGGGACAAGCCGAGACCGAGCATGATGATGCCCAGTGCCAGGGGGAGGAACGCAGTCAACAAGGGTGAGGCGGTCATGGGCAGGCACTCGGGCAAGGGATGCAGGCAGTCTAGGCCGGCCTTGCGGGCCGGCTGATCGCAATGCGCCAGTACTTGGTAACCGTTTATTACCGGATTACTGGCAGACCTTGACGCACAGCGTCTCCCTGCCGCGTTGCGATAGGCGCCCCAGCGCAGTAGCATTCCGCTTTTGCCGAGGATTAGTCTGTCATGCCGTTCCAGCAAGGTCTGCTTGCCACCCCCGTGCCGGCCCACGCCCGTCACCTGTTCTTCGCCCTGCAGTCGCCCGAGGCGCTGCCTGCCGTACTGGATGTATTGCTGCCGCAGGTGGATGGCCAGAACCTGATCCTCGGTATCGGTGCGCCGTTGGTAAAAGCCCTTGGCCGCGACATCCCTGGCCTGCGCGCCTTCCCGCAGCTTGATGCCGCGGTGGAAAACCCGAGCACTCAGCACGCCCTGTGGTTGTGGCTGCGCGGCAACGAACGTGGCGACCTGCTGCTTCAGGCCCAGGCACTGGAACAGGTGCTGGCCCCGGCATTGCACCTGGCTGACAGCGTCGATGGCTTCCTGCACCGCGGTGGCCACGACCTGACCGGTTACGAAGACGGCACCGAGAACCCGGTGGACCAGGATGCGGTGGATGCCGCCCTTCTAGCCGGCGGGCAGCCAGGCCTGGCCGGTTCCAGCTTCGCCGCTTTCCAGTTGTGGAAGCATGATCTGGAGTACTTCAAGTCGCTGCCTCAGGCTGACCAGGACAACATCATCGGCCGCCGCCTGAGCGATAACGAAGAACTCGATGACGCGCCCGCGTCAGCTCACGTCAAGCGCACCGCCCAGGAAAGCTTCGAGCCGGAAGCGTTCATGGTGCGCCGTTCGGTCGCCTGGGCCGACAGCCGTGGCGCAGGCCTGGCGTTCGTCGCACTGGGCCACAGCTTCGATGCCTTCGAAGTGCAGCTGCGGCGCATGAGCGGCCTGGAAGATGGCATCATCGACGGCCTGTACCGCTTCAGCCGGCCGCTGACCGGTGGCTACTACTGGTGCCCACCGATGACCGAGGCGGGTCTGGACCTGAGCGCATTGCTGCAGGCCTGATCACAAAATATCCAGATACACAATCACCTGCCAGCGCAGGGGAGAGCGGCTAGCCTTGAAAGTTTCCGACTTATTGGCGGGAGCCTTGCCATGTTCAAGCGTCGCGATGTCCTACGCGCTGGTGCGGCGTTGGGGTTGGTAGCCGCCAGCCCTTGGCTGCATGCCGCCAGCTCCGCTGGGTTGCTGACGCGCAAGGTCCCCTCCACGGGCGAGGCCTTGCCGGTGATTGGTGCTGGCACTTCCGGCAGTTTCGAGGTCGAGGCCGGCTCCACCGAGTTCCAGCAGCTCAAGGTGGTGCTCAAGGCATTCTTCGACGGTGGCGGCAAGGTGATCGACACTTCGCCCAACTATGGCGGCGCCGACAGCGTTCTCGGGCAGTTGCTGGAGGAGGGCGGCTGGCACCGGCAGTGCTTCATTGCCACCAAGATCGCTGCCGACAGCCGGGCCGATGCCGAAGCGCAATGGGCCGGCACGCTCCGGAGCCTGCGCACTGACAAGGTCGACCTGCTGCAGATCCACAACCTGCGCGACTGGCAGACGCAACTGCCCTATGCCCGCGAACTCAAGCAGCAGGGCAAGGCCCGTTACGTCGGTATCACCCATTACCTGAACAGCGGCCACGAAGACGTGGCGCGCATCGTGCGCAGCGAGCCGCTGGACTTCATCCAGATCAACTATTCGGTGAATGCCCCACAAGCGGCACGCGAACTGCTGCCGTTGTGCCAGGACAAGGGCGTCGCCGTGCTGATCAACCGCGCTTTCGACGACGGCCGGTTGTTTGCCAGGGTGAAGGACCAGGCCCTGCCGGCGTGGGCCGCCGAGGCCGGTGTCGGCAGCTGGGCACAGCTGTTTCTCAAGTTCGCCATCAGCCACCCGGCAGTGACCACGGTGATACCGGCGACCGGGCGACCGGAGCGTCAGGTTGACCAGCTCAAGGCAGGGCATGAGCCGCTGCTCACCCAGGCGCAACAACAAGCGCTGATCAAGCAGTTCGCCTGAGCCCATGAACAGCTGGGGCAGGCGCCTCGTCCAGCCCGGGGAGGGGCCTGCGGTGATCGCCGGGCTATCGCTGTTCTACCTGCTGTTCACCGGCTACTTCATGCTGCGGCCGGTGCGCGAAACCATGGGCGTGGCGGGCGGTGTAGATAACCTGCAATGGCTATTCACCGGCACCTTCATCGCCACCGTGGCCAGCCTGCCGCTGTTTGGCTGGCTGGCCTCGAAAGTACCTCGCCGGCACATCCTGCCCTGGACCTATGGTTTCTTCGCCAGCAACCTGGTGCTCTTCGCTGTGCTGTTTGCGGTTGATCCAGACGACCTGTGGAACGCCCGGGCTTTCTACATCTGGCTGTCTGTGTTCAACCTGCTGAGCATTTCGCTGGCCTGGAGTGTGCTCACCGACCTGTTCTCCACCGAGCAGGGCAAGCGCCTGTTCGGCCTGCTGGCTGCCGGGGCCAGCTTGGGTGGCCTGAGCGGGCCGATCCTGGGTACGCTGCTGGTGGCGCCATTGGGGCACGCCGGGCTGGTGCTGCTGGCCGGGTTGTTGCTGGTGGGCAGCGTGGTCGCCTGCGCCTGGCTGCAACACTGGCGCGATCGCAACCCATTGCCTGATACGAATGAACAGCCCACATCGCGCGCCCTGGGCGGAAATCCCTTCGCCGGCGCGACCGCCGTGTTGCGCTCACCTTATCTGCTGGCGATTGCCTTGTTCGTGGTGCTACTCGCCAGTGTCAGTACCTTCCTGTATTTCGAGCAGGCCCGCATCGTCAGCGAAACCTTCATTGATCGTACGCGCCAGACCCAGGTTTTCGGCCTGATCGACACCGTGGTGCAGGCGCTGGCCATCCTCACGCAAGTGTTCCTCACCGGCCGCCTGGCCAGGCGCATGGGCGTAGGCGTGCTGCTGGTGGCGGTTCCGCTGGTGATGGCAGCGGGTTTCCTCTGGCTGGCGCTTGCACCGGTATTTGCCCTCTTCGTGGTAGTCATGGTGGTGCGCCGGGCGGGTGAATATGCGCTGGTACGGCCAGGCCGCGAGATGTTGTTCACGGTCTTGCCGGCCGAGGACAAGTACAAGGCAAAAAACTTCATCGACACTGTGGTGTACCGCGGTGGCGACGCCCTGAGCGGCTGGCTCAAGCGCGGGTTGGACCTGCTGGCCGATCACCCCCAGCTGGCGATGCTGATCGGCGCTGGGCTTTCCATAGGCTGGGCGTTGACGGGTGGTTGGTTGGGCAGACGTCAGCGCCAGGCAGAATCGGCTGTCGCGCCAAATAAACCACCGCCTCATATTTAACGCCACCGGTCCGAACCCTTCGCAATAAAACGAATCCCCCCGATATTTCCGAACTCCGACCTTATGTACGGCGCAGCGCCGTGCACTTCGAAAGCCACAAGAGGTTAGAGACCATGGCCAACAAAGAAAACAGCCGCAGCGGCAGCCAGGGCGGCAACAAGAACCCAGGCAACTTCGCCAATGATCGCGAGAAGGCCTCCGAGGCCGGTCGCAAAGGCGGCCAGCAATCCGGCAGCGGCCGGACCAGCAGCGAGTCGGGCCGCAAGGGCGGCCGTTCGTAAGTGAGGCAACGCAGTGCCGGGGCAACCTGGCGCTGCGGTCTGCCGGATCAGGAGCAAGGCATGACGGTCATAACTCTCAACAGCCCTGTAGCTCCAGGGACCTTGGCCACTGGCAGCAGCCTTGCCAGCCGTTACCATGCGCTGTTGTCGGGCGAAGACCACGACAGTTGCCAATGGCTGGCGGCCAGGCTGGCCGAGGCCAGCGCCTTGGCCGATGACCTGCCGGATACGCCTGGGCAGCTCGATGCCTGGAGCACACGTCATGCCGCGCAGGTCGCCCATGAGCATGCCCACTACTTGGAGCAACGTCGTCACGGCGCCCCCCGGCGCTATTTTGTCAATCGCGCCCAGGCTCTCTGGTTCCTGCAACAAGTGGCACCGACCAAGGCCGTCGACGGTGCCTGGCTGCACGCCACCCTGCGGCATTGGCACGACCCGCGGTACCACGGTCTGATCCGCACCTATCTTGAAGAATTGGGTGATGGCGACCCGCGCAGCAATCACGTGCTGATCTACCAGCGCCTGTTGAGTCGACTAGGTTGCCTCCAGCCACTTGCGCTAGACGATGAGCGCTATCTGCAAGGGGCCTTGCAGCTCGCCTTGGGCCGGTACGGGGACAGCTTCCTGCCGGAGGTGATCGGCTACAACCTGGGCTACGAACAGCCGCCCCTGCACTTGCTGATCACCACCCACGAACTGGCTGAACTGGGTATAGACGGTTATTACTTTCAGCTGCATGTGACCATCGATAATGCCGCCAGCGGCCATGCGTGCAAATCCATCCGTGCGGTGCAGCAGCTGTGCCCCGAGCAGGATACCGAGACGTTCTACCGCCGGGTTCGCCACGGCTACCGGCTCAATGATCTGGGCACCCCGGCACCGACCTTGATCAGCCGTTTCGACCTTGAGGCCGAACTGCTGGCAGCCCTCGAGCGCAAACGCGCTTTTGGCCAGTTCATGCATGCCGACCGTTGTCGCTTGCAGCAGCGTACGGTGAATCAGTGGCTAGCCGAAGCTGGCACGCTGCCGGCATTTCTGCAGGCATTGCAGACTCAAGGCTGGATCAAGCGCGGGCAGAACCCGGCAGACAGCCGCTGGTGGTCGCTGATCGAAGGCCCGCGCGCGCCCATGTTCGGGGTGTTCAACGCCTACGATAAGCAGCTGTGGCACGACTGGATCGCCGCCGACTGGCAGCCGCCCCTGTGCCGCGTTGCGCCCGGCAGCTGGTTGCCAGACGTGCCAGCGGCGACCGAAAACACCTCCCACGCACAAGACATCGACAGCCTCATCGCCGACATGGCCGGCAATCGTCATGCCCTGCCCCGGGGCCTGTGCGCCACCCGTGCCTACCTTCGCATTACCGGCCTGGCCCAGGAGGGCCCGCACTGATGATGCTCAATCCACAACAGGCCCGGGCCGACGAGGCGCTGCTCCAGCTTGGCCGGCGCCTGCGTGCAGATGGTTACCGCTTCACCTGCGTGACACCGGCTACCCAGGCACGCCACAACGCCCGGCCGGGCGCCGAGCATGCCAGCAACCTGCGCGATGTGTTTGGCTGGAGCCGACCGTTCTCGCCTTCACTGATCGCCAGCGACGAACTGCAACAGCTGCGCGCCGCCGATGTGGTGGCCGAAGAGGGCGAGTGGTTGCGCAGCCGAGTACGCTGGTCGAGCCTGGACGACCTGCTACTGGTGCATTCGGCCTACCCGACCGAGGCCAGTGATGCGGTGTTCTTTGGCCCCGATAGCTACCGCTTTGCCCAGGTCATCCACGACCACCTGCAGCGCAGCCCGATCCCTGTCCAGCACGCCGTCGATATCGGTTGCGGCAGTGGTGTCGGTGCACTGGTGATCGCCCGTGCGGCCCACCATGCTCAGGTCAGCGCCGTCGATATCAACCCGCTGGCCCTGCGTTACACGGCCATCAATGCGGCATTGGCCGGTGTCAGCAATGTGTCGGTCGAACCGAGTGACCTGCTGGACGACATCAGCGGCAATTTCGACCTGATCGTGGCCAACCCGCCGTACATGCTCGATGCCGGGCAACGCACCTACCGCCATGGTGGCGGGGCGCTGGGCGCGGAACTGTCGCTGCGTATCGTCGAGCAGGCCCGGGAGCGCCTGAGCCCGGGTGGCTCGTTGCTGCTGTACACCGGGGTCGCCATCGTCGAAGGCCGTGACGCATTGCTCGAAGCCATTCGCCTGCGCCTGGCCGGGCCAGAATGGGCATGGGTGTACCGCGAAATCGACCCCGATGTATTCGGCGAGCAACTGCTGGAGCCAGGCTACGAGCGGGTCGATCGCATTGCGGCGGTGGCACTGACCGTCAACCGCTGCGCCTGATGCCGCATGTACCGCCCCTGTACGTTTGGCATCGAAGAAGAGTACCTGCTGGCGGTTCTGGCCAGTGGTCGGCTGTTGACCTCACCTTCGCCCGCAGTGGCCCGACGCTGCCGTGATGCAGCGGGCCAGTATTTTGTCGAAGAGATGTTTCGCAGCCAGATCGAAATTGCCTCGCCGATATTCGGTAACCTGCACGAGGCTTGCGAATTCTTTCAAGAATACCGCCATCGCCTCAATGCGAGTCTGGCCGAGGAGGGCGTTGGCCTCTACTGTGCGTCCAGTCACCCCAATGCGCCGTGGCTGCGCCAGAAGGCCAGGCCTTCGCCGCACTATCGCCAGGTCTTCGACGACTACCAGCTGGTTGCCAGGCGCAGCCTGCTCAATGGCCTGCACGTCCACGTCGGCGTGCCGCCTGGCTGTGATCGCATGCAACTGATCAACCGCCTGTTGTACTGGTTACCCCTGCTGTTGGTACTGAGCACTTCGTCGCCCTTCTGGGGCGGGGAGGATACCGGCTACATGAGCTACCGGCGGGTGATCTGTGGTGAGTGGCCGCATATGGGGCTGCCGGAGGCATTGCCGGACTGGGCTGCCTACGAGCGTTACCGGGCGTTGCTGCAACCTACCGGGGCGCTGGCAAAGGACGGCGATTTCTGGTGGGCAATCAGGCCGTCGCGGCGCTTCCCCACCGTGGAATTGCGCATCTGCGACGCCTGCCCTGATCTGGAAGATGCACTGTGCGTGGCCGGTTTGTTCCGCCATTTGGTGGAACACAACCTGCAGCCCCGATACGACCCCATGCCGCTTGGCCGTGAACTGCGCTGGATTACCCAGGAAAACTACTGGCGAGCCATGCGCCATGGTCGTTTTGCCGAGTTCATCGGGCTGCCTGACCAGCAACCGGTCACCGCACAGGGCTGGCTGAGCCAGCTGCAGGCGCGTCATGCCGTCGACACGGTGGACGCTGAACGGGCCTGCCAGCAGGCGCAGCTCATCCTGCAAGCTGGCACCAGTGCCGACCACCAGCGCCAGGTGCGGGCACGGGCACTTGCCGATGGCGCAACCGCTGCCCTCGCGTTGCAGGCGGTGGCTGCGCAGGTGCTGGCCCAAGGCCGTGGCGAGCCCGTAACGGCGCAGTCGTCGGCAGGGCTTGCAATCAGGTAGCGATGGCCGACAATGGCGGCGCCCAAGCCATTCGGACCCCCTGCGCCATGATGCTGATCAAGCAATTCCCCGACATTTCCCTCGCCGATACCTTGTTCGTCTTCGCCCTGGAGGCAGAAGCCGGCGAGGTCTTCAGCGAGGTGAGGACCGTGTTCACGGGTATCGGCAAGGTCAACGCCGCCATCGCCCTGACCCGGGCCATACAGCAGCAGCGCCCCAAGCTGATCGTCAACCTCGGCTCGGCCGGCAGCCAGCGCCACGGCAAGGGCGAGGTGGTGTGCTGCACGCGCTTCGTGCAGCGCGACATGGACGTGACCCCGCTGGGCTTCGCCCGCTATGAAACGCCGCTGTCGAACATTCCGGTCCTGCTGGAGCATGGCCAGGCGATCCCCGGCTTGCCTGTGGAAACCTGCGGCAGCGGTGACAGCTTCGAGGTCAACCATGGCGATGCCCCTTACGATGTGGTCGACATGGAGGCCTACGTGTTTGCGCTGATTGCCCGCGAAGAGGGCATTCCGTTCGTGTGCCTGAAGTACATCTCCGATGATGCTGGCAGCGATGCGGCGGGGGACTGGGCAGTGCAGGTGCACCTGGCGGCCGAGGCGTTCAAGCGGGTGCTGTTCACCCAGGTGGGCTGACCCACCCGCAGGGCGAATCGAGTAAACCTTCGCGGCGCCACGCAGTCACTTCTGGTAGGAGGCCCATCGTCGGGCCTGGGAGGTGCAGGCAATGGCCAGGGCTATCTGGAAAGGCGCGATCAGTTTCGGTCTGGTCCATATCCCGGTGTCGCTCAATACCGCGGTGCGCACCGAGCGGGTCGATTTCGACTGGCTCGACAAGCGCAGCATGGAGCCGGTGGGCTACAAGCGGGTGAACAAGGTTACCGGCAAGGACATCGACAAGGACAACATCGTCAAGGGTGTGGAGTACGAGAAGGGCCGCTACGTGGTGATCAGCGAGGAGGAGATCCGCAAGGCCCGCCCCGAAGCCACCCAGACCATCGATATCTTCTCGTTCGTCGAAGCGCAGGACATCCCCCTGCAGCAGTTCGATACCCCCTATTATCTGAGCCCCGACAAGCGCGGTGGCAAGGTTTATGCCTTGCTGCGCGAAACCCTGGAGGCGACCGGCAAGGTGGCGCTGGCCACCGTGGTACTGCATACCCGCCAGCATCTGGCGCTGCTGCGCCCGCTGGAATCAGCGCTGGTGATGATCACCCTGCGCTGGCCGGAAGAAGTGCGGGGCCTGGAAACGCTGGAGCTGGACAACAGCGTGACCGACAGCAAGCCCGACAAGCGCGAGCTGGAGATGGCCAAGCGGCTGGTCGAAGACATGAGCGGGCCGTGGGCGCCGGATGAGTACCACGACGCGTTCCGCCAGACCATCATGGACCTGGTTGAGGAAAAGGCCAGCAAAGGCAAGATCAGCGTGGTGGACAAGGGCGAGGCAGCTGGCAGCGAGAAGAGCGCCGATATTATCGACCTTACCGAACTGCTCAAGCGCAGCCTCGGTGGCAAGAAGCCCGCCGCCGCGAAAAAACCGGCCAAGCGTAGCCGCAAGGCCTCCTGAACCCTGGTCCGGTCTCTTCGCGGGTGAACCCGCTCGCACAGGTATATCATCGCCCTTGAGGCATGTGTGGTACCCGCGAAGAGGCCGGAACAGGTCACTACAGACTCGCCAGATAATCCCCAAACCCTTCCCGAGCCCGGCTGTCGATGCGGCTGCTGGTCGCCACACTGTGCCTGGCCGTCCACACGATCTGCGCACCATCGGCCTCAAGGTCACGCACCAGTTGCACATCTTCATGGGCCGCCAGCGGCTGAAACCCGCCCACCCGCTCATAGGCCCGGGCACACACGCCAAGGTTGGCCCCATGGACATGCCGATGGCCCTCCCGCGCTTCATAGCGGCTGAGGTAGAGCTTGCGCAGCGCTGCCCGTTGCCAAGGCTGCCAATGGGCAATATGCACCGTGCCGCACACCACCTCGGCCGTGCAGGCCAGCTGCGATAGCAACCAGTGCGCAGGCACCTGGCTATCGGCATCGGTGCAGGCCAGCCAGCTGGCGCCGCGCTGAAGCATCCATTCGGCTCCCAGGCGGCGTGCCATGCCGACGTTGCCGGCCTCGACCGCAAGTACATCGACAGCATGCCGGGCGGCTACCTGGGCGCTGCCATCGACACAGCGATCAAGTACCACCAGCACGCGCACTCGATGGCCTGCCCGTTCAGCACTGGCCACGGCGGCAGCCATGGCCTTCAGGCAGCGCCCCAGGCGCCTGGCTTCGTTGTGTGCAGGAATCACCACGCCAATCATGGGCAAGTCTCGTCCAGGTCGACCAGGCTGGGCTGGCACGACCAGTACTCCAGCAGGAAGTCGGCTTCCTCGTGCCGGTAGACGGCGAACAGCGGCAGGTGCCTGGCCAGCAACTGGTGTACCTCACGGCCATCCTGCGGGCAGCCCGCGATCGGATGTTTCCAGTGGCAGGCAAGCAGGCCTCCGTCGTACGTCAGGCTGGCGACCGACTGCTCGATGACCTGCAGCCAATCGGTTGGGTCGAGGTAGTAACCGATCTCACTGAGGACGATCAGGTCGAAGTGCCCCCCAGGCCAGTCACCGGGCAGCCTGGCCTGCTCGATCGAAGCATTCGGCACATCGACCAGGCGTTCACGGGCCAGGCCCACCGCCGTTGGGTCGAGGTCCTGGCAGAGCAGGTCGGCGCAGCGCTCGGCCAGCAGCACGCTCAGTTCACCATTGGCACAGGCCGGCTCGAAGATCCGCTGGTAGCACTGGCGCGGCAGGCTGGCCGCGACCAGCTCGCGTTTGCGTTTTTCATACCAGCGGGTGCGGAACGCCCACGGGTCTTCGTTGCGGGCATACAGGTCGGCGAAATATTGCGCATCGAGGCTCATGACCACTCCGTTTAAAGAAACACCAGTTCGAACGGTTGCAACAGACAATCCAGCAGCCGGGCCGGCAGCACGGGTGGGCGCGGGCCGTCCGGCTCCAGCTGGCTGACATGGGCGGCCAGGGCCTTGCGTTTGCGCGCCAGGGCGGTGTCGTCCAGCTCAATGCGGTGGGCCCGTGGCCAGGGCAGGCGCGGGTCGTCCGGCTGTGCCCAGTACCAGGCCCACACCGGCACTTCGATCAATTGCGCCTTGCGCGCTTGCGCAGCCTGCGCCGCGGCTCTGCCGACCGCCTCGTGATCGCCATGCCCATCGTGGCGCCAGGTCGCCATCAGCACGTCATCGGGCCGCAGCACCTGGGTCAGGTGGTTGACCAGAAAGGCCTCTTCGCGAGGCAAGGCGCCGTCCTTGAGGTTCAGTCGGCGCCAGTCCAGGCGGTTGAGGTCCAGATCGAGCTGCTGCAAGGCCTGCCGGCTCTCAAGCGGGCGCTGCCTGCGCAGGCGATGCTCGGTCCAGTGTTCAGAGCCACAGTGGCTAGCCTCACCGTCGGTGGCGGAAATCAGCAGCAGTTCGTTTTCGCGACCGTGAAAATGCGTCAGCAAGCCGCCGGCCATCAGCACTTCGTCGTCCGGGTGCGGTGCAATCAGCACCAGGCGGCGCCCGGGCGGGCACAATTGCTGTGGCGTTATCCAGGTGGCACGCGCCAGGTGGGCGGCCTGCTGCCACTCGGCCCAGGGTGTACCGTCGCTGGACTGGATCAGGTTGGTGTTCATAGCTTCCACGCTCCGGCTGGTACTTGTGTCACTTGCGCACCCAATGCCGCCAGGTCGCGTTCAGCATGGCTCTGGCGAATGAACACCGGCAGGTCGGCGCTGAGACGGGCAAAGTGGCTGTTACAGCAGAACGGCGTCGCCCCCAGTGCACGGCCGACGTGGCCAATGACCTGCTCGACGGCGTGCTCGACCTGGGCGCGGGTGCGGCGCACTTCGTAGCTGGCGTCGGTATCGGGGTGGCGGTCGATCCACGCTGCGCATTCCCTTAGCGCTGCGCGGGCGCCGAACAAGGCGGCATCGACGGCGCCCAGGTGGGCATCGGCATGGGCGTCGCGGTGGGGGTTGTGGCAATGCGCCCGCAGATAATCTGCCAAGGCTTCGGCGGCGCCGTACCAGCAGGCGGCAATGCCGGCACCGCCGTGCCAGAAGCCCGGGCGCGACAGATACTGCCCGGGCCGGCCGATGGCGGTGCCGGGGGTGTTGTCGAACGTCACCTCGACGCTCGCCGTGTTGGCCATGCCCACGGCCTGCCAGCGATCGATGCTCAAGCCCTGGCTTGGGTGCGCCAGTTCGATCGCCACCAGCTGTGGCTGGTCGTCTTCGGCCCAGGCGGTAATCAGCGCCCGGTCGATTTGCAGTGCGCCGGAGCACCAGGCCTTGCGCCCGGCCAGGCGCACCTGGTCGCCGTCACGGGCGACGATGCGTGCGCGGGCATCTGGCGGCTCGGCGGCCCAGACGCCCCAGATGCCTTCATCGACGTGGTGCGCTGCGCCACATTCCGCGAGGATGGCCAAGGCATCGGTATGGCCCTCGTAAAGCTTGGCCAATGCCAGGTCGCAACCGGCCACTCGCGCCAGGGTCTGCCAGCGCCGCAAGGTGTTGCCTTGCCCGGGCAGGGGCAGCAGGTCCAGGTGGTCGGCCTGCAGGGCCTGGATCAGTTGCGGCAGCTGGGTGTCGAGGTTCAGCGGCTGCGGCCGTTCGCCAAAGTTGCGCAACAGCCGGTCGAGGTTGGTGAGGTCGAAATCCTGGACAATGCTCATGCCACCCCCATTTGCTTGCGCATGCGCGCGGTGATCGATTGGCGGGTCTTGGCCATGTCGGCCCACGGGTCGTCGATTTCGGCGAGGCGCTCGCGCAGGTTGCCGATATGCCACTGGTTGGCGCCCTTGAGCTGGGCCAGTTCCTCGCGCCAGATCGGCACCGATACCGGCAGGCCTTCTCGGGCTCGCAGGGAATACGCGCACACCGTGGTGGCGCCCTTGCCGTTGCGCAGATAGTCGATGAAGATCTTGCCCACTCGGTTCTTCGGCCCTGAAACAGCGCTCAGCCGATCTGGAAAAAGCTTGGCGAGGTAGTCGACGATGGCGTGGCTGAAATCCTTCACCTCGTCCCAACCGGCACGGCGGGTGAGCGGGACCACAAGGTGCATGCCCTTGCCGCCGCTGGTCTTGAGGAACACCTTCAGGCCCAGTTCGTCGAGCAGGGTTAGGGCCAGTTGCGTGGCCTCGAGCATGGCTTTCCACGGCAGCGCCGGGTCCGGGTCGAGGTCAAGCACGAAGCGGTCGGGCTTGTCGAAATCCTTGTCGGTGGCGTTCCAGGTGTGCAGTTCGAGCATGTTCATCTGCACCGCGCCCAGCAGGGTATCGGCGCGGTTGATGACCATGGCCGCCTGACCGGCTTCGGCCTTGTCGTAGGTGAGCACATGGGGGATGTGCAACTGGCCGGCGTTCTTCTGGAAGAACAGCTCCCCAGCCAGGCCGTCCGGGGCCCGCACCAGCGCCACGGGGCGATCCTTGAGTTGTGGCAATAGCCACTGGCTGACTTCGGCGTAGTACTCGGCAATCTGCCGCTTGGTCGCACCAATGGTAGCGTCGATCACCCGGTCGGGATGGGTCAGGCGCAGCTCGCCGAGGTCGTCCGAAAGGTCGGCTTGCTGGCGTTTGGGCAGGGTCTTGCCGGGCATGGCGCGCTCCAGGTCGATGGCGCTGGCAGGCTTGTCATCGCGCAGCCCATGGAACACCGCGTGGCGCACCACGCCGTCGCGGGTCATCTGGGCATAGGCAACCTCGGCCAGCAGCTGCGGTTTGAGCCAGTGCACGCCACGTGCTTCAACGCCGGTCGGCGGCCTGGGCAGAGCGGGCCTGGCGATTTCCAGTGGTTTGAGGCGAGCATGGATGCTGTCCAGCGTGGTGGCGCTGAAGCCGGTGCCAACCTTGCCGGCGTAACGCAGTTCGCCGCTGTCGTTGTCGTGCAGGGCCACCAGCAGGGCCCCAAAGCCGCTGCGGCTGCCTCTGGGGTCGGTGAAGCCGACGATCACGAACTCCTGGCGTTGCTTGCACTTGAGCTTGACCCAGTCTGCGCTGCGCCGGCCGACATAGGGGCTGTCTGCGCGCTTGCCAATCAGGCCTTCGAGCTCAAGGCGGCAGGCGCTGTCCAGCAGCGAGTCGACAGGCTGGTCGAAGTCTTCGGAATACCTGAGCCTGTCCGACTGGTTGTGTTCGAGCAGCTGACGCAAGGCTTCGCGACGTTGCTGCAGCGGCAGTTGGCGCAGGTCGCGGCCGCCCAGGTATGGCAGGTCAAAGAGGTAGTAGCTGATCTGTTCGTCGTGATCGGTGTCGAAGGCATTCTGCAGGGCCTGGAAGTCGGCCTTGCCGTGCTCGTCGTTGACTACCATCTCGCCATCGAGCCACGCCGAATCGACGCCAAGCGCCCGCAGCGCGGCAACCTGGCCTGGCATCCTGGTGCTCCAGTCATGGCCATTACGGGTGAACAGGCGGATGTCGTCGCCGTCAATTCGGGCGAGCATGCGATAGCCGTCAAATTTCACCTCGTAACGCCAGTCGCCGTCGGGCGGCGAATCGACCAAGGTGGCGAGCTGCGGTTGCAAGTGCCCGGGCAGTGCAGCCTTGACCGCGCTGCCGGTTCGCTTACGGTTGGTCCGGGTTGCCGAGGACTTGGTTTTGGCCGTACGCCGGGGCAGCAGGGTGCGGTCACTGAGCACACTGTGCGGCTGGGCCTCGACGATGCTGTATTCGTCTTCGCTACGCGCTTGTTCGTCGTGCGACTTTACCAGCATCCATTGCTCTTTCTTGCCGGCCAGGTGGGTGCGGAACAGGTTCCACACACCGTTGAGCTTTTCGCCCTGCAAACGAAAGCGCAGCTTGCCCTTGGCATAGGCTTGGCGGGCATCGCCTTCGGGCTCCCAGATACCCCGGTCCCAGACGATCACGTCGCCGGCCCCGTAATGGCCCTCGGGGATATGCCCTTCGAAATCTGCGTAGTCCAACGGGTGGTCTTCGACATGCACCGCCAGGCGCCGCACTTTCGGGTCCAGTGATGGGCCTTTGGGAATGGCCCAGCTCTTCAGCGTGCCGTCTAGTTCCAGTCGAAAGTCGTAGTGCAGGTGGCTGGCGTCGTGCTTCTGGATGCAAAACTGCAGGGCGTGAGCGTGCTTGCCCCGGCCACGTTTGCCGCTGGGCTCGGGCGTGGCGGTGAAATCGCGCTTGCGTTCGTACTCTGCAAGGGGCTTGGCCATGGCGGGCTCCGGGGGTGATTCCCTGTCTGTAGATTGGGAGGTGGCCACCTGCGTGCTAGTTCAAAAAAACTCTGAATCATCCACAGCTTGGCGGAGTCCACCGTGTGTACCGCACTGATGGAGAACCCCGATGAACCGATCCGATGACCCGAAGCCGTACACACCCACCGAAATCGATGACACCGAAGACCGCATGGGCAGCATCCGTGAACTGGACTTCAGCGAACGGAATGATGAGCACGAAGGCCGGGCCGGTGATGAGCGGCCAGCCGCCGAGGTGGCCCAGGAGTTCCCGGCGCGGCGCGTTGCCGAAAGCGGCATGACCGGCGGCGAAGCCCTGAGCGACAGCCTGCATGAAGACAATGTGACCTACGACGACCTCAGCCCCGATACGCTGCTGGATGAAACCGGCGCCCGCGACCCGTATGAACCTGGTGGCGGAGGGCCGGCAGACCAGGCCCTGCGCCACGTGGATGCCGACGAGATCGGCGGCGGCCTCGGCCTGGACGAAGCCGAGCTTGCGCGCTCTGCACCACTGGACGGCGAGCCGTGGACAGATGATGTGATCGAAGACGACGAGGGGAACACACCATGAACGAGCAACGTTGTGCCTGTAACCACTGCAGCTGTACCGTCGATGCCAACGCCGTGCAGCAGGGTGGCCAGGCCTACTGCTGCGAGGCCTGCGCCAGCGGGCACCGCAATGGCGAACCTTGCCGCATGGCCGACTGCAAGTGTGGCGAAACCGTGCAGCCCAAGGAAAGCAGCGTGGACAATGCGCTGGAAGAGACCTTCCCGGCCAGTGACCCTATCTCGCCCTGATGCGCATCTTCTGGATCAATGGGTCTGCCAGATGCCCTCGTTGCGCTCGCAGTCTGCGCGAGCCTGGCCGAGGCTAGGCGTGTCGTAGTAGTAAGTGATGACCCTGGCATCCTTGGGCAGGGCCGGCTTCGTCGAAGGCTGGTCCCGCCCGCCGGCCTTGGGATTGGCCAGGGTTTCCTGGGTCAGCGGTGCGATGCAGCTGCCCACACTGCCATCGGCGCAGCGCGCCACCTTGTGTTTTTCGGTGCTGAGCATGTCCTTGCTCTCGTTGCTGCAAGACCAGCTGATCGCTTCAGCGGGCATGTTGCTGAAGCTGTAGCAGGTATGACCCTCGACCGGCTTTACCGCTTCGCTGGAGGAACGCGTCTGCACATCGCAGGCTTCGGCCAGCACTTCGCCGCTGGCCAGGCTGGCGAGCAATATCATCAGGTGAATGCGCATGTTACCTCGCGGGCCATCAGGCCGGTGTGTCGCGCTGGCGCATGGCCTTGGCGCGCTTTTCCAGGATCAGGTAGGTGAATAGGGCGACCAGCAGCGGAATCAGGTAATACAACGTCCGGTAACCTAGCAGTGCCGCCACCAGGGGGCCTTGGCCGATCTGCCCGTGGAGCAGGGAGAGGAATACCGTCTCGAGCACGCCAAGGCCGGCAGGTATATGGGCGACCACCCCCGCGACACAGCTGATCAGCAGGATGCCGAGGATCGAGGGGTAGAACGCTTCGCCAGGCAACAGCCAGAAGATCAGCAAGGCCATCATGGCCCAGTTGCAGGCACCCAGCGCCACCTGGCACAGCGCCAGGCGCAGCGAGGGCAGGGTAACTTCGTGTTCACGCCAGCGCCAGGTCCGCTTTTTCGCCAAGCCGCAAGCCAGCAGGTAGCCGATGGCGATGACCAGCAAAAGCACACCGATCAAGCGCAGTCCACCAGCGCCGACCGCCCAGTTCGCCGGCAACTCGACCAGCCCCAGGGCAAACACGCTGCCGGCCAGCAGCATGTAACCCATCCAGTTGGTCAGCAGGCCAAGGGTAAGGATGCGGGTAATGGTCGGTGTGTCCAGGCCCAAACGACTGTACAGGCGATAGCGCAAGGCAACGCCACCCACCCAGGTGGTGAAGTTGAGGTTGAAGGCGTAGCACACGAACGCCACCGGCAGCACCTGCCGGGCCGGCAGGCGGTGCCCGGTATAAGCGCGGGCCAGCAGGTCGTAGCCGGCGAAGATCAGGTAGCTGCACAGCGCCAGCACCAGGCCGATGGCCAACGTGCCCGGCTTGTAGGCCAGCAGCGACTGGCGCACTTCGTTCCAGTCCAGGTTGCGGGCCAGTACATAAAGCAATGCCGGGATGAGAATCAGAAACGCCACGGTGAACAACCGCTTGCCCCAGATTTGCCAAACTTTCTGTGCCATCAGGTATTGCCCTCATGCAGATCACCTTGGGCCTCGACCTCCGGCTGCACCGAACGCAGGCGCTGGCGGTGGGCGGGAAACCAGCCGGCGATCCGTGGGAAATGCCGGATGACGTGGAAGCAGACGAAAATCAGCGGTGCTCGCCACCAGTAGCCGCGAACCATCCGTTCCAGCGTCACCGGTTTGCACTGTTCGACGGCCAGTTGCTGGAGGTGCTCGAACAGGTGCTGATTGAAGGCCGGGTCACGTATGAACAGGTTGGCTTCCAGGTTGAACGACAGGCTCAGGGGGTCGAGGTTGCTGGAACCGACCGTGGCCCACTGGTCATCAACCAGCGCCACCTTGCCGTGCAACGGCCGCTGACAGTACTCGAGGATGCGTACGCCGTCGCGCAGCAGGTAGTTGTAGAGCAGGCGCGACAGGGCGCGCACCCAGCGCATGTCAGGCTGGCCCTGGAGAATCAGCGTGACCTCGACGCCGCGTCGCGCCGCATTGCGCAGCTCGCGCAGCAGGCGGTAACCGGGGAAGAAGTAGGCATTGGCTACCACTATCCGCCGCCGCGCCGCACGCAAGGCCTGCAGGTAGTGGGCTTCGATGTCAGTGCTGCGCAGCCGATTGTCGCGTTCGACCAGCACCGCCGTGCTGTGGCCGGTCGGCTGTGTCACCGGGCGCACCTCACTGGGCGGCTCCAGCACCGGGGCCATGAGCCTGCGGCTGGCGGCATGCACCTGCGCGACCACCGGGCCGGTCACCTCCACGGCATAGTCCTGCTTGGCCATCGGACCGAAATCGCCCAGGTGGTCGGCACTGTAGTTGATTCCGCCGATGAAAGCCTGCTCACCATCGATCACCACGATCTTGCGGTGCAGGCGGCGGAACAGGTTGGTGCGCATACCGGCCAGCCGGGGTTGCGGGTCGAAGGCATGAAAGCTGACTCCGGCATCGGTCAGCGCTGCAACGAAGCTGTCGGGCAGGTCGGCGGTGCCGTAGCCGTCCACCGCGACTTCCACCCGCACCCCGCGCCCAGCGGCATCGATCAGCACCTGCTGCAACTGCTGGCCGACCTTGTCGTCGTAGATGATGAAGGTTTCCAGCAAAATCTCTTCCCGCGCCCGGGCCATCGCCTCGAATACCCGTGGGTAATAGGCCTCGCCATTGATCAGCAGCTGGACACTGTTGCCCTCTACCCAAGGTCTGTTCACAGGTTGATCTCCGCAGCCAGTGGCGCATGGTCAGACAGGTGCGACCAGGGATACATCGAAAGCACCTGGGCCTTGGTCGGCATGGCATTGCGCAAATAGATGCGGTCCAGGCGCAGCAGTGGCAGGCGTGCCGGGAAGCTGCGTGCCGGGCTGCCAAAATGCTCGCCGAAGGCTTCGACCAGGCGCCGGGAGAGCACCGCATCGGCCTTGAGGCGCCAGTCATTGAAGTCGCCAGCAATAATCACCGGAGCCTGCGTCGGCAGGCTGTCGAGTAGCTTCAGCAGCAGTTGTACCTGGCTTTGCCGGTGCGCCTCGCGCAGCCCCAGGTGCACACAGACGGCATGCACCTGCGCATGGCCTGGCACCTCCAGGCGGCAATGCAACAGGCCGCGCTGTTCGTTGCCCTGGATCGACACGTCGAGATTCTCGTACTGCACGATCGGGAATTTCGACAGCAGGGCATTACCGTGGTCACCGTTGGGATACACCGCGTTGCGGCCATAGGCAAACTGCGGCCACATGCTGTCGGCAAGGAACTCGTACTGTGGCGTCTCAGGCCACGCAGGGTGGCGCACGGCATGCTGCTGGTGGCTGCCGTGCACTTCCTGCAGAAACACCAGGTCGGCATTGGTGGCGCGCACCGCGTCGCGCAGTTCGGGCAGAATGAAGCGCCGGTTGAACAGGGTGAAGCCCTTGTGCACGTTGATCGTCAGCACATTCAGGCGGTGCACCGCCGTCACTTTGTCGATGATGCAGTGGGGGGCGGGCAAGGTCTTGTTCATAGCTGCACCTGCGGTGTCACGCCCGGTTCGGTGAGCAGGTGGTAATCCAGCTTGAGCTTTTCCAGCAGGCGCCTCGCATCATAGGGGGCATGCACCTTCTGATCGTTGTCGAAGTAGCAGTAGATATCCCGTGACGCCCGTCGCGGCGGCGCCCCGGTCACGATCAGCTGCGCGTCATCGGCCTGGCCTCCTTCGGCCCAGGCTTGAATACGCTGCTTCCAGCGGCGCAAGGCACGTGACGTGTAGCCGCTGCTATAGAGCTCGACGTCACCGTGCAGGCGTATGTAGACAAAATCGGCGGTGACATCCTCGACATAGGGCCACTTGCCCGCGCTGTCTGTCACGACCAGGGCCACACCGTACTTGCGCAGCAGTTTGACGAAGGCTTGGCAGAGAAAACTCTCGTTGCGGATCTCTACGGCGTGGCGCAGCCGCACATTGCCTTTGATGGCGCTGCCGCCGTTATCCTTGAGTGCCTGCGCGCAACGCTGGGCGCAGGCGCGTGCGGCCTTGCGGTCCTTGGGCAGCAACTGGAAAAAGTGGCTGAATCGCGCTTCGTCGAACTTCATGTTCGGCGGAAACTGCCACAGGAACGGCCCAAGCTTGTCGCCGAGCAGCAGTGGCCCGGAGGCGAAGAAGTTGGCGATTGGCTCTTCGATTTCCTTCAGCCGGCGCACATGGGTGATGTAACGCGGGCCCTTGACCGCGAAAATGAAGTCGTCCGGGGTTTCGTCGCGCCATTTCACATAGCGTTCGGGCGTCTGCAGGCTATAGAACGAGCCATTGATCTCGATGCTGTTCACCGCTCGCGAGGCAAACGCCAGCTCGCTGTCCTGGCGCAGCCCCTTTGGGTAGAAGTCCTTGCGCCAGGGGCCGTAGCGCCATCCGGAAATGCCGATGCGGATATCGCTCATGCTGCTGTCCTCATAGCCTGCTCCGTAGAACGTCACTGTGAAGTTGCGACCGGGGCAAAGCGGTGAGGGTTCAGCGCAGTTGATCGAAGGCCATGCTGCAAGCCGGAGTTGAACTTTGCCGGCGCCAGCGATTCCACCGCATAGCGGATATGCAACGCAGGAGATCGTCGGAATGAAATTCGATCGCTTCTGTCAGTGGCTGGCGAACTGGAGCGGACGGCCGATGGCGTTCGGCGTCGCCTTCCTGTTGATTGTGGTATGGGGCATCACCGGGCCGTTGTTCGATTTCAACGACACCTGGCAACTGGTGATCAACACCTCGACCACCATCATCACCTTCCTGATGGTGTTTCTGATCCAGAACACCCAGAACCGCGATAACGATGAACTGCATATCAAGATTGACGAGTTGCTGCGCACCACTCAAAAGGCGCATAAGGCACTGCTAGACCTGGAGGACATGGACCCGGCCGAGCTGCATGCCTTGCGCAAGCAGTACCAGCAGATGGCCGAGCGCGGCGACGACAGGCAGAAACCGAAGGAATGACCTGCCAGAGACAGGAGGCAAGCATGGCCAGACATATCATCCACTTCACCGGGCCGATCAATTCATCCACCTGCGGCAACCTCATCAACACCTGCTCGCGCGCCATGCAGCAAGGCGCCGACGTGCTGCAGCTGAACATCGCCACCATGGGCGGCGACTGCAGCTATGGTTTCACCTTGTACAACTTCCTGAGGGCGCTGCCGATCAGCGTGCACACCCATAACCTCGGCACCGTCGAGTCCATGGGCAATATCCTGTTTCTGGCGGGCGAGCACCGCACGGCATGCAGCTACAGCAAGTTCCTGTTCCATCCGTTCCACTGGACGCTGCACGGTTCGGTGGACCATGCGCGCATGGCGGAATATGCCATGAGCCTGGACTACGACTTGCGCCTGTATGCGCAAATTGTTGCCGAACGTACTGAAGGCAGCCGCGAAGTGCTGGATGTTCCGCGTTACCTGATGGCTTACCCGCGGATCCTCGGCCCCAGCGAGGCGCTGGAAAGCGGGATGATACATGCCATCGATGAGCTGCCGATCGAAGCCGAAAGCACCCAGTGGAGTGTGCACGCCTGAATTGCCAGCGATGGGCCGCAAGGCGGCCCCAGCCTTTCAGTAAGGCACTGAACCGCTCAGGACCTCGATCGCCTCGACCAGTTCGTCATATCCTACTGGCTTGCTCAGGTGTCGATCGAAGCCGTACTGGCGCGACTTGTACTGGTCGGCGCTAGCACCGTAACCGGTCAGGGCGATCGCCGGGATGTTGCGCAGATGAGCATGGCCACGCAGGGCCCTGATCAGCGCGTGACCGTCCATGCCCGGCATGCCGATGTCTGAGATGATCACGTCATAGTGGCCGTCGGCAGCGGCCGCCAGGGCCTTCAGCGGGTCGCTGTAGGCCATGACTTCGGCGCTCTCCATCTCAAGCAGTTCCTGCATGACCTCGAGGACTTCGGGTGAGTCGTCGACCAGCAAGATGGTGGTGCCTTGCAGCCGTCCCTCGCTGAACGGTTCGGGGCCACCGCCACGCGGTTGCAAACCGGTGTCGCACAGCGGCAGGCGCACGGTGAAGGTGCAGCCCTTGCCCAGCCCTGCCGAGCGGGCCTCGACACTGCCGCCATGGGCTTCGGTGAGCTGGCGCACCAGTGACAGGCCGATGCCCAGACCTTCCCGGCCATGGTTGGCCAACTGAGGCGCCGCCTGGCTGAACAGGTCGAAGATGTGCTCCAGGCTGTCGGGGTTCAGCCCCACGCCCTGGTCGATCACCTGCAGCCGCGCCTGCACCTCGTCGTGGCTCAGCACCAGGCGAATCTCGCTGCCAGGCGGGCTGAACTTCAGCGCATTGTTCAGCAGGTTCCAGATGATCTGCTCCAGGCGCGTGACATCGCCCTCGATCATCAATGGCAGGTCGTCGGCAGGCAACTCCAGGCGCACCTGGCAAGGGTGCTGCTCGCTCAGTACCACGGCATGGATGCCCTGGACAATACTGCCGAGGTCGACCGGCTCGGTCTTGAGCTTGAGCTTGCCGGTGCGAATGCGGGCCACATCCAGCAGGTCATCGATGATCCGCGCCTGGCTGGACACCGCTTCGCGAATGGTCGTCACGGCCTTGCTGGCGGCGCCGATGCCCTTGATCGTAGGCAACCGGCGGAGGATCTCGGCATTGAGCTGAATCAGGTTGAGCGGGTGCTTCAGCTCATGGGACATCACCGCGAAGAACTCGTCCTTCATGTGACTGGAGCTCTGCGATTCTGCCAGCTGCTTGCTCAGCCGCTCTTCACCCAGGCGCACGCGCTCTTCGGCGGCGTGGTTCTTGCTGATGTCGATGAAAGTCAGCACCGTGCCGTCGATCTTCTGCTCGCTGGAGCGGTAGGGCAACAGGCGTGCCAGGTACCAGTGATCGCCGTGGCCGCCTATCTCGCGTTCGATGATGGTTTCGCCCTTGGCCACGGCACGGGCGTCATCGGCCAGGGCCGGGTAGTCGAGGTGGTGGGTGATGTCCAGCAGCGATCGGCCGGTGTCCAGCGGCAGCATATTGAACAGGTCGGTGGCGCGCGGGGTGAACCAGCGAATGTGCAGGTTGCGGTCGACGAACACCGTGGCGATGTCGGTCGAGGCGATCAGGTTGCTCAGGTAGTCGTTGACCTTGTCGGTCTCCTCGACCTTGTTCTTGAGCTCGTAGTTGACGGTGAGCAGCTCCTCGTTGATCGACTGCAGTTCTTCCTTGCTGGTTTCCAGCTCTTCGCTGGCCGAACGCAGTTCTTCGTTGATCGCCTGCATTTCTTCGTTGGAGGCGGTCAGTTCTTCGCTGGAAATTTCCGATTGCTCGATGGTTTCCTGCAGTTGCACGCGCGTTCGCTGCAGTTCGCGTTCCAGGTTGTGCAGCACCATGCTGTCGGTCTGGCGGATGACACCGGGCAGAGGCAACGACGGGTCGGGCGCGCGCTCTTCGAACACCACCAGCAGGCATTCGTTGTCGCTGAGCTCGTCCTTATAGGGTTGCACGGTGATTTCCACTTGCTGCCTGTGCTCACCTTCGCCAAGGTCGACCGGGCGCGAGGTCACGGCCTCGATGCCCTGACGGGCCTGGAACAGCGTACTGCGCAAGGTCAGGCGCAAGGTTGGCAGCACCAGATTGAGCAGGTTGCGGCTCGGCTCGCCGCCGGCCAGTTGCAGGTAACGCCCGAAACCTTCGCTCATGTGCAGGATGTTGCCTTCGCTGTCGACGATCAGGCTGGGCGGCGTACGCCGGGCCAGGGCGCGGTGGTGCACTTCGGCATAGGACGGCTTGCGACCTGGTTTGGCCTTGGCCTGGGTGCCCTGGGCGAGGTTGGCCATGCCAGCGGCTGGCAGCTGCGGGCCTGAACTGCGGCCAGCGGGGCTGACGTCGCGGGCGCGGAAAATCCGGTTGCGCTTGTCCACGGGCGTGAACAGCTCATTGGCCACGTCGGCTGATTCCGAGGTGCCAAGGAACAGGTAGCCGCCGCTTCGCAGGGCGAAATGGAACATCCGCAGGATATCCTCCTGCACCTCGCGGTCCAGGTAGATCAGCAGGTTGCGGCAAACAATCAGGTCGATCTGCGAAAACGGCGGGTCGGACAGCAGGTTGTGACGGGCGAACAGAACCTTTTCCCGAACTTCCTTGCGCACCCGGTAATGCTGATCCTCCTTCATGAAGAACTGGCGCAGGCGGGTGGGCGGCACGTCGGTGACGATTGCTTCTGGATAAGAACCCGTGCGGGCAATGCCGATGGCGCGCTCGTCCAGGTCGGTGGCGAACACCTGCACCTTGCTGGCACGTTGTTCCAGCGCCAATTGCTCGCTGACCAGCATGGCCAGGCTGTAGGCCTCTTCGCCCGTGGAACAGCCGGCCGACCAGACGCGGATCTCGCGATTGTCCTCGCCTTCGCTGACCAGTTGCGGCAGTACATGACGCTCCAGCGATTCGAACGCCTCACGGTCGCGGAAGAAGTTGGTGACGCCGATCAGCATGTCGCCCAGCAAGGCCGTGGCTTCGCTGCTGTGCTGCTCCAGGTGGCGCAGGTAACCGCCCAGGTCGGTCTGCCCGGTCACGTGCAGGCGCCGCTCGATCCGCCGAAGTACGGTGGCGCGCTTGTAATGCTGGAAGTCGTGGCCGGTGGCGCTGCGCAGTTGCAGCAAGATCTCTTCGAGCAAAGGCTCTGCGGCCTGGGCATCGCCGGCCCGGGTGCCCAGCGGCGGTGGCAGGGTATCGTCCTCGATTTCCGGCAGCTTCACCTGGCGTGCGGTACGCCACAGCTCCATGAGCTTTTGCGGCATTTCTGCAGCCGGCAGCACCAGGTCGACCATGCCGGTTTCGATTGCGGCGCGTGGCATGCTGTCGTACTGCGCGTCGTCCGGGGTCTGCACCAGAGTCACGCCACCTTGTTCCTTGATCCGCGACAGGCCCACCGCGCCATCGGCGCCAGTACCCGAGAGCACCACGCAGAAGGCGTGGTCCTTGTGCACGTCGGCGAGGTCGCGGAAGAACAGGTCGATGGCCACGTGGTCGCCACGCCGGCGATTGGCCGGGGTGACCCTCAAGTAGCCGTCATTGGTGGAGAGGCGGTTGGCCGGGGAGATCACGTAGACGTGGTTGCGTTCGATCGGTACAGGCTCGGTGACCTGGCGCACCGGCATCGAGGTGGCCTCCTGGATGATCCGGTCGGCCACGCTCTGGTGATCGGGCGACAGGTGCAGCACCACCACGAAGGCCATGCCGCAATCACCAGGCATCTGCTGGAAGAAGGTGCGGATGGCCTCCAGCCCGCCGGCCGAGGCGCCGATGCCGACCACCGGGAAATCCAGATGGCTCGGGCTCAGCGCTGGGTTTTGCGGCGATGCGGGTTGCTCAGGGGACGACGTCATGGAGTTGCCTTGTGCAGACCTGAATGTTGGCCCTTCGACGCATCGCCGGGCAGCTGAACGAGCATTATAGGCCGCTCGTCGGCTCTGCTGCGAGTCATTGCAGGGACGGGGCCGCTTGAAGTTGTGACCGCTGCACTGCAAAAAAATTGCCTTGCCAATACATGCCGCACAAGCATTTGCAGCAAGAACCTTTCGCGCCACCGGTCAGCCGCATACATTCCGATTGAGCAGACCCGCCCATCGCCGGTTCGGAACTAAGGCATGGCACCGTTTCATGCGCCCAACCTATCCGTATCGCAAGGAGAAACGACATGGCTGGTGATCAACAACGGACCGGACAACGTGGCGGCACCAAGGAAACCAACCCAGGCAATTTCGCCAACGATCGTGAACGCGCCTCCCGTGCCGGCCACAAAGGCGGCCAGGCATCTGGCGGCAACTTCGCCAATGATCGGCAACGGGCATCGGAGGCTGGCCGCAAGGGCGGGCAGAACAGCCACGGCGGGGGGCGCCCGCATCAGCAATAGCGGCGTTCGCTGAGGCCCGCCAGCGCGCCTGGCGGGCTACCTACCACAGTCGGACTGGGGGGACGATGACGATATCCTCTTGAGAGTGATCGCCACCGCCATCTGCTCTGCTGAAGGGTTCGACAATCTTTTTGAATCTTTCCCGGGCGGCATCACTCAATGAAGAAGTCATCCATGGAGAAAGGAGGGCGGCGTGATGCCGAGTCCGCAGCTTTACATTATCGATTACCTGCTGCACGGCGAGCCGCGCAGCTTCATCATCCGGCTCGAGAAGATCGATAACGCCGAGGCGTGGCACTGGGCAAGTTGTGATGCAGGGATCGGTATCATCCCCAAATTCGGGCGAGAGAAGATCAGGAAGGTGAGCCGACCGATGGCTGAGCGCTACGGGATAACCGCGGTGAGTTGGCGCGAATCAGGTGGCAAGCCCAGCCGGGCAGTCAGCGACTCCAGTGTGACCAGCTAGTGCCTCATGCACCGGACTCGGGGTCGCTGGCAGGCACCCCTGGGCGGTTCTGATCGTCATCGGTCAGGTTCGGGTCGGTATCCGGGTCATCTGCCCGGTCATCACGTTGGTCAGGGGCCAGCTCTGGCCAGTCGTCCTGGGCGCTGCCTCCGCCCATGTGCAGTCGTATGTTCATTTTGGCGCCCTCGTTCATGGAAAAGGGCCCACCGGGGGGGGGCCTGGCACAGGAGTGAGAGGCAAAGCCATTGGCCACCCCTCATTGATTGAGAGTGGCGGCCACACTGGCCTGATCAGTCCAGACGCAGGCGACACTGACCAACGGTATCAGGTACCGCTGTACTTGACCGCCGCTGCGGTGCGGGTGGTGACATTGAGCGCCTTGAGCAACGACGACACGTGAATGCGCACGGTAAACGGCGAGATGTCCAAGGCGCGGGCGATTTCCTTGTTGGTCTTGCCCTGGGCGATCAGGCGCAGCACCTCGTGTTGGCGGTGGGTAAGCTGTTCCACCTCGCTGGCGCTGCCAAGGCTCGGCAACAACCCTGAAGGGCTGTACCTGACCAGTAGTTCGCCGTCACGGATGGCCAGGATCGCCGCGCCGAGCTCGTCAGGGGCGACGCTCTTGCCAATGAAGCCATCGACCCCACTGGCCATGACATGCTCGATCAGCGCCGGGTCGTCGACCATCGACACGATGATCAGGGTGGTACGACGCAACAGCTGGCGCAGTTCGGCCAGCCGCTCGATGCAGTCGAGCCCCGGGAAGCGCAGGTCGAGAATCAGTGTGTCCGGTGCTTCGCCCTGGCGGGCCAGCGCCAACACCTGTTGCAGGTCGCCAGCCTCTTCGAGCTGCGCCTGCGGCAAAACCCTTTGCACGGTGCGGACCATCGCTTCCCTGAACAATGGATGGTCGTCCGCTACGATGATGCGGCACGTCACGTCCTGACACTCCCTGTGAACGGCGGTTCTTCCGACCATGCTAAGTTAGCACTCGACAACGGCAAGCGCTGCGCCAAGCGGGCGTTTATGCGACCCCGTGCACAAGGACGTCGACCATGGACTACAACAAGAACAACGAACTCGACCAGGCCAACCTGCGCGTCATCGTCGCCAGTTGCGCGCTGGTCTACATCACCGTGCTGGGTTTCCTGCCGGGTGAATCGATCGACAGCTACCTGCCGGTGATCTACTACATCATCAGCTTCATCGTGCTGTCGATCGGCCTGCGCCAAGCCATCGCCCGCTGGCCGGGGCATTACCCGTGGCGGCGGGTGCTGGGCATCGTGCACGACTACACCGGCACCTGCTTCGGCCTGGTGCTTGGCGGCGAAGCGGCGCTGCCGCTGTATGCGGTGATGGTCTGGGTCAACCTGGGCAACGGCATGCGCTTCGGTACCCGCTACCTGGCCATCGCCACGGTGCTGGCGCTGACCGCGCTGGTGGCGGTGTACCAGCTCAACCCTTACTGGCAGGCCAACCCGTTCATGGTGCTGATGCTGCTCACCACCAGTACGGTCATCCCGCTCTACGCCCATATGCTGCTGGAGCGCACGCGCAAGGCCTCGGAGCTGGCGATGGCCGCCACCCGGGAGAAATCGCGCTTCCTGGCCCAGGCCAGCCACGACCTGCGCCAACCGATCCACTCCATCGGCCTGTTCACCGCCTGCCTGCGCGAAGCGCCGCTGGCCGAGCAGGAACGGCGCCTGGTGGACAGCATCGACCGCTCGCTGCTCAACGTGTCGCAGCTGTTCCGCTCGATCCTCGACCTGTACACGCTGGACAATGGCCGGGTGCAACCGAAGTGCGAGGCCTTTGCGTTGCATGAGTTTCTTGCCGAACTGCTGCGCCAGAACGCCGAGGCGGCGCGCTGGGCGGGCGTCGAGATGCGCTTGCGCCCTTGTGCGCACTGGACCCACGCCGACCGCGGCATGCTTGCCACCATGGTGCAGAACGTGCTGTCCAACAGCTTCAAGTACGCCGCCCAGCGGCCGCTGCTGATCGGCGTGCGGCGTCAGGGTGAAGCGCTGGCCATCGTGGTCTATGACCAGGGGCGCGGAATCGAGGAGGTGCATCAGGGCTTGGTCTTCGAAGAGTTTTACCGGGTGCGCCAGGTGCGTGACAAGGACGTCGAAGGGGTTGGCCTGGGCCTGTCGATCGTCAAGCGCCTGGGGCATTTGATGGGTTTGCAGGTGCAACTGCGTTCTCGCGTAGGCCATGGTACGGCCGTTAGCCTGCAGGGCTTGCCGCGGCTGGCCGCACAGCCAGTGCCCCAACGTAGCGAACAGCGCGTGTTGCAGGATGCCATGCTCGGCGGCCTGAAGGTGTGCCTGGTGGAGGATGATCACAACGTATTGCGTGCGACCTCGGCACTGCTGCAGCGTTGGGGCTGCGAAGTTGAAGCGCATGGTTCACCCATGGGATTGGTCAGCCATTGTGACGTGATCGTCGCCGACTACGATCTTGGCCAGGAGGCCACCGGGGTCGATTGCATCGACAGCTTGCGGGCGCAGCGGGGCTGGGAACTGCCGGCCTTGATCATGACCGGGCATGACCTGGAGAAGATCCAGGCAATTGTGCAGGGGCGCAATATCGCAATCCTGTCCAAGCCGGTGCGCCCGGCGGAATTGCGCGCGGCCCTGCGGGCCTTGCGCGAGGTGCCGGCGGCTCCGGAGCTGGAGCGCGGCGCCGGGGGCGGCGGCAGCATCACTGCAAGATGATCGCCTGGCCTTCCTTCAGGCAGGACGGGGTGGGCTCATACAGGCCCATGCTACCGACCGCAACGATGGCTCCGCTGGGCATCTGGCAGTTGTATTCGCCCTTGGCGGTGGTAACGGTGTAGTAGGTGAGGGTGCTGTCGTTGCGCACGTTGGCGACCTTGGTAACCGGGGTGTTGAGCGCGAACTCGGCGCGCTCCTTGAGGGTTTGGTCGGAGGGTTTGATGGTCTGACAGCCGGCGACGGTGAACAGGACGGCAGCGCTCAGCAGGAGCTTGGCGGATTTCATGGTGGAGGCTTCCTTGGCGTGGGGTGTGGCGGATGGCCGGACTATAGCGCCGAGGAGCGGGCAGGGCATTAGGGCGGATGTACGAGGTGGCTATGTGCCTTTATGTGGCGCCTGTGCGGGCCTCTTCGCGGGACAAGCCCGCTCCTACAGGAGATCACAATCGTTGTAGGAGCGGGCTTGTCCCGCGAAGAGGCCCGCACAGGCAACCCATCTATCAGGCCTTCTTCAGCACCAGCGTCAGGATGTCGTAACTGGCTACTAGCTCACCCAGCTGGTTGGTCACCTCCACATCCCACGCGACAACGCCTTGCGGCTGCCCCAGCGGGCTGGTCTTGCCCTGGTCGATCTTGCGCTTGCAGGTCAGCCTCGCCTGGATGGTGTCGCCAATCCCGACCGGGTTGATGAAGCGCAGGGTGTCCAGCCCGTAGTTGGCCAGTACCGGCCCGGCGCCTGGCGAGACGAACAGCCCGGCCGCAGCGGAGAGCACGAAGTAGCCATGGGCGATGCGCTTGCCAAACTGCGATTCCTTGGCCGCGATCTCGTCGAAGTGCATGTAGAAATGGTCGCCGGACAGGCAACCGAAGTTGACCAGGTCGGCTTCGGTCACGGTGCGACGGTGGGTCAGCAGCGATTCACCGATACGCAGGTCGTCGAAGTAGCGGCGGAACGGATGCACTTCGGTTTCGATCACTTCGGCGCCGCGCACGTACTCGCCGGTAACGGCGGTCAGCATGCTGGGCGAACCCTGCACTGCGGCGCGTTGCAGGTAGTGCTTGACCGCCCGCAGGCCGCCGAGCTCCTCGCCACCCCCGGCGCGGCCCGGGCCGCCGTGCTTGAGCTGCGGCAGCGGCGAGCCGTGGCCGGTGGATTCCTTGGCTGCTTCACTGTCGAGCACCAGCAGGCGCCCGTGCCAGGCGGCGGCTACCGGGATGGCCTTGGCGGCGACGGCGCGGTCGGCGGTGACCAGGGTCGCCACCAGGCTGCCTTTGCCGCGTGCAGCCAGGGCCAACGCTTCATCCAGGTCGTCATAGGCCATCAACGTGCTGACCGGGCCGAACGCCTCGATGTCATGGGCGCCGCCCTCGGCATGCGGGTCGCGGGCCTGGAGCAGGGTCGGGGCGAAGAACGCGCCTTCGCCAACGCCCTCACCTCGCGGGGCAAAGCCATCGCTGGCACCGAACAGCTGGTCACAGCTCTGCAGCAGGCTGCGCACACGCTCGCCGACGTCGCGTTGCTGGTCATGGGAGGCCAAAGCCCCCATGCGCACGCCTTCCACCGATGGGTCACCGACCACGACCTTGCTCAGGCGCTCGCGCAGGCGGCTAGCCACCGCATCGACGTGCTTGGCCGGGACGATGGCGCGGCGGATGGCGGTGCACTTCTGACCGGCCTTAGTGGTCATTTCCCGCACCACTTCCTTGATGTACAGCTCGAACTCTTGGCTGTCCGGGCTGACATCCGGGCCGAGGATGGCGCAGTTGAGCGAATCGGCCTCGGCGGTGAACGGTACCGAGTTGCGGATCAGATTGGGCGTGACGCGCAGTTTCGCGGCAGTGTCGGCGGAGCCGGTGAAGGTCACCACATCCTGGCCCTGCAGACGGTCGAGCAGGTCGCCGGTGCTGCCGATCACCAGCTGCAGGCTACCTGCTGGCAGCAGCCCGGAGTCGTTCATCAGGCGCACCACGGCCTCGGTCAGGTAGCTGGTCGAGGTGGCCGGCTTGACGATGCACGGCATGCCGGCCAGGAAGGTCGGCGCGAATTTCTCCAGCATGCCCCAGATCGGGAAGTTGAAGGCGTTGATGTGCACAGCCACGCCGGCGCGCGGCACCAGGATATGGCTACCGGCGAAGTGTCCCTGCTTGCCCAGCGGGATCGCCGGCCCTTCATGCACCAGATTGCCCGACGGCAGTTCGCGGCTGCCGATGCCGGCGTAGCTGAACAGCGTGGCATTGCCGCCCTCGATGTCGATCCAGCTGTCGGCGCGGGTTGCACCGCTGTGGTGGGACAAGGCGTAGAGCTGTTCTTTGCGCTCGGCCAGGTACAGAGCCAGGGCCTTGAGGCGCTGGGCGCGTTGCTGGAAGTCCATGGCCATCAGCTCGGCCAGGCCACGCGCGCGGGCAAAGTTCACGGCTTCGGCGAAATCCGGGCGTTCTTCGTGGCTGTAGGCCAGGACGTGGCCGTCCAGGGCGCTGCGCAGGGCCTGGGCGCCGTGCTGGCCGATCCAGCGGCCAGCAATGAAGCTCTGCAGGGTTGGGGCGTCAGACATGCTGTTTTCCTCTTGTGGGCGCTGTTACCACAGCGCCAGGGTGTAGCCGATGATCAGGCGGTTTTCGTCCACGGCATTGGTCAGGCCATTGCCGGAACGGAAGGTGACGTTGCGCCAGCGTAGGCTGACGTCCTTGAACGGGCCGCTCTGGATGACGTAGGTGAGGTCGGTGTCGCGTTCGCGCTCACGGCCGTTGCTGACCGTGGCGGTTTCGGCATGGTGGCCGTCGGTGTAGCGAGTCATGAAGCTCAGGCCGGGGATGCCCATGGCGACGAAGTCGTAGTCGTAGCGCAGCTGCCACGAGTCCAGCCCGGCGCGGGTGAAGGTGTTGTAGGTCACCAGGTTGACGGTGAACGGGTCGCCGCCGTTGACGAACGGGAACGCACTGTCGCCGGACATCTGCTGCCAGGTGGCGGTGAACTTGTGGGCCCGCACGCCGAGGGTGAACATGGCGTTGAAGTTGCGGTTGTCGATGTTGCCGGCGCGCTCGGCGCCGTCGTTGCGGCTGTCGAAGTAGCGCAGGTCGCTGCGCAGGCTCAGGCCTTCGCCCAGCGGGCGCGTGTCGACCAGGCCGACGAACTGCTGGCGGTAGATGTCTTCAAGCTTGGCGTAGTAATAGCTGATGCTGGTCTGCGGGGTCAGCGCGTAGCTGCCACCAGCGAAGTCGAGGTGGTCGCTGGTCGCGGCGCCATAGCCCATGTCGTCGCGGCCAGACGAATCGCGCAGGTTGACCTTGCTCAGGCGCCCGGCGTTGACGGTCAGGCGGTCGATGTCCTGGCTGGTTAGCTGGCCGCCCTGGAAGGTCGAGGCCAGCAGGCGGGTGTCGTTGTACACCACCACCGGCAGGATCGGCTGTAGCGTGCCGAGGCGCAGGGTGCTCTTGGACACGCGCACTTTGCCGGTCAGGCCCAGCTCGCTGTAGTCATCGACCGGCTCATGGCTTTTCGGGCCGAACGGCAGCAGGCCGGTGTTGCGCCGGTCAGGGCTGGAGTCGAGCTTGACGCCCAGCTGGCCCATGGCATCGAGGCCGAAGCCGACCATGCCCTCGGTGAAGCCCGATTCCATTTTCGCGGTAAAGCCCTGGGCCCATTCCTCGGCCTTGGCCTGGGGTGTGTTGCTCTGGCGGAAATCGCGGTTGATGTAGTGGTTACGCAGTTCCAGCCGTGCGTGGCTGTCGTCGATGAAGTCAGCCAGGGCCGGGAGCGGCAGGGCGAAAGTGGCCAACCAGGCGGCCGATTTGAGGCGCGTGCGGTTCATTGTTGTTATACCCGACAGAGTCAAAGATCAGTGCTTGCTGGCGCCGGCGGCGCCGATACCGGTCATGGAGCGGATGAACTGCGCCAGGTAGCGGCCGCGTTCTTCCTTGGCCCGCTCCGAGCTGTCAGTGACCGAGAACGCCCACGCGCTGAGGAATGCCAGGCTCATCGAAAACAGCGCAGGGTTGCTGTAGGGGAACAATGCCGTTTGGTTGTGCAGCACGTTGACCCACACCGCAGGGCCGAGCACCACCAGCAGCACGGCCGACACCAGCCCGGCCATGCTGCCGCACACCGCGCCACGGGTGGTCAGGCCCTTCCAGAACATCGAAAGCAGCAGCACCGGGAAGTTGACCGAGGCCGCCACGGCCAGCACCAGGCCAGACAGGAAGGCGATGTTCTGCGACTCGAACACCAGGCCCAGCACCACCGCGAGCAGGCCGATCACCAAGGTGGCGATCCGCGACACGCGCATTTCTTCCTGCTCGGTGGCCTGACCCTTGCGTACCACGCAGGCATACAGGTCATGGGACACCGCAGAAGCACCGGACAGCGCCAGGCCTGCGACCACAGCCAGGATGGTGGCGAAGGCCACGGCGGAGATGAAGCCGAGGAACAGGTTGCCGCCCACGGCCTGGGCCAGGTGCACGGCGACCATGTTGCCGCCACCGATGATCGCACCCGCCGCGTCGCGATACGCAGGCTCGGTACCGACCATGACGATGGCGCCGAAGCCGATGACGATCAGCAGCAGGTAGAAGTAGCCGATGAAGCCGGTGGCGTAGAACACGCTCTTGCGCGCTTCCTTGGCGTCGCTGACGGTGAAGAAGCGCATCAGGATATGGGGCAGGCCGGCGGTACCGAACATCATGCCCAGGCCCAGCGATATTGCATCCACCGGATTCGACAGCAGGCCGCCCGGGGCCATGATCGCCTGGCCCTTGGCATGCACCGCCACGGCGCTGGCGAACATCGCTTCGGTGCTGAAGCCAAAGTGCTTGAGCACCATGAAGGCCATGAAACTGGTGCCGGACAGCAGCATCACCGCCTTGATGATCTGCACCCAGGTGGTGGCGAGCATGCCGCCGAAGGTGACATAGGCGACCATCAGCACGCCGACCAGCATCACCGCATACAGGTAGCTGATGCCGAACAGCAGCTCGATCAGCTTGCCGGCGCCGACCATTTGCGCCACCAGGTACATCAGTGCCACCACCAGGGTGCCGAAGGCCGAACTGAGGCGCACCGGGGTCTGTGCCAGGCGGTACGAAACCACGTCGGCGAAGGTGTACTTGCCCAGGTTGCGCAGGCGCTCGGCGATCAGGAACAGGATGATCGGCCAGCCGGCCAGTACGCCCAAGGCATACAGCAGGCCGTCGTAGCCGTTCATGAACATCATCGCGGAAATGCCGAGGAACGACGCCGCGCTGATCATGTCCCCGGCAATCGCCAGGCCGTTCTGCATGCCGGTCAGGCCGCCGCCAGCGGTGTAGAAGTCACTGGCCGAACGGGTGCGCAGGGCTGCCCAGCGGGTCACCAGCAAGGTGAAGCAGACGAACACCATGAACATCGAAATGGCAGTCCAGTTCATTGCGCGCACTCCTGCTTGAGCCTGTCGTTGAGCGGGTCAAGCACGTTGTTGGCACGGTGCACGTAGATGCCGGTGAGGGCGAAGGACAGCAGCACCATCAGCACGCCGACCAGCATGCCGATGGTGGTCACGCCGCCGCTCAGGGACTGGCCGAGGGTGCTGGGGGAGAACGCTACCAGCAAGACGAAGCCGTAGTAGATCACCAGCATGGCAAGGGTCAGACTGCCGTTGAGGCGGCGTTTGCGCCGGACCAGGTGCTGGAAATCGGGGTGGTTGCTGATGCTTTCGATGTGTTCCGGGGTCATGGCAAGCGATCTCTTTTGTTTTGTAATTGTTGTAATCAGGTCACTTTGGAGTGTTGCTGATGGCCTCTCGCGGATAAATCTGCTCCTACAGGGCGCAGCTGTGCCTGTATGAGCGGATTGATCCGCGATGAAGGCGACGCGGTGTCAGAGCTGGTCGAAGTCGAGCACCACCTTGTCGCTCACCGGGTAGGTCTGGCACGACAGCACATAGCCGGCCGCCACTTCGTAGTCCTCCAGGGCATGGTTGCTGTCCATCTCCACTTCGCCCTCGATCACCCGGCACTTGCAGGTCGAGCACACGCCGGCCTTGCACGAGTAGGGCAGTTCGGCGCCGATGGCGTTGCCGGCATCCAGCACGTTCTGGGTATTGCGCGGCAGGTCGAAGCTCAGTGCCCGGCCATCGCTGATCACGGTGATATGGCTGAGCGCCGAGTCCACCTGGCGGGCGGTCACGCGGGCTTCACGGCGGGTTTCGTTGCCGGCAGCGGCGAACAGCTCGAAGTGGATACGCTCCTTGGCCAGGCCGTTGGCCTGCAGGCTGTCGCGCACGGTCTCGGTCATCGCCTGCGGGCCGCAGATGAACGCGGCATCGAGGCTGGGCACGTCCATCCAGCGCGAGAACAGCTGGCCGCATTTGTCGGCGTCGATGCGGCCGTTGTACAGGTCGACATCCTGCTGCTCACGGCTGAACACGAAAATCAGGTTTAGGCGTTCGAGGTAACGGTTTTTCAGGTCTTCGAGCTGGTCGCGAAACAGCGCCCCGGAACTGGAGCGGTTGCCGTACAGCAGGGTGAAGCTGCTGTGTGGCTCGCTGGCCAGGGTGGTGGCGATGATCGACAAAATCGGTGTGATGCCACTGCCAGCGGCAACGCCTAGGTAGTTGCCCTGGCGCGCCGGGTCCAGCGGCACGAAGAAGCTGCCAGAGGGCGGCATCACTTCCAGCTGCTGGCCGGCCTTGAGCACTTCGTTGGCAAAGGCCGAGAAGCGCCCGCCGGGCACGCGCTTGACGGCTACCCGCAGCTCGCCGTCCTGCACGGCGCTGCAGATGGAATAGGAGCGGCGGACTTCTTCGTTGTCCAGCTGGGTGCGCATCACCAGGTACTGGCCCTGGGTGAAGCGGAAGGCCGCTTGCAGGTGCGCCGGTACGTCGAAGGCGATCGACACCGCATCACGGGTTTCGTTGCGCACTTGCTTGATGGTCAGGCTGTGAAACTGGCTCATGGTGGTCTCCACGGCTCAAATGCATTTGAAATAGTCGAACGGCTCCAGGCACTCACGGCAGCGGTACAGCGCCTTGCAGGCCGTGGAGCCGAACTGGCTGAGCAATTCGGTGTGGTGGCTGCCGCATTGCGGGCAACACACCTCGGGGGCCACGCCGAGCAGGCTGCGCTTGCTGGCGCTGCCGTGCGGCGGGGCGATGCCATAGGCACGCAGGCGTTCACGGCCCAGTTCGCTGATCCAGTCGGTGCTCCAGGCCGGGGTCAGCCTGCGCTCCAGGTCTGGCGCGGCGAACCCGGCCTGTTCCAGCGCCTGGCGAATATCACTTTCGATCACCTCGGTGGCCGGGCAGCCGGAGTAGGTCGGCGTGACCACAAGGTGCAAGTGCCCGGCACGCCAGTCGAGGTCGCGCACAATCCCCAGGTCGACCACACTGACCACGGGCACTTCCGGGTCCATCACCTGGCCCAGTACCTCCCAGGCCCGCGCCAGGTCGTCGCCGCGCGGCGCACGGGCGCCACGGTCGCCGGCAATCAGCTCACCAGGTTGCATCGGGGTAGGCCCTTGGCAGGAACTGCATCTCGGCCAAAAGCAGGCCCAGGTGTTCGGTGTGCAGGCCCTGGCGACCGTTCAGGTAGAAGTGGCTGGCAGCCTTGGGCAGTGGCAGCTCGACCGATTCGAAAGTCGCGCTCACCTGTTTCAGCCAGGCCGCACCAACCGCTGCGGGGGCGGCGGCAATGCCGGCCTGTGCCAGTTGCACCTCGTTGTCGCTGCCGGCGCTGAGCTCGACGGTGAAGCGCCACACGGCGGAGATCGCTTCCAGCATGCGGCGGCGGCTTTCATCGGTGCCGCCACCCAGGCGCTGCACCCATTCGGCGGAGCGGCGCAGGTGGTAGGTGACTTCTTTCAAGGCCTTGGCGGCAATGCCGGCGATACGTTCGTCGCTCGACTCGACCAGACCCTGCAGCACGGCATGGTGCCAGGCGTCGTAAAGGAACTGCTTGGTCATGGTCACGGCGAAGTCGCCATTGGGTTGCTCGACCAGCAGCAGGTTGCGGAATGCGCGCTCGTCGCGGCGGAACGCCAGGGCATCGGCGTCGCGGCCGTCATCCAGCAGCTCGGCGGCGTACTCCAGCCAGTTGCGCGCCTGGCCCACCAGGTCAAGGCCGACGTTCATCAGCGCCAGTTCTTCTTCCAGTGCCGGCGCATGGCCGCACCATTCGCATAGGCGCTGGCCCTGGATCAGGGCACTGTCGCCAAGCAGCAGCAAATACGGGATCAGATCGTGCTTGTGCATGGCCAACCTCACATGTGCCCGACTTCGTCGGGCAGTTCGTAGAAGCTGGCATGGCGATAGACCTTGTCGTCCGAAGGGGCGAACAGCGGGTCTTTCTCGTCGGGCGAGGAGGCGGTGATCAGTGCCGACGGCACCACCCACAGGCTCACGCCTTCGCTGCGGCGGGTGTACAGCTCGCGGGCGTTCTCGATGGCCATGGCGGCGTCGGCGGCATGCACGCTGCCGACATGCTTGTGGTTAAGGCCGTGCTTGCTGCGCACGAACACTTCGTAGAGGGTCCAGACAGACATTTTCGATCTCCGCATCAATCGCCGCTCAGGCGGCGTTCTTGTTCTGTTGCTTGCGTGCATAGGCCACGGCCGCTTCGCGTACCCAGGCGCCATCCTCGATGGCCTTGCGCCGGGTGGCGACGCGTTCCTGATTGCACGGGCCGTTGCCCTTGATGACTTCGTAGAACTCATCCCACTGGATTTCGCCGAAGTCGTAGTGGCCGCGCTCGGCGTTCCACTTCAGGTCCGGGTCGGGAGCGGTGCAGCCGAGCAGCTCGAGCTGGGGCACGGTCTGGTCGATGAAACGCTGGCGCAGCTCGTCGTTGGTCTGGCGCTTGATCTTCCAGGCCATCGACTGGGCGCTGTTGGGGGAGTGCTCGTCGCTCGGGCCGAACATCATCAGCGCCGGCCACCAGAGGCGGTTGATGGCGTCCTGGACCATGTCCTTCTGCGCCTGGGTACCCTCGCGCATCATGGTCAGCAGCAGTTCGTAGCCCTGGCGCTGGTGAAAGCTCTCTTCCTTGCAGATGCGGATCATGGCGCGGGAGTAGGGGCCGTAGGAGGTGCGCTGCAGCACCACCTGGTTGACGATGGCAGCGCCATCGACCAGCCAGCCCACGGCGCCCATGTCGGCCCAGCTCAGGGTCGGGTAGTTGAAGATGCTCGAATACTTGGCCTTGCCGCTGTGCAGCTTGGCGACTTCCTCGTCGCGGTCGGCGCCGAGGGTTTCCATGGCGCTGTACAGGTACAGGCCGTGGCCGGCTTCGTCCTGGATCTTGGCCATCAGTTGCAGCTTGCGCTTGAGGCTGGGGGCACGGGTGACCCAGTTGCCTTCAGGCAGCATGCCGACGATTTCCGAGTGGGCGTGCTGGGAGATCTGCCGGATCAGGGTCTGGCGGTAGGCCTCGGGCATCCAGTTCTTGGCTTCGATCTTGATTTCGGCGTCGATCTTTTCCTGGAAGTTGCGCTCTTCGGGCGACATCTCATCCAGCGACTTGACGCGCTTGACTCCGGTTTCCACTAGCTGTGCGTACATGTTCCGACTCCTGCTAAGGCATGAGTCATTTGTAAGCGATACAAAACATAACGTCAAACAGTTTTATGTGTATCAAATAAGATTTGTGTATCGCTTTGAGGGTTCGACGGGGGATTTTCAGCGCCTGGGAGATCGAGCGCCGCCCGCGCGGCGCTTCGCGGGGCAAGCCCGCTCCTACATTTGTTTCGGGCCAGTAAAGCCTGTGCCATTGGCGCGCGTACCCCTTGGTGCATGGCTCGATATCGCGTCGTACGAACAAGGGGCCGCGTGCCAATGGATGCAGGAGATATTGGCCCGAAACAAATGTAGGAGCGGGCTTGCCCCGCGAAGCGCCGCGCGGGCGGCGCTCGATCTCATAGGCGCCACAAAACTCAAGGCGTACAGGCAAAAAAAACCCCGGACAATGCCGGGGCCGAAAAGGCAGCCGATGACTCAGCTGGCCAACCGTTTGTCGAACACATGGCAAGCCTTGCCTTCGGAACGCTTGAGCGTGCCGCAAGGCTGCAGCAGTACTTGGGTACTGATGCCGATGTAGGTCTTGATCTGCTTGCTCAACTCCCCGACCACCAGCTTGCGCTGCGACTCATCGAGGTGCTTGCATTCCGCACGCAACTCCACATGCACCTCGACGCTGTCCAGGTTGCCGTTGCGATACAGATGAATCTCATAAAGCTCTGAAAGCTGTTTTATTTTCAGCACCTGTTCCTCGATCTGCGTCGGGAACACGTTCACCCCGCGAATGATCAGCATGTCGTCACTGCGCCCGGTGATCTTGCCAATGCGCCGCATCGGTCGCGCCGTGCCTGGCAGCAGACGGGTGAGGTCGCGGGTGCGGTAGCGCACCATCGGCAGCGCCTCCTTGCTCAGCGAGGTGAACACCAGCTCACCCAGTTGACCGTCCGGCAGCACCGCGCCGGTCACCGGGTCGATGATCTCGGGGTAGAAGTGGTCTTCCCAGATGGTCGGGCCATCCTTGGTCTCGATGCACTCCATGGCCACGCCCGGGCCCATGATTTCCGACAGGCCATAAATGTCCAGGGCATCGATACCCAGGCGCTGTTCGATGGAGCGCCGCAGCTCGTCGGTCCACGGCTCGGCGCCAAAGATGCCCAGGCGCAGCTTCAGGTCATGGGGGGCGATGCCCTGGCGCTCGATCTCGTCGGCGAGGTTGAGCATGTAGGACGGCGTGACCATTATGATGTCGGGCTGGAAGTCGCGGATCAGCTGCACCTGCTTCTCGGTCTGGCCGCCGGACATGGGGATCACCGTGCAGCCCAGGCGCTCGGCGCCGTAGTGGGCACCCAGGCCGCCGGTGAACAGCCCATAGCCGTAGGACACATGCACCTTGTCGCCCTTGCGCCCGCCTGCGGCGCGGATTGAGCGGGCAACCACGTTGGCCCAGGTGTCGATGTCGTTCTGGGTGTAACCGACCACGGTCGGCTTGCCGGTGGTGCCGCTGGAGGCGTGCAGGCGCACTACCTCTTCCTGGGGCACGGCAAACATGCCGTAGGGGTAGTTGTCGCGCAGGTCGTTCTTGCCGGTGAAGGGGAACTTCGCCAGGTCGTCGAGGGATTTCAGGTCATCCGGGTGGGCGCCGGACTCGTCGAAGCGCTTGCGGTACAGCGGCACCTTGTCATAGGCGTGCTTCAGGCTCCAGCGCAGCCGTTCCAGCTGGTGCTGGCGCAGGGCGTCGATGCTGGCGGTTTCCATCGGGTCCAGCAGGGCACGATCGGCATCATGGTACATGTTCATGGCTTCACTCGAATTGTTCTTGTACGTCGGCCGCTTGCCAGGGCAAGCGGCTTATCGTGAGTGTCATGGACGCAGCATATATGGGCGGCGTCGCGTTCGGTAACAAGCCTTTGGTCAGAGACGCTCGATGACCATGGCAATGCCTTGGCCAACGCCGATGCACATGGTGCACAGGGCATAGCGGCCGCTGGTATGTTCAAGCTGGTGCAAGGCCGTGGTGACCAGCCGCGCACCGCTCATGCCCAGCGGGTGGCCCAGGGCGATGGCGCCGCCATTGGGGTTGACCCGCGGGTCGTCGTCGGCCAGGCCCAGTTCACGCAGCACGGCGAGGCCTTGGGCGGCGAAGGCTTCGTTGAGCTCGATGACGTCCATGTCGGCCAGCGCCAGGCCGGTCAGCTCCAGCACCTTGCAGGTTGCCGGTACTGGGCCGATGCCCATGATGCGTGGCTCGACGCCGGCAACGGCCATGCCGACGATACGCCCTCGGGCCTTGAGGCCGTGGCGGTGGGCAGCCGCGCTGCTGGCCAGCAGCAGGGCGCAGGCGCCGTCATTGACGCCGGAAGCGTTGCCGGCCGTGACGCTGCCGCCCTGGCGAAACGGCGTGCCCAGCTTCGCCAGCTGTTCCAGGGTAGTATCGGCACGCGGGTGCTCGTCCTGCTCGACACGGATGGCCGGGGCTTTGCGCTGGGCGATCTCGACCGGCACGATCTCCTGAACCAGGCGGCCATTGGCCTGGGCGGCTGCCGCCTTGTGCTGGCTGCGCAAGGCAAAGGCGTCTTGGTCGGCACGGGAGATGCCAAACTGCTCAGCGACGTTCTCTGCGGTTTCAGGCATCGAGTCGATGCCGTACTCGGCCTTCATCAGTTTATTGACGAAACGCCAGCCGATGGTGGTGTCGAACAGCTCGGCGCTGCGGCCGAACGCTTGCTCCGACTTACCCATGACGAACGGCGCGCGCGACATCGACTCGACGCCACCGGCCAGCATCAACCCGGCCTCGCCACAGCGCAGGGCGCGGGCGGCATTGCCGATGGCGTCCAGGCCCGAGCCGCACAGACGGTTGATGGTGGTGCCCGGCACGCTGATCGGCAGCCCAGCCAGCAGGCCGGCCATGCGCGCAACGTTGCGGTTGTCTTCACCGGCCTGGTTGGCGCAGCCGAGGATCACATCGTCGATGGCCTGCCAGTCCAGCTCCGGGTGGCGTGCGATCAGGGCCTTGATCGGCACAGCAGCCAGGTCGTCGGCACGGACGCTGCTCAATGCGCCGCCGTAACGGCCGATGGGGGTGCGCACGGCATCGATGATCAGGGCATCGAGGGGCTTGGCTTCAATCATCTGGGGTCTCCTGCGCGAGCACGGTGCCGCGCACTTGGTAGGATTTGCCGCGGAACAGGGCGATCAGCTCGCCGCGCTGGTTTTCGATGCGCACGTCATACACGCCGGTACGGCCTTTACGGCTGAGTTCGATGGCCGAAGCGACGAGCAGGTCGCCCGGCAGCGCTGCGGCGATGTAGTCGATACTGCAGCCCTGGGCGACCGTGGCCTTGTCCTGGCTGTTGCAGGCAAAGGCGAAGGCCGAGTCGGCCAGGGCGAACAGGAAGCCGCCATGGCAGGTGCCATGGCCCTGCAGCATGTCGGCGCGCACAGTCATGCTCAGGCGCGCCCGGCCGGGGCCTATGTCGAGCAAGGTGATGCCCAGGCCTTGTGTGGCCTGATCGCGGGAATACAGGGCGTCGGCACAGGCTTGGGCCAGCTCAGTGGGATTACGCTGCAGGTCAGTCATGCAGGTTCGCTCCTTGTTCGGCGCTGCGGCGCAGCAGCAGGGAAGGCCGGTAGCGGCTTTCGCCGTAGCTGGCCTGCAGGTTTTCCAGCACGCGCAAGGTGTAACCGACGCCAAGCTGCTCGGCCCAGGCCAACGGGCCACGGGGGTAATTGACCCCGGCACACATGGCCAGGTCGATGTCTGCGGCGCTGCCGACGCCCTGCAGCACCGCATCGGCTGCTTCGTTGGCGAGCATGACAACCGTGCGCAGCACCACCAGGCCAGGCAGGTCGGCGATGCCGGTCACTTGCAGGCCGGCGTGTTGTAACAGCGCCACTGCCTGCTCGCGCGCCTCGGCCGTGGTGTCGGCCGACCAGCTGATGGCAATGCGTGTGGCGGCCTGGTAATCCAGCGCAAGGTCGACCAGCACCAGGTTGCGCAGGCCCTCTTCACGGGCACGCTGACTGGCCAGGCGGCCGTCGGACAGGGCCAGGGTGGCATCACCGACACGCAGCAGGCCGTTGCCGGCCCGCTCGGTGATGGCCAGGCCGCTGTCACGCAAGCGCGCAACCAGCGGCTGCAGGGCGCCCAGGTTGCCCTCGACCACGCAGCATTCGGCGCTGGCCTGGCTGCGCAGTTGCGCAGCCGGCGGGCGTTCGGCGCCCTCGGCATAGCTGTAGAAACCTTGGCCGCTCTTGCGCCCCAGGCGCCCGGCATCCACCAACTCTTTCTGCACCAGCGAGGGCTGGAAGCGGAAGTCGCCATAAAAGGCATCGAATACCGAGCAGGTAACAGCGTAGTTGACGTCGTGGCCGATCAGGTCGGTCAGTTCGAACGCACCCATGCGAAAGCCGCCGGCATCACGTAGCAGAGCATCCAGCGTCGCGCAGTCGGCAGCGCCTTCCTGCAGCAGGCGCAGGCTTTCGGCATAGAACGGCCGGGCCACGCGGTTGACGATGAAACCGGGGGTGGAACGCGTGTGCACGGGCTTCTTGCCCCAGGCTTTGGCGGTGTCATAGAGCGTGCTGGCGATAGCAGGCGCGGTTGCCAGGCCGGACACGATCTCCACCAGCGCCATCAACGGCGCCGGATTGAAGAAGTGCATGCCGACCACCTGTTGCGGCCGCTGCAGGCCGGCCGCGAGGCTGGTGATCGACAGCGACGAGGTATTGCTGGCGAGGATGCAGTCCTCGGCGCACAGGCCTTCCAGTTGCTGCAGCAACTGCTGTTTTACCTGCAGGTTCTCGATGATGGCCTCGATCACCAGGCGGGCGTCGGTCAGGGTTTCGATCGCCTCGACCGGCTGCAGGCGTGCGCTGATGGTTTCACGTGCTTCTGGCTGCAGTTTGCCTTTTTCCACCAGGCGCCCGAGCTGGCGGTCGATACCGGCGACTGCCTGGGCCGCGGCGCCAGGACGGTTGTCATAGAGCTTTACCGGGTGGCCGGCCTGGGCCGCGACCTGGGCAATACCAGCCCCCATGGCGCCTGCGCCGATAACCGCCACCAGGGCGTTGCTGTTCAGTGCGCTCATGGTCAGCGGCCCTTGAATGCAGGCGTGCGCTTGCTCATGAAGGCGCTCACGCCTTCGCGGTAATCCTCGCTGCGCCCTGCCAGCCGTTGCAGGTCGCGCTCAAGCTCCAGCTGCTGGTCGAAACCATTGTCGAAGCTGGCGTTGAGGCTGCGTTTGATCAGGGCCAGGCCGTAAGTCGGCTGGCTGGCCAGGTGGCGAGCGAGGGCAAGGGCTTCGTCACGCAGCTCGGCATCGTCTACGACACGGTGGATCAAGCCCCAGCGCTCGGCCTGCTCTGCGCTCAGGCGCTCACCAAGCATGGCCAGCGCCTTGGCCCGCGCCATGCCAACCAGCCGTGGCAACAGCCAGGTACCGCCAGAGTCCGGCACCAGGCCGATCTTGCAGAACGCCTGGATGAAGCTGGCTGAGCGGGCGGCCAGCACCAGGTCGCAGGCCAGCGGAATGTTGGCGCCGGCACCGGCGGCCACGCCATTGACGGCGCAGATGACCGGCAGCGGCAGGTCGCGCAGGGTGCGCACCAGCGGGTTGTAGAATTTGTCGATGGACTCGCCCAGGTCCGGCATTTGCGCGCCGGGCGCCACGTTGCGATCGGACAGGTCCTGGCCGGCGCAGAAGCCTCGGCCTTCACCGGTCAGCAGCAATACCCGGGCCTCGCTGCTCTGGCGGACCTGCTTGAGGGCTTCGCGCACTTCCAGGTGCATCTGCGTGTTGAAGCTGTTCAGCTGCTCGGGGCGGTTCAGCGCGAGGAAGGCCACGCCGTCCTCGATGGAAAACACAATGTGCTCGAAAGTCATGACGGACTCGCTCGATCAGTCGATGGGAAGTGGGCGGCTCAGCAGCCTTTGAACTGCGCCGGGCGTTTTTCCTGGAAGGCGAGGATGCCTTCGTCACGGTCGGTGGTGCCGGCCAGCACGGTGAAGGCATGGCGCTCGAAGCGCAGGCCGCTGGCCAGGTCGGTGTCGCCAGCCTTGAGCAGTGCTTCCTTGGCCAGGCGTACGGCCAGCGGTGCCTTGGCGGCGATGCTGCGGGCAACCTGCAGCGCACGCTCGACGGCCAGTTCGGGTTGGGTGATTTCGCTGATCAGGCCGGCCTGCAAGGCATGGCGGGCAGTGATGGCCTCACCGGTCAGGACCATCTGCATGGCCAGTGGCTTGCCCACGGCCCGCAACAGGCGTTGGGTGCCACCCGCGCCCGGCATGATGCCGAGGTTGATCTCGGGCTGACCGAAACGGGCGTCTTCGCCGGCAATCACGATGTCGGCGCACATCACAAGCTCGCAGCCACCGCCGAGGGCGTAGCCGTTTACCGCGGCGATCAAGGGTTTGGAAAACGCCGCGATGCGTTGCCAGTGGGCGACACGGGGATCATTGAGGATGCCGACCAGGTCGCGCTCGGCCATCTCGCGGATGTCGGCGCCAGCGGCAAAGGCCTTGCGGCTGCCGGTGATGACCACGGCACGGGCAGCGGGGTCGGCCTCTGCGTCGGCGAGGGCGCTGGCCAGCTCCTCCAGCAATTCGGTGCACAGGGCGTTGAGCGCTTCCGGGCGCTGCAGGGTGAGCAGGCGAACGCCCTGTTCAGGGGCCTGCACATCGATGAAACGAGGCATGTCGGGGTCCTCAGGCTGCTCGCACGGCACTTCGGGAGGCCGGCATTTATTGGAATTGTTTGCAGGGGTGGCACGGGAGCCTGCCCAGGTGCAATCAGTATAAGCACCATGCGATACATCAACGCAATAGTAATTGTATTTTTGTGTATCTCGTCTTATGTTGACTGCTATGACGCCATGGCTGGGAAGCAGCTTGCATGCGGCTTATGCTTGGTTCTGCAGTGCATCATGTTGTGATACATAAAACTGTATCAATAGCTAAATTAATGGAGCAAAGACATGCCTTGCTATCGCCTCGATGGCCTTACTCCGGTGGTCGACCCCACTGCTTATGTGCACCCGAGTGCCGTGCTGATTGGTGACGTCATCGTCGGCCCGCGCTGCTACGTTGGCCCGCTGGCATCCCTGCGCGGCGACTTCGGGCGGATCGTGCTGGAAGAGGGCGCCAACCTGCAGGACACCTGCGTCATGCATGGCTTCCCGGGCGGTGACACGGTGATCGAGCGCAATGGCCATGTCGGCCACGGCGCGGTGCTGCATGGCTGCCGCGTGGGTGAAGACGCCCTGGTCGGCATGAATGCCGTGGTCATGGACGGAGCGCACATAGCGCCACGCTGCATCGTCGGCGCCACTGCGTTTGTCAAAGCGGGCTTCGAATGCCCCGAACAGAGCCTGGTGATGGGGGCGCCAGCCCAGGTCAAGCGCCCGCTGACCGAGCAGGAACTGAGCTGGAAGCAGCGCGGCACTGCCGAGTACCAGCACTTGAGCCAGCGCTGTATGGCAACGATGGTGGAATGCCCACCGCTGACCGCCCCCGAAGCACAGCGCCCGCGCATGGATGACGGCGGCTTCAGGCCCAAAGGCGAGGCGGGCGCATGAGCATCGCTGCGTCGCGCCATGGTCAGGCGACCTGTCGCACAGGTATAGTCGGTGCTTTCAATGTGCGCAGTTCGTCCATGAGCAACCTCGTTCCGCTGAACAACCTGATCACCCGCTTTCAGGAGCAGACTCCGATCCGCGCCAGCTCGCTGATCATCACCCTCTACGGTGATGCCATCGAGCCCCACGGCGGCACGGTCTGGCTGGGCAGCCTGATCAACTTGCTGGAGCCGATCGGCATCAACGAACGGCTGATTCGTACCTCGATCTTCCGCCTGACCAAGGAAGACTGGCTGACCGCCGAGAAGGTGGGGCGGCGCAGTTACTACAGCCTGACCGGCACCGGGCGGCGGCGTTTCGAAAAGGCCTTCAAGCGCGTGTACAGCCCAAGCCAACCGGCCTGGGACGGTGCCTGGACGCTGGTGCTGTTATCTCAGCTCGACGCCGGCAAGCGCAAGGCCGTGCGCGAAGAGCTGGAGTGGCAGGGCTTTGGTGCCATGGCGCCGAACCTGCTGGGCTGCCCGCGGGCCGATCGCAGTGACCTGGCCGCCACCTTGCGCGAGCTGGCGGCCAGCGACGACAGTATTGTTTTCGAAACCCATACCCAGGAAGTGCTGGCCTCCAAGGCCATGCGCGCCCAGGTGCGTGAAAGTTGGCGTATCGACGAGCTTGGCCAGCAGTACAGCGAGTTCATCCAGCTGTTCCGGCCGTTGTGGCAGAGCCTGAAAGAGCAGGACGAGCTCGATGCCCAGGATTGCTTCCTGGCGCGCACCTTGTTGATCCACGAATACCGCCGCTTGCTGCTGCGCGACCCGCAACTGCCGGACGAGCTGCTGCCCGGCGACTGGGAGGGCCGTGCCGCCCGTCAGCTGTGCCGCAACCTGTATCGGCTGGTCTGCGCCAAGGCGGAAAGCTGGCTTAACAGCGCTCTGGAAACCGCCGATGGGCCGCTGCCCGATGTGAACGATAACTTCTACAAGCGCTTTGGTGGTTTGACTTGAGGAGGTTGATAGTGCAGCTGCTTACCGCAGCCTTCTCCAGGCAGTAAACTACCGAAATCAAATGAAATGAGTCTTTACATTAAACCTTTTAGTGAACGCGTCAACAGCACGATTGCTACCGTTGAGCCAAGTCCATAAGCTTACTTCACTTTCAGCGATTGCAAGGTGCTCAATGTCCTTCCCAAACAGCAGGCGACCGTGAGACTGCCACTCAATGTAAGCCTCTAGTGGGCCATGCGGAATCTGCTCATTGATAATAACCTGCTCATAAAAATTCAGCTGTTCCGGCGTCGCATAGCGAATTAACGGATACATGTTACCCGCTGCGGCCATGTGGTTTTGAAAGCGCTTGGCCTCGCCATGGGTCGTTAGATCCTCAAATAGACGGAAAGAATCTTGCGGCGTATAACTCAGGTATCTCATTGCCTCAGTGTCGTCAGCTAAAAAGAACGCAGAAGGCCCGTAAATCGGCGCCCCGCCTTGGGAGAGCTCCAATGAGTGCATCTGTATTGCCCCATAGGTTGGATGCGCAGGAGCAAGCTCACTACTCACAACCTTAAAATCATCAGAAAAATACAGCTCTTTAAGCGCTGGAATAGCGCCCTCAATATTGACCAGCGCGCTATCCGTATCAAAGCGCATATCGATGTAGTGGCTGCTATTTGACCGTGCCTCGGTGGCAAACATGTTTTTCACATAACCATCCGAGTAGCCACCTACTTTCTCATAGCCTGTGTTTATTGAGCGAGGTGCTTTATGAAAATACTCCATGATCTTCACGGTGCTTTCGCCTAACGCCTGTCCTGTCAGCTTTAAATGACTTTCGAGGATGCCGAGTGCGGCGTCATAATCTAAATCCTTCCGACTGAGAATCATGGGGCGCACGTTGACCAGGAAATTCTCTTGTAGAGTTTCATGAGGATCTCTTCCATCCGGATCATTCAGGGTGACAGGATTATTACGGCAGAACCGGAACAAGTTGGCTCCATCAATCAATCCACCTGGATCGGCGCTTAACCATCGACCCAGCTCAGCTTGATAATAACGCCAGCCGTAATAATACAACCCCGTTGCATCCCGCTCCTTAGCAGCGTAGCGCACTGTGCGATCAGTAATTTCTGTCGACTCTTCATCCGAGCCAGCGCTGTCGCCATAAGCTGAGAACTCTTCACGCGAAGTTATACGTCCCACCTCATCTGCCTCCCCCCCACAACTCCCCAGGCGGTCCGTGAAGGCATAGCGCAGATGAAGTTCGCCAGTGAGTTTGTTCTCGATAAAGCGCACTTCTCCGGCAGTGGTAATAGAAATGTCTTTCTGGAGCGCATTCGCCAGTCGGCGTTGACGGCGCTCACATCCAGCTGCGTAAGTGGTTATCGAGGACTGTAAACCACAAGCAACCTGGACTATTTGGATTTTGCGGGAACGGGTGCCGCCATCTGCGTACAGGTAACGCTCGGTGTCATTCGGTTCTCCGTCGCTTCGTGTCACCAGCGCGACCTGATACAACTGATTATCGGCATACCAGCTTAACGCCTGGCCATTGGACAGTTGCTTTTGCAGCCCACCGGCCCAGAAGCCATTCGTAGCTGCCTGACCAAGCTTATCGACTAACGCTCGATTGCTGTCCTCGGCAACGGCGAGCTTGCGCGTGTAATCGCCAGCGCCTGCGAGGTGACGAATCAGGGCGAGGTTATCCCCATGATCGTAGGAAAAGATTTCGGTATAGGGAACCCAGACCCTGCTTTCTGAGGAGCCAACGCCATAATGTGCAACGGGAACACGCTCCCGCCCGGTAGCAGCGGCCAGTCGATAGAGGGTGTCGTACGCGTAGCTTCGTAAACCAGTAGCCTGCTGGTTGCGGTGCCATTGCGGGTCGGCTCCCTTATCATCAAGTGTCAGGATATTGCCCACTGGGTCGTATACATAATGCAGGTCGCTGATAACCAGTGGGCCATGCCGGTGATGCGAGGGGCGCATGATGGTATGCCGAGTCAGGTAATGTGTGCGCGGGTCGTACGCCAATAACTCCGTCAGCCCATTTCCCATTGACTGCGTAATCACCGCACCGTTCGGCTGACGCACGATGTCCCTCAAGGTAATGAGGTCGACCGGAGCGGTTTGCCGCTTGTATTTGAGCCGGGCAGTGTGCAGTACGCCAGTGATATCGTATGCGGTGGCTGCAGTGACATCTTCCGAGTTGGTACTGGTCAGCACAGCTCCTGTGGCATCGTAAGTTGCCATTTGCGTGAGCGCCGCTTCGGTCTCTGGCGGCTCGATGGCCGCCCAGTCAGGCAACGCTTCCTGCAGTTTCAGCAGACACTGTGCTGAAACGATCGATCGCTTGGTAAGTGCTATCGAGCAGGTCTCCGTATACCCGGCATTGTCGTAACGACGCGTTACTGCTCCTGCCAGGTTGCGCGCCTTGCGGCCAGCCTGGTTGCTTTCCCCGTAAATCAGTTTTTCCCGAGTGCGGGCTTTTTGCCTTCCTGCCGCTGTTTCGGTAACCGACAGCAATCGCCCAGTGGTATCAGCACCTTCATAGATAAAAACATTTACCGTTCCCTGAGCGTTGCGGGCCCATATGGGCTGCCCACCGATACCGCCCAGAGAATATGACTCATCCCCGTCTGCGGTATGAGTCATGAGTGCCTGCCGATTAAGTGCAGCATGGCTAATGGCATCAGGGATCACCAGGCCGTCGGTATTCTGAAGTTGCCGTGCGCCATACAGCCTGACGGTGCGCAACATAGGTTCGTTGACGCTGCGCGAGATCAGGATGGATGCAGGTTCGCTGGTGCTCGCCCGATCTGGGTGACGCAGAAAACGCAACTCGCGTGCCTGAGCGCCTGTACTTTCTTTAACGCTCACCGTCGGCGTGCTCATATGCAGGGCAGGGGAGGAACTGATCATCATTCACCTGGCGGGGAAATGCATAAATCATGGGGGACCGTATCATCGAGCGAGTGGCCAGGCACCTATCAGTTCTGTCAGTTGCCAAGCCATTTCCTGATCAGCCATCGTTGTCTGCAATCGTTGCAATCCCGAACTCCTGCTGCCCTGAACCGAAAGTAAATGGAGATTCGTATGCCGGTCAACACCGTGCCGTCCCTGCACCTCGGTACACCGAATGTCGCTGCTGGTTTCAGGGTTCTGCGTTTCCTGCGGACACATAAGGACGCATCCGCTCGGCTACTGACCACCCGAACGAGGGTGGATCCACTGACACGCACCAGCCGGGCCTACGGCGCACGCCAGTTGGACAATCCTGCTACCGACCATGCCGATGCGCTGACCGTCATTGCGCTTAGCGCTGCCACGCTAAAACTCCATACCGCTGATGGAGACGTGTCACTTTCACTTGGCGATATTGGTGGCCGGCCGTTGTGGTCGCAAAATGCCCAAGGCACTGTCAGTGCAGTGATCTACGAGCCTGCAACCGCTGCTGGGCGCCCGCTCGCCGCGACAGAGCAACCGGCGGCTGGCCTCGCCCGCACTCGGGAGCGGTTTGCGTATGCATTGGCCAGCGATACCCGCTGGCGGGCCAGGAACCTGGCCGGCGCCATGACGGAACTGAGCAACAATGCCGGCATCAGTCGCACCTTGCGCGTCTCCCTCACTGGCCAGGCCTTGTTGACTGAACAGCGACTGCTAAAGCCTGAAGTGGGGCTGCCTGACTGGGAAGTGACCACAGAAAATGACACTGAAGAGGCCTTGGTTGTCTGCGCAACCTATGACGCTACCGGCACGGCGCTGTCCATGACCAATGCAGCAAATGTTTCCACTATCACCGCGTATGACATTAGCGCCAGCGTCATGGAAACCCGACTGCGCTATGCAGGGCAGGGCGCAGCCCCGTTGACAGAGGTAGTCACCCTGCGTGACGTGGTGCGCAGGGCCGACGGCGCGGTACTCTCGCAGACCGCAGGTAGCGGTGTAGTCGAGACGTACGCGTACGATCAACGTACCCAGTACCTGACCCGGCATAGCGTAGCCCGCCCGGCTGGCCATCCATCTGGCGCTTTGCTGATCAGTGACTTGCACTACACCTATGACCCGGTCGGCAATATTCTTACGCTCGAAGACAAAGGCGCCGACCCGCAATGGCACGACAATCAGCAGGCCACTGGCCTACGCCTGTATACCTACGACACCTGCTACCGGCTGACCTCGGCAACCGGGCGTGAGCGAGCTCCGGTCGCACGCCACTCCAGTGATCCCTCAGGGGGCAAAGTCTGGAAGCCCTACAGCGAAGCTTATAGCTACGATGATGGCGACAACCTCACCCTGATCAGTCATATGGGTGGAGCTGCCGACCGGCGCCGCGAGCTCAGCGTTGCTACCGGTAGCAATCGCGCCACGCTCAAAGAGGGCGGTTTGTCACCTGAGACGGGCTTCCTGGCGGGTGGGCTGCAGAAGCAGCTGAGCGATGGTCGGGCGCTGGCCTGGTATGCCGATAACCAGCTGCGCCAGGTGAGCCAAGTGTTGCGTGAGGAGGGGGAAGGGGACGACACCGAGGCCTATCACTACGCCGACGGTGGTACTCGCACGCGTAAAATCCACACGGTAACCGTTTCAGGTGGCATGCAGGCTACCTTCACCACCTACGCCGGTGGCTGTGAAGTACGGCAACGGTTGCTGACTGATCAGGCAGTGACTCAGAAGCACGTTGTTGTCAGCGAGGGGGGCGGCGTTCGCCTGGTTGAAACACCCATGTCAGGCAAGTCACATTTACGCTACAGCTTCAGAGATCACCTGGGCAGCATTGGCGGGGAAATGGACGATTCTGGCAAAGTCACTGCGCGTGAGGAGCACGCCCCTTACGGCGGTACTGTCGGTAGGGATGAAGAGGCCGAGGAGGTTAGTAGCCTGATGCAGCGTACTTATCGCTATTCAGGGCATGAAATCGACGCGACAGGGCTGATTTACTATGGCTGTCGTTATTACCAGCCTGAACTGAGCAGATGGCTCAGTGCAGACCCAGATGGGCTTAACGATGGACTTAATCTTTTTAGGTTCTGCTGGAATAATCCGATTCTTATGACTGATCCAGATGGCAAACATCCCGAGGCGTCACTAAAGAGTTCATTAGAGCATGCGATGGAAAACTTCCGCCACAACCGTCAGCCAGGTGAGAAGCAACAGGACCTCGATATACTGACGATGCGAACCATTGTCGAATCCGAGAATGCGCGCAAGGGGAAAAATGATAGCTCTTCTCCTGGTGCAATTGAGTATTACAGCGACGTAGCGAGATTCGTCTCAAAATTGCTGAAAGATCAAAAAACATCAGGCGCCCTGCACTATCAAGCGATTGTGCAGATGGCGCCTAGGTCCCCCATCACTGGTCACTTTACAGCTTTCGATATTTATAAGCCAGAGGGGGCGACCCGAGCGACACTCATAAACGTGGAGTCAGTGGAAGGAATGACAACCTCGCCTGATGGACGCTATGTTCCGAACTCCGGCGGGATTGGTCTAGGGTTGAGAGACTTGTATAACGAAGTGAAACGTCGTATCCCAAATGTCAATAAGCGACCCCTTGTACTTATCTATGAAACGCGCGCTCAAAAGTCGGCCGTTGACTGTGCGATGTTCAGCATTGTTAACGCGCGAGCCATGAGCCAATTTCCCGGTGAATTCATAGATACACACAATCAATTCTCTGACTTCATATCTGCCGGCGGGACGCGTCACTTTGTTTCTCCAGGCGACCTGAGCGACCTCACAGATATTTCCTTAAAATTTTTTAAATATAGCCATTCGAATACGGTGCTACAGAAACTATCGACCACGGGAGATCAGAAGAAAATTATTGATAGCTATTTGAGAAGGAACAATGATCGCAAGCTTAGGGTTGGTCGCGGTGCAACTTCCATGAATGTCGGTATCGAAGTGAAGAGAATTAACATCGTGAAAGCAGCACTTGACAAGCAGAAAGGAAGTCGGGGTTTTGGACGATTCTTTAGCTGAAAGTAACTGCTGAATTTATTGAAGGCGGCACTGATTACCTTATCACGGAGGTTCGCGTCCTGAAGAAGTATTTCCAGCTTCCTCAACCCCGCCTGACCAGCCTCTGCGCCATAAACTGATGCGCAGGCGAAAACAGCCGGTTGAACGTCATCAGCACGGCACACACCGTGCCCAGCGCCGACGCGGCGGCGATCAGGAACATGATGACGATCTGGTAACGCACGGCGTCCCCTGGTGCCTGTCCTGCCAGTATCTGCCCGGTCATCATGCCCGGCAGGCTGACGATACCCACTACCGACATCTGGTTCAGGGTCGGCATCATGCCGGCCTTTAGCGCTTGGCTGGCTGCGGCGCGTGCCGCCTCCCAACGCGTGCCACCCAGCGACAGAATCATGTCCACGGTTGGCCGTTGGGCGCTCAGCTCGCGGGTCATGCGGTCGATCCCCAAGGCGACGGCGGTCAGGGTATTGCCGAGGATCATGCCAAGAATGGGAATGGCGTATTGCGGCTCGTACCAGGGGCGCACGCGCAGCACCACGAACAGGCCAATGGCCGTGACCAACCAGGCACTCAACCCGACCGACAACACGCTGTCGGCCAACTGCCCCCGATGGCGATGCTGGCCTCTGCCAGCTGCAGAAAACCCGGCAATCAGCGTCATGCTCAGCATCAGCGGCAGCACGATGTACCACTGGGCATGCTGGAACACCCAGCCGAGGATATAGCCGATGGCCAACAGCTGGGTGATGGTGCGCAGCGATGCCCAAAGCAGCTGGCGCTCCAGTTGCAGTTTCAGCAGCAGTGACAGCAGGCCGTTGACCAGGATCAGCGCGGCGGCGATCGCCACGTCGGTGTAGGCAAGGTTGTGGTAGTTCATTTTTGCAAGACGCCGTGGTGCATCGTCAATGTGCGCGTACTGATGCGCTCGGCTTGAGCATGGTCGTGGGTGATCCAGAGGAAAGCTCGGCTGCTGGGGGATTCGTCGAGCCAGTTCATGACCAGCGCTTCTACGGCGGCCACCGATTGTGGGTCGAGCGCGGAGGTCGGTTCGTCGAGCAACAGCACCTGTGGCGCCAGCAACAGGGCCCGCACGAGCGCCACCAGCTGTGCCTCGCCACCGGACAGGTCGGTGCCGGTCTTGTCGAGAAAGCCGCTCGGCTTGCCGGCCAGCGCCAACAGGCGCGTCGCCGTATCTGCATCAAACCGGTACTGGCGGTTGTGCTTGAGCGTGAAGGGCAGCCGCACGTTGTCCATGACACTGCCTTCTACCAGCGCGGCACGTTGCGTCAGGTAGCAGGCGCGCGAGCGAAAATGCGGTATCCGTGGTGCTGTTATCGGTTCGCCAAGCCAAAGGACTTCACCCGAGCTGGGTGCATCCAGCAGCGCCAGGGCGCGCAACAAGACACTTTTGCCCGAACCCGACGCACCGATGAGTGCCAGGCGTTCGCCTGCGTGCAATGAAAAGTCGGTGGGTGCCAGCAAGGCGGCCTGGGTCTGCAGATCGACACGACCCAGTTGCCTGGCCTCGATCAAGACCACGTCGGCGTGAGAGTTCTGCGGGCCTTTCAATGGTGGGGTTCCTTCACGCCGAATCGGAAAACGACATTTTAAGCAGTCCAGTCACGAGGACAGGTTTTTTTGACGGAACTTTCACTTCGAATGCCTTAAACCAGCGCTAACGCCACACGCATACTTGAGCAGGGCTGCCCATCATGCACACTTCGATATTTAGCCATCACTTGATGTTTCTGATGTTGTTCATCGCATCCGTGGTCAGCTGGCTTTACCTGTGGTTGGTGGGTTTTCTGCATTCCTCAGTGGCGAGCAGCGACTGCCCGGTGCTCAAACCGGACGCCTTGACGGTCCTGGGGCTGCTGCTGACCCTGGGCTGCGCCGTACTGGAGTTCTTCAGCCCGTTCGAAGGGGTCACGCTGTTGATCGTGCTGCTGGTGATCGGCCTGATCATGCCCTGGGGAGGGGCATTGGGCGGCCGCTATCACGAGCGCTTGCGCGCTCGCAAGTTGTAGGCAACCCCAGCTGTTCTTCAATGCCCGAGGTACACCAGCACATAGTCGTTGTTGTCGAAGCGTCCACTGATTTGCGGCTGCAGCGTTTGCATCGACGTGCCTTGCAGTGCCTGGAAGTCGTGTCGGTCCATCATCAGCCACGCCGGTCCCTGCACGGCCTGCAGTTGTTTAGGGGTCTCGGTGAACAGCGGTCGCAGATCCTGGTCGAGGTTGACCATGAACTTGATGGCCTTGGCATCCTGGCCCAGTCGATGCAGCACCAGCGGGGCAGGTTGCTGCGAAACCTGTGCGAGCACTGCCAGGGTGAAGCTGCGGGTGTCATACAGCCGACGCTCCACTGGCTCGACCACCGCGACATACACCAGCCACAACGCCATGACCGCACAGCCAGCGGCAACTTCGGCACGCCAATGTGGCTGCACCAGGCGCGACAGCGCCCACAACTGCAACGCCGCCAGCACCACCATCAGCACGGTGACGGAACCGGTTTCTTCGGGGTAACGACGCTGAGCCACCAGCAAGGCAATCATCATCAGCCCCGGCATCAGCAGCCATAGCCCCTGGATGGCACTGCGTAGCCAGGCGAATAACCGCCCCTGGGCCACCTGGAACGGGTAGGCGGCGATGATCGCCACCATCGGCAGCATCGGCAGCAGGTAGCGGGCCTTCTTGGCCTGGGGGATCGACAGCCCGACCATGACCAGCAGCGCGGCAGCCGCGCAGTAACCGACCAGGCGCAACGCCGGCCCCTGCAGCTGCGCACGGCCCAGCCAGGCGGCGACCAGTGCCAGCAGTGCCAATGGATAGGCCAGCGCATAGTTGCCCAGCGCGCTGGAGAAGTAGTACAGCGGGCTGCTGGCGCCCTCGCTGCCATCCATGCGCCCCATGAACTGCATGCGAATCACATCATCCAGAAACGCCTGGCCGCCGCTGGCCTTGGCCAGCCACAGCAGCAGGCCGACACTGGCGAGCAGCAGCAGGCTGGCCAGCACCCCAAACAGCAGCATCCGCCGCCATTGGCCAGTCAGCAGGTAGTAACTGCACAGCATGCCGGTCGGCACTACCAGGCCGATCGGCCCGCGAATGCCAAACCCCAACAGCAACAAGGCGAACACCAGCGGCCAGCGCCGCCCGGCAGCATGCTGGTCGTGGGCGTACCCCAGGTAGAAGACGCTGAAGGCGACGGCGGCCAGCATGAGGTCCTGTGACACCGCCCGGACTTCACTGACGAAGGTGACGGTCAGCAACAGCAGGGAAATGCTGCTCCATGCCCAGCGCAGCGAGAACGGCGCCAGCAGCCGGTACATCAGGGTCACGATCACCGCGCCGGCGATGGCACTGGGCAGCCATGCGCTCAGGCCATTGACCTCCCCGAACGGTAATGACAACAGCCAGATGAACAGTGTCGAGAGCGACGTATAGTCGGCATAGGGCTGCCCGTAAGTGGTCGGGAACACCGTCGGCCCATGGCGCAGCATCTCCTGGGCAAACAGCACGAAGCGTGAGTCGAAGCCGATTGGCGCCTGCCCATACACCCCGGCGCAGAACAGCAGCAGCGCCAGCAATCCTGCAAGCAGGGACTGCCGGTGAATGGTGAGAGGCAGTGTCTTCACGCTGCTTTCGTACCCTGGCGTGGCAATTGCGGGGAAACCGGCAACTGGCAGGAGTCGCCACGGCCGATCGGGAAGTACTTGAAACCTTTGCGCGACAGGCGCTCGGCGTCATAGAGGTTGCGCCCGTCGAAGATCACCGGTGCCTTCAGGCGTTGCTGGATCAGCTCGAAATCCGGCGCCTTGAACTGTTGCCATTCGGTGCAGATGATCAACGCGTCGGCGCCGGACAGTACCGATTCCGGGGTACCCATCAGCATCAGTTTTTCTTCATCCGGATACAGGTGCTGGGTTTCCTGCATGGCCTCGGGGTCGAAGGCGCGCACGCTGGCACCGGCCGCCCATAGCGATTCAAGCAGCACACGGCTGGGGGCGTCGCGCATGTCGTCGGTGTTGGGCTTGAACGCCAGGCCCCACACGGCAAAGGTCTTGCCGGCAAGGTCACCGTTGTAGAAGGCGTGGATGCGCTCGAACAGCTTGTGCTTCTGGCGCTCGTTGATCGCCTCGACCGCCTGCAGCAAGTCGCTGGAGCAATGCACCTGCTCGGCACTGTGGATCAGCGCACGCATGTCCTTGGGGAAGCACGAGCCGCCATAGCCGCAGCCTGGGTAGATGAAATGGTAGCCGATGCGGGTGTCGGCACCGATGCCCTGGCGCACCGATTCGATATCGGCACCCAGATGCTCGGCCAGCTCGGCGATCTGGTTGATGAAGCTGATCTTGGTGGCGAGCATACAGTTGGCGGCGTACTTGGTCAGCTCGGCGCTGCGCAGGTCCATGAACATGATGCGGTCATGGTTGCGGTTGAACGGTGAGTAGAGGTCGCGCATGACATCGCGCACGTCTTCACCTTCGCAACCGATGACGATACGGTCCGGCCGGCGGCAATCGGCGACGGCCGAGCCTTCCTTGAGGAACTCCGGGTTGGACACGATATCGATGCGCAGCTCGCGGCCCTTGAGCGCAGTAGTGATGTGCGCACGCAGGGTGTCACCGGTGCCTACCGGCACGGTAGATTTTTCAACCAGGATCAACGGTTGCTGGCGGTGGCGGGCAACCGCGTCGCCGACCGACAGCACATACTTGAGGTCCGCCGAGCCATCCGCGCAGGAGGGGGTGCCGACGGCAATGAAGGCGACGCGGCCATGCTCGACGGCGAGCTTTTCATCGGTGGTGAATTGCAGGCGGCCGCCATCCAGGCCTTCGCGCACCAGGCTCGAAAGGCCCGGCTCAAAGATGCTGACATGGCCTTGGCGCAACAACTCGACTTTCTTCTCATCGACATCCATGCACACGACATCATGGCCGACTTCGGCCAGTACCGCGGCTTGCACCAGGCCGACGTACCCGCTACCAAACACTGTAATTTTCATGGAGCACTCCTTAATGCGGGCGAACGGACCGGACGCGTATTGATAGTAATGACCCCGAGCATGACCAGTGCCACGCCCAGTGATTTGCTCAAACTGAATGTTTCGTCGAACAGCGGCAGGCCGGCCGCCAACAGGTAAACCAAGGCGTAGCTCAGGCTCAGCAGCGAGTAGGCCCGGCCCAACGGCAGATCGCGCAGGGCCAGCAGCCAGCACAACATCGACAGGCCATAGGCAGCGATCGCCGCCAGCACTACGGCCACGGCGAGGGCATCGATGCCCTGACCGGCCAGCACCGATTGCCACTGCCCTGGTTGCGGCAGGCGGGTCATGCTCCAGCGCATGGCCAACTGGGCGCCGCTGACCAGCAGCACGCTACCCAGAGCAAACGCGATGCCAAGGCGCTGATTCATGATTGCTGCCCCAGCAGTGCGACACCGGCGATGACCATGGCTACCCCCAGCCAGTGTCGGCGATCGACCGGTTCATGGAAGCCAAAGCGGGCGATCAGGGTGATCACCACGAAGTTCAGGCTGAGCATCGGATAGGCGATACCCACCTCCATGCGCTGCAGTACCAGCAGCCAGACCAGCAGACCGCTGCCGAGGGCGAGGAGCGCCAGCCACAGCCAGGACGAACGCAACTTGTCCGTCCACGGCCCCGCTTGCCCACGCCAGCCTTCCACGGCGAACTTCTGTGCCACCTGGCCCAGGCAAGTCAGCAGGCAGGCCGTCAACAGAAGCAACCAGCTCATGGCGATACTCTGGGCAGAATGAGGATCACCATCTTGCCTTGCTGGTAGCGGGTGCCATCCTCAGGCAGCAGAGCAAGCTCACGTTGCTCATCCTCACCCTTGACCCGCATCACCACGGCGACCGTGCCAGTGCGGCGGGCGTCGTCGACCCACTGGCGAACGTTCTTGTCGTTCAACCGGCGACCGTCGCCTTCTGGAGTCGCCAGGCCGTACTTCAGTTCGCCGACGGTGTTGTAGAACGCCACGTTCGGCTGTTTCAGGCGCCAGGCCAGTGCCGATGCCGCGCCGAGGTCGTTGCTCATCAGGTGAGTGGCGCCTGCCAGTTCGTCGAGGTGCTGCAGGATGAACTGGTCGGGCATCTTGTTGCCCTCCACCGACTTGGGCATTGCCGCCGGCAGCAGGGCCATCAGCAACAGGCTGCCGGCCACCGGAGCTGCCCAGCAGCGCAGCGGCGACAGGGCCTGGGCCAGGCTTGCGACGGTCCAACCCGCCATCGCCGCGCACATCAGCAGCAAACCGGTTGGTTCGTGGACGTACACCGGTTTCTTCAATTGCAGCCAGGCCAGTGCGATCAGGGCGATCACGCCCATCACCACGTTGAGCCAGCCGTTGATGCCCAGCACGCGGCCTTGATGCAGGCGCAGCCGTTCTTCCACGGCATGGCCGATCAGCAGGGCCAATGGCAGCAGGCACGGGAAGATGTAGGTTGGCAGCTTGCCCTTGCTCAGGCTAAAGAACAGCAACGGCATCAGCAGCCACAGCAGCAGGAACACGACCTTGGCCTGGATACGGCTCTGCCAGGCCTGTTTCAGGGCCGGCGGCAGCATGGCGATCCAGGGCAGGCTGTAGGCCACCAGCAGCGGCAAGTAGTACCAGAAGGGCGCGCTGTGCTGGGCATCGTCACCGGCAAAGCGGCGAATGTGCTCATGCCAGAAGAAGAACCGCCAGTAGTCCGGTTCCTGGAGATGGACCGCCAGCACCCAGGGCAGGCTGACGACGATCGCCACCAGCACGGCCACCGGGCCGAACACCAACAGTTCACGCCAGCGCTTCTGCCAGAGCATCCACGGCAGGGCGATCAACACCGGCAGCAGCCAGGCGAGAAAACCCTTGGTCATGAAGCCCATGGCACAGCCCAGCCCCAGTACCGCCCAGGCGGCAAGGCGCTGGCCGTTGCTGTGGCTGTCTACGGCGAACCACAAGGCTACCAGGCTGAGGTTGACCCACAGGGTGAACTGCGGATCGAGGTTGGCATAGACAGCCTGGCCGACCATGACGCAGAAGCTCATGTAGATCAGGGTGCAGACCAGGCTCTTGCGCGGGTCGTTCCAGAGCCTGCGTGCCACCAGATAGCACAGGATCAGGCTCAGCCCAACGCTCAGCGCCGAGGCAAAACGCACGCCGAACAGGTTCTGGCCGAACAGCCCCTGGCTGAGGGCGATCATCCAGTAGCCGGCTGCAGGTTTTTCGAAGTAGCGCAGCCCCATGAAGTGGGGCGAGACCCAGTTGCCGGTCAGCAGCATCTCCTGGCTGACCTGGGCGTAGCGGGTTTCGTCGGGGATCCACAAGCCATGGCCGCCCAGTGGCAGCAGGAAGGCCAGTACGAACAGGCCGAGCAGCAGCGCAAGCGTCCAGCGTCTGCTCATGAGCCCTGCACTCCCAGCCAGCCCTCACGGCCTTGCAGGACGCCGCGCTGCACGCTGGCAACGGGCAAGGTGTCGAGCGAGGCGGGGAGCAGCTCGCCCAAGGGTTTGAACGTGATTTCGCGCTGGCGTGCATCGGCCAGCAATTGGCGGAAGTCCTGGGCCATCAGAATCCCTTCTACCTCTGCATGGATGGTGTAGACGTTGAGTGCCTGTGGGCGCAAGCGCCCAAGGATGAATGCGTTGAACTGCGCGGCAGTCACCTGCGGGCCGACGACCTCGTCGAAGGTCGGCAGGTCCACCGGAATCTGCGGCGCCCCTGGCGAGCCGTCGGCCAGGCGAGGGCGGAACAGGCTAGTGCCCCGGCAATCGCTGTTGTAGCGAAAACCGAAGGCCTGCTTGGCCTCGATGATCCGCTCGTCCGCGCGCCAACCGGCGACGGCCGAACAGTCCACCGGTGCGCCGAGAATGTCAGTGAGGGTGTCGACGCCCTGACGGATCTGCTCGGTCAGTTGCGCCATGCTCCAGTGCCCGGCATTCGCCTGCCAGCCGTGGTGGTCCCAGGCGTGCAGGCCGACCTCATGGCCGGCGTCCCGGGCCTGACGCATCAGGTGCCCGAGGTCGCGGCCAATCGGCTTGCCGGGCCAGGCGGTGCCGGCCAGGAGAATGTCCCAGCCGTACAGCCCGGCGGCATTGGAGCGCAGCATCTTCCGCAAGAACTGCGGGCGGATCAGGCGCCACAAGTGGCGCCCCATGTTGTCCGGACCGACACTGAAGAAGAACGTCGCCTTGACCTGCGCCTCGTCGAGCAGCTCCAACAGGCGCGGCACACCTTCACGGGTGCCGCGGTAGGTATCGACGTCGATGCGCAACCCTGCCTGCATCAGCGTGCTTCTTCTGCCGGACGGGTCTCGTTCTCGCGCATGGCTTCACGCAGGAAGAAGTCCAGGGTGTTGCCGATGGTCTCCCGCATCTCCACGGTCGGCTCCCAGTTCAGCAGGCGCTTGGCGTTGGCGATGCTCGGCTTGCGGTGGGACACGTCCTGGTAGCCGCCGCCGTAGAACGCCTTGCTCTCGACGTCGCGGAAACCGGCGAACGGCGGGAAGTGGCTGCGCAGCGGGTGGGCTTCGAACTGGCGCAGCAGCTCTTCGCCCAGCTGGCGGATGCTGGCTTCGTTGTCCGGGTTGCCGATGTTGATGATCTGGCCGTTGCAGGCATCGTTGTCGTTGTCGATGATCCGCGCCAGGGCCTCGACGCCGTCGGCGATGTCGGTGAAGCAACGCTTCTGTGCGCCGCCGTCGAACAGACGGATCGGCGTACCTTCCACCAGGTTCAGGATCAGCTGGGTGATGGCCCGGGAACTGCCAATACGTGCAGAGTCCAGGCGGTCCAGGCGTGGGCCCATCCAGTTGAACGGGCGGAACAGGGTGAAGTTCAGGCCTTTCTGGCCATAGGCCCAGATGACCCGGTCGAGCAACTGCTTGGACACCGAGTAGATCCAGCGCTGCTTGTTGATCGGCCCGACCACCAGGTTGGAGCTGTCTTCGTCGAAGTTTGGGTCCTGGCACATGCCGTAGACTTCAGAGGTCGACGGGAAGATCACGCGTTTGTTGTACTTGACGCAGTAACGCACCAGGCGCAGGTTCTCTTCGAAGTCCAGCTCGAACACGCGCAGCGGGTTGCGGGTGTATTCGATCGGCGTGGCAATGGCCACCAGAGGCAGCACCACGTCGCACTTCTTGATGTGGTACTCGATCCACTCGGAGTGGATGCTGATGTCGCCTTCGACGAAGTGGAAGCGTGGGTGGTTGCGCAGGCGCTCGATGGCGTCGGAGCCGATGTCCAGGCCGTAGACTTCGTAGCGCTCGTCGCTGAGCAGGCGCTCGGACAGGTGGTTGCCGATGAAACCGTTGACCCCGAGGATCAATACCCGGGTGCGGCGAACGTTGCGGCGGGCGTCGGTGCCACGCAGCAGCGAGCCTTCGACCAGGCCCAGCTCGTTGGCCAGTTGCGGGCCGCTCAGGTACAGGCCGGTGTCGTTGCGCTGGCCGGCACTGATCACCAGCGAGTCCTCGCCACAGGCGATGCGCAGCGGGTCGGTGCTGATGACCCGGCCTGGGGCCAGGCCGTCATTGCCCTTGACCACGTCGGCGCTCCAGACGATCAGCTTGTGCTCGCCAACCTGGCAGAAGGCGCCAGGGTAGGGCTGGGTCACCGCGCGCACCAGGTTGAACAGGGTTTCGGCAGGCGCTTGCCAGTCCAGGCGGCCATCGGCCGCAGTACGACGGCCGAACACGGTCGCCTTCGATTCATCCTGTGGAGTTTCGCTGACCTTGCCCTGGCGCAGGTTCGGCAAGGTGTCGCGCAGCAGGTCGGCGGCAGCGGCACGCAGCTTGCCATGCAGGCTCAGCGCGGTGTCGCTACGTTCGATAGCCACCCGCAGCTGGGCGACGATGGCACCGGCATCGGCACGTTTGACCATGCGGTGCAGGGTCACGCCGGTTTCGGTTTCGCCGTTGACCAGCACCCAGTTGGCCGGTGCACGGCCGCGGTAGCGCGGCAGCAGCGAGCCATGCAGGTTGAACGCACCTTTGCGGCCGGTGGCCAGCAGCGGTTCGCTCAGCAGGTTGCGGTAGTAGAACGAGAACAGGTAGTCGGGGTCGAGCTGGCTGATGCGCTCGACCCACAGCGGGTGGTTGACATCCTCCGGTGCATGCACCGGGATGCCTTTGCGGGCGCACAGCTGTGCCACCGAGGCGTAGAAGGCGTTTTCCTTGGGATCGTCGGCATGAGTGAACACCGCTGCGATGTCATAGCCGCTGTCGAGCAGGGCTTCAATGCCGGCGCAGCCGATATCGTGGTACGCGAAGACAACCGTTTTTGCACTCATGAGTGAACCTGACCAGAAGTAGAGGAAGTGAAACCATCAACGGTGACGCTTTGCGCCGGCACAGGCGGAGAACCGCTGCGCAGCACTTTTTCGATGAAGAACCGTGGCCGGGCGCGCACGTCGCTATACATGCGCCCCAGGTACTCGCCGAGCAGGCCCATGCCGATGAACTGGCCACCGGTGAACACGAACAGCACGGCGAACAGCACGAACAGGCCGTTACCGGCCCAGCCCGGGCCAAATGCCAGGCGCAGCACGATCAACGCGAAGGCGAACAGCACGCCAAGCGCAGCCATGCTGAAACCGACGATGCTCAGCAGGCGCAATGGCGTGGTGGTCATGCAGGTGATCAGGTCGAACATCAGGCTGATCAGGCGCATCGGGCTGTATTTCGAATCGCCGTGTTCACGCTCGGCGTGGGTCACCAGGATCTCGGTGGTATGGCGGGCGAAGCTGTTGGCCAGGATCGGGATGAAGGTGCTGCGCTCGCGGCAGGCGAGCATGGCGTCGATCACAGTGCGCCGGTAGGCGCGCAGCATGCAGCCGTAGTCGCTCATGGCAACGCCGGTGGAGCGTTTGACCGCGTAGTTGATCACCTTCGACGGCCAGCGGCGCAGGGCCGAGTCCTGGCGGTTGCTGCGCACCGTGCCGACCACGTCGAAGCCGCGTTCGGCTTCGGCGACCAGGCGCGGGATTTCTTCCGGCGGGTTTTGCAGGTCAGCGTCGAGGGTGATCACCACGTCGCCTTTGCACTGTTCGAAACCGGCCATGATCGCCGCGTGCTGGCCGTAGTTGCGGTTGAGGATGACCGCCACGAACGGGCTGTTCTCGGCCTGGGCGGCGTCTTCGAGGATTTGCGCCGAGTCGTCGCGGCTGCCGTCGTCGACCAGCACGATTTCATAAGGGTGGCGCAGCTGCTGGCAAGCTGCGCCGGTGCGGCGCAGCAGTTCGGGCAGGCTTTCCTGCTCGTTGTAGACCGGAATGACGATGGACACGCAGTTGATTGGGTACGGTCTCACGGGCGTTTCCCCACAACCTGCTCAATGGCGGTAACGACCCGGTCGAGGTCCTGGTCGGTCATGTCGGGGAACAACGGAATGGAGCACAACCGTGCAGAGTTCCATTCGGTGTTCGGCAGCGACAGCTGCGGATCACGCTGGCGGTACCAGGTGTGCAGGTGGGTGGCGATGAAGTGGATGCCGGTGCCGATGCCGCGCTCTTGCAGGCCTTTCATGAAGGCTTCGCGGTCCAGGCCACAGCGTTCGCTGTCGATGCGCAGGATGTACAGGTGCCAGGCGTGCTGCTGCGCATAGGCAGTCGGCACGGTCAGGGGCTGCACTGGCAGGCCTTCGAAGCGTTGCTGGTAGCGGGCGGCCAGTTCGGTTCGGCGGGCGTTGATCGCGTCCAGGCGCTTGAGTTGCACCAGGGCGATGGCGGCGTTGATGTCGGCAAGGTTGTACTTGAAGCCTGGCTCCATGACCTGGGCCTGGGGCTTGCGGCCATGGGTCATGCGATCGTAGGCATCAACACCCAGACCGTGGAACTTGAGCATCCGCACGCGGCTGGCCAGAGCTTCGTCGTCGCTGACGAACATCGCGCCTTCGGCGCAGGTCATGTTCTTGATCGCGTGGAACGAGAAGATCGCTGTACCTTTGGCGCCGACATGGCGGCCTTTGTAGCGAGTGCCAGCGGCATGGGCGGCGTCTTCGATGACGGCGATACCATGCTTGTCGGCCAGTGCGTACAGCGGGTCAAGGTCGAAGGCAGCGCCGGCGTAATGCACTGGGATGATGGCTTTCGTCCGCGAGGTGATGGCGGCCTCGATACGCGACGCATCGGTCATCAGGGTGTCGCGATCGACATCGACGAACACCGGCGTGGCACCGAGCAGCGAAATCATGTTGGCCGTGGACACCCAGGTCTGCGACGGGGTAATGACTTCGTCCCCCGGGCCGATACCCAGTGCCAGCAAGGCGATGTGCATACCGCCGGTGGCCGATGACAGGGCCACCGCATGGCGGCAACCGACGTACTGCGCGAACTGCTCTTCAAGTGCCTGGTTCTGTGGCCCGGTCGTGATCCAGCCCGAACGCAGGACTTTTTCGACAGCCGCAATTTCTTCTTCGCCCATACTAGGACGAGAGAAGGGGAGAAACGCCTCACTCATGAGCACCTCGGTGATACAGGAAAATGACAGAACCCATTGATTTCATTGGTCCAATTGCCAGCGTAGACGCAAAGAAGTTTTTTGCATCCCATGCACAGGCTAAAAGTTGCTGTGTTGCGCTAAGTCAGGTTTTTCTGCGGGGCTCAGTCATCCGTGCCGTCGTGGTTGTCAGGGGCTTATCCGGCCAAGGTTATGCTCGATTTTGTGAAAGAAGTATAAAAAAATGGTCGCCTTCTCATTACATCGCAAATGCAGACAGCTGAGGTTCAGCTTTCTGACAAAGTATGAAGCTACCAATAAATTTCATGTGCATAAACATCCATTCGGATGGTTGTAAAACAATGCTTGTAGTTGGCCGAATAGTCGCTGTTAGTTACAGGCTTGAAGACGGGCAGGGCACGGCCTAGGTTTTGGGAATATAGGCCACGCTTTGATCATCGCGGGCGTGTAGCCACTGCTCGCCACGGCTGGGCTGGGTGGTGATGACCTGATGATCGCTCTCCAGGTAGCCAAAGGGCGGCGCCTCGCCGTGGAGGTAATGCGCGACGATGATCGTGCGCTGCGGGTCCCAGTGCTTGCCGCTGGTACGCTTCAGCCAGGCCATCAAGCTGGCGGTGTCGCCGCTGCGGGGGTAATCCTCGGTCTGCGCCACATAGTAGAAGGGGGCACCACCCGTTTGGAGGTACATCGGCACCTTGTTGTCCACCTCGACCATTACCAGTTGCCATTGTGCAAGGGGTGCCTGACGGCTCGCCTGTTCAAGCACGGCCTCGCCGAAGCTGATCACGCCACCGCCGCCATTGCTCCAGGGCACCAGAATGCCCAGTACTGCCATCAGCAACACTGCGGTGACCGCGAAGCCGGCCTGCAGGCGCCGCCCGGCGGCCTCGCGCAGGGCCATGCGCCGGGTGATCCACCAGGCACCGAGCAGTTGTGCGAACGGCACCAGCGGCAGCACATAGTAGCTGCGCCTGCTGCCGCTGGCGGTGAAGAACAGCATCAGCAGGCCAAGGCCCTGAATCAGCCAGCGGGTATCAGGCTCGATCTGCCGCCAGTGGCGTACGGCAACCCACACGGCAATGATCCAGCAGGGTGCCCAGGGCAGGGTGTAGACCGGCAGGTATACCAGGTAGGTATAGATCGGCCCCAGGTTGTCGAATGGCCGGAAGAACCGCACCACGTTCTCCCGCAGTACCAGCCCAAGGCCGCTTTCGCCGTAGTTGGGTGCGCCGTACAGGTGCGAGAGTAGAAACGGCAGCATGTACAGCGCTCCGGCCAGCAGCAGTGCAGCCAGCAGACGCAGGTTCAGGTGGCGGCGCCAACGGCCTTCGCTCAGCAGGTGCGGCAGCAACACCAGGCCTGGCAGGATGAAGCCGATCAGGCCCTTGAACAGCGAGGTCAGCGCCAATAACCCGAAGAAGCCGACATAGCGCCAGAAACGCGTATCCTCAGGCCCGCGCCAATACCACCAGACTGCGGCCAGCACGCCGCACACCGTAAGGATGTCAGCGGTGGCAACCCGTGCCCAGAACACGAAGTAGAAAGTCGTGGCCAGCATCCAGCCAGCCACTAGTCCGGTGCCTTTGCGGAACAGGCGCTCGCCGAGCAGGTAGATCAGCCAAACGCTGAACCACGCCGCAATGACGGATGAAAGGCGCAGCGACCAAGGGCCCAGGCCCCCGGTCAGCCAGGCGCTGGTAGTAATCAGCCAATAGGACAGCAGGGGTTTGTCGTAATAGGCGCCACCCTTGAGGTACGGGTCAAAGTAGTCGCCGCTTTGCAGCATCTGCAGGGCGATGTTTGCCCAGCGGGTTTCTGCACCCCAAAGTTCGCGGCTCCCCAGGCCTAACATCAATAAAACGGCCGTAGTGGCAAGCAGTAACAGCAACGCGCGTTGATCGGTTCTTCTCTGATGCATGGCTGACTCTGCGGACAGGCAAATTGTCGGCGAATCCTAGGCAGCAAAAAGTGCGAGGGCAGTGAAGAATTGGTGAAAAAGTTGCAAAGCAGTGGCTGGACTACTTATTTCTCATAACAACAATAAATGGGATGTTCACCATTTCTTTGTCCTGCCCGCGCGGCGACCTGTGCGATGGCGCTGAAGGGTGGAGCGAACGGCCTAGGCGCCACACTTTGCGGCGCACATAAGCATGACCCATTCAGCTTGGTTCCATCGCCGTGTTTTTCTTCCAGCCCCGCAGGTTCATGATGCACAGGCAGACCTGCAGAAGGATCAGCGCCCAGGCTTGTGCCTGCCATCCCCACATCCCCCACAGCACGTTGCTGGCGATGAAGCAGCAGAAGCCCAGTTTGCGTCTGCCCGGGCGCCTTGAACCGATGCACCAGGCGGCAAGCACGGTAAGGAGCATGGCGGGCCATTCGAGAAAGTCGATCCAGTCATTCATCACGGGATACCCAAACTGATTGCGTTTCGATGTGGGACTGGCGAGCGCCTACCCGGGTTCACAATGCTTTGCCAACACTCACGGTAGCCAGACTTATGGAGCCTCACGGCCGTACGACCTGCCCACTCTGGTAACTGACATGATCAATCATCGTCACCACAAGGAAGGGCTTCATGCCCAATGCAGCAGCCAAGATCCGCTATGGCGTAGTGGCCGGCGGCTCGATTTCCCAAGCTGCCTTCGTGCCTGGTATCGGCCAGGCTGACAATTCGGTCATGACCGCGCTGGTCACGGGCGACCCGCAGAAGGCGACGGTATGGGTCGATCGGTGCGGGCTCAAAGCCTATGCTTACGAAGATTAAGCGGCGCTGCTCGGCTCGGGCGAGGTGGATGTGGTGTATGTCGCCACGCCAAACTTCATCGAAGCCTGGCAATGCTTTTACCGAGTAAGTCCGGGGTAGCGCGCCCGGATGGGCGCGCTGGCGGTAATCAGGCTGCGCGCTGTTCACCCTTAAGCAGTTTTTTCTGAGCTTCCATGGCCTGGCCCATGTCTTCAAGTGCCTGCTTGCCCAGCAGCTTGCGAGCGGTGGGGAACAGCTCGCTTTCTTCCTCCTCGATATGATGCTCTAGCAGCTCTTTCATCACCTTGACCCGGCCGGCAAACTCCACGGTCCCGGTCTCGGTGTGTAGCAGGTCGGGAATGACCAATGAGTCGACCGTGCGGTGTTCCTCCTTGGCCTCGTAGTACATTTTCGCTTCTTCCTTGCCGCCCGCCTGCTTAATCGCGGGGTACAGGATCTCTTCTTCCAGAGCGGTATGGATGCTCACCTCCTGCTTGATACGTTCGAGCAGTTCGGCGCGTTTCTTCACGGCGCGCTCGGTGGTAGACGACAGCTCCTCGAGCAGTTTCTTCACCAGTTGATGGTCCTGGATCAGCAGTTCGATTGCGTTCATGGGACACCTCTGCAGGGGCTGGGGAAAATCACGGTTGCTCTGGGTGGAGTAGGGTTTTAGCGCAAGGGTTCAATACAGTTGATGTGTGTTCTGCCGCGACAGGGTGGATGCTGCGAAGATGATGTGGGTGTTGAGGCTGCGAGGCTGTCCTACCGCTAACCTTTTGCAAGTGAACCTAGCCGCGAATGGCGAGGCCTGCGACGGCTCGCCGACCGCGGCTTTCTCAAAGCCATAGCCGGCGCGGACCACCACCATGTTCAAGGCCTTTGCGCTGATCTGGAACTTCGCACTGCCCGTAGCAATGAATATTAGCGCCACTGATCCGGCTCATGGCCCAGCAGATTGAACACTCGATGCTCACTGAACACCTGAACAGGGTAGGGCACTTTTCTGTCGCCCCTGACATTAGGGAGTTCAGCATGAAAGCCATTGTGTATAACGGCCCACGCGACGTCGCGGTCAAGGATGTACCGGACGCAAGAATCGAGAAACCCACCGACGTACTGGTGCGGATCACCACGACTAACATCTGCGGCTCCGACCTGCACATGTATGAAGGTCGCACCTCTTTCGAAGCGGGACGCGTGTTCGGGCATGAAAACCTGGGAGAAGTGATCGAGGTGGGCGCCGGGGTCGACCGGGTCAAAGTGGGTGATCGGGTCTGCCTGCCATTCAATATCGGCTGCGGGTTCTGCGAAAACTGCGAAAAAGGGCTAACAGGCTTCTGCCTCACGGCCAACCCAGGAGCTGCCGGTGCCGCATACGGCTTCGCCGAGATGGGGCCCTATCAAGGTGGCCAGGCGGAGTTGCTACGCGTTCCCTATGCGGATTTCAATTGTCTGGTACTGCCGGAGGATGCACAGGAGCGGGAAGATGACTACGTGATGCTTTCAGACATTTTCCCTACCGGTTGGCATGCAACCGAGCTTGCGGGTCTGCAGCCGGGGGAGAGCATTGCCATCTATGGCGCAGGCCCGGTCGGGCTGATGGCGGCGCACTCGGCAATCATCAAAGGGGCTTCCCAGGTGTTTGTCATCGACAACCAGCCAGATCGCCTGCAGTTGGCCGCGCAACTGGGGGCAACGCCCATCAATGCTGTCGAGCAGAAGGCTGTGGAAGAGATCATGAACCTTACCCATGGCAAAGGCACCGACCGCGGATGCGAATGTGTTGGCTACCAATGCTGCGACAAACATGGTCATGAAGCGAACTACCTGACAATGAACAACCTGGTCGCTTCAACCAAGGCGACCGGTGGCATAGGCGTGGTGGGTGTGTTCGTGCCTGAGGATCCGGGTGCGAAAAACGATTTGGCGAAAAAGGGCAAGATGGCCTTCGATTTCGGCGCGTTCTGGTTCAAGGGCCAACAGATTCGCACAGGCCAGGCAAACGTGAAGGCCTACAATCGCCGTCTTGCAGAGCTTATTCATCATGGGCGTGCCAAGCCCTCCCAGATCATCTCTCATCGCCTTAAGCTGGCGGAAGGCCCGGATGCCTACAAGCACTTCGATGCACGGGATGATGGTTGGACCAAGGTGGTACTCAAGCCAGCCGCTTGATCCCTTCATATAGGCTTCCAGGGACGGAAGCACGGGCAACCCTAACGAAGGTTCATCATCGATGTTCGTCTGGGGTAGGGGGGCAGAGAAAATGAAGGGAATTTAGGATTGGCATGGGAATCTCATACAAAGCGAGAGACATGGGATCCACCAGATCCTTTTGACCACCCTCGACTGAACAAGAACAACAGGGGGCTTGTATGAGTTGTTTGATCTGCGCCGGACACGCTGAGTCCGTCGAGTGTACCAGCGGATGGGAAGAGCGAAGCTGCTCTCTATGCGGTTGCTACCGGATGTCCAAGTCGCTCATTCTGCTCATGATGGAAGAGGGTCAGATTTTTGATACCGAGCGGATGCGGGAATGGCTTGTGTCCCGGCGCGATGTGATGCCCGTTCCCAGCATTGATCATGGTCAGGCGATATTGATGCTCTGATCGGCGGGAATGATCGAGACCTTGCCATTGCGCTCGACGATGGCAAATTTGACCTGCTGGATGTTTTCAATACCTTGGCTGTTCCTTGCCGACTCGAGAATGTCGTCTTCCGTGAGGCGCGCTCGGCGCATTCGGTGATGCAGAAATTGCCCGTTCTCCACGACCAAGGTAGCGTGCCCATCCAGAAGCCGCGCCAAGGGCTTGGAGTTGAGCTTTGCCAACGACAGCCCTACGTCGAGGACGATCAGTGTAGCAATCACCAGCATGGCGTTGGTGAACGAAAAATCTTCACCCAGCAGTGCTTGCTGAGTCGCCTCCCCAATGATCAGCAACAAGACAAAGTCGAAGGTGGTCAGGTCAGCCAGTGAGCGGCGTCCGGCTACGCGGAACAGCAGCATGAGGGCCGCGTACATCCCGGCTGCGCGGAGTATCGATTCCATGACGTGTTCCTATGGGTAGAGGAATGTGGAAAAGTGAACTGCGCTTTGAGGGCCTGTCCTGACGACACCCTCCAAGGTACCCACGTGATCACTTCGAAGCGTCAGGTACAAGGTGGCCACGCCGTCTTTGCTGGTACCCAGTTGCAGCAACAAGGCAGGGCCATGCGACATCGAAAGTTGCGGTTCCGGCTGCATCGTCTCGATACTGGCTGCGCGCAGTAGAGAGCCCTCAAGCTCTACCTTGACCGGCTGACCGGGCTCTCCTTGAACCGTTATGTAGAGGTTGTCGGTCGTGCCACTGCGACTGAGGCGCTGATACTCGACTTTGACACGACCATCCTGGCTTAGCACTTCAGCATCACTGAGCGGGCCGTTGCCAAACAGCCCTGCCAAGGCGAGCAGGACGACAATGACCAGCAGATACCAGCCAACGCGCTCGAAGCGCCAGACGCGTTGCTGCATAGACATGTCTTCTTGAACAGGATTGCGCCTGGACGCCCATTCGTCTTCCAGCATGATCACTTGCCCTCAGGCGCGCTCGCCACGAAGCCAGCGTTGGTGGTAGTGGGCAAGCCGAGTTAGCCCGAACAACGCCCCTTGGCGCATGACATCAGCCCGCTCACCGAAGAACCGTTGGGTACGGGTAAAGACGGCTACTGGCTCTCCGGCAAAAGCCCAGGCAAAGCACATTGTGCCTGGCGGTACACCAGACTCGGGGGCGGGCCCAGCTACGCCAGTGGTAGCGATCACGACATTGGCATTACTGTCTCTCAACGCTCCCAGGGCCATTTCCCACGCTACTGCCTCGCTGGTCAGGCCGTAACGTTCGATGGTATCGGCGCTGACTCCAAGCAAGCGCTTCTTGGCGCTGGGAGAGTAGACCACATAGCCACTTTCCAGCACCTCTCCGGTACCGGGCACCGTTGCCAAGAGAGCCACCATGCAACCTGCCGTGCATGACTCCGCAGTCGCCAGGATCAACTGGTTGTCTTTGAGATAACTGAGGGCGGCCATTACCGGTTCGCTTGCCATTAGAGCATCGACTCGCTTGTTCTTGTGCGGTGGACGCAATCGAGCGGTGATTGGTTCAGCGCATTTTGTCCATCCGTCCCATGTAGTAAACCTAGCCTGAACTTTGCTCATCACTTTGGCTTCCCTTGTGTACAGGGCCAGGAGTGATCCCGTGGCATCAAGCGCGGCAACGGGCCGATCGAGAGTGAGGGCTGAGGCCCGCCTTATGGGCGAGCCTCTTTTTTGTCAAAGGATCGGTTTACCGCCGGTGACAGCGTACCGTGAACCACTGATGTAACTGGCCTCATCGGAGCCCAGCAACACATAGATTGGAGCGACTTCCACCGGCTGCCCTGGACGTCCCATGGGGTAGCTGGAGCCGAAGTTTTTAACCGCGTCGTCGGGCATGGTGGCCGGGATCAAAGGCGTCCAAATGGGGCCGGGCGCAACGCTATTGACCCTGATTCCCTTCTTTCCTAGTAACTGAGCCAAACCCGCTGTGAAATTGGCAATGGCACCCTTGGTCGCTGCATATGCCAGTAGGCTTGGAGAGGGATCGTCGGAGTTCACCGAGCTCGTATTGATGATCGAGCTGCCCTTTGGCATGGAAGGCAGGGCCGCCTTGCAGATCCTGAAGATGGCCGTAATGTTGGTGTCGAAGGTTTTCACCCATTCATCATCGTCAATTTCTTCCAGAGTCTCATGGGCCATCTGGAAGGCTGCGTTGTTGACCAGGATGTCGATGCGCCCAAACTGTTTTACGGTCTTTTCGACGATGTCGTGGCAGTGTTGTTTCTGCGCCAGGTCACCGGGCAGCAGGAGGCATTGTCGGCCTGCAGCTTCGACCCAGCGCGCGGTTTCCTGCGCGTCTTCATGCTCATTCAGGTACGCGATGGCAACGTCAGCACCCTCGCGGGCATAGGCGATGGCGACGGCTCGCCCGATGCCACTGTCAGCACCGGTGATCAGCGCAATCTTGCCCTGAAGGCGATTGTGGCCGGTATACGACTGCTCACCACAGTCTGGGTAGGGTTCCATCTTGCGTTGTGAACCGGGAACGCTTTGCGGCTGGGACGGAAAGGGCGGAGTAGGGAAATCTCGCATGGTAGAAGCTCCTGCAGTTGAGAACGCTCTTACCGTTTCGAAGCATCGGATGCCTGTGCGTTGGATTGAATATGCACCCGGCACGACGAGCGGTGCCCTACTCGAATGCGAATTGAATTTCAGGTTGCATCGTTTGTTCTACCGAACTGATCTCCTCGCGCCTTTCTCGCTGGGAGCCGTATTGCAGGAGGAACAAGTGCCTCGAATCATTACCCCCGCGACTCCGGAGCATGAAATCAGCGAACACAATGCCAGGATGTTCGGTTCTCCCAAGGAACGCCTGGATTTCTACCGGCGTGAAATTCAGTACGAAACCAGCATTCTGGCCAATCGCACCGACGCCTACCTGGCTGCCCAGTCCTTTCTGGTCATCGCGTTCGTGTCTTCCATGGGCAATCTCAACCAAGGATGGGGAGAAATGTTTACGCTGATCGTGCCAGCTTTCCTCGCCTTGCTGGGTGTGCTGAGCTCGCTCAATGCTTGGCCTGGGATCCGGGCGGCGTACAACATCATTGACCACTGGCAACTAAAGCAACGTCACTTGCTGCAGAGCGAGCCCATGATGGGTTTGGCTTACGACGAATCGCCGCTGTTCTGCGAGGCTGAGACTTCCCGAGCTGGGCATCGAAAGTCGCTGCTGTTTTCGCTGCGCACACCGTGGATCTTTCTGGTGTTTTGGCTGCTGCTGGGGAGCTATTCGGTGTACATCCAATTGGCGTGATGACGCCTTACCCGTCGATAGTACGGCCCCCTGGAAAGGGGGGCCGATGTGCAGAGAAAAGGGTCAGCCAGCCAGCGCCTTGATCAACTGCTCATTCGTAGAGATCCAGGTGGGCACTGTCGAACGTCGCATCACGTATAGCGAGGGAGGTTGGATAAATCAGGCCTGTTCCGAAGGGCTGACCAGTGGGCAGTTTGCCAAACACTCGCAAGCGTGCTTGCTGATTTCACGTCGTATTTTGCCGCTTGGCTTTTCAATTGAATTTTTCCCGTCCATGTCCCCTCACAGACGCATGAGTAAAAGGGAGAGACTCACGTGGCTGGACAGCAACTGTACGTAATCGATTACACGCTCCATGGGGAGCGCCGAACATTCATCATTCGTATGGAAAAAATGGACAATTCCGTTGCCTGGCATTGGGCAAGCTGCGACGCAGGGGTCGGGATCATTCCCAGATTCTGTCAGCAGAACATCAAGATGGTCAGCCGGCCCATGGCCGAGCGCTACGGAATCGCGAACGTGAAGTGGCGATTGGCAGGCGATGGCCCGGAGTTCATTGCGCCGCCTATCGCTGTCGAAAAATTTTCCGGGACGGGTGTGGGCGATTAGCAACCTACAACTGACCCAATTGACTGGAGGCTTTGCTATGCAACCAAAAACCGAGGGTCTTGAAGAGCACGGTCCAAGTGGTGTGCCCTTCATCAACGATCCGGAAAAACCTACCTCACCGCCTTTGAATGACGCTGATGCCGCGGATGCTGTAGAGGCTGAGGAAGATTTTGAAGACGATGGCCAATCTCTCTGAGCAGAAGGAGCAAGTGATGGACAACTATCACCTGAGCCCGACTAGATCAGCAAGGCTTGGACACTCCAGGAAAAACTCGGAATCCACTATGGACTGGAGAAGCTCATGAAGCTCGACGTCGTGGGCGTGTCACTGTCAGGATGGTAGTCGTGGTTGTCGAAGAGCTCGCAGAGGCTATCGGTAAGGCCCTTCAGCCCTCGACGCCCTTGAGAGCTTCGCTAGATCAATCTGGCCCTAAGCTGATCTAGCGCTGCTGATTGTCACGGGCCGCATCCTCTCCCAGCTGCTCGACGGGCGTTTCAGGATGGGCTTCGCACTGGTTGCCCATGGCTCGGTATTCCTTGCGTAGCTTATGAATTTGCTGATTATCAAGCGCTTCGAGATCGAGCACCGACTGGTGTGCCGATTTGGTAGCCCTGATCAGCTCGTCCAGCTTCACATGGATGATGTCGTTATCACGATTTTGGGTGTTCTGGATGAGGAACACCATGAGGAACGTGATGATGGTGGTGGACGTGTTGACGATGAGCTGCCAAGTATCGTTGTAGTGGAACCAAGGCCCGGAGGCTGCCCACATGGCGATCAACACCACGGCGATCAGGAAAGTGCTTGGCTTGCCCGCGTGATTGGATAGCCATTGGCAAAATTGTGCGAATTTCATTTTTTGCATCTCCACCGCTGTCTAGAAACTCTGACCACAGCGAAGCGCTGAAATCATTTTTTACATATCTTCAGCGTGACCGGCGGACGGGATAAGCGCAGCGGAACGACGTGAAGTGACGAAACGTCGAATTTCAGTCGATACCTATTTTGCAGGCCCCTACGCACATGACCTTTATCGTCTGGTTCGCCATGCTGGGCGCAGTCTTGTTGCTACTCGCGCTCTCATCTTCCTATTTGCGTTGGATACCTGTTACGTCCTCGGTGGTATGCCTTGGTCTAGGCATCGCGCTGGGCTCGCCCGGGCTGAGCTTCCTCCAGCTTGATGTCGCCCAGTCGAGCGGCTGGATGGAGCATCTGACCGAAGTCGCCGTGTTGTTTTCGCTGTTCTTCAGCGGCCTGAAGTTGCGGCTGCCCTTGGGTAACCGCAGATGGTGGGGGGCCTTCTACTTGGCTGGGCCGGTCATGGTGATCTGCATCGCTGGCGTAGCACTGGTGGCGCACTACGGCCTGAATTTGGGGTGGGGTATCTCGGTAATGATCGGGGCTATTCTCGCGCCTACTGACCCAGTCCTGGCGACCCTGGTACAGGTGGTCGATGCCCAGGATGACGATGCTGTTCGTTTCAGCTTGTCTGGCGAGGCCGGGCTGAACGATGGGGTGGCTTTTCCATTCGTCATGCTCGGGTTGTTCCTCCAGCAGAACACAGGGGCGCCGTGGCTGGGCGATTGGCTACTCAAAGACATGTTATGGGCCGTGGCTGCTGGCCTGCTTTGCGGCTACTGGATGGGGCGCGGTCTGGGCAAGCTCACGCTGTTCCTGCGCCTGCGTAACGACGACAGTACGGTGTCACCCAACGACTACCTGGCCCTGGCACTGATCGCGCTCGCTTACGTGATCGCCGAGTCGATCCAGGCCTATGGGTTCCTGGCGGTGTTCGCTGCCGGCCTGGGCCTGCGCCAGGCTGAAGTGCAGACCTCTACCAATCCGGATGCCCCGGCTGCGGAGCATTTGGTGCAGCCTGTGGTGGGGCACCAGCACGTGGCGCCAGAGTTGGCCGTAAAAGGGGATGTGGAAGGGCTTGAGGATTCACAGGTGGCTGCCGGGATCATGCTGGGAGACATGCTCGCATTTGGCAGCCTGGTTGAACGGGCGCTGGAGGTCTTTCTGGTCACCTTGCTCGGCGTTGTGCTGGTCGCCCATTGGGATTGGCGGGCTCTGATCATTGCCGGGGCGCTGTTCCTGGTGATTCGGCCTCTGAGCGTCATGCTGATGCCGTTCCGAGGAATGCTGGATGCGAGGCAGCGTGGGTTGCTGGGGTGGTTCGGCATTCGAGGCATTGGAAGCTTCTACTACCTGTTTTATGCCATCAATCACGGCCTGTTGCCGGGCTCTGCAGTGGAAGTCAGCAATCTGGTGCTGTCAGTTGTGGCGTTGAGCATTTTGCTGCACGGGCTCAGCGTGCAGCCGCTGCTTGCGCGTTATGAGGCGTGGAAACGGAGCGCTCGGTGACCTCCAGTTGCCTCGGTGGAGTGCTTGTGAGTAACGCACGCTCATAAAAATGCCAGGGCGATCCTTCGCCCTGGCACATTCATCGTAGGCCAGCGGCCTTAGTGTAACCCGAGCCTGCGCGCGGGCTTCAGCCAACGCTATTTTTTGCCGGGCAGCACTGAGCTGAGGACCTGCTTGGCGGTCTGCACGATGACTCCGGCTTGATTCGGATCGCCCTTGAGCAAGGTGCTGGCGAATTTCTTCGCCTGTTCCAGCTTGATGTGCGGGGGAAGGGGGGGCACGTCCGGGTCGGTCTTGAATTCGATCAACACCGGTCTGTCGGCCGCCAGCGCGCGTTCCCAGGCGCCGGCAATGTCTTCTTCCCGCTCCACATAGATGCCCTGCAAACCGATGGAAATGGCGAACAAGTGATAGGGCACGTCGGGGATCGACTGTGAAGCCTCGAACTTAGGGTCGCCTTCCATCACGCGTTGTTCCCAGGTTACCTGGTTGAGGTCTTCGTTGTTGAAGACCGCACAGATCCACTGCGGGTTGTCCCACTGGCGCCAGTACTTGGCCACGGTGATCAGCTCGGCCAGGTTGTTCATCTGCATCGCGCCGTCGCCCACCAGTGCCACCACGCTGCGCTGCGGGTGAGCGAATTTGGCGGCGATGGCATAGGGCACCGCCGCGCCCATGCTCGCCAGTCCGCCGGACAGCGAGCATTGCATGCCTTGGCGGATCTGCAAATCGCGGGCAAACCAGTTGGCGCACGAACCCGAGTCGCTGGTGACGATGGCCTGGTCGGGCAGGCGAGGGGAGAGCTCATGCACCACGCGCTGCGGGTTGATCGGGTCGGCTTTGACCAGCGCGCGTTTCTCCAGGGTCTTGTCCCAGTGCGCGCGCCAGCTTTCGACCTTGTCGCGCCAGCGGCGCTCGCTTTTGTGCTCAAGCAGCGGCAGCAGGGCGCGCAGGGTTTCGCTGGCATCGCCGACCAGGTTGACTTCCATTGGATAGCGCAGGCTGAGCATGTCCGGTTGCAGGTCGATCTGCACCCCACGGGCCTGGCCTTCCTTGGGCAGGAACTCGGCATAGGGGAAGCCGGAGCCGATCATCAGCAAGGTGTCGCACTCGTTCATCAATTGGTAACTCGGTTCCGTACCGAGCAGGCCGATGGTGCCGGTGACCCAGGGCAAATCGTCAGGCAGCACGGCCTTGCCCAGCAGCGCCTTGGCCACGCCGGCACCGAGTTTTTCGGCCACGGCGATGACCTGCTCGGTCGCCTGCAAGGCGCCGGCACCGACCAGAATCGCCACTTTTTTCCCGGCATTGAGCACCTCGGCCGCCCATTGCAGATCAGCGTCGAACGGCACGACCTTTGGCTTGCTGTAGCCAATGCCCGAATGCACCGTGCCGTGTGCCCTTGCCGGCTCCTGATAGGGCAGGTCCTGTAAGTCATTGGGCAGGATGATGGCGGTAACCCGGCGCTCACCGACGGCAGTACGCACTGCGCGGTCGAGCAGGTGCCGCGCCTGTTCCGGCGTCGAGGCCTGTTGTACGAAGGCACCGGCCACATCCTTGAACATCGACAACAAGTCCAGTTCTTGCTGGTAATGCCCGCCCAGCGCCGCACGCGCTTGCTGGCCGACGATGGCCAGTACCGGTTGGTGATCCATGCGTGCATCGTAGAGGCCGGTCAGCAGGTGGGAAGCGCCGGGGCCGGAAGTGGCGATGCACACGCCAAGCTCGCCGGTGAACTTGGCGTGAGCGCTGGCCATGAACGCGGCCATCTCTTCATGGCGGGCCTGGATGAATTCAATCTTGCCGTTGGCTCGGCCCAATGCACCAAATACGCCATTGATGCCATCCCCCGGGTAACCGAAGATGCGTCGAACGCCCCACTGGTACAAACGCTCGATCAGGAAGTCGCCTACTGTGGTTGTCATCGTCTTTTCCCTGTCTGTGATCGATAGGGTCTGGACTGGGCCGCGAAGGGGAAAGTTTCAACAGGTTGTACGTGGTCAGCCCGCAGGGACCTCACTTCCTCTAACGCGGGTCAGCCGACATCATCCCCCAGATCCACCGCCTCCAGTGCCACCACCGCCCGAACCTCCAGTTCCGCTACCGGAACCCGAACCGCTGCCCGTCCGCGTGCCGCTACTTCCCGAGCCGCCCATCCCGTGGCCACTGCCCGAGCCATTGTTGGTGCCATCCCCACCGGTGTTGTCGGTGCCATTGCTACCGGTGCCGCCCGATCCGGTACCCATGCCATCACCCGGTGTACCAGACCCGCTGGCGCCGCCGTTCATCTGGCCATCGTCTTGCGTGGGTGTGCCAGGGGCCTGCTGATCGTTCATGTTGGTGGCCGCCAGCACGATGGGCGCGCTTGCACCCAGGCACAGCGCAAGTAGCCATGTATGAGGCTTCACTGTCTTCATGATGAATCTCCTTTTTTCGGTGTTTGCCTAGTGTTCGGCCAGAGGGAGGAGCGGTCCGTGCAATACGGGCGACGGACGGGCCGACCGTTCAGGCGCCCCTGATGCCCAGGCCTTCTCGACCTGGTGTCGAGAGCTTGGCCTCTTGCGGCAACGCGGTGACCTTGATCGCCCGCACCGGAACGGCGAACTTGGCGCCCACCTTGGAAAAGCGCTCGAGCAGGTGGAAGTTGATGGCCTGCTGAATATCCATGTACAGGTTGTAGCCAGGGTCCTTGACGATGTACACGCACTCGAACTCCAGCGCCTCCTTGCCAAAACCGCGCAAATGGGCACGGTCGAAACGCACCTGCTGCTGCGCCTTGATAGCCTCTTCAACGATGGCCGGGGCTTTTTTCACCGCCTCGGTTGGCGTGTCGTAGGACAGACCGAATTCAAACACGATGCGTCGTTCCTGCAGGCGTTTGTAGTTCTGGATGGTGCTGCTGATCATGCTGGCATTGGCCATGACAATCTGTTCGCCACCCAGGCTGCGAATGCGCGTGGTTTTCAAACCCACATGTTCGACGCTGCCTGCCAGTGGGCCGATGACGATGAAGTCGCCCACCTCGAACGGTTTATCCACGGCGATCGACAGCGAGGCGAACAGGTCGCCAAGGATGTTCTGCACGGCCAGCGCCACGGCGATACCGCCGACACCCAGACTGGCGACGAAAGCGGTGATATTGACGCCCAGGTTGGACAGCATTGCCAGCACCACCACCGACCACAGCAGTACCCGCGCTCCCCACGCCGCCAGGGTGGCCAGCGCGCTGCCCTGGTTCAGGCCGTCGGTGCGGTGGCGGGCAAAGTAGCGGTTCAGGCCCAGGCCGATGGCGCGGTTGGCCCACAGCCCGATTTGCAGGGCGGCGACCACGAACCACAGGCTACTGACCCGCGTCAGCCAACGCTCCGGCAGGTCGAGCATGCTCAGGCCTACCAGCAAGGAGGCGAGCAATAGCAGGAGATTGCTGGTGCCAGCCAGCACCTTGGCCAGCACGTGGCTGAGCACACCGTCGTGTTCAGACCAGCGACGGACGCGGTGCAGCAGGAAGCTGATGGCGGCGCGAGAGACCAGGAAGGTTCCGATGGCCACAGCCAGGGCTAGCAGCAGATTGAGGATGGAAATGCCCAACAGGGTGGTGTCGGTGAACAGGGTTATGATGCGGTCATTCATGAGCAGCGCGCCTCCCGGGTGCCTGGATTGTTTGAAGGTCCTTTTCATGGGATCTCCCATGGGCGCCATAGGTCGATCCGATTTCACAAACCGAGCATGTTGTAGTGCACGTAGTACATGATCCATAGCGACAAATGGAACGACGACCGGCTCTGGCGACTCCATTGCAGCAACGGCGTGCTATGGAGTGCCATGATGATCCACCTGGGGTGCGCGGGCTGGAGCTTGTCCCGCCAGTACGCCGATGAGTTCGTGCAGGCGGGCAGCCAATTGCAGCGCTATGCCGCGCGGCTTGGTGCCGTGGAGATCAACACCTCGTTCTACCGGCCGCATCTGCCTACCACCTATGCCCGCTGGGCTTGCTCGGTACCGGAGTATTTCCGTTTCGCCGTCAAGCTGCCCAAGATAATCACCCATGAACTGCGCCTGGAAGGCTGTGAGGTTGCGCTAGATATGTTTCTTGGCCAATGCCAGCAATTGGGTGACCGCCTGGGCTGCCTGCTCGTACAGCTGCCGCCATTGCTAGCCCATGATGCCAGCCGCGACCGGCGTTTTTTTGAACTCCTGCGCCAACGCCATGCCGGGCCGGTGGCGGTCGAGCCCAGGCACGCCAGTTGGCTAGGGGCGCAGTCGATGCTCATCGACTTGCGTATTGCCCAGGTAGCGGCAAGCCCTTCACGCTTCGCTGCCGATGCACAACCCGCTGGCTGGCCTGGATTGGTCTACTGGCGCCTGCACGGCGAGCCGCGGATCTACCATAGCGATTATTCGCAAGAGTACCTGCAACAGTTGGCTGAGCGGCTGCAGCGCAGCCACGCCGCAGGTGCGGCAACCTGGTGCATCTTCGACAACACCGCCTCCGGTGCAGCACCGGGTAATGCGCTTGCACTCGAGCGATACCTGCGCTGATCTGCCGGCTGCTGCATCGACGTGGAGGACAGAGCATTTCGGGAGAGGGCAGGGTAGACTCGATTCAGTGGCGTGCCGCCCAGGTATACATCGCGTGCGAAGCTGCCGACCTTGTTCGCATAAATGTGGAAGATACGTTGATCAGGCTATCGCTCATTCATTGCAAATTGGGGCGCGAGGAGCGGCTCAGATCCGCAGAGCGTCCTACGCGGTTCTTTCAGGGAAGGTCGGCTAGGTTGAACGAGATCCTCAGAGAAAGCCGATTCAAGTTTATCGAGGCTGAAGTGCTAATCGTGCAACCGGGCATTTCCGCTTCCAGCCGCAGTGAGGATCAAGACAGGGTTATTGCCGCTGCCATGGTTTACCTGAAGGAAACAATTGGGTGCCATCTTCAGGTGACGCAGTAGCTAAATTGTCAGCCCCAGCACTCAGAGGAATGTAACTCAACTAAATAGTCATTTAGTGTAGTTATATGCAAACAGGAGCAGGCATCAAGCGGCTGCTGATGGTTTGGCAAGAGCAAGGGGCGGGCGCACGCCACTCTGCAACCAGTCGCAATAATGCGAAACGCCTTGCTCGACAGTCAGTGTTTTCGCTGTGTAGCCAGCAGATCGCAAGTGCCCCAGGTCCGCACAAGTGTAACACTGGTACTTTCCCCGTAAATGATCAGGGAAATTGCCATATTCCAGACAACCTTCAAGCAAGGCCATTTCCAGTGATAGGGATGGCTGACCTTGCTGCTCGCGCAGCCGATTGATCACTGTCAGTGCGACATCGTTGAACGTCTGGGCACGGCCACTGCCGACATTGAACAGGCCGCTCAGATGCGGGTGATCGAGGAAGAAAAGATTGACCTTGACCACATCGTCCACCGAGACGAAATCACGCAGGTGACCACCGCTGGGGTAATCGCCATAGCTGCCAAACAGGCTGACTTTGCCGAGGGCCTGATACTGGTTGAAGCAGTGCAAAGCCACTGACGCCATGGCACCTTTGTGCTGTTCGTGGGGCCCGTAGACATTGAAATAACGCAAACCGACGATCTGGCTGCGTGCGACCGGTAGTTGCCGGCGAACCTGTTGATCGAAAAGGAATTTGGAGTAGCCATAAACGTTCAGCGGGCGCTCGCACGTGCGCTGTTCACGAAAGTCCTGGCCCGCACCGTAGACTGCAGCCGACGAGGCATATAGCAGCGGGATCCGTTGTAGCTGCGCAGACTCCAGCAATTGCCGACTGAACCGGTAGTTGTTGTCCATCATGAATCTACCGTCGGTTTCGATGGTACTTGAGCATGCGCCTTGGTGCAGGACTGCACGGACCTTGCCGAACTGGCCACGACTGAAACGCTCGAGGAAGTCGTCCTTGTCCAAGTAGTCGGCGATGTCGCTGTCGGCCAGGTTGCGGAATTTGTCGCCATCGGTGAGTTCGTCGACAGCGATGATCTCGGATTCGTTGCGTTGGTTGAGCGCCTGGATGAGGTTGCTACCGATGAATCCTGCGGCTGTGACGCTCAGTTAAAAATGAAACTTCCCTCGGGAATCTCCGAACAAGCCTTCAGTTATGCGAGAATCCCCGCAACACCTGATCCGAGCCGCCCATGAGCCAGATGAGCTTTTCCGACTTTGAGTACGCCGGCAAGCGCAAGCAAACCCGCCGAGAGCGCTTCCTCGCCGAAATGGATCAGGTGGTGCCCTGGGCAGGCCTGCTGGAGCTGATCGAACCGTTCTACCCCAAGGCCGGCGGCGGTAGAAAACCCTATCCTCTGGAAACCATGCTGCGCATCCATCTGTTGCAGAACTGGTTCTCCCTGAGCGACCCGGCCATGGAAGAAGCGCTCTACGAAATCACGCCCATGCGCCAGTTCGCACGCCTGACGCTGAGCGCGCCAATCCCCGAAGACACCACGATCATGAACTTCCGGCACTTGCTGGAGAAGCATCAGCTCGCACCGGCAATCCTTGCGGTCATCAATGGTTATCTGCAGGAAAAAGGCCTGTCGCTGCGCCAAGGCACCATCGTCGATGCCACCATTATTCATGCCCCCAGCTCGACCAAAAATAAAGAAGGCAAGCGTGATCCCGAGATGCACCAGACCAAGAAAGGCGGTCAGTATTTCTTCGGGATGAAGGCGCACATCGGTGCCGATGTCGAGTCCGGCCTGGTGCATCACGTCCATGGCACCGCTGCCAATGTGGCCGATGTCACGCAGGTGGCTGAACTGCTGCATGGCGAAGAAAACGCCGTGTATGCAGATGCCGGTTACACCGGTGTCGAAAGGCGCGAAGAGCATGAAAATCGGGGGGTGATCTGGCAGATTGCAGCGCGTCGCAGCACCTATTCCAAGCTGAACCAGCGCAGCGTACTGTACAAAGCCAAGCGCAAGATCGAGTTCTGCAAGGCTCAGACACGGGCCAAGGTCGAGCATCCGTTTCGCGTGATCAAGCGGCAGTTTGGTTACGTGAAAGTACGTTTTCGTGGGCTGATGAAAAACACGGCTCAGTTGACCACGCTGTTCGCCCTGGCAAACCTGTGGAGGGTTCGAAAACAGCTCATGGGTATGGGTGAGGTTCGCGTTTAACACGGAGAACCGGTCGAAAAAGCTCTCCGTACATGATTTTTCGGTCACTTTTCGTCCAATGACGCTGTAGGTGCCTGGAAAATTGCAACTTGCCGCGGCTGCACGACAAGTTGATCGGAGCATCCCTCGGCACCCTCTAGCTTAGGGCTTTCAGCGAGGTCATCAACTAAAAATGATTGTTTCTCTGCGTCAAATGCCGCATTTGATCATTTCTCAAACTTAAGCGCTCCAGCCCAGTAATCATAAGGCATCCACTGATGCTAGCCGATCACTTATAAATGATCATTTTATAACCTATTGATAGAGCTAAAATTTTTATCTGAATTTTTAGATGCTCCATTCGCGAATGATCATTTTTAGTTGGTCTCCAATCCCCAGCCAGGATCTACTCTATGGCAAAATCCCACATTCGTTACAGCTTCAGGTAGCTGAAAGCTCTGTTTTCGCATAGTTTGCTTGATTTTTTTTCATGCATGCCACTGCTTTGCATTAGCGACGCTCTCGTTAATGAATCAAATGCCCTATTTTCATATAATAGATATAAATTGACAAGTTTGAAATTTTCTTTTGAAAACCACTACTTATCTGGTGGCCTAAAACTTGCTTAAGGCTAAGTGGCTTTTTTAGGCGTCAATACTCATTATTTGTTTAGAGCTGCATTGGAGTGATGCTCTTTTTTGACGTGTGCTCGCAAATCGGTTTAACTTCGACAAAATTTCAAGTGCTGAGAATTTGAATGAAAAGATTTGTGAACAAGGGAAGTCTCGTCAAACATTCAGAGAACGCATACCGTGTCATAGAAGTATCCAAGGATGGCTCTGTCACTCTGGAGAATCTGGATGCGGGGAATACTTTCAGTGTTCCATTTACAGAAGTTTCCCTGCTTGAGACAGAAGGTGCACGTGAGGAATACATCACCGAACGCCGACTTGCTTGGCTTGAACAATCAAAAAGCAATCCAGTGGAAATGCAAGTAGCAATAACTCGTGCAGAGTGCATCGATCGATTGCTCTCAGGTAAAATCTCCCGTGCGAATTTGTTATTAGAGCTTGAAATATCCGTACCTACTTTGACACGCCTTCTTAGACGATATGATCCTGAGTTGGGTGCAGTCTCTTTGATGCGAAACGTTCGCGGTAGAAAAGCTGCAACTCGCATGCTGAGTCCTCTTCATGAACAAATCATTGAGGATGGGATAAAGCGATATCTCAATAAGACCAAAAAACTTTGCACTTTTACTGAGATGTATGAATATGTAGAATCAAAATGCGTTGTGAATGGCCTAAAGCCTCCAAGTCCGAATACAATAAAAAATCGGTTGGAGTCTTTTGGTGATCGCGCAATTTATTCTATAAGGCGTGGCCGTGAGGCGATGCTGCAGAAGTTTGAAATGAAACCAGGGTCTATAGATGTCGAAACTATTCTATCTATGGTGCAAGTCGATCATACAAAAGTCGACGTAATCATCAGGGACTCGAACGGCTTGCCGCTAATGCGGCCTTGGCTGACTGTAGTCATAGATCTTAAAAGCCGGATTGTTTTGGGCTATTACTTAGCGCTGCATCCTCCAAGCGCATTGAGTGTCGCCATGGCGTTGTTGTCTGCCTGTTACCCAAAAAGCGAGCAGCCGATGATGATGGGGGGAGGGATAGGAACATTGCATCGTTTTTGGGGTACTCCAGTCGCAGTGGGTACTGATAACGCTGCAGAGTTTACTTCGGACGAGTTTGCAGCCGCTTTAGGACTCTACGATATAGAGTTGCTACTGAGGCCGATTGGTAAAAAGCATTACGGTGGACATGTCGAACGGCTCATTGGTACATTGATGGGTAAAGTGCATATGCTGCCAGGGACTACCTATTCAAATGTCTTAACTAAAGCAGATTATGACTCTGCTAAAGAGTCGGCGCTGACATATCAGCAACTTTGCAAGTGGTTTGCGGATCAGGTAGCTATATATCATGGGCGTGCTCACGAAGGTTTGGGGCGTCGATCTCCTAGTGAAGTGTGGGATGAAGAGATGGCGAAACTAGGGCCACAGTATATTCAGCCTATACCAGGTGATTTTCGAACTTTTGCTTTAGATTTTTTTCCGTCTTTTACGAGGACTGTGCAGACGAAAGGGGTTGAGTTTAAAGGGGACTTCTACGTTTCATCTGTAATCCGAAGGTTAGTAGGGCAGCGCCTAACCTTCAAATACAACCCTCTAAATCTCGGGAAGATCTGGCTTCGCTTAGAGGGCAGGTATTATGAGATACCGTATTCAGATATAACCAAGCAGCCTATATCTTTGAGCGAGTATTATGCTAGTAACAGATCAGGCAAACGTCGCCGTGGAGAGCTTATCGACCCAACGCTTCACGAACTTAGGCTTCAGGCTCACGATGATATTGATAATGCTGTGGCAGAAGCTAAGGAATCTCCGAACAAGCCTTCAGTTATGCGAGAATCCCCGCAACACCTGATCCGAGCCGCCCATGAGCCAGATGAGCTTTTCCGACTTTGAGTACGCCGGCAAGCGCAAGCAAACCCGCCGAGAGCGCTTCCTCGCCGAAATGGATCAGGTGGTGCCCTGGGCAGGCCTGCTGGAGCTGATCGAACCGTTCTACCCCAAGGCCGGCGGCGGTAGAAAACCCTATCCTCTGGAAACCATGCTGCGCATCCATCTGTTGCAGAACTGGTTCTCCCTGAGCGACCCGGCCATGGAAGAAGCGCTCTACGAAATCACGCCCATGCGCCAGTTCGCACGCCTGACGCTGAGCGCGCCAATCCCCGAAGACACCACGATCATGAACTTCCGGCACTTGCTGGAGAAGCATCAGCTCGCACCGGCAATCCTTGCGGTCATCAATGGTTATCTGCAGGAAAAAGGCCTGTCGCTGCGCCAAGGCACCATCGTCGATGCCACCATTATTCATGCCCCCAGCTCGACCAAAAATAAAGAAGGCAAGCGTGATCCCGAGATGCACCAGACCAAGAAAGGCGGTCAGTATTTCTTCGGGATGAAGGCGCACATCGGTGCCGATGTCGAGTCCGGCCTGGTGCATCACGTCCATGGCACCGCTGCCAATGTGGCCGATGTCACGCAGGTGGCTGAACTGCTGCATGGCGAAGAAAACGCCGTGTATGCAGATGCCGGTTACACCGGTGTCGAAAGGCGCGAAGAGCATGAAAATCGGGGGGTGATCTGGCAGATTGCAGCGCGTCGCAGCACCTATTCCAAGCTGAACCAGCGCAGCGTACTGTACAAAGCCAAGCGCAAGATCGAGTTCTGCAAGGCTCAGACACGGGCCAAGGTCGAGCATCCGTTTCGCGTGATCAAGCGGCAGTTTGGTTACGTGAAAGTACGTTTTCGTGGGCTGATGAAAAACACGGCTCAGTTGACCACGCTGTTCGCCCTGGCAAACCTGTGGAGGGTTCGAAAACAGCTCATGGGTATGGGTGAGGTTCGCGTTTAACACGGAGAACCGGTCGAAAAAGCTCTCCGTACATGATTTTTCGGTCACTTTTCGTCCAATGACGCTGTAGGTGCCTGGAAAATTGCAACTTGCCGCGGCTGCACGACAAGTTGATCGGAGCATCCCTAAGCGCGTCAGACAGCACATTGCAAAAAAAGCTCACGGCGTGGGAATAACGGCTCTACTAGAAAATAAGTCGTTTGATGATTCCGGGCTCAAACCACTTGCTGCTGATCAGGCCCGTAAAAAACTTGACTGGAAGGGGTAAATTTATGCCGTTCGAACATATACATGAAAGCCGCCGTTTCGCAATGGAATTGTCTGATCAGGAACGTATGGACTTCATACGGAAAGACGTACTAATTTCCACGGAGCACCTGAGGAACGTCAAGCTGATTGCCTACAACATGATTCATATCCCAAGAGGGTGCATGGAGGCACCTTGCCTTGTAGTAACGGCTGGCAGCAATTACGGAAAGTCTACCATTTGTAACGAAATCAGAGGTTTGAACGAGGATTGGTGTCGTAAGATTCGTTATGTGAATTTTGTACGGGACACAAGAAATGTTCGAGTCCGACCGCGGCCCGGCGAGAAGCTGATGATTGCATTGGGTTTGGATCCTGGTAAGACGGGATTAGACATTGGAATGGTAATGGAATACTGCCTCGCAAATGATGTCAGGGCAATTTTTATGGATGAGTTCCAAGACTCTATTCTGCAACTTTCCAATCAGGAGCAGTTGGCCTTCTTGTCAATGCTGCGAGGTATGTGTGGCCCGCCCACATATATGAGCTTTTTTGTATTTGGTGTGGGTGAGGCTCTAAATGCCTTGCAGTTCGACCCACAGTACGTCCGTCGGTTTGAGAAGTATGAAGTGACACCATGGCAGCAGGTAGATTCAGAATACCTCAATTTCCTCGATACTTGGGAGAGCATTATGCCCTTAGCAATGCCCTCTCGATTGTCCTCTGCGGAACTCAGCAGCGCGATTTACAAAAAAACGGAAGGAGTCGTCGGTCGCATTTGCGACCTACTCAAAGCAGCAGGAGCTTATGCTATTTCGTCTGGAATTGAGAAGATTACAATTGAGGTTTTGGAAAGGGCGGGCAAATCGAAATGGCTCCAAGAAATTCCAGCTAACCAAAAATGAGAGTTTTCCGGTGCCCGTTACAGAGACAAGCTAGACTTTCGGTAACAAGAGCTCTCCTAGATAAGGATCTGATTTTATTGCGAGGGGCGCCACTGTCTGGGAAGAGCATAGTCTTGTCTGTGTTGTTTTCGTCGATGAACGATCCGAAGTGCCTATGGCCGATAGTGATTCGGTCACCGCATGTGCATGTAGGTAAATCGTTAAGGCTTGCATTTGCTCATGCATTAGGCTTGCCAAGCTCTGTTGTGTGCTCTTCACCTAGAGCGCTAAATAGTGTACTACACGAACTCAACAGTAAAGACGCTGCGGTAGTGCTCGCTATTGACGATATTGATATATTTTTTTTAGGGGCCGCAAAAGTATACCAAGATGCTTGTGATTTTATATTTTATCTCTCCAAAAGACTCTCCCGCTTAAAAATTGTGGGGACTTTTTCTCGGTTCGAAAAAATCAGAAGCATCGCTAAAGACCTGAGGATGGAGAATCATTGCGTGCTTGAGTTGCAGTGCTGGCCGGCTACCACTGAATTTTGTGATTTTGTAAAATATGTGGGAAAAAATTTTGGACTCAGTGAGCATCAGGTTTCCGACAAGGCTTTTTTGCAAGCCCTGTTTGAGTCAACGCGCGGAGCGACTGGTGCCATTTTGACAACCATCAAGATATTAGTCATGAGTGGAGTGTTTGAAGGCGGGGAAGTTGCAAGCCCCGTTCACCTTGGGCAGCTTTGGAGGTTCTGATTCTTGGATATTGTTGATAACCATAAAATAGTTATAGGCGAGACCATTCTCTCTTGGGTGTATAGAGGCCTATCGTTGGGCTGCCTCAGAAATCCACACTTATTCCGTGCTGCCATTCAAAAGGCAGTCAAATCTGAGTATTGCGAATCAGGCGAGGTTTCAAAGTGGCCAATGCATTTAGATTCAGACATAGAATTTGATGCATCAAGCGAGTTGGCGTGCCTTTATTCTGAAATCTACAATGTATCCATCGATGTCATTCGAATCTATTTTGGGGGTGACAAACTACCCTTGACAAACTTACTCTATAGGAGTAATTCATGTGAAGACTGTCTATCTCACAGCTTTATGGCAGTTAGGTTTCCAGTGTGGAAGATAAATTGGTGTTACCTCACTTCTGCATATTGTCCAATTCACCTTAAAGCCCTCCGGTCACCATTCACTCAACCACCTGTCGAAAGTCGTATGTGGAATTGCTATCTACATACTTTGCAATTGGGACTTAACCCGGTAAATTATGAAGAAAAACGATTGGCCCTCTTGGTGGTGAAGGCTCAGTCATGGGTGCAAAGACGTATTGTAAACCACCCCGGAGAATCTGACGTGTTACATACTCTTTATGGGCTATTTTTGAGTAGACGTACGTTATACGCAGTTGAGGGGGTCGCCGCATCAGGTTTTGCTCATCCCCCCAGATCACCCTGCCGCACGCATCTAGATGTCCTCGACCGGATAGATTATGGGATGCACTCTGCCAATGGCACTCAGCGGGGTGGAGCGCTTCTTATGATGGGGTGGCTTTTAGAGCTGTTCCCAACGACTGACATTAACGGTGCAATTCGAAGTAATCGCATGGTAAGGCGTGCATTACCTAGAAGCCCTCGCATGCTCGGCTTTTTAGCTGCGCGCATATTTATTTCACGAGAAGAGGGCGAGTTAGTCGCAAAAAAACTGCAACCGCTAAAAAACTATAATATTAGGAGCATCTGTGATTTTTTAGATTCACTTAACGCCGGCGTGAAGTCTCTGAGATGACCGCTTATGGACGGCGGTGGTTAGGTCACTCAATCTTACTGTTTCGCCAAATTCGACCAACAGTTGTCTGGTGGATGCCTAGTTTTCTCGCAACCTCACTCTGACTTAAACCCTGATCACGATAGATCAATGCTTCTTGGGTGATTTTATCAGGAAGGCTCCTTCCTGCCTTTTCTCCGACAAGCTCACCCTCCGAGAAATGTTTTGGCATGCCGGCAACGATGCCCAGCGCATCAAGCTGCTGAATCTCCTTTTTCAGTGCCGCACGACGCTCCCCAATGGACAACTGTTCGTCGTAGCTTGATGCCACCATCAACAAAGCTATCGGATCGAAGGATAGGGCTTCAGCAATGCTGCCTAGCATCTCCAATGTAACGCCGGTTTTGGCGTTTTCCAGTCGCTGAAGGTGGCGAGGCTCAATCTTGGTCTTGATCTTTGCATACAGCTGATCACGAGACATCCCGCGGCTGGCGCGCGCGAGACGCAGCACTGCTGCGAGGGCTTCCCTCGATACCATGTCAAATCCCCAAAAGTGAGGATAAGGCCATATTGATCCTATGCACGCCATGACATATAGTTCATGGCGCGCATAGGATGGCCACCTTGGGTCTCGCAACCCGCGTGGAGTCTAAGGCTAGCGCTAGCGGCCTCCAGCCAACGAATGGCAAAAAATGACGATCATGGTCGGAAGTATGGCCTTCAGTGACCGTTGCGTGTGGACTATCCCGTCGTAGGGAGTTCCCCCTCATGCGACCAGCAATGCTAGGAAGAAATGTGTTTTTGACGAAGAGCGATGAGCTCCAAGGGAGATTCAGGATTGAGGACTCAGAAGTCCTGTTCTGGAAATCCATCAACCTGAGCCGCTGCACGTATGTGTTTCTGGTCGAAGGGGTAGGCTTCGATGCAGGTGCCCTTGGCCCTACATCACAGCTTGTGTGTGACGTATCAACGATCAAGTCACTCTGGGAAAACGGATCAGCGGAGCTCCTGAACGTGCACAGGGTGTACGTGATTCCTCCACTGGCCCTACGCAAGACCGGTTGCTACATGGAGCCGCTTTCTGAGATCCGAATCAGCGGTGGTAGCGAGAGGTCTCCTGTCTATGAGTTCGTCACAGACACAGGTCATGTTTTCAGCAGCGACGAGGTCTGACGATGGCTGTAATGTCGGCGCTGATTGAAAACTGACCCACCCTGCCGATTGAAAAATGACCCAGGGCTGCTTGCCGATTTAGACCCCGGCAATTGTGGATAAGCCTAGCAGTCGACAGCGTCGTGAAAGTGCTGACCCTGCACTCAGCAAGGCCAGCCCAAAGAGGTCAAAACGGGTCGTCCTCCGATTCCTCGACATCCTGCCGTCTGCGCTCCCTCGCCTGGATCTTGGTCTTGGCCACCAAGGTGCTGTTTTGCAGGCGGTATGATTCATTCCCCGTCTCGACGATGTGGCAGTGGTGTGTCAATCGGTCGAGCAAGGCCGTGGTCATCTTGGCGTCGCCAAATACGCTCGACCACTCGGCGAAGCTGAGGTTGGTGGTGATGATCACGCTGGTGTGCTCGTAAAGCTTCGAAAGCAGGTGGAACAGCAGGGCTCCGCCGCTCTGACTGAAAGGTAGGTAGCCAAGCTCATCAAGGATTACCAGATCTGCACGCAGTAGTCCTCGGGCGATACGCCCTGTCTTGCCCTCATGTTTTTCACGCTCCAGCAGGTTGACCAGATCGACTGTGGAGTGAAAACGCACACGCTTGTTATGTTGGGTGATGCCGGCCACTGCCAAGGCAGTAGCGAGGTGCGTTTTACCGGTGCCAGGGCCACCGATGAACACCACATTTTGCGCTGTGTCGGTGAAGGCCAGAGTGGACAGTTCCCTGATCAATCGGACATCGGCGCTGGATACACCGAAGTCGAAGCCAGCCAGGTCACGGTGCATGGGCAGTTTCGCCATGCTCATCTGATGATGCACCGAGCGTACTGCTCGGTCGGCGTGCTCTTGATCAAGGAGATGCTCGATCAGCCATTTCGATGACGCAGTGGAAGATTCGCCTTGTGCGGCCAGCTCTGCCCAGGCATCGGCCATGCCGTGCAGGCGTAAGTCTTTGAGTTCCTCTGTGAGATCACGCATTGCGCACCTCCTCATCCGTGCTGCGCAACCGGTCATAGCGTGCGGTATTGGCAACAGGGGTAACGTTCAGTTGCAGGTTGGTTTCGACCGAGGGTGGTGCTTCACGAGCGGTCAGACGGGCCACGATGTTGAGGATGTGGTCAGCGCTCAGGCTGCCAGACTCCAAAACCAGCTCAACCGCTACGAGAACAGCATCCAGGCCAGCGATGGGCACGGCGGCCAAGACCTGGGTCATAACCCGGTCACCCTGTAGATTCCGCAGCAGCCCGCGCCTGAGCAGGCGTAGTGGCTTAGGCAGATCGGCAAACGGGGCACCATTGCGTAGGGCCCCCGGTTTGCGTTCAATGAGGGGGATGTAGTGTTGCCAGTCGTAGCTGACCTGATCGCGATCAAACAGGCGCTCATGGCTAGCAATCACACCCTCATCGGCAATCACGACGATTCGCGAGGGATAGAGCCGACTGCTGACCCACTGGCCAACACGCTCACAGGGTACTGAATAGCGGTTGCGAGCCACGTTGATCAGACAGGTGCTGGAAACGCGAACCGTGCGTTCTACATATCCGTCGAAAGGCGTCGGCATCGGCATCATTTCGACGCGCTCCAATTCCAAGACTTCTGCGACGGTAAGGCCGTTGTACTGCGGATGAATCAGCTCATGCCAGAGAGCCCGGCAGCGCTGGGCAAGCCAGGCATTCAACTCTTCGAAGCTATGGAAAGTATTGTCGCGGGCGGACAGCCAGATGCGGCGCCGACTGTCTTGGACATTCTTTTCGACGATACCTTTTTCCCAGCCGGACGCTACGTTGCAGAAGTCCGGGTCGAACAGGTAGTGCGAGCACATCACCATGAAGCGAGCATTGACCGTGCGGCCTTTACCCTTGGAGACCTTGTCGACCGCAGTTTTCATGTTGTCGTAGATGCCGCGACGCGGCACGCCACCTAAGGCGGCGAATGAGCGGGTATGGGCATCGAACAGCATTTCATGCCCTTGGCTGGGATAGGCCACTAGCCAGAAAGCTCGGCTGGCACATAGCTTCATGTGCGCGACCTGGACGCGCCTGAAAACACCGCCAACCAGCAGGCCTTCCTCGCTCCAATCGAACTGGAAGGCCTCGCCCAAGGCGAATGCCAACGGCACAAATGCCCGTACCGCCTTGCCTTGCTCTCCGCGCCAATGACGAACGAAGGCAGTGAGCTGGCTGTAGCCGCCGTCATAGCCTTCAGCGCGGATCATGGCCAGCAGCGCCTTGGCACTGCGACGATGTTGCTTGGCCCTTAAGGCATCAGCCCGCAGCGCTTGCTCCAACATCTCGTGAAAGGGACTGAGCTTGTTGAACACGGCTCGACGCTGATAAACCGGCTGTTTGGACTCCGGCGCTCTGACCCATTTTCGGATGGTGTTGCGCGACAGTCCGGTGCGCTTGGCTATCTCATGCAACGACAGCTTGTCGCGGAAATACATCCGCCGAATTTTGCCCATCATTTCCATGCTGATCACCCTGTGTTCTCCTGCTCAAAAATTGAGCAGGTGCAGTGGAACACCTGGGTCAGTTTTCAGTCAGCACAACGGGCGAAACTGGGTCAGTTTTCGGTCAGCGGCAACAGCCAACTACCGATCGTAGGTGCTGATCCTGTAGATGGTTCCCTAGCAAGGTAGACGCACTTAGCTTCTCGATCCTTAATCAGAATCAGACTGAAATTGCCAAGCGTAAAAACGCGCGTGCGCAGTGTCATAAGTAGTATCACGAATTGAGGGATACAGCTCAACCAACGACATTGATTGTGCAGCTTGCACCAAACCTGTTTCCCTAATCCATGAAAGAGTTGCACGACAAAAGGATGAGTCATCAGACACTACTTCGCCACCCAGCTTAATTTTCACCATGACCTCGGAGCACACCTGCTTAAAAAGCAAGTTGGCATGGCGACTACTTACCCCAGGCCTACCGCTCTGGGTGGAAATTAGAGGGGTAGGGTCGCGATCCAGAGGTATCAAATCAGTTCCAACATGGGCCCTGTATCGGGCAACCCATCGGGTAACATAGTCCCTTGAAATGCAGACCCGCTCCAATTCGGGGTATCCTTCAACCCTTAAGCCATAAGTTCCGTCTTTACGTTCAAACAATGAATTTATAGCCAAATTCGCACCAAATCGGTCAATGTCAGCGGGGCGCAAGAAAAGATGATAAATACTCATCAACAAAAATAGCTTGCGCTCAAATTCATCATCGTTAATCGCCAGACTTTCAGCTGCCTCGACAAATAGATTCCAATCGCTGATAGAAAAGCTCTTGGCACCATTATGAATGGCCTCACGACCGGAGTAGTGCTTCGAACGATGCAATGAGCCAGCGGGATTTATATCAATTAAATCCTCCGCATAAAGAAATAGGTAAAATGAATTGATAACAGCCAGCTCAACGGCTAAAGAAGCATAGCCTGATATCCTTGCCCCACTAACTTCCTCGCGAACCGGGCCTGTTCTGAATGGCCTCCAGAATGCATTAACCACAAATACTTTTGAAGTACGTTTGTTTGAGGCACGCCTCAAACGCTTTTCCGGCTGCTTGGCTACCCAGTCATCAGGTGGGCACAAGCAAAAATCCATAAACGCTCTAATATCTTGCTCGTCGAGCTGTATGATTGGCTTTTCTACGACTAACAAACACCACAGCAAAAGCTTTTCAATTGCAGAGCGGTAGATGCCGAATCGACTACCCAGTGCATGCTCAAGCAAAAACGCTTTGACTAGCGAGTAACTAGACAAGGCGGCGCAACGGATATCAATCCCATCTAATTTCTGCCTGACCTCAGAGTTTTCCTTATCTAGGTCGTGAGTGTTCAAGCCTTGAAAATCTTTCAAGCCAAAAAAGCAAGGAAACGGCGGCACATCCATTTTCCAATCTCCAAGCAACATGAGTTCAGCCACGATCCTTCATTGAGAGTTTCTGAATCGAATAGGCTCTCTGATTATCATGACTGCTATAATAAATGTTCTGAGTAGTGGCAAGACTGCTATGACGAAGATCTGCTTGCAAATCTTTCGGATCTCGGAATGGTGCATCGAAGGTCGCTGCTGTATGCCGCAACCAGTGGGTGGTGGCAACGCCTAAATTTTGGATTTCTTCCTCATGGCGGCCTTCACTAACCATCCGGTCGATTGCAAAATCGAAAACCTCTCGCATGATAAATCGCACCATACGTGTTGAAAGCCCAGCTTTGCCATTAAATGTCATCAGAAGTGGCGTAGATTCGTTATGCAAGGGCAGGGGGCTTAACCCTAAGTGCAGGCGATATCGTTTGAGGTAAAGCTCCACGTAGTCTGCTCTGACAGCGATTTTCCCCGCTTTGTTTCCCTTGCCAATCACATGGAACCACCAGTTACCCTCATGATCCGGACGAAAATCCCCCATTGAAGGCTGCCAATTGTCGCGACCGCAAAGATCTGAAACCCTGAGATACATCGAGAACATTGTCGCAGCTATATATAGTGAGCGTTCATGCCGTTCCGGCTCAGAATTCGCCATCGACTCTGCTGCTTCGAGCACGTACTCCCATTGAAGAGGTGTAAGAGACCTGGTCGTTAACTCTTGTACTGAGCGATTTTTAAATTTCGATTTTTGTTTTATGGCCCGAAATGGATTCACTACTGTGCAAACCCCTTCGTCAATGGCGTATTCATAAAGGCTACTGCACACCGAAAAAATCTGCGCGATGCTTCCGGCAGTCAGTTTGTAGCAGTTGGCCTCGCGTGATGTTGCAAAGGGCCTCCAATCGGGATTGGGAGCTATGCTGTAATTTTTGCTCAGATAGCGATTTCTTACAATTTTCCCGATCCAACCCGGAGGCGGACTCATACAAAAATTAAGAAACTCTTCTGCATCAGAACGACGCAGATCAAGCAAAGGTCGCTCACGAATCAGCAGCGACCAGAGTAGTAATCGTTCGGCATGGGTGCGGTAAGAATTGAACGTTGCCTCATTACTAGCATAGGACTCCAGGAAGCCGCGTACTGCCTCATACCCATCGAGGGCGCTCAGCCGGGAGTCGAAGCCAGCCAGGTATTTCTGAACCGCAACTACAGTTGAATCATCCACATCATCTGATACTGAAACAAACCAGCGATAGGTACCAAACAAAGGGACAGGCGTACATGCGTTATTTTTCATAAGTCCCAATCACTTCCGGTTCTGACACTTATCGGAAATAGGGGAGGCATCGCCCCCAAAGCATAGGGCACACACACTGAGATGCTTCATCAAAATCACCTTGAATCGAATGCACGATATGAAGCTTCTACGAAGCTTCACTCCAGGAACACTGTATTGTCAAGCCTCTACATAGCCTGCCCCGCACGGCTAATCACTAACCTAAAGACCGAGTTGATCACTTTTAAAGTAAAAATGATCACTCCTCTCTTGCCCATTAACGATATAGCTAGGCTCAGCATCTGTCGGCAATGTCACTTGAAAATGATCAGCACGTCAGAAGGGCTAGCCTTCCATCTCTAGAGCAAACCACCCCTATAACTCGACTAAATGACTATTTAGTCGAGTTAAGTAAAGACTGCACCCAGCAACCACAGGGTGGGGCATGGATGCGCCATTAAATCGTCAAGCGCTAAGCGCGCTGTGATCAATACGCAAAGACGATCGCATGAATCGCCCCTGGTTTCGTAGACACCTCCAAGCCTCATAATGAGGCCCAAATAGGAGGTGCCATGAGTCGTCAGCGTTACCCCGAAGAATTCAAGATCGAAGCGGTCAAGCAAGTGACCGAGAAAGGCAAACCTGTCGCCGATGTCGCCCAGCGCCTGGGCATGTCCGTGCACAGTCTTTACGCCTGGATCAAGGTCTACAGCAAGCCCCAAGAGCAGCGTCAGCAAGACGACGATCAGCAGGCCGAACTGCGCAAGCTACGCGCTGAACTCAAGCGCGTGACGGAAGAGCGAGACATCTTAAAAAAGGCCGCCGCGTACTTTGCCAAGGAGTGCGGCTGAAGTACGCCTTCATCAAGAAGCACTCGACTGATTACCCGGTGCGGCGCCTTTGCCAAACCCTCAAGGTGCACCCCAGCGGCTATTACGCCTGGCTGGCCGAGCCTCAATCTGCCCGAGCAAAAGAAGATCAACGTCTGCTTGGCTTGATCAAACACGCTTGGCTGGAAAGCGGAGGTGTATACGGCTACCGCAAAATTCACGATGACCTGCGTGAGCTGGGAGAGGAATGCGGCCGAAATCGAGTCAGGCGCTTGATGCAGGCGGAGGGACTGCGTTCTCAAACGGGCTATCGGCGGCGTCCAGGGTTCTATGGTGGAAAACCAACAGTGGCCTCGCCCAACCACCTCGCGCGGCAGTTCAAGGTAAGTGAGCCGAACAAGGTCTGGGTGACAGATATCACTTACATCCGCACCTATGAAGGGTGGCTCTACCTCGCGGTAGTGCTGGATCTGTTCTCACGCCAAGTAATTGGTTGGTCAATGAAGCCAAGGATGTGCAGCGACCTGGCTATCGACGCGATGTTGATGGCTGTTTGGCGACGCAAGCCTCAGCAGCAAGTTATGATTCACTCAGATCAAGGCAGTCAGTTCAGTAGCTCGGATTGGAAAAGCTTTTTGAAGGCCAACAATGTAATCAGCAGCATGAGCCGGCGGGGAAACTGCCACGACAATGCCGTAGCCGAGAGCTTTTTCCAGCTTTTGAAGCGAGAGCGAATCCGACGAAAGATCTACACAACCCGTGAAGAAGCCCGAAGTGATATTTTCGATTACATCGAGATGTTCTATAACCCTAAACGCCGACACAGCAGTGCTATGCAGCTGTCTCCAGTAGAGTATGAGAAACGCTATTTCCTGAGCTTGGAGAGTGTCTAGAAAACCAGGGGCGATTCAACTCCCGACACTGAGCCTATTAATGATCATTTCTGACTGTGCACGAATTCACCAATCGAATTTGGTGATCCACCTGCAAATCTATCCAATTTTCAGCTTCCCATGAGCACAATGATCAAAATTGCTCCTGCAATGATGATCAGTGCTGTCATGCACGCCAGTGGCTAACTCCTTGAACATTAAGAGAAATCCGCAGGCTTGAGCCGAATCGGATGGTTTTTGTGCATGGTCAGGATTTCGTGAGCGTCACAGCGGCGCCGGTTACGATGATGGTCATGTCAGAATCCCCGTGAGGGTACGGAGCTTGTATTTTCGCTCAGGTCATCGGGAGTTTTCTTAACCTGGGTCAAAGGGTGGACGAGGCCTTGGACTGTCTTTGAATCTGCCTGACCTAGTACCAGATGGCAAATGCGAATGTGCGCATAATGCATATTATGTTAAATGACGTATTAGTTAGGTACACCCGCTCGACTCGCAGATCCTGTGACTGGTCTAAAAAAATGAGAAGCGTCGACGCAAAAAAAGATACTCAGTTATCAAGCACGTAGGCGTTTCGCTCGAAATTCGCCGGGACCGTGCGTAACCGATTAGTGAGATTTTGCACCCATACACGTACCACAGCGCTGACACAATAATAAATAACAGTTTTAAGTGCTCAATAAAAATCGTTGAGTGGCAAGGCATTACAAGCCTGCCCTGACAAAGTAAATGATAGGTTTCTATGGACAAATAAAATGATAAATCTCGATGACATGGTTAATGAGGGTCGAACCAAGGCGCTTAACTCGTGACTTGATAATTTCTCTGATCGCAGGTTAAATTTCCGACTAGTGCGATCGAGTCGAGACGTAGCCGATGCGGCCTATACCTATTTTTGCGAGCGCAAGCGAAATCGCCTTGGATGCTCATACATATTTTTATCGTCATCCAGACGTTAAAACCTACCTAGAAAGTTTTGAGGTACGCTTGCTCGCTCCGCGCTTCGCTGAATTGGCGCGAGAATTTGTTGCTAGCTACTTTGGTTGGCTGAAAGAGAACCGTCGGATCGTGACACGCTTCGACTAGCTCGCGAAAGCTACGCAGCCATAGTCTCACTGGCTTGTTCCATGCGGTGTTTGTGACATCACTTTTCGACAGAGCCTACCGATTCAGGCTTTAGACAACTCACCAATCTTTTCCAGCCGCGCACGCACGATGTTGCGGCTAATGTTCAACAACCGTCCCGTCTGCAACTGGTTGCCGTGGCAATATCGATACGCCGCCCTGAACACCGTCTCCTCGATATGCTCATACAAATTCGGCACATTCTTCTCGAACAACGCCAGCAACGCGCTTTCCAGATCAGGCGCTGCCGCGCTCGCTGCAGGCAAGTTCCCAGGGACTACGGGCGCCGACACGTGCGGCCGCATATCGACCAGGTGTAGGTCCGCTGGCGCCACCACTTGATACCGGCACACCAGCAACGCATGGTGAATGGCATTTTCAAGCTCGCGGATATTACCCGGCCAACTGTGTGCCAGCAGCTTTCGCTCGGCATCCGGGCTCAGCGATGCCCGTTCGTAGCCTAGCCGGCGGCAATGCTCTTCAATGAAAAACTCCGCCAGAGGCAGGATGTCTCCTGGCCGCTCGCGCAATGGCGGCAGTCGTATTGTCGCGACATGCAGCCGGTAGAACAGGTCTTCTCGAAAATGCCCCGCCACTACAGCATCGGCCAGGTTGACGTTGGTCGCCGCCACCAGCCGCACGTTGATCGGGATCGGTGTACGTGAACCCAGGCGCACCACTTCACGCTCCTGCAGCACCCGTAGCAATTTCACCTGCATGTTCAGCGGCAGGTCGCCAATTTCATCGAGGAACAGCGTGCCGCCATTGGCCGCTTCGAACCAGCCAGCCTTGACGCTGGTAGCGCCGGTAAACGCTCCTTTTTCGTGGCCGAACAGCTCGCTTTCCACCAAGGTTTCGGCAAAGGCACCACAGTTTACCGCCACAAATGGCTCTCGACCGCGGCGGCTGAGATGGTGGATATGACGGGCAACCAGTTCCTTGCCGGTGCCGGTTTCGCCGATGATCAGGGTATTGGCTTCGCTAGGCGCCAAGCGCTCGATGCGGCTGAGCAGTTCCTGGGAGCGCGGGTCCTTGAACACGAGCACGGTGGCACGTACCGACTTGGTCAGCTCGCGGGCATTGGGGTGGGTGATCAGCGACATAGGGGCATTCCTGGCAGTTGACGCGCAGGGCAATAGTGCATGAAACAAATTAGATCAAAAAATTATTAATTAATATTTATATATATCAATTAGGAATATTTAAATTTCCAGCAATTGACTGCTGCTACAGCAGCAACCGGTCAGCACTCCTCTGCCCGCCGATCAGCAGGCATTACCTCCCTCACCCACTAGTTTTTGCCCGAACACTGCGAAACTAAAGGGCTGTAGCCACTTCATGGCATGCTGGCATGTATTTCGCTCCTGGCCTGCAGTAACTATTGCCTGGAGCTGCACATGAATAATCCCTGGCGTCACATCCTCGCCCTGCTGGGCGGCCTGATCTTCAGCCTGGCTGCGCTGGCCGCCGAGCCACCGGCTGCGGTGCGCATCGCCATCGTCGCCTTCACCCAGGCCGGTACGCCGGTGTTCGGCGGCATCCCCGGGCGGGTGATTGAAGAAGGCTGGCTGGAGCAGCAACTGGCTGCACGCGGCGTGAAACTGCAATGGACTGCCCTGCCCCACGCAGGCGCCGGGCCGCAGATCAACGAAGGCTTCAGCAACGACAGCCTGGACTTTGCCGTACGCGGCGACTTGCCCTCGGTTATCGCCGGGGCTGGCCAGGTGCCCGGCAAGCTGGTGGTACCGGGCGGTAGCGGCAACAACATCTATCTGGTGGTGCCGAACGACTCGCCGGCGCGCAGCATTCAGGACCTGAAGGGCAAACGCCTGGCCTTGCATCGCGGCCGTCCATGGGAGTTCGCCTTCAGCAACTTCCTGCAGAGCCAGGGCCTGGCACTCAGCGATTTCAAGATCGCCAACCTCAACCCCCAGGTAGGTGCCGCTGCTGTGTCCGCCGGCAAGGTCGATGCGGCCGTACTGCTCAACGAAGCCTATGCCCTGGAAGACAAAGGCGTGGCACGCATCCTCTGGTCGACCAAGCAAGGCGCCAACGACTGGCGGCTAGTCTCCGACCTCTGGGGCACTGACCGCTTCGTCGAGCAACATGCCGACCTCACCCAACTGGTGGCCACCGCCTGGGTGCGCGCAGCCTGGTGGATCTCGCAGGAGCAGAACCGCAACGGCTACTACGCGCTGTCGTCTCGTGCCGGTGTCAGCGAAAGCGTGCTGCGCCGTGACGACCAGGACGATCCGGTCGAATGGAAGGCGCGCTGGGCGCCGAAGACCGACGCCCAGCTCAAGGCCCACTACGACGCACTGGGCCAGTACGCCCTGGCCAACCGGTTGATCCGCACGCCCTACGACATTACCCGCGACCTGGCCACGGGCTTTACCCGCCAGGCACTCATCGACCTGCAACTGACCCACTACTGGCCGTCGCTCGACGCCCAGATCAGCCAACAACCTTGAGAGCCTTACCCATGAAACTGTCTGCTTCGCTCATCTTCGGCCTCAGCACCCTGGCCCTGTCTATCGGGGTCATGGCCGCCGAGACCTACGCCCCCAAACCCGACCCGCAACAGGGCGATGGCCGTGTGTCGGCCTTCTATACCTGGAGCAAGGCCATCCCCGCCACCCCCGGCAAGCTGCTGCGCAGCGAACCGCTGGAGCAGGCACTCAGCCTGCCCAATGCGGCCAGCGCACAACGCATTCTCTACACCTCCCTGGACGGTATCGACGGCAAGACGCCGATCGTGGTTTCCGGCGCACTTTTCATTCCCAAAGGCAAGGCACCGGCAGGCGGCTGGCCGGTTGCCAGTTGGGGCCACGGCACCGTCGGTGTGGCGGATATCTGCGCGCCATCCTGGGCTGGCCGCAGCTACCGTGACGTACAATACCTGAACCGCTGGCTCGAAGAAGGCTACGCCATCGTCGCGACCGACTACCAGGGCCTTGGGGTACCGGGTGGCCACCCGCTGCTGAACAACCGCATGGCCGCCTACGGCATTCTCGACGCGGCCAAAGCGGTGGTCGCTGGCGTGCCGGGGCTGGCCGACAAGGTGTTGATCATTGGCCAGTCGCAAGGCGGCGCCGGGGCCTTTGCCGCCGGGGCCTATGCGGCAACCTATGCGCCCAAGCTGGGCGTCAAGGGCAGTATCGGCACAGGGGTGATCTACACCGTGGGCTCGAAGAATGTCGGTGAACAGGACCAAGACAAAGTCGACCCGGCCCTGGCCTATGGTTTCTATACCCTGCTGGCTGCGCAGCAGTATGACCCGAGCATCGACCCACGCGACTTCTACACCGACAAAGCCCTGCCGCTGTTCGAGCAGGCACGCACCAGCTGCCTGTCAGCACTGGTCAGCGATGTGGTCGGCACAGGCCTGACTCCAGCCAACGCCAAGAAAGACTACAAAGGCGACAAGCTCAAACCCTGGCTGGCGCAGGTGTCTTACCCCACCCTGAAACTGGCCCAGCCGATCTTCATTGGCACCGGCGCCGAGGACAAGACCCCCGCCGCCGCCACGCAGGTGGCGCTGATGGAGGACGCCTGCAAGGCCGGCTCGGTGGTGCAGGGCCACCTGTACAAAGGCCTGGGGCACAGTGAAACGGTGAATGCCTCGCTGAAGGACTCGATCCCCTTCGCCCGTCAGGTCATCACTGACCAACCCGTCACCCCCAATTGCAGCCCAAGCGTGCAGTAAGGAGGCCAACCCATGAGCATCGAGTTCTTCACCCGCTTGCCACTGCATGGCGAAACCCAGTTCCTCCCCGGCGACCCGCGCAACCGCGGTGACTGGCATGCAGGAGGGCCCAGCACCGGTGCGGTGTCGGGATTTGCCATAGGTGATCACTTCACCTATATCGACTACCTGGGGCAAATCGCCCGCGCCGCTGAGATCAACGGCTTTGGCGGCGCGCTGATGGTCAACGCCCCCACCGGCGAAGAACCCTGGACGGTATGCTCGCTGCTGGCCCGGGAAACCCGCACACTGAAGTTCGTCACCGCTTTCCAGCCCTATCACTACACCCCATGGGTCGCCGTGCAACAGGCCGCGACCTACCAGCGCGCCACCGGTAACCGCTTGGTGTGGAACATCATCAACGGCGGCTCGGATGCCATCCAGCGCCAGGTGGGCGACTTTGAAGACCATGACCAACGGTATGCCCGTGCCACCGAATTCATGGATGTGGTGCGCGGCTACTGGCACAACGAGCAGTTCCACTACGAAGGTACTTACTACCGCGCCGAAGGCGGTGGCTTGCGCGGCCCACTGAAAAAGGCCGAGCTGCCACTGATCTGTACTGCGGGTTCATCGGAAGCAGCGCGCGAGTTCGCCGCAAAGCACGCCGATTTCTACTTGATGCGCGCCGAACACCCGGACGAGATCGCCGCACTGATCGCCGACATCCGCACCCGGGCGCTGAAGTGGAGCCGTACCGACATCCGCTTTGGTCTATCCATCGACGTCATTGCCCGTGATACCGAAGAATCCGCGCTGGCCGAGGCCAAGCGCTTCTTCGACGAAGGCGTGGCCAAGGGCACGGTCAAGGCCCGCGCGGCTCACGCAGGCCTGCGCACCGCGCGCAAGCTGAGCTATGAACACGGTTACAACGACCAGGACGATCAACAGACGTTCGACAACTTCTTCATCCACCCCAACGTGTGGACCGGTTTCGGCTACATCGGCGTCCCGCCGGGCTGCGCACTGGTCGGCAGCTACGCCAATGTGGTGGCACGTATTCGCGAGTACCACGGCATTGGCGTCGACCTGTTTTTCCTGGCCGGCTACCCACACCTGGAAGAAGCCTACCGGATTGGCGAGCACATCCTGCCGCACTTTCGCGAGCAGCGTGCCCCCCTGGCCCGCCAGTCGGCCAACGCCGTGCTACTGCACGCCAGCAACGGAGCCTGAAGCCATGGCTTGGGACGGATACCCACTGAGCCGGCGCACCTTCCTGGGCCACGCCGGCGTCTTGGCCGGCGGTGTACTGGTCGGCTGCGGCCCGGCCGACAGCCCGAACCATGGCACAGCCGATCAGCCGCGCCATGGTGGCCGCCTGCGCTTAGGCATCATCGACGGCAACCAGAGCGGCAACCTCGACGCTCACAAGCCTGTTGGCAGCGGCATCGTGCGTGGGTTTGCCCTGTACAGCAAACTGTGGGAGTGGGACGAGCAGATGCAGCCGCGCCTGGCCCTGGCTGAGTTCGCCGAGCCCAACGCCGATGCCAGTGACTGGACCTTACGGCTGAAACCGGGGCTGGAATTCCACCACGGCAAGACCATCGATGCCGACGACCTGATTTTCTCCATCCGCCGACTCACTGACCCGCAACTGGCCTCGCCCTATGCGGCGCTGCTGCACTGGGTGGACCGTGACAATCTGGTCAAGCTGGACGACCGCACCGTGCGTCTGGGCTTTCGCGATGGGCGCAGCTACCTGCCACTGCCGGAAACCTGGGTCAACTTCGGCGGCATCGTGCCGGTTGACTACCACCCTGTCACCAACCCGGTAGGTGCCGGGCCGTACAAACTCAAAAGCTTCACCCCGGGCCAGCGCTCACTGTTCACTCGCTTCGACAACTACTACAAACCCGGCAAGCCCTATGCCGATGAGCTGGAGATTATCGACTTCAAGGACCAGACCGGCCGCCTGGCGGCGTTGCGTGCCGGGCAGATCGACATGGCCAACGTCATGTCCACCGAGCATTTGCAGGTGCTGCAGGCCGACCCACGGCTGCAACTGCTGAAATCGGTGAGCGGCAACTGGCTGTCGTTCGACATGAATACTGCCAAGGCGCCGTTCAACGACCCGCGTGTGCGTGAGGCGTTCCGCCTGCTGGCCGATCGCGAGGAACTGGTGCGCCGTGCGCTGAACGGCCAGGGCCGGGTGGCTAACGACCTGTATGCACCGTTCGACCCTACCTTCGACCACAGCATTGGCCCGCGGCCGTACGACCCGCAGCGGGCAGCGCAGTTGCTGCATGAAGCTGGGCATGCACAGTTGCAGGTGGAGCTGGTGACCACGCCTGGGCCGGGGCTGGCTTCGGCATTGGTGCTGGCCGAACAGGCACGGCGTATCGGCGTGACCCTCAACGTGCGCCAGGTCGACCTGGCCACTTTCCAGGGCCCGCAGCGCGACGACTGGACGCTGAGTACCGGTGGCAGCATCGGTGCGCCGTTCCTGGCCAGCGCCATCCATACCGACGCACCGTTCGCGGTGGCCAACAAGACCCACTTCCACGACCCGGAATTCAGCGAGGCATTCCTTGCCGCCATGGCCCAACCGGACCTGGAGCAACGCAAGGCGCTGGTGCACCGCGCACAACGTATCCAATACGAACGCGGCGGCATGCTGATCTGGGGCTTTGCCGACCTGCTCGACAGCGTCAGCACCCGCGTGGGTGGCGCGCAGGCCGAACAATCGCTGTTCAGCACCTGGCGGTTCGAGAGCCTGTGGCTGAAAAGCTGATTCAGCTTTAGGCATTCAGAGCCGCGGTACACCCTCAGAAACTTCAACCGCAGGCGCGGCTGCGCCCTCAACCCCCTATCGAACGAGGCCCAGCCAATGCCCCGCGTTAACTTGCTGCACCCGAAATTCCAACCCAGCACCCTGGCGCTAGCCATACTCGCCGCCACCATGCCGATGGCGCATGCCGAAGATACCCAACTGCAAACCGTCACCGTGCAGGCCGAGCAGTCCGACGACGACGCCCTGCCCACCCGTCCGCCAGCCTCGATCTATGGCGGCCTGGAAGCCAAGGTGCTGGATACCCCGCGCTCGGTCACCCAGATCAATGCCGAACAACTGGCCAACGACCCGATCCGCAGCTCCGATGACCTTGTCAAGTACGCCCCCGGCATCACCCGCGGCGGTGGCCAGAACGCCGGCATTGCCCCGCAGATGCGCGGGCAGAACACCGAGGTGTTCCAGGACGGCCAGCGCGCCTACGGCGTGCGCCACCCGGCCAACTTCAACGCCTACGAAGGCGCCGACATCGTCGCCGGGCCGTCTTCAGTGGCCTACGGTTCGGTCAGTGGCAGCGGCGGCTACGTCAACTACTTGAGCAAGAAGCCCGATTTCAAACGTTTTCGCACCAAGCTCAGTGGTGAGATCGGCAGCTGGATCCCCGATGGCGAATCACGCGATGCGACCAAGTTCAGCATCGACAACACCGGCCCGCTGACGGACAACCTGGCCTACCGGGTGAGCATCACCCGCCAGCGCCAGGAAGACTTCTACGACAACGTCGAGAACAACTTCGACGCGTTCTACGGCGCGCTGGCCTGGCGCAACGACAACCTGCGGGTTGACTGGAACGCAGCTTACGACGACTACTACGACTACAACATCACCCACGGCTGGAACCGCGCCACCCAGGACCTGGTCGATCACGGCAAGTACTACGCCGGGCGTGCCACGCCGATCATCCAGAACGGCAATACCTTGTGGTCACCGGTGCTGTCATCCGGTGCAGCCGACGTCCAGGTGCTGGGCTGGGTACAGCGTGAGCGCAATGCCCAGGGCCAGTACCAGGTCGTCGACGGCAGCTTCCAGGGCGCATCGCCCAATACCCAGGCCAGCCCCGGCAGCCTGCGTGGCTGGGTTTACGACCCGTCGTTGGCGGGAAACGGCCTGACCTCGTTGTCGTCCCAGACCGGCCAGCGCGCGCAGGATGAAAACCGTTCGCGGCGCTTTACCACGCAACTGCGCGTCGAAGGTGACCTGACCCCATCGATCACCCTGGCCAACAGCACCTTCTATCAACACTCCACCGACACCACCGATGCCGTCGGCGCGTTCCAGGTGCAGGGCAAGGACGACATTTTCGACAACCGCTTCGAATTTCGCGCACGTGGCCAGTGGCAACTGGGCGACCTGACCCTGGTCGACGACAGCAACAGCGGGCTGATCTACCGCCGCGAGCGCAACGAGTCGATCGCCGCCAACAACAGCTTCGGCAGCACCATCAACGCCTATGACCTGACCCTCGACCCGACCTTGAAGAACCCCGGCGACCTGCTCGGCCTGAGCGGCCGCAACCCCGCCGGTGGCAACGCGGCCTGGATCGGCCAATCGGGCGTGGCGCAGTTATCCAGCTACTACGGCTGGCTCACCCTGCCCGCCATGTACCCAGCCGGGCACGGCCTGTACGCCGAATCGGTGGCGCCCTACACCGCCGACAGCACCTGGACCACCAAGACCCTGTTCAGCCAACACAACCTGCGCCTGGGCGACCGCGTGGGCCTGAACCTGGGCGCCAGCCGCAGCTGGATCGACGCCCATATCGAAAACCCCTTCGTGCTGCCCGGGGGCAACCCGCGCAAAGACGCGGACAACTATCGGCTGTTCTCGGTGCAGGTCAGCCCCTATTTCAAACCCACCGAAAACAGCACGCTGTACTACACGTTCGACCGTTCCCTCGCAGTGAATACCGGCTTCTTCACCAACGGCTTGGGCTGGGGCAGCGGCACGGGGGCCAACCAGCTCAACCCGCTGGCCTTCGAGAGCCTGAGCGTGTTGCATGAGGTTGGGTTGAAAGTGGAAGCAGTGCCCGACCAGCTGTTCCTGACCCTGGCCGCCTACAAGCAGGCCCGCGACCAGTCGCCGGACAGCAACAACAACATCGCCCGGCTGATCGTCAAAGGCTGGGAGGCTACCCTGCGTTACCAGGACCAGCACCTGCGCGGCGGCCTCAACCTCAGCCGCATCAGCGCCTACAACGAGTTCACCAGCCAGGCCGGGTTCGCCTCGGCGGGGTTCATTGCCGATAACGGCACGGTATTCGGCGACAACAACAGCCTCAACCAGCGCCCGTCGGGCAAGTTCGATGCGGTGCAGATTCCCGAATACAACGCCGGCGGGTATGTCAACTACCGCTTCGACTCAGGGTTTGGCGTCGAGCTTTCCGGCTGGTGGACCAGCAGCTGGTACCTGAATCTGAGCAAGACGGTGAAAGTGCCAGATGAATACAACCTCGACCTTGCCGTGTACTACCGCCAGCCGCAGTGGGGCGTGACCGTGCGCATGCTCAACGTCACCGACGAGCTGAATTTCGTCAGCGGCCTGGCCGGCTCCACCAATACCTTCCTGCAACCGATGCCGGGCCGCACGCTGCTGGCCCAGGTCGATTACCAGTTCTGATCACCCTCAACCTGAAAGGCCTTAGCCATGTCCATTGAATTCGTCGGCATGATCTTCCCCCGCCAGTGGTCCGAGACCCGTGGCGTACGCACGCCCGACTTCGACCTGCCGTTCATCCGGCACCACGCCCGCGCCCATGAGCATGCCGGGTTCGACCGGGTGCTGATCGCCAGCGGCCCGGGCAGCGCCGACAGCCTGCAGCTAGCCGCCTATGCTGCCGCGCATACCGAACGCCTGGGTTTCATGATCGCCCACCGCCCGGCCTTGACCGCGCCGACACTGGCCGCACGGGCATTTGCCACCCTCGACCACACCACCGGCGGCGGGCGCATCCGCCTGCATGCGATCACCGGTATCACCGCTGAGCCACAGGAAGGAGACACCCTGCTGGACAAGACCGAGCGCTACCGGCGTACCGACGAGTACCTGGAGATTGTCCGTCGTACCTGGACGGCCGAGGAGCCGTTCGACTTCGAGGGCCGCTACTTCAGCATCAAAGGTGCCTTCTCACCGGTGAAGCCGCTGCAGCAGCCGTATATCCCGATTTCCTTCGGAGGCTCGTCCGACATCGCCTACAAGATCGCCGTCAAGCATGCGGATCTGTATGCCCTGTGGGGGGAACCGCTGAGCGGCGTCGCCGAGCAGATCGGCAAGCTCAAGGCTGCCGCGAATGCCGCGGGTGTGGCAGCACCAAGGGTCAGCCTGTCGGTGCGGCTGATATTGGGCGCCACCGAAGAGCAGGCCTGGCAGCGTGCTGAACAGATCCTCGCGCAGATCAAGGCCAACCCACAGTTTGCGGCCGACAGCCCCTGGCAGAAACGCATCAAGGGCACCGGTTCTGAACGCCTGCTGGCCGCCGCCGCCCGTGCCGACCGTCATGATCGGGCGTTGTGGATGCCGACGGCGACTGCGGTGGGCGCCTATGGCGATACTACCGCGCTGGTGGGTACGCCGGAGACGGTGGCCCAGGCGTTGCTCGATTACGTCGACCTTGGGGTGACCACCTTTCTCAACCGGGGCTATGACCCGCTGTATGACACGGTGGATTACGGGCGCTGGGTGATTCCTGCAGTGCGCGAGGAAGTACAGCGGCGCCAGGCCCGGTTTGTGGGGTAGATACCAGTCAGTCAAGTGCTGGGGGGCCGCTTTGCGACCCCAATGGCCATCGCGCTACACTGTAACACAGCCTGCTGAAAGACTAGGCGAATGCTCTACAAGCGTCCGGGTATAAGCATCAACCGGGCGCCCTAGCACTTGCTCGGCGGCCCCCTGCTCCACCACCCGGCCCTGGCGTAACACCAGCACCCGGTCGGCAATTGCGCGCACTACCCCAAGGTCATGGGTAACGAACAACAAGGTCAGCCCTTCTCTCTGCAGGCGCTGCAACAGCGACAGAATCGATGCCTGCACCGATACATCCAGCGCCGAGGTGATCTCGTCGCATACCAGCAACTTCGGCTCGCAGATCAATGCACGAGCAATCGCCACCCGCTGGCGTTCACCACCGGACAAGCTATGCGGGTACAAACCGGCCACGCGCGCCGGCAGCGACACCTGCTCCAGCACGGCCTCGACCCGCTGGCGGGCTTCCCCTCCACGTACCCCGAAAAAGTGCGCCAATGGCGCGCTGAGCGTTTGCCCGATCGTCTGCCTTGGGTTCAAGGCCCGATAGGGGTTCTGGAACACATACTGGATCTGGTGTCGCAACCGGGCATCACGTTCGCGCGCGGCAAACGCCAAAGGTTTGCCGGCGTAACTCATCTGCCCCTGAACGTTTTCACCCAGCCCGGCGATCGCCCTGGCCAAGCTGGTCTTGCCCGAACCCGACTCCCCCACCAGCGCCAGGCACGCCCCTTGCCCCACCCGCAGGGAAACATCGAACAGCACTTGGCGATCGTAGGCGACATCCAGCCCCTGGACCTCCAGCAACACAGCTTCGCTCGGTGCAGCAGCCTCGAAAGCCGCCTCGCCCAATGGCAACGGCTCTTGGTATGGCATCAGGCAGGCCACCTGATGCCCACTGTCGTGCGCCACCAACGACGGTTCGATCACTGAACACTCTGCACGACGCCTGCTGCAGCGCGGCGCAAACGCACAGCCATCCGGGCGTTGCCCCGGTGCCGGTGCGTGCCCGGCAATCGCCTGCAACGGCTTGCGCCGGACAATGTCGGGAATCGCCGCAAGCAAGGCGCGGGTGTAGGGATGCGACGGCGCGCGGAATAACGCCTCGCGCCCGGCCACTTCCACCAGCCGCCCGGCGTACATCACCATCACGCGGTCGACCAGGTCACGTACGACCGCCAGGTCATGGGTGACGTAAAGGGCCGCCACGCCTTGGTCACGGCACAGCCGCTTGAGGGTCTGCAGCACATGGGCCTGAGTGGTCACGTCCAGTGCGGTGGTGGGTTCGTCCAGTACGATCAGTCGGGGCTGCAAGACGAACGCCAGCGCCAGCATCACCCGCTGCTGCTGCCCACCAGACAGTTGATGCGGGAACCGCCGCAGGAAGGCGTCCTCATCGGGCAGCCCCACATCCAGCAGGGTTTGGCCGATGCGCTGGCGCACCGCTTCACGCGGCAACGCGGGCTGGTGCGCCAGCAGGGTTTCACGCAGCAAGGCCCCCAGGCGCAGCGCAGGGTTCAGCGCCGTGGCCGGGTCTTGGGCTACGTAGCCGACCAGCCCGCCACGGGCCAGGCGCAAGGCCTCGCCTTCGAGTTCGAGCAGCGATTGCCCGGCCACCACCACGTGCCCGCCAACAATGCGCGCGCCCTGCCGCGCATAGCGCAACAACGCCGTGGCCAAGGTGGTCTTGCCCGAGCCGGACTCGCCCACCAGGCCAACGATCTCCCCTGCGGCAAGGCTGAACGACACCTCGGCCAGCACATCGACCTGCCCGGCCAGTTCTACCCGCAGGTCGCTGACCTGCAACACTTCAGTGGCTACATTCAACAGCGCGCTCATGGCTGCTTCTCCCCAATCCGTGCACTGGCCCGGCCGATGCCTTCGGCCAGGATATTGGTGCCATAGGCAAACACCCCGATCAGCAATGCAGGGGCCAGTACAGCCGAGGGTTGCACCAGCAGGCCGGCCTGGTTCTCATTGATCATCAAGCCCCAGTCCGCCGCCGGCGGTGCCACCCCGTAACCCAGAAAACTCAGGCCGGACAGCATGCCCACCGCCCAGGTCAGCATGTTGCCGAAGTGCACGAGCAGCGGCGTGAGGATGTTCGGCAGGATTTCATGAAAGAGGATGCGCCAGCGCGGGTAACCCATCATCTGCGCCGCCTCGACGTATTCCTGCCCGGCCACCGCCACGGCACTGCCACGGGCCAGGCGGACAACCCCTGGGGTAAAGGCGATGGCCACGGTCAGCACGATCAGCCAAGGTGCTCGGCCGAGCATGGACACGATCAGCAGCACCAGGATCAGGTCCGGGAACGCCAGCGAGACGTCGGCCGCCCAGCTGATCGCCTGGTCCAGGCGCCTGCGCGAGAACCCGGCCAACAGGCCCAGGCTGCCGCCCACCAGCAATGCCAGGCTGGCCGCCGCCACCGACATCCACAGCACCGACAAACCGCCGCTGAGCAACCGCGACAGTAAGTCATGGCCCAGAAAATCGTGCCCCAACGGTGCCCCGGCCGCCGGGGGGCCGTACACCGGCCCGACCATCGCCGTGGGCACATGAGGTGCCAGCCAGGGGCCGAAAGCGGCCAGCAACGCCACCAGCAGGGTAATCACGGCGCCACGTCGCACCTGTGGGTCGGCCAGCCAACGGGAATCAGTCATGGGTAGCCTCCTGGGCCGGGGTGCTGCGCGCGCGCCGCCACCATGGGCGAATGCCGCGGCGGATACGGCGGATCATCCGCACCCGGCGTGCGGTGCGCAGCTTGGGGGTGAGCAATACCGTCAGTAGGTCGGCCAGCAAGTTGATCAGTACCACCGCCAAGGTAATGACCAGCACCACGCCCTGGATCATCGGCAGGTCGCGCATCTGGATCGCCGCGTTCAGCGCGGTGCCGATACCTGGGTAGCTGAAAATCACCTCGGCGAGCAGTGCGCCCCCCACCAGCGTGCGCAGGGTAAGTGCCACGCCCTGGATTGCCGGGGTCAGGGCATTGGGCAAGGTATGCCGCCAGACGATGCGATGCTCGGGGATACCACGCAGGCGCGCGGCAATCACATACTCGGACTCCAGCGCCTCGATCATTGAAGCCCGCACCATGCGCGTGAGGTACGGCAGGGCCGTCAGGCTCAGGGCCAACACCGGAAGCACCAGCGACGGCCACTGCTGCCACAACGGCAACTGCGGGTCGAGGATCGCTACCGCCGGCAGCCAGCCCATGCCCGGCATGGAAAACAGCAATACCAAGCCGATGGCCAGCAGAAAACCCGGCGTGGCCTTGAGCAGGATCAACGCCGAAAGCCCCCAGCGGTCGAGCCGGCTGTCACGGCGCAGGGCCAGGCCGACTCCCAGCAGCAACGCCAGCGGCACCACCAGCGCCAACACCCCGGCCAGCAAGGCCAGGGTGTGGCCGAGGCGGCCGAACAACAGCTGCGCCACCGGAACCTGGGAGTCCAGCGAGATGCCCAGGTCCCCGCGTAGGGTGGCGGCGAGCCAACGCAGGTACTGCAGCAGGATCGGCTGGTCGAGGCCCAGTTGGCGCTGCAAGGTGAGGATGCTTTCCAGTGGCGCATCCGGGCCGAGAATCACCCGCGCCGGGTCCGAGGGCAGCGCCTGGGTTGCAATGAACACCACCAGGCTGATCACCCAGGCGGTCAGCAGCCCGTAACCGAGGCGGCCGATAAACCAGGCCAGCCAGGCCGGCGTGCGGGGCGTGTGGTGAGCGTCAGGCATTGGGGTTCAACCAAAGTTCATCGAAGCGCCAGGAGGCGAAGGTGGTCTGTTCCGGAGCAAGCCCGCCAACCTTGGCCGATGCTGCATCGAGCACGTTGGAGAAGCCCCAGATCAGCAACCCGCCACGTTCGTGCTGGATGGCCTGGGCTTCATGCACCAAGGCCGTGCGCCGGCCCAGGTCGGGCTGGGCCAGGGCCTGTTGGAACAGTTCGGTAAAGCGCGGATCGTGGAAGTTGCTGCGGTTATAGATGGCCTGCGGCGCATCGTTGTGCAGCGCCGAGGCGAGAAAACCGCGCGCCGGCGTCGAACCCGGCGACAGCTGCCATTGCTCGCGTTGCGGGCCGTTGAAGACGGACCCATCAACCTGATTGACCTTCACCTGCACCCCTGCTTTCAGGGCCTGCTGGGCGAATACCAACGCCGCGTTGACGCCTGGCCCCGGCGTGGTGGTCAGCTCGACGCGCAGGTCACTTTGCCCGGCCTGGCGCAACAGCGAGCGGGCCTGGTCCAGGTCGTAGGGGCGCTGGACAATGGCGTGGTTGTAGGTTGGGTCGTGAGGCGAATACAAGTCGTTCGCCATCCGGCCAAAGCCATTGAGCCCTCGTGCCACCAGTTCCTGCCGGTCGGCCAGCAGGCGGAAAGCCTGGCGCACGCGTACATCCTGGAACGGCGCTTTGGCCAGGTTCAGGTTGAAGCCGGTGAACGAGGTGGTTGGCGAGGCATACAGGCGAAGCCGTGGGTCGGCCTTGAGCAGCGCGCTGTGCTCGGCCTGCACACCACTGGCTACGTCGATCTGCCCGGCACGTAAAGCAGCAGCCCGCGATACCTGGTCCTTGAATTCGATGATTTCCAGCTCGTCCGCATAAGGGCGGTTGGGCTTGTAGTAATTTTCAAAACGGGTGTAGAGCGAGCGCTGGCCAGGGATGAAGCTTTTCAGGCGATACGGCCCGGCGCCCACCGGGTTGGTCACCGGATGGTAGTCGGTGGGCACGATGCCGCCGAAGCTGATCAGCGTTTCATCCAGCGGGTAGAAGCTTTGCCCCTGCTTGAAGCGTATCTCGAGGGTGCGTTCGTCCAGCTTGCGCAACGCCTGGCGGTCGATGGCGCCGACCAGCCCGGCAAATGGCGAGGCCAGTTGCGGGTCGGTCAGGCGCAGGATCGAGAACAGCATGTCGTCGGCGGTGATGCTTTTGCCGTGGTGGAACTCCAGCCCAGGTTTGAGGCGAATGGTCCAGGCGCTGGCATCGGCATTCGGCTCGGCGAACTCGGCCAGGGCCAGGCGCGTGCTGACATCGGCGTTCCATTCCCAGAACTTGGCGTACAGCGCCCAGCCACGGATGATGCCGCCACCCACCGGCTTGTGCGCATCGAGGTTGCCGGCCTGGTCGCCATCGATAATGCCCACCCGCAAGCGCCCACCACGTACCGGCGCGCCCGGCAGCGCCGCAGTGGTCGCTGCCGGCGCGCCACCGTCGCAGCCGCTGAGCAGCCCGCCGCCGAGCAGCAGGCTGCCACCAACGGCCAGGCTGTTGCCGAGAAACACCCGGCGCGAAAACAGCTCGCTCATTGCCCTCTCCTTAGGCTGGTTGCGCCACGTGCGGCTTACTCGCCACGCCCAGCCGCGGCACCTCGAAACCGTGGTCCAGGTCCAGCAGCGGGAACAGCAGGTCGGCCACCCGGTGTGCCTCATCTATCAGCGGGAAGCCCGACAGGATGAATGCCGATGTGCCTTGGACTTCGTACTCGCGGATGCGCTCGGCAACCTGCTCGGCACTGCCGACCAGGTAGGTGCCGGCGGCCGGGCCGAGGATGTTGAAGCCGAACAGGCTGGGGCCCAACCAGACATTGGGGTAGATCTCCAGCTCGCGGGCCGTGGGCAGGCGCCCGCCGCGGATGCTGTCGAGGTTGCGTTGGATACGCGGATCGGCGCTGACGTAGCTGTCGAAGGTTTGCCCAGGTGGCAACTGACGCTCGATGGCCGCGCGCGCGGTGGCCAGCGAGGTCCTCTGCAACAGGCGTTCTGCGTGGGCCCAGGCTTCTTCCTCGGTCTCGCGCACGATCACTTGCAGGCGAGTACCGTAGGTCAGTTCACGGCCGATCTTCGCCGCCTCTGCTGCCACCCGGCGGAACTTGTCGCCAAGCTTTTGCGGGGTGTCGGCGAAGCTCAGGTAGACATCGAGCAGTTGCACCGAGTGGGCCACACCCGGTGCCGAAGTGCCCGCCCCCCAAAGCGGGATGCCGGGCTTTTGCTTCGGTGGGTGCCAACCGCCCAGCGGGTGATGGGCAGCGCTTGGCGAACGGGGTGAAAGCTTGACGTAGCGACCGTCGTAACCGGCGGTTTCGCCGGCATAGAAGCTTTGGAAGGCACGCCAGTATTCCAGGCTGAAGTCGTAGCGTTCATCGTGTGGGTAATGTACGCCCAAAGTGGCCAGGCCGGCGTCATTGCCGTTGACCACGTTGAACAGCAAGCGGCCGTTGGAGAACTGGTCGAAGGTCAGCGCCCATTTCGCCAGCACCGCTGGCGACAGCTCCCCCGGGTGCTGGGCGACCAGAAAGCGCAGGCGTTTGGTGGCGTCGATCAACGCCGCCGACACAGCCAGGCTTTCGTTGGGGCTGGAGCCGAGCAGCGAGCCGTAGAAGCCCAGCCGGTCGGCGGCGATGGCCAGCTGCTTGAGGTGCTCGAAGTCAGTGTGCCAGCGCCCTTCAGGCTCCCAGGGGTGAGGGCCATCGGGGGTGGTGAGGTACCAGAGGATTTTTACAGCCATGGGGAAATGTCCATTTCATCAGAGAGGTGCGGGGTTCATGGGCCTTGGGGCTGCCTTGCAGCCCCCGGCGATCTGCTCAGCTACGCCGATCGATGCCTGGAACGAGCCCCAGCTCGCTGGCCCGTTCATACAGCCCGCTCATCTTCCACTGCTGGGTCAGCACCCCCGGCCCATAAGGCCGCGACCCGCCGAGGGCATCAGCCAGCAACTGGATCTGCGCGCCCTCCTCCAGCAACAGGATGAACTCCGCCGTGGCCCGCAGGCCCTGTTTGCCCCACACCGTGGAGCCACCGTTGGCCTCAAGAATGGCCAAGTTGAAGGGGTTCTCGGCGATCTTGTCGAGGATGAAGTCCACCTCGGCCTGGCGCCGGTCGATGTACACTGGCAGCTCACGCGCCAGCTGGTAGCGCTGCACCGGCACGTAGTGAAACGGCAGGGTGCGATGGGTCTGGGCCCAGGCGCCGAGGTACGGGCTGTGCACGTGTGACACAGTGGTGACATCGGCGTGGGTCTGGAACAGCTTGGTGTATCGGCCCAGGCCGCCTTTACCCTTGCCGACGATGACGTTGCCGGCAAAGTCGGTGACAGTGGCCTGCAGTGGCTTGCGGTGGTTCCACGGCCCGCCGTAGTTCACCGACACCAGCAATTCTTCACCGGGTACCCGCTCGATGAACCCGACGGTGCCATTGGCGGTAATGGTGTTGGTTTCGCGAAATACGCTGAAGGCCGCTTCTGCTTCGGCCACTACCTGGTCGATGAAAGCTTGCAGCTCGGCAGTGACGGGGCGTTCGTTGATCAGTACGGTCATGTTCAATCTCCAGTCAGGTCAGGCGCGGCGCTGGGCCAGCAGTTGATGGGCCGCTTGCAGGGGCCGTGGGTCGACCCAGTCGGCGATGGCGAAGTCGGCTTCAAGGAATCCGTGCAGGTAGAGGAAGTCCTTTTGCGTGGCGAGGAAGGCCAGGCGTTGCTCGGAAAGGTCCGGCGCCAGGGTGGTGTGGAAGTCGCCGCGATAGGCTTCGGCTACGCCCTGGCTGCCGGCGCGGGTTTCTTCTTCGAGGATGCGATTCAGCGCCTCACGGTTGTTGGCCGCCCAGTCAGCGGCGCGCAAGGTCTGGGCAAGAAAACGCACCACTAGGTCGAAGTGGCTGTCGAGCAGGCTCTGGTGCACGGTAATCGGCCGCGGCGTGCCGTTGTTGATGCGGTGGCGCGGGTCGGCCAGCAGGTCGAGGTCAACGCCGACCACCAGGCCCAACCGACGCGCGGCATCGGCCGCCGCTGCGCCTTTCACGTACACGGCATCGACTTCGCCACGGGCCAGGTAATCCAGCCCCGACCACAGCCGTTGCAGGCCGAGCTCCGGAGTGGCGGCGCTAGCCTGGTCGAGCAGGGCCACTTCCACCAGTTGCACGTCATCCAGGTGCAGCCCGGCCGAGGCCAGCGCGCCTTTGTAGCCATGCAGGCTCATGGCGCGGGCAATGCTGCCAGGGCGGCTGTCGCCCCAGGCCGGCAAGGCCAGGCGCTTGCCACGCAGGTCGGCGGCGCTGCGAATGCCCGAGTCCGGGCGGACCAGGATGGTTTGCCACTCCTCGATCCAGGTCAGGCCGATCAGCCGGCTGGGCGAGCCTGCCGCCCGCGCGGCCAGCGCCGGTACATTGCCGCCTTCGCGAAACAGCCCGGGCAGTTGGTGATCGTAGTGGTGGTGGCCCAGCTGGCGGGCCTCCTGCAAGGTCGAAACCGGCAGGCCGTCGGCGGCGAACTCCTGCTCCAGCCAGCCGAGCTTGTAGGCCAGACCTGAGGCGGTGGGCACCGGGCAGCGCGTGAACCAGATACGTTCCAGGGCGTGCGGGTCGTCGGCCTGGGGTTGCAGGGTAGAGGTTACGAGGGTCATCGGGGGGCTCCTTAGGCGTCGTGCAACCAGCATTGCAGTGTGCGTGCCAACCGCTGGAGGCCCTGATTTACGCGGGATTGGTAGTTACAGCAAGGAGCTGGGTGCTGGGCTGGGAGCAGGATTGCGGTTGCAGTGCTGCCAGATCAGCAGGGTTGGCTGCTGCTGGGGCAGCACAAGAGGGTGGAGGCCGCGCAGAATGCGGCCTGAAGCGCTGTGGCAGAGATATTGCTCAAGGGTTTGCGACCGCGGTGTGCCCATCCGCGGGTAACCCGCTCCTACAGGGGGCCGCGCACAGCCCAGACGCTGCGCTCCCCTGTAGGAGCGGGTTTACCCGCGAAGCAGGCGCACTGGCCCTTGAGACAAACCGAGACCCCCACATGAGTGCCATACAACCCTCCCCCGCCCGCCGCCTGACCAGCGAAGCCGAAGCCATCGAAACCGCCCGCCAGGTCGCCGCGCAAATCGCCGAACTGGCCGCTGACCCGCGCAACAATGGCCAACTGCCGCGCCGCCAGGCCGAGCTGCTTTCCAGCAGTGGCCTGACCGCCATCGCCGTACCCGCCCGGTTCGGCGGCCTCGGCGCCTCGGTACAGACTGTGGTCGAAACCGTGCGCCTGATCTCCACCGCCGACGGTGGCGTCGGCCAGTTGCTACAGATCCACAACGTGATGCTGCGTGGCATCTTCACCGGCTACCCGGATGACGTTCGCGACCGGCTGATTGCCGACGTGCTGGCGGGCAAGCGCTTCGGCAATGCCCTGGCCGAGGTTGGCGGCAAGAACAAGTTCGCCCTCAAGACCCGCGTCGAACGCGGCGCCGATGGCCAATGGCGGCTCGACGGCAGCAAGTTCTACTCCACCGGCTCCTACCTGGCCGAGTGGATTTCCCTGACCGCCGCCAGCGACGACGGCGGCGTCGGCGTGCTGCTGCACCGCGACACTCCAGGGCTGACTTTGGTCGATGACTGGCAGGCATTCGGCCAGCAGAACTCGGTGAGTGGCACGGTCAACTTCGACAACATCGTGCTCGACGAGCGCTACCTGACCCGCCGCAGCGGGCCGATGAAACGCACCGGCCTGACCTTTCCACAAATCCTCCACGCCGCCATCGATACCGGCATCGCCGCCGGTGCCTTGCAGGCCGCCGTCGAGTACCTGCGCGAGCACGCTCGCGCCTGGGTGGAGAGCGGCGTCGAGCGCGCCAGTGACGAGCCGCATGTGATTCGCCAGGTGGGTGAATACGCTGTGGCGCTGCGCGGTGCCGAGTCGGTCCTGCGCGAAGCGGCGCGGGTATTCGACGAACACGAGCGCGACCCGGAGAACAAGGCTTTGCAGGATGAGCTGATTCTCTCGGTGGCCACCGCGCGTGCGCATTCCGATGCGGCGTCGCTGAAAATTTCCAGCGACCTGTTCTCGTTACTCGGAGCCAGCGCGTCGCTGAGCAAATGGAACCTCGACCGTTTCTGGCGCAATGCGCGGGTGCACACCACCCACGACCCGATCCGCTGGCGGCTGCACAACGTCGGCAACTACTACCTGAACGGCGCAGACCCTGGCGAGTACACGGCGGTGCTCAATGCCAAGGAAAACCAGGGCGCTACCCGCCGTTGAATCAATCCGCAGCCGGGGGGCGCGTCGCGCCCCATTCGCGTTACTAGGCCGCTCCCACAGGGGTGGTGTCGCATTCTGATCGAGCATCTACATGAACCACCCGCTTCTTCGGGCTTTGGCCATTTATCGCGAAATGCCCTGGCGCTTCGCCCTGGTCACGGCCTTGTACATCGCCGGTAATCTCGGCCTCGCCTGGCAACAGTGGCTGATCGGCCACGCCGTCGATGATGTCAGCACCGGCCGCGCCGTGCAGCGCCTGGCCGACGGCAGCCTGGACGCCAGCGTGGCCTGGCACTGGCTGTGGCTGCTGCTGGCCATCGCCCTTGGCCGCGGCCTGCTGCAATACGCTGCCGCCGTGCTTTCGCTGGTCCTCAGCCAGGCCCTGCTCACGCGCCTGCGTGAACGCATCCTCGTCCAGGTGCAGCGCCTGCACCTGGGTTACCACTGGCGCCACGGCATGGGCGAACTGGTCACCCGCACCACGCGCGATGCCGACAAGGTGCGCGACGCGCTGATCACCTTCTGGCGGCAGATCATCGAAACCCCGCTGGTGGTCATCGCCGCCGTTGGCCTGCTGAGCTGGTACGACCCGCTGCTGGGCCTGGTACCGCTGCTGCTGACCGGTGCCGGGCTGTGGCTGTTCGTGCTGCAAACCGATCGCCTGGTCAGCCTGGACCGCGCCGTGGGTGCGGCCTACGACCAGGTCAGCCAGGACCTGGCCGAAGGCATCGGCGGGGTTCGGGTGATCAAGGCCTTTGGCCTTGAAAACCAGCGCATCGCCCGCTTCGCCAGCCAGGTCGAGGTGTTCACCGGCCACGCCCGCGCCGCCCTGGCCTACGCCAGTTCGCGCATTCCGTTGCCGCAGGCCGTGGTCGCGCTGGGGCATGCATGGATCCTGGTCTACGGTGCCCACCGGGTGGCCGCCGGCGCGCTGGGTATCGGTGAACTGGTCACGTCGCTGCTGGTAGCCACCACATTGGTGTTCCGTATCGAAGGCATTGGCCGGGTAATGCAGACCTTTGCCGATGCCCGCGCCAGCGCCGAGCGCATCTGGCAACTGCTGGACGAACGCCCGGCCATCGTCACTGGCAAGGCCAGCCTGCCCGCCGGGCCACTTGGGCTGAAATTGAAGCAGGTACAGGTCAGCGCAACTGAAGCCGGCCGGCATATCCTGCAGGATTGCTCACTGACCCTGCAGCCTGGCGAAGTGGTGGCACTGGTTGGCGCCACCGGCACCGGCAAAAGCCTGCTGGCCAGCCTGTTGCCGCGCCTGGCCGATGTGCAGCGGGGCTGCGTGCAGGTCGGTAGCGATGCCAATGGCTGGCACGATGTACGTGACCTGGACCTGGCTGACTTGCGCCGACGGGTACAGGTTCTGCCGCAAGAGAGCTTCCTGTTCTCCGACAGCCTGGCGGCCAACCTGCGCCTGGCCGCACCGCAGGCCAGTGACGCCCAATTGCGTGAAGTGCTGCGCCTGGCCGCCGCCGAGGATGTGCTGGAACGCCTGGCCCACGGCCTGGATACGCCACTGGGCGACCGCGGCGTGACCCTGTCTGGCGGCCAGCGTCAGCGCCTGTGCCTGGCCCGGGCGCTGTTGGGCGCGCCCGACATCCTCTGCCTGGACGACGCCACCAGCGCCCTCGATGCACTTGGCGAGCGCCAGGTGCTGCACAACATCCGTCGTCTGCACAGCACGGGTGGCCATGGCCCGACCTTGCTGCTGATCACCAGCCGGTTGTCCACACTGCTGCTGGCCGACCGCGTGCTGCTGCTGGAAAACGGCCGCATCAGTGCCAGCGGTAGCCATGCCCAACTGAGCGCCAACAACCCCCATTACCGCGACCTGCTGGGGATCGACCATGACTGATGTGCAACACCCCCCTTCCAGCGATATCGACATCGAGCAACGCCTGGCCCGCCAGGCACTGGACCGCGGCATGTTGCAGCGCCTGCTGCCACTGTTGCGGCCGATCCGCAGGCAGATCATGGCAGTTATCGGCATCGAGCTGCTGCTGGTATTTACCGTGTTCCTGCGGCCATGGTTTGTCCGCGAGTTGCTGGACAAGGGCCTGGTTGCCAGTGCCGATCACTGGCTGCTCGACGAGCGCCTGGTGCTTTGGCTGGGCCTGGGGCTGGCAGCGAGCTGGCTGGGGCGCTTCCTGCTGGCCGGGGTATCGCAGTTCATTGGCGGGCGCGCGGCGATCCGGGTGCTGAATGACTTGCGGGTAAAGGTGTTCGCACATGTGCAGGCGCTGTCGGTGAGCTACTTCGACCAGACCCGGGCCGGGCGCATCATCTCGCGCGCCGACCGCGACGTCGATGCGCTGGAGCCGCTGTTGGTACAAGGCCCGCCGGAACTACTCGGCGCCATGCTGCGCTGCGGTCTGGCGGCTGTAATGCTGTGGCGCATCGAGCCCAGCTTCTTCTACAGCCTGGCGGCCACCGTACCGCTGCTGGCCGTGGCTACCTGGCGCTTCAAGCGGGTATCGCAGCGCAACTGGGCAAAGGTGGCCGAGCAACGCAGCCGCTTCACCGCCCACCTGGTGGAAAGCGTCAGCGGCGTGCGGCTGATCCAGCAGTGCGGGCAGCAGCAGCGCAACCAGGCGCGCTACCGGCGCCTGCTGGAGGACTTCAACCAGGCGCTGATCCGCGGAAGCCTGCGTGCCGGCTGGTTTGCCCCGTTCACCGCCTTGTTGAGTACCACCGGCATGGCCGTGCTGTTGCTGGTGGGGGCCCATGGCCTGGCGGAAGGCAAGGTCAGCGTAGGCCAGGTGGCCGAAAGCCTGTTCTATGTGTTTCTGTTCCTTGGCCCACTGCAGGAGCTGTCCGACTTGTTCGAACGCTACGCCACCGGCAGTGCCTCGGCGCAGCGCATCTTCCTGCTGCTCGACACCCGCCCGCAGGTGCTCGACCCTCCCGAGCCGCATGCGCTAGCCAGGGCGCGTGGCCAGGTCGACTTCGAGGCCGTCGGCTTCGCCTATAGCGCAAACAGCCCGCGGCCAGTAATCGATGGCCTCGACCTGCACATCCGCGCTGGCGATGTGTTGGCGATTGTCGGCCCTTCGGGGCATGGCAAAAGCACGCTGGTGCAGCTGCTGACGCGGTTCTATGAGGTCCAACGGGGCGCCGTGAAGCTGGACGGCATCGACCTGCGCGCGCTGGCCCAGCACGACCTGCGGCGCAACGTGGGCGTGGTGCTGCAGGACAACGTGCTGTTCAGTGGCAGCATCCTCGACAACCTGCGCCTTGCTGCGCCTGCTGCCAGTGATGCACAGCTAGTCGCCGCTGCCCGAGAGCTTGGTGCCGACGAGGTACTGGAACGCCTGCCACTGCAGTACCACAGCGAAGTCGGTCCATTGGGCGCACACCTGAGCCATGGCCAGCGCCAACTGGTGTGCCTGGTGCGCGCCTACCTGGCCGACCCGGCGGTGCTGGTGCTGGACGAGGCCACCTCGGCGGTGGACGTGCACACCGAGCGACGTATCCAGCGCGCTCTGCGCCGGCTGTGCCAGGGGCGCACGGCGATCATCATTGCCCATCGCCTGGCGACCATTCGCGATGCAGACAGGATTGCGGTGGTGAAACATGGACAGGTGGTGGAATTAGGAGCGCATGCCGAGCTGATTGGCCGGGGCGGGGCCTATTCGGCGCTGTATGACGCTTACCAGCGCAGTGCCGGGGAGGTTGCAACCCCGCCTATTGACGTCTGACGTGCCAGCCTCTTCGCGGGTGAACCCGCTCCTACAGGTAAGGCGCGGGACCTGTGGCAGGGGTTCACCCGCGAAAGGGCCGGATCAGGGGTACGCCTCGCTTGCTGCTGTTTCAGCATCCACTGCTGCCCCACTGCTGCCACAGCAGCAATCCAACCGCTACTGGCCCGGCAAATCCACGCCCCGCAGGCCCTGCGCCACCATGGCACAGCCGTTGCACCACCCTCCCCACTTGTACACCCTTCTCCTTCAGGAGCCCACCATGACCACCGAATTCTTCTGGCGCCTGCCCTTGGGCACCGACGGCCCGCAGCTGTCCACCGACCGCCACAACCGCGGCAACCCCGTGCACCGCCCCGGCAACATCGCCCCCGGCCGCCTGCCCGACGGCCAGGCCGATGGTTTCAGCTACATCGACTACATCGCCCAGGTGGCCAAGGCCGCCGAACTGGCCGGCTTCGAGGGTGCGCTGCTACCCACCGGCCCGGAGCCGTGGATCGCCGCCGCCGCGCTGGCCCGCGAAACCCGGCGCATCCGCTTCCTGATCGCCTTCCAGGCCACCTGGACCCTGCCCGCCTACGCCGCCCAGCAGGCGGCCATCCTGCAGAACCTCAGCGGTGGCCGGCTGGACTGGAACATCATCACTGGCGGCAACCCGGCCAGCCAGCGGGCCAATGGCGATTTCCTGGAGCATGACCTGCGCTACAAGCGCACCGGCGAATTCCTCGACGTGATCGAGGGCCTCTGGACGCAGGACAAGTTTTCCTACGAAGGCGATATCTATCGCCTGGAAAGCGGCAGCCTGCCGCCGGGCCTGCAACACGAACGCAAGCCTGGGGTGTACTTCTCCGGCTTTTCCGATGCGGCACTGGACGTAGCCGCGCGCCATGCCGACGTGTACCTGAACTGGGCCGAGCCGATCGACAAGCTCAAGCCGCATATCGAGCGCGTGCGCGAACTGGCCGACAAACAGGGCCGAACGGTGCGTTTCGGCCTGCGTGTCGACCTGTTCGCCCGCGAGACCGAGGAGCAAGCCTGGCGCGAGCTGCGCCAGCAGTTCGAGCGCCTGGAAGGCAAGGCCAGCAGCACGGCGAAAAACTTCATCAGCGGTTCCGACTCGGTCGGCGGCGCGCGCCAGGCGGCGTACCACCAGCACCTGCAAGGCTTCGACGAACTGGTCCTGGCGCGCAACCTGTGGGCCGGTTTCGCCAAGGCCAAGCCCGGCCCCACCGTGGGTTTGGTGGGCAGCCATCAGAACATTGCCGAACGCCTGGCTGAATACCGCGATGCCGGTTTCAGCACCTTCATCCTGGCCGCCAACCCGCACCTGGAAGAAGCCCTGCGCATCGGCCAGGAAGTAGTACCGCTGGTGCAACAGGCCGCCACCACCACACCGTTGCAGGCCAGTGCCTGAAGCCAACCGGAGCTGAACATGAGCCAACCCCTCGATACCTTGTGGTACACCCGTTGTCCGGTGCCTACCGGCCTGGGCATTGCCGTGCAGCAAGGCTGGCTGCAGGAAGACCTGGCCGGCCTCGGCACCCGGGTGCAGTCCCTGCGCGAGGCTGACCAGCAGGCCGTGCGCGAATCGCACTTCGACCACAGCCTGCTCAATTCGGTACGCCACGGCGGCAGCATCCCGGCCATCTGGGCCCGCGCCCAAGGCCGCGACACCCGGGTGATCGGCCTGTCGTGGGCGGATGAGGCACAGTTGATACTGACCCGCCCAGACAGCGGCATCCACACCGTGCAAGACCTCAAGGGCCGCCGCTTCGGCTTGCCCGACTGGGCCGCGGCACAGATCGACTTCACCCGCGCACAGGCCCTGCGCGCGCTGGAAAACGCCCTTAAACTTGCAGGGTTGCAAGTGGGGGACGTGGAACTGGTCAACTATCGCTACGACGGCACCTTCAGTGACCGCCCGGTGCGCAACGTGGCCGGCACGCCGGTGTCAAGCACCCAAAGTGAGGGCCGCAACCTGGAGCTGGCCGGCCTGCTGCGCGGCGAAGTGGACGCCATCTTCCTCAAGGGTGCCAGCGCCGTGCAACTGGCCCACGCCTTTGCCCTGCACACGGTGATCGACACCGGCAGCCATCCCGACCCACTGATCCGCAGCAACAATGGCACGCCACGCACCCTGGCCGTGGACAGCCACTTGCTGGCCCAGCACCCGCAGGTGGTGCGCACCCTGCTCGGCTCGGTGCTGCGCGCCGAACGCTGGGCCCACCAACATGCCGATGAAACCCGTCGCTACCTGGCCCGGGAAACCAACAGCAGCGAGTATTGGGTACAAGTGGCGTACGGCAGTGACGCCCACCTGCGCCTGAGCACCCGCCTGGAAGAACAGGCCATCGACGCGTTGCAGGACTTTGTCGAGTTCCTCAAGCGCTGGCGCTTCATCCCGGCCCGCTTCGAGGTGCGCGACTGGATAGCCCGTCAACCCCTGGAGCAGTTGCTGGCCCCCACTCCCATGGATAGGAAGACCACAGCCCCATGACCAAGCCCCTGGAAACCCTCTGGTACACCCACAGCCCGGTGCCCACCGGCCTCGGCATTGCCGTGCAGTCAGGGCGCCTGGCCGAGGCCTTTGCGCCGTACGGCACCAATATCCAATCCCTGCGCGAGTCCAGCGAACGCGAAGTGCGCGAGGCCCACTACGATCATCACCTGCAGAACTCGGTGCGCCACGGTGGCAACATCCCGGCGATCTGGGCCTATGCCAGCGGCGTCGAAACCCGTGTGCTGGGGCTGTCTTGGAGCGATGAGGTGCAGTTGATCCTCACCACCGAAGAAAGCGGCGTGCGCAGCATTCGCGACCTGAAGAACCGCCGCTTCGGCCTGCCCAAGTGGGCCAACGTGCAGATCGACTTCACCCGTGCCCAGGCCCTGCGCGGGCTGGAAAATGCCCTGAAGCTCGAAGGCCTGGCGATAGCCGATGTTGAGCTGGTCGACTACCCCTATGGCGGCACCTACAGCGACGATGCCAAGCAGCACCTGTATGGCGCCGAAGTCAGCCTGGACACCAGCCGCTTCAGCCGCCGCAACAACGAGTTGATCGGCCTGCTGCGCGGCGACATCGACGCCATCTTCCTCAAGGGCGCTCACGCCGTGCACCTGGCCCATGAATTCGGCCTGCGCGTAGTGGTCGACATCGGCAGCCACCCCGACCCACTGATCCGCAGCAACAACGGCACGCCACGCACCTTCACGGTGGACCGCCACCTGCTGGAGCAGCACTTCGAAGCCAGCCGCACGCTGGTCGATACCGTGTTGCGCACCGAGCAATGGGCCTGGGCCAACCCCGAAGAGACCCGGCGTTTCCTGGCGCGTGAACTGAATACCAGCGAGTACTGGGTGGCAGCGGCCTATGGTGACGATGCGCATCGGCGCTTGCGCACCACCCTGGACAGCCGCTCGATCGAGGCGTTGCAGGACTTTACCGAGTTCCTGTTCCGCTGGGGCTTCATACCGCGGCGTTTCGATGTGCGTGAGTGGATTGATTTTCGCGTGCTGGAGAGCGTGATCGGCTCGACTTCGCGTCTGGCGATTTGAGATTTCGGGGCCGCAAAGCGGCCCCAGCAGTTTTCAGCCATCCCACTGCTGCCCCAGCAGCACCCTCCCAGCACCCCACTGCTGCCCAATCTGCAATACGCCCCCAAAAATCTTATTAAATCGTTATATATCAGCATCTTACAAACATGGCACAGTCCCTGCTCTAACCCTCCCCAACAACGCTTTACGTACGGGGAGATTCACCATGCACCAGCTCAATCCACTCGCCCGGCAGGTCAGCCTCGCGCTGATGCTCGCCGGCAGCGGCAGCCAGGCCATCGCCGCCAACGAAGACACTAAAAACGAACCGGCCCTGGAAACCGTCACCGTCACCGCCCAACACCGCGAACAAACCTTGCAGGAAGTACCGGTAGCCGTATCGGCCATCAAGGGCACCAGCATTACCGCCGATGGTGTGCGCTCGATGGGCGACATCACCACCTTCGTGCCCAACGCCTCGGCCAAGAACCCCGACGGCGACGGCCGCCCGCGCTGGTACATTCGCGGCCTGGGCACCGGCGATACCGGCGCGGCCACGGTGTACCCGGTGGGCATTTACGCCGACGACGTTTACCTCAACGCCCCCATCGCCGGTGGCGGGCCGCTTTTCGACCTGGAGCGCATCGAGATCCTGCGCGGGCCGCAAGGCACCCTGTATGGCAAGAACACCACAGCCGGCGCGGTAAACGTGATCTCCAGGAAGCCCACCTTCGACACCGACGGCTACGGCACCGTCGGCTTCGGCAGCAAGAACGAGCGCATCGTCACCGGTGCCGTCGGTGGCGCGCTGGTGGACGAAAAACTGGCTGGGCGGGTGGCGCTGTATTCCGAAGAGCGTGACGGTTTCCAGAACAACGACTTCGACGGCCACACCTACGGCGACGTGAACAAGAAGGCCATCCGCCTGCAGTTCCTGGCCCAGCTCAACCCCAACCTGGACGCCCTGCTCAAGCTGCACAGCCGCCAGTTCAAGGGTGATGGCAGCAACGGCTCGCTGCCGGTGGGGCGCTACTACAACGTCGGCTACCAGCGGCCGAATGGCCGCGACATTTCGCTGAACGTCAACGAAGACTACCGCCTGTACCACGACGGAGCCGCGCTGACCCTCAATGGGTACCTGGGCGACTACACACTGACCTCGATCAGCGCCTATGACTACATCCGCAACCGCTCCACCACCGACGCCGACTACACCCCCTACGAGGTCAATGGCGCGGCCATCACCGACAACAGCTACCGCCAGTGGTCACAGGAGCTGCGCCTGGCCTCGCCGGAAGACCGCCCGCTGCACTGGCTGCTGGGGGCGCATTACTTCCACGAAGACCTCGACAGTTCGGCGCAGCGCATCGTGACTCCCGGGCCAACTCCCAACGGCACCGGCTCCAACCAGGTCGGCACCACGGCGTTGCGCGACCTGGACTATGACCACCGCACCGACAGCTACGCGTTATTCGGCAACCTGACCTACGACTTCACCGATGACTTCAGCGTCACTGGCGGCCTGCGCTGGACCCAGGAGAAAAAGGACATCGACCTCGACCTGGTGCAGCTGACCCGCGCCACGGCCAACGGCCCGCTGATCCCGCTGGGTGGCGTTGGCACAAACGGCAATCGCCAGGAAGACAAGACCTGGGAAGCCTGGACGTACGACCTGACCCCCGAGTACCGCATCAACGACAACCTGCGGGTGTTCTTCCGTTATGCCCACGGCTTCCGCTCGGGCGGCTTCAACACCGGGCTGTCGACCAGCCTGGCGCAGTTGACCACGGTCGACCCGGAAAAACTCGATGCCTACGAAATCGGGCTGAAGTCCGAGTGGTTCGATCGCCGCCTGACCGTCAATGCCAACGTGTTCTACTACGACTACTCCGATATCCAGGTGAACCTGCTGACGGTGAACAACGGCGTGCTCACCACCGCGCTGACCAACGGCGCCAAGGGCAAGGTCAAGGGGGCGGAGCTGGAGATCGAAGGCCAGCCGACCGAACGCCTGCACCTTCAAGCGGCGGTGTCATTCCTTGACACCGAATATACCGATTTCAAGAACACCAACCCCACCACCGGTGCGGTGACCGGCGACTACAGCGGCAACAGCTTCGTGCGCTCGCCGCGCAATGTGGTGTCGCTGGGTGCCGATTACACCATCCCGCTTGAAGTGGGCGGCAAGCTGGTGGCCGGCGGCGACGTGAGTTTCCGCGACAAGGAGTACTTCCTCGCCGACCGCCAGAGCAGCGCCGACGCGCCCCTCAGCCAGGCCCACTACACCCTGGCCAACGCTCGCCTGAGCTGGTTCAGCCACGACGACAAACTGAGCGTGACCGGCTTCGTCAACAACCTCACCGACCGCCGCTACCAGGTGCACGGCCGGCCCAACGGCACTGCCGGGCAGTACGTGATCACCTACGGCGACCCACGCACCGTCGGGCTCAGTGTTACCAGCCGGTTCTGATTGAAAACCATCGGGCCGCGGCGCGGCCCACAGCATCACGCTGTCTAGAAGGATTACTCCATGTCCCACCACACGCCCTTGGCCAGCGCCATCGCCCTGGCCATCGCCGGCTTCGCCGTGCCCGCTTTTGCCGCCGAACCCAATGATCGCCTCGACACCGTGGTCGTGGTCGGTACCCACCGCAGCGACGTCACCGCCCTGCAAAGTGCCGCGCCCGTCGATGTGCTGAGTGGCGAGAAACTGCAGGAAACCGGCGCCAGCGACCTGTCCGCTGCGCTCACCGCCCTGTCACCCTCATTCAGCTTTCCGCAATCGCCTCAAGGAGCCTTTGCCGGCTCCATTGCCCAGGGTGCCTCTCTACGCGGCCTGGCCTCCGATCAGGTGCTGGTGCTGGTCAACGGCAAGCGCCGCCACACCAGTGCCAACGTCACCCGCCAAGGCCTGGTAAACGCCCGCGGTGCAGCAGCGGTGGACCTCAGCCTGATCCCGCTGTCGGCCATCGAGCGGGTAGAAATCCTGCGTGACGGTGCCGCAGCCCAGTATGGCTCGGACGCTATCGCCGGGGTGATCAACATCGTACTCAAGGAGCGCGACGAAGGCGGCAACGCCGGCTACCGTTTCGGCGGCTACAAGAAAGGCGATGGCCTGCAACGCAAGCTCAGCGGCTGGAAAGGCTTTGCCCTGCCCAACGACGGTTTCCTGACCCTGGCCTTCGACGCCGGCAGCCAGGACCCGGCCAGCGACACCCGCGACGACAACCGTCTGTTCTACCCAGGCTCGACCAGCATCAACAGCACACGCGAGCAAAACAACCGTTACCGCAACTGGCGCTGGGGCTCGGGCAATGTCTCGGACCAGTACAACTTTACCGCCAACGCCGAAATGGGCTTGGGCGAAGGCCTGAGCGCTTATGGATTTGCCACGTACGCGCACAAGAATACCGATGCCGAGAACTTCTTCGACCCACCGACTACCCTGCGCAGCAACTACGGCAGCGTGGCCCTGGCACGCTATCCGGACGGCCGCCTGCCCGTTACCCGCTATGGCCTGGAAGACTTTGCCGTTACCGGTGGCCTGCGCTTCGAAGACCAGGCCCTGGGCAAATTCGACCTGGCCCTGAACTACGGCGATAACCGCGTCGACTCCACCGACCGTAACGCCATCAACCCCAGCTGGGGTGCGGCCAGCCCATCGACCATCTACACCGGTCGGCGCGAAGCCGACCAGACCAACCTGACCCTCGACTGGACACGCGACTTCGCCAACGACTGGCTGTTCAAGCCGTTGACCGTGTCTGCCGGGCTGGCCTGGCGCCAGGAAAACTACGACCTCAGCGAAGGCGATGCTGCCGGCTGGTCCAACGGGCCGCTGTTCAACACCCGCGACCCCATCACCGGCAGGCGCATACCGGGTTATTACTCGGGTATCACCCAAGTCGATGCCGTGTCGCTGGACAGACGGGTGATTGGCGCCTATTTCGATGTCGAAGCCCAGCTCACCGAGAAATTCCAGGCTGGCGTGGCGGTACGCAGCGAACATTACTCGGACTTTGGCGACACCACCAACGGCAAGCTGTCCGTGCGCTACGACTTCACGCCCGAGATTGCCGCGCGGGCCAGTGCCAGCACCGGCTACCGCGCGCCGTCGCTGGTGCAGAGCGGGCTGTCGTCGTTCAGTGTGCAAGTGGTGGAGCAACCGCCGGGCAGCGGCAACTGGGTCGAGGTGCAGCAACGTACCCTTCGCGCCGACAGCCCGGAGGCCGCGTTGCTGGGGGGCAAGGCACTGAAGCCTGAGGAGTCGACCAACTTCTCGGTGGGCCTGGTCTGGCGTCCACTGCCCAATGCCTCGGTCACCCTCGACGCCTACCGCATCGACATCGACAACCGTATCACCCTGTCCGACCAGTTGCCGGCTGCGGTGGTCGGGCCGATTTTCGCCGGCACCCCGTACGCCAATATCCAGAGCGCAGCGTTCTACACCAACATCGCCGATACCCGTACCGACGGTTTCGAACTGGCCGGCCACTACCAGCTGGACCTGGCCGCCTGGGGGCGGCTGGACATCAACGGCGGTTATGCACGCAACAACACCCGCATCACCGGGCTGGACGACGTGGGCAGCATACCCGGCAACCAGATCATCGGCCGCAACACCCAAGGGCTGATCGAAGACGGTACACCCAAGGACAAGCTGACCCTCAGCGCCAACTGGCTGTATGACGGCTGGAGCGTCACCGTGGCCCAGCGCCGCTATGGCGAGTGGAAAAACAGAAACGCTGCCAACCCAGCGCTGGACCAGACCTTCAGCCCGCAGTGGGTGACCGACCTGGATGTGTCGTACCGCTTCGACCTGGGCCTGACCGTGTCGGCGGGAGCGATCAACCTGTTCGACAGCCATCCGGACAAGCTTGAGGGGGCGCAGCTGTATGGCGTGCCGAAGTATTCCATTACCAGCCCCGAGGGCGCGCAGGGGGCTTTCTACTACACCAGTGTGAGTTACGACTTCTGATCTGATGATCTGAAACCGCGTTGGCTTATTCGTGGGCTTGCCCGCGAAAAAAGCCAACTCCGATTTTGCTGACTGACTGCTGCTCCAGCAACACCCCGCTGCTGCCCCAGCACCACCTCTACCCTTCCCGCCCTGCCATGCCGGGCCTGCGCCGCTTGGCGCAGCTCTTGCAATACCTCTGAACCCACTGCTTTCCCAAGGCCAGCCATGCGCGTGCTATCCCCTCTTTCCTGGTTCATCTCCCCCCTGGCACTGCTCATCTTCTGGGCCGTGGTAGCCAATGCCGGGCTGTTCCCGACCAACCTGCTGATCCCACCGCAGGAGGTGTGGCGCAGCTTGACTGACTTGCTCGCCACCGGCGAATTGCAGGAGCACCTTACCGGCAGTCTTTCGCGGCTGGCCCTGGGCTTTACCGGCGGCGCACTGGCCGGCCTAGGCTTTGGCGCGGCGCTGGCCCTGTCGAAGACCGTGGACGCCTACTGCGCCCCCCTGTTCCATACCCTGCGCCAGGTGCCGAGCATCGCCCTGATCCCGATGTTCGTGCTGCTGTTCGGCGTGGACGAAACCTTCAAGGTAGTGATCGTCGCCAAAACCGCATTCTTCCCGGTGGCGCTGGCTACCTGCGAAGGCATACGCGCCATCCCGCGGAGCCATTTCGAAGTGGCGGCGGTGTACCGCCTGCGCTGGCCTACGCTGGTCGGCCGCATTGCTCTGCCCGCTGCAGTGCCGGCGATCGTCACCGGTATACGCGTGGCCCTGACCCGCGCCTGGGTGGTGCTGGTGGCCTGCGAGCTGCTGGCAGCCGACAGCGGCCTGGGGCAGATGATCGAGATGGGCCGGCAGATGCTGCGCATCGACGTGGTGATGGTCGGCGTGGTGCTCACCGGGCTGATCGGCTTTACCCTGGATTTCACCCTGCGCCACGTGGAACGGCGCCTGTCGGCCTGGCAAAGCCGCTAAGGAGGCTGTGATGAAACTGCAGAACTTGCGTGGCCTGGTGCTGCCGCTGTTGCTGCTCGGCGCCTGGGAATACGCTTCGCGCCAGAGCGCGGCCGGCGCCTATGCCTTCGTGCCGCTGGCGCAGGTGGGCACGGCACTGGCCGAGCTGATGACCAGCGGGGAACTGCTGGTCAACCTGTGGGCGAGCCTGTTGCGCACCTGCAGCGGCCTGGCCATCGGCATTGTCGGCGGCATTGGCCTGGGGGCGCTGATGGCCCTGTTCGCACCGGCCAACCGCCTGATCGCGCCACTGTTCCATGCCCTGCGCCAAGTGCCGATGCTGGGCTGGATCCCGCTGATAGCCTTGTGGCTGGGTAACGGCGAAAGCGCCAAGCTGCTGATCGTCAGCCTGGCGGCGTTGTATCCGATGGTGCTGAACACCTTCGAGAGCCTGCGCCAGGTCGCAGGCCAGCACCGTGAGGCCGCGCAAGTGCTCATGCTCAGCCGTTGGCAGCAACTGTGGCTGATCCTGCTGCCCGCCGCCCTGCCTGGCATTGCCGCCGGGGTGCTGCAGGCCCTGGCTTTCGCCTGGGTCACCTCGGTGGGCAGCGAGCTGTTCCTGTCCGCCGGGGCCGGCCTTGGCAGCCTGATGATGAACGCCGAGGCCGCCGCACGTATGGAGATCATCGTGGTCTGTGTGCTGTGCATCGGCCTGTGTGGCTACCTGATGTCCTGGTTGTGCTCCCTGCTTACCCGCCGCCTGCTGCGCTGGCGCCCTACCCGTTGAAAGGCCCGACCATGAACGCCATCGCCCATGCTCTACCTACCAGCGCCAGCACTGGCGCCGTGACCATTCGCGGCCTGAGCAAGGCCTACCCACTCAAGGGCAAACCAGTGCCGGTGCTCGAGGGCATCGACCTGGACATCCGCGCTGGCGAATTCGTCAGCATTCTCGGTGCCAGCGGTTGCGGGAAGTCGACGCTGCTACGGTTGATTGTCGGCCTCGACCAGGACTACCAGGGGCAGATCTTGCTGGACCACCAACCTGTGCGCGGGCCGGGTCTGGAGCGCGGCATCGTGTTTCAGGACCATCGTCTGTTCCCGTGGATGACCCTGCAGCAGAACATTGCGCTGGCGTTGAAAAACCATGCTCTGGCTGCCGCCGAAAAGCACCGTCTGGTGGCCGAGCACATCGAACTGGTGGGTCTGAGCGGCTACGAGCAGGCCTATCCACACCAGCTGTCCGGCGGCATGGCCCAGCGTGCGGCGATCGCCCGGGCGCTGGTCAACAAGCCCAAGGTACTGTTGCTGGACGAGCCGCTGGGGGCACTGGATGCCCTGACGCGGGTACGCTTGCAGCAGGAGTTGCAGCGTATCTGGGTTCAGGAGCGTTGCACGGTGATCATGGTGACTCACGATATCGAGGAAGCGTTGTACCTGGGCGACCGGGTGATTGTGCTGGATGCCCATCCTGGCCGGGTGCGTGAAGACTTACGCATCGAACTGCCTCACCCTCGTGAGCGTCACAACGCCTTGCTGCATGAGTACAAACAACGCCTGCTGGATCAATTGGTCGGGCATTCTTGATCCATAAGGCGTGATAGGCCCCGACCCAGTCGGGGCATTACCTCTGAGCAATCTCGCTACACGCTCACGGGTGTGAACGTCATCGCATCAACGCAGCAGGAGGGTCTTTTGCAAAGCCTGCTCCAGGTCCCGCTGAAGCGATACGGTACTCTCCAGCCCCACATGCAACCGCACAACCACTGCTCGATCAGCTTTTGCGAAATGCCTGTCTCCCAGCTCAGCCAGCATCACCAGACTTTCGTACCCTCCCCACGAAGCGCCGATACCGAACAGACGCAAGGCATCGGCAAAGGCCTCTGCCTGACCCGCAGCGGTATCTGCCAATTCGAAACTGAGCAGGCCATTGCTGCCCTTGAAGTCTCGCCGCCATAGGGCATGCCCTGGGTGCTGCGGCAACGCCGGGTGGTACACCCGTGCCACTGCCTCGTGCTGTTGCAGCCAAGTGGCGATCTCCAGCGCCTGGCGCTCATGCACCGCCATGCGGCTGGCCAGGCTGCGGGCACCCCGCAACACCAGCCAAGCGTCATCCGGGCTGACGGTGCAACCACAGGTATCGCTGCTGCGTGAAAGCGCCGCAAAGGCCTCCCGAGTGGTGCACACACTGCCCATCATCACGTCGCTGTGCCCGCCCAGGTACTTGGTCAGGGCCATCACCGAAATATCCGCCCCCAAGGCCAACGGCTGGTACAGATAACCTGAGCCCCAGGTGTTGTCCACTGCCAGCAGGATGCCTCGCGGCCGACACAGCGCCGCCATGGCAGGCAGGTCGTTGAGTTCGTACAGCAAGGAACTTGGGCTTTCGCTGTAGACCATGCGGGTATTGGCGCGCAAGGCAGCCTCAAGCCCCTGGCCGTCGGCGGCAAAGTACTCCACCTGGATGCCGAATGGCTGCAGCAACTCCTTGGCCAGGCGCCGTACCGGGCCGTAGACACCATCACTGACCAGCAGGTGATCACCTGGGCGCAGGTAGGCGAGGAAGGTTTGCGTAATGGCCTGCAAACCGGTTGCAAACAGCTTGGTCCGATAGCCACCCTCCAGCTCGCTAACCAGATCCTCAAGCGCAAAGGCGGTGGGGTTGCCACGGGCACCGTAGCTCAGCACGCGCTCCTGGTCACGCTTGCCTCGGGCCAAGCGCAGGTCGGCGACGCTGTCGAACAGTACGGTGCTCATGCGTGTGACAGGCGGATTGACGGCCTGGGCACCCTGCCCCGGCTCCCCGCGAGCGGCGTGCACCAGCCGGGTGGCGACAGGGTCGGACGGGGGCAGCGGGGTGAAGCTTGCTGTTTCATCAGTGTTCATCTGGCCAATCAAGCCGGTCTCCCACGCCAGGTACTGACGCGCGGCCGCCTTGTTACCAGTGTGGCGGTCGTGGACAAAAAACAGAAAGTCGATGCAGTCGGCATCGGCCAGTGAAGCGTCGGCCTCGACCTGCGGCCACTCATCCAGCAGTGCCGGGGGGAACAGCCTCGCTGCCTGGCGCTGTACTTCTGACAGTTCGCTGGCGGCAAGCTCGGCGATCTGGGCATCGTCGGCTATCAACACCAGGCGCCGAGTTTCGCCTTTCACTTGCTCGGCCAGGCGCGGGCGTATCGTCCACTGCGCCCCACGCAAGTGGCGCTTGCGGTAGGCGCTGCTGGTCCGCAAGTCGAGCAATAAGGCACCTTCCAGCTCGGAAACGGCGGCCTCGTCCAGCGTTTGCGCCAGCGCTGGCCGCACAGGCAGGGTCAGGCCACTGCCCAGGCCGCCTTCGAGCACATACACTTCATGCCCCATCTGCCGCAGCCAGCTGGCAGTCACCGGCGCGCGCACGCCATCGTCATCGAACAGCACCACCCGGGCCTTGCGAACACCGATGTACAAGTCGGTGCCCTGGACCAACTGGCCGCCCGGGCAATGCTGGGCGCCAGGCAAACTGCCTGTCGCGAACTCTTCGGGTGTACGCACATCGCACAGAAACAGCGAGCGTTGTGCGCACTGGTGCCAGGCCTGTACCTCTGCGGCAGATACCCACTGCACCCCAGCCTTGCGCGCCAGCGCCGAGGCCCTTGCCTGTTGGCGTTGCAAGGCTTTGCCGCTGTGCGCCGGGTAGCCGCGCTGGCCGCCATGCTCGAGCGGCAAGTCGACCAGGTACCAGCCCTGAGTGCCGTTTTCCAGCGCATAGACCGGATTGTCGATGCCCAGGTTGATCAAGGTCTGGGCACCGATGATGCTACGGGTTCGCCCGGCGCAGTTGATCACCACTGGGGTGTGGGTATCGCTGAGCAGATCTTCCAGGCGGTAGCCCAGTTCGCCATTAGGGCAGCAGGTGGCGCCGGGGATGTTCATCTTGGCAAACTCATCCAGCGGTCGACCGTCAAGCAGCACCAGCGGCCTACCCTGACGCTGCCACTCGGCCAGTTCCAGCGCGGTGATGCTCGGCGTGTGGCAAGCGTGCTCGACCAGTTCGCCAAACGCCTTGGATGGCAGGTGTACCCCGGCGAACAGCTCGAAGCCTTCAGCCTGCCAGCCCCGGCTGCCGCCCTGCAACCAGTGCACGGCGCTGTAACCCAGCGCCTGCAAGCGCCGGGCGCCGCGTTGAGCCAGCTCGCCGCCGGTTTCGTCGTATACCACTACCCGTACAGCCGGGTTCGGTGCCAGGCGCGGTGCTTCGATTTCCAGGCGGCTGTAAGGCAGGTTGACAGCGTAGAACAAGTGAGCCTCGCCGTATTGACCGTGCTCGCGCAGGTCGAACAAGGCAATTTCCTGGCCGTCGAACAGACAGGCGTGCAGTGCTGCGGGGGTGATGCTGGGAGTCATGGAACGCAGTCCGTGGTCGTTGTCTGGAATGTCAAAATGCGTTGCCTGCACTGGCTTGCCTGCGAAAGGGCCAGCACAGGCAGTGAGGGTCAGAGGCCGTAGGCCGCGATCGAGGGTGCCATCTGCGACTTGTTGTAGTTCACCACGCTGCCGTCTTCCTTGACTCCGTAGCGGTTTTCCAGCGACTCCAGCGGGCGACCATACAGGTGGAAATGCAACGTCGGGCTGTCGCCGTCCACGCGAATGCCGTGCAGGTCTTCGCCGAGAAACGCCACCGAAGTGCCCGGTTGCACCACCACCTCGCGCTCCAGCGCCAGGCTGGCGCGGGCCGGGTTGCTGCGGTCGTCCTCGCGGCGATAGACGCGGTTGAGCTCCTGGCCTTCGACGGCAACGATGATCGCCCAGGTTTCATGGTTGTGCGGCAGGGTCGCCTTGCCTGGCAACAATGAGTTGACGTAGAGCGTCGGCGACTCGCCGTCGTCATTCAGCCGGTAGCGGAACTGGGTTTCGCCAGTGGCGGCATCGGGTGCCGGGAAGCGCTCGAAGTTGAACAGCTCGCGGCGCCCGGCCAGGCCTTCGAGCAGCACCACGATCTGCTGCAGCGCGGCGCGGTCGACGCCGCGCTGGTGGATGGCGCGCACTTGCGCGAGGAACGGCTGGATCACGGAGTCATGGGACATGGTCAGTCTCTCTTCTGGTTCAAAGGGCATTACACGCTGAGGCTGTAGCGCCCCAGGTTGCTCAATACATCGGGAGCCGGGCGGCCGGGGCGCTGGCCGCCCTCGCCCAGCGCGTGCTGGAGGAACACACGGGTACGTTCGTGGGCAGCTGCACGGAACACCTGCTCGGCGCTGCCGTGCTCGACAATGCGGCCATGCTCGGTGAAATACACCTGGTCGCTGATCTCCTCGGCAAAGCGCATTTCGTGGGTAACCAGCACACAAGTCATGCCCTCCTCGGTCAGCTCGCGGATCACCGCCAGCACCTCGCCGACCATCTCCGGGTCCAGCGCCGAGGTCACCTCGTCGAACAGGATCAGTTGCGGGCGCATGGCCAGCGCGCGAGCGATCGCCACGCGCTGTTGCTGGCCGCCCGACAGTTCGCCGGGGAAGGCTGCGGCTTTGTGCCCCAGGCGTACCTTGTCGAGCAGCACCATGGCCTGCTCGCGGGCCTCGGCCCGCGGGCGGCCGAGCACCTGCGTCGGGGCGATCAGCAGGTTGTCGAGCACGTTCAGGTGCGGGAACAGGTTGTACTGCTGGAACACGAAGCCGACCTGCTTGCGCAGAGCGATCAGCCCGGCCTCGCCGCGCAGTTGCTCGACCTGGGTGTCGCCGATGCGGATGCTGCCACGCTGGGGCCGCAGCAGGCCGGTCATGCAGCGCAGAATGGTCGACTTGCCCGAGCCGGACGGGCCGATGATCGATACAGCCTGGCCGGCCCGCACGCTGAGATCGATACCGCGCAGCACCGGGTTGTCGGCAAAGGCCAGGTGCACGTCACGCAGCTGGATCAGGGGTTCAGAAGGCATAACGGCGCTCCAGGCGGTGGGTCAGGCGGGCGATCGGGTAGCAATAGGCGAAGAACAGCGCCAGCACGCTGAAGTACACCAGCACGGTGAAGCCGCTGCGGTTGACGGTATTGGCGGCTACTTGGGCGCTGTCGATGAGATCGTGCACGCCCACCAGCGAAGCCAGGGCGGTGCCCATCGTCACCACCGCGTACAGGTTCATCCACGGCGGCAACATGCGCCGCAAGCACTGCGGCAGGATGATCGAACGGAAGATCTGCCTGCGGCTAAAGGCCAGCGAACGCGCTGCCTCCCATTGGGTGGCAGGGATCGACGCCACCGCGCCGCGGAAGATCTCCGCCACGTTGGCGCTGGCCGGCAGGGCCAGCCCCACGGTGACCTTTAGCCAGTCGGGGAACGCCATCCAGGTGCCCCCCACCTGCACATCGAAGGGGAACACGTAGGAAGTGAAGTAGATCAGTACCAGCCACGGTGCATTGCGAAACACCTGCACCCACAGTCGCGCGAGCACACGCAGCGGTGCCAGTGGCGACAGCAGCAGCGTGCCCACCAGCAGGCCGAGCAGCGTGCCCAGGCCGATGGCGCCTACGCTCATCTGAATGTTCTGCAACAGGCCCACCCCCAGCGTCGGCGACCAGTGCCACAGGGTGGCGAGGTTCTCAATGGCCATAGCCTGGCATCCTCAGGCGCGCTTCAAGGAAGCGGCCGGCACAGTTGACTGCAAAGCTCAGCAGCCCGAAAAAGGCCAGGATCAGGATCATCAGTTCGACCACATTGTTGCCCTGGGTCCAGATCATGATCGAGGCGTAGGTGATGTCATTGACGGCGATGGCCGAGGCCACGGCCGTCATCTTCACCAGATCGATAAGGTTGTTGACCAGCGCAGGCAAGGCGAAACGCACAGCCAGCGGCAGTTGCACCTGCAGCAGTTGCTGCCGGCGGCTGAACGCCAGCGAGCTGGCCGCTTCCAAGGTCACCGCGGGTACCGCTTCGATGCCGGCACGTAAAGCTTCTGCGTGGAATGCGCCCTTGTGCAGCGAGATCACCAGCACCACCCAGGCGAACGGGGTCATGGGGTTGGCGCTGCCCAGACTCTGATTGATGAGCATGTTCAACACCAGGAAGGCGCAATACAGCTGCACCAGAGTCGGGGTGTTGCGGGTCACTTCGATGAAGGCCCTGGCCGGCCAGGCCAGCCAGCGCCGTTTGGAGGCCACCGCTGCGGCCAGCAGCACGCCCACCAGCAGGCTGCCGACGATGCCACACAGGCACAGCCACACCGTGGTCAGCGCGCCGTCCAGCAGCTTGCCACTGGCGTAGACGTCGAACAGAAAACCGTAGTCCAGGCCAAGCCGGGCAAGTTGCCCGACCAGCCAGTGCAGAGCGTCGCTCATCAGGCGCCTTCGCCCTGCAGCTTGGCGCGCAGCTCCACCAGCGCCGGCGAGGCCGGGGTGATGTGGTTGGCCTGCTCACGCTCGATCAGCCAGCCGCTTTTGTGCCACTGTTTGACGAACGGGTCGAGGCGCTGCTGGGTATCGGTTTGGCCCAGGCGAGTCCAGATAACCGACGGTGCCGGATTGAGCTCGGGTGTCAGGGCACGGTAGCCACTCCACTCGCCGCCCTTGGCCAGCAGCGGGTTGATCAACGTGGCGTCGTGCACGGCAGCCACGCAATTATTGCCGCGCAGGGCCAGCAACGATTCGGCGGAGGTCTTGAAGGCTTTGATATCGGCGCCCAGATCAACCAGCGCCTGGGTGTAGCTGCTGCCTTGGCTGGTGCACACCGGCTGGCCCTTAAGGTCTGCCCACGCTTTGATCGGGCTGGCGTCGGCGAGTGCCGCAGCGCCGCCGACCCGGTAGAACGGAGTGGGCACGTGCCCCAAAAGCTTGTCGCGCTCGGCGGTCCACTCCATGTTGGCGATCAGCAGGTCGACCTTGCCCTGCTGCAGAAACTGTACGCGGTTGGCCGGCTGGACCGCCACCAGGTCCACTTCCACACCCAATTGGCGCGCCAGATCGCGGGCCAGGTCGACGCTGAAACCGACGGGTTGGCGGGTGGCCGGGTCGATGGCGCCGAACGGGCCACCCGACAGCACCACCCCTACCGCCAGCTTGTGGCGTTGCTGAATCTTGTCCAAGGTGGCGTCGGCCTGGGCCAGGCCGCTGGCGGCCAGGGTAGTGGTGGCCAACAGTGATGCGAACAGCCCGCGGCGGGCGATGGTGGACAGCGACATGTAGGGTTCCTCATCCCGGCAGCCGGAACTCCCGGCCAATGAGGGCGCATGCTAGGAACTTGCCGAGGTGAGGGGAAATTCAAATATCAACTATCCTTATAACTTCAGCAGCAAAGCAGAGCTTCAATAACGGCATAAGCCAGTAAATTCTGGGCAAAGTGAGCATGCGATCTAATAAATGCCGCACAACGCATAACGATTCATTATATTTAACCTTCTGCCCTTGATGAAAAACCGGCCCTGAACCATGACTACGCCCGCCCTTGACCTCGACTTGCTGCGCACTTTCGTCGCCCTCGCCGACCACACAAGCTTCGCCGAGGCCGGGCGCCACCTGGGCCGGACCCAGGCCTCGGTGACCCAGCACATGCAGCGCCTGGAGCAGCAGGTGGGTGTGGCACTGTTGCGCAAGCAGGGCCGGCACAAATCCCTCACCGACGCCGGCCGCCAGCTATTGCGACACGCCCGGCAGATGCTCGCGCTAAACGACGAGGCATTGGCCGGCCTGCGCAACGATGGTCTGAGCGGCGTGCTGCGCATCGGCTCGCCACATGACATCGCCGACACAATCCTGCCCCCATTGCTCGGCCACATTGCGCGCTCGGCACCCAGCCTGCGTTTGGAGATCGACGTAGGTCGAAGCCCGTTCCTGATGGAGGACCTGCAACGCGGCAAGGTGGACATGATCATTTCCACCCGCACCGGCCCAGGCCTGGAAGGCTTTGCACTGCGCGCCTCGCCAGTGTGGTGGATATGCGCGGCTCACTATCAGCACCTACCTGGGGAGCCTTTGCCACTGGTGCTGGTGGACGAACCCAGTCTGTATCGCAAGTTGGCACTGGATGCGCTGGAACAGGCGGGCATAGCGTGGCGGCAGGCATACCTCGCCTCCAATCTGATCGGTGTCAAAGCAGCGGTTCGCGCTGGCTTGGGTATCACTGCGCGCAGCCAGGAAATGGTCGGCCCCGACATGCGCGTACTGGGTCAAAGCGATGGCCTTCCTGCCCTGTCTGACGTTACCTACCACCTGTGGGTGCGGGCCAACACCACCAATCCGCTGGTCCGTCAGGCCTATACGATGGTACGAGCCAGTGTCGGGATGTGACCGGGAAGCCCCCTCGACTCATATTTCACGTGGGAATAACTAAATCGATAATTATTATTATGAGTTATATGAAAGGGACGTAGAATCGATTCCGGCCCCTCCGTTTCAGATAAGGACTCCCGCATGAGCCACGCCGCCACGGTCATCGACCTCACCCTGTATCGCAAACGCAAGTTGGCCCAGCAAAAGGGCCGACTGCTCTGGGCATTTTATATGCAACAGGCTGGCGTTGCCGCGCAGGCAGCACGCACTGGAACAGCGGCGCCTAACGCACCGCGCCAGGCGTAGCCAGCATGCACACCTCCAACCGCTTTCTGGTTACATCAGGCGAAGCGCCGCTGAACTTGCCTGAAGCCACTGTCCAGGACGACGAAGGCATCGGCCAGCGCGTCGCCAACAACCTGCAACGTCTGCGCACCAAGCGTCAGTTATCCCTCGACGGGCTGGCCCGGGCGAGCGGGGTCAGCCGGGCGATGCTGGCGCAGATCGAATCGGGGCGCAGCGTGCCGTCGATCCGGGTGCTGTGCAAGATTGCACGCGCACTGAAGGTCTCGGTAGCCGCCTTTCTGGATGATGATGCGTGCGCCGGCGTGACGGTCCTGCCTGCCCGCGACAGCAAACGCCTGGTCAGTGGCAACGGCAGCTTCATCAGCCGCGCGCTGTATCCGGTCGATGCACCGCAGCGAGCAGAGTTCTATGAGTTACGGCTCAGGCCACTGGGAGAAGAGCACTCTGCAGGGCATGGCCCTGGAGTGCGAGAGAACCTGGTAGTGGCCCAGGGCGCGCTGGAGATCAGCGTCAACCAAGAGAAGTTCTTGCTAGCAACCGGCGATTCGATCCTGTTTTACGCCGACCAGCCTCACTGCTACCGAAACCCGGCGGACAGCGAGGTGGTGGCCTATCTGGTGGTTACCCACCCGGAGTAATCGCCCTCGATCAGCAGGTGCAGCACATCATCGGCATGCCGTTACAGCTCATCATCATTGGCATGCTGCAGTCGTTCATCATTTTCATCATCAGCATGCAGCAGTTGTTCATCATCTCCATGCTCATGCCTGCCATCGGCATCATCTTGCAAGTCATGCCGTCGCTCATCAGGGTGCATTCCATCATGCACTTGACCATCGGCATCAGCATGCCGTTCATGGGCATCGCCATCATCGGCATGCTCATGGCGTTCATGCCCATCATCATGAGGTTGCCGCACTGCATCATCATCGGCATGCCGCAGTTCATCATCATCTGCATCATCTGCGCGCTGTTGCGGAACATCGCCATGTCCATATCGGCGGCTGGCTTCATGGTGCAGAGCATGCCGTCATCAACCATCTGGCAGGTCATGGTTGCCATCATCATCGGCATGCCGGTCATTGCCATCATCGGCATCGCGGCGTTCATGTTCATCGGCATCTGCATTGCGTTCATCATGGTGAAATCCTTGTTCAAAGTGACGAGGGGGATGTGTTCGATGAGGCGATTCTAGAGCCGGTCAGGATGGCGGCAAGATGACGAAACAACAGCGGATGAAGCTGTCATGACGCCGCTTGGATGCAGATCTCAACCTTGATGGATGCAACAGCTTGAAAAATGACGCCATCACGATCATTCGAGACGCCATGACGCCGAAAACAGCAATATGGATATCACTAGAAGATGTAAGCTCATAACCAGGATGCATAATCGATCTAAGCACGCTACAGATAATTGCCGAGCAGACAACTCTTCTCCCCGCCTTCGATCGTGCGCAAGGTACAGGCATAAACCCGGAGAACCTGGTGTAAATCACCAGCTTGGCCGATAGCGCGCCGCCCAATGTAAAAATACGCTTACTGCATACTTCAATCACTTTTAAATCAGCAAAAATCATAATTAGCTTAGAACCAAAAAGCCTTTTACATTAAAAAAATATAAGAATACGGTCTTACCCGGCCACCTCATCACGCTGGGGCGCCAAGGCAATCGGCACCGATCGCCTCCCCATACGCCAGTGATGAGAGACCGACGCTCCATGCCAACGCCGTTCCCACCCACCCGTGCGCTTCACCCCGCTCCCGACGGCGGGGAAAGGATCCTGTACCCGAACCAAGGGCCAGTGCTGGCTTAACAAGACGCGGCTGCTGATTGCCGCTTGCCAACACAAGGAAAGTTGACCATGAACCAACGCCCGCCCTTACCATTGCGATCAGGGCTGACAGCACTCGTCGCCTGCCTGGCGCTGCCGCAACTCTCAGCGCTGGCAGCCGATCAGGAAGAGACTCGACTCGACACCGTCTCCGTAATTTCCACCGGCCTGCGTGGGCAGCAACGTACTGTCGCCGACAGCCCGACACCCATTGACATCATCAACAGCGAACAACTGCTCAAAACCGGCCGGGCTGAACTGTCGGAGGCCATATCCAAACTGCTGCCATCGTTCAACTTCGGCACCAACATCGCCGGGGTCAACTCACAAGTGCGGCCGCTCAGCAATCGCGGCCTTGGGCCGGCCTACACGCTGGTACTGGTCAACGGCAAACGCCGTCATAACGGCGCTGCCCCCGCCAATGGCAGTACCGACACCAGTGGTGCCAACGCTGTCGACATCGACATGATCCCGGTCAGTGCCGTGGACCATATCGAGGTGCTCAAGGACAGCGCCGCTGCCCAATACGGCTCGGACGCAGTAGCGGGGGTAATCAACATCATCCTCAAGAGCAATGCTTCGGGCGGTCATGCCGAGGCCAGTTACGGTCAATTGTTCTCGGGCCAGGGCGAAACCATCAAGAGCGCTGCTGACCATGGCTTCGCGCTGGGCGACGGGGGCTTCCTGCATCTTTCTGCGGATGCCCGCAAACGCGGTACCGCCACCTGGGTCGGGAAGTCGCCGGACAGCGTCCGTGCTTTTTTCGAGGATGATCGCCAGGCCGCCTGGGATCACGTGAGCACCAAGAACGGCGACCCTGATCTGAAGGCTTTCAACCTGGCCTACAATGCCGAGTTGCCGATATCCGACGACCTCAAGCTTTACTCCTATGCCACCTATGGCGAGCGCAAGACCGAAGCGAACAATCAGCTGCGAGCGGCCAACGGCGCTGCGTCGATCCCGGCCCTGTTTCCGGATGGCTACTATCCCTTGAACAACCTCAAGGATACCGACTATCAGTTTCTGTTCGGCGGTAAAGGCAGCGCGGCCAGTTGGGACTGGGATCTGTCCACCACCTATGGCCGCGACAAGATCGAGCATGCCAGCGACCTGACGGCCAACCCGACCTATGGCCCAGAGTCACCCACCAAGTGGGATGACCTGGCCACATTGCAGTTCGAGCAGTGGGTCAACAACCTGGATATCACACGCCACTTCGATGGGCTTTTCGGTGTCTCCGTTCCCACCCAGGTGTCCGTCGGCCTGGAACACCGCTGGGAGCGTTTCCGCACATTTGCCGGCAATGACCCACGTGCCTACAGTGTCGGGCCGTACACCTTCCCGGTCGGTAGCCCGCTGTATGTCGCTAACGGCGCGCAACCGTCGACAGGCGCTCAAGGCGTACTTGCAATCCGCCCTGAAGACGAAGCGGATCTGAAGCGCAACAACTATGCGGCCTATCTGGACCTGGGTTTTGACCTCACGCCGAAATGGTATGTCGGCATCGCCGGGCGTGCCGAACACTATGACGACATCAAGGAAAACACCTACAGCTTCAAGCTCAATTCCCGCTACGAACTCACAGACCAGGTGGCCGTCCGGGGCACCTTGGGCTCGGGCTTCCGGGCCCCTTCCCTGACCCAGCTCGGCTATACCGTCACCGACAACCGCACGGCAGCGGATGCCAATGGCAACGCGGTGCCCGCACTGCGCTATACCGCAACGCCCGACAGCCCCGTGGCCCAGGCGCTGGGCGCAACGGACCTGAAACCGGAGAAGTCACGCAACGCGGGCCTGGGTATCACCTGGCAGCCAGCGCCGCGGACCAGCTTCACTGCCGATGCCTATATCATCGACATCGACGACCGCATCCTGCTCAGCGAAAACCTGTATGACCGCAGCAATGGCAACGGCGCCATTGGCGACATCCTCGAATCCGTCGGCGTGGCACGCAATACCTGGGTCAGCTACTACACCAACGCCTTCGATACCCGTACTCGCGGCATCGACCTGGTGGCCGATCACAGCAGCCAATTCGGCGCCTGGGGCGATGTACGCTGGAGTGCGGCCTTCAACTACAACAAGACCACCGTCGAAGGTAGCCGCAGCACGCCAGCCGCGCTGCAGAATGCGGGCGTCAGCGTCGTGGGTCACGCTGCAGAGGGCTTGCTGGTAGCGGCCTCCCCGCGCAGCAAATGGATACTGGGCGCGAACTGGATGCATGGCAACTTCGCCGCCAACTTGCAGACCACCCGCTACGGCAAGGTCGAGACCTGGCAGCAGAACCCTGCGCAAGACCGCAGCTTCGGTGCCAAGTGGATCACCGACCTCGACCTGTCCTACCTGCTGTTCGACAGCCTCACCCTCAGCATCGGCGGCACCAACATCTTCAACGTGCGCCCCGACAACAATGGCATCACCCAAGCGGCCTACAAGTACAACTATGGATCCCCGCCTTTCCATCCGGGCGGCGGATTCTGGTACAGCAAGATCGCCTACGACTTCTGACCTCATGCCCAGGTTGCCAAAAGCATCGTGCGCGCCTGGCTTGCAAGCCTTGCGCGACAACCACGCTCTTCACCGGAGGCCAGATGCAACAGCCCTCTGCGAAATTCTTCAACCTGATGGAATTGGAAGACCTTGTCGCGGGCCTCATAGCGCGCCCAGCATTCGACTACATCGCCCGAGGTGCGGGTGATGAGCAGACCTTGCGAGAAAACCGCATCGCGTTCTCCAGGGTCTTCGTCGACCAGCGCATCCTCAGTGGCAAAACGGTGCAGAGCCTTCAGACCCAGGTCTTCGGCAGCCAATTGAGGGCACCGATCTTGGTTGGCGCGATGGCGGCCCACGGTTTGGTTCACCCTGCGGCAGAGTCTGAAACAGCACGCGGAGCCGCAGCTTATGGAACCTTGTTGGGCGTCAGCACAGTTGCCACGCAAAACCTGGAGCAGATCGCCTCTGCCAGCCAGGGTGACAAGTGGTTCCAGTGTTACCTGACGCGGGATAGCGGCTTCAACCGCGAGCTGCTGCAACGCGCCAAAGCTGCCGGGTACAAAGCTATCGTGCTGACAGCAGACGTTACCGTTGGTGGTAACCGGGAGCATGATCGGCGCAACGCCCTGCGCTTGCCGACGCCGGGAAACTTTCTCGCAAGCGACGGCCGCTGCCGGCCAATGGACTTGCTTTTCGATAGTGAAATTGGCCTCGACAGCCTGGAATTCGTCCGCACGCACAGTGCCGGCTTGCCTTTGATAGTCAAAGGCGTGACCACCACGGCTGATGCTCGCGCAGTACTCCAGCACGGCGTCGATGCCATACACGTCTCCAATCATGGCGGCCGCCAACTCGATGGCTCGCCAGCAGCGTTCGACTCGTTGCAACGGGTCGCGGATGAAGTCCGGGGCCAGGTGCCGCTCCTTTTCGACAGTGGCATCCGACGTGGCCTGGACGTGTTCAAAGCCATTGCGGCTGGCGCCGACCTGGTTGCCATAGGGCGCCCGGTCCTCTACGACCTGGCACTCAACGGCTGGCAAGGCGTGCAAGCGGTACTCGAACAACTCGAACAGAAACTGCGCATCGTCATGCAGCTCTGCGGCGCTGCCACGCTCGGGGATATTCGCAACACCCCGTTACTGCACAGCACGTCAGGCTCACAGCCACCCAGCTGACGGCAAGCCAGACGCTCGAAAATTGGGCGCCATCTTACAAGTGGAGCGCCCGCCCCTGAAACCCCAATCAAAAACATGAGGCCCTTATGACAGTGCTTGTACTGGAACCCCCTCCCGTGAATATCGCCCAAGCCAATGCCTTCAAACAGGCCATGCGCAATACTGCGGCATCCGTCAACATCATTACCTGTGCAGGCAGCGACGGTGACTACGGCCTGACTGCCACGGCCTTCAGCTCGGTGACACTCGACCCACCCACCGTACTCGTCGCAGTGAATTCGGGCGCGAGCATTTATCCACACCTGATCGAGCACAAGCGCTTGTGCGTCAACGTTCTGAAAGAAAATGCCGAGTCCGTGGCCAATGACTTCGCCGGGGGGCTGCCTGCACAACAACGCTTCGCCCGACATGCCTGGCGGCGACTGCCCAGCGGCAACCCAGCACTTCTGGCCAGCGTGGCCGGCTTCGATTGCCGTGTCAGTGAACTCCACCACATCGGTACTCACCTGGTGGTCATCGCTGAGGTGCTTGAATGCTGGCACAGCGACGAACTGCCACTGCTGTACACCTCAGGCCGCTACGGTCGTTTCTCCTGAGCAGCCCTGTTGCCGGGCAGCCTGCTGTCAGCAGGCTGCCCGTTTGCGACGGCTAGTTCTGCGCCGGCTCATAAAGGCTTACCGACTTGGCATCCACTGCCTTTGGCAGCAGCCCCTCGCGATAGAACGCATCGGCGATGCGCTGCTGTTCGGCCAGGTTCTCCAGCTTCACCGGCTGCACGTCATAACTGCGCCGGGCGTTGGCCTGCTGCACCGTGGCGCTGTCCAGGTTGCCCCACAACGGGCCGAGGATACGCGCGGCCTCCGCCGGGTTTGCCTTGGTCCAGGCCCCGGCCTCGCGCAAGGCAAGGTACACCTGCTGCAGCACCTCGGGATGGGCCTTGGCATAGTCGCTACCGGCCAGGTAGTAGCGCTGGTAGCTGGCCAGTTTGCTGCCATCGGCCAGGATGCGCGCGTTCTGCTGGCGCTGGGCGCTGGCCACGTAAGGGTCCCAGGTCACCCAGGCATCCACCTTGTGGTTCTCGAAGGCGGCTCTGCCGTCGGCGGGAATCAGGTAGGCCGGGGTGATGTCCTTGAAAGTAAGCCCGGCCTTGGCCAGGGCCTGGATCAGCAGGTAATGGCTGCCGGCCGCTTTGGTTACTGCCACGCGCTTGCCTTTGAGGTCGGCCAGGGTCTTGAGCGGCGAGTCCGCCGGCACCAGAATTGCCTGGGCCGTTGGCGAGGGTGTTTCGCGGGCGAAGTAGGTCAGCTTCGCACCCGCTGCCTGGGTAAACACCGGCACGGTGTCGGCGACATCCGCCGACAGGTCGACATTGCCCAGGTTCAGTGCCTCCAGCAGCGGCAGCCCGCTGGGGAACTCATGCCAGCTGACGCGGATGCCTTCGGCCTGCAGGCGCTGTTCAAGGCTGCCACGAGCCTTGAGCAAGGTGAGCAGGGTCGATGACTTCTGGTAACCGATGCGCAGGGTCTGGTCGGCGCTGGCCAGGTTTGGCAGCAAGGCGCTGGCCAGCAGGGCCAGACCAAGCTGGCGTAAGGCTTTCAATTGCATGAATGTATCTCCAGATCAGGGTTGCGCCGCCAGTTTGGCGGTATCGGGAAGGGTGAAGCCGCTGGCGAAGGTCGGTGCCACATCGAGACGTTCGTTCATCAGGCCGTGGGCATGATAAAAATCGGCGGTGTCCTGCTGTGCCGCCACGGTCTGTGGGTCGATCACTTGCCAGCGCAGATGGCGTCGCTCGAACTGCAGACGGGCGGCGTCCTCTGGGAAGCCAATGATTGCGGCCAGGGTTTTCGAGTAAGTGTCCAGATGCTGGTTGGCCCACACCTGCGCCTCGGCAAGGCGGTTCAGGTAGTCTTGCAGTGCCGCACGCCGCGCTGGCTCGTCCAGTGCCTTGTCGGTGGCTGCAAGGAAGCTGTTACCACTGGACAGACCGCGACCGTTGACCAGCACACGGCCTTGCCCACTCAGTTCAGCCAACGCGGTGTAAGGCTCCCAAGTCGCCCAGGCGTCCACCGAGCCGTTGGCCAGGGCGATCTTGGCGTCTACCGGCCCCAGAAAACGGAACTCCACGTCCTTCTCGCCAACCCCGACCTGCTCCAGTGCCTTTAGCGCCAAATGATGCCCAATCGAACCTCGGCCGGTAGCAATGCGCTTGCCCTTGAGCTCTGCTGCACCTTGCAGCGGCGCATCAGGCCGAACCAGCAGCGCTGTCCCGTAAGGGTCTGACTTGTCCACGGCGACGGCTTTGACCGGCGCCCCCGAAGCCAGCACGAACAACAGCGGCGCATCACCAATGATGCCGGCATCGATCGCCCCGGCATTGAGCGCCTCGGCCAGCGGCGCGGCAGCCGGGAATTCGGCCCAATGGATGTCATAGGGCAAATCGCGCAAGGCGTCGGCAGCCTCCAGCTGAGCCCGCATGTTGCCCTTCTGGTCACCGATGCGCAGGGTCAGGCGTTCTGCGGCGCCTGCCTGGCCAATCAGCACCAGGGCCGCGGCAAGGGTCAGCAGTTTCGTTCGAATGGACATGGCGCTCCTCGCTGCCTGGGCGGGCAGCGTCATGCGGCCCGGTCAGGCGACTCTAGCGACAACCATCAAATAAACTAAATTCATTTTAGGAATAACCTAATATGCGCTTTAATCACATAAAGCCATGCGTATGGCATTACCCGCCATTGCGATTATGCTAATGCCTTATTTTTCCCGTTCGATCTTGTGAGCGCCGAATATGAAAATCGATGATATGGACGCCTTCGTCGCGGTCATCCGTTGCCAGTCGACCAACCTTGCCGCCGAGGCCTTGCAACTGACGCAACCGGCCATTACCCGCCGAGTGCAGAACTTCGAGGAAGACCTCGGCGCCACCCTTCTCGACCGCAACACCAAGCCCCTCAAGCCCACGCCCATGGGGCTGCGGGTATACGAGCAGTGCAAGGCGATCCTGCGCGAGATCGACTCACTGCGCGAACTGGTGGCCAACGATGGCGCCCCGTCGGGCACACTGCGCCTGGGCGTGCCTCAGACCTTGGGTGATGTGGTGCTGCTTGACGCCCTGGCGCAGATCCGCGAAGCCTACCCACAGCTGCGTACCCAGGTCAGCAGCGGTTGGGGCAGCAGCTTGATCGCGCGCATGGAGAACGGCGAACTGGACGCTGCTGCCGCATTGTTCCCGCCAGGCAAGATCTTCCCCGAGGGTATCGCCAGCCAGTCCATCGCGCGCATGCCGCTGAAGGTGGTGGCGGCCAAGGGCAGCGCGGGCAAGCGTAGCTACAAACTCAAGGACTGCTATACCCGTGGCTGGGTGCTCAACCCTGACGGCTGCGGTTTCCGCGCAGGACTGCAGCGTGCACTGAGCGAACAAGGGTTAAGCCTGTCAATCAACCTGGAGACCTTCGGCACCGAGTTGCAACTGGGGCTGGTCGCCAACGGCCAGGGCCTGGGGTTGGTTCCGGAACCCCTGCTGCTAGCCAGCCGGCATCGCGATGCGCTGGACGTGCTCAATGTCAGCGATTTCAAGCCGCAGGTGGATCTGTGGCTGTTCCATCCGCGCTACCTGGGCAATTTGCAGGAGCCCGTGGAACTCTTTGGTGAAGTAGCCGGGCACAGACTGCTGAGCTGAGATCGCCGGGGCCTGCGTTGGTCGGCGCCTCTAAATGCAATTTTCGCATAAATAGATAAACACTAAATTCTTAAAACAAATAATTAGCATAGAACAAAAAAGACTTTTACAGCGTTCATCCATACGAATACGGTCTTAAGCAACTCACCGTCATTCAGGGATGAAACCCCATGAGTCACCCCTCCGACAGCGCCCTCGCCGAGCTGACGCATGCGCTCGCAGCCAATGCCGAGCGCTATGATCGCAGCGGCCAGTTCCCCCGGGACAACTTCGACCTGCTGCAACGTCACGGCCTGCTAGCCTTCACCGTACCCCGCAGTCTCGGCGGCAGCGGCGCTGACCTTGCCAGCGCTCGCCGAGTGATCGGCGCGGTCGGTAAAGGCGACCCGGCCACCGCGTTGATCCTGGTGATGCAGTACTTGCAGCATTTCCGCCTGCAGGACGAAGCGCGCTGGCCCGAGCACCTGCGCCATCGCGTAGCCCGCGATGCCGTGCAACATGGCGCGCTGATCAACGCACTGCGCGTCGAACCCGAACTTGGCACCCCTGCCCGCGGCGGCTTGCCCGCCACCGTCGCCCGGCGCACCGCCGAAGGCTGGCGCCTGAACGGGCGCAAGATCTATTCCACCGGTAGCCACGGCCTGACCTGGTACCTGGTCTGGGGGCGCAGCGACGATACCGACCCGCTGGTGGGCGGGTTTTTGGTGCACCGCGACACGCCTGGGATCACCATCGTCGACGACTGGGACCACCTGGGCATGCGTGCCACCTGCAGCCATGAGGTGCAGTTCGATGACGTGCTGATCCCGCTCGACCACGCCGTCAGCGTCAGCCCCGCCAGTGCCCCGCAAGCGGAACTCGATGGCCAGGGCCTGCTGTGGATGGCCGTGCTGCTGCCGGCCGTGTATGACGGCGTGGCTCGCGCCGCCCGAGACTGGCTGGCGGGCTTCCTCAAGCATCGCACGCCCTCTAACCTGGGCGCCCCGCTGGCCAGCCTGCCGCGCTTCCAGGATGTGCTGGGTCGCATCGACACGCTGCTGTTCGCCAACCAGAGCCTGCTCGATGCCGCCGTCGCCGGGCAAACCGCTGCGCAGCATGCCGGCCAGCTCAAGCACCTGGTCAGTGCCAACGCCATCCAGGCGGTTGCACTGGCCGTCGAGGCCGCTGGCAACCCCGGGCTTTCGAGGCGCAACCCGCTGGAGCGGCACTACCGCGACGTTCTCTGCAGCCGCATTCACACCCCACAGGACGACGTGGTATTCGGCCAGGTCGGCCGCGCCGCACTGACGGAGGTTCGGTCATGAGCCATTCGATCATCGCCAGCCAGCTCGACGCCCAGGCCAACCAGCATCTGCGCGAACATCTGCCGGATCATGAAGTGATCGATATCGCCCCAGGCCAGTTGGCCCTCGAAGCGCCCGCCGATGTGTTCATCCTGCGCCCTGTAAATGTGCGTGGGCAGCGCGTCGACAACCCGCCGCCAGGTTGGCCCTGGGGTTTGAAATGGGTGCAGCTGGTATCGTCGGGCATCGACTTCTACCCCGACTGGGTCTTCAAGGGCGCGCCGGTGACCAGCGGCAAGGGCGCCAACGCCGAGCAAGTGGCCGAGTTCGCGCTGGCCTTGGTGTTCGCCGCTGCAAAGCAACTACCAACGCTTTGGGTCAAGGACGCCAACTGGCGCCTGACTCCCCTGGCGCCGCTGCGCGGCCGCACCCTGGGCATTCTTGGCTTCGGCAACATTGGCCAGAGCCTGGCGCGCAAGGCCGTGGCACTCGGCATGCGGGTGCTGGCGCTGAGTCGCCCGGGCCAGCCAATCGCCGAAGTGCCTGGCGTGGAACGTGCCGACGACCTGCGTCAACTGTTCGCTGGCAGCGACCACCTGGTGCTGGCCGCCCCGCTCACCCCCGCCACTCGCGGCCTGATCGACCGCCAGGTGCTGAGCGACGCCCGCCCTGGCTTGCATCTGATCAATATCGCCCGGGGTGGCCTGCTCGACCAGCAGGCCCTGCTGGAGGCCCTGGACAGCGGCTTGATCGGCCGTGCCAGCCTGGATGTCACCGACCCTGAGCCGCTGCCCCTCGGCCACCCGCTGTATCACCACCCACGGGTGTTCCTGTCGCCACATACCTCGGCCATTTCCGAGGAGGGTTACCCCGCCTTCCTCGAAGCTTTCATCGCCAACTTCCACCGCTACCGCGAGCAGACGCCCCTGACCAACCTGGTCGACACCGCACGCGGCTACTGATTACCGGAGAGCACACCATGAGTTCACTGTCTGCCATCACCCCCCGTTCCGATAATGTGCGCGACCGGGTCAGCGCCGAAGAGTGGGAGGTGCGCGTCAAGCTGGCTGCAGCCTACCGCCTGGCGGCCCTGTTCCGCTGGACCGACCATATCTACATGCACTTCTCCGCCCGCGTGCCGGGGCCGGACGAGCACTTCCTGATCAACGCCTTCGGCTTGCTGTTCGATGAAATCAGCGCTTCGAACCTGGTCAAGGTGGACGTCGACGGCACGATCATCGACGACCCACTGGGCCTGGGTATCAACCAGGCCGGCTATGTGATCCACAGCGCCATTCACCGCGCCAGGCCCGACCTCAAGGCCGTGCTGCACACCCACACCCGCGACGGTGCAGCGGTGTCGGCCCAGCGCGACGGCCTGCTGCCGATCTCCCAGCATGCCCTGGCCTACTACAGCCGGGTGGTCTATCACGACTACGAAGGCGTGGCCCTGGACCTGGACGAACAGCAGCGGCTGGTGGCCAACCTCGGCGACAGCAACATCCTCATCCTGCGCAACCACGGGCTGCTGGCCGGAGGGATCAGCGTCGAGCACGCGTTCCGCGAACTGCATGGGCTGGAGCGGGCCTGCAACATCCAGGTGGCGGCACAGGCCGGGGGTAATGACCAGCTGTTGCATGCGCCGCAAGCGGCGATTGCCAAGGTGCATGAGCAATCGAAGCGGTTTGCCGATGGCAAGGGGGAAGGCATCCAGCGGCATTGGGATGCCTTGATCCGGCAGTTGGACCGTGAGGGCCGTGATTACCAGGACTGACAGCTGTTCGTTGGCTGTGCCGGCCTCTTCGCGGGGCAGGATAACCCACTCTCATGAAGGACCACCCCATGCCCCCACTGCACCGCCTGTTCGCCATCGGCTCCCTGGCCCTGGCCCTCACCGCATGCTCGCCCGCCGACAACAGCAACACCAGCAAAACCCTCAGCGTTGCGTTCTGGGGCGACAACACCACCCTGGTCAGCGTCGACCCCTTCCAGGTCTACTGGCTGGAACACCGCGTGCTGCTGCGCAACGTCGCTGAATCCCTCACCGACCAGGACCCGGACAGCGGGCGCATCATTCCGTGGCTGGCGAAGAGCTGGGAGATCAGTGCCGACGCCCTGAACTACACCTTCCACCTGCGCCAGGACGTCACGTTCAGCAATGGCGAGCGCTTCGATGCGCACGCCGTGAAAGCTGCCTTTGACAGCAACAAAGCCTTCGCCACCCAGTTGCCCGCCACTTTTGGTGCCACCTACCTCGCTGGCTACGACCACGCCGAGGTCATCGACGACTTCACCGTGCGGCTGGTGCTGTCACGGCCCAATGCAGGCTTCCTGCAGGCTACTTCCACCACCAACCTGGCGATCCTCGCCCCGGCCTCGTACCAGTTGACCGCGCAAGAGCGTTCGCTGGGCAACATCATCGGTACCGGCCCGTTCATCCTCGACCACTACACCCCCGAGGTCGGCGCACGCCTGGTCAAGCGTTCTGACTACGCCTGGCCGTCGGCCAACATGCGCAACCAGGGCCCTGCACACGTGGAGGCCGTGGACATCAGCTACATCCCCGAAGAAAGCGTGCGCAATGGCCTGTTTCTGCAGGGCAAGGCCGACATCCTGTGGCCACGCAACCCGTTCTCGGAAGTCGACCTCAAGCTGTTCCAGTCCAAGGGCGCGACCATCCAGAGCCGCTCGCTGCCAGGCCCGGCGCTGAACCTCTACCCCAACACCCGCAACGACCGCCTGCTGTCCGACCGCCAGGTACGCCTTGCGCTGCAGAAAGCCATCGATCGCACCAGCTACGCGCACACGGTGTACAACGCAGCGTTCCCGGTGGTGAGCGGCGTGTATGACGTCACCACGCCGTATTTCAAACCCCAGGCCAGCAAGCTGGCCTATGACCCCAAAGGCGCCGAGCAACTGCTTGACGCCGCCGGCTGGCGCAAGGGCGAGGATGGTTACCGGCACAAGAACGGCCAGCGCCTGACCCTGCGCTACAACCTTACGCCGGCCGAAAGCGCCGGAGACGTGCTGGTCCAGGACCAACTGCGCAAGGTCGGTATCGATCTCAAGCTGAATGTGCTGACCCGTGCCGAATGGGTGGCGGGCAACGCAGCCGGCACTTATGACCTGACGTCCACCTACATGACCCGCGCCGACCCGATCATCCTGCAGACCATCCTCGACCCCCGCTCGGCCAACAGCGCCACGGTAGCCACCAACACCTACGAGCCACATACACTGGCCAAGGCTCAGGTACTGTTCGACAACGGCATCACCGCCACTGCCGATCCGCAACGGGCTCAAGCCTATGGCCAGCTGCAGGACCTGCTGATCGACGAAGCCTCAGCGTTCCCGCTGTACGAGCGCGTCTGGCAGGCCGCCACTGCGCCACGGGTCAAGGACTTCCGCTGGACCGCAGAAGGCATCGCCCTGTTCAGCGACATCCAGGTCGGCCAGCCATGAAGCGCTACCTGACCGGCCGCATCGGCCAGGCGCTGCTGGTCCTGTGGGGCGCCTACACGATCACCTATTTCATTCTCTACCTGCTACCCGGCGATACCCTGGCGATCATGCTCAGCGCCTCCGGCATGGAGGCCGACGGCCTGTCGCCCGAGGATCTGGCCAAGGCCCGCGCCTACTACGGGCTGGACAAAGGGCTGTTCGAGCAGTACTTCGACCTGCTGTGGCGCGCGTTGCACGGCGACCTGGGGCAGTCGCTGTCACTGGGACGGCCGGTCACCGCGCTGCTGGCCGAGCGCCTGCCGCAAACCTTGGCGCTGGCGGGCTCTGCCATCGTGCTGTCATTGCTGGCCGGGGTCGGTTTGGCCTACCTGACCGCCTACCTGCAATGGCGGCCGCTGAAGACGGCACTTGCCCGCCTGCCCTCGCTGGGCTTTTCGGTGCCGGTGTTCTGGATGGGCCTGCTGCTGATCCAGGTGTTCGCCTTCGCCTTGGGCTGGTTCCCGGCTACCGGGAGCCAGGGCCTTGCCAGCCTGGTGCTGCCGGCGATCACCTTGGCGATACCCAGCGCCGCCGTTTACGCCCAGGTGTTGCAACGCGGCTTCCAGGGAGTGTGGCAGGAACCGTACATCGCCACCGCCTTCGCCAAAGGCCTGAGCAGGGCCCAGGTACAGGCCCGTCACGGCCTGCGCAACGCCGCCCTGCCGCTGCTGACCCTGGTCGGCCTGCAGGTCGGCAACACGGTGTCCGGCGCTGTGCTGGTGGAGACCATCTTCTCGCGTAACGGTGTCGGCCGCCTGGCACAGGAGGCCGTGCTGCGCCAGGACATCCCGGTAGTGCTGGCGATCGTCGCGGTATCGGCCACTGGGTTCGTGGTGGTCAACCTGATCGTCGACTTGCTCTACCCCTACCTCGACCCGCGCATCACCCATACGGCCAAGGTGAACTGAGATGACCATCGATATCCCCCTGACCCCGAGCGACACCCCGACTGCCGGCGGCGAGGCACGCCCTGCGCTCACCTGGAAGCGTCGCACACGCTTGCAGCGCGCCCAGCAAACCTTGATCCCGTTGCTGCGCCGGCCCGGCTTCAGCCTGGCGCTGCTGATCGTGCTGTTTGCCTTGTTCGCCGCGCTTGCACCCCAACTGCTGACCAGCTTCGACCCGTATGCCACGTCGCCCGCCGACAAGCTTAGCGCCCCCAGCCTGGTGCACTGGTTCGGCACCGACGAGCTGGGCCGCGACCTTTATACCCGGGTGGTGTACGGCGCACGCCTGTCGGTGATGGCCGCACTGCTGGCGGTGGCCATCGCCCTGTTCGGTGGCCTTGGCCTTGGTGTACTGGCGGGATTTGCTGGTGGGCGCGTCGACGCTGCGCTGATGCGCCTGATCGACGTGTTGCTGGCCCTGCCCGGCCTGCTGCTGGCGCTGGCCATCGTCACTGCCATCGGCTTTGGCACGGTGCCTGTGGCCGTCGCCGTGGGCGTCGGGATCATCCCAGGCTTCGCCCGCACCACCCGTGCCGAAGTGCTGCGGATCAAGACCCTGCCCTACGTCGAAGCTGCACGCCTGGGAGGCGCCAGTTGGGCGCGCACACTGCTGCGCCACGTGCTGCCCAATGCCTGGGGCCCGGTAGCAGTACTCGCCACCCTGGACTTCGGCGCCGCCATCCTGGCCACCGCCGGGCTCAGCTTTCTAGGCTTCGGCGCGGCTCCGCCAGCAGCGGAATGGGGCACGTTGATCGCCAACGGCCGCCACTTCCTCATCACTGCGCCTTGGGTATCCCTGCTGCCGGGGCTGTTCGTGGTGGCCGTGGTGTTCAGCCTCAACCACCTGGCGCGCAGCGCCGAGGAGCATGCCCGATGAGCCAGTCGCCCTTGATCGAGGTACGCGACCTGAGTGTCAGCTACGCCTTCGCCGGGCAACGCACCCAGGCGGTAAGGAGGCTGTCGTTCAACCTGGCCCAAGGCGAAACCCTGGCCATCGTCGGCGAGTCCGGTTCCGGAAAGTCGACCCTGGCCAACGCCCTGCTCGGCCTGCTGCCGGGCAATGCCGACATCGACCAGGGCCAGCTGTGGGTCGACGGCGTCGATGTGGCCCAGGCCGACGAGCCCACCAGGCGCCAGTTGCGCGGGCGTACCGTCGGCCTGGTGCCGCAGGACCCGATGGTCAGCCTCAACCCCACCCTGCGCATTGGCCGCCAGATCGCCGAGGCCCTGGTGCTGGCCCGCGGCCGACGCTACCCCGAGGTGGACAGCGAAGTCCTCGCATTGCTGGCCCAGGTTGGCCTGGATGAGCCGGCGCTGCGGGCTCGCCAGTACCCCCACGAATTGTCTGGCGGCATGCGCCAGCGGGTGCTGATTGCCATCGCCCTGGCGGGCAAGCCGCGGCTGATCATTGCCGACGAGCCAACCAGCGCGCTGGATGTCACGGTGCAGCGGCGCATTCTCGATCACCTGCAACAACTGGTGGCCGAGCGTGGCATCTCGTTGCTGATCATCACCCATGACCTGGGCATGGCATGCGACCGCGCCGACCGCCTGCTGGTGATGAAGCAGGGCGAGCTGATCGAGCATGCATCCCCCAGGCAAATACTCTGGGGGGCGCAGCACCCCTATACACGTGATCTGCTCAATGCGGCGCCGGCTTTCGTGCCGCGGCGCAGGCCCGGCGAGGTGACGGGCCAGGTGCCGCTGCTGCGCCTGCGCAACGTCGGCAAACGCTTTGCGCTGCCAGGGCAGCATGCTCACTTCACTGCCCTGCATGACCTGAACCTTGAAGTGCACGCCGGTCAGACCCTGGCCATCGTAGGCGAGTCTGGCTCAGGCAAAAGCACAGCGCTGCGTATTGCCCTAGGGCTGGAAAAACCCAGCCAAGGGCACGTCGAGTTCGCTGGCGAAGATGTCAGCGCGTTCAGCTGGCGGCAGTTCCGGCCCCTGCGTCGGCGCATCCAGCTGGTGCAACAGAACCCGTTTGCCGCACTCGATCCGCGTTTCACCGTGTTCGACAGCATCGTCGAGCCGCTGGTGTCATTCGGCCTGCTCAAGGGCCGGGCACTGGAGAGCAAGGCCCGCGACCTGATCGCCAGGGTGCACTTGCCGGTGCACTTCCTCGACCGCCTGCCGCGGGAGCTGTCCGGAGGCCAGCGCCAACGGGTGGCCATTGCCCGGGCTCTGGCCCTGGAGCCAGACGTGTTGCTGCTCGACGAACCGGTCAGCGCACTGGACGTATCGGTGCAGGCACAGATCCTCGCCCTGCTGGATGAACTGCAGCGCGAATTGGGCATGGCGTACGTGCTGGTCTCCCACGACCTGGCGGTGGTGGCAAGCATGGCCGACCAGGTGCTGGTGCTTCGGCGCGGGCAGGTGGTCGAGCAAGGCCCGGCGATGCAGGTGTTCGGCCAACCGGCCAGCACCTACACCCGAGCGCTGATCGAGGCAATACCAGGGCATTCGCGCAGCGTGCTGCCCGTGGCGGTTTGACCGTTGTGCCACGCGGCACGGGCGTGCCGCGCGGATCAGACATTGAGGCCTATCTGGCCAGAGGTAATGAACGTGAGCAAACGACAGATCCATCTCGGTGCAATGATCCATGGTGTCGGCCACGGCTGGGGCGAATGGCGTCACCCCAAGGCACTGGCCGACGCCAGCGTCAATTTCGGCTACTACAAGCAACAGGCGCAACTGGCGGAGGCTGCGAAGTTCGACTTCGCCTTCATTGCCGACAGCCTGCACATCCACGCCCGCTCCAGCCCCCATTACCTCAATCGCTTCGAGCCGCTGACCATTCTTTCGGCGCTGGCAGCTGTCACATCCCACATTGGCCTGGTCGCCACGGTCACGGTCAGCTACACCGAGCCCTTCCAGGTCGCCCGCCAGTTCGCCTCGCTGGACCTGATCAGCGGCGGTCGCGCCGGCTGGAACGTGGTCACCTCGTGGCTCTCGGGTACCGCCGACAACTTTGGCAAGGAGGAACACCCACCCCATGCAGTGCGCTACCGCATCGCCCGTGAACATGTCCAGGTAGTCCAGGGCCTGTGGGACTCGTGGGAAGACGACGCCTTCACCCGCAACAAACTGACCGGCGAGTTCTTCGACCCGGCCAAGCTGCACACCCTGGGCCACCAGGGCGAGTTCTTCAAGGTCAAGGGCCCACTGAACATTCAGCGCTCCCCCCAAGGACAACCACTGATCTTCCAGGCTGGGGTGTCGGAGGACGGCCGCAATTTCGCCGCGCAGAATGCCGATGCAATCTTCGTCAACCCCGAGTCGTTCGGTGATGCCCGCGCTTACTACCAAGACCTGAAACAGCGCGCCGCCGGCCATGGCCGCGACCCGGAGCAACTGTTCATCCTGCCGGGCATCCGCCCGATCGTGGGCCGCGATGAAGCCGAGGTCGAGCGTCGCTACCAGCAGGCCGTAGACCTGGTCAGCATCGAAGACGCCCTGGTTGCCCTGGGCCGACCGTTCAACGACTACGACTTCAGCCAGCATGACCTGGATGCGCCCTTCCCCGATCTGGGCACACTCGGCGACAACAGCCATAAAGGCACTGCCGACCAGTTGAAACAACTGGCCCGCGACGAGGGCCTGAGCCTGCGCGAAACAGCCTTGCGCTTCTCGCGCCCGCGCCGGGACTTCACAGGTACCCCAGAGCAAGTTGCCGATGCCTTGCAGGCCTGGTTCGAGGGCGCCGCCGCCGATGGTTTCATCATCAACTCGTTGCTGCCCGATGGCCTGCAGTACTTCACCGAACTGGTAGTACCCCTGCTGCAGGCGCGCGGCCTGGTGCGCAGCGAATACACCGGCAGCACGTTGCGTGACAGCTTTGGCCTGAGCGTACCGACCAACCGCAATAGCCAACGTCGCAGCCAGACCGCCGTCGCCTGACGGCTGCCCCCTTGAAAAGGAGTTCCACTACATGACCCTCGAATTCATTGGCCTCATCGGCCCCCAGGAAAGCAGTGAATCCCAGGCGCCCCGGGGCCCGCTGGTTGACCTGGACTTCATCAAGGCCTTCGCCCAGGCCCAGGAATACGCCGGCTTCGACAAGGCCCTGCTGGCGGTCAACACCAGTGCGCCGGACTCGATGATCCTGGCCAGCTACGTCGCTGCGGTGACCGAGCGCATCGGCCTGCTGGTGGCGCACCGCCCCGGCTTCCAGGCCCCGACCTTCGCCGCTCGCCAGTTCGCCACGCTCGACCAGCTTAGCCGTGGCCGGGCCTCGATCAACGTGATCACCGGCGGCGACAGCGGCGACCTGCAGCGCGACGGCGACTTCCTCGACAAGGATGCCCGCTATGCCCGCACCGACGAATACCTGAAGGTGCTGCACAATACCTGGACGCAGACCACGCCGTTCGACCACCACGGGGCGCATTACCGGGTGGAAGACAACCTGACCCTGGTCAAACCCGTGGGCAAGCTGCCCGTCTACTTCTCTGGGGCATCGGACGCGGCAGTGGAAGTCGCGGCCAGACACGCCGACATATATATGATGTGGGGTGAGCCGCTGGAGCAAGTGCGCGAGCGCATTGCCCAAGTACGCAAGGCGGCTGCCCGATACGGGCGGGAGAATCATATCCGCTTCAGCCTCTCGTTACGGCCGATCCTCGGTGCAACGGAAGATGAAGCCTGGGCGCGGGCCGAGCGCATCCTGGCCGACGCCCAGCAACGCATCGGCATCCGCCAGGGCAACCGCCGCGAGAAGAACTTCGGCAAGAGCAACGCCGGTTCCGAGCGCCTGGTGCAGCTGGCCGGCCAGCGCAAGGTGCATGACACCCGGCTGTGGACCGAGATCGCGGCCTTGGGCGGCGGCGCCGGCAACTCCACCTCGCTGGTGGGCACCCCTGAGCAGGTGGCCGAGGCCGCGCTGGCCTACTACGAACTGGGCGTGAGCACTTTCCTATTTCGCGGGTTCGAGCAGTTGCGCGATGCCGTGGAGTACGGGCAGGAGCTGATTCCGCGGATTCGTACGCTGGTTGCCCGTCAAGAAGCCGGTCGCAGCACCCGCTCTGCCTAGCAGGCCAATCCCTCCTGACAGACCATGGTGGAGCGGCATCAGCGCCCACCGAAATATATCGCCATGCCAACAAGGCGGTCCCTGTTGGCTTCACAGGAGGGACTGGCCCGAAACAGATGTAGGAGCGGATTTATCCGCGATGCGCCGCGCGGGCGGCGCTCGATCTCATGGGCGCTGCAAAAACACCGGCGGACACTGGCAGCCTTCACCTTGTCTCTCGGCAGGCACCTATCGGCCATGACCGAATCCTGATCGGACAGGGTTGGCAGTGCGGCGCCCAAGCGCCTGTCATGGGATCGAGTCAGGGCCCCGAGGTGCATGACGACAGCGTTGCAGTGCTTTCAAGATCGAGCGCCGCCCGCGCTGCGCATCGCGGATAAATCCGCTCCTACATCTGTTTCGGGCCAGTCCCTCCTGTGAAGCCAACAGGGACCGCCTTGGTGCATGACTGGAGACAGGTGGAGTAGCATCAGTGCCCACCGGGATGCATCTCCATGCGGACAGTTGGACTGTAATAACATCAGTTTTTAGCATTTACCAAATGAACATTATCAGTAATAAACATAATTAACATAGAACGAAAAAGCCTTTCACAGTCTAGTGAAAGTCCATTAAGTTCTGTAAACCGACCCCAACATGGCGGAGGCAAATGGATTTGTGCCAGCCGCCGTCGGGTCCTTCCCTCGATCCGCCTGCCCGTTGCGCACATCCGAACCCAACCTTTTCGGAGCATGCGACATGGGTTTGTCCCGTAGAGACCTGATTACCCGCCTCGCCGCCATCGGCGGCTATTCGGCAGCCCTCGGCGCGCTGGGGCACAATGCGCTGGCCGCCACCTTCCAATCCCTGCAACTGGCCGCAAACGGCGGCAACGGCAAGCGCGTGGTGATTGTCGGCGCCGGAATTTCCGGCCTGGTATCCGCCTATGAGCTGCGCAAGGCCGGCTTTTCGGTCACCGTACTGGAAGCCCGCGAGCGCGTCGGCGGCCGGGTCTGGACCTTGCGCCAGGGCGACCGCATCGAGCACAACGACGGCAGTTCGCAAACCGTCGAGTTTGACCCGGGCCATTTCTTCAACGCCGGCGCCGCACGCCTGCCCAGCCATCACCTGACCATCCTTGGCTACTGCCGCGAGCTGGGCGTGGAGCTGCAGGTGCTGGTCAACAGCAGCCGCAACGCCCTGGCCCAGCCAGACCTGGCACGCCCACCGCTGCTGCTGCGCCAGGCGGTCAACGACACCCGCGGGCATTTCAGCGCACTGCTGGCGCGCAGCGTCAGCCGCAACAGCCTCGATGCCGAGCTCAGCAGCAGCCAGCGCAAGGCCTTGCTCGAATTCCTCAAGGTCTACGGCGACCTCGACAGCCAGCAGCAATACCGCGGCTCGGTGCGCGCCGGCTACACCCGCTTCGCCGGCGCCGGCGACCAGACCCCGGTGCAGCGCCAGCCGGTGCCCCTGGACCAGTTGCTCGACAGCAACCTGCTGCTGCCGCTGGTCTTCGACGAGATCCCCGAGTTCTCCTCGACCATGTTCCAGCCGGTTGGCGGCATGGACCAGATCCCCAAGGCGTTTTACCGCCAGGTCCAGGACAGCGTGCGCCTGGGCGCCGAAGTGCTGGCGGTGGAGACCGGTGACGCTGGCGCCAAGGTGAAGTGGCGCGACCGCAAGACAGGTCAGCAGCATGTCGAACACGCCGACTAAGCCATCGTCACCCTGCCCCTGCCGCTGCTGGCCAAGCTGCCGAACAACTTCGACAACGCCTTCAAGCAAGCCATCGCCAGTGCCGAAGGCGACAAGGCCAACAAGGTCGCCTGGCAATCACCGCGCTTCTGGGAGACCGACTTCCAGATCTACGGCGGGCTCAGCTACATCAACCACGAAGCCCGCACCCTGTGGTACCCCAGCGACCACCTCAACAGTGCCCAGGGCGTGCTGGTCGCCACCTACAACACGGGTGCGGTGGCCCAGCAGTTCGCCGGCAAGTCGCTGCAGGCGCAGATCGCCTCCTCGCGCCAGGCGGTGGAATCGCTGCACCCCGGCCACAGCGGCAAGCTGGGCCGGCCGGTGGTGGTGAACTGGTCGAAGATCCCGTTCAGCGAAGCGCCGTGGATCGTCCACGACGAAGTCGCCCAACCCGGCTACGACCTGCTCAACCAGCCCCAGGGCCGCACCTGGCTGGCCAGCGACGCCCTGGCCCATGGCGGCGTCGGCATCTGGCAGAACAGTGCCGCCGAATCCGCGCGCCGGGTGGTCGGCCTGATCGCCCGCCATGCCAGCCAGACCACCCGCGGCGTCGCCGCCTGACCCCCCAAGGAATCCTCGCCATGCCTCGTCTTCTTCTGCTTGCCGGAGCCCTCATGTCCCTGACCCTCAACGCCCACGCCGATGGCATCAAGCGCGTCGCCCCGCCCGGCTCCAACTTTCCCATCTCGCAACTGGTCACCGTGCCGGCCGGCAGTCAGCTGACCTTCGTCAGCGGCACCCTGCCGGACATCGCCGACCCCAAGGCGGCCAAGGGCAGCATCGCCGCATTAGGCAACACCGAAACCCAGACCCGCTCGGTGCTGAACAAACTGCGCACGGCGCTGCAAGGCCAGGGCCTGGACCTGGGTGACATCGTCCAGCTACGGGTGTTTCTGGTGGGCGACCCGGCCAATGGCGGCGCCCTCGACTTCGCCGGGCTGCAAGCGGCCTACACCGAGTTCTTCGCCACCGCCCAGCAACCCCGCAAGCCGACCCGCACGGCGATCCAGGTGGTGGCCCTGCCGCTGCCGGGCGCGCTGGTGGAAATCGACGCGATCGCCGCCAAGGCGCCGTAAGCGCGCACCACCAATGCCAGACAAGGAACTGCGTGCATGAAGCAAGCTTTCAAAACTGCCCCGTTTTTCAGCATGGCCCTGGCCGCCGGCCTGCACGCCGCCCCCGGCCTGGCCGAGGAACCCGCCGCCCAGGCCCTTGGCACGGTGATCGTCACCGGCAACCGTGGCAGCGAGAAACGCACCGTCACCAGCAGCCCGGTGCCCATCGACGTGATCAGTGCCAAACAATTGCAGGAAACCGGCAAGCCCGGCCTGATGGAGGCGCTCAGCGCCAGCGTACCGTCGCTGACCCTGCCGGAGAAAACCGGCTGGGACGCCAGCGGTATGGCCCGTGCACCGAGCCTGCGTGGCCTCAACGCCGCCCAGGTGCTGGTGCTGGTCAACGGCAAGCGCCGCCACACCAGCGCTACCCTGAACATCAGCGGCATCAACGCCGGCGCCGCGCCCAGCGACCTCGACCTGATCCCCATCAGTGCCATCGACCACGTCGAGGTGCTGCGTGACGGCGCCGCGGCCCAGTATGGCTCCGACGCCATCGCCGGGGTGATCAACGTGATCCTCAAGGCCGACACCAGCGGCACCGCCGTGAGCACCGCCGGCCAAGGCTACGACGGCAAGAAGCAGACCGTGCAGCAAAGCCTGAACAAGGGCTTCGAGATCGGCCACGACGGCATTCTCCAGCTGGCACTCGACGCCCGCAGCCAGAACGACGACAACAAGGCCAGCGCCAACGGCTACAGCCAGGCCGAAGCCCTCGACCGCGCCGGCAAGGTCACCTATGGCGGCTACGGCACGCCGAAGATCAACCTGCTGACCCTGGGCTACAACGCCGAGCTGCCGCTGCAGGACGACCTGACCCTGTACTCGTTCAGCACCTGGTCGTACCGCAAGGCCGAACAGGGCCAGAACTTCCGCCTGCCGACCATCGTCAACACCATCACCACTGGGCCGAACGGGCGCCCGTCCGGCTACACACCCACCTGGTACATAGAGGAATACGACTACCAGGCGGCCTTCGGCGCCAGGGGCCTTGTCGGCGAATGGGACTGGGACCTGTCCAGCACCTACGGGCGCAACCAGGCCGAGCAAGGCACCTGGAACAACCAGAACCCCTCGCTGGGCGAAGCCACGCCCGACCATTTCGAGTCCGGCACCTGGGTCAGCTCGCAACTGACCAGCAACCTCGACCTGCGCCGCAGCTTCGAGGTGGGCCTGGCCAAGCCGCTGGACTTTTCCTGGGGCCTGGAGCAGCGTCGCGACAGCTATCAGGTGCAAGCCGGCGATTGGGCCAGCTGGGCCGATGGCGGCTATTGCGCGGCGCCGGGCAACTGCGCAGCCTCCGGCGCCCAGGTCACCAACGGTATCTCCCCGGCCGAAGCCAGCAGCGCCAGCCGCAACAGCTACGCCGGCTACCTGGACGTGGGCTTCAACCCGCTGCCGCAGTGGTACTGGGGCGCGGCCCTGCGCTACGAGCACTACGACCGCGGTATCGGCGCTACCCGCAGCGGCAAGCTGACCACGCGCTACGAGCTGACACCGGAACTTGCGCTGCGGGCCACGGTGAGCAACGGCTTCCGCGCCCCGTCGCTGGCCAACAGCCTGTTCAGCGCCCGCTCCACCACCTACGGGGTGGTCGATGGGGTGTACCAGTCGATCAACTATGGCGTGCTGCCGGTGGACTCGGCCGCCGCCAAGGCCTTGGGCGCCGAAGCGCTGAAGCCGGAAAAGTCCACCAACTACAGCCTCGGGCTGGCTTGGCAGCCCAGCGAACGCCTGGCCTTCACCGCCGACGCCTACCTGATCAACGTGCGCGACCGCATCACCCTGACCGGCACCCTGCTCGGCCCGGAAGTGACCCAGACCCTGCTGGCCAACGGCATCGACTCGACCTCGGGCGGCCAGTACTTCACCAACGGCGCCGACACCCGCACCAAAGGCCTGGACCTGGTGGGCAGCTACGACCAGGACCTGGGCGGCGCCGGCAGCGTGAAGTGGACCGTGGCGTTCAACTGGAACGACACCGAGATCCTCGACTACAAGGAAAGCGTGAACATCCTCGGCACACCCTATGAGTTGATGAACCGCCAGGCACGCAACTTCCTCACCGATGTGCAGCCGCACACCAAGCTGATTCTCGGTGGTAACTGGCGCCTGGACCGCTACCGGGTCAACCTGGGGCTGACCCGCTACGGCTCCTGGCGCGAGGTGAACGCGGCCAATGACCGCTCGCTGGACCGCGAGTACAAGGCGCGCTGGATCACCGACCTGGACGTGGGCTACCAGCTGACCAAGGACCTGGAACTGGCGATTGGGGCGCGCAACCTGTTCGATGTGTACCCCGAGCGCCAAGCACCGAGCAGCAAGACCATGGTCAAAGGGTACGGGGCGTACTCGCCGTATGGGTTTACGGGGGGGTATTACTTTGGGCGGGTGACCTACAACTTCTGACAGAGTCGGGGGCCGCACGGCAGCCCCTGACGACTTAGCGGCTGAAGCGCGGAATCGGCAACCCCAGGCTCTCGCGCAAGGTGCTGCCCTCATACTCCGTGCGGTAAACCCCACGTTCCTGCAGCAACGGCACCACCTCTTTGGTAAACCGGCGGAACTGCCCGGGGTGGCCGATGTAGATATTGAAGCCGTCCAGCGCCCGCGCCTCGAACCACTCGGCCATCTTCGCCGCCACGGTCTGCGCCGAACCGACAAAGGCTCCCGGGCGTAACTGGCGGCCGAACTCGACGGCCTGGCGCAGGCTGAAACCCTTGTCCCGGGCCTGGTCGGCGATCCGCTTGGCGTTGGTGAAGAAACTGCTGCGGGCGAATTCCAGGCTCTCCTGGGGGAACGGCGCATCGAGATCATACTGGCTGAAATCATGCCAGCCAAAATTGCGCCCGAATTCCTTCAGTGCCAGTTCGAAGCTGTGATCGGCCCGGTGGTAGTGGCGTTCGATCTCCCGGGCATCCTCGTCGCTATCGCCCACATACATTTCCGCCCCCGGCAGCACCAGCAACTGCTCCGGGTCACGCCCCAGGCGCGCGGCCCGGGCCTTGATATCGCGGTAGAACGCCTGGCCCTGCTCGATGCTGGCGGCGTGGGTGAACACCACGTCGGCGGTGGCGGCCCCGAGGTCGCGGCCCTGTTCGGAATCGCCCGCCTGGAAGATCACCGGCTGGCCCTGGGGCGAACGCTGGATGTTCAGCGGCCCGACCACCGAGAAGTGCTCGCCCTTGTGGTCGAGGGCGTGCAGCTTGGCCGGGTCGAGGAAGCGGCCACTGGCGCGGTCGCGCAGGAAGGCATCGTCCTCGTACGAATTCCACAGGCCTTGCACCACCTGCACATGTTCCTGGGCCCGGGAATAGCGGGTGTCGTAGTCGTAGTGCTCGTCCAGCCCGTAGTTGCCGGCGGTGCCGGCATCGCCGCTGGTGACCACGTTCCAGCCGGCGCGGCCCTTGCTGATCAGGTCCAGCGAGGCCAGTCGGCGGGCAACGTTGAACGGTGCGTTGTAGGAGGTGGTCAGGGTACCGACCAGGCCGAGATGACGGGTGCTGACCGCCAGCGCCGAAAGCAGGGTCAGCGGCTCCAGGCGGTTGAGGTAGTGCGAGGGCGAGCCAGGAGTGATGAACTGGCTGTCGACGATGAACATCAGGTCGAACAGCGCCGCCTCGGCCTGGCGGGCGATGTCGATGTACCAGTCGATGTTGACGCTGGCGTCGGCCGGCAGCTCGGGGTCGAGCCACAGGTTGTGCCGACCGGGACCGCCGCAGCCCATGGTCAGGGCGCCGAGTTTGATCTGTCGTTTGCTCATGGGGAATCCTTTCAATGGCTGCTGGCAACGGGCGCCTGGAAGGCCGCGCCAAACGAGGTGTCGAACAGGTTCGCCGCCGGGTAGGCTTTAATCAGGCCAAGCCCCGCGAAGAAGTCCACGGTCTTCTGCGCATCGACAATCACCTGCGGGTTCAACGGCGCCAGGTCGGTGCGCGCACGGGCGAACCAGGCGCGGGCGATATCGCGGTCGGCACGGGTGCGCTGTGCCCAGGCATCGGCGTAGGCCTCGGTGTTGGCCGCATCGTTCAAGGTCCAGTCACGGGCCTTCTTCAGGCGCTGCAGGAAGTCGGCGATCTGCACGCGCTTCTCCTCCACGGCCTTGCTGTTGGCCACCACGAAGCTTTGCGCCGGGATCACCCCTTCGGCGGTGGCCAGCACACGGGCGCCCTGGCGCTCCTGCTGGGTGACGTAAGGCTCCCAGGTGGCGATCACGTCCACCGAGCCGCCATCCAGAGCGTGGGAGGCATCCAGGGCGCTGAGGTAGCGCAGTTCCAGGGTATCGCGAGGCACGCCAGCCTTGTCCAGGGCGCTGAACAGCAGTTGCTGGCTCCACGAGCCCTTCCAGATTGCCGCACGCTTGCCACGCAGGTCCTGCAGGCTGTTGATCGACGAATCCTTGCGCGCCAGGATGGCCACGCCCTCGAGGTTCTGCCGGCTGACCGCGATCACCTTGATCGGGGCCCCCAGGGCACCGAGGAACAGCGGTGGCGCATCACCGAGCAGGCCAATGTCGAGGCTGCCGACATTGAGCGCCTCGGCCACCGGCGAGCCGGCGGTGAACTGCTTCCATTCCAGAGTGTAAGGTAGGTCGTCGAGCACGCCAGCCGCTTCCATCACCGCGCGGGCGTTGTAGCTCTGGTCACCGACCACCAGGGTCTGGGCAGCGGCGGCAAGGCTGAAGGTGGTGGCCAGCAGCGTGGCGGCCAGGTGTTTGATGTAGCGCACGTTCGTCTCCAATTACCCGCCTGGGGTAGATGAGGCGATCCGCGCGTGCGGTCTCGTCCGGGTCGTTTATAGCCCTAAGGCATTAATTAGCTATTTTTTATAATCTAAATCTTGTTCGCCGGCCTGTGAAATGCACATTAGGCATAACCTCATGCCTTTGGCGTGCGCCATTTCAAAACAGAATGGCTCAGCTGTAAATGCATTATTTGCATATTAGCTTATTATCATTTTGCATTTTGAGAATAGAAGAGAGGTTTGCTAGGGTTAACTCAAACCCGAAAGCCGAGCCTGATCCATGACCCAGAACCTGCGCCCGGAGCGCTTGCGCCATTTCATCGACCGCCTCGCCGCGCTGCTCGACCAGCAGCCTGACGAAGCCACCCTGCTCGACCGCGGCCAGCAACTGCTGGCCGAGCTGGTCGCCCACGACGACTGGCTGCCTGACGACCTCGCCCAGCCCGACCCGCAGCGCTATCAGCAGTACCTGTTGCATTGCGACTCGCGCCAGCGCTTTTCCGTGGTGAGCTTTGTCTGGGGGCCGGGCCAGCAGACGCCGATCCATGACCACCGGGTCTGGGGCCTGATCGGCATGCTGCGCGGCGCCGAGCTTGCACAAGGCTTCCTGCGCGACGCCAAGGGTGCACTGTCGCCGCATGGCCCGTCGGTGCGCCTGGTGCCCGGCCAGGTGGAAGCGGTGTCGCCGCGTATCGGCGACATTCATCAAGTCAGCAATGCCTTCGCCGACCAGGTATCGATCAGCATCCACGTCTACGGCGGCAACATCGGCGCGGTCAAGCGCGCTGTATACGCCGTGGACGGCAGCGAGAAACCGTTCATTTCCGGCTATTCCAACACCCACCTGCCCAACATCTGGGACCTGTCCAAAGAGAACCCTGCCCGATGAGCACCGTCACCACCCGCCACTACCGCGACATCCGCCACGCCCTGCTGGCCCGGGAGGAACTGGCCCTGATCGACGTGCGCGAAGAAGACCCGTTCGCCCAGGACCACCCACTCTTCGCCGCCAACATTCCCCTGTCGAAACTGGAGCTGGAGGTGCTCGCCCGGGTGCCGCGGGCAGACACCGCCATCACCGTCTACGACAACGGCGAAGGCCTCGCCGCCGTGGCCGCCCAGCGTCTGCTGGCGCTGGGCTACAGCGACGTGGCCGTCCTCGACGGCGGCCTCGCCGGCTGGCGCGCTGCCGGTGGCGAGCTGTTCCGCGACGTCAACGTGCCAAGCAAGGCCTTCGGCGAACTGGTGGAGAGCGTGCGCCACACGCCGTCGCTGGCCGCCGAGCAGGTGCAGGCGCTGCTGGATGAAAAGGCCGACGTGGTGGTGCTGGATGCCCGCCGTTTCGACGAATACCAGACGATGAGCATCCCAGGCGGCATCAGCGTGCCCGGCGCCGAACTGGTGCTGCGCGTGGCCGAACTGGCGCCGGACCCAAGCACCCAGGTGATCGTCAATTGTGCCGGGCGTACTCGCAGCATCATCGGTACCCAGTCACTGGTCAACGCAGGCATCCCCAATCCGGTGGCGGCCCTGCGCAACGGCACTATCGGCTGGACCCTGGCCGGCCAGCAACTGGCCCACGGTCAGCAGCGACGCTTCACCGAAGTTGGCGCCGACACCCGCGCCAATGCCGGGCACCAGGCCCGAGCCGTGGCCGACCGTGTCGGGGTCCTGCGACTGGACCGCTCCGGGCTGGCGCAATGGCAGGCCGAAGCCAGCCGCACCACCTACCTGTTCGACGTGCGCACGCCTGAGGAATACAGCGCCGGGCACCTGCCGGGGAGCCGCTCGGTACCGGGTGGTCAGCTGGTGCAGGAAACCGACCATGTGGCAAGCGTGCGCGGGGCGCGCATCGTGCTGGTGGATGACGACGGTGTACGCGCCAACATGAGCGCCTCGTGGCTGGCACAGATGGGTTGGCAAGTAGCCGTGCTCGATGGTTTGTCCCTGGCGGACTTCAACAGTACGGGTGAATGGCAGCCGCCACTGCCCGAACTGCCCGCGGCTAACGAGATCAGTGTGGAGCAACTGTCCAGTTGGCTCCAGCAAGACGGCACGGTGCTTCTGGACTTCACCACCAGCGCCAACTACGTCAAGCGCCATATCCCCGGCGCCCACTGGGCAATCCGCGCACAACTGGCGCAGGCACTGGAACGTCTGCCCCAGGCCAGCCGCTTCGTGCTGACCTGCGGCAGCAGCCTGCTGGCGCGCTTCGCCGCCCGCGACCTGCAGGCCCTGACGCGCACCCCGGTGTACTTGCTCGAAGGCGGTACCGCACGCTGGATCGCTGCCGGGCAACCGCTGGAAACCGGCGAAACACAGCTTACCGTACCCCGCAGTGACCGCTACCGGCGCCCGTACGAGGGTACGGACAATCCTCGCGAGGCGATGCAGGGGTATCTGGACTGGGAATTTGGTCTGATCGCCCAACTCGAGCGCGATGGCACCCATGGGTTCAACGTGCTCTAAACCTGAACAAGTGACAGTCCGTTCTGGATCGATAGCAGCCCATTGTGAACGGCTGCTAACGACCCAAAGCGGTCAGTGGTTCTAGACCTTTTTGCTCAAATCACTTTTACCGCGCGGCCAATGAACTTAACCGGCCCCGTCGGCAGCCCGGTAGGTGAACCGCTGGATTTCTCCAGTGTAAGCTCGAACAACTGGTTGGCCTCCAGCGGTGGTAGGCTCTGTAGCGGAACACGATAGGGCTCTCCGGGCTTGACCAGGCCCAGTGAAACTGGTGCGCGCCACTGTTCACCCTTGGTCCAGAACTGAAGGGCCATGCCTTCGGGGACAACATCCAGGCCAAGCGGGATCAACTCGATCATGCGGCTGTCGCTGGTCTGCATCACCCAGCCGGCTGTCTGGCTGCTGGGTGCCACCAGTACCACCACGAATTGAGTGGTGGGCGGGGGCGCAGTAAGCAATGTAAACGCTAGGGCCGCGCTTGCAGCCAGCCCCGCAGCACTCAGCCCTTGCCAAAGGCCGAGGCGTCGCCACCATTTGACTCGCTGTTGTACGGCGGGTGCGGCCAGTTCACTCAGGCTGCGCTGGATACGGCCCCACAGGCGAGCGCTTGCTGGTTGCGGCGCAGCCAGCGCGGTCAGCTCCAGCAAACGTGCCTCCCAGGTATCCACGGCGGCGCGCAAAGCCGGATCGCTGCCCAGGCGCTCAATCACTGTGGCATGTTCCTGTGGCGACAGGGTTCCCAGCACAAACTCGCCGGCGAGGCTGTCCAGTTCCTCGGCGGTATCTGGCTTCATTCCAGGCACTCCCGCAATGCCTTGAGGCTGCGCTTGATCCAGGCTTTGACGGTGCCCAATGGCGCCCCCAGAAGCCCAGCGATTTCGGCGTGGCTGCAGCCGTCCACATAGGCGTGCAGGATGCAACGCTGCGGTGCAGGCTGTAGTTTTTCGAGGCAACGGTAGATCTTCGCCGATCCCGACCAGAGGTCAATGTCATCGAGCCCTTCGTGCACGGTGGGCGCCGTATCCATATCAGCTTCGTCCAGCACGGTTTCACGGCGTGAATCACGGATCGAATTCAGTGCCAGGTGGCGGGTGATGCTGTAGATCCAGCCGCGCGCAGAACCGCGTGCGGGGTTGAAGCTGGCGGCGCGGGTCCAGATGCGGATGAACGCATCGTGGACGATGTCTTCTGCACTCGCGTCGTCACGCGCGATGCGCCGGGCAACGCCCAGCAGGCGCGCGCCTTCATGGTCGTAGAGCGCCTGCAGGGCGCGCCGGTCGCCCTGTGCGCAGGCCTGCAGGCAGCGGTGGAAGTCGAACGGGGCGACAGGCGAGTTCAACGTGTGCGGCTTCCTTGTGTCATGCAAGGTACCCCGGCCATCCGGCCGGGGGGCTTGCCAACGAGCGTAGATGAACAATTGCAAGGTGTCTGCTCAAGTGCGTCTTACTTGGCTGTCCAGAACACATAGTCGGCCTGGTACTGGACGACCTGCTTGGTACCTTTGTTCTGCGCTGTGCAGTCGCTTGCCGGTGCCACGCCGCCGCGGGTGGCCAGGCGCTGGATATAGCTGACCCCTTGCATGGCGCCTTTGCCTTCGGCCGGGTTGGCCTTGACCAGTTGATAGGGTATGGCTCCTTTGTCTGCGGGTGACACCGCCAGCTGGGTACCGGTGACTTTCGAACCATCCTTGGCTTGCCAGGTGGCGGGGGGGCCGAAGTAGTCGCCCACCTGTTTGCCTGCACGGTCATTGAGCACGGCCTTGGGGCCGACGAAGGTCCATTCGGTTTGGCCAGGAGTGTTGGCCTTGTCGCGGCACTCGTAGGTGATTTCGCCGACGCCGACGGTCTCGAGTAAGACGCGATGGCCATCGGGCACCTTGACCGAATCTGGCACTGCGGATTGGGCGTGAGCGGGTTGCACCGCCAGGGCGAGGCAGCAGGCGAACAGACAGGCGGAGTGTTTGAGGCTCATGGGTAGTGCTCCTTACAGGTCATTTGGTTGGGCAGTCACAAGGCTGCCCATTCAGCAATACCCGCCAACGGTCGAACTGGATGCACCGGATGGAAAAAAAGCTGCGCCATGGCCACCCGAGCAGCGCCTGCAAAGCAGGCTAGAGTGAATGAATGCATCGCAGGAGACCGCCCACTTTGCCTATCAGACCGAACACTGCGGAGTCCGCCCCACGGGAACCCGAGGTCCAGGCACAGGATGTGCTACTGCAGGCGTGCGGCAGCGGTAACCGCCTGGCCTTCGAAACCTTGTACTGCGCCACTTCGGCCCGACTGTTCGGGATCTGCCTGTACTACCTGGGCAACCGCGCCGAGGCAGAAGAGGTACTGCAGGAGGCCTACACCAGTATCTGGCTCAAGGCTTCCAGTTTCGACCCCGGGCTCGCCAGCGCCTACACATGGCTTGCGACCATCACTCGGCACAAGGCCATCGACCGGCGCCGCGCCCGGCGTGTACACGAGCCACTTGAAGCCGCCACGCAATGGGCTGCCAAGGACACGGTCATCGACAGCATCGAGCGCGAACGCCAGGGCAATGCGATCGATCGCTGCCTGGCAACGCTGGCGGAGGATCAGCAACGCTATATCCGCGTGGCATTCTTCGAGGGCTGCTCGTATGCCGAACTGGCCGAACGCCACAGTATCCCGCTGGGCACCATGAAAAGCTGTATCCGTCGGGGGCTGCTGGTCTTGCGTGGGTGCCTGGGCCTATGAACGAGCAAGGTGTGCCATCCGACGAACGCGATCAGTTGATCGCCGAATACGTGCTGGGCGTGCTCAGCGCCGAGGACCGCGCCCAGGTCGAGGCCATGGCTGCACGGGACCCCAATGCTCAGGCGGCAATTGCAGCATGGCAGTCTCACTTTGCGTGCTGGCTTGATCGACTGCCCGAGGTCAGCCCGCCAGCGCATGTCTGGCAGGTGATCGAGGCGAAACTGTTCCCAGTAATCGGCCAGCCGCAGCGCGAACGACCGGTTTGGTGGCGCAGCCTCGGGTTCTGGCGCTGGACTTCGGCGGCTCTGGCGGCCTGCCTGCTCGCAAGCGTTATCACGCTCGTACAGCCGCCACACCCAACGCCGCCTGCAATGCTTGCCCGGCTGGAGCAGAGCGACGGGGTTACACTTTTCGCCGCGACGGTTCAAACCGGTGGCACCAGCGTGCTGTTCGTCCCCACCCGAACCAGCACCTGGCGATACCGCACTGCCCAAGCCTGGGTGATCGGCGGCGATGGCACGCCACGTTCGCTCGGTCTCTTGGCGGCCAATGCAGCCACTGCACTGACCGTGCCTTCGGAGCTTGCTGGAGCACTCACCGACGGTGCGGTGCTGGCGGTATCTCTGGAGCCTCTGAAAGGCTCGCCGACCGGGCTGCCGACCGGGCCGGTCATCGCTCAAGGAAAAATATCGTCGTTGTGATGCATCCGTTGGGATTGCTGCTCCGTATATTCCTCACCTTCATCCGAAGGCCAAAGAATCGAGGAGACGCATCATGCTTACCTTTGTTCAACGTGTTACCGCGACCTGCCTAGTCGCCCTTTGCCTGACGGCATCCCCTAGCTTCGCCGCCAGCCCGCTTATGGTCGGCGGTGCGCCGATGTACCCCAACAAGACCATTGTCGAAAACGCGGTGAACTCCAAAGACCACACCACGCTGGTGGCGGCTGTCAAAGCAGCGAGTCTGGTGGACACCCTCAACAGTAAAGGTCCTTTCACTGTCTTTGCACCGACCAACGAAGCCTTCGCCAAGCTACCTGCCGGTACAGTCGACACCTTGGTGAAACCTGAGCACAAAGCGGATCTGACCAAGATACTGACCTACCACGTTGTGTCCGGCACCCTCACTGCCAAGCAATTGATGACCGAGGCCAAGGCACACGGCGGCAAGATCATGCTGAAAACCGTCCAGGGTGAACCTCTAACCGTCATGCTACATGGCAGCCAGCTTTGGGTGATGGACGCCAAAGGTGGTAAGGCCGCGGTCACCATCGCCGATGTGATGCAGGCCAATGGCGTGATTCATGTGGTCGATACGGTGTTGATACCGAAGTAGCGTTGTTGGCCATGGCGGGCATTCTGGCGATGTCCGCTATGGGTCGATTGCGGTCGGTGGTGAGCGGGTGCTCTCGCCCTATTGCGGACGCTGAATTGAACTTGGCCAGGGATGGTTTGGAAATGCCGGCGAACCGGTTTATCGGCAGTTGAGCCAGACGTACCGGCGCTCGGTAACCACCAGAGACGACTTAGCTTTTCAGATACTTGTTGAAGAACGTGGTCATCGCATCGAAAGGAATTTTGTTCTTGTTGTCGTATAGGTCGACGTGAGTGGCGCCTTTGACGATCAGCAGTTCCTTCGGCTGTTCCGCTGCTGCGTATGCGGTTTCAGAGAAGTAGCGTGAGTGTGCCTTCTCGCCATGCACAAACAGAATGGGGCGCGGCGAAATCTCCTTGATGTAGGTCAGAATTGGCATGTTCATGAATGCCTGCGGGGTCGTGATCGTCCAGGAGTTGCCAGAGTTGACTGCGCGGGGGTGATAGCCACGAGGGGTCATGTAGTAATCGGCGTATTCGACCAGGAATTGCGCCTCACCACCTTTGAGCTTGTTGTAAGCAGGTTGATAAGCAGGGGTTCCGTTCTTGGCGTCTTCCCAGCGTTGCCGGCTCAACTGTTCCAGAGCCTGCGTGCGCTGCTCAGCCGTCACGCTGTCGTTGTAGCCTTTAGACATGACCCGGCTCATGTCGTACATGGTGCTGGCGACAACCGCCTTGACTCGCTTGTCGACGGCTACGGCATTCAACGCCATACCGCCCATGCCGCAGATGCCGATCACGCCAATGCGCTCCCGATCAACGTAGGGCTGCAACCCTATTAAGTCCACTGCCGCCATGAAGTCTTCGGTGTTGATATCTGGCGAGGCAACGTTGCGAGGCTCACCGCTGCTTTCGCCGGTATAGGACGCATCAAAAGCCAGGGTGACGAACCCGCGCTCGGCCATCGTTTGTGCGTATAAGCCAGAAGCTTGCTCTTTGACTGCACCGAAAGGACCGCCGACGACGATCGCTGCCAGTCGCTGATTGCCACGGTGTTTGGGGATATAAACATCGGCCGCGAGCGTGATGCCGTAGCGGTTTTTGAAGGTGACCTTCTGGTGATCGACCTTGTCACTTTTCGGGAAGGTCTTATCCCAGGTCTGGACCAGATGCGTTGAAGGATCAGCGGGGCTGGTCTGGGACTGAGCCGTGGCTGACTCGATACCCATCATCCCAACGGCAAACGCAAGGAGGGTGGCTTTGAACAGGTTCGTGGGGACGTAGTTGAGTGTCATGACGGTGTGCCTGTCAGTAATGATGGTCAAAGGTGTGTTACAGCGCGCGCTTGAGGATGTCGGTCACAACCTGCGGCGGGTAAGCCTCGGCGATGCCAAACGCCCTCACATTGATCTGGACGTTATCAACGATTGCGGGGAGGTCCGACTCCTCGATGCCTAATTGCCCGAGCCGCGTCGGCGTACCGATTTCATCGAACCAGTGCTCAAGAGCAGTGATGCCTTCCTCGGCAGAATCCAGGCCGAACACGTACTTCGCGAAACGCTCGAACTGAGCCTTGTTCTGGCCCTGATACCATTTCATCCACGCGGGCATTACGACCGATAGTCCTGCACCGTGGGGCACATTGAAGAGCGCCGACAATGAGTGCTCTATCGCGTGGTTGGGGTAACTGAACCCGGCACAGCCAGAGAAGGTCAGGCCGTTCTGCGCCAGCGTCGCGGCCCAGGCGAACTCTCCGCGCGCAGCATCATCCGAAGGGTTTTTTAGCAGCACTTGAGTGGTATCGATTACGGTATTGATCAGAGACTCGACCAGCCTTGACTGCAGCTTGGGCTGCACCTTGGCGGTAAAGTAAACCTCGATCAGATGAGAAATGATGTCGGCCGCTGAGTACACCAGGTACTCGCGCGAGACGCCGGCCATGAGCGCCGGGCTCAGGATCGATATTTTGGGGCGCGTGTTGTCATTGCCAATAGATGGCTTCTCCTGGGTCGCCTCATTAGTGACCACGCCATAGCCGTTCGCTTCACTGCCCGTGGCGGCAATGGTCAGAATTGCAAACAAGGGCAAGGCAGATGTCTGGCTGTGGCGATGGGGTCCATTACGAGGTCCCATCGCCTGCGTAACTTAGGAGGTTCAACATGAATGCGAGCCCGCTACCTACTCCGCAAATCTGCTTTCCCGGAGGGAACTATCTATACTTCAATGTAATCGCCAAAAATTTCAACGTACCGGTTCAGGATCAGCTCACACGGATCAAAACAAAAGTCTTGAAAACAATCAAGGGTATTGACGACATCCACCTCGGCCTTAACCACATGACGATCCTTTACAACCCCTATTTGATTTCTCCGATCAGCTTGGCGAACGATCTGCGGAAACACTGGCTTGCCACGTGATCGCCGAAGGTAACTCCGACTCAAACCTTTTGTACTCCAAAGCGACGCCCGGTAAGAAGATCGGACGTCGTGAGGAGTCGATCTTAACCGTGGAAGGTTACGCTTTGCGAAACCGGAATTCGACCTACGGTGATGTCATTGGCAACTGCAGCTCGGTCTGCATAGCCGAAAGAAATACCAAAAAGCATTTTCATATCCGAGTCAATACCCAGCACCTCGCGGACAGTATGGGCATACATTCCCAAAAGCGTCTGCGGGATACCTGCCAATCCATGGGCAGTCAATGACAACAAGAATGTCTGGCCGTACATGCCTAGGTCACTGGCCACCCGAACGCTGTCCCCTAGCGCTGGCATGAAGAGTAAGGCCACATGTGGCGCGCCGAAGAAATTCAAGTTCTGACGCATAGCTTTAGCACGGCCTTCTTTATCCTCACGAGTGACATGGATGGCATCGTAACGCGCTTTCGCGCTGGATCGAGCCCGCGCCGCATAGATTTCAGGGTATTCAGTCATATCAAAGTAGTAGTCCGGCGTGAAGCGCTCGGCATCATCAGCAGCCGACAGTGCCATAGCGAGCTCGTCACGTTTAGCGCCTGACACCACGTGGACCTGCCATGGCTGAGTGTTGCAGTTGGAGGGGGCCTGCTGGGCGTCTTCTAGCACCGCCTGGATCAGTTCGGAAGGAATCGCCTGCGGCAGAAACTCACGCATGGATCGACGATGACGTACTACATGGCTGAAATGGTGGCTCGACGTATTCATTGAATTGACTCAGGTAATGAAAAGGTCGAGCAGGCTAAGCCGGTTCAATGTGTGGATAAATAGTTAACGGGTCACAACTTTAACTACTCGCAGTTGTTAATAGATTAGCGCTGAAGCGGTATGTATCGGCGCTGCCTTGCGCTCGGATCACGCCAGCTTGGTAGGTCAGGACCTGCGTTAATCGGGCGCGCATCTGGGAGCAGTTCCGAATCTGAATACTGACAGCACCTCCCTCACCTCGCTATATTAGGTCTGATAAGCCACAGGTTATTCGATCCAGATGCCCTCCTGCCAGCCGCTGGTGCTAGCAGAGTTGGCCGACAGCACCCGCGCCGCGGCCGAGGCATTCATTGCGGCCGGCACCGCAGCCAATACCGTGCGCAGCAACCAGAGCGCCCTCACCTACTGGTCCGCGTGGCTGCGTTTGCTTTATCGCCGCTCGCTCAGCGACGGCGCCTTGCCATCCGAGGTCGCCGTGCAATTCTTCGTCGACCATTTCGCCAGGCCCGATACTTCTGGTAACTGGACACACCTGCTGCCGCCGGCCGTCGATACCGCGTTGGTGGAAGCCAAGATCAAGGCCAAGCCGGGGCCACTGTCGTTTAGCACAGTTACCCATCGCTTGGCAGTTTTGGCTAAATGGCATCGCCTCCGACGCTGGAATAACCAAGTGATGCTCCTGCGGTGAAGACGCTTCTTCGCGAAGCACGTAAGGCCCAGGCGCGCCAAGGCGTATCCGTGCGGAAGAAAACCGCGGTGGTGTTGGAGCCGCTGCAGGCGATGCTCGCCACCTGCACTGACGGCGTGCGTGGCACGCGCGATCGAGACCCGCTGTTGCTGGCCTGGAGCGGCGGTGGCCGGCGCCGCTCGGAAATCGTGGGTTTGTAGATCGGAGACCTGCGACGTCTGTACGCCGACACCTGGCTGTATGCACTCGGAGCCGTGTAACGGATACACGAAAAATGACAGAAAACATGTTCGCCAGATACTTTTTATAACGTTACGACATATGACGTTACAGTACGCATCTTCTGCAGCTCAAAAAGGATAAATCCCTAAGATTTTGCTAATTTTTTATCCTTTATGGATTTCACTTTTGCTAACGACTTGATTTTATTGAATATACGTTTTCATCATTTATGGATAACAGTCACACCCTGTCATCGTCGTGGACTTTACAAAATCGGCTTCGGGTGTGAGTACCCGAAACGATTACTCCGCCGAGGTAACGCGTTGAGCAACAGCTTTGGCGAGTACAGTTCCGGGTTGCTGCACAACGATTGAATGAGCACTGCATCTACCACCTCCTGAGCGTTTCACTCGCCGCTGGCTCACTTCGTTCGGTTGTCAGCGACATGTTGTTTGACGCGTCCTGAATCACACCCCTAAACGACGTTTATGGACCTTCGTGTCGAGGTCAGGATTGCAGACAACCTCATCCAGGATGTGCAAATCATGAATGCTTCAGTCACAGCCATTACCGCTCCAACCCAATTTGTTGAAGTAAATGACCGTCGCCTGGCTTATCGAACCATCGGTAGCGGCCAGCCACTGGTACTGCTGGTTCGATACCGCGGCACGATGGACGATTGGGACCCGCTGTTCCTCGACAACCTGGCCGAGCGCGGTTTTCAGGTGACCGTCTTTGACTACAGCGGACTGGGCCAGTCTAGCGGCACTCGTAGCTACAATCCCGGAGCACTGGCCAAGGATGCAATAGAACTCATTCAGGCGCTGGGGCTTGGTAAAGTTGTGATTGGCGGGTGGTCGCTTGGTGGAATTGCCGCTCAGGTGGTACTGACGCAGGCGCCACAACTGGTAAGCCATGCCGTACTGATGGGTACGACGCCACCGGGTCTGTTGGCCAAACCCGGTGAAGCCCTGTTCTACGAACTCGCTCGTCGAGAGAATGACTTCGAGGACTTCGTAAGCCTTTTCTTCGAGCCAGCCTCGGATACCAGTCGAGCATCAGCAGAAAGGGCCTGGGCACGACTGGCTTCACGCGTGGCGGATCGCAGCCCCCAAGTGCCTGTCGACTGGGCGGCCCAGCAACTCGGAGACGGCCCCAAGAACACGGTCTTTCCTGTTGAAGCGGTGTTGCATGCACTGAAGAGTACTACTATCCCCCTACTCCACCTGGGCGCCGACCACGACATCGTATTCCCGGTCGAGAACTGGTACGCCCTGAACAGCCAGCTGCCGACGCTGACTGTCGTGAGCTTCCCAAGCGCTGGCCACGGCCCCCATATGCAGTATCCGGAGGCGGCTGCTGGTCACATTGCTGCTTTCTTCTCGGCTTAGGCTACTCGCGGGGCCACACGAGTGGCCCCTTTTATCAGCCGACTACCACTCGCCTGGCATCTCTGCGCACTGCCTGAGGCGGCACGCCAAAACCGCGAACAAACACTTCTCGCATGTGTCGGCGATCCCGGAAGCCTGTCTCCTTGGCCACCACATCCAGGCTGTGCCGGCTTTGCTCGATCATCAACCGAGCTGCCTCCAGACGCAGGCTTTCCACTGCCTTGGCCGGTGATTGCCCAGTCTCTGCGGTGAATACGCGAGTGAATTGCCTGGGGCTCAAGTGCGCGACTTCAGCAAGTTCGTCGACACTCAACTGACGGTTCAAGTGCTTGCGGGCGTAATCCAGCGCCATCTGGATGCGATCGGACTTTGGCGAAAGCGACAGCAACTCGGAGTGTTGGGATTGCCCGCCGGAGCGGCGCTGGTGCATCACCAACTTGCGCGCCACCGACCGGGCCATGTCGGCTCCCAAGTCCTTTTCCACCATGCCCAACGCCATATCCAGGGCGGCGGTCATGCCTGCAGACGTCCATATGGGCCCATCCACGATGAAAATCCGGTCTTCTTCGACTTCTATTTTCGGGTGGTGCTCGCGCAGCTTGTTGGCATAGGCCCAGTGTGTCGTTGCCCGCCGATTATCGAGGACGCCTGCCTGCGCCAACACGAAGCAGCCTGTGCACAGGCCTGCCGTGCGCCGCGCCCCGTCGACAAAACCTCGCACACTGGCAAGTACCTCTTCACTCGGCGGCGTCAGCGGAGTAAACGTCCCGGTAATCATCCAGGTGTCGGCCAAGCCGGGCGCGCCCAAGGGAAGCGTGTCGATGTACATCCCCAGCGAGGAGCGCACCGTTCCGCCCTCGATGGAAAAATTCTGGATCTTGTAAGCCGTTTCGCCGGCAACGATGTTGGCAAACTCGAACACGGACTGCGTGGCCAAAGACATGACCTGGAAACCTTCGGTTATCAGATAGCCGACCCGGTGCATCGAATGACTCCTTATGCGATGTCCTGAAAACGTATCTTATGCGTCGTTTAAGACGAAAGCGACCTTCTGCATCATGGCTCCACACCCACACAACGGAGCATGACCATGACGCAGCAATCCAAAGGCACCGCGCTCATTACCGGCGCTTCCAGCGGAATCGGGGCGATCTACGCAGAGCGCCTGGCTCGCCGGGGCTATGACCTCGTGCTGGTGGCCCGCAATCGGGAGCGCCTCAACGCCCTGGCCAGCCGGATCACCACCGAAACCCAGCAGAACGTGGAGGTTTTTCCGGCTGATCTTTCCAAAGCAGATGACCTGGTGAAGGTCGAGCGCAAACTACGTGAAGACGTCAGCATCAGGCTGCTGGTGAACAATGCCGGCATCGGCACTCACACAAGCCTGCTGGAAAGTAACGTCGAACGCATGGCCGAAATGATCAGCCTCAACATCACCGCCTTGACCCGCCTTACCTACGCAGCCGTTCCAGGTTTCGTCGCCCGCCAGCAAGGCGCCGTCTTCAACATCTCGTCCATCGCAGGTTTGGCCCCAGAGCTGCTCAACGGTGTATATGGCGGCAGCAAGGCCTTTGTCACCGCCTTTAGCCAATCCCTGCACAAAGAGCTTGCAGACAGCGGCATCAAAGTCCAGGCGGTTTTGCCAGGGGCCACCGCGACCGACTTTTGGCAGATCGGCGGCCTGCCTGTCGAGAACCTGGACCCCGGTATCGTCATGTCAGCCCATGACCTGGTCGAGGGTGCACTGCAGGATTTCGACAACGATGTGCTGCTCTCCATCCCGTCGCTGCATGACCTGCAAGCTTTTTATCACTACGAGTCCAGCCGGCAAGCACTGTTCAGCCAGTTATCCAGCAACCAGCTTGCTCCGCGCTACAACGCCAAGTGAACACCCGCACAGGAAACGCAATCATGACTCGCATCGCTGCACTGACGCTCGACCAGGCGCCCACCGCTGCCCGTACCGCCTTGCAAGGCGTGGAAAAAGGCTTGGGTTTTGTTCCGAATGCCTTCGCCACCCTCGCCCATTCCCCTGCAGCCCTCGGTGGCTATCTTGCGCTGTCGCAAGCGCTGAACAAGAACAGTCTCAGCCCCGCCGAGCGTGAAGTAGCGGCACTGGCCGCATCAGCGGTAAATGGCTGTGACTACTGCATCGCCGCTCACAGTTTCTTTGGCGGCAACGTTGGTCTGGAGGCTGACGCGCTGCTGGCTGCGCGGGCCGGCACACTCGATGGCGTTGCTGCATTCGCCAGGGCGGTTACGCTGACTCGAGGCCAGGTCAGCGATGCGCAGCTGGCGGCGGCACGGGAAGCAGGGCTCGATGACGTGAAAATCGTCGATATTATCGCCCAGGTTTCCCTACTGACGCTGACCAACTACCTCAACAATGTGGCCATGACGGAGATTGATTTTCCACCGAATGGCAATTGATGACTGGCACGGACGCACGCGCTCCACATCATTTTCATTGCCAGCGAGAAAGTCTTACTCCATTCAGGCTGTTTTTTGCGTGAATCAAAACGAATAGCCTGCACCCACTTTTCGATTTTCAAGAGGTAGAGCCCATGAAGGCTGTCGTTTACACCCAGGCTGGTTTACCGATCCAGGATCCCCAGTCACTGTTCGACGCGCAGTTGCCATCACCGAAGCCCGGTGCCCGGGACCTGCTGGTCGAGATCAAGGCAATTGCGGTCAACCCGGTTGATACGAAGATTCGGGCCAGCCGTGGCGGGGAGCAACCACAGGTTCTCGGCTGGGATGCCGTGGGCGTTGTCCGCGAGACTGGCCCGCAGGTAACGCTATTCAGGCCTGGGGATGAGGTGTTCTACGCCGGCGCCATTGATCGACCAGGCAGCTATAGCGAGCTCCATGTGGTGGATGAGCGCATTGTCGGCCACAAGCCTCGCAGCCTGGACAACGCCAGTGCCGCCGCCCTGCCCCTCACGTCCATCACTGCCTGGGAATTACTGTTCGACCGTTTAGCCGTCGAAGAAAATGGCGGTAACGGGCAAAGCCTCCTCGTTGTAGGTGCTGCTGGCGGAGTGGGCTCGATCCTGGTGCAGCTGGCAAGAAAGCTCACGCAGCTTACCGTCATAGGCACTGCCTCAAGGCCTGAGACTCAAGCCTGGGTCAAAGCGCTGGGCGCTCATCATGTCATTGACCACGCTGAATCGATCCCCCTTCAGCTGGAAGAGCTCGAGCTGAATCCGATCGATTATGTGATCAGCCTGACGCACACCGACACCTACCTGCCGCAACTGGTGGAAGTGCTTCGTCCACAAGGCAAGCTCGCACTGATTGATGATCCGGCACAACTGGATGTCATGCCGCTCAAGCGCAAGTCGCTGTCATTGCATTGGGAGCTCATGTTCACCCGCTCGCTGTACAAGACCGAGGACATGATCAAGCAGCACCAACTGCTCGAGCGTGTTTCGCAGCTGGTTGACGACGGCGTACTGAAAACGACTGTCGGGGAGCATTTCGGGAGCATCTGTGCCGACAATCTCAAACGTGCCCACGCCTTGATCGAAAGCAGCAAGGCCCGAGGCAAGATTGTCCTGGAAGGGTTCTGATCACGGCTCAAACAAGCGCCCGCGTGAAAGCGCGGGCTCATCAGCCAGTACCTGCGCGCCCATTTGCTTGGCGATATCTTCGAGCGAGACAACCTGGATTGGCAAACCCGAGAACTGGCGACGGTGGGCATGCTGTCCCCGTTGATTGGGGTGGAGCCGCAGCTTCAGGCGCACATGCGGATCAGCATGAATACCGGGATCACGCAGGCGCAGCTTGAGCGGCTTTGGCAAATCCTGAAGGTGGGCGTCGACGAACAGGCGGGCAATCGAGCAACGAGCGCCTTGGAGAGGCATCTGGCGAGCATGGCTAGCCCCTCCCGCTAGGCTCGCCTTACCCTGTCGATCATCGCTGGCTGTCCTCGGGTGGCGACGCCGGGGCGGTGTACCAGTTTTCCCTCGGTACGACCTTGTCCTGCTCAGGGTCACCCAGATAGTGAGGCGACATGATCTGCACGCCGTACTCGTTGAACACGTCCTGGATATTGGCATGCAGCATGGTCAGCAGCTCTGCCCGTGGGCGAGGCTCGCTCGGCACGGCCTGGGCCACCAGGCGGTATTCGGGGTAGAAATCCGACAAGGCGGTCTGGAACACCTGGGGCCGGGGAGCCTGCAGCACCCCGTCCGTGCGCTTCGCCGCCTCCAGCAGCATCGCCTCGACCTGGCGCCAGGGCGTGTCGTAGCCGATGGTGACCGTGGTATCGACCACATACCCCTGCCCTTGCACCACACGTGAGTAGTTCTTGGTCACCGCCCCGGTGATCATCGAGTTGGGCAGCGTCAGCACCTCGCCCAGGCCGGTGCGAATGCTGGTGGTGAACATGCCCAGCTCGGTGACCGTGCCTTCGTGCTCGCCAATGCGCACGTATTCGCCGGGGCGCAGGGTGCGCGTGTAGGTGAGGATCAGCCCCGCGGCGGCCTGGCCAACCACACTGGTCGCGCCCAGAGAAATCATCAGACCGATCAGTACCGAAAGCCCCTTGAACGCGTCGGTGTCGGCACCGGGCAGATAGGGGTAGGCCATGGCCACGGCGAACAGCCAGATGGCCAGGGCCGTCAGCCGGGTGGTCGGTTGCAGGGTTTCCTGGGTCAGCCAACTGATCGTGCCGGGCCGCGCCAGGCGCTCGAGCAGGCGCTTGCTGAAGGCACTGAAGCCACGAGCGATGAAGAAGATCAGCAAGGCGATCAGCAGCCCAGGCACTGCATCGACGATACCGGTCAGCACGTGGCGCAACAGACCCAGCAGGTAAAGGTTCAGGCTCTCGCCCCACGGCCGCGTATAGGGGAATCGTTGCAGGACGAAAGTAAGCCATTCATAGGTCAGCAACAGGATCAACGTCCAGCGCAACAACGCCAGCAGGCGCCGCAACAAGGGGTAGAGGTTGCTCGATTCGACCAGCTGGGTACGCCCGATGCGCAAGGCGCTGGTGTGTTTGCGCACACGCTGGGGTAGCCACGACAGTGCCTTGCCGTGCAACCACAGGCAGAGTTTGACCAGCGCCAGGTAGATCAAGGTCGCAGCACCGCTCAAGCCGACCGCGACCAAAAGGAAACGCAGGCTGTGTGCCTGCCGGGCTTCTTCCACCACCTGGCTCAAGCGCTGGGCAGCCAGGTCGGCGCCCTGGCGAGCATCCAGGTCGCCGCCAATCAGGTCCCTGGGTGAGACGATGAATGCCCGGCGATCCCCCAGCAGCACCATGTAACTGTCCTGAATCGGGTCCACGCTGACCTGGCCAGCAAAGCCATCGTCGAGCTGTTCATTGATGACCGCTTCGGCGCGCCGGACACGGGCAGCAGGCACTTCGCCCAGCACCGTGGCATGCAAGACCACGATCGAACGGTTGGCGATTTTCAGCTCGGCAGGCTCGGCGCTTGCCGACCCCACCTCCTCGACTGCCTGGCTGCTGCCGCACAGCAGTGTGGCTGCCAATGCCAGGCACGCCGCCAGGCCGGCGAGCATCCGCCTAGCCATGAACGCGCACTCCAAACGTGGGCATGGGCAGCATCGGCGCTCTCCTGGCAAGCGTGGGTATCAGCAGCGTAGTACACCGCATGTGGCAAGCAAACGGCGTGCACAGTCCAGCGTTGCCCCGCCGACTACACTTAACCCACACACGCCTGCACAGAGACTGCCGCCATGACCACGCAAACCGCAATCGTGTTCGCCGGCGGTGGCAGCCTGGGGGCGGTTCAAGTGGGCATGTTGCGAGCCTTGGTGGAGTCCAATGTCCAGTTCGACAGGGTGATCGGTGCCTCGGTCGGTGCAATCAATGGCGCCTACTTTGCCGCCAGGCCCGACGCGCAGGGTGTCGAGACGCTCGCCGATTTCTGGCGAAACCTGAACAGAGCCGACATCTTCCCCCTGTCCTGGCTCGATACCTGTAGAGGGCTGATCAAACGGCGCGGTTTTCTACTCCAGCCGGCAGCGCTGCACCGCTTGCTTGGCCAAGCGCTGCCTATTCATCGCATCGAGGATGCGCAACTACCCCTGCATATCGTGACGACCGACCTGCTCAGTGGTGCCGAAACCGTCCTGTCCAGCGGTGAACTGGAGCAGGCGTTACTGGCCAGCGCCGCCATCCCGCTGGTGTTCCCCAGCGTGCAAATTGGCGACCAGTTCCTGGTCGATGGCGGTGTGGCCAGCAACACGCCCATTTCCACAGCTGTCAGCCTCGGGGCGAACAACGTAGTGGTCATCCCTACGGGATTCAGTTGTGCCTTGAAACAGCCACCCAAAGGGCTGGTTGCCCTGGCCTTGCACACTGTCAACCTGATGAGCATGCGCCAGTTGGTGAGCGATATCGAACACTTCCGTACGCTTACCAGCCTGCACATCGTTCCACCGCTGTGCCCAGTGGATGTCTCAGTGTTCAACTTTGACCAGACCGACGCTTTGTTGGAGCGCGCCTATGAGCAAACGCTTCGATGGCTGGACCACGGCGGCCTCGAGCGCACCAAGGTGCCGGGTGCGTTGACCATCCACTCCCACGCCCACGAGCACTGAACGACGCTATCTGGCTTTTCCGCCTGTCCCCCCTGTTCCGCCGTTACAGCCGGAACAGATACTTAACCCTGCCAATTGACCCGATATAGGGTGTCGCAAACCCGAACATGGGTGCCATGGTCTGGCGCGCAGATAGCAATGGTCTACAGGGAGCATGGCCGGATTACCCACTTTGTGGAGTTTCCCTGGCTTACAGCAAGTCCCGTTCCAACGCTCCGGCATCTTAAGCGGACAGCGTGATGCCTTGTTCTTCAAAATATCGGCTCAACACCGCTATGTCGCCCTGAGGATCAGCCACAGCGACATAGGTATCAGGCCGCAACAGGTAAGTGGCATTTCTGGCAATGCCGGCCTGCTCGTACTCAGGCTGCCAAGGGAAAACCTGCAGTGCAATGCCGTGATGCGTGCACCATTGGGCCAGGTCTGCCTTGGCTTCGCCGTAAACGTGCACGTGCCACGCAATGGCTGTCAGTGATGCGTAGTTGTCCGCCGTGGCTCCAGGCAACCAAGGTAGGCGATCACCGCCCTGAACCTCGCCGGCCTTGCCTTGGCTCAGCGGGCTGTCGCGATAGTCGATGCGGGTTTGCGAAACCAGGCGAAACAGGTACTCACGGACGCTTTCGCGCTTGTACGCAACGCTGGCGATGACTGGCGCAACATGTGTGCGCACAAATTCGGCGAGGCCGCCTTGGGCAGTAACCAGCGCGAACAGCCTGTCCGTGGTCTCCACCAGTTTGCGGGCAAAGGCCTGGCGCTCGATCGGGTAGCTGTCGAGCAATCTATCGGGCGCCTTGCCTTTGATCACCGCAGCCAACTTCCAGGCCAGGTTGTTCGCATCCAGAATGCCGGTGTTCATGCCCTGCCCGCCTGCCGGGCTGTGGACATGCGCAGCATCGCCAAGCAGAAACGCTCGGCCACGGCGGAAATGGTCCGTGACACGATGGTGCACGCGATAGGCGGAAAACCAGTTCACCTCGGTAATCTTCAGGTTCAAGCCGTTGATGGCGTCATGCCCGACGTCGGCGAACGTCAGTTGCTCGGGATGCTCCGCACGCTCGTCCCGTACAGTGCCGATCAGCCGATATTGGTCCTTCTCGCCGTAGCACAGCAGCAGCACGAAGTCGGACTTATCAAACGCGATGTGTGCCTCACCCGCAGGTTCGATACCCGTTACCCGCACATCCGCGACATAGAAAAGCTGCTTGTAGGTACCGCCCTCGAAACCACTGCCGAGCGCATGACGGACCAGCGAACGAGCGCCATCACACCCGGCCAAATACGCCGCAGTGCATGCCACTTCCTGCCCATCTGCCTGTTTCAGAGTGGCGGTGACATGGCATTCCTCCTCTTCGAGGGACAGCAGTTCGGTTTGCCGTTCCACGTTCACGCCCAGCACATGGAGCTGCTGCTCCAGCAAGCGCTCATGGCGATCCTGGGGATAGATCAACACGAAGGGGTAGGCAGAAATAGATGCGCCGGCATCCGTCAAGGGAATGCGTGCTCTGCGCCGGCCTCGGGCCCACAGGTTCATGGCCGGTGTTTTGTAGCCGGCATCAATAACAGCCTCGGCCAAGTCGAGCTGGCGATAGAGTTCCAGCGTGCGGGCTTGAACGGCCATGGCACGCGACGCTTCGCCTGGGCCACTGCTCTTGTCGATGATCCTGACGGCAACACCCTGCCGGGTGAGCCAAAGCGCCAGCGTCAGCCCGGTCGGGCCGGCACCTACAATGAGAACGTCGGTTTGCGCCATGATCTCATCTCGCACACTAGAGGTTGTTTGAGGCCAGCACGCCCTGAATCTCGGCGACCACCTGCTGTGTCGCGTCTTCGACCGATCCTTCGTTACGGCACAGCACCCAGCCATGGTCGGCAACCGCCCGCTCGAACGCCTCGGTGCAGGCGATCTGCTCATCCAGCCGGCGGATCACCGTACTGCCCAGCCCCCGCGTACGTGCCGCCGCCCTCGCCCAGGAGGTGTCAGGCGAGGTGACCACCCCGACATGCAGGTCCGGCACTTGCACGTTGCGCTCGCGGTTCATCTGCAGAATCTCGGCAAACGGGACTGCTCGGCGAAACGCGGCATCGGAGGGGTACCAGCGATCGATCAGGATGATGCTGTTTGCCGGTTGCCTGGGCAGCACGTTGCGGGAAATCCACGCACGGCTGTCGGCCAGGCGCGCACAGACATTCAGTTCCAGCTCCTGGCAGGGGTTTCTTGCCAAGTGATTGACCAGCGCCATGGTCTCGCCCCTGAAGGGGTCGCTTTTTTTCTCGCACAGCCGGATCACTTTTCTGTTGTCTGCCCTCAGGGCTTGGGTAACAGCCTCCAGCAAGGTGGTCTTGCCGGTGCCTTTTGGGCCATCTAGCGCGATGAATAGCGGACGATTCATTTTTCAGTACTGGCGGGAAGCGGATCTGGATATCGAGATGATCATGATGCACCGAAAGATGGCCTTGGTCTTGGTTATCGGCTTGGTGGTGTTTGCCGTTAGGTTTTCAGCGCCTGTGAAACTAACGGCGAACAGCTGGAGTACATTTGTACTCCATTGCGTAAACAACCATCATGCTGCTCAAATCTGCGCCTGCCCACCATCCACAAACAGCTCGGCCCCGTTGACGAAGCTGGCGTCGTCGCTGGCCAAAAACACCGCCGCGTTGGCGATCTCGACCGGCTCGCCCACCCGCCCCAGCGGTACCTGCGCAGCCAGGTAATCCAGCAGACCCTGCTGTTGCCCGGCATCCGGCCCGGCGAGCTCGACCAGCCCGGGAGTACGCGTGGCGCCAGGACTGAGCGTATTGACCCTGATTGCGCGGTCCTTCAGGTCCAGGATCCAGCTACGGGCCAGGGCTCGCACCGCAGCCTTGGACGCCGAGTACACACTGAACGCTGCGGTGCCGGAACTACCGGCCGTGGAGCCCGTGAGAATGATCGATGCGTTGCGCGCCAGCAGCGGCAGCGCCTTCTGCACGGTGAACAGCACCCCTTTCACGTTACGGTCGAAGGTGTCGTCATAGTGGGCCTCGGTAATCCCGCCCAAGGGCAGCATGGAACCGCCGCCAGCGTTGGCAAACAGCACATCCAGGCGCCCCTGTTCCTGGCCGATGCGGGCATACAGTTCATCCAGTTGCTCCAGCCGGGTGGAGTCGACTGCAATGCCGGTGGCATTGCCAACCAGCCCCACGGCCTTGTCCAGTTCCGCCTGGCGGCGCCCGGTGATGTAGACATGGGCGCCCTCCTCGGCAAAGCGTTTTGCCGTGGCCAGGCCGATGCCGGTGGTGCCGCCAGTGACCAGTGCGATCTTGCCTTCGAGTTTCTTGCTCATGGTGTTTCTCCCGTTGAGGTAGTGAGTTGCTGTGGGGAGAAGCGTATCGACTGACAGATCATTTCAAAATAGAATCATTTGAAAGCCATCATTACAGAAATGAAATGCCAAGAATTCCGGATTTCGAAGGCCTGGCGATGTTCGCCAAAGTGGCCGAAGAAGGCTCTTACGCCGCAGCCTCAAGGGCCATGGGCGTGTCGGTGCCCACGGTCTCGCGTGCGGTAGCGCGCCTTGAAGAACGACTGGGTGCGCGCCTGTTCAACCGTACCTCGCGCCAGCTCTCTCTGACGGAATTCGGCCTGCGCATGGTCGAGCAAGCCAGCGCGCTGTATCGCCAGGCCGAGGAAATGGAAAGCGAAGCCCAGGAGCTGTCGGTGCAACCGCGCGGGCTGGTGCGCCTGGCGGTACCGATGTCCTTCGGCTTGCGCTGGGTCGCGCCGCTGCTGCCCGAGTTGCTGGCCCAATACCCTGGGCTGGAACTTGACCTGCATCTGTCCGACTCGACCGTCGACCTGGTCGCCGAGGGTTTCGACGCAGCCTTGCGTATCGCTGCCCTGCCCGACTCATCACTGGTGGCGCGGCGTATCTGCGCGGTCAGCCAGTACCTGGTAGCGGCGCCGCCCTACCTTGCCCGCCATGGCCACCCCACACACCCGCGCGAACTGGCTGGCCATGCCTGCATGAGCTACGCCTATCGCGCCCGCAGCCAGGTCTGGCGCTTTAGCCACGCCGACGGCAGCGAGCACGACGTGACGCCCCGCGGGCCGCTGCGGGTGACCAACTCGGATGCCCTGATCGCGCCCTTGCTGGCGGGCATGGCGATTGCCGAACTACCGGAATTCATCGCCGCCGAGTACCTGGCCGACGGCCGCCTGGAGCATCTGCTGCCCGAATGGCGGATGACCCAAGGGGGCCTGTACTTCGTGACCCCGTCCGCACGCACTCGGCCGCGCAAGGTCCAGGTACTGGCCGATTTCTTCGTGGAACGGTTGTCGAACCCGCAGTGGCAATTGCAGCCGGCCGGGTAGCTATTCGGTGATGGCCCTGGTGTTGCACGAACTGGCGACCAACGCGGCCAAGGCCGCGCAGGTCGGCACCGCGGAAGATCCGCTGGTTCGAGCAGAACGACTCTTGCGGCGACTGCTCGGCCTTCACGAACCCTTCGAATACCTGGATGAAGTCGGCGCCATCAAGTGCCTGTTGAACTCAGGGGTGCCGATGGCCCCCAGCATGCGCCCGGCAGTGGCGTAGCTGCGGGCGGTCATCGCCAGGAAGCGTCCAGCCGGATGGCCCTGATCGCATTGCCCGAAAAAGGCCTCCAGCGCGGCAATGTCGGCGCTGTGCTCGCGTGGTCGCAACTGCACCTGGGGCAATTGCGCATTGCCGCCGCGCCACTGGCTGAGGAATACCTGCTCGATGCCATCCGGCCAGGCCAGGGCATCGAGCACGCGGATCTTGCGGGTCAGACCGGGTAGCGAGGCGGTACCCGTGGCAGTGTCCTCCAGATACTCGGCGGCATCTGAACAGCGTAGCCCGTTTACCCCACTGCCGTTCCGCTGCGCCGAATCATCTGCGGCGTCTGGCCGATCGTCCGCAGGAACGCCCGCCTCATCCGTTCCCGGTCGGCAAAACCTGCCTCCCTGGCAACGACTTCGATGGGGTGCCCACTGTCTTCGAGCAGCATCCGCGCTGCTTCAACCCGCAGATGCTCCACCGCTTTGGCCGGCGACTGGCCGGTCTCGGCGGTGAAGGCGCGGCTGAACTGCCGGGGGCTCAGGTGCGAGACCTCGGCCAGCTCCTCGACGCTCAAGGCGCTTGTCAGGTTGCGCCGGGCGTAATCGAGAGCCTTCTGGATGCGATCGGACTTGGGCTCGAGGTCCAGCAACACGGAAAACTGCGACTGCCCACCGGCCCGGCGGTGGTAGACCACCAGCTTGCGCGCGACGATGCGGGCGGTTTCCAGCCCGTGATCCTTCTCGATCATGGCCAGGGCCAGGTCGATGCTTGCCGTCATGCCTGCCGAGGTCCACACCGGGCCGTCGATGATGTAGATCCGGTCCGGTTCGACCTTGACCTTGGGGTAGCGGTCCTGCAGCTGCTTGGCGAACAGCCAGTGGGTGGTTGCCCGCCGGCCATCGAGCACACCGCTTTCGGCGAGGACGAAGGCGCCGACACAAGGCGCGGCAACGCGGCGGGCGGAGGTCATCGATGCCCGTACAAAGCTGGCAAGGCCGGCCGTGACCGGCATTACCGACGTGCCGGAGCCGAACATCACGGTATCGAACACATGTTCGCTGGCAAATGCGCGGGTCTCGATGCGAAAACCTGCCGAAGACGGCACCAACCCGCCATCTTCCGACAGCAGGGTGACTTCATACGCGGGCTTGCCCAAGGTCAGGTTGGCGATCTCGAAGGCCGTGATCGCGGTCAGCCCCATCAGCTGGAAGCCTGGAAGCACGACAAAACCGAGCGTGTGCATGGCTGAGCCTCATGTCCTAAAAGGTGTCTTATATGACATTTGAGTCAGCCCCACAAGGCCATAACATGTCCTCCAGACCAGCGCACAAGCCGTGCACGGGCAACCCCTGGAGACAGTCATGATCAAGCACCTGGGTACCGCACTCATCACCGGCGCATCCTCCGGCATCGGGGCGATCTATGCCGACCGCCTCAGCCGTCGTGGTTACGATCTGATCCTGGTCGCCCGCAGCGAAGCCCCGCTCAATGCACTGGCCAAACGCCTGACCGACGCCACCGGGCGCTCCATCGAGGTGGTGGTGGCAGACCTTGGCAGCCCGGCCGGCCTGTCGCGCGTCGAAGAGATCCTGCGCACCGATGCCAGCATCACGATGTTGGTCAATAACGCTGGCATGGGTGCCATCCAGCCGCTGCTCGAATCCGATATCGACACCCTGGATGACTTGCTCGCACTCAACGTGCAGGCGCTCACCCGCCTGACCTATGCAGCCATTCCGGGCCTGGTGGCACGCGGCGGCGGCACGTTGATCAACATCGCATCGATCGTGGCCATCGCCCCGGAAGTCCTCAACGGCGTCTACGGGGCCTCGAAGGCTTATGTCTACGCCTTCAGCCAGTCGCTGCGCAGCGAACTCAAGGAGCTTGGCGTGCAAGTCCAGGTGGTGTTGCCAGGGGCAACGGCCACCGACTTCTGGGCCACCTCTGGCAAGCCTGTCGAACAACTGCCTGGCGAGATCGTGATGTCCGCAGATGACATGGTCGATGCAGCGCTTGTCGGCCTCGATCTTGGCGAATTCGCCACCCTGCCGGCGCTGCCGGATATCGCCGACCTGGACGCCTATGAGGCCGCGCGGCAGAAATTGTTGCCGCAGCTTTCGTTGCGCGTGCCAGCGCCCCGCTACAGGGCGTAAAGCCTGTTCCCCCGAAGCCCAACCAGAGGACTGACCGTCATGAACGCTCAGGTCGACATCGAATCCGGCGCGACCCTGAACAGCGCCACCGCGCGCGGCAAGCGCTTTGGCCGCGCCGCCTTGCGCCTGGGCGCACTGGCGCTCGCCATGGTTGCTGGCGTGGCCTACGTGAGCCACTGGTGGCTCAGCGGCCGCTTCATCGAAGACACCGACGATGCCTACGTGGGCGCGGAGGTGACGGTGATCAGCGCAAAGGTCCCCGGCTATATCAGTGAAGTCGCGGTGGTCGACAACCAGTTCGTCAAGGCCGGTGACCTGCTGGCGCGGATCGACGTGCGCGACTACAACGCCGCCCTGGCCAAGGCTGATGGCGCCGTGGCGGCGCAGCATGCCCGCCTGGCCAATCTCGACGCGGTCGAACTGCTGCAGCAGGCGCTCATCAACCAGGCCAAAGCACAGATCGACGCCCGCAGCGCCGAGGCCCAAAGGGCCATGGACGACCGGGTGCGCTACCAGAATCTGGTGCAAAGCCAGGCGGTCTCGGTGCAAAGCGCCCAGCGCGTCGACACCGCCTGGAAAACCGCACAGGCCGACCGCGTCCACGCGCAGGCCGGCCTGGTGGCGGCACGCCAGCAACTGACCGTGATCGACACCCAGCGCCAGCAGACCCGTGCCGCCCTGGCCCAGGCCGAAGCGGACCGGGAACAGGCCCGGCTCAATGTCGGTTACACCGAACTGCGTGCACCAGTCGATGGCTATGTCGGCAACCGCCGGGCCAAGGTCGGCGCCTATGCCGCAGCCGGTAGCCAACTGATTTCGGTGGTACCGGCCCACGGGCTGTGGGTTGACGCCAACTTCAAGGAAGACCAGCTGGCACGCATGCAAGTGGGCCAGGCTGTCAGCATCACCGCCGATATCCTCCCGGGCCGTACCTTCCATGGCCGCGTCGAGAGCATCGCGCCGGCCACCGGTGCGCAGTTCAGTGTATTACCGCCCGAGAATGCCACCGGTAATTTCACCAAGATCGTGCAACGCGTGCCGGTGCGTGTGCGTCTGGCAGATGGCGACGCCGACTTCGGCGCCCTGCGCCCTGGCCTTTCGGTGTATGCCGAAATCGACACCAAGGCCCCGCGCGTGGCGCAGCCTGACCTTGCAACGGCAAGCCGGCCATGAGCAGCGAACTGCCAGTCCTCAGCCCCCGTCAGAAGGTCGCGGCCTTCGCCTGCATGTGCGTGGGCATGTTCATTGCCTTGATCGATATCCAGATTGTCTCGGCTTCGCTCAAGGACATCGGCGGTGGGCTTTCCGCCGGTGCGGACGACACCGCCTGGGTGCAAACAGCCTACTTGATTGCCGAGATCATCGTGATCCCGCTCTCCGGCTGGCTGTCGCGGGTGATGAGCACGCGCTGGTTGTTCGCCGCCTCGGCCGCCGGCTTCACCCTGACCAGTCTGCTCTGTGCGGTGGCCTGGAACATCCAGAGCATGATCGCTTTCCGGGCACTGCAAGGCTTTCTGGGAGGCTCGATGATCCCGCTGGTGTTCACCACCGCATTCATCTACTTCAGCGGCCCACAACGGGTGATTGCCGCCTCGGTGATCGGCGCCATCGCCTCGCTCGCGCCCACCTTGGGGCCCGCAGTTGGTAGTTGGATCACCGATGTTTCGTCCTGGCACTGGCTGTTCTACATCAACCTGGTACCCGGCATTTTCGTCACCCTCGCCGTACCGATGCTGGTCAAGGTCGATCAGCCCGACCTGGGGTTGCTCAAGGGCGCCGACTACCTGGGAATGGCCTTGATGGCGGTGTTTCTGGGTTGCCTGGAGTACACCCTGGAAGAAGGCCCGCGCTGGAACTGGTTCAGTGATAGCACCATAGCCACCACGGCCTGGCTGGCAGGCCTGTGCGGCATCCTGTTCGTCTGGCGCAGCCTGAGCGCCGCGCAGCCCATCGTCGACCTGCATGCCCTGCGCGACCGCAACTTTGCCCTGGGCTGCCTGTTTTCCTTCATCACCGGCATCGGGATCTTCGCCACGATCTACCTGACGCCGTTGTTCCTCGGCCGTGTGCGCGGTTACGGGGCCTTGGATATCGGCCTGGCGGTGTTTTCCACCGGCGTGTTCCAGCTCATGGCCATCCCTGTGTACGCCTTTCTCGCCAACCGGGTGGACTTGCGCTGGATCTTGATGTTCGGCCTGGCGCTGTTCGCTATCTCGATGTGGGACTTTTCGCCCATTACCCATGACTGGGGCGCCAGGGAGCTGCTGCTGCCCCAGGCCATTCGCGGCTTCGCCCAGCAGATGGCGGTGCCGCCGACGGTCACGCTGACCCTGGGCGCGCTGTCGCCGGCACGCCTGAAGCTTGCGTCGGGCTTGTTCAACCTGATGCGCAATCTGGGCGGCGCACTGGGCATCGCGGCCTGCGCCACGATACTCAATGACCGTACCAACCTGCACTTTCTGCGCCTGGCTGAGCACCTGAACGTGCACAACGAAACCCTGAACACCAGGCTCGAACAATGGAGCGACAGCGCCCAGGCACTGGGCCAGAACAGCCTGGATGCTGGCCAGACGGCGCTGCATCAACTGTGGGCGTTGACCTGGCGCGAAGCGCAGACGATGACCTACGCCGACGCCTTTCTGGTGATCATGGTGTGCTTCGTGATCGCCACGTTGCTGGTGCCTTTGATGCACAAGGTCCAGCCACCGCGGCAACCGTCGGCCGATGGCCATTGAATCGGCCACATGCGCATGCCCTGAGAGGTGTAGCGCCCCCCCGAAACCCCAAGCCCTCCCTGTCAGCCGCGCAGCTGATACCAGGTGGTCTTCAACTGCGAGTACTTGTCGAACGAATGCAACGACAGGTCGCGACCGAACCCGGACTGCTTGCCACCACCAAACGGCACCGTCACATCCAGCGCATCGACCGTGTTCACCGATACCGTACCGGCCTTGAGCGCACGCGCCACCCGGTGCGCACGGTTCAGGTCATCGCTCCACACCGACGCCGCCAGGCCGTAGATGCTGTCATTGGCCAAGCGAATAGCCTCTTCCTCGGTATCGAACGCACTGACCGCCAGCACCGGCCCGAACACCTCGTCCCGGGCCAGGCTCATGCGGTTGTCGACGTCAGCGAAAATGGTCGGTTCGATATAGTTGTCCGAGCCACCGATGGTCAGGCGTTGTCCGCCACAGACCAGGCGCGCGCCCTCCTCGCGGGCCTGGCCGATGGCCCGGGCTATGCGCGTGGCCTGCTCGACATCGACGATGGCGCCGGCACGGCTGGCCGGGTCCAGCGGGTTGCCTGGCAGCCACTGGCGGGCCTTGGCCTGCAGGCGCTCGATGAGTTCGTCGTGGATCGAGCGCTGCACATACAGCCGCGAGTTGGCCGAGCACACTTCGCCCTGGTTGAAGAAGATGCCAAAAGCGGCCTTCTCGGCGGCCAGGTCCAGGTCCTGGCAGTCGTCGAACACCAGGTTCGGGCTCTTGCCGCCACACTCCAGCCACACCTGCTTGAGGTTGGACTGCGCCGAGTACTGCATGAAGTACTTGCCCACCTGAGTGGAGCCGGTGAACACCAGGCAGTCGACATCAGGGTGCAGGCCCAGCGCACGGCCCGCGGTTTCACCAAGGCCCGGGACCACGTTGAGCACACCTTCCGGCAAGCCAGCTTCCAGCGCCAGTTCGGCCAGGCGCAGGGCCGAGAACGGCGATTGCTCGGCGGGCTTGAGAACCACGCTGTTGCCCGCTGCCAACGCTGGGGCGAGCTTCCAGGCGGCCATGTCCAGCGGGAAGTTCCACGGCACCACCGCCGCGACCACGCCCAGCGCTTCGCGGGTGATGGTGGCCAAGGCATTGGCAGCGGTCGGTGCCACCTGATCGTAGAGCTTGTCGAGCGCCTCGCCATACCAGGCAAAAACGTGGGCCGAACCCGGCACGTCGATGTTGTAGGCGTCCATGACCGGCTTGCCCATGTTCAGCGAGTCCAGCAGCGCCAGTTCTTCACGGTGGGCCATGATCAACTCGGCCAGGCGCAGCAGCACCTTCTTGCGCTCGACGGGCGCCATGCGTGGCCACGGCCCTTGCTCGAAGGCCTTGCGTGCGGTGCTGACGGCGAGGTCGACTTCAGCCAGGTCACAGGCAGCGACACGGGCGAGCACCTGATTGGTCGCGGGGTTGATGGCGTCGAACGTTGCACCGCTGGCGGCCCCGAGCTGGCGGCCACCGATCAAGGCCTTGTCTGGCAAGCTCAGGCCTGCCGCGCGCTGTTGCCAGTATCCGAGATCGTACATACACACTCCTGACGACCGTCCGTGCGGTCCGCTTGTTATGGGTCTGGACAACATTCTTGGCGCAGCCGCGGGCCCGGCGAAACCAGCTTTTTGCTGCCCCTTGCAGAGGAAAAAACTGCTCCCCCCAAAGGGTGATTTCGAGGCCTGCCCGAGTGTGGGAGCATTCGAGCCGCCCCACCTGAGCCACACCTACGATCAGACTTCCTCACCAGTAGCGAGCCCGCTCGCCTGCTGCGGCTTCCTGCATCCCATTTCAGGAGTTAGCAAATGCATACAACAACAAATACAGCCCAACCCCAGCATCCTGCGTCGCCCAGCAACACCTCCGGCCGTTTCCGCAAATCCATGGGCATGACCGCGCTGGTCCTGTTCGGCCTTGCCTACATGGTCCCGCTCGCCGTCTTCACCACCTACGGGCTGGTCACCCAGATGACCAAGGGCCACCTGCCCATCGCCTACATCCTCACCCTCGCCGCCATGCTTCTGACCGCCTACAGCTACGGCTGCATGGTCCAGGCCCATCCCTACTCCGGTTCGGTCTATACCTACACGCGCAAAGCCTTCGGCAGCCACTTCGGCTTCATCGCCGGCTGGACCTTGCTGCTCGACTACATCTTCCTGCCGCTGCTCAGCTACCTGCTGATCGGCATCTACATGTCCGAATACTTCCCGGCCATCCATGCCTGGGTGTGGGTCGCCGGTTCGATTGCCCTGGTGACCTTCCTCAACCTGATCGGCATCGAGTCGATCACCCGGGTCAACTGGATTTTGGTGGTGGCACAGCTGGTGTTCATCGTGGTGTTCGTTGCGCTGTCGGTACGCCACATGAGCGGCCAGACCGCGCCGGTCTCGCTGCTGGCGCCGTTCCACCACGAAGGCTTCAGCGTGCCGTTGATCATGACCGGCGCGGCGGTGCTGTGCCTGTCGTTCCTCGGCTTCGATGCGGTGTCGACCATGGCCGAGGAAACCAGCAACCCGACCCGGCGCATTCCCCAGGCGATCATGGCGGTGTCGGTGATCGGAGGCCTGCTGTTCCTGGTGGTGTCGTACTGCGCACAGATGGTCTTCCCCGACTGGGCCAGCTTCGCCGACCCGGATTCGGCGTCGGTGGACGTGATGCGCCGGGTCGGCGGCGAAATGCTGGTGACAGCCTTCACCGCCACCTACGTGGCCGGCTGCTTCGCTTCGGCGATGGTGTCCCAGGCCAGCGTGTCGCGGGTGCTGTTCGCCATGGGCCGCGATGGCGCGCTGCCCCGGGTGTTCGGCCAGCTGGTGACGAAGAAGCGCGTGCCGGCGACGGCGATCATGCTGGTCAGCCTGCTGTCGCTGGTGGCGCTGTTCATCACCCTGGACACCGTGGCCAACATGATCAGCTTCGGCGCCCTGTTCGCCTTCTCGGCGGTGAACCTGGCGGTGGTCAAGCACTACCTGGTGGACCAGCAGTTGCGAGGGATGCGCAACTGCCTGCTGTACGGCGCCATTCCGGCACTCGGGTTCCTCAGCACGATCTGGCTGTGGACCAGCCTGTCGAGCATGTCCTTCACCATTGGCCTGTGCTGGATGGGCGTGGGGTTCCTCTGCCTGCTCGGGCTGACCAAGGCCTTCCGAGTCAAGTTGCCAGAATTGCAGATGGCCGAGTGATCGGATGCGTGCCTGGAGTGCTTTAGCGCCCTACCCATTGCGCCCAACCAATCTCCTGAATGTTATGATCCCCCATTAAACGTTTCAGTATGTTTCTCAAGGGACCGTAATGTCTGTTCAGGAATTACCGCCGCTCGCAGCATCCAAGGGCGGCGTCGGCAAGATGGAAGCTGCCATGGCGCTCGGCAGCTTCGCCATCGGTACCGGCGAATTCGCCATCATGGGCCTGATGCCCGATATCGCCACCAACCTGCAATTGAGCGAGCCGCAAGTCGGCCATGCCATCAGTGCCTACGCGCTGGGGGTGGTGGTCGGTGCGCCGACCCTGGCCATCCTCGGAGCCAAGCTGCTGCGCAAGCACATGCTGCTGTTGCTGATGGCGCTGTATGCCATCGGCAACCTGGCCACTGCCTTTGCCCCGTCGTTCACCAGCATGGTCGCCTTCCGCTTCATCAGCGGCCTGCCCCATGGCGCCTACTTCGGCATCGCCGCGGTGGTGGCGTCGAGTATGGTGCCGAGCAACCAGCGTGCCGGCGCCGTGGCGCGGGTGATGATGGGCCTGACCCTGGCGATGCTGCTGGGCAACCCGGTGGCGACTTTCCTCGGCCAGTTCTTCGGCTGGCGTTCGGCGTTCATCCTGGTCGGTGCCATTGCTCTGTGCACCATTGCGCTGGTCTGGCGATACGTCCCGCAGCCCGTTGATGAACCGCGCAGCGACCCGCGCAAGGAGCTGCAAGCCTTCACCCTGCCCCAGGTGTGGATGGCGCTGGGCATTGCCGCGATCGGCTTTGCCGGCATGTTCTGCGTGTTCAGTTACCTGGCACCGACCATGCTGCAGGTGACCCAGGTGGCACCCGAGTGGATCCCCTTCGGCCTGGCCGCGTTCGGTGCTGGCGGCATCATCGGCAACATTGCCGGTGGCAAGCTGTTCGACCGCCTGCAGTTCCGCGCCGTGGGCATCGTCCTGGTGTGGTCGGCGGTCGTGCTGCTGTTCTTCAGCTTCGCCGCCCATGCACTGTGGTCGGTGCTGCTGGGGATCGGCCTGGTTGGCACCATGATCGCCCTGGCCGCGCCACTGCAGATCCGCCTGATGGACATCGCCCACGAAGCGCCAAGCCTGGCGGCCGCGTCCAACCATGCCGCCTTCAACCTGGCCAACGCCCTGGGGCCCTGGTTTGGCGGCATGGCCATCAGCGCCGGTTTGGGCTGGACCAGTACTGGGTACATCGGGGCGCTGACGGCCTTGGCGGGGTTGGTGATCTACCTGGTGGCACGGCGGATGAAGGGCGGGCATTGAAACTGCTATCAGGTGGGCCTTGAAGGATGCCTGCCTTGAGTTTTCAGTGATGGCATGCATCGAGCGCCTCGCGGGCGGCGCTCGATCTCATAGGCGCCAAAAATGCCAAGGCGAACACCCCCAGCATCCCCCCTACCCAATCCTGATCTCACGATTACCACTCATGTAGTACTCCAGCCGTCCGCGCAGCCAGCGCTCGGCCGGGTCGCTGTCGGTGGTGCTCAACCAGACCATGGCCAACTCCAGCGGCACGGTGTCGAACGGCAGCGTTTCGGCCTGCAGGTTGCCCCAGCTGGCCATGGCCTCGGCGGCGTAGTCGGGGCAGCAGGCGAGCAGTTCGGTGTCGGCCAGGATCGCCGGCAATGAACTGAACTGGGGCACCGACAACACCACGTTGCGCGCATGGCCGATCTCCTTCAGCCATTCATCGACCACGCCCTGGGTATTGGCCGTTGGCGAGACCTGCACGTGAGGGCGTTGGCAGAACTCCTCCAGGGTCAGCGGTTGCGCGGACTTGTCGGCCCTGAGCACCCGCGCCTGCATGGTACGTAATACTTTACGTTTGGCATTGGCCGGCAGGCCGCGGGTCTGGCTGATGGCCACCGTGACATCGCCCGACGCCAGCAAGTCGGGGATACGCCAGTAGTCGACATGCTGCACGACCACCACCACATGCGGCGCTTCGGTGCGCAACGCCCGCAACAATGGCGGCAACAGCCCGGATTCGACATCGTCGGACAAGCCGATCCTGAAGGTCATCTTGCTGGTCGGCGGGTCGAAGTCGTGGGTCAGGCTGAGCGCCGCCGACATCGCGTCCAACGCCGGGGTGAGGTGCTTGATCACCTCCGCCGCCCGTGCAGACGGCTCCATGCGGTTGCCGACGCGGACCAGCAGAGGGTCGTTGAACATCGTGCGCAGCCTGGCCAGCGCCGCGCTGACCGTGGGCTGGGCGAGAAACAGCTTTTCGGCGGCGCGGGTGAGGTTGCGCTCTTGCATCAACGCCTCGAACACCACCATGAGGTTGATGTCCGCCTTGCGCAGCTCGTTTCGATTCATGCCTGCTCCTGATGGTCGTCCACTGCCAACAGGATAGGCGCCCGGTCAGTGCACCGCCCAGCCCCCTCAGAGGCCGAAGGTATTTTTCACATTCATCTCACTTGCTGATAACAAAGCATCTGGCATCTTTGCAGTGCGCATCATTTAATTAATGAGGGCTGAAACTTTCATTAACTTTTGTTTCATATGAAACCCGCATTTCGTTAATTGCAACTTCCCTCCCAAAGCCCTGACAATCGCCTCGCTCCGAGCTGAACGCCAGTCCCTGCGCGCTCTAGGCACGAGCTCAAACCTCGATTCCCGCCAATAAACTTTTCAGAGGAAGTTTATGAACGCGCCTGCCCCACATATCAACTTCGATCTGCACGAACATATACTGCTGACTGGCGCCACCGGTTTTCTCGGTGGTTCGGTAACAGCTCAATTGATTGCCAATGGCCGCAGCGCCAACCTGTATTTTCTGGTGCGTGCCGACAGCCAGGAGCAAGGCCTTGAACGCCTGCGCGACAACCTTCGCCAACATGGCGTTGACGAGCACGACTGCCTGGCCCTGCGCGCCGACCAGATCCTGTGCGGCGACTTTCTCGATACCCGCTGGCTGGCCGAGGCCACGCCGCGGCTGATGCAGATCGACCGGGTGATCAACTGTGCGGCGGTGGCCTCGTTCTCGAAGAACCCGAACATCTGGCCGGTCAATGTCGAAGGCACCTATGCCTTCGCCGAGGTGATGAGCCGCTCGACGCGCCTCAAGCGCTTCCTGCACGTGGGCACGGCGATGAGCTGCGGCCCGCAGCGCGAGTCGCCGATCAGCGAATCGTGGGAGTTCCCAGCGGCCGAGAAGCAGCTGGTCGACTACACCGCGTCCAAGGCCGAGATCGAACGGCGCATGAGCGAGCAACTGCCGCAACTGCCGCTGGTGGTGGCGCGCCCGTCCATCGTGGTAGGCCACCGCACCCTTGGTTGCCAGGCTTCGGCCAGCATCTTCTGGGTGTTCCGCATGGGCTTCGCGCTGGAGAGCTTCACCTGCGAGCTGGACGAGCAGATCGACGTGATCCCGGTCGACTACTGTGCCGAGGCGCTGATCGGCCTCACCCTCAAGCCACGCCTGGAGCACAACCTGTACCACATCTCGGCTGGCCACCAGGCCGCCTGCACCTTTGGCGAGATCGACCAGGCCTTCGCCCATGCCAACGGCGCGCAGCCGGTGGGCGAGCGTTACCGCAAGGTCGATGTCGATGACCTGAAAAGCCTGGCGCAGGACTTCGAAGCGCGCATCGGCCCGGCCAACCCGCGCCTGGTGCTGCGCGCACTGCGCCTGTACAGCGGCTTTGCCGACCTCAACTACCTGTTCGACAACAGCCGCCTGCTTGAGGAAGGCATCGCCGTGCCGCCGCGCTTTACCGATTACCTGGATGTGTGCGTGAAGTCGTCCAGCGGCGTCAGTATCGCGACCCAGATGCAGTGGGATTTCAAGTAAGCCACCCTACTAAGTTCATGCAGGGCTGTTGTGATTGACCAGGTTGGGCGGGCGTTGGCCTGCCAAGGCGCTTAGCAGATTGTCCACTGCACAACGCGCCATGGCCTCCCGCGTTTCATGGGTCGCCGAGCCGATATGTGGTGTCGCTACTACGTTAGCGAGCCGCAACAGCGGCGAATCGACAGCCAACGGCTCCTGCACGAACACATCCAGCCCTGCCCCGCGAATCCGATTCTGCTGTAGCGCCTCAATCAACGCGGCCTCATCCACCACCCGTCCACGGGCAATGTTCACCAGTATCGCCTCGGGCTTCATCAACCCCAGTTCGCGGGCACCGATCAGCCCCTCGGTGCTGGCACTGAGCGGCACCGTCAGGCACACATAATCCGCCTCGGCCAGCAACACATCCAGGCTGCAGTAACGCGCCGCATAACGCGCCTCCACCTCGGGCTTGGGCCGCGAACTGTGGTACAGCACACGCATGCCGAACCCGGCCACACCGCGCCGGGCCAATGCCTCGCCGATGCGCCCCATGCCGACGATACCCAGGGTCTTTCCATGCACATCGGTACCGAAATGCGCCGGCCCAAGGCTCGCCTGCCATTGCCCCTCACGCACCCAGCCGGCCAGTTCCACCACCCGCCGTGCCGTGGCCAGGATCAGGGCGAAGCCAGTATCGGCGGTGGTTTCGGTCAGCACATCGGGGGTGTTGGTCAGCATCACACCGCGTCGTGTCAGGTCGGCGATGTCGTAGTTGTCGACTCCCACCGAAACACTGGAGACCACCTCCAGCTGCGGCGCCAGGTCGAGCAGCTCGCTGTCCAGGCGCAGGCTGGCGCCCAGCAGGCCATGGGCGCCCGGCAAGGCGTCGCGCAGACGCGCCAGGCCATCTGCCGCGCCGGTGTCCACCCAGGTCACCTCCACCTGTTCCTCCAGCCTGGCCAGCAAGGCGTCGGACAGGCGTTTGTACAAGACGATGCGTTTCTTCATGGCTACTTCCTATTGGCTCATGGCCAGGCGTGGGCCGCCGCGCTTGGCGCGGCCGGAGGTCTGTGAGGTTTTCAGTACGGCGGTCAGCGCCACTGCGGCCAGCAGCGCCCCCGACATGAACAGGTATGAGGCACCCGGGCCGCCCGTGGCGCCGTTCAGGTAGCCCACCAGCCACGACCCGCCGAACGAACCCAGCGCGCCCATGCTGTTGATCAGCGCCATGGCGCCACCAGCCACGTTGCTCGGCAAGATCTCCGGGACAATGGCGAAGAACGGGCCATACGGTGCGTACATGCACGCACCGGCAATCACCAGCAGCATGTAGGACAGCCAGAAATGCTCGGTACCCAGTGCGTAGGAGCCATAGAACGCCACGGCGGCAATCAACAGCGGTGGCCAGACAAAGCGCTTGCGCTTCTGCAGCCGGTCCGACGCCCACGACACCCCGATCATGCCCAGCACCGCCGCCATGTACGGCACCGACGCCAGCCAGCCGGCCTCGACGATATCGACATTCGCTGCCTGCTTGAGGATTGACGGCAGCCACAGCACGAAGCCGTACACACCGATGCTCCAGCAGAAGTACTGCAGCGATAGCACGATCACCTGTGGCGAGCGGAACGCCTCGCGGTAGTTCTTCACCGGTTTGATGCCTTGCTGCTCCGCCGCCAGGGCCTGCTGCAGGCTGGCCTTTTCCTGCTCGCTCAGCCATTTCACCTGGGCTGGCCGGTCATCCACCAGGCGCCACCAGATAAAGGCCCAGAGCACCGCCGGCAGGCCTTCGATGATGAACATCCAGCGCCAGTCGAAGTGCTTGATCAGGTAGCCCGACACCACCGACATCCACAGGATGGTCACCGGGTTGCCGAGCATCAGGAAGGTGTTGGCCCGCGAGCGTTCGGCGCGGGTGAACCAGTGGCACAGGTACACCAGCATGGCCGGCATCACTGCAGCTTCCACCACGCCGAGCAGGAAGCGGATGGCGATCAGCAGGTAGACGTTGCTGATCATCCCGGTCAGGGTCGCCAGGCCACCCCAGAGGATCAGGCTGACGAAGATCAGCTTCTTCACGCTGCGCTTTTCGGCGTAGATCGCGCCGGGTACCTGGAAGAAGAAGTAGCCGAGGAAGAACAGCGCCCCCAGCAGCGAGGACAGCACGGGCGTGATCTTCAAATCGTCGGCCATGCCCGAGGCCGCGGCAAAGCCATAGTTGGCGCGGTCCAGGTAGGCCAGGCTGTAAGTGATGAAGACGATCGGGATGATGTACCACCAGCGGCGTGGTGCGAGGCGAGTCGATTGCATGAAACGTTCTCCTGAGCTTGTTGTTCTTGTCGCAACAGGGCCGGCAAGCCGGCGTTCAGCGGTTCAGGCACTTCTGCGCAGTTCGTGCGCGTGGAGTTGGTGACGATGTGGCAGGCCTTCCATGTCGCCACGCGATTGCACGGCGCGGCTGCCGCACCAGTTGCCGCGCGCCACCGCGTCGGCCAGCGGGCGGCCTTCGAGCAGCGCGCTGACCACGCCGACAGCAAAGGCATCACCGGCACCCACGGTGTCCACCACCTGGGCCACCGCTACCGGCGCGACCTGCCCGGCGCCATGGCCATTGCGGTAATAGGCCCCCGCATCGCCCAGCTTGATCACCACGTGTTCTACCCCCTGGTCGAGGTAGAAGGCGGCGATGTCGGCGGGGGTGTGCTGGCCGGTGAGCAAACGCCCTTCTTCCAGGCCGGGCAGGACCCAGTGGGCCTTCAAGGCCAGGGCGTTGATCTCACGGACCATGGTCGCTCGGTCGGGCCACAGCGACGGGCGCAGGTTCGGGTCGAAGGAAATACTCCGCCCGGCCTCGCGCATGCCATCGATCAGGGCATGGGACAATGCCCGGCAGCTGGCCGACAGCGCCGGCGGAATGCCGGTAGCATGCAGGTGGCGGGCCTGCAGCAGCGTCGGGTCGAGCAGCGCGGTGGAAAGCCGGCTGGCGGCCGAGTCGCTGCGGAAGTACTCCACCACCGGGTCGCTGCCATCATCGCAGCGGCTTTTCAGCTGAAAGCCGGTCGGGTGGCAGCCATCGACTTCGACACGGCTGCAATCCAGGCCTTCCTGGCGCAGGCTGGCGAGCACGAAACGCCCCAGCGAGTCATCACCGACCCGGCTCAGCCAGCGCACGCGAAAGCCCAGCCGCGCCAGGCCGATGGCCACGTTGCTGTCGGCGCCGGCGATGCGTTTGCCGAAGCTGCCGACACTGGCCAGGTCGCCGCTGTGCTCGGCGACGAACATGGCCATGGTTTCGCCGAAACACAGCACGTCATGCTCAAGCATGGCTTACCTCCTCGCCCAGCCCCAGCCGCGCCAGGTTATGCACCTGGGCACGGGTCAGCGCCAACAGGTCATCGCTTACCAACGGGTACTCGACCGCACGCACCAGCCCGGGGCTGAATTCGTCGAACAGCGCTTCCCAGGCCAGCAGGTCGGCGGCTTTCGGCGGCACGGCATGCAAGCGGCCATCTGTGCCTTGCTGCACGGCTTTGCAGTGCACGTAGCGCACCCAACGGCCGAGTTGGCGAGCGGCCTGCAACGCGGACTCGCCCTGCCATTGCCAGTTGCCGATATCGAAGGTCATGCCCAGCGGCAGCGCCCAGCCCTGGGCATGCTGGAAGAACCGCAGCAGCGGCTCGATGCGCCCGCCTTGTGGCGTCTGGTCATTCTCCACCAGCAACACAGGATCACCTTCGCGCAGTTGTGCCTGCAAGGCACCGACATCGCATTGCTCATGGTAATGCCCAAGTGAAACTTTCAGCGCCACGGCGCCCAGGGCCTTGGCCAGTGCCAGCTTCGCAGGCAGCTGCGGGTCTGGCTGGCCTTGCGCCGTCCACAGCTCCAGTGGAGAGGAATACAGGCACTCCAGGCCTGAGGCTGCGATCGCTGCCGAAAGCGCGACAGTGTCGGGCGCCTCATCAAACAACTCTTCGCGCAATTCGATGCGACTGACGCCAGCTGCCGCCAGTAGGCCGATAAAACTCATCTGGCCACGTTGCCGCACAAGGCTGGCGCCGTAGCTGGAGAGACTGATGGAAACGGGGTTCGCGTGCATTGTTCTTGTCCCTATGAAACCGGTTTCATTTTTGATTGCAGCCATGCAGGCAGCCCTGCAGCCTGCGGATTAATCGTGTGCTTGAGTGGACCCTCGGGTGATCAGCTGAGCCTTGAAATCGATGCGTCGAGGCGCGTCACGGCTGCCGCGCAGGCGTTCGAGCAGGCACTCGAACGCAGCCACGCCGATGCGCTCGGTGGGCTGGGCCAGTGCGGTAATACCGCTGCCGACCAGGGGGTACCAGTCCAATTCGTCGAGGGCGATCAGGCCCACTTCGCTGAACAGTTTGCAGCCCGAATCGTGCAATACGCGGGTAACCGCCAGGGTCGCCACGCCGTTGAAGGTGAAGATTGCCTGCGGGCCATGACCCTTGCTGGCCAGGAAGGCGCCGAGCTTGGCCGGCAAGCCCGCATCGACTTCCAGCAGCTGCTGACGCATGCCATTGCGATTGCTGATCGACGCGGTAAAGGCCTGCACTCGCTCCAGCCGCGAACTGGTGCCATCCAGGGGTTCGGTGACTGCGAGAATGTCGCGGTAGCCTTGCGCCTGCAGGTGGTCGAGCGCTTGCTCGATGGCATCGGCATTGTCCAGGCCGACCAGGTCGACCTTGAGCTCCGGCAGTTGCCGGTCGACCAGCACCATGGGGATGTCGCGCTGCAGGTTGAGCAGCTCGCCGGGGTGGCGGCCGAGGGTGTTAACGATCAGCCCTTCGACGTTGTAGGACTGCAGGGCCGTCAGGTGGTGGCGCTCCTGCTCGTCGTCGCGGTTGGTATTGCACACCACCAGGCTGTAGCCGTGCTGGCGGCAGGCGGTTTCCACGCCGTGCATCACGGCCACTGAATAGGGGTTGAGAATGTCGGCCACGAGCATGCCGATCAGGCGTGTCTGGCCACGCTTGAGGCCGCGGGCCATCTGGTTGGGCCGGTAGCCCAGGCGCTCGATGACCGTTTCCAGGCGTTTGGCGGTGGCCTCGGCCAGCAGCTGGCGATCGCCGCCGATGTAGCGCGAGACCGTGGCCTTGGACACACCGGCCACACGTGCCACTTCGCTGATGGTCACCCGCTCGCGGGGGTTGGAGGGTGAATCGGTCATTGCGGGTCCCTTGTGATTGTTGTCGGTGACGGCGAATGAAACCGGTTTCAATACAGCAAAACCTTGCGCGTTCGTCAACCTCCCTTTTATCGGGAGTGTCACAGGGAGGATAAGGTAACGCAACAGGTATGCTACCTAACCTATTGATGCAGCTATCAAATAGTACGCAGAGCAGTGTGAGAGTGGGTGTACCTGCGAATGCGATGTTGAATTTACCGACGCATTCGCGGGTGAACCCGCTCTCACAGGGTGACCGGGGTGCAGTTACCGGAGGTGTTTCACATCAGCGGCGCTGACTGGGCTGCCCTGGTTACCCCAGCTGGTGCGAATGAAATTGACCACATCCGCCACTTCCTGGTCACTCAGGCGCCAGCCGAACGCCGGCATGGTGAAGTTCGACGGCGCGGTGTGCGTCGCCGGCACGGTCCCGCCCGCCAGCACCACATGGATCAGCGAGGTGGCATCCGCCGTCTGCACCACCGGGTTACCCGCCAGCGCCGGGAACACCCGGGTATAGCCGTGGCCATCGGTGCGGTGGCAGGCCGCGCAGTTGTCGATGTACACCGACGCCCCCGGCTTGCTGTCGTCGCCCTGCCACAAGGCATCGGCCACTTGCTTGTCATACACATGCGGCTGGTCGTTCGGGTCGCTCGGCGGCAAGGTCTTCAGGTAGCGGGCAATGGCGGTCAGGTCGGCATCACTCAAGTGCTGCATGCTGTGCTCGACCACATCGCTCATGCCACCGAACACCGCGCTGCGGTCACTGCGGCCGGTCTTGAGGAACTGCACCAGCTGCTCTTCGCTCCAGCTGCCCAGGCCGTCCTTGTGGTCGCCACGCAGGTTCTTGGCGATCCAGCCTTCGAGCGGCGCACTGCCGGCCAGGAACTGCTCGCCATCGGCCGGGCTCAGGGCCTTTTCCTGCATGGTCAGGGCTCGCGGGGTGTGGCAGGCGCCACAGTGGCCCAGGCCTTCGACCAGGTAGGCGCCACGGCTGACCACCGGGTCTGCGCCGGCGGGTGCCTGCCAGGCCTGCACCTCGGGGGCGAACAGCCCGCGCCAGATCGACAGCGGCCAGCGCATGCTCAACGGCCAGGGGATATCGGTCGGCTTGTTGGGCTGGGCGACCGGCTCGACGCCTTGCATGAAGTACGCATACAGCGCCTGCATGTCGTCGTCGCTGACCCGCGCGTAGGACGGGAATGGCATCGCCGGATACAAGGTGCTGCCATCCCGGGCGATGCCTTTGCGCACCGCCTGGTCGAAGTCGGCGTAGCTGTACTGGCCGATACCACTGGCGTCCGGGGTGATGTTGGTGGAGTAAACCGTACCGATCGGGGTTTCCATAGGCAGCCCGCCGGCAAAGGGCTTGCCGCCCTTGGCGGTATGGCAGGCCACGCAGTCACCCGCGCGGGCCAGGTATTCGCCCTTCTTCACCAGGGCATCATCGGCCTGGGCCGCCGCCGTGGCGCCCAGCAGCAGGGTTGCGATCAACAGGTTCTTCATGTTCATCGCTCCTCAAGCCTGGACCAGCGGGCCGGGGTTCTTCAGGTACAGCTCGCGGATCGCCTGGGCCGACCAGTAGGTCAGCGCCGCCACCAGGCCGGTGGGGTTGTAGCCCAGGCCCTGGGGGAATGCCGAAGCACCGGGGACGAACACGTTGTGCACGTCCCAGCTCTGCAGGTAACGGTTCAACGCACTGGTGCTCGGGTGGCTGCCCATGATCGCACCACCGTTGAGGTGGGTGGTCTGGTAGCTGGCGGTGTTGAAGTGTTCCTTGACCTTCTTGCCGAGGATGGCGATTGACTTGGGGTTCATCGCCTGGGCGATCTTGCTCAGCTTGTCGACCATGAACTGGTTCATCCTGATGTCGTTTTCCTGCCAGTCGAAGGTCATGCGCAGCAGCGGCTGGCCGTAGGCATCGCGGTAGGTCGGGTCGAGGTCGAGGTAGTTGCCGCGGTACGACTGGTGCGCGCCGTGGGCGTCCATCGACACCTGGTGGGTGTAGTAGTCGGCGGTGGCCTTCTTCCAGGCGCTGCCCCAGGCCGGGGTGCCGGGCGGGTTGGCGACCCCGGCGATCGGCCGGCTGCCGGCCTGGTTGACCCACATCGGCGAGCCACCGACGAAGCCGTGCGGGCCATGGTCGAAGTTGTCGGCGTTGAAGTCGTCGATGGCCACGCCGTTGCCGCCGGCACCGATGAAGTTGTTGGTGTAGGTGTCCTTGTCGAAGAACGCCTTGACCGTGCCCATGTTCTGGTAGGCGAAGTTGCGCCCAACCACCCCTTCGTTCTTGACCGGGTCATAAGGCTTGCCGATGCCGGACAGCAGCATCAGGCGCACATTGTTGAACTGGAACGCGGCGAGGATGACGATGTCTGCGGGCTGCTCCACCTCGCGGCCCTGGGCGTCGATGTAGGTCACGCCGGTGGCCTTGCGCTTGCTGTCGTCCAGGTTCACCCGCAGCACATGGGCGTTGGCGCGCAGCTCGAAGTTCGGCACCTGGCGCAGCGCCGGCAGGATGTTCACGTTCGGCGAGGCCTTGGAGTACATGTAGCAGACGTAGCCGCTGCAGAAGCCGCAGAAGTTGCACGGTCCCATCTGCGCGCCGTACGGGTTGGTGTACGGCCCAGAGGTGTTGGCCGACGGCAGGTTGTACGGCTTGTAGCCGAGGCTGGCCGCGGCCTTTTCGAACAGCTTGGCCGACACCACGTTCTTTTGCGCTTCGAGCGGGAACGGGTTGGAGCGGTCAGGGGCGTAGGGGTTGCCGCCCTTCCCTTCACCCACCCGCTTGCCGTTGACGGTCCAGGCCTGGCCCGAGGTGCCGAAGACCTTCTCGGCAAAGTCGAAATGCGGTTCGAGCTCCTCGTAGCTGACGCCGAAGTCCTGAATCGTCATGTCTTCGGGGATGAAGCGCTTGCCATAGCGCTCTTCGTAGTGGCTGCGCATGCGCAGCTCCATCGGGTCGACCCGAAAGTGCACGCCCGACCAGTGCAGCCCTGCGCCGCCGACGCCCTTGCCCGGCAGGAAGGCGCCGAGCTGGCGGTTGGGCAGTGCCACGTCGTTGATGCTGTGGCGGATGGTGACGGTCTCTTTCGAGACGTCGACGAACAGCTTCTTGCGCACGCTGTAGGTCAGTTCGTCGATCACCTGCGGGTAGCTGCCATCCGGGTAAGTGTCCTGCATCGGCCCGCGCTCTAGCGCCACCACCTGCAGCCCGGCTTCGGTGAGCTCCTTGGCCATGATCGCACCGGCCCAGCCGAAACCGACGATCACCACGTCAGCCTTCTTCATTGCATTGGCCATGCCTTACGCCCTCTCGCCACGAATCGAAACTGCCGGGAACGGGTAAGGCTCGTTGCGCTCGACCCAGTCCATGAAATCTGCCCGGGCACCCGGGAAGCCGATCTGCGTCCAGCCGACCATGTTTTTGTTGCCGCCGTGAATCGGGTCGCAGAAGAAGCCCTCGCGGGTGTTCTGCACCAGCAGGCTGAAGAACAACTTGGCCGGCAACTGCTCGAAAACGATCTCACCGGCTTCGATCTTGCCGAGAATCTTGTCTCGGGTAGCGCTATCTTGCTCGGCAAAGGTTTTACCGCTGGCGTTCTTGACCCACGCCTCCGTGGCGGCGATGCCCAGGCGGTAGATTTGTTGCGGGCTGAGTTGCAGCTGGTAGCCGAGCTCCGGGGCGGCATCGGCCTTGAACGGGCCTTGCATGTACCACTGGGCGCCGGTGGCGTAAGGGGTGTTCATCTGGCGGTCGATGAACTCGGCGGCGCCAGCTTCCAGTGCGCCGGGGCCGAGTTCGTCGGCGGGGATGATGCGCGACACGGCCGCTTGCACGAAGGCCCACTCTTCGGCAGTGAAGAAGGTTGGCTGATAGTTGCCCGCAGGGGGCGTGGGCGGCACCTTGCCGTGCAAGGGTTCGTCGCGCACCGGCTCAGCCAGCAGCTGGCTTGCACCAAGGCCGGTACTGGCCACAGTGACCACCGGGATCAGGGTCAGGGTCTTGCGCAGGAAGTCCCGGCGCGGGTTGTCGGGGGCATGCTCAGGCATTTCGGGTCCTCATCAGCATTGGGGCGGCCTTGGGTTGCCATCTGGTGACCGGCCGGGGCCGGAAAAGCCGCGTAATCTAGCTGGTTTGGACATCTTTTGAAACCGGTTTCAAAGCCTGCGACATCCTGAGCCTTGACACACCTCCCTTGTAGGAGCGGGCTTGCCCCGCGAACACCGGCGAAGCCGGCGCCATGCACCGTGCTGCCTTCTTCGCGGGGCAAGCCCGCTCCTACAGGAGAACTGCTACCCCCTAGAACTCGAAGGTGTAGCCGACAATCACCCGGTTCTCGTCCGCCGCATCGGCAAAGTTCGAGCGCATGCTCGCGTTGCGCCAGCGCAGCGACACATTTCTGAACGTTCCCGACTGCACCACATAGGTGATGTCTGTGGTCCGCTCCCACTCCTCACCCTCACCACCTCGTGCCTCAAGCGCCCTGCCCTTGCTCGTGGCGATGCGCTGCGGGTCGACCTGGTCACCCGTCACGTAACGCACGTTGAAGGTCAGCCCAGGGATGCCCAAAACCGCAAAGTTGTAGTCATAACGCAGCATCCAGGCACGCTCGTTGGCCAGGGCGAAGGTACTGACCTGCTGTTCGCTGAAAAGATAAGTGTCGGTGCCGCCCACATAGGCGTAGGCGGTATCGCCACTGACCTTCTGGTAGCCGCCGCTGAAGGTATGGCCTTGCAGGCTGTAGCCGAAGTTGGTGCTCAAGGTGCGGTTGTCCACCTCGCCCAGCAACGCCCTGCCCTGTTCCCTGGCATTGAACCAGCGCCACTCGGTGAACGCCTCACCCGGCCCCACAGCGATGCGGTACTTGAAACCGGCGAAATCACGGCGGAACAGGTCTTCGAGTTCGCTGGCGTGCAGGCTCACGGTCAGGTTCTTCAACGGCTGGTAATCCGCCCCGGCGTAATACAAGCGGTCACTGCCCACCGTCGCTGAATAGGCGCCCTGTTGTGCCATCGCCGTCAGGTCTTCGAAATCGGTGGAGTCCCGCAGCTTGGTCGCATCGACCTGCAGCACGGTGAAGGTGAAATCGTCCAGATCCTTGCTGACCAGCTGCGCCCCGTTGAACCACTGCGGGAACAGGCGGCTGTAGTTCGACGCCAGCAGCGGCAACTGCGGGCTCAGCCCGCCGACCTGCAACTCGGTCCGCGACAGCTTCGCCTTGAACGTGGCAACCGCCTTGCCATACTCGTCCGCTGCGCGCTTGTCGCTGCCGCGCGGCAACAACCCGGTGCCGCTGCGGTCGGGCGAAGAATCGAGCTTGATGCCGAGCATGCCAGCTGCATCCAGGCCAAAGCCGACAACCCCGTCGGTATAGCCGGACTGCCACTTGAGCATGAAGCCCTGGGCCCACTCGCCGCGCCGCGACTGGCTGGCGGTATCGCCATGGAAATCGCGGTCGAAGTAGAAGTTGCGCAGCTCCAGGCTGCCCTTGCCAGCGTCGACAAAGCCTGCCTGGGCCGCCTGGCACGCGCAGCCAAGCGCCGCGAGCATCAGCGATGCCCGCCGGGAGAGGGAAATGTTCATGGTTACGCCTTGTTGTTGTTCTTGTTGGAAAGCGTTGCGGTTCAGGCTTTGGGGTTTCTGACGTAGCGCATCACCACCAGGCAGGCGATCAGGATCAGCGGGGCAATCGACAGCATGCCCATGTAGCTGCTGCCGGTAAGGTCGTTGATCTTGCCCACCATCACCGGCGCGACGATGCCGCTCAACTGGCCGACCGAGTTGATCGCCGCCGTGCCGGTGGCGATGGCCAGGCCCGAGAAGGTCGACTGCGGGATGGTCCAGAAGATCGGGATGGCGATGAAGGTGCCCGCCGTGGCCAGCACCAGCGCCGCCATCATCGCCCAGGACGAGTCCGCGTTCAGGCAGGCCAGCAGGTAGCCCAGCGCCGAGGCCAGCAAGCAGTACACCAGGTAACGCTTGCGTTCGCCGGTGCGGTCGGAGCGCCGGGTCAGCAGCACCATGCCGATGCAGGCCACCGCATACGGCAGTGCCGACAGCATGCCAACCCAGAGCATGTCCTGCACACCGGACGACTTGATCAGGTGCGGCATCCAGAAGTTCAGGCCGTAAGAAGCGGTTTTCACCACGTAGTAGATGAACGCCATGATCGCCACTTCGCGGGTCAGCAGCACCCGCCAGAGCGACCCCAGCACCGGCTTCTGCACGCGCCGGTCCTGGGCCAGGTTCTCCAGCAGCAGGTCTTTCTCCTGGCGGCTCAGCCAGCGGGCCGACGCGATGTCGCGGTCCAGCTTCCACAGCACCAGCACGCCCAGCAGCACGCACGGCAGCCCCGACATCAGGAACAGCCAGTGCCAACCGGCCAGGCCCAGCACGCCGTCCATGGTCCCCAGCAGGAAGCCCGCCGCCGGCCCACCCACCGCACCAGCCAGGGGCACGGCGAGGAACCACAGGCCATTCATCTTCGCCAGGTGCTTGCGGGGGAACCAGCAGGCCAGATAGAACAGGATCGCCGGGCCGAAACCGGCCTCCATCACCCCGATCAGGAAACGCAGGAAATACAGCGTGTACTGGGTGTAGGCAAACACCAATGCCGCCGTGGCCAGGCCCCAGGACACCATGATCCGGCAGATCCAGGCCGGCGCCCCGTAGCGCTTGAGGCCCAGGCTGCTCGGCACTTCGAACAGCACGTAGCCGATGAAGAACATGCTCGCGGCCAGGCCGTAGGCCGCGTCGCTCAGGCCCAGTTCAGCCTGCATCTGGGCTTTGGCAAAGCTGATGTTGATGCGGTCGAAGTAGGAAAACAGGAAGCAGATGATGGCCAGCGGCATGATGCGCCAGGCCACGCGGCGGTACAGCAGCAGTTCATCGATGTGGCTGTCGGCGCGCTCGCGCGCCACTTCGCCGGTCAAGGCAACCATGGTGGATCTCCATTCTTGTAGTTATTGGAGAGCGACGGCGCCCGTTGTGGGCGCCGCGTGCAACGGGTCAGCCAATGCGCACGAGCTTGTCCTTGAAGGCCTGGCCCTTGCGCACGTACTCGGCAGCATTGGCGTGCATGCCGGCGATGGCTTCAGGGCTGAGCTCACGCACCACCTTGGCCGGCGCCCCGAGGATCAGCGAGTTGTCGGGGAACACCTTGCCTTCGGTGACAATGGCGCCGGCTCCGACCAGGCAGTTGCGGCCGATCACCGCGCCATTGAGCACCACGGCCTGGATCCCGACCAGTGCGCCGTCGCCGATGCTGCAGCCGTGCAGCATGGCCTGGTGGCCGATGGTGACGTTGCGGCCCACGGTCAGGGCAAAGCCTGGGTCAGCATGCAGCACCGCCCCTTCCTGAACGTTGCTGTGCTGGCCGATGCGGATCGGCTCGTTGTCACCGCGCAGCACCGCCTGCGGCCACACGCTCGCGCCCTGCTCCAGGGTGACATCGCCGATGACCGTGGCGTCCTCGGCAACGAAGGTTTCCGGGTGAAGGGTCGGTGTCAGCGTGTCGTATCGATAGATGGCCATTCAGTGCGCCCCCTGGGCCTGGTCGTCGGTTTTCAGCACACCGGCCGCACACAGCTCTGCGATGTGTTCATCGCTGTAGCCCAGCTCGCGCATGACCTTATGTGTATGCTCGCCAATCCGCGGGATCGGCCGGCGCGGCTGCAGGCGCTGGCCGTCCAGCGACAGCGGCAGCAAGGGCATCGGCGTGCTGCTGCCATCTTCCAGTTGCAGGTCCGCCATGCCGCCGCTCTGGGTCAGGTGCGGGTCGTCGAACAACTCTTCCGGTCGGCGGATCGGCGCGAAAGGAATGCCGTTGGCCTCCAGTTCCACGGCCAACTGCCGGGCATCGAGGTTGGCGAACACCTCGGCCAGGTGCGCCAGCAGCCGTGGCCGCTGCACTACCCGGTCATTGTTGGTCGCCAACGTCGGGTCATCGAGCAAGGCCGTCTGGCCCAACAGCTGGCACAGCGCCTGCCACTGGCCTTCACCCGTGGCAGCGACGAACATCTGCTCGCCGCCGGCGAAGGTGAACACGTCATAGATGGCCCAGGCGCTGATGCGGTTGGGCATCGGCGCCGCTGCCTGGCCGGTTACCACGTACTGTTGCATGTGCTGGGCCGCGAGCAGCACGCAGTTCTCGTACAACGCGCTCTGCACTTCACGGCCGACACCGGTGGTGTGGCGCTCGTTGAGCGCGGCCAGCACACCAATGGCGCCGAACATGCCGCCCATGATGTCGTTCACCGAACTGCCGGCGCGCAGTGGGCGGCCCACCGGCCCGGTCATGTAGGCCAGGCCGGCCATCATCTGCACCACTTCGTCCAGGGCCAGGCGGTTGTCGTACGGGCCGCTGAGGAAACCCTTGTGCGAGGCATAGATCAGCCGGGGGTTACGCTGGCGCAGCGTGGCGTAGTCGAAGCCCAGCGTGTGCATGCGCCCGGGCTTGAAGTTTTCGATGAACACGTCGGCGCTGTCGATCAGCGCCAGCACCGCCTCACGGCCCTGGGGCGTGTCGAGGTCGACGGCGATGCACTGCTTGTTGCGGTTGAAGGTGCGGAAGAACCCCGCCCCCGCCCCGAGCAAGCGGCGTGTGCCGTCACCACGGGTGGGCTCGATCTTGATCACTTCGGCACCCAGGTCGCCCAGGATCATGCCGCAAGTGGGGCCCATGACCATGTGCGAAATCTCGACGACACGAATGCCGTCCAAAGGGAGTCTGGACATTACGCGTTACCCGGGTAGTTGAGTGGCAGGCCGGCGCGGGCGATGGCGCCGTAAAGCGGCTCATCCGGCAGCGCATCGCGCAGCAGCTGGCGCGAGGCGATCAGCGCTGGCAGGTCGATGCCGGTGTCGAAGCCCATGCTCTGCAGCATGAACACCAGGTCCTCGGTCACCGTGTTGCCCGACGCGCCCGGTGCGAACGGGCAACCGCCAAGGCCAGCGAGCGAGGCATCCAGCTCGCGGATGCCCTGCTGCACAGCCACCAGGCTGTTGGCCAGGGCCAGGCCACGGGTGTCGTGGAAGTGCGCGGCGCGCAGGCGCTCGCCAGCAATGGCGCGCACGGCCTGGATCACCGTCGCCACCTGGCCGGGGTTGGCATAGCCCGTGGTATCGCCCAGCGAGACCAGGTCGCAGCCCGCCTCGATCACCTGGCGGGTCAGCTCACATAGGTCGCCCAGTGGCACCTCACCCTGGCGGGTGCAGCCAAAGGCCACCGACATGCCGGCGATCATCTGCACCTCATGCCGCCCCAGTTCGCTGCGCAGCTGGCACATGCGCCCCAGCTCCTCGACCATTTCCTGAGGCGTGCGACGCACGTTGGCCAGGCTGTGGGCGGTGCTGACCGACACCGGCGCGACAATCCGTTGGGCGCCGGACTCCAGTGCATCCTGCGCACCGCGCAGATTGGGTGCCAGCACAGTCACCAGCAGGTCGGGATACGTCAGGGCGTGGGCCACCACTTGTTTGGCATCGGCCATCTGCGGCAGCAGCCGGGGCGGCACAAACGAGGCGACTTCCATGTGGCGCACGCCGGCTGCATAGGCGCTATCGATCCAACGCAGCTTGGCGGCGGTCGGCATCACCGTGTGCAGGCTTTGCAGCCCATCGCGCATGCCGACTTCATTGATGGTTATTGTTGTCATCACGGTCTCTCTGTCTGAAGCGTGAGGCCAGACTAAGAGCAGCGCGACAGGCAGAAAAGACGTGTTTCACGGGCTGATCCATCGTCAGCCGCGATGGATCAATCCCGGGTTTGCCAGGCCGGCGCGCGCAGCAGCAAATGGTCGAGCAGGCGGCGCGCAGACAGGCTCAAGGCATGGCGGTCGCGCATGCAGATGACGAACTCGCCCAGCGCCCAGTCATCGGTCAGCGGGATCACCCGCAGGTCGAACAACTGCGCATAGCGCGCCACCGCCTCCTGCGGGAACACCGCCAGGCCCAGGCCGAACTGCACCAGGCGATAGGCTGCGTCGAACGACGACACGTACGAGCGAAAGCGCAACGCCTTGCCCGCCGCCTCGGCGCTGTTGCGCATGAAGGTATTGAGCGTGGCGAAAGCCGACAGGCCCAGGTGCTCGTAATCCAGTGTCTCTTCGAAGGCGATGCTGTCACGCCCGGCCAACGGGTGATCGGCGCCGACCACCACGGCCAGGTGATCCTGCCGGTATGGCACGAACTCCAGGTCGCCAACGGCCATGGACTTGCGGCAGATGCCCAGGTCGGCACTGCCCTCCGCCACCCCGCGTACTACATCCGGGCTGAAACGTTCCTCGATATCGGCCTGGATCAGCGGGTTGTCGAGCATGAACGCCGACAGTTCCTCGGGCAGGAACTCCATGATCGACGACACATTGGCCAGCACCCGCACATGCCCGCGCGCGCCTTCGGCGTACTCGCTCAATTCGCTGTCCAGGCGCTCCATGGCCCGGGTCAGGCCGCGCGCATGGCGCAGCAGCGCAAGGCCCGCCGGGGTCGGTTCGACACCGCGCTTGCTGCGCTTGAGCAACGCCGTGCCAAAGCGCGCTTCGATATCCGAAATCCGCTTGCTGACCGCCGACGGCGCCATGAACGCCCGCTCGCTGGCACGCGCAATGGTGCCGGCTTCGCAGACCACGATGAACAGGTGCAACGACAGGTGATCGAGGGGTTGCATGGCGGTACCTGATCGGGAGGTGGCAGCCATCCTAGCACCTGCCAGGCCGCATAAGGCCGTATCATGGCCCCTCTACTTAAGAGGCCCGCCATGTTCGATTGGGAAGATCTGCGCCATTTCTCCGCCTTCATCAGCACCGGCTCACTGTCGGCTGCGGCCAGGCAGCTTGGTGTCGACCACGCCACCGTGACCCGGCGCATCGCCGCGCTGGAGGCCGCCTTGAACCTCAAGCTGGTCGACCGCCGCCCCAGGGCCTACGCGCTGACCGAGGAAGGCCGACGCGTAGGTGAATACGCCGAGCAGATGACCCAGTCGTCGTTCGCCCTGGAGCACTTTGCCAATGCCGGCCAGCAGCAGGTGGAAGGCGAAGTGGTGCTGGCCGCCCCGCCCGCGCTGCTCGGCAGTATCATCGCCCGGCGCCTGGGTGCGCTGATGCAGCGCTACCCGCAACTGCGCCTGAAGCTGGTCGGCAGCAAGTCGCGGGCCTCGCTGGCCCGTCGCGAGGCCGATATCAGCATCACCCTGGCCAGGCCCACCGAGCCGACACTGGTCGCCAGCCTGCTGGGTTATCTGGATTACCGTTTGTACGCCGCGCCCGCCTACCTGCGCAGCGCTGGCACGCCGCGCTACATCGGCTACGACGAATCCCAGGCCAGGTCACCGCAGCAGCAATGGCTGCTCAGCCAGACCGGCAACCCGCCCTTCGTGTTGCAGAGCAACGACCTGCGCATCCAGGCCCAGGCGGCCGCAGGCGGGGTTGGCATCGCCTGCCTGCCGGCTTTCATGGCGCAGGAGCATGGCCTTGAGGTTGCCGGCAACGACGAGCAGACCATGAGCATCGAAATCTGGCTGGCCGTGCACGAGGATGTGCGCAACACGCCGCGCATCAAGGCCGTCACCGACTTCCTGCAGCAACAGGTCAAGCCGCTGCTGCGCTTGTGAATTTATGCGGATGGCGCCTGCACCGATTCGGAATTTTCGCAGCCAGCCAACACCGCTAAGCTTCCCTGCGTCGCACAACCGATTACTGAGGAGCAGCGGATGCAATACGTCAAACTGGGCAACACCGGCCTGGACATCTCGAAACTGTGCCTGGGCTGCATGACCTTCGGCGAGCCGGACGCCGGCACCCATCCATGGACCCTCGGCGAAGCCGACAGCCGCCCGATCATCCGCCACGCCGTCGAGCAAGGCATCAACTTCTTCGACACCGCCAACAGCTACTCGGCCGGTACCTCGGAAATCATCCTCGGCAAATTGCTGAAGGAGTTCACCCGCCGCGACGAGACGGTTATCGCCACCAAGGTGTTCTTCCCCGCCAACATGTGGGAAGGCAGCACCCGCCCTAACGAACAGGGCCTGTCACGCAAGGCGATCATGGCCAACATCGACGCCAGCCTGGCCCGGCTGGGCACCGATTACGTCGACCTGTACCAGATCCACCGGTGGGACTACCACACGCCCATCGAAGAGACCATGGAAGCCCTGCACGATGTGGTCAAAGCCGGCAAGGCACGCTACATCGGCGCCTCGTCGATGTACGCCTGGCAGTTCGCCAAGGCCCAGCAGGTCGCAGCCAGCAACGGCTGGAGCCGCTTCGTGTCGATGCAGAACTACCTCAACCTGATCTACCGCGAGGAAGAGCGCGAGATGATCCCGCTGTGCCTCGACCAAGGTGTTGGCCTGATGCCCTGGAGCCCGATGGCCCGCGGCCGGCTGACCCGGCCCCATGGGCAGCAGACCGAGCGTACCCGCACGGACATTTCCGGGCAGTCGTTCTACGAGAAGACCGAAGTGGAAGATGGCCGAGTGATCGATGTGGTCGAGCAGATTGCCGGCGAGCGTGGTGTGCCGATGGCGCAGGTGGCGCTGGCCTGGGTGCTGGGCAAACGCGGGGTGTCGGCGCCGATTGTCGGGGCCTCGAAAGTGGCGCAGCTGGACGATGCGATTGCGGCGTTGGCGTTCCAGCTGAGTGAAGAGGAAATCACCCGGCTGGAAGCACCCTACGTGCCGCATTCGGTAACCGGGTTCAAGTAAGCCTGCACAGGCCTCTTCGCGGGATTACACTGGGCGGAGTACATCTGTACTCCTGCTGGTATTGGCGTACCACCCCTGCAGCAACACCGCCAATGCCGCCAACCCAGCCGGTACCAGCAGCGAGGCGAACACCTGGGCGAAACTCCAGCCCAGCGCCAGCATCTGGGCACCGGCAAAGGCGCTGAGGATGGCACCGAAACGGCCAATGCCACTCATCCAGCTGGCACCGGTGGCACGTGCCTCGGTCGGGTAAAACGCCGCCGCCAGCGCATTCATGCCCACGCTCGCGCCGTTCAGGCCAAAGCCCACGGCCCAAGCGATGGTGCACAGCCAGGCGAAATCACCGGCTACCTGGCCAATGGCGAAAATCACCGCGCCACTGAACAGGAAAGTCAGCATCAGCACCCGTTGCGGGTGGCAGCGGTCCATCGCCCAGCCCACCGAAACTGCACCGACCGGCCCGCCGATCTGGAAGCATGCGGTGACGATGGCGGCTTGCGATACCGAGAAGCCACCGCCCTCCTTCACCAGGGTCGGCAGCCAGCCACTGAACAGGTAGACCAGGAACAGCGCCAGCACATAGCCCGTCCACAGCATCAGCGTGCCGAAGCGATAGCGTGGCGAGAGTATGGTGCCGATGGCACCGCCCTTGTGCGCGCTGGCGGCGGGAACCACGAAGGTGCTGTCGGGGCCGCAGTGTGCCGGTGCCAGGCGCTGGACGATGCGCCGGATGCGCTGCGGGTCGGCACCCTGGCTGACCAGGAAGGTCACCGACTCGGGCAGGCGCCAGCACAGCAACGGCAAGACTAGCAGCGGCAACACCCCACCCAGCGCCAGCACGCTGCGCCAACCCAGGTTAGGGATCATCCAGGCGCTGACGAAACCGCCCAGCGCCGCACCCAGCGAGAAACCGCAAAACGCCAGGGTAATCAGCAGCGAGCGGCTGCGCGCCGGGGCGTATTCGCTGACCAGGGTGCTGGCGTTGGGCATCGCCGCGCCAAGGCCCAGGCCAGTGAGAAAGCGCAGTGCGACCAGGGTTTCCAGGTTGGGGGAAAAGGCCGAGGCCAGGGTCCACAGGCCGAACAGCAGCACGCTGCCGAGCAGTACCGCCTTGCGCCCGTAACGATCGGCCAAGGGGCCTGCAACCAGGGCACCAAGGGCCAGGCCGATCAGTGCGGCGCTGAGCACCGGGCCGAGCGCCTGGGCACCGAGTTGCCATTCGCTTTTCAGTTGCGGGGCGATGAAGCCGATGATGGCGACGTCCAGGCCGTCCAGGGCGATGATCAGGAAGCCGAGGAAGACCACCCATTTCTGGTAGGCACCGATGGGTTGCTGGTCGATCAGTTGGCGTATGTCGATTGAGTGATTCATTTACCTGACCTCTTGTTGTTCTTATTGAGGGTGCTGGCTAGCGGGCAACATCAACTGCGCAGGTGCACCGGCTTGATGATTCGCGTCTCCTGCGCCACCACCAGATCGCGGGTAGCCTGCAGGTACGCGGCAAAATCCGGGTCGGCATCGCGCGCAGCACTGCGCCGCTCGAAATCCTCCAGGCTGTCATAGCCCCACAGGTGCACCACCTGGTTCAGCGGCCCGATGCTGCTCACGTAGAAGCCCAGCGGCGTGCCCAGGTGCCGGCGCAGAATGGGCATCGCCAACTGGTCGAAGGCTTCGAGAAACGCCGCCATGCAACGCGGCCGGATGGTGTAGATGCGGTGGTCGACAATCGCCTTGTCCATCACGCCACCTCCTGTGCCAGGTCGGCACTGGCCAGCCCCTGCTCGACCCCGGCCAGGTGGCGCCCGGTGATGTAGCCGAAAGTCATGATCGGCCCCAGGGTGATGCCCGCGCCGGGGTAGTTGCCGCCCATGATGCTGGCCCGGTCATTGCCCACTGCGTACAGCCCGCTGATGGCGCGCCGTTCGCCATCGAGCACCTCGCCGACCACGCTGGTGCGGATGCCATCGAAGGTGCCCAGGTCGCCCATGACCACCTTCACCGCGAAGTACGGCCCCTCGCCCAGCGGCGCCACGCAAGGGTTGGGCTGTTGTTGCGGGTCGGCCAGGTAGCGGTTGAACGTGGTGCTGCCGCGGCCGAATTGCCGATCCTCACCGTGCACCGCGCCGAGGTTGTACTCGCGCACCGTGCGCTCCAGCCCTTGGCCATCGATGCCCGCCTTGGCTGCCAGCTCGCCGAGGGTGTTGCCCTTGAGCAGGTAGCCATTGCGCAACAGCGGCCCCAGTGGCATCGGAGCCGGCTTGGCGTAGCCCAGGCCGTACTTGGCCAGGGTGCGCCGGTCGCAGACCAGCCACATGGCGGTCTCTGGCTGATCGGCACAGGCTTCGATCAGTGCCGCGCCGACATCGTGATACGAGTTGGATTCATTGGTGAAGCGCTGGCCTGAGCGCAGTACCCCGATCACCCCAGGCTTGTAGCGATCGAGCAGGTGCGGGAACGCCACAAGCTTGCCACCCGCCATCGGTACCTTGGATACCGGCATCCAGGCCGCCGCTGCCTGCAGGCGGATATCCACCTTGCCACCCAGCGCCTCGGCCATGCGTGCGCCGTCGCCAGTGTTGCCGGCCGGCACCGGTGAAAAGTGTTCGCCGCCACGGCGCACATGCGGGTAGGCCTGTTGCAGGCGCTGCAGGTCATGGGAGAACCCACCGCACGCCAGCACCACGCCGCGCCGCGCCTCGATGCGCAGCTCGCCCCCCTGTTGCTGGGCCAGTGCCCCGCTTACCCGCCCGCCTTCGCGCAGCAGCTGCCGCGCCGGGGTGCCGGTGAGGATCGGGATGCCAAGGTCCAGCGCCGACTTCACCAACCGCGCCGCCAGGGCATTGCCGCTGGTGACCTGGGTGCCGCGGCGGTACAGCAGCAGCTCCTTGAAATGGGTCAGCAGCCGTTTTGCCACATAGCTGAACGAGGTCAGCGAGCGGGTGACGTTGAAGAAGTGCTTGAGGTCGGCATTCGACGAATTGAACATCATGCCGATGAAGGTGATGGTCTTCAGCGGCGGGCGCAGCCGTGCCATGTCCGCGCCGAGGCCACGGATATCGTAGGGCGCGGCCAGGATCGAGCGGCCGATATCGACACCACCCCCGACCTGCGGGTGGTAGTCCGGGTACAGCGTGGGGACGAACCTGACCGTGGTCTCGCGCTCGAAAAACTCGACCATCTGCGGCCCGTATTGCAAGAACGCTTCCACGCCAGCCGCATCGAAACAGGCACCGCTTTCGTTGCGCAGGTAGGTCAGCGCCTGGTCATGGCTGTGGTTCGGGTCATGCCGGTTGCCCGGCACCCACAGCACACCACCGGAAAACGCCGTGGTGCCGCCGAAGCAGTCGTCCTTCTCGATCACCACCACGTCGAGGCCATGCTTCTTCGCGGTGATCGCCGTCGCCAGGCCGCCGGCCCCGGCGCCGATCACCAGCACATCGCAGCTGCGCGTGTTCATGCCTTCACCCCCTCGAAGCCGGGGCGCGGGATCAGGGCCATGGGCATGCTTTCCAGGCCGCCATCCACGGTCAGCTCGGCACCATTGATGTAGTCCGCGCGCGTGCTGGCGAGGAACAGCACGGCGTCGGCGATATCCTGCGGCTCGCCGATGCGCTGGTTGGCGGTCATCGCGCTGCGCTGGCGTTCCACCTGCGGGTCGGCATAGAACGCCGCCGACAGCGGCGTGCGGATCAGCCCCGGGCACACGGTATTGCTGCGCACCCCACGCGGCCCCCACTCCACGGCGATCTGCCGCGACAGCATGCTGACCCCGGCCTTGGCCGCGCTGTAGGCGCCGCTGTTGGGCTGCGGGTAGTGCGCGGCAATCGAGGCCACATGCACGATGCGCCCCTGGCCACGGGCAAGCATCGCGCGACCGAAGCCTTGCGCGCACAGCAGGTAGCCGCTGAGGTTGACCGCCAGCACCTGGTTCCACTGCTCCAGGCTCAGCGCCTCCAGCGCCCCCGGGCGCAGCACGCTGGCATTGTTCACCAGCACATCGCAGCGCCCATGCAGCGCCTGCACCTGGGCGGCGGCTTGTTCGACGCTGGCCGGGTCGGCGATGTCGCAGGCCAGTGCGCTGACTTCACCAACACTGTGCTCAGCCAGGCTGGCGGCCAGCTCGCGGCACTTGTCGAAGTCACGGTCCAGCAGCACCACGTGGGCCTGTTGCTCGACCAGCGCAGCGGCCAGCGCCGCACCGATGCCACCGGCCGCGCCGGTGACCACGCAAACGGCTGAATCCAGGCCCAGCCAGTTGGAGGAAATCTTGTTGTTATGCATGCTGCTCTCCAGAGTGTCGCTTGATCTGGTGAACAGCCTAGGGCCGAGGGGGCGGCCGGCAGAATGGACAAAACCTGCAAGCGTCGCCACATTCCGGTCATTTTCGTGCCTGCCACCTGAAGCCTGCGTCTGGCTGTGGCACAGTGGCCGGGTAGCGATCAGAACAATTACAACAATATGAACAAGATCCCCAACTACGCCCTGTACGGCGAAACCGCGCAGCCGGTGTGGCACGAGTCCCTGCATGTGGAGCAGATCTCCCAGCGCTCCGGCGCACACAACTGGGAAATCGCCGCGCACCGCCACGACGGCCTGCTGCAGCTGCTGTACCTGCAGAGCGGCAGCGGCGAAGTGCTGTTCGACAGCGAACGCGTGCAAGTTTGCGCGCCTTGTGTGGTGTATGTACCGGCGCAGGTCGTGCACGGTTTCCACTGGGCTGGCAAGGTCGAAGGCCAGGTGATTACCGCTGCCCAGCCACCGCTGGAGAGCATCGCCCAGGTACTTGCGCCCAACCTGCTGGCACCGATCCGTAAACCCCAGGTCATCGCCCTGCCCCTTTGGCCCGCCGAGGAAGACCCGCTGCTGCCGCTGTGCCTTGCCTTGCGCGAGGAATACCACAACCGTGCCCGCGAGCATGTCGCCAGCAGCATGGCGCTATTGTTGACGTTGATGATCCAGGCCCTGCGCCATACCCAGGAGACGCCTGACCTGGCGCATCGCCCGGCGTCACGGCGCAGCCAGCAACTGACCGGGTTTCGTGAGCTGGTGGACAGGCACTACCGCGAGCACCGGCCGTTGGGCTTCTATGCCAGTGAACTGGGCATGACCCTGGCGACGCTGGGGCGCTTGTGCCAGGAGCATCTGGGGATGACCCCGATGAATGTGATCAACGCTCGGCTGGTACTGGAGGCCAAGCGGGTGCTGGGGCATTCGGATGCGAGCGTGAAGGCGATTGCCCATGAACTGGGGTTTGCCGATGTAGGGTATTTCAGCCGGTTTTTTCGCAAGCAGTGTGGGGTGAGCCCGACTGCGTTTCGCGAGGACAAACCTGGTTGATGTACTGCCTGGGGCAGCCTCGGTACATTGCTGCGCTAGTACCCCGTCATCTCCAGATACCCCCGCCCTTGCGTACCTCCACTCACCCGCACCGGCCCTTCCCAGTAGGGAAAGCGCGTGCCCATCCAGGCCTTGGTCTGCACCGCCTCGACTTGCACATCCAGTTGCACGGCGGGCACTTGAACCCGCCAGCGGGTCGGCACGCGCTTACCGTTGGCCTGGTCGGCCCAGGCCAACGGCATCAGCTCGACCTCAGCCCCCTGCAACGCACGCACCTGCCCGTCAGGGCCAATCCAGGTTCCAGCGCGGTACGGCTGCCCCTGGTCCTCCCTCACCTGAAACAACATCAGCTTGGCGCCACTGCCCAGGTGCAGCGAAAACCAGTCCCAGCCGCTTTGCCCGGCCGCCAGCGGCTGGCTGCTCCACTCCCGGTCAAGCCAGGCCTGCCCGGTCACCGCGATGCACTGCCCGTCCCGCTCGATCTCGCCGGTGACCTGGTAGAACGGCTGGCTGTAATAGTACGAAGCCTGGCCTTTGCCAGACTTCTCGCTGTAACCGTGATCGCCGTGCAGCACCAGCGGCTGTTCGCTGGCCAGGGTCAGGTCATAGCTAAATCCCTGGCCGCTGGCACGCATCTGCAAACGGTGGATGTTGTCATCGCCTTGCAGCGACCAGTCATTGATCCACGCCCGGAACGGCCCGGTTTCGACGCCGGCCTGGTCGATGCCGCCACGCGCCAGTGTTTCACTGACCTGGTGGCCACTCGGGTCAGTCAGGGCCGCGTGGCCCATCCACAGGTTGGGGCTGCTCCAGCCTTGGGTCTCGGGGCCGGGGCGCAGGGCCGAACGGAACAGCGTCCATTGCACACCCCAGTCGCGGCCTTGGGCGTCGCGCAGGTTGGCGGTGACGTACCACCATTCGATGCGATAGCCGTCGTGGGCGCCGTGGTCGCGGGGGAACACCAGCGCGGTGTTGCGTGTGACCTGCCGGAACGCCGCCGCCTCGGCACCGAGGCCGGCATAACTCCTGGCCGGCGGCGCAGGCGCGTCACACCCGGCCAGCAGCAGGCAGGCCAGCAACAGCCAGGTTTCAACCTTCATCGGCGAACCGCCGCAACAGGTCGCCTGGCTGGCGCCGCGCCAATTGCCACAACGGCCAGGCACTGGCCAGCAGGCTGGTCAGCACGCCGAGCGCGGCCAGTTGCGCGAGCTGGCCGGCAAACACATGCCAGGGCAGCCGCCAGCCGAATGCCTGCACGTTCACCACTGCCACCAGGCACCAGGCCAGCAGCAGCCCGAGGGGGATCGCCAGCAGTACGGTGAAACCGCTGAGCATCAGCGTCTGGCCCAGGCTCAGCCAGGCCAGCCAGCGGCGCGGAACGCCCAGTGCCCACAACGGTGCCAGTTGCCCCAGGCGCTGCTGGCCCAGGGTCAGCTGACTGATGAAAAGCGCCACCCCAGCGACGCCAAGGGTAAGGCTGTTCAGGGCTGCGGTGACGGCGAAGGTACGGCTGAATATCTGCGTCGACCAGGCTTTCAGGCTTGCCTGCTCGACCACTTGCGCTTCGTCCAGGCCGAAGCGCTGCTGCAAGCTGCCCTTGACCGACGCTATCTGCCCGGGCCGGATCAACAGGCTAAGGCTACTCAGGCTGGCCGTCGCCGCATGCTGGCGCAGCCAGTCGGCATTGACCAGCACATGCCCTTTCGGGTTGCCATAGTCGGCGTGAGTGCCCACCACTCGCATGCCCTGTGGCGGGTCGCCCGGCAGCTGCACTTCATCTCCGATCCCAACGCCAAGGCGCCGCGCCAATTGCTCGCTAAGCAGGGCACCCTGCCCTTTGGCCAATTGTTCCCAGGCGTCCGGCGCCTGCTCCAGCAGTGGCCAGTGGCTGCGGTAGAACGGATGATCGATCACGCCTTGCACCTGCACCGGCCACTGTTGCAGGCGCCATTCCACTCGCCAGCTTGGCAACACGGCGTTGATACCTGGGTCATGCTGCAGCTGCTGAAAGATCTGCAGCGCCTGAGTGCTGTCGCGGGGCGTGACATACAGGTCCGCGGCCAGTCGCTGGTCAAGCCAGCCGACGAAGGTACGGCGGAAACCTTCGGTCATGCCGCCCACGCCGACGCTGGCGGCCAATGCCAGCAGCAATGCCATCAGCGCCAGGCTCAGCGCCGGCAATTGCTGGCGGCTGTCGGCGACGAACCACTGCGCCAGCGGCCGTCGGGTATGCCGCGCCAGGCCAGCGAGCAACAGGGCCAGCGCGCCCGGCAACAACAAGGCTGCCGCCAGCAACAGTGCGGCAAGCAGGGTAAACGCACTGGGCAGGCTGTTGCCGAAAGCGCCGCAGCCCAGGGCAATCAGCGCCAACCCTGCCGCGGCCAGGGCCTGGCGCTTCAGCCAGGGCACCTGGGCCAGGCGCCAGGCCTGAGGTTGAGCCAGTGCCAGCAAGGGCAACCGCGCTGCGCGCAACAAGCTGTCGATGCCCGCCTGCAAGGCGCCGAGCAGGCTCACGGCAATGCCCGCCAGCCACCAGTACAGCGGCAAGTGCAGGTGCCCGGAGACCTGGGCGCCATACAGGCCGCGCAGACTGGAAGCGAAATCGGGCAGCAACAGTGCTGCCAGCAGATAGCCCGCTGCCACACCTGCCAGGCCACCCACCACGGCGAACAGCCCAAGCTCCAGGGCCAGGGCCGCCAGCAACACCCTCAGGCTGACACCACAAGCACGCAAGGTGCGCATCAGGCCCCGTCGTTGCTCCAGCGCCAGGCCGATCGCCGCATGGGCGATGAACAACCCGACCACGAAGGCCAGCAGGCCGAGGGCCGTCAGGTTGAGATGAAAGCTCGCGGTCAGGCGTTGCAGGTCAGTGTCATCTTCCGCTGGCTGTACCTGCAAACGTTCGGCGAAGACTGGCGGCAGAAGCTGGTCGGTGTCGCTGATCAGCCGTGAAACCTGACCTGGCGCCTCCAGCAAAGCCTGGGCCACGCCGATGTCGACCAGCATCACGCCGGGCGCCAACTGTTCATTAAGGATCAGCGGCGGCAACGCCAGGCCATCGGCCGTGCGCAGCCTGCCCGCCAGCTGGCGCAAGGTATCCGGCCCGACCCAGGCTTGCCCGGGTGTGCCGATGAAGGCCTGCAAGTCGAAGCTCGCCGGCTCGGCACCGGCGACGGCCATGCCCGGCAGCAGGCTCAGCGGCTCGATGCCGATCAGCCTGACGGACACGGCTGGCTCGCCTGCCAGGCGCAAACGCCCCTCCAGCACTGGCGTCACCTGCCAGCCCTGCCTGCGCAGTTGCACGTAAAGCGCCTGGTCGAAACGCTGCCCATCGCGGGCAACGATCTGCCGGTGCGCCGCCCCGCTCAGCACGGCGCTGGCCTGGGCATAGTCGCTGCGCGCCTGGGCGTTGAGGGCCTGCACACCGGTCCACAGGGCAGTGGCCAGCCACAGGCCAGTGAAGATGCTGAGGCACTGCAAGCGATGGCGCAACCAATGGCTACCCAGCGCCTGCAGCGCGATCAGCAGGTGGCTCATCATCCTTGCACCCGGCCCTGGTGCAGCACACAGCAGTGCTGCAGGCAGGCGGCCAGGCGCGGGCTGTGGGTCACCATCAGCACGCTGCTGCCGGCTTCGCCGACCAGTTGCAGGAGCAAGGCCAGCACCTCGTCGCTGCTGGCTTCGTCGAGGCTGCCGGTGGGTTCGTCGGCAAGCAACAGCGCCGGCCGGCTGGCCAGTGCCCGGCCGATGGCGACCCGCTGCTGCTGGCCGCCCGACAACTGCTCTGGATAGCGGTCCAGCAATGCCGCCAAGCCCAGGCGCTCGGCCAGGTAGGCCAGCCATTGCGGGTCGTGGCGCTTGGCCAGGCGCGCCTGGAAGGCCAGGTTGGCGGCCACGTCGAGGCTGCTGATCAGGTTGTATTGTTGGAACACCAGGCCAATGCCCTCCCGACGCCAGCGGGCCAGGGCGGATTCGCCATGGCCGTGCAAGGGTTCGCCGTCGATGAGGATGCGACCGCTGTCGGCACGGTCGAGGCCAGCGACCAGATGCAGCAAGGTGCTTTTGCCGCTGCCGGATTCGCCCATCAGAGCGAGACTGCTGCCGCGGGAGAGGGACAGGTCGACGCCGCGCAGGACCTGGAGTGGACCCTGGGCGGTGGGGAAGGATTTGTGCAGGTGCTCGATGACCAGCATGGGGTTACCTTTCGGGAGGTAATTTCCGGGGTGCATGCCTTGAATTCTATAGCGCCTGGGAGATCGAGCCCACCCAAATGCTATCGCCAAACACCCCTAACCCACCAAAGCATGCTGCACTTCACCCACAGTCGCCGCCAAGCTATTCAGGTGCAGGCTCAACACCCGCTCCACCGGCGCCTGATCCAGCGGCCAGTGCAAGGCAATGCTCCCGGCCAGCTGCCCCTGCACCCGCACCGGCAAGGCAATCGCCCGGATCAGGAACGGCAAGCGCACCGGGTACTCCCAATAGCCTTCGGTGCGCTGCCCGAAGCCCTTGTGCGCATCCCCTTCCAGGTCACGCAGCAGCTGTTCACCGCCCACCCGCTCATGCCCAGCCAGGCGCCGCACCTCGTCCACCGCCAGCTCCTTCAGGCACGCCCGGCCCATCGCTGAATGGAACAGGCTGGCATGCTGCCCGACGATCTGGCAGTTGCTCGGGTAACGCTTGCGCAACACCTGCGGAATCGCGCTTTCCATCACCTCCAGCCGCTCACCGTCGAAGCACGACAGGTCGACTACCAGCCCGGTGCGCTCGCTCAGCTCCAGCAGCAGCGGCGCGGCGCTTTCCACCAGCTGGCGCTTGAAACGCTGTTGGCGGTCGCCGAACAGGCGGCGGGCGCACAGGCGGTAACGCCGGTCGCTCAGGCCACGGTAAACCCAGCCCTGCTCCTGCAAGGTGGCAAGCATGCGCGAGGCCGTGGCCTTGGGCAGGCCGGTGAGGTAATGCAGCTCCTCCAACCCCAAGGCCTGGTGTTCGCCAAGCAGTTCGACGATGGCCAGCGCGCGCTCTACCGAACGCACGCCACCGCTGTCTGTCGCTGTGCCCATGTCTCCGACCTCCCTGTCTGTGCGTGGATGGTCATCATGCCCAGCAAGATACGGGCCGGGCCAGGCCTTTCAGCGTGCCAACAGGCTCGGCGGCGGGCGCCGTTCCACCCAGCGGGTCAGCTGTTCATGGGCGTAGGCCAGCTGCAGCACGGCATGGTCGGCCTGGGCCGGGCCTATGATCTGCAGGCCCGTGGGCAACCCGGCGGCATTGAAACCGACCGGCACGCTCATGCTCGGCAGGCCGGCCAGGGTCGGCCCGATCACCACTTCCATCCAGCGGTGGTAGGTGTCCATGGTCCGCCCCCCAACTACCTTCGGCCACGCCTCGGCTGCGTCGAAAGGGAACACCTGGGCCGAGGGCAACAGCAGGAAATCGTAACGCTCGAACAGCCTGTTCAATGCTTGGTACCACGCGCTACGGTCCACTGATGCCTGATAGACAGCGGCGGCGCTGAGCTGCAAGCCGCGCTCCACTTCCCATTGCGCCTCAGGCTTGAGCAGCGCCCGCTTGCCCGGGTCGGCATAAGCCGCCGCCAGGTTGCCGTGCACCAGGAAGTGGCGGTGGGTCAGCCAGCATTGCCACAACCGGGCCTGATCGAACGCGGGTTGACAGGCCTCGACTTCACAGCCGAGCTCGGCGAAATCGGCCAGGGCCGATTCGCACAGGCCCAACACGCCGTCTTCCATCGGCAGGTAGCCGTCGTAATCACCAAGCCAGCCGATGCGCGCGCCCTTGAAGTCACGCTGCAGCCCAGCCGCGAAATCACGCCCGCCGTCATTGAGCGACAACGGCACCCGCGGATCATGCCCGGCCTGCACGGTCAGCAAACGGGCGACATCGGTGACGCTGCGCCCCATCGGCCCCTCGGTGGCCAGCTGCTGCATGAACAGCTCCGGCGTCGGCCCATAGGGCACCCGCCCCAGCGACGGGCGCAGGCCGAACACGTTGTTGAACGCCGCCGGGTTACGCAGCGAACCCATCATGTCACTGCCATCGGCGACCGGCAGCAGGCGCATGGCCAGCGCTGCCGCCGCGCCACCGCTGCTGCCACCGGCCACGCGGTTGGAGTCGTAGGCATTGGTGGTGGTGCCGAACAGAGTGTTGTAGCTCTGCGAGCCCAGGCCGAACTCCGGCACGTTGCTCTTGCCAACGATGATCGCCCCACTGGCCCGCACTCGCGCCACGCTGATGGCGTCGTGTGCCGGCACCTGCTCGGCGAACAGCGGCGAGCCCAGGGTGGTGCGCAGCCCGGCGGTGGCGGCCAGGTCCTTGATCGCCTGGGGCATGCCGTGCATCCAGCCACGGGACTGGCCACGCGCCAGTTCGCGGTCGCAGGCATCGGCCTCGGCCAGCAGATCTTCACCGGCGCGCAGCGACACCAGCGCATTGACCTGCGGGTTGCAGCGCTCGATATGGCCCAGGTAAGCCTGCATCACCTCGCGGCACGCCACCTGGCGGGCATGAATGGCCCGGGACAGGGCCTCGGCGTCGAGGGCGACGATCGGGTCGATAGCTAACGCGTTCACGGTTTCACTCCAAGGTTGTAGGCGACGGCCTTGCCGGCGCGCGGTGCTTCTTTCAGGCAATAAGTGCCGAGCAGGGTCAGCAGGCAGGCGAACAGCACGTAGAACGACGGTGCCACCGGGGTGCCGAGCACCTTGCTCAGCCAGGTGACGATCAACGGCGCGAAGCCGCCGAACACCATCACCGCCACGTTGTAGGCCACCGACACTCCGGTGGAACGTACCTCGACCGGGAACTGCTCGGCCAGCGCGGTCGGCGCCGGGCCGAAGAAACCGCCGATGGCCGTACACAGCAGCAGCTGCATCACCAGCAGGCGCTCGATCGATGGCGCCGCGGCCACCCACACATACAGCGGGTAGACCATGACGAAGAACGCCAGGGTAAAGGCCATCAGCACTGGCCGCCGGCCGAGCCGGTCCGACAGCGCGCCGGACAGCGGAATCACCACGGTCATCAGGCCCACGGCGAGCATCTGCACCAGCAGCACCTGGTCCAGCGGCAAGCCAAGGTTCTTGTGGGCGAAGGTCGGCATGTTCACCAGCACCACGTAGAACGACACCGTCGCGCCACAGGCCAGACCCATCGACACCAGCAGGGCGCGGCGGTGCTCACGCAGCACTTGGCCCAGGCTCGGCGCCTGGCCCTTGGCCTGCTTGCGTGCCTCCAGAAACTCCTCGGGCTCTTCCATGTGCTTGCGAATCCACAGCCCCACCGGGCCGATCAGCAGCCCGAGCACGAACGGGATCCGCCAGCCCCAGCTGTCCAGTGCCTCGGGCGTGCACAGGTGGGTAACCAGCGCGACCATCGCCGCCCCGGAGAACACCGCCAGGCACTGCCCCACCAACTGCCACGAGCCATACAGGCCCTTGCGGTTGGCCGGCGCGCTCTCCACCAGGAACGCCGTGGCACTGGCGTACTCACCACCGGTGGCAAAACCCTGCAGCATGCGCGCGACCACGATCAGCAGCGGCGCGCCCATGCCGATGGCGAGGTAGCTGGGGGCGAAAGCGATCATGGCGATCGACACCGTCATCAGGCGGATGATCAACTGCATCGCTGCCTTGCGCCCCTTGCGGTCGGAATACACACCCAACAGCACCCCACCCACCGGGCGCATGAAAAAGCCCACGCCGAAGGTGGCCAGGGCCATCAACAGCGAGCTGTATTCGTCGTCCGAGGGGAAGAACTGGCGGGCGATGATGCTCGCCAGAAAGCCGTACACGATAAAGTCATACCACTCCAGCGCATTGCCGATGACCGCCGCCACCACTTGCCGGGTACGCGACGCGCCTGTATTGGAAATCTGCATGCGGAACACTCCATCTTCTGTTCAAGTGATCACCCAGGCGCAGCCGCACCCGGGTTCCAGCGGCAGTCGTCAATACAGGGTCCATCAGGCTGGCTTGAGCCAGCTCTCGGTCAGCGCGCCCCAGTAGGCGGCGCCGGTCAGCAGGATGTCGTCGTTGAAGTCATAGGCCGGGTTGTGCACCATCGGCCGCTGCACCCCGTTACCGATGAACAGGTAGGCGCCGGGGCAGCGCTGCAGCATCCAGGCGAAGTCCTCGCTGCCCATCAGCTTGCGGGTGTTGCCATCGACCTTGTCGACGCCCAGCAGCGCTTCGCCGACCTGCTGGGCAAAGGCGTTCTCCGCGGCGTGGTTGACCAGCACCGGGTACGCCGGCCGGTGCTCGATACTGGCCTTGCAGCCAAAGCTCTCGGCCTGGCTGACGATGATCGCCCGCACCCGCTCCAGGGTCTGCGCCCGCACCTGGGCATCCAGCGCCCGCAGGCTCAGGCGCAGCAGCGCCTGCTGCGGAATCACGTTGGCCGCCTCGCCCGCCTGCAGCGCGCCGACCGTCACCACCGCCGCCTCCTGGGCATCGATGTTGCGCGCCACCACCGTCTGCAGCGCCATCACCACACTGGCCGCCGCCACCAGCGGGTCGACCGTCAGGTGCGGCATCGAACCATGCCCGCCGACACCCTCGAGGGTGACGGTGAGCAGGTCCTGCGAGGCCATCATCGGCCCCTCGCGGAAGCCCAGGTGCCCTGCCGGTAGCCCCGGCATGTTGTGCATGCCGAACAGTGCATCACAAGGGAAGCGCTCCAGCAGCCCATCGGCAAGCATCGCCTCGGCCCCGCCCTGGCCCTCCTCGGCCGGCTGGAAAATCAGCGTCAGCGTGCCATCGAACTGCCGCGTCGCCGCCAGGTAGCGCGCCGCACCGAGCAGCATGGTGGTGTGGCCGTCATGGCCGCAGGCGTGCATGCAGCCCTGGTGACGGCTGCTGTAGGCGGCGCCGGTGGCCTCATGGATCGGCAACGCATCCATGTCGGCACGCAGGCCCAGCTTGCGCGGGCTGCTGCCGTTGCGCAGCACCCCCACCACGCCGGTCTTGCCGATGCCGGTGTGCACCTCGTAGCCCCACTGCTGCAGCAGCGAGGCGACCAGGGCCGAGGTGCGGCTTTCTTCGAAACCGAGTTCCGGGTGGGCGTGGATATCATGGCGGATGGCGTGCAGGTCGCTGGCCACGTCGTTGAGCCAGGCCAGGATGTGCTGGTGTTGCTGCATGGGGAATCTCCTCGCGCGGGTGGGTCCCGTTCTTGTTGTTCGCTTTGAGATCACGACGGGAAAGGCAGGTCGTGCTTGGCGACAGATAAGCGCGAGTGGCGAGGGAGTACAAACGAATGTGGTTCCGCGTAGTGGAACAGGTCGGCCAGTGGCTGCCTTTCCTCACTCCCCAAGGGCTGGCGCGATCCTTGTGGAACGGGCTTGCCCCGCGAACACAGGCGAAGCCCGTGCCATACAAGACATTTTTCAGCGGCCACTTGGCGATGCTGCAACTTTGTCTTGAGTACGGTACACCTGGCGGTGCAGGTCGTCGCGCTCCGTGTCGCTGACGTCACGCGCAGCTGCTTGCCAATACCACTTCCGGTCACCGTCGTCATAGGTGAACTGCTGCCCGAAGGCGATGAATTGCATGCCTTGCTCGGGTGATTGTGGGAGTGGGCAATCGAGGGTCGCATGGTGGGCGCAAAGCCGCTCTGACAACCCTCACGAAACCGCTTTGGTGCGGCATATTCCGTCGCATTGCCATCATTGAAACGCGCCGCGATGGCAGACAAATGCCACCGGCTCTACGCAAAAAAATGAGACACGTTTCACTTTTTTAAAAAGAATTTTTACGCCAATTTTTATCGATCTCTTAGCACTTCAGCCCCCTGACTTTAGGGGGCAAAGCCCCATTTCCCGCGCTCGAAACCGACCGCCAATAGCATGGCGCCATCATTGCGCCGCATCACAAAACAGGGAAAAAATCGCACCCCTCGCCGGAACTTCTTCCGCAGCGGGGTGCCCTACTCGGCATTGCTGGCAACACGATATTCATGTGCCAGCACTCAAATTTGCCGCAGCCGAGAGGCGCGATTTTCAGGTCCACGCCATTGGCATTTCAGGACGATCAAGCAGGCTCATGGACGATGTACCAATGACACAGACATTCGATGTCGAAGCACTGATCAAGCTGCGTAGCCAGACGCGGGCGATCTCCGATGCGCTGAAGGCGCAGGCGGCAGATTACCTTGCCACCGTGGCACCGCTGATCCGTCCGCAAACCCTGTTTGGCGAATACCTGCAAGGCGCCCAGCGCAGCAGCGGGCGCGAAACCCAGGGCCATTTCCAGTCGTTGATCGAACTCTACGAGCGCATTGGCTCGGCCGCGCCGTTCCAGCTGGTCAGCGAGCTGGAAGTGCCGCTGAACCTGATCAGCACTACCCCCGAACTGTTCCCGCTGGAATACGACAAGGTCCTCGAACAGAGCGGCCAGGTCATCCGCATCACCAGCCCGACGCGCTGGGTGGTGGGCTTCCGAGCGTTCGACCTGGCGCAGTTTCGCAACGTCATCAAAGACCCCAATCGCAGCAGCGCCGAGCTGTACCGCTTCGTGGTGCACTACCTGGTGCTGTTCTACTGCCTGAGCAAGTCGCCAGGCCTGGGCCGGCTGTTCGAAGGCCTGCGCTACGGGCTGAGCTTCGAGCGCCTGAAGGGCTTTGGCGACCTGCCGTTCTGCGTCATCAGCTCACCGGTGCGCTCGGAACTTCCCGACGATTCGGTCATCCGTAGCAGCACGCAGATTGCCGGCAACACCAGCTTCGAAGAGCTGGTGGGGCGCGACAACATCCTGGAAATGAACGACGACATCCGTCAGCGCCTGCTGCTGACGATCGAAGGACTGTAACGCGCAGGGCCCACTGGCGGGCCGCGCAATGATTCGCAGCGAATTGCTCGCACTGGAGAACACGATGGCGAAGAAGGAAAGCACCCAGCACAAACTCGACCGCGTTCGCGCGCCTCGGGTCCATATCACCTACGACGTGGACATCGGTGATGCCATCGAGAAAAAGGAGCTGCCCTTCGTCGTCGGCGTGCTGGGCGACTTCTCGGGCAACCCGCTGGAGCCGCTGCCCAAGCTCAAGGACCGCAAGTTCGTGTTCATCGACCGCGACAACTTCAACGGCGTGCTCAAGGGCATCAAGCCACGCCTGACCTACCGCGTCGACAACACCCTGGCCAAGAACGGCACCCAGCTGGGCGTCGAGCTGAACTTCAACAGCCTCGAAGACTTCGAGCCACAGAACGTGGTCAAGCAGGTCGAACCGCTGCGCAAGCTGCTGGAAGTGCGCAACAAGCTGGCTGACCTGCGCAACAAGATGGGCGGCAACGACAAGCTCGAAGAGCTGCTGATGGACGTGCTGCAGAACACCGAGAAGCTGAAAACCCTGGGCAAGGAATTCGGACGCGAAGCCGCCGTACCTGCCAACGAAGGCAAAGAGTAAGCAGGAGCCAGACGATGACCGATAAGCAAGCATTGCCCCAGCAGGAATCCGACTTGGTCGAAGTCGAAAACTTCGCGCCCCAGGCCTCCCTGCTCGACAGCATCATTTCCGAAAGCCGCGTGGCCCGCTCGGAAACCGAGCGCAGCCGTACCCGTGACCTGATCGGCGAACTGGTCGGCCAGGTACTAGAGGGCGAACTGCCCCAGCAAGGACCTGATCGCGGTACTCGATGCGCGTATCGCCGAAATCGATGCCATGCTCTCCGAGCAAATGAACGAGATCATGCATGCCAGCGAATTCCAGCAGTTGGAAGCCTCCTGGCGCGGCCTGAAATACCAGGTCGACCAGACTGAAACCAGCACCACGCTGAAGATCCAGTTGCTCAACGCCTCGAAAAAAGACCTGGTCCGCGACCTCAAGGCCGCTTCCGAATTCGACCAGAGCGCGCTGTTCAAGAAAATCTACGAAGAAGAGTACGGCACCTTCGGTGGCGCGCCGTTCGGTATGCTGGTGGGTGACTACGAGTTCACTCGCAGCCCCGAAGACATGTACCTGCTCGAAGAAATCTCCCACGTCGCCGCCGCCGCCCACGCACCGTTCATTTCTGCGGCATCGCCCGAGCTGTTCGGCTGGGACTCGTTCACCGACATGTCCGGCCCACGCGACCTTGCAAAAATCTTCGACACCGTCGAATACGCCAAGTGGAAGTCGTTCCGCGCGTCCGAAGACTCGCGCTATGTCGGCCTGACCCTGCCGCACGTGCTCGGTCGCTTGCCCTACGGCCCGGATACGGTGCCCGTTGACGAGTTCAACTTCGTCGAGAGCGTCGATGGCCGCGACCACAACAAATACCTGTGGATGAACGCCGCCTACGCCCTGGGCACCCGCGTGACCGACGCCTTCTCCCGCTACGGCTGGTGCGTGGCGATCCGTGGCGTGGAAGGCGGCGGCCTGGTAGAAGGCCTGCCGACCCACACCTTCAAGACCGACGACGGTGAGATCGCACTCAAGTGCCCAACTGAAATCGCCATCACCGACCGCCGCGAGAAAGAGCTGTCCGACCTGGGCTTCATTCCCCTGGTCCACTGCAAAGGCACCGACTACGCCGCGTTCTTCGGCACCCAGTCGACCCAGAAGCAGAAGCAGTACAACACCGACATCGCCAATGCCAACGCACGCCTGTCGGCGCAGTTGCAGTACATCTTCGCCACTTCGCGCATCGCCCACTACATGAAGGCGATCATGCGCGACAAGATCGGCAGCTTCGCCTCGCGCAAGGACGTCGAGTCGTTCCTGAACGAATGGCTGGCCGACTACGTGCTGCTCGACGACACCGCCAGCCAGGAGGCCAAGGCCAAGTTCCCTCTGCGTGAAGCCAGCGTCGAAGTGGTCGAAGTGCCGGGCAAGCCAGGTGCCTACAAGGCCGTGGCGTTCCTGCGCCCGCACTACCAGCTCGACGAACTGACCGCCTCGTTGCGCTTGGTCGCCGAGCTGCCGCAATCCACCCGTAGCTGATCGAACGCAAGCCAGGAAGGCGCCATTCACCCATGAGCCGTAACTATCAATTAGTGCCAACACTGTTGGATCGTTTGCTTGATGACACCCCTCATCAGGCAAGCGAGGCGGTTTCCAGGCGGCTGTGCTCCCTGGCCGATTACAAGGCAAGCCTGATCCGCGACTTGGAAGTGCTGGTCAACACCCGTCAGTGCATGGTCGCCGAGCGCCTCGGTGGCCATGCGCATCTGGCCGGCACCATCCTCGAATACGGCATGCCCGACTTCACCAGCAAGGGCGTGCTCAACCCCGAGGACCGGCGCCTGATCCAGGCCCAACTGGAGCGTGCCATCACCGTCGGCGACAAGCGCTTTCGTGCCGTACGCGTTCAACTGATGACCCAGCAAGTAGGCCACCGCATGCTGACCTTCCGGGTCGATGCCGTGCTGCATCTGCAGGACGCCACACGCCAGGTTTCGTTCGACGCCGTACTGCAGATCAATACCCAAGAATACAAAGTGCAGAACCTCAACTGATGCTCGACGATCTGCTGCCCTACTACGAAAAGGAACTCTCGCACCTGCGCTATCTCGGCCAGGAGTTTGCCCGCGAGTACCCGAAAATTGCCTCGCGCCTGCTGATCGAGGGGGACAACTGCGAAGACCCCCATACCGAACGCCTGATCGAAGCGTTTTCGTTCCTTTCCGCGCGCATCCACAAGAAACTCGATGACGAGTTTCCGGAAATCGTCGAAGCCTTCCTCGAGGTGCTGTACCCGCATTACCTGCGCCCGACCCCGACGCTGTCGATTGCCGAGTTTTCTGCCGGCAACCGTTCGCCTTTGGCGGCTCGATACGATATCGCCCGCCATACCGAAGTCGCCTCACGCAGTGTCGAGGGCGTTGCCTGCCGATTCCGCACCTGCTACCCGGTGCAACTGTGGCCCGTGGCGGTGCAGGACGCCTCGTTCAGCGAACTTGAACGTTCGGTATTCAACGGCCACAGTGCCGACCTCGTGGCGCACCTGAAAATCGGCCTGGTCGCCACCACCGACCTGCACTTCGGCCAGCTCGACATCCACGCGCTGCGTTTCTTCCTCGACGGTGAAAGCACGCTGATGCTGCAGCTCTACGAGCTGCTGTTCAACAACCTGGCCAAGGCCACCGTCAGCTTCAACGAAAACGGCCAGCGTCGGGAGATCGGCCTGCCGGCCGATGCCTTGCAGGCCGTCGGTTTCGAACAGGATGACGGCCTGGTGGATTATTCGGCGCGTTCGTTTGCCGGGTACCGATTGCTGCACGATTACTTCACCTTCCCCGACAAGTTCATGTTCTTCGACATTGGCGGGCTCAAGCGAGGCCTGGCAGGTCGTGACGTCCAGGCCATCGAGCTGAATTTCTACTTCTCCCACTTCGAACTCGGCGAGCGCCTGGTACGCCTGGCGCAGAACCTGGGGCGGCACAACTTCAAACTCGGCTGCACACCGATCATCAACCTGTTCAAGCAGCAGGCCGAACCGATCAAGCTGACCCATACCCAGCATGAATACCCGGTCACCCCGGATGTGCGCCTGCAGGGCAACGCCGAAGTGGTGTCAATCGACCGTGTGCAACGCGTACGCAAGCTCGGTGGCCGCGACAAGGTCAGCGAGTGCAGCCCGTTCTTCGAGCCACGTGGCGAGCTCGGCCCGGATGCCTGCTACTGGATCGGCCGCCGCCAGCCATCACGACGCGGCAGCCAGAGCGGCACGGACATGGTGATCCGCGTGGTTGACCGGGAACTGGACCTGATCGACAGCAGCAGCGATACCCTCAGCATTGCCCTCACCTGCAGCAACCGCGACCTGCCGCAACTGCTCAGCTATGGCGGCAGCCAGAGTGACCTGAGCCTCGACCAGGACAGCGTGGTCGACACCATCCGCCTGTTGCGCAAACCCACTGCCACCGCGCGCGTACCACTGGGTGACGGCCTGATCTGGCGGCTGATCTCGCACCTGTCGCTGAACCATATGTCAATGGTGGCGCAGGGCAAGGAAGTGCTGCAGGAAATGCTCAGCCTCTACAACTACCGGCGCGGGTTGGCTGTGCGCAAACAGATCGGCGGCATCCTGTCGATCAAGAGCGAACCGGTCGTCGCCCGCATCGGCCACCCACGGCCAAACTTCGTTCGCGGCGTGGGCATCACCCTGGAGCTCGACGAGAGCCAGTACATCGGCAGCGGCGTGTTCCTGTTCGGCAAGATTCTGGACCATTTTTTCGGCCAGTACTGCACCGTCAACAGCTTTACCCAACTGACCCTACGAACCCGCCAGCGGGAAAAGAGTATCGTAAAATGGCCACCCAGAACCGGCGATCAGCCACTGGTTTGATCGACCAGGCGCGTGCCCAGCCCTACCGGTTCGAATTCTTCCAACTGGTGCGGCTGCTGCGCCTGCACTACAGCAGAGCGGGACGTATCGACCCGGAAACCCGGCCGCATGACGATCCGCTGCGCTTTCGTTCGCAGCTGTCGCTGGCGTTCCCGGTCAGCGAAGTGAGCGAGCTGAAATTTGAGCGCGCCGAACGCACCAACGCAAACGATCAACCATTGTCCGAGGTGCAGGTCACCTTCATGGGCCTGGTCGGCCCTTCCGGGGTGCTGCCACGGCCGTATACCGAGCTGCTGATCAATCGCCACGTCCAGCACCGCGACGATGCCGCGCACGCGTTCATGGACCTGTTCTCCCACCGCATGGTCGCGCAGTTCTACCAGGCCTGGCAGAAGTACAAGTTTCACATCGAGCACGAACGCAAAGGCAGTTCGGACTTCGAGCGCTACCTGCTGAGCATGGTGGGCTTTGGCGAGCAGGCGCGTCAGCGCAAGTTCACTAGCAAAGATTCGGGCCTGCGCCACGAACTGTTCAGCTACTTCGCCGGCTTGTTCAGCCAGCGTCCGCGCAACCCGCAGAACCTGCAGGCCATGCTCAGCTTCTATTTCGCCCTGCCCTTCACCCTGCGCCCGTTTGCCGGGCGCTGGCTGAAACTCGAACCTGAGCAATGCACGCGCCTGGGGCGGCAGAACGCCCAACTGGGGCAGAGCAGCGTGATTGGCAACCGCGTGTGGGACTACCAGTCGTGCGTGCGGATCGAAATCGGCCCGCTGGAGCTGGCTGACTACCAGCGCTTTCAGCCCGGCACCGAGGACTACCACAAGCTGGTGGAGCTGGTGCGCTTCTACCTCGGCCCCAGCCTGGACTTCGAACTGGCACCAAAACTCAAGCCCGAGGCTGTGCCGGTCGCCCGCCTGGGACGTGAAGGCGGTGTGGCTCTCGGCTGGCTGGGCTGGCTGAAGCGCCCTGGCAGCCAGGTCGAACCTGCGCGCTGCGGCATTTTTAGTATTCCTTTTGATGGGGTCTCGCTGTGAACCTTAAGTCACTGTTTGCCAAGCTCAACGACACCTGCCGCGGCGCCACGGAAAGCGCAGCCGCGCTGTGCCTGGCCGAGCGTCACTACGAAGTGGACATCGAGCACATGCTGCTGCAACTGCTCGAAGGCGATGACAACGACCTGCTGCCCGTGCTGCGCCACTACGATGTAGTAGTCGAGCGGTTGCAATCACAGCTGGCCGACGCCCTGCAGGGCTTCAAGACCGGCAATACCCGCACCCCGGCGTTGTCGCCGCACATCACCCAGCTGATCGAGCGCGCCTGGGTGCTGGCCTCGATCGAATACGGCACCAGCCAGATTCGCAGTGGCTACCTGCTGCTGGCCCTGCTCGATGACGCTGACCTGCGTCGCCTGCTGCTGGCCAGCGCGGCAGAGCTGGACAAGATCAACGTCGACGACCTGCGCGCCAACCTCCAGGCCTTGACCAGCGCCAGTGGCGAATCCCAGCAGGCCACGGCTTTGCCAGCCGACGCCAGCGGCCCTGCCCCACTGCGTGGCGCGGGCAAGACGCCAGCGCTGGACCAGTACACCGTCGACCTGACTCGCAATGCCCGCGAAGGCCGGATCGACCCGGTACTGGGGCGTGAGTTCGAGGTTCGGCAAATGGTCGACATCCTCACCCGCCGCCGGCAGAACAACCCGATCCTCACCGGCGAAGCCGGGGTCGGCAAAACAGCCGTGGTCGAAGGCCTGGCGTTGCGCATCGCCCAGGGCGAGGTGCCGGAGCCGCTCAAGGGCGTTGCCATCCATACCCTCGACCTGGGCTTGCTGCAAGCCGGTGCCGGCATCAAGGGCGAGTTCGAGAACCGTCTCAAATCGGTGATCGAGGAAACCAAGCGCAGCGTGCACCCGATCATCCTGTTCATCGACGAAGCCCATACCCTGATCGGCTCCGGTGGCCAGGCTGGGCAAAACGATGCCGCCAACCTGCTCAAGCCGGCACTGGCACGTGGCGAGCTGCGCACCATCGCTGCCACTACCTGGGCCGAGTACAAGAAGTACTTCGAAAAAGACGCCGCCCTAGCCCGTCGCTTCCAGGTGGTCAAGGTCGAAGAACCTGAGGAAGACCAGGCCATCTACATGCTGCGTGGCCTGCTGGAAAAGATGCAGAGCCACCACCGGGTAGCGGTGATGGACGATGCGCTGGTCCAGGCCGTACGCCTGTCCAGTCGCTACATCACCGGTCGGCAGCTGCCGGACAAAGCCGTCAGCGTGCTCGACACGGCCTGCGCCCGGGTTGCCCTGGGCCAGACCTCGCAGCCCGGCCGCCTTGAAGACTGCCTGCGTCTGGTCGACAACCTGCGCACCGAGATCGACCTGCTGGAACAGGAACAAAGCAAGGGCAGCGACCACCAGCGCCGCCTCGCGCAACTGCACGAACAGGTCGAACAGGCTGGCCAACGCCAGCAGAGCCTGGAGCAGCAGTGGCAGCGCGAGCTGGAACTGGTCAAGCAGATCCATGCCTTGAGCGAGGCCAGTGACAGCGACCACCGCGCGGCCTTGGCCGAACTGCGGGTGCAACTGGCCGATGTCCAGGGTGAGGAACCGCTGGTCCATGCCCTGGTCGATGGTGCCACCATCGGTGAAGTGATTTCCGGCTGGACTGGCATTCCCCTGGGCAAAATGCTGCGCGACGAGATCGACACCGTGCAGCGTCTGCCAGCGCTGATGGCCGAGCGCGTGCTGGGCCAGGACCATGCCCTGCACGAGATCGGCAAGCGCATCAAGATTTCCCGGGCGCGCATGGAAGACCCGAACAAGCCGATCGGCGTGTTCCTGCTGCTTGGCCCCAGCGGGGTCGGCAAGACCGAGACCGCGCTGGCCCTGGCCGACACCCTGTACGGTGGCGAGCGTAATGTCATCACCATCAACATGTCCGAATACCAGGAAGCGCACACCGTCTCCAGCCTCAAGGGCTCGCCCCCCGGCTATGTCGGCTACGGCGAAGGTGGCGTGCTGACCGAAGCGGTACGGCGCAAGCCTTACAGCGTGGTGCTGCTCGACGAGGTGGAAAAAGCCCACCCGGACGTACTCGAACTGTTCTTCCAGGTGTTCGACAAAGGCGTGCTGGACGATGGCGAAGGGCGCGAGATCAACTTCCGCAACACCGTGATCATCCTTACTTCCAACGTCGGCACCGATCACATCATGCGCACCTGCCTGGGTGCCGAACAGGTACCGGCACCGGCACAGCTGGTCGACGACCTGCGTGACCAGCTCAACGGCGTGTTCAAGCCGGCCTTCCTCGGCCGCCTGAGCATCGTCCCCTATTACCCGGTGCAGGACGCCATCCTCGAGCGCATCGTCGGCCTCAAGCTGGAACGCATCCGTCAGCGTTTCGAGCGTAATCACCAGGCCCAGTTGCACTTCAGCCCGGCGCTGGTGCCGGCGATTGCCGCGCGTTGCACCGAGGTCGACAGCGGGGCGCGCAACATCGACAACATCCTCTCGGGCAGCCTCATGCCGGAGCTGGCCGAACAGGTACTGGCACGCATGGCCGAAGATCAGCCGATCAACAGCCTGCGCATCGACCTGGATGAAGCCGGCGGCTTCGCCTACAGCCTGGCGTGAAGGTGCGGCCGTTGACGCAAGGACCCTCAGCAGCGCCCCGGGGCACCCGGGCGCTGCAAGAACAAGATTTCAGGAGCAGGACAATGGGCAGGTTACTGGGTGTACTGATCATGGCTTCGGCGCTTTGTGCCTGCGGCATCACTGACCGCGTCGGCAAGCGCGTCGACGACACCTGGGCAGGCGACATGCTGTTCAGCAGCGACGAAAAAGTCGTCCTGATCATCGACGGCGGCAATCAGCTGAACCCGGACGTGGCCGGCACACCGCTGTCGGTGGTGGCGCGCGTCTACCAGCTGACCAGCCTTGATCGCTTCATCACCAGCAATGCCGACACCCTTCTCGACCACCCTGAGCAAGCGCTGGGCGAGACCGTGCTGGATACCCGCGAAACCGTGGTGCTGCCAGGTATCGGCAGCGTCCAACAGTGGCCGCTGGCCAAGCAGGCACGGTATGTCGCCGTGGCCGCGTTCTTCCGCGACGAAAGCGGCGGGCGCTGGAAGATGGCCTTCAATGCCGACGCCTTCCGCAAGGACGGCATCTTCTTCTCGTCCGAGGGCGGGCGAGTGTTGCTCGACCTCAACCAGATCACCGCCGAGCGTGGCCAGGATGTACTCCAGCTCCCGGCCCAGCAAGCCATCGCCACCTTGCAGCCTGCGCAGCCGCTGGAAACAGAGCCGACCGTCACCCAGCAACTGCAGGCCAAGGCGTTGGACGCTGCCCAGCAGGCCGCTGGCGATGCCGCCGAGCAATCGGCCAAGAAAGCCATGACCAATGTGTTCGACTCAGCACTGGAAGGTATCCAATGAGCAACAAGAGCCGCGTGATGTGGTCGGAGGGCATGTTCCTCCTGCCCCAGCACTTCCAGTATCAAGACGAGTTCCACCAGCACCAGCTGGCCCAGGCGACCTTACGCTCGTCCCCCTTCCACTGGGGGGTGCAGGCGCTCGAAGTCGATGAACAGGCACTGAGTAGTGGCGTGCTGCAACTCAACCGCCTGCACATGGTGTTCCCTGATGGCTCGGTGTTCGACGCCCCACAGCATGACCCGCTGCCTGCTGCGCGTGACCTCAAGGAGGTGTTGCAGGGCTCCGGACTGAAGGTGTATGCCGCACTCAAGCTGGCAGAGCCATACAGTGCCAACTACCTGGAAGAAGGCGCCGAGCGCAAAGGTGCGCGCCGCTACCGCAAAGCCTTCGCCACGCTGCCCGACCTCAACGAAGGCGACCTGGAGAACGAAATCACCAGCCTGCGCCTGAACGTGGTGCTGCTGGTCGATGGCGATGCACTGGATGGTTACAGCTACTGCCCGCTGCTGCACCTGCAGCGCAATAACGTCAACGCGTTCAGCGTCGACAGCCAGTTCGTCCACCCGGCCTTGCACCTGGGCGCCCACGAAACCCTGCTGACCATCGCCCAGCGCTTGTTGGCGCTGCTGCAGAGCAAGAGCGAGACCTTGTCCGGGCGCCGCCGCGAACGCGCCGACCAGATCGCCGAGTTCGGCTCCAGCGACGTCAGCCTGTTCTGGCTGCTGTACACCGTTAACCGTGCCTATCCGGGCCTTGCGCACCTGCTGCAACACCCGCGCCTGCACCCGGAGCAGCTTTATCGCTTCCTCGCCGAGCTGGCCGGCAGCCTGCTGACCTTCTCACTCAATGCACGCCTGGACGATATCCCGGCCTACGACCATCAGGATCCGGCCGCTTCGCTGCTCAAACTCGACCGCCTGGTGCGCGAGCTGCTCAACAGCGTGGTGCCGAACCAGTACATCCCGATTCCGCTGGACCAGACCCGTTCGTCCTACTACGTCGGCCGCCTCAACGACCCGCGCCTGGTCGACGCCGACTTCTACATCTCGGTGCACGCCGACATGCCCGGTGCCCAGGTGCTGGAGCTGGTACCGCGGGCCTTCAAGGTCGGCTCGCCGGAAGACATCGAAGTGGTCGTCAACACCGCCATGCCGGGGGCCACGCTCAACCACTGCGTGCGCACGCCCAATGCGATCCCGGTGCGCCTGGACAACCAGTACTTCGCGATCGAACCCCACGGACGGGTGTATGAACGCATGATGAGCGCCCACGCCATCGCCTTCTACGTCCCTAGTGCCTTCAAGAACCTCAAGCTCGAACTGATGGCGGTGCTCAAATGACTGTTGCCGTAATGCCAGGCGGCGTGACCGCCGTCGAACAACCTTCCACCCTCAAGGCCATGGTCAAGGACTTCCTGACCATGGCGCTGATGATCCGCCGCGGCAACAAGGTGGTCGACGTGCAGCGCCTGCGTGCCGGCGTCGACGAGTTCTTCCCGGCCCTGGAGCGCGATGCCCGCCGTGCCAACTACAGCGTCGAGCAGGTCAAGGACGTGCAGTACGCGCTGTGCGCCTTCCTCGACGAAAGCGTGCTGAACGCTGGCCCCAGTGAAATCCGCAACCAGATAGAGATCAACCCGCTGCAGTTCCAGTATTTCGGCGTGCATCTGGCCGGCCAGGGTTTCTTCGACAAGCTCGAAGCCCTGCGCACCGACGTCAAGCGCAACCTCGACGTGCTGGAGGTGTACCACCTGTGCCTGGCTCTGGGCTTCGAAGGCAAGTACAGCCTCGAACAGAAAGACCAACTGCGTTACATCGCCAATACCTTGGGCCAGGACATCGCCCGCCACCACCCGCCACGCAAGGCTCTGGCGCCGCAGTGGGCGCTGCCGGACCAGGTGTCGCAAATGCTGCGCTACGAAGTGCCGCTGTGGTTGTACCTGGTGTTCATCGCGCTGGTCTGCGGGGCGGTCTACCTGACCCTCGACTGGTTGCTGGGCAAGGAAGTCGCCGCGTTGGCGGAGCAGGTCCGCCGGCTGTTCGGCGTTTAACTCGGGTACGGTCAGGAAGACATGAAAGCACTACTGCGCTGTTTGAAAAATTTCTGGTTTGCCTTGGCACTGGTCTGGGCCATCGGCCTGCTGGCCTGCTGGTTCGCCTTGCCGCGCTGGCAGTTCACGCCTGAGCAGGTGTATGTGGCGATGACGCTGTTCAGCGCCGTGTGCCTGTTGTTGATCGTGTTGCGCCAGTACCGTCGTATTCGCGCCGAGCAGAACATCGAGAATCTGGTGCAGCTGGAAGTCGACCGCTCGCTGGGCGCCGAAGGCGAGTTCCGCGACCAGCACGTGTTGCGCGAACGCCTGAAACACGCCATCGCCATGTTGCGTTCGGCGCGCTCGGCCGGTGGTGGCGGTGCCTCGGCACTGTCCGACCTGCCCTGGTACCTGGTGATCGGCATGTCGGCCTCGGGCAAGACCTCGCTGCTGACCCGCTCCGGGCTCTCGGCCTCGATCGCCGGGGCCCAGGCCAGCGGCTTCGACAGCGGCACCCAGCACTGCGACTGGTACTTCAGCCCCGAAGCGGTGCTGATCGACACCGCTGGCCGCTACCTGCGCGATGACGCCTCGGCCAGCGAGTTCGCTTCGTTTCTCAAACTACTGCGCAAGCAGCGCAGCAAGCCTGCGGTGAACGGCCTGGTGCTGGTGGTGAGCCTGCCGGAAATCATCTGCGCCACCGTGGCCGAGCGTGAAGCCATGGCGGCGCGCCTGGTCAGCCGCATCGACGAATACAGCGAGTGCCTGGGGGTGAACCCGCCGCTTTACCTGATGCTCAGCAAGACCGACCTGCTGCCAGGCTTCAACCAGGCCTTCGAAGGGCTGGACAATGCCCAGCGCCAACAACCGCTGGGCATGACCTTCCCGCTCGCCGAAGTGCGCCACAAAGGCCTGCGCAGTGTCGCCGAAGCCCGCTTCGCCCAGCTGCTGGGCAGCCTGCGCGAACATGTCGAGCACCAGGTGATCGCCGCCGGCAACAGCGCCAACGTCGAGCTGCTGCAGTTCCCCAGCTACTTCGCCGAGCTGTCGAGTGTGCTGGGTGGTTTCCTCGAACAGTTCGAGCGCACCGCCGACGGTCGTACACCGCCGATCGTACGTGGCGTTTACTTCACCAGCGCGCTGCAGACCGACGAACAGCTGCCACCGGTCTACGAAGAGGCCCTGGGCGCGCATTACGCCCTGCAGCCCAGCGAGCGCCCGGCCTCGAGCAAACCGGCCAGCAAGATTGGCGACAAGAGCTTCTTCATTACCGAAACCTTCCGCCAGGTGGTGTTCCCCGACCGCAACCTGAGCCTGTACTACTCGCGCCAGGGCCGCACCCGCGCCCTCACCCCTGCCCTGGCCGGCGCTGCCGCGCTCGCCGGTGTTGCCCTGCTGGCCTGGGAAGGCGTGTCGTTCCACAACAACCGCCAGGTGCTGGCCACCATCGGTGGCGAGCTGAGTGAACTGGAACAGGCCCCCGACCAGGCCGAACGCCTGGCATCCGGGCAAGCCATGGAACAGTTGCGCCATTACCTCGGCCAGTTCGAAGGCTACGACAGCGAGGGTGTGCCGCTGGCATTGGGCGCCGGCCTGTACAGCGGTGCCGAACTGCTCAGCCCGCTGCGCCAGGCCTACCTGCAGCAACTGCGCACCCAGGCCCTGGAGCCGATCGGCAAGCAGCTGCAAGTGCAACTGCGTGCGCTCAACCAGTTCGCCGAAACCGTCGACCGCACGCCGCTGGCCGACACCAGCAAGCGCCGCGCGGCGAAAGCCCAGGCAGCGGATACCGCGCCGGGCAAAAGCGTCAAAGTGTTCAAGGCACCGACTGCTGCCGCACTGGCCACCAACGTTCCACGCAGTGGTGCGCAACTGGCCGGCCAAGTGCAGGCCGCTGCCAGCGAAGCTGGCCAGGCTGGCCGCCGCCGCGCACTCGATGCGCTGCATGAAAAGGCCCGCTCGGTGTCCAGCGCCGACCCGTCCGAAGACACCGCCCTGACCGCCGGCCTGTCGCTGTCCGAGGACAGCCTCGGACGCCTCAGCGAGCAGCAGGTGGCGTCGGTGATCGAAGCCTACAGCGCGCTGAAGCTGTACCTGATCCTGACCCGCCCGCAAGAGCACCCGGACGCCGACTTCGTCTCCGCCGAACTGCCCCGCGCCTGGGCTCAGGCCGCCCAGGCCCAGGGCCATGACGTCGAGCCGGCGCTGGTCGAGGCCAACAGCGCCCTGTACGTGCGCTACCTGCAGCAAGGCACGGCACCGGCACTGCGCCGCAACGAGCAACTGATCAGCGATGCCCGCCAGAGCCTGCGTTCGTTCATGATCGCCAGCTCCCTGGTCGATCGTGAGTATCTGCGCCTGCAACTGGAATCCGGCCGCCAGTACCCGAACCTGACCCTGGCCGACATGGTCCCGGCCACCAGCCGCAACCAGCTGTTCTCCGCCGAAGCCGTGCCGGCCTTCTACACCCGCCAGGGCTGGGAAGAGTTTGTGCAGCCAGAGCTGATCAAGCTGCTCTCGGGCGACTTGCGCAACGACAGCGACTGGGTGCTCGACGGCGAAGGCGGCAATGGCCTGGTGCAGAAAGCCAACTTCATGCGCGAGTTGCTGGCCCGCTACAAAGCCGACTACGCCGAAGCCTGGTTCAACCTGCTCGAAGGTGTTGGCGTGCGTCACTTCACCGACATGGCCAACGCCAACGAGCGCCTGGCAGTGCTCAGCGACGTGCAGAACTCACCGGTCAAGAGCCTGCTGGCTGCCGTCAACCACAACACCGACTGGGACCTGCCCAAGCAAGCATCCGCCTCCCCAGCCGGCGCGGCTGAAGACAGCTTCTGGAGCAGCATCAAGGGCGCCTTCAGCAGCCAGGGCGCCGCGGTGGAGAACGTAGTCGCGCAACTGCCGCGCGTCGATGACGGCAGCCTGGCCAAGCGCTTTGAACCGGTCTCGCGGCTGTTCGCCGCGCAGAATGCCGAAGGTGCCGACAGCACCGTGATGGACCGCTACCTGGCCGCACTGCGCAAACTCAAGGTGCGCCTGAGCAACATCCAGCGCTCGCAGGACGTTGGCAAGAACAGCAAGCTGCTGATCAGCGAAACCCTCGAGGGCCAGCCGTCGGAAGTTACCCTGGTGCGCAATTACGTCGAGACCAGCGTCGACACGTCGGCCGGCAAGCTGTCCGGCGCCCTGCTGCGCTTGTTCAATTCGCCGCTGCAGTACACCTGGGAAACCTTGCGCGACCCGGCCGGGCAACAGATCGCCAAAGCCTGGGCACAGGACGTGGCACGCCCGTGGCAGCAGGTCATGGCGCACCGCTACCCGATCGTCGCCGACAGCAACAACGAAGCCTCGGTCAAGGACCTGCAGCGTTTCGTCGACCCCGAAAGCGGCCTCCTGCCGGCTTTCAAGCGCAATGAAATCGGCAACCTCGCCGGTGGCGAAGGCCTGGGCATGGGCACTGGCAACAGCACCAGCCCACTGGTGAACACGAAAATGGTCGACAGCATCGACAAGGCCAGCTCGGTTGGCCAGGTGATCGCCAGCCTCTCGGACCGCGAGAACGGCTTCGAGATCATGCTCGAACCCTCTGCGCGCTACACCGACATCATCTTCACCCTCGACGGCCAGGAGCAGCACTACCGCAACGGCCGCACCAGCTGGAACCGCTTCGCCTGGCCAGGCAGCAACAACGCCCCGGGCGCACGCCTGGAAGTGGTCACCCTGGAAGGCCAGCGCATCACCGTGTTCGACTACCCCGGCCGCTGGGGCCTGCTGAAGATGAACGACAGTGCCCGGGTCAGCGACCTGGACACCGTGCAGCAGCGCTTCACCTGGCAGTCGGTGGCCGGCCCAGTGAGCCTGGTGGTGCGCAACTATGGCGGCGTGAAGATGACCGACCTGGCCCAGGTCAAGGCACTCAGCGTGCTCAACGACAGCGCACGGGTGAACTGATGCTGACCCTCACCCTGACAGGGGCGCCCGGCCAATGATCGGATGTTTCGGCAAAGTCCCGGCCAGCGCCGACTTCGTCAGCCTCAACGGCGCCTTGCCAGAGGTATGCGAATTCGACCTGTGGCTGCAGAACGGCCTTGGCCGCATGCAGGCGCAGGCCGACTGGCGCGAGCGTTTCGATGCCTTGCCGGTGTGCTTCTTCTGCTACCGCAGCCGCGCCGGGCAGTGGCTGCTCGGCGGCTTCATCAGTTCGCGCGATACCAGTGGCCGGCGCTACCCGTTCATGGTGTTCCAGAGCATCCGCATGGACCACGATGCGCGCTTCGTCAGCCCGCACATCCTCTGCGAGCTGTTCGCCGGGCAGATCAAGCCGTTGCTCATGCAGGCCGCCCAGGGCGCCGACATGACCGAACTGTTCGAGCGGATCAAGGCCATGCGCGGCTGGACCGCCCAGGACCTGGACCTGTATCGCCGGGTGCACGAGAAGTTTCTTCACGACTTCAACCTGCGCGATGTCGCCCGGCCGCTGCGCCACAGCTACCCGGAGTTCGACACCCAGGCCGGCATGGCCAGCCTGTATCGCCTGCGCGCCGCCCTGCAGCAAGCGCACACAGCGCCAATCTGCCTGCCGCTACCGGCCCAGAGCGGCCTCAAGCGCCCCATGGCCGACCTTTGGTGCACGCTGCTGTCGCGCCTGCGCGGCAGTGCCGGCATGCCCGACGTCAGCGTGCTGGTGGACAACTTCATGCGTCCCGGGCTGCTGTGCTTCGCCTCCCGTGGCAGTGACGAGATCTACCGGCTGCTGACCGGCATTGCCGACAGCAGCGAGCGGCATGACCTGCTGGACCCTTTGCCGTACCCATCGACCGGCAGCCCCCTGGCGCTGCCAGCCGATGACCTGGCCCTGAACGATTTCATAGAGCGCTTCGCCAGCGCGCGGGACGAACAGTATTGATGAACAGGCTCAAGTACTACTTCTTCAAATATCAGCCGTACGTGCTCGGCGTGGTGTTTTTCCTGGCCATCTTCCTGGTCTGGGCGGCCGGCATCGCGCTGGGCTTTGCCTCGCTCTCCAGCCTGCTGGCCGGCATCGGCGTGTTCGTGCTGCTGTCTGCCCTGTATGTATTGCTGATGTACCGCGGCGTATCGCAGCACCATGACCTGCAGGCGCTGCTGCGCGAGGACGCCGACCAGGCGGTGCTCAACGCCAACCCGCAGGACCGCGAAGAAGTCAGCCTGCTGCGCGAGCGCCTGCTGCAGAGCATCGAGCGCCTGCAAGGCAGCAGCAAAGGCGGTGCCAACAAGGATGCGCTGTATGCCCTGCCCTGGTACCTGGTGATCGGCCAGCCGGCTTCGGGCAAGAGCACCATGCTCTACCAGTCCGGCCTCACCTTCCCTTACGCCGAGCGTGAAGGCGCACGGGTCGCTGGCCTCGGCGGCACACGCAACTGCGACTGGTTCTTTAGCTCCGAGGCGGTGCTGCTCGACACGGCCGGCCGCTACATGGACAACCAGGAAGAAGCCGGCAAGTGGCGCGCCTTCCTCGGCCTGCTGCGCCAGCACCGCCAACGCCGCCCGTTGAACGGCCTGATCGTCGCGGTCAGCATCGAAGACATCCTGCACGCCGGAGCCGATGGCCGCGAGCGCCTGGCCAAACGCCTGCGCGAACGCATCCAGGAAGCCCATGAGCTGCTGGAACTGCGCCTGCCGATCTATCTGGTGTTCACCAAGTGCGACCTGTTGCCGGGCTTCACCCACTTCTACCACCAGCTGGACGCCCACTCGCGGGACGAAGTGATGGGCAAGACCTTCAGCCACGAGGGCTTCGAACAGTCCGACTGGAGCACACGCTTTGCCACCGCCATGAACGAGCTGGTCGGGCACTGGCAGGCGCTGGCCGACCAGCAACTGCTGCAGCAGGACATCCAGCTGACCCGTCGCGATCCGGCCGCCTACCGCTTGCCGCTGGAGCTGGCGGCGCTCAAGCCGCTGCTCAACACCTTCGTTGCCGATCTGCTGCGGGCCAACCCGTACCAGGGTGCCGAGCTGCTGCGTGGTTTCTATTTCACCAGCGCCCTGGATGCCGACGAACCGGCCCATGGCCGCTATGCCAGCGAGGTCCGCGAGCGTTTCGCCCTGGCGGCGCCGAGCAAGGACGCTGCGGCAATCAGCCAGGCCGAGCCGTTGTTCATCGCCAGCCTGTTCCGCAAGGTGATCATCCCCGACCAGCATCTGGTGGCGCTGTACACCAGCAACCGCCGCGAACACCGCCGCAAGGCCGGCTGGGTCGGCGCGGCGAGCCTGGCCGGCCTGCTGCTGTGCCTGGCCTGGGGCTGGTCGTACAGCAACAACAAGGCGGCGATCCAAGCCGTGGCGGCCAACCTCGACAGCGCCCGCCAGCAGGATGCCGCCGCCCGCCAGCAGTACACCGCCTGGCACAGCCTGGACCAGTTGCGCCAGGCTGCCGCCGAGCTGTATGCCCGCCACCATGGCGAAGGCGTACCGCTGAGCATGCGCATGGGCCTGTACAGCGGCCACGACATCGAGCCGTTCGTGCGCCAGGCGTACTTCGCACAGCTGGAAAAGGTCATGCTCAAGCCCACGGCCGACAACCTGACCCGTTCGCTATACCTGCTCAGCAGCATCAAGATCTACCAGCGCAACGCCTCGCGCCTGGAGACCGTCAGCGGTATCGACAGCGTCGAGCCACGGGCCCTGCCGGTGGACAACCGTGCGCAGTCGGTGGCGACCTTCGGCCAGACCACCCTGGACACCTACCTGATGCTGTCCAAGGCACAGCGTGAGCAAGCCCAGCCGGCGGTGCTCAAGGCGCGCATCCCGGATTTCTGGTACCCGGCCATCTCCAAGCAGGTGCCGCGCCCGGCCGGGCAGTCGGCACAAGACTTCGGAGAGGGTGAGGACTACCAGTTCGCCGGGCGCCAGATCGCCTTCTACAGCGACCAGATCCACGAAGAAGATGTGCCGCGCATCCTCAACAACGCGTTCCTGGTGTCCAGCTCGCGCAACTACATCAACAGCCTGCTGACCCGCTCGCTGCGCGCCATCGAGACCATCACGCTGGAGTCCGACACCCTGTTCGCCTTCGGCCGCGCCGACTTCCAGAGCCTGGAAGCCGCCGGCCAGCGTCAGCTAAGCAGCATCGCCAACAAACTGCTGAACACCCCCAACGTCGGCAAGATCGTGATCACCGGCCATGCCGACCAGCTCGGCGACCGGCAGAGCAACCTGCAGGTTTCGCGGCAACGTGCGCAAACCATCAAGACCTACCTGGTGGGCAAGGGCCTGCCGGCAGAACTGGTCGATGCGGTGGGCGAAGGCAGCAACAAACCCCTGGTGCGCTGCAACATGCAAGCGCCGCGCGCCGAACTGATTCAGTGCCTGGAACCCAACAGGCGCGTCGAGATCGAGGTCCGGGCACTTGATTAATGCACGGTCTCAACACGACGCCTGCGGCTGCTCCGCAGGGGTCACACTCAGGGCAGGTCCAAGTACTGGATCAAGGAAGCCCTTTATACCTATGGAGAAAAGTAAAAATGGCATTTGACGCTTACCTCAAGATTGACGGCATCCCAGGCGAAGCTCTGGATGACAAGCACAAGGACTGGATCGAAGTACTGGGCTACCAGTATGGCGCTACCCAGGCGACCTCGGCGACCGCCAGCTCCTCCGGTGGCGCTTCGTCCGAACGTGTCAATCTGAGCGACTTCACCATCCGCAAGTACGTCGACAAAGCCTCTGCCAAGGCCTTCGAAGCGTGCTGCAAAGGCCAGCACATCAAGGAAGTGGTGCTGAACGTGAACCGTGCCGGTGGTGACAAGGTGACCTACCTGACCATCACCCTGGAAGAAGTCGTGATCTCCTCGGTCAACTTCCTCGGCAACCTGCCGCTGGATGGCGAAGCCAAGGCCGAAAGCGACCTGCCGATGGAAGAGATCAAGTTCAACTTCTCGCGCATCAAGACCACCTACACCCAGCAGAAGCGTTCCGATGGCGCGGGTGGCGGCAAGGTCACTGGCGGTTGGGACCGTTCGCTGAACAAGGTCTACTCCTGAGCCTGACCTGAGCTGGCGCCGATAACGGCCAGCTCGCCAGAGGGTCCCGTGCCTGCAAGGGCACGGTGACCTTCCTTTCACCTTTGCACACAGAGCCGTCCATGCACGACATTCTTGACGACCTTTCGCTGTCTGCCCTGCGTACCCCGATTGACGGTGGCGCCGGCGAGGACCTGAGTTTTTCCAGCCTGTTCGATCAGATCAAGGAAGCGCGCCGCGCCGATCCTGAATACTTGACCCAGGGCGACTGGCAGACAGACCTCAAGCAGGCCGACTGGGAGCAGGTGATTCAGCTGGCAGCCACCGGCCTCACCGAGCAAAGCAAGGACCTGATGCTGGTGGCCTGGCTGAGTGAAGGCCTGGCCCACAGGAAGCAGTTTCCGGGCATCCGTTTTTCCCTGGCGGTGGCGCAAGCGCTGCTGGAAGATTTCTGGGACACGCTCTACCCCTCCCTCGACGAGGGCGTGGACGAGCGTGCTACCCGTCTGGCATGGCTGACCACCACGCTGACCGAGGTGGTCCGCACCTTGCCGATCACCCAAGGGCAAGGCTATAGCCTGCTCAAGTATGAAGAGTCGCGTCAGGTCGAGAACCTGGCCCGGCAAAACCCGTCGGCCATGCACCAGGCCCTGGAAGAAGGCAAGATCAACGCCGAACTGTTCCAGCGTTCGGTGGTACTGACCGACACCGAGCACCTGCACACCAGGTACGCGCAGATCAGTGAGTGCCTGGCTGCCTGCCAACAGCTGCAAGCCACCGCCGATGCCGCATTCGGTCATGACGCGCCGAGTTTTCTCGCCCTCAACGATGTACTGGTGCACGCTCGGCAACTGGTCGAACGCCTGCTCAAGGAGCGCGGTGTGGAGCTGGCACAAGCACCAGGGGCGTCGGCCGAAGAGACCGCGCAGCCCGAACGGCCGGCAGCAGCGGGGACGCTCCCGGCCGCTGCACAGCGTGGCGACAATGCGCCGTTGCGAACCGTGCCGCTGAACCGTGAAGAAGCCTTCACCTTGCTCCAGGGCGTGGCGCAGTTCTTCAAGCAGACCGAGCCGCACAGCCCGGTGCCGTACCTGGTGGAACGCGCCATCAAGTGGGGCAACATGCCGCTGGAATCCTGGCTCAACGATGTGATCAAGGACAGCAGCGTGGTCGACGGTATTCGCGATGTACTTGGCACTTTGCAACCTCGTGACTGATTTGTGGTCCTAGCCGGCTGAAAAGGAGTTTCGACATGCGCCCCATCATTCTCTTGAACGACCCCACCGACCGCGGCGGCATGGTCGTGCAGGCCTCCTCCTCGACCCTGGTCAACGGCCGTGCCGTGGCCAGGCTCGGAGACAAGGTGATGTGCCTGCACGGTGCCTGCGTGATCGCCAGCGGCGACACCACCACCTTGGTCGACGGCATGCCGGTAGCCCGCCATGGCGACAAGACCGCCTGCGGCTCCAGCCTGATCGCCACCAACAGCGACACCGGAATACTGTAAGGACTGCCAGCATGTTGAAACCCTTCGCCCAGGGCCATCGCTCGTTGTGGGACGTGATCGGCGAACGCCGCGAGCAGGCGCAGCGCCTGGCGCCACCGCCACGCCCGCGCGCCGAGTACGACACCACCCGCATCGGCGTCAGTGATGCCTGGCTGTGGCTGCCCAATCTGACCCCGGCCGAGGCCAAGGCAGGCAAGGCGCTGGGCAAGGTCAACGCCGACTTCGAGCACGATCCGCGGCTGGTAACCCCGGCCGGTCATCGCCACACCGTGCGGCGCATTCGCGCAGGCAGCGCGCGTGCCGAAGTCAGGATCTTGCCCAGGGCCCTGCAGTTGTTGCACGCCATGCTTGGCCAGTGGCACGACTTCGCCGGCAGCCTGGACTGGGACCAGACCCAGGTGGTGGTGTTCGCCCCCTCCGGCATAGACGCCGACCCCTGGCTGGATGCGCTGCTCGAAGCTTGGCCGTTCGACTACTTGCCCGGCCACGGCTTTAGCGCCCCCGAGCAGACGTTCGCCACCTGGTTGCCCTGGGCCCAATGCAACGAGCTGGAAGCCGCCAATCTGCTGTGTATAGGCATCGACAGCTGGGTCACGGTGGACCGCGCCGGTAGCGTTAAAGGCGAGCGCATGGCCGGTGAAGCGATTGCCGTGCTCAACCTGCAACGCATCGACCTGGCCAACCCCGAGGGCAATGCGCGCTGGCAATTGCGAGCTGCGGTGAGCCACGACCATGGGCCACGGGCGCAGCTGTCGCGCAAAGGCTGCGGCGGCCTGGAGCAGGTGAGCGAGCAGCTGTGCGAACAGGCCGGCATTGCCTTGACCGATGTGAAAGGCCTGGTTACTGACGGCCACCACGACGACAACCGCCTGGAGCACCTGTACCAGTTGCTCGACACCCACCTGCCCGACTGCGACATGCAGCAACACGTGATTGGCCATGCCCTGCTCGCGGGTGAATACGCGCCGGGCATCAGCGAAATGAGTGCGCTGGCGCTGGCGTTGCAGGCGGCCAACAGCCTGGAAGGTGCTGTGCTGGTGCTGGATCGCCATGCATCGGCACAGACCCAAGGCTGGTTGCTGGGGCCGTTGCAGGCGGCGGTTGCCGAGCAGCGGCCGAGCGAGGGCGTTTGATGATCAAGTACGCCAGTTGTGCGTTTTTCCTGGCGCTTGCCGGGTGTGGGGACGCGAACACGAATGTGGAAAAGCCCTCCATACGGTTTGAACTGGACGCGCCTGTCGAGAATGCCTTTTCGGGTTCATCTGTGCAGTTTCAGAAGGAGTGCATGCTGCGGCTTTGCATGTACGAGTACTCGTTGACCTTCAGCGAGCCCCTTCGAGCGGACCTGGAAATTGTTTCTGACGCTGGCAGCTTAAAGTTTGACGACGTAGTCAGCACAAAGCTAACTACATTTGAAAGCGATATTGTGACTAGCGCCAACGTAACGTTAGGCGGTGTGAAACCGGACGCCGAGCACACTGAAGCCATGAAGTATCACGCCCAATGGCAGCATCGCAAACACTTACCACTACCTCATGCTTAACGAAAAAGAGCAAACGGAAAGCATCATAAAAACCATATCAACCTGGTGCGACAATGCGTAAGTTTATTCATATACTAATTTGCCTGGCGCTTTCCGGGTGCGGAGACAACGACATGAAAACAACAAGACCAACCATCAACTTCAGAATGAACGAGTCCGTACAGAAAATTTTTGACTCATCAAGTGCCCCCCTGAGCAAAGACTGCAACAGCACACTGTGCATGTATCAGTTCGACATCCCATCAAGCAGCCCTAACAAAGCAACAGTTACAATTTCTTCAGCTTCAGCCCCCTTGATTCTCGATGATGTCATCAGTGCAACCCTGAGCACTTACAAAAGCGATCAGCTGAATCATGCTTATATAACGTTGGGCGGTGTGCCATCGAACGTTCGGCACGAGCAGGCCATTGATTATTTTTACACCCTGCTGGATAAGTTGCACGCTGCAGGATGGAAAAGGTACATCCTGCCTGACGAAGCGCGCATCCCTGGCACTCAAGCGGACAAATTTGATGACCCGGACATGGTCCTTGGTACTCCAGTGAGCACAGGGCCTTGGAAGGACCCTGCACTTAAGCTCAAGAAAGAAGAATGGCTGTCACTTCCAACGTTCAGCAGCTGGTACTTCAATAAAGACGATGTTTATGTACTTCTTCGCGTGCAGAGGGAGAATAGTGCTGGTGAAGAGAAAACTCTTGGGTCTTATTTGTTCACCCTGACCTTCAGGACCGAATCTGAGTTTTACAAGGGCTTCGTAGATGATGAAGCACGAGAAAAATGGACCACCCTCCTCCCCGCCGAACTCAAACGCATGGCCCAGGAACGCGCCCAAACCGAAGCACGCCTGAAAAAAATGGGCATCGCCATCGATGAGGACTACCAGGACCCGCCCATCAAGGCCCTGGAATAACCACCCGATCAGCCCCACTCAGGAGACCCCTTGTCATGGACCTGACCTTCGGCACCCCGCTCTCGCAGAGCGGCCGCCTGCTTCAGCTGACCACCCCGTTGGGTGCCGATCAGCTGCAGGCCCTGCGCGCCCATGGCGTCGAACGCATCGGCCGTACCCCGCGCTACACCCTCGACGTGCTGGTGCAGGACACCGAGTACGACCCGGAAAAACTCATCGGCCAGCCCGTCAGCCTCGCCCTGCTCTGCGACGACGGCAGCCAGGCCCAACGCCACGGCCTGGTCGAGAGCGTACGTTACCTCGGTAGCGACGGCGGCCTGCACGACTGGCAACTGGTGTTCGCGCCCTGGTTCAGCCTGCTCGAATACCGCAGCGACTGCCGCATCTGGCAGGACAAGGCCCTGCCCGCCATTCTCGAGTCCGTGTTCGCCCAGTACGAGCAGGCCAAGGGCAACTACCGCCTCGACCTGCGCCGCGAATACGCACCGCTGTCCTACGTCACCCAGTTCAACGAGACCGATGCCAACTTCGTCCAGCGCTGGTGCGAGCTCGAAGGCATTTTCTGGTACGTCGAGCACAAGGCCGACAGCCACTGCATCGTCTTCACCGACAGCGTCGACACCCTGCCCGCGCTCGCCCCGCAACAAGTGCCGTTCCACACCCAGAGCGTGACCCAGAAGCAGGACGGCATCACCCAGTGGAGCACCGGCTCGCAACTGCTCAGCGGCAAGCTCAACTGGCGCAGCGTCGATTACCTGGCTCACAGCCAGCCGCGTGAAAGCGTGATGCCGGCCTTGCAGGCCGCCTCCGCGCCTGCCGCCCTGGAGCGTTACGAATACCAGGGCCAGTACAACTGGCAGAAACAGGAGCGCGGCGACTGGCTCAGCCGCGTGCAGATCGAACAGCACGAATCCCAGGCCCGCCGCGTCCACGGCCAGGGTGGCGTGCGCCAATTGCAGGCCGGTCGCTGGTTCGAACTGACCCAGCACCCGCTGTACGAACGCAAGGCCGCCGAGGCCCGGCAGTTCCTGCTGATCGAGGTGCAGTTCTTTGCCGAAAGCAACCTGCCCATGGCCCAGCAGCGCCGCGAAGCGCCTGGCAGCCTGGCACCACTGTTCAAGACCGTGCGCCCGGCCGACACCGACGTGACCTACGGCAACGACAACAGCAGCCCGAGCCAGGGCCCGAGCGAACAGCAACGCAACGGCGGCGACACGGCCTGGGCGATCCGCAGCGGCGGCCGCGGCAAGACGCCGGGATACCAGAAGCCACTGCTGATCGCTTCCTCCCCGGCCGACATCGCTACCGCCACGCCGCAGAACACCCACCTGCAATTTTTTTAAAGCTCAGTGCGCTTGGAACGGCTATTGCCGCTTTTTTCAGTACCGCTAAAGACAGGCAAAATGACTTGGACGCTAGCGATGGAGTCATTACTGTTTATCAGGATGGCCCTATTGGCAGTGACGGCTTATTAACTCCAATCAGTAAAGAGGAACTGAAGCGGAGAGGATGGGGTGGAATAATGCGTTCTGCTTACCATCCAATTATGGTGCAAATGCAGAATGAAATGAACTCCATCAGGAGAGATGGTAAGTTAGAAGGCTGGTGGGAAAAGTATAGTAACACGACCCCTGCCTACTGGGGCGACTGGAGTAATAACCCATGTCTCAATAGCCTTCTGAAGGCCGAGGGCATGGACCACGCAGCTGAAATACGCTACGAAGTTTGGGCTGCAGGATACAACTGGCTGCAGTCAAACATTGATTCAGCAAAAAATATAATGGACTTCATAGACAATACTGTATTACCTAGCTACTCCAACGCGGAGGGAGTTATCATTGTCACCCACTCAATGGGGGGACTGGTTGCTCGCGCCATGGTAGGAGCCCATAAATACTCTAAAATTTATGGAATAGTACACGGTGCGATGCCCGCCACGGGAGCGCCAGCAGCTTATCGACGGATCCGTGCTGGCTTCGAAGGCGATGGGTTCGAAGGTGCGATTGCTAGCCAAATTCTCGGGCCGACAGCGGCAGAAACTACGGCTGTACTTGCTTATTCCCGTGGAGGGCTCGAGCTGCTGCCTAGCGCCGTATACAACAAAAAAGGGAAGTGGCTATTCGCGAGAAAAAAACACGAACCAGCTAAAGACCTGATAGCACTTCCAACTTGCGCGGATCCGTATAGTGAAATTTACAAATCTGATAAATGGTGGGGTCTCATACCAAAGGAAAATGAGAAACTCATTGATCCAAATGAGTTCTACAAAACAAGAAAACCAAACATTTGGGGCGCCCCATCTTCCAAAAGAAAAATATTTGAAAAAAACATTGATCTTGTGAAGGTTTTTCATGGAGCGATTGCGGAGGCTTATCACGAAGACACTTACGTACACTATGCAGCCGATGCAACCGTTCAAAAACTCGTAACTTGGAATGAAATAGTGTGGTGCTCTGACTGGATTGGATGGGGTGATATAGAATCTTTCAAGATCACAAGCGATGATCATTCGGGCAACATTGAACTGGACGCAAGATTCAAGTTTAGTTTCGCCCCAAAAATATCACCAGGCGATGGAACAGTTCCTGTTGTCTCATCTGCGAGCTCAAGAGACTTCCCTCAAGTTAAAGCTGCTTTCGCCCATGGGAAAAACTCAACTTTACACCCGGACGTCTGTAAAACTGGCATCTACAACAACTCGCCCGGCTACGATCACCAAAGTGCTTACAACGATCCAGATGGCCGAACTCTTTATGCCACTTTGTATAGCATAGTGAGAATATCAAAAAATGTACAAATCAAATTGTAAGCGCCAACCCCATTTCAAACCAGTTCTAATTTTAGCCACCCTACTAGTTTTTGTATTTAGTACAGGAGCACACTCAATGCCCGAAACAAACACGAGATTTTACTTTGGACGATTTAGCTTTGAAGCACCAAGTACAAACCCTAATGTATGGTCAGCTTATAAAATCGGCGAAAAGAAAATCGAATTAATCAGCAAAAATGGCAAGCACGAACTTGACAAAAGAATAAGTAGCACCATCAGCGAAATAAATAAACTTCACGAATCTGGATACCCGGCCTATGCCGAAACAGTAAAGCTGGATGGCGGTGGAGCTGTCGTTGTTTCAAAGTCTACAGATTATACCTTTGATATATTTTATCTCACCGATAAGAATACCTTATACAAGCAGCGAGTAGAATTTATTGATCTTGACTCGTACAAGAAAGCCATGTCGGTTGTGATTGAACTAAACGCCAGCATTCATTTCCGAGCCCCTGCTGCAAAACCACCGGCTGGCACTTTCTCTATAGAAGCCGGCTACATGAACTTCCCGCTGGATAAATTCCCTGAACAAGTGTCTATAGGTTTACCTGTCACATCCAAGCCCGGAATCCGCTTGACATTTGACACGCAAGTGATCGGCGCACCTGAAGAAGGACTCATTTCACGATACGAAAAAAGACAATCGGGCGTAATCACACCTCTCCTGAGCAGTGTTCTCTCACGAACAACGCTGATTCGAAAATCAAAAAAAACCGTTAGCGGCCTTCAATTCGAAGAAGTGCTGCTTAAATCGACTGCCGATGGCAAAATATTGTATTCGTTTCGATTGGAGTATCCCGGTACACCGGAGTCCAGCCTAGAGTCTTATACAGTTTTGGAATTGAGTACTGTAGAAGGCGGTCCGGGGTTCAAAAGTGACGAAGAGGCCCTTCTTTTTTGGGACAACATTGTTGCGTCCTTGGAACGCTCCTGAACTATCCAGAACCTTTTTGCAAGCTTAAAGATTAACGAATGAGCACTGGCGGCTATAAGCGGACTACTGACTACGAGCACCAGAATGCCTATAACGATCCGGACGGACGGACGGACGGACGCTATACGCCACGTTATACAGCATAGTGAGGCTCTCCACCCATAGTGAACTTTGATATTTACCAAAACTTAACGCGCACATTAAAAATCTTTAGTGTTGTCGCAATATTTTTCTCATCCACTGCCGAGAGCGGGACACTAGGCATGAACACTCAATCAAATACTTTTTACTTTGGCCGCTACTCTATCTCGGCCCCTACAGATGGGTCAGGCATCTGGACGTCATATAAAATAATCCAGAAAGACCTACAATTCATAAGCAAAAATGGAAAGCGAGACATCAATATAAAAGTTGACGAATCCATTGCTGAAATCAATACACTCCATAAAACGGGATACAAAGCATTTGACCAGAAAATTCCGCTAGATGGCGGAGGCATTATTGTAGTATCCAAATCAATAAATTATGATTTTGACATATACTATCTAACCCCCAGCAATACTCTCTATCGCCAAACTGTAGAATCTATTTCAATAGATGCTTTCGATAAAGCCGTTGGACTCGCGAAAGACTTAAATTCAATGATCCATTACCGCCACCCAAATTCAAATCCTCCCGAAGGTACTTTCGCTATAGATGCGGGTTATATGACCCTTCCTTCCGACAAGTATCCTGAGCAAGTCTCAATAGGCCTACCCATTTCCACAATACCAGGGATTCATGTCATTTTCGACACGCAGGTAATACGAAAGCCCGAACCTGGATTGGACACCCTGCCCGCCCTCGCCCCGCAGAGCCTACCGTTCCACACCCAGAGCGTGACCCAGAAGCAGGACGGCATCACCCAGTGGAGCAGCGGTTCGCAGCTGCTCAGCGGCAAGCTCAACTGGCGCAGTGTCGATTATCTGGCTCACAGCCAGCCGCGTGAAAGCTTGATGTTACGGCCACCAAGATGCCTATACTGACAAGGCTGGGCGCACTCGTTATGCAACGCTGTACAGCCTTGTTCGCCTTTCGTCGCAAATCGGCTGACAGCGGATTGGGGAGCAATAAATGCGCAATGTACACCGCACTTTTTTTATGTTGTCCATCCTTTGGGTATTCCATAGCACCGCTTCGGCAGCAGCCACTACAAAAGGCAATGCAATGAATGAAATCAATTGGACCCCTCACTACTTTGGTCGCTTTGCAATTTCACTGCCGAAAAACTCGGAAGTATCAGCAGACTACAAACTTTTTAATGAAAAGCTTGAACTAATCAGCAAGAATGGGCGTGCTGATCTCGCAAGCCAGGTGACCGAAAAAACCGAAGAATTAAAAAAAGGCATTGCTCGAGGCACTAGCAGTCGCTACGAAAAAACAATACCACTTGACAATGGTAGTGTACTACTGCTGTCTCGACTGGGCGACTTTTACACGTTCAATGTCTTTTTGCTCACCAGTAAAAATACGCTTTATCACCTGATGGCAAAAACGTTAACCGAAAAGAGCGTGCCCGGCGGTATTGAGAAAATGCGCATGCTAAGCAATGCTATTTACTTCAGGCGCCCAAGCGACGCCCCTCCGCCAGGAGGCTTTGCCATTGAAGCCGGCTATACGACACTACCCAATGACAAATTTTTTGAGTCCATCTACATGGGCGCCCAGATTCCAGGGCATTCTGGCACCTACATAAGCCTTCTTACCAAAGGTATTCTGGAAAAAGAACCCACTCTTTTACAGCGCTTTGATGACCGGCAATACGACAGCGCTCTGAGCGAACTGGCCAACTCAGGCCAGATGCATACGCTACGCAAACGAAAGAGAATCATTGGCGATATGAGCGGCGAGGAGGTAGCGATCAGCGCATCTATCGACGGAAAGCGATTCTATGCATTTCAATTCGAGTATGAAGGAACCTTAGAGTCCAACACGCGTCCCTACATTGCCATTGAGCTAGGCACGCACGAGGAAGGCACTAATTTCAAATCAGATGAAGATGCACTCGCGTTCTGGGATCGATTGGTAGAAAGCTTCAAGCCTCTCCCGGAGTAACCTCTGAACATCGCGCTGAGTGGCTGCAGGCATCATTGAAACTGCGGTCATTCAGTTGCGTTTATCTATTCAGTGTCGAGTCGCCAAAAATAGCCGCCACTCACTGCACAAAAAGGACGAACAGATGTGTTTATAATATCGCGCACTACGTATAGCTTCTTGATCGTAATGCTCTTTACCCTATTCACCATGAAAGCCTATGCTACAGGGGAAACCCTCATGAAAAACGTCAACTGGCGCACCTTCTACATGGGACGTTTTCAACTATCACTTCCTCGAGGCTCGGAAGTCTCGATCGACTACAAAATATTCGACCAGAAAATAGAACTCTTAAGTCAGAATGGGCAATCCGTTTTACCCTTGACCATAGAGCGTCAGATTAACGACCTGCAAAGAGGCGTTGCTCGCGGAACAAGCAGCAAATACGAAAAAACAATCTCGCTCGACAATGGCAGTATTTTATTGCTGTCGCGCCTCACAAGCTTGTACACCCTCGATTCTTATTTCCTTACAAACAGAAATGCACTCTATCGAATGATGATCAAGCGCGTCACCCCAATGGGTGTGCCTGAAGCTGTGGAAAACCTGCGCAAGCTGAGCAACTCTATCTATTCCAGGCGTCCTGAGGCAGCGCCTCCACACGGTGCATTCGCTCTGGAAGCTGGTTACTCCACTCTCCCAAATGATCAATTTTTCGAGTCGATCTATATGGGCGCTCAGATTGAAGGACACACTGGAAACTATGTAAGCTTTCTTACACGAAGCATTACCGAGAGAGAACCGAGTCTTCTTGAGCGATTTCATAATAAAAAATATGACCCTATAGTAGGCGAACTATCAAATAACGGCCACCTGCAGACTCTACGCATGAACAAACGAATGGCCGGCGGCCTCGAGGGCGAAGAGATAGCCGTTAGCGCCACAATAGAAGGCAAAACATTTTATGCCTTCCAGTTTGAGCACGGCGGCACATTGGAGTCCAACACACGTCCCTATATCGCCATTGAACTAGGCACTCATGAAAATGGAAGCAACTTCAAATCAAATGATGAGGCATTGGCCTTTTGGGATAAGCTCCTGGACAGTTTCAAACCTCTTCCGGAGTAAGCAGATGACGGTACTGAGAAGCGCCCTTATAGTCACAGTCAACACAGACTCGTGCGAAACGAGAGACACGGCATCGCTTAGCCTGCTTTGCTTTGCTTTGCTTTGCTTTGCTTTGCTTTGCTTTGCCGATAGGCTGCGGCTTCTTTGTCGGAGTGCTCGCGTCCTCCTTTCTGCGGATGGTTACCTTACTGAAATCAACGCTACTTGGTACTACCCAGGAATACCTTACGGCAATGACAACCCCGAGCTTCGCCTGGACTTCGCACATAAAGCAGTAAAGCGGCCAACACTTTGAAGGGGCTTGAGTGCGCAGTCGATCTTCGCCACTTGCAAAGCGCTCAACCCTCCACGAACAGCAACCCGATCGCCAACAGCATCTGCGCCGCAATGGTCCAACTGAGCCAGGCAGGTCGGCGTCCGCACAGCCACACTGCGGCATTCAGCACCAGAGTGATCACGTTGGTCAGCCAGAAGAACGCCAGGCCCCACATGGCCGGGTCGCTGCCCAGAAACGGCACATAGCCGCCTGAATCGACGGCGACATACAGCGAGAACAGCACACCGACTACCGCAATGGCGAGAGAGGTAAAACCAAGGTAGCGAGACAGGCGAGTTACAAAAGGCTTCATGCGGGGGCGGTGCTCCTTGAAAAGGCGCAGTCTACCCAGAACCACCCGTGCAAGCGCCCCTGCTTTTGGAATTGCTGTTAACTTGAGCGCTCCCCACCCCCAAGGACAGCGCCATGCCACCACGCCCCACCACTCCCACCGGCTTCATCCGCGTCCGTGGCGCCCGCGAGCACAACCTCAAGAATATCGACGTCGATATCCCCCGCGACGCCCTGGTGGTGTTCACCGGGGTGTCCGGCTCGGGCAAGTCCTCGCTGGCCTTCTCCACCCTCTACGCCGAAGCCCAGCGCCGCTACTTCGAATCGGTCGCGCCCTATGCCCGGCGCCTGATCGACCAGGTCGGCGTGCCGGACGTCGACGCCATCGAAGGCCTGCCCCCGGCCGTGGCCCTGCAGCAGCAACGCGGCACGCCCAGCGCGCGCTCGTCGGTGGGCAGCGTCACCACCCTATCCAGCTCGATCCGCATGCTCTACTCCCGCGCCGGCAGCTATCCTACCGGGCAGCCGATGCTGTATGCCGAGGACTTCTCGCCCAACACCCCGCAAGGCGCCTGCCCGGAGTGCCATGGGCTGGGGCGGGTCTATGACGTGACCGAGGCGACCATGGTTCCCGACCCGTCGCTGACCATCCGCGAGCGTGCCGTGGCGGCCTGGCCGATGGCCTGGCAGGGGCAGAATCTGCGCGACATTCTGGTGACGCTGGGCTATGACGTCGACATTCCTTGGCGCGACCTGCCGCAGGAGCAGCGCGACTGGATTCTCTACACCGAAGAAACCCCCACCGTGCCGGTGTACGCCGGCCTGACACCGGCGCAAACCCGCGCCGCACTCAAGCGCAAGCTCGAACCGAGCTACCAGGGCACCTTCAGTGGTGCCCGGCGCTACGTGCTGCATACCTTCATGCACTCGCAGAGCGCACAGATGCGCAAGCGCGTGTCGCAGTACATGCGCCCCAGCCCCTGCCCGGTGTGCCAGGGCAAACGGCTCAAGCGTGCGGCGCTGGACGTGACCTTCGCCGGTCGCGACATCGGCGAGCTGTCGCGGCTGCCGTTGCAGGCGCTGGCCGAGGTGTTTCGCCAAGTGGCTGCGCCGGGCTACCTGGAGCAACACGACGATAACCTGACCCTGGAAAAGCGCCTGGCCGCACAGCGCATCGCCAATGAGTTGCTGGAGCGCATCGACACCCTGATCGACCTGGGCCTGGGCTACCTGGCGCTGGAGCGCAGCACGCCGACGCTGTCGTTCGGCGAGCTGCAACGCCTGCGCCTGGCAACCCAGCTCAATTCGCAGCTGTTCGGCGTGATATACGTGCTCGACGAGCCTTCCGCCGGCTTGCATCCGGCCGACAGCGAAGCGCTGTTCGATGCCTTGCAGCGGCTCAAGCAGGCGGGCAACTCGGTGTATGTGGTGGAGCACGACCTGGATACCATGCGCCGCGCCGACTGGCTGGTCGATGTAGGCCCTGCTGCCGGCGAGCATGGCGGGCAGATTCTCTACAGTGGCCCGCCCGCCGGCCTGGCACAGGTCGAGGCCTCGCGCACAGCCGCCTACCTGTTCGCCGAACAGCAGCGTACCCTGCGCACGCCACGCCAGCCGCACGACTGGCTGGCGCTGGAAGGCATCACCCGCAACAACCTGCACAACCTCAGTACCCGCTTCCCACTCGGATGCTTCACGTCGGTCACCGGCATTTCCGGCTCGGGCAAGTCGAGCCTGGTCAGCCAGGCCTTGCTGGAGCTGGTCGGTACCCATCTCGGTCAGGCCGAACAGACGGCTGAACCTGACGAGCAAAGCCTTGAAGATGAGCCCGAGCAATTCAGCGCTGGGCGTGTCACTGCCGGGCTCGACAGCATCAAGCGGCTGGTGCAGGTGGACCAGAAGCCGATCGGCCGCACGCCGCGCTCTAATCTCGCCACCTACACCGGACTGTTCGACCATGTCCGCAAGCTGTTTGCCGCTACCGAACAGGCCAAGGCCCGCGGTTTCGATGCGGGTCGTTTCTCGTTCAACGTGGCCAAGGGCCGATGCGAGAACTGCGAGGGCGAAGGCTTCGTCAGTGTCGAACTGCTGTTCATGCCCAGCGTCTATGCGCCCTGCCCGACTTGCCACGGTGCACGTTACAACCCCGAGACACTGGCGGTGAGCTGGCAGGGCATGAACATCGCGCAGGTGCTGCAGCTGACCGTCGAGCAGGCGCTTGAGGTGTTCGCCGAGCAGCCGGCGCCGCGGCGTTGCCTGCAGGTGCTGCAGGACATCGGCCTGGGCTACCTGCGCCTGGGGCAGCCGGCTACCGAGCTGTCCGGTGGCGAGGCGCAACGGATCAAGCTGGCCACCGAGCTGCAACGCGTGGCCCGTGGCGCGACCTTGTATGTGCTGGACGAACCTACCAACGGGCTGCATCCGCAAGATATCGACCGCTTGCTGGTGCAGCTCAATCGCCTGGTCGAGGCCGGGCACAGTGTGGTGGTGGTCGAGCACGACATGCGCGTGGTGGCGCAGAGTGACTGGGTGATCGACATCGGGCCGGGGGCCGGGGATGCTGGCGGTCAGGTGGTGGTCAGTGGTACGCCGCAGGTGGTGGCCGGGTGTGGTGACAGTCGTACTGCCGCGTTTCTGGCTCGCGCCTTGTAGCGCCTGTGCTGGCCTCTTCGCGGGCTTGCCCCGCGAAGAGGCCGGAACAGGTGAAAATTCCTTTCTATACTCCCTCTGGCATCCCTGCATGCCGTCTGCCCAAAAATCGCGATACCTCAATAACAACAAACGAGGTGGCAAATGGTCTGGCAGCAAATCTACGATCCGTTCGCAAGCCCCGTGCTCTCCACGCTCATGGCCGCCGTGCCGGTGGTGGTGATGCTGGCGGCATTGGCCTTCTTCCACATCAAAGCACACATCGCCGCCCTGCTCGCCCTGGGCTCGGCGCTGCTGATCTCGATCTTCGCCTTCGGCATGCCGGCCAACATGGCCGGTTCCGCAGCGTTGTACGGCGCAGCCAACGGCCTGCTGCCGATCGGCTGGATCGTGCTGAACATCATCTTCCTGCACCGGCTCACCACCGAGAACGGCTCGTTCAAGGTGCTTCAGGACTCGCTGGCACGCATCACCGACGACCGCCGCCTGCAGCTGCTGCTGATCGCCTTCTGCTTCGGTGCCTTCTTCGAGGGCGCGGCGGGCTTCGGCACGCCCGTGGCGGTGACCGGGGCGATCCTCATCGGCCTGGGCTTCTCGCCGCTGGCGGCTTCAGGGCTGGCGCTGATCGCCAACACTGCACCGGTGGCGTTCGGCGCACTGGGCACACCGATCATCACCCTGGCCAAGGTCACCGGGCTGGATGAAATGGAACTGTCGGCCATGGTCGGTCGGCAACTGCCGTTCTTCTCGGTGATCGTGCCGTTCTGGCTGATCTGGGCGTTTGCCGGATGGCGCAAGATGCTGGAAGTATGGCCGGCGATCCTGGTGGCCGGGGTCACGTTCGCGGTGCCGCAGTTCGTGGTGTCGAACTTCCACGGGCCGATGCTGGTGGACGTGATCGCCGCGCTGATCTCCATGGCCTGCCTGACTGGCTTCCTGCGGGTGTGGAAGCCGGCCACCGTGCACACCTCGGCGGCGCTCACCGGGCGGGTGGACGACTCCAAGGTCGAGGACGACGGCAAGGCCGGCGCCGCAACCACCTTTACCCAGAGCGACCAGCGCAGCGTGTTCAAGGCCTGGCTGCCGTGGATCATCCTGACCGTGTTCGTGTTCGCCTGGGGCACGGCGGGCTTCAAGAACCTGTTCGACACGCGCCCGGCGCTCGACCCGGCCAGCGGCGCGGCCATGCTCGACCCGCAAGGCAAGCCGCTGCGTGAAGGTAACCCGGTGTTCGCCCCGGTATTCACCTTCGACTCGATCCACCAGCAGATCGAGAAAGTGCCCCCTGTGGTACCCACGCCGAAGAAAGAAGACGCCCAGTACAAGTTCACCTGATTCACCGCCACCGGTAGCGGCATCTTCCTCGCGGCCATCCTCGGCGGGCTGTTGATGGGTTACTCGCCTCTGGAGCTGGGGCGGCAATATCTGCGCACGCTTTGGGTGGTGCGTTACTCGCTGATCACCATCGTCGCCATGCTCGCGCTGGGCTTCCTCACCCGCTACTCGGGGCTGGACGCGACCATGGGCTTGGCGTTTGCCGCCACGGGCATCTTCTACCCGATGTTCGGCACCCTGCTCGGCTGGCTGGGCGTGGCGCTGACCGGCTCGGACACGGCCTCCAACGTGCTGTTCGGCGGGCTGCAACGGGTGACTGCGGAGCAGCTGGGGCTGAGTCCGGTGCTGATGGCGGCGGCCAACAGCTCGGGCGGGGTGATGGGCAAGATGGTCGATGCGCAGTCGATCGTCGTGGCCTCCACTGCCACCCGCTGGTATGGGCATGAGGGCGAGATCCTGCGTTATGTGTTCTTCCATTCGATCGTGTTGGCGGTGCTGGTGGGTTGCCTGGTGACCTTGCAGGCCTATGTAGCGCCGTTCACCGCCATGGTGGTGGGCCACTAGGGCTTGCAGGAGCGGCCCCTTCGCGACACAAGGCCGTTCCTACAAAAAACGCATGAGGCAGTGTTACAGTCAGTTGCATGGACAAATACACCCCGCGCCAGTGGCTCCCGCACGAGAAGCCCAGCCTCCCCGGCTCCCCTTCCACGCCCCTGCACACGCCGGCCAAGCGCCTGGCGTACGGCGTGGTCGGCCTGCTGGTGGCGATTACCGGTGGCCTGGGTAACGCACTGGTCACCGCCAACCTGGTGTTCCTGCAGGGGGCGCTGGGCGCGACCAGTGCCGAGATGGCCTGGTTGCCGGCGGCGTATGTCATGACCAACGTGTCGATCAACCTGCTGCTGGTCAAGTTCCGTCAGCAGTTCGGCCTGCGCGCCTTCACCGAGGTGTTCCTGGTGCTGTATGCCCTGGTCACCTTCGCCCACCTGCTGGTCAACGACCTCAATTCGGCCATCGCCGTGCGCGCTGCCCACGGCATGGTCGGCGCGGCGCTCAGTTCGCTGGGCCTGTACTACATGATCCAGGCGTTCCCCGAACGCTGGCGGCTCAAGGCCATGGTGCTGGGCCTGGGCGCCTCGCAACTGGCCCTGCCGCTGGCGCGGATTTTCTCCGAAGACCTGCTGCAGATCGCCGAATGGCGAGGCCTGTACCTGTTTGAACTGGGCCTGGCGCTGGCTGCACTGGGCTGCGTGCTGCTGCTCAAGCGGCCCCCCGGTGACCGCTTCAAGACCTTCGAGCCGCTGGACTTCCTCACCTTTACCCTGATGGCCAGTGGCGTCGCCCTGCTCTGCGCCGCGCTCTCGCTGGGGCGCATCGACTGGTGGCTGGAGGCACCGTGGATCGGCATCGCCTTGGCCTCGTCGATTGCCTTGATCTTCACCGGCCTTGCCATCGAGCACAACCGCCAGAACCCGCTGCTGATGACGCGCTGGCTGGGCAGTGGCGCAATCATTCGCCTGGGCCTGTGCGTCATTCTGATTCGCATGGTCACCTCGGAGCAGTCCACCGGTGCGGTGGGCTTTTTGCAGATGCTGAACATGGGCAGCGAACAGATGCGCTCGCTGTACTGGATCATGCTGCTTGGCGCTGTGGCGGGCCTGGCCAGCAGTGCGCTGACCATCGACCCCAAGCACTTGGTGATCCCGCTGTTCGTCTCGCTGCTGGCGATGGCCGCCGGGGCATTCATGGACAGCAGCTCGAGCAACCTCACGCGCCCGGCACAGATGTACTTCAGCCAGTTCCTGCTGGCCTTCGGCAGCACCTTCTTCCTTGGCCCGTCGATGGCCTTGGGCATCAGCCATGTACGCGCCAACCCGCGCAACCTGGTGAGCTTTTCGGTGCTGTTCGGCATCTGCAACAACCTCGGCGGCCTGATCGGCGCGGCGCTGCTGGGCACATTCCAGACCTGGCGCGAGAAGTTCCATTCCAGCCACCTGATGGACCGCCTCAGCTACCTCGAACCGCTGGTCAATGCGCGCGTGCAAAGCGGCGGCGGCGGTTATGCCGGGATCCTCGCCGACCCGGCGCTGCGCAGCGAGGCCGGCATGCGCGTGCTGGCCACTGCCGCCACCCGCGAGGCCAACGTAATGGCCTACAACGACGTGTTCGTGCTGATCGGCTGCATCGCCGTGCTGACCATGATCTGGATTACCATTCGCGGCTCCTGGCTGTGGTATGTCGCCCGCCAGGCTGCTTCATCCGACTCCACCAGCGGTACTGCCAGCCGATGACCGAAGAAACCCGCACCACGACCACCACCGCCCTCGCCGAAACCCCGGAAGGCAGCACGCCGCCCAGCGAACCGACCAGCCCGGTGCGCACGCGGCGGGTGCGCATCCTGTCTACGATCAGCTTCGCCAGCGTGGCCCTGGTCGGCATCCTGGTAGTGCTCTACGCCTGGAACCTGCCGCCGTTCAGCAGCACCATCGAAAGCACCGAAAACGCTCTGGTGCGCGGCCAGGTGACAATCATCGGCCCGCAGCTGAGCGGCTACATCGTCGATGTGCCAGTGCATGACTTCCAGTTCGTCAAGGCTGGCGACCTGCTGGTGCAGCTCGACGACCGCATCTACAAGCAACGCCTGGCCCAGGCCATCGCCCAGTTGCAACAGCAGCAGGCGGCGCTGGCCAACAACCTGCAGCAGCGCAACAGCGCCGAAGCCACCATCGCCCAACGCCAGGCGGCAATCGGAGATGCATCGGCCCAGGCGACCAAGGCCAAGGCCGACCTCAGCCGCAACCAGGCGCTGGTCAGCGATGGTTCGGTGTCGCGCAGCTCGCTGGACCTGGCCCGCGCGAGCGAGGCTGCCGCCGTCGCCAACCTGGCCCAGGCCAAGGCCGCGCTGGAAATCGCCCGCCAGGACCGCGAGACGGTGATCGTCAACCGCGCCTCGCTGGAGGCCTCGGTGGAGAACGCCAAGGCCGCCGTCGAGCTGGCCCGCATCGACCTCGACAACACCCGCGTCACCGCCCCGCGCGACGGCCAGCTGGGGCAGATTGGCACGCGCCTGGGCGCCTACGTCAACTCGGGTGCGCAACTGATGGCGCTGGTGCCCGACACCCTGTGGGTGATCGCCAACATGAAGGAAACCCAGATGGCCGATGTACGCATCGGCCAGCCGGTGACTTTCACCGTGGACGCCTTGAACCACCTCAAGCTCTACGGCCATGTACAGCAGATTTCGCCGGCCACCGGCTCCGAATTCGCCCTGTTGCAGGCCGACAACGCCACCGGCAACTTCGTGAAGATTGCCCAGCGCATCCCGGTGCGCATTACCGTCGACCCCGACCAGCCAGACGCCGCACGCCTGCGCCCGGGCATGTCGGTGGTGGTGGGCATCGATACCCGGGAGCCGCAAGGGCACCATTGACAGCGGCTTTGTGAACCCTGTCCAGATGCCGTACTGCCACGATTGCGCCGCTCTAGACCGTGGGTTTTAATTCCCGCCCACCGGTTTATCTTCGCAATCCAAGGACGTTTCATCATGCACAGGAAGATCGTACCGCTGGCACTGCTGGCCACCCTGGCCGGCTGCTCGGACACCCAGGACGCCAGCGAGGCCAGCGAGGCCAATTTCCATAAAGCAGCCCAGGCTTACCTCGACACGCAGTATCCCCATTGCTTTGTGGTCACCGACTTCCCCACCAAGACCCAGGACTTCGACGTCACCGGCACCAACAAGGCGCTGCATGCCCTGGCCCGGGTGGGCATCGTCAGCGAGCAGGAGATCTCCCGGGTCGAAGTGCCGGAGCGCTTGTGGCAACCGGCCCGTACCGACATCTACTACGCCTACGACCTCACCGATGAGGGGCGCAAGTACTACAAGGCCGATGCCCAGAAGATGCTCAACGGCCAGACCCGCGGCGGGCTGTGCTTCGGCAAGGCCGAGGTAACGTCGATCGAGCAGTTCAGCGAGCCGGGGCAGATGATGGGGCACACCGTTTCCGATGTGACCTATGCCTACAAGATCACCGGGTTGCCGGACTGGGCGGCCAATGACGAGGTCAAGGCCGGCATCCGTGACCTGGGCAAGGCTGTAGCGACCAACGACACGCCTGCCAGGGAAAAGCGCGTGATGGTGCTGACCAACAACGGTTGGGTGCACGAGCGCCTGTTCGACAAATAAGGCCTACATCCACCAGGCCAGCACCACCGGCAGCCAGACGAACGACAGCACGGTCGAACACATCACCAGGTTGGCCACCTGCTCCGGCTGCCGGTTGGCCCTGACCGCCATCAGGTAATTGAACACCGCCACCGGCATCGCCGACTGCACCATCAACACCGCCCGTTCCATTGTCTGCATGCCTAGGGCTGTTCCCACCGCCCACCCCACCGCCGCGCCCAACACGATGCGCAGGCCGCCGAGCACCAAGCCGCCGCCGATATGCTGCGGGCGGATGCTGGCCAGTGACACGCCCAGCGTCAGCAGCATCAGCGGGATCGACATGCCGCCCAGCAGGTCGGCGGTGTTGGCCAGCCAGCGCGGCAGTTCGAAGTCGAGGAAGATGATCGGCATGGCGCCGCCCAGGCTGATGACGATCGGGTTGCGCAACAAGGCCTTGAACGAGGCGACCGTACCGGAAATGGCCATACCCACGGTGAACTGCACGATCGACAAGGTCAGGAAGAACGCCACGGCCAGGGCCAGGCCGTGCTCGCCGAAGGCATACAGGCTGATCGGCAAGCCCATGTTGCCGGTGTTGGGGAACATGAACGCCGGCAGCAGTACGCGCCAGTGCTGGCCTGAAACGCGGCACACCAGCAGCCCGGCCACAGCCATGCCCACGGTGCACAACAGGCAGGCCAGGGCCATGCTGGTGAAGGCCGTGGCGTCCAGCTCGGTACGGCTCAGGGTCGACAGCACCAGCGATGGCGTGCCGACGGTCATGACCATGCGGGCGATGAATTCGGTGGGGTAATCCAGGCCTTTGCGGGCCCAGGCGAAGCCGATGCCGGCGACGATGAAGACCGGGGCGAGGACGGCGAACAGCGAAGCGAGCATGGGGCGGGCCTTCCTTGTTGAGAATGCCGATTATGCCGCAGGCTAGAGGCGCCTGGATGTCGGATTGGGGCACAAAGCTGTCGCATCCTGCCCTGCGTCGTCGCGTCGCAGGCCTTAGCCTCTTGGGCAAATCGATCACAACCCGTAGAATCGCGCTTCCTTTTCGCCCGTCGCCTTGAACGGTGGCAACCGGCAGCAACGACAGAGTCCAGGCCTGAACACATGACGCCCATGTGAAATATGGCTCAACCCACCCCGCCCGGCCCGGCTATTCCAGGGTCCAGCGGTTGAGTCTTGCCCAGGTCGCATCCAGCCCAGGCACATCCGTGCACTTCTTCGGCCCTAGATGGGTCCGTTTGGCGTGCGCGTTCGAAGAGGCGCTCCCTGAATCGCCACATCAACTTGAGGTATGTATGTCTCCGCGTTTGCTGGCCATGGCGCTGGCGCCCCTGCTCGGGCTGTTCATCATTGCCCTGGGCAACGGCTTCATGTCTTCCCTTACCACCTTGCGCCTGGACGCTGCCGGCGAATCGGCAACGACCATCGGTATCGTTTCGTCGACCTACTTCATCGGCCTGACCCTCGGCGCCATCTTCAACGACCGGCTGATCCTGCGCATCGGCCATATCCGCGCCTACACCAGCTTCGCCTCGCTGATCGCCGCGACCATCCTGCTGCAAGGGCTGTTCTACGACGCCACCTGGTGGTCGGTGCTGCGCCTGATCAATGGCTGGGCGGCCGTCGGCGTATTCCTGGTGATCGAAAGCTGGCTGCTGCTGGCCGGTGACGCGAAGATCCGCGGACGCCTGCTGGCGCTGTACATGATCGCCTTCTACGGCGCAGGCGTGATCGCCCAGGCCGGTCTCGGCGTGATCACCCACCTGGGCGATAGCGCACCGTTCATGCTGGCCGGCATGCTGGCTGCGCTGTCGGTGCTGCCGATCGTGATCCTGCCGCGGGTATCGCCGCTGCTGGACCAGGTCGAGCCGCTCAAGCCACGGCAACTGCTGGGCGTGGCGCCGTCAGGGCTGGTCGGCTGCTTCGGCTCCGGTGTGGTCATTGCCGGTATCTACGCCCTGCTGCCGCTGTACCTGCAGCGCATCGGCCTGGATGTCGGTGAGGTCGGCAACATGATGGCCTGGGTGATCCTCGGCGCCATGCTGCTGCAATACCCGGTGGGCCGCTGGTCCGACCGCAAGGACCGCCAGGATGTGCTGATCGCCCTGGCTGCGCTGTGCATGGTGCTGTCGCTGATCACGGTGTTCCTGCCGTCGGATTCGGCCCTGCTGCCGGCCATGCTGTTCCTGCTCGGTGGCGGCGTGTTCGCGCTATACCCGGTGGCGGTCAGCCATGCTGCCGACCGCGCTCCGTCCGACGCCCTGGTACCGATGATCCAGGGCCTGCTGCTGATCAACTCGCTGGGCTCGGCCATGGCGCCGCTGGCGATTTCGCCGGCGATGACCGAATTCGGCGAAGTGGGGCTGTTCTGGGCCTTTGCCGTGGTCAACCTGGGGATGGTGTGCTTCTTCCTCTGGCGTCGCGGCAAGCGCCCGGCAGCGGAGCACCCGGCACCGTTCACCGCATCGACCACGTTCTCGCCGACCGGCGCAGAGCTGCGAGTGACCGAGGACCTGATGCATGCAGCACAAGAGCATCCGCCGCTGGAACCGGTGGAAGCCGCTGCACCGACAGCGCAGCCAGAAACCACGTGAACCAAGGGGCCGCCATCGCGGCCCTTTTTTCGACCGCCCGTCGCCCATGGGGCACCCCAGCGCCCTCCGCCAGCCAAACGAATGACAGATCATCCGCCCAGGAGAGTTGCCATGATTCGCATTCACTCGCTGTTGCTCGCCCTCGCCATGGGGATCGCCGCCACCACCAGTTACGCCGCGACAGACGCAACCAACACCGACAGCCATCCGAAAACCGACCAACGCGGCGGCAAGACCGCCGGGGAAGGCAGCAGCGTCAACAGCCCGGGCAGCGCCCAGGACAATGACAGCAGCGACACCAGCGGCAACTCGGATGCCGCCGATGGCGCGGCCGGTGGCTCCAACAGCACCGGTGAAGCCACAGGCTCCGGCGCCGGGCACACCGGCGGCACTGCCGAAGACCAGGACAGCCACTGACTGGCAGCTGGTCTACACTGCGGCGCAAAGGCCTGCCGAGGAACCGTCATGAACCTCAAACCCTGGCTGCTAGCCGCCCTACTGCCAGGCACCGCCGTGGCTGCCGGCGGCGACTCTGCCGCGCTGTCGATCAGTTCGTCTTCGTTCACCGATGGCGGTGTCATCGGCCTGCAGCAGGTCGGGCCGGATCCGGCCTGTGGTGCCGGTGAGGGGCGCACGCCGCAGTTGAGCTGGAAGAACCTGCCCAACGGCACGTTGTCACTGGCCCTGGTGATGTTCGACCCGGACGGCGGCAAGGGCCTGGGCGTGGTGCACTGGCTCGCCTACGACATCGACCCGGCGCTCGACGGGCTGGAGGCAGGCGCCGGCTGGCAGACCAGCCAGGCGCTGATTGTCGGGCGCAATTCGCACGGCACCATGACCTATCGCGGGCCTTGCCCGCCCGCCGGGGACAGGCCACACCACTATGCACTGACCCTGATTGCCACTGACCTGCCGCTGGGCACCTTGCCGCCGGAGCTGGATCGCGGCGGCTTGATGGAACTGCTCAAAGACCATGCGCTAGGTGCGCAGAGCCTGGTCGGCCGTTACGGCCACTGATTCAACGCCAGAACTGCGAGTCGTCGACAATCCGCTCATGGCTGGCAAACATCCCCGGCAGCTGCTCCTTCAGATAGTCGATCCAGGTCCGCACCTTGGCATCGAGGTAATGGCGCGACGGGTAGATCGCATACAGCGCATTCTCACGTAGCCGGTACGGCGCCAGCAACCGCCGCAGGCGCCCTTGCTCGATGGCCTGGCTGGCGGTGTAGAACGGCAACAGGCCAATGCCCATGCCCAGTTCGCTGGCCACCAGCATGGCGTCGGCGACGTTGGTCAGGAAGCTGTCGCGCGGGGCGATCACGCAGTGGTCGACGCCCTGAGGGAATACCCAGTCGCCTTCATGCATCGGATAGGCCATGCGCAGGCAGCGGTGTTCGTGCAGGTCTTGCGGCCGCTCGGGTACACCATGGGTTTCAAGGTAGCTGGGCGCCGCGCAGGGGATGCTGAAGATGGTACCCAAAGGCACGGCAATCAGCTGCGAATCGGGCAAGGCCTCGTCCACGGTGATCACCACGTCGTGGCCCTCGGCCAGGGGGTCGGGGTTGCGCTGTGACAGCGTCAACTCGATGGCCACTTCCGGGCACAGGGCGTTGTAGCCGGCCACCAGCGGCATCAACAACATGCCCAGGCCATGCGGGCAATGCAGGCGCAGGCGGCCCCGCGGGGTGAGGTGCGCGCCGCGGGCTTCGTCCATGGCCTCGTCGGTCAGCGCCATGATCTGCCGCGCCCGTTCCAGAAAACGCTCGCCCGCCTCGCTCATGCGCAAACGACGGGTGGTTCGGTGCAGCAGGCGGGTCTGCAGCTGGTTCTCAAGCTCCGCGACGATCCTCGACACCTGCGCCGCAGAAATGTCGAGGGCATTGGCGGCGGCGGCGAAACTGCCGCACTCCACCACCCGGGCAAAGGTACGCATGGCGTGCAGCATGTCCATGGGGGCTGGGCTCCTTGATCGGTCTTATTCGTACGTTCCAGGCAGGAATCTATCACGACTTAGCCCATTTATTGAGGATCACCAATGAATACATCATTGGTAAAACATTGAAAAAGGAGCCTGCCATGAAACGTTCGATCGCTGTTGTCGCCCTGTCTGCCGCCCTTGCCGCGTTCGGTGCCTTCGCCGATACCCCGGCCAGCCAGCCGACCGCCAGCAACTATGAATACGGCATGCCGCTGGATGTGGCCAAGGTCATCTCGATCACCCCGGCCAGCAACGCCGCCGACTGCCAGGTCGGTACCGCGCACATGGTGTACGTCGATCACCAGGGCCAGAAACGCGAAGTCGACTACCGCGAAATGGGTAACTGCTCGCAGCAGTGAATCAGGCCAGCACCGCGTTGATCCAGCCGATCTGCCGGGCGAAGTCACGCAGCTTTTCTTGCGGAATGGCATCGCGGGCACGCTCGAAGTTGGCCAGGCTCTGCTGCTTCTGGCGCAACATGCGCTGCCACTTGGTCACGAATGCCGGGCTTTTCTCGCGCATCAGCACAGGGCCGAAATACAGCTCTTCGGCACTGTAGGCCACCACCTCGCAAGGTTCGGCGACGATGATCTCGTAGTCGAAACGGTTTTCCCGCAGCAATTCTTCGCTGACGATCCGGTAGCCGTTGTCCATCAGCCAGCCGCGCAATTCGCGCTCATCGCCATTGGGCTGCAGGATCAGGCGCTCGCTGCCGTTCAAGCGCGACTTGCCACGCTCGAGAATCTCGCACATGGTCTTGCCACCCATGCCACACAGGCTGATGGCGGTGATGCGGTCGTCGGGCTCGATTGCCTCCAGGCCATCGGCCAGGCGTACGGTGACGGATTCCGTCAGGCCATTGCGGCGCACGTTGCGCTGGGCTGAGGCATACGGCGTCTGCGCCACCTCGCCGGCCACCCCGGCTTCGATCACACCGCGCAGCGCCAGCGCCACCGGCAGGTAGCCGTGGTCCGAGCCGATATCGGCCAGGCGTGCGCCCTGCGGCACATGCGCCGCCACACGCTCCAGGCGCATCGATAATGTCTGTTCGTTCAACTTCAGCACCTTGCTCAACAATCGGCGGCGATTCTGACCGCCGGGGCGCAGCATTTCAATGCATAAGCGCCCATCGGCTCGACCCTTGCGACAGGCTCGCGTAGGCTTGCCGCTTTCCTTCCGTTGCAAGGCGAATACCCATGGCAGATCTTATCTACACACCGGATTCCGACGCCGAGTCCATTTCCTCCGACGTGGCTGAGTACAACGGCATCCTGGTGACCACGCAGATCCCGGCCGATCTCGATGCCGACATTACCCAGCAGAGCGAGAGCACCCTGCAGGCCCTGAAGGACGCCCTGGAAAAGGCCGGCAGCGGCATGGACCGGGTCATGCACCTGACCATCTACCTGACCGACATGGCCGACCGTGCTGCCTTCAACGAGGTCTACCAGCGCTTCTTCAGCAAGCCATGGCCGGTGCGTGCTGCGGTTGGCGTGGCTGCGCTTGCCTACCCGCAAATGCGCGTCGAAGTGACCGCCATGGCCGCCAAACGCTGATTACCGTTTTACTGGCTCCGCCTGCGGGCGGGGCCTTCTTTTCGAAAGCAGGACGCTGCATGCAATTCCCCCCGTTTCGCCGCAAGGCCCTGATTGCCTTGCTTCCCGGTCTGTGCCCATTGGCCCAGGCCGAACCCGTCACCACCTTCAATCTTCTCGAACCGGTGGTGGTGACCGGCAGCTACGCCCCCAACCCGAGCTTCGACCTGCCCTACTCCATCGACACCGTCGACCGCCAGCAGATCGCCGATGGCCAGTTGGGCGTCAACCTGTCGGAAGCGCTCAACCGCGTGCCTGGCCTGGTGGTGCAGAACCGCCAGAACTACGCCCAGGACCTGCAGATCTCATCGCGTGGCTATGGCGCCCGCTCGGCCTTCGGCATCCGTGGCATCAAGCTGCTCAGCGACGGCATTCCGGCCAGTACCCCCGATGGCCAGGGCCAGGCGGCCTCGTTGAACCTGGACGTGGCTGACCGCATCGAAGTGCTGCGCGGCCCGGCCTCCGCCCTCTACGGCAGCAATGCCGGTGGTGTGATCCAGATGTTCTCCCGTGATGGTTCGGGGCCGCCCAAGGTGGGCGCGCAAACCACCTTCGGCAGCGACGGCTTCAACAAGAACCACGTCTACAGCGAAGGCGGCAGCGAACAGGCCGGCTTCCTGGTCGATGCCTCGCGCATGGACACCGACGGCTACCGCGACCACAGCGCCGCCCGCCGCGACCAGACCTTCGCCAAGGTGCACGTCAAACCGGACGAGGACAGCCGCCTGGCGCTGATCTTCAGCACCCTGGAACAAAACAGTACCGAAGACCCGCTGGGCCAGACCTGGGATGCCTACAATCACGACCCACGTTCGGTGGCGGCGCGCGCCGAGGAGTACGACACGCGCAAGAGCATCCACCACCAGCAGGTGGGCATGAATTACGAGCGTTACTTCGGCGATGCGACCCTGCAGTTCAACCTGTATGCGGGCAAGCGCAGCGTCATCCAGTACCTGTCGATCCCCAAGGGCACCCCGGCAAACAACCGCGGTGGCGGCGTGGTCGACTTCGACCGCGAATTCCATGGCGGCACTCTGCGCTGGATCCAGCCGGTCAGCGCCGCCCCCGGCAACCTGACCCTGACCTTCGGTGCCGACTACGACCGCAGCCGCGACGACCGCCGTGGCTTCCAGAATTTCAGCGGCGACACCCTGGGCGTGAAAGGCGATCTGCGCCGTGATGAAAAGGACACCGCCACCAGCCTCGACCCGTACGTGCAGGCCCACTGGGAACTGGATCGCTGGACCGTGGATGCCGGCCTGCGCCACAGCAGCATGGAGATGGAGGTGGACGACCACTTCCTGGCCAACGGCGATGCCAGCGGTTCGAAAAAGTACCAGCGCACCACCCCGACCCTGTCGGTGATGTACGCCTTCACCCCCGACCTGCATGGCTACATCAGCGCCGGCCAAGGCTTCGAAACCCCGACCCAGGCCGAGATGGCCTATGCGCCCGGCGCCCTGGAAGGCTTCAACTTCAATCTGGAACCGGCCACCAGCACCCAGTACGAACTGGGCCTGAAGATGCGCCCGGATGAGCGCACGCGGATCAATGCCGCAATCTTCGAGCTCCGTACCAAGGACGAGATCGTGGTCGCGGCTTCCACCGATGGCCGCACCAGCTACCGCAACGCCGGCAAGACCCTGCGCCGTGGCTTCGAGCTGAGCGTGCAGCGTGAACTGAGCCCGCAGTGGCAGGCCAACCTGGCCTACACCCTGCTCGATGCCACCTATGACGAAGCCTTCACCCAGGGCACCACGTCCATCGACAAGGGCAACCAACTGCCTGGCGTGCCGCGCAGCAGCCTTTTTGGCGAGCTAGTGTGGAAGCCGCGTGATGGCATCAGCATGGGGCTCGAAGGTCAGTACCGGAGCAAGGTGTATGTCGAGGACACCAATGACCAGCATGCGGCGCCGGGTTATACGGTGTTCAACTGGCGTACGCAGTTCCAGCAGCAGGTCGGACCGTGGACGTTCCATCAGCTGGTGCGCCTGGACAACCTGCTGGACCGGCAGTATGTCGGGTCGGTGATTGTCGGCGATGGCAATGGCCGTTACTACGAGGCCGCACCGGGCAGGTCCTGGTATGCCGGGGCCGGGCTGGAATATCAGTTCTGACTTTTTGGGCTTGGCTGTACACCTCTCGGCACCCGAAGGTGCCAGCCAGGCATTTCACCGCTACAATGCCGCCCTAAACCGTGACAGCCCGAACCTATAACGACATGTCCCTTCCAAAGAATCACCTGGAACTGCTCAGCCCTGCCCGTGACGTGGCCATCGCCCGCGAGGCGATCCTGCACGGCGCTGATGCCATCTACATCGGCGGCCCGAGCTTCGGCGCGCGCCACAACGCCTGCAACGAAGTCAGCGATATCGCCGAACTGGTCGAGTTCGCCCATCGCTACCATGCACGCGTGTTCACCACCATCAATACCATACTCCACGACAACGAGCTGGAACCGGCGCGCAAGCTGATTCACCAGCTCTACGACGCCGGCGTCGACGCGCTGATCGTGCAGGACCTGGGGGTGATGGAGCTGGATATCCCGCCCATCGAGCTGCATGCCAGCACCCAGACCGACATCCGCACCCTGGAGCGGGCCAAGTTCCTCGACCAGGCCGGGTTCTCCCAGCTGGTACTGGCCCGCGAGCTGAACCTGCAGCAGATCCGCGCCATCGCCAGCGAAACCGACGCGGCCATCGAGTTCTTCATCCACGGTGCGCTGTGCGTGGCCTTCTCCGGCCAGTGCAATATCTCCCACGCCCAGACCGGGCGCAGCGCCAACCGCGGTGACTGCTCCCAGGCCTGCCGCCTGCCGTACACCCTGAAGGACGACCAGGGCCGCGTGGTGGCCTTCGAGAAGCACCTGCTGTCGATGAAGGACAACAACCAGACCGCCAACCTGGCCGACCTGGTCGATGCTGGCGTGCGCTCGTTCAAGATCGAAGGCCGCTACAAGGACATGGGCTATGTGAAGAACATCACCGCCCACTACCGCAAGGAACTCGACGCCATCCTCGAAGGCCGCCCGGAACTGGCCCGCGCCTCCAGCGGCCGTACCGAGCACTTCTTCCTGCCTGACCCGGACAAAACCTTCCACCGCGGCAGCACCGACTACTTCGTCACCGACCGCAAGGTCGACATCGGTGCCTTCGACTCGCCAACCTTCACCGGCCTGGCCGTGGGTGTGGTGGAAAAGGTCGGCAAGCGCGACATGCAGGTCGTCACCGAGGTGCCGCTGACCAACGGCGACGGCCTCAACGTGCTGGTCAAGCGTGAAGTGGTGGGCTTCCGCGCCAACATCGCCGAGCCGCGTGGCGAATTCGAGGAAGACGGCCAGAAGCGCTACCGCTACCGCGTCGAGCCCAACGAAATGCCGGAAGGCCTGCACAAGCTGCGGCCGAACCACCCGCTGTCGCGCAACCTCGACCACAACTGGCAGCAGGCCCTGCAGCGTACTTCATCGGAGCGCCGTGTGGGCGTGGAATGGCACGCGGTGCTGCGCGAACAGCGCCTGACGCTGACCCTCAGCAGTGAGGAAGGCGTCAGCGTGCAGGTGGCACTGGACGGCCCCTTCGGCGCTGCCAACAAGCCACAGCAGGCACTGGACCAGTTGCATGACCTGCTCGGCCAGCTGGGCACCACGATGTACCACGCCAACCGCATCGAGCTGGATGCACCGCAGGCGTTCTTCATCCCCAACTCGCAGCTCAAGGCCCTGCGCCGCGAAGCCATCGAGGCGCTGACCGAAGCCCGCGTGAAGGCGCACCCACGTGGAGGGCGCAAGGCCGAGACCACGCCGCCACCGGTGTATCCGGAGTCGCACCTGTCGTTTCTGGCCAACGTGTACAACCAGAAGGCCCGCGACTTCTACCACCGCCATGGCGTGCAGCTGATCGACGCGGCGTACGAAGCCCACGAGGAACACGGCGAAGTGCCGGTGATGATCACCAAGCACTGCCTGCGCTTCTCGTTCAACCTGTGCCCCAAGCAGGCCAAGGGCGTGACCGGCGTGCGCACCAAGGTGGCACCGATGCAGCTGATCCAGGGCGATGAAGTGCTGACCCTGAAGTTCGACTGCAAGCCGTGCGAAATGCATGTGATCGGCAAGATGAAGAACCACATCATCGACTTGCCGACGCCAGGTAGCGCGGTGGCTCAGGTGGTGGGACACATCAGCCCGGAAGACCTGCTCAAGACCATTCCGCGCGGGCCGCATTGATTTAGAGTCTGTAAGGGCCTCTTCGCGGGACGCGCCCGCGAAAGGTCCGACAAAGACACAAAAATGTCTCAGATGAGACACCAGGGCTTGATCCCCCTCCTGTTTCCTGCACAATGCCAAGCATGCACCCATGCGAGGCCCATCGATGCAACCCACGCCCCACGACGAACGCCTACTCAAGGCCCTGGCCCACGCCATCGTGGTCCACCCCCGCGCAACCCTCAAGGAGCTGGCCGAGACCGCTGGCGTCAGCAAGGCCACCCTGCACCGCTTCTGCGGCACCCGCGACAACCTGGTGGCCATGCTCGAGAACCACGGCGAGCAGGTGCTCAACCAAGTCATCAGCAATGCCGCGCTGACCACCGCCGAACCGCTGGACGCCGTGCGCCACCTGATCGCCGAGCACCTCAAGCACCGTGAAATGCTGGTATTCCTGATGTTCCAGTACCGGCCCGATACCTTGCTGGGGGACAGTGAAGACCTCCGTTGGCTAGCCTATACCAAGGCAATGGATGGCTTCTTCCTGCGGGCGCAGCAGCTGGGAGTGTTGCGTATCGACATCAGTGCGGCGGTGTTTACCGAGATGTTCATCACCCAGATCTACGGCATGGTCGATGCCGAGCGGCGTGGGCGAGCGGCCAGTGCCAATTCGGCGGTGGCGCTGGAGCAGTTGTTCCTGCATGGGGCTTTGGCCAGGGCTTGAGATCGGTGCTGGCCTGACACAAAAAGGCCCCTGGGCACAAGTCTCAAGGGCCAACGCGGTTGATCATCCAACCAAAGGAGCCTGTGCTCAGCCGCGCGCCGGCCACCCGCCGCCCAGGGCGCGGAACAGGTCGACCAACGCCAGCTGGCGTTGGGTACTGGCCTCGATGTAAGCCGCCTCATTTACGAAATCGCTGCGCTGGGCATCCAGGTAGCGCAGGTGGCTGTCGATCCCGCCTTCATAGCGTGCCTTGGCCAGTGCCAAGGTCGCCCGGCTGGTATCGGCCAACGCCCGCCGCGCCACTTCCTCACGCCGCAACGTGTCGGTTGCAGCCAAGGCATCGGCCACCTCGCGGAACGCCGACTGGATCGTGCCCTCATACGCCGCCACCGCCGAATCCTTGCGCGCCTCGGCCAGGCTCAGCCCGTCCTGGTTGCGCCCGGCATCGAACAGCGGCAACGACAGCTGCGGCATGAAGCTCCAGCTGCGCGAACCGCCGTCGAACAGGCCGGACATCTGCGCGCTCGACGTGCCGAAGCTGCCGGTCAGGCTGATACGCGGGAAGAACGCGGCCCGTGCTGCACCGATGTCGGCATTGCGCGCCCGCAGCTGATGCTCGGCGGCGAGGATATCCGGACGTCGCTCCAGCAGCGCCGACGGCGCGCCAAGCGAGATGTCCTGCAGCACGCTCGGCGCAGCCTGGCGTTCGGCCGGGATGGCCTTGCCCGCATCCGCGCTGCCGACCAGCAACACCAGGGCGTTATACGCCTGGCGTTGCTGTCGCAAATTGCTTTCCAGTTCGGCGCGGGCCTGCTCGACCAGGCCCAGCGCTTCCTGGTGGTCCAGCGCGGTGGCGGCGCCTGCCGCTCGGCGTTGGCCGATCAGCGCCAGCGAATCCTCGCGGCTGGCCAGGGTCTGGCGAGTCAGGGCCAGGCGCCGCTCGGCACCGTCAAGGCTCAGGTAGGCCTGGCTGACTTCGGCGATCAGGGCGATACGTGCGGCGCGACCGGCTGCCTCGGTGGCCAGGTATTGCTCCAGCGCGGCATCGCTGAGGCTCTTCACCCGGCCGAACAGATCGACTTCATATTCCGGCAGCGATACGCCCACCTGATATGTGCTTGTCACGCCCTCCTGTCCATCATTGGACAGGCTGCCCGGCACATGCTGCCGATTGCCCGACGCGCTGGCATTCAGGCCTGGTACGCGATCGGCCCGCTGGATCCGGTATTGCGCCCGGGCCTGTTCGATATCGAGCAGGGTCTGGCGCAGCGAGCGGTTGTTGCCCAGCGCCGTGCCAACCAGCTGGCGCAGGGCCGGGTCGACGATAAACGCCTGCCAGTCCAGTTGGTCCACCTGCCGGCCCGCATGCCCTGCCCCGTCTTGCCACTGTTTGGCCACTGGTGCCTCGGGGCGCTCATAGGTCGGTGCCAGGGAGCAGCCGCTGGCCAGCACGGCCAGGGCGAACGGCACCACAAGATTACGCATGACCATCATTCACCTCGGCAGCTTGAGCGTGCGGCGCCGGCTTGCGCTTGAGCAGCGACAGCACCCAGACAAAACAGATCGGCACGAACACCACACCCAGCAAGGTGGCACTGAGCATGCCGCCGATCACTCCGGTGCCGATGGCCCGCTGGCTGGCGGCACCGGCACCACTGGCAATCGCCAGGGGCACTACGCCGAGGATGAACGCCATGGAGGTCATCACGATCGGCCGGAAGCGCAGGCGCGCGGCCTCGATGGCGGCGTCGCGCAGGCTGTAGCCCTTCGCCCACAGTTCCTTTGCGAACTCGACGATGAGGATCGCGTTCTTCGCTGCCAGACCAATGATGGTGATCAGGCCGACCTTGAAGTACACATCGTTGGGTAGGCCGGTGACCATCACCGCCAGCACCGCGCCCAAGGCACCAATGGGTACGATCAGCATTACCGTCAATGGGATCGCCCAGCTTTCATACAACGCCACCAGCAGCAGGAACACCACCAGGATGGCCAAGGCGAACAGGCTGGTGGCCTGACCGCTGGAGACCTTTTCCTGGTAGGACAGGCCGGTCCAGGCATAGCCGATACCCGGTGGCAGATCGCTGACCAGGCGCTCCATCTCGGCCATGGCCTGACCGGTGCTGTAGCCCGGCGCGGCGTCGCCGGCGATGCGGATCGACGGGTAGCCGTTGTAGCGCACGATCTGCACCGGCCCTTCTTCCCAGCGGGTGGTGACGAAACTACTGAACGGCACCTGCTGGCCATCGGCGTTCGGTGCGTACAGGCGCAGCACGCTTTCAGGTGTCATCCGCTCACCCTGTTCGGCCTGCACCACCACGCGCTGCTGGCGGCCGGCGTTGGTGAAGTCGTTGATCACCGCCGAACCGAAGGCGGTGGCGAGGGTGTTGTTGATGGTCTCGAAGCTCACACCCAGGGTGCGGGCCTTCTCGCGGTCGATGGCGACCTGCAGTTGCGGCGCCTCGGCCAGGCCTTCCATCATCGCGTAGAGGATCACCGGGTTGCCGTTGGCCTGGCCCAGCAACTGGTCACGCGCCGCCAACAGGGCTTCACGGCCCAGGCCACCACGGTCGAGCAGGCGCAAGGCAAAGCCGCCGGAACTGCCCAGGCCATCGATGGGCGGTGGGTTGACCGCCATGATCGCGCCGTCGCCATAGCCCGCGAACTGGGTATTGATGGCGACGGTTTCGGCGTCAACTGACTGTTCCTTGCTGCGCACTGACCAGTCCTTGTAGGTGGGGAACGCCAGTGCGGCGTTCTCGCCCATGCCCGAGAAGCTGAAGCCGCTGACCATGAACGCCGAGGCCAGCGCCTCGCGCGACATCAGGAACTGCTCCAGCGCCTGGCCGGTGGCATCGGTGCGCACGCGGCTGGCACCTGGTGGCAGCTGCACGTCGACGATGGCATAGCCCTGGTCTTCCACCGGCACGAACGACTCCGGCAGGCGCAGGTAGAAGTAGCCGAGCATCGCCAGGATGCCGGCGTACACCAGCATGTAGCGCCCGGCGCGTTTGACCAGCGCGCTGTTCATGCCCGAGTAGCGCTCGGTAAGGCGGGCGAAGCCACGGTTGAAGGCGCCGAAGAAGCCGCGTTTCTCGTGGTGCCCAGGGGCCACTGGCTTGAGTAGCGTGGCGCACAGGGCCGGGGTGAAGGTCAGCGCCAGGAAGCCGGAGAACAGGATCGACACGGCCAGCGACAGCGAGAACTGCTGGTAGATCACCCCCACCGAGCCTGCCATGAACGCCAGCGGCAGGAACACCGCCGAGAGCACCAAGGTGATGCCAATGATGGCCCCCGACACCTGGCCCATGGCCTTGATCGTCGCCTGCCCCGGCGACAGCCCCTCCTCGGCCATGATCCGCTCGACGTTTTCCACCACAACGATGGCGTCGTCGACCAGGATGCCGATGGCCAGCACCATGCCGAACATGGTCATCATGTTCACCGAGAAGCCCAGCAACTTCATCACTATCAGCGTGCCGAGCAGGCACACCGGCACCACGATCGACGGGATCAGGGTGTAACGGATGTTCTGCAGGAACAGGAACATCACCAGGAACACCAGGACCATGGCTTCGATCAAGGTATGGATGACCTTCTCGATGGCCACATCGACAAAGCGCGAGGTGTCGTATGGCACCGAATATTCGACGCCTTCGGGGAAGAACTCACTCAGCTCGGCCAATCGCTCCTTGACCAGCTCGGCGGTTTTCAGCGCGTTGGCACCGGGCGCCAGCTGCACCGCGCCGGCCACCGCCGGCTTGCCGTCCAGGCGCGAGGAGAAATTGTAGCTCTCCAGGCCAATTTCCAGGCGCGCAACATCAGCCAGGCGCACCAGCGAGCCATCGGGGTTGGCGCGCAGCACCACACGGCCAAAGGCCTCTGGGTCGTTCAGGGTGCCTTGCACCGCCAAGGTGGCGGTCAGTTCCTGTTCGCTGCTGCCCGGCGTGCTGCCGAAGCTGCCGGCCGGCACCTGCACGTTCTGCCCGCGGATGGCGTTGCTCACGTCATCGATCGACAGGCCATAGCCGACCAGCTTCTGTGGGTCGACCCACACCCGCATGGCCGCTTCCGAAGAGAAGAACTGCAACTTGCCGACACCGGGCACCCGGCGCAGCTCGTTGTTGATGTTGCGCGCGGCATAGTCACCCAGGGCGGTGGTGTCGGCCTTGCCGGCAACATCCTTGTAGCTCAGGGCGTAGATCAGCAAGAAGCCCGCGCTGGTCTGCTCGACCTGGATGCCCTGGGTGGTCACCGCCTGGGGCATGCGTGCCTCGGCCTTTTTCAGGCGGTTCTGCACGTCCACCTGGGCCAGTTCCGGGTCGGTGCCCGGCTCGAAGGTGACCACCACCTCGGCCATGCCATTGGAGTTGTTGGTGGACTCGAAATACAGCAGGTTCTTGGCGCCGTTGAGCGACTCCTCGATGATGCTGGTCACCGACTCCACCAGCACCTTGGCCGAAGCACCCGGGTAGGTGGCGGTGATGGTGATCTGCGGCGGTGCCACGTTGGGGTACCGGGCGACCGGCAGCAGCGGCATCACCAATAACCCGCCCAGGGAAATGAACAGCGCCATGACCCAGGCAAAGTTCGGCCGCTTGATGAAGAACTTGGACATCTCGCTACCCTCGCCTTACCGCGCCGCGGCCTGTTGTGCCGGGGACGGGGCCACCGGCATGCCGGCAGCCAGGCCCGCCGGGCTGCCGACGATCACCTGGTCGCCCGGGTGCAGGCCTTCGGTGACCTGCCAACGGGCGCCCTGCATGGCACCGGTACGCACGCTGCGGGCCTCGGCGATGCCGCCCTTGCCGACCAGCATCACCCGTGCCTCACCGTCGCTGCCGCGCTGGATGGCGCGTTGCGGGACCAGGATCGCCTGATTGTCAGTGCCCTGGGGTGTCAGCACACGCACATACATGCCCGGCAGCAGGATGCCGTCGGCGTTGTCGAAACGCCCACGCAGGGTCACCTGCCCGGTACCGCTGTCAACCGCAACGTCGGTGAACATCAGCGTGCCCTGGCGTTGGTAGTCGGTACCTTCCACACGAGCGGTCAGGGCCGGGTTTTCACCTGCCGCCAGCACGCCGTCCTTGAGCGCCTGGCGCAGGCGCAGGGCGTCGGCAGCGGACTGGGTGAAATCAATGTAGATCGGGTCGAGTTGCTGGATGCGCGCCATCAGCGTGGCGTCGCCCTGCCCGACCAACGCACCTTCGGTGATCAGTGCACGGCCGATGCGGCCGGAGATCGGTGCCTTGACCGTGGCGTATCCGAGGTTCAACTGCGCCGTCTCGACATCGGCCTGGGCCGAACGCACGGCCGCCTGGCCGCTGCGCAGGTCGGCGCTGGCGCTGTCGAAGTCTTGCTGGCTGACCGCTTCGATTTTCACCAGCGGCTGGTAGCGGCGCACCCGGGCCTGGGCCTCGAGCATCACCGACTGGGCCCGCGCGAGTTCAGCCTCGGCACGCGACAGCGCGGCCTTGAATGGCGCCGGATCGATCTGGAACAGCACGTCACCGGCCTTGACGTCGGCGCCCTCTTCGAAGCGTTTGTGCAGGACGATGCCGGCCACCCGGGCGCGGACTTGCGCCACGCGCATCGGCTCGACCCGGCCAGGCAGGGTCGAGGCCAGGGCCAAGGGTTCGGCGGCGACCGTGACGGTCTGGACGGGAACGGTGGTGTTGGCGGCGGACGGTGGCGTTTCCTGCTCGCCGCAGCCGGCTAAAGCGACGGCAGCGGCCAGGCAACTGGCCATTCCTAGTGCACGCAAGTGCCTCATGATTCACCCGAGCTATAGATAAAAACGGCCCGAATGATATTTCCGCAAGCTTAATGAGTCAATTTTGTCTCATTTGAAACTTTGTGAAGATTTGTGAAGCCTGGGGCTGCTGCGCAGCCCCGCTTTTGAACTTACAGAATGCCCAACCCGCGCGCGGTGCGATCCACCGCAATCCGGGTCTTCTCCACTAACTCATCCAGCTCACTGTGGTTGGCCACCAAGGCCGGCGCCATGATCATCCGCCCCAAAGTCGAACGAATGATCACCCCCTCCTCGAAACCATAAGTACGGCACTGCCAAGCCAGGTCATTCTCATTGGCATAGCGCTTGCGGCTACCCTTGTCCTCGGCGAACTGCAGCGCCGCCACCAGGCCAGCGCCTTGCACCTGGCCAATCAGCGGGTGGTTGGCGAACACTTCGCGCAGGATGCGCTGCAGGTACGGCCCGGTGTCCTCCTTGACCTGGCGCACGATGCCTTCATCACGCAGCGCCTTGAGGTTGGCGATGGCCACTGCCGCTGCCACCGGGTGCCCGGAATAGGTCAGGCCGTGGGCAAACACCCCGCCCCGCTCGACCAGTGCCTCGGCGATGCGCTTGCTCAGCACCAGGCCACCCATCGGCACGTAACCCGAGGTCAGGCCCTTGGCAATCGACAGCGTGTCTGGCTCGAAGCCGAAGTATTCGTGGGCGAACCACTCGCCGGTGCGGCCAAAGCCACCGATCACTTCGTCGGCGCACAGCAGCACGTCGTACTGGCGGCAGATGCGCTGGATTTCCGGCCAGTAGCTTTCCGGCGGGAAGATCATCCCGCCCGCGCCCTGGAACGGCTCGGCGATGAAGCCGGCGACGTTCTCGGCACCCAGTTCGAGGATCTTCTCTTCCAGTTGCAGGGCGCAGCGGCGGCCGAACTCGGCCGGGGTCTGGTCACCACCGGCGGCGTACCAGTACGGCTCGTCGATGTGCGCCACATCCGGGATCATGCCGCCCATTTCGTGCATGAATTTCATGCCGCCCAGCGCGGTGGCCGCCAAGGTCGAGCCGTGGTAGCCGTTCCAGCGGCCGATCATGATCTTCTTGCTCGGCTGGCCAACGACTTGCCAGTAGCGGCGCACGGTGCGGATCAGCACCTCGTTGGCCTCGGAACCGGAGTTGGTGTAGATGGCGTGGCTGTAGTGGCCCGGCAGCAGGCTGAACAGCAGCTCGGACAGCTCGATGACCGCCGGGTGAGTGGTGTGGAAGAACATGTTGTAGTAGGCCAGCTGGTCCATCTGCGCGGTAGCGGCGGCGGTCAGGTCCTTGCGGCCGTAGCCGAGCTGGGTGCACCACAAGCCCGACATGCCGTCCAGGTAGCGCTTGCCGTCGCTGTCCCACAGGTGCAGGCGCTCGCCACCAACCATCACCCGCGGGCCTTCGGCGTTCAGCGCCTTCTGGTCGAGGAAGGCGTGGATGTGGTGGGCGGCATCGCCGGCCTGGTAGTCACGGGTGTCGCGCTGGGCTTGCAGCTTGGCTTGGAACGGTGCGTTCATTGTTGTTCTCCAGGGTAAAACGCGGCGTGCAGTTGGCCCTGCCAGACCGCTGACAGTAGAAATCGGGTGGGGTGAAGCGGCGCGATCAGCGCCTTCGCAGGTAGCTTTCCAGCGGGTCCTTGCTCAGGCCTTCCTGGGCCTGGGCCAGCGAGTCGATGAACAGCGAAAACAGCTCGGACTGCTTGGCGATGTCGAGTTTAGTGTAGAGGTTCTTGCGATGGGTCTTGACCGTGTCCTCGCTGATGCCCAGGCGCTCGGCCAGGGAACGGGTCGAGTGGCCGCGCAGCAGGTACTGGGCGATGCGGCACTCGCGCTCGGTGAGCAAGGAGGAGCCGAAGTTGTTCAGCGCGGCGTTGATCTGCCGGCCCAGGGCGCTCTCGAAACGCCCACCCAGGGCATCGACATCCAGGTGGCTCCACTGCCGCCGCACCGTGGCCACCACCCACGGCGCCACGCACTTGAGGTCATTGACCTGTTGGCGGTCCAGGCGGCGGGTGCTGGCCAGGGCCACGGCGATCGTCAGGTGCTCGTCGAGCGGCACGATGAAGTTGAGTTCGTCTTCCAGGTGAGCGTGCTGATAGAACGCCAGGTAGTACTCGCTACGCTTGAAGTGGTCGGGGGCGACATCGCTGAGGCGGTAGCAACCAGGGGCGATGCCGTCCATGCAGGCCCGGTAGAACGGGCACAGCAGGTAGTAGCCTTCGAGGTACTTCTGGATGTTGCCCTCCGGCAGCCAAGGGCCTTCCTCGTCCTTTTCGAACAGCGCCGACGGCAACCCCTTGCGCGGGTAGAGGAACACGGTGATGGCTTGGCACGGAGCAATCAGCTTGAGCGCGGCGAACAGCGCCTCGACAAAACCTGGCGACCCCTGGGCGTCGACGACACGTGCTATCTGCGCGTACCAGTCGGGCGATTTCAGCCGGTCTTTACTCATTGTCGTGGTCCCGTGCCAGGGTTGTTGTGGCAGGGATTCTTGCATGGGACCTGGTTCCAGACCATCACCCTTCGGGGTGAGCCCCTGGCCCGGTTCAGGGTAAGGCTGGTCCCAGGAGTGGGCTCAGCTGATGGCCTCGAGAAACACCCAGGACGCTACCGCAGTCAGGACCAGCACAGCAGCCACAACGAAGTTCATGTAGCGGTAAACGTTCTGAGTCATCACAGCGCCTCCCCAAATCCTCGGTTTTCAGGGAGACAGCAATTCCCATTCCACATCGTGCAGCTTGCCTATCTCATGCTTGGCTGCTTGTGGGCCTCCAACCGCTGAACGTCCCTGGCGAACCATATCCCTACCGCAATCACCATCAGGCAGATGAACACGACGTCCCATGCCCTGTGCTCGATGGCGGCCACGATCGCGAAAAACTGCAGGGCACCAGCCCACCATAGAAACGGTCTGATTTTCGAGTAGCGCATAACCCACCTCACCACCCCCAACTATTGAAAGTCTAGTTGCATCTTGAGGGGGGCGATGTGTCCTTTCCGGCACAGAGGCGTCCCATAGGGACTGAACCGGAATGGATTAAAGTGATGCGAAAGGAATTGGCAATACTGGTTGCGCTATGCGTGCTCTTCACAGGCTGCGCGAACATGTCGCCGGGAAGTAGCCGGGACACCCAGGCGCAGGGCATCCCTTGCGATGGCGACCCGCCCAATCAGCCTGGCTGCTACTCCCGCGAGAAGCGGACTGGCTGGTGGAACGAACGCAGTTACTGAGTGAGTTCGCGCGGTAGCGCTTGAGCAACTTGGTGCTCACGATGTGGGCACTTAAACAGTTGCGCTATGATTCGGCCATCACCAAGGGAGCAGCATGATGAAAAAGCTATGGATGGGGGTGGCGCTGGCCATGGTCCTCAGTGGTTGCGGGACTGTGCGCACAGTGTCCGACGAGTCGAAAGCCGTGGACGACCTGGCGAAATGGCAGACCAACTGCCATACGATTACCCGAGCGTACAGTGGCGTCGCTTATCAGTTCTGCAACTTGAATGGGCCACAACGAACCGGGTCGCATTGGGCGCCGTTTCCTATTCTGATGGACATGGCAGCATCGGGCATTGCCGATACAGTCATCCTGCCCTACACCGGCTACCAGCAGTACAAGCGCGGCAATGTGGCTATTCGCAGGCTCGAGTATTGATACAAAGCTAAAGGCCCCGGGTATTTCAGGCTGGCGGAGCTTAAATAGGCGGCGCCGGGCGCTGTAGCAAACTTGGCCGGCATCGCAAAGCAGCCTGATGCTGTCCGTCAACGCCCTGCCCTGCAACTGGTGTGTCATTCCAGCCCCCGCCGGCAATCGCCCCATGCCCACACCCACTTGGACTATCCTTGCCATCTCCAGCCACTCACATGAAGGATGCGCAGATGCCCGACGATGAGAAGCTGAGTTTTGCCGAGGCTATGGAACACTGGGTGAGAACAGTTGATTCGCTGCGGGCTCGAGAGCGCGCAGGGACTATCGCCCGACTGGAAGAGATTGAGAAGGATCGGCTAATGCAAGCCTTCCTCAGTAGTGCGTTAGGCTTGCATAACAGCATGAAATCCGAAAAGTCATAAGTGATAGCGGTATGCGCCCCTCAAAGCAGCTGTTCTGCAGTCTGTCCGAACGAGTATCGGTAGCCCCTACAAAATGCTTCCCACTCCTCATCCGACCATCCTGACCTGCGTTTGACTTGTCTCAAGTCATGGCGGCCGGCCTGCTTCGCGGTGAGGCGCTTCCTGGCCTTCTCCAGGTCAAGCAGTGCGACTTTCACGCACGCTTCGCTGAAGTCAACAAAGACATGTTTCAAGTACAAGCAACCGTGCTGCCAACGGCCAAGGTTCAATCTGGCAAGCTCTCGGCCATACGCTTCTAAAATCTCGTGGTGGCGCCTAAATCCAAGTGATTTGTCGAGGTTACGGGCATAGTAGTCATCCAGCGACAAATAACCATCCAGAGCTGCCGTCACCATTACTGCATGCCAAGCTCCGTCGCGTTTACGGACTTCGGCGTGGAGTAGCGATGGCGTGGCCACGCCCAATGACGCTGCCGCACGAAGAGCCTTCGCTTCGCGGGCAACAGTCGGATACCCAAACGGGTGTAAAAGGCTTCGATAGACATGCCCGACTTGCTGCTTTTTGTAAAAGGTCTGGCCCTCCAGCTCAATCCGAAGGACGCCACTTTCCCCGCCCCTGCGGATATTGGGGGGCTCCACCCAGTTCCCAGGCGCATTCAGGATGTCCTCTACAGGTGGGTGGGAGGTCCTCAGGCTTGTTGAATTATTATTTGTCATTGAGTACTCACTCATTTGCCAGCCTTGGTACAGCGAGATGCAAAATATAACAGTCACTTCGCAAACAAATCGACAACGTGGCTAAAGTCAAGCCCGCTCCAGGCTTTGCTTAAGCCCTATTCAAAACTTGAAAAACTGACCAGACACCCACCCTGTACGAAAGTCCAGTAACCAAACAGAGTGGTGCCGTAGTAGCGTCGAGGCAGGTCCATAACAGGAAACGCTTTATGACCATTCGCAGCTTGGCGAAAAACCTGCCTCCAGATCCTGACAAGGAAGGTTGGGTGCTTGGGTGGGGCGTTCTTCGGGATAGACATCCATGGCATTTTGTCGACGTCTATGCCGACCAGAAAACAGCCAAGGCGGAAGCGGAACGCCGCGGTGATGGTTACGTTGTGGAGTACGGCTCTCACCGTCTTGGCTCGAAAGAATTTGTGTGCGGCATCACCCTACCTGAGGGCTGAGCAGTCAGCGTGGATGAAGTGCCATTACCTCGCCACTACCCCAGCGGGTGATTCAATACAAAGCCCAGCACAACGTTGATGGCTGACACTGAGTAGCCCTGCTGGGCACATCCTCTGGTTTCATGCACGCAATAAGTGAACTGCCAGGCCGGCCAGTGCGCAGGCGAACAGCACTTGAATCACGCCTCGCTTGAAACGGAACAAGGCAATCGCGGCGCCAACCGCAATTACCGCGGAAGGCCAGTCAAACATCCCGCTGAAGCCCTTCGGCCAAAGCACGTGGTAGCCGAAGAACATGGCGAGGTTCAGGATCACGCCCACGACTGCGGCCGTGATTCCCGTCAGCGGTGCGGTGAATTTTATCTCGTTGTGGGTCGACTCCACCAACGGGCCACCGACCAGTATGAACAGGAACGACGGCAAGAAGGTGAACCAGGTGACGAGGCTCGCCGCCACTGCACCGGCAAGGAACGGGTGCTCAACCCCGAACATCGGATGCACATACCCACCGATGAATCCGACGAAGGCAACCACCATGATCAGTGGCCCTGGCGTGGTTTCCCCCAAGGCGAGGCCATCGATCATCTGGGTTGGCGTCAGCCAGCCGTAGTGCCCGACGGCCCCCTGATAGACATAGGGCAGCACAGCGTATGCACCGCCAAAGGTCATCAATGCGGCCGTGGTGAAGAACCAGCCCATCTGCGTCAGAGTGCCCTCCCAGCCAAACGACAGCGTCAGCAGCCCCATGGGCAGGCCCCAGAGCCCAGCACCGACCAGCAGCAGGCGTACCAGACGCCCCCAGCTGAAACGGGCATGTTCAGGTGTTGGGGTATCGTCATCGATCAGGGCCGGGCCATAGCTGTTCTTCGCCACCCCATGACCGCCACCGATCACGAATTTGCTTGGGGCGAAGCGCCCCCCCGCATAGCCAATGATGGCGGCAACCAGCACGATCAGCGGGAACGGCATGTTGAGGGCGAAGATGGCCACGAACGAGGCCCCGGCTATGGCCCACAGCCAACCATTCTTCAACGCTCGCGAACCAATTCGGTGGGCAGCATGGACGACAATGGCCGTGACCGCCGGCTTGATGCCATAGAAGATCCCCGCGACTACCGGCACCTCGCCAAAGGCGACGTAGACCCAGGACAAACCGATCAGGATGAACAGCGAAGGCAGCACGAACAATGCGCCGGCAATCACCCCGCCCCAGGTGCGGTGCATGAGCCAGCCGATGTATGTGGCGAGCTGCTGAGCCTCAGGACCAGGCAGTAACATGCAGTAATTCAGCGCATGCAGAAAGCGCTTCTCACTAATCCACCGCCGGCGCTCAACCAGTTCCTGGTGCATGATCGAGATCTGCCCGGCGGGCCCGCCAAAGCTGATGAAGCGCAACTTGAGCCAGAACAGGAAAGCTTCTTAGAGGCCGATCGGTTGCTGAGTCGCTTGCGATGGCGGCTGCTCGCTCACCGAGGAGGTAGTATCAACCATTTTGAGCTTCCTCACTTGCGAAAGCCGTCAGCATCGAAGATGCCTCCGGCGACCATTTTCAGTTAATCGTCATCGCCAATGCTCTCTCTCAAGCCGGCGAGGACACGCTCGATACCTGGTGCTTCGGAAGGCTGGTTCCCCCTACATCCAGGTAGTAGATTACGTCTGCCAAGCGTGTCAGACCTCGCTGCTGAACGGCAAAGCTTTCAATGAGGGTTTCGACTGAAACCCGATGGCCGACGTGGCTGAACCTGGCCCCATCAAAATCGAAGCCAAGCGCATCTTTGGGCAGTCACAGTGTGGCTGTTTTTAGCGGACGCCGGGCATCAATAATCGGTATATCCTTTTTCTCCAGGTGTATAAAAGGTCGAACTATCAGGTGCTATTAAGTTCTGCCCCAATGCGAGCTTGGCTACCAGGTCGGGGTTCGATATGAAGGGACGACCGAAAGCCACCAAGTCACCACGCTGAGCGTCGAGATCGGCATTGGCGTGCGCGACGTTGTAGCCACCGGAGAGTATGTATTGGCCGTTGAACGCGGCGCGGATACTGGTTTTCAAGGCAGGACTGACTTCCGGCGCGCCCATGGCGCTGTGATCGACGATGTGAATATAGAGCAGGCCGAGCGCATTCAATTCCTTGATCAGAAGCAGGTACAGCGCGTCCATATCGGCATCTGGCAGTTGGCCGTTGAAGACCCCATACGGCGAGATGCGCATTCCAACCCGCTCCGCGCCAATGGCGTTGACAGTTGCCCTTGCAACTTCGACCGCGAAGCGGATGCGGTTTTCAACGGGGCCTCCCCAGCGATCATCACGCTGGTTGGATGCGGTATTGAGGAATTGGTCAATCAAGTAGCCATTTGCTGCATGCAGTTCAACGCCATCGAAACCAGCCTTTATCGCCAGTTTGGCCGAGGCTGCATATTCGGCGATGCTCTGGGCAATGTCCGCCTCGGTCATGGCGTGGGGGACAGGATGCGGCTGCATGCCTTCGCTGTCGGTCCACATCTCGCCGGGAGCGGTGATCGCCGAAGGTGCCAGAACGCGAGCGCCTGCTGGCAGGTTCGCGGGGTGGCTGACCCGCCCGGTGTGCATCAATTGCACAAAAATCCGGCCGCCGGCCTGATGTACGCCATCGGTCACTCTTCGCCAGCCCTGGACTTGCTCTTCGTTGAACAGGCCAGGGATACGTGGGTAACCCAGGCCATTGGGTGATGGAGAGGTGCCTTCGGTAATAATCAGTCCGGCGTCCGCCCGAAGTCGGTAGTACTCTGCCATCAGTTCATTGGGCAGATTGTCGATCGCCCGACTGCGTGTCAGCGGCGCCATGACGATGCGGTTCTTCAAAGTGAAGTTGCCGAGCTGGGCAGGGGTGAACAAGCGGTTGTTCATAGACGTTTCCCGGGTGTTGGATTGGATTTGTCGTACTACGCGCTCAAGGTTGCGGCTGGTAGCGTTCTGCAGCGTGGGCTTGCCGAATGTCAGTCATCAGCCCTTTACGCGCCCCTTCCAGCGCATTCCAGCGCTCGGCAACATGAAGTGGCGGTATGGTTACCAACTCGCGACGGTCGAAACCGACGAGCGCAGCATCGACCAGCTCACCGACCTCCATCACCTCCGGGAGTGTGTTGACATCAATCCCGGCCCGCTCCCAGATCTCGGTGCGGGTCGCTGCCGGCAGCACCGCTTGCACGTATACGCCCTTGGGTGACAGTTCCAGGCTCAGACCCTGTGACAAAAACAGCACGAAGGCTTTGCTAGCCCCATAGATAGACATGCCGAACTCGGGCGCAAAACCCACCACCGAACCGACGTTGACGATCGCGCCGGTGCCTGACTGCGCAAGGCGCGGTGCGATCGCAGCAGCGAGTCGTGTCAGCGCGGTAATATTGAGGGTGACCAGGCGTTCAATGGATTCGGCGGACTGGTCCAGGAAACCACCCGACTGGGCCATCCCTGCATTGTTAATCAAAATGCCGATACCCGCGTCATCGCGCAGTCGATTTTCAAGTACGGACAGGTCTGCCGAACGAGTCAGGTCTGCTTGCAGAACCTCTACGGCCACTTTGCTATCGTTACGCAGGCGTGATGCAAGTTCGTCCATACGCGATTTGTCGCGCGCCACAAGGATGAGATTGTGGCCGCGACGGGCGAAACGCTCGGCGTAGGTGGCACCAATACCGCTGGAGGCACCGGTAATAAGTACGGTCGGACGCGTGGTCATGCTGGTTACCTTTATGGCTGTGTTTGGGGTTTGGTGAGAATCATGGCGGCAGTTACAGGGTGATCACGACCTTGCCTTTGCAACGCCCTTGAGCAAGGTACTCAAGCGCACCCTTTGCATCCTCGAACGGAAATACTTTGTCGATCACCGGCTGAATTCGCTGAGCTTCCAGAAGCTTGCCGATTTCGGCGAGTTGGGCGCCGTCCGGGCGCACAAAGAGAAACGAGTAACTGACGTTTCGTTTCTTCGCCAGGCGCATGATCTTGCGGCTCATCAGCCCGAATACGAAGGTCAGGAACACGTTCAGCCGTTTGGCTCGGGCAAATGCAGCGTCCAGCGGGCCGATCAGCGAGACGATCCGGCTTCCCGGTCTTAGGATGGATATGGATTTTTCAACCGTGTCCCCCCTCACGGTTCCGAGCGCTGCGTCATAGTCGCGCAGCACGGTCTCAAATCCCTGGGTCTTGTAGTCCACAACCTCGTCCGCACCCAGAGCGCGCACCAGCTCAACGTTGCCAGTGCTGGTGGTGGTTCCCACCTGCGCACCAAGGTATTTCGCCAGCTGAATTGCAAACGTACCGATCCCGCCCGACCCGGCAGGAATGAATATTTTCTGGCCAGCCTGAAGATTGATGCGTTCCTTCAGCGCTTGCCACGAGGTAAGGCCGACCATTGGGATCGACGCAGCCTGCACGAAGCTCAGATTGGCCGGTTTCAGGGCGGCAGCACTCTGCGGCACAACCGCGAACTCAGCTATTGCCCCTGTGCCCTGATCGAAGATGCTGGCGAAGACGGCATCGCCTGGCTTGAAGCGGCTCACGTTGCTACCAACCTCAATAACTATGCCGGCCAGATCACTACCAAGTGTGGCTGGCAGCTGGAAATGCAGCACAGGCTTGAACATTCCCGTCGGAATCATGTTGTCGATCGGGTTCAGGCCGGCAGCGTGGACCTGTACCAATATTTCGTCACCCTTCAACGTAGGGCGGGGAATATCGGCCAATCCGATGTCGGGTGATTTGCCATAGCGCTTGAAGGTGAGTGCTTTCATGGTTGGGCTATTCATCAAGTTTTTACTGTTTGGGACCGTCAGAGAGAAAGTCTCTTACCGCAGATAAAAGGCCTGGTAGTTTTGGAAGACGCCTCCATGGCCTGAACCGGGGTAAATCGTCAGTTGAGCACGGGGTAGTCGGCGTGCCATATCCATTTGGTGATCTGCGGCGGCCGCGCCATTCGAGTGGGGCCAGTGCCCGAAGACGCTGAGGCTGCTTGGGCGAAGGCCGGATTTTTCGTGCTCATCAATCAAGTCTCCCGAACGGGTGGATGGCTCATCATCGGAGTGTTACTATCAATTTGATACAGACAATACTCCCCTTTTGAAGGTAGGTCACTATCAAAATAGTATGGACATGAAAAATAGTTGCGATAACCCATGCCCGATCGCCCGCAGCCTGGCTGTTGCTGGTGACGCCTGGAGCGTACTGATCCTGCGGGATGCCCATGCTGGCCTCTCTCGCTTTGACCAATTCCGGAAAAGCCTGGGCATTGCACCGACAATGCTGACCCGCAGGCTGGCGACACTGACGGAGGAAGGATTATTGGAGAAGCGGCGCTACTCAGAGCACCCGCCTCGGGAGGAGTATCTGCTGACCGCTGCGGGACGCGATTTTCTGCCTGTGCTTTTCATGATTGGTGCATGGGGTCGACAACACCGAGGCGGTGGCAAGCTGACTCGCTTCTTCGACGCGGAAACAGGCACGGAAATCAAAGCTGTCGCCGTGGATGAGGTGACCGGGGCAAAGATCGGCACACGCCCCATGCGCATCGTTACACCTGACGAAAGCTGACACGACCTCTGGCCCCATCGGTAGATGATTAGTCAAGCCACTTCGAGATCTCCAGCGTGAACGTCTGCACTGGGTCGATTGCGGTCAGTCGTGAACGGCTGCAAGCGACCCAAAATCGACGCCCCACGCCGAGCCTATAGCGTGGATGGTTGGGACTGCCTTCTGGTGCGGGGCGGGACGCAGCAGCAGTTTGCCTGCGCATAGTCGCGATAGGGCCGATCGCTGGGCCCTGCTAGTCGATCGAGCAGGACATGATCACCTGTTTTGGCTCTGAACGTACTGTTCAGCCATGACCTTCCCTTCGAGAATGGCTTCAGTTGACGAGGTGAATGAGCGACTCACGCGCAGAGTTCTGGCTGTTGCGCCTGGTTTCCCTACCTCAACCAACATCCCAGTGGGAAACTCAACGCTCGATTCCCACAGCACGTAAATCGATGCCTGGTAACCAAGGTAGGAATGAACATAAAGGTCATGACTGGTGGACTGAAGGCTCATCATTCTCTCCAACTGGGCGCCACAATCGCGCCTCTGATGGAGATACGACTGATACGTTCTGACGAGCGTTCCGTTTTCCCTACCTCGTTATCTTTGAAGACGGGAGCCTCTGCGCGGGAGTGGCTCCGGCCCTGGTGCTTTTGACGCAGAAAACGTCTCTGCGACCCAGTCGCGAGCACGCTCCAGCGCCCAAGCCATAGCTGCAGACAGTTTCTGCCCGCGGCAGTCTGGGTGTAGCTCCTCAAGCAAGAGCACGCCTTTTTCCCCGTAGATCCCCAAGAAAAGTTGAGTAGCGTTCTCAAGCGAGAGCCGTGCCTGAATGTTGATTAGAGTGCCACAGGTTAGGCGCTCATCGTAGTTGCGAAAGTGCAACTCAGGATTGGCCCAATCCCAATAAATTTCGCCTCGCTTGCGCATTGAACAGACCTTCAACTTAGATTTTTGACTGGTGAAACAGCATACAGAGCTGCTCCACTGAATCCACTGCCGAAGGTGAGCATTACGATTTTTTACAACTGCTGGTCACTTGGCAGCCGTGTCGGAACATTCGCTGCGCCTTCAATCGCCACGCGGCGAGCGCGCCCTACGCCCCATGCCAGCGCCCTTGTCATTGACTCACCAGGCCTGGAGTCGAATGCCTCTTCATGGATAGTCATACCGCTGGGAGCGTACACGCCGATGAACATCTGCGTTTTTCCTGTCCGCGCCAGTCTCACCTGCACATCGATGGAGGTGCCGTCGCTTAGAGTCTCGTCATGAGTGCGATGGTGCAACGTTGGGTCAGCCCAATCCCAAAACACATCACCGCGAATTCTCATGCCGTCCTCCTACGACTTTAGTTGTAGTTAGGTGTTGTACTGCCACCATAGCTAACACCCAGTTTTACGCAAATCCGCCGACCGCGCCTGTGAGCTGAATCAGACAATCGGCAATACCTCTTCCCTCTCCCTTCTATTCACTGCCGCGATATGACGGCGAGCAGGGGCTGACTCGATCTCAATGCCGGACCAGCCCCGGGGGTGAAAACAGCTCTACCCTGCAGAAGCTTTGGCTGGGATGGTAGGCGCTCCTCCGGTTGCTAGCCGGCGCGCCGGCCCAACACCCCAGGCCATCGCACGAGTCATCGATCCGCCGGGACGGGAATCGAACGCCTCTTCGTGCTCCCGCCCGGGAAGAATGGGGAGCACGGCAAGCCGACGTCGGACCTGCACCACCAATGGCGGCCGATCCTGAAAGGTTTGGCGATCAGGTACCGCCCCCGTATAACTGCCGCCACACCTATGCGACAATATGCTTAATGTCTGGTCTCAACCCCGCATTTATCGCCCAACAGCTCGGGCATAGCGTGCAGAAGCTCTTATCGACTTATGCGCGCTGGATTAACTCGTCCACGACGGGCAGGAGCGGGACAAGCTCCAGATTGGTCCGAAATTGGTCCGTAGCTGCGAAGAAGCCACGTAAGTTATTGATAGGTAAGCTCCTTGATCTCCACCGCTAATATCACCATGCAGTTCGGCTCCAAGCCGCTGTTCGAAAACGTTTCGGTCAAATTCAACAACGGCAACCGCTACGGCCTGATCGGTGCCAACGGTTGCGGCAAGTCGACCTTCATGAAGATCCTCGGCGGTGATCTGGAGCCGTCTGGCGGCCAGGTCATGCTCGAGCCGAACACGCGCCTGGGTAAACTGCGCCAGGATCAGTTCGCCTACGAAGAATTCACCGTGATCGACACCGTGATCATGGGCCACGGCCAGCTGTGGAAGGTCAAGGCCGAGCGCGACCGCATCTACTCGCTGCCGGAAATGACCGAGGAAGACGGCATGGCCGTCGCCGAGCTGGAAACCGAGTTTGCCGAAATGGACGGCTACACCGCCGAATCGCGCGCCGGTGAACTGCTGCTGGGCCTGGGTATTCCGCTGGAGCAGCACTTTGGCCCGATGAGCGAAGTGGCGCCGGGCTGGAAGCTGCGTGTACTGCTAGCCCAGGCGCTGTTCTCGGACCCGGACGTGCTGCTGCTCGACGAACCGACCAACCACCTGGATATCAACACCATCCGCTGGCTGGAAACCATCCTCACGGCGCGTAACAGCACCATGATCATCATTTCCCACGACCGGCACTTCCTCAACAGCGTGTGCACGCACATGGCTGACCTGGACTACGGTGAGCTGCGCCTGTTCCCGGGCAACTACGACGAGTACATGACCGCGGCCACCCAGTCGCGCGAGCAACTGCTGTCGGACAACGCCAAGAAAAAAGCCCAGATCGCCGAGCTGCAGACTTTCGTCAGCCGCTTCTCGGCCAACGCCTCCAAGGCCAAGCAGGCCACTTCGCGTGCCAAGCAGATCGACAAGATCCAGCTGGCCGAGGTCAAGCCTTCGAGCCGTGTCAGCCCGTTCATTCGCTTCGAGCAGACAAAGAAGCTGCACCGCCAGGCAGTGGTCGTCGAGAAGATGGCGAAAGCCTTCGACGACAAGGTACTGTTCAAGAACTTCGACATCACCGTCGAAGCCGGCGAACGCGTAGCGATCATTGGCCCCAACGGTATCGGCAAGACCACCCTGCTGCGCACCCTGGTCGGCGAAATGACCCCAGATGCCGGCTCCGTGAAGTGGACCGACAGCGCCGAAGTAGGCTACTACGCCCAGGACCACGCCCACGACTTCGAAGACGACATGACCCTGTTCGACTGGATGGGCCAGTGGACCAGCGGCGAGCAGGTGATCCGCGGCACCCTGGGGCGCATGCTCTTCTCCAACGATGAGATCCTCAAGTCGGTGAAGGTAATTTCCGGTGGTGAGCAAGGCCGCATGCTGTTCGGCAAGCTGATCCTGCAGAAGCCGAACGTGCTGGTGATGGACGAACCGACCAACCACCTGGACATGGAATCGATCGAAGCGCTGAACCTGGCGCTGGAAAACTACCCGGGCACCCTGCTGTTCGTCAGCCATGACCGCGAGTTCGTGTCGTCGCTGGCGACCCGCATCATCGAGCTGAGCGCTGATGGTGTGGTGGACTTCAGCGGGACTTATGACGATTACCTGCGTAGCCAGGGCGTCGTGGTCTGAGGTAGCTGAGTTGGCCTGATCGCCTTTGGGTGGCTGGGCCGGCCTCTTCGCGGGGCAAGCCCGCTCCTACAGGGACACTGTCGCCCTGTAGGAGCAGGCTGGCTCTCGCCGATGAATAATTCGTTAGCCTGCTTTCATTTACTTCGCGCAGCGGCCATGATTAGGGCACGCCCAACCGCCCGCCCGCGAAAGAGCCCATGACCGCGCAACAGTCTGCCCCCGCCAGCAGTACCTTAAGTATTACCCTGCAGATCCTGTCGATCGTCTTCTTCACCTTCATTGCCTTCCTCTGCATCGGCCTGCCGATTGCGGTGCTGCCCAGCTATGTGCACGACCAGCTGGGCTTTGGTGCGGTGATCGCCGGGGTGACCATCGGCCTGCAGTACCTTTCCACCCTGCTCAGCCGCCCTTTCGCCGGGCGCGTGGCCGATACCCTGGGGGGCAAGAAGGCGATTGGCTATGGCCTGCTGGGCATCGCCGGTTGCGGGGTGCTGACGCTGCTCTCGGCCTGGTCGCTGCAGGTGCCGCTGCTGAGCCTGGCCCTGCTGCTCGGCGGCCGTGTGCTGCTGGGCCTGGCGCAGGGGCTGATTGGCGTCGCCACCTTGAGCTGGGGCATCAGCCAGGTCGGCCCGGAACACACGGCGCGGGTGATCTCGTGGAATGGCATCGCCTCGTACGGGGCGATCGCCATCGGTGCGCCGGTCGGTGTGCTGGCAGTCGCCGGCCTGGATTTCAGCGTGCTCGGCCCGGCCTTGCTGGTGCTGGCGTTAGTGGCCTTGCTGGTGCTGCGCAAACGCCCCGACGTCGTGGTGACGCGCGGCGAGCGGCTCCCGTTCTGGTCGGCCTTTGGCCGCGTCGCCCCCTGCGGCCTGGGGCTGACCCTGGCGTCGATCGGCTACGGCACCCTGACCACTTTCGTCACCCTTTATTACCTGGAGCGAGGCTGGGTCGGTGCGGCCTGGTGCCTGAGCGCCTTCGGCCTGTGCTTCATCATTTCGCGGCTGCTGTTCGTCAACGCGGTGAACCGCTTTGGCGGCTACAACGTGGCCATGGCCTGCATGGCCACCGAAGTGCTCGGCCTGAGCCTGCTGTGGTTGGCGCCCTCACCGCCCTGGGCGCTGGTCGGTGCCGGCCTGACGGGCTTCGGCCTGTCGCTGGTGTACCCGGCACTGGGCGTCGAAGCGATCAAGCAGGTGCCGAGCAGCAGCCGTGGTGCGGGGCTTGGGGCTTATGCCGTGTTCTTCGACATGGCACTGGCCATCGCTGGCCCGGTGATGGGCGCAGTGGCGGTGCACCTGGGTTATGCCTCGATTTTCTGCGTCGCGGCCCTGCTGGCCTTGGCCGGTGTTGGCCTGACGCTGCTACTGGCGCGGCGCAGTCGCCGCAGCTGAACGCTCGGCGTGCTCCGGTGCACCCAGGGCCTGGGTGAAAAACGCCGCCGTATCACGCTGCAGCGAATGGTGAATGTGGCGCCGGTCGACACCATCGGCGTCCTTGCACAGCGCCGCCATGCGCGTGCGCTGCTCCTCGTCACAGCGGGCCATGAACACGAAGTGTCCGGCCCCTGCCAGCAAGCGGTAGTCCGGGGTGATCGGCAGCTTGCGCGCCAGTTCCTCGGCATTGCGATCCACCGCCACCAGCTGGTCGCTGTCGCCACTGTAGATCAATGCAGGCACCTTCACGCCGGCCAGGGCATGGCGGCCGAACATCAGGCTCAAGGGGGCCATCAGCATCACCGCGCCAACCCGTGAGTCGGCCTTGGGCGAAAGCTCGCTGCGGTCGGCAATCAACACGCCATGGGTCTTGCAGGCATCGGTATCACCTGGGCGCTCGAGGCAGTAACGGCGCAGGCGATCCAGGTCAGGTTGGGCGCCAGACAGGATCAAGGCGGTTTCACCGCCGGCCGAGTAGCCGATCACACCGACCTTGCCGTCATTCAGGTAAGGGCCAAGCAACGCATCTTCACGGGCGGACGTGATGGCCTCACTGACCTGCAAGGGACGGCCATAAAGGTTGCTCAGCGTGCCCAGGCGGCTGTGGTCCCGGGCATTGTCGCCTGGGTGCACCACCGCCACCACGACGAAGCCCCGGCGGGCCAGGGAAGTGGCCAGGTAATGCAGGGCCAGCGGGCTGCCGGTGTTGCCGTGGGACAGCACCAGCAGCGGAAACTGCCCGAGGGCGACCGGGGCCTCTTCAGCGACGTCGATAGGGTAGCCGTCGATGCGGATATTGCGCGGTGTGCCATGGGATGGGTAGAACGCCAGGGCTTGCATCGGCCTGGCGTCGACCGGGTCGTCGAGGGTCATGTGATGCAGACCGGCCACCCACGGGGAAGCCTCGGCATGGGCCAACAGGCCACCGAGCAGCAATGCCAGCAAACGGCAGGGAGTGTTCATCGGTCAGCTATCGCGCAGCAGGCCCCAGGATAGCGTCAGCATAGATCCGGCCTTACCACCGGCAGATGAAAACTGGATGAAAAAAACGGCTGGTGCTCGGAGCACCAGCCGTTTTTTTTCGCTCGGCGATCAGGCCGCGGCGAACAGCTCGTTGGCAATCTGCGCCTGGGCGGCGTCGATGGCCTGGGTACGGTGTTCCGGGCCATAGGCCAGGCCGTGGGCACGGACCACTTCCAGGTCGGTGATACCGATGAAGCCGAGGAACACCTTGAGGAAGTCCTCATGACCAACACCGGTCGGCTGGCCAGCGTGCAGGCCACCCGCAGTGGAGACCAGCACCACCTTCTTGTTGCCACACAGGCCTTCCGGGCCGGCTTCGGTGTAGCGGAAGGTCTTGCCGGCGACGGCCACGCGGTCGATCCAGGCCTTGAGCTGAGTCGGTACACTGAAGTTGTACATCGGTGCGCCAATCACCACGGCGTCGGCGGCGAGGAACTCTTCCAGGGTTTCGGCGCTCAGCTTGGCTTCGAAGGCCTGGGCGGCGTCACGGGCTTCTTCCGGGGTGCCGGCAGCCACAAGGGTGGCGGACGAGAAATGGGCGATGGCGTCGGCAGCCAGGTCACGGTAGACCACTTCGATGCTCGGGTCTGCAGCTTTCCAGGCTTCGACCACTTCGCGGCTCAGCTGGCGAGAGGCGGAATTGTCGCCCAGGATGCTCGAATCGATATGCAACAGTTTCATGGGACTCTCCTGTGAATGAAGACCGCGGCGGTGGGCGATCACGATGGGGAGAATCCTACCGGGATGGCGAATGGCTGAAAAGTCGGTAAAAATGCGTTAGTTTGTCCCACAGGTAGAACAGTGAGACAGCCCCATGCAAGACCTCAATGACCTCTTCTATTTTGCCCAGGTGGTCGAAGCCGGCGGTTTTGCTGCAGCCGGGCGCCAATTGGGCATTCCCAAGTCGCGCCTGTCGCGGCGGATTGCCGAACTGGAAGAACGCCTTGGCACCCGCCTGCTGCAGCGCACCACGCGCCAGCTCAAACTCACGGCCGTCGGCGAGCGCTACCTGCACCATTGTCAGGCCATGCTGCTGGAGGCCGAGGCTGCCGACGAGGTGGTGGCGAGCATGAGCAGCGAACCGCGCGGGCGCCTGCGCGTGTCGTGCCCGGTAGCCCTGGCCCATGCGTTCCTGCCCGAGGTGATCAGCCGTTTCCTCGAACAGTACCCGCAGGTGCAGCTGGACATGGTCCTGCTCAACCGCCGTGTCGATCTGATTTCCGAAGGCATCGACGTCGCCCTGCGCGTACGCGATCTGGGCGACGAAGACCCGGCACTGGTGACCCGTCGGCTGCGCCAGGCTCAGATGCAACTGGTGGCAGCCCCCGGCTTTGCCGACCATATCCGCGAGCCCTCCGAGTTGGCCACGCTGCCGGTGCTGGGCGCCGCCGAAGCCGACCGGCTGGTGCACTTCCGCTTGCACGGGCCCAATGGCCGGCAGCAGGAGATCGCCCTGGAGCCACGCTTGGCCATTGACGATTTTGTCGTGCGCAACGCCGCCGTGCGCGCCGGGCTGGGCTTCACTGCCCTGCCCAGCATGTTCTGCGAAGAGGAACTGGAGCGCGGCGAGCTGGTGAAGCTGCTGCCGGACTGGTCATTGCCAGGCGGCTACCTGCAGGCGGTCTACCCTCATCGACGTGGATTGTTACCGGCCGTGCGGGCCTGGATCGACCACCTGGCGGCGTCGTTCGAAGCATGTGGAGAGCGTTATGTCTAAGCAGAAAATGACCGAGGAGCAGGTTGCAGCATTCTGCCTGAACCTGCCGGGCGCGCGGGAAGACTACAAATGGGGCGGCATCCGGGTGTTCTCCGTGGCCGGTAACAAGATGTTCGCGGTGCTTGACCTGGCCGGAGCTGGCTTGTCGTTCAAGGTCGCCGACGAGCTGTTTCTGGGTTATTGCGACCGGCCTGGCGTGCGGCCGGCGCCCTATCTGGCACGTGCCAAGTGGATCAGCATGACGCCACCCTACCCCATGGGCCGGGATGAACTGTGCGACCTGCTGCAGCGCTCGCACCAACTGGTGGTGCGACGGTTGCCAAAACGGTTGCAGCCAGGCCTGCTGAGCTGATCAGTTGAACGGCAGAAAACGGCTACCCAGGAACAGGTAGTCAAGCCAGAACACCTGATGCAGCAGCACGATACCCCAGAACACCAGCTGGTAAGACAGTTTGCGTGTCTTGTGCCGGAACAGCTGCTGGGCAACCAGCGCGCCGGGCCAGCCCCCCAGCAACTCGCTGGCATGCAGCACCTTTTCAGGCGTGCGCCAGGTATTGCCCTGGGCCTGGCGCTTGTCCTGCCAGTACAGCAGCAGGCTGATCAGGCTCACCAGCGGGTACAACGCCAATGGCACCCAGCTCTGCCCGCTCCAGCCCATCTGTACCGCGCCAAGCACCGGCAGCAGGCACAGCCCCCCCAGCAGCAACAGCTTCAGGCGCGCATTGCGCACGCCCGCTGTGCGTTCGGCGCCGCGTGGCGCCGTGTTTTGTGCCCGAGCCATGTCAGCTGTGCGCCGTCGACCAGTCAACCCAGCCGAACTGCCAGGTCGCCAGGATCAGCAGGCCAAAGATGATGCGGTACCAGGCAAAGGCCGCATAGCTGTGGTTGGCGATGAACTTCAGCAGCGCGCGCACGGCAATCATCGCGAAGATGAACGAGGTCACGAAACCGAGGGCGAACACCGGCAGGTCGTTCGGCTCGAACAGGTGGCGGTACTTGTAGCCCGAATAGACCGCCGCACCGACCATGGTCGGCATCGCCAGGAAGAACGAGAACTCGGTGGCCGCCTTGCGCGACAGGCCGAACAGCAGGCCGCCGATGATGGTGGAGCCCGAGCGCGAGGTACCCGGGATCATCGCCAGGCACTGCACGAAGCCGATCTTCAGGGCATGGGTCCAGCGCATGTCGTCGACATGGTCCACCGCCACGGTGTGCTGGCGACGTTCAGCCCAGAGCATGATCACACCACCGATCACCAGCGCCGTCGCCACGGTGATCGGGTTGAACAGGTATTCGTGAATCAGGTCGGCGAACAGCACGCCCAGCACTACCGCCGGCATGAACGCCAGCAGCAGGTTACCGGTGAAACGCCGTGCCTTCGGCTGGCTGGCCAGGCCGAACACCACTTCTAGGATCTTGCTGCGGAACTCCCACACAACCGCCAGGATCGCCGCCAGCTGGATGATGATGTTGAACGCCATGGCCCGTTCGCCACCAAACCCGATGAGGTCGGCGACGATGATCTGGTGGCCGGTACTGGAGATCGGCAGGAACTCCGTGAGCCCTTCGACCACACCTAAGATGATTGCCTGAAAGGCCGTCCAAAAATCCATTGTTCCCCCGGTGGGGCACTGCTGCTTGCAGGCCCCTTATTCTTGATTTGCTTGTGGTTGCCGCACGCGGCGCGGCCTTTTTACAGCGACTTCTGGGACCGGCGCCAGTGGAAAAGTTCAGCCTGACTAAAGGTTTCATCTTGCCCGGCCGAGATCCTATCAAAGCGGTATGACAAAGGCGCGCGCAGCCTGTGGCAGAGTAGCCAATAACTAGCACTTAGCCATTAGTCGAGTGCCTGCCGCCTGCAAAGCGTGCTTGGATGCACCTGAATAAAAAGAACAAGGTAGGAGTGGATTCGATGAAGGGATTGCGGTCGATGTCGATCAGCCGTCGTCTGTGGCTGATTCTGGTGGTAGCGGTGGGCATGCTGGCAGTGCTCGGTTTGCTGATGCTGCGCCAAATCCATGGCGACCTGTACCAGGCCAAGGCGGAAAAGACCCGCCACGTGGTGCAAACCGCCGCTGGCGTGCTGGCCTACTACCAGGGCCTGGAGGCCGCCGGCACGCTCAGCCGCGAGGCAGCCCAGCAGCAGGCCCTGCAAGTAGTGCGGGCGCTGCGCTACGACCAGAACGACTACTTCTGGATCAACGACCTGGGACCGAAGATGATCATGCATCCGGCCAACCCCAAGCTCGACGGTCAGGACCTCTCCGCCATTCGCGACCCGGACGGCTTCGCCGTGTTCAACGAGATGGTCGCCCTCGCCCGCAGCCAGGGCGCCGGCCCGGTCGACTATCGCTGGCCCAAGCCAGGCGCCAGCGAGCCGGTGGCCAAGACCTCCTATATCCAACTGTTCAAACCCTGGGGCTGGATCATCGGTTCCGGCGTCTACGTCGACGATGTGCAGGCCGAATTCGCCCGCCAGTTGCGTGATGCCTCGCTGGTCGGCCTGGCCATCGCCGTGCTGATGGCCCTGGTGGTGATGCTCATCGCCCGCAGCATTGCCCGCCCCCTGCAGGAAGCGGTGCAGGCCATGGGCAACATCGCCAGCGGCGAAAGCGACCTGACCCGCCGCCTGGATACCGACGGCCGCGACGAGATCACCCACCTGGGCCAGCACTTCAACCAGTTCAACGGCAAGCTGCAGGGGGTGGTCGGCCAGCTTCAGGGCGCGGCCCACGCCCTGGCACAGTCGGCCGGGCACGTCGGCGACAATGCTGGCGCCGCCCAGCAGCACAGCGCCCAGCAGTCTCTGCAGATGGACCAGGTGGCGACGGCGGTCAACGAAGTCACCTATGCCGTGCAGGACGTGGCCAAGACGGCCGAACAGGCCGCCGGTGAAATGCGCGCCGCGCAGCAACAGGTTGAACACGGCCAGCAGGCCATCCACGGCAGCCTGCAGCAGATCGACCGCCTCTCGGCGACCATCGAGCAGGCCGTGCAGGTGATCCGTGACCTGGCCGGGCACAGCACCAAGATTGGCGGAGTACTGGAGGTGATCCGCGCCATCGCCGAGCAGACCAACCTGCTCGCCCTCAACGCTGCCATCGAAGCCGCTCGCGCCGGCGAACAGGGCCGCGGCTTCGCTGTGGTGGCCGACGAGGTCCGCCTGTTGGCGCAACGTACCGCGCAGTCGACAGCGGAAATCCACACCATGATCGAGCACCTGCAAGGCCAGTCCGATGCGGCGGTCAAGGCCATCGACACCAGCAGCGAGGCTTCGCGCCAGACCGTGCAACAAGCCCGCGAGGCCGGTTCAAGCCTGGATGCCATCAGCCAGGCACTGCACAACCTCACCGCCCTCAACGCCTCGATCGCCAGCGCCACCTTGCAGCAGTCGCATGTGGTCGAGGAGATCAACCGCAATGTGCTGGACACCGCCGGCTTGTCGCAGCAGACCGCCGATGCCGCGCGCCAGTCCAGCGACGCCGGCTTGGCCCTGGGGCAGCTGAGCGAGGAGCTGGAACAGCTGCTGCGTCAGTTCCGCGTCTGAACAGGCTGTAAATACCGGCCCCTGAGCGGGCCGGTGCCGGTTGCGCGCTACACCTCCCGCCCTGCACAAGCTACAATCGCCGCCCTTTGCCAACCAAGGATCGCCGATGTCCGGCCTCGAACTCATCGCCGCCGTGCTCGGCGTCACCGCCGTGTGGCTTACCGTCAAGCAGAACGCCTGGTGCTGGCCGATCGGCCTGGTCATGGTGCTGATCTATGGCTGGCTGTTCTACGACGTGAAGCTGTACTCGGGCATGCTGCTGCAGCTGGCCTACGCCGTGCTGCAGTTGTACGGCTGGTGGCAGTGGAAGCGCCCGGACCGGGTCGAGGACGCTCGCCTGGTCTCGCGCCTGCCAACCCCGGCACTGTTCGACGGGTTGCTCGCTGGGCTGCTGCTGAGCGTGGCACTCGGTGCGGCGATGGCCAACTGGACTGATGCTGCCCTGCCGTGGCTGGATGCCACGTTGACCGGATTCAGCCTGGTCGCGCAACTGTGGATGGCGCAGAAGCGCGTGCAGTGCTGGCCGCTATGGATCGTGGTAGATGTGGTCTATGTCGGCCAGTACCTGCACCAGCAGCTGTACTTCACGGCCGGGTTCTTTGCCGTACTGACGCTGATCGCGGTACGTGGCTGGCTGGAATGGCGCCGTGACCCTGCATTGGTGCAGCCATGAAGGTCCTGGTGCTGTGCGGCCCCGAATCCAGTGGCAAAAGCTGGCTCAGCGGTGAAATCCAGGCGCATTTCGGCGGTATCGTGGTGGGCGAGTACGTACGCCACTTCATCGACCAGGAATGCCGAGACACCTGCTATGCCGACATTCCCACCATCGCCCGCGGCCAGCTGGCCTGGGAAGACCAGGCGCGCCAGCAGGCACCTGAGCTGCTGATCCTAGATACCCACCTGCTCAGCAACATGCTGTGGAGCCGCGCCCTGTTCGACGATTGCCCGCCCTGGCTGGAACAGGCTCTGCTTGCCCGCCGTTACGACCTGCACCTGCTGCTCAGCCCGCACGGGGTAGGATGGGTCGCCGATGGTCAGCGCAGCCAGCCGGAGCTTGCCGACCGCCAGGTGTTCTTCGATGACAGCCGCCGATGGCTGAAACACCATGGGCAAGCGCTACAGATCATCGAGGGAGACTGGCCGCAACGCAGTGCAACGGCCCTGCTTGCGGTTCAGCACCTGCTACAGGGAAAAACCCCGCTGTGCCCCACCGAATGTTAACCCCATGACACACACGACTTAGGCCAAGCCCCCGTTTTTGTGGGCTCCCAGCCATTTGTGGGGGAGGTGTCAAGCTGGTGATACATTCGTTGAAAATGCCCTTCGAGTAACGTAAATGCTGGGCCAAAGGCCAAATCACTGAAAATTTGTCTCAGCGCTGATACAGCAACTTGACGGTTTCTTCAGGCAATGCGCGCAAGCTGCTGATTTTCAATAGATATCCAAAACCGGCACGGCTTTCGCTGTCCTCCTTCGCAACGCTGATCAAGACCAGCGCTCTAAGAAGGAGTAGCCGTCATGGGGAAACTGGATAGAGGCGTTTTATGCCTGTTGCTGGTCGGCTGTGCACTCGGCTCGGCGCTGCCTGCGCAGGCCGATAACGGCATCATCGTGATCACCCGCGATGTGCAACCGCGCATGGCCATTCGTGCGCCCCTGGCGCCCGACCCCTACCCCACCACCGCCAATGCCAACCCCTCCGCGCAAGTGCTCAGGCAAACCAACGAACTGAGCGATGGGGACTTCGCCAGCATCACCAGCGGCACGGGGATTTCCTCGCTGATTACCCAACAGACCGACAACCTCGGCGGCCAAATCGGCAACCAGACGCAGCTGTCAAACCAGGCAGCCGGGCGTGGCACCGGTTCGGGCAACGGCATTTCCAACATGGTCAACTCGAGCGTCCAGCGCGGTCTTGCCCCACTGCAGATCCTCACGGGAGGCAAATGACATGAGGCAGACGCTGTTAATCCTGGCCCTGTTGAGCAGTGCCTCGGTACTGGCGCAATCACCCATACCATCACCAGTTCCAGTAATCAACGACGCCAACATCGACAGCTCTGGCGCGCAATACCAAGGCAATTTCAGCGTCAACCAGGCCGCAGGCGATGGCCAGCAACAGGCCAACGCCCGGGCAATCGCCACCGGCCACCAAGCCAATGCGACCACGCAGATCCGCCAACGCCAATTGTCCATCGTCGACCCAAACATGGGCGCCAGTGCCAGCATCCAGGGCAATGCCTTCAGCCATGGCAGCGGCGCACTGGGCGTCAACCAGAGTGCGGGGGCCGCAACCCAGCAGGCCAACGCCCTGCGCATCAGCATCAGTACACAGCCGCAAAGCATCGATGACAGCGTCCTGCTGCAACAGAACGTGGCGCTGATCAACAGCTCCGATCCATCTGATACCTCACCCGGCTATCGCCATGTCACCACCGGTGACCAGGCATTCACCGGTAGCCGCGGGGTCATCCAGCTGAATCAGAGCGCCGGGGTGGGCAACCAGACGGCAAACACCCTGAGCGTAAGGGTCGCGAACTGACCCAGATAGCTAGGTACAGGTAAGAACAACACTTAACCTAAAGACGGAGAAACACCATGAAACCCTTGATGGCAATCAAGCCTCTGGTTTTCGCAATTGCTGCGGTCATGGCTGTTGCTGCACAAGCGAATCAAAACGATCGTCGTGGCCACGACAACCACAACAACCACACACCGCCGGCACGTGCGGTACTGACCGATGCCACTGCCAATGCAAATGATGGCCAGAGAAGCACCGGGAACACCATCAACAACCAAGGTACCGTCAACGCCGCCGAGATGAGCAGCTCGGGCGCTGGTGCCAGTGGCAACGTGGGCGTCAACGTGGCGGCCGGTAACGGTAACCAGCAGGCCAACGCCTCGGCTATCGCCAACACCTCGTCCGACAACGCTGCGATCGACAACAGCTTCGTCTTTGGCACCTCCACTGCCACTGCCGAGATCACCCAGCGCAGCAACAACAACAAGGTCAACAACTGGTCGACCCAGAGCTCAGCCGTCATGAGCGGCTCGGCTCAGGGCAGCAGCGGCAACCTTGGCATCAACATCGCTGGCGGCGACCTCAACCAACAGAAAAACAGCATGGCCATCGCCAACAATGCTGCGCCTATCGGTAACTCCACCGCCACTGCATCGGCTAACCAGGATGGCCCTGGCCTGCAGGTGAACAACGCCGCCGACCGCACCTACCGGGTCGATACGCTGACCTTCACCACGTCCTCGAGTGGTTCGGCCTCGCGTAGCGGCGCGTTCGATGCCAGCGTCGACAAGAGCTCCAGCTCCAGCTACAGCGCGTCGGGCAGCCAAAGCGCCAGTGCCAGCGGCAGCAAAAGCAGCAGCTCCAGCGGTTCGAGCAGCATGACCGCCAGCGGCTCCAACAGCAGCAGCTCCAGCGGCAGCAACAGCATGAATGCCAGTGGCTCCAACAACTGGGCTGCAAACGGCTCGTCCAGCCGCGACCACAGCTCGTCGTCCAACACCACGGTTAGCGCATCGCTCGATGCCAACGCCAATGGCAGCGCATCGTCGTCGCAAACCTTCGGCAACTTCACTCGCTCGCGCAGCAGCGACTTCGACGCATCGCTCAGTGCATCGCTGGATGCATCGGTCGACAAGTCGCATCAGTCGAACAGCAACTCGTCGTTCGACAAGTCGCTCAGCTCGTCCTTCGATAAGTCCTATGACTCTTCGTATGACCGTAGCCATGACTCGTCCTATGACAAGGCTCGCGATACTTCCTACGAGAAGGCCAACGCCTCGGCTTGGGAAAAAGCCAGTGCCTCGGCCTACGACAAAGCCGGCGAAAAAGCTTCGCAGTCGTCGGACAGCATCTCGAAGAGCTTCAGCGAGTCTAGCGAGTACGCTCTGAGCAACACCGTGTCGTTCCAAGTGCTGACCCCGACCGGCTGGGCCAACCCTGTGACCAACACCGCCACCCTGAGTGGTTCGGTGAACGGTGGCAGCGGCAACCTGGGCGTGAACGTGGCGGCAGGTGTGGGCAACCAGCAAAGCAACTCGCTGGCCATCTCCAACACGTCGATGTAACCACTGCGGTCTGGAGGCTCCCTTCGGGGAGCCTCTTTCTAACAAGAAAAAGGCAGGGGGCGTCGAGTATGCGCATTATCGCCTTGGCAATTCTGTTGTGCATCGCCAGCGTCGGCGAAGCCTCGCAGATGCCGTTGTCCGTGCTGCCCGGTGGTGCGGTGATCTACAAACCGGTCCAGAGTATCCGCGAGCGCAAATTCGCCGACCTGGTCCAGCAAAAAACCGACTTCAGCTGTGGCGCGGCTTCGCTGGCGACCATCCTGCGCCAGGCCTACTGGCTGGACGTGGATGAAAACCAGGTGATCGAGGGCATGCTCGCCCACGCCGACGAGGATCTGGTCCGTACCCAAGGCTTCTCGATGCTCGACATGAAGCACTACGTGGAAAGCCTGGGCATGCGTGCACGCGGCTACAAGGTAGCCCCCGACACCCTGCACAGCATCCGCATCCCGGTGGTCGTGTTGATGGACATCCGCGGCTACAAGCACTTCGTGGTGATGCAGAAGGTCGACAGAGGCTGGGTGTACATCGGTGATCCGGTCCTGGGCCACAAACGCTTCAAGCTCGACGATTTCGTCAAAGGCTGGAACGGCATCATCTTCGCCGTCATCGGCAAAGGCTATGACAAGAACAACATCCTGCTCGACCCACCGCTGCCGCTGAGCGCGAAGAACCGCGTGAGCAATTTCACACCGGTGCCAGACGCGGAGTTGATGGACTTCGGTTTCATTCAAAGCGACTTCTTCTAATGACCTTCTTTCAATGAAGTAGGGCATGACGCTCTGGGAGCATTCCATGAAGACTTCCCTGTGGCTGGCAGTGATCTGCCTGGCCGCCAGCCTGCCAACCCAGGCAGAAACGTTCAAACCGATCGAACTGAAGGACCAGGAACTGGCCAACCTGCGCGGGCGTTACGTGATGCCTGGGCGGATCGTGAGCTTTGGCGTGGTCATGACCAGCACCTGGCAGAACGCCAACGGTGAAGTGATTGGCGCGACTTCGGCGATGCAGATTCAGCAATCGACCATCAAGCCGCAGTTCTACGTCTCGATGATCGACGAAAAAGGCACTGGTAACTCGCAGAGCAGCAGCACCGGTACCGGCACGGTCAGCGGCGGCAGCGGCCTCAACACGACCCAGGGCGTGACCCAGGTGGTCCGTGCCGCAGGTGACTTCAACGCGGCCAACAACAATGTCGACATCAACGTCACCAAGGGCAATGAAGCGCCAGCCGCTCAGCCACAGGGCCAGGCCCTGGCTGCTGGCTCCACCCTGAGCGGGAGCAATGGCGCAGGCTCGTTGAGCGTGTCGTCCACCAGCAGTGGCGTGCAGATGAACATCGTCGCCAACGGCAACCAGGGTAATTCAACGCAAAGCCTGGGCCAGGGTGGGCTGATGCAGAACACCACCCTGCTGGGCGCCAGCAACCGTGTCAGCAACCTGACATCACTCAATGTCGTGCTGCGCGACAGTCCGCCAATGGCGGGTTCCGTGAGCGCCAATCTTGAGCAGCTCAAAGGCCTTCGCAATCTCGGATACTGAACTACGCTCATGTCTCATCGTATGCAGTCAGAAGGGACGGCTAATCCATGCACCGTTTGTCGACGTTCAGAGCTATCGTTTGTATTTCAACATTGGCCCCGGCCACTCTGCTGCAAGCGGCAACCGACCCTCAGGTCGAAGCACTCAAACAGGAACTGATTGCGCTGAAACAGCGCTACGAGGCACAACAGAACGCATTGATGGTGCTCGAACAGCGGCTCAAGCAGGTCGAGGAGGCCCCCGCACAGCCACAACCGAAGCGCCTGACCAAGTCCCCCGCACAGGGGGTGAAAGGCGGCCAGACCGTGGCCACCGGCACGCCGGGCAGCAGCGGCGCCTCCTATGGGCAGTCACTGCAGGACAACTCGGAGCCGGCTCAGAGCGTGTCCAACCTGTATGACGAGGCCAGCGGCTTCTTCGGTGGCGGCAAGTTCAGCGTCGAAACCGGGCTGACCTACACCCATTACGACACCCGTGCCCTGGTGCTCAACGGGTTCCTGGCGCTGGACTCGATCTTCCTCGGCAACATCAACATCGACCGCATCAAGGCGGACAACTGGACCCTGGACCTGACGGCGCGCTACAACGTTGACCAGCGTTGGCAGTTCGACATCAACGTGCCCATCGTCTACCGCGATTCCACCTACTCGTCCGGTGGTGCCGGCGGGGCTGCGGGGGTCACGTCCGACGCTTCGGTCACTCGCGACCCGACCATCGGCGACGTCAACTTCGGTATCGCCTACAAGTTCCTCGATGAGAACGAGACCTGGCCGGATGCCGTTGCCACCTTGCGCGTGAAGGCACCAACCGGCAAGGACCCGTACGGCATCAAGCTGCAGCAGGTGGCGGGCAACGACAACCTGTCGGTACCTGAGGACCTGCCGACCGGCAACGGTGTGTGGGCCATCACGCCCGGTATCTCGCTGGTCAAGACCTTCGACCCCGCCGTGCTGTTCGGGAGCCTGTCGTACACCTACAACATGCAGGACTCGTTCAGCGACATAAGCCCGCAGGTGAATACCAAAGTGCCGGGTGACGTGAAACTCGGTGATTCCTGGCAGATCGGTGGTGGTATTGCCTTTGCACTCAACGAGAAGATGAGTATGTCGTTCTCGGTCACCGACCAATTCGCCCGCAAGAGCAAGATCAAGCCCGACGGCAGCGATTGGCAATCGATCACCAACAGCGATTACAACGCGGCGAACTTCAACGTCGGCCTGACCTTTGCTGCCTCCAACAACCTGACGATCGTGCCGAACTTGTCGATTGGCCTGACAGACGATGCACCGGACTTTTCCTTCAGCCTGAAGTTCCCGTATTACTTCTGACATCCGGGGCGCAGCGCGCCCCAATTGGTTACCAACCTTGTAGCCAACGGCTTTCCGGGTATCGGCCTGTTATCATCCCGCACAAATGTGTGACGATTTCATGGCAAAAGGAAAGTTTTCGTGAAGAACCTGCAAGGCCCACCACGTACCCAGCTGCTCGCCTTGGCAACACTGGTGCTGGTGATTCCTCTGGTCGTGCGCGCCGTGCTGGGCTGGTCCAGCCCGTATGGCTATCTGTCGGACCTGGCGCTGGGCAGCCTGCTGGTGTTGCTGTTGCATCGCCGCGCGTGGTGGCTGGCGCTTCCGGTTCTGCTGGCCTGGGCCGCGCTTTGGGTGGCTTGCGCCGAACTGGTCAGCGCTGTTGGCAGGCTGCCGATCAGTGCCGACCTGGCCTATCTGTTCGACCCGCAGTTCATGGAAAACTCCACCGGCGGCGGCCTGGCCCATGCCTGGCTGCCCGTATTGCTGGCGGGCGGCCTGCTGGTCTGGCTGGGAAGCGCCTGGCGCAGCCGCCGCCAACCTGGCGAACGGTTCGCGCGCAAGGCCTGGGCCATCCCGGCATTGCTGTTAGCGGCCCACTGGGGCAGCCAGCACCTGGCGCCAAGCGACGCTGACCAGTGGCGCCAGTATAATCTTCCCCACCAGCTGCTGACTGCCGCCACTGGCGACCTGCAGCGTCAGGTCCAGCACTGGGCCGGCCAAACGCCCACGGTCTCGCCGCTACCCAGTGCCGGCCTGACCCAGCATGACCTGAGCGGGCAGAAGCTGCTGGCCGCTCCAGGTCGTGCCCGCAACCTGCTGGTGATCACCCTCGAAGGCATCCCCGGCGCCTATGTGCGCCCCAACCGCCAGGCCCTGCACAGCCGTTTCGACGAAGACCTGATGCCCAAGCTCAGCCACTGGGCAGAACGCGGCATGAACACCCCGGACTACGTATTGCACACGCACCAGACCATCCGCGGCCTGTATGCGATGCTGTGCGGCGACTACGACAAGCTGGCCAACGGTACGCCGAAGGGTGTCGAACTGCTCACCCAGCAACAGCGCAACCAGGCCTGCCTGCCGGCACAGCTGCGCCAGGCCGGCTTCACCACGCACTACCTGCAAGGCGCCGGCCTGCGCTTCATGGCCAAGGACCGGATCATGCCGCATATCGGCTTCGACTCGGTGCACGGCCTGGAGTGGTTCAGCAACAAGAATTACCTGGAGTTCCCGTGGGGCAAGGATGATCGGGCCTTCTTCGAAGGCGCCCTGGATTATGTCGGCCAGTTGCGCCAGCAAGACCGCCCATGGATGCTCACCTTGCTGACGGTGGGCACCCACCAGCCCTACTCCGCCCCCGAGCAATACCTGCAGCGCTACGACACTGCCAAACAAGCAGCGGTTGCCTACCTCGACGATGCGATCGGCGCCTTCCTCGACAACCTCGACCGCCAGGGTGTGCTCAAGGACACCCTGGTGGTGATTACCTCGGACGAATCCCACGGTATCGATGGCGTGCGCCTGGCCTCATCCTGGGGCTTCAACCTGACCCTGGCACCCGAACAGGCAGAACTGCCGCGCATCAAGAACGGGACCTACGGCCACATCGACTTGGCCACCTCCCTGCTCGACTACTTTGCCCTGCCGATCCCGGTCGCCCTTGGCGGGCGCTCGCTGTACCGTGATTACGACAGCGGCCGGGAGATGATTTCCTACACCAACGGCATGCTGCGCTACCACGATGGCAAGGGCGTCTTCACCGAGTGCGACTTCCAACAGCGCTGCCGCCGCTACGACAGCCCGGGTTTCATCGCCGACAAGGCCCGCTATCTCGGCCCCGGCGACGCTACCCTCGGCCCACAGATCGGTGCGCTGGCCGGGGTGCTCGACCAGTCCCTGCTGCAAACGCCGCTTAACCTGCGCTACCAGTTCGGCGGCCCGTCCGCCATCCAGTTGCAGGCACGCATTCGCGACGACTGGGCAGACAACCTGATCGGCGCACAGTACCTGGAAATGCCCGAGGGTTCGCACACCCGGGTGCGAGTCAAGGTCCGTGCGCTGGACCCGCAGCACGCGGCCTATATCCAGCTCAAGGCCAAGGAGCTGGAGCAGGATGTACCGCTGGGGTTGCCTGAGGAGATCCGGGTGACGGCCGACAAACCGCTGGAAATGGAATTCGGCTTCGATAACCCGACCATGCGCAAGGCGTTTTCCTTTCACTTGCTCGGTTATGGCGGCGGCGAGGTCGAGGTCAGTGACTTCAGCGTGATCACCGCGCTACCGGGCGAAGAAGAGCCGCTGGAAGACTTGTCTGACGGGCATATCGCCCAATCCAGCTGATCAGCGGATCTGGTGCTTGTGCAGTAGCCGGTAGAACGTCGGCCGTGATACTCCAAGCACCTTCGCGGCAATGCTCATGTTGTTGCTGTGCCGGCCCAGCACATCGCACAGCGCCTGACGCTCAGCCCGATGCTTGTAGTCTTCCAGAGTGCCCAGAGGCTGCTCTTCCTGCTCCAGCCCCTGCAGGCCAAGGTCCTGGGCCTCGATCTGACGCCCTTCGGCCAGCACCAGCCCGCGCCTTACCCGGTTGGCCAGTTCACGTACATTGCCCGGCCAGTTGTGGCGCCCCATCGCAGCCAGCGCATGATCGCTGAATGAGCGGGGCCTGCGGCCTGTTTCCAGGCTGTAGAAGTGGGAAAAGTGATTGGCCAGCATCGACAGGTCGCCATGCCGGTCACGCAGCGGCGCGGTCACCACTTGCAGCACATTGAGCCGGTAGTAGAGATCTTCACGAAAGCGCCCGTGTTCGATGGCTTTTTCCAGGTCCACATGGGTTGCCGCCAATACCCGCACATCGACCGGTATCGGCTGGCTGCCACCTACCCGCTCGATGTGCTTTTCCTGCAGGAAACGCAGCAAGTTGGCCTGCAACTCCAGCGGCAGGTCGCCAATTTCGTCGAGGAACAAGGTGCCGCCATGCGCTGCCTCGATCCGCCCCACCTTGCGCTGATGGGCGCCGGTAAAGGCCCCTTTCTCATGCCCGAACAACTCGGACTGGATCAGGTTCTCGGGTATCGCACCGCAGTTGATGGCGATGAACGGCATTTCGCTGCGCTGTGATTGCCGGTGCAATGTGCGCGCTACCAGTTCCTTGCCGGTACCGCTCTCGCCGCGGATCAGCACAGGTGACTCGGTAGGCGCCAGCTTGCCGAGCAATTTGCGCAATTCCAGGATCGGCCGGCTGTCTCCGAGCAGCTCGTGTTCCAGCCCATCCACCCTCACAGTGCCCTTGCCGCGTAAGCGGGCCATGCCGAACGCCCGGCCCAGTGTCACCAGTACGCGGGAAAAGTCGAACGGCAAGGTGTGGAAGTCGAAGAACCACTCGCAGACAAAATCACCGACGTTCTGCATGCGCAACTGCTCGGCGTTGAGCACGGCAATCCACTCGGTGTTGCTGCGCTTGATCATGTCCTTGACCGCGTCAGGATGGCGCAGGTGCGACGCCTGCAGGCGCAGCAGGCCAATATCGCAACGATGCTCCAACGCCAGGTCGAGGCTACAGCTGTGAACGTCCCAGCCGGCACTCTCCAGGCTTGGTAACAGACGGTGACAATCGTCGCAGGGGTCGACGATGAGCAAGCGACGCAGGGCGGCAGTCTCGTGCATGACCGTTCCTTGGCGCCAATTGTTGGTTTTTTACATGAAAACAGTAAGTTGCGGCGCCGAATTAACAGTAGCAACGAACTTGACGCCGCCCACGACCGTCTGTCTGCAGGATTCTGCACGGCCAGAACCGTTGGGGAATTTTTCATATTTATTGGCGTCACAGCGGCGCTGGGAAACAAAAAAATTTGTAACTCGCAAAAAATTTACACGCGCTGTGTGACTCCACCCCTAACTTGGAGCATCAGTACGAGTAACCCCGCGCTGCGGATCGCGATAACACCTGAAGCGACGTAGCAGTTACGCGGACCTAATTTCGATGTTTGGGACCATAGAGAGACCGAACCATGAATGCACCGCTGCGTGTCAACGAGGCACTGCTGATTGCCGACCACGCCTTCGAACCCTTCCAGTGCGTTGCCTGGGATGCGCCCAACGGCACCGGCGAGCTGAGCCTGGCGGTGATTGACCGGACCAGCACCCGTATCGGCAGCAAACAAGTATCGTCGCGTATCTATTCGGACCCTGCACAATGGGCCAGCCTGATTGAGGAAGTACGTGCCGAACTGTCCCAGAAAGGTTATGACCTGCAGCCTTGGTCGATGCCGAAGTAATATCGCTGCGTCCCTGCAAGTGCGTGCCCAGCACGCACTTGAACAACTATTCATTGGCCTGCCAGGCAACTTTCTTATTGCGGCATAGTGTCGCACCTATCCCGTTCGCCTAACTCACTCCATTACCTTGAACTGCTCAAGATGCTGATAATCGGCCTGTAGTTCCGTGGCCAATTGTTGTGCCCGGCCCAGGCGAACTGGCGCCAATTCCATGTCCACCACTACGGTGGCGCAAGGCATCGGCTGCACGGCCTGCCAGCGCTGCAGGCGACCATCGGTGAATACCAGGCAGCGCTGCAACTCGTGGGGATGCGCTTTCTGCCGGGCCTGCAGCCAGCGCCGGGCCTGCTCCAGTGCTGCGATCAAAGGCGTGCCGCCGCCAGCCCCCAGGGCCTGCAACCAAGGCTGCAGGCTTGCCGACGCCTTGAGGCCATGGCGCTGCCATTGTGGTGCACCGCCGCTGGCCGTCAGCAGGGCAAGACGGGCACGTTGCCGATAGGCCTGGTCGAACAATTCGGCCAGCAGGCCCTTGCACTGCGCCAGGGCCTGATGACGCCGCGTAGAAGCCGAGGCGTCCACGACCACCAGCCACAGTTCATTGGCCTGGGCCTGGCGCTGCTGCCAGCAAAGATCCTGGCGCAGCTTCGGGCGCCCCTTCAGCAAGGTCGGCAGCCAAGCCACCCGGCCTGAGGATGCCGCGCAGGCGCGGCCACGGCTGGCACCCGCCAGTTTTCCGGCACGGGGCATGGCATCCGCCATCCTCAAACCTGGTTGGCGGATGCTCAGGGCTTTTTTGCCCAGTTCGGCACCTCTCGCCGCGCACCGCTGCTGACAGGCTGCGCAGGCAGGGCGCCCCAATCGCCCTGCCCGCCCTCGCCCTGCCGGTCGCGGCCATCCGCTGCACCGGGTGGCGCGGTGGCTGGCGCATCGGGCGCCGTACGCCGGCGATGGCGCAAGGCGAATTCAGCCACGGCATCGACATCCCCCTCCTCGATCGCCTGGCCACCGCGCCAGGCACAATGGGCCCGGGCCGCGCGCAGCCAGACCAGGTCGGCACGCAGGCCATCGACGCCGGCGGCGAAACAGCGCTCGGTGATCCAGGCCAGGGCCTGATCGTCCAGGGCAATTGCCGCCAGCCCCTGGCGCGCCGCCTGGCAGCGCGCGCGCAGTTGCGCCTGGGCACCGGCCCACTGCTCGCAGAACGCCTGCGGATCGCTGTCGAAGGCCAGCCGCCGGCGGATGATCTGCTGGCGCGCCTCCGGGGCTGGCAGGCCATCGAGCGCCACATTCAGGCCGAAGCGGTCGAGCAGTTGCGGGCGCAGCTCGCCTTCCTCGGGGTTCATGGTGCCGATCAGGACGAAACGGGCACTGTGCCGATGGGAAATGCCGTCACGCTCGATGCGGTTGGTGCCACTGGCGGCCACATCCAGCAACAGGTCGACCAAGGTATCGGGCAGCAGATTGACTTCATCGACATACAGCACGCCGCCATCGGCGTGGGCAAGCACGCCAGGGGAAAACTGCGCCTTGCCTTGGCCGAGCGCGGCATCCAGGTCCAGCGTGCCGATCAGGCGCTCCTCACTTGCTCCCAGCGGCAAGGTGACGAACGGGCCCTCGCCCAGCAGGTCGGCCAGGCCACGAGCCAGGGTGCTCTTGGCCATACCGCGCGGGCCTTCGATAAGCACGCCACCGATCTTAGGGTCGATTGCGGTCAGGCACAGGGCCAGTTTGAGGTCCTCGGCACCGACCACGGCTGCCAGTGGGAATTGTACGGGTTCACTCATTTCAAGCCTGTTCCTCGCCGTCGAGCAACTGCGCCTCAAGCGCCTCGCGGTACTCACCTGGGGCTTCCCAGAGCCCGCGCTGCTGGGCTTCCAACAAGCGTTCGGTGAGGTCGCGCAGGGCCTCGGGGTTGTGCTCGCGCATGAAGTCGCGAGTCGCCGGGTCGAGCACATAGGCATCGGCCAGCGACTGGTAGTGATGGTCGTCGATCAGGTGCGTGGTGGCGTCGAAGGCGAACAGGTTGTCGACGGTCGCGGCCAGCTCGAACGCTCCCTTGTAGCCATGGCGTTTCGCCCCGTCGATCCATTTCGGGTTCAGGGCACGGGCACGGATCACGCGGTTGAGCTCTTCCTTCAAGGTACGGATCCGCGGCCGGTCGACCTGGCTGTGGTCGCCGTGGTAACTGGCCACTGCCCCGCCAGACAAGGTCTCCGACGCCGCCAGCATGCCACCCTGGAACTGATAGTAATCGTTGGAATCGAGCAGGTCGTGCTCGTGGTTGTCCTGGTTCTGCAGCACCGCCTGCACCTGGCCCAGGCGCTGGGCGAACTGGGCGCGCGCCGGGGTGCCTTCATCGCTGGCACCGTAGGCGTAGCCGCCATGGTTGAGGTAAACCTCGGCGAGGTCGTCACGGCTGTGCCACAAGCGGCCATCGATGGCGTTCTGCACGCCGGCACCGTAGGCGCCCGGTTTGGCCCCAAATACCCGCCAACCCGCCTGGCGCGCCGCCTGTTCGGCGTTCACGCCCTGCGCCTGCAGGCTGGCGCGCTCGTTGCGCACCCGCGCGGCCAGGGGGTTGAGGTCGTCCGGCTCGTCCAGCGCTGCCACGGCCTGCACCGCCGCATCGAACAGGCGGATCAGGTTGCCGAAGGCATCGCGGAAGAAGCCCGAAACCCGCAGCATGACGTCCACCCGTGGGCGGTCGAGCAGGCTCAGGGGGAGGATCTCGAAGTCGTCGACCCGCTGGCTGCCGGTGGCCCACACCGGGCGCACGCCCATCAGCGCCATGGCCTGGGCGATGTCGTCGCCACCGGTGCGCATGGTTGCCGTGCCCCACACCGACAGGCCCAGCTGGCGCAGGTGGTCACCATGGTCCTGCAGGTGCCGTTCGAGGATCAGGTTGGCCGAGGCGAACCCCAGACGCCAGGCCGTGGTGGTCGGCAGGTTGCGCACATCCACGGTGTAGAAGTTGCGACCGGTGGGCAATACGTCCAGGCGGCCGCGGCTGGGTGCGCCGCTGGGGCCTGCCGGTACGAAACGCCCGGCCAGCGCGGCAAGCAACCCATTGATTTCTGCCGCGCCGCAGGCATCCAGGTCCGGTGCGACCTGCTCGCGCAGGGCTTTTATCACCTCGTGCACCGGTTGCCAGTCGGGCTGCTCGGGCAGTTGCGCCTGCCCCTCCAGTGCCTGCTCGATGGTGCGCAACGCGAGCAGCTCAAGGCGCTCGCGGGTATCGCCACAAGTGCGCCACGCGCCGTCGCTGACGTCCTGCAGCAGCGCCGGACGTGGCCCTGACCAGGCCTCGCCGAGGTCGCAATCGAGGGGGTCGAAGCCCAGCGCCAATGCCTTGGCCAGCCCCCGCAACAAGCTGGCATTGCCACCGCGTCCATCGCCACGCTCCACCCGCAGCAACGCCAGCAAGGTATCGATGCGCAGACGGGCCTGCGGCGACTGGCCGAATACATGCAGGCCGTCGCGAATCTGCGACTCTTTCAGGTCGCACAGGTAGGTGTCCAGGCGCGGCAACCACACGGCGGCATCGTCCAGCTGGCCTTCCAGCTGCAACTCACGGTCGATATGGTTGGCCTTGACCAGCTCCAGAATGTCGCGCTGCAGCTCACGCGCGCGCCGCGGGTCGAGCAGCTGGGCTTCGTAGAACTCGTCTGCCAGCTGCTCCAAGTGGCGCAAGGGGCCGTAGGTTTCGGCGCGGGTCAAGGGCGGCATCAGGTGATCGATGATCACCGCCTGGGTCCGGCGCTTGGCTTGGGCACCTTCGCCCGGGTCGTTGACGATGAACGGGTAGATGTTCGGCAGCGGGCCGAGCAGCGCGTCCGGCCAGCATTGTGCGGACAGGCCGACACCCTTGCCGGGCAGCCATTCCAGGTTACCGTGCTTGCCGACGTGGATGACTGCATCGGCGGCAAAGGCATGGCGCAGCCAGAAATGAAACGCCAGGTAACCATGAGGTGGCACCAGATCCGGGTCGTGGTACACCGCGCTGGGGTCGACCTGGTAGCCGCGCGCCGGCTGAATGCCGACGAAGGTCAGGCCATAACGCAAACCAGCCACCATCAGGCGGCCTGCGCGGTACATCGGATCCTGCTCTGGCGGCCCCCACCGTTCCAGCACGGCTTGGCGGTTGGCCTCGGGCAGGCGTTCGAACGCCGCCTGGTAGTCCGCAAGGCTCAGGCTCTGGGCGCAGGGGCGCTGATCGAGGTGTTCGAGGTCGTTGGTGACGCCGCCGAGCAACTGATGAATCAGTTGCGTGCCGCTGCCTGGCAGCTCTGCGAGCGGATAGCCCTCGGCCTGCAGCGCCTTGAGGATGTTCAGGGCAGCGGCCGGGGTATCCAGGCCAACGCCATTGCCAATGCGGCCATCGCGGGTCGGGTAGTTGGCCAACACCAGGGCCACGCGCTTTTGCCCATTGGGCAGGCGCGCCAGTACGACCCAGCGCCGTGCCAGCTCGGCGACGAAGTCCATGCGCTCGGGGTGCGCGCGGTAGCAGACTACGTCGGACTGGCTGCGCTCGCTGCGCCAGGCCATGTCCTTGAAACTCACCGGGCGGGTGATGATGCGCCCGTCCAGCTCCGGCAAGGCAATGTGCATGGCTAGGTCACGAGCACCGAGGCCCTGCTCGCTAGCCTCCCAGCCGGGTTGGTTGTCTTGCGCGCAGATGGCCTGCAACACCGGGATGTCACGGCGAAACGGGCGCAGGTTGGGGCGTTCCGGGCTGGACAGGGCAAACCCTGTGGTGTTGATCAACACCTGCGCGCCCACTTCGTCCAGCCAGGCCTCAACCTGTTCCAGGCAGGCGCTTTCCTTGAGGCTGGCCACTGCGATGGGCAGCGGGTTGAGGCCGGCGGCCTGCAAGCGCTCGCAGAACACGTCGATGAACGCGGTGTTGGCGGCCTGCAGGTGTGAACGATAGAACAGCAATGGCGCCACCGGGTGTTCGGGGTTCCACTGGCGGTACCAGTCCTCTGGCAGCGCACCAGGTTTGCGCGGGTGATACACAGAAGTCCGCGGCAAAGGCTGCGGTTCGTCCCAACGGTAATCGCGCCCCAGCCACTGGTTGGCCAGGCACTTGAACAGGTTGACGGCGTTGCTCTTGCCGCCTTGGCGCAGGTAGTGCCAGAGGCGCTCGGCCGGCTCGCCGGTGACTGTTCCGAGGCCGGTCAGCTCCGGGTCCGGGCGGTCATCGCCGGGCACCAGAATCAACTGCACGCCCCGTGCCGCCAGCTCGACCAATTGTTCGACGCCATAGCGCCAGTAACCGACACCGCCGTGCAGCGACACCAGGATCACCTTGGCATGGCGCAGGACCTCATCGACATACAAATCGACCGAGGCATGGTTCTGTACCTGCATCGGGTTGGCCAGGCGCAGGCTGGGGAAATCGTCCGGCAGTTGCTCGGCGGTTTCGGCGAGCAATGCCAGGTGCGAATCGCCGCTGCAGAGGATCACCAGATCGGCGGGTGTCTGGCCGAGGTCGGCGATGCTATCGTCCGGCACGAAGCCGCCGGGCTGGGTCCGCAGCAGGTGCATGGGTCAGGCGCCCAAGGCCTGGCGCAGGCGCGCTTCCAAGTGCACGGCATCGAGGTCCTGGCCAATCAGCACCAGACGGGTGATGCGTGGCTCGTCGGCGCGCCAGGCGCGGTCGAAGTGCTTGTCGAAACGGGTACCCACGCCCTGCACCAGCAGGCGCATCGGCTTGCCGGGGATGGCCGCGAAACCTTTGGCGCGCAGGATGCCGAACTCCACCACCAGCTGGGTCAGGGCATCGAGCAGCAGGCTTTCGTCGGCTTCGGGCAGGTCGATGGAGATCGAGTCGAAGGCGTCGTGGTCGTGATCGTCGTGGTCATCGCCGTCATGGTGGGAATCGTGGTGGGTACGACGGCCATCGATGTGCGCCTCGGCCTGCGCGCCCACGCCCAGCAGTACTTCCAGCGGCAGCCGGCCGCTGCTGGCCTCGATCACCTTGACCGCCGGTGGCAGCTCCTCGGCCACTTCGGCACGGACCTTGGCCAGGCCTTCGGCGTCGATCAGGTCGGCCTTGTTCAGCACCACCAGGTCGGCGCTGGCCAGCTGGTCGGCGAACAGTTCGTGCAGCGGCGATTCGTGGTCCAGGTTGGGGTCGAGCTTGCGTTGTGCGTCGACCTGGTCCGGGTAGGCGGCAAAGGTACCCGCGGCCACGGCCGGGCTGTCGACCACGGTGATCACCGCGTCGACGGTGCAGGCGTTGCGGATTTCCGGCCACTGGAAGGCTTGCACCAGGGGCTTGGGCAATGCCAGGCCGCTGGTTTCGATGAGGATGTGATCGAGGTCGCCGCGGCGTGCGACCAGCTCGCGCATCACCGGGAAGAACTCTTCCTGCACAGTGCAGCACAGGCAGCCGTTGGCCAGTTCATAGACGCGGCCGCTGGCTTCTTCCTCGGTGCAGCCGATGCTGCATTGCTTGAGGATTTCGCCGTCGATGCCAAGCTCGCCGAATTCGTTGACGATGACCGCGATGCGGCGGCCCTGGGCGTTGTCGAGCATGTGGCGGAGCAAGGTGGTCTTGCCCGAACCGAGGAAGCCGGTAACGATGGTGACGGGGAGCTTGGCCAGTGTTTTCATGTCGCGTTGCCCTTGGCAGGTTGGCGCGGGCACACGGGACGAAAGCCGCGGGCCAGGCCGGGCTTGTTCGCCACCGGATCACCCCGCCCGGTTTAAAGTCGAATTCGTCTCGAGGCAGGTCTCCTGGCTTGCACCGTTCCAGCTCTTCGCAGCAAGAAGCTGGCGGGACGACGCCTTCCCGCGCGCGGCGCAGTGGCTGTGTCGATCCGTTGTCGGTGCGCACAGTTGCGGGGGCAGCCGCGGCTTGTACCGCGTTCCCGTCTTAGCTTCGGCAGGGCCGAAGAACCTCGAAGTCGCAAGGCTACGCGGGGGGTGGCGGGGGGTCAACTGGTGTCCGCCGAAAACCTTGCAGCGCTGACAGATCGAGCGCCGCCCGCGCGGCGCATCGCGAGCTTTGCTCGCTCCTACGTTTGTTTCGGGCCAGTTATTCCTGTGGGATTTGCGCGCGAACGCCTTGGCGCATGACGCGATATCGCGTCGTACCAACAAGGCGGTCGCGCGCGCCTGTCACAGGCATTACTGTCCCGAAACAAACGTAGGAGCGAGCAAAGCTCGCGATGCGCCGCACGGGCGGCGCGCGATCTGACAGGCGCTGCAAAACTACCGGCGAACACCTGCCAGCCCTCACACAATCACAAACCAAGCATCCATTGAAAGGAACCGGTGGCACACGCCAATGCCTGATGCTGTGCCAATTTTCAACTTATCTATATGTTGTATCCCTGCTGCCCCCATCGAAACGGAGCCGGCATGAAGAAAATCCCGCTAAGCCAACGCAAGGACGATCACCTGGATATCGTGCTGACCGCCAGTACCACCGCGCACGGCGTGGACCCCGGCTGGTCGGCGCTGCGCTTCGAGCACTGCGCATTACCCGAGATGGCCCTGGACGACATTGACCTGAGCACCGAGCTGTTCGGCTGTGCCCTGCGTGCCCCGCTGCTGATCAGCTCCATGACCGGTGGTGCCGAACGCGCACGCTTCATCAACCAGCACCTCGCCGAAGCCGCCCAGGCACTGGGCATCGCCATGGGTGTGGGCTCACAACGGGTAAGCCTGCGTAGCGACCAGGACCAGGGCCTGACCGACGAACTCCGACGCCTGGCACCGGATGTGCCGCTACTGGCCAACCTCGGCGCCGCCCAGCTGCGAGAAGCCGACGGCCTGGACCTGGCGCGCCGCGCAATCGACGCCCTGCAAGCCAATGCCCTGATCATCCACCTGAACCCCCTGCAGGAAGCCGTACAGCCTGAAGGCGACCGTGACTGGCGCGGCGTACTCAAACGCATCGAAACCCTGACCTCCCAACTGCCGACGCCGGTGATCGCCAAGGAAGTCGGCGCGGGCATTTCACCCCGCGTGGCGCGCATGCTCTGCGACGCAGGTGTAGCCATGGTCGATGTAGCCGGTGCCGGCGGCACCAGTTGGGCAGCCGTGGAAGCCGAGCGCGCCAGCACCGCCGCCGAGCGCGAGGTCGCCATAGCGTTTGCCGACTGGGGCAACCCGACCGCGCACTGCCTGCTGGCGGTACGCCGCGCCGTGCCGGAAATCGGCCTGATCGCCTCCGGCGGCGTGGCCAACGGCGTCGATGCCGCCAAGGCCATTCGCATTGGTGCCGACCTGGTTGGCCAGGCAGCCCATGTACTGAGTGCGGCGATGATCTCTACTCAGGCAGTGGTGGAACATTTCGAGATTCTTCTGCGCCAGTTGCGTATCGCCTGCTTCTGCACCGGCTCGCGCAACCTTGCGCAACTGCGCCGGGCGCGCTTGCTGCCGAGCAACCTGACGCCGCCATGACGCTTGCAGCTGTGGCATGATCAGCGGCTCCCTTCCTACGGGCCCCTGTGCATGCTGATCGACGAAGAACTGACCCTGAAAAAGCTCGAGACCTTCCTCGCCTTCATGCGCAGCGGTAACCTCGGCCGCGCCGCTGCCGATCTGTCTACCAGCGCAGTGAGCGTGCACCGCGCCATCCACTCCCTGGAAAGCGCCCTGCGCTGCCCGCTGTTCAAGCACGAAGGCCGCCAGCTGATCCCGCTGGAAAGCGCCTACGTGCTGGAGAAGAAAGCCCGCCAACTGATCCAGGACGCCGAGCAGATGGTGCGCCAGACCCGCGAGGCCGCCGGGTTCTATGCCGAGCGTTTCCGCCTCGGCGCGCTGTATTCGCTGACGGTAAAGACCGTGCCGAAGCTGGTGATGGGCCTGAAGCTGCGGCGCAGCGAACTGAATATCGACCTGACCCTGGGCTCCAACGTTGACCTGCTGCAACGCCTGAAAAACCACGAGCTGGAAGCCATTCTGGTATCTCTGGACGAAAGCGTCGCGGACCCGGCCTGCGAACAGCTGCCGCTGTTCTCCGACGACATTTTCCTCGCCGTGCCGACCGATTCACCGTTCGCCGAACAGCAGGAAGTGGACCTGGCGGACCTGGCCGACTCCACCTTCATCACCTTGACCCAAGGCTTCGCCACCCACCGCGATGGCGCACGGGTATTCCAGCAGGCCGGGTTCGAGCCAAAGGTGGCGATGCAGGTGAACGACATCTTCACCTTGCTGAGCATGGTCAGTTCGGGGGTTGGGTTCGCGCTGCTACCGGGGCGGATCGCGGCGGTATACGAGAACCGCGTGAAGTTGATTGCACTGCAACCGCGCTACCGGCTGCAGCAGCATATCGGTGTGGTCTTTCTGAAGGCCCGGGAACGGGAGCCGAACTTATTGGCCTTGTTGGCCGAATGCCGAATGTACAGCGCCGCCCTGGCTTGAGCCTGAGCGGCGCAGGCCTCATGCCGCAACCGCCCGCATGATGAAGAACAGCAGCGAAGGCCCAAGCAGGCAGCCCAAGGCCGTGTAGAACGCCGCCGTCAGGCAGCCATAAGGCACCAGCTTCGGGTCGGTGGCCGCCAGCCCACCGGCCACACCACTGGAGGTGCCCATCAGACCACCAAAGATCACGGCAGTGCGGGGGTTGTTCAGGCCGATCATCGGCGCTACGAAAGGTGTGACCACCATCACCAGGATTGCTTTGACCAGCCCGGCGGCAATCGACAGCGCCATCACTTCGGAGCTGGCCCCGATGGCAGCACCGGTCACCGGGCCAACGATGTAGGTCACGGCACCGGCACCGATCGTGGTCAGGCTGACCGCATCGGTGTAACCGAATGCCATGGCCACACCGACGCCCGCGACAAACGACACCCCAATGCCAAAGAACAACGAAACGACTCCCGATACTCCGGCACGCTTGAGTTCATCGATGTTTACACCGAAAGCCGTGGCGACAATCGCGAAATCACGCAACATCGCGCCACCCAACAGGCCGATACCGGACAGCAGCGGAATATCCACCAGCCCTTTCTGCCCGCCTGTGAGCACCCCGCCGAAATAGCTCAGGACCAGGCCCAGGAAGATCGCGATGGCCGAGCCGTGCAGGCGGCCTCGGGTAAGCCTGGCGGACAGCCAGTAAGAGAGCCACATGGTCACACCAATGACGGCAAAGCCACTCACCAGCCCATAACCACCGATTACCTTCATCATGGATTCGTACATGGCGATCACCGCTGTGGCGTTGTCAGAGGTTTGTCTGCAACCGGCTCAGGCTTTTTTTGGCCCAGGCGGTCCAGCAGCGGCACCATGGCGAAACTGGCCACCACCGCAACGGTACCTGCAAGAATCGCCATAGGCCCGCCGGACAGCGCGCCAAATACGTTCTGCTGAGCGGCCATGGCCACCACGATGGGGATATAGATGGCGCTCCAGAACTCCACGCCCTGTTCGGACTTGGCCGTGATCAGGCCGCGCTTGTTGAGGTAACTGCCGATGAAGATCAGCAGCAGCATGGCAATGCCCACTCCGCCGACGTTGGCGGGCACGCCCAGAAGCTTGCCCAGCAGCTCGCCGATAAACAGGCCCACAAGGGTACACAAGGCCAGGAAGGCCACACCGTAGATAATCATTATTGTTGTCCTCGCGTTGGGTCGAAGTTGCTTGTTGTTGTCCTTCGAAAAACACGGCGTTTGTCAGTGTTGATTCACCTCCTGGCGCAACAGCGCGTCGACGGTGTCCCAGCGAGTGGCTTCGAGGGCAACCACCCTGCCCTGTTCGAACACCGGGCGGGCCAGGCCGCTGAGCACGCTGCCCGGCGGCATCTCCAGGTGCAGTCGCACGCCGCGTTCATAGGCGTTGCGCAACGTAGCACGCCAGTCGACCAGCCGGGCCATGTTGCCGGCCAAGTCATCGCGCAGGCGCTGAGGATCGAAGATCGGCCGCGCACTGCTGCTGCTCAGGTAGGTGATGCGCGTGCGCCTTAGCTCTACGTCGGCAAAGGCCGTTGCCAGCTCGGCGGCCGGGCCGTCGAGCAATGCGCAGTGGGACGGCACGCTCACCGCCAGGCGCCGGGCCACACCCTGGCCGCGGCAACGCGCCTTGGCAGCGACCTCAGCCATGGCTGTGTCGCTGCCGGCGATGACGATCTGGTTGTCGCTGTTGAGGTTGGCCAGGTACACCTCGCCACCCACTTCCTCCAGCAAGCGTTCGACACTACTCAAGTCGACGCCGCTGAGGGCGGTCATGCCGTAGCCCTGGGGGTAGGCCCGCTGCATCAGCTCGCCACGCAAGGCCACCAGGCGCACCGCATCGACGAACTCCAGTGCCCCGGCCGTCACGGCGGCGGGATAAGCACCGATGGACAGGCCGGCCACATAGTCTGGTGCCGGGCTGCGCTGCAGCAGCCAACGCGCCCAGGCCACCCCGGCCAGCAGCAGGCAGAGCTGCACGGCACGAGTCGACTGCAACGCCTGATGGCTGTCGAGCGCCGCGACCTGTTCGCCCAGCGCCTCACTGGCCTCTTCCAGTAACAGCGTGGCGCCCTCGGGCAGGCGCTGCAGCATGCCAGCCTGTTGCGCGCCCTGGCCAGGGAAGGCGAACAGGCTGCTCACGCTGCACACTCCAGCGCATTCCAGGGGTCGGCGACAAGGCGTGCGCCGTGGGCTGACTTCAGCAACACCCGGCGCGCCAGGCCAGCCCACTCGCGCAGGGCCACGGCACCGGCTGGCGTTTCCAGTTGCACATCGATACGGCACGGGCCGCAATCGAGAATATCCAGCAACTCGCGCGCCTTCGCCCGGTCCATGAGCTGTGGCGCGCGCACCAGCAGGTCGAGGTCACTAGCGTCATGCACGACATTACAGCCGGTGGCCAACTGGTAACCGACGCCTCCCGTCGGCCCCCAAACCAGCCCGCAGGCATCGAGCACCGGTGCCACCGAGACCAGCGCCCGCAAAGCTGGCCAGGGGCTCTGCCCCGCCCCGCGCAACGACTCGGGGGTCAACTGCCGCTGGATATCGCGCACGCGCATCTGCACGCCCAGGCGCTGCTCACGCCCCTGCCCGCGCACGCCCACTGCCACCCAGCCGCTGGCACAGGCGGCACGCCGCACCACCACCGGCTGCCCGGCTGCCAGTGCCCGAACAGCCCAGGCAGGCGCATCGGCAGGCAGGTCGGCCGGGGGCATGCCCCAGAGCAGGTCATGTGGCTGCGGCAGGTTCATCTCAGGCCTCCTGCCACTGGCTGCGCAGGCGGGCGCGCACGTCGCGGGAGGCGCTGCGGTGTTCACCGTTCAGGCGTGACTTGAGGTCAGTCGAATGGCCGATATCACGCACAGCCTCGGCCAGGCAGGCACGTACCTGGGCAATGTCAGCAGCACTCGGTGCATCGGCCCTCTCGACCTGCAGGCGCCGCCAGAGCAGGCCCAAAGAGGCGTAGCTGGCAAGATCATAGGCCATCGGCGGCACCTCCGCGGCCAACGCCTCCAGTTGTTCGACACTGCGCAAGGTGATCCGCGCTGCGGCCGCCTTGCCCATGGCATGCACCATCACCCCACTGTCATCCAGGGCTATCAGCCGTTGCGCCTGATAGCCATGGGCCAGGAAGGCACCGGACATGGCCTTGCCGACCAGCAGGCCAATCACCGGGTGCCCCGCCAGGCGCGCCTGGGCGTAGGCCTGCACGGCGGCGGCCAACGCCTGGTGGATACCCAGGGCTTCTTCACGGCGGCCATAGGCCTGGCTCGGCACATCGATGATCGCAACGATGGCGCGCTTCTCGCCCTCGCGGTCCAGCTCGACCGCATCGCTCACGGCCTTGGCCAGGCCCCAGCCTTCCATCAGGCCCACTTCGCCCTCTCGCGCCCGGGGGAACGGGTTGTGCGCATCCGGTACCACAGCAATGAAGCGCGCCAGGCGGTTGTCCAGTTCGCCATCGATCACCCGCAGTGAAGCGGGATAACCCGACAGCGCTTCACCACCGGCCAGGCCCGGCAGCCAGTTGAGGGCACGGTTCATGGGGCATCTCCTTGGTAGAGGGCGCGCACCGCAGCGGCGTCCAGTTGCGGGCAATCGGCGCCCAGGCTGGCCAGGCGTTCCAGGTACCAGGCGTGGCGGCCGGCACGGTTGGCCGATGGCGTGTCCAGCAGTTGCAGCAAGTGCTGGCGGATACTGTCGACGTCATCTGCCACATAAGCGTCCACCAGACCGCTGGCGTGGCGTTGTTCGCCCCCTGTCAGGCTCCAGATGAACGGGCGGTCCTTGGCGTCGTACTCGGCCATACCGGCCTCCTGCTCGATCACTTGCGGGCCATTGAGGCCCACACGTGCTTCGCGGGTGACCAACAGGTGGCTGCACAGCCCGGCCGCGATGGACATGCCACCGAAGCAGCCGACCGAGCCTGCGACCAGGCCTATCACCGGTTGATGGGCGCGCAATTCGACAATTGCTGCCTGGATCTCGGCAATCGCCGCCAGCCCAAGGTTGGCCTCTTGCAAGCGCACGCCACCGGTCTCCAGCAGCAGCACGGCACAGGTGGGAATGCCGTTGCGGTTGTCTTCGATGGCCAACTCCAAAGCGCCGGCGATCTTGGCACCGCCCACCTCGCCCATGCTGCCGCCCTGAAACGCGCCTTCGATGGCGGCGATTACCGCATTGCGGCCATTGAGCAGGCCCTTGGCAATGACCACGCCGTCGTCGGCCTGGGGCACGATGCCCTGGCGTGGCAGCCACGGTGACATCAACCGGTCGAACGGGCCGAGCAGTTCACGGAAGCTGCCAGCATCGAGCAAGGCACGGGCGCGCTGGCGGGCGCCGAGTTCGACGAAGCTGCGGCTTTGCAGCAGGCGGGCGGTGTCAGTCATGGGCAATCTCCTCGAAACCCTGCTCCAGGCGCAGGCGCACCACGCCAGGGGTGGCGCCGAAGTCGTGGATGTCGATCTTCACCGCCGGCAGCGTGCGGCCATCGAACAGGCGCTGGAACAGCTGCTGCCAGCGTGCGCTGCTGCCATTGACCGAAGTGACCACCTGGATCTCCAGGCGACCGGCGTTGCCGGGCTCGATCAGCACTTCCAGGTCGCCGGAGCTGACGCAGCCGACCAAAGTGCGGCCACGGCCAGGCTCGGCGGCGGGGAATTGAAAGTTCAGGGTTTCCATTTCACAGGCTCCCGGCTTTGTCGAGGAACAGGCAGGCGGCCAACAGATCGGCGGCGCCGCCCGGTGAGGCATTCAGTTGCAGCAGTTGTGTGTCCAGCAGGCGCAGCTGACGGCGGCCAGCGAGGCTGGCGCAGCCACCCGCTTGCAGCACCGCGCGAGCGCCTGCCTGCAGGGTTTGCAGGCCTTGCGGGCCGGCGCGCCAAAGCACACAGGTGTCGCTGAGCGCGGCCATGATCGCCAGCAAGGCATCCAGCCGGGCGTGGCTTTCGCTGGCACCGCCGGCGCGGCTGCGGCGCAGTTGTGGCAGGCCGTGTTCGAGCACGGCGGGAAAACCTTGCTGGGCCTGCTCGCGGGCGCCGCTTGCGCCGTAGCGGTGACGGACGTGGGTGCCGTGGCTTTCCTGAGCGGGGGCTGCCGGATCGTCGATCAGGGCGATGCGGCCGGCACGAGCGGCAACTGCCTGGGGATCGGCTTTAGCATCGAGCGCTTGTGCGGCCACCAGCAGGCCAAGGGCCCAAATCGCGCCGCGGTGCGTGTTGATGCCGCCCGTGGTGGCGAGCATGGATTGCTCGCCTTCGCGGCCGATGCGGCCGAGCTCGGCGCGCAGTGGTGGGCCGATATCACCATGGGCCTGCGCGGCTTCGGCCATCTGCCGCAGGCAAGGCCACAAGGTCAACGCCGAGGCGTGCATCAGGGCCAGGGTCATGTCGTTGTGGGCGCCACTGCTGCGGCGGTCGACCAGGCCGGGTTTGGGGGACAGGTCGGCTTCGTCGATCAGGGCCTCGATGGCCAGATCGGCCAAGCGCTCAGACAGGGAGAGTTCGGTTTGCTGGGCTGGCCTCTTCGCGGCTGAAGCCGCTTCTACAGGGATCGCGTATGCCGTCATTTACCAGCTCCTGAACCGTGCAGGCGGGTTGTAGAGGCCACCGGACCATTCCACCAGGTCGGCAATGCTGCGCGCGGCGAGCAGCTCGCGGCTGGCGTCGGTGCGGCGGATGCCGAGGTCCTCGGGCAAGGCGATCAGGCCTTGCTGGCGCAGGCGCAGGGTGTCCTTGGGGTCATGGCGCAGGCCGATCGCAGTGACCCCGGCCACGGCGGCAATCATCTGCTGGCGCTCTTCCAGGCTGCGCGCCTTGTACAGGTAGGCAATACCTTCTTCGGTGAGCAGGTGGGTGACGTCGTCGCCGTAGATCATCACCGGTGCCAGCGGCATGCCGGCTTTCTTCGCCACCTCCACGGCATCGAGGGTTTCGACGAAAGTGGGTTTGCCGCCTTCCTGATAGGTCTCGACCATCTGCACCACCAGCTTGCGGCCACGCTCAAGCATCGTCTCGGGCACGGTCATGTCGAGCCAGGCCGGGCTGGCGTGGCGCCGGCCGCGGGGGTCGTGGCCCATGTTCGGCGCCCCGCCGAAACCCGCCAGGCGGCCACGGGTGACGGTCGAGGAATGGCCATCGCCATCGACCTGCAAGGTGGCGCCGATGAACAGGTCGACTGCGTACTGCCCGGCCAGCTGGCACATCATGCGGTTGGAACGCAGCGAGCCATCGCGGCCGGTGAAGAAGACGTCTGGGCGCTGGGCGATGTAGTCCTCCATGCCCAGTTCGGTACCGAAGCAGTGCACGCTCTCGACCCAACCGGTTTCGATAGCCGGGATCAGGGTCGGGTGCGGGTTGAGTGTCCAGTTGCGGCAGATCTTGCCTTTGAGCCCCAGCGATTCACCGTAGGTCGGCAGGATCAGCTCGATGGCGGCGGTGTTGAAACCGATGCCGTGGTTCAACGACTGCACCTGGTGTTTCTCGTAGATGCCACGGATCGCCATCATCGCCATCAGCACGTGCACCGGCTTGATATGGCGTGGGTCGCGGGTGAACAGCGGCTCGATGTAAAACGGCTGGTCGGCGACTACCACGAAGTCGACCCAGGACGCTGGAATGTCCACGCGCGGCAGGTCGTCGACGCGGTCCACCAGCTGGTTGACCTGGGCGATCACTAGGCCGTCGCTGAAAGCGGCAGGCTCGACCAGCGCCGGGGTGTCTTCGGTGCTGGGGCCGGTGTACAGGTTGCCGTCGCGGTCAGCCATGAAGCCGGCGACCAAAGTGACATTGGGGATCAGGTCGACCAGCAGCCGCGAGTACAACTCGATATAGGTGTGGATGGCGCCGACTTCGAGCAGGCCGTCTTCCAGCAGCTGGCCGATACGCAGGCTCTGCGGGCCGGCGAAGGAGAAGTCGAGCTTGCGGGCGATGCCGCGCTCGAACAGGTCCAGGTGTTCGGCGCGGCTGACGCTGGGCATGATCATGTGCAGGTCGTGCAGGCGCTCGGGGTCGGCCTTGGCCAGCGAACGCGAGAGGAAGTCAGCCTGCTTCTGGTTGTTGCCTTCGAGCACCACGCGGTCGCCGGGAGCGATCAGCAGTTCGAGGGCTTCGACGATCCGCTCGGTGGGCAGCACCACACCGTCGGCCAGGTGACGGACGCGGTCCAGGCGGCGCTGCTTCTCGGCGCGTCGCCTGGACCATTGCGGCGGTGGATTCTTCGTTATGGTCATTGGGTGACTCCACGGGTTCGCTGTCGTGGGGGCACAGTAGGGCGAGCGGGATTGGCGGATCAATCAAGCTGGAAGGTTGATCGTTACGGTCAGGGTAATGAATGGGGTTGAAGGTGTATGGCGACGGTTTTGCAGCGGTTGTGGGAGCGAGCGCCGCGCGGGGCGGCGCTCGATCTCCCAGGCGCTGAATGCCCAAAGGCAAAAACGCACGATCCCCCTGCAGATTTGTCCATTGCGTAAGACAAATTCGCATGCCAGGATCCAGCGATCCTCCAGCGCACTCCAGACTTCACTTGGAAAATCAATAACAAAGCAGGGAGAACGCGATGACCGCGCACGCTCATACCTCGGCAACGGCTCATGTACTGGCCGAAGTCCGCAACCAGATTGGCCACCTCACCCTCAACCGCCCTGCCGGCCTCAATGCCCTGACCCTGGACATGGTGCGCAGCCTGCGCCAGCACTTCGACCAATGGGCCGAAGACCCACAGGTGCAAGCCGTGGTACTGCGTGGCGAAGGCCCCAAGGGCTTCTGTGCCGGCGGCGATATCCGCTCGCTGCACGATAGCTACAAGGCTGGCGACACCCTGCACGAAGACTTTTTCGTCGAGGAGTACGCCCTGGACCTGGCCATACACCGATACCGCAAGCCGGTGCTGGTACTGATGGACGGTTTCACCCTCGGTGGCGGCATGGGCCTGGCCCAAGGCTGCGACCTGCGCATCGTCACCGAACGCAGCCGCCTGGGCATGCCCGAGGTTGGCATCGGTTACTTCCCGGATGTGGGTGGCAGCTACTTCCTGTCGCGCATCCCGGGTGAACTGGGCACCTACCTGGGCGTCAGCGGCACTCAGATCCAGGCCGCCGATGCCCTGTACTGCGGGCTGGCCGACTGGTACCTGGCCAGCGACAAGCTTGCCGCGCTGGATGAAGGCCTGGATACGCTGCGTTTCGGCGACCACCCGCTCAAGGACCTGCAGAACCTGCTGGCCAAGCTTGGCAGCCAGGTGCTCGACGATGCGCCGCTGGAAAAGCTGCGCCCGGTCATCGACCACTTCTTCGCCCAGCCCGACCTGGCGGCGATCATCGAGCAACTGCGCGCGGTGCGCATCGGTGACAGCCACCCATGGGCGTTGGCGACTGCCGAACAGCTGGAAAGCCGCTCGCCGCTGGCCATGGCGGTTACTCTGGAGATGCTGCGCCGCGGGCGCCACCTGGCGCTGGAAGACTGCTTCGCCATGGAGCTGCACATCGACCGCCAGTGGTTCCAGTACGGCGACATCATCGAGGGCGTGCGCGCCCTGATCATCGACAAGGACAAGCAGCCGCGCTGGAACCCGCCGACCCTGGCCGGGCTGTCGCGCCAGCGGGTCGACCAATTCTTCGAAGGCCTGTGAGCCCGGGAGTACGCAGATGCAAGACCTGGAACTGAGCGAAGAGCAGATCATGATCCGCGACATGGCTCGGGACTTCGCCCGTGGCGAGATCGCCCCCCATGCCCAAGCCTGGGAAAAGGCCGGCTGGATAGACGATGGCGTGGTGCGCAAGATGGGCGAGCTGGGCCTGCTCGGCATGGTCGTGCCCGAGGGCTTCGGCGGCAGCTACACCGACTACGTGGCCTATGCCCTGGCCGTCGAGGAAATCGCCGCCGGCTGCGGCGCCACCGGCGCGATGATGAGCATCCACAACTCGGTTGGCTGCGGCCCCCTGCTGGCCTATGGCACCCCTGAACAGCAGCAGGCCTGGCTGCCGCGCCTGGCCACTGGCGAGGTGATAGGCTGCTTCTGCCTGACCGAACCACAGGCCGGCTCGGAAGCGCACAACCTGCGTACCCGCGCCGAGCTGGTCAATGGCGAATGGGTCATCAACGGGTCCAAACAGTTCGTCAGCAACGCCCGCCGTGCCGGGCTGGCCATCGTCTTCGCCGTCACCGACCCGGAGCTGGGCAAGAAAGGCCTGTCGGCCTTCCTGGTGCCGACCGACAACCCGGGCTTCAAGGTTGACCGCAGCGAGCATAAGATGGGCATCCGCGCCTCCGACACCTGCGCGGTGACCTTCGACAACTGCCGCATCCCGGCGGCGAATATCCTCGGTGAGCGCGGCAAGGGCCTGGCCATCGCCCTGTCCAACCTCGAAGGCGGGCGCATCGGCATCGCCGCCCAAGCCCTGGGCATCGCCCGTGCGGCGTTCGAGGCGGCGCTGGTGTACTCGCGCGACCGCATCCAGTTCGGCAAGCCGATCAATGAGCACCAGAGTATCGCCAACCTGCTGGCCGACATGCAGGTGCAGGTGAATGCTGCGCGGTTGCTGATCCTGCATGCCGCGCGGCTGCGCACGGCAGGCAAGCCGTGCCTGTCGGAGGCTTCGCAGGCCAAGCTGTTCGCCTCGGAAATGGCCGAGCGGGTGTGCTCGATGGCGATCCAGGTGCATGGCGGGTATGGCTATCTCGAGGACTACCCGGTCGAGCGTTACTACCGCGATGCGCGCATTACCCAGATCTACGAGGGGTCGAGCGAGATCCAGCGCATGCTGATCGCACGCGAACTCAAGCACTACCCCTTGTAAGCCCTCTCACTGGCGCTGCCTGAAGGTTTCCGAGGGCAGCTGGCCAAAACGCTGGCGATACACCTCGGAGAACCGCCCGAGGTGCAGAAAGCCATAATCCATGGCCAGTTCGGTGACGCTGCGTACCGCGCAGCTGCCATCGCTCAGGCACGCATGCACCCGCTCAAGCTTGCGCTGGCGCACATACTGCTTGGGCGTGGTGCCCAGCTGGCGATCGAACAGCGCATACAACGAGCGCACGCTCATGCAGGCCTGCTCTGCCAGCGCTTCGGCTGGCAGCTCCAGCTTGAGGTTGCGCTCGATGTAATCAAGGATCCGCTCCAGGTTCGCACCCGGCGTACCCAGGCTTTCCCGACGGATATTGGTGCTCATCAGCGTCATCAGCTTGCTGGCGACGATCTGGCTGTAGTGCCCCTGCACCCGCGGTAACGAGTCAATGACCTCGGCTTCGTGGCATACCATGGCCAGCAGGTTGACGAAGCCATCCAGCTCTTCCAGCCGGTAGTGATTGCGCAGGAAGCGCACGCCGCCATCTGGCCGCTGCCAGCGTTGCTCGTCGCAGATGGTGTCGAGCAGCCGTGTCGGCACCTTGAGGATGAATTTCTCGCAGTCTTCGGAATAAGTCAGGTCGACTGGGTCGTCCGGGTTGATCAGCAGCAGCTCGCCCGGCACCAAGTGGTGCTCGCGCTGGTGCCCGCGCCACAGGCAGTTGCCGTTGAGCAGGACCTGCAGGTGATAGATGGATTCCAGTGCCGGCGAGGTCACCCGCACGCTGCCGCCGTAGCTGATGCGGCACAGGTCGAGTTCGGCGAACTTGCGATGGCTCAGGCTGGCCTGGGGGTGGGTGGTACGCGACAGGCCGATGCAGTGCTGGCCGACGTGCTGGTTGACGTAGTCGGACACCGCATAGGGGTCGGCGTGATGGAACACGCTACTGCGCTCGCTCAGCAGGCGGCTTTCCATAGGCTAGGCACTCGGCATCGTTATTGTTCTGGGCGCCGCTTCCTACTGGCCTTGGGCTCGTGGTTGCGGTCGTTCACGGATATTCTATCGGGCTGGGGTCAGGGTTTGGGGGCAGCTGACCACTGGCGCATAGGTGACACACTAAGCAAAAAGGCGGGGGTTGGGCAATGAGATGTTCGGATTGGATGGGCGAATAGCGGACAGTGGGTCGACCACTATTGCGCGATAATCGAACACCGCTCCTACAAACAACAGCGCAATCTGCAGCGTCAGTGAACCGCCACTTCCTGCCGCCCTGCCCAGCCCTGGTTACGCGCGCGGAACTGGCGCGGGGCAATGGCGCGAGCTGGAAACGCTGAGTTGCCCGCGCTTGGGCGAATGGTTGCTGCAGGAGTGCCAGTCGTTGCTGGAGCAGTTGCGTAGCGCCCGTTAGTGTCCAGAAACAGCTTGCAACCAAGCAAGCTCACCATTCGGTAACTTTTCCGACATCAAGCCCTACGCATCTGATAAAAACCCAGCATGCCTGCCCGCCTCCTCACTCACCTGCGCCGCCGCTGGCTCGCCTGGTCGTGCGTCAGCCTGATGGTCATCGGCCTGCCCGCTGGCTGCGCGATGCTGCAGCACAAGGAACGCGAACTGCTGTTCCGTATTGAGCCCGGCCAGGCCAGCTGGTTCCACGGCCTGCCCAACGACGTGCAGGAACTGGACCTGCGCCCGCGCAGCTTCACCGATAACCAGAGCCTGCATGCCTGGTGGTGGCCCGCCAAACGCGCCGGTGCGCCGGCTATCCTCTACTTGCACGGCGTGCGTTGGAACCTGACCGGCCAGCTTTTCCGCATCGAGCAGCTACATGCCATGGGTTACTCGGTGCTGGCCGTGGACTACCGCGGCTTCGGCCAGAGCCGCGGCGACCTGCCGTCCGAAGCCACGGTATACGAGGATGCGCGTATCGCCTGGGAACGCTTCGTGCAGTTGCAGCCTGATGCCGGCAAGCGCCTGATCTTCGGCCATTCGCTCGGTGGCGCCGTGGCTGTCGAGCTGGCCACCGAGCTGGCCAGGCAGGCGCGGGAGGAAGAAAGTGCAGCACCAGCGCGTGGCCTGATCCTGGAGTCGACCTTCACATCGCTGGGCGATGCTGCAGCGGCTGTTGCCAATACATCACTGCCCGTGCGCTGGTTGATGTCGCAGAAGTTCGATTCGCTGGACAAGATCAAGGATGTCGGCTTGCCCGTGCTGCTGGTGCACGGTATGGATGATCGCTTCGTGCCGCCGCGCTTCAGCCAGGAGCTGTTCGATGCCGCGCAGCAGCCCAAGACCTTGCTGTTGGTACCGGGAGCGACCCATAACAACAGCATGAGCCTCGCTGGGCAACGTTACAGGCGTGCCATTCAAGCATTGCGTTGAAGTCACTGCACCGGCAGGAAATTCATCAGTAACAAGCTCTGCGCGTAATTCAGGCCGATTCGTCGGTAACGCTCATCCAGCAACTCCGCCAGCAGATCCAGCCGTGCCACGATCTTGCCGAACTCCACGGCAAAACTCAGGTTGCTGCCCTCCTCCGAGATCTCGTTGGAGAACAGCAACAGCACCCCGTTGGCATCCTGGCGCTGACTGAGCATCCAGGTCGCCTTCTCGATATTGCGCGCCGCGTTGTTGATGAACAGCGGGTCGAGGGTATCGGTCATGTAGAACTCGGTACGCCCGCCGTGCGCGGTGATCAGCATGCTGCCGATGGCGTAGATGAAGGCCCCGACCCGGTCGCCGCGAAACTCCGGGCTCAGGGCGTAGCTCAGGGCGGCAAGGTCGCGGCGGTTGCCCAGTTGCGCCAGGGGTTGGCGCTGTTGGATGGCGATGCGGATCTGCCGTTCGGCGGTGGCGGCGTCGAGGTAGCCGGACATCTTCCACTGGCTGGGGTTGCGCAGGTACAGCTTGTTCATCAGCAGGTACAGGCTCTGCAAGTTGTCGCGCATGGCCAGGGTGGCCATGCGGTCGACGCTGGTCTGGAACAGCTCGCTGGGCTTGCCGTTGCCAAACTGGCTGACGATGTCGTGGCCTTGCTGCTGGCTGCAGCCGGCCAGGCCTAGCAGGGCGCCTGCCAGCAGCAGGCGCGGGAAAAATCGGGGATTGCTTGCAACCATTGGCACCGGGTCGAAATCGGCGGCCGCGCTGGGGATCGGCGCAGCCTGGCCAAGCATAGAGCCCGAAAAACCGGAAAAGTGCGGTGGATGAGGAGAATGGAGGCCAGTGCTGGTAACCCATCAATTACATGGCGTGGCGCAACATCTCCACTACCTGCGCATGCAGCGTCCGGTCACCACAGGCCACCACACAGCCGCCATCTTGCGCGCTGCTACCATCCCAGGCAGTGATCACCCCGCCGGCCCCTTCGATAATCGGCATCAGCGCCTGCACGTCATAAGGCTGCAGGCTCGCCTCGACGATCACGTCAACGAAGCCCGAAGCCAGCATGCAGTAGGCATAGCAATCACCACCGTAACGCATCAGCCGCGCCTTGCCAGCCACAGCCTCGAACGCCACCTTGCGCTCGGCGGTGTCGAACATGTCCGGGGTGGTGCACATCAGCGTGGCCGAGGCCAAGTCGGCGCAGGCGCGGGTCTTCAGCGGCGTGCCACTGCGCCAGGCGCCGGCAGGCGTGCCGACGAAACGTTCACCGGTGAACGGCTGGTTCATCACCCCCACCACCGGGCGCGTGCCATCGTTCAGAGCAATCAGCGTGCCCCACAGCGGCAGCCCGGTGATGAATGCGCGTGTGCCGTCGATCGGGTCGAGCACCCAGGTCAGCGGGCTGCTGCCCACCGCCACGCCGGCCTCTTCACCGAGAATGCCGTGCGCCGGATAGCGTGCCTGGATCAGCTCACGCATGGCATCCTCGGCCGCCTTGTCGGCCACGGTGACCGGGTCGTACAGGCGCCCGCCCTTGTCCTCGACTTCCAGGCTGGCACGGAAGTACGGCTTGATCGCCAGCGCAGCGGCATCGGCCAGCTGCTCGGCGAAGGCTTGGAATTCGCCGATCTGTTCAGCATTCAGGGACATGGGGCAGGCCTCGTGAAAAATGGTGTGGCGCGCATCATACCCGACAACCCGCAGCGCAGTGGACCGACCGAAGCGCTAGAGCGGTCTAGACTGTACAGACCAGATGACATGGCATGAACCGGGGGGCTGCCACACGTGGAGGTGTGCGATGAGCCAGTTCAAACGTCTGTTCGTCATGCTCGGCCCGCAAATGCGCCATACCCCGGCGCTGCAGCGCGCGGCGGCACTGGCCGAGTCCAGTGGTGCCCTGCTGGATATCAATGTGTTCGTCGACGATGTCGACACCTTTGGCCTGATGAGCGACGGCCGCGAGCGTGAGCGGCTGCTCGGCGACAACCGCCAGTGGCTGGCCGACGAAGCCGAGCAACTGGGCAACGCCGGGCTCGATGTCTCCACCGAACTGCTGCTGACCCGCGACCCGCTGGGCAGCGTGCTCGAACGCATCGAACGGCTGGGTTGCGACCTGCTGATCAAGGACGTGCAGCACGAACCGGTACTCAAGCGTCTGTTGGTCACGCCGCTGGACTGGCAATTGCTCAGGGAAAGCCCGGTAGCCGTGCACCTGGTCAGCGACATCCGCCTGCCGCTGCCCCGGCAGATTGCGGCGGCGGTGGACCTTAACTGCCTGGGTGCAGGCGAGCATCTGGACGATCAGGTGATCCACAGTGCCCATGCCCTGGCCCTGCAATGCAACGCTGAGCTGCACCTGCTGCATGTCTGCGATGCGGCCAAGACCCATATCGCCGACTTTGGTGCCGGCACTGTCACCATGCCGGGGTTCGATGGCAGTGTGCGCACAGCGCAGCGTGCGGCGTTCAACCGGCTGGGCGACCACCACCAGATTCCGCTGGAGCGACGGCATTTTGTCGAAGGTGCGGCGATCCGGGCGATTGCCCAGTTCGTCAGCCACAGCCGGGTCGATGTGATCGTGATGGGCAGCCATCGGCATGATGCGATGCAGACGTTCCTGGGAGGGACCACGGCGCATGTGCTGGAGCATCCACTTTGCAACGTGCTGGCAATCAAGGGCGATCACTAAGATCCGGCTGCCTGCATTGGCCTCTTCGCGGGGCAAGCCCGCTCCTACAGGTATACCACCAGCCTGAACGGGCTGCGCGGGCGCTGTGGGAGCGGGTCTAGCCGCAACAAGGATGGTCCTGCCAAGCACATGGTATCTGGTACAGCAGTTCTGATTAAAAATAATGCACTTGATAATGATTCGTAGTAGTTTCTCGGCGCTTCCCACACTTCCCCTCAGCGCCCTACTCCAGGATCGTACCGTCGATGCGTCGCACGTTCGTTTCGCTTTGTGTGCTTCAAGCTTTCTCCCCGCTGGCCTTCGCCGAGCCCGAATCGCTCAATGACCCGGCCCAGATCGAACTCCAGGCTCTCAACATCACCAGCAGCGCCGACAGCGAGCGCGCCGATGGCCCGGTGTATGGCTACAAGGCCAACCGCTCGGCCAGCGCCACACGCACCGACACCGCCCTGCACGAAACCCCGCAATCGATCAGCGTGGTGCCCAAGGATGTGCTCGAAGACACCGGTGCCAGCCGCCTGCAGGACGGCCTGGACTATGCCGGTGGCGTTGGCCGGGCCAACAACTTCGGCGGCCAGGGACTGACCACCTTCACCGTGCGCGGCTTCACCACCGGCGAGTTCTACCGCAACGGTTTCCCGATCAACCGCGGCTACCCCAATGCCCCCGATGCCAACACCGTCGAGCGCCTGGAAGTGATCCGCGGCCCGGCCACCAGCCTGTATGGCCGTGGCGACCCCGGCGGCACCTTCAACGTGGTCAGCAAGCAGCCGCTGACCGAGCCCAAGGTAACCCTTGGTAGCCAGTTCGATGACCAAGGCATGCACCGGGCGACCCTGGATGCCAGCGGGCCGCTGAACGCCGATGGCTCGCTGGCTTATCGCCTGAATGTGCTGGGCGAAGGTGGCGACAGCTTCCGCGATGATGTCGAAAGCGAGCGCTATGACGTTGCGCCGGTGATCAGCTGGCAGGTCAACGATGCCACCAAGGTCATCTTCGAAGGTGACTTCATGCGCAACAACCACCCGCTGGATCGCGGCCTGACCCGCCTGCCCGGCCAGATCGGTACGGCCTCGCGCGACACCAACATCTGGGAAAAGGGCAGCGACAACCTGCTGCACAACGACAACAACATGGTCCAGCTGCGCTTTGAGCACCTGCTCAACGACAGCTGGACCCTGGGTGGCGGCATGCAATGGCTCGACGGCTCGCTCAAGGGCAACGCCGTGGAAGCCAACGGCCTGCAGGCCGACGGTCGCACCTTGGGGCGCAATTTCAACTACCGCAAGCTGGAGTGGACCGACCGCGACTACCAGCTCAACCTCACCGGCCACTTCGACACCGGCGGCTTCGCTCATACCCTGCTGACCGGCATCGAATATGAAGACTACGACTACAACTCGATCATCCAGCGTTCGGCCGCAGGTACCGGTGCCTACCCGATCGACATTTTCGATCCGGTACTGGGCCAGCCGCGCCCTGCCCTGACCCGCACCACCACACATGACAAGGAAAACCTCAAGACCTGGGCGGCATTCATCCAGGACCAGGTGGCCCTGACCGAGCGCCTGAAAGCCCTCGCCGGGGTGCGTTTCGAGCGCTTCGAGCATGACTACGACAACAAGCTGGACAATGCCGGTGACTTCAACAAGGGCGAGAACGGCGTCACCCCCCGCTTCGGCCTGATCTACGACCTCACCGACACGGTTGCCGTCTACGCCAACACCGCGCGCTCGTTCAAGCCCAACAGCGGTGCGAGTCTGCAAGGTACTGGCTTCGACCCGGAAAAGGGCAAGTCATACGAGCTGGGCGTGAAATGGGAAGCGCTGGACCGTCAGCTGAGCGTGGACGCGGCGATCTACCACATCGTCAAGGAAAACGTGCTGACCCGCGACGCAAACGACCCGACCGGCACCTACAGCGTCGCTGCCGGCGAAGTGCGCAGCCGCGGCCTGGATATCAACGTGGCCGGCAACCTGACCCCGCAATGGCGGATGATCGGTGGCTACGCCTACGTCGACGCCGAGGTGACCAAGGACAACAGCCTCCCCACCGGCACCCGCCTGGCGAACATCCCGCGCAACAGCTTCAGCCTGCTCAACACCTATGAGTTCCAGGATGGGCTGGCCAAGGGCCTGGGGCTGGGGGTTGGCGTGAAGTACGTGGATGACCGCGCCGGGCAGACGGCGGCCAGTACCTACACCATGGAACGCTACAGCGTGGTCGACCTGCTGAGCTTCTACAAGGTCAACGAGCACGTGCGGTTGAATCTGGACGTGAAGAACGTGTTCAACAAAGGCTATGACGAAGGGGCGTTCAACACCTACGTGTACCCGGGGGCGCCTCGCACGGTGCAGGCTGGGGTTTCCTACACCTTCTGAAAGGCTGGGGCCGCCAGGCGGCCCCAAACATCAGAAGCTCTTGCTGTAGAACAGCGAGTAGGACTCGATACCGTCGTTCGGTTGCTTGATGCCGGCATTGGAGTAGTGAATCAGACGGACCCCGACCTTTTGCGCCCCCGGCAGCTTCAGGCCAAAGCCGATGCGGTCTTCGAAGTTGACGGCCGAACCCAGGTCATGGTCGCCCACCTCGGTCTTGGAGAAGGCCGCCAGGCCAATCCCGGCTTCGACATACGGGGTGTAGGTGAAACCACTGAACTCATAGGTGAACACCGGGCTGAACGACAGCGAGTGGGCGCCGCTGGCATCGCCACCTTCCCAGTAGGTGTAGGCCGCATCCCAATAGCCCGTCACAAAACCGATGTCGCTTTTCATCCACTGCTTGTCCCAGTCGAACGACATGCCGAGACGGTAGGTCATGTCGCCTTGACCGGTGGCCCCCACGGCACCGGAAATCTGCGCGGCCTGGGCCAGATTGCTGCCGGCGAGCGCCAAAAGGGCAGCGGCCAGCGTGCTGGCAAGACGGGTTTTCATCAATGACTTCTCCTGATGGTCACACGGGCAAATGGGGGCTTGGGCCCCTCGATTTCTGCGGTGAACGGTGCATCCAACCGCTCACACGGGGTAACACTTTTCTGATTATTGTCTAGATAATCAGAAAGTTGAAAGTGAATTGCCAGCATTGTTCGAATTTACCCGCAGTGCCCAGGTACCTCAGTCGTATTCAGCCTCCTCATGCTCCCCGAGCAAGCGCCGTTGCCGGGGTGTCGCCTGCTCCAGCACCTGTGGGTTGAAGTGCCAGTTCAGGTAGGGGGAAAACTTCTGCGCCACCATGCGCCGGCCATAGTGCACCTGCAGCATGTCGCGCTGGCGGGTATTGCTGCAGTTGGCGCCGCCGCTGTGCCAGATGTCACTGCGAAACACCAGCACGTCGCCCGCCTGGCACAGTACCGGCTGGGCTTCGCGGCCCTGCCAATGCTGTTCGCCAGGCAGCGGTGGGCGCGCAGCGCGATGGCTGCCGGGCACCACCCAGGTCGGGCCGAGGTCGAGGTCGATATCGCTCAGATATACCTGCGCAGTCAGAATTTGCATGGGCTGGCAAAAGTCGCCGCGCGCCACCAGCCAGGCAGGCAACGCCATGGGCAGATGGTCCAGGTGCAGGCCCATGCCCGGATAGCCGGGGTGGCTGCGCCAGGCGGTCTGGCCGATCACATGGCAGTCTGCGCCGAGGGCCGCTTCGGCAAGGTCGATCAAGGGTGGCAGGTCGAGAAATGGCAACCACAGCGGGTCGCGATTGAACACGCACTTGTAGTGTTCCAACAGCCCCTGATAGTCCCAATGGAGGGGCTGCAGATCATCGATGGCGCAGCGCAGCAACGCCACGCGCACGCCATCGACAACGTCGCGTAGCAAGACGTAGCCCTGCTCCTCCAGTGCTTGCAATTGTGAGTCGAGGCTCATGCCGACAGGCTCCCATGCAGGCGGAGTACAGATGTACTCCACCTGGTTTTACCGATCAGTGCCAGTTCAGGCTGGCAGTGGCAGGCGTCTTGCCGTTCACCGTGACCCGTTGCTGGACGGTAGTGCCTTGCGCCTGACCGACGACCTTGTACTGGCCCGGTGGCAGCTGGACATAGACCAATGGCCCGGCATCCTGAAGGCTCAACACCGACTTGCCTTGTGCATTCTGGATATCGACCGCAGCTCCGCTTTCGAACTGGCCGTGGGCGCCGGTCGACATTTCGACGTGCAGGTCATAGCCCTTGGTGTGGCGCATGGCATTGGCCTCGTCCTGGCCGATACCACCCTCCAGGTAGCGCACGCCGTTCTGCTCCTGCGGCTGCAGTTGCACGGCTTGCATGTCGATGGGGGCGTTGTGGTCGTCCACTTCCGCCGCGGCTGCCAGGGTCCAGGGCAGCGCCAGTGCGATCAGCAACGTGGCGCCAAATGCATAGTGATGGTTACGCATGGTCAGCTCCTCCTCAGGGAGATGGCTTACCTAATGTTGGACCCCATCCACTGCTGATGTTCACGCCGTTCGCCGCTCTTCGAGAAGTTTCACGAACATGCTGAGGCTGCGCGAAACCGTGCCTCGGCGCCACACCAGCCAGGTCTTGAGGTAACGGAACTGCTCTTGCATCGGCCAGGCGCAGACTGTGCTGCAGCCGGGCATGTTGTCGAGCATGCTGCGCGGCAGCATGGCCAGGCCGGCGCCGGCGCTGACGCAGGCAAGCATGCCGTGGTACGACTCCATTTCATGGATCTTGCCGGGCACCGCCTGGTCCTGGACGAACCAGTTCTCGAAGTGGTGGCGGTACGAACAGTTGGCACGGAAGGCGTAGATGCTCGCGCCGTTGACATCCTGGGCGCGGGTGACCGGGGCATGGTTGAGCGGCGAGATGATCACCATCTCCTCCTCGAACACCGGCATGCCTTCGAGCGTGGGGTGCAGCACCGGGCCGTCGACGAACGCCGCCACCAGGCGCCCCGCCAGCACGCCTTCGAGCATGGTCCCCGAGGGCCCGGTGGACAGGTCGAGGTCAACCTTTGGGTAGCGCTGGTTATAAGCGGCCAGCAAGGCCGGAATACGCACCGCTGCCGTACTCTCCAGCGAACCCAGGGCGAAGGTGCCTTGCGGGTCCTCGCCGGCCACGGTCAGCCGCGCCTCGTGCACCAGGTCGAGGATGCGCCGGGTGTACTCAAGGAAATTCCAGCCCGCTGGCGACAGGCGCAGGCGGCTTTTTTCGCGGATGAACAGCTCGACGCCGAGGTCTTCCTCCAGCTGCTTGATGCGCGTGGTCAGGTTCGACGGCACCCGATGGATGTGCTGGGCGGCGGCGCTGATGCTGCCCTGCTCGGCCACGGCCTTGAAGATCTCCAGTTGCACCAGGTCCACAGTCATTCTCCAAACGTGAATGTTTCACTCATTATTATTCAGTTTTCATTAAAGCCATAGCCCACTAGTCTGGCCTCACTGATTAACAACAACGAGAGTGTCCAGCCATGAGTGCGATCAGCAGCCTGACCCACGCCATCTCCGTCGACCCGTTCAGCGGCGAGCAGATCGGCGCCTACCCCTTCGACACCGACGCCGCACTGGAAGCGGCGCTGCAACGTGCCAAGGCTGGCTACGGCCAGTGGCGCCAGGTGTCGCTGGGTCAGCGCAGCGAGTACCTGCTCGCCCTAGCCGGCACCCTCGAAGCCAAGGCCGAAGCCTTCGCGCAGATGATCAGCCGCGAAATCGGCAAGCCGATCGCCCAGGCCCGTGGTGAAGTCGCCAAATGCGTCGGCCTGTGCCGCTGGTATGCCGAGCACGGTCCGGCCATGCTCGCCGCCGAGCCGACCCAGGTCGAGAAAGCCCGCATCGAGTACCGCCCGCTGGGCCCGATCCTGGCGGTGATGCCGTGGAACTTCCCGGTCTGGCAGGTACTGCGCGGCGCGGTGCCGGCGATCCTGGCGGGCAACACCTACGTGCTCAAGCACGCACCGAACGTGATGGGCAGCGCCTACCTGCTGGGTGAGCTGTTCAAGGACGCCGGCCTGCCTGAAGGCGTGTTCGAGGTACTGAACGTCACCCCGGACGGCGTCACCCGCGCCATCAACGACGTGCGCATCGCCGCCGTGACCCTGACCGGTAGCGTGCGTGCCGGCATGGCCATCGGTGCCCAGGCGGGTGCGGCGCTGAAGAAGTGCGTGCTGGAGCTGGGCGGTTCCGACCCGTTCATCGTGCTGGCTGACGCCGATATCGACGCCGCCGTGCAGGCCGCCGTGATCGGTCGCTACCAGAACACCGGCCAGGTCTGCGCCGCCGCCAAGCGCCTGATCATCGAAGAGGATGTCGTCGAGGAATTCACGCGCAAGTTCGTCGAAGCCACGCGCAAGCTGAAAATCGGCAATCCGCTGGAAGACGACACCTACATCGGCCCGATGGCCCGCTACGACCTGCGTGACGAGCTGGATGGCCAGGTCCAGGCGACGCTGGCCGAAGGTGCCACCCTGCTGCTGGGCGGCAACAAGGTCGAAGGCGTGGGCAACTTCTACGCACCGACCGTGTTCGCCAACGTCACCCCGGACATGACCGCCTTCAAGCAAGAGCTGTTCGGGCCGGTGGCGGCGATCATCACTGCCCGTGATGCCGATCATGCCGTCGAGCTGGCCAACGACAGCGAATTCGGCCTGGCGTCGACCATCTACACCGCCGACTATGCGCTGGCCGAGCGCATGACCGCAGCGCTGGATACCGGCGGCGTGTTCATCAACGGCTACTGCGCTTCCGACCCCCGCGTGGCGTTTGGTGGCGTGAAGAAGAGCGGTTTCGGGCGCGAGCTGTCGCACTTTGGTGTGCGCGAGTTCACCAATGCCCAGACCGTGTGGCTGGATCGTAACTGATTCATTGATTGGGGCTGCTTTGCAGCCCTGATTGTTCAATCCCGGACCTGGTCCTTGACCCAGTCCAGCATCCCCCCCGGCACGATCAGTTCATGCCGCGCCCGCGAACAGGCGGTATACAGTCCCGCCAGCATCCGCGCCCGCTCGTTGCGATTGCCCGCCGTGCTCGGCGCCACCATCAGTTCCGGCGACACCATCACCCGGGCGAACTCCATGTTCTTCACATCCCGCACCCGCCCGAGGAACAGCTTCGGCGCCTTGTCCCAGCGGTAACGGCTCTTGGCCTTGGCAAAATGCTCGGCGGTATAGCCTTTGCGCAGCATGCCGGCCACGGCAACAAACGCCTTGTCGTCACCCTTGTCCTGCTCCAGCGCCTGCCAGCTGGGGTAACGGAACAGCATCGGATGGCGCGCCCGGGTGCCGTAACGGTACAGCTCGATGCAATCCTCGACGAACAGCTCGAAGTCCTTGCGCGCACTTTTCAGCAGCACGAACGGTACCCCTTGATGGGTCAGGCGCTGGAACCAGCCGAACAGGCCCCACTCGTCATCGACGATCAGCGCGGTGGGCTGTTCAGGCACCGTCACCGTGTCGAAGAAGCTCACCCGCGTGTAATGCTCGGCACTGCCACTGAAGGCCGCCTGGATCGCCGCCGGGTGCGCCTGGATCAACGGGTTGAGCACGCCATCCATGGCCGGGCCGGCGCGCAGCGAATGGTCGATGTAGCGCTGGCGGATGAAGTTGCCATGGTGCGGGCTGAGGCCATTGAGGTTCTGCAGTTCGTCGCCCAGGGCAATCACTGACTGCGGGCTGCGATCGAGCACGGCCAGCATCGGAGCCGAAAGCTCATGGGCCTCGTCGACGATGACGTGGCTGTAGCGGCTGTCGATCACCTCGGCCGTCAGCGACAGCAGCTTGACCCGGTGGTAGTCGCGTACCGGCAGCTGGATTTCACGGGCGGACGGACGGATCAGTTCGTGCCAGTACAGGCGGGCCTTTTCCAGCAGCACTTCCTGGTCGAGCGGCGTGGTGCCCGGCCCAGCCCAGGGCAAGTGATGCAGCTGCAACTGGCTGTCGCCACTGCGGCAGAAGCTGCGCACGGCCTTGACGCACAGGGCCACCACATCGCGTGCGGCGAGCGGGCCGATGTCAGGGATGTTCAACCAGCGCACCACCTGCGCCTCCTGCGGTCGCCAGGACAGTTTGGTGCGGTACGGGTCGCGCAGGCGCCAGCCGTTGCTGGTGAGGTCACGGTTGAGGATGTCGTCAGCCAGCTGGCCGAAAGTCATCGCAGTGTAGGCTTGGGCATCCTTCACCCGTGCCTGCAATGCCCGCAGCTGGCCTTCGGTGAGGGCCAGCAACAGCGTGCGCTGGGGGTCGAGCAAGCGCGCGAACTGGTGGATCAGGAAGGTCTTGCCGGTACCAGCGAAACCCTGCACGGCAACCGATTCGTCGACGCCGCACAGGAACTCGCGCAGCAGGCGGTTCTGTTGGTCACTGAGCATAAGGTCACTGGCCAGTGACGGCAGGTACACCGGGTGCAGCGGGGTCACACGCTGGCGGTAGCTGTCGGCGAACTGGAAATTCCACTGGCCTTCGGCGTCCTGGAACTCATCGGCCTGGTACTCGGTTTCGGCCGACACCAGGGCGACGCCGTTCTCACCGAGCATGCCCAGCCCCATGGCGAACGCCTCGCGGTCAAAGTGCTGGGCGACCTGCCGCTGGAATCGGCCCGGCGCGGCGGCTTCGACTTCATTGGCGATGCGCACGATCTCGGCGAAGCGGCGCTCTTGTGCGTCCGCCGAAGCGCTGGCCGGTTGGCGTGGCAGGTTCTGCACGAACAGCACGGCGGCAGCTTCCAGCAGGCTGGCGCTCGGGAAGAAGTCGGTGGCGGGGGGCGCGCTGGCCAGGCGGTCGGCCTGGTCGCTGGGCAAAGGCAGGTAGAACATCGGGACCTCGGGTGGAAACTGCCGGGCACGATAGCAATTTTCTGGCTTGAATGCTGGGTTGCCTGTGAGATCGAGCGCCGCGCGGGCGGCGCTCGATCTCACAAACGACCAAACTGCCATGGCGAATAGCCAACGATTCAGCCCCTGCGCCGCTTCAAGGTCTCGCTCGGAAACTCCTTGAACAACTGCCGGTAACTCTCTGAAAACCTTCCCAAATGCCAGAACGACCAGCGCATGGCCACCTCAGCCACGGTCACCTCACCGCCGCGCAACAGATCCCGCCGCGCGCCGTTGAGCCGACGCAACCGCAGCCAGTGCGCTGGCGGCATCCCGGTGAATGCCTTGAACGCCTGCTGCAACTGGCGCAGCGACACACCGGCCACCTCGGCCAGCTCCACCAGGTTAAGGGTTTCTTCCGGGCAGTCTGCGGCCCACTCACTGACCCGCTGCATGATCGCCCGCTCCTCGCCGCGCCGTCCCAGCGCCCCGCCCTGCAAGCGCTGGCAGGCATTGTCGAGAATGAACAGGCAGTCCTCAAGCAGCTGCTCGGCCAGTGCCTGCCCCTGCAGTGGGCAATCAGCCTGGCCAAGGCGGGTCAAGGTGGCGCTCAGCCAACTGCCGAACAAGGCATTCTGGCCACTACCCAACGGCACCATGAACAACCCTTCGAGCCGTTGCGGGTCAAGACCGTGGCGGGCAAGAAACGCCTGGTCGAACACCACTGCGACTTCCTGGTAGTTTTCCGGCGTGATCCAGATATTGCGGCTCTGTTCGTTGAGCAGGTACAGGCTGTTTTCGCTCTGATCGAAACAGAACGCCAGTGAACCGCTTGGCGCACGGAAGAACTGCTCGACCCGGGTATTCAGGCGCTCTTCGTATACCTCCACACCATCGAGCCCCAGGCAGCGCAGCTGACCGCTGAAATGCCCTGGCGACATCTGCCGGTACTGCTGCTGCCACCCGGGGGTGGCGCGTACCTGTTCGGTGACATCGGTGGTGTGGAAAGCCTGAACCTGCAAGGCATTGGGCGTTGTCACGCTTTGTCCTATTTGCACTATTTTGGTGCATCAATTGCCGAAGAAAGTGGATAGATGGCTTTACGGGCCTGCGCTCAAGATAGTCTCCAGCGCGCCACCTGGGAAGTCACCGGCACCTGCCGCGCACACAAGAAACCCAACCAAGAGGTCTGTATGAACGCCCCCTTCGATCAGCTGTCCACCTGGCTGAAAGAACACCGCATCACTGAAGTCGAATGCGTGATCAGCGACCTGACCGGCATCGCCCGCGGCAAGATCGCACCGACCGCCAAATTCCTCCACGAGCGCGGCATGCGCCTGCCCGAAAGCGTGCTGCTGCAGACGGTCACCGGCGACTATGTCGACGACGACATCTACTACAACCTGCTCGATGCGGCCGACATCGACATGATCTGCCGCCCCGACCCGACGGCGGTCTACCAGATTCCGTGGGCCATCGAGCCCACCGCCATCGTCATCCACGACACCTTCGACAAGCATGGCAACCCGATCGAGCTGTCGCCGCGCAACGTGCTGAAGAAAGTGCTCAAGCTGTATGCCGACAAAGGCTGGCAGCCGATTGTCGCGCCGGAAATGGAGTTCTACCTGACCCAGCGCTGCGAAGACCCAGACTTGCCCCTGCAAGTACCGCTGGGCCGTTCGGGCCGTGCCGAAAGCGGGCGTCAGTCGTTCTCGATCGACGCTGCCAACGAATTCGACCCGCTGTTCGAAGACGTCTACGACTGGTGCGAACTGCAGGGCCTGGACCTGGACACGCTGATCCACGAAGACGGCCCGGCGCAGATGGAGATCAACTTCCGCCATGGCGACGCGCTGGACCTGGCCGACCAGATCACCGTGTTCAAGCGCACCATGCGTGAAGCTGCGCTCAAGCACAACGTCACCGCCACCTTCATGGCCAAGCCGATCACCGACGAACCGGGCAGCGCCATGCACCTGCACCAGAGCGTGGTCGACATTGCCACCGGCAAGCCGATATTCGCCAATGAAGATGGCAGCATGAGCGAGCTGTTCCTGCACCACATCGGTGGCCTGCAGAAGTACATCCCCAAGCTGCTGCCGATGTTCGCGCCGAACGTCAACTCGTTCCGCCGCTTCCTGCCGGACACTTCGGCACCGGTCAACGTCGAGTGGGGCGAGGAAAACCGCACCGCCGGCCTGCGGGTGCCGACCTCCAGCCCCGATGCCATGCGCGTGGAAAACCGCCTTCCGGGTGCCGACGCCAACCCTTACCTGGCGATCGCCGCCAGCTTGCTGTGCGGTTACCTGGGCATGGTCGAGAGAATCGAGCCGAGCGCGCCGGTCCAGGGCCGTGCCTATGAGCGGCGCAACCTGCGGTTGCCGATCACCATCGAGGATGCCCTGCAGCACATGGAAGATTGCGAAACCGTGCAGCAGTACCTGGGCAAGCAGTTCGTCCAAGGCTATGTGGCGGTCAAGCGCGCCGAGCATGAAAACTTCAAGCGCGTCATCAGTTCCTGGGAGCGCGAGTTCCTGCTGCTGAGCGTGTGATTTTCCGGGGGCGGCAGCCGCCCCCCCTTGCACCGAATTCAAGAACAAGACCAACGAGGTGTCGACATGCGTCATCTGCAAGCCCTGATCCCCGCCACATTCGCCCTGCTGTTCGGCGCCGCCGCACAGGCCACGCCCAGCGTCAGCGTGTACAACTGGACCGACTACATCGGGGACACAACCCTGGCCGACTTCCAGGCCAGCAGCGGGATCAAGGTCGTCTATGACGTGTTCGACTCCAACGAAACCCTGGAAGGCAAGCTGCTCGCCGGCCGCACCGGCTACGACGTGGTGGTGCCTTCCAACCACTTCCTGGCCCGCCAGGCCCAGGCCGGTGCGTTCCTGCCGCTGGACCGCAGCAAGCTGCCGAACTGGCAGCACCTGGACCCGAAGCTGCTCAAGCAGCTTGAGCAGAACGACCCCGGCAACCAGTACGCGGTGCCGTACCTGTGGGGCACCAACGGCATCGGCTACAACGTCGAAAAGGTCAAGGCCGCACTGGGCGTGGACCATATCGACTCCTGGGCAACCCTGTTCGAGCCGGAAAACCTGAAGAAGCTCAAGCAATGCGGCGTGGCCTTCATGGACTCGCCCGACGAGCTGTTCCCGGCGATGCTCAACTACCTGGGCATGGACCCGCGCAGCGAAAAGCCGGGCGACTATGCCAAGGCCGAAGCGCGCCTGCTCGAACTGCGCCCGTACATCACCTACTTCCACTCCTCCAAGTACGTCTCGGACTTGGCCAATGGTGACATCTGCGTGGCCTTCGGCTATTCCGGCGACGTGTTCCAAGCGGCCAACCGGGCCGCGGAAGCGAAAAACGGCGTGAAGATCGCCTACAGCATTCCCAAGGAAGGCAGCAACCTGTGGTTCGACCTGCTGGCCATCCCCAAGGACGCCCAGAACCCCGAACAGGCCCTGGCCTTCATCAACTACCTGCTTGACCCGAAGGTGATCGCCAAGGTCAGCACAACGGTCGGCTACGCCAACGCCAACCCTGATGCCCAGGCCTACATGGACAAGTCGCTGGTCGACAACCCCGAAATCTACCCACCCCAGGCGGTACTGGACAAGCTGTACATCTCCAGCACCCCGAGCCCGAAGATCATGCGCGTCATGACCCGCTCCTGGAGCAAGATCAAGTCCAACCGTTGAACCGAGAACGCGCCATGCCTTTCGATACCCAACATACCGCGTCGTACTACGCCGCCACGGCGCGCAACACGACGCCCTACCCCAGCCTCGACGGCGAACTGACCGCTGACGTGTGCGTGGTCGGCGGTGGCCTGACCGGGGTCAACACCGCGCTGGAACTGGCTGAACGCGGGCTCAGCGTGGTGCTGCTGGAAGGCCGCCGCATCGGCTGGGGCGCCAGCGGGCGCAATGGCGGCCAGCTGATTCGCGGCATCGGCCATGATGTCAGCGGTTTTGCCCGCTACGTCGGCCAGGACGGTGTGCGCTACCTGCAGCAGGCCGGCATCGAGTCGGTGGCCCTGGTAGCTCGCCGCATCGAACAATATGCGATCGCCTGCGACCTGCGCTGGGGCTTCTGCGAACTGGCCAATACCCCGGCACAGTTCGCTGCTTTCAAGGCTGAACAGGAGGACCTGGCCAGCCTTGGCTACCGCCACGAAACCCGCCTAGTCGGGCCCGAGCGCATGCACGAGATCGTCGCGAGCGACCAGTACGCCGGCGGCCTGGTAGACATGGGCTCAGGCCATCTGCACCCGCTCGACCTGGTCCAGGGCGAAGCGCGCGTGGCCCATGGCCTGGGCGTGCGTATTTTCGAACAGAGCCCGGTGCTGCGCATCGAACATGGCCCCACGGTGACCTTGCACACGGCACGGGGCAAGGTGCGGGCACAGAGCCTGGTGCTGGGCTGCAACGCCCACCTCGACGAACTGGAACCACGCCTGAGCGGTAAAGTGCTGCCGGCCGGTAGCTACGTGGTGGCAACCGAACCGCTGCCGGAAGCACTGGCGAGCAAGCTGATTCCACAGAACATGGCCATGTGCGACCAGAAGGTCGGCCTGGACTACTACCGCCTCACTGCCGATCGCCGCTTGCTGTTCGGCGGCGCCTGCCACTATTCCGGGCGCGACCCCAAGGACATCGCGGCCTACATGCGGCCCAAGGTGCTCAAAGTGTTCCCGCAACTGGCCGATGTGCGCATCGACTACCAGTGGGGCGGCATGATCGGCATCACCGCCAACCGCTTCCCGCAAGTGGGGCGGCTGAGCCAACACCCCAACGTCTTCTATGCCCAGGGCTATTCCGGCCATGGGCTGAACGTGACCCACTGGACGGCGAAGTTGCTGGCCGAAGGCATCGCGTTGGGGCAGAGCCAGGGGCTGGATGTGTTCAGCGCAGTGCCACACCTGACGTTCCCGGGCGGCAAGGCGCTGCGCTCGCCGCTGCTGGCGCTGGGGATGTTGTGGTACCGGTTGCGGGAGGCGCTGGGATAACAGGGCGTATGCCTTGAAAGCTGCGCCGTGTTTGAGATCGAGCGCCGCCCGCGCGGCGCATCGCGAGCTGCGCTCGCTCCTACGCTTGTTTCGGGCCAGTAACGCTTGTGGCAGCGGCGCGCGACCGCCTTGTTGCTACGACGCGATATCGCGTCATGCGCCCAAGCGCTCGCGCGCAAATCGCGCAGGAATAATTGGCCCGAAACAAGCGTAGGAGCGAGCGCAGCTCGCGATGCGCCGCGCGGGCGGCGCTCGATCTAAAAGGCACTACGATTTTCAAGACATGCACAACCATGAAAGGGTTTTCAAACGTCCACTGGCCATTCGCCAAGCACCTGCTAGCGTTGTTCTGGCCGACCCATAATGGATGCATGACCATCATGAAATCATTGCCTCGCGTTACCTTGTTGTGTGCCGCTTTGCTCGCTGTAGCCGCGTGCTCCAGCAACCGCGTGGACCCGAAGGATTATTCCGGCTTCCTCAAGGACTACAGTCGCCTGCAGGAAGCCAAAAGCCCAACTGGTGCACCGGTGATGCGCTGGATCGACCCCAAAGTCAATGTCAACCAGTACACGCAGGTCTTCATCGAGCCCAGCCAGTTCTACCCCAAGCCACAAGCCACAGCGGTCATTTCCCAACAGACGCTGGCTGAAATCACTCGCTACTTCAACGATGCCTTGCGCCGTGAAATGGGCAGCGTGCTGACCCTGGCCAAGGCGCCCGGCCCGGGCACCATCGTGGTACGCCCGGCGATCACCGCGGTAGCTACCAGCAATGAAAGCCTCAAACCTTACGAATTCATCCCGATCGCGCTGATTTCGGCGGGCGTCAACACCGCGATGGGCGGCCGCGACCAGGAAGTGGATGTCGGCGTCGAAGCGGCCTTCCTCGATGGCGCCAACCAGAAGGTACTGGCCCAGGTGGTGCGCAAGGGCACCGGCAAAGAGCTGGAGAACGACAAGACCAAGCTGACCCTGAACGATGTCAAACCCGTGCTCGACGGCTGGGCCAAAGACATGCGTGCCAGCTTCCTCACCCTCAAGAACAAGAGCAAGTAACACAAAGCCGCTCCGCTCGTCGGAGATAATGCAAAAACGCCATCACTGCCAGGCAGCCCTGCTTTACTCAAGCGGGCTGCCAGGCAGGCGGCACCGCAGACCAGGGACTGGTTGCACAAGCTGGCCGACAACGGCCGCTCGCTCCGGGCAAGCAACACCGCCGCCCGGCTCCCTCATCTCCCCGCCTTTTCCGCCCGCCTTCGCAGCTGTGTAACGGTCATTCATTCATCGAATGCAACGGAGGCAATCATGTCTGATTCACTGCTCGCACCTTCGGTAGGCCTGTTCCCGGTGTCCTACCAGATCGGCAACAACGCCGCCGGCGCCCCGCGCCTGCAACTGGACCTGCTGGTCTATACCCCGGACCGTAGCCTTAACGGCGCGGCCCAGATCACCCAGGCCATCAACCCACCGCTGGACCTGCACCTGGACGTCTGGGGCAGCTACACCTACCTCACCGTCCAGCCACCGAGCGAAGGCAGGATCCTGATCACCGCCCAGGGCAACCAGGGTGGGCCGCATGCCAACTCACCGGTGCAGTTCAAGTTCAGGGCACTGCTCGACCCAAGCTGGCAGCACGGCGTGGCCGACTACGAGTACTACAATGGCCAGCGCTGGGTGAACGTGGATAACGTCCCGGTCACGCTGGAAGGCCAGCGCATCCAGCAGCTGGCCAACGTCGACCTGCACAGCGAACTGCACAACGCCACCCTTGAGGCCGCCATCGCCAACGGCGATCTCGCGCACCTCAAGCAGCTGGCCACCGGCGGCCTCGATCAGGCCCTCGCAGCGACCAAGTCCCCGGCCACCAAGGCCGCCAAGAAAGCCTGAGCAGGCAAGGAGAGACACCATGGCAATCGGACTGTTCCATGTTCGCCTGAACGTCAGCAACGGCTTGCTCGGCGCCCCGACGTTGACCCTCGACCTGCTGGTCAACACCGTGACCAAGAAGGTCTCCGGCAAGGCTCGCGCCAGCCAGGCCACCTACCCGTCGCAGCCATTCCAGGCCAACGTGTGGGGTGACTACAGCGAGCTGCAATTCGCGCCGGCCGGCGCGCCGTCGATCGTCCTGAGCCTGGACGGCAGCCCCAGCGGCCCGCTCAGCCAGATCGCACAGACCTTCCATCTGCACGGCCTGCTGGAAACCGGTTGGAACAATGGCTCGGCCAGCTACCGGTACTTCAGCAACGGCCACTGGGTCGACCAGTACGGGCGAGTGCGCAAGGCGCCGGATGTGACCCACCAGGGCCGTCCGCAATTGACGCAGCGGCTGAAGGCTGCCGTCAGCCAGCTGGAAAGCGTGTAACCCGCAAGCAGCGTTCGCCGGCAAGGCCACTTGCCGGCGCAACGCCGATCAACACTCGACGAACGCTACCGCCAGGCCACCGCGCGACGTCTCCTTGTAGTTGGCATGCATATCGGCGCCGGTATCGCGCATGGTGCGGATGACACGGTCAAGCGAGATGAAGTGCTCGCCATCACCGCGCAACGCCATCTGCACGGCATTGATCGCCTTCACCGCCGCGATCGCATTGCGCTCGATGCACGGCACCTGGACCAGCCCGCCGACCGGGTCACAGGTCAGCCCGAGGTTATGCTCCAGGGCGATTTCGGCGGCGTTTTCCAGTTGTGGCGGTGTGGCGCCCAACACTTCGGCCAAGCCCGCAGCAGCCATCGAGCAGGCCGAGCCAACCTCGCCCTGGCAACCGACCTCAGCCCCCGAGATCGATGCATTCTTCTTGCACAGGATGCCGACTGCGGCAGCGGCCAGCAGAAACGCCACCACATCGTCGTCACAGGCGCTCGGGTTGAACTTCATGTAGTAATGCAACACAGCCGGGATAATGCCCGCGGCGCCATTGGTGGGCGCTGTGACCATGCGCCCGCCGGCGGCATTTTCTTCGTTGACCGCCAGGGCAAACAAGTTGACCCACTCCATGGCGCTCAAGGTCGAACCGATCACGTTGGGCTGCCCGGCCTCCTGCAGGCTGCGGTGCAACCGTGCGGCACGTCGCTTGACGTTGAGCCCGCCGGGCAGGACGCCTTCGTTGCGCAGGCCGTTGTCGACACAGTCGCGCATCGCCGCCCAGATCCGCAACAGGCCTTCGCGCACCTCGGCTTCTGGCCGCCAGGCGCACTCGTTGGCCAGCATCAGTTGGCCAACGCTCAGGTTGCTGGCCTTGCACAGGGCCAGCAGTTCGGCGCCGCTGGAAAACTCGTACGGCAGGTGAACGGTATTGGCCTCGACCTGCGGTGCATCGATCTCGCTCTGCTCGACGATGAAGCCGCCGCCGATGGAATAGTAGGTCTGCTGCAACAGGCAGCCCTGCCCGCCCAAAGCCTCAAGGGTCATGGCATTGGGGTGATAAGGCAGGCTTTCGTCCAGCAACAGCATGTCGCGGGCGTACTGGAACGTCAGCGGATGGCTGCCATCGAGCATCAGGCACTGCTCCTGCAGCAACTGGTTGATGCGCGGTTCGATGGAGGCCGGGTCGATGCGGTCCGGCCACTGGCCCATCAGGCCGAGCAGGCAGGCGCGATCAGTGGCATGGCCTACCCCGGTGGCGGAAAGCGAACCGTACAGCCGCACTTCGATGCGCTGCACCTGCGCCAGCAGGCCTTGCTCGCGCAACGCCTGGGCAAAACTCGCCGCCGCCCGCATCGGGCCTACGGTGTGGGAGCTGGACGGGCCGATGCCAATCTTGAAAAGGTCGAAAACACTGATAGCCATGCTAATGCCTGACCGTGTCGGCGCTGAATGCTGCCGCACGGTTATCTGAGAAAATTGAACGGTATTGCCAATTTGCGCGATACTGCCGCGCTCGCTGGCAGATGACCAACGAAACTTTCTAAGCAAGGCTTTAGCAGGGCTAAACAATGCGACGGCAACTCAATGGCCAGATGTTCGTCTGGCTGCATGTCTTCTCTTGTGCGGCGCGGCACCTGTCGTTCACCCGCTGCGCCGAAGAGCTGCACATCACCCCCGGTGCGGTCAGCCAGCAGATGCGCCAGCTCGAAGAACGCTTGGGCTACAAACTGTTCCTGCGCCGGGCGCGCGGTGTGGAGCTGAGCGCCGAGGGCCAGCGCCTGGCACAGACGGTCACCGAGGCCTATGGCAGCATCGAGGCCGAACTAGTGCGTCTGGATGCCGGGGAAATCCGCGGCACCTTGCGCCTGCGCTCGATCCCTTCGTTTCTGGCCAAGTGGCTCACCCCCCGGCTGCCGCGCTTCCAGCAGCGCTACCCGGACATCGAACTGCGCCTGGTCGCCGAAGACAGCGCCCAGGCCTTGCACCCCGGCGACTTCGACCTGGCCATCGACCTCAACGACGGCAGTTACCCCGGCATGCTGTCGACCCCGTTGCTGGACGAACAGATCTTCCCGGTCTGTTCACCCACGCTGCTGCGCGGCCGCCCACCGCTGCATGGCCCGGCAGACCTGATGCATTACCCGTTGCTGCACGACATCACCGCCTGGCGCGGCAGTTCGGAATACGCGGAATGGGAATTCTACCTGGAAGGTATCGGCGCCAGCGGGCTGGATGTGCGCCGCGGCCATACCTTCAACCGCAACCACCTGACCATCGAAGCGGCGATCGCCGGCATCGGCGTGGCCATTGCGCGGCGCACACTGCTCAATGACGAGCTTGAGCGCGGCGCACTGATCGTGCCGTTCGGCCACCCCATCGCCAACCACAAGCGCTACATGGTGCACTACCCGCCAGGCGGGTTGAATCAGCCAGGCGCCCGTGCGGTGCATGACTGGCTGGTGGAAGAAGCCCAAGGTTTCCGTACTTTGCACTCACTGGTGCTACCCGCCTGATCACTCGGCGGCGATGTGCTTGATGTCGAAGTTGAACGACGGCACATAGCCGGTGCCGAGCAGATGCGGGCATTGCGAGGTCTTGAAGTCATCGCTGAGCAAGTCCTGCGTGCTGTCATAGCCCGGCATCGATATCCCGGTCATGTTCAGCAACGTATGCGGTAGCGAGGCGATGCTGACCTGCTGATCTTCCCTGGCCTTCAACTTCTGCAGTTTGCCCGACTGCGCCGGCGAGAGGTTGCCGCTGGACCAGACAAACGCCGACGTCGCCAGGTCATACTCGTTGCCTATGCCATGGCCCAACAGTTGCCGGCTGTCATCCAGCAGGTTCTCGCCGTGGTCCGACGAGTAGACCAGCAGCGCTTTCTTCTGGCTGACCGTCAGTTGCTGCATGATCGAGGACAGTAGCCAATCGGTATACAGCACCGAGTTGTCGTAATCGGCGGTGATCCGGTCTTTCTGGCTACCGCTGGCAGGCTTGAACTGGGCGAAGTCGCTTGGGAAACGCCGCGCGTATTCGAAGTGGCTGCCCTTGATATGAATGAATATCGCCTGCCGGTGCCCATTGGCCTTGCCCAGCACGCTCTGTAACACCGGTATCAGCGATCCGTCATAGCTGCGTTCCAGGTACTGGCGGTATTGAGCTTCAGCGGCAATCTGCGGAATGATCCCACCAAAGCTGTCGACCTCCTGTGAGGACAGCCAGTAGGTGTCGTAGCCGGCCGCGCGCAAGATCCCTACCAGCGATTTGTTCGACGCAATCAGGTCCCAGTCACGGATCGGTTCCAGGCTGAGCAGCGAAGGCACGGCGACCGAGGTGTAGGGCGCGGTCGTGCACATGCGGTTGAACTTGAACAGCCCAGGTTGCTGATCGAGGTGGGGGGTGGTCCTGTTCTGGTAGCCGTACAACGACCAGTTGTGCGGGCGCGAAGACTCGCCGATCACGAACACCAGGGCATCGATATCGGCCTGGTCGGAGATGCTGGTGATCTTCACCTCTGACGCCAGGCGCTGTTTGATGTACCCCTTGGACTCCACATACAAGGTCGCCGTCAGGCCGATCTGCGAAAGGTAACCGACGGGCGTGCTCTGGTCTTTCGCCACCAGGTCGAGCACTGCCCCTTTACTCAGCGAGTTGGCCTTTACGGTCTTGTAGAAGTAAGCCCCATAGCCCAGCAGCAAGCCGCCTAGCGCCAGCACAACAATTGCTTTGTTGCGGTACAGCCGACGGCCACGTAATCCGGCCAGCCCCACCCCGTAGCACAATACGAACACAGCCAGAATGCCGGCGATCGAGCGCCAGTAGGTGGCGAAGAAATCCGTCGCTTCCTTGTAATTGGTCAAGGCAATGAACAGGTAGGCCGCCGTCAGGCGCGAACCGAAGTTCAGCACGACGAACAGATCGATGCTCGCCAACAAGTAGAAGGGCAACAGCAGCAAATGCACCTTGAATTGATTGGCGGATGCGAAACGGATTGCCAGCAGCCACAAAAATGAAATGGCAAAGGTGTACAAGACCAGTAAGTCGATCTTCGCGCATTGGCAATCCGCCAACAGCCTGGCCAGCAGCGGCGAAAACAGAAACGCCCATAACACCAGCGAGGGCCACTCGGCTTTCAACAGCCTGGCGGCACCTGCCCCTCCCGCTGACAAGAGGCTCATGCCCCCTCCCCCTTACGCCAAGCCGGATTCCGGCGTCAGTAAGCCTGCTTGCCGGTGAAGGCATTGAGCGTTCGCACCAGGATCACGAAGTCGAGCCACAACGACCAGTTGTTGATGTACTCGATGTCCGAATTGACCCGCTGGATCATCTGCTCGATGTCCTTGGTTTCACCCCGATAGCCACGCACTTGCGCCAGGCCGGTCATGCCGGGCTTGATGTTGTGGCGGGCGAAGTAATCGACGATGTCCTGGGAGTACAGGGTGTCGTGCTGCAAGGCATGAGGACGCGGGCCGACCAGCGACATGTCGCCGGTCAGTACGTTGAACAGCTGCGGCAGCTCATCAAGGCTGGTGCGCCGAATGAATGCGCCAACCCGGGTCAGCCGCTTGTCATTACGCTGCGCCTGCTCGACCACGCCGTTTTCCGGCTGATGCACGTGCATGCTGCGGAATTTCCAGATGCGGAACGACTCCCCGGTCCAACCCGTGCGGTCCTGGCGGAAGAACACCGGCCCCGGGCTGTCGAACTTGATGATCAATGCGACCGCCAGCAACACCGGCGATGCGCACAGCAGGATGAGCGCGGCCAGCACGCGGTCCTCAAGGTTCTTCAGGAACAGGCTGGTCCCGGTCAGCGGCGTTTCCGACAGGGTCAGCACCGGAATCCCGGCAATTTCACGCACGCTGTGGTTGATCAGGCGCAACGAGAAGATGTCCGGCACCCAATTGACCGCGATGCACTTGTCGAGCAGCTTGAGGTACACATCCTGAATGACTGCGGAACCGCCAAGGGGCGTTACCAGGTACACCGTGCGAATGCCATGTTGGGCAATGATCTCGTCCAGATCGGCGATGCTGCCCAACACCGGCAGGCGCTGCTTTGCATCTTGTTGCGCCTCACGCTCCGAGTCCTCTTCCTGATCGACCCAGATGCAGCCCATCACCCGCTCACCGAACCACGGGTTGTTGCTGATCTTTTGATACAGGAAGTTGGCCAGGTCGCCATTGCCGATGATTAACGCGTTATCCAGCCGCGCGTGGGCGGTGAAGCGCTTCTGCAACTCGCGCATGGCCACGTGCAGGAACAACTGCACGATATAGCCGATGACAAACAGTTGCACCACCAGCAGGCGGGAATAGGTTTCGCTCTGCTTGGTCAGGAAGGCGATGACCACCAGGAAACAGAATGTCGCCGACCAGGCCTTGAACAGCCGGAAGGCCTTTACCGAAAGCCCCACATTGCTGCGATAGATGGCGTAGTGGTCATAAATGACCGCCAGCGCACCGATCAGCAGAAGCAGCATGATCACGTAGTCCGAGGTGATGTAGCCGAACTGGTCGTATATCAGATACCACGCCACACCGGTGACGGCAATCCCGTCAAGGCCCGCTTGAATGGCGTTGCTGACGCTGCTTCTACGCTGGAGCAATGACCGGCTGCTTCTGGGTTCGAACACCATCGTAAGGCCTCACTGATCTGTGTGTGGCAAATGCCTGACCATCACAACGAAGCGATGGAAACTCACCTCAGCTACCTGAAAAACCTTTGAAATTCTGCAGCACGGCGCCCCGTGTCGATTGATATCACTGTAGCAGCACCCGACGTTTGCTGCGGAGCCGTTCGACCACCCCGACAGGCAGCATTCAGCTTCATCGCTAGGCCCGATGCGCAGGCGCCCTGGCATAGAGCAGCGCACGCAACAGGAACAACGGATTACCAATCACATAGCGCGTAAACAGGCGCTTCGGCTCTTTGAGCAACCTGAAAACCCACTCACCGTTCAACCGCCGTACCCAGTGGGGGGCTCGCGTTACCTTGCCACCCAGAAAGTCGACAATGGCGCCGCCGCACACGATCAGGCAGGGGCCGTCGAGCGCCGCCAGCCGAGCGGCCACCTGCTCCTGTTTGGGCATTCCCATGCCCAGCACGATCAGCGCTGGCTGGTGAGCCTGGGCGAGGCCGAAGTAGGTGTCCACCTCGGCAAAGCCATCGTGCCGTGACACCACGTGCACGCCATACTGCGCTTCGCAGCGCTGAGCGGCCGCGGACAGGAACGGCTCGCACGTCCCCCAGAATGCCACGCGCCTGCCGTTGAAGGCCGCAAGCAGCTTGGGGATGAAGTCCGTGCCGTTCATGTTGAGCCCGGGGGCCAGCCCCAGGCGCCGCAGCAATATCGCCATGCCGGCACCGTCACGCAGCAGCACGTCCGCTGCCGCCAGTGCCTGACAGTAATCGGCCTTGCCCGCGACCAGGTTCATGGCATGGGCGTTGACGAAGCCCAGCACGGTTGCCCGCTGTGGTGAACTCAGCGACGCCAGCAGGCGTTGTTCGTCGGTTGCATCCTGAACCAGACGCAGCTTGCCCATGACCGACTTCCAGCGTTGCAGCCAGGCCCATGCTTCCATCAGCTGTCATCCCGCTTCGAACGCACCCAGTCCACCTGGCGCTTGAGTAGAAACCCCAGGTACAGGGGGATCTTTTTGGCCGCATAGAACGGCGTGTACATCAGTACCGCAAACGGGATCAGCTCCCGTGCAAAGCGCACCCACGCCAGCATGACAGCAGCGCCGAGCAGGCCCAACGCCAGCGTGGCAAGCAGCGCTGGCAACAGCACATCGAATACCCCGAACGCCAGCCAGGTGAGTGCAAAAAGCGCCATCAGCAGCATTGACAACAAGGCCAGCGGCGGCACCAGCAGGTCGGCGGCCATGCCCAACAGCGGCCAGTTGCGTTGCAACAGCGCGCGGCCCAGAAGCCTTGGCCCCTCGGCCAGCACCACCCCCAGGTGACCATGCTCCCAACGCTTGCGCTGGATGCTCAGGCCTTCCTGGCTGGTGGGGAAGTGGCTGTTGACGACAGCCTCCGGGCAAAACAGCGGCGGCTTGCCAAGCGCAGCACACTCCAGGCCCAGCTTCAGGTCTTCGACCAGGTGCCCGGTTGCCAGGTTGACGGCCGACACGTCTTGCCAGGCAAAGGCCATGCCCGCCCCCATCAACTGACAGGGCAAGCCCGCCCGGGCCCAACCACGCGGGCGGACCAGGTTCTTCACTCGCCAGGCAAAGGCGGCGACCTGCACCTTCAACCCGGCGCCGGCAGGCGCATGCATCAGATACAGCGCTTGCGCGGGCCGGGCGTTGTCGCCACAACAGTGCGCCAAGTGCTCGAGCGCACCCGCGCCTACCTGGCAGTCTGCGTCGATGATGATCAGTACCTCAGGGGGCGACTGACGCAGATGCTGCACCCCGAAGTCCAATGCATAGCCCTTGCCTCGAAGCTGTTGATCCTGGCGCTCGACCACGTGCGCGCCCGCTTCGCGGGCCAGGCTTGCGGTCTGGTCCGTGCAGTTGTCCGCGACCACCAGCAGCTGGTCGCCTTCACGCAATTGCGGCCTGATACTGGCAAGCGTGGACGCGATCAGCGATGCCTCGTTGTGCGCGGGCACCAGCACGGCAACCCGTGCACGAGGACCTTGCCGGGCGCCTCGCACAGGCGCAGGCAGGCAGGCCAGCACCACCTGGGTAAACAGCACCAGCGTCGGCAACAAGACCAGCAGCGCCGCCAGGCCCAACAACCCGCTCAACAGGGTCAGCATGTCGGCACCTTGAAATGGCCGACCAGCCTGGCGGCTTCAGTATCGATGTCGTGGCGCTTGAGCACGCGCTGGTAGGCAGCCTCGCCCATGCGCTGCAGAACCTCCACCGGTTGCTGCAGGCAGTCGAGCATGGCCTCGGTCAACGCCTCGGCGGAACCTGCCGGGAACAACCAGCCGTTATCACCCGGGTGGACCAGTTCGGGAATACCGGCCACGTAGGTGGTAAGCACTGGCCGGCGCAACGCCATGGCCTCCATGATCACCACCGGCAAGCCCTCGGCAAAACTGGGCAGCACCAGGGCACGCGCGGCGAGGAGTTCGTCCCGCACCTGTGCACTGCTGATCCAGCCGGTGATGCGCACTTGCGCCTGCAAGCCATGGCGGGCGATAAGCGCCTCAATCGGGCCACGCAATTCGCCATCGCCGGCCAAGACCAGTTCGAAGGCCACGCCCCGGCTCGCCAGGCTACGCGCCGCCTCGATCAGCAGCAGCTGGCCTTTCTGCTCGCACAGACGTCCCACGCAAACCAGCCGAGGCGCAGCGGGCGGTGCAAGCGCGGTGCCCTCGTGGAAACTGCGCTCCAGGCCACAATGCACGACCTTGACCTTGCCCCAATGCTCATGGGCCACCCAGCGGTACAACTGGCTACGACCGAAAGAGCTGACGGCAGCCACGAAAGCGGCCCGCCGCACCTTCTCACCCAGGTGCAGGATCTGCGCCTTGTCGAATTCTTCCGGCCCATGCACGGTGAAGCTGTAGGCCGGCCCGCCAAGGGCATTGGCCAGCATCACCACCTCGGTCGAGTTGGTGCCGAAGTGCGCGTGCACATGCTCCGCAGCGGAGGCCTGCAGCCATTGCACCACCCGGCACGCTTCGGCCAGGTAGATCAGGTGGTAGGGCCATGGGCGATCAGCGCGCCAGCCCAGGCGAAGCGCCAGGCGCAGGGCACCAAGAAACCGTTTGGGTTGTGCCCGCACGATTTCTGCCAACGGTTTCAGCAAGCCCCTCACCCCCTGCTGCAGCACATAGCGCGTCTTGCCGCGTTCTGCCAGGTCCTGGTCATCGTGCAGCTCGGCATCCCAGCCTCGCAAGGCAATACGTTGCACTTCGATGCCCTGGCGCTCCAGTGCCAGTATTTCACGGCGGATGAAACTGTGACTGACCTTGGGATACTGATTGATGAAATAAGCGATGCGCATAGTGCCCCGAATCTGTGTCCGTTTACTGAATGGCCAGGCTTGCCGTGCCATGCTGCACAGGGCTGCCGGCCAAGGCCGCCTGTATCTGGCCGAACGCGTCATCCAGCAACGCATGGCGCCTGCGGTACATGGCCCGTTTCTTCGCTGCGACTTCCTCTACCGCGCGCTGCGCAGGTGCCAAGGGGATGGTGAAAAAGTCCTCGCGGTCCGAAGGACCGGCGCCGTTTTCCTGCCAGATCACATCGTAGTTGGCCGCCAGATCCTGATGCTTGTCGGTGCCAAAATAGGGATGGCGATGGTGGCGGTAATCGTCCCCCACCGCATAGATACACACGGCCCCCAGCGTTCTTGCTACGCACTTGATCGCTTCGATCAACAGGCTTCTGGGGCGCAAGCCTTCGAAGTCCTTGGTCAGGTCGCGGTAGATCGTCAGCGAGGTCTCGCTGTCCACGCCCTTGTGGATGCCCTGCACTGCGCCGATATACAGGCACAAGCCCTGCGCTTCACGGCATAGGGTAAAGGCGAGCGAGGCCACGCGCAGTTCGCGCTGGAACAGGTTGATCACCAGCTCACCTTCGCGCTTGAACCAGATCGGCCGGTCGAGCACCAGGCTGCAGCCGCTGGAGTACGCCGACAGGTCGCACAGCTGCCGGTGCTCGTCACGCCGCAACAGCAGCAACGGGGCACAGTGTGCAGCGACCACTTCATAGTGCGACGCCACCGCTTCCAGACGCTGCGGGGCGCTCCAGCATTTGCTGATGTAAGGCCACTGAACGACGCCAATGCAATCGACGCCCAGCCGCTCGAAGCGGTCCTGGCCCAGTGCCCGTGACATGCGCTGGGCAAAGGCCTGCAAGCCGGACCACTCCCGGGCCATGGATACCGTCAACTTGTACTTGTTGTTGAGCGCGCGCAGCGAATAACCGGGCTGTAAGGTGAGCACACTCTTGGCCAGCGATCTGAACGTCATCGTCATGTCATTTGTACTCGATCAGCAGCGCCTTGCCGGCCGCATACCTGTTCAGCAGGAACTTCGCCTGGCCGAGCATTTCCGGGAACTTGCCCAGCACCAGAAACACCGCCTGCCACCAGTTTTCCCGCGCCGAACGCTCCCCCCGGCGGGCCAGGCGCACGATCTGCAGCGGATAGATCAGCAACAACAACAGCCCCCAACCGCCCGTCAACAGGCTCATGGCGAGTATCGCCAGCGGCAGGTTCAGGCCCCATAACCAGGCGCGCCGTGACTCACGCAACCAATGGCGCTCCGGCGTCTGGCCATGCAGGTAAGCACCTTCGGCGTAGGCATAGCCGGCACGTAGACTGCGCCGCCACCATTGCCCGAAACGGGTCATGGCGGCATCGTGGAGGGTCATTTCATCGGGCAGGCGCCAGATCTTCCAGCCTCCTGCACGCAAGCGCACGCACAGCTCCGGCTCTTCGCCGGCAATTAGTTCCGGGCGAAAACCGGACACCGCCATGAAGGCGTCGACACGCATCAGCGCATCGCCCCCGCAGGCTTTGGCCTCCCCCACTGGCGTGTCCCATTCCAGGTCGCACAGCAGGTTGTACACCGAGCGTTGCGGGAAGCGTTCACGGCGACGCCCGCACACCACTGCCACGTCCGGGTGCTGGTCGAGAAACGCCTGGGCCTTGCCCAGCCAGTTGGCATCCACTTCACAATCGCCATCGACAAACTGCACATGACGGATACAGGGCACGATGCCTTGCAGGCAGGCAAAGCCTTCGTTGCGCGCTCGTGCAGCGGTAAAGGGCTGGGTCATGTCCAGCGCCACCACTTCGACGCCCAGCCGATGCGCCAGCTGTACCGAGCCGTCGGAGGAGCCGGAGTCCACGTACACCAGTTGGTCCGCACGCCCCATCAGCGACAATAGGCAGCGCTCCAGGCGCTGGCCCTCATTGCGGCCGATCACCACCACTCCAATGCCTGTCGCCATGAGCTCACTCGTCCGCTTTGGGCTAGGTCACGTGTACTGCATCGCATCGCTGTGCTTGCGCGCCTTGATGGTCGCGGGCACTCCCACTGCCAGGCAGTTGTCCGGCACATCGATCAGCACTACCGCGTTAGAGCCTATCGTCACGTTGTTACCGATGCGTATATTGCCCAGTACCTTGGCGCCGGCGCCGATATCCACGTTGTTGCCGAACACCGGGGCGATGGGTTCGTCGACATTCTTCAGGCCCACCACCACGCCGTTACGGATCCGGCAGTCATCGCCAAAACGCGCATAGCCGCTGATGACGATGCCGCCGAAGTGGTCGATGACGAAGTTGCGGCCGATCACCACCTCGCAGGGCAGTTCGACCCCGGTGATGATCTGCACGAACTTGAACAGCACCTTGTAGACGAAGGAGCACACTTTGCGCAGCAAGGCCGGGCGTACGCCATAACGCCAGCGGCCAAAGCGGTAGACCAGCAGCACCCAGAACCCCTGGGCGCCCCAATCACCCCCATGCGCGCGCAAGTCTGCACGGATGTTATCGAACATGTTTTCACCTACCGTGTGGGTTGGCTGGCAAACTGGGTCTTGAACAACAGTGACCAGGTGGCGCGGGCGTGCCGCCAGCACGCCTTGATCGCAGCCAGGCCGCGGCCCTTGAGCAATGCCTTGAGCGCCAGCACCAAGTCGCCCAGGCTCACCAGCAGCATGTGCAGGGCCAGCCCCGCCGCGCCGTGATGCTTGCGGAAATACAACAGTTCGCTCTCGATCTGATAACCGGATATCTGCCGGCTCGCCGCTTCCAGTTCGGCCACCGATTTGGAGCTTTCGCCACCGATGTGCACCACGGTGGTGTCGGGGAAGTACACCACTTTCCAGCCGGCGGCCTTTACCCGCTTGCAGTGGTCCACCTCCTCGTAATAAAGGAAGTAGCGCGGGTCGAACAGGCCCACCTGGTCGAGCACTTCACGGCGCACCAGGTAGAAGCAACCGGGCAGCCAGTCGCACTCACGCACCGAGGCGTGGTCCCAGTCCATTTCATCGACCATCTTCAGCCCCGGGAAGAAACGCCCAAGCCCGGTGCGCCCGACGAATACGTTCAAAGGGGTCGGGAAATAGCGGCAACTCGGCTGCAGGTCGCCATCTCGGCCCACCAGGCGCACACCGAGAATGCCGCACTCCGGGTGAGCTTCCATGTAGTCGATGGTTTTCTGCAGGCTGTCGGCAGCCACGAAGGCGTCGGTGTTGAGCAGCAGCGCGTACTTGCCTTGCAGGTGCGCCAGCAGCTGATTGTTGGCGCGGCCAAAACCGACGTTGAGCTTGTTGCTCAGCAGCAGCGCTTCAGGGCAGACCTTGGCCAGGCGCTCCACGGAGTCGTCAACCGAGGCATTGTCCACCACCAGGTAGCTGGCCAACGCCTCACCACCTGCGGCGCGCAGTGCATCGAACATCGGCTGCAGCAACGCCGCGGTGTTGAAGTTGACCACCATCACATCGACAGGCTTCTTATCCATTGCTGCCGTCCCCGAAGAAGAAGCGACGCCGGTGCATCGCCAAGGTTGACTCCAGTGCCGGGTCAAAGGAACCTTTGCGTTGCTTGATCAGGTCTATCCAGGGGTAGGCATTGCAACGCTCTTCGACCCGCTTGATCAGGTCTTCAGTGGTGCAGATGAACTTGGCCGGGTTACCGCCGACCACCGTCCCTGGGGCCACGTCCTTGGTCACCACGGCACCGGCAGCCACCACCGAATCAGGCCCGATGGTCACCCGCGGCATGACGATCGCGCCATGGCCGACGAAACTGTTGTCCCTGACATCGATGACACCGACCGAGTCCAACTTCTTGCCATAGCAGAGTTCGATCAGCGCGACTACGCCGTCGTGGCCAAGCAGCGTGCAATCGGACAAGCCGACATTGTTGCCGATGCGCACCAGCGCCGGGTCGGTGACGTTGCAGCCGACATTCATGTGAAAATTCTTGCCCACGGAATAGAACTTGCCCCATCGGTACTGGAATTCGCCCCACTGCCTCGGTGTCGGTTTGCAAAGTTTCAGGTAGGCCGTGACGCCTTTCCCGGTCGAGTTGGCATAATTCGCCACTGCATTGCGTATCCATCCAAACATATGGCAAGCCTCGCAAATCAAGCGATCCTGGACTGTCCCTGAGGCACGCAAGGTCTCGTTCTTGTAGGTGCTGACCCTGTTGCACTCAACCCTTTCACACCACTACTTCAGTTCTGCCGGTTCAGGCCGCCGCTCCCTTTATGGTGCTCATCTTCTCGTTGAGGTGGTCGGCCAGCCTCAAGGCGAACTGCAGCAGTGGCATGGTCGGGTTCGAGGCCCCGCCGGTAGCAAAGACACTGCTGCCGGCGACATAGAGGTTTTCGGTGCCGAACACCTTGCAGTTGGTATCTACCACCCCGTCCTTCGCGGCGGCCGCCATCCGCGTGGTGCCCATGTGATGCGCATGCGGCGACAACACCAGCGGCAGGCTGGTGTCGTAGACGTAATCGCTGAGTTTGATGAAACCCAGGCCCATTTCGGCGAACTGCTTGGCCAGTTCGTTGCCGATGCACTTGATGGTGTGCCGGTCATCGGCGCTCAATACCCAGTTGACATTGACCTTGGCCACACCCAGTTCGTCCTTTTCATCCAGCAGCGAGATACGGCTCTGAACGTTGGGGAACTGCTCGATCAGCGTGGTGATCACGCCATCGCCCGGGCAGCTGAACTTGGCCACGAACTCGATCTTGCTGGCAACGCCCATTTCGCAGGCCAGGTTTTCCAGAAAGTGCTTCACTTCCGCCGTACGGCCATAGGTCCTCACATCTTCGAGTACCGACGCCAGTACATTGCCCTTGCCGGCGCGGTATTCGGCGACGAAGGCATCGGTGGTGAAGTATTGACGCGGCTCGGTATCCTCCCCGCTGCGCAGGATGAACTTGCCCATATCGATATTCAGGTGCTCCATGAAGCACCGGCCGACCAGGCCGTCCTTGCGCACGATGCCCGCGGCCGCCAACGACTGGCTGTTGAGCAGCTGCCTGGCGTTTTCAATGGCGCCCATGGCCAGGACGTAGTTGCGCGCGGTGACCGGCTGACGCTTGCCGTCGTAATCGGACACCTCAATAGCTTTCAAGTGGCCGTTGGCCTGATCGAACAGGAGGTCGACGCAGTTGCAGTTGATGAACACATCCAGCCCCGGCGTGTCGTCAAGCGCCGCGGCGTATTTCTGCGCAAAACGTGTTGGCGGGCTGAGCAGGAAACGGTCGGCATCGAAATCGCCACCTTTCAGGCCCGGGTTCACTGCGCGAAACTCCGCGCCCTCGGGTAGATCGACGATCTCCATGGCGCCCGGCAGATAGCGCTGGATTTCAGCGTAGGGGATCGGCCAACCGGGCATGTCGACGGGCGGTGGCACGGCAAAATCAGATTCGGTGAACGGCCGGCAACGCCCCATCCAGTGATTGGAGGTGCCGCCCAGGTAACGCAGGCGTGCTTCCCCGGGATACAGCTCGAGGCCGGTGGAGGTGCATTTGTACAGGGCCTGCGAGCGCGGCGTGTACTCGCGCGCGCCACCTTCGAGCAACGCCACGCTCCATCCCGCAGCCGCCAGGCGCAAGGCCAGCGTGATCCCCGCAGGGCCTGCACCGATGATGCAGAAGTCGTAAGCGTTACGCAGGGTCTTGTCGGTGTCGTAGTCCTTGATCATGAGCGTCCGTCCTGGAAGTACCCCACCGGCAACACCCAGCCATTGATGATGACGAAGCCGCCCTTCGGCTCTGGTTTGCGCGCCGCATTGGCGTTGGCATTGACGCAGACACCGAACACCGCTGCCCCGGCACTCAACAAGACACAATTACGTAGAAAGCCTCTCCGCCCCAGCAACGGAGTACAAAACTGCAGCTTCCCCATGATCACAGCCCCATACCGTTGATTTTCTTATGCCCCGCTCACTACCGCGGGCCTTGTCGGGCGACCATCAGGGTCAATCGAAAAAGCGCGTCGACAGCGAGGCACTGAGTGCCGCTATCGCAATCATAGGCATAACCTGCGACACGCGCCTGTGCTGGATTTTTCGCATCGCCACAACTTCAATCGACTGCATGACTTCAATCTCTGACCGAATGGCTATAACTCACTATAGTTTCATTTAGCCACGATGCTAGCCTCCATCCAGTCCACCGAGGGATAGGTGCCTACAACCCATGCCTGAACATTTAAGAGCCCTGGTCGTCATTATGCTTGTGGCCAGTGTGGTTTTCTTCATGGCCCGGCGTCCGGCAACGGACCTGATCCCCCTGGCGGACTTCAAGCGACGCCGCAACCTGTGGTTTGTGCTGACCCTGGCGGCTTTTTTCGCCCACAGCTTCTGGCTGTATGCCGGCGCCGCCACGGTGATCTTGCTGGTTGCCCAGCGCCGCGAGCACAACCCGCTGGCGCTGTTTTTCCTGTTGCTGTTCCTGATCCCGCCTGCGATGACCGAAATACCCGGTTTTGGCGTGATCAACTACCTGTTCGACATCAACCACCAACGGGTCCTGACCCTGTGCGTACTGCTGCCGGCGGCGCTGGTGCTGCGCAAGCACAGCGACAGCATTCGCTTCGGCCGCCTGCTGCCCGACAAGCTGCTGCTGGCCAGCCTGGTGCTGACCAGCGCACTGGCGCTGCGCGAAACCACTGTCACCGACACACTGCGCCAGGTGCTTAGCCTGTACATCGATGTGTTCCTGCCCTATTACGTGGCCAGCCGTGGCTTGCGCGAACTCAGTGACTTCAAGGACGCCATGCTCGCGTTCGTCCTGGTGGGCTTTCTCCTGGCGCTGCTCGGGGTTGCCGAGTACGTACGTAACTGGCTGCTGTACAACGCCCTGCTCGATGCCTTGGGCCTGCAATGGGACATGAAAGCCTACCTGAGCCGTGGTGGCTCGTTGCGTGCCAGTGTCACCACCGGGCAGGCGATCGTGCTCGGCTACGTGATGGCCGTGGCCATCGGCTTGTTCCTGTTTGTGCAGCACTTCGTGCAACGGCCTGCGCACCGCTACCTGGGTGCCCTGCTGCTGGCCGCCGGGCTGTTTGCCCCGCTCTCGCGCGGTCCGTGGATCGGCGCCGGGGTGATCGTGGTGGTGTTCATCGCGCTGGGCAGGCGCGCCGTATCGCGCCTGGCGTTGCTGGCCCTGGCCGGGGTGCTGAGCATACCGCTGCTGAGCGTCATGCCCGGTGGCGACAAGATACTCGACCTGCTGCCCTTCATCGGCAAGGTGGACACAGAGAACATCACCTACCGCCAACGCCTGCTCGACAATTCGTGGATCGTCATCCAGCGCAACCCGCTGTTCGGCTCCTTCGACTACCGCAGCACCCCGGAAATGCAATCGATGATCCAGGGCGAAGGCATCATCGACATCGTCAACACCTACGTCGGCCTGGCCTTGCGCATCGGCCTGGTGGGGCTGGGGCTGTTCCTTGGCTTTTTCGCCTGCATCCTGCTGGGTATCCACCGGGCGATGCGCGCGATCAGCGACAACGCTGACCCCTATCGCCTGCTGGGGCGGGTGTTGCTGGCAACCTTGCTGGGGATACTGGTCACCATTTTCACCGTCAGCAGCATCACGGTAATCCCTATCGTGTACTGGTCGATTGCCGGGCTCAGCGTCGCCTACATCCAGATGATGCGCCGACAGGCCGCTGAAGAAACCAGCCAGGTGACCACCATCAGCCTTCAACCGAGGTAGTTCGATGCCCAGCCTTGCCCTGCGTACATGGACTCGCACATCGCTACTGGTCGGCCTGCTGGCATTGCCACTGGGCGCCTGGGCATCCGAGTGGGTCGTGCGTGTCGACGAACAGAACGGCCTGCCCACACTGACCCGCGGCGGTGGGCCGGCCTTCGTGCCCAGCTTCGACTTCTGGGGCGCGGACTGGGGCTGGACCGGGTTCTATCCTGCGCTCAAGGTCGTTGGGCCCTACCGTTACACACTGACCGGCAGCAACAAAGAGCTGGACTTCGACCTGAAGGCCGACATCCAGAAATCCCAGGCACAGACCCTCACCTGGGACTTCGATCTGCAGGCGCACAGCAGGCAGAGCAACGTGATGGGGGGCGGTATCGTCTGGCGCTTCGATCCGACTTTGATTGCCGGGGAAATGGGCGACCCGGTGCTGTTGCCAGATAACCGCGGCTGGTCATGGGGCAAGAACCCCCAAGGGCCCCACGTCGAAATGCGCTTCGACCCACCGTTGGCCAAGGTCTATTTCGAACGCGGCAACACCGACCAGGTGCGCACCTTCTTCTACACCGACCCGATCAAGCCTGGGCAACAGCAGATCAAGGCACAGCTGAGCGTGACCGGGGATATCACCATCGGCCAGACCGCCACTGAACGCTTTGGCATGACCGACCCCACGACGTGGCCGGATGACCAGCTCGACTGGCGCACTTCACCGGTTGACCTGTCCTTCCTCAATGCGCCGGAAAAACCGGCCGGCAAACGCGGCTTCGTCAAGTCCGATGGCGAGCAGCTGGTGTTTGCCGACGGCACCCCAGTACGCTTCTGGGGTACCAACCTGTCGGCCTATGCGCTGTTCCGTACTCCCGACGAGGAAATCAAACTACAGGCCAAGCGCCTGTCGGCCCTGGGCTTCAATCTTGTTCGCCTGCACCACCACGACTCCCCGTGGGTGACACCTAACATCTTTGGCGACCTGCAGCAGATCAAGGACACCCAGCAGCTCAGCGCCGAGTCGCTGAAGAAGATCGACCTGTGGATCAAGAGCCTCAAGGACGAAGGTATCTACGTTTGGCTCGACCTGCATGTGTCGCGGCCAGTCACGGCGGCTGACAACATCTATGGCTTCGACGAGCTGCCCAAGGACCATGCTGTCGCCGGCCTCAAGGGCTACCTGTTCGTCAACGACACCATGCAACAGGCCTTGAAGCGCTTTGCCGAGCAGTACCTGACCCACGTCAACAGCTACACCGGGCTCGCCTACAAGGACGACCCGGTGATTGCCGCCGTGCTGATCACCAACGAGAACGATGTCACCCATCACTTCGGCAACGCACTGCTGCCCGACAAGAATGTCCCCAAGCACAGCCGCCTCTACATGGAGCAGGCCAAGGCCTTCGCCCAGCGCCACGACCTGCCGGCGGACAAGACCTGGCGCGCCTGGGAACACGGCCCGTCGAAGCTGTTCCTCAACGACCTGGAGCAGCGTTTCTATGCCGACATGATCGGCTACCTGCGCAGCACGCTAGGGGTCAAGGTGCCGATCGCCACCACCAGCACCTGGGGCCTCAATGGCCTGTCCTCGCTACCCGCATTGACGGCTGGTGATGTGGTCGACGCCCACAGCTACGGCGGCCTCGGCCAGCTGGAGAAGAATCCGCTGAGCAGCGACGGCATGATCAACTGGTTGGGCGCGGCCCAGGTGCTGGGCAAGCCGATGACCGTCACCGAGTGGAACGCCGAACCCTTCCCCCTGCCTGACCGCCACACCTTGCCACTTTACGTGGCCGGCACCGGCAGCCACCAGGGCTGGGACGCGATCATGCAATACGCCTACAGCCAGCAGGCGTTCTTCGAACCATGGCGCCGGGCCGACAACTGGAACGCCTACAACGACCCAGGGCTGATCGCCACCCTACCTGCGGCCGCCCTGCTCTATCGGCGCCAGGACGTGCACCAGGCAAAGACCCGCTATGTTTTCGCACCCACCGCGGCGACCCTGTTCAATCAGGACATCTCACCGGCCAACTCGGTGATGTTGCGCACCGCCATGGAGAAAGGTCGCCTGCAGATCGCCATGCCGCAAACTCCAGAGTTGCCATGGTTACAGGCCAGTGCAATTCCCGCAGATGCACAGGTGCTGAAAGACCCTGGGCAGTCACTGATCGATGCCAATGCCAGCGAAGCCGTAAGCGACAGCGGCGAACTGCGCCACAACTGGCAACAGGGCCTCTACACCATCGATACGCCCATGACGCAGGCCGCGACGGGCTGGCTGGGTGGCCAGTCGCTGAGCGTGGGCGACATCCAGGTCCAGCTGAAAACCGGCTATGCCAGTGTCGTGGTGCAGAGCCTCGACAGCAAGCCACTCGCCCAGTCGCGCAGCTTGCTCATTTCGCTGGGCAGCCGCGCCATCCCCAGGCCCGAGGACGTCACGCCCTTCCACGTCGAACCACTCGAAGGCAGCCTGAGCATCAAGGCACCGGCGGGCCTGAAACTCTTCAGCCGCAACAGCGACGGCAAGGAAAATGCCCTGCCTGCGAGCTACAAGGATGGGCGCTACCTGATCACGTTCGATGGCCAGCACATGGCCAACTGGCTGTTCTTGAAATAGGGCATATCGCCATCTACAGTCATTGAAGCCCTGTATTCCAGGCATTCGACGCTGCGTCTGTTCCAGGAGGATTGGATGAAGTACTTGGTTGTCGGTGGTGCAGGTTATATCGGCTCACACATGGTCAAGCACCTGCTGCGTGCCGGCCATGAGGTGGTGGTTGCGGACCTCCAGGCGCCGGCGCCCGGCATCGAGTGGGACTGCCTGGACATCGCCGACGGCCACGCGCTGGACGCCCTGTTCAGCGACTATCACTTCGATGCCGTGTTCCATTTCGCCTCGTTCATCCAGGTCGGCGAGTCGGTGGCAGACCCCGACAAGTACTACCAGAACAACGTCTGCGCAACCCTGAGCCTGTTGGAGGCAATGGTACGGGCAGGCATCAAGCGGCTGATCTTCTCCTCAAGTGCCGCCGTGTATGGCGACCCTCAGTATGTACCCATCGACGAGCAACACCCCAAGGTGCCGATCAACCCCTACGGGCGCACCAAATGGATGGTGGAACAGATGCTCGAAGATTTCGACCGGGCCTATGGCCTGCGTTCAGTGAGCTTGCGTTACTTCAACGCGGCTGGTGCTGACCCGGACGGTGAGCTGGGCGAGTGCCATGAGCCGGAAACCCACCTGATTCCATTGATCCTGCAGGCGGCCTCCCGGCGTCGCGAGGCCGTGACCGTGTTCGGCCATGACTACGACACTCCGGATGGTACTTGCATCCGAGACTATGTCCACGTTGCCGACCTGGCGTCGGCACACGCGCTGGCCGTGGACTACCTGCTGGCCAACGGCGAGACCACGGCGTTCAACCTGGGTAACGGGCTGGGGTTTTCGGTGCAGGAAGTGATCGATACTGCGCGCGCGGTGACCGGGCGGCAGATCAATGTCATCGAAGCGCCACGCCGCGCTGGCGACCCGCCCCGGCTGGTGGCAGATGCGGCAAAGGCCAGGTCGGTGCTGGGCTGGCACCCCGCGCACACTTTACTGGATGAGATCGTGAACCATGCGTGGGCGTGGGAGTTGAAGTATCCCTGGAAGTGACAGCCAGCCCCTTGCGCGACGGCTCGACGCGAAGGGGCCACCCCTCAGTAGTACGTCCGCAGTTGCTCATCCGCCTTGTTCAACACTGCCCCCACCAGGTTCGATGAAGCCAGGTGATACAGGCAATCCTCGATGTCCTTCTTGCTGTTCATGCCGTTGGCCACCACCAGCAACACGCAGTCGAACTTCGGCAGCACGGTGATCGCGTCATCCGAACTCAGCAAGGGCGGCAAGTCGAAGATGCAGATGCGCGAGTCATAGCGGTCGCGCAGGTCGGTGATCAGGTTGTTGACCTTGGCTGACGACAGCACTTCGGTAGACATCGGTACCGGCTCTCGCGTCGGCAACACGACAAAGCGTGGCAGCGTCGGGTTGACCAGCGCCTCTTCGAGCCAGGCCTTGCCATCGAGCACGTCGTTGAGCGCCTTATCCATCGGCAAGCCGAGACTGCTGCCAACCCGTGGGCGGCGCAGGTCGAAGTCCACCAACAGGGCCGTCTTGTTGGTGTGGTGGGCGATGCTCATGGCCAGGTTGACGGCCAGCACTGTCTTGCCCGCCTCGGGGGTTGGCGAGGTAATCGCCAGCGTGCGCCAGCCATTGTCTTCCATGGCCTGCAGCACCTGGGTACGCAGCAGGTCGATCGCCCCGCTCAGGTTCGAGTTCTTGTTGAAGGAAACGATCCGGTTACGCTCCAGGTGTTCCGCATTCAGCGGCACTACCTTTGTCTGCACGTAATCGAATTGCCCAAGCTCCCCGGGCTTCTCCATGACCGAAGGCACCTGCGGCGTCTCGGGCGTGACCGGTGATACCTGGTGAATGTTCTTACCAATAGCCGGCGTACTTCTGTCCATCGCTGCGCTCCCTATTCAAACCGAGCCATAGCTTTGAAAAGCAGGAGGTCCAAAGGCATGTAAAAAATATGGACGCCCACCAACAGGATAGCAACCAGCAGCAATCCGGCACCGATCATCATCGACATCAGCCGCTTGCGCCTGGCTTTCTCTGCCTTGGTCGAGATATACGGCACCGCCACCAACACGCGCCGGCCCAGTACGCTCTCCAGGGCACCGACTCCGCGCACACGTTGATTGAGCATTTCCAGCAGCATCACCAGGCCACCGCCAGCCGCCGGTGCCAGCACCAGGCCAAGGGCGACGATTTTCTTGCGGTTGGGTTTGACCGGTTTTTCCGGCATCAGCGGTGGCTCCAGCAGCACGAAACGCTCGGCCTTGTTTTCCTGTTCGAGGCTTTCGGTAATCTTCGCGCCCATCTGCTTGTTGCGGATTTCTTCGTATTTCTTGCGTGCGTTGTCATGGTCACGCAGCAGCGTCACCAGGCCGCGCTCGACTTGCGGCGCCTCGAGGATATCGGCCTCGTAGCCTTCCATCTTGGTGGTCAGCTGGCGCTTCTGATCGGCCAGCGAGGCAATGCGCGACTGCGCAGCAGCCATCTTGGTGCGTACGCGCGCGGCGTCGAGGTTGCCGCCAGCCACTGCGGCAATGCCCTGGTTACCCGATGCCTTGAGCGCATCGATCTTGCGTTTGATCGCCACCACGTCCGGATGCGCTTCGGTGTATTTGGTCAGCAGTCGGGCGTATTCGGCCTTCAACCCAGGCAGATCCTGAGGGTCTGGGGCAACGGCCCTGCCATTGGCCGCCTGGGTAGGCACGCCGGAGTTGGCCGCCGCAAGTTCCAGTTCCAGATAGCGCAGTTCTTCCTGCGCAGCCTTGTAGTCACGGTCCACCTCACGGAACTCCAGTTCCGAGCGCGACAACATGCTCATGCGCAACTGCTGGTTTTCAGGCAAGGCATTGGAATGCGCCTGCTTGAAGTCCGCCAGCTTGTTTTCCAGGTCGGCCAGCTCGGCGCCAAGCTTGTCAGCTTCCTGGGAGAGGAACTCGGTGGTTTCGGTGGCGCGTTCGGTACGCTGCTTCATGTTCTCGTTGAGGAACAGCGACACCAGTTCGTCAGCCACTTCCTTGGCCACGTCCGCACGTTTGTCCTCATAGGATACGGTGAAGGCCACGGTGGCCTCACCGCGCCCCTTGACGTACGTGCTGAGCGTGGCGACCACGATCGCACTGCGCATCTGCTCGATCTTGTCGGTCTCGCTGAAGCGGCTACCGCGGTCGGCGAACAGGTTGTACTTCTCGATGATCCGCGCCAGGTTCTCGCGGGTCATCACCCGCTGGCGGATGACCTCGATACGCTCATCGGCAAAGGTGTTGTTGCCGGCCGAGACCAGGTCTGGGGAGATCTGCTGCGACTCCACCAGAATGGTCCCGGTCGATTGATAGATTGGCGGTACACTGATCGCCACCCCGATGGTAGCGGCCACCACGACCACTATGACGATCGCCAGCAGCAAGGCACGGTCCTTGATGATGGCGACGTAATCTTTGATAGAAAGCTCGTACTCAGATTTCATAGTGGCCACCAATCCGAAATTCAGATGTCGGGGTATCTATACGTCAGCGTCAAACCAGCAATGGTAGCGTCGGCATTGGGCAGGCCACTTTGCTGGCGCTCCTTGTACAGCAACGAAAAACGCAGGTCCCAGGCCGGCGAAAACGCCCGGCTGGCCCAGACGCTGTAGGTCTGCATAGTGTTGGGGTTCTGCCCTTTGCTGTCCTGCCACCAGGCGTCTGCGCCGACCCGGGTGGTTTCTGTCAGCAGGTAGCTCCAGCTGCCACGCACCATGTCCATTTCGGCAGCACCGCCCTGGGCGTTGGACATCGTGGTGCGGTCGGCACTGAAGCTGGCCTCGTGACGCAAGCCACGGTAGGTCAGCGATGCGCCGCCTTCACCACGGCGCTGAGTACCGGCACCGTTGGTCTGGTTGACGCCGACATGCATGGCGCCGACCAGGCTGTCGGAGAACTGATACTTCAGGCCAATGCTGGGGACATAGCTGTTGGTGGCGATGGCCGTGCTGTTGCTGTCTGGCTCGTAACGCCGGGCTTCGAAGCCAGTGATGATGTCAGTGCGCTCGCTCCAGGCGTACGTCCAGTTGAAGTCGTTGGCGTACTCGTCATAACCGGTCAGCGTACTGATGTCGTAGCTGGCATGGGAGTAGCGAAGTTCGTTGGACAGGGTGCTGCGCTCGGTTACCGCGCTGCTCCAGTTGCCCGTGAGCCTGGACATCTTCTGGGTGCCGTCGGTGGTTACTATCACACCGGTATCCTGCACCGCACCGGACAGCGTCGAGCTCTCGTCGTATTGCGCCAGCAGGCCAAAGCCGCCGCTTTCGGTCTCGCGCTGCCAGCCCAGGCGCAGGTTCGGGTCTTCACGGTCATCCATCACCGAGCGGTCGGATGAACGCAGCACATGCATGCCCACACCCATGCGCAACTGATCGCGATCGAACTGACCTACCAGGGTGTAATCAGGCGCAATGATCGTACGCGTCACACCTTTCTCCTTGGACGTCAGGAGCAATGGGTTGCTGTCGTACTCGACAGTCGTGGGAACCTCGACTGAAGACTGCCAGTTGGCGGCATCAACCACCCCGGAGAACGGCATCATCATGATTGCCGTTACAACACTCGTTGTTTTATTGATAGGCACAAGTCGTTCTTAGTTATTAGGAGAGTCAGGGTACGACCAGCGTATCGCCAGCCTGAAGTTGGAAGTTGGTGGACATGTCACGCCCAGAAACCAGATCCTTGTAACGCACCGGCATGACCTTTTGGCCGCGAATGACCTTGATGGCACTTTCGTCGGCGAATTTGTCCATTCCACCCGACATGCTCAGGGCCTGAAGCACCGCCGTAGGGCCTGCCATCGGCACCGGTCCGGGCTTGATCACTTTGCCTTGAACATACACCAGATTGCCAGCGGTGCTGGTGACGACCACGCTGACATTCGGCTGGGCCAGATATGGCTTCAGTGCGGTCTCGATCTTTTTCGCCACGGCGGTGGCTTCAAGGCCGGCGACATCCACGCGCCCCGCCAGCGGGAAGGTAATACTGCCATCGGGAAGGACCACGGTTTCCTGACGCAGGGTGTCTTCCTGCCAGACCGAGATCATGACTTTGTCACCGGGGCTTAACAGGTAAGTAGAGGAAGTATCGGCGGCAGCGGTGCCAGACCAGACCACCAGAGCGCAGAGAACGGACATCAGCAAACGTACCATGAGGGATCCCTCCGGCCAGTCGGCCCAGGTTAAGAGCACTGAATGAGTACAACGACGAACCTCTCGCTCCGCTCGCAGCGTGCCTGCTGCGACGGCCTCACCCATCCTCGAGGCCCTTTACCGCGATGCCGCCTGCCTGTCTCTTGCTGCTGTGCGCACCTAGGGCGCTGGCTACTGGAATATAGCAACAGCTGTAAAATTGACAAGCACTTGCGCCTCCGAAAACACGTAAAGACCCACCTATTAGCGTCAACGCTTTGGCATCGTGATAAAAATGAGAAAACTTAGATCTTCTTCCTATTGGCGACCGCGATGAAACCAATCACTGCGGATGCAAACAACCATCCCGCCGAAGACAGCGGAACTATGGTGTTTTCGGTCAAGTAAGAGTCGGCCGCTCGCGCTGCACCCGTCAATAATACCAACAGGAAGAAAGACTTGATGAACAGAGTCGAGCGCATGTTCGCCCCCTGCAAGAGGTAAGTTGTTATTGATTTGGCGCAAGAGTGGATCGCTGTTGATTTGAGCTTATGGGCACAATGACATTACGTCAATGATCCGACACCATAATAAATCTCAATGGGACATGTCTGGGCTCGTCAAAATGCCGTCAGCATGATTTTGCTGGGATTTCACCCTGCCAGGGCTGCGTTTCTACGCGCAGCCTGGCAGTCGACTGCCGACAGATCGAGGATCAATAAGGGAACAGATCCAGGGTTCGCTCCACTTCATCGATATCGATGGTGAAGCCTTCTCCTTGCGGTGTGCCGACCACGAAACCGAAGTGCTGATGGTCGCGATCCGTCAGGTACTTGTAGTAGCTCACGAAGCGGTTCGGCGGCTGTAGCGCCAGTATCGAACCACCGGGCTGCAAGACATTGACGCCATGCACCAGCTGGCTACCTTCAACGCCAATCACCGTTCTCGCCCCCGCACAGGCGGCGACGATACCTGGCACATCGCTCTTCATCGGGTCGATGATGCGAAAACCGCGGTATTTCTGCAGGTGCGAGGCGACTTCCAGCTCATTGCGCATCAGGCGCAGGTCGCCATCGCTGCCACGCAGTATGAACACCCCCGGGTGCGGCGACGGGTCGACATGCGACAGCAACTTGTCACCCATGGCGCGGTAGCGCGAATACCGGTTGCGGTTGTTGCTGAGGTCGTCGAACAGCACCAGCTCATGGAAGAACGCGCCACGCGTGCGCAGTGGCTGCATGCCCAGCCAGCGTTCATACGCGGGCCCTTGGCTGAACAGCGGGTAGCGAGCCGAGGGCGCGGTGGTCACCGGCACGCCTTCTTCGCAGGCCAGGGCGTAGGTCGGGCAGTCTTCCATCAACCAGGTACCAAACCAGGTATTGCCATTCTGTGTGCAGTACACGGCCCCGCGGTCGATTTCGTGATCCACCGTGACGCCAGGGAACCGGCTCGGCTTCAACGACAACCAATGGCTGGCATTGCCCTTGTACAACGCACCGTCGATCAGCCAGACGTCCTTCAGCAGATAGCCGCGTGTCGGCCCTTGCTCCATAGTGATCGCGCCTTCCATGGTCCGCGCAGGATGCACATACGGATAGAAGCGCTTGGCTTCCCAGCCCGTTACCCGCTCCAATTGGTTGGGCAAGTAGAATGCCGGTGGCGATACCGTTGTTTCACCGGGTGCGATATCCCAGACCTTCTCGGCGACACGCTTGATATCGATATCAGCCTTGCGTGCCAGGCGCTTGCGCACAATGTGCTGGTAGGCCGCCAAGGTCCAGGTGTTCTGGCTGGCGACCGAAGAGCCACTGAAGTTCGAAATACCGCTGCCCATGAAACGCCCCTCCCGAAGTGACAGGTGTCTGGTCTGAGGCAAGGCACGCACTCCCGGCATGCCTTGAAGTCGGTTCAGCTGGAAACGACAACCCTTTCCATCATGGGCGGGGACTGTAGCGTGGCGTAACGGCTGCGCAGGGTTTGCAGGAACGACTCACCACTGCTCCCGGCGCCATAGAGGTAGATCTTGTGCAGGCCACCAAACACCATCTCGTGATAACGGCTGGCGACCTCATCATCACTGGGCCCGTCCGGCAGGCCCAGGTGAAGGGTCAATTTGTTGCCCTCGACGGCGAACAACGGAGTGTCCCAAAGAAACTGCGCGGTCCCCGTGCGGGGCAAGCGGACGAACAGGTAGGCATGATTGCCCAATTCGTCGATATCACCGCCACGCCGGCGCTTCCACTTCAACAGGCCGTCGTCCGGCCGTGCCAGGCACATGCCGATATCGTAGTAGTCGTAACCATTGGCCAACGCCCACTCGAGGGCCATGAACGTGGTGATCGAATTGACCTCGCGCAACTTTTTCGGGTCTGAGAACACCGCTTCGCAATAGCCGAAACGCAGGGTGCTCCAATAGCGTTTGCCGTCCCGCGTGATCTCACAGCCCAGATGGCAGCCGATGACCTCATCGCCGCAGGTGATCAGGTCCAGGCGCCCTACACCTTTTGCCAGACGAAACACTTCGTCGGTTGGAAACTGCGCCGCATGAATACCCTGCCGGGCACTGGCATAGGGCCGCAGCAGCTGTTGATCGGCCATGGCGATCTCGTCATCGGCCAGCGTCTGGCGCATCTGGTAGAGCGGGCGGTTCTTGCGAATGCTGCGACGCAGTTCACTGTCGTAGCGGGCGGTGATGTCATCGAGCGAACGGCCCAGGGGCACCACGGCGCTCAGGTAGTGGGGCACCGTCAGCGCACCGGAAGTCGGCATCTCGCTCACCACCACCACATGCCGGGGCTCACTCGGGGCAGCCTCATCGGCCGCTTCGGCCGGTGGCTGCTGGCCCTTGCCGCCAATCAGCAGCTTGGCCATTTCGCGCTGCTGCTTCCTGCCGATGTAGAGGATTTCGTACGGGCTGGCCTGCTGCAGCCGGAAACGCGAGATTTCCCAGCGCCAGAAGCAGGTACGCGCCAGCAGCTCGCGTAACTTGCTTGAAACGGTCCGGATCTCGTAACGCATGGAAGGCGAGATCACTTTTCGCGCCACAGCCGCCAAGTTCTCTTTCATGTCTTCTTCGACGTCCTTTGATGTTGTCAACGGGGCTGATCGGAAAACAATAGAGTGGAGCTTTAAAGCCTGCATAACGTGTTGATTTATAAACAATCAACTTCGGACACCGCCTTCACATTCAGTAACAATTTAAGATGCAGGTGCGCTGCTTGGCAAGCGGCATTTTGACAGCATTGCAGCTTTATTAATGGCGTCAAATTTATTGGCACAGGCAAAAGCCACGTACTGCTTTTGCTATATATCCTCACTGTTTCAATACGCTGAAAGTTGCATTACCAGGTAAGCGCTGCGCCAGCAGGCCCTTGGTCGCCCAGCTTATGAGCTGTTCAACATCCCGCTGTAGCTAGGCTGTCACTACCGCGGCAAACGCGCCCTGAGCGGGTTGCGTGCCACCCACTTCTGCAACTCGGCGGCCGGCATCGGCCGCCCCAGCAGGTAGCCCTGGCCCTGGTCACACCCGGCGTGGCGCAGGAAGTCATACTGCTGCTGGGTCTCGATGCCTTCGGCAGTGATGCGGTAGCCCAGGGCATGCCCCAGGTCAATGATCGCCCGGGCGATGGCCACCGCATCATCGTCATCCGGCAGGTCCTTGATAAACGCCCGGTCGATCTTCAGGTGGTCGATGGGCAAGGCACGCAGGTAGGCCAGCGACGAATAACCGGTGCCGAAGTCGTCCACCGCCGTGGCCACGCCCATGGCTTGCAGCTGGGCCAGCGCCGCACACGCCTGTTGCTGGCTTTCCATCAGCAGGCTCTCGGTGATTTCCACTTCCAGCAGGTTGGGGGCCAGGCCATGGCGTTCCAAGGCAATGGCCAGGCTCGAGACATAGTCGCTGCGCTCGATCTGTAGCGCCGCCACGTTGACCGCCAGGGGCCCCGGCAGGCAATCGGCGGCGCGCCAGGCGGCCAGTTGCGCACAGGCCAGGTCGAGCACGCGCTCGCCCAAGGGGATGATCAGGCCGGTGCGCTCGGCCAGCGGGATGAATTCGCCAGGCGGTATCAACCCATGCTCCGGATCACGCCAGCGCAACAAGGCCTCGACCCCTTCCAGCTGGCCGCTGAACAGGTCGACCTTCGGCTGGTACCACAATTCAAACTCGTTATCCTGCAGCGCCCGGCGCAAGTTGCGCTCCAGCTCCAGGCGCTGGTGCAGCCGTGCCGTCATGTCCGGGTGGTAGGGGCGCCAGGCGTTGCGCCCCCCCTCCTTGGCCGCGTACATGGCCGTGTCGGCATGGCGCAGCAGGCTGCCAACGTCTTCGCCATGTTGCGGGCACCAGGCCAGGCCAATGCTGCCCGTTACCAGCGCGGCATTGCCATTGAGGTCGAACGGCCGCTGCAGGCAGCGCAGCAGCTGCCGCAGCTGATGGCTGACCTGGCCCTGGGTGCCCTGGAGCATGAACACGAATTCATCGCCGCCTAGCCGGCATACCCGGTCGCCGGTGTCGAGTTCCTGAAGAAAGCGCGCGGTCGCCTGCTGCAGCAGCAGGTCGCCCATCGCGTGGCCCAGGCTGTCGTTGACCTGTTTGAAACCGTCGATATCCAGCAGCAGCACGGCCAGGCCATGGCCTTCGGCAGTGGCTTCGGCCAACTGCTGCTGGAACAGCACCCGGTTAGGCAAACCGGTGATGGTGTCGTAATGCGCCAAGCGTTCCAGCTGCGCCTGCGAGCGCTGCAGCTCGCGGTTACGCTGTTGCAGCTGGCGCTGCTTGCGGTTGATCTGCGTGATGAACAGGCTGAGCAGGCCACTGCAGGTCAGGGCGAACCAGAACAGCGGCGAGTGGAACAGGCTCACGTCCTGCTGGCTGTGCTGGCGCTGGATGTCCACATGGCCAAGCGCCAGGGAAACGCCGATACCGGCCAGGGAAACGCCGACCGGCAACAAGCGGCGAAGGGCGCGAGGCAGCGTGCCGGTAGTCGGTGTCTGTTCGTGGGTCATCGGGGAATTGGACGGGGTCATAAGCCTGCAGATATGCGCGATTGCCCCTGTATCGGCGCGGTGCGCGCAAAATTGAGCCAGACTGGTGTTTTTCTTGCCCAGGGTGCATGCTCGAAGCTGAAGCGTTTCACCCGCCAAGACACATGAGGTGCAGTACCCATGGAACATCTGCTCGATTCGCTGTTTCCCGCCGCTGGCGACATTCCCGAGAACTGGCGCCTGGGCGCACCACTGGAACAACGCGACTACCTGGTGAACGGTGAACTCAGGCGCTGGGACGGGCCACTGGCCACGGTGCGCAGCCCGGTCTGGCTGAAGGAAGCGGACGGCGAGCGCCAGGTGGTGCTCGGCAGCGCGCCCTTGCTCGATGCCGACACCGCCCTCACCGCCCTGGACGCGGCGGTAAACGCCTATGACAAGGGCCGTGGTACCTGGCCGAACATGCGCGTGGCCGAGCGGATCCAGCACGTGGAAGCCTTCCTCGCACGCATGCGCGAGCAGCGTACCGCCGTGGTCAAGCTGCTGATGTGGGAAATCGGCAAGAACCTCAAAGATTCGGAAAAGGAATTCGACCGCACCTGCGACTACATCGTCGACACCATCAACGCCCTCAAGGACCTCGACCGTCGCTCCAGCCGCTTCGAACTCGAACAAGGCACCCTCGGCCAGATCCGCCGTGCGCCGCTGGGCGTGGCACTGTGCATGGGCCCTTACAACTACCCGCTCAATGAAACCTTCACTACGCTGATCCCGGCTCTGATCATGGGCAACACCGTGGTGTTCAAGCCGGCCAAATTCGGCGTGCTGCTTATCCGCCCACTGCTCGAAGCGTTCCGCGACAGCTTCCCGCCAGGGGTGATCAACGTCATCTACGGCCGTGGCCGTGAAACGGTCAGCGCGCTGATGGCCAGCGGCAAGGTCGATGTGTTCGCTTTCATCGGCACCCACAAGGCGGCCAGCGACCTCAAGAAGCTTCACCCTCGCCCGCACCGGCTGCGTGCGGCACTGGGCCTGGATGCGAAGAACCCGGGCATCGTCCTGCCTCAGGTCGACCTGGACAATGCCGTGGAAGAGGCCGTGACCGGCGCATTGTCGTTCAATGGCCAGCGCTGCACGGCGTTGAAAATCCTGTTCGTGCACGAGGACGTGGTCGACACGTTCCTCGACAAGTTCAAGCGCAAGCTCGCCGCCCTCAAACCAGGCATGCCCTGGGAGCCGGGCGTTGCGCTGACGCCGCTGCCGGAGCCGGGCAAGGTCGACTACCTTGACCAGTTGGTGGCCGACGCCAAGGCCAAGGGTGCGCGGGTACTCAATGAAGGTGGCGGGCAGAGCCGCGGCTCGTTCTTCTACCCCGCCCTGCTCTACCCGGTGACACGCGACATGCGCGTGTACCACGAGGAGCAGTTCGGCCCGCTGGTGCCGGTGGTGCCTTACCGCGACCTGCAGACCGTGATCGACTACGTGCTCGACTCCGACTACGGCCAGCAGCTGAGCCTGTTCGGCAACGACCCGGCCACTGTCGGCCACCTGGTCGACATCTTTGCCAACCAGGTCGGCCGCATCAACCTCAACGCCCAGTGTCAGCGCGGCCCGGACAACTATCCGTTCAACGGCCGCAAAAATAGCGCCGAAGGTACCCTGTCGGTGCACGATGCCTTGCGTGTGTTCTCTATCCGCACCCTGGTCGCGACCCGCTTCCAGGAGGCCAACAAGGAACTGATCAGCGAAATCATCCGCAACCGCCAATCGAGCTTCCTGACCACCGACTACATCTTCTGACACCCGCGCTTATAGAGAATCGATCTAGGGTGATTGTCGATTTTCCATCTGTGCAAACGACTCTAAGCATCAGGGCGCCCATCGGCGCCCATTGCAAAGGAGAGTCGAACATGGCTGTCAAACCCATCCCCGAAGGCCAGCACAGCATCACCCCGTACCTGGCCATCAACGATGCCGCCAAGGCCATTGAATTCTACAAGAAGGCCTTTGGTGCCACGCAAATGTTCCGCCTCGAAGGCCCAGACGGCCGCGTCGGCCACGCCGAACTGCGCATCGGCGACTCCTCGCTGATGCTCGGCGACCCCTGCGACCGCGAAGGCGGCCTCACCGCCAGCCAGAAACTCGCGGGTGCCGGCGTCGGCCTGCACCTGTATGTCGAAGACTGCGACAAGGTCTACGCCCAGGCCCTGGCGGCAGGCGGCACCCAATTGCATCCGGTGACGGACCAATTCTACGGCGACCGCAGCGGCACGCTGAAAGACCCGTTCGGCAATATCTGGTTCGTCTCTACCCACAAGGAAGACCTCAGCCCCGACGAAATCCGCGCGCGCGCTGCCAAGATGTTCGGCAGCAGCTGAGTGACGAGTTGAAAGCGCGGCGCGTTTGCTTGAAGCTTGAGGCTCGTAGCTTGGAGCTGCCTCATGCGAATCATCGACAAAACCGCCGCGCAGGTGCGCAGCCTGACCCTGGCCGAAGAGGAACTGCTGGTCGGTTTCGCCACCGGCAGCCTCGCCGGGCCACGCCTGCTGCAGGCCAACCAGCTGCTGATGAAGGTTCGCAGCGCCAACCAGTGGCTAGCCTGCGATTGCCGCAAGGATGCCTTGCCGGTGCTCAACGTCACCCTCAATGGCAGCACCGGCACGCTGTTTCTGAAGAACAACCCGGGCACCGCCGAGCATGCGCCCGGCTGCCCGTTCACCAAGGACGAACGCGAGGCCAGCGAGCGCGAGGATGAACCCGTCGCGCCTGCCGCCTGGCTGGCACCTGACACCCCGCTGCGCCTTATCGGCGATTACCGCAAGGCCAGTGATGAGGATGGTACGGCGGGCGAAGGCAATGAACGCCGCGAACAGCAGCGCCTGTTGTCGTTACTGCTGACCTGGATCGAGACCAGCGGCCTTAACCTTTACGCCACGCACCTGAAGAAAGACCTCACCGGCCAGTTCGCCGAGCTGCGCAGTGTCGCCAGCCGCTACCCGTTGCTTGAACGGGTGCCGGCCAGCAACTACCTGGAAACCCGCCTGGACATGAAGCACATGATGATGCTCAAGTCCCGCTTGCGCGAAGCCACGGTGTTCGGCAACCACCGTCGCCATGGCCTGCTGCTGGACTGCGTCGACCAGATCAAGGGGCGCAAGCTTTTCAATAACCGCAGCGAAGACGGATTCGACTTCCAGGGGCATCACCTGTACTGGGGTGGCAGCCGGGCGTCGGGCCCGCTGTTGGCGCTGGCCCTGTACTCACCGACCACGGCGGGCAGCCACTTCTATGAATTGATTCACGTGGCCAGCGTGCCGGTGCTGTCGCGCGCGCAGATGTTCCCGGTGTACCGCGACGAAGAACGCGAGCCACTCAAGGCGCTGGTGTCGCTGATCGACTGGATGGCCAGCAAAGGGGTGAAGGTGCAGATGCGCCGCCCGGTGATCGGTGGGCAGGTGATGGATGAGCTGGTGCTGACCTCGGATCAGGACCGAGTGCTGTCGGTGTCGCTGCTGGAGAAGCCGATCGGCCCGGAGCCCGATGCCGAAAACTTCAAGCGCTATGCGGACTTCAAGAGCCTGGAGACCTTCAGCAAGTATGTGGCCGGGTTCTTCATGCGAGAACGCTGAAGACCGAGTTGCCCGCTCCCACAGCAAGTACAGCCTGTGGGAGCGTGCTTGCCCGCGAATGGGCCCTGACTATCAGAATGCCGCCCGGAAAATCCCCTCGATCTCGTCCTGGCTGGCCGGCCGCGGGTTGGTCAGCCCGCAGGCATCCTTCAAGGCGTTCTGCGCCAGAATGCCAACATCTTCAAGCTTTGCCCCCAGCTCCGCCAACCCCGCCGGAATGCCCACAGCCGCCGCCAGGTGCTCGATGGCTGAAATCGCCGCCCCGGCGCCCTGCTCCGCATCCAGCCCACACACCTTGATGCCCATGGCCTTGGCCACATCACGCAGGCGCGCTGCGCTGACCTTGGCATTGAAGCGCTGCACATGCGGCAACAGCACGGCATTGCATACACCGTGGGGCAAGTCGTAGTAACCGCCCAGCTGGTGCGCCATGGCGTGCACGTAGCCCAGCGAGGCATTGTTGAACGCCATGCCCGCAAGAAACTGCGCATACGCCATGTTTTCCCGCGCCTGCAGGTCGTTGCCATCGTTCACTGCCTGGCGCAGGTTCTCGCTGATCAGGCTGACGGCCTTGAGCGCGCAGGCGTCGGTGATCGGCGTGGCCGCCGTCGACACATAGGCCTCGATGGCATGGGTCAACGCATCCATGCCGGTGGCCGCCGTCAGCCCCTTGGGCATGGCAACCATCAGTGCCGGGTCGTTGACCGACAGAATTGGCGTGACGTTACGGTCGACGATGGCCATTTTCACGTGGCGGCTCTCGTCGGTGATGATGCAGAAACGGGTCATTTCACTGGCCGTGCCAGCGGTGGTGTTGATGGCGATCAGCGGCAGCTGCGGCTTGCGTGAGCGGTCGACGCCTTCGTAGTCGCTGATATGCCCACCGTTGGTGGCGCACAAGGCAATGCCCTTGGCGCAGTCATGGGGCGAGCCACCGCCCAGCGACACCACACAGTCGCAGCGCTCACGCAGCAACACGGCAAGGCCCGCCTCGACGTTGGCAATACTGGGGTTGGGCTTGGCGCCGTCGAACACCACCGAGTCGATATCCTGCAAGGCCAGCATGCGCCCGATGCGAGCGGCGACACCGGCCTTGGCCAGGCCCTGGTCGGTGACGATCAGCGCCTTGCGCAAGCCATAACCAGCAATCGCGGCCATGGCCTCGTCAAGGCAGTCAATGCCCATGATGTTGACGGGCGGGATGAAGAAGGTGCTGCTCATGACCGGATCCTCCTGGTGGGTCTGTCTACCCATGAGGATCCGCCCGTTCAATGCAGCGGATGTTGATCCAGAGCAACGTTAGCCAAGGAACAGCCGGTAAGCCGGATTATCGGTTTCGTCCCAGTAGCGGTAGCCCATCTCGTCCAGCGCCTGGGGCAGGCCGGCCTGCTCGTCGGCGGGCACTTCCAGCGCCGCGAACACCCGCGCTTCGGCCGCGCCATGGTTACGGTAATGGAACAGGCTGATGTTCCAGCGCTTGCCCAGCCGCTCCAGGAAGCCCAGCAATGCCCCTGGCCGCTCGGGGAATTCGAAGCGCAGTACCCGCTCATCGGCCCCCGGCGCTGCATGCCCGCCCACAGTGTGGCGCACATGCAGCTTGGCCAGTTCGTTGTCGGTCAGGTCGAGCACGCTGTAGCCCTGCCCGCGCAGGCTGGCCAGCAGCTGATCGCGCGGGTCGTTCACGGGGTGGGTCTGCACGCCAACGAACAGGCGCGCTTCCTTGCCCGGGTAGTAGCGGTAGTTGAACTCGGTGATCTGCCGCTTGCCCAGCGCCTGGCAGAAGGCCCGGAAGCTGCCGGGCTGTTCGGGGATGGTCACGGCGATGATCGCCTCGCGCTGCTCGCCCAGTTCGGCACGCTCGGCCACGTGGCGCAGGCGGTCGAAGTTGACGTTGGCGCCGGAGTCGATGGCCACCAGGGTTTGCCCCGTGACGCCCTCGCGGGCCACGTACCTCTTGATTCCGGCTACGGCCAGGGCGCCCGAGGGTTCAGTGATCGAGCGGGTATCGTCGTAGATATCCTTGATTGCCGCACACAGCTCATCACTGCTGACGGTCACCACTTCATCGACAAAATGCCGGCACAGCTCGAAGCAATGGGCGCCGATCTGCGCCACCGCCACGCCATCGGCGAAGGTACCGACCTGCGGCAGGATCACCCGCTCGCCCGCCGCCATGGCAGCCTGCAGGCAGTTGGAGTCTTCCGGCTCGACACCGATCACCTTGACCTCGGGGCGCAGGTACTTTACGTAGGCAGCAATGCCCGCGACCAGTCCGCCACCGCCAACCGGCACGAAGATCGCGTCCAGCGCACCTGGTTGTTGGCGTAGGATCTCCATGCCCACGGTGCCTTGGCCGGCGATCACGTCCGGGTCGTCGAACGGCGGCACGAAGGTGGCCCCGTCGCTGTCGGCCAATTGCAGCGCGTGGGCCAGGGCATGGGGGAAGCTCTCGCCGTGCAGCACCACATGGCCACCCCGCGAGCGCACGCCTTCGACCTTGAGCGATGGCGTGGTGGTGGGCATGACGATGGTCGCCTTCATGCCCAGGTGCGCCGCCGCCAGGGCCACGCCTTGGGCATGGTTGCCTGCCGAGGCGGTGATCACGCCACGTTCGCGCTGGGCCGTGGTCAGGCGCGACAGCCGGGTGTAGGCACCGCGGATCTTGAACGAGAAGGTCGGCTGCAGGTCTTCACGCTTGAGCAACACCTGGTTGCCAAGGCTGGCAGACAGCGCGGGGGCCGCTTGCAAGGGCGTCTCGATGGCCAGGTCGTACACCGGCGCGGACAGAATGCGGCGCACCTGTTCCGACAGCAGTTGCTGCGGGGTGGACGGGGTACGAGGGCTGACGTTGAGGCTGGTCATCGATTGCAACTCCTTGGCTTGTTCACGTTGCCCAGGAGTCAGAGAGAAGAAACCCGCCTCCAGGGCGGGTTCGGTGCACGTACGCGCTAGCCCGCCAAACTGATAATGGCGGTAATAATAATGGCGTTCACGTGCGGGAAGGTTTTCATGGGGTAGGACGTTATCCCGCCTGGCTTGGCCAAGTCAACACTTTGCTTGTTGCGCCGACAGCGGCACGTCGAACACCTTGTCGAAGCCCCACTGGAACACGAAGGCATAGACGAAGAAGAACACGAACAGAGCCAGGTTGGTGATCAACGCCGCCCACAGGCTGACATCCAGCCAGTACGCCACCAGCGGCAGCAGGATCAGCACCAGCCCGCCCTCGAAGCCCAGCGCGTGCAGGCCCCGGCGCAGCAACGTGCGCTCGCGCTTGGGCTGGCGTGCCTCCCAGCGCTCGAATGCCCAGTTGTAGGCCATGTTCCAGCTCATGGCGATGCCCGACATCAGCACCGACAGCACTGTCGACTCCGCCATCCCGGCTCCGAACGCCAGCTCCAGTGCCGGAGCCACGCAAGCCACGGCAATGGCTTCGTAGAGAATGGCCTGGACGATCTTGCGCGCCTTGCCTTGCATGTTCTGCTCCCAGAAGAATCGGCCTACAAAACTACAAGATGAGCGCCCCAAGCAAAAGCTCGAAATTCAGTGATAGCTGCACGCCATCACCGATCACGTATTGGACAACCCTGCATGCGACTGCTTGTATCTATCACTTGCAAGCGGCGACATGTCCCACCCCTTCGTCCAGGGAAATGAACGAGGAACAAGACGATGGCGTATAGCGTCATGATGGTGTTCGGCACCCGACCCGAAGCGATCAAGATGGCCCCGCTGGCCCGCGTACTGCGCAGCTGGCCGGAGGTCGACCTGCATATCTGCTCCACCGGCCAGCACCGCGAGATGCTCGAGCAGGTGCTGACCGCCTTTGGCCTGAGTGTCGATCAGGACCTCAAGGTAATGACCCAGAACCAGACCCTGAACGGCCTGGCCCGCGACCTGCTGGACAAACTCGACCAGGCCTACGAGCAAGGTAAGGCCCGACATCGTACTGGTCCACGGCGACACCACCACCAGCTTCATCGCCAGCCTCGCGGCCTTCCACCGGCACATTCCCATCGGCCATGTCGAAGCCGGCCTGCGCACTGGCAACCTGCAGCAGCCTTGGCCCGAAGAAGCCAACCGGCGCCTGACCGGGGTGCTTGCCGACCTGCACTTCACCCCGACCCGCGACTCGGACGCCAACCTGATCCGCGAAGGCGTGCCGCCGGAGCACATCGAAGTCACCGGCAACACAGTCATCGATGCCCTGTTGTGGATGCGTGACCACCTGGCCGAACGGCAATGGCAGCCGGCCGCCGACTCACCGCTGAGCGTGCTGCGCCCCGAGCAGCGCATGGTGCTGATCACCGGCCACCGCCGGGAGAACTTCGGCCCCGGCTTCGAGCGCATCTGCCTGGCCCTGGCGCAGCTGGCCGAACGTTACCCCGACGTGCAGTTCGTCTACCCCGTGCACCTCAACCCGCAGGTGCAGAAGGCCGTGTATGGCGTGCTGTCGAACCGCAGCAACATCCACCTGATCGCCCCGCAGGACTACCCGCACTTCGTCTGGCTGATGAACCGCGCCCAGATCATCCTCACCGATTCCGGCGGCGTTCAGGAAGAGGCCCCGGCACTCGGCAAGCCGGTGTTGGTGCTGCGCAAGGTCACCGAGCGCCCCGCCGTGCTCAAGGGCGGCACGGTCAAGCTGGTCGGCACGCTGACCGAACGCATCGTCGAGGAAACCCGCCAGCTGCTCGACGACCCGGTGGCCTACGCACGCATGGCGCGGGTCTATACCCCGTTTGGTGACGGCCACGCCAGCGAGCGCATCGCCGAGCGCCTGACGCGCTGGTTTGCAGAAACGGCCAACCCGCGAGATGACGCATGAGCCTGGCCTTCATCGACTTCCTCACCTATGTGCTGTTCGGCCTCAAAGTCCTGGCGATCATCCTCGCCTCGCTGATGTTCCTGCTCGGCCTCGACGACCTTTTCATCGACCTGTGCTACTGGGGTCGCAAGCTGATCCGCCGTTTCCGCATCTATGACAAGTATGAAAAGGCCGACGAGAAACGCCTGTTCGAAGTAGCGGAAAAACCCCTGGCGATCATGGTCCCGGCCTGGAATGAAGTGGGCGTGGTCGGCGAGATGGCACGCCTGGCGGCCTCGACCATCGACTACGAGAACTACCAGATCTTCGTCGGCACCTACCCCAACGACCCGCAGACCCAGGCCGATGTGGACGCCGTGTGCCTGCACTACCCGAACGTGCACAAGGTGGTCTGCGCGCGCCCCGGCCCCACCAGCAAGGCCGACTGCCTGAACAACATCATCGACGCCATCCTGCGCTTCCAGGACGATGCCCGCATCGAGTTCGCCGGCTTCATCCTGCATGACGCCGAAGACGTGATCTCGCCAATGGAACTGCGCCTGTTCAACTACCTGTTGCCGAACAAGGACATGATCCAGATCCCGGTGTACCCCTACGCGCCGGAATGGAAGGGTTTCACCGCCGGGCACTACGTCGACGAGTTCGCCGAAAACCACGGCAAGGACGTGATCGTGCGCGAAGCACTGACCGGCCAGGTGCCCAGTGCTGGCGTCGGTACCTGCTTCAGCCGCCGTGCCATCAGCGCCCTGCTCGAAGACGGCGATGGCATCGCATTCGACGTGCAGAGCCTGACCGAAGACTACGACATCGGCTTTCGCCTGAAGCAGAAAGGCATGAAGTGCATCTTCGCCCGCTACTCCATCACCGACCCGGCGTTGGCCCTCAAGCACGAATGGCGGCCGGGCATGAGCCGCGAGTTCTCCCAGGTGATCTGCGTGCGCGAGCACTTCCCGCGCGATTGGCAGCACGCGATCCGGCAGAAGTCACGGTGGATCGTCGGCATCGTCTTCCAGGGCACCAGCAACCTCGGCTGGAGCCGTACCGGTGCGCTCAACTACTTCCTTTGGCGCGACCGCCGCGGCCTGTTTGCCTACCTGCTGAGCTTCCTGGTCAATCTGTTGCTGCTGGTGCTGCTGGCCATGTGGCTGGTGACCGTGATCGCCCCGGACTCCTGGCGCTTCATGTCGATCCTCAGTGATAGCCAGCTGCTTACCACCCTGCTCTGGCTCAACGGCCTGATGCTGATCAACCGTCTGTTTCAGCGCGGCTGGTTCGTCACCCGCTACTACGGCATTTTCGAAGGCCTGCTGTCGGCGCCACGGATGATGTGGAGCAACTTCGTCAACTTCTTCGCCAACCTGCGCGCCCTGCGCCAGGTCATGGAGATGGGCGATTCGCGGCGGGTGGCGTGGGACAAGACCACCCACGAATTCCCCGCCCTCGCCTCGCCAGCGCGCACACCACTGGGTCATCGCCTGGTGGAAAAAGGCTATATCACCGAAGAACAGCTGGAGCAGGCGATCACCAGCCCGGTGCGCCGGCGTCTGGGCCGCGAACTGCTGCTGCGGGGCTGGCTGACCAGCGAGCAGCTGGTACAGACGCTGGCCGAACAGCTCGACCTGCCCTGGGCACCGCTCAACCCGTTCAAGCTCGACCCGCAACTGATTGCCCAGTTGCCACGCCGGCTGGCCACGCACTATGGCGTGCTGCCAGTCGCCGAAGACGGCAACACCCTGGTGCTGGCCAGCGAAAGCCCGGTCAGCCAAGTGTCGCTGGGGGTGATCAGCCGCCAACTGAAACGCCCGGTCAGTTGCCGCCTGGCACCCCAGGGCCGGGTCACTCTGGGCCTGCGCTATCACTACCCAAGCCCCTGGCAGACGCCCGAAACCCACGACATGCTCGCGGTGCTGGAGCGGCACCAGGATGATGCCGATCTGATCGAGCGGGTCAGTCACCACCAGGTGATGCTGGGCGCCCTCCTGCAGGTACGCGGCATGGTCCCGGTCACCCTGTTCAACCAGGCACTGATCGATTTCGACCCCGAGCAGCAGAGCCTTGGCGAGCACCTGATCGCCCGCGGCATCATTACCGAAGAGGTGCTGCAACAGGCCCTCGCCGAACAGGCCAGCGAACAGCAGGCTGCCTTTGACCTGACCCGGGAGGTGGCATGAAGCCGCGTCTTTCCCTCACCCTTTCCGGGCTGTTGCTGTGTTCCACCGCGCTGGCGACCCAGGCAGCCCCCATGACCGAGTTCCAGCGTTTCACCAGCTACCCGTTCATGGAGCGCAGCTACCGCGAAGCGAAGAAGGACAACTGGGCCGAAGTCGAACGCCTGACTCGCCATGTACTCAGCCGTGTACCGAACAACGATGAAGCCCGTACGCTGTTGGTCGAGGCCCTGGCCCACCAGCGCCGCTACAAGGAAGCTGAAGCCATGGCCGAGCAGTTCGGCGATGACCCCGAATACGCCAACGCCCTGCTGGAGCTACGCCTGACCTGGATCGAGCAGGACCCGCCAGCGGCCAGCCAGGTGGAAGGCTGGCTGGCCAGCACCGATGGCACCCAGCGGGTACGCCTGTGGCAGGCCTACAGCCTGAGCCTGGCCAAGTTCGGCGGTGCCGGCAAAGCCCTGGACTGGCTCAACCAGCTGCCGCCGCGCGACGATGGCCAGGTGCTGCGCCTGGCCCGGGCCAACTTTGCCGAACAGCTGCGTAACTGGAAGGAAACCATCGAGCAACTGCAACCCTTGGCCGACAAAGGACAACTGCCGCCCAAAGACTGGCAGCGCCTGGCCAACGCCTATGTCCAGCAGGTCGATGAAAAGGGCCTGGAAAAGCTGCTGCAAAGCGCCCCCTCCCCCGAAGTCGCCAACCAGACGCGCCTGGCCATGGCCAATCGGGCCATCGCCGTCGGCCACAACCAACTGGCGCAGCGCTGGTTGGAAAAATTGCCCACCGAGCAGTTGCAGCAACCTGAGCAGCGCCAGCAGTTGTGGGAGCTGGCCCGTGAAGGGGATGACGCGCCGCTGGTACGGCAGCTGAGCAACGAACTGCAACGGCCTTGCCTGGAGACCGTCGACTGGTTATCACGCCGTGACCCGGAAGTTGCCCGCGAACAGTTCAAGGACTGCCCGGCCAGCACAGACCCGCGCGCTTATGCGGTGCTCAAGCAGCGCCTGTATGGCGACCCGGTACAGCCGCCACAACCCCGCACAGCAGCCGAATGGGAAAAACGCTACCGTCAGGACGGTGACCTGGCTGCGCTTGAGCAGGCAACCTATCTGTTGCTGCAACAAGGCCATAGCGAGCGCGCCCGCACCCTGCTGGAGCAGGCCTATGACCGTCGCCAGGGGCGCCTGACACCTTCCTTGCTGCAGCGCTTGGGTAATATTTATGCGCGCAACGATGGCCCGCTGAACAGCCAGCGCATGCTCGGGCTGATCCCCAGGGTCGACGCCAATACTCGCGCCCAGTTGCTTGGCCGCCTGGCTGAAAACGGCCAGTGCGACGCCGTGCGCCGGGCCATCCCGGCGAACCCGAGCGAGGCCGGCCAGTTCCGCGCCCTGGGCCGCTGCGCCATGCCCGATCAACCCGGTGAAGCCGTGGTCTATTACCAGGCCGCCGAACGTCTGGGCGACAGTGGCAACCGCCTGCCCCTGGCCTACGCCCTGGAAGCTGCGGGTGACTCCGAAGCGGCCATGCCGATCTGGCGCAACCTGCCGGCCAGCGTCTGGAACGACAACGCCCGCCTGACCGCCGCCCGTGGCGCCTTGAATGCCGGCGATGCCGACGCCGCCCGCCGCTACTGGGACGGCGCCGCGCACAACAGCGCCGATGACTGGGCACTGGGTGCCGCCATCGCGCAACGTCAGGGCGACCTGAACGCGGCGCTGGGCTTCCAGCGCCAGGCCCTGGCGCACGACCCGCGTGCCGACCACTACTACGCCGCCGCCAGCACGGCGCAACTGGCCGGCGACAGTGAGCAGAGCACCGCCTGGCTGGCCGAAGCGGTGCGCCTTGAGCCCAACCAGCCGCGCTATCGTGCCGACTACGGCATGCGCCTGGCCGGTTCGCCGGACAAGGCCCAACGTCGCCAGTCCATCCCTTATCTGGAGCGCGCCAGCCACGACTTCCCCGAGGACTATCGCCTGGGCGAGACCCTCGCCCTGCGCTACGACGAAGCCGAGAACAGCGCCGCCGCACGCCGCGAGCTGCGCCGGGTGATCGACGTGGAAGAGAACCTGGTCGATGGCGACGACGAATACGGCAGCCTGGAAGCGCGCAAGTACCGCCAGCGCCGCGCCCACGAAACCCTGTCGCGGCGCGACACCATTACCCTGGCCAGCACCTGGTCGCCCGCCGGCACCTCGACCAACGACAAGTTCCTCGACAACGGCGAGCGCAGCGGCACATCGCGCCGTGCGCAATCGCAGAACGTGCAGCTGGCCATGTGGGACCACGCCCTGGGTGAGGAGCCCAGCCGCAATGGCAGCACCCTGTCGGTCTATGGCCGTGTGCTGTTCGGTGGGCAGAGCCGCACCGACTATGCGCAAAGCATGGGCACTGGCGTCGGCCTGCGCTACAAGCCGCTGGGCCAGGCCAACCTCAACCTGTATGCCGAGCTGTACCACCAACGGCAGATCGACGACGACCACTACAGTGGCCTGAGCCTTGGCGAGCTGCTCAGCCCGGCCAAGGTCGGCGGCAACTGGGGCGACTTGCGCCACCATGCCGAATCGAGCAACGACCTGCTGCTGCGCGCCACCGCCTCGTTCCTCGACCAAGGCGACTGGCGCAACGACTGGCGAGTCGACGAAGACGACTGGAACGAGCGTTTCCTCTACCTCGATGCCGCCTGGTGGACCCGCGCCGGCGACCACGCCTGGCTGTCGCGCTACCAGCAGGGCCATGCCTGGAAGCTGCCTGGCAACTCGCCACAAACCCTCATGCCTTACGGCTTCTTCGAGTTCTCAAGCCAAGACCCGAGCAACGACTGGCGCCAGGACGCCCGTGCCGGGGTCGGTGTGCGCTGGCAGTGGTGGTTCGACGATGACCGCTACAACGCCTACCGCGGCTCGCTGAAAGTGCGTGCCGAGTACCAGCAGTCGCTGGGTGGCAACCTCTACAAGAGCGCCAATGGCGTGCTGGTTGGCGCGGAGATGACCTTCTGATGCGTACGCTCCTGGCAATCTGCATGCTCGCCCTGTGCCTGCCGGCCCTGGCCGACCAGCGCCTGTTCTACCAGCCGCTCAACCGCGATGCCGCCGTGACCCCGGCGCAGTGGCAGCAATTGTGGCGGGCCACCAAGGCGCAAGGTGGCAAGACCCTGATCGTGCAGTGGAGTGCCTACGGCGACAGTGATTTCGGCGGTGCCCAGGGCTGGCTGGCAAACAGCCTGCGCGAGGCCCACGCGCAAGGTCTGGAGCTGGTGCTCGGGCTGTACCTGGACCCGGCCTATTACCAGCGCATCGAGGAACTCGACGGTGACGGCCTGAACAATTACTGGAAGGCGCAACTGGGCCGTTCGCTGGGCCAGTACCAGCAGCTGCGCAAGGACTGGCAGCTGCCCGTCGCCGGCTGGTACCTGCCCATGGAACTGGACGACCTGCACTTTCGCGACGCCGGTCGCCGCGAGGCCTTGTACAGCCAGTTGCAGGCCTTCAATCGGCGGCTGGACAAGCCGCTGCACATCAGCGCGTTCAGCGCAGGCAAACTGGCACCGCGGGTCAATGGCGCCTGGCTGGATCAACTGGCCAGGTTGGGCTTGACTGTGTGGTGGCAGGACGGTGCCGGGACCGGGCGCTTGCCGCCGCTGGTGCGCCAGAATTACGAACAGGCGCTGCCGTGCCGGGTGGGGGTGGTGCGCGAGGCATTTCGCCAGGTGAGTGCGCCGGGGCAGGCGTTTCGGGCTGAGGCTGCAGAGCCGAAGCTGGGTGCTGGGTGCCATGCCGAAGCGGTATTTGCCTTGCGCTATCGGCCTTGGGCCCGGGGTGTTCTGCCACTGAATTGAGTCGACCTGTACCGGCCTCTTCGCGGGGCAAGCCCGCTCCTACAGGAATAGTGCAAGCCGAGGCAACGCTATTCCTGTAGGAGCGGGCTTGCCCCGCGAAAGGGCCGTAACAGGCAGAGCATTCCTCCCAGGAGCCCACCGATGTTCAAGACCATCGAAGAGCACGTGCGCAAGCAGGTCGCCCCCGCCGCCCTGCGCGCCGAGTTCCGCCAGCACGAATTCGAAGCCATGCGACCGTTCTGCATGCTGGTGTTTTGCGTCAGCATCGCCATCTGGCTGGTCTTCGACCTGATCGTCAGCTTCCTCGGCGGCCAGGGCTTCACCTGGTTGTCCTACCTGTTCATCGCCCTGCTCGGCAGCCTCACCGTGATACTGCGCTTCACCCGCCGCAGCCATCACTTCGACGTGCTCAACCTGCTGTTCATCGCCGTCATCACCCTGGGCATGCGCCTGGTGATCGAAGGCATTCCCGAGCCGCTGCGCCCCGTGTGGCTGGTGCTCGGTGTTTCGACCGTGCTGTATGCCGTATCGGTGCTGCCGGTGCGGCGCTGGTCGTTCTTCTGCGCCATGGTCATCACCTGGGTCATGCTCAGCCCCTTCTACCACACCCGCATAGATGTCGATCAGCTCGAAGGTGCCATGCTGCTGAGCTACGCGCTGTTCCTCAGCGGGCTGGTGATCTACAGCTATCTGCAGATACGCCAGGCCAAGCTGCACAACTTCTACCTGTCCAAAGTGTTGCTGGAGCAGGCTTACTTCGACGCCCTGACCGAGATTCCCAACCGCCGCTCGTTCATGACCAACGCTGAGCGCCAATTACGCCTGGGCACACCCGGGCAATACCTGGCGATGATCGACATCGACAATTTCAAGCGGGTCAACGACCGCTTCGGGCATGACGTGGGCGACGCCGTGCTCAAGCGCGTGGCGCGGCATATCAAGGCAGGGGTGGCTGGGCACGAATTTGCCCGGCTCGGTGGCGAGGAATTCGCCATCTTCTTCGCCGGGCTGGATCAGCAGGCTGCCGAGCGCTGCGTGACGGCACTGTGCAAGCGAGTGCGCGACGATCTTGGTGTGCCACCGGTAACCATCAGCATCGGCCTGGCCAGGGTAGACAGCGGTGACACACTCAGCATGGCGCTGATACACGCCGACCAGGCGCTGTACGAAGCCAAGCACAGTGGCAAGGACCAGTTCGTGCTGTGGACTAGCCAGCTGGCAGCCGAATCCTGAACTGCGCCCCTCCCAGCGCTGACTGCGCCACAGTCAAGGTCCCGCCCTGCCCCTCGATCGCCCGGCGGCTGATCGCCAGGCCCAGGCCAAAGCCGCCGGTGTTGCGATCGCGGCTGCGGTCCAGACGATAGAACGGCTGGAAGATCCGCTCACGCTCCTCGGCCGGGATACCGATCCCGTCGTCTTCCACGGTCAAAAGGCAGGCGCCGTCCGCCTCCAGACGCAACCTCAGCAACAGGCTTTCATCGCAATAGCGCATGGCGTTGCGCACCAGGTTCTGCACGGCCCGTGCGGTCAGCCGCGGGTCCAGCACGAAGCGCGGCAAGTTGTCCTCGGCCTGCACTTCCCACTGGATACCCCGTGTATCGAGCTCCTCGGCAAACCCGCCGAGCACGCTGTCGACCAGCTCCAGCAACGACACTTCGACCCGTTCCCGCGCCTGGTCGGCGTTGTACAAGCGGCTGTACGACAGCAGTTCGAGCACCAGCTCGTCCAACTCGCGCACATGCCCGACCAGCTCCAGCAGGCGCTTGCGGCTGGTCGGTGGCACCTCGTCGAACAGCAGCACCAGGCCGAAATCCAACCGGGTCAGCGGCGTGCGCAGCTCGTGGGAGACCGCATTGAGCAGCTCGCGCTGCTGGTTGACATGGCGTTCGAGGTCGCTGGCCATGGCGTCGAACACCCCTGCCAGCTCGCCGATGTTGGAGTGCGGCGAGATGTGCGTGCGCTCGGCCATCCGCCCCTGGCCCAGGCGCCGGGCGGTTTCCTTCAGCCGCTCCAGGTCACGCCAGTGCGGCCACACCCACAGCAGCAGGCAGCCGAGCATTGCCGCGCCGATCAGCACGGTCACGCCCCAGGACAACACGTTGATGTCCAGTGGGTCTGGCGGCGAGTGCAGGCTGACCAGCCAATCCTTGTCCAGCGGTGCCAGAACGGTCTGGTAATAGCCCCAGTCACCGATGCGCACGGCGTACTGGCCCTGCTCCAGGCGCGCCTGTTCCTCCGGGCTCAGGCCGGCGTTTTCGCTGCGCAGCAGTTTGACCTCCAGGGGCGCGAAGGCCCTGGCCAGGTCTTCCTCCACCGCTGGCCATTGCGCTTCTGGCACCTGGCGAAACTGGCGGACGATCAGCGACTGCACGCCCTTGGCCTGGTCCAGGTTGTAGGCCACGAAGCGGTCGTGGAACAGGCCGACAATGGTGTCGGGGATCAACAACAGCGCCCCGGCGTAGGCGACGATGATCACCAGATACAGACGCACCAGGATCTTCAGCATGGTGCGTCAGCACTCCCACTCGACACGGCTGAACAGGTAACCCTTGCCCCACACGGTCTTGATCTTGCGCGCCTCGCCGGCACTGTCATCGAACTTGCGGCGCAGCTTGGAAATGGCCACGTCCACCGAACGGTCGGTACCGTTGAACTCGATGCCGCGCAGCTGCTGGAGGATGCGATCACGGCTGAGTACCACACCGGCATTGCGGGCCAGCACTACCAGCAGGTTGTATTCGCCGCTGGACAGTTCCACTTCCTCGCCGCGCCAGCTGACCAGCCGCTCGGCGAGGTCGATGCGCAGGCCACCGATAAGGATCTGATGGTTGTCCAGGCGCGGTTCGTTGACGCTGCTGCGGCGCAGCAAGGTGCGCACGCGGGCCAGCAATACCCGTGGCTCGCAAGGTTTGGTCACGTAGTCGTCGGCGCCCATCTCCAGGCCCAGCACTTGGTCGTGGCTGTCGTCGCGGGCGGTCAGCATCAGGATCGGCAGGCTTTGTGATTCCTGACGCAGCAGGCGGCACAGTTGCAGGCCATCGATGCCGGGGAGCATCAGGTCGAGAATCACCAGGTCGGGGTGGTCTTGCCGGAAAGCTTCCAGCACGTGGTCGCCACGGGCAATCACCCGGACATGGAAATCGTTACGTTGCAGGTAGCTGGCGATCAGCTCGGACAGCGCGCTGTCGTCTTCGACCAAAAGAATGTTGGGCATAGAGGGTTTGCTTGTAGGAGCGGATACATCCGCGATGAGGCCGGAACAGGTACCTGCAGAGTATAGAAACCTACAAATCGGTAGGACTGTTCTTAACACTTTTTCACACAGGTCCTACAGGTGTTAACAGCTGCCCACGGAACGGTTGCCTTAGTATACGCAAGGTCATCATCGGAAGATCCGCATGCCTATTACCCTCCCCCCGCACCTGCGCCCCCTGGCGCTCGTGGCGCTGCTTGCCCTGCCCCTGGCCGGTTGCGACGACGCGGCCGAGCAGGACGAAAAACAACCCGTACCCCAGGTCCGGGTCGAGACCCTGCAACTGCAGCCCCTGGCCATCAGCACCGAGCTAAGCGGGCGCATCCTTGCCCCGCGCACGGCAGAAGTGCGCGCGCGCGTCGCGGGCGTGGTGCTCAAGCGGGTATACCGCGAGGGCAGCGACGTCAAACAGGGCGATGTGCTGTTCCTCATCGACCCGGCGCCGTTCAAGGCCGACTACGACAGCGCCCGCGCGACCCTGGCCAAGGCCGAGGCCACGCTGTACCAGGCGCGCCTGCAAGAGCAGCGCTACCGCCAGCTGGTCGACGACAAGGCGGTCAGCCGCCAGGATTACGACAACGCCCGCGCCGCCTTCCTCCAGGCCGACGCGGCGGTTGCCGAAGCCAAGGCGGCACTGGAGCGCGCCCGCCTGAACCTGGGTTATGCCACAGTCACCGCGCCAATCTCCGGGCGCATCGGCCGCGCCCTGGTCACCGAAGGCGCCCTGGTCGGCCAGAACGAGACCACGCCGCTGGCGACCATCCAGCAACTGGACCCCATCCACGCCGACGTCACCCAGTCGACCCGCGAGCTCACCGCCCTGCGCCGGGCCTTGCGCGCCGGTGAACTGCAGCAGGCCGGCGATGGCCAGGCCCGCGCCACGCTGATTCAGGACGATGGCAGCGCTTACCCGTTGCCGGGCAAGCTGCTGTTCTCCGACATCAGTGTCGACCCGAGCACCAACCAGATCACCTTGCGCAGCGAATTCCCCAACCCGGACCTCGACCTGCTGCCGGGCAGCTACGTGCGCGTGCGCCTGGAGCAGGCCGTGCAGCCCAAAGGCCTGAGCGTGCCGCAGCGGGCCATCCTGCGTGACAGCGCCGGGGTGCCGAAGGTGCTGGTGGTCGACGCGCAGTCGCGCATCAGCGAACGCCAGGTAGTGCTGGGGAACGCCCAGGGTGATCGCTGGCCGGTCACCGAGGGCCTGGCGCCCGGTGAGCGGGTGGTGGTCGAAGGCCTGCAGCACGTCAAACCGGGCGACCAGGTTCAGGTCGACCCCGACGCCCAGTCCATCGTCCAGCACACCGGCCAGTGAGGGCCTGATCCATGCCGCAGTTCTTCATCGACCGCCCGATCTTCGCCTGGGTGGTCGCGCTGTTCATCCTGCTTGCCGGCGCCCTGGCCATCCCCCAGCTGCCGGTGGCGCAGTACCCCAACGTGGCGCCCCCGCAGGTGGAAATCTACGCCGTGTACCCGGGCGCCTCGGCGGCCACCCTGGACGAAAGCGTGGTCAGCCTGATCGAGCAGGAGCTCAACGGCGCCGACAACCTGCTGTACTTTTCGTCGCAGAGCAGCCTGGGCAGCGCCACCATCACAGCCACTTTCGAGCCCGGCACCCACCCCGACCTGGCCCAGGTCGATGTGCAGAACCGCCTCAAGGTGGTCGAGTCGCGCCTGCCGCGCCAGGTGACCCAGCAAGGCCTGCAGGTGGAGAAGGTGTCCACCGGTTTCCTGCTGCTCGGCACCCTCACCTCGGAGGACGGCAGCCTCGATGAAACAGCACTGTCCGACATCCTCGCGCGTAACGTGATGAACGAAATCCGCCGCCTCAAGGGCGTCGGCAAGGCGCAGTTGTACGGCTCCGAACGCGCCATGCGCATCTGGATCGACCCGCAGAAGCTGATCGGCTTCAACCTCACCCCCAATGACGTGGCCGAAGCCATTGCCGCGCAGAATGCCCAGGTCGCCCCCGGCAGCATCGGCGACCTGCCTGCCCGCGGCACCCAGGAAATCACGGCCAACGTCGTGGTCAGGGGCCAGCTGAGCACGCCCGAGGAGTTCGCCGCCATTGTCCTGCGGGCCAACCCGGACGGTTCCAGCGTCACCGTCGGCGATGTCGCCCGGGTCGAGATCGGTGCTCAGGAGTACCAGTACGGCACCCGCCTGAACGGCAAGCCGGCCACCGCCTTCAGCGTGCAGCTGGCGCCGGGTGCCAACGCCATGGAAACCGCCACCCTGGTGCGGGCGAAAATGAAAGACCTGTCGCGCTACTTCCCCGAAGGGGTCAAGTACGACATCCCCTACGACACCTCGCCGTTCGTCAAGGTGTCGATCCAGCAGGTCATCAACACCCTGTTCGAAGCCATGCTGCTGGTGTTCGCGGTGATGTTCCTGTTCCTGCAGAACCTGCGCTATACGCTGATCCCGACCCTGGTGGTGCCGGTGGCGCTGATGGGCACCTTCGCCGTGATGCTGGCCATGGGTTTCTCGGTCAACGTGCTGACCTTGTTCGGCATGGTCCTGGCCATCGGCATCCTGGTCGACGACGCCATCGTGGTGGTGGAGAACGTCGAGCGGATCATGGCCGAGGAAGGCCTGCCGCCCAGGGAGGCCACGCGCAAGGCCATGGGCCAGATCAGCGGCGCCATCGTCGGCATCACCCTGGTGCTGGTGGCGGTGTTCCTGCCGATGGCCTTCATGAAAGGCTCGGTGGGGGTGATCTACCAGCAGTTCTCGCTGTCGATGGCGGTGTCGATCCTGTTCTCGGCCTTCCTCGCCCTGAGCCTGACCCCAGCCCTGTGCGCCACCCTGCTCAAACCGCTGGCCAAGGGCGAACACCATGAACGCAAAGGCTTCTTCGGCTGGTTCAACCGCCGTTTCGAAAGCATGAGCAACGGTTACCAGCGCTGGGTGCTGCAAGCGCTCAAGCGCAGTGGCCGCTACCTGTTGGTGTATGGCGTGCTGCTGGCCGTGCTGGGTTATGGTTTCAGCCAGCTGCCCACGGCGTTCCTGCCCACCGAAGACCAGGGCTACACCATTACCGATATCCAGCTGCCGCCGGGCGCCAGCCGCATGCGCACCGAGCAGGTTGCCGCCCAGATCGAGGCGCACAACACCGACGAGCCGGGCGTGGGCAACACCACGCTGATCCTCGGTTTCAGCTTCTCGGGCAGTGGCCAGAATGCCGCGCTGGCCTTCACCACGCTCAAGGACTGGTCCGAACGTGGTGCCGACGACAGTGCTCAGTCGATCGCAGACCGGGCAACCCTGGCCTTTACCCAGCTCAAGGACGCCGTGGCCTACTCGGTGCTGCCACCGCCGATCGACGGCCTGGGCGAGTCGACCGGCTTTGAGTTCCGCCTGCAGGACCGCGGCGGCATGGGCCATGAGGCGCTGATGGCCGCCCGTGACGAACTGCTGGCCGGTGCACACAAGAGCAAGGTGCTGGCCAACGTGCGCGAGTCTTCGCTGGCCGAAAGCCCGCAGGTGCAGCTGGAGATCGACCGCCGCCAGGCCAACGCCCTGGGCGTGTCGTTCGCCGACATCGGCTCGGTGCTGGACGTTGCCGTCGGCTCCAGCTACGTCAACGACTTCCCCAACCAGGGCCGCATGCAGCGGGTGGTGGTGCAGGCCGAGGGTGACCAGCGCAGCCAGGTGGAAGACCTGCTGAAGATCCACGTGCGCAACAACAGCGGCAAGATGGTGCCCCTGGGCGCGTTCGTCCAGGCCAGGTGGGTCAGCGGCCCGGTGCAGCTGACCCGCTACAACGGCTACCCGGCGGTGGCGATTTCCGGTGAACCGGCGGCGGGCTACAGCTCGGGTGAAGCCATGGCCGAGATTGAGCGCCTGGTCGCCCAGCTGCCGGCCGGTACCGGCCTGGAATGGACCGGCCTGTCATTACAGGAACGCCTCTCCGGCAGCCAGGCCCCGGTGCTGATGGCGTTGTCATTGCTGGTAGTGTTCCTGTGCCTGGCGGCGCTGTACGAAAGCTGGTCGATCCCCACCGCCGTGCTGCTGGTGGTACCGCTCGGCGTGCTCGGCGCAGTGTTGGCGGTGACCCTGCGCGGCATGCCCAACGACGTGTTCTTCAAGGTCGGCCTGATTACCCTGATCGGCCTGTCGGCGAAGAACGCCATCCTGATCATCGAGTTCGCCAAGCACCTGGTCGACCAGGGCGTGGACGCCGCCGACGCCGCCGTACAGGCCGCCCGCCTGCGTCTGCGGCCGATCGTCATGACCTCGCTAGCGTTCATCCTTGGCGTGGTGCCCCTGGCCATTGCCACCGGAGCCAGCTCGGCAAGCCAGCAGGCGATCGGCACCGGAGTGATCGGCGGGATGCTCAGCGCCACGTTGGCGGTGGTGTTCGTACCGGTGTTCTTCGTGGTGGTGATGCGCCTGGCCGGGCGCGGCCGCAGCAAGGCCGAACAGCCGCAGACCCGCGAAGCCTGACTGGACAAGCCGGGCGTTGAATGAGAGGGTTCCGGGCATTGACTGCCCGGAACCCTTTTTCATGCCTGATGCCCTGCCCCCCTGCTCCGTCCTGATTCTCGCCGGTGGCCGCGGCCAGCGCATGGGTGGCCGCGACAAAGGCCTGCTGGAATGGCGCGGCGAGCCGTTGATTGCGCATATCCAACGTACCGTGCGGCCGCTCAGTGATGACCTGGTGATTTCCTGCAACCGCAACCAGCAGGCCTATGCCACTTATGCCGATCAATTGGTGGGCGATGCCGACGCGGACTTCCCCGGGCCGCTGGCCGGGGTAATTGCCGGTCTGAGGGTGGCCAGGCATGAGTGGGTGGTGCTGCTGGCCTGTGATGCACCGTTGGTTGACCGGGCATTGATCGACGCGCTGCGGGAAGTCGCAGCGTCCGGTGACAGTGCTGCGATGGTGCGCCAGGGCGGGTATTGGCAGCCGATGTTCAGTGTCCTGCCGCGCCGGTTGTTGCCGGTGCTGGAGCAGGCCTGGGCGGCGGGTGAGCGGAGTTTGCAAAAGGCCTTGCTGCGCGAAGCCGTGCAAGGGGTGGAGTGTGCCGACAATGATCGCAGGTTGAGCAATTTCAACAGCCCGGAATTGTTGCAAGGCTGAAGCCTGCACGGCCTGAGCAGGAGCGGCCATGCCAGGGTGCGGTCCAGTCGGAACGCGCCGCGCAGCTGCATTTCAACCACCGTAATGAATACCTCTGGCAGCGCTGAAGCACCTATCAGAAATGCCAGGTGACACCTCAAAAACGACTGGTTAGGCTCCCTATTGAGAAAGCAATAAACACCCGTTGGGTCAGACTCGACACCGTTGAACCGCCTCGACATTCGGAGAGCCGCCATGAGCACCAAAGACAATGTGAAAAAGCCGCTGCTGACTTTGTACAGCGATGGCGAGGGTAGCAACGGATACCCGATTGACCTCGACAAAACCACCCTGAATGAAAAGCTCCCCGCCCTCCAACCACCCCTGGCCTATACACATTACAAAATCGAGAATGCAAAGTCGGCAAACCTCATCACTTTCAGCAACAGCCTTGAAAGCCAGGTAAACGGCAATGAGCTTCTGATCTTCGCGCCTATTCAATCTACGGGCCACGCTACGGGTACTTTCCAGATAAGGGTGATCGTCCAGAACACCACCACTGCCATATGCCCGCTGTCCGACATCTATCACGTAAAAGCTGACGAGGAAGTCATCACGCGGGGCATACGGGTCATGAAATGTGAGCGCGCCGCAACGGATGACGCCAATCAACCCCGCATGGTTTCAGTCGTCTACTGAAAAATAAATGGACGGTTTGGAGAGGCCGAAAAACCCGATTTTCAGCCGCTGACTCTTGGATAACCAAGGCACAGCCTTGGTTTCCTGCCCTCACGGGCGCACCTCTCCCGCTCCAGGCAATAATTGTCGGCGCACCATCCACAGATTCGACAGGGCAAACAGCGTGGTCAGTTGCGCCGTGTGACGGAGGGCTATTCCAGCACAGGTCAGATGGCCTGTGCTGACTTGATCGGAAAGTCCCTAGCGCTCTGGCAGCGACTCAAGAGTAATCTCACGCATCCTGAATTTCTGCACCTTGCCGGTCACCGTCATCGGGAACTCATCGACGAAGCGGAAATACCGGGGCACCTTGAAGTGCGCGATCCGCGCCTTCGCCCATTCGCGCAGTTCATCCGCGCTGGCGGTATGCCCCGGATGCAAACGCACCCAGGCGACGATCTCTTCGCCATACTTGCTGCACGGCACGCCGATCACCTGCACATCGGCCACCGCCGGGTGGGTGAAGAAGAACTCTTCCAGCTCCCGCGGGTAGATGTTCTCGCCGCCGCGAATGATCATGTCCTTGCTGCGCCCGACAATACGCACATAGCCCTGCTCGTCCATCACCGCCAGGTCGCCGGTGCGCATCCAGCCCTCTTCATCGATGCTTTCGGCAGTGGCCTTGGGGTTGTTCCAGTAACCCAACATCACACTATAACCACGGGTACACAGCTCGCCGATCTCGCCACGGGGCACGGTGGCTCCGTCGGCGTCGATCACCTTGCTCTCCAGCCGTGGCTGGGTGCGGCCGACGCTGGTCACCCGGCGCTCCAGGTCATCGTCGGGGCCGGTCTGCAGCGACACTGGGCTGGTCTCGGTCATGCCGTATGCAATCTGCACCTCGGCCATGTGCATCTCCCCGATCACCCGGCGCATCACTTCGATGGGGCAGGTAGCACCGGCCATGATCCCCGTGCGCAGGCTCGACAGGTCGAAGTCGCCACGCTGCGGGTGGTCCAGTTCGGCGATGAACATGGTCGGCACGCCATACAGTGCCGTGGCCTTTTCCTCGGCCACGGCGCGTAGGGTCGCCAATGGGTCGAAAGCATCATTGGGGTAGATCAGCGTGCTGCCGTGGGTCATGCAACCGAGGTTGGCCATGACCATGCCGAAGCAGTGGTACAACGGCACCGGTACGACCAGCCGATCGTGTTCGGTCAGGCCAAGGCTTTCGCCGACCATGTAGCCGTTGTTGAGGATGTTGCTGTGGCTGAGCGTGGCACCCTTGGGAAAGCCGGTGGTGCCTGAGGTGTACTGAATGTTGATCGGGTCGTCGCAGCGCAGTTGCGCTTGGCGCTCGGCCAAGGCTTCACGGCTGACGGACTCGGCACGGGCCTGCAGGTCGTGCCAGGCAAGGAAGCCAGGTGGCGGAGCAGCGGCCAGGCTGACGACCCCGCGCAGTTCGGGGAAGCGCTCGCAGACCAGGGCGCCGGGCTGGCCGGCTGCCAGCCCCGGGATCAGACCCAGCAGCATGGCGTGGTAATCGGAGGTCTTGAAGGCGTCGGCGCAGATCACCCAGCGGCAACCGGACTGGCCGAGGGCGTAGTCCAGCTCGCTGGAGCGATAGGCCGGGTTGATGTTGACCAGGATCGCACCGACCTTGGCGCTGGCGAACTGGGTGATGCACCATTCAGCGCAGTTGGGTGCCCAGATCCCCAAGCGGTCGCCGGGTTGCACGCCCAGGGCCATGAGGGCGCGGGCGTGCTGGTTGACAGCTTCGGCCAGTTGCTGCCAGGTGTAGCGCTGGGCCTGGTGGCGGACCACCAGCGCTTCGCGGTCGGGGAAACGGGCGACTGTGGAGTCGAAGGCGTCGCCGATGCACTGGCTGAGCAGGGATTTGTCCTGATTGCCCTGGGAGTAACTTGGCTGGGGCATGGGCGCTCTCTTGTTGTTTTTGTGTTGTCTGGACTGTCCTCTTCGCGGGACAAGCCCGCTCCTACAGGAGATCGACTACCCCCTGTAGGAGCGGGCTTGTCCCGCGAAGAGGCCAACACCGATCTAGCGGATGAACACCTGCGGCGTGGTGGTGGACATGTCACCGCCCGGCAACTTGATGTTCTTCACCTTCTCCAGGGTCTCGGGGTCGAACACCGCCAGGTCGTTGAAGGTGCCGCCCAGGTACAACTTGTCGCCCTTCTTGTCGAAGGTCACGCAGTAATAGGTGTGCTCCAGATTAGCCGCCTTGATCAGCTTGCGCTGCTTGATGTCGTACTTGGCCAGGCGGTTGAGCACGCCGTAGATCTGGTTCGGATCCTTCGGCGAACGCAGGCCGGTAAAGTACAGCTCGGTCAGGTCGGCAAATTCCTGGGTGTGGGTCTTGCCGGTCTTGAGGTCGACGCTCAGGTAGCCGTACAGCAGCTCGGCCTCGTTCAGGTCCTGCTTGGCATCCTTGAACTTGGCAATGGTGTAGAGCATCGAGAACTCATGGCGCGGGCTCTGGTGCGGCCAGAAGTACAACACATCCGGGGCGCTATAGCCTTTGCGGTGCCAGTTGCGCAGCGGCAAGGCCACCGTGTACTTGCCAGTCTTGACGTCCATCTTGTAGATGTCCGGCCCGGCGACGAACAGGCTGCCATCGTCAGCGGCGCGCATCAGGTAGACCTGGCGCGGCATCGGGAAGGTACGCACCGGCTTGGCCTCCAGGCCGGCAGCGGTGCTGAACACCTCCAGGCGCGGCGGCTTGACCACGTAGTGGTCATTCAGGCGCTGGGTCGGGTTGACCGTGGCGTACACCTCTTTGCCATCGGGGCTCAGGGCGAACGAGTACATCGACTTGCCGACTTCCCCCGGCACGCTGGACAGGTTGGCGTGGAAGGTGGTCTTGCAGGTGTCCAGATCGATGCCGTAGATGTCGGCATAGTGATTGTTGAGCACATAGGCGGTGCGGTTGTCCGGCGCCATCATCGCGGTACCAGGGCCGAACTTGTCGGGCATCTGGCAGCTTTTGTACAGCGTGTCGCTGGCCACGTCGATGACGTGCAGGTTGTTCGGGTAGTTGGTGGTGATCAGGTATTCCTGGCCAGCCTTGAGGGCCGGCCCGGCATCATCGGCCTGTACCGCCCAGGCGCAGGCCGTGGCGGCGATGGTCAGCGCGAGTTGCGCGCAGCGTCCAGCTTTCATGCGGTTTCCCCTTGTCATTCTTGTTGGGCCGGTCACTTGTCTTTCGGGAACACGGTGCCGAGGTTGCGCCAGTCTTCCTGGGAGTTGTTCGCCTGGGCGTTCCAGTCCTGGTAGGTGCTCATCATGTCCGGCACCTGGGCCGGCCACCAGCAAGGGTCGGAACAACCGTACAGGTCGGCCTCCATCGGCTGGCACAGCGAGCTGACGCCGCCAAAGGCGTCCACTTCCCAACCCGGGTCGGTGGTGGCGGTACAGCCGGCCACCGCGCTCATGGCCATGACTTCTTCGACGCGGTCTTCGGCGGCGGCCTGCTCGAGGATGCGCGCCTTGTTGTTCAGGGGCTTCAAGTGCTTCATGTCAGTGCGCCTTCCGCGGGGTGATGTAACGGTCGATGAAGGCCGGGTTGGCGGCCATGATGCGGCTGTAGACCTCGATGCCGAAGTCGACCCAATCGCGCATCAACTCGCAGTAGTGGTAGGTCGGGTGCTGCGGGTCGCCGTAGCGGGCGTAGCTCTCGTGGTAGCAGCCGCCAGAGCACAGGTTGCGGATGCGGCAGCTCTCGCAGCCGGTGTTGCTGCGGTCCAGGCGCTGCGACAGGAAGTCGTTGAGCTGCGCCTGCTTCACGCCCTGGTGCACGTTGCCGAAGGTCGGCAGGCTGGAGCCGGTAAAGCGGTGGCACAGGTTCAGCTCGCCCTCGTGGTCCACGGCCAGCATCTTCAGCCCGGCACCACACGGCAGGGCCTTCTTGTGGCCTTCATGGATGTCGGTGATCAACTGGTGCAGGTTGGAAAAACCGATATTCCGATGCTCCAGCGCCGCCTCCAGGTATTGGCGGCCCAACGCCTTCATGTTGGCGAACACCTGCACCAACTCTTCACCGGTGAGGTTGAAATCGGCCATGTCGCCGGAGGTGACCGGGGCAAAGCCGACTTCGGCGAAGCCCATTTCGTTGAACAGGTGGTTCCAGATGGTCTCGACGTCGGTGATGCCACGGGTCAGCGTCACCCGCGCGCCCACCGGGCGGCTGGTGTAGCGCGACAGCAGCAGGTCGGCCTTGCGTCGCACCACGTCATAGGTGCCCTGCCCGCCCACGGTGATACGGTTGCGGTCGTGCACGGTCTTCGGGCCATCGATGCTGATCGACAGGCCGAAGCGGTGGGCGTTGAGCCAGTCGATGATCTCTTCGGTGAGCAGGGTCGCGTTGGTGGTCATGATGAATTCCACCTGCTTGCCGGCTTCGGCAAAGCGCCGCTCGCAGTAGGCGACCATGTGCTCGATCAGCGGCCGGTTGGACAGCGGCTCGCCGCCGAAGAACACCACGCTGTAGCGTTCCTCGTTGGGCGATTCCTTGAGCAGCATCTCCACCGAGGCTTCGGCGGTGGCGGTGCTCATCTTCTTGCCGGCGGACGGTTTGTCCAGATCTTCCTTGTAGCAGTAGGTGCAGCTGAGGTTGCAGCCGGTGTTGACGTTGAGCACCACGGTGTTCAGCGCCGTGCGCTCGACCTGCTTGAAGGCGATTTCCGGGGTCAGCGGCGAGCCGTCACTGACCAGCTCCAGCGCGATCAGCTCGCGCAGGGTGTCCTGGATATCATCACCGGCAAATTGCTGGCCAAGGCGCTGCATCAGCTCCTCGGCCGAGCAGCCTTGCTGGCGCAGGGTGTCGATGATGCCGCCGGTCACCGCGTCGGCGGTGAACAGCGAACTGCTGGGGATATGGAACAGCATGCGGTCGGCATCGACCTGCACTTCGTGCAGGTTGCGTTCGACCAGGTTCAGTAGCGCGCCCATGGCGACCTCCCGATAATCGATCCGTTGGAAAAACCGTCTTGCCCTGCCCTTACGGCAGCGGCGGGTTGTTCCAGCGTTGCACCGCGACGATCATGTGGCCTTCGCCCTTCTGGCCGCCATCGGCAAGTGTGGCGATGACCTTCAGGTTACCGGCGTTGTTGGTGCCCATCTTGCGCGCCGGGTTAGGGCCTGCGCCGCCTGGCACGAACACGCCGTCGGCCTGCATCTGCCCGGCGAACTTGACATCCTCGTCCTCGGCGGCGCGCTCGTTGAACGGTTCGACCGCCCAAGTGGCCGGCAGGTAGCCGATACGCAGCGGCTGGCCACTGGCGTCCTTGCCCCAGGCTTCGGCTTCGAAACGGCCCTGGACCTTGGGCACCGAAGCACCGTTCTCGCCGATACGGGCGATGGAGAACGCCGGCACCACCTTCACTTCCTCGACCTTGTCGTAGACCGCCAGGTCGACGCCCTTGAGTTCCCCCACCGCCACTTCGCGCCGGCCAGGCTTGGCGTCGGCCGCAGCGCGGGCCTTCACGCGCACCAGGGTCGGGGTCTGTTCCAGCACCTCGGTCACCTCCACCCCAGCCCCCAGGTCAGGCTTGCCGGCCAGGCCGGTGCCGACCAAGGTGATCTCACTCTCACCACCAGCCTTGATGAACGCTGGCTGCACCGCCAGCAGGCGGGCCTTGCCTTCTTGTGCAGCCGTGAAGTCCAGGCCGCGCTCATCGTGATCGGCCTCGAACATGCGGCCTTTCATTTCGCCGTCCAGCGCAGCAAACACCTGGCGCAGGTTGCTGTCGCCGACCTTGACGTTGCCGCGCCATTCGTAGCCGTTGTAGAGCATCGCCGAACCACTGCCGTTGAACGGCGTGCCGTCGGCGTAGTTGCCTTTTACCTCGACCTTGAAGGTGTCGCCCTGGTCGGCAACCACCGTCATCACCCCACGCACATCGCCCTTGGCCAGCATGTGGCCGCTGAACGCCCACTGCCCTGGCAGCGCATCGGCGGTCGGCTTGGCTTTCTGCCAGGCGGCCCAGGCCGGGCTGTCCAGCGGGAAGCGCTTGGCCAGGTCCGGTACCACTTGCTTGAGGGCGATTTCCAGCCAGTCGCGGTCACGCGCCTGCGCCTGGTATTCGAGGGACGGCCACTGGCCGAGGTGGAAGTTGATCAGGTGTTCCCATTCCTGCGCCGGGCGCCGCTGCAGAGCGACACGGGCACCGGAGTGGCAGCGGCCACAGGTTTCGCTGAGCTGGGTATCGAAGTGTTCGACGGTGTTGAGCCGGCGTTCCATGGCGTAGCGCACGCCATCGGTCTCGCTTGGCGCAAGGCCTTGTTTGTCGGCCAGGTACTTGACCAGGCTGCGACGATCGTCGTCGCTGATCTGCAGGCCATGCATGACCTGCATGCGGGCGATGCTCATCAGCCAGCCTTCCGGGGTCTTGCGCTGGTGGCTGATGCGGCTGTAGGTATCGTTGCCCTCGGGGATATGGCACCCCATGCACTTGTTCTGCAACAGGCTCGGGCCCTGCTCGGCCGCCATGGCCTGGGTGCCCAGCAGTGCGGCGGCGACCAGCGCCAGTTTGCCCGCATGCCGCCGGAGTCGAGTCGTCTTCAAGGTCAGACCTCCACGGTTGTTGTTCTTATCGTTTTCACACGCTTTGGTACAGCAGGTGTGCATGTGACGGTTGTGATACAGAAACTGTGCCAAGTGCTGCAAAGGCGTTGTATTTCAGGCTTTTAGCGCCTCCACCCAGCTATGTGGCCCTGCTGGCCAAGTGGTCGGAGCGTGCCATTTCGCGACAAGGTGTTTCATCGTGAGACAGGGCCTTCTGCGCAGCCCATTCGCGGGACAAGCCCGCTCCTACAGTGACCGAGCCAGTGGGAGCGGCGGTGTTTCATCACCGTCTCAAACCGTCTCAATGTGCAACAGCGCAGCCCTGCAATCCCAACCTTGCACAACGGCAAAACCCAGGCAGTTCAGCACCTTGCGGCCATCGGCCGACCTTGGCACGGCCATTGCGCTTATACCGGTCACATCCAATGACAAGAGGCACAGCCCCATGCTTTCCGACCTGCCCATCCTGCCCGCCACCCGCGCCTTCCTCGAACGCAAGCTGAAGATGCGCATCGGTGCCGACTGGCAGGACGCCGCCAGTGGCCGCACCCTGTCGTTCCGTAACCCGGCCACCGGTGAAGTCCTGGGTGAAGTGCCCGCCGCCGAGCAGGAAGACGTCGACCGCGCTGTGCGCGCCGCGCGCCAAGCCTTCGACGACTCGCCGTGGAGCCGTGTGCGCCCCCGCGAGCGGCAGAACCTGCTGTGGCGCCTGGCCGACCTGATGGAGCGCGACGCGCAGCAGCTGGCCGAGCTGGAATGCCTGAACAACGGCAAGAGCGCCGCCGTGGCCAAGGTCATGGACGTGCAGCTGGCCATCGATTTCCTGCGCTACATGGCCGGCTGGGCTACCAAGATCGAGGGTAGCACCGTCGACGCGTCCATGCCGTTGATGCCCAACGACCAGTTCCATGGCTTCGTGCGCCGCGAAGCCGTGGGTGTGGTCGGCGCCATCGTCGCCTGGAACTTCCCGCTGCTGCTGGCTTGCTGGAAGCTCGGCCCGGCCCTGGCCACCGGCTGCACCGTGGTGCTCAAGCCGGCCGACGAAACCCCGCTGACCGCGCTCAAGCTGGCCGAGCTGGTGGACGAGGCAGGCTACCCGGCCGGGGTATTCAACGTGATCACCGGCACCGGCCTGAACGCCGGTGCCGCGCTGAGCCGCCACCCGGGCGTAGACAAGCTGACCTTCACCGGCTCCACCGAAGTGGGCAAGCTGATCGGCAAGGCGGCCATGGACAACATGACCCGCGTCACCCTGGAACTCGGTGGCAAGTCGCCGACCATCGTCATGCCCGACGCCAACCTGCAGGAAGCCGCCGCCGGCGCCGCCACGGCGATCTTCTTCAACCAGGGCCAGGTGTGCTGCGCAGGCTCGCGCCTGTATGTGCACCGCAAGCACTTCGACAACGTGGTGGCCGACATCGCCGGCATCGCCAACGGCATGAAGCTCGGCAGCGGCCTGGACCCGGCGGTGCAGATGGGCCCATTGATCTCGGCCAAGCAGCAGGACCGCGTGACCGGCTACATCGAACTGGGTCGCGAGCTGGGCGCGACCATCGCCTGTGGCGGTGAAGGGTTCGGCCCGGGTTACTTCGTCAAGCCGACGGTGATTGTCGACGTCGACCAGCGCCATCGCCTGGTGCAGGAGGAGATCTTCGGGCCGGTGCTGGTGGCAATGCCATTCGACGACATCGACGAAGTGATCGGCATGGCCAACGACAACCCCTATGGCCTGGGTGCGAGCATCTGGTCCAACGACCTGGGCGCAGTGCACCGGATGATTCCGCGGATCAAGTCAGGGTCGGTGTGGGTCAACTGCCACAGCGCGCTGGACCCGGCGCTGCCGTTCGGCGGCTACAAGATGTCCGGTGTCGGCCGTGAGATGGGCGCTGCGGCCATCGAACACTACACCGAGTTGAAGTCAGTGCTGATCAAGCTCTGAGCTGCACCCTGGTCTGCCAGCCAGCGCATCAACATCCTCTGATGCTCTGCTGGCAGGCTGCTCATGGCCGCCAAGGGTGATCGACCAGCCAGCAACTCACGGACTACCGGCGCCAACTCAATCCCCTGCAAATGCCACACCCCCAACGGCTGATCCGCCGTCACCACCACCTCCGCTTCGTCCACCCACCCATCCCCCAACACCGGCCGCCGCGCCACCCGCACCGCCGCCCAGTCCGCCGCCAAGTGCAACGGCTGCGCATCCGGCCAGCCTCGACGGCGTTCCCAGAATGGCTGCCCTGCGCGCTCAAGCTCCTGCCCATAGAAATCCCGCCCGATGCGGGCAAAGCGCAAAAACAGCTGCTCGATCCGCTGCTGATGAAACTGCTTCGCCAGTGCCGCGCGCTCGGGCCGACGGAACAAGGTGTTGATCACCACCGGCGCCTGCAACGCCGATGACAGCGACTGGAAAATCCCATTCCCCGACAGTGGGTCAACCGCCATCGCCGCATCGCCCACCCGTACCCAGTCATCCCCCACGCAGTCGCCGGCGAGAATCGCCGTGCTGCTGCGGGCGTGCACCTGTGCAGGTTCCAGCGCTCGCGCACCGAACAACTCAGCCACCAGCGCCGACATCCGTCGGCGTGCGGCGCAATATTCTGGCAGCGCCGCCTTGCCCGGCAGCCCCTGGGCGTCCAGCGTAATCTGCCAGTAGCAACGCCCATCGGCCAGTCTGGCCATCCAGGCCCAGCCATCGTCCAGGCTTTCCACGGCCGACGCAGGTGTGCCTGGCTCAGCCTGCCAGAGGTTGAGCAGGCTGACCGTCTCCGGCCCACGCAAACGGTCGGCCGCCAACGGCGCCTGGCGCCCGCGCGCTTCGACCAGAAAATCGCCCTGCAGCACCTGCCCGTCGTCCAGCCGGACCTGGTAGCCCTCGGCACGCGAAACTTCGCGAACGCGCCCTTCCAGCAAGGTTGCCCCTGCCCGCCCCAGGTCATCGCGCAAGGCGCGGTCGAAACGCTGGCGATCGAGCAGAAACTCCTGATTGAGCTGCAGATGCTGGCCATTCCAGCGTACCTGGCGTGCAGCCGGTACCGCTGCCTCGGCCAGGGCGCCGCCCAGGCCAGCATGACGCAGCCCTTCCAGCACCCGTTGCGAAACCCCTTCCACGGCGGCAAAACGCCGCCAGTCGGAGACCACCGTCACCGGGTAGCCCAGCCGCCGCAGGCCAAGTGCGGTAGCGGCGCCAGCCGGTCCGGCGCCCAACACCAGAATGTGTGGTTCAGGCATCCGCTGCACCTCGTCGCTCCGGGCCGCTGAACGCGGCATGGGCCTGCAACCAGGCAAATACCTGCTGGCGGTCCAGGCCGGGCCGTTGCTGCAACAACGCCGCAATCCGCCCGCTCACCGCCGCACAGCCCAGACTCGCACCGGCCCGCCCGCGCTCCCCCACATGGCCACCAAAGTCAGCCTGGGCACTGCCGAGCCACGACCACTGCCCTGGCGCGCAACGGGCATCGCCGGTGATGCGGATAACTCCCGGATACGCAGCCGGGTATACCGCACTGCCCTGCGCCGGGCTGGACGCGCACAGCAGCACGCCGGCCTGCTGCACTTCAGCACAGGCCTGGCGCAGCACCGGCCGGTCCTGCTGCAAGCCAAGGCTGAGATTGATCAGCGTCACGCCCTGCTCCGCCAGCCAGAACAACCCGGCAGCGACCTGCAGAGCACTGGTGCTACCTTGCTCGGTGAATACCTGGGCCAGTAGCAGCGGTAATTCGCCGGCCTCGGCTTGCAAGCTGGCCAGCACGGCGCTGCCATGGCCGAGCCGGTCCGGTTGCAACTCGCCCTCGCACAGCACCTCCCCGTGCAGCCAGAAGCGCCGGGCAGCGACCAAGGTCTGCGCTGACGCACAACCACTGTCGATCACTCCGACCCTGAATTCAGCGGCCATGCCTGATCACCTCCTGGGGCAATACGCGCAGTTGCCCGCCCTGCAGGTGCAGGTGCAGGTTGGCATCGGCCAGGGTCGAGGCGCGGTGGCTGATGAGGATGCGCGTGCGCCCGGCGAACAGTTCGTCGATGGCGGCAATCACTTCGCGCTCGGTGGCTTCGTCCACTGCCGAAGTGGCCTCGTCGAGCACCAGGATCGAAGGCGCCTGCAGCACCGCCCGGGCAATGGCGATCCGCTGTTTCTGCCCGCCGGAAAGCTGCTGGCCGCGCTCGCCGAGCAGCCCGTCCAAACCCAGCGGCAAGCTTTCGACCAGGCTGTCGAGATGGGCCAGTTGCACCACCCGCTCCAGCTCCGCACGGCTGGCCTGCGGCGCGCCATACGCCAGGTTTTGCGCCAGGGTGCCGCGGAACAGCACGATGTCCTGGCTGACCACGGCGATGCGCTGGCGCACGGCGGCCAGGTCAAGTTCGCGCAGGTCGGCGCCATCGAGCAGGATGCGCCCGGCATCCGGGTCGTAGAAGCGCTGCAGCAGGTCGATCAGGGTCGATTTGCCGACGCCGGAAGCACCGCTGATGGCCACCTTCAGGCCACCGGCAATACAGGCATCGACCTGCGCCAACACCGCGCCCTGGCGCCCGTCATGGGCAAAGCTGACGCCTTCCAGGCGCAGCTCGCCCGGCCCTTCTGGCATCGGCCTGGGCGAGTCGGCCTCGCGCACGGCCACCGCTTCCTGCTTCAACTCCATCACCCGGCTCAGGCTCACCGCCATGCGTTGCACCGCAACGTACAGGCCCAACAGGCTCTGCACCGGGCCGACCGCCATGCCCATGTAGGTGGAAAACGCGATCAGCGCACCGAGCTGCCAGGTGCCCTGGATCACCCACCAGCCACCGACCAGGAACGCGCAGGCGCGGCACCACGAGGTCAGGGTGCCGGGGATTGCCTGGGTGAAGAACTCGGTCACCTGCACTTTGAGCAACTGGCGCATATAGCCCTGCCCCAGCTGGTCCAGGCGCCCGGCCTCGCGGTTCTGCTGGCCGGACGCCTGGATGAACTTCATCGCCGGCAGGGTCTCAACCAGAAACGACGAAACATCAGCCGAGCGCTCGCGCAGGTTGCGCACCTCGCGCTCGACCTTGCGCCGCATCCAGCGCAGCCACAGCACTTCAATCGGGATCAACAGTGCCAGCAGCAGCGACAGTTGCCAGGACAGCATCAGCATCAGCGCCACCGCGCCTATCAGGCCAATCACCGCCGACACCGCCGAGAACAGCGAATCCACGGCAAAACGCTGGATCTCGGCAACATCGCCGTCCAGCCGCGAGAGGATGTCGCCGGTACGCCGACGCCCGTAGAAAGTCGGCGACAGTTGCTGCAGATGGCGGTACAGGTCATCACGCAGGGCGAACAGAATGCGCCCCGACAGGCGTGTATGCAGGTAGCGATTGACGCCCGCCAGCACCGTGCCCAGCAGCCCGGCGCCAATCATGATCGCTGCCATGTGCCAGAGGGTCTGATAATCCTTGGCCAGCAGGCCTTCGTCGATCAGTGTCTTGACCAGCCAGGGTTGTACCAGGGCCAGCAGCGAAGCGCCGAAGGACAAGCCCAGCAGCACGCCGATGGCCCGTCGATGGGGGCGGACGAAACCATACAGCCAGGTCAGGGCCTGGCGCATGAGTAGTGGGTTGCTGGACTCCACCAGCCTGGCGAACAGGTTGCCCATGTCAGCCGCGCAACTGCTTGAGCTTGCGGTACAGCGTCGCCCGGCTGATGCCCAGCGCTTCAGCGGCGGCCGAGACATTGCCCTGGTGGCGCGCCAGGGCGCCACGGATCAATTCCAGTTCGTTGTCCTTGAGACTGCCGGAGGGCGTCGCGCCGCTGGCCAGTTCTTCCAGCAGGCAATCGGTCAGGTGGTCGAGGGTCAGCACCTGCTCGCCGTCCTCGCGCATGGCCAGGGCGGTGCGCACGACCATTTCCAGCTGGCGGATGTTGCCCGGCCAGTCGAAGCCTTCGAGCAGCGCCGCCAGGGCCGGGTCGAGGCTCACACCCTTGGCGCCGGACTTGTCCAGCAAGCCCTCGATGATGCTCGCCAGGTCATCGCGCTCGCGCAGCGCCGGCAGGCGCAGGGACACGCCGTTGACCCGGTAGTACAGGTCTTCGCGAAAGTGCTGTTCCTGTACCAGGCGCTTGAGGTCGCGGTGGGTGGCGCAGATCAGCGCCACGTCGATGTCCTGCTCGTCGCCCGCGCCCAGCGGCGCCACCCGGCGTTCCTGCAGCACGCGCAACAGCCGCGCCTGCAGGGCCAGCGGCATGTCACCGATTTCGTCGAGGAACAGCGTGCCGCCATGGGCCTGCATCAGCCGCCCGACCATGCCGCCCCGGCGCGAGCCGGTGAAGGCGCCCTCGCGGTAGCCGAACAGTTCAGACTCGATCAGCCCCTCGGGAATCGCCGCGCAGTTGACCGCAACGAACGGCTTGTCGGCCCGCGGGCTGGCCTGGTGCAGGGCGCGGGCCACGACTTCCTTGCCGGTACCGGTCTCGCCCAGCAGCAACACCGGCAAACCGTTGCCCAGGCCCTGGCGGGCCATGCGCAGGTTGCGCGCCAGCCGCGCATCAGCGCCGGCCAGGGCATCCAGCGCGAGTGTCTTGTTGGCCGCTGCCGGCCTGGCCTGCGCCGCGCTGCCATTGAGCGGGCTGTGCCGTGGCAACTGCAGCGCCCGGAAGAAGAATTCGCCCTTGGCCGTTTGCACGTTGCTCACACCACCCTGCCACAGGCGGGCGATGAAGGCCGGTGAGCGCTCGCCCAGCAGGTCGCTGCTGCGGCGCCCGATCAGGCCCTGGCGCGGCACCTGGAGCAGTTGGCAAGCGTTGTCGTTGGCGGCCAGCACCTCGCCGTCCAGGCTCAGGGCCAGCAGGCCGTGCCAGGCACTGTTGAGGTATTGCGGGCGGCTGTGGAAGGCCAGCACCAACTGCTCGGGGTGGCACAGGCCGAACAGCCGGCTCTCGATATTACCGGCCGCCAGCATCAGCATGCTCAAGCTGTCCTGCGGCTGGGCCATGACCCCTTCGCGGGTGATGTCGAGCACGCCGATCACGTCGCCACGCGGGTCGCGCAGCGGCACCGAGGTACAGGAGAACGGGCTCAGGCGGTCGAGGTAGTGCTCGCCGCAGTTGATCAGCGTCGGCCGGCCTTCGACCACGGCGGTGCCGATGGCGTTGGTGCCGCGCAGCGATTCGCTCCAGCAACTGCCGGGTTGCAGGTCGCGCAGGCCTTCGCGTTGCAGCACATGCTTCTGCCCTTCGATGGCCAGCACGTTGGCCTGGGCATCACCGAGGATGATGATGCCGGCTTTGCCCTGGCGCGAGACCAGGTAGTCCAGCTCGGGGGTGACCGCGTCCACCAGCAGCCGGTTGCGTTCCAGCAGCGCGCGCAGGTCATGGCCCTGTTCCAGGCCCAGGCCGACCTGCTCGCCCTGCAGGCAATCCAGGCCATGGCCGAGGCTGCGGCGCCAGGAGGCGTCGATTTCGTCGCGCAGCATGCCCAGCGGCAGCTCGCCTTCGTGGGCCAGGCGCAGGCGGGCCTGGCGGGATTCCTGCAGCGGGTCTTGGGCGTTTGTTATGGGAAATTGTCGCGCCATTTTTTGCTCCAGCTGTGGCCCTTGGGTCAGGGCTACGGGCTTGGGAATTTTTCCGCAGTGTGCGGGAGATTTTGGTGGGCGTCGAGGTGCATGCCTTTAGGGGTGTGTCGCCTGGAAGATCGAGCGCCACACCTCTCAAGACCTGCTCTCCCAGCCCCACCGTTGCCCCCAATCCTGGGGAACACCGCCCATCAAAAACCCTGCCAAAAATTCATCCACCGCTCTGAAACCCATGTCCCACAAGCCCTCCAGCCATTTATGAAAAAATTGGCACGGCTGTTGCGCTAGCCCTCCCAGACGCCCCAAGTCCATGGGCCCGTTAGCAGGAGGAACCGACTCATGCTCCGACCGATACCCAACATGCTGGCAGTGGCGATCGTCGCCGGCCTGTTCCAGCTCCCGGCGCAGGCAGCGCTGTATGCCGTCGACACCGGGCCCTACACACCTGAAAACGGCCACTACGCCGCCTGGTACCAGGACACCCATGGCCGCACGCTCGACCTGTGCCTGTCCAAGGCCGTGAGCTCACGCGTTCCCGGCGCACCTGGCGCACCGTCGTACATGTGCACGCTGTTGCCTGCCCCCGGCATCTTCGATGACACCAAGCCGTTGGTCTTCCCGACCAACTGGCCAGATGAATCCTTCTGGTTCACCGCCGATGCGGCCATCAACGACGTCGCCCGGGGGGTCAACCTGATCTACGTGAGCGCACTCGAAGCCGCGTTCGGCGGTGGCGATCCGGCAGAAAACGACCAGATCAGCTTCGCCCGCGTGCGGATCCGGGTCGACGTTCCCGTGGCCGGCACCTACGTGATCACCCACCCCTACGGCGTCGAAGTGTTCGATGTACCCGCCGCCGGGCGCCGGGCGATCAACATGACCCGCGACATCGGCATCGGCTCCGCTGGCACTTATACCGGCGCCTTGAAGGGCGATATCGGGCCGTTCCTGCGTAGCATCAACGGCCCCTACACCGAAGGCAGCGAGAAATTCATTGGCGACCCCAACCTCAACGAGCGCGTCACCGGCAGCCCGTTCAACACCAACTTCGTGCGGATCGAAGGCCCCAACGGCATCGACCTGCGGACCGACCTGTTCGCTGTTTCCGGCAAGCTTTCCGAAGTCGTCCGGCCCACCCCGTTGATCCCATTGCGCAGTACCTATTCGCGGCACACCGAGAACGGCGACCTGCGTGCCCAGCAGGACGTGTTCGTGCTGGCCCCGCCACCGCCAGGCAGCGCCACCCTGACCAGCCAGACCCCTAACCTGCCACTGACCGAAGCCAATGGCACCGGTACCTGGTATGCCCAATCGGCGCTCAACCCGGCACTGCCGACCAGCCTGCTGGTCAGCGCCGACAACAGCGTGGCGATCCCCACCAGCAGCGTGACCACCGCCGACATGCCGCTCACCGACCTGGTCACCATCACCAAAGCCGAATACAGCCTGGCCAACGCCACCCTGAGCGTGATCGCCACCAGCAGTGACGAAACCAGCCCGCCAGCAATGACTGCCCGCACCGGCAACGGCACCTTCATTGGCAACTTCACAGGCGACGGCGCGCAGAAAAGCCTGACCGCCAACTTGTCACCCGTTCCGCCGGCCAAGGTGCAGGTCTCCAGTGCCAACGGCGGCAGCGACATCGAAGACGTGGTGCTGGTGCCATGAACAGACAAAGGCTCCGCCTTCAAGGAGGTAGCATGAACACTTGGCAACGCCGTGCGCTGTTGGCCGCCGGTTTCTCCCTCACCCTCAGCAGTGCGGCCTGGGCTACCCTGTCCGATGTCGACCCGGGCCCCTATACCTTCGCCACCGGCGGTTTCCCGTTGTGGTACAAGGACACTAACGGCCTGTCACTGGAATTGTGCCGCTCACACGCCGTCAGCACCCTGGTCGCTGGCGCACCCGGTGCACCGGCCTACATGTGCACCCTGCTGCCAGAGCCGGGCGTCTTCGACGATACCCTGCCCTTGGTGTTCCCTGACAACTGGCCATCGGAGATGTTCTGGTTCCTGGCGGAAACCAGTATTCCTGCCGTTGGCAACAGCGGCTATGAGCTCGACGCCTATGTGGCGGGCATAGAAGCGGCATTCGCTGGTGGCAACCCGGTCGATGGTGACCAGCAGAGCTTTGCCCGCATCCGTCTGCGCGTCTCGGTACCCACTGCGGGTACCTACACCATCACCCACCCCTACGGCGTGGAGACGGTCAACGTCACCACACCCGGTCGCCGGGCGATCAACATCACCCGTGACATCGGCATCGGCGCCCCGGGCAACTTCACCGGTGCGCTCAATGGTGCGATCGGCCCGTTCATCCAAGGCTTCGGCGCACCCTATACCGCAGTCAACCCGGAGACCGGCACCACCGACACCTTCATCGGCGACCCCAACCGGCCGGAAGCGATCAAGGGCAGCCCCTTCGGCACCAATTTCATCCGCATCGACGGCCCGCCCGGGCGCATCGAAACCAGCCTGTTCACGGTTTCCGGCAAAGTGCTCGACCAACGTCCGCAGCTGCCAGCCTCGCTGGAGCGGGCCACCTACTCGCGCAATGGCAGTGGCACCCGGGTGGAGGTATTCGCCAAGGCGCCGAACACCGCCAGCGTCTGCTTGCGCAGTGGCCTGGCGCTGGTCGGTACCCCGCCCTCGCCCTGCCAGTTCAGCATGACGTCGGACAACAACGGGCTGTTCTTCAGCCAGCAACTGAGCCAGCTGGCGCCGCCGCCGGTAGTCGTGGTGACCGCCAGCAGCAGCGACATCAACACCCAGCCGACCGCCATTTCGAGCAAGCTTTCCGATGTGGTCAAAGTCAGCACCGCGCGCTACGAGTGGGCCAACAAACGACTGACGATCGAGGCGCGCTCCAGCGATGAAGTGGTGATCCCGGACATGGTCGCCCAGGGCTACGGCCGCCTGTCCAAGTCCGGCACGCTGCAGACCCTCACCATCAATGACCTGACCCAGCCTCCGGCCACCGTCACCATCAAGTCGAGCCATGGCGGTGTCGATGTCGAACCCGTGGTGGTGGTCGGCACCGCACCGGTCGAAGCGGCCAACCAGCCACCGCTGGCCCAGGCCGATGTCGGCAGCACCAGCATCGGGGTGCCGCTGACGATGAACCTGCTGCTCAACGACAGCGACCCGGACGGCAACGTGCCACTAAGCATTACCGACCTCACTCAACCCGGTACCGGCCTGGGTGGCGTGGCGCTCAACGGCAGCACCTCGGTGACCTACACCCCACCACCAGGTGCCACGCAGCCGGTGGTGGCGACCTTCACCTACCGGGCGATGGACGCCAAGGGCCTGAAGTCGGAACCGGCCACCGTGACCGTCAACGTCGCGCCCAACCAGGCACCGACCGCCAACCCGGAAACCGTGACAACCTTGGCCGCCCCGCTGACCATCAATGTATTGGCCAACGACACCGATCCGGAAGGCAACGTGCCGCTGAACGTGGTCAACCTGACCCAGCCAGCAGCCGGTCGCGGCACCGTGAGCACTGATGGCACCACGGTCAGCTACACCCCTCCGGCCACGGTGACGACGGCGTTCACCACTACCTTCACCTACCAGGCGCGTGACTCCCTGGGTGCGGTCTCCGCGCCAGCCACCGTCACGGTCAACGTGCAGCCACGGCCTGCAGCCGGCGAGTCCTTCACGGTCACCGCAGCCACCGTCCTGGCCCGCTCGAACAACCGGTACAACTGGGACGTCAGCGGCACCTCGTCGGTGACCACCGGCAACACCATCACCGTGCGGGTCACCACCACCACCGGTGTGCAGACCCTCGGCACCACCACGGTACCGGTGACCGGCCGCTGGCGCCTGACGGTGAGCAACAGCACCACGATCGTCCCGACTGCGGCACCGACCGCCACCGTGACGAGCAGCCAGGGCAGTACCCGCACTGTCAACGTGACTGTGCAGTAAGGCCAGGAGAACACCATGAAGCGCCTGTATCCACTGCTGCTGAGCCTGGCCCTGGCGGGCCAGGCCGGGGCCGATGACCTGATGGACAACGCCGACCTTGCACCCGGCAGCGACCTCGGTGAACCGGTGATCATCCGCCTGCTGCCGGTCGGTGCCGGCCAGGCGGCGGTGATCGAGCAGCAAGGCAACGGCAACCGCGCCGCCCTCGACCAGCACGGCCAGGCCCTGCTGGGCCGCATCGTCCAGGCCGGGGGCGCGCAAGAGGCGTACATCCTGCAGGAAGGCAGTGACCTGATGGCCAACATCAGCCAACAGGGATATGGCAACAGCGCTGCGATCCGTCAGAGCGGCACCAGCAACAGCGCCAGCATCGATCAGATCGGCAACAACAACAGCGCCAGTATCGAGCAGGCCGGCACAGGCCTGAGCAGCTCAGTGACCCAAGCCGGCAATGGCCAGCGTGTTCAGATCACCCAATACCGATAGACCTGGAGGCACCACCATGTTCAAGCTCGCTCCCCTAAGCGCCGCTATCGTCCTGGCCCTGGCCGGCCAGGTCATGGCTGACGACAGCACCTCGAACCAGTCGCAGACCGGCAACCAGAACATCGCCGAGGTGCAGCAGACGGTTGCGCCGTTCGCCGCGGCCACCCAGACGCAGACCGGCAAGGGCCACAACCACCTGGCGGTGCAGGAAAACAGCACCAGCACCATCAACCAGACCGCCAGTGGTTCGTACAACGCCGGCTACGGCGAGCAGCTGTTCGAAAATGGCAGCCAGATCACCCAGCAGGCCGCTGGCTCCTACAACGACGCCTTCGCCAGCCAGTCGGTGGGCGAGAACAACCAGTCGCTGCAGAACCAGCAAGGCAGCGAAAACCGCTCGACCGTGTGGCAGGACACCCAGACCGGCAGCCAGGTCACCACCACCCAGAGCGGCCAGCGCAACGAAGCCTTCGTCGAGCAGCTGTTCGGCGGCAGTAACAACCGCGCCAACATCACCCAGGATGGCCAGGACAACTACGCGACCTCCGAGCACATCCTGCACAACGATGGCTATGTGCAGATCTACCAGCAAGGCAAGCAGAACTTCGCCTACGGCGACCAGCGCGACGGCAACGGTGGCACCATCAACATCGACCAGTACGGCACTGGCCACTCGGTGGAGGTCTGGCAGGACACCCAGACCGGCGCCCGCGCCACGGTCAACCAGACCGGCCAGACCAACGAAGGCTACATCGACCAGAGCTTCGGCAAGGACAACGTCGCCAACCTGTATCAACAGGGCCAGTCCAACGCCAGCTGGTCGGATCAGTTCGAGACCAACAACTCGAACACCACCGTCTCCCAAGGCGGCAAGAGCAACAGCAGCTTCACCTACCAGACCGGTGACAACCAGAGCCTGACCGTCAACAGCAAGGGCACCGGCAACAAGGTCCTGGCCAGCAACTGGAAAGGCGACAAGATGGGCGGCCAGTTCGGCAAGAACCAAACCGCCAACATCAACCAGAACGGCACCAGCAACAGCGCCAACCTGACCCAGAACGGCGAGTACCAACTGGCCACGCTGAGCCAGAAAGGCACCGGCAACACCATGGAGACCAAGCAGGCCGACAGCTACAACGAGCTGTACTTCGAGCAGAACGGAAGCGACAACAGCCTCATCGCCGACCAGCGCGGCACCGACAACTACGCCTTCGGCTCGTCCACCGGCAGTGGCAACAGCATCAACCTGGACCAGTCCGGCTATGCCAACCAGAGCTATACCAACCAACTGTATGGCAGTGGCAACAGCGCCACCATCAAGCAGGCTGACAGCGCCAACGTCGCCTACGTGACCCAGGGCGGCAACAACAACGCGGCCATCGTCAACCAGAGCGGCGCCTACCAGAGCGCCACCATCAGCCAGATGGGCAACGGCAACACAGCCACCGCTACCCAACGCTGACCAGCTCCCCCCTTGAACCGCGGCGTCTCCTCTCCCTGGCGTCGCGGTTCCTTTTTTTCTGCCTCTGTATAGCCCCTCAAGCCTGATGCAATCCCTGTGGGGCCGTGTTTGCCTTACAATGCCTGACATCCTCACATCACGCCGTCGCACCATGATCCAGTCCGACCTCGACCTGTTCGGCCCCCAGCCGCAACGCCTGGCCAGCCACACCGTGCTGCTGCCCGGCTTCGCCCTGGCCGTGATCGAGCCGCTGCTCGACGCTCTGCGGCCGGTGCTGCGCGCCGCGCCGTTCAGGCACATGCAGACACCGGGTGGCCTGAACATGGCGGTGGCGTTGACCAATTGCGGGGCGCTGGGCTGGGTCAGTGACGCCAAGGGCTACCGCTACAGCCCCACCGACCCGGTCAGCGGCCAACCCTGGCCCGCCCTGCCCCAGGTCCTGCTCGAGCTGGCGGGTCGCGCAGCGGCGGCAGCCGGCTTCGAGGGTTTCGTGCCTGATGCCTGTCTGGTCAACCATTACCTGCCCGGCACCCGCCTGAGCCTGCACCAGGACCGCGACGAGCAGGACTTCGACCAGCCGATCGTGTCGATCTCACTGGGGCTGCCGGCGGTGTTTCTGTTTGGTGGGTTGCAGCGCTCGGACAGAACTCAGCGGATACCGTTGAACCATGGTGATGTGCTGGTGTGGGGAGGCGAAGATCGGCTGCGCTTTCATGGGGTGTTGCCGATAAAGCCGGGGGTGCATCCGCGGATGGGGGAACGGCGGATCAACCTGACCTTGCGCAAGGCAGGTTGACCCAGTACGCAGGGCCGACTGTCAGATACCCGACACCGTCTTCCGCCCGGCCAGCTGCTGCCGCTCCACCCCATCCAGCAACGCCTCCACCACCGCCTTGGCTGAATCCAGCCCATGGTCATTACTCAACAACAGATCACGACAGGTCCCCTTGGCCAGCTCCAGCGCCTTCAGATTGGTCGCAAACGCTCCTTTCAGCAGCGTGGACAGGTGCACCAACGCATCTTCGTAATCCACCCCCGAGCGCACGGCAAACAACGGTGGATGGCTGGATTCACAGGTGGAGAAACTGGAGGCCGCCGTGGTGGCGCGTACGGGAGGATCAGGTAAGCCTTTTGTCATTGTGTCGCTCCTTGATTCAATGGAGCCGCCACACAACGTGACCAAACGAAAGGGTGGCGACTGTACGCGGGTTGGTCAACCGGGAATCAAGGAAACCGGCGCGCACGGAGGCGCCCCACGCACAGCCGCCATAAAACGAAACAGCCGGGCACAAAAAAGCGCCAACTGTATCTCAGAGCGGGCGCTTGTGCGCCTTGATGATTGCGGGTGACCAAACCCGACTGCTGGATTTACAGCAGCGCGCCAAGACTACCGGTGTCGGGGAAGCGTTTCAAGCGAAGGGCATGTGCAGTAACACTTCTCCTGCTGGCCGCCACATCCTCACCTGCTGACGCGGTCGATGCTGGGGAAATGGCTGGTGGTGTATGGCTCTCAAGCTTGGGTGGGGCTGACATCGAGCGCCGCCCGCGCGGCGCATCGCGAGCTGGCGCTCGCTCCTACGTTTGTTTCGGGCCAATAACGCCTGTGACGGGCGCGCGCGACCGCCTTGTTGGTACGGCGCGATATCGCGTCATGCGCCAAAGCGTACGCGCGCGAATCCCACAGAAATAATTGGCCCGAAACAAACGTAGGAGCGAGCGCCAGCTCGCGATGCGCCGCGCGGGCGGCGCTCGATCTCACAGGCGCCAGATACCTCAAGCCAACCCCCAAGCCATTCACTGCTGCTGGTTCTGGCTAAGGAACTTGTCCACTTCGGCCTTGCCTTCCCCCGGATCCCCCGCCACCTGCCACAAGCGCCGCTCGATCCCCTGGGCCAGCAGATGCCCCACCGCCGCCTCGATCGCCGACAGCACGCACAGCTGCGCCGGTTCGTTGGTGGTGTAGCCGACCTCAGCTTCCAGCAGCTTCTTGAACTCGATGAACTTGAACACCCCGGCATTGCGGCCGATCGAGTAGATGGTCTTGCTGGTCATGACGTTGGCCAGCACCTGCCCGGTGCGCACGTCCACCGCGCGCAGGTTGACCGTGACCTGGTCGACCCGGTATTCGCGGGAGATGTCGACGCCCAGGTAACGGGCGCCCTCGCCGCCACTGCGCACGTTGGTGTCGTAGGCGATGATGCCGCCTTCGAGCATCAGGTTGGCGGCCTGCAACGGTGGCAGTTCGCTCATGATGTTCTCGGGCACGTCGGGCTTCTTCTGCGAAGCACGGATGATCTTGCGTTCGGTCAGCAGGTTCTGCAGGCCTTCGCGTTCCAGCACCACGAACCAGCCGCTGGCATTCAGGGCATCCATCAGCATGCTCGCCGCGCCCTGGGTGACACTGGTGGAGAACGAGCTGGCCGGGGTCGGCTTGTACTGCCCGGTCTGGTCGCGGAAGCCGTACACCACGGCCATCAGGCGGCCTTTCGGGCGCGGCATGTTGATCAGGTCGTAGTAGGTCGAGGCCCGCGGCGTCAGAGTCGGGGTTTCCGTGTCCTGTTCGGCCGGCATCGGTTCGCGCAGGCCGCAACCTTGCAGGCCCGCCAGCGCGGCGACAATCAGTAGAGTGCTCAACAGACGTTTCATGGTGCTCTCTCCCCAGCTAAACGACCAGTCCCTCTCAGGGGTTCAGGCCACTGACCTCAATGAGCGAAGTTTCTCCTGTGGCGCGGTCAGTGACCTTGATGCTCAGCGCACCGGAGTCATCGATGACATCGATCAGGAACGCGTCGGTGGCCATGCTGCCGGTCTTGCCGTTGCTGATGTTGTCCATCAGTTGCGACAGCATTCGGGACTCCAGCTGGTTGCTGAAGCGCTCCAGGGCCGAGGTACCGCCAAAGGCGGATGCGCGGTCCTTGAGGTCCGGGTCGTCGTAATCGTTCTGCGCCTGGGCGTTGTTCAGCAGCCAGGTGCCGTTCAACGGGTTGCCGCCGAACGCCGGGTTGACCGGGGTGTACACCAGCTCGGTGGCGGAGGCGGCGCAGGCACTGAGCAGCAGGCCAGCCGCAAGGCAACGGGGTATGCACGTGTTCATAGCTCATCCCTATCCAGATCAGTGGTGTCCTGCAGCAGCCGTTGCAGCTTGCGCTGAATGACTTCCTGCTTGACCAGGTCGGCGGCCGCGACGGCCTCTTCTTTTAATTGCGTGACGTTCGGCGGCAGAAAGCGTCGGTACAGCACGTCACGGTCGAACTCTACGGTCACCAGGCTGCCCCAGCGGGCATCCGGGCGTTCGCGCACCACCAGGTTGAAGTCCAGGCGGCTGGTGGCGCGCAGGCGGTCGGCGAAGTAGTAGTAAAAGTCGTGGCCGATGTGCGAGATGGTGTTGTCGACGATAAAACCCTTCATCTCGTCCTCGGCGTCGGCCATGGCCGTACCCGGCACCCCGGCTGCCAACAGCAGGCACAGGTACAGGGCCTGCAGGCGTTTCATGGCGTGTCTCCCGGGCCGGCGTGGGTCCGAGCACCGCCGGCACTCTCGTTGAAGGCCTGCTCGGCGACAAACTGCCAGTCGCTGTAGTGCTCCAGGCCTTCGAAACCAGAGAACTGTGTTTCGAAGCCACTGCGCTTGAACGGGGTGGCATCGGAGCGGCTATGCACGCCGGTGATACGCCCATCGATTGCGCGCAGCAGGCCCCAGTCGTCACTGTTGGTGATCGGGTCCGGGTACAGACGGCGGATATGCCGCTTGGCCTCCGGGAAGCGGTTGTCTTCGAGCAGGTCGACCAGCTCCTTGGGGTACTGGGCCAGGCCCGGCGAGGCGCGATAGTAGCTGCGCAGGGCCTGAGCATACTGGCCACCGACCCACAGCAGCTCGCGCTCATGCTCGCGCTGCGCAACGCTTGACCACACCGTACCGGTAGCGGCCAGTGCGACGCTGCTGATCGCGATCAACAGCAGCACGCCCAGGTAGGTGAAGCCGGCGCTGGCCTTACCATTGCGCAAAGAGGCTGCCATCACGCGCCCTCCCTGTGGCACCGCTCTTGATGTCGGCCACGCCACCGGCCACGCCTTCTGGTGGTGGCACCAGCTGCCAGGCGTCGCTGCGCTCAGTGATGGGGTCAACCGGGGTATTGCGCAGGTAGCGCTGCTCAACCAATTGCTCCAGTGAGTCCGGGTAATGGCCGGTGTCGCCGTAGTAGTGGTCCAGGGCTTCACGCAGCACCGCCAGGCTCTGGCGCAAGGAGGCCTCGCGGGAGCTGTCCAGGCTGTTGAAGTAGCGCGGCATGGCGATGGTCATCAGCGTGGCGATGATCGCCATCACCACCAGCAGTTCGATCAGGGTGAAGCCTTTGCTGCGTTTCATGGCTGTCACCATTGCCCGTAAGGGATGTTGTTGAGGCCCTTGCCACGGGCCTTGGAATACACGTCGAACACATCTTCGCCTTCGCGTGGGTTGTCCGGGCTGCTGGCGTAGGCGCGCAGGCCCCAACCGCCGTCGTCCTGGTTCTTGGCCGCCACCAGCGGGTCGTGGGGGATGCGCCGCAGGAAATAGAACTTGGCTCCCTTGGCACTGCGCACATCGCGCACGCCTTCGACCAGCACCTGCAGGTTCGGCGGGTAGCCGCTGGCATCCAGGCGCTTTTCGATGAACCCGGCGTCGAAGGCACGCTTGTAGGCGTCGATGGCGTCGCGGATCTGGTAAAGCGCCTCGCGCAGCTGCTGCTCCTTGCCACGGCGCACCACCGTTTCGGTCAGGGGTGCGGCCATGGTCGCGAGCATCCCGAGCAGGGCCAGGGTCAGCACCACTTCGATCAGGCTGAAACCCTGCTGGCGGCGTTTCATGGCCGTGTGCTCACAGTGACCGTGGCTGGGGCAGTGGCCGGGGCACTGGCCACTTGGCTTTGCACGGTCGGCGCGCTGTCGCGGCTATCGCTCGGTACGTCGCCCGGCACGTCACGCGGTGGCAGCGGCATCGTCTGGCGCACCTGCATGCTCGATTCGGTGCCGGTGCCGAACTCCATGTCCGACGGGCTCTGGTACGGCAGGTTGCGCACGATGCGCGGGGTGATCGCCAGCACCAGCTCGGACTTGCTCATGTCGTCCTTGTTGCTGCCGAACAGCCGCCCCAGGCCTGGGATGTCACCCAGGCCGGGGATCTTGTTGCCGCTGGCGTTGTGGTCGTTGCGCACCAGGCCGGCCAGCACCTGGGTTTCGCCATCGTGCAGGCGCAGGCTGGTCTGTGCGTTGCGGGTGTCGACCTGAACCGGGATGGTGCCCTGGCGGGTGGCTTCCAGTGGGGTGGCGTTACTGACTTCCAGCGCCACCTTGATCGCCACTTCGTTGTTCAGGTGCACGGTGGGCTGCACTTCGAGCTTCAGACCGACGTCCAGGTAGGTGACGCTTTCGGTGATCACCGGGCCCTGGGTGGAAGGCACCGAGGTGGCACTGATGATCGGCACCCGCTGGCCGATGTGAATGCGTGCCTGCTCACGGTTGCTGACGCGGATCACTGGGCTGGCCAAGGTGTTGATGTCCTTGTCCTGGGCATTGATCTTGGCCTGCGGAGCCGGCGCGATGCTGATGCGGCTGGAGTTGATGCCGCGCAGCTGGTCCAGCACGCTGACCGGGTTGCCGTCGTCGCTCAGCACACCGAAGGTGTTGGGCCATTGCAGGCCAAGGTCGAGGATGCGCGAGGTGGCAACCTCCATCACCTCCACTTCCAGCACCACTTCGGGGTTGGACTGGTCCTGGGACTGCAGCAGTTTTTCGGCCATGCGCACGGCGTCGGGGGTGTCGCGCATGGTCAGAGTATTGAGGCGCTCGTCGACGAACACGTCACGGGTCTTGAGCATGGTCTTGACCATGTTCAGCGCCGTGTTGGCGTCGATGCTGGTCAGGTAGAAGGTACGCATGACCAGTTCCTGGTAGTCCTTGGTCTTCTGCGGCGAATCGGGGTAGATCAGCAAGGTGTTGTCGTTGACGATCTTCTGCCGCAGCTGGTTCTGCTCCAGCAGCAGCGACACGGCATCTTCGATGCGCACATCACGCACGAAGATGGTGGCCTTCATGTCGGGACGCAGATCCTTGTCGAAGATGAAGTTGATACCGGCAACCTGCGACAGCACCTCGAAGATGGTCTTCAGGCCGGCGTCACGGAACTCCAGGGTCACCGGGCGCTCCAGCTTGCTGCGCAGTTGCGGGAACGGCGTGGCGGTGCGCGCCTGGACATTCTCGATGTCGGTGCGCAGGGCGATGCCCTTCTGGTTCTGCGGGTCCAGGCGCAGTACTTCGCGCATGTAGCGCTCGGCGCCGAACAGGTCGCCCTGGCGCAGCGCGGCCTGGCCCAGAGCTACGCGTTCGTCGAGGGTGCGGATCAGCTCCAGATGGCGGATGCCTTCCTGGGCGCGACGGTTGTTCGGCTCGATGGTCAGCACCCGGCTGTAGCCCATGCGCGCGCTGGTGAAGTCGTGGCGGATGCGGTCGGCATCGGCCTGGCTGATCAGCGCTTCCACCGCGGTCTGGCGACCATGGGCCAGGGCGATGTTCAGCTCGGTGTCACGCGGGCTGTCGCGCAAGGCTTCTTCCAGGCGGGCGATACCCGCTTCGTACTGGCCTTCCTTCATCAGCTCGGCGCTGTCCTTGCGCACCCCGCTGGAACCGCAGCCGGCGATGGCCACGCACAGCGCCAGGAGCAGGAACGGAGCAGGCTTGCACAGTTTCGACGACTTCATGGTGCGCTCCCTACAGACAAGGTCTGTGGCTGATGCAAAGGCAGATAAACCAGGTCCAGCTCGTTGGCCGAGACTCTGTCGAGGCGATAGGTGCTGTCGATCACGTCACCCTTGCGCACGACGTACAGCTTTTCCCCGCTCTGCAAGAAGATCTGCAGGTCGTCGCGGTCGCCCATGCGGCCGACGAACTGGAACGGCAGCGCCGGGGCGGTGGGGGCCGCAGCTACGACGGGCGCGGCGGCTACGGGTTGTTCGCTGACGGTGGCCAGGGCTTGTGGCTTGGTCCATTGCTGGGCTGGGAACAGATCTTTGGAGGCCTGTTCCGGCCCCTTCGCCGGCAAGCCCGCGCCCACAGGTTCTGCAGGCGACACCGGCGCTGTGGGAGCGGGCTTCCCTGCGAAGGGGGCGACGCTGTCTTGCTGGCTGAACCAGTGCCCGGGTGCCCATGCCAGTGCTGCCGACACCCCGAGGAACGCGGCCCACATCACTGCGCGTTGTGTGTTCATCACGACCTCGACAGGTAGAGGGTCAGGCGCACCCGGCCGTTGAGTTCGGTATCGCCGATGGTTTTGCGCTTCAGTTCGAGGTCTTCCAGCACCAGGGTCGGCAACTGGCCGATCAGGCCGCGCAGGAAGCCGCGGATCTGCGGGTAGCTGCCGCGTACTGGCAGGATGATCTGGTATCGCGACAGCTGGGTCTTCGGATCGACGCCCAGGGCGTACTCGCCGCGCGCCAGGCTGATGTGCTCGGCACTGGCCAGGTGGTAGAGGCGCTCGATCAGCTCGCTCGCTTCAGGCTGCCCGGGCAGTTGCTGGCGCAGACTGTCCAGCGCCTGCTGCTCGGGTTTGACGGCGATCTTCAGCTCGCCGCGCTTGACCCGTTCGACCTGCACGCTGGCATCCGCTTCGCTGGCACGCAGTTCGCGCACGGCCTGCCACTCGGGGACCACGCCGGCCATGGCGACAGCGACGGCGAGCACGGCGACGGCGGCGGCGCCCAGGCCAACCGGGCCGATGCGGCGCAGGCGCTCCTGGAGGACGAGGCTGTTGACAGCATCAGGGACGTGCATGGCCAATCTCCCAGGTGGCGGTAAGGTTGAAGCGCACCGGGTGCTCAGGCTGCCCGGCCACCACTTCATGGTTGAGCAGCGAGACATCGCTGAGCTCGTCGCTTTGCTCCAGGCGCAGGTGGTACTGCAGCATCGCTTCCAGGTTGCGTGCCTCGGCGGTGATGCGCACCTGGCCCTTGCGCGCATCCGGGGTCAGGGTCAGCAGTGCCACGTCTTCCTGTGGCTGCGCTTCGAGCATGGCGAACAGCTGTTGCCAGGGCCGTTGCAGCTGCTGCGAGACGCTGCGCATCTGGGCCAGGCGTTCGGCCTGTTCGCGGCTGGCGGCGCTGTTTTGCGGGGCGACCGGGGCCGGGCGGCGGCCCAGTTGCAGTTCCAGGCTGTGCACGCGGGTTTCCAGGTCTACCTGCTCGACCTGCAGCCGCTGTTGCACCAGCACCAGCCCAGCGACGACGACGGCGCCCAGGGCCAGTAGCGACCAGGCCAACGGGCCACTGCGACGGGGCTGGAATTCCAGGTCGAGGTGGCGCATGTCAGGCCACCGCCCGCCACATGGCGCACAGCGGGTCGCTGTCGCCGGCCGGCTGGCACAGCTGCACCGCCGCCAATTGCGGCACGTCGCCGCGCCCTGGGGCATGCAGGTAGACCCGGGGCAGATTCTCGCCGTACAGCTCGCAGGTGCGTTCGATCAGCGCCTGCAGGGCCTGGTCACTGTCGGCGCAGCCCTGGGCCAGCACCTGTTGCCAGGCACCGCCGGCGGCCAGCAGCAGCACACTGCGGCGCGGTTCGGCGAGCACGAACAGGAAGTCGCCCTGCTCCAGTTGCGCCGAGCAGCGGTTGTAGGCGGCCATCAGGTAAGGCTGCACCGAACGCAGGTTCAGGCGGCTTTCCCGGCCCAGGCTCTGCAGGCCTTGCAACAGGGCTTCGGGCAGCGCGGTGGCGATGCGTGCGGCACCGGCTGGCTCGGGCGAGAGGACGATGCGCCAGTCATCCAGCGATTGGCCGTAGAGGTTTTCGAAGCAGGCCCGGGCGTAGGCATCCAGCTCGCGTGGGTGGCCGATGGCATCGCTCCAAGGCACCAGGCAGAAGCGGCTGTAGCGGGCCGAGAGCAGCACGCGCAGCTGAGCGCCTTTGACGGCGTGCTCGGCCAGCAGTGCACTCAAGGCTTGCAAGGCGGCTTCCCAGGCCGGTTGCGCGGCATCGCAGGTGAACTCGCGGCTGCCCAGCCACTGCGTTTGATTGCCGTGCGCGCGACCCAGGCCGACACCTTCAGCACCGAGTACGGCACAGAAACGTTCAGATGAATGTGACACGGTTGATCTCCTCGAGTGTGGTGCGGCCATCACGGACCAGGTCCAGGGCCGAGGCACGCAGCAGGCGCAGGCCGCGTTGGCAGGCCAGCTGCTTGATCTGCGAGAGGGGGCGGCGTTCGACGATCATCTGCCGCAGGTCATCGTCCAGATGCAGCAGCTCGGCAATCGCGCTGCGGCCGCGGTAGCCGCTGCCACGGCACTGGCCGCAGCCCTGGGCGCGGACGAACTTCCAAGCGGTTACCGCTTCACGGGTCAGGCCCGAGGCGGTCAGGGTGTCTTCATCGGCCTCGCACGGCGTGCAGCAGTGCGGGCAGGCCAGGCGGATCAGGCGCTGGGCCAGCACGGCATTGAGGGCCGAGACGAAGCTGTAGGGGTCAACCTGCATCTGGCTGAAGCGGCCGATCACATCGAACACGTTGTTGGCGTGGATGGTGGTGAACACCAGGTGGCCGGTCAGCGCCGACTGCACGGCGATCTGTGCGGTGTCGGGGTCGCGGATCTCGCCGACCAGGATCTTGTCCGGGTCGTGGCGCAGGATCGAGCGTAAGCCGCGGGCGAAGGTCAGGCCCTTCTTCTCGTTGACCGGAATCTGCAACACGCCGGGCAGCTGGTACTCGACCGGGTCTTCGATGGTGATGATCTTGTCCACGCCATGGTTGATCTCGCTGATCATCGCGTACAGGGTGGTGGTCTTGCCGCTGCCAGTGGGGCCGGTGACCAGGATCATGCCGTAGGGCTCGGCAGCCAGCCGGCGCAGGGCGCGCAAGGTTTCGTCGGCAAAGCCCAGGGCCTGCAGCTGCACGCCACTGACGCGGTCGGACAGGTCCTGCTTGTCGAGCACCCGCAACACCGCATCCTCGCCGAAGATGCTCGGCATGATCGACACCCGGAAGTCGATCTGCCGCTCGCCGATGGCGACCTTGAAGCGGCCATCCTGAGGCACGCGCTTTTCACCGATGTCCAGCTCGGCCATGACCTTGATGCGCGAGATCACCTGATCGGCAAAGGCACTGCCGCTGGCCTTGCCGGCGCCATTGAGCACCCCGTCGATGCGGTACTTGATGACCAGGCCCTGGCCGGTCATGCCCAGGTGGATATCGCTGGCGTGCTGCTTGAGGGCGTCGTACAGGGTCGAGTTGACCAGCTTGACCACCTTGCTCTGGTCTTCGCTGATGCTGGTCAGCGACAGGCGTTGTAGCGGGTCGATCTCACCGCTGGATTCGGCGTCATGGTCCAGGGCGTCGACCGCGTGGAAGCTTTCTTCGTGGCGGGCCAGGAAGGTGGCCAGGTCGGCCGCGTGGGCCAGGTACAACGGCGCGCCTGGCAGGTTGTCGTCGATCCAGGCCAGGCGAGCGTGGTCGAAGGGGTCGGCGAAGACGCCGATCAGCTCGCCGTCCTGCTCGATCAGCACGAACTCGCGCTTCAGGCACTGGGCCAGGCTGACCTTGTCGAAGCGCGGGCTGCTGGCCAGCAGGGCCTGGGTTTCCAGCACTGGGTAATGCAGGGTCAGGCCAAGGCGGCAGATGAAGCGGTCGGGGGTTTCGTTGGCCAGGCGCTCCAGGCAGTTGAGCAGGCGCTCGTCACCCGCTTGCAGGCGGGCCTGGGCCAGGAGTTCGCGGGGGTAGGCGCTGTGCTTGCCTGCACCTGTATCGAGTACGTCTGACATGGCCTGCGACTCCGCTCAGGGGCGCGTCGCAGGCTGGCTTGGCCAGGGCAGCGGGCGCCGCTATTCCCCGGTGAGCAGTTGTTCGTCGTCAGGGCCTGGGGGCTTGGCGCCATTACGGCGGCGATCGGCCAACACCCAGCTGCCATCGTACAACTGCAAGGGGAACGATTCGTTCCTGTTCTGGCGTCGTTCGATAAACCCTTCGGCTGGATTGTCAGTGGCCCTGCGCCGGCGCTCGATGCCCAACAGGTCGAAGATCGCGCGGGCCAGTTCCGCCAACGGGAACGGCTTGAACAGGACATGACTCACACCAAGTTCGGCGGCGCGCTCACGGACTTCGACAGTCGGGTGGGCGGTGATCAGCACGAAATGGTACTCCCTGTCCTTGCGCACGGTCTCCAGGACCTGAAACCCCTCCATGTCGGGCAAGCGGTAATCCAGCACAATCACTTCCGGTGCCAGGCTTTGAGCCTGCTCGATACCACTGGCACCGTCGTGGGCGACGTGAGCATCCAGGCCTTGTCCCTGCAGGTACGCCTGCAGGTTTTGCGCAAGGGTCTGTTCGTCATCGACTACCAATACTCTGTTCACCAAGGTCGACTCCCAAATGCTGCCCGGTTACCCGGTTTGCGAAGTGCGGCCTCGATAAGGCTTGAGCAGGCTTCGTGCCAGGCGTGAATACTCATTTCGCACCACTGTAAGTCATTGATCCTGCAAGGCTGTGCCAACCCCTGCAACACAGGCGTAGGCCCGGTTCCCCACATCCGGGGGAAGTGATGGCACTTTGCCAAACCGTTATTCCCCAGCTTTGGGGAAATCCTTTCGAAGGCTCAGTCAGCGATTTCCACTGTAGCGGATTCGCGCAAACGTTGGCGCACGGAATCGCGCGCCTGCGCCTGCAGCTGACCGATGAGCGCGGCCCTGGCCAACTGCAGGCCCTGCTCGGGTATGACCGAGTAATTATCACTTTGGTTCTGCGCTCCTTGCAGGTTTTGGCGGTTGGCCTGGTAGAACGCCTCGACGTCGGCCCGGCTGGGCTCGTGTACCGCGCTGAGCCGGGCGTACAGCTGCTGTGCGGCCAGTTCATGGCGCATGTAATCAGCGTAATCTGCCCGATCGAAACCTGCATCCGCCAGGCGCCTTTCGAACAGTGCCGGGCTGCCGAAGGCGGCTTCGATTTCGCCAACTTGCGCTGATACCTGCTCATCACTGATGTGAATACCTGAACGTTGCGCCTCCTGCCAGAGCAGCTCCTTGTCGATCAGCTCGTCCAGGGCCTGGTCGCGCAGGCGCTTGTACAGCGTCGGGTTGCGGATACTGGTCAGTGCCCTGCCCTGGGCTTGCAGGTACTCGGTGAAATAACGCTCCAGGCGCATCACGTCAATCGTCACGCCGTTAACCCGCGCAGCGGGCACGTCGGCCCAGCTCGCCTTGGCAACCACCAGCAACAGGCACAGCAACAGGATATGCATGGCACCTCCGCTCAAGGGCTGGACGGCAGCGGCCGGTACGGGGCAACGGCGGTAAAGCGTGGCCCGGGCAACGCCACTGCGACGACATGGGCACCGGCCATGCCTTGGCGCCTGCCGGGGCCGAAGCCCAGCGCCGGGGTCAGGCCGGTGTCGACATCGTGCAGGCCCTCCAGGGCGGCCACCAGCTGTTCGCGGCTGGCATCGCGGCCAATCTGCTTCAGGGCTTCGGACAACAACTTCAGGGCACACATGGTGTTGACCTGCAGCGACGCCTGGCGTGGGTCGAGGCCTTGGCGTCGTTGCAGCCCGGCCAGGGCCGCCATGCCCTGCTCGCTCCAATCGTCAGGCACGAACGGATAGGCCAGGAACACCCGTTGCGACCACTGCGCTGGCAAGCCGGCCACGGCTCCCGCCACCTGGCTGGAGGCAGCGAACAGGTAAGGCTCACGACCTTCGGCCTGTAGCGCCTGGGCCAGCGCGGCAAAAGCCTGGGCACGGCCGACGAAGACGATGCCCGGCCCTTCCACGGCCTGGCCATCAAATGCTTGGATCGCTGGCGGTGCCCAGCCTTGCTGGCGCAAACGTTCGCGCACCTCTTCAGCCAATGCCGCCTGCTCGTTGCCGGCGTACACCACGCGCAAACTATCGGGCGCCAGGCCCAGGCTGCTCCTGGCATGTTCGGCCAGGCTCAGCAATTGGCTAGCAATACCTGGCATGGGGTCGAAAATCTGAGAACTGGCACCGCTGCGCGGTGTGTTGCCGATCAACGGCACACCCCGTTGTTCGAGCAGTGCCGGCAGTTGTTGATCGAGCATGGGCGCCAACGGCGCGATCAGGGTGAAGACTTGGCCCTGATCGAGCAAGCGTTGCAAGGCGAGTGCGGCACTGGCCTGATCGGTGCCGGTATCGGCTACCACCAGTTCCAGGCGCCGGCCATGAATGCCGCCCTGCTGGTTGATCTGCGCCACACCATCCTCCAGTACGGCACGCACGACATGCCCGGCATCTGCCAACGGGCCATTGGCGGGCAGCAAGGTGCCCAGGCGCAGCACGCCTTCTTCCACGCCGGGGTCGCGTTCCTCGCCCAGGCGTTTGAGATAAGCCGTGAGGTTGCGCTGGTCAGCCAGGGTCAGCTCGAAGCGCGGCATGGCGGGGTCCAGCCGCTGCCCCGCCGGATCAATGCCGTGCTGGATCGCGCGGGCCAGTGTGCCGTCGTTGTAGGCCGGGTAGCTGCGAGCGTTGCTTTGCCGCTCACCCTGCCCCAGTGCCAGGCGCTGCCAGTCGAGGCTGGGTGGGCGCACCCCGCCTTCTGCACGCCCGCGCCCGTCTGCGCCGTGGCAACTGGCGCAGGGCAGCACGCTGGCGGGGACGCTGATGTCGCTGGCGCCGACCCGGGCCATCAGCTGTGCGTCGCTGCTCGATACCCCTTGCCGGTACAGGCGCTTGCCGGCCTGTTCATTCGGGGTAAGGTCGAGCGCCAGCGCCGGGCCACAGAGGGCCAGGCTCAACAGCACTGCCCAGGGTTTCATGGCTCAACGCCCGGCCAGCGGTTGGGCCAGCAGCTGCATGCGCTGGGCGATGGCCGCAGGCGGTGCATCCGGGCGGATCTTGCTCCAGCGCTTGCCAGCCACGTCACCGGCGATCAGCTGGGTCGAATGCTGCTCGGGGCTGGGCAGGAACTGGCCGATGCGCCCCAGCACCAGGTCGACATCGGCCTTGTCGCCGGTGAGGAACAGCCAGTTGGTGCTGTCCACGCCTTGCTTCTCGGCGAAGGCCTTGAGCGCTGCCGGGGAGTCGTTGAGCGGATCGCTACTGATCGACACGAAGGTCACCTGGCGGGCCAGCTGCGGCCCCATGGCATCGCGCACGTCACGCAGCTTGCGGGTGATCAGCGGGCAGGCGTCGGTGCAGTGGGTGAATATCACGTTGAGCATCACCACCTTGTCCTTGAGCACATCGCTGTAGAAGCGCAGTTCGCGACCGTTCTGGTCCTTGAGCATGGTGTCGGTGAACCAGGTTTGCGCATCGCGGGTGCCGCCGCCGCTGGCCATGGTCGGCGGTGCCGGTTGCGGGCTGGGGCCCTGCGGTGCATGGCCCTCGTGGGCGAACGCGACCGAACTAAGGATCCACAGCACGGCCACCAGGGCCAGCCAGTCGGTGCTGCGCATCGTGGTGTGGCGGGCTGTGCTGCTCATGGCTGCACCTCACTGTGTTCGGCGATGGCGGTGCTCTTGGCGTGCACGCGGCGGGCACTCAGGCGGTTGATTTCCTCGACCAGCACGGCCGGGTCGGTAAAGCCGTAGTAGCGGGTCCAGTGGCCCGTGCGGCCATCACCCACCAGGATCAGCGGCGGATGCTGGCTGAGGTCGGCACTGAAGCTGCCGAGGCCCTTGAGGGTTTCAGTGATCGCGTACTGCGAGCCGGTCAGCCAGCTCCAGCCCGGGCCGTGCTGGAAGGCTTTGGCATAATTCTGCAGGCGCTTGGCGTCGTCACGCTGCGGGTCGACGCTGATCGACACCAACTGGATCTCCTCGCCCACACGGCCGCCCAGCTGTTGCTGGACCTTGCCCATGATCGACGACACCACCGGGCACACCGTGGTGCAGCTGGTGTAGATGAAGCCCATGACCACCAGGTGCTCGCCTACCAGGTCCTTTTCCAGGCGTACCGGCATGCCATTCTGGTTGAGCAGCGAGACATCGGCAAAGCGCACACTGGCCTTCTCCTGGTGTGCCGCCGGCGGCTGCCCGGCGTGGCTGTCGTGTTCATGGCCGGCATGGGCCAGGGCCAGGTTGCTGGCCAATGCCAGGCTCAGGGCAAGCAGCTGGAAAGAATGCTTGGCGTTCATCGCACATTCCTCACTTCGGTCTGGGAAGCAGTAGCCGCAGCGGCGGGCAGCACGCGCAGGCTGGTGTAGTTTTCTTCGGCGAACTTGCGTCCGAGCGACGGCGACTGCACATGCAGGTACCAGGCTCCGGCTTCGGGCAAGGTCAGCGGCGCCTGGTACACGCCATCACCCACCTCAACCAGCGGCAGGTTGCGCGGCAGCGACGAGGGTGCCAGGAAATAGCGCAGGGTCAGGTCGTCCAGACCGACCCGTGGCCGACCGTCGTCGCCGACGATGCGCACCTTGGCGGTGAACACCGTTTGCTGCGGCATGGGCTGGTCAAGGCCGATGAACTCGGCATGCGCACCCCGGCGCTTGCTCGCATCCGGCGCGGCGGCCACCTCGGTGCTGAAGCAGTGGATGATCTGCGGCTGGTTGAGCAGAAAGGCCACATCGAACGTACCTGCCGCCGGCATTTTCACCGTCGAGCCATACACCCCGGGGGCCAGTTCGCGCAGGCTGCGGTCGATAACCAGAGTCGCGCGGGCCTGGTGGCCACGGTTGTTGTAGCCAGACATCGGGGCGTTCATGCCTTCGGCATAGAAGTAGGTGGTGTTGTCCACCGGGTTGACCACGAATACCGAATTGTCGTCCCGCGACACCGACAATCCTTGGGCCACTGGCAGGTCACCGGCCTGGCGTGGCGCCGCAGGGCCGGCTTCGAAGCCCTGCACGATCGGCTGGCGCCCTTCGCCCAGGCTGCTCAGGTTGATCATGCTGACCTTGGGCGAGGCCAGCCCGCGGATGTAGGCATAGCCTTTGGTGAAGGTCAGCTGGTACGGCTCGGCCGCCACCGGTACGCGGTGGATCAGCGTGTCGGTACTGGCGTCGATCACCAGCGCCTGGTTGTCCATGGTGTTGAGCACGATGCCCCAGCGGCCATCGCGGCTGAAGCGCATCGGCCCAAGGCCCTGCTCGGCCTTGACGATGTGGCGCAGCTGGTGGCTGCGGGCATCGATCACCCGCACCGTACCCTCTTCACCGTCGGCCACGTAGACCGCCTGGGACAGCGCCGAGTAGGCCACCGACAGCGGGTGCGGGCCGACCTCCAGGGTTTTCACCAGGCGCATCCCGGGGATGTCGATGATGCTCAGCGTGCCGCCGTCGCGGTTGCTGACAAAGGCGTAGCGCGAGTCGGCGCTGAAGGCGATTTCGTGGTGCCCGGAGCCGGTGGCGAACGACTTCAGGGTGCTGCGCGACGGGACGTCGATCACCGTCACCCCGCCTTTGGCCGGGTTGCGGCTGTTGTTACCAACCCACAGCCGGTGCTGGTCCGGCTGCAAGGCCAAGCGCACCGGTGATTCGCCTGCATCCAGGGTCGCCACACGGGTGAAGGTTTCGGTATCGACGACCGCCACCTGGCCACGCTCGGGGATCGACACGAACACCTGCTTGTCATCCCCGGTTGCCGCCCAGTCCATGGGCCGGCCCGGCAGGTCGATGCGCGCCAGGGTACTGGTGATGCCGCCCACCGACACCGTCGGGTCGATCACGGTCAGGCTGGCGTCCTTGTTCAGCACCAGCAGGAAGTAGCTGTTCAGGTCCAGCAACGGGCGAGCGCCGATGCTGCTCTTGAGGAACAGCGCAACACGAGCCTTGCAGCTCTGATCGCGGTTGCCGCCTTCGAGCGGTGCCGACTGCGCCGGGTCGATCCAGGCCCCCGGCGCCATGCCCGACAGCGGCTGGCCGCTGGCCTGGTCGGTGACCTTGAAGCGGATGTTGGCAAAGGCCCCTTCACGCACATCGCCGCCGGCCAAGGGGCGCGCCTCGAACTCCACCGTCACGCCATCGCGGCTGAGCCGGTGCAGGGCCTGCGGGTCGCCAGGCTCCTGCAGCAGCTCGCGCGGGTCGCACCAGAGCTTTTCATAAGCCACGCCCAAACCGATCAGCACCGCACCCAGCATCACCCCCAGTACTGCAGGCCGAGTCTTCTTGTTCTTGTACATGCTCGCGCTCCCCTACCCTTACTGGCTCGCCGCATTTGCCGGCGGCGCATCATTGGTCACCCGCAAGATGCCCCACAGTCCCGAGAGGTTGCCGTAGGCGGCATAGTCGCGGAACAGGTAGTCACCTGGCACTGCGTTGGCGCCACCGGCACTGGGCAGCATGAAGCTGAAGTGCGCCGCCGGCAGCACGCTCTCCTGGGCGCCGATGTACATGGCCATCGGGTTGTAACCGAAGCGCACCGAGCCGATGCCTGGCAGGTTCGTCGGGTAGCCGTCGAGGTCGTTCTTCTCGGCCTGGTAGTTGTGCAGCGGCCACAGGTGACCGTCGAGCTGGTAGGTGATGCCGCGGCTGCCACCGCTTGGCATCAGCACATGGCTGCGCACCGGCTGGCCAGGCTTGGCATACAGCACCGGGGTTTGCGGGTCGCCGCCGACCAGTGCGTTGCTGTAGGCCATGTGGGCGTTGGGCACGTCGGCAAAACCGAAGCCATCGGCATGGCCGAACGGTGCGTCCGGCGCCAGGCCGAAGCGCAGCCACAGCGGCTCGGTCTTGTAGTTCAGCGCCATGTTGCCGTTGTCCTTCGGATCGCCCGGCACGCCGTTGCCTTCGGTGGCGATGCCCTCCACCGGGCGGCCATCGGCCCAGCGCATGTTCATTGAGCGCTGCCACACTGTGACCAAGTCACGGTAGTCGGGCTGGCCGCTGACCTTCACCGTGGCCTGGGCGCGGCTGGCGCTGTCCTCGGTCCAGGTCGCGGTCTGCGGCAGGACACTCATGCCGGCGACCAAGCCCTTCTGCGGTTGCTTGATGACATCCGCCGGGGTCAGGTTGAGGCCACCGAACTCGATCGCCGTGGTGTTGATGTTGTCCACCGTGCGGCCCAGTTGCAGCAGCGGCTTGCCTTCGCGCTCCAGGTGGCCGGCGTAGTACTGGTACACCCGGCTCGGGTAGGCGCCGCTGTTACCCGCCCGGGGCGGCACGGTCTGCACCGGGTTGGCACCGACGTTGACGCCGTCGGACTTGGTGATGTCGTAGGCCAGCAGCTGCGCATGCAGGCCGACATGGCTGGACGGCCGCATCAGGTTGTTGTTGAAGGCGGTGGCGCCTTCGCTATCGAAGCGGTCGCGCTTGACCACGTTCTGCATCACCGCAGTGCTGGGCAAGTCAGGCATCACCTGCGGCAGGCGGTTTTCCAGGGTGATGCTGATGCAGTCGCCAGCATTGGCGCGCAGCACCAGCGGCTCCACCGGGACGCCAGCCTTGAGCTTGCCGGTGGCCGGGTCGAGGTCCGCCTTGCGCACGTACAGCACGGCAGTCGGGTCATGCAACGGCGCGCTGTGGCCGCCGACGGTGAAGGTGGTGCCGTCCTCCTCGTCGACCACCGTCACCTGCGGGATACGCGTATTGCGGCTGTTGAACACCAGGGTGCCACCGTTGGCCTTGAGCGGGCCACCGACATGCTGGCCGATACCGGCCGGGTCGTAGATGCTGACGCCGTTACGGTTCTCGAGAATGTCGTTGGCCAGTGCGGCGACTATCTCGTAGCTGCGCTTGACCGTCGGGCGGGTGCCGATGCCATTGGGGTTGGCCGTGGTTTTCGGGCAGACGCCGTCGAAGTTGACCGTGTTGCGCATGGCCACCGGCTGCGGGTTGTTCGGCAACGGGAACAGGTCGGCGCGTTGCGCGGTGTAGTTGCGCATCACGCCCCAGATACCGTTCCAGTAGCCTTCCAGGGCCGCATCCATGCTGTACAGGTAATCACCGTTGGTGGCCGCGGAGCTGGAGATCATCGACACCGGTGCCATGAAGCCCATCTGCTCGGAAATGCCGATCATCTGCGAGGCCTTCCAGCCCGAGTTGGAGCTGTTGCCAAAGCCGGAGCCGTTCTGCAGCCACTTCACACCGTGCAGGGTGACGTTGTGCTCCTCTTCATGGCCACCGGCGTGCAGGCGCAGGCGCACGTTGTCGCCGGAATAGGTACGCAGCATGGGCGTGAACGGGTCACCCGGCTCGCTACCGGCCTGGTTGATGTGGGGTGGGAACAACGTGGTGCCGCCGGTTGGCCCGACCGCCGAAGTGATCGCCGAAGGCGCCAGGTTCATGGCCGGGATCGCCCGGTCAGTGCGGCTCTGCAGGGCGTAGCCCAGGTCGCCGCCGAGGCCGTCGGCCTGCATGCCGCGCTTGCCGTCCGGGCCGACCTTGTTCGGGTCGAACACGCGCAGGGCCAGCGGCTCGTTGCGGTAGTTGACGACGAACATGCCGGGGTCATCCACCGAAATGGCCTGCGGGCATGGCCGGCTGGGGCAGCCTGGGCTCAAGCCGCCACGGGACTCGACCACCGACTCGAGCAGGTTGGAAGCCTTCTGCCGCACCGGCGGGTTGATGGCGTAGCGGAAGCTGTCTGCGGTGGCCGGATAGGCCTGGCCGTTGGGCACGCCATCCGGGCCAGCGCCGACGTACACGCCCGCTTCATAGGCATGCTGGAAGTCGCTGTACTCCAGGAAGAACTCGCGGTAGCTGTCGTTCTTGCCGTCGCCGTCATGGTCGCCGGTCTGGATCACCGCCTGCCACGAAGTCGGGCCGCCGTCCTGGCGGGCGCCCGGGTTGTACAGCTTCTCGCCGGTTTCGGCGTGGTACCAGGTGGAACCGGCCGGCTCGGCCAGCACGGTGGCGTAGAGCCCCAGTTGCTGGTGGGTCGATGGGCCAAGGTGGTCATGGGTGAAGATGGTGCCCAGGCCCCGGTCGACGTTATGCACGTTGATTAGCGGGTCAGCGAACCAGCGTTGCATGGCGGTACGCGCGCCCTGCCAGTCAGCCCGGCCGAAGCGCCCGAAGTACGGGTGCTGCCTGGCTTTCGGGCAGGCGGCCGTGCCCTCGCGGGCATCGCCCTCGGTGCAGCCGTTGAAGCTGCGAATGGCCTGCACCCGTTCCACCACGCTGCCGGGCGAAAGAATGCCGTCTTCGTAGTTCCAGCCATTGGCCGAACCGTCGGCGGCGGTCAGGTCCCACTTCGGCAGGTGGATGTGCTGGCCGATCACATCGGTCGGCGTACGCACCTGGTAGTCGTCCATCTCGTAGTACGACGGGATCAGGTTGGTGTGGGTGTACATCGTGCAGTCGAAGGTGTTCATGCGCATCACCAGCGGCTCAGGCGGGCGCTGCTTGGTGATCACCGGCCAGGCATCTTCCCAGAGCGCCAGGATGCGTGCCTGCGGGAAGTGGTAGCCAACCTTGTTGTACACCGCATCGAACTGGATATTGGCGCCCTTGTAGATGCGCGGGCGGTCAGCGGTGAAGGCGGACGCGCCCCGGAAGTTCATGCCGGTGAGGCTTTCCCCGCTGAAGAACTCGCCTACGCCCGAGGACTGGGTCAGGCGCTTGCCGCGGTCGTCCATGCAGGGTTCGTAGAAGGGGGCGCCTGCGGTCGGCAGCGCGCCGTTGGTGCGAAATGCCTTGGCCACCGGCTGACTGCCGGGGATCAACGCGTAGCTGGCGTGCTCGGCCTTGGCGTGGAACTGCATGGCAGCCTGTTCGACGTCGGTGCCCTCTTCCGGCAGGTAGATCGGCCTGGCCTTGTGCACCACCTTGGAAAAATCGAGTTTGGTGGTGGTGGTCACCGCCTCACCGCCGGCGGACACCCCATCCAGCGCGTGGCGACCGAGGCCACCGTCCCAACCGTCGACCTGGTTCGGGTCGAGGTTGGCCCACAGGGCCTTGCCGCTCTCCTTCAACTGCTTGGCCAGGGCCGGATCGAGCATGTCCAGCGGCGGGGTTGGCGGGCGGTTGCCGACGCTGCTTTCCATGCCGCCGATCCAGAACGGGTAGCCGGGGTTCTTCAAGCTGCCGTCGGCGTCGCGGTTGGCCTCGCTACGGTCGACCAGGGCCAGCGAACCGACTGCCTTGGGCGCGGCGGACTCGTGGGCGTGGTCATCGGCGGCCACTTGCTCGGTGGCGAGCTTGGGTATCACCACCACCTTGCCTGGCATCGGTGCCATGGCCTTGCCAGGCAACGGGACGATGGCCGGGATCGGCGTACCGGCCACGATCTCGCCATCGGGCAAAGCCCGTGCGCCGACTGCCGGCTTGCCACTGCGCAGGGCGAAGGGTGTGCTGTGGTAGCCGTTCTGGCCTTGCCCGCTGACTTCCAGGCGAGTGCCTTCCTCGAACACGTCGTGCACCCGCCACATGGCCCACATGCCCTGGGCGAAGTGCGGGTAGAAGTGGCAGTGGTAGATGGCATCGCCGGCCACGCGGTTGCGGTTGCCTGATCCGCCGTTGGCGATTTCATAGGTGTAGCCGATGCCCGGCCCGATGCCTTGGGCATCGATGTAGTCGGAGTTGTCATCGTTGGGGTTGAACAGCCACTGATGCCCATGCAGGTGGAAGATGTGCTGCTCGTGGCCGTTGTGGGTATTGCGGAACTTGGTGAAGTCGCCGATGTAGCTGTGGTGCACGTTGGCCGGCTCCGCCGGGTACAGGGCCATGCTGGCCTTGACCCCGGTAGCGCTGGCCGGCGGCACTTCACCTGGGCGGATGTGCTCCAGGCCGACGTTGGCCGGTACATCGACCAACGTACCGATATCGCCCACGGTATGTGCGCTGAGGAAGAATTCCTCATAGGCGCACGACAGGCAGTCATGCATCGGCCCGACGCCCAGGCGGTTGGCCACCACTTCTGCGCCCATGCCACCCGAGCCGTAGTTGATCATGAACGAATCGCGGGTCGGCTCCAGCACATGGCCCATCACCGGGTCGGCCCAATAACCCGGGAAGGCCTGGGTGGCGGCCACTTCGTCGGCGAACTGCGAGGCGAAATCACGGAACGCTTCAAGGCGGTTGGGCAGTGCCGGGTTGCGCTTGCCGATGCTCTCCAGCGGATAGGTGGTCTTGGGAAAACTGCCATCGGGGTTGGGGCCCATGACGATGGCATCGGTTTCGCTGTTGAGGATCTCATTGCCGTCGAGCATGGCGATGATCGGCTTTCCGGCCTTGCCTTCACTAAGCCATGGCTCGCTTTGCGGGTACCGCGCCTGGTAGTCGATCACGGGTTGGCCGGTTGCCGTGCGCCCGGTGGTTGCCAGGCGCATTTCTTCTTCAGTGAGGGTATTGCGGAAGGTTCGCCCACCTTTGGGGACGACCACCACCTGGCCGAACAGGCCGTTGGCAACATTGCCGGCGCCCCCCTGGCCGCCAAAGGTCGCGCCTTGACTGGTGGCGGCGAACGCACCTTCACGCTCGGCAAACAGGGTATAGCTGCGGGTGTTGCCGGGGGCCACCAGGAAATTGCCGTTGCGGCCAGTGTTGGCGGCGATGTCACCGATGCTGTTGACGGCCTGCATGCCGTTGACCTGGAAGCCGACGTGGCGGTCGGTCACCTGCTCATCGGCAACGAAGTGTTCACCGCCCTCATGTTCGACTTCGGTTTCCGGGCCCTCGCCTTGTTCAGGCTCGATCCCGTGCTTGTTGGGGTTGGCCTTGTAGTCGAGCAGGTTGGTCAGGTTGACCGTCAGGCAGTCACCGGCGGCCACCCGCAGCACGATCGGCCGCGGGCGCTTGTCGGGGCGCAAGGTGACCTTGCCCGGTACCGCCGCGCCGCCCTTGCTCAGCGGCACCTGGTGGTCGTCCACCACATCCTCGCGCAGGGCGAACATCATGCCGTTGGCGTTCTGCGCGCCAAGGCGGTTGAACATCAGCGGCTGGTCCAGCGCCACCACGTTGGCCACCAGGCTGCGCTGACACTGCACGGCGGCCTCGGCGGGCGCTTCCAAGCCAAACAGGGCCAGGACGAATGACGTCAGGACGGGGCCTTTGGACGGGGTCGACATGCTGCACCTCCGGGACACAGGAAACACTGCGAAGAGGTCAGCAAGGTGTGTGCCATAAGGGAATTGCGTTTAATTTCAGTTAGTTGGAAAGGGAAGCGGGAACGATTTGGGGATGATTACCCATGGGAAGTCCCCGAATTGGGGGATGATAGGCATTGGCGTTTCGGGGAATTGAATGACTGAGCGATTACGTGTCGACAATTCCCACAACGTAATAGGAAGGGTGACGATCCTCCAAGAATGGCTTCCTCGCTAGTGTTCGGCCTCAGCGTAATTGCAGCTGATCGCCGATTACCAGCTCGAGGAATCACCCGATGAACGACGCTACCGTGAGCCGCGCCGCCTCACCCCCTGCCTGCAGCGCACGGGTACCGATCCTGCCAGTGCGCTACGCCATCGTGCCACGTACCGGCGCTGCCCCGCCCTTTCGCTACAGCGACTCCGGCTTCGTCCTGGAGCAAGGCTTCCCTCCACTGCAGCACTGCGCCTACACCCTGCGCGCCCTCCGTCCGGGTTATGTCTACGTGTTCATGAAAGGCACTCAGGGCGAAAAGCTGGTCATCCACGAGTACGACGGTGAGGGCCAGTACAAGGAGTTGCGCTACCGCTGCCTGGAACACTACCAGCGGCGCGACCGCTATTTGTCCGGCCGGGCGATGGGCTGGGTCTGGGCCGACACCTGCGAGACAAGCGCCAAGGAAGTCTGGATCGCCTACAGCCCGCACCTGTGGAGCAACGCCATGACTGCGCGCATCACCGGTTCGCTGGCCATGCGCAAACGGCACATGCGCCAGCTGAACATGGCCGAGTTGATTGCCGGCAACCCGGCGCCGTCCACCCAGCCCCATGTGCTGCCGGTCAGCGCCCTGCAAACCTGGGTCGAAGACTTCAAGCCGGACGCGCAACGCATGTCGCTGAGCTGGAGCAGCCAGCCACGCACCTCGGCGCTGTTCGCAGGCAGCCTGCACGCCGTTGCACGCCATTACCCCTACACCCAACCGAAGATTCCCGCCGTGGTGGTGCTCAGCGACGCCGAAGGCCTGGCCCTGGACCTGAGCCTGTCGGTGTCGGCCTACCAGCATCAGTTGCGCGACCTGATGCCCGCCGAACAGCTGCCCCATACAAAGCCGGCGCAGGGTACCGAGCAAGCCGACGTGCCGCTGTGCTACCAGCTGGATGCCGAACGCCTCAGCCCGCAGAGCCGCGACTTCCACCACCGCAACCTGGTGGCCACGTTGCTGAACAAGACCCTGGAAAGCATGTACCCGGCCGACAACCCGTCCCTGGGCACAGCGGCCCTGAGGATACGCCCCGACAGCCGACCGAAGCCGCCTTACGAGGAACGCTTCCGGGTGCTCACCCACCCAGACTATTCCGAGCAGGGTCATCGACTGGGACAGCGCATCGATACCGCCAAGTACCTTAAGTTTCTGGAGGAACGCGACGAACTGGAATACCGCATCAGCCAGATGCGTGAGCTGGCCTTGCAAGCCAGCAACGAACACGACGCCTGGCTGGCCACCGCCGAAGCCGGCCATCTGGACGATCCGTACAGCCTGGCGGCCGCGCTGGCTTGCTATGACCGTGACGATCTCAGCTCCGCACGCGGACTGGAAATGTCTCTGGCCCTGCTGATTCACCCGATGGGCCAGCCCGTGCCCGGGACCGAAGAGCAGGACCTGCGCTTCAAGCGCCTGGAGCGCTGGCTGGACCAACACGACAGCCCGCTGTACGACGCCTTGGCACCGTTCAACCCATTCCGCGACAAGGCCGACTCGATCGGCACCTTGCTCGGTGCCAGCGACAACGTCATCGAAGGTCTGGTTGGCCGATTTCCGGCTTATGCCCGTATCACTGACCTCACGGCTCAATCGGTCAGCACCGTGGTGCTCAAGCGCATGCACGGGAAGACGCGTTGGGATGCCAGCAACAGCCTGCGTCAGCAGGTGCAGGCCGCAGCGCGCGAGGTCAATGCCGAGAAGGCGCTGGGGTTGCTCGCGGCGCGATACAACATTACCGACAAGCTGATTCTCGAAAATCCGTTCAGTCAGGAAGTAGAGAAATACCTGAAAAGTGGCATGTCGCAAGTAGAGGAAATGAAGCAGCTGCGCATCATGGGCAGCCGAACGGTGATGCTGGAGATGACCACGACTTCATTGGTAAAGCCAACGCTACTCGGACTGCTCACTTCTGGCGTCGGGACGGGTTTGAATGCCGGAATGCTGTGGTTTAACGTGCTCGCGCTACAGGTGGCCTATAAAAGTTTGCTGAAAGGTGGCGCACCTGAATATGCCGCAGGGTTCGCAGCGTCCATATTCGGGGTCGTCGGTGCTACTGCTGCAACCTTGGTGGGCGCACGGGCAATACAGAAAGCAGTGCTACTGAAGTCGAGCTCTATCGCTCCCGGATTGGCGTTTGGTAATGGGCTCTTCAAATACCTAGGCAGCAATCTATTTGCGCGTTTGTCAGGTTACCCTGCGATCATGCTGGGTCTCTACTCAGACATTGAAAAATCTCAAAGGCAGAGGCAGCAGGGCGATCCCACGGCAGCAAGATATACGTTTGCAGGTGGAATTCTCATCGCTATTGGATCCGCTATTGTTCTGGAGGGTGGGCTTGCTGTTCCCGGCGCGACAAAAGTTATTCCTTTTTCAGGTTGGACCGCTGCAGCCTTTGTCCTTTTCGGCGCGGCTTTCATTGCAGGAGGGTTCTATTTTCATGCAAAAGCAAATGAGCGAATCCACAGACCAATAGAGCTATGGGCAGCACGAAGCATCTTCGGCAATCTTCGAAATGACGGAGAGATCCGCGAGGGGATACAACTCGACTACGAGAAGAAACTTCCTCGGTACAATAATTTCATCGAGGAAATTAGTCGATGGCATTCAGCGTGCTACTCACCCACCCTGCTTACCACCAAGCAATCAAACTCAATGTTTCTTCCAGGACTATCAAGCGAATGGAAAGAAAAGAGATATTGGTCTCCCCCCGACTGGACAAAAATCGTGCGCAACGAAGAAGACAAGGTAAACGCGACAGTGGAGTTCACCGTGCTTTTAAGTGGCTTCGTTATTGGCTTAAGCCGATGGGCAGGAATTTTACAACTCGTGCAGCCTGATGGAAGTATTTCAACCGCAGAGCCACGGCCCAACTGCTACCCGACTCACTCCGGAATGGTATTAAACCTCAAGCTAGAAGTAGGCAGAAGCATACAAGCGAGACTCAATATTGCATACAATCCAAATCCAGGTTTTTCCAATGACTTCATCGCTTCGAACACGTTCTACCTTGGAGCCTAAAAATGTCAGTCACCTGGTTATTCTCCCCTCAAAAAAACACCAATTTCAATGCGTATATTTCAGGCCAACTGGTCAGCAGAACAGATATACTGATACGCTTGCGCAACCCATGGGTCACAGACTCCGTATTCATGGGAAAACTTTACATCGCCATGACTATTTGCACCATCATCTTTGTTTGCTCGAGCATCATCAAGGCAGAGATGTCACTCGCGCACGATCTCGACTTCATACTCATGTACCTTTCGGCATCGCTTACCTTCTCACCTTTCCTGCTATACAGAATTTTCTATATAAAAAATCTTTCAGATTTCTATTTAAATCGATTATCGAAAAAAATATACTATCAGCGCATAAGAAAACTATTAATCTTCGACTGGAACAATGTCAGCGGCGGAGTGTTCAAACGTACCGAATTTGGCGGATCTTCTTTCAGCACCCAGTACGCTTTGGCATTCGCTCCCCGTCGAGAAGATGGCACTTTCCACCAGCAAGATTGCCTCTGGATCGACAGCAATGAACCTACCGAGTCCGACATAAAGTATGTCGCCGAAGTCTGGGAATACCTCCGCCATTTCATGGACCACGGCCCCGACAAGCTTCCTCCACCGGGAGAGCCCAACTGGTGGCACAGGCCCCTACACGCCATCTGTCTCACTCCAGCAGAAGCCTGGCGCCACTATGCCCCATGGCGAACCGGCGAACCCGGTGAAATGCAAGGCAAGAAGAACTGGCAATTGCCGTTCTGGGCCGTGCTGTTTCCCTACAACCTTTCCGTAGCCATATGTTGGTACGTGATATGTCGTCTTTTCAATGTGCGGGCAGCACCCGCACCACCCGAGGCGTTTGAACAGGCGCCGATTCAATCCACCAGGCGCAAACGCAAATAGACCGAGCGGCAAAATACAGGGCCGCCATGCGGCCCTTCGTCGGCACACTCCACAAAACCTCTGAAACAAGTTGAACATCTGCCTCCAGTAAGCTTCCAAAGGATGATACGTGCCATCCTTTTGCCAGGAGCCTGTCGCCTATGCCCATCCAGCCTTCCCTGCTGTGCCAACGCGCAGGAAGCCAGCGGCCATGAAGATGCCCGGCCGCGCGCCCAACGCCAGCCTGCAGCTCGACTACGTGCGCGACACCCTGTTCGGGCCGGTAGCTCTGAGCGTGGAATGCCAATGCCAGCTGGCCGCCCTCAACCTCCAGGGCCGCCCCGCCCTGCGCCTGCATATCTGCCCGCCACTGCCGGACAAGGTCGAGCGCGCCCACAGCGTTGCGTTCGTCTGGGATGGGCGCAGCTACCGCGGGGTGGTCCGTGATCAAGGCAAATGCGGCGATGGCGGCCTGAACTTGTTGCTGGAGCTGCAGTAACAAGTCGATCAACGGCGACGCACCCGGCTGAACCTGACGCAAACGGCGGATCTCCATAACTACAAGGCCTTGCCTTCTGGAGAACGTCATGAACAGCCCGTTGCTCAAGCTCTTCACCCATCCCTCCGACGCCTGGATCGACATCCGCCGCGCCGAGGAAGACCACCCGCAACAATACCTGCCGCGCCTGTTGGTGCTGGCCCTGATCCCTGCCCTGTGCCTGTTCGTTGGCACCACCACCTTCGGCTGGAGCCTCGCCGCTGAAGACCGCGTGCGCCTGAGCATGGCCAGCGCCGCGCAACTGGCCGGGCTGCTGTATGCCACCACGGTGGTCGGGGTGATGCTGATGGGGGTAATGATCCGCTGGATGTCGCGCGGCTTCGATACGCAACCGACGCTCAATCAATGCATCGGCTTCGCCGCCTATTGCGCCACGCCGTGGTTCTTCGCTGGCGTTTTCGGCCTGGTGCCGATCCGCTGGTTGGCACTGCTGGCACTGGTCGCCGCCTCAGCCTACGCCACGGTATTGCTGTACGGCGGCTTGCAGACCTTCCTGCGCCTGCGCAAGGAGCAGGCCATGCTGTTTGCCAGCTGCGTCTGGGGTGTGGGGTTGCTGTTGCTGGTGACCATCCTGGTGACAATGATCCTGTTCTGGACCAACGGCCTCATGCCGGAATACGTGCGTCCGGCCAGCCTCGGCTGACCGGAGCGCAGGGTGCTCAGGCGATGGCTCTGAGTGCCGCCGGATGGCTGTCTCGCAGGGTGTGCAACTGGCCAACCAGGTTCACCAGGTCACGACAACTATTCAAGTTTTGCAGCGAGATCCCGGAGAGGGTCACGCCCTGCTCCAGGCTTTGCCCCTGACCCAGGCGGATGGTCAGGGTAGTGCCGTCCGGGCAGCTGACTTCGCAGCGGTCGGGCAGGCAGGCCTGCTCGATAATCTGCCGCATTTCCAGCATCGAAACTCCTATCAACGACATGGTACGACCCTCTCTGTACTGGATGGCCTGTTGTATGTGAGTACGCCTTTGGCAGGCAGGGTGCCAATTGAAATTGCGCATGCCCAAGCGGCCGTCCATGCGCCGGGGCAATGATCGTGCGGAGAATCCTTTAGCACCTTAGTGGAAGAACGATGATCGGCCTCGCCTGTTCGATCGAATGCTGGCACTTCACGACAGGCGGTCGCTGAACGGCCTATTTGTCTTCCAGGGACGCCCATAGATGCTGCGCGGCATAAGCGCGCCAGGGGCGCCAGGCCTGGGCGCGTTCGGCCAGTTGGGCGTCGGGCCCTTCCAGCAGGCGCAAGGCTTTGACCAGCGCTACATCGCCCAGCGGCAACGCATCAGCGGCGCCCGCCTGGCGCAGCGCCAGATACAGGGCGCTCCAGGGGCCGATGCCTTTCAGCCGGCAGAGGTTGGCCAACAGCGGCTCCAGGGCCTGGCCCTTTCGCAGCAGTTCTGGTTCTGCCAGCAGTGCCCGCGCCAACGTACCGAGGGTGGCAGCGCGTGCTCGGGGCATGCCGAGGTTTTCCAGGTCGGCGTTGGCGAGCACCTTCGTTGTCGGGAAGACGTGGGTCAGGCCTGCGGTCGGCAGACATAGCGGCTGGCCATGACGCGCTACCAGGCGTCCGGCCAGGGTCATGGCGCCCGCTACGCTGATCTGCTGGCCGAGTACCGTGCGCACGGCTTGCTCGCAGGCGTCCCACCCTTGAGGGACGCGCAGGCCCGGGCGGGCGGCGATCAGCCGGGCCATCAAGGGGTCGTGGCACAGTTCGGCGGCAATGCGTGCGGGGTTAGCGTCGAGGTCGAAAAAGCGGCGAATGCGGGCGATCAGGCTGGGGACAGCTGAGGCAGGCACGCCGCTGAGCTGGATAATCAAGCGATTGCCGCTGGCGGGCCGGGCTTCTAGTACGCCGTGTTTGCCTGCCACGGGGAAACTGCGGCGATAGGTGCCAGCGCTGAAGGTTTCAATGCCGGGGATGCAGCGGGCAGCCAGGAAGGCCTGGGTCGAAGGCCAATGGTAGGGCAAGGGGTAGCGCAGCCACAAAGTGTGCTGGCCGGAGGCATTGAGTGAGCGGTGGACGGCGTGCAGTCGGGACAGAGCCATTGCTGCATCATGCCAAGGTTTGCAGGGTTTGTACCGGCCTCTTCGCGGGCACGCCCGCGAAGAGGCCGGTACAGGCAATCAATGATCCAAGCCAGCACCCTCGCCCGCCATCTGCCCAAACCGCCCGGCGTGGAAATCATCGAACGACTCGGCAATCTCCGCCTGGCTGTTCATCACGAACGGTCCATAGCCTACGATCGGCTCATCGATCGGCTCACCGCTGAGCAACAGCAGGCTGGTACCTTCAAGCGCCTCGATCACCACATCCGCGCCACCGCGCTCCAGCAGCACCAGGCTGGCCGGGCCAGCTTCGCGCTCGCCGTTGACCCGCACGCTACCGCGCAACACCACCAGTGCAGCATTGTGGCCGTCGGCGATCGGCAATTGCAGGCTGGCACCCGCCTTCAGGCGCATGTCCCACACATCCATCGGGGTAAAGGTCCGCGCCGGGCCTGCATGGCCCTGATAGGCGCCAGCAATTACCCGCAGGCTGCCGCTATCGCCCTCCAGTTGCACCACCGGAATGTCCGTCGCCAGCAGCGTCTGGTACCCCGCCGCTGCACGCTTGTCACGCGCCGGCAGGTTGACCCACAGTTGCACCATCTCCAGTGAACCGCCACTGCGGGCGAAGGCCGGGGAATGGAACTCTTCGTGGATGATGCCATTGGCAGCGGTCATCCACTGCACGTCACCCGGGCCGATCAGGCCACCGGCACCGGTCGAGTCGCGGTGTTCCAGTTCGCCCTGATAGACGATGGTCACGGTTTCGAAGCCGCGGTGCGGATGCTGACCGACTCCGCGTCGATCGCTGGTCGGGCTGAAGTCGTACGGGCCGGCATAGTCCAGCAGCAGGAACGGGCTGATCTTGCTGGCCAGGTTGTCGTAGGTGAACAGGCTGCGCACCGGGAAACCATCACCCACCCAATGGGCGTGGGGGCTGCGGTGGATACCCAGAATCTTTTTCATGAGAAGTCTCCTCTCCAAACTGGGTTAACCTTACCAATCAGCCCAATCAGCCGGTAGTCGGCTTAAACGGCATTGATCGTTCCAGAAATGGAACAGCCAATCACGCTTGCAGGTAGACCAGCACCTTCTGCGCAGCCATCGCCGGATCTTCCTGCATGAAGCAGTGCCCACCGCAGACCTGAACGGCGCTAACTACAGGGTTGAGGCTGGCGAGGCGCTGCACCGAGTGCGGCACGAAGGGATAGGTGTGTTCGCCATACAGCACCAGGGTTGGCACCTGGATGGCAGCCAGCTGCGCCCACATGCGCGACGGGAACGAGCTGAAAATTTCCACTTCGCGACTGGGCCGGCACTTGAGCACCACGCCTTCGCCGCAATCACCGATCGCGTGCTCGACATACGCCTGCAACGCCGCGTCGCTCCAGCCCTTGAAGATGCCACGCCCGTGCAGCGATGCCCGCGCTGACTCACGGTCCGGCCAATGGCTGCGCCGGTTGGCGGCCTTGCGCGCCAAGGTATGCCGGCGGTGCAGGCCGACCAGCGCAGCCGCGCCCATCACGCCGATCATGCGCCGGCTGAACAGCACCGGATCGAGCAGTACGGCACGGGCAAACAAGCCCGGCTGGCTGGCCAGCATCAACCCGGTCAACACCCCGCCGAAACTGTGCCCCACGGCGTACCGGGGAACCTCGCCATATTCCCCACGGCCGGCCTCGAAGGCCTCCACCGCCAGCGCAGCGGTACGGTTCCAGCCGCGGAAGTCACCGCCATGGTCGCTGTCACCATGGCCCTGGACATCGCAGAGCCACAGATCGAAATGTTCACTCAGGCTCAACAGCAGCGGCTGGTAGGCCAGGCAGCAAAAGCCGTTACCGTGCAGGAAATGCAGCAACGGCTTGCCGCTGGCTGGTGAGCGCCAGCCACGCAGGGTGAAGCCTTCGGAGCTGTCGAAGGACCAGGGAATCAACTGCATCGGCTTGCTGTACTCATGGGTTCATGAAAACGCCGATTCTACAAACAGCAGCGGGTAGAGTGAAATCACCAGCAGCAAGGCCATCAGGACATTGAACAGCATCAGCCAGCGCGGGTTCTGCAGCAGGTTGCGCAGGGCGCTGCCGAACATCACCCAGACACCGACGCTGGGCAGGTTGACCAAGGCAAACAGCGCAGCAATCACCACCACATTCATCACATAGCCTTGGGCCGGCGTGTAGGTGGTGATTGCCCCCACCGCCATTACCCAGGCCTTGGGGTTGACCCACTGGAATGCCGCTGCGCCCCAGAACCCAAGCGGCTTGCGCGCGCTCGGCGAATCGCCGCCGAGCGGCCCTGAGGTGGCGATCTTCCAGGCCAGGTACAGCAAGTAGGCCGCACCGGTATAGCGCAACACGGTGTACAGCGCCGGCCAGGCCTTGAATACCTCGCCCAGGCCCAGGCCGACCGCCAACACCATGACCATGAAGCCAACGCTGATGCCCATGGCATGCGGGATCGAACGGCGCACGCCAAAGTTCACGCCCGAGGCCAGCAGCATGGTGTTGTTGGGCCCCGGTGTGATCGAGGAAACGAAGGCAAACAGCACAAAGGCGGTAAGCAGGTCCGCAGAGGCAAGCATGGCAGGCATTCCAGAATCGTTGCAGGTGCTGTCACACTAACGGAGTCGCCCTGCCCTGCGACCGGTACAGTTACATTAAATTATGCAGATACACATCACTGTACCGTTCACCAAAACAAGGAAGCCCCCGCATGAGCCTGACCATCCGCCCTGCCGTTCGCGCCGATGCCGCGCAGATTCTTGCCTACATCACCGAGCTGGCCGAGTACGAACGCGCCCGTCACGAAGTGGTCGCCACCCTGGCCGATATCGAGCACAGCCTGTTCGACGAAGGCAGCACCGTGCACAGCCTGATCTGCGAGCGTGACGGCAAGGCCATCGGCTTTGCCGTGTATTTCTACAGCTATTCGACCTGGCAGGGCCGCAACGGCATCTACCTGGAAGACCTGTACATCACCCCTGAGCAGCGTGGCGGTGGCGCGGGTCGGGATGTGCTGCGGCATATCGCACGCGAAGCCGTGGCCAACGGTTGCGCGCGCTTCGAGTGGAGCGTACTGGACTGGAACGAGCCCGCGATCGGTTTCTACAAGTCGTTGGGCGCCGAGCCACAGGATGAGTGGGTGCGCTACCGGCTGGATGGCGACAAGCTTCTGCAGTTTGCCCAAGGTTGATCACATTTACCCACCCCTCGCCCCTCTCTGGAGTCTCCCTTGGAACTCAGGCAACTGCGCTACTTCGTCAAGATCATCGAACACGGCAGCCTTGGCCGGGCCGCGCTCGAACTGGAGGTCGGCGTCTCCGCCCTGAGCCAGCAGATCGCCAAGCTCGAAAGCGAGCTGTGCACCCGCCTGCTCAACCGCAGCAGCACAGGGGTCACGCCAACCAGCGCCGGCATGGCGTTCCTGCACCATGCCCAGCTCAGCCTGCGCCAGGCCGACAACGCCATCCTCGCCGCCCACCGTGGGCGCATGAGCGGCTACGTCACCGTCGGCCTGCCGCCGACCACCGCGACCGTGCTCGCCCTGCCGCTGATCAATGCCATGCGCGAGCGTTACCCCGACATCCAGCTGCACCTGGTGGAAATGCTCTCCGGGCACCTTGCCGCGCAGCTCAACGCCCGGCAGATCGACCTCGCCATCCTGTTCCAGCTCGAAGGAGGCAAACGCTGGAGCGTGACGCCGCTGCTCGATGAACGGCTGTTCGTCATCAGCCCTCCACAGCTACCCCTCGCGCCCGAAGGCAGTGTGCAACTGACCGACCTGGGCCCGCTGCCACTGGTCATGCCCAGCGCCCAGCACGGTCTGCGTTCGACCCTGATGGCTGCATTCGAACGCTCCGGCCTGGTGCCGAACATCATCATGGAAGTCGATGGCCTGGCCGTGCTGATGAATGCGGTGCGCGCCGGCCATGCCGCGACCATCCAACCAGGCGCTGCAGCGGCGCTCAGCGGTGAAAGCGGGCTGCGGGTCGCGCAAATCAGCGACGCCCACGTTGGCCGACGCAACCTGCTGGCAACCCTGGCGGACGATGAGCTGTCACCCGCCGCGCTGGCCGCCCGACGGGTGATCATCGACGTTGCCCGCCAACTTGTCAGCCAGCGGCAATGGCCGGGCGCGACCTGGATCGAAGACGCCAGCCTTTAGAAAAACTGAACACCCCATGCCATAGCCCGCCTTTCGGCGCCCGGCCGACAGCCCTACTGTCTCCTCACTCGCAAGGGGCCCTTCGTTCATGCCTCCTTGCGACCGAGGAGCGACAATGATCGATGTTCTTGTAATCGGCGGCGGTAACGCCGCCCTCTGTGCCGCGCTGATGGCCCGCGAGGCCGGCGCCAGCGTCATGCTGCTGGAGGCCGCGCCCAGGGCCTGGCGTGGCGGTAATTCGCAGCACACCCGCAACCTGCGCTGCATGCACGACGCACCCCAGGATGTGCTGGTCGATGCCTACCCCGAAGAAGAGTACTGGCAGGACCTGCTCAAGGTCACCGGCGGCCTGACCAACGAAAAACTCGCGCGCATAGCCATCCGTGCGTCCTCCAGCTGCCGCGACTGGATGCGCAGCCACGGTGTGCATTTTCAGCCGCCGCTGTCCGGTGCCCTGCATGTGGCACGGACCAACGCGTTCTTTATGGGCGGCGGCAAGGCGTTGGTGAATGCCTATTTCCGCAGCGCCGAACGGCTCGGCGTGCAGGTGCGCTACAACGCCCAGGTCAACGATATCGAACTGCAGGGCGGCAGGTTCGTCGCAGCTCACCTGCCCCCCCGCGAGGTCGAGGGCCGCCAGCTGCCTGCAGAACGCATCCAGGCAAGGGCCTGCGTGTTGGCGGCGGGCGGCTTCGAGTCCAACCGTGAGTGGTTGCGTGAAGCCTGGGGCCAGAATGCCCGTGGCGAATGGCCGTCGGACAACTTCCTGATCCGCGGCACACGCTTCAACACCGGCATCCTGCTCAAGCGCATGGGCGAACTGGGCGCCGACATCATCGGCGACCCGACCCAGGCACACATGGTTGCCATCGACGCCCGCGCGCCGCTGTATGACGGTGGCATCTGCACCCGCATCGACTGCGTGTCACTAGGCGTGGTGGTCAATCGCGACGGCGAGCGTTTCTATGACGAAGGCGAAGACTTCTGGCCCAAGCGTTATGCCATCTGGGGCCGCCTTGTAGCCGGCCAGCCGGGTCAGCAGGCCTATTCGATCATCGACCAGCAGGCCATCGGCCGCTTCATGCCTCCGGTGTTCCCAGGCACCACGGCCAATTCCCTGGCCGAACTGGCGCGCAAGCTGGGCCTGCCAGAAGCACAGTTCTGCCAGACCATCGAAGCGTTCAACAGTGCCTGCCAGGTCGGCACCTTCGACCATACCGCGCTTGACGATTGCCACACCACAGGCGTGACCCCGGCCAAGACCCACTGGGCCCGCCCGCTGAGCAAACCGCCGTTCTACGCCTACCCGCTCAAGCCAGGCGTCACCTTCACCTACCTGGGCCTGGCGACCGACGAAAGCGCCGCCGTGCATTTCGCCGGCAAGCCCAGCCCCAACCTTTTCGTCGCTGGAGAAATGATGGCCGGTAACGTACTGGGCAAGGGTTACACCGCTGGTATCGGCATGGCCATCGGCACGGCGTACGGCCGTATCGCCGGCGTCCAGGCGGCCGCCAGCGCAGGCTTCGTCGACATCCAGGAGGCACGCCATGCAGCTGTTTGATCCGCAGGCACAAAGTGAACTGATCCCGGTGCTTAACGTGCACGAAAGCGAAGTGCAGCGGCAGATGAGCATCTGCAATGCCTGCCGTTATTGCGAAGGTTTCTGCGCCGTGTTTCCGGCGATGACCCGGCGCCTGGAGTTCGCCCAGGCCGACATCCACTACCTGGCCAACCTCTGCCACAACTGCGGCGCCTGCCTGCACGCCTGCCAGTACGCCGCGCCCCACGAATTCCAGGTCAACGTGCCCAAGGCCATGGCAAAGGTGCGCCTCGACACTTACACCGAATATGCCTGGCCGCGCACCCTCGGCCGTCTGTACCAGCGCAACGGCCTGACCCTTGCGCTGGCCAGCGGCTTCGCCCTGGTGCTGTTCCTGTGCCTGAGCCTGCTGGCCATGGGTAACTTGTTCACACCCATGGCCGGCGGCAACTTCTATGGCATCTTTGCCCACAACACACTGGCGCTGATGTTCGGTGGGGTGTTCGGCTTCGCAGTCATCGCCCTGGCGCTGGGCGTGCGCCGGTTCTGGCGCGACATCTCCCCTCCAGCAGCAACGGTCGCGCTAAAAACCGCCGCTGCACTGGAAGCGACTACCAGTGTGGCCCGCCTCAAGTACCTCGACGGAGGACATGGCGAGGGCTGCAACAATGCCGATGACCGTTTCACCCTGTGGCGGCGACGCTTCCACCACCTGACTTTCTACGGTTTCCTGTTGTGCCTGGCCGCCACCGGCAGCGCGACGCTCTACCACTACCTGCTTGGCTTGGAGGCGCCGTACCCGGTGCTGAGCCTGCCGGTCATGCTTGGCATCGCCGGAGGCCTCGGCCTGCTGGCGGGCCCTGCCGGGCTGCTGTACCTCAACCTGCGACGCAACCCCAACCACGGCGACGCCGAACAGAAACCCATGGACCGCGGTTTCATCGCTCTGCTGTTGCTGGTCAGCGCCAGCGGCCTGGCCCTGCTGGCGTTCCGCGAAACCAGCGCCCTTGGCCTGCTGTTGGCCCTGCACCTGGGGCTGGTGATGGCGTTCTTCCTGACCATGCCTTACAGCAAGTTCGCCCACGGCATTTTCCGCAGCGCCGCGTTGCTCAAGCACGCCATCGAGAAACGTCAGCCCAACCCGATCAATGCTGGCAACGACTGAGCGCGGCAACCTCCATCCAATAACAACAAAAGCGAGCCATGATGAAAACGACAACACCGACCCGGGGCGCCACCCTCGGCGCCATCTTGCGGGTCACCAGCGGCAACTTCCTCGAACAGTTCGACTTCTTCCTGTTCGGTTTCTATGCCACCTACATTTCCCAGACGTTCTTCCCGGCCAGCAGCGAGTTCGCCTCGCTGATGATGACCTTCGCGGTGTTCGGCTCGGGCTTCCTGATGCGCCCGCTGGGTGCCATCGTGCTGGGCGCCTACATCGACAAGGTCGGCCGGCGCAAAGGGCTGATCGTGACGCTGTCGATCATGGCTGCTGGCACCGTGCTGATTGCCCTGGTGCCCGGCTATGCCAGCATCGGTATCCTCGCCCCACTGCTGGTATTGCTGGGCCGGCTGTTGCAGGGCTTTTCAGCCGGCGCCGAGCTGGGTGGCGTATCCGTGTACCTTTCGGAGATCGCCAAGCCGGGGCGCACCGGCTTCTACACCAGTTGGCAGTCGGCGAGCCAGCAAGTGGCGATCGTCGTGGCGGCGGCGCTGGGCTATACCCTCAACGCCTGCATGGAAACCAGTGAGGTGGCAGCCTGGGGATGGCGCATTCCGTTCTTCATCGGTTGCGTGATCATCCCGTTCATCTTCATCATCCGCCGCTCGCTGCAGGAGACCGAAGCGTTCAAGGCCCGCGCACATCACCCGGGGACGGCCGAGGTGTTCCGCTCGATGTGCGACAACTGGCGCACGGTGCTGGCCGGTGGTTTGCTGGCGGCGATGACCACCACCACGTTCTACCTGATCACGGTGTACACCCCGACCTTCGGCAAGACCGTGCTGCACCTGAGCACCACCGATAGCCTGGTGGTGACCCTGCTGGTCGGGGTCAGCAACTTCATCTGGCTGCCCCTCGGCGGTGCCCTCTCCGACCGCATCGGCCGGCGCCCGCAGCTGTTGGCAATTTCCCTGCTGTGCGTGCTGACCGCCTACCCGGCCATGCACTGGCTCGCTGAAGCTGCCAGCTTCGAGCGCCTGCTCGCGGTGTTGCTGTACTTCTCGATGTTCTTCGGCCTGTACAACGGTGCCATGGTCGCGGCACTGACCGAGGTGATGCCGGCGAACGTGCGGGTGGTCGGCTTCTCGCTGGCCTTCAGCCTGGCCACCGCGCTGTTCGGCGGCTTTACGCCGGCGGTGTCGACGCTGCTGGTGCAGGCCACCGGGGACAAAGCCTCACCGGCTTACTGGCTGATGTTCGCGGCGGTATGCGGGTTCACCGCGACGACCGTGCTGTACCGTCGGCAAAGGCCGCAAGCGGTAAGCGCCCCTTGACCCTGAGCCCATGGGCACCTGTCATTTTTATCAGGTTACGTACTGACGACTTTGCTGGAAGCTTACCTCGCATCGAGTCACACCCTGATCTTGCGAGGTAGCTGCCCCATGGGTCGTATCGAAAAGGCAGTCAACCACAACACCCCAACCGTAATGGCCCACGAAGGCCGTGGCCTTGTCGTGCGCAAGATTGCCTTTTACCGTCACCCTGACCAACTGGATGAAAGCCAGGTACGCATCACACGTCACCACTTCACTGCATCTGGCTTTCTGAAGCAAAGCGCGGACCCGCGCTTGGCTAACGCCGGTATTGCCAACTTCATCTATCACTACGACCTGCGCGGCGATGCCCTGCACACCCGCAGCGTGGATGCGGGTACCTCCGTCAAACTGAGCGACACCGCCGGCCGGCCACTGCTCATCGTGAACGGCATCCTCAGCACGGGTGACAGCACGGAGGACCACAGCCAGGCCGTCAGCCACACCTGGCATTACGAGGTGCCAATCCTGCCTGGTCGGCCGCTAGCCGTTTCCGAACAGGTTGCCAGCGAAGTCCCACGAACCACTCAGCGCTTCATTTACGCGGCCAGCACGGCTGCAGACAAAGACCGGAACATCGCCGGGCATTGCATCAGTCACTACGATACGGCCGGACTGATGACCACTGAATGCATGGCCCTCTCTGGCGTGCCACTGTCGATGACACGCCGCTTGCCCCAAGCGGCAACTGACCCCGACCTGCAAGTCGATTGGCATGGCGCGGACCCGACTGCCTGGAATGCACTGCTTGGGCCAGAAAGGTACACCACCGTCACCTGCACCGATGCCACGGGCAATGTGCTGATCACGCGGGATGCGGCTGACCATCAGCAGCGTGTGGCGTATGGCGTGAACGGGCAGCTGGCGCGCACTTGGCTGACCGTGAAGAACAGCGCGGAACAACCCGTCGTGACGGCGCTGGCCCACTCGGCCGAGGGGCGAAAGCTGAGCGAGACACACGGCAACGGCGTGACCTGCACCTACCAATACGAGCCGCGAACGCAGCGACTGGCAATCATTCGAGTAGAACGTCAAACCGGCTTGCTGCAGGACCTGCGTTACCAATACGACCCGGTAGGCAATGTGCTCAATGCCAGGGACGAGTCTCAGCCGACGCGTATTTGGCGCAACCAACGGGTGGGACCAGAAAGCCTCTACGGCTACGACAGCCTGTACCAACTGGTCAGTGCCAACGGGCGGGAAATGGCCAATGCGGGTCGCCAGAACAGTCATTCAACTCCGGCATCCGTGCCGCTTGCCAGTGACAACGCCACCTACACCCGATACATCCGCCACTACCACTACGACACCGCAGGCAATCTGACCCAGATCCGCCACAGCGCGCCCGCCAGCAACAACGGCTACACCACGGACATTACCGTCAGCAACCGCAGTAACCGGGGGGTGACCAGCACCTTGGCCGGCACTCCTGAGGGAGTAGATGCTCTGTTTACAGCCGCAGGCCATCAACGCCAGTTGCAGCCAGGCCAGGCACTCGAATGGACACCCCGGGGAGAACTGCAGAAAGTCACCCCCGTGGTGCGCGACGGCGCCCCGGGCGATCACGAACTCTACCGCTACGATGCCCGCTGCCAGCGCGTACTGAAAAGTAGCACGCAACAGCTGAACAGCCAGCAGGTCATCTATCTGGCCAATCTGGAACTGCGAACGACGGGGAAAGAAAACCTTCAGGTTTTGTGCGTGGGTGAAGTCGGGCATGCGCAAGTGCGCGTTTTGCACTGGGTGGCCGGCAAGCCGGCTGAAATTGCCAATGATCAGTGGCGTTACCAGTATGGCGACCTTATCGGCAGCCATGGCCTGGAGCTCGATGGTAACGGCAACCTGATCAGCCGGGAGGAATATTACCCGTACGGGGAGACGTCGGTATGGGCAGCGCGCAGCGCGGTTGAGGCTGACTACAAGACCGTACGCTTTTCCGGCAAGGAGCGCGATGCGACTGGCTTGTATTACTACGGCTACCGGTATTACCAGCCTTGGGCAGGGCGCTGGTTGAGTGCGGACCCGGCAGGCACGCTGGATCATTTGAATCTCTATTGCATGGTTCGCAACAACCCTGTTAGCTACCTTGACGATCAGGGGCTCATGCTGCAGTCGCCCCAGGCCGATCCGTCTGAGACGAGGGAAGACATCAAAATACTGAAGTACGGACTGGACAACTTTGAAAGCAGTGAAAAAGATCTAGTTGAAGCAACCCTGGAAACATCACTAAATACGTTGATAAGCGTCACGGATCCAGCATTCATTCCTGATGCAACTCTAATGAGGCATTATTTCGGCAGCGAATACCTATCCCAATACACCAACATTAGAAACAGCTGGAACCAAACGCTGGATGTACTTGCCGAATATCCGTCCACCTTCTCAGAATACAGTCAAATCTATCGCGCCCAAACCAACACCCCAAACGTGTTTGCCGCGACAGAACAAAGCAACGGAACTGGGCGCCTGTATATTTTTGATAATTTCTTCACACTCAGCCACTCACCTGAAGCACTAGTGGCAACAATTATCCATGAATTCAGTCATTTTGGATATGTAAACGGCATGAGCGCGAAAGTCCCCAATACCCATGACTTTTTCTACTTGAGCGACGGAGAACCAACCTTTGATTCCTTCAAATTATTGAATAGACCTAAGTTTCAAGCGAGCGACGTCATAACCCCAGAATTATTTCTCGCCGAGACAGCAAACTTCCGATCACTTCATATCGTAGACGCAAACAAAAACACTCTGACTTACAGGCAACACAATGTAGATGCTTACTTAACCCTGAATAATGCAGTTACTTTCTTCAACAACACGCCTCTACTGCGATCCCGCATTGCGGCCAGGAATGCCGACAGCATTGCATATGCAGCAGTCAAACTGGCAGTCAAGATGTGATCCACAGCGCTTCTGTCCATTTACGGATAGTAAGCTGAGTTCTACAACAATTGCGCGGGAACTTGCCAAGTTTTCAGAGACTCAGGACCTTGTCGTCACAGCTGCGAGGGTTCTGACTTTACGCATGACCACCAACCCCTCCGCCGCGACCTGCAGCACCAGTGCCACATCAGCAAGCTCAATATCCCAGTCACTGTCGCACAGCCATCAGCTGAGCCCGTTATACCGCAAACGTTCCCAGCATTATTGCCAGGTTACAACTCATCCTTGATGAGGAATGCTTGCTTCACGCAGGTGCGTTCAGCCGGAGCGAGGCAATATGTCCATAGGGAACATGGCAATCGCAGTCAACCAAAACACCCCAAAGGCAATAGCCCGCGATGGCCGCGGTTCAAGCGTGCGCGAGATCACTTATCACCGCCATCCGGACGCACTGGATGTAACCCGGGCACGCGTCACCCGCCACCACTTCACTGCATCTGGCTTTCTGAAGCAGAGCGCAGACCCACGCTTGGCTAACGCCGGTATTGCCAACTTCATCTATCACTACGACCTGCGCGGCAATGCCTTGCACACCCGCAGCGTGGATGCGGGTACCTCCGTCAAACTGAGCGACACCGCCGGCCGGCCACTGCTCATCGTGAACGGCATCCTCAGCACCGGCGACAGCACGGAGGACCACAGCCAGGCCGTCAGCCACACCTGGCATTACGAGGTGCCAACCCTGCCTGGTCGGCCGCTAGCCGTTTCCGAGCAGGTTGCCAGCGAAGGCCCACGAACAACACAGCGCTTCATTTACGCGGCCAGCACGGCTGCAGACAAAGACCGGAACATCGCCGGGCATTGCATCAGTCACTACGATACGGCCGGGCTGATGGCCACTGAATGCATGGCCCTCTCTGGCGTGCCACTGTCGATGACACGCCGCTTGCCCCAAGCGGCGACTGACCCCGACCTGCAAGTCGATTGGCATGGTGCGGACCCGACTGCCTGGAATGCACTGCTTGGGCCAGAAAGGTACACTACCGTCACCTGCACCGATGCCACGGGCAATGTGCTGAACACGCGGGATGCGGCTGACCATCAGCAGCGTGTGGCGTATGGCGTGAACGGGCAGCTGGCGCGCACTTGGCTGACCGTGAAGAACAGCGCAGAGCAACCTGTGGTGACGGCGCTGACCCACTCGGCCGAGGGGCGAAAGCTGAACGAGACACACGGCAACGGCGTGACCTGCACCTACCAATACGAGCCGCGAACGCAGCGACTGGCAATCATTCGAGTAAAACGTCAAACCGGCTTGCTGCAGGACCTGCGTTACCAATACGACCCGGTAGGCAATGTGCTCAATGCCAGAGACGAGTCTCAGCAGACGCGCATTTGGCGCAACCAACGGGTGGGACCAGAAAGCCTCTACGGCTACGACAGCCTGTACCAACTGGTCAGTGCCAACGGGCGGGAAATGGCCAATGCGGGTCGCCAGAACAGTCATTCAACTCCGGCATCCGTGCCGCTTGCCAGTGACAACGCCACCTACACCCGATACATCCGCCACTACCACTACGACACCGCAGGCAATCTGACCCAGATCCGCCACAGCGCGCCCGCCAGCAACAACGGCTACACCACGGACATTACCGTCAGCAACCGCAGTAACCGGGGGGTGACCAGCACCTTGGCCGGCACTCCTGAGGGAGTAGATGCTCTGTTTACAGCCGCAGGCCATCAACGCCAGTTGCAGCCAGGCCAGGCACTCGAATGGACACCCCGGGGAGAACTGCAGAAAGTCACCCCCGTGGTGCGCGACGGCGCCCCGGGCGATCACGAACTCTACCGCTACGATGCCCGCTGCCAGCGCGTACTGAAGAGCAGCACGCAACAGCTGAACAGCCAGCAGGTCATCTACCTGGCCAATCTGGAACTGCGAACGACGGGGAAAGAAAGCCTTCAGGTTTTGTGCGTGGGTCAAACCGGTCATGCGCAAGTGCGCGTTTTGCACTGGGTGGCTGGCAAGCCGGCTGAGATTGCCGATGACCAGTTGCGTTACCAGTATGGCGACCTTATCGGCAGCCATGGCCTGGAGCTCGATGGTAGCGGCAGCCTGATCAGCCGGGAGGAATATTACCCGTACGGGGAGACGTCGGTATGGGCAGCGCGCAGTGCGATTGAGGCTGACTACAAGACCGTGCGTTTTTCGGGCAAGGAGCGCGATGCGACCGATTTGTATTACTACGGCTACCGGTATTACCTGTCTTGGGCAGGGCGCTGGTTGAGTGCGGACCCGGCTGAGACAGTGGATGGTTTGAACCTTTACTGCATGGTCCAAAACAACCCTGGCACCTATGCAGACTCAAATGGCCTCACGCTGACTATTACAGCATATGGCTTATCACAGTTCCCCGCAGACGAAGCAGAAACAGTAAAACAAGCATTAGATGCAGCACTCCTCGCGCTCAGAAAAGTCGTGAAACCAGGCCAGTCTCTATACGCAAACGAAATGAAAACATTCTTTGGACCGCGATATGCGGATGTATTGCCGAACATAGTAAACAACTGGAAAAAAATAGCGGGCATGCTAACAGAATATGCAACACCCGAAATAGGGCACAAGAAGATAAACCGAGCAACAGAAGGCGCCAGCAACACGTATGCGCAAGTAGCCAAAAGTGATTTCCAAGGCAGCATTCTCATCCTGGACGAATTTTTCTCAACCTCCCTTACAAATGAAACACGCGCAGCAACAATCATCCATGAAATTAGCCACCTTCGAAGGGTGTCAGGAATACAGTCAGTCAGCGTAAGCGCACAGGACTTCTTTTACCTTCTGGATAGCAACGCGTCAGCAGACTCTTACAAAATTGCTTACGAAGGAAGACTCTTGGAAAACCAAGTCGAAGACCGAATTGGTTTATTCAATGAAATCGCCACTGAAAATAATTACAAAATCATCCGAGTTGACGACCAATCCATGCACTATACCGATCAACAACGTCTGGGTTACTTGCCACTGAGCGATGCAGTATCGAGATTCAATGCAAGCAGTTCTCTGCGCGCACGAGTCACCAGCAAAAATTCTGACAGCCTCTCCTACTCAGCAATGAAAATGGCTGCAAGGTTATGAATGTGACTCAATCCATTCACCCTTATTTCGTAGCTGATATGACACCGAAAACTACAGTCTTACTTAGCTAGCCAATACGAACCTTACGCATCACCATCCCCACCAACCCCAAATTGACCAACGCCAGCAGACACAGCGCCACCAACACCCCCATCGAGCCAAAGTGCTCGAACAGAAAGCCACCTACCACAGGCGTGAGTGCCTGCCCGATCAGCGAAGGCCGCGACATGCGCCCCATCAGCAGCACATATTGCGCCGGTGGCATCATCGCCAGCGGCAGCAGCCCACGCACGATCGCTCGCAGGCCGTTGCCGCAGCCGAACACCAGCAAGCCCACCGCCGTAGCAGCCGGGACAAAGGTCACCATCAGCAACCCGATCAGCACCAGGCTAACCCAGGCGAGCGCGGTCCAGATCGGGTGGCGCTTGCCCGCCAGGATCTGCAGCACCCGCGACGCCACCTGGCTGGGCCCGAGCATCGCCGCCAGGCCGATGGCCACCGGCAGCGAATGCCCCAGCCCCTGCAGCACGGCCACCAGCTGTACGGCGATGGCGGTCATGATGATCGCGCCGATGGCGAACATGCTGGTCAACAGCAGGTACAGCGGGCGGTCCACGCCAAGCGCTTCGCCTTGTGCCTGCGCCCTGGCCGGCACCTCGACCCGCCCGCCCGCTGGCAGCACCCGCCAGTACAACGGTGCCACCACCACGATCAACACCAGCGCATAGCACACGCAGGTCGCTCGCCAGCCGAAGTGTTCGATGGCCAGGGCCACGGTCGGCCATGAAAGGGTCGAGGCGAAGCCGGCAATCAGGGTGATGCCGGTAATCGCCTTGCCCGCGCCTTCGCCATACAACCCGCCGAGGGTGGCGAACAACGTTTCATACAAACCCATTGCCATGCCGATGCCGATCACCGCCCAGGCCAGCAGGAACAGGCCGAGGTTGTGGCTGGCAGCCATGATCAGCAACCCCACCGCCACCACCCCGCCGCTGGCGGCCATTTGCGGGCGGGCGCCGTAGCGGGCGACCAGCCGGCTGGACAACGGGGCCAGCAGCGCCGAGACCATCAGGCTCAGGGACAGCGCACCGTAGACCCATTGGCTAGGCCAGCCGGTGTCGCGGCTGATCGGGTCGGCCATCACCGCCATGAGGAAGAACGAGCCGCCCCAGACCAGGATTTGCAGCACGCCGAGGAGAACGATGCCAAGGGGGCCGGGCAGGCGGTGGTAAGTGTGCACGGTGGGGCCTATTTCAGTCGCTATGCAGGGGGTGGCTGTGCCGGCCTCTTCGCGGGACAAGCCCGCTCCTGCAGGTACAACGCCAACCTTGAATGTCGTGCAATCCCTGTAGGAGCGGGCTTGCCCCGCGAAGAGGCCGGTACTGCTGTTAGAGAGCTTAAGCCCAAGCGCCGTCACATGCCCGCCATCGATGATTGATCCAGACATATCATTGCGCGTGATAATAACCTTCGCTGCGTTCGATTCGTGCGCCACGCGCAAGACACTCACACTCCGCCCACTACTAATACATTGGCGGAGTTCTCCATGGATCACTCACTCAAACCCTTGCGCTTCCCCCTCGCTGCCCTGGCAGTGGTGGTGCTCAGCGCTTGTGGCCGCACCCCCGACGCCGTGCAGGCTCCCGCCGCGCCCAAGGTCAGCGTCGCCAAGGTCATCGAGCAGCCGATCAACGAATGGGATGAGTTCACCGGCCGCCTGGAAGCGCCGGAAACCGTTGAGGTGCGCCCACGGGTCTCCGGCCAGATCGACCTGGTGGCATTCACCGAAGGCGCCCAGGTGAAGAAAGGCGACCTGCTGTTCCAGATCGACCCACGCCCGTTCCAGGCAGAGGTCCGCCGCCTTGAAGCCCAGCTGCAACAGGCCAAGGCCACCGCTATCCGCAGTGCCAACGAAGCCCGCCGTGGCGAGCGCCTGCGAGACAGCAATGCCATTTCCGCCGAGCTTGCCGAGTCGCGCAGCAGCGCCGCCGCCGAAGCCCGCGCCGGGGTCGATGCGATCCAGGCCCAGCTCGACCTGGCCCGCCTGAACCTCAGCTTCACCCGCGTCACCGCGCCGATCAGCGGCCGCGTCAGCCGCGCCGAATTCACCGCCGGCAACATCGTCACCGCCGATGTCACGCCGCTGACCAGCGTGGTGTCCACCGACAAGGTGTACGCCTATTTCGACGCCGACGAGCGCGTGTACCTCAAGTACACCCAGCTGGCGCGTGAAGGTCAGCGCGGCCAGAGCACCCCGGTGTACCTGGGCCTGACCAACGAAACCGGCAACCCGCACCTGGGCCAGATGAACTTCGTCGACAACCAGGTCAACCCGCGCACCGGCACCATCCGTGGTCGCGCCGTGTTCGACAACCGCGACGGCCAGTTCACCCCAGGCCTGTATGCACGGCTGAAGCTGGTCGGCAGCGCCCAGTACGACGCTGTGCTGATCAACGACGAAGCGGTCGGCACTGACCTTGGCAAGAAGTTCGTGCTGGTCATGGACAAGGACAACAAGGCCGCCTACCGCGCCGTGGAACTGGGGCCGAAGCTTGAAGGCCTGCGCATCGTGCGCAGCGGCCTGGCCAAGGACGACCGCATCGTGGTCAAGGGCCTGCAGCGGGTGCGCCCTGGCTCGCCGGTAACCCCGGAAGAAACGCCGATGGCCAGTGAACAGACCCTCACCGCCCTCGCCCAACAGCGCCAGGCACTCGAAGCCAGCAACCCGGCGCAGAAAGTAGCGGGCTCCACCGAAAAAGTCGCCAGCGCCCAGGCGCCACGCGGTTAAGGGACCACACCGATGAACTTTTCGAAATTCTTCATTACCCGGCCGATCTTCGCTGCGGTGCTGTCGCTGGTGCTGCTGATCGCGGGCTCGATCTCGCTGTTCCAGCTGCCGATCAGCGAATACCCCGAAGTGGTACCGCCGACCGTGGTGGTGCGCGCCAACTTCCCCGGTGCCAACCCCAAGGTGATCGGTGAAACCGTCGCCGCGCCGCTGGAGCAGGCCATCACCGGTGTCGAGAACATGCTGTACATGTCCTCGCAGTCCACCGCTGACGGCAAGTTGACCCTGACCATCACCTTCGCCCTGGGCACCGACCTGGACAACGCCCAGGTGCAGGTACAGAACCGCGTCACCCGCACCCAGCCCAAGCTGCCGGAGGAAGTGACCCGGATCGGTATCACCGTCGACAAGGCTTCGCCCGACCTGACCATGGTCGTGCACCTGACCTCGCCGGACAACCGCTACGACATGCTCTACCTGTCCAACTACGCCATCCTCAACATCAAGGATGAGCTGGCGCGCCTGGGCGGCGTCGGTGACGTGCAGCTGTTCGGCATGGGCGACTACTCGCTGCGCGTGTGGCTCGACCCGAACAAGACCGCGTCGCGCAACCTGACCGCCAGCGACGTGGTGGCGGCCATCCGCGAACAGAACCGCCAGGTTGCCGCCGGCCAGCTGGGCGCCCCGCCCGCCCCCGGCTCGACCAGTTTCCAGCTGTCGATCAACACCCAGGGCCGCTTGGTCAACGAGGAAGAGTTCGAGAACATCATCATCCGCGCAGGTGCCGATGGCGAAATCACGCGCCTGAAGGACATCGCCCGGGTCGAGCTGGGTTCCAGCCAGTACGCCCTGCGTTCGCTGCTGAACAACCAGCCGGCGGTCGCCATTCCGATCTTCCAGCGCCCAGGCTCCAACGCCATCGAGATCTCCGACGAAGTGCGGGCGAAGATGGCCGAGCTGAAGAAAGACTTCCCGGAAGGCATGGACTACAGCATCGTCTATGACCCGACCGTGTTCGTCCGCGGCTCCATCGAAGCGGTGGTACACACCCTGTTCGAAGCGCTGATCCTGGTCGTGCTGGTGGTGATCCTGTTCCTGCAGACCTGGCGCGCCTCGATCATCCCATTGATGGCCGTACCGGTCTCGCTGATCGGTACCTTCGCGGTGATGCACCTGTTCGGCTTCTCGCTCAACGCCTTGTCGTTGTTCGGCCTGGTGTTGGCCATCGGTATCGTGGTGGACGACGCCATCGTTGTGGTGGAGAACGTCGAGCGCAACATCGGGCTGGGCCTGAAACCGCTGGAAGCCACCCAAAAAGCCATGAGTGAAGTGACCGGGCCGATCATCGCCACGGCACTGGTGCTGTGCGCGGTGTTCGTACCGGCCGCGTTCATTTCCGGCCTTACCGGGCAGTTCTACAAGCAGTTCGCGCTGACCATCGCCATTTCCACGGTGATCTCGGCATTCAACTCGCTGACCCTGTCGCCGGCACTGGCTGCCGTGCTGCTGAAAGACCACCACGCGCCGAAAGACCGCTTCTCGCGGTTCCTCGAGCGCCTGCTGGGCAGCTGGCTGTTCGCCCCGTTCAACCGCTTCTTCGACCGTGCCAGCCACAGCTACGTTGGCGGCGTACGGCGGGTCATCCGCTCCAGCGGAATTGCCCTGTTCCTCTATGCCGGGCTGATGGGCCTGACTTACCTGGGCTTCTCGTCCACGCCGACCGGTTTCGTGCCGGCCCAGGACAAGCAGTACCTGGTGGCCTTCGCCCAGTTGCCTGACGCCGCCAGCCTCGACCGCACCGAGGCGGTGATCAAGCGCATGAGCGAAATCGCCCTGGAGCAGCCGGGCGTGGCCGATTCGGTGGCCTTCCCGGGCCTGTCGATCAACGGCTTCACCAACAGCCCGAACAGCGGCATCGTGTTCACCCCGCTCAAGCCGTTCGACGAGCGCAAGGACCCGAGCCAGTCGGCAGCGGCCATCGCCGCCGCGCTGAACGCCAAGTTCGCTGACATCCAGGACGCCTACATCGCGATCTTCCCGCCTCCACCGGTGCAAGGCCTGGGCACCATCGGCGGCTTCCGCCTGCAAATCGAGGACCGCGGCAACCTGGGCTACGAAGCGCTGTACAAGGAAACCCAGAACATCATCGCCAAAAGCCACAACGTACCGGAACTGGCGGGCCTGTTCACCAGCTACCAGGTCAACGTGCCGCAGGTCGATGCCGCCATCGACCGGGAAAAGGCCAAGACCCACGGCGTGGCGATCACCGACATCTTCGATACCCTGCAAGTCTACCTGGGCTCGCTGTACACCAACGATTTCAACCGCTTTGGCCGCACCTATCAAGTCAACGTCCAAGCTGAGCAGCAGTTCCGCCTCGATGCCGAGCAGATCGGCCAGCTGAAGGTGCGCAACAACCTCGGCGAGATGATCCCGCTGGCGACCTTCCTCAAGGTCAGCGACACCTCTGGGCCTGACCGGGTGATGCACTACAACGGCTTCATCACCGCCGAGATCAACGGTGCTGCAGCCCCTGGCTACAGCTCCGGCCAGGCCGAGGCGGCGATCGAGAAGCTGCTCAAGCAAGAGCTGCCCAACGGCATGACCTTCGAGTGGACCGACCTGACCTACCAGCAGATCCTCTCAGGCAACACCGCGCTGTTCGTGTTCCCGCTGTGCGTGCTGCTGGCCTTCCTGGTGCTGGCCGCCCAGTACGAGAGCTGGAGCCTGCCGCTGGCGGTGATCCTGATCGTGCCGATGACCCTGCTGTCGGCCATTACCGGGGTAATCGTGTCGGGTGGTGACAACAACATCTTCACCCAGATCGGCCTGATCGTATTGGTAGGCCTGGCGTGCAAGAACGCGATCCTGATCGTCGAGTTCGCCAAGGATGAACAAGCCAAGGGCCTCGACCCGCTGGCGGCGGTACTGGAAGCCTGCCGCCTGCGTCTGCGGCCGATCCTGATGACCTCGATCGCCTTCATCATGGGCGTGGTGCCGCTGGTGTTCAGCTCCGGTGCCGGCTCGGAAATGCGCCATGCCATGGGTGTGGCGGTGTTCTCAGGGATGATCGGCGTGACCGTGTTCGGCCTGTTCCTGACCCCGGTGTTCTTCTTCCTGATCCGCCGCTTCGTCGAGCGTCGCCAGGCCCGCAAGGCCGAGCACGCAGCCGTGCTGGAGAACCACGCATGAACCTGCTCAAACCATTGACCCCGAGCCTGCTGGCTCTGGCCCTGGCGGCCTGCGCGGTCGGCCCGGACTACAAGACCCCGGACACAGAGCCCGCACAATTCGACAGCGCTGATGTGCAGGCCAAAGCCTTCGACCGCAGTCGCTTCGAAAGCGTCTGGTGGAAGCAGTTCGACGACCCGGTGCTGAACCAGCTGGTGCAGGCATCGCTGGACGGCAACCGCGACCTGCGCGTGGCCTTCGCCCGGCTCAAGGCTGCACGGGCGATCCACGATGACGTCGCCAACGACCAGCTCCCGGTGGTCACCAGCCGCGCCAGCAGCGAGATCGGCAAAGGCCAGGTTCCCGGGCAGACCACCCAGCGGGTCAACCAGGAGCGCTACGACCTGGGCCTGGACATGGCCTGGGAGCTTGACCTGTTCGGCCGTATCCAGCGCCAGATCGAGGCCAGCGAGGCCCAGGAAGCGGTGGCCCAGGCTGACCTGCAACAGCTGCAGGTCAGCCTGATCGCCGAACTGGTTGATGCTTATGGCCAGCTGCGCGGGGCGCAACTGCGCGAGAAAATCGCCGTGGCCAACCTCAAGACCCAGCAGGAGTCACGCAGCATCACCGTGACCCTGCGCGACGCCGGGGTTGGCAACGACCTCGACGTCGTTCGTGCCGATGCCCGCCTCGCGGGTGTCGAGGCCACTGTGCCGCAACTGCAAGCCGAACAGGCCCGGGCGCGGCACCGCATCGCCACCCTGCTTGGACAGCGCCCTGACGCGCTGAGCGTCGACCTTTCGCCCAAGGCCTTGCCGGCCATCGCCAAAGCCTTGCCGGTGGGTGACCCGGGCGAGCTGCTGCGCCGCCGCCCGGATATCCGCAGCGCCGAACGCCAGCTGGCTGCCGCCACCGCCAATGTCGGCGTGGCCACCGCCGACCTGTTCCCGCGGGTGAGCCTCAGCGGCTTCCTCGGCTTTACCGCCGCCCGTGGCTCACAGATCGGTTCCTCCGCCGCCAATGCCTGGGCGCTGGGGCCAAGCATCACCTGGGCCGCTTTCGACCTGGGCAGCGTGCGGGCCCGCCTGCGCGGTGCCAAGGCTGACGCCGAAGGCGCCCTGGCCAACTATGAACAGCAGGTGCTGCTGGCCCTGGAAGAGTCAGCCAACGCCTTCAGCGACTACGACAAGACCCAGCAGCGACTGTTGTCGCTGATGCGCCAGAGCGAGGCCAGCCGCAAGGCGGCCGACCTGGCCTCGGTGCGTTACCGCGAAGGCACGGTGGACTACCTGGTGCTGCTCGATGCCGAACGCGAACGCCTGAGCGCCGAAGACGCCCAGGCCCAGGGCGAAGTCGACCTGTACCGCGGCATTGTCTCGATCTACAAGGCCCTCGGCGGCGGCTGGCAGCCGGAGACCGTTGCCAGCGCACGCTGAATCGCCCCGTATCCACGACTCCTTTGGTTGGTTCCTCCCCCAACCGTTTGCCCCGCCGGCCTTGGCCTGCGGGGCTTTTTTATGGCCCCTTGGCGACCCTGCGGCTTGCAGCCCAGGGCATTCTGCCCCAAGCTCTGCCTTCCCACCGCCATGGACCGCAGCGCCCGATGCCCAGACGCCACCGCTACCTGATCGCCGTACTGCTGCTGATCCTGGTGACGCTCGCCATCGTTTTCCTGCGCCGGGACGACAAGCCCGCGCCACCGGTACTGCCACCCCACAGCTACGGCAAGGCGCTGCGCCAGGCACATGACGGTTTGCCGGGTGCCGCCCGGGTGCTGTACCAACAACTGCAGCGTGATGACCTGACACCGATCCGCCGTGCCGCGCTGTATGCCGAATTGCCCAACTACCCGTCGCCGCAGGCACTGAAGCTGGCCCGCCTGGACCTGGAGAACGACGATCCGCTGGTGCGCCGCGCCGCCATTGCCAGCGTCCGCAAGCTGCTGCCACCCTCTCAGCGCAGCCTGGTGCTGGGGCCGCTGCTGGACGATGACGAGCAGAGCGTGCGCTTTGCCGCCGTGGATGCCCTGCTCGGCCTCGACCCTGATGCCATCGGCCTGTATTTCGGCCCGTTGCAGACCGCCCTAGAGCAATACCAGCAGGCTCTGGAAAAACAACTCGACGACGCCGAGGCCCAAGTGCACCTGGCGCGCCTGTACTTGCACGAAAATGATTACGACCAGGCGGCTGCGGCCCTGCAGCGCAGCCTGGCCATGGCGCCGGATGGCCTCGACGCCCTGGCCACCCAGGTGCGTTTGCTGGAACGCCAGGGCCACCATGACCAATCCCGTCAGGTGCTGGCCAACGCCCTGGCACTGCGCCCGGACTCGGCGTTCCTGCAATACGAGCTGGGGCTCTGGCTGATCCGCCATGATCAGCGCGAGTACGCCCTGCTGGCCCTGTCGCGCGCGGTGGAGCTGGAGCCGGAGAATGCCGACTATCGCTACACCCTGGCAGTGACCCTGCACGACCTGGATCAATCCGATGCCGCGCAGAAGCAGCTGGAAACCTTGCTCAGCCGCCAGCCGGCCAATCGCCGGGCACGGGTGCTGCTGATCCAGTACTGGAAGGAAACCGGTCAGTTGCAGAACGTTCAGGTGCTGCTCGCTGAACTGGAGCGGCAGAACCCGGACGATCCCTTCCTGCAACAGGGGCTGTAGATTGCGTTGAACCCTGGGGCAGTGCCCGTGGTCCAGTGGGTATCGGACAGTTGACGGCAGCAAGGGCACAGATTGGCCTTGCCGGCCGTTTCAGGAGAATCGCATTGGCCAGTTCGGCGACGATGGACGAACGTGCTCTGATCCTGGCTCCGGCACAGCTTGCCAGCAATACTTCACTGTTGCTGGCGGCCGCCGGTATCGATTGCCTGTGCATGCATGATATGGCCAAGCTGCAGGCCTGCCTGCTCGAAGGCGCCGGCATGGCCATCATCGCCGAGCAGACCCTTACCGTTGACGCTGCCAAATTGCTGCGCGTCTATATCGACCAGCAACCAGCCTGGTCTGACCTGCCGATCGTGTTGTTGACACAAACCGCTGCGACCACTGCCTCGGCCGATGACTTTGCGTTGGGCAACCTGACCCTGCTGGCCGCACCATTCAACAATGACCGGTTGCTGATCCTGACCCAGTCGGCGCTCCGCAGCCGGCGCCGCCAGTACCTGTCACGCGACCACATGCACGACCTGCAACAGCGCCTGGATGCGCGCGACGAAGAACAGGAGAGCGCCAACCTGGCCTTGCAGCAGAACCGCAAGATGGAGGCAGTCGGCCAGCTGGCCGGTGGCATGGCGCATGACTTCAACAACCTGCTGACCAGCATCGGTGGCTGTTTCGAGCTGGTCGACAGGCGCCTGAAACACGGCCGCAGCGAGGGCCTTGAAGCCATCCTGCAGAGGGGCCAGGAAGCCGTTGCCCGTGCAGCCAGGCTGACCCATCGCCTGCTGGCCTTCGCTTCCCGCCAATCGCTGCACAATCAGCGCATCGACCTGCTCGCGCTGCTGCAGCCACAGCGTATCGAGGCCATTCTCGACACCGCCGTATGCCTGCAGCTGAACCTTCCCGCAGACCTCTGGGCCGTGCAAGCGGACAACGAGCAATTGCAGGAAACGCTGAACAACCTGCTGGTCAATGCCTGCGAAGCGATGCCTAACGGGGGCAACTTGCGCATCGAAGCCAGTAATCGTCAGGTCGATGCGCTGCAGTTCGCCGTCAGCGGACTGATGACGGGTGACTACGCCTGCGTGAGCATCATCGATGATGGCCAAGGCATGTCAGCGAGCACCCTCGAACACGCATTCGAGCCCTTCTTCAGCACCAAGCCAGTGGGCCAGGGGATCGGCCTTGGCCTGTCGATGGTCTACGGTTTCAGCAAGCAGTCCCACGGCCATGTAGCGCTGTTCAGCCAGATTGGCCACGGCACGCAGGTCGACCTTTACCTGCCGCGCCATCTTGACCCACAACAGCCCCAGACCTCGAGGCCGCAACCAGCACCTGCCAGCAAAGGCCGCCATGTGCTGGTAGTCGAGGATGATGCTCATGTCCGTGACCTGCTTTGCCAGTCGTTGCAAGATGAGGGTTATCCCTGCCTGAGTGCCTGCAATGCCAACGAGGCCTTGCAGCTGCTGCGTTCAGCGCAGGCGATCGACCTGCTGGTCAGCGACGTTGGCCTGCCGGGCATGAATGGCCGGCAGCTGGCCGAGATCGCCCGCACGCTCCGCCCGTACCTTCCGGTGCTGTTCATCACTGGCTACGCCGAAACAGCGATGGCGCGCGAAGGGTTTCTCGCGCCGGGCATGCAGCTGATCTGCAAGCCATTCGAGCTCAAGCAGTTGCAGGCACAGGTTACCAATATGCTGGGCAGCCCCTGAGCCCGTTCAATCGCTCAGCATCAGCAGAGCCTGGTTCATCAAGCTGGCCAAGGCGAAAGGCTTGAGCATCAACGCCGTGCCTGGGGTTTCGGACAGTTGCGGGTCCAACGGTTGATCGTTGAACCCGGTGATGAACAGAATCTTCTGATCCGGTTCGAACATACGCATCGCCCTGGCGACCTGCCGCCCACTGAAACCACCCGGTAGGCCGATGTCGGTGATCACCAGGTCGAAAGGGCCGTGGTAACGGAAGCGCTCGAGCGCCGAATTCGCATCCCTGGCATCGCATACGTCGAAGCCACGCTCCTGCAGGTACTCCTTCATCACCAAACGCAGGTTTTCCTCGTCATCGACCAACAGCACGCGTTGACCTCTTGCTCGAGTTACAGCAGGTACCGGCTGCGGGGTTTCTTGCGCGATGTGTTCAAGGCAACGCGGGAACAACATACAGACCTTCAGACCGTGATCAGGTACTGACTCGAGCCACACGTAGCCACCCGACTGCCCGACGAAGCCATAGACCATCGCCAGCCCCAACCCGGCGCCATGGCCCATGGGCTTGGTGGTGAAGAACGGTTCAAATGCCCGGGCCATGTCCACTTCGGGCATGCCATGGCCATCGTCCGTGACATACACGGCGACATAGTCACCTGGGGCTAGGCCTCGCTCATCGGGAAACGGTGCCTCCAGGCGTTTGTTGATCGTGCGCAGGGTCACCACGCCACGCTCAAGGCAGGCCTCACGTGCGTTGGCAAACAGGTTCACCAATGCGTTTTCCAGCTGTGCAACATCCAGGCTGATGGTCCAGGGTTCTACGTCAAGTTCCCAATCCACCCGCATTTCAGCCCCCAGCACCTGGCGCAATAGCGGTTCCATGGAGGTCAGCTGGCGATTGATGTCCAGTGGCTTGGGTGACAGCGGCTGATGGCGGGAGAACGCCAAGAGGCGGTGAGTGAGCGTCATGGCGCGTTGCAACGAATCAGTGGCTAGCGCCACATAACGTTCGATTTGCTCCAGGCGCCCTTGGTCCATACGCCGTTGCAAGAGCTCCAGGCTGCCGCCGATACCCGACAGCAGGTTGTTCATCTCGTGTGCCATGCCACCTGCCAAATGGCTAACCGACTCCAGGCGCTGGGTTGCCCATAAATGGCTATTGGACTGTTGCAAGGCATCTTCATGATCCTGAGAAATGTCTCGCCCTACGGCCGTCAGCAGCGTGCCGTCAAAACTTGCCGTCCAGCGGAACAAACGGTAGTGCCCGTCCTTGTGACGCAAGCGTATTTCCAGCTGCTCGCGCCCACGGTTGCTTACGTACTCCATGACCGCAACCTCCACCTCGGCCCTGTCGGCAGGGTGAACCAGGTCCAGGATCGGTTTACCGCTTACCTCGTCTTCAGCCCAGCCCAGGACGCGCAACCAGGTCGGGTTGGCCGCTTGCAGCCGCAGGTCGCGGGTAACGACGATCATGGCATCACGAGAAAGCTGCCAGATGTGGTCACGATCGGCCATGATGCGCTCGATCTCGCGCTCGAACGCGAGCGCCTGCTCGCGCCATTCATCATGGGCATCGACGCTGGCATTGGCCGTGTGCAGGAACCCCACCACCTCATGCTGTTCATCGCGTAACGGTGTGTAGCTGAAAGCGTAGCGGGCTTGGGCACCCGTCTGCTTGTTCGTTAGCCTTAGTGGCTGGTCTTCGACAAGGTTCGAGCCACCTTCAAGCACCTTGAACACCCAGGGGCCAATGTCCTTCCAGGACTTTGCCCACAGTCTGTCGAACGCCTGCCCCAAGGCGTGGCCGTCACATTCAAGCAACTTCGCGTAGGCATCGTTGTGAATCACGGTCATCTGGGCGCCCCAGACTACTGCGCAGGGAAACGGCGAAAGCACCATCATGTCGACGGCGATGCGCAAAGGTGCCTGCCAATGCGGCAGCGGCCCGAGCGCGCTGTTGCGCCAGTCGAACCGCGTGACCTGCTCAGCCATACCCTCCGCGGTTGATGACCGAGTGGCGAGTTCCATGCCTTGTGCCGAAGGTTTGTGCGGCGTGCCTTTTACCAACACTGTCGTGATTCCACCATTGCTCTTGGGTGAAGACTGCGTTTGCGCATCATCTGCCCGACGCTTTGCCACTGCAATAGCGGCACAGTTAACCGCTTCACATTCGGCGCACCGCGCAGGCACAGAGTAATAGCATAGAGCCATTAGCGAAATGGCGCCTTGGCAAACGGGAGCTATGCTCAATAGGTTTTCCCCGCGCCAAGGAACGCATTGCCCTTCAACGACAGACCAGGAGCGTGCTGATGAGCAATAAGATTCTGGTAGTACTGACCAATACGGCCAAATACCCGGCGCTGAAGCGGGCCACCGGCCTATGGCTGGGGGAGGCTGTGCATTTTGTCGAGGCCGTGCAGAAAGCCGGGTATGAAGTCGATTACGTGAGCCCGAATGGCGGCTATGTGCCAATCGACCCGCATAGCCTGCAGATGGCTCCGGAGCTGGACTGGCAATGGTACGACGACAAGTCGTTCATGAGCCGTCTGGGCTCATCCTCAAGCCCAGGCAAGGTCAAGGCAAGTGATTACTGCGCCATTTATTACACCGGTGGGCACGGCGTGATGTACGACTTCCCGGACAACCCGCCGCTGCAGGAACTGGCACGCAAGATCTTCGAAAACAACGGCATTGTGGCCGCCGTCTGTCACGGCGTGGCCGGTCTGTTGAATATCAAGCTCAGCGACAACAGCCTGCTGCTCAAGGACCGGGAGATTACCGGCTTTTCCAATATCGAAGAAAAACTGGCGGAGCTGGACAAGGTGGTGCCGTTTCTTACTGAAAACGAATTGGTTGCCCGGGGCGGCACCTACAAAAAGGCCGATGACCCTTGGAAGCCGTTCGTGGTCTGTGACGGCCGGCTGATCACCGGGCAGAACCCCGCCTCGACAGGCCTGCTGGCCGAGAAGGTCATTGCTGCACTCAAGCCGAAATAGGTCCTACATCTTAGCAGCGTAGTTCGCAAAAGATGCATGGCATTGGATTACAGCAGGCGCAGTAATTGATTCATAGGCTCTCCACTGGGCTGCCCACCTCGGTCAGCTCGGTAAAGGGGGCTGAATACTCATGTCAAGAACCAAGACTGCAGGGCAAAGTTTGATAGAACTCTTGCTGACATTGGCAATCAGTTTGCTACCGGTCGGCAGCGGGCTGATGATCATTTTTTATCAGCAGGACAAGAAGCTTGAAGAGACCGCACGCATCTCCGTCAAGGAAGCTATCTATTCAGTGGACTTGGCGCTGAGTCGAATACACGCTTCAGCGTCTGCTGCCATGATGTTGGCAGGGACTCCCTGCGAGAGTGCCCGGGAGCAATTGCGCGATCAGGTTGCCACAGCAGCGCACCTTCGCTCGCTGGCATTGACCGTTGACGGGCGTGTTTATTGCAGCACCTTGAAAACGCCTTTCACACCGGATCAGATGTTTCCAGATCAACGATCGCAATTTCGTCTGGTACTGGACCCGCCTGCAATGCCCAATGCCGTTCTGCTTGCCTATCAGCTTGGAGAAGAGAATCTGGGGGTCATTGCCACCTCCTATGGCATGTTGCTGCGCAATGAACTGCGTGCCTTTCAAACGGGGTTGACCCTATTACTCGAATTCGCAGATCTGTACATCTGGGCCGACGGCGACAGTCGCGACCCGGCACGTCCATCGCAAAAGGAGTTTTTCAGAGAAGGTGTTTCAGCCAAGTATGGCTATACCGTCAAGGCGGGTTATGCAGAAGGCTATTCGGCGCGAGAGACGCGCCAGACGATAAAACAACTTTTCCCGTCCCTGGCGCTGGTTGGGATATTTACTGGCTCGATCACTTACTGGGGTTTGTTCAGGCAACGTAACCGGCGTGTTCGCAGCGCCGCCAGCAAGGGTAACTGACGGCGCTGTGCTTCACTTATTCGGCATTGAGCACGCCACGGCGGACCTGATCGCGCTCGATGGACTCGAACAGCGCCTTGAAGTTGCCTTCACCGAAGCCGTCATCCCCTTTGCGCTGGATGAATTCGAAGAATACCGGGCCAAGCAGCGTTTCCGAGAAAATCTGCAGCAGCAGGCGCTTGTCACCTGGCTCGGAAGCGCCATCCAACAGGATGCCGCGGGCCTGCAACTGGTCGACTGGCTCGCCATGGCCTGGGAGGCGTTCTTCGAGCATTTCGTAATAGGTCTGCGGCGGTGCGGTCATGAAGCGCATGCCAAAGCCCTTGAGTGCATCCCAGGTCTTGAGCAGGTCGTCGGTAAGGAAAGCCACATGCTGGATGCCCTCGCCGTTGAATTGCATCAGGAACTCTTCAATCTGCCCGGCGCCCTTGGACGACTCTTCATTGAGCGGAATGCGGATCATGCCGTCAGGCGCGGTCATGGCCTTGGAGGTCAGGCCGGTGTATTCGCCCTTGATGTCGAAGTAGCGAATCTCGCGGAAGTTGAACAGTTTCTCGTAGAAACCGGCCCAGTAAGCCATGCGCCCGCGATAGACGTTGTGGGTCAGGTGATCGATGATCTTCAGGCCGGCCCCTTGCGGGTTACGGTCGACGCCTTCGATGAAGTTGAAGTCGATATCGTAAATCGAGCTGCCTTCTTCGAAACGGTCGATCAGGTAGAGCGGTGCTCCACCGATGCCTTTGATGGCCGGCAGGCGCAATTCCATCGGGCCGGTTTCGATCTCGACCGGCTGCGCCCCCAGTTCCAGGGCTCGGGCATAGGCTTCATGGGCATTGCGCACGCGGAACGCCATGCCGCACACCGACGGACCATGCTCGGCCGCGAAGTAGGAGGCAATGCTCTTAGGTTCGTTATTGAGAATCAGGTTGATGCCGCCCTGGCGATAAAGGTGCACGTCCTTGGAGCGGTGGGTGGCCACCTTGGTGAAACCGAGTATCTGGAATACCGGCTCCAGCACGCCCGGCGTCGGCGAGGCCAGCTCGATGAATTCGAAGCCCATCAGGCCCATTGGATTGTCAAAGATATCAGCCATGTTCGTACCCTCATCTGCAGCGAAAATTAATGAATGCGTAGGATGTGGAACGGCAATGGTGGAGAGCACGGGATACCGCGCACACTGCGGGCGAGGAAGTCACCAATGATCAGCTTGAACCCATGGTATGTCATATGGACCCATTCTCGGCGGGGGTTGATCCCTCGGTAACGAAGGACCTTATTGTTGTATTCGTAAATCGATTCTACATTGCGTAAATGGCTTTGTCGCGCATTAGTTCGCCATCGGCGCCGACAAACGGCTATCCTCAGCACGTCAGTCATCAGGAAGATCACCCCAGCATGCCCCTCTCGGTCAAACGCCCTGCTCGCTGGAGCTGGCGCACGCTCATGCCCTGGATCGTCGGCGTGGTGCCGCTTGCCTGCGGCCTGGCGGTGATGAACTGGCAGATCGAGCGCGAATTGCGCGCCTCCAGCCAGGCGACTGCGCGTCAGGTGGTCGAGCATGTCGATCATATTCTAGACAACCTCGCCAATGCCGCGCAGGTGCTGCTGCCGCTGGCTGGCAGCCCCTGCGCCAACGCTCAGCTGACGTTGCGCAGCCAGGTCACGCGTAATGCTTTCGTCCGTTCGACCAACCTGTTCCAGCACCACAACCTGTATTGCAGTTCGCTGTTCGGCGATTTCGACGAACCCGTGGACGCTTATGACTACACCGATGGCCGGCTGTGGCTGATGAATGGCAACTCGGTAACGCCTGGCCATGCCCTGCTGGTGTACCGGGCCAGCGATGGCGATCGCGGTGCGATCACTACCGTGGATGGCGATCACCTGCTCACTGCATTACGCCTGATAGGCCCGGAGGAAGCGCTGCAGATCCGTGTCGGCAACGCCTGGATGGGCAAGGACGGCGCGGTGCATGACGGTGCCCCACCGGTCGCCGCCGCCGCCGATGTGACCCTGGGTTCGACCCGCTACCCGTTCAGCGTGCACGGTGGCTACGAGGCCGGCAAGCAAGGCGAGCTGCTGCGCAGCCACTACCCTGCCCTGCTCAGCCTGCTGCTCGCGCTCGGCGTGGTGGCCGGCGGCGCCTGCCGCTGGCAGATTCGCCGGGCCAGCTCGCCCAGGGCCGAGCTGCAGCGGGCCCTGGAGGCGGACGAGTTCCTGCCGTACTTCCAGCCGGTGGTGCGCAAGGGTGACTACCGCTGGGCCGGGGCTGAAGTATTGATGCGCTGGAACCATCCCCGTGAAGGCCTGGTACGTCCGGACCTGTTCATCCCCTACGCCGAACACAGTGGCCAGATCGTCGCCATGACCCGGGCCCTGATGCTGCACACCGCGCAGAACCTGGCGCCCTACACCGCGCTGCTGGAAGACGGCTTCCACATCGGCATCAACATTACCGCCGACCACTGCCGCGACCTGAGCCTGCTCGACGACTGCCAGACCTTCCTCCAGCACTTTCCCCCCGGGCGGGTACGGCTGACCCTGGAACTGACCGAGCGCAAGCTGATCGAAGCCACTCCGGTAGCCCTCGAGCTGTTCGCCAAGCTGCATGACATGGGGGTGATGATCGCCCTGGATGACTTTGGTACCGGCCAGTCGAGCCTCAACTACCTGCGCCAGTTCAAGGTCGATTACCTGAAGATCGACCAGAGCTTCGTGGCCATGATCGGTGGCGACGCCTTGTCCCAGCACATTCTCGACAGCATCATCGAGCTGTCCGCCAAGCTGGGCCTGGGCATCGTTGCCGAAGGGGTGGAAACCGAGGTCCAGCGTGATTACCTGGCGCGCAGCGGGGTGGACTTTCAGCAAGGCTATCTATTTGGCCGGCCGATGCCTGCAAGCGACTTCCTCAAGGCTCTCGCCGCACAACCCGGCGACGCGCGGTTGCCGCAAGGCGCGCCCCCTGAGATCATGCGCGGCTGATTCACCTGCTCACTCCCCTATCCGAGGCATTCGTGTCAAAAGGCATTATTTCGTCGGTCATGGCGTCCTGTCTGTTCGCTGTGATGTATTTCTATACCTCCTTGCTGTCGCCGCTCGATGGCGAAGAGATCTTTGGCTGGCGCACCTTGCTCACCCTGCCCTGCCTCACCCTGTTCATGCTGGTCAGCAAGGACTGGAAACGCGTCGGCGAATTGCTCGCCCGCGTGCGTCAGAAGCCGATCCTGCTGCTGGGCATGGTTGGTACGTCGTGGTTGATGGGTGTGCAGCTGTGGCTGTTCCTCTGGGCGCCGCTGCACGGGCGTAGCCTGGAAGTGTCGATGGGCTATTTCCTGCTGCCGCTGGCCATGGTGCTGACCGGGCGCCTGGTGTATGGCGAGCGCCTGTCACGCTTGCAGAAAGTGGCGGTCAGCTGCGCCGCGCTGGGCGTCGGGCACGAGCTGTACCAGAATGGCAGCTTCGCCTGGGAAACCTTGCTGGTGACGATCGGCTACCCGATCTACTTCGTGTTGCGGCGACGCTGCCGCACCGACCACCTCGGTGGCCTGTGGTGCGACATGTGCCTGTTGCTGCCCTGGGCAGTTTGTTTCGTCACCCAGGGGCCGTTGTCGACGGCCGACCTGCACCAACACCCCGGCCTCTACGGGCTGATCCCGCTGCTGGGAGCGATCAGCGCCTGTGCACTGATCGCCTACGTACTGGCCAGCCGCCTGTTGCCGTTCAGCCTGTTCGGCCTGCTCAGCTACGTCGAGCCGGTGTTGCTGGTGGGCGTCGCCCTGCTGCTGGGCGAAACAATCGGCCCGGATCAATGGCTGACCTACCTGCCGATCTGGGCCGCGGTGCTGGTGCTGGTGCTCGAAGGTTTCAAGCACCTGCTGCGCCAGCGTCGGCGCTCGGTGTAAGGCGCACCTGGCGCACCCGGCGCTCCTCCACCGCCACCACGGTCATGCTCCAGCCATTCCAGGCCAGCTGATCACCCACCACCGGCAGGCGGTCCAGCAAGCTCATCACCAGGCCCGCCAGGGTCTGGTAGTCCTCGGTGGCGCGGGCGCTGAAGCCTGTACGCGCCTGGACCTGGCTCAGGTTCAGGGCGCCACTGACGACAAAACTGCCACCTTCCTCGACGATCGCCGGGCCTTCCACCTCACTGGCATCCGGCAACTCACCGGCGATCGACTCGAGGATGTCGGTGATGGTCAGCAAACCGGTGAAATCACCGAACTCGTTGATCACGAAGGCAATGTGCGTCGACTGGCTGCGCATCTGCTCCAGGGCGTTGAGGATGCTGAAACTCTCCAGCAGGTTCAATGGCGCCCGAGCCATGCGCTCAAGGTCCGGCTGGCTGCCGGACAGCAGCTCCTTGAGCAGCTCCTTCTTGTGCACGAAGCCCAGCGGTTCCTCGATATGGCCGTTGCGAATCAGTGGCAGGCGCGAGTACGGCGAATTGGCCAGCGCTTCGGTGATGGCGTGCGCGGGTTGCGCCAGGTCGATCACGTCGACTTCGGCCCGCGCAGTCATTACCGTGCGGATCGGCCGCTCGGCCAGGTTCAGCACGCCGCTGATCATCACCCGCTCACGGCGGTCGAACAGGACCTGCTCCTCGCCACCTTCGACCAGGTCGGCGATTTCTTCGCCCACCTCGTCAGCTTCGACCCGGCGGCCTCCCAGCAGGCGCAGCACGGCATGTGCGGTACGTTCACGCAATGGCCGGTGCTGCTGCAGGCTGCGCTTGCGGCGGGCACGGGCCAGCTGGTTGAACAGCTCGATGAGGATCGAGAAGCCGATGGCCGCGTACAGGTAGCCTTTCGGGATATGGAAGCCCAGGCCTTCGGCGGTCAGGCTGAAACCGATCATCATCAGGAAGCCCAGGCACAGCATGATCACCGTCGGGTGGGCGTTGACGAAGCGGGTCAGCGGTTTGCTGGCGACGATCATGATGCCGATCGAGAAGATCACCGCGATCATCATCACCGACAATTCTTCGACCATGCCTACGGCCGTGATTACCGCGTCCAGCGAGAACACCGCGTCAAGCACGGCGATCTGCGCCACGATCGGCCAGAACAAGGCATGACGCACGGCACCCGTCGCCTGGGTGACATGCCCTTCCAGGCGCTCGTGCAACTCCATGGTGGCCTTGAACAGCAGGAACACACCACCGAACAGCATGATCAGGTCACGGCCGGAGAAGCTCTTGCCGAACACCTCGAACAGCGGCGCGGTCAGGGTGACCATCCACGAGATACTGGCCAGCAGGCCCAGGCGCATGATCAGCGCCAGGCTCAGGCCAATGACCCGCGCGCGGTCGCGCTGATGCGGCGGCAACTTGTCGGCGAGGATGGCGATGAACACCAGGTTGTCGATACCGAGCACCAGTTCGAGGACGATAAGCGTCAACAGGCCTAGCCAGGCCGTGGGATCGGCTAGCCATTCCATTAGCGGGTACTCACGAAGGAAGCGTCACGAGGACGGAGGGGGGATGGCCGGGAAGGCCAGGGACTGGGGGGCTCCGCGAAGGTGCTCATATAGACCTTGATTGAAAATAGGGAAGACGATCCTACAAGCACAGCCGGTTTTACTGATAGCGCGAAACTATTACAAAAGCTGTAGCCGGATCGCAGGGGACTATTCTTCAATACCCATGCCGGTCAAGGCCGCAGGATGGCGGCATCGTCCAACACACGGAGTTACGGAACATGAGCCTCTCCCTTTCCATGGCCGCATTCGCCCTTGCTGCATCGATTTCTCCCGGGCCGGTCAATGTAGTCGCCCTCGGCAGTGGTGCCCGTCATGGCCTGCGGGCGAGCCTGTGGCATGTGACGGGTGCGACGCTGGGCTTCTGCCTGCTGCTGGTGCTGGTTGGCCTGGGCTTGCACGAACTGCTGTTACGCTGGCCATTGCTGGGCGTGGCGCTGCATTGGGGCGGCGTGGCGTTTCTGCTGTACATGGCCTGGAAACTGGCCAGCGACGATGGCCAGCTGAATGGCTCAGATCAGCAGCGCGCACCTTCGGCCTGGCAGGGTGCAGCGATGCAATGGCTGAACCCCAAGGCCTGGCTGGCAGCGGTGGCGGGCGTGGGTGCTTACACCGGTGGCGAACAACAACTGCTGTGGTTGTTCACCTGGATCTACGGGCCGATCTGTTTCGTTTCGGTAGCCTGCTGGGCCTGGGCCGGGAGTGTGATCCGACAGTATCTTCGCAAGCCACGGTATCTTCGGTTGCTGAATCGCGGGCTGGCTGTATTGCTGGTGGGAAGCGCGGTCTATTTGCTCGTTTGATGTCGCCAGGGCCGGCCTTCTCGCGGCTTTAGCCGAGAAGAAGCCGGCACTGCATCGCGGTAATGCCCAGGTGTCGCCGCCAGGTGCTGCTTGAACGCCCGCTGCAAGTGCGCCTGATCGGCGAACCCCGCCTCCTGCGCCACCTCGGCGATAGCCCTTCCGTTGCGCAATAGCGCCCGCGCATGCTGCACCCGTTGATCCAGCAGATAACCGTGTGGCGTCAGGCCAAAGCGCTGGCGGAAGGCCCGGATCAAATAAGAGCGTGACAAGCTACAGGCCGCGCAGACATCCTCAAGGCTCAGCGGGTCTGTGCGATGGGCCCGGATGAACGCCGCTGCCGCGTCCAGTTGCGGATGGTCCACTCGCGCCTCATCTGCCAATGGCTGCAAATAGCGTGGGAGATCGCAGAAAAAACCCGCCAGGCGATCTTCACGATCGTTCAGTTCGTTGTCGAACAGGTCGGCAAACAGCTGCAGCAAGCGGCTGTACAAACACGGCGAAGTACTGACTGTCTGTGCTGGCAATTGGAAGCCCAGAGCCTGCAACCACGGCATGTCGACGAACAGCATCAGGTACGACCAGGGCTGGCCGGCGATCGGGTTGCAGGTGTGCACCACTCCTGGGTTCATCAACACCGTGGTACCGGCCATTACCTCGACCTGACTGGCACCGCTCAGGTAGGTACTGCAACCACCGGTGATCACGCCGATGGAAAAGCTCTCATGGGAATGGGCGGCATAACAGACCTTACGCCCATCCCCCACGCGCCGGGCTTCGACGAACGGCAATGCAGGGTCCCGCCAGAACCGCGACACCTCGATCATCGCCCTGCCCTCAGTCGCTGCTGTGCTGCACCACCACCAGCAGCTGCGCTGGCTGCTCGCCGACCGAACGCAGGCGGTGCGGTGTCTGGGCATTGAAGTGCAGCGCATCGCCCTGCTCCAGCAACACCCGTTCATTCATGAAATCGACCTCCACCTGGCCTGCGTGGACGAACAGAAACTCCTCACCCTCATGCTCCTTGAAGGTCGGGTCGCTGAACTCGGTCGGCGGCTGGATCAGGAACGGCAACAGGCTGTGCTGCCCGAACTGGCGAGTCAATGCCGCATAGCCCGGCCCATGGCCATCGCCCACCAGCGCCTGGCGCTCGCCCTGGCGTACCAGGCTGTAGCGGCTCTGCCCGGCCTGCTCCTCGGCGAACAGCTCTTCGACATTGACGTTCAACGCGCGTGCCAGCTTGAGCGCAGCAGCGATCGACGGCGTGTTCAGGCCACGCTCCACCTTGGACAGGTAGCTCTTGGTCATGCCGGATTTTTCGGCCAGTGTCTCAAGCGTGACACCAAGTTTTTTTCTCAACAATTTCAATCGGTTAGGCATGCGACGCGATTTTCCAGGATCAACAGGCTTGTCTATGACACTTTGTGTCATATAGGATTATTTGTGTCTCGCGCTTACCCGTTCCCCAACCGACTAAAGCTTTGGAACAGGCCAGCGCTGACATCGCTCATCACGCCACAGAGGAAAACCCATGGCCAAGACCCTGACACACAGCAAGGACCAACTGGTCCAGCAGGCGCTGACGCAGATGCAAGGCTCGCTTGCCGATACTACGTGGAATGTGCGAGAAAAGCTGGCCTTGACCTGCCGAATTCTGTTCGACCATGGCCACGACTCCGGTCTGGCCGGGCAGATCAGTGCCCGCGGCCCGCAACCTGGCACCTTCTACACCCAGCAACTGGGCCTGGGTTTCGATGAAATTTGCGCCAGCAACCTGCTGCTGGTCAACGAGGACCTCGAAGTGCTCGAAGGCCAGGGTATGCCCAACCCGGCCAATCGCTTCCACAGCTGGGTGTACCGCGCCCGCCCGGACGTGAACTGCATCATCCACACCCACCCGACCCACGTCGCCGCGCTGTCGATGCTGGAAGTCCCGCTGCAGATTTCGCACATGGACCTGTGCCCGCTCTACGACGATTGCGCCTTCCTCGAAGCCTGGCCTGGCGTGCCGGTGGGCAACGAGGAAGGGCAAATCATCAGCACCGCGTTGGGGGACAAGCGCGCCATCCTGCTCTCGCACCATGGCCAGCTGTCCACCGGCACCAGCATCGAGCAGGCCTGCGTGTATGCCCAGCTGATCGAGCGCGCCGCGCGTCTGCAATTGCTGGCGATGTCGGCCGGTACCCTCAAGCCCATCGCCCCGGCACTGGGCCGTGAAGCCCACGACTGGATCGACCGGCCCAAGCGCCATGCCGCTGCCTTCAACTACTTTGCCCGGCAGTGCCTGCGCACCCATGTCGACTGCCTGAACTGAACCCTGAATGCCTTGCTTGCGGAGCCTTTTAAAATGACGACTGAAATCCACGGCATCATCGGCTACACCATCACCCCCTTCAGCGCTGGCGGCGAACAACTCGACCTGCCCGCGCTGGGCCAGTCCATCGAACGCCTGATCGACGGCGGCGTGCAGGCCATCGCGCCCTTGGGCAGCACCGGCGAAGGGGCCTATCTCAGCGACAGCGAATGGCAGCAGGTGGCCGAGTACAGCCTTGCGCAGATCGGCAAACGAGTGCCCAGCATCGTCAGCGTGTCCGACCTGACCACCGCCGGTGCCGTGCGCCGCGCCCGCTTTGCCCAGGCCCAGGGCGCCGACGCGGTGATGGTACTGCCGGCTGCCTACTGGAAGCTCAGCGAAGCCGAGATCCTCCAGCACTACCGCGCCATCGGTGAGGCCATTGATATCCCGATCATGCTTTACAACAACCCGGCCACCAGCGGCACGGACATGTCGGTGGAGCTGATCCTGCGTATTGTCCGGGAAGTGGCCAATGTGACCATGGTCAAGGAGAGCACCGGCGACATCCAGCGCATGCACAAGCTGCAGTTGCTGGGGGAAGGCCAGGTGCCGTTCTACAACGGCTGCAATCCACTTGCGCTGGAGGCCTTCGTGGCGGGTGCCAAGGGTTGGTGCACGGCAGCGCCGAACCTGATTCCGGCACTCAACCAAGGTTTGTATCAGGCAGTGCTGAAGGGAGACCTGGCGCAGGCCAGGGCGCTGTTCTACCGGCAGCTGCCGTTGCTGGACTTCATTCTCAAAGGCGGGTTGCCAGCGACCATCAAGGCTGGGTTGGCAATGACCGGTTTGCCGGTGGGTGAACCACGCAAGCCGGTGTTCGGGCTGGACGAGCCAGGTCGAGCGGCGTTGGCGGCATTGTTGGCAAAGCTGACTGACTGAAAACCTGCACCGGCCTCTTCGCGGCGGTATTACGCCTCGAAGAGGCCGGTACAGATAACACAACTATTTCAAGGCATCACCGGGGGAACGTATTGCAACGTGGTGCCCAGTGCCCACAGCAACACCAGCACCAACGGCACATGCACCAGCAACTGCACGAACGAAAAACCGATCAAATCACGCGCCTTGAGCCCTAACACCCCCAGCAATGGCAGCATGTAGAACGGGTTGATCAGGTTCGGCAGCGCCTCTGCGGCGTTGTAGATCTGCACCGCCCAGCCCAGGTGGTATTTCAGGTCGTTGGCCACCAGCATCACGTACGGTGCTTCGATGATCCACTTGCCACCACCCGACGGGATGAAGAAGCCCAGTACTGCCGAGTAAACGCCCATCAGCAGCGCGTAGGTGTCATGGGTGGCGATCTGGGTGAAGAACAGCGAGATGTGATGGGCCAGGGTCTGCTCATCCACGCCCTTGACCTGGGTGAGGATCGCAGCGATCGAGCCGTACAGCGGGAACTGGATCAGCACCCCAGTGGTGGTCGGCACGGCGCGCGCCACGGCATCGAGGAAGCTGCGCGGGCGCCAGTGGAGCAAGGCCCCGAGCATGATGAACAGCAGGTTGTAGGTGTTCAGCCCGGAAATCGCGGTGATCGCCGGTTTGGTGGCGAACTCCTGGTACAGCCAGCCAGCGGCCAGGGCCACCAGCATCAGGATCAGGATCGGGCTGTGCTCCAGCCATTCGCCCGGGCGGGTGCGCTTGGGCGCCGGCGGTGCAGTGAAGCTGGGGTCGACGCCACAGTCTTCGGCGCTGCGCGCACTGTTCGGGCCGGGGGCCGTGGCGTAGGCGATCACCAGCGAGACGATCACCAGGGCGGCCAGCATCACGCCGGATTGCCAGAGGAAAATGGTTTCGGTGAACGGGATCACGCCGGTGATCGACAGGATCGAAGGCGGCAGGCTGGCCGGGTTGGCCTGCAACTGCGCAGCCGAGGACGACAGGCCCAGCGCCCACACAGCCCCCAGGCCCAGGTAGGCGGCGGCACCGGCGGCGCGGTAGTCCATCTTCAGTTCGGTGCGACGGGCCAGGGCACGGACCAGCAGGCCGCCGAACACCAGCGACAGGCCCCAGTTGAGCAGCGAGGCCAGCATCGAGATCAGCGCAACCCAGCACACCGCCGAGCGGCCGTTCTTGGGGATGCGCGCCAGGCGGTCGATCAGCTTGGCGGCGGGTGGCGAGCTGGCCACCACGTAGCCGCCGATGACCACGAAGGCCATCTGCATGGTGAACGGGATCAGGCTCCAGAAGCCATCGCCGAAGGCCTTGGCGGTGTCGGTCGGCTTGGCGCCCATGGCCAGGGCGCCAATGCACACCAGCAGCACGGCCAGGGCGGCGAATACCCAGGAGTCGGGGAACCAGCGTTCAGCCCAGTTGGAACAGCGCAGGGCAAAGCGGGCGGAGCGGCTGTCTTGGATTTCAGCGGCCACGGTTACTTCCTTTTATTGGTTTTATCGGACTTTTTCTGCAAAAACGCAAAAACCCTGTGGCAGCGGGTTCACCCGCGAAGGTGGCGGTGAATGTACCGACGCCTTCGCGGGTGAACCCGCTGCCACAGGGGACAGTGTGATGCTTTAGAAGGTCATTTCCTTGACATCGTCCGGCACGATCAGCTTGCCGGCAGTTTTCTCGATGATTTCTTCAACGCTCACCCCCGGCGCGGTCTCGCGCAGGATGAAGGCGCCGTTTTCGATCTCCAGATAAGCCAGGTCGGTCAGCACCTTGCGGATGCAACCGGCACCGGTCAGCGGCAGGCTGCAGCGCGACAGCAGCTTGGACTCGCCATCCTTGGAGGCGTGGGTCATGGTGACGATGATGTTGTCGGCACCGGCCACCAGGTCCATGGCGCCGCCCATGCCCTTGACCAGCTTGCCGGGGATCATCCACGAGGCGATGTTGCCTTCCACGTCCACTTCGAAGGCGCCCAGCACGGTAAGGTCGACATGGCCGCCACGGATCATGGCGAACGACTGCGCCGAGTCGAAGATCGATGCGCCGCGGCGGGCGGTGACGGTCTGTTTGCCGGCGTTGATCATGTCGGCATCGATGGTGCTTTCGGTGGGGAATTCGCCCATGCCGAGCAGGCCGTTTTCGGACTGCAGCATCACGTCCATGTCGGCCGGTACATAGTTGGCCACCAGGGTCGGGATGCCGATGCCGAGGTTGACGTAGTAGCCGTCCTTCAGTTCACGGGCGACGCGTTGCGCCATCTGTTCGCGGGTCAGTGCCATGGTCAGGATCTCTTTGTTGTTCTGATGGACGGCGCTCAGGCCTTGACGGTGCGCTTTTCGATGCGTTTTTCGAAAGTGCCGACGATCACCCGGTCGACGAAGATGCCCGGGGTGTGGATTTCGCTGGGCAGCAGCACGCCAGGCTCGACGATTTCTTCCACTTCAACCACAGTGATCTTGCCAGCGGTGGCCGCCAGTGGGTTGAAGTTCTGCGCAGTGTTGCGGTACACCACGTTGCCGTAGTGGTCGGCCTTCCAGCCCTTGACGATGGCGAAGTCGCCGGTAATGGATTCTTCGAGGATGTACTTGCGGCCCTTGAATTCGCGCACTTCCTTGCCGTCGGCAACCGGGGTGCCGTAGCCGGTGGCGGTGTAGAAAGCCGGGATACCGGCGCCGCCGGCGCGCATCTTCTCGGCCAGGGTGCCTTGCGGGGTCAGTTCGACTTCCAGCTCGCCACTGAGCAGCTGACGTTCGAATTCGGCGTTTTCGCCGACGTAGGAGGCGATCATCTTGCGGATCTGCCGATCTTCCAGCAGCACACCCAGGCCAAAGCCATCGACACCGCAGTTGTTGGAGACCACGGTCAGGCCCTTGACGCCTAGGCGCTTGATTTCAGCGATGAGGTTTTCGGGGATGCCGCACAGGCCGAAGCCGCCGGCCAGCACCGTCATATTGTCGGTCAGGCCTGCCAGGGCCTCTTCATAGGTTGCTACGCGCTTGTCCAGTCCGGCCATGCTGATCCGCCTTTTGTAGTTGTTGAACCGACGAGGCTGTCGGTGAGCGTGTGCGACCATCTTCACCGCTGGCGACTTATTTGTTAATTTTGTTTTCATCATCGATTGATAACTTTTCCAAAACAGCGATCGAGGCTGCCATGAACGTCAAGCAACTGCGCGCCTTCGTCGCCGTCGCCAAGTACCAGAGCTTCGCCCAGGCCGGTGAACACCTGCATGTGTCGCAACCGGCCCTGAGCCTGACCATCAAGGCGCTGGAGGAAAAACTCGGCGGCGCCCTGCTCACCCGCACCACCCGCAGCGTCAGCCTGACCGCCGAGGGCGAGGTGCTGCTGCCGCTGGCCCGGCGCCTGCTGGCCGACTGGGACGACACCGAAGAGATGCTGCGCCAGCGCTTCACCCTGCAGCTTGGCCGCGTGTCGGTAGCGGCCATGCCGGCCTTTGCCGGCAACCTGCTGCCGCATTCGCTCAAGGTGTTCCGCCAGCGCTACCCCAAGGTCAATGTCACGGTGCATGACGTGATCAACGAACAGGTGCTGGAACTGGTGCGCCATCGCCGCGTCGAACTGGGCATCGGTTTCGAGCCGGATAACAGCGAAGGCCTGAACTTTCACCCGTTGTACATGGACCGTTTCGTCGCCGTGGTGCCGGCCGATTCACCGCTGGCCTTGCAAACCCAGGTCACCTGGGCGCAGTTGCTGGCGGAAGACTTCATTGCCTTGCAGCGCCCGTCGGCGGTGCGCCTGCTGCTGGAGCAGAACGTCGCGGCACGCCACGGCAAACTGGCGGTGGCATTCGAAAGCCACCAGCTGTCGACCATCGGCCGCATGGTGGCCAGCGGTCTTGGCGTCAGCGCGGTACCGGCGCTGTGCATCAACCAGATGCAGGAACTTGGCGCACGTTGCGTGACGCTGGTCGATCCTGCGGTCGAACGGCGCATCAGCGTGATCGCCCTCGCCGACCACAAGCTTTCCACCGCAGCCCAGGCGCTGCTCGAGGTGCTGCTTTCCCATACCCAGACTCCGGAGGTGACATGCGTTACGTGAAACTGGCAGGTTGCAGCGTGCCGGCCATAGGCCAGGGCACCTGGTACATGGGCGAAGACCCGGCCCGCAAGGCTGCCGAAGTGGCCGCCCTGCAACAGGGCATCGAACAGGGCATGACCCTGATCGACACCGCCGAGATGTATGCCGAAGGTGGCGCCGAGGAAGTGGTCGGCCAAGCCATTGCCGGGCGTCGTGACCAGGTGTTTCTGGTCAGCAAGGTGTACCCGCACAACGCCAGCCGCCGTGGCGTGCCTGAAGCCTGCGAACGCAGCCTGCAGCGCCTGGGTACCGAGGTGATCGACCTCTATCTGCTGCACTGGCGTGGCCAGTATCCGCTGGAGGAGACAGTCGAGGCGTTCGAGCGCTTGCGCGAGCAGGGCAAGATCCGCCGTTGGGGGGTGTCCAACTTCGATGTCGATGACCTGCGCGAACTGCACAACCCCGATTGCGCCACCAATCAGGTGCTATACAACCCGGCGCAGCGTGGCATCGAGTTTGACCTGTTGCCGTGGAGTCGCCAACGGGGCTTGCCGACCATGGCCTATTGCCCGCTGGCCCAGGCCGGGCGGTTGTTGCAGCATCCTGTGCTGAGCGAGATCGCCGAGCGCCATGGGGCGACGCCGGCGCAGGTCAGCCTGGCCTGGGTGACGCGGGAAAACGATGTGATTGCCATTCCCAAGGCGGTATCTGCAGAGCATGTGCGGTTGAATGCGGCTGCCGGGGCGCTGACCCTGACCCTTGAAGACCTGCGGTTGATGGACCGGGCATTTCCGGCACCGACGCGCAAGCAGCATCTGGCAATGGTCTGACAGAAGCTATCAAGGTCAGTGAAAGTCCCGGCTTTTTACATCCAGCCCCTGTAGCAAGGGGCTGATGTCCTCCAGCCGCCGGGCGATCAGATGCCGCACCCCGTTCTCCTGCTCCAGCCGCCCGCTCACCTTGAGTAGCTGCGACCCCACCAGCGCCCTCCGCTGCCGCTCGGCCAAGTCGCGCCAGACCACCACGTTGACCATGCCGAACTCATCCTCCAGCGTAACGAAGGTCACCCCGCTGGCGGTCTGCGGCCGCTGTCGCCCCACCACCAGCCCGGCCACGGCAATCGCATCGCCATGCTCGACCCCAGCCAGTTCGCCAGAACTGCGACAGCCCAAAGCCCGCAACCGTGAACGCAACAGCCTGAGTGGATGCGGGCCCAACGTCGTCCCCAAAGTGTCGTAATCGGCAACCAGGTCCTCGCCAACCGTTGGCACGGGCAACGCCACTGGCGCTTCCGGCACTGCCTGCACCTCGGCAAACAGCGGCAATTGCGCCTGCACCGCCGCCACCTGCCAGCGTGCCTGGTGGCGGTCACCGGCCAAGGCTCGCAGTGCCCCCGCATCGGCCAGCCGGGCGCGGGCGCGGCTATCGAGCCCGGCGCGCAGGCACAGGTCTTCGACATCCCGCCAAGGGCGCTGCGCCCTCGCCTGCTCCAACCGGCGGGCATCCACCTCGCTGAAACCCCGGATCTGTCGCAGCCCAAGGCGGATAGCCAAGACACCGTGGCGATCGGGTTCCAGCGTGCAGTCCCATTCGCTGTGGAACACGTCCACCGGGCGTACCTCGATCCTTTGCCGCCGCGCCTCCTGCAGCAGTTGGTCCGGGCTGTAGAACCCCATCGGCCAGCTGTTGACCAGCGCGCAGGTGAAGATCGCCGGCTCATGGCACTTGAGCCAGCTGCTGGCATAGCACAGCAAGGCGAAGCTGGCCGCGTGCGACTCAGGGAAGCCGTAACTGCCAAAGCCTTTGATCTGCTCGAAAATACGCTCGGCGAACGCCAGGTCGTAACCGTTGCGCAGCATGCCCTCGACCAGCCGCTGGCGATGGGGTTCCAGCCCGCCATGGCGCTTCCAGGCTGCCATGCTGCGGCGCAACTGGTCAGCCTCGCCGGGGCTGTAGTCGGCGGCGACCATGGCCAGTTCCATCACCTGCTCCTGGAACAGCGGCACGCCCAGGGTGCGCTCGAAGACCTCCTTGAGTTTTTCCGAGGGGTAGGTCACCGGTTCCTGCTTGAGGCGCCGACGCAGGTACGGGTGAACCATGTCGCCCTGGATCGGCCCGGGGCGCACGATGGCGACCTCGATCACCAGGTCGTAGAAAGTGGTGGGCCTGAGCCGCGGCAGCATGGCCATCTGTGCCCGCGACTCGATCTGGAACACGCCCATGGTCTCGGCGCGGCTGATCATGGCGTAAGTCGCAGGGTCTTCACTGGGGATAGTCGCCAGGGTCAACTGCCGACCACGGTGGCGCTGCAGCAGGTCGAAGCAACGGCGCAAGGCGCTGAGCATGCCCAGGGCCAGCACATCGACCTTGAGCAGGCCGACCATGTCGAGGTCGTCCTTGTCCCACTGGATCACCGTGCGCTCGGCCATGGCGGCGTTTTCCACCGGCACCAGGTGGTCCAGCGGCTGTTCGGAAATGACGAAGCCACCCGGGTGCTGGGACAGGTGACGGGGGAAACCGATCAGTTCACCGGCCAGGACCAGGATGCGCCGCAGCGACGGACTGCCGGGTTCGAAGCCGGCCTCTGCCAGCCGCTGATCGTCCGGGATACGGTCGCTCCAGCGGCCGCAGCACTTGGCCAGGGCATCCACCTGATCGGCAGGCAAGCCCAGCACCCGGGCCACATCACGAACAGCGCCGGCAGCGTGATAGGTATTGACCACGGCAGTCAGTGCGGCGCGGTGCCGGCCGTAACGGCGGAACACATACTGGATCACCTCTTCGCGCCGGTCATGCTCGAAGTCCACGTCGATATCGGGCGGCTCGTTGCGCTCACGGGACAGGAAGCGCTCGAACAACAGGCGATGCGCCATCGGGTCGAGCTCGGTGATGCCCAGCACGAAACACACCACCGAGTTGGCTGCCGAACCACGGCCCTGGCAAAGAATGTGCTGGCTGCGGGCAAAGGCGACGATGTCATGCACGGTGAGGAAATAGCTCTCGTAGCCCAGCTCCTCGATCAACGCCAGTTCCTTGTCCAGCACCGCTCGTACCTTGCTGCTCGGCCCTGACGGCCAGCGCAGAGGCAAGCCCCGCTCGCACAATGCGCGTAGCCAGCTGGCAGGTGTATGGCCCTCGGGCACGAGCTCGCGTGGGTACTGGTAGCGCAGTTCACTCAGGTCGAACTGGCAACGCTCGGCGATGACCAGGCTCTCGGCCAGCAGGTCTGCCGGGTACAGCTCGGCCAGTTGCTCCAGCGCACGCAGGTGGCGCTCGCCATTGGCGAACAGATGGCGCCCTGCTTCGGCCACGTTGCAGTGCTGGCGGATGGCGGTGATGCAGTCCTGCAGGGCGCGCCGGCCGCGGACATGCATGTGCACGTCACCACAGGCCACGGCACGGATGCCCAACTGCGCCGCCAATTCGCGCATGCGGGACAGGCGCCGGTCATCATCACTGCCGCGGTGCAGGTGCACACCCAGCCACAATCGCTCGGCGAACAGGCCGCGCAGCCAGCGGCCGGTCGCCTGGTCATCGCAATCTTCGGCAATCCAGAGCGCCAGCAAACCCTCATGATATTGCTGCAGGTCGTCAGCGAACAACTGGTAGTCAACCTTCCCGGCCCGCCGACGGCCACGGGTAATCAAGGCGCAGAGGTTCTGGTAGCCCGTGAGGTTCTGCACCAGCAAAACCAGTTTGGGTCCATCCTGCAGGCGCACTTCGCTGCCGACGATCAGGCGCAACTGTTGCGCCTTGGCGGCCTGCCAGGCGCGCACGATACCGGCCAGGGTGCACTCGTCAGTGATCGCCAGGGCCTGGTAGCCCTGCTCGCGGGCGCGGCGGAACAGCTCTTCGGCGCTCGATGCACCGCGCTGGAAGCTGAAATTGGACAGGCAATGGAGCTCGGCATAGCCCGGCGCATAGCCTGGCGCGTTCATGCGAACCAACCCTGCAGCCACAGCGGGCCGGGTTGGGCCAGGTCCTGATAGGCCCAGCCACGCAGGCCATCGCGGGTTTCGATGCAGTAGTAGTCCCGGCGCACGTCGCCACCGTCCCACCAGCCAGACTCGATGCGCTCGGCATGCCCGAGCAGTATGTGATCAGTCGCTTCCAGGGCCTGCGGTGTGGGCAACAACCAGCCTGGGCGACTACCGGGCAAGGCTGGCAGGCTGCCCTGGGCGCCCTGCTCCGCTGGCTGCCAGGCGCACTCCGGGCGATGGTCGGCCTCGGCGCGCAGCCCTTTGACGGCTTCATCACCCAGGCGCGCGCGCAGCCGTTCGCGCAGTTGCTCCCAAGGCTGGGCCTGTTTGGCGCGAGGGTCGAACAGTGCCTGGTGCTGGGGCACGAAGGGCGGCAGGTCATCGGCGACCAGCCGCAGGTTACGCACCGGTGCCGGGATGCGCAGCGGCTCCAGGCGCCCACGGGCCAGCTCGAACAGCATGGCGGCGTCCCGCTCGGCGGCCAGCAGGCCTACCTGCAATTGAGTGTCCGGCCCTTCGACGTGCTCCAGGTACAGGCAAAAACGCTGCACGCCGCAGTCGCGTCCGGCGAGGAAGGCCGCCAGGTCATTGAGCATGCGCCGCAACGGGAACAGCAAGGCCTGGTGCGATTCGACGTCGAAGTTGAGTTCCAGGCGCGTTTCGAAGCGGTCCGGCGGCTGATAGAAGTTGAGCCCCATTGAGCGCAGCCCGAGCAACTGGTCCAGGTGCAATTGAACCTGGGCGGAAAAACGCCTGGCCAGCGCATCTCGCGGTAGGGTCAGCACCTGGCCCAACTGATGCAGACCCATGCGGGAAAAGGCTTCGGCAGCTTCCGCTGGCAACCCGACCCGCGCGATCGGCATGCGCGCCAGCGCCGCACGAGTCTGGTCGGCACAGGTCAGTGCCAGGCCATCATGGCCGTTGGCAAGCATGCGGGCCGCCACCGGGTTGGTCGCGAGCACGATGCGCTGGCGCAAGCCCAGTGCAGCCAGCTCCTCGCGCAGGCGGGCCTCGAACAGCGGCCAGGGGCCGAACAGCTGAAGGCTGGAGCCGACTTCAAGCAACAGGGCGCGTGGGTATTGAAGGCTCACCTGGGCACTGAAGCGGTAGGCCCAGGCCGCCAGCAACTGCTGCAACTGCTCGATGCGGGCCGGGTCGGCCTCGACACAGTGGAACCCGTCGGCCAGGGCCCGCGCGGCCGTCAGTGTCTGCCCCGCCCGCAGGCCAAGCGCCGCCGCGGCGGGATTGACGGCTTGCAGCAAGCGGCGCTGAACGGGGCCGCCGATCAGCACCAGTGGCGCATCGGCGTCGTCACGCTCGCGCAGGATCGAGTCCAGCGCCAGCTGGGGCAGGAGAATGCAGGCCCAAAGCATGATGCATCAGCCCCGCCCTGGGCAGGCGATTGGCATGGCCGGTGGCATGCCGCCACGGCACTTGAGGACGCGCCATTGCGCCGGGCGTGTATCCACGGCAATACGCAGCGCAGCGGGCGACGGGTTGTGTGCAGCCTGTTGCGGCCGACAGGCGAAGGCCAGTGCCTGCCCTGTCTCGGCGGCCACTTGCAGGCGACGCAGGGCGCGGTCATCGGCACGCTCCGGCCAGCACAGCACCGCTGCGCAGCTGCCGGAACGCAAGCACTGTTCAGCCGCCCACAGGGCATCGGCCTGCCCGGCATCGACCTGCACCAGCCAGCGCAGGTCCACGCCAGCGGCCTGCCAGGCCGGTGCATAGGGAATGAACGGCGGCGCCACCAGCACCACCCGCCCGCCTTCAACGGTCAGGCGTGACAGGGATGGCCAGAGCAGTTGCAACTCGCCACAGCCGGGGCTGGCCAACAGCAACTCGCTGAGAGCTGCGGCCGGCCAGCCGCCATCCGGCAGGCGCTGGTCGAGCATGGCATGGCCAGTGGGCTGCAACCCGGCCGGGCGCACCTGGCCCTGTCGTCCACGCCAGACCTGACGCTGGTCGAGCAGCCGATCGAGGTCGACCACCGCGCCCATCAGTCGCGCCTCAACAGGCCACAGAACACGCCTTCGATGAAGAACTCGCGCTCAGGCCCCACGTCGATCGGCGCATACGCCGGGTTGCGCGGCAACAACCGGTAACCGCCGGGCTGGCGCTGCAGGCGCTTGATGGTGACTTCGCCGTCCAGGCGCGCGACCACGATCTGGCCATCACCTGCCTCGCCCTGCTGGCGGATGCCGACTAGGTCACCGTCGAAGATGCCATCGTCGATCATCGAATCACCGCGCACCTTGAGCAGGTAGTCCGGTGTGCGACGGAACAGGCTGGGGTCGAGCAGCAATTGCTCGTGAATGCCCAGGTCCGGGCCGATCGGCGCACCGGCGGCCACCTGCCCCAGCACGGGAATTTCAAGGATTTCCGGCCGGCGCAGGGGCTCGGCCAGGCGAATGCCCCGCGCCTGATTGGGCGTGACGTCGATGTAGCCGGCCTGGCACAACGCGGTGATGTGCTTGCGCGCGACGCTGCGCGAGGCGAAGCCAAAGCGGCTGGCGATATCGGCCAGGCTTGGCGGCTGACCGTGGTCGGCAATGCGCTCGCGAATGTAGCCGAGGATTGCACGGCGTTTTGGGGTGAGTTTGTCCATGGAGTACATTTGTACTCTTTTCGGCGTACGCTGAACAGCCCCCTTTGTCGTCAGGTTTGGTTATCATCCCCGGGCTTTTGTTTTTTTGAATACCTGGATACCTGATGCTGACTGCCCTGCTGTTCGATCTCGATGGAACCTTGACCGACACCGACACCCTGCACTTGCAGGCCTTCCGTCAACTGCTGCATGACCATGACGGCCGCGAGCTGACACAGGAAAAATTCGATGCCCAGATCAGCGGCCGGGCCAATGGCGAACTGTTTGCCGAATTGTTTCCGCTTGCCGACACAATCGAGCGCCAAGCGCTGGCCGACCGCAAGGAAGCGCTTTTCCGTGTACTGTCACCTGTGCTGCAACCCATGCCTGGCCTGCTGCGCCTGATGGACCATGCGCGAGCCTGGGACATCGGCATGTGCGTGGTGACCAATGCGCCGCGGCTGAATGCAGAGCACATGCTCACGGCCATGGGGCTTGGCGAGCGCTTCGAACATGTGCTGGTGGCCGAAGAGCTGGAGCGGGCGAAGCCTGATCCGCTGCCCTATCTGACCGGCTTGCAGCGCCTGGAAGCTGTTGCGGGCGAGGCGCTGGCCTTCGAGGATTCGTTGCCGGGGGTGACTGCGGCGAGCGGGGCCGGGATCTTTACCGTGGGCGTTGCCACTACTCAGACACCGGAACGGCTGCTGGCGGCCGGGGCGAAACTGGTGGTGAAGGATTTCAATGATCCACAGCTGTGGGAGTTGATCGAGACCATGCACGGCTGAGGCAGCAATGTGTTCGCCGTGATTTTTTGATCAAGGCGGCAACCGAGCGCCGCCCGCGCGGCGCATCGCGAGCTACGCTCGCTCCTACGCTTGTTTCGGGCCAATTATTCCTGCGCGATTTGCGCGCGAACGCTTGGGCGCATGACGCGATATCGCGTCGTAGCAACAAGGCGGTCGCGCGCCGCTACCACAAGCGTTACTGGCCCGAAACAAGCGTAGGAGCGAGCGTAGCTCGCGATGCGCCGCGCGGGCGGCGCTCGATCTCGCAGGCGCCACAACCCTCCCGCCCTACACCCGCAGACCACTCGTCGGCCCTGCTCCAAGCCTGTCGATCCACCCCTCTTCGAATCGACCACTCACTGAATCCCCTCACGGAGTCAGCCCCAATGAGCACCCCCGATCCTAAACACCCGATCGCCTCGCGCGAGCAATGGCTGGCCGCCCGCCGTCAGCTGTGGCTGCACGAAAAAGCCTTCACCCACCAGCGCGATGAACTGGCCGTTGCCCGTCGTGCCCTGCCCTTGGTCAAGGTCGAGCAGCCCTACCGTTTCCAAGGCCCGGACGGCGAACTGAGCCTGGCCGACCTGTTTGCCGGGCGCAGCCAGCTGCTGGTCTATCACTTCATGTTTGCCGAGGGCTGGAGCGAAGGCTGCCCAGGCTGCTCGTTCCTTGCCGATCATTTCGATGGCGCCAACCTGCACCTGGCCCATCACGACGTCTCGCTGGTCGCCGTGTCGCGCGCGCCCTGCGCTGAATTCCAGGCTTTCCGCCAGCGCATGGGCTGGCGGTTCCCCTGGTATTCATCGAATGGCAGCGGATTCAACGAGGACTTCGGCGTCAGCGTCGGCACCGAGGGCCAACGCCAGTACAACTACGAGCCGTACACCGGCAACGAGGCCGAACTACCGGGCCTGAGTGCCTTCTACAAAGACCCGGATGGCACGCTCTACCATACCTACTCCACCTACGCCCGTGGCCTGGACATCCTGGTCAACACCTACAACTTCCTCGATATCGCGCCACTGGGGCGCAACGAAGCCGGGACCATGGATTGGGTACGGCACCACGATCGCTACGAGGGCCAGCCCGGCAAACCCCATTGCTGCCATGAGTGATCCGTCGCCGACGTGCCACTTGCAGCACAATGGCACGTGGGCAGCAGCCGGGCAAAAACCGGCCATACTTGAGCCCGTCGCCCTTGCCGGACAGGCCCGCCATGCCCAAGCGCTTACCCATGCTCGACCTGCGAACCCTGGTAGTCGGCATCGTCGTGCTGGCTTGCCTGGCCACCTTGTGCAACACCTTGTATGTCGCCTACCGGGTGCAACTGGCCACCCTGGTGCAGTTCTCCCTGCAAGCCAACCAGGCCTACGCCAGCAAGGTGGCCTCGAGCATCACCGAGTTCCTGCGCTCGGCCCGCAACCACCTGACCTACAGCGCCTGGCAGCTTGCCGCCGGTCTGGATGACCCGGCGTTACTGCAAGCCGAAGCCAGGCGCCTGCAAACCCAGGACGAGGACTTCAATTCGATCGTCATCGTCAATGCCCAAGGGCAAGTGCTGGTGGCGTACCCGGACATTCGCCAGATCGCCAGCCACCGCCAGCGTGCGTCGGAGATCCAGCAGGCCGTCGATGCCCGCAGGCCCCAGGTCAGCCCTGCCTATACCTCACGGGGTGGCGACCTGGTGGTGTTCATCTCCGAGCCGATCTTCGCCAAGGACGGCCGCTACCTGGGCATCGTCGGTGGCTCGGTGTTTCTCAAGAAAGAAAGCGAACTGCATACGGTGATCGGCCAGCACTACCAACATGACGGCACCTTTGCCTTTGTTGCCGACGCCAACGAACGCCTGCTCTACCACCCCAACCATGAACGCATCGGCGCCCTGGCCACCGGCAGCCCGACCATCGAGGCGGCGCTGCGCGGCGAAACCGGTAACCTGGATACGCCCAACTACATCGGCATCCCCATGCTCGCCGGTTTCGCCCCGGTACCTGGCGCGCACTGGGCCGTGGTCGCCCAGCAACCGCGCGCGCTGGCCCTGGCCCCCTTGCATGAGCTAATGCGCAAGGTGCTGCTGTACATTCTGCCGGCCAGCCTGATCGGCTTTGCGCTGATGCTGTGGACGACCTACCGGCTGATCAAGCCACTGCGCCAGCTGGCATACGGCGCCACGCACCTTTCAGCCAATGAGACCGCCGATGAACTGCGCGCCATCGCCGCCTGGTACGTGGAGGCCGCCGCCATTCGCCGCGCCCTGCTCACCGCCGAGCGCCTGATGCAGGAGAAATTCGGCAAGCTGCGCCAGGAAGCCCAGAGCGATGCGCTCACCGGCCTGGCAAATCGGCGGGCGCTGCAATTGGCACTGGCCGCCTTGATGGAAAGCCAGCAGGCATTCGCCGTGCTGGCCCTGGACATCGACTTCTTCAAACGGGTCAACGACACCTACGGGCATGACGCAGGCGATGACGTGCTAAAGCACCTGGCTGAAGTGCTGCAGCAGAACTCCCGCCTGCATGACCTGCCCTGCCGGGTCGGCGGCGAGGAGTTCACCATGCTGCTGCCGGACACCACCCTGGCCGATGCCCGGCGTATTGCCGAGCGCATCCGTGAGGCGGTCGAGCAGGCTGACACGCCCCACTGCGGCACCCTCACCCTGTCGGTCGGCGTGGCCTGCCGCCAGCCCGACACCGAGCTGGCCGAGACCGTGCTCAAGCAGGCAGACGAGATGCTGTACAAGGCCAAGCAGAATGGCCGCAACCGCGTCGAGATGCTGGACTTCAGCCCCTCACCCCCAGCATCCCCCGCTCCACGATGAAGTCGATCACCGCCTGCAAGCCTTCGCCCTTCTTCAGGTTGCTGAAGGTCCAGGGCCGCTGCGGGCGCATGCGCTGGGTATCACGCTCCATGACCTCCAGCGAGGCGCCGACGTATGGCGCCAGGTCGGTCTTGTTGATCACCAGGAAGTCCGACTTGGTGATGCCGGGCCCACCCTTGCGTGGGATCTTCTCGCCCTCGGCCACGTCGATGACGTAGATGGTCAGGTCGGCCAGCTCCGGGCTGAAGGTAGCGCTGAGGTTGTCGCCACCGCTTTCGACAAAGATCACTTCAAGGTTGCCAAACTTGCGCGCCAGCGCTTCGACGGCGGCCAGGTTCATCGAGGCATCCTCGCGGATGGCGGTGTGCGGGCAGCCACCGGTTTCGACACCGACGATACGCTCTGGCTCCAGCGCACCGGCTTCGGTCAGGATGCGCTGGTCTTCCTTGGTGTAGATGTCATTGGTTACCACGGCGATCTGGTAGTGATCGCGCATGGCCTTGCACAGGCATTCGAGCAGTGCGGTCTTGCCAGAGCCGACCGGGCCGCCGACACCGACGCGCAGGGGTTGCTGATAGCTTTGCATGGAGGCAGTCCTCAGGAACGGAACAAACGGGTGTATTGGGTTTCGTGACGCGAAGAAGCAATTGCCAGCAGCGGCAGGCCACCGCCGAGCTGGTCGTCGGCCAATGCCAGTGCCTGGTCCAGCACGCCGGGCAGTTCGGCGCCAAGGTCGCGCAGCAGGGTCTGCGCCGCCTGTTGGCCGAACGGCACCAGCTTGACCCCCGCCATCACCGCACCCTCAAGCCAGGCGAAGGCATGGCCGAGAGCGAGTTGACGCAGCGGGATGTGCCAGTGCGCGGCGAGCCAGGCCATGCCGCCGAGCTGGCTGAGTTCGAGGCTGGTGCGCCAGGCCGGGTCCTGGCCCAGCTGCCAGCCATCGAGCAGGCGCGCCAGGGCCGAGCCGCGCTGCTGTTCTTCCAGGCGCAGCTCGGCGGTTTCGCGGTTGGCCAGCAGAAAGTGGCTCCAGTGGCTGAACGCTTGTGCGTCGCCCGCCTCGCAGGCGCGGTACAGGCGCGCCAGCACCGGCCAGTCCAGGCAGGCCAGGGTGTCGTGCATCTGCTCGCGCTGCCAGGCGCTGAAGCCGGCAGTACCCTGCACCCAACCCGCCTCGACGGCCCACTCCAAACCTTGCGAGTAAGTGAAACCACCCACCGGCAGGCCGGGGCTGGCCAGCTGCAGCAGGCGCAGCAGTGCCAGGTCGCTGTTCATCAACCGGCCAGTACCAGTGCGGCGCCGGCCAGCATGCCGCCACCGAAGGCCTTCTGCAGGCCGCTGTGGCGGCGCAGCAGGCAGCCAACGCCAAAGCCGACGGCCAGCAGCAGGCCACTGACGGTGACGAAGCCAGCGCTGAACATCCAGAAGGCGCTCGGCGTGGCTTCCACACCGTGGGCCCAGCCATGGAACAGTGCGAACACCGGCATGGCCGCGGCCAACAGCAGCTGACGGCTTGGCAGCAGCACCGCAGTGGCCGCCACCAGCACGGACACGGCGATCAGGGTTTCCATGCCCAGCACATCGCCGAACAGGTGGCCGCACACGGCGCCGGCGAACATCGAGGCCAGGGTGGCCAGCGGCAGGGTCAGGTTGCGTCGGGTCAGTGCGGCCAGCACACCGGTACCCAGCAGCATCAGCAGGTGGTCGAGGCCGGTCAGCGGGTGCAGCAGGCCATCCTGCAACGGATTGCCGTCGTGACCAGGGTGGGCAAAGGCCGGCAGTGCGACCATCAGCAGGGCAACGGCGAAAATCTTTTTCATGGTGGGCTCCTTTGATGAAGGGTTCAGGAATGGGCTGGCAGGCGCACGAACGGATGGTCGTGGCCATGGCTGTGGCTGTGTGGCGCGCTCTGGTAGGCACCGGCTTCCGGCTCGAACGGTGCTTGCTCGGCTTCCACCGTCAGGCCCAGGCCGCGCAGCATGTCGTCGAGGACATGGTCATGCTGATAGCGCAGCAAGCCCGGATCGATTTGCAGGGGGACGTGGCGGTTGCCCAGGTGATAGGCGGCGCGGGCCAGCAAGTGCGGGTCGGCACAACGCACGGTCGATACCGCTTCAGCTGCAGCCAGCACGCGAATCACCTGGCCTGCCGAGGCATCGGCGAGCAGTTCGCCGCCGCGCAGCAGGTGGCCACGTTCGAGCATCAGCCCGGCTTCGCGGCCATCGTCCAGGGTCACGCGCAGGCGGCTTTTGATACGGCTGTCGACGTCCAGGGTCACGGTACCGGTGACGGTCTCGGATGCCTCGATCCGGCGGGTCAGGACAATCATCTTCACTCCTTCAGAACAGGAAATAGCGCTGGGCCAGCGGCAGCTCGCTGGCGGGCTCGCAGACCAGCAACTCGCCGTCGGCGCGTACCTGGTAGGTCTGCGAATCGACTTCGATCACGGGCTGCAAGGTGTTGTGAACCATGTCGGCCTTGCGCACCCGACGGCAGCCGTGGGCGACACCGATCAGGCTCTGCAGGCCCAACTCCTGATGCAGGCCGCGGTCCATTGCGGCCTGGGGCAGGAAGGTCATGCGCGTGGCGTGGCGGGCAGCCCCCATGGCGCCGAACATGGGCCGGTAGTGCACCGGCTGCGGGGTCGGGATCGAACCGTTGATGTCGCCCATCGGCGCAGTGGCGATCATCCCGCCCTTGATCACCAGGGCCGGCTTGACCGCGAAGAACGCCGGCGACCACAGCACCAGGTCGGCCAGCTTGCCGGCCTCGACCGAACCGACTTCATGGGCGATGCCGTGGGTCAGCGCCGGGTTGATCGTGTACTTGGCGATGTAGCGCTTGACCCGGAAGTTATCGCTGTAGCTCGTGTCCGGCGTCAGCGGACCACGGCGCAGCTTCATCTGGTGGGCGACCTGCCAGGTGCGCAGCACCACTTCGCCGACTCGGCCCATGGCCTGGGAATCGGACGAGGTCATGGCGAAGGCGCCCATGTCGTGGAGGATGTCTTCGGCGGCGATGGTCTCGCGGCGGATGCGCGACTCGGCAAAGGCCACGTCCTCGGCAATGCTCGGGTCTAGGTGGTGGCAGACCATGAGCATGTCCAGGTGCTCATCGACGGTGTTGACCGTGTAAGGCAGGGTCGGGTTGGTCGAGGACGGCAGCACATTGGCCTGCCCCGCCGCACGGATGATATCTGGCGCGTGGCCGCCGCCGGCACCTTCGGTATGGAAGGTGTGAATGGTGCGGTCGCCGATGGCGGCCAGGGTGTCTTCGATGCAGCCCGACTCGTTCAAGGTGTCGGTGTGGATCGCCACCTGGATATCCATTTCTTCGGCCACGCCCAGACAGCAGTCGATGGCAGCCGGGGTCGAGCCCCAGTCCTCGTGCAGCTTGAGGCCCACCGCGCCTGCGGCGATCTGCTCGCGCAGCGCTTCGGGGCGCGAGGCGTTGCCCTTGCCCAGCAGGCCGATGTTGATCGGCAGGCAGTCGGCAGCCTGGAGCATGCGCGCCAGGTACCAGGGCCCCGGGGTGCAGGTGGTGGCATTGGTGCCGGTGGCCGGGCCGGTGCCGCCGCCAATGAAGGTGGTGACACCGCTGGTCAGCGCTTCTTCCACCTGCTGCGGGCAGATGAAGTGGATGTGCGAATCGATACCGCCAGCGGTGACGATCTTGCCCTCGGCGGCGATCACTTCGGTGCCCGGGCCGACCGGCACGTTCACGCCCGGTTGCACATCGGGGTTACCGGCCTTGCCGATGACGGCAATGCGCCCGTGCTTGACGCCGATATCGGCCTTGACGATGCCCCAGTGGTCGATGATCAGGGCATTGGTCAGCACCAGGTCCATGGCCTCGGCCGCGAGCATCTGCCCTTGGCCCATGCCGTCGCGAATAACCTTGCCGCCACCGAACTTGACCTCTTCACCGTAGATTGTGAAGTCCTTCTCCACCTCCACCCATAGCGCAGTGTCAGCCAGGCGCACGCGGTCGCCGACGGTGGGGCCGAACATGTCGGCGTAGGCCCGACGAGAAATCCGGCTCATGCCCTGCCCTCCAGCGGGCCATTCACCTTGCCCTGGAAGCCGTACACTTCACGCTTGCCGGCATAGGCCACCAGCTGCACGGTGCGCGACTGGCCAGGCTCGAAGCGCACAGCAGTACCGGCTGGGATATCGAGGCGAAAGCCACGGGTTGGCTCACGCTCGAACACCAGCGCAGCGTTGACCTCGTAGAAGTGGTAGTGCGAACCGACCTGCACCGGCCGGTCACCATGGTTGGCCACGCTGACGCTGACCGTGTCACGGCCGACGTTGAGTTCGATGTCGCCGGCGGCGACCTGAATTTCACCTGGGATCATGCTGGGCTCCTGCTCCAGGTCAGACGATAGGGTCGTGCACGGTCACCAGCTTGGTGCCGTCGGGGAAGGTCGCCTCGACCTGCACGTCATGCAGCATCTCGGCGACGCCTTCCATGACTTGCTCGCGGCCGATCACTTCGCGGCCCAGGCTCATCAGCTCGGCCACCGTGCGGCCATCGCGGGCACCTTCGAGCACTGCGGCGCTGATCAGCGCGACCGCCTCCGGGTAGTTGAGCTTCAGGCCACGGGCCAGGCGCCGTTCGGCCAGCAGCGCGGCGGTGAACAGCAGCAGTTTGTCTTTCTCTCTCGGGGTCAGCTCCATGGCTCTCTCTCAAGTGGCCCAGATGCGCGGCGGGCATGCAGCCAGGCCGAGAACGGCCGGGCGAAGGGCATGCCAGAGGCGCTGCAGGGTGTGTTGCAGGTGTTGGTTGTCGTGGTCGAGCAGGCGGATCACCAGCAGCGAGCCGAGCAAGGTCGCGCCTGCGGGTGTGTCGAGTTCATCGAGTAGCGCGCGCACCTGCTCCAGCACAGCCGGGGTCGCCGGCGCTGCGCAGAAGGTGGCGACCAGCGGGTGGCCGCCGACCTTGGCCAGTTGCCCACCTGAAATGCGCAGCCGCTCGTGCAAACCGGGATCGCCCGGCAGGTCGATACGTAGGCGGCTATCCAGGGCGCCTTGCTCGAAACGCTCGTTCATCACCGGCCGGCCCAGACACAAGGTTTCCCAGGCCAGCAACTTCGCACCCGGCTCCAGCGTGAAGCGGCTGTCGAGGCTGGCGCGGGCGCCGTTGAAAAAGATGCTGTCCTGAGGCAGCCATTCCAGCGTGCTGCCAGCCTGCAGGTGAAAGCGCTGGGCCAGCCGCGCGGTGGGGCCGATGCTGCGGTAGAACTTGCTGGCCCCGGGCATGGTCAGTAACGCATGGCTGCCGGGTTCGAGGTGGATGTCCAGTTCCAGCCGGTCACCGGCAACGATGCCGCCGGGCGGGTGTAGCACATAAACGTGGCACGGAGCACCCTCCGGGTAGAACGGACGCTGCACCAAAAGCGGGCCAAAGTGACGACGCGCACCAAGGCGGGTCACGCCATTACGCTCGACGAAGCGCAATTGCAGGTGCGCACTCCAGCCTGCGTCCTGTTCCGTGGGTTCGATCTGCTCCGCGAGCGACATCCTGCGGCCCCTTGATATCTGTGGCCTGACGGCCGTTTAGAGGGTCATGTGCATCACCTGTGGGCGATAGCAGGCTGACCACTCGATCAAATTTCGCTGGCTGGATATAGCAGGTTGCGGGCCAACTACGCAGGTGAATGAAGATGAAACCTTCATGGCGATGGCTCTGGCATGGGGCATACGGGGTTGCAACGCACATTGCAGGGGCGGCACTTGGCCCTGTTTCGGTGCTGCGCTAAAGTCTTCGTTTGCCTTCGGCCAAGGAGTCGCCATGTCACTCGCCCCCGCCATCCCGATCCTGCGCATCTTTTCGGTCGACAAGGCCAAGGAGTTCTACCTCGACTTCATGGGCTTCAAACTCGACTGGGAACACCGCTTCAGTCCGGACCTGCCGCTGTACGCGCAGATTCACCGCGACGGCCTGATCCTGCATCTTAGTGAGCACCACGGCGATGCCTGCCCAGGCTCGACCGTGTTCGCCCGCACCGAAGACCTGCTGGCACTGGAGCGCGAACTGCTGGACAAGCAGTACGGCTATGCCCGGCCCCAGGCCGAACGCGTCGATTGGGGCCTGCAGATGCAGATCCGCGACCCGTTCGGCAATCTGTTGCGCTTCTGCCAGCAGATCGATGATGAGGATGCCCAGTGAAAGCCATGAGCAAGCGCGAGCTGGCGCGACTGGAGCGCGAGCTGGTCAGCTGCCTGACCGAAGCCTGCGAAACCGCAAAAGGCGAGATCGTCGGCTTCACCTGGCTGACCCATCAGCTGGACCCGGATGACTACCCGGCCAGCCTGCGCATTACCTGGGTGTTCGAGCGAGAAGCCGATAAAGCAGCGGCGCTGGCAGGTGAGGCCAAGGCGCGCATGCTGGCGTTGACGGCCCAGGCACTCGATGAAGCCGGTATGAAACTGGACCACGTTGCCTGGCATGTACGATTCGACAGTGAAGAAGCCTGCTCGCGCAGCCATGCAGGTGACTGGAGCAGGCGCTTGCGTTGAGCAGTGGCCTGCCGGGCCTTTACCCGCCCTCGCCGCTCGGTTAGGCTTTCACATCCACTTCCAAGAGGTATTCGTCCAATGCGCCATTGATGCCGCCGTCCTTTCGACGGCCAGTCTTCAGCCTCCGGCCCCCGGAGATGTCGCGGCATATGTGGAGTTGTGCATGACGAATACGTCGATTTTGACGCTGGACAGCGTCTGCCTGGCCTTGCCTGATGGCAGGCCCTTGTTTACCGACCTCAACCTGTCGCTCGACCAACGCTGTACCGGCCTGGTCGGGCGTAACGGCGTGGGCAAGAGCCTGCTCGGGCAGATACTGGCCGGCCGGCGCGAGCCCAGCAGTGGCCGCTGCCTGCGCCATGGGCGGGTCCATTACCTCGACCAGCGGGTGATCGAACACAGCCCGCGGCTGGCCGACCTGGCCCAGGTTGCCGGCGTGATCGCCGCGCTGGAGCGCATAGAGCAAGGCGGAGTCGACCCGGACGATTTCGAGGCCGTGGGCGAGCGCTGGAACATTCGCGAGCAGCTGCACCAGCACCTGCAACAGCTGGGCTTGGGGCACCTCGACCACCAGCACCCGATCACCCGCCTCAGTGGCGGCCAGGCCATGCGGGTCGCCCTGCTGGGTGCATGGCTCAGCGAGGCCGACTACCTGATCCTTGATGAACCCAGCAACCACCTGGACCGCGAGGGCCGCGCCGAACTGCTGCGCATGCTTCAGGCCTGGGACAAAGGATTGCTGGTCATCAGCCATGACCGCGAGCTGCTCAGGCACATGACGCGCATCGTCGAACTGTCTGGCCTGGGCCTGCAATCGTTCGGCGGCGATTACGACTTTTATGAACGGCACAAGGCTGAGCAGCGTGAGCAGGCCTTGCAGGCACTCGACCGCGCCAAACAGGAACGCCAGCACCAAGCCCGTGAAATGCAGCGCCAACGCGACCGCTTGGAACGCCACCAGGCACGCGCCAGCCGCCAGGCCAAGCATGCCAACCAGGCGAAAATTCTCGTCGACCGCCAACAGGAGCGCAGCCAGGCCACCGCCGGCAAGCAACGGCGCGACCATCGCACGGCCCTGCAAGGGCTGCAGACGCAGGTGTGCAAGGCGGCTCGCCAAGTCGAGCAGGACAGCCCGATCGTGGTTCACCCGCCAGCACCTCGACGCCATGCGGGAGGGGAAGTGTTGCGACTGAAAGGGGCGCGACTGCCCAGGGGCAGCGCCCAGGCGATTGACCTGCGCCTGTGCCTGGGCCAGCGGATGGCCTTGACCGGCGCCAATGGCAGCGGCAAGTCAACTTTGTTCAAGGTGCTGCTCGGCAATCTGCCGCTCACGGCGGGCGAGCTGTACCAAAACGGCGAAGTGGCGCTGCTCGACCAGCATTGCAGCGCCTTGCCGAGCCGGCACAGCGCACTTGACCACCTGTCAGCGGCCCATCCGGCGCAGGACCAGGCCACCCTGCGCACTCGCCTGGCCCAACTGGGCCTGGATGCTGCTCGCATCGAGCTCCCCAGCGGCCTGCTAAGCGGTGGCGAACGGCTCAAGGCCGCACTGGCAGCAATCCTGTATGGCGAACGACCGGTCGATCTGTTGCTGCTCGATGAGCCTGGCAATCACCTCGATCTGCCTTCGCTGGATGCCCTGGAGCGCATGCTGGATCAGTTCCAAGGGGCTTTGCTGGTCAGCTCCCATGATGCGGTGTTTCTCGAGCGCCTCAAACTTGACGGTTACCTGCATCTCGTTTGCAAGAGCGCCCCTGTGTCGCAATAGGGCTGCAACGTAGCCCTCCTGCCGGGGGGCTTCGCTGCCTTTCGCGACGCAAGGCCGCTGCCACGGTTCCCGATCCGCAAGGTTTGTATTATCGTGGCGTGGTGCGCATATAACAGCAGCCCGAGCGATCGGGCACTTGCAAGACAATCGAGGGTGTCATGAGTAACGAAAGCATTAACTGGGACAAGCTGGGTTTCGACTACATCAAGACCGACAAGCGCTACCTGTCCGTGTGGCGCAATGGTGAGTGGGACAAAGGCACCCTGACCGAAGACAACGTGCTGCACATCAGTGAAGGCTCCACCGCCCTGCACTATGGCCAGCAGTGCTTCGAAGGCCTCAAGGCCTACCGTTGCAAGGACGGCTCGATCAACCTGTTCCGCCCAGACCAGAACGCCGCCCGTATGCAGCGCAGCTGCGCGCGTTTACTGATGCCGCACGTGCCGACCGATGTGTTCATCGAAGCGTGCAAGCAAGTGGTCAAGGCCAATGAGAAGTTCGTCCCACCACACGGCAAAGGCGCCCTGTACCTGCGCCCATTCGTGATCGGTACCGGCGACAACATCGGCGTGCGCACCGCCCCCGAGTTCATTTTCTCGGTCTTCGCCATCCCGGTTGGCTCGTACTTCAAGGGCGGCATGAAGCCGCACAACTTCCAGATTTCCAGCTTCGACCGTGCCGCCCCTCAGGGCACTGGCGCAGCCAAGGTCGGTGGCAACTACGCCGCGAGCCTGCAACCAGGCGCTGAAGCCAAGAAGGCCAACTTCGCCGACGCCATCTACCTCGATCCGCTGACCCACACCAAGATCGAGGAAGTCGGTTCGGCCAACTTCTTCGGTATCACCGCCAACAACGAATTCGTCACCCCGAAATCGGCCTCGGTACTGCCAGGCATCACCCGCCTGTCGCTGATGGAACTGGCGCAATCGCGCCTGGGCCTGACCGTGATCGAAGGTGACGTCGAGATCAACAAGCTCGACCGCTTCATCGAAGCCGGCGCCTGCGGCACCGCCGCGGTGATCACCCCGATCGGTGGCATCGAGTACAACGGCAAGCTGCACGTGTTCCACGACCTGGAAAAAGTCGGCCCGGTCACCCAGAAGCTCTATAACGAGCTGACCGGCATCCAGAGCGGTGACGTCGAAGCACCGGCAGGCTGGATCGTCAAGGTCGCCTGAGCCGCTGCGCCACGCTGATCGACGGGGCATGCCAGACACTGGCATGCCCCGTTTTGTTTTACCCGGCGTAGATGAATTTTTCTTAAATCGCTGTTTGGCTATTCTTTGGCACAATCAAATCTCCAAATAGACGCCCAGGAACGAGCATGCCACGCGTACTGACCATCGAAGACGACGCCGTCACCGGCCAGGAAATCGTCGCCGAACTCTCCAGCCACGGCCTGGAAGTGGATTGGGCCGACAATGGCCGCGAGGGCTTGGCCAAGGCCATTGCCGGCGGTTACGACCTGATCACCGTAGACCGCATGCTGCCCGAGGTCGATGGCCTGACGATCGTCACCACCCTGCGCAACCTGAAGATCGCGACGCCAATCCTGATGATCAGCGCCCTGTCCGACGTCGACGAGCGCGTGCGCGGCCTGCGTGCCGGCGGCGACGACTACCTGACCAAGCCGTTCGCCTCGGACGAGATGGCGGCGCGGGTCGAAGTGCTGCTGCGGCGCAACAGCGTACCCATGACCCAGACCCGCCTGCAGGTCGCCGACCTGCAGCTGGACCTGATCAGCCACGAGGCCCGCCGCGGCGAACACACCCTCAACCTGCTGCCCACCGAGTACAAGCTGCTGGAATACCTGATGCGCCACAGCGGCCAGGTGATCACGCGGATGATGATCTTCGAGGAAGTCTGGGGCTACCATTTCGATCCGGGCACCAACCTGATCGACGTGCACATCGGCCGCCTGCGCAAGAAGATCGACTCCGCCGGCCAGTCGCCGCTGATCCGTACGGTACGGGGCTCGGGTTATGCCATTGCTGAACCCGTCTAAGGGCTGGAGTTCGTCGACCAGTCGCCTGTTGGCGCTGTACAGTTTCCTGTTCGTGGCTTGGAGCAGCATCCTCATGGGGGTGCTGTATTTCGAGGTCTCCAGCTACCTGAACAAGCTCACCCGCCACTCCATGCTGCAGCGCCAGCACCTGTTCGCGCACATGAGTGGCAAGCAGCTGGACGATGCCCTGATCGCCAGCCAGGCGTTCGAAGAGCGCAGTTTCGATGCCTACGGCCTGTTCGACGCCCAGTTCAACCCGGTGGGCGGGCGCATTCGCGCGATTCCCCCTGACCTTGGGCTGGACGGCAAGGTGCATGAGCTCAAGCGCTGCCTGGACGCTGACGACCCGCACATGCCACGTGACAGCTGTGATGCCGTGGCGATCCAAGTGCAGGATGGCCGCTGGCTGGTGCTGTTCCGCGACAATGGCTCGTTGTTCGTGGTCACCCGCATCATTCTGCATGCCTTGTTGTGGGGTATCTCGCTAACCCTGATTCCGGGGTTTGCCGGTTGGTACCTGCTGCGTCGCCGCCCGCTGAAGCGCATTCGTGCGATACAGGCCCAGGCCGAACTGATCGTCGCCGGCGACCTCACCCACCGTTTGCCGTTGTCGGCGCGCCGCGATGAGCTGGATATGCTCGCCGATATCGTCAACGCCATGCTCGACCGCATCGAACGGCTGATGCATGAAGTCAAAGGCGTTTGCGACAACATTGCCCACGACCTGCGCACCCCCCTCACCCGCCTGCGGGCACAGCTGTACCGTATTCGTCAGCAGAGCGCCCACGACTCGCCACAAGCCGAAGCGCTGGACCAGGCGATCGGCGAGACCGACACGCTGATGGCACGCTTCCGTGGCCTGCTGCGTATCAGCGAGCTGGAAGACCGCCAGCGTCGCGCCGGTTTCGTTCAGCTCGATCCGCACGACTTGCTGGTGGAACTGCACGATTTCTATCTGCCGCTGGCCGAAGATGGCGGCATCCGCCTGAATCTTGAACAGCCTGCCCAGTTGCCGGCGCTGCATGGTGATCGCGAGTTGCTGTTCGAAGCACTGGCCAATCTGGTGGGCAATGCCATCAAGTTCACGCCCGAAGAGGGTCGGGTTGCCATCAAGGCGACTCAGGATGAACTGGGTGTGCACATTGCCATCGAAGACAGCGGGCCGGGGATTCCCGAAGAGGAACGGACTGCGGTGTTGAAGCGGTTTTATCGTAGCGACGAAGGCCACCGCCATTCCGGGTTCGGCCTTGGGTTGTCGATCGTTGCGGCGATCGTCGACCTGCACGGGTTCGGGCTGGAGATTGGCGAGAGCGAGCTGGGTGGGGCGAAATTGGTGTTGCACTGCCCCCTGGCCGGTTTGGCCAAATAAAGTTGGGGCCGCTTTGCGGCCCCAATGACACCGATCAGTCAGCCAGGCGCCAGGTGGTGGCACCCTTGCTGTCTTCCAGCACCACGCCCATGGCAGTGATCTGGTCACGGATACGGTCGGATTCCGCCCAGTTCTTGTCCGCACGTGCCTGCAGGCGCGCCTGGATCAAGGCCTCCACCTCAGCCGCATCGACCTTGCCTTCCGCCCCTGCACGCAGGAAGTCGTCGGCCTCCAGCTGCAGCACGCCCAGCACATCACCCAGCTCACGCAGGCGACCGGCCAGGCCAGCCGCTGCGTCGACATCGCTGTCACGCAGGCGGTTGATCTCGCGCACCAGGTCGAACAGCACGGCGCACGCTTCCGGAGTACCGAAGTCGTCGTTCATCGCCACGCTGAAGCGCTCGACGAACGCTTCGCCACCCTTGGCGGCAACCCGCGGCAGGCCGCGCAGTGCATGGTAGAAGCGTTCCAGGGCGCCCTTGGCATCGCGCAGGCTGTCTTCGGAGTAGTTGATGGCGCTGCGGTAGTGGCTGGCCACCAGCAGGTAGCGCACCACCTCCGGGTGGTACTTGTCGAGCACGTCGCGGATGGTGAAGAAGTTGTTCAACGACTTGGACATCTTCTCGCCATTGATACGGATCATGCCGCAGTGCATCCAGCTGTTGGCGTACTGCTTGCCAGTGGCTGCCTCGCTCTGGGCGATCTCGTTCTCGTGGTGCGGGAACTCCAGGTCGCTGCCGCCACCGTGGATGTCGAAACTCTCGCCCAGGCAGCAGGTGGACATCACCGAGCACTCGATGTGCCAGCCCGGGCGGCCAGGGCCCCACGGCGAATCCCAGTAAGGCTCGCCCGGCTTGACGCCCTTCCACAGGACGAAGTCCAGTGGGTCCTGCTTGGCCTCGTCGACCTCGATGCGCGCACCAATGCGCAGGTCTTCGATCTTCTTGCGCGACAGCTTGCCGTAGCCGACGAACTTGCCGACCCGGTAGTACACGTCGCCGTTGCCCGGTGCGTAGGCATAGCCCTTGTCGATCAGGGTCTGGATCATCGCGTGCATGCCGGCGATATGGTCGGTGGCACGCGGTTCCAGGTCCGGCTTGAGGATGTTCAGACGGCGCTCGTCCTCGTGCATCGCGTCGATCATGCGCGCGGTCAGGGCGTCGAACGCCTCGCCGTTTTCGTTGGCGCGGTTGATGATCTTGTCGTCGATGTCGGTGATGTTGCGCACGTAGGTCAGGTCGTAGCCGCTTTTACGCAGCCAGCGGGTCACCAGGTCAAACGCCACCATGCTGCGGCCGTGGCCAAGGTGGCAGTAGTCGTACACGGTCATGCCGCACACGTACATGCGCACCTTGTTGCCATCGAGCGGCTTGAAGGCTTCCTTGGTCTTGCTCAGCGTGTTGTAGATGGTAAGCACGGCGGTTCCTTAGCTGCCCCAGGAGTCACGCAGGGTGACGGTGCGGTTGAACACCGGACGACCCGGCTGGCTGTCCTTGAGGTCGGCGCAGAAGTAGCCTTCGCGCTCGAACTGGAAGCGGTCCTCAGGCTGCGCCTGGCCCAGCGACGGCTCAGCGCGGCAGCCAGTCAGCACTTGCAGCGAATCCGGGTTGATGTTGTCGAGGAAGCTGCCGCCATCTTCGGTCTTCTCCGGATTGGCGGAGCGGAACAGGCGGTCGTACAGGCGTACTTCGCACTCGACGCTGCCTTCAGCGGGCACCCAGTGGATCACGCCTTTGACCTTGCGGCCTTCCGGGTTCTTGCCCAGAGTGTCCGGGTCGTACGAGCAGCGCAGCTCGACGATGTTGCCGTCAGCGTCCTTGATTGCCTCGTCGGCGCGGATCACGTAGCTGCCGCGCAGGCGCACTTCACCGGCTGGCTCCAGGCGCTTGTAGCCCTTCGGCGGCTCTTCCATGAAGTCGTCGCGGTCGATATACAGCTCGCGGGCAAACGGCAGCACGCGCACGCCCATGTCTTCCTTCGGGTGGCGCGGCAGTTCAAGCTGCTCGACCTGGCCTTCCGGATAGTTGGTGATGACCACCTTCAGCGGGCGCAGCACGCACATGGCGCGTGGTGCAGTGCGGTCGAGATCGTCACGGATGCTGAACTCGAGCATCGACATGTCGACCACGCCGTCGGAACGGTTGGTGCCGATCATTTCGCAGAAGTTGCGGATCGACGCCGGGGTGTAGCCACGACGGCGGAAGCCCGACAGGGTCGACATGCGCGGGTCGTCCCAGGCGCTGACGTGTTTTTCATCGACCAGCTGCTTGAGCTTGCGCTTGGAGGTGATGGTGTAGTTAAGGTTCAGGCGGCTGAACTCGTACTGGCGCGGGTGCGCAGGTACCGGCAGGTTGTCGAGGAACCAGTCGTACAGCGGGCGGTGGCCTTCGAACTCGAGGGTGCAGATCGAGTGGGTGATGCCTTCGATGGCGTCGGACTGCCCGTGGGTGAAGTCGTAGTTAGGGTAGATGCACCACTTGTCACCGGTCTGGTGGTGATGGGCATGGCGGATGCGGTACAGGATCGGGTCGCGCAGGTTCATGTTCGGCGAGGCCATGTCGATCTTGGCGCGCAGCACCCGTTCGCCGTCCTTGAACTCGCCGGCCTTCATGCGCGCGAACAGGTCGAGGTTTTCCTCGACGCCGCGCTCGCGGAACGGGCTGTTCTTGCCGGGTTCGGTCAGGCTGCCGCGGTATTCCTTGGCCTGATCAGGGGTCAGGTCGCAGACATAGGCCTTGCCACGCTTGATCAGTTCAACGGCCCAGTCGTGCAGCTGGTCGAAGTAGTTGGAGGCATAGCGCACTTCGCCGGCCCAGTCGAAGCCCAGCCACTTGACGTCGCTCTGGATGGCGTCGATGTATTCCTGGTCTTCCTTGGCCGGGTTGGTGTCGTCGAAGCGCAGGTGGCAGACACCGCCAAATTCTTTGGCCAGACCGAAGTTGACGCAGATCGACTTGGCGTGGCCGATGTGCAGGTAGCCGTTTGGCTCCGGCGGAAAGCGGGTGACGATGCTGCTGTGCTTGCCCGAGTCCAGGTCGGCCTGGATGATCGGCCGCAGGAAGTTCGCAGGAACAGCGGGGGCGCCTTTGGCAGCGGCGTTGGGCGCGTTGTCGGCAGTGGGCTTGCTCATAGGATCCTTGAATGCACGTGTCCGGCCTGGGTAGGCCGATTGAATCAAAGGGCCTATCATAGCCGAAGCAGTCAAGCTGCTGACAGCCGGGCACCGACAAACTGGCGCGTTTTATCGCGATCCGTGCAAAATGATCGCCGTGCAGCATGTGCCATGAACATGTGTCGCGGTTGCCCGATCTTGCGTCAGGTGACTACACGCGCCCTGCGCAACCTATTCCCGTATGCCTTGAAAGAGCGAATTTCAGCATGTCCAAAGTCAAACTGACCACCAACCACGGCGACATCGTCATTGAACTGAACGCTGAAAAAGCCCCGATTACCGTGGCCAACTTCATCGAATACGTCAAAGCCGGCCACTACAGCAACACCGTGTTCCACCGTGTGATCAACAACTTCATGATCCAGGGCGGCGGTTTCGAGCCAGGCATGAATGAAAAACGTGACAAGCGTGCCAGCATTCAGAACGAAGCCGACAACGGCCTGAAGAACAACAAGTACAGCATCGCCATGGCCCGCACCATGGAGCCGCACTCCGCTTCCGCGCAGTTCTTCATCAACGTCGCCGACAACGACTTCCTCAACCACAGCGGCAAGAACGTGCAGGGTTGGGGCTACGCGGTATTCGGCGAAGTGATCGAAGGTCGTGAAGTGGTCGACGCCATCAAGGGCGTTTCCACCGGCTCCAAGTCTGGCCACCAGGACGTGCCGAAGGAAGACGTGATCATCGAGAAAGCCGAGATCATTGAGTGATCCTGCTGATCTCCGATCTGCATTTGCAAGAAGAACGCCCGGACATCACCCGGGCGTTTCTTGATCTGCTCGACGGCCGCGCCCGTCACGCCAAGGCGTTGTACATCCTCGGTGACTTCTTCGAAGCATGGATCGGTGACGATGCCATGACCCCGTTCCAGCAGTCGATCTGCCAGGCCTTGCGCCAGCTCAGCGACAGCGGCACGGCGATCTACCTGATGCATGGCAACCGCGACTTCCTGATAGGCCAGGATTTCTGCAAGGCCGCCGGCTGCACGCTGCTGGCCGACCCGAGCGTGATCGAGCTGGGCGGTGAACAGGTGCTGCTGATGCATGGCGACACCCTGTGCACCCGCGACCTGGCCTACATGAAGATGCGCCGCTACCTGCGCAACCCGGTGAGCCTGTGGATCCTCCGGCATCTGCCGCTGGCCACCCGACAGAAACTGGCGCGCAAGCTGCGCAGCGAAAGCCGTGCGCAGACACGCATGAAGGCTACCGAGATTGTCGACGTCACGCCGGAAGAAGTGCCGAAAGTAATGGCGGAGCACGGCGTGCGCACGCTGGTGCATGGCCACACCCACCGGCCGGCGATTCACAAGCTGGTGGTGGATGGCGAACCGGCGCGGCGCATTGTGCTGGGGGACTGGGACCGAAGGGGCTGGACCCTGCAGGTCGATGGGCAAGGCTTTGCCTTGGAACCGTTCGAGTTCTCCTGAACGTCCAGGCCAACTTCTTCGCGGATAAACCCGCTCCCACATTAAGTACCGCACCAAAGCTACAGGCGGTGAGATTCCTGTGAGAACGGGTTTACCCGCGAAGAGGCCGTCGCAGGCTAAAGCTTCAAGGCCGGCTGACCACGGCCCCTTTGTCCCGCTCACTAATCACATACTGACGATACGCCGGGTCCGCCTTGATCTGCGCCTCGGTGAACGGCAGCGCTGCCAGCTGCTTGGCCGAAAATGCCTTGGTCTGGTCGTTGAAGTGCGCTGAGCCGGCTTCGCTGGACTGCGAGAACGCCAGCAGCCCACGCGCCTGTGGCCCATTTTCAGTGAAACTCACCACCTGCAGGTAGCTGGTACCGCTGACCACCAGACGCTTGCCCGGCCCGTGCGGCACGCTGAACATCGCATTGTAGACCCCCAGCTGCTGCGGCCCGCCAGGCACCGGCGTGCCATCGGCGGCCTGCTGGATCTGCCCCCAACGGCTGCCCTCCTCCACGCCCGCCTTGGCCACTTGCTGCAGTGACGCCAAGGCCGCCTCGCGCAACAGTTTGCGTACCGCCCCCTGCTCCACCGCCAAGCCACGCGGAGTGTGCTGAGGGTCTGCCGGGTCGAAGGCCACGCGCCAGCTTTGCGGGTGCTTGGCCATCGCTTCGACCATGTTCTGGAAATGCACCAGGCCGACACCACTGTTCAGATCGGCCTTGCCATTCCACTCGGCGAGGCTGGCGCACACGGCCTGCAGGTCTGCCTCGGCCCCTTTGCACCACTGCAGCAGATCGGGTAGCACCAGGCTGGCCAGGTACACGTCGTCATCCAGCACCATGCGCTGCAGGTCATCGACGCCCAACTTGGCGTTGCCTTGCAGGCGCTCGAGGGCGAAACGCCCGCGCATGCCCAGCGGCTGGTCGTTACGACTGATCAAGGGCGAGAACCCGGTCAACGGCTGGGCCGGGTTGGCCATCCAGGCCGGGTCGTTGGAATTCTGCACGAAGTCGTTGCGCTCCAGGCTTGGCAGCATCCGCGCCGGGAAGATACCAGGCTGTGCGGCCTGGGCATCGACCTTCCACTGGCAGGCGCTGCGCGACCCGTCAAGCACCACCAGAGAGCCTTGCGCCGCCGGGTTGCTGCATTCGCTCAGCAGTTGCTGATCGACATAAGGCACCACGGACTGGTTCAGGTACAGCGCCTTGCCTGCGGCATCGACCGCCAGGGTGTTGACCCATGGGATGCCCTGCAATTGCTCGATGGCCCCCTTGAGGGCATCCAGGCTGTCGGCTTGGTTGATGCGGAACCACTGCTGCAGCACACGCGTGTTGTCCAGGTTGGCATCGCGCAGGCTATAGGCCGCCTGGGTATCCCAATCCAGTCGACCGGGCCACTGCACCACCGGCCCGAAACTGGAGCTGTAGACCTGGCGCTCGACCTGGCTGAGCGAGCCATCGGCGGCCTTGACCGTGACGCTCACGGCCTGCTGTGCCATGGGGATCGACTTGCCATCCTGCAGGTAGTGGGTCGGGTCCTTGGGGTCCAGTTGCAGGCGATACAGGGTAAAGTGCTTCGAGGTGTCCACCGTGTGGGTCCAGGCCAGGTGGCGGTTGAAGCCGATGTTCACCACAGGCAGGCCAGGCAAAGCGGCCCCCATCACATCCAGCTTGCCTGGAATGGTCAGCTGCATCTGGTAGAAACGCATGCCTCCCACCCACGGGAAGTGCGGGTTGGCCAGCAGCAGGCCACGGCCGTTGGCCGAGCGCTGCGCCCCCACGGCCACGGCGTTGCTGCCGCGCTCGGAGGCAAAGCGCTGCTGCTGGGCCAGTGCCACGTCAAAGGCCGGGGCTGCTTGCTGGGCAGCCAGCTTGGGGGGCTGGGCGCCCGCCAGCGCTTCGGCGAACTGGCCCACACCGCCTTCGGCCAACAGGCGACGGGTCAGTTTGACCAGGTCCTGGCTGGTGATCGGGCGTACCCACTGGCCATCGCCACATTCCGCTGGCAGGCCTTGGCTGCGTCGCTCGGCCAGGGCGCGGTTGAAACCGCTGGCATACCCCTCCAGCAGTTCACGCACCTGCGTTGGCTGGGCCTGCATGAAGCCACTGACTGCCGCCGGCGTGTTGAGCCAGGTAAAGAACAGGTCGCTGGCCAGGTTATCGCGCTGTTCGACAGTCTTGCCCTGGGCGCCGAAATAGCGCGAGCGCTCACCGTTGACCGTCAACACTTCGTTGGCCAGCAGGCACAGGTTGTCCTGGGCATAGGCATAACCAATGCCATAGCCCAGGCCACGCTCGTCCTTGGCGACGATATGCGGCACGCCAAAACTGGTACGGCGGATCTGCGCACTGGCATCAGCGCTGGGTTCCCGCGCCTGCACGGCTACGCTGGAAGCGATCAGGGCAGCCGCCAAGCTGGCACAGGTCAAGGGACGCGAAATTGGCAACACGGGCACTCCTCGGATTCAGGGGGTCATTCCCGATCAGACGAATGGCTGGATGAAAATTTTACGCGCACGCGCGCCGCGAACCGTCTTTAAGGAAAACCGGCAGAAATCTTTTTTCAGGCGCAAGCTGCAGATTTGCCGTTCTCATTCGTCCTAATCAGTGAGGCACCCATATTTCGGGACAGTCCACGAAAAGGAGCATTCACATGTACAACCCGCAACCCTCAGTGCAGACCGGACGCGCCCCGGGCAAAGCAGCCGACGGAGCGGCCGCTTGCGTGGACGAGCGTGCCGGCAACGTGCAGATTCGCGAACTGCTGCGCGGATACGGCCTGCGCACCAGCCTTATTCGCCTGAAGGTGATCGATGCGCTGTACAGCGCAGACCGCACCGGGCGCAGCATTGGCGTACGCGGCGTACATGCGCAGCTGGAACAACTGGACATACCGCTGTCGTTCCTGAGCGTACGCGAGGTGCTCAAGCGGCTGTGTACGGAGGGTGTGATCAGCCTTGGCAGCGACAAGTGCTACAGCCTCAAGCCAGAAGCACGCGCCGTGCTCGAGCAGCCGTTGCCGCGCTGACTGAAGGCCGCCTGGCGTGGCCGGCCGGCAGGCGTCAGGGCTTGACCTTGCGCCGCAGAATCCCGTTGATCACCACCACGACCACCGCAATGGCAATGGCCAACATCTGGAAGGTCTGCTCACTGATCGTGCCTTGCTTCTGCAGATGCGACAGGCCCAGCATGAGGCCCAGCACCACCAGGATGATCAGAAGCGAGTATTTGAGGCGCTGCACGTGTGTCATCGAAAATTCCTTCAACATCGGGGGCATTTGGCTCGCAATGAGCAGGCGCAATGATACAACGGCCATGGCTTGCAGCGCTGTATTTCCTGCTTAGCGTGGCGAGCCAAGCCTGAAAGCATGGATTTCCCCAATCCATGCTGGAGGCACCATGCGCAATTTCGCGCTGTTCATCATGCTCCTCACACCCTCTTTTCCCATTCATGCCCTGGACACCCGTCAGGCCTCGCCTGAACAATTGCTCAAGCTAGGTAGCCAACTGGCGACTCACGCAGGCAGCAGCCAATGGCAACAACTTTGGCAAAGAACCCGTGCTGCAGGGCACCTGCAAGTCACATCCGGGAAAGCCCACTTCACGATCCCCCAGCCGCTGCTACCGGAATTGGCTCGTCAGACGCTGGTGCAAGCGGATCAGGTAGAAACCGTGGAGCGCACCTTCGCACGCTATCGGCGGACTTTCCCCGGCAGGGTCATCGGCCAGCTCGATGGTCAACCCTTGAACAGCCTTTGCCTGATCATCGACTGGCGCACCTTGCCGCAGGAGCAGGCCGATAAAGCCCATGCCTACCTCGGCAGTGCAAGCCTGATGAACAGCTATCCATGCAAGTAAGGGGGGTGGCACTTACAGACACGGTAGACAATGCAACCCTATGTGACATCGGGCCTGTACGGCAGCGCTGAGGCATCTTCCTACACCGCTAGGCATCGTTGCCTGCAAGCCCTGCTCATCAAAGCTACAACTGCCAGCCCACTTGGCGCCTAGCGACAGCGTTCGTCGCTCACCGAGAATTCCTCCATGCCAACGACAGGCATCGCGCTCCACCCACCGCGAGGAAGTCTCATATGGAACTGCCAGATCTCACAGCCATCGACATCGGCCAGTTACCGCATTCGTTGCAGGCCCTGATCGAATGCATCGGCCTTGAAAACGCCTACCAGCTGACTTGCGCCTACGGCGGCAGGCCCAAGTACATTCCCAAGCACCGAACGCGCACCAAGCTCGCCGACGTACTCCCAGCCGACGCCCTCGACGCCTTGATCAAGCGCTTCGCCGGTGTCGCTCTGGAAATTCCCAAGGCCGACCATTTCCTGAGGCAATTGCGCAACCTGCAAATCCAGAAAGAAAGCGCCGACGGTTTGTCACGCAGCCTGCTGGCGAACAAGTACGGCCTGAGCCTGCGCCAGATAGGCAACATTCGCCGTCAGGAGCATTGCGCTCGCTGAAGGTGCTCACGCGCGGCCACCCTGAGCGGCCGCCTCCGCTACCTTGCCAAAAGAGATAACCATCATGTCTATCAACAACAGCCTTATCGGTTCGGTCATCAATGCGCTGCCCATGGACCGCATGATCGCCGCACCGCTGCAAGCGATGGTCCAGGCGCAGGTCACTGCCAGCAAATCCTATGCAGACCCTCATGCAGGTCTGCGTGCAGGATGGAAAAGCGGTCGCCATCCAGTTCGACTACGACGAAACCATCGTTGACGAACAAGGCGAGTACAAAGGCATCGTCAGCAAGTCCACGCAAACCCGCAAGACCGATACCCGGGCACGCTATGCGTTCAATACCTCGCTGCGTAGCCAGGACCCGCCGGAAGCCATGATGCGGGTGATCGACTTCCTCACCGAAGCCGCCACCAAGCCGACCGTAATCAAGACTTCAACGCTGGAAAGTCAGGACACCCTCTCACAGGCCGAAACTCTGAAACCCACGCCCGCCGTAGAAAGCGACACTGGCAAGGGTTCCACTGATGCCTGATTGTCAGCGCGATGCTTGATTGCTCGCCCCGCACCTGCCAGCGGGGCCTCTTCCTGCCTCAGAAGCCAGCCCCTTGGACAACCCACCCGCGCCCATGACCGCAATCGACCTGCGGGATATCACTCGCGGCCTTCAGGAGGCCGCTGCTGCCGAATTCGTCGAGGCCGCCACCGTACGCTGACGCCCCCTCAGAAGTCTCGCTTGTAGAAGATATCCAGCGAGCTTGCCAGCCCGCTGGCGGCTTCCAGATACACCTTCTTACTCAGTTTGTAACGCAGCGCAACGGTATTGGCCGGCTCGAACACCCCGACCCCGTAGCGCAAGCTGAGCTTCTCGGTCAGGTTGCCACTGGCCACCACACTGGTGCTGTTACCGGAGTCTTCGGTGTCCAGCTGGAAGTCATCGATCCCCAGCCCCGATGCCAGGCTGCCGGTAATCCCGGCACTGCCTGCCAGGCCCAGGCCCAATGCCGCTTCGGCAAGCATGTTGTTGTCCTCACCGGAAGTCCCCAGTGGGCGCCCGAGCACCAGATAGGACAACGCCTGCTCCTGGCTCATGGCCGGTTCCGAGAATACGCTGGTGGTCGGCTGCTCGGCACTGCCACTCAGGCGGATACCGGCAATCACATCGTCGACCTTACGGATGGCCTCGATATCCAGATAGGGCTGGTCGATCGGCCCGGCGAACAACAGCCGTGCGCGGCGAATGGTCAGGCGCTGGCCATAGGCACGGTAGCGACCATCAGACAGGCTCAATTCGCCACGGGTGTCCATGTTGTCACCGATGTGCACATGGCCAAGCAGGTTGGCGGTCAGGCCAAAGCCGCTGAACGACAGGGTGTCCTGCCCTACGACCACGTCGATATCCATGGCCATTGCCATGGGCGGTTTGCCCTCTTCGGTCTGGTGGCCGACTATGACGGTGTCGTCCGAGACCTTGACTGTAGAGGGTGGCAACTCGCGCACAACGATCTTGCCCTTGGGCACCAGCACTTTACCGGACACCGCCAGCTTGTCATCAATCAGGCGCAGGTTCAGGTCTGGCGCGACTTCTAGCGTGGCGTAGGGCTCGACGGTCACCGGCAACTGCTGGCCCTGCAGGCGCAGGTCCATGCCCAGGGCCTGGCCCCAGGTCAGGTGGCCGTTGAGCTTGCCGCGGCCGGCTGCCCCGCTGCGCCAGCCGCCGTTGAGCTGCACCTGATCGCCGGCGATCAAGGCCTGCAGTGAAAAGTCCTGCAGGCTGACCGGCAACTCGGCACCACTGACCTCACCGCCACTGAGCATCAGGTTGCCGTTGACCTGTGGCGCCAGCAAGGTACCGCTCAAGCGCCCGCTGCCATTCAACTGCCCGGCCAGGCGTTCGACCATCGGCATGAACGGACGGGCGATCGACAGGTCCAGCCCGGCAAGGCGGAAGTCGCCGGACAGCGGCTTGTCCTTGCCCAGTGGATCGATACGCGTGTTCAGGCTCAGTTCGCCCAGGCGTTCACCACGAAAATCCAGACGTGTATCGACCCGGCGTGGCGCCAGGGTGCTGTCAAGGCGCAGGGCCTGGTAAGGGAAGTCGATCCAGCGGCCCTTGTCGCGAACGCGCAACGTACCGCCACTGGCATCGACACGCACGCTGCCTTTCGGGCCGCTGGCCGGGATATCGAGGTTCACGTCGGCATTGAGCATGCCCTGCCAGGCGAAGTCCTTCGGCAGCCATTGCGCCAGGCTCTCCAGCGGGAACTGCTTGAGGTGATAGCGCAGGCGCGGCTCGGGCGCCAGGCGCTGGTCCTCGCCGCACAGGCTGGCCTGGCCGGAGCGCCAGCAGTGGGCGCCGAAATCCATTTGGCCACTGGCCAGTCGCTGCAGCCGGGCGGGTGCCTGCAGTTGCCAGTCTTGGCCACCGGCCTGGATCCTGCCGCTGGCCAGGCGGCCACGCCAGTCACCTTTGCTCAGCTGGCCATCCAGACCCAGGTCGAGCTTGAGTTGAGGGCCGTCCAGCGCCAGGGTCAGCGCCTGTTGGCGGATGTCGCCCTTGCCATTGGCCTGCAAGGTGCCCAGCACCGTGTCGCCCAGGCGGATGCCGTTGGCCTTGAGGTCGATTACACCCCGCTGAGCGCTGTCCAGTCGGGCCTCCAGGTCGAGCCGCTGAAGGCGGTTTTCTTCCTGTGCCAGCTGCTGGCCCTGCAGGGTCAGGTTGCCTTGCGGCGCGTTCAGCGTGCCGCTGACGTCCAGGCGCCCCTTGACCTGCCCTTGCAGCCTCGGCCACAGCTGGCCGAGCCGCGGCAAGTCGAGGTCGACTCGCCCGGCCAGGCGCTGCTGCAGGCTGCCGCTGCCGTTGATACGGTTATCGCCCAGTTGCACGGCCAGCGCACCAAGCGTCCAGCTCTGCCCGGCCCCTTGTGCCTCGACCTTGAGCACCGCCGGCTGCCCGCGCAGGCGCCCCTTGAGGTCGAGCTGGGCATCCAGGCTGAGCTGCTCGCCTTTCATTTCACCTTTGCTGCGCAAGGGCCCGGCCAAGGTACCAGGCAGCTCGGCCAGCCAGTACGCCGGGTCCAAGGCCGACAACTGCAGGTCGACATCCCAGGCCAGGGTCTCGGCGAAGCGCACCGCGACACTGCCCGCCGCCTTGCCCTGCCCGGCCGTCAGCGCCAGCTGCGGCAGGCGTACCTGGCCCAGGTCACCTGCGAACGGGCTGGCCAGGGTGAAGGCCCCGGCCGGGCCGTCGAGGTCACCGTTGAAGGTGCCTTGGTAATTGCCATTCTGGTATTGGACCTGGGCATTGAAACGCTTGAGGGTCACCTGCGGCGGTGTTTCCAGCGGGTACAGGCGCAGCCACGGAAAATCCTGCCACTCCAGCTGGGCATCAGCCTTCAACGCCTGCTGCCAGTCAGCGCTGCCCTGCAGCTTGACGCGCTGGGTGTCGCTGGCCGCCAGGTCCAGGGCATCCAGCCTGGCGCCCTTGGCGTCCACCTTGCCGGTCAGTGCCAGTGCGATCGGTGCCTGTTCGGCCGGCAGGCTGGCACTACCCGACAGTTGGTAGCCCTTGAGCAGATCGCCCTGGGCATCCAGCACGAGCTGATTGAGCTGCAACGTGTCGGGCAACGATGCCGTTGGTTTGAAGGCATCGGCGCGAATCTGCAGTTTTGCCGGCAGGTGTTCGGCGAGGGCCTGAACCGTCCCGCTCAGGCGGGCATCAAGGTAGCCGCTGCTGGTGGCGTCGAGCGATAGGGTTTTCTGCAATTCACCCTTTGCGTTCAGCGCCAGCTGCCAAGCTTTGCCCTCCACCGCAGGCAACTGTACCTGGCCTTGAAGTTGTACCGGCCAATCGCCCTCAGGCTGCAAGTCGCCCTGCACTTGCACGTGCACATCGTCACGCTGCAGCTGCAGGCTCTCGATACGCAGCCCGCTAGCGGTCCAATGCGCCGCCAGGTGCAGATCGCCGAGCAGATCGCTACCATCCAAGCGCAACTGGCCCACCTTTACCTCACCGACCTCGATCGCCACCGGCAAGTGCAGCGCGGGTAACTGCAGCGGGCCACTTTCGGCCGGTTGATCGCTTGGCGCGAAGGCCATGTCGACCCGCTGAGCCTGCAACTGGTCGATACACAGCGTGGCGCGCAGGAGGCAAGCAGGCGACCAGCTCAGTAGCGGCGCCTCCACTTGCACATTGTTGCCGCCGTCGATCCAGCTCAAATGGCTGGCTTTCCAGGTACCCGCCAGGCGGCCCTGGAAGTCATCGATAGTCAGCCCTGGCACCCGGCCCAGCGCCCAGCGGCTACCCCCTTCGGTCCCCAGCAACATGCCCAGGGTCAGGACCACCAGCAACACACTGCCGAGCACACCCAGCAGAATGAATTTCAACACACGCATCACAGCTCAGGCCCCATGGAGAAGTGCAGGCGAATACCGCCGTCGTCATCGAGTGCCTTGGCCAGGTCCAGGCGCAGCGGCCCGACCGGCGACACCCAGCGCACACCGATACCGACCCCGGTCTTGAGGCTGGGCAGCTCCAACGTGTTGAAGGCGTTACCTTGGTCGATGAAGGTCGCTACTCGCCATTTTTCGGCCAGCGAATACTGGTACTCGACACTGCCCGCAACCAGGTAGCGGCCGCCGATGCGATCGCCGTCGCTGTTCTTCGGCGACAGGGTCTGGTAGTCGTAGCCGCGCACGCTCTGGTCGCCACCGGCGAAGAAGCGCAGCGACGGCGGAATGTTGTTCTTGTATCCATTGGTGGCACTGCCACCGAATTGCACCCGCCCGAGAAAGCGGTGGTTGTGGCCGAGGGTGGTCAGGCCCTTGAGCAGGACATTGCCATGCAACAGATTGGTGTCGGACATCAGCCCTTCCTTGGCCACCTGGGTGTCGAACTGCAAACGGTAGCCGTTGTGCGGGTCGATGCGGTTGTCACTGCGCAGGTAAGAAAAACTCACGCCAGGCATCAGCAGGTGGCTCAGCCCCGAATCATCGCCCAGGCGATACTCTTCGCGCTGGTACTTGAGCGAGATCACCCGCTGCCAACCGCTGGCCAGCTTGCTGTGCCACTCCGGGCCGACGGTCAACAGCTTGCTGAGGGTGTCGGTGCCGGCGATTTCTTCGTTCTGGTAGCCGCCAGCGAAGCGCAGCTTGTCGGTCAAGGGTGGATCGAGGGGCACGTCATACCACAGGCCGACGTTCTGCCGCGGTGCCGAAAGCTCGGTTTCCCAGCCATAACTGTGGCCTTGCGGGTTGACCCAGTGCCGCGTCCAGTTGGCCTTGCCACGCGGGCCCACGTCGGTCGAGAAGCCCAGGCCCAGGCCCATGGTGCGGGGCTTGCGGGTGTCCAGGCGGACGTCCACCGGGATGTCTTCGCCTACCGCCGCAGTGGGTGCGGCATCGACCCGCACGCCTTCGAAATAGCCGCTCGATTGCAGGTCGTTGTTGAGTTGGGCGACCAGTTCGGAATCGTAGGGCGTACCGGGTTTGAACGAAACCATGCGCTGCAGCAGGTCTTGGTCGAGCGGCGTGTCGCCACTGAACTTCACCGCCCCGAGGCGATAACGCGGCCCGCTCTGGTAAACCAGCTCGATATCGGCCACGCCGGCCTGAGGGTCGACCGCCAGGCGCTGGCGCGTGAAGTGGCCACTGAAGAAGCCATAACGCGAAGCCTGGTTCTGGATCAGCCGCTTGGCATCTTCGTACAGGCCGTGGTTGAGCTGTTCGCCCGCACGCAGGGCGCGGCTGTCAGGCACGCGAAAGGCTTTCATCTCGCTGGCCGGCCCTTCGATGCGCACAGTCACGTTGCGCAGGCGCACCGGCTCGCCGGGGTCGATCTTGATGATCAGTTGTGGGTGCTGATCGGCCTTGGCAGGCGGCTTGACCTCGGTGTCGATCTGCGCCTGATAGTAGCCAAGTGCCTGCGCGGCCTTGCGCGCCTGCTCCTGTGCCCCGCGACTGAAACGCAGCAGCGCTTCTTCATCGCGGTCGCCAAGGGTACCGATATAGCCTTCGACATTGGCCTTGAGCTCCTTGTTGGCAGGTTTTACCTTCACCAGCAACTCGCTCTGGCCCCATGCTGCAAAACTGGCGGCCCAGAAAACCAGGCCCCAGGTTAGTCTTCCTGAATACGTCATGCGGCGCATGCTACCAGAGCCATGCGCTCAAGGGAGGCGCCTGGCGGCCTTCATCAAGCAATTGATGACATGGATGACACTGGATTTGGATGAAAGAACACCCTTTCCCGGATTGGCCCTACAGCCACCTCGCCTATCTCTTCATAACCCTGGCGAGCGTAAAAGGCCAGGTAATGCTCGTTGCCAGAGTCCAGCACCACGCCCTGGGTATTGGGGTCTTCCGCGCACCAGTCGTGAACAGCTTGTAACAATTGTTCGCCGTAGTGACAGCCACGAAATTGCGGATGCACCCCCAGCAGCGGCAGCATATGCACCTGCCCGGTCGGCAGGCAGCTGGCCAGCGCCGCCTGGTAATCCATGTAACGCCGGGTGCAATGCTGGCCGGTGCCCAGCAGCATGCGCAAACGCCAGGCCCAGCTGTCGGCCACCCCGAGCCGGCGTTGCGGCGGCACGATCAGGGCCAGGGCGATCAGGCGGTCTTCCAGCAGCAGGCCGATGGCCGGCAATTGCAGATAGAAGTGCTGCCGTACCCACTCGCGCACCATCACCCGCAGCCGGCGTTCGTAGCCTGGGCGCTGGGCCTCGAAGATATAGGCGAAGGTCGGTTCGTGGCGATAGGCGTTGTATAGCAGCGAACGCGCCTCACGGCTGTAGCCGTCATCTAGTGTGCAGATGCGCGCCTGGGCGGCAGTGGCTTCGAGCATGGCGGGTCGTCCTCCTGGAAAGGGCATGTCAGTGCCTTGGAGGTGCTCCACAGCGCATCGTTCACCTCATTCAGCACGTTAGCAGCGCCTTGGCCAAGCCGCCATGCTGGTGATGAACGCCGATGTCGGCTAGCATCCGGCCTTTTATCAGGATTGTCTTTCCATGAAGATCGTCTGTTTCAACATCAACGGCCTGCGGGCCCGCCCGCACCAGCTGGCGGCGCTGATCGAAAAGCACCAGCCGGACGTGATCGGCCTGCAGGAAACCAAGGTCAGCGACGATCAGTTCCCCCTGGCCGATGTCCAGGCATTGGGCTACCACGTGCACTACCACGGCCAGAAAGGCCATTACGGGGTCGCCCTGCTCTCGCGCCAGGCGCCGCTGAGCCTGTTCAAGGGCTTTGCCACGGATGAAGAGGATGCCCAGCGCCGCTTCATCTGGGGCACCTTCGCCGATGCCGACGGCAACCCTATCACTGTCATGAACGGCTACTTCCCGCAGGGCGAAAGCCGTGACCACCCCACCAAGTTCCCGGCCAAGCAGCGCTTCTACAGCGACCTGCAAGCGTTGCTCGAAGGGCAGTTCAACAACGACCAGCCGGTACTGGTCATGGGCGACATGAACATCTCGCCCCAGGACTGCGACATCGGTATCGGCCCGGACAACGCCAAACGCTGGCTGAAGACCGGCAAGTGCAGCTTCCTGCCGGAAGAGCGCGAGTGGATGGAGCGCCTCAAGGGCTGGGGCCTGGTGGACAGCTTCCGCCACCTGTACCCGGACGTGGCCGACCGCTTCAGCTGGTTCGACTACCGCAGCCGCGGCTTCGAGGACGACCCCAAGCGCGGGCTGCGCATCGACCTGATCATGGCCTCCCAGGGCCTGGTGCCACGGATCAAGGCGGCCGGCGTGGACTATGAGCTGCGCGGGATGGAAAAGCCTTCCGACCATGCGCCGATCTGGCTCGAATTGAGTTGAATTGTCTGGGTGCATGGCGCGAGCGGTGTGTCGCCTTTGAGACCGAGCGCCGCGCGGGCGACGCTCGATCTCAAAGGCTCTGCATGCCTCAAGCCCTGCACTCCCGCTACAACCCCAACCGCAGCGCCTCCCCTACCCCCGCCCCACGCCCGTCGTCCGCCGCACTGACCAGGGCAAAGTTGTACGCCCCATGCGACCAGTACCGCGCCTCCAGCTGCCCGTCGACCCGCTGCCCCTGCGGCATACGCTCATAGCGGTCACCGGGCGAGCGCAGGAACAGGCTGATGCGCTGGCCGTTGCGGTCCTGGAACACCAGCAGCGCCGCCGGCCCCTGCTCGTTACTGAGCAACCGCGCGCCCACCGGCTGAAAGCCGTAACCCGCCAGGTCCGGCAGTTGCCCCACACGGCTGAAATGCCGGCCCAGCCAATCGCGCAGTTGCGCCGGGTCGCTGGCCTGGATATCCAGTGCCTCACTGCTGGCGAACAGCCGATGAGCCTGTACCGCATCGGCCATCGGCAGTTCATTGCTGGCCAAGGTCACCTGTCGTGCCTGCCAGCCACCCAACCCACCGACGCCCATGGCCAGCAACAACACCGCCGCCGAAGCCAGCCGCCGCTGCCGGCGCTGGCGCACCCGCTGCTGCACTTGGCGCAGGTCGAGCGTGGCCGCCCCAGGTTGCTCGGCAAACCCTGCCAAGGCCGCACGCAGGCGCCGGGCATCGTTGCGCCAGGCTTCGACCCGCGCCGCTTCCTGCGGGTTGGCCGTAAGCCAGGCCTGTATCTCAGCGCGCCGCGCCGGCTCCAGGCGGTCGTCGATGTAGGCGTGCAGCTCGTCTTCACCAGGGTTCAGGCGTGTCATTTGAGTCTCCGCAAGGCCGGCGGCTGGGGGTTGCCCTCGGTCAGTTCGCGCAAAGCAGCACGGGCGCGCGACAGGCGCGACATCACCGTGCCAATTGGGATTTCCAGGGCTGCGGCCGCTTCCTTGTAACTCAGCCCCTCGATGCTGACCAACAACAGCAGGGCCCGCTGCTCGGTCGACAGCTGGGCGAAGGCCTGCAAATCAGCCTGGGCCAGGACGATGTCCTCGGTATTGTCGCCCACCGCTTCGTGTTCCACGGCGCCGCGGCCGAACCACGACAGCCAGCGAGCATGCAAGCGCTCGCGGCGCTTACCGTCGAGAAACAGTCGATAAAGAATGGTGAACAGCCAGGCGCGCAGGGCCTCGGCTTCGCGTTGCTGGCCACGGCGGCTCAAGGCGCGCTCGACCGTGGCCTGGACCAGGTCATCGGCGCTGCCGGGCTCGCGGGTCAGCCACAAGGCAAAGCGGCGCAGGCGCTGCAGCAGCTCACGCCACTGCTGTTCGTCCAGATCGTGCATGGTCAGGTACCGGGCGCTGGGGTTGTCAGTGTATGGGGCAGACGCCTGGCGAGAAAATCTATTCCCGCCGAGGGAATAAGTTTTTCCCTGCTCCGTCGTACCGGCACCTTCACTGAACCGGAAGACGACCATGAACTCACCCTTGCAAGGCCCCGCCAAGGCACTGCGCCTGGCCGGCATCGGCGCCGTGATGCTGGCGCTGGGCGCCGGGTTCGCCTATGCCGCTGGCTGGGTCGGCGGGCCGCAGCTGACACCGCAACGCATCATCGACACCTTCGAGGCCCAGGCCGGCCACCACCCGGGCTACCGCAAGAACCACGCCAAGGGCCTGTGCATCAGCGGCTACTTCCAGCCCAGTGGCCAGGCCGCGAACTTGTCGACTGCACGAGCCTTCAGCCAGGCGCGGGTGCCGGTGATCGGCCGCTTCGCCATCGGCGGTGCCAACCCGTTCGCCCCGGACACCGGCGTACCGGTGCGCAGCCTGGCGATCCAGCTCAGTACCGATGACGGCCAGATCTGGCGTACCGGCATGAACAACCCACCAGTGCTGGCGGTCAGCACCCCGCAAGGCTTCTACGATCAGGTACTGGCCGGCGCGCCAGACCCGGCCACCGGCAAGCCGGACCCGGCCAAGCTGCAGGCATTCTTCGCCGCCCATCCGGAAAGCGCGGCGTTTCGCCAGTGGGCAGCGGGCTACAAGCCTAGCGACAGCTTCGCCAGCACCCAGTACCACAGCATCAACGCCTTCCGCCTGATCGATGCCAGCGGCACGGCGCACCCGGTGCGCTGGCAGCTCGAACCGCAAACGCCATTCACCGCCCTGCCCGGCCAAGTCGACGACAAGCAGTTCCTCCAGCACGACCTGCAACAGCGCCTGGCCCAAGGGCCGCTGCGCTGGACCCTGCGCCTGGTGCTGGCCGACCAGGGCGATGCGGTGGACGACCCGGCCCGCCCATGGCCAGCCGAGCGCCGCAGCGTCGATGCTGGCACCTTGGTGGTCGAACAGGTCGACGCCCCCGAGCAAGGTGCCTGCCGTGACCTGAACTTCGACCCGTTGATCCTGCCCAGCGGCATCGAGCCGTCCGCCGACCCGATCCTCGCCGCCCGTTCGGCGGCCTATTCGGAATCCTTCAACCGCCGCAGCCGCGAGTCTCTCGGCGCAGGAGCACAGCGATGAAACCTGAAGTCTTCCACCCCTTGGCGCGCCTGGTGCACTGGCTGATGGCGATCCTGATCATCAGCATGCTGTTCATCGGCGTGAGCATGGTCGGCGACCTGTCACCGCGCCACCCGCTGCTGGTCGAACTGCACAAGGCCACGGGCCTGGCATTGCTGGTACTGGTGATCGTGCGCATAGGCCTGCGCCTGACCTTGCCGCACCCGCCACTGCCCGCCGACCTGCCGGCGCTTCAGCGCCTTGCCGCCGGCGCCTCGCATCTGCTGCTCTACGGCCTGATGCTGGCCATGCCGCTGCTGGGCTGGGCGATGCTGTCGGCAGGCGGCTACCCACGCCCCCTGCAACTGCCGGCGATCGCCCCGCACGACCTGCAACTGTATGCCGTACTGCGCCAGGCCCATGGCTGGGCCGGCTACCTGTTGTTCGCCACCGTGCTGGTGCACCTGGGGGCGGCGTTGATGCATGCCCTGGTGCGTCGGGACGGCGTGTTGCGTAGCATGTGGCCAGGCCCCGTGCGGCGCAGCGATTGACAGGCTGATGCCCGGGCGGGCTCGACACACAACAATTATTCTCATTAAGTTCGACAGTTCTCTTGTCGACCTGCCCTGGACTGCCTTATGAACGTCGCAAAGGACCCTGCATTACTGACACCCGCCAACACCCTGGACATGCGCCCGCTGCTGTTGGCCAACATGGCCTGCACCATGTCGATGATGGCTTTCGTCGCACTGATCGGGCCGATCTCGCGCCTACTGGGCATGGCCACCTGGCAAGCCGGGGCGGCGGTGACCGTGGCCGGCGTGGTCTGGGTGCTGCTGGCGCGCCCGTGGGGGCGGTTGTCCGACCGCCTGGGGCGCCGCCGTATCCTGCTGCTGGGCAGCGCCGGCTTCACCCTGGCCTACTGGCTGCTGTGCCTGTTCGTCGAAGGGGCGCTGCGCTGGCTGCCGGGGGCGGGCCTGGCGTTCGTCGGCCTGATGCTGGCACGCGGTTGCATCGGTGCCTTCTACGCCGCCATCCCGGTGGGCTGCAACGCATTGATCGCCGACCATGTCGAGCCTCAGCGCCGGGCGCGGGCCATGGCTTCGCTGGGCGCGGCCAATGCCGTGGGCCTGGTGGTGGGGCCGGCGCTGGCGGCCGTGCTGGCACAGCACAGCCTGAGCCTGCCGTTCCATATCATGTCGCTGTTGCCGGCCAGCGCATTTCTGGTGCTGCTGTTCAAGCTCAATCCGCAGCCCCTTGCGCAAAGCCATGCGCCCAGCCCCGTCCGACTCAGCGACCCTCGCCTGCGCCGGCCACTGTTGGTGGCGTTCAGCGCCATGCTCAGCGTCACGGTGTCGCAGATCGTCGTCGGTTTCTTCGCCCTCGACCGCTTGCAGCTGACGCCGACCGATGCCGCGCAGGCTGCTGGCATTGCCCTGACCACTGTCGGGGTAGCGCTGATCATGTCGCAGGTGCTGCTGCGCCAGTTGGAGTGGCCGCCGTTGAAGATGATCCGGGTCGGCGCCAGTGTGTCGGCACTGGGCTTCGCCTGTGGCGCGCTGGCCACCACGGCGCCCTGGCTATGGAGTTGCTATTTTGTCGCCGCAGCCGGCATGGGCTTTGTGTTCCCGGCGTTTTCCGCGCTGGCGGCCAATGCCATGCAAGCCTCGGAACAAGGTGCCACCGCTGGCTCGATTGGCGCCGCCCAGGGCATGGGCGCGGTGATCGGCCCGCTGGCCGGAACGCTGGTCTACGCCCTGGACCCACGCCTGCCGTTCCTGGCGGTAGCAGCGCTTTTGCTGCTGGTCGGGCTGTGGCCGCTGCCGCGTGATCAACGCGTCTGAAAGCACAGCGCGCAAGCGTGCAGAGTGTGTTTTAATGCGTCGCTAATTATTTTAAACACCTCTGATTACAAGGCGGCTATGGACACGGGGACGCGACTCAAACTGGTGCGTGAACGCAACAACCTCTCCCAACGGGAACTGGCCCGCCGCAGCGGATTGACCAACTCGACGATCTCGCAGATCGAACAGAACCGTGTCAGCCCATCGGTCAGTTCCCTGAAAAAGCTGCTCGAAGGGATCCCCATGACCCTGGCCGAGTTCTTCAGCTTCGACGAACCGGTGCGCGAAGAGCGCTTCGTGTTCCGCGCCAGCGAGCAGCCGGACCTGGGCCGTAATGGCCTGCGCATGCTGCTGGTCGGCGCCAGCGTTGAGGCCCGGCAGATGCGCATGCTGCGCGAGCTGTATGCCCCGGGTGCCGATTCGGGCGAGCCGATCGTGCATGCCGAAGGCGAAGAATGTGGCCTGGTCACCCGCGGCACCGTGGAGCTGTGGGTCGATGGCCAGGTGAGCATCCTCAACTCGGGCGATGGCTACTACATCCCCACCACCCTGCCGCACAGCTTCAAGAACATTGGCCAGGACGAGGCGGAAATCATCAGCGCCAACACCCCGGCCAATTTCTGAGCCCGGCTTGGCCTCGCCCATGGCGAGGCCATGCAGCCTCAACGGCTCAGCGCTTCTTCGACGAAATCCAGGCGATCCTGGCCGAAGAACATTTCCCCGTCGACAAAGCAGGTCGGCGCACCGAACACACCCCGCGCAACCGCTTCTTCGGTCACCCGCTTGAGTTCGGCCTTTACCTCGCCATCTGCCGCCAGCGCATGAAACGCCGCAGGGTCGAAGCCGGCCTGGCTGAGTGTTTTATCCAATGCCGAGCCATCGCTCAAGTTGCGCCGCTGTTCCCACAGCCCCTTGAACAGCGCGGCCAACAACGCTTCGAACTGGGCTGACGCGCGAAGCTGCATGCCGATGGCTCCGCGCATCAGGGGCAGGGTGTTCACCGGGAACCCCGGCGGCAGGCCGAATGGCACGCCATACCGGCGGGCATAACGGCCAAGGTCGGTGAACATGTAGCGGCCCTTGGCAGGGATCATCGCCGGCGAAGCATTGCCGGTGGCCTGGAATACTCCGCCAAGCAGCATGGGCCGGTAAACCAGGGTCGCGCCATGCCGGGCGCAGATAGCAGGCAGCTGGGTCCAGGCCAGATAGCTGGCCGGGCTGCCCAGGTCGAAGTAAAACTCCACGGTCTTGCTCATGCATCACACTCCTTGGTCAGTCAGGCTTACCAACGCTCCATCCACGGGCGCAGGTCCAGTTCGAAGGTCCAGGCATCACGGGGCTGGGCGTGCAGGAACCAGTAGCTGTCGGCGATGTGTGCCGGGTCGAGAATGCCGTCCTGATCCTTCAGCGCGTAGCGTTCCGGGAAACTGTCGCGGATGAACGCCGTGTCGATGGCACCATCCACCACCACATGGGCAACGTGAATGTTCCGCGGGCCGAGCTCCCGCGCCATGCTCTGGGCCAGGGCGCGCAACCCGTGCTTGGCCCCGGCGAAGGCAGCGAAACCGGCAGCGCCACGCGTGCCTGCGGTGGCGCCGGTGAACAGGAGGGTACCGCGCTCACGGGTGACCATGCGCCGGGCCACGGCCTGGGCGGTGAGGAAGCCGGCGAAGCAGGCCATTTCCCAGATCTTGAAGTACTTGCGTGGTGTCTCCTCGAGGATGCTGCACGGCACATTGGCGCCGATATTGAAGACAAACGCCTCGATCGGGCCGATATCACGCTCGATGGTTTCCACCAGCTCGGCAACCTCCTCCTCCTTGCGCGCATCCGAGCCGAAGCCATGGGCCTGGCCACCTGCAGCGCGGATCTCATCGATCAGCGGCTGCAGCTTTTCAGCCTGGCGGCGGGTAACACACGCCACATAACCCTCACGGGCGAAGCGTTTGGCGATCGCGCCACCCGTGGCGTCCCCAGCCCCGATCACCAGCACCACTTTTTGTTGTTCTGCCATGCCTGCCTCCATTGGTGAATGATCGTTTAGTAAACGAACGCTATGTTATGATCGCCGCCATCGTCAAGCAGCGCGAAGAGGCCGTGCATGCGCTACTCCACCGAACACAAGCAGCAGACCCGCGACAAGCTGCTGGCCAGCAGCGGCGCGCTGGCCAAGCGCGGGGGTTTTTCCAGCACCGGCGTGGCCGGGCTGATGAAGGCCATCGGCCTGACTGGCGGCGCCTTCTACAACCACTTCCCGTCCAAGGACGACCTGTTCACCGAAGTAGTCCGCCAGGAACTGTGCAACAGCCCGCTGGCCCGCCTGGCCAACCAGGGTGCCAGCCGCGAACGTTTGGCCCGCTGCCTGCAGCAGTACCTGAGCCTGGCACACCTGCATAATGCCGAGGGCGGCTGCCCGCTGCCGCCCTTGGGGGTGGAAATCGCCCGCGCCGAACAGCCTGTGCGCGAAGAGGCCGAGCACTGGCTGGTGGGGCTGCATGCCGCATGGAGCGAAACCTTGAAAGACCCGGCGCTGGCCTGGGTGCTGATCAGTCAGTGCGTCGGCGCACTGGTGGTCGGGCGCATGCTGGCCAGTGAAGAGGTGCAACAGCAGTTGCTCGATGCCAGCAAGGGCTTTGTCGACAGGGCGTTGAATGAAGCGGATTAACCTGCTGTTGGGGCTGTTGCTGGCAGCGCCTGCCTTGGCCGACCAGGCCTGCCCGCCTGGTCAGTACCAGGTGTGCCTGATGGGCTGTTTCTGCGCACCGATCGACCCCGGCCAGGCCGGGCAGGTGCTCAAGGATGTCGAGACCGTGGCGTCCAGCAGCCTGGCGTTTGCCTTGCAACAGGCTCGCGACGAGGCCACTGCCAGCGGCACTCAACCGATCCCTTTGCACATCCGCGCGCAGCTGGAGCCCTGGTATGACTTCGCCGTGCTCGATGCCGCGCGCTACCGGGTCGGTGACGAGCAGCAGGTCACGGCGGCCAACGCCATGCTGCAGAACCCGGACGTGAACGCGGTGACGCTGATCGACACCATCATCTTCCGCCACGCCAGCGATGCCGAGGACAACGTGGCACTGTGGGCCCATGAGCTCAAGCATGTGCAGCAGTATCAGCAACTGGGGGTGAATGAATTTGCCCGGCGCTATACGCGCAACTACGAGGAGCTGGAAGGGCCGGCCTACAAGATCGAGGCCGAGGTGGGGAAGGCATTGCGCGAGCGCAGTTCCGGGCAGGCACGATAGCCTGCACCGGCAACACACATCTTTCAGGAAGAAGCAGTAGCCCCCTCACCCACCTGCTCGCGACTGGCATAGCGCTGCGCCAGCACCGCACACACCATCAACTGGATCTGGTGGAACAGCATCAGCGGCAGGATCATCGCGCCAATGCCGCTCCCCACGAACAGCACCTGAGCCATCGGCACCCCGGTGGCCAGGCTCTTCTTGGAACCGGCAAACAGAATAGTGATGCGGTCTTCCAGGCTGAAGCCCAACACCTTGCCCAGCATGCGTGTACCGAACAGCACCACCGCCAGGAGGATACCGCAGACCGCGAACAGCCCGGCCAGGTGCTGCGGCGACACGGTGTGCCACAGGCCGGTAACCACGGCCTCGCTGAACGCGGTGTACACCACCAGCAGGATCGAGCCTTGGTCCACCATCTTGAGCCAGCGGGCATTTTTCTTGACCCAGGCACCGATCCAACGGCGTGCGACCTGCCCGGCCACGAACGGCACCAGCAACTGCATGGTGATCTTCAATACGGCATCCAGCCCCGAACCGGTGTCACCACTGGCGCCCAGCAGCAGCATCACCAGCAGCGGTGTCAGGAAGATGCCGATCAGGCTGGAAGCCGCCGCGCTGCAGATGGCGGCCGGCACATTACCGCGGGCCAGCGAAGTGAAGGCGATGGCCGACTGCACGGTGGCAGGCAGCGCGCACAAATACAGCACGCCCAGATACAGCTCGTTGCCTACCAGAGGCACGAACAGCGGCTTGAACGCCAGGCCCAGCAGCGGGAACATCACAAAGGTGCAGGAGAACACCAGCAGGTGCAGACGCCAGTGGCCAGCACCGGCGATGATCGCCTCGCGCGACAGCTTGGCGCCGTGCAGGAAGAACAGCAGGCCGATCGCCAGGTTGGTCAGCCAGCCGAAATACACCGCGCCGTCGCCCGAGCAAGGCAGCACGGTGGCGATCAGCACCACCCCTAGCAGGCACAGGGTGAAGTTGTCGAACAACATGCGCAAATACTTCATAACAGTTTCCATCTTGTGGTTGTGCAGGGCCAGACGATAAGGTCCTCGGTTTTTTCCCGCTAACGCCGGAACCCCCATCGGTGTCGCTCAACGGACACTCCCTCGACGGCCACACCCAAAAAAGGAACCTCGCATGCCGCTCGTACGTCTTGCACCACTGCTCATCCTGCTCGGCTTAACCAGTGCGCAAGCTGCCGAACCCTTGCAAGCCCAGGTGGACGAGGTCATCCGGCCCCTGATGAAAGAGCAGGACATCGCCGGCATGGCCGTGGCGGTCTACACCAATGGCCAGGCCTACTATTTCAGTTATGGCGTGGCCAGCAAGGCCGACGGCAGCGCGGTAACCGCCGATACGTTGTTCGAGATCGGCTCGCTGAGCAAGACCTACACCGCTACCCTCGCCGCCCTGGCCAGTGCCGAAGGCAAACTCGACCTCCAGGCACCCGCCCGGCGCTACCAGCCCGCGCTGGCCGGCGCGCCCTTGGGCGAGGCCAGCGTGCTGGAGTTTGGCGCCTACAGCGCCGACTGCCTGCCTTTGCAGTTCCCCGACGAAGTTCAGACGCCGGAGCAGACGCTGGCGTTCTTCCGCAACTGGAAGCCGCACACCGAGCATGGCACCCAGCGCTGCTACTCCAACCCGAGCCTGGGCCTGTTCGGCGACCTCGCGGCGCGTGCGCAACACGCGCCATTCGCCGCCGTCATGACTCAGCACCTGCTTGCGCAGATGGGCCTGCAGCACACCTACCTGCAGGTGCCTCAGGCTGCACAGGCGCTGTACGCACAGGGCTACGACGCGCAGAACCACCCTGTGCGCGTCAGCCCTGGCCCCTACGCCGACGAAGCCTACGGCATCAAGACCAGCGCCAGCGACCTGCTGCGCTACGTGCGCCTGCACATGCAGCCTGACGAATTGCCACCGGCCCTGCGCAAGGCCACCGCCATCACCCAGGCCGGCTACTTCAAGGTGGGCGCCATGACCCAGGGCCTGGGCTGGGAACGCTACCCTTACCCGGTCACGCTGGAGACACTGGTCGATGGCAACAGCCCGCGCATGATTCGTGACCCCCATGCAACCCAGCGCCTCAACCCGGCGCTCCCGGCCCTGCCCGCCGCGTGGTACAACAAGACCGGGGCAACCAGCGGTTTCGGCGCCTACGCCGCCTTCATCCCGTCCGAAGGCAAGGCCATTGTCCTGCTCGCCAACCGCAATTACCCCAACGAAGCCCGGGTGCGCGCGGCCTTCCAGATCCTGTCCAACCTCGACCGCTGAGTCACCGCTGAATGAATTGCCAGACAATATGACAAAAATGTAGTGCCTGAAAATATTCACTACAAAAGCATTGACGCCGTTCATCAGCCTTGTGCATGATGAAGCCGTCTCCCTGATCGGGAGCGGTGGCAAGGGTGTTCCAGACGGCTTGCGCGGTAACGCAGGCCGTCCGTGGAGAGGGAATCTGTCCAAAAGGCAGCGTGAGAAAGCCCCTGTTGCGATGCTGCTGTAGCAGCCTTGGTAGTGCGCTACAACCTGTGGCGCCAACTGTGAGAATCAACAACAAATAGGTGATGGGGGCTTTATGATGAACTTGAACAACAATCCGACTATCGACCAATTGGCCCAGCTGTTCGCGGTACGCAAGGACAGCCTCGACGACCACCTGCTGTGGGTCAGCCAGACCGGCGAGGTGCGCATCGACCGCCTGCCGCCGAACACGGTCGAAGATGAATTCGAAGCGCACCTGCCCAGCATGCGCGCCCGCTTCAAGGTCTACCGCCGTGGCCAGGGCTACGTCGGCAAGAAGGCCGCCGCCGATACCGAGTTCGTCGGCCGCGTGCTGCAGACCCTGCAACAAGAATGGCCCGCCGCCCGTGAGCGGCAGGCAGTCAAGGTGATCGAACCGCTCAACTGAGGGTTCGCCGCCACTTATGAAGCCCGGCCTGCATAGGCCGGGCTTTTTCATGCCCGCCGGCGCTGCCGCGGCATGGGCAATGCCCCCGTGGCCAGCGCCCGGGCCCGGTCGACACCCCACACCAACGCACGGGTCATGGTCTCGCCAGGCCGCGACGCGTAGTACTCCTCCAGCAGTGCCCGCCCGTCCTGCCCATACAACCCAAGAAACAGTTGCGTCGCGCCGAGACGCGACAGGCGTACCTGAATATCCAGCGAAGTGCCGTCGCTGAGCACTTCCTCATGGCAGCGGCTGTGCAACTGTGTGTCGGCCCACTGCCAATAGGTCTCGTCCCTGACTCGCATGAAAGATCAATCCTCGCTTTCCTGGATGCCGCGCCAGAAGACCACAACTGCGCCGCCATCGCGAGGGCAACCCACCGATACCATGAGCAGAGTCAAGCAACACCCACAAAAAACCCCGCCATCGGGCGGGGTAGTGTGAGCAGGTTCACTTTTTCGAGGCCTACTTCCTGGCTGGCACCCGTGGCGTGAAACGGCCCTTCTTGATGCGCTGCAGGTGTGCAGGCTTGAGGTTTTCCGAGTCGTCCAGGGTCATGTGGGCAAAGCCCAGATTGAATGCCGCCTGACCGCAACGTACCTGGCTGTTGATCGGGAATGAATCGTTCGTGTCTTCGAAAAAGGTGTCGCTCATGCCTGTCTCCATTCCGTGGCGCCCGCGTCGGTCAGCAATGGGCTGACCTGAAAAACGCGACCTATGCCAGTGAGACTAGCCGGTCACAAGCGGACTGCCCGGACGAAACCTGCAGACCCGACCAGTGGCATTTGGCTACTTCAGCCGCACGGCGGTACCGGTGGCGAACACCACGACCATGCCGCCTTGCACCGACGGCATGCTGATCTCGAAGTCCACGCCTACCACGGCATCGGCTTGCAACTGCCGTGCCCGCGCAATGAGTTCCTCGGTAGCCTGCTCGCGGGCCTCGCGCAGGGCGCTTTCCAGGGTCTGCGAACGGCCACCGAAGACGTCGCGAACGCGTGTGAAGAAATCGCGCACGAAGTTGATGCCTTGCACCGATTCGGAGCTGACCACGCCAAGGTACTCGGCGATCGGGCGGCCTTCGAGTTGGCTGGTGGTGGAGATGATCATGTTGCGCTCCTTGGCCTTGCGAAAAAGGCCAAGTCTAACAAATGCGCCGGCCGCTTCCGCTACTGCGCACTGGCCGCCCGCAGACGCTGCCCCAGCTTCGGCCCGAACACATTGACCAACAGGCCGAGCATCACCAGCAGCGCGTCCCAGCCCTGCACCGCCGTCAACCGTTCACCCAGCAACCACGCCGACGAACTCAGGCCGATCACCGGCACCAGCAGCGAGAACGGCGCTACCTTGCCCGCCGGGTGGCGCGACAGCAGCTTGCTCCACAGGCTGTAGCCGATCATGGTGGCGACGAATGCCAGGTACGCCAGCGCCAGCACCGAACTCCAGCTGATATTGGCCAGTGCATGGCCGATGCGCTCCGGCCCTTCCAGCCGCCACGACAAGGCCAGGAACGGCAGCGGCGGAATCAAACCGCCCCAGATCACCAGCGCCACCAGGTCCACCGAGCCAAAGCGGCGGGTGATGATGTTGCCCATGCCCCACATGGCCCCGCCACACAAGGTCAGCAGCAGTGCCACCAGCGGCACATGGCCGCTGTCTTCACTGCCGATCAGCGCCAGGCCGCTGGCAGCCACCGCCAGCCCCAGCACACTGGCCAGGCGCAGCCGCTCACCCAGGAACAGCGCGGCAAAACCGAGGGTGAAGAACGCTTGCGACTGCAGCACCAACGACGCCAGGCCGGGAGGCATGCCGCTGTACATGGCCTGAAAGAGGAAGGCGAACTGGCCCAGGGAAATGGTAGCGCCGTATGCGATCAGCCAGCGCCACGGCAGCTTCGGCCGCTTGACCAGGAGCACGGCCGGAAACGCCACCAGCAGAAAGCGCAATGCCCCCAGCAGCATCGGCGGCAGGCCATCGAGGCCCACCTTGATGACCACGAAATTGACTCCCCAGGCGATAATCACCACCAGGGCGATCAGCAGGTCCTTGAGCGGCATTGCTGCTTCCTTCTTCAGGCTTTCTAGACATATTTGGTAACAGCATAAGGCCATTTTCCGACGATGGACCAGCACAGTTGCAGCCAACCCTTGCGCAACAGATGGTCTGTTACGGCCTGCAAGCTTCACTTGACCCTACTTGTATAGACATGCTGATATCAGGCAGACGCCACCCGCGCAGCGTGCCGGCGATGGCCCTCTCCCTGACACAAAAACAATCAAGTGGAGCCCTCAATGTCCCGCAAATCCGTGCTCGAACGGCGCTCTATCGACTACATTCCAGAAGCCGAGCGCCATGGCAAGCTGTACAGCCAGTTCACCCTCTGGCTCGGCGCCAACCTGCAAATCACCGCCATCGTCACCGGTGCCCTGGCCGTGGTGCTCGGCGGCGACGTGTTCTGGTCGCTGATCGGCCTGCTGCTGGGCCAGCTGATCGGTGGCGCGGTCATGGCCCTGCATGCGGCCCAGGGCCCGCGCCTGGGCCTGCCGCAGATGATCTCCAGCCGCGTGCAGTTCGGTGTGTACGGCGCGGCCATCCCGATGGTGCTGGTCTGCCTGATGTACCTGGGCTTCACTGCCACCGGCACGGTGCTGTCCGGGCAAGCCATCGGCCAGTTGCTGAGCGTCAGTGACAGCACCGGCATCCTCATCTTCGCCTCGGTGATCGTGCTCGCCACTCTGGCCGGCTACCGGGTAATCCACTGGATCGGCCGGATCGCCAGCGTGCTGGGCATCATCGCCTTCGTCTACCTGTTCAGCCGCATCCTGATGCTCGCCGACATCGGCCAGCTGCTGGAAAACCGCCACTTCAGCTGGGCCACCTTCCTGCTCTCGGTGTCGCTGGCAGCCTCCTGGCAGATCGCCTTCGGCCCCTACGTGGCCGACTACTCGCGCTACCTGCCGAGCAGCACCTCGCCGGTGAAGACCTTCTTCGCTGCTGGGCTGGGTTCGGTCGTCGGTGCGCAAGCGTCGATGATTCTCGGCGTGTTCGCTGCGGCAATCGCCGGCGGGCAGTTCAGCGGGCGTGAAGTGGCCTACATCGTCGGCCTCGGCGGCGCCGGTACCACCGCAGCGTTGCTGTACTTCAGCATCGCCTTCGGCAAGGTGACCATCTCGACGCTGAACTCCTATGGCAGCTTCATGTGCATCGCCACGATCATCAGCGGCTTCCGTGGGCACCTGGCGATCAGCCGCGTGCAACGCCTGGTGTTCGTGCTGGCCATCGTCGGTGCCGCCACCCTGGTCGCCCTGCTCGGCCAGCACTCGTTCCTCAGTGCGTTCAAGTCGTTCATCCTGTTCCTGCTGACCTTCTTCGTGCCCTGGAGCGCGGTCAACCTGGTGGACTACTACTTCATCACCAAGGAGCGCTACGACATCCCGGCCCTGGCCGACCCGCAGGGCCGCTATGGCCGCTGGAACTGGCCTGGCATCAGTGTCTACACCCTTGGCGTGCTGGTGCAGATGCCGTTCATCGACACCAAGCTGTACACCGGCCCCATGGTCGCGCACCTGGGCGGCGTGGATGTGTCGTGGCTGATCGGGCTGGTAGTGCCGAGCGTGCTGTACTACTGCGTAGCGCACCGACGTGCCGCCGAAGCCCCCGCCAGCATGATTGTGCCGGAGTCGCTCTGACCACTTAACCCTCTGATTCAAAAAGACCTGTGGCGAGGGGCCTGCCCCGTCCCACAGGTCTTTTTTTCGCCTGCAGAAAACTCCCCGTTGACAACATTTCGCGCCCGGACCCAAGCGGAATACATCGCTGCACACATCACAACACTCACTACAGCACACAGCGATCCAGCTTTGCCCTTGTGCCTACAAGAACAAGTTCCAACGGAGAGGTCAAAAATGCGCGTTTCAGTCCCCGCGCCCATCCGCAATACACTGGCCAGCGCTGTCGTCATGGGCCTGGTTATCAGCGCCCAGGCCGCTAAAGCCCTAGTGGCAAGCCATCCAGAAAGCCTGCGTGCTGCGCTGCGGCGCCGCCGTCGCCGCGCCCTACGTAATGCCCGCGAAAAGGCCGGCAAGTCAGTCGCGATAGTCCGACACCTATTTGCTGGCCCAGGCATTGAAGCGCTGTTCCAGCTCTTCACCATGGTCGACCCAGAACTCCACATTCATCGCCAAGGCACCCTGCAGGTTCTCCGGTGAGGTCGGCACCCAACTGGCCAGCGCCGGGTCAAGCTTGGCCGCTGCCTGGGTATTGGTCGGCCCATAAGGGATCTGCTCGACGTAACGCACCTGGGTATCCGGCTGGTTGGCATAGCTGATCAGGCGCTTGGCCTGGTCGACATGTTTCGAACCCTTGATGATCGCCCAGTAATCCATGCCATACAGGCTACCGGGCCACACCACCGCCAGCGGGCTGCCTTGCTGGGCGGCCACGGCGATGCGGCCGCTGTAGGTCGAGGTCATCACCACGTCGCCTGCGGTCAGCCACTGCGCCGGTTGCGCGCCGGCATCCCACCACTGGATATACGGCTTGAGCTCGGTGAGCTTGGCAAAGGCACGCTCGACACCCGCCGGGGTCGACAAGACCTTGTACACGTCCTCGACCTTGACCCCGTCGGCCAGCAAGGCAAACTCCAGGTTGTACACCGCACGCTTGCGCAGGCCGCGCTTGCCTGGGTATTTCTGCACATCCCAGAAATCGGCCCACGAGGTCGGCGCCTGGGCCAGCTTGTCGCGGTCGTAGGCGATTGCCACGCTCCACACCAGCGCCGCCGAGCCACAGTCCTGGGCCGCAGCGGGGATCAGTTCGGCGGCATGCCCCAGGCGCTGCCAGTCGAGGTGCTCGTAGATGCCCTCGTCGCAGCCGCGCATCAGATCCGGCCCCTCGATCTGCACCACGTCCCAGTCGACATTGCCGGTATCGGCCATCACCTGGATGCGCGCCATCTCGCCGTTGTATTCGCTCTGGATCAACTTGCTGCCGTCCTGGGCGCTGAAAGGCTGGAAGATCGCCACATCCTGGGCTTTCTGACCGGCGCCGCCATAGCCGACCACGACCATCTGCGGCGCCGCTTGCGCACTGCCCAGGCCCAAGGCCAGCAGTGCTGCGCAAAGGCCGGTACTGCGAGGAAATGCCTGCATCGAGTTGCCTCCTGTCGGTACCTTCCAGCATCAGCTCGAAGGCCCGTTTCTTGTTGTAGTGAGGTCACGCGCCACTGCCGTGGCTGGGAAAAAGCTAGTCGGGCACTAGTAAAAAAACAAGTTGATTTTTTACTGAGGCTACACTTTCATGAGAAAAACAAGAACGACACTGTACCGGAGCTGCCCGCATGACGACCGCCTTCGCCCACCTGTTCGAGCCCCTGCAGATCCGCGGCAAACGCCTGAAAAACCGCATCATGTCGACCGGCCACGACACCTGCCTGCCCACCGACAACCTGGTCAACGACAAGCTCATCGCCTACCAGCGCGCCCGCGCCGCCGGCGGTGTCGGCCTGATCGTGCTGCAGGTGGCCGGGGTGCATGACAGCGCCCGCTACACCTCGCACGTGCTGATGGCCACCGACGACGCCTGCATCGACGGCTACCGGCGTTTGGCCGAGGCCTGCCACGCCCACGGCACGGTGGTGCTGTCGCAACTGTTTCACCCGGGGCGGGAGATCATGGAGTCGGCGGACGGCCTGCTGGCGGTGGCCTACTCGGCCTCGTCGGTACCCAACGAGCGCTTCCGCGTGATGCCACGGGCGCTGGACCAGGCGATGATCGACGAGATCGTCCAGGGCTATGCCAGCGCCGCCCGGCGCCTGCACCAGGCAGGCCTGGACGGTGTCGAGGTGGTGGCCAGCCATGGTTACCTGCCTGCGCAGTTCCTCAATCCGCGGGTCAACCAGCGCAACGACGGCTACAACGGCGACCTGGAACAGCGCCTGCGCTTTCTGCGCGAGGTGCTGGCAGCGGTCAGGGCGGCCACCGACGAGCAGTTCATCGTCGGCCTGCGCATCAGCGCCGACGAGCGCGACAGCGAGGGCCTGAGCGAAGACGAATCGCTCGCCGCCGCCCAGGCCGTGCAAGACCAGGTCGACTACCTGCACATCGTCGCCGGCACCTCGGCGTCGCTGGGTGGCGCCGTGCACATCGTGCCGCCCATGGCCATCGCCCCGGCCTACTTGGCGCGCGAGGCCGGAACCTTCAAGCAGCACCTGGACATCCCGCTGTTCGTCACCGGGCGCATCAACCAGCCGCAGGAAGCCGAACAAATCCTGGCGCGTGGCCAGGCCGACGTCTGCGGCATGACCCGCGCACTGATCTGCGACCCGCAGATGCCGGCCAAGACCGAGCGCGGCCAGGTCGAAAACGTGCGCGCCTGCATTGCCTGCAACCAGGCCTGCATCGGCCATTTCCACCGGGGGCTGCCGATCTCCTGTATCCAGCACCCGGAAACCGGCCGCGAACTGCAGTACGAAACCCCGGCACCCGCTACCGCGCGCAAGCGCATCCTGGTGGCGGGTGGTGGCCCCGCCGGCATGAAGGCCGCAGCCGTTGCCGCTGCCCGGGGGCATGACGTCACGCTGTACGAAGCCAGTACACAACTCGGCGGCCAGATACAGCTCGCGCAACTGCTGCCCCGACGCAGCGAATTCGGCGGAGCCAGCACCAACCTGCAGCGGGAAATGGAATTGGCCGGTGTACGCGTAGTACGTAATACGCGAGTGGATCGCACCCTGGTCGAACGCGAACGCCCCGACCTGGTGATCGCCGCCACCGGCGCCACGCCCTACTGGCCATCGTTCGAACGTAGCGGCGAGCTGCAGGTAGTGGATGCCTGGCAGGTTCTGCGCAATGAAGCGCCCCTCGGCCGCTCGGTGCTGGTGATCGACTGGCGCTGCGACTGGATCGGCCCCGGCATCGCCGAGCGCCTGGTCCGCGACGGTCACCAGGTGCAACTGGCGGTAAACGGCACCCACTGCGGCGAAACCCTGCCGCTGTACGTACGCGACCAGCTGGCTGGCGAGCTGCACCGCCTGGGCATCCCGATCACCCCTTACGCCCGCCTGTACGGCTGCGACGACAACACCGTCTACCTGCAGCACACCGCCAGCGGCGAACCGATGATCTTCGAAGGCATCGACACCCTGGTGCTGTGCCTTGGCCACCAGCCTCAGGACACCCTGGCCGCCGAACTGGCAGGCCTGGTGGAGGTGCGACGCATCGGCGACTGCCTGGCCCCACGCACGGTCGAGGAGGCGATCCATGAGGGCCTGACAGTTGCCTGGGCACTCTGAGCCTGTCCATACTGCGGCTTTCCCGATGGACCGAAGCGCATGAGCCAGCAACCCCAGTTCCCGCCCGCCGCCGAAGACGGCGGCAGCGCGCCGCAGTTCCTCGGTGGCCGCATCCGCGGCCTGCGCAAGCGCCGCGGCATGACCCTGGCGGAGCTGGCGGCGCACAGCGAGCTGACCGCTGGCTACATCAGCCAGCTGGAACGCAACCTGTCGTACCCATCGATCCCGGCGCTGTTCAACATCGCCCGCAGCCTGGGCGTAACCATCCAGTGGTTCTTCGCCAGCGAAGCCAGCACCGCCCCCGAAGACCAGGGTTATGTGGTGCGGCGCAACAGCCGGCTGAGCGTGCATTACGAGGACGGCATCGTCGACCAGCTGCTCACCCCGCAGCCCAACCGCCAGCTTGAGATGCTGCACTCGCGCTTTCCGCCGGGCACCTACAGCCAGCAGAGCTACAGCCATGAAGGCGACGAAGCGGGTTATGTGCTCTCGGGCAGTTTCGAGGTGTGGGTCGGCGAGCGTCACTTCTTGCTGGGCGAAGGCGACAGCTTCAGCTTCTCCAGCCAGGAGCCGCACCGCTATGGCAACCCTGGCGAGGTGGATGCCGTGATCATCTGGGTGATCACCCCGCCGACATTCTGAATCCGAGGACGCCATCACCACCAGGCGACGCCCGATACAATGACCGAGCCCAACCAGCAACTTGACCCACCACTGCTCCCCGTCGGCCACCCAAGGGTCCTGGTCTTCGTCGCCTATCCGCAGATGGGCTTGCTCGACCTCAGCGGCGCGCAGACCGTGTTCTGGGCCGCGACCAAGGCCATGACCGAGCGCGGCCTGCCAGGCTACCGGCTGCACACCGCCAGCCTTGAAGGTGGCCTGCAGCAAACGGCCGAAGGCCTGGTAGTAGCCAGCGAGCGGCTGGACGATGTCATGAGGCAAACCGTCGACACGCTGATCGTGCCCGGCGCCCCCGACATCATCCGCAGCCTCCCCGATCACGGCGCGCTGATCACCTGGCTTCGCCGTGCCAGCTACCACGCCAGGCGCACCGCTTCGGTCTGCAGCGGTACATTTCTGCTGGCCAGCGCTGGCTTGCTCGATGGCCGACGCGCCGCCACCCACTGGGCCATGTGCGAGGTATTGCGCCGCGACTTCCCGGCCGTGGAGGTGGACCATGAGTCGATCTTCGTCCAGCAGGGCAGCGTCTGGACCTCTGCCGGCGTGAGCGCGGGTATCGACATGGCGCTGGCCCTGGTCGAATTGGACTGCGGTCGCGACGTCGCGATGCAGGTGGCGCGCGAGCTGGTGGTGTTTCTCAAACGCCCCGGTGGCCAGGCCCAGTTCAGCGAACTGCTCAAGTCCCAGGGCCAGGACACGGGGGCGTTCGAGGCGCTGCACCTATGGCTCAACCAGCATCTGCACGACCCACGGCTCAGCGTCGAACGCCTGGCCGAACAGGCGCACATGAGCCTGCGCAACTTCACCCGGGTGTACAAGCAGAAAACCGGCCGCACCCCGGCCAAGGCCATCGAGGTGTTCCGCCTCGAAGCGGCGCGGCGGCGGCTGGAGAACAGTGACGGCCACATCGAGCAAGTTGCCCGCCAGTGCGGCTTCGGCAGCGAAGAGCGCATGCGCCTGGCCTTCCAGCGCCATCTGGCAGTCACCCCTCGCGACTATCGGGCGCGCTTTGCCCGCACGGTACCCTTGGCCGAAATTCAGGGTTCTCTGGCCTAGGGTGCGGCAGCTGGCCGCTCGTAACATCGTTGACCGCACTGACGGTCTACCTTGTCCACCGGTCTTTCCTCATGGACACCCCAGGAGCATAACGATGAAAAACATCCTGATCATTGGCGCCGGCTTCGCGGGCCTGTGGAGCGCCCTGAGCGCCATCCGCCAACTCGACCTGCACGGCCGCAAGGATGTCCAGGTGACACTGCTCGCCCCCCAGGCCGAACTGCATGTACGCCCGCGCTTCTACGAACCTGAAGTGCATACCATGGCCGCGCCGCTGCAGGAGCTGTTCGATGCGGTGAACGTGCGCTTCGTCCACGGCACGGCCTTCCATGTCGATGAAGCCGAGCAGCGCGTACGCTATCGCACGTCATCCGGCACCGAATGCAGCCTGCCCTACGACCGCCTGATCATGGCCTGCGGCAGCGTGCTCAATCGCCCGGACATGGTGGGTATCGAACACGTCTTCGATGTCGACAAGATCGACAGCGCCACGCGTCTCGAAACCCACCTCAAGTCCCTGGCCGACCTGCCCGAGAGCCCCGCACGCAACACCGTGGTAGTGGCCGGCGGCGGTTTCACCGGTATCGAGACCGCCACGGAACTGCCGACGCGCCTGCGCGCCATTTTCGGCGAGGACACCAGGCTGCGGGTGGTTGTGATCGACCGTGGGGCGAAGATCGGCGCCGCGCTAGGCGATGGCATCCGTCCGGCCATCGAACAGGCCTCCGCGGCACTAGGCATCGAGTGGATCTGCGGCGCCACTGTCGCCTCGGTGGACCGCGACGGGGTGCTGCTGGACAACGGCCAGCGCATCGACACCGCCACGGTCATCTGGACCGTGGGCTTCAAGGCCAACCCGCTGACCGAACAAATCAGCGGCGAGCGCGACCGCCTAGGCCGCCTGCATGTCGATGGCAATCTCAAGGTCATCGGCAATGCCGCGGTCTACGCGGCCGGGGACGTGGCCTATGCCGCCTGCGACAACCAGGGCAACTTCGCGGTGATGTCGTGCCAGCATGCCATTGCGCTGGAGCGCTATGCCGGCAACAACGCAGCGGCCGAGCTGATCGGCGTGGCACCGATGACCTACAGCCAGCCCAAGTACGTGACCTGCCTCGACCTTGGCGCCTGGGGCGCGGTGTATACCGAGGGCTGGGAGCGCACCGTGTCACCACCGACCGACAAGGCCGAGGCCAAGCTGCTGAAATCGCAGATCAATTCGATCTGGATCTATCCGCCGACGGCGGACCGTGCGGCTGCCCTGGCGGCGGCGGACCCGACCATTCCCGTGGCCTGACCCAGCGCATTCGCGGGCATGCCCCGCGAATGCGCCCTCCATGCAGCCCACGCTCGCGCCCGATGCATTTGCGCTTTTCTCCGAACCCGTGGCATAGATGCAGGTCAACGTCTTTGACTGACTGCCTTCGCGCCTTCCCAGGAGAACCCTGCATGAGCAAGCACCCTTACGTACCGCCCAAGGTCTGGCGCAACGACGCGGCCTCCGGCGGCCAGTTCGCCAGCATCAACCGGCCGATCGCCGGGCCAACCCATGACAAGGACCTGCCGGTCGGCAAGCACCCGCTGCAGCTGTATTCCTTGGCCACCCCCAACGGCGTCAAAGTCACCATCCTCCTCGAAGAACTGCTTGCCCTGGGCCACAGCGGCGCCGAATACGACGCCTGGCTGATCCGCATCGGTGACGGCGACCAGTTCTCCAGCGGCTTCGTCGAGGTCAACCCCAACTCGAAGATCCCCGCCCTGCTCGACCGCAGCGTCGAGCCGCCGGTGCGGGTGTTCGAGTCCGGTTCGATCCTGCTGCACCTGGCGGAAAAATTCGGCGCCTTGCTGCCGAACACCCCGGCCGCACGCACCGAGACCCTCAACTGGCTGTTCTGGCAGATGGGCGCCGCGCCCTACCTGGGCGGCGGCTTCGGCCACTTCTATGTGTATGCGCCGGAGAAGTTCGAGTACGCCATCAACCGCTTCACCATGGAAGCCAAGCGCCAGCTCGACGTCCTGGAGCGCCGCCTGGCGGTCAGCCGCTATCTCGGTGGCGACGAATACAGCATCGCCGATATCGCCGTATGGCCGTGGTACGGGCAGCTGGTGCGCGGCAACCTGTATGGTGCGGCCGAATTCCTGTCGGTGGCCGAGTACCCGCATGTGCAGCGCTGGGCCGAGGCCATTGCCCAGCGCCCGGCCGTACAGCGTGGCACCCGGGTCAATCGCACCTGGGGCGATGAAGCCAGCCAGGTGCCCGAACGGCACTCGGCGGCCGACCTGGATTGAGGGCAACGGGGCCGCTGCGCGGCCCCGACAATGCCCCGTTGCAAAAAACCATTTCTCCCGCGCAAACCTCCCAGCCCTGATCCCTTCTTGTACACTCCTCGCACTAGCCCCAACCTGCACAAATTTTGGTGAAAGCATGATCGAGGTAACCGAGGTTTCCATTGCCGAGCTGCGCGACGCACTCGAAACGGGCCGCACGACGGCGGTCGAGCTGGTCAAGGCCTACCTGGCGCGCATCGACGCCTACGATGGCGCCGACACCGCCACCGCCCTGAACGCCGTGGTCGTACGCAACCCTGAAGCGCTCAAGGAAGCCGAGGCCTCCGACGCCCGCCGCGCCAAGGGCCAGGCCCTGAGCCCGCTGGACGGCATTCCCTACACTGCCAAGGACAGCTACCTGGTCAAGGGCCTGACTGCCGCCTCCGGCAGCCCGGCGTTCAAGGACCTGGTCGCCCAGCGCGACGCTTTCACCATCGAGCGTCTGCGCGCCGCCGGTGCCGTGTGCCTGGGCAAGACCAACATGCCGCCGATGGCCAATGGCGGCATGCAGCGTGGCGTCTACGGCCGCGCCGAAAGCCCGTACAACGCGAAGTACCTGACCGCACCGTTCGCCTCTGGCTCGTCGAACGGCGCCGGTACCGCCACCGCCGCCAGCTTCAGCGCTTTTGGCCTGGCCGAGGAAACCTGGTCGAGTGGCCGCGGCCCGGCCTCGAACAACGGCCTGTGCGCCTACACCCCCTCGCGCGGTGTGATCTCGGTACGTGGTAACTGGCCGCTGACCCCGACCATGGACGTGGTAGTGCCTTATGCCCGGACCATGGCCGACCTGCTGGAAATCCTCGACGTGGTGGTTGCCGACGATGCCGACAAGCGCGGCGACCTGTGGCGCCTGCAGCCTTGGGTACCGATCCCGGCCGCCTCCTCGGTGCGCCCGGCGTCCTACCTGGACCTGGCCGTCGACGCCAGCGCGCTCAAGGGCAAGCGTTTTGGCGTACCGCGCATGTACATCAATGCCGACGCCGAAGCCGGCACTTCCGAGAAGCCAGGCATTGGCGGCCCGACCGGCCAGCGCATCTTCACCCGCGACAGCGTCATTGCCCTCTGGCAACAGGCTCGCAAGGCCCTGGAAGCGGCCGGCGCCGAAGTGCTGGAAGTCGACTTCCCGCTGGTATCCAACTGCGAAGGCGACCGCCCTGGCGCGCCGACCGTCTACAACCGTGGCATTGTCAGCAAGGAATTCCTCCATGACGAACTGTGGGAACTGTCGGGCTGGGCCTTCGACGACTTCCTGCGCGCCAACGATGACCCCAAGCTCAACCGCCTGGCCGATGTCGATGGCCCGCAGATCTTCCCGCACGACCCGGGCACCCTGCCCAACCGTGAGGACGACCTGGCCGCCGGCATGGATGAATACGTCAAAATGGCCAAGCGCGGCCTTAAGACCTGGGACCAGATCGAGACCCTGCCCGATGGCCTGCGCGGGCTGGAAAAGACCCGCAAGATGGACCTCGAAGACTGGATGGACGCGCAAGGCCTGGACGCCGTGCTTTTCCCGACCGTGGCCGATGTAGGCCCGGCCGATGCCGACGTCAACCCGGCCTCGGCCGACATCGCCTGGAGCAACGGCATCTGGGTGGCCAACGGCAACCTGGCCATCCGCCACCTGGGCGTGCCGACCGTGACCGTGCCGATGGGCGTGATGGCCGATATCGGCATGCCGGTGGGGCTGACCTTTGCCGGCAAGGCCTATAGCGACAATGCGTTGCTGAGCTTTGCTGCGGCCTTCGAGGCGACCGGCTCGCGCCGGATGATTCCGCCGCGGACGCCAGCCCTGAGTTAAGGCATAAAGGGGCCGTTTTGCGGCCCATTCGCGGGACAAGCCCGCTCCTACAGGTACAGCACTGGCCCACGACCTGTGCTGTACCTGTAGGAGCGGGCTTGTCCCGCGAATGGGCCTGGAAAGGCACATCGCGTAATTCAACTTAATGTGTAAAAATACACAATAAGTTGAATTTCGTGATGTCCCATGTCCCCAGCCGAAGAACGCCAGCTCACCCTCACCGTCCTCAAGGCCGCCCTCCAGGCCTTGGGCAGCGTTGCCGCGCGCAACATGGAAATCCTCCTGCACGACCTCGACCACCCGGAACACTCCGTGGTGGCAATCGTCAACGGCCACCTCTCCGGCCGCATGGTCGGCAGCCCGATCCTCGCCGCCCCCGAGCAGGACCAGGGCTTCAAGGCCCTGATGCAGGCCAGCGCCGATCAGCAAGGCGCTGCCCCCGTGGTACTGCCCGACTACCCCACCACCCTCAAGGGCCGCACCCTGCGCAGCGCCACAGCGATCTTCCGCGACAGCAACGGCCACCCGTTCGCCAGCCTCTGCGTCAACACCGACATTACCGGCCTCGACGCCGCCATGCATTTCCTCCAGCAGCTGCAGCCACTGGGCGCATCCCCCGCCGAGGCCGGCGAGCCCGCCGACATGGCCATCCTGATGAGTGAGATCATCGAAGACTCGCTGCAGCGCACCGGCCAGGGCCGAATGAACAAACAGGCCAAGGTCGAGGCCGTGCGCGTCATGCAGGAACGTGGCCTGTTCATCGTCAAGGGCGGGGTGGAGAAAGCGGCTGCGGCGCTGGGTGTGACCCGCTACACCATTTACAACTACCTGGAACAATTGCGAGGAGCCAACCCATGACCCTGCACATCGAGACACCGTTGATCGAATCCCGCCCGCTGTCGCTGGCCGCAGGCCGCTCGGTCTGGCTCAAGCTCGACGCCCTGCAGCCCTGCGGCTCGTTCAAGCTGCGCGGGGTTGGCCATGCCTGCGAGGTGCACCACGCCCGTGGCGCGCGCCATTTCGTCTCCTCGTCGGGCGGCAATGCCGGGCTGGCCGTGGCCTATGCCGGGCGCAAGCTGGGGGTGCCGGTGACCGTGGTGGTACCTGAGACCACCACCGAGCGGGCCAGGCAGCTGCTGCGCCTGGAAGACGCCAAGGTGGTGGTGCATGGCAGCTCGTGGCAAGAGGCCAACGAGCTGGCGTTGACCCTTGTCGGCGAAGGCGATGCTTTCATCCACCCTTTCGACGACCCGCTGCTGTGGGCCGGGCATGCCAGCCTGGTCGACGAAGTGGCGGCGACCGGGCTCAAGCCGGATGCGGTGGTGCTGTCGGTGGGCGGCGGCGGCCTGCTCAGCGGTGTGGTCGAAGGCTTGCAGCGCCATGGCTGGGGCGATGTGCCGGTGCTGGCGGTGGAAACCACTGGAGCCGCTTCGCTGCAGGTGGCCATGCAGGCCGGGCACACGGTGGAGCTCCCACGTATCGCTTCGGTGGCCAGTTCGCTCGGCGCAAAACGCGTCGCCGAACAGGCACTGGCCTGTACCCGACAGCATCCCGTGCACAGCCACCTGGTCAGTGACCGGGCAGCGCTGGAGGCTTGCGAGCGGTTCCTGCTGGACCATCGGGTACTGGTGGAGCCGGCGTGCGGGGCGGCGTTGGCAGTGGCTTATGATGCGGATGCGCTAGCCAGCTACCAGAACGTGCTGGTTGTTGTGTGTGGTGGGGCTACTGCGACCCTGGAGCAGATTCGGGCGTGGTTGGAACAGGTCGATTGAGTACAAGGGTGAATTGCATTATGGCTGGCAGGCGTTCGACCCGGCATTGGTCAGCCTGTCATCAGAATGTTCATTTCCCTCTGTATTACTGGCCCCACGCAGACGAAATACACCATCCGCCCTTTCGATCTGCGGCAAGTGAAGGCACAATGCGGGTCTTTTTTTTGGCCGGCCTGGCCGGGGGCCTTTAAATGATCAAGACGCCGTACTACCTCATCGACAAAACCAAGCTCCTTAGCAACATGGAGAAGATCGCCTACGTGCGTGAAAACTCCGGTGCAAAGGCGCTGCTCGCCCTCAAGTGCTTCGCCACCTGGTCGGTATTCGACCTGATGCAGCAGTACATGGATGGCACCACCTCGTCCTCGCTGTTCGAGCTCAAGCTCGGCCGCCAGAAGTTCGCTGGCGAAACCCACGCCTACAGCGTGGCCTGGGCCGATGACGAGATCGAGGAAATGCTCGAGAACTGCGACAAGATCATCTTCAACTCGATCGGCCAGCTGCAGCGCTTCGCCGAACAGTCCGAAGGCAAGGTCCGCGGCCTGCGCGTCAACCCGCAGGTGAGCAGCTCCGACTACCTGCTGGCCGACCCGGCCCGCCCGTTCAGCCGCCTCGGCGAGTGGGACCCGGCGAAGATCGAACAGGTGATCGAACAGATCTCCGGCTTCATGTTCCACAACAACTGCGAGAACGGTGACTTCGGCCTGTTCGACAAGATGCTGTCGCACATCGAAGAGCGCTTCGGCCACCTGCTGCACAAGGTCGAGTGGGTCAGCCTCGGTGGCGGCATCCACTTCACCGGCGAAGGCTATGCGCTGGACGCCTTCTGCGCGCGCCTGAAAGCCTTCTCCGAGAAGTACGGCGTGCAGGTCTACCTGGAGCCGGGCGAAGCCGCCATCACCAACAGCGCCTCGCTGGAAGTGACCGTGCTCGACACCCTGTACAACGGCAAAAACCTGGCCGTGGTCGACAGCTCGATCGAAGCGCACCTGCTCGACCTGCTGATCTACCGCCTCAACGCCAAGATGGCCCCCAATGACGGCGAGCACACCTACATGGTCTGCGGCAAGTCGTGCCTGGCCGGTGACATCTTCGGCGAGTACCAATTCGAGCGTCCGCTGGCCATTGGCGACCGCCTGTCGTTCATCGACACCGCAGGCTACACCATGGTCAAGAAAAACTGGTTCAACGGTCTGAAGATGCCATCGATCGTGGTCAAGCAGCTCGACGGCAGCGTCGAGGTGGTTCGCGATTTCGGCTTCGAAGACTACGTTTCCAGCCTGTCGTAAGACCGGCTTTCCGAGTAAGGAGCAAAAGGTAAATTGAAGAAGAACGTTCTTATCATTGGTGCAGGAGGTGTCGCCAAGGTGGTGGCCCACAAGTGCGCGCAGCATAACGACGAACTGGGTCGTATCGCTATCGCGTCACGGAACATCTCCAAATGCCAGGCCATCATCGACAGCGTCAAGGCCAAGGGTAGCCTCAAGGTACCCGCCGACATCCAGGCCTTCTCGCTCAACGCCCTCGATGTCGAGGCGACCAAGGCACTGATCCGCGAGACCGAATCGCAGATAGTGATCAACGTCGGTTCCGCCTTCCTCAACATGTCGGTGCTGCGTGCCTGCATCGATACCGGTGTCGCCTACCTGGACACCGCCATCCACGAAGAGCCGGGCAAGATCTGCGAGACCCCGCCGTGGTACGGCAACTACGAGTGGAAACACCTCGAAGAGTGCCAACAAAAGAACATTACCGCCATTCTCGGCGTCGGTTTCGACCCGGGTGTGGTGAACAGCTACGCGAAACTTGCGCAGCAGCAATACTTCGACAGCATTGATTCGATCGACATTCTCGACGTCAATGCCGGTTCGCACGGCAAGTACTTTGCCACCAACTTCGACCCGGAAATCAACTTCCGCGAGTTTACCGGGCAAGTATGGAGCTGGCAGAACAGCCAGTGGACCAGTAACACCATGTTCGAAGTCAAGCGTACCGACGACCTGCCGGTGGTAGGCTCACAGAACCTGTACCTGACCGGCCACGACGAAGTTCACTCGATCTCGAAGAACCTCAATGTGCCGAACGTGCGGTTCTGGATGAGCTTCGGCGAGCACTACATCAATGTGTTCACCGTACTGAAGAACCTGGGCCTGCTCTCCGAGCAACCGGTGAAGACCGCCGAAGGCCTGGAAGTGGTGCCGCTGAAGGTGGTCAAGGCCGTGCTGCCTGACCCGGCCTCGCTGGCCCCGGGCTACACCGGCAAGACCTGCATCGGTGACCTGGTCAAGGGCACCAAGAACGGCCAGCCGCGTGAAGTGTTCATCTACAACGTGGCCGACCACGAAGAAGCCTACGCCGAGACCGACAGCCAGGGCATTTCCTACACCGCCGGTGTACCGCCAGTGGCTGCGGCCCTGCTGGTCGCCCGTGGCGAGTGGGATGCCAAACGCATGGTCAACGTCGAGGAGCTGCCAGCCGAGCCGTTCCTCAAGGCGCTGGACGTGATGGGCCTGCCGACCCGCGTGAAAGATGAAAATGGCGATCGTCCGTGGGACGCTGAAGTTTAAGCTATGAACCAGAAGGGGCGTCAATCAGGCGCCCCTTCTGCATTTTGCAGGCCCGGCCTCTTCGCGGGACAAGCCCGCTCCAACAGGTTTCGTGTAGGAGCGGGCTTGTCCCGCGAAGAGGCCGACACAGGATTACACCTACTTCCTGGCCTCCAGAATGAGGTTGAACGGTGTCTGCGTGGCTCGCCGGAACCTTGTGAACCCCGCCTCCTCGAACACCGCCCGCAACCGCGCCTCCCCAGCCTGCGCGCCCAACCCCAGCCCCACTTCCTGCGACAGCGAGTTAGGCGTGCAGATGAAGGTCGACGCCGCATAGAACAACCGCCCGACCGGCGTCAGGTTACCCTCCAGCGAGTCTTCGGCGTAGGGCTCCACCAGCATCACCGTGCCATCCGCCTTCAACGCCCGGTAGGCATGCTTCGCCGCGCCCACAGGGTCGCCCATGTCATGCAGGCAATCGAAGAAGCACACCAGGTCGTGGTCGTGCCCCGGATAGTCCTTGGCCGATGCCTGCTGGAAGCTCACACGCTGCGCCAGCCCGGCCTCGCGCGCACGCTCGCTGGCCGTGGCAATGGAGGGTGCGTGGTAGTCATAGCCCGTGAAGCTGGACGCTGGAAACGCCTGCGCCAGGACCAGGGTCGAAGCGCCATGGCCACAACCGACATCCGCCACCTTGGCCCCGGCCTGCAGCTTGGCCACCACGCCTTCAAGCGCTGGCAGCCAGTCCGCCACAAGAAATGTGCGATAACCGGGCCTGAAGAAACGTTCGGTGCCACTGAACATGCACGGGTGGTGGTCACCCCAGGCTAACCCGCCGTCGCCACGCATGGCCGCCACCAGCTTGTCCTTGTCATGGAACAGTGCCGCGATGACCGCCGCGCCGCCAGCCATGTACACCGGCGAATCTTCCAGGGCCAGGGCCATGGCCTGCTCCTCAGGCAGAACGAACATGCCCTTGTCATGCACCATGTAGCCGGAGGCCGCCTGGGCGTTTAGCCATTCGCGCACCAGCCGCGGGTGGCAGCCGGTCTTTGCCGCCAGTGCCTCGGGGCTGGTCGGCTGGCTGTCGGCCATGGCCCGGTAGAGCCCGAGTTCATCGCCGAGGATCACATTGGCCAGGGTCGCCGCAGCGCCCATGTCACTCACCAGCTTGCCCATGAATTCGTGAAGCCTTGCCTCGTCCATGACCTGCCCTCCTCTGCAAGAAGGCCACCGTCGACGATCAAGTCCGGTTCGAGGGAGCGGTGGTCAGTGGGATGAATGGATGTATATCCGTTATGAGTTTAGCTCCTCGGCACCACCACCACTTGAGGCAACTTACCGGCCTCCACTGTCATACAACTGACATTTCTTAGAGCAATTTCCTCTCAACTTCCAGGCTGCGCCAGGCGCTCTTTTGTGCGCCGGGAAGATGCGTTTGCCTTTTATTTGCAAAGCAAACGTGTGCATGAGCAAGGCGCCTTCATATCCGGGCTTAAGTAACAAGATTTAAACAAAAATGTGACATTTTTTTCTACTTTTTCGCCAAGGATCTCTGCGGCCAAATGCCAAACACCTGCGTCAGCAGGGGTACTGCCCGTACAGGTTCACACCATGGAGCTTTGAATGAAGGTTACGGTTTTCGGTACCGGCTATGTCGGCCTTACTCAGGCGGTATGCCTGGCCCAGGTGGGGCACTCGGTGTTATGCATGGATATCAACGCCGAGCGGGTGGCGGCGCTCAGCGAGGGGCATTGCCCGATCTTCGAGCCCGGCCTTGCGCCCCTGCTGGAGAAGAACCTGGCCTGCGGTCGCCTGCGTTTCACCACTAGCGCCGCTGAAGCGGTGCACTACGCTAGGTTGCATTTCATCGCCGTCGGCACCCCGCCCCAGGCCGATGGCAGCGCCGACATGCGCTATGTGTTCAGCGTGATCGACAGCATCCTCGAACATGCCGATGGCCCCAAGGTCATCGTCAACAAGTCCACCTCGCCGGTCGGCACGGTAGACCGCATCAAGGCGCGAATCAGCCAGGCGGTCGCCGACGCAGACCGCTACCAGGTGATCAGCAACCCCGAATTCCTCAAGGAAGGCTCGGCAGTGGATGACTGCATGCGCCCGGACCGCATCATCATCGGCGGCGCCGCACCGGCCGAGGTCGAACTGCTGCGCGAGCTGTACCAACCGTTCAGCCGCAATCACGAAAAAGTCATGGTCATGGACGCGCGCAGCGCCGAGCTGACCAAATACGCCGCCAACTGCATGCTGGCGACCAAGATTTCCTTCATCAACGAAATAGCCAACCTGGCCGAGCAACTGGGGGCCGACATCGAAATGGTCCGCCGCGGCATCGGCTCGGACCCGCGCATCGGCTACGACTTCATCTACCCCGGCTGCGGCTTCGGCGGCTCGTGCTTCCCCAAGGACCTGCAGGCGCTGCGCAGGACCGCCGAGGCCGAAGGCATCGACCCGCTGCTGCTGGGCGCGGTGGAAGCGGTCAACCAGCGGCAGAAGAGCCGGCTGTTCAGCAAGATCCAGCGCCACTACCCCGGCGGCCTGCACGGCAAGGTCTTCGCCTTGTGGGGCCTGTCGTTCAAAGCCAACACCGATGACATCCGCGAAGCTTCCAGCCTGGTGCTGCTCGAAGCACTGTGGGCCGCCGGCGCCAGCGTCCAGGCCCACGACCCGCAAGCCATGCAGGAGATCCAGCGGCACTACGGCAATCGCCCCGACCTGAAACTGGTGCCGTGCAAGGACGATGCGCTGGAAGGTGCCGATGCCCTGGTGATCGTCACCGAGTGGCAGGACTACCGCGTGCTGAACCTGGACAAGGTCCCGCAGCAACTGGCTGACCGCGTGGTGTTCGACGGCCGCAACCTGTTCGAACCCGAGCACATGGCCGCTGCCGGCCTCACGTACTACGGCATTGGCCGTGGCCAGGTGAATCCACCATGCCCGTACTGATCACTGGCGCGGCCGGATTCATCGGTTTCCACCTGGCACGCCGCCTGTGCGAAGCGGGCATCGAAGTGGTGGGCATCGACAACCTCAACGCCTACTACAGCGTCGAGCTCAAACTGGCGCGCCTGCAACAGTTGCTCGCCTACCCCAGTTTCCGCTTCCAGACGGTCGACATCGCCAACGCCGCCGACATGCAGCAACTGTTCGCCGGGCAGCCGTTCAGCGAAGTGATCCACCTGGCGGCGCAGGCCGGTGTGCGCTACTCGCTGGACAACCCGGCGGTCTATGGGCAGTCCAACCTGACCGGCTTTCTCAACCTCCTCGAAGCCTGCCGCCAGCACCCGCCGCAGCACCTGATCTATGCCTCCAGCAGTTCGGTGTACGGCGCCAATACCAAGCAGCCGTTCAGCATCGATGACCCAGTCGAGCAGCCAATTTCGCTGTATGCCGCGAGCAAGCGGGCCAACGAGCTGATGGCCCACAGCTACGCGCACCTGTACCAGTTGCCGATCACCGGCCTGCGCTTCTTCACCGTCTACGGCCCGTGGGGCCGCCCCGACATGGCGCTGTTCAAGTTCACCCGGGCGATGCTCGAAGGCCAGCCGATCGAGATCTACAACCACGGCCAGATGGCGCGCGACTTCACCTACATCGACGACATCGTCGAAAGCATCCTGCGCCTGCGCCAGAAGCCGCCACGCCCTGAAGCCGGGCAACCGCCCTGCCAGCTATTCAACATCGGCCGCGGCCAGCCGGTGCGCCTGCTGGAATTCGTCGATTGCCTGGAGAACACGCTGGGTATCAAGGCCCGGCGCGAGTACCTGCCCTTGCAGGCGGGTGACGTGCTGGAAACCTGGGCGGATGTGGACTCACTGACGCGCTGGATCGATTTTTCGCCGAGCACCCCGCTGGAGCACGGCGTCGCCGCTTTCGTTGGCTGGTACCGGGATTTCTACCGGGTTTGACCACGCAATCATTACAAGAACACAGGTAGCCTCAATGACTGATCCCCTTGACCTCTCGGTACTGATCCCCGCCAAGAACGAGGTCGACAACCTGCCGGCATTGCTGGCGGAAATCCGCACGGCACTGGCCAATGAAAACTACGAAGTGCTGGTGGTCGACGACGGCAGCACCGACCAGACACTCAACATGCTGCGCCAGCTCAAGCAGCAGGGCTTCAACCAGTTGCGCATCCTGCGCCACGACCGCTCGCTGGGCCAGAGCACCTCGATCTGGCATGCCGCCCAGGCTGCCCGTGGCCGCTGGCTGGCCACCCTCGACGGCGACGGGCAGAACGACCCGGCCGACATCCCCGGCATGCTCGCCCTGGTACGCGGCAACGAAGATTTCGCCGGCGGCATCCAGCTGGTCGCCGGCCACCGCGTCAACCGCCGCGATACCGCCAGCAAGCGCTGGGCCTCGCGCTTTGCCAACGGCCTGCGCAGCCGCCTGCTCAAGGACGCCACGCCGGACACCGGCTGCGGCCTGAAACTGATCGACCGCGACGCCTTCCTGCGCCTGCCCTATTTCGACCACATGCACCGCTACATCCCGGCGCTGATCCTGCGCCACAAGGGTCGCATGCTGGTGCACCCGGTGAACCACCGCCCGCGCCATGCCGGGGTATCCAAGTACGGCAACCTGGACCGTGCCCTGGTCGGCATTCTCGACCTGGTCGGGGTCTGGTGGCTGATCCGCCGCACACGCCTCGACACCCAACCCCAGGAGCTCGAAGGATGACCCGCGAAACCCTCTGGCTGATCGTCGGCTTCGCCGGTCAGGTCGTGTTCACCGGCCGCTTCGTCCTGCAGTGGCTGTATAGCGAATTCAAGAAGCGCAGCGTGATCCCGGTGGGCTTCTGGTACCTGAGCATGCTCGGCAGTGCCCTACTGCTGATCTACGCCATCTACCGCGAAGACCCGGTGTTCATCATCGGCCAGTCGTTCGGCCTGGTGGTCTACCTGCGCAACCTGCAATTGATTGCCCGACACAAAGAGCAGAAGGAATAGCCCTTGCCTAGGTTCAAGACGCTCGGGGCCGAACGCCTGGCCCTGGTTGCACTCGCTGTCCTGCTGGTCGGTGCCGGCATCGGCTGGCGCCAGCCGATGAACGTCGATGAGGAGCGCTTCCTCGGCGTAGCCCTGGAGATGCTCCAGAGCGGCAACTGGTTCATCCCCCACCGCGCTGCGGAAATCTACGGCGACAAGCCGCCATTATTCATGTGGACCGTGGCCCTGTTCAGCTACCTGACCGGCTCGCCCAAGGTCGCCCTGTACCTGCCGGGGCTGATGTCCGCGGCGACCATCACCTTGGTGCTGCATGACCTTGGGCGACGCCTGTGGACCCGGCGCATCGGCGTGATTGCCGCGCTGCTGTTCCTGGCGACCTACCAGAGCTATAGCATCCTGCGTACCGGGCAGATCGACAGCTACCTGTGCCTGTGGGTGGCGCTGGGCCTCTACGGCATGGTCCGCCACCTGTTGCTCGGGCCTGCCTGGGGCTGGTTCTACCTGGCCTGCGCGGCCATGGGCCTGGGCATCATCAGCAAGGGCGTGGGGTTTGTCCCGGCGCTGATGCTGCTGCCCTACGCCTGGGCGGTGCGCAAAGGCTGGCGCGGCGTGGTGGCCTATCCCGGCCAGGGTGGGCGCTGGAGCCTGGGCTTCGTCTGGCTGCTGGCAGGCTGCGCGGTGTGGCTGCTGCCGCTGCTGGTCTCGATCGCCCACGGTGGCGGTGCGGCGGAACTGGCCTACCTGAAGGAAATTCTCCTGCGCCAGACCGCCAACCGCTATGCCAATGCCTGGGACCATCGCGAGCCCTTCTGGTACTTCTTCGTCAAGGTCATCCCGCAGTACTGGCTGCCCCTGATCCTGGCCTTGCCGTGGCTGGTTCCGGCCTGGCGCCGGCAGTTGCAGAAACGCGATGGGCGCTTCCTGCTCCTGCTCGGCTGGGTGGCCCTGGTGCTGCTGTTCTTCAGCCTCAGCAGCGGCAAGCGCAAGCTCTACATCTTCCCGGCCCTGCCCGGCCTGGTACTGGCCATCGCGCCGCTGGTGCCATGGATGGTCAAGCGCTGGCTGCAGCGCCGGCCCGGCTGGCGCAAGGCGTTCACCGCCATTGCCGTGGCCTGGTTCTGCCTGTGGTTCGCCCGCGGCTTCGTCGAGCCGCTCAAGGAAGGCCAAAACCCCCACGAAACCTTGATGGCCGACGCCGCACGCGCCACCGGTGGCGCCGAGCTGGTGCTGGTCAACTGGCGTGAAGGGCACTGGCTGTTCGCCCGACAACCCATCGTCCATTTCGGTTTCGCCAACCAGTCCAAGCCTGAAACGGCCGTGTACTGGCTGCGCCATAACCCCTCGGCCTTCGCTCTGATCCCGGAAACCGAACTGGGCCGCTGCTTCAACGCCGACAAGGCCCACCGGCTGGGCGATACCTCGCGCGCCGAGTGGTACGTGGTCGGTGCCGATGCCGACAACGGCCAGTGCCAGCCAGCCGTACCTGCACAGGTCTACCACTTCGCCTGGGCCAACACCCCCGGGAACCTGCAAACCGCAGCACAGAGGCCCGCACCATGACGACCCAGACCCTGCCAGTGCCGCGCCGGCACCTGTGGCGACGCTTGAACCGCTGGGGCCAAGTCGGCGCAGTCGGCGTGCTGGTGGCCATGGCCCTGTTGGGCATCGAAGCCGTCCGCTCGTTCTGGCCCCAGCAGCTCTACGCACACCTGAGCAACCGCTGGACCGGCGACACCGCACCTGGCAAGAACATCTGGCTGCCGGACTTCAAGGTCACGATCGACGCCAAGGTGGTGGACCCTGGCCTGGGCAACCTCTCCGGCATCACCTACGACTACGACCGTGACCGGCTGCTGGCAATCACCAATGGTGTACCCATGGAGCTGCTGGAGCTGAGCACGTCCGGCGACATCGTGGCGCGCTACCCGCTGGTGGACTTCGAGGACACCGAGGGCCTGGCGTACCTGGGCAATGGCCGCCTGGCCATCAGCGACGAGCAGAAGCAACGGCTGGACGTGATCAGCCTGCCCGACCACCCGCAGCCGATCCACGCCAGCGAGGCCCAGTGGATCACCCTCGACATCAACCCGACCTTGCGCAACAAGGGCTTCGAGGGTGTGACCTACGACCGCCAGCACGACCGCCTGTTCGCCATCAAGGAGCGCGACCCACGCCAGCTGTTCACCGTGACCGGCATGCTCACGGCGCTCAGCGGCGGCCCCCTGCAAATTACCGTCAGCGACCGCCGCGACTGGGTCAAGCGCAGCGTGTACGCCACCGATCTGTCCGACGGCTACTACGACCCGCGTACCGGCCACCTGCTGGTACTCAGCGACCAGTCGAAGAACATCACCGAGCTCGCTGGTGATGGCCGCTTCGTCAGCATCCGCTCGCTGCGTTCCTGGCTCGGCGGGCTGCACCGTGATGCGCCGCAGCCCGAAGGCATGACCATGGACAGCGCCGGCAACCTCTATATCGTCAGCGAGCCGAACCTGTTCTACGTCCTCAGCAAGCCCTGAAGCCGATTCAGGCCCTTGCAAATGTACAAGTCTCGAAATACTGTATGAATATTCAGTATTTCGAGACATCCCCATGCAGCTCATCGCCAAACTCGGCATTCTCGCCGATGCCGCCAAGTACGATGCCTCATGCGCCAGCAGCGGCGCGCCGAAACGCAGCTCGCGTGGCAGCGATGGCCTGGGCGCGACCGATGGCATGGGCATCTGCCACAGCTACACCCCTGATGGCCGCTGCGTGTCGCTGCTCAAGGTGCTGCTGACCAATTTCTGCCTGTATGACTGCCAGTACTGCGTCAACCGCCGCTCCAGCAACGTGCCGCGGGCGCGCTTCAGCCCCGAGGAAGTGGTGCGCCTGACCCTGGACTTCTACCGGCGCAACTGCATCAGCGGCCTGTTCCTGAGTTCCGGGATCATCCGCTCGGCCGATTACACCATGGAACAGCTGATCCGCGTGGCACGCCTGCTGCGCGAAGAACACAACTTCCGTGGCTACATTCACCTCAAGACCATCCCCGACGCCGACCCGTTGCTGATCGAAGAAGCCGGGCGCCTGGCCGACCGCCTCAGCGTCAATATCGAACTGCCCACCGATGCCAGCCTCAAGCGCCTGGCCCCGGAAAAGCAAGCGCATACCATCCGCCAGGCCATGGGCGTGATCCATCAGGGCCAGCAGGCCGTGGCCGGTGAACCGAAAGCGCCGCGCTTCACCCCGGCCGGGCAGAGCACCCAGGTGATCGTCGGCGCCGACGCCACCGACGACAGCACCCTGCTGCGCAACGCCGAGTCGCTGTACCAGGGTTATGGCCTCAAGCGCGTGTACTACTCGGCCTTCAGCCCGATCCCCGACAGCCCTGGCAGCGTGCCCCTGGCCGCCCCGCCACTGCTGCGCGAACACCGCCTGTACCAGGCCGACTTCCTGCTGCGTGGCTATGGCTACAAAGCGGGTGAACTGCTCGGCGAGGCCGGCAACCTGGCGCTGGACATCGACCCCAAGCTGGCCTGGGCACTGGCCAACCGCGAGGTGTTTCCGCTGGATGTGAACCGTGCCGAGCCGGCGCTGCTGGCGCGCATTCCCGGCATCGGCCTGCGCAGCGTGCAACGGCTGGTGGCACTGCGCCGCGAGCGGCGCGTACGCTACGACGACCTGATCCAGCTGCGCTGCGTGCTGGACAAGGCAAGGCCGTTCATCGTCACCAGCGATTACCGCCCCGCCGATGGCGAGTTGCGCAGCGGCTTGCTCAGGGCGCGCCTGCGCGAACCTCAGGCGCCACAGCAGATGGGGTTGTGGGGGTGATTGCGCTCGATTGCGATGACCAGTTCGGCACTTGGCGCAACCAGGCCCGCACCTTGCTCGGCCACGGTATCGACCCCGCCGACGTGACCTGGGCGCAAGGCCCGACCCAGGACCTGCTGGCCCTGCCCACACCTCTGCCCGAAGGCCCTGGCCCATTCCGCGCCAAGGTCCCCGCCACGCTGCTAACGCAACTGGAGCAAGCAGCACGCTACCGCGGCGAACAACGCTGGAACCTGCTGTATGAAGTGCTCTGGCGCGTGGCCCACGGCGACCGCACGGCCATGCTGGCGGGTGACCGCCTGGGCAGCGAATTGCAGCGGCGTATCAAGCAGGTCAGCCGCGAGGCGCACCACCTGCATGCGTTCGTACGTTTCGTGCCGCTGCCCGAGGCGCTGGCCGAGCAGTTGCAGCTGGACCTGGTGGCCTACCATGAACCCGCTCACGACATCCTGGAGAGCGCCAGCACGCACTTCGCCGACCGCCTCGGGCGCCAGCGCTGGCTGATCGCGACACCACAGGACGGCATCCGCTTCGACGGCCAGGCTTTCGAATATCAGCGCCGTTGCCCGGACGATTGGCGGCAATGGGCACAAAATGCCGAAGACCCCGGTGCCGAACTGTGGCGTACCTATTACCGGCACACCTTCAACCCGGCCCGGCTCAACCCGGACGCGCTACGCCTGCACATGCCAGGGCGCTTCTGGCGGCACCTGCCGGAAGGGATGCTGATTCCCCAGCTCGAAGGCCTGGCGCGGCAAGGCAAGCAGCGTGACGGGCAGGCGCTGGAGGTGGCCAGCCAGCGTGGCAAGAGGATCACCCGCTCCGGGTGATTTGTGAAAATTTTGTAATGGATCTGGCATACCGCCTTCCCAAGATGCGACACATCCTGACAAACTGATTGCTAATCATTCTCATGCTTATGTGCATTAGCAACCATCAGGAGCCCACCCGTCATGTTGTCGCCCCTCGCGCACACGCGCCCCCTTCCCGCTCGCAACCTGCTCGCCATGGCCATCTGCATGGCTGTTGTCACGCCAGCCGTAGCCGAAGATACCCCCACCACCCTGGAACTGGGCGCCACCGAAATCAGCTCGGACGCGCTGGGCAGCACCACCGAGGGCTCGGGCTCCTACACCACCGGCTCCATGTCCACCGCAACCAAGCTGCCACTGAGCATGCGTGAAACGCCGCAGGCGGTGACCGTGATCACCCGCCAGCGCATGGACGACCAGGCCATGACCAGCATCAATGACGTGGTCAAGGCCACCCCCGGCCTGTTCCTCGACTACTCCAGCGGCCCGGGCCGGCAGAGCTACTCCTCGCGCGGTTTCAACATCGACAACCTGATGTACGACGGCATCCCCAGCGGCTATACCGGTTGGGTGGTCGGCGCCCAGCCGAACCTGGCGATGTTCGACCGAGTCGAGGTGGTGCGCGGCGCCACCGGCCTGGTCACCGGTGCCGGCAACCCGTCGGCAGCCATCAACCTGGTGCGCAAGCGCCCACTGGCCGAGCAGAAGGTCACCCTGACCGGCGCCGCCGGCAGCTGGGGCGATTACCGCGGCGAGGTCGATGCCTCCAGCCCGCTAAACGACAGCGGCACCCTGCGCGGACGCGTGGTGGCGTCCTACCGTGACGCCAACAGCTACATCGATGACGTCGAGGAAGACCACGGTCTGTTCTATGCGGTGACCGAGGCGGACCTCTCCGATGACACCAGCCTGATGCTTGGTTTCTCGCACCAGAAGGACAAGACCAACTACTTCTGGGGCGCCATGCCCACCGCCCTCGACGGCCACCACATGGGCTTCTCGCGCTCCTACAACCCGGGCACCGACTGGGAGAACAAGGACCAGGAGATCAACACCGTGTTCGCCGAATTGCGCCATCGCCTGGCCAATGACTGGGCGCTGCAGCTCAACGCCAACTATGCGCAACAGGATGCGACCTTCACCGGGTCCTACCAGTCGCGCTGGGCTGGCCTGCAAGCACCGCTGCAACGCACGGTCTACCAATCCAAGCATCAGGAGAACCAGGCCGGCCTGGACGGCTTCGTCAGCGGCCCGTTCGAGCTGCTCGGGCGCACCCACGAACTGGTGATAGGTGCCAGTAAGCGCATCTACGACATGGACACCCGCAACTACAGCCCGTACGACATGTTCTGGCCGCTCAATGGCGGTAAACCGAACTTCGTACACACCGACAACCAGCGTGAAGTCACCACCCAGGATGGCGTGTACCTGACCACCCGGCTGAACCTGGCCGACCCGCTTCAGCTCATCCTCGGCGGGCGCCTGGACTGGTACGACTATGACAACCGTGATGGCGACGGCGATTACAAGGTGACCCGCAACGTCACCAAGTATGCCGGCCTGATCTACGACCTGGACGACCACCACTCGGTGTACGTGAGCTACAGCGACATCTTCACCCCGCAAAGCTCCAAGGACACCTCTGGCCCCCCGGTGAAACCGATCGTGGGCAAGAACTATGAGGTCGGCATCAAGGGCGAATACTTCGACGGCGCGCTCAATGCCAGCATCGCGCTGTTCCGCATCGACCAGGAAAACCGTGCCACCCAGGTGTTCGTCGCGAACTGCCCGCAGACTTCCTGCTACGAAGCTTCGGGCGAAGTGCGCAGCCAGGGCATCGACATGGAACTGCAAGGCGCGCTGACGCCAAACTGGCAGATCGGTGGCGGCTATACCTATGCCCGCGCGCACACCATCAAGGACGCCGCCAACCCCGCCAATGTCAACCAGCGTTTCGATACCGACACCCCGGAGCACATGTTCAAGCTGAACACCGTGTATCACTTCCAGGGCCCGCTGGAGAAGCTGCGGGTCGGTGGCAACATTTCCTGGCAGAGCCGCATCTACAACGACTTCACCGTGGCCGATGGCAGTGAGTACAGGCTGGTCCAGGGTGCCTATGCGGTCACCGACCTGATGGCCGGCTACCGGGTCAGTCAGCATCTCGACCTGCAACTCAACGCCAACAACGTGTTCGACCGCAAGTACTATTCGGCCGTCGCCAGTTCGGTGGACTACGGTGGCGATACCTGGGGGGCGCCACGTAATCTGATGATGACCGCCAAATACAGCTTCTAGTGCCGCCTCAGTCGGCCTGCTGATGCTCAGCCAGCTTCTCCAGCAACACCTTGGCCAGTGCCTTGTCGGAGAACGGGTTCTGCCCGGTGATCAATTCACGATCCACCAGCACATGAGGCTGCCAGGCCTGGGCGTAGGTCATGTGACCGCCCGCTCCGGCCATGGCCTTGGCCGGATAGAACTGCAGGCGCTGCGGCTTGAGCGAAGCTTCGAACACCTGCTCTTCCGGGTCGGAGAAGATGGTCATCCGATAACCCTGGTAAACCCAGTCATCGGCCGCCGGCTGCTCGCCACGCGTCAGGGCGGCCTGGTAGCTGGCCGGGTCGCGTTGCGCCGACAGCAGCGCAATGGGCCCGTGGCAGATAGCGGCGGTAGGCTTGCCGGCCTGATGGAAGTGTCGCAGCAAAGCCCCGACATCAGGGTTGTTGGCCAGGTCGATCAGCGGCGCATGGCCACCGGGAATGAACAAACCGGCATAGCGGTCAAGGTCGCCGGCCAGCACTTGCTTCACCGACAAGGTGTCGTTGATGCCCGGCAGGCCTTTCACGACCTGCTCGATGCGCCGCATTTCCGTGGCGTCGCCAGCAAAGTACTGGGGATCGATCGAGCGCACGTCCACGCGTGGCGCATTACCCTTGGGCGTGACCAGCACCAGCTTGTATCCAGCCTTGAGCAACTGGTCGGCGGGCACACCGAATTCATTGAGGTAGTAACCCGTCGGATAGCGCTTGCCATCCTGCAACATCAAACTGTTCTCACTGGACAGCAGCACCAGCACTTCGCCTTTTGGCGTGGCATGGGCAGCACCGGTGAGCAATGCCCCAGTCACCGCCAGCACCAGGGAGGTCGTCTTGTTCATCAGGTTTTACCTATCGAGTCATGAGGGAACTGGGCCCATCCTAATCAGGCAGCTATGATTCGATAATTCGAAAGCTTTTATTTCTGTGATCCATAAAATGAATATCGCTAGCAAGGATCTCAACCTGCTGTACCTGTTCCACGTGCTGTATCAGGAACGCAACGCCACACTGGCGGCCGCGCGCATGGCCCTGAGCCAGCCAGCTCTGAGCCACAAGCTCAACAAGTTGCGGCACCAGTTTGGCGACCCGCTATTTGTGCGCGCCCCACGTGGCCTGGCGGCAACCCCACGTGCCCATGAACTGGCTCCCGAAGTGCAGCGCCTGGTCGAAGGCCTGGCCGCCTTCTATGAACGCTGCGACGGCCAGGACTTTCTCGCCCGCCCTGCCCGCCTGCACGTGTACAGCACCGATTTCATGGAGCAGACCCTGCTGCCCAGGCTCTTGCCAGTCCTGCGCCGCCAAGCGCCCAACCTGGTGTTGATCACCCACAACACCCGTGGCCAGTTGCCGCGCGAAGCCCTGGAAAAGGGGACCTGCGACTTGGCCATCGCAGGCTTCTACACCGACCTGCCAGACACCTTTCATCAGCAACGCCTGCTCAGCGAGGATTTCGTGGTGCTGGCATCGCGCAGCAACCCGCGCCTGACGCAGGGGCTCGACCTTGAGGCCTTCCTGGCCTGCGACCACCTGCTGACCACGCTCACTGGCGACCTCGATGGCCTGGTGGACCGCGCCCTGCGCGCTGCCGGCCACAGTCGACGGATAGTGGCCGGTTTGTCGAGTTTCCTCGCGCCGGCACGGCTCGTTCGCGGCACCGACCTGCTGCTCACCTGCCTGCGCTCGGTCGCCGAAGAAGCCGCCGAACGTGACACAGACTTGTGCATGTACGCCTTGCCCCTGGCCCTGCCCAAGGTCGAAGTGATGCAAATCTGGCATGAGCGGACCCATGCCGATCCGCTGCGGCAATGGTTTCGTCAACAGCTGCAGGCCGCAGCACGGACTGACGCCAACCCCGCAGCTATCACCAGAGCCTGACGGTATAGTCCACATTGACCCGCAGTTCGTTGTCATCGCGGTGGCTCGCCCCCGCCGCGAAGTCATTGCGATACCAGGCATGGCGCAGGCGCAGCGTCACGCCTTGGAACGTGCCCTGCTGTACGGCGTACGACAGCTCCACATCCTTCTCGCTCTCGCTCAGCCCACTGCCACCCAGATGCGCCAGTTCGATGTTGTCGCCGCGCACGTAGCGCAGCATGCCCTTGAGCCCCGGCACGCCGAACGGCGCGAAGTCTTGGTCGAACTTGACCTGCCAACTGCGCTCCCTGGGGTTGATGAACTCCGAGCTGAGCGTACCCTCGGTGATCACCAGCGGCTCGGTGCCGTACAGGTACGGCATGGCAGTATCACCGTCCAGGCGCATGTAGCCAGCCCCGAGGCTGTGGCTGGCCCAGGCGTAGGTCAGCATCAGTGCGGTATTGCGGTTGTCGACCTTGCCGGCCTTGGCAGCGCCGTCCTCACCGGCGACGAACAGGCGAAAATCGCTTTTCAGGCGGCCCGCCCCCACCGCGCGGTCGTCGACGAAGCCGAAGTAGTCCTTGCGGTACATCTGGTCCAGTTCGGCATGGTAGTAGCGCAACGTCAACGCGTCGGACCAGGCGTAGTCGCCCCCGACGAATGTGAAGCGGTCCGAGGTGGCCGCACCATTGAAGCGGCCGTTGGGCGCGGCGACGCTCATCTTCTGGTAGTCGGTGGAATCGCGCAGGTTGATCCGGTCGAGCCAGCCGGCGTGCAGGCTGAACCGGTCGATATCAGTTGAACGCAGGTAGGCACCACGGAAGGTCTGCGGCAACAGCCGGGTCGGGCTGGCGAAGGCGATTGGCAGAAAGGTGCTGATGGTGCCGCCTTGCAGCTCGGTGTGCGAGATGCGCATCTTGCCGGTCAGGCCCAGTTCTGAATAGTCATCGGCGGGTTCACGGGTGGTTCGGTCGAACGGCAGCAGGCCGGTGCCGGCGCGATCGGGCGAGGAGTCCAGCTTCACCCCGAGCATGCCCTTGGCATCCAGGCCGAAGCCGACCGGCCCCTGGCTGAACCCGGAGCTGACATTGAGGATGAAACCCTGGGCCCATTCGCGTGCGGCGGCCTGTGGCGTGGTACCCAGGTAGTTACGGTCGAAGTAGTAGTTGCGCAGCACCAGCTCGGCATGGCTGTCTTCGACGAAGCCAGCGGCATGGGCAGCGCTGCTGCAGAGCAGGCCGATGGCCAGGCAGGTTTTCGGGGCCTTGTGCATGGTCACTTTACTTTTTTGTAGTTGTAGAAACCCCTGCCGCAGACCCAGCAGGGAGCACGCAAGGTTGAACAGCGCGAAGTCAGGCGGGGCGCCGGCCGATCAGGCGGAACAACGCCAGCGCCGCAATCACCACACCCGGCGCCGAGGCCAGCAGCACGCCGGCAGAGCCTGCCCCGAGGGCCAGCATCTGGCCCGCCACCAGCGGCCCGCTCATCGCCCCCAGGCGGCCGACGGCAACGGCCGCGCCAACGCCTGTAGCGCGCACCCGCACAGGGTAGAAATGCGGGGCCAGGGCATACAGCACGCCCTGCCCACCGGTGGCGAAGAAGCCTGCGCAAAAGCCGGCGGCAAGCATGCCGCGCAACTCGCTGGCCAGCCCCAGGCCAGCCAGCGCAGCGAGAATGCCCAAGTACACCAGCGCTGCCGTGGCCCAGGCCGGCAGACGTTCGAGGACCAGGCCCAGGGCCAGGGTGCCGATGGCGGCGCCGATCTGCAGGGCGAACATCACCCAGCTGGCGTCATGGCTGCTGAAACCCTGGCCGACCAGCAGGCTCGGCAGCCAGTTGATCAGGATGTACACCACCATCAAGGTGAAGAAGTAGCTCAGCCACAGCAGCCAGGTCGCCCCCTGGCCGAACAGCTCGCGGCGCAGGTTCGCCGTGGCCTCGGCCTGGGCCGTGGCGCGAAACTGGCCCGACTCGGGCAGGTAGCGCAGCAGCAGAGGCAGGATCAGCAGCGGCCCGGCACCGCCGACATGAAACACCCGCTGCCAGTCACCGCTGTAGCCGGCAATGCCGATGCCCGCTGCCAGCGCCGCGCCCAAGGGCACACCACAGTACATCAGGCTCACTGCGCTGCCGCGCAGGCGCTGGCCAGCGGCTTCCGACGTGAGCGCGATGAGGTTGGGCAGTGCCGCGCCCAGGCCCACGCCAGTCAACAGGCGGGCCGTCAGCAGGCTGGGCAGGTTCCAGGCATGGGCAGTGGCCAGGGAGAACACACCGAACAGCGCGACCGAGCCGATCAGCACACGCTTGCGGCCAACCCGGTCGGCCAGCCAGCCGCCGACCAGGGCGCCGGGCAGCAAGCCGAGGATACCGGCGCTGAACACCCAGCCCATTTGCAGCTTGCCCAGTGCGAAGGCGCTGGCCATGCCTGGGGCGGCGATGCCGGCGGCTTGCAGGTCGAGGCCTTCAAGCAGCGCGACGAGAAAGCACAGGCCGATGGTGATCGATACACGCGACGTGTCGATTGCAGGAGAAGTCATGGGATTACCCGTCTTGTTTTTGTATTGGGGTCGAGAGGGGGCGCTGTGCGCCCCATTCGCGGGACAAGCCCGCTCCTACAGGGGTCAGCGCTTGAGCAGGTCCAGCGCCACATCGACGATCATGTCTTCCTGGCCACCCACCATGCGCCGCTTGCCCAGCTCGACGAGGATGTCCACCGCCTTGATGCCATAGCGGGCAGCGGCCACTTCGGCATGGCGCAGGAAGCTCGAGTAGACCCCGGCGTAACCCAGCGCCAGGGTTTCCCTGTCCACCCGCACCGGCCGGTCCTGCAGCGGCCGCACCAGGTCGTCGGCGGCGTCCATCAGCGCGTACAGGTCGGTGCCGTGGTGCCAGCCCAGCTTGTCGGCGGCGGCGATGAACACTTCCAGTGGTGCGTTGCCGGCACCCGCGCCCATGCCGGCGAGGCTGGCGTCGATGCGGTCGCAGCCCTCCTCCACGGCGGCGATGGAGTTGGCCACGCCGAGGCTGAGGTTGTGGTGGGCGTGGATGCCGGTCTCGGTCGCCGGGTCGAGCACCGCCTTGACCGCCCGGAAGCGCGCACGGATGTCGTCCATGTTCATCGCCCCGCCGGAGTCGACCACGTAGATGCAGGTGGCGCCGTAGCGCTCCATCAGCTTGGCCTGTTGCGCCAGCCCTTCGGGCGTCTGCATGTGGCTCATCATCAGGAAGCCGACGGTGTCCATCCCCAGCTCGCGGGCATACTCGATGTGCTGGCGCGACACGTCCGCCTCGGTGCAGTGGGTGGCCACGCGAACGATGCGAGCACCGGCGTCGTAGGCGTTCTTCAGGTCGTGAATGGTGCCGATCCCTGGCAGCAGCAGCGTGGCGATCTTGGCGTGGTTGACCGCGTCGGCCGCTGCTTCGATCCATTCGAGGTCAGTGTGGGCACCGAAACCGTAGTTGAAGCTGGAACCCTGCAGGCCGTCGCCATGGGCCACTTCGATCGAGTCGACCTTGGCCCGGTCGAGGGCGCTGGCGATGGCGCGCACGTCATCCAGCGAATACTGATGGCGGATGGCGTGCATGCCATCGCGCAGGGTCACGTCACTGATGTAAAGCTTCTTGCCGTTCATGCCGGGGCTCCCATCGCCAGGGCCATGCGCTCGGCGGTGGCCAGCGCGGCAGAGGTCATGATGTCGAGGTTGCCGGCATAGGCCGGCAGGTAGTGGGCGGCGCCTTCGACTTCGAGGAACACCGAGGTCTTGAGGCCGGTGAAGGTCCCCTGCCCCGGCAGCTTCAAGTCGCGCACCTGTTCGAACTGCACCTGCTGCTTGAGCCGGTAGCCCGGCACATAGGCCTGCACCGCAGCGGCCATCTCTTCGATGCTCGCCGCCACCTGCTGCGGGTCGGCGGCTGTGCTGAGCACGTAGACGGTATCGCGCATCATCAGCGGCGGTTCGGCCGGGTTCATGATGATGATCGCCTTGCCCTTGGCCGCACCGCCGATCACTTCGATGGCCTTGCTGGTGGTCTCGGTGAATTCGTCGATGTTGGCGCGGGTGCCGGGGCCGGCGGATTTGCTGGCGATCGAGGCGACGATCTCGGCGTAGTGCACCTTGGCCACCCGCGACACCGCCGCGACCATGGGGATGGTCGCCTGGCCACCGCAGGTGACCATGTTGACGTTGGTCGCCTGCAGGTGCTGCTCAAGGTTCACCACCGGCACGCAGTACGGGCCGATGGCCGCCGGGGTCAGGTCGATGATGCGCAGCTCGGCCTTGTGCTGGCGCAGGAAGGCGTCGTTCTTCACGTGGGCGCCGGCGCTGGTGGCGTCGAAGACGAAATCGATGTCCTTGAACACCGGCAGGCGGGTCAGGCCCTGCACCCCTTCGTGGGTGGTGGCCACGCCCAGGCGGGCGGCGCGGGCCAGGCCGTCGGAGGCCGGGTCGATGCCGACCATCGCGGCCATCTCCAGGTGCTTGGCATTGCGCAGGATCTTGATCATCAGGTCGGTGCCGATGTTGCCGGAACCGATGATGGCGACTTTGCGTTTGTGGCTCATGGGGTTCTCCGTCATTCGCCGCTGAAGGTCACGCCGACGCGGCCCAGGCCGTCGATCTCGGCTTCGAAATGGTCGCCCGGCGCCACCGTTACCATCGGCCCGAGGGCCCCGGTGAGGATGATGTCGCCCGCCCGCAGCGGTTCGCCCAGGCGGGCCATGGTGCGGGCCAGCCACACCGCAGCGTTGAGCGGGTGGCCGAGGCATTCGGCGCCGCTGCCACTGGACACCAGCTCGCCATTGCGGCTCATGCGCATGGCCGCGCCGCGCAGGTCGAGGTCGTGCAGTTGGCGGGCCGGGCCGCCGAGCACGAAGCTGCCGCTGGAGGCGTTGTCGGCCACGGTGTCGGCGAAGCGGATGTTCCAGCCCTGGATGCGGCTGCCGACGATTTCCAGTGCCGGCAAGGCATAGGCCGTGGCGCCGATCACATCGGCGAAGGTGGTCTGGGCACTGGGCAGGTCATGGGCCAGTACCAGGGCGATCTCGGCCTCGATCTTTGGCTGCATCACGCTCGCAAAAGGCACGGTTTCGTTGTCGCCGTAGCACATGTCGGCGAACAGGCTGCCGAAGTCGGGCTGGTCGACACCCAGCTGTGCCTGCACCTTGGGGTTGGTCAGGCCGATCTTGCGCCCGACCAGGCGGCGGCCGGTGGCCAGGGCATGGGCCACGTTCAGGCGCTGGATGGCATAGGCGGCCTCGGCGTTTTCCGCGCCGATGGCGTCGCGCAGCGGGGCAATGGCTTCGCCCTGCTGTTGCGCGCGCCGCAGGCCGGCGGCCAGGCGTTCGAGGGTTGGCGAATCGATGGTCATGGGGTGTACCTCAAATCAGTGCTGGAGGAAGTCCAGTACCAGGCGGTTGAAGGTGTCGGCGTGCTCCCACTGGGCCCAGTGGCCGCAGTTGTTGAACACGTGCAGTTCGGCGTCGGCGATGCCGGCGATCAGGCGCAGGCCGACGTCCATCGGCACGAAGCGGTCGTTGCGGCCCCAGATCACCAGGGTGCGGGCCTTGATCTCGCCCAGGCGTGCGCCGAAGTCGGGGAACTGCTTGGGGTTGGCGGCCAGGCTGGCGACGAAGTTGTCGAGGTGGTCGCGGCGGGCGAGCATGTTGTCCAGGCGGGTCTGGAACAGCGCCTCGGTGAGGTCGCTGGGGTCATAGACGAAGACGTTCATCATCTTCTTCAGGTTGTCGATGGTCGGCTCGCGGTACAGCGCGTTGATCAACTTGATGCCCTCGGTGGGCATCGGCACGAACGGGCTTGCGCCACCGGTGCCACCGCCCATCAGCACCAGTTTGCCGACCCGCTGCGGGTAGCGCAGGGCAAAGGCCACTGCACTGTGGCCGCCCATGGAGTTGCCAAGGATGTGCACGCGCTCAAGGCCGAGCACATCGAGCAGGCCCTTGAGCGCGGTGGCGTTGAGGTCCGAGCGCGAACCACGGCAGACGATCGGGTCGCTCTTGCTCCAGCCGGGGCAGTCCAGCAGCACCACGCGGTAGCCGGCGGCCAGCAGCGGTTCGATGTTGCGGTTGAAGTTGGCCCAACCACTGGCACCCGGGCCGGAGCCGTGCAGCATGACCACGGTCTCGGCGCCTTCGCCGAGGTCGTTGTAGTGCACCTGCAGGTCGAGTTCACCTTCGCGGATATGGGCGAAACGGCTGCTGTCGGCTTCGTTGATGGCGATGCGGGTCATGAAGGGAGTCCTCCGTTGATCAGGTAAGGGAATGGGCGCTGAGCGAGCCGAAACCGGCGATCCATTCGGGGATCGGCCGGTAGTAGCGCGCGCAGGCCTGGTAGTCACCAAACGCGGCCAGCGCGGCAAAGGCGGCTACCCAGGTCTTGACCTCGTGGGTCGACTTGCCGGCCAGTGCCGACAGCTCGGCATTAGCCATGCCATCGAGTTCGGCAAAGCGGCGCTGCTCCAGCAGGTCGAGGAAGTGGTTGTCCCAGGCCGGGTTGAGCGGGTGCAGGCTGTGCTGGTCACGCACGAAACCTTCGGCCGCGCTGATCACCCGTTGCTGGCGGGCCTGGCGCTCGTTGGCCGGCAGGTCGCGGCCACTGCCCATCAGGCGGTCGGCCATGCGCGCATCGACATGGGCCAGCTCCGGTACCGGCGGCTGGTGCGACAAGCCACCGGAGCCGAGGAACAGCACGCGCTTGCCGGTACTGCGGGCGAAACGGCCGATGGCCTCGCCGAGCAGGCGGGCACGGGCAAAGCTCGGCAGCGGTACCGCCACGCTGTTGATGAAGACCGGGATCACCGGCTTCTGCGCCAGGCCACCGAGCAGATACTCCAGCGGCTGGGCAAAACCATGATCGACCTGCATGCGGTAGGACACGGCGGCGTCCACACCCGCCTGCAGTACCGCATCGGCGCAGGCCTCGGCGATATCACGCGGCACCTCCAGCGGGCCGGCGACACTGTTGAAATCACCGATGGCGGTGGCGCCCATGCCGATGCAGAAGGCCGGCATCACGTCGTAGAAAAAGCCGTTGTAGTGGTCCGGGGCGAACAGGAACACCAGCTCCGGGTCGAACGCGGCGATGCGCGCGCGGGCAGCGGAGACCACCTCGTCCACTTCCGCCAGCACGGCTTGCGCCGGATCGACGTACCCCACCAGCGGGGTGTGCGACAAGCAATGGAGGTAGGCGCTCATCTCAGGCCACCTTGGACGCCAACGGCGCCTGCTGGGTGGTTTGAGGGCGAGCGTCCAGCGCCTGCAACAGCGCGTCGCTGGCCTGGCCGACGGTTTGCGGAATGGCCACCGCACCTACGAAACGGTCCGGGCGCAGCAGCACGATAGACACCGGGTGGCGACCGAACCATTCCTTGAGGCGGCCACTGCAGTCGCCCACGCGAATCACCCCATCCGGCACTTCGCGCCCGGCCTTGAGCTGCACCTGGGGCAGTACCTGGATGAAGCAGGCCCCCAGTGCACGCCAGGCCTGCACCTGCTCGGCACTCAGGCCCCACAGTGGGTCGTTGCCCCAGGCGATGAAGGCGAAATTGCTGCCGATCACATCGTCGAGCAGGCGCGTCTCACCCGCTTCGGTGACCACCTTGGGCTGGATGAACATGCGCCCGACCGGCGTGGCCTTGTTGTTCGGCTCGGCCACCAATGCGCCTTTGGCGTATTGCGGCATGGGTTTGAAGCGCATTTCCAGGAAGTAGCGCTTGACCGCCGGCAGGTAGTTCAACGCCCACGACACGCCATCACGCAGGATGCCCTGCCAACGCTTGGGCGGCGCCAGCACGTGGCCGGCAAGCACCGACAGGTCGATCATCGCCTTGGCATGGTCGCGCCGTTCCTGCTCGTAGGTGTCGAGCAGCGCCTCGCCGGCCAAGCCCTTGGCCACAAGCGCCAGCTTCCAGCCGAGGTTGCTGGCATCGCGCATGCCGCTGTTGTAACCCTGGCCCTGCCACACCGGCATGATGTGCGCGGCATCGCCGGCCAGCAGCACCCGCTTGACCCGGAACTGGCCGGCCAGGCGGGCATTGTGCGTGTACACGCGCTTGCGGATCAGCTCGACCCGGTCCGGGTCCGGCAGCACCTTGGCCAGCAACTTGCGCAGGTTCTCCGGCTGGCTCAGCTGCGCCTCGGTCTCGCCTGGCATCACCATGAACTCGAAACGCCGCACGCCGTGGGGCAACGCGGCCGATACGTACGGGCGCACCGGGTCGCAGCACAAGTACACGTTTGGCGTGCCCAGCGGGTCGTTGGCGATGTCGATGACGATCCACTGGTTGGGCGCGGTTTTGCCTTCGAAGGCAATATCCAGAGAGCGGCGGATCAGGCTGTTGCCGCCGTCACAGGCCACCAGGTAACGACCACGCACCGTCTCCTGCCGACCTTCAGGGCCGTTCATGCGCAGGCTCACGCCCTGCTCGTCCTGCTGAAACTCGACCACATCGCGGGAGAACAGCGTGCGTACATTGGCAAAGCGCGCCAGACCCTGGTACAGCACGGCATCGACCTGCGGCTGGATGAAGGCATTGCGCCGCGACCAGCCAAATTCGTCGGTCATCGGCTGGATGTCGGCAAAGCAACGGCCCTTGGGCGTCAGGAAGCGCATGGCGTGCCACGGCGTGGTGTGCGGCAGCACTTGCTCGACCAGGCCGATGGCCTGCACGGTGCGCAGCGACTCGTCGTCGATGCCGATGGCGCGGGGGTAGTCGATCAGCTGGTCGAGCTTCTCGATCTGCAGCACCTGCACGCCGGCCTGGCCCAGGTAATTGGCGATCGCCAGCCCTACCGGGCCGGCACCGATGACCACCACGTCAGCGGTGTAGTCGGCCTGAAGGTGATCTGAATGTGACGTGTTCATTGCGGTAATCCTCGACACGGCCCGACGGCGCTCCCGGTAACTCCAGGCAAGCCGCTACCGCCCTCGCGCAGGCAGGCACAAGGCAGTTGAATGGGCGTTTTGGCTGGTACGGGTATTAGCGGCGCGGCGCTACGCTTGGATGTGGGCAGGCGCAGGCAACGGGTAAGGACGGCAGGCAGGCATGGCGCATGGTGTATTCCCCTGTCAGGGCATTTGTAGTTGTTGTGGCGAGTATAGGAATGCTGCGGACTGCCCTACAATGAAAAACCGCCCTGCTGTGCACTTGGTGCACATCGTTGTTTTATAAGGCTTTTTATGAACAAAGACCGAGTCTCCGAGTACAAGAGCGTGCGCGGGCTGAGCCGCGGCCTGGCCTTGCTCAATGCCCTCAACCGCCTGGACGGCGGCGCCAGCCCGACCCGCCTGGCCGAACTCACCGGCCTGCACCGCACCACCGTGCGGCGCCTGCTTGAGACCCTGCAGGAGGACGGCTACGTGCGTCGCAGCGAGTCCGACGACAGCTTCCGCCTGGCACTCAAGGTGCGCGAATTGAGCGAAGGGTTTCGCGATGAGCAGTGGATCAGCGCCACGGCGGCGCCATTGCTCGCCGAGCTGTTGCAGGAGGTGGTGTGGCCGACCGACATCAGTACCCTGGATGTGGATGCCATGGTGGTGCGTGAAACCACCCACCGCTTCAGCCGGCTGTCATTCCACCGCTCCATGGTCGGGCGCCGCCTGCCGCTACTGGAGACGGCTACCGGGCAGGCCTACCTGGCGTTTTGCGACGACGCCGAGCGCGAACAGATCATCGCTCTGCTGGCAAGCCGTGAAGGGCCCGAATACCGCTTGGCGCGTGACCCTGTGACGCTCGACAATCTGCTGCGCAAGGTGCGCCACCGGGGCTATGCGGAGAATTTCATGGCCTGGAACCAGGAAGAGAAGATCGCCTCGATCGCCGTGCCCTTGCACTCTGGTGGGCGGCTGCTGGGGTGCCTGAACCTGGTGTATGTGGCCAAGGCGATGAGTATCGAACAGGCGGTGGTGAAGTACCTGCCGGCGCTGCAGCGGTTTGCCGGGCGGATTGACCAGCTGTTGAGCGAGGCGCGCAAAGATGATTGATTGCAGGCAACGCTAGCCTCAAGCCGAACGATCCGCTCGCCATGCCGTCATAACCTTGGCCGGTGCCGCCACGCTAAGAGGACGCGAAATGACCCAGCCCGACCCGTCATACCTCAAATGGCTTGAAGACCGCTCGATGCTGAAGGCTTCGCAGGAACGGGCCCGCCTGTACTCCGGCCAGTCACGCCTGTGGCAGAATCCCTACGCCGAAGCGCAGCCACGCCGCGCCACCGAGATCGCCTCGGTGTGGCTGACGGTCTACCCCGACGCGATCATCGCGCCCGAAGGCTGCTCGGTGCTCGCCGCCCTCGGTCACGAAACGCTGTGGAAGCGCCTGTCGGAGATCGGCGTGCAGGGCATCCACACCGGCCCGATCAAGCAGTCTGGCGGCGTGCGCGGGCGTGACTTCACCCCGAGCATCGACGGCAACTTCGACCGCATCAGCTTCGACATCGACCCGCTCTACGGCAACGAGCAGGAACTGGTACAGATGAGCCGCCTGGCCGCCGCGCACAATGCCGTGACCATCGACGACTTGATCCCGTCGCACACCGGCAAGGGCGCCGACTTTCGCCTGGCCGAACTGGCCCACGGTGCCTACCCCGGGCTCTACCACATGGTCGAGATCCGCGAGGAAGACTGGCCGCTGCTGCCTGACGTGCCCGAGGGCCGCGATGCGGTCAACCTGGCGCCGGCACTGTGCGACGAGCTCAAGCTGCGCCACTACATCGTCGGCCAGTTGCAGCGGGTGATCTTCTTCGAGCCCGGGGTCAAGGAAACCGACTGGAGCGCCACCGCGCCGATCACCGGGGTCGACGGCAAGACCCGGCGCTGGGTGTACCTGCACTATTTCAAGGAAGGCCAGCCGTCACTGAACTGGCTCGACCCCAGCTTCGCCGCCCAGCAGATGATCATCGGCGACGCCCTGCACGCGCTGGACTGCTTGGGGGCCCGCGGCCTGCGCCTGGATGCCAACGGCTTTCTCGGCGTGGAAACCCGCGCCAGCGGCAGCGCCTGGTCCGAGAGCCACCCGCTGTCGATCGTCGGCAACCAGCTGATCGGCGGCATGATCCGCAAGGCCGGCGGCTTCAGTTTCCAGGAGCTCAACCTGACCCTCGACGACATCGCGCAAATGTCCAAGGGCGGTGCCGACCTGTCCTACGACTTCATCACCCGCCCCGCCTGCCAGCATGCCCTGCTGACCGGCGACACCGAGTTCCTGCGCCTGATGCTCAAGGAGATGCACACCTTCGGCATCGACCCGGCGTCGCTGATTCACGCCCTGCAGAACCACGACGAACTGACCGTCGAGCTGGTGCACTTCTGGACCCTGCACGCCCATGACATGTACCTGTACAAGGGCCAGACCTTGCCCGGCGGCATTCTGCGCGAGCACATCCGCGAGGAAATCTACGAGCGGCTGTCGGGTGAGCATGCACCGTACAACCTGCGCTTCGTCACCAACGGCATTGCCTGCACCACCGCCAGCCTGATCACCGCGGCGCTGGGCATTCGCGACCTCGAACAGATCAGCCCGGCGGACATCGCGCTGATCCAGAAGATGCATTTGCTGCTGGTGATGTACAACGCCATGCAACCGGGCGTGGTCGCGCTGTCCGGCTGGGACCTGGTCGGCGCCCTGCCGCTGCCGGCCGAGGCGGTAGCCGAGCGCATGGTTGACGGTGATACCCGCTGGATCCACCGGGGCGGCTACGACCTGGCCGGCCTTGCCCCACAGGCACAAGCCTCGGTACGCGGGATGCCGCGCGCCCGCTCGCTGTATGGCAGCCTCGACAGCCAGCTGGACAACCCCGAGTCGTTCGCCAGCCAGGTGAAGAAGCTGCTGGCCGTGCGCCAGGCCTATGGCATCGCCACCAGCCGCCAGGTGCTGGTGCCCGATGTCAGCAGCCCGGGCCTGCTGGTGATGGTGCATGAGCTGCCGGCCGGGCGTGGCATCCAGATCAGTGCCTTGAACTTCGGCCATGAGGTGATTGTCGAGGAACTGCAATTGACCGGCTTCACCCCAGGGCCAGTGGTGGACATGATCAACGAGACGGTCGAAGGCGACCTGACCGAGGATGGCCGGCTGACTGTCAACCTGGACCCTTACGAGGCACTGTGCTTGAGGATTGTGAACAGCAGTGGGCATGTCTGAGGCCAGTACGGCAACTTGCATTTGCAGCGCCATGGGCATAGCTTCCTGATGTTTTCCCTCTCTGTGCCCAGGAGCAACTCCATGTACACCGGCATCGTCCAGGCCGTTCGCCCTCTCCTTGATGTGACCACCTACCCGGGCCACAACCAGTTCACCATCGACCTCACCCCGGAGCTGCTCGACGAGCTGAAGATTGGTGCGAGCGTCAGTGTCGAGGGCACCTGCCTGTCGGTTACCGAAATCGACGGCACCCAGGTGAAGTTCGACGCCATGACCGCCACCCTCGAACGCACCAACCTGCGCTGCTTCAAGGCTGGCCAGGGCGTGAACATCGAGCGTTCGGCGAAAATGAACGCCGAAGTCGGCGGCCACCTGATGGCCGGCCACATCGCCACCACTGCCGAGGTCGTCGAACTGTCGATCAAGGAAACCGGCGCCTTCATCACCTTCCGCATGCCCCCGCAATGGGGCAAGTACGTGTTCCCACGCGGTTTCATCGGGGTCAACGGCTGCAGCCTGACCGTCGCTGACGTCGACGACAACGTGGTGACCATCAACCTGATCCCGGAAACCCTGCGCCAGACCACCTTCGCCCGCTACCAGGCCGGCGAGTTGCTGAACATCGAGGTGGACCACCAGACCATGGTGCTGGTGGACGTGGTGGAGCGCACGATCAAGAGCACCCTCGCCCGCGAAATGCCGCGCTGAAGCCCGCCCATGCTACCCAACACCCTCCCCGCGCGCACGGCCAGGCGCCTGCGCCTGCAAGTCCTGCGTGGCCGCGTCGGCCTTGGCCTGGTGGCCGGGCTGTCGGTGCTGGCCGGCATGACCGATGCCATCGGCCTGCTGGCGTTGGGCGATTTCGTCTCGTTCATGAGCGGCAACACCACGCGCCTGGCCGTGGCCATCAGTGAGGCAGACCTGGCCATGGTGCTGCGCCTGAGCGGCGCCGTACTGGGCTTCGTCGCCGGCAATGCGCTGGGCGTGCTGCTGGCCCGCGGTTTCCGGCGCCGGGCCTGGCCGGTGTTGCTGGTGGTCGCGGCACTGCTTGCCTGCGCCGCGTTGTGGCCGTTTGCAGCGACGTTCCCGGCGCTGCTGGCCGCCACCCTGGCCATGGGCATGATCAATGCGGTGGTGGAGCAGGTGAACGGCCTGCCCATCGGCCTGACCTACGTCACCGGCGCCCTGTCGCGCTTCGGCCGCGGCCTGGGCCGCTGGCTGCTGGGCGAGCGGCGCAACGGCTGGCGGGTGCAACTGGTGCCCTGGGCCGGCATGCTGCTGGGCGCCGCCCTCGGCGCCTGGCTGCAACAGCACCTGGGCTTGCAGGCGATGGCGGCCAGTTGCGCCCTGGCCTGCCTGCTGGCGCTGGTGTCGCGGTTCATTCCACGCTCGTGGCAGCGCGGCTACATGCCACGCTGAGCCTCAGTCGATGCGCGGGTGCTGCTGCGCCAGCAGTTGGCGCTTGGCCTCGAGCTCGGCGATCTGCGCGTCGATGTCTTCGATCTTCTGCTCGATGTTGTCGTGGTGCTCTTGCAGCAGTTCGCGCGCTTCTTCGATGTCCGACGCCGCGGGTGCTGCCCCCCGCAGCGGCTTGTTGGCGGTTTCCTTCATGGTCAGGCCGGTGGCCAGGCCGATCAGGGCAATCACCATCAGATAATACGCTGGCATGTACAGGTTGCCGCTGCTTTCCACCAGCCAGGCGGCGAGGGTCGGGGTCAGACCGGCGATCAGCACCGAGATGTTGAAGGCGCTGGCCAGGGCGCTGTAGCGGATGTGCGTGGGGAACATCGCCGGCAAGGTCGAGGCCATCACACCGATGAAGAAGTTCAGCAGCACAGCGATGATCAGCAGGCCAGAGAAGATCAGCCCGAGCGCGCCGCTGTTGATCAGCATGAACGCCGGAATGGCCAGGGCGAACAGCCCGACACTGCCCACCACGATAAATGGGCGGCGGCCGTACTTATCGCTCATCAGGCCGATGATCGGCTGCACAAAGAGCATGCCGACCATGATCGCGATGATGATCAGCACGCCGTGGTCTTCGCTGTAGTGCAGGTTGTGTGACAGGTAGCTGGGCATATAGGTGAGCAGCATGTAGTAGGTGACGTTGGTGGCGATCACCACGCCGATGCAGGTCACCAGGCTGCGCCAGTGCTGGGTGGCAACCTCCTTGAACGACACCTTCGGGCCCGAGGCCAGCCCCTCGCGGTCACCCTGTTCGAGCTTGTCCACGTGCTGCTGGAACGCCGGGGTCTCCTCCAGCGCGTGGCGCAGGTAGAGGCCGATGATGCCCAGCGGCAAGGCCAGGAAGAACGGCAGGCGCCAGCCCCATTCGAGGAACTTCTCTTCACCGACGACGGTGTTGATCAGCACCACCACACCCGCCCCCAGCACGAAGCCGGCAATCGAGCCGAAGTCCAGCCAGCTACCGAGGAAACCGCGCTTGCGGTCCGGGGCGTACTCGGCGACGAAGATCGATGCCCCGGTGTACTCGCCGCCCACCGAGAAGCCTTGGGCCATCTTCGCCAGCAACAGCAGGATCGGTGCCCAGATGCCGATCGAGGCATAGGACGGTATCAGGCCAATGGCGAAGGTGCTCAGCGACATGATCACGATGGTCGCGGCGAGGATCTTCTGCCGCCCGAAGCGGTCGCCCAGGGCGCCGAAGAACAGCCCACCCAACGGGCGGATGAGGAACGGCACCGAGAACGTGGCCAGTGCCGCGATCATCTGCACGCTGGGGTTGGCATTGGGGAAAAATACTTTGCCCAGTGCATAGGCGACGAAGCCGTACACACCGAAATCGAACCACTCCATGGCGTTGCCCAGTGCGGCGGCGGTGATCGCCTTGCGCATCTTGGCGTCGTCGACGATGGTGATGTCCTTGAGGCCGATTGGCTGGACGCTTTTCTTGCGAGATTTCATGCCCGTTTCCCTGTTGCTGATAGCTCTATGGGATCTGATACAACGGGACACTAAATAATTCAGCGCTTACTGCTTTTTTCCTGCGCCAGCGCTCTGCGAACAGGTGAAGCGCCGCTGAAAAGCGGCGCTTGGGCAACGATCAGATCCCTTCGCGGGCCAGGTCCATGGCGAAATAGGTCAGGATCAGGTCGGCACCGGCACGCTTGATCGCGCCGAGGCTTTCACGCACCACCCGGCCTTCGTCGATGGCACCGGCCAGGCCGCCGAACTTGATCATCGCGTACTCGCCGCTCACCTGATATGCCGCCAGCGGCAGGCGCGAGGCGGCGCGGATGTCAGCGATCACGTCGAGGTAGGCGCCGGCCGGCTTGACCATCAGCACATCGGCCCCTTCCTGCTCGTCGAGCAGCGACTCACGCACCGCTTCGCGGCGGTTCATCGGGTTCATCTGGTAGCTCTTGCGGTCGCCCTTGAGCGCGGTACCGCCTGCTTCACGGAACGGGCCATAGAGCGACGAGGCGAACTTGGTGGAATAGGCCATGATCGCGGTGTCGTGGAAGCCGGCACCGTCCAGGGCGCTACGGATGGCCTGCACCTGGCCGTCCATCGCCGCCGACGGGGCGATGAAGTCGGCACCGGCAGCGGCGGCGATGACCGCCTGCTTGCCCAGGTTGGCCAGGGTGGCGTCGTTGTCCACGCCATGGTCGTGCAGCACGCCGCAGTGGCCGTGGCTGGTGTATTCGCAGAAGCAGGTGTCGGACATCACGACCATTTCCGGCACGGTGTCCTTGCAGATCCGCGACATGCGCGCGACCAGGCCGTTCTCGTTCCAGGTGTCGCTGCCGGTGGCGTCCAGGTTGTGCGACACGCCAAAGGTCATCACCGACTTGATGCCGGCGCGGGCATAACGCTCGATTTCCTGGGCCAGCAGTTTTTCCGGAATGCGGTTGACACCCGGCATGCTGGTGATCGGCACGAAATCATCGATGCCTTCCTCGACGAAGATCGGCAAGATCAAGTCTTCCAGGCGGAATTCGGTTTCCTGGAAGATCGTGCGCAGGGATTCGTTCTGGCGCAGGCGGCGGGGACGAACGGAAGGGAAACGGTTGGACATGACAGCTCCAGGGCATTTTTAACGGCGTATACCTTATGCCTGTCGAGCGTCAGTGAAAAGGCCAGATGACGAGATACTGCCTTGCATCAAAGGCAACAGCCGTATTTTGCCCGTACCGGCCCTTTCGCGGGTTGTGCCGCCCAGCGCTTGAGCTGAATCATGCCGCGACGGCAATAGTCGAGTCCCAGCGCTGCGTGGGCGCCTCGGCAAGCAGCCCGGTACTGGCTGCCTCCGGGGCGAACGCCACCATGGCATCAACCAGGTTGGCAAGGTTGGGTAGCGCTGCGGGTGCCATGGCGGGCAAGCCCGCCGCAGCTGGCGGGGCGAAGATGAAATCGTCGGCCGTTACCTGGGCCAGCTCCAGCGCATCCAGATACAGCAGCTTGACCATGTTGCCCTGCCCCGCCACCGTCACACCGTGTATCTGGGCAAAACCATTCAACTGGAAGCGCGCGTCCTTGGTGAGCAGCAAGTCTTCGTAGCGGCTGATGCCGGTCTGGCTCAGATCGATCTTGTCGATACCGTGCCGGAAGCCACGCACCGTATTCCAGTAGTTGGTCACACCGTCCTGTTTTCCCACCACGAAGACACTGGGAGCGACACTTGCCGGGCCATAGATCGTGCCTGTCAACGACGCGACAAGTTGCCCCGAGGCATCCGATGTCAGTGACACCCCTCCTGAACCGCCACTGAGCAGCACGGTACCGCTGGAAGGCTCCTGCACTTGCCCTTCAGGGCTACCGTCGAAATAGCCCGGCGCAGCAATCAGCGTGTCCAGGAAGCGGAAGTTGCTCGGCTGCAGTTCTGCGACAGCCTGTTGCGCAAAGCGCAGGGTCTGCCCATTACCCAGATCAACTACGGCAGCAGCGCCATCCTGGCTCAGTTGCAAATCGGTAAAGGCCTTTTTGCCAAAACCAATCAGATCGACGACCTCTCGGGAGCGCTCGAACTGTTCGAGTTCATCACGGCCGTCCGCACGCTTGTGAATGACATAGCGATCAGTACCGCTGCCGCCTTTGAGCAGGTTGTAACCGCGTCCGCCATCGAGCCATGCACCATCCGCCCCGGCGATGAGGGTGTCGTCACCGTCGCCACCGATCAAGTTGTGCACCGCACCAGGTGCGATGGTGAGTGGGGACCCGCCAATGCTGGCGATGCCACTGAGCAGATCGACCGAAATACTGCGGCTGAGCGCAGCGGCATTGAGGGTATTGCGACCGCCTGCAGTGCCGTTGAGCGCATCGTCCAGCGCGCCGCGCGCAGCGTTATGGGCCACGGCATCGGCGTAATCATTGGTGTAGTAATAGACATCGTTGGCATTGCTGGGGCTACCCACGACGCGCAATGCCCAGCGATCAAGCGTCAGTGGCAGTCCGTTGCCGGCATTGCTGACTTCCAGCTGCCACTCGCCGACCGAGCGTTCACCGCGATGATGGGTCGACATGAAGCCGTACTTGAATTCGCCTGAGCGTGGATTGCCCTGTTCGTCATCGGCCGAGCCCGGTGCCTTGCCAGCGCGGTCCAGCAGCACACTGCGCGTTCCGCCAGGCGATATCAGCGTGACGGTCATGTCGCCGAGGCGGCCAACCTGCGAATGCACATCGACTTCGACGTGTTCTACCAGCACCCCAGCCGGCATGTTCAGGGCGAATGTGCTGACCTGTCCCGGCGCAATCACCTGCGCAAGCGCTTCGCTGCCGGCCGCCAGTTGCTGCTCGTTGGCCTTGCTCGCCTGGCCGGCCCACGACTCGGCCAGGCGCACGGCGGCACGAGCGTCGATCATGCCGAAGCCGTAGTCATGGCTGGCGCGCATGCCACCGCTATTCCAGTTGGTCCCCCCGTTGTCGCGCCAGACGGTCGCCGGGTCATCGACCTTGCGTGCGGATAACGCCAGAATCTGCTGTACATCCCGGTAGCCAAGCCCGGGGTTGGCTTGCAGCATCAACGCCACCACACCGGAGACGATCGGCGCGGCGAAGCTGGTGCCCTGGGTCGTGCCATAGGCACTGCCAACCCTGGCGCCACGCTCGGCCTCCAGGTTGATGCCGCTGGACAGCACATGGCTACCCGGCGCCGCCACCAGCAGGCTCGAACCGGGGTTGGAGAATGGTGCACTGGCCACTTGCAGTACCGAGAGGTCTGCCTTGGCATTGACGGCCGCCACTTCGATGGCGTGACGGCTGTTGTTGATCAGCGAACCCTGCGCGCTGCCGCCCTGTTCTCGCTGGTTGCCGCCCGAGGTGACGATGACGGTGCCCAGTCCGCCGCGCCCGTTGGTGGCCGCCAGCGTTGCGCTGAAGGCCAGCGCCAGGGACGTGTCGACCCTGCCTTCGGGCACATTGCCGATGGCGAAATCGGTCTTGAAGCCCCAGCTGTGGTTGGCGATGTCGTAATTGACCATCTGCCCCAGGTTGGTCAGGTCATCGCCTTTGTTGGCCAGGTAGTGCCCACCGAGTTTCGCATCGTAGGCAATGCCAATGCCGCCTTGATCATTGCGCGCACCGACCATGACCCCCGCCACTTGCGTCGCATGATTGGAAGCCAGGGCCGGAAGCGTGCCATTGCTGCGCAGGGTCTGTAGCCAGATGGGGTCGATATTGGCTTGCAGGTCCGGGTGCTGGATGTCGAAGATCTCCGGCGCAACAGCAAATTCACCCCCGGGCTCGAACTGGCCGATCCTCACGCCTTTGCCCGAGAAATCACGCCAGATCGGCTGAACATCGATCTCATTGAGGTACCACTGACGCGATGCCAACGGATCGACAGGCGACTTCTCGTGACGCAAGGTCACCGTGGCGCGCAAGGGGGCCGATACGCCGCTGTTTACCTCTGTCACGCCCACTGATGGGTTGCCGGCAGCATCGACGAGGTCGTAGCGGAAGGTCACATCCGCGTCATGGCCAGGCAACGGCGTAACTTCGACATCACCCTGCTCATTGAGCCGAACGGTCGCGCCCTTGCCGTCGCCGACCGAGGCAATCCGCAGCGGGCCACTGCTATTGAGTGGCTGGTCATTGGCCAGCAGCACCGAGGCAGGAATGACCAGGGCGGTTGGCGTGGTGGTGAATGCTGCCATCTGTTCCGGGGCAAGCGTATCGCCAATCGGCAGTGCGCCGAGGCCCTGCAGGTCGACCGCCGCGATATCGGCGAAACTGAGTTTCTGAACATTGCTCAGGGTAAGGCTGCCGTCGCGCTCGGCCTGGCGATCGCTGACCTGGTAGCCGGTCGCCGTACGGGTAATCAGGTACTCATCGTGATTACCATGCAGGGTGACCAGGTTGACCCCGCCTGCGCCGTCAATGGTGGCATTGCCGCGCCCGGCCTCGATGACGTCGTCCGCCGCACCGCCCGTGATCTGATCTGCACCGCCGCCGGCATGGATGATGCTGCCTGCGGCCGAAGCCTGAATGCGGTCGCCATTGTGGCCGGCATAGATAACTGCCTTGCCCGTGCCGCCGATGATGGTGTTGCGGCCCGCGCCGCCAACCAGCACATCGTTGCCGCCGCCACCGATCAGCAGGCTGTCACCCGATCCGCCCTTGATGAAAACACCGCGCTGCCCGCCACTGACGATGACGTCCTTGCCACGCCCGCCCTGGGCAATGGTCAGCCCGGCTTCGGCCATGTTCAGGCCAACACCCTGCTCGCCGACGATCAGGGCAGTGTCACGCCCGCCGTTGCCACGGATGTTCGCCAACTGGTCAGCGGCGCTGATCACCAGCACATCATCACCGGCGCCGCCCACATAGGTGTTGCTGCCACCGCCGCCAACCAGCCAGCTGCCGCCTGGGGCGGCCTTGAGCACATCGTCACCGGCCCCGCCCTGCACGGTATCCACACCCAGCGCGGCGGCATCGAGCTCGGCGCCTTGCGGGCTGTTGCTGATGTAGGAACGGCGCGAGGTCGCTCCGCTGATGGAAGTCAGCATGGTGGCGCCGTCTTGCTGCTCGACGAGGTTACCGACGGTGTCGGCGAGGTACTTCACCGCCAGCACTTCACGCTCCACGCCATTGGTCACGAACGTGCCGCGGGAGATGACTTCGTTGCCCTGACGCACCTCGTTCACCGGCTGAACCTGGCGCAGGTCGATCTGCGTGATGCCATGTTCCGGCAGCGCCCTGAGTTCACCGGCATCGGCACGGCCGTCGTGGTTGGCATCGACCCAAAGCTTCAGCTGTGCCCACGCCGCATCGTCAGCAGTAATCAAGCCATCGGCATTGGCATCGACACTGGCCAGTGCGGCGAAACCATCCTTGAACGGCGACTCGCCCGGGGCACCATTGCTGCCCGGCTGGCCGCCGAAGTATTCAGAGAACAGCTGGCGGATGCTGACGACCTGGCCACTGCCGTCGTCGTGCACCAGCATCCCGGTCTGGCGATCGGCCCAGCCCGTGCGCCGCAGCTGGCCGCTGTTGTCGACATCGAACAGCACCGCGTCCTCGATGTCGGTCAGCCCTGCGCCTTGGCCGCTGAGGTCGAAAAGCAGCGGGTCGACGAAGGTGTTGACCGTGGTCATGGCGGCCAGCCCGTTGAGGACGGCGGCGTTGCGCAGGCTGAAGTCGGGCTGGTCAGTGGCGTCCTGATAGAACTGGGCAAGGTGCTGGTTGGGGCGGACGTTGGGGTCCAGTTGCAGCTCGCCGGGGCGAATGCCGCCTGTGGCCAGGCTGCCCAGCTGGGCGGAGGTGAAGTCGGTGTTGTTCAGGGTGTTGTCGGTGAAGGCGATGCTGTGGGTCAGGCGGCGGTTGACGTAGCCGGCGGAAACATCGTTGCGGATGTCGTCCTGGCCTTGCAGGTCGCGGCGGGATTCGGTGGTTGGGGTGATTTCGATCTGGATGGATTGGGGAGGTGCGGGCTCATCGGCTGGTATCACCTCGGAAATCACGCTTTGAATGCCATTCAACGTGACGGTCCCCAAGCCCAATACAATGGACGTGATACCTTCAGGTGAGTCAATCCTCGACAACCAGGATCTTGCCTGGGCGCGTAATTCCACCGGGGCCATCGCTGTAGCATATGAAATTTGCATATCAGTACTAGCTGCCAACTTCAATTCAGCAACCGGCTTACCTGCCGCGTCCAACACCATTTCCCAATATCCATCGCGGGCTTTCGGATCTTTTAATTCAAAAATGGTATTCAGCGTCCAAGCATCTCTCGACCGCCCCAGACTTTCAAAAACCTCAGTATGAAAGTCCCACACTTCCTTATGATTTGCTTGAACACCTATCGTCCCTTCCTCGACTTTTCTATCTAACAAGCCTAGATAGGCCTCGGCCATTTTGAGCCGAACCGTTTCGACATCGGCATCTTGCATGAGCCGACCAGCATCTCGCTCAGTACGCCTCATAAAATCAATCGCGATAATACCTGCCAATGACTCCCCCTTTGCAACACCGTTCGCAAGAACAGCGTATCGATCCCCCCTACTCGCTAGATAATCATACATATCACCCACGCCCTGAGATTCAAAGAGCTCACGAGCGCGCTTCACATCTTCCATAAGCAAACCAGTCATACGCCACCTCTTGTTCTACTTTTATTGATAAACACTTCCAGCGCCAACCGTATCTTCGGCCACTGCACCAACTTTCCAGGAAGCATTCTAGCCTTTACATACAACTGCCCAAAAACTACAAAAGTCATTTCACAAGTATAAAAATTTGGCTCTCGCGGACGCCAAAGGCATTCGATCACCGAAGTGATTTCGCCCGAATCCTCACTCCAATAGACTCGTTTCCTTTTCCCACCCAGAAGCTTGTCCTCGCCCTCCACCAGATAAAGTTTCAGCCACTCGTCATATGTAAATCCCTTACCAACTTCATGATTGAGCCTGCTCAGCAAATAATCACGTCCGAGACGTAAGTCACCCTCCTTGGCGAAGATCGGGGAAATTGCGACAAGTAGGCCCTCATGCTCTAGCCCTTGCTCAAAAATAAGTCGATCCTTCGCCGGTTCTAACGTGGGCCAAGCCATTGCCAAGAAGACCGAGCGAAGGTTGGCATCGCAGCCTCTCTTGTTATTAATAAAGTCCGGATCAAACGAGCTTTTCTCTTCATATTCAGGCCAAAATGGGAAGTACACTCTCGGAAATTCATATACCATTCCCGCCATTTTTCCGCAGACGATTGGGTCGGGCGGAACGTAAGTGCTGGTGGTGCTCCGCTCTATGCGATCCGCAATATGCGCAACGAAGACGACCGCAGGAATTAGCAACAGCAAGCCGCTGAAAATTCTCAAGACCGACCAAACGAACCTATACAACCAAATAGCAAGCACCTTGAATGTGGTCATCGCTCCCCCAAGCTTTCCTTAACATGCCGCTGCAACGGACTCAGGAAATAACTAATCACCCTGCGCTTATCAATAATCAGCTCAGCACGCACCGCCATCCCCGGAGCAAGCGGCATATCCTTATCCCCAACTCGCAAAGTACTTAATCCCAGTTGAATCCGAGCGTTATAAACCCACCCCCGCCGTTCATCCTCAACCGCATCATTGGAAACACTCTGAACAACCCCCGGCACCACGCCATACTTGGTAAACGTGAACGTCTCCACTTTCACTTCCACCGCCTGCCCCGCCCGAACAAAGCCGATATCCTTGTTCTCGACCTGCACTTCCACTTCAACCGGCTGATCACTCGGCACAATCACCATCAATGTTTGCGCCGGCGTCACAACGCCGCCCTGGGTATGGATGGCCAATTGCTGCACCGTGCCGTCGACCGGGGAAGACAGTGCCCTGAGACGGTGGCGTTGTTCGGCCTTGTACAGCTCCTGGCTCAGGGTCGCGATCTGCCGTTCAGCCTCGGCATGCAGGTCGAGCATGGCCCGGCGCAGTTGGGCGATAACGCCTTCGCGGCGGTGCTGGGCCGCCAGACGGGCAGCGCCCAGTTCTTCGATGCGTGAACGTTGAGTGGCCAGCTCGCGCTCCTGCTCCAGGCGGCCCTGTTCCTTCTCCAGGTAGGTGTGCTTGGCGACCGCCGACTCGCTGAACAGCTGCTGGTAGTCAGCCGTGAGCTGGCGGGTGATTAGCAGCAATTGCTGCAGCGCATCGGCGCGGGCTTGTGCCGAGCGGATCTCTGCGCCGCGCTGGGCGATTTCGGCATCGGCCTGTTGCAACGAGGTGCGCAGTTCCTGGTACTGCCCTTGCAGCCAGCGTTGCGCGGCCGCTTGCTGTGCTGCCGTGGCCTGGGGAATGCGTGGCGACAGGGAGGCCGGCGCGGTGTTGCCATCGAGTGCTTCGAGCAAGGTAGCGGCGCGAGCCAGGTCGATCCGGGCTGCCAACAGCTCGCTGTTCAGGCGCTTGATGTCGGCGGCGGTCAGCTGCCCTTCGAGCTCGACCAGCAGGTCGCCCTTGGCAACGGTTTGGCCGTCCACTACATGAATCGCCTGCACCACTGCGACCTCACTGGCCTGGATCACCTTGCTCCTGCCACTGGGCACGATCCTGCCCTCGGCACTGGCGACTACATCGATTTCGCCTACGCAGGCCCACAGCAAGGCCAGCGCTATGAGTGCCAGCAGGCTCCATTGCAGGCGGCGCGGCAGCGGATGCACCGGGGTTTCCTGCAAGGCCAGCGCTGCGGGCAGAAACGCCAGCTCATCGGGCTCCCGTGGCGCACCCTGCATGGCGCGGCGGCGCCTCCAGGCGTGGCGCCAAGCCTCGCGGTAACGCTCCAGCAGGTCGAGGATCGGCGCCCTCATGCTGCCGCCCCCTGCTGCAACCGATGCAGGTAGGCATAGGCGCCTTGCGGGTTGCCCAGCAGTTCATCGTGAGCGCCCTGCTCGATGATCTGCCCGCGCTCCATGACCACGATGCGGTCTGCATGGCGCACGGCAGAAAGCCGGTGGGCGATGATGATCACCGTGCGTTGGGCGCAGATGCGCGCCATGTTCTGCTGGATGATCCGCTCGGACTCGTAATCCAGCGCGCTGGTGGCTTCGTCCAGGATGAGGATGCGCGGGTCGCCCATCAGCGCACGTGCGATCGCGATCCGTTGCCGCTGGCCACCCGACAGGCTGGCGCCGTGCTCGCCAACCAGCGTTTCATAGCCGTCAGGCAGTTCGAGGATGAATTCATGTGCGCCCGCCAGCGTCGCCGCTGCAATGACCTCCTCAAGGGAAGCTGCTGGGTTGGCCAACGCGATGTTCTCGCGCACGGTGCGCCGGAACAGCATGTTCTCTTGCAGCACCACACCGATCTGCCGTCGCAGCGACGTGACATCGGCCAGTGCCAGGTCAGCCCCATCGAGCAGTACCCGGCCTCTCTCCGGCGAGTGCATCCGCTGGATCAAACGGGTCAAGGTGCTCTTGCCGGAACCTGACTTGCCGACGATGCCGATCACCTCGCCAGGGATGATCCTCAGGCTGACGTCACGCAGGATTTCGTTGCCACCGGGGCGGTAACGGAAGCACACCCGATCGAGTTCGATCCGCCCTTTCAGCACAGGCAACTGCGCGCCCTGGCTGACCTCGGTACGGTTGTTGAGAATGTCGCCCAGCCGCTGGATCGAGATACCGGTCTGCTGAAAGCTGGTCCACAACTGCGCCAGACGCATGATCGGCTGCGCCACACGGCCGGCGAGCATGTTGAAGGCAATAAGCTCGCCAACCGTAAGCTGCCCTTCGATGACCAGCCGCGCACCCAGCCACAAGGTGCCGACCGTGACCAGTTTGCCGATCAGGGCAACCGTTTCATGGGCGATGTTGGACAGGTTCTGGGTCTTGAAACTGGCGGCAACGTAAGCCGCCAGCTGCTGGTTCCAGCGACGCGTGACGTGCGGCTCGACGGCCATGGCTTTCAACGTGTCGATGCCATTGACCGCTTCCACCAGGAACGCCTGGTTTTCCGCCCCGCGCTGAAAACTCTGGTCGATCCGGGCACGCAACACAGGGGTGACCAACACCGATATCAGCAAGTAAAGCGGCAGGGAAGCGATGACCAGCAGCGTCAGCCAACCGCTGTAAAGCCACATCACCACAATGAATACCGCGACGAACAACACATCCAACAGTAACGTGATGCTGTTACTGGTGAGGAAACTTCGGATGTTCTCCAGCTCCCGCACGCGGGCAACCGAATCCCCCACTCGCCGTGCCTGAAAATAGGCGATCGGCAGTGCTATCAAGTGCTGAAACAACTTGGCACCGAGTTCGACATCGATGCGCGAAGCGGTATGCGCCGATACATAGGCACGCAAACCACTGAGCAGACTTTCGAATATCAATACAGCCAAAAGGCCCAGTGCGATGACATCCAACGTGGTAAGGCCCCGGTGGACCAGAACTTTGTCCATCACCACCTGGAAAAACAACGGCGTCAGCAGTGCGAGGACCTGAATGATGAATGAAACCAGCAATACCTCGCCGAGCAACTTTCTATGTTTGACCACTGCCGGGATGAACCAAGTCAGGTCAAAACGTTCAAGGCCCCGAGGCAATGGAGCGTCTGAGCGAACCAGAATCAGCTCCCCGGCCCACCGCTGTCCGAGCTCAGCCAGCGACCAGGTTTGCGGCGTACACACTCGAGGGTCTTGCACCAGCACGTGCTCGCCCTCGACCCGGGCGATGATGAAACAACCACCTTGTCGGTCCATCGCGATGGCTGGCAGCGGCATGTGTGCCAGACGCTTCAGGTCAGTGCATCGATGTTTGGCTTTCAGGCAAAAATGCTGGAATGCCTGCAGCATCTGGGCAACTGAAAATGGCTTGCCATCGGTTGCAAACTCATGACTCAGTTGCTCGGGAGAAACCGCTACGTCGTGATACCGCGCCAGCATCACCAGGCAGGCCAGGCCGCTGTCAATTGAGTGGTGCTCACCGGTTTCAGATAGATCGGACACTTATCCACTCCATGTGCAATAGAACATGGGCGAATGTTAGCGCCTGATTAAACGACAATAGTCCTACATAGTTCAGACTTATGCTGTAGGAATAATCCAAGCAAACCCATCGCTACTCGGAACAGTGAGAATAGTGCGTAGGAATTTATTACTGGCAAAGTAGGAAGTTATACATCTCTTCAGGGCCGCTCCATACTTAGATGAAGCCGCAGCCCTGAAAAGAGCAGCACGCGCGGTCAGGCCGTTATTGCATCCACGGCGGCGTCGGCTCTTCAGCCTTGGCCGGCCCATGCTCAGCCTCATCCCGCGCCGCTCGGCGGCGGGCTTCATCGCGCAGGGTGGCATCGATCTCACGCATCACCCCGGCTACGTCGGCCGCCTCGTCGTCTTCCTCGAACTGCCCGCTCAGCGGGCTGTCCGGGCGCAGTTCGCCGGCTTCGTACAACGCCCACATCTCATCGGCGTAACGGGTGGCTTTAAGCTCCGGGGCAAAGCGCCCGAAGTAATGCGCCATGTTCGCCACGTCCCGGTGCAGCATGCTGAACGCATGGTTGTTGCCCGCCGCATCCACCGCCTGTGGCAGGTCGATGATCACCGGGCCGTCAGGGCCAAGCAGCACGTTGAATTCGGACAGGTCACCATGCACCAGACCGGTGCAGAGCATCAGCACGATCTGGCGGATGACAAAGGCATGGTATTCACGGGCCTCTTCGGCTTCGAGGTGCACGTCGTTCAGCCGTGGAGCGGCGTCGCCATCGGCGTCGGTCACCAGTTCCATCAGCAGCACACCGTCCTGGAAGTCGTAGGGCTTGGGCACGCGCACACCGGCACCGGCCAGGCGGAACAACGCCGCCACTTCAGCGTTCTGCCAGGCGTCTTCGGCCTCTTTGCGGCCGTACTTGCTGCCCTTGGCCATGGCCCGGGCCTGGCGGCTGTTGCGGACCTTGCGGCCCTCCTGGTATTCGGCGGCCTGGCGGAAGCTGCGCTTGTTGGCCTCCTTGTAGACCTTGGCGCAGCGTACCTGGGCACCGCAGCGCACCACGTAGACGGCCGCTTCCTTGCCGCTCATCAACGGCCGCAGTACTTCGTCGACCAGGCCGTCTTCGATCAGTGGTTCGATTCGTTTTGGTGTCTTCATCAGGCTGCGTTCGGGGTCCTGGCTGGGGTGGTGGACATCCTCTCACAGGCTGCGGCGTCTTGCTCGTTTGTCTGCAAGGGCCGATCGCCGGCAAGCTGGCTCACACAGTCAAAGCGCAAATTTCAGGGCAAGCGCAAATCCTGTGGGAGCGGGCTCGCCCACGAAAGGGCCAGCAGCCTTAAACCAAGGCTTCCCGGCTGTACTCACCATCGACCAGGCGCAATAGCCCCAGCGGATTGGCGCTCCTCAAGGCCTCCGGCAGCAAGGCATCCGGATAGTTCTGGTAGCACACCGGCCTGAGGAACCGATCAATGGCCAAGGTCCCCACCGAGGTCCCCCGCGCATCGGACGTGGCCGGATAGGGCCCGCCATGCACCATCGCGTCGCTCACCTCGACGCCGGTCGGGTAACCATTGACCAGCAGGCGGCCCGCCTTGCGTTCAAGCAACGGCACCAGCGCTGCAAACCGCTCCAGGTCCTGAGCCTCGGCAATCAGCGTGGCGGTCAGCTGACCGTGCAAGGCTTCCAGCGCACGGCGCAGTTCGGCTTCGTCGGCCACTTCGACCACCACCGTGGTCGGGCCGAAGACTTCTTCCTGCAGCAGTTCATCACCTTCCAGCAGCAAGCTGACATCGGCCTGGAACAGCTGCGCATGGGCCTGGTCACCGCTCTGCTCTGGCCCTGCCAGGTGGCGTACGCCCGGGTGCTGGTGCAGGCGCGCCACTCCGCTGGCATAGCTGCGCAATGTGCCAGCATTGAGCATGGTCTGCCCCGGCTGGTCTGCCATGCGTGCAGCCAGTGCGGCAACGAACGCCGAGAAGGCTGGCCCGGCCATGCCGATGACCAGGCCCGGGTTGGTGCAGAACTGCCCGCAGCCCAGCACCACCGAAGCCGCCAGCTCGGCTGCCACCTGCTCGCCCCTGGTCTGCAACGCTGCTGGCAGTACCAGCACCGGGTTGATGCTGCTCATCTCGGCGAACACCGGAATCGGCTGCGGGCGCGCCGCCGCCAGGTCGCACAAGGCCCGGCCGCCCTTGAGCGAGCCGGTGAAGCCGACCGCCTGGATCGCCGGGTGGCGCACCAGCGCTTCTCCCACGCCAGCGCCATAGACCATGTTGAACACCCCGGCCGGCATGCCGGTGGCCTCGGCAGCGCGCTGGATGGCCTCACCGACGTACTCGGCGGTAGCCATGTGGCCGCTGTGGGCCTTGACCACCACCGGGCAACCGGCAGCCAGCGCGGCAGCGGTATCACCACCTGCCGTGGAGAACGCCAGCGGGAAGTTGCTGGCGCCGAACACCGCCACCGGGCCGACGCCGGTGCGATACTGACGCAGGTCCGGGCGCGGCAGCGGCTGGCGCTGGGGCTGTGCGCGGTCGATGCGTGCGCCCAGATAGTCGCCGCGGCGCAGCACCTGGGCGAACAGGCGCAACTGGTTGCTGGTGCGGCTGCGTTCGCCCTGGATGCGTGCCGCAGGCAATGCGGTTTCGCGGCAGACCGTGTCGATGAACGCCTCGCCCAGCGCGTCCAGCTGCCCGGCAATGGCCTCCAGGAACTGCGCGCGACGCTCCGGCGCCAGGCCGTTGTACCCGGCAAAGGCCTGCTCGGCGGCGCGGGCGGCGGCATCCACCTCATCAGGCGTGGCCTGGGTGAAGACTACCGGCAGGGCCTCGCCCGTGCGTGCGTCGAAACTCTGCAGGCGCACGCTGCCAGCGGCGCTGCGGGCGCCGCCGATGAAGTTGCTTCCCGACATGATTGACTCCTGTTAATAGGATTGAAGGCTCAGAGGCTTTTCACCAGCCCCGGTCGCACGGCCTGCCCGGCAGCGACGATGCCGTTTAGCAGTGGCTGGCCGAACGCTTCGAGGCTGACTTCGAAGGTGTCGCCAGGCCGGGCCTGGATGCCGTCGCCGAACGACAGCGTGGCGGTGCCGAAGTAATGCACGTGGACATCACCTGGGCGCAGGAACTGGGCGTACTTGAAGTGGTGGAACTCAAGGTTCTCGAAGCTGTGGCACATGTTCTGCTCACCGGACAGGAACGGCTTGCTCCAAAGCTCCTGGCCATCGCGCAGGATGCGGCTGCGGCCTTCCAGGTGTGCCGGCAGCGCACCCAGACGCAGCTCCGGGCCGAAGCTGCAGGCGCGCAGCTTGGAATGTGCCAGGTACAAGTAGTTGCGACGTTCCATCACATGGTCGGAGAACTCGTTGCCCAGGGCATAACCCAGGCGGAACGGCGTCCCGCACTCGCCGATCACATACAGCCCGACCAGCTCCGGCTCCTCGCCGGCATCTTCGGCAAAGGCCGGCAGCGGCAGGTCGGCACCGGGGCGCACGACAATGGCGCCATCGCCCTTGTAGAACCACTCTGGTTGCGCGCCCTCCTCACCTGCTGGCGGTCGCCCACCTTCCAGGCCCCACTGGAACATGCGCATGCTGTCGGTGACGGCACCCTCGGCCTGCTGCTGGTGCATCTTGTCGCGGGTGGCGGCGCTGCCCAGGTGGGTCAGGCCGGTGCCGGTGACCAGGCAGTGCGCTGGGTCTTCGTGGTCCAGCGGTGGCAGCACCCGGCCTTCGGCCAGCAGCGCCAGGTAGTCATGGCCCTCGCCCAGGCCTGCGGCCTGCACCTGGCTGACCATGTCGCGGCCAGCGGCGATGGCCTGCAGGGCCAGTTCACGGGTACTGCTGACGCCGCGGATTTCCAGGGCGCGCTCGCCTTCCACCACGCCGACCCGGCGCTGGCCGGGGGCGGTTTCGAATTGGATCAGTCGCATGCTTGTGCTCGCTTGTCGGTTGCAATGTTCACGGATGCCTGGCGCTGGCGGCGCTCAAGGCGGTTGTAGACGACGCCGGTCAGCACCAGCCCGAACACCATCACTCCGGCCAGGAAGTACAGGCCCGAGGACAGCTGGCCGGTATGTTCCTTGAGCGCGCCGATGCCGAACGGGCCAAGGTAGCCGCCGAGGTTGCCGATCGAGTTGATCAGGGCGATGCCTGCCGCCGCACTGGCACCGGAGAAGAAGCGCCCGGGCAAGGTCCAGAAGATCGCCGTGCAGGAGAACAGCGCGAAGGCCACCAGGCACAACGCGGCCAACTGCAACGCCGGCACCGTCAGCCAGGCGCTGAGGAACAGGCCCAGGGCGCCCAGGGCATACAGCAGACCCAGGTGGCCGTAGCGATCGTTGAGGCGGTCGGAGCTGCGCGGGATGATCAGCAGGCCGATGATGCCGAACAGGTACGGCACCGCCGAGACGAAACCGGTCACCAGGTCGCTGCCACCGAACTGGTGGATCAGCGTCGGCAGCCACAGGCCCAAGCCATAGATGCTCAAGGTTACCGGCAGGTAGAACAGCGCCAACAGCAGCACCCGGCCATCCTTCAGGGCATGCAGCGGGTTGCCGTGGCGAGTCTGGCCGAACTCGCGCTGGTCTTCGGCCAGCTGCTTCTTGAGCCAGCTGCGCTGGGCATCGTCCAGCCAGCGCACCTTGTCCGGGCCGTCCGGCAGCAGGCGCAGGGTGGGCCAGGCCAACAGCACCGCCGGGGTACCGATGCAGATGAACAGCCACTGCCAGCCGTGCAGGCCGAGGTTGCCATCCAGGCCCAGCAAGGCGCCCGACAGCGGCCCGGTGACCAGCATCGCCAGCGGTTGCGACAGGATGAAGAATCCAAGGATCTTGCCGCGATGGCGCACCGGGTACCACTGGGTGATGTAGTACAGCACGCCGGGGAAGAACCCCGCCTCCGCCGCCCCCAGCAGAAAACGCATCACATAGAAGCCGTTTGGCCCGGTGATGAATGCCATGCCGATAGTGATCGCCCCCCAGGTCAGCAGGATGCGGGCGAACCAGCGCCGGGCGCCGAAGCGGTCGAGCAATAGGTTGCTGGGAACTTCGCACAGGAAGTAACCGATGAAGAACAGCCCGGCACCGAGGCCGTAGGCCGCATCTCCGAGGCCGATGTCGGCCCCCATGTGCAGCTTGGCAAAACCCACCGCCGAACGATCGACGTAGGCCACCAGGTAAAGCAGGACCAGAAAGGGGATGAGTTTCAGCGTGATCAGGCGGACGAGCCGCTGCTCCTGGATCATGGCGAGGTCTCCGATTGTTCTTGTAATGGGGACAGCACATGGCCGGGGTTTTGTGGGCAGACCTCCGGCGCGGTGGAAGGATCATATAGTATTACTATTTAAAACAACAACCCTTCACATGGCGCATTTTTAGCGATAGAGTCGATGCATAACGACAAATAGTAATACTAATAAGGTGCCCGTCATGTCTGATAGCAAACGCCCCCTGCGCTCCGCCCAATGGTTCGGCACCGCCGACAAGAACGGCTTCATGTACCGCAGCTGGATGAAGAACCAGGGCATTCCTGACCATGAGTTTCAGGGCAAGCCGATCATCGGCATCTGCAACACCTGGTCTGAGCTGACCCCGTGCAACGCGCACTTTCGCAAGATCGCCGAGCATGTGAAGAAAGGCGTGCTGGAGGCCGGCGGCTTCCCGGTGGAGTTCCCGGTGTTCTCCAGCGGCGAGTCAAACCTGCGCCCCACCGCCATGCTCACCCGCAACCTGGCGAGCATGGACGTGGAAGAAGCCATCCGCGGCAACCCGGTGGACGCCGTGGTGCTGCTCACCGGCTGCGACAAGACCACCCCGGCCCTGTTGATGGGCGCTGCCAGCTGCGACGTGCCGGCGATCGTGGTCACCGGCGGGCCGATGCTCAACGGCAAGCACAAGGGCCGCGACATCGGCGCCGGCACCATCGTCTGGCAGATGCACGAGGCCTACAAAGCCGGGCAGATCGACCTCAACGAGTTCCTTTCGGCCGAAGCCGGCATGTCGCGCTCGGCGGGCACCTGCAACACCATGGGTACCGCCTCGACCATGGCCTGCATGGCCGAAGCCCTGGGCACTTCGCTGCCGCACAACGCGGCGATCCCGGCGGTGGACTCGCGCCGTTATGTGCTCGCTCACCTGTCGGGCATGCGCATTGTCGAGATGGTCAATGAAGACCTGCGCCTGTCGAAGATTCTCACCCGCGAAGCTTTCGAGAATGCCATCCGCGTCAATGCCGCCATCGGTGGCTCGACCAACGCGGTGATCCACCTCAAGGCCATCGCTGGCCGCATCGGCGTCGACCTGCAACTGGAAGACTGGACCCGCGTCGGCCGCGGCACGCCGACCCTGGTCGACCTGCAGCCGTCCGGGCGCTTCCTGATGGAAGAGTTCTACTACGCTGGCGGCCTGCCTGCGGTGATCCGTCGCCTCGGCGAACACAACCTGCTGCCCAACCCCAGCGCGCTGACCGCCAACGGCAAGAGCCTGTGGGACAACTGCCAGAGCGCACCGCTGTATGACGAAGAGGTCATCCGCCCGATCGACAAGCCGCTGGTGGCCGATGGCGGCATCTGCATCCTGCGCGGCAACCTCGCGCCCAAGGGCGCGGTGCTCAAGCCCTCTGCGGCAACCCCCGAGTTGATGCGTCACCGTGGCCGCGCGGTGGTGTTCGAGCACTTCGAGGACTACAAGGCGCGCATCAACGACCCAGAGCTGGAGGTCGATGCAAGTTCGGTACTGGTGATGAAGCACTGCGGCCCGAAGGGTTACCCGGGCATGGCCGAAGTGGGCAACATGGGCCTGCCCGCCAAGCTGCTGGCCCAGGGCGTGACCGACATGGTACGCATCTCCGACGCGCGCATGAGTGGCACGGCGTATGGCACCGTGGTGCTGCACGTGGCCCCGGAGGCTGCGGCGGGCGGGCCATTGGCGGCGGTACGCGAAGGCGACTGGATCGAACTTGACTGCCATGAAGGCCGCCTGCACCTGGATATCACCGATGAGGAACTGGCCGGCCGCCTGGCGGATCTGCAGGCGCCGCAGCAGTTGATCAGCGGGGGCTATGCGAAGTTGTACATCGACCATGTGATGCAGGCCGATGAAGGCTGCGACTTCGATTTCCTGGTCGGCTGCCGGGGTTCTGCGGTGCCTAAGCACTCCCATTGAACCTGCACAGGCCCCTTCGCGGCTGAACCCGCGAAGGGGCCGGCACAGGTTCAGTGATGCTATGATCACCACCCCGCTCTGATGGACCGCCAGCACCGCACATGAACTACCGCCAGCCCACCACGCGCAAGAGCATGCATGCCACCCTGGTTCAGGACCTCGGCCTGCAGATCGTATCCGGCCAGCTCCAACCGGGGCAGAAACTGCCCGCCGAAGCCAGCTTGTGCGAGGCCTATGCGATCAGCCGGCCGGTGTTTCGTGAAGCGATGCGCGCCCTCACCGCCAAGGGCCTGATCGAAGCCCGCCCACGTGTCGGCACCCAGGTGCGCCCGCGCCACGACTGGCACATGCTCGACCCCGACGTGCTGCACTGGCTGATGCAGGCCACGCCGCAGCAGGAATTCTTCAACACCCTGTCCAGCGTGCGCTGGGTCATCGAACCCGCTGCCGCCGCACTGGCCGCCACCAACGCCAGCGCCGACGATGTCGCCTCGATCAGCGACGCCTACCAGCGCATGGAAGCCGCACGCACGCACGAAGAGCGCCTGCAACCGGACCTGGACTTCCACGCGCGCATCGCCGACGCCACTCACAACGACCTGCTCGCCTACCTGTGCAACATGCTTTCGCTGGCCCTGCGCGAGTCGGTGCGCTATTCCAACCAGCGCCCCAATTTCGACGAGCTGGCGCTGCCGCGGCACAAGGCGATCCTCACTGCCATCCAGAACGGTGACGCCCTCGGCGCCCGGCATGCTTCGCTGGTGCAACTCGAGGATGCACGGGTAGCGTTGAGCAAGGTGCTCGGCCAGGACCCGATCGGCTGAGCCTCACAACCGCTGCAGGTACCCCTGCAGGTAGTCGATGAACGCCAGCACCTTGCCGCTGGCGCGCCGGTGGCTGGGGTAGACCGCCAGGATGTCTTCACCGAACGCATCCGGCTCGATCACGCAGTGCTCCATCACCCGCACCAGCCGCCCCTCCTGCAGGTAGCGGCGCACGCTCCACTCCGGGGTGTGCAGGATACCGTGCCCTGCCAGCGCATTGCGCAGCAGCAAGTCGTAGTTGTCGCTTTCCAGCCGCGCCCGCTGCGGGTACGGCAGGCGCATGCGTACGCCTTCGCAGTGCATCCACCAAAACTTGGCATCCAGCGCTGGGTGAATGTACTTGAGCCACTGGTGCTGGCCGATGCTGTGCGCCGTCACCGGCAGCGGGTTGCGTTCGAGGTATTCAGGGCTGGCACAGAGAAAGATACGGTTCTTGCCGATGATCCGGGCAATCAGGCCCGGCAGGTCGCTGTGCCCTTCGCGCAGCGCCAGGTCGTAACCGGCTTCGATCAGGTCGACGAAGGTGTCGGACAACTCTACCCGCAGCTGGATCTGCGGGTAGTCGCGCATGAAGCCAGCGCAGGCGTCGGCCAGGAACGCCCGGCCAAACGCCAGTGGCGCGGTCAGGCGCAAGGTGCCAGACACCCCCTGCAACTGGCTGATCTCTTGACCGGCCTCATGCAGGCTCTTCAGCACCTGCCGGGCGGTTTCCAGGTACAGCCGGCCCGCTTCGGTCAGCACGATGCGCCGCGTACTGCGCTCGAACAACTGGCTGCCAAGCTCGCGCTCCAGGTGCGTGACCGCCTTGGTCAGGGCCGAAGGCGTCTTGCCCAGCGCCTCGGCCGCGCGGCTGAAGCTGCCGTGCTCGGCCGTGGCGACGAACATCGAAATCGCACCCAAGGTGTCCATGCGGTTTTTCCTGAATGGCAAAAGGCTTTTTAGCGTTCTGGCGATTCTATGCCAAGTCTGGGCTGGGTAGGCTCGCCTCACACCAATAAATACAAGAGGCTACACATGTCGAGATGTCTACCTGGTTTGCTGGCGCTGGCCGTGGCTTTTGCCTCGGGGCACGCATTGGCCGCTGCTGACCTGGTGCTGGTCAACGGCAAGATCTTCACCGCCGACCGCAACAACCCGCAGGCCCAGGCCATCGCCATCGAAGGCGGCAAGATTGTCGCCGTGGGCACCGACGCCCAGGCGCGGGCACTCGCTGACCCACAGACCCAAGTCATCGACCTGCAAGGCAAGCGCGTCACTCCGGGCCTGATCGACACCCACTCCCACGCCATCTTCGGCGGCCTGCAACTCAGTGGCGCCGACATGGGCGGCGAGGCGGCGCCGCTGGATGCGTTCGAAGCTCGCCTGCGCGGCTGGCGTGATGACGGGCGAGCGCGCAACGGCGAGGTGTTGCAGGTCCTGGGGGTCAGCTCGGCCTACTGGGCCCAGGCCAAGGCGCTGAACGAGCGCTTCGGCCAAGGCGAGTGGGCCTCCACGCCCATCGTGTTCATCGGCGAGGACTACCACACCGCCTGGGCCAACCCGGCCATGCTCAAGCGCGCCGGTATCGACAAGGCATTGCTGGCCACCCTGAGCAAGCAGGAAAAGGACACCATCGGCACCTTCGAAGACGGCCAGCCCAACGGCTTTCTGGTCGATGCCGGCTGGGACCGGGTCGCCAGCGTCCTGCCCAAGGCCGATGCCGCCACCCTGCTCAAGGGGGCACAGGCCGCCGTGCAGTTCAACAACAGCCTGGGCATCACCGCCTGGATGGACCCTGCCGCCAACAGCATGCCTGGCGAGGCGCTGTTCGATATCAAACCCACTGACCAGACCGTCGGCGTGCTGCCAGCCTACAAGGCCCTTGCCGAACAGGGCGGGCTGAACGCGCATGTCGCGGCGCTGCTGGTGGTCAACCCGAAGAGCACCCCCGCCGACCTGCAGACCATCGACAACGTGCGCAAGCAGTTCGCTGGCGTGCCGAACCTGACCCTGCCCGGCATCAAGGTGTTCGCCGACGGTGTGCTGGAGTACCCCGCGCAGTCGGCCGCCTTGCTCAAGCCGTACCACAACACGCACAAACCTGGCGAACTGCTGATCGACCCGAAGCATTTCGGTGAGCTGGTCAGCGCTGCCGACCAGCGTGGCTGGCTGGTGCACATCCACGCCATCGGCGACCGTGCGGTGCGTGAATCACTCAACGGCATCGAACAGGCACGCAAGGCCGGCAACAGCGGCATCCATCACTCGATCACCCACCTGCAGCTGGTCAACCCCCAGGACTTCGCCCGCTTCAAGCCCCTCGACGTGATTGCCTCGATGCAGCTGCTGTGGGCCGCCGGCGACGACTACACCGTCGACATGGTCAAACCCTACGTCGATGCCTCCGCGTTCCGTTACCAGTACCCGGCCCATTCGCTGCAGAAAAATGGCGCGACCATCGCCGGCGCCAGCGACTGGCCAGTGTCGTCACCCAGCCCTTGGCTGGCCATCGCCCAGGCGGCAACGCGCAAGGGCGCGCAAGGCGTGCTCAATGCCGATGAGGGCCTCGACCGCCAGACCATGCTCTATGCCTACACCGCCAATGCAGCCAAGGCCCTGGGCCTGGAGCAGCAGATCGGCTCGCTGGCCCCGGGCAAGCAGGCCGACTTCGTCATCCTCGACCGTGATGTGCTCGCGGTGAACGACCAGCAACTGGGCGAGACCCAGGTGCTGGCCACCTACTTCGGCGGCCAACAGGTCTACGCCCCCCACTAAGCCCCTGCACCTCGGCATGCCTGTACGGCATGCCGCCTTTTCTATCTGCCACAACAACCACAACACAAGATAGGGATGACCATGAAGCACGCTACCCTGGCAGCCGTGTGCGCATTCGGCTGCGCCGCGCTCGCCCCCGCCGCCATCGCCTTGCCGATCAACGATGACTTCGCGCTCGACCTCGACCTGGCCGCAGTCAGTGACTATCGCAGCCGCGGCATCTCGCAAACCCAGGGCGATCCGGCCGCGCAGGCCGACGTCATGCTCAGCCATGCCAGCGGCCTGTATCTGGGCGCCTGGACCTCGAACGTCGATTTCGGCTTCGACAGCAAGACCCGCCAGGAGGTCGACTACTACGGTGGCTGGGCCTGGCAAATGAGTGAGCACGCCAACCTGGACCTGGGTTACCTGAAGTACACCTATCCCAAGGAAAGCCGGTACAACCAGTCAGAGCTGTACGCCATCGTCGATGTGCATGGCTTCAAGCTGGCGGCCTACTACTCCACGGACGCTACGACGCAGTACGGCAAGGATCAGGACAGCCTCTACACCTGGGTGGGCTACCACACGGTGCTGCCGCTGGAAGTCGGCCTGGAACTGCGCTACGGCCGCGCCGACTTCAAAGACCCGAGCTACTGGTCACAGAGCGGCCAGTCGCGCGATTCCTACCGTGAATGGGAAGCCAGATTCACCCGCGACTTCCTCGGCCTCACCTGGCGCCTGAGCTATATGGATACCAACCTGTCGCAGGCCGAATGCGCCAGCAACTATGGCTTCGATGACGTCTGCAGCGCCACCGTGGTGGCCGGTGTCAGCAAACACTTCTGAGGCCTCAGGCCACGGCCCGGCGCTGCAGGATGAAGTGCCGGGCCTGGACGAGCACCCTGTTCAGCCCGCCGTGGTGGGCACAGCAATGATGGGGATGCCGCTCTCGCTGACATTGCGGGGGAATTTGTAGTCGCGCATCACGCCGCCGTGCCTGGCGAGCATGCCGATGGCCTTGGCGCTGTCGATGGGACTACCGCCACCCAGCGCGACAATGCTGTCGTAGCCACCTTCGCGCGCGGCGGCGTCACCCGCCTGGATCGACTTGACTGTGGGCTCAGGTACCGTGTCCGAAAAGATGTCTGCCTGCAGGCCATGCTCGGTCAGGCTGCTGCAGATACGGCCTGCGTAGCCCAGCTCGACCATCATGCGGTCGGTGATGATCAGTGGCCGCGAACAACCCAGGCTGGCGAGGATGTGCGGGATCTGCTGGCTGGCGCCTGCTCCCGTCTGCAGGATGCGTGGGAGGATGCTCGAATACGTCATGGTGCGTTCTCTTTTCCAGGCACGAGCCTGCCCGCGAGCGGGCCAATGGCTCGAAGATGTGTAAGTTGTGATCCGGGCGAAGAAACCGGGCTGCGTCGCAGCCCGCCTTGTGCAAGCGCTGCCTTTAGCCAGGCAGGTACGCTTCGCTCCAGCTTTCGCCAATGGCGCCAGTGCTCAGCAGTGCATGGATTTGCTCCTGGCTGTATCCGTGACGTTCGAGCACCTTGCGCGTGGAGGCGCCGAACTTCTCTGCCGGCGCCAGTGCCCGGATGCGAGCGTTGCGAGTGCGGATCGCATAGGGGTCGAGCTGGGTGATGCAGTGGCCACTCGGGTGATCGCCGTACACGCTGAACGAGTAACTGCCGTTGCAGGTGCCCGGTAGGCCGTCTGCGGGCCGGCTGTAGGTAGTGCGCAGGTTGTCGATATTGTCCGGCACCGCCGCAGCGATGTTTGCTGCCTGCAAACGCTCTTGCAGAACGGTACCGCTCATTCGCGCAATCGCAACGTGCAGGAACTGCGCCCGATTTGCAGCCTGTTCCAGGCCTGCCAGCTCACTGATGCTGCGGAACTTTGGCAAGTCGGACTCATCGGCATCCAGGTAGATCCAGCCGTCTGCAGTGCGGTAGAAACGCGACAGGTCGCTGTACCCTGTGGCCTCTCGACCCGATGGTTCGTCGAATGGCCCTCGCCTTGGGTAGTCGTAGCAGAACGGTATTTGCACCAGGTTGCCCAATGCGGCCAGCGACGTGCGAGCGCGGTGCGCTTCACCCGTACGGTGCTTTTGATAGAGCGCTGTCGCCACGCCCAGGGCGGCAGCGAAGCCGCACATCACATCGATGGTACCCACGTGCGCGTGCTCTTCAGGGGTCTGCATGCCGCCCCCGAAACGCAACATGATTCCGGTCGTCGCCTGAATCAGGTCGTCGTAACCCAGGTAGTCGGTGCGTGGGCCACGGCGCGGGCCGCCGAAGCAATCGAGCTGGCAGAAGATGACGCCCGGGTTCACGGCCTGCAGGCTGGCTTCATCCAGCCCCAAGGGCGCCAGTTGCCGGTCGGGAGCGTTCATGATGATTACATCGACTTCCCGCACCAGGCGATTGAACACCTCGCGACCGTCCGCCTTGTGCAGATCCACCAGGATGCTCTCTTTGCCGCGCGCTGAAGACAGGCCAAAGACGACGGTGTTCCAAGGGTCGTAATTGGGAATTACCGGGTCCAGCTTGATCACGTCGGCACCGAAGCGACCGAGAAAAGATGCGGAGTGTGGCCCGGCGATGACGTTGGTCAGGTCGAGCACTTTTACGCCATCCAGCCAGCCACCTGGGGCGTCCTGCCGCAGAGCTGGAAGCACAGGCCGGGTGCGCTCCGACAGCGTGGCGATGGCTTCGTCAAAAGTAACATCGCGGCGGGAAACAGGCTTGAGCATCGGCTCGGCACTGCCTTCGAGCCAGGCCACCGGGCCAGGCTGCTTCATGAGCCCATATTCACGATCCGTGACCTCGACTACCAGGCCTGCCGTATTGGCGTGCACATCGTGCAGCCATTCCTGGGTCGAGCGATGAGGCGCGCCAGGGAAGCCGCCTTCACCAAAAATCACTTCCCACTGCGCAGCCGTTCTGGTGAGGAAGACCGCTTTCATCCGTGCGGAAATCCGCGCCGCCCAGTCTGCCGGCAACGGATAGACGCCCAGTGACGCGTTGCCCTCCCACTGATCGATCGGCAGGTAGGGATCATCGACTTTCGGCAGGCCCGCCGCGACCATTTCCTCGTACAGCCCCATCGCCTGCAGGCAACGCTTGGCATGCTCACGGTGCGATGGACAAACCGCATAGAACTTGCGGCCATCGGCGCATTCGTAGGTGCGGTAGAACGGGTCGAGAAACTCCTGCAGATCCTCATAGCTGAGGTTCATCGGCAGGTTCTCGGCCTTTCTGCGCTCACTCTCCTTTTCTCGCAAGGTCTTGTAGCGAAGCGGGTAGCCGTCGATCTTGATGGAGTTGTAGGAAAGCCCCTCCATCACCGCTGCCGCCAGTGGCACTTCGATCTGGTCGCCGATGCCGTTTTTCTCTCGCGACTGAAGGGCCAGCACCACCGAGGAGACCGCCAGCATGGTGCCGTAGGCGGATGCCAGCGGCAGTGGAGAGAAACTCGGGTTGATGCCCATCAGCACGCGGTTCTGCCCCATGTCGGTAAATACCCCGGAGGCCGAGGCAATCACCGCCTCGGTTGCTCGCCATTGACGACGCAGTTCGTCATTGCTGGCAAAGCCGGGAATGGACAGCGTGATCAGTTCGGGGCGAGATCGCCGCATTTCCGAAAAGTCCAGGCCGAGCTTTTCCATCACACCCGGACGGAAATTCTCGATCACGATATCGGCCCGGGCGATCAGCTCGCGGGCTTGTTGCAGGCCCGCGCTGCACTTCAGGTCGAGCCGAAGGCAGAGCTTGTTGCGGTTGAGGGTAGCGTTGGCCGGGCTGTCCCAAAGAGGGCCGCCAGGCGGGTCGATGTGGATGACGGTAGCGCCAAGATCCGCCAGGATCATGGCGACGGCCGGGCCTGCGATGAATTGGCCAAAATCGATAATGTTGACGCCCTGCAGGGGCAATTGCTTGGTGTGACCCATGAGGAAACCCTACGTAGCAACGGGACAATTGAGGGGCCGCCCCGGATTTATTGTTGTTGTCGATGCTTCGCTGTAGCCGTTCGCCTGGCTGCGGGTGCTAGCCATTGGCGTTCGATCTGGGCCCTACTTTCAGAAAAACGCGCAGCTTGCGGAAGCAATAAAAAATGACCCTTAGGGGCCATTTTTTTTATGAAGGCGCTCGAACACTTATGGTCAGCGTTCCTCGCTTTCAGCCAGCGTCTGGTCCCTGAAGCTGGCCGCTTCGGCACATAACCAGTCGACGAAGGCGGCTGCTTCCGGGTTTGCCAGGTTGTGGGGGGGTAAACCAGGTAGAAAGCCTCTTTCGTGGCAACGTGGCTGTCGAGCGGAGCGACCAGGCGCCCGCTCTTCAGCAAGTGCGCCACCAGGGATGATCTGGCCAGCGCAACCCCCTGCCCTAGCTCGGCGACCTCGAGTGCCGAGAAGAGCGTATCGAACTGCAGCCCCTGCGATGAGTCGACACTTTCTGCGCCATTTTTCTTCAGCCAGTAGCCCCACCCTTCCTCGTACCCCAGCACGTGCAGCAGTTCGTGTCGGGCAAGGTCCCGGGGCTTTTCAAGTGGCCGTTCGGCAGTGGGCAAATGCGCAGAACACACCGGCACCAGCGTGTCCCAGGTCAGGCGCTCGGCCTTCATGCCAGGCCAGCGGCCCTGCCCGTAGCGGATTTCCAGATCGGCGTCCGATGCGGAGTCATCAACCCAGATGTTACTGGCGATGCGCAGGTTCACATGGGGGTGGAGCTGGCGAAAACGAGGGAGCCGGGGGGCGATCCAGTGCGTGAAGAAAACCAGGCTGCTGCGAATAGTGAGGACGCTCTTGTGGCCCTGCCCGAAAATCTCATCGGTCGCAGCTGCCAGACGCTCGACAGCTTCCCGCACCACCGGAAAGTAAGCCATCCCAGCCTCGGTCAGCTCCAGGCTACGCGGCAACCGCTTGAACAGCACGGTCCCCAGTTGCGACTCCAGAGCCTTCAACTGCTGACTGATGGCCGCCTGGGTGAGGTTGAGTTCTTCTGCTGCATGGGTGAAATTGAGCAGCCGGGCCGAGGCCTCGAAGGCCCTGAGCCAATTCAACGGTGGCAGACGCTTTTTCATGATCGACTGATCTCGACACGCCCCGGGCAGCCCGGCAATGGTTTGTTGACATTAGAGACGATCAGTCTAAATTATTCCAGATGACTTCTGCCAAGCCCCCAGTCCGCCGAGGACGCCCTCCCAAGATTTCCCGTGATCATGCCGAAACGCGTGAGATGCTGTTGCGCTGCGGCATGCAGATCCTGACCGAGCAAGGGTTCGCTGCAACAGGCATTGATACCGTCCTCAAGCGCATCCAGGTACCCAAGGGCTCGTTCTATCACTACTTCGAGAGCAAAGAAGCCTTTGGCCAGGCGGTTCTTCATCGCTACGCAGACTATTTTGCACGCAAGCTCGACCGCTGGTTCCTGGCCCAGGAACTGCCGCCACTGCAGCGCCTTACCGGCTTTGTCGAGGACGCCAAGGCCGGCATGACCAGGTACGCGTTTCGGCGAGGTTGCCTCGTCGGCAACCTTGGGCAGGAGGTGCTGGTACTGCCCGAAAGCTTCCGACAACAGCTGGAAGCAGTATTGCAGGATTGGGAGAACCGCTTGGTTGGCTGCCTGAACGCCGCGGTCGAGGCTGGCGAGATTTCATCGGACCAGGACTGTCAGGCGCTGGCCGCCTACTTCTGGATTGGCTGGGAAGGTGCTGTGCTTCGGGCTCGCCTGGTACAAGACCCGCGCCCACTCGACACATTCTTCAAAGGCTTCCTTGCAGGCATCACCCGGTGATGCTGCAGGGTTATTTAAAGACGATCAGTCTAAAGTGAGGAAACGATGTTCAAAGCCATCTTGGTTGACAAGCATGATGCAAGCTACCAGGCACAACTCCGGGAGCTGGAGGCATCAAGCCTGCCTGAAGGCGATGTGACAGTCCGAGTCGCGTACAGCACCCTCAACTTCAAGGATGCCCTGGCCATTACCGGCCAAAGCCCGGTGGTCCGCCAGTTTCCGATGGTGCCGGGCATTGATTTCGCCGGTACCGTACAGAGCAGCTCGCACCCGAACTACAAAGCCGGCGACAAAGTGCTGTTGAACGGCTGGGGGGTGGGCGAGCAACACTGGGGTGGCCTCGCCCAACTGGCCCGGCTCAACGGCGACTGGCTGATCCCACACCCCACTGCCCTGAATGAAAAACAGAGCATGGCCATTGGCACCGCAGGCTACACCGCCATGCTTTGCCTGATGGCGCTCGAACGCCATGGCCTCACTCCGAGCGACGGCCCCGTGCTTGTCACAGGCGCCAGCGGCGGAGTCGGCAGTTTCGCCATCAGCCTGCTGGCCAACCTCGGTTACTCGGTCATTGCTGCCACGGGCAAGACTGTTGAGGCCCCTTATTTGAAGCAACTTGGCGCCGATTCGGTCATTGACCGCTCCGAGCTTTCGTCCCCGGGTCGCCCCCTGGCCAAAGAACGCTGGGCCGCCGCCATCGACTCTGTAGGCAGCCACACACTCGCGAACGCCTGTGCAGGCACACACGCCGAAGGCGCGGTCGCCGCATGTGGCCTGGCGCAAGGCATGGATTTGCCGGCGACGGTGGCACCGTTCATTCTGCGTGGTGTGAGCCTGCTTGGCGTGAACAGCGTGACTCAGCCTTACGCCCGACGCATTGAGGCCTGGAAGCGGCTTGCAGAAGACCTGAACCCGGACCATCTTGCGTTGATCACGCGAGAGATCGGGTTGCACGAGGCAATTTCCGCTTCAGTTGACCTGCTCGAAGGGGCCATTCGCGGCCGACTAGTGGTCGATGTGAACCGCTAGTTCGCCGCGCCCTTGAGACTGATCGGTGTCTGCATTGGCAACCGAATCGAAGTGTCACTGGTGTTCAGGCCCATGGCCTCAGGCCACGGCCCGGCGCTGCAGGATGAAGTGCCGGGCGCGGTCGAACGCCCAGTTGTACAGCACGGTGTAAGGCAGGATGATCACGAAGAAGCCCAGCTCGACCATGAACGCCTGCAGCAGCGAGATCTCCAGCATCCATGCCGCCACCGGCAGGCACCAGACCACCAGCCCCGCCTCGAAGCCCAGACCATGAACGAAGCGCGCCAGCGCTTTCCACTGGATGCGCGGCGTCGCCACGAAACGGTCGACCAGTGCGTTGTAGACCATGTTCCAGATCATCGCGATCACCGACAGGGTGACCGCCAGGGTACCAGCCGTGGCCAGCGACTTGCCCATGATCCACGAGAGCAAGGGCGCGCACAGCAGCACGGCGAAGATTTCGTAGCCGACGGCATGGACCATGCGTTCGGTGAAAGAGACCTTTTTCATAACAGATTCCATCATGTGGTTACGTCGTGGCTGACATTTTCTTTGATGGAACTGATACTCGCGACATAGCACCTATCGGTTTTATCAATAGGCAATGCCCGGCCCGTTGTCACGAAAAGACAGCTGACTGTCACCTGATGTGAAGCAGCACGCGGCACCTGCGGCCTACAGTCTGTTCCAGCGTGACCCAACGCTTACAACAACAATGCAGACTCTGAGAGCAGGCACATCATGCAAGTGGAACAACTGACCTGCACCATCGGTGCGGAACTGGTAGGCCTGAACCTGGCCGACGTCATCCATGACGATGGGCTATTCGCCGAGGTTCGCCAACAACTGCTCAGGCACCGGGTGCTGTTCCTGCGCAACCAGGACATCAGCCACGCCGAGCATGTGGCGTTCGCCCGGCGCTTCGGCGAACTGGAAGACCACCCGGTGGTCGGCAGCCACCCGGACCACCCTGGCCTGGTGCAGATCCACAAGTCACCAGAAAACCCGCCAGACCGCTACGAGAACGCCTGGCACACCGACACCACCTGGCGCGAGAACCCGTCCATGGGCGCGGTGCTGCGCTGCCTTGAGTGCCCACCCGTGGGCGGCGACACCGTGTGGGCGAACATGGTGGTGGCCTACGATCGCCTGCCGGCGGACGTCAAGGCCAGGATCGAAGGCCTGCGCGCCCGCCACAGCATCGAGGCCAGCTTTGGCGCCGCCATGCCGATCGAAAAGCGCCTGGCCCTCAAGGAACGGTACCCAGATGCCGAACACCCCGTGGTGCGCACGCACCCGGAAACCGGCGAGAAAGTGCTGTTCGTCAACAGCTTCGCCACCCACTTCAGCAACTACCACACGCCCGAACGGGTACGCTTCGGCCAGGACTTCAGCCCGGGTGCCGGCGAGCTGCTGCGCTACCTGATCAGCCAGGCGACGATCCCGGAGTACCAGGTGCGCTGGCGCTGGAAGCCCAACAGCATTGCCATCTGGGACAACCGCAGCACCCAGCACTACGCGGTCATGGATTACCCGCCCTGCCACCGCAAGATGAACCGCGCCGGCATCGTTGGCGACACGCCTTACTGATGGGTCGCACAACCGGTGCATTGGCACCGGTCTGCTTTACGGCAACGCTGCCAGCAGCTTGCCGTTTTTTTTGCGCCAGGCTGTCGGCGGCATGCCGAACTGCCCGATGAACCAGCGGGTAAAGGAAGTGGGTGCGCAAAAGCCCAGCAACTCGGCGATGCGTTGCAGCGGGTAGTTCGCATTGCCCAGGTAACGCAGGGCCAGTTCGCGGCGGGCTTCACCGATCAACGCGCTGAATACCTGGCCCTGGTCATCCAGGCGGCGCTGCAGGGTTCGCACGTTCATGCCCTGCTGCTGGGCGATATGCTCGATCGACGCCCTGCCTGCGGGAAGCCACTGGCGGATATCCCTGCGCACCGCCCCGACCAGTGACAGCCCACCGTCCTCCTGCAGCGGGACCAGGTAGCGCCGGGCATTGCCCGCCATCGCCGGGTCCACCTGGCCAGCAGCCCGCGCCAGGTTGCCGTCAGGGCAGACAATGCCGTTGAAGTGGCTGCCAAACACCAGCTCGCAGGTAAACAGGCGCCGATGCAACTGCAGGTCGGCCGGCGCCGGATGGGTGAAATGCACAACGTACGGCCGCCAATGCCTGCCGAGCAAGGTGGCGCACAGCCGAAACAGCACGCCCATGGCCAGTTCGTTGGCCTGGCGGTTGGGCATTGCGCTGCGGGTCAGCACGTCCTGGCGGATGATCGCCCGGCTGCCGTGCTCATCCAGATCGATGGCCACCGACCCGTTCATCAGGTGCCGGTAACGCAGCATCACCTGCAAGACATCACGCAGCGAGCGCTGGTGGCACAACAGCAGGCTGACCGCGCCCAGGTCCGAAAACTGCCGCGCCGCAGCCATGCTCAGGCCCAAGGCCTGGCAGCCGCTGGCGGCTGCGGTGTTTTCCAGCAGGCGCACCGCGGCGTCGCCGCACAGGCGGTGCTCGGCATGTCGTAGCCGGGCCGTGCTCAAGCCCACCTCGGCCAGCAGCGGCACCGGGTCTATCCCGAACTGCTGGCACACCTCAAGGTAGTGGGACAGGGCTCCAGCCCGAATCAGCACGGGCATGCAGCGGGGCTTACGCGCATTCAGCCGTCTTGCGCAGGAAGCCTTGCTGGCCGCCGTTGCGGTTCGGCGCGAAGCCGTTGGCTGCCAGGCTTTCTTCGACGGTGTCGTAGAACACGCCGATCTTGCTGATTTCGCGGGCCTCCTTGGCCGTGGCGATCGGCCGGCCGAACTCGCGCGACATGCGCACCAGTTGCTCGATCTGCTGCACCGTGGACATCTTCTCGGTCTGCGCCTGGTTCCACAGGTTGTCCTCGATGCCGCAGCGCACATGCAGGCCCGTGGCGATGCCCATCATGTTGACCGGCAGCACGTTGCGCATCGAGCTTTCCACGGTGAGCACCGCGCCGTCCGGCACGGCCCGCAGGATGTTGGCCAGGCTGTAGATGTTCGGCACGTCCATGCCACCGCCGATGGCCACCCAGTTCATCACCAGCGGGCCTTTGTAGATACCGCGGCGCATCAGGCGCTCGACCGATTCGAAGCTGTTCAGGTTGTAGCACTGGAAGGCGCTCTGGATGCCGGCGGCGCTGAGGCGGCGCACGTGCTCCTCGACCCAGCCCGGCTGGGCTGGCACGGTCATTTCCTTGTAGGCTTCATAGACGGCCGGGTCTTCCATCGAGGTGCCGCGCACGTCCTGGTAGCCCCAGTGCTCGACCACGTTCATCTGCGAGGTATTGACCGTCACCGTGACCTGATCAGGCTTGGGGTCGAGCTCGGCCAGCATGTGCCGGGTGTCGTCGCTCAGCCACTTGGCCGCAGCGCCTTCGGTTTCCGGCGCGAAGCTGATCGAGCCACCCACCTGGATGATCATTTCCGGCACCGCTTCGCGCACGCCGGCGATCAGCTCGTTGAACTTGGAAAGGCGCTTGGAGCCCTTGCCATCCAGCTCGCGAACATGCAGGTGGAGCACCGTGGCACCGGCGTTGTAGCAGTCCACGGCCTTCTGGATCTGCTCGGCCATGGTTACCGGAATGTCTTCGGGGAAGTCGGACGGTACCCACGACGGTGCATAGGGTGCTGCGGTGATGATCAGCGGCTGCTGGTTTTCGGTGAACAGGTGGCCATCGAGGAAGTTCATCGGGTGTTCCTTGTTGTGATTGTCAAAGGGTGTCGGTGCAGACCGACGGCTGTTCGGCCACAGCGCAGAGCCGGGCCAGTGCTTCCAGCAGAATCGCGGTATGCGCTGCATTCACAGGTGCATCTCGCGGATCAGCTTCTTGTTGATCTTGCCGACGCTGGTCTTGGGGATGTCGGCCACGAAGTGCACCTGCCGCGGGATCGCCCACTTGTTGATCTGGCCGCTGTCGACAAACTGCTTCAGGTGCGCTTCGAGCCCCACCTGGTCGAGGCTGTCGCCAGGCATGCAGACCACCAGTGCGACCGGCCGCTCGCCCCAGCGCTCGTCGGGAATGCCAACCACCGCCACCGCATTGACCGCCGTGTGCAGGCTGATCAGGTTTTCCAAGGCCAAGGAGCTGATCCACTCACCGCCGGTCTTGATCACGTCCTTGATCCGGTCCTTGATCTCCAGCACCCCGTGACGGTCGATCGAGCCCATGTCGCCGGTGTGCATCCAGCCGTCCTGCCACAGTTCGGCGCCCATGCCGGGCTCGTGCAGGTAGCCCTGGGTCAGCCATGGCGAGCGCACCACGATCTCGCCCAGCGACGCGCCGTCGTGGGGCACATCGCAGCCATTGGCATCGACGATGCGCAGGTCGACCATGGCCACCGGGGCGCCGGTCTTGATCCGCTGCGCCACCTGTTCGGCCATGGGTAGCGCCAGGTGCTCGTCGCGCAGGCGAGTCAGGGTCAGCAGCGGGCAGGTTTCCGACATGCCGTAACCGCTGAAGATCAGCATGCCGCGCTCGCTGGCCTGACGCGCCAGGCCCTGGGTCAGGGCACTGCCGCCGAGCAGCAGCTTCCAGCGGCTGAAGTCGGTATGCCGGCCCTGCTCGCTGTCGAGCATCATCTGCAGCAAGGTCGGCACGCAGTGAGAGAACGTCACCCCTTCGTCGCGGTACAGGCGCACCAGCTTGTCCGCCTCGTACCGTCCCGGGTACACCTGCTTGATCCCCAGCAGCGTGGCCGTATAGGGCACGCCCCAGGCGTGCACGTGGAACATCGGCGTGATCGGCATGTACACATCGCCGGAGCGCAGCAGCGGCTGGGCATCGTAGGCAGCGAACGTGCCCAGCTGGTTCAGGGTATGCAGCACCAGCTGGCGGTGCGAGAAGTACACGCCCTTGGGGTTGCCGGTGGTACCGGTGGTGTAGAACAGCGTGGCCACCGACTGCTCGTCGAAGTCCTCGAACTCGGCCTCGGGGCTGGCCGCCGCCAGCAGCGCCTCGTACTCGCCCAGCACCGGCAGCGAGGTAGCCACCGCCTCGTCGTCGCTGAGCTGCAGGTAGCTCTTGGCCGTGCCCAGCTGGCCATGGATCTGCTCCAGCAGCGGCAGGAAGTCGTCATGCACCAGCACCAGGTCATCCTCGGCATGGTTCATGGTGTAGGCCACCTGTTCCGGCGACAGGCGAATGTTCACCGTGTGCAGCACCGCACCGAGCATCGGCACGGCGAAGAAGCATTCCAGCGAACGGTGACTGTCCCAGTCCAGCAGCGCCACGGTGTCGCCGGCCTGTACCCCGGCCGCGCGCAGCACGTTGGCCAGCCGCCGCACGCGCTGGTCGAGCTCGCGGTAGGTGTAGCGCAGCTTGTCGGCGTAGACGATCTCCTGGTCCGGCTGTTGCCGTACGCCCGACATCAGCAGGCGCTTGATCAGCAAGGGGTAGGCGTCGGCGCCGGGTGCCGGCGGCATTATTTTTGTCTTGGCCATGACGTTGTGTCCGATTTCCGTTTTCGATTCGACGAGTAGACCTGCCGGCTACGCCTGCACCTGCGCTTGCGCGCGCGGCACCTGGGCGTCGTCACAGGGTTGCGGTTGGGCCTCGCAGGGCGTGGGGGCGGCGGCGACAAAGCGCTGGTCGGGCAGCAGGAAGTGCGACAGCGCCGGGATCAGCAGCAGCGCCCCGAGCATGTTCCAGAGGAACATGAAGGTCAGCAGGATGCCCATGTCGGCCTGGAACTTGATCGGCGACCAGGCCCAGCCGACCACACCGGCGGCCAGGGTGATACCCACCAGGCCGACCACCCGGCCCGTGAAGGCCACGGCGTTCTGGTAAGCCTCGCCCAGGGTGCGGCCCTGGCGCTGGTAGTGCAGCTGCACGCTGAGCAGGTACAGCGCGTAGTCCACGCCAATGCCGACGCCCAGGGCGATGACCGGCAAGGTGGCCACTTTCACGCCAATGCCCATCGCCACCATCAACGCCTCGCACAGCACCGAGGTCAGCACCAGTGGCAGCAGCGCCACCAGGGTCGCGCGCCAGCTGCGGAAGGTCACCAGGCAGAACAGCGTGACCGCCAGGTAGACGAACAGCAGCATGGTGCGGTTGGCGTCGCGCACGACGATATTGGTCGCCGCCTCGATGCCAGCGCTGCCGGCGGCCAGCAGGAACTGGCGGTCGGGGCTGCTGTTGTCGCGGGCGAAGCGGTCGGCGATGGCCACCACGTCGTCCAGGGTCTGGGCCTTGTGGTCCTTGAGGTAGGCGATCACCGGCATCATCGAGCAGTCGTTGTTGAACAGCTCGGGGGCGTTGACCGAGGCCTGCTGGGCGGCGTAGTTGAGCATGTCCTGGTTACGCTGCAGGCTGTTCATCTTCGGGTTGCCCTCGAAGGAACCGGCGGTGATCTGGCGCACGGCGTTGACCAGCGACACCGTGGTCTGCACCCCTGGGTACTGCTGCAGCTCCCACGCCAGGCGGTCGGCGAGAATCAGCGTCTTGTAGCTCAGGCAGCCTTCCGCCGGGGTCTTGATCATCACCGCGAACAGGTCGCTGGACAGCGCATAGTGGCTGGTGATGTAGGCGTTGTCGCGGTTGTAGCGCGAATCGGCGCGCAGCTCCGGCGCACCGCTGTCGAGGTCGCCGATCTTCAGTTGCAGGCTCATCCACAAGCCGCCCACGCCCATCAGCGTGGCGACCAGCACTGCGCCGGTGGCCCACTTGCGCGTGGTGAAGCGGTCGAGCGCGTCCCACAGTTTGCCGAAGCCCCGGTGCTCGGCGGCGCGGCGGTCGATGCGCAGGGCCCGCTCAGCCGCCTTGCGGCCGACGCCGACGTAGGACAGTGCCACCGGAATCAACAGCAACGAGGTGAAGATCAGCACCGCCACGCCGATGCTCGCGGTGATCGCCAGGTCCTTGATCACCGGGATGTCGATCAGCATCAGCACGGCAAAGCCCACGGCGTCCGCCAGCAGCGCGGTGACCCCGGCCACGAACAGGCGGCGGAAGGTGTAGCGCGCCGCCACCAGCTTGTGGGTGCCACGGCCGATGTCCTGCATGATGCCGTTCATCTTCTGCGCCGCGTGGGACACGCCGATGGCGAAGATCAGGAACGGCACCAAGATCGAGTACGGGTCGATGGCATAGCCCAGCCAACCGACGATGCCCAGCTGCCACACCACCGCCGCCAGCGAGCAGAACACCACCAGCAGCGTACTGCGCACGCAACGGGTATACAGGAAGATGATCACCAGCGATGTGACCACGGCCAGGGCAAAGAACATCATCACCTGGATCAGGCCGTCGATCAGGTCGCCCATCAGCTTGGCAAAGCCGATCACCCGCACCTTGTACTTGCCTTCGCCTTCCTTGCCAGACGCCCGCGCCTTGCTGTCACCGCCGTACTCGTACTTGTCACGCAACTGCTGCTCGAGCATCTGCGAGAACTGCCGGTAGTCGATGCCGCGCCCGCTGGCCAGGTCGTGGTCGAGCAGCGGCACCACCAGCATGCTCGACTTGAAATCGGTCGACACCAGGCTGCCGACGATGCCGGCACGGTTGATATTCTGGCGCAACTGCTCGATGTCGGCCGGCTTGCCCTGATAGTCATCGGGCATCACCGCGCCGCCCTGAAAGCCCTCCTCGGTAACCTCGGTCCAGCGCACGCCCGGGCTCCACAGCGACTTCATCCAGGCACGGTCGACGCCTTGGGCGAGAAACAGCTCGTCGTTGATCTTCTTCAGCACGTCCAGGTATTCGGGGTCGAAGATATCGCCCTGGGTATTCTCCACCACCACCCGCACCGAGTTGCCCAGGCCGCGCAGCGACTTGCGGTTGTCCAGGTAGTTCTGGATGTAGGGCTGGCTCTGCGGAATCATCTTCTCGAAGCTGGGGCGCAGTTCCAGGCGCGTGACCGCGACATAGCCGAGCACCAGCGTGACCAGGACCATGAACAGCATGAACAGCGGGCGATAGTTGAAGACCATGCGTTCCAGCAGGTTGCCGGAGCGTCGATCGAAATCCCGCAGGTCGCGGATCACCGGCATGGTGTCTTGCTTGATGTTGGCCATCACGGGGGCTCTCTTGGAATTATTGTGGGTCTTGGCGGGCAGGCAGCACGCGCACGCCGCGCTCACCCACCAGCACGGTGCCGTTGCCGCGGGCCTGCAACGCACCGGCCACCGGGGCCAGCGGCACCTGCGCTTGCAGGGCGAAGCTCAGCCCGCCGTCGTGGCTACGCAGCACATGCCCGGCCTGGCTGAACAGCCAGTAGTCGCCGCGGTTGTCGAGGGTGGCGGCGGTAATGCTCTGGCCCAGCCCGGTGTCCACCTCGGTCCAGCTCTGGCCGCCGTCGAGGCTGCGGGCCAGATGGCCGCGCAGGCCATAGGCGAGCACTTCGCCGGGCTTGCCGAGAATGCCGAACCAGCTGCCCTGGTAAGGGCTGGGCAAGGCGACGAAGCGTTGCTGCTGGGTGTTCCACTTAAGCAGCAAGCCTTGCTCGCCGGCCACGTAGAGGTCATCGCCGACCGCACGGATGGCGTTGAGGTGCAGGCCTTGCGGGTTGTCGGTGCGGTCCTGCATCGGCACCCAGCTTGCACCGCCGTCGTCGGTGCGCAGAATCAGGTTGAACACGCCCACCGCATAGCCGTGCCTGGCGTCGACGAAGCACACGCCGAGGAACGGCTTGTCGGCGCCCTCTTCTTCCAGGCGCTGGCCTTCGGCGGCGAACTGCGTCCATCGCTCGTCGTCCGGGTGGGCCTTGGCCAGGGCCTGGTAATGGGCCGCTACCAGGGCGCCGATCTGCCGGCCATCAAGCTGCACGGCCCAGTTCACGCCGCCGTCAGGGCTGTGCAGGATCACGCCATCGTTGCCCACCGCCCAGCCGTCCTCGGGGGTAGGGAAAGCCAGGGCATTGAGGTCGGCACTCACCGGCACGTTGGCCTGGTGCCAGTCCTGGCCCTGGTTGTCGGAATACACGATATGGCCACGAGCGCCCACCGCCACCAGCCGTTCGCCGGCCCACGCCACGTCGCGCAGGGCGCTATGCACGGCCAGCGCGCTGGGCCTGGCCGGCAAGTCGAGCACATCGACATAGGCCGCCCGGGCCACACCGCAGGGGCCGCCCAGGGCGAGCGTGATTGCCAGCGCCCAAGGCGCATACTTGTTCAAAGAAGCCATGCCACATCCTCTGCAAGACCTGACGGCGGCCACGCCTGGGCCACCGTCAGACGGATCGTCGGGGTCAGCGAATACCGGCGCCGGCCAGGGCTTCCGGCGACCACTGCGCCTTGGACAGAGGGGCGATGTACTCGATACCGCCGTGCGGGCCGATCAGGCCATTGACGTTGTAGGTGCTGCCGACCAAGTCGTAGACCACGTGCGGGTTGCTGTTGGGCGTCTGCACGTCGTAGCTCTGGGTGAAGAAGGCGAACGAGCCGCGGTACAGCTGGCCACGCGCGTCGTACTGGTCGGAGGCCAGGGCCACCCAGCTGTCCTCGTCGAGGTAGAAGCGGCGCTTGGCATAGATGTGCCGGGCATTGCCCTTGAGGGTGCCCTCCACCACCCACACGCGGTGCTTCTCCCAGCGCACCTGGTCGGGCGCCAGATGGTTGGGCGTGGTCAGGGTTTTCGGGTCGTGGATGTAGGTCAGCTTGTAGGTGTTGTACGGCACGTACATGTCCTTCTTGCCGACCAGGTGCCAGTCATAGCGGTCCAGCGCACCGTTGAACACATAAATGTCGTCGAACGTGCCCGAGCCTGCGGTGCCAGGGTTTGGCGTGTCGTAGGCCAGGTTCGGCGCCAGCTTGACCCGGCGCTGCCCCGGCAGGTACTGCCAGGCGCGGCGTTCCTGCACCAGCGGGTTGGCGGCGTCCTTGAGCATCATCGACTCACCGGCACGGCGCGCCGGGCCTTCGAAGTACAGCTTGGTCTGGAAGTAGATGTCCTTGGGCTCGATGACCTTGTTCAGGTCTTCGTAGATCGGGTAGGCGTTGTACGCAAGGCCTGTGGTGGCCAGGGCCGCGACGCCGGCGGAGTCGACGTTCCACGAATCGTACTTGGCCTTCTGCGCCACACCCTGGTAGCGAAGCAGGTGGTTCCACATCACCTCGGCCCCCGACTGCGGGATCGGGAACGGTACGCCCGGCAGCACATTCTCGATGGCCATGCCGTCCTGCAGGGACTTGGCATTGGCGGCATTCTTCAGGGTGTTGTCGAGCAGCGCCTGGGGCAACGCCGCCGTGCGGTGGCTCGGGTACACGTCGATGCGGAAGGTCGGGAAGCGCTTGGCCAGTTCCACGGTGGTCGCGGTCAGCGCATCCTTGTACTGGTCGACGTTCTTACCATCGATCACCAGCAGCGGCTTCTCCGCTGCGTATGGGTCCGGGCGCAGGGTATCGCCCTGCTTGAACCCGGCAGGCGGCGTATTCAGGCCGCCCTGGTAGGCCGGGATCGAGCCGTCGGCGCTGGCCGCCTTTTCGGCACCGACCAGGGTCAGGTCCTTGCCCAAGCGGGCGACGTCCTGCGCCGGGGCGGCGGCATGGGCATTACCGGCAATCACGACCGCAAGCGAGGCCGACAGCAGGCTGTTGAGATACTTCATCGCGTTTCTCCGCTTGTTTTTGTATGACGTGTTTTTGTTCAGGGAGCTTCAGAAGGTGGTCTTGAACGAGGCGGTGACCATGCCGCGATCCTTCAGCAGCGGCGCCAGGCCGGCCTGCGAAGTGATCTGCCCGGGGATGCACTGGTAGCGCCCGTTGGTGCCCGGGGTGTTGTTGTCGGTACCGGTTGCGCAGGTATCGAACTTGCCGAAGGAGTCGACGTACTTCAGGTCGAACTTGTACTTCTGGTAGACGTCGGCGGCGATGCCGATCGAGTAGCTGCCGGAGTCTTCGTTACCGCCCAACTGCACCGCCGAGTTGCCCTTGAGGCCGACGTTGTAGGACAGCGGCAAGGTGATATCGACCCCCGGCAGCGCCTGGAACCAGGTCGGGGTGAAATTGACCGCCAGGGTGTAGGCGTTGGTGGTGACCTTGTCGACGCCTTCGTAGCTGGAGTCGCCCTTGAAGGTCTGCTCGCCCTTGTCGACACTGACCAGGTGGGTCATGGCGCCCTCCACGGCCAGCGACGAGGCGTTCCACAGTGGCGTGGCGCCGAACGACACCAAGCCGTTGAGTACCACGTGGAAGGTCTTGCCGCGGGCCAGCCCGGTTTCACCATGGCCTGGCACTTCACCGATCAGGTTGGTACCACCAGCGGTGCCGGCCAGGGCGTCGTACAGCGGCCCGTTGATGGTGGTGAAGTTGCTGATCAGCGGCATATTCTCGCGGTAGTTGACGTCCAGCCCGACGCTGACCGGGCCGATGTTCTTGGCCAGGCTGATGCCGTAGATATCGATGTCGTCGGCGTAGGCGGTCATGTAGCTGGTGCCTTCCAGGCTGCCCTTGTGCAGGTTGGGGGCGTTGATCAGCACTGCCGGGGTCGGGTCGGAGGTGTTGCGGTAGTAGAAGCCCAGAGTGCCGTCGAGCCATTCCGGGCTCCACTTGGCCATCACGCCGAAGTCGCCCGAGTTGCGCGGGCGGATGTCATGCCCGCGGGGGGCACCATAGAAGGCACCGGCACCGCCGACCGCGTTGGGCACTGGCAGCCAGAAGATGTCGGCGCCGTCGCCCAGCATGTCGTAGGCACCCATATAGGTGCCCCCTTCAGGCAGGCGCGAGTTGTCGAATTCAAGGAAGTACTGCGCCGCGAGGGTCAGCTCGGGGTTGACCGTGTAGCTCAGCGACAGCTGCTTGCGCGGCAGGAACAGCTCTTTGGTTTCGGTACCGGGCACGTTGTACAGCTTGGCCAGGTCCAGGGCCGACTGGCCATAGTTGATGCCGTTAGCGGCGTTGAACAACGTCTCGCCCCAGTACACCGAGTGCCAGCCGAGCTTGCCGCTCAACATCGATTCGTCGCCGACTTCGGTGTTGTAGAACACGAAGGCATCGAGGAATTCGCCAGACGGGCCGTTGTAGTAACGGTCGGAATAATTGCTCAGGCCATGATGCCTGGCGGGGCCACCCTGCAGCACGGTACCCGCTGGCAGTGCACCGGCCGGGCGCGCCAGTACCAAGTTGCCGGCATTGCCGGCCTGGCCCGGGAACGGGTTGGAGTTGGAACCCACGTCGTCATAGGCGTGGTCGTACCAGCTGGCGGCACTCACGCGCATGCCCATGTTGCCCTGGTACACCACATCCAGCTCGGTCAGCAGGTCGAGACGCTGGGTCACCGCGCTGCCGACGCTGAAGTTCTTGTCACCGTCGTTGAGGTTGGAGGTACGTGCGATCTTCGCATTTTCGCCTTCGACCCGCTGGCCATAGCTGAGCTTGGCAGTGTTGTCGAAGCGCACGCTCCAGTCTGGGTCGGCGAGATCAAGCTGGAATGCCTGGGCAGCCGGCGCGCCGGCAACCAGCAACAGGGTGGCCATCAGTTTGTGGCGGTGAAGGCAGAAGAGAACGTTCTTATTGTTGTTCATGCGATGTCTCTGCTTGGAATGTGCAAGGTGCCAGCAGCGATCGGGCGCTGGCCTGCCTTGAGGTTCAGCGATCGAGTTGACGGATCAGCGCCTCGGCTTGGGGCCATGGGCCAAAGCCCGAGGCAGGGTTGAGGTGGCCGACGGCGCCGAGTTCGAGCAGTTCGCCGCCCCACTCGTCGGCCATGCGAGCGACCGCTTCGAAGCTCGCCAGATGGTCGTTGCTGCTGGCGGCCACGATGCTCGGGAATGGCAGACGGCCACTCGGCAGCGGCGCCCAGCCATTGGCGCGCAGGCTGTCGGGGGTGGGGTAACTGGCCGGCCATTCGGTTTCCAGGTCCGGTGGCGCGGCCAGCAAGGCGCCCTGGATCGGGCGTTGGTAACGGGCGGCCCAGTGCGCCACCATCAGCACACCGGCGCTGTGCGCCACCAGGATCACCGGGCCTTCGATGCTGGCCAGTTCACGCTCGATCGCTTCGACCCGGGCGCTGCAGCTGAGCTTGTCGGTTTCCAGCGGGGGTACCGAGCGCACCTTGCCCAGGCGCGCTTGCAACAGGGTTTGCCAATGTTCGGCTACATGGTCGCGTAAGCCGGGCACGATCAGCACGGTTGCGGTGGTTTGCAGTTTTTCCACGTCAGGGCCCTTGCTCTGGTCAGCTCGGTCAATTGCCGACTGCTTGGGGCCAGAGTAAAGAGTCGCCCTGCCAGGCGCTTTACATTGCGCGTCACGCACTTTTCAGTTGATGACACGAAAACCGTGGCGCGCAGCAGCAGGCTCCGCCGCTCGGAAATGGCTTTTCATCTGACGACACAACCGCTATAAGAAGCTTCCCGCCAGCGCAGCGGGAGCTCATCAAGATCACGTGGAAAACAATAAAATGACCGTGCTCGCCCGTGCTGCAACCTTGACCAATTACCTCGAAGTTTCACGCCATCTGGGCCTCAACGGCCATGGCTTGCTGGCCCAGGCCGGCCTCAGTGCCTCGCTGCTGGAAACCCCTGACCAACGCATCCCCGTAGCCGCTGCCATCAACGTGCTGGAGGAGTCGGCGCGGCTGAGCGGCTGTGAAGCCTTCGGCCTGCGGATGGCCGAGCTGCGCCAGTTGTCGGACTTCGGCGAGGTCAGCCTGCTGATCAACCATCAGCACTCGCTGCGCGATGCCCTGCAGGTGATCGTGCAGTACCGCCACGTGCTCAACAACGCGCTGGCCATTCACATCGAGGAAATCGGCAAGACCGTGATCATCCGCGAGGAGGTCATCACCGACCAGCCGATGCACAGCCGCCAGGCCATCGAGATGGCCATCGGCGTGATGCACCGCTTCTGCTCGGTGCTGTTGGGGCCGCACTGGCACCCGATCAGCGCCAACTTCACCCACGCCGCCCCCGCCGACCTGTCCACGCACCGGCGCATCTTCGGTTGCAAGCTGGAGTTCAACAGCGACTTCAACGGCATCGTGTGTTCGGCGTCCGACCTCGACACCACCAACCCTCAGGCGAATGCCGGCATGGCGCGCCTGGCGCAGCGTTATGTGGGGGTGCTGCAGGATGAGAACCTGCCGTCGCTGATGCTGGAAGTGCGCAAGGCGATCTTCCTGCTGATGCCCATGGGCCGCGCCACCATCGAACACATCGCCCAGACCCAGGGCATGAACGTGCGCACCTTGCAGCGGCGCCTGGAAGAAGAAGGTGCGACCTTCAGCGAGCTGGTCAACGGCGTGCGCCGCGACCTGGTGGTGCGCTACCTGGCAAGCCCCGGCTATTCGCTGGGGCGCATCGCCGACATGCTCGGCTATTCCATGCACAGCTCGTTCACCCGCTGGTTCATCAGCCAGTTCGGCCAACCACCAGCGGCCTGGCGCGCGCAGCATGAACCGCAGACGCAACCGAAACGCAGTCGCAGCGCTGCCCAGGCTGCCGTCAGCGCCCGCTGACGGCCCTGGGCCTGCGGGTTACAGGCCGACGCGCAGCAACCCTAGCACCAGCAGCACCAGGAACACCGTTTCGCCCACCATCAGCAGGATCGGCTTGATGCCCACGGCGGCCAGTTCCTTGAGCTGGGTCTTCATGCCGAGGGCGGCAATCGACACCACCAGGCACCAGCGCGACAGTTCGTTGATGCTGCCCTGCACCACCAGCGGCACCCAGCCGGTGCTGTTGACACAGGCCAGGACCAGGAAGCCGACCGCGAACCACGGCAACAACGGCGGGCGCTTGCCGCTGCTGTCGATGCCCTGGCGACGGCCGATCATGGCCGCGACGACGATCACCGGGACCAGCATGGCCACACGCATGAGCTTGACCACCGTGGCGGTGTCGCCGGTTTCGGTGGACATGCTGTAGCCCGCCCCCACCACTTGTGCCACATCATGGATGGTGGCGCCAAGGAACACCCCGGCCGCTTGCGGCGACAGGCCCAGAGCATTGGCGATCATCGGGTAGAGGATCATCGCCAGGGTCGACAGCGCCGACACCCCGATCACGGTGAACAGCGTGGCGCGTTCCTTCTGCGGGTGGCTGGGCAATGCTGCGGCCAGCGCCAGTGCCGCCGAGGCGCCGCAGATCGCCGTGGCGCCGCCGGTGAGCATGCCGAACAGGCGTTGGAAGCCCAAGGCCTTGGCCGCAACCATCGACACACTGATGGTCACCACCACCAGGATCACCACCAGCGCCACGGCTTTCCAGCCCAGGCCGGCCATCTGCTCAAGGGTGATACGCATGCCCAGCAAGGCCACGCCCAGGCGCAGCACGGTGCGCGCGGTGAACTCGATGCCGGCCTTGCACGTGCCGTCTGCGCTGAGGAAGTTCAGTGCCAGCCCCAGCAGCAGGGCGAACAGCATCACCGGTGCGCCGTAATGCTCGGCCAGGAAGCTTGCCGCACCTGCCGCGATCAGGCTGACGATCAGCCCGGGCGCGAGTTCGCGCACGCGGTGGTTGACCTGGGCAAGTGCCAGCGTGCTCATGCCCTCACCTGCGCCATGCGCGAAACCGCCGCGTGCATGGCTTCGAGCAATGCCTCGGCCGGTTGCGCACCGACCACCTGCAGGCGATCGTCGAAGACGAAGCAAGGCACGCCGCGGCTGGCAATGTCGGCGCTGGCACTGACGAATGGCAGGCCATCCCCGCGCAAACTGCCCGCCAGGCTATGTGCAGCAAAGCCGCACTGATCGGCGATGCGTAGCAGCGTGGCGCGATCACCCAGGTCTTCGCCGTGCTTGAAGTACGCGGCCAGCAGCCGCTCCAGCAGCGCCTCGACCTGCGCTTCGCTGCCCAGTTCGCTGGCATGCAACAACAAGCGATGGGCGTCGGCCGTGTTGGGCATGCGCTGGATGCGGCTGAAGTCGATCTGCTCACCCACGGCGCTGGCGGCTTCGCGCACCTGGGCCTGGCGCTGGCGCACGGCCTGGTCGCTGCCCAGGCGCCTGCGGTAGAACTCGGCGAACGGCTGGCCGTCGAACGGCAGCTCCGGCAGCAGCTGCACGCCCTGCCAGGCCAGGTTGACCTCGACCTCCGGCTGCGCCGCCTTGAACTGCGCCAACGCAGCTTGCAACTGCCGGCGGCCGATCAGGCACCAAGGGCAGATGAAATCGAAGTACACATCAATCGACAACGAACGCTTCACGGGCGGGCCTCCAGGGTGTGCTGCACGGGCGCTTGCGCGGTTTCACCGGGCTGCAGGCGCGCCATGTCAAGGTGGTAGTAACGCTTGGCGTAGAAGAACACCGCAGCAGCGCCGATGCTGATCAACGGCACCAGCTGGAAGGCCGACTGCAGGCCGATCAGGTCGGACACCTTGCCGGTGATCAGCGGGCCGGTGGCCAGCCCCAACAGGTTGTTGCTCAAGGTCAGAGTGGCGAACGCGGTGCCGTGCACCGAGTAGTGGGTCAGGTTGGCGACCATGGCACTGGACGGGCCATTGGTGCCGGCGGCAATCATCATGCCCAGGCAGATCAGCACCAGCTGCGCCACCCCTGGCGGTATGGCAAACGCCATCGACAGCAGCAGGCAACTGCCCAGGCAGTAGGCGATGGCGAGGCTGATCTTGCGGTCCGGGCAGTGGCGCCCCATGCGGTCGCAGAGCATGCCGCACAGGACGATGCCGATGCCGCTGCACAGCACGATGATCGCTGCCACGGCACCGGCACGCTCAGTGCCCATGGCGTAGTAGCGGTTCAGGTAACTGGGGAACCAGACGATCACCGTGCCGCCGACGAACAGCTGCAGGCCGCTGCCGACATAGGCGCAGATCACCGAGCGGCTTGAATACAGGGTACGCAGAGGGCGCAGGGCCTTGAGCGCCGCCTTGTCGGGCTTGGCCTCAACGCCGTTGGGCGCAATGCGCGCTTCGCGCACGATCAGCGGGTAAAGTAGCGCCAGCACCAGGCCGAACAAGGCCATGCCGGCGAACGCCCAGCGCCAGCCCAGGTGCTGGGCCATCACCCCACCCAGGGCCATGCCCAGTACCGAGCCGAACATGCCTCCGGCCATGAACGAGCCGGCCAGCGTGGCGCGCATTTCGCGCGGGAACACCGCCACCACCACGGCGATGCCGACGCTGCCGTAGGCCGCCTCGCCGACGCCGACCATGAAGCGTGCGATGAACATTTCCTGGTAGTTGTCCGCCAGGCCGCAGCCCAGGGTCGCCAGGCTCCATATCACGGCCATGGCGGTCAGGCTCTTGATCCGGCCGATGCGGTCGGCGAGCAGTGACAGCGGGAAGGTCAGCAGGCCGACCATCAGCGCGACGATGCCGCTGAGCAGGCCGAGCTGGCTGTCGCTGAGCAGCCACTCCTGTTTCAGCAGCGGGAACACGGCGTTGAGCACCTGGCGTGACATGTAGTCGGAAATCAACAGGCCGAATGTCAGGGCGAAGACGATCCAGGCGTAGCGCCGTGGAATGCCGAGCGAAGTATCAGTGCCAGGTTGTGCCGCACTGGCGTGATAGGTGGCCATGCTGCCTCCTCGGATATCTGGGTTTTTTGTTGTTATTGCGTGCAGGCTATCGGGCGTAGCTGTACAGAGACTTTCGTGTAGAAGGGCAATGTAGGCCGTTGTGCAAGGGGCCGCTTATCATCGGACGACAACGGTTTTTCAGTTCATGACAGCACCCCGGTTTGCCCGCCGGGGTGCCGCTGGCACTGGCTCAGTAATCCGCTCAGGCGTGCAGGCGGCGTGGGTCGATGGAGGCATGCACCTGCGCCATGACGGTCTGGTCGATGGTTGTCTTGCCTGGGTCGTACGCTGAGTAGTTGAGGGTGCGGATGTAGGCGCGCAGCACTTGCGGGCCGGCCATATCGATGTCGACGATGTTCAGGCAGGCCGGGGCCTGCTCGAAGGCCGCCAGGGCGCCGAGCCCGGCGCCGCAGGCCCAGGCCAGGAGAATGCGGTTGACCGCGTCGTGGCTGACCAGCAGCAGCGCGTTCCAGTCCGGTTCTTCGAGCAATTGCTGGAAGCTGCCCAGTACGCGTTGCTGGAACGCCAGCCACGACTCGCCGCGCAAGAAGGTCGCCTCGGGGCGGTCGGCAAGCTGATAGGCCTGGGCCACCTCGCGGTGCAGGCATTCGCGGGGGATTTCCCGCAGGCGGCCGGCGCGGATCTCGCGCAGCGCGGCGCGCTCCTCCACTGCCAGGGCGCGGCCGCTCAGCAACTGGTCGAGGGTCTGCCGGGTACGCGGGTAGCCCGAGCATACAGCGCGGTCGAAGTGCACCGGTGCCAGCACCTGGCTCAACGCTTGGGCCTGGGCCACGCCGCTTACCGACAGCGGCACGCTCCCTCTGCAAAATTTGCCCGCGCGGGTGGCGGGCTCGGCTAGGATGTCTGGCCGAACCGATGGAACCTGCCCGCCATGCATCCTCCTGCGCTCAAACCGAACCAGTTGCGCCCGCCTGCCGAGCCGGCGAAGGGTCTGGTGCGTGCGCGGCTGCTTGAACAACTGGCCGCAGCCCTGGACGAGGGCGGCGTGGTGCTCCTGCAAGCACCGTTGGGATATGGCAAGAGCACTTTGCTCGGCCAGTTCGCCCGCCAGTTGTCCACGCCCTGGGCCTGGCTACGCCTGACCCGCGCCGAGAACCAGCCACTGGCACTGCTGCTGCACCTGCACGCGGCGTTGCAATTGCCCGCCGAGCAACGCGACACGCTCTCTGCCGAGCAACTGTGGAGCCTGATCCTGGCCGACCTGGAAGCCCGGCAACACCCGTTGACGCTGCTGCTCGACGACTTGCACCTGCTCACCGCCGCATCCGCCTGGCAGTACCTGGACACGCTGTTACACTACCCGCCGCCTGGGCTGCGCCTGGTCGCCGCCAGCGAAGGCCCACCCGCCCTGCCCCTGGCCCACCTGCGCCGCGATGGCCGGCTTAGCGTGCTGGGCGCCCGCGACCTGGCCCTGGACAGCGAAGAAACGCACCAGCTGGCGCGCGCCCGTGAGGTCAACCTGGGCAGCGATGCCCTCTATCAACTGCGCGCTGGCAGCGAAGGCTGGCCCAGTGGCGTGCTGTTCTGACTTGAGGCTTACCGCAAGGCGCTGCACAGCACCGGCGAGGCGCCCGCCGACCTGCGTCCGATTACCCGCCAGGCCTATGCCCATGCCCGGCAGTTTCTCGAAGAAGAACGCCTGCAGCAGCTGCCCTTGCCATTGCGCACGTTCCTCGAACACACCGCCGTGGCCCAGGTGTTCGATGCCGGCCTTGCCAGCGAGCTGGCCGTCAACGCCGATGTCCCTGCCGCGCTGCGCCAGCTGCAACGCCTGGACCTGATCATCGAGGTGCCCCAGGGCAGCCACGCCGAGTACCGCTACCACCCGGCCCTGCGCAACGGCCTCTACCAGCGTCTGGAGCAGCGCGCCCCCCAGCAGCTGCGCCAATTGCATCGCCAGGCGGCCCACTGGCTGCTGGCCCAACGCCGCTTCACCGAGGCGATCTACCAGTTCGGTCGCGCCCGCGACCTGGACGCGGTGCTGAGCATCGTCGACCGGCATGGTTTCGAGCTGCTGCGCGAGGGCAAGGTCAACACCCTGGTCGATGTGCTCGACGAGGTCGCCGGCCACGGCGGCAACGACAGCTTCACCCTGGCGGTGACCGAAGCCTCCACCGTGATGGTCACTAACGATATCGCCCAGGCCTGCCAATGCCTGCACCAGCTCTATGCTCTGCAGCGCCGCCAGGGGGTGCCGCGCAACCCCGAGCGGGTGCAGCAGACGGTGATGTTCCTGCGCAGCCGCCTGGCCTACCTGGGCGGCAACCTGGAGCACGCCCTGACCCTGACGGCGCGGGCACTGCAAGGGTTTCCCCAGCACAACGCGGCGCGCTCGGTACTGTATTTCGACCGCGCCAACTGCCTGGCCGCGCTCGGCCAGTTGCAACAGGCCCACGCCGAAGGCAGCCGCGCCCTGTGCGAACTGCAGGGCTTCGGCCTGAATGGCTACACCAACCTGCTGCAACTGCTGCTGGCCCAGATCGAATTGGCCCAGGGCGCAAGCGACGCGGCCTGGGCACGCCTGCAAGGCATGGCCGACCAGCCCGACACCGGCAGCTCGGGGCGTTTCTATGAACTGTTCCGCCACCTGGGCCAGGGTCTCGCGCTGCTGCAGGGCAACCGGCTGGCCCAGGCGCGCCAGGCGCTGGCCCAGGCCGAAGTGCTGGCCCTGGGCTTCCCCCACAGCGCCGCGCTGCCCTGGGTGTTCCACCACCAGGCATGCCTGCACTGGGCGTTGGGTGAAACAGCCCAGGCCAAGGCACGCTGGACCGAGGTGCGCCGGCTGACCCGGCAGTACCGCCTGTTCACCCTCTACCGCACGGCCGGGGCTTGGCTGGCGCGCCTGGCCCTGCGCGACAACGACCAGGACTACCTGCCCGACTGGCTCGATCAGTGGCACTGGTGCCGACGCCAGTATGGCGAACAACGGTTGCCCGAAGAGTGGCTCGCCTATGCCTGGATGCAACGCCACCTTGGCCAGCGCGACAAGGCCCGGCAGATCCAGCAAAACCTGCAAGCCCAGGCCCAGGCGCAAGGCAACCGCCGCCTGCTGCTCGACGCGCTGTTGCTGGATGCCGCGCTGCAGCATGACCATGACCACGCCCTGCGCAGCCTCGACCAGGCGCTGCAACTTGCTTGCGCGCACGGCTTCGGGCAACTGCTGCAGTACGAGGGCGATGCGTGCCTCGAGGCCCTGCGTCAACTGCTGCTACCGAGCGTGCGCGAGCGCCTGGGCCTGAAGGCCCCGACGCCTTCGCGCGAGCAGCTCAATGCTCTGTTCCGGCCCCTGCTGGCCAGCAAGGAGCACGCCGCAAGCGCGCTGATCGTGCCGCTCTCGCGCCGTGAGCTGGAAGTGCTGCAGCGCATGGCCCGCGGGCAGAACAACGGGCAGATCGCCGAGGCTATGTTCATCAGCCTGAGCACGGTCAAGACCCACATCAACAACCTGTTCCGCAAGCTCGACGTAGCCGACCGCGACAGCGCCCTGTGTTCGGCGCACGAACTGCAACTGCTGGGCTGACCTCCACCTGGCCCCGACGACGATTCCACCCGCCATTCCACCCGGGGGGTGGACGCGGCGCCGAAGCCTGCCTGCTACAACATGCCGAGTCCACCCAGACAGGAGTTCGGCATGCCCAGCTACACCGCCCCGTTGCGCGATATCACCTTCGTTGCCCAGGAGCTGCTCGACCTGAGCCGCCACTACCAGCAACTGTCAGGTTGTGAAGCCCCGGACGAGGCCACCTTCGCTGCCATCGTCGAGGAAGGTGCCAAGTTCGCCGAACAGCAACTGGCCCCGCTCAACGCCGTGGGCGACCAGCACGGCTGCCAGTGGCAGGACGGCAAGGTCACCACCCCGCCCGGCTTCAGCGAGGCCTACCAGCGCTTCGCCGACAACGGCTGGCTGGGTCTGGACAAACCTCCGGCCTTCGGCGGCCAGGGCCTGCCGCCGTCGCTGGGTTTCGTCAACTACGAGATGGTGTGCAGCGCCAACCACGCCTGGGGCATGTACGGCAACCTCGCCGGCGGCGCCATCAGCACCCTCAGCGAGCATGCCGAGCAAACCCTGCAGCAGCGCTTCCTGCCGCCGATGATCGCCGGCCGCTGGGGCGGCACCATGTGCCTCACCGAAGCCCACTGCGGCTCGGACCTCGGCCTGCTGCGCACCAGCGCCAAGCCCCAGGCCGACGGCAGCTACCAGATCAGCGGCAGCAAGATGTTCATCTCTGCCGGTGAACACGACATGACCGAGAACATCATCCACCTGGTGCTGGCGCGTATCGAAGGCGCACCGGCCGGGGTCAAGGGCATTTCGCTGTTCGCCGTGCCGAAGATCCAGGTCGATGCCCATGGCCAGCTCGGCGCCGCCAACGGCGTAAGCTGCGGGTCCATCGAGCACAAGATGGGCATCCACGGCAACGCTACCTGTGTGCTCAACTTCGACGGCGCCAGCGGCTACCTGCTGGGCGAGGCCAACCGTGGCCTGAACGCCATGTTCACCTACATCAACGAATCGCGCCTGGCGGTTGCCCAGCAGGCCCAGGCCCACGCCGAAGCGTCCTTCCAGGGCGCCCTGGCCTATGCCCGTGAACGCGTGCAGATGCGCGCCAGTCCGCGCCTGCGCAACGAACAGCCCGCCGACCCGATCATCGGCCACGCCGATGTGCGGCGCATGCTGCTGACCCAGAAGGCCTGCGCCGAAGGCGGCCGCATGCTCGCCTACACCTGCGCCAAGGGCGTCGACCAGTTGCACCACGGCGCCAGCACCGATGTGCGTGAGGCCGCCGCGCGCCGCCTGGCGCTGCTCACGCCGATTGCCAAAGGCTTCCTCAGTGAAACCGGCAACGAAGCCGCGCAACTGGGCATCCAGGTATTCGGCGGCCACGGCTACATCCGCGAGTGGGGCATGGAGCAGATCGCCCGCGACGTGCGTATCACCGCGATCTACGAAGGCACCAACACCATCCAGGGCCTCGACCTGCTGAACCGCAAGGTGCTGGCCGATGGCGGCGAGGCCCTGGCCGAACTGCTAGGCGAAATCGAAGACTTCACCCAGGGTACCAGCGCCCCGGCCCAGTTGGCCCAGGCGCTGCTCAAGCAGGTGAGTGCCTGGCGTGAAGTCAGCGTCTGGCTGCGTGACGCCAGCGCAACCGACGCCAACCTGATCGGCGCCAGCGCTTACGACTACCTGATGCTCAGCGGCTACACCCTGGTGGGCTACCTGTGGCTGCGCGCCGCCTGCGTGGCCGAGCGCGCCCTGGCGGCGGGCAGCGATGACGTGGCGTTCTACCAGGGCAAGCGCGAGACCGCGCGCTTCTACCTGCAGCGCCTGCTGCCCCGCGCCCACCTGCATGAAACGCTGATCCGCACGGGCAGCGACAACCTGATGACCCTCAGCGAAGCCGCGTTCGCCCGCTGATGCACCCGCGCTGGTTACCACGGCCTGCACCCTCCGGGCCGCGGTTTTTCGGGTGGCGGCACGCGCTCCGGGCCGCCACCTGGTTTTTCCATCCGTCCTGGCCAGGGCGAGGTGCACGACGCCTGCCCCGGCCCAATAACAAGAAGGTTCCCGCCCATGCCGCTGATCGACTATCGCCGCGACCACCAACTGGCCTTGATCGGCCTGCACCACGCGCCAGTCAACGCCCTTGGCCACGGCCTGCGCCAGGCGCTGCTGCAGGCCTGCAGCCAGGCCGCCGCCGACCCCGAGGTGCAGGCCATCATCCTGCACGGGCAACAGCTACCGTTCAGCGCCGGCGCCGACATCAACGAGTTCGGCAGCCCGCAGGCCTGGGAGGAACCAGCCCTGCCGCAATTGCTCGAAACCCTGGCTCGCCTCGGCAAGCCTGTGCTGGCCGCCATCGACGGCGTGGCCCTGGGCGGCGGCCTGGAACTGACCCTGGCCTGCAGTCACCGGCTGGCCACCACCGGCGCACGCCTGGGCCTGCCCGAAGTGCGCCTGGGCCTGCTGCCCGGCGCCGGTGGTACCCAGCGCCTGCCACGCCTGATCGGTGTGGCCCCGGCCCTGGAAATGATGCTCAGCGGTGACTCGATCGATGCCCGCCAGGGCCTCGTCCTGGGCCTGATCGACCGCCTCGTCGAACCCGGCCAGGAGCTGCTCGACGCCGCCTGCAGCTTCGCCCGTGAGCTGCTGGCCCAACCTGCCGCGCCGCGTGCCACGGCTGCTGCCTTGATGGACGGGCTGGAAAGCGACTTCTTTGCCAACCGCGAGGCGCAACTGCTGGCCCGCAACCCCGGCCAGCGCGCACCGCTGCGGGTGCTCGCCGCCGTGCGCGCCGCCTGCGAGCTGCCCTTGGCCGAGGGCCTGGCCCGCGAGCAGGCGCTGTTCCGCGAAGCCCTGCAAGACCCCCAGGCGACCGCCCTGCGCCAGCAGTTCTTCGCCGAGCGCGAAGCCCTGCGAGTGCCCGGCATCGACGCCAGCACGGCGCTGCGCCCGATTGCCCAAGTGGCAGTGATCGGCGCGGGGACCATGGGCGCCGGCATCGCCATGAACTTCATCAACGTCGGTATCCCGGTGCGCCTGCTGGAGCTCAAGCCCGAAGCCCTGGACCGGGGCCTGGCGCAGATTCGCAAGCTATACGAGCACAGCATCAAGCGCGGCAAGCTCAGTGCCGAGCAGCTCGAACAACGCATGGCCCTGCTGCAAGGCACCCTCGACTATGCCGACCTCGCCGACGCCGACCTGGTGATCGAGGCGGTGTTCGAGGACCTGTCAATCAAGCAGTCGGTGTTCCGCACCCTCGACCGTGTGTGCAAGCCGGGTGCGATCCTCGCCAGCAACACCTCGACGCTGGACGTCGACCGCATCGCCGCCTGCACGCAACGCCCGCAGGATGTGCTCGGCCTGCACTTCTTCAGCCCGGCCAACGTCATGCGCCTGCTCGAAGTGGTGCGCGGCCGGCTCACCGCCCCCGACGTGCTGGCCACCACGCTGAAGATTGCCAAGCGCATCGGCAAGTTGCCGGTGGTGTCGGGTGTCTGCTTCGGCTTCATCGGCAACCGCATGCTCGAGCCCTATGCCCGCGAAGCCCACCGTCTGGTGCTCGAAGGCGCCTCCCCCGCCCAGGTGGACAAGGTGCTCACCGGCCTGGGCCTGGCCATGGGCGTGTTCGCCATGTACGACCTGGCCGGCATCGACGTCGGCTACCTGGTGCGCCAGGCGCGGCGCAGCGAGATCGCCCACGATCCGAGCTACTTCCGCCTGGCCGACGAGCTCTACAGCCTGGGCCGCCATGGCCAGAAGAGCGGGCGCGGCTTCTACCGCTACGAGGGGCGCCAGCGCATCGAAGACCCGGAAGTGCAACAGATCGCGGCGCAACTGGCGGGCAACCTGGGCATCACCCGGCGCACCATCAGCGACGCGGAAATCCACGACCGCTGCCTGTTCATGCTGATCAACGAAGGCCTGCAGCTGCTCGACGAAGGCATCGCCCTGCGCAGCGGCGACATCGACCTGGTGTGGACCAACGGCTACGGCTTCCCGGCCTGGCGTGGCGGCCCGCTGCACTACGCCCGCGAACTGGGCCTGGACCAGGTGCTGGCCGGCATCGAGCACCAGCGCGAGCAGCTCGGCGCCTATGGCCGCATGTGGCTGCAACCGGCCCCATTGCTGCGCCGCCTGGCCAGCAGCACGAAGCAGCGCGCGCCAGGCAACTGAACGGTTCACCCCAGGGTTTTCAAGGAGCATCGACCATGAAAGAAGCTGTCATTCTGTCCACCGCCCGCACCCCGATCGGCAAGGCTTTTCGCGGCGCGCTGAACAACACCCGCTCGCCGAGCCTGGCCGCGTACGCCATCCAGGCGGCGGTGGCCCGCGCCGGCATCGAGGCGGACGAAATCGAGGACCTGGTGATGGGCACCGCGATGCCCTCCGGCACCGCCGGCTGGAATCTGGGCCGCATGAGTGCACTGGCCGCCGGCCTGCCGGTGTCGGTCAGCGGCCAGACCCTGGACCGTCAGTGCGCCTCCGGGCTGATGGCGATCGCCACGGCTGCCAAGCAGATCATCGTCGATGGCATGCAGGCGACCATCGGCGCCGGCCAGGAAAACATCAGTGCGGTGCAGGCGCGCAATCTGGAATGGGCGCTAGGCGAGCAGGACAGCAACGTGATCCAGCGCGTGCCCCATGCCTACATGCCGATGCTGCAGACCGCCGAGCATGTGGCCAGGCGCTACGGCATCAGCCGTGACGCCCAGGACGCCTACGCCCTGCAGTCGCAGCTGCGCACCGCCCTTGCCCAACGCGACGGGTTGTTCGAGGCCGAGATCGTGCCGGTGACCGCCCAGCAACTGATCAAGGACAAGCAGACCGGCGAGGTCAGCTACCGCGAGGTGATCCTGGCCCAGGACGAAGGCAATCGCCCCCAGACCCGCCTGGAAGACCTGACCGGCTTGAAGCCGGTGCTCGAAGGCGGCTGCATCACTGCGGGCAACGCCAGCCAGCTGTCCGACGGCGCCAGTGCCTGCGTGCTGATGGACGCGCGCCTGGCCGAGCAACGCAACCTGCAGCCCATTGGCCTGTACCGGGGCATCGCGGTGGCCGGCCTGGCCCCGGAGGAAATGGGCATCGGCCCGGTGTACGCCGTGCCGCGCCTGCTCAAGGAGCATGGGTTGAAGGTAGACGACATCGGCCTGTGGGAACTCAACGAAGCCTTCGCCTGCCAGGTGCTGTACTGCCGCGACACGCTGGGCATCGACCCGATGCGGCTGAACGTCAACGGCGGCGCCATCGCCATCGGCCACCCCTACGGCATGAGCGGCGCACGGATGGTCGGGCATGCCTTGCTCGAAGGCAAACGCCGCGGGGTGCGCTACGTGGTGGTGACCATGTGCGTGGGCGGTGGCATGGGCGCCGCCGGCCTGTTCGAAGTGCTCTGAGACGAGAGCCGACTCCATGAGCGCGCCGCTTGTGGTCATAGCAAGTCGGGGAATGCTGAGCCAAGCAGGTCGGGGTCTTTCAACAGCGCTGCACTGCTTTCGATGTCCGGGGCCAGCCAACGGTCCTGGGCATAAGCGGGGACCCGTTCGCGCAACAACCGCCAGGCAACCCCGGTACCGGCGCCGAAGCGCTGCTCCTTGAGGAACTCGAATGCCTGGGCCGCCAACAGGTATTCGATGGCGAGGATCTGCGTGCAATTCTCCAGGGCGCGGTGCAGCTTCAAGCCGGCATTGGTGCCCATGCTCAGGTGATCCTCCTGCAGGCCGGAGGTGACGTAGTTGTCGATAACGGCCGGTTGAGCCAACTGGCGGTTTTCCGCACACAGTGACGCGGCCACGTACTGGACGATCATCATGCCCGAATTCACCCCCGGCTGGCTGACCAGGAACGCCGGCAAGCCGCTGACCAACGGGTTGATCAGGCGATCCAGGCGACGCTCGGCAATCGCCCCGATCTCGGCCACCGCGATGGCCAGCAAGTCGGCCGCCATGGCCACCGACTGGCCGTGGGGATTGGCCTGGGACACCACCCGGTACGACGCGGGTGTACCCAGCAACATCGGGTTGTCGGTCGTCGAGTTGAGCTCGGTTTCGATCTGCCGCGCCGCGTGTGCCAACTGATCACGCGCGGCGCCATGAACCTGCGGAATCGAGCGAATGCTCAAGGCGTCCTGGGTGCGAATGCCATGGCTGCTGGCAATGATTTCACTGCCGTCGAGCAGGCGCCGCAAGTTGCTGCCCACGCGCTGCATGCCGGGGTGCGGTTTCATCGCGATGATTTCAGGGTCGAAGGCATCGAGCTGGCCACGCAGGGCCTCGAAGCTCATGGCGCCGATCACGTCCGCCCACTGGCTCAAGCGCGTGGCGTCGTCTAGGGACAGGCAGCTCAGGCCGGTCATGCACGGGGTGCCGTTGACCAGGCACAGCCCGTCCTTGGCACCCAGCTTGACCGGTGCCAGGCCAACCTCGTCCAGGGCTTGCTGCGCCGGCATGATCTCGCCGCGATAGCTGACTTGGCCGACACCCAGCAAGCTGATGCTGATATGGGCCATGTGGGTCAGGTAGCCCACCGACCCCTGCTTCGGCACCTGCGGCGTGATGTGCCGGTTGAGCAGGGTCAGCAGCGCCTCGACCACCTTGCGCTGAAGGCCGGATCGGCCCTGGCAGAAATTGATGATCGCCGCGCAGATGATCGCCCGGGTCTGTTCGTCCGACAGCGCGGCCCCCACGCCGCAGGCATGACTGAGCAAGGTATTGCGCGACAGCTGGCTGAGTTGTTCGTCCTGCAGCGAGACATTGCACAAGGCGCCCAGCCCGGTGTTGACGCCATAGGCGCGTTCGCCACTGGCAACAATGCGCTGGACGATCGCCTGGGCGTTGTCGATCCGCGCCCAGGCCGATGGCGCCAGCTCAAGCTTTGCCCCGTGCCGCGCTACGGCCACCACGTCCTGCCAGCGAACGGGGGTATCGGCGATGATGATTTTTTCGGCAAACGACATACACGCGGTTCCTTAATGCGAAGCTACGCGGCGCTGCACGAATCGATCGACGTAGTCGTCCGCAGGCTGGTAGAGGATTTCCTTCGGCGTGCCGACCTGGATCAGGCGACCGTCCTTGAGAATGGCGATTCGGTTGCCGATGCGCACCGCTTCGTCCAGGTCGTGGGTGATGAAGACGATGGTCTTGTGCAGGGTCTTTTGCAGTTCCAGCAACTGGTCCTGCATTTCGGCGCGGATCAACGGGTCGAGCGCACTGAAGGCTTCGTCCATCAGGATGATGTCGGTGTCGGCCGCCAGGGCGCGGGCGAGGCCAACGCGCTGGCGCATGCCGCCCGACAACTGGTGCGGGTACGATTTTTCGTAACCCTTGAGGCCCACGGTGGCGATCCAGTGCAGGGCGCGCTCGGTGCAGGTGGCCTTGCTCTCGCCACGGACTTTCAAGCCATAGGCGACGTTGTCCAGCACGGTGCGGTGCGGCAACAGGCCGAAGCTCTGGAACACCATGCTGATCTTGTGCCGGCGGAATTCGCGCAGGGCGTTCATGTCGTACTGCAGGATGTCTTCGCCATCGACCAGGATCTCGCCGCTGGTCGGATCGATCAGGCGGTTGAAGTGACGCACCAAGGTCGACTTGCCCGAGCCCGACAGGCCCATGATCACGAAGATCTCACCGCTGCCGATGGACAACGAAAGGTCGTTGACCCCGACCACGCAGCCGGTTTCGGCCAGCACCTGATCCTTGGGTTTTTTCTCGCGGATCAGCTTCAGGGCATCCTCGGCGCGCGCCCCGAAAATCTTGTAGACGTTCTTGACTTCGATCTTGTTCATCATCTGCTTGGCGCTCATTTGCCCACCCCATGCCGTGGCCGGCCATAGGCCTGGGTAATGCGGTCGATCACAACCGCCAGAATCACGATGGCCAAGCCCGCTTCGAGGCCGCGGCCCACGTTCAGGGTCTGGATGCCGACCAGCACGTCTTCACCCAGGCCACGGGCACCGATCATCGAGGCGATGACCACCATCGACAGGGCCATCATGGTGGTCTGGTTGATACCGGCCATGATGCTCGGCAACGCCAGTGGCAGCTGCACGCCGAACAGTTGTTGCAGGCGATTGGCACCAAAGGCATTGATCGCCTCCATGACCTCGCCGTCCACCTGGCGAATGCCCAGGTCGGTCAGGCGAATCAGCGGCGGCGCAGCATAGATGACGGTGGCAAAGATCGCCGGCACCTTGCCCAGGCCGAACAGCATCAGCACCGGAATCAGGTACACGAAGCTGGGCATGGTCTGCATGATGTCGAGCAGCGGCATCAACACCGCCCGCAGGCGATCGTTGCGCGCCGACAGGATGCCCAGCGGAATCCCGACCAGCACCGATATCAGCGTGGCCACCAGCATCAGTGCCAGGGTCTGCATCAGCTTGTCCCAGAGCCCTACCGCCCCGACCAGGAACAGCAAGCCGACGATCACCGCCGTGGGTACGATCTTGCGGGTGGCGTGCCAGGCAATACCACCGACGACAGCCAGCATCAGCCACCAGGGGGTTGCGCGCAGCAGGCCTTCTAGGTTGACGATGGCCCACAGCAGGGTGTCGGAAATGTGCCGGAACACGTCACCGTAGTTGGTGACCAATGCGTCGACCCAACCATTGACCCAGTCGGCAATGGAAAACGTAAAGTTCTTGGGAAACATGAAGTTCTCTCGAGCAAGTGCTTGAAGCGGACTGCTGTATGGCGTGCCCGGCAGCCGCCGGACCCGCTCACACCCTCAGAGTGCCGCGTCTACCTTTTTGGCTGCGTCTTCGCTGACCCAGCTGTGCCAGACTTCGGGGTGCTCCTTGAGGAACAGCTTGGCCAGCTCTGGCGACTCGATACGCTCCTTGCTCATGCGCCCCAGGTTCTGGTTCAGCAGGTCGATCGGCAGGTTGACCTTTTCCAGCACCGCCACCAGCTCCGGCGCTTGCTCGTGGAAGGTCTTCGATACGCCCACCTTGATGGTCACGGACTTGTCCACGCCGGGTTTCTCGTCCAGCTTGACCAGGTCGGCCTGACCCATCAGCGGGGTTGGCGACCAGTAGTAGAAGAGGATCGGCTCGCCACGCTTGTAGCTCGACAGCACGGCGGCATCCAGTGCCGGGCCGGTGCCCGGGCGGAAGTTGGTGTAGGTGTTTTCCAGGCCGTAGCGCTTGAGCATTTCGCTGTTGTCCAGCTCGCAGGTCCAGCCAGCCGGGCAGTTATAGAAGCGGCCCTTGTCCGGTTCCTCCGGATCCTTGAACACCTGAGCGTATTGGCCCAGGTCGGCGATGTTCTTGAGGTTCGGTGCCTTGGCTTCGAGCTTGCGCTTGGCATCGCCTTCGATCACATAGCGCGGTACGTACCAGCCTTCGACCGCGCCGACCACCGGCGAGCCGACGCCGACGACCTTGCCGGCAGCCGCCGCCTTGTTCCAGACCTCGCTGCGCCCTACCCACTCTTCGGCAAACACCTGGATATCGTTGCTGCTCAGGGCGTTTTCCATGGAAATGGAGTTGCCCGGCAGGCTGTCGGTTTCGCAGCCATAGCCATTTTTCAGTACGAACTGCATCACATCCGTGAGCAGCATCCCGCTTTCCCAGTTCAAACCGGCGAATTTCACCGGCTTGCCAGACTCGCACCAACCGGCCGCCTGGCTGGCGCCAGCGGACGCCAGCAGCCCGAAAGAAAGAGTCGTGGTCAGCAGAGCCTTTGTAATTGTCATTGTGACGCTCCCAAACATGATGATCACTGCGCAGGAGAAATATTTCACAACAAAAAAAAAGGATAAAATAATAAGTCCTGATGCATCACAACGGAAAAACCTATGAAGTTCACCCTGCGACAACTTCGCTATGCACTCGCAGCGGCCAAGCACGGCAATCTGACCACTGCCGCCATGGAGCTTCATGTTTCACAACCATCCATCTCGGCCGCCATCACCGAGCTGGAGGAGGTATTGGGGCAAGCGATTTTCATCCGCCAACGGGGCCTGGGCATATCGCTGACCCCGTTCGGGCGTACCGTCATGGTCCAGGCCCGGCGCGTGCTGGCAGAGGCTCAGACCTTTGCCGAAATCCACGCCAATGCCGGCGAGTGCGTCGGCGAACTGGTGGTCGGCTGCTTTGAGGACCTGGCGCCCTACTGCCTGCCGCAAATCGTGCGGCGGATGCAGGAGTCCTGCCCAAGGGTCACCGTCGACATGCGCGATGGCAGCTTCGATTACGTGGGCAAGCGCCTCAGTGAAGGGGCGATCGAATTGGCAATCACCTACGACCTGGGTTTGCCGCCGAATACGCAAACCACCGAGCTGTGCCAGCTGACCGCTCAGGTACTGCTGGCGGCCGATCACCCGTTGGCCAAGGAGCCGCGTGTCAGCCTCAAGGCGCTGGCCGAATACACCCTGGTGGTCACCGATCAGGCGCAAAGCTGGCAGCATGTGCTGGACCTGTTCAGCTTTTACGACCTTTCACCCGCCGTTGTGCACCGTGTGCGTACCTTCGAATTGCAGCGCAGCCTGGTCGCCAATGGCTTTGGCGTGGCGCTGATCTACACCCGGCCATTTGGTGATCGCAGTTACGATGGACAAGCGCTGGTCTGTCGCCCGACCGAGGAAAAACTGCCAACCCACAGCATCGTCCTGGCCCACGACCAGCGCTATCCGCTGACGCCTTCGGCTGAAGCGTTCAAGGCGTTGGCGGTGGCTTGGTTCGCGGAACGACCGTCGTTTGCATCCGAGTAAACGCCCGTCATCCGGGCCGGTCATAAATCGCACAATTGTTCGGTAATCGCACAAATTCCTCTCCACCCTCTCTACTGTTGCACTGTATTGCGGCACGCTATGGACAAGTCAGCACACAACGCCAACGCGCTGAATGGCCCCACCGCGTCAACACGCGGCCAGGTCGACAATCCATACTCCAGGAAGAACCAGGAGCTCGCTGTGATCAATAAAACGTTTGAGTCCATCGCCAGCGCGGTGGAAGGGATAACCGACGGTTCGACCATCATGGTCGGTGGCTTCGGCACCGCCGGGATGCCGTCCGAACTCATCGATGGCCTGATCGCCACCGGTGCCCGCGACCTGACCATCATCAGCAACAACGCCGGCAACGGCGAGATCGGCCTGGCCGCCCTGCTGATGGCCGGCAGCGTGCGCAAGGTCATCTGTTCCTTCCCGCGCCAGTCTGACTCCTACGTCTTCGACGAACTGTACCGCGCCGGCAAGATCGAGCTGGAAGTGGTACCGCAAGGCAACCTGGCCGAACGTATCCGCGCAGCGGGGTCGGGCATCGGTGCGTTCTTCTCGCCGACCGGCTACGGCACCCTGCTGGCCGAAGGCAAGGAAACCCGTGAGATCGACGGCCGCCAGTACGTGCTGGAAATGCCGCTGCACGCCGACTTCGCGCTGATCAAGGCGCACAAGGGTGACCGTTGGGGCAACCTGGTGTACCGCAAGGCCGCGCGCAACTTCGGCCCGATCATGGCCATGGCGGCCAAGACCGCCATCGCCCAGGTCGACCAGATCGTCGAGCTCGGTGAACTGGACCCGGAACACATCATCACCCCGGGTATTTTCGTCCAGCGTGTGGTCGCCGTTTCGGGCGCTGCCGCTTCTTCGATCGCCAAAGCTGTCTGAGGCCTGCCATGACCATCACCAAAAAGCTCTCCCGCACCGAGATGGCCCAGCGCGTGGCCGCAGACATCCAGGAAGGCGCGTACGTCAACCTGGGCATCGGCGCCCCGACCCTGGTGGCCAACTACCTGGGCGACAAGGAAGTGTTCCTGCACAGCGAGAACGGCCTGCTGGGCATGGGCCCAAGCCCGGCACCGGGCGAGGAAGACGATGACCTGATCAACGCCGGCAAGCAGCACGTGACCCTGCTCACCGGAGGGGCCTTCTTCCACCACGCCGACTCGTTCTCGATGATGCGTGGCGGCCACCTGGACATCGCCGTACTGGGCGCCTTCCAGGTATCGGTCAAGGGCGACCTGGCCAACTGGCACACCGGCGCCGAAGGTTCGATCCCCGCCGTGGGCGGTGCGATGGACCTGGCCACCGGCGCCCGCCAGGTGTTCGTGATGATGGACCACCTGACCAAGTCGGGCGAAAGCAAGCTGGTACCCGAGTGCACCTACCCGCTGACCGGCATCGGTTGCGTCAGCCGCATCTACACCGACCTGGCCGTGCTGGAAGTGACCACCGATGGCCTGAAAGTGGTAGAGATCTGCGCGGACATCGACTTTGAGGAGCTGCAGAAGCTCAGTGGCGTGCCGCTGATCAAGTGAGCCACAACACCTGACCGTATGCGGCCGCAAGGCCGCATACGGTCCCTGCGACAGCCCGCGAGCATATTTACCCCGGCAACATACGCTTGAGGGTGTTGTCCTTGATCCAATAGTGATGCAACAGGCCTGCACAAGCATGCAGCCCGATCAGTGCATAGCCGGCATTGCCAACCAGCTCATGCCAGTCCTTCAGCGTCCTCGCCAGCGCGGGATCCACGGACAACGGCGAAGGCAGGTTGATGCCCCAATAAGGCAGGGGTTTGCCTGCAGCAGCCAGCATCAACCAAGCCAAAAGCGGCGTAGCGATCATCAAGCCATAGAGTGCCAAGTGAGTGACGCTGGCCATCGCCGCCTGCCAGACGGGAGGCTTGGGCACAATGGGTGGTCGAGGAATGAGCCGCCCCAGCAGGCGCACCCAGACCAGCACGAATACAGCAATCCCCAGCATTGCGTGGCCACCCAGCAGGGGAGCTTTGAGCGCGTGCCCCTTGGGTAACGCCCCGCGCAGTTCGACACAGGCATAAACGCCGACGAACAGAATGACCATGCTCCAATGCATGATGATGGACAGGCGACCATAGCGGTCAACTCTTGATGCGCGCTGCATATCCATGACCTCAGATAACTGAAAGAGATATCCGTTGCCATGAGACTTCAATGAGCAGGCCACTGCCGGCAACCGGACAGCGCCAAGTTGCCAACTCAAGCTTAAGGAAGTCTGAAGTGAGACAGACGGTTGCCTCAGGCCAGAGGCAACGACAGGGTGGCTGCCAATCCACCACTGACTCGGTTCTCGAGATGCACCCGCCCGCCAAGACGGTCAATGATGGTAGCCACGATGGACAACCCCAGGCCGGCACCATTAGGGCTGTTACGGCTGTAGAAACGTTCGAATACGCGTGATAGCTCAGCTGCTTCGATACCCGGCCCCTCATCCTCGACAATCAGCTCGAAACGCTTTTCCAGGCGCCTGAGCAGCACCGTGATGCGCCCTCCCGGGGGCGAATGCTCTACCGCGTTGGAAACCAGGTTCTGCAGCGCAATCGTCAACGCACCGGCATCAATGGCCAGATGGTGGTCTCCCTCGCCAATATCCAGCGAAGGCTCAAGGCCACGGTCGAGTATCCACGGAGTCAGTTCGGCCAAGGTGTCGGTGACGACCTGGGCCAGGTCGACCTGGGCAGTAGCGCGTTGCCCTAGCCGAGGCTCGACACGGGCCAGTGTCAGCAGCTGATTGACCACCCGGGTCAGCCGATCGACGCCGCTAATGAGAAAACCCAGTGCCTTGTGGCGCTCGGCCTCGTGACTGGCTTCCAGCGCGTTCTGTGCGTGCAATCGCAGCACTGCCAGCGGTGTGCGCATCTCATGGGCGGCATCGGCAATGAAACGATGCTCACGCCGCAGCAAGTCCTCGATCTGCGCCAACAGGCGGTTGATGGCTGCCTGCATGGGCTCAAGCTCTGAGGGCAGCGGTACCAACTGCAGCGGCTCCAGCGAATCGGCGTGCCGCCCGCGGATGACATTGGCCATGTTCTGCAACGGCCGCAGCCCCCAACCGATGGCCGCCCAGACCAACAGCACCAAGGCCAGGCTACCGAGCAGGAACGGGAACAAGGTGTGGCGAACAATCCGGTCTATCAAGTCGTAACGGACATCGTCACGCTCGCCGACCCAGATCACCCAGTTTTTCTCCGGCACCGGCAAAACGAAGCCACGCCATTGCTTGTCGCCGCTTGAAAAGTCGTAGAAACCTGGGGTACTGGGCAACGGATCAAGCCTGGGTGCACTCGGTGTATGCACCAGTAGCACACCACCCTCCCCCCAGACTTGAAACGCCAGCTTGCTTTCGTAAGGGTGCCCAACCCGGTGACGACCAGCCTGCCCCAGTGCTGCGTCGAATGCACGGTACATGGCATCGCGGGCCCCCTCCTGCACAGGCATGCTCAAGACACCCTGCAGCAAACGCGCGTTCTGGGCGAGGTGCGCGTCATACACCTCGTTAATCTCATGGCGGCTGTCGTGGTAGTTGTAGAGCACCAGCAGGCCAGTGCCAACCAACATCAACAACATGACCCGCCACAGGGTGCGTTGACGCAGCGAGCTCATGCCTTGACCTCGACCAGGTAGCCAATGCCGCGGACCGTGCGAATCAGGCCATTGAAGAGTTTCTTGCGCAAGTGGTAGATGTTCACCTCCAGCGTATTGCTCTCGGGCTCCTCATCCCAGCCATAGAGCAGCTGGGTCAGGCGTTCACGGGTGAATACCTTGCCGGGTTGTGCCAGCAACTCATGCAACAGTCGGTATTCCTTGGGGGTCAGAATGACTTCGAGGCCGTTGTAGCGTACTTGCTGGGTGGCAGGATCGAGGCTGACACCGGCATGTTCGATCAGCACCGTCGCACGCCCGGCGCTTCGTCGCAGCAGGGCACGCAATCGGGCCTTCAATTCGTTGAGGTCGAAAGGCTTCACCAGATAATCATCAGCACCGGCATCCAGACCGCTGATGCGATCATCGAGGGCATCCCGCGCGGTGAGGATCAACACCGGCAGGCTGTTGCCCCCGGCCCTCACGCGCCGCAACACTTCGATACCATCCAGGCGGGGCAAGCCGAGATCCAGGATCACCAGGTCGAACGCCTCATGCTGCAACGCATGCAAGCCACTCACGCCATCACGCAGCCAGTCGAGCGTATAGCCCGCCTGACGCAAGCCGTCGCAGATACCTTCACCCAGCGCGATATCGTCCTCAACCAGCAGCAGCCGCATGTTCAGTCCTGTTTGTCCTTGATGGCCTTGAGTAAAGCATCGATATCGGAGCGACGTCCCTGGTCTGCGAGTTCACGCCCGGGCCGTGGCGGCGCCTGCAAGGCTTTCTGCAAGGCGGCGGTGGCTTCAGGGTAGCGCTTTTGCCGATACAGATGATCGGCCCAGAAGTAGTTGCTGTCGATGCCGTTGGGGTTGATCTGCAGGGCTTTGCGCAGCATTTTGTCGGCCATTTCAGTGTCTCCAAAACCGATCGGCCAGCCTGGCACCTGGTCGTAGAGCGTGCCCAAACTGGTGTAGGCCGAACCTTGCAGGGCGTTGGGGTCCAACTTCATGGCCTGCTCCAGGCTGGCTTTGGCGGCCTTGACCTTGCCCAGCGCGCCAAGGCCACCAACGGCACCCGCCCAGCTGCTGTGGATGATGCCCTCCCAGATCAACGGCTCAGGCGTGCCGGGGTACTGATGAACGAAGGCAGTGGCATCGCTGGCCAGCTTTTCAAATGCGTCGGCGCGTTTTTCCTTGGGCAACTGGTACTGGATCTGCGCCCAGCGCTGTTGCAGATCGCTCAGGTGTTGCGTGCCTGCCGGGTCCAGTGCCCAGCTGAAGGGGGCGAATGCCAGTAAGCTGGCGATCAACAGACGCTTCATTTGCTCGACTCCTTGGAATGGCTACCGATGTAGCGGCGAATAACAGGCAGTTGCTTGCGCAGCGCACGGTCGACCACACCCGGCAACATGCCATTGATGCGCACGAAGAGTTTCTCTGGCCAACCCAGGTAGAGTTCGCTGCGCTCTGACTGCACGGCCTGGAGCACCGCGCGGGCGACGTCGGCGGGATCGTCCATGCCGACTTTCAGCGCCTGATTGAGCGCCGTCGCGGCGCTGCTGTTCATGGCTGTGCGGGTGGCCCGCGGCGCGGCATACAGCACATTCACCGTGGTGTCGGCCAACTCGCGCCGCAGCGCTTCGGAGAACCCCCGCAGGGCGAATTTGCTGGCGCAATAGCTGGCGTAACCAGGGTAACCAATCGAGCCATAGGTGGACCCGACATTGACCACCAGCGCCTTGGGTTGCTCGCGCAACAGCGGCAGGCAGGCGCGGGTCAACTGCAGTGGCGCCTTGAGGTTGATGTCCAGCAACTCGTCCAGGGCGTGCTCGTCCAGCTGATCGAGCAAGGCGAACCGGTTCACGCCAGCGGCGTTGATCAGCACATTGACCCCTCCCATCTCACGGGCCCGACTGATGACCTGCTCACGACCGTGCGGGGTGCGCAGGTCAGCCGTCTGCCAACGCAAGCGATCCGGATAGCGGTTCATCAGGCCCGCCAGCTTGCCCAGGTGCCGGCTCACCGCCAGCACCCTGGCCCCGGCTGCGCAAAGCTGCTCTGCCAGTTCCAGCCCAATACCGCCACTGGCACCGGTCAGCACAACCACCGACTCAGACAAGCGCATGTTGCACCTCCGCGTGGCCCGCACGCGGCAAGCCTTCGAACATGTCGGTGTACAACCGGTACACCACCTTGGCGGCGTGTATCACCGCCTGATGGTCATCGACCTCCTCCAGTCGGTCCATCAGCCGCTTGTAGGTAACCATGTGCTCCTGGTCCAGCGCGCCGTGGGAGCTCAGGTAGCTGAACGCGCTGTCCGGCAGCCCCAGGCTGCTCTGAATGGAACCGGCGGCATGGGTGGCCAGGGCGATGCTGGTGCCCTCGAGGACGTTGACCATGCCGAACAGCCCCACCGGATTTCCCCGGGCGATGAGGTCGTACAGGTAGGCGACCATCAGCTCGATCGGCAATGCCGGCCGGCCGTCACGCACCGCCTCCCAGTCACCGCCGCAGGCCTTGATATCGTTGAGGATCCACTGCTCGTGGCCGTATTCCTCCTCGATGTACTCGCAGACGGCGCCGCGCAACCATTCCAGGCGCGAGGGCAAACGCGCGCCGCAGGCCATCATCAGTGGCACGGTGTGGCGCACATGGTAGTAGGCCTGGGTCAGGAAGGCGATATAGCTATCCCGGCTGACCTGGCCGGCCAAGGCTTCACGAATCACCGGCACCGCGAACAGGACCTGGCGTTCGTGGCTGGTTTGCAACTGCAGGGTGTCGAAAAATGACATGACGAACCTCACAACAAAATGTCGGACAACAGGGTGTGATAACGCTGCAGGATCGCCTCACGTCGCGGGCGGCCATTGGCAGTCAGGGTGTCTTCGCCAGGCGTCAGTGGGCCTGGCAGGCGCCGCCAGGCATGCACTCTGGCGTAGTCGGGCAAGGTGGCATTGCTACGCTGCACGGCCTGCTCGATGGCCTCGTCGGTGGCCGCCGGATCAAGTGGCCAGAGCAATGCCAGGTTGCGCGCAAGCCCTTCGCCGTGCACGAACGCCTGGGCGATCACACCGCTCTGGGTCAGCTCGGCTTCCACCCATTCGGGATTGACGTTGCGACCAAAGCTGGTGATGAACTGGTGTTTCTTGCGCCCGTTCAGATACAGGTAACCGTCGTCGTCGAAGTAACCGAGGTCCCCCGTGGCCCACCAGGCCGACGAGGTGGGTAACTCCCCAAGGTAGCCAAGCAGAACGGAGCCGCTGACGAGCACTTCGCCGTCGTCGGCGATTCGCACCTGAACATGAGGCAACGGCCGGCCGACGCTGCCCCGGCGCATCGCCCCCGGGCGGTTGAGCGCCACTACCGAGGCACACTCCGACAACCCATAGCCTTCGAAAACAGGCAAGCCGATGGTCTCGGCCCGCGCCAGCAGTCCGGGCGATACCCGGGCCCCACCGACCGCGACGAAGCGTAGCGAGCCAACCCGCATCAGGCCCTGCTCGATCGCCGTGACCAGGCCCATCAACAGCTGTGGCACCAGGATCAGGCTCTGTGCGCCGCTCAAGGCGATGGCCCCGAGCAAGCGCTTGAAATCGACCTGGCTGGCGCCGCCCATACCCAGTTGCGCCTGTGGGTAGAGCAACACGCTGGCCCCTGCCATGAGTGCGGCGTAAACACCCAGGTTTTCCAGCAGTACGCCCAGCGGTAAAACTGCCAGGTAGCGCCGGGGTTCGGTAGGCCGGCTGGCCATCTCCAGTTCATGAGCGACGCGCAACATGGCATCGGCGCCCAGGCAAACGCCTTTGGGCGTGCCCGTGCTGCCAGAGGTATAGGTGACCTTGGCAGTGCCCTCAGGCAGCACCACCTGTGTTGCCAGATCGCGCGTCCAGAATGCCTCCTGCTGCACGAAGCCCAACTGGCTGAAAACGCCCTCCCAGGCATGCTGGCAAAGCAACAGGCTTGCGCCGCACTGCTCGATGCAGTGGTGCACCTGCGCCGTACTGAAGAACGTTGGCACGATCACGCAAGCTCGCTCCGAGACCAGTGCCGCGAGGTCCCATAACAGCAGTTCCGGACCATTATCCAGCGCCAGGATCAACACGCCGGCGCGTTGTTCGCTCAAGGCCTTGGCGCGCAGCCAGACCTCGGTCAGCAATTGCTTGTAGGTGAACCGCTCGTTGGCGCCTTCCACGGCCAGGGCATCACCGCGCTCACGGCCAAGGGCAAGCAGCAGCTGTTTGAAGCGTTCCAGTTCATGCGGCATGGCCGGCCTCCTCGTTCAGCGCAGGCAGCCCCAGGCGCCGGAACACACCTGCCGACTCCAGGCGCTCGAAGCCCTGGCGGATATCGCCGACGAACACTTGCGGATGCTGGTCGTAATAGCCACCCCAATGCTCAGCTGGCTCGTCCAGCCGGCTCGGATCGGCCCGCGCCACCACGGTCGGCACCAGGCCCAGGCGCTGGAAACTGTTGATCAGGGTTGAGGCCCCGGTGAACGCCACCCACCGCAGCTCTCGCGTAGCAAGCAGCCAGGTCACGGCGGTGATCATGACGCGGGCGCTTCCGGCACTGAGAGAGGCCAGATTGCCGACCTCAACCATACATTCGCGTGCCAACGTCACACCTGCTACCCGAGAAATCGCGCTTTCCAGGGGCTCATCCAGATAGCGCTCAAGAAACAACGGACCGCTGCTGGCCGTACGCATCCCAACCGCGGCGATCAGCCGCCCATGGCTGTCCCGCAGGGCCAGCAATTCCGGCAGGTAATGATGGACATCTGCATGGTGGACATTGGCAAAACACTGATGAATGAAATGTTCAAGTTCACCACGACCCTCATCGTCATGAACGTGCAGGGACAAGTGGGCGTGATGGTCAGCATGGGTGCCGATGGGCAATGGGAGCAGGCTGCTCCATAGGGTTTGATTCATAAAGCTCCCCCCGACTGGGTTGGTCAGGGCGAGTATCCGTGGCGAATCTGAAGGGAGTCTGAAGCTGAGTGAAAAGCGCCAGTTCACCTGAAGATGCTGTCGAATTAATGCGGTGATTTGATCAAAATCAAACGCAGGGTCCGCGCAACGCTCAATGTGCCTGTATGGAACCACTGCCTCGGAAAACCCGGCAGCTAATGGCAAGGAGCGGCTCTTCCACATCTGGATTCTTTCTGCGAGGTACGGTCCATGAAAAGCGCACGAAAACTGTTTGCCATGGCTTTGGCGGTGTCACTGGTAGCTCCAGGTTACCTGCTGGCCGCCACCGATACCGGTACCACGACACCACCGGCCGCATCCGCCTCGAAAGCAGGCAAAACCACCGGCCATGAAAGCTACAAGGAACACGAAAAGCATAAAAAACCCACGACGTCTCATGAAAAAAAACACATGACGCCGTCTCAAGGCAAGCCCAGCGACTCGGGCACCATGCCCGCCCAATAGCCTGTCCCCGCCAGCCGAAACCGCCCGCGCGCGCGTAACGCCCCGTGGGCGGCCTGGCACTTCAAAAAAGCGCTCAACTGGCTCGGCCTGGTCGCGGCGCGCTTTACACCTGGCGGCTTTTGCCGAGGACTTCCAGCCCGTTGAAAAGTGCCATGCCAGCCAGCATGGCGGCCACGAACAACCAGCCTTGCCAATAACCGCCGCCCAACAACACCAGGGCCGGTCCCGGGCACACCCCGGCAAGCCCCCAACCAATGCCGAAGGTCAGGCTGCCACCGACCAGCCGGCGATCAATGTCACGCCGGGCCGGCAACTGCATCGCGCCGCCGAACAAGGCCACAGGGTGCCGACGCGCCCAGGCCATGGGTAGCAAAGCCGCTCCGATGGCGCCCACCATGACCAGTGCCAGCGACGGGTCCCACTGCCCGGCGAGATCAAGAAACCCAAGTACTTTGGCGGGGTTCGCCATACCGGACAGCAACAAACCCATGCCGAACAGCAACCCTGCGATGAACGCGCTGATCCCGGTCATTTCATGCTCCTGAGTAAAGATGGCGAACCACGAATACGGTGGCAAAGCCGGCCGCCATGAAACACAACGTCGCCACCGCCGAGCGCGGGGATAGGCGAGACAGGCCGCACACCCCATGGCCACTGGTGCAGCCGCTGCCGTAGCGGGTACCCACGCCCACCAGAAGCCCCGCGACCACGAGCAACCAGGGGGCCGTACTGAAATGCACCGGGGGCATCGCTGAGAACACCCGCCACAGAAGTGGTGCGGCGATGATACCCAGCAAGAAGAACAGTTTTTCGCCTCGCCCTTCTCCCACGCGCTGCAACAGCGAGCCGAGCAGACCGCTGATACCGGCAATGCGCCCGTTCGCCACCACGAACAGCCCAGCGGCCAAGCCGATCAGTCCCCCACCTGCCAATGCCGACCACGGCGTGAAGGCAAACATATCTACAAACATCTCAGCGCCCCTCTCGAACCGAAGAATTGAACCGCTTCCATCTTAACGCTGTGCTTGGGTGACGGTTTCCGTGCAAAGGAAATAACCCGGCATTCAGCGGTAGGGTGTGGGCTTGATGGTCAGGATGCTGCATGGCGCATGACTGATAAGCCGCTCGGTGGTATCGCCGATCAGCTTGGCCCACCGCCTGGCCTGCACGGCACCGACCACCACCACATCGGCCCCCAACGTAGCGATATGGGACTTGATGACGCGCAACGGCGCACCTTCGCTGAAAAACCGATGGCTGTGGGCGATGCCATGGGCATCGGCCAACGCATCGAACGGCAACTGCAGTGATTCACGCACTTCGTCCGCCCAAGGGCCGGCGAGGTCTGGGTTGGCCAGCATGGCGATTGGCAGGTCGTAAGCCGAAAGTAGCTGCAGCTGGGCCTGGCATTGCTTCGCCAGTTGCTGACCGGCCACGACCAGCGCGTCATTGAGCGGCGAGGGTTGGGAGACATCCACCGCGACCAGCACGTTACCTGGCATGGTCGGGGCATCGGCCGGCACGAACATCAACGGCACCTCGCTCGCATGCAGCAACACCTGATCAAGCGAGGTCCGGGCCAGCTGATCGATCAGGGAACAGCCGGAGCAGCCCTTGATCACCAGGTCAGGCGCGTAGCGGGCAATGCAGGCCGGCACCAGGTCGCGGGGATCGGTGGTTTCCACGGCCTCGAAACCTGGGCGTGCTCCCCTCGTCAGCTGCTCGTCGAGCAACGCCTTGAGCTCTGTGTTGAAGTGCACGAAGGAAACGGAAGGCAGTGGGGTGGCCTGCAACTCGTGGCGCACACGCAGTTCGCCGGGTTCATGGATACCCAGCACGTGCAGGGCAGCACCAGACGCCGCAGCCAAGGCCATGGCCCGGGACAGTGCGGCATTGGCCTGGACCTCGGTCATGATCAGCAAAATCCGGCGATAGGGGTTCATCGGGCACCTCCAGGCGCGGCTGTTGGTTTGCGTATGCTTTTCATTATCGAAGCAGTTGCCGGTTCGTTCTTGATAAAAATCAAGGCCCCCAGGCGCTAGCGCGCCACCCTACGCCTGAGCCCGTGTACCGTCATTGCGGCGGCCATCGCTGCGGAGGTCATCATGAACGCTTTCACGCGACTGCTACTGATCTGCCACCCGGACCTGCACCCCTCGCCGGCCCTGGCGCGCGCGCAGGCGCTGGCCAAGGCCACAGGCGCCACCTTGCACCTGGTAGTGCTGAGCCAACTACCGTCACGCCTGACCACCCTTGACCAGGTGCTGCGCAGCAGTGCCCGCAAGCAAGACGCCGAGCACCGCGCGGCATGGCTGAACGAGCAGGCAAAGGCGCTTGGCGAGCAGGGCATTACCGCCTATGCCGAAGCGCTGGATGACGATGATCCACTCAAGGACCTGATCCGCCTGGCGCAGTTGCACCGTGTGGAGATGCTGATTAAGGATATCCGCCACGAAACCGTCGTCAGCCGTGCCCTGCTCACACCTCTGGACTGGCAGTTGCTGCGCCGTTGCCCGATTCCGTTGCACCTGGTAGCTCAGGCTGACTCGGCACTGCCTGCGCGAGTGCTGGCGGCGGTGGACCTGGTCGAACACGACGCAGCAGTGAACAAGTGCAACGACCGTATCCTGCAAGCGGCACAGGTGCTGGCGCAGCGCTGCAGGGCACAACTGCATGTGCTCCAGGCCTATGAACCCAGCCCCAGCTTCATCGCCTACGCCGCCGCACCCGTGGCATGGACACGCGAAGTGATCGAAGACTTGACGGGTAGAGCGCGGGAGCGCCTGACCCGGTTCGCCGGCCACTACGGCATCAAGCCGGACCACTTGCACCTGATACGCGGGGCTGCCCGTAGTGCCATCAGCGAATACGCCAACCAGCATGGCTTCGATGTGGTCGTCATGGGCACCCTTTACCATGAAGGCTTGGCCAAGATCATCGGCAGTACCACCGAGCAAACCCTGCACAAGGTGCATTCGAGCATTCTGGCGATCCACGGTTGATTGGCCGCCGGTGCCATGCCGCCGCTTGCCGCAAAGGCCCGGAAAGGCCTGTTCACCGGGTTTGATCTTTATCAATCGCACTGGCCGGCAAAAGGGTAGAAACAAAGGCTCAAGGCACAGGAGAGATGGCCATGAACAAGGATCAGCCCTGGAGGCTCTACTTCCTGGCAGTCGGCCTGGCGGTGCTCGCTGCCGTGCAATTTGGCGTGTTCAACCAGCCGGCCGTGCAAGCCATCCCTTACAGCCAGTTCCTGCAATTGCTCGATCAGCAGAAGGTAAGCGACCTGCATATCGAGCACGACCGTATCCTCGGCAGGCTGCAGGAACCGATCGATGGCCATTCGGTGTTCTCCACCGTGCGCGTCGACCCGGCACTGAGCGAGCAGCTGGGGCGCTCGAGCGTGGCATTCACTGGCGTCGCCGAAGACAGCACCGTGGCGACCGTGGTGGGCGCGTTGATGCCGCTGTTGATGATGCTGGTGCTGTGGTACTTCCTGTTTCATGGCCTGGGGCAAAAACAGGGGCTGGGGGGCTTGATGGGGGTGGGCAAGTCACACGCGCGGGTCTATGTCGAACATGATACCCAGGTGACCTTCGCCGACGTGGCCGGTATCGACGACGTCAAGGGCGAGCTGACCGAGATCGTGTCCTTCCTGAAAAACAAGGCGTGGTATGCGCGCCTTGGCGCCCATGTGCCCAAGGGCACGTTGCTGGTAGGCCCACCCGGCACCGGCAAGACCCTGGTCGCCAAGGCCATCGCCGGGGAAGCGGCGGTGCCGTTCTTCTCGATCTCCGGCTCGGAGTTCGTGGAGATGTTCGTCGGCGTGGGTGCCGCGCGGGTGCGTGACCTCTTCAACCAGGCACGCCAGGCCGCGCCTTGCATCATTTTCATCGACGAACTGGATGCCCTGGGCAAGATGCGCGGCGTCGGCAGCTTTGGCGGCAATGACGAGAAGGAACAAACCCTCAATCAGTTGCTGGCCGAACTCGACGGCTTCGACCCGCGTGAAGGCGTGGTGCTGCTGGCAGCGACCAATCGCCCGGAAGTCCTGGACCCGGCGCTGCTGCGTGCCGGGCGCTTCGACCGGCAGATTCTCATCGACCGGCCCGACCGCAAGGGCCGCCTGGCGATCCTGAAAGTCCACCTGCACAAGATCATTTACAAGAACGACCTGGACTGCGAGCGGATTGCCGAGATTACCCCGGGCCTGACGGGCGCCGACCTGGCCAACCTGGTCAACGAGGCGGCCATCGTCGCTACCCGGCGCTCCAGCCAGTGGGTCGAGTTGCAGGATTTCACCGCTGCGGTCGAGCGCCTGGTGGCGGGTGTCGAGCGCAAAGGCAGCGTGTTGCGCAGCGACGAGCGCCAGGTGGTGGCGTACCACGAAATGGGTCATGCCCTGGCCGCCAGCAGCCTGCCGGCAATGGACCCTGTGCACAAGGTGTCGATCATTCCCCGCGCCGCGGGCTCATTGGGCTACACCCTGCAACGACCAACCGATGACCGCTACCTGATCAGCACGCAGATGCTGCGCGACCGCCTTGTCGTGCTAATGGCCGGGCGCGCCGCCGAACATCTTGTGTTCGGCCAGGTCTCCACGGGTGCCGCCGACGACCTCGGGCGCGCCACCGACATCGCCCGCCAGCTAGTCACCCGCTTCGGCATGAGCCCGGTGCTGGGCCAAGCGGTTCTTGAGCACCAGCAAGCCGGTTATCTGGGCGACTCGGTGTTGCGCCAGGAGCGCAAGGACTACTCCGAGCAAACCGCGCGCGAGATCGACCTCGCTGTCCGTGGCTTGCTCGAAGAGGCCTATGGCCGCGCCGGGGCTTTGCTGGAGCAGCGCCGCAACGACCTGGATGCAGGCGCGCGTCTGTTGCTGGCCAAAGAGACCATCACCCCGGAAGAATTCCCGGCGTTGCAACCACAGGCCAATGAGCCCGCCACCTATGTGTTGCTCGATGCCACGAAGTGAACCGTCAATCCTGGCCAGGGTACCCGCCATGCTCTCTGTGACACTGATCAACATGCAGGTGGTGGTACTGGTGGTGATCATTCATGTATCAGGTCGCCGACATGGGTGGCGACGAGGGGCAGCCCCGTTTGACCTTTATCAACAGCGTGGCGGCCCATTTCGCCAGCCGGTTTGATCCTGATCAAAATGCCGGACTGGCCACGGCCTAGGCTGTTATCAGCAAGACATAGTTACCCTGCGAGGCAGCCATGAACCGGGATGGCAGTGCCAGCGTCCGCTTGCTGCAAACGTTACCGGGCCCGGGCACCCAGCAATTCCTGCGCCTGGCCCTTTGCGGCCAGCCATGCAGCGAGGCAATGGCTGGCCAGTACTGCGTACTCAGCCAGCGTACCGAGTGCTGGCCATGCAGCTACGTGAGCCTGCCTGGCGTGGCCGGGCAATTCATTGTCAGTACCCACCATGCACAGCCCTTGGGCCACGCAGGGGACCGGTTCGACTATTCCGGGCCGCTTGGCAGTGCCTGGCCACTTCCGCTGCAAAGTGCGAAGTTGTTGGCCATCAGTCGCGCCGATGGCCTGCTGCCCTTGCTGGGCGCGCTGGATGAGATTGGCTGCTGGCTACCCTGGGTACAGTTGAAGCTGTCACATGACGGCATTGCGGCCGAACTGCTGCCAGACGATTGTCGAACCTGGCTGTCGGCGCTGCCACCATTGCCGCGTGACTACAGCGGCTGGCTGCAAACCAGGCACTTGCTGACAACTTTCCGCCCGGACACGGTGTACTGTTGCGCACCGCCACAGGTGGCGCGCCAGGTGGCCCGGTTGTGCTGGCAAGCAGGCGTAGCCCCGCAGCGTATCTGGATACGCACGGATCATGTGCCACGCCCGATCGGGGTTGCACCCTCCGAAAGCTGGCCTGTGCAACGCTATGACCGGGTGCTTGCCGCACTCAAGTGGGCTCCTCCAGGCGGGTCAGGTTGATTAGGCCTTGCATGTCGATGAGCCTGACCTCACGCCCGGCGCATTGCAGGAAACCTGAATGGACGAAGCGGCTGAACAGCCGGCTGACCGTTTCCAGCGTGAGGTCCAGGTAGTTGGCGATATCACCACGGGACATGGGCAGGTTGAACACATCTGCCCGCAACCCTCGCGCCTGGTAACGCGCCGACATGCCCAACAGGAAGATCGCCAGCCGCTGCTCGGCACGCCCGTGGCAGCAGCGCAGGTGCTCGTCCTTGCCCTGGATCCCCAGGCTGAGCATGTGCAGCAACTGATAGCGCAACCCCGGAATCTGGCCGGACAGGTCCACCAACTGGTCCAGCCTGATGGAGCAGACCAGCGAGACTTCCAGGGCCATCGCAAAGCTTCGGTAATGACTGGCACCAATAGCGTCCAGCCCCAGCATGTCCCCCGGCAGGATGAAACCGCTCACCCGCTCGTTGCCCTCGGCATCGAGCAGAAAATTCTTGATCGCCCCGGAGCGCAGGGCAAACACGTGCTCCATGGGCTCATTGGCCTTGAACAGGTACTCACCCCTTTTCAACGGGCGGTTACGGCGGACGATTTGCTCCAGCTTGTCCACTTCGTCGGCACTGAGGCTGGCGGGCAGGCAAAGCCGGCTCAACGAGCACGCAAGACACTTCACATGGGGCCTTGCCCCCATATCCGCAGAGCCTGACATGGCGATGCCTCCGCTTTTTGCAGGCGGGCATCTACTCAAGTTAGCGGTTCCACTAAAAGTTGGCCGCAAGACCGACCAAGGGTAGGACGCACGAGTGAAGCAATTGACAACGGTCAAGTCAGCGCAGGGCTCGTTGCCGAAACTGGACTTCCTTGTTCATTCGACACAGAGGACATTGCCATGACACCCGCCGAGACTTCCCGAGTACACACAACGCCTTCGTTTCCCAAGCCTTCGGGTGAACACTGGATCGAAGCCCTTGAGAATGGCGTTCACGTATTGATCAGGCCCTTGCAAGCCAAAGACCGACAACGCGAAAAAGCCTTCATCGAACGGCTGTCGCCCGAGTCGCGGCATTTCCGCTTCCTGTGCCAGCTCCGGGAGCCCGGAGAGGCCATGCTCGATCAGTTGATGAAAGTCGACCAGGATCGCCAGGCGGCCTACGTCGCCCTCGCCCACGTGGATGGCGAGTTGCAGGAAGTGGGCATTTCCCGCTACGCCAGCGGTAGCGGCAAGGACGAGTGCGAATGCGCCGTTACCGTCATGGACAGCTGGCAGCACCATGGCCTGGGTCGCCTGCTGCTCAAGCACCTGATCGACCATGCCCGGGCCAAGGGCTTGCGGCAGATGTATTCGATCGACGCAGCAGCCAACCAGGCGATGCGCGACCTGGCCAAGGCGGCGGGGTTCACCACCGTTATTGACCCGGATGATCCCAGCCAGGTCATCCACCGGCTCTCACTGATCTGACCCTGGGCCGCCGCACCTTGACGCATTTCAGCTTTCGATGGGGGCCGGTGATGGCTTCAAGGTGTGACTGCACGCTCTTACTCGGGCAGCAGGTCGAACTGCGCGAGGCAGCGCTGCTCATCAGCGGGGGTCAACGCCTTCAGGCCACTCACCTCCTGCAGGGGCGTTTCGAACAGGGCCAGGCGGATCACCCCATTACGCTCCAGAAAGGTCTGTGCCAGGCAGGTGCATACGGGTTTGCCGACCAGCGCAGCGAGCTTCTCATCCTCCGGCACGCCCACCTGGACCTGCAGGTTGGCCGTGCAATTTTCCACGATCTGCGCCACGGAGCGCCCCGCCAGCCACACGGTACCAGCACCGAGCACGAGCAGGAGCAGCAACACGCTCATCAACCTGTTCGATTCGCGGGTAATTGAACGGAGCAACGCCAGCCTGGCCTGCCAACCCGTCTCCTGGCCATTGAAAATGGCCTTGCCGACCGTGCGTTTCACGCCCCGCTGCACTGCCCATCCCAGCGCGACGCTCAACGCCAGCAGGTTCAGGAGCACTGCCGGATCGCGCATGGGCATGCGCCAGCTCGGGCTCAAGACGCGATAGACGGACGCCGCGACGAGTAAGGCGACAATGGCCACGATCAACCCCAGGCTACCCTTGGGCCTGTGCATCCAGGCTCGCAGTTTCGCCCTTGCTTGCGTACTCATGACTCACCTCCCGCGCCCGGTTAGCGCACAGGGTCGATTGCGACGGTTTCCTGATAGTCCGGCACGCAAACCTGCCAGCCGAGCTCGAGGCTGATGCGCCGTCGCAAGGTGTCGGCAGCGTGCGGCTCGCCATGAATGACGTAGGTCTGCCGTGGCGGCCGGGTAAACCCACGCAACCACTCCATGATTTCGTCGGCGTCGGCATGCGCGGAGAGACTCTCCATGGCGTGCACCTGCGCCCTAATAGGCACGTCTTCACCCTGCAAGCGCACGCTGCGGGCACCGGCGACGATATCGGCACCCCGCGTGCCGCCGGCCTGAAAGCCGGAAAACAGGATGCTGTTGCGTGGGTTGGGGGCCAGCGCCTTGAGGTGGTGCAGCACCCGGCCACCCGTGGCCATGCCACTGGCGGCAATGATCACCGCAGGTTCGCGCAGCTGGTCCAGATGCCTGGACTCATCGACCGTTCGTACGATATGCGTGCCTTGGCACATCGCCGCGCACTCGACTTCCGACAGCCGATGTTCGCCGCGGAACTGCTGGTAAAGTGCGGTGGCGTCGGTGGCCATCGGGCTGTTCAGGTAGACCGGGATATCCGGAATCAGCCGGTCGCGCTTGAGCGTATACAGGTAGTACATCAACAGCTGGGCGCGGCCGACGGCGAACGATGGCACCAGGGTGATGCCATGGCGCAGCAGTGTTTCATTGATGACCTTGGCCAAATACTGGGCGGTCGACTCGTCAGGGTGCTGGCGATCACCGTAAGTCGACTCGACCAGCAGTACGTCCGCCGTCCTGACCAGTTCAGGTGCACGCATGATCGGGTCCTGAGGGCGGCCCAGATCACCCGAGAACAGCACGGTCTGACCTTCGGCACTGATCTGCACCGTTGCCGCGCCCAGAATATGCCCGGCGGTACGCATCAGCAGCTCCATTCCTTCGGCAATCGGCAACGGCTGATGCAACTCCACAGGGTGCAACAGTGCCAGGGCCCGTTTCGCATCCTGCTCGGTATATAGCGGGCGCGCTGGCGTGTGCTTGGAGTAGCCGTGGCGGTTGGCATGCTCGGCCTGTTCCTCCTGCAAACGTGCACTGTCCAACAGCAAGATCTCTGCCAGGGCACAGGTAGCCGGTGTGGCGTAGATCGGCCCGCTGTACCCCTCCCGCGCCAGCACCGGCAGATAACCGCTGTGGTCGAGATGGGCGTGGGTCAGCACCACTGCATCCAGGGCGCGCAGGGCCGGTGGCAGCGGCTCCCAGTTGCGCAGGCGCAGTTGCTTGAAGCCCTGGAACAACCCGCAGTCGACCAGCACCCGGGTGCTGTCGCGGGTCAACAGGAATTTACTGCCGGTCACGGTGCCTGTACCGCCAAGAAAGGTCAGTTGCATGGCTATGGCTCCCAGGTTTCGGCCACGTCAGGGTGCACTGCGAGGACGCTGCAGGGCGGGTGGCTGACAATTCGCTCGGTGGTATCGCCCAGCAGCTTGTCCAGCCCTTTGGGCTGCACGACGCCCATCACCAGCGCATCGATATCCAGTGCGGCCACCTGTTCGCGGATCACCTGTACCGGGCCGCCTTCCATGAAGTGCCGACGCTCGGGCGCGACGCCCTCGGCGTCGGCCAAGGCGTCGAATGGCTCCTGAAGCGCTTCGCGCATCTCGTCGATCCAGGCCTGGGTCACATTCATGTCCGCGGCGAACACGCCAGCCAGGTTGTAAGCCGACAACAGGTGCAACGGCGCATCACACTGCAGGGCCAGTGCCTGGGCGGCGCGGATGAGCCCACGATTGAAGTGCTCCTGCACAGCGGGTGTTTCGCTGAACGCTGTATCCACGGCCACCAGGACGCGCCTGGGCAGCGTGACGGCGGATCTCGGCACAAACTGCGTGATGCCCTTGAACCCCCGCATCAAGGCACAGTCCATCGGCGTACTGAACAGCCGCGCCAGAGCCGAGGCGGTTTCGCTGTCCTTGATGACCATGTCGGGCTGCAGTTCGCTGATGTAGTCGATGGCCATGCTGCGGATGTCGTCTGCAGCCAGGGTGTCGACTGTCAGCGAGACGCCACTGCCGCGATGCCGCTCGATCAAGGCTATCAGCCCTGCCCGATAGTGTTCGTATTGGCGCTTGATGTCGGCTTCATTGAGCCGCTCCTCGCGCAACAGGTGCTCGTCGCTCGGTTCGAACAGCCCCAGCAAATGCACGCTGGCGCCGCTGACATGCCCCAGGGCCAGGGCCCTGCGCAGCGCCGCTGAATGCGCATCGATCTCGGTGAGCAGCACCAGCAGTTGTCGGTATTGACCCATGATGAACCTCCGGGCTTGCGCTACTGGGGTGTGATGCAGGCGATATTCCGCGCACCGCTTAAATGGCGCTTGATGCAGATCAGAAAAAACGGCCATCCGCCCTGAACTTGACCATTGTCAGAACTGAACGGGTTGGCCGCGTTACAACGGCTGCACCAGGTACAGGTCAGGTCACCGGGAGGCACCATGAACGGGCAGCAAATTGAACAGGCGCAAGCTTGTGAGCACTGGGTCGAAACGCTAGACGACGGTTCAGCCGTGCTGATCCGCCCGCTGCGCGAGGAAGACCACGAACGGGACAAGCGCTTTTTGAGCACGATCGCCTACGAGACCAGGCGCTTTCGCTTCATCGCCGGGCTCAGCGGCGCAATGCCCAGCCTCGACCCGCAGTGGATGCCGGTCGATCAGCACCAGCGCATGGCCTATGTCGCGCTGGCCCATGTGGACGGCAAGCTGCAACAGGTCGGTGTCAGCCGCTATGCCAGCATAGCGGGCAGCCTGAGCTGCGAATGTGCGGTGGCGGTGAGCGAGGACTGGCAGCGCAAAGGCCTGGGCAGGCGCCTGCTGCAGCACCTGATCGTGGCAGCACGACGCAATGGCTACCAGTGCATGGTCTCCCGGGACTTGGCGAACAACTACGCCATGCACCGGCTGACCAAGGCACTGGGCTTTACCGCACGCTACCTGGGCGGGGACGTCAGCGAGATCCTGCACGAACTTGACCTGCTGCCTTGAAAGGACAAGACCCTTGCGGGCCTTGTGCCTAGCCCTGGGAGTGCTCCGGAGCAATCACCAGCACGCTGTTGGACAAACGATGCAATACCCGCTCCGCCGTGCTGCCGATGAACCAGCCGATGTCGTGGTGGTGATAACTGCCCATGACCAGCACATCGATGTCATTGTTATCCATGAACACTGCCAGAACCTTGGCCGGATCGCCTATACGCATGTGACGGTGCTCCACGGCTATCCCGTTTCGCTCGGCAAGCAGCTGGAAGGCGTCGCTCTGGGCTTCGTGCAGGGTCTGGGCGAGGTTCGAATCGAACAGGAACGAATGTTCCCGGCTACCGCCCGCGTCCAGGTACATGGAACCCAGATCATAGGCATATAACAATTCGATCTGGGCATTGCATTGCAATGCCAGTTTCAGCGCTTCGCTGATGATCCGGTCGTTGAAACCTTCAAATTGATCTTCAGGCCGGGACAGGTCCACGGCCGCAAGGATTCGACGTGGCAACGCATGGCTGGCCTTGTGCACCAGGTGCAAGGGGATTCGCGTTTCGCGCAGCAGCTGGATATCGAGCGAAGTAAACATGGCTCGCATCCACCAAGGTTCATGCTCGAATTCCTTGATCAGCATGGCGAACGGCTGCTCGCGCAGGTGCACCAGGATCTCATTCAAGGGCTGCTGCACCCACACCACTTCGGTAGTGACCGTGACGCCATTGCGCCGCATCGGCAGCGCCTGGCTTTCCAGCCATTCACGGTGTTGCTGCACATAACCCTCGCGCATGACCGACAGCGCCTGATCATTCACCAGGCCCGCCGTGGCAAGCCCTTCCAGATAGTCGAAAGCCACGATGTGCAGCGCCATTCCCTTGGCCTTGGCCAGCGCCGCGGCACGGTCATAGACCGGGGTTCGACGCATCAGGGGGGATGCGATCATCAGCAGTCTTTGCACAGTTTCCATGGCACACCTCTGCAATAGCGATACGTTGCCATAGCTTCTGCCACCCATGTCTTGCGAATTTGATGTTTATCAACTGCAGGTCACTGCCGACAAACGGCATCGTCGATGGCGCAGGAACTTGATGCCGATCAATGCCTGCAGACTTTGCCAGCGCACCCTAAGCCCATATCAACAACAATTACGTGCTCTGGAGGCGTGCCATGGCGCTCATGAAAGCAGCGGTATTCGTCGACAAGAATCGTATCGTGCTGGATGCGTTGGTCCGCATTACCACCCCAGTTGTTCACCCACCAACGCGATGGTGTGATGAAAGTGGCGATCACGCCCTGAGCATCACCCCGCTGACGGCAGGGACGCCTTCATCGTGCAATGCTCGCTCTTACATGCTGTGGAGGCTCTGATGAACGTCTTCATTGAGAAAAATAGCGAGCAGGATCGCTGGTGGGTCCGCATGGATGACTGGCGGGTGAGTTTCAATACAGCTGCCGAAGCCGAGCAGTTTGCCGAGCGGCTCACAACCCGCCTGAACGCGCCCCACTCGCTTGACATGCTGGCTGACTGGTCGCCCCGAACTGGCGTCGCCGACGCGCGCAATGCCATCGCCGTCTTACCGGCCCAAACCGATCGCCGATGCGTGAAGGAGGCCTGAAGATGTCCGGCCAATTGAAGGTCACGCTGCTCGACCAGCCTGACTTGTCGCGTACGGCAAAACTTGTGCACCTCAAACCGCTGGCAACCCTCTGCAGTCACTGCCGTGTCAATGGCTTGTGCCTGCCCACCGGCCTGCCCGTCCACGATGAAAGCTGCCTGGGCGCGTTGATAGGCCCACGTATGCGCATTCGCAAGGGCACCGCACTGTTCAATGCCAACGATCCACTGACCACCCTCTATGCCGTGCGTTGTGGCAGTTTCAAGACCAACCTGAACACCGCCGAGGGGCAAGGCGTGGTGATCAATTTCTGGATGCCGGGCGATGTGCTAGGCCTCGATGCCATAGCCACCGAACACCATGTCTGCGACGCCATAGCCTTGGAAGACAGCGAAGTCTGCCCCGTACCGTATCGCCGCCTGCAAGCCCTGGCGCGCGACTTTCCCATCTTGCAACAAAGCCTGAACCGCATGATGAGCCGCGAGATCGTACGTGAACATGAACGCGTGCTGATGCTGTGCAACCTGACCGCCGAACAGCGTCTGGCCAGTTTTCTGGTGGGGCTATCCAGGCGCTTCGTCAGTCGCGGCTACTCTGCTCATGGCTTCCTGTTGCGCATGTCACGCGAAGACATGGCCTCGTACCTGGGGTTGCGCCTGGAAACCGTGTGCCGATCCGTCGCCCGCCTGCGCGCACTGGGTATCCTCAACCTGCATGGCAGACTGGTGGAAATTCTCGACATGCCTGCATTGAAGGCGCTCGAACAGGGCGGCGGTGAAAGTGAACACAAGGCCCCCTGAGGCTACCTCACTATTCTCGGGGCGATGTGGCTGCGATCGATGACATGAAAATGCCAAGCCCGCGTCACGGTATAAGGCCAAACAGCCAGCCCAGGCCGCCAGTGCCCAATACCACCAGCCATGGGGGCAAACTCCAGAACATCGTGCGGTCAGTGCCACTGCTACTACCTTCAATCCGTGCAGCGCACCTGGAGGCATGACATCGCCATGGCTGGAGATGCTCAGCGCGAAGAGTGTCAGGACAATCGCCGAGGGTAACGTGAACCCCATCCAAGCGGCTAGAGCACCACTGTAGCCTGAGCGGCAAAGGCCCAGCGCGATGCCAGCCTGACTACTGGCAGGGCCTGCTAAAAACTGGCAAAGCGCAACAAGATCCGCATAACTACGCTCGCTCAACCACTTCCGGCGCACCACGAATTCGTCTCGCAAGTACCCCAGGTGAGCGATTGGACCGCCAAAGGAGGTCAGTCCCCAGAAAGATCAAGAAAACTGCCCAAGGATTTCGGTCAGTTCGAGGGGTATCGGTCACGATCTTCAACTCTGTATTGGCAGATTCCACGAACAATAACTGAATAAAGGGAGAAGGTACGTGACCTGGTCCGCCCCCTAACCACTACCTCCTGAATACCAACTCGATGCCATGGGTGACATGAGTTCACCTGTGCCTTGAGAAGTGATCGTTTGAGTCGATCAAATCGCTGAAATCTAATGGTTGGAAACCAACAAGAAGCTCGCACGGAAGCGATCAGCGACAGAGATAACTACAAGATGACTCCAACGTTCTCGTTAATCGTCCTGGGCACCGCGATACTCCTGATCGTGGTGATGATCAGCAAGCTCAAGGTCCACCCCTTCCTCGCCCTGCTGGCTGCAAGCCTGGTGGTAGGCATCGGCACCGGCATGCCGCCTACGGCCATGGTTGCTGCTTTCGAAAAGGGCATGGGCAGCACACTCGGCTTTCTCGCCGGTATCATCGGCCTGGGCAGCATCCTCGGCAAACTGCTGGAAGAATCGGGCGGGGCGAAACGCATCGCCACCACGCTGCTGAACCTGCTGGGCGAACACAACGCGTCATGGGCAATGATGCTGGTGGGCTTCATCGCCGGCATCCCGGTGTTCTTCGAAGTCGGCTTCGTGTTGCTGATTCCGCTGATCTACGTGGTCGCCCGGCAAACCCGCATCAGCATGCTGTACCTCGGCGTGCCGCTGGCCACCTCGCTGATGGTGGTGCACTGCATCCTGCCACCGCACCCGGCGGCCACGGCAATTACCGGCATGCTCAATGCCGATATCGGCACGGTCATCCTCTACGGCCTGATCGTGGGTCTGCCCACCGCCATCCTCGCCGGCCCGATCTGGGTACGCTTTGCCTGCAAGCGCGGCGCGACGCCAGCACAACAGGCGTTCCTTGCCGCACGCAGCGAGGCCCAGGCCGACGACCAACCGCTGCCGGCCTTTGGCATCACGCTCGCCACGGTGCTGCTGCCGCTGCTGCTCATGGTCGGCAAGACCCTGGCCGTCACCGTGCTGGCCAAAGGCACCTCGCTGTACGAATGGGTGGCCTTTATTGGCAATCCGCTGATCGCCCTGGCGCTGTCGGTGGTGTTCGCCTACTGGGCGCTGGGCCTACGTCGCGGCCTGGACATGGCGCAGTTGCTCAGCCTGACTCAGCGCTGCTTCCCTCCCCTGGCCGGCATTCTGCTGATCATCGGTGCCGGTGGCGCCTTCAACGACATGCTGGTGGGCAGCGGCATCGGCAAGGCACTGGCTGACGTGCTCAACCAGACGCAGCTCAACCCGATCATACTCGCCTGGCTGATCGCCGGGATCATGCACTTTGCGGTCGGTTCGGCCACGGTGGCCATGATCAGCGCGGCCGGCATGGTGCTGCCGATGCTTGGCCAACACCCCGAATACAACCGGGAAATCCTGGTGATCGCCATCGGTGCCGGGGCCATTGGCTGGACGCACATTACCGACTCGGCGTTCTGGGTAGTGAAGGAATACCTCGGCCTGTCGCTGAGCGATGCGCTGAAGAAATTTACCGCAGCGACCGTGCTGGCCTCGGTGATTGCCCTGTGCCTGACCCTGCTGCTTTCGAAAATTGTCTGATCTACTGTGCAAAGACTGCGCTACAGGTGAAATCATGATTCACGGAAAAACCTTGCAAGCCTGGCAACAAAGCCACCCGATCATTGCCGAACTGGTCGCCCTGAAAGAAACCAGCTGGTTCAACCCTGGTATTGCCAAAGCGTCAGAGGCGTTGAACGACGTGGGCCTGACCGCTGCTGATGTGCAAGCCACGAGCGAGCGGCTGCAGAGGTTCGCGCCCTACCTCGCCACTGTGTTCCCCGAAACGGCCGCTACCGGTGGGGTTATCGAGTCGCACATCGCCCCACTGCCGCAGCTTCGCCAGCAGCTGATCGAAGAAGGATCACTGCAGCATGTGGGTAGCCTGTGGCTGAAAGCCGACTGTGACCTGCCCATTTCAGGCTCCATCAAGGCCCGGGGCGGCATTCATGAAGTGCTCAAGCACGCTGAGGACCTGGCCTTGGCCGCCGGCCTGATCACACCCTCCGATGACTATGCCGTATTGGCCAGCGAGCAGGCGCGGGCGTTCTTCAGCCAGTACAAGATCGCCGTGGGGTCGACCGGTAACCTGGGCTTGTCGATCGGCATCATGAGCGCGAAGCTGGGCTTCCAGGTGAGCGTGCACATGTCATCCGACGCCAGGCAGTGGAAAAAAGACAAGCTGCGCGCCAACGGTGTAACGGTCATTGAACACGCCTCGGACTACAGCGTTGCCGTCGAACAGGGCCGCCAGCAGGCAGCGTCCGATCCCAGCTGCTATTTCGTTGACGACGAGAACTCCCCACAACTCTTTCTGGGCTATGCCGTAGCCGCCGAGCGCCTGGCTCGGCAATTCGACCAGGCCGGCATCAAGGTGGACGCCGATCACCCACTGTTCGTCTACCTGCCCTGCGGTGTTGGCGGCGGCCCTGGCGGCGTCGCCTTCGGCTTGAAGCTGGTATTCGGCGATGCCGTGCACTGCGTTTTCGCCGAGCCCACCCACTCACCCTGCATGCTGCTGGGGGTGTACACCGGCCTGCACGATGAAACCAGCGTGCAAGACTTCGGCATCGACAACATCACCGCCGCCGACGGCCTGGCGGTCGGGCGACCGTCCGGGTTCGTCGGCAAAGCCATGCAGCGGCTGATCGATGGCTACTACACGGTGACCGACGAAGAATTGTACCGTCTGATGGTGATTGCCTTCGAACAGGACAAGGTCAAGCTGGAACCCTCTGCGCTGGCCGGCGTACCCGGCATGGTTCGGGTGCTGCAGGCGAGTGACTATCTGGCTCGCCTGGGCCTCTCCCCGGCCCAGCTGCAGCAGACTACCCACCTTGTCTGGGGAACGGGTGGCAGCATGGTGCCGGACGATGAGTTCAACGCTTACCTGGCGAAAGGACGAAGCCTGCAGGCTACGATGTAACAGCAGTCGATGCACTGCGCAGAAGGATTGGTCAATGAACAGACCTGGCAGCGGTACCACCGTGAAACTCAACGGCTCGCACCTGGGCAGCCTGCATGTTTTCCTGGTGGCCGCACGGCACCTGAGCTTCTCTCGCGCAGCCGATGAGCTGTGCCTGACGGCCAGTGCCGTGAGCCATCGCATCAACCGTCTGGAAGATGAGCTGGGGTTCAAGCTGTTTCACCGCATGCCGCGCAAGGTCAGCCTCACCGAAGACGGCGAGCGCCTGTTCACCGTGATGCAGCGGACCATGGACGAACTCGGCGAGGCCGTGCAGGAGCGCGCCCACGCCGAGGTCGCCGGCCAACTGACCTTGTATGTACGCCCATCCGTAGCACAGTGCTGGCTGGTGCCGCGGCTGGCTCAGTTCACCGCCCGCTACCCTGATATCCAGCTGGATATCAGGGTCGGTAACGAGAGCATCGACTACCGCACACGCAAGATCGACCTGGTCCTCTGCTACTCGGATGGCCACCATCCCGGGTTGCAGAGCATCCACTTGATGAATGAGCGGATCGCCCCGGTGTGCTCTCCCCATTATGCAGAAACCCATGCATTGGCAGGTGACCCGCACCAGGTGGATCAGTGCACCGCATTGCATGACGTTGCGGCCTGGGACAACGCCGCATTCGATGCAGAATGGCAGCTCTGGGCCAGCAGTAAAGGTGCCGGCATTGAACTCCCACGCCGATTCCTCACATTTGATCGTTCAGACCTTTGCACGCTCGCTGCGCTGAATCACGCCGGCATTGCCATTGGCCGGGAACAACTGGTCAGAGAGCGTATTGCGCGAGGTGAGCTGGTTCTGCCGTTCGGCGACTTTGTGGATGCGTCCAGCTACGGTTACTTCCTGGTCTATCCGCATCACGACCCGATGCCGAAAAGGTTACAGGTATTGATTGACTGGCTCATGGAGTGCGCCTCCAACTGCTGAACGAGGCACACAATCTCCCTCATCCAGCGGTCGTGACGTTGCCATCCGCGGCCTTGCAGCCAAGGCTGCGCATCAGATCGCGAGTAGCGTCGAAGAAGATGTCGTTGAAGGCATCGGCACATTCCGGGGTGAGCCTGCTGGAAGGGCCGGAAAGCACCAGCGCACCGACCAACTCGTCGCCAGCGCCGTATACGGGAAAGGCTACTGATGCAGCATGCGGGTCTGTGGCCCCCATGGAGAAAAACGGCCGTTGCATGGCGATACCGTTCGCGAACGGCGTACGCAAAGCCTGGGCGCCAGCAGCGTCGTCCATCGGTCGCATGTCGCCGGGCTGAACGTGCATCCGCAGTCGATGAGGTGAGTTCACTCGATACTGGCACATCCGGTAAGCGCCGTGACGCACGTAGAACGAGGCGGTCTCGCCAGTACGCTCTGCCAACAGATGCAGCCTGGGCATCACGTGACGCTCCAGATCGATGCCTTCCTCATACACCGCATTAAGCCGCATGACCTCGCTGGCCAGCTGGTAGCGCCCATCTGCCATGCGATTGACGAAACCATGATTTTCCAGCGAGACCATCAAACGCATGATGGTACTTTTGATCAGTCCGGTACGCTCGACAAGCTCCACAAGGGTCAAAGACGTGTCTCCCACCTGGAACGCAGAGAGCACTGTCAGCACGCGATCAGCCGAAGCCACGCCATTCACCGCAGGACGCGGCCGAACATTAACCATCAGTAGATCCTCACCTTTGAATTGCCCAAGTCTTTGTCAGGGCCCAGAAAAATCATTATCTGCCAATGCCCTGGCAACCGCCATCATGCCAGCAAGAGCCGATGCGGCACCATCATCGTTGACGGTTAAGTAGCCTGAACAGAAGACCAGCCGGCCGCTCACCGCGCCCACCGGCCAGATGGCCCCACACCTGAACGCCGGGCCATGCTCATTGCCCTCCAATCCTCCTGCTGCTGGCTCAGAACAACGCCACGGTATAGTTGACGATCACGCGATTCTGATCGCCATTGCGGGCCGCTTCGCTGCGGGACATGCCATTGCGCCAAGCCACGCCCAGCCCCTTGAAGGTACCGCTCTGGATGACGTAGTCCAGGGAGAAGTCTCGCTCCCACTCCGACTGCTCGGCACCGCCCGCGGTCTGGATGTGATCACCGTTGAGGTACATCACCGAGGCCTTGAGGCCAGGCACACCCAAAGCCGCGAAATCGTAGCCATACTGCGCAAAGCCGGTGCGCTCGCCAGCACGGGTGAAGCTCAGCAGCATCTTGTCGGTCCACAGGTACAGGCTGCTGCCACCGGCACCCTTGTCGATCGACCCCTGGTTGATCTGCACGAAGTTGCTGTCGTCGGAAACGCTCTGATAGCCCAGCATGAGCGAGTGACCGCCCAGGCGGTAGGTGAACGCCGCGCTCCACAGTTCGCTGTCGATCTCGCCGTCTCCATCGGCGGTATAGCCGCCTACCGTATAACCCTGCGCGCGCCCCGAAGCGCTGCCGTTGGCGCCGTCCGAGCGGGTGCGGAAGTAGCGCAGGTCGGTTGTCAGCGAGCTGTCGTCAGTCAGTGCCAGGGTGTGATTGAGGCCAGCGAAATGCTGCTGGTAATAGTCCTGCAACTGACCGACGTAGTACTGCAGCAGGAGCGCATCGGTGGCACGGTAATCGGCACCGGCAAAGTAGAAACGGTCACTTTCCTGGGTGCCGCCACTTACGGCCATGCCGGTCAGGTCGGTGGAAGCCCGACCCCGGGCGCGGTCCAGAGCGCCGCCGATCAGCATCAGGTCGTCGAACTCCTTTGATTGCAGCTGCACGCCCTGGAAAGACTGTGGTAGCAGCCGACCATCGGAGGCCACCAATACGGGCATCTTTGGCATCAACTGGCCGGCCCGCAGCTCGCTCTTGCTCGCTTTCAGCTTCAGGGTCGCGCCCGCACTGCCCCACTGATCCACCGCACGCTCGCCATCGGAGGGAATCATCGTGCTGCCCGCGTGCCGGCCACGGCCGCTGTCCAGGGTGACGCCCAGCATGGCGGTGGCATCCACCCCGACACCGATCACTCCGCTGGTGTAACCCGAACGCAGATCGAGCAGGAAGCCCTGCGCCCATTCCTCGGTCTTCGAGGGCTTGGCGGCACCGTCGCGGTTATCACTGCTGAAGTAGAAGTTGCGCATTGCCAGGTTGGCATGGCTGCCGGAAAGAAAATCCGCTTGCGCAGGCAGCACCATGAGGCCGCCACTGGCGGCAAGTGCAAGACCACAGAAGGAAGGTAAGGATTTCAAGACGAAAGCTCCCTGGGCACCCGAACCCGAGCGCCGGTTTTCTTGTTATTGGAATTAACGCCGAATCAGCCCTGCCTAAACTCCAGGCGCTGATATTTTGGAACGCCATTTCCTTTATAGGAACTCACAAAATCCTTACCCTCGTCAACATCCAGAAATAAGGCGACGAAATTGATCGTCTTTCGTCACGCAATGGGCTATTTTGCAATTTCATTTCATTATACAAAACAAACACTAGTGACCTGGACGCTCACGCGCCCCTTGCCGCCAGGAGCCATCATGAGTTTTTTTGCTGCCCCACCCACCGTCGAAACCACCGTCTTCACGCGCCTGCCCGACCGTTTCCGCGACCCGCGCCCAACGGCCTGGGCCAACGCCAATCGGCAGGGCCGGGCAATCGATTCGTTCCTTGAGGGGCCAGCGTTCGATCGCCAGGGGCGCCTGTACGTGACCGACATACCCAACGGGCGGATCTTCCGCATCTCGCCCCAGGGCGAATGGGAACTGGTCTGTCAGTACGATGGCTGGCCCAACGGCCTGAAGATTCACCAGGACGGGCGCATCTTCATTACCGACTACAAGCGCGGGATCTTGCTGCTCGACCCTCAGACCGGCGCCATCGAGGTGCTGCTGGACTCGGCCGGTTCCGAAGGTTTCAAAGGCGTCAATGACCTGGTGTTTGCGCCGAACGGTGACCTGTACTTCACCGACCAAGGCCAGACCGGCCTGCAGGACGCTACGGGGCGGGTCTACAAGCTCGACGCCAACGGCAACCTGAGCTGCCTGCTGGGCACCATTCCCAGCCCCAACGGCATCGTCTACGACCCCCACCTCAATCACCTGCTGGTGGCGGTGACGCGCGCCCAGCAGATCTGGCGCATCCCGCTGGGCAACGGCTCGATCATCGGCAAGGTTGGCGTGTTCGCCCAACTGCACGGCGGCCTGGGCGGGCCGGACGGCCTGGCACTGGATGCGCAGAGCAACCTGTACATCGCCCACACCGGCTTCGGCTCGGTGTGGAAGCTGTCGAAGGTCGCCGAGCCGCTGCAACGCATTGTCTCCTGCGCCGGTATCAGCAACACCAACCTGGCCTTTGGTGGCGACGACGGGCAAACCTTGTTCATCACCGAATCCGAGACCGGCAGCATCCTGCAGGTTCGCACCAGCGCGCCGGGGCTAACGATGTTTTCCCACAGCTGAAGCCGCGCCTGTCAGCGCACACAATAAATACAAAAGAGTGACGATATGACCCAAGAAACCCCCGCTGCCCAGGCGCCGCTCAGCGACGCCGAGGGCGAACGCCTGATGCGCCGCGTGCTGTGGCGCCTGGTGCCGTTCATCTTCATCTGCTACGTGATCAGCTACCTCGATCGCACGAACGTCGGCTTCGCCGCCATCAGCATGAACCAGGACCTGGGCCTGACCGCGACGATGTTCGGTTGGGCGGCCGGCCTGTTCTTCTTCGGCTATTTCATGTTCGAGATCCCCAGCAACCTGCTGATGCAGCGCTTCGGCGCTCGGGTGTGGATAGCGCGGATCATGATCACTTGGGGGCTGATCTCCATGGCCACGGCGTTCGCCACCGGCCCCATCAGCTTCAGCATCGCGCGCTTCCTGCTGGGGCTTGCCGAAGCGGGCTTCACACCGGGGGTGTACCTGTATTTCACCTACTGGTTCCCCGGTAAATGGCGAGCCAAAGCTACCGCAACGTTCCTGCTGGGCATCCCGGTGACCAACATCGTCGGCTCGCCGCTGTCGGGCTGGCTGATGGAACAGCACGGTGTCTGGGGCCTGAAGAACTGGCAACTGCTGCTGGTCACCGAATCGATACCTGCCGTGTTACTCGGCATCGCCTGCCTGTTCGTGCTGGTCGATAGCCCGGCCAAGGCGAAGTGGCTGAACCCACGGGAAAAGGCCTGGCTGACCCAGCGCCTGTCCCAGGAGCAGCAGGCCATAGGTGCCGCCCACGGCAACACCCTGCGCGCCGCACTGACCAATCCCAAGGTGTTCACCCTGGCGGCGATCAACTTCTGCTGCATCGTCGGCTCCATCGGCATCGGACTGTGGCTGCCGCAGATCATCAAGAGCCTGGGGATTTCCAGTGGCGTGGTCGGCCTGGTAGTGGCGCTGCCTTACCTGCTAGGCGCCTTGGCCATGACCTTATGGGCGCGCCTGGCCAACCGCAGCAGCCACCGTCTGCCCTACGTGGTCAGCGCGCTGGCGTTCGCTGCCCTGGCCCTGGTGAGCGCGGCGCTGATCGACCAGCCACTGCTGAAGATTGCCAGCCTGTGCCTGGCGGTGGCCGGCATCCTGTCGTTCCAGGCCACGTTCTGGGCGATTCCCTCGACCTTCCTCACCGGCCGCGCCGCGGCGGGCGGCCTGGCGATGATCGTCTCGATCGGCAACCTCGGCGGCTTTACCGGGCCGTTCCTGATAGGCCTGATCAAGGATGCCACGCACAGCTTCACCCTGCCGTTCTTCGCCGTAGCGTCGATCCTGCTGATCGGTACCTGGCTGATGCTCTGGCTGGGCGACCCGGCCAAGCAACAAACGCCGCAAGGCCAAGGCCAAGGTCAGGCCGCTTGAGCGATCAGGTGCGGCGACGCAGGCCGTACTGCCCGAGCAACCCCAGCACCAGCACTGCACCCGCGACCCCCAGGGTCGCCGGTGCCCCCCAGCGGGCTGCGACCAGCCCGGCGATCATCCCGCCCAAGGCCTCGAAGCCAAAGCGCATGGCGATGTAGAAAGCGATAACCCGACCACGCAGGTGGCCCGGCGCACCACTCTGCAACTGCATGTTGGTGCTGACATTGCTCAAGGTGATGCCAAAACCCAGCAACGCCAGCGCCAGCAGCGCCAACGGCAGCACGCCGGCCAGCCATAGCCCGACCAGAGCGGCCGCGCACAGCAGCGCCCCGGCATCGGTGAACTGGCGCAGGCGAGGCAATGCACCGCCGAATGCCAGCACCAGGGTCGCCACGAAGGCACCAGCCCCCGCCGCTCCCCACAACCAACCCAGTACCCGCGCATCCCCGGCAAACACCGCCTTGGCCAGGATTGGCAGCAGCGCTGCATAGCAGGAGGCAAACAGGTTGACCATGATCACGTTGACCAGCAGTTGGCGCACTTGGCGGGTCTGCCACATGTATGCCAGCCCCTCGCGAAACACCTGCGCAGTCGAACCACTGGCCTTGGGGCTGGCGTGACCGCGCACCTTCAGCAAGCCGAACAGCAATGCCAGGAAGGCTACGGCCGTCAGCGCGAAGCAGGTTGCCTCACCGGCGAACGCGATCAGTGCCCCAGCCAGTGGCGGGCCGACAAAGCGTGCGCCGTTGATCAGCATGGCATTGAGCACCAAGGCGTTGGGCAGGTCGGCCGGGTCATCGACGAAGCTGCCGATCAAGGCTTGACGCAACGGTGTTTCCAGGGCGTTGAGCAAACCCAGCAGCAAGGCCATGCCGGCGATAACCGGGCCATCGACCCAACCCAACCAGGTACAAAGCGCCAATACCGACGACTGCAAGGTCAGGATCACTTGCACGATGATCAGCAATCGACGCTTGTCATGCCGGTCGATCCAGGCGCCGGCCAGCGGGCCGATCAGCAGTTGCGGAGCCAGCGAAAGAAAGGTGATCAGCCCCAGCAGCACGGCCGAACCCGTGAGGTGATAGGCCAGCCAGGCCAACGCCACCTGCTGTACCCACTTGCCCAGGGTGGAAACACCCTGGCCGACGAAATAGATCTGGAAATTACGGTGGGCGAGCGCCCGGATGGCCGACGGCCACTGGTTACGATGTGACGACGCTGAATCGGTCAAGTCTGCGAATCCTCATTAGACCCGCGCCAGCCCAGCGCCCGCTGCGCACCCCATCGCAAGGTGCGCAGCAGGTCAAGGGGTCAACCTGGCAGCAGGCAGCCTTTCTTCTTCAAGGACTCAATGACCCAGGAGCGGTCGTTGGTGCCTTGGGCAATATGCTCCATCTGAGCAGTTTCGGCAGCATGCTTGGCCGTGGCACGGGCATAGACATCGGCAACCTGGTCGTACGGGATGCATAGCAAACCATCCTCATCGCCGATCACCAGGTCACCCGGCTCGATCACCATACCATCAATGGCAATCGGCACGTTGATCTCGCCCGGGCCGTCCTTGTAGGGGCCACGGTGCGACACACCGGCGGCGAACAACGGAAAGTCACCCGCACCAATATTGGCCGCATCCCGGATGGCGCCATTGATGACGATGCCCGCCACACCGCGCTTGACTGCATAGGCCACCATCATTTCGCCGATCAGGGCGTTGGTCAGGTCGCCGCCGGCATCGACCACGATCACATCGCCCGGCTGAGCGATGTCGAGGGCGTAGTGCAGCATGAGGTTGTCACCTGGACGCGCCTTGACGGTGAGGGCCGGACCACACAGCACGCCTTCGCGATGCATGGGCCGCAGACGGGCACCGCCTGCGGTCATGCGGTTCATCGAGTCGCTGACGTTAGCGACCGGAACCTCACGGTAGCGGCCAACCCATTCTTCGCCAATTTTTCGCGTGCGCTCAAGCACTTGGAAGCCAATGCTCATGTGACATACCTCTATTGATTTTATTCGGTGTCATCGGCGGCCGCCGAATCTGTTTTTTAGAATGGCATTGCAATAATCATTTATCAATCGGTTTTTTTGCCGATTATCTCCGGGCATACGAGCATGGAATTTATTTCCTTGCAACGTCGTTTCATTATGATAGGGTCACACCATCGCTGTCTCCGAGCTACAGCGACTGCCCTGACAATAAAAAGGTGTTCACGATGCCCCGTACCATTCTGCTTACCGGCCCCGAACTTGCCTCCGAGGCCATGAAACTTGCCGCCGACCAGGGCGTCCGGGTCGTCCCCACCACGCCCTACCTTCCGGAAGAAGAGCTGGTAGCCATCATTCGCGCGGAGCAGCCCGACGCCATCGTGGTTCGCCAAGGCAGCCTGACCCGCGGCATGATCGAGGCCAGCGCGAAGCTGAAGCTGATCGCCAAGCACGGTGTCGGCTTCAACACCATCGATATCCAGGCCGCCGCCGAGCGCGGGGTACCGGTGTCGATCGCGGTAGGTGCCAACGCACAGTCGGTGGCCGAGCATGCCTTTGCCCTGATGTTCAGCGTCGCCCGCCAGACCGCCCTGCTCGATGCGCGTATGCGTGAAGGTCACTGGGACAAGGCTTCGGCCAACGGCATCGAGCTGTCCGGCAAGACCTTGGGCCTGATTGGCCTGGGATCGATCGGCAGCGTTCTGATGGACCTGGTGGCGCCGCTACGCATGAAGGTCAAAGTGTTCGACCCTTACCTCAAGCAGCTGCCAGCGCGCGCCCATGTCGAGCGTGAAGAGGATTTTGATCGCCTGCTGGCCGAAAGCGATATCATCAGCCTGCACTGCCCGCTGACCGAGACCAATCACAGTCTGATCGGTGCTGACCAACTCGCGCGCATGCGCCCGGGCACCATCCTGATCAACACTGCCCGCGGTGAACTGATCGACACGGACGCCTTGGTACAAGCACTGAGCGAGCGCCGCCTTGCCGGTGCTGGCCTGGACACCTTCCACCCAGAGCCACCACCGGCCGACAGCCCGCTGTGGGGCTTGCCGACCCTGGTCGCCACGCCGCACGTCGGCGCCAACACCACCGAAGCCCGAGACCGTGTCGGTCTGGTCTGCGTGAGGCAGGTTCTGGATATCCTGGCGGGCAATGCCCTGGATCCTCGTTGCGTGGTCAACCGCCACCTGATTGACAGCTGATTGCAGCCCTCCCGCGCCGCTTCGTGAGAGGGGGCGCCTTTCACCACGCGTCACTCCAGAAAAAAAACAATTGGAGAGCCTCATGACTTCAGTGACATCCACGCCGGACGACCTCGAACGCAGCACCATGCGCCGTGTTGCCTGGCGCCTGCTACCTTTTCTGATCGTCTGCTACCTGATCGCGATCATCGATCGCGGCAACATCGGCATGGCTTCGCTGCAGATGAACCACGACCTGGAACTCTCGGCCAAGGTCTTCGGTTTCGCCAGCAGCCTGTTCTTCTTCTCCTACTTCCTGGTTGAAGTGCCCAGCAACCTGGCCATGCAACGGTATGGCGCGCGGATCTGGATCGCCCGCATCATGATCACCTGGGGACTGATTTCAGCTGGCACGGCGTTCGTCCAGGGCGCCAACTCGCTGTACGTGATGCGCTTCCTGCTTGGCGCTGCCGAAGCTGGTTTCTTCCCCGGCGTGCTGCTGTACCTCACCTACTGGTTGCCGTCTGCCTACCGCGCACGCATGGTGGCGCTGTTCATGGTGGCGATCCCGGCCGCCAACTTCATCGGCTCACCACTGTCCGGCCTGCTGCTGAGCCTGGATGGCTGGATGGGCATGCGCGGCTGGCACTGGCTGTTCATCCTCGAAGGCATCCCGGCAGTCCTGCTGGGCATCGCCTGCCTGTTCGTACTGACCGACCGCCCAGAACAGGCCAAGTGGCTGAGCGACGAGCAACGCGGCTGGCTCACCCAACGCCTGGCGACCGAGGCCGCCAAGAAGACCGCCATCGGCCATATTTCGCTGTGGAAGTTGCTGCGCCACAAGGACATCTGGGTACTGGCGCTGATCTACTCCGGGGCTTCCGCCGCCGGTAGCACCATGAGCGTCTGGGCACCGCAACTGCTGAAAACCTTCGGCCTCAGCGCCATGGAGATCGGCCTGGTCAATGCCATCCCGTATGGCGTCGCCTCGGTTGCGATGATCATCTGGGGGCGCAGCTCCGACCGCAGCGGCGAGCGCCGCTGGCACACCGCGATGACCATGCTGCTGATCGCCGCTGGCCTGCTGATGACGCTGTTCACCTCTTCGCTGCCAGCCACGGTGGTGATGCTGACCATGGTGCTGGTGGGTGCCTATTCGATGAAGGGCCCCTTCTGGGCACTGGTCTCCGGCTGGCTGTCCTCGTCCACCGCAGCCGCCGGGCTGGCGGCCGTCGGCGCCATGGCCAACCTGATCGGCGGGGGCCTGATGGTCAACGTCTACGGTGCCATCCACGACGCCACCAACAGCTACGCCCTGGCATTGATGCCCCTGGCGACACTGTGCACCCTGGCCGCCATGGGTGTACTGGTGATCGGTCGCAAGCGCCAGCGCGAGCAGGCTGAAGCCGCTAGCGTGGCAGGCGCGAAGTAAGCCCTGGCCGTAGCGCTGCGCTGCCCACCTTCCGCAGGGAACGTGGGCATCTGCCAAGCGCATGCTTGCCTCGCACGTTGACCGGATCGATACTCATGGCCATTCATCCATGGTTTTTATCGATACCCATGCGCTACTCCCCCGAAGCCCTCGTCGCCTTTGTCGAAGCCGCCGCCCTCGGCTCGTTCTCTGCTGCCGCACGCAAACTGCGCAAGAGCCAGTCGACCATCAGCATCGCCATCGCCAACTTCGAGGCCGACATCGGTTGCCCCCTGTTCGACCGCGCCGGTCGTCACCCGACGCTCAATGCCGCCGGCCATCATGTGCTGAACCACGTCGAGGCGATCCTCGATGCCAGCGCCAAACTGGATGCCTTGGCCGTGCGCCTGGCTGACCAGGTTGAACCGCTGGTGTCAGTGGTGATGTCAGACAGCTACAGCGTGACCTTCCAGGGCGCGGCGATGGGCCGCTTCGCCGAACACTACCCGCACACCGAGCTGCGCTGCGGCCCGTCCGAAGATGCCGACGTGATCGACTTGGTGCAGCAAGGCCTGGCGCACATCGGCATCCTCGCCGCGCAGGACCGTTACCCTGCAGATGTCAGCGTGGCGCGGCTGCCCGAGCAGGCGGAGTTCTGCCTCTATGTCAGCAGCGAACACCCGCTGGCGAAGCTGCCGGCGTTGCAACCGCAGCACCTGGAAAACGAACGCCAGCTATATATCAAGACCTACGCCCCGAGCCTGCCCCATGGCCACGGCCAGGCCTGGTCGGCACCGGACTACCTGACCTTGCTGGAGTTCGCCGTGCGCGGCTTCGGCTGGGCCGAACTGCCCAAGGCGCTGGTGGCGCGCTTCGGCAGTGGCCTGGTGGAGTTGCCCATGGCCGGTTACCCGCGGCGGGTGGCCATGGATGTGGCCTGGTCGCGCCAGCGGGCGCTGGGGCCCGCCGGGCAGTGGCTGGTGGGGCAGCTGCTGGGGCGCTAGGCGAACTCGCCCTGCCCCGCCCGCACTTCGCGCCGGGCCTGCCAGCGCTCGAACCACAGGTAGACGGTCGGGGTCGAGTACAGGGTCAGCACCAGCGACACCAGCAACCCGCCGACGATGGCGATGCCCAGCGGCTGGCGCAATTCGGCGCCGGCACCGTGGCCGAAGGCCAGGGGCACCGCGCCCAGCAGCGCCGCCAGCGAGGTCATCAGGATCGGCCGCAGGCGCAGCAGGCACGCGGCCCGTACCGCCTCGACCGCCGTCAGCCCGCGACGGCGTGCATCGAGGGTGAAGTCGACGATCATGATCGCGTTCTTCTTGACGATGCCGATCAGCAGGATGATGCCGATCATCGCCAGGATCGACAGGTCCAGGCCGCTGAGCCACAGCGCCACCAACGCGCCGAAACCTGCCGACGGCAAGGTGGAGATGATGGTCAGCGGGTGAATGGCGTTTTCGTACAGCAGCGCCAGGATCACATACACCGTCAGGATCGCCGCCAGGATCAGCCACGGTTGCGACTTCATGGCGTCCTGGAACGCCTGGGCCGAGCCCTGGAACGAGCCCTGCACGGTGTCGGGCATGCCGAGCTTGGCCGACACCTGCTGCACTGCTGTCACCGCATCACTGAGCGCCATGCCGGGCGCCAGGTCGAATGACAGCGTGATGGCGGGGAACACGCCCTGGTGGTTGATCAGCACCGGCACCAGCTCGCGCTCGACCCGGGCCAGCATGTTCAGCGGCACCAGGTCGCCGCTGGCGGCGCGTACGTACAGGTGCTCAAGGGTCGACAACGATTCCTGCCAGTATGGGTCGAGTTCGAGGATCACGTGGTTCTGGTCGAGCTGGGTGAACATCGTCGCCACCTGGCGCTGACCAAAGGCGTCGTACAGCGTATTGTCGATGGCTTGCACATCCACGCCCAGCCGCGCCGCGGCAGCGCGGTCGATCACCAGCGTGGCCTGGGCGATGCCCTGCTGCTGGTCCGAGCTGACATGCTGCAATTGCGGCAGTTTCTTCAGCTCACCCAGCAGCTTGTCGGCCCACTGGTCGAGCTCGTTCGAGTTGGCATCCTGCAAGGTGTACTGGTACTGGGTCTTGCTGACCTTGCCGCCAAACTGGATGTCTTGGTTCGGCTGCATGAACAGGCGGATGCCCGGCACCTGCGCCAATGGCGCCTGCAGGCGGTTGATTACCTGCCGGGCCGAGTCGCTGCGTGACTCGAACGGCTTGAGTCCGATCACCATGCGTGCCTGGCTGATGGTCGGGTTGGGGCCGACCCAGTAATAGACTTTGTCCACCGCCGGGTCCTGGCCGACGATGGCAGCCAGCTGGCCGACCTGCTCGCGCATGCTGGCCGGTGAACTGTCCGGCGCCGCTTCAGCGATGGCGGTAATCAGGCCGGTGTCCTGTTCGGGGAAGAAGCCCTTGGGGATGCTGGTAAACAGCAGGCCGGTGGCCAGGACCGTGGCCAGCATCGCCGCCAAAGCGAGGCGCTGATGGCCGAGCACCCAGTCGAGGGAGGTTTCGTAACCGCGCTGGATCGCCTCGAAGCAAGCCTCGCTGACCCGGGCAAAGCGGCCCCGCGGGGCGTGCCCGGCATGCGGCTTGAGCAGCCAGGCACAGAGCATGGGCGTCACGGCCAGGGAAATCACGCAGGACACCGCCACGGCCACGCTGACGGTAACCGCGAACTCGCGCATCAAACGCCCGACCATGCCGCTCATGAGCAAAACCGGCAGGAACACCGCAATCAACGACACGGTCATCGAGACGATGGTCATCGCCACTTCTGCCAGCCCGTCCAGCGCCGCCTGCAGGCGTGACTTGCCCATTTCCAGGTGGCGGACGATGTTCTCCATCATCACGATCGCGTCGTCCACCACAAAGCCCACCGCGATTGCCAGGCCCATGATCGACAGGTTATCCAGGCTGTAGCCGAGCAGGTACATCACGGCGAATGTCGCGGCCAGCGACAGCGGGATGGTCATGGCAGGGATCAGCGTGGCGACCGCGCTGCGCAGGAACAGGAAGATCACCAGTACCACCAGGGCGATGGTCAGCAGCAGGGTGAACTGCACGTCGTTCACCGAGGCCTGGATGGTCTGGGTGCGGTCGCCGGCGATGTGCACCTGGACGTCGGCGGGCAGCTGGGCCAGCAAGCCTGGCAGGCGGGCCTGGACGTTCTCGATGGTGCTGATCACGTTGTAGCCGGGCTGCTTGTGCAGGTCGGCGATGACCGTCGGCTGGCCCTCGAGCACAGCGGATTGCTGGGTGTCTTCGGCCGCCTGCACCACCTCGCCCAGGTCGCCAAGGCGAATGGGCATGCCGCTACGGTAGGCGACCACCTGGTCGTGGTACTGCTGCACATTGAGCATCTGGTCGGTGGCACCGAGGCTGATCGACTGCGACGGGCCATCGAGGCTGCCCTTGGGCTGATCGATGGTGCTGACGCCGATGATCGAGCGCACGTCTTCCAGGGTCAGGCCCCGGGCGGCCAGCCGGTCCGGGTCGATGCGCACGCGCACGGCAGGCTTCTGCTCGCCATGGAAGTCGATCATCCCGACCCCGGGCACCTGCGACAACTGCTGGGCGATGTAGTTGTCCACGTAGCGGTCGAGCTCGGGCATCGTGCGTACCGGCGAGGTCACGGCAATCGACAGCACGGTGGCTTCGGACGGGTTGACCTTGTTCAGTCGCGGTGGCGTGGTCATGGTCGTCGGTAGGCTGGCCGATGCCGTGTTGATGGCCGCCTGCACATCCTGGGCGGCGCCATCGATGTCGCGGTCGAGGTCGAACTGCAGGACGATCTGGGTCTTGCCGGCGGCGTTGCTCGAAGACATGGAGGTCACCTGCGGCACCGTGGCGAACGCCCTTTCCAGCGGCGTCGCGACCGAGCTGGCCATGGTTTCGGCGTTGGCCCCCGACAGCACGGCGGTAACCTGGATAGTGGGGAAATCGACGGTGGGCAAGGCCGCCACCGGCAAGCGAAAATACGCGGCAGTGCCCAGCAGCAGGACCGCCAGCGCCAGCACACTCAGGCCCACCCGACGGCCGACCAGCCCAAGCAAGAATTTCATCGTTGAGCCTCCGTCGCAGCCACATCCTGCCTCGCGTCCATCACCTTGACCCCAGGCGCCACGCGGGACTGGCCATTGGCAATGACCTTCTCGCCCACCTTCAGGCCGTCACGGATCCACTGCTCGCCGGCCACCACCAGCGGTGCGGCATCGACCTTGCGCACCTGCACCTGCTGTTGGCCATCGACCACGTACACGTAGTTACCCTCGCGCCCCATCTGCACGGCGCTGGCCGGCACTGCGGTAACGTTCTGCCGGGTATCGACCAGCACCCGTGCACTGACCAGCTGGCCGGGCCAAAGCTGCTGGGCGGCATTGTCGAACTGCGCCTTGAGCTGCACCTGGCCACTGGCCGCCGCCACCTGGCTGTCGATGAAGGTCAGCTTGCCGCGGGCGATTTCCCGCTGGCCATCGGCACTCATTGCCACCACCTGCAGCGGCGCCCGCGCCTGCTGCTGGAGGATACCGGGCAGCTCATCCTGGGACACCGCAAACGACACCGAAATCGGGTCCATCTGCGTCAGCGTGACCAAACCGGTGGCCTCGCTGCCATGGATGATCGAGCCGACATCCAGCTGCCGCTGGCCAGTGCGCCCGGCGAACGGCGCGCGCACCTCGGTGAACGACAGTTGCAGCCGGGCATTGTCCACGGCGGCCTGATCGGCTTGCAGGCTGGCCTGCTGCGCGGCCAGTTGCGCCTTGTAGGTATCGACATCCTGGGTTGGGCCGGCCTTGGCCAGGGCCAGTTTGCTGGCGCGGTCGAGGCTGACCTTGAGGTTGCCGATCTGCGCCTGGTCACGGACGACCAGCGCCTGTGCCTGGGCGAACTGCGCCTTGTAGGCGCGCGAGTCGATGGTCGCCAGCACGGCATTGGCCTCGACCATCTGGCCTTCGTCGAAGCGGATGCCGGTCAGTTCGCCGTCGGCGCGCACGCGGATATTGACCTTGTTGAGGGGTTGCACATTGCCGATGGACGCCAGCCAGACCGGCATGTCCTGCCCGGTCACCTGGGCGATCTGCACTGGGATGGGCGCTGCCTGCACAGCCTTGGCCGGGGCCGCGCCGTCGTAGCGCATGTAGCCGAAGGTCAACAAGCCGATGCCGGCGATGGCCAGGCCCAAACGGCGCGGGTGAGTTGTGAACATCATCGTGTTGTCTCCGTTTGCAGAGGCGCCGCTGGGGCGTGGCTTGCCAGCTGTTTCGTCACTGAAGGGTCGAAGTCGCCACCGAGCGCCCGGAACAGCCCGACCGCCGCCTGCAGCTGCTGCAGGTCGATCTGCAGCAAGGCATCCTCGGCCTGGTACTGGGTGCGCTCGGCGATCAGCAGGGTCTGGAAGTCGGTGGCGCCCAGGCGGTAGCGCACCTGCGCCAGGCGCGAGGCTTCGCGCGCCGACGCCACGGCCGCGGTATTGAGCGAATAGCTTTTGGCCGACTGCTGGGAGGCGCTGATTTGGGTCTGCACGTCCTGCAGGGCTTCGATCCACAGTTCGCGGTAAGTGGCGAGCAGCTCCTGCGCGTGGGCCTTGGTCACGGTCAGCTGGCCGTTGAGCAGGCCGCCGGTGAACAGCGGCTGGCTGACGGTACCCACGGCGCTCCAGATGCTGCCGCCACCGAGGGTGTCGAGGCCGCCCAGCAAGTTCAGCGAGACGTTGGGCAGGAATGCTGCCCGGGCAGCGCCGATATCGAAGTTGACTGACTTCAGGCGCGCTTCGGCCGCCTGGATATCCGGCCGCTGGGCCAGCAGGTCGACTGGCAGGCCAAGGGCTGGGGCCGGCACTTTGCTGGCAGCCTCGTGCGCCGGCGCCAAGGAGAACCCTTGAGGGGTCGTGCCCACCAGCACGGCAAGCTGGTAGAGCGCCTGGTCACGTTGCTCCTGCAACGCCGGCAGGCTGCCCTGGTAGGTCTCTAGCACGTTGCGTTGCTGGGCGACTTCGAGGTCGGAGGCGGCACCGAGATTAGCCTGGACTTGCACCAGATCCAACAGCTGCTGAGCATCGGCGACAATCCTCTGGGCCAATGCGATGCGCCGATCCAGCGAACGCACCTGGAAATAGCTGTCAGTAATGCTGGCGGCCAGGGTCATGTGCACGGTCTGCGCATCGAAGGCGCTGGCACTGACCAGCTCGTCCGCAGAGTCCGCAATCGCCTGCTGCTTGCCCCAGAAGTCGACCTCGTAGGTCGCGCCGATGGAAATGCTGCGTTTGGCGGTGGTCGAGTAGTTATTCTGCCGCTGGTAGTTGCCATCCAGGGTGACTTGGGGGTACTGCCCTGCCCCGGCAACGGCGGCGCTGCCACGTGCCTGCTCGACCCGCGCGACGGCGGCGGCCAGGGTGTAATTGCCACGCAGGCCACGATCGACCAGCGCGTTCAGCGCGTCATCGTGGAACTCGCGCCACCATTCACCGCCCCGCGCCGCAGCGCCTGGTTGATCCGCGGCCCGCCAGCTTGATGCGCTCGGCACATCCGGCGTGTGATAAGCGGGCACGAACGAGCAGCCCGCCAGTGACAGCAAGGCACAACAGCCGAGGCCGCGCATGAATGAAAAGAACGGGCGGTTGGCCCGCAAGGGAAAAGCCATGACAAAGCGTCTCCATCAACCCCTGAGTGGACAGGTGTCCAGCGTTGGGCACGACGATACGCAGGCTTGCCTGGCAGGCCATTCGCCTGAAAATAAACTAAATGTTAGGTAGTGTCAGGGTTGCGGTTCGAGCAGATACCCCGCCCCGGGGATAGTCCTGATCAGCGACTGCTCGAACCCTTCGTCGAGCTTTCGGCGCAGCCGGTAGATGTGTTTGTCGATGACGTTGTCTTTCGGGTCGAAGTGATAGTCCCAGGCGCTTTCGAGCAGCATGTCGCGGGTCACCAGCTGGCCGCTGTGGCGCATCAGCTTGGCCAGCAGCAGGGTTTCGCGGTATTGCAGCTGGATCAGCCTGCCGCCACGGCTGGCCTGGCGGGTGCGGCAATCAAGCTGCAGGCCGGGCACGTTGAGCAACTCGCCGGTAGCACTGGCAAGGCCGGCACTGCGCAGAAGCGCATTCAGGCGCGCCAGCACTTCGACAAAGGCATAGGGTTTTACCAGGTAGTCGTCGCAGCCGGCGCGCAGGCCCTCGACGCGGTGTTCGGTGCTGGCCAGGGCGCTGCACATCAGCACCGGTATCGTGATGCCTTCGCTGCGCAGGCTGCGCACCAGCTCCAGGCCATCCAGCAGAGGCAGCTTGCGGTCGACGATGGCCGCGTCGTAGAGACCTTCCAGGGCCATGTCCAGGCCTTCTGCCCCGTCTTCGGCAATGTCCGCGACATGGCCGGCCTCGGCCAGCCCACGCTGCAGGTAGGCGGCAGCCACCGCGTCATCCTCCACCAGCAGTATTCGCATTGGCGCGCTCCCTGAACCCGATAAACTTTAGTTTAATTAGCGGCGACCTGGCTGTTCACCGCAAAGCGCAACACTATGCCCGTGAGGTTGTGAAACCTCCGTGATACAGCGCAACCGCCCAAAGCGAGGCATTCATGACGCACGTACTGGTCGTCGAAGACGACATGGCGACTGTCCGGGAAATCGAGGCAGCCCTGCAAGACCACGGTTTCGAGGTGACCCTGGCCCACGATGGCCGCGAGGGTATCCTCAAGGCCATCAGCAGCCCGTTCGACCTTATCGTCCTCGACCGCATGCTGCCGCAGGTCGATGGCCTGGGCGTGCTGACCTCCATCCGCGCGGCGGGCAACAGCACGCCGGTGCTGGTGCTCAGTGCCCTCGGCACGCTCGATGAGCGCGTGCGCGGCTTGCAGGCTGGCGGCGACGACTATCTGACCAAGCCGTTCGAGTTCATCGAACTGACCGCGCGGCTCGACGCGCTGATCCGCCGCGGTCAGGCGCCACGCCCGGTCCAGCAGAGCCATGAGCTGAAAGTGGGCGACCTGGTCATCGACCAGGTACGGCGCACGGTCCAGCGGGGCGAGCGCAAGATCAACCTGCTACCCAGGGAGTATGCGCTGCTGCACTACCTGGCCGAACATGCCGACCAGGTGGTGACCCGCACCATGCTGTTCGAGGCGGTCTGGGACTATGCCTATGATGAGCGTACCAACGTCATCGAAGTGCACATCGGCCGGCTGCGTAAAAAACTGGAAGCCGAAGGCGATTCGGCGCTGCTGCACACCATCCGGGGGGCGGGCTATGTCCTCCGTGCGTCTTAGCGAAATCCCGCGCACCAGTGGCTTTCGCACCGGCCTGCTGTTCCTGGTGCTGTTCGGTGCCTCGTTCCTCGGCCTGTTCGGCTACACCTACTGGAAGACGGCCATCTACCTCAAGCAGGAAGTCGACGCCAACCTGCATCGCCAGATCGACAGCCGTAGCGCGCAATCGCCCGAAGTACGCCTGCAAGAGATGACCCGGCATGCCGAACAGGACCGTGAAGGCCGCGTGCCGCACACGCTGTTCGCCCCCAACGGCACGGTACTGGCCGGTGCGCTGCAGGCAATGCCGGATGCGCCGGCCTTCGACAAGCCCGACGAATTTCGCTGGGACAAGCCCACCGGTGGCCATCGCCCCATCCGTTTCATCAAGCACGTGCTGAGCGACGGCAACGTCCTGGTGGTCGCCCAGGATGTCTACGACATCCACGAATTCGACGAGCTGCTGGTGCAGGCGCTGGCGTCCGGTGGCGCCTTGCTGTTGCTGGTCGGGCTGTTCGGCGCGGTGTGGCTGGGCAACGCCACGCGCCTGCGCCTGAACTCGCTGAGTGCGGCCATCAGGCGCATTGTCGAAGGCGACCTGAGCCGGCGCCTGCCGATCAAGGGCAGCCTGGACGACATCGACCGGATCGCCACCGTGGTTAATGGCATGCTCGATGAACTCGAGCGCCTGATGAGTGAAGTGAAAGGCGTGTGCGACGATATCGCCCACGACCTGCGAACCCCGCTGACGCGCCTGATCGCCGGCCTGGAGCGGGCCCAGCGGCGCGGTTTGAGCGAGCAGGAATATGCGCAGATGATCGACTCGGCACTGGGCGACGCCAAAGGCCTGCTGTCGACCTTCCGCGCCTTGCTGCGGATTTCGGAAATCGAAGACAGCGTACGCCGCAGCCACTTCGCGTCGGTGGACCTCAATCGCATCGCCGAAGATGCAGTAGAATTCTTCGAGCCGCTGGCGGAGGAGCGCGGCATCAGCCTGCGCCTGGCCACCGGCAAGGGGACCGCAATGATCTCAGGCGATCCGCAGCTGTTGTTCGATGCGACCTGCAACCTGTTGGACAACGCCATTAAATTCTCGCCCGATCATTCTGTCATTACCGTCGAGGTCGTGAAAGCCAATCGGGGGGTGACGCTGACGGTGGCCGACCAAGGGCCGGGCATTCCGGAAGCAGAACGCGAAGCGGTGTTCCGCCGGCTTTACCGCTCCGAGAGCAGCCGCCATACGGTGGGCAACGGGCTGGGTTTGAGCATGGTTGCTGCGGTGGCGCGCCTGCACGAGCTGTCGCTGGAGGTCAGCGATGCCAAGCCTGGCTGCCTCATCACCATCAAGGGCCGCGAACTGGACCACTGAACCTGCCAGGGGCTTGCACCCCTGACGGTTCCGCCCGGCATCAACCTTGATCCTGGGCGGGATCGACCTTGAGCTGTGCTTGCTGCCCGGCCTGTATGTGGTCGGCGGCGCGGGCCTTGACCACCTGGCGCAGATGCTCGATCGAGCGTTGGCGGGCGGCATCCATGTGCGCGGCCACGTTGTCACCGCCGCCTTCGGCGAACGCCGTCAGCGAAGCGGTCAAGAGCGTGGCCGTTACCAAACCGGTGATGAGTGTTTTCACGTGCAATACCTGTTGAGGTTGGATCAAGGGGGGTTGTTTTCCAGCCCGGCCAGATTACGACGCCTTACCTCGCAGCCTCTTCGTCACTTCCTGAACTTTCTGACAGGTATCCGCAAGTGCAATCCTTCACAGCGAGGTTCCGGGTATCGCTCCAGGTCAGCCGATGCCGTGATGAGCCGGCGCGCGCTATGGCACCCGTTTGGGCTACCACCCGAGCACATTCCGCGCCACCGTGCAGAACCTCTTCGACACTGCCTACTGGTCAGGTGTCGCGTCTTACGGGCGTTATCGCAAAGTGCACCACGCTAGCTGCTGCTCTCTGCAACCGTGGATTTCTGATTCACTCTGGCCGTGCTCCAGGGCTCAATCGTCAGCAACCCGCCAACGCAAGCAAACGCGCCAGCCGGTCTGCCCGGCCTCGTCCGCGTAACCTGCCGTGACCTCGCCGCCAGTGCGTTGAACGATAGCCCGCACGATCGAAAGCCCAAGGCCGGCGCCCTCCCCGCGTTTCTCGTTGCCACGGTAGAAGGGATCGAATATGCGCTCCCACTCCTCAGGGGGAATTCCAGGGCCATCATCACGCACGGTCAGCACGGTCCATTCAGCGCTCTGCTCCGCTTGCAGGTCTACATGCCCACCCTCTGGCGCGTGACGAATGGCGTTTTCAACCAGGTTCTTGATCACGGTCCGCAGTTCGACTTCCTGCATCGGCAGTTGCGCATCGTCACCTTCCAGGCCGATGTCGAGCTCCTTCTGCTCTGCTAAGGGCATCAAGTCCTCCAGCACCAGGCGACAGGTTTCATGCAGCGACACCGAGCCTGGCGACGGATCGGCCAGTTGCGCGCTGGCCAATGCCAACAACTGCTCGACCAGCTTGCGACTCCTGCCGATGCCGCGCCGCAGCTTGGCCACTTGCAGCTGAGCACGCTCCGACATGGCTTCCTGTTCGAGCCCCTCCGCCTGCAGAGACAGCGCGGTAAGCGGTGTACGCAGCTCATGGGCCGCATCGGCGACAAAGCGCTTCTGGCCTTCAAGGGTCCGCGATACGCGCCCGAGCAGCCGGTTGATCGCCTGGACGAACGGGCGAATCTCGGTGGCCAGCAAGTGCTCATCGATCGGGCGCAAGTCCTGGTCGTCGCGGGTGTCGAGCATGGCCGCCAAGGTCGAGACCGGCCTGAACAGCTCACGGATCAGGTTGGCCACCACCAGCAACAGGATGGGGAAAAGGATTGCAAAGGGCAGCAGCGCACGCCAGGCGCTGTTGCGCGCGTCGCGATTGCGGCTGTCGATCTCCTGCGCCACGGCAAAGCGTCTGCCTGCCGCGTCAGTCCTGACCAGCACGCGAAAAGGCTCATTGCCCACCACCACCGTCGACAGGCCTTCCGCCACCGAGCCTGGTATGGGCAATGGCAGCTGGCTGTCATCGGCATGGCTGACCGCTTGGCCGTCAGCCAGGTACTGGATGACGATACGGGTCTCTTCATCGTCCGCAGGTGCCGCGTGCGCGCTGTCCGGGTAGCGGAACGCCAGGCCTTGGCGCATGTATAACGCGGCCACCTGGTGCAGGCTGTTGTCTTGCAGGTCGAGCGCTTCATCGTAGGCGGTGAGGTAGCTGAACGTCCCGCTCATGGCCGCCACCAGCAGGATCGCGACCGACAGCGCCACTGACAGGCGCAGTTGCAGCGACTGTTTCAGGCGTCCTTTGAGACCATCCATCCCAGCCCCCTGATATTGCGGATCACGTCCTTGCCCAGCTTGCGGCGCAGCGCATGGATGATGAACTCCACGGCGTTGCTTTCGACCTCGTTGCCCCAGCCGTAGATCCGGTCTTCCAGTTCATTGCGCGAGAGGATCGCGCCGGGGCGCACCAGCAAGGCCTGGAGCAAGGCAAACTCGCGGTTGGAAAGCTGCACGGGCTGCTGATCCAGAATACGTGCGCATTTGCTGACCGGGTCCAGGCTCAGCGTCCCATTGCCCAGTTCAGGCGCTGCGCGCCCGCCCTTGCGGCGCATGACGGCGCGCATCCGGGCCAGCAGTTCAGCCATCTCGAAAGGCTTTTGCAGAAAGTCGTCCGCCCCGCCATCCAGCCCGCACACCCGGTCATCCAGCCCCGAGCGTGCGGTGATGATCAGCAGCGGCACCGGGTTGTCGGCTGCACGCAGCGCCTGCAGCAACTGCAGGCCGTCCTGCCCGGGCAAACCCAGGTCGAGCAGTACCTGGTCGTAATGTTGCGTACGCAAGGCGGCCTCGGCCAACAGGCCATTGTCGACCCAGTCCACGGCGTACCCCGCCGCACCCAGGGCGTCCTGCAGCGCCTGGGCGATCATGCCGTCATCCTCGACCAGTAATACCCGCATGGGCTTCCCCGCTGTGAACCTGTGGCGCCAACGATAGCGCGACCGGCCGGTGGCCGACAGGCAATCTTCAACCCTGGCCCTGCAATGTGTCGAACGCTTTGAGCAGATTGCTCATTGCGGCCTTGCACTCGCCCTGCTGTGGCTGGCTGGACCGCAGCGCATCCAGGGCGTGGTCGATCGCCTTGTCCAGCACGTGCCAGTCACTGGCGGCACGCGGCTTGATGCCGGCCTCGGCGTCGTCCCAGGTCTTTTCCAGGTCCCTGATACGTGCCTTGGCGCCCGGCAGGTCCTGGGCATCCACCTTGGCGGCGACATCCACGGCAATGGTGCGGAATGCGCTGAGGTCACCCAGTTTGGTCGGGGCATGGATGCCTGCGGCCTGGGCCGGCTCATCCGGTTTGGAACAGCCTTGGGTGACCAGCAGTGCGCCTGCGACACAGGCAACGGCCAGCGTTTTGAGCAAAGTGTTGGAGATCATGGGTGCGGCCTCGCTATCAAGGGGTAATTCGTTTGGATTGGCTGGCGGCGAACTGGGCCGCACAGACCAGGATGAAAATGACGCAAAGGAAGATCGCGCTGGTCCAGGTGGCACCCATGCCGAGGCCACCGTACTCATGGGATTGGGTCAGCAAGTCCCCCAGGGAAGCCCCCAGCGGGCGTGTCAGGATGTAGGCCACCCAGAACACCAGTACCGTGCTGGCGCCCAGGACCCAGGCGAGCAGGCAGACCCCGATCAGCGCGGCGAAGATGACGCTGCCTATACCGAAGCCCAGCCCCAGCGCCTCGGTTGCCAGATCACCCCCCGCAGTGCCCAGGGCGAAGGTGCACAGCACAGTGGCCCAGTAGAAGCCTTCACGCCGGGCGCTGACGATCTCGCGAATGGACAGGTTGCGTTCGACCGCGTACCAGATGCCGAAGTTGGCCACCAGCAGCACCGAGAAGAACGCCGTGCTGGCGTACAGGCTGATGTCCAGCTCATCGGTGAGGATGTCGGTGATCTGCGTGCCCAGGATGCTCACCAGCACCACGCACAGCCAGTAGATCCAGGGCTCGCAGTTGCGCTTGCGCATTTGCAGGGTCAAGGCGCCAGCCAGAAGCACGGCCATTACCGCACTGGTGATGGCTAGCCCCCAGCCGACATCGACTGCGAGAAAGTCGGCGAAGGTCTCGCCGACCGTGGTGGACATAATCTTGATGATCCAGAAGGACAGTGTCACTTCCGGTACCTTATTGAGCCAACCGCTGCTGGCAGTGTTCATCGGGTGTACCTCCTACAGTCCCTTCAGGGTGTGTGCAGCGGAGGTTACGGATGAAAACTTAGGTGAGCCTGAGGGTCCTGCGAGCAGGCTTGGAAAGTCTAGAAATCCACCTTGCCCCGGCCCGCCTTGACCGTGCTGCGCCTGGCTTTGCCTTCGAGGCGGCGGGTCTTCGAGCCGAGGGTCGGCTTGGTGGGGCGGCGCTTCTTCTCGGTCTTGCCGGCCGTGATGATCAACTCGGCAAGGCGCGCCAGTGCGTCAGCGCGGTTCTGCTCCTGGGTTCGATACTGCTGGGCCTTGATGATCAACACGCCGTCGGCGGTGATGCGACTGTCCCGCAGCGCCAGCAGCCGCTCCTTGTAGAACGCGGGCAGCGACGAAGCGGGAATGTCGAAGCGCAGGTGCACGGCGCTGGACACCTTGTTGACATTCTGCCCACCGGCGCCCTGCGCGCGGATGTAGCTCAGTTCGATTTCGGCATCGGGCAGATGCACGTTATTGGAGATGGTCAGCATGGCGTGGCCCTTGTGATTCCCCTCCATTATCACAGGCTTTGCCGCTCGTGTATTTCACCAATGCGTGCTTGATTGCCGCTCGCGCAAACTGTCAGGCAAAGCGTTCGACCTGCGCTGGCGTGCGGCGCATCAACACCTTGCCGTTGCGCACCGACACCAGCGCATGGCCCTGGCTGCGGACCATCTCGTAGTCATCCGGCGCCGACAGCAGCAGCAGGTTGGCCGGCCGGCCGACCTCGATGCCATATCGCTCGCCAAGGTTGAGGGTGCGGGCACTGTTATCGGTGATCAGGTCCAGGCTGCGTTGCAGGTCTTCGTAGCCGAGCATGTGGCAGATGTGCAGCCCGGCTTCGAGAATGCGCAGGATATTGCCATTGCCCAGCGGGTACCACGGGTCGACGATGGAGTCCTGGCCGAAGCACACGTTCATCCCGGCGCGGTCGATTTCGGCCACGCGGGTCAGCCCGCGGCGCTTGGGGTAGCTGTCGAAGCGACCCTGCAGGTGGATGCTTTCGGTGGGGCACGAGACGAAGTTGATGCCCGACATCTTCAGCAGGCGGAACAGCTTGGAGCAGTAGGCATTGTCGTACGAGCCCATGGCCGTGGTATGGCTGGCGGTCACCCGTGCGCCCATGCCGCGCACCCGTGCCTCTTCGGCCAGCACTTCGAGAAAGCGCGACTGCGGGTCGTCGGTTTCATCGCAATGCACGTCCACCAGGCAGCCGGTACGTTCGGCCAGGTCCATCAGGAACTTGATCGACGACACGCCCTGGTCGCGGGTGTTCTCGAAATGCGGAATGCCGCCGACCACGTCGGCGCCCATGGCCACCGCCTCGGTCATCAACGCCCGGCCATTGGCGTACGACTCGATGCCCTCCTGGGGGAAGGCGACGATCTGCAGGTCGATCAGATGGCGCACTTCCTCGCGCACCTCGACCATGGCCTTGAGCGCGATGAGCTTGGGGTCGGTGACGTCGACATGGGTGCGCACGTGCTGGATGCCATGATCCACCAGCATGCCGATGGTTTTCTTGGCGCGGGTCTTGATGTCGTCGTGGGTGGTGATTGCCTTGCGTTCGGCCCAGCGCTCGATGCCTTCGAACAAGGTGCCGCTCATGTTCCACTTCGGCTCACCGGCAGTGAGGGTGGCGTCGAGGTGGATGTGCGGCTCGACGAAGGGCGCCACCACCAGGTTCTGCTGGGCGTCCAGGTCTTCCGGGCTGGCCGGCGCGGCCAGGTCGGCCTGTGGCGCGATGGCGGCGATGCGCTCGCCGTCCAGTTCGATGCGGAACAGACCGTTCTTGCCACGCAGGCGGGCGTTGATGATGTTCATGGCGTTACTCCTTACCGTGGTCTTCGTTCATGCGCCACACAAGCATGGCGACAGAAGCGTTCATGCGAAACAGCGGGTCGTCGAGGGACTGCCCGCTCAGTTGTTCGATGCGTTGAATGCGCTGGTTGATGGTGTTGCGGTGCAGGCCCAGGCGCTGGGCTGCCTTGAGGCCGTTGCCGTTTTCCTTGAGCAGGGCGTCGAGGGTATGCACCAGTACATGCGGCTGCTTGCGCCCAGGGGTGATCAGCGGGCCCAGGGTCTGGGCGACAAAGTCATCGATCAGCGAACGGTCGACGATGCCTTGCAGCAGGCGCAGCACACCCAGCTCGCTGAAATCGCAGAAGCCGTTGGCCGGGTGCAGGTGCTGCGCCACCTCCAGGGCCTGTCGCGCCTCGCTGAGCGCCTGGCGGTAGTGTGCGCAATCGGCAGCCAGGCTCGACAGGCCCATGTACAGCGCCAGCTCGCCCACCACCGCGCTCAGTTGTCGGTGCAGTGTGGCCAAGCACATCGGCAAGTCGGCGGCATCCACCAGCAGCAGCACCTGCAGGTCGCCTGGCAGTTGCGCGGTGACCGTCCCCGGTCGTTCGCGACACCAGGATTCGAGCCGGTCTTCCAGGGCCTGGCGGGTAGCCTGCCAGAGGCGCTCGCCCTCGGCCAGGCCATGGCGCTCGAACAACGGCTCAACGTGCAGCAAACGCAGCGCCACCACGCGACGCGGCTCATCCAGTGCCAGTTCAAGGTGCGCCGCACGCTGGCGGACAATGGCCAGGCTCGGGTAATCGCCGCTGAGCAACTGGCCGAGGATGTCGTTACGCGACCGGCGCACCTGGCTCATCTGCACCAGGGCCGTGCCGATCAGGTGAGTAACGATCACCATCTTCAGGGCATAGGGCTGCTCGATCAATGGCAGGCCCAATTGTTCGGCACGGGCGATCACTGCCGGCGGGATGGTCTGGATGAAGGTGCCGCCCGTGAGGATCACCATCCCGGCAATGCCCACCGCCTCGCCGTCCTCGACCAGGCTCAGCAGGTTGGCCTCGCCACGCGGGTGGTTGATGCCGGTGACGAACACCAGTTCGCCGCCCATTACCCACTCGGCGATGCCTTCGTTCTCCGCCACGTAAGGCCAGCGCACCCGCCGCTGCAGGTTGCGTGCACCGGCGCGCACGGTCATCTCCTGCAGGCCCGGCAAGTGCAGGATCTCGTCCAGCGCCAGGCTCACGGCTCGACGCCCGCCTGGCCCAGCGCCCGGCGCCGGCCGCTGATTTCAAGCAGGACGATGTAGCACAGGGCCGAGGCGCCAATACCCACCAGTGGCGCGACCCACGGCGAGGCATAGGCCAGCACCGCACCCAGCGCATAGGCCCCAAGGCCCAGGAGGTTGTAGCGCGGCAGCTGCACCGAGGCCAGCGCCGGGTACTTGCCGCGGTGGCGATACCAGAAGTCGGCCATGATCACCCCGCCCACAGGCGGAATGATCGAGCCCAACAGCACCAGAAACGGGATCAGCATTTCATACATGCCGCCGATCGCCAGCACGATACCCACGGCTGCCGCGACCAGCGTGGCGGTGCGTCGGCGCTCGCTGCGCAGCAAGTGGCAGGCAGCTGCCGAGACGTTGTAGATGGTCGGCCCCTGAATGGTCCAGAGGTTCAGGCAGAGCATCACCACCGCCGCGAACGACAGGCCTTGCAGCATCATCACTTCGACGATGTCGGCCTGCTGGTAGACCATCGCGCACCATGCCCCGGCGACGACCATCAGGCCGTTGCCGAGCAAAAAGGCAACGATGCTGGCCACTACCGCCACCCGCCCGCTGCGCGACAGCCGGGTCCAGTTGGTGGCCTGGGTGGCCCCGCTGGCGAAGGTGCCGAAAACCATGGTCACCGCTGCCGAGAAGGTCATGGTTTCGTGGGGTACCACTGCCGCAAGGCCGGCAAAGCCCCCGGCATCGGCGGTGGCGATGTACATCGACACCAGCAGCAGCGCGAACATCAGCGGCACCGACACCCGCGACAGCAAGTCCAGGCCCTTGAAGCCGATGATCGCGGTGATGCTGAAGCCCAGGCCGAAAAGCACCATCAGCGGTACGGTGAACCCGCCCGCCAAGCCCAGCAACTTGACTAACACGATCGCCACGGTCGCGGTGCCCCAGGCGTACCAGCCCAGCTCGGCGAAGCCCAGGATAAAGTCGGAAAGCCGGCTGCCCGCCTCGCCGAAACAAAAGCGCCCCATCAGTACGGTGTTCAAGCCACTGCGCGAGGCGATGAAGGCCAGGGCCGCAGCGTACAACGCCAGCAGCGTGTTGCCGATGGCGGCGACCCACAGCATGTCGACGAAGTTGAAGGCCATGCCCAGCTTGCCGCCAGCGAACATGGTGCCGGTGAAGAAGGTAAAGCTGAACAGCACCATGGCAATGGGCAGCAGCCCCTTGCGCGACGATGGCGGGGCTTCGCATAGCGGAAATTCGGTAGGTGAGCTCATGGCACGGTGCTCCGGGTTGTCGTTGCGACTAGGGGGAGCAATATGCGAGCCGCTTTTGCTAACCGCGAAAAACGGAAAATTTGCGGGCAACCGGCACAACCATCCCTGTTCGCTCTGCACACTTTTTATCGACTTGAAGAATGCAATCTGTGCGTCAAGACCTGTTTTGAGGCGCACGCGCACCAAAGCGGAACAGCACTGGGTAGTTTTCACCCAGCCGGCGGTGCGCGCGCTGGCCGTCATTCGCTGGCGTTGACGTCTACTTCTTTCCAGCTGTCATCCGGGTCAAAGCGCTTCATGGCCTTGGCAATCTTGTCGCCCTGCGGCCCCAGGTCCTTTTCGAACACCTGGCCGTCGTGGCTGATCATGAAGCTCATGACACCACTGTCGTTGTATTTCGCCGGCCAGGCGACCAGGGCGAAGCCACGGCTCATCTGGTTGCCGATCAGGTAGCTGTAGGCGCCACCTGGTGCCGACGGGCCCTGGGCATCGAGGATGTGGAAGTGGTAGCCGTACCAGGCATCACCCACCACATCGTTGCCGAACAGCGGCCCCAGCGGGCTGACTTCGCCGCCCTCTTCATCTTCCCAGAACAGCCCGTCATGCTTGCCGGGCGTGCTGAAGATCTGCTGGGCATATTCCAGCGCGCCGTTGCCGTTGCGGTCCTTCGAGGCGTAGTCCATCTGTGCATCGTGATAGGCGAGCACCGACTGCAAGGCGGCCAGTTCGTTGCGGCCGATGCGCCGGGCGCGGATTTCGGCACTGCCGGCCTTGAGGTCGAAGCGCCAGCCGTTGGTCGCCTTGGTGAGCGGAATGGGCAAGGTCCAGTGATCGGGGCCCACGGCGAGGATGGCCTTGTTGTCGCCCTGCTTGTCGATCTGATGCTCGGCCTTGTACTGCGCCAGGAAGGTATCGACATCACTGCGTTGCACACCGCCACGTGGTATGTAGGTGCGCCAGTCATCACCGAGCAACTGCCCCAGGCGCGCTTCGTCGGCATGCTCGACGCCCAGCGCCTGGACGAACGCTTCGACCGCTTTATCGGGGGTCGGGAATGCTTCCTGCGCCGTGACCAAGTTTGCCCAGGCCAGGCCCAGGCCGATCAGCAACGCAGCAATCGTTGTCTTGTTGTTCATCGACGGCCACCTCCACCACCGCGACGCGCCGGCGCACTGGGCCGGGATATCTGATGCCCCGCTGCGCGCGAGGCGTTGGGCCGCTGGGCGAACGACTGGCTGGTACGACCACGGTTGGCCTGGGCCACGGTGCGCGACGGTGAACGTACCCCGTCGAAGGCATTGTTGCGGGCCCTGCCTGTACTGTTGCCCGAGCGGTTCTGCACGGCCTGCCTGGCCTGGCCTTCACCCTGGCGGCGCTGCTCGAGCTGGTTGCGCGCCTGCTGGTTGTCACGGGTATTGCGCGGTTCTGTGCGGCGATCGGCGGGGCGCACGTTGTTCGCGCCGCCTTGCATGCGGTTGCCCACGCCGCCTTCGGCCCGGGCTTCGCGCGCACTGTTGAGGGCTTCGCGGTTACTGGTGGCCGGGCGCTCGATACCTGCACGGTCCATCGAGGCCCTGGCGCGGTCACGCGCCTGGGTGCGCTGGGCATCATCGCCGCGGAACGCGGCGCGCTGGGTTGCTCCGTCGAGCTGGCGACCGTACTGCTGGCGGCTGCGGTTATCGCGGTACGGGACGCCATCACGGTGTGCGGCATTGTGCTGCCACTTGTTCTGGTTGTTGGTGATGCGGTTGTTGGCGTTGATGTTGTTGTAGCGATTGACGTTGATATCGACGTCACCGTGCCCCCAGTCGCAATCGCCCCAGAGCGAGTTGACGATTGCCACACCGGCGCCGAACGCCAACCCGGCCATCAGCGCGGTGCCCGCGTAGTACATCGGCGACGGCGGGTAATACACCGGTGGCGAGGCCGGATAGGCCCAGGTGCCGTAAGTGGTGGTCGGATTGTAGGTGGGTACGTACACCACCTGCGGGTCGGCCGGCTGAATGATGATGGTGCTGGTTGAAGAGCTGCTGGCAGGTGCGGCCTGCGAACCGCCCGAGTTGGCCGGAGCCGGAGCCGCTGCGGGCGCAGCCTGCACCGTGACGTTCTGGTACTGGTTGCTGGTCAGGTTGCCAGCCGCCTGGGCTTGATGGCGCAAGCGCTGTACGCCGGCCATGACGTCATCGGGTTGCGCCAGGAAGGCATCCCCCAACCGCTGGACCCAGACCGGATCCTGGCCGAGCACCACCAGCACCTGCGGGAACGCCACCAGTGCCTGCACGCTCGGGTCCCAGGTCTGCTTGGCCACCTGCTTGACCGCATCATCGCCCTGGGCCTTGGGGTTGGCCTTGGACCAGGCCACCGCCTCGGTCACCTCGCCCGGATAAGTCGAAGCCATCAGCACCTGGGCCAACAGCGCATCGGGATACAGGGCAATCGGTGCGAGCATCTGGTCGAGCTGCTCCTGGTTGAACACCGCCTGCTTGGCTTCGGCAGGTGCCGGGTCAGGTGCTGGCGGGTCGTCGGCCAACGCCAGGCTGGTAACACCGTCAAGGCACAACACCAACGACAGGACGCATAACAATGGCAGGCGCATCGCAGTTCCCCATCTGGTCAAGATACGTGAAATGAAAGACTTGCAACGCGGGCAGTCGACGCCGTGCGATAAGGGTAGCAAAGGGTCAGCTTTCAACCACTGCGCTGCGACTTGCAGAAGCCTCAATAGTCACTATCGACACCACCAATTTCTACCCATCGTCAGCAATCAATAACCTAGCCCCATCGATTCCCACCGCCCGAATCCTGGAGCTTCCCCCGATGAACACCACAGCCCGCCTGCTGCTCGCTGCACTCTCTGCCACCGCGATCACCGTGCTCACCGGTTGCGCCAGCCACCCTGAACTGCGCCCCTACACCGCCGAAGAAACCCGCCAGTTGCAACTCGAGTCCATCCAGCGCCAGAGCCTGTCACTGGACGAATACGAGCTGCGCAAACGCGTCATCGAGCGCTCCACCAGCCAGCAGGCGGTCACTGATGTCGCCGAGGCTCAGCCTGCGATCAAAGGCTGAGTTGAAAGACCGGATCAGCGCACTATCATGGCCCTGGCCGGACTGATCGCCTTCAGTCCCTGTCACCGAGGCTGGCCAATGATCGATCACCTGGACCATTTGGTCCTCACCACCACCGATGTCGAAGCCTGCACCGATTTCTACACGCGTGTGCTGGGCATGCAGCTGGAAACTTTCGGCAATAACCGCCTGGCGCTGCGTTACGGCAACCAGAAAATCAATATCCATGTACGCGGCCATGAGTTCGAGCCCAAAGCACATTTACCGGTACCCGGCGCTCTGGATCTGTGCTTCATCAGCCAGGTAAGCCTGGAACAGGTGATCGCTCACCTGCAGAAGGTGCAGTGGCCAATCATCGAAGGCCCCGTTGCACGCACTGGTGCAACCGGCCCGATCCGCTCGGTGTACGTGCGTGACCCTGACCTGAATCTGATCGAAATCGCCGAACCACTCGGGGTATGAACTGCCCTGACCAATGGTCGAGTAATGGCCACCGCCGGTAGCCTCCTGGCGGCCAACACAGGTATCCTCAGCTGCTCAAGCGCAAGCCTTCCAGGACGGTGACCATGACCAGGCCCTTGCTGTTGCTGACGCTGGCCCTCCTCGCGAGCCCGCCATTGCACGCGCAACAGATCCAGCGCCAACTGGGCGCTTTCGACTTCAAGCTCGGCACCACACCCTCGCGCAGCATGGCCCAGGGGCTGATCTCGCCGAGTGCGGTGGGCACCTTCCACGGCGGCATCGACCTCAGCCATCCCAACGGCTGGTACCTCGGCCAGTACGCGCCGAGCATGGGCGTGACGCCCGACTCGACCCTGCGCCTGGACAGCTACACCGGCTACAAGCACCACTTCGACAGCACCCTGGGCTACGAAGTGGGCCTGATCCATTACAGCCAGCCGAATATCGCCGGCGCCGACAGCTTTGCCCTGTACGGCGGCATCTCGGTACTGGGCAGCCGTTTCGGCGGCGCCTGGCGCGACAACCCGGACAACCGCACCGGCACGCTGTTCGCCGACTTTGGCCAATTGCCGTTGTTCGATGTCGACCTGACCGTCAAGCTCGCCCACCACCGCTTGGGCACCCCCTTCACCATCGGTGATGGCAGCCAGATCAACGGGTTTTCCGACTGGTCGCTGGAGCTGTCGCGGCCATGGCTGGGCATCGACCTCAACCTGATATACAGCAACTCTGACCTCAGCGGCAGCGGCTGCGACGCCTATGCCGGCATCAACACCTACTGCGAAAGCATGGTCACCCTCAAGGCCCAGCGCAGCTTCTTCTAACGTGTCCTGACTGGTAGCAGCGCCAGTGCCACGCCACCGAGCACCACCAGCGAGGCGAGCAGCAGGCGCAGCGACATCGGCTCGCCGATCAGCACCACCCCGCCCAGCGCGGCGATGACCGGCACACTGAGCTGCATCGTCGCCGCCTGCTGGGCACTGACCTGCTTCACCACCCCGTACCACACCGCATATCCCGCGCCGGAGGCCAGCACCCCAGAGGCCAGGGCATACAACAACCCTGCCGGGCTGACGTGGGTGCGCGCCAGTGCCAGCATGACCACGCCAAGCACCAGTAGCAGGGGCAGACTGCGGACGAAGTTGCCGGCGGTGTCGGCCAGCGGATTGGGCGAACCTTTACCCAGCAGCGAATAGGCGCCCCAGGCCACGCCGGATGCCGCCATCACCAGGGCACTTAGCAGCGGGGGCGCTTCAGCACCGGGCAACAGCAGCAGGACCAGGCCGGCAAACGCGATGAGCATGCCCAGCAAGGTACGTGCGCTGAGGCGTTCGCCCCTGAGCCAGGCGACGGCGAACATGGTGATCTGTACAGCACCGAACAGCACCAGGGCACCGACGCCGGCCCCCAACTGCAGGTAGGCCACGGAAAACAGGTAGGCATAGAGGTACAACGCCAGCCCGCCCTTCCAGCACCCCCCCAGGGCCATGCCCCGCTTGCGCAGGCGAATCAGCAGGAGCAGAAACACCGCACCGCTGGCCAGCCGCACCACGGTGAACGACTCGGCATCGATCGCCCCATCGCGCAGGGCCAGGCGGCAGAAGATCGAGTTGGCGGCGAAGGCCACCAGGCTGAACAGCGCCGGCCAGAGCCAGAATTTGTTGCCTTGACCGGCGATGGCGGTGCTGCGGACACTCATGGTGTTGACACCTCTGAGATAGAAATTCTTGTTTGTGAGTGTTTTAGAGGCTTTATCGAGATCTCACAACAGCTGATCATAGGTGGGTACCTGTCCCGGCCTTTCAATACCAGGAAAACCGCCATGCTTCCGGACCGCCTGAACGCCGACCTGACCTTGCCCGCCGTCATGCACAGTGCCGACCTGCCCTGGCTGGCCAGCCCGCTGCCCGGCGTCGAGCGGCGCCCGCTGTTTCGCATCGGTGGCGAGAAGGCCCGCGCCACCAGCCTGGTGCGCTATGCACCCGGCAGTCATTTCAACGCTCACCAGCATCCTGGCGGCGAGGAATTTGTGGTCCTGGAAGGTGTGTTCGAAGATGAGCGCGGCCAGTACCCCGCGGGCAGCTATGTGCGCAACCCGCCTGGTAGTGCTCACGCGCCACGGTCTGGCGAGGGCTGCACGATCTTTGTTCGCCTGCAGCAGTTTCATCCTGAAGATGGCCAACAGCTGGTCGCAACGTTATCGGCGCTGGGCGATCAACTGCTGTTTTCGAACACCCATGAACAGGTGTATCTGAAGCACGTGCAACCCGGCGCCACTGTCCATCTGGACAATCCGCGTGGACTGGAATGTCTGCTTCTGCAAGGCAGCCTGGACGGCGCGAACTTCAGCCTCCAGCCGCTGAGCTGGATGCGCCTGCCGGCAGGCACGCCCTTGCAGGCAAGCGTCGGCGCTCAGGGTGCTCGTTTCTGGATCAAGGACGCAGCACTCACCCTGGGCCTCTGATCTTGCGCTGGTTCAGCTGCTTCAGCCCTGATTCTGAAAGCACATGAACAAATCTTCACGTTGGCCGTTAACGCCCTGATGGTGGGGGGGATGCGCGATCCGGGGCTGTGGGCGGGTCGCGCATGCCTTGAGGCGCGGGGCCGGGTTGCGTAGCATCGCCGGCCCTGGGGCCGCTAGGCGGCCCAATCGCGGGACAAGCCCGCTCCTACACAGAGCCCCCATGCCGCAACCGATCCCCCTCAAGGACCACGAAAAGGAAAAACACCTGGTCAACCGCCGGCTCCTGGCCTGCGCCGCCCTGGTGTTCAGCCTGTGCGCCGTCCTCGTGGGCCGCCTTTACGTGCTGCAGGTGCTGCAGCACGACCAGCAGAGCGCGGTTTCGGAAAACAACCGCGTGCATATCCTGCCCATCGCCCCAGAGCGCGGGCTGATCTACGACCGCAACGGCGTGGTGCTGGCCGACAACAAGCCCAGCTTCGACCTGACCATGACCCGCGAGCGCGCCGGTGACTCGGCCAAGGTGCTCGACAGCCTGGCCGAGATCCTCAGCCTCGGCGAAGACGACCGCAAGCAGTTCGACAAAGACCTGCGCCGCGGCCGCAAACCGTTCGAGCCAGTCACCCTGATGGTCGGCCTGACCGAAGAGCAGATCGCCCTGATCGCGGTCAACCAGTTCCGCCTGCCCGGCCTGGACGTCGAACCGCAGTTCATCCGCGAATACCCGCTGGCCGAACACTTCGCCCACTCGGTCGGCTACGTCGGGCGCATCAACGAAAAAGAAGCCAAGACCCTCGACAGCACCGAATACCGTGGCACCCAGTCCATCGGCAAGACCGGCATCGAGCACTTCTACGAAGCCCAGCTGCACGGCCACGTCGGCTACGAAGAAGTGGAAACCAACGCCCAGGGCCGAGTGATGCGCGTGCTCAACCACAAGGACCCGATCCCCGGCAAGGACATCGTCCTCAGCATTGACTCGCACCTGCAGGTGGCCGCCGAAAAGGCCCTGGGCGACCGCCGTGGCTCGGTGGTGGTGCTCGACCCGGCCAACGGCGACGTGCTGGCGATGGTCAGCAACCCGAGCTTCGACCCCAACCTGTTCGTCAAGGGCATCAGCTTCAAGCAGTACGCCGCACTGCGCGACTCTATCGACCGCCCCCTGTTCAACCGCGTGCTGCGCGGCCTGTATGCACCCGGCTCGACGGTCAAGCCGGAAGTGGCCATTGCCGGCCTCGACAGTGGCGTGATCACCCCGGGCAGCCGGGTGTTCGACCCGGGCTACTACGAGCTGCCCAACTACGACCACAAGTACCGCAACTGGAACCACAGCGGCGATGGCTGGGTGGACATGTACACCGCCATCATGCGTTCCAACGACACCTACTTCTACGACCTGGCGCACAAGCTCGGCATCGACCGCCTGCACGACTACATGGCCGAGTTCGGCCTGGGCCAGAAGGTCTCGCTGGACATGTTCGAGGAAGCGCCCGGGCTGATGCCTTCGCAAGCGTGGAAGCGCGCTACCCGCCGCCAGGCCTGGTTCCCGGGCGAGACGCTGATCCTCGGCATCGGCCAGGGCTATATGCAGGTCACCCCGCTGCAGCTGGCCCAAGCCACCAGCCTGCTGGCCAGCAAGGGCGTGTGGCATCGCCCACACCTGGCCATGACCGTGGGTGGCGAAACCCCGGTCGACCCCAACCCGATGCCCGACATCGTGCTGCGCGACAAGCACGCCTGGGACCAGGTCAACGTCGGCATGCAGATGGTCATGCACGACCCGCGCGGCATCGCCCGCGCCGCTGCGGCCGGCTCACAGTACCGCATCGCCGGCAAGAGCGGCACGGCGCAGGTGGTGGCGATCAAGCAAGGTGAGCGCTACAACCGCAACAAGACCCTCGAGCGACACCGCGACAACGCCCTGTTCGTCGGTTTCGCCCCGGCCGACCACCCGAGCATGGTGGTGGCGGTGATGATCGAGAACGGCGAGGCCGGCGGCCGCGTTGCCGGGCCGGTGGTGCGCGAAGTCATGGATGCCTATCTGCTCGATGAGCAGGGCCATCTGAAGCCTCAGTTTGCCGGCACGCCGGCGGCCAAGGCAGTGCCACACACCTGAGGCGCAGGTGGAAACACTGCGGTCTCAAATTGCTACATTTCGAAGCGCCATCAGGGCGCTTGCCGCATGACGGGTGCGCTCCAAGCGACCAAAACGCACCAATTAATCTATTTTTATCAATGCCTTACCTCGTAGTCAGGATAATCGCGGAGGTCTCCAGGCCTGCTTTTTGCTTGAATATTCAAGTGATTTGTAATGCAAGCCCTAAGACCAAGAGTTCGCCCGAGCGATCCGCGCCAAGTTCTACTGCGTGAGGCATCCATGACCCCTGCAAGCCGCGTTTCCGACGACCACTTCCAGGCCTGGCTGAGCCAGGTCAATGAAGCCTGCGGCCATTTCAACGGCCGCAAGCTCGACCCCGGTTTCATCGGCCAGCTGGAAAAGTGCCAGGTGGGCCAGATATCCATGAGCATCGTCGACATGACCCAGGTCAACCTGTTCCGTGGCCAGCGGGAAATCCGCGCGAGCAGTGCCGACCACTACTATGCCGTGCTGCAGATGGCCGGCACCTCGCGCATCGAGCACCAGGACGCCTGTATCGAACTGCAGGCCGGCGACCTGACCCTGATCGATGCCAGCACCCCGCTGGACATGCACTTCCACCAGCGCTCGCGCCAGCTGTCGCTGATCCTGCCGCGCAGCCAGGTGCAAAGCGGCACCCGTGGCGTCGGCGTGGCCTGCGCCAGGCGGATCGAGGCCACCACGCCCCTGGCCAGCATCGCCCGGCAGATGATGCTCGAAGCCGGCCGCACCCAGCACATGGCCAACCACGAAAGCCAGGCGGTGCTGGATGCCCTGGTCACCGTGTTGCGCCCCGCCATTGCCCAGGACGCAATACCGGGCAGCCACGAGCGCATGTTCCGCAAGGCCTTGGCACTGATCGACCAGAACATCACTTGCGAAGGCCTCTGCCCGGAGTTCATCGCCCGTGGAGTGGGCATCTCGATGCGCAGCCTGTACCGCATCTTTGCCAAGCACGAGCTGGTCATCGCCCAGTACATCCGCAACCGCCGCCTGGACTTCTGCGCCGAAAGCCTGCGCAACCCGGCCATGGACCAGAAAGTCTCGTCGCTGGGCTACGCCTGGGGCTTTTCCGACTCCAGCTACTTCAGCACCGCGTTCAAGGGCCGCTTCGGCATGACTCCCGGCGAGTACCGCAAGCGCCACGCCAACTGACAAACCGAGTAAACACAGCTGGCCCCGCAACGGGGCCTCCTGCATTGGCGCGCTGCTGTCACCTTGGCACAGCACCCAAACCAACTGGCAGCCAGCACAAAAGCCGGCCCCCGGGCTTCCTGCATGATCCTTGGCATGTCTTCGGAACTTCTGCCAAACCCATAACAAAGGAAGCCAGACCATGCACCACCGTCCGTTCCGTCTCACCCTGGCCGCGGTCCTCGCCGCAGTCCTGGCGGGAGCCTCGCTGGAGGCGTCAGCCCAGGAGCTCTACGGCGATGACGAGCGCCACCTCAATGCCAATGTGGAGGCCGTGTTCGGTGTGTTCCACAGTGAAGAAAGCTACGCCATCGCCCGCGACCAGCCCGGCTCCATCTCGTGGCGCGAGGGCTACATCAAATACGGATTGAGCGGCGATCAGCGCGTGGCTGGCAACGGCTCGCTTTACGGCGCCTTCGCCCTGCTCAGCTCCGGCACCTGGGGCGATGGCGACGCCGCCGGCTTCAGTGACGGCAGCGAACGCACCACCAAGATCGAGGATGCCTACCTGGGCTGGAAGTCCGGCAATCTGGTGCCAGCGCTGGGCCAGGACGGCATCGACCTGTCGTTCGGCAAGCAGACGGTCGCGGTCGGTGATGGCTTCCTGATCCAGGGCGACTCGCTCAACGTGGGCCACGGCCTGGCCGATGGCCAGTTCAACCGCGGCGGCGCCTACTACCTGGCGGCGCGCAAGAGCTTCGACAAGACCGCCGTGCTGCGCCTGGGCGGCAAGCAGGGCTGGCGCAGCGACCTGATGTGGCTGCAGTCAGACAACCGCGCCCAGGCCAAGACCGAAATGCACGTTGCCACCCTGGAGCACGTGGCCGATGCCGGCACGGTCGGCCTGACCTACATCGACACCACCCACGTAGATAAAGCGTTTGCCTCGCCGCAGCAGCTGGAACGCGACGGCATGAAGACCTACAGCCTGCGAGGCCAGGGCAATGCCGGGGTAGAGAACCTGTTCCTGTCCGGCGAGTACGCCAAGCAGGACAAACCGCACACCGCCACCGAGGATGCCTGGTACCTGGAAGCCGGCTGGACCTTCGCCGACGTGCCGTGGCAACCGAACCTCAGCTACCGCTACAGCCGCTTCTCCGAAGGCTATGACACCTTGTTCTACGGGCTGGGCCGCGGCCTGGGCACCTGGTTCCAGGGTGAAGTGGCCGGCAACTATGCCGGGCCGTTCAACAGCAATGCGCGCATTCAGAAAGTGGGGCTGACGGTGAGCCCGACCCAGTCGCTCAAGGTCGGGATCCTGGGCTTCGACTTCGACACCATCGACCGCAGCCTGGGCAATGCCGACGGGCATGAAGTGGATCTGTATGCGGAGTGGACAATCAATGATCACCTGATGATCGTGCCGCTGGTGGGCCTGTACCAGCCGGATCACAGTGCCGAGCAAGGTGGCACGCAGCTTGGCAATGACAACCGCAACCTCTACAGCCAGGTGGTGTTCGTCAGTACCTTCTGAGGCTTGTTCGCTTGTGTGCGCTTGAGAGTTGTAGGGCGGCGTAGATCGAGCGCCGCTCGCGCGGCGCATCGCGAGCTGCGCTCGCTCCTACGTTTGTTTCTGGCCAGTAACGCCTGTGGCAGGCGCGCGCGACCGCCTTGTTGGTACGACGCGATATCGAGGCATGCGCCAAGGCGTTCGCGCGCAAAATCCACAGGAGATATTGGCCCGAAACAAACGTAGGAGCGAGCAAAGCTCGCGATGCGCCGCGCGGGCGGCGCTCGATCTATGCCCCCCTACAAAACCCAAGTCATACACCCGGCTGCGTCAACGCACCGACCGCTCAGGCACCGGCAACGGCGCCTCACTGTTCCAGGCCGTCACCGGCCGACTGAACAGGTTCTCGGTCTGGAAATGCGCCATCCGCCACTGCCCTTCTTCCTGCGCAAAACGCACCGTCAGGCGCGCCGCATTCAAGTGCGAGGTACCATCGGCAAAGGTGCTGGTCTGCAGCATCACCCAGCGCCCCAACCCCTGCCCGCCGTCCACCTCGATGACCTCACTGGTCAGGAAGTGCACGTTCAAGGCAAAGTGCGCCGGGGTCTTCATGTAGGTGGCGAACATCGCCCGGATCGCCTCACGCCCCCGGTAGCCGCCAAAGCTCGCGGCATACTTGGCGCCCTTGCCTTCCCACAGGGCCTCGCGGGTGAACAGGCCGGCCAGCTCGTCCAGCGGTGTGCTGGCGTCGAGCTGGTCGCACAGTTCCATGTAGCGGTTGATGCACACGCGGATGGCCTGCTGGTCTTCAAAGCGTTGCAGGCGGGCCTGCAGTTCATGGATATCGGTCATCGCCACCTCAGTACAGGTTCAGCAGCAAACGCTCGGCCACGGCCAGCAGCTTCTCGTCGGCGCCCTTGGCCGCCACCAGTTGCAGGCCGACCGGCAGGCCGGCTTCGCTGCCCAGCGGGATGCTCAGGGCCGGGTGCCCCGACAGGTTGAATGGCCGCACCAGCGAGGTCATGCCCAGCACGGCACGGGTATCGGCGGCGTCTTCCAGGCGCAGCGGGAAGTCCGGCATGGTCGGCAACGCCAGCACATCGTAGCTGGCCAGGGCCTGGTCGACTTCCGCAGTGAAGCGTCGGCGCACTTCTTCGGCTTCGGCCAGCGCCGTGTCGGTGGTCTGCCCGGCTGCTGTCAGGCGCCCGGCGATATCGGCGCCGACCTTGCCGGTTTCCAGCAGGTGGCCGCAACCGGCGAAGGTCTCGCGGTTGATCACCACCATGCCAGCCTCGTAGGCCGCACCGAAATGCTTGAGTTCGACATTGCCCAGGGGCAGGCCGCTGGCCGTCAGGGCACCCTGCACCACTTTGTGGATCGCCGCTTCGGCGGTGACCCGCAGCACGCCGATACGGGCCCTGGCCGGGACCTGCGCCGGGGTGAAGGTCGGGTCGATCAGGGTCATCGCCCGCACCAGCATTGGCAGGCTCGCGGCAAACGGGCCGATGCAGTCGAGGCTGGTGTGTGCCGGCATTACGCCTTTGCGGCTGACCCGGCCAAAGGTCGGCTTGAGGCCGAACACGCCGCAGCAGCAGGCCGGTATACGCACCGAGCCACCGGTGTCCGTACCCAGGCTGAAGTCAGCCAGGCCGGCAGCCACCGCTGCTGCCGAGCCACTGGACGAGCCACCCGGAATGCGCCCGGGGAAGCGTGGGTTGGCCGCCGTGCCGGTGTAGTGGTTGATGCCGGTGGTGCCGAACGCCAGTTCATGCAGGCTGACCTTGCCGGTCAGGCGCGCGCCGTTGGCCAGCAAGTGGCTGACCACTTCGGCATGCCGTTCGGCCAGCGGTGCGTGCTCCAGCGCCTGGCTGCTGGCGCGGGTCGCGGTACCAGCGACGTCGATGGTGTCCTTGACCACGACCCGGGGGCCGCTGCCGCCCAGATCAAGGGTTTCTACTATGATTGTCATTTTCGTGGAGCCCTTTTCAAGAATGGATGCCGGACCGTGGCCCAGCCATGAACATGCGTATCAATTACTGGAAATGTCAACTGAACATTCCCGTAATCCCTGGCACGGTTGCGGTGGTCAAATGCGCGGAAAGGTCTATGATGTCGCGACTATTTCCGCACAAGTAGTGAATCGATGAGCACTTCGAAAAACAAAGGCCACAGCCATCACGACCCGGCCAGCGATGAATTTCGCAAGGAAGATTTCCCCTTCTACTGGCTGGCCCGTGTGCACGGCCGCTATACCCAGAACATGGAACGTCTGCTGAAGAAGGTCGACCTCGACGTGCCGCGCTGGCGCGTGCTGTGGATCCTCAACGAGAACGGTGAATCGAGCATTTCCGAGATCTCCACCCACGCCATCGCCAAGCTGTCGACCATCACCAAGATCGTCTACCGCATGAAGGAAGATGGCCTGGTCGACACCGCGCCCAGCCCTGAAGACGGGCGCGTGACCCAGGTGCGCATCACCGAGGTCGGCCTGCAGAACATCGAGCGCATGCAGGATGTGACCCGCGAGCTGTTCCAGCGCAGCTTCAAGGGGTTGACCGAGGCGCAGGTGCAGCGGTTGAACAAGATGCTGGAAGTGGTGTTCCACAACCTCGAAACCTTGTGATTACCGGGGCCGCCAAGCGGCCCCTGCTTTCAGCAAGCTTTTGAAGACTCGCACACCCGGTGATAGGCCCGGTTGAAATACACCAGTCCGTCATCGGCTCCGCCGTGGCGAATATCCTGGATCTCGCAGTAGAAAATGCTGTGCGAACCCACCTCATGCACCTGGGCAATCCGGCAGTCGAAGTTCACCAGGGCTTCCTGCATCACCGGTGCGCCACTCTCCAGCACTGTCCAGTCGGTAACGGCAAAACGCTCGTCCATGTTCAGGTTGCGGTTGGCAAACGCCCCCGACAGTTCTTGGTGGGTACCCGCCAGCACGTTCACGCACAGCGCGCCATTGGCCTTGAACTGCTCGTTGGAATACGAGGAGCGGTTCATGCACACCAGCAAGGTGGGCGGCGAGTCGGTCACACTGCACACTGCCGAGGCAGTGAAGCCGAAGCGGCCGGCGGGGCCATCGGTGGTGATGACCGATACGGCGCCACCGAGCAGCGCCATTGCGTTGCGAAATTGCGATACGTCTACCATGGTCATGCTCCTCAGATATCCAGCACCAGCTTGTTCGACTTGGCCCGCGAGCAGCACACCAGGATCTGGTCGTTCGCGGCCTTTTCTTCATCGGTCAGGTACACATCGCGGTGGTCCGGCTCGCCTTCGAGCACTTCGCACATGCAGGTGCCACACACGCCCTGCTCGCACGAGATGTCGATCTTGATCCCCACCTGCGCCAGGGCATCGAGAATGCTCTGGCCCTCGGCGACCTGCACGGTCTTGTTGCTGCGTGCGGCTACCACTTCGAAGCTGACGCCGCTGGCGTCGACCTCGACCTGGAAGTACTCCTTGTGGATGTGCTCTTCGCTGTAGCCTTGCTGCCGCGCGCCGGCGATCACCCAGTCCATGAAGCCCGAAGGGCCGCAGGTGTACATATGGGTGCCGGGCGTGCCGCTGCCGAGCACATCCGCCAGGTTCAGGCGCTGGGCCGCATCCTCGTCGTCGAAGTGGGTGAACACCCGGGCGGCGAACGGTGCGCTGGCCAAGGCATCGAGAAAGGCGCTGCGGCTGCGCGAGCGCCCGCAGTAATGCAGTTCGAACTCAGCGCCCTGCTGATGCAGCGCATGGGCCATGGCGATCATCGGCGTGATGCCGATGCCGCCACCCAGCAGGATCGAGCGTTGGGCATCGGCCGCCAGCGGGAACAGGTTGCGCGGGGTGCTGATCTGCACCGCGTGCCCTTCCAGCAGGGTGTCGTGCACGCTCACCGAGCCACCGCGTGAGGCCGGGTCTTTCAATACGCCCAGGCGATACACCGAGGCATCGGCCGGGTCGCTGCACAGCGAATACTGGCGCACCAGGCCCGGGGCGACATGGATGTCCACATGCGCGCCCGCCTCGAAGGCTGGCAGCGCCGCGCCATCGGCCCGGCCCAGGTCGAGCACGACCACGTCGGCCCCTTGGATCTCGCGCTTGCGCACGACTACGTTCAACAGTTGTTCATTCATGGCCGGTGTCCCGCCTAACAGAGGGGCGCGTGGGCGCCCCGGAAAATATCAACGCATGAACAGGCCGCCGTTCACGTCCCAGGTCGCCCCGGTGGTGAAGTAGGCCTCGGGCCGCGCCAGTTGCACGATCAGGTCGCCAAGAAAATCCGCATCGCCCAGGCGCTGCACCGGGATGTTCGCCAGCAGGCCCTGCATACGCTCGGCCGGCACTGCGGCGTGTACCGCAGGCGAGTCGATCGGGCCAGGGGCGATGGCATTGACGGTGACTCCACGGGCGGCGAACTCCTTGGCGAAGATCTTGGTCAGGGTGACGATTGCGCCCTTGCTCGCCGCGTAGTGCGCGCCGGTGGCGGTGCCGCCGTTCTGCCCGGCCAGCGAGGCCATGTTGATGAGCCGCCCATAGCCGGCTTCGGCCAGGTGCGCGCCGAGCACCTGGCAGCCGAGGAACACGCTGCGCAGGTTGAGGCCGACCACGGCGTCGAACTCTTCAGGGCTGATCTGCATCAGCGGCGTGGTCTTGGTCACGGCGGCGTTGTTGACCACCACGTGCAGGGCGCCGAAGTGCTCCAGCACCTGGGCCAATGCCTGTTCGAAGTCGGCCTTGCTGCCGACGTCAAGCTTGACTGCCAGGGTGCGGCCACTCAGCTGTTTGGCGGTGGCCTGGGCCAGCGCCAGGTCACGGTCCGAGACCACCACATCGAAGCCTGCGGCCAGCAGCCGGGCGCAGAAGCGCTGGCCCAGTCCCTGGCCGGCGCCGGTTACCAATGCGACTTGGTTCATGGCGTGCTCCTCAGAGGATGTAGCCGATGCCGGCGAGGGCATCGTCGCTGTTGATCAGGCTGATCACCTTGCGGTGGATCTTGAAGCCACCTTCGCCACGGACCAGGGTGTAGGTCAGGTCAGCGGTGTAGTGCTTGAGGCTTTCCTTGCGGAATTCACGGATGTTCTGCGCGGCACGCACGGTGACGTTGACGCCGTCATCGGCGAGCACACGGAAACGCGAGAGGGTGCGCACGGTGCGGGGTTGCGGGCTGGTGGAGATCGACTCGCCACCGATCAGCCGCTGCACGCGCAGGCCGCGCATGTGGTGGTCGTCGTAGGCGTAGTTCAGCGTGTTTTCGAAGTCCGTCTCTTTCGGGTCGATCGGGATGATGTAGGTCCCTTTCTCGGTCCACAGGCTCAGCCAGGTGTCGTATTCGCCGTGGTCGAGCATGTCACCTTCCTGCCAGAGGAACGCAGTTACCTCATTTAGCAGAGGCAGGTTGAGCAGATTCAGGTTCATCATTTGGCCTCCGCCGCCATCATCTTCTTCCACTGCTGGTAGGCCGCACGCATGCCGGTTTCGGCACTGACGTCGGAGACCAGGCCGTCTTCGCTGGGCTTCTCGCCCGGCAGGCCGCGGTTGAGCATGATCCACAGGTTTTCGCCAGCATTGGCGCCTTTCTGCACCCGTTCCCAGGCCTCGGAATCGTCCGGGGTACCGAAGCCCATCGGGCCCTGGAAGTGTTCGTGCAGACGCAGGCGGTAGCGGTTGGCCGCAGCCGGGCCGCCGTCCATGGTGATCACCGAGTGGTGGATTTCCGTTTCCGTGACCGAGATCGGTTGCAGCACACGGAAGAACGCCATCGAGCAGGCGACGTTGGGGAACAGGTTGAGGTTGAAGCCGGAACCGCCGACGGCGCGGACGATGCGGCGTACCTGCGGCTCCTCGATGCCTTCATCGCGCAGTTCCGCAGCGAGGCTTTCGAAGCGCTCGGGGATCGGCTTGTCGAGGTCGGCTTCCAGGTCCACCAGCTCGGGGATCATCACCATCACGCTGTGGCCGTTGCCCAGATCTTCGACATAGCCTGGGCCTTTGACGAAATCGAACAGCTCCAGGGTCTGCTCGTCCACCGAGGACAGGAAGCTCTTGTGCACCAGCGGGAAGTGGTAGGCGTCGGTGGTGTTTTCCAGCTGGATCTTCCAGTTGCCAGGGAAGCGGAAGCGGTGCTCGCCCGGGACCTTGATGCCATAGCCGGCGCCCTGTTTCATGAACAGGTCCATCCACTTCTTCGCCGCACCGAGGAAGTCTTCCAGCGGTTCGATGTCGTCCTTGAAGGTGGCGAACACCATGCCGGCGTAGCTTTCGGTGCGCAGGCTGACCAGGGGCAGCTCGGCCTTGTCGATGCAGTCGCCGTAGCTTTCCGGGTGCGGGATGCCGCGCAGCGAACCGTCGAGGGCATAGCCCCAGCCGTGGTACGGGCAGACGAAGCTGTTGGTCTTGCCTTTCTTGTGCTCGCATACCGTGGCGCCGCGGTGGCGGCAGCGGTTGAGCAGCACGTTGATGCCCTTCTTGCGGTCGCGCACCACGATCACCGGCTGCTTGCCGACGTAGGTGGTCTTGTAGCTGCCGGCCTCCGGGACTTCGCTCTCGTGGGCGACCCAGATCCAGGTGCTGTGGAAGATCTTTTCCAGCTCGGCGTCGAACAGCGCCGGGTCGGTGTACAGGGAGGTATGGACGCGGTCGGGCTGCACCAGCTCGGCCGGGTCGACCGTCAGGTTGACGGCGGGGATCAGGTTGGTCACGGCATGGTCCTCGAATCAGGCGCGCTGGATGATCAGTTCGCGGCCGACACGGGCCTCGACCTTGGCGTAGCGCCACAGCTTGTACGGCCCCTCGCCCACGGCGGTGGTGCGGAACAGGTTGCAGGCGGCGTGCACGGTCTCGATGTCCGGCACGTCGGCCAGCAGGTAGGTGGTCCAGGGGAAGCCGTCGGACGGGCCGACCATGCTCTGGTCGTCATCCATATTGCCCAGCACGTCGACCCCCGCCAGGTCGTGGATGCCGTTCCACATCGCGCTGAACGCGGCCCACACCTGCAGTTGCTCCTCACGCGGGGCGTCGAAGAAGTTCTGGTTGATGCCCATGCAGAACAGCACGCGCAAGGCTTTCTTATCGCTCATGTCAGTAATCCCGAAAGTTACAGGTAGCCCGGCAGGGGCTGTTTGCCGAAGAACATCGCCCCGGCGTTCTGGTAGGTGACGTCGCCCATGAAGGCGTGCTGGGTGACCACTTGCGCGTCGTTGACGCAGCGGGCCAGCGGGCTTTCGTTGTAGATCCCGGTCATGCCCGAGAGCATCTGCGCGCTGCGCGCCACTTCGGCGGCCACACGTGCGGCATGGGTGGAAGACAGGCGCAGCAGGTTGGTGACCTCGACCGGTACCGGGTCGCCAGCCAGCACGTGCTCCCAGGCCTGCTCGATGGACTCGTAGAAGAACGCCCGCGCCGAACGCAGCGCCGCCTCGGCCTTGGCCACGTCGACCTGGGCCAGTGGGCGATCGGCCAGCGCCGGGGCCCCGGTGACCGAGATGCGCCCGCTGGCCATGCCCGACAGCTCGTCCAGCGCGGCGCGGGCAATCCCCAGGCCGACCACAGAAAGCACCTGGGTGGCAAACGACAGCGACGGGTAGCGGAAGAATGGCTCGTCGAGGTTGGGCTTGCCGCCGCGGACAAAGGTCCACTGCTCGCCGACCACCACGTCCTCGACCAGCAGGTCGTGGCTGCCGGTGCCGAGCAGGCCGACGGTGTCCCAGGTTTCCTCGATGCGCGCCTGGCTGCGCGGCAGCACCGCCAGGCGCGGCAGGTCGAGCTTGTCGCCGTTACGCGGGGCGATACCGACACCGACGATGTCGGCGCCCATGGAGCCGCTGGAGTACTTCCAACGGCCATTGACCTTGAAGCCGCCCGGCACCACCTCGGCCGGTTGTGGCGGGAAGATGCCACCGGCAAACACGGTGTCGGGGCTGTTGGCGTAGATCTCGGCGATGGTCTCCAGCGGCAGCGCCGCCAGGTACACCGGGCTCATGCCGAAGCTGGCGACCCAGCCGGCCGAGCCGTCGGCATGGGAAATGCGCTCGATCATTTCGCAGAAGGCACCCGGCGAGCATTCCAGCCCGCCAAAGCGTTTCGGTACCAGGGCGCGGTATACACCGTGGGCCTTGAAGGCATCGATCACGTCACGGGAAATGTGGCGCTGGCGATCGAACTCGCCCAGGCGGGCACGCTCACGCACCCCGTCAAGCAAGGCCTCGAAGGCAGGTCCAGAGGCGAGCGCCGACACAGGCGCGGCACGCAGGCAAAGCGAATCCATGGACATTCTCCGTCTCAGGCGCGTTTTTGGTGTTGTTTGGCAGGCGGCGAAATGGCCAGGCTCGGCGAGGACGAGCAGCGGCCACGCAGGGGGGCAAAGGCTGGGTCGGGCGGCATGGTTCTGTCTCTCTTGTTTTGGGTGCCGGTGACAAAAATTTGCGGTCGATTACGTGAATTGTCAATTGAATTTTCACGCTAAAAATCGTCTCAGCTGCCTCGTCTAGCATCCTGCAAACAAACAAAAATGCACTTATACAATTGATTAATAACGATTTTTAGAGCTGTGAAGGGCCACGAGAAATCGACGAAAAAACTAACCATCCACGCTGATATAACGAAAAATTTTTAGTCGACTTTTCACATGATTCCGGAGAGAAAAAAGCTGGTGTAGGATGGCCAGGCAAGGAGCGCCACAAGGCCGGCCACCAGAGCCGACCCCATAAAAACAACAGCAAACGCCCCGCCAGGATCGATGGGGACATGCCAATGCCTGCCGTGATTACCCCGAGGTCGAGGCCATGCCCACCCGCCACATCGACTTGCAGGACCATCGCCTGCGCTATCTGCACCTGAGCCACGCCAAGGGCTCCATGCGCGCCGCCGCCGAAGCATTGGGCGTCGCCACCTCGTCGGTCAGCCGGCAGATCGCCCGGCTGGAAGAAGAACTGGACATCGAACTGGTCCGCCCCGGCACCCACCGCATCAGCCTGACGGCTGCCGGCGAGGCGGCCGTGGACTACTACGTCGAGCGCATCCGCCAGCACACCCAGCTGGTCAATCGCCTGGATCAGCTGCGCGGTCAGCAGCAGGCGTCGACCGTGATCGCCATTGGCGAAGGCCTGCTGGGTGCCCGGGCGATCAATTCGCTGCAGGGTTTTCTGCATGCCCATGGCGCGCACAAGGCCGAGATCATCAGTGCACCCTCGCTGGAAGTGCAGCGCCGGGTGCTGGCCGACGAGGCGCACCTGGGCGTGATCTTCGCCCCCAGCGCCACCGCCCGCCTGACCCGCCTGTACAGCCTGGCCCAGCCGTTGCGCATGATCGTGCACCGCGACAGCCGCCTGGCCGCGCGGACCACGGTCAGCCTGGAGGAAGTGGCGCGAGAGTCGCTGGTGCTGCCGGGCGCCGACTTCCGCGTGCGCGAACTGGCGGATGCGGCGTGCAAGGACCAGCCATTCGCCATCGTGCCCACGCTCACGTCCAACTCGCTGGCGGTGATTCTCGACTTCGTCCGCTCCGGCATGGGCGCCACCCTGCTGGCCGAACTGCCGATCATCGATGAGCTCAAGAACGGCACGTTCAAGGCACTGGCGATCGATTGCCCGGCGATGAATGCGACCGATATCCAGATCGTCACCCGCCGCGGGCGCACGCTGGATGGGTTGAGCCGCGAGCTGGCGACAGAGATGGCCAGGGCGGTGCGCATGGCGGCTAACACCTGACCGGAAGCTGGCGCGAAACCCTGTGGGAGCCGCGCTTGCCTTTTGGAGTTGTTGCACATAACGCAACGACATTGCCCGCGGCTGTCATTGAGCCCATCCCCCCTGCCCTTTACGTTGCTCCCATAAGAAATCGCCCTGCATAGGTGACCCCCGTGAGCAACCTGATCCCCGCCGTCAACCTGACGGTCGACCCGGCCGAGCTGGTGCAGCCCGACCGCGTCCATACCTCCCTGTACACCGACCCGGCGCTGTTCGACGCCGAGCTGGAAAAGATCTTCCACAGCACCTGGATCTGGGTCGCCCACGAGAGCGAAGTCCCGGAGGCCGGCAGCTACAAGACCACCTACGTCGGCAAGCAGCCGGTGATCGTGGTGCGCGACCGCAAGAAGGGCATCAACGTGCTGCTCAACCGCTGCCGCCACCGCGGCGCCACGGTATGCGAGCACAAGAAAGGCAAGACCAACAGCTTCGTCTGCCCGTACCACGGCTGGGGCTATGCCCTCGACGGTTCGCTGCGCGGCATCCCGCACCCGGAAAGCTACGGCGACTGCATCGACAAGGCCGAGCTGCCCCTGGTCAGCCTGCGCACCGAAAGCTACGCCGGCATGGTGTTCGCCACCTTCAAGGACGACATCGAACCGCTGGAAGACTTCCTCGGTGCGGCGAAGAAGTGGATGGACCTGTTCATGAAACAGGGCGCCGGCTATGGCATCAAGGTCCCGGGCGAGCACCGCTTCCGCTTCCCTGGCAACTGGAAGATCCAGCTGGAAAACACCACCGACGCCTACCACTTCCCGCTGGTGCACAAGAGCTTCCTGTCCTCGGTGGACGAGCAGACCCTGGAGCTGTTCGATTTCGTCAAAGGCCCAGGCTATGTCGAAGATCTGGGCAACGGCCACAGCGTGATGGTGATGATCCCCGAGCTGGTGGACCTGGAAGCCGACCTCGACAAGCCGATCCCCGAGCGCTTCGAAAGCCTCGCTGCGGAACTGCGCGATGAAGGCATCGAGGAGCCGCAGGTACGCCGCATCGTCCGCGCCGTCGGCGGTTCCGGCTTCAACCTCAACCTGTTCCCCAACGTCGCCTGCTCGATGGCGTTCTTCCGTGTGCTGCAACCGATCTCGGTCACGGAAACGGAAATCCACCACTCGGTGATCACCATGGACGGCGGCCCGGCTGCGGCCAACCGCTACCGCCTGCGTCTGCACGAACACTTCCAGGGCCCGATGGGCTTCGGTACCCCGGACGATTCCGAGGCCTGGGAACGGGTGCAGAAAGGCGCCAATGCTGGCGAAAACCTGTGGATCATGCTCAACCGCGGCCTGCCGGGCGAGAAGCCCAGCGAAGACGGCCTGGTCTCCGACGTCAGTGCCGAAACCGGCATGCGTGCGGCCTACCAGCAGTGGAAGAAGATGATGGCGGCGGAGGCCAAATGATGAACCTGAATCTGCTCAACCTGCCTCTGCTAAATGAGGTAACTGCGTTCCTCTGGCAGGAAGGTGACATGCTCGACCACGGCGAATACGACACCTGGCTGAGCCTGTGGACCGAGAAAGGGACCTACATCATCCCGATCGACCCGAAAGAGACGGACTTCGAAAACACGCTGAACTACGCCTACGACGACCACCACATGCGCGGCCTGCGCGTGCAGCGGCTGATCGGTGGCGAGTCGATCTCCACCAGCCCGCAACCACGCACCGTGCGCACCCTCTCGCGTTTCCGTGTGCTCGCCGATGACGGCGTCAACGTCACCGTGCGTGCCGCGCAGAACATCCGCGAGTTCCGCAAGGAAAGCCTCAAGCACTACACCGCTGACCTGACCTACACCCTGGTCCGTGCCGAAGGCGGCTTCAAGATCCACCGCAAGGTGATCAGCCTGATCAACAGCGACGATGCCCTCGCCGGCATCGGCTACATCCTCTGAGGTCATGCTTTCTCTTGTGCTGTTCCCGGGCGCGTAGCAAGCGCCCGGTACTGGATATCTAAAAACAACAAAAACAATACGTGACAGGCAAGCGGGCCACAGACCTGCAGAGCACCTCTGCCCAGTTGAACGACTGCCCAGACCTTGTACTGATCACATTTCCAGGATTATCCCATGGAACTCAAATGGCCGTTGTGTGCGAAAACGTTGTGCTTGTGTGTGGGCACCGTGTTACCCCTGACCAGCTTCGCCGACGTGGTAGATGACAGCCACCTGTCGCTGAACTTCCGTAACCTCTACCTGAACCGTAATTTCACCAACTCCAGTGCACCGGTGTCCAAGGTCGGCAACTGGTCGCAGGGCTTCGACCTGCAGTTCGAGTCGGGCTATACCGATACCCCGCTGGCCGTCGGCCTTGATCTCAATGGCCAATATGCCTTTCGCCTGGACTCCACCGGCAACGATGGCTCGCTGCCGTTCAGCCAGCACCGCCAGCAGGCCGCCGATGACTACAGCCGTGGCGGCGCGACACTGAAACTCAAATACGCCAAGACCCAGGTGAGGATCGGCGACCAGAAGCCGTTCTACCCGGTCGCCTCCAACGACCCCAGCCGCCAGCTCGACACCATCTACCAGGGCGCGGTGATCGAATCCCGCGACATCGACAACCTGACCCTGGTCGGCGGGCGCTTCTGGTCGATCGTTACCCGCGAGTCGTCCAACCACGAGCGTCTGTACCGGTATGGCACCAACGACAGCCTGGACAGCGACGGCCTGGACTTCGCCGGTGCCACCTACAACTTCACCCCGGACCTGCAGGGCAGCTACTTCCACGGCGTGCTCAACGACATCTACAAGCAGGACTACGGTGGCATCAAGCACACCCTGAAGTTCGCCGACGGCTACCAGCTGAAAACCGACGTGGGTTACTTCAACAACCGCGAAGACGGCGCCGCGCGCAGCGGCCCGGTGGACAACCGCGCCTACTTCGGCCTGGTGACCCTGGAAAAGAGCGGCCACATGATCGGCGCCAGCTACCAGCGCATGACCGGCGACACGGTGTTCCCGACCCTGAACGGCTACGTGCCGCAACTGTGGTTGCCGAACTGGGCGAGCATCCCCTTCATTCGCCCGGACGAGCGCAGCTGGTCGGTGCGCTACGGCTACAACTTCGTGGCCATGGGCATCCCCGGCCTCAAGCTGTTCACCCGCTACATCAAGGGCACCGACGTCGATCGCGGCCCGGGCCTTGCTCGCGACCAGGAAAGCGAGCGCGACATCATGCTCAGCTACGTGGTCCAGAGCGGCCCGCTCAAGGACCTGTCGTTCGACCTGAAGAACATGCGTACCCAGCAGAAGTACGGCAACGACTACACCGAATACCGTTTCATCACTTCCTACACCTGGAAGTTCTGGTGAGTGGCCCGCATGGAGATGACTCATGACTAACCTCAACACCAGCATCAGCCGTGATACCGACCCACGCACCCTGCGCCGCATCGTCATCGCCTCGGTGCTGGGCAACGCCCTGGAATGGTACGACTTCTTCCTCTATGGCACGGCGGCGGCGCTGATCTTCGCCCCGCTGTTCTTCCCGGCCGGCACCGACCCGGTGCTCGGCACCCTGGCCTCGTTCGCAGGCTTTGCCGTGGGCTTTCTCGCCCGCCCGCTGGGCGGCCTGATCTTCGGCCACATCGGCGACAAGGCCGGGCGCAAGAAGGCCCTGGTGATGACCCTGGCAATCATGGGCGCGGCAACCTTCGCCATGGGCCTGCTGCCCACCTTCGAGCAGGTCGGTTACCTGGCCCCGGCATGCCTGGTGATCCTGCGCGTTCTGCAGGGTGTAGCCTCGGGCGGTGAATGGGGCGGCGGCGTGCTGCTGCTCAGCGAGAACGCCCCCAAGGACCGCGTCGGTTTCTATGCGGCCTGGAGCCAGCTGGGCGTGTCGGGCGGCTTTGTGCTGTCGGCGGCAGCCTTCTACCTGGTGCAGATGCTACCCCATGAAGCCATGATGAGCTGGGGCTGGCGTGTGCCGTTCCTGGCCAGCATCCTGATCTTCGGGGTTGGCGTGTACATCCGCCGGCGCTTGCCGGAGAGCAAGGAATTCGTCGAAGAACAGGCGCAACCGGACAAGCCTGAGCACATGCCGGCCATGGAAGTGCTGCGCAAGCACCCCAAGGCGGTGCTGCAGGCGATGGGCATCCGCATTGCCGAGAACGGCAGCGCCTACCTGTTCCTGGCCTTCACCATCGCCTACGCCAAGTTCACCGGGCTGGACACCCAACTGGTGCTGGCCAGCGTGATGGTGGCGATGATCGTCGAGGCCGGCACCATCGTGTTCTGGGGCTGGCTGTCGGATATCATCGGCCGGCGGGTGGTGTATGCCATCGGCTCGGTCGGTTTGATGGTGCTGGCCTTTCCGTTCTTCTGGATGCTCGATACCCACTCGCCTGTGTGGGTGTACCTGGCGGCGTTGCTGGGCATGGCCTTCTGTCATGGCGCGATGATCGGCACCCAGCCGGCGTTGATGGGTGAGCTGTTCCCGCCCAAGGTGCGCTATTCCGGGTTGGCCATGGGGCACGAGATTGCCTCGATCTTCTCCGGGGGATTGGCGCCATTGGCGGCGACGGCGTTGTTCAGTTTGTACAAGGATGCATGGCCGGTATCGGTGATGCTGGTAGTGATGGGGGCGATTACCACCCTGGCGGTGATCAGCATCAAGCCACAGGCCAAAGCCTAGTTTTGCTCCGGTTTTGCCCGGGCCTTTCCGTGCGGGGAGGGTCCGGGCTTTTTTGCATGCCTTGGGTTTTGTGGCGTCTGTGAGATCGAGCGCCGCGCGGGCGGCGCTCGATCTCACAGGCGCTGAAAACCTCGAACCTGGCACCCGCCAGCCCCCCCACTATTGCCCTCCCGTGCCAACCTCTTGCCCCTGCCTGCCAATCTACTCTCCAGCCATTCCGCCCTGCGCTGCACCCCGGTAGCCTGCCGCGAGCCCAACTCGCGTCGCGGAAAACAACAACATGACCAACGCCTTGAGCATCCACAACAAGATCACCCTGCTCGCCAGCCTGTGCCTGGCTGCCGTCGTCGTGCTCCTCACTACACTGGCCCTGTACCAGCGCCAGAGTAGCGAAGATCAGGTCGGCAGCAGCGCCAGCGACATGCTGCTGGCCGCCGCACGCAGCAACCTGCGCGCCGAGGGCCAGGCCCAGGCGCTGCAGATCCAGCAGGGTTTCAATCGCGCCTACACCTTCGCCGAAGGCGTGGGCCGCCAGGTCATGCATCTGCGCCAACGTGCAGGCCTGCCCCCGGTCGAGCTGCGTCGCGACCTCACCCAGGTGCTGCGCGATGCCCTGGCCGGGCGCCCGGAACTGCTGGGGCTGTTCATCACCTTCGAGCCTAACGCCCTGGACGGCCACGATGCCGACTTCCCCGGCCGGTTGGACCTTGGCAGCAACGACCAGGGCCGCTTCGCCCTGTACTGGCTGCAACCTGGCCCCGGCCAGCTGCAGGCCGTACCTGGCGACGAGAAACTGCTCGCCGACACTTCGCCCGGCCCCAGTGGCGCGCCGTTCAATGCGTTCTTCAGCTGCTCGCGAGCCAGCGCCAAACCGTGCCTGCTCGAACCCTACGTCGACAGTTCCAGTGGCACCGCACGGCTAGTCACCAGCCTGACCCTGCCACTGATCGACCAGGGCCGTGTGGTGGCAGTACTCGGCCTGGACATCGACCTGGCGACCCTGCAGCGCGACGCCGAGAAAGCCGCCACAGCGCTGTACGACGGCCAGGGCGATATCGCCATCGTCAGCACGGCCGGGCTGCTGGCCGGTGACAGCAACCAACCCGAACGCCTCGGTACGCTGTTCAAGGCACGCCACCCCGAGCAGGCCGCGGCCATGCTCGACGCCGCAGCCGCAGGCCACACGCAGGCCTTCGAGGATGCCGGGCACATGCGCATGCTGGTGCCGATCCAGCCTTTGCCAGAAGCCAGCCCGTGGGCCGTGCTGGTCAGCGTCGGCAAGGATGTGCTCGGCGCGCCGGTGACCGTGCTGCAGGAACAGATGCGCACCCAGCGCCTGCACAGCCTGGCCCTGCAGGTCGGCCTGGGCCTGGGCATTGCCCTGCTGGGCGTGGCGATGATGTGGCTGACCGCACGCAGCGTCAGCCGCCCGCTGCTGCAAGTCGCCTACCTGCTCGAAGACATTGCCGAAGGCGACGGTGACCTGACCCGCCGTCTGGCCTACCCCGGCAAGGATGAGCTGGGCCGCCTGAGCCGTGCCTTCGACCGCTTCCTGGAGCGCCTGCAACCGGTGATTGCCCAGGTCCAGGGCGGAGTGCGCGATACCCGCGACACCGCCGACCAGTCAGCGCGCATCGCCAGCCAGACCAGCGCGGGCATGCAGCAGCAGTTCCGCGAGATCGAGCAGATGGCCACCGCCCTGCACGAAATGTCTGCCACCGCCCAGGCATCGGCCCACAGCGCCGCGCAAGCCGCCGAGGCCGCCCGCCATGCCGATCAGGCCACCGGTGCCGGCGTGCAGGTGATCGAAAGCACCACCCAGGGCATCCAGGCCCTGGCCACTGGCATGAGCGAGGGGATGCAGCGCCTGCATGCATTGGCCGCAAGCAGCGAGCAGATCGGCGCGGTGATGGAGGTGATCCTGTCGATTGCCCGACAGACCAACCTGCTCGCATTGAATGCGGCGATCGAAGCCGCCCGTGCCGGTGACGCCGGTCGCGGCTTTGCCGTGGTCGCCGACGAGGTACGCGGCCTGGCCCAACGCACCCAGGCCTCGGTGGAAGAGATTGGCGCGATCATCGACAACCTGCGCAACGGCACCCATGAAGTGACCGGCGCCATGCAGCACAGCTACCAGCAGGCCCAGGCCAATGCCGAGCAGGCGCGCCAGGCCCTGCAGGCACTGGCACAGATTCGCCAGGCGGTCAGCGTGATCACCGACATGAACGTGCAGATCGCCTGCGCTGCCGAACAGCAGAGCAGCGTGGCCGAAGAGGTCAATCGCAACGTCGAGGCGGTGCGCGATGTCACCGCCTCGCTGTCCGGCCAGGCCGAGCGCTCGGCGGGGATCAGCCAGCAGCTGAACGACCTGGCGTCAGAGCAGCAGGGGCTGATCGAGCGCTTCAAGGCCTGAGGCAAAGCGCGGCGCCAGCCCGCCCTGGTGCAGGCGCTGCACCAGGCTCGCCAGGCGCCCATGGCGGTAGGCGTCGATGTCGGTCTCGCGGTAGTCGTAGAACCCCACGCCATCGCGCAGGCCGTTGCGCCCGCTGGCCATGTTGTCCAGCACCGACGCCGGCGCCTGGTAGCGCTCGCCCAAGTGGCGGCTGAGGTAACTTGAGGCGTGGTGCAGGATGTCGCCACCGCCCCAGTCGATGAACTCCAGCAGGCCCAGTACCGAGAAGCGCAGGCCAAAGCCGGTACGCACGGCCTGGTCGATCTGCTCGGCGCTGGCGACGCCCTCCTCGACCATGCGCGCCGCCTCATTCATCACCAGCGCCTGCAGGCGCGGCACGATGAAGCCGGGGGTGGCGTTGCACAACACCGGCACCTTGCCGATGGCCTGCAAGGTGGCCAGCAGCTCCGCGACCACCGTTTCGCTGGTTGCGGCGCTGCGCGAGACTTCCACCAGCGGCATCAGGTGTGCAGGGTTGAGCCAGTGGGCGTTGACCATGCGCCCGGACGCGCTGACCATGTCGGCCAGCTCGGTCACCAGGAAAGTCGAAGTGGTCGAGGCGATGATCGCGTCCGCCGCAACCTGCCCGTCGATCCAGGCAAACGCCTCGCGCTTGGCCTCGAGCACTTCAGGCACCGCCTCGAACACCAACCGGCAACTTTTCAGCGCCTGGCCGCCCTCCTCCCGTGTCAGCAGTTGAACCCGCGACAACAGCCGCTCGGCCTGCTGCGTACCGATCAGCTCGAGGGCCACCAGGCTTTGCGCCTCGACGCCAAGGTTACGCCTGACCACCTCGAAGTAGCTGGCCTGAGCTTGCGCCTGCCGGGCCTTCAGGTCGATCAGGCTGACCTGGACGCCGGCCTGGGCAAAGGCCAGGGCGATGCCCTCGCCCATCCGCCCGGCACCGACCACAGCGATGTGCCGCAATGGCCCGCTCATGGCGCGATACCGTCACGCAGCACGGCCGCCATCCGCTCGCGGTCGAGCCCCGCCAGGCCGAGGTTTTCCAAGGTGCGGCCTTCGCCATACAGGTCACGCCCGGTCACTGCCGAGGCCAAGGCCAGCAAGCCCTGCGCCACGGGGGTCGGCACGCCGGCCCAGCGCCCGACCGAGACCAGCAGCGACAGACCCAGGCGGGTGTCTTCGAGCATGTAGCGGTGCTGTTGCAGGTCGATCTTCTCGCGCCAGTCGCCGCTGTCGGTGAGCTTGCCATGGGCGCCGCGGCCATACATCCACTCATCGCCCTGGTCGGTGTTGTAGTGGTCGGCCAAGGGGAAGTGCGGCGCCGGGTAGCCCAGCGCCTCGCGCACGCGCATGCGTTCGGCATCCAGCGCATTGGTCACCCGGCGGATCGACGGCTGGGTGCCTTCGTTGTGGATGTCCCACGACTCGAAGTGCTCCAGCGGCCCGGCATTCATCAGGATCAGCGGCGGATGAATGACGGGCCCTGCGTTCATCAATGCGCCACTCAGGGCATCTTCGATCGGCTCGACACTGGGGTAGGCCTCGCGCAGCACGCTGAAGGCATGCGCCGACAGGCGGCTGGGCAACACGCCGGTCGGCAGGCGCGTGGCGTAAGCACTGATCACCAGCTGGTCGGCGCCATGCTTGCGCACCAGGTAGGGCAAAGTGCCGGTTTCGGCAAAGGCCACCTCGGCGTGGTTGCCACAGTCGCGCATGGCCTTGGCGAACACATAGCTGCCAAAGGTCCCGGGCGGCAGGAACACCACCTGGCCAGCGCCGAGCAATGGCGCGACTTCGGCGGCAAGCGCCGGGTGACTGGTCGACGGCAAGGGGATGATCACCAGGTCCGCGCCCTGCAGCGCTTCGGCCAGGTCGCCGACCAGGTGCAGGTTGTCGCCGAGGGCCAGTTGGCGGGTGCCGCGATAATCGCGCACGGTAAGGCTGCCAATCGCCTGCAGGGTTTTCAGGGCCGTAGCGTCACGGCGCCACAGGCGAGTGGCATGGCCGCGCTCGGCCATCTCGACAGCCGCTGCATAGCAGCCGTGACCGCCGCCAAGAACAGTGATTTGCATGGGTGGAGCTCCGCGTGTGTAGGGTAGGCCGATGCTAGCCATCACGCGTTTGCCCGGCGCTGCGGATCGCGCAGGCAGGCTACCGATTGCGCAACTTTCAGCCCCTGAGCGTGTCCGAGGGTCGGCACCCGAAGCGCTGCCGGTACTGCTGTGTGAAATGCGCCGGGCTGTTGATGCCGAAGCGCAGCAGTACCTCGGTCACGCTGCCCTCGCCTTGCTGCAACGCCTGGTGCACCGCCTGCAGGCGCCGGTCGCGGATGTACTCGACCGGGGTCTGCCCGAGGAACTGGCGAAAGCCGTTCTGCAGCGTGCGCACCGAAACGCCACTGAGCGCGCACAAGGTGGCCAGCGCCAGCGGCTGGTCGAGGCTGGCCTCGATATGCTCGCGCGCCCGGCGCACATGGCTGGGCAGCGGGGTCCCTGCCGGTTGCAGCAGCGCGGCGGAATAGTTGTGCGGCAACTGGGTCAGGAGCAGTTGCATCAGGTGATCCACCAGGCCCTGGCGCAAGGGCGCCAGGCTCAGTTGCAAGGCGAACAGCCGGCACAGGTAATCCAGGGTCAGGCTCAGCGCGTGCACGCCCGGGTGGTCGGCGGCGAGCGGCACATCGAATGCCAGCGGCTGCCCCAGGCTGCGCCCCAGCAGCTGCTGCAAATGCAGCTCCAGCGCCTCGCGGGGTATGCTCAGCACCGCATTGCGGCAGGCGCCGCCGGTCACGATACGGCTGCTGGCGAACGGCGAGCTGACACTCAGCCCGCCCGCCGCCACGGCCGCATGCGTCTGGCCGTGGCTGACTTCGCACTGCCCTTGCAAGGTGGTGCGGAACAGGTACTGCGCACCTGTGCCCTCGAGGCTGACTTCCACAGGCGCGTCGTAGTGCAACTGCAGCAAGCGCACGCCGGCAAACTCGACGCCGTTGACCTGCAGTTGCGGCGCAGCATCGTCCAGCACTCGCAACCGATGCGGGCAGAGATAGCGGGCCAGCTGCACCTGCATTTCTGCCACATCCTGCGAGTGAAACAGCGGAAAACGCTCCAGCAGCTGGATGTCCGCGAGCATCTCAGGCCTCGGCGGGGTGTTCGCGGCGCATGCTGTCACGGAAGCACTTGCAGCCCTTGGCCAGCAGCACGATGGCCAGCAGCGAGGCACCGAAGCTGACGATCGACATCGACGAACCGACCGCGGCCGGGGCGCCGAAGTAGCGGTCGGTGATCAACGCCACCAGCGTGGTGCCCAGGCCCAGCGCGAGCAAGTTGCTGATCAGCAGGAACACCGCCGACACCTGGGCGCGCACCTGGTTGGGCGAGAGGATCTGCATGGCTGCGGTAGAGGCCGGCATCGGGAACGAGGCGAAGAACATCGCCGGCACCAGCAAGGTCACCGACAGCCACAGCTGGTCGACCTGCGAATACAGCACCGCCGGCACGATCATGCCCACCGCGCCGATCACCCCGGTGCGCATGGCCGCATCGCTGCGCCCGCGCTTGGCCAGGTGATCGGTGAGCCAGCCGCCGAACACCACGCCGGTGGTGTTGGCCAGCAGCAGGATGGTGCCGAGCATGAAGCCGGCCTGTTCGGGGCTCATGCCGAACTTGCGGATGTACAGCGCCGGGGTCCAGCTCATCATGCAGAACAGCGCCATGGCGTAGAACGAGAAGCCCAGGTAATGGCAGGCGAAGGTCGCCCGATGGCGGCCGATAAAGCGCAGGCCATCGCTGAGCCGGACCTTGCGCACGTTACCGTCGGCATCCAGCTGCGCGCCCTTGCGCTGCGGGTTGCGCACGGTCAGCCAGACCAGCAGGCCGACGATCACCCCGGGCAGGCCGACGATGAAGAACGCCAGCTGCCAGGCCTTCATCGCACCGAGCAAGGCCACCTCGATGGTCTGCGCATCCTTGAGCAAGGTGATCACGTAGCCGCCGACCAGGAAGGCGATGCCGCCGCCGACAAACGAGCCGATCGAGTAGATGCCCACGGCGCGGCCGAGCTTTTCCTTGGGGAACATATCGCTGAACATCGAGTAGGCCGACGGCGACAGCGCCGCTTCGCCGACACCCACGCCGATGCGCGCCAGGAACATCTGGGTGAAGTTCTTGCTCAGGCCGCAGGCGGCGGTGGCGAAGCTCCAGAAGATCACCCCGACGGCGATGATGCGCGGGCGCGAGAAACGGTCGGCCAGGTAGGCGATGGGCATGCCCATGAAGGCATAGAACAGCGAGAAGGCCAGGCCGTGCAGCAGGCTGAACTGGGTGTCGCTCAGCTGCAGGTCGGCTTTGATCGGCTCGATCATCAGGGCCAGGATCTGCCGGTCAACGAACGAGAAGATGTAGGCCACCATGCACAGGATGACCACGTACCATTCGTAGAAATAGCGCTTGTTATGCTGCTTGAGGTGTTGCTCTTGAGTGAGGGTATTCATGCTCGCGAATTCCTGAAGGGACAGCCTGGAAAGGGATTACAAGGCAGTGACCTGTCAGTAACAGGCGAGCGCACGCAGGGCGGGATTACGCATGACCAAGGACCTTTATTGTTATTGGAATGGTGTATGGCGATTACTTGATTTTCAGCCGGTTCTCTCCCCTTTGTAGGAGCGGGCTTGCCCCGCGAACACCGGCGAAGCCGGTGCCATCCACCTCGGTGCCTGCTTCGCGGGACAAGCCAGCTCCTACAGAGGTCGAGTCAGGGCTCAGATGTTTTGCAGCGCCCGTGGCCGGTGGCTGCGTTCCTCGGCTTCTGGCGCCTTGGCGGCCTGTAGCTGGAAGTCGAACGACAGCTCGGCAAAGCGCTCGCCCTGCACACCGCGGTCACGCGCCGCCGCGGCGTCATCGACAAACCGGAGGTCGCCGATAAGGCCGTCGCGGGTGGCGTAGGCGAAGTCGTCCCACAGGTACTTGTCGCCGGCGAAGTTGATCTGCGTGGTCAGGTGACGGTGGCCCGGCGCCGAGATGAAGAAGTGCACATGGGCCGGGCGCTGGCCGTGGCGGCCGAGCAGGTTCAGGCATTCCTGGGTCGGGCCCTGCGGGTCGCAGCCATAACCGGACGGCACGATGGAGCGGGCACGGTAGCGGCCCTCGGCATCGGTGACGATGCGCCGGCGCAGGTTGTAGTCGGACTGGGTGGAATCGAAGTACGAGTAGGTGCCCTGGGTGTTAGCGTGCCACAGATCGACGGTGGCGCCGGCCAGCGGCTGGCCATCGGCATCGAACACTTGGCCTTGGAGGAACATCACCACGCCGGGGTCGGTGCCATCGTCCATGCGCGCTTCACCCTCCGACAACGGTGCGCCGGCCACGTACAGCGGGCCTTCGATGGTGCGCGGGGTGCCGCCGGTCAAACCGGCTTCGGCATCCTTGGCGTCCTGCAGCAGGTCGAGGAAGTGCTCGATGCCCAGGCCTGCCGCCAGCAGGCCCGCCTCGTTGCGCCCGCCGAGGCGGTTGAGGTAGGCGACGGCATGCCAGAACTCGTCCTCGCTGACCTCCAGGTCTTCGATCAGGCGCGCGGTGTCCTGCAGTACGCGCAGGATGATCTGCTTGAAGCGCGGGTTGCCCTCGGCCTGGCCCAGGCCGGCCACTTGCTCGAAGAAGGCCTGGATATCGGCGGTGTGGGAGATCTTCACGGTCATTTCTGCTTACCTCGAATTGTTCTTGTCAGGTAGTCGCGGTTCAAAGGTGAATCAGCGGTCGTCACTGTGGATCGACGACGGGTGGCGGCACAGGCCGTCGACCTCGATGTCCATGTACGGGAACAGCGGCAGCTGCATCAGCGTGTCGTGCAATGCCTCGACGCTGGGCACGTCGAACACGCTGTAGTTGGCGTAGTGCCCGGCGATGCGCCACAGGTGACGCCAACTGCCCTCGCGCTGCAGGCGCTGGGCCAGTTCCTTCTCGTCGGCCTTCAGTTGCGCGGCCTTGGCCGGGTCCATGTCGACCGGCAGTTTCACGGTCATCTTCACGTGGAACAGCATGTTCAGTTCTCCTGTTGATTCAGCGGCGGGCAAAGCGCGCCAGGCGTTGTTCGTCGAGGGTCAGGCCCAAGCCCGGGGTGCGCGGCACGTGCAGCTGGAAGTCGTGGTACTGCGGCGGCTCGTTGACGATCTCTTCGGTCAGCAGCAGCGGCCCGAACAGCTCGGTGCCCCAGGTCAGCTGGCGCAGGGTGAGGAAGGCATGGGCCGAGGCCAGGGTGCCGATCGAGCCTTCGAGCATGGTCCCGCCGTACAGGGCGATACCAGCCGCTTCGGCGATCTGCGCGGTGCGCAGCACGGCGCGTGGGCCGCCGTTCTTGGCGATCTTCAGGGCGAAGATGCTGGCCGCGCCATTGGCGGCCAGGCTGAAGGCGTCCTCGACGCTCTCGATGGATTCGTCGGCCATGATCGGTGCCGGACTGCGCTGGTTCAGGCGCACCTGGCCACCGCGGTTGATGCGCGAGATCGGCTGCTCGATCAGGTCGATGCCGTTGTCGCCGAGCACCTGGCAGGCGCGAATGGCTTGGGATTCGTCCCAGTACTGGTTGACGTCGACGCGCACGCTGGCACGTTCGCCCAGCTCGCGCTTGATCGCCACCACGTGCTTCAAATCCTGCTCCAGCGGGTTGGCGCCGATCTTCAGCTTGAACACGCGGTGCCGGCGGATCTCCAGCATGTGCTCGGCTTCGGCGATGTCGCGGGCGGTGTCGCCGCTGGCCAGGGTCCAGGCCACTTCCAGGCTGTCACGCACGCGGCCACCGAGCAGTTCGCTGACCGCCAGGCCGAGGCGCTTGCCCTGGGCGTCGAGCAAGGCGCTTTCGATGCCGGACTTGGCAAAGGTGTTGCCCTTGGCCAGCTTGTCGAGCTTGAGCATGGCGGCATTGATGTTGTCCGCAGGCAAGCCGACCAGCGCGGGGGCAAGGTGCGCGTCGATGTTGGCCTTGATGCCCTCGGGGCTCTCGTAGCCGTAGGCCAGGCCGCCGATGGTGGTGGCCTCGCCGATGCCTTCGACGCCGTCGCTGCAGCGCAGGCGTAGCACCACCAGGGTCTGCTGCTGCATCGTGTGCATCGCCAGCTTGTGCGGGCGGATGGTCGGCAGGTCGACGATGATCGCGTCGATGCGCTCGATCAGTGCGTTTGTCATGGTTCGAAGGTCCCGTCAAATCAGGCCACAAGCTTCAGACCCGATACTACATTTACTTGATTATTCAAGCATTGCGCGAGACCCTGAGCGCCGTCCAATATCAAATGAATCTCCCACCATACCCAGGAGGTCTGATGGAGCTGCGCCACCTTCGCTACTTCAAGGTCCTGGCCGAAACCCTGAACTTCACCCGCGCCGCCGAACTGCTGCACATCGCCCAGCCGCCGCTGAGCCGGCAAATCAGCCAGCTGGAAGAGCAGCTCGGGACCGTGCTGGTGCTGCGCGAGCGCCCGCTACGCCTGACCGAGGCCGGGCGCTTCTTCTACGAGCAGTCCTGCACCTTGCTGCAGCAGCTGGAGAACATCAGCGACAACACCCGGCGCATCGGCCAGGGGCAGCGCCAATGGCTGGGCATCGGTTTCGCCCCCTCCACGTTGTACACGGTACTGCCGGAGCTGATCCGCGAATTGCGCAAGGACAGCGAGCTGGAGCTGGGCCTGAGCGAGATGACCACCCTGCAGCAGGTGGAGGCGCTGAAAAGCGGGCGCATCGACATCGCCTTCGGCCGCATCCGCATCGACGACCCGGCGATCCAGCAGCAAGTGCTGCGCGAAGACCCGCTGGTGGCGGTATTGCCCAAGGGCCATGCCCTGGCTGGCGCGCCGCTGACCCTCGAGCAACTGGCCAGGGAAGCGTTCATCCTCTACCCGGCCAACCCCCGGCCGAGCTACGCCGACCACATCCTCGCGCTGTTCGCCCACCACGGCATGAGCCTCAAGGTCAGCCAGTGGGCCAACGAACTGCAGACCGCCATCGGCCTGGTCGCCGTCGGGCTGGGCGTGACCCTGGTGCCGGAGTCGGTGCAACAACAGCACCGTACCGATATCGAGTACGCCAGCTTGCTCGACCGCAGCGCGGTCAGCCCGATCATCCTCAGCCGGCGCAAGGGCGACAGCAGCCCGATCGTACAACGCTGCCTGGCACTGATCGCCCAGCAGGCCGTGAATGAGCCTTTGGCCTAGTCACGTTCGAAGAAGCTGCTGCCCTTTTCCTTGAGCAGCGTCACCAGCGCCCCTGCCGCCGGCGACAGGTAGCCGTCCGTGCGCACCGACACCGCGACAGTGCGGCGCATGGTTGTCTGCTTGAGCGGCACCTCACGCAGCCAGGACATGCCCAAGCCATGTTCGAGGGTTTCCCGGGCAGCGAAGCTGAGCAACTGAGTGCGCGCAATCAGGCGCGGCAGCAGCGAGATGGCATTGGTCTCGATCTGCACCTGCGGCGCTGGCAGCTGGTGGGCGATGAACACGTTGTCGATCCAGCGCCGGGCGGTCACTGTCGGCCCCGCCAGCACCCAGCGGTACTGGCAGAGGCACTGCAGGGTGATGGGGCCGGCGAAGATCGGGTGCTCGGCACTGGCCACCACGATCGCTTCATCTTCGAGGATGGGATAGGTGGTGAACTCGGGGTCCATGGCGATCTGCGGTGAGATGATCACATCCAGCCGCCCGGCGCGCAGGGATTCCTTGAGCACATCGTCCTGGGCGATGGACAGCTTCAAGGTCACTTCCGGTGCCCGTTCCAGCAACGCTGCGGTCAGATGCGGCAGCAGATGATCGGCCATGCTCGCCGCGCAGCCCAGGCGGATGTTGCCGACCAGCCCGCTGGCGAAATCGCGCACCTCGCGCTCGGTCTCGGCGATGTTCAGTTGCAGCTGCTTGCCCCGCGCCAGCAGCAGCTTGCCGACATCGGTGAGCTTGATACGGCGGCCATCGCGCTGGAACAACCGGGTACCCAGGGATTCCTCCAGGCGCTGGATACTCTTGCTCAGCGCCGGCTGGCTGCGGTTGAGCTTCTCCGCCGCCCGGCCCAGGTGGCCCAGCTCGGCGATGGTTTCGAAATAGGTGAGGTCACGCAGGTCCATGATTCATGAATTTCAGTTATGGATTCATCGAAAGTAGAAAATAGACTTGATCGATTGCGCCGTCGATAATTTTCTCCGCTGGCGCTGCCAGCCCCGCGTTATCGCTGCGCAAGGAGTACCCACGTTGCAGACCGCCCTACCCGCTTCTTCCAGAACCCTCTTCCAGTGGCTCGCCCTGCTGATCTGCGCCGGTGCCTTCGGCCAGTTGCTGCATGCCTTGGCCGTACCGGCAGGGTTGTTCCTCGGCCCCATGCTGGTGGCCATCGTCTTCGGCGTATCAGGCGCATACCTGCACCTGCACCGCCAGGTGTTCCGCTTCGGTCAGGGCTGCGTCGGCCTGCTGGTCGCCCACTCGGTGACCTGGGCGGTGCTGGTGTCGATGGCCCAGTCCTGGCACCTGATGCTGGTTGCCACTTTCATCACGGTGGTGCTCAGCGCTTTGGTCGGCCTCGGCACGGTACGCTTCGGCGGCATCCCCGGCAGCACCGCCGCCTGGGGCACCGCGCCGGGGGCGGCGTCGGCAATGGTGTCGATGGCCGAGGATAATGGCGCCGACGGCCGCGTGGTGGCGACCATGCAATATGTGCGGGTAGTGTGCGTGGTGATGATCGGCTCGCTGGTCAGTCACCTGCTCGGTGCCGCGCCAGGCGCAAGTACGGCGGCCCATGCACCCGCGGCGCTGGAAGGCCCGCACCTGATCGACAGCTTGCTCAGCCTGGGCGTGGTGCTGGTGGGCATCACCCTCGGTAACCGCCTGCCTGCCGGTGCCTTGCTGATACCGCTGCTGCTCGGCGGCGCCCTGCAACTCAGTGGGCTGCTGAACATCAGCTTGCCCGAGCCCTTGCTGGCGGTTGCCTACGGTGCCATCGGCTGCTACATCGGCCTGCGTTTCGACCGGCAGACCGTGCGCTACGTGTGGAAACGCCTGCCGACCATGATCGCCGGGGCGGTGGCGTTGATCGTGTTATGCGCCGCGTGTGCCTACGTGCTGGCCCTGGCGATGGGCACGGATTTTCTGTCGATGTACTTGGCGACCAGCCCGGGCGGGCTGGATGCGATGGCGATCATCGCCGTCGAGACCCATGCCGATGTCGGGTTGGTGCTGGCGATGCAGACATTGCGGTTGTTCGGGGTGATTCTGACCGGGGCCTTCTGTGCGCGGCAGATCATACGCCTGACCCGGGGGTAGGTGCTTGGAGGTGCCAGGCTTGAGGGTTTTAGCGCCTGGGACGAAGGTAGGCGGCCCTATCCCTTAAGCGCCGCCTCGATTTTCGCTACGTCGATCTTGCCCATGTTCATCATGGCGTCGAACGCCCGCTTGGCGGCGGCCTTGTCGGGGTTGGCGATGGCTTCGATGAGGATGCGCGGAGTGATCTGCCAGGAGATGCCCCACTTGTCCTTGCACCAGCCGCAAACGCTCTCGCTGCCGCCGTTGCTGACGATAGCGTGCCAGAGCCGGTCGGTTTCGGCCTGGTCCTCGGTGCTGACCTGGAACGAAAAGGCCTCGCAATGCTTGAACGTGTCGCCACCGTTGAGCCCCACGCAGGGAATGCCCATCACGGTGAACTCGACGGTGATCACTTCACCAGCCTTGCCTGAAGGGTAATCGCCAGGGGCCGGGTGCACCGCGATGACCTTGCTGTCGGGGAAGGTCCTGGCATAGAAATTCGCCGCTTCTTCGGCATTCTTGTCGAACCACAGGCAGATCGTGTTCTTGGCAGTCATGGCAAGGCTCCATGGGAGAACAGAAAGCCTTGAGTCTAGCCCTTCAGCCCTGGCTGGCGATGGCCACGGCCAGCGCCTGGTCGCTCACCGTCGATCGTGGGTGGGGCTGACGGTGGTCGCAAAGCGCCTGCTGCAGGCGTGGGCCGCACAAGCGACCGTTGGTCGCGACATTGGGCAGGCCCCGGGGCGACGGACACACGGCCGATTTTCGGTGTGACACCAACAGTCAGAAAAATCCTACCAGCACAAAAGAAGCTTCCCACAACCCACCTGATTCACAGCACTGCATCATTGCCGACAAAACCTCACAAGCGACTATTCGCAGGGAGATACAGGTTTGTCGGACTTCAAATCAAAGTTGCAGCACCTCAGCGCTGAGCAGATCGAGGCGCTGTACAGCGAATACATCGGCGGTGAAAGGATCGCGGTACTGCTCGAACGCTACGCCATCGACATCGCCCCCAGCAGCCTGATCAAGGCCTTTCCCCCGGTACCTTGCGCCGAACTCGAGTGCCCTTACTGCGAAGTCAGCCTGTACGAACGGCGCAAAAGCCGCTCGGCCAACAGCTGGAACGACAACCTGGCCTACTGCCCGAACTGCGCCCACCGCCATTACTTCCCTGGGCGCAACCCATGGAAACGCGATTGCGCCTGCCAGCCCTGCCTGGCGGCGCGAGAACGGGCCAGGCAGGCAAAGGCCGTGGAGCGGCGCCAACGCATCAACGAGCACTGGTCCTTGGCAAAGCGCCTGCCAGTGCCATTGCACACGCTGTCGATCACCCGCCAGTTGCAGTTGCTGGCCGTGCTCGAAATACGCATGGATGCGCAAAAGGGTTGCATCCAGGCTGCGGAAAAGACCCTCGCAGACGCACGCATCAGCCCTTCGCCGAGCATGGATTCGGCGATGTTGCTTGCTCTGCACGAAGACCAGGTCCTGCTGGTCGACCCCGAATCGCCGCTGGATGCTTTCAGCGACGACCCAACGCCGAAGGCCTGGCAGAACAAAGTCCGCTGGATCGCCAATGTCAGCCTGGATGAGCCGCAGCGGGCCGACCTTGGCCCCTTGTATCGCGCGCTGCACAAGGCAGTGTCCAATGGCCCACAGCCGCAATGGCATGACGAGCTCGTCGCGGCCATCAAGCTGCTTTGCAATGAAGAAGTCTGTGCCTACATCGCCACCCGCAGCGCAGAACACGGCCTGCCCTTCGAGGCCAGGAAGAAAGCCTCGGAAGTCGCAGCGCAGCTGCTCGATGCGCACCCCGTACGGCACATCTGGTCTCTGACCAACACTGCCATTCGTGGAGCCCTGTCATTCGTGGCTCGCGCCCAGGTCAACAAACTTCATGCCGCCAACACCATTCCCGGGAGCCTGCTTTCGCTGAGCGAGCGCGCCATCCGTGAGCACTGGCAGTTCACGGTATCGCGCTACGACACTCATGCCCCGCGCTCAGGCTTCAGCCAGGCGCTGTTCGACGTGCTGTTGCACCAGCATGACCATGGCCTGTGCCGCAAGGTCAGCGACTACATCGCAGAACTGCCAGGGAGTGCGAATGCCCATGGCTGCACACTGTTCTGCGCCATGTGCGGGTCGAACCTGGTACACGTGCAGCCAGGGCCTCGGGAAACCGTCGTCAATTGCAAGGACTGCCTGGCCAGGACCTTGGTAGCGACCTAGCCGCCACCGGCAGCAGGCATTGACCCGTGCCTCGTACGCCCGTACGGTTTTGCCGTACATCCGCACGGCGCGCTGGTCGGCATGGTCATGACCCCAGCCGAAGTGGCTCTGGTGGCTGTCGCCTACGTGCTGGCCTTATCGCTGCAGGAACGCAATCGCCTGCAGGGAGAGACTCCAGCCAGTAACCACGTTAGCTAGCGCTGTTTGCTTTTTCTTTTGCTTTTGCTTTTGCTTTTGCTTCTAAGTGCGCGGTAGCTCAGCAAACGCCGAATGCGACTTCAGGAGGCCGAGCGCAGGCGTCTGGAGGGCCAGGGTGCGCAGCACCCCTTCGGCGTAGCCGAAGGCGCGAGATGTAGACTTGCGTAGCAAGTCGTAGGCCGCGCGGGCCCGGAGGACGCCGGAGCGAGGGGACCCCGGAGCGCAGCGCAGGGGCCGGATGATGGGAGCCAGCGTTTTTTGGTTACTTTTTGTCGCGTTTGACAAAAAGTGACCCGCCGTAAGGGCGGAAAGGTGACTGTGCGTCGCCATGGCAAATGAATGTACTCGACTGAGTCAAAACCACCGCAGTCGAGCTTTTGGCTTTTTGGCTTTTTGGCTTTTTGGCTTTTTGGAGAAGTGGGCCTTTGAATCGGGTCAACATTCATTTGCCAAGGTGGCGCTGAGTCACCTTTCCGCCCTTACGGCGGGTCACTTTTTGACTGGGCAAAAAGTAACCAAAAACCCCGGCTCCCATCATCCGGCCCCTGCGCTTCGCTCCGGGGTCCCCTCACTCCGGCGTCTTCCGGGCCCGCGCGGCCTACGACTTGCTACGCAAGTCTACATCTCGCGCCTTCGGCTACGCCGAAGGGGTGCTACGCACCCTGGCCCTCCAGACGCCTGCGTTCGGCCTCCTGAAGTCGCACTCTGCGTCGCCTGGACTATCGCGCGCGTAGAAGCAAAAGCAAAAGCAAAAGCAAAAGCAAAAGCAAGAGCAAGAGCAAGAGCAAGAGCGGGAGGTTGAGTGATTGGCTCGGCTGTCGATGGCAGCGCTGCCTTCACGCAATCGCCTCGATCAACGCCAGTATGTCGGCCCGGCTGACCGTGGTCTTGCTCAGGGCATTGTGGATGGTGAAACCTTCGATCAGCGCATCCAGCACCCGCGCGGTCTTCTCGTCGAAGTCAATCAGGTCGGCAACCAGTTCGCGGGCGTGAGCCGTATCACGGGCCTCGCCGAGCTGGCGGAAGTACTGGTCGTCGATGCCATTGCTCAGCTGTCTACGGTGGTGAGGTCGTGCTTCTTCGGTCTTGGCATGCTCGGCTCGCTGCGGTGAGTGCCGACGAGGATAGCAAGGTTGGCATGGGGCAAAAATCAAAAAAGGCGCCCCGACCGGGGCGCCAAACCATCCACCTTGACCAAAGGAGCTTGAACGCTTCCAAAGGTGAATTCACAGCACCGACAGCGGGTACTCGACGATCAGCCGCACTTCGTCCAGGTCCGACTCGAACGCCGTGGCCCGGCTGGTCGCCTGGCGCACCCGCAATGACAGGTCCTTGGCCGCGCCGCTCTGCACCACATACTTGACCTCGATATCCCGCTCCCAGCGCTTCTGTTCCGTCAGCGGGTTACCGTCCGCGTCGCGGCGCATGTAGAAGGCGTTGGCGTTGGAGTAATCTGCATCGGTACCTTTTGCGTATCGCGTCATGAACGACAACCCCGGCACCCCATAGGCCGCCATGTCCAGGTCATAACGCAGCATCCACGAGCGCTCCTTGGGCGAGTTGAAGTCGCTGTACTGGATCGAGTTGTCGAGGAAGATCGAATCAGACTGGCGCAGGTAGTCGAAGTCATCGTCACCGTTGTTGCGCTGGTGGCTCAGCGCCACGGTATGCGCGCCGAAGCGCACCCCGACTTTCGCGCTCCAGATATCGTTGTCGAACACGCCCAGGCGCTGCCGGCCTTCATCGACGGCCTTGTAGTAATTAAGGCCACCGATCAGTGCGACGTCTTCACCGAGCGGCCAGCTGGCACTGGTACCAGCGTAGTATTGGTTCCACACATCCTTGAGCCGGCTGCTGAACAGGCTGACGCTGATGTGCTCGGTGAGGTCGTAGTCGCCACCGCCATAGGCGATCCAGGGCGAGTCCACGGGGCCGCCGTAGAAGGTCACGAAGTTCTCGCGCATGTCGCTGGAGACCGGCTGGCTCATCGCGTGCAGGCGGCCGGCCTGCAGGGTCAGGTCCTTGAGGCTGGTGTTCTCCACGGTCACGCCGCGAAAGCTCTCCGGCAATAGACGTGAATCGCCCGCGGCCACCACCGGGTTGGCCGGGAACACATCGCCCACCTTGAGCACGGTATCGAACAATCGCACCTTGGCGGCACCGCCAAGCTTGGTGTACTCGCCACGCGCCTGGCCGTCGTGGTCCACCGGCAGCACATCGAACGAACTGCGCCCGCCGTTGCGCCCACTGCCGGTGTCCAGCTTGAGCCCGAGCATGGCGAAGGCGTCCAGGCCGAAACCCACCGTGCCCTGGGTGAAGCCAGATTCGTAACGGGCGATGATGGCGTGCGCCCAGGCTTCGGAATAACCATTGCTGGCCGGCTTGGTAGCGTTGTGCACCGGGGCCGGCCCGTCGCGGTTGTCGCGGTTGAAGTAGAAGTTGCGGTTGAGCACGTTGAGCGTGCTGCCCTCGATGAAACCTTCGCCAGCTTCTTGGGCGGCGCTTGCCGATGCAATGACGCCAGACAACGCCAGGCATGCAGCCAGGGACAGGGGTGCGGTTCGGGTCATCCGAAGCTCCTTGGGGAGGTTTTTTATTGTGTTGGCGGAGTCGGAGAGTGGGGCCTGGCGGATAACGCCAAGGTGATCGCAGCATTACAATCGTGTCATGGGCACGCAGCGCCTCTAGCCCGGCACTTGCAACATTCTGTTGGTAATTCCTACATTCAGCAGTGAACCTGCTTACAAAAATGCGGTCTGTCCCTGACGGTCAATTCACCGACCGGTTCGCCGGCTCCGTCGCTGATCTACAGTTACCGGGCCTATTTTTCCTGTTGCAGCGAAGACCCAAAATGCCTGAATCCCGCCCAGCCTCCCTTGCCCTCCCTGCCCTGCGCGGCAGCCTGCTCGCCGCCTTGGTGGCTCTTGCCGTCCCCGCGCATGCCGAAGAGCCGGCCAGCGATGCGCGCTGGGTCAGCGACAGTTTGAGCACCTATGTGCGCAGTGGCCCGACCGATGGCCACCGCATCGTCGGCACGCTCAAGTCCGGGCAGAAACTCACCCTGATCGGCAGCCAGGGCAACTACAGCCAGGTGCGTGGGCAAAATGGCGACCTGGTGTGGATCCTCACCAGCGACCTGCAGTCGGTACCGGGCCAGAACGAGCGCCTGCCGCAGCTCGACGCACAGGTGGCGGAGCTGTCCGGGCAGCTCAAGAACATCGATGACAGCTGGAAGAACCGCGTGCAGGGCATGCAGGAAACCCTCGACTCGCGCAAGAAGCTCATTGATGAACTGGAAGCCCGTAACCAGGCACTCAACGAACAGCTCGACCAGAGCCAATCGAGCCTGCGCGATACACAGGCACGCCTGGGCGACGAGAACAAGCAGGTGATGATGCGCTACATGGTGTACGGCGGCAGCATCGCCGGCGCTGGCCTGCTGGCGGGGCTGATCCTGCCGGCGCTGACCCGCGGCCGGAAGAAGAACGACCGCTGGTTCTGATGCTCGATCCGGTGGGGATTTCGTCTGGCTGAAAGCTGGCAGCCTGGATGGGTATGCCTGTGCCGGCTTCTTCACGTACGTCGCCGCGAAGAAGCCGTACAGCCATGTAACTATTTGCTGCGGGCCTTGTTGTAGATGGTCTTGGCTTGGTCAGCCGAGGCCTGGCATTGGGTATAGTCCCCCTTCGCCTGCGCGTCCTTGGCTGTTTTCAAGTGCTCTTTGTAGTCGTGTGCCATACCACCATGCAGCCCCGGGCCATCGGCTTTATGGATACTTTCCAGCTCACTGATCTTGGCCGCGCAGTTGCTTTTAGGGTCGGCATGGGCGGTAAAGCTCAACACTGAGGCAATCACCAGTAGAGGCACGAATTTCATGGATTTCATGGAGCGTTCTCCTGGGCAATCGGAATGATCATCGAGAGACAATGGCTCGACGCAGAAAAGAGCATAGTCGGCGCAGGCCCAGTGTGTCGGTTCAGATCAGCGGTCGAGCGCCCTCGGCAAACAGGAAGTCAATGAACGCCCGTACCCGCAATGGCATGTGTCGGGCCTGGGGGTAGATCAGCATGAAGGGACGCGAGGTGCCGCCGTATGCGCCCAATACCTCGACCAGCTCGCCACTCGCCAGCGCGTCCTGCACGGTGAAGCGGTAGGCCTGCATCAGGCCACCCCCATGGCGCACCAGTGTCGCGGTTGCCAGGAAGTCGCCCAGGCAGGTGAAGCCACCGTCGGTATCCATTTCAACCTCGCGGCCTTCGATGCGAAAACGCCATGGCGAACGGCGGCCGTTGCTGGCCAGTTCGAACTGAATGCACTCATGCCCGGCCAGGTCCTGCGGCACCTGCGGCGTACCCATGCGGGCCAGGTAGCCCGGGGTCGCCACCACCACCAATTCGGCATCCTCCAGACGCCGCGCCACCAGCCGCGAATCGGCTGGCTCGCGACCACGGATAGCGAGGTCGAAGGGCTCTTCGGCGAAGTCGACGTTGCGATTGCTGACATGCAAGTCTACCTGCACCTGTGGATAGCGCTGACGGAACGCCGGCAACAACGGCAGCAGACGGTGATGCGCATAAGGGGTGGGCGCGCTGATGCGCAGGCGGCCACTGGGCACGGCCTGGCCACCGGTGGCCTGGCGCTCCGCCTCGACCAACTGCCCGAGCGCCTGTCGACATTGCTGGTAATAGGCCTGGCCGGCGTCGGACAGGCGCATCTGCCGGGTGGTCCGTACGAACAGGCGCACGCCCAGGCGTTCCTCCAGACGCGCCACGCTGCGGCTCACCGCTGCCGGGGTGACACCGGCCTCGGCGGCCGCAGCAGTGAAACTGCCGGTATCGGCTGCCAGGCAGAACAACTCCAGGCTGCCCAGTTGCAAGTCGTCGAAGTAGCGGGTCATGGCGGCTCGATTAATTACATGGTGTATCGATTGAAGTGCCATCCGGCTCATTTTTCAAGCAGGCGTTGCGCCCTACAGTGATCTCCACCACGAGCCAACCGGCTCACTTTCGGAGAACGCAACCATGAGCACGCCAAGAACCGTCATCATCACCGGGGCCTCCAGCGGCCTGGGCTTCGCCCTCGCCGAGGCCTTCCTCGAGCGCGGCGACAACGTGGTCGGCAATGCCCGCAGCCAAGCGCGCCTGGAGCAGGCCGCCGCCCGCCTCGGTCACCCGCAGCGCTTCGCCGGCGTGGCCGGCGACATCGCCGAAGCCAAGACAGCCCAGCACCTGATCGCCACGGCACAGGCGACCTTCGGCGGCGTCGACATCCTGATCAACAACGCGGGGATTTTCATCCCCAAGCCCTTTACCGAGTACAGCGAGGCTGACGTCGACGCGCTGGTGGGCACCAACCTCAAGGGCTTTTTCTATCCGTCGCAGGCAGCGGCAAGGGTCATGGCTGCACAAGGCCACGGGCAGATCATCGCCATCACTGCCTCTATCGCCCTGCAGCCGGATACCCGCGTGCCGGCGCTATTGCCAGTGTTGGTCAAGGGCGGGCTCAACCAGGCGGTCAAAGGCCTGGCTCTGGAACTGGCCGCCAGCGGTGTGCAGGTCAATGCGGTGGCGCCGGGGATCATCGATACACCGCTGCACAGCGGCAACGTCGAAGGGCTTGGCGGGCTGTCACCAAGCGGTCGCACAGGCAAGCCGCAGGATGTGGTGGATGCCGTGCTGTACCTGACCGATGCGCGCTTCGTCAGCGGCGTCATCCTGCCCGTGGACGGTGGCAGCACCGCCGGCACCTGGCACTGAACCGAGGAGCGAACAGCCATGCCTTACGTTCATATCCGGGTGACCGATGAGGGGGTGACCCAGCAACACAAGCGCCAGCTGATCGAGGGCACCACGCAGTTGCTCGAACAGGTACTGGGCAAGCCACCGGCCAGTACCTTCGTGGTGATCGAGGAAGTGCCGACGGACAACTGGGGGGTTGGCGGCGAGACCGTGACGGCAGTTCGCCTGCGAGAGCGGGGCTGAACGCTGGGGCGCTTTGCTCCCCTTTGGCCGGCAAGCGCGGCTCCCACAGGTACCGCGTGGGCTTTGCTGCCCTTATTGCCGCAACCGCTCCAGCGCCTCAAGTACGAACCCGGTGGCCCGCTCCACCTGCCCCTCCCGGCAGGCAATTCCCAGCTGGCGCCACAACCCTGGCCGCAGCGGCCGGCGCGCAATGCGCCGGTCCAGTTCGGCGGCCTCACCTTCCTGCGGCAACAAGGTCGCGCCATAGCCGGCGCCCACCAGGCTCTTGATGGCATCGTTGTAGTTCAGTTCGATGCGCGGCTCGGGATACAAACCCGCCGCCGCGAACCACTCACCCGTCACCCGCGACAGCTGGGTGCTGTTGTCATTGAGGATCAACGCACGCTGCGCCAGCCAGCCGGGGGTGACCTTTGCCGGCGGCTGCCAGTCGGCCGGCACATACGCCAGGATCGGGTCACGCCGCCAGGGCGTGAGCCTGACGCCCTTGCCAGCCACCTGTGGCAGCGCTACCAGGCCGATATCCAGGTTGCCTTCGCGCAAGCGCGCCAGGGAAGCCTGGGAGGTCAGCACCTGAACCTGTACGTCGATGCCCGGGTGCGCCACCCGCAGGTGTTCGAGGGCCCTGGGCAGCAGATGGGCAATAGCCCCCGTCGAGGCGCCCAGGCGCACCCGCCCAGTCAGACCTTCGACCTGGCGACGCACCTCGTCCAGGGCCAGATCGGCATCGGCCAGCAAACGACGAGCGCGTGCCAGCAAGGTCTCGCCGATGCTCGTGGGGCGCACCTGGTTGCGGTTGCGGGTCAGCAGCGGCGCGCCGACCCGCGCTTCCAGCTCGGCCACGTGCAGGCTGATGGTGGGCGGCGCCAGGTTGAGCTGGCGGGCGGCTTCGGCAAAGGAGCCCAGGTCGGCAATCACTACCAGGGTGCGCAGGCGGTCGAGGCTGATTTCGCGCATGGGCGGCGATCCTTGATTCATCAAAACTGAATTTCAGCATCATGATATTCAAATTTTCTTTCTCAAGGCCACAGGCGAGCATAGGCCACCCCCTCCCCTGACCGGACTCCCGACCATGCACAAACCAGTTGTCTTCATCGACGGCGACCAAGGCACCACCGGCCTGCAGATCCACGCCCGCCTGCAAGGTCGCAACGACCTGCGCCTGCTGACCCTGCCCGAAGCCGAGCGCAAGGACCCACAGCGGCGCAGCGACGCCATCAACAGCGCCGACATCGCCTTGCTGTGCCTGCCCGACGACGCCGCCCGCGAGGCTGTTGCGGCCATCGAAAACCCGGCGGTACGGGTCATCGATGCCAGCTCCGCGCACCGCACCACGCCAGGTTGGGTCTACGGCCTGCCAGAACTGGATGGGCAACAAGCCGAGCGTATCGCCCAAGCCAAACGTGTCAGCAACCCTGGCTGCTACCCCACTGGCGCCATTGCCCTGCTGCGCCCGCTGGTCCAGGCCGGCCTGCTACCTGCCGACTACCCGCTGAGCATCCATGCCATCTCCGGCTATTCCGGCGGCGGCCGCGCAGCCGTCGAGCGGCATGAGACCCCGGGTGCTGAACACGCCCCGACCTTGCAGCTGTATGGCCTGGAACTGGCGCACAAGCACGTGCCGGAGATCCAGCTGCACGCTGGCCTGTCGGCACGGCCGATGTTCCTGCCGGGTTACGCGGCCTATCGCCAGGGCATCGTCCTGAGCATCCCGCTGCAACTGCGCCTGTTGCCTGGCCAGCCCGACGCGGAACAGTTGCAAGCTTGCCTGGAACAGCACTATCAGGGCGCCCGCCATGTGCAGGTGATGCCCCTGCACCAGCAAGGTCCGGCCACCCCGCTCGACCCTGAGGCGCTGAACGACAGCAACGACCTGCGCCTGGCGCTGTACGCCAACCCCGAGCACGGCCAGGTGGTGCTGACGGCGGTATTTGACAACCTCGGCAAGGGAGCCTCGGGCGCAGCGGTGCAGAACCTCGACCTGATGCTTGCCGCGATGCGCGGCTAAAAAGGGTTTAGACTGTGCACCCCGCGCCAACCCGGCGCGGTGAGCCAACCGCAGCCGGAGCCCGTCCACCGATGTTCATCCTGAGCCGCCTCGACAGCGTGCCGCCCGAGTCCTTCCAGAACCAGATCCGCGAGCTGGTGATCCACAACGTCGGCGACCTGAGCAGCGTCGCCATTCGTGCCGAAAACCCGCTCTATCCGCTGTACCAGTACGGTGTCGGCATGGAGGTGCACCAGTATCTGCAGGCCATTGACGGCACCCGTGGCCTGGCGGTGCAGTTGACCCTGGCTCTGGATGCCGACGCCCCAGACCAGTTGCTCGGTTTCGCCTTGACCTTGCCGGCCCAGGACAACCCCCAGGCCTGCGCCCTGGCGTTTCTGGCCGTGGCGCCCAGCCACCGCCGCCAAGGCATTGCCCGTGCCCTGCTGGGTGATGCGCAGGCGCGCTATGCCAGCGTCGAGCTGAATGCCTTTGCCCATCAGGTGCCCTGGTTCGAAAGCATGGGCATGCAGGTGGTCGCCGCCAGCGGGCCGCAGGTGCTGATGAGCAGTACCGGCCAGGCCAGTGGTGCGCTGATCGGCCGGCTGGATATTGCGCCGATCTACCAGACTGCCGAGGTGCTGCAGATTCACACTTACCTGCTTAATCAGCAGGGTGAGGATGCCATGCTCGATGCCGAGCAGCAGCGGGATGAATGGCTGGATGATTTGACCGCCCAGGCGAAGGCCTGTGTGCGGGAGCGCAAGTCGGTGCATTGATCGTGCGGCCTCTTCGCGGGGCAAGCCCGCTCCTACAGGAACGCACCGTCCTGTAGGGGCGGGCTTGCCCCGCGAAGAGACAGAACTGGCCGGTCAGGCATGCACCCAACGCCGATGCAGCCCGCGAGCCAGGGCATCGAGCATGAACCCCAACACGCCGATCAGCAGCACCATCGCCATCAGCTCCGAGTACGCCAGGCGATCGCGGGTATCGAGAATGAAATACCCCAGCCCCGCACTCACCCCGAGCATCTCGCACGGCACCAGCACGATCCACAGGATGCCAATGGCCAGGCGCACACCGGTCAGTACATGGCCGATCACCCCAGGGAGGATCACCTTGCACAAGGTTTCCCAACGCGTGGCACTGAGGCTGCGGCTCAGCTGCAGCCAGCGCGGGTCGAGCTGGCGCACGCCAGCGGCGGTGTTGAGCAGGATCGGCCACAGCGCGGCGAAGGCCAGCAGGAAGTAGATCGGCTGGTCGCCTACGCCCATCAGCATTACCACCACCGGCATCCACGACAGTGGCGAGATCATCCGCAGGAACTGGAACGCTGGCGTGGTCGCCGCCTCCAGATGCCGGTAGCTGCCGACCAGCAGCCCCAGCGGCACGCCAATCAGCAGCGCCAGCAGCAGGCCAACCAGAATGCGCTTGAGGCTGACCCAGACATGCCCGTAGACCTCGCCCTGGCCGAGCAGCTCGACCAGGCTGGCCAGGGTCGCCTGGGGCGAGAAGCGCGCCGACAGGCCGTCGGCCTCGCCGAACAACCGCACCCCCAGCCACCACAGCAAGAGCAACCCCAGCAGGCCGGCCAAACCCAGGCCGGCATGGACGACGTGCTTGCGCATCAGACCGCGAACTCCTCGCTACGCTGGAAGTTCTCGGCGATGCCGAACACCGAAGGGCCACCGACTGCCGCAATGGCGTTGCGCACGAAGCGGTCGTCGACCAGGTCGCGGGCCGTTTGCGCTGGGTCCAGGCCGGCGAGGAAGCCGCTTTCGCCCTCGATCAGGGTGTGCTTCAGGCGCTTGACCAGTTCCTCGGTGTAGCTGGGGTATGGGTAGGGCTGGAAGTCGATGCGCTTTTCATCCCACTGTTGATGCTGGATCGCGCCACTGGCAATGTAGCTGGCGCGGTCTTCGGCGGCCGGGGCCAGTACCTTGGTCAGCACTGCCGGTTCATGCGGGGTGTACTTGTTGGGGCCCGCCTTGGACAGCAGCGCCGCTGCTTCGGCACGGTGCTCGCGGGTCCAGTGCTGGGCCTTGACGATGGCGTTGACCACCTTCTGCGACCATTCCGGACGGTTGTTCAGGTCGTGCTCGTGCATGAACACCACGCAGCAGGCGTGGTTGCGCCAGACATCGCCGGTAAAGCGCTGCACGCGGCCGACCTTGAGGTTCTCGGCCAGGGCGTTGAACGGTTCGGCAACGATGTAGCCGGCGATGCGCTTGCTCGCCAGGGCCGGCGGCATGTCCGAGGGCGGCAGCACCAGCAGGTTGACTTCGTTGGCCGCCAGCTGGGCATTGGAGGGCTTCGACACCGGGGTCAGGCCGTTGTCGTTGAGCATCTGCTGCAGCACCACGTTGTGGATCGAGTACCAGAACGGGATGGCCACGGTCTTGCCGCCCAGCTGCTTCATGTCGGTAATGTCCGGCGCCACGGTCAGGCCCGAACCGCCGACATGGTTCCAGGCCACCACCTTCGCCGGCACCTTGCTGCCATAACGTGCCCACACGGTCATCGGCGACAGCAGGTGAATGACGTTGACCTGGCCCGAGATGAACGCCTCGATCACCTGCGCCCAGCTACGCAGCAGCACCGGGCGCTCGGCCTTGATGCCTTCGGCTTCGAACAGGCCATTGTTGTGCGCCACCAGCAGCGGCGTGGCGTCGGTGATCGGCAGGTAGCCGATGCGCACCGGCGCGTCGGGTTCGGCGGCTGCGCGGGCCTGCAGGCTGGACAGCAATGGCATCGCCCCAGCGGCAGTGAGCATGGCGCTGAGCTTGAGGAAATCACGACGCGAAGTGGCGGAACAGCAGTCATCCATGCACATGTGCAGGCTCCGAAGGCAATGAGGTAGGGGAAGGTTCAGCCGTGCGGCTTGCCCGCCGAAGGGTTTTCAGGATCTCGATGCGCAGTGCGCCCAGCTCCTCGACCCGGTGCGTGCGCGGTTGCGCCAGGTCGATGTGCCATTGGCCAAGGATGTGCGCCGGGTGGTTGCCCAGTAGCAGCACTCGGTCGGACAACAACAGGGCTTCGTCGATATCGTGGGTAATCAGCACCGCCGCCGTGTTGTGGGTGGCAATCAGTTGCAGCAGCAATTGCTGCATGTCGGCGCGGGTCACTTCGTCGAGCGCACCGAACGGCTCGTCGAGCAGCAGTACTTCAGGCTGGCGCGCCAGGCAGCGGGCCAGTGCGGTGCGCTGGGCCATGCCACCGGATAACTGCGCCGGATACTGGTTGCGCGCATGGGCCAGGCCCACCGAGCTGATGGCATGGTCGATGCGCGCACGGCGCTCGGCTGCGGTCAGCTTGGGCTGGCGGGCGAAGTCCAGGCCGAAGGCAACGTTCTTTTCCAGGCTCAGCCAGGGCAGCAGGCTCGGGTCCTGGAAGGCCACTGCCAGGCGCGGATGGGGACCCTGCAATGGCTCGCCATGCAGGGTCACGCGGCCGCCACGTGGCTGCTGCAGGCCAGCCAGCACCCGCAGCAGGCTGGACTTGCCGACACCACTGGGGCCGAGGATGGTCACCACCTCGCCTGGCGCCAGTTGCAGGTCGAAGCGCGCCAGCACCTCCTGCCAGCCGCCCGCGCGCGGGTAGCCCAGGCTGATCTCGCGGGCTTCGAGTAACGCTTGGCTCATGCGCTGGCGGCCTGGCGATGCAGCTCGGCGCGCAGTTGCACCAGGCTTGGGGTGACGATCGGCACGAACGCCGACTCGCGCCAGCGGCGGGCGAAGCCGGCACCGAACTCATCCAGGTAGGCCTTGCCGCCGCTGGCCTGCAGCTCCAGCTGCACGGCATCGGCCGCACTTTCGGCAAGGGTGATGCGCAGTTTGAACAGCGCCGCCGGCTGGCCCTGGAAGCGCCCTTCGAGCAGGCCTTGCTTGAGCTCGGCCACGGTGTTTTCCAGGCGTTCCTTGAGCACCTGGCGGTGTTCTTCGAGGAACGACAGGCGCCCGTGCAGATGTTCGTGTACTTCGTGCAGCGAGCGCCGCGCCAGGCCGATGGCCATGCCGCACTGCAGGGCGAGAAACGCCGGGCGCACCTTGGGCAGGAATTCGCGGGCGTTTTCGTGCAGCAGCCAGTCGCGGCTCAATTCCACCTGATGGAACGCCAGCGCTGCCGTGTTGCTCGATTGCAGGCCCATCAGTTCCAGGTCGTCAGAACGCTCCAGGCCCTGGCTGTCGGAGGGAATCGCCATCACGAAAGGCGAGCCGCCGGCATCGTCCTCGATGGCCGCCGCCACGACGAAGCCGCTCTTGCGCAGGTTGGTCACCCAGTGCAGGCGGCCTTCCAGCGTCCAGCCCGCCGCCTCGGGGCGGCCACGCACCTGCAACGCCTCGATCCCGGAAAGGAACTTCATGGCGTTGGACAATCCGGTGGCACCGGCCAGCTCGCCAGTCAGCAGTCTGGGCAGCAAGCGCTCGCGCAAGGCCTGGTTGGGGCTTTGCAGCAGGTACTCGATGAATGCGCGCTGGCCCCAGCAGACAAAGGCTGCGGCCAGCGAGCGGCTGGCGATGGCGGCGATGGCTTCGACCGCATGGGTGACCGCGCCCCCGCTGCCACCCAGTGCCGGGGCGACGCCTACGCGCAGCAGTTGCGATTCGGCGATGTGCGCCAGCACCAGCTGCGGGTCGCATTGGCCCTGGTCGATTGCCTCGGCATTGGCATCCAGCCATTGACGAAATGCAGCATCAAGCATGTCCCTACTCCTTTTGAAATCGCAGGCGCCACCAGCGCCAGGCGTCAATTACGCAGTTGGCTGCCAGCGGTACTTGCTCAGCTCGTCGTTGAGCGGCGTCTGGGCGAACACATTAGCAAAGTTGCACAGGGTTGCGAGACTCACGCCAAGAATCACTTCCAGGGCGTTGCCCTCGGTGAAACCGGCTGCGCGGAAGGCCTGGTAGGTGGCGTCGCTGACATTGCCGCGGGTGGCTATGACTTCACGGGCGAATTCGGCCAGGGTCTCGTAGCGGGCATCCGGCAGTTCGCCACGGGCACGCAGGGCCTCGACCACCTCGGCGGGCAGCTTGGCCTTGTTCAGGGCCACGGCGGTATGGCCGGCGACGCAGAAGTCGCAACCGTGTTTGGTGGCGGCAATCAGTTGTACCACTTCACGCTCGGCCAGGGTCAGCTCGGATTTGCCGTTCAGGGCCGAGACAGTGACGTAGGTTTCCAGCGCTGCCGGGGCGTTGGCCAGCACGCCGAGCAGGTTGGGAATGAAGCCGGAGTTCTTCTGGGCGTTTTCGAGGAATGGGCGGGCCGCTTCCGGGGCGCTCTGCAGAGTGTGTAGAGTAATGCGGGAGGACATGGAGTGGTCTCCTTTTGATGTGTGTCGCTACAGTCTGTTGGTTATAAGAATTACCCTCCATATTCATCAGTCGCCTTTCCTTGCTCCTGAGTCTTTGCATTAGATGATTTCATCCAGCCATCTTGTCGATTGGTTATTAGAAGGCCTCGAACTCGACGCGAGCCTGTTCCATGTCGGCCGCTATTGCGGCGGCTGGCATGCCAGCACCCAAGGCATGGGCCGTGCCAGCTTTCACCTGGTGGTGCAAGGGCATTGCTGGTTGCACCTCGATGGCCACGCCGAGGCCGTGCGCCTGGCGGCCGGCGATGCCGTGTTCCTGCTGCGCGACCTGAGCTATCGGCTATCCAGCGACCAGGACCCGATCACAGCCTGCGACCAGCCACGCCAGCAGATGCAGGCGCTGGATGCGACGGCGAACGATGGGGTGGGCCTGGTATGCGGGTTTTTCGACTTCCGCGCCGGGTTGTCGTCATTGATCGTCGAGGGGCTAGCCGACTGGATCGTGCTGCGCGCCGATGAGCCGGCCGGCCATGCGGCGCGGGCGTTGTTCGGGCTGATTCTGGAGGAGTGCCAGCGCTCGCCCTCGCAAATCATGCTGGAGCGCCTGACCCAACTGCTGTTTCTGTATGTGCTACGCCAGCAGGTGCACGGGGGGCAATCGCTGGGCGGACTGGTCGCCCTCGCCCGCCAGCCGGCATTTGCCGGGTTGCTGGAGCAGTTGATCGAGCAGCCTGGGCAGGCCTGGACGCTGGAGAGCATGGCGGCCTGCACCGGGTTGTCGCGCTCGGCGTTCTTCAAGCGCTTCAATGAGCTGGCCGGGCAGTCGCCGGGGCAAGTGCTGTTGGCGCTGCGCATGCGCCATGCGTGCCGGTTGCTGAAGGCGGGCAATACCGTGGAACAAGTGGCGGTGCAGGTGGGGTACCAGTCGGTGGCGGCCTTTACCCGGGCGTTTGCCAAGGCCATGGGGGTGCAGCCCGGGGCCTATCGGCGGCAACAGGCTGGAACATTCTGACCTGGTAGCGCGGAATCCCCCGCCGCTGCTGGTGATCCTTTGACTGCAAATTCCTGACAGATCCGTCAAAGAATGACGGATATTTCAGAAGATGTTGTTACATTGAATGCCTGGTCAATATTGATGGCAATATGGCATCATCGCAATCAAAAAAACATACAAGAGGGTGAGGCACACACTTAAATCTGCAGCGCATCGAGAGCCTGGCGCCATTCCCTGGTGGCCCGGCCATCCGACCATGCTCTTGACGCCTGCACGCCAACGTCAAGGAGCATTCCATGCAGTTACGGAATATGAAGATCGGCACCCGCGCTACCAGCGTTTTCGCCCTGCTGGGCGCATTGGTTCTGGCCATGGGCCTTATCACACTCTATGAAACCCGGCAGATGGACGCGGCCACGGACGAAATCCGTGTCACCTGGATGCCCGCCGTGGTTGCCCTCAGTGAAATCAGCACCAACCTCGGCCGTGCCCGCGCCCTCACCCTGCGCGCCGCGCTGGATGACAACACAAGCGAGCGTGCGCGCAACATCGACCTGCTCAAGGGCATCAACGAGCAGCTCGCAAATCGCCTCAAGGATTACGAGGACACCATCATCGCCGCTGATGACCGCACTCTGTTCAACACCTTCGAGGGTGCCCACCAGCAATACCTCGACCTGCAGTCACGGGTAGTGCAGGACATCGCTGCCGGTCGCATGGACGAGGCCAAGCAGCAGATCAGCGGCCCGCTCACCCAGTACGCCGATAGCATGATGAAGGCCATGGTCGCGCTCATTGCCTACAACGGCAAAGGTGCCGAGGATGCCTCGCAGCGCAGCAGCGATGTCGCCGACGAGGCTTTCACCGCCATCATCGTCTCGCTGGTGATCATCATGCTCGCCCTGGCTACCATCGCCACCGTACTCACCCGCAGTATCGTAGTACCGCTGGCCGATGCGGTCGCCGTGGCCGAGCGCGTGGCTACCGGCGACCTGACCCAGGACATCCGTGTCGTCGGCCGCGACGAACCGGCCCTGCTGCTGCGCGCCTTGAGCCGCATGCAGAACAGCCTGCGCGAGACCATCCGCAAGATCGCCGCCTCCTCCGACCAACTGGCCTCGGCTTCGGAAGAACTGCACACCGTCACCGAAGACACCAGCCGTGGCCTGCACCAGCAGAGCGCGGAAATCGACCAGGCCGCCACCGCCGTCAACCAGATGACCGCGGCGGTGGAAGAAGTGGCGAACAACGCGGTCAGCACGGCCGATGCCTCGAAAGGCGCCGACCAGAACACCCGCGATGGCCGTGATCAGGTCAACCAGGCCCTGGCCTCGATCCAGCATCTGGTCAATGACGTGACGGGCACCTCGACCGAGATCGAACAACTGGCCAGCAACGCCAACGAGATCAGCCGCGTGCTGGACGTGATCGGCGCGATTGCCGGGCAGACCAACCTGCTGGCGCTCAACGCGGCGATCGAAGCGGCTCGCGCTGGTGAGGCTGGTCGCGGCTTTGCCGTGGTGGCCGATGAGGTGCGCGCCCTCGCCCACCGGACCCAGCAGTCGACGGCAGAGATCGAGCAGATGATCGCCGGGATCCAGAACGGTACTGAACGGGCAGTGTCGGCGATGCACAGCAGCCGCAGCCGGGCCAACGGAACACTGGAAGTGGCGCAGGGTGCAGGTCAGGCGCTTGAGGTGATTGCCGAGGCGATCACTTCGATCAACCAGCGCAACCTGGTGATCGCCAGTGCCTCCGAGGAACAGGCGCAGGTGGCGCGGGAGGTGGATCGCAACCTGGTGAACATTCGTGACCTGGCGATGCAGACGTCGGCGGGGGCGAACCAGACCAGCGCAGCGGCACAGGACCTGTCGCGCCTTGCCGTGGACCTGAATGGCATGGTGGCGCAGTTCAAGGTTTGACCTGAAACAGCTGGGGCCGCTTTGCGGCCCATTCGCGGGACAAGCCCGCTCCTACAGGGTTTGCACAATGCCCAAGGCTTGCGCTGTACCTGTAGGAGCGGGCTTGTCCCGCGAATGGGCTGCAGCGCAGCCCCTGTCACAGCAACATCAATCCATCAGTCGTTGACGCTCAGCACCCGCCCCGCCCGCTCGGCAGCCTTGCCGCGCGTCGCCAGGCAGTAATACAGCGGCACCGTCACCAGCAAACCGAACAGCCAAGACAAGTCAGCCCCTTCGACAATGTTCGAATACGGCCCCACATACAGCGACGTGTTGGCAAACGGCAACTGCACCAGAATCCCGCAGGCATAGGCAATGATCGCGTGGTGATTGAAGCGGCCATAGATGCCGCCGTCAGCACGGAAGATCGACGCGATGTCGTACTGGCCCTTCTTGATCAGGTAGAAGTCGATCAGGTTGATCGATGCCCACGGCACCAGCACCAGCAACAGCGCCAGGATCAGGCCGATGAACTGGCCGATGAAGCCGGCCGACGCATTCAGCGCCACCATCCCGCAGCCCACCAGGATTACCGAGGCCAGGATCACCCGCACCTTGACGCTCGGTGTCCATTCGGCGATGAAGGTCTGGATCGCGGTGACGATCGACAGCACCGCACCATACAGATTGAGTGCGTTGTGGCTGATGATATTGAGCAGGAACAGTACCATCAGGATCGGGCCCAGCCAGCCGGTGGCCTGCTTGACCGCATCCATCGCGTCGGTGCCGTCCGGCACGCACAGCACCGCGATCGTGCCGAAGCTGAAGCACAGGATGGTGCCCAGCGTGGCGCCGAAATAGGTCGCCCAGAACGGCTTGGCAATGCCCACTTCGCGCGGCAGATAGCGCGAGTAGTCGGAGGTGTACGGCGAGAAGCTGATCTGCCAGATGATGCCCAGCGACACCGTGGCGATGAAGCCCGACAGGTTGAACGCGCCGCGGCTCAGGAAGTCGGCCGGCAGCTCCTGGACGAACATCATGATGAAGCCGGCCAGAAGTGCCGAACCCATCACCCAGGTACCGATGCGGTTGAGGATGTGGATGAAACGGTAGCCGATCACGCCGATGGCCGTCGCACTCAGGGCGCCGATCACGATCGCGCCCGGCATAGGCACGCTCGGGGCGATGCCGTGGATGGTCTTGCCCGCCAGGACGATGTTGGAAATGAAGAAGCCGACATAGATCAGCGCGGTGAAGAACACGATCAGCAAGGCGCCGTAGCGGCCGAACTGGCCACGACTCTGGACCATCTGTGGAATGCCCAGCTGCGGTCCCTGCGCAGAGGCCAGGGCGATGAACACGCCCCCGACAAGATGACCCAGCACGATTGCGATCAGCCCCCACAGCAGGTTCAGGTGGAATACCTGGACCACCATGGCACCGGTGACGATAGGCAGTGGCGCGATGTTGGTACTGAACCAGAGGGTGAACAGGTCGCGCGCCTTCCCATGGCGCTCGGCAGGTGGAACGTAATCGACCGTGTGATTCTCGACAAACTGGTGTTGCGATGACGGTTGGGACATAGGATTCAGCTCGAAAGGTCGTTTTTATCTTTGTAAGGAAACCGCATCTAGGCGGCCTCTCAGCTGCGGACCATATTATGGTATTCCAAACTTTTGACAACACTGCTCCGTAGGAAAAAACGCCCGCTGATCTGCTCGCACACCCCCTGCGACAAACCGCCTCACCGCTCAATCCCACGTTTTACGTGGCCTGTAGCCGTTCATCGTGAAAAACCAGGGCTGAAAATTCCGCTTGCAAAATAGGTATTACGGTATACCATCAGACACATCAACGATAAAAACCGCGGACCACCGCAGCCTTTTAGAGGTACACCAGATGATCGACGCAAGCATCTACAAGAACGTCCTGGGCTCGTTCCCGTCCGGCGTTACCGTCATCACCACCCTGGACGACGACGGCTCGGTCGTCGGCCTGACCGCCAGTGCGTTCTCCTCCCTGTCGATGGACCCGCCGCTGGTGCTGTTCTGCCCCAACTATACCTCCGACTCCTACCCTGTCCTGATCAAGAACAAGCGCTTTGCCATTCACCTGCTCTCCGGTGGGCAGCAGGCCGAAGCCTACGCGTTCGCCAAGAAGGGCAAGGACAAGGCCGCCGGCATCGAGTGGACCCTGAGCGAACTGGGCAACCCGATCCTGGCCGGCGCCATTGCCGTCATCGAATGCGAACTGTGGCGCGAATATGAAGGTGGCGACCACGCCATCATGGTCGGCAAGGTACAAAACCTGATCGTCCCTGAAGACGCACCACGACCAATGGTCTACTGCCGCGGCAAGATGGCCAGCCTGCCGGCCTTTGCCTGAAGCCTATTCTGAATCGAGACACCTGGCGCCTGCGCAGCCTGGCGACAGACACTTTCAAGCGTTGAGGAAAGCCCCATGAAATTTTCGTTGTTCGTGCACATGGAACGTTGGGATGAACAGGTCAGCCACCGCCAGCTGTTCGAAGACCTGACCGAACTGACCCTGATGGCCGAGCACGGCGGTTTCAGCACCGTGTGGATCGGCGAACACCACGCCATGGAATACACCATCTCGCCAAGCCCGATGCCGCTGCTGGCCTACCTGGCCGCGCGCACCGAGAAGATCCGCCTGGGTGCCGGCACCATCATCGCGCCGTTCTGGAACCCGATACGCGTTGCCGGCGAATGCGCCCTGCTCGACGTGATCAGCAATGGCCGCATGGAAGTGGGCCTGGCCCGCGGTGCCTACCAGTTCGAATTCGACCGCATGGCGGGTGGCATGCCGGCCACCGACGGTGGCAAGGCCCTGCGCGAAATGGTCCCGGTGGTGCGCAAGCTGTGGGAAGGCGACTACGCCCATGACGGCGAAGTCTACAAGTTCCCGACCTCCACCAGCGTACCGAAGCCGTTCAACGCCACCCCGCCGATGTGGATCGCCGCCCGCGACCCGGACTCGCACAACTTCGCCGTGGCCAACGGCTGCAATGTCATGGTCACCCCGTTGATGAAGGGCGACGAGGAAGTGCTGGACCTGAAGAACAAGTTCCAGGCCGCCCTCGACAACAACCCGGACGTGCCACGCCCGCAACTGATGGTACTGCGCCACACCCACGTGCACAGCCCGTCGGAGCCGGAAGGCTGGAAAATCGGCGCCCAGGCCATCTCGCGCTTCTACCGTACCTTCGATGCCTGGTTCGGCAACAAGACCACTCCGGTCAACGGCTTCCTCGAGCCGAGCCCCGAGTCGAAATTCGCCGAAGTGCCGGCGTTCCAGCTGGAGAACATCCGCAAGAACACCATGATCGGCACCCCGGAAGAGATCATCGCCCGTATCAAGTACTACCAGGAACTCGGCGTGGACGAGTTCAGCTTCTGGTGCGACAACAGCCTGCCCCACGCCGAGAAGAAGAAATCGCTCGAGCTGTTCATCAAGGAAGTGGTGCCGGCCTTCGCCTGAATTCCCATTGCCTGAGACATTGCGGGACGCGCCCGCTCCCGTGGGCCCCCGAAGCCCGCGTGAGCGGGCTTTTTTTAGCCTGTACCGGCCTCTTCGCGGGTAAACCCGCTCCCACAGGTGTGATGTAAACCTTGAAGGTTGAGCAGTCCCTGTAGGAGCGGGCTTGTCCCGCGAAGAGGCCAGTGCAGACACCCCTGAATTCAAGGGATCAGGCCACCTTTCGTCCCCCCGCAAGAGAAATTTCAAGCCACCTCTTGCACAACAAATATTATGGTATACCATCAGACAACAAGAGCTGATAACCCTCACCAGGAGCCACCCATGAGTTTCGAAATCCGCAAGATCGTCACCTACTCCGAAGAGACCCGCATCGAAGGCGGCAAGGCCACCGACAAGCCGGTGACCATGGTCGGCCTGGCCGTCGTGATCAAGAACCCATGGGCCGGTCGCGGTTTCGTTGAAGATCTCAAGCCGGAAATCCGCGCCAACTGCTCGGAGCTGGGTGCCCTGATGGTCGAGCGCCTGACCGCAGCCATCGGCGGTGCCGACAAGATCGAGGCCTACGGTAAGGCTGCAGTGGTCGGCGCCGATGGCGAAATCGAACACGCCTCGGCAGTGATCCACACCCTGCGCTTCGGCAACCACTACCGTGAAGCGGTACAGGCCAAGAGCTACCTGAGCTTCACCAACAAGCGCGGCGGCCCAGGCACCTCGATCCAGATCCCGATGATGCAGAAGGACGACGAAGGCCTGCGTTCGCACTACATCACCCTGGAAATGCAGATCGAAGACGCCCCGCGCGCCGATGAAATCGTCGTGGTCCTGGGCGCTGCCGACGGCGGCCGCCTGCACCCGCGCATCGGCAACCGCTACATCGACCTGGAAGAACTGGCTGCCGAAAAAGCCAACGCTCAATAACAACAACCAAGACGGGCCGGGGCGTGGCGTGCTTACCCGCCGCGCCCGACCTTCAAGGAGCGCCCTCCATGATTCAGCCTGTCGCTGAACGCACACCTGCCGGCACCAGCTACCTGTCCGTCGGCCAGGGCCAACCCGTGGTACTGATCCACGGCGTTGGTCTGAACAAGGAAATGTGGGGCGGGCAGATCGTTGGCCTGGCCAATGACTACCGCGTCATCACCTACGACATGCTCGGCCACGGCCAGAGCGCCTTGCCGGCTGCCGACACCGGGCTGGAAGGCTACGCCGCCCAGCTCGCCGAGCTGCTCGACCACCTGCAGGTTCAACAAGCCACCGTGATCGGCTTCTCCATGGGTGGCCTGGTCGCCCGTGCATTCGCCCTAAATTACCCGCAGCGTCTGGCGGCGCTGGTGGTACTCAACAGCGTGTTCAACCGCACCCCCGAGCAGAGTGCCGGCGTCATCGCCCGCGCCGCCCAGGCTGCGGAGCTCGGCCCCGACGCCAACGTCGACGCCGCCCTCGACCGCTGGTTCAGCCGTGAATACAAGGCTGCCAACCCGGCGCAGGTCGCCGCCATTCGCCAGGTATTGGCGAACAACGACCCGCAGGGCTACCACACTACCTATTCGCTGTTCGCCACCCAGGACATGTACCGCGCCAGTGACCTGGGCACCATCCAGGTGCCGACGCTGATCGCCACCGGCGAACTCGACTCGGGCTCCACCCCGGCCATGACCCGCCAGCTCGCTGCCAGCATTCCTGGTGCGCAAAGCGTGGTCCTCGCCGAGCAACGGCATATGATGCCCGTGGAAGCCCCGCGTGAAGTCAACAAGATGCTGCTGGACTTCCTCGCCCAAGCCCGCACCCTCACCGAATCCGCCAAGGGGATTGTTGCATGACCCTCGTTCGTTTCCAGATGTGCATCGACGGCCAGTGGCTCGATGCCCAGAGCGGCAAGACCTTCGACAGCCTCAACCCGGCCACCGCCCAGGCCTGGGCGCAGCTGCCCGACGCCGACGAAGCCGATGTCGAGCTGGCCGTACAGGCCGCCCAGCGTGCCTTCGACAGCAAGGCATGGCGCAGCATCACCGCCACCGCACGCGGCAAGCTGCTGCGTCGTCTGGGTGACCTGATCGCCGAGAACAAGGAACACCTGGCCCAGCTGGAAAGCCGTGACAACGGCAAGCTGATCCGCGAAACCCGCGGCCAGGTAGGCTACCTGCCGGAGTTCTTCCACTACACCGCGGGCCTGGCCGACAAGCTCGAAGGCGGCACCCTGCCCCTCGACAAGCCAGACCTGTTCGCCTACACCGTGCACGAGCCGATCGGCGTGGTCGCCGCGATCATCCCGTGGAACAGCCCGCTGTACCTGACCGCGATCAAGCTGGCCCCGGCCCTGGCTGCCGGCAACACCATCGTGATCAAGCCCTCCGAGCACGCCTCGGCAACCATCCTCGAGCTGGCCCGCCTGGCCCTGGAAGCCGGCTTCCCGGCGGGCGTGGTCAACGTGGTTACCGGCTACGGCCCAAGCACCGGCGCGGCGCTGACCCGCCACCCGCTGGTGCGCAAGATCGCCTTCACCGGCGGCGCCGCTACTGCCCGCCACGTGGTGCGCAGCAGTGCCGAGAACTTCGCCAAGCTGTCGCTGGAGCTGGGCGGCAAGTCGCCGAACATCATCTTCGCCGACGCCGATCTGGACAGCGCCATCAACGGCGCCGTGGCCGGCATCTATGCCGCCTCCGGGCAGAGCTGCGTGGCCGGCTCGCGCCTGCTGGTGCAGGACGAGATCTTCGACGAATTCGTCCAGCGCCTGATCGCCCGTGCCAAGCGCATCCGCATCGGCAACCCGCAGGACGACGCCAGCGAAATGGGCCCGATGGCCACCGCACAGCAGCTTGCCGTGGTCGAAGGCCTGGTCGCTGCGGCCAAGGCCGAAGGCGCCAAGCTGCACATGGGCGGCAAGCGTGCCGAGGTCGAGGGTGACGGCTGGTTCTACGAGCCGACCCTGTTCGAGTGCGACAGCAACTCGATGACCATCATGCAGGAAGAGGTGTTCGGCCCGGTCGCCGCAGTGATCCGCTTCAAGACCGAGGAAGAGGCCCTGGCCATCGCCAACGACTCGCAGTTCGGCCTTGCCGCCGGCATCTGGACCCGCGACCTGGGCCGTGCCCATCGCCTGGCCCGCGACGTGCGTTCGGGGATCATCTGGGTCAACACCTACCGCGCAGTGTCGGCCATGGCACCGATCGGCGGCTTCAAGAACAGCGGCTACGGCCGCGAGAGCGGCATCGATTCGGTGCTGGCCTATACCGAGCTGAAGACCGTGTGGATCAACCTGTCCACCGCGCCGATGCCCGACCCGTTTGTGATGCGCTAAGAGGTAGCACGAGATGATCGAACCTGGCATCTACAAAGACGTGATGGGCTCGTTCCCGTCCGGCGTCACCGTGGTCACCACCCTGGACGCCGACGGCGGCATCGTCGGCATCACCGCCAGCGCGTTCAGCGCGCTGTCGATCGAGCCGGCGCTGGTGCTGTTCTGCCCCAACTACGCATCGGACACCTACCCGATCCTGCGTGACAGCAAGCAGTTCGCCATTCACCTGCTGTCCGCCGACCAGACCGCCGAGGCCTATGCCTTCGCCGGCAAGGGCAAGGACAAGGCCAAGGGCGTCGAGTGGCAGCTCAGCGAGCTGGGCAACCCGCTACTGACCAAGGCCACGGCGATCATCGAGTGTGAACTGTGGCGCGAATACGACGGCGGCGACCACGCGATCATCGTCGGCGCGGTGAAGAACCTGGTGCTGCCGGCCGAGCCGGTGACGCCAATGGTCTACCACAAAGGCAAGCTGGGTGCCCTGCCACCCCTGGGCTGACTTTGAAGTCGGTGTTGGCTTGCCCCGCGAAGAAGCCACCACCGATGTCCCTGTTTTCCAGGGGCCGCACTAATCGTCTCACCCTCGGTTGCGGCCCCTGTTTTATTCCGGAGTACTGCGCATGAGCAACGAAAAGTACGAGAAAGGCCTGCAGATCCGCACCCAGGTACTGGGCGAGGAATACGTCAACCGCTCGATCCAGAACGCCGACGCATTTACCCAGCCGCTGCAGGAGCTGGTCACCGAGTACTGCTGGGGCCACGTCTGGGGCCGCGAAGGCCTCTCGCTGAAAGAGCGCAGCATGATAAACTTGGCCATGATTTCCGCGCTCAACCGGCCCCACGAGCTCAAGCTGCACATTCGCGGCGCATTGCGTAATGGCCTGAGCCGTGAACAGATTCGCGAGATCCTGCTCCAGGTCGGCATTTATTGCGGCGTGCCCGCGGCGGTGGACAGCTTCCGCCTGGCCCGCGAGGCGTTCGCCGAAGCCGATGCGGAGTCAACCCGTTAACAACGGGCTGTTCGAACCACTGCAAGGAGTGCCTCGGTTCAGGGGGCTCCGTGATGTTGGCGCAACAGCCTCATAAAGAGCGCACCTGATGAAACGCCAGCCACTCGACGACAGCTTCAAGGTCAACCGCAACCCCGTTACCCTGCGCGAAATCGTGCTCGACAAGCTGCGCGGCGCGATCATGAACTTCCACCTGCTGCCCGGCGACCGCCTGGTCGAGCGCGACCTCTGCGACCGCCTCGGCGTCAGCCGCACCTCGGTGCGTGAGGCCCTGCGCCACCTGGAGTCCGAAGGCCTGGTGGAGTTCGCCGACGCCAAGGGCCCACGCGTGGCCATCATCACCCTGGAAGACGCCCGCGACATCTACGAGCTGCGTTGCGTGCTCGAAGGCCTGATCGTGCAGCTGTTCACCCTCAATGCCAAGGCCAAGGACATCCGTGCCCTGGAGCGCGCGCTCGAGGTCAACCGCGAAGCCCTCGAAGAGGGCGAACTGCAGCAGGTGCTGGACTCGGTGCAGGGCTTCTACGACGTGCTCCTGGAAGGCTCCGGCAACCAGGTCGCCGCCCAGCAGCTGCGCCAGCTGCAGGCACGCATCAGCTACCTGCGCGCCACCTCGGTGTCGCAGGAAAACCGCCGCGGCGCCAGCAACCGTGAAATGGAAAAGATCGTCGAGGCGATCAAGGGCGGCGACCCACTGGTTGCCCATCAGGCCTCGGTCGACCACGTCCGCGCCGCTGCCAAAGTTGCCCTGGACTACCTGCGCCAGAAGCAGGACGACAACACCAAGGTACGCGACATGGTCGAACCCTTGGCCCTGAAGGATCCACGTATATAAGACCTGTATAGGCCGCTGACATGCCCAACGCCCCGCGCTACTGCCCGCATTGCACCACGGAACTGGCCCGGGGCGTTCCCGCAGGCGACACCCACGAACGCCTGCACTGTACTGGCTGCGGCTATATCCACTACATCAACCCGAAGATCATCGCGGGTTGCATCATCGAGCGTGACGGCAAGTATCTATTGTGCCAGCGCGCCATCCCGCCACGCCCCGGCACCTGGACCTTGCCGGCCGGGTTCATGGAAGCCGGCGAGACCACCGAGCAGGCGGCCCTGCGCGAGGTCTGGGAAGAAAGCGGCGTGCGCGCCGACATCGTCTCGCCCTACTCGATCTTCAGCGTGCCGAAAATCAGCGAGGTGTACATCATCTTCCGCGCCATCGCCACCGAAGAGACCGGGCAGTACGGGCCTGAAACGTTGGCGTACAAGTTCTTCGAACCTGACGAGATCCCCTGGGACGAGATCTATTACCCGGCGATCCGGCAGATTCTCGAGCGCTACATCCTCGAACGGCAGGCCGGGGTCTATGGCATCTACATGGGCAATGACGACACCGGCAAGGTGCATTTCATGCGCTGAGGCACCGTCGGCGCCGCAAGCCACTCGCCAACCGTCTATTCTCGGTGCAATCTAGAGATCTCAAACAAACGGACCAGCACTGCACATGGCAAACTGGCTAGACGGCGGCGGGCTGATGGCCGAGCGCATTCGCAACCACGACTGGGCTGCCACCCCCCTGGGGCCGCTCGGCCAATGGCCTGAAACACTCAGGACCAGCGTTGCCCTGTGCCTTGACTCGCGCTTTCCCCAGGCCGTGCTCTGGGGCCCAGAGCTGATCACCCTGCACAACGACGCCTTCGCCCGGATCCTCGGCGACAAACCGCTGGCCCTGGGCAGCCCCTTCAGTGTGGTATGGCAAGAAGCCTGGCACGAGATCGGTGGCATGGCCGCGCGGGCACTCGCTGGCGAGGCGGTGTTCATCGAGGACTTCCCCCTGCTGATCGACCGCTGCGGCAGCCCGGAAAAGGCCTATTTCACCTTCTGCTACAGCCCCATCCGCGGTGAGGATGGCCGTGTGCTGGGGATGCTCGACACGGTCACCGAAACCACCGCCAGCGTGGTCACCAACCAGCGCCTGAATTTTCTCGACAACCTGGGCGGCGCCGTGGCCAATGCCACCGACCCGGACCACATCATGGCGATCACCACGCGCATGCTCGTGGAGCACTTGGATCTGTCGAGTTGCGCCTATGCGGTGATGGAAGCGGACGAAGACGGCTTCACCATCTGCGGCGATTGGGTCGCACCGGGCTCGCCGCGCCTGCTCGGGCAATACCGCCTGGCCGATTTCGGCCGCCTGGCCGTCAGCCGCCTGCGCGCCGGCCTGCCCTTCGTGATCAACGACAACCTCAGGGAACTGGCCGCCGAAGAGGCGGCCACCTTCCAGGCCATCGGCATCACCGCCACCGTCTGCATGCCGCTGATCAAGAATGGGCGGCTGACAGCGCTGATGGCCATCCATGACCGCCAGCCACGGACCTGGACGCTCTACGAGCAGGCACTGATCAGCGAAGTCACCGAACGCTCCTGGGCGCATATTCAGCGCATCCAGGCCCACGCCGAAGTGCGCGAGGCAATGGCCGCCCTGGAAGCGCTCAACGCCACCCTGGAACACCGGGTCGAAGAGCGTACCGCGCAGCTGCTGCACACCGAGGCGGTGCTGCACCAGACGCAAAAGCTCGAAGCCATCGGCCAGCTGACCGGCGGCGTGGCCCACGACTTCAACAACCTGCTGACCATCATCCGCTCGTCGCTGCACTTCCTGCAGCGCCCCAACCTCGACGAACAGCGCCGCGAACGTTACCTCAAGACCATGTCCGACACCGTCGACCGCGGCGCCAAGCTGACCGGCCAGCTGCTCGCCTTCGCCCGTCGCCAGGCGCTGAGCCCGCAAGTGTTCGAGGCCGGGTCACGGCTGGAGGCGATGGCCGACATGCTCGACACGGCCACCGGCGCACGCATCCACGTCGAGCTGCAACTGCCGGCATCGCCCTGCCATATCCGCGCCGACCTCAGCCAGCTGGAAACCGCAGTGATCAACCTGATGCTCAACGGCCGCGACGCCATGGCCGGTGAAGGCACCCTGCGCCTGTGCCTGCAGGCCGATCAGCACATGCCCGGCCACGACGGGCTGTTCGCGGCCATTTCGGTGAGTGACAGTGGCGTCGGCATCGCCCCCGAGTTGCTGGAGCGCATCTTCGATCCGTTCTTCACCACAAAGGCGCCGGGTGAAGGCACCGGGCTGGGCTTGTCCCAGGTATTTGGCTTTGCCAAGCAGTCCGATGGCGACGTCAAGGTCGATAGCGTCCAGGGCCAGGGCACCCGTTTCACCTTGTACCTGCCACAAGAGCCGACACCGGCCAGCGGCGCACCTGTCAGCGACCCGCACAACGGGCCTCAACCCAGGGGCGAGCGGCGGCGCATCCTGGTGGTCGAGGACAATCCCGATGTGGGCAGCTTTACCGCGCAAATCCTTGAAGACCACGGCTACCAGATCCGTTGGGCCAGCTCGGCCGAAGATGCCCTGGTGCAGCTTGCCAACTCGCCCGAAGGCTTCGATGCCGTGTTTTCCGATGTGGTCATGCCAGGCATGGGCGGCTTGGCACTGGCCAGGCAGTTGCGCCGCCAGCGACCGCAATTGCCGGTAATCCTCACCTCTGGCTACAGCGAAGCGATTGCCGAAGGCGGGCACCAAGGGTTTGCCTTCCTGGCCAAACCCTACTCGGCCGAACAGGTGTGTCAGCTGCTTGGCAAAGTGCTAGGCGTGTAAAGCCACAACCGCCACATCTGCGTCGAAGGTAAGCGCTGAAGTCAGTGAATCTGCCCGGCGATCAAACCCAGGGCTACGCTGATCATCGCCACCCCCGACACCCGTCCGACCAGCTTTGCCGCCCCAGGCCGGGTGCTCAGCACAGCCTTGGCGCCGAAGCCGACCAGCGAATAGATCACCAGCGAGCTGCACAGGTGCACCAGGCCCAGCAACAAGATCTGCAACGGCACCGGCCAGCTCGACTGTGGGTCAGTGAATTGCGGCAGCAAGGCCAGGAACAGCAGGAATACCTTTGGGTTCAGCCCACTCACGCAAAAGCCTTTCAATGCCCAGCGCGAGCCCGACTCCCCGGCCCCGCCCTGCCCGGCCGAAGGCAACGCCGGGCTCAGCACCAGGTTACCGCCGAGCCACAGCAGGTAGCTGCACCCTGCCAGGGTCATCAAGGTCAACGCCAAGGGGTGGCCCGCCAGCAGGCTGCCGACCCCGGCCGCCACCACCAGGGTGGCGAGGAAATGCCCCGACAACATCCCTGCCACTGCCGGCATAACCCAACGCCCGCGCATGCCCGCCGAGATGGCATAGGCCCAGTCTGCTCCGGGGGTCATCACGAACAGCATCGACACAGCCCAGAACGCCGTCAGCACACTGATAGCCACTTGAATCTTCCTTATCTACTGCCTTGGGATGAGGAAAGATTACGGATTCCGCCCGGGGATTTTCTTTCGTATATTCCCTCTCTGCATTCACTTACTGGAAGATTCTTCCCCATGGACAGAACTGATCGAAAAATCCTTGCCGAGCTGCAAAAAGACGGTCGGCTGTCGGTCACCGAGCTGGCCGACCGCGTGGGGCTCAGCCTGTCCCCTTGCCATCGGCGCCTGAAGGCACTGGAAGAATCCGGGGCGATTCTGGGCTACCACGCCCGCCTGGCGCCAAGTGCCTTGGGGCTGAACTTTGCCGCGCTGGTGTTCGTGACCCTTCGCGAAGTGACCCGCCAGCCCGTGGCGGACTTCGAAGCGGCGTTGGCCGAGATCCCGCAGATTGTCGAGGCGCAACGGCTGTTCGGTGATCCGGATTACCTGCTGCATGTGGTGGCCAAGGACTTGCCGGCATTTCAGAAGCTGTATGACGAGCAGCTGACCAGCATTCCCAATGTGAAGCGCCTGAGTTCGACCCTGGTGATGAAGGAAGTCATTCAGGATCGACTGCTGCCGATGTAGATTGCCCTGGTAATGCGCACTGCGCACCAACACAGCCCACTCCACCTGCCCCCGGCAACCGCCACTCCCTCTACCTCGGCCCCTCCAGCCATCTGGCACCCTCCTTGCTACCGTCCACCGCTTAACCTTTTGTCAGCCTTAGGTTTTTTAAGGTTTATGGGTACATATTTACTAATTTCTCGTTATCCCCGCGCCCCGCATCATCGCTCCAACAAGAACGCGTCGCCCTTCGCCGGCACGCACCCGGGCAGCATTCGATGCCCCACCTTGCCTTGGAGTCAGTCATGACCAGTGCAGCCAATTCGGCCCCCCTGATAGAAAAACACACGATCGGCTACGTGCCGCCGGAAGACCGCCATGGAAAGGTGAGGGATCTGTTCACACTGTGGTTCGGCGGCAATATCGCGCCGCTGCCCATCGTCACCGGCGCCCTGGGCGTGCAGCTGTTTCACCTGAACCTGGTGTGGGGCATCGTCGCCATCCTGGTTGGCCACCTGGTCGGCGGCGTGCTGATGGCGCTGCACTCGGCCCAGGGCCCGCAGATGGGCATCCCGCAGATGATCCAGAGCCGCGCCCAGTTCGGCACCCTCGGTGCGTTGCTGGTGGTGGTGATCGCCGGGGTGATGTATATCGGCTTCTTCGCCTCCAACATCGTCCTGGCCGGCAAGTCGCTGCATGGCGTTGTCGAGGCCGTACCGGTGCCGGTGGGCATCGTCATCGGTGCGCTGGGTTCGGGCATCATCGGCATCATCGGCTACCGCTTCATCCACGTGCTCAACCGCATCGGCACTTGGGTGCTGGGCATCGGCATCGTGGTCGGCTTCGGCTACATCTTCAGCCATGTGCAAAGTGACGACTTCCTCACCCGCGGCGGCTTCAACCTGGCCGGCTGGCTGGCCACCGTGTCGCTGGCAGCGCTGTGGCAGATCGCCTTCGCCCCGTACGTGTCGGACTACTCGCGCTACCTGCCGGCCGACGTGAAGGTCAGCTCGACCTTCTGGACCACCTACCTGGGCTCGGCCCTGGGTTCGAGCCTGTCGTTCGTCTTCGGCGCCGTGGCGGTGCTGGCGATCCCGGCCGGCATGGACACCATGGACGCGGTCAAGCTGGCCACCGGCACCCTGGGCCCGGTGATGCTGGTGCTGTTCCTGCTCAGCGTGATCAGCCATAACGCCCTCAACCTGTATGGCGCGGTGCTGTCGATCATCACTCTGGTGCAGACCTTCGCCTACCGCTGGATCCCTACCGCCAAGAGCCGTGCGGTGCTGTCGCTAATCGTGCTGGCGGCCTGCTGCGTGGTGGCGGTGTTCGCCTCGGCCGACTTCATAGGCCACTTCGTCGACATGGTGCTGGTGCTGCTGGTAGTGCTGGTGCCGTGGACCGCGATCAACCTGATCGATTTCTACGCAATCCACAAGGGCGACTACGACATCCAGTCGATCTTCAAGGTCGATGGCGGGATCTACGGCCGTTACAACCCGCAGGCGCTGATTGCCTATGCGGTGGGCATCGTGGTGCAGATTCCGTTCATGAACACGCCGCTGTATGTCGGGCCGATCTCCGAGCACATCAACGGGGCCGACCTGTCGTGGCTGGTGGGCCTGGCAGTGACTTCGCCGCTGTACTGGTGGCTGGCCAGTCGTGACAGTGCCTATCGCCGTCGCCAGACCAGTGCCAAGTTGGCCATGAGTCACTGATCAAACCTCTACTGGCCTCTTCGTGGGCTCGCCCGCGAAGAGGCCAGTACAAGCAACCCATCACTCAGAGGTTGTAAGCCCGCTCGTTATGCTCGGCAAGGTCCAGCCCCAGCTCTTCCTCTTCCCGGCTGGCCCGCAGCCCCACAGTCAGCTTGATCGCCCCGAGAATCGCCCAGCTCACCACGAAGCAATACACGAACGTAAAGGCCACGCCCTTGAGCTGCACCAACGCCTGCCCGATTGGCGAAGCGCCCTCCACATAACCGCCCAACGACGGCGAAGCGAACACCCCAGTCAACACCGCCCCGACCATCCCGCCCACCCCATGCAGCCCGAACACATCGAGACTGTCGTCATACCCCAACGCCTGCTTGAGCCGGGTCACGGCAAAGAAGCAGATCGCCCCGGTCAGCAGCCCAATGACCACAGCACCCAACGGCCCGACAAACGCACAGGCCGGGGTGATCCCCACCAATCCGGCCAAAGCCCCTGAGGCGGCACCCAACGCGGTGGGCCGACCATGCATGACCTTCTCGGCCAGCAACCAGCCGACAATCCCGGCACACGCCGCCACCATGGTCGCCAGCATGACCACCCCAGCCCCTTCGTTGGCCGCGAGCCCGGAGCCGACGTTGAAGCCGAACCAGCCGACCCACAGCAGCCCCGCGCCTACCAGGGTGAAGCCGAGGTTGTGCGGCGGCATGGCCGTCTGCGGGTAGCCCTTGCGCTTGCCCAGCATCACCGCCGCCGCCAGCGCTGCCACCCCGGAGTTGATATGCACGGCGGTGCCACCGGCAAAGTCCAGCACACCCCAGTTGACCATCAGCGCCCCCGGCCCGCCCCACACCATATGGGCGATCGGCGCGTACACCAGGACGAACCAGGCCGCCATGAACAGCAACGAGGCGCTGAACTTCATGCGCTCGGCAAAACCACCGGCAATCAGAGCCGGGGTGATGATGGCGAAGGTCAGCTGAAACGTCGCGAACACCCCTTCCGGGATGCTGCCCACCAGGCTGTCGTGGCCGATGTTCAGCATCAGCGCCTTGTCCAGCCCGCCGATGAAGCTGTTGAAGGTCAGCTGCCCTTCGACCATGCCGGTGGTGTCCACCACCAGGCTGTAGCCGAACAGCACCCAGAGGATGCCGATCACCCCGGCCACGGCAAACAGCTGGGTGAATACCGAAAGGAAGTTCTTCGCCCGCACCATGCCGCCATAGAACAGCGCCAGGCCAGGGATGCACATCATCAGCACGAACATCGCGGCGCAGATCATCCAGGCGGTGTTGCCGGTGTCCAGGGTCGGTTCGGCGGCTTGGGCCAACGACGTCAACGCAAACAGCACGACAGCCAGGGCAAGCTTCATGGGGTCACTCCTGTGCGAATGGGGATGCATTCGGGGCCGCAAAGCGGCCCCAGATGTTGGATCAGTACTGGGCCTGGCCCGGTACCCAGGCGGTGCCGGCCAGTGGCACCCGGGCCATGGCGGCGGCCTCGACAGTGAGCGCTACCAGGTCCTCGGGGTCGAGGTTGTGCAGGTGCGACTTGCCGCAGGCACGGGCCATGGTCTGCGCTTCCAGCACCAGCACCCGCAGGTAGTTGGCCAGGCGCCGGCCGGCCTCTTCCGGGTTCAGGCGCTTGGCCAGTTCCGGGTCCTGGGTGGTGATGCCGGCCGGGTCGCGGCCGTTCTGCCAGTCGTCGTAGAAGCCGGCAGACGAGCCGATCTTCTTCAGCTCGCCGTCCAGGCGCGGGTGGTTGTCGCCCAGGGCGATCAGCGCCGCCGTGCCGATGGCCACTGCGTCGGCGCCCAGGGCCATGGCCTTGGCCACGTCGGCACCGTTGCGGATGCCACCGGAGACGATCAGTTGCACCTTGCGGTGCATGCCCATCTCCTGCAGCGCCTGTACCGCCTGTGGAATGGCCGGCAGGATCGGGATACCGACATGCTCGATGAACACTTCCTGGGTGGCTGCGGTGCCGCCCTGCATGCCGTCGAGCACGATCACGTCGGCACCGGCCTTCACCGCCAGCTTGACGTCGTAGTACGGGCGGCTGGCGCCGATCTTCACGTAGATCGGCTTTTCCCAGTCAGTGATCTCGCGGATCTCGGCAATCTTGATCGCCAGGTCGTCCGGGCCGGTCCAGTCCGGGTGGCGGCAGGCGCTGCGCTGGTCGACGCCGATCGGCAAGGTGCGCATGCCGGCGACGCGCTCGGTGACCTTCATGCCCAGCAGCATGCCGCCACCGCCGGGCTTGGCGCCCTGGCCAAGGACGATCTCGATGGCGTCGGCCTTGCGCAGGTCATCGGGGTTCATGCCGTAGCGCGACGGCAGGTACTGGTACACCAGGTGCTGCGACTGGCCGCGCTCTTCCGGGGTCATGCCGCCGTCACCCGTGGTGGTGCTGGTGCCGGCAATGGTCGCGCCACGGCCCAGGGCCTCCTTGGCGTTGGCCGACAGCGCGCCGAAGCTCATGCCGGCAATGGTCACCGGGATCTTCAGGTGGATCGGCTTCTTCGCGAAGCGGTTGCCCAGCACCACGTCGGTACCGCACTTTTCGCGGTAGCCTTCCAGCGGGTAGCGCGAAACGCTGGCGCCCAGCAGCAACAAGTCGTCGAAGTGTGGCACGCGGCGCTTGGTGCCGCCGCCGCGGATGTCATAGATGCCGGTTTCGGCAGCACGCTGGATTTCCTGGATGGTCAGGCGATCGAAGGTGGCCGATTCACGCAGTACCGGGGGGAATTGCTCGCTCATGGGAATGCTCCTGGATCAGTACGCGCTGGCGTTGTCGACTTTGAAGTTGTACAGCTGGCGGGCCGAGCCGTAGCGCTTGAAATCGGCGGCCTTGTGCTCCAGCCCCGCCTTGTTCAGCAAGTCCTGCAGCTCTTGCAGGTGCTCGGCGCGCATCTCTTTCTCGATGCAGTCCGAACCCAGCGACTGCACCGTACCCTTGACGTAGATGCGCACCTCGTACAGCGAATCGCCCAGGGCATCACCGGCATCGCCACACACCACCAGGCGCCCGGCCTGGCCCATGAAGCAGCTCATGTGGCCGATGCTGCCGCCAACCACGATGTCCACGCCCTTCATCGAGATGCCGCAACGCGCTCCAGCATCACCCTCGATCACCAGCAACCCGCCATGGGCGGTGGCGCCAGCGGCCTGGGAGGCGCTGCCCTTGACCCGCACCGAGCCGGACATCATGTTCTCGGCCACGCCCACACCGACGTTGCCGTGCACGGTGACGCTGGCCTGCTGGTTCATCCCTGCGCAGTAGTAGCCGGCATGGCCTTCGATATCCACCGACACGGCCGCGTTGATGCCTACGGCCAGGTTGTGCTTGCCGTCGGGGTGGGTCACCCGCCATTCGAGGTCCGGCACGTCATCGTGCAGGGACTGGTTGAGTACGCGCACCGAGGCGCTGGAAAGGTCGATCGTCTTCATGAATGTCTCCAGTGATTCGGTGGGGGTCAGGCGCTTTCGCGTTCCCAGACGTACAAGGTGGCCGGCGCCGGCTCCCAGACCTTGGCCTTGTCGATGCCCGGCAGGCTGGCCAGGGCCTGGTATTCGGAGGCCATGGCCACGTAGTCGTCGGTCTCGGCCAGCACGGCCGGCTTGCAAGCAATCGGGTCGCGGATCACGGCAAAGCCGTTGCGGGTGCCGATGGCGAAGGTGAAGAAACCGTCCAGGTCTTGCAGCGCGCCATCCAGGGCCTGGGCAAGGGTGTCGCCCTGCTGCAGGCGCCAGGTCAGGTAGCCGGCCGCCACCTCGGTGTCGTTGTCGGTCTCGAAGCTGATGCCTTCGCGCTTGAGTACCTGGCGCAGGCGGAAGTGGTTGGACAGCGAGCCGTTGTGCACCAGGCACAGGTCGGCACCGGTGGAAAACGGGTGGCTGCCTTCCATGGTCACGGCGCTTTCGGTGGCCATGCGGGTATGGCCAATGATGTGGCTGCCCTTCATGCCGGCCAGGCCGAAGCGGCTGGAGATTTCCGCCGGAAGGCCCATGCCCTTGAGGATCTCGATGCTCTGCCCGGCGCTCATGATGCGCACCTCAGGGGCCAGTTCGCTCAGGGCTTGGCGGGCTGCCGTCTCGCTGGTGTGCGCCTTGAGTACCGCCGCGCTGGCGTTCTGGAACCAGTCCAGCGAGCAGCCCAGGCACCCTTCCAGCTGGCCCATCAGGGCCGCCCAGGGGTAGTTGATGTCCGTCGCCTGCAGGGTCAGCTTGACCCAGCCATCGGCCACTTCGTCACCGTAGATGGCGAAGCCGGCGCTGTCCGGGCCACGGTCGGTCATGGCTTCGAGCATGGGTTCGAAGAGCTTGCCGAGCTGGGCTTCCAGCTCTGGCTTTTTCAGGTACAGACCTACGATTCCACACATGGTGATACTCCTTCTAGGCAGTGGGTAGCCGCTGCTGTTGCCGCCACCCAGGGATAGGGTTGGCGGTCAGAAGAATTCGGTGTAACGCTGGATTTCCCAGTCGGAGACGTGGCGGCAGTACTCCACCCATTCCATGCGCTTGAGCTTGATGAACTCGTCGACGATCTCGGCACCGAGCACCTCGCGAAACAGCGGGTCGGCCTCCAGCGCATCGGCGGCTTCCTTGAGCGACTGCGGCAAGGTCTTGATGCCGCGTGCGGCGATCGCTTCCAGGCTCAGGTTGTAGAGGTTCTCGTTGCACATCTCGCCCGGCTCGAGCTGGCGGTCGATGCCATCGAGGCCGGCGGCGATGATCGCGGCGGTGACGAGGTACGGGTTGCAGCCGGCGTCCGGCAGGCGGAACTCCAGGCGGCCATAGGGGATGCGCACCATCGCCGAACGGTTGTTGGCGCCATAGGCGACGAAGGCCGGCGCCCAGGTGGCGCCGGACAGCGAGCGGCCGACCACCAGGCGCTTGTAGGAGTTGACCGTGGGTGCGGCGAAGGCACACAGCGCTGGGCCGTGGGCCAGCAAGCCGGCGGCGAAGTGGTAGGCCAGTTTCGACAGGCCCATGCCGCTGCTGTCGGAGGGGTCGTGGAACAGGTTCTTGTTGCTGCTGCTGGCCAGCGACAGGTGGAAGTGCATGCCGTTGCCGGCACGCTTGGGGTCGGGCTTGGGCATGAACGAGCAGATCATGCCCAAGTCGTTGGCGATCTCGCCGGCGGCCATGCGGAAGAAGGTGAAACGGTCAGCCGACTCCATGGCGTCGCTATAGGTGTAGTTGATCTCGAACTGGCCGTTGGCGTCTTCGTGGTCGATCTGGTAGATGTCGAAGCCGACCGGCTGCAGGGCCTCGGTGAGGCGTTCGAGGAACAGCCGCGAGCGCGACAGGCCCTTGTAGTCGTAGCATGGCTTGTCGAGGTTGTCGGAGGCGTCCACCAGCTGCAGCTTGCCGCTTTCGTCACGGCGGAACAGGCTGAACTCGGGCTCAAGGCCGGTGTTCAGGGTCCAACCCTTGTCGGCCAGGCGCTGCACCTGCTGCTGCAAGACGTAACGGCTGTCGTAGGGCCAGGGCTGGCCGTTGACATGACCTACGCACACCACCCGCCCATAGCCCGGCTGCCAAGGCACCGGGATCAGCGTGGAGAGGTCGCCACGGGCCATGAAATCCGGGCCATGGGGCTCCATGCCCATGCCGCAGATGGCGAACCCGGCAAAGCCGGCGCCCTCCTCAGCCACCATCTTGAGGCCCGATACCGGCACCGACTTGGTCTTCGCCGAACCGTGGATATCGACGAACTGCGCCAACACGTACTTGATACCGTACTGGTCGAGGGTGCGCTGGGTTTCTGCTGGCAACATGGGTTGATCACTCCTGGGTGAGGGCACTAATTCCGCATGGGAAACTTACTTTCCTCACAGGAATGCAATGTACTTGCCAACTCTGCTCAAGGGTGATGGCGTTGTGTGGCCAGGGCCGGCCTCTTCGCGGGGCAAGCCCGCTCCTACCAGAGACGCGTACCCCTGTAGGAGCGGGCTTGCCCCGCGAAGAGGCCGGCACAGGCAGCACAAGACTCAGCCGGGTTTTTCTTCTCCATTTATGGGAAACTTGTTTTCACCTGAGGAAAGAAGCAGCCAACGCAGCTGCCTTTCGCACTTTCCCAGTGCGAAATCTTTATTCTTGAACTGAAACCGTGCAGGACATTCGATGCCAACCGAAACCGAACCGCGCCTCCGCCTGGAGCAGTACCTGGGCCTGCAGATCAAGCGCCAGCGCCAGGCCCAGTCGCTCAAGCTCGCCGATGTGGCGCGCATCGCCGGCATCAGCCAGGGCATGCTGAGCAAGATCGAGAACGCTCAGGTGTCAACCAGCCTCGATACCCTCAGCCGCCTGTGCGATGTGCTGGGCATGCCGATGGCCAAGCTGTTCAGCCAGTACGACCAGCCTGATGGCAATGCCTTGCTGGTCAAGGCCGGTGAAGGGCTGGAGGTGGTGCGCCGCGGCACCGAGAAGGGCCATACCTACCATTTGCTCAATCACGCCAGGGGGCCGAAGAAGAACTTCGAGGCGTACATGGTGACCATGGACGACGCCAGCGAGGAATTCCCGACCTTCGCCCACCCAGGCACCGAGTTTCTCCATCTGCTGGAGGGGGAACTGGTCTATCGCCACGGCAACCAGCTCTATCGCATGCAGGCCGGCGACAGCCTGACCTTCGATGGCGAAACCCCGCACGGCCCTGAGCAGCTGGTACAGGTGCCGATCCGCCTGCTGTCGATCATGAATTACGGTGAGGAATAACAAGGCGCTACAAGGCAACAGTCGATGTCGCGATCAGACAAGCACACGTCGCCAGCAATCGGCTTCCAAACCGTGTCTACAAAAATAATACACACATCGACCAGCCCCGCGCCGTGGGCTGATCGGTGTGGTATTCGCGAGTAAAACAGCCTCGCTTCACAATTCCAACGCTGTGGCGCCTTTTTGCACCGGGCAGTTCGTTCGGGCTCATAACGATAAAACTCCCAGTATTAGAGACCTGCGCCGCGCCAATCGGGAGTGTTTGCGCGCGCCACATTGTGAAGACTTGACTGCCATGATCGCGACTTCAATCCCCGTAGCCGGTGCTGCCACCGGCCACCGGAACGCCCTGTGCGTTGCCCACATCGCCGCTGTGCTGTTCGGCCTGACCGGTATCCTCGGTCACCTGATCGACGCCGACGCCAGCATCATCACCTTCGGCCGCGCCACCTTCGCCTTCATCGCCCTGGGCTTCGTCGCCGGGCTCAAGGGCACCCGCCTGCTCGATGCGCTGGCCCTGCGCAACCTGCCGGTGCTGGGCCTGACCGGCGCCCTGCTGGCGACCCACTGGGTGACCTTCTTCATCGCCGTCAAAGTTGGCGGCGTGGCCGTGGCCACCCTGGGCTTTGCCAGCTTCCCGGCCTTCATCGCCATGATCGAGCGCGGCGTGTTCGGCCAGCGCATCGGTGCCGTCCAAGGTTTGCTGCTGTTGATGGTGACCGCAGGCCTGGTGCTGGTAGTGCCAACCTTCGATTTGCTCGACAAAGGGACCGTGGGCCTGCTCTGGGGCCTGGGTTCAGGCCTGGCGTTCGCCCTGTTGACCGTGACCAACCGCCGCAACCAGTCGAACATGAACGCCATGCAAGTGGCCTTCTGGCAGAACGTGGTGGTTGCCGCGCTGGTGGCGCCGTTCGCCTTCACCCACCTGGGCAACACCAGCCTGGGCAGCAATGACTGGATCAACCTGGCACTGCTGGGGGTGTTCTGCACCGGGCTGTCGCAGTTCCTGTTCGTCAAGAGCCTGGAAGGGCTGGAAGCGCGGACTGCCGGCATGATCATCGCGCTAGAGCCGGTGTACGCGATTATCGGGGCGTGGTGGTTGTTTGGTGACCAGCCAACGCTGCGCATGGCTGCCGGTGCTGCACTGATCGTGCTGGCGACCATTCTGGCAGCGGCGCGCAAGGCACCGGCCGAGCAAGGCGATACCAGCCGCTGCGCGCATTGACCTGATTGAACGCGAGCGACTGTGGGAGCCGCGCCCACAGACAAAACGTCGCTCAAGTGCCTTCGGGGAGAAGGCTCCGGTCGAACATGAATACCCGCTCCCCCTGCGGCGTGTACTGATACAACTGCTGCGGCCGGCCCAGCCTGGGCTGGTTCTTCTCCCCGGTGTCCCTCACCCACCCCAGCTCGCGCAAGCGCTCCAGGCGCTTGCGCAGCGAGGTGTTGTTAACCGACTGCCCCAGGCACGCCTGCACCGCCCCCAGCGCATCGAGCACGGTGAACTTCTGCGCCAGCAGGTACAGCGGCAGGCTGCTGTACACCGTCTTCGAAGCCAACCGCTCGCGCGCACGCTCGACCAGCAGGTTATGGTCGAACGGCAGCAGCACCTTGCGGTCAATCACGCTGTCGAGGTCGAAAAACGCCAGCTGCTCTCCTTCAATCTGCTGCTGCGGGTCGAGCAATGCCAGGTAGAAGGTACTCAACGACCACCCACGCGGGTCGCGGAAGGCGTTGCCTTCGGTACCCACCTGTTCGAGGTAGCGCGGCTGCACCAAGGCTTTCTCGCGCAGGGCGCGTTCGGCAGCGCCCTCCAGGCTGGTATCCGGGGTGCGGCCATTGACGATCACGCCGGGCAAGGCCCACTGGCCGACATGGGGCTCGCGCTCACGACGGTGCAACAACACTTGCAGATGCTGGGCATCAGGGGCCAGGCGCAGGGCGACGATATCGACACTGGCCAGGACTTCGACTGTACTCACCGGAGACTCCTTGTTCATCGGCACAATAATCCACCAGAGCCTCTAAGTATGGCAACCCACAAGCCCGTAGAAATTGCCACTTGACACACTTATTACACCAGGTGAATTATATAGCCATTCCAGCGAGGAGACCCTCCATGAAGATCGCCAGTTTCGATGTCGACGCGCAGAACGGCTTCACCGCCAACGCCCCTCAGGAGCTACCGGTGCCGGAAGGCAACGAGATCGCCCCAGACCTCAACGCCATGGCCCTGCGCGCCGACCTGCGCCTGGGTAGCAAGGACGCCCACCCGGCCAACGCGACCTGGGTGGTGGCCGAACCCGGCCAGATGCTGCAGCCACTGACTCTGGCCAATGCCGACCTGACCTGGGTCAGCCACTGCGTACCCGGTACCCCCGGCTTCGAACTGCTGCCCGGCCTGCCCGCCCCGATCGACTACGACTACTTCGTCTGGAAAGGCGTCGAACCCGACCTGCACCCCTACGGCGCCTGCTACCACGATCTCGCCGAGCGCCGTTCCACCGGGGTCATCGAATTTCTCAAGGTGCAACAGGTCGGCGCCGTGATCGTCGGCGGCTTGGCCCTGGATTACTGCGTCAAGACGACCGCCCGGCAATTGCGCCAGGCCGGCTTCCAGGTACTGCTGTACCTGCCGGCCTGCCGAGCCCTGACCCAGGAAGGTGCCATCAGCGCCTGCGGTGCGCTGGCCGCCGAGGGCGTGATCCTGTGCGGCGATGAAGCCGCACTCGACTACCAGCTCTCTCTGATCAAGGAAAACCGCCCATGAGCGAAAGCGTTTTCGGCCCACGGATCATCCAGAACCTGCTGGACACCGACTTCTACAAGATCACCATGATGCAGGCGGTGCTGCACAACTACCCCAACGCCGAGGTGGAGTGGGAATTCCGCTGCCGCAACAATGAAGACCTCTCCCCTTACCTGGCAGAGATCCGCTACCAGATCGAGCAGCTGAGCGAAGTTACCGTCACCCACGACCAGCTGGCCTACCTGGAAAAGATCCCGTTCCTCAAGCCGGACTTCATCCGCTTCCTCAGCCTGTTCCGCTTCAACCTGCGCTATGTGCAGGTCGGCCTGGACGCCGCCGGGCAGCTGGCAATCCGCGTGCGTGGGCCTTGGCTGCATGTGATCCTCTATGAGATCCCGTTGCTGGCGATCATCAGCGAGGTGCGCAACCGCTACCGCTATCGCGACGTGGTGATCGAACAGGTAGGCGAGCGCCTTTACCAGAAAATGGACTGGCTCAAGGCCGAGGCCAGTGCCGACGAGCTGGCCGGCTTCCAGCTGGCCGACTTCGGTACGCGGCGGCGGTTTTCCTACCGGGTGCAGGAAGAAGTGGTGTACCTGCTCAAGCACGACTTCCCAGGCCGCTTCGTCGGCACCAGCAACGTGCACCTGGCACGCGAACTCGAACTCAAGCCGCTCGGCACCATGGCCCACGAATGGTTCATGGCGCACCAGCAACTCGGCCCACGGCTGGTCGACAGCCAGGCGGCCGCGCTGGAAGGCTGGGTGCGCGAGTACCGTGGCTTGCTGGGCATCGCCTTGACCGACTGCATCACCATGGACGCCTTCCTGGGTGATTTCGACCTGTACTTCGCCAAGCTGTTCGACGGCCTGCGCCACGACTCAGGGGACCCACTGGTATGGGCGGAAAAAGCCATCGCCCACTATGAACGGCTGGGGATCGACCCGAAGGGCAAGACGCTGATCTTCTCCGACGGCCTGGATTTCGCCAAGGCACTGGGCCTGTACCGGGCGTTGCACAAGCGGATCAACGTGAGTTTCGGTATTGGTACCCGGCTGACTTGCGACATCCCAGGGGTGGAGCCGATGAACATCGTGATCAAGATGACCGACTGCAATGGCGCGCCCGTGGCGAAAATCTCCGACAGCCCAGGCAAGACCCAATGTCGGGACGAGAACTTCGTGGCCTACATGAAGCATGTATTCAAGGTGAATTGACCCCGCCTGGGCAGGCACATGGACGCGTCGAAAAAGCACCGTTTTGCTTACCCATTGCCTGCATCGAAGCTAAGGCGCTGTTCTGTCTGCTTGTGCTTTTTCGCTCACCATTCGAGAGCGAAAAACACAGCTGATAGCACCTTGCCGTGCGCCTTGGCACTGCTTAAATGAGTTCGCTATCCAAGCCTCTTCGGGCCTCTGCATAGTGGATTGCAGGCGCGCCCGCGCCTGCGAAAGGAAACTGCCTCACACACAACGCCCCGACAATCAGCACCGGTCGATCGGTCACTGTTCAAGGAGAAGTGTCATGGATGCACTGAAGAAACAGTTTTTCCCGTTCACCCTCAACCCCCTGTCGAACGTCGTCAGCATCGCCGCACTCGGCAGCGTCCCCGCGGCACTGCGGGCGTCCAACGACCTGCCTATCGATCAGCAACTGGCAGATGCCTTCAATGCCAACAACGATGTGATGGCCTACGTGCTCGGCATCAGCAACACCCAACTGCCGACCATCACCCCTGCTCCCACCTGGTACAGCACGTTCCAGACTGCATTCAGCAACGCCCAGATCCACGCCAACGCCTGGTACGGGATTTCCGCGAACCTGGTCAGCATCCCTAACGCCATTGCCGGCTATGGCATTGCCTTCAACGTCAGCATGTCGACGATCAACTCGCTGATCGGCGTACTTCAGAACGACCCAGGCAATACCCAGGCCATCAACGCGCTCAAACAGCAGTTCAACGGGCTGATTTCGCAACTTCGCGCGTTCAGCCAAAGCGCCGTGTCGGTGCACCAGTCGATCACCGACTACTCCAACAACCTGATCCAGGACAGCCAGATACTGTCCAAGGCTGTCAGTGACTCCACCCAGCAGCAGCAGGTCAACCGCGACCAGGTCAAGCAGTATCAGGCCAAGATCGAAGAAATGCGCAAGCAGATCAAGACCTGGCAAGTGGTGGAAACGGCTTCGGCCATTGGTGCTGGTGTGGCGTTCTTCGCCGGCGCTGTCATTGCGATCTTCAGCCTCGGGTTCGGCCTGGCCTTCGGCATCGTCGGCGCAGCGGCGGGGATCGCGACCATGGTCGCCGCCGAGATCAAGATCAAGACCCTGCGCAGCGAGATCGAAGCCGATACTTCGCGCATGAACGCAGTGACCCAGCAATCCGCCAGCCTGGCGGCACTGAATGATCAACTGAACAAGCTGATCGAACTGTCCCAGGCTGCGGGTTCGCTGATCGGCCTGCTATTGAAGGTGTGGGAAGAACTTGAAGGTGAACTGAATACGGTTCTGACCGACCTCAACCAGTGCAAGGGCAATGTCGACACCCTCAACCTGCCCGAGCTGCAGCGCAACCTGAACCTGGCCAACCAGGACTGGCAGACACTGGTCGGGCTGTGCAACAGCGTAGCGTCGATCAAGTACAACCAGGCCACACCGGCCAAGGCCAACATCCAGTAGCCCGCTTGCCCGCCCCTGCTGCCGGCAGCAGGGGCGGGTTACGTGGCCTCCGTCACCGGACCCAGGCACAGTTCCAAGAACCGCGCAGCCGCCCGCGACGGCGTGGCGGCATGGGGCAAGAGGATGGAAAACCGCCGCACCAACGGTTCAGGCGCAATTCTCAGTTGCTGCAACACACCATCTTCATGGCGGATCGACATGGCCGACACAAAGCCAATCCCCATCCCGGCCCGCACCGCCTCCTTCACCCCTTCCACCCCGGCGATCTCCAGCGCCACGCGCATGGTCACGCCATGCCGGGCAAATGCCCGCTCGACGATCTGGCGCACCCCCGAGCCCCCCTCACGCAGCACCAACGGGTAAGCCCCCAACGCCTGCAAGCCTTGCTGCTCAGCACTCGCCAATGGATGGCCGCGCGGCACGATGGCCACGATCTCGTCCTCGCGCCACGCCGTCACTTCAGTACCCAGTGGCAGCTCCTGCCCGGGCGGGCCTTCGATCAGGGCGATATCGACGCTGTCCAGCGCTGCGACGATTTCCGCCGTATTGCCGTGGGACGTGCTCACCAGTACCTCCGGATAACGGCCATGGAAATCGGCGATCAGGTACGGCAACAGGTAGCTGGCCGGCGTGGTACTGGCGCCGATGCGCAAGGTGCCGCGCTCCAGGCCGCGCATGGCCTCGCACAAGGCCTGGGCCTGGCGAAACGTGTCCCGCAGGCGCTGGGCATGGGCCAGCAGTTGCTCGCCAGCCGCCGTCAGGCGCACGCCACGGCCGGCACGCTGGTACAGGGGCTCGCCAAAGTCCTCCTGCAGCAACTTGAGCTGGCCGGACACCGCCGGTTGCGACAGGTGCAGGGCCTGGGCCGCATGGCTGATGTTGCCGTGCTCGGCGACGGTGGCGAAGGTTATCAGCTGTTCTGGGGTCATCCATTCAAAGTATCAGCTAAACGGATATTTGCCATCCTAAATTACGATTTTTTATAAGCTTATAACCAGATTAACGTAAGCCATGTCGAAACACTTTCCCGGAGGACTCACATGGCCACGGCAACTTCCAACCCTGCGTTGGCGCCTACCCTCTCTACCCGAGGGCGGCTCAACGGCATCCTGTTCGTCGCGCTGTTCGCCCTTGCCGTCACCCAGCTGGCAGCCCTGCCCGCCATCGCCAGCCTGGGCATCAGCCCGCTGATCGTCGGTATCGTCGCCGGTGCCTTGTATGGCAACGCCTTGCGCGATGGCGTGCCGGCTAGCTGGGCGGCCGGTATCAACTTCTCGGCCCGCGGCCTGCTGCGCATCGCCGTGGCCTTCTTCGGCCTGCGCGTAAGCCTGCAGGAGATCGCCGAAGTCGGCTGGTCCGGTTTGACCGTATCGCTGCTGGTGGTGACCAGCACCTTGCTGATCGGCCTGTGGTGTGGCACCAAGCTGTTCAAGCTGGACCGCGACACCGCCCTGCTCACCGCAGCCGGCAGTGCGATCTGTGGCGCCGCCGCCGTGCTGGCCTTCGAATCGGCGCTGCGCAGCGCCCCGCACAAGAGTGCCATGGCGGTGGGCAGCGTGGTGCTGTTCGGCACCCTGTCGATGTTCCTCTACCCGCTGGCGATCAATGCCGGCTGGCTGCCCCTGGACACGATGGGCGCCGGCCTGTTCCTCGGCGGTACCATTCACGAAGTGGCGCAGGTGGTGGGCGCGGCCAGCAACGTCAGCCCCGAAGCCACGCACATTGCCACCATCGTCAAGATGACCCGGGTGATGCTGCTGGTGCCGGTGCTGCTGGTGGTCGGCCTGTGGATCAGCCGTTCGCGCCAGCCGGGCCAGGCCCAAGGCAATGGCCGCATCGCCATGCCCTGGTTCGCCTTCGGCTTCCTCGCCCTGGTGCTGGTGAACTCGCTGCAGGTGCTGCCAGGTAGCGTGACCCAGACGATCAATAGCCTTGACACCTTCGCCCTGACCATGGCCATGACAGCGCTGGGCATGGAAACCCGCTGGGGCCAGATCCGCCAGGCCGGGCCCAAGGCGCTGATCACCGGGGCGATCCTCAACCTGTGGCTGGTGGGTGGCGGCATGGCGATCACCCTGGGTGTGCAACGCCTTTTAGGTTGACGTGCAAGGATCGGTATGGTGTTGTCTTGCAAGGATGTTTTTACCTGCACAGGAACGACTTAGATGCCTCAACGCCATGTCATCAATGCATCCGTCAGCCCCAAAGGCAGCCTGGAGACGCTGTCGCAACGTGAAGTCCAGCAACTGAGTGAAGTCGGTACCGGTAGCCTCTACACCTTGTTCCGCCAGTGCGCCCTGGCCATTCTCAATACCGGCGCCCATGTCGACAACGCCAAGACCATTCTCGAGGCGTACAAGGACTTCGAAGTCCGCATTCACCAGCAAGACCGCGGCGTGCGCCTGGAGCTGCTGAACGCTCCAGCCGACGCCTTCGTCGATGGCGAAATGATCGCCAGCACCCGCGAGATGCTGTTCAGCGCCCTGCGCGACATCGTCTACACCGAAAGCGAGCTGGCCAGCCAGCGCATCGACCTGGAAAGCTCCCAGGGCATCACCGACTATGTCTTCCACCTGCTGCGCAACGCCCGCACCCTGCGCCCTGGCGTGGAGCCGAAGATGGTGGTGTGCTGGGGCGGCCACTCGATCAGCAGCGAGGAGTACCAGTACACCAAGAAGGTCGGCCACGAACTGGGCCTGCGCAAGCTGGACATCTGCACCGGCTGCGGCCCAGGCGTGATGAAGGGCCCGATGAAGGGCGCGACCATTGCCCATGCCAAGCAGCGCATGCACGGCAGCCGCTACCTGGGCCTGACCGAACCGGGCATCATCGCCGCCGAGGCGCCGAACCCGATCGTCAACGAACTGGTGATCCTGCCAGACATCGAGAAGCGTCTGGAGGCCTTCGTCCGTGTCGGCCACGGCATCATCATCTTCCCCGGCGGCGCCGGTACTGCCGAGGAATTCCTCTATCTGCTCGGCATCCTCATGCACCCGGACAACCAGGCCCTGCCCTTCCCGGTGGTGCTCACCGGGCCGCGCAGCGCCGAACCGTTCCTGCAGCAGCTGCATGCGTTCGTCGGCGCTACCCTTGGCGAAGCGGCGCAGCGCCACTACCAGATCATCATCGATGACCCGGCCGAAGTGGCCCGGCACATGGTCGAGGGGCTCAAGGAGGTCAAGCAGTTCCGCCGCGAGCGCAACGACGCCTTCCACTTCAACTGGCTGCTGAAGATCGACGGCGGCTTCCAGCACCCGTTCGACCCGACCCACGCCAACATGGCCGAACTGGCCTTGCGCCGCGATTTGCCAGCACATGAACTGGCAGCCAATTTGCGCCGGGCGTTTTCCGGGATCGTCGCGGGCAACGTGAAGGACAAGGGGATCCGGCTGATCGAGGAGCACGGGCCGTATCAGATCCGCGGTGATGCGGCGGTGCTGGAGCCGCTGGGGCGCCTGTTGCAGGCGTTTGTCGACCAGCACCGGATGAAATTGCCAGGTGGCGCAGCGTATGTGCCTTGCTATCAGGTTGTGACCTGAGATCGCGGGGCCGCTTTGCGGCCCCCTGCTATTTCACCGGACTGACCAAGGTCCGGTCCACCAGGCGAATGCTGTCACGCCCACCCCGCTTGGACTGGTACAACGCCACATCTCCCTGCTCGATCAACGCCGCCAGGCTGGCCGGCGGCTGGTCGAACAGGTTGGCGCCGATACTCAACGTCACCGCCTGCGGGGTCGGCATCGCCTCCCGGGCAAACTGCTGGAACTGATCGCGCAGCTGGCTGCCCATTTCCACCACCTTCTCGCTGCCGGCGTCGCTGAGCAGGATCACGAACTCGTCACCGCCCAGCCGCGCGGCCAACGACCGCTCCGGCAGCACGGCGCGGATCATCTCGCTCAACGCGATAAGCAGGCGGTCACCCGCCGCATGGCCATGCAGGTCGTTGACCAGCTTGAAGTTGTCGATATCGATCAGCAACAGCGCCCCAGGCTGGTCCGGGGTGACCGCCTTGAACAGGTGCGCGGCCCGCACTTCCAGGGCACGGCGGTTGTACAACGCAGTCAGCGGGTCGCGGGCAGCCAGCCGGGCAATCCGCTCTTCACGGCGATAACGCACGGTGCCGGTCATCGACAGTGCGATCAGCATGATCGCCATTGCCCCTTCGACCAGGGAAACCTGAATGATCAGGCCGCCGAAGGTCGCCAGGTCGATCAGCGAGCCCGGCATCACCGCCACGATCGCCTTGGCCACATAGAACAGCCCATGGAGCAGCAGCACGTACCGCAACTGCACCGCCCCTACGCTCAGCGACTTGCCATGGGGGCGCAGCAGGTAGCTGGCCTTGAGCGTGAGCAACGCCACCAGCAGCGAGTTGACCATCAGCATCACTTTCGACCACTGCGGCCCCACGGGCAGCAGCAACAAGCCGAACCATACCAGTACGATCAGCAGCCACGCCCGTGACAGCCGGACCTGGGTGAAACGCACCACACCCAGCAGAAAGAACGCGTGGGCGACCACCAGCAAGCCGTTGGCGAACCAGATGCCGATCAGCAGCAGGCCGATCCCGCGCAGCAAAGCCAGGGTCGAACCGACCGTGATGGTGGCGAACCCGGCGCTCCAGAACAGCAGCGAAGGTTCGCGGACACTGCGCCACTCGATCGCCAGGTACAGGGCCGCCGCAGCGGCCAGGGCGATGGTGATCGTCAGCATCGTGGGTGGATCAAGCGCCATAGACGGATTGGCCTGTCTGGTTAACATGGAAAAGGCGTGATTGTATGCGCTTGAGATGACTTTTCAGAGGGGCGAAGCGTCGCGTTGCACGCAAATGAATGCATCCATTCAACGTTCGACACGCTCCGTGCTCTTCCCTGCCTTTTGAAAAAACGCACTCACGCCTGGCTCTCCACCGGGTTACCAGAAGGATGATAGCCTTTTGCCCAACAACGAGCCGAAGCTCAGAGCACCCGCTTGATCAACGGCTCCAGCCGGCTATAGCGCAGGCGCCGCAAAAACTTGCGCACTTCCTTGGGATGTTCGGCCTTCTCGCCCAGTTCATCCGCCGTGCCGATCTGCGGCGCATGCCGGCGAATGCCCTCCAGTTCCACCGCCCGTGGCACCAGCCACTGCCCGTGCGGGTCATCGATCAGCAGCCCGTTCTCCAGGTCGAGGTTGAACCCGCGCGGGTTGAGGTTGTTGCCGGTCAGCAGCGAGTAGCGCTGGTCGACCCACACCCCCTTGGCATGGAAGGTATGGCCAGCATCGTTCCAGATCCGAATCTGCAACTGGCCGCTGGCAATGGCGGCATGCCGCCGCCGGGCGAAGGCGCGCAGGTTGTCCTCGTACAGGTAGGGCAAGGCGCCACTGGCACTGAACGGCTCGCCCGGGGCGATATAGAAGTCGTTGGCGGTGCGATGGCCGACAATCAGCTCGATACGCACACCCCGGTCCAGGGCATGGTCGATCTCGCGCATCACCACCCGTGGCGGGTTGAAATACGGCGTACTGATGATGATCTGCGCACGCGCCGCCGCCAGCAACGCGCACAAGGTGCGGTTGAGCGGGTTGCCACGGCCGACGCCGAGCAGCGGGATCACCCGCAGTCCCTGCCCTGCCATGGCGGCGGGTGCTTCATAGGCCATGCGCCGCAGGCGCGCGCGCAGGCGCCGGATGTCACCGCGCAGGCTGCGAGTAGCGGGTGGCGCGGGCAGGTCCAGGCGCGGCGTTGCAGTGTGGTGCAACAGGCGCCGGACCAGGTCGACCATGGCGTCGGCCAGGGCCGGTGACTGGAACAGGTGGTAACGGTCCAGCCGGTAACGGTCGAAGCGGTGGAGATAGACGTTGTTCAAGCTGGCGCCGGTGTAGATCACGCAATCGTCGATCACGCTGCCCTTCAGGTGCAGCACGCCGAACAGCTCGCGGGTCTGCACCGGCACGCCATGGATCACCACGTCGAGCCCACGCAACTGGCGCTGGGCCTGGTACCAGGCCGCGTTGCCCGGCTGGCGCCCGGCCCCCAGCAGGCCACGGCGGGCACGGAACCAGTCGACCACGATGACGATTTCCAGGCTCGGCCGCTCGGCCTTGGCCTGGTACAGGGCGTCCAGCACCTCTTGGCCGGCCTCGTCCTCCTGCAGGTACAAGGCGACGATGACGATACGCCGGGTCGCGGTGGCGATACGTTCGAGCAGGCAGGTACGGTAGGCCGCGGCATCGGGCAATACCTGGATCGCCTCAGGGGCGATGGCGAAACCTGGCAGCGCCGCCAGCATGGATTCGGGATTCACGTACGATCACCTTCTTATTCTGCGATCAGGTCCATTCCTGGCCGTTGCGCCCTGGGTGTAAGATCAGCCCGGCAACGACCCATAACAACAAGAAACACGCGAGGCCTGTTTTGCCACTGCCCCTGACGAACTAAGCCTCAGCTTGCACAGGAAGATCGCAATGGTCCACCCCGTTTCCATCAGCGTAACGCCTTGCCCAACCAGGACCTTCGGTTTTCTGGTGTTGCCCAACTTCACGACCATCGGCCTGGCATCGGCGGTGGAAACCCTGCGCATGGCCAACCTGGCAGCGCGCCATCCCTTGTACCGTACCGTACTGATTGCCGCCAGCCCGGAGCCGGTGGTAGCCAGCAATGGCATGCGCGTGCTGCCCGACCACAGTATCGCCGACGCCCCGGCGCTGGACGCCCTGTTCGTGGTCGGCGCCAACCCGATCGACCGCAGCCGTGGCAACAACCGGCCACTGATCGACTGGCTGCGCCAACTGGCCCGCCAGCGCCTGCCGCTGGGCGGGATCTGCACCGGCAGCTACCTGCTGGCCAAGGCCGAGCTGCTCGACGGCTACCGCTGCACCATTCACTGGGAAGACCTGCAGACCCTGCAGGAACACTTCCCCGACATTGTCATCTCCAGCCAGCTGTTCGAGCTGGACCGCGACCGTTTCACCTGCTCCGGTGGCGTTGCGGCCATGGATATGATGCTGCAACTGGTCGCCCGCCAGGCCGGCGGCCAGGCCATCGCCGCCAAGGCCGCCGAGCTGTTGCTGTGTGACCGCGTGCGAGGTGAGCGCGAGCGCCAGCGTGTGCCGTTGCGCACCTTGCTCGGCACTGCCCAGCCCAAGCTGAGCCAGGTGGTGGCGATCATGGAGGCGAACCTGGAGGAGCCGTTGGGGCTGGAAGAGCTGGCCAGCCTCAATGAAGTGACCGTGCGCCAGCTGGAGCGGTTGTTCCATAAGTACCTGCAGCGCACCCCCAGCCAGTATTACCTGGAGTTGCGCCTGTCACGGGCACGGGAACTGCTGCTGCGCAGTGATGTGCAGGTGCGTGAGGTGGCGCTGGCCTGCGGGTTCAGCTCACCGGCGCACTTTTCCAAGAGCTACAGCCGCTTCTTTGGCCTGTCACCGTTGGGCGAACGGCGCCAGGCCTCGTTGCACTGAAGGCAGCGGCTCAGTCCTGCAGGGCCGCATGCGCCGTTTCCCGGCACCTCAACATGGCCAGCAACGCTACCAGCGCGGCGGCCAGCAGGTAGCCCGCCGGGGCCAGCTTGCTGCCCGTGGCCTGTATCAACCAGGTGGCGATGAACGGCGCTGTCCCACCAAACAGCGCATTGGCCAGGTTGAAGCTCAAGGCAAAGCCGCTGAAACGCACCTGGGTCGGGAATATCTCTGCCAGCAGGCACGGCAAGGTACCGTCGTTCATCGCCAGCATTGCACCGAAGAGAATCTGGATGGCCAGGATCACCAGCAACGGCTGCCCGTCGAGCAGTTTGAACAAGGGTACGGTCAGGCCGAGAAACAGCAACGAAGCCACCACCAGCATGGGCTTGCGGCCGAACTGGTCGGACAGCCGTCCCATCAGGAAGATCAGGCCAATGTAGGTGGCCAGCGATACCGTAGAGGCAATGAACGAATCGCGCTCGCTCATGCCCATTTCGTTGGACAGGTAGGTCGGCATGTAGCTGAGCAGCAGGTAGAACGCCACGGCGTTGAGGCAGGTGACACCGAGGCCGATGGCCAGGCTGCGCCGATGCCGCGCCAATAGCTCGCGGATCGGCGCCGGGGTCATGCAGGCCTTGTGTTCCAGGCGCTGCTCCATCTCCAGGAACTTCGGCGTGTCTTGCAGGCTCATGCGGATGTAGCGGCCGACCAGGCCGAACGGTGCGGCCAGCAGAAAAGGTAGGCGCCAGCCCCAGCTGTGCAGGTCTTCGCTGCTCAGCAGCTCATGCAATACCGCGACGAATGCCGCACCGAACAGCAGCCCGGCCGCCGTGCTGGCCGGGACGATGCTGGTGTACAGGCCACGTCGGCCGGGCGGTGCATACTCGGCAAGAAACGCCGCGGCACCGGCGTATTCGCCTGAGGCAGAAAACCCCTGCACCAGGCGGATCAGCAACAGCAGGCCGGGCGCCCACAGGCCGATCTGCGCATAACCTGGCAGCAAGCCGATGCAGAACGTTGAAGTCGACATGATCAGGATTGACCAGGACAGGGCGTTGCGCCGGCCATGGCGATCGCCAAAATGCCCCCAGACCACGCCACCCAGCGGGCGGACCAGAAATGACAGGGCAAATACCGCGAAGGTTGCCAGCAGGCCGCTGGTCTTGTCGGTCTGTGGAAAGAAGGTGGCGGCGATGATGGTGGCGAGGTAGCCGTAGGCGGCGTAGTCGAACCATTCGACGAAATTGCCCATGAAACTGGCACGCGCGGCCTTGCGCAGGGCCTGGCGTTCGGCGTCTGGTACGGCGCCGCCGAGGGAGGGAGCGTTTAAGGTGGTGCTGGACATGACGGGTACCCTCTGATTCTTCTAATTGGAGGCAGGGTCTGGTGGTCATACAGTTATTTTTTATTGCCCGGGCCGGCCCCTTCGCGGCCAAAGCCGCCCCCACAGGTATTTCTCTAGCCTCTGTAGGAGCGGCTTCAGCCGCGAAGCAGGCGACGCCGGTGCTTATTTGCGAATGATGTTGTGCTCAGGCCCAAACGGGAATTTGGTAATGTTTTCGGCCCCGTGCTCATTGACGATCAGGATGTCATGCTCACGGTACCCACCCGCCCCCGGTCGCCCTTCGGGCAGCATGATCATCGGCTCGATCGACACCACCATGCCCGGCTCCAGTACCGTGTCGATGTCTTCGCGCAGTTCCAGCCCGGCTTCCCGGCCGTAGTAGTGGCTCAGTGTGCCGAACGAGTGGCCGTAGCCAAACGTGCGGTACTGCAGCAGGTCGTGGCGCAGGAAGATCTCGTTCAGTTCACGGGCGATGTCGCAGCAACGCATGCCAGGGCGCACCAGCTTGAGGCCCGCTTCATGCACCTCGACGTTGGCCTGCCACAGCCGCAGGTGATCGTCCGGGCAATGGTCGAGGAACAAGGTGCGCTCCAGCGCGGTGTAGTAGCCGGCGATCATCGGGAAGCAGTTGAGGCTGAGGATGTCGCCCTTGTTGACCTTACGGCTGGTGACCGGGTTGTGCGCGCCGTCGGTGTTGAGCCCGGACTGGAACCAGGTCCAGGTGTCCATCAGCTCGCTGTCCGGGAAGCTTCTGGCGATTTCGCGGACCATCGCCTGGGTGGCATGCAGCGCCACTTCATATTCTGGCACCTGGTCGCGCAGCGCCTCGACCACCGCCGCCCCACCAATGTCGGCAACCCGCGCGCCATGGCGGATCAGCGCCTGCTCCTCGGCCGACTTGATCATACGCATGCGCATGCACGGTGCGGCGATGTCCAGCAGTTCGGCCTTGGGGTAGCAGGCCGCGAGCTTGGCGTGGTTCTGCAGGTTGAGGTGGTCGTATTCCACGCCGATACGCGAGGCCAGTGGCAGGGCCTGCTGGATGGCGACGAAGTAGTTGTCACGTTGCCAGTCGGTGTAGACGATGTTGTCGGTGCCCACCGTGCGCCGCCAGGGCTGGCCACCGTCGATGTTGGCGCTGATCGACACCACCTTGTCCTGGGTGATCACCAGCGCGTAGGGACGACCGAACGAGCAGTAGAGGAAGTCGCTGTAGTAGTTGACGTTGTGGTACGAGGTGAAGACGGCTGCCTCGATATCCTGGTCGGCCATGTAGGCCCGCAGGCGGGCATGACGGGCGGCGTACTCCTGTGCGGAGAAGGTCGGCTTGACCTTGTCGCCATTGCGGATTTTCAGGGTCTGGGGCATTTGCATGGTCGGTGTTCCTTGTCGTTGTGAGCACGCTGTTCAGGCCGGCCGCCTGAGAAACATTGCAACAGAACCAACGAGGACGCTTTTGTATCTATCCGACCTGGAATTGGCGTTACCGCCACTGGGCAGGGGCTGCTTTGCAGCCCAGCCGCCTCTACAGGTATCGCGCCGTCTGCGAATCTGGCGCTGCACCTGTAGAAGCAGCAAGACGATGTGCCAGCTAGAACGTTTTAAATGCCACGTATGCGCAGCGCCTCCGAGACATCCTGGCGGCGCCAATCCGCTCTCAAATCTTAGGTTTGACCGATTTAGCTTTTTCGTCTGCGAGACTCTGCTTGCGCTCAGCTTCAGCCTTGGCATCGCGAGCGGCCAGCTCACGCGCTGTTGCGCCTGCGGCTGTTTGGCCGCTGGGCCGCTGGGCCGCTGGGCCGCTGGGCCGCCACGGCATCGATATCCCGCGCCCAACGCTGGCACGCTGGGTGATTCAGTCGCATCCATGATGCTTAGCGCCGGCAAGAATCCGATGCGGGTCGCCAAGCAGATGAGCGACAAAGACTGGCCCCTGATTGCCAAGGTCCATGGCCGCTGGATGCCCTCCGCTGACGTCGGAGCCGGAGGGCGTGCAGAGGCACTTTTGCTGGTAATGCCAGGGTTATGACAACATCACCGCCAGACCCCGCTTTTTCATTGGGCTAGATCAAAACGATCCAGCTCCATGACTTTTTCCCAAGCGGCGACGAAGTCTTTGACGAATTTGTCATTACCATCGCTGCTGCCGTACACCTCGCTCAACGCCCGCAACTGCGCATGCGAGCCGAACACCAGGTCGACCCGGCTACCCGTCCACTTCACCTGCCCGGTCTTGCGATCGCGGCCTTCGAAGCTTTCGTTGTCCGCCGAAGTCGGCTTCCATTCCACGCCCATGTCCAGCAGGTTGCGGAAGAAGTCGTTGCTCAGGGTGCCGGGCTTGTCGGTAAACACGCCGTCCTTGCTGCCGCCATGGTTGGCACCGAGCACGCGCAGGCCGCCGATCAGCACGGTCAGTTCAGGGGCGGTGAGGGTCAGCAACTGGGCCTTGTCCAGCAACAGCTTCTCGGCCTTGACGCTATAGCGGGCCTTGCTGAAGTTGCGGAAGCCATCGGCCAGCGGTTCCAGCACGGCAAACGACTCGACGTCGGTCTGCGCCTGGGAGGCATCGACCCGGCCCGGGCGGAAGCCCACGCTGACGTTGTGCCCGGCGTCCTTGGCGGCTTTCTCCACGGCAGCTGAGCCGGCCAGGACGATCAGGTCGGCCAGGGAGACCTTCTTGCCACCGGCGTTGAATTCGCCCTGGATCTTCTCCAGAGCCGCCAGCACCTTGCCGGTGCCCTGGTTCGCCGCCCAGTCCTTCTGCGGTGCCAGGCGCAGCCGGCCGCCGTTGGCGCCACCGCGCTTGTCCGAGCCACGGAAGGTCGAGGCCGCCGCCCAGGCGGTGGAAACAAGTTCGGCGACGCTCAGGCCCGAGGCAAGAATCTTGGCCTTGAGCCCGGCAATGTCCTGCTCACCCAGCGCTGGCTGGTCGGGTTTTGGCAACGGGTCTTGCCACAGCAGTTCTTCGTTGGGCATTTCCGGCCCCAGGTAACGCGCCAGCGGGCCCATGTCACGGTGGATCAGCTTGTACCAGGCTCGGGCGAAGGCGTCTGCCAACTGCTCCGGGTTGTCCTTGAAGCGCTTGGCGATCGGCCCGTAGATCGGGTCGAAGCGCAGGGCCAGGTCGGAGGTGAGCATCGAGGGCGCGTGGCGCTTGCCCGCGTCATGGGCATCCGGCACGGTACCTGCGCCCTTGCCATCCTTCGGTCGCCACTGGTGGGCGCCGGCCGGGCTCTTGGTCAGTTCCCACTCGAAGTTGAACAGGTTGTTGAGGTATTCGTTACTCCATTTAGTGGGCGTCGAGGTCCAGATCACTTCCAGGCCACTGGTGATGGTGTCGCCACCCTTGCCAGTGCCGAACTTGTTGGCCCAGCCCAGGCCCTGCAGCTCCAGGCCTGCCGCTTCAGGCTCGGGGCCGACGTTATCGGCCGGGCCGGCACCGTGGGTCTTGCCGAAGGCGTGGCCGCCGGCGATCAGCGCCACGGTTTCTTCGTCGTTCATGGCCATGCGGCCGAAGGTGTCGCGGATGTCCTTGGCCGACGCCACCGGGTCAGGGTTGCCTTCCGGGCCTTCCGGGTTCACGTAGATCAGGCCCATCTGCACGGCAGCCAGCGGGTTCTCCAGGTTGCGTTCGGGAGGTAGATCGCGGCTCTGCTCTTCCGGGCGCTTGGCAGGCTCTGCCACCAGGTCACCTTGGCCTGGTGGCTGGGCTTTGACCTGTTCCTTGCCGTAGCGGGTGTCGCCACCCAGCCAGACCTTTTCCGAGCCCCAGTACACATCTTCGTCCGGTTCCCACACGTCCGCGCGCCCGCCCGAGAAGCCGAAGGTCTTGAAGCCCATGGATTCCAGGGCGACGTTGCCGGTGAGCACGATCAGGTCGGCCCAGGAGATCTTGTTGCCATACTTCTGCTTGATCGGCCACAGCAGGCGCCGGGCCTTGTCCAGGCTGACGTTGTCCGGCCAGCTGTTGAGCGGGGCAAAGCGCTGCTGGCCAGAGCCGGCACCGCCGCGGCCATCACCGATGCGGTAGGTACCGGCGCTGTGCCAGGCCATGCGGATGAACAACGGGCCGTAGTGGCCGAAGTCGGCTGGCCACCAGTCCTGGGAGTCGGTCATCAAGGCGGTCAGGTCTTTTTTCAGGGCCTGGAAGTCGAGGCTCTTGAACGCCTTGGCATAGTCGAAGTCCGGGTCGGGGTTGGACTTGGACGAGTGTTGATGGAGAATCCTGAGGTTGAGCTGGTCAGGCCACCAGTCACGGTTGGTGGTGCCGCCACCTGCGGTTTGATGGAACGGGCATTTCGATTCGTTCGACATCTGCTGTTACCTTTGGGTCGGTTATCCAGATTTCCGGTCTATGCCAGGTGTTCTTTCAGCCGAGCACATGGGCTCATGCCTACCCCTTCATCAGGTCTGGTCGGTCACCTGCCGACACGGGGCTTTCGAAGCTCTCACGCCACGCGCGGCGCGGTCTTGCACACAGGTGCTGACGCGCCGCCCGCGAGCGGATTTCGCAGGGCCAGGGGAAAGACTAGTCGAGCTTGGGCAGAGGTCTAATAGAGTGGCTCTTGCAGGCTGATAGCCCCGGCACATCCATACAAGGCGCAACCGCCAGCGGCGTGCTTCAATACACCGCCAACCCCTCCAGCCCGGTGAGCCAAGCCCCATGAATCGCAACGACCTGCGCCGCGTCGACATGAACCTGCTGGTGCTTTTCGAAGCCCTGATGATCGAACGCAACCTGACCCGCGTCGGCGAAAAGCTGTTCATCACCCAGTCCACCGTCAGCGCCGCCCTCGCCCGCCTGCGCGAGCTGTTCGACGACCCGCTGCTGATCCGCAGCGGCCGGGCCATGGAGCCAACCCCGCGAGCCATGCAGATCTTCGCCGAGCTGGGCCCGGCCATGGATGTGATTTCGTCCGCCATCAGCCGCGCCCGCGACTTCGACCCGGCCAACAGCAGCAACCAGTTCCGCCTGGGCCTGTCGGACGACGCCGAGTTCGGCCTGTTCCCCGCCTTGCTGCAGGCGCTGCGCGAAGAAGCGCCGGACATCAGCGTGGTGGTACGCCGGGCCAACTTCCTGCTGATGCCGGGCCTGCTGGCCAGTGGCGAGATATCGGTAGGCGTGAGCTACACCACTGACCTGCCGGCCACCGCCAAGCGCCGCAAGCTGCGCGATATCGGCGTGCGGGTGCTGCGCGCTGACAACCGCCCCGGTCCGCTGACCCTCGACGAGTACTGCGCCCGGCCCCATGTGATGGTGTCGTTCTCCGGTGACATGAGCGGCAACATCGACCTCGACCTCGCGCGTATCGGCCGCTGCCGCAAGGTGGTGCTGGCCGTGCCGCAGTTCGGCAGCCTGCGCGCGCTGCTACGCAACACCGAAATGATCGCCACCGTGCCGGACTACGCCGCTTGTGCCTTGGCCGACGATGGCAGCCTGCGCGCCGACCCGGCCCCCTTCGAGATCACCGAGGCCGAGCTGTCGATGGTGTGGAGCGGTGCCCATGACAACGACCCCGCCGAGCGCTGGCTGCGCGAGCGCATCCTGCAGTTCATGGCCCGCCCGAGCTGATCCATCGACCTCATCGATAGCCACCATGAATGCCATCAAGTTCCGTCGCAGCCACTTCGGGCAGAAGATGGCGGCATTCACTGATCGATGAGGCGCTACCCATGAAAACCGGCATGCTCGCTGCCCTGCTCGCCCTGTTCGCTGCCCTTGGCGGTTGTGCCGCGCCGGCTGGCCAGCAGGCTGCCCAGCCCTATGGGCACTTCTACTCGGCCACCGCCCTTTCCAGCGTCGCCCTGGCCCCGGGGCAGCACGTGGCCGTGCTGCTCGGGCGCAATGCCGACAGCACCCTTAGCTACCTGCAGCAGCACCGTGGAAACGCGGTCGCCAAAGCGCAGCCGCGCAGCATTCCGGTGGCCACGCTGCGCGGTGGCAGCCAGGCCTACGAGTGGCTGGCGCACTCACTGGCTCAGCAGTTCGCCGAGGTGACCTTCTATGAAGACCTGGACAGCCTGCTCGCCGACCACCCGGACGTGATCGTGCTGCTGGACAGCGAAAGCCGCCTGGCCACGGCAGACGTGGAAAGCCGAGTAGTGGCGCGCTTCTTCGACAGCCAGTTGACCTACATCGGCCGCGCCGAAGGGCGTGCGCGCAAGGATGTCAGCAATGTGGCGCGGATGCTGGAAGATGAACAAGCCGCCAAGGCCGATGCCCTGCGCGATTTCGACGCCTCGCTGCAGCGCTTGCTGGGCAGCAAGGTGTAAGGCGCAACGACCCTCCGGCAGAAAACAGGGAACTCCCGCCACTCGCCCGCAATCTTAAACAGTGAGTGGTTTTTTCCTTGTACTTCACGCTACTGGAGAACACGACATGCGCCACCTACTCCTCGCCCCTGCGCTGCTGCTCCTGCTGCCTGCCGGTGCGGCCCTGGCCCGCGTCGATGCGGGCGACGTCGCCACCTCGGCCGGTGTTTCCGCCTCGCTGTATTCGACCTTCAAGGATGACAAACGGATCATCCCCGCACGCGACGACCTTTCCGCATTCGTCGCCAGCGGCGGTACCATCCGTGGCGCCTATGTGGAGTCGGCGCTGGAACAGGCCCGCAAGGACAATCCTGGGCTGCAGGCCAGTGACGAAGAGCTGGCCCGGGCAATCCTCTCCCAGGATGACCCGCTCGCCCATCATTGATGTAGCGCCTATACCGGCCTTTCGCGGCGCAAGCCCGCGCAAGGGCCGGTACAGGATGACCTCAGCCCCAGCCATCCATGCGCATGGTGGCCCTGACCAAGCGCTGCTCTTCCTGCTCGATCTCCCGCAAACTGTCACGAATTCCGTTGATATGCTCGCGTGCTGCCCGCTGCGCCTGCTCGGGCAGCTGTTCCATCACTGCGTGATACAACCGCGCATGCTGGCGATCGATCTGGCGCTTCTGCGCCGGACGGCAATAGAGGTTGTTGACCGAGGCGAACACCGTGCTCAGGGTCAGGTCGCTCAATGACTGCAGGGTATGCACCAGCACCGGGTTGTGCGACGCCTCGCTGATCGCCCGATGGAAGGCATGGTCACGCCGGGCATGCTCGCGTGGGTCAAGCACTTCGACAGAAGCATGGGCATCCAGCATGTCTTCGTAGCGCCTGCGGATCAGCAGGCGGTCGATATCGGTGGCGCGCAAGGCCGCCAGGCGCGCCGACTCGGCCTCCAGCAAGGCGCGCACCTCCAGCAGGTCGAACAAGGTGCGCGGCTGCGAGCTGAACAGGTGCATCAACGGCGTGGCACTGGCCTGCCCGGCAAGGTCGGCGACGAACGAGCCGCGCCCTTGCTCGGTATCGATGATGCCGCGCCCCCGCAGGATGCGCAGGCCTTCACGCAGCGCCGAGCGCGAACAGCCAAGTTTCTCCACCAGGCGCCGTTCCGATGGCAAGGCCTGGCCGACCTTGAGCACGCCTTCGACGATCAGCCGCTCGACCCGCTCGGCCACTTGGTCCGCGACCTTGGCCTTGCCTTCAATACCCATGTACAGACTCCAACTGGTAGGACCACTGCTGTAAACGCTTCAAATCTAGCCGTTCAAACCCATAGATGGCCAGTGCTTCTCGGAAAAACTGGTAGGACCAGTGCCCAGCACGCTCGACCACCCCCGCTCAAGCGCGCAGGCTGCAAGGGTGAACGGTTTGCCAACAACAACAAAACTGCCGCCGAGTGAGCCTGATGAACATCCTCTACGACGAACGTGTCGACGGAGCGCTGCCCGCCGTGGACCTGCCCGCGCTGCTGCAGGCGCTGCGCGATGCCCTCCCCGACCTTGAGATCCTGCACCGCGCAGAAGACCTCAAGCCTTACGAGTGCGACGGTCTTTCGGCCTACCGCACCGTGCCGCTGCTGGTAGTGCTGCCCGAACGCCTTGAACAGGTGCAAACCTTGCTCAAGCTCTGCCACTCCCGTGGCGTGCCAGTGGTGGCGCGCGGCGCCGGTACTGGCTTGTCGGGCGGCGCGCTGCCGCTTGCCAAGGGCATCCTGCTGGTAATGGCGCGCTTCAACCGCATTCTTGAGGTCAACCCGCAAGGCCGCTTCGCCCGGGTGCAGCCCGGTGTGCGTAACCTGGCCATCTCCCAGGCCGCCGCTCCCCACGGCCTGTACTACGCACCCGACCCATCTTCGCAGATCGCTTGTTCGATCGGCGGCAACGTCGCCGAAAACGCCGGTGGCGTGCACTGCCTGAAATACGGCCTGACCGTGCACAACCTGCTCAAGGTCGAGATCCTCACCGTCGAGGGCGAACGCCTGACCCTGGGCAGTGACGCCCTCGACAGCCCGGGCTTCGACCTGCTGGCGCTGTTCACCGGCTCAGAGGGCATGCTCGGCATCGTCACCGAGGTGACCGTCAAGCTGCTGCCCAAGCCTCAGGTGGCGCGGGTACTGCTGGCCAGCTTCGACAGCGTCGAGGATGCCGGCCGTGCGGTGGCCGAAATCATCGCCGCCGGCATCATCCCCGGTGGCCTGGAGATGATGGACAACTTGGCGATCCGCGCCGCCGAGGACTTTATCCACGCCGGCTACCCGGTAGACGCGGCCGCCATCCTGCTGTGCGAACTGGATGGCGTCGAAGCCGATGTGCAGGATGACTGCGAGCGGGTAGACGAGGTGCTGAAGCAAGCCGGTGCCCGCGAAGTGCGCCTGGCCTGTGACGAGGCCGAGCGCGTGCGCTTCTGGGCCGGGCGCAAGAACGCCTTCCCGGCGGTGGGGCGCATTTCACCGGATTACTACTGCATGGACGGCACCATCCCGCGCCGCGAATTGCCGCGGGTGCTCAAGGGCATCAGCGAGCTCAGCGAGGAATACGGCCTGCGCGTGGCCAACGTGTTCCATGCCGGCGACGGCAACATGCACCCGTTGATCCTGTTCGATGCCAACCTGCCCGGCGAACTGGAGCGCGCCGAGGCCATTGGCGGGCGCATCCTCGAACTGTGCGTGGCCGTGGGTGGCAGCATCACCGGCGAGCACGGTGTTGGGCGCGAGAAGATCAACCAGATGTGCGCGCAGTTCAACAGCGACGAAATCACCCTGTTCCATGCCGTGAAGGCGGCGTTCGATCCGCAAGGGCTGCTCAACCCAGGCAAGAACATCCCCACCCTGCACCGGTGCGCCGAGTTCGGCGCCCTTCATGTGCATCACGGGCAACTGCCCTTCCCCGAGCTGGAGCGCTTCTGATGAGCATGGACCGCGACATGAGCCAGGACCTGCTCGAACAGGTCAACCAGGCGCTGAACCTGGGCACGCCGCTGCGCATCCAGGGCGGCAACAGCAAGGCCATGCTCGGCCGCCCGGTGGCTGGCGAGACCCTCGATACCCGCAACCACCGGGGCATCGTCAGCTACGACCCTACCGAGCTGGTGCTCACCGCCCGCGCCGGCACACCGCTGCTGGAGATTGAGGCGGCGCTGCACGAGGCAGGGCAGATGCTGCCCTGCGAACCGCCGCACCTGGGCGCCGAGGCGACCCTGGGCGGCATGGTCGCGGCCGGGCTGTCCGGGCCACGCCGGCCCTGGGCCGGGTCGGTACGTGACTACGTGCTCGGCACGCGGGTCATCACCGGGCACGGCAAGCTGCTGCGCTTTGGCGGCGAGGTGATGAAGAACGTCGCCGGCTTCGACGTCTCGCGGCTGATGGCCGGCAGCTTTGGCTGCCTTGGGCTGCTGACCGAGGTGTCGCTGAAGGTGCTGCCACGCCCACGCGAATGCCTCAGCCTGCGCCTGCCGATGGACCGCCACCAGGCCCTGGCCGAACTGGCCGAATGGGGCCAGCAGCCGCTGCCGATCAGTGCCGCCTGCCACGATGGCGAAGCACTGCACCTGCGCCTGGAGGGCGGTTCAGGCTCGGTGCAATCGGCCCGCCAGCGCCTGGGCGGCGACCTGCTCGACAGCCGCTTCTGGAGCGACCTGCGCGAACAACGGCTGGCCTTCTTCAACCACCCGGCACCGCTGTGGCGGCTGTCGGTGCCGACGGCCAGCGGCGAACTCGACGTGCCGGGGCAGCAACTCATCGACTGGGGTGGCGCGCAGCGCTGGCTGAAGTCGACGGCACCAGCGCAGCTGATCCGCGAGCAGGCGGCCAAAGTCGGCGGCCATGCCACCTGCTATGCCCCCGGCGACGATAGCAGCGCGCCGCACCCGGCGGCGCTGATGCGCTACCACCTCGCGCTCAAGCAGCAACTCGACCCCCAGGGCGTGTTCAACCCTGGCCGCCTATACCCGGACCTGTGAGGCCACGCCCATGCAAACCAACCTGAGCGAGAGCGCCAAGCGCCTGCCCCGTGGCGAAGAAGCCGAAAGCATTCTGCGTTCCTGCGTGCACTGCGGTTTCTGCACGGCCACCTGCCCGACCTACCAACTGCTCGGCGACGAGCTGGACGGGCCCCGTGGCCGCATCTACCTGATCAAGCAAGTGCTCGAAGGCGCGCCGGTCACCGCCAGCACGCAACTGCACCTGGATCGCTGCCTGACCTGCCGCAACTGCGAAACCACCTGCCCGTCGGGGGTGAAGTACCACGACCTGCTGGACATCGGCCGCGCCGTGGTCGAGCAGCAGGTACCGCGCCCACTCGGCCAGCGCCTGCTGCGCCAGGGCTTGCGCGTCGTGGTGCCACGCCCGGCGCTGTTCAAGGCCCTGACCCGCACCGGCCAGGCCCTGCGGCCGGTGCTGCCGGCCAACCTCAAGAGCAAGTTGCCGGCCAAGGTGGCGCCAGCCGGCGAACGGCCCGCCCCCCGCCATGCCCGGCGCATCCTGCTACTCGAAGGTTGCGTGCAGGCCGCCTTGTCGCCCAACACCAACGCCGCCACCGCACGCCTGCTGGACCGCCTGGGGATCAGTGTGGAGCCGGCGTACGAAGCCGGCTGCTGCGGCGCAGTGGATTACCACCTCAATGCCCAGGAACAGGGCCTCGATCGTGCCCGGCGCAACATCGATGCCTGGTGGCCGGCCGTCGAGGCCGGTGCCGAGGCCATCGTGCAGACCGCCAGTGGCTGCGGTGCCTTCGTGCGTGACTACGGCCACCTGCTGGAAAAAGACCCGCACTACGCCGCCAAGGCTGCACGGGTCAGCGCCCTGTCGCGGGACTTGGTCGAAGTGCTGCGCGACGAACCGGTCGAACAGCTCGGCCTGTGCGCCGAACAGCGCCTGGCCTTCCATTGCCCCTGCACCCTGCAGCATGCGCTCAAGCTCGGCGGCCAGGTGGAAAGCCTGCTGATGCGCCTGGGCTTCACCCTCACCCCGGTGCCGGACGGCCACCTGTGCTGCGGCTCGGCCGGCACCTATTCGCTGACCCAGCCTGCGCTGTCGCGGCAACTGCGCGACAACCGCCTGAACGCGCTGGAAAGCGGCAAACCGCAAGTCATCGCCACCGCCAACATCGGCTGCCAGACCCACCTCGACGGAGCCGGACGCACGCCGGTGCGGCACTGGATCGAAATCGTCGAAGCAGCTTTGAACCAGGAGAACAGCCATGCATAGCAAGCCCGTGATCGGCCAGGCGGAAGTGACCCGCCTGCTCGCTGCCGCCCGCCAGGAAGCCCAGGCGCAACAGTGGAACGTGACCATCGCCGTGGTCGACGACGGCGGCCATCCGCTGGCCCTGGAGCGCATGGACGGCTGTGCCCCGTCCAGCGCCTACATCGCCATGGAAAAAGCCCGCAGTGCCGCCCTGGGGCGCAAGGAGACCCGTGACTTCGAGCAGATGGTCAATGGCGGGCGTACCGCCTTCGTCACCGCGCCGTTGCTGACCAGCCTGGAAGGCGGCGTGCCTGTGCTGGTCGACGGCCAGGTGGTGGGCGCCATCGGCGTGTCCGGAGTCAAACCCGAGCAGGATGCCCAGGTGGCCAAGGCGGGCGTGGCGGCCCTTTGAAAGGCGTGCGCATATTTTCTGAAACCTGAACTCCGAGCGAGAAGACAATGACCCACCCACTCAAGGTCGCCCCGATCCTGCAACGCTTCATCGAGGATGAAGTACTGCCCGGCACCGGCATCGACGTCGCCAGCTTCTGGCAAGGCTTCAGTACCCTGGTCCACGACCTCGCCCCGCGCAACCGCGAACTGCTCGCCGAACGCGACCGACTACAGCACGAACTGGACACCTGGCACCGCCAGCACCCGGGCCCGATCAGCGACATGGCCGCCTACCAGGCGTTCCTGCGCAGCATCGGCTACCTCGTTGAAACCCCTCGGCAAGTGCGCATCAGCTCCACCCAGGTCGACCGCGAAATCGCCGAGCAGGCCGGCCCGCAACTGGTGGTCTCGCTGAGCAATGCCCGCTACGCGCTGAATGCCGCCAATGCCCGCTGGGGCTCGCTGTATGACGCGCTGTATGGCACCGATGCCATCCCCGACAGCGACGGCGCCGAGCGCGGCCAAGGCTACAACCCGGTGCGCGGCGCCCGGGTGATCGCTTTTGGCCGGGATTTTCTCGACCGCTCGGCACCGCTTGCAGGCGCCTCCCACGCACACGCGCAGGCTTACGCGATCAATCAGGGAAAACTGCAGGTGACCTTGAGCGATGGCCGCCAGGTCGGCCTCGCAGCGCCTGCACAACTGCGCGGCTATCAAGATGAACCCGGCCAGCCAACGGCCATCCTGCTGCAACACCATCGCCTGCATTTCGAAATCCAGATCGACCCGGCCAGCACCATTGGCAAGGCCGACCGCGCCGGCGTCAAAGACATCCTCGTCGAAGCCGCGCTGACCACCATCATCGACTGCGAAGACTCGGTCGCCGCCGTGGATGCCGAGGACAAGGTCAACGTCTATCGCAACTGGCTGGGCCTGATGAAAGGCGACCTCAACGAACAGGTGAGCAAGGGCGGCAAGACCTTCACCCGTGCATTGGCCAGGGACCGTGAGTACCACGGCACGGATGGCCAGCCACTGACCCTGCCCGGCCGCTCGCTGCTGTTCATCCGTAACGTTGGCCACCTGATGACCAACCCGGCGATCCACGACCGCGATGGCCGGGAGATCCCCGAAGGCATTCTCGACGCCGTGGTCACCAGCCTGATCGGCCTGCACGACCTCAAACGCCGAGGCAACTCCCGCGAGGGCAGCCTGTACATCGTCAAGCCGAAGATGCATGGCCCGGCCGAAGTGGCCTTCGCCGACCAGCTGTTCGGCCGTGTCGAGGACCTGCTGGGCCTGCCCCGGCACACCTTGAAGATGGGCATCATGGACGAGGAGCGGCGCACCAGTGTCAACCTCGCGGCCTGCATCGCCAACGCGGCAGCACGGGTGGTGTTCATCAACACCGGTTTCCTCGACCGCACCGGCGACGAGATGCACAGCGCCATGGAAGCCGGCGCCATGCTGCGCAAGGGCGACATGAAAGGCAGCGCCTGGATCCAGGCCTATGAGCGCAGCAACGTACTGGTGGGCCTGGCTTGCGGCCTGCGTGGCAAGGCGCAGATCGGCAAGGGCATGTGGGCCATGCCCGACCTGATGGCGGCCATGCTCGAACAGAAAATCGCCCAGCCCCGCGCCGGCGCCAACACCGCCTGGGTACCCTCACCCACCGCCGCGACCTTGCATGCGCTGCATTACCACCAGGTGGACGTGCCGGCCGTGCAGGCACAGCTTGAAAACGTCGACCTGGGCGCTGAGCGCGAGCAGCTGCTGCATGACCTGCTGAGCATTCCGGTGAGCCCGGACCGGCCCTGGAGTGCCGACGCTATCCAGGCCGAGCTGGACAACAATTGCCAGGGCATCCTGGGTTACGTGGTGCGCTGGGTGGAGCAAGGGGTGGGTTGCTCGAAAGTGCCGGATATCCATGACGTGGGGCTGATGGAAGACCGCGCCACCTTGCGCATCTCGGCACAGCACATCGCCAACTGGCTGCACCATGGGGTGGTCACCCATGACCAGGTCGAGGCGACCTTGCAGCGCATGGCCACGGTGGTGGACCAGCAGAATGCCGGGGATCCGGCGTACCGGCCGATGGCCGAGAATTTCGCTGGTTCGCATGCATTTCGTGCGGCGCAGGCGCTGGTGTTCAAGGGGCGGGAGCAGCCGAGTGGCTACACCGAACCGCTGCTGCATGGCTGGCGTTTGAAATTCAAACATGAGGTTCAACAATAACACCGGCCTTGCAGGAGCGGGCAACCTCAATCCTGCAGGTCGACCACCACCGGCTCGCCAATCGCATAGAAATGCCCACCCGCCACGTAGTGCAGGCTGCGCCACTGCGGGTCGGCATTTTCATAAGCCCAGTGCCCCTCACGGAACACCCGGTCATCCGCCCAGGCCGCCACCACCTCACCGATGAACAGGTCATAGGTGCTCTGGTTGTGCGGCTCGTCGATCACCCGGCACATCAACCAGGCCGAGCAGCCCTGAACCAGCGGCGCTACGTGCCCGTCCACCCGCGCCAGCTCGACACCGATGCTGGCCAGCTTGTCCGGCTGGTCGAACAGGCTGCGGGTCCCAACCTGATGCGTCAGCTGCGCCTGGGCAGCGGTCGGCACCTGGATCACGAACCAACCGCTGCCCTCCACCAGTTGCCGGGTGCGGGCACTCTTGTCCAGCACCACGGTGACCTTGGGTGGGTCGAAGTCCAGCGCACAGGCCCAGGCAGCGGCCATGACGTTGTCCACCCCCTCATGGCTGGCCGACACCAGTACGGTCGGCCCGTGGTTGAGCAGGCGGTAGGCCTTTTGCAGGTTGACGGCTTGGAAGTGGCTGTTCATCGGGGGCCTCGTTCAGCGCAGAAATCAGGCGAAGAATTGTGCCGCATCGCTGCCACACAAGCACCCACCTCGCAGAATTAGAAACTTCCTACAGCACATAGAGAAGCGCCTTACTTGTCGCCTTGGGTCGGTGAAAACAAGATCGAGACCTCGACCCAGAGGAGGCAGCGCATGCACCCAGATTCCCGCACCAACGCCGAACTGCGCAGCACCCTGCGCGAACTGCTGGCCCACGACATCAACAACCCGGACGACGACCCGCACCTGTCGGGCGTGCTGTTCTTCTGCGCCACCGACGAGCACACCCGGCAACTGGTCGAACGCATCGAAATGCTGGCCAGCGAAATCTTCTTCGACCCTTGCGGGCGAGCCATCCCCCACCGGATGCGCGCGATCGGCGTCAAGGGCGTGTCCATCAAGCAGAAGCGCAAGGCTTCGGCGGATGAAACGGTGATACGCATTGACCTGAACGACAAGGGCTACATCACGGTGAGCACCGCCCGGCTCTGATCCGCTATTCTCAGCACTTTCATGCTTCGGACAGTGATCATGGAACTGCATATCCGCCTGGACGGCCGCAAAGGCCTGGCCGACCAGCTCTACCAGCAACTGCGCGCCGGCATCGACAGTGGCCACCTGGCCGCCGGCACGCAACTGCCGCCGACCCGGCTGCTGGCCGAGCAACTGGGCGTGTCGCGCAAGACCGTGGCCGAGGCCTACTCGCGGCTGACCTACGACAACTTGCTCAGTGGCGTGGTCGGCCGTGGCACGTTCATCACCCCGCGCCAACCGCTGCACAGCGGTGAAACACAAGCCGTGCCCCTGGCCGCTGCCGCATCACTGCAGCGCTGGCAACAACGCGCCACGGTACTCGCCAGGCGCTCCCAGGAAGCCCCTTCGCGCTATGACTTCGTCGGCGGTGCCTCGAGCAAGGCGCAGTTCCCCTTCGACCAGTGGCGCAGCTGCCTGAACTACGCCCTGCGCCGCAGCCAGCGGCACCCCGAGCGGCAGTTTTCCGCCCAGGGCCTGCCCGAACTGCGCGAGGCCATCGCCCACCACATCGCCTACGCCCGCGGCGTGCATTGCAGTGCGGCGGACGTGCTGGTATGCAACGGCGCCCAGCAGGCTCTGGACCTGATCGCCCGGGTGCTGGTCGAGCCCGGCTGCCAGGTGGCCATGGAAGACCCCGGCTACCCGCCGGCACGCCAGCTGTTCCTGGCCCTGGGGGCAAAGCTGCAGTCAGTACCGGTGGACGATGAGGGGATGTGCGTGGCGCACATCGCCGAGGGCACCCGGCTGATCTACGTGACCCCTTCGCACCAGTTTCCGCTCGGCATGCCGATGAGCGAAGCCCGCCGCCATGCCCTGCTGGCACGGGCCGCCGAGCTCGGCGCCTTGATCATCGAGGACGACTACGACTGCGAATTCCGCTACCAGGGCCCGGCCGCCGATGCCCTGCAGCGCCTCGACCAGCAAGGGCTGGTGGCGTATGTCGGGACGTTCTCCAAGACCTTGCTGCCAGAGCTGCGCCTGGGTTACGCGGTGCTGCCCCCGGCAGTGCTCAGCGCCGCCTGCGTGGCCAAGCACCTGAGCGACTGGCACAGCCCGACCTTGCTGCAATGGGCACTGGCGCGATTCATTGGCGAGGGCCACCTGAACAAGCACATCCGCCGCTGCCATGACATCTACAGCGCCCGCCGCGAGCGCATCCTGGCGCGGCTGGACGACGACCTGGCGCCCTGGTTCAGCGCCGTGCCCGCCAGTGCCGGGTTCCACCTGAGCGCCCTGGCGCGGCCGGGGGTGGATGTCGAGTTGCTGGCCAACCTCGCCCGAAAGGTGGAAGTCGGCCTGTATTCGCTGGCGCCGTTCTTCAGCGAAGCCCCCGTGCGCCAGGGATTGCTGCTGGGCTTCGGCGCCATCGAGCTGCTGGATATCGACCCGGCGCTGGATCGGGTCCGCGATACCCTGCAGCGCCTCAGTTGACCAGCGCCGCCTGGCCACCCCGCTTCGGCCGGGCAATGGCCGCTGCATAGCCGCGCGGGGCGAAACAGGCGGTCACCAACAGCATCGCCAGCACGGTAACGGTCAGCAACATCCAGGATGCCTGGAAGTCGCCGCTGACATCGCGCAACCAACCGGTGATGTACGGGATGATGCCGGTGATGATGAAGCCGATGCCCTGCACGAACGCCGCCAGGCTACCGGCTTCAGCGGGCGTCTTGAGGTGCTCCAGGGTCAAGGTCAGGCTCAGGCTGAAGCAGGCGCCCAGGCCAAAGCCGATCATCGCGACCCACAGGCCCATGGCCAGCGTCGGTGCCAGCAGCAAGCCGAGGAAACCCGCCAGCTGGATCGACAACGCCAGCCACAAGCCCGGGCGACGGTCGGCCAGGCCGCGCAGCAACAGCGGCAGGCCCAGGGCACCGCAGACCTGGAAAATGGTCATCAGGCCGACCAGGTCGCCCCCGCCCTGCGCGGTGCCACCGTGTTCCAGGTGGTAGGCCGGCAACCACGCGACCATGCTGGTATAGCCGCCATTGATCAGGCCGAAGTACAGCGCCAGCAACCAGGCCCGGCGCGTGCCGAACCAGTGGCCGCCCGTGGCACCGGCCAGCTTTGGCGCGCTGTCCCGAGGACGCAGCGCGGCCCAGGCCAGCACTGCCAGCACCGCCGGGATCGCCCACAAGCCAAGCCCGGCCTGCCAGTGGCCGAAGTGCCCGCTGATATGCGGCCCGAGCACCGCCGCCAGGCCACCGCCGCTCATCAGCGCCGCCGAGTACAGGCCCATGGTCCCGGCCAGGCGGCTGGGGAACCAGCGATTGACCAGGCCCGGCATCATGCCCTGCACCACCGCCACACCCAACCCGGCCAGCACCGCGCTGGTGATCAGCGCCCAGGCGCTGTCCAGTTGCAGCCGCCACAGGCAGGCCAGGGCAATGGCGCCGAGGCCGCCGAGCATGCCGCCGTGTTCGCTGACCCAGCGCCGCAGCCAGGGCTGCAGCAACGGCACCAGCCCCATGCACAGCACCGGCAATGCGGTCAGCAGCGCCGCCTGCTGGTAACCCAGCCCGGTGCTCGCGCGCATCGGCTCGAGCAACGGGCCAATGCTGGTCAGGATCGGTCTCAGGTTCAATGCCAGCAAGATCACCAGCAACAGGTTCAACGCCCCTCTCATCACGAATCGATACTCCCAAGCAAGACCCGGCCATTATCCTGTCCAGGCAGTCAGGGTAGAAATGAAGAGATTGGATGCAGGTCAGTGGCCACCTTAATGGCCCGATTGGCCTCCCGGCAAAGCGCAAGATTGGCTATCGGGCCAATGGGCGATGGGCGCTAAGGTAGCGCATGTCCATCACGCATTCCCTGGAGCACAGCATGTACAACCGTATCGAATGGGCCAAACACTCGCCGGAAGCCTACAAGGCCATGGTCGGCCTGGAGCAGGCCCTGGCCAAGAGTGGCCTGGAAAACTCACTGCTCGAGCTGGTGCGCCTGCGGGCTTCGCAGATCAACGGCTGCGCCTATTGCGTGAACATGCATGCCAATGATGCGCGCAAGGCCGACGAGACCGAGGCGCGCTTGCAGACCCTGTGCGTCTGGCAGGAAACGACTTACTTCACCCCGCGTGAGCGTGCCGCACTGGCCTGGGTGGAATGCCTGACCCGGCTGCCCGAGCGAGGCGCCCCGCAACCGGAATACGAAGCGCTGCAGCAGCACTTCGAGCCGGTCGAGGTGGCCAACCTGACCTTGGCCATCGCCACCATCAATGCCTGGAACCGCTTTGGCGTAGGCTTCGCCATGGTTCCGGCCTGATCGGTGGAATGAGCCAGATCTGAGAGCTTTTGCGCTTGTGAGATCGAGCGCCGCGCGGGCGGCGCTCGATCTCACAAGCGCTGCAAGAACAAAGACGATCCCCCACTCAAACCACAACCCGCCGTCGAGTCAGGCAAGCGTACCCCATGCCCAGCACGCCGAGCAGCAACACCCCCAGCAGCCCCACCAGCTCGCGACTGTAGCGCGCCACCAGCGCCGGGAACCCGGTGAACTCGCTATACACCCGCACATCTGCCTCGCCACCGGCAAAACTGACACCGATGCCGCCCTGGCGAATCAGTGAATAGTCCGCATCGAAGTAGACCCAGACCCTGCACTCCCCACCCTGCTGGATGCCCGGTATCTCCACCTGCGCCGTCGGCGCTTCGTAAAGCGTGTCGTTGCCCGCCGCATCGCGCACCTGCACCAGGCCTTTGGCTGGCAGGCGGATCTTCACCGCGCGCACGTCACTGTCGCCAAGGTTGTGCAGGTCGATGAGCAAGCCGGTGCGGTGATCGACCAGCCCGGCTTCGAACGGCTTGGCGAACAATTGCACATAAGGTGCCTGGACCAGCTCGATCAGCTTGTCGACCTGATACGGGTTCAATGCACCGTCGCCGATGCGGCTGATGCGCGGCTGCAACTGCTCGTACTTGAGCTGCTCGTTGGCCTTGCTGATGCGCTCGCTGAACTGGCTGGGATAGGTGAGGTAGGCGTAGGTCAGGGTCGCCTCGAGCCGTGGATGGTCCTTGAGCAGCCCATACGCCACCAGCAAGACCAGCAGGCCAAGCAGCATGGTGACCAGGCGTTTGCCGACTTTGTCCCAACTCAACGGTGCGCTTCCTTCTGTTACGGCACGGAGGATCGATGCGGCGCAAAGGGTGCCAAGTTAAGCTCCGTCAGGCAAGCGCTCAACGGCTCAACAATACCGGTAACGACGCCATCAGCATGGCCACCCCGGAGGCCGTCAGCAGCCCCAGCACCACCCGGCGAAACGCCAGTTCGCTGATCCCCAGGTACAGCCGCGTACCCAGCAGCGCTGGCAGCGCCATGGCCAGCAGCACCACGCCGAACGCGGGCAGCATTTCGCGGGTCACCACCCCGGTGCCAAGGTAGGTGAGCAGGGTCACCAGCAGCATCGACAGGTTGAAGTTCTGGATCACCGCGCGCTGGGTATCGCGCTCGAAGCCGCGCAAGGTACACCACAGTGTAGGCACTGTGCCGGTAAAGCCACCGATTCCGCCCAACGCCCCACCCACCAGGCCCACCGCGCCATCGGCCAGGCGGTTGCCCGGCAGCCGTGGCAAGCGTGGCGCCAGCAGCATCAACGGGCACCACAGCACCAGCAGCGTGCCGAACACGGCCTTGAACCAGAGCATGTCCAGGTACGGCAGCACCCACACCCCAAGCGGGATGCCGGCCAAGCCGCCGAGCACGAAAGGCCACAGCAGCGCCCAGCTGAAGCCGCGCCGCACACTGAACACTGCAATGAGCTGGCCGGCGAAGCTGCCGAACACGGTCAGCGACGCCGCCAGCCGCGGTTCCAGGCCCCAGGCCCAGAACGACATGGCGACCATACCGAAGGCAAAGCCGGAAAGGCCCTGGACGAAACCGGCGACGATGGCACCGAGGGCGATGAGGTAGAAGGCATCCATGGGGCTATTCGAGCCTGGCGAGATCGGCGTTCCACCTTGCCAGAGCCGGTGGCGAATGTCTGCTTCAAATCTGGCTTGACCCGAAAGACGCCGTCGTCGACGATCAGTGTTCACCCCATCAAGGACGACCGCATGTTACGGATACTCGGCAGGGCCTCTTCGATCAACGTGCGCAAGGTGCTGTGGGCCTGCGCCGAATTCAACACTCCGTTCGAGCGTGAAGACTGGGGCAACGGCTTCCAACCCACCGACGCCCCGCAATTCCTCGCACTGAACCCCAACGCCATGGTCCCGGTGATCCAGGACGGCGACTTCACCCTGTGGGAATCCAACAGCATCATCCGTTACCTGGCCAACCGCTACGGCGACCCTGCCCTGTACCCCGCCGAACCGCAGGCACGGGCCCGTGTCGACCAGTGGATCGACTGGCAAGCCTCGGACCTGAACCGGGCATGGAGCTACCCGTTCATGTCGCTGGTGCGCCAGTCGCCTGCGCACCAGGATGCCAAGGCCCTGGCCGCCGGCTGTGCCGAATGGGCCCGTTACATGGGTATCCTCGAACAGCAGTTGGCCATCACCGGCGCCTACGTTGCCGGCGAACACTTCACCCTGGCCGACATCCCCATCGGCCTGTCGGTGCAGCGCTGGTTCGCCACACCGCTGAATCACCCTGGCCTGCCTGCCGTGAGCGCGTACTACGAGCGCCTAAGCCAACGCCCGGGCTACCTTGCCCACGGGCGCAACGGCCTGCCTTGAACATGCCTGCGCTGCGAGAACTGGTATTTTTGCCAGGTGCGTGAGCCAGCGCACAGCAATAGACTCATGACCTTGTAGCAGGCACAGCCCCAGCGGAGACTGCCGATGCATAAGGCCGCACTCGCAGTCCTTCATGCGAACACGCCCAGTGTGGCTGTCCGGGGCAGCGCCGACAGCCCGCTGCTGGCCCTGCGCCTGTTGCGCCACCCCGATGTTCCCCAGGCTCGGTTGTTGCGCACACGCTCCGAGGCAGACCTGCTGTCACGCAAAACCTGGGTCTTCGGTGCCCGCCCACTCAGAGCGACCCCGACAGCACCGCTGCTGCCCGACGCCACCACGGTCAGCAGCCTCGACGGCCAGGCGCTCGAACGACATACGGCTGACGGCGATACCACCCTGGCACTGAACGACAGCGCCGGGCGCTTGCTATGGGCGCAGAATGCCCAAGGCACTCGCAACTGGTCACTGTATGAAGCCGCCGCTGAAGGTGGGCGCCTGCTCGCAACGTTCGAACAACCGGCGGGTGGCATGCCGCGCCAGCGCGAACGCATGCTGCATGCAAAAACGACTTCGGCCGAGCGCGACCGCAACCTGGTGGGTAGCATCATCAAACAGTTCGACAATGCCGGGTACCTTCACACCCGCTCGCAATCGTTGACCGATCAGGTAATCGAAACCCGGCGGTACCTGTTACAGCCCGAGGCACAACTGCCGGACTGGGCAGGCGACAGCGAAAGCGAACTGGAACCTTCAGCGCTGCGCATGACCGCTTGCCACGATGCCACCGGTGCAGTGCTGGCTACCACCAATCCTGCGGACGTGACTGTGCTGACAGCCTATGACATCAGCGGTGCGATAAGCGAAACCCGGCTGCACCAAGGCAATGCTCAGGCCGTGGCATTCAACGCCGTGCAGCGCCGGGCCGACGGTGCGCCACTGTTGCAGGCCGCAGCCAACGGCGTGATCGATACCTTTACCTACTCACCCACCACGCAGCGCCTGGTCCGTCACAAGACTTCACGCCCAGCCGGGCACCCACTGGGCGCACTGATGATCTGCGACCTGCATTACCACTACGACCCGGTCGGCAACCTGCAGGCCCTCGATGATCGAAGCGTCGACCCGCAATGGCACCACAACCAGCAGGTCAGCGGCGTGCGGGAATATGCCTATGACACCTTGTACCGCCTGGTGCATGCCACTGGCCGCGAGCGCGCTGTGACCGGCGGTTTTCGGACGGCGGCCTTCAGTGCTGCGGGCCGCCGGGGTGGCGGGGTATGGAGCCGATACCGCGAGCAGTACAGCTACGACGATGGCGACAACCTAACCACCCTTAGCCACAACGGGGGCGCCGGTGTGCGAAGCCGCAAGCTTGTCGTTACCAGCCAGAGCAACCGGGCATTGCCGGACGGCCTTGGCTTACTTCCGGAAAGCGGCTTCCTCGCCGGTGGCCTGCAGAAACTGCTGGCCGCTGGCAGGCCATTGGCGTGGCAGGCAGACAATCAACTGCGTGAGGTATGCCTGGTTGGCCGCTCAGATGGCGAGGCTGACGACAGGGAGCATTACCACTACGCCGACGGCAGCACGCGTACGCGCAAGATCACCTCGCTAAACACAGCAGGCGCCTGGCAGAAGATCATCACGACCTATCTGCAAGGCTTGGAACTTCGCCAACGGCTACTCGCCGGCCAGCCACTGCCGCACAAGGACGTTGTGATCACTGAAATCGCTGGCCTGCGTTGGGTACATGATCGGCTGGGCGATGAAATCCATTTGCGTTATTCGTTCAGCGACCACCTGGGCAGCGTTGGTGGGGAAACCGATCGTTCCGGGAAATTGGTCACGCGCGAAGAATATGCGCCTTTCGGGGAGACCACGGGTCTGGATGAGACCGCTTCTGAGGCAGATGCCCTGATTCATAGAACGTGGCGCTATTCAGGCAAGGAGCGTGATGCGACCGGGCTCTACTACTACGGCTGGCGTTACTATCAACCTGGGCTGGCCCGATGGCTGAGTGCAGATCCGGGCGGGACGGTTGACGGACTCAACCTGTATCGGATGGTAAGAAACAATCCTGTCCGCAATCGCGATGATAGGGGGCTGGTGGGTGAGGACGCATCCGCTGAACCCGACTTCTGGGCCTTTCTTGATCCAAACGAGCATTGGATCCGGTACGCGTTCGCCATAAATCTGATCTATGGCTCACATGCTTTGATCAACACGGCCCTCCCTATACTCGACTCGCTCATACACGCGGGCCGGGCAGCTGACCGTTGGCGTGATGTACCCAGGCGCGTCGTTGCCGACTTACGGCGCCAGGCCAGAACACGTCTGGGTGCAGTAGGTATGATTTCCATCGCGGCCAGGATCACTGCCTTGACCCTGACAACCATCAGTGCGCTCCGCAGGTACCACTCTGAGGACCCAGTCGCGGGGCAGCGGCTTATAACGGCTGCCTCACTCATGCAGTTCGGTACGACCTACTTCCCCGCGTTCAGTGAAAGCTATGGATTTTACATTCACCCCGAATCCCGCCGAACCCGCCGACCGAGCGAATATACGCCCGACCTGAGTGTTGCAGATCCTGAGGTTCTCGAGATGTTCGAAAGGCCGCCCTCCACTGTTAGCTCAGCATCTGCATCCACCGATCTTCAGCTTTTCGAAAGGCAGCATTCCACTGTTGACTCAGCATCTGGAGCCATCGAACTTCAGCAGGTTTCAGTCTCTAGGTCACATTCACCCAGCTCGCCCGATATTTCCCAGCCCGCCCCGCACATTGACTCCGCTCATTCTTCATTAAGCGGGACCGCCATCAGAGGGCATTCTGTAGGTCAGGTTCGTTCAAGGAGCCTTTCTGAAGAACGTGGCCCCCGTCAAAAGCGATATTCCTCTCAGTAGCAGGAAACCATGGAAACTCAGTTATGCCGCCGCCTGCTGCACCGGCACCACTGGCCGCGTCCGCCAGGCGATGGTCAGCACCAGCCCCAGTAGCGCCATCCCTGCCCCGGCATACGAAACCGCCGGATACCCCAGCCCTGCATTGATCACTGCGCCACCCAGCGCCGCGCCAATCGCGTTGCCCAGGTTGAAAGCGCCGATGTTCACCGCCGACGCCAGGTTCGGCGCGTCCTTGGCAGCTTCCATCACGCGCATCTGCAGCGGTGGTACCAGGGCGAAGCTGGCGATTCCCCACACCAGGATCGCCACCGCGGTCGGCAGCGACCAGCCCAAGGTGGCCGGAAACACCAGCAGCACGGCGATCAGCACTGCCAGCGACACCATCAAGGTTCGCTCGATCGAGCGGTCCGCCGCCTTGCCGCCCCACATGTTGCCCAGGGTCAAACCGATGCCGAACAGCACCAGCATGGCCGTGATGAAGGTCGTCGACGCCTGTGCCTGGGCATGCAGGATCGGCGCGATGTAGGTGAACACGGTGAACATCGCACTGGACCCAACCACGGTCAGCGCCAGCGCCGACAGTACCGGCCCCCGGCCAAGCACACGGATTTCGGCCATTGCACCGCCACTTTTCGGCAGCGGCAGGTTGGGCAGTGCGAACCACAGCGAGACCATCGCGACCAGGCCCAGGCCGGCAATACCCCAGAACGCCGTGCGCCAGCCCAGCAGCTCTCCGAACCAGGTAGCCAGTGGTACGCCGCCGATGGTAGCCAGGGTCAGCCCCATGAACATTGCCGCCACCGCGCCTGCCCGCTTCTCGGGCGGAACCACGCTGGCCGCGACCACCGAGCCGACGCCAAAGAACGCACCATGGTTAAGCGAGGTGACGACGCGTGCGACCATCAGGCTTTGATAATCGGTGGCCATCGCCGACATCACGTTGCCCAGGGTGAAGATCGCCATCAGGCCGATCAGCAGGTAGCGCCGCGGGATCTTGCCGGTGGCCAGGGTCATCAGTGGCGCGCCGAGCAGTACGCCGACCGCGTAGGCGCTGACCAACAGCCCGGCGGCAGGGATGGACACGCCGAGGTCGGCGGCGATGCTGGGCAGCATGCCCATGGGGGCGAACTCGGTGACACCGATGCCGAAGGCACCGATGGCGAGTGCCACGAGAGGGGGATTGATACGCATACAAGGCTCCTTATCTATGACGGGAATGCTACGATCCCGCTTTTGAATGCACTAGACCGGTTTTCCGGCAATCACCTTTGCGCTGGAGGCACAGATGGACTACCACGGGCGTTCCGGGGAGATGGAGGTGTTCGCCAGGGTAGTGGATGAAGGCAGCTTGTCCGCCGCCGCGCGCATGCTGGGCCTGACGCCCTCGGCGGTGAGCCGCATCATTGCCCGCGCCGAGCAGCGCCTGGGCACGCGCCTGCTGCTGCGCACCACCCGGGCGATCACTCTCACCACCGAGGGCGAGGCGTACCTGCGCGGGGCGCGGCGCATCCTCGCGGACCTGCTCGAAGTCGAAGAGGCGATCACTGACCAAGGCGTGCCGCGCGGGCGGTTGCGGGTCAGCGCGGCGCTGGGGCATGGGCGACTGACGGTGGTGCCGTTGCTGACCGCGTTCAGCGCGCGTTACCCGCAGGTGGTGGTGGACCTGACGCTGAGTGACGAAATCGCCGATATCCATGGCGGCCAAGCCGATGTGGCGCTGCGCTTTGGCCCACTGCCAGACAGCTCGCTGAGCGCACGGTGCATCGGCCATACCGGCCAGGTGGTGGTGGCTTCGCCCGAGTACCTGGCACGCTGTGGTACGCCGCAGGTGCCGGAAGACCTGGCGCAGCACAACTGCCTGCGCTTCAACTTCCGGCGGGCAGCACCTGACTGGCCGTTTCGTCGGGCGGGTGAGGAATTTTCACTCAAGATAACGGGAAACATCGAATGCAGCAGTGGCGAGGCGCTGGCGCAATTGGCCAGGCTAGGGGCGGGGATTGCGCGGATCGGGACGTTCACCGTAGTCGATGAGCTGAAAAACGGTAAACTGCTGGCGCTGCTGGAGGACTTTAACCCGGGCGACCGCGAGCCGTTACATGCGGTGTTCGTGGGCGGGCCGGCGATGCCGGCGCGGGTGCGGGTGTTTGTGGATTTTCTGGTGGAGCATCATCAGAGCTGGCCGTTGCTGCCGGCCTGATTATCCGATCAGTCGAAATCGACGAAACCGAGCTTCTGAACCACCAAGGGGAACCACCATGCGCATTGCCATTCCCGACGACTATCAGAACGTGATCCGCTCACTCGACTGCTTCAAACGCCTGGCCGGGCATGAAGTGACAGTGTTTCACGAGAAAGAGCCGGCCTCGCTGGACGAACTGGCCACCCGCTTCGCCGACGCCGACGCCCTGGTCCTCACCCGCGAACGCACGCGCATCGATGCCGCGCTGCTCGACCGGCTGCCGAACCTCAAGCTGATCAGCCAGACCGGCAAGGTCGCTGGCCACCTCGACCTTGAGGCCTGCACCACCCGCGGCATCGTCGTGAGCGAAGGCCGTGGCTCGCCAGTGGCTCCGGCGGAGCTTGCCTGGACGCTGATCCTCAACGCCCGGCGCCAGCTGGTACCGGCGATCGAAGCGTTCAAGCTGGGCCAGTGGCAGGTCAACCTGGGCCAGGCGGTAGCCGGCCAGGTGCTCGGGATCTGGGGCTACGGCAAGATCGGCCAGCGCCTGGCGCGCTATGCCCAGGCGTTCGACATGCCCGTGCTGGTGTGGGGCAGCGAAGGCAGCCGGGCGGCGGCCGAGGCGGATGGGCATCGGGCGGCGACATCACGCGAGGCATTCTTTGCCGAGGCGGATATCGTCAGCCTGAACCTGCGGCTGTCAGGGACAACGCGCCATAGGGTGACCTTCAACGACCTGTCGCGGATGAAGCCCGATAGCCTGCTGGTGAATGTCAGCCGAGCCGAGCTGATTGCACCCGGGGCCCTGCTGCAGGCGCTCGACGCCGGCAGACCGGGCTTCGCCGCCGTGGACGTATTCGAACAGGAGCCGGTACTCGAGCCGAACCACCCCCTGCTCTCACACCCGCGGGTGCTGAGCACGCCGCACTTGGGCTATGTGGAAAAGAACGGCTACGAGCTGTACTTCGGCGATGCCTTCGACAACGTGGTGGCGTTTGCCCAAGGCATCGCGAAGAACGTTGTCAACCCTCAGGCGCTGACAGTGCGGCGCTGATCTGGAGGATTGAGCGTTATTGCTTACGCCTTGTCAGGCAAAGCCATATGCAACAAAGGGAAAGGCCGGCCTTCGCCGTCCAGCGGCGAACGCCCGGTCTGCACGAAGCCGTAGTGGAGGTAAAAACCCACTGCCTGCGGATTCTGCTCGTTCACATCGACACTGAGGGTATCGCGTGAGCGGCGGCAGAAATCCAACAGTTCAGGGCCAATACCCTGGCCACGCAGGTCAGGATCGATAAACAGCATTTCCACGTGGTTCTCGTTGAGCCCGATAAAGCCCAGCGGCTTGTCTTCAGTGTCAACAGCCACCCATAGCTCGACGGCATGCAGGTAGACATCGCGCAGTTGGGGCAGCAGCGCGTCGATGTCGGACGCCTGCAGAAATTGATGCGTTGCGCGCACGGCGCGCAGCCAGATGTCGAGCAGCCGAGGGTGATCGGCAGCGAGCGCTTGGCGAATGATCATGGAATCATCCTGATAATTTTTGATGACGGATTTTCGGTGCGCCTTGGCAAGGCGACCGTACTCATGTCGGCATCATGTATGCCCGCTTCGCGAATCAACGCCTGGGCGGTGCACGGCAGAACAGCCGGAAAGGAAGGAGGCGCCAATGCTACCCCTCCTTCCCGGCGAAATAAAGGCGCTTACGGCGCCGCTACCTGCTCCTGGGGCGCAGCGCCGAACGACACGTAGTATGCCAGGCCGACGAAGATCGCCCCGCCTACTGCATTGCCGAGGAACACCGCCACCAGGTTCTCGACCAGCGCACCCCAGCTCAGGTAACCGGCAAAGATCGCGGCCGGGATCAGGAACATGTTGGCCACCACGTGCTGGAAGCCGATGGCGACGAAGGCCATGATCGGGAACCAGATGCCGAGGATCTTGCCGCTCATCTCACGGCTGGCAAAGGCCAGCCACACCGCCAGGCACACCAGCCAGTTGCAGCCGATACCGGAGACGAAGGCATGCACGAAGTCGGCGCTGGCCTTGCTGGTTGCGGCGGCCACGGTCTTGTCCAGGTAGGCGCCCTCGGTCAGGCCGAGCAGGTGGCCGAAGAAGTACGCCACAAACAGCGCACCCAGCAGGTTGGCCAACGTCACCAGCAGCCAGTTGCGCGCCACTGCGGCCAGGCGAATGCGCCCGGCGAACATGGCCAGCGGCAGGCTCATCATGTTGCCAGTGAGCAGCTCGCCCCCGGCCAGGATTACCAGGATCAGGCCAATCGGAAACACTGCGGCGCCCAGCAGGTTGCCCAGCGAAGCCCATTGCCCGGGGATCATCGCGCTGACATGGATGGCAAGGATGAAGCCCATCGAGATGAAGCCGCCGGCGAGGAAGCCGAGGATGAGCAACGCGCGGGTAGGCAATTGGGCTTTCTTGGCACCGGCTTCGATGACGAGCTCGGTGATCCGGGAGGGGGCATTGACAGACATTTCAGAAACTCGAACGCAGGGACGACAGCCATGCCCAGGGGCATGCCGGAAGTCAGGAATTTACGGGTTGCGGGAGAATGCGGAGGTGGTTCAGGGGGAAGGCAAAACGGGTGGTCTCTGGGGCTACAACGAACAGCCGCGCACGTTACTGAGGCAGAATGTCGCAGTCAAATTGATAGAGTGGATGGGTTGATAGATGGGGTCGATGATGAAGATCTTGAGCACCAAGCCAATGATTGCATATTGATGCTAATCGCTTTCCGTTTCGATTTCGCCAACAGCTTTTGAGGCCGGCAGAATTGACGGTCAAGGTGATGTAGCCCGCTCGTAGGCGGCCAGCAGATCATCCAGCTGCGGGAAGATCGCCTGCTCACCCAGCAGTTGCTTGATGTAGTAACGGGAGTGGTCTGCAACATCCGACATGACATTGACCAGCACCAGGCGCACCCCTTGGGCCTTCAACGTGGCTGCCAGGCTGCGGATGGTTTCCGCAGCTGAATAATCGACATCATCGATCGCCGAACAGTCGATACAGAACCAGCGCAAACCGGGCGTTGCCTGCTGTACCAATTGCGTGACTTCTTCACTCAACTGGCGGGTATTGGCGTAGTAGATGCTGTGGGTGAAGCGATAGATGAGCAACCCCGGCCTGGCCTGGGCGCCACTGGACAGCACGACCGGCTGCAGCTTCCCGGACTCGGCAGTGGCCAGCAGCACGTTCTTCGGGTGATAGCCCCGGCGCAGGTGGTCAATGATGGACAGCAGCATGGCCAGGATGATGCCCTCCTTCACCCCCGCCAGCACCACGGTAACGAGGGTTATCAGGGCGACCCAGAACTCATTGCGGCGCTCCCTGTAGATGTTCTTCAGGTGCTTGAAGTCGGTCAGTTCGATGCCGATCATGAACACCACCGCAGCCAGCACGGACTCCGGCAGATAGGCAAGCGGTGCGGTGAGGAACAGCAGCACCAACAGCACGACCAGTGCAGTCACCAGCAACGACAGTTGGCTGCGCCCACCGGCGCTATCGACCATCTGCGTCTTGGTGGGGCTGCCGTTGACCACGAAGGTGCCCGACAGCGCGGCACCGACATTGGCAATCGACAAGCCGACCAGGTCGGTGTTTTCACTGAACGTCTCGTTGTAGCGGCAGGCGTAGGCCCGCGAGGTCGCCGCGCTCTGGGCCAGTATCACCACGAACATGGCAAACGCCGTCGGCAGCAATTGGCCGAGCAGGTCCAGGCTCCACTGCAACTTGGGCAAGCCGATGTGCGGAAGCCCGCTGGGCACGGGGCCAAGCACCTGCATGTAAGCGCCGAAGTCGAACATCCAGCTGAGCGCAATGGCACCCACCACGGCGATCAGCGCCCCGGGTATCTTGCGCGAGCGTTTGCGGCTTCCGAGGATCACGATCAACACCAGCGCTGCCACGGCGACGGCATGCCAATTGAGCTGGTCCAGCCGCTGCAGCGTCGACCAGAGTTTGCCAGGCACGCCATGACCTGCTGCTGGCAGGCCCAGCATGCCATCCAGCTGGCCGAGGGCGACCTGGAGCCCGACGCCGGTGAGAAAGCCGACGAGCACGGTGCGTGACAGAAAGTCTGCCATGAAGCCCAGGCGCACCAGCCGGGCCAGCAGCAGCAGGCCGGCAGCCATCAGGGCAAGCAGTTGGGCAAGCGCCAGGTATTCATCAGACCCGGTTGCAGCGACCCCGACCAATGCTGCCGACAGAATGGCAGCGGTCGCCGAGTCGGCGCCCACCACCAGGTGGCGCGATGAACCAAAGAGGGCGAACAGCACCATGGGCACCAACATGGTGTAGAGTCCGGTGACGACGGGGGTGCCGGAAATCTTGGTGTACCCCATCACCTCTGGAATGGCGAGTGCGGCCAGGGTGAGGCCTGCGACCACCTCCGCGGGAATCTGCTTCGCGTTCAACGGCAGCAGGCCCTGCAGAATGGGGAGGCGAAAGCGTTTGAACTTGTTGGTATTGGCCATCTTACGTTCCCGTTGCGGATATACCCTTCATGCGCCCTCGATCAATGCTTTCATCGCCAACAGCGGCGCCGGTTGGCATCCAGCATGGCGCCTGGCGGTCTCCTGAGGTTTGGCCTGCCTGGCTATTTACCGTACATTGATCGACACCGGCTCAGGAATCCAGCCATGCCCTACCCCATCGAGCAGAAACTCGTCGTCGGCGTCGCCTCCAGCGCCCTGTTCGACCTGACCGTCTCCGACAACATCTACCAGAGCGAAGGTGTCGAAGCCTATCGCCTGCATCAGGAAGAAAACCTCGACGTGCCCTTCCCCAAGGGCGTGGCCTTCCCGTTCATCCGCCGCTTCCTGAGCATCAACAAGGCCTTCCCCGAGCAACTGCCGGTAGAAGTGGTGCTGCTCTCGCGCAACTCGCCGGAAACCGGGCTGCGGGTGTTCCGCTCGATCAATCATTACGACCTGGACATCACCCGCGCCGCGTTCATGTCCGGCCGTTCGCCGTACGAATACATCCCTGCTTTCAATGCCTCGCTGTTCCTCAGCGCCCATGAAGGCGATGTGCAGCGGGCCATCGATGCCGACTACCCGGCAGGCCTGGTGCTGCCGACGAAGATCTACGATGACGAGATCGACACCGAGTTGCGGGTGGCCTTCGACTTCGATGGTGTGATTGCCGATGACGAGGCGGAAAGCGTGTACAAGCAGCGCCTGAATCTGGATGAGTTCCAGGCCCATGAACGGGACCGCAAGGCGATCCCGCACCAGCCGGGGCCGCTGGCGGACCTGTATCGCAAGCTGTCGCTGATTCGCAAGCTGGAAGACCGCAAGTTGGCGCAAGACCCGGCGTACAAGCGCATCCTGCGCATCGCGATCGTCACGGCGCGCAACGCGCCGGCCCATGAGCGGGTGGTGACGACGCTGAAGAACTGGGGGGTTTCGCCGGATGAGTCGTTCTTCCTTGGCGGGATGGAGAAGGACCGGGTGTTGCAGATTCTCAAGCCGCACATGTTCTTCGATGACCAGCGCAGTCACTTGTTCTCGGCGGCGGGGGACCTGCCGATGGTCCATGTGCCGTTTGGAATAGCGAACAAAGTGCGCACACCGCAACCGGCAAAGCCGGCAATAGTGAACGCAGGTAACACCTGAAGACCGAATATCCGGAGAGGCATGAGCATTTGTAGGCCTGAGAGCACATCGATAGAATCGCCGGTTTGACGGTCAGGCCGAGGCTGGTTGTGAAGCAGGCGCCAATGGCTGTGACGAACACCTCGACCTTGAGTTTCTCAAGTTCGTGTGGACGTTCGTCCGTGGCTATCGGCAAGGCATCGAAGCTGTTCGCCAGAAGGTCGGGCCGCATGTGCCGGTGTTGCATTTGCGCGGGAAACGGGAAGTCAGGGCATTTCTAGAAGGGTTACCCACAGCCGATGGCAGCCCGGTATCAATGCTGAAAGGCGCTTGAGCATCTTGAGGGTATTGGGGCCGCTTTGCGGTCTCATTGGGATTGTCGAGGCATGCATTTTTCGACCAGCGTGTCCCGGTTGGGATTGTTGGGGAGCGTCTTCAGACGATCGGGCTGGCAGTGTTCATCGGACACCGCGTAGTGGGAGGAGTCATCGCCACAGGCCTCCAGAAGGACAACGCTGACAATCACAAGTAGGGCTTTGCGAATCATCTGCTCACTCCATTGACGGGCGGAGATCTGGCAAAAGAAAAGATTCCTGCACAAAGCGTAGCGCGTCACAGGACGAGTTCAATGCCAGACTGTCACTGAGTCCACCTACAGCCCCAGGAGGCACTGCATGAGCCTGATACCCGGCCTGAATGGCAAGGCCAAAGTCCTGATAGGCGGCGCAAGCCGGGGCATCGGCCTGGCATTGTGTACGGCATTGCTCGCTCGCGATGATGTGGCCATGGTCTGGGGCGTTGCACGCAACGCCAGCGGCAATGACGACCTCGCGCTACTCGCCAGGCATCACGCTGAGCGCCTGGTACTGATGGATTGCGACGCGCGTGATGAGCAAGCGCTCGCAGCATTGGCGGCAGGGCTTGCACAAACGTGCGATCACCTTCACCTGGTCATCAGCACCTTGGGCATCCTCCATCAGGACGGCGCCAAGGCAGAGAAATCACTGGCACAGCTGGACCTGGCCGGCCTGCAGGCAAGCTTCGCGACCAATGCCTTCGGGCCAATACTGCTGCTCAAGCATCTGTTGCCGTTGTTGCGCAAGGAGCCCGCCACCTTTGCGGCGCTGTCAGCCAGAGTGGGATCGATCGGCGACAACCGCCTGGGGGGTTGGTACAGCTATCGGGCCAGCAAGGCGGCGCTCAATCAGTTGCTGCGCACCGCCAGTATCGAGCTGAGGCGCCTGAACCCGGCAGCCTCCGTGATGGCGCTACATCCCGGGACCACTGACACGCAGCTGTCGCGGCCGTTTCAAGGGAATGTGCCAGCGGGGAAGCTGTTTGACCCGGCCTTCGCGGCGCAGTGTGTCATCGAGCAGGTGGGGCGTTTGGGGCCCACGGATAGTGGAGGGTTCTGGGCGTGGGATGGGCGAACGATCGAATGGTGAACGCATCACCCAATCACGGTGGTGATGTGGTATCCAGGGCGAAGGCTCAACCCGTTCAAGGGGTGGGCGTTATAACAAAAAAAAACGACGGGGGCCCAAAGCGTTGCGCGCCAACGCAGGGCTCTATCGCCTAGCTCGCGCCAACCTCATCCATGAAATCTGCAAGAAATGCCTCAAGCCGCGCATGGCGCTCAGTAGCCAGCCGAGCCCCTTCGCTAGTTTGGAAGCCTGAGGCAAGTTTCAGCAGCTTGGTGTGAAAATGCTCGATCGCATACGCCGTATCCCGGTAGTCCCTGCCCTGCGCAACGGGGTTCTCGAAGTCGTGAAGCGCCGCCCCCATTCGCCCTGCCGTGTAAAAGCACCTGGCAATGCCCACCGCACCTAAAGCGTCCAGCCGATCACTGTCCTGAAGGATCCTGGCCTCAAGCGTCTGAGGTTCGAAACCGGCCGAGTAACTGTGGGTCTTGACGGCATGTGCCGCTTGCTCAATACGCTCAGAGGGCCAGCCCAGGCCAGCCAGGATCGACGCGGCCTTGTCTGCGGACAGCGTCGACGCCTGCCCACGCAGTGGCGAGTTCTTTTCTATCGCGACACAGTCATGCAGCACAGTCGCGGCGAGCAGCACTTGCAGATCACCGCCTTCCACCCGCTGGATCCGCTGTACATTGACCCACACGCGATGGATGTGAGACTGGTCGTGGGAGCCATCTTGCTGGCTCGCCGGCAGGCATTTCAGCAGTTCGGCGGCAAGCATCTGGAAAGGGGCAAACGCCTCGCTGGTCATCTCAGTTTCTCCATCGACTGCTAGTCGACCAGCTCGACATAACTGGATTCCCCGCCACCCTCTGCACCGGACAACCAGCCCCAGACAAAGCGCAGCGTTGTACGCCCGCTCGGGTCCCGGCCCACCTCGCCGCGCGACCAGCCGGCAAGCAGCTCGCCCTCAGTGGTGATGCACTGGAAAAGCAGTTCGAAGGTGTTACCGCCCGTCACCCGCCCCACTTGATTGCCCACGCGGATGCGGCCGCCCTGATAGGTACTGGTAATGGCCTCGCCGTCGACAAAATAACGGAACACCGTGCCGCTACCCGATAAGCCCTGGCTGTTGCTGGCGACGGTGAATCGACGGTTGTGCAAGCGCGCGTACATATCAAAAGAGTTATCCATGACCCTGGTGCCTTCTGGTGACGTTCCATTTCAGACGCCAAACCTTATCCGAACAGCGTGGGTACTGCCATAAGATCGCAACGCTCACCAGCACCCTGCTCCGCCCGCTGCTGACCTGCTTCTTCATCTTCACGCCACCGCACCGTTTCTATAATCAGCCCATCGCCCGCCCTATCAGGAGCCAGCCACATGCCTCCCGTCCATGACGCCGCCCAGACCGGCTACTCCCGCCAGGCCCACACCTACACCCAAGGCCGGCCAACCTACCCCGAGGCCCTGTCCAGCTGGCTGCAGCAGAGGCTGATGATCAACGGGCAGACGCGTGTGGTCGATCTTGGCGCTGGCACCGGCAAGTTCACCCGTTTGCTGCTGCCGCTGACGGACCGCCTGACGGCCGTCGAGCCCGTCGATGCGATGCGCCAGCAGTTCGCCAAATGTGTACCCGGCATCGAGGTGCTTGCCGGAACAGCCCAGGCCATACCGTTGCCCGCTGCCAGCGCCGACGTGGTGCTGTGTGCCCAGGCGTTCCACTGGTTCGCGGACGCCCAGGCACTGGCGGAGATCCATCGGGTGCTCACACCTGGCGGGCGCCTGGGGCTTGTGTGGAACGTACGGGACGAATCGGTCGATTGGGTGGCGGCGATTACCCGGATCATCACCCCTTACGAGGGTGATACACCGCGCTTTCATACCGGCCAATGGCGCGCTGCGTTCGACGGCTCAGGCTTCTCGGCGCCTGAACTGACCTGCTTCGCACACACTCACCTCGGCAATGCCGAAACGGTGATCATGGACCGTATTCTGTCTGTCAGCTTCATCGCCAGCCTGCCGCCTGCGGACAAGGCCGAGGTAACCCGGCAACTGCGCGAACTGATCCAGACGCACCCTGCGCTGCGCGGCCAGGAAAGCATCGCGTTTCCCTATCAGACCCAGGCGTACCTCTGCCAGCGACTTGGCTGAGGCCCTAGCGGAAAATCACGCCGCCCAGGTTTCATGGAGATGGCGCCACAGAACGCGATCGCCCTGAAGGCTGAACAGTGCCGTCGAGAGCCGTGTCTTAGTGTCCTGGCCGGGCTGCCGATGTGTCTCCTGATAGCGGACCACTGCGCCGTCCGGCCCTTGCGCCAAGGTTTCCAACCCGGTGAGCTCGATGGTCAACCCTGGCTGGCTACCGGCACGCTTGGCGAACAGGGTGGATACATCTTGCAGGCATACCTGCAGGCCAGTCGGCGTGATCATGGAGAAGTCTGGCGTGAAGCGCTCGATCATGGCTTCAACCTGGCCCTCCCCTCTGGCGAAGAGCGCCTCGATCAGTACGTGCAGGTCGATGACTTCTTGTAGGTAAGGATTCATGGCGTTTCAGTCCTGATTCAATAGCCGATTATGACTGATTGTCTGCAACAACGAATATGCCTTCAGGCGCCCGGGGTATGATGCGCCGGAAAGGTGAGCGGCGCTTTGGCGCCAGGGCCCTGCCTCGGCCTTCTAGCGCACCAACATCGTCACTGTGAGCGACCCGCAGAACCCCAAGAGGCAAAGTAACCCAACCCCATAGAAAACCGTGCGCCATGGCTGAACCCCACTCAAGTAAGCCAAGGTATGCAGGACCCTGGCGACGGTGAATAGAATGCTCAGCCCTGCTGTGACGGCTGCAGGTGCATTCATGGCAATGGCCAACCCACCAAGCGCGAAAAAGGCCGGGATGTTTTCCAGGTCGTTTGCCCAGGCCCTGCTCGCCCGAATCACTTGTGCAAGCTCAGACTCGCGGGCAACCCGATTGAAAACGGCGGCGTCCTCTGCGTTAGTGAATGCTCTGTGTCGCAGTCGGAACCAACCTTGGTAACAGGAGACCGCAAACATCTTGAGGAACAGCACAACCACGCACAGCGCGTAGACGTTCAAGGCACCGTTCATACCTGGTGCCCCCGATCAAGGCCATTCACCGCCAGATAAATCAGCTCGCGACCGAAGGCCACCAGCGATTGTTCGGCAATCGACATTGTCCAGCCGGTGTAGATCGAAAAGAGCACCAGCGATGCCAGCGCATAAAAGCGAAGTACCATGATCCTGTCCTTGGAATGTTTTCCTGGCACAGTAGGGATAGGATTGTTGAGGCTCAATGACCTCTGAGGTCATTGAGCCCGAGCGCAAGGACGGGCAGAGACGAAGCATGAGTTACCCATTGTTCCATCAAAAATCCCCCACACCGACCACAACGGCAGGCCAGCATTTGCGCAACCTGCGTCGGCAGGCGGGGCTCAGCCAACTTGAACTTGCACTAATGGCCGGGGTTTCACAGCGCCACCTCAGCTGCATCGAAACCGGGCGCGCGCAAGCCAGCCCCAGCACCTTGCATGCCATACTTTCGGCCCTTGGGGCCCCACTGGATCACTGCAACGAAGTCTTTCTTGCGGCTGGCTACGCGCCGCGCTACGCCGCGACGCCGCTCGATGCACCCGCCATGGAAGTGGTGCACGCAGCCATCGAACATATTCTGCATGCGAACAATCCGGCGCCTGCCATCGTCATCGACAGCAACTGGGATATCACTGCTGCCAACGTGAGCACTGGCCTGCTGTTGGCGCTGGCGGGTGTGACGCAGGAGGTATCATCAGGCCTCAACCTGCTTGAAACACTGCTGAGCCCCGGAGGCCTGGGTGATCGCCTGGCCAACGCCCAGGAGATCCGTGCTGCCGCGTGGCAACGCGCGGCCAGGGAGTCAGTCAGCAACCCTGCGCTCGCCGAGCGCCTGTGCAGCCTCCCGCCACCGGCCATTGCCTTGCAGGCAGCGACTGCCAGCCCCGTGCTGCTGACACGTGTACGCACCGCAGATGACGAGTTGAGCTTCCTCTCTACCTTCACCACCTTCGGGCTACCCCTGGACATCACTGTCGAGTCACTGCGTATCGAGCACCTGATTCCTGCCGATGAATCAACCCGGCGAAGGATGACCCAAGCCTTCGAGCAATGGCGCGTGGATCACGGCCAGTGAACCTTCGTGGCTGTCAGGGCTCAGTTGTCCAGAGCGCGTTTGCGACGTCGACAAAGGATTGCCATGGGACATGCCCCCTCCACCGCCCTCCCTCCGGTTCGCGTCGAACGTGAACTGAGCCTGCGGGCGGTGTTCACCGGCACGGTGCTGGGCATCTTGCTCACGCCCTCGAATGTGTACGCAGGGCTGAAGATCGGTTGGTCATTCAACATGTCGATCATCGCCTTGCTGGTCGGTTTCGCCCTGTGGCAGGGCCTGGCGGGGCGCCGCAAGCACCGCCCCGCGTGGACCTTGCACGAAAGCAACATCAACCAGACCGTGGCATCGGCCGCGGCCTCCATCGTGTCGGGCGGGTTGGTCGCGCCGATCCCCGCCTATACCCTGCTCACCGGTCACCAACTGGACCCGGTGCCGATGATGGCCTGGGTGTTCTCGGTGAGCTTCCTGGGCATCTGGATCGCCTGGTACCTGCGCCCCGCCCTGCTCAACGACCATGGCCTGAAGTTTCCCGAAGGCATGGCGACCCTGGAAACGCTGCAGCAGATCTATAACCATGGGCGCGAAGCCATGGCACGGATCAGGGTGCTGTGCAGCGCCGCGTTGTTGTCAGCACTGGTGAAGTGGATCGACGGGTTCGTCTGGACGATACCGCGCTGGGCACCCACGCCGGCGCTCGAACGCCTGACCTTCACGGTCGACCCTTCGCTGATGCTGATCGGTTTCGGCAGCATCATCGGCATTCGCGTTGGGCTGACGTTGCTGATCGGCGCTGCGCTGGCATGGGGTGGATTGGCGCCGTGGCTGATCGAGCATGCCCTGGTGGTGCTGGCCCCGAACGCCAGCGGGCCACAGTTCGCCGCGCTGGTGGAATGGCTGTTGTGGCCGGGCGTGAGCCTGATGGTCTGCGCGACCCTGACTTCGTTGGCGGTTCGTCTGTTTCAGGTACCCCGGCGATCGGCTGCTGAGCAGCGCACGCCACGCGCCAGGATGCGCTTTACCCCATGGCCTGCGTCGGGGCTGCTGCTGTCCATGGCGCTGGTCGTGACCCTGCAGGTGTTGTTGTTCGGGATCGACGGGTGGATGGCGCTGCTGAGCATTCCGTTGGCGGTGTGCCTTGCCGTAGTCGCGGCGCGCGTGGTCGGCGCCACTGGCATCGCACCGATTGGCGCCATTGGCAAGCTGTCGCAGCTGAGCTTCGGTGTTATCGCCCCAGGCCAGGTGGCGATCAACCTGATGAGCGCCAACACGGCGGGTGGCGCGGCCGGGCAATCCACCGACCTGATGAACGACTTCAAGGTTGGCCTGGCGATTGGCGCTACGCCGCACAAGCAGCTGGTTGCTCAGTGCATCGGGATTTTGATCGGTAGTGTGGTCGGCGTGCTGGTGTATAGGGTGCTGATTCCCGATCCGCAGGCCTTGTTGATCACCGAGCAGTGGCCGGCACCGGCCGTGGCGACCTGGAAAGCGGTGGCGCAGACGCTTACGCAGGGGCTGGGAGCTCTGCCGCTTGAGCTGCGCTGGGCGATCGTGGCGGGTTGCAGTGTCGGGGTACTGCTGGGCGTGCTGGACAGCCTGCTGCCGCAACGGACGGCCCGCTGGCTGCCGAGTACGGCGGCGTTGGGGCTGGCGTTCATCTTGCCGGCATCGATCAGCCTGATGATGGGGCTTGGGGCAGTGATTACCTGGCTGGTCAGTTGCCGCTGGCCCAGCGTTACCGAGCGGTTTGCGATTACCGCGGCGGCGGGGATGATTGCCGGTGAGAGCATCATGGGGGTGGGCGCGTCGTTCTGGGAGATGTTGCGAGGGTTGTAGGGAGTGGCATAGGCTGCATCGTCATGAGTGGATGCTACTGGCGCTGGAGAAACGATGATGGAGGTATCAGGATGTGCAGGATTTCAGGGGCTCGCGTGTCGGCCAGTTGAGCCCTCTGACACAGAAATGATCTGCTCGCATCGCGAGCAAATGTTCCTTGAGGCGGGCGGGAATCCTGAAGAACTGCGCGTCATGACTGAGCACTTTCGCCCATGGCTGGAGCAGCGGCTTGGTGACGGTCGGTATTACGGATTCAAACTCCTGGATGGCGAGCAAGCGGTCGCCGCCATTGGCCTGATGAGCATTGATTGGCCGCCCCATCCCTCGCACCCGACCCTGGACAAGCGTGGGTACGTGTTGAACGTGTACGTCCAGCCGGCCTACCGCCGCCGCGGCCTGGCTTCGGCCTTGATGCAAGCGGCTGACGCCGAGTTCGCTCGCCGGGGCATCACGTTCGCGGTCCTGCACGCCACCGAGACGGGCAAACCGGTCTATGCGCAAGGCGGTTGGGCTGGAACGGCGGAAATGGCCAAATCCATTGCTGCGAAACCCTGATTCACCATGGCTGCGAGAGCAACCCCACATTACTGCGGCATTAGCGCAGCACTGTGGGGTTGGTATGACAGCGCTTACCGACCAGGAACAGGTTGGGGTGGTCCCAGCTGCGCTGGTCTTTGTCCACCACCGACTTGTTGCGGTCCGAGCCCATACGGTAGGTGCCCATCAGGTGACCAGCGCCGAAGAACGGGTAGTTCTGGCCGTCGTACTCGAACACCGTTTGCGAGCCGGGCTCAAGCCTAGGGTTCAGGTCAGTCAGCTCGGTGGCGCCCATCAGCTCGGTGATGATATGCGTGGCGGCCAGGCGCGCCTGCTTGAAGCCCTCCTGGGTGTAATCCGACAGTTCGTAGGTGATTTGAGGCCGAGGCAGGCCCAAGCCGTCGGTGAGTTTTGTGGTCCTCTCCACCCGGCACAGCGCATTGTCGGAGTCTTTCTCCACCTGCTCGATCAGGAAGCCCAGACGGAACTGGCGGGTCAGCACACTGTTGAGCTGCTGCACCAGCGCTTGGCAACAGGACGAAGCCTGGGGCGTCGTGCCCTGGTTGTAGGTTTCCAGCGTGGCGTTGGCCAGGAAGTTCGGCGCAGGCGTGCCCAGCGGGTTGGTCGGCGACGGTATCTCGCAGTTGTCGGCAGGGTCGGTCGGCCACTGGGTGCTGATCAACTGGTAGTTTGCCCACACCGTGCCCTTGAGCGCGCCTTGCCACTGTGCGTTGAGCTGGTGGGTTGCGGCGGTGAGCGGAATTTCCCGCACGATCTGCGAAGGCGTGGCCTTCTTCGACGGATCCCACGGTTGCGCGGGTGGCTCGTTCACCGGGCGGTCGCTGGCCTGGGCGTCGTAGAACAGGTAGGGGCCTTTGCGCTCGTTGATCGGCGTGGAAGTCTTCCGGCTTGTCGCTGCCATCGAGCACTTTCCAGGACGACTTGACCATGATCGCGTTGCGCGTGTAGGTGCCGCTCTGGTCCACCAGTGGGCCGGCAACCTTGCCCATCTGCTGCAGCACAGGCAGGTCACCCTTGCCTTGGCAGGCGGCGGGCAGCGGCGCCTTCTGATTCCAACCGACTGGCTTCCCGCTCTCTGGCCAATAGCGCCTCGTTGCCGGCGACGTCAACCTAGATCCAGACGTCATTCACCGCAGTGCGCGCCCCACCTTCATGGCCGGTGTTCAAAACGCCTCGCGGCTCGATCATCATCAGTTTCGTTTCCGCCTGTGCCGCTGTTCTGTGCTCTACCCCACGTGGCACGACATACAGTTCACCCGGCTGCACATACACGCAGCCCTCTGGCAGGTCGATACGCAAGGTGCCTTCAAGCACCAGAAACGCTTCGTCGGTTTCCGGGTGCGAGTGCCAGATGAATTCCCCTTCGATGCGCACCACCTTGAACTGGTAGTCGTTCATTTCCGCGACCACCCTTGGGCTCCACTGCTGCTCGATCAGTGCAGCCTTTTGAGCCAGGTTCACAGGTTGCGATGCGCGTTGCTCGTGTAAGTCGGCCATGACAGATCCTCTGTAGTTAGAGCGATCAGCCTATCGAACGCAAAGCACGCTGCTCTTGTACGATCCTGCAAGTCAGCGAGCAGGCCGCAGGCGTTCCAGCCAGCGCAGGGGCGGCACGCCGTAGCTGCGCGTGAAGTGTCGGGTCATGTGGCTCTGGTCGTGAAAGCCTGCAGCGAGGGCGGCATCGACCAGGGTGAAACCGTCCAGGATCAGCCTGCGAAAACAGTCCAGGCGCCGCAGCGTGACAAACCGGTATGGGCTGGTGCCGTAAAGCGCCCGGAAATCCCGTGACAAGCTCCACTGCTCACGCCCGCTGGCCTGTTCGAGCATCTCCAGCGTGATACCGTGGTGAAGGTGCTCCATGATGAATTCCCTGGCGCGCTCGGCCGAACGGTAGTCCAGGCGTTTGCGGCCACGTGGCTTGCCGCCGACTGCACGCAGCGCCATGGCCAGGTCATAGACGGCATCCTGCTCCTCCAGTGTTTCCAGGGGATGATCCAATGCCTGCACGAAGGCCTCGCTGGCACGATAGAGGCGCGGGTCGCTGGACAGCCCGCCGGCAATGAAAGGCAACGGTTCGCCGCCGAGCACGTGCTGGATCAGCGCTGGGTCGATGTAGGCCATCCGGTAGCGAAAGCCGATATCCGTGCCGGCCATGCCGTCATGGACTTCGTCCGGGTGCAGCACCAAGGTGTTGCCCGGCACGCCGTGGCACAACACCCCCTTGTAGTGAAAGCTCTGCACACCGGCAAGGGTGCGGCCTATCGAGTAGGTATCGTGCCGATGTGGGTCGTAGCCGTGGCCACCAAACCACGCTTCGATGCGCTCTACGCTGCCAGGCGTGGCGCTGCGTATTACCCAGTCAGACGCGGATGACAGGTTTGCTTTTCGTTCCATGGATAGGGCTTGCTGCCATCGCACAATGTTGGCTGAGGAGGGTCCATCCTATTGCAGATTTGCGCGGGCACCCAATCCATTTCCGCTTGACCTCCGCCAGGGGTCGTCAGCCAGACGGTCATGGCGCATCGCCTTCAGAGGACTATCGTTGCTTGTCTGGGCAACGACTACCGATCGAGGTTAGCGCCATGAACACCAGTGACTTACTCGAACAGCTACTTCGGGCCGGGCAGAATTCGCAAGTGCAACAAAGCAGCGGCGGCATGTCTTCGCAAGACGGTTTGGGTGGTTTGCTGGGCGGCCTGCTTGGCGGCGGTAGCGCCAAGGGCGGCGGCAATGGCCTTGGTGGTCTGCTAGGCGGCTTGTTGGGTGGCAGTAGTGGCAGCAGCGCTGGCGGCTCTTCCCAGGGGCGCGCCGCAGGTGGCATCAATTACGCAGCCCTGGCGTCGTTGGGCATGATGGCGTTCCAGGCCTACCAAAGTTGGCAGCGCAACCAGGCGGCAGCCCCGCAACAGGCGGTGCGTACGGTCGATCAACTGTCCGGCCCCGAGGCCGAGGATCACAGCCATGCAATCTTGCGTGCACTGATCGCTGCTGCCAAAGCTGACGGGCGCATCGATGAGCAGGAAGAACAGTTGATCTACGCGGAAATCAAACGTCAGACCAGCGACCCGCAACTGCAGCAATGGCTGGATGAAGAAGTCAGCAAGCCACTCGACGCGGCCGAGGTGGCGCGGTCGGCGAAAGACCCGGCCATGGCCGCAGAAATGTACCTGGCCAGCGTGATGCTGGTGGACGACCAGCAGGACGCTGAGCGGGCTTACCTTGATGAGCTTGCCAGCGCGCTACAGCTTGACCCGGCTTTGCAGGTGCACCTGGAGCAGCAGGCCAAGGGGGCAGCCTGACGGGCTGAGATTGCGTCCGTTGCTCAGTGCGCGAAGTGGTCGCCAACCAGCAGACGCCCAGGCCCCAACGCCATCAAACTCAATGGCGCAGGGCCGAGCGCGACTGGGCTCAGTCCGCAGGCTGTTCCACTGCGGTTTCGGCGACCGGGGCCGGGGCAGCCGCTTTTGCCTTCGCGCGGTCCTTGCGGCCTTTACCACGCTGCCGCGAAGCTTGCTGCTTGGCGTATAGCGCCTGGCCGGCGGTGACAACGCCCGCGGGCTGGCCATTCAAGTCCAGGCGCGGCGCACCTTCCACCATGCTTGCCCAATAGCGGTTGCCCCGACACCAGGTCGAAATGCCCAGCTTCAGCTGCTCAACGGTGATACCCAGCAGCTCCAGGTGTTGCTCGGCATCCTTGAAGATGCCCTCTTTGAGCGGCACCTTGGGGGCCGGGTTGACCGGGAAGGCCAACGGGAAATGCTTCTGCAGTGGCCAGATGGCTTCCACCGCCGGGTCCTGCTCACGCGCCTTGGCCTGCGGGGCGGGCTTGCGCTTGGCAGGGCGCGGGTTTTCGGCCTTTGCCTGCTGCTCTTTTTCAGACCGCAGGCGGTCACGTAACTCAGCTAGTTGTTCAAAACCCATCGTTAATTCACTGCTTCTACGTTGATTGCGTGGCGCAAGGATAAGCCATGCAGCGCTTGGTAGCAGCAGAAAGAGGATGAATCGCTGCTGATTTAGTTATCAAGCACGGCCACACGCCCCTTCAAGCGCCCCCGCGAAAGCAGCTGACGCCCCAGGCGGTGAGCTTGAACGGCAAGTGATAGTGCGCCTGCGCATCGCCGATACCGAAGCGGTACACCAGTTCATCCAGAAAAGGTATTTCGGGCAACTGCGTACCTATCTCACGATAAAACCGGGCCACCTGCAAACGCACTTCATAGACGCCCACCCCGAATAGCGCGTTCAATTCAGCCAGCCCCGCCCACTGGCCGCGCGCATCGATGATGCCCTGCGCGATCGGCGCGCCGCCCGCTAACCCGATGCTCAGGCGCAGCCCTTGCGCGGCACGCCCGCTGGCAATGTCGACAACATGCACCGAGACGCCACCGTTCATGCCCAGAAGCCCTGGTGAGCAACCGCGGCCTCTTCCTCAAGCACCGGGCCATGCACCTGCACGGTGCGTTGACCGCGGGCAAACACCTCGCGGCACGGCAGCGAAAAGGTGGGGTTTTCCGGGTGCGCACCGGTCAGCCCGAGCAGGGCGTGCTCCGACAACGCATAGACCACCCGGCCAATGCCGGTCCAATACACCGCGCCAGCACACATGCAGCAGGGCTCGGCGCTGGTGTACAGGGTGCAGCCTGCAAGTTGTTCCGGTGTCAGGAGCCTGGCCGCGCGAGCCGCTGCGGCCAGCTCGGCATGCTGGGTCGGGTCGCCCTCCGGGGGCATGGAGTTGTTGCCGGCGCTGGCGATGATCTGGCCTTGCGCATCGGCCACGAGGGCAGCGAATGGGTGGCGGCCGTCCTTGCGCGATTGCTCGGACAGGCGGATCGACTCGCGCAGCAGGGCCAGGTCCATCTCGGACAGGTCGGCGCCGGAGCGGGTGAAAGTCATGGCTGTTACTCCTTGAACGGCAGTTGAAAGCGCGCCTGCTGGCGCGCGTGAAAATGCAGGCTCACTTGGCCATGCTGGTATCGATGGCGTCCTGGCTGCTGGGTTCGGCTTCACGGTTGAGCAGCAGGTTGAGCAGGATGGCGCTGACTGCGGCAAGGAAGATCCCGCTTTCCAGCACCAGCTTCAGCGGGCCGCTGATGTGCTCGAACAGCGCCGGCATAGACATCGGCAACACGCCGATGCTGACCGACACCGCCACCACCAGGCCGTTGCGGGTGCCCTCGAAACGTACCCGGGCCAGCTCCTGGATGCCCGCCACCGTGGTCATGCCGAACATCACGATTGCGCAGCCACCGAGCACTGGCGTCGGCACACTGGCGATCAGCGCGCCCAGTTTGGGGAACAGGCCCATCAACACCATGATGGCGCCCGAGGCGGCGACCACGAAGCGGCTCTTGACGCCGGAAAGCGCGATCAGGCCGGTATTTTGCGTGAAGGCGTTGTAAGGAAAGCTGTTGAATACGCCCCCAAGCATTGTCGACAGGCCATCGGCGCGGAAGGCGTTGCCCAACGTGCGCTGATCGGTCGGCTTGCCGGTCAGCTTGCCAATGGCCAGGCAGTTGCCAGTGGTCTCGGCCATGATCACCAGCATCGCCAACAGCATGATCAGCACCGGGGTGAAGGCGAACTGCGGCACGCCGAACGCCATCGGCGCGCTGAGCTCGAACCACGCGGCATCGGCTACCCGGCTGAAGTCGGTCATGCCAAAGGCCGCGGCCACCACGCTGCCGGCAATCAGCCCCAGAAGCACGCTGAGGTTGCCGATAAAGCCACGAAAACGTGCGTGGATCACCAGCGTCAGCGCCACCGTGGCCACGCCCAGCATCAGGTTGGCCGGCTTGCCGAAGTCTGCAGTGCCTGGTTGCCCTCCCCCCAGCCAGATGGCGGCGGCCGGCATCAGCGAAATGCCGATGACGGTGATCAGGCTGCCGATCACCACTGGCGGGAAAAACCGCAGCAGACGGCTGAACAGCGGCGCGATGGCAATGGTGAGCGCACCGGCCGCGATCACCGCCCCGAACACGTGAGGTAGGCCGAATTCCTTGCCGATCATGATCATCGGCGCCAGGGCAATGAACGAGCAGCCCTGGATCAGCGGCAAGCGCGCGCCGAAGCGCCACAGCCCGAGGGTTTGCAGCAAGGTGGCAACACCCGAGGTCAGCAGGTTGGCATTGATCAACGTCACCACCTGGGCCTGGCTCAGCCCCAGAGCGCTTCCCAGAATCAGTGGCACGGCGACGGCACCGGCATACATCACCAGCACATGCTGCAGACCAAAGCTGAACAGCTGCCGTGCAGGCAGTATTTCGTCTACGGGATGGATAACAGGTTGGCTCATGTCGTGAATCTCCTGAAGTGCGGCTCTTTTTATTGTTGAAGGCGCCCGGAGTGACATGCAGCGCAGGGAAGCGTGGCAGCTGTCGCCGATGTCGAAGTGGAGAATCCTGTGAAATCACCGATGGAGCAAATGATTAACCATCGCTACCATCGATGGATCGACCCGTGGACAGGAGCAGGTAATGCGTTTTTCTCTGGACCAGTTGCAGGTGTTTGTCAGCGCCGTGCAGGCCGGCTCGTTCTCTGCCGCTGCGCGGCGGCTGGGGCGTACGCAGTCGACGGTCAGTGCTGCCATCAGCAACCTGGAAACCGACCTGGGCGTGCAGCTGTTCGATCGCTCCAGCCGCATCCCGGCCTTGACCGCGGCGGGCCATAAACTGCTGCTGCGCGCCGAGGGAATCCTTGAGCGCTGCTACGCCCTGGAAGGCAGCGCAGACAGCCTGGCAGGCCAGGTGGAAGCCGCGCTGACCCTGGCGATCGAGGTGCCATATGGCCCGCTGATAGCGCCCTTCAAAGGCTTTGACGAAGCGTTTCCTTTCGTGGACTTGCTGATCCGCCACCCGCTGCACGGTGATGTCAGCGAGATGATCCTGACCGGCGAGGCGGACCTCGGGGTGAGCTTCGCCCAGCCCCACTACCCGCCGGAGCTGGCCTTCCAGCAGCTGGGCAAGCTGATCATGACCCACGTCTGCCACCCGGAGTTCGCCCTGGCGCGGCAGTGCCCGGTCAGCTTTGCCGACCTCAACGCCCATCGCCGGCTGGCCTTTTTCGCCCATGCCGACAAACTGCCCAGCAGCGAATACCTGCGTGCCGGCCAGCTGTGGCGGGCGGAGAGTTACCTGGCGTTGGTGGAGATGGTGCGCGGTGGGCTTGGCTGGGCAACCCTGCCGCGCCAACTGGTGCAGCAAGAGCTGGAAAGCGGGCAGTTGGTGGAGTTGCAACTGGAGGCCTACCCCCACACCGACTGGCTGGTGGGGGTGGACCTGTTGTGGCATCGCAAGCGCCAGCCTGGCCCGGCGGCGCGCTACCTGCGCGAGTGCCTGCAACGCAGCAAGGTGTTCGAGATCAACCGGATGGGCCAGTCTACGACCTTGTGAGCGGCCCCTTGGCTGGCACCCGATTCAGCACTGCTCAGGCCGCCTTCAGTTCCAGTTGCCCGTGCGTCTCGGCGCCCGAACGCTTGAGCATCGCGGCGGGTATCGCCAGGATCAGCAGGCCGCTGACGAAAAGGCACACGCCCAATACGTAGGTACCGTCGTTGATGTCACCGGTCAGGCTCTCTGCGGTGGCCGTGATCATCGAGCCGGTGAAGCCCGACAGGTTGCCGATGGCGTTGATCATGCCGATGCCCGCCGCCGCCGCGACACCGGACAACACCGTACCTGGCAGAGTCCAGAAAATCGGCATCAGGCTCAGCACACCCGAGGCTGCCACCGTCAGGAACAGGATCGACAGCACGACGTCATGGGCGAACATGGCGCTGAGGATGAGGCCGCAGCCACCGATGAATGCAGGAATTGCAGCATGCCAGCGGCGCTCGCCGGTGCGGTTGGAGTGGCGCGCATTCAGGAACATGGCAACCACGGCCACACTGTAAGGAATGGCGGTCAGCAAGCCGATCTCCAGGGTGCTGGTCACGCCCGCGCTCTTGATGATCGATGGCATCCAGAAGGCCAGGCCATAGAAGCCAGTGTTGAAGGTCAGCAGGATCAGCACCAGCAGCCACACCCGCGGGTTGAAGAACACATCGCTCAGGCGCGAGACCTTGCCGTGCGCCTCCTGTTGCAGATTGGCCTTGAGCAGTTGCTTCTGCGCCTCCGACAGCCAGCCAGCCTTGTCGATGTTGTCGCACAGGCAGGTGAATACCACCACCGCCATGATCACCGAAGGCACGCCTTCGATCAGCAGCATCCACTGCCAGCCTGCCATTTCATGCCAGCCATCCAGGCGGGTCATCAGCCAGCCCGACAGCACGCCGCCCAAGGTGAGGCTGACCGGCATCGCCATCAGAAAACCCGACATCACCCGGCTCTGTCGATGGGTCGGGAACCAGTAGTTGAGGTAGAGGATCACGCCGGGGAAGAACCCGGCCTCGCAGATGCCCAGCAAGAAGCGCAGCACGTAGAACATGGTGCTGGACTCGATGTGGAAGAACCCGGCCAACGGCTGGGTGAACGCCACCGCCATCGAGATGATCGCCCAGCTCAGCATGATCCGTGCGATCCAGAAGCGTGCGCCATAGCGATGCAGCAGCAGGTTGCTGGGCACCTCGAACAGGAAGTAGCCCCAGAAGAACACGCTGGCGCCGAGGGCATAGACGGTGTTACTGAACTGCAGGTCGTCGAGCATGCTCAGCTTGGCAAAGCCGATATTGACCCGGTCAAGGTAGGCGGCGATGTAGCACAGCAGCAGGATCGGCAGGATACGCAGGATGACCTTGCGGTAGGTGCGGTCTTCGAACGCCTGATCGTGGGTGGGGGCGACAGTTTGATGAGCCATGGCCAAGCCTCTTGGCATGTCGTGCATGCCTGATTGTTGTTATTGGAAGCCCACCGGGTGCATGCGCAGCCGGCGGGTGACTATCAGCAGCGGTAATCAGCGAATCGGGTCACGGCTGTACTGGCCATCGATCAGGCGCAGCAGCCCCAGCGGGTTGGCATCGCGTAGCGCCTCGGGCAGCAACGCATCAGGGAAATTCTGGTAGCACACCGGGCGCAGGAAACGGTCGATCGCCAAGGTGCCGACCGAGGTGCCACGGCTGTCGGAGGTGGCCGGGAACGGGCCGCCATGGACCATGGCGTCGCACACTTCGACACCGGTCGGGTAGCCGTTGACCAGCACGCGGCCGGCCTTCTGTTCCAGCAACGCCACCAGTGGCGCAGCGTGCGCAAAGTCGCCTGGCTCGCCGATCAGCGTGGCGGTCAGCTGCCCGCCCAGCGCCTGCAGCGCAGCCAGCAACTGGGCCTGGTCGGCAAGCTCGACCACCACGCTGGCCGGGCCGAAGATTTCCTCCTGCAGCAGCGCTTCGCCAGCCAGCAACAACTGCGCATCAGCCTGGAACAGCTGCGGCCAGGCCTGGTTGCCCTGTTGCTCGGCACCGGCCAGCAGTCGCACGCCGGCATGCGCCTTGAGCGTGGCCACGCCGTGTGCATAGCTTGCCAGGGTGCCGGCATTGAGCATGGTCTGCGGCGGCTGCTCTGCCATCTGCGCAGCCAACTGCTCGACAAAGGCGCTGAACGCGGGTGAACGTACCCCCAGCACCAGGCCAGGGTTGGTGCAAAACTGCCCACAGCCCAGCACCACCGATGCCGCCAGTTCGCGGGCCACGGCCTCACCGCGCGCGGCCAGCGCCCCGGGTAGCACCAGCACCGGGTTGATGCTGCTCATTTCGGCGAACACCGGAATCGGCTGCGGCCGCGCCGCCGCCATGTCGCACAGGGCACGGCCGCCCTTGAGCGAGCCGGTGAAGCCCACGGCCTGGATGGCCGGGTGCTTGACCAGCGCCTCGCCGACCCGGCCACCGTAGATCATGTTGAAGACCCCCGCCGGCATCGCACAACGCTCGGCGGCGGCGACGATAGCCTCGGCCACCCACTGCGCCGTGGCCATGTGGCCGCTGTGGGCCTTGAACACCACCGGGCAGCCGGCGGCCAGCGCCGCGGCGGTGTCGCCACCGGCCGTGGAAAACGCCAAGGGGAAGTTGCTGGCACCGAACACCGCGACCGGCCCCAGCCCCATGCGGCACTGGCGGATGTCCAGGCGCGGCAGCGGGGTGCGCTGAGGCTGCGCACGGTCGATGCGCGCGCCGGCAAAATCACCGCGGCGCAACACCGTGGCGAACAGCCTCAACTGGCCGCTGGTACGCGCCCGTTCGCCGTGGATACGGGCTGGCGGCAAGGCTGTTTCGCGGCATACGGTATCAATGAAGTCTTCACCCAAGGCATCGAGTGCCTCGGCGATTGCGTCGAGAAACTCGGCACGGCGAGCGGCGGGCAAGGCCCGGTACACGGGATAGGCCGCAGCAGCGGCCTGGGCGGCGGCATCGACCTCCTCGTCGCTGGCTTGGTGGAACGCGCCTGGCAGTGGCTGCCCGCTGTGCGCATCGACACTGTACAAGGCCGCCTGACCGGTGGCGCGGCGAACCCCGCCGATGAATTGCTGGCCTGCGTGGGACGTCATGGATGATTCCTCGGCATTGCGAAAGACATGGGGGGCTAATCTAGGCGGCCCTGCGATGCTTTCCCAATGGCATTTATCGATCATCCGATAACGCCGCGTTATCGCTCCCCTTCCCCTCGGCCCGCATGGGCCAGGAGGATTTCAGCGAACTCCAGCGCCGCCCCGTTCAACGGCTCGCCCTTGCGGGTAAGGATGCCGTAGTCCTGGGGCGCCAGGTGCAGCGGCGTGTCGAGGTTGACCAGTACCCCGCTGGCCAGGTGCGGTTCGACCATCGCCTGGGGCAGCATGCCGATCATCGGCCCGCCCAGCAGCACCTTGAGGAAGGTCTGCATGGAAATGGTATCGATGGTATTGCGCGGCACAGCTACGCCCGCCTCGGCGAACGCGCGCTCCATGCGCCCACGGATGGGTGTGCCTTTGGGGTAGAGAATCCAAGGCCACTCCAGCAGTTGCGGCAGGGTCACCGGGCCAGCACCGCTCAACGGGTGCTGATCGTTGACCACGAAGCAGAACGGTTCCGGCGCCAGCGGCTGGAAGTCGAAGCGCTGCTGCTGGGACACGTCGGTAAAGCGCGCCACGGCCAAGTGCAAGTGTTTGTCTTCAAGCATGGCCATCAGGTGATCGCTGGTCTGCTCCACCACCTCGATCGACAGCAATGGCTTGCGCTGCTTGATCTCGACGATGGCATCCGGCAGCGCCACGGCTGTGGCGGCAAAGATGCCGCCCACCTTCAGGTGCCCGTGCCCACCCTGGCGCAAGCTGTCGATCTGGTCGACGAAATTGCGCGCATCGTTCAAGGCCACCTGGGCATAGCGCAGCACCTGCTCGCCGAGCGCGGTGGGCGGCATGCTGCGCGGCAAGCGCTCGAACAGGGCAAAACCGAGCAGGTGCTCGATTTCCTTGAGCATCTTGCTGATTGCCGGCTGGGTCAGGTTCATCTGCTGCGCCGCGACGTGCATGTTGTGCGTGCGCCCGAGGGTCTCGATCAGCAACAGATGGCGGAACTTGAGCCAGTTGCAAACGTGGGAAAAGGAAAGGTCCGACATGCAAGCCCCTGTCGCTGCGATAACCGCTTGTTATTGAATAGTGAGATTAAGCCATTGGAGTTTATCGCGCCGCTTGCCTAGCGTGCAGCTCTCACGTTCCGAGAGATTGCGATGCCATGCCGATGACCCTCACCCCCGCCAACACCCTGCCTGCGGACGGCCTGACCGGCACCCTGATCGGCCGCGCCTGGACCCCGGGCGAACCTGGCGGCCCCTCCCCGATCACCTTGCGCCCCGACGGTGTTTTCGACCTGTCCGAACGCTTCGCCACCCTCAGCCAGCTGCTGGAAAGCGAAGACCCATTGCAGGCCGTGCGCAGCACCCCGGGCCGCTTCCTGGGCAGCCTGGAAGCGTTGCTGGCCAATAGCGGCGAGGCGTTCGACGCCAACCAGCCTTACCTACTTGCCCCGGTCGACCTGCAAGTGATCAAGGCGGCCGGCGTGACCTTCGCCGCCAGCATGATCGAGCGGGTGATCGAAGAGCAGGCCGCCGGTGACGCCAGCAAGGCCGAAGCAGTACGCGCCACCGTGCATTCGGTGATCGGCGACAACCTGCGCGCGGTGCGCCCTGGCTCACAACAGGCCATGGCCTTGAAGGCGCTGCTGATCGAACAAGGCATGTGGTCGCAGTACCTGGAAGTGGGCATCGGCCCGGATGCCGAAGTGTTCACCAAGGCCCCGGTGCTGGCGGCGGTTGGCAGCGGCAGCGCGATCGGCGTGCACCCCGGCTCGGCATGGAACAACCCCGAACCCGAGGTGGTGCTGGCGGTCGACAGCCACGGGCGCATTCACGGGGCAACGCTGGGCAACGACGTCAACCTGCGTGATTTCGAAGGCCGCAGCGCGCTGTTGCTGAGCAAGGCCAAGGACAACAACGCCTCGTGCGCCGTCGGCCCGTTCATCCGCCTGTTCGACGACACCTTCGACCTGGACGCTGTGCGCCGCTGCGTGGTTGACCTGGAAGTCCAAGGTAACGACGGTTACCGCCTGGTCGGCAGCAGCTCGATGGACCAGATCAGCCGCGACCCTGAAGACCTGGTGCGCCAGACCCTCAACGCCAACCATCAATACCCCGACGGCTTCCTGCTGTTCCTTGGTACGCTCTTCGCCCCTATTGAAGATCGCGATCAGCCGGGCGCGGGGTTCACCCACAAACTGGGTGACCGGGTACGCATCGCCAGCCCCCTGCTCGGCCAGTTGCACAACCGGGTCACGACCAGCGACCAGGCAGCGCCGTGGACCTTCGGCCTTCGCGCCCTGATGCACAACCTGGCCGCACGCGGCCTGCTGCATCGCTAAAATAAAAAAGAGAGCCTGAAATGACCGATACCCCGAAACGCCCGCTGCGCAGCCAGCAATGGTTCGACGACCCGAGCCACGCCGACATGACCGCGCTGTACGTCGAGCGTTACATGAACTACGGCCTGACCCGCGACGAACTGCAGTCGGGCCGGCCGATCATCGGCATTGCCCAGACCGGCAGCGACCTTACCCCCTGCAACCGCCACCACATCGAACTGGCCCAGCGGGTCAAGGCCGGCATACGTGATGCCGGGGGCATTCCGATGGAGTTCCCGGTGCACCCGATCGCCGAACAGAGCCGCCGGCCAACGGCGGCCCTGGACCGCAACCTGGCTTACCTGGGCCTGGTGGAAATCCTCCACGGTTACCCACTGGACGGCGTAGTGCTGACCACCGGCTGCGACAAGACCACCCCGGCCTGCCTGATGGCCGCAGCCACCACCGACCTGCCGGCCATCGTACTGTCGGGTGGGCCCATGCTCGACGGCCATCACAAAGGCCAGCTGATTGGCTCGGGCACGGTGCTGTGGCACGCCCGCAACCTGATGGCCGCGGGTGAAATTAACTACGAAGGCTTCATGGAAATGACCACCGCCGCCTCGCCTTCGGTGGGCCACTGCAACACCATGGGCACGGCACTGTCGATGAACGCCCTGGCCGAAGCCCTGGGCATGTCGCTGCCAGGCTGCGCCAGCATCCCCGCGCCCTACCGCGAACGTGGGCAGATGGCCTATGCGACCGGCAGGCGCATCTGCGAACTGGTGCTGCAAGACGTACGCCCGTCCTCGATCATGACCCGCGAGGCCTTCGAAAACGCCATTGCCGTGGCCTCGGCACTGGGCGCCTCGAGCAACTGCCCGCCGCACCTGATCGCCATCGCCCGGCACATGGGCATCGAGCTGTCGCTGGACGACTGGCAGCGCATCGGCGAAGACGTACCGCTACTGGTCAACTGCATGCCGGCCGGCAAGTACCTGGGCGAAGGCTTCCACCGCGCTGGCGGTGTGCCGGCGGTGATGCATGAACTGCGCAAGGCCGGCCGCCTGCACGAGGCCTGTGCCACGGTCAGCGGCAAGACCATCGGCGAGGTGGTCAGCGACACGGTCACCAGCAACCGCGAGGTGATCCTGCCGTTCGACGCGCCGCTCAAGCACAATGCCGGGTTCATCGTGCTCAGCGGCAACTTCTTCGACAGCGCGATCATGAAGATGTCGGTGGTCGGCGAGGCCTTCCGCAAGACCTACCTGGCCGAGCCCGGCAAGGAAAACAGCTTCGAGGCCAGGGCCATCGTGTTCGAAGGGCCGGAGGACTACCACGCGCGCATCGACGACCCGTCGCTGGACATCGACGAGCGTTGCATCCTGGTGATCCGCGGCGCCGGTACCGTGGGTTACCCGGGCAGTGCCGAAGTGGTCAACATGGCGCCCCCGGCCGCGCTGATCAAGCAAGGCATCGACTCGCTGCCCTGCCTGGGCGACGGTCGCCAGAGCGGCACCTCGGCCAGCCCGTCGATCCTCAACATGTCGCCGGAAGCGGCGGTCGGTGGCGGCCTGGCCTTGCTGCAGACCAACGACTGGCTGCGTGTGGACCTCAACCAGCGCCGCGTCGACCTGCTGGTGGACGATGACGAAGTGGCGCGCCGTCGCGCCGCCTGGAAGCCGAACATCCCGGCCTCGCAGACACCGTGGCAGGAGCTCTACCGCCAGCTCGTGGGGCAGTTGTCCACCGGTGGCTGCCTGGAGCCGGCGACGCTGCACATGCGCGTGATCGACCGAGAAGGCGGGATGCCGCGGCATTCGCACTGAAAATGACGGGCGGCGCGTCAGGGTAGCTTGGCGATCACCTTGATCTCGAAGTCGAAGCCTGCCAGCCAGGTCACGCCCACCGCGGTGACCGTCGGGTAAGGGGCTTCACCCCAGAACTCGGCGGCCACCTCCCAGATGGTCGCGAAGGTGGCGTCGGGGTCGATCATGAACAGGGTGGTATCGATCACGTCGGCGAAGCTGCTGCCCGCCTCGGCCAGGATGGCGTTGAGGTTGGCGAAGGCCAGGCGCACCTGCGCTGCCAGGTCGGGCTCGGCCGAGCCATCCTTGCGGCTGCCCACCTGGCCGGACACGAACAGAAAGCCATTGGAGCGAATCGCCGGCGAGTAACGGTGCAGGTCATACAAGGCATGGCGGTCAGGGGGGAAGACGACATCGCGTTGGCGGGTCATGGCAAAGCTCCGGGCTGTTTACGGTGTAGCCACTGTAGAAAGGCCGCCCGCCCCGATAAACGGGCAATGCTGGTCATGACTGTTTGTATAATCCAAACAATCCCGAGCTGATCGAGCCTTGAAATGGACCGTATCAATGCGATGCAGGCCTTCGCCCGCGTGGTCGAAACCGGCAGCTTCACCAAAGCCGCAGACACCCTGGGCATGAGCAAAACCAGCGTGACCCAGCTGGTCCAGCAATTGGAGGCCAGGCTGCGTGTACGCCTGCTCAACCGCACCACCCGCAAGGTCAACGTCACCGCCGACGGCGCTGCCTACTATGAACGCGTCGTCCGGCTGCTGGCGGATATCGACGATGCCGAGACCAGCTTGTCCAGCGCCTCGGCGGCCCCACGTGGGCGGCTGCGGGTCGATGTACCCAGCCCGCTGGCGCGCCTGCTGCTGATACCCGCCCTGCCCGCTTTTTATGCCCGCTACCCGGACATTCAGCTGACGTTGGGTGCGAGCGATCGCATCGTCGACATCATCGAAGAAAACGTCGACTGCGTGGTGCGCGGCGGCGAGATCACCGACCAGTCCCTGGTGGCGCGGCATGTCGCCGACCTGCAGCTGGGCGTCTACGCGACCCCGGGTTACCTGCAGGACGCTGGCAGGCCCGTGCACCCAGGGCAGCTGGAAGAGGGCCGCCACCGCACGGTCAGTTACCTCTGGTTCCGCACTGGCAAGGCGTTGCCGCTGGTGATGCAGCGCGGCGAAGAACGTGTCGAGGTGCAAGGCCGTTCGGTGCTGACGGTCGACGACGGCAACGCCTACCTCGCCGCCGGCCTCGCAGGCCTGGGCGCGCTGTGGCTACCGCATTACATGGCCAGGCCGCACCTGGCCAGCGGCGAACTGCTGCCGCTGTTCGAGGACTGGCAGATGGCGCCGATGCCGCTGTACCTGGCCTTCCCGCCCAACCGCCATGTCAGCGCCAAGCTGCGGGTGTTCATCAACTGGGTCGTGGAGCTGATGGCCGAGCACGCCGGGCCATGATCACCTGCACCATTTGTTCATCATCGTGTGATTTCTGCCGTGCAGTCTGCGTCACAAGCGCAACCCCTCGCTGTCGTCCGGGGACTGATAACAAGGCCTTCCATGCAAACGCTGTTGAACGAGATTCTCGACGAAGTGCGCCCCTTGATCGGCAAGGGCAAAGTGGCTGACTACATCCCTGCGCTGGCCGACGTGCCAGCCAATCAGCTGGGCATCGCCGTCTATGGCAACGATGGCAGCCACTACTGCGCAGGCGACGCCCTGGTACCCTTTTCGGTGCAGAGTATTTCCAAGGTGTTCAGCCTGGTCCAGGCGATTGGTCACTCCGGTGAAGCCATCTGGGAGCGCCTGGGCCATGAGCCCTCCGGCCAGCCGTTCAACTCGCTGGTGCAGCTGGAGTTCGAGCGTGGGCGGCCGCGCAATCCGTTCATCAACGCTGGCGCGCTGGTGATCTGCGACATCAACCAGTCGCGCTTTGCCGCGCCCACCTTGTCGATGCGCGATTTTGTCCGCCGGTTGTCGGCCAATCCCCACATTGCGATCGATGCCCGCGTCGCCGATTCGGAATACCAGTTCCGCGCGCGCAACGCCGCCATGGCTTACCTGATGCAATCGTTCGGCAACTTCCATAACGAAGTCGAGACGGTGCTGCGCAGCTACTTCAGTTATTGCGCACTGCAAATGAGCTGCCTGGACCTGGCGCGAGCCTTCTGCTTCCTGGCCAACGACGGGTTCTGCAAGCACAGCGGAGAGCAGATCCTCAGCCGGCGCCAGACCCAGCAGGTGAACTCGATCATGGCCACCAGCGGGCTGTACGACGAGGCCGGCAACTTCGCCTACCGGGTCGGGTTGCCCGGCAAGAGCGGCGTGGGTGGTGGGATCGTGGCCATCGTGCCGGGGCAATTTACCGTGTGCGTGTGGTCGCCGGAGCTGAATGCGGCGGGCAATTCCCTGGCGGGGATGGCAGCGCTGGAGCTGCTCAGTTCGCGGATCGGCTGGTCGGTGTTCTGATCAAGGCAGATGGGCCGTTAAACAGTAGACAGGATGACCTCGAATGTCGTCCCCTGCTCCGCTGTTGACGCGACCTCAAGAACACGTGAAACCCCGGCTTCATGGGCCAGGGAGACACGGATTGGAAGCCTCGAATCGCCATCAAACCAGGCTGCGCTTGATCTCGGCGATGTGCTCCGGGCCGATGCCACAGCAGCCGCCGATCAGGCTCGCCCCTCGCGCACGCCAGTCGCGGGCCCACACCAGATAACCCGGCGGGTCGAGGTCTTCACGCAGCTCATCCAGGCCATCGTTGGCAGTGGCTTCCTTGGGTTGCGGCGGGAAGGCATTGGCGTAGGCGCCGATGGCGATATCCGCCTGGCGTGCTTCGATCACCGAACGCGCCACATCCAGCGCTGCACCGATGACTTCAGGCTGGCTGCAGTTGAACAGCACCGCCGCAACACCCAGGCCTGCCACCGCCTCGATGGCATCGGCCACCGGCTCGCCGGAACGCAGGCGCGGCACGGCGTCGACGTCTTCGTCCTGCAAGGTGAACGACACCCAGAACGGCTTGCCGTCCGCTGGCAGATGGCTGTGAATGGCCTGCACCTCGGCAATCGCGCTCTGGGTCTCAGCCAGCCACAGGTCCACATGCGGTGCCAGCCCCTGCAGCAGCGGCGTCAGCACCTCAGCCACCCGCTCCGGCTGGAACAGGTCTGGCCGGTAGGAACCGAACAGCGGCGGCAACGACCCCGCCACCTGCACCGGCTGCGCACTGGCATCCGCCGCCCGACGTGCCAGCTGGCCCGCCACCGTGGCCAGTTGCAGGCCCTCCTTGGCAAAGCGCTCCTCGCCGATATGGAACGGCACCACCGCATAGCTGTTGCTGGTGATCACCTGCGCACCGGCGGCAATGAACGCCGCATGCACCCCCACCACCGCTTCGGGGGCCTCGCTCAGGGCCAGCGCAGACCACTCCGGCTGGCGGAACGGCGCACCGCTGCGCTGCAATTCCCGCCCCATGCCACCGTCCAGTACTAACATCGCTCGCTGTTTCATATAACTACTCTGAAGGTTCTTATGAATAAAATTCATTATGTAGGAATGATTTATAACTATTTAATACACTAATCCAGTTTTGGCCAACTTTTCAGGTATTTACATGCGCGTCCCTGCCCTGCTTGGCGCGAGCCTCCTGTTGCTCGCTACCACTACTCAAGCCTTTGCCGGCACGACCCTTGAGCGTGTCGAGACGAACAAAGAACTGGTAAACGTGCTGATGGAAAGCTACCCGCCGTTCTCGTTCCTCAACGCGCAGAACCAGCTCGACGGCTTCGATGTGGACGTGGCCAAGGCAGTGGCGCAGAAGCTCGGCGTCAAGCTGCGCCTGGAAACCCCGTCGTGGGACGTGATCGCTGCTGGCCGCTGGAGCGGGCGCTATGACATCTGCATCTGCTCGATGACCCCGAGCAAGGCCCGCGCCGAAGTGTTCGCCTTCCCGGTGGAATACTACGCCTCGCCCGCCGTCATCGTGGTCAACGCCAAGGATGAGCGCATCCACAGCGCCAAGGACCTGGACGGGCGCAAGGTCGGCCTGACCGCCGCCTCCAGCTACGAGAGCTACCTGAACAAGAACCTGGTGATCGAAGGCGCCGAAGACCGCCACATCGACTACCCGTTCGAGGCCGTGCAGATCGCCCCTTACGACACCGACAACGTCGCCTTCCAGGACCTGGGCCTGGGTGCTGGCGTGCGCCTGGACGCCATCCTCACCAACCTGGTGACCGCCAAGCCGCGCCTGGACCAGGACAACCGCTTCAAGCTGGCCGGCGCCCCGCTGTATGAAGAGCCGAATTCGGTGGCCATCGAGAAAGGCGACCCGGAGTGGGATGCCAAGGTGCGCCAGGTGTTCGCCGAGCTGAAGGCTGACGGCACGCTGGCGCAGATTTCGCAGAAATGGATCGGCGCCGACATCAGCAAATGAGCACTTTCCCCCCTGCCCCCAAACCCGCGGCCCGCGCCAAGGTCGTCGGCTTGTTCGGCTTTCGTACCCGGCTGTACCTGACCTGGCTGGCGCTGTTCGCCCTGTTTGTGGCGTTTTTCCTCAGCTTTGACCTGAAGTTCGCGATCATTCTGGAGAAGTTCCCTAACCTCGCCGGCTTCAAGCTCGGGCCCAACGGCTTTTTGCAGGGCGCGGCACTGACCCTGTTCCTGTGCCTGTGCTCGATGGTGGTGTCGGTGGCGTTCGGCTTTGCCGCGGCGCTTGCGCGGCTGTCGAACAGTGCGGTGCTGGTGGGCATCGCCAGCTTCTACACCTCGTTCTTCCGCGGCACCCCGCTGCTGATCCAGATCCTGCTCATCTACCTCGGGCTACCGCAGCTAGGCCTGGTACCCGGCGCCATCAGCGCCGGCATCATCGCGTTGTCGTTGAACTACGGTGCGTACCTGAGCGAGATCTTCCGCGCCGGCATCCTCGGCGTGGCCCGCGGCCAGCGTGAAGCGGCGCTGGCGCTGGGCATGCGGCCGGTGCAGATCTTCTGCAGCATCGTGCTGCCCCAAGCGATGCGGGTGATCATTCCGCCTACGGCCAACCAGTTCATCTCGATGCTCAAGGACTCGTCGCTGATCTCGGTGATGGGGGTTTGGGAGGTGATGTTCCTGGCGCAGTCGTATGGGCGCTCAAGCTACCGGTACCTGGAAATGCTGACCACGGCGGCGGTGATCTACTGGGTGTTGTCGATCTTGCTGGAGCTGGTGCAGGCACGGCTTGAGCGGCATTTCGGCAAGGCCTACCAGCGCTGACCTACCCGCATTGCGCACTGCTGTAGGAGCGGATTTATCCGCGATGGGCCGCAAAGCGGCCCCAGCTCCCGAAGTAGCGAATTGCCCTGTGGCAAAAGGAGGCATCGTCGGGGCCGGTCAGCACCCGGTAAATCGGTAATCCATCCGGTGGTTGAGTCACTTGTTCCGTCCTTGCAGTAGTAGGTGTGTATTTCGAGAGTACTGTTAACTATCGGGGCATGGCTACGCGCCTGATCATTTCCGGGACAGTCCTCGATTGGACTGCGCCCGCTAGCTCAACCACACCGGCGTCATGCTAGGTGACCACCGCAGGGTCGCTGCCTCCCACAACCTCAATATGATGGTTCGCGCCCTTTTTGATGAACTCGAACACAGCCGCCCCCACTCCCGACGCCGAGCTGACAGGTAGTAACGCCACCCCAGTTCGGCCACAATCGGTCACTCAGTTCAAGCTGGGACGCACCGGATGCTCACCACCCTCGCTATCGGCAACTACCGCTCGATCAATCACCTTGTGTTGCCACTAGGCCAACTCAACCTCGTGACCGGCGCCAACGGCAGTGGCAAATCCAATCTCTACAAAGCCCTGCGCCTGCTCGCCGAAACCGCCCAGGGCGGGGTGATCGAAGCGCTTGCCCGTGAAGGCGGACTGGATTCGACCTGGTGGGCCGGGCCTGAAATGAGTGCGCGCATGAAGCGCGGTGAAGTGCCCATCCAAGGCCAGCATCCGAGCGACGTCAAACGCCTGCGCCTGGGTTTTGCCACCGAGGATTTCGGCTTTGCCATCTCGCTCGGCCTGCCGATTCCTCTGCCCTATCCCAGCGCCTTCATGCTCGACCCCGAAATAAAGAGTGAAGCCATTTGGGGCGCTGGCGCCTACCGGCCGGCTTCCTTGTTGGTAGAGCGCAAGAACGCCATGGTACGCGCCCGGGAGGGCAACAGCTGGACAGTGCTCGATCAACATGCCGACAGCTGCGAGAGCTTCTTCAACATCGTTGGCCGCCCTCGCCAAGCACCAGAGATCGGCGAGCTACGCGCCTTCATCAATAGCTGGCGGTTCTACGATCACTTCCGCATCGACCGCGATGCGCCCTGCCGCCAGCCTCAGCTGGGTACCCGCTCGCCAGTGCTGCACCACGACGGCCGCAATCTCGCCTCGGCGCTGCAGACCATTATCGAGATCGGTGAAGTTGAAGACCTCGTAGCTGCGCTGGAGGACGCATTCCCCGGCAGCCGCCTGCAGATCGATGCGCCGCCGGGCGGCCTGTTCAGTGTGCGACTGCATCAGCATGGGCTGCTGCGCCCGCTGGGCGGTGCCGAGTTGTCAGATGGCACCCTGCGTTATCTGTTGCTGATGGCCGCGTTGCTGACGCCACGGCCGCCGTCGCTGATGGTGCTCAACGAACCGGAAACCAGCTTGCATGCCGACCTGCTCCCGGCTTTGGCGCGGCTGATCATCCGCGCGTCGCAACGTAGCCAGGTGTGGGTGGTATCGCACAGCAGGCCGCTGATCGAGGCGTTGACGGCGTGCGAGGGGTGCAACGTGTTGGAGTTGGAGAAGGTACAGGGCCAGACCCAGCTGCGCGGGGTTGGGCTGTTGGATGAACCGCTATGGCGCTGGATTGACTGATCCATGAGCCGGAAGGGATATCCGGCGAAGAAGCGTATCAGGTGGCGATGAAGTATGCCGCCAGGCCCTTGGCCAAGTGCCAAGGTTTCCACAAGGACAGATGATCGAACATTCGGCTGGAGTTGCCCGCCAGCCCAGCCACCGCGAGATAGATGAACCACTTTCGCAGCGCTCTGGAGAGTTTTCTTTTCACGAATCGCAACAGACGGCACACCTTGGAAAATGCCCTGTCGCCAGAAAGGAAAAAGCCCAACACATTGTTGGGCTTTAGCGCCACTCCTCACCGCGCACAGGAATGGCAGGACGGCGCTATGTTCGGCAAAGCGGCAAAGGAAGTCAATCGGCCGTTCGCCCCAAAGGCGCTCCTGCTTTAGAGGCTCTACTCCAGCGGTTTTCGCCTCAGCAGCCATTTCGTCCAGCGTTGTCCCCTACAGGGGACATCGCGCCGTGCCACCTCAAGTACAGTCATCTGCACACCTGAATACCTACAAGAAATTAGGATGTGCACCGCCATGCATAACCCCCACAGCGCGCCGCGCCGCTCCCTCTATTTCAACTACCAGGTCTTCCCTGCCCACACCGCCAGCGTCGGCGCTGCCCGCCCTGAGCGCAAACCGGTGGTGGTGGCAGGCGCCGGCCCGATCGGCCTGACCACTGCCCTGGACCTTGCCCGCCATGGCATCGCCTGCGTAGTACTGGCTGCAGAGCGGCAAGTGAGTGAAGGCAGCCGGGCGATCGTGTTCACGCGCCGCTCGATGGAAATCTTGCAACAGGTGGGTGTCGCCGACCGAGTCTGCGAACTTGGCTTGCCGTGGAGCTGTGGCAATTCGTTCTACCGCAACCGGCTGGTGTTCCGTATGGAGAACCCACACGACCTAGATGACCGCTTCGCGCCCATGACCAACCTGCAGCAGCCCTGCCTGGAGCAGTTTCTGGTCGAGGCCGCCGAGGCCAACCCGTTGATCGAGCTGCGCTGGGGCAACCGCGTGACCGGTTTGACGCAGCATGACGATTTCGCCCGGCTGGTCATCGACACCCCCGCCGGCAACTACGAACTGGACGCTGACTGGGTAGGGGCTGCAGATGGCGCCCGCTCGACACTGCGCACGCTGCTCGATCTGAAACTTGAAGGCACCGCCTACGAAGGCCGCTTCGTGATCGCCGACATCAAGATCGACCTCGGCCTGCCCACCGAGCGCCTGGCCTACTTCGACCCAGCCTGGAACCCGGGCAACACCGTATTGATGCATCGCGAACCGGGTGATATCTGGCGCATCGATTACCAACTGCCGCCAGACGAAACTGCGGAGCAGGCGTTGCAGCCCGAATCCTTGCGCGAACGCATCAATGCCCAGTTGCAGATGATGGGTATAGAAGACCCGCAGTGGGAAATGGACTGGAACTCGGTCTATTCGGCCCGCGCCTTGACCCTGCCGGACTACATTCACCAGCGCGTGATATTCGCGGGCGACGCGGCCCACCTGTTGCCGATCTTCGGCGTGCGAGGTGCCAACACCGGCTTCCAGGATTGCCATGGCCTGGTGTGGAAGCTGGCCCTGACCCTCAAGGGCCTGGCCGGTCCCAAGCTGCTGCCGTCCTATTCCAGCGAACGCGTGAGTGCCGCGCGGGAAATCATCAGCGAAGCTGGCAAGAGCACCCGTTTCATGGCGCCTCCCACAGCGGGCTACCGCCTGGTACGCGATGCGGTGTTGTCGTTGTCGCTGACCCAGGCGTTCGTCCGGCCGTTGTATCACTGGCGCACCTCGCGGCCACACGACTATGCCGACTCGGTGCTCAACAGTGCGGCTGACGACAACTCGCGTTTCACGGCCGGGCCGCGCAACGGCGCCCCGCTGCTGAATATCCGCCTGGCCGAAGACGACTACTTGTTCGACCGCCTGGGCGCCAGCTTCTACCTGCTGTGCTTCACCGACAGCGATTGCATCCCGACCGACCTGGTCGAGCAGGTGCAGGCCATTCGCAGCAGCGGCGTGCCCTTGGAGATCATCGCGATTGCGCGAGACGCCCAAGCCGCCATCAATGGTGCAGACCAGTTGATCGGCGACGCCAGCGGCCGTATCGCCGCCAAGTATGGCATCACCGGCAACGGCGCCTATCTGGTGCGCCCTGACCAGCACATCTGCGCCCGCTGGCTGCAGCTGTCTGCTGCACAACTGCACACCGCCGTCGACACCGCCCTGGGCAAGTACTGAGAGGAAGCGCCATGAACACCCTGACCGCAGCAGAACTGGAAGTGGTTTACGACGTACTGGCAGAGGCCCTGGACCAGGCCACACCGGCCAAGGCCGAGCTGTTCCTGACCAAGCTGGCGTTGCTCAGCGCCCATGCCCTCGGCGATGCCCAGGCTTTCACTGCACTGACCCAGTCGGCGCTACACAACTTGTAAGCCCTGGCGTTGCCGCATAAACAATAATAATCAGGCGCCCCCATGCACCCGAACACCGCCCCCCTTGCCACGCTAACAACCGCCAGCAGCCCACAGCACGCCGTGATGCGCAAAGTCTCCAGGCGCCTGCTCGGCTTTCTGTTCCTGTGCTTTGTGCTGTCGTTTCTCGACCGCATCAACATCGGCTTCGCCGGCCTGACCATGATGGGCGACCTGGGCCTGAGCAGCACCCAGTTCGGCATGGCGACCACGCTGTTCTACATCGCCTACGTCGCCTGCGGCATCCCCAGCAACATGGCCTTGGCCAAGGTTGGCGCACGCAGATGGATCGGCAGCCTGATGATCGCCTGGGGGCTGGCCTCGACCGCGACCCTGTTCGCGACCGATGCCAGCAGCCTGTACCTGCTGCGGATGCTGGTCGGTATCACCGAAGCCGGCTTCCTGCCTGGTGTGCTGCTGTACCTGACGTTCTGGTTCCCGGCCGCATACCGGGCACGCGCCAATGCGCTGTTCATGATCGCCATGCCGTTTACCGCAGGCTTCGGCTCGGCACTCTCGGGGTTGATACTGAGCCTGGATGGAGTGTGGGGGCTGCACGGCTGGCAGTGGCTGTTCCTGCTCGAAGGCATGCCCTCGGTGGTCATGGGCTTTGTGGTGTTCGGCTACCTGAACGATAGGCCAGCCCAGGCCCACTGGTTGAGCCAGGAAGAGAAGCAACAGTTGCAGCAAGCCCTGGCCGCCGATAAGCCGGCTACAACTGATACGGAGAAAGATGAACCCGGCAGCCTGCTGCGCGAAATGCTCTCGCCCACCATGCTGCTGTTCAGCCTGGTGTACTTCTGCCTGGTCAACACGCTGGCGATGATCGCCGTTTGGACGCCGCTGATCATCAAGAGCATCAGTGCCGCCGACAGCAGCAACAGCACCATTGGCTTTCTGGCGATGATCCCGCAGGTGTGCACCATCATCGGCATGCTGGTGTGGGGCCTGCATTCCGACCGCAGCCAAGAGCGCCGATGGCACCTGGTGCTGCCGATGCTGATGGCCGCTGCCGGCTGGTTGTTCGCGGCCTACGCCGGTAACCCGCTGGTGCAGCTGTGCGGGATCTGCATGGCTGCCACAGGTTCCTACACCGCCATGTCGATTTTCTGGACGACCCCGGACCAGGCACTGACGTTCAAGGCGCGGGCCATTGGCATTGCGGTGATCAATGCGTTCGGCAATATCGGTTCGGCGCTGAACCCGCTGGTTGTTGGCTGGCTCAAGGACCTGACCCAAAGCTTCACGGCCGGGATCGTGTATGCCACGGCGTTGCTGGTGATGGGGGCGCTGTTGACCTTCCTGCTGCCGCTGCGCTCGGCTACATCGGTATCCAAGCAGGCGCGGTAGGAGCGGGCTTGCCCGCCCCTACCGTTCAATGCCTCAAGCGCTCGCAGACACTGGCCGTGGCGCACGCACGCCCCACAACCAGTAACCCAGGGAGAGCAGGACCAACCAGCCAACCCCGACATACAGGGCGGTGCGGCTAGCCGGGAACCAGCCCAGCACGCCAAAGATGAACACCATGAACGCAATCGCGCAGGCTGGGCCCACCGGCCACAGCGGCACCCGATAATCCAGTGCCGCCGCCTCCTCCTCGCTCATGCCGCGACGCATCGCCACTTGCGACAGCAGGATCATCAACCAGACCCACACAATCGAGAACGTGACCACTGCCGCCAGCACCATGAACAAGTCTTCCGGCACCAGGTAGTTCAATATCACGCCCAACAGCAGCGCCACGCCCATGACCGCAACGGTCATCCACGGCACACCGAAACGCGACAGCGCTGCAAAGCCCGCAGGCGCCTGGCCGTTCTGCGCCATGCCATACATCATGCGCCCGGCGCTGAAGATATCGCTGTTGATCGCCGATACAGCCGCAGAAATCACCACGATGTTCAACACCGTTGCCGCTGAACTGATACCCAGGCCGCTGAAAATCTGCACGAACGGGCTACCGTGGCTGCCAATGCTGGTCCACGGGTAAATGGCCATGAGCACGAACAGGGTCAGGATGTAGAACAGCAGGATGCGCAGCGGCACCGAGTTGATGGCCTTCGGCAACACGCGCTTCGGGTCCCTGGCCTCGCCTGCGGTGATGCCGATCATCTCGACCCCGCCAAAGGCGAACATCACCACCGTGAACGAAGCGATCATCCCACCGATGCCATTAGGGAAGAACCCGCCATGGCTCCAGAGATTCGAGACGCTGGCCACAGTGCCTGCGTCGTTATTCAGCTGGATACCCATCAGCAGCACCGCCGCCCCTGCCACGATCATGGCAACGATAGCGGTCACCTTGAGCAACGACAGCCAGAACTCCATTTCCCCAAACACTTTCACGCTGCAAAGGTTCAGTGCCCCGATGAAGAACACGATCCCAAGCACCCAGATCCACGCGGGCGTGTCCGGGAACCACAGCCCCATGTAGACGCCAAAGGCCGTAACGTCTGCCAGGCACACCACCAGCATCGAGAACGCATAACTCCACCCTGTCAGAAAACCCAAGTAGCGCCCCAGGTACTGGCTGGCATAGTGGCCGAACGAACCGGACACCGGGTTATGCACCGCCATTTCGCCAAGGGCGCGCATCATTATGTAGATGGCCGCGCCCCCGATCAGGTAGGCCAGCAGCACCGAAGGCCCTGCCAGTTTTATCGCCGATGCCGAGCCATAAAACAGCCCCGTACCGATAGCAGAACCCAACGCCATGAAACGAATATGCCGGGTCGACAGCCCCCGCTTGAGCTGGTGTGAGGATTGAGCGTTCATAGATACCTTCTTGATCTTATTATCAGGTCCGCACAACGCAGATGCCGTGCGGTTTCATCAGGCACGCATCAGTTCAATCATCAAGCCCTTGGCCACAGCACCGGGAACAGTTCATGGTCCATCGGCGCACCGCTGGCCAGTTGCGTTTCGAGCCCGGGGAACTGTGGCGAAGTTTTCCACTGCCGCGGCGCGTGGGTAATGTCATCGCCCAGGAAGCGCACCGAGAAGGCACGACGCCGGCGATTGCCACCGACACCACCCGAGGCGTGCAAGGTCAGCATGTGGAAGAACACCGCATCGCCTGGGGAGAGTTCCCAGCCAAGGATGTTCCAGGCACTGCGATCGGCCTCGATATCCGGCAAGTCAGCCAGGCTGCCCTCCGGGAACCATTGCGCCTGGCTGTCGAGGAAACTGCGCGGCATCAGCCACGGCCCAAGGTGCGAGCCGCCGACAAACTCAAGGGTGGACTCCCGCGCAACAGGGTCGATGGGCATCCACATGCTGCAGTTCTGGCGCCCATCGATGTTGTAATAGGGCTGGTCCTGATGCCAGGGCGTGCGCTGGCGTGTGTTGGGCTCCTTGACCAGCAGGTGATCGTGATAAAGCCGGGCGGTTTCGCTATTCATCAGTTGAGCGGCAACGCTACCCACCCGGCTTTCCAGGATGAACTGGCGATAGGCCGAAATATCACGCCAGTTGCAGAAATCCTCGAAGAACCAACCCGGGTCATCCGGGCGGCTGGCCACTTTGGCGCGCTCGCTGGGAGTTTTCAGGTTCTGCTCGATGCCGGTTTCGAGCAGTGCAACTTCTTCCGGCGTGAACAGGTTACGCACACAAACGGCACCATCACGCTGGAACGCCTCGATGGTTTCATTATCCAGTTGAAATTCAGCGGACTGTTTCATGAAGCACCCTTTAGTCTTTTTATTCGGGCCGGCGCATACAAGTTGCCCTGTATTTCTTGCGCCAAGTAAAAAACAAGGCAACAAACTGGGTGCACCGCCTATTTCACTTAACGGGCGATCTGGTTTTTAACTGAAGTAAGCAAGGTGCAAGGCGAGTATTGCTTTTCGGCACCAATAGGAAAAGAATATATTTCCTAATTTTGAGTATAGGAAAACATGATAGGGTTCTCCTTCAGGCAGCTCGAGTACTTCGTCGCGGTGGCCGAACATGGCAGCATCAGCGCTGCAGCGAGAGCCCGGCACGTCTCACAGCCCTCGGTTTCGGTGGCGATCGCCCAACTTGAGGAAGCGCTGAACGAACGCCTTTTCCGCCGCCAGGTCAGCCGCGGCCTGGAGCTGACGTCAGCCGGCACGCGTTTGCTGGCCCAAGCCCGCGAAATCATCGGCATGGCCATCGCCATGAATCAAAAGGCCGACCCCACCCAAGGCACGCTGCGTGGCAACCTATCGCTGATCTGCTTTCAAGACCTGGGCCCTTACTACGCGCCGCGCCTGCTATCGAGCTTTCGCAAGCAGTACCCCGAAGTCGAGGTGACCCTGTTCGAGACCGACCTGGCAGGCGTACACCGCCACCTGAGTGCTGGCAAAGCCGAACTCGCGCTGACTTACGACATCGGCCTCGACCCCACGATGCCGCGCCAGGTACTGGCGGAGTTGAAACCCTACGCGCTGATCGCTGTCGACCATCGGCTGGCCCACCTGGCCGAGATACCACTGCATGAGCTGGCGCAAGAGTGCGTGATCCTGGAAGACATCGCCCAAACCCGTGAGTATTTTCTCTCACTGTTCTGGGCGCATAACCTGCAACCACGCACCCAGCAATATACCCAGACCTTCGAGATGCAAAGGGGCCTGGTCGCCCACGGCTACGGCGTAGCCCTGTCCTGCACCCGCCCTGCGGGGGACCACTGCTATGACGGCACGCCGCTGCTATGCCGGCCACTGCTGGAGGACGTATCACCGCAAAAAGTGGTGCTGGCGCAATCAGGCGCGATGCACCCATCCCCAGTAGCGGAGGCGTTCGAGGCCTGGGTCGCCCGCGAAATATCAGCCCAGGCAACCTGATCTCGCACATTCATCACTGCACTCAAAAGCGGCGCAGTCCCCCTGTGGGAGCGGCCTTGTGTCGCGAAAGGGCCGCAAAGCGGCCCCATTCACCGAACTCACAACATCAGTGGTCTACCCGCAAACACCACACACCCAGCACCATGCACCGCACCACTCTTCCCATCGGCCACGCGCCGCATTCACAAATTAGGTATCCTGCCCAACAGCCCACACCAAGGGGCCACCTAAAACAATAAATCATGCCTTTTCCCCAGGGAGCACAGCATGGAATTCTGGCCACTACGCCCCTCCACGACCGACTTTCGCCTGAGCATCGAGCAAACCGCCACCCTGCTCTCCCGCACCCGCGAAAGCCACGGCAAGCTGCTGGCCGCCGACATGCTGAAACTGGTCAGCGCCCAAGTTCCCTTGGCCCAGTGCACCATCTTCGCCTACAACCCCAACCGCAGCCCGCAAATAATCTCCTTCGCCGACCGCGCCCGGATGATTGAGCTGCCCAGAATCTCCAGCAACTATGCCGAACGCTTCTACAGCATGGACGGCAACCAACAGGCGATGACCGCGCGCCCTACTCTCTCGCCTACCGACCGCATCCTGGTGCAACGCCAAGGCATCGAAGACATTGCCCACCGAGACTACCGACGCATTTGCTACGAGCTACCGCAAATATCAGAACGCGTTGCGCTGCTGACCCATTGCGAGGGCAACCGTTGGCTGTCGGTGAATTTCTATCGGGGGCGTGAACATGGGCGATTTTCAGCCAACGAGATCAATGTCATCGAAACAGCGGCGCCGCTGATCGTACAAATCTCTCGGCTGCATTACCGCGCTTATCTCGAAGCCAATGAAATGCCGACGTTGCTCAGTGAGCGGGTTATCAGCCTGTATCCGGGACTGACACGGCGTGACCAGGAGCTGCTGCAATTGATGCTGGCTGGGTGTGAGGTTGAGGGCATCAGTGCGAGCATGGGCATACAGCTGTCGAGTGCGGCTACGTATATCAAGCGGCTGTATCGCAAGTTGGGGATTTCCGGGCAGCGTGAGTTGTTGGCGCTGGCTACTCAGCGTAAGTGGTCGAGTCAGGTTCACTGACTCTGATGGACGTTACAAGTTGTTACGGCGAACGGCTAAAAAATCAGATTTAACCCCTTTTCTGTAGGACGTTTCCCAAAGATACTCGCTCCGGCTGTTATTCGTTGCATACGCTAAAAGTGGACTCTAGTCTCGGCCTGTCGTTGCCATTCAACGACCGGGTTTAGCCGCCCGAACACGTCCGACACCACAGCCGTGCAATACCGAGTTATCGGCAGTTGCGCCTTTATGGCGGCTGTACGTGGGGCACCTTCGGGTGCGCCGGGTGCCTGACGTCCCGGTCGGCTAACCCGCGTACAGCTGCCACCCATTCGTTTAGCCGCGGTTGGTGGCTGCTCCATTACGACAGGAGCCACACCATGCTGAAGATCGTTCCCGATCCGCCCCACAATCTCCACTCCCTCGAAGACACGTTGATGATGGCGGCTGACTATGCACTTTGCGCGGAAGTCGTTGCCCAGCAGGCGATGTTGATGCAGCCCAAGTCACCGGTGTCCTTGTTGATCATGACGTCAATGCACGAGCTTGATTCGCTGCGGAAATTGCTCGAATCGGCGCTGGTTCAAATCCAGAAACCAGCCGATCCGCAGACGCTGCATTAATTCGCATCATGATTCTGCCTGGTCTGACGCTTTCGTCTTTGGGTTCCCAGCTTGCCAGCGATTGGGCCAGCCCAGGCAGCTACAAATTCAGGGAGATCAAACAATGGCCACCGAAGAAACCAAATTCACAGTCGGCAAAACCACCTTCTTCCAAGGTGAAAACCAGACCCATCCCCTCTTCCGCATCGAACCCGGCATACCCTGCCAAAACGCCCGCGAACAGGCCTCTGAACTGATGGGCTACGTCCGCGACCTGACCATCGACGGCCTGATGGAAGACAAACCCCAGCTGCTCTGGGCCTCGCACTACCTCAGCGCCCTGGCCAAGGCCCTGCTTGATGATGCCGAACTGGGCATGATGAAAGATTGAAATAACCCCTCCAGCAGCACCTGCACCGCCCACCCAGTGGGAGCCTCGCTTGCCGGCGATGGGCCGCAAAGCGGCCCCAACAACCTAAGCCCCTGCGCCCAACTCCAGGAGAACTCACTGCTGGGAGTCAGTCTGCGCTAAAGGCTCGAATACCCATCGCCCACGCACTATTCCTCTCAATTGATCGATGCTAAGAGTCATATCCCGCTTGCGGTGGACGACTGCATGACAGTTGGCGCACAACGTTACGAGATCAGTCTCAGGATCAACAGCTTTCTCACCACCAAACTCCGAAATCGGTACTACATGGTGAACGTGAATGAAGCCCTTCGCGTGTTCACCATAAGCCTGTTCAAAATCAAACCCACATCCTTTGCAGTCAAGGCCGTGGATAGCAATAGCCTTCATTCTCAGATCTTTTCGGCGCTCGTAGCGAGTTCCAAAGTAGCTAGATTTGCTGCCTTCATTGGCCGACTCGAAGGTGAATGGGTCGCTTTCCACATTCGGGACATCTGCTTCTGCTTGCGAAGGCTGGAGCTTCGCATGGCTTAAAATGCCATCGAAATCGGCTTGGGATATGGGCCGAACCCCGTCACGCCAATAGTTTTTTTCGCGGATGGCAGGGATGGTCTCTAGGTACGCCCCATCAATTTTCGAAGGGACAGCACCTTCAAACTGCGCGAAGTTCTCGATCAGCGCGTAAAGGTCCCCCTTACTACTATCAGTATCTGCGTAGACCTTACCGATGCGCGCCGTACCAAAATAGTGCGGATTAGCACTCAGCCGTGTCGGCGCTGATTGAAAACTGACCCACCCTGCCGATTGAAAAATGACCCAGGGCTGCTTGCCGATTTAGACCCCGGCAATTGTGGATAAGCCTAGCAGTCGACAGCGTCGTGAAAGTGCTGACCCTGCACTCAGCAAGGCCAGCCCAAAGAGGTCAAAACGGGTCGTCCTCCGATTCCTCGACATCCTGCCGTCTGCGCTCCCTCGCCTGGATCTTGGTCTTGGCCACCAAGGTGCTGTTTTGCAGGCGGTATGATTCATTCCCCGTCTCGACGATGTGGCAGTGGTGTGTCAATCGGTCGAGCAAGGCCGTGGTCATCTTGGCGTCGCCAAATACGCTCGACCACTCGGCGAAGCTGAGGTTGGTGGTGATGATCACGCTGGTGTGCTCGTAAAGCTTCGAAAGCAGGTGGAACAGCAGGGCTCCGCCGCTCTGACTGAAAGGTAGGTAGCCAAGCTCATCAAGGATTACCAGATCTGCACGCAGTAGTCCTCGGGCGATACGCCCTGTCTTGCCCTCATGTTTTTCACGCTCCAGCAGGTTGACCAGATCGACTGTGGAGTGAAAACGCACACGCTTGTTATGTTGGGTGATGCCGGCCACTGCCAAGGCAGTAGCGAGGTGCGTTTTACCGGTGCCAGGGCCACCGATGAACACCACATTTTGCGCTGTGTCGGTGAAGGCCAGAGTGGACAGTTCCCTGATCAATCGGACATCGGCGCTGGATACACCGAAGTCGAAGCCAGCCAGGTCACGGTGCATGGGCAGTTTCGCCATGCTCATCTGATGATGCACCGAGCGTACTGCTCGGTCGGCGTGCTCTTGATCAAGGAGATGCTCGATCAGCCATTTCGATGACGCAGTGGAAGATTCGCCTTGTGCGGCCAGCTCTGCCCAGGCATCGGCCATGCCGTGCAGGCGTAAGTCTTTGAGTTCCTCTGTGAGATCACGCATTGCGCACCTCCTCATCCGTGCTGCGCAACCGGTCATAGCGTGCGGTATTGGCAACAGGGGTAACGTTCAGTTGCAGGTTGGTTTCGACCGAGGGTGGTGCTTCACGAGCGGTCAGACGGGCCACGATGTTGAGGATGTGGTCAGCGCTCAGGCTGCCAGACTCCAAAACCAGCTCAACCGCTACGAGAACAGCATCCAGGCCAGCGATGGGCACGGCGGCCAAGACCTGGGTCATAACCCGGTCACCCTGTAGATTCCGCAGCAGCCCGCGCCTGAGCAGGCGTAGTGGCTTAGGCAGATCGGCAAACGGGGCACCATTGCGTAGGGCCCCCGGTTTGCGTTCAATGAGGGGGATGTAGTGTTGCCAGTCGTAGCTGACCTGATCGCGATCAAACAGGCGCTCATGGCTAGCAATCACACCCTCATCGGCAATCACGACGATTCGCGAGGGATAGAGCCGACTGCTGACCCACTGGCCAACACGCTCACAGGGTACTGAATAGCGGTTGCGAGCCACGTTGATCAGACAGGTGCTGGAAACGCGAACCGTGCGTTCTACATATCCGTCGAAAGGCGTCGGCATCGGCATCATTTCGACGCGCTCCAATTCCAAGACTTCTGCGACGGTAAGGCCGTTGTACTGCGGATGAATCAGCTCATGCCAGAGAGCCCGGCAGCGCTGGGCAAGCCAGGCATTCAACTCTTCGAAGCTATGGAAAGTATTGTCGCGGGCGGACAGCCAGATGCGGCGCCGACTGTCTTGGACATTCTTTTCGACGATACCTTTTTCCCAGCCGGACGCTACGTTGCAGAAGTCCGGGTCGAACAGGTAGTGCGAGCACATCACCATGAAGCGAGCATTGACCGTGCGGCCTTTACCCTTGGAGACCTTGTCGACCGCAGTTTTCATGTTGTCGTAGATGCCGCGACGCGGCACGCCACCTAAGGCGGCGAATGAGCGGGTATGGGCATCGAACAGCATTTCATGCCCTTGGCTGGGATAGGCCACTAGCCAGAAAGCTCGGCTGGCACATAGCTTCATGTGCGCGACCTGGACGCGCCTGAAAACACCGCCAACCAGCAGGCCTTCCTCGCTCCAATCGAACTGGAAGGCCTCGCCCAAGGCGAATGCCAACGGCACAAATGCCCGTACCGCCTTGCCTTGCTCTCCGCGCCAATGACGAACGAAGGCAGTGAGCTGGCTGTAGCCGCCGTCATAGCCTTCAGCGCGGATCATGGCCAGCAGCGCCTTGGCACTGCGACGATGTTGCTTGGCCCTTAAGGCATCAGCCCGCAGCGCTTGCTCCAACATCTCGTGAAAGGGACTGAGCTTGTTGAACACGGCTCGACGCTGATAAACCGGCTGTTTGGACTCCGGCGCTCTGACCCATTTTCGGATGGTGTTGCGCGACAGTCCGGTGCGCTTGGCTATCTCATGCAACGACAGCTTGTCGCGGAAATACATCCGCCGAATTTTGCCCATCATTTCCATGCTGATCACCCTGTGTTCTCCTGCTCAAAAATTGAGCAGGTGCAGTGGAACACCTGGGTCAGTTTTCAGTCAGCACAACGGGCGAAACTGGGTCAGTTTTCGGTCAGCGGCAACATTTCTGGGAACCGATTTGGGTTTGCGATTGGCATTGAGCAACTCATGCAAGTAGCTGACAAACTCACCGCCTGCATAGTCATCCTGATCTGCCTCGGTCAACAGCGCTGAGTGCCGATAATTGAGCCAAGTGATCACCGGCTGCCTGAGGCCGGCATCGCTAGAGAGCTCGGCGATCAGGCTGTCATCCAGCCAGACCTTGTAGCAGGCCACATACGCCATATCCTCGGCTTTCGACCAAGCGACATGAAACTCAACCGCCATGCGGTCGGTGTCTGCCGTCGGGCTGTCTACGGGCAAACAAAAATCCCCACCAACCAGATCCAAAATTTGGTTGTAGCTTGCGCCTATAGAGCCAGACTTATCCAAAGTGAACTTGAGGACCATGCGCTTGGAGAGATCCCGGCCATTGACCAGACTCTTGAACCCGCCAATATGCTTCTCACCCAGCGCATCAATACGCTGTGGGTCGCACTGCCCCTTCTCCAGCATCTGCTGGATATAGAACAGCGCCATCAGTACCGAGCTTTTACCCACGCTGTTGGGTCCGAACAGCAGAGTGACGGGCGCCAGCGCAATCGATTGGGTAGCCTGAAAGGAACGAAAGTTGGTGAGGGCGATTTCTGTAATTCGCATTTTTATGCCCTAGCTCGGCCTAAGGCCGGCAATGTCTTATTTGTAATTTTTAGATGGCAATGGCACCTGCCGATGCATGCACTCACGCAGCCTCTGCACGGCTCGCAGTCAGAGCAAACCGCTTTCGGCTGGTTCTCATGCCGCGCTGAGTTCAAGGGACCAACGCCAGCAGGCTCTCGACTAGCTCTTTAAGCTCTGAGCGCTGCTCAGCGCCCTCTTGGTACATTGAGCACTGGAGAATTTGGGCGGCATTCATCAGTGGCCAGAATCGATCTGAAACATCGTCCGGTTTCATGCCCACTGCGTTACCGATGATCTGCTTTGCATCGCAGGTATCCGTGAAATTAACCACAGCGCCAGCTTCGTGCCGAATCAAATCTGGACACAGGTAGTTTTCGATTTCGCGTTTACGGGTCGAGTAGAACGGCCGGCCAAGGCCCTCTACCTCCTGTTTTCGCTTGAGATTGGTCTTGTGCTGAAAGGGATCCCCGAGATCTGAGTCCAGGAAAACGCACCACGGCAGGCCAATTTCGTCGGCAAGCTGATGGGTAACCCAATGCTTCACGTTTCCACAGCCGCCAACGTGAATCGGGATAAGTCCCTGATCATCGAGATCGCGATCAATAACGTTTGCTGCCTTGAGGGTGCTAGCCGTGTGACGCAGGAAGGTGATATCGCTCTTGCCTTCCACCAGGATGATTCCCTTCGCCCGCTCCATACCCGTTTCGGGAAGTACGCCCAGGCTCTCGGCAGCCTCTTTGAGCACATCGTCATTGGGCATTTTGACGATGGGAATACCGTTCTCATCCTTAGTCACATAGCGGATACCGTCGATGGGCATAAGGCCGGCAAGGGCGGGAACGTGGGTGGTGACGATGATCTGCCGGTTGGGTTGGTTGGAAAGTTCTAGCAACGCCTTCATCAGCATCATCTGGTAGTTCGGGTGCTGGGAGGTCTCCGGCTCTTCGATGGCGTAAATCACATTGCGCTGGGAGCCTACTACCGCCTTCTCCGCCTCGGCTCGGAAGAAGTTGAGCAGGATCAAACGGCGCACGCCGCTGCCGCGTTTGTTGATGGGGATACCGTTCTCACCATCCAGAGTGAAGCTGAAGCTCCACTTGGGCTTTTCCTTGAAACGTGGGGTCAGCTCATTGGCCAGCTCGGGGGCCATTTCCCGCAACTTATCGAGGGTGCGGGCGGCGACATCGAGGACGCTGGCTTCGATCTGCTGCTCCAGCGCGCTGATCTGATCCTGCAGTGCAGCCTGAGCTTCCTTGACCGCCTGCTGTAGCGGGTTCTTAGCTTCGGCGTCACCATCGCTGCTTTCACGATCCGCCTTGAATAGGGCGAAGGTGGGCAGCTGGGCCTCGATCTTTTCCCAGATGGGTTTGTTGTCCGCCGAGATTCCTTTGCCGACTTCGAGCAGGGTTTCCTGGCAAACAATGGGTTGTACTGAAGCACGAATAGCCTGTCGCCACTGCGAAGCAACCCGCTGATCCGCCACCTGCTCTGCGATGCCGCGCTGTACGCCGAGCTTTTTCAAAGCATCCATCTTGAGGCTTAGCAGCCCAGCCAGCGCCTCATCCGTTGGGTGCTGGCAGCGGATGGCGGTACGCTCCAGCTTGCCGGTGCTGGCCTTGAAGGTTTTGACGATCTCCAACGCACCCTCAGCGTTGAGCAGGTATTCCTGTACCAAGGAAGTCTCGGCATTCTCATCCAGCACCAGTGCTTCAGGCAGGCCGTCAAACTCACAGGCAATCTCGAACTGCTCGACGCCCTCGGCCAGGCTGAAGCAGTTCATATCGCTCTTGTCGGCCTTGACGTCGCCGCTCTCGAAGAAGATCGCCAAGGCTTCGAGGATGGTCGATTTGCCATAGTCATTGCGGCCAACGATGCCGGTCATGGCTTCGTCGATGAGAATGACGGTGGTGGCACGGTAGCCACGGAAGTGTGTGAGCTTGACGGACTTGAGGCGCATGGGGATGTCCTTATCTACAGATGGCCAGAAAACGCTTTTTGGCTTAGCGATTCAAATAGACTGTCTCCCGCCTCCCTTGAAGAGGCAGATGCGTCGAGAGTTTCTTGAAGAGCCCAATAAATACGCTTGAATTTTCCCTGAAGCTCCATATTCGGAAAAAATGTATCTGTCTCTTCGAATTTCGACTTTGAAATATTCAACATTGAACCACTCGTACCAGTGGCCTGGGATGTCAACCTTTCTTTAAATCTTGGCTGCCAAAGTAGATAGTTAAGAAATTCTGGCAGAAGTTTATTTTGATCGGTTTCAACCAACCACAGCTTGTCTGGCAGAAAAACATCCTCTGCATCAGTCATAACAATACAACTTGCAGCCACCAGCTCCCTTGTATTTGCCCGACTAAACAAAAGATCCCCTCTTTTGGGGAATAAAAGTTTTTTCCCGTCAGGTATCTGGTCAATGGGGACGGCTTTATTTTCTTCTGGCTTGAAAACGCCACTTGTAACTGCACTAATTTTAAGAACGCCTTTCTCACCAGCGCCGCAAGGACGGTTTTCACCAGACGCGCTCCACCCCGAAGAAATTGACCTTATGCCGGCAGAGAGCGGTTTCACACTCCAACCCTTCGGATTGGTCACTGGGTCGCCGAACATGTCTAGGAACACGGCGCGGAGGAAGTCGTCGGCGAGCTGGCTAGATTGCTGGCGTTTGCGGCGAATGGCGTCGGCCTTGTCGAGGATGGCGGCGATGCGCTTTTGTTCGGGTAGGGGTGGTAGGGGAATCTCAGTTGATCTAATTAGCCCTTGGCTTATGTTTGGCTGCGCACCACCAATAGCACTCCTAAGAAAATCAGGAACCTTACTTAATAGGGCATAGTAAACATACTTGGTGTCTGCCTTAGATGCATCGGGAACAACATTGCACACAGCCTGATTAGTAGCTGCATCAATGCCAAGCAAAGCCATTCGCCCAACAGTTGCACCATACATAGCGACCAAGATGGCACCTTGAGAAACTATCTTGGCACTACTTTTCTTAATGGCCTCGCGCGAAATAAATTCAGTTGCCGAGGTAACAATGTTTTCCTTCAAGTCTCCTGATTTTATCCAGGGAATATCACCTTCATAATACTCAGGAATATCGCGAGATGGAGTACCCCCGCTGCCTGTTTGGCAGAAATCTGAAATCTTAACCAACGGCCAACTCACAGCATCACCTCCAGCTCATCCAGATCCGCCAGAATCTCCTGCTCCAGCCCTTTCAGCCGTCGCAGAATCACCTTCGGATCTTCGTACTGTTCCTGCTGATACTCCACTTCCTTGTAGCGATTGATGGAGAGGTCGTACTTGTTGGCGGCGATATCCTCGGCCGGCACGACAAAGGCCTTTTTGCGCTTGTCGCCGAACAGGGTGTTGATGGTGCTCGCGCTGATGTTGCCCTCGACCATCTGCCGGTACTTATGCCACTGGGCGATAGCATCGGGCAGATCGTTGCTGCCCTCGCCTTTCAGCTCGGTGCGCTTGTCGTCCAGCGAGTAACCGTCGGCCTGGAGGTCGTAAAACCACACGCGCTCGGTGGTGCCGCCCTTGGTGAAAATCAGGATGGCGGTGCTGACACCGGCGTAGGGTTTGAACACACCACTGGGCAGGCTGACGACGCCTTCCAACTGGTTGTTGTCGAGCAGCTCCTGGCGCAATTGCTGGTGGGCCTTGGACGAGCCGAACAGAACGCCGTCCGGCACGATCACCGCCGCACGGCCACCGAGCTTGAGCGAGCGGAGGATGTGGGCGACGAACAGCAGCTCGGTCTTCTTGGTTTTCACCAGGCCGAGTACGTCGGGGTTGGTGTTGGTTTCGTCCAGGCTGCCTTTGAACGGCGGGTTGGCCAGCACCACGTCGAAGAAGTCCTGCTCCTGACGCGGGTAGTGCTCCTTGATGGATTTGCTCAGGGAGTCCTGGTAGCGGATGTTCGCGCCGTTCACGCCGTGGAGCATCATGTTCATGCTGGAGACGCGCAGCATGGTGGTGTCGAAGTCGAAGCCCCAGAACATCTGGCTGTTGATGTGCTGGCGATAGGGTTCGAGCAGGTCACCGGAGTAATGCAGGTTGCCGTCTTCGTCGGTGAAGGTGCCCGCTTCGCTGGAGTGCACTCGGTTGAGGTACTCCATGGTGCGGGCGAGGAAGCCAGCGGTGCCGCAGGACGGGTCGCAGATGACCTCGGTGGGCTGTGGGGCGATCAGTTCGATCATCGCGTCGATGATATGGCGCGGCGTGCGGAACTGGCCGTTGATGCCGGCGGTGGTGAGCTTGCTCAGCAGGTATTCGTAGATATCGCCCTTTACGTCGCTCTGGGTCAGCGGCAGGTCGTTGACCATCTCCACGGCGGAGGTGAGCACGGACTCGTTCTTGATCTCCAGATCGGCGTCCTGCATGTATTCGCTGATATGGCCGAGGCCTTCGCGCTCACCGCCCTCACCGTCGGCACTGCCGAGTTGGGCGAAGAACGGATAGACCTTCTGTTTGAGGTGGCTGTGCAGCTCCTTGCCGCTCATGTTGCGGAAGTTCTTCCAGCGCAGCAGCTGGCCTTCCGGGGTATTGGGGAACAGGCGGGCAAAGTCCTTGCCGGTGCGGCTGGCTTTGCGCTCGGCCACGTCTTCCTGCATGTCGAGCATGCGGGCGAACATCAGGTAGCTGATCTGTTCGATCACAGTCAGCGGATTGGTGATTCCGCCAGTCCAGAATTTTTCCCAGAGCTTGTCGATATCGTTGCGGATTTTGCCGGTGAGCATTCGAGGTACTTCTCTCGTTAAAAATGGGGTCAGGCCTGCGGCAGCGCTTCGCTGTCGTTAGCGATGTGGTTCATGAGCGGTGGCAGCTCTGCGGTGGGCTCATCCGCCTCGTCGAGCGCCTCGACGATCAGGGAGAGTCGCTCGCTTTCGAAATCCATGTGGGTTGGCTCCAGCGCCGGCAGCGTCTTGCTGACCTTGGCCGACAGCTTGTTGAAGCGTTCCACTTTGCCGTACAGACCCTGCTTGCCAGCCAGTGCCTTGACGGTGTCGTTGTAGTGGTTGCTCACGGTATTGAGCGTGCCGCCTAGCTTGCCCAAGCGTTCGGCCACAAGGCAGACCTGGTTGTAGATCTCGCCGGCCTTCTCGCTGATCTCGCGCGCCTCGGCATTACTGCGCTCAATCATCCATAGGTTGGAAACGGTGCGCAGGATCGGGATCAGGGTGGTGTGGGAAACCAGGACGATGCCCTTCTTGTAGCCGTACTCGAACAGGTCCTTGTTGTGCTTCATGGCCTCGATGTAGGCCGGCTCAATAGGCATGAACATCAGCACGAAACTGGGGCTGCGCATCCCAACGAGGTTGGTGTAGTCCTTGGATGCGAGGTCATCGATGTGCCGGCGAACCGCTTTGACGTGCTCAGCCATGGCCTGCTGGGACTCACTTGTTGTCTCTGCCGAAACAGCACGGTCGTAGGCAACCAGTGAGACCTTGCTGTCGATGATGATGTGTTTGCCATCAGGCAGCTTGATCAGGTAATCGGTCTGCTTGCTCTTACCTTCGGCATCCTTGAAGGCGCTCTGCACTTCGTAGTGCGCCTCTTCGATCAGGCCGCTCATTTCCAGCGTGCGACGCAACTGCGCCTCGCCCCAAGCGCCGCGCTGCTGGGAGTCACCTTTGAGCGCCGAGGTCAGGTTGTTGGCCTCTTTGCTCATCTGCAGGCCGATTTCCAGCACCTTCTTGATTTCAGAGTTGAGGCTGGTATTGCCCTGCAGGGACGCATCGTGAACTTCGTTGATGCGCTTCTGGAAGCCTTCGATCTGTTCGCGGAACGGCTTAAGCATGCCGTCGATACTGGTCTGACTGGTCTGGGTGAAGGTCTTGCCCTTCTCCTCGAAAATCTTATTGGCCAGGTTCTCGAATTCCTGAGTCAGCGACTTACGCGCATCAGCCAGTTGCGTCATCTGCTCTTGGAAGTGGTCCTCGCGCTGACTCAGGGTGGTTTTGAGCTCGGTGTGGTCCGCGTTGAGCTGCTGCAGGCGTTCCTGCAGCTCGCTGAAAGACTGCACTTGCTTGACCAGCGCTTGCTTGGTTTCTGCCAGCTGCTCGCGCACTTCGCGCTCAGCGGTTTCCAGAGCCTTAGCCCGCTTACCTTCGCTGGCCAGCTCATCCTTTAGTGATTCACGCTCAGCCTGCAGTTGAAGACCTGCAGCTTGAGCCTTGGCAAGTCGATCATTTAGATCAGCCACTAATTCCTCACGCTTTTCCAAGGCAGTCTTAAGCTCTGCATGAGCATTACTCAGCGGCCCATAACGATCCTGTAGCTCGGCGCGAGACTGTGTCTGCTCAGCAAGTTTCTGCTTGGTTTCGTTGAGCTGCTCACGCGCCTCACGCACTTCTGATGCGGCCACCTGGGCATTGGCATCCAGGCTAGCCAGCTCGTTTTTGAGGCCGTCACGCTCGCGTTGCAGCGAGGTGATGGTGGTTTGCGCCGTATTCAGACGATCACGCAGGTCGGTGACTTGCTCCTGATGCGCTCGCCCTTCAGCTTGAGCCGTTTCCAGAAGCTTGGCGGTTTCGTTATGCCGCCGGTTGGCGTCCTCCAGTTTTAGCTCTTGGGCTGCCTTTACGTCCTTGCTCTCTTGCTGCTCTTGGTTCAGCCGCGCCACGTTGTCGAAGGCTGCCTGCAGCTTGGCTTTCAGTGAGCTTTCTTCGATTTGAAGCGCCTGACCGCGTGCCTCTGCTGCCTTCAATTGCTCACTCAGCGCCGTGCTGGCGGCCACTGCTGAGGCCTGTGCCTCTTGCGCCTGCTCAAGCTGCGCAGTGAGCCGGCTGAGCTGCCGTCCCTGACGCAGGGCTGCGACAACGTAGCCAAACACCACGCTGATTAGAGCGGCGATCGCGCAGATTACGATGATTTCGGTAGTCCATTGACTGGCTTGCATGTGCACTCCTAGTGACTGGTAGGCGGGGTTTCCCCACGCAAGAAGGGCTTGAGCACGGCCACCAGCTCACCCACGTCGGCTGGGGTAAACACACCGTCGATACCTTCGTGGGAAATACTGGAGAACGGTGCGTCGTAGAGCTTTTCGATGACGATGCTGCCGTGCTGGGCAATGTAGTTTTTGAGCAGGTTCATGAAGCTCACCTGCCGGGCCGTGAGTCCTGGATGGTTATGCAGGAAGCTGGCGAAGTGCTGCTCGATGGCTTGTGCGTCCAGCCCGATTAGCTCGCGCACGGTCAGCTGCAGCTCATTGGCAGTACGGCCATAGAACTCGTTGAGCACCTGCAGGCTAACGCCGGGGTGGGTGGTGAGGATGGTCGAGGTGAGCGAGTTCAGCTCCTGCTCGGCAATCGGCTCACCCTTGTGGATTTTCTGCAGGGTCGGGTTGGCAGCCAGCATGTCGTCGAGGATGCCCTTCAGGCGGCGCCGGTAGATCATTGCCTCGTTGGCGCCGGCAATGGTGACCTTGCGCTCATTAACCTCTACGCCGGTATCACGGGTACCTGTGCTGGGCATGGCATAACCGTCGGTGCCACCGGTTTGGCGGTATTTCATGATGCCGCGCAGCTCCTGCCGAGCCCGCTCCAGTTTGCCCACGTCGGAATTGAGCCAGAAGTCCGCGCTGCGCACCTCGGCAATCAAGGTATCCTTCTGACGCACGGCCTGGATATTGATGGCGAGCTTGTCGATCTCTTCCAACAAAGTGATCTTGCCATCCTCGAAACAGCTGGCCTGCTCCACCAGGCAGCGCTCGATACCGGCGATGAGTTTGTCGAGCGCGGTGGCATGTTTGTCGCGCAGGACACGAGCGGACATCAGAGGAGCGATGGTGGTCGCCAGCAGGTGCTGGGTCCTGGCGTCGAACTTCTGCAGTTGGTCGCCCTGCTGTAACTGGTGCACGGCACGCAGCTCGCGTTTGACGGCCACGCTGCTCTCCGGCAGATCGTTGATGTCGGCACGCAGCAGTTCGATGGCGGCATCGAAGGCTGCGGCATGGTTGTGCCTGAGTGCCGCCTGCGCCAGCTCCAGACGTGCTTCGAAGGTGGTCTGCAGGAGCGACTTGCCCCCCTGGTCTTCTGGCTCTTCGTACTCCTGCTCGAAGAAGTCGAAGTTGCCGTAGTGATCGAAGATGAGGAACTCGGTCTTGTGCTTGCCCTGACCAAACAGGTTGGGGCGCAGGCGTGTGCCGCGCCCGATCATCTGCCAGAACTTCACCCAGGATTTGACCGGTTTGGCGAAGACCAGGTTGGCCACTTCGGGCACGTCGATACCGGTATCAAGCATGTCCACCGAGATGGCGATGCGGAACTCATTGCCCGGCTTTTTGAATTCCTTGATCAGGGTATCCACGTGCGGAATGGCGTTGTGGATGACCTTGCAGACCTTGCTGCCGTACTGGGGGTAGAGCTTGCAGAAGAGCGCCTCCAGATGCTCGGCATGGTCCTGACGCTGGGCGAACACGATGGTCTTGCCGACCAGTGAGCCTGTCTCGTCCTTGATGCCGTTGTTGATCAGGTTTTCCAGGATGATGCGGTCGGTGTCTTCGCTGAAGATCTTGCGACCGATGTCCTTGCCAGCGATGGTGGTGCGCTTGGCCTCCTCCTCGCCGAGGTCTTCTTCGAGCTGACGCTGCTGTTCTTCGCTCAGGTCGTTGTAGTGAATGCCATCACGCAGGAAGTCGGTGGTGAGGTCTTTGACACGGAACGGCACCAGGTAAGGAGGATCGTTGTTGATGGCGGCATCGAGGCCGAACTCGAAGGTCGGGTCGGTGGTCTCGCAGTCGAACATGTCGAAGGTGTTGCGGCTGATGAACTTCACCGGGGTCGCAGTGAGACCTACCTGTAGCGCATCGAAGTAGTCGAACAGGTCGCGGTACTTGTTGTAGATACTGCGGTGACTTTCGTCGGCAATGATCAGGTCGAAGAAACCCACATCCAGCTGGGCGAAGCGATTCATCATGCCCGGGTAGGTGGCGATGTAGATGCGTGCGGTCTGATCAACCTTATTGGTTTCCCCAATCACGCAACGCGGCTCGCTGGGCAGGTTCTGCTTGAAGGCATCATCGGCCTGCACGCGCAGCTCTTTGCGGTCACACAGAAACAGCACACGCTTGGCCCAACCGGTGCGCAGCAGCAGCTCGGCCAAGGCGATTGCCACACGGGTCTTGCCCGTGCCGGTGGCCTGGATGATCAGCGCACGGCGACGTTGCTGCTGGAAGTGCGCAGCAACCGTTTTGATCGCTTCGATCTGATAGGGACGGTCAGCGATGTTCAGATCAGGGTTATGACGCTCCAGCTCCGCTCTGCGGTATTGGCGCTGGTAGATCAGGTATTCGAGGCTGTCCTTGCTGTAGAGGCCATACACCGGGCGGTAGGTGTTGTACTGCGCGTCGTCCCAGATGAAGGTTTCGTAGCCGTTGCTGTAGAAAATCACCGGGCGCTGCATGCCCATGCGCTCAAAGCCATCGGCATACATGCGGGCTTGCTCGCGTCCGGCCTGCAGGCTGACATTGCCGGATTTCTTGGCCTCGATCACGGCCAGCGGCTGACCGTTGTCGCCCCATAGCACGTAGTCCGCACGGCCCTTGCCGGAAACGTTATCGGGAAAGTCGACTTCCACTTCCTGGCCGACCTGCGAGGGGTTGCTGATATCCCAGCCCGCCTGCACCAGCATGGCGTCGATCAACAGGGCGCGGGTCTTGGCCTCGCTCCACTGCAGGCTGTCGGCTACCTTCTGGCTCTGCTGCTGACGCTTCTGCTGGTCAGGCTTGGCAGGCGGTTCCAGCTTGTCGAGATGGCGTGTGCGTTCCTGCTCCAGCTTCTCCATGACGCGCTGCAGCTCTTCCTGCTGCTTATGCAGTTCTTTCTCGTAGCTGGAAACGGATTGCTGAAGCTGGTTGAGCGCAGCGGTTGGATCCTTAACTTCCTCGAATACCGGCAGTGCGGCCTGAGCCACACCGTAGTATTTAACGGCCATGTACTTGGCCAACTCATGAGCCGAGTTCAAGGCCAGCTTGGCGTTGCGCACATCACCCTCACCGCCGTGGGCAGTGTCGTTACCCTGGATACGCAGGAAGTTGATCTGATAGACCAGTGACTTGCTGACGCAGTCAGTAAACACCGGGCTCTTCACCAGGTCGTAGAAGGTTGACTGCGGCATGCGCGGCAGCAGCTCTTCCTTGTAGATGGCTTTGGTCAGCTCTTCGGCGAAGCTGCGCAGACGAGTGAGGGCACTGCCCGGATCGATATGCAGAACGGCTTCGGCGAGGCCGGCGAGGTTCGCCAGCAGTTCATTGCCGGAGCGGAGAAACTCGAAGTTGACTGATTTCATGTAGGCGATTCTGTCCATGAGGGTCCTAGAGCGAGGACCGTGCCAAGTTTTATTCGATGCCGTACTTTTCCATCCAGTTGCTCAGCGTCTGCTGGCTTTTGAGGCCTAGCAGACTGGCCGCACGGGTTTTGTTTTTGCCGGTAAGCTTTAGAGCCTGACGCAGATAGTGCCCAGCCACCCCGGACATTATCTCTTGTAAATCAATGCCTTGAGAGACATCTTGAGACATTGAGCTATTCTGCTCACGAGGTAGTTGGAACATCGCCTGATCAATATCCGCAGCGCCAATCACATCACCCGAGCACCAGAGAGCGGCGCGCAACAAGGTGGACTGCAACTCCCGGACATTGCCTCTCCACGGATGGCTTAGGATAAGTTTTTTTGCCTCTGCGGAAATTTTCTTACCCTTTAACGATGCATCCCCTGCTGCAACCTTACTCAACAGAGAATCGGCCAACATCAGCAGATCACCCTCGCGCTCGCGTAATGGCGGTAGATGCAGGACTCCGATGGCAACGCGATAGAAAAGGTCCTCCCGGAAACCACCTTCTGCGACGGTTTGCATCAGGTTGCGGTGAGTAGCGGTAACAAATCGCACATTCACTCTGACTTCCTGGCTACCCCCTACCGGAGTCACCACACCCTCTTGCAGCACCCGCAGCAAACGCACCTGGGCATCAGGAGTCAGCTCACCAAACTCGTCCAGGAACAGGGTTCCACCATCAGCCTGTTGGAAAACACCGGCACGGCTCTCAACAGCGCCCGTGAATGCGCCTTTGCGGTGACCAAACAATGTGGAGTCAATCAGCTCCGGGGGGATAGCGCCGCAATTGACCGCAACAAATGGCCCCGATGAACGAGGACTGGCATTGTGAATCGCTCTGGCAAATAACTCCTTGCCAGTGCCCGTTTCGCCATAGATCAGGACAGGCACCTGCTTTTGAGCAAGAACCTGCGCCTGCGCCTTGAGCCTGAGCATGCGCTCACTCTGAGTAACGATGCTGTCAAAGGCCGCGTTGACTGGGGCCTGGCCGTCAGCAAGCTGAAGCAGCTTGTCACCCGTAATGGTGTTGGCTGCCGGCACATATTCCGCCGCGATCTCGAATGGCACCTCGACCTTCTGCACACCCTGCTCTAACGAGGACTGGTAGAAGGTGACTGAATAGCGGGTCTTGCCTAGCAGAATCCAAACCGCCTGCATGGCTGGGGTGCCGGGGCTGAGCAGAATGGATAGCTGTGTGCCAGGGACATGCAGCCGCTTTAGGTGTGCATTGGCAGCCTGGTAGATATCTCCGAAATGCACTGGGGACGTGAGCGATTCATAGCTGAGATTGACCTGCGAATTTACCTGCTCACGCAGCCAGGCCAGGTAGGGCTCAACCTGCTCAGCCGGGTAAGAAGAAAGCAATTCAACCTGATCGAAAGACTCTGCTCTCAGCGTCGAAAGTACAGGCCCAGCATCAGTTCCTGATAGTGCCTTGAGGTCGTTGCCACCCACCCAGCAGAGCAGCACATTCTGCTTTTTAGCCACGCACCTAACCCTCTATTTTTTATTCGCTTCCACATGCGCGACTTACCAGCACCGTGCTTTGCCTCACAGTTTTCTGGACAGTAAACCTCAATCTGGCGTCAGACTTGAGCGGACCCTTGAGGCTCTCGCCAAGCAGCGAATCAGCTCCATAGGCACTCCCCGCCCTATTGACCAGCGCCGTCATCCACGCAGCGCGCATGAAGCTGATAGCACTGCGCCTCCTAACCGATACTAATCCCCCACCGCTTGCAAGCCAATCTCAATTGGCAACCAATTGGCAACCAGAACGATCATTTTTGATCAGCCATAAAAAACAGCGGGCATAAAAAAATCCAAGCACTCGTAAGTGCTTGGATTTCTTGGAGTATTTTGGTCGGGACGGAGTGATTCGAACACTCGACCCCTTGCACCCCATGCAAGTGCGCTACCGGGCTGCGCTACGCCCCGACTGGGCTTGAAGCATGTTCTCAATCTTGCCGAGAACGTTGAAGAATGTACCCTAACCTCCTGATAAATGAAACCTTTTTCTCAAAAAAAATCCACTCATCAGAAAAACCGCCAGGCTCATTTCTTCAACACCACCAACACATCCTCCAATTCAACAATCATCTGCCGAATCAGCTGCTTGTACTGGCTCGATTCATCCTTCACCTCATCACTGGAGAGCCGCAACCGCGCCCCGCCAATAGTGAACCCCTGGTCATACAGCAGGGCCCGGATCTGGCGGATCATCAGCACATCCTGCCGCTGATAATACCGCCGGTTCCCCCGCCGCTTCACAGGGTTGAGCTGAGGAAACTCCTGCTCCCAATACCGCAGCACGTGTGGCTTCACGGCACACAACTCGCTCACTTCACCGATGGTGAAGTAGCGTTTGCCCGGTATGGGGGGCAGTTCGTCGTTATGGCTTGGTTCCAGCATAGGCCTCAACCCGGGCCTTCAACTTCTGCCCTGGACGAAAGGTGACGACGCGCCGTGCAGTGATCGGGATCTCTTCCCCAGTCTTGGGGTTGCGGCCCGGCCGCTGGCGTTTGTCGCGAAGGTCGAAGTTGCCGAAACCGGACAACTTGACCTGCTCGTTCTCTTCAAGTGCGTGCCGAATTTCTTCAAAAAACAGCTCGACCAGCTCCTTGGCCTCACGCTTGTTAAGCCCCAGCTCCTCGTACAGCCTTTCGGCCATCTCAGCTTTCGTCAGAGCACCCATGCCGTTATTTCCTTAACGTGGTGTTCAACCTTTGTTCGAGCGAGGTGAGGATGTTTTGCAGGGTAGTGTTCACCTCATCGTCGTTAAGAGTGCGCGATGGATGCTGCCAGGTCAAGCCGACGGCAAGGCTTTTTCTATCAGGATCAATGCCTTTACCTTGGTAGACATCAAACAGCCTGAGGTCTGTGAGCCATTCGCCTGCATTGTCACGAATTACTTCAAGCACGTCTTGAGAAGCTACATCACGTCCTGCGATCAAAGCCAGGTCGCGACGGGTTTCCGGGAACTTGGAAAGTTCGCTGAATTTCGGCAGGCGGCCTTCGACCACATCGCCCAGTACCAGCTCGAAGACGAACACCGGGCGGTCCAGGTCCAGGGCTTTGGCAAGCTCTGGGTGGATGGCGCCGAGGTAGCCGACGTCCTTGCCGTCGCGCTGGATCACAGCGGTCTGGCCAGGGTGCAGGGCTGGGTGCTTGCCGGCGGCGAAGGTGAAGTCGCTCAGGGCGCCGCTGTAGCCCAGCAGGGCTTCGACGTCGGCCTTGACGTCGAAGAAGTCGATGGTGTCGCGGCCGTTCGCCCAGCCTTCTGGCAGGCGGCTGCCGGTGACGACGCCGGCGATCATTGGCTGCTGCTGCAGGTTACCGAGTTGGCCGACGAAGCGCAGGCCGCTTTCGAACAGGCGCACGCGGTCTTGCTGGCGGTTGAGGTTGTGCTGCAGTGCCTTGACCAGGCCCGGCCACAACGAGGCGCGCATGGCGGCCATGTCGTTGGAGATCGGGTTGGCCAGCAGCAGTGGCTCGACGCCTGGGCTGAACAGCTCGAACAGCTTCGGGTCGATGAAGCTGTAGGTGATGGCTTCCTGGTAGCCGCGAGCAACCAGCAGGCGGCGCAGGTTTGGCAGCTCGCCGCGGGTTTCCGGGCGGGCTTGCGGTGCGAGGCGGGCTTGCGGGTAGCGCACTGGCAGGTTGTTGTAACCGTACAGGCGGGCCAGCTCTTCGATCAGGTCGACTTCCAGGCTGATGTCGAAGCGGTGGCTTGGGACGTTGACGGTCCACTGCCCTGCCCCGTCCGCCTTGGTGGCCAAACCGAGGTTGTTGAGCAACTGCTCGACCTGGGCCGGGTCCATCTCCATGCCGAGCATCTGGGTGATGCGCTCGGCGCGCAGGGTGACCGGGGCGACGTTTGGCAGGTGCTGTTCGCTGACGGCTTCGACGATCGGGCCGGCTTCGCCGCCGACGATGTCGAGGATCAGCTGGGTGGCGCGCTCCATGGCTTCGCGGGCCAGCTGCGAGTCGACGCCGCGCTCGTAGCGGTGCGAGGCATCGGTGTGCAGGCCGTAGGAGCGGGCTTTGCCGGCGACGGAGATCGGCTCGAAGAAGGCGCTTTCGAGGAACAGGTCGCGGGTTTTATCGGTGTTCACACCGCTGTGCTCGCCCCCCATGACGCCGGCGATGGCCAGAGCGCGGGTGTGGTCGGCGATCACCAGGGTGTCGCCACGCAGGGCCACTTCCTGGCCGTCGAGCAGGACCAGCTTCTCGCCCTCTTCGGCCATGCGCACGCGGATGCCACCGTTGATTTCGGCGAGGTCGAAGGCGTGCATCGGCTGGCCGAGTTCGAGCATCACGTAGTTGGTGATGTCGACGGCGGCGTCGATGCTGCGCACGTCGCTGCGGCGCAGGCGCTCGACCATCCACAGCGGGGTCGGCTTGCTCAGGTCGACGTTGCGGATGACGCGGCCGAGATAACGTGGGCAGGCAGCCGGAGCGCTGACTTCGACCGGGCGCACTTCGTCATGGGCCGGGGCAACGGCTGGCACGACCGGGCGGGTGACCGGGGTGTCGTACAGGGCGCTGACGTCGCGGGCGAGGCCTGCGATGGACAGGCAGTCACCGCGGTTCGGCGTCAGGCCGATCTCGATGCTGGCGTCGTCCAGGCTCAGGTACTGGCGGATGTCTTCACCCACTGGGGCGTCGGCAGCCAGTTCCAGCAGGCCGTCGTTTTCTTCGCTGATCTGCAGCTCGGCGGCCGAGCAGAGCATGCCGAACGACTCGACGCCGCGCAGCTTGGCCTTCTTGATCTTGAAGTCGCCTGGCAGTTCGGCGCCGATCATGGCGAACGGGATTTTGATGCCTGGGCGGGCGTTAGGCGCGCCGCACACGACCTGGAAGGTTTCCTGGCCGTTGCTCACCTGGCACACGCGCAGTTTGTCGGCGTCCGGGTGTTGTTCGGTGGCGAGGATCTCGCCCACGACGATGCCGCTGAACTGGCCGGCAGCGGGGGTAACGCTGTCGACTTCGAGGCCGGCCATGGACAGGCGGGCGACCAGTTCGTCACGGGAGACTTGCGGGTTTACCCAACCGCGCAGCCACTGTTCACTGAATTTCATGCTGTTCTCCTAGAAAGTGCGTCGATTGGGCCTAGCGGAATTGGGCGAGGAACCGCAGGTCGTTATCGAAGAACAGACGCAAATCGTTGACGCCATAGCGCAGCATGGCCAGGCGCTCGGCGCCCATGCCGAAGGCGAAGCCCTGGAATTCTTCAGGGTCGATGCCAGACATGCGCAGCACGTTCGGGTGCACCATGCCGCAGCCCATGACTTCCAGCCAGCCGGTCTGCTTGCACACGCGGCAGCCCTTGCCGGAACACATCACGCACTGGATGTCGACTTCGGCGGACGGCTCGGTGAACGGGAAGAACGACGGGCGGAAGCGCACGGCCAGTTCTTTTTCGAAGAACACGCGCAGGAATTCTTCGATGGTGCCCTTGAGGTCGGCGAAGTTGATGCCGCGGTCGATCAGCAGGCCTTCGACCTGGTGGAACATCGGCGAGTGGGTGATATCCGAGTCGCAGCGGTAGACGCGGCCTGGGCAGACAATGCGGATCGGCGGCTGGCTGGACTCCATGGTCCGCACCTGCACCGGCGAGGTGTGGGTGCGCAGCAGCATGTTGGCATTGAAGTAGAAGGTGTCGTGCATCGCCCGGGCCGGGTGGTGGCCAGGGATGTTGAGCGCTTCGAAGTTGTGGTAGTCGTCTTCGACCTCAGGGCCTTCGGCGATGCCGTAGCCGATGTGGGTGAAGAACTGCTCGATGCGCTCGAGAGTACGGGTGATCGGGTGCAGCCCGCCGGTGGTCTGGCCACGGCCTGGCAGGGTCACGTCGATGCATTCGGCGGCCAGGCGAGCGCTGAGTTCAGCCTCTTCGAAGGCGGCCTTGCGTGCGTTGAGCACGACGGTGACGCGCTCTTTGGCGTCGTTGATCAGCGCGCCGACTTTCGGGCGCTCGTCGGCTGGCAGGTTGCCCAGGGTCTTCATCACCTGGGTCAGTTCGCCCTTCTTGCCGAGGTACTGAACCCGGATCTGTTCCAGGGTATTGATGTCTTCAGCGCGCTCGACGGCCTCCAGGGCTTGTGAGACCAGCGCATCCAGGTTTTCCATGTACAGACTCCAGATACGAAAATAGGGGAAGAGCTTTGAAGGCTCTTCCCCTATCGATGACGTTCAATGCCCGGCGCCGCAAGCGCCGCCGGGTGATTGTCGCGGGTACTTAAGCCAGAACGGCTTTAGCTTTCTCGACAATCGCAGCAAACGCCGCTTTTTCGTTCACTGCCAGATCGGCCAGAACCTTACGGTCGATTTCGATCGAAGCCTTTTTCAGGCCAGCAATCAGACGGCTGTAGGACAGACCGTTGGTGCGGGCACCGGCGTTGATACGAGCGATCCACAGTGCGCGGAACTGACGCTTCTTCTGGCGACGGTCGCGGTAGGCGTATTGGCCTGCCTTGATGACCGCTTGCTTGGCTACACGGAATACGCGCGAACGTGCACCGTAGTAACCTTTAGCCAGTTTCAGAATTTTCTTGTGACGCTTACGAGCGATGACGCCACGCTTAACACGAGCCATGAGTAACTTCCTCTATCTAAACCAGAATTAACGTACGCGCAGCATGCGCTCGACTTTTGCCACGTCAGACGGGTGCAGCAAGCTGGCACCGCGCAGTTGACGCTTACGCTTGGTCGACATTTTGGTCAGGATGTGGCTCTTGAAAGCGTGCTTGTGCTTGAAGCCCGAAGCTGTCTTCAGGAAGCGCTTCGCAGCACCGCTCTTGGTTTTCATTTTTGGCATGTTGAACTCCGCATTCGAAAAAAATTACACAATAATCATCAGGCCTGCCGTGCCCGGGAGATTACTTCTTCTTTTTGGGGGCGATGACCATCATAAGCTGGCGTCCTTCCATCTTCGGATGCTGCTCAACGGTGCCGTATTCGGCGAGGTCAGCTTCGACCCGCTTCAACAGCTCCATGCCCAGCTCCTGGTGGGCCATCTCACGGCCGCGGAATCTCAGAGAGATCTTGGCCTTGTCCCCATCGGTAAGGAAACGTACCAGGTTGCGTAGTTTTACCTGGTAATCCCCATCCTCCGTCCCTGGACGAAACTTGATTTCTTTAATCTGAATCTGCTTCTGGTTTTTCTTGGCTTCGTTAGCCTGCTTCTTCTTCTCGAAGAGGTGCTTGCCGTAGTCCATGACCTTGCAGACAGGTGGTACCGCGTCTGCAGAAATTTCTACCAGATCCAGCTTCGCTTCATCAGCGATACGAAGCGCTTCATCAATCGAGACGATGCCAACCTGCTCGCCATCAGCGCCAATTAACCGAACCTCGCGGGCCGAGATATTCTCGTTGATCGGGGCCTTCGGTACAGCACGCTTATCGTTTCTCATTTCACGCTTAATAGTCATTACTCCGATTCTTGGCGACCACGCCGGGAAACCGCTTGTGTCAGGAGCTCAGCGAACTGGGCGACGGGCATGGAGCCCAGGTCTGCGCCTTCGCGAGTACGCACAGCAACGGTTCGTGTTTCGACTTCGCGATCCCCTATAACCAAAAGGTACGGGACCTTGAGCAAAGTATGCTCGCGGATTTTAAAGCCGATCTTCTCATTTCTCAAGTCCGACTTGGCACGGAAACCGCTACCGTTCAGAGCATTTTCCACTTCGAGGGCGAAATCGGCCTGTTTGTCGGTGATGTTCATGATCACCGCCTGGGTCGGTGCCAGCCACGCCGGGAACACGCCGGCGTAGTGCTCGATCAGCATGCCGATGAAGCGTTCGAACGAACCGAGGATCGCGCGGTGCAGCATGACGGGGCGAACCCGGCTGTTATCTTCGGCGATATAGCTGGCATCCAGACGCTCTGGCAGGTTCGGGTCGTACTGCAGGGTACCACACTGCCAGTTACGGCCGAGGCAGTCGCGCAGGGTGAACTCGATCTTCGGGCCGTAGAACGCGCCCTCGCCCGGCTGGTATTCCCACTCCAGACCCGACTCGTTCAGGGCGTCGGCCAGTGCGCCTTCGGCACGGTCCCACAGCTCTTCGGAGCCGACACGCTTGGCCGGACGAGTGGACAGCTTCATAGCGATATCGGTGAAGCCGAAGTCCTTGTACACGTCCAGGGTCAGCTTGATGAAGTCGGCGGCTTCTTTCTTCACCTGCTCTTCGGTGCAGAAGATGTGCGCGTCGTCCTGCACGAAGCCACGCACGCGCATGATGCCGTGCAGGGCGCCGGATGGCTCGTTACGGTGGCAGGCACCGAACTCGGCCAGGCGCAGTGGCAGGTCACGGTAGCTCTTAAGGCCCTGGTTGAACACCTGCACGTGGCACGGGCAGTTCATCGGCTTGACCGCGTAATCACGGCTTTCCGACGAAGTGGTGAACATGTTTTCGGCGTAGTTCGACCAGTGACCGGAACGCTCCCAGAGGATGCGGTCGACGACCTGGGGGGTCTTGATTTCCTGGTAGCCGTTGACGCGCTGAACCTGGCGCATGTACTGCTCGAGCACCTGGTATACGGTCCAGCCGTTGGCGTGCCAGAACACCATGCCCGGGGCTTCTTCCTGCAGGTGGAAGAGGTCGAGCTGCTTGCCGATCTTGCGGTGGTCGCGTTTTTCGGCTTCTTCGATGCGCTGGATGTAGGCGGCCAGCTGCTTCTTGTCGGCCCAGGCGGTGCCGTACACGCGTTGCAGCTGCTCGTTCTTGGCATCGCCGCGCCAGTAGGCGCCGGACAGCTTGGTCAGCTTGAATGCCTTGAGGAAACGAGTGTTCGGCACGTGCGGGCCACGGCACATGTCGACGTATTCTTCGTGGTAGTACAGGCCCATGGCCTTCTCGTCCGGCATGTCTTCGACCAGGCGCAGCTTGTAGTCTTCGCCACGGGCCTTGAACACGTCGATGACTTCGGCGCGCGGGGTGACCTTCTTGACCACGTCGTAGTCTTTTTCGATCAGCTCCATCATGCGCTTTTCGATGGCGGCCATGTCTTCAGGGGTGAAGGGGCGCTCGTAGGCGATGTCGTAATAGAAGCCTTCGTCGATCACCGGGCCGATCACCATCTTGGCAGTCGGGTACAGCTGTTTCACCGCGTGGCCTACCAGGTGGGCACACGAGTGACGAATGATCTCCAGTCCCTCTGCATCTTTAGGAGTGATGATCTGCAGGGTGGCGTCGTTGTGGATCAGGTCGCAAGCATCGACCAGTTTGCCGTCGACCTTGCCGGCCACGGTGGCCTTGGCCAGGCCTGCGCCGATGGAAGCGGCGACGTCGGCGACGGATACGGCGTGATCAAACGAACGTTGACTGCCATCGGGAAGAGTAATAATGGGCATGGCGCCTCCTCTCCTAGTGGTGACCCCTACCAAAGGTCACGTGGGTTGGGATGAGCCAGTACAAGATCCGACCTGCCTTCCCTGCGGGGAAGCCTGCCTCACAGTGGCAGAAGCCTTTCGGCTTGCCAGGGACGAACCAGAGTGACTGGAAAGAAAAAAGCTCGCAGCAAGGGCGTTGCTGCGAGCCAGGCATGCTAGCACGCGGGTTGCGTGACTCGTAGAAATATTTGGAAATTACGCCGCTGCGGTGAACTATCGCGGAAAAATTCCTATCAGACCTTGGGAAGCAACCTACTCTTGTTGAGACCTTAACCCAAGGAGTAACTGGTTATGCGAGTACCGTCTCTTCTGGCCCTGGCGGCCGCTGGCGCCCTGCTGCTGCCCGTGGCTGCCAATGCTGGCAACTTCCCTGCCGGGAAGGAGGGCCACTACATGACCCAGTGCCAACAGGTGGCAAGCGGCCAGGGCGTCGACGCCGCGACCGCGAAAAAGCACTGCGACTGTGGTGCCCAGGCCATCAAAAAGAATTTCACCGATAAGGAGATCGCAGATCTGGACAGCACCGACGGCGTGGACGCCAAGCTGATGCAGAAAGCACAGACGGTTGTGCAGGCTGCCTGCAAGCCGAAATGAGCCGTGCGCAGGGTGTGATCGACGCATCATTTGCCATGGATCAACATCCTGCGAAGGTAAAAGGCGCTAGATGCGCAGAATTAGACTATGATGTTGCCCGTGCTCCGTAGCCTCGGCCACATTGCACCACTGAAAAATCTAAATGTTCTGGAGATTCACCTCATGTCCAATCGCCAACAAGGCACCGTCAAATGGTTCAATGATGAGAAAGGCTACGGCTTCATCACCCCAGCAGGCGGCGGCGACGACCTGTTCGTACACTTCAAAGCCATCGAATCCGACGGCTTCAAGAGCCTGAAAGAAGGCCAGACTGTTTCCTTCGTCGCCGAGCGCGGCCAGAAGGGCATGCAGGCTGCGCAGGTTCGTCCGGAGTAATTCGGGCAGCTGTAAAAAAACCCGCCCTCGTGGCGGGTTTTTTTATGCCTGCTTGCCGGGCCCCTGTGGGAGCGGGCCTCAAGCGCGCATTAACCGCAATTGACGCGGGTCACTACACCCTGCTCGTCCACATTCAGGTTCAGGCGCTCGGAGCGGTATTCCAGGGTCACTACGTCGTGCGGCTTGAGTATGCGCGCCATCTGCGAACCACTGGCCTTGCGCGCCTGCTCCAGCAGGTCGGCGCTGCCCGGCTTGCCGATGGCGAAGTCGGCACCACTGGCCTCGCAGCGGCCATCGTTGCCGGCCGACGCCTCAGGCGCCTTGCCACCCCCGGCGTTACCGCCAGTGCTGCAACCAGCCAGGACAGCAGCCACCGCCAGGGTTGCCAGGAAAGCGCGGGTACGGAACATGAATCCTCCTAAAATCTATCTGGGAACTGCCTGATCCGACAGCTCCACCCGGAATTTGTTGCAAAACCGCGCAAGTCTGCCTGAACACGGCACCTTGGGGCCAAAGGCAATCGTGACCGAATTTTACCATTCAACCGACGAGCCGCTTGGTTTGCGCCGCAAAGTCATGATTTACTTTAGGAAGTGAAGGCACAGTGCCTCCTTCGAACACCAGGATCCGGTGTTCGCCCCTCCGCCCCGGGCCCGCAGCGAGAGCCTTCCATGAGCAGCCACAGCATCGACGCCGATATCAAGGTCAAATGGGCCGAAGGCCAGAGCGCCTACAGCCCCAGCACGCCCGAAGAGTTGCTGTTGATTGCCATCGACCTGCTGGTGCGCGACCGCGGTGGCGAGGCGGCACGCAGCTTCATCGACCAGGTGTTCGAGCGCTACGCACCGCACACGGCTATTGCAATCGAGCCAGGCGCGCGCTGAGCAGGTCGAAAAAGCCCTGGGCGTCACCCTCGTTCACCCACAGCACATTTGCAGGCTGCTTGAGTACGCCGTACCAGTCGGCGATGGTCTGGCCGAAGGTCGGGCCTTCGCGGCTGTCGACGCTCATGTGGATGCGCCGGCCGCTGAACAGCTCGGGTTTCAGCAGGTAGGCGATGACGCTTGCGTCATGCACCGGGCCACCGGGCATGCCGTACACGTCCATGTCGTGCTTGACGTAGGTTTCGAGGATATCGAGCACTTTCTTACTGGCCTGGTTGTTCACGGCCGCCAGCTGCCTGAAGCGGGCGTCGCTGGTGATGATCTTGTGGGTGACATCCAGCGGCAGGTAAGTCAGCTGCACGCCGCTGGCCAGCACCACCTCGGCGGCATGCGGATCGGCATAGAGGTTGAACTCGGCAACCGGGGTCATGTTGCCGCCATTGAAGTGAGCACCGCCCATGACCACCACTTCCTTGATGCCCTTGACGATGTCTGGGCGCTGGATCAGCGCCAGGGCCAGGTTGGTCTGCGGGCCGAGCATGGCAATGGTGATGCTTTGGGGCTTGGCGTGGCCCAGGGTGTCGACCAGGTATTGCACCGCATTGCCTTCGGCCAGGGGCTTTTTCGGCTCATGCACGGGCACGCCGGTCAGGCCTTCTTCGCCGTGGACATCGGCGGCGTAGATGGGCGCCCGCACCATTGGGCGCCCTGCCCCGGCGTATATCGGGATGTCTTCGCGGTTGGCCCATTCGCGGGCCAGGCGGGCGTTGCGCGAGGTCTTTTCCAGGCGCACATTGCCGGCGACGGTGGTGATGGCGCGGATGTTGAGTTCTTCAGGGGAAGCCATGGCCAGGAACAGCGCGACCACGTCGTCGGCGCCAGGGTCGGTGTCGATGATCAGGTCACGCGGGGCGGCCTGAAGGGTGGTGGTGGCGGCTGCAGCCATGAGGGTGAGTCCTTGTAGCAGAGGTTTGAGCATGAGGGCACTCCTGTTGCCGTGAACAATGCTCCTGGGACACCACAGAAGCAGTATCTCGCCTTGCGTTAAAAGGTGACGCCGGAAATCAGGGCGATGTTGCTGTAGGGCTGGCATTCGCCGGTGCGGACAATGGCCCGCGCATTGCGCGACATTTCCTTGAAGGCTTCATGGCTCAGCCATTCGCGCTTGCCCAGCTTGCCCTTCAAGCGCTCGATCTCGACCAGCGCCGGTGGCACCACCTTCTGCATCTCTTCGGCCAGCACGTGCCGCTCCACCTGCAGCTCGCTCAACACCGCGCGCAGCACGCTGGCGAAATCCGGTATCCCCGCCGTCAACGCCAGGTCGATCAGTTCGACACCCGGCGGCACCGGCAACCCGGCATCACCGATCACCAGAATGTCGCCATGGCCCATCCCGGCGATGGTCCGCGACAGCGCGACGTTGAGCAGCGTGGTCTTTTTCATGGGGTCAGCTCCGCCAGATAAGGAATCGACGGCTGGGCACCGGCGCGGGTGACGGACAAGGCCGCGGCGCGCTGGCCGAAAACGATGGCCTCGCCCTCCCCCTTGCCCTGCACCAATGCAGCGGCAAAACCGCCGATGAAGGTGTCGCCTGCCGCCGTGGTGTCCAGCGGCTGCACCTGGGGCGCCGGAAAATGCTGGCTGCCGTCGCGGCTGACGAACAATGCCCCCTGCGCGCCGAGGGTGACGATCACCTTGCGTGCGCCCAGCTGCAGCAAACGCTCACCTGCGCGGCGGGCGCTCTCCAGGTCATTGACCGGCTCGCCGGTCAACGCCTCGGCCTCGCTTTCATTGGGGGTGAGGTAGTCGATATGAGCGAACCAGTCGGCCGGCAGCGGGCCGGTGGCCGGCGCCGGGTTGAGGATCACGTGCTTGCCCAGCTCGCGACCTCTGGCCAGGGTCCAGGCCACAGTCTCGGCCGGGACCTCGAGTTGACAGATGATCACTTCGGCCGCCTGCAGCAAGGCATCGAAACGCTGCACCGATTCGGGCGTCAGCAGCCCGTTGCCGCCCGGGATGATGACGATGCAGTTCTGGCTGGCAGCGTCCACGGTAATCAGCGCCACGCCACTGGACACGCCAGGGCACACGCTGACTGCCTGGCAATCGATGCCTTCCTCTTCCAGCGCCTGGCGCAACTGCTGGCCGTAGGCGTCATCGCCGACATTGCCCACCATCGCCACACTGCCCCCCAGGCGCGCCACCGCCACCGCCTGGTTGGCGCCCTTGCCGCCGGGCACGGTGAAAAAACTTTCCCCGGCCAGCGTTTCGCCGGCGCGCGGCAGCCGCTGAGCGCGGGCCACCAGATCCATGTTGAGGCTCCCGACCACCACTACCTTGGCATGCATGGCAATTCCTTAGCGGTAATCATTGAACAGGTCCTGGCGCGGCCCGGTAGATTCGCGCAGCACGATGCGCGGGGCGACGATGCGTTGCTCGGCTGCATCGCGACGTGGTGTGGCGATCCGCGACAGCAGCAAGGCGGCAGCATTCTCGCCCAGCTCGCGAATCGACTGGCCGACCGTGGTCAGCGGCGGGTACACATAGCGGCTCAATTCGATGTCGTCGAAGCCGATCACCGACAGCTCGCCCGGCACGTTGATGTTGCGCTCGGCAGCGGCGCGCAGCACGCCGAAACCGATCATGTCGTTGCCGGCGAAGATCGCCGTCGGCCGCTTGCCATCGAGCAGCTGTGCGGCGGCGGCATGGCCACCCGGGCTGGTGAAGTCGCAATGCAGCACACGACCGGCCAGCACCTCGGCCTCGGCTTCGGCCATCGCCCGGCGGAAGCCGCTCAGGCGCAATTGAGTGACGCCGGTTTCGGCCGGGCCACCGATGTAGGCGATGTCGCGATGGCCCAGCTCCAGCAGATGGCGGGTCGCCAGGTAGGCACCGTGTTCGTGGTCGATGCGCACCAGGTCGGCGTCGACGCCCTCCAGCTCACGGTCGACGATGACCATCGGCGTGCGCACGTTGGTCAGGCTCTGCAGCAGGTCGGCATCCTCGCCCACCGACGCCACCACCAGGCCGTCGATGCGCTTTTCCAGCAGCACGCGCAGGTAGCTGCGCTGCTTCTGCGGGTTGTCGTCGGAGTTGCACAGGATCACGCAATAGCCGTTGCGCTCGCAGGCATCCTCGATGCCCCGGGCCAGCTCGGCGAAGTACGGGTTGACGCTGTTGGGCACCAACAGGCCGATGGTGGCCGTGCTGCGCGCCTTGAGTGAGCGCGCCACGGCGCTGGGCACGTAGTCGAGCTCCAGAATGGCCGCTTCGACCTTGAGCCGTACCTGCTCGCTGACCGGGCGGGTCTTGTTCAGTACATGGGACACCGTGGTGTAGGAAATACCCGCGAGGGCTGCGACGTCTTTTATGGTTGCCATGTTGTCAGTTCCGCCGGCCTGCTCGCCGGCTGCGATAAGTGTCGAGCACCACGGCGATGACGATCACCGCCCCGGTGATGATGCGTTTGGTCGGTTCCGAAGCGCCGATCTGCGCCAGGCCTGCGGCCAGCACGGAAATGATCAGCACGCCGAAGAAGGTACTGATGACCGAGCCGCGCCCGCCCATCAGGCTGGTGCCGCCGATCACCACGGCGGCGATCACCTGCAGCTCCAGGCCGGACCCGGCATTGGGGTCGGCGGCTTCCAGGCGCGAAATCTGGAACAGCGCGGCCAGGCCGGCGAGCAGCCCCATCAGGGCGAATACCAGTACCTTGTACGGGCGCGGGTCGATGCCGGCCAGGCGCACGGCCTCTTCGTTGGTGCCGATGCCGATCAGGTAACGGCCGAACACCGTGCGGGTCAGCACCAGCTGGGCCAATACGATCACCAGCAAGGCGATGATGAAGGCCGGCGAGATGCCGAAGGCGACCGGGTCGGAGAACCAGGCGTAGGAATCGCCGATATAGGCAGTGCGCGAGTCGGTGAACTGGTAGGCCAGGCCGCGGGCCATTTCCAGCACGCCGAGCGAGACGATGAACGACGGGATGCGCCAGGCCACCGTGACGCCCCCGGTGATACTGCCTGCCAGGGCGGCCACGGCCATGCCGAGCAAGGCGGCGGGCAGCACGCCCAAGCCCCAGCCGAGGATCGCCACGCTGACCGTGGAGGCCGCCAGGGCCAACACCGAGCCGACCGACAGGTCGATGCCGCCGATGATCAGCACGAAGGTCATGCCCACGGCCAGCACCATCAGGTCGGGGATCTGGTTGGCCAAGGTACTGAAAGTAGCGTAGGACCAGAAATGGCTGCTCAGGAACGAGAACAGCACGATCATCGCCAGCAAGGCGCCGGCCAGGCCCAGGTAGGTGCCCAGGCCGAAATAAGTGCCGCTGTGGCGCGCGGGGGTGCCGCTCGGGGTGTCGAGGGGTGTGGTCTTCATGCATCCATCCTGGGCGCTGCGTCATGTAGCAGGGCATCACGTTTCTGGTAGCCGGCGAAGGCAGCGGCTAGAAGCTGGTCCTGGCTCCAGTGCTCGCGGTCGAAGGTATCGATCAGGCGGCCGGCGGAAAGCACGGCGATGCGGTCGCAGATCAGCATCAGTTCGCGCAGGTCGCTGGACACCACCACCAGGGCCTTGCCCTGGCGCGCCAGCTCGGCCAGCAGGCCATAGATGTCGAACTTGGCGCCGACGTCGATGCCGCGGGTGGGCTCGTCGAACAGCAGCACCTGGCAGTCGCGCTCCAGCCAGCGGCCGATCACCACCTTCTGCTGGTTGCCGCCGGACAGCTCGCCGACCGCCTGCGCCGGGCTGGCGCTGCGAATGCGCATGGCGCTGATCTGGCGCTTGGCCAGGGCATGCTCCGCCTCGCCGTCGAGCACCCCGGCGCGGGACACGGCGGGCAGGTTGCCCAGGGCGATGTTGGCGCTGATCGATTGGGTCAGCAGCAGGCCTTCGCCCTTGCGGTCCTCGGTAATCAGGGCGATACCGGCTTTTACCGCCGCCTTGGGCGAATCGATGGTGACCGCCTTGAGCGGCTGGCCGATTTCGATGCTGCCGCTGTCGGCGCGGTCGGCACCGTAGATCAGCCGCAGCAGCTCGGTGCGCCCGGCACCGATCAGCCCGGAGATGCCAAAGATCTCCCCTGCCCTGACCTGCAGCGACACGTCACGCACCTTGTCGCCGCGGCGCAGCTTGTTGACCTTGAGCAGCGGCGCGCCGATGGTGCGGCGGCCCAGGTCGATATGCTCGCCCAGTTCGCGGCCGACCATCAGGTTGACCAGTTCGGCGCTGCTGTAGCGCTGGATCGGCTCGTCGCACACCAGCTGGCCGTCGCGCAGCACGGCGATGCGCTGCGCCACACGCTGCAGCTCTTCAAGGCGGTGGGAGATGTAGACGATGGCCACGCCGCGCTGGCGCAGGCGCTCGATCTGGGTGAACAGCAGCTCCACTTCGCGGGCAGTGAGCATCGCTGTGGGTTCGTCGAAGATCAGTACATGGCAGTCGCCGATCAGGTTGCGGGCGATCTCGACCATCTGCTGATGGCCGATGCCCAGCTCGCCGACCGGGGTGTCAGGGTCGATGGCATCAAGGCCGACCTGGGCCATGGCGGCCGCGGCCAACTGGCGCAGGCGCTTGTGGCTGATCCAGCCGAAGCGGCTGGGCAGATTGTCGAGAAACAGGTTTTCCGCCACGGTCAGGGTCGGCAGCAGGTTGAGTTCCTGCATGACCATGCGCACGCCGAGGCGCTCGGCCTCGCTGCGGCTGGCCGGTGCGTAGGCCTGGCCACGGTAGGTCAGGTGCCCGGTGGTAGGGGTTTCCAGGCCGCAGATGAGCTTGGACAGCGTGCTCTTGCCCGCCCCGTTCTCGCCGGTCAGCGCCAGCACTTCGCCGGCGCGCAGGGCCAGGCTGACCTCCGCCAGCACCGGCTGGGCGTAGCTCTTGCCCAGGCCACTGGCGGCAAGCACCACTTCATTGGCCGATGCTGGCATGGCCATCTCTCCTGCTAGGGGTCAGGGCTTGGTGATCAGTTCGACCGGGGTCTGGATGACGTTGTCGGCATCCACGTCCGGCTTCTCGCCCTTGAGTATTTTCAGCGCTGCCTGGATGCCGTAGACGGCCTGCTGGCTGGCGGCCTGGTCGAGTGTGGCGAGCACGCGCCCATCCTTGAGCATCGGCTTGATGGCGTTGATGTTGTCGTAGCCCACCACCTGCACCTGGCCGGTCTTGCCGGCAGCCCGCACGGCCGAGACGGCGCCCAATGCCATGCTGTCGTTACCGGCCAGCAGCGCCTTGAGGTCGGGGTATTCGTTGAGCATGGAAGCGGCAACGGCGTTGCCCTTGTCGATCTCCCAGTTGCCGGACTGCACCGAGACGATCTTCATCTTCGCGGCTTCCATCGCATCCTTGAAGCCAGCGGTACGCTGCTGGGCATTGGTGGTGGTCGGCACGCCTTCGATGATGCCGACCTGGTCACCGGCCTTGAGTTTCTGCTGGGCCAGGTAGTCGCCGACCAGGCGGGCGCCCTTGCGGTTGTCAGGGCCGACGAAGGGCACGCTGATGCCTTTGCTCTTGAGCAGTTCCGGGTCCAGGCGGTTGTCGATGTTGATGACGGTGACGCCCTGGTCCATGGCCTTTTTCACGGCCGAGACCAGTGCCTTGGAGTCGGCCGGCGCGATCACCAGGGCCTTGGCGCCGGAGTTGACCATCTGCTCGACGATGCGGATCTGTTCACCGGTATCGGTTTCGTTCTTGATGCCGTTGGCAACCAGATCGAAATCGCCAGGGTGGGCTTTCTGGTAGTCCTTGGCGCCGTCTTCCATGGTGCGGAAGAATTCGTTGGCCAGCGACTTCATGACCAGCGCGACCTTGGGTTTTTCCTCTGCATGGGCAGCGGACAGCGGCATGGCGAGGGACAGCGAGGACATGACGGCGAGCGCCAGCAGACGACCGGGGAACGGCAGTTTCATGGGAGATGACTCCGAATCTTGTGATTTTTATCGGATCGCAAACGTTTGCGCTGAGTAACTATGGAAACAAGACCTGGTTTTGTCAAATCCGTTTCGCTGGCGGGGGCAAGACGCGGCTGGTGCTGATTATCCGTAATTTCTCCGAAAAACCGAACACCTTTTCCTATGCTTGTTCGGGGTTCCGAATGGAATACGCCCCGTAAGGCCCGCGAGCCGGCCTTGAGCGCTGCTGGTACGAAACCTGCCTTGGTTACCGTGCGACACAGCAACCATCTCATTAGGAAGAGAGAATAATAATCATGAATGCTGCACTGAAGTCCTTCGCCCCCAGCGCCTTGGCGCTGCTACTGATCCTGCCCGCCACTGCCTCGGCAAAGGAAGCCGAAACCCAGCAGAAACTGGCCAATGTGGTCATTCTCGCCACCGGCGGCACCATTGCCGGCGCCGGCGCCAGCGCTGCCAACAGCGCCACCTACCAGGCCGCCAAGCTCGGCGTCGACAAGCTGATTGCCGGCGTGCCGGAACTGGCCGACTTGGCCAATGTGCGCGGTGAGCAGGTGATGCAGATCGCCTCGGAAAGCATCACCAACGACGACCTGCTGAAACTGGCCAAGCGCGTCGCCGAGCTTGCCGATAGCAAGGACGTCGATGGCATCGTCATCACCCACGGCACCGACACCCTGGAAGAAACTGCCTACTTCCTCAACCTGGTCGAGAAGACTGACAAGCCGATCGTGGTGGTCGGCTCCATGCGCCCGGGCACGGCGATGTCTGCCGACGGCATGCTCAACCTGTACAACGCCGTGGCGGTGGCCAGCGACAAGCAGTCGCGCGGCAAGGGCGTGCTGGTGACCATGAACGACGAGATCCAGTCCGGCCGTGACGTGAGCAAGTCGGTGAATATCAAGACCGAAGCGTTCAAGAGCGCCTGGGGCCCGATGGGCATGGTGGTGGAAGGCAAGTCGTACTGGTTCCGCCTGCCGGCCAAGCGCCATACCACCCAGTCGGAGTTCGACATCAAGCAGATCAGCAGCCTGCCGCAGGTGGACATCGCCTACAGCTACGGCAACGTGACCGACACCGCATACAAGGCGCTGGCGCAGAGCGGCGCGAAAGCGATCATCCATGCCGGTACCGGCAATGGCTCGGTGTCGTCGCGGGTGGTACCGGCGCTGCAGGAACTGCACAAGAACGGCGTGCAGATCATTCGCTCGTCCCACGTCAACCAGGGTGGTTTCGTGCTGCGCAATGCCGAGCAGCCGGATGACAAGTATGACTGGGTGGTGGCCCATGACCTGAACCCGCAGAAGGCGCGGATCCTGGCGATGGTGGCGATGACCAAGACCCAGGACAGCAAGGAGCTGCAGCGGATCTTCTGGGAGTACTGATAGCGGCATGACCTGGGGCTGGTGCGCTGACTGCACCGGCCCTTGCCCGCGAAAAATCCAGCAGCGATGCAGTTGCGAAATATTTTGCCTTGAAATACTGTACACACATACAGCACAACAAGGAATCGCCTCCGTGGCCAACACCGCCGAAGCAACCGCAAGCAGCTACCAGCAACTGGGCCTGCGCATCCAGAAGATCATCAACAATCCCCTCGCCCAGCGCAGCCGCGCCGCGCTGATCTTCCGCCTGGAACACGAGTCGCCCGATGACTGGGCAACCCTGCTCGAGGAAATCGCCGAGAACGACAACGTTACCCTCGCCCACCGCGACGACGGCGGCGTGCAGATTTTCTGGACGGTGCCGAAGGAAGACTGAGGCTCAGGGCAGCGCCTGCAGATAGGCACTGGCCTCGCGGTAGCGAGCCAGCCGCGCCAGGTCGGCGGGGCCTGGGACGGCTATACGCGAGAGGTCGCTATTGTCGGCCAGGTCGGCCAGCTTGACGGTGCGCGCCAGCGGGTCACTGCCCAGGCGCACTACGAAGTCCTGATAGCTCTCGCCCTTGTTCCGGCTCAACGCCAGCAAGGCGGCGAGAATTTTCAGGGGGAAGCCCTCACGGGCCAGGTCGGAAAGGGTCAGCGACGTGTCTTCGATCACGTCATGCAGCACCGCGACAATGCGCTGCTCCGGTGTGCTGACCCGCATCATCACTCGCAATGGGTGGAGGATATAAGCCGCTCCACCCTTGTCGCATTGCCCTTCATGTGCCCTGGCGGCCACGGCAATGGCCCGCTCCAGCGTAGACATGAGGCCCTCCCCGTTTGGCTAGTCTCAAGCCAAGCATAGCCGGGGAAGGCTACAGATTACAGTTAACGCTGCGCACCATGCTGGATGACGATCGAATCGGTACCCAGCTTGGCCATCACCTCGGCCTTGCGCGCATCGGCTTCGGCCTTGCTCGGGAACGGCCCCATCAGCACCACGGGTTTGCCGTCGCGGTATTCGACCGAGGACGGGATGCCCTTCTCGATCAGGCGTGCGGTCATGTCGGTCAGCGCACCCATGTTGGCACCCTGGATCACTTCGACATCCCACCCCTCAGGGGCCGGCTGATCGGCCAGGGCCTCGGCGCGACGTTGCAGTTCGGCACCGCCGCAGTATTCGCGAATACGCAGATTGTTGCCGCCGTCATCGACGATGATTTCATACTGGCCATCGGCACCCTTGATTGCCACGTAGCTGCGATAGGCCTCGTACTGACCAGCATCGTCCTTGCCACGCACCTGGCCGCAGATGGTGCCCTTGGTGTCGATCCGCACGTTGCCGAACTTGGCAGTCTTGGGGTTGTTCAGGTGCTCGGCAACTTGCTTGTGCACACCCTCGACCTCGTTCTCACAGCCCGCCAGGGCCAGCACTGCCAATACCACTGCCAGTTTGCGCACGCGTGTACCTCCAGATTCGAAGCGGCGGATTCTACCATGGCCGCACGGGGTACCGCCCGCGACCAAAGGTTACACGCTGCGTCGAGGGGTTTTGTTCGAGAGGGGCATGGAATGCAAAAAGGGCGACCCTTGCGGATCGCCCTTTCTGATGCCCGGATACCGGGACTTTGTTTGGTAGGCACAATTGGACTCGAACCAACGACCCCCACCATGTCAAGGTGGTGCTCTAACCAACTGAGCTATGTGCCTGTCGTGTGGTGCGCATATTAGTGATCGAATGCGTACCTGTAAAGCGTTTTTTTCAAAAAAATCAAAAACTTTCAGAAACCTGCGGGCGCCGGTACCCACGACTTCGAAAGCGCCCATAATGCAAAAAGGGCGACCCTTGCGGATCGCCCTTTTCGATGCCCGGAGACCGGGACTTTGTTTGGTAGGCACAATTGGACTCGAACCAACGACCCCCACCATGTCAAGGTGGTGCTCTAACCAACTGAGCTATGTGCCTGTCGTGTGGTGCGCATTCTACGCAATCCAAAAACCCTGTCAACACTTTTTTTCGCGCTAACTCACTGAATCTTAAACTGTTTATAGAGAAGGGCCCGCTGCAGGCCAGTAAAGGATTTTCAACAGACGACTAGCGGGTGTTTATTATTATTGATAGCATCGGTACATTCGTTAAAAATATAAAACACAGAGGTTTCTGCAGCATGGCTAACACCCCCTACCCCCAGTCCTACTACGCCGCCTCGGCCAACCCGGTGCCGCCACGTCCGGCGCTGCAGGGTGAGGTGGAAACCGATATCTGCATCATCGGTGCCGGCTACACCGGCCTGTCCAGCGCGCTGTTCCTGCTGGAAAACGGCTTCAAGGTGAGCATCGTCGAAGCGGCCAAGGTCGGCTTCGGCGCATCGGGCCGCAACGGTGGCCAGATCGTCAACAGCTACAGCCGCGACATCGACGTCATCGAGCGCACCGTCGGCCCTAAAGAAGCACAGCTGCTAGGCCAGATGGCCTTCGAAGGCGGCCGCATCATCCGTGAGCGCGTGGCCAAGTACAACATCCAGTGCGACCTGAAGGACGGCGGCGTGTTCGCTGCGCTGACCGCCAAGCAGATGGGCCACCTGGAATCGCAAAAGCGCCTGTGGGAACGCTTTGGCCATAATCAGCTGGAGCTGATGGACCAGAAGCGCATCCGTGAAGTGGTCGCCTGCGACAACTACCTGGGCGGCATGCTGGACATGAGCGGCGGCCACATCCACCCGCTGAACCTGGCCCTGGGCGAAGCCGCCGCGGTCGAGTCGCTGGGCGGCATCATCTATGAGCAGACTCCGGCCATCCGTATCGAGCGTGGTGCCAACCCGGTGGTGCACACTCCGCAAGGTAAGATCCGCGCCAAGTTCATCATCGTTGCCGGCAACGCCTACCTGGGTAACCTGGTACCGGAACTGGCTGCCAAGTCGATGCCATGCGGCACCCAGGTGATCACCACCGAGCCGCTGGGCGAAGAACTGGCCCGCACCCTGCTGCCGCAGGACTACTGCGTGGAAGACTGCAACTACCTGCTCGACTACTACCGCCTGACCAGCGACAAGCGCCTGATCTTCGGCGGTGGTGTGGTGTACGGTGCGCGCGACCCGGCCAACATCGAAGCGATCATTCGCCCGAAGATGCTCAAGGCCTTCCCGCAACTGAAGAACGTCAAGATCGACTACGCCTGGACCGGAAACTTCCTGCTGACCCTGTCGCGTCTGCCACAGGTCGGCCGTATCGGCGACAACATCTACTACTCGCAGGGTTGCTCGGGCCACGGCGTGACCTACACCCACCTCGCAGGCAAGGTGCTGGCCGAGGCCCTGCGTGGCCAGGCCGAGCGCTTCGACGCCTTTGCCGGCCTGCCGCACTACCCGTTCCCGGGTGGCCAGATGCTGCGTGTGCCGTTCAGCGCCATTGGTGCCTGGTACTACAGCCTGCGTGATCGTCTGGGCTTCTGATGATGTAAGCAGGCCTGGCCTCTTCGCGGGGCAAGCCCGCTCCTACAGGAGCGGGCTTGCCCCGGCGAAACGCTATTTATTCAGACTACGCACAGCTTGTTTAGCCGCAACCTCCTGGCCCGCCCGGGCCAGTTCGTCGGCAGCCTGCAGCCAACGCTGGCGGTCCACCTGGGCCGGTAGCTGGCGCGGGGGCTGCACCAGCACCGCCCAACTCCCCTCCTTCGCCCACGCCGAGGCAAAGTCGTCGAACGCCATCAGCTGGCGCCGATGCATCCCTGAACGCAGCAGCACGCGCTTCTTGAAGCTGTCATAGCCGATCAGCACCGCGTAACGCGGCTCGCTCCACCACGCCGAACCTTCCTCGTAACGCAGCAGCACCGGGTTGCCAGCGGCCACCTGAGTCAGCAAGGCATCCAGTTGCTTGTCCAGCGGGTACACGACCATGCCGTACTCGCGAGCCACACGCGGGATGCTGGTTTCCAGCGCATCGGCTGCCTTCGGCAGATTCAGCGGTTTGTCCAGCAGCCCCGGGGTGATTGGCGCACCTTGCTGCGAGAGCAGCGCGGCCAGGGCCATCGCCCCGCTGTGGTTGGCATTGCCGCGGTAGAACGGCACGCTGCTGATCTCGACCCGCTGGGGCATGCCCTTGAGGCTTGCAGGGGGTGCGCTGGCGCAGCCGCCCAGGGTCGCCGCCACCAGGCAGGCGGCCAACAGCTGACGTGGGACGATCGCCCAGCGCTTGCAGGAATATTGCTCCATGGACACTCGCTTGTTCCGATGCCAGGCAGGCAGCGCCCGGCTCTGGCCACCGATCATAGGGCGCCGCGTTGCGCGGGTATAGTCCGACAAGAAATTGCAACCAATCGGCTTAAGCAATCGACCTTTGGTCAATGGAACGTCACGGGCGGGCAGCTAGACTAAAGCTGTGTCTGGAGGGCAAACCGCAGGTTGGCCCAAGAGAAGGAGGCACACATGAGCCTGACCATGGCAATCCTTATGCTGGTGGGTATGTGGCTGAGCGTCGCGGCCGCCATGCTGTGGGGTGTTCTGCGTATCGTGCGGCGTCATTCCCAGCATCACCACCTGCCACCGCAGGCCCCGGCCAAGGCGCAGCCTGTGCGCAGGGCGCGGCGGCATGCCGGGGTGCACTGAGGTTTCTTCAGCTGAATGCAAACGGGGCGCCAAGCGCCCCGTTGTTTTTTTCACCAGCCTTAATCAGCCTTCAGCAGCTTCACGCTTGAGCCGCGCTCGGCGGGCCAGGATGTTGAGGATCTCGATCACCGTCGAGAAGGCCATCGCCGCATACACATACCCTTTCGGTACATGGGCGCCAAAACCTTCGGCGATCAGCGTCATGCCAATCATGATCAGGAAGCCCAGGGCCAACATCACCACTGTCGGGTTGTCATTGATGAAGTTGGCCAGCGGGTCGGCGGCCACCATCATGACGATGACGGCGGTGATCACGGCAATGATCATGATCGGCAGGTGCTCGGTCATGCCCACGGCAGTGATGATGCTGTCGACCGAGAAGACGATGTCCAGCAACAGGATCTGGAAGATCGCCGCCGCAAAGCCCAGGGTAACCGTATTAGAGACCTTGGCTTCTTCCTTGGCGCCATGCGGGTCGACGTTTTCGTGAATCTCCTTGGTGGCCTTCCACAGCAGGAACAGGCCGCCGGCAATCAGGATCACGTCCTTCCAGGAGAAGGCGTTACCGAACACTTCGAACACCGGGTCGGTCAACTGCACGATCCAGGCCACGGTGCTGAGCAGTGCCAGGCGCATGACCAGCGCCATGCTGATACCGATACGACGCGCCTTGGAACGGTACTCCACAGGCAGTTTGTTGGTCAGGATCGAGATGAAGATCAGGTTGTCGATACCCAGTACCACTTCCATGGCCACCAGCGTTGCCAGGGCGACCCAGGCGGTAGGGCTAGCGGCGAGTTCCAGCAAGTATTCCATTGTTCAAATCCTGAAGCGGCGGTTGTAGGGTCAGATTTCCTGGGTGTGTTCTTTCTTCTCGGCGTCCTTGGGCTTCTGGCCCTCGTGACCGATGGCATCGCTCAACGCCTGCTGGGCGGCCTTGTTGGTGTCGTCGATGGCCTGCTTGGCCGACTTGGCGGCCTGGTCGAGCATCTGCTGGGCAGACTTCTCGGCCTGGTCGCAACCAGCCAGGCTGAACAGCGCCAGGGCCAGCACCAGCGGAGTGCCAATGGATTTGAGATACAGCATGGTGTCCTCGCTTGAAAAATCCCGGCGGCGCGAAGCGCCTGATGGGGTCGCATTCTAAAGACGCCAATACTTCAGGAAAATTCGTATTTCCAGTGTGTATACTTCGGTTTTTTCGAATCGGGACCCGCGTGCGTGCTCAACTATCGCCAGCTCCACTACTTCTGGGCCGTGGCCAAGACCGGCAGCATCGCTCGCGCCAGCGAACAGCTGAACCTGACGCCACAGACCATCAGCGGGCAGATCAGCCTGTTCGAGCAAACCTACGGGCTGGAGCTGTTTCAGCGCGTCGGCCGGCAACTGGAGCTGACCGAAACCGGCCGTCAAACGCTGGTCTACGCCGAGCAGATGTTCCAGATCGGCGGCGAGCTGGAGGCCCTGCTCAGGGCCGGCCCGCAGGAGCAGATCCTGTTTCGCGTGGGGGTGGCCGACGTGGTGCCGAAGTCGATCGTCTATCGCCTGCTGGCGCCGACCATGGAGCTGGACGAGGTGCTGCGCATCAATTGCCGCGAAGACAAGCTCGAACGGCTGCTGGCAGACCTGGCGATCCAGCGCCTGGACCTGGTGATTTCCGACAGCCCGATGCCCAGCCACCTGGACATCAAGGGCTACAGCCAGAAGCTCGGCGAATGCGGCCTGAGCTTCTTCGCCACCCCGGCCCTGGCCCGGCAGCATGCCGGCCTCTTCCCTGCCTGCCTGCAGGATGCGCCGCTGCTGATTCCCGGCCCGGAAACCGTGGTGAGCAGCCGCCTGTTGCGTTGGCTGAGCGAACAGCAAGTGCAGCCACGCATCGTTGGAGAGTTCGATGACAGTGCGTTGATGCAGGCGTTCGGCCAGTCAGGCAGCGGGATTTTCGTCGCACCAAGCGTGATTGCCGAGGAAGTCTGCCGCCAGTATGGCGTCGAGCTGATCGGCCAGACCGAAGCAGTGCATGAATCGTTCTATGCCATTTCAGTGGAGCGCAAGGTCAAGCACCCGGGGATCGTGGCGATTACCGAGGGCGCGCGGCGGGAGCTGTTTCACTGGTAGTGGCTGCCGGCGATAGGGCCGGGCCTGATTGTGCTAAAGTCGCGCCCTTTGAAGATTCCGAGACTTCGCTGCACATGACGCCTGTTTACCACCTCCTCAACCGCACCAGCCTGGTGACCCAGATCGTCATCGGCCTGGTCGCCGGCATCGCCCTGGCCCTGCTGGCACCCGCCCTCGCCCGTGACCTGGGCTTCCTCGGCAAAGTGTTCGTCAGCGCCCTCAAGGCCGTCGCGCCGGTGCTGGTGTTCATTCTGGTCATGGCGTCGATCGCCAACCACCGCCACGGCCAGGAAACCCACATCCGCCCGATCCTCTGGCTGTACCTGCTGGGCACCTTTGCCGCCGCCGTGGTGGCCGTGGTCGCCAGCATGCTGTTCCCTTCGCAGTTGGCCCTGAGTACCAGCGAGGCGACCCTGAGCGCGCCGGGCGGCATCGGTGAGGTGATGCAGAACCTGCTGCTGAGCGCGGTCGACAACCCGGTCAATGCATTGCTCAACGCCAACTTCATCGGTGTGCTGACCTGGGCCGTCGGCCTGGGCGTGGCCCTGCGCCATGCCGGCCAGACTACCCGTACCGTGGTCGAGGATCTGTCCAATGGCGTGACCTTGATCGTGCGCGTGGTGATCCGTTTCGCCCCGCTGGGCATCTTCGGGCTGGTCAGCTCGACCCTGGCCCAGTCTGGCCTCAGCGCCCTGCTTGGCTACCTGCACCTGCTGGGTGTGCTGATCGGCTGCATGCTGTTCGTGGCGCTGGTGATGAACCCGCTGATCGTGTTCTGGAAGATCCGCCGCAACCCTTACCCGCTGACCTTGCTGTGCCTGCGCGAAAGCGGCATTACCGCCTTCTTCACCCGCAGCTCGGCGGCCAACATCCCGGTCAACCTGGCGCTGTCGGAGCGCCTGGGGCTGCATGAGGACACTTATTCGGTGTCGATCCCGCTGGGGGCGACCATCAACATGGCCGGCGCGGCGATCACCATCACCGTGCTGACCCTGGCGGCGGTGCATACCCTGGGCATTCCAGTCGACTTGCCGACGGCGGTGCTGCTGAGCCTGGTGGCGGCAATCTGCGCCTGCGGTGCCTCTGGAGTCGCGGGTGGTTCACTGCTGCTGATTCCGCTGGCGTGTAGCCTGTTCGGCATCCCCAGCGAGATTGCCATGCAGGTGGTGGCAGTGGGCTTCATCATTGGCGTGCTGCAGGATTCGGCGGAGACGGCGCTGAATTCTTCGACCGATGTGTTGTTCACGGCGGCGGCTTGCCAGGCAGAAGAGCGGCGTAGCGTTTGAGATTGCCGGGGCCGCTTTGCGGCCCATTCGCGGGGGCAAGCCCGCTCCTACACAGCCCGCAACAGCGGTGATTGCTTAAGCCTGGCGCTTTACCTACGCTAGTGGCCTTTCCCAAGCAATGAGACAGGGCCATGTCAGAACACGAAACCGCAGGCGAAGGCCGCTTCAGCAGTATCGAGATCCGCATTCTCGGCGCGCTGATCGAGAAGCAGGCCACCAGCCCGGAAAGCTACCCGCTGACCCTCAACGCCCTGGTCCTGGCCTGTAACCAGAAGACCAGCCGGGAACCGGTCATGAACCTCACCCAAGGCCAAGTCGGCCAGGCCCTGCGCGCCCTCGAGGGCCAGGACATGACCCGCCTGCAGATGGGCAGCCGCGCCGATCGCTGGGAACATCGGGTGGACAAGGCCCTGGAACTGGTCCCTGCTCAGCTGGTGCTGATGGGCCTGATGTTCCTGCGGGGGCCGCAGACCCTCAACGAGCTACTGACCCGCAGCAACCGCCTGCACGACTTCGACGACACCGAGCAGATCCAGCATCAGCTGGAGCGCCTGATTTCGCGCGGCCTGGCCCTGCACCTGCCACGCCAGGCCGGGCAGCGGGAAGACCGCTATACCCACGCCCTCGGTGACCCGGCGGAAATCGAAGCCATTCTGGTCGCACGCCAGCAGGAGGGAGGCGTTCGCGGCAGTGGCGGCACTGTTTCGGAAGAGCGCATTGAAGCCCTGGAAGCGCGGATCGCGGCACTGGAAGCACGCCTGGCCGAGTTCGAAGGCTGAACCGCCTACGGTTCAGGGTCGGGGAAGTTGCGACAGCTTTTGCGCTCGGCCAGCTCCCGGTCACTGGGGCGCTGGTCGACGAACACGGTGCGGCCGTCGGCATAGATCTCGAGGTAGCCCCAATGCAGGTCCTGCTCTTTCTGCCCGGGCTTGGGGGGGACTAGCCACCAGGGTTCGCGGCTGATCAGGGTCATGGTGAAGTTCCTGAGGGTGTCTGCGCTAAGCATAGACACCTTCAGGTTTTGCTTCGTCAGTGCGCGAAGGGGCCGGCGCAGGCTTACGCCGGTGCCGAAGTGCGGATCAAGTGATCGAATGCCGCCAACGAAGCCTTGGCGCCCTCGCCCACCGCAATGACGATCTGCTTGTACGGCACGGTGGTCACGTCACCTGCGGCAAACACACCCGGCACACTGGTCTGGCCCTTGGCATCAACGATGATCTCGCCACGCGGCGACAGCTCGACCGAGCCTTTGAGCCAATCAGTGTTCGGCAGCAGGCCGATCTGCACGAAGATGCCTTCCAGCGCCAGGTCATGCACCTCATCCGTGGTGCGGTCCTTGTAACGCAAGCCCGTCACTTTCTCGCCATTACCGACCACTTCGGTGGTCAGCGCGCTGGTGATCACCTTGACGTTCGGCAGGCTGTGCAGCTTGCGCTGCAGCACCGCATCGGCACGCAGCTGGCTGTCGAACTCGATCAGCGTCACCTGGGCGACGATACCGGCCAGGTCGATGGCCGCTTCCACGCCAGAGTTGCCACCGCCGATCACCGCCACGCGCTTGCCCTTGAACAGCGGGCCGTCGCAGTGCGGGCAGTAGGCCACGCCGCGGGCGCGGTATTCCTGCTCGCCCGGCACGTTCATTTCGCGCCAGCGGGCACCGGTGGCGAGGATCACGGTCTTGGCCTTGAGCGAGGCGCCGCCCGCCAGGCGCACTTCATGCAGGCCGCCGTCGGTGGCCGGGATCAGCGCTTCACCGCGCTGCAGGTTCATGATGTCGACGTCGTACTGCTTGACGTGCTCTTCCAGCGCCGTGGCCAGCTTCGGCCCTTCGGTCTCTTGCACCGAGATGAAGTTCTCGATGGCCAGGGTGTCGAGCACCTGGCCGCCGAAACGCTCGGCAGCGACACCGGTACGGATGCCTTTACGTGCGGCATAGATGGCCGCCGCAGCGCCGGCAGGCCCACCACCGACCACCAGCACGTCAAAGGCCTCCTTGGCGTTGATCTTTTCGGCCTGGCGGCTGCCTGCGTTGGTGTCGATCTTGCCGAGGATTTCTTCCAGGCCCATGCGGCCCTGGCCGAACACTTCGCCGTTCAGGTAGATGCTCGGCACCGCCATGATCTTGCGCGACTCGACTTCTTCCTGGAACAGCGCACCGTCGATGGCCACGTGGCGCACATTGGGGTTGAGCACCGCCATCAGGTTCAATGCCTGGACCACGTCCGGGCAATTCTGGCACGACAGCGAGAAGTAGGTTTCAAAGCTGAACTCGCCTTCCAGTGCCTGGATCTGCTCGATCACTTCGGCGCTGGCCTTGGACGGATGGCCGCCGACTTGCAGCAGCGCCAGCACCAGGGAGGTGAATTCGTGGCCCATGGGGATGCCGGCGAAGCGCAGGCTTATGTTTTTGCCATCAAGGGCAGCACCCGGGCGGCTCAGCGAGAACGAAGGGCGACGAGCATCGCTGCCATCCGCGCTGAAAGTAATGAGGTTCGACAGGCCGGCGATTTCCACCAGCAGGTCGTGCAATTCGCGGGACTTCGCGCCGTCGTCGAGAGAGGCAACGATCTCGATCGGCTGGGTGACCCGCTCCAGGTAGGTTTTCAGTTGCGATTTAAGCGTGGCGTCCAACATACGGGCGATTCCTTTTTCAAAACTCGGATACAAAAACGCCCAGGCGAGGTCGCCCGGGCGTTTTTACGGGGCGGTAGGTACTTCAGCTTTGGCGGCTGTCTACCGCCCGCGACGTGCACATCGGCTTAGATCTTGCCGACCAGGTCCAACGATGGTGCCAGGGTGGCTTCGCCTTCTTTCCATTTGGCCGGGCAGACTTCGCCTGGGTGAGCGGCAACGTACTGGGCAGCCTTCACTTTGCGCAGCAGCTCGGCTGCGTCGCGGCCAACACCACCGTCGTTCAGTTCGACGATCTTGATCTGGCCTTCCGGGTTGATCACGAAGGTACCGCGATCGGCCAGGCCGGCTTCTTCGATCAGCACGTCGAAGTTGCGCGAGATGACGTGGGTCGGGTCACCGATCAGCGGGTACTGGATCTTGCCGATGGTATCCGAAGTGTCGTGCCAGGCTTTGTGGGTGAAGTGGGTGTCGGTCGATACGCCATAGATTTCCACGCCCAGCTTCTGGAACTCGGCGTAGTTGTCGGCGAGGTCACCCAGTTCGGTCGGGCAGACGAAGGTGAAGTCGGCCGGGTAGAAGAACACGACGGACCACTTGCCTTTCAGGTCGGCTTCGCTGACCTGAACGAACTCGCCCTTGTGGTAGGCGGTGGCGTTGAACGGTTTGACCTGGCTGTTGATGATTGGCATGAGAGACGCTCCTTCATGGGGTTGGAATCAGTTGATGGAAAGAATCCTAACCGCTGGTCCCGATAAAGGCTCATTGGCAAAGCTCATGCTCGTGATTGGTTTTGGCTATAACCAGGGATAATTAATAGAAGGGAATGGGCTGAGCAAAGGATTGCGGGGTATTCAAGACCCCATCGCCGGCTTGCCGGCGATGGGGCCAGTTGCATCAGCGCGTGACTGTGCGCATGGTGACGAACTCTTCAGCGGCAGTCGGGTGCACGCCAATGGTCTCGTCGAACTGTTGCTTGGTCGCACCGGCCTTGAGGGCGATACCCAAGCCCTGGATGATCTCGCCGGCATCCGGGCCGACCATGTGGCAGCCCAGCACCCTGTCGGTCTCGGCATCCACCACCAGCTTCATCAGGGTCTTTTCCTGGATGTCGGTGAGGGTCAGCTTCATGGCGCGGAAGCGGCTCTCGAAGATCTGCACCTTGTGCCCGGCTTCCAGCGCTTGCTCCTCGGTAAGGCCGACGGTACCGATCGGAGGCTGACTGAACACCGCAGTCGGGATGTTCTGGTAATCCACCGGGCGGTATTGCTCAGGCTTGAACAGCCGCCGTGCCACGGCCATGCCTTCGGCCAGGGCCACCGGGGTGAGCTGCACGCGGCCGATCACGTCGCCAATGGCAAGGATCGACGGTGCGGTGGTCTGGTACTGCTCGTCGACGCGGATGTAGCCGCGGGCATCCAACTCAACGCCGGTGTTTTCCAAGCCCAGGTTGTCGAGCATCGGGCGACGGCCGGTGGCGTAGAACACGCAATCGGCGACCAGCTCGCGGCCGTCCTTGAGGGTGGCTTTCAGGCTGCCGTCGTCAAGCTTGTCGATGCGCTGGATGTCGGCGTTGAACTGCAGATTCAGGCCGCGCTTTTCCAGCTCTTCCTTGAGGTGGGTGCGCACCGAGCCGTCGAAGCCGCGCAGGAACAGGTCACCGCGATACAGCAAAGTGGTATCGGCGCCCAGGCCCTGGAAGATGCCGGCGAACTCGACGGCAATGTAACCACCACCGACCACCAGCACACGGCGTGGCAGGTCCTTGAGGTAGAACGCCTCGTTGGAGGTGATGGCCAGTTCCTTGCCCGGAATGTCCGGCACCTGTGGCCAGCCGCCGGTGGCAATCAGGATATGCTCGGCGCTGAAGCGCTGGCCGTCCACTTCCACTTGGTTGGCGCCGGTGATGCGGGCATGGCCCTGCAGCAAGGTCACGCCGCTGTTTACCAGCAGGTTGCGGTAGATGCCGTTGAGGCGCTCGATCTCGCGGTTCTTGTTAGCGATCAGCGTGCCCCAGTCGAAGTGGCCCTCTTCCAGGGTCCAGCCGAAGCCGGCTGCCTGTTCCAGCTCATCGGCGACGTGGGCGCCGTACACCAGCAGTTTTTTCGGCACGCAGCCGACGTTGACGCAGGTGCCACCCAGGTAACGGCTCTCGGCCACTGCCACTTTTGCACCGAAGCCCGCAGCGAAGCGCGCCGCACGCACACCGCCGGAACCCGCGCCAATCACAAACAGATCAAAATCGTAGGCCATGTATTCACTCTCCTAGGCAGGCGCCCAGCATACCGCCGTTGGCCGCCGCAAACAAAAAAGCCACCCCGAAGGGTGGCTCCTTGAACCTGCATTGCGTATCAGTAGGCCTTGCCGGCCTTGTAGAAGTTCTCGAAGCAGAAGTTGGTCGCCTCGATGTAGCCTTCGGCACCACCGCAGTCGAAACGCTTGCCCTTGAACTTGTAGGCGATCACGTTGCCTTCGGCAGCCTGTTTCATCAGTGCGTCGGTGATCTGGATCTCGCCGCCCTTGCCTGGCTCGGTCTGTTCGATCTTCTCGAAGATGTCCGGGGTCAGGATGTAGCGACCGATGATCGCCAGGTTGGACGGTGCATCCTCCGGCTTCGGCTTCTCGACCATGGCGTGCACGCGGAAGATGCCGTCCTTGATCTCTTCACCGGCGATGACACCGTACTTGTTGGTTTCCTGCGGATCGACTTCCTGGATGGCGACGATCGAGCAACGGTACTGTTTGTGCAGCTTGACCATCTGCGCGAGCACGCCGTCGCCGTCGAGGTTGACGCACAGGTCATCCGCCAACACCACGGCGAACGGTTCGTCACCGATCAGCGGGCGGCCGGTCAGGATGGCGTGGCCCAGGCCTTTCATTTCGGTCTGGCGAGTGTAGGAGAACGAGCACTCGTCGAGCAGGCGACGGATACCGACCAGGTATTTTTCCTTGTCGGTGCCCTTGATCTGGTTTTCCAGCTCGTAGCTGATGTCGAAGTGGTCTTCCAGGGCGCGCTTGCCGCGGCCGGTGACGATGGAAATCTCGTTCAGACCAGCATCCAATGCTTCTTCAACGCCATACTGGATCAGTGGCTTGTTGACCACCGGCAGCATTTCCTTGGGCATGGCTTTGGTAGCAGGCAGGAAGCGAGTGCCGTAGCCGGCTGCCGGGAACAAGCATTTCTTGATCATAAACATCCTTAAACATAGGCGAGGCCTGTGGAATTCGGCGCAGTCTAATCAGGCGGCATGCAGCTTACAATGCCCTGCCTGTGATGACCGCTGCCATGATAGAGATAACCCAGTGTAGATAGTTCCAAAAAGTTCGTGAAAATCCCGTCATCCGGCCCTTGCGCGGCCCTGTGGAAAGCACCGCGCAAGGGCTCGCATAGCGCCGCCGCAACGCCCGCTCAGCTACCCGTGCCCTGCCCGATCATCACCCCGTCGACCTGCTGGCCATACAGGTTGACGCCGTCGTTGGCATGGAATTTCAGCCGTGTTTTTTCGATGGAGCCCTCGATCAGGCGTGGGTCCTGGGGGCGCTCGTGGCGGTTGACCCAGGCGGCCACGTCCCAGGCCTGCTGATCGCTCAGGCTGCCCGGTTTGCCCAAGGGCATGTTGTACTTGATGAACGATGCTGCGGTATTGATCCGGTGCATGCCCGCGCCCCAGTTGTAGGAGTCCTTGCCCCAGAGTGGCGGCATTACGTATTCACCGGCCACCTTCTGCCCCTCACCGTTGTCGCCGTGGCAGATGGCGCATTGTTCACGGTAGACCTGCTGGCCACGCTTGAAGTCATAGCCCCCCTTTGGCTGCGCCACCTCGGGGTATCCGCGCCCGGCAATTTCCACGCCGGTGGGGGCCTTGGTCGAAAGCCAGTAGGCATATACGGCGAGCGCGGTCATCTGCGGGCTGTCGGCGGCCGGCGGCTTGCCGTTCATGCTGAACTGGAAACAGCCCTGGATACGCTCGGCGAAGGTGTTCACCTTGTCGTTCTTCTTGCGGTAAGCCGGGTACATCGGATAGGCACCCCACAGCGGCGCGGAATGCGCCAGGCGGCCCTGGTCGAGGTGGCAGTTGCTGCAGTTCATGCCATTGCCCACCGCCTCAGGCATCAACCGACGGGTATCGACAAACAACGCGTGGCCCTCGCGGACCATCTTGCCGAAGGCATTGTCCGGCAGCTCGCTTTCGGCAGGTGGGGCGAATTGTGGTGCGGCCTGGGCAGCGGGGACCTTCAGTTGCGACTGGTCTTCCATGGCGATGGGCGCCTGATTGGCAAAGGCAGTTGTCGTGGCCAGCAGCAGTAACGTTGGCAGCAAGGTTTTCATGGCTTGACCTCCGGGCTGGCGGGATGGGCGAAGTACTCGGCAATCGCCTTGACTTCGGCGTCGGTCATGGCCTTGGCCACGCCTGCCATCAGCTGGTTGGGGTCATTGCTGCGGCTGCCGTCGCGCCAGCCGTTGAGCTGCGCCACAAGGTAGGCGGCGGGCTGCCCGGCCAGCGGCGGGAAGTGCTCGCCGACACCGCTGCCGCCTGGGCCATGGCACTGCACGCATCCGGGGATCTGCCGGCTCCAGTCGCCATATAGGGCCAGGCGTTCGGTGGGGTTGCTCGCGATCTGCTGGCGATGCAGGTCTGGCGCAGGATCACCCGGCAGACCAGCCAGGTAATGGCTGACGGCCTCGATCTCATCTTCGCTCAGGGCTTTGGCCAGTGGTGCCATGACCGGCTGCTGGCGGCTGCCAGTGCGCCAGTCATGCAGCTGCTTACTCAGGTAACCGGCCGGCAGGCCAGCCAGGCGGGGGAACCCTGCGGCGGCAATACCCTTGCCGTCCGGGCCATGGCAGCCCAGGCAGGCCATGGCGGCGGGCTTGGCCCCGCCCTGGGTGAAGACTTTCTGGCCATCGGCGGCATGCGCCGCAGGCCAGGCCAGGATCAGCAGGCTGCCGATCACGACGCGACTCAACGGTGTCATCACGAATCTCCATTTCTTTTGTTATAAGCTTAGGCTTAAAAAACATAAGCAAATGGATACTAGCCCTGTCAGGGAATTCGCAACAACGCCCAAGCCGACCACCGGCTGGCAATTGGCCTGCTAACCACCGATCCGTTGAGCCAGATCAACTGCCAGAGATGCACTCCGTCGTTGCCTCGCGTACATCACCCGGGCGCAACGGGAAGTTGTTCAGCCGCTCATGCAGCTTGATGCTGCTGCCGCTGCCGCGCTTGTGGATATCGAGCAAGGCTGCCGGCCCGGCACCTGCCGTGAGCTTTTGCGGCACGATCAGGCGCAAGCCGTCATTGCGTTGCTCTTCCACCAACGGGTCACGGCTCTTGGCCAGGTGCGCCTTGACGCAATCGGCGTATTCACGCGGCGTCTTGCCAGACATGACGTCCATGGTTTCATGGGATTGCTCAAGTTCCGAAACACTGACACAACCACCCAGCGCCAGGAACAACGCCGCCACCATCCACTTCATTTCCCGCACCTCGACTGACAAGAGAGCGTAGGACAACGGCCAGGCGGTTTTGCTCCCCGCTTTGGCCGTTTTATCTGCCAGGTGCCATCAGGCGCGGCAGTACAAGCCGACATCGTGGTATCGTTCGCGTTTGCAGAACCAATCTTTGCGGAGCACCCCATGAAATTCGTACACCAGCGCGAGCACCTCAACGAGGACGATATCGTCGTCATCGAGTGCTCCCAGCGCTGCAACATCCGCCTGATGAACGACGCCAACTTCCGCAGCTTCAAGAACGGCGGCCGGCACACCTACCACGGTGGCCACTTCGAGCGCTTCCCGGCCAAGATCACCGTGCCGAGCACCGGTTTCTGGAACATCACCATCGATACCGTGACCACCCGCCCGATCTCGGTAACGCGCAAGCCGACCCTGACCCACAAGATCAAGATCATCCGCCGCTCGTCGTCGAAACTCGGATAAGGCCTACCATGACCCAGAACATCAAGTACGTCATCAAGTACAAGCTCGACGGCCAGCGCCGCTGGGACTTCGCCGTGATGGCCGGCGCCTCGCACGAACAGGCCATGGAAGCCCTGCGCAAGATCCACGGCGAAGACGCCGAAAAGATCAGCGACATTCAGGTGAGCAAAGCACTGTAAGGCAGCAGCGACAAGGAGAAGCGCATGAGCAACTGGCCCGACCGTCGTATCCTCGATCTGCTGGGCATCGAGTTGCCCATTCTGCAGGCGCCGATGGCCGGTGCCAGCGGTTCGGCCATGGCCATTGCCGTAGCCATGGCGGGTGGCCTGGGTGCCCTGCCCTGCGCCATGCTCACCGGCGACCAGCTACGGGGCGAGATCAAAGCCTTCCGCACGGCCTGCCCTGGCCAGCCGCTGAACCTGAACTTCTTCTGCCACCAGCCTCCAGCACCCGACCCCGAGCGCGACGCCCGCTGGAAGCAGGCACTTAAAGCCTACTACGCCGAAGTCGGCGCCGACTTCGATACGCCTACGCCAGTTTCCAACCGCGCGCCCTTCGATGAGCAGAGCTGCCTGCTGGTCGAGCAGTTGCGCCCGGAGGTGGTGAGTTTCCACTTCGGCTTGCCGCAAACTGCACTGCTGCAGCGGGTCAAGGCCACGGGCGCCAAGGTGCTGTCCAGTGCCACTACGGTGGAAGAAGCGCTGTGGCTCGAAGCCAATGGCTGCGATGCAATCATCGCCATGGGCTATGAAGCCGGCGGTCATCGCGGCATGTTCCTCAGCGACGACATCACCAGCCAGATCGGCACCTTCGCCCTGGTGCCACAGATTGCCGATGCCGTGCGCCTGCCGGTGATCGCGGCAGGCGGCATTGGCGACCACCGTGGCTTGGCAGCGGCTTTGGCATTGGGTGCCAGCGCTGTGCAGATTGGCACAGCCTACCTGTTCTGCCCGGAGGCCAAGGTCTCTCCTGCCCACCGCCATGCACTGGACACCGCACCAGCCAGCGACACCGCGTTGACCAACCTGTTCACCGGGCGCCCTGCACGCGGCATCAACAACCGCATAATGCGTGAGCTGGGGCCGATGAGCGAACTGGCGCCGCGCTTCCCCCTGGCTGGTGGCGCGCTGATGCCGCTGCGCGCGATTACCGATGCGCAGGGCAACAGTGATTTCAGCAACCTGTGGTCAGGACAGGCACTGCGCCTGGGCCGACCTATGCCGGCTGAGCAACTGACCAGGGAGATAGCCTCCAAGGCATTGGCGCAGATTGCTCGATAAGGCTTTGAAACCGCGCTGCCTCTTCGCTGGTATACCCGCGAAGAGTCCGGCACTGACAGAACATCACTTCCAGGTTACCCCCCTCCAGCCCCTTCCCGACAAATGGCCTATCGCTATATAGTCCGCACCATAACGATAACCACCTCAAGGAGCTGTCTTCATGCGCATCCGTCTGTACCACTTGAGCGCCATCACCCTGGCCAGCCTGTTCTCCCTCAACAGCGCCTGGGCCGACGAAGTGCAGGTTGCGGTCGCCGCGAACTTCACCGCGCCGATCCAGGCCATCGCCAAGGACTTCGAGAAAGATACCGGCCACAAGCTGGTCGCTGCCTACGGCGCCACCGGGCAGTTCTACGCGCAGATCAAGAACGGCGCGCCGTTCGAAGTGTTCCTCGCCGCCGACGACAGCACCCCAAAGAAGCTGGAAGAGGAAAAGGAAATCGTCCCGGGCTCGCGCTTTACCTACGCCACCGGCACCCTGGCCCTGTGGTCGGCCAAGCCTGGCTATGTGGATGACAAGGGTGAGGTACTGAAGAAGAACCAGTTCCAGCATCTGTCCATCGCCAACCCGAAAGCCGCCCCTTACGGCTTGGCCGCCACCCAGGTGCTGGACAAGCTGAAGCTGACCGAGGCCACCAAGGCCAAGATCGTCGAAGGCCAGAACATCACCCAGGCCTACCAGTTCGTCTCCACCGGCAACGCCGAGCTGGGCTTCGTCGCACTGTCGCAGATCTACAAGGACGGCAAGGTTGAAAGCGGTTCGGCCTGGATCGTCCCGGCCAACCTGCACGAGCCGATCCTGCAGGATGCGGTCATTCTCAGCAAAGGCAAGGACAACCCGGCTGCCAAGGCCCTGGTCGACTACCTGAAAGGCCCGAAAGCCGCAGCGGTGATCAAGTCCTACGGTTATGAAATCTGATGCCACTGGACGCCAGTGACTTCGGCGCGGTCTGGCTGACCATCAAACTGGCCAGCCTGACCACGCTGATCCTGCTGATCGTCGGCACGCCCATCGCCTGGTGGCTGGCGCGCACGCGCTCGTGGCTGCGCGGGCCGGTGGGCGCGGTGGTGGCACTGCCACTGGTGCTGCCGCCGACGGTGATTGGTTTCTACCTGCTGATCGCCCTCGGCCCGCACGGCTGGCTCGGCCAGGCTACCCAGGCCATGGGCCTGGGTACCGTGGTGTTCAGCTTCACGGGCCTGGTAATCGGCTCGACGGTGTACTCCATGCCCTTCGTGGTGCAGCCGCTGCAAAACGCCTTCGCCGCCATCGGCCAGCGCCCGCTGGAAGTGGCCGCGACCCTGCGTGCCAGCCCCTGGGACACGTTCGTGCATGTGGTGCTGCCGCTGGCCCGGCCTGGCTTCGTCACCGCCAGCATCCTCGGCTTTGCCCATACCGTGGGCGAGTTCGGCGTGGTGCTGATGATCGGTGGCAACATCCCCGACAAAACCCGCGTGGTCTCGGTGCAAATCTTCGATCACGTCGAGGCCATGGAATATTCGCAAGCCCACTGGCTGGCCGGTGCCATGCTGGTGTTCTCGTTCCTGATACTGCTCCTGCTCTACGCCGGGCGCCGTAGCAAAGCTGGCTGGAGCTGAAATGAGCGGATCGATTGTGGCGCGCCTGAAGCTGGCGCGCGACGACTTCACCCTGGACGTTGACCTGAACCTGCCGGGCCGCGGCATCAGCGCGCTGTTTGGCCATTCCGGTTCGGGCAAGACCTCGTGCCTGCGCTGCCTGGCCGGGCTGGAACGGGCGGCCAGTGCCTATATCGAGGTCAACGGCGAGGTCTGGGAGGACAGCGCCCACGCTCACTTCCTGGCACCGCACCTGCGGCCGGTGGGCTACGTGTTCCAGGAGGCCAGCTTGTTTGCGCACCTGTCGGTGCGCGGCAACCTGGAATTCGGCTGGCGGCGCATCGCCCCGACCGAGCGCAAGGTCAGCCTTGAGCAGGCCTGCCAACTGCTGGGCATCGGCCACCTGCTCGAACGCAAGCCGGCCACCTTGTCGGGCGGCGAAGCCCAGCGGGTCGGCATTGCCCGCGCATTGCTCAGCAGCCCGCGCCTGTTGCTGATGGACGAACCGCTGGCCGCACTCGATGGGCCACGCAAGCGCGAGATCCTGCCGTACCTCGAACGCCTGCACGACGAACTGGACATCCCTCTTATCTATGTCAGCCATGCCCAGGACGAAGTGGCACGGCTGGCCGACCACCTGGTACTGCTGGAGCAAGGCCGGGCCATGGCCAGTGGGCCGATCGGCGAGACCCTGGCCCGCCTCGACCTGTCGCTGGCCCAAGGCGAGGACGCCGGGGTGGTCTTCGAGGGCATGGTCGTCGGTCACGACCCGCACTACGACCTGCTCGACCTGCGCCTGCCCGGCAGTGACGCACTTTTGCTGCGCATCGCCCACCCCGCGCACAGCATGGGCAGCACCTTGCGGGTCAAGGTCCAGGCCCGGGATGTGAGCCTGGCACTGCGCGCCGACAGCACCTCGAGCATTCTCAACCGCCTGCCGGTGCGAGTGCGCGAAGCGCGCCCGGCGGACAACCCGGCGCATGTACTGGTAAGCCTGGATGCCGGCGGCAACGCCTTGCTGGCGCGCATCACCCGGTTCTCGGCGGACCAGCTCGGCCTGCACTCGGGCCAGGCGCTGTTCGCCCAGATCAAGTCGGTGGCACTGCTGGGCTGAGCATCATCGCCGTGGCCGTTGTCCACTGATCAGTGACCTGATCGAGGCCTGCCACCGATGCTCGACTGCCCTCTTCCACCCAGCCTGCACTATGTCGACGACAGCCAGCCGGGGCTGACCCGGCGTCGCTGGCGCGACCGTTTCATCTACCTCGATGACCAGGGGCGACGCATCCGCGACCAGGAGACCCTGGCGCGAATCGCCGCGCTGGTCATCCCGCCGGCCTACACCGATGTCTGGATCTGCAGCGACCCGCGGGGCCACCTGCAAGCCACCGGCCGCGATGCCCGAGGCCGCAAGCAATACCGCTACCACGCGCAATGGCGCGAACTGCGCGACCAGCACAAGTATGGGCGCATGCTGGCCTTTGCCCAGGCCCTGCCCAAGCTGCGGGCACAACTGGAAGCGCATCTCGCCCGCCCGGGTCTTGACCGGGAAAAGGTCATGGCGCTGGTGGTGAGCCTGCTCGACCACACACTCATCCGCATCGGCAACCAGCGCTATCTGCGCGACAACCAGTCCTACGGCCTGACCACGCTGCGCAATCGCCACGTCGAGGTGAAAGGCAGCACCGTACGCTTCCAGTTCCGTGGCAAGCGCGGTGTCGAGCACAACGTCACGCTGCGTGACCGGCGCCTGGCCAACCTGCTCAAGCGCTGTATGGAATTGCCCGGGCAGGCCCTGTTCCAGTACCTGGATGAAGACGGCCAGCGGCACAGCATCGGCTCCAGCGAGGTCAACCAGTTCCTGCAGCAACTGACCGGCGCCGACTTCACCGCCAAGGACTACCGCACCTGGGCAGGAAGCAGCCTGGCCCTGAGCCTGCTCAGGCCTCTGGCCTGGGAGCCGGAAAGCGAGGCCAAGCGCCAGATCGCGACCATCGTCAAGCAGGTCGCCGCTCGCCTGGGCAATACCCCGGCGGTGTGCAGGCGCTGTTATATCCATCCGGCCGTGCTCGAACATTACGCCCTCGGGCGCCTGGCCGAATTGCCTGGGCGCCGCGTGCGCAAGGGGCTGGATGCCGAAGAGGTGGCCTTGCTGCTGTTCCTCCAGGCCCTGGAAACAACAGACGATGATTGAGCCGAACTATTCGACCTATCATGCAGAGAAATTTCCCATTAAGGCCGAAGCCCCCTATTCTTGCCACCGAGCACCTTCGCCGACACGCTTAGCAGCATTTACCTCGGCACCTGCAACTAAAGACACGCAACAGAATTTGTCTTTCGGGGAATTACTATCCGCCGAAAGCGTCTTTAATGAGAAGGAAGAGGGACAAGCTCCCACCGTTGCAGCCCAATGGCCCGACGGATTTCGACATCACCAAGGAGAACTACATGCTGATACTCACCCGTAAGGTTGGCGAAAGTATCGTCATCAACGATGACATCAAAGTCACCATTCTGGGCGTAAAAGGGATGCAGGTGAGGATTGGCATCGATGCACCAAAGGATGTTCAGGTGCACCGTGAAGAAATCTTCAAGCGCATCCAGGCCGGCAGCCCGGCTCCGGAAAAGCACGACGACCAACACTGACCCGAGCCTCGCTTCAAGCCGCACGGACGCGCTTGATCGAATGGCCGGCGCAAGCCGCAACCTGAACCTCAGGTGCCGAGCAGCTCGCGCACCTTGGCGATCATCCTGTCCATGTCGAACGGCTTGTCGAAGACCGCAGCGAACAGTCTCGGGTCGGCCTTGTTGGCCTGTGCGCCGCTCATGAGAATCACTGGCAAGTCATTCAGCCCCAGTTCGTCGCGGATAGCCCGCGCCAGCTCTCCGCCGTCGAGCACTGGCATCATGTAGTCGGTGATCACCAGCTCCACTCGCTTTTCCTGCAACGCCTCCAGGGCCTTGCGCCCGTTGCTCGCCTTTTCCACCAGAAACCCTTCGTCCTCCAGGGCAAAGCCGAGGATATCGGCGATCAGGTATTCGTCATCGACGATCAGGATGGTGTTCATCGGCAGGCCCCGTCAGCCACCCCCTTGCGGCACCGGCGTGCCCGAAAGAACGCCACAGGCACCCTCGAACGCCTTGCGCAGGCTTATACCCTGTGGCCCGATGTGCAGCTCGTGCAGCGCAGGGTCGTGATGGCTGTCGCGCACCTTAAGGATCGACAGCATGCGCCGCAGTTGCGAGTCCAGCTCGACGAAGCGCATCAGCATGAGGTTGTCGACGATGCTCGACAAGTCCGGCGCCGGGGCGGTGATTTCCGAACCGAAAATATCACGCATCTCCCAGGTGAGCATGACGCTGACATCCCGGGCCCGCAGCTCACCCGCCAAGGCACGGAAGAACGCATTGAGCCGCGCCGGGTCGGTCGCCAGGCGGCTGAACGCGCCCAGGCTGTCGATCAGCACGCGCTTGCTGCCCTGCTGCTCGACCTGCTCGAGCAGGCGCGCGCCCACCTGGTCCAGCAGGCCTTCGGTGGTCGGTTGCCAGCAAAGCTGCAAGGCACCTGTGCGCTCCTGTGCGGCGAAGTCGTAACCCAGCGATGCAGCTTTCAGCCGCAGCCTCGCGGGGGTCTCGTAGAAGCCAAAATGCAAGGCCGGCTGCTCGGCGCTGGCCGCCGCCAGAAATGCCAGGCCCAGGGAGGTCTTGCCAATCCCTGAAGGCCCCATCAGCAGGCTGACCGAGCCCAATGTCAGCCCCCCGCCCAGCATTTCATCCAATGCCTCGACACCCGTGGATACCCGGCTCAGGGAGGCACTACCAAACTGGCTGGGGTGACTGTAAAGCGATTCCAGACGCGGATAGACGTGCATCCCCGCCTCATCGATCAGGCACTCGTGGCGACCGGACAATGCCCCGCTGCCCCGAGTCTTGCGCAGCTGCACATGGCGTACCGCTCGGCTACCGACCAGTTGCTCGCCCAACTCGATCACACCATCGACCATGGTGTGCTCCGGGCTGTTGTCATCCAGGCGCGCGCTGGTCAGCAGCAGCACGGTACAACCGGCGAACGCCGCATGGCCCTGCAATTCCGAGACGAACTTCTTGGTGTCCAGCGCGGTTTCCGCACGCACTCGGGCATTGAGCACGCCATCGACGATGAGCAGGCTCGCCTGTTGCTTGCTGATTTCCTGGCGCAGCAGTTTGACCACTGCATCCAGCCCTTCCTGTTCAAGGGTATCGAAGGCGCTGACGAACTGGATCTGATCACCGACCATGCCAGGGTCGAAGAACTCCATGGTCGCCAGGTACTGGAACAAGCGTTCGTGGGACTCGCTGAGCAAGGTCGCCACCAGCACCTTGCCACCTTCACGCACATGGCCGCAAGCCAACTGGTTGGCCAGGATGGTCTTGCCCGCACCGGGCGGCCCCTGAACGATGTAGGAGGCGCCCGCGACCAAGCCGCCCTTGAGCAATGCATCGAGCCCTTCGATCCCCGTGACCAGCCGTTTGAGTGCCTGCACCATGGTGGCTACCTGTCGTCTTGTGCCCCAGCATCGGGCTGATAGGCCGGAAGATACAGGCGCATGCACGTGCCCCGGCCGAGCGTGCTGTCGACACGGATGGCGCCATTGCTCTGCTTGGCAAAACCGTAGACCTGGCTGAGGCCAAGCCCGGTGCCCTTGCCAAAAGGCTTGGTGGTGAAGAACGGCTCGAAGATGCGCGGCAGCACCAGCGGGCCGATACCGTCACCACTGTCATTCACTTCGAAGCACACGAACCTGCCGTGCAGCCCCTCGACTTCGCCTGCCAGATCGACCGTGAGCACCGCCAGGTCGATCGTGCCCCGCTCACCGATCGCATCGCGCGCGTTGAACAGCAGGTTGAGCAGCACCATCTGCAGCTGCCCGATATCCACCTCGATCAGCGGCAGATCCGACTGCAAGTACTCCTGCAAGACGATTTCACGCGGCAACGCATGCTCCAGCAGGCCGCGCGTGGACTCCAGCAGCTTGGCCGGGGCGACCAGCGAGACATCGAGTTCTCGGTGACGGGCAAAGCTGAGCAGTTGTTGGGTCAGCTCGGTGCCGCGCTGCCCGGCATCGAGAATGTGCCCAAGCATGCGCTGCACCCGCTCCGGGTCCTGGCTGGCTTGCGCCAGGCGCGCCGAGCTGATGATGATGGTCAGCAGGTTGTTGAAGTCGTGCGCCAGGCCGCCGGTAAGCTGGCCCAGCGCCTCGAGCTTCTGCGCCTGGAACAGCTGGGCACGCACGGCATCGAGCTGCAGCGCGGATTCGCGCCGGTCGGTGATATCACGGGTGACCTTGGCCAGGCCGACGATCTGCCCCTGTTCGTCACGGATGACATCGAGCGCGGCCAGGGCCCAGAACTGCGTGCCGTCCTTGCGCACGCGCCAGCCTTCGTCCTGCGCCACGCCCTGCTCCAGGGCCTGCTTGAGCAGGCACTCCGGGCGCCCTTCGGCGCAATCTTGAGGAGTGAAGAACAGCGAGAAATGCCGGCCTATGACTTCTTCGGCGCGGTAGCCCTTGATCCGCTGCGCGCCTGCGTTCCAGGACACCACATGGCCGGAGGGATCAAGCATGTAGATGGCGTAATCCACAACCGATTGCACCAACTGCTCATAGCGGCTAGCGGGCATGACCGGGTGATCGATACAGTCGGCTGAAACCATGCAAACTCCACAGGCACAGCAGGAGGGATTTGGATAGCTTAGCCAAGCGTACGCTTCTTCAACAGCACACGCTGCAACAGATTATCAATGCTCGGGTTCGACCATGACCGGGCTGATTCGCCGCGGCATCGCCACTATCAGCAACCACAGGCCCACCAGCAGTATCAGGCCGCCACCCGCCAGCGCCATCAAGCGCTGCGGTTGCGGGTGCTCGGCATCGAAACCGAGCAGCAGCAGGTAACCACCGAGGGTGATCAGACTAAGGTAAAGAAAAGCGCCCAGCAGCAACACCTGCGCGAACAGCAGGCGCCAGAACAACCGGGGGCGAACAGTACGCCCGGGAAGTGCCGAGGGAGTGGAATGGGACATGGAGTCTCACTCATTGGATCCAAAGAAGTGGGCAACAGTGGCCTAATGACAGCAAGGTGTCAATTGCCCAATCGATCGACTCCCTCATCCCTTTGATCATAGTTGCTGCGATTGACTCAACTATAACAATGGGTTATAAAGCGCACTTGATTGTCAGGCCCTTCTGCCTAGAAGCGCGCCGGTCACTACGACCCTGTCAAGCGTGCGAGTGTGGTGGAATTGGTATACACAGCAGACTTAAAATCTGTCGGCGTGAGCCTTGCGGGTTCGAGTCCCGCCACTCGCACCAAACTCCTTTGAAAAGGCGCCCTTGCGGCGCCTTTTTGCTGCCCGACAGCAATCCCCCGCGCAACTGCTAGAGTGGAGCTTGTCTCCATCTACCGGTATGCCGCCATGCGCTACTCCCTGTTCGATGGTCAACGCGACATCATCCTCCTGATCGCCCGCGTTCTGCTCATGATCCTCTTCGTCCTTTCTGGCTGGGCCAAGATCACTGGCTTCGAAGGCACGGTCGGCTACATGACCTCACTGGGCGCCCCTGCCCCGATGCTGGCGGCAGCGATTGCGGTGATCATGGAGTTCGTTGTCGGCATCCTGCTGATCCTGGGCTTCTACACCCGCCCGCTGGCCTTCCTGTTTGCCCTGTTCGTGCTGGGGACCGGGCTGCTTGGCCATCCGTTCTGGAACATGGTCGACCCGGAGCGCGCTGCCAACATGACCCAGTTCCTGAAAAACCTCAGCATCTGCGGCGGCCTGCTGGTGCTGGCGGTCAGCGGCCCTGGGCGCTTCTCGGTCGACGGGCGCTGATTCAGTCGTCCAGGTCGTCGTGCCAGGCTGGGTGATCGCGCTCTTCGTCATCGAGGTCATCCAGCAGCTCTTCGTCCTCCTCGACTTCGTCTTCGGCGCCTTGGGCATCCGCTTCAGGGTCGTAGTCTTCATAGAGGAATTCATGATCGAGCAGGTGATCGTGCTCGGGTTCGTGCAGGTCGTCTTCGTCGCGCATGGTGGCTCCTGGAAATCTGGCACGCCTGTATAGGCGCATCGTTGGCCGTGGTCAATGGATTGCGGTTAATGCTGACTTAACCAGCGGGCCTCAGGCTGAAATCTCTCCCTTCAAAACGTCTGTTGCCCGCCTTCATGGCGGGCTTTTTTGCTCATGAAGAGTGTCGACACGCTATCAACGTGAACTTCACGAGTTCATGACAAGCGCTTTGGCATTCTGATCCTGCTCCGTACGTTCTTTAGGACCCGCCCCTGGTTGGCGGGTTTTTCTTTTTCCGGGTATTGGAAATGTGTACGGAAGGTTGTCGCATCCTATGCCCGAGCGCACGCAGGCGAGCCCCTCATCGCCAGAAAAACCTGAGCAAAGCCCGACCCTGAGCCGGGCTTTTCTTTGGCTTCCCCCGCAGAGCTGGGCCACTTTCTTACCTGTCATCACGCCTTACCTGTTTGCGGGGCTTGCAAAAAGATCATTCGAATGTACTGTATATACATACAGGTGTCGCGCATTCCAGATCATCCGCCTGCGCATTCACGAGTGCCCAGCCGGATGCGGAGGAACGCATCACGGTTGGAAGGCAATCGTGCCAGGCCAATGATTTTATCGTCAGGAGTATTTATGACCGTAAACATCAGCAATCTAACGATCGCTACCCCGGTGGCAGTCTCTTCAACGAACCCTGTCGCACTTGAACTCAATGGCGCCGAGGCCATCGCCGAGTTCCCCAGCGTGGTGAAGGTGCTCAGCGACGGGTCGGTTCAGTTCACGGCACCGACCAAAGGGGCTTCGAGCAAGAGCACCCACAGAACCCGTTGCGAGTGGTCGGAGACTCAGAACTGGACGCTGGGCAGCGCCCCGGATCACTGGAACCGCCAGGCCATGACCCTGACCAAGGTCAACTCGGCGCAAAAAGTCGTCGTCAGCCAGATGCACGTCAGGGGGGACGACAGCCCGCCGGTGAAGGTGTTCTGGAACAAGGGCAACATCACCCTGGGTTTCCGGACGTCCTACAACCAGACCACCCCGGTGAACAGCACGCTCCTGCAGGGCGTGCCGCTCGGTACGAAATTCGACGTGATCATTCATGCCACCTCGGCGGGTGTGGTCAAGGTGACCGCCCGGTGCAACGGCGTCTCCAGAACATCGAGTGAACTGCAGCTGGATGACAGCTGGGACACTCGCCTGTTCGAGTTCCATGGCGGGATCTACAACCAGGTCGATTACACCGATGCGACGCCGGCTGATGACGGTTCGGTGTGCATCATCAGTGAGCTTTCGCTCAGTCATGGCTGAATGCCGGGCAAAATGAAAAACCCCGCAGATTTTCATCTGCGGGGTTTCTCGAATGGGGGAGGCCGAGGTCGGAATCGAACCGGCGTAGACGGATTTACAATCCGCAATTCATTTTCTTTCTTTTCAAAAACTTACAATCTTTTCGTTTCCGCACCGATTAAGGACATCGTCGGTGGGGCCTGGACATAAATTTGCGGGTTGGGGAACAATGGATTTACCCATGCAGTTGACTGCCGCAAAGTATTTACGGCCGCTTGAATGGGACAACCTTGCGTGACATTCGCAACAATACTCGTCGTGGTATTGGCCATCAGATTTGAAAAATAGTTTGGCCTCGTTGAGGTCGGTTATTAAAAATCCCTCAGATTTCAAAATTTGTTCAAAACGATCACGTAATGAAGAGAGGGCGGTGGGAAGGTGGGGATGACTGCGAAGCTCCTTCGGGTATGGGGTCGCACTCAGTAGATCCACCGTCGCGAAAGGCTCCCCGGTTACTTTGAGCGCTTGCAACAGATGTGGGTGTACGTACGACAGACCGCTGGCAGCGTGATGCGCAATACTTTGACAGACACTACTGAGGCGGCGACGGGAAGGCATTCATTCTTCCAGATTTGGTTTGCGAGCTGCGTCGAGCTGCTGGATTCCTAGAGACCATATGGTGCCTCAAAACCCGGACAAATACCCCATGGCCGAATCGTTATAAAAATGTGTTTTCACACAGCCTGGACCCATGGCGGCCCTTGGCGCAACGCCCCTAACGGCCATTGAAGTCATTAGTGAACAGCAGCCTGGGAGTTAGGCGTCCCTTCAAATGGTCAACCGCTTCTCCATCGGTTGGTAGAACAGCCCGGCAAACTCACCCACTTCCCCTGCCAACGCAAAACCGTAACGTTCATAAGCGGCGACTGAAGATAGCGACGCTCTAACTGTTACTACATTGGCCCTGGCCTGCCCCAGAGCCGCATTCACCAAACGCCTGCCGACGCCGTGGCGCTGCCAGGCCGGCGCAACGAACAGCATTGCTACATGGCGCCCTTCCTTTAGCTCGATCAGCCCGACCAGGATTCCCTCCGCGATACAAACCAGCATTAGGTTGTCACTTGCCATTCGTTCGGCAAACGCCTTCTGAGCAGCCAGCTTTGAGAAGGTTTCCACCCCCTGGGCCGACAGCGATGGCGCAACGGCTAACATGAACGCCTCCAGGCACAGGGCATTGGCGCTTGGCAGGTCTTCCTGAGTCATCTTGCGTATCAGCATCGTCGTCGTCCGTGACTTGGGTAGGGGTATTTTTATACCCGAACATCCGCCTTTGAGATACGCAGCAATGCCTCTCTAACAGTCACTGCCATGCGCGACAGGTAACGTTATGGACTGACAGCTTCGGGTTGGATGTTGCCCTTTGCCCCAGTCAGCGACCGGCCAGACGAGGGCATTGATTGATGGCCGCTTCTAACCGTTAGATGCCCTCAGCGAAAGGCAGTTGTGAGTCGATAGCGGTCGATGACCAACTCGCTATCAAATTGCCACCTTTCGCAAACAGCGCACAAGAAGCCGAACATCTGCCGGTACCGCTCCAAGCATGCCCGATCAGCGCCAAAACTCGCCCCGAAGATGATCGGCATCGTGCACACGCCGCAGGCCGAGTACGACGAACCCTGAAGGAGTACATCCGTACTCCATCGCTGCAACCCCTCTCCCCTCTATCCCGAGGCGGTGAGACGATCAACAGAAGACACGCCCTCCACAGCAATGCGGCGCGCACGGACGACACCCCAGGCTAGCGCCCTGGCCATCGACTCTCTGGGTCTGGAGGCAAATGCCTCCTCATGCAATGCCATACCCGATCGCGCGTAAACGCCCAGAAAAAGCTGCGTCCCTCCGGTGCGGGAAAGTCGGACCTGAACATTTATGTGGGTGCCGTCGTGCAGCGTCTCTTCATGACTTCTATGGTGAAGCGTAGGGTCCGCCCAAGCCCAGTAAACGTTGCCTCGCATGCGCATGCAGCTCTCCTCCATCGCCGGATGATGAATGGTGCAACTAGAACAGGAAGGCCCCTCATTTGTGATTAGGCCTATCCAACTAGCTTGACCACCGGCTGCGAACAAAAGCTCCATTTTTTAACCCCTCCCCCTCTGTTCACTGCCGCGATATGGCGGCCAAGGACGAAGCCATGCCTGAAAAAAAGCAACTGATTCAGCCAGTAGCCATTGAGCGTGATGAGCACGGCTTCTGGATGCGCGGCCATCCACAGACGAGGAGTTGATTTCCTACGCCTGGTTCTACGATCACCGGCTGGAAGTGGTCGGCCCGACCAAGTAGAGGGCTGATGCGGAAACGATGCATCAGGATGCGGAAACGATCTGGTTTTGTATCGCCCAAAGAAAAACCCCGCAGACGTTAATCTGCGGGGCTTTCGAATGGTGGAGGCCGAGGTCGGAATCGAACCGGCGTAGACGGATTTGCAATCCGGAGCATAACCACTTTGCTACTCGGCCTCAAAGTTCGGATCTAGCAGCTTGCGCCTTGCTATCTCCTTGAAACACCGCACCTTTTCAAGGTTTGCTGCGTTTCGATGGGCGCCATTATGTCCGCATTCCTTTCACCTTGCAACCCCCTGAACGAAAAAAAATTTCAACGGGTTCAAGGTGTTAGCGCAAGCGCCCGAGTTTACTCCACAAACCTACCACGGTGTTCTCGACAGTGCCGCTGGCCGCCATGCCGATACGCTCCTGCAAACTCTTGCGCTCGGCATAGTGCAGGTGGAACAGGTTGGCCGTGCGGGCACGGTCGCTGAGGTATTCGTCACTGGTCTGCAGTGCATCGACCAGCTTGCGGTTCAGGGCGGCAACGCCGAGCCAGACCTCACCGGTGGCCACTTCATCGATGTGCAGCTGCGGGCGGTAGCGGGCCACGAAGTCCTTGAACAGCTGGTGAGTGATGTCCAGGTCTTCCTGGAACTTTTCCCGGCCCTTCTCGGTGTTTTCGCCAAATACGGTCAGGGTGCGCTTGTACTCGCCGGCGGTCAGAACTTCGAAATCGATGTCGTGCTTCTTCAACAGGCGGTTGACGTTGGGCAGCTGCGCCACCACACCGATCGAACCCAACACGGCGAATGGCGCGCTGACGATCTTCTCACCGATGCAAGCCATCATGTACCCGCCGCTGGCCGCGACCTTGTCGATGCACACGGTGAGCGGGATGCCGGCCTGGCGGATGCGTGCCAGTTGCGAGGCGGCCAGGCCATAGCTGTGTACCAGGCCACCGCCGCTTTCCAGGCGCAGCACCACTTCATCGCGTGGGGTGGCCAGGGTCAGCAGTGCGGTGATCTCGTTTCGCAGGCTTTCGGTGGCGGAAGCCTTGATATCACCGTCGAAGTCGAGCACGAACACTCGGTCCTTCTGTTCGGCCTTGCCCTTCTTCTGCTGTTTTTCCGCCTTGGCCTGCTGCTTGCGCAGGGCCTTGAGCTGGGCCTTGTCGAGCAGGCCGCTTTCCAGGCGCTCACGCAGCTCTTTATAGAATTCGTTGAGCCGGGTGACCTGCAATTGCCCACCGGCCTTGCGCCGCCCCTTGCCGCGCAAACCGGCGATGGCGGACAACACCACCAGGATGGCAATAACCAGGGTGGCCGTTTTGGCGAGAAAGCTTGCGTATTCGGCAAGAAACTCCACAGTAGTCCTCAATGCCCGGAATTAAAGGGCTACGCTACCATGGCTTGTGACACTTTGGTACGGTCTTGTGACATTCCGAAGCACTTGAGGCAGGCTCAGCGGCGCACCTTTCGGGCTTTCTTCTGGGTCCTTATCACCTGCCCGTGAGGGGTCCCTATCGCGCCTACGGGCACCCATGCGAGGGCCTACGGGGGAACCTGCGCGGGAATGATTGAATAGGTGACCTTTCAGATTTTTCTGTCGGATTCTCAAGGGGGCCTATGCGACCACAACCAGAACCCCAGTTGAACGGCCAGACAGACCCAGTAGAGGGCCTGTAGGTGGTCCATGGGGTTCTCCTTGAAGGGTTAGAGTGACTTGTGAAAGCGAACGTCTGTGAGTTCGTGTTGCAGGGCTACCTCAAGGAGGCGCTCATAGGTATGCGGCCACCTCCCTTGAGATTGGTCATTAGAAGCGCCTGATTGAAGCAAGGCATAGCATAGCGCCGCATGTGGTGTCAGAGACTCGACAGGCACCTTAGTGACTACCCGTTTGCCCTTGTAGGTGTAGCACAGTGTGACACTCATCGCGGGACCTTTTTGTGGGCAACTTAGCTATTGAGCATAGCCCGTCACGCTTCGTTTGAGGAAGTATCAATCAACGACCTCAGCGGGCCTTGAGACGCCTTGCAGCGGCCTTGATGTCCCTCATTGCGATTCGATAGTTGTCCTTCTCTCGTTCGAGCAGGTGAACCACAGCAGCCTGTATCGACACACGTTCAAACCCTGAGCCTTCCAGTTCAAGCCAGCGCTTGACGATCATGTTGGACAGCTTGAAGGAATACCGGGAGAGCAGCGTAAAGGTCAGCTCTTTGTCGAGAATGGTCAGCGGTAATAACTTGCTTTGACTGGACTGGTAGCTGGCCTCGACCCATTGAGGTGCCCCCAGATTTGGGGTCTCCCTTTCCAGCTCGTTGAGCATCTTTCGGATGTCTCTGAGTACATGGTCATGGCGCTTACCGGTGATCTCAGCGATCTCCAAGGACGACATACCGGGTAAGCCGTTGAGAGTCGTTGAGGATACCGCTCCGGCCTTGGAGATGTTCTCGAAGATGGTCGCTGTATTGGTGGTCATGGTCATAGTCTGTTTTCCTCTTGTTTGCTCCCTCAAGTTCGCTCCCACCGGCAGCCGAAAGACCCGACCAAGGTTTCTGCCGGTGGCATGAAGGAACAAACAGAAAGACTTTCGGTTAGATAGATGCCCAGCGACGGGCGATGATGCGGATAGGTGAAGCTGTGCCCCTGCCGGTCCCTCTTTAGGTCCGGCCTTACGGGGCTATCAGGGTTTCCCTTAGATCAGCTCAGGGTTTCCCTTAGATCAGCTCAGGGCAATGCGAGTGACCAGCGGGAACGGCACTTGAACGGTCTGAAGACGATCCTCGGTCAGAGCTACCTTGACCATGCCATTGGCGATGATGTCCACCACAGCCACGATCTCAAGGTCCCAGCCTTGGGCGTTTGGGTTGCGAGTCGCTTCAATCTTCCAGATGCTACCGTCTTGGCGCTCACGGTAGCTCAGCGAGGTGAAAAGCTTGGGCAACATGAAGACGCCGTGGTCAGTGCCTGTATACGGCTGTACGCCTGCGCCAATGAGGTCCTCGATAGAGTCCTGACCAGCACGTTGAGCAGCACGCTCAAGAACAGCCACCAGTGACACGGGCAGCAGGATCACGAAGTCGCTCAGCGAGGTCCCTACAGTCTGGTTAACGTGGGTCGTGAGGATGTCGATGAGGTCCTCAGCGATCTCAGCAGGCTTACCCGTTGGTTTGGCCTCAGAGACGCTCTCAGTGCTTGGGGCAGTCGCCAAGATGGCAGCGACCTTACCGGCTGCGCTGTGCTCAATGTCACGAAGCATCTTGTCAGCGGTTTGCTCCATAGACTGGACGGTGAAGCCTGCCATCAGGTTGTGGTCAAAGATCGTAGCTCGGTGGCTGATGACCAATGCCTTGTCGGTCGCCTCGGTGAAGATCACAGAACCGGCCAGGACCTCGCCCTTCTCGACGGTCTGGTTATCCCAGTTCTTACGAGGGTCGAAGGTGACAGAGCGGTCGGCCATGGTGATGATTTGTTGCCCAGTGGCCTCAGAGCCAGCCGGACGGAACTCGCAAGGGGTTGCCTCCATGGCAGCCTCTCGCCACTCATCGCCGTTCAAATAGTCCTCAGCGGCTTCCACAAGGGCTTCCACATAGACGGACACATCGGTGGCCGCTTGGGTCTCTGGACGGACATCGGCAGTGTTGAATCGAATCGACCCTGTGTGCTCATCGACAATGGCAGTGGAGTAGGTCGAGGGTTTGGTGTACTGGAATGGCTTAGTCATGGTTGTTGTCTCCTGAATAGATGAATGAAGTGGTTGTGTGTCGAGGGAAGTGCTGTTACCAGCCACCGCTATTGCTACGACGAGCAGCCAGAATTTTCTGACCATGCTCACGAATGGCAGCGTTTCGGGCTTCCCGATCAGCCTTCGCTTGGGCGATCTCTCGGGGCGTATGCTCACGGCACCGCTCAGCATGGGCATTGGCCTCAGCCTGTTTACGGGCCTTCTCTTGGGCGTCCTCGTACTGATGCTGGCGGTACTCTCGGGCAACTACAGGAATCGCTTGGAGCGACAGACCGGCCTCATCGAACGCCTTAACGATCTCGAATTGCTGGCCCTTAACGGTCCCGCATTGGGCGACCAGCATGGGCAGCATGATGTTCTCGACGTACTCACGGTTCAGGGTCTGGCCCGACACGGTGACTTCGTTCTTCAGGACTTTCGTGATAGTGATTTTCATGGTTTGGGTTCTCCTGTGAGGTGACCCATTCGCTCAGCCTTGGTGCCATAGACGCGCACGACAAGACGGCAAGGAGTGAGCCGCGTGGGCACCTTCCAAGGCTGACGAATGAGTTCTTGATTTGAGTGGTGTTGATGACGGATCAGGACATGGCGGGCCTGAAGGGCATCGGTATTGCGAAGGGTTCAACCGTGGCAACGGCTGTGCAGCAATGGCAGAGAGAAATTATTTTGTTGTTGGTCTTCCTGTCTTACCCATAGTGAGGGTTTTTAACGACAGTCTTGACGGACATCTTTAAGTTGTGAGTGAGATTCCCTCAGAGCCACTCAATGGAATCCTCAAGTGAGTCGAGGCGATGGCTTGAAGACACAACCCTTGTTCAAGTAGTTGATTCAAACGGTCGAGAGTCTTTTGGGGGCACTTAGCGAGGACCCGTTGGGCCACACCGTCCATATCGAAGGTGACCTGTCCAGCCTTGTAGGTCCTGAAGTTGGAGCGATGGTCACTAAGGGCACGACGCAACTCGATGAGCTGGGTTCGAGCTGGTCGAGGGAATACAGTAGACAAGACTGACATATCTTGTTCGGTGAGGCGTGAGTTAGCTGGGCAGACAATGCTGGTCATGTTGGAAGGTCTCCTTTGAGGTGTTCTTAAAGATGCCCTTTGAGATGAGGGGAGTTGTAATTAACAACCCCTCTCCCTCTGGGTCTGGTCGATGCTTTGACCTGAAGATGGTCGTTGAGATTTTCTTTATATTATCCGGCGTTAAGTCGCTAAGCCCCGGAATAGAGCCTCTGCGCCTACCTCAGCCACAATCTCAGCCTTGATGTCTGGGTGTCTCTCGACATACGAAGCGATCCCATGGGCAGCGTGTCGAGCAGCCTTGGCGATTCGCTGGGCGGTCCTCAAGGAATACTCATTGGTCTTACAGGCGTCCGCTGTGATCTCCGAAAGGAACAACGCACCGATGACCGCTCGTGCCTTGACGTTGATCTTTCCGTTGGTGACTCCGGCACTGGTGATGATTGACCCGGTAATGATGTCGTCTACCCATGGCAGCGGATCGGGAATCGCAAGGAGGTGCATGTAGGCTGCGACAGGGTTAGCGAAGGTGGCCTTTGGGCGTCCACGGCCTCGCTTGGGTTCATCGCTTGGGGTCTCTTGGGGTTGCCCTTGGGTGCCGTTGGTCAGGCCCTTGGCGGCTTTCTGTTGGTCCTCAGAGAGGGACTCATCGGCACGACGCTCAGCGGCCCATGCCTGATACTGGGCTTCGAGGTTTGCGGGTCGTACCATGTCCTTGCGGCGGATGACCTCGCCAGTGATTGGGTCAATGTGAAGGATGGTGCCGGTTTCGTGATCGACGTGGCGGTGTAATGGTCCGGGTTGGGTGAGCAGGGTCATGATAGTGGTCCTCATATGGCCGCTGCGAACGTGCAGCCATAGTGAGGGTTTTTACGACACCTACTTACGAAACAGCTTTAAGCTCAAGCCTTGCGCTTCAGCTCTTTTTTAAGCGAGTCACACAATTAACCCAAGAATTATTAAACACCTTGGTATACTCCGCCACTGCAACATCTTGATCTGGACTGTACTCAAACGATGGTGGCTGACCTTGCTGAATGTTGGCGTTTCTAATTAGATTCCTGAGGTAGGCATGATAATGCGGATTAGCTTGCATCGCGTTAGCTGTTTCAATTGACGTGCACTCACATACTGAAGACGGGCTAATCCTCAAATGATTTAATGCATCACTTTTCGCAGAGTCGTTCTGTATAGTGATAAAGCAGAAGTTAGAGCTTGTCTTTTTAGTTAGCCCATACAACTCATCTTCAACCTGCCCCCCCAACGCCACCACAGGGAGCACCAGGATTGCCGCACAAACTATTTCCCTTGCATTCATTGATCGACCTACAATTCTTAAGTTTTCTTTCAACATGGGCGCGAAGCATCTTAAGAAAAACCTTTTGAGGCGCTTTCACTTCCCTGTACAAGCAGCTTACCTATTAGTCTGGCTTGATGGCAATTTGATTTTAACGGATATCTAAACGGAACGCCTCCACAAGCACTTCAAGGAGAGCCGCTTAGGAGCCCTCTGTAATCCGGCATTTAGGTCTTTGTGGTGCTCCCTGAGACGCGCCCCGTTATCGAATCATCCCCAGCGCCTCGACCATAAGGCCCCTCGAAGCAGCCGCATTGCCCCCGTAGACATCGAATGCAAGTGACCCAGAGCTGTGCCCCAAGATGGCCTGGACGATCCCCACAGACACGCCAGCGGCCTTCAGATCGGACGCCATAGAGTGCCTCAACGAGTGGAACGACAGCCCTCCCCCGGTCTTAGTGCCCAGCAGGTCTCGGATCATCTGATTGGTGAGTTGATCGAAGCCACTCTTGGACTGAGTGAACAACCGCCCTTGGGTCTGCGAGAGTTTCTCAAGGTGGTCCTCTGGGATTCCCAGCAGTGGCACTGTGCGACGACTGAATGAGTTCTTGAGGGTCTTCCCGTCCTTGTCGTTGATGTCCATGACCCAGTGACCGCCATCCTCATAGATGTCACTGCCGGTGAGCTGGTGAATCTCTCCAATGCGTGCCCCGGTGGCAACCCCAAGGGCAATGACAGATGCTTTCCAGTCGTTCCCAAGGTTGCCCATTGCCCAGTCATGGAGAGCCTTTAGGTGGTCCCCAGTGAAGGCTGTGCGGTCGCTATCCGCCCCTTTGGTGATAGTCAGCTTCTTGGAGTAGTCACGCTCAATGAGACCCGTAGCCACAGCCCAGCCAATGACAGTGGAGGCATGGGTCATGACCTTGTTAACAGAGGATGGCTTACGACCATCAGCCAAGAGAGCATCACGAAGGCCCACAAAGGTTGCCCTTGTGTGCTTGGACATATCGGTGTCCCTGAGGTGCGCAACGATGGTGCTGGTGCTGCTCTTCCAGTTCTTCAAGGTATTGGCCGACTTGTCCCCGCCACGCTCAGCCTTGAAGGCTTCGTAGAGGGACTGGAATGTGGTCGTAGAGCTGTCCGTGGAGAGCGACTTACAGATAGGGACAGGGACAGGCACAGGCTCACGACTATCGACATCTCCTACTTGATTAACACTGCCTATAGGTCCCTTCAGGTCCCCATTGAGCAGCTCGACCAGCTCTCTCAGGTCTCCGCTGTGCCGCCCTTGAGCAGCCTCCAGAACCCTCTGAGCCATCAGAACGGCCTGCGCTTGGGCTAACCTCATGGGCATCGTCTCGGCTATCTGAGCGAGGTTCTCGGAGACCTCAGACAGGACCAGCCCATAGGCTTCGCCTTGTGGGTTGCCCAAGGCTTCCTCAGCGATGTCCCGAAGGTTATCCCGTAGTTCCCCCCAAGATGCCTCTGGGTTGTCGAGGTGGAACGCTTTGAGGGTCTGAAGCAGGTGCTTGGCAGTTGTCATGGCAGCAGGTCGATTGGTGGTCTTGAGCGAGATCGTGCAGGAGGTGTGGCAGCCCTTGAGGCGAACTCGAAGGTGATAGCGCCCAGAGGCTCTACGGTAGACGTAGGGCACTGCGATTTGTGACACGTTGGGACGATTTGTGACACTGGATTCAGCGGTAAGGATGGACATTTTGGGTGGAAGCCCCGTGCTGCTTGGCTTTACCCGAGATCAAGGACAGTTGGCAAGAAACTCCACGTTGACTCCTTATGAACCTGCGCCAGATCGGCGCGAAACTGTAGCAAGCATACCGTTGCGCCCGTGCCCTCGCCAGCCGAGGTAAACGCTGGCAACACAGTTCAAACAACCTTTTCAAACGCTTGTATGTTTTTTCGTTGACAGCCTGTGTGGCGCATCCTAACCTCGCAGCAACCTTCAACGCCGGATACCGCAGTGGGCAATCTCTACCTGATCCGACATGGCCAAGCCTCCTTCGGTGCAGACGACTACGATGTCCTCTCGCCCATAGGTGTGCGCCAGAGCCAGGCCCTGGGTGAACACCTCGCCCAGCTCGGCCTGCGCCTGGACCGCTGCGTGGCCGGTAATCTGCGCCGCCAGCAGGACACTGCACGGCACGCACTGCAGGCGATGAACGCCGGCGGTTGCGCGGTGCCGGCCATTGAGACCGACCCGGCGTTCAATGAGTTCGATGCCGATGGCGTGATTCGTGCCCTGCTGCCTGGCCTGCTGGATACGGAACCGCATGCCCGTGAGGTGCTGCGCAACGGTGCACAGAACCGCAGCGAGTTCCAGCGCTTGTTCGCCCTGATGGTGCAACGCTGGCACGCCGGCGACCACGCCGATGACGGACTGGAAACCTGGCAGGCGTTCACCGCACGGGTCGAAGCCGGCCTGCAGCGCGTGCTGGGCACTGCTGAGAGTGGCGACAACATCGCCGTGTTCACCTCCGGAGGCACCATCGCCGCCCTGCTCCACCTCATTACCCGAATCACCCCCAGCCAGGCCTTTGCGCTGAACTGGCAGATCATCAACACGTCGCTCAGCCAGCTGAAGTTCCGCGGCCGCGACGTGGCACTGGCCTCCTTCAACAGCCAAGCCCATGTGCAGCTGTTGAGGGCGCCGGAGCTCATCACCTACCGTTGAGCCCGGCCCGTTGTGTCCTTGCGGACGCGAATATCACTTAACAAGGAAAACACCATGAGCGATGTAGCTAAAGCCGTCGAGGCGATGAAAGCAAAATTCAACCCAGCTGCTGCGGCTGGCCTGGACCTGGTGTTCGGCTTCAACATCACCGACGAAGACAAGCACTATGCGCTGCTGGTCAAGGACGGTACCTGCGAAATTCAGGAAGGCGAGAACCCGGATGCCAACTGCACCCTGGTGCTGGACAGCGAAACCCTGAAGGGCATCGTCAGCGGTGAAACCGACGGCATGCAGGCCTTCATGGGCGGCAAGCTGCGCGTCGAAGGCGACATGATGCTGTCGATGAAACTCAGCGAGCTGTTCCCTTCCTGAGTGATGGGCACAACGCACGATGAGAAAACCGAAGCCTGACCGGCTTCGGTTTTTTTTTGCCCGGCATTCGGTGCAGTGATCGACCAGCAACACCCTCGCCAATATGGCACCTGGCACGCTTGTTCCACGGCCGCCAGGCCATTAGATTAGCCAATAGTCCTTGCGCCAGATAATAAGGAAAACGCATGACGCTCACCGACCAGTCCACCCAGGTACGCCCCGGCGAAGAACTCGACGCGGCCGTTATCGATCCTTACCTGAAGGACCACATTGCCGGCCTAGAGGGCACACCGAGCATCAGCCAGTTCCCGGGCGGCGCGTCCAACCTCACCTACCTGGTCAGCTACCCAGACCGTGAATTCGTGTTGCGCCGCCCACCGTTCGGCCAGAAGGCCAAGTCGGCCCATGACATGGGCCGCGAGTTCCGCATCCTCAACCAGCTCAACAGCGGCTTCCCTTATTGCCCCAAGGCCTACGCCCACTGCACCGACGAATCGCTGATCGGTGGCGAGTTCTACGTGATGGAGAGGGTCAAGGGCGTAATTCTGCGCTCCGACATCCCCACCGAGCTGGGCCTGGACGCCAGCCGCACCGAGGCCTTGTGCAAAAGCTTCATTGACCGCTTGGTCGAGCTGCACCAGGTGGACTACCACGCCTGTGGCCTGGCTGACCTGGGCAAGCCCGAAGGTTATGTGCAACGTCAGATCGAGGGCTGGACCAGCCGCTACGAAAAAGCCCTGACCCTCGATGCGCCACGGTGGGATAAGGTGATCGCCTGGCTGCACGAGAAGATGCCCGCCGACCACTCGCGTCCAGGCATCGTGCACAACGACTACCGCTTCGACAACGTGATCCTCGACGCCGACAACCCGATGCGCATCATCGGTGTGCTCGACTGGGAGATGGCCACCATCGGCGACCCGCTGATGGACCTGGGCAACAGCCTGGCCTACTGGATCGAGGCCAGCGACCCGGCACCGTTGCAACTGATGCGCCGCCAGCCGAGCAATGCCCCTGGCATGCTCACCCGCCGCCAGTTCGTCGACTACTACGCCGAGCGCGCCGGCATCCGCCTGGACAACTTCGATTACTACTATTGCTACGGCCTGTTCCGCCTGGCCGGCATCGTCCAGCAGATCTACTACCGCTATTACCACGGCCAGACCCAGGACAAACGCTTCGCCCAGTTCATTCACATGAACCGGCTGCTGGAGCAGATGAGCCTGCAGGTCATCGGCAAGTCCACGTTCTGACGCCAGACAATAAGGAAAACAGCATGCCCAAGACCCAACTGTTCGACCTCGACGGCAAGATCGCTTTCGTCTCCGGCGCCAGCCGTGGCATCGGCGAAGCCATTGCCCATCTGCTGGCCCAGCAGGGCGCCCACGTGATCGTCTCCAGCCGCAAGCTGGAGGGCTGCCAGCAGGTGGCCGACGCCATCATCGCCGCGGGCGGCAAGGCCACGCCGGTCGCCTGCCATATTGGCGAACTGGAGCAGATCCAGCAGGTGTTCGCCGGCATCCGTGAACAGTTCGGGCGCCTGGATATCCTGGTCAACAACGCGGCCACCAACCCACAGTTCTGCAACGTGCTCGACACCGACCCGAATGCCTTCCAGAAGACCGTCGATGTGAATATCCGCGGCTACTTCTTCATGTCGGTGGAGGCCGGCAAGCTGATGCGCGAGAACGGTGGCGGCAGCATCATCAACGTGGCCTCGATCAACGGTGTTTCTCCGGGCCTGTTCCAAGGCATCTATTCGGTGACCAAAGCTGCAGTGATCAACATGACCAAGGTGTTCGCCAAGGAATGCGCGCAGTTCGGCATTCGCTGCAACGCCCTGCTGCCAGGCCTGACCGACACCAAGTTTGCCTCGGCCCTGGTAAAGAATGACGCCATCCTCAATGCCGCGCTGCAGCAGATCCCGCTCAAGCGCGTGGCCGACCCCAAGGAAATGGCCGGCGCAGTGCTGTACCTGGCCAGCGATGCGTCCAGCTACACCACTGGCACCGCGCTGAATGTCGATGGTGGTTTCTTGTCCTGATCATCGGGGCGGGGTGGCGCTGAGCGCAGGGCTTGGGTGTTGTGTTGACGCGGATACCGAGCGCCGCCCGCGCGGCGCTCGGTATCTGCCCCACCAGAAGACTCAAGCCTTACAAACAGGTGGCCGCCGCCGCCCGGCGCTGCAGGGCCATGCCGTCATTCTTCTGCGCGTAGTAATCCACTCGCGTCCCGCCCGCCTGTGGATACACATCCACGAACGACTCCGCCTCGCGGGTATAAACAGTCAACCCGCCCTGCTTGCGTGGCTCCAGGTAGCCACTGGCGTCGTCGCCGAACACATCCTCTTTCTGCCAGCTGAACTGGATGCACTGGGCCACCAGCTCCGGCGCCTTGCGTGAATCAAGCTGGGCCGTCGGCTTGCCGCCCCGCGCCGTATCCATGGTCGCGCTTGCGCAACCGACCAACACCAGCGCCGCAGCCATCGGCAGAATTGCTCGCATGTTCCATCCTCGGGGCAAAAAAGAAAGCGACTCTAGCACTGCCAATGAATTGGCCCAAGTACGCCATTCATCGCCCACACGGCAAAATTTTGCAGGGCATGGAAACCAAATGGATCGATCCCAGTCTCAGTAAGTGTCCCGTAAACCTATGCGGATCAAGGACCTATATTGAGATGACCCGCTTTGCAAGCTTTTCGCTGATCGCCGCCTTCCTGCTGTTGTCGGGATGCTATCACGACCACTACCGTGATGACGGCGGCTGGCGCGATGACGACCGCGGCCACCGGCACCACCACCGACACGATCGCGACGACGACGACCGCCAATGGCGCGGTGACCGATACGACCGCTGAAGCGTCTCCCCTACCCTGACCCGCCGCCCAACCGTGCGGCGCCTTAACCTGATGATTCCTTCGAGGTTCCAATCATGCGTCTGACTCTACCTTCCCTCGCTCTTGGCCTGCTGCTGTGCCAGGGCGCTTTCGCCGGTGACGGTACTGCCGCCATTGGCGGTGGCCTGGGTGGTGTCCTGGGCAACGTTGTCGGCCAGCAAATGGGCGGCCGCACTGGCGCAGCTATCGGCGCCGGTGTCGGCGGTGCAGCCGGTAGTGCGGTAGCGGCGAAGAAAGGCAACCGTACCGAAGCCGCCATCGGCGGTGGCCTGGGTTCGGCCGGCGGCTCGCTGCTGGGCGGCGCGGTAGGCGGCAAGAATGGCTCCACCATCGGTGCCGGCCTGGGCGGCGCAGCCGGTGGTGCCCTGGGCAACCACCTGGGCGACAACGGTGGCAGCAAGAAGCACCATCACCGCCGTCACTAAGTGATGACAATGAAAAGGGCCGCATCTTGCGGCCCTTTTCATTTGTGCCAAGGCTGCAAACCTTGCAGCACATCAACACCACCTTCACCGCAAGCTGCCACACTGACTGCTACTGTCTTTCGTGCCCCCTTGAGTGAAGGAACACCCCCGCCCCATGAACCAGGAACTGCTCTGGGTCCTCGGCCTGCTGGCTGTCGTCGTCATGCTCTTCGTCATCAACCGCCCACGCATGGACGTGGTCGCCCTGTTGGTGATCCTTGCCCTGCCGCTGTCGGGAATCCTCACCGTGGAACAGGCCCTGGCCGGTTTCAGCGACCCCAACGTGGTGCTGATCGCCGCCCTGTTCGTGATCGGCGAAGGGCTGGTACGCACCGGCATCGCCTACCGCATCGGTGAGTGGATGAGCGAACGGGCCGGTAACAGCGAGGCCCGCCTGCTGGTCTTGCTGATGGTGTCGGTGGCCGGGCTGGGTTCGGTGATGAGCTCGACCGGTGTGGTGGCGATCTTCATCCCGGTGGTGCTGAGCATTGCCGCACGCCTGATGCTGTCACCCAGCCGGCTGATGATGCCGCTTAGCTTCGCCGGCCTGATCAGTGGCATGCTCAGCCTGGTGGCCACCCCTCCCAACGTGGTGGTGCACAGCGAGCTGGTACGCCATGGCGAGCCCGGCTTCAGCTTCTTCAGTTTCACCCCGTTCGGCCTGGTGGTGCTGGTGCTGGGCATCGGTTACATGCTACTGACGCGCCACTGGCTCAATGGCGAAGTGCGCAAGGACGGTCGCGTCGAGAGCCGGCGCACGCTGCTCGACCTGGTGCTCGACTACAAGCTCAGCGGCCGCGAACGGCGCCTGCGCATCCGCCCGCAGTCGCCACTGATCGGCCATACCCTGGGTGAACTGGAGCTGCGTACAAAGCACGGCGCCAACGTGATCGGCATCGAACGCCAGCACAAGTTCACCACCCGGGTGATCGCCGCCGACTCGGGCACCGTCCTGCACGAGGGCGATGTGCTGCTGCTCGACCTGTTCGCCAATCGTGACGACCTGCGTAACCTGTGCCAGACCATGCAACTGGAACCGCTGCACTTCAAGGCGGCCTACTTCATCGACCAGTCCCAGGACCTGGGCATGGCGGAAGTGTCACTGCCGCCAGGCTCGCAGCTGATCGGCAAGAGCATTCTGGAGCTGGCCTTCCGCAGCCGCTATGACCTCAACGTGGTCGGTCTGCGCCGCGAACAGGCGGCCATCGAAGAGCAACTGGTGGAAGAAAAACTGCGCCTCGCAGATACCCTGCTGGTGGTCGGCCCATGGAAGGCCGTGCGCCAGCTGCAGAGCCAGCCAAAGGACTTCCTGGTCTTAAGCCTGCCGGCCGAAATCGATCAGGTCGCGCCCGCCCGCACCCGTGCACCGCACGCGCTGGTCAGCCTGGTGGTGATGGTCGGGTTGATGGTCAGCGGTGCGGTACCCAATGTCATCGCCGCGCTGATCGGCTGCCTGCTGATGGGCGCCGGGCGCTGCATCGACATGAACAGCGCCTATCGGGCCATTCACTGGCAGAGCCTGGTGCTGATCGTCGGCATGCTGCCGTTCGCCCAGGCGCTGCAGAAAACCGGCGGCATCGACCTGGCGGTGGGCGGCCTGGTCAGCCTGCTGGGCGGCGCCGGGCCTCTGGCCATGCTGGCCTGCCTGTTCACGGTAACGGCCGTCATCGGCCTGTTCATTTCCAACACCGCCACCGCGGTGCTGATGGCACCGGTGGCGATCAGCACAGCAACGCAACTGGGGATGTCGCCCTACCCGTTCGCCATGACCGTGGCCCTGGCGGCATCGGCGGCGTTCATGACGCCAGTGTCTTCACCCGTCAACACCCTGGTGCTCGGCCCAGGTCAGTACCGCTTTGGCGACTTCGTCAAAATCGGCGTGCCCTTTACCGTGCTGGTGATGCTGGTGACCGTGCTGATGGTGCCCTGGTTCTTCGGCCTTTAGGCAATCTGGCAAGGAATGGAGGCTATTTGACATCAACTTGCACGATTACGGCAGATTGACATCAAGCACCCGGTGCCAACACACTGACACGTCAACGCCCCAGGTGCTTATTGCCGTTGTCCTGGATTTCGTTCCCGCTTGTCGGTCGAGCCTATGGTTTTTCCAGCACAATCGCGCCTGTTGCCCTTTATCGCCCTGTTCGGGCTGACCTTTGCCCTGACCCTCGGCGGGATCCTGGCCCGACCGATCGAATCGTTATCACTGTTCTGGCCAGTCAACGCGGTGCTGGCCGGCGTGCTCTTGCGCTACCCGCGCCAGGCCAGTCTCGTGGGCTTTATCCTGGTGTGGCTGGCGATGGTCGCGGCCGACCTGGCCTGTGGCAGTGCCTGGGCGCCAGCCCTGTGGTTCAACCTGTGCAACCTCGGCGTGGTGGTGACGGTGTGGTGGCTGCTGTCGCGCCTGCCCCGCCCGCACCGGCGCATGCGCACGCCGTATGGCGTGCTCAGTGTGTTCGGTGCCTGCGCGGCGGGTGCCGTGGTGGCGGCCAGCATGGCCTGCGTAATGGCCGCACCGTGGTTCGAAAAGTCGCTGCAGGCCACCTGGCAGGCCTGGTTCAGCGAACAGTTCTCGACCAGCGTGCTGGTGTTGCCGGTGCTGCTCACCGCCCCTTCGGCGCGCGTACTGATGCGCAGCGGCGCCCAGGCAATCCGCCTGGCGCCCTTGCTGGTGCTGCTGGCCTCAATAGCCTTCAGCATTGCCTTTGGTGGGCCAGGCGCCATCGCCTTTCCGATTGCCGCGCTGTTGTGGTGTGCCTGGACGTACTCACCCTTCCTGGTGTCGTTGCTGGCACTCATCGCCGGCAGCACGCTGATCGTCGCAGTGGCGCAGAACCTCATGCATTTCAGCGTGCCGCAGAGCGAACCCGGGGTCACCACACTGATGTCGGCACGCCTGGGTATCGCCATGCTGGTCCTCGGCCCGCTGGTGGTCGCCTGTGTCAGCCAGGCCAATCGCAGCCTGCTGGCGCGCCTGGCACGCCAGGCCACCATCGACCACCTCACCGGCCTGCTCAGCCGCAGTGCCTTTACCCGCCAAGCCAATGCCCTGCTTGACAACCGCCAGCAGCATGCACTGCCGCTGACCTTGATGATGCTCGACATCGATCACTTCAAATCGATCAACGACCACCATGGCCATGCGGTGGGCGACCAGGTCCTGCGCCAGTTCGCCCGCACCCTGCAGGACCAGTTGCATGACGAAGAACTGCTGGCTCGCCTGGGCGGCGAAGAGTTCGTGGTGGTTCTCCCGGGCTTGCCGCCGGAGCAGGCCAAGTTCACCGCCGAACGCCTTCGCCGCGCCGTGCAGGACCTGCATACGGCCCAGGGCGATGCGCGCCTGCAGATCACGGTCAGCATTGGCCTGGCCGGCTGCGCCGCGGACGAAACCGCGCCCAGCCTGGACGAACTGCTGGCACGCGCCGATCAGGCGCTGTACCGGGCCAAGGCCCATGGCCGCAACCGCGTCGAACAGGCCGAGGCACAGCGCCAGGTGATCTGAATCAGGTCAGCAGGTCCCAGGACAGCTTGGCGATCAGCACGCACAGCAAGATCAGGAACAGCCCGCGCACGAAGCCTGCGCCCTTGCGCACCGCCAGCCAGGTCCCGGTCAGTGCGCCGAGGATATTGCACGCGGCCATCGGCAGGGCAATGGCGTAAAGCACATTGCCCGACGGCACGAAGAACACCAGGGCTGCCAGGTTGGTGGCGATGTTGACCACTTTCGCCGACGCCGAGGCATGCAGGAAGTCGAGGGCGAAGAAGCGGATGAACAGGAAGATCAGGAAGCTGCCGGTGCCTGGGCCGAACAAGCCGTCATAGAAACCGATCGCCCCCCCGATCAGCACCGCCAGGCACTGCTCCCGACGGCCGATCTTCGCCGGCTTGTGCAAGGTGCCGAAGTCCTTCTTGCAGAAGGTGTAGATCGCCATCAGCACGATCAGCACCAGCACCGCCGGGCGCATCACGCTGGGCGGCACCAGCGAAACCGTGGCTGCCCCGGCGAACGACATGACAAAGGCGCTGAGCGCCGCCGGCACGATCAAGCCCCAGTCCAGGGTCACCTTGCGAATGAACGAGCGAGCGGCAAAGGCCGTGCCGCACACTGAAGCCAGCTTGTTGCTGCCCAGCAACGCTGCCGGCTGCGCAGTGGGCAACACGTTGAACAGCGCCGGGATCTGAATCAGGCCGCCTCCGCCGACAGCGGCATCGATCAGGCCAGCAGCAAAAGCAAACACGGAGAGTACGGCGATATCCATCATGGCGCGGTTCCAGGCAGTTAAAACGGACTGCAAGGCTAATCAAAGCGGCGCGCTTGTGTTGAAATGCCATATTGCGAAAACTGCAACAAGGAGCCTTCCATGGCATTGGACATGCTGCGCGAAATCCAGGCGTTCGTCAGTGTTGCGCACAAGCGCAGCTTCGTCGCCGCCGCACGCGCGCTGGGTCGCTCGCCCAGCGCGGTGACACGGGCGGTGCAAACCCTGGAAGACAACAGCGGCTGCAAGCTACTCAACCGTAACGCCAACGCTGTGTCCCTCACCGAAGCCGGTGAGCGCCTGCTGCCTCACGCCGAACGCTTGCTGGATGTGCAACGCGACGCGGTCGATGAACTGGCCGCGCTTACCGGCAGCGCGCAAGGCTGGGTGCGCTTTGCTGCGCCGCAACTGCTCGGCGAGCATGTTTTACCGGGTGTGCTGGCCAACTTCGGCCAGCGCCACCCGCAAGTAACCCTCGACGTGCAATACAGCGACGCAGCCCTCGACCCATTGCACGGCAAGTTCGATTTCGTGGTCCGTGGCGCCTTTGCGCAGTCGAGCGAACTGATTGGTTACCCGCTGTGGCGCTACCACCGACACTTGTATGCCAGCCCGGCCTATGTCGCCCGCGCCGGCATGCCCGAGCGGCCCGAGCAGTTGGACAAGCACGCCCTCATCTTGCATACCGCCCCGCGCATCCTCAAGGCCTGGCACTTCTGCCGTGACGGCCAGATTACCAGCCTACGCCCGCACCCACGCTTGCGCCTGGGTTCTGGCGATGCGGTTTATCACAGCACCCTCGCCGGTGCCGGTATTGCACGCCTGGCCGATTGGGTGGCAGAGGCACAGGTAAGGGCAGGACGCCTGGTGAGGGTGTGCGCGGATTACCGGCTGACCTCAAGCACCGGCCAGGACCCGCAGATGCACGCGGTGTACCCCTCCGGCGAGCTGCCCGCCCGGGTGCGCGAGTTGCTGCTGGCCTTGCGCCAGGCGGGTGAAGCCGCCTCTGAAAGGGCCGGCTGAAGGCTGTTCAAATTCTGCTCAATTTAACAGAACCCGCAATTTGCCTGGCTTACAGAATCTTATCCACAGACCTACCCACGTTTTTTGTGGACAGATTTCCCCGAGCAATGAAGGACTTATCGCACGCTCAGCAGCGCGATATTCGCCGCCTTGACCAGCTCGATCCACTCCTGCGCGCTGATCTCCCCGGACTGTTCCAGGGACTCGGCACAGCGCAGCGCCTGATCGTATTGATCCTCTTCGAGGATGCCTTCGCTGAGAAAACGGCTACGCCACTCCAGCATGGCTGAAGTGCCCTTCTTGCATTCCATCTATGTACTGACTCCCAAGGCAAAAGACTGGGTGCGCTATATACGACCCATTATGACGCAGCGGGAGACTACACGAGGCTTTTACACTTGAGAACGACTTGCACCTACCACTGGTCCAGCGGTACGGCCGAGGGAGACTGCCAGGATCTGGCAGCAATCTGGCCCATCTCGCGAGGTAGACGGGCCGGAGGGCGTGGGGAGAATCAGCTTGGCGGAATGGTGCCCAACAGGCCAATCAGAATGGTCAACAGCAGAAAGCCACCCAGAAACAGCGCGAGCTTGCCCATCGGAACCTCTTCAGTGTGATAGCAGGGATGAAGAGCATTGTCGGCATCAGGCTGATACGGTTACAGATTCAGGTTCGAAGAAAAAAAGCGGATCAGATGATGCGGCCCGGAGCAAAACCTGGCACCTGTGCTAGCTTCAAACGCTCCCAGACAAGGACCCCTCCATGACCGCGCTCGCCGCCAACGCTGCCCTGCTGCTGATCGACCTGCAAGTCGGCATCCACCACCCTCGCCTGGGCCGGCGCAACAATCCCGAGGCCGAATTGCGCATGGGCGAACTGCTGGCGGCATGGCGCCTGGGCGGGCGACCGGTCGTGCACGTACGGCACGTATCCCGCTCGCCCACTTCGGTGTTCTGGCCAGGCCAGGCGGGCTGCGAATTCCAGCCGGCCTTCACGCCGCTGGCCAGCGAAACCGTGTTCGACAAGCATGTGCCGGATGCCTTCGCCAACTCGGGGCTGGAGCGCTGGCTGCACAATCGCGGTATCAGCGAGCTGGTGATCGCGGGTGTGATCACCAACAATTCGGTGGAATCCACGGCGCGCTCGGCAGGCAATCTCGGTTTCACCGTGGTAGTAGCGGCAGACGCCTGCTTCACCTTCGACCAGCATGACCTGCAAGGCCGGCTCTGGCTTGCCGAGGATGTGCATGCAATGTCGTTGAGCAACCTGGCACTCGATTACGCACAGATTCTGGACAGCGCCGACCTGTGCGCCTGTATCTCAATGTGTACAAACTGAGACCGGATACACAAGAACGCTCACCGCAGCTGCAATCGACACATCCTCGATACAGCGATCGTCTTGAATGACTTGCATCCCGCAGCGCCGATGGCCAAGCCAAGGAGACGCCCCATGCAAGCTCGCCACATACCCGTCGCATCGACCGCCCCCCGTCGTTTCAGCCGTTCCATCCTGTTTGCCTGCGCCCTGCTGCCACTGGCCGTATCGGCAGGCGCCACCACGCAGGCGGGGCAAGCGCAACCTGCCGTCGAGGCAAGCGACACTTTCGGCCCGCTGAAACACATCAAGGCTGGCGTCCTCGACGTCGCCTACGTTGAGCAAGGCCCGGCCGACGGGCCGGTGGTGATCCTGCTGCACGGCTGGCCCTACGACATCCACAGTTTCCAGGACGTCGCTCCAGCCCTCGCCGCCAAGGGCTATCGGGTACTGGTGCCTTACTTGCGCGGCTACGGCGAAACGCGCTTCCTCTCGCCTGACACGCCACGCAACGGCCAACCCTCGGCGTTGGCCAGCGACGTGATCGCCTTCATGGATGCACTGCAGGTCAAGCACACGGTGCTGGCCGGCTTCGACTGGGGCGCGCGCACTGCCGATATCGTGGCGGCGCTGTGGCCCGAGCGGGTCAAGGCACTGGTCTCGGTCAGCGGTTATCTGATCAGCAGCCAGGAAGCTGCCAAGGCGCCGTTGCCGCCGAGCGCGGAGCTGGAGTGGTGGTACCAGTACTACTTCGCTACAGAGCGCGGCCAGGCCGGCTACGAGAAGAACCGCCATGATTTCGCCAAACTGATCTGGCAGACCGCATCACCCAAGTGGGGCTTCGACAGCGTCACCTTCGAGCGCAGCGCCAAGGCGCTGGACAACCCGGACCAGGTCGCCATCACCGTGCACAACTACCGCTGGCGCCTGGGCCTGGCCCAGGGCGAAACCCAGTACGACCCACTGGAAGCCAGGCTGGCCAAGCTGCCCAGCATCGGTGTGCCAACCATCACCCTCGAAGGTGACGCCAATGGCGCGCCGCACCCGCCATCCGAGGCCTACGCACAGCGGTTCACCGGCAAGTACGAGTACCGACTGATCACTGGCGGTGTTGGCCACAACCTGCCACAAGAGGCCCCGCAGGCATTCGCCAAGGCAGTTGTGGATGCCGATCACCTCTGACCGGTCCACAGAGACGAAAAACGCACGCAGCAGACAGAACGCGCAGCCATTTGCGTTGCGCGGAAACTTGTAACATCCAGTTTCATCTTGCCCACGGACAGTAGCCAGCCCAACGCACCTGATCGAGGCTACTTCCGTGTTGCAACGTCTATTCTGCTCCGTGTCCCTGCTGGCCCTGGCCATTTCCACCGCCCATGCCGCCGACGCGCTCGACGCCCCGCGCCTGGCCGGCATGGACAACTTCCGCGACATCGCCGGCACCACCAGCGCCTACACCACCAGCGACGATGGGGTGATGCGTGGCGGGGTGTTCTACCGCTCCAATGCCCTGACGCCGACGGCGGCCGACCTCGCCATCCTCAACAGCCTGGGCATCAGCGATGTCTACGACCTGCGCACCCCCAGCGAAATCGCCAGCACCCCCGACACCCTGCCAGCCGGCGCCAGCTACACCAACATCGACATCATCGGCAGCACCACGTCGGGTTCGAACATCACCAGCATGTCGTTCAGCAGCGCCGCCCAGGCGCGGGCGATGATGCAGGACACCAACCGCGCCTTCGTCAGCGATGCCGGCATGCGTGGGCAGTTCAGCGTACTGTTCAACGAACTGGCCAGCGCCGACGGTGCCGCGCTGTTCCACTGCACCGCCGGCAAGGACCGCACCGGCTGGACCGCCGCCGTGCTGCTGAGCATCGCCGGGGTCGACGACGCCACTATCATGAGCAACTACCTGGCCACCAACGACTATACCGCCGCCCGTGTGGCCGCGACGCTGGCCGCCATGCCGGCGAGTATGGCCGCGATCTACGCGCCGCTGCTCGGGGTCGAAGCCAGCTATCTGCAGGCTGGCCTGGATGAGCTCACCGCCGAATACGGGACCATGGACAATTACCTGAAACAGGGCCTGGGGCTGTCGCAGGAAACCATCTACGTGCTGCGCGGCAAGATGGTGCGCTACGGCACGCTGCCCGGCGAAGCCGGCCTGCTGGGCAACGACGCGGCGGGGGCGCAGTTGCTACGCCAACTGCAGGACACCTCGCTCTCGGGCAGCTACACCGCCTACAACTACTACCTGCAGTCGGCCATCGACGCCGGCACGCTGGGTGGCGTCGAGTCGACCGTGGGTGGCCAGGTGCATGCCGACGCCGCCAGCTTCCTGCTGCGCCAGGGGGCGATGATCGACCGTGCGGCCGCGCCCTTTGCCGATGGCAGCGACCTCAAGGTCGGCCAGTCGCGCCTGTGGAGCACCGCGCTGGCCGGCTACCTGGGTACCGATGGTTCTTCCCACGCCGCCAGCAGCAACGAGCACAGCCAGGGCCTGATGGTCGGCATGACTCAGCGCTTCTCCGAGCAGCTCAGCGCCCATGCAGGGTTCGGCTACAGCAATGGCAATGTAGGCGGCGCCGGTGGCGAGGCGGACACCGACCTGACCTTCCTCAGCCTGGGGGCGCGCTTCGCGCCGAATGGCCTGGAGCAAGGTCTGTTCATCAACGCCGATGCCAGCGCCGGCTTGCTCGACTATTCGAGCAAGCGCGAACTCGGCGGCGGCCTGGGTACGGCCAAGGGCGACAGCCACGGCACCCTGGCCGGCAGCAGCCTGGCGCTGGGCTACCGCCTGCCCACCGGCGCCATGGTGCTGGAGCCGAGCCTCGGGCTGCGGGTCAGCCGCGTTGACGTAAATGGCTTCACCGAGAAAGGCAGCGAGTTGGCCCTGCAGGTTGATGACCTGAAAGAAACCCGTCGCGCTGCTGTGGCCAACCTCAAGGCCTCCTTCGCGCCGGTCGCCATGGGCAACTGGCAGCTGGTGCCAGGTGTCGAGGTGGGTTACGAGCATGTGCTGGGCGATCATGAGGTCGACAGCGAAGGCCATCTGCTGGGGCTGGATATCGAGCAGCAGGCGGCCTTTGATAATCGTGACCAGTTCATGGGTGGCGTGAACCTGATGGCCAACCTCGGGGCGCTGAGTGTCGGTGCCGAAGTGGCAGCCATGGGTGGCGGGGACAGCCATGGGGTCAGTGGCAGCCTCAAGGCCAGTTATGCCTTCTGATGCCTGAAGGGGGGCCACTTTGTGGCCCCCGACTACCGGCGCCGAATCAAAGCCGGGCTGACACCAAAGGCTTGCTGAAAGTACTGGGCAAACCGCCCGGCATTGCTGAAACCATGGTGCAAGGCAACCTCCGCCACCGACCCGCCCTCCCCGCGCGCCAGCACCTCTCGCGCCTGCTCCAGCCGCACCTGCCGCTGATAGCCAACAATCGATGTCCCGGCAAAACGCCGAAAGCCATCCTGCAAGGCCCGCAGGCTGACATTGGCCAACCCCGCCAGCTCGCTGCCACTGACTTGCCTGGCCGGATGCTCGCGCAAATAGGCCATGGCCAGCTTCACGTGCCGCGGTGCAATCGCCGGGGCCGGCTTGCGCAATGCCTCGCTGTAGTTGTGCGGCCAGGTTTCGAGGAGCGCGTCGACCAGCATCTCCTGCAAGCGCACAGGCATCAGCAGGCCGGTGTTGATCAACTGGTCGAACTCGGTCCCGGTTGCCAGTTCGAGCAAGGCCCGGATCCCCTGAAACGCCGGGTTGCCCAGGTCGACCTGCGGCGCGAAGCGAATCGGCGCAGGCAAGGGTTGTTCGAGCAGGGTCGAAAGCCGCTCGGCGAACGCGCTGCGGCGGATCGACATACCGCACTGGGCATGCCCATCGGTGATCCTCACCGAACGGATGTCGAGCTTGTCCACTGCCAGGCCGACCTGGGCACCGCCGATCGACTCGCTGCGGTGGTCGAAGATGATCTTGCCCGCAGTAGGCAGCACAAAGGTAATTTCGTCCTGCGGCGCCGGCAGGACGATGGTGAAGTCGCCCCGATACTGCATGTGCCGCACGCTCATGCCGCCGAAACGGCCGTAGACGCCACCGATGGCGATACCTTCGCCCAGTGGCGGCATGTCGGCATACAAGTTGCCGTACAGTTGCGTGAACAAGGCGGCGAACTCGTCGCTGCGCATGTCGCTGGAACGGAGCATGAACTGCTTGCGGGTCGTGCCGGGATACACCGCTGCACACCTTGTGCCACGAAAGGGGACCGGTACACTATCAGCCGCGCATGACAGGCATGTGACGCCCTATCTTGGCCCAATCAACCTACCGATTTCAGCTGCGGCCGCCCTTCCAGGCGTTCGAGCATGGTCTCGCAGTACAGCACGCGGAACTCAATGCGTGGTCGCCCAAAAGTGGTTCCAGCGGGTCCGTGTTCAGCCGGCTGGCCTTTGCACAACTCAGCACTTCGCTGTCCTTGAGCAACTTTTGGGAAGGCCTGATTGCGACATCGGGCGCTATCAGCCCAAAACTGAAGTTGAATGCGCTGAAGGCTATCGAGTTCTCCTGAGTTTTTCCGCCTTCAAGCGCCGATACAAAGCCATTACCGGCCGCAGCATGGCCAGCCGGTCGAATATCGACAAGGCATGCAGGTCGGTGCGCGAAGGCCTTTGGTAACCGAGGCTCCAGGTGAAGTAGTAGGCCTGGATGTTCTTGTCGGTGTGGATCAGCGTGTTGAGGGCCGCGTCATAGTGCATCGGCCCGCCGTCGGGGTGCCCTGGCGGGCGCTGCAGGATCTGCGCGAGAAAGTCCCGCAGCTTGCCCACGCTCTTGCCGTTCACCGCATAGAAGTGCGACAGGTGGATGGGGCGATCGACCGGTGCCCAGCCCGGGGTATCGGAATTGCCCTCGCAGGAATGGCCCAGGTATGCAATGTCCCAGTCCATGCCTTGCAGGGACTCGACGGCCTTCTTGCCAAACGGGCCAATGTGCCGGGAAAACTGGATGTCGTCTTCCATGATGAGGATGTTGTCGACATTCAGGCGCACGGCTTCTTCCAGTATCTGCATGTGGCTCATGAAGCAGCCCCGGGCGCCGATGCTGGGGAAGCCCTCTTGGCCGGTAGGCGTCACTGCCGGGAAAAAGCCGATCTTTTGGTCATCGATGTGGAAGCCGTTGCGGGCGAACTCGGCTTCGGTTTCTTCGCGGCGGTCCGTTCTGGACGGGATATTGATGATTCGGGTCCGATCAAAAAAGTCGATCACATTCATCGTTCAGGTCCTTGGTACAGCCGATCAGAAGGCGAACAGGTGGCTGATGAACTGGCCACACAGGGCGCCAAACACCATGACGGGCAAGACCACCAGTTCACGCTTGATACTCAGCATGCCCAGCTGGTGGCTGACCTTGAAGATCAGGAACAGCGTGAAGAAGGTATGCAGGGCCACCCCCCACAGTGCGTAGGTCACCCCGCCGATGGCCAGCAGCAACGGCATCAGGGTGAACAGCGCCACCACCCGGATGATGTTGTCCATGGCCATGTACTTGGTCAGCCCCAAGGCCATCCAGATCTGTTGCGTCAGGCCGTAGCGCAAGGTGAACAGCGACAGCGACAGAATCGCCATCATGTGCCCGGCGTCCTGGTACCGGGCGTCATACAGCCAATGGATGATCAGCGGGCTGGCGGTGAACAGGAAGCCGCAGGTGAACAGGGTCAGCACATCGAAGATCAGCCTGAAGCGGAAATACAGATTGCGCAGGCGCTCCATGTCGCCGGTCCTGGCCGCCTCGCTGAAGGCCGGCAAGGCGACCGCCCCGGCCAGCCGCTGCAGGCTGAGCTGGAAGGCCGCCAGAATGCCCACGGCAATCGAATACACCCCCAGCTGCGCCACGGTCATGCTGCCGCCGAACCAGATCCGGTCGCCCTGCATGGCCAGCACGCCGACGGCGGACGACAGAAACACCCAACGGCCGTAATTGACGATCTCGCGCAGGGCTGCCGGGTCCCACTGCGGGCGGTCTTTGTGCCCCGGGAAAATCATATGGCTGAGCACTGTGGTCACCAGAGTGGAGACCAGGCCTGCTGCCACCAGCGCCCAGATGGAACGGAAGAGATAACCGATCACCAGCATCACCACCAGGCCGGCGATTTGCGAAACCAGTTCGACCAGCACCACTTTCTTCTGCTGGAAGGTGCGGATGGCCACATCTATCTTGGTTGACTGGAAGGCGAAGATGATCGCGAAAAAGCCGGTGACAGCCAGTATCCCGGGCAGCTGAGGGTCAGCGTAGGTGGAATGCATCGGCCACATTTCGAAGTGCTGGGAAATCCACGACGCCAGCGCCACCAGCTGCATCACCACAAACAGCCCCAGGCCGCGAATGATCTGCAGTGACCAGATGGTATTGAGGAACAGCGGCTCGTCGCCGCGCGGGCTTTGAATGATGTTTTGCCGCAGCCCTACATCGGACAGCAACAGCAGCAACACCGAAACCGTGGTGGCAATGGCCATGAGGCCGAACATTTCCGGCAGCAGCAAACGGGTGATAATCAGGTTGCCACCCAATCGGATGACCTGGGAGGCGACGATGGAGCCGATATTCAGTGCCCCAGCCAACAACACGCGTTTGCGAAGACTTTGCGAGGACGACAGATCGATCGTAGACATGGCACCCACAGTCCCTGTTTTTATGACGTTACTATAGTCTCAATCTGCCATGTTGCTATGGCGCCAATGATCATCCCCACGGATGGCCGCACCCTGCCCGGCATGGCCCGGCGTTACGGTAGTTACTGCGCTTTCAGGTAGCGCCTTGTATGCTTGCCTGCAGCCAGGAATGGCTATATGCCATGGCTTTCAACGATTGATCGCCAGCGTCGGAATTCGGATTTCCATCAGGTACTACCGTGAAGCGTGACATTCAACTCGTCGTTCTGCTGCTATCAGTCATTGGTTGCTCCCTCGCTTCGCTGACGCTCTGGAAAGTCATGGCTTCCCGCGAACGCGCCCTTGCAGAAGTCGACATCCATGGCCTGAACCTGACCCAAGCCCTGTCCACCTACTCCGAGGGGATTGTCCGGCAAAGCTCCATGATCCTGCTCGGGCTGGTCGAACGCCTTGAAACCGAAGGCAGCGGGCCACGGCAGATCGAACGCCTCAGCCAGCTTGTCAGCAGGCAGCAACCGCTGATGCCGCAGTTGAGCGGGATCACCGTATACGACAGGGACGGGCGCTGGCTGATGTCCTCCAACCGCCCCATCCCGGCCGGTGCCAACAGCAGCGACCGGGCGTACTTCATCCACCACCGTGACGACCCTTCCCGCGAGCCCTTCATAGGGCTGCCCATACGCAGCCGCGCTACTCAGGAATGGGTCATCACCATCAGCCGCCGCTTCGACGACGTCACCGGGCAATTCGCCGGTGTGGTGGCCGTGACCTTGGGCGTGGAGAATTTCCTGCGCCTGTTCGGCCAGATCGACCTCGGCCACGACGGGGCCATCGGGCTGTCCTACACCGATGGCTCGCTGCTGGTGCGTTACCCGTTTCGCGAGCAGGACATGGGGCGCAATTTTTCCAGCTCGCCCATTTATGCCAAGTACCTGATCGACAAGTCGGTGGGTACCGCTTCGTTCACGTCAAGCCTGGATGGCGTCGAACGCCTGTATGCGTTTCGCAAGAGCGACCAGCTTCCTCTGGTGACCACTGTCGCCCTGGGCAAGCGTGAGGCACTGGCGGCCTGGCAGCTGGAAGCGCAACTGTCGGCGCTGGTGGTGAGCGGCCTGCTACTGCTGATCGGCAGTATCGGCTGGCTGTTGATCGGCGCCATGCGTCGTCGCAGCCTGGCAGAAGGTGAACTGCGGGTGACCCAGCAGCAACTGCTCGACAGCAACCAGCAACTGGAGCGCCTGGCGATGCACGATGCGCTGACCGGGCTTGCCAACCGGCGCCGCTTCAACGAGACCCTGGCCCAGGAGGTCGGCAGGGCCAGGCGTAGTGGCAGGCCCCTAGCGCTGCTGATGATCGACATCGATCACTTCAAGCGTTACAACGACAGCCACGGCCACCTGGCCGGTGACGCCTGCCTGCAGCAAGTGGCCCAGCGCCTTGCGGGCTGCACGCGCCGGCCACCCGACTTGCTGGCGCGCTACGGCGGCGAGGAGCTGGCAGCGATCCTGCCGGATACCGACTGCGCAGGCGCGGCCAGGGTAGCCCAGGCGATGCTCGACTGCCTGGCCCTGGAACCGCTTGCCCACGCTGACAGTCCTTTTGAAAAGGTGACCGTAAGCATCGGCGTCGCCAGTGCCCGTGGCTGCGACCTGGACAACAGCGAGGCGCTGCTGGCACGCGCCGACCAAGCACTGTACGTCGCCAAGGAAGCGGGTCGCAACCGCCTGCATATCGGCTGAAAACGACGCGCGCGGCAACTGCTTAAACCGCGGACGCCCCCGGCGACACAGGCTCTTCTGTACCACCGCTCGCCTGCGGATCAGCGCCAGGCTCCAGCGCAGCCAAGGTCAACTCCTCCATCAATTGACGCTGTGCAGCCTGGCGCGCATCCCGCACCCGGTTCATCTCCGTCAGCCGTTCACCGTCCGGAACAGCCTGCTCGTCCATCAGCACATTCAACTGCTCATGAAAAGGCGCATCGACGGCTTCAAATCGCGCCCCATAGGTTCGCTGCAAATGGTCCTGCCAAAAACCACGTTCGACAAGGGATGCAGCAACTGTGGCGGAAGTTTCAGCCTCCCGAACACGCGCCAGTGCATCGGCCACACCCGCCTCGTCTACCCGAGCAGACTCTCTGAACAGCATGCCGCCGGGCTGCGCAGGCAAGTCGAGCGCATCACGCAGGGACACTCGATAGGCCAGCCCGACCTCGACCTCATCAGGATCTGCCCCATCCTTTCGCCGGGCCTGTATCTCCTCAAGTGCAATGCGGTTTACCTCATCCAGCCGCCACAACTGTCGCCCCAGGTGCAACAAACCCTCTTCTCGATCTTCAGCACCGCGCTGCGTTTGCCACACCAACATGCGCAGCTCCAAGTTGCTGAAGGTAAGCGCTGCACCATCCTGGCAATTGGTTTCGTCTACCTCGTTGAATAACTCCTCCCGCAAGCTGGAGTACTCCGACATGGCCACAATCATCGAGTACACGCGATCTGCCAACGCCTGAGGACTCTGATGAAAATCGGCCGAACGCAGCAGGAGTGTGAGCATGGAGAAAAACTCGCCTGACCGAGGGGCGCTCTGGAGATTGTCCCAATGCAAAGAGAACTCTCCTCTATGTGTACTCTGGCAGGCATCCAACCAACGCCGACGGGAGTGCCCTACGTCATCGACAACCACCTCTTCACGTAACGTTCCCACGCCTTCCAAGGATGCTCGCAAGCGCGAGATCTCCATCTCGGTCAGTGGATTACCGCGTACCAGAATGCTACGGCGGATCCACCCGGGCGCTCGATAGAAATGCTCAGGCAAGCGATCAATCTGGTTGTCACGCAAATCAGCCAAAAGCAAATCCGGTCGATCCGTCAGAGCATTAGGCAGTTGGTTGATCCCCGTACTGCGCATATGTAATCGTCGTAGCCGGCCAAGCCCGGCCAGCGAGAACACCCGCCCAAGGGGATTGAACGAAAGGTTGATGTACTCCAGTGATTCACAACAGGCCAGTATGGTTGCCTGAGCAGGCGTCATCACAATCTGGTTACCAAAGAGGTCCAGACTCTGCAATGATCTGATTTGCATCAGCTGCAATGGCAATTGTGTGAGTCGATTCCCTGGAAGCTCTAATGTTCTCAGGTTCGGAAACGCCCGTATGAACTGCTCCGGCAGCGCTGTGAGCCCCACTTCAAAAACCGCCATCTCGGTGACATGGCCAAAGCTGACCTGTGAGGGCAGTTCAGGCAGCGCCGGGAGTGATAGATTGAAGATGGCCCAACGATAACTGTGGGTCTGCCCAGTGGCTGGTCCTGGGTAAGTGAGTCGTCGCCGCCAGCAATTGACCAACGACTCACGAAACTCTCGCCGCACGCTGCGCTCCCCTCCCATCGGAGCACGCATCTGCCATTGATGAAGACTGGTTCCGAGTGCCTCCAGTTCCTGCCCCAACCTTTGCAGCTCCGATTCCAGGTTCAGCCCTGCTGCCTGTACATCGCTAATCCAAGTAAGGGACTGCTCATCAGAGAATGATGGATAGAGAGAACGAATAATGGCGAACAGTGCTTGCGGTCGTCTTCTAACTGGCGCGCCCCCCTCGCCCCGCCCACTCAACGGGTAACCAATACGCCCGTCTTGTATACGTTGGGGCGGCGTAAACCATACTCCGTCGCCTTGGCGCCGCCCAAACAGCGCCTGGACTTGCGCACGTCGAACGTTAGCAAGCCGAGCCAGTAGCACCCGCAGGTTATGAGCAATCGGATCGCCCACTCCCAAAGATTGCCGCAGCCCTTCGTCGTAGGCTGAGGCCATGATGTCAAACAGTTCCCCTGGAGCCCCCACGGCAGTGCCTTGATCATCAAGCAACTGAAAGCGCCCATCCCGATGCAAGAGCCCGCGTTGTCGAGTGCCAGACTCGCTATCCAGCAACTTAATGTTTGCGTCACTCCCAGCCTCAAGTAGCCGCCAACGAATGCCGGTGGAGGCATTCGGTAGATACTTGCTCATTGCCACTGCAGCTCTTGCAGTGTCCGCATTCTGCGGGGAATCGATCACCAACGATTCATAGGCCCTCGCCGTGCGAATCCGCTGCACACAGTTGCGGGCAGCCTCTGACAAACTCAATGAAATGCGTTTGTCGACTTCCAGTAGACGACGATCCGTCACACTGGCAGCGCTTATCAAGCCTCTCGCCGCTGGCCCATGCAAACTGGTGAATACCCGGCGAAGCTGCGCCACACCGGATGAGTCGGTTTCCTGCATGCTTTCGTACAGTCGCTGGAACAGCTCACGCCTTCGAGGCGAGATTTGATTGGCCAAGTCGGCACTGACGCTTGTACTGTTCCCCAGCAGGCTGCGGGCATGCTCAAGCACAAGCTGATCCGTTACAGCTTTGCCTGAACGAAGATCGCCAATGACATTGCGAATACGTTGATCAAGCTTGACGCGTAGCACCGTGTCCATCACTTCGGGATCAAGTGCCCGACCGTACACATGAAGTCCACGCAGATGCTCTGCATCCAACGCATGAGCCGCCAGAACCTGGTCGATCTGCTCTTCATCCAACCCTTGGGCATCCTCGCCAAAACGGCGGAACAAGGTGTGAAGGTCATCCCATTGGGCAGGCTGTTCGCTCCACAAACGCCAGGCACCTGCGCCGTTGTGGCATAGCAACGGTGCGTGACCCTCCCGAGCCAACAGCCGCCACGCCCCCGTTGTCACTCGTTGCTCTACTGCGTAGTAGCCTCCGTCAATCTCCACCCACGCGAACGTACCCAGGCGATGAATGCCCTGGGCGTCCCGAACGGCCCCTGGCGCTGGCCCGGCCAATCTATAAGGCAAGAGGTCCTGGTTCCACAGTTTGACCGTGCCATCTTCAAGGTGAGCAGGCACCAGCTCATCGACCACTGTGGCGCCATGCCATAAACGTCGGGTCAAAAGCAAACCCGCCGATGTCACTGTCATCGCCGCGACATCGCCCCCCACATTGAGCAAGTGACCGAGTGCTTCATTGTCGTCACCCTCACGCCAGGCATCGATGCCATGGTAAACCTCGCCCAATAGCCTCCATGCCGTGATGGCAAGCAAGCCGAGGCCAATGGCAGGTACAAACAGGCCTGCCAGGTTCAGCAGCGTCCATCCCTCGGCCGCCAGTCGCCGGTTATGCGCGACTTCGACCGCCCGGTCCAGCTTGGCCACCGGCACGGCGATCATGGCTGCATCATCTTTGATCTGTGCTATACGCGCTGTCGCCAGTGTATTGAACAGCGGCAACCCATACGGCTCGACCTCTTCATTGAGTTCGTAATTGGCGGTCGAGACCAGATCGGCATAGGCTGGAATGATTTCACCGAAGAAGGCCTGGCTATCGCGCCGTCGTACAAAGCGAGTGAAGAACTTTTGGTAACTCGGCTCGCGCAAGCGCCGGCCCAGCGCATTTGCGAATTTGCGCAGACTCTCGAATGCACACCAAGCGCCATGTTCATCACCCGGAATGTGCACGAGTACCCGCTTGATGGTGTTGCGAATGATGCCTTCGTCCATGACCGCGAGCACGACGATCTGCTGCATCGTATGGCCCAACAGTTGAAGACGGTTAGCGACTACAGGATCGCCATTCAACCTACCCAAGGCATTGTCGTTGCAAAGTCCCGCGATCAATTGCAGTTCCGCCTGAGTCAGCACACCTGTGAGCTTGGCCTCATAGGCATCCACCAGCAGCGCATCACGATGGGCATCAGCCAACAGGCGAGGCGTGCCCGATGCCTGATCGAAACCGGACGTGGGCTGCAATGCTTCGTCCAGATGCTGTTGATACTGCGCGCCTAGGTCCAACTCTCGACAGAACCGCGCAAACTGGTCCGCACTGGGTGGCGTTACCCTGCCCTGCCGAGGATTCAACAAACGGTTTCCCCTGGGTTGCGCGCCGTCCAGGGTTCTGTCCGAAGCAGTCTCTGCCTCAGTGAAATTGCGCAAGGCCGCCTCCAGCAGCGGCATCGGCTCGTACTTCACTTCGGTGAGGTGCGCGCCCACGGGTAGCGCATTGATCACGACCTCCCGATTGCCAACCAGCATCTGCCAACGTCGAACGTTGTACGCATGGCCGAACTTCGCCTGCATTTGCGAGGCCAGGATCGGCGTTGCGAATGCGTCGATGCCCTCAATCTGCGCCAGGACCCTCGACAGGTGGCGGCGAGTGTCCAGGCTTCGGCGCATTGCTGCGCGAAGCTGTTGCAGTTCTTCCGTGGTAGCAGCTTTCAGCCAGGCGGGGAGGCGCTTGGCAATGATGCTGTCCTGATAGGCTTGCGCCAATGCGAGCGCGTCGGGAACGGTGGATGCTCGATCTGTCTGCATGACAATACCCAATGGGATGATTGAGCAATCAACCTATCGGAGCACGCTGTCGAGGGGGTGTATACAGTTAACACCCGCGCTTGAGCCCCTGCTCGGGGGAGAAATGGTGTCTGCCTTTGGCCTGTGTCCTCATTTCTACCTATTGCCAGAAAGCCAGGCACTCGTGCAAAAGGCAGTGGAATCCCACCGACCTCGTCTGCACGAGACAAACATACCGCTGATCTGGGACGCAAGGTCTTTGCCAAGGCATCGGAGACATGGCCCTAGGCTCTTGCGCTGGGCCTTGGTCACGGGTGGGTTCAACCCATGCACCACGAGGCATCCAATAGCAGCCTGACGCTGCTGCGCCCGCACGTCAGCGTGTCCATCAACGAGTTGTATCAGTGGCCGCCAATGTCATGTGGCTGGCCGAACGTCCGCATCTTGCCGCACTGCGCGAGGCCAGCGTCAATGACACTCACGTGCCTTGTGGACCTTCGTGCTGTACTTAAATTTCGTGGCTGCTGATGGGTTCAGGCAGACTGCGCTGAAACGAAAAAAGACGCCGAAGCGTCTATTTTCAAGTATCTACAGACTTCCATGGAACTCTGTAGATCTATATTTGGAGCGGGAAACGAGACTCGCATCTGGCTTCCGAGCCGTTGAAATCAAAGGGCTTTCAGCGTTCCCTGAAACAGGGATAGCCTTGATTCTGGACTCATTTTTAGAGATAGGCAAGTGAGCGGGCATGCACATGGTCAGACAGCGCAGTCGCTTCGGCGCCGACTGATCACCAGCACTTCTCGGCCGCTCAATCCACCCTCCCCGTTGGTCAGCAGGAGGTTTGACCGAAAACCATGCACGGTGATGACGAAGAGGATGGCATCAAAAATCGCTTTGAACGGGTTCTATAGCAGAAAAGTCAAAATGTTATTTGTTCGAAGATCACTTGTTCGACGATGAAGAGGAGCGTGTATTTTTCTTTACTCGAGTAGGATGATAAGTTGCTTTCCATTATTGGCAAGCAAGATACCTGCGGTAAGGTCTACAGATCGGGCTGGATGTTAGCTCATCCGCCCGATTGACCGGCCACCAATGCAGAATTCTACCAGCCATTCAGCTGGTAATTTCAACGCTTGCCCCCTACGCGTGCCCCAGGCCGGTGCAACGGGGAGTGGATATCACCCTTCACCTTGGTCGAGCGTGCCGAGGAAATAGTGCGGAAAGGCTGCCGGCCTGCCACTGACTTCAAGTGGCATCCTGTAAGCAAGGAAGTGAGGAATATCCATAACCAGGGACCTCAATTGATATCAGCTGAAAGCTGCAAACAACATCTGGCAGGCTGCGGAGCAGAGCTTATGAAATTTTACCGGCTAAATTCGATAATTCATATGCGGGTATTCAAATAGAAATTTTGGCTAAAGAAATTTTCAAACAAAAAACTCTATAAACCTACAAATGTAGAACTCCACATACAGATCAATGCTGATTGGAGCAAACCGCTTTACGCAAAAGCACAAACCATGCGCACGCTTGTACCTTTGTACATTCCATTGACACTCACCCAATGATTCAGATCAAACCAGCCACCGATATAACAACACTAACTCTCACGCTCAATTAGCGTCGACCCGTTACCGGAGGAACCATATCCACCGTAAATTTACTCATCATTCTTTGCATTGAAGTTGTGCGGTGGCTTGACTACAAACCTACCGACAACCTGACCCTGCAGTACTACTACGGGAGCCTCGAAGACTTCTACAAACAGCACTTCCTGGGCCTGAAGCACGACCTCAAGCTTGGTGAAGGCACCCTGCGTACTGACCTGCGCCACTTCGACAATCACTCCGACGGCGCCAATGGCCACGACAGCGACTACTACACCGTGGGCTATTACGGAAATGGCGTGACCAAGGGCAAGGTCGACAGCCGCCTGTCCAGCGCCCAGTTTTCCTATCTGATCAAGGGCCACATGTTCGCTGCGGGCTACCAGGTGGTCAGCGGTAAAAGCGATGCGGTATGGCTGAACCAGGGCGATGGTTCCACCGCCTATTTCATGACCGAGTCGATGATCGGGAAATTCCAACGTGCCGGCGAACGCACCTGGCAAGTACGTTACGGCTATGACTTCGCTAACGTCGGTATACCGGGCCTGACCTTCGTCGGCATGTACGAAAGCGGTTCCAACATCAAGGCGGTCGATGGCGACAAGCAGGAATGGGAACGCAACGTCACCCTTGCCTACACCGTGCAATCGGGCCCTGCGAAAGACCTGAACATACAGCTTCGCCATGCACAGCTGCGTTCAACCGTCGGCAACCAGCGCGATGCCGACGAGCACCGGATATGATCAACTATCCGATCAATATCTTGTAACGCCATGATCGTAGCGGCTGACCACGCCCCCGCCATTCTCCGCCCTGGAAGTGGGACAGCCTCTGACCGGGGGCTTAGAGACCGAGGTAGGCGCCAGCCGCACGAAAAAAGCTCTTGGCTCTATCTACATACGGGGCGCTCTCCCCCATCAACTGGTGGCTTTGCCAATCTCAGTCGGTGCCCATATGGTGTCTTGACCAAGCTTGGTAAGGCCAGTTACAGGACGGCGAGCGCTGTCTCTAATAATCAGATTTCCGGGCAATACCTGCTGAATGGATGGCGTAGTGCTCTCTTCCAGTTGCGCCCTGATGATGCCTATGGCTTGCTCCACAAGCTGGTCTATGGGCTGCACATAGGTCGTCAAACCGACCAATGGCCAGCCGGCAATATCGATATTGTCAAATCCAACTACCGAAACATCCTTACCAGGGACAAGGCCTAACTCCTTCGTAATGACGTTCAGGGCAGCAATGGCCATTAGGTCGTTGGCGCAAAAAATGCCATCAGGAGGAGATTGCCGTGACATCAACAATCGCGTTGATGCCATCGCATCGGCAAAGTTGTAGTTACCTACCTCACGTAATGGCGCAGGGTAACCATGCTGGGCAAGCCGGCTAGTAAAGCTGCGTTCCCGATCCCGGCTGGTCGATGAATGTTCATTACCTGCCATGAACGCTAGATGCTTGTGCTGCGTAGAGACGAAGAAATCCGCAATGACCTCCCCTCCCTTGGCATTGTCACTCGTCACGCTCGAGACGGTATCACTGTCATTTTTCCGGTTGAGCAATACCACGGGGAGCCCCGTCTGCTTGCACTCCTGCGCAAAATGCGACGAAAGAGAGGACGAGACTAGAATCAACGCCTCCACCCGATGCCGCAAGACCTCCTCCAAAATGGGGTCCGAGTTCTCATTTGTACTTGTCGAGAACAGCAGCACCCGATAGCCGGTTTCTTCAAATGCCTTGGATAGAGCCTCCAGCACGGCGGAATAGAAAGGGTTCACCATGCTAGGAATTACCACGCCAACAAGGCTTGAGCGACGGGTGATCAACGATCGAGCGACGAAATTAGGACGGTAGCCTAGTGCCGCTGCGGCGGCTTCGACCTTCTCTCGTGTCTTGGGCGCCACGCTGGCGCCCTTTGTGTAAGTGCGTGAAACAGCAGACTGCGAAACCCCTGCGAGCCTAGCTACGTCGTGAGCTGTGACGGGGCGACGAACAGATTCAGCCATGGTCATTAAGGCCTTGCACAGAACGAAAAAAATCATCCTACCCACCCTACCCCATAACGGCGCTGTCATTACCCTGCTAGCGGTGACGGGCCTGACCCACCGAGAAGCATATAAGTTCATATTTGGCATTACAGGGTTCAAAATTTTAGGCGCATTCTTTGCCATTGCCCTGTATTATATTTTCGGCATCATTTAATCACCCGTCATTTCCAGTGCCTGCCCAATTTAAGCGCCTCGAAGAAACTAGTATTCGAGACCCAGGGGACACAAAGGCAATAAATAACCATTATCGACCCAACGATAAAACATGCGATTATGAGCTAACTACGGGGAACACAAGCCCTTGTCAGAGGCCCATGGCGCGCCAAAGAAAAGGTCAACGATATGATGAATGTGTATTTAATAAGGGCTGCTCATGGCATATCCCATACGACAACGAAAAGGCGCCCTTCCGAAAACTGGCGAGGCTATAGATCAGATGATCTATTCAATCTTTGGCCATTAGAATCTCGATGAACACATTGGCGGGTCGGCTCAATTCGACTTCTCGTCGCGTCACCACTTCGTAAGGCTCGCTACGCGCCATGAGCTGCAACGGCAAGCGTACCAGCATGCCGTGATCCACTGCCACCTTGGCGACATCCCAGGGCATGACGGCGAGCAAATCGGCATCTTGCTGCAACATCGACAACGTGGTGAACGTTGACGAGGTTTCTATAGGGTATTGTGGAAAGCTCAATCCGGCCTCTCGAAACTCGCGCTCAAGCGTCAGGCGCATGGGCATGTTCACGGGGAACACGATCCAGCGCGACTCAGTCAGTTGCGCCAAGTTCAGCGATTCGCGGCCAGCCAAAGGATGTGCTGGATTGGCCACCAGCACGAGTTGCTCCTGATGCTTGACCCGGCTCTCGTATGCCCCTGGCCGTGGGCTGACACTGGTCCGGCAGATCACCACGTCCAGGCGACCCTGATCGAGCAGATTAAGCAGGCGATCGCTTGTGTCTTCGACCACCGATACCGACAGATCCGGCTGACACTCGCGCAAACGCGCCAAGCCGTCCACCAGGATCGGCACCGCCCCCATGATGGTACCCACCGACAAGCGCCCGCCATGGCCTTGGAGGATGCCGAGCATCTCTTCGCGCAGGTGCGCCAGGTCATTGCTGATCAAGCGCGCATAACGCACCACGCAACGCCCCAGGTCATTGGCCTCAAGGCCTTTGCTGGTGCGTTCGAAAAGCACCGCGCCCAAGGTTGACTCGATCTCGTTGAGGGCTTTGGTAGCGCCGGGTTGGGTAATCGACATTGCCTCAGCCGCTTTATGGACCGAGCCCAGCTCATCGAGGCTGATCAGTAAGCGCAATTGGCGCAGGCGAAGGCGTGAAGCGATGGAGCTCAACGATGGCAGCATAGGGGATCACTAAAAGTTATCACAGTGTCAGCAGCTCTCATTAGGCAGCAATCCCGAGGAAATTTAAAGTGGCCATCAACCATTTCCCTAGAAGAACAAACAGGAGCCAGCATGCGCCTGATCCAATTTGAAACCGCACACGCCCAGCGCCATGTCGGCGTGGTCGAAGGCGACCTGATCCAGATCGTCCGTAACACGGCGTCCATGCGTGAACTGGCCCTGGCGGCTATTCGCAATCAGCGTAGCCTGGGCGCGGAAGTGCTCGAGCGTGGCCTTGACAACAGCAACGAGCGCTATGCCCAGGCCTTGGACGAGTGCCGGGTATTGCCCCCGCTGGACCACGAAGACCCTGCTCACTGCCTGGTCAGCGGCACCGGCCTGACCCACCTCGGCAGCGCCTCGACCCGCGACAAGATGCATCAGCAGAAAATCGACGATGCCGCCGCCCTTACCGACACCGCGCGGATCTTCCAGTGGGGTATCGAAGGTGGCCGCCCTGCCCCAGGCACCGCCGGCGTACAGCCGGAATGGTTCTACAAGGGGGACGGTTCGATCGTGATCCGCCCGGGCCAGCCATTCCAGACCCCGGCCTTCGCCGAAGACGCCGGTGAAGAACCGGAGCTCGCCGGCCTCTATGTGATCGCCGATGATGGCCAGCCCTACCGCCTGGGCTTTGCCATCGGCAACGAGTTTTCCGATCATGTGATGGAACGGCGCAATTACCTGTACCTGGCGCACTCCAAGCTACGCAATTGCTCGTTCGGCCCGGAACTGCGGGTGGGCGAATTGCCCCGTCACCTGGATGGCATCAGCCGGATCCGTCGGGACGGCCAGGTGATCTGGGAGAAAGCGTTCCTCAGCGGCGAGGACAACATGTGCCACTCGCTGGAAAACCTCGAATACCACCACTTCAAGTACGCCCAGTTCCTGCGCCCAGGCGATGTACACATTCACTTCTTCGGCACCGCAACCCTGTCGTTCGCCGACCAGGTCAAGACCGCCGAAGGCGATGTGTTCGAGATCAGTCTGCCGGAATTCGGCGCCCCGCTGCGCAATGGCATTGCCGTAACGCCATCGGCCATCTCACCCGGAGAGGTGAAAGCACTCTGACCTGTCGGCGGCGCAGGGCCGCGCCGCCGCGGCATTTCATAACAATCACAAGAGTGAGATGAGCATGAAGAACAGCCCTAGTACGGCGGCCTCTGCGCCCGCCATGGCCATCACCGACATTGCCAAGCCGACCACGGTGCGCTGGCGGATCTTCCTGATTCTGCTGTTGCTGGCAGCGATCAACTACATCGACCGCGCCTCGCTGTCGGTCGCCCTGCCGCTGATTTCCGCCGAGTTCGAACTGACCCCGGCACTCGAGGGGCTGATCCTCAGTGCGTTCTTCTGGTCGTACGCATTGATGCAGATCCCGGCTGGGGTCATGCTCGACCGCTTCCAGGTGCGCAACATCATTGGCGTGGCCACTATTGGCTGGGGCGCCTTCCAGGCGCTGGGAGGCTTTGCCCACAACTGGATCACCCTGCTGATCACCCGCATCGGGCTGGGCGTGGCCGAGTCGCCGATCATGCCGGCCGGGGCCAAACTCAACGGCGCCTGGCTGACCCCCAACGAGCGTGGCCGTGGCGCCACCCTGGTCGACGGCGGCGCGCCATTGGGCACTGCGTTCGGCGCTATCATCATCGCCGGCCTGATCACCTGGTTCGACTCCTGGCGCATCGCTTTCATCGTGGCCGGTGTCGGCACCGTGGCCGCTGGCATCTGGGCCTGGTGGTACATCCGCAACCACCCCAGCGAACACCCGCAGGTCAACGCCACGGAGCTTGCTTACATCACCCAGGCCAACGAGACCGCGAGCAAGGCCAACGGCAACCGCAAGGCAGTCCTCAAGGAACTGCTCAAGAGCCGCTCGGTGCTATGCATGTTTGCCGGCTACGCCTGCTACAACAGCGTGTTCTACGGCCTGCTGACCTGGATGCCGAGCTACCTGCACCAGGCCCACAACCTGGACATCAAGGCCATGGGCGGCGCGACCTTCCTGATCTTTATGTGCGGTTTCGTCGGTGAACTGGTCGGTGGCTGGATCTCCGACAAGTGGAAGGCCAACGGCGGCCAGCCCAACACCGTCATGCGCAGCATGTTCGCCGGCTCCGCGGCCGTGGCAGCGCTGTGCATCCTGCTCGTAGCCTACACCCCGGATGCCGCGCTGGTGATCGCCCTGCTCTGCGTCGCGCTGTTCTTCATCCGCTGGTGCGGCATGTACTGGTGCCTGCCAGCAATCCTCGGCGGCAAGTCCAAGGCTGGCGTGCTCGGTGGCAGCATGAACTTCTGCGGCAACATGGTTGGCGTGCTGGTGCCGATCCTGATCGGCCTGATCGTGCAGTTCACCGGTTCCTATTTCCTGGCCCTCATCTTCTTCGTGGTCATGGCCTTCGGCCTGATGCTGTTCTCCGGCCTGATCGACTATCGCGAGCGCGGGCTGGCCTGAGCCCCGCTCCCCACTGAGGTAACAGTCATGCAACTCATTACGACAACAGGCAGTACAAGCGCTGCCAATGCCGTGATCCGACTCAACCCGCTGGACGATGTGCTGATCGCCCGTCAGCCGCTGCCCGAAGGCCTGCTGCTGGACGAAGCGATTACCGTACGCGAGCCGATTCCGGCAGGTCACAAGGTCGCCGCACGGGCGCTGGCAGCCGGCCAGCCACTGCGTCGCTACGGGCAGATCATCGGTTTTGCCAGCCAGGCCATCGAGGCCGGCCAGCATGTCCATGTGCATAATCTGGCGATGGGCGACTTTGCCCGCGACTATGCCTTCGGTGCCGATGCCCGCGGCGTGCAAGCGTCTAGCGACGATACGTTCATGGGCATCGTGCGCGCCGACGGCCGGGTCGCCACGCGCAACTACATCGGCATTCTCACCTCGGTGAACTGCTCGGCCACCGTGGCCCGGGCCATCGCCGACCACTTCCGTCGCGATATCCACCCCGAAGCGCTGGTGGCCTATCCCAATGTCGACGGCGTGGTCGCCCTGACCCACGGCGTCGGCTGCGCCGTCGATCCCGGCGGCGAAGCCCTGGCGATGTTGCGCCGCACCCTGGGTGGCTACGCCGTGCACGCCAACTTTGCCTCGGTGCTGTTGATCGGCCTGGGCTGCGAGACCAACCAGATCCCCGACCTGCTTGCCGCCCAGGGCCTGGAACGCAGCCACACCCTGCGTACCTTCACCATCCAGGGCACCGGTGGCACCTCCAAGACCATCGCCAGCGGCATTGAGCAGGTCAAAGCGTTGTTGGCCGAAGCCAACCAGGTCGAGCGCCAGCCGGTCAGCGTCCGTCACCTCACGGTCGGTCTGCAGTGCGGTGGCTCGGACGGCTACTCAGGCATCACCGCCAATCCGGCGCTGGGCAATGCAGTAGACCGCCTGGTCGCTGCGGGCGGCACCGCGATTCTTTCGGAAACCCCGGAGATCTATGGCGCCGAACACTTGCTGACCCGGCGCGCCGTGAGCCAGCAGGTCGGCGAAAAGCTGATTGCCCGTATCCATTGGTGGGAAGCCTACTGCGAACGCATGGGTGCCGAACTCAACAACAACCCCTCGGCCGGCAACAAGGCCGGGGGCCTGACCACCATTCTGGAAAAGTCCCTCGGCGCCGTCGCCAAGGCTGGCTCCAGCGACCTGGTGGATGTCTACGAATATGCGGAACCCGTCCGCTCCCACGGCCTTGTATTCATGGACACACCTGGCTACGACCCGATTTCCGCCACTGGCCAGGTCGCCGGCGGCGCCAACCTGATCGCGTTTACCACTGGCCGTGGCTCGGCTTACGGCTGTGCGCCCTCGCCCTCGATCAAGCTGGCGACCAATACCTGCCTTTGGGAAACGCAGGAGGAAGACATGGACGTCAACTGCGGTGGCATTGCCGACGGCAGCATGACCATCGAAGAGCGTGGCGAACACATCTATCAATTGATGCTGCGCATTGCCTCGGGCGAACGCAGCAAGAGTGAACAGCATGGCTACGGCCAGAACGAATTCGTGCCGTGGCAGATCGGTGCCATCACTTGAATCACCCCTTATTCGCGACAGGAGCCCTCATGACCTCGATCCTCGGTCATAACTATATCGGCGGCCAACGCTCGGCCCAGGGCAGTACCTTGCTCAAGAGCCTCGATGCCAGCTCTGGCGAGCCCCTGCCTGGTGTGTTCAGCCAGGCCACCGAAACGGAAGTCGACGCCGCGGCCCGCGCCGCCGCCGCCGCCTTCCCTATTTATCGAAACCTGCCTGCCGAGCGACGCGCAACGTTTCTCGAGGCCATAGCCGACGAACTGGACGCCTTGGGCGACGACTTCATCGCCACCGTGTGCCGCGAGACAGCCCTGCCAAGCGGGCGCATCCTCGGCGAACGAGGCCGCACCAGCGGCCAGATGCGCCTTTTTGCCAAAGTGCTGCGTCGTGGCGACTTCCATGGCGCGCGTATCGATCGTGCCCTGCCCGAACGCCAACCCATCCCTCGCCCGGACCTTCGCCAGTACCGCATCGGCGTTGGTCCGGTCGCCGTGTTCGGCGCCAGTAACTTTCCGCTGGCCTTCTCCACGGCTGGCGGCGATACCGCCTCGGCCCTGGCCGCCGGCTGCCCGGTCGTGTTCAAGGCCCACAGCGGCCATATGGCCACCGCTGAACGGGTGGCCGATGCCATCCTGCGCGCAGCCGAACGCACCGCCATGCCGGTTGGCGTTTTCAATATGGTCTATGGCGGCGGCGTTGGAGAGTGGCTGGTCAAGCATCCGGCGATCCAGGCAGTCGGCTTTACCGGCTCGCTCAAGGGTGGCAACGCCCTGTGTCGCATGGCCACCGAGCGGCCTCAGCCCATTCCGGTGTTTGCTGAGATGTCCAGCATCAACCCTGTGATCCTGCTACCTGATGCCCTGCGGGTACGCAGCGAGGCCATCGCTCGGGAACTCAGCGCCTCGGTAGCTCTGGGCTGTGGTCAGTTCTGCACAAACCCTGGTTTGATCATCGGCTTGCGCTCTGCTGAGTTCAGCACCTTTGTCGAACAGTTCAAAACCCAGATGGCCGACCAACCGGCGCAGACCATGCTCAATGCCGGCACACTGGCCAGCTACCGCGAAGGCCTGGAGCATTTGCACGCCCACCCCGGCATCAGCCACCTGGCAGGCGCGAAGCAAGGGGTGCAGCAGGCCCAGCCGCAACTGTTCAAAGCCGACGTCGACCTGCTGCTTGATGGCGACGAACTGTTGCAGGAAGAAGTATTTGGCCCTGCCACACTGGTGATCGAAGTCGAAGACCAAGCGCAACTGGGCGCCGCCGTCCAGGCACTGCGTGGTCAACTGACCGCAACCTTGATTGGCGAGCCTGCAGAGCTGCTGGCCCATGGCTGGTTGAGCGAGCTGCTACAGGAGAAAGTCGGCCGTTTGCTGCTCAATGGCTACCCGACCGGCGTCGAAGTCTGCGACGCGATGGTGCACGGTGGCCCGTACCCCGCCACTTCGGATGCGCGGGGTACCTCTGTCGGGACGGCAGCCATCGATCGCTTTTTACGGCCTGTATGCTTTCAGAACTATCCCGATGAGTTGCTCCCCGCCGTTCTGCAGAACGCTAATCCTTTAGGTCTCTTGCGCCTGATCGATGGTGAATACAGCCGGGCAGAGATAGCAGGTTGAGCTAGGTAACACATCAACGTCATCGGCCAGGCCGAGGAACCATCCCAGACGGGTTCCTCGGCCTCTTTCTTCATTGCCTCTCCCCTTTGCTGCGCTCAGGCGATATTGGCGGCGCATCACGTTTCACAGCATCGCTTATGAAAAGAGCTTTGATGCTATCGCATCCTCAGAATATTAGTTGCCGACCTTATGCAACGGAGCCCGTAGCCCATGGTGACATGGGTATTCTAGCCATAAGGAAAATATCCATCAGCGTCGCCGAGCTTCGCGAACTTCCCTGCTTAGGTTTTGAGCAACTTAAAACCCGTGTGACTCCCCCTGAATCATTCTGCTGCACAACAGCATAGTGCCCCCCCCAATACACCATTGGCAAAGTTGCACTGCCATCAGCTCATGATTGCGGCTAAAAAGCACCGGGATTATGGGTGAACCGCAGAGGGATTTGCGAAAATAGCTTGACTATGGTTCCATACGTCGTTTGGGTTTTGCGTCACCGATATCTCTGGCTCGCCTAATATCCTAGGTCACATAAGGCTTAACGGTGCCCTCGACATCATCTGAAGCTCGATGAACCTCCTGAGGATAATGGCTGTCACGGTGGACACAGGCTGGATCAATGCATGAAAGCATCAACGATGAAAAAACACCTGAATGATCAGCTTTTCGAGATCATCGCTGAAAGCATCAGATCCGGCCAACTGAAGGTAGGCACCCTGTTGCTCGAGGGTCCGCTGGCAGAGTTGTTCGGTGTGAGTCGCTCGCCGGTAAGACAAGCATTGCTCAGTTTGCAACAGGCCCGATTGATCTGCACCTTTGAAGGTCGTGGATACCTCGTTGGGCCACTGCCGGGAGCGGTGCTGCGACGGAAACTAGGGGCCAGCGACTTCAGATTTACCGAAGACAATGTACAGGCACCACGCAAGACCGAAGCCTGGCAAGCTGTATACAACCAGATCGAGCGTGACCTGCTGCACCAGTCGCTGTTTGGCATCTACCACGTTAATGAGCTGGAGCTTTCGCGTTATTACTCGATCAGTCGCACCGTATCGAACCAAGTGCTGACCCGACTATCGCTGATGGGCCTTGTGGAACGCGACGAACGGTCTCGCTGGCAACTCTGGCAGTGGGACGAGGGGCGCGTCGGCGAGCTCTTTGAAGTACGGCGTCACCTGGAGCCCTATGTGCTAAAGCGTGCTGCCGCGTTCCTGCAGGCCGAGCAGCTTGATAGCTACATCGAACGTCTGCACCGCGCCATGGAAATCTACCCGAACATGGACAGTCGCCAGCTCGATGAGCTTGAGAGCGACCTGCATATCGAGACGCTGGGGCATTGCCCGAATCGGCAAATGCTGCAGATTCTGCGACGCACCCACTCATTATTGCTGTCAGCCAAACACATTCTGCTCGACAAAAGCTACTTCCCCGATGAAGAACCCTTCTTCCGCGAGCACCTGAGCATCTTCGAGAATCTGCGAGGGGGATGCGTAGATCTCGCAGCACAGAGCATGGAGGAGCACTTGGTGACCGCCGAACGCAAGATAAAGCAACGGTTGGCCCACTTCCGCGCGCATAATCGCATCGCGCCCATGCCTTATCTCGATAAGTTGACCTGAAGCCGTACCGTTTGCCTCGCCCTGAGGGAGCGGTGATGCGACCCCCTTCCCATCGAACTGGACTTATCTTCCCGTCATTCTACTGCCATGCTTTTCGTTAGCGTGTCCGAGACGCTTTCGTAAACCTTGGCAACGCCTGCATTACGGTGCCTCGCAGCACGCGCGCCAAGAACCTGTAGCTGCCGCTGATCACATTACCTTGCGACAGCGGGCTTCAGGTTATCCCTCATCGCCCCCTGGCACGACCCTGATAGCCGGAACGCTCTGACCGCAGCAAAGGCATGTCTTGCGCATAAATTGTACATTGCACGCAATGAACGCTACTGCTAATATTCACCTACAAATGGCCTAGGGCCGCAATAAGAACAACATCAAGGTGTACACTTATGGTTAGTGCCATTGCTCTGTGCTCAATACGCGTTCATCCTGAAACCTACCCCGCACTAGTCATCCACACTCAGCTGGAGGTGGTCCATGGCTAGATGGGTAAATTGGTATTTCAATGGTCTCAAGATACTGGCAGTATTTTTCTTGCTGGTGATGTTGGTATTGGTCTTTGGCAACGTTGTTTTGCGCTATGGCTTTAACACCGGCATCTCGGTTTCCGAGGAACTTTCCCGCTGGGCCTTCGTCTGGCTGACATTTACCGGCGCCATCGTGGTACTGCGTGAACGGCAACACATGAATGTCGATGCGGCATTACGAAAAATGCCCCCCCTGGCGCAACGTGCTTGTCTGTGGGCCAGTCAACTACTCATGCTGATGTGTTCGATGTTGTTCTTCTGGGGCAGTTTTCAGCAAGTTGAAATCAATATTCACACCCCTTCACCTGCAACCGGCCTTTCCCTGGGGCTGTTCTATGGTGCCGGTATGGTCTTCGGTTTTTGTGCCAGCCTTATTCATCTTTATGAGATGTATCGGTTGGCGCGTGGCGCCGGTTTGCCCGAGCCACCCTGTGACGATACCGGTACCCCCCACTAAATATTGAGCCCCTGCTCCGCCGCCTCGGCGTAGCCCTCGCTAGTAGAAAAACAACAAGCGGAGTGATCCCATGATCATTATTGGTCTGTTCGTGCTGACTTTGATCGGCGCGATGGTCATCGGTGTGCCCATTGCCTACGCACTGATCCTGTGTGGTGTCAGCATGATGTACTACCTGGACCTGTTCGATGCGCAAATCATCGCGCAGAACCTTATCCACGGTTCCGACAGTTTCCCCCTGATGGCGATCCCGTTCTTCATGCTGGCCGGTGAGTTGATGAACACCGGCGGGTTGTCCAAGCGTATCGTCAATATGGCGATCACCAGCGTGGGCCATATCAAAGGTGGCCTGGGCTATGTAGCGATCCTGGCCGGCGTGCTGCTGGCTAGTCTGTCCGGCTCCGCAGCCGCCGATGCGGCCGCCCTCGCTGCCTTGCTAGTGCCGATGATGGTCCGTGCCGGGCACAACAAAGCCACCTCCGTAGGCCTCATCGCCTCGGCCGGCGTCATCGCCCCGGTCCTGCCTCCGTCCATCGGACTGATCCTCTTTGGTGTGGCTGGCAATATCTCGATCACCAAGCTGTTTCTTGCGGGAATCGTTCCCGGCTTGTTGATGGGGGTGTCGCTGTGCGTAGCGTGGTATTTCATTGCTCGTCGAGATCAGGTCGAAACCGCAACCAAGTCCACCCGTGCCGAACGCCTCAAAGCATTTACCGAGGGCATTTGGGCACTGATGCTGCCTGTGATCATCCTGGTAGGGCTGAAGTTCGGAGTGTTTACCCCCACTGAAGCGGGTGTGGTAGCAGCCGTGTACGCCTTCCTGGTGTCGATGCTGGTGTACAGGGAAATGACACTGAGCGACCTCGCACGCGTTCTGCTGGCCTCTGTACGCACGACCTCCATGGTGATGTTCCTGGTGGCGGCGGCGATGGTTGCCGCTTGGGTGATTACCGTGACCGACCTGCCAAGCGAGGTGATCAGCCTACTTGAGCCGGTGATGGATAGCCCTCGCCTATTGATGGTGATCATGGTGCTGATCGTGCTGGCCGTGGGCACCGCCATGGACATGTCACCGGTCATCCTGATCCTGGCTCCGGTAATGCTACCGGTGGCGGTGGCCGCAGGCATCGATCCGATTTACTTCGGCGTGGTGTTCGTCGTGACCTGCGCGGTCAGCTTGATCACACCGCCGGTGGGCCTGGTGCTCAACGTGGTCTCTGGGGTAACCAAGCTGGACTTGCTCGATACCGTGCGAGGCTGCCTGCCATTTTTGCTGGCCGAGCTGGTGGTGCTGGCGCTGATTACCTTGATCCCCGAACTGATCACTGTACCGATGCACTGGATGTTCTGATTCACCGGGCCGCCCGCTGGCCGGGCAGCTTGCGCCATGGGCTGTTGAACGGCCTATTCACAGCTCTGCTAGGGCTACTTCCAACGAGAGATAGATCATGAAAACAATTCCAAGATTGATCGGTGCACTGCTCTGCGCCAGCGTCCTGTTCAGCGGCTTCGCGCAGGCAGAGGAAGAAATCAACAAACGACTTTTCAAGGTGGCGGTCGTTCAGGCCAAGGACCACCCCCATGGCCTGGGTGCCCAGAAATTTGCCGAGCTGATCAAACAGAAAAGCGACGGCAAGATGAAGGTCATGGTGTTTGCCAATGGCACCCTGGGCGGTGATGCTCAAGTGATTTCGTCGATTCAAGGCGGCACTGTCGACATGGCCATGGTCACGCCCGGCCTGCTGACGGGCATCAACAAGGGTTTCGGTGTGTTCGGCCTGCCTTTTGCCTTCAACAACTTCGAAGAAGTTGATGCAGTGCTCGACGGCCCTCTGGGACAAAGCCTGCTGGCAACCCTGCCCAACAATGGGCTGATTGGCCTGGACTACTGGGACCATGGCTTTCGTCATGTGACCAACAGCAAGCACCCGATCACCCGGATGGAAGACCTTGCCGGCCTCAAGCTACGCGTCATGCAGATCCCTTCGGCGGTGGACAGCTTCAACGGCCTCGGGGCCAACGCCGTGCCCATGTCCTATACCGAGATCTACACAGCGCTGGAAACCCGCACCGTGGATGGCCAGGAAAACCCGCTGTCGTCGATCGAGGCGTCGAAGTTCTACGAAGTCCAGCGCTACCTGTCGCTCACCGGGCATTTCTACGACCCCCTGGCGGTAATTTTCAGCAAGAAGGTCTGGGACCGCCTCAACGAGCGCGAACGCAGTATCGTCTCCGAGGCTGCCCGCGAAGCCGGCCGCTACGAGCGCCAGGTATCCCGCGAGATGAGCGCCAAGGCGCTGGCCTTCCTCTCCTCGCAGGCCAACGTGGCCGTCAACCAGGTATCGCCTGAGGAGATTGAGCGTATGCGTGAATCCCTCAAACCGACCATCGAGAAACATATCGAAGCGTTCGGCGCCGAGCGCGTGGCTGAACTGAACAAGACCCTGGCAGCGATCCGCAGCAAGAATTAAAGCGTACCCCGGCTCGGCCGGGGTTATTGGAGCTCATGCTATGACTGGAACTACCGTAGGTTTTATTGGCCTGGGCCTTATGGGACAGGGCATGGCCAGCAATCTGCTGAACAAAGGGTTCGCCCTCACTATCATGGCTCACCGCAACCGTGAGCCGCTTGAGGCTCTTGTCACTCGCGGCGCGGTAGAGGTCGAAGACCCCTTCGCCATGGCCCAGTGCAGCACCGTCGTGCTGCTGTGCCTCCCTGGAAGCCAAGAAGTGTGCTCCGTATTGACCGGGCCGCGCGGCCTGCTTGCGGGCCTGCGGCCCGGGCAACTGGTGATCGACTGCAGCACCGGCGACCCGTCACGAACCCGCGAGATCGACACCCTGGTCCGCGAAGCCGGTGGCCGCTACATGGACGCACCAGTCAACCGCACGCCCAAAGAAGCAGCCGAGGGCCGGCTGAATGGCCTCGTCGGCGGTAGCGATGCCGATGTCGAGCAGGCACGGCCGATTCTCCAGGCGTTTTGTGAAACCCTGCATCACCTCGGGGTGGTCGGCAGCGGCCACAAGGCCAAAGTGATTCATAACTTCATCGCTCAGGGCAATGCCGCCATTCTCGCCGAAGCGTTCTGCGCTGCGGCGAAAAACGGCCTGGACTTGCGTGCCTTTGCTGATATCTGCCGGCTCAGCGGTGGCCACAGCCGAACCTTCGACCGCATCATTCCCTTCGTGTTGGAGGGCGATGACAACGGCCAACGCTTCGCCCTGGCCAACTGCGAGAAGGACATGCGCTATTACACCGACCTGGCACGAGCTACGCCCACCACAGGGCCGGTGGCAGATGCGGTGTACCAAACCTTCCTGTTGGCCAAGAGCCTGGGACATGGGGACAAGTATGTGCCGCACCTGTTCGATGTGCAGGGGCAGATCAACGGCACGCAGGTGCGTGCAGAGCTGGAGTTGAATGGATGAAAGTCGTACGTTATGGGCCCCTGGGGGCAGAAAAACCCGGCCTGGTTGATGAACAGGGCTTATTGCGTGATCTCAGTGGGCAGCTCACGGATATTGACGCGCAGTGGCTGGCCGATGGCGGTATGCAGGCATTGGGCCAACAAGATCTGAGCCAGCTTCCCGAGGTACAGGGCAGCCCGCGCCTAGGGGTGCCGTGGGCCGGGATCGGCAAAATTATCTGCGTCGGTCTGAACTACGCCGACCATGCCAAGGAGTCAGGGCTGCCAGTCCCTACCGAACCGGTACTGTTCACCAAGGCGATCAGCGCGATCAACGGCCCCAATGATCCGGTGATGCTGCCTCGTGACTCGCAGAAGACCGACTGGGAAGTGGAGCTGGGTGTGGTCATCGGCCGCACCGCTCGTTATGTCAGCCGTGAGCAGGCGTTAACGCACGTGGCAGGCTACTGCATCGTCAACGACGTCTCCGAACGGTCTTTCCAACTGGAGCGCGGAGGAACCTGGGACAAGGGCAAGGGTTGCGACACATTCGCGCCTATCGGCCCATGGCTAGTGAGCCCCGAGGCGATCAGTGACGTGCGCGATCTGGACATGCGCCTGAGCGTCAATGGTGAACTTCGCCAGGTCGGCAATACCCGGACCATGGTGTTCGGTATTGACCAGATCGTCAGCTACATCAGCGAATTCATGACCCTGCATCCCGGCGATCTGATCTGCTCCGGGACCCCGCCCGGGGTAGGCGCAGGCATGAGCCCACCACAGTTTCTCAAGGCTGGCGACCGCATGAGCCTGAGCATCAGCGGCCTGGGCGAGCAAAGTCAGCCCGTGATCGCCTGGCAACCTTGAGGCTTGCGCAGACCTATTCCAATCGGGCGCGCCATAGGGCGCGTCGTGGCAAGAGCTTGGAGCATCTATGAGACGTTTCTATACGGGCCGTGATTATCGCAGGGCTCAAAACATCGATGAATTACGGGCGATGGCGCAGCGTCGACTGCCAAACTTTTCCTTCGAGTATGTCGAGGGTGGTGCCGACGATGAGGTGACACTCAAGCGAAATCGCAGCGTATTCGAAGACATCAGCTTGCAACCACGCACACTGGTCGATGTCGGACAGCGAAACCTGAGTTGTAGCTTCTTCGATCGCCCATCGACGATGCCCTGCCTAATCGGCCCGACCGGGTTCAATGGACTACTGACCGATCGTGGTGATTGGCACCTGGCTCAGGCCGCAGCCCGCGCCGGTATTCCCTTCGTTCTGAGCAATGCCTCGACGATCTCCATCGAAGAGATAGCGACAATCGATAACGTACGTGCATGGATGCAGATATACCTATACCGCACCCGCCAGCATGTCGCTGACCTTGTGGCGCGTTGCAAAGCCTTGGAACTCGAAGCGATAGTAGTCACTACCGACAGCGCGATCCTAGGTAATCGTGAATGGGACAGGCGCAATTATAAACGGCCACTGAAGCTTGATCTGCGCAATGTTCTGGATGTTGCCGCACACCCCCGCTGGATCTGGGATGTGCTGATTCCCCATGGCGTACCGCGCTTCAAGAATTTGGGCAATCTGCTGAAACCAGGGCAAGACTCTGTAAAGGGCGCAGCTAGTGCCATTGGCAAGGAGCTGGACGCCACCTTGAACTGGCAGGATATTGCATGGTTACGTGATTTGTGGCCGGGTAAGTTGCTGGTCAAGGGGTTGATGCACCCTGACGATGCGCCACACGCACTCAAGTACGGTGTCGATGGCGTCGTGCTGTCCAACCACGGTGGTCGTCAGCTTGATGGCGCGGTCTCGGCCATGGAGGTACTGCCTGATATCGCCCAACAGTTGAAAGGCCGTGTCAGCGTGTTCCTCGACGGCGGTTTCCGCCGGGGAACGGACATCCTGAAGGCGCGTCTGTTAGGCGCCGATGGGGTGTTCCTAGGACGTGCGGGCTTGTACGGTCTGGCTGCGGGGAAAGGGCCTGGGGCCAGCCATGCGATTGAGATACTGCGTTGCGAGATGGACCGCTCCCTTGGTCTGTTGGGCTGCAGCGAGTTGGCGGGCCTGACGCCAGACCTGATCTACGACCCTGCCTGGCGCGCCGCCGCTGAGCGAGTCCAACGACAGGCTGTCGGGGGGGCCCTTGCACGCACTGGTTTCGTCCGGGCTTAGACAATGGCAGGCGCCATCCAGCAGCTGGAGGGTGCCTACCAGGTCATACAGATGCAAACCTCTCGATATGTATGCCCAGAGAAACTGCTCTGCCCCTTCACTCCCAGCACCCACGCATCATCGACCTCACTGACCCCACCGGGATTGCGCACATACTGCACATTCGGGCGAATCACCAGCCAGCGGGTGGCGTGGATGCGTAGTACAGCTGTAATAGGCTCCGGCAGGATCAGGCCCTTGTCGCCGCTGAAATTGAGTTTACGCGAGGCCATCCAAAATCAGCCAACCTAAATCGACGCTCCTGAGCCCTCTCGTTCCCAATCCGGTATACAACCGGCATGCGATGATTCAGCAAGATTCTTGGTGGGGCAAAAAGTGGGGCAAAAAATGCTAACAGCTGGAAAACGTACAAGAACAAAAAAATCCAGTCACCGCTAAGTGACTGGATTTTCCAGGGATTTTTGGTCGGGACGGAATGATTCGAATACTCGACCCCTTGCCCCCAATGCACTCGACCTTCAGGCTGTGGAAGAAGCTCTCTGCACAGGCATTGTCGTAGCAGTTGCCTTTGGCGCTCATGCTGCATCGCAAGTGATGGGCGCGGATCAGCTCCTGGTAAGCCGCTGAGCAGTACTGGCTGCCGCGGTCGCTATGCACGATCACGTCATTAGGCTGCCTGCGTCGCCACAGCGCCATGTGCAAGGCATCGCAAACCAAGTCGGCCGTCATGCGTTCGTTCATGGCCCAGCCGATCACCATCCGTGAATACAGATCGATGACCACTGCCAGATACAGCCAGCCTTCCTCCGTATGCAGGTAGGTGATGTCACCCACCCATTTCTGATTTGGCGCAGATGCCTTGAAATCCTGCTTGAGCAAGTTCTCTGCCACTGGCAGGGAGTGCTGAGAATTGGTCGTGGCCTTGAACTTCTTGGCGGCCTTGGCACGCAGTCCTTGCCGTTGCATCGAGGCGGCTACCGTCTTGCGATTGCAGGGTAGGCCGGCTTCCCGCAGGTCGTGGCACAGCCGTGGAGCCCCGCTGCGGCCCTTGCGTGCGCTGTATGCCTGAGCGACCTGCCGATCCAGTTCGGCTCTTCGCCGCTGGCGCATTGACGGCCTGCGAGAGCACCAAGCGTAGTAACCGCTGCGGGCAACGCCCAACACGCGACACATGGCCTGGATCGAGAAATGCGCGGTATGAGTCCTCATGAAGGCGTACTTCACTTGAGGCTCTTGGCAAAGTACGCGGCGGCCTTTTTTACGATGGCCAGCTCCTCGGCGTGCTCGGCCAACAGCCGCTTGAGTCGGGCATTCTCGTCGGCCAGCGACTGCTCGCGCTCGCTGCCGGCCTGAGTCTGGTGCTTCTTGCTCCGCCAGCCGTAGAGCTGGGAAGCATGCAGGCCGAGCTGTTCGGCAGCCTTGCTGACGCCAATGCGCTCGGCCAAAGCCAGCGCTTCGTCCTTGTAGGCTTGGGAATGGCGGGTGCGGGTCTGTTTCATTGGGGTTGCTTGTCTTGCCATGATTCACCTCGTTGCAGTTTATCGCTTAACGGGGTGTCCACTGGGACTGGGCAAGATCACTAGCGCGCTTGTAGAGTACGACAGGCACTCACCAGGTAGAGCGCGCCATTCGGAACGCGCTCATCCCCATCCCATATCACCGCCCTCACGCAACAGCTGAGCCCTCTGCAATACGCATGAGCCACGTCAAAAAGCCTTTTCGAAGACAGCCGTCGCCGGTACTCAGTTGCGCCCAGCAGTCTTCAAAAGGCGCGCGACTGATCTAACTCACAGTTATATCGCTATCGCTACCTCTCAGTATTTGGAATGGTAATGCCGTCGCTATAATCGGGCCGTCTAAGAATTTCAAAAATAACAGGACGGATCATGGCGATAATCAACTATGTAACGGAGATTCGCTTCGGCGCAGGCTGTGCCGCTGAACTAAGTGAAGTCAGTGCGCGCTTGGGCTTTAAACGCCCGCTGATTGTTACCGACCGCGGCGTGGTGGCTGCCGGCCTCATTGATCAGCTTCTGGATCTGAGCCCCCTGCCAGCCTATCAGGTGTTTGACGGCACGCCGGCCAACCCCACCGAGGCCGCTACCCGAGCAGGCGTAGCCTGCTTCCTTGAAGCGCAGTGCGACGGCATCATCGCCGTCGGTGGCGGTTCGTCCATCGACCTGGCCAAGGCGATTGCGGTATCCGCTCGCCATCCAGGGCCGCTGAAAAACTTTGCAGTGATAGAGGGCGGCCTGGCGCGAATTACCGCGGCCACCGTCCCCATCATCGCCATTCCGACCACGGCCGGCACCGGCAGCGAGGTTGGCCGTGGCGCCATCATCATCCTCGATGACGGTCGCAAGGTCGGCATCCTCTCCCCTCACGTCATTCCGCGTGTAGCAATCTGCGACCCCAGCCTGACCCTCAGCCTGCCACCGCACCTGACTGCGGCAACGGGCATGGACGCAGTGGCTCATTGCATCGAGACCTTTCTTGCTCCTGGCTTCAATCCGCCAGCCGATGGCATCGCACTGGATGGCCTGCGACGTGCCTGGCGCAACCTGGAGCTGGCCTTCAACGAGCCAGGCAATATCGAGGCTCGCACCCAGATGCTCAGCGCTTCGCTGCAGGGCGCGCTGGCTTTCCAGAAGGGGCTGGGTTGTGTGCACAGCGTGAGCCATTCATTGGGTGGAATTGATCCACGTCTGCACCATGGCACCCTCAACTCGATAATGTTGCCTGCCGTGATCAGCTTCAACCGAGGGGCCGAATCGGTGATCCGCGAGGAGAAACTCGAACGCCTTGCCCAGGCCATGCAACTGCCTGCTCAGTTGTCGGTGGAGCAAGCGCTGGCGGACAAGGCCGCGGCGTTGCACCTGCCTAGTGGACTGGCGCAGATGAGCGTTGGTGAGGGACTCATCCCGAGTATCGTTGCCGGTGCCCTGGCCGATCACAGCCACAAGACCAACCCCCGGGAGGCCACGGCGGAGGACTATGTCCGGCTGATCCAGGCCTCGTTCTAAGTGCCTGGCAAACCAATGGACTGAACCTCTACCACCGCATAGCCCGCAATCTTTGCCCCGTGGCACAGCCTGGTTACGGGGCTGCAGATAACGGGTTGTGCATGACTACTGTGCAAGACAATCGCGCTGCAAACACAACAATTAAAAGGACGCGAAACATTATGGCAATCCTCGCTACCTCCGTATCCAAGGTGCAGCTAGACCCGCTGTACCGCAAAGTCGCCTGGCGGGTACTGCCGCTGCTCCTGTTGGGCTACATCGTCGCTTATCTCGATAGAGTCAACGTCGGCTTCGCCAAGCTCGCCATGCTCAGCGATCTTGGCATGTCCGATGCCGCTTTCGGGCTGGGGGCCGGCATCTTCTTCATCGGCTATTTCATCTTCGAGGTCCCCAGCAACCTGATGCTGCATCGCGTCGGCGCCAAGCTGTGGATCGCCCGCATCATGATCAGTTGGGGGCTGATTTCATCGCTGATGGCCTTCACAGGCCCCATCGCGCAGTTGCTGGGGATCAGCCACGAAGCCACGTTCTACGTGCTGCGCTTTCTGCTGGGCGTGTGCGAGGCCGGCTTCTTTCCTGGCGTCATCCTTTACCTGACCTACTGGTTTCCTGCAGCGCTGCACAGCCGCATGATGGCCATCGTGATTCTCGGCAATCCGGTGTCCTTCATCTTCGGCGGGCCGCTCAGCGGGGCCATCATGTACTACACGGCAGGCAGCAGCCTGTTGGCCGGCTGGCAGTGGATGTTCGTCATCGAGGCAGTGCCCGCCGTGATAATCGGGGTGGTGGTACTGTGCCTGCTGGACAACGGCATCCAGAGCGCCAAGTGGCTTAACACGCAGGAAAAAGCCGAGCTGGCCCGTCGCCTCGCGGTGGACGCTGCGGAAAAACCCCGCATTGGCCTTAAACGGCTCTACGCCATGCCTATTATCTGGATGCTAACCCTGATCTATGTGCTGCTGATGATCGGCAACTACGGCATCAATTTCTGGGTGCCAACCATCATCAAGAACGCCGGAGTCGCCTCGATCCTGGATATCGGCCTCATCACCGCAATTCCCTACGTGTTTGGCGCGGTGACCATGGTCTGGGTTACCCGCCAGGCCCAACGCACTGGCAACCAGCGGGCCTATGCGGCGCTGATGACGGTACTCGCTGGTATCGGCCTGATTCTCTGCGCGGCCTTTCCCCAGCAACTGCTGCTGATGATCCTGGGCGTCGCCTTCGCAGTCGGCGGCAGTCTGAGCGCCATTGCACTGTTCTGGGGGCTGCCGGGCGCCTTCCTGCAGGGCGCCGCAGCCGCGGCTGGCATCGCCATCATCAACTCATTCGGCAACCTTGGCGGTTTCGCCGGCCCCTATCTACTGGGCCTGCTGACCACGCTTTTCGGCTCGGCGCAAGCTGGCCTGATGCTGCTTGGGGTTTGCCTGTTGGCGTGCGCAGCACTGATGCTTTGGGTGACACGTCGGCCGGCCCAGTCGAGTGTCGGCATGTTGGCCGACTAACCACTCGAGCGTAGTTGCAACCGGGAGCGGTAGACTCGCTCCCCTCCTTTCACCAACGAAGAGAGCTTCATGGATCTGGTCAGCGAGTTGCAAAAGATCGTCGGGCGTCGCCATGTCCTGCAGGGCGATGCCGAGACCCGTCGATTCCGCCTGGGTATCCGCTATGGCGGCGGGGCAGTACTCGCCGTAGTTCAGCCGGGCAGCCTGGTGGAAATGTGGCGCGTGCTGCAAGGCTGCCACCGCGCAGGCACAGTCATCATCTGCCAGGCAGCCAATACCGGCCTGACTGGTGGCTCTACCCCGGTAGCCGAGGGCTATGATCGACCGGTAGTGCTGATCAACACCCTGCGGCTGACGCTCCTAGCGCTCCTGCGCCAGGGCGAGCAGGTCATCTGCCAGCCGGGTGTGAGCCTGAGTCAACTGGAGACAACCTTGAAGCCGCTCGGGCGCGAGCCACACTCGGTGATCGGCTCGACCTGCATCGGTGCATCGGTCGCCGGAGGCGTATGCAACAACTCTGGCGGATCGTTGATTCGCCGTGGCCCGGCCTTTACCCAGTTGTCGCTGTTCGCCCGCATCGACGAAGCCGGGCAACTGCAACTGGTCAATCACCTGGGCATGGACTTGGGCGATACACCCGAGGAGATTCTGGGCCGGCTCGATGAAGGACGCTTCGATGACAGCGTTGTGCAGGATCCAGCAGGTGCCATGGCCTCCGATCGCGAATACTCAAGCCACGTTCGCGACGTGGGCTCGGCCACCCCGGCGCGCTATAACGCCGATCCTCGGCGGCTTTACGAAGCGTCGGGCTCGGCAGGCAAGATCGCGGTGTTCGCCTTGCGTCTGGATACCTTCCCCGCTGATCGCAACACCCAGGTCTTCTACATAGGGTCCAATCGGGCCGCCGATCTCGAAACCATTCGCCGGCACATCTTGGTCAATTTCACCGCGCTGCCGATCGCCGGTGAATACATGCATCGCACGGCCTACGAGCTGAGCCGCACCTATGGCAAGGATCTGTTTCTCTTCATTCAGCGTTGCGGCGCGCAACGGGTGCCACAGGCGTTCGCCTGGAAGACCCGCTTCGATGCTTTAACGGAGCGCCTGGGGCTCGGTGCCCAACTCGGTGATCGCCTACTGCAACGCCTCGCGGCACCACTGCCCGAACATTTGCCCCCGCGCCTGAACGCCTTTGCCGCGCGCTTCGAACATCATCTGCTGCTGAAGATGGGCGAAGACGGCATCGACGAAGCGCGGGCCTATCTGCAGTCGTGGCTGCCCACAACGGATGCGGACTTCATCGAATGCGACGCTGCGGAAGGCAACGCAGCGTTCCTCAATCGCTTCTCGGTCGGCAACGCCATGAATCGCTACCGAGCGGTGCACCGGGATACCGTCGAAGACATTCTTGCCCTGGACATCGCCTTGCCGCGTAACACACAGGACTGGTTCGAGACGTTGCCATCGGAGCTTGCAGAGCAAATCGAAGTATCCATGTACTGCGGGCATTTCTTCTGCCATGTGCTGCACCAGGAATACCTGGTGAAGAAGGGCCGCGATTGCGCAGCGCTCAAGCAGAGCCTGCTGAACCTGCTCGATGCTCGTGGCGCCCGCTATCCCGCCGAACACAATGTCGGCCACCTCTACGACGCCGCGCCCGAACTGGAGCAGCATTATCGCCAGCTCGATCCGACCAATGCCTTCAACCCCGGTATCGGTCGCCTGACACGCAGTTATCGCTGGAGAGACGACTGTTGCGCCAAGCATCCCGAGAACACCATCGCAGCAGCCGCTACCGCTGCCCGAGCAGAACAAAAGACCCAGACATAGCTCGCCATGCCAAGGCTTCGAGGCGAGCTCAGCCCTCTTGCTGGATGGCGTACAGCGACTCCACGAGTAGCGAGAAAGCCGGATTCTGCTGGGCGCTGGGCCGCGAGACCAGCTCATAGGGTTCGCTGTGAGATTTGAGCTGCAGCGGCAAGCGGCTTACCAGACCATGCAGGCAGACGTAGTCCGCCACCTCGACTGACACCAGGGCCACCAGCCTCGGATTGCGGCTGAGCAGTGACAAGGTGGCCAGCGCCGAGGTGGTCTCGATCAGGTGCAGCGGGAACGGCAACTGCGCTTCGAAGAATTCGTGCTCCAGCGTTCGGCGCATGGGCATGTTGGCCCGATATCCGCTAGAGACCATGCTGCGCATTCATCTGCTGCAGAACTGGTTTTCTCTCAGTGATCCAGCCATGGAAGAGGCCCTGTACGAAATCACCTCGATGCGCCAGTTCGCTCGACTGACGCTCAGCGCTCCGATCCCTGAAGACACCACGATCATGAACTTCCGGCACCTTCTGGAGAAACACCAACTGGCAGCGGGCATCCTGGACGTAATCAATCGCTACTGGCAGGACAAAGGTCTGTCGCTTCGCCAAGGCACCATCGTCGACGCCACAAACATCCACGCCCCCAGTTCGACCAAGAACAAAGAAGGCAAACGTGACCCTGAAATGCATCAGACCAAGAAAGGGAATCAGTACTTTTTTAGCATGAAAGCCCACATCGGTGCCGATGTAGAATCGAGCCTGGTGCATCACGTCCAGGGTGCTGCGGCCAATGTCGCAGATGTGACGCAAGTGACTGAACTGCTGCACGGTGACGAGAACGCGGTCTATGCCGACGCGGGGTATACCGGTGTTGAAAAGCGGGAAGAGCATGAAGGCCGCAAGGTGATCTGGCAGATTGCAGCGCGTCGCAGTACGTACACGAAGCTGAGAAAGCGCAGCCTGATCTACAAGACCAAGCGCGAGATCGAGCGGGTAAAAGCACAGACCCGAGCCAAGGTCGAACACCCGTTTCGGATGATCAAGCGTCAGTTCGTCCATGTGAAAACCCGGATCCTTGGTTAGGTGAAAAACACGGTTCATCTGACCACGCTGTTTGCCCTGTCGAATCTGTGGATGGTGCGCAAGAAACTGATGGGCAGATACCTAAATCTGTGCTGCGCACCATAGTTTGTTATCGCTACTCGCCTTCCAGGACGAACACATGCACATCCTGGATAGGGTGCGTATGCGGCGGTATGAAGCTGCCGGGCGGGTCATAGGTCAACCAGGCAAAACTGCTTTGATCATCCCCGCCAAGAATCGGCCAATACGAAGTACCCAGCACGTTCCAGACTTTGCGGCCGATCATGGATTTTATGTCGTCAACACCGAAAGGCAGTGGCACGTTTTGCGCGGAGTGCAGTTTCCCGGACGCCATATAGTTCACCTCTTTAAAATATAATTGGTCGGATGCTTTACCCAGCCTGACCTTAGCCAACCGCCCAATGTGTGGGCTATGCAGATATTCGAGCAACGCTGTGCTTTTTTAGCAAGGCCGTTGCCAAGAAGTGCATAGCATTCAGCAAGAACTGCCCTAGCCAGACAAACAAAACCATTCAGAATGCCAACGCAGGCGGTCAATCGACCGTACAACACCGGCGTTTAAATAGAAGGTTTGTTGCCATGCAGCATCCACCCGCTGAAAAATCGTTTAAATCCAGATTCCGTCAGGTCTTTGCACTGGCCGATGGATGCGAGCCCGACCCACGCTTCACGCTCGCCAATGAACGCACCTTTCTGGCCTGGATCCGCACGGCCCTTGCCCTGCTGGCCAGCGGCATCGCACTGGATGCACTGCCGCTGGAGCTGTTGGCCGGCCGCCCACAAACGCTGCTGTCCCATGCCCTGACTGGCATGGCGTTGCTAGTGAGCGTCAATGCGACCCTACGCTGGCTCAACGTCGAGCGCGCCCTGCGTCATCGGCAAGCGCTTCCGTACCCGATCCTGGCACCGCTGCTGGGCTTGTTCGGGCTGATCGTTTCCACCCTGCTGTTGCTGCCTTGAGGGCACCCAACATGCCCCTGCATGACGACCAAGGCCTGCAGCCCGAGCGCACGGCGTTGACCTGGGAGCGCACGGTGCTGTCTACCTTGGTATTGGGATGCATCGTTTTTCGTCATCCCCTGGCCCATTACGTTGCCATGACCACACTCATGCTCATGGCAGTGGCTATCGGCACCGTCTATTCGCTGTTGATTGGCGGCGGCTATCGCAGGTCAGCGCGGCACATCCGCGAAGAAAGCTCGGCCCCCCGACCGGGCGCTGTGGTGGCATTGGGGTTTGGCGTTGCGCTGCTGAGCATTGCAACATGGTGGAGCACCTGATCTCCGAGGAAACACGCACGCCCCTATGCAACGAGCTCTGCCAGGGAACCGCGTTTATAGGCTGGAAGACCGCCTTCGACTTTCGCGTAGTGCGGCTAAATCAGAGCAATCAAATCCTTCCATGGAATCACTTGATCCTTCTCGATAAGAAACAACTCATTGCGGGTCTGCTCACACATACCGGCGGACTCAGCATCGGCGAAGGTCATCTGCTTCATCGGGATAATCGGGTAGTTGGATCTGGGCAGGGCTTTGGCCAGGAAGTGGGTGCTTCTCATCCAGTATTTGGGAGTTCCAAAAAGATGCTCGACAGTCTGTAGCCGCAGCTTCATCTTTTCTGCGTCAATTTCCAAGTGGATCTGTACCGCTTCGCTTGATGTTCCGAGCGCTCCGGTGACTAGGTGTCAGCTGGAGGATAGCGCTAATGGCGGGCTGCCACGAGTCGGCGTCGACCTGAGGTATATCCGAAATACAGCATCGCTACGCCTACCCCGCTAAGAAATATCTCAACGTGCGCATAGCCAATGACCGGCGTATAAAGCACCCCGACTAGCAACGGCCCGAGTGCGCCCAGGCCATAGCCGACGCCTTGCACCATGCTCGAAAGTTCTGCCGCAACCTGTGCGTTTGCCGAGCGCAGCACAATCATGGTGATGGCAATGGAAGTCAAGGCACCTTGCCCGATGCCTTGTACCCCGCCCCACAGCCATACCGTGTCGAGCGGCGCGGACAGGCAACCGAGAAAACCGACCGTGGTGAGCACCACCACAACAACATTGAACCAGGATTGATTCGGCAAGCGTGTGGCTATCAGCGGCCCGAACAGACAAGCGACCATTTGTAGCAGGATTGAACTGGAGACGATGACGCTGGACTCCAGCGGTGTCATCCCCCGCCCATTCAGAAACGGGGCGAGCCAGCCAAACACGGTAAACGAATACATCGATTGCAGCACCATGAACAGCGTGAGTTGCCAGGCTAGCGCGCAGCGCCACACCCCTCGTACGCGCGGCGCAGCCTTGGGTGCCAGCGCACTGCCCTTGGGCAGTTGGAAAAGCCAGCAGGCACAGGCTGCCGCTGCCGGCACTGACCACAGCGCCAACGCCGTCGTCCAGCCACCGCCCAAGGTGCTTTGCAGCGCCAGGGTGAACCCTGCGGCAGTCGCCGCCCCGCTCAACAGCGCCATGGAGTAGAGGCCGGCCATCAGCCCGGTGATCTTGGCGAAGTCGCGTTTGATAAGCCCAGGGAGCAATACGTTGATGATTGCGATGGCGCTGCCAATGACGATCGAACCGACCACCAGGCCGCTGACGTTCCCGGCGCCACGTATCAATAGCCCTACGGACAATGCCACCATCAATACCAATATCGTGCGCTCTGTGCCTATTTTGCGGGCAAGCCAGGGCGCCACGGGCGCGAACAACCCCAGGCAAAGTACAGGCAGCGTGGTAATTGCACTGGCGACGGCAGGCGTCAGGCCTAGGTCGCTGGATATATCGGCAAGCACAGCGCCGAGGCTTGGGTATGCAGTGCGAAGGTTGAAGGCTACGAAAATGATGCTGCAGGCGAAATAAAAAAGCCGCGAACCCTTGGCAATTTTGCCAGGTTGCGGCAGCCCCCGTTCATTGCGAGCGTGCGCTGTAGTGTACTCCACACATGTCCTCCTTGAACCTTGGGCATGGACAACGACATACTGATAAAAAAAGCCGCACAGTTTCCTGTGCGGCTTGCTCGGTTACTTCTTGATGATGTTGTGTTCTGGGCCGTATGGGAACTTGGTGATGTTTTCAGCGCCGTTTTCATTGACGATCAGAATATCATGCTCGCGGTAACCACCCGCACCCGGCAGCCCTTCGGGCAGCATGATCATCGGCTCGATGGACACGACCATGCCAGGTTCCAGCACGGTGTCGATGTCTTCGCGCAGCTCAAGACCAGCTTCACGGCCGTAATAATGGCTCAGGGTGCCGAACGAATGGCCATAACCGAAGGTGCGGTATTGCAGCAAGTCGTGCTCGAGGAAAATCTCGTTCAACTGATGGGCAATATCGCTGCAACGCATGCCTGGCTTGATCAGCTTCAGTCCGGCCTCGTGGACCTTGACGTTGACCTCCCACAGGCGCAGGTGCTCATCGGAGCAATGGTCGAGGAACAACGTGCGCTCCAGCGCGGTGTAGTAACCGGCGATCATCGGGAAGCAGTTGAGGCTCAGAATGTCGCCCTTATTGACCTTGCGAGAGGTTACCGGGTTATGCGCGCCATCGGTGTTGATACCAGACTGGAACCAGGTCCAGGTGTCCATCAGTTCGGAATCGGGGAAAGTACGGGCAATTTCACGGACCATGGCCTGGGTGGCATGCAGCGCCACTTCGTACTCAGGCACCTGGTCACGCAGAGCCTCAACCACCGCAGCACCACCGATATCGGCAACGCGGGCACCGTGACGAATGATGGCGTGTTCTTCAGCCGACTTGATCATGCGCATGCGCATGCATGGCGCGGCGACGTCCACCAGCTCGGCCTGGGGATAACGGCTGGCCAATTTGTCGCGGTTGACCAGGTTCAAGTGGTCGAACTCGATCCCGATACGTCCGGCCTTGGGCAAGGCTTGTTGAATCGCGACAAAGTAGTTATCGCGCTGCCAGTCAGTGTAGATGATGTTTTCGGTGCCCACGGTACGCCGCCATGGCTGGCCACCGTCGATGTTAGCGCTGATCGACACCACGGCGTCCTGAGTCACCACCAGGGCATAAGGACGGCCAAACGAGCAATACAGGAAATCGCTGTAGTAGTTGATGTTGTGATAAGACGTGAAGACGGCGGCGTCGATATTGTTCTGGGCCAGATAGCTGCGCAACTTGGATTGACGGTTGGCGTATTCCTGGTGCGAGAACGTCGGCTTAACTTTTTCGCCGTTTTGAATCTGTATTGTTTTCGGCATTTGCATGTCTTCACTCCTTGGTAGGTGATCAGTAGAGAGGCCCTGTTTTGGGTGCCACTGGAGATCATTCGAACAGATAAAAGGCGGCCTTTTTTGCGCGAATCCGACCCCTAGATGATCAGATCCGCCTTGCTGTAAACACCGCTGTGGAAAGGACAATATTGCCCGCCACTGCCGTACAGGCCTCGCTGCGGCAAGAACAGGCAGAGGTATAGATGAGGGGGAATGAAGGAGAGGAAACGCGCGATGTCGCACCCATTGCAGGCGCGGATCAATATAATTATCGAGGCAGGTTCAGCTCTGGTAGCGGGTGAACACGCGCTACGGGGACAACCGGGCAACGCTGATCAATTCGGCCAATTCGCCGACATCGAGCGTGCGGCAGGTCGGTTTGGTCAGCAGCGCCAGCGATTCGCGGACACTGTCGTCGGTACACAACTGCAATTCACTGCCAAGGCACAGAATCAGCACATCGAGGGGCTTGGCCTGGCTCAGTTGCAAGGTGGCCGCCACGATGCCATTGTTGGCCTTCAGCGGCTGGCCCTCAAGGCTCAGTATCTGCCATTCGCAGACCACGCAGCGGGCCACGTCGTTGGCTTGGCGCAAGGGTTCCAGCGCAGCGGCCAAGGCATAGAAATCGAACCCTTCGGCCAGCAGGAAGCCAATACGCACGGCGCTGGCCAGGTTTTCGCTGGTTTCAGTCAATTGCTGCATGTACTGCCTCCTTCGGGTCAACTGGGCGTGGGTACGTCTACAATTGTCCACGCTGCCGCCCCTGCGCAGATGTCAGATATCGACCTCTAATTGCCACGTAAAATCAGCGCCCGCGCATCGTCCCACCCGACATGCACCCTCTGCCCGCTCTTGAGCCCAAGTAGGTCGTAATCCGCGTACGGCTTCTGCACTTGCAGTTCCAGCCCGTTGGCGGCTTCCAGGTATATGTTGACCATTGACCCAATGAATTCCTCCCCCATCACGGTACACGCCAGGCGGCTGGCTGTGGTCGGTTGCGCGGCGAGGTTGATATGTTCGGCACTGATGCACAGGGTGACCTCTTCCCCTACCGCAACAGATCGGTCTTCGGGCAAGCGTGCCAGAAAGCGACCATACGCCGAGTCCAGTTGCACCAGCCCGGTGTCGTCGAAGCCAAGCACAACGCCGCCAAGCATGTTCTTGCCGCCGACGAATTCAGCGACAAAACGGTTGTGCGGTTCGAAGAAAATATCCTTGGGCGTGCCAATCTGCTCAACCCGGCCACGGCTCATGATCACCACGCGGTCAGCCATGGCGAAGGCTTCGGATTGGCTGTGGGTGACATAGACGAAGGTGATGCCAAGGTCCTTCTGCAACCCAGTCAACACCGCCTGCATGCGCACGCTCAAGTGCGCATCGAGGGCACTGAGCGGTTCGTCCAGCAGCAGTATCGGGGGCTCGGTGACCAGTGAACGCGCCAGCGCCACCCGCTGCCGTTGCCCGCCAGAAAGCATGCTGATATCACGGTTGGCAAACTCGCCCAGGTCCAGGCGCTCTAGCCAGTGCAGGGCTTTTTTGCGCCGTTCAGCTTTGCCCATGCCGCGCATGCGCAAACCGAACTCAACGTTTTCAAGCACGCTCAGAAAGGGGAACAGCGCCAGGTTCTGCCACACCAGCGGGGTGTCCCTTTGCCAGGAATACAAGTCGTTGACGCGCTCGCCGTTCAAGCGAATTTCACCGCTGCTGGGCTTGTCGAGCCCGGCAAGCATGCGCAGCGTGGTGGTTTTACCACAGCCACTGGAGCCCATGATCGCGACGAACTCGCCCTTGTAGATTTCCAGGTTCATCGGTTCGACAGCGACGTAACTGCCGAAGTGTTTGGTCACGTTATCGAATACCACTAACGGTTGAGTCATGGGGAGCTCCTGCGTCGGCATGGGATGTTCAGCTTTTTTTGCCGTCAGCCGGTTTCTTCTGCCGGCGCATGAGCAAAACCTGGGCAACGATCGTCAGCGTGATCGTGGTGATGAAAACGATCGTGCCTATCGCATTGATGGTCGGGCTGACCTGCCCTTGCAAAGTATTGAGGATGCGTACCGGGACTGTCTCGTTAAGGCCCGAAACGAACCAGGCCACCGCGAACTCGTCGAACGACACGGCCATGGTCACGAACAGTGCGGCGAAAATGCTCGGGGCGGTGAACGGCAGGATCACGTAGCGCATGGCCTGCCATTGGCTGGCGCTCAGGTTCCAGGCGGCGGCCTCCAGTTGCGGGTCCATCTGCGCCAGGCGCATGCGAATCACCGCCATGGCGAATGGTGAGCACATGACGATGTGGCAGATCATGACGGCATACAGCTCGCCGGACAGGCCGATTCGCGACAAGAACGCGAGCATCGCCAGGCCCAGAATCACCACCGGAATGGTAGGAGGCAGCAGTGCCAATGCCATGTACACCGACTTGCCAAAAAAGTGATAACGAAAGTCGGTATAGGCGGCAGTGAAGCCCAGCAGCGTGGAAACCAGCGATACCACCACACCGACGACCAGGCTGTTGTTGAAGGCTTGCCAGACTTGCGGGTCGGCGGCAATCGCTTCGTACCAGCGCAAACTGAAGCCACCCAGGGGCAAGGATGGGAAGCGGTCGACGTTGAAGGAAAACACGAAGCTGCCAATGATAGGCGTGAGGATGAACAAGAACACCAGGACGACGAAGCTGCGCAGCATGAAGTTGATGACACGGTGTTCGTTCATGCGCGCCTCCTATAGGCGTGGCGAACCATCAGGAACGCCGTGGCCAGCAAGGTCACGATCATCGTCGTGGCAATAACCGCCGCGCGTGGCCATTGCTGCCCCGATTTGGTCGTGTCGGTAATCAGGGTGCTCAAGGTTGGTGGTTGGCCGCCCCCCAGATAGAGCGGGCTGACAAAGTCACCGAAGGTCATGATGAAACAGAACAGTGCGGCGATGACGATGCCGACCCGCGCCGATGGAATCACTACCCCAAATACCGCGCGCAGACGGCCCGCGCGCAAGTTGTGGGCAGCTTCGATCAGCGTGCGGTCGATGTACATGAGGCTGAACAACTGCAGCAACACCACCAGCGGCAGGCACAGGGTGAAGTAACCCACATAGCTACCAAAACTGGTATTGAGCAAGGGCAACGGCCCAATCCCCAGCAACGCCAGGGCGCTATTGAGCAGCCCCTGGTCACTGAGAAAGACTTGCCAGGAATAGGTGCGCACTAGGTAACTGGTAAAAAATGGCGTGATCAACAACAGCACCAACCATTGCCGGGTCGATTCGCGGAACTTGAAGGCAATGGTATAGGCGCACGGAAAGGCTACGGCACTGATCAGCACACTGGCCCCCGCCGCCATCGCCCAGGTGTGCAAGTAGGCATCCCAGAAGTACTCGCGGCTGAACAGGTACTTCCAGTTCAGCCACTCGAACGCAGGGACCATGCGAAAGTTGCGCACCAGCCAAAAACTGATGGTCAGCAGAAACAGCAAGGGCGCTACAAAAAACAGTAACTGCCAGACCAGTATCGGCAGCGACAGGATCAGCCCATACCCCGGTAAGCGCCAGGTGCGCTTGCCGAACTGCCCACGCGTGCGTGCAGGCTCCTCACTGGCGGGCAGTGGGGGCGATAGCTTGTTCGAAATCATTACGCCGCTCCTGTGTAGGCGCCATCAAGCGCCCTTGTACTGCGACCAGAAGTCGTTCCAGTCCTCCAGGCTCTGCTGCATGGGGAGCGCGCGATACTGAATACGCCCCTCGCGGATGTCGTCCATGACATTGCGCTGGCCCAGTACCATGCCTTGGCGTCTGGCTTCGGCAAGGTCGGTCTTGTTCAGCAACTCCCAGCCGCGCTTATTGGGAATCAGCGCCGGGTAAGCCTCCATCTTCGCCGACTTCACCTGGCCTTCAGGGGAGGTGATGTATTGAATGAACTTCTTCGCAAGTTCCGGGCTGCGGGCTTTCTTGGCGATGCAATAAGACTCGGTCCATTGCAGGCCGCCCTCCTCGGGTATCACTGTTTTTACCGGTGCCCCGGCACGCTGCAAGACCCCGGTAATCCAGTCGCCAATGCCACACATCGCGTGGATCTGGCCGTTTTTCAGGGAGGAGAAGGTACCGCCATAATCGAAGAACCCGGCCACTTGTCCGCGTAGGCTCATGGTTTTGTCCTGGAGCCTCTTCCAGTGCGCCGCGTCGATGTCGTAGGGCAGCCTGTTGCCATTGAGCAAACTGATCTGGCCCAGGTTTGGCAGGTGCCAGTCGAAGTGGCCGACCTTGCCCTTGAGGCTATCGTCCCAGAACACCTGGTAGCTTTTCGCCTTGGACTCCGGCAGCAACTGGGTATTGAAGGCGATACCGAGAAAGCCGAAGCGGACCATGACCGAATACAGTTCATCGCCCTGCCAGTGCCCTGGAAAGTGCTGAAACTCTGGGTAGAAGTCATCGAAGGGATAATCGGCAGGGTCCAGTCGCTCGATATAGTCGGCGGCGTTGAGTTGTTGCACATACTCGGCATCCGACAGGATCAGGTCGAAGGTGCCCGGTGGTGACTGCGAAATGAGCCCCAGCATGTTATCGCCGCCGGTGTAGTACTTGGCCCGCACCTTGACCCCATGCTCGCGCTCGAAATCCGCGACGATGTCGGGCGCGGCGTGGCCTGCCCACGCCAGTATCACCAGTTCTTTTTCGGCTGCGCCAAAGGTTCTGTTCGGAAGTACCCCGGAGAGCGCCGCCACACCGGCCAAAATGCTGCTGTTCTTGATGAATGTACGGCGTGAAAAATCGGCGCGACGCGTCATGGAGATACCCTCGGTAATCAAAAGTGCCTTGGCCCTGCCGCGCTTTCGCCCCGCTTCCCCAAGGTTTTCACCGCCTGTGTGATTACCGATTGCAGCAGATTGCCATCAGGGCAAGTTGTGTTTTTCCGACCTGTAATTTGTCAAATTCGCCCCCTGCCCCACCCGACCCACCTGGATCGCAGGTCCGTCAGCATTTGTCAAATTCAGGTCGGGAACTGACAAGTGAATGTCGTTGTGATCTGATCAAATCGTTGCATGTACTGGCTCGCTGCAAACGGACTACTTCAACGAATACAAGAATAAAGAGAGATAACCGATGAACGAAAGCGTAGTGGTTGGCGAACTCACCTGGCCTGAGTACGCACAGAAGGTAGCTTCCGGCAGCACGATTTTCTTGCCGGTGGGCGCCTTGGAGCAGCACGGTCATCACATGTGCATGGAGGTGGATGTGCTATTGCCTACCGCCCTGTGCAAGGCAGTAGCGCGAGAAGTCGACGGCTTGGTGTTACCCGCCTTGGCCTATGGCTACAAGTCACAACAGAAGTCGGGAGGTGGCAACCACTTTCCCGGCACCACCAGCCTGGATGGCGCAACGCTGACCCATACCATCCAGGACATCATCCGCGAACTCGCCCGGCATGGGGCGCGCAAGCTGGTCTTGATGAATGGCCATTATGAAAACTCGATGTTCATCGTCGAAGGCATCGACCTGGCGCTGCGCGAACTGCGTTATGGCGGTATCACCGATTTCAAGGTGGTCGTTCTGTCCTACTGGGATTTCGTCAACGCGCCGGCGGTCATCGAAGAGCTCTACCCCGAAGGTTTCCTCGGCTGGGACATCGAACACGGTGGCGTTTTCGAAACTTCACTGATGCTGGCCCTGCACCCTGAAAAGGTCGACCTGAGCCGCGCCGTCGACCACCCTCCGGCAAAATTCCCACCTTACGATGTCTTCCCCATCATCCCTGAACGCACCCCCGCCTGCGGAACGCTTTCCTCGCCTAAGGGCGCCAACCGAGAAAAAGGCGAGTTGATTCTGCGAGTTTGCGTAGAGGGCATTAGCAGCGCTGTGCGGGAGGCCTTCGACCTGCAGAAATAACACCGATCTCCAGCCCAGAGCAGCACCGCCGTTCGCAGTTCACCCTCCCTCAAGAATAAAAAGGGTAATTAGCATGTCCAGCAACTCAACTCTGGCCCCCGGTCTCAAGCAGCGCCACGTCACCATGTTGTCAATCGCCGGCGCTATTGGCGCCGGCCTCTTCATCGGCTCGGGGCATGCCATTGCTGCAGCCGGTCCTGCGGCAATTCTCGCGTACATCATGTCTGGCACACTGGTCGTTCTGGTCATGCGCATGCTCGGAGAAATGGCGGTGGCCTCGCCAGATACCGGGTCATTCTCCACCTACGCCGAGCGCGCAATGGGACGTACAGCAGGCTTTACCATTGGCTGGCTGTACTGGTGGTTCTGGGTGCTGGTCATTCCAATCGAAGCCATTGCAGCAGCGGCCATTCTGCATGCCTGGTTCCCTGCGATAGAAACCTGGGAATTCGCACTGGTGGTGACCGGTTTGCTGACCGTAACCAACCTGTTCAGTGTGGCGCGCTACGGTGAATTCGAGTTTTGGTTCGCGATGCTCAAGGTTATCGCGGTGCTAGGGTTCATTGCTCTGGGTGCATTGGCACTGACAGGCGCGCTGCCCGATATTTCAGTTAGCGGTGTGGTCAACCTGAGTCATGAGTTTGGTGGTTTCATGCCCAACGGCATGACCGCTGTCATCGGTGCCATGCTCACCACCGTGTTCAGTTTCATGGGAACCGAAATTGTCACCATTGCCGCTGCCGAGTCGAAAAACCCCTCCAAGCAAATCACCCGTGCCACCAATTCCGTGGTGTGGCGAATGGGGATCTTCTACATCGTCTCGGTGTTCCTGATCATCTCCATCGTGCCCTGGAACGACCCCATGCTGGTGCAGGTCGGCTCCTATCAACGGGCCCTTGAGCTGATGAACATCCCGCACGCCAAGATGATCGTCGATATCGTCGTGCTGATTGCCGTTGCCAGTTGCCTCAACTCGGCCATCTACACCGCATCGCGCATGGTCTATTCGCTGAGCAAGCGCGGCGACGGCCCTCGCGTTCTGCAGCGCACCTCAGCGGCGGGCGTGCCAGTGATTGCAGTGCTGGCCAGTACCGCAGTGGGCTTCTTGACCACAGCACTCAATTACTTTGCTCCCGACGAGGTGTTTTCCTTCCTGCTGGCAAGTTCGGGGGCGGTAGCGCTTCTGGTCTATCTGGCAATCGCTGTTTCGCAATTGGTTCTGCGTAAACGGATGGATAGCCAAGGTACTGCGCTGGACTTCAAGATGTGGCTGTTCCCCTGGCTCAGCTACCTGGTCATCTTCTCCATCATCAGTATCTTGACGATGATGCTGATGATGCCAGGGCATCGAATGGAAGTGGTGGCAACCGGTGCGCTGGCGTTGTCCATCGTCTGCATGAGCGCCATTTTCTCGTCTAGAAGGAGCACTTCGGCCACGGTGGCGAGCAAGCCTGCCTGACCAGGCCAACTCATTACCCACCCTGCGAAGGCGTTACTTTCGCAGGGTTTTTTGCTTTTCGCCGGGGCACCTCCCAATGCTAAGGCACTGCGTGTACTATCACTCGGATAAATGCATCAACCTAAACATAATGAATTGCCGATTTACGACAAACAGACGCAGAGCACGTCATTTTTGCATTCAAGGAGTCATATTGATGGGTACGTTGAAATCCTCGCCGTCGGCACCGGCATACCCTGTCAATGATGCCCCGCCGCTGAAGGTCGTCGGTTTCCTGGTCATTCCCAATTTCACCACCATTGGCTTCGCCTCGGCGGTGGAAACCTTGCGCATGGCCAACCTGGCAGCACGCAAAACCATGTTCCAGACCCTGATCATTGCAGCCGACATGGAGCCAGTGAGTGCCAGCAACGGCATGCGAATCCTGCCCGATTTCAGTATCAAGGATACCCCAAAGCTGGACATGCTGTTCGTGGTGGGCCCAAACCCGATAGTCTCCGACCACAATACCCGCCCCATCCTCAACTGGCTTCGCAAGTTGGCACATGACCAGGTACCATTGGGCGGAATTTGCACAGGCAGCCATTTGCTAGCGCGCGCCAATCTGCTCACGGGTTATCGGTGCACCATCCACTGGGAAGATATCGAGGCGCTAAAAGAGCGATTTCCCGGCATTATCATTTCCAACCAACTGTTCGAGCTTGACCGTGACCGTTTCACGAGCTCCGGCGGCGTGGCCTCCATGGACATGATCCTACAACTGATTGCCCGAGAACCTGGCGGACGGGACATTGCCAGTCATGCGGCTGAACTGCTGTTATGTGATCGAGTACGTGGTTCGCAAGAGCGCCAGCGCGTGCCTTTGCGGCAAAAGCTCGGCACTTCTCAGCCCAAACTCAGTCAGATTGTTACAATCATGGAAGCCAACCTTGAAGACCCGATGACCTTGGAAGAGCTTGCAGAACTAAATGAGATCTCGGTTCGGCAAATGGAGCGTTTGTTCCACAAGCATCTTCAAAACACACCGAGTCAGTATTACTTGGAACTACGCCTGACACGGGCTAGGCAACTATTGCTACACAGTGAATCCCAAGTGCGTGATATCGCCCTCGCCTGTGGTTTCATTTCGCCAGCACACTTCTCAAAGTGCTACAGTCGTTTCTTTGGTGTCTCACCAATCGGCGAGCGGAAAAAGGTAGTCTCTTCACTTCACTGAACAACCCTGTCGTTAGTTTTCGTGGCGCGGCCCAGGATTTCCTCGCCATGCTCCCCTCAGCTGGCCCGCAATGTGAGGGCATCCAAGTGAATGTGCGCTCCACGAGGGCGCCACCACAATTCTGCAGGGGAATCTCGGTCATTCCGCACAGTTTTGGACCATCACTTGGATCTGGCTAGATGTCATGCCATTCAGGACGAAGCGGACTACGCTTGCTACGCAGGCGCGCATTGATGATGTTCATGTCATTATTCCTTACCTCGGGCGACAGACATGTGCCATACCATAATAGCGATCGAAGCATTCATACGAAAAAGTGGATCGTCCAGGGATTTTCCACTCAGTTGTTCGATGCGCTGGATACGTTGATTGATGGTGTTACGGTGAAGTCCCAGGCGCTGGGCAGCCTTGAGCCCGTTGCCATTTTCCTTGAGCAAAGCGTCGAGGGTATGCACGAGTACTTTAGGGTGTTTACGGCCGGGCACGAACAACGGGCCGAGTGTCTTTTCGACGAAGTCGTCGATGAGCGTGCGGTCGACTACCCCCTGCAGCAAACCCAACACGCCCAACTCGTTGAAATCGCAGTAACCGCTCTCCGGGCGCAGTTTCTGCGCCACATTCAACGCCTGGCGCGCTTCGTTGAGCACTCGGCGGTAATGACCACAATCTTCAGCAACCCTCGACAGGCCCATGTACATATCCAACTCCCCTGCCACTCCGATCAGTTGCCGACGCAACGTGGTCAAGGCTGCCGGCAGGTCATCGGCATCCGCCAGCAGTAGCACGAAGAGGTCGCCCGGCATCTCTACCGTCATCGTTCCCGGGCGGCTGCGACCCCAGGCTTCAAGTTGGTCTTCCATGGACTGGCGAGTGGCTTGCCACAGCTGCTCGCCTTGGGCCAAGCCTTGGCGCTCAAACAGCGTCTCGATACCTGACAAGCGCAGCACGACCAGTCGCCGTGGAATATCAAGCATCAGTTGCAGATGCGCAGCCCGCTGTCGGGCAATGGCCAGACTCGGGTAATCTCCGGTCAGCAACTGGCCGAGAATGTGGTTACGTGAGCGCCGCACTTGAGTCATATGCATCAGGGCCGTATCGATCAGGTGGGTCACAAACACCAACTTCAGCGGAGAGGGCTGCTCGATCAGCGACAAGCCCAACTGTTCAGCACGAGCGATCACTGCAGACGGGATGCACTGGGGAAACGGGCCTCCAGTAAGAACCACCATCCCGGCAATACCCAACACAGCACCAGTCTCGACCAAAGTGAGTAGCTTGCGTTCGTCACATAGGTAATTGATTTCCGAAATAAATACTAGTTCGCCGCCCATTTTACACGCGGTGATACCCTCATTTCCCGCCACGTAGGACCAGCATACTCGCCGTTGCAAGTAAAGCTCGCCTGCACGGACCCTCATGTCTTCCAAGCCGGGCAGGTTCAGGACCTCACTCAGAGTCAAGCTCATGGCTCGACACCCGCCAGGCTCTGCATCTGACGCCCTCTAACTGGCTCGCACATGAGAATGTCGGGCTGTACCATGGCGTCACTGCTCGCCGAAGATATCAACTTTAGAAATTGAAAGGACATGCCAGTACTGCTCCTACGCCATGACCGAATTGCGCATGCGGTTAAGTCTCAGCAAGTTCATCGACGACCATGCCGGGGACTTGTAATAGAGATGCTACCTGAAATCGTTCATGATCACTCCCTCAAACGGCGAGATGACTGCGATCAACAGCACCAAGTATCGAGATGCCCTCCCGTACATTCCATCTACTCTCACGACTTTGGAGATAATCCCATCAAGCTTCATGCACTCGACGACCACGCGGACGTATGACCAAGTTTCCGGTGGAGTGATGCTCACCCCCTATCCAAACGTTACAGCTTAGTGCTCGCTTTCTCTACGATCTCTTAGCAACATCTACGTGAGCAACCGAGCGGCCTCGCCCTGCTGGTGCTCAACACTGCCCGGTATCAAGCGACATCACTGACCGTGCCCGCCGCCGCACGCCGCTACACCTTGCAAGCAACCAACGCTGACCGACAAAACGGTGACGTTCAATGGCAGACTCCTAAAGCTCGGCACCAACGATGAAATGCCGACAATGGACTTTGTGCCGACCAAAGCCGGCAAACTGGCCCTCGAGTCGGCAAGCGATACTTTCCTGAGCCTGCCATCCGCTGGAAATGAGACCTGCAATTACATTAGCCCTGAATTGGCCGGCCTCTTTCGGCCGTCTGGTGGTCATCCCGGCACTGCCCACCTTTTACCAAATCTACCACGAGATCATGCTGGAGATCGGCATCGGTGACCGAATGATTGATCTGGTACAAGAAGGCGTCGATTGTGTGGTCAGAGTCGGCGAACTGTCGGACTCAACCTTGGTCGCGCACCCTTTGCCCCCGTTGCGCCAGGTCACCTGCGGTAGTACCGACTATGTGGCCCGTTATTGCCTTCCCTCCAAGCTCGAACAACTCGAAGGGCAGCGTTGCGTGGACTACCTATCGGCCACCACCGGCAAGCTGCAACCTTTGGAGTTCTGCGTCCACGGCCAGGTGTTGCTTCGCACCCTGCCAGCCAGCCTGGCGGTCAACAATGGAGAATCTTATGTGGCTGCCTGCGAGGCTAACTTCGGCCTCGTCCAAGTCCCTTATTACCATGTCGCCCGTCAACTGGAACACGGGAGCTTGATCGAAGTACTGCCCCAGCATCGACCGCCGGATTTACCCATCACCATCCTCTACCCCCACCATCGACGTCTAACGCCACGCTTGCGGGTGTTTATCGACTGGCTGAATGCGCAGTGCAGAAACCCAAACATTTGAATACAACCTCAGGCGTGGTGATCAGTCAGTACGGTGCGATCTACTGAAAGCCTGCTGCTTTCGGTGCGAATGATCCTGTGTGACTGGATAGGAAGTCGAATCAAGGCTTGCCACCTGAAATCACATCCAGCGAGCCCGCAATCTTAATCTGCTGGTGCGAGTATCGGTGCTCGCTAGTCGTTTCACATCTGAAGCAGGTAGAGGTTTGTGCGAACATCGTGAAATCTCAAAAAGCAGTAGGATGGGATAGCGTAGGAACTGTGAAATACAATGACTGTTATAAAATATCAGACGTATCAACTTATTGCGGGACGAACGGAAGCGGAGTTATTGCGCTGAAATTCAGTAGAGATAACGCAAATGGCAGCACAACACCTTAAAGCTCTTGACCAAACCGCCTAGCAAGGCGGTTTTTATTAGACCAAAGTATTATTGCCTTGGGTAAAGAATTATTTTTAGTGTCGTGAAACACCAAAAGCAGGAAGCAAAGGATGCGACAGAAAATTATCGAAATCCATAGCATTTCATCGGTTCAGGACTGGTATTTCGACTTGGACAGTGGAAATGACCCAAACGATTATGAGGGAATTGTCTGCTTGGCGTTAGTCACCACTATGGATCTCGACGATGAAGACCATAGGATAGAAAAGAAAATTGTCCCGGTAGAATCACAAGACTTTTATGCTTTTCGAGTCGGAGAGATTTACCAACTAAAATGTGAGGCTCTGGTCAGAGGGAATCACATTCGAATGCGCAATCCAAAATGATACGCGCTTTGCGCCGTGTTGGTTGGAATACCAATGGCGCATTCCAGAGCAAAATTTTAAGTGCATATGTGAACAGCCTTTGCCAAGATGTTCCCTCACGGGCTATTATCCCTGATATAGTTAAATTCCAACTTTTGTCTCACCAAGACTTTCGTGCGATGGCAAATAAATTGACAGCCTTGTAGGTTGTGTATATGCTTGGGAAAAGAGGAGTGCGTGGCAATGGATAAAGCAAAGGATTATGAAGGCGCAGTCATTCAGATCAATAATTCAATTCGTGAATTAGAAAAGATAATTCTATCCGACCGAATCGAAGGGGTTAAAGTCTTAGAGTTTTTCCTTTCTTTCAATCCTGCAATATTTAATCAAGACGATTTGAGCATTAAAATGGATGCATGGCGATTTCTTGATGGGCATTGCAAAGCTCATGCACGCCTGATTGTTGAACAAAGCATATCCTTTGATATACCCATCTGGAAAACCTATCGGGAGAAAATCCAAAAGGTGATTGACCTTAGAAGAGAAGTTTTCTCGGTCTAAGCAAAATTATTGGATTAGGAGGGAGAAGGATTCGCCAAGATGCTCCCCTTACGGGGTTGTTTAACCAAAGGCAAAAGCATCATCCTCTCCAGTGTAGAACATCCCTCGGGCCATTTCTGGTGGGATTTCTATTTGCTGTTCAGTTCGTAGCAGGGACTGCTGAAAATCAGCCAGTAGTTTAGGCGTAACCAAAACCTTACCTATTGTTATATTCGACCTCCTATGATTATCCCAATGCCATTCTACCAATTTATTCAACGAAAACTCATGCTTTTTGAAACTGAGAGTAGATTCTTCGTTTTCACCACCGAACTACATACGCTGAAGAGTATTTAGGTTATTACTAAACTGACGACCATGAACAAATTTATCAAATACTACGGCAAGGGCAGGAAGATCATCAACCTGATAGCAAAAGAGGCATGCACTTACACGGTCTAATTTGAGATCACCAAGATAGTACTGATTGGTTATACCACTATAAGAGAGACTTTTACGCTCCCATTCACCAGCGTAACACTCCCAAAAACTATCATTTTCAATACGATAAATATCAAAGCCCTGCTTTATAGTCAGCCTGGTCTGCATTTCGCTTTTTAGTCCCTTGTTAAGGGTGAGATTGTAGATTTTAAATGTCATGTAATGCCTAATATTGTTGTTTTTATATCGTAAAACTTAAAGTTAAAAAATCAAGAGCAAGACAATGATTTAATGGTCTTTCGGTGCTGGAAATTGCAAGAGCAAAACCATGTCTAAAAGGCAGATTCAAATAATACTTACAACCCCCTCACCGCAGTATCCCCTTAGATAACAGGACGAAGTAGTTCACCCTACTTGTAACCCCCAAGTTTGCTGCCTTTGTAACTTCTTACGCTTGCAATAAGTCGTTTTGCCTATTCCTAACTTTTCCCATGGCTTAGTTCGGGCATCACTATTCTTCTGTTCACTCGCTCCACGCTGCCTGCGCTCCCATATTTTCCTTTCTTTTCCTCGGCGTGCTCTTTCCACTGGATCAATGATAGTAATCATGTGTTGTTGTTCCTCCGGCGTGATATTGAAAGCACGTATCAGCGTTGAATTACGGGGAGTGTAGAGTGGCTTATAGCTTTCCCCATTAAACTCGACCTTCTCACCTCTGCAATGCTGACAGACCTTCTCAAACACGGTTCCAAGCGCCGCTTCTTCCCAATCACCATTGGGGAAGAACCTCTCTGCTACGGCTTTGGCCTCAACCCAAAAGTTCATACTGTTGACCTGGAAGCTCATACCCATGAAATTGAGTGACCAGAACAGGAACAGCATGCGCTGTCCTTCCTGAACGCCACCACGGAGGCTCGCCAAGGTGCGAAGGTCTGTAACCGATCCATGAACCCCACCTACCGCAAGGTGGAAGCCAAGGTTACCGTGGCATCTCTGGCGAACAGTTCCATGGCAGCAGCGCTTCGTAGTCTGCTACTGACGACGCATGCGGCAGTCGCTCAAGTACGTGGCGCAGCCACGTATAGGACTCTTGGCCGTTGATCTTGGCGGTTTCGACCAAGCTGTAGATCTGCGCGCTGGCCGTGGCTCCCTTGGGCGTGTCACTGAACAGCCAAGCCTTGCGCCCGATCACAAACGGCTTTATGGCCCGCTCTGCCAGGTTGTTGTCGATCGGCAGGTGGCCCGCCTCGACGTAGCGTTCCAGGCGGTTCCAATTGTTTGCCAGATAATGCAACGCCTTGCCCAGTACGCTTTGCGGTGTCACTTGCGAGTGCGTCTTGTCGAGCCAACTTTTCAACTGCTCAAGGATCGGCAGGCTTCGTTCCTGACGACCGATAAATCGATGTTCATCGCTGGCATCCTTGAGGTCGCGTTCGATGCCATACAGTTTGTTGATCATCGTCAGCTCAACATCGGCGCGACCGGTCTTGCCCTTGGGCTGCACCTTCTGCGTTTCGACGAATTTACGCCGGGCATGCGCCATGCACGCCAGTCGTTCAACACCCGGCTGTAGCGCCAACGCGTTGTAGCCAGCGTAATCATCGGTCATCACGTAGCCGCGATAGCCCTCCAGCAGGCGCAGCGACACCTCCTGCGCGCGACTGGTGGTGTAATCGAACAGCACGACTTGTCGATCAGGCGGGCCACTGGCCTGCACCCACATCCAGGATTGACTGGTCGGATCACGATCCGGCTCTTTGAGCACCTGCACTCTAGTTTCGTCGCAATGGATCACCGGGCTTTCCAGCAAGCGGTCACGCATCAGGTTCAGCAATGGCTGAACGTGTTCGCTGCACTGGATGACCCAGCGGGCCAGGGTTTGCCGGGGAATCTCGATACCATGTCGGCTCAGCACCGTCTCGAAGCGGTGCAACGGTAGGCCATCGACGTACTTGGTGGTCAGCAACATGGCCAGCACGCTGGGACTGGCCATGCTCTTTTCGATCAATTGCGCCGGCTTGCCAGCGGTGAACGGCGCAGTTTCGCAACCACGGCAGCCATAGACTTTGCGTACGTGTTTGAGCACACGGATCTGCATCGGCACGATGTCGAGCTGTTCGCTGGTTTGCTCGCCAATCACGTGTTTGCGGCAACCACAGGCGCAAGTCAGTTCGTGATCGGGCAAGTCATGAATGACTTCAATACGTGGTAGGTCAGCCGACAGGGGTTTGCGTTTGCCACGCGGCTCGGTCGGGGCAACAACGTCTTCGTCGGCATCATCAGCGGCAGGTACCCACTGGCTTTCAGGTTCGTTAAACAACGCCAGTTGGGGTGTGTTGGACTCGACGGTTTGCTCGACTTGCGATTGAACAGTCGGTCGCGCAGCAGCTTGACCTGTTCTTTAAGATCGACGATCTGGCCTTTATCGACCGTGCGCTCGGCCAACAACTGCGCAAGCAGTTGTTTGAGCGCGGCAGGGTCGTCAGGAAGGTCATCGGGCACTGAAATCATGGCCCGGATTATACCGGCTCAAGCGACGAAACGGGGTGTCAAAACCTGATGCGGACGGTTGCGCCAGAGATCGAAACCGTCGAGTAGCCAATTCAGTTCCTGGACGGTCAGAATGATAGCTTCGTCGGTGGCGTCGGGGGAGGTTTTGAAACGCTCGGCTTCGAGGCGCTTGAGCCAAAGGCAGAAGCCGTTGCGCTCCCAGTACAACACCTTAATGCGGTTGCGGGCTTTATTGAGGAAGACGAAAAGTACCGGGTCGAACACGGCGACTTTGATATCCAGTTCGACCAGGGCAGTGAGCCCGTCGATGGACTTTCGAAAGTCCACGGACTTGGGATAGAGGTAGACTTTTTCGACTTTGCTGTCGGGACGCATCATGGTGGGCTGGCTCCAGAAAGAAATCGGGAGCGCAGCATCGTGAATCAGGTGGACGCTTGGAATGTGGGGATGATGGATCCCTTACATTTGTCCAGCGCCTCGGACTTGTCCGAGGCTTTGGTTTTTAGCCGGATTTGTCCGGCTGGCCCTGACTTGTTAGGGCCAGCATTTGGCGCTGGATTTGTCCAGCGCCGTCACGCATAGCGTGATGGTTGAAAATGCTCATATAGCCCCTATGCAACCCCACAGAGATCTGGCATAAGGCGGAAATAGGGAATCATGGGTGGTGCGGTGCGCATGAAAAAGCTCGAAAAAAGCACTCTGTGCTATTTAGCTGGATGCCTGACAGTTGGAGTGCTGTTCTCATTTGGAGTGACACAGCTTTTATGGTTGGCTAGTGCAGATAACAGGATAGAGTCCCACGCTAAGGTTATTCTCAATCATGCCGAAATGGTCGCAGGAAACCTTACAGCTGCACTTGATGAGCTAAACAATACCTCTGACGAGTCTTGCGGGCTAACTGACCTAGACACGTTAAAACGAGTTTTATATGAATATCGCTTTGTAAAAGATGCAGGGCGAATAAAAAACAACACTATTACTTGCTCCGCTATGTGGGGCGTAATCCCTGCTTTCAGGTTGGCTGGTGAGGGTAGACTTACGAAAAACAATGTTAGGCTGTGGAGTGCAGCTTCAAGCTATTTTCCCGGCGCAATAAAAATTGATGTTTCAGCAAAAGAAAACTCATTTGTGGTTACGTCACCCACCGCATTTGCACCTTTTGAATCACCGCCAGCAGAATTAAATGCATTTATTGTCTCTCGTGACGGCAAAACCATCATGCGCACGTTCGGCGATTTTCAGCAAGGAAATATCCTAAGCAGCGCATCTGCAAGAGTGTGCTCTGAAAAATACGACATTTGTGTTAGCTCGAACATTCAAGCAAATGTTTTCAAGGCCAGCAAACCTACTCTTTTCCTGTTTGTCGCATTAATTGGCTGTTCTTTGGGCTTGTTGGCTTTCTATGCTGCCCACCAATATCGTAGAGTTAGAAACTCACTTTCATATCGTTTAAAATACGCTATTAGAAATGGGCTAATATCAACTACATATCAGCCAATTGTTCATGGCAAGACCGGCAAGGTTTCCGGGTTCGAAGTTTTGGCGCGCTGGCACGATAAGAAATTCGGATCAGTCCCTCCAAATGTCTTCATCCAAAAAGCGGAAGCTCTTGGTTTGCAAGAGAAGCTGAACAAGCTGATTGTTAATAGGGCTTTGGAAGAGTGTTCGAGAGGCCTGGCTTGCCATCCGGGAGTATATTTGAGTTTTAACATTGAAACCAAGGACCTGCTGGATGGCGGTCTAATTCGACACATATCAGATACAGCAAGAAGTCACGGCGTATCAGCTAGCCAGATTGCAATTGAAATTCTTGAAGGGGCAACGGCTGAAATTAGCCAGGTCGAACAAAAAATTGAGTCCATTCGAGCTTCTGGTTATAAAGTATTAATTGACGATTTCGGCTCAGGATATTCAAGTCTATCCTATCTGGCCGGGCTCAATGTTGATATTATAAAAATTGACAAGTCGTTCTCAAAAGCTGCTGGAACAGACTCTCCGGCAGCAGTAGTGCTGCAAAAGATTCATGAGATAGCAAAAGCTTTAAACGCAAAAATAATTTTTGAGGGCGTGGAGACGGAAGCTCAGAAAAAAGCAATTCTTGATTTCTGTCCTGATGCACTTGTTCAAGGATGGCTATTCAGCAAGGCATTGCCAATTAGCGAACTTACTGAAAAAGTCAGATCGCAAAGAGCTAGGGGTGAAGCGATGAATTTTGCACATGAATAAATTTTATATTAGCCCTAAAAGGTGCCCAATCTTTGACTGGGTGCGTTTTAGGGCTGGTAGCGATTTAGAGATGGGGCTTCTTTTCGGCAGTGTATCCATTCGGGGTGAAACTGATGCGGTCAATGTGCTCATCAGCCAAGTGAACATCCATGATGAAATGTTTTTCTTAGTAGGCGTTATAGTAATTCTTACGTTTTGACCGATTAGGAAATTATTTACTCGCATTCGCCCATGCTCGTTCAAAAGGAGCTTGTAAATTTCCATAACGTTAAGCATGGATTTACTGGCCAGATGCAGCGAACTAATTCTTAGGCTAATCTCATTATGCTTTGCTTTAAGCTGGTCCAAGTCGTGAGCTACTTCCTCAATTTTGCTTAGAATGTATTTTTTGGCCGTTTCCGAGGTATTAGTAAGAATGTCGAAATTGCTTGCTAACGATTTTTCCTGTTGAAGAATTTTTCCAGCTAGCTCTTGCTTTTCATTTTCCAGCGACTTAATATCCTTAGGCTTTGGTATTATTCTGTGAAATGGGATAAGAGATTGGTAGGCAAGGAATATTTCCTCTATTCGTGCATATCTATATCTGACGCCTTTTCATGGTGATGCATACGTGCAGCGCCCAGCCAATGAGGCCGAGCACACCAAGTCAACATACTCTCTTTTTTGTGCGTGGTAACGGAAGCCCGAGCCACAGGCACAAAAAACAATCCCTCGTAAGATGTTTTTGAATTCTGCGACCTTCCGCCCTGCAAGTTTTGGGTCTTGTCGCTCACTCAATTTTGCGCCGACTCTATAAAACTCTGACTCTGAAATTACTGCCGGATAATAGCCTTTAATCTCTTTTTTGACCTGAATCGGCTTACCTGATTCGTCCCACTCCATAGCGATAAAAGACCCGTAAATTGCGGGCTGTCGAAGAACCTTCCCAACAATGCTTTCAGTATATTTCTTGGGGAAGTTCATCTTGTTTAATTCTTGGGCAGTTGCTCTTGCACCCATTTCAAAACAGAGTTCTGCGGCACGTTTCACGGCTTCTGCATGTTCGTTAAGGATGAATCCCTCATCAACATAGCTGATCCAGAAAGGGGTCGCACTGCAACTGAACATGCGTCCGCGTAAGCGCTTCGACTTCAAATGCCCAATCGAGGTTATGGGCGAGGTGATGCAGAAGGCCATGGTTATGCGGCATGATGCTCCAGCTTCAATTCAATGACCGTGTTGCACTCAGCTCCTGCAACCGCCATTTGATCAATTGGATGCCAGCAGCCACGGCTGCGTGTGGCTGCTGGCATTTGTTGCTCTAGCCTTTCGGAGCAGTGGTTTTTCCGTCTACCAGGCGCCAGATATTCAAAGGGTTGTTTTGCTTCAATGCCTCAGGGAGGAGGACATTTGGCAAATTTTGATAGCAAACAGGACGAAGGAAGCGGTCGATTGCAGTCGAACCAACCGACGTTGTGCGGCTGTCAGAGGTAGCAGGGAAAGCACCGCCGTGTACCATGGAGTCACATACCTCCACGCCAGTTGGGAAGCCGTTGACCAATACGCGGCCAGCCTTCTTCTCCATGGCTTGCACCAAACCTTGAGCAATCGCCAAGTCCTCATCTTCAAGATGAAGTGTCGCCGTCAGCTGACCCTCGATGGATTTGGCGAACGCGAGCATTTCGTTGACGTTCTGGCAACGGATGACGATAGCTGCCGGGCCAAACACCTCCTCCAAGAGCTGTGCATTGGCTGCCACGCTTTCGAAGGTCGTTTGATAGAGATGCCCCTGTGCCTGTGTGGCTCCAAGATCAGGCTGGCCTGAAGCAACGGCCTGAACGCAGGACTGACTGGTGATGCGATCAATCCCTTGCGAATAGGCAGAATGAATGCCAGGAGTCAGCATGGTTTGCGCAGCCTTGTCGCCCAGATGAGCTCCGGCCTTGTCCAGGAAGGCTTCCAGGTCAGGGCCATCGACTGCAAGCACGATGCCTGGGTTGGTGCAGAACTGGCCTGCGCCCATTACCAGAGCGTCGATGAAGCCGGTGGCGATGGACTCTGCCCGAGCAGACAGTGCACCTGGCAGGAGGAATACCGGGTTGATGCTGCTCATTTCGGCGTAGACGGGGATGGGTTCAGGCCGCGCTGCCGCTGCCCGCATCAATGCCAGGCCACCGCTACGTGATCCGGTGAAACCTACGGCTTTGATAGCCGGGTGCGATACCAACTGCTGTCCTACATCGTTGCCATCACCGACAATCAGCGAGAACGTTCCCTCAGGCAATTCAAGGCGCTTCGAAGCTTCCTGGATCACTCGCCCTACGAGCTCGGAGGTTCCCAGGTGAGCGCGGTGTGCTTTCACGACAACAGGGCAACCTGCGGCCAGTGCGGAAGCGGTATCGCCACCTGCGACAGAGAAAGCGAGCGGGAAATTACTTGCACCGAAGACGGTGACAGGCCCCAGCGCAATTTTGCACATGCGCAGGTCCGGGCGTGGAAGCGGCTGACGATCTGGCAGAGCCGAGTCGAGTGTCGCATCCTGCCAACGGCCTTGGCGAAGAACAGATGCGAAAAGCCGCAACTGACCGACGGTGCGTCCCCGCTCGCCTTCAAGTCGAGCCATGGGCAGCCCGGTTTCGAGGTGAGCACGCTCAGTCAATGTAGAGCCCAGGCCTACGATCCCTTCCGCAATCTCTTCGAGAAAACGGGCACGCAATTCAGGTGCAGCGGAGCGGAACGAGTCGAACGCCTGTTCGGCCAGCTCGCAGGCCTCGTTAACCAGAGCTGCGCTTGCGCAGTTGAACACAGGGCTTGGAATAGACTGTTGGTTATTAGGATTGATCGCAAGGAGTTCACGGCCTTCGCCGCGCACCGCTCGATAACCGATTAGTTGTTCACCTGTGAGTTGCATATATCTACTCCGAAAACTTGTTACTTGTCAGTGGAAATGGGCTGCTTCAGAAGAAGCACGTAAGCCATTGCTGCCACCGATGCCACGGCAGCACTGATCAAAAATGCGGAAGCGAATGAGCCGGATTGCTGGATGCTGAAGCCAGTGACAATGGGTGCCACCGATCCCGCCAGGTAACCGCCGAAGTTCTGGATAGAGCCGAAGGAAGCAACCCGTCGACTATCCACGACTGTGTTAGCGATCATCCAAGCAGTTGAGCTGGCCATGTTGACGCTGAACAATGCACCGCACAGCAACACCACGCTGAGGATGAAGCCACTGCCGAACGACAGAGGGATGGTGAATGCAGCAGCTGAGAACAGTGCGCAGACAACTACGAGCTTCCGGCTACCCAGTACGGTGGCCCCATTCTTCACCAGTCGGTCACAGAAACGGCCAGCGACGATGGTGCCCAAGGCGCCAAATACATAGGCCAAGGAAACGATCCAGGCAGTTTGATACAGGCTGAGACCGTGCTCACGCTCGAAATAACCTGGCAACCAGGTGAGGTGCAGCCATAGCATGTAGATCACGCCCATGAACCCCAGGACTGCACCCCAAGTGCTTTTGTGCTGGAACAGCTCAGCCCACGCGCTCAACTGAGCTTTCACGCTGGGCCTTGCTGTAATTGCTGCCTGCCTCTGTGCTTGCGTAGCCAGTAGACGTTCGCGTTCCTCTGCAGGAAGCTCAGCCAAAAAACGCTCTTTGCTCTTGTAGAAGGCGAACCAGCAGGCAGCGATCAAGATTCCAAAAACGCCGGTGGCAATGAACATGCCACGCCATCCCCAATTGACCATCAGCAGGGTCAAGAGTGGTGGCGCGATGCAAGGCCCTATGCATGTCGACGACAACACGATCCCAGTGGGCGTCCCACGCTTCTCAGCTTCGAACCACTCTGAAAGTGCCTTAGCAGCTGAAGGAAACATTGGTGCTTCACCGATACCCAGCACGATCCGCAAACCGATGAACGCAGAGAATGTGTTGATCAAGCCAGAAGCAGTTTGAGCAACAGACCAGCCAAGAAGCGCTGCGCCCAGTGAAATCTTGCTGCCCAGGCGATCAATGATCACACCCAGTGGAAGCTGAGCCAGGGCATATGCCAACGAGAACGCTGACAGGAGGATGCCCATCTGGGAAGGCGTAATCCCCATATCCCGCTGGATAGAGGTGTTTGCAATCGACAGAGCGCTCCGATCCACATAGTTGATGATGCCGATCACCAGCAGCAGGCTGACGGTGATGACCTGGTACTTCTTGAAGGGGTTTGAGCTCGCCACCGTTTCAGGCTTACGGTTGAGCTCCGCTTCCGCATATTTGGTGTTCATAGGCGTTCACTTTCTTGTTATTGGATGAGGGCAGGATTTCGAGGCTTACATGGAGGCCTCGAGAATCCACTGGTAATCCTCTGCAGAAGCTTCACGCGGGTTTGTGCGATGGCTGTGATCTGCGAGAGCGCCTTTGATGATTTTGGGGAACATGTCTTCAGTGACTTCCAGCTCCCGCAGGCCGGTTGGCAGGCCGAGTGCTCGGGTCATGTCCCGGATCGCATCTTCGATTTGGCTTTCGTCAGCCAACCCCATCGCTTGAGCAATACGCGCTGTCTTGTGCTCGTTGACCATGGTCGCTGCCTTGCGGTTGAACTGGATCACAGCCGGCAGGAAGATTGCGTTGAGAGTGCCGTGGTGCAGGCGAGGATTGATGCCGCCCAGCGAGTGGCTCAGGCTATGAACGCAACCCAGACCTTTCTGGAACGCGAGAGCGCCTTGCAGGGAAGCACTCATCATGTTGGTGCGACCTTCCAGATTTTTCGGATCTTGGGTAGCGGTTTCGATGAAGCGCCAGGCACGCCACAGGCCGTCCAATGCAATACCGTCCGCAGGTGGGTTGAACGACGGAGCCATGAAGGTTTCGAGGCAGTGGGCAATCGCATCCATCCCGGTAGCAGCAGTCAAAACTGCAGGCAGGCCAAGAGTCAGTTCCGGGTCACAGATTGCAGATTTTGGAACAACGTGGGGGGAGATCACGCCAACCTTACGGCCATCGTCCAAGATGAGAATGGCGCCACGACCAACTTCGCTGCCGGTGCCGGCAGTGGTCGGCACTGCGATCACAGGGGCCGTTGCTGGAGTGATGCGAGCCAGGCCACCTTCGATGACAGCGAAGCTTTTCAGCGGGCCTTCGTGCTTGGCGCATACGGCTACACCTTTGGCAAGGTCAATAGCGGAACCGCCGCCGATGGCGATGATGCCGTCGCAACCGCATTCCTTGAACATGGCCACTGCTTCACGAACAGCATTTTCGTTTGGGTTGGGTGGCGTGCCGTCATAGATCGGCAGCTGAACAGTGGAGTCGGTGAATTTGCTCAGAGCTACATCGACGATACCTGCCGCACGGACACCACGGTCAGTGACGATCAAAGGGCGGGTAATACCAATGCGCTGACACTCTGCAGGCAGGAGCGAAATAGCTCCGACTTCAAACTGGATCTGGGTGATGTAATTGATCAGGGACATGGGGTCTCCTCGAGCCTACTGGCTTTGTTATTTTGGGCCGATCTCAGGCCAATCCGCCGCACCGAGTGCGACATCGTGCCGCGCCAGTATAGAAATCTGAATTCAGCCGTGGTATTGAGAACAATCCATACAGGTATAACTAGGATTCATACCAAATGACCCCGTCCCTCAACTCGATCATGTCCAGGCTCCACGCTAGACACCTGCGATTGCTCATCGAGCTGGACGAGCACCGCTCTCTTCTCGGAGCCGCAAATAGCGTGGGGCTGACACAACCTGGGGCAAGCAAGGCCCTTCAGGAGATCGAGACGACTTTTGGTACGACGCTTTTTAATCGCAACAACCGTGGGCTTGAACCAACGGCTGCCGGCTATTGCGCCATCAGGTACGCCAGGGTGGTGCAGACTGATATCTCGAACCTGCGGCACGATTTGGATGCGATCCTGAGAGGGGTCGGGGGACGCCTTGCGGTGGGGGCGATCATGGGGGCAGTGCCGCTGTTGATGAAGGCGGTCTCCCAGCTGACTGCTATACAGCCGGAAATGTCATTCGAGATCATTGAGGACACCAGCCAATCGCTCTTAACCCAGATCGAGAGCGGGCGTCTGGACATGGCCCTGTGCCGGACGAGTGTGAGCAGTTCGCCGCATCTTTTCTCGAGTGCGTTTGTTCAGGACGAGACTCTGGCGGTCATCGCCAACATCGACCACCCCCTCCAGGCCGCTGGAGCACTTCGCTTGGAGGAGTTGGCTGAAAGTCGGTGGATCGTCTACCGGGCCAACATGCCTATGCGGGTGCAGCTTGAGCGAGAGTTCCATGATGCGGGCATCCGCTTCCCTCTGCACCTGGTGGAGACCACGTCGATTCTGGCAACGCTGTCACTGCTGCAGAACCAGCCCGAATTCGTTGCGCTTGTGTCAATCGATGTGGCCAAGCAGTGCGTCCAGCACAACCGCGTATGCATCTTGCCCTTGGCCATCAAGTCCGTAAGCGACCCCTACGAGTTGGTAACACGCAGAGGTAGCCAGGCCACACCGGCTATGGAGCAACTGAGGGGGTTGCTGATACAAGTCGAGCTCGACGATGCAGGCCGCCCTAAAGCGCTTCAATCAGAAGGTGGTCGGGCACTGCGACCGAACCACAATCCCCACTGATCTACGTCAAAACTCGTCGCAGCCTGAAGAGTTACGGCGAACTATAATGAAAATACTTTGTCACGTTATTGGATCCGAAACTGCTTTCGGAGTCTAGCTCGCTCGAATGAGATTCAAAATAATGATCCCATCGGCGATTAGGACGACTTCAGCTGGAGGCTGTTCTCCATGGACGCGATCAAAAGCTGCTATCACCCCATCGATGCGGCAATTCTTTGGTGCGATCTGGCCGATCACACCGCAGAGATCTTACAGGTCGAAATAGCCCACTCAGGTGAGCTACTCAAGCATTTTCCGCAGTGGCCCTGTCTCTACTTCTATGTGGAGCGCATCTACGACGCCATTGCCTCGGGTGAGCTACCGGCAACGTTCCTCGGCGGGCCCATTACGCTCAACGACCACGCCGAGCGAGTGTATTGGTCCACACGCCGTCCGGATCTGCGGGCCTGGTTTGCGCTAAACCATCCGGAGGAAAAACCCGAATTCCTGTTCCCCAAAAATATCGACCACCTCGAATGCGTGAGTTTGAACGCCTTTTTGGCTGTGCAAGCTGAACGGGACTTCTACGCGCGTGAGTTTGAGAAAATGCATCAGGCCTACGATTCTGTTGTCGAAGAGATGACGGTCTACAAGCGCCATGAAAACGAGCTAACGGCGCAGCTTGATGCAGCGGAGCCAGCCCCTGAAGCCTCCGCCAGCGTCCACTACACGATCATCGGCGCCCTACTGGCAATCACCGTAGGCAAGTCGAAATCCGGCCTAGTGCAGTCGATCTATAAAAATCAGACTGCGGTAGTCTAGGCTATTTTGTCTCAATTTCCCGGCCTACATGGTTTGAGCAAACACACCCTTGATCGGAAATTTGCGTTGGCTCGCCGCCATTTGGCCCAAGCGGAGCAGGCCTAACTCCGAATAGCCAGGCAATGGCGGCCATTGCCTGGCAATGATTTTTCACCCCCACGGACCTTCACTGACTGTCACATCCCACTGCGCGCCACATGGCGCTAAGGAGTGACACCATGGAACCGGCCAGCCCTGCCCCAGCTTCCGCCGATCGCCACATCATGCGCCGCGATGAGGTGGAACAAAAAACCGGCTTCAAACGCTCGCACATCTACAACTTGATGAAGGCCGGACTATTCCCGCAATGCCGGCGCATCGGCACGCGCGCGGTCGGTTGGGACTCGCTGGAGATTGAGCAGTGGGTTCAGGATCGCCTGTCTGTTCGGGAGTAGTGCCATGAAAGTCCTTTCGCTGATCTCGACCAAGGGCGGGGCCGGCAAGACCACGGTTGCCGCCAACCTCGGCGGCCTGCTTGCCGACGCGGGCTTGAAGGTGCTGCTGCTCGACCTAGACAGTCAACCGACGTTGTCCAGCTACTACGCTCTGTGCAAGTCACGTGAAGCGGGCAGTTACGAACTGATCTCGCAGCGGCTCACGGTTGCCGAGCAGATCATTTCCGTCACCACCATCCCGCGGCTTGAACTGATCGTTTCCAACGACCGCGCGGGCCACCTGGGCACCGTACTGCTGCACGCGACCGATGGCCGACTGCGCCTGCGCAACCTGCTACCCGCATTTGCCGATCAGTACGATGTGCTGATCGTCGACACCCAGGGCGCGCGCAGCGTGGTGGTGGAAATGGCCATCCTCGCCTCCGATTGTGCGCTATGCCCGTTGCCACCGGAAATGCTCGCGGCACGCGAACTGCGCCGCGGCACGCTCGGCCTGTTCGAAGAGCTGGAACCCTACCGCTACCTCGGCGTGTACTTGCCCCCGGTGAAACTGCTTCTCAATCAGGTGAACGCCAACCGGCGCGATACCTGCCTGATCATGCAGAGCCTGCGCAACACCTTTGCCGCCGACCCGCATGTCAGCGTCTGTAAAACGGTGATTCCCGATCGCGTCGCGTACCTCAATGCCGCGTCATTGGGATTGCCGGTGCACCGGATCGAGTCGAAAGCCGCCCCTCGATCGCGCAGTCGCTGCGCGGCCGATGTCATGCGGGCACTGGCCAATGAACTGTTCCCGGAGTGGGAGCAGCGACTGGCCCAGCCCAGGGGCCGTGCGCGCTCTTATCCCGACAGCATTGCCTCAGAGGAATGCGTCACCGGCCGACCCGCCTAGTGCCCTGCCCTTCCCCCCGCTGCCCCACCCACGCAGACAACTGGGAAGGCCAGGGCGGGGGCGCCTGCACTGACAGATCAGGGGCAAACCCATGAAACCACCAACCTCCGACGACATCACGCGTAAGCTCCAGCACGGGCACTTCCCACAGCGGGCAACACAGGTATCGCCCACCGATCCCGACTGCGACACGCCGATGGTGGTGACCCTCGAGCAGCTGCGGCCCTACGAGCACAATCCACGCTTCATCCGTAATCCGCTGTACGAGGAACTGAAGGCCTCCATCCGCGACCGCGGCCTGGACCAGCCCCCCTCTATCACGCGCCGGCCCGGCGAGCCGCAGTTCATCATCCGAAATGGCGGCAATACACGGCTGAGTATCCTCGGCGAACTGTGGCAAGAAACCCGTGACGACCGTTTTTTCCGCATCCATTGCCTGTTTCGCCCCTGGCAGTCGGAGCTCCATACGCTGCTGGGCCATCTGGCCGAAAGTGACCTGCACGGCCAACTGACTTTCATCGAGCGGGCCCTGGCCGTGGCCAAGTTCCGCGACATGCTTCTGGTAGACGGTGGTAGCCTGAGTCAACGTGAACTGGCGGCGCAACTATCGGCCGGCGGCTACCCAATCTCGCAATCGCACATCAGCCGGATGCTGGACACCCTGGAGCACCTGCTGCCGGCGATCCCGCAAACCTTGTACGCCGGCTTAGGCAGACCTTCGATCGAGCGGACCCTTAACCTGCGTCGACGTGCCGAATCGGTGTGGAATCGGTACGTTGCGACACGGTTGGATTTCACCGCGTTGTGGTTGGAGGTGCTGTCTACGTTCGACTGCACAGCCGCCGAGCTGGACACCGCCGAGCTGCAGGACGAACTGCTCGCGCACATGGCGAAATCCTTGGACCAGTCACCACGCCTGCTGGCGTTGGAGCTGTTCCAGGATAGCGGCCAGGCATCACGTCAGCCACTGACGCCCGACCGGTCCCTGCCCTCGCCGCAGGGCGTGGGCCAAGACACCGATACCACTTCCGGTAGTGAGCCTGAAGCCCCCACGGGGCTCCACTCACCGGAGCTGGTCTGCCCTCCGCAACCTGCTGATAGGCAACCCGAACAGGCAGACCTGAAGCAGCCTCCTGCCGTCACCCGTGAACAGGTACGCACTCCAACTGCGCCACCGCCCGCTCAGTCTGCCAATCTCGGCAATGCTGGGCTTCAGTCCTCGCCCGGCTCACTGGATACGATCTGGCCGATTCCGCCGGCTCTGGAAGATCTGGTGCGACTGCGCCAGGCGTGCGCGCAGCTGGCCAGCGAACTGGCCGGCTACGCCAATGCACCACACATGGTCTGCGCCACGGAGGAAGGCCTCGGTTTCTCATTGGCGCCCGATACAGCAGCGCCTTCGACACCCCACCGCACCGGGATTCAACTGCTGTTGGGCGCGCTGCTGCGCGTGCAAGACGACGTTGCTTGGGAGCAACGTCAGCAGCTCCCGGCAGCGCTGTTTGGTCAACTGCTGCTGGGTGTCTACGACCTGCCGCTGATCGAGCGCCCAGCGCTCGCGATCGGGATTGAGCGGCTCCCCGATCCTCAACTGGCGCAACTGTTTTCACTTATCCGGCTCTCTCGACGCCTGATCGAACTCACGCTGTCGTCCACCCGCTGACACCCGGAGGTGCCGCATGAGCACGTCGTTCAATCTGCTGAACCACGCCATGTTGAACCAGGTCCTGCATGAGCTGCGCCATGGTCGGCTGCAACGCTGCAAGGCCTTGGGCCTCGGCGACGAGGACATCGAGGTGCTGCAGTCGCTGGCGCCTACGACCTTGTCCCACCTGGCGCACTCCACGATTGCCTGGGTCGAAATCAAGGTCGACACCACGGTGCTGCGGCGCCTGATCGCCCAGGCCGAACGCGACGAGCTGAACGAGCGGCTGATCAACCGCGCCCTGAAGTTGGGGGCGAGTTCGAACATCATGTACCGCTGCTTCGGCCTCGACCACTCCGACACGGCGTTGCGTCGGCGAATCCTGAAGATCGAGACCCATCGAGGTCGCCCTGTCCAGCTCAGCGAAGCCCAGGAACATGCCGTGTGGAACCGTTGGCGCCAGTTGCGAACTGAAGATCCGGACAGCGAGCCACTGGACGCGATGATGATGCTGGCCGAGGAACAACAGATCAGCCTGACCCTGATCTGGCAGCAGATCGAGCTGTACGGAGGTATCCCATGCTGAATTTCTACTCCGTGGACTGGGCTGACGTGGTGCGCCAGAGCATGGTCACGCTCAAGCGCTGTCTGGAGCAGGCCGAACAAGCCAGGGCCGCCCGTGCGTTGGCCGAGGGGCCGGGCTTCGTCTACCACGGCAGCACCGAACCGCTACCGCAGGGATTGCTGCAGGATCGCCGGCTCACGCCCGTGGAGCGCAATCTCTGGTTGGTGCTGCGCTGGTTGATCACCGAGCGGCAAATGCGTACCCCACGTTATCAGGACCTGCAGCCCTATCTGGCGACCAGCCCCTGTGGCGCGCGGGCTTCCCGCGAGACCATCGCCCGCGCGCTGAACGTGCTGCGTGCCACCCGCTGGCTCAGCCTGAGCGAACGTTATCGCGATGAGCAGGGTTGCCTGCGCGGCTGTGTCTACGTGCTGCACGACGCGCCGCTGTCACCCGCACAAGCCATCGGCCAAGATGCCGGCTACCTGCCCCTGATCAGCCAAAACCTGTCCCATGCCACCAAAGGCGTGCGCGATCTCGCTCAACACCTCCTCCAGGAACTGCGGGCGGATCCGGAGGTGGCTGAAGAGGCCTTAACCATGATGGCTTCGCTCCCCGCAACAGGCGCTCAACAGGTCTTGCCGCTGCAGGCCGACAGCCATGTCGAGCATTCCGAACTAGGCGAGGCGCACTGCGTTCGGTCTGCCGCACCGTCCTCGACCGATTCCGAACCCAGCGTAGATGTCCCGGCTACGGCTGCCGTTCGGAATTCAACGCTCGACCGTACCGTACAAAAAAAAGCAAAAAAAGTACAGTACCGCCCACCTCGGCCGATGGCAGCGCCGATTGGCCAGAGGGTCTGCAGCTGAGTCCGACCGAACAGCGTCGGGCAGTCCAGGCGCTGCGCCAGCTCGAGCCCGAACAGCGACAAGCGGTGATCAATGAAGCAGCCGTTCGCTGCAGCCGCGGCGACATCCGCAAACCCATTGCCTACTTGTTGGGGCTGATCAAGCGAGCCTGCCAGGGCGAATTCACGCTTTGGGCCGCACGAAGAGATGTACCACCAGCACCGCGCAAGCGCATTCGCCCGCCTGAGCCGGCTGATGAGCGCTCACGGGAATCCGGAAGCCGGGTGGCCTCGCCGCTGGCCAAGGCGTACCTGGAGCAGCTCAAGCTTCGCTGCGGTGTCGTCAACGGGACAACGTAACAGCGCGTTGAGTCTTCCAGGTCTCCAACGTTCAGCGGCCCTCAATGGATTTGATCACAGTGGCATCAGTCCAGTGACGTCTTCTAGCCAGACACAATCGCTCGAGGGGTGCGATAGGTAGGGTTAGGTGACAGATCGGAGCAGTGGCCGAGGCAGAACGTATCCCTTGGCTGCGTTGGCACTCAGTGGATTTGATCACAGTGGCATCAGTGTCAAGACCATTGAGACCCCAAGCAATGTGAGCCCATCGCCTTCATATTGATCACTGTCAGGTCGCCCTAGAGCGCAGATCGTCGGCGTCATTCCGACGGCGAGGATCTGGCAATGGCCGACCACTACCAGCTCAACCTGGGCTCACTGCGCAGCAGCATCACCCTCACCCTGCACACGCATCATGCGGCACGTCTGTGGCAGGGCCGTGCCGGACGCGAAGGCGTGTTCGGGATCATGGGCATGGCGGGCTACATCAGCGTCACCAACCTGCTCAAGCAGGCGAGCAGTCAGGACGACCCCTTCGCCGACTGGTTCATGTTGCAATTGGAAGACAAGGTGCTGCAGGTCAAGGCCGAGCTGCTGGCGTTGACCGAGCAAGTCAAACTGGTCGAGCGCGACCTACCGTCCCAGGTCAGCATCGGCGACAACCTGAACATCCACCCTGTCACCCTGCCACTGTTCATCGGCAGCCAGTTGGGGTTTCTCGCAGTCTACCTGCTGACCGACTACGATAGCCTGGTGCGCCGGATCCTGCTGGCCCACCACACTGCGCTGATTGGCCGGGTCGACATGGAGCATTGGATCGATCGTGGCGCTCACCTGCTGCGCAGCCTGTTCAGCATGGCGCAGCTGTACCGGCTCGCTGGGGTCAGCCGAGATGACATGGCCGCCAACAACGCCCGCGCTCGCGAAGCCATCGACAAGTTCGGCATCCCACCGCAAGACATTCTCGAAGGCACGCGGCGCTCGCAATTCGCGCCGCCCATCGTCCGCGCAACAAAAGCACCGTTGACCGTCGAGGTCGATCCACTGGAGACCGGCGTGGAGCCCTCGCCCGGCGCCCCAGCCGAAGGCGGTGAAGCATGACTCTGGCCGAAGCGATCGCCCATTGCTTGTCATCGGAGGCCTATCGCGAGTTTGAACAAAGTGCCTCTCTAAAAGGCCTTTTAAAGCCTTTTAAGGGTAAGGGGGAGCTGTTCCAGTTCGCCGAGACAATCAAACAGCTGCGCGGCGAACTCGAGACCCTGATGGGCGCGATGCTGGCGATCATGGCGCAGCCACCCTTCTCGTTGCTCGAGTTGCGACTGAGCGTCCAGCACAGCTCCCAGGGCGCCTGCTTCCTCCGCTGGCGCAGCCCGGACTTCAAGCGCATGGGCGTGGAGGTCTGGGAAGCGGCGATGGAGCATCCGTTGCTTCAGCCGGAGTTGCGCCAGGCGCTGTACCAGCTGGAGGCCAACCGGATCGTCCTCAACCTGCAGATGAGCAGCCTGAACTCGCTCTATCGCCAGGTATTCATCGGCGCCATCAAGCTCGGCTATGCCGACGACGTCCTTTCCGATTTCACCACCGAGGAGAAACACCCATGAGCACGTTCTTTGTTGGCGAAGGCAACATCGGCAGTCCGCCTGAGTTTCAGGAGTTCAACAGCAACCCGGACGAGCCAAAGCGGTTGCTGCGGCTGAATGTGTATTTCGACAACCCAGTACCACGCGAGGGCGGCTACGAAGATCGCGGCGGCTACTGGGCCCCGGTCGAGCTCTGGCACCGCGATGCCGAGCACTGGAGCACCTTGTACCAGAAAGGCATGCGCGTCTTGGTCATGGGCCGAACGGTCAAGGATGAGTGGGAAGACAGCGAGGACAATGCCCGGGTGACATTCAAGGTCGAGGCGCGGCACATCGGCATCCTGCCGCATCGTCTGGCCGGCGTATCCATGCGCGAAAAGGCCAGTGACAATGGGGGCAGCAGCCGCAAGCCGGCCGGCAAGAAAACCACCCGCAAGTCGACCTGAGCGGATGGACGTCAGTGGAAGCGGGCCCTTCAGCGCGATACCGCTCAGTCGCTGCGCCCCACGCGGCGGGCGACGCCCTGCAGGTCGTCCCCCTCGATCAACCCTTTGACTTCCGCCAGGTACTGGTCCAGGGCAAGGAACGCCCGCCAGTGCGCCGGCGCTTCCTTGGCCCACTCCATCAATTTGTCGCGCGCAGCCTGATTGTCAGGTTCCTGATAGGTGGCCATGAACAAATCGCAGGCCTTGATCGCTAACGCATCCGCTTCATGCTGTTCAGATTCGTACAAGTCGCTCCCTCCGCGTGATGGGCAGGTCCCCAAACTCTCATCATGTGATACGCCCTCTAGCGTTGCTAGTCAACCTTTCAAGGCGTTCATATTTTTGGGTGGCTGGTCAACCATACGGGTTGAATTGGAGAGCTGCCCCGTTGCCAGTCAAAGAGCCTAGCCCACAACACATCGGCCGCCAGTTGGCCAAGTACCGCCGTGCCCAGGGCTTTACCCAGGCGCAGGTCGGTGAACACCTGGAGATCGGCACCGAAGCAGTGTCGCGCATGGAGCGTGGCAAGGTCGAGCTGACCGTGCCCAAGCTGCTACAGTTGGCGGATATGTATGGCTGTCCGGCCGATGAGCTGCTGCTGGCCATCAGTCCTCGGCCACAGGACCAGGGGCAAAAGATTGCCTCGCTGATCAAGGACCTTGGCGAGACGGACAAGCAATTTGCCTTGGACCTTCTGCAGACCGTGACCGCGCACCTCGCGCAACGGTAAGTCGTTCGGTGATGGCGGCTACACCGATATGATCTCGACCAATTCAGCTTTTCCCTAGCGCTCCCCTGCCACGCGACCACCCTGTCGGTACCTGTCCGAGAGGGCCATGCCATGCGCCTCTACATCTGCGAGAAACCGTCCCAAGCCCGCGACATTGCCCGGGTGCTGCAGGCTCATCGTCGCGGCGAAGGCTGCCTGCAGGGCACGGGAGTGACCGTGACCTGGTGCGTGGGTCATCTGCTGGAGACCGCGCCACCGGAAATTTATGGCGACCAGTTCAAGCGCTGGTCGCTGGAGCACCTGCCGATCATCCCGCAGCACTGGCAACTGGTGGTGAAGCCCAAGGTCGCCGCGCAGCTGAAGGCCATCAGCCGGCTGCTGCAGGCCTGCGCCGAGGTGGTGATTGCCACCGATGCCGACCGCGAGGGCGAGATGATTGCCCGGGAAATCCTCGAACGCTGCGATTACCAAGGGCCGGTCCTGCGTTTGTGGCTGTCCGCCCTCGACGAGGCCTCGATCCGCCGGGCCCTGACGGCGTTGCGTCCGGGCGAGCAAACCCTGCCGCTGTACCACTGCGCCCTTGCCCGGTCGCATGCCGATTGGCTGGTCGGCATCAACCTCAGTCGGCTGTTCACCCTGCTCGGTCGCCGCGCCGGCTTCGACGGTACGCTACCGGTGGGCCGCGTGCAGACGCCGACGCTGCGCCTGGTGGTCGAACGTGATCGCGCCATCACCAGCTTTGTCGCCCTGCCATTCTGGACCGTGTTCGTTGTACTGCACGCTGACGGGGTTGAATTTGAGGCACGCTGGCAACCACCCGCTGCACACTGCGATGATACCGGTCGCTGCGTTGATCAGGTGGCGGCCCAGCAGGCTGCCCGGCGCCTGGCAGCTGCGCGGTCAGTACAAGTCGAGCGGGTCGACGTTGAACGCGTGACGGAGGGGCCGCCCTTGCCGTTCGACTTGGGCACGCTGCAGGAGGTCTGCTCGGCCAAACTCGGCCTGGGCGCGCAGGAAACCCTCAGTGTGGCGCAGGCGCTGTACGAAACCCACAAGGCCACCACCTACCCCCGCAGCGACTGTGGCTACCTGCCAGAGAGCATGCTGGACGAAGTGCCGCGTGTGCTGCATGCCCTGGCCGCGGCCGACCCGCCGCTTGGCCAGCGCTGCAAAGAGCTTGATCGGACACGACGTTCCCGCGCCTGGAACAGCAGCAAAGTCACCGCCCACCACGGCATCATCCCCACCGCCGTGATGATCCCGCTGGATCAATTGTCCGAGCGGGAGCGCGCCGTGTACACCCTGATCCGCGCCCGCTACCTGGCGCAGTTTCTGCCTCACCACGAATACCTGAAGACCCTGGTGCAGTTGCGCAGCCAGGCCGATCAGCTGGTGGCCCGCGGCAAGCAGATCCAGGGACGTGGCTGGAAGGCCGTGATCGACGAAGCCGACGCCAGCGAGCCGACCGAGCAAACGCAGCGGCTCCCCACCTTGCAGGAAGGTGCGTCGGTTGGTGTGCGCGACGCCAAGGTCAACACGCAGCGCACCCAGCCGCCCAAACCCTACACCGAAGGCACACTGGTCAAGGCGATGAAAACCATCGCCAACCAGGTGGCCGACGTGCGCCTGAAGCAAACGTTGAAAGACAGCATTGGCATCGGCACCGAGGCCACCCGCGCCGCGATCATCCAGGGCCTGATCGATCACGGCTACTTGACCAAGAAAAAGCGCAGCCTGGCGGCCTCTGCCGCCGCCCACACGTTGATCGAGGCCGTTCCGCGTGTGGTGGCTGACCCGGTGATGACCGCGGTGTGGGAACAGGCACTGGCACGGATCGAGACAGGGCAGCTGAGTATCGAGGCGTTTCTCGCCAAGCAGTCGGCCTGGCTCACCCAGGTGGTGCGCAGCCAGGCCTCGTTGAACCTGCAGCTACCCCGTTCGAAAGGTCCGGCCTGCCCGGTGTGCCGAAGCCCCATGCGCCAGCGCAAAGGCCGCACCGGTAACTTCTGGTCCTGTGTGCGCTACCCGGACTGCAAGGGCACCAAGCCAGTGAAGGCCAGCGCGGCGTCTGCCAAGCCGAAGCATTCCTGACTGCTTGACGCTAGGGGCCGTCACTGGTGTAGTGAACAGGCCCCTCGCCATTTGGCGACCCCAGGCCGATTCGCTCCGGGCAGCTCGGCCAGACTCGTTGAGTTCGGAGCCTCTTTCATTACGCTGCATCACTGTTCCGGATGTCCAAGGTTCCCGAGACGGATGACCCGTGCGACCTGCTGCAGGCTGCAGGGGTCATCCGCCTCGGCGACGATGCTCAGTGCCGGTGCCCGCCGGCGAAAAAACGGGCGCCGTTTGTGCGCGGATGCGTGCCAGTTATCCCGACCCAGGCCACGACAAGGGTCGGTTGATCAGGGTGACAAGACAGCGGAAGTGAAGCGACGACTTCGCTGCCAACGAACCGGATCAAGGGTGGCCCTTCTGTTCCTAGCCTGACGACCGTTGGGCTATTTTTTCGCGCGCTTGGGTCCACTGCGCGCCACCCACGTTCACGCCTCTGAACCCAGTCAAAATCGCCGTTGACGGGCGCTGCGCACCGTTCTATAGATGAACTGCAATGCGCTGTCGTTGACAGCACCAGGTAGCCGGAACCTGCAAGGCTACGCTCTCCCCAGAGTGGTTCCTCCCAAAGTGCGACTAGCGTTCGGCGGCTCGCACGGTTATCGCTCCCCGCGATGATGAGCGCTCTTACACCACTGCTGTTGCACCTGACCTTCCCTTGCGGACTCACCCCCCGCCAGGGCCGGTGAATATCCGCGTTTCTCGCAAACAGGAGATTCACCATGACCACAGCAAACACTGCTGCCCCCACCACGTACTTCAACCTGCACACCCAGGGCATTGGTTACTTGAACCGCGTGCGCGAGGTGCCAGTGCGGCGCGGCCAGCCCTTTTTGGCCTGCGACATCGCCGCCTTGCACGGTGCGTCGGATGACGTCGAGTACACCCGCTTCGACTGCAAGGTCGCTGGCGGTGAAGCCGAACGGCTGATCCGCGAACACCTCGAGGATGTCCGTGCCGAACGCAAGGTGCTGATCGCGTTTCGCATTGGCGACCTTTGGGTCGATGCCTTCACCTACGAGAAAGGTGAGCGCAAAGGCCAACCCGGTGCCAGCCTGAAAGGTCGGCTGATCTTCATCGAGTGGATCAAGGTCAACGGTCAGCTCACCTACAAAGCGCCAGCTCGGCAGGATGCTTCCTCGCCTGATCAGCCGTCCGAAGCGGCTGGCGAGGATGCGCCGGATTCTTCACGCAGTGCCCTGTACAAAGCGATACGTAAGATCGAGAAGGCCAAGGCTCAGGTTCGAGCCAAGGTCGAGCACCCGTTCCGGGTGATCAAGCACCAGTTTGGCTATGAAAAAGTGCGTTTTCGGGGCTTGGTCAAAAACACCGTATAGATGGTGACGCTGTTCGCTCTGTCGAACCTGTGGATGGCACGTCGACATTTGTTGGCGAACGCAGGAGAGGTACGCGTGTAATACAGAAAATGGCTGCTGCGCAGTGGCCGATGGGCCCGAAAAATCAAAGAGGATCGATCAAATCCTGGCGTGCGTCGTTTTTTGAAGTGCTGACCGCTCGATAGCCGGATAATATCCGGCTATTTCAGACCATCCCTAGTACAACTCGCTAACCGCCATATTCTAACTTGCTAACAAAAAGCCCCGTGATGCATGCCGCGGGGTATCCCGCAAAAGTTACGACAGTTCGCCCCTCCGACAGGAAATGCCGGTTCGGGTATTCGATCTGCAAACGGCGTTGTACGAAGCCCCAGTCAGGCAACGGTCGCACTTATCGCACCATTGATAATACTGGTCAGCTGGTCAACCTCATCCCTAGGCGATGAAGCGGCCTCGCCGCGGTCCCAAAAGTGCGAGCCCTGCAGCATGCCAATGATTACCACAATTAAAAGATCGAAGCGGTGATTGAAAGTATGCCCCTTGGCAGGCTGACCGGCGATCACCGACTTCAGGCAGCGGGCATAATCCTCCACTAGGGATTTGATATGTTCTTGCTGCTCGGTAGAGAGATTGATCATCTCGCGATTGATCAGGATCATGCGCTTGCCCTCACGCTTCTGGAAATCCAGCGACGCTTGGACGAACAGCCGTATACGCTCATTACGAGTTTTGCCCTGCTTGACACTGGTGCGTGTATTGGCCAACAGGTCGTCCAGCGCTTCTTCCATCAGCTCGTAGAGCAGCGACTGTTTGTTCTCTATATGATTGTACAGGGACCCCGCTTGCATCCCGAGGCAGGATGCCAGGTCGCGCAGGCTGGTTGATTGATATCCCTTCTGGGTGAATAGTTCAAGCGCGGCTTGACGCACGCGCTCGTGTGTTTCAGCGTTGACATGCGATGAAGAGACTCGAGACATTTGTTTTCTCCGCTCGCAGTTGGTTGTTGCATCTAGAGGCGTAGAGGGCCATACAAGCGACGGGCAAATCGCGCAGTAGATAGCGCCTGTAGTAGAGAATCCGACTCCCATTCAAGGGACAGCGACCGCTGGAACGTGAACATCGACCACAAGGTTGTCGATAAGCCGCGTCTTACCTAGACGAGCTGCGCCCAGAATCACCCAGTGGTCGTCATCGTGTGTCGCCGGTTCCAAGCTCTGCGCGTTTCTGACCTCCAGGTACTCAAGCTCGAACCCTGCTGCCTCTAACCGCTGTCGGCAACCATTCAAGGAGGGACCGACCTCCTGCCCTAGCTTTAGCAATGAGGCTAGGTCCACCAGGCACTTGTGCAGCAACGGCGCCATCGAACGTTGCTCCTCACTCAGATAGCCATTTCGGGAAGAGAGTGCCAAGCCGTCCTGGGCACGAACTGTCGGCGCCCCCACGATCTGTGTCCCTATGTTGAGGTCTCGCACCATTGCACGGATGACCGCTAACTGCTGGTAGTCCTTTTCACCAAAGATCGCCACGTCCGGCTGGACAACATTCAGCAGCTTGATGACCACCGTTGCCATGCCATCAAAATGGCCAGGGCGCGAGGCGCCACACAACCCTTGAGAAACTCGCGGCACCCTGACGAGAGTGACATCCTGCATTCCATCCGGGTACATCTGTTCGACGGTGGGTGCAAACAGCACATCGCATCCTACAGCCGTCAAGCGTTCCTTGTCGGCTTGCAGCGTTCTGGGGTAATTGGCCAGATCTTCGCCAAGCCCGAACTGCAGGGGGTTGACGAAGATACTGACCACCACGACGTCGGCCTTCTGCTTGGCCAGCTCAACCAACGCGATATGCCCGTCGTGCAAGTTGCCCATGGTGGCCACCAGCGCTATCGTGCTGTGTTCGGCACGCAGGTGCCCAAGGTGTGTGTGAAGCGCCTTGACCGTACCTATTGTCAGCACAGATTTATACCCCACTGGCCAACTGAGCGTCGATTGCTTCGAGCAAGCGTGGGTCGTCAGCCGCCACATCGGGAGCGAAACGGGCGACAACCTTTCCCATCCGGTCTACTAGGAATTTCTCGAAATTCCACAGCACGTCCGTGCGGTTATCAGCCACGATGCCATAGCCCTTGAGCCGCTCCCTGAATGGGCCTTCACCAATCGTCTCGGGTTGCGCAGCCGTGAGCTCGGCGTATAGCGGGTGCCGATCTTCACCGTTGACCGACAGCTTCGAGAACAGCGGGAATTGTATGCCGTAGTTCAACGAGCAGAACTCGGCGATTTCGGTGTCGCTGCCGGGTTCCTGCTCCTTGAAATTGTTAGCTGGGAAACCCAACACCTGCAGCCCTTGGTCTTTCTTGCGCTGATAGAGTTTTTCCAAACCTTCATACTGTGGGGTTAGCCCGCACTTCGAAGCCACATTGACCAGCAATAGAACTTTGCCGCGATAACGGCCAAGGGTGCTGGCTGTGCCATCGATCTGCTGCAAGGGAATATCGTAAATGGAATTGCTCATGATTACTGCCCCTAAAGATTGAGTTCAACGGTGGGAAGAACTGGATTTCCAATACAGGTGAAGAACTAGCCCCCCAGCGCTCCCTGACAACAGTGCAGACCAAAGGAACACCCAAGCGTAGCCGTAGCCTGCAGCAACCAGGCCCAGCGCCGGCCCAGCCACCCCGACTGCGACGTCAAAAAACAATGAAAGTGCACTGAGCGCCAAGGTTCGGTTAGCCGCAGGGATCATCGCCAGAGTTTCCATGCCTAGCCCTGGATAGACCCACGACACGCCGATGCCAGTGAGGGCGCCCCCTGCGATCACCAGTGCCGGTGACGGCGCCAGCCCGACCAGCAGCAGGCCGCTCGTCTGTACCAGCAGGCAGCCAGCAACCACCGTATAGCCGCGCAACCGGTGCAGAATGCCCGGCGATGCCAGCCGCGCCACGATGAAACCCGCACCAAACCCGCTCAGACAAAACGCCGCACCCTGCCAACCCAGGCTGTCGAAATACAGTGCTACAAATGCCATGAGCCCACCGTATCCAACCGAGCTGCACACGAGCACAATCCCATTGGGCAGCACCGCCAGCAGTACCCGATGAAAGGCCAGCCTCACCCCAGCCACTACCGGCGCCGGGCGCTTGCCCAGGGCCATGAACACAAATACCAAGCCCAGCAGAGCACTGCACAGCCCGACACTGGCAATGCCGAACGTATTGCCCAGTAACCTTCCCAACGGCGCGCCAACCGCCACACCGCCATAGGCCGCGATGCCGTTCCAAGACATCACCTTGGCGGTGCTAGGTACACCGTTCAGGCCAATCGCCCAGGTACAGCAGGGCGTGGAGATCATGGCGGTACACAGACCCAAGATGATCCTGCCCAGCACCAGAAGCACCAGGCACAGCGACACTGGAGCCAGCAGCGTAAGCGCAAGCCAGGTCGACAGACCGCTAGCGATCAGGCCGCCGAGCCCGCAGAGCACCGAGCACCTGGCCCCAAAGCGGTCTGCCACGCTGCCAGCCAGCGGCCGTGCGAGCAATGTCGCTACGTACTGCACACCGATCACCGCGCCAGCCAGCACCGCGCCCAAGCCGAGGTCATGCAGCACGAAGCCCGGCAGCACCGCCAGCGGCAAGCCGCTGCATATGTACCCGATGAAGTTGAAGCAGATGATCGAAAGGATCTGCGCATTGGGATGCGCCGGCCTACTGACCGCTGTAGTATCCCAGCGCAACCACATACCCGTTTACCCGCTGCAATAAGGTTTTCTTGAACTCGTTCTGCCCAGTGATGGGGTTGCGCCACAGGTAGTCGAGTTCACCGGTTTCATGCTGTTGCATTTGCCGCAACATAGCCTCGCCAATCGGCTGGCCATCGGTGGAACGCAGCGACTTGAAATCCGTACCGATCAGGCGCGGCAGGAAGCCGTGGGCAACGAAGCGCTGGCTCTTGATGTCCACCACGAAGGCATACAGGTCATCCTGGGTGAGCTCTTTGTCGTGCTGGTTGATGAGGGCAAAGGCCGCGTTTGGGTCCTTGTGCACTTGGTCCACGACCCGCTGCAGCAGTTCACGGGCCCGTTCAGGGCTGGAGCGCGGCATGTAATAGCCCACGGAGATCACCCGCTCGCCCACCCGTTGATAGAACACGCGCTTGCGCTCTACCTTGGCATGTTGCCAGTTCCACCAGCGATACTCGGCGCTGCGCACGGTGCCATCAGCGGGCTGCTCCATAGCTTGGCGAAACGCGGCCTTGAGGTCGTCGTCCAGCACGCTCACCACCGGTTTGCCGACCAGCGACACCGATGGCCCGCCGCTGGCCAGCATCACCCCAGAGGTATCGACCACGTAGATATACAACTCGCCATCGACGAACGCACCCTGGCGGCTGAACTCGGCCAGGGCGTTATCGCCGCTGGCCTGGTAACGGGCCACCGCCTTCGCCAGCAGTGCACGAGCGCGCTGGCTTTCAGCATCGTAGACGTCACTCGACGGCGGCTGCGCCATGGCGAACAAGCAAGCAAGACACAAGCAAACACCTGTGAACGCTCGATAAAGGCTCATTGTTTTCATTTCTCCGGTGACTTTACGGGTAGCACTGCCACGCCCTGCCCGTCGGCGCCTACAGCGTGCGACCGATAATCTCTTTCATGATTTCCGAGGTACCGCCGTAGATCCTCGCAACACGCGCATCGACCCAGGCCCGGCTGATCTTGTACTCGCTCATGAACCCATAGCCGCCGTGCAGTTGCAGGAACTCGTCAAGTAGCTTGCCCTGCATCTCCGAGCCCAGCAGCTTGGCCATGGCCGCCACATCCGCGGGCAGCTCGCCGCGCATGACCTTGGCCAGGCAATCATCGACAAATACTCTCAGCATGGTGAACTGCGCCTTTGCTTCGGCGAGCTTGAAGCGGGTGTTCTGGAAATCCAGCACCGGCTTGCCGAATACCTTCCGCTCGCGGGTGTATTCGATGGTCTCTTCCAGTAGCGTCTGGATCGACTGTGCGGCGCGGATCGCGATGATCAGGCGCTCCCACGCCAATTGGTGAGTCAGGTACTTGAAGCCCTGCCCCTCCTCGCCGAGCCGGTTGCCGGCAGGCACCCGCACATCGTCGAAGAACAATTCGGCGGTGTCCTGGCCCTTCAGGCCGATCTTTTCCAGCAACCGCCCCTTGGAGAACCCCTGGCGCTCTTCTTCGACGCAAATCAGGGTGAGCTCTTTGGCGCTGAGGTCGAGCTTGGTTGCGGTCACCATCAGGCCGGCATTGCCCCCGTTGGTGATGAAGGTCTTCTGCCCGGAAATGATGTAATCATCGCCCTCCCGGCGCGCCAAGGTCCGCATCGAGCGCAGGTCGCTGCCGATACCCGGCTCGCTCATGGCGATCACGCCAATCAGCTCGCCGCTGACCATCCGGGGCAGCCAGCGCTGTTTCTGCTCTTCGCTGCCGTAGGCGACAATGTAAGGGGCAACGATCTCTGAGTGGGTAGTAAACCCTACCGCGGTGGCATTGGCCCGCGCCAGCTCCTCGATCATCACGGCCGAGTGGCCAAAGTCCCCGCCAGGCCCGCCGTACTCCTCGGGCACGGTAGAACACAAAAGTCCGGTCTCCCCCGCCTTGAGCCAGAGCTCCTTGGGCACTATGCCGTTCTTTTCCCACTCATGCAGGTAGGGCACGATCTCGCGATCGACGAACCGGCGCGCTTGTTCGCGGAACATGTTGTGGTCTTCACGGAAAACGCCACGCATCTTCAATACTCCAAAATTCCGTCGGTTGTGCCTTTATGCGGTCACCGGTCGAGGTAGTCGGGATTTCGCTTTTCGACAAACGCCGAAACGGCTTCTTGATGGTCTTCAGTGTGGTGGGCCAGCGATTGATAAGCCGCCGACAGCTCGAGCAGTGAGTCCAGGCGCATGTGCTGCCCTTCGCGCAGCAAGCGCTTGCACAGGCGCAGCGAGTGCCCCGGGTTGCTGGCGATGCGCTCGGCCAACGAACGCGCTTCAGCCATCAGCGTCTCGTGTGTGCACACCTGCTCCACCAGCCCCCATTCCAGGGCTTTGACCGCATTGATGGTGTCGCCGGTAAAGGACATCAGGCTCGCCTTGGGAACGCCGATGATCCGCGGCAGCAACCAGGCGCCGCCATCGCCCGGCACGATACCCAGGCGTACGAAGCTCTCGGCGAATACCGCCGAGGTGGATGCCAGGCGGATGTCGCACATGCAGGCAAGGTCCAGGCCCGCGCCAATCGCGGGCCCGTTGACGGCGGCGATAACCGGAATGTCCAGGTCGTACAGCGCCAGCGGAATGCGCTGGATGCCGTCACGGTAGGTGTTGCGCAGCTCATAGGGCGAGCCTGCAAAGATGCCGGCACGCTCGTGCATATCCTTGACATTGCCGCCGGCGCAAAAGGCGCTGCCATTGCCGGTCAGCACCATGACCCTGGCGGACTTGTCGCGGCGCAATGCGGCGCACAGATCGACAAACTCCTGGATCTGCTCCGGTGTGGTCAGGGCATTGCGGGTGTCCGGGTGGTTCATGCGCACAGTGACGATACCGCCCTCGCGCTCGATCTGAAGAAAAGGGTTCATAGTCGATTGCTCGCAAGGCCGGTCAAGGGTTGCTCGCTGTGGTGGGTCAACAACGGCCAGTACCCGTCGCTGCCACCCTGGCAGATTTGTGCGCCCAGGCGTTGGCTCCAGAGGCTGGCCGAGCCAAACTCGCTGCGCCATGCCCACAGCCTTCGGCTGAGCAGATGAAGGGGGTATTCCTCGGTAAAGCCGATGGCGCCGTGTACCGAATGGGCGATGCTGGCGCCGACACTCGCGGCGTCGGCGGTACTGATTTTCGCTACGGCGATGGTCAATGCCGCGAGCCCGTCGTCGGACTCGCAAAAGGCCGCTTCAGCGGCAATGCTGGCAGCGGCCGTCTGCTCGGCCAGTACCGCCAGCTGTTGCTGGATCGCCTGGAACGACCCGATGGCCTTGCCGAACTGCTTGCGCTCTCGCGCATAGTTGGCGGTCATGTCCAGCAACGCATGCAGCGCCCCGGCGGTCTGCGCCGAGCGCAGCATCGCGCCCCCAAGCTCCAGGACATCGACACCGAGCCCGTCTGGCAGGTGTGCGTGGGCAACTACCCGCGCACCGCGGAAGACCAGATCATCGCGCGGTTCTCCCGCCACGTTGAGGCTGGGGGTGAGTTCGCAGGCCGTGCTGCGTTGCAGCAACACCACCTGCGGTGTACCTGCATCGGTCGTGGCGACGGTCACCACGGCATCTACATTGCGCCCCCAGGGTACGGCGCGGGCGGTGCCGCTGACGTGTCCATCGGTCAGGGTCAAATCGGCATGGGCGGCGATGCTCAAGGCGCCCTCGCGCCCTTCAAGGCCGGCCTTGCTCAGCAGCCAGTTGGCCAGCAAGGCCTCGCCCAGCGGGGCCGGCACCGAATAGCGCCCGGCGGCGCGGACCATCACATAGATATCCGCCCAGCTGGCGCCCGCGCCGCCCAGCGCTTCGGCGGTGCCCGCTAGGGTAAAGCCTGACTCATCGAGCGCAGACCACAGCTCGGCTGGCCACTCGCCGCCCTCGCAGCCAAGCACATAGGCCGGGGTGGCCAGGTCGGCAAACAGGCGTTCGATCATCGTCTCAAATAGTTCGCGCATTATCGCAACTCCAGGCCCCGGGCAATGATGCCGCGCAGAATCTCGCGCGTACCGCCACGCAGTGAAAAGGACGGCGCCATCTGTGTCAGGTAAGCCAGCACCCGTGCGTATTCGCTGCCACCCTCCTGTCGCGGCTCGGTGTCCAGCAGCAGTTGCGCGACTTCCGGCAATTCCTGTTCAAACACATTACCCAGGTCTTTCACGCAAGAAGCGGCCCACGCAGGATGTTCGCCTGCAGCCAGTTGCGCGGTGACGGACAGCGACATGTTGCGCAATGTGAGCAGCTTGGCCGACAGGCGTCCCACCTCCCGTGCCTGCAAGGCATCCGGCGCCTTGCCGAGTGCGTCGATCAAGGCAGTGAGCAGCGCCATGCAACTGAGAAAGCGCTCGGGGCCGCTGCGCTCGAACGCCAGTTCGGCGGTCACCTGATCCCAGCCCTTGCCTTCACTGCCGATCAACGCGTCGGCCGGCAAGCGCACGTTGTCGAAGAACACTTCGTTGAAATGTTCGCCGCCGGCCAAGTCGCGGATCGGCCGGATGGTTATGCCGGGCAGGCTCAGGTCGACGATGAATTGCGACATGCCCTCGTGGCGCGCGGCCTGCTTTTCGCCGGTGCGCACCAGGGCAATCATGTACTGCGAATGGTGGGCGTTGGTAGTCCAGACTTTCTGCCCGTTGAGCAGCCAGCTGTCCCCCTCACGGACTGCATTGCTCTTGATGGACGCAAGATCAGAGCCGGAATTGGGCTCGCTCATGCCGATGCAGAAGTAGCTTTCACCCCGGCAGATGGCAGGCAAGTAGCGCTGTTTCTGTTGTTCCGTACCGAACCGATTGATCAGCGGCCCGCTTTGCCGGTCGGCGATCCAATGGGCCGACACCGGCGCACCGGCAGCCAGTAGTTCCTCGATGATCACGTAGCGGGCGAACGGCCCCGCCGCAGCGCCGCCGTAGGCTTTGGGCAACGCCATGCCGACCCAGCCGCGGGCGCCCAGCTTCTTGCTGAAATCGGCGTCGAAACCCATCCATGAATGGGCACGCAAGGTCGGCGGGGAATCGGCCAGGTGGACCTGGATGAACTCCCGGACTTCGGCACGAAGCGCCTCGGCCTCGGGAGGGATGGAGCTGTAGCTGAATTGACTGATGGCCATATGCGCTCTCTAACGCTGAACACAGGCGCAATCGCCCCGCTTGAGGCGACCACAGAACCGCCCCCTTGCTTCAGCCGCCGATGCGCGACACCTGAAGCAAGGTGGGCGACTTACAACGCGGTTTGCGCGTCAGCCTGGGCGAACATCGCATTGATGTCGCCGGAGGTGACAGGCTTGTTGTCATGGCGTCCATGGTCGGCGCCGCCCAGGCCCAGGGCAGGCTCGATGCTGACGTGTGTGGCCTGGGCCCGCAGCGCACCCACCGTGCAGTTTTCGCGACCGTGGATGGAGAATGGGTCGAAGGAAAACTCGCGCATCGCATTCAGATGGGTGACCTTGTCGATGACGTCCTTGGAGAGGTGTTGCAGCCCTTCCCAGGCGGTTTCCGGCGAGTTGGGCCATGTGCAGTCGGAGTGTGGGTAATCGCTCTCCCAGGTAACCATGTCGGCGTTGAGGAAATCCAGGTTTTTGAGGCCGAAATTGTCCTCAATGAAACAGGTGATGAAGTGCTTGTTGAAGATATCGCTAGGCATCTTCCCGCCGAAGTTGGAGTTGGTCCAGGCGTTGTGATGGCGGTGAGTGAAGTCGGCACGCTCCAGCAGATAAGGCACCCAGCCGATGCCCCCTTCGGACAGGGCCATGCGCAGGTCGGGGAATTTCTTCCACATTGGCGCCCAGATCCAGTCGGCCGCCGAATTGGCGATGGAGATGGGCATGGACGTGATCCAGGCATCGATAGGCGACATGTCAGACGCATGGTTCGCTTTCACGCCAGTACCGATATGGCAGCAGATGACCACCTTGTTGTCGCTACAGGCCTTCCACAGTGGGTCCCAATAGTCGCTGTGAATCGACGGGTAACCATGGATGGCCGGGTTATCCGACAGCGAAATGGCATGCACGCCTTGCCGTGCCAGGCGCTCGACTTCAGCGGCAGCGGCCTTCATGTCCCACCACGGTACGATCATCAGCGGGATGAAACGGCCCGGAGCGGCGTTGCACCAGTCGTGCAGGTGCCAGTCGTTATAGGCCTGGATTGCAGCCAGCGACACGGCGCGGTCGCCGTGCACCTGAAAGCGCTGCCCGGCAAAGCCCGGGAAGGTGGGGAAGCACAAGGAGCCCAGTACGCCGTTAGCGTTCATGTCGTCGACACGGTCCTTGATGTTCCAGGTGCCACGACGCATCTGGTCGTAGCCCAGCGGCTCCATGCCGTATTCCTCTTTCGGCCGGCCGACTACCGAGTTCAAGCCCATGTAGCCGGTGGCCTGCTCTTCGAACACCCAGACGTCGCGCTCGCCTTTCTTGACCACATGCGGCTCGCGCCCCTTGAAGCGGGCCGGCATATGGCGGGCAAAGGCATTGGGCGGCTCAATCGCGTGGTCATCGACACTGACGAGAATCAGATCTTCAACTTTCATGGCTATCCCCTTCGCATTCGGGCTTGTTGTTGTGAATGAAGCATAGAGCAGATTCAAACAGAATTAAACACTTTTTTTATTTGTGTTCATATTTAGTCGAATGCAAGGCTGTCAGCGACGACCAGGGGCTGCTTCAATCCCACAGCACATGCAGGTAATGCGGACCGCGCAGCTGCGCGCCTACTATCTGCGGCGCGGGTTTGCTCGGGTCTAGGCGGATGTTGGGCATCAGGTCGAGAATCGCGTTCAGCGCGCAGTTGATCTCGGTCTTGGCCACGAATTGGCCGATGCACATATGCGGACCGAAGCCGAAGCCGAACGAAGGCTTCGGTTTGCGATCGATGTCGAACACGTCGGGGTGTTCGAAGGCGTCTTCGTCGCGGTTGGCGGAGCTGACAATGCACTGCACCATCGCCCCTTGCGGGATAGGTACATCGCGGATCTGCAGGTCTTTGGCGGCCTGGCGCACCTTGAAGGTGGCCACGGGCTCGAAGCGCACCGCTTCATCGATGGCCTTGTTCACCAGGCTGCGGTCATTGCGCACCCGCTCCAACACCTCGGGGTGCTGCAGCAGTAGAGACATCAGGGTGCCGAAGGTGCGGGTGGTGGTTTCACTAGCCGCAGGCAGCAGCGACCGCACGAAGGTCGCGATCTCATGATCATCCAGTGATCGGCCCTGGTATTCAGCCTGGATCAGGCGGCTGATCAGGTCATCACCCGTACCACCCTGGGCACGGCGCTCCGCTACCACGTCCTTGACCACGTCATACAGCGCCTGAGCCGCCTGCATTGCCGCGCCGCGTGCGGAAGCGGCCTTTTCCGGGTCCACCTGGGGCCCCGCCAGGATCGCCAGTGCCCAGGCCGCATACTGCTCGATCTGCTCTGGCCGGTCTTCGGGAAAGCCGATCAGCGAATAAATCACACGGATGGGGAAATACAGCGCGAAGTCCATCAGATCGGCCGACCTGGCCGACACCATGGGCTTGAGGTATTCCTCGCGAATCACCCGGTCGATCCGGGTTTCCTTCCAGCGGTTGACGGTATCGGGCATGAACACCGGCTGCAGCAGGCTGCGGATGTTCTTGTGCGCCTCGCCATCCATCGCGGTCAGGATCAAGCCATCGAAAAAGGCACCCAGACCCTCGGCGATAAAGCCGCTGGTGAAGTTGCCGGCATCACGCATCACAGCCATCACGTCGTCATACTTGAACAAGGTGAAGGTGGGCCGTGTGGCATCCAGCCCGGCGATGGACGGCACCCCGAGGCGTGCCATGAAGTTGTCTTGAAGGACGGGGGAATTGGCGCGCATGTCACGGTAGGTCGCGTGCAGATCGATGTCGCTGGTACCCCGGTAATTGCTGGCTACATCGGTGAATGCCTTGGTCAGGTCGCTTTGTGCCGGTGTGGACATGATCATCTCCTGTTTTATTGTCATTATTTTTTATCAGGCCGTGGCAGAGCCCCTATACGCTGGGTAATGGTAGGCCTTATTTAACTACAACTGAACAAATATGACTTTTTTGATCACCAAACATGAATGCGTGACAATTTTCAATAGGCCTGGTGTACCAGCGTCATGCGTCCGCCTGCCAGCATCAGCGCGCAGTACATTCCCAGCTCGGCTATCTGGCCGGCAGAAAAATAGGCTTCGAGCCGTCTGAAATGCTGGTCGTCGATGGCCAGATAATCGCTGGCGAACAACTCAGCGTAGTCCAGCGCCGCCCTTTCCTCAGGGCTGAATTGCGCGCTGTCGCTGGCCATGCAGGCGATGTCCTGTTCTGTGACGGTGTCCGACTTGCGCGCCAACTGGCAGGCCTGGCAGGTGGTGATGCTGGCGATCTTCAGGCGCACCATCTCGCGCAAGCGCTCGGGCAGCAGGCTGTCGCTATGCAAACTTTCCATCAGCTCTAGCCAAGCCAAAGCGGCCGCGGGACGGTGCGCCCAGACCTGAACTGGGGTGACGGAACTGAGCATGCGGCTACGTTGCCCACGCTCGACCGCGTCCTGCAACGCGGCCGGCATGTCACCGAGGGCAACCAGAGGCAGGCGGGCCACCTTAATCGAGCCGCTCGATAAGGGTGGCGGTGCCCATGCCACCGGCACAGCAGATGGCCTGCAGGCCGAAGCGGCCACCCCGGCGCTCAAGCTCGTTGAGCAAGGTGGTCATCAGGCGCGCACCGCTGGCCCCCAGCGGATGTCCCAGGGCAATGGCTCCCCCGTTGACGTTCAACTTCTCATGGGTTACGCCAGTTTCCAGCATCCACGCCAGCGGCACCGAGGCAAATGCTTCATTGACCTCGAACAGGTCGATGTCATTGATGCTCAACCCGGCCTTGGCCAGCACCTTGCGAGTGGCAGTAATCGGCCCGGTCAGCATCAAGGTCGGGTCAGAGCCAACCGTGGTGAAAGCGCGAATGCGCGCACGCGCCTTGAGCCCAAGTTTTTTCGCCGTGTCGGCATTCATCAGCAGCAGCGCGGCAGCACCATCGGAGATCTGCGAAGAATTGCCTGCGGTGATGCGCCCGGACTCGGGGCGGAAGCTGGTCTTGAGCGTCGCCAGCTTTTCCCGCGAGGTATCCCGGCGAATGGTTTCATCGCGACGCAACACACCAGCCGGCTCGGCCAGTGATTGCTCCTTCAGGTCATCGACCACGACCTGCACGATCTCGTTGTCGAAATACCCCGCGTCGCAAGCGGCCGCAGCGCGCTGATGGCTGGCAAAGGCGAAGTCATCCAGGGCGTCGCGGCTGAGCGACCATTGGTCGACGATCCGCTCGGCCGCCTCGCCTTGGCTGGTCAATTCATAGCGTTGCACCGCCATCCAGCCGAACGCCTCGCCGTGAAGGTCTCGGTTGCTGCCCATCGGAACGCGGCTCATGTTTTCCGCGCCACCGGCCACTACCACATCCACCGCGCCACTGGCGATGGCGCCAGCGGCCAGGTGCACAGCGACTTCACCCGAACCGCATTTACGGTCGATGGTCAACCCGGGAATGCTGACCGGCCAGCCTGCACCCAACAATGCGGTACGGGCGATATTGGCGGACTGCTCACCGATCTGCGTCACACAGCCGAAGATCACATCTTCGACCTGCTCAGGAGCCATATCTACGCGCTCCAGCAAGCGGCTGATCACCAGCGAGCCCAGATGATCGGCGCGCACTCCCGCAAGGCTGCCACGAAACCTGCCGATGGGCGTGCGCACCGCATCAACGATAACGACCTCGTTCATAGTGCACTCGCCTTGAGGCCGGACCCCGGAACCTGCTTGCCATCGGCATAGCGATACACGCCCTGCCCTGTCTTGCGCCCCAGGCGTCCGGCCGCAACCATCTTGATAATCAGTGGGCAGGGGCGAAATTTCTCGCCCAGGGTCTGATGCAGGTAGCGCAGCACCGACAATCGCGTATCCCAGCCGGTCAGATCGCCCAGCTCCAGCGGCCCCATCGGGTGATTGAAGCCCAGGCGCAGTGCGGTATCGATGTCTTCGGCGGTCGCGGTGCCTTCTTGGAGCATCCACATCGCCTCATTACCCAGCAGCGCAGACATGCGACTGGTGGTGAGCCCTGGCGACTCATTGACGATGATGGAGGTCTTGCCGATCTGCTCGCACAGCGCGCGCGTGCGTATCACCACCTCGTCGCTGGTGGCCAGGCCACGCACCAGCTCCACCAGCTTCATCTTGTGCACTGGGTTGAAAAAATGCATGCCGATGACCCGGTCGGCACTGTCCACCGACGCGGCAATTTCGGTCACACTCAGGGCCGAAGTGTTGGTGGCGATGATCGCGTCGGCGGCCAGCAGCGGGGCTGCCTGGCTGATGACTGCCTTCTTCACCGCCAGTTGTTCGGAGACGGTTTCCACCAGCCAGTTCGCCCCGCTAGCGGCTTCGCTCAGGTCACTGGTAGTCAGCAAATTAGCCAGTGATTGCTGCGCCTGCTCCTCGCTGACCTTGCCCAGACGTACGCCATCGCCAAGGACCTTTTCGATGCTGGCCCGCGCGTGGGTCAACGAGGCCGGCTTAGTATCGACCACGACGGTGGCGAAGCCGGAACTGGCGAAAGCATGCGCAATGCCGGTGCCCATCAAACCAGCACCCACGACCACTACTTTCTCTTTATTGTTGGTGTTCATGTCTGGCTCTCGATTGGCTGCGGTTTTTTACCGACTACATTTCGCAATGTGCCGATGCCTTCGACGCTGGCTTCAACCACGTCGCCCTCCTTGAGATACAGCCCTGTGCCCATGCCCACGCCCGCCGGCGACCCGGTGAACAGTACGTCGCCCGTGGCAAAGCTGGAGCGTTGCTGCACAAAGCTGATTAACTGCCCCACGTCCCAGGTCATCTCCGCGGTGGAACCATCCTGGCGAACCTCGCCATTGACCTTCAGGGTCAAGCGCAACCGCGGGGAGCCCTCGGCAAACTCGTCCTTGGTGACGATCCACGGGCCCAGGCCCGTGGTCCGGTCCTGGCTCTTGGCGGCGAACAGGTCCATGCCGATGCCGGGCGGCCCGCTGCGCTGCAGGTCACGCGCACTCACGTCGTTGCCGACGGTGTAGCCCAGCACGCAGGCCATCGGGTTTTCGACGTCGATCTCGCCCGTACCGATCACCACCACCAGTTCAACCTCGTGGTCGAGTTCTTCGGTCAAGGGCGGAAAGCGTATTGGGTCCCTGGCGCCGATTAACGCACCGTAGGCCTTGAGGAATGCGACCGGCTGCGCCGGTGCATTCAGTCCGAACTCCACCAGGTGCTTGGCATAGTTGGCGCCCGCCACCACTACCCGATTGATCGGTTCGATCGGTGGCAACAAGCACACTTTCGACAGCGCCAGCGCCGGGCCGGCGAGCCGGACGGAGCTGATGCCCCGCCCCGCCGCCACGCCCGGAGCCCAGTCCCTGAAGTCGCCGGAAATAGGGGTTACCTGGTCCTGGGCGACATCGACCACGGCCCAGAAAATACCGACCGCTGGATGCTCACAGCGTGCCAACTTCATCAGGCACCTACCTTGCCCAGCTTGGTGGGATCCAGATGCAGCAGGCGGCAGGCATTCTCATAGCGGATCTTGCGCAGATCGGCATCCGAAAGCTTCAGGCCATGGGTCAGGTCATGACGCACCGCATCGCTGCCGCCGAAGTTGCTGCCGTACAGCACATGGTCGGCACCGATGATATCGACCAACGCCTGGCGCATCGGCACTTCGTGCAATTCGACATCGAAGTAGAAGTTCTTCATGTAGTCGAGCAACGGCTTCTTGTTGTATTTGACGTCCAGGTTCTCGTTGGTCTTGGCCAGGCGCCCAAGCTGATACGGCACGTAGCCGCCGCCGTGGGTGATGTACACCTTGAGGTCGGGGAAGCGGTCCAGCACGCCACCGCAGATCAGGTTCCAGAAGCAGCGACTTTCGTCGTACTGCATGCCGACGATGGCGGTGGTTTCGTAACGGTCGTCGTTGGCGTTCTTGCCCCAGGTGACCGACTGGTTGTAGCCGTGGATGAACATCGGCAGGTCCAAGTCGCAGAGGGTGCGCCACACCACGTCAAGCTCCGGCGAATCGAACTCCAGCCCGCCGAAGTTGGCGCCACCGGCCACCATGCCCTTGGCCCCCAGCTCGGTACAGGCATAGCGCAGTTCGGCGGCGGCCGCCTCGGGCGCGTTCAACGGCACGTGGGCCCAGAACATCAGGCGGTCCGGGGCCGCCGAGCAGTACTCAGCCAGCGTCGTGTTGACGGTACGTGCAAATGGTACGGCGAACTCGGCCTCGGTCCAGTACATGTAGCAGTGCGACGGCACCGAGATTACCTGCAGGTTCTGCCCTGCCGCATCCATGCCGGCCAGGCGGACTTTCGGATCCGCCCAGCGCGCGAAATACTCTTCAAGCTTGGGGCCGTTGCCAGAACGCACGGCAGCCTTACGCTCAGGCGAACCGAGCCCCAGAATCCATTCCCCCACCCGCAGCTTGATATCGCCATCGGCGTGCTGTTCGAAGAACGGCCCCCAGTGCGGGTGCTGGTTGTAGTAGCCCGGATGGGGTGCGTGAGCGTGCAGATCGATAAGCATGTGCAGGTACCTCGAGGTTGGCACTTTTTTGTTGGTTTGCAGCAGGGCGCCTTTGCGCGGTCACGGTCAACCGACGCGGGAAGGGGAACGGCAAGGCTCGCTACTAGGCCAGAGCTTAAAATTAATTTGAGCATAAATCAAAATTCTGTTCATATTATTTTCAGGCCACCCTGAAACCCCCGAGGCAGAGCCTGCCCCAACCTAGGCAAGAGGGCTTGAACTGACCAACAAGCGCGAAAATGAGGAAGAAGAATTTCGACAAACCACAAAAAACCCCCGACTGACGGGGGCTTAGGGTGTACCGAATGGCGAAAGAAGGTTTCAGCGGCGGGTGCGCGAGGTAGACCCCATGATCAATGCGCCAAGCAGCTTTTTCACGCGTACCGGGAATAGTCGGCGTCCCGCCGCCTCCGGCACCAGGACTTCGCTCAACACATAGCGAATGATCATTTCGCAGATCAGCTCCCGATCCAGGCGTACGCCCAGGCGGTCGTCCCAGTCATCGAAGACAATGCCCAGGCCATCCTGAAAACGCACGATCGAGTCGTGGAAAATTCGCCGAAAGAACCCCAGCGCATAGTCTGGCGCCACCACCAGCAGGCGCCGCGCACGGCTTTGCTCAAGGTAGTTGTCGAGGTAGGCGAACAGTGCGTTCAGCCGCGCTTCCGGGTCACTGATGTGGCCCAGTTCCTGCGACAACGAGGTGTGGAAGCTTTCACGCTTGTGCCGTGAGAAGGTGTCCAGCAGGTCTTCCTGGGAAGAGAAATAGCGGTAAAAGGTACCGCGCGATACACCCGCGACCTGGCACACATCGAGAATGGAAATGCGATCGGCGCCTGACATCAGCACCACTTCTTCGGTCGCCTTGAGGATGTTGGCGATGGTTTCTTCCGAACGGCGATTGGGCTTGACCTTATTGCCTGACGTCGCCGGGCCATTGCGTCGCTCGACGGTCTTGACGGCTTTGGCGCCGCTTGCAGGGGCGTCAGGTGCGGCTTTTTTTCTGGTTTTGGCAGCGGCCTTAGGCGCTTCTGCCAGCTGAGTAGCATTTTTTGGCATGGACTTGCAGGCTCGTGGAGAGTAATGATGAGGCAACGTTAGCACAGAATCTGCGCACAAATAATCGTATATGTTCAACTTTATGCTAAAGACAATTTGATATTTTGCATTTAGAATCAGGTTCTCTATTTAAAACAAAAACCAGGCAGACCAGCAGTTTCGGGGCCTAAACGGAGAAAACTCATGGGTAGCAGTGGGAATCCAGACACTTGGGCGGTAGGAGAACGAGACACGGTCATTGATGCGCTAGACCGTGCGGTGGCACGGCATCCGGAGCGAATCCTGCTGGATTTCAGCGGAGAGTTATACACATACGGTGAAGTTGATTCACTTTCGACAAGAATGGCCAACGCCCTGGCGTCGCTCGGCATCAAGCCGGGTGAAACTGTACTGACCATGCTCGACAACAATATCGATGCGGTCATCACCTGGCTGGCCATCAACAAGCTGCGCGCAGTAAGCGTGCCGATCAACACGGCACTCAAGGGCGAGTTTCTGCGCCACCAGATCGCCGACACTGGCACCTCGCTGGTGATCTGCGAAGCTGCCTACCTGCAGCGCATCACACCGCTGGCAGAACAGCTGCATGACGTGCACCACATTTTGCACCGCGGCACCCCCGACAGCGTGCCCGAGTGCGCGATTCGCATTACCGCGCTGGACAGCTATCGCGGCCAGGACGCCACCCCGCTGGCCACTAAGCCGCAACCTTCCGATCTCGCCTGCCTGATCTACACCTCGGGCACCACCGGCCCGTCCAAAGGCTGCATGATCAGCTACAACTTCATGTGTAACCTGGCCCGCCTGCAATTGCGTGCCGGACCTGCTAGTGCCGATGACGTCACCATCACACCGCTGCCGCTATTCCACATGAATGCCCTGTGCGTGTCGATCATCGCCAGCATTCTGGTGGGTGCACGTGCCGCCATCCTGCCGCGCTTTTCGGTGTCCGGCTTCTGGCCGGAAGTGGAACGCTCGGGCGCCACTATCGCCTCGATTCTCGGCGGCATGGGCGGGCTCCTCGCACAGGCGCCAGACAACGAGGCCATGTTGCGCTGCGTCGGGCAAATACACACCGCTCGCGGCAACCCCTATACCGAAGAAACCAAGAAGATCTGGCGCGAACGCTTCGGCACGCCGCTGGTGGGTGGCAACGGCTATGGCCTGACCGAAGCCTGCGTGATCACCTCGCTGGCAGCCGGCGAATATGCAGCGCCCGGCTCCTCGGGCAAACGTATTGCCGACTTCGATGTACGCATTGTCGACGACCTTGACCAGGAAGTACCCCCTGATACCGCCGGTGAAATCGTGGTACGCCCACTGCGCCCGGACATCATGTTCCAGGGCTACTGGCGCCGGCCGGAAGACACCCAGAAGCTGATGCGCAACATGTGGTTCCATACTGGCGACATCGGCAAGTTCGATCATGACGGCTTCTTCTACTTTGTTGACCGCAAAAAGGACTATCTGCGACGCCGTGGAGAAAACATCTCCAGCTTCGAGATGGAGGCGGCCTTCGGCGTGCATCCTGCCCTGGCCGAAGTGGCGGTACATGCGGTGCCGTCCGATAAAGGCGAAGATGACGTGAAGGTCACTGCAGTTTTGCATGAAGGCGCCACGCTGCACCCCGAAGACCTGTTCCACTGGGCCGTGGAGACGGTGCCCTACTACGCCCTACCGCGCTACATCGAGTTTCGCCCCAGCTTGCCGAAGAACCCACAGGGCCGTGTTTTGAAATACCTGCTGCGCGACGAAGGCAAAACCTCTACTACCTGGGACCTCGAGACTACCTCGATCAGCGTTGCCAAGAAGTAGCCGCTTCACCCAGCACGCGAAAAGCGCGGCACTAGCCGCGCTTTTTTATTGGCTTCAGTATTCGCGCACGGGGATGCCTTTGGGCCGAGAGTTGTAGCCAGGCAGGTGCAGACCGCCGTCGACGTGAATGGTTTCGCCGGTAATGAAGCGCGACATCTCGCTGGCCAGGAACACCACCACCGGGCCGATATCGGCCTCAGGCTCGCCACAACGCCCCAGCGGGCGCATGGAAGCAGACATTTCAGCGAACCCCGGGTTCTCTGCCGCCAGCTTGTGGAAGGTGGCGCCCATCGCGGTGGGCGCGATAGCGTTGGTGCGAATGTTGAAGCGCCCCCATTCGGAGGCCGCGCTGCGGGTCAGCCCCACGATGGCCGACTTTGCGGTGTTGTAGTCGCCATGCAGCCAGGCACCGATCTCGATATCGATCGAGTAGAAGTTGATGATCTTGCCGCCCCCGCGCGCCTTCATGTGCGGGAGCGCCGCCTTCATCGCCCACCAGGCTGCCCACACGGTCGAACCCAGTGTCTGCGCGAGCATCGCATCGGTCTTGTCTTCCAGCAACACGTTGGGCGTGGGCGCAAACGCGTTGTTGACCAGTATGTCCAGGCCACCGAACTCGTCTACGGCCAGTTGCACCGCGGCTTCGATATCGGCCTTGCTGCAGACGTCCGTGCGGATGAACACCGCCCTGGCGCCAAGCGCCTTGAGATCCGCTACCACCGCTTCCCCGCTGGCTTCATCCAGTTCTGCGACCACCACCGCAGCTCCCTCTTTGGCGAAGTTCAGCGCGATGCCTCGGCCGATTCCGCCCCCTGCGCCGGTAATCAGCGCGACCTGTTCGTTCAGCAGGGCCATAACCGCTCCTTTTCTTGTTTTTAGTGAACATTATAGTATTTAGTGTTCAAATATAGCTGATTTCAGCGCCCCTCACACCCTTTGCAAAAGGACACCAGGATGACTGTATTTCGACGCCGCGTAGACATCATTGCCCACGCAGACCACGTTCGTGCGGCCCTGGAAGATGATTTTCACCACTTTCGCGTATGGGCCAGCCACACAGCCGGCCATGTCACGGCCATCGGTGGCGAAGCGCTGCGCTACCCCTATTCGCTGTGCCCGCAGGCAGGCGACCAACTGCAGGCGCTGATAGGCATGCCACTGGCGCGCATTGCGCATTCGGTCACCCGGCACACTGACGCCAGCCATCAATGCACCCACCTGCTCGACCTGGCCGGCCTGGCTATTGCGCGCGCCGCCCGCGGCGCCGGCGAGCGGCGCTACGAGATCCAGGTCGGCGCACGTATCGACGGGCGTACCCGCGCCAGTCTGAGCTGCGACAGCGGGCAGGTCCTGAGCTGGGAAGTGAACGGTACGATGATCGAAGGGCCGCCACCCTATGCTGGGGTCAACCTTCGCGAAGGGATGGCGCGCTGGGCGTTGGGCACCCTCAGCGAAGACACCGCCGAAGCGTCGCTGCTTCTGCGCCGTTGCACGCTTATATCGATGGGGCGCGCCTACAACCTCGACGAACAAGCCCACGCCGTCAGCAGCGGTCGCTGCTACAGCCAGCAACCGGCCCGCGCCGAACAGGCACTGCGTATGCAGGGCTCGACCTTGGATTTCAGCAACAACCCACAGGCATTGTGCGCCCAGGACCAGGCGTGGCTGCGTGCCATGCCCGGTGACCACGCGGCGTGACACGCCGAGTGGCCTTTACACGACGCTTTAGAGGAAGATGGCCAGGTTGGGTGTGCCCAGCACCGCCTGGTCCAGAATCACCTCGCGCCGCGCCAGCTTGAACCCGGCCGCCCCCAGGCGCAGCACATCGCGCCGCTCACCGCTGATGATGTCGACGTGGTGGTCTTTGAAACGGCTGCGCGTGAGCAACAGGTAACTGGTGACCACGAACTCGTCAGGCTTCTGCGTTTCCTCCACGAACACGTTGGTCACCAGCCGGCGGGTACGCGAAGGCGGGTCTTCTGCCCAGGCGCTCTTGCCGGACAAGCGCAGGATGCGCCCCATCATCGAACGGTAGTCGTCGTGGTAGTGCTGCACACTGCGCACGATGGTGGTCTTAAGTTCCGAGGCCAGGCGCGTTTGGCGCAGCGGCACTGTGTAAACCAGGTCGGTGTCCAGGCGCTCGGCCCATTCCTGAAGGCGAATCTGGTCGAGCAAGGTGGCCTCCTCGAAAAGGAAGGTCACTACATCGTTGTAGACCGCCGACCCCACCGGCACTCGCCGTGTGCCGACCGGGGAGCCAGGCTGGATCTCCTCCACGCCGCGTTGCTGAACCTGCGTCATGAGCAATTCCTCATTGTTGTTCTTCTACTTGAAGGGTGACGAGTTGAGGCGACAGCACAGGAAGGGCCGCTTCGAAAAGCGAGCCTCCCCCATGCTCATGCCTCATCCGCGGCAGTCATCAGTTCGTGCCAGTACAGCCACCAGTGCCACTGCGTGTCGTCCTTGGTAAAGCCTTCGTTGACGATGCCCGGGCCGGGCCAGCCTTCAGGCGCACCCGTCTCGTAGCAGGCCTGATACTTGAGGGTGCTCTTACGCCCCATCGCGCCCTTGGCGGCCAACGTCATGTGCGGCCAGGTATCGGAGTCATCCTGCTCGACCATGCCGGAGGTGCCGAATAGTTGAATGGTCTGCTTGAGCATCTTGTCTCGCAGCTCTGGTGGCGCGTCCTTCTCGGCGAACACCCAGTTGACGAACTCCAACTTGTCAGGGCCTTGCGGCACATAGGCGTGCAGGGTCATGGAACCGACGACGCTGCCGTCGGGCTGTGGAATGTAGACAAACCCAAAAAGAATATTCGGGAACATGCCACCCACTTGTGGAGGCATGCTGGTGAGCACCTGCAACTGCTCGTCGCTCAGGTTGCGTGCCAGCTGCTCGACCATCCCGGCGGTCATGCCGGCAGGTGGCAGTGCTTCAAGCTTCTGCTGCACGCTCAGCTCGGCCGGATCCAGGCCGGTAAGGCGCTTGATCTTGCGGGCCAGGTCGATGCAACGCAGGGCATGGCCATGCGGCGAACTGATCTCGACACCGATCATTTCCGGGCTCAGGTCGGCGGTTTCACCCTCGCCCTTCTTCGCATAGTTGCCCACCTCGCCCAGCCAGCGGTGCAGGGTCAGGGTGTGGAAGCCGTCCGCGGCGGACTGCTCGCCAGCGGTTTTCCAGTTGGCGTTGACGATGAAGCGCTGAGGCGGACCGAGCACTTCCATGCCCTTGTCGGAACGACAGAACAGCATGTCGTAGTACCACTTAGCGTCGCCCAGAAACTCCTCGAAGGACGGCCCCTCGGTGTTCCAGGTGGCAAACACCAGGCCGCCGTACAACGTGACCCGCGCCTTTTTCAGCCCCAGCTCCTCTTTAGGCATCATCTTGCCGTGCATGCACTCGCGCTCCACCGGCGAACCGATGAAATCCCCGTTCGGACGGAATGCCCAACCATGGTAGATGCATTTATGGATCTGAGTGTTGCCGCAATCGGCGGTGGTGATGCGCATGCCGCGGTGCGGGCACACGTTTAAGGTGACGAAGACCTCGCCTTGTTTGCCGCGGGCGACGATCACCGAGTCAGAACCCAGGTCGCGAACCATGAAGTCCCCGGCGTTAGGGATCTCCGTTTCATGGCCCAGCAGTACCCAGATCTTGCCGAAGATCTTTTCCATCTCCAGCTCGTAGATTTCACGGTCGGACAGCACGCGCATCTGCACTTCGCGAGTGTTGGGGTAAATGAGGTCAGAGACCTTGGTTCCATCAGACAATACGGGGCTTGTTCTTGTTAGCATGATTGCCTCCTGCTCAGGGTGTCACGGCGGGTCCGCAACGAATATAAGACACTTTATTAATTTTTGTATACTTAATTTACGTTCAAAAAAGAGACCCTTGGCGGTCCAGTATCAGGCCTCAGTAGCCGCCTTGCGGCCAACCTGGGTGCGCAGCATGCCGATACCGTCGATTTCCAGCTCGACCACATCGCCAGGCTTGAGGTAGCGCAGCTGCTCCAGGCCACAGCCGTTGCCTACCGTGCCCGAGCCCAGGAACTCGCCGGGGTATAGAGTCTCGGAACGCGAAACATGGGCGATCACGTCTTCGAAGCGCCAGCGCATGTCTCGGGTGTTGCCACGCCCCCACTCCTCGCCGTTAACCCGCGCCACCATGTTAAGGTCGTAGGGATCTCCCAGTTCATCCACAGTCACCAGGCATGGGCCCATGATGTTGGCAGTGTCGAAGTCCTTGCTCTTGGCTGGGCCGAGCATGCCAGGCATTTCCAGAGCCTGGGCATCGCGGGCGCTCATGTCGTTGAAAATGGTGTAACCGACGATGTGCGCGCCAGCGGCCTCACGACTGATGTCCTTGCCCCGCTTGCCGATGTAACAGCCGAACTCCAGCTCAAAATCCATCGCGCAGCTGAAGCTGGGCCACTGAAACTCATCGTCGATGCCCACCACGGCAAAGCGATTGCCCTTGTAGTAGATGGGCTGCTTGTTAAAGGTCTCGATCACTCGGTCGTCGGCACGCGTATTCATGGCCTTGAGGGTCGCTTCGGGATCGTCGGTACGCAGCGCTCGGGCGCGCCGTGCGGCGGCAAAACTCTGGCGCAGGTGCAGTTCGAAACAGGAGCAATCGCGTATTTGCGGTGGTGGCTGGATCGGTGCTCGCAACTTGACCGCAGAGCGCTCCAGCACAGCCGCCGAGGGCGCCTTGGCTACCAGGGCGCGGGCCAGCTCCAGCGCCGCATCACCGCCTTCGACCAACGCAAGGATGCTTTCCAGAACGGGGCTGTCGCCCCCTTGCATCACCCGATAGGCCGTTTGCAGATCGAGCACCTGGCGATCCTGGTCAAGCAGTGCACCGGCACGGTCAACGCCATTGGCGTCCGTATAAGTAACCAGCCTCATACCCTACCGCTCACAGGCAACAACGCGCCGGTCACGACCGCCGCTTCATCGGACAATAGGAACGCGACCACCCCCGACAGTGCCTGCGGGGTCACCCAGCGGCTGCTGTCGGCGCCAGGCATGTCAGCGCGGTTGGCGGGGGTGTCGATGATGCTAGGTAATACCGCGTTCACCGTCACACCACGGTCTTTCAGCTCCTCGGCCAGGGCTTCGGTCAGCCGGGCCACTCCCGCCTTGGAAGCAGCATAGGCGCCCATGCCGGCAGCGGCCTTGACCGATGCCAGCGCGCCGACATTGACGATTCGCCCGGCGCCGGACTGCAGCAGGTAAGCCAGCGCCGACTGGGCGCTTACCACGGCGGTGCGCACGTTCATCTGGTACAGACGGTCCCAGGTGTTCAGGCTGCCACCCTCGAGGGTTTCCCAGGCAAACCCGCCGGCGACATTGACCAGGCCATCGACGCCGCCCCAGTGCGCTGCCACCTGTTCGAAGGCGGCAGCGGCCGACTCGGTCGAGGTCAGATCGACGCCGCCCAGCCGCAGCAGGTTGTGCGTATCGAGCAGGTCGGCAGGTGCCTCGCTGCGGTCCAGCAGGGCCACTCGCGCGCCCTGCGCCAGCAAGTACTTGCCCAGCGCGCTGCCCAAGACACCGAAACCGCCCGTGACGACTACCCTTTTGTCCAGTAATGACTGGGACATAGCCAAATCCTCTTGTTGTTTTACCGCGCGAACGGTCGATTCGTGCTTTCGCCTGAGCCAATATATGACACTTTTCCAAAATATGTGCAAATGATACTGTGTGACTCCATGTCAAACATTCACCACGGACTGCTGATGCCTAGAAAACTCCCTGCACTGAACGCCGACAACCGCGCCTTCTGGCAAGGCGGTGAAACGGGCCAGTTACTGATCCACCGCTGCGCCGCGTGCAGCCGCTACTTTCACCCGCCTGCTCCGCTCTGCCCGCAGTGCGCCAGCTTTGAGGTGGGCCCCGAAGTGGTGTCTGGCCGGGGCAAGGTGCTCAGCTTCACCATCAACTATCAGGGTTGGACGCCCGACCTAGAGGTGCCCTACGTGGTGGCGATCATCGAACTCGCCGAACAGGCCGGCTTGCAGTTCATCAGCAACGTAGTGGGCATGCCGGTCACGGATGTGCACATCGACATGCCGGTTCGGGTCAGTTTCCTCAATGTCGAGGACGTGTGGCTGCCCCTGTTCGAGAGGGCTCAATGATGTTCGATCACCGTTACGAAAAAGACGTGGCCATCACCGGCATCGGCCAGTCGGAAGTCGGCCGGCCGTCGGACAAATCAGCCATGCGTCTGACCCTCGATGCGTGCCTGCAAGCGATTGCCGACGCTGGGCTGCAACGCAGCGATATCGACGGGGTGGCCTGCTGGCCCGGCGACAACAACAATGGCGACCCGTTTTCCCCGGTGGGGCCCAGCGCACTGAAGAGTGCACTGGGGCTCAACGTCAACTGGTTTGGCGCAGGCTACGAAGGACCGGGTCCCCTGGCTGGGGTGATCAACGGGGCGATGGCGATCGCCGCCGGGTTATGCAAGCATGTGCTGGTGTTCCGCACCATCACCGAAGCCTCGGCACGCGCAGTCAACCGCCAGGCCGGCGCCTTGACCGCCAAAACCCAGGGCCGCGACAACAGCTACGCCTGGCAATGGTTCACCCCATTCAATGTGCATTCGGGAATCAACCTGATGGCCCTGTATGCCCAGCGCCATTTTCACGAGTACGGCACCCGCCCCGAGCAACTGGCACAGATCGCCCTCACCTGCCGACGCAATGCCATGCGCAACCCCAAGGCGGTGTACCGCACGCCCATGACGATGGACGACTACATGAACGCGCGGATGATCTCCTCGCCCCTGCGCCTGTTCGACTGCGATGTGCACTGCGATGCCTCTACCGCGATCATCCTGTCGCATCGCGATGTCGCCCAGGATCTGCCGAACAGGCCGATCCGCATCGAGGCGATGGGCGCCGCGCTGAACCAGCCCTGGTCGTGGGACCAGATTTCACTGACCCGGATGGCCGCCTTCGATGTCGGCCAGATGATGTGGGCGCGCACCGACTACACCCCGCAGGACGTCGGCTCAGCGCAGCTGTACGACGGCTTCTCAATCCTGACCCTGATCTGGCTGGAAGCCCTGGGTCTGTGCCCGGTGGGTGAAAGCGGGTCCTTTGTCGAAGGTGGAGGGCGTATCGCGCTGCAAGGCAGCTTGCCGATCAACACCAATGGCGGGCAGTTGTCAGGCGGGCGCACCCACGGGCTGGGCTATGTGCACGAGGCGTGCCTGCAACTGTGGGGGCGCGCCGAAGGCCGGCAAACCCGCGACCATGGCGTCAGTACGGTGGCCGCAGGCGGCGGCCCGCTGGGGGGCAGCTTACTGTTGGTACGCGAATAGCGACGGGGTTCAGTAGAGTACGCAGGCCACTTCGTTGCAGAACTCGATCAGCGCCTTGCCCATCTCGGCAAGGCCCTCTTCGTCGCGCTGGCCGCGGAACATCACCGCCGAAACGGTGAACTCGATGCTGTTGGAAGGAGAATAGATCGGCGCTGCCACGGCCAGGATACCGCCGGAAAAATGCCCATCGTCCATCGCCCAGCCGCGCTCGGCAGCCACTTTGACGTCCTCGCGGTAATTTTCCAGAGACAACGGCCGGGCCCAGCGGATCTTCTCGAAATTACTTTCCACCAGCGGGTCGTGCATGTCGAGCTGAGTGGCGAACAGTCGCCCGCTTGCGCCCATCAGGATCGGCAGTCGTTGGCCTTCGGCCATGTCGATGCGCACATCGGTGGGGCTGGCCGCGGAGCTGACGATCACGATCCGGTCCGGACTCATCTTGCGCCACAGCGTGATGGTCACCCGCAGCCGCGACGCAAGGTTCTGTAACAACGGCTTGGCCATCTGCACGCGATGACCCTGAGTCACCAGTTGCTCCACCAGGCGCGCCAGGCCGGAGCCCACTGAGTAGCGTTTGGACAGCGGGCTGAAATCGACCACATCCTCCTGCACCAGGGTACGCAGGATGTTGAAGCAGGTACTGGGGTTGATGGAAAGCTGCCGGGCGATATCCAAGGAGCGTTCAGGTTTGCCGACCTGGCTCAGATGACGCAGGATGCGTATGGCGTTGGATACCGGCTTGACGAGGGTTGCATTGGCCGATTTGGCGGTGTCGCTCATGTCTGAAGTGTCCATACTGCGTCCGGTAACTAGTTGTTACCAACATTCTAGCCTGAGAATTACTCGCCCCGTAAAGTTTTACATGGGAATTTACCGCGATCCGGAGCCTATGGGTTCAGCGGCGGCTGGTAGATCAGCCGGCGGGTTTGCAGGTCTTCGCGGCGAAACTGCTGCAAAAGCCCTTCCAGAGCCAGGTCGGCCTGGGTCACCCGCACCTGCTGGCGCAAGTAGTCGAGCCAGGACTCGACGATGAACCGTTCGCTGTAGCGTTGCGTCTCGGCCATGTCGCGGTAGAGCCGCCAGTTCTGCGCGCCATTGCGCCGCCGCGCCTTGCCTACCGCATACACCGCCAACAGAAAATCATCTCGCTGCGGCGCAGGCACCTCGTATATCACCTCCACCGAAACCGGCCCGTCGGCGTGCGCCACTGGGGCCTGCAATTGAAGGTTGTCGGTCAGCGGCGCCTGTGCAAAGTCGGCTTCTTGGCCCAGTTCCACACGGCCGTTACGCGTCAGTAGCACCCCGGCGAACAGGCACAGCGTCGAAACCAGCAGGCTTGCCTGCAGCCCCGCATACTCGGCCAGCACCCCCCAGGCGGCGCCACCGAAGGCCATCGCGCCCATCAGGGTCAATACGTACATCGACGCTACGCGGGCGCGCACCCAGTTGGCGGCATAAGTCTGCACCACCGAAGAGAGCGTGGCGTTGACCGCCATCCAGCCGAACCCGGCACACAGCATCATGACGCACACTAGGTAGCGGTTGCTCGACAACGCAGCGGCCAGCGCGGCGGCGGCAAAGGCGGCGGTACCGCAGGCAATCAGTTGACGCAGGCCGAGCCTGCGATGCAGGCGAGGTGAGTTCAGTGCAGCCAGTACCGCCCCCGCCCCCAGGAATGCCATCAGCAGGCCGTAGCCACCGGCGCCCATGCCCAGTTGCTGGCGCGCAACCAGGGGCATCAGCGCCCACAGAGCACTGGCGCTGGCAGTGAACACCAGCACCTGCTGCATTGCGCTGGACAGTACCGCCGAATGGCGAATGTAGCGCAGCCCGCTGCGCATACCGCCTATCAGGGTTTCCGGCGGAAGCCCGTGGACAGGCGGTGCCGGCGCCAGGCGCAACAGAAAGAACATCACGGCGCCCATGCACAGCGCGATCAGCACGAACACAGACGTGTTGTTCCAGTAGGCAATCAACGCCCCGGCCAAGGCCGGCCCCAGGGCACGGGTGGCGTTGACCGCAATGCCATTCAGGGCGACCGCTGCCGGTACCTGATCACGCGACAGCACGCTGATCATGGTCACCATCCACGCCGCCATACCCAGCGCGCTGCCGGTGCCCAGCACGAAGGTGAAAGCCAGCAGCCCCCAGGCTTCGAGGCGCTCGAACCCGGCCAACAGGCTGAGCATGATGGCCGCGAACACCATCAGGCACTGGGTGACGATCAGCCAGCGACGTCGGTCGACCAGGTCGGCGAGCACCCCGCCCGGCAGTGCGAATAGAAAGACCGGCAGTGTCACCGCGCTTTGCACCAGCGACACCATGATTGGTGAGGCGGTAAGCGTGGTCATGATCCACGCTGCGCCGACCGTCTGCATCCAGATCGCCAGATTCACCACCGCACCGGCCAGCCACAAGCCCCGAAAGGCCCGGTTGCGAAATGGCGCCCACGCCGAACCCTCGCTCATCATTGCTCCTTAGAACGTCTAGCCCATCAGGGTTTAGTGATCCAGCGGCAGCCCCAGGCGCCCCACCGCGCGGGCCGGGCCGAGCGGGCACGGCGCAGCAATGGTATTGCGCAGCTGGCCGATGCCGGAGATTTGCGCCACCACCTGGTCACCCGGTTGCAGGAAGCGCCCGCTTTCCAGGCCCACCCCGTGCGTGGAGCCAGTGAACACCAGGTCGCCGGGGCGCAGCTTGATCCGTGCATCCAGGTAATTGAGCAGCTCGTCCAGGGGGAAGATCATGTGCTGGGTATTGTCGTGTTGGCGTACTTCGTCATTGACGCTCAGGCGCATCTCCAGCGCAGGCTGCTGCTCGCCGCCCAGCTCGTCAGCCGTCACGATCCACGGCCCTGCGGGCGTGGTGCAGTCCATGGCCTTCTGGGTCAGTAGGTCGAGCCGCCCGATCTGCTGGCCCGCATCGCGTGCACTGATGTCGTTACCCACAGTGAAACCCAGAAGGCAGGCGCTGGCGCGGGGTTCATCCTGCAGCGCTCGCCCCACTACCGCCACCAGCTCCACCTCGTAATCCAGTTGCCTGGTCAGCGGCGAATACCTGATCGGGTCATTGGCCCCGACCAAGGCCGACTCGGGCTTGAGGTAGGCCAGTGGGTGTGCCGGGGCCTGACTGCCCAGGCGTTCGAGGTGGCTCAGGTAGTTCAGGCCCACGCCGAACACGCGGCTGCCCGGTTCCAATGGCGGCAGCAAACGTGCCCGGGCCAACGGCAGGCGTTCGCCAGCCAGGTCCAGAGCGTCCAGGTGCAGCCCCGCGCCCAGCCGCGCCCAGCACGCGAACGGCGCCCGAACCTGCCTGCAGTGCTCGCTGCTGGCGTCTACCAATGCCCAGAACGCCTGCCCGCCCAGCTCGATCCGCGCCAGGCGCATGTCACTGCCGGGCCAGGTAGGTAGGCAGATACTCGGCGTCATGGACCTCTTCGGGAGTCTTGACACTCGGTCCCAGGATGGGCCCCACCATCTCGTGGCCCCACAGGCTCAGTTTTTCGGGGTTCAGCTCGTAGGGGTCGCCTTGCCACGGCTCGATTTCAGCAATGGTTTCGAAGGCAAAACCCGAGGGGTTGTAGTGATAGAAGGACAGGTGCGGGTCTTGCGCATGCTGGCCGAGCGTCATCATCATCGGCAGTTCGCGCTGGCGCACGATATCGTAGGTCTCGCCCACATCACGCACGTTGCGAACGAACAGCCCGACGTGCTGGACGCCCATTCGCCCGGGCCCATGGCCATAGGCGATGTCGTGGCTGGTGTGATGGTTGAGCCGGGAGCGGAAGAAGCCGGTACGCCCCTTGCCCGCTCCCGCGCCATACCAGCTGAAGCCCATGACATTGAGCAGGAAGTCTTCAAGTTCCGGGGTGTACTCCGGAGTGATCAGCACTACGTGCCCTGCACCGCGCTCGTCGGCCAGAAAGCCGCTGTGGGGGCGCCCTGGCTGAAATGAACGCGGCAGCCATTTCTGTCCGTAAAACAACTCATGTTGGTAGCCGACCGGGTCACGAAAACGCACCACCTCACGCACGCCGCGGGTCTCGCACAGCTGCGCGTCACCACGGGTGTAGGCCACGTTGGCGGCCTCGAGCTTCCTGATCCCATCCTCGAACGCCATGCGCCCGATGGCTTCCCAGCCGATATACGCGATGCGGTCCACCTTACCCGGATGGAATGCGAAGCGGTGACGGCGATCATCGATTCTGAAATACAGCGACGCCGGGTCGCCGGGCGGATTTTTGCCGATACCAAAGCCCATCACCTGCGGGCCATACTCGCGCCAGGCGTCAAGATCAGGGGTTTCGAAGCCCATATAACCGATACCAATGATGTCCAATTTGTTCACCTTGTTCTTGTTCGAGATGAAACGATGCCAACTATCGCTCGCGCTGTCGCAGCAGGGCTAGACCGCCAGCAGCCCGCCGTCTATGACAAAGTCCGAACCGGTAATGAAGGAGGCCTCTTCGGAAGCCACGAACACCGCCAGCGCCACCACCTCTTCAGGTTCGCCGGGGCGATCCATCAGCACACCGTCGAGCAGCATGGCGCGGGCCTTGGGGTTTTCCAGAAACGCTTGAGTGCCAGGCGTGGCGACGAAGCCAGGACTCAGGCTGATGGCACGAATACCGACGGCTGCTCCCTCCACGGCCAATTGCCGGGTAAACGACACTACCGCGCCTTTGGCTGCCGCGTGGGCACTGATACCGGCCACCTTCGAACCGCCCCACGCCGCAGTGGAAGAAACGTTGATAATCACTCCGCGCTGCTCGGCCAGGTATGCCCAGGCGTACTTGGTGGTATAGAACAGCAGGTCGATTTCATTACGCAGGGTGTACTGCCAGTCTTCGATCGACAGCTCACTCACCAGGCCGAAGCGCGCTGCTGAAGCGTTGTTGTAGAGAACATCAATGCGCCCGTGCTCGGCGACGGCCGCCTCGATCCACGCCCTGGCCTGCTCGTGATCGCCCAGGTCCACGGGGGCAGTGCCATACAAGGTAAACCCCTCGTCGCTCATCAGGGCACGGGTCTGTTCGTGGCCCTCGGCATTGAAGTCGCACCCGACCACGATCGCCCCTTCACGGGCAAAGCGCAGCGCTGCCGCACGGCCTTGGCCGCCTCCGGTGCCGGTAATCAGGGCCACCTTGTTGTGTAAACGTCCCATCAGCACCTCCTCAACTCGTTGGTAATGACACCCTCTCAAGTGAGTGTGTACTCAAGCGGGGCAGTCTTGGGCGTCGATGGGCTCCAGCCATACTGCTTCGGCCGGGCAAGCAGCAGCGCCCTCGCGGGCATCTTCTTCAAGTTCGGGGGGTACCCGAGCGTCATCGAAGTACACCAGGCCGTCGGCATCGAGCTTGTACACACTGGGGCAAATGGTGGCGCACAGGCCGTAACCACAGCAGCGGCTACGGTCGGCAACAGCTTTGAACTGCGCTTTTTCTGAACTCATTTTTTTCTCCTTATCAGGTTCAGTCTCAGCAAATTATGAACACTTATTTATTTTATGTGCAATTTATTTTTAGCGAGGATATGCTCGGCCTCAGTTGCAGCAGTGAACCACGGTTGCGCCCTGGCAAACGCTCTGCGGTCAGCGCGATGTTGAACATGGCGTGACCGAGGGTGATTCAACTGGGTGCGCAGCGCAGCACATTCGTTTGTCTGTGAGTCATACGGCTGTGCTGGACAAACCGGAAATCACGGTTTTCACACAAAAAATGCAGTGTTTGGCTCAACAAAACCTACAAGGAAGCCAACTCATGAACCCTTCGAAAAACCAGGCGGCCATCGACCTGCACGAGTTCCGGCACAGCTGGAGAATCCTGCTTCTGTCAGTTGCCGGCGTGGCCATCAGCATCAATGCCGCGCTTCTGTACGGTTTTGGCACGCTAGTGGTACCGCTGGGCGATGCCTTTGGCTGGGGCAAAAGCGAATTGCAGGCGTGCATCACCTTCCTGTTTGGCGGCGCGGTGGTGTCGCTGCAACTAGTGGGCTGGTTCAACCTGCGCTTTGGCATGAGGCGCGTCACCGTGGTGTCCCTGTTGCTGCTGTCGGTCGGCTACCTGGCCACCACCCAGGTCAGCTCTTCGATCTGGTCGATGTACCTGGCCTTTGCGCTGCTGCCGATCGTGGGCATGGGCGCACTGGCCGTGACCTGGACCCAACTGATCAGCCTTTGGTACGACCGAAATCGCGGCCTGGCGCTGGCCATTGGCCTGTCAGGTACCGGCGTCACCGCCGCCACCGTTCCCCGGCTGATGACGTGGGGCATAGAGCAGTGGGACTGGCGTGCGGCCTTCGTGATCCTTGCGCTGCTCAACCTGCTGGTGCTGCTGCCGCTGATCCTGCTGTGGTTCAAGCTGCCCAAGGCCGCCGATACCACCCGGCAGGACGCCCTGGAGCAATTGCCGGGCATGAGCTTTCGCGAAGGCATGTGCTCGCTGAAATTCTGGACCTGCAACCTGGCGCTGGGCCTGGTAATTTCGTCGATTGTCGGCATGGTCACCAGCACGGTGCCGATGCTCCAAGCCAAGGGGCTATCGGCGGCAGATGCGGCCACCATTTTCAGCGGCTTCGGTATTTCGCTGATCCTGGGGCGTATGGTCATCGGCTATCTGCTCGACCGCCTGTGGCCGCCGGTGGTCTCAGCGTGCAGCCTGCTGCTGCCCGCTGTCGGCTGCCTGGTATACCTGAGTGGCACCACCGAGTTCATGCCCCTGATGCTGGCAGCCGTGCTGGTCGGGTTCGGCGCCGGGGCAGAGTTTGATATCGCCGCGTTCCTGATTGCGCGCTACTTCGGCCTGCGTGAATACGGCCGGTTATTCGGTGTGCACCAGGGCCTCAATACCGTGGCATCGGCCTTGGCGCCGCTGCTGTTCGCCTTCCTACTCGCACGTACCGGCTCATACACCGCCATGCTGGTGTACAGCGCCGCATGTTGCGTGGTCGGCCCGCTGTTGCTACTGACCCTTGGACGAGTGCCGCGCTTCGACGCGCAGCCCTTGCCCAGCCACTCCTGAGCCCACAAGAAACGGAGCAGAACATGCCCACACTGACCTTTATCGAACATAACGGCACCCACCATCAGGTCAACGGCGAAGTCGGCCAGTCGGTCATGCAGGCCGCCACGTTCGCTAGCGTGCCGGGCCTGCCCGCCGATTGCGGCGGCGCCTGCAGCTGCGCCACATGCCACACCTACGTAGACGAAGCGTGGCTGCACAAGGTGCAGGCACCGGAAAGCATGGAGAGTGACATGCTCGAGTACGCCTTCGAGCGTCGTGACAACAGCCGCCTGAGCTGCCAACTGATTATCAGTGAAGACATGGAAGGCATGGTACTGCACCTGCCCTCTTCGCAATTCTGAATGCGTTGCAAGGAGTACTCATGACCCTCGCCTCAGTCGTTATCGTCGGTGCCGGCCAAGCCGGATTCCAAGTGGCCGCATCGCTGCGCCAGGAAGGCTATGAAGGCCGTATCACCCTGATCGGCAATGAACCCGGCCTGCCCTACCAACGCCCACCACTGTCCAAGGCCTACCTGCTCGGCAAGATCCAGGAAAACAACCTGCTATTCCGCCCGGCCGAGTTCTACGCCACCCAGCGCATCGAGCTGCTGCACGACCCGGCCACCGCCATCGACCGGCTCAACCGCCGCGTGGTGCTGGCTTCCGGCACCGCCCTGAGCTATGACCACCTGATACTGGCGACCGGCGCGCACAACCGCCCGCTGCCAGTGCCTGGCGCGGAGCTGCCTCAGGTGTTCGGCATCAAGACCAAGGCCGATGCCGACGCCCTGGCGCCGCTGGCCAGGCAGGCGCGCAACGTGGTGGTGGTCGGCGCAGGCTTTATCGGCCTCGAGTTTGCCGCGGTAGCCGCCGCCCAGGGTGCGCAGGTGCATGTGCTGGAGCTGGGCGAGCGCCCCATGGCGCGTGCGGTGTCGCGGGAAATGTCCGAGTTGTTTCGCCAGGCGCATGAGCAGTGGGGCGTGCACTTCGATTTCCGCCAAGGCCTTGCCCGCATTCTCGACGACAACGGCAAGGTGTGCGGCGTGCAAACCGCAGATGGCCGCACCCTGCCGGCTGACCTGGTGGTATTCGGCATCGGCGTTATCCCCAATACGCAACTGGCCACCGAGGCCGGCCTGGACATCGAGAACGGCATCAAGGTGGATGCCCACCTACTCACCTCTGACCCACAGATTTCCGCACTCGGTGATGTGGCCAGCTTTCCATGTGTACAGAACGAAGAGCAGCACACCCGACTCGAGTCGGTGCAGAACGCCATCGACCAGGCGCGTACCGTGGCCGCGCGCCTGATGGGTAAGCCCTCGCCCTATGCCGCCCTACCCTGGTTCTGGACCGATCAAGGCGACCTAAAGCTGCAGATCGCCGGGCTGTCCAGCGGCTACGACAGCACGGTTGTGCTCGGTTCTGCCCATGACCGGCAACTTTCGGTGCTGTGCTTTCGCAATGAGCGCTTGGTGGCTGTGGAGTCTTGCAACCGCCTGGGCGACCACATGGCCGCGCGCAAGATTCTCGCCCGCGCACCCAGGCTGACGGCGGCTCAAGCAGCAGCCGAAGGTTTCGACCTCAAGACTTGGGAAGCGGCTAACCGCGACTGACAGCCCTCACCCACATCTCGCCGCACTGTACCCCCAAGGGCCCAGCGCGGCGTTTGCGCAACCTGATGGAGCGATGCAATGAACAAGGTCTGGTTTGTTACCGGTGCGGGCCGCGGGTTGGGCGCCGCCATTGCCAGGGCGGCATTGGCGGACGGTGACTGCGTGGTGGTCAGTGGCCGGCGCCTGGCGCACCTGCAAGGCATGTTTGCCGAGTACGGCGACCGGGTGCTGGCGGTGCCCCTCGAAGTCAGCAATCAAGCGCAGGCATTGGCCGCCGTGGAGCAGGCAGTGGCCCGCTTCGGTCGAATCGACGTGCTGGTCAACAACGCCGGGTATGGCCAACTGGCACCCTTCGAGGACAACCTGCCGAGCGATGCCGAAAAGCAGTTCGCCACCAATGTGTTCGGTGTGTTCAACGTGTGCCGCGCCGTGCTGCCGGTGATGCGCGCACAACGTAGCGGCCACCTGTTCAATGTGTCGTCCATGGCCGGCGTGTTAGGCATGGGAGGCGCCGCACTATACTGCGCCTCCAAATTCGCGGTGGAGGGGTTCTCCGAATCCCTGGCCCAGGAGGTAGCGCAGTTCGGCATCAAGGTCACGCTGGTGGAACCCGGGGTGTTTCGCACCGACTTTCTCGATGCCAGCTCCGCAATGTTCGGTGAACGCGGGTTGCAGGACTACGCCGCGTTCACGGCCAAGGTCAAGGCTGCGTCGGCTGCCGGCAATCATCAACAGGGCGGCAACCCGGCGAAGCTGGGCGAAGCCCTGGTGCGCCTGGCCAACACCGACCAGCCACCATTGCGCTACCTGGCCGGTTCCGACGCCTACGGCCAGATCAGCGTCAAGCTCACCGGAATGCTCGCTCAGATAGAAGCCTGGCGCGAGCTCTCCTGTTCTACCGATGGTTCTACTGGTTGATGAAGTAACGCACGGACAACCGCCCCCCTTCGAACCGGTACAGCTCGATCGTCTCTATGCCACCGTCCTGCTCGCGAAAAGCGTTCAAGTGGTGGCACGCCACTTCATTGCCATTGATGATGCACTGGCGTACCTCGACCCGAACTTTGGGTTGCTGTTGCGCCCACATGCCCTCCAGCACCTGCCAAGCGTCATGCTGCGGCTTGCCAACATACTCGATACTCAAGCCATTGGGTGACACGCTGCGGTAGTGGGCAAAAAAGCCTTCCTTGTCGCCGCGGTTCCAGCAGTCGACCTGGCCGTGCAGAAAGTCTTCGATCACGTGTTTGTCCATTGTCATGTAAGGGTCGTCCCTAGGCAGTTTGTTGTTTGAGCTGACGCTGCAGCGCTTGAAATGCCGGTTCCATTCTCAGCCACAGCAGAATGATCGGGCCGATGATGGCGCAGAAGAAGCAGCTCACCAGTACTGCCGAATAGCTGCCGTACACATCGAACAGGTGGCCGAAAAGCATCGGCACCAGGCCGGACACGATGGTGATCAGGCACAGGTGCAGGCCAAAGATGCGCGCGTAGTCCTTCAGGCCGAAGTAGCGCGCCATCAGAAACGCCGCCAGGTCAAACTCGGCGCCGGCACTGGCACCGATGCACAGGGTCGCCAGCATCAACAGCGGTACGTGCTGCGAGCCGCCAAAAAAGAAGATTGCGCACCCCAGTGCCGGTAACGCAAGGCTCACCGCCGCCACCAGCGACGGCGAGTAGCGGTCCAGCAGGTACCCCACCAGCAGGCGCCCGCCAATGATCGAAATGCCGAACGTACTGAAGATCTGGCTGGCCTGCTGCGCGCTCAGGCCCTTGCTTTGCAGCATCGGCACAATGTTGGTGACCATGCCCACTGTCAATGACACTGATAGGATCAACGCGATATTGAAACCCCAGTACTTGCCCGAGCGCAGCGCCTGTCTGAAGCTCATGCCCGACAACGACGGTTGCGGCTGCGCCGTCAAAGGGTCGGCCGCGGCGACCTCGACCGGCATGCGCAACCACATCAACGCCAGCGGCAGCGTGAACAGCAGCGGCATCGCCCCCAGGGCAATGAAACCGGCCTGCCAGCCATAGGCACCTATCAGCCGGGACAATAACGGAGGCAGGATCATCGCCATCAGACCGGTGCCGCACAGGATCACCGCCAGGGCCAGCCCCCGGTTACGCTCGAACCACAGGTTGACCAGCTGCGTCCAGGTGATGGCGATGGTACCGGCACAGACGATCGGCATGCTGAAGAACGCCAGGTACAACCAGGCGATTGCCCCCTGGATCTGGGTGATGGCGAAGTAGCCGACGATCTGCAGCATGATCGAGACGATGGCGACCCGACGCAGGCCGTAGCGCCGATACAGCCAACCGACCATCTGGGTGGAGATGGCCACCCCGGCGAACAGAAAGGAAATCGAGGCCTGCAAGTCGCCCCGGCTCCAGCCGAAGGCCTGTTCCAGCGGAATCACCAGGGTGCCGAACGCATACAGCAAGGCGGCGGTGATGCTGGTGCAGATGCCGAACAGCCCCAACAGCACCACGCGCCAGCCGCGCCTGAATTCGGAAAAATCGTTGCCAGCGCGTTGGCGCTCACGTGTGTCTGTAGTCATGCACTTTCACTCCCGTAGCAGCGCGGCGCGTTACTGGCCCTTGAGGATTTCTTCGACCTTGGGCAACGCCACCATGGTGGCGCCCCCGTCCACCAGCAACGAGGTGCCAGTGATATACGACGCCTCGTTGGAGGTCAGGAACAGCACCGCATTGGCAATGTCGGCAGACTCGCCCAGACGCCCGACCGGAAAATGCGCCGCCAGCTTGTGGGGCAGCTCCTCGCCCAGGGTTTCGAGCATGTGATCAGTGCCAATAAGGCCGGGCTCGACCACGTTAACCAGAATGTTCATGGCGCCGAATTCCACCGCCAGCCCACGGGCGAAGGCATTCATGAAAGCTTTGCTGGAACCATAGGCGATCAGCCGCGGGGTGTATTTGCGGTTGGCTTCACCGGAGGAGATAAAGATCAGCCGGCCCTTGTCGGGGGCCTTGGACAGGTACGGCGCGCTGTCCTTGGCCAGCCAGAACAGCGACTGGATATTGCTGCGCACGATGTGATCGAACGCGTCGTCCGGCATCTCGGCGATCAACCCGTGACGGGTGTCGGCGGCACAGTGCACCACGATATCCAGGCCGCCGAACTGCGCCACGCCGCCCTCGACCATCGACCTGATGGCATCGCGGTCGGCAATGTCGCCGCCCACCAGGCATGCCTGGGCGCCCAGTGCGCGGATCTGCTCGACGGTGTCTTCACCGTAGCGCGCAGTACGTGCCGAGACCACCACCCGCGCCCCTTCGCGCGCGTAGGCCAGTGCAATCGCCCGACCCATGCCACGACCCGCACCGGTTACCAGTACTACTTTGTCGCGAAACTTCATCGCGGTTCCCCGTTGTTGTTATTGGTTGAGGGTTTTGCTTTATGCATACGCCTGCCCACCGAGGCAGGCGCACAGTGCAGCGTTACAGATCCTTGCCAGGCACATTACGCGCCGAACCGTTGCGCCGGTCAGATTCACCCCAGCCCAGCCAGTGCGACGGCTCACGGGTATCGCCTACCCGACGCCAGCGCCCTTCCTGCTGGGCAGTGATCGGGAAGCCGCCGACAAAATCGATCATCTCGCCCCGCTCGTCCGGCAGGAACTCCCATTCTTCCTTGCCTTCCAGCACGATCCGCGCCGACTTCAGGAAGTAGCTACCGTCCTTGTGCTCGGTCTGGCCTTCGATGTCGGTGGTCACCCGCACTTCGCCTTTTTCATTGTTGAAGAAGGCATAGCCGAGATGGTCGTGGCCGACCATGAACGAGCCGGTATCCCAGGTGCCGTCCTTGTACACGGTGACGAACGACCACCAGATCACGTGCTTGTTGTTGTTCACCACCAGGTCTTTCTTGAAATGGATGGCGCCGCCTTCAGCCATGTAGAACTGGTCCAGCGCCAGCGCACCTTTGACCGGCCGACCCTCGCATACGCCCGCCACATCCCACAACTGCGAAACATAGAACGTACCCCACTCCACGCCCGGCAAGTACCATTGCAAACCCGGCCCGAGCAGGCGACCCTCGATAGCGAACAGGCCCTCCTCCTTCCAGGTCAGGCGTTCGCTGCTGGCAGTGATTTCCCAGGCATTGCCCGGTTCCCCCGGTTGGCTGGCCCAGCGCGCGGTATCACCGTCGAGGCTGTGCACGGGCATGGGCGTTAGCGCCTGTTTGGCCATCTTCTCGTGGTCCATGCGCAGGTTGACCTTGTCGACATGGTTGTTCAGGTAAAAGAACTTGGTCGGGTTCGGCGTGCCGTTGGGGGCCATCAGCGAGCGAACGAAGGAATAGATGTTGCCTTGCTCATCGCGCACCGATCCGAAGGGTGAGCTCTTGCTCAGGTGCAGGCCGAAAAAACCGCGCTCGGCCGACATCGAGGCGCCGCTTACCTTGTGCGGGCCCACCAGTTGCTGGAAGCCGAAGTCGCCGCGCTCTGGAATGGTCTTGAACGTTCTCATAGTGCCCTCTGTTGTTTTTGTAAGGCCGTAAAGCTGAATGTGGTATCCGAGGTAGGCTCAGTCCCAGATCACTGGCAACCTGGATACGCCGCGCAGCTGCGCGCCGCTAATCATCGGCAGCGGTTGGCTGGGGTCCAGGCGCAGGTTGGGCAACAGGTCGAGGATGGCGTTGACCGCGCAACTGATCTCGACCTTGGCGACAAACTGGCCGATACACATGTGCGGACCGAAACCGAAGCCGAAGGAAGGCTTGGGCTTGCGGTCGATGTCGAACACGTCAGGGTTTTCGAAGGCGTCTTCGTCGCGGTTGGCCGACACCACCATGCACTGCACGAACGAACCCTTGGGGATTTTTACGCCATGGAATTCGACGTCCTTGGCCGTCTCGCGCACCTTGAAGGTGGCCACCGGCTCGAAGCGCGTGGTTTCGTCCATCAGCTTGGCAATCAGGCTGCGGTCGGCCTTGACCCGCTCCAGCAGGCCCGGCGTGGTCAGCAGCAGGGTCATGACCGAGCCGAACATGCGCGTGGTGGTTTCACCTGCCGCCGGCAGCAACGAGCGAGTAAAGGTGATGACCTCATGGTCGTTCAGCGTGCGCCCCTCGTATTCGGCGCGCAGTAGGCGGCCCACCACGTCGTCGCCCTGGCTGCCCGCCTGACGGCGTTGCACCACCACTTCGGCCAGCGCGTCGTATAGCCCTTTAACCGCGATCCCGGCCTGGCGGCGCGCCTCGACCATCTTGCTCGGGTCGATCTGGTTGCCCCCCACGATGGCCAGTGCCCAGGCCGCGTACTGCTTGTATTTGGACGGGTCGTCGGAGGGGAACCCCATCAGTGCGTACATGATGCGAATCGGCAGCTCCAGGCCGAACTTCATCAGGTCGGCCTTTTTCGCCGGCAGCATCGGATGGATATATTCCTCGCGGATCACCTGGTCGATCTGCGGACGCCACTTGTTGACCGTTTCGGGCATGAACGCCGGTTGCAACAAGGCGCGCACCTTGCGGTGCTCGTCACCGTCCATAGCCAGGATGATCAGTCCATCAAAAAACGCACCAAGGCCCTCAGCGATGAAACCGTTGGTGTAGGTGGCGCCGTCGCGCAGCACGCTCATCACGTCCTGGTACTTGAACAACGCGAAGGTCGGGCGCGTGCCCTGCTGAGTGCCCGCATTGGTCGGCACGCCGAACTGGGTGATGAAATCGCCTTCGTAGATGGGTGATTTCAATCGTTGCTCGCGGCACACCGCGTGAATGTCCAGATCGGTACCGCGGTACATTTCCGACACGGCGTTGTACGCCGTTGCCAGGTCCAGGGCTGCACTTTCGTTGCTCATCAGGATCTCCTGTGTTGTTTTTATTCTTGCCTGCGCACCGATATTTCTGCGCTTTACGTAGGATGTATCGCCTGCCAACCTATGGTATGCCCTTGTCTGTGAGGGGCGGCTCCGATTCGTTTGACTCGGGGTCAAACGAAGGCAGCCGGGTAAATGCTTCAAGGTGTGAACAACAAGGGCCAACACCGGCATGAGGAGTCCAGGGTGGTAGTCAAAGCAACAGACGGTGTCGAACAGGGCAAGCGCAGCACGATGAAACGGCTGCTCGCGGCTGCACGTGTGGAGTTCGCCAAGAAAGGCCTGGCTGGGGCACGGGTGGAAGAAATAGCTCGGGAGGCCGGCGTCACCAAACAGCTGGTCTACCACTACTACGGTTCCAAGGAAGGCCTGTTCGTAGCGGTACTGGACGAGTCGTCGAGCCACATCATGTCCGAGCTGGTGAACCTGGAGGTCGAGCAACTGCCACCGCCTGTGGCGCTGCGTGCCGTCCTCAATCACTTCTTCGACCAGTACCGGCTCGACCCCTTCCTCGGCAGCCTGGCGCTGGAGGGCATTCGCTATCACGACGCCCACGAAACACCTCGTAATCATTTCCAAGAAATGGCGCCGGCACTGATTGCCAAGCTCGACGCCATCCTGCGCAGGGGCGCCGCCAGCGGGGATTTTCGCGCCGACATCAACCCACGCCTGCTACTGGCCTGTGCCTCGCTGGTGACCACGGGCTGGTTCACCAACCGCTATTCGATGTCGACCCTCGCCGGCCTGGATACCGACTCTGCCGAAGGCATGATCACCTGGCGCCAGTACTCGGCCGACTTCGTCATTGCGAGCCTGTCTCTGGGCGCAGAAAAGAAAACCGGCAGCGTCTGACGGCTGCCGGTTTCGTCTGCCTGCGGCCCCTGTAGACGGGGCGCGTTTCAGCGCCGCGACTTGCTCAGGTAGCGGCTGACCCGCCTGGCCGCCAGCCGGCCTGCCATGCCATTGACCCCGCCCCCAGGATGGATGCCCGCACTGCCCAAGTACAACCCCGCCACCGGCAGCGTATCGCCACCCAGGCCGTGCGCCGGGCGCATGGTGCTGGAGCGCATCGAAGTGGTATCGATATGCACCACGCAACCGTTCACGGTATTCAGGCGCGCGGTGAAGTCCGGGGCAGCCTCGATGCGTCGGCCGATGATTTGCCCCTCGATACCGTCGACATAGGCGTACAACTGCTCGATCACCTGATCAGCCACTCGCTCACGCAGGGCATCCCACCCTTCATTCGGGTTGACCGGCATCACCGGTGGGTAGATGTACAGCACGTCCTGGCCCGCAGGCGCCTGTGACGGGTCGGCGGCGCTGGGTACGGCCATGGTGATGTAAGGCAAGGTCGGCACTTCGCCCCGCGCACAGGCGGCAAAGTTCTCCAGCACGGCCTCTTCGGTGCCGATCAGCAGACAGGTGTTGCGCAAGTCGACACCATCGCCGCGCACCGCCTCGAAGCGTGGCAGCGAAATCTGCCCGCGCAGGGCCACATCCACCTTCAACGGGCCCGAGCCCTTGGCGTTGGCCGGGGCCATGGCGATGCGGGTCAGCAGATGCTTGGGAAGCTGACCGGCAGTGACCATCTCCAGCGCCGGCCGGGGGTGGCAGCCGGCAATCACGGCGCGGGCAGAGAAGGTACGGCCATCGGCCAATTTCACGCCTTTGACCACGCCGTCACTGGCCACGATTTCACTGACGCTGGCCGACACCAGCACCTGGCCGCCCAACGCCTCCAGGCGGGCCCGCATGGCATTGCTCAACTGCTGCATGCCGCCCATCACCCGCCCCACACCGAAGCGGTGCAGGAACCCTAGCAGGGCGTAGTAGATGCCACCGCCGTCGGCTGTGATGTCGCCCGCAAGCCCGGTAAGCGCGCACATCGCCGAGCGGGTGATCGGATGCTCGAATCGTTCGCGCGCCGCCTGCAGAGCCGACCCAGTCATCAGCGCCATCAGTTCGGGCTTCAGGGCCCTATGCCTGATTGCTGTGGCGACCATCCGCAGCTTGACCCCCAGGTTGGCCTTGGCCGGATCGACCCGCATCATCGGCAGCGCGATCTCCAGGAACAGGTCGATGACCTTCATGAATTCAAGAAACGCGTCGGCGTCGCGGGTGCTGAAGCGGCGGATCTCGGCAGCGGTACGCTCGCGGTCACGCCAGAAGATCAGCGATTGGCCGTCCGGGTGCAGATACACATACCCCGGCGCCAGTTCCACAGATTTGAAGCCGTGTTGCTCCAGGCCAAGCTCCGCCGGCACGTGGGCGTGCACGCGCATCGACATCATGTCCAGCGCGCAGGGGTGAACCAAGTGCTGCGGCGCCTCAGGTATCAGGTAGCCCGAGGAGGCCATGCCACCCACCTTGTCCAGGGCTTCGAGCACCAGCACTTTCTTGCCCTCCATGCCCAGGTAGCAGCCAGCAGATAGGCCATTGGTGCCCCCGCCGACCACGATCACATCAAAATCAGGGTTTACTGCGGATTGCGTCTGGTTCATCACATGCTTCCAAGTCGAAGGTCAGCTGCGGCGACGCAGGTACGCGTCGCCGCGGGGGTCACATGCCAGTTCTGCCCATCTGCGCGAATAGCGAGCGCATGGCCACCAATGAAGGGGTGTGGGTACTGAACCCGCCATCGGCCACCAGTGTGCTGCCGGTAACGAAGGACGACTCGTCGCTCGCCAGGAACGCCACGACATCGGCGATCTGGCGCGGGGTGCCTAGTTCGGCGGTACAGTGGTTGTCGCGCAGGATGTCTAGCAACGCCGGCGGCATGGCGTGTTCGGAGGGCGCCAAACCGATCTGTACGGCATTGCCGCGAATGCCCTGCTTGCCGTACTGCGAGGCCACCATGCGCGGTAACATCATCAGGCCGGCCTTGGAGGTAGCGTATCCGGTCAGGGACATGTCACCCTGCATACCGAGCCCCGAGGTGGCGAAAATGATCGAGCCCTTGCCCAGTTCCAGCATGGCCGGGATCACGTGCTTGGTGCACAACACCGCGCCGCGCAGGTTAACGGCGATGGCGCGGTCCCAGGCCGCCATGTCGAGATTGACGAAATCGCGGTCTGCCTGGCGCTGCTCAGCATTGAGGATTGCCGCATTGTTGTGCAGTACGTCGATACGACCAAACCGCTGCCTGACCTGGGCAACCATCGCCTGGACGTCGGCCTCCGACGACACGTCGGTGCGAATCGCCAACGCCTGGTGCCCTTCGTCGAGCAACGATTGGGCAACCGTCGTGGCCCCGTCCAGGTTGATGTCGACCACGGCGATGCTCGCACCATGGGAGGCGAGCACGCGGGCGCATTCTGCCCCCAACCCGCCACCGGCGCCCGTGATGATGGCCACCCGTCCTGCCAGCTTGCCTGTACTCATGTGGATTTCCTTGTTGTAAGTGAGCCCGTCACTCGCCGGTGAAACGCGGCTCACGCCGTTCGCTAAAGGCCTGGGCAGCCTCGCGCGCGTCGTGGGTAGGTGCCAGCAGCGCGAACAAGTCGAGCTCCAGGTTCAGTCCGCTCTTGAGGTCCAACTCCAGCGCGGCACGGGCCGCCTGCTTGACGAAGGCCGATGCGGTGGGCGGCTTGGCGGCGATACGCCGGGCAAAGGTCGTGACCTCCTCCAGCAGGCCGTGGTTGTCGCTGGCCACCCGACTTACCAGCCCGATGCGCTGCGCTTGTGCTGCATTCATGCGATCACCAGAAAGCAGCATGTCCAGTGCCTGGCCCGGTGCGACCACACGCGACAGACGTTGCGTGCCGCCGCCACCGGGGATCAGCCCCAGGCCGGTTTCCGGCAGCGCAAACACCGCATTGGGCGCCGCGAAGCGAATGTCGCAGGCCAACGCCAGCTCCAGCCCGCCGCCCATGCAGTAGCCGTGGATGGCCGCGATCACCGGCTTGGCGATACCGTCCAGAGCTTCGATCCAGCGCACCTTTTCCATGCGCTGGCGAACCTGAAGGCTGGATTCAGGGCCACGGCGTTCCTTGATGTCGGCGCCGGCGCAGAAGCCGCGCTCGCCTTCACCACGAATCACGATCACGCGAATCTCGGGATCTTGCTGCAGCAGGGTCAGCGCCTGCGGTACCCCCTGACGAATCGCGTCATTGATGGCGTTGATCTGGTTGGGGCGAGTCAGTACCACCCAGCCGACCCGTGCGTCACACTCCACGCGCACCGCCTCGTTGATCACCTGCTCGCTCAGCGCTGTGCTCATGCAGGGCACTCCTCAAACTCGAACACCTGACCATTGAGCTCTTGCGGGTCGACCTTGATCAGCGCCCGGCCGTCCACCGCCTGCGATGACTCAACCCACTCAAAACGGGTGCCGCGGGCGCGCAGGTCCTCGGCCTTGGCGGCCAAGTCGTTGACGCCGATGCGGATGTAGTAAGGGCCCGGCCCCCAGTTGTTGAGGTAATGGCCGGCATCAGTGTTCCAATAAGTGGCCTCCAGTACATCGAGGGTGGCGCTGTTGGGCACGCTGAACCCCATGCGTGCACGGCGATATCCTTCACCGGCGATATGCTCTACCGGCCCGCTCGGTTCCCAGTCCAGGTTGGTGGAAATCTTGCGCAGAGTTTCATCCAGGTCTCGCACCAGGAACCCACGGGCGGTCACGCGCACCATGTCGCCGGGCTTGAGATCTCGCGGCTTGACCGGCGGCAGTTGGTAGGTTTCGGCCGGCATCTGCAATGGCTCGGTCGGCATGATCTCGATGCACAGGCCCCCATCCACGGACGGCTGGTAACAGGGCTTCTCGGGGGTCGCACCGAGCCATAGACGATCGAATGGCATTTCCGGGGTACGCTGCGCCATGCGAAAAGGCAGGCGACGGCGCATCAGCTTGTCCACCAGCGCATCGAACTTGTCACCATGCAGCGCCAGCACGATGGAGTGGGTCAGCATGGGCCGATGGCGGCCCTGGTAGTCCTTTAGACTCTCCAGGAACTCATGGAACAGCGGGTCGCCCGGATTGGGGCGATCCAGGTGCCACTGCGGCTCAATGCGCGTGGGAGACACTGCCAGAGACTTGTGCACCCGCAGAAAGTGCGCAATGTACGGGTGATTGTCGAACGCCTGGCGCCAGCGTTCATGCTTGTAGATACCGAGCTTGTCGACCAGTATTTCCGTCATGGCGTCCGGGTCCGGCACCATCATGTCGGCACTCATCAGTAATTCGAACATTTCTCTCTCCTCAAAGGGGTTGGCAAGGCCTATACCCGGCCTTTTCAGTCAGCGGGCACGCCGCGTACGGTGGGCGCGGGCAATGCATGGCGTTTGGCCACGCTTGCAGGCTTGTCGGGGCGCTGCTGCACGCGGGCCTCGTCAAGATCCAGGGTGGTCCCGGCCTTGGCGTTGCGTCTGGGGTTGAGCAGGTAATGTGACAGTGCCGGGATCAGGACCAGCGCCCCGAGCATGTTCCACAGGAACATGAAGGTCAGCAGGATGCCCATGTCGGCTTGGAACTTGATGGGTGACCAGGCCCAGGTAATCACCCCGGCCGCCATGGTCAGGCCGACCAGCGCGACCACGCGGCCGGTGAAGTCCAGCGAACGACGGTAGGCGACTGCCAGGCTGGCGCCGCGCTCTTGCACCGCCAGCTGTACGCTGAGTAGGTACAGCGCATAGTCCACGCCGACACCGACGCCCACCGCAATGACCGGCAACGTCGCGACCTTCAGGCCGATGCCCAACCACACCATCAGCGCCTTGCAGATGATCGTGGTCATCAGCAGAGGGATCAGCGCAACCACCGTCGCGCGCCAGCTGCGGAACGTCAGCAGGCACAGCAGCGCCGTTGCGCCGTACACCGCCAGGTACATGGTGATGATGCCCTTCTCGACCTCGATGTTGGTTGCGGCCTCGATGCCGGCATTGCCCGCTGCCAGCAGGAACTCCACTGGGTTATCGGCGTCCGCACTGGTGTTGTTTTCCTTGGCGAACGCTTCCGATACTTTCAGAACCCGGCTCAAGGTGTCTGCCTTGTGATCGGCCAGGTAGGCAATCATTGGGGTAACCGAACACTGCTGATTGGTGATTCCAGGGGCGGAAATCATTGCCGCATCCACCGCCGCGTTGGTAATGGCCTGGTCGCGACTGATACTGAGCCATTTCGGGCTGCCCTCGGCCATACCCGAACTGATCATGCGCACGGTTTCGGCCAGAGACTGGGTGGTCTGCACCCCCGGAGTCCGGTTAAGCTGCCAGGCCAACTTGTCCATGCGTTGCAAAGCCTGGTAAAGCCTGCAACTGTCTTCGTCGGTTTTCATGATGACCACGAACTGGTCACTGGAGAGCCCGTAATTCTGGGTAATGAAGGCATTGTCGCGGTTGTAGCGCGAGTCCGGGCGCAGCTCGGGAGCCCCTGGATCCAGGTCGCCCACCTTCAGGTGCATCATCACCATGCTGCCCAGCAGTGTCACCACCAGCGACAAAGCAATGATCGCGGTGGCCATCGGGCGCTCCGTAAAACGGTCCAGGCCACGCCAAACACGCCCCAAAATACCTTGTCCGGCCTCCCCCGCCTGGTCCTTGGCGATTGCGATGCGCGCGGCTTTGGCACTCACGCCCAGGTACGACAACGCCACCGGAATCAACAGCAACTTGGTGAAGATGAGTACCGCCACACCGATGCTCGTGGTCAGGGCCAGATCGCGGATCACTGGGATGTCGATGATGACCAGCACTGCAAAACCGACGATATTGGTCAACAGCGCGGTAAGCCCGGTCAGGAACAGGCGACGGAACGTGTAACGCGCCGCCACGTACTTGTGTGTACCGCGGCCGATGTCCTGGAGAATGCCGTTCATTTTCTGGGTGCCATGGGAGATGCCAATGGCGAAGATCAGGAACGGCACCAGAATCGAGTAAGGGTCCAGATCGTAACCCAGCAGTTGCATCAGCCCCAGCAGCCAGACCACGCCAGCCACCGCTACGCCTACCAGCAGCAGCGTACTGCGCAGGCAACGGGTGTAGAAGTACACGAACACCCCTGCAATCACTACCGAGGCACCAAAGAACAGCATGACCGAATACAGACCATCGATCAGGTCGCCCACCAGCTTGCTGAAGCCAACGATGTGGATGCCGATCTTGTCGCTCTCTAACGCGCGAATCTTCTCTTCGAGCTGTTTGGAGAACACGCCGTAGTCCAGCGGCTCGCCGGTTTGCGGGTTGGTATCGAGCAGCGGTGCCACTAGCATGCTCGACTTGCTGTCGTTGGCCACCAGATTGCCGATGATGCCGGCGCGTGTGATGTTACGACGCAAGGCCTGGATGGATTGTTCGCTGCCGTCGTAGTCCGATGGCATCACCGCCCCGCCATCGATGCCCTCCTCCGTGACCTCCTTCCAGCGTACGATGGGCATCCACAACGACTTCATCCATGAGCGGTCTACGCCAGGAATCAGGTACAACATGTCGTTGACCTTCTGCAGGGCCAGCAGATAGTCGGCGTCGTAGATATCGCCCGTCTTGTTCTCGACCACCACACGAACGCTGTTCCCCAGGCCCGGCAACTGGTTCTTGTAAGCCAGGTAGTTCTTGATGTACGGGCTGGAGCTTGGAATCATCTTTTCAAAGCTGGCGTTCACCTGCAGCTGTGCAGCGAAGAAGCCCAGCACCACGGTGGCGAGCAGGCAGGCAACGATGACCAACATGCGGTTACGGAAGATCACCCGCTCAAACCAGCCGCCGGAGCTTTTATCGAAGTCCTCCAGGTGGGTGATCACTGGCATCCCGCTGTTGAATTTTTGCTCGACCATGTTTTCTTTCTCGTTAGGGAATCGTGCCGACGGCGTCAGTTAGCCCGGGCGATATCGATGACCTTGGCACCGGCAAAGCGTGCCACCACTAGCCGCCCGGCCTGCTTCGTGTCGCTTGCTGCATACACCTCGCCCACGCGCGTTTGTACCAGCGGAGTGACCTTGAGACTGTGGAGATCCAGACTGACCAGTTGCCCGCCCTGGCTCACCATCACTAGCGCCGGTCCTTGCTCCACAATGCTGACCAGGCTGGTGTCGATCCCGGTTTCTATCTGCTGCCACTGCTGGCCATCATCAACACTTGCGAACAAATTGCCGCGCAGCCCGTAGGCCAGCAGCAGGTTTTCAAAGGCGGCGATGCCAAAATAGGTGCCGGTGTAGGGCGTCTCGATTTTTTCAAAGCGCTGTTGGCCAGGCTCAAGGCGCAGCAATACACCCTGTTCTCCGCTGATGTAGAACGTGCCATTGCGCTCCGCCAGTCCATACAAATGCATTCTGCGTGGGTTGTCTGCGCGCTCGAGCCAGGGTTGCCAGGTGCTGCCGGCATCCTCACTTCGAAGGATCATGCCAAAGGCACCTACGACGAAGCCGCGACCGCTGGCGTCGAATAACACGTCCAGCAAGGGCGCCGGTATCACAGCGGGTGTCGCGGACGTAGCCACCGCGCGGTTTACCTCCTGGACCAGATCGCCGGCTTCCTGGTCGCCCTGTTCGGCCCGCCGGCCATAGACACTGCCAAGCAGGCTGAACAACTTGCGCCCATCCATCTGCACGACCCATGTGGCGCCGCCGTCACTGCTGTGCAACACCACTGAGTCGTGGCCGACAATCCAGCCGTTTCGCGCATCGCTGAAGCGCACTTGAACGAAGTCACTGGACACCGGACTGGGGACTTGCTCCCAGCTGGTGCCATTGTCGTGGGAGCGTTGAATCAGGCCGTGCAGGCCGACACCGACCAGCACGTCGCCGGCGCGGGCCACGCTGATCAACGGTGCGGTCAGCGGCTGTGCGAGTGTCGGCGCCTGCATTTCAAGCGGATCAATGGTGGGCGTGCCAGCCTGGGTTGTCCCCATCATGGCCAGCCACAAAGGAATCAGAGCCGCACTCAACAAGTGCACACTCAAAGAATTAGGTCTTGCTAGGCCTTGGCTAATCATTGTTTTTATCCTCACCATGCCAGAGTCGCCCTGCTACCCGACAACAAGCGCCACTCATTGCCGGGCTCAGGAACAACGTTTTCAACTGCGAACCACTTTGCACGCGCGCAGCTCACAACCAGCCCGGAGGGCTTAGCGCTGGGTCTCCCGAGCGACAATTGCCTCGGGGTTCATGTCCCGTTCGGTTCGTGGTGTATCGACGAACTTGTAGCCGCCCTTCAACCCGTCGTTGAGCAGCGCCCACATGCCTTTGTTGAAGTCATACACGACGTTTTTCACGTTGTACGGCAAGTTTTTGTCGTACAACTGCACACCACTGAGGAAGATCGCGCGATACAAGGCACCGCTTTGGTCCCAGGCGTCGTACAGCCCAATCCCAAAGGTGTCCTCGTCTAGGTAATAAGTTCGCTTGCTGTAGACGTGTCGCTTGCCCGGCTTGAGCGTGGCCTCGACAACCCATACACGGTGCAACTCCCAACGCTCGCACGCCGGATTGGCATGGTGCTTAAGGAATTGCTCGTCCTGGTTGCACTCGAAGTAGAACTTGTAGGCGTTGTAAGGAATGAACATCTCCTTTCGGCCCACCAGCTTGTAATCGAAACGGTCCTGACTGCCCGAGAACATTTGCAGCTCATCGAACAGCGTAACCCCGCCTTGGCTAGCGACTGGCGTATCGAAAGCAAACTCCGGCGCCAGCTTCACCCGCCGCTGGCCAGGCGAATAACTGAAGGCTCGACGCGCTTTGGCCGCAGGGTCCAGATAATCGTTGAGTACGGTGACTTCACCCGAACGGCGTGCCGGATAGTTGTTCAGTGAATACACACGGGCATACATCATTGGATCGCGGTCGGCCTGCGTAGGCTGATAGTAGGGCTGCTCTTCGAACGTGGCTTGCTCGGCAGCCTTGGTCCGCTGACCATTCGCATCCATCACCCAGCTATTAGAGGAGCTGGTGGTGGAGTACCCGGGGCCGATCTTGTATCGCAGTTGCTGGTTCCAGATAACCTCGTTGCCAGTCTTCGGAATCGGGAATGGCAACCCTCCACGGCAGGCCGGGTCGACTGCCAGCCCGTCTCTCTGTGTGTTACAAGTGGTGGCGTTGCGTACCGTGGCATCCAACACCTCCTTTGGATATGCCGTGGTGCGGTGGCTCGGATAGATATCGAAGTAGTACTCCGGGTATTTCTTGAGGATTTCCTTTTGTCCTTCACTGAGCTTGTCAGCGTATTGGGCCATATTCTGCGAAGTGATGCGGAACAAGGGTTTCTCATTGCGGAATGGATCGGCCCAGAACCCGCTGTCTGGTTTGAAATCTGGCGGTGCAGTACGCAACCCGCCATCGTAGGCAGGGATCGTGCCCTCTGCATTTCCCTCTTTGATCGCACCGAAAAGGGTCAGGGTTTTACCTAGCTGCGCCGCTTCCTCCGGGCTGACCGCGGCCACGCTGCAGGTAGCGATGCCGAACAGCGCCAGGGACAAGGCCAATTGTCTTTTCATTCGGGCAGTCTCCGTTTTTATTGGATTTGTTCAGAAGGAGGTTTTGAATGTGAATGCCAACCAGCCCCGGTCTGTGTTACCAACGCCGCCATTGCCGCCGACGGTGCCATTTGCCAGGTTCTTGGGTTGGGCGCGGGTATCGGCGTAACGTAGGCCGAATTCATACTGTTGCTGATAGGTGAACTTCACACCAGCCGACCAGGACATCGCACCTTCACTGCCGCCACCAGCCGAGGCAGCGTTACCATGAATGCCATAGTTGATGGTCAGAGGTACGTCCATGTCCCAAGATGGGAAGATGCTCAGGTATTGCGGCGTGTAGTTGACTGCCACCGCGTAGTAGTCGCGCGTCGAGCAACCATCGGACGCGTCGCCGGAGCCGGCGACACCGGGTGTACGGGCGTCCGTACAGGCGGCATTGCCCTTGTACTTGAACAACTCGTCATGCTCGGTCACCTTGACCAGGTGACTGTAGGCAAACTCGCCAACCAAGGTCGCGTTATTGGCAATGAAGTTGCGTGGCATGCCATACACGGCGTTAGCGATAAAGTGGATGGTGTCACCACGCGGCCCCTCGTCATCCAGCGTGCTGACACCAGTGGCGTTCAATGCGCCGTTCTTGCGGTATGACAGCTCCGTGCCCACGGCCACCGAATCGAACACACGAGCAAAACTGATACCGGCAAGCTTGACCCCGCGGGGGTACACGACGCGGTACTCACCCAGGTTCGCCTTGACCTGCGGTGCGAGCCAAGGCTGATAGTCGTCGAACTGGCGGTAGTAGAAGCCGAAGGTCGATTCGATCGCCTCAACGTTGTATTTGGCCATCACGCCCCAGTTGGCATTACTGTCGCGACCATACTTGGAGGAGGCGCGCTTGAGTGCCCCAGCACCGGCTGGCATCTGATCCGGACCTTCGAACAGGAAGTCTGCACCGCCGAAGTAGGTCCCGCCGTAGGGAATACGGGTGTAGTCCCACTCATAGAAGTACTGGCCGGCGATGGAAAGATGATCAGTGACCTGGGCCTTGGCAGATATCTGGCCGATGGGCAGAAATACTTCTTTTGTCTCGATACCCGGGCTGGTAGCGGCTTTTACACCGTCGCTCGGGGCCTGAGAGTAGGAAACTGAGTGTGCACCGAACAGCAGGCCCTCGCCCCAGTAGTTGGTATGGCGACCGATCTTGACGTTAAGCGGTGTATCGCCTACCTGAAAGTTTTTCCACACGAACGCATCGAGGATTTCACCAGAAGGTCCTCTGACATAGCGCTTGACCTCATCGCTGTAGTGACCATTTTCGTAGCTGGTCTGGCCACCCACCTGGCTGTGGACCTTGGTGTCACGGTAGGCATTGTCGTACCAGCCAGCAGCACTCAGGCGTGCCCCCCATTCGTTCAGGTAGGAGAAATCCACTTCGCTCAACACATCGAGTCGATTTGTAACGATATCGCCTTTGTCGAATTTGCTGTCGGACTCGTCGTAGGTCGGGGTCCGCATGATGCGGTGGTCTTGGTCTTCCATGCGCACGCCCAAGTTGTAGCGGACGGTATTGTCCCAACGCAGGCGGTAGTCAGGGTTGCTCAGGTCAAACGAAACAGCGTGCGCTCCACTCATCCCGCCGAGCACTGCCAGCGCTATCGCGCTGCGGCTAAACACATGCCTTCCCTGCTTGGTCATGTCTTTCATACGGCACCTTTTATTTTTATTTTCAGTCGTTTGTATAAGGCCAAGTACTGGCTACAGCCGTGCTGACGTACTGCTACCTCACCTGCCTAAGCAGCTCGGGTGAGCTTGTCGGCAGGTTTCACCGGTGAAGCGCGCCCATGGCTTGATTTCAAATTAACCGAGAAAAACAAATAATTCCATATAAAGATTTCAATTCTGTATTTAGAATCTCAGTCGATTTTTTTGTTGCCGCTGATCGCCCCCGGTGTCAGAGGGCATGGAGAAAAGCATGGTCAATACTGCACACAAAAATGCTAACTGTTCAATTATGTTTTGCTCAACCGGCTTTTTTCCGGTAAACAAGCCACTGAAGACACCCGCAACGTGCCTGCGTCAATCCAACAAGAATCACAAGGAGCTTGCCCCGCATGAACATCGATCTGAGCGGAAAACGCGTGATTGTCACTGGTGCTTCACGCGGTATAGGCCTTGCGATAGCCCGTGCCTTCGCACTGGAAGGTGCCCGTGTGGCCATCTGCGCACGTAGCTTGGCGGCCGTCCGCGAAGCGGAAGCACAACTGCAGGAACATGCGCAGGCGGTACTGGCCCGAGCCGTGGATGTCACGGACACTCAGGGTGTTCAACATTTCGTCGGTGAGGTGGTGCAGACCTGGGGAGGCGTGGACATTTTGGTAAATAACGCGGGCCAGGGGCGTGGGGGCAACCTAGAGACCCTCACGCCGGAAGCCATCCTTGAACACGCCAATGTGTTGCAGATGGGGCATTTTCGCTTCGTCCAGGCTGTGGTGCCGTTCATGCGGCAACAGCGCTGGGGGCGGATCATCGAGATCAATGCCCTGGCCGGCACCGTGCCGACCCCCGACGGGATCCCTTCGGTGATCAACCGTGCATCATGTGTAGCGCTTTCGCGCTCGCTGGGCATGTCGCTGGCCAAGGACAATATTCTCGTCAATAGCCTGAACATGGGCTGGATCGACACTGGCCAGTGGGACCGCCACTACAAGGAGATGGGCCCCGGGGTCAGCCGTGAGGAGTTCGATGCGATGGTTATGAAGGTGGTGCCGATCGGCCGTTATGGCAAACCGGAAGATGTTGCAGGCATGGTGTTGTTCCTTTCCAGCGAATACGCCTGTTTCATCAGCGCGGCTTCGATAGACATTGCCGGGGGCATGGGTGGCCAGATTGCCTACTTCCCGACACTCAAGCGTGATTTTGCCGCGGCACTGGCCGCTCGAAACACCGACAGCCACTAGAGCGCCCGTAATGAAGCTGCTGTTTCCAGTGCTTGCCACACTGATCTGGGCTGCCAGTACCGTGGTCAATCGCCTGTCGGTGGGGGTGATAGATCCCGCGGCCATTTCGTTCTATCGCTGGTTGACCGCATTGCTGGTGTTGTCACCAGTCATGCTGCCCAGGGTCTGGAGAATGCGCCAGAGGATACGGCCATACCTGCCCAAACTATGGCTACTGGGATTGCTCGGCATGTCGCTGTATCAGTCTCTGGCCTACTTTGCTGCACATACGGTCAGTGCCACCTCAATGGGATTGATCCTGGCGACCATGCCCTTGCTGACGGTACTGGTAGCCTTCCCGCTGCTGAACACACGCCCCACCCTGCCGTTACTGACAGGCACGGCAGTTTCATTCGCAGGGTTGGCATGGTTGCTGACCGCGGGCCACCTGCCATCGCTCTGGCAGCGCGGGGTGGGTCTGGGTGAATGGCTGATGCTGCTGGCGTCACTGTCCTACGCCCTGTATTGCGTGCTGGTGAAGCGCTGGCAAATCCCCCTGCCCACCTGGGAAAGCCTTTATGTACAGATACTCTGCGGCACGTTAATGCTGGTACCGCCATTTTTGCTTACATCATCGATGGCCCTGAGCGCTCAGAGCCTGCCGCTGGTTCTGTTTGCTGGTCTATTCGCTTCGGCGTTGGCACCGGGCCTGTGGATGCAAGGCCTGCAACGCCTGGGCCCGGAAAAAACCGCGGCACTGATGAATCTGGTCCCTCTCTTCACCGCAGCCTTGGCGATTGGGCTGCTCGGTGAGCCATTGCACCTGTATCACGCGGTAGGCGGCGGACTGATTCTGCTGGGAATTGCATTGGCCCAATGGCAACCCGTACGGGTCACCGCAAGTACCCTGCCCTAAGCCACTAGGAGTCGATTGCGGAGCGCGTCCAAGCCGTAACGATCTATACCGCTCAAGCGCGCCAGGTAGTACTCCAGTCCGCCATACTCAGCCTCGCTTACCTCCATGCACGTGCGTTTTGACCATGTTCAATCCTTCAAGAGGTGTGCATAGGCTGGCGTCAGCGGACGAGCGCCCTCGCCCAGCACCGGAGTACGCCGTGGCTTGCGTCCTCGTGTCAGCAGGCGAAGCGTGTCGAAGTCTTCGGCGGCGGTAAAAAATCGCTCCACCATCGGCAATCCTGACTGCCCCCAGTCATCCATGTTCGACATCCATGTCTGCATGCCCCACACCGGCCAACGCCGCAGTTGCTCCCAGGCGGCGTGCTGGTCGAGTACACCAGCCGCTCCCAGACTGATCAACTTTTCGCGGTACACCTGCAGAAGCCGTTGCCCCTCGGCGCGGCGTTCTTCTATCGTCAACGCGCCGAGCATGAAGTACGCCACATCGCGCCATGGCCGCCCGCGTCTTGCCAACTGCCAGTCGAGCCAGATGCGTTGTCCATTGTCACGCTGAAAACTGTTCCCTTGGTGCGAATCGCCATGGATCAAGCAAGAGGGCGAAACCTGTGCCCGCTCGAAGGCAGCCAACTCATCGAAAGCATGGCTGAAGAGCTCTGGCGTCTCATAGATCCAACGAGGTAGACGCTGCCGGTAGTCATCCTTGCCCAGGTTGACCTTGATGTAGTTGTACATACGCAGCAGGCCGTCGTTGTCTACCGGGTTGGCCATCGACACCGGAAGCCAGACCTGACGGTGCAGCCGTGGGTGGGCCCAGGTCACGGCATGCAACGCGGCTAAAGACTCCAGCCCCTGCGCGACTCCATCCACGCCCAGGTGATCAGTGCTGTGGCCGAACTTCCCGGCTGCCAGCCCAAGATCCTCCATTACCACTACGCCGCGCCCACCACCATCGGCGTCCCAATCAGTGAAATACGTGGCAGGCAATGGCGCGCCGGACCACGCGCGGGTCAGATGATAGAAACGCGACTCCAATTCGCAGATATCGCCGCTCTCGAAGCCTTCTGACCAGTTCGATTTCAGGCAGACATGGGACGGTATCCCTGCGCGCTGACCGACCTCGTTCAGCTCGAGCCTGGCGCGCAGCTTGGTGGTATGCCCATTGCGGACCTCCACCACCACCAACGCCTGCACCTCGATACCGGGGTAACACGGCTGCAGCAGTTGCGTCAGCCAGGCGGCGCTGATGGCGCCGAGTTGCCGCGGCAGCCGCCCGACACGTTGCGGATAAGGCCGCCCATCACTCATCGCCAGCAGGCTGCCCGTCATGGCGTCACGGCACGCGCAGCGTGGGCCGGCACTTTCAGTTTGAGCAGTTCGATTGCGTTGCCGCTGCGGATCCGCTCGCGGTCCTCCACCGATAACCCCAGCCCGGCGGTCAGGTCACCGTGGTCATAGGCCCCACCAAAGTTTGTGCCGTACAGCAAGCGTTCAGCGCCCACCACTTCAGCGACACCGCGACGCAAACCAGGTGCGTGCACGTCGAGATCGAAGTAAAAGTTCTGCAGATAGTCCAGCAGCGGCCGCTGGTTGCGCGTATCAGGCGCCATCGCTTGGTTGAGCTCGCTGAGTCGGCCCAGCTGGAAGATCGCCATGCCCCCCGCATGGGTGATATAGGTCTTCAGGGTTGGAAAGACATCCAGTGCTCCACCACAGATCAGGTACCAGAAAAACAAGGTCTCATCGACGCAATCACCCACGATGGAGGTCGTTTCGAACTTGTCATCAGTGTGTTTCTCGCCCCAGTAGATCGACTGGTTGAAGCCATGCACCATGATCGGTACATCCAGCTGTGTGAGCTTCTCCCACACTGGGAACAACTGCTCGTCATGAGCTTGCAATCCGTTGAAGTTGGCACCGCCTACGCATACACCCTTGGCCCCCAATTGGGTTACCGCTCGCTCGATTTCCTTGGCGGCGTTGCGTGGGTCGGCCAGATTAGCATGGCACCAGAAGTCGAAATGGTCAGGGTCGGCGCGGCAGAACGCTGACATCTCGTCATTGCAGATACGCGCGTACTCGTTGGCAAAATCACCAGCCCAATACATGAAGCAATGCGAAGGCGTGGAGACCACCAGCTTGTCGACACCCCGCTCGGCCATCAGCTTGCGACGACTGGCGTGGGTCATGCGTGCCAATAGGTTGACTTGCGCCTCAGCGTCGCTCGTGGCTTTGGCCGGCTGCTTGGTGCCGAGGGAAAAATGGCCGACAGTCAACCCCTGCACCTTCATGAAGGGGCCCCAGAATTCGTGGCGGTTGAGCATACCCTCTGTCAGCAGGTGGGCGTGTACATCGATCAGCATGGCATTCTCCTTGTTGTAATCGGCCAGCAGGCCGAACGGTCACCGCTCGGCACTTTCGGAACCAATGCAAATATAGACATTTATATTATTTTTGTTCATTTATATTTATTTTGCGCATAGCAGCCTGAGGAACAGCGCTAGGCCAGCAAGGTTTCACGACGTACACGCCATGATCAGGAACTGTCGAAATGCTTGGACCGATATCGATAAGTGCTTGTCGGGTCGCCAGATCAGCCCCAGTTCCATGGGCGGAATGACATCCGCCAATGGCCGAGCCTCGATCCTCTTACCCTCCAGAGACCAGGGTCGGTAAAGCATGTCGGAAAGAATGGTAACGCCAAAGCCATGGCCGACCAGGCCGCGCAGCGCCTCCATGGAAGAAGTACGAAAAGCCACGTTGGGAGCCAACCCACGAGACGCCCAGTAGCGAAACGTCGAGCTGTCACCTTCATCCACGGTGGCAAGGATGTAGGCGTGCTGCGCCACGTCTTCGAGGTTGATTGAGGAGGCAGTCATTAAGGGGTGCTGGATGGCCAACCAGAGTTGCCGGCGGGACCGAATCAACACCTGATGGGAGAACACATTCAGGCTGGGGGTGTTGGACACTATCACCAAGCCTAGGTCGAGATCGCCATTGTTAACGGCCTGCTCGATGCTGTGGCGATCTATGTCGACGAGTTCGATCTCCACCTGCGGATAGTTGCGCTTGAATCGTGCAAGCAGCGCTGGCAGGAAGTAGCCCAGCAGCGTGTAGGAAGCCCCCACACGCACGCTTCCCCGTGTCGAGTGGCTGAGGAACAGCGGCTCGCTCAGGGCGTCCTGCAACGTTTCGAGGATATGCCGCGCATGCTGGGCAAACTTATTGCCTTCGGCTGTCAGTGTCACGCCATAGGGCAAACGGTCGAAAAGGCTAACACCCATAGTCTCTTCCAGGTGCTGCACCGCGGCGGTGATGGCCGACTGCGACACGTGCACCTTCAGAGCCGCCTGGGAGAACTGACCCGCATCAGCCGCCGCCACGAAGTACCGAAGCTGGCGCATGGAAACGTCTTTGCCCTTGATCATCTGCTATGCCGAGCCCGCCGCCAGAACCAATGAAACCGCTTGCCGCTGCGGCCTTCAGCGGCGGATCGTGGCCGTGATCTTGGCGTGCGGTCCATCTATCTGAGCAGCCCAAGCCTCTGCGGCCTGGTCAAGGGTGAAATCCAAGTAGTCCACGTGTATCTGCTGTTCCCTGGCGATCTTCAACAGTCGCAGCCAGATCTGTTCACGGTCCGCAGGGGGACGCTGGCCGGTCCCGATGCACGACAAGCTGCGAAACAGCAGGTCGGCGATATCCAGGTTGAGCTGGCGGCCAGCACCAGTGCCAATGGTCATAATGCGTGCCCCCCAATTGGTGGCCTTCAGAGACGTCAGCAAGGGTTGTCCGCACACCAGGTCGAGTACCACATCGAAGCCACCGGCCGCTGCCTCCTTAAGTGCGTCAACATCATCGCTGCCACCCAGGGTAACGACCTCGTCGGCGATTCCGCGCGACTTCAGACGGCCAAGCGCTTCCTGTGAACGCGCAGCACCAACGACCTTGCCAGCACCCATGCCACGCGCAAGCTGCAAGGCAATCTGTCCCAGGGTGCCGGTGGCGCCGAGGACCAAGACCTTTTCGCCCTTCTGAATCTCAGCCTTTTCCAACGGCACGATGGCCCCGGTAGCGGCAATACCCATGCTGATCGCGGTTTTGTCGTCCACATCATCCGGCACATTCCACACTTCGGCTTGCGGCACCAAAGTGCGCTCGGCCCAGGCACCGTAGGGCAGCACCGAACGCTCACCGAAATATACCCGCCGCCCATCCGGCGCTCGTCCCACGCCCTCACCACGGATGACGCAAGGGTATTCGACACCCAGACGGTAGGCCCCGAGCACATCCCACCCCCCAAGGCCGGCCGTGTCCACGTCGATCAGCACCGCACCGTCTTGCGCTTGCGGCTCATTGAACTCACGTACCTGTGGCAACGCATTGCGTTCGGAAATGATGGCTGCACGCATGGCTTTCTCCCTTGTCTGTTTTGTTCTCAAGCGTCTTCAAGACAAATAATTGAACATTTTTTGATTATTTGTCCATATTTAATTAGCATCTAGGCCCGACAGTCCCGGTTTGAGCTGCAACACCGCCAATGCCGACGCATGCAGGTATTTGAAACACCAATACCTCACGGCTGTTTTTGTGATTTTACGATCGCGCCCCTGCTTTCTAGAGTCGGCCTCTACAAGGCATCGCCCTTACCGGTGCAGCCATACAAGAACAACGCCTGGAGGATGAACATGAGTACCCCGGTTTCTCTGGAAGATAAGTACGTACAACACAGTGGACATGTACTGCTCACGGGGATTCAGGCGCTAGTGCGCCTGCCCCTGATGCAACGGCTACGCGATCAGGCCAACGGTCTGAATACCGCCGGGTTCATTTCCGGATATCGAGGCTCGCCGCTAGGGGGACTCGATCAGGCCCTGTGGAAAGCACGTGACTACCTCAAAGCACACCACACAGTGTTCCACCCTGGTATGAACGAAGACCTTGCCGCAACCTCGATCTGGGGTACGCAGCAGGTCAATTTGTTCGAAGGTGCCATGTATGATGGCGTATTCGGCATGTGGTACGGCAAGGGCCCCGGCGTAGACCGTTGCGGTGATGTTTTCCGCCACGCGAACGCAGCTGGCACATCAAAATTTGGGGGTGTATTGGCCATTGCAGGCGATGACCATGGCGCCCGCTCCTCTTCCCTTCCCCACCAGACCGAGCACATTTTCAAGGCAGTGATGATGCCGGTGTTGGCGCCCTCCGGCGTACAGGAGTACCTCGACTATGGCATGCATGGTTGGGCCATGTCGCGCTACTCAGGCTGCTGGGTCGCCCTCAAGGCTGTGGCGGACACTGTTGAAAGCGCGGCCGTCGTCGATATCGACATTCATCGCGTACAGCCTGTAATCCCGACCATTGCGTTGCCTGAAGGGGGTCTGAACATCCGCTGGCCCGACCCACCACTGGCCCAGGAACAGCGCCTGCTGGAGCATAAGCTGTATGCCGCCCTGGCGTATGCCCGAGCCAACCGCCTCGATCGCATTGTCATGGATTCGCCGAATGCACGAATTGGCATTGTCACTTCGGGAAAGTCCTATCTCGACGTATGCCAGGCCCTGCGCATCCTTGGGATCGACGAAACACAAGCGCAAAAAATCGGTCTGCGCCTTTACAAGGTCGGCATGGTCTGGCCGCTGGAAGCTGAAGGTGTGCGACAGTTCGCCGAAGGTCTGGAAGAGATTGTGGTGGTGGAAGAAAAGCGCCACATGATCGAGTACCAACTCAAGGAAGAGCTCTACAACTGGCGTGAGGACGTACGTCCGCGTATCGTTGGCAAGTTCGACGACAAGGGTGAATGGAGCCTGCCGCACACCGATTGGCTGCTGCCGGCTATAAATGACCTGACGCCGGCGATGATCGCACGAGCCCTGGCCAAGCGAATCCTGCGCCTGCACCCAGGCGGTTCGCTTCAAATGCGCCTAGCCCTTTTGGAAGCGCAGCTGGCGTGCAAAGGCCAGTTCAGCAACCTGATGGAACGCGTGCCGCACTACTGCTCTGGCTGTCCGCACAACACCTCGACCAAGGTGCCGCAAGGTAGCCGCGCGCTGGCCGGTATCGGCTGCCATTACATGGCCGCCTGGATCTACCCGCAAACCCAAACTTTCAGCCAAATGGGTGGCGAAGGTGTGGCCTGGATCGGCCAAGCGCCGTTTACCACCACCCAACACGTCTTCGCCAACTTGGGTGACGGTACTTACTTCCACTCCGGTATTCTCGCTATTCGTGCCGCCATCGCGGCAAAGGCGCAAATTACCTACAAGATTCTCTACAACGATGCCGTTGCCATGACAGGCGGGCAGCCAGTGGACGGCAGCCTCAGCGTGGCACAAATCAGCCGCCAACTGGCTGCAGAGGGCGTTCAGCGCTTAGTGGTGGTCAGTGACGATGTTGAGAAGTACAAGGGCACTGATGATCTGGCCCAAAGTGTCCCGGTAGTACGCCGCGACAAGATGGACGAGGTCCAGGAGCAATTGCGCCAGTTCCAGGGAGTGTCGGCAATCATCTATGACCAGACCTGCGCAGCGGAGAAGCGCAGGCGTCGAAAGCGCGGCAAGTTCCCCGACCCGGCACGTCGAGTGGTGATCAACGAAGCGGTATGTGAAGGCTGTGGCGACTGCAGCAGCAAGTCCAACTGCATGTCGGTGGTGGCGGTGGACACAGAGTACGGCCGCAAGCGCGAGATCGACCAATCTTCGTGCAACAAGGACTTCACTTGCCTGAACGGCTTTTGCCCAAGCTTTGTCACCGTCGAAGGCGGAACGCTGCGCAAGCCACAGGCCCTGGCAGCCAAGGCCGACGATGACTGGGACTTGCCCGCTCCGTCGGTCGTCGCCCTCGAAGAGCCATACAGCATTCTGGTGACCGGTGTGGGCGGCACTGGTGTAGTAACCATAGGTGCCTTACTGGGCATGGCGGCATTTATCGAAGGTAAGGGAACGCTTAACCTCGACATGGCTGGCATGGCACAAAAAGGCGGCGCCGTCTGGTCCCACATTCGCATCGCTGCCCGCCAGGATCAGTTGTTCGCCCCGCGGATCGCCGAAGGTGAAGCAGCCTTGTTGTTGGGTTGCGATCTGGTTGTCAGTGCCAACACCGAAACGTTATCCAAGTTGCGCCAAGGTGTGACGCACGCTCTGGTCAACAGCGAGCAAAGCATTACCAGTGCGTTCGTGCGTACCTTTGCTCTGCAGGCGCAAAGCGGTGATCTGGCCAGCCACCCTGACCCGCAATTCCATACGCAAGGCATGTCAGCGCAAATAGCCGAAACCGTTGGCGCAGCGCGGGCGGACTTTGTCGACGCAAGCAAAATTGCCACGACTCTGATGGGCGATTCAATCGCTACAAATACCTTCATGCTGGGCTATGCCTATCAGAAAGGCTGGTTACCGGTCGGCGAAGAGGCGCTGGAACAGGCCATCGAGTTGAATGGCACCGCGGTAGCCTTCAACCTGGCAGCCTTCGCCTGGGGCCGACGCAGTGCCCACGATTTGCCACGGGTACTTAGCATTGTGGAAGCCGGCAAAAAGCAAAGCGCCGACCGCATACTTTCGCAAAACCTGGAAGAAATGGTTAAGCGGCGTATGAGCGTCCTGACGCAATATCAGAATAAAGCCTATGCCCAGCGTTACCGGCAACGCGTAGAGCAGTTTATGGAGGCCGAAACTCGGCTGCTGGGCCAGCCGGACGAGCTGTCCAAAAGCGTTGCCCGCCACTACTTCAAGGTCCTGGCAATCAAAGATGAATACGAGGTAGCCCGACTGTTCAGCAACGGCGACTTTCTGACAAAGATCCAGTCAACGTTCGAAGGCAACTACCGCCTGCGTTTCCACCTGGCACCGCCGCTGCTCAACGATAACAGCATTAGCAAAGAACCCAAAAAACGCTGCTACGGGCCTTGGATGCTGCAAGGCTTCAAGCTGCTGGCCAAACTCAAGATACTGCGCAACAGCTGGCTCGATCCGTTCGGCCATACCCATGAGCGCAGGGTCGAGCGTAACTGGTTGCGTAACTATGAAAGCATTCTGGATGAAGTGTTCGCAGGCCTGCGCAGCGACAACCTGCAACTAGCCCGCGAGCTGCTGGAGCTGCCAAACAGCGTGCGCGGTTACGGGCCAGTGAAAGAGCGCTTTCTACATCATGCCCACCAGCGTCAAGCGCTGTTACTGGAGCAATGGCGTAATGGCTCGACTGCACAGTTTCACGACGCCAGCCAAGCCACCGACAAAATTTCTATAATTCAACTCTAAACAGGGACAACAATGAACGAGGAACTGACCCGAAACTATCGCGAAATTCTGCAGGGCATTGGCGAAAACCCGCAGCGCGAGGGCTTGTTGGACACTCCAAGACGCGCCGCTAAAGCCATGCAGTACCTGTGCCATGGCTATCAGCAAAGCCTTGAGCAGATCGTCAACGGCGCACTGTTCGACTCGGACAACGACGAGATGGTCATCGTCCGTGATATCGAATTGTATTCGCTGTGCGAGCACCACCTGTTGCCGTTCATTGGCAAGGCGCACGTTGCCTATATCCCCACAGGCAAAGTGCTGGGGCTGTCGAAAGTGGCGCGTATAGTCGATATGTTTGCTCGCAGACTGCAGATTCAGGAAAACCTGACCCGCCAGGTTGCCGAAGCGATTGCCCAAGTTACCCATGCCGCCGGTGTGGCGGTAGTGATCGAGGCGAAACATATGTGCATGATGATGCGCGGTGTGGAAAAGCAAAACTCGGTAATGAGCACCTCGGTCATGCTCGGATGCATGCGCGACTCGTATAACACTCGCCAAGAGTTCCTACAACTGATTCGTAACCGTTAGCTCTCACTGATTTTGTGGGGAGCGGCGCATGCGCCGCTCCCCACAAAAACAGATTTAGAAGCGGAAGCGACTCACCGCCAGGCTCAGTTCCTCCGAAAACTCACGCAGTGATACCACCGCTCCAGAAACTTGACGTGTAATCGCATCTCCTTCCCCAGCCATACGGGCAATGTGCTCGATGTGCTCCGCGATCCCTCGCCCGCCCTCGCTTTGCACACTCACCGCATCAGCGATCTGGTCTACACCTTTAGTCGAGTTCCCAACTAGGTCCGCAGCTTGCTGCAAAGTGCTCTCCAGTTCGCTCAATAGCCTGCCACTGTCATCCAGTGCCACAGTGCCTGCATGCAGAGCGTCGCCAACCGCCTCGGACTGGCCTTCAAGGTTAACTGTCAAATCATTGATTGAATTGGCCGCTTGGGCCGAGCGTTGCGCTAACTGACGCACTTCATCTGCTACCACACTGAAGCCGCGCCCACTTTCACCTGCCCGCGCCGCCTCGATCGCCGCATTGAGCGCCAGCAAGTTGGTTTGTGCAGAGAGATCCTTGACCTGGGTGATACTGGCGGTAATCGCCGAGGTGCTTTCGACAAAAGCACCTACCGAGCCGCGAATCGCTAAGAATGCCAGCCGTACGCTGTCGATGTTTTCGAGTAGACGCGACAGCGCCAAGTGTCCGTCCTGCGTGCCTCGCAAGCTAGCCTCGGCCGAACCTCGCAGGCTCTGGGCATGGTTGGAGATGGCGGCAATACTGGCGCTCATCTGCTCGATGGTCATCGATACTACCCCAACCGCACCGGTCTGTGCTGAGGAGCTCTCGGCCACCTGCGCCGAGGCGCCTACCAGCGTCTCAGCCGATGCACTGACCGAGGCGGCTACCGCGGCAACCTGACGCATCGCCTGCTGGAAACTGTCAATTAGCTCATTGAACGCCTGCGCAGTGTGAGCGATCTCGTCGCCACCGATCACGCGCACTCGGTGCGTCAGATCACCGTCTCGCAACCTAATCGATGCCTGCTCGATTTCCCGGATGGGGCGCAAGATCTGCCCCCTTAACAAAAGACTGACCAGCAACGCCAGAGCACTGGCGGCCAGTGATATCACTACTAGCATCTTTGATACCTGACGCTGCAAAGCTTCGGCCTCGGCAAACGCGTCAGAGGTCAGTTGCGCCTGCAGCGCTAACAGGCGGTTGAATTGCGCTTGCAAGCCGTTGCTGTCAGCGCGCACCCGTCCCAACAACGAAGCAGCCTGAATCTGATCTTTCAAGGCAGTGCGCTGAAAATCGTCCAGTCCCTCGGTCACTACAGCAGCCTGCTCCTGCACCGCCCGATAGAGTGCCTTTTCCTCGTCACCCAAGCGGGTCTCACGGGCTGCATTGCCAAGGCCAGTGCGCATGTCGTCGACACTCGCCCGTATATCCTCGAAGTAAGATTCCAGTTCCTCCAGCTCGGTCTGCCCACCGGATTCAAGAATGCGTGCCCCCGTGGCATAGGCGCCAACCATCGCCGCCTGCAGAGCAGTCGCGGTTTCCAAGACCTGCCTATATTGCTGGAAGCGCAACTGTTGAATTTCTTCGATCACTGCCTGCTGCCTGGCCAGCCCGTGGTAGGCGACACCCGAGACAACCAATAATGCAAGTACGAACAAGATGGGCAGGACCAAAAGCTTGGCGCCAATGGAGAATTTCTGTGCAAAGAGCATGATCAAAGACCGTTCTTCTTGTTATGAGGAGCCTCTAGCTTAGTAAGTCTTCACGAGCAATTCTATATTTGATATTAAATTCTCAATATAGAATAATATAGACTAGCCACTGTGCCTCTCGAATGGCCCAACCGCCACTTACCCAGTACAAAGATCATAAAATGCCCACTCACTTTATCGCGAGATGGGACAGACTCTGCGCCTTACCAATGCTCCACTGGTTTGTTCCTCTCACCTAGCTCTGCTCGGTTCATGGTTCCTTTTCCCGATTTTAAGCCCTCAAAGGCCGCCCTCAGATTGCCTTTATCAAAGACACTGGCTTTACTCTGCTCAATGCGTGTGCTCTGTCGGATAAATGGCTGCTCAACACCGGCGTACGTCTGGACTACTACAACACTCGGGTGCACCAGAGCGGCACGCAGAACCTGCAGAACATCGCCAACCTGTTCAGCTACCAGGTGGGCCTGGTGCACAAACCCATCGACAACCTAAGCCTCTATTCCTCGTACGGCACCTCGGCCAATCCGCCCGGCGCCAACGGTGGCACGGGGGGCGGCAACGACCAACTAACCGCGGCCAATGACGACCTCTCACCCGAGCGCAGCCGCAATATCGAAGTGGGGGCCAAGTGGGATGTGCTAGACGGTCGCCTGTCGCTGACTTCGGCGATTTTCCAGACCGACAAGACCAACGCACGTGTCAGCAATGGCCTAGGCGGTATCGAGAACGCCGGTTCCCAGCGCGTACGCGGCGTGGAACTGGGTGTGGCCGGCGAGTTGACCCCGCAATGGCGTGTGTTCGGCGGCTACTCTTACCTCAATGCCGTTACCACCGATGCCGGCGATGCTAACGAATCGGCATCGGGCCTGCCAATGGTCATGGTACCCAAACACAATCTGACGCTCTGGACCTACTATGATGTGACGCCGAAATGGACGGTGGGCACCAGCGTGAAAGCTTCCAGCCTGATCTACGCGTCGGTCAGCGACACCACGCGTAAGTGGACACCAGGCTACGCCGAGGTCGATGCCATGGCGTCTTACAAATTCTCCAAGTCGCTGGACGTTCATCTGAAACTGAAGAACCTGTTCGACCTTCAGTACTTTGCCTCATCCTACCCAATCTATGCGACCTGGGCTGAAGGCCGCTCGGCCCAGATGACGCTGAACTTCCATTACTAATTCCGAAGCAGACACAGCGTCGTACTCATAGGCTAGAGGCAAAGAGCGCAAGGCCTAGGTCTGGAGCTCCCGTCTTTAGCCGCGAGTATTTGGCACGACAGGTGCCATACAATGCACCGACCGATTTGAGCGACGATGTCTGGATCAGCGTGGCAACCTTGCCAGGGCAGCCACATTTAGTCAGACAGACTCAGATTTAGGGACGAGAGAGCAGCGCCGAAACCTGTCGTGACCACCACTACCCTGCCGAACCAACTGATCAGAACATTGTCACCACCATTGGATCTTAAACGGTCTTGTTGGAGTCAGGCTCACTAGACTGAGGCCAAGATCATTGCCCCCGCCAGCGAGTCTAGGACGAATTCAGCAGGAGGCTGTGCGTCATGATCTCAATCAGAAGCTCTTACCACCCTATCGATGCCGCGATTCTCTGGTGTGACCTCGAAGATCACCAAGACGAGATTCTGCAGATAGACCTCTCTCACCCCGGTAGTTTGCTCAAGCACTTTCCACAATGGCCTTTTCTCCACGCCTATGCCGAGCGCATCTACGATGCCATCGCCTGTGGTGAGTTACCTGCGACCTACCTAGGACGTCCGATCACTACAGACAGCCAAGCGGACCGCGTCTACTGGTCCATTCGCCATGTGGATCTTCGCCTTTGGTTTGTACGCAACTACCCGGCAGAGAAGCCCACATTCTTGTTTTCGCAAAATATCGATCATGCTGAATGCGTGAGCCTGAACGCTTATTTGGCACTGCAAGCGGAGCACGATGCAGCCTTACGCAAGTTCGAAAATCTACGCCAAACACATTCGGCTGCCGTCGACGAGGTGACAGCTCTCGCTGCTCATAACAAAGAACTATCAGAGCGGCTTGACGCCCTCGGGATTCCCTCCGAAGCGTCTGCAGGTACGCAATGCATAATCGTCGGTGCACTGCTGGAGGTCACGCTGGGCAAATCGAAGGACGGCCGTGTGCAGTCAATCTACAGGTCCCAGAGTGCTCTAGTCGAAGAGATTACGCGCCGGTTCCCTGGTACTCCCGGCCTGAGCAAAAGTACCCTTGATCGGAGATTTGCCGACGCGCGTCGGCATTTGGCCCAAGTCACACGGGGCTAACGCTGCATTGTCAGGCAATGGTCGGCATTGCCTGACAATGTTTTTTCTCTCCTGTCGACCTTCACTGACTGTCACATCCCACTGCGCACCACATGGTGCTACGGAGTGACATCATGCAACCGATCAGCCCTGCCCCTCTGCCTACCGACCGCCACATCATGCGTCGCGATGAGGTCGAACAGAAAACCGGTTTCAAGCGCTCGCACATCTACAACCTGATGAAGGCCGGCCAGTTCCCGCAATGCCGGAGGATCGGTACGCGTGCCGTCGGCTGGGATTCACTGGAGATCGAGAAGTGGGTCCAGGATCGTCTGGCGCTCAAGGAGTAGCGCCATGCACGTTCTCTCGCTGATCTCGACCAAGGGCGGCGCGGGTAAGACCACGGTCGCCGCCAACTTGGGCGGAGTCCTTGCCGATGCGGGCTTTCGCGTATTGCTGCTGGACCTGGACAGCCAACCGACGCTGTCCAGCTACTACGCCTTGTGCGCACCCCGTGAGGCCGGCAGCTACGAGCTCATCGCCCAGGGTCTCACCGCGCCTGAGCAGGTCATCTCCACGATGGTCATTCAACATCTGGATCTGATCGTCTCCAACGACCGCGCCGGACACATCAACACCCTGCTCTTGCATGCCGCCGATGGCCGCCTGCGTTTACGCAACCTGCTGCCGGCCTTCCAGGATCAATACGATGTGCTCATTATTGATACTCAAGGGGCACGCAGCGTCGTGGTGGAGATGGTCATCCTCGCCTCCGATTGCGCCCTGTGCCCGGTCCCACCGGAAATGCTCGCCGCGCGCGAGCTGCGCCGTGGCACCCTGGGGCTGTTTGACGAATTGGAGCCCTACCGCTACCTGGGGGTGGCGTTGCCATCGGTGAAGCTGTTGCTCAACCAGGTCAACGCCAATCGCCGCGATACCCGCTTAATCATGCAGAGCCTGCAAGCGTCCTTTGAAGGCGATCCTCACGTCAGCGTGTGCGCCACGGTCATTCCCGACCGCGTGGCCTACCCCAATGCCGCCTCGCTGGGACTGCCTGTGCACCGGGTCGAGCCCACCCCGCCCCCCAGAAGCCGCAGCCCTTGTGCCGCGGAGGTGATGCGTGCCTTGGCAGTCGAATTGTTCCCGCAATGGGCCAAGCGGCTGGTCGGGGCCGGTCCGCAGATGCCCAGCCAGCAGTCAGCAGTCGAATGCCGGCTGATCCGTCGCGGCTGATCGGAGGATGTGTGATGAAACCGCCGACCTCCGAAGACATCACGCGTCAACTGCAGCAGTCGCATTTCCCGCAAAAACACGACCGTGAGGCCACGGTAGTGCCGATCAGTGACACACCCATGGTGGTCAGTCTCGAGCAGTTGCGCCCCTACGAGCTCAACCCACGCATTGTCCGCAACCCGCTGTACGACGAAATCAAAGCGTCGATCCGCGAACGCGGCCTGGACCAGCCCCCGGCCATTACCCGCCGGCCGGATGAGCAGCACTTCATCATCCGTAACGGCGGCAATACGCGGCTGAGCATCCTCGCTGAGCTTTGGCAGGAAACCCGCGAGGAGCGGTTCTTTCGCATCCATTGCCTGTTTCGTCCTTGGCAGTCCGAGTGCCATGCCTTGCTCGGGCATCTGGCTGAAAGCGACTTGCATGGCCAACTCACGTTCATCGAACGGTCGCTGGCCGTGGCGAAACTCAAGGACATGTTTCAGGAACCGGACAGGCCTCTCAGTCAACGGGAGCTCTCCGTGCACTTGAGCCAGGGTGGCTATCCCATCTCCCAATCCCATATCAGTCGCATGTTCGACGCGTTGGAGCACTTGCTGCCTGCCATTCCACTGGTGCTGTATGCGGGTCTCGGCAAACCCGCCATCGATCGCCTGATAACGGTAAGGCGTCGCGCGGAATCGAGCTGGAATCGCTATTTCGGTGATACCCAACAGTTCGCGCTGCTGTGGCTGGAGGTGCTGTCAACGTTTGACGGTGAAACACCTGAGCTGGACGCGAGCGAGTTGCAGGACGAACTGATTGCCCAAATGGCGGTGGCGCTACAGCAGACACCCCGTCTGCTGGCCCTGGAAATGCATCAGGAGCAACGCCTTTCGCCTATCATGTCGCCCGCTCTCCAACCGGTGCCGCAGGATCTGGCGAGCAAGCCTGTGGAGTCGCCACCTACCCTTGAGGCCGCGTCTGGAACAGCCACTGAGTTGCCCAGCCCAGACCCGGCAGATTCTGGCAGTGATCCCTCGCTGGTGGTGGAACCACGCCTGCCCCACATTCGCCAAGCGTTGAGTGATGAGCCGCCTTCTGCGAAGCAACCCGATGGTGGGAAAGCCGTTCAGCCGCAGGTGGGCCCATCTCCATCGTCCCCCGCTTCGCCGGACGACATCAGCAGCTTGCGTGAACGCTGTGCGGAATTGGCGGCTAACCTTGCCGATTATGCTGATGCCGCAGCCTTGGTCAGCCCGCACCCTGATGGACTCGGGTTCACGCTGTCACCTGAACACAGCGATCGGCTTAGCCCGCGACACACCGGCATTCAGCTGATCCTCTCGGCCTTGCTACGCCTGCAGGATGATGTGAGCTGGAGCCAACGCCAGCAGTTGCCAGCCGCATTGTTTGGTCAGTTGCTGATCGGCGTCTACGACCTGCCCTTTGCCGAGCGCCCTGCCCTGACCGTGGGCCTCGAACGACTCCCCGACGCCCAGCTGGAGCAGCTGTTCACGCTGATCCGCCACGCTCGGCAGTTGATCGAGCTGACGCTGTCGCCCACTCGTTAACGTGAGGAACTGCCTCATGAGCACGACCTTCAATCTGTTGAACCATGCCATGTTGAATCAGGTGCTGCATGAACTGCGCCATGGTCGCCTGCAGCGTTGCAAAGCCCTGGGCTTGGCCGACGAGGACATCGAAGTGCTGCAGTCGCTGCCGCCGACCACCTTGTCGCACCTGGCGCACTCGTCGATCGCCTGGGTCGAGGTCAAAGTCGACACCACCGTGCTGCGCCGCCTGATTGTCCAGGCTGAACGCGATGAACAGAACGAGCGCTTGATCAACCGCGCGCTCAAGTTGGGCGCGAGCTCCAACATCATGTACCGCTGCTTCGGCCTGGACCATTCGGAAACCGCCCTGCGGCGCCGCGTGCTGAAGATCGAGACCCACCGCGGCCGCCCGGTCCAGCTCAGTGAGGCGCAGGAACATGCGGTGTGGAACCGCTGGAGCCAGTTGCGGGCGGAAGATCCGGACAATGATCCGCTGGACACAATGATGATGCTTGCCGAGGAGCAGCAGATCAGCCTGACCCTGGTCTGGCAACAGGTCGAACTGTACGGAGGTGCGCCATGCTGAGTTTCTACGAGGTCGATTGGCAGGACGTGGTGCGCCAGTGTTATGACGCCCTCCGGCGGCGTAACGAGTGGCAGGCAGCGCAAGCCAAATCGGTCGCATCCGCCGAGGAAGCGCCGCTGCGCACGATCTACTACGGCGACAATAATCCGTTGCCGCAGGCCTTGCTGCTCGATCGTCGGCTGACGCCGCTGGAGCGCAACACCTGGCAGGTATTGCGCTGGTTGATCACCGAGCGCCAGGTGAAAACGCCGCATTACCAGGACCTGCAGCCTTACCTCGCGACCAGCCCCTGCGGTAACCAGGCATCGCGCGAAACCATCGCCCGTGCACTGAACGTCTTGCGGACCACCCGCTGGCTCAGCCTGGTCGACCGCTCTCGCGATACCCAAGGTTGCCTGCGCGGTTGCGTCTACGTGCTGCACGGTGATCCGCTGACGCCGGCGGAGCAGCTTGAGCTGGACAGCGGCTACGCAGGGTTACTGCAACAGAACCTCAGCCATGCCACCAAGGGCGTACGTGATGTGACGCAGCATGTGCTTACCGAAATTCAAGCCGACCCGCAGGTCGCCCAGGGCGACAAGGACAGGCTGCGCTCACTGCCCCCGACACAGCAACACACGCTGCCGCTGATGAACGAAGACGCGCAAGCGCAACATTCCGAACCTGGTCTGCGCCACCCCGTTCGGAATCCTCACGCCTCGGCCACCGAATCCGAACCCTGCGACAATGCACCGGTTGCGGCTGTAGTTCGGAATGCCGACGCCGGCCGTACCGTACAGAAAGACCAAAGCAAAAAAAGTACGGTACTGGCGCAGGTGGAATTCGGTCGAGCGCAATGGCCGGAGGATCTACCGCTCAACCCGACCGAGCGGCGCATGGCCACCCAGGCGATGCGTCAGCTCGAGCCTGAGCAGCAACAAGCGGTGATCAACGAAGCGGCGGTGCGCTGCGCCCGCGGCGAGATCCGAAAACCGGTCGCCTACTTGATGGGTTTGATCAAGCGCGCCTGCCAGGGCGAATTCACCCTCTGGGCGGCCCGCGCCGACGCGACAACGCCTGCGGCTGCGCCGTCACGCGCATCAAGGCCGGAGTCAGTGTCGACGCTGGCCAGCGAACGGCCACACCGCAACGGTCAGCGCACCGCCTCGCCACTCGCCCTCTCCTGCCTGGCGGAACTGAAGCAACGCTGTCGCGGCCTCGGTACAGCGTCATAGGCAGTGGACGCCTGTGGAATTGATGCCACTGCCATCAAATCCATACTGATCCACTGCCGGTAATGCGAGCACGTCAGCTTCACGTTGATCCCCCTCGGCCTTCACCGTTCAGCCCATCGTCAGCCTCACTTCGACGGCGAGGTACTGGCAATGGCCGATCACTACCAGCTCAACCTGGGCTCCTTGCGCAGCAGCATCACCCTCACCCTGCACACCCACCATGCGGCGCGATTGTGGCAGGGCCGTAGCCGCCGCGACGGGGTGCACCCGATTCTCGGTATGCCCGGCTACATCGCAGTCACCAACCTGCTCAAGCAGGCGAGCAGCCAGGACGATCCGTACGCCGACTGGTTCATGCTGCAGTTGGAAGAAAAGCTGCTGCAGGCCAAGGCCCAGATACGCACGCTGACCCAGCAAGTCAGCCACGTCGAGCGCGCCCTGCCGCCTCAGGTCGATGTCGGAGACAACCTCAACATCCACCCCGTCACCCTGCCGCTGTTCATCGGCAGCCAGCTGGGCTTTCTCGCGATCTACCTGCTGACCGACTACGACGTCCTGGTCCGTCGGGTACTGCTCGCCCACCACACCGCGCTGATCGGTCGCATGGACATGGAATCCTGGATCGATGGTGGTGCCCATGTCCTGCGCAGCCTGTTGGGCCTGGCGCAGCACTACCGCGTGGCCGGCGTCAGCCGGGATGACATGGCCGCCAACAACGCCCGCGCGCGCGAAGCCATCGACAAATTCGGCCTGCCGCCGCAGGACATTCTGGAGGGTGCCCGCCGCTCGCAATTCGCCCCGCCCATCGCCCGTAAAGGTGCGGCGGCGGTGACCGAAGCCCTCGAAGCGCCAGAGACCGAGCCCCCGCCCACACCGGATGCGCCAGTCGACGGGGGTGACGTATGACCCTGGCTGACGCGATTGCCCGGCGTTTGTCCGCAGAGGCCTATCGCGAGCTCGCACAAGGTGCCTCCCTAAAAGGCCTTTTAAAGCCTTTTAAGGGTAAGGGGGAGCTGCAGCAGTTCGCCGAGACGATCCTGCGCCTGCGCACCCAGGTCGCCGAGTTGATGGGGGTGATGCTGGCGATCGTAGCGCAGCCACCCTTCGCGCTGCTGGACCTGCGACTGGTGGTCCAGCACAGCGCGACCGGCACCGACTTTTTACGTTGGCGCAGCCCAGACTTTCAGCGCATGGGCGTGGCGGTGTGGCAGGAGGCGATGGTTCATCCGTTACTCCACCCCGAGCTGCGGCAGGCGCTGTATCAGCTGGAGACCAACCGCGTGGTGCTGAACCTGCAGATGAGCAGCCTGCAGTCGCTGTATCGCCAAGCCATCGCCGGTGCCAGCAAGCTCGAGGTCGCCGAACTCGCCCTTTCCCGTTCCCCCACCGAGGAGTAGCACGCATGAGTACGTTCTTTGTTGGCGAAGGCAACATCGGCAGCGTTCCGGAATTTCAGGAATTCAACAACAACCCGGAGGAACCACGGCGCCTGTTGCGGTTGAACGTGTATTTCGACAACCCGGTACCGCGCGAAGGCGGCTACGAGGATCGCGGCGGCTACTGGGCCCCGGTCGAGCTCTGGCACCGTGACGCCGAGCACTGGAGCACCCTGTTCCAGAAGGGCATGCGCATCCTGGTCGAGGGTCGGACGGTCAAGGACGAGTGGGAAGACAGCGAGGACAATGCGCGGGTGACCTTCAAGGTAGAGGCGCGGCGTATTGGCATCCTGCCGCACCGCCTGGCGTCGGTGTCCATGCGCGAGAAGGCCCAGGAAAACGCCGGTTCCGGGCGCAAAGGGGCCAGCAAGAAGGCGTCGCGCAAGACCACTTGAGCGGGTGGATTTCAGTGGAATCACGGCCCGCAGCGCGATATCGCTGGATCTGTGCAGCCTGCCCGGCGGGCAACCCTTACGCCTGCGGCACTTTCACTCTCGCCGAACTTTCCCCCGTTGGGCCCCCTCCAACAACTGCGACACGTCCTCCAGGTACTGGTCCAGGGCAAGGAATGCCCGCCAGTGCGCCGGACTTTCCTGGACCCAGTCGATCAACCTGGCGCGCGCCTCGACGTTATCCGGTTCCAGGTGGGTGGCCATGAATAGCTCATAGGCCTTGATCGCTAGCGCATCCGCCTCAGTCTGGTTTGATCCGTGCAAATCGCAGCCTCCGTGTGGACAGGCGGGTGATACAACTATTTTTTGGTCGTTCATATCTTGGGGTGGTTGGTCAGCCATATGAGTTGAACCGGAGAGCGCCCCCGTTGCCAGTCAAAGAGCCTAGCCCACATCACATTGGCCGCCAGTTGGCGGCGTATCGTCGCGCCCGTGGTCTGACCCAAGCGAAGGTAGGCGAGTACCTGAACATCTCCGGTGAAGCCGTGTCGCGACTCGAACGTGGCCAGGTTGAGCTCTCCGTGAGTAAGCTGCTGCAACTGGCCGACCTTTACGGTTGCCCCGCCGATGAGCTGCTACTGGCCATCAGCCCTCGCCCCCAGGACCAGGACGTGCAGATCACGTCGATCATCAAGGCGCAGGGCGAAGCAGATAAGCAGTTTGCCTTGGAGTTTCTGCAAACGCTGGCCACCCACCTGGCGCAGCGCAAGTAACCGTCTGCCGGATCTCGCTGCACACCAACAGGAGCGCGGCGGCTTCGGATTATCGCTGGTGCTCCCTCCCCACCCCGCCACCCTATCGGTACCCACCGAGAGGGCCTGCGTATGCGCCTTTTTATTTGCGAAAAACCATCTCAAGCCCGCGATATCGCGCGCGTGCTGCAAGCCAGTCGGCGGGGCGACGGCTGCCTGCAGGGGACGGGTGTCACCGTCACCTGGTGCGTCGGCCATCTGCTGGAAACCGCGCCCCCTGAAGCCTATGGCGACTACAAACGCTGGTCGCTGGACGATCTGCCGATCATTCCCGCCCGCTGGCAACTGGTCGTCAAACCCAAGGTCGCCAGTCAACTGAAGGTCATCCACCAGTTGCTACGCACCTGCAGCGAGGTGGTGATCGCCACCGACGCCGACCGTGAGGGCGAGATGATCGCCCGGGAGATTCTCGAGCGCTGCCAGTACCAGGGTCCGGTCCTGCGCCTGTGGCTCTCGGCCCTTGATGACGCCTCGATCCGTAGGGGCCTGGGTAGCTTGCATCCGGGCGAGCAGACCTTACCGCTGTACCACTGCGCACTGGCCCGCTCCCGCGCGGACTGGCTGGTGGGCATCAACCTGAGCCGGTTGTTCACCCTGCTCGGTCGCCGCGCCGGCTTCGATGGTCTGTTGCCGGTGGGGCGTGTGCAGACGCCGACGCTGCGCCTGGTGGTCGAACGCGACCGGGCGATCGCGAGCTTCGTGCCGCAGCAGTTCTGGACCGTCGACGCTCAGCTGGAAGTCGATGGCACGCGCTTTCAGGCGCGCTGGCAGCCACCCGCCGAGGTTTGCGACGACGCCAGGCGTTGCATCGACGAGGTAGACGCACAGGCGGCAGCGCGGCGCCTGATTCGGCAGGCATCGGCCAAAGTCCACAGCGTGGAGGTCGAGCGGGTTCGCGAAGGCCCACCGCTGCCCTTTGATCTGGGCACCCTGCAGGAGGTCTGCTCAGCCAAGCTCGGGCTTGGTGCGCAGGAGACCCTGGGGATCGCCCAGGCGCTGTACGAGACCCACAAGGCGACCACCTACCCGCGCACCGACTGCGGCTACCTCCCCGAGAGCATGCTCGATGAGGTCCCGCGTGTCCTTCACGCCCTGGCGGCGGCCGCGCCTTCACTGGGACAAACGCTAAAAGACCTCGACCCTTGCCGCCGCTCCCGCGCCTGGAACAGCAGCAAGATCACGGCGCACCACGGCATCATACCCACCGCCGTTTCACTGGACCTGGCGCAGCTCTCCGAGCGCGAACGGGCGGTGTACACGTTGATTCGCGCCCGCTACCTGGCGCAGTTTCTGCCCGAGCATGAATACCTCAAAACCCAGGCGCTGCTCCACAGCCAGGCTGATCGGTTACTCGCCCGCGGCAAGCAGATCCTAACTCGCGGCTGGAAAGCGGTGATCAACGAAGGCGATGGTCACGAGCCGGTTGAGCAGGCCCAGCGCGTGCCGACACTGCATGAGGCGGCAGCATTGACCTTGACCGACGCGACGGTCAACGCGCAGCGCACCCAGCCGCCCAAGGCCTACACGGAAGGCACCCTGGTCAAGGCCATGAAAACCATCGCCAACCAGGTGGCCGACCCGCGGCTCAAGCAGACGCTCAAGGACAGTTGCGGCCTCGGCACCGAGGCGACCCGCGCCGCCATCATCCAAGGCCTGATCGATCACGGCTACCTGACCAAGAAGAAACGCAGTCTGGCCGCTTCGGCGGCGGCGCATACCTTGATCGAGGCGGTACCGCCTGAAGTCGCCGACCCGGTGCTGACCGCGCTGTGGGAACAGGCGCTGGACCGCATCGAGTCAGGCCAACTGAGTGTCGAGACCTTCCTCGCCAAGCAGGCGGAGTGGCTGACCCGGCTGGTGCGCAGTCACGCCTCGCTCACCCTGCGCGCGCCCCCCAGCAAGGGACCGTTCTGCCCGGTGTGCCGCAGTGCCATGCGTCAGCGCAAGGGTCGCACTGGCAGCTTCTGGTCCTGCACCCGCTACCCGGAATGCAAGGGCACCAAGCCGGTGGCGAAACCCAAGCAGGGGAAAAAAACCGTGACTTGACGAGGCACCATCGCGCTGGTGTAGTGAGGGTGCCCTTCGCCGCGAGGCGATCCAAGACCGATTCGCTCCGGGCAGCTCGGTCAGACTCGTAGAGTTCGGAGCCACTCTTCTCTGCATCTTCGGATGGCTTCACCGCGTTCCCAAGTTGTCCAGGTGGATGACCCGTGCGGCTTGTGCCAGGCCTCAGGGGTCATCCGCTTCGGCGACGATGCTCAGCTCCGGTGCCCGCCGGCGAAACACTGGGCACCTTTTGTGCGCGGATGCGTGCCAGTTGATGCCGACCCAGACCACGACAAGGGTCGGGTGATCCAGATGGATCGGCAGGGGAGATTGTGCGACGAACCCCGCTGTCAGATTGCCGGATCAAGGGTGGTCCAATTCTTCCTAGCCTGATGACCGTCGGGCTATTTTTTCGCCTTCGAAAATCCACAGAACACCACCGTATTCCGTTGGCCAAAACTGCCTGAAACTCACGGTTGACGGGGCTTTTCCCGCGTTTTATAGATGAGCTGCACACCGCTGTCGTTGACAGCGTAAAGGTAGCCAGAACCTTCAAGGCTACGCCCGTTTTCGGGTGGTTCTCCCCAAGTGCGATGCGCGCTCGGCAGCTCGCACGGTCACCGTCCCCTCGGTGATGAGCGCTCTCTACACCGACACGTTTTTGCACTCCCCTTGCGGAACTCACCCGCCGCCAGGGCCGGTGGAGGTCCGCGTTTCAGCTGAACAGGAGCGCCATCATGACGACTGCAAGCAATAACGCCCCCACCATCTACTTCAACCTGCACACCAGCGGCATTGGTTACCTGAACCGTGTTCGCGAAGTCCCGGTCCGCCGCGGCCAAGCCTTCATGGCGTGCGACATCGCCGCCTTGCACGGTGCCTCGGACGACGTCGAGTACACCCGCTTCGACTGCAAGGTCGCCAGTGGTGAAGCCGACCGGCTGATCCGTGAACACCTGGAAGACGTCCGTGCTGAACGCAAGGTCTTGATCGCGTTTCGCATCGGCGACCTCTGGGTGGATCCCTTCCTGTACGAGAAAGGCGAGCGCAAGGGGCAACCCGGCGCCAGCCTCAAAGGCCGCCTGATCTTCATCGAGTGGATCAAGGTCGACGGCCAGTTCAGCTACCGTGCGCCCGCTCGCACCGACGCTGCCAGCGCCCCTGACGCTCCAGAGGAACCGGAAGCGGAAAACGCGGACACCGGCGGTGACGCCGATCAGCGTCAGCCAACTCCGACCGCCGCACATAAATCCACCGCAGTACCTCAGCCTGCCTGAGGCAGCTTGACCGCCAACAACAGGTGCTCCCACGAGCACCTGTTGTTCACTCATGTCGGAGGTTGCCATGGAAATCTTCTGGCTTTGCGAAGACTGCCTACAGACGGTCGCCTATGACGACTTCAGCGCGCTGTCGCTGTACTACAGCGAGGCTGAAGTCGAGCAACGCATCGTCCACCTGCGCACCCAACTGCAGGCCCTGATGCCACTGAGCGCCGATTTCGATCCACACACCGGCGCCGGTTTCGAGGCCTTTTCCACCCGACCGTGCGAGGGCTGCCAAAGCTCGCCCCACGGTGCCCGTCATCGCTTCACGCGTCTTTGAGTCACGCATTTCACCAGCCTGGGGCACTCCCCCAGGGGGCGCTCCATCTCCCACGAGGAATTGCCCATGAACACTGCCCTGAACCGGGTCGACCCACTGGACCCCGTGTTGGCCCAACGCGTCCGTGAGGATACGCTGATCACCGAAGCCTTGCAGTTGCTGGACCAGCGTCACTTCCAGCGCGGCGAGCAGCTGATCACCCCCGCCGATGCCGCGGCCTACCTGAAACTGCGACTCGCCCCATACCACCACGAGGTGTTTGCCCTGCTCTGCCTCGACTCGCGTCACCGCGTGTTGAGCTTCGACATTCTGTTCACCGGCAGCATCGACGGTGCCTCCGTGTATCCCCGCGAGGTGGTCATCAAGGCACTGCAGCACAACGCGGCCGCCGTGATCTTCAGCCACAACCACCCTTCAGGCTGCTCGGAACCGAGCGGTGCCGATCGGATACTCACCACACGCCTGACCGAGGCCCTGGCCCTGATTGAGGTCCGCGTCCTTGACCACATCATCGTCGGCGAAGGCACCCCGCTTTCGTTGGCCGAATACGGCTGGCTCTAACAGCCCACCTCTGTCCAAGGAGGCCATCGCCAATTCGGGGTGGCCTCTGCGCCTTCGGAGAACCATCATGCATCCATCGACTCGCAATCCGTTTCTTCGCGGCGTCCAGAACCTCAGCTACGAACGCGTCGTCCAGATCAATTATGCCGACGACTGCCCGCCCTGCTACCGCGCGCTGCACCTAGCCCAGAACCAGCTACCCAATGAGGCCATCAACTTGCAGCCGTGCCTGTTCGATGACGACTATGCCGTTATCACCGACAGCGAAAGGGTGCCACCATTAGTGCGCATGCGCTGCCCGGTGGACGGTCTAGTAAGGACGGTGCTCTATCAGGTCATTGACAGTCACCTCGGACGCCTGCTGCAACTCGGCGACCTCCCCAGCGAGGAAGCTGCGCGCGACCTGGTCGAGCAGCTTTCCTTTGCCACCGGACACTACAGCCGCAGTTGGGAAATCAGCAGCGCTCACCTGCCGGCGGAAGCGTTCGAGTACCTGCAAGTACGCGCGTGGTGTAATTCACCGGCGAGCTTCTTCGAGTGTTTTGAACTCAACAGCAGCCATGCCGTCGGCTGCAAGTTGTATTCGACACCCTGGGTAGTAGGAATGGGGACAGGAAGCAGCAGTTGCAGCATCGACGAAGTCAGTGCACGCCTGCGCGATGATCATGTACCGCCCGCGTTACTCCAGCTGCTCCTGCTGGCAGGTCAGGCTGACACCCGTTTTCTGATCTTTGACCCCGACGCCGCAGCGCTTCCGGAGCTGCCCCTGTTCACTGAAAACTGATCCAAGGCGCCCCATACGGGCGCCTTTTTTTTGGCCTCGACGGAAATCTGGCTGGCAAGATTCGGTTTTCCAGTGGGGACCCGTCCGCACTTTCGCCAAGGTATCGGCAACTTTTATCGAGACCTGGTCATGCACAGCTCCCCACTCCCCGTCCTCTGCCTGATAATCGCACTGGTTGGCTGCAACACCCCACCACCGGCGCCCACGCCTGCACCAGCTGAGCCACCGCCCTCCTCGCCCAAGCCGAAGCCTTCGATACCGGCTTGGGTCCGCCAGGACCGCTACACCTTGGTCAGTACCCGACCGACGCTGGAGCAGCGCCAGCCCCTGTACCAGCTCATCAACGTGCAGATCGCCCCTGCCCTGCACGCGAATGTCGGCGAAGCCCTGCGCCACGTGCTGCAGCGTTCGGGCTACTCACTCTGTCCCGATAGTGGGGTGGTGGATCGGTTGTTCCGCCGTCCCCTGCCTGCCGTGCACCACCGCCTCGGCCCGATCGCGCTGCTGGACGCCTTGACCATCATTGGTGGCCCGGCCTGGCGGCTCGACATTGATCCGGTCGACCGGACCGTGTGCTACGCCCTGCGCTTGCCACCGCCCGAATCACCCTTCTCGGCCCTGGAGATTGCGCCATGAAGGTTCAGCACTTTCAGGCCCTGGTGATCGGCGCGCTGTGCCTCGGCGCCGCCGTGCTCGCCGCCGAAACGTACAATCATCACCAGCAACTGGTCGAGCTCCAGGCCACCGCCCGCGATACCCCTGCCGATCCTGCCCCGGCTCTACGCCGCGACATCGATGCACTGAGCAATACGCTCGCGACGCTCCAGCCGCAGGTAGCAGCGCTGGGCGAGGCGCAAGGCCAGAGTGCCTCAGCGCAGGCAGGCCTCAGCCAGCAACTGGCTGATCTGAGCGCTTCACTGAAAGTGCTTCAAGCGACACCCCGTGGTCCGAGTAACGCCGATTTGACCAGACTGGAACAACGACTGGCCGCGGTTGAATCGGCGATCGAGAAACTGTCGACGCCCGCCGCTGTACCAGCGGCCGCCATCACACGACCGGCTACGGCCACCGGCCAGAAAACCAAGGCCAAATCCCCGGCGCCGCCCTTCACCCTGCTTGGGATCGAGACCCGGGGCGCCATTAGGTTTGTGGCAGCCCTGCCCGCCGGTGCGCGGTCATTGTCGGCTGTGCACCTGCTGCAGCCCGGCGACAGCCTGAACAACTGGCAGTTGCGTACGATTCGCGAGGACCAGGCCGTGTTCCACGTCCCGGGGCATGGCGACCGCACACTATCTCTACCGTGAAGAGGTGCTTATGGCTCGGCTCTTCGTCCTCTCCCTCATCCTGCTCCCCGCCGGCCTGCTGGCAGACTCGGCATGGAGCGCGCCGACGCTGGTCGACTCTGCCCCGCAGTACAGCGAGCAGACGCCACTGGACCAACAGCATTCCGCTGCAACTCAAGCCAAGGCCTGGGGGCTGACCGATGACGAATGGGCCATGTTCAAGCGCCTGCAGGCCGGGCCTCGCCACTACTGGTCGCCCCAACTCGACCCGCTCACCACCCTTGGCGTGGAGGCCAACTCAGACCAGGAACGACAGCGCTATGCCGAGCTGCAGGTCCGCCTCGAAGCCAAACGCGCCGAACGCGAGTTGGCCTACCAGAAAGCCTACACCGCCACCTGGGTGCGCCTGTTCCCAGGAATGCTGCCTGTGCAGGGCATGGCCGACGACGCAGCGTCCACGAGCAACAGCCGCACGGCCCTGTTCGTGGAAGAACAATGCCCAACCTGTGTGACCCGTACCCAGCAGTGGCTGCGTGCCGGCGCACGCCTGGACGTGTACCTGGTCGGCAGCCAAGGCGACGATGCGCGTCTGCGCCAGTGGGCGCGTGGCGCTGGCATTACCCCCGCCCAAATCAGCGGCGGTCAGGTGACCCTCAACCACGACCGCGGTCGCTGGTTCGCGCTGGGCGCCAGCCGCCCGTTGCCGGCACGCTTCCAACAGGTAGACGGAAAATGGCAGCGGCTCGACTGATCCTCGCCCTGGCCTTGACCGCGGTCAGCGCTGTCCAGGCGGCCGCCCTGCCGCCGCCAGCCTATCAGTTGGCCGCCGCGCGGGCCGGTATCCCCGCCTCCGTGCTGTTCGCCATCGCCTTGCAAGAAAGCGGCACGCCGCTGCGCGGTCACCTCATGCCCTGGCCCTGGACCTTGAATGTTGCCGGCACGCCGCAGCGCTTTGCCAGCCGCCATGAAGCCTGTGCCGCGCTTCGCCTGGCGCTCTCCGACCACAACCCCAAGCGCATCGATGTCGGACTGGGACAGACCAACCTTGGCTACCACCCGGACCGCTACCCCAGCGCCTGCGACGCCCTCGACCCACGTGAGAACCTGGCCGTCACCGCCGACCTGTTGCGTGCGCACTATGCTGACACGGGCGACTGGGTGGTGGCGGCCGGCCGCTATCACCGGCCAGCCGGCGGTGCACCCGCGGCGCGCTATCGCAGACAGTTCACCCGACACTGGCAGCGCATCCAGGCGGTTGCGTCTTTTCCTGGAGGGAGACAGCCATGAACCGCTCATGCCCGGTGGCGCTGGTCATCTGTCTGTCGTTACCGCTCGCCGCGCTCGCCACTCCGAGCATGCCTGCCGATCCCAGCAAACTGAAATGGGTGCTGCCGGTGCGCAGCGAGCGCCTCACGCCGGGTACCGTGCCGCCTAGAACGCTGGACCTCCCCGCCATCACACCGCTGTTCCTGGTCGGGCATGACCTTGCGTCCCTGGAGTGGTTGTCCCGCCATGCGCAGGTTCTGCGGGACCTGGGCGCCAGTGGACTGGCGGTCGAGGTCACCGACGTCCAGGCCTTGCGCCGCATCCAGGCGGCAGCCCCTGGGGTGAACATCTGGCCGGTGAGTGGCGACGACATCGCCGAGCGGCTGGAGCTGCAGCACTACCCCGTGCTCATCACAACCACCGGCCTGGAGCAATGAGGAAACATCATGGGCGATCACGCGATGGAATCCCTGCTGCGGCCAGCGGTGGAGCTGTACACCGTGGGCATCTGCGCCGGTGCCGGTGCCCTGTGCCTGCACTCGCCCTGGGCAGTGGCACTGTCGCCCGAGGTCGGCGCCGGGATGGCCCTGGCCTACACCGCGTTCGGCCTCAAGCGGCTCAATGAGGCACGAATCGTCCTGCGTTATCGGCGCAACATCCGACGCTTACCGCGCTACTCGCTGACCAGCCGACAGATTCCGGTGAGCGGCAAGCGCCTGTTCATGGGCCGCGGCTTTCGCTGGACCCGCCTGCATACGCAGCGCCTGCTCGAGGCGCAGGACCCGGCGCTGGCCCGCTACGTCAACCAATCAGCCGCCTTTCAATGGGCACGCCGAATGGAGCATGCGCTGGAGAAGGCCCCTCCCGGGTTGTCGCTCCTGCCCCGCCTGACCGCATGGAACAGCCCGTTCAATCCGGTGCGTCCGCTGCCGCCGGTCGGCGGCTCACCGTTGTTGCATGGCGTCGAGCCGAATGAGCAGGAGGTCTCGTTGCCATTGATCGAACGCGTGGGCCACACGTTGGTACTGGGCACCACCCGGGTAGGTAAAACACGTGTGGCCCAGGTTTACATCACTCAGGATATCCACCGGCCCACTCGGGAAGTGGTGATCGTCTTCGATCCCAAGGGCGATGCCGAGCTCCTCACCAGCATGTATGTGGAAGCGAAACGAGCTGGCCGCGAGAACGAATTCTACGTCTTCCACTTGGGCTGGCCGGAGATCTCCGCACGCTACAACGCCATCGGCCGCTTTGGTCGGATCTCCGAAGTGGCCACACGAATCGCCGGCCAACTGAGCGGTGAAGGCAACTCCGCAGCGTTTCGTGAGTTCGCGTGGCGCTTTGTCAACATCATCGCTCGCGCCCTGATCGAACTGGGCCGGCGCCCGGACTACCTGCAGATCCAGCGGCATGTGGTAAACATCGATGCGCTGTTCATCGAATACGCCCAGCACTTCTTCGCCCGCCATGATCCGCAGGCCTGGGAAGCGATCGTGCAGATCGAGGGTCGCCTCACCGAAAAGAACATACCGCGGCACATGATTGGCCGGGAAAAGCGCGTAGTCGCGATCGAGCAATACCTAACCGCCAAACGCATCTTCGATCCGGTGATGGACGGCCTACGCTCAGCCGTGCGTTATGACCGCACCTACTTCGACAAGATCGTCGCCTCACTCCTGCCGTTGCTGGAGAAGCTCACCAGCGGCAAGACGGCGCAACTGCTCGCCCCCAACTATACCGACCTGGCCGATCCACGGCCTATCTTCGACTGGCTGCAGGTCATCCGCAAACGCGGCATCGTCTACGTGGGCCTAGATGCGCTGTCCGATGCCGAAGTCGCGGCCGCCGTCGGTAACTCGATGTTTGCCGACCTGGTTTCCGTGGCCGGCCATATCTACAAGCATGGCATCGACCACGGCCTGCCAGGCTCCTCCAGCGCGGCGGATAAGGTCCCTATCAACCTGCACGCTGACGAGTTCAACGAGCTGATGGGCGACGAGTTCATTCCGCTGATCAACAAGGGCGGGGGTGCCGGTATCCAGGTCACCGCGTATACCCAGACCTTGAGTGATATCGAGGCGCGCATCGGCAGCCGGGCCAAGGCCGGCCAGGTCATCGGTAATTTCAACACCTTGCAGATGTTGCGGGTGCGGGAAACCGCGACGGCGGAATTGCTGACCAATCAACTACCCAAGGTCAATGTACAAACGCGTACCCTGGTCTCCGGCGCGACCGACACCGCGGCCCCCGATGCTCACACGGACTTCACCTCATCCTCGCAAGACCGTGTCACCACCACCGCCGTGCCGCTGATCGAGCCCGCACACATCATCGCCCTGCCCAAGGGCCAGATGTTTTCATTGCAAGAAGGCGGGCAACTGTGGAAGGTACGGATGCCGCTGCCCAAACCGGCCAGTGAGGATGCCATGCCAGCGGACCTACAGACCCTCGCTGCACGCATGCGCGAGTCCTACAACGCCAATGCGGGTAACTGGTGGACCAGCGCCGGAGGTGCGCCGACGGTCGACTTCGATCCCGAGATGCCACCGCCTGGACGTAGACGTGCCTCGTAAGCGGCCCGGCAACAATCGAGTCCTGCGGAGGCCGTATGCCCACCACCCCACCCAGCCAACCTCCGGCACAACGACGTCCGGGGCTCATTTTCGGTACGGTCGAGCTATGCCTAAGGCTACTGGGCCTGCTGTTCGCCGCGCTGGTGTTCTCCATCGTGCTGGAGTTCGCGGGCATGCTGTGGTTCTGGCCGGAACAAGGCTGGCATCACAGCCATGCCATGTGGCAGACCGAACTCGGCTGGCTCAGCAGCCACTTTAAGAGTTCGTTGCTCGTCCAAGAGCCGGCGCAAGCGACCGCGAAAATTCTTGAGCACCTGAACGACTGGGTCGTGGTCCGCTCCGGATGGGTGCAATCCGACGCCTACTTGAAGCTGCTCAGTCGCGAGGCGTCGCTGCAGGGGCAGTTTGCCCAGGTTTACGTTGTGCTACAGGACTACCTGTTGGCAGCCCTGTTTACAGTCTTCACTTTCGTGGTGCGCCTGGCCGTCCTGACCCTAGCTATGCCCATTTTTCTGCTGGCCGTTATTACCGGTGCTGTCGATGGTTTGATACGACGCGATCTGCGCAAATTCGGGGCGGGCCGGGAAAGCAGCTTTGTCTACCACCGAGCGAAACGGACATTGCCTTCGCTGATGGTGAGCCCCTGGGTAATTTACCTTTCTCTTCCCTGGTCGCTCAACCCCAACTGGGTGCTGCTGCCATGTGCCGTACTGCTTGGATGGATGGTGGCAATCACAGCTGCAACGTTCAAAAAATATCTTTGAGCGTCCGCTATCGACCCAGGCTGTGTGAAAACGCCCACGGTTGTCTAACCTTCTGACCGTCGTGATCGTGGCGGGGGCAATCATGAAGCGGTTCATCAAAGGTGAGGTTCGGACGCAGGTCGCATTGCTGCCGGAGTGCCTGGACGACTACATCACCGATGAAAACCTAGTGCGAGTGGTCGATGTCTTCGTCGATGAACTCGACCTGGGCGCGCTCGGTTTCGCAGGCGTCGATCCGGTAGCAACAGGTCGCCCGGCCTACCATCCAGCGGTCCTGCTGAAGATCTACATCTACGGCTACCTAAACCGCATTCAGTCCAGCCGCCGGCTTGAGCGTGAAGCTGAACGCAATGTCGAGTTGATGTGGCTCACTGGGCGTCTGGCTCCAGATTTCAAAACCATCGCCGACTTTCGCAAGGACAACGGTAAAGCCATTCGCAGCGTCTGCCGTCAGTTCGTGATTCTCTGTCATAACCTCAATCTGTTCTCTGAATCGATCATTGCCATCGACGGCAGCAAGTTCAAAGCAGTGAACAATCGCGACCGTAACTTCACCCAGACCAAGGTGAAGGCCCGTATGCAGCAAATCGAGCAGAGCATTGAGCGCTATCTGACAGCGATGGATTCGACAGACCGGGCAATGCCGGAAGTGGCCGTGGCCAAGGCCGAGAGACTGAAAGAGAAGATCGAAACGCTGAAACAACAGATGCAGAAGCTCAAAGACATTGAAACGCAGCTACTTCAAAGCCCAGACAAACAAATCTCTCTCACAGATCCCGATGCCCGCTCCATGTCAGTTGGCGGTCGAGGCAGTGGCACCGTTGACTATAACGTACAAACGGCCGTTGACGATCAGCACCATCTGATCATTGCGCATGAGGTGACGAATGTCGGTCATGATCGCGGCCAGTTGAGCAACATGGCGAAGCAAGCGCGTGACCAAATCGGTGCTGAATCGCTGACGGTCGTTGCCGACCGGGGCTATTACACAGGCACGGAAATCGTTGCATGTGAGCAAGCTGGAATCTCGCCCTTCGTACCGAAGCCACTGACCTCTAGCAGCAAAGCCGAAGGTCGATTTGGCAAGCAGGATTTCCTGTACGTCTCGACATCGGATGAGTATCGATGCCCTGCGGGACAATTACTGACCAAGCGTTACTCAACATGGGAAGACGGGATGCTGATGCATGTTTATTGGTTCTCGGGCTGCCAGTCCTGCGCAATGCACAAGCAATGTACGACGGGTAAAGAGCGGCGGTTGAAACGCTGGGAACATGAAACGGTCCTCGACTCGATGCAGGTTCAACTGGAGCACGATCCAGGGAAAATGAAGGTGCGCCGCCAAACCGTCGAGCCCCCATTTGGAACGCTCAAGTACTGGATGGGGGCGAGCCACTTCCTGACCAGAACCCTGCCAAGGGTCAGTACTGAAATGAACCTTCATGTGCTCGCTTACAACCTCAAGCGAATGATGAGCATCTTGGGCATCAGGGGGCTGCTCGAAGCGATCAAAAGGTGAAATGGTCTACTGAGGCGCTGTCCCCAGGAACGACTCATACCGGGCAGATGCCCCCTTGCGAGGCTAATTGAGCTAATTCACGCAATCTCCTGCCAGTTTTGCAAACGACCCTAGATCCTCCCCCCTCAACACGTTCAGCGCGTTTTCACACAGCCTGGGCCGAAAGCCGCCTCCTGTAGAAAGCATGAATACCGCCACTCGCCCGCAAAGGCAGTTGTGGGAACACATGACCAGCTAACTGTAGGAGGTGCCTGTAAGGGCCTCATCGCCGGCGTACCGGCTGAGTTATCCCGTCATCTGCCCCCAGAGTCGACAGAAGTCGCAGCTCAATCCCAAGTAATCTTGTCATTTGCAATCGCTTAGGGCAGGGTCGATACCACGGACATCTCTGCCAAAGGAGTCACACCATGTCAAAGATATATCCCGATATCGATCCTGAGGGACTGGTCGAGTACTCGGTGGTCTACACCGACCGCTCGCTCAACCACATGTCGCAGTCGTTTCAAGGTGTGATGAAGAACATTTCCAGCACCCTGAAACAGGTCTACAACGCCCAGGCTGTTGCGGTAGTCCCCGGCAGTGGCACATTCGGCATGGAAGCGGTGGCGCGCCAGTTCGCCAACGGCCAGCAATGTTTGGTGATACGCAACGGCTGGTTCAGTTACCGCTGGAGCCAGATCCTTGAGATGGGCAACATCCCGGCGGCCACTACGGTGCTAAAAGCCCGACCGGTCGACACGGGGCGCCAGGCTGCCTACGCTCCGCCCCCTCTGGACGAAGTGCTGGCAGCCATTGAGGCGCAGAAGCCGCAGATTGTCTTCGCCCCCCACGTTGAAACGTCATCAGGGATCATCCTGCTCGATGAGTACCTGCGGGCCGTAGGCGACGCCGTGCATGCGCAGGGTGGCCTGTTCGTGCTGGACTGCATCGCCTCAGGCGCGCTTTGGGTTGATATGCAGAAATGCGCGGTCGATCTGCTGATCAGCGCACCGCAGAAGGGCTGGAGCGCCTCTCCTTGCTGCGCTCTGGTGATGCTCAGCGCTTTGGCCCTCGAGCGCATCGGGCAGACGCAAAGCAGCAGCTTCGCCTGCGACCTGAAAAAGTGGCTTCAGATCATGCAGGCTTATGAACAGGGTGGACATGCCTACCATGCGACCATGCCCAGCGATTCCCTCGCGCGATTTAACGAAGTGATGAAGGAGACGCACACCTACGGTTTCGACAAGGTCCGCGACGAACAACAGGCCCTGGGTGATCGGGTGCGCGCAATGATGACCGGCAAAGGTATCAAGAGCGTGGCCGCAGCCGGCTTTCAGGCCCCTGGCGTAGTGGTGAGCTACACCGATGATGCCGACATCAAGAGCGGTAAGAAGTTTGCCGACCACAATCTGCAGATCGCCGCCGGTGTGCCGTTGCAATGCGACGAGCCGGCCGACTTCCAGACCTTCCGCATCGGTCTGTTCGGGCTCGAAAAGCTGCACAACATCGATCGCACGGTCAACATCCTTGAGCAGGCACTGGACGAGGTGATGGATAACTAGACGCTCAGTTGGAGGACTTGCAATGACAACAAACGCTGTGAAGTCCCGATTCGAAGCAAAGCTTCTTCGTCCGGCAAAGCCCGGTGATGACACGTCGTGGGCTTTCGCAGTCCTTCCAAGAGACGCGAGTGAACGGTTCCCGAGGCGAGGAAGGACGACAGCCGAAGGCACAATCAATGGGCATCCTTTCCGAGCAACCCTTGAGCCCGATGGTCAGCTGAGCCATTGGCTGAAAGTAGGTCGCGAGTTACTCGACGCCGCAGGGGTGGCCGTTGGAGATATCGTTACCCTCGAGCTAACCCCTGTGAAGAAGGAACCCGAGCCTGACATCCCGGCAGATTTTGAGGAAGCACTGGCAGCCTCGCCTGAGGCTCGTAAAGTTTGGAACAATACAACGACCATCGCGCGCGTGGACTGGATCCACTGGATTACTTCAGCGAAGCAACTCAAGACACGCGAAAAGCGAATGGGTGATGCCTGCGATATGCTTGCAACCGGCAAGAAGCAGGTTTGCTGTTTCGACCCGTCCGGCTACTACAGTAAAGCCTTCCGTGCACCCGAGGGAGAAAATTAACCCAGGACCGGCAAAACCGACCTTTTGGTTTAATTGAGCTGAGTGTCTGCATAGGGTCGAGGCTGTGTGAAAACTTCGACGGTGCTCAGACTGGTTAAAAAACAACCTAAAAATCGCGTTCTTACGTGGATTCTGGATCTGTTGAGTAGCCAGACTTTTTCAGAATTCGCGTAAGAACGCGTTCTTCGAAATGGTGTTGAGGTTTTCACACAGTGAATCGCCCCTGGTTTTCTAGACACTCTCCAAGCTCAGGAAATAGCGTTTCTCATACTCTACTGGAGACAGCTGCATAGCACTGCTGTGTCGGCGTTTAGGGTTATAGAACATCTCGATGTAATCGAAAATATCACTTCGGGCTTCTTCACGGGTTGTGTAGATCTTTCGTCGGATTCGCTCTCGCTTCAAAAGCTGGAAAAAGCTCTCGGCTACGGCATTGTCGTGGCAGTTTCCCCGCCGGCTCATGCTGCTGATTACATTGTTGGCCTTCAAAAAGCTTTTCCAATCCGAGCTACTGAACTGACTGCCTTGATCTGAGTGAATCATAACTTGCTGCTGAGGCTTGCGTCGCCAAACAGCCATCAACATCGCGTCGATAGCCAGGTCGCTGCACATCCTTGGCTTCATTGACCAACCAATTACTTGGCGTGAGAACAGATCCAGCACTACCGCGAGGTAGAGCCACCCTTCATAGGTGCGGATGTAAGTGATATCTGTCACCCAGACCTTGTTCGGCTCACTTACCTTGAACTGCCGCGCGAGGTGGTTGGGCGAGGCCACTGTTGGTTTTCCACCATAGAACCCTGGACGCCGCCGATAGCCCGTTTGAGAACGCAGTCCCTCCGCCTGCATCAAGCGCCTGACTCGATTTCGGCCGCATTCCTCTCCCAGCTCACGCAGGTCATCGTGAATTTTGCGGTAGCCGTATACACCTCCGCTTTCCAGCCAAGCGTGTTTGATCAAGCCAAGCAGACGTTGATCTTCTTTTGCTCGGGCAGATTGAGGCTCGGCCAGCCAGGCGTAATAGCCGCTGGGGTGCACCTTGAGGGTTTGGCAAAGGCGCCGCACCGGGTAATCAGTCGAGTGCTTCTTGATGAAGGCGTACTTCAGCCGCACTCCTTGGCAAAGTACGCGGCGGCCTTTTTTAAGATGTCTCGCTCTTCCGTCACGCGCTTGAGTTCAGCGCGTAGCTTGCGCAGTTCGGCCTGCTGATCGTCGTCTTGCTGACGCTGCTCTTGGGGCTTGCTGTAGACCTTGATCCAGGCGTAAAGACTGTGCACGGACATGCCCAGGCGCTGGGCGACATCGGCGACAGGTTTGCCTTTCTCGGTCACTTGCTTGACCGCTTCGATCTTGAATTCTTCGGGGTAACGCTGACGACTCATGGCACCTCCTATTTGGGCCTCATTATGAGGCTTGGAGGTGTCTACGAAACCAGGGGCGATTCACAGCCTGGGTCGAAAGCAGACGTTCGCAGGACGGTCCCGGACGCCCATAGGGCCTGAACCAAGGGTGTATAGTAAAGTTGAATCAGGTGGCCAGAGCGCATGCATCTCCAACTAAAGTCGCCTTCAAATGTACCTACTTGCCCCACTCCTCAGGTAATTTCATGACGTTGAAGTCATCGTTTGCCAACGTGCTTCGAGTACTACGCAGTCAGCGCAACATCACCCAGCGCGGATTTGCCGACACGACCAGCCGTACCTACTTGTCCAAGCTCGAAACCGGTAGATCGAGCATCACGCTGGACAAACTTGAGCAGCTTAGCGAGCGATTGGAAATGAGCCCTTTGACACTGGTAGCTTTGACACTAAGCGAGGATACGGGGCAGACGGCAAATGAGTTGCTCGCCAGAACCCAAAACGAGATCCGGGCGCTTGAGTCAGATGGCCGAATTCCAGGGTTACAGGCCACTCTGGGGAACGATCTAGCTGCACGTCCATTGCCGGCCAGCTCACGCAATCCTCGAATAAAAATGACCTCACACGCTATAGGTTCCGTTCAGGCGGAGCTGTCCTTCACCGACTGATGGCTGGCTAGCCTCTCAGGCGTTCGCTGCAGCATTCGTGAGGCCAGCAGCGCTCGCAGATTAGTATCGTCCCCACCTTGGTTGAACTCCAGTCTTACCCCGGTCCGGCCAACTTCGCCAGAAAGCGAAAGGCCAAGAATCCTTTTAACTCGTGCCCCAACTCGCCCACTCAGTAATGGTGGCGACCAGAGATTGCTCTGGAGCCCGCCATGAGGACATATGCCTTCCCGTTGCTTGTGATTTTTCTAGCAACACTCCCGGCTGTTGCACAAGAAAATCGCGAGCGCTCGGATCTGGGACTCGTGCAACGACAGTTCAATGCCATCGAACAGTTGGTCGATCGCGCGGAAAGCGGCTCTGACGGTGCCACTGGAGCGCGCTATCGCTTCGACTATCAGAGGTTTGCGGCCGACCTCGAACGTGTACGTGAAGGCATCCGTAACTACCTGTCACCCTCCCGCGCGCAGCCAGCCGACCTGGTCGAGCTGGCCGGTCAGTACCGTACTGAAGCGCCTCACTCGAGCCCCTCCAATGAGCATGACTGAAGCTCAACTCAGCGCGTTTTCTGCCGTGGCCGGGTTCACCCCGCAGCTCAGTTCGGTGCTGTGGCGCTCATCGGTACTGGTGCTCGCGTTGCTCTGGTGCGCTTGGGCCCTGTGGACCGGCTACCGCGGATGGGCTGCCGGTAACCTCAATTTCGGCGCATTGGGCGGCAGCACGCTGCGCCTGGCGTTAGCACTGATCGTGCTGATGTTTTTCATGCTGTCGTAACTAGGAGACCCTGCCATGAAACCCTCCCGTCGCTGCCTCCTTCCGCTGCCCCTGCTGCGAGCTATCTATCCAAAAGCCCTGTTCGGCAGTTTGGTGCTGCTGAGCTCGACGCTGGCGTGGGCTGATCTGCCGACAATGGAAGCGCCCTCCCGCGGCGAAGGCTCGGGCCTGATCGACACCATCAAGAACTACGCCTACGACGGCGGCATCCTGCTAGGCCTTTTGATCGCCACCCTCGCCTTTCTCGGTGTGGCCTGGCATTCACTTACCGTCTATGCCGACGTGCAGAACCAGCGCAAGACCTGGAAGGACCTCGGCGCCGTGGTCGGCGTCGGTGCACTTTTGGTGGTGGTGATTCTGTGGTTCCTGACCAAAGCTGCCACGATTCTGTGAGGTCGCCATGTCCGACGTCCCTGCTACCCTACCCGACGGCACTCTGACCTTCCTGCCGGAACGCCTCAACCGCGATCCAGCCGTCCTTCGCGGCCTCACCAACGACGAGATGTGGGTCGCCCTGATCGTCGGTGCCGTGCTGGGTGTGGTCCTCGGCGGACCACTGGCGGTGGCCACCGCCTCCATCGCCACGCTCCCCACCTGCCTGTTCTTGAGCATGGCGTTGGTGCTGCTCGGCGGCGGCAAACTGCTGCGCCGGGCCAAACGCGCCCGCCCCGAAACCTGGTTGTACCGGCGCCTGCAGTGGCAGCTGGCGGTGCACTGGGGCATCGGTACTCACCAGTTGATCCTGCACTCCGGCCCGTGGACCGTGCGCCGTACACGCGGACGTGTGAGGGCCACGCCATGAGCCGTTTTCGCAACAAGGTAGATGCGCAGCAGGCGCATATCCTCAGCCTGCGCCTGGCCGTGGTGACCCTGGCACTGCTGTGCGCCGGACTGTGGTACGGCTGGCAGTCCGCCCCCTCCGAACTGACCATTCACGTGCCACCCGACCTACGTTCCGGTAGCACCCGCAAATGGTGGGACGTGCCGCCGGAAAACATCTACGCCTTCGCCCTGTACATCTTCGGCCAGCTCAACCGTTGGCCCACCGACGGCGAGGTCGACTACCACCGCGCCATCTTCGCCTTGCAGCCCTACCTGACACCAGCGTGCAAGACCTTCTTCGACGGCGACTTCGAGTACCGCAAGGCCGCAGGCGAACTGCGCGGCCGCGTGCGCGGCGTGTACGAAGTGCTGGGCCGCGGTTACAGCAACGATCCCGACCTGCGGGTAAAGCAGCTGGATAAGCACAGCTGGCTGGTCAAGCTCGACCTCAATGCCGACGAGTACTACGCCGCTGAGCCGGTGAAGCGCGTGGTGGTGCGCTACCCGCTGCGCGTGGTGCGCTTCGACGTCGATCCCGAGCACAACAAGTGGGGCCTGGCCCTGGACTGTTACGAAGGCACACCGCAGAAGCTGACGCTGCCGGGAGGTGCGTGATGATGCGTGTCTTAATCCTGATTCTGGTCTTGGTCGCCGGCTGGTGTTCCGCCGTAGCTGCCGTCGAGGTCAAGTACTGGGACCGCCTGCCGCTGGCCGTGCCGCTGACGGTGGGCCAGGAACGTATCCTGATGCTGGATGAGGATTTCCGCGTCGGGCTGCCCAGCGCGACCACCAGCAAGCTGCGCGTGCAGTCGGTCGGTGGAACGGTGTACCTGCGTGCGTCGGAAGCCACCCCCCCTACTCGACTGCAACTGCAGTCGGTGAAGTCGGGGGACATCATCCTGGTCGACGTCGAAGCACTCGAAGGTAGCGAGGCGCTTGAGCCGGTTAAGATCGTTGCCCAGGCACAGGCTACGGACGTGGACACCGCGAAAGACACAGCGCCTGCAGCGACGCCAGTACCGGTTGTGCTGACTCGCTATGCGGCGCAGAACCTGTATGCGCCGCTGCGCACCGTGGCACCCTTGCCTAGTGTGCGTCGGGTCCCGCTAGGCGACTCCTCTGGATTCAGCACACTGCTACCGACCGAGCATGTGGCCATCAAGGGACTCGCAGCCTGGCGGCTGGGTGAGTATTGGGTGACGGCGGTGAAGATCGTCAACCGTGGGCCGGCCAAGGTCACGCTGGACCCGCGTCACCTGCAGGCCACGCTGTACGCCGCCACCTTCCAGCACGAGTACCTTGGCCGCGCTGGTACGCCCGAAGACACCACCGTGGCGTACCTGGTCACCCGGGGCGGCGACCTGAAGCACGCGCTGCTGCTGCCACCTCTAGCGCCGGAGGCCGCCGATCATGAAAGCTAACGGCTTGCTGAAATGGCTGGTACCTGGCGTTCTGCTGGGGATTTTGCTGATTATCGGCAAATCCTGGGTGACTGCACCGAACGCTCGGCCTGTCCATGACCCCGAGAACACCACCCTCAGCCCGGATCAGGCCAAGGCCCTCGGCATCGCCGGCGACACGCCGCACGACACCGTGGCCACGTTGATCGGCCAGGTCAAGGCGATGCGCAGCGAGATGCTGTCGCTGAAGAAAGACAACGAGACGCTGCAGACCGAGAACAATCGGCTGCGCACGCGTGAGGGCAACATCGACAGCCGAATCCAGAACACGTTGAGCAGTGTCACCCAGCAGGTCTCCGAGCAACGCCAGCAGGCCAACGATGCCCGGCAGAAGGCCGAGCAACAGCACCGCGAGACCCAGGGTTTGCTGTCCCGGCTCAAGGACCAGCTCACCAGCAAGCCCACCACCACGAAGTCCGACGTGCCGGTGGGCTTCGGTCTCGAGCCGGTTGACGAGCAACAATTCTCTGGGGCCCAACCGCCGGCGGATGCGGTGCAATGGATCGAGCCGTCGAATGCGCGACCCAACCAGGAAGTAGCGAGCAAAGCCGAGGGCCCGTTGACGGCGCTGACGTCGAAGTTCAAGGATCTGCATGGCCTGGACAACAACGCGATCGACCGCGGTCAGGATCATCTACGTGCCGTAGCCAAAGGCGAGCGCGACCTGGAGAGCACTCAGGATCGCGCCGAGGGTGCCATGCCGGTCTACACCATCCCGGAGAACTCGACCCTGATGGGCTCGATCGCCATGACGGCCCTGATTGGTCGCGTACCGGTAGACGGCACGGTGAACGATCCCTACCCGTTCAAGGTGCTGGTGGGACCGGACAACCTTACCGCCAACGGCATCGACCTGCCGAACGTGGTCGGTGCGGTCATGAGCGGGACCGCAGCCGGAGACTGGACCTTGTCCTGCGTGCGCGGCCAGGTTGAGTCGATCACCTTTGTCTTCAGCGACGGTACTGTCCGCACAGTGCCACAGCCGCAGAAGGTGGTCAGCCGAAACCGCAGCAGCACCCAGACCTCGGACATCGAGAAAATCCGCGGCAGCCTGGGCTACATCTCCGACCCTTACGGCATTCCCTGCATCGCCGGTGAACGTCGCTCCAACGCCCAACAGTACCTGGGCAGCCAGAGCCTGATCACCGCAGCCGGCGCCGGCTTCGCTGCAGCGCTGGGCAGCGAACAGACCAATACCTCATTCATCAACTCGGCCAGCGGCAGCCTGGGGCTGGCCCAGAACAGCGGTAACAGCGCGCTGAACTCGGTCATCAGCGGTGGCATCGGCGACATCCGTGACTGGATCAACAAACTCTACGGCGAAGCCTTTGCCGCCATCTACGTGCCACCGGGGGCCAAAGTGGCGTTGCACCTGGATCACGAAATCAGCATCGACTACGAACCTAAAGGCCGGAGAGTGAACCATGAAAACCCATCCGTTTCGGTACTGGACCTGGATTAGCCTGCTGCTTTGCCTGCACCTGGCGGGCTGCACCACCAGCAAGGACGAAATGTTGCCCCACAGCGAGCAAACCATGCTGGATATCTGGAACAGCGGCGGCTCGGTCGGCACCCAGCAGCAGTTGCAGGAAGCCCGCAGTGAGCTGCGCCGGCCGGTGCTCGATCCCGAGCGTCTGATCAAGGACCAGAGCACCTACACCCGCACAGCCGCCAACGAGATCCGCGCGCAGTTCCCGCGCCTGCCCAACCCTGACCTGGTCATGTACGTGTACCCGCACTTGGCCGGTACCCAGCAGACACCGGTGCCCGGTTACTCGACCGTGTTCCCGCTGTACGAGAAGGTCCAGTACGCGCTGCCCGGCGAACGCCTGGACGATCTGTGATGGACGATGACACAGATCGCGCCCCGCCACGCTGGCAGCCCTGGCGCGCGGCGCAGCGTCGGCGAGCAACGCGCGCGGATGAGGCCGCCCAGTATGCGCACAACCCCAGCTTCACCGACCACTTGCCCTGGGTCGAATACCTCGAGGAAGAGCAGTGCTTTCTGCTTGACGACAACCGGTCGGTGGGCGCCGTGTTCGAGTTGCAGCCGATCGGGACCGAAGGCCGTGAGCCCGAATGGCTGATGGCAGCGCGGGACGCCCTGGAAGATGCGCTGCAGGACAGCTTCGACGAGCTCGACCAGGCGCCTTGGGTGGTGCAGTTTTTCTGTCAGGACGACAGCGACTTTTCCCCGTACCTGGAGCGCCTGGAGCAGTACGTCGCGCCGCGGGCAACAGGCACGCCGTTCACCCAGGCCTTCCTCACATCGATGCAGCGCCACCTGGATGCCATCGCCAAGCCGGGTGGTTTGTTCGACGACCATGTCGTCTCACACCTGCCTTGGCGCGGCAGCAATCGGCGGATTCGGCTGGTGGTCTATCGCTGGCTCGGTGACCAGGCCGACGACGAAGGGCAAAACCCCGCTCAGTTGCTGAGAAGGACCTCTGACCGCCTGATGGCCTCGTTGCAGGCCTGCGGGGTCAATCCTCGCCGACTGACCGGGCGTGACTTCTACGCCTGGCTGCTGCCCTGGTTCAACCCGGCCCCTACCCTCACCGGCGAATCAGCGGCGGCGTTCTATCGACGTGTGCCCTACCCGGAGTCAGATGACGGCGATGGCCTGTCGCTGCCGTTCGACCACGACTTTGCCGAGCGACTGTTCTTCCATGAGCCGCGCTCGGACAGCGAGCAGGGGCTGTGGTACTTCGATCACCAGCCGCACGCGGTGATGGTGGTCGACAAACTGCGCAGGCCACCCCACATCGGCCAGCTGACCGGCGAGACCCGCAAAGGCGAGGCGCTCAACGCGTTGTTTGACCAATTGCCGGAGCAGGCCGTCATGAGCCTGACCTTGGTGATCACGCCCCAAGATGTGCTCGAGGAGCAGCTCAATCGCCTGGCGCGCAAAGCCATCGGCGAAAACCTCGCCTCGACCCAGACCCGCCAGGACGTGGAAGAGGCCCGTGCGCTGATCGGCCGCCAGCACAAGCTGTACCGCGGCACCTTGGCCTTGTACCTGCGCGGCGCCGATGAACAGGAACTGCGCCAGCGCTCGATCCAGGCCGCCAATGTGCTGCTCGGTGCCGGCCTGCAACCGGTCCGCGAGGGCGATGAAGTCGCCGCATGCAACAGCTACCTGCGCTGGTTGCCGATGGTCTACAACCCCGCCCGCGATACGCGCAACTGGTACACCCGGTTGTTGTTTGCCCAGCATGTCGCCAACCTGCTCCCCCTGTGGGGACGCAGCATCGGTACCGGCAATCCGGGCATCACCTTTTTCAACCGAGGTGGCGCGCCGCTGTCGTTCGATCCGCTGTCACGCCTCGACCGTTCCATGAATGGCCACCTGCTGTTGTTCGGCCCGACCGGGGCTGGCAAGTCGGCCACCCTGGTGTCGATCCTGATGCAGGTCATGGCCGTGTACCGGCCCCGGCTGTTTATCGTCGAAGCCGGCAATTCCTTCGGCCTGCAGGGCGACTACTTCGCTACCCTCGGGCTGAGCGTCAACAAGGTCCAGCTCAAACCGGGCAGCGGCTTGAGCCTGGCGCCTTTCGCCGATGCCCGGCGGCTGATCGAACACCCCGACCAGGTCGCCAGCCTGTCGACCGAGAATCTGGATGAGATTGCGTCGGACGGTGACGAGCAACGCGACGTGCTGGGCGAGCTGGAGATCACCGCCCGCCTGATGATCACTGGCGGCGAAGCCAAGGAAGAAGCGCGACTGACCCGGGCAGACCGCAGCCTGATCCGTGAGTGCATCCTCGATGCCGCCAGGCACTGTGCGGCCAACAATCAGCAGGTCATGACGTGCCATGTTCGTGATGCCCTTCGCGCGGTCGCCAGCGACGCCCATCTGCCCGACAAGCGTCGCGAGCGGGCCCAGGAAATGGCCGAGTCCATCGACCTGTTCTGCCAGGGCTTCGAAGGCGCGTTGTTTGATCGGCCGGGCACACCCTGGCCGGAAAGCGATGTCACGATCGTCGACCTCGCCACTTATGCCCGTGAGGGCTATGAAGCGCAGATGTCGATCAGCTACATCAGCCTGATGAACACGGTGAACAACCTCGCCGAACGCGACCAGTACCTCGGTCGCCCGATCATCATGGTGACCGACGAAGGCCACATCATCACCAAGAATCCGCTGCTGGCGCCCTTTGTGGTCAAGGGCACCAAGATGTGGCGCAAGCTAGGCGCCTGGTTCTGGTTGGCAACGCAAAACCTGGCCGACTTCCCCGATACAGCACAGACCATGCTCAACATGATCGAGTGGTGGATCTGTCTGAACATGCCGCCAGCGGAGATTGAAGAGATTGCGCGCTTCAAGAAGCTCACGCCGGCGCAAAAAGCGCTGCTGCTGTCTGCGAGCAAAGCCTCGGGCAAGTACACCGAGGGCGTAGTGCTGTCGAAGCAGCTGGAGACGCTGTTTCGGGCGGTACCACCGAGTTTGTACCTCGCCCTAGCCATGACTGAACCCGAGGAAAAAGCCCAGCGCTGGCGGCTGATGGAGGAGCATCAGCAGTCCGAGCTGGACGCCGCCCTGCAGGTCGCCGCGGAGATCGATCGCCTGCGCGGCATGTCGTGAACACCTCAGTACCAGCGTAGTTCGACGCCCTTTCCCTCTATGAAAATCGACAGAAGTACATTTGTACTCCATTGATATTTTCGCACTATTCGCAGCCTTCAGTTGAGCGACTGACGAAACCGATCACCCCGGCCTCGGTTTGTTCGTCTCGCTCTTTTGCCTGATCGGGGATGCTGCAGCTTGGCGCATGGATGCACACCGCTGCCACCTGCCGAGCGCTGCCCATGAACGTGACCGTCACGCCCCCATGCAGAGCACCACAGCCCAAGAAGACTGATCGTGGCCGTGCGTTCATAGCGATCGTTTTGCTCGTGGCTGCCGAGCAGTGTCTGGCGCTGACCACCCCCGCCATCATTGCCTCCGTCACGTCGCTGCAGTGTCTGGAGTACCGAATCGTCGGGATCTGCTACTGGCTGCTCTGCACGCCGTTCGGCTGCACAGTGAGGACCTCGCCCAAAGTCCGGCACTTAATCCCCGAGTTGGTGGTATCAAGCTATTCCGCCACCGGCGGCAATCCTTGGGACGAGATGTCCGCATTGTCGGTGCCGACGCCCGCGTCGCAAGGCGGGGGCAACCTGATCACGCCTTCGCCACAGCGCAACAACCTGGCCCGGTTCAAGAATGTCGACGGCATCGGGCATCCCGGCGGCGCTGCGTTGACAGCCCTGGCCCACAGCTTCGGCTATGCGTGTCCGAGCGGGGCGGTGCCGCTTGCGCCCTACTACCTCAGCACACTCGATCCGCTGGCCTGGCGCCAAGCCATCCCCGAGTCCGTCTACCCGCAGGCGCTCATTCCGGGCATGCGCGAGATTGGTAGCCAGGCCCTCGGCAACATGTGGGGCAGCGTCTACCCACGGCAGGGTTTTCTGGTACAGCCCGACGACTTCAAAGCCTCCGCCGTGATGGCGCAACGGGCCAGTGATTTCATCACGCGCGTCGGCCAACCGCATGTCTATCTACCGCTGCAGCCAACGCCCTCGCCGGGCTATTGGCCGCCGCAGCCGGTGATGGAGAACAACGTCAACAACCATCGCTGGCAGTTGCTCGCACCAGTTATTCAGAACACCTGCGCCATCTTCCCCAGCCCGACCATCCAGAGTGCCGATGGCGCCTATGCCTGGTCGCTGTGGCGGCCCTACCGCTGCTGCCAGCGCATGGGCCAGACCTTTCTGTTCAGCATCGACTTCGATGGAGGCCGATGATGAACGCCCTTACGCTCGGGTTGGCATGTTTCCTCGTTTGCGCCGCCGGCCATGCCGCCGAGAACGGCTACCACCTTGGGGATCAGGCCCAGGTGTTGGACGACCGCGTGATGTACACCATCGGCGGCGGATCGGCGGCGGGCGCGCCCTCCTCGCTCTACCGACCCAGCGGGCTCGGCGTGGGCCTGTCCTGGCGTGCGAACATGATGTGCGGAAACATGAACCTGTCCAACACCCTGCAGAATCAGCTCAACGGTGCCACGCAGGGTTTCCAGCAGATCATGGGCAATGTCATCCAGAACGCCACCCAGGCGGTGATGTCGCTGCCGGCGATGATCATCCAGCGCGCTAACCCTGGGCTGTATGAACTCCTGAGCAATGGCGTGCTGCAAGGGCGCATCGACTTTGACCGTTCAAAGCTCACCTGCCAGGCGATGGCGGCCAGAATGGCGGACAAGGTGGACCAAGCCGGTTGGGGAGCGCTGGCACAGAACCAGGAAATGCAGCACAACCTGGAGCAGTCCGACGGGGATGCCGTGGTGGCGGTGAAAAACACCGAATCGAACAATGGCAACAACGGCGTCAGTTGGGTCGGCGGGCAGAAAGCTGGCGGCCATGGCCAGGCGCCCATTCGGGTGACCTCGGACGTGGTCAAGGCGGGCTATAACCTGCTGCACAACCGCTCGGTCGAGGACACCTCGGCCATCGGCTCGGGATGCCAGACTGGCGCGATCTGCCAAGCCTGGTCGACCCCCGAGGAGGCTTCCGAATGGGCTACTCGGGTGCTCGGAGAAACCGAGGTAGAGACCTGCGACGACTGCGAGACGTTGCGCGTGAGCGCGGGTGCAGGTCTCACGCCGCTGATCCAGGAAACCTACACGCAGCACCTTGAAGGTCTTGAGCGCATGCTGTCGGGCGCTGAGCAGCCTACACCGGAAAACCTTGGCAAAGTCTCCAGCCCTTTGCTGCCAGTCTCGCGCGGGGTCATCGAGGGTCTGCGCGACGACCCTGACCAGAACCTGCTGGCCCGGCGCTTGGCCAGTGAGACCGCGCTGTCGAGTGTGATCTACAAGGCGATGCTGCTGCAGCGTACGTTGCTGGCCGGCAGCCGTGAGCCCAATGTGGCATCGGCGCAGCCCGCCACCACCGCCCTCGACAGCAATGGCGAAACGCTGGAGCGCGAGATCCGCCTGCTGCAAACGGAACTGCAGGTACGCCAGTTGCTGGCCACCAACACCGTCAGCTTGGTCCTTGATCGCCACGCCGGCGGCGCCGACGCCTCGCGTAGCATCGATCAGCGCGACCCGCAGCCGGACCGCCTGCGCCGGGCGGACCAGGGGAGAAGTGCACCATGATGCCGTTTTCTTGGAGGACCACGGTCATCCAGGTCCTGCTGATCTTCGGCGCCATTGTGGCCATGTTGCTGATTGCCTGGATGGCGCTGCACCTGACCGACGCCCAGCTTGATGGGTTCGAACCAGCCCGGCTGACGTCACCCTATTTCGCCTACTGGCGCGCCCTGCTGTACACCCTGATCTTCGCCGGCTGGTCCGCGGGGCTGCGCTTGCGGTCAGCGCCCGAGGAGCAGCAACGGCTCAAGCACCTGGGGCTGATCGGTTTCGGCTCGATCATCCTGGTCGAACTGTCGCGCGTGTGAGGTGCAACCATGAACATGAGCACCAACAGCTACCTTGAGTACTACCTGTCGCTGCTCGCCTGGATCATCAACAACGGTATCTGGAACACGCTGGCAGACACGGGTCTATTCGCCGCGCCGTTTGGCGCGATCATCCTGCAAGAATGGCTGTCGGCCCGCCAACAGGGTGCCGACGAGGGCAACAAGGGCTTACTGTCGATTCCACGAGTCGAGAACCGCCTGTGGATGAGCTACGTGGTCATCCTGTTTGGCTGCATGCCGTTCTTCCCGTTGAACCTGTCCTCGGTGACCTTCGATGATGCGGCTAGCCAGCGCTGTGGTGTGTCGATGACCAAGCCCGCCGACACGGCCTGGGGCACGACGTTCAACACCATCGGCGAGAAGTCAGCGAATGTGCCGGTATGGTGGTATCTGGTGCATGCCATGAGCAAGGGCATCACCGCCGCTGCGACTGCGTCTATCCCGTGTGCACCCGACATCCGCGCGATGCGCATGGAGATCGACAGCTCGCGGATCAACGACCAGGTGCTGCTGCAGGAAGTCGCCGACTTCACCCGCGACTGCTACGGCTTTTCGCGCTCGCGGCTGTTTACCAATCGCCCCGAGCTGGACGAATCGCAGAGCTACGATGCGTCCTGGATCGGCTCGACGTATTTGCTCAACACGCCGGGCTATTACGACACGGATCGCTCGCACACCCCCCGAGTCGCTTGGCCGTACGACGAGACGCGGGATACCTCGCTGCCCCGGTTGGACAACGGCGCGGGCTTCCCTACCTGCAAGCAATGGTGGAGCGATGCCACGGTCGGGTTGCGTGATCGCCTGGTTGCCGAGGTCGATACAAACCTGCTCACCCAACTGCGCGGTTGGCTGACCGGGCGGACCTCCACCGAAATCGAAGACGCCACCCTGCGTGAACTGGTGAGTCCGCGGCAGCAGTCGTTGAGCATGGCGTCTGGGCAAGTATTCCAGGACTATGGCAGCAGCGCCCGAGGCGGCTCATTGACGCAAGGGCTTAATAACCTCGCCACCAACACCGGCCTGGCCCTGGGTTCATTCAGCAATTTCCCGGCGATGAATGCACTGCGCGCTGCATTGCCGATGGTTCAGGCTTTTTTAATCATGGGCACGATCATCAGCCTGCCACTGGTGCTGCTGATCAGCACCTATCAGCTCAAGGCGCTGATGACGATCACCTTCGCGCTGTTCACGCTGCACATGCTGACATTCTGGTGGGAGCTCGCACGCTGGATCGACTCGAGCATGCTGGACACGCTGTACCACCAAGTCTCGACCACGGATCAGGCGCTGTTGTCATTACCTACTGCAGGGTTCATGGATGGGACAGTCACCGCGCAGGTGATCGAGTACGTAATGGGTGCGATGTTCATTGTCTTGCCGGCATTGTTCGTCGGCGCAATGAGTTGGGCAGGGTACTCCGTGGGGAACGGAATACAGAGCATGCTGGCAAATGGCGGTAGGGCTGCGAGCGACGCCGCAAGCAAAGGCACAGCCCAACTGACCAATGCCGGAAAGAAATCAATCAGATGATTTGCAGTCACCTATGTAATGACCGTTACTATCGTAATCGCCAATATAGAGATCCGCGCCCAAATAGTCTGGGGTTGGTTCTTCTCGACTCGCCACAGGTTCGACGCCCCCCCACCAGCTGCGTATTACAGCAACTGCCAGATTGGTGATGATCAGCAAAGCGAAAGCGGTAGCTACAGCAATAAGACCAAATAAGCAAAGTAGCTTGCCGGCCACCGTCTCCAAAACTTTTCTACGGGGGCTTTTTGCCAGCCTCTCAGAGCTAGTCACCTTGAGGATTAAATTCCGCCAAGCTGTGCCTAGACTAGATCCCAGACGACCCGAAAATGAATGAGAACGGATATGGCAATTCATATTGCACCTCCACCGGCGTATAGCTCGTTGGATCCAAGACTCAAGTCTACTCCTTTCACACCTGCGAGCAGTACCGCTCATCATTTGGGACCAGACTAAAACAGCATCATGGAACGATGTGGACGCGAAGCCTGATTATGCATCTGACTTACCGTTGACCGCGGCCTACCCGCTTGCTATTTAAGAAGTGCAATCGCTGGTTTTCCAGCATCCCAGGTAGCCTTAACCTTCAAGGCTACGTCACTCCGGTGATGGTTATCCCCAAATGCGATTCGCGTTCGGCAGCTCGCATGGTTACCGCTCCCACGGTGATGAACGCTCTCTAATCCTCTGGCTCACCGAGCCTACGTCTCTGACTCGACCTTACTCAATCCATTCCAGTGCTGGGAATTTCCCCGCACGGGTGGCATTCCTCCGCACCCTCTGGAGGATCTCACCATGCTGCGTTTCACAGGCACTGAACTTCATGCCGTGTTGGCCGAGGCCGGTATCAATGGCTGCCGGGTCATTTTGGTCAAGGACCACGGTGTCTATCTCATGTCGGAGGTCGGCGAGAACAAACCGGATGGGGGCGGCCGCAAACGCGTGGCCTACGCCACCGGCTGCAACCCTGACGTCGACGACTTCGATTCCTGGTGGAATCGCGCTCGAGACGAATTTGGTGGCGATGATTTCGCCGAGTACTTCGACATCGATGATCCTGTCCTGGCCAGTCTTCGCGGGACAGCGGGATCACTGGTGGTTGAAGTCACATCCACCCACGTGTACTTGGCCGCCGAGGTTAACCCTGAGAGAAAATCTTGAAGGCTGCTGCAGGCTTTACCCGCGTCCAGAAGCCCCTCGCAACGGGGCCTTTTTTGGATGTATTTCGCACCACATTGCGGAGGATTGAAGAGTGCCGTTGGTCAGGCATTTGAGGTCGATTTTCCTCCTTGGAACGCTCTGGACAGACGCACCCATGTGGGTTGCGGATTGGAGATTGACCTCCCCTCCGAGGGCGTTTTAATACATGCACGCTCCCTGCTCGCTGCGTAGCGAGCAGATCCACGCTGGCGCCCTGCTGCGGGATCGCGGAATCCGCTGCCCGGAGGTTCCAATGTCCAGGATCACCCCCTTCTCCACCGCCGTGGTACTGAGCCCAGGCGTATGGCGACAGTTCGTTGGAGCCGCCACAGACAACGACTCCGCCAGGCAATCAGCACAGCGCTTGACGGCCCTGCTCGACAGCGTCCTGACCTCAGCACCCCGTACTGTGCAGTGCCCGGTCGAGCTGAAGTGCCACTCCCCGCAGCGCGGAAACACATCACCTGCGTCCGTCCCACCACGGTTACAGCTGGCTCGCATCACACCACGCAGCGGCCCGGCTTTCCTATTCATCCGGCTGGCCGATGAGATCACGGTAGACATCGCCGCTCTCTGACCCCTCCAGCCCATCCACTGCCCCTTTCACCCCAACCGGGAACACTTCCCGGTCGGGCGGCGTTCCCCCTTCACAACGGAGAACGTCATGTCCGATATCTACCTGGACGTCACCAACAAGGTCGTCAGCGTCCTGAATCAAGGTGTGATCCCTTGGATCAAACCCTGGACCACCACAGGCTTGCATGCTGACTCGCCTTTTCCCATCAACGCCATCACTCGGCGCCCTTACGCTGGCATCAACATTCCGCTGTTGTGGGCCGAGGCCCGTCTGCGCGGTTTCCGCGAGGATCGTTGGCTCACCTTCAACCAGGCGCGCAAGGCCGGTGGCCATGTACGCAAGGGCGAGCAATCGACCCTCGCGGTGCTGTACAAACCCATGAGCAAGGAAGCGCACGACGAGGACGGTCAGGTCGTTCGTGATGAGCAAGGCAACATCAAGATGGTGCAGTTCGCGCTTCTACGGACGCATTGCCTGTTCAACATCGAGCAGACCGAGGACTTGCCTGACGAAGAGCCAAGTGGCGACGAAAACGACGGACAAGCGGCCTTCATCGATCATGCCCCCGCCGAGCAACTGCTGGTCGCCAGTGGAGCCCGAATCGAGCATCGCTATGGCGATGACGCCTTTTATCAGCCAGTGCGTGATCTCATCCAGTTGCCACCAAGGCTCAGTTCGAGGACGTCGGCAGCTACTATGCGACGGCTCTGCATGAACTGACACACTGGTCGGGTCACCGTTCGCGTCTGAACCGCGAAGGCATCACTGGCGGACACGCGTTCGGATCCGCAGCGTACGCATTCGAGGAGTTGGTTGCGGAGATGGGCGCTGCATTTCTCTGCGCGCTGACCGGCACCCAGGGTGAGCTGCGTCACGAGGAGTACCTGGCCTCCTGGCTGAAAATCCTCAAGGAAGACAAGCGGGCGATTTTCCGCGCCAGCGGCCAGGCCCGTGAGGCGTCCGAATACCTGCTGGCGCTACAGTCCGATCAGGCCACTGAAACGACTGAACGACTAACAGCGTGACACTTTCAGCAAAAAGGCCCCATGATCGGGGCCTTTATTTTGCCCGTTGTCGGGCATCCGCTGCTGAGTCTGAGCAGTCGATTACTGCAGCCAGCCCTCGACAGTGTCCGAACCGTGCTCCTGCTTCCACTGCTTGAGGATCTTGTGGTTGCCGCCCTTGGTTTCGACGACTTCACCGCTGTGTGGATTCTTGTAGCGCTTGACTTCACGCGGCTTGCGCTGAACGCCAGTAGAGGAGCTGACTGCAGTCACGCTCACGCCCTTGGACGGGTCCAGAATGGTGATCACCTGACGCAAGTTCATGCCGTACTCTTCCAGCAAGGCTTTGAGCTTTTGTTCAAACTCGATTTCCTGCTTCAAGCCAGAGTCATTTTTCATCGCGTCCAGCTGTTGAAGTTGCGCAGCCAGTTGCGCTTCCAGTGCTTTGAATTCGGCAAGTTTGGACATGTGCAATTTTTCCTAAGGTTGAGGCATGTGAGGTGATAGTACCTGAGACACAACTACTAGCCGAGCTTTAATTCTCCCTTCGGATAACTTTTCATTCTTCGGAATTTACACATATGTATGTGACTACTCAGTCCGGCAAGAACTGGCAAAGGTGACCTACTAGTTCCCGAGGGGCGGGGCTGTTGCCAATCTTGAACAACATATCACGCTGACTGCGTGGCAGCTTTTTCGCACAGCGCTTGGCTGCTGATCGAATGGCAGCATCCGTACCATGAATTCGATCCGCCAGTAGCACGATCAAAACGGCATCGCTCAACGTCATCAGGCCACCTGCCCTAAAAATGATGCCAGACAGTCTACCCCCCGAGAAAAGGACAGGCCATTCCAATCCAGCACGTAACCCGATGCGCCAGGCTTCGTATTTTCGCGTTCGCAAAAAGGCCCAAGGGGGGTTAAAGGGTAACGGCGGCAATGGAAGGGGGCACAAGGGTAAGAGGCCTATCCGAAAAGGCAAAAGGACCTTCTGAATGCAAAGCAGGTAACACAATGAAGCGCTGGTGGTTTAAACATCAAAAAGGGGGTGCCGCAGAGCCCACGCTCGCTCCAGCTCCCAAGGGCTTCCTCCTCCCGCTATCCTCTGAATCCCTGCTCTGTGCCGAGCACCGGAAAAAGCTGCTCGAGCGCATCTGGCAGTACACGGCGCTCTCCGAGCCGCAGTTCGATCAACTCTACCTCGAGCCGATCCGCCGTTACGCCAGCTATGTACAGCAACTCCCCGCCAGCGAAAGCCACCATCATGCCTATCCGGGCGGCATGCTGGACCATGGACTGGAACTGGTGGCCTGCAGCCTAAAGCTGCGCCAGTCGTACCTGCTTCCCAGCGGCGCCGCACCGGAAGACCAGGCCGCACAGGCCGACGCTTGGAGCGCGGCGATTGCCTACGGCGCCCTGCTCCACGACATTGGCAAGATTGCCGTCGACCTTCAAGTGGAGTATCAGAGTGGCGAGGTGTGGCACCCCTGGCACGGCCCTTTGAACCAGCCCTACCGCTTTCGCTACGTGACCGGTCGCGACTACAAGCTTCACGGCGCCGCTACGGGGCTGCTGTACACGCATATTTTGACGCCTCTTCAGCTCGACTGGCTGAGCCACTATCCAACCTTGTGGGGCCATCTGCTCTTCCTGCTGGCCAACCACTACGAGCATGCCGGCACCCTCGGGGAACTGGTGCTGCAAGCTGACCGGGTTTCCACCGCACAAAACATCGGTGCCAACCCCACCAAAGCCTTGCAGGCACCTAAACACTCACTACAGCATCACCTGCTCACGGGCTTGCGTCACCTTGTCAAGAACGAGTTCAAGCTCAACCAGCCCGGTGCTGCTGGCTGGCTCACCGAAGACCATCTATGGCTGGTCAGCAAGACCGCCACCGACAAACTGCGCGCCTACCTGCTGGCTCAGGCCGTGGATGGCATCCCCTCCTCCAACATCGCCTTGTTCGATGAGCTGCAATCGTATGGATTGGTGGATGCGACACCGGAGGGCAAAGCGGTATGGAGCGCAAATGTCACCGGCAAAGGGTGGCAGCACCGCTTCACCTTCCTCCGGCTGCAACCGAGTCTCATCTGGGGCCATGAAGCGCGCCCCCAATGCTTTGAAGGAACCGTTGAGATTGTGACAGACGATGCCATGCCAACCAGTGAAGCCAGCGAGTCAGCCCCGACTGGCCCAGAAGCGGCCTCGGACGTAGAACAGCGTGCACGCTTGCCTCCGGACGAGAACTTCGCCTATCTCGATGATTTAATGGACATGTTGCAGGAGACGGTCAAGCACGAGCATGAGTCGATAGTTCAAGGACTGAAAGCCTCAACGGCTCTACTCAGCGATGCCTCAGGGCAGGCGTTTATCGAGTGGCTGCACAAGGGAATCCAAAACCACCATTTACTCGTCAACGACAGCAAGGCCAAAATCCACACAGTCGAAGGCACGTACTTCTTGGTGACACCTGGCATTTTCCAGCGCTATGCCGCCGAACATCCCGGACTGGCCGGTAGAGATCCTGAGAGCGACGCCTGGCGGTGTATCCAACGCCAGTTTGAGAAGCTGGACGTTCATCAGAAAAAGCCCAATGGTCAAAATATTTGGACCTGCAAGGTGGAAGGTCCCCGCAAGACTGGCTCTCTTATGGGCTATCTCCTGCGCGGAGCAGCAGGCATTGTCGGCGAGCGCCCGGCAGACAACCCATACCTCGAGCTGATCAGGTAAACCGCTGCTCTATGGCCAGCAACATTCCGTCGGGCCGGTTCTGACCGCAATGATGGATTGGAAATGTTCTTCCTGAGGGTCTTTAACAATGCTGCCTCCAGAGCAGCCATTCAGGTCTAGTACCATTTTTGTACCATCTTCTCTCTATCACAACCCAGCCCTTGCGCAGACATCGGCTACCATATACTGTATATAGATACAGCGCCCAAGGTAAACACGATGACCGCCGACATCTTTGAATTCCCACAAAGGCCGAGCTCTGATACTCCTTGGGATTACTTGGAGCTGCTTTTAAATAACCACCCTTGCCCTTCAAGAGCGCCCACTGCGAACCAGCGCGTTCCCTGCTTGGTTGGAGCGTAGAAGCTTTGGCATTCCGCTCGGGTGTCTCGCCAAACGCAATCAGACGTATCGAGAAAGGGGCCGAGCTGCGCCGCGTCACGATGCAGGCTCTCGCCCATACTCTCGAGGCAAAGGTCTGGTGTTCTTCCCCAATCACCCACCAGTGCGAGCCGATAACTGCCGCGGCGCCACACCTGACCCGAAAAACCGAGACGATTTTCACCTGTTTGAGTGACCGGATCCCTCAGCGTCCCCGCTGCAGCCGCCGACCGAACTGTGGCAGGAAGGCGGTAAAGATCAGGATGGCCTCCGGGTTGCCTCACGACTTTGTATACCGCCTGCACCCTCTCACTTTGCACTTGGAGCCCCCCTAAAGCTTTCCCCGAACTGGCCGAACTAGACGGATATCCTCCAAATCAAGGAGAAGGACACATGGGTTACGACTCTCGCGATACAGCAGCAATTAACGCAGCCATCGCAGCAGGCTTTGACTGCTCACTCTCGGGAACTGTCGAGGCCGACGATCAGGTCTTCGTGCACTCGATTAAATGCCCCTCCCTGCCCGGCAGCCAGGACAACGGAAAGCTCCTCGCCAATGCCATCGAAGCCCTCACGAGAATTTACCCCGGCGATACGGTGTGGGTAGATGTCCTTAGTGAGGACCTCCCGCAATATGTTCAAGACGCTGTTGATAGCTTGGTCGGCTTCGGCACTCGAGTCATCATCACCCACAATGGAAGCGCTACCCACGGGAACGACCCGCGCCTCGCGGAGGCTCTCTGCAACGCTGTCAGAAGAGCAAATGTCGGCGGCGCACTCTGGCACCCCATCGAGAAAGAGTTCGTAAGATCGTTCTAAGGCGTCTGCCCTCCCGGCCGAAGGCCGTGCGGCCTACCAGCAAATACCCCGATTGTGCTGGGGTATTAGGCGGAAATCGGCTGCAACCCTTGGAGTACAAGGCATTCAACAGTTATGCACGTTGATGCATATGCATTCATCCGGGCGCTGGATGGCATGGTTAGGCGCCCGGTGTTCCCCATTTTTGCCTCAACACAAGGAGCCCTGTATGCCCCCGCTCACCAAGTCCCCAGCGCTACCAAAAATCGAAGTAGTCCAAGACAGGAAAAGCTTCAAGGTCGATTGGGATTACCAGCACGCCCCTGAGAGCGACGCTTTGTTTGAAAACCGCGAGTTTCTTGAAGGCTATATTCTTGGGGCCATCGACGCCTTAGGCATTTCCCGAGAAAACATCTCATGCCTGAGTGCAGAAGCCGGGACAGTGAAGAGTCTACCTCAGGAGTTAGCTGATCGCCTGGCCGAACTGATCAAGCATAAACTGCACTCCGTTGTCACCGAAGCCCATCGCTGCTTGGCCAACCACGCGAAACTGCCACACGTTCGCCTGGCTCAGGGAGACTGACTGGCGACGGCCAGGGGTTTGAACCCGCCCGACATGCACCGGAGACTTCGATAGGTCAGCAAAAACAGCTATGCTCGTCTTCGCAAATCGCCTACCCGGGCCTGAAGCGCCCCTAAATTTGCCCTAAGAATTCTCGTACCTGGAGCATGCGCATGGATGACCAAGCCTCAACCACAGCTGACACGCTTGAGCTGTTGCATCTGAACCAGGTCGCCATCAGAGCAGCTCTGGAGGAGCTCTCGCTACGGGTGAGCCATCGCGGATGAATTTCGAGAATTAAAGCGTAAAACTGTCGCAGACTGTAAAAATTCACCTTGGCCGCCACGTGCTAGAGAATTAAAACTGGCGCAGCCTTCTACCACGGCGCTTTGGCGGTAATTTCCCCCTTCAGTTCTGGGCAGTTGCTAACGACTTGAAGCATCGGAAAGCGGTCCTCCGGCAGCTATGAGCCGTGCCCTACTCACACCACAAGTCAACGCCTCAGTCATCGGTTCATTAGGGCGGGAGTCGAATGCTTCCTCGTGCACGGCTGTCCCGGAAGGCGCGTAGAGACTGCGCGGGAAAGTCTTACCTGCACATCCAGGTAAGAGATCACCCAGCCCTTCCGGGCTGCGCTATCGCGCAGCAAACAGGATGCGCATGACTTTAGATCTGCACTGACATCGAGATCTAGAAAAGCATTCGGCGACTGATCCGGGTAGGTCAGCCGCCGAATGCTTTGCTATGGTTCCCAATGCGCGGGAAAGAGGCCGTAGACCGCACTGGTGTGCAGCTTTGCTCCCGAATGAGAGAGTGGCCCAAATGGCATCGGCGTTAGTCCCTGTCGGCACAGCTTGCTGTGACCACGTATAGAAGAGTGGACACTTCGCCGCCATTGACCCCGCGCACCTGTTTTTTCTTTTTGAAGAACAGTGGGTTACCTATTGTTTGATAGAAGCAGCTTGACGACGGTCTGAGCTACACGATCAGCCACTGTTGGAATACCCAGCTTGCGTTTGCCTCCTGATTGCTTCGGAATCTCCACTTGCCGAACCGGCGGCGGTAAATAAGAACCCGATGACATCCGGTTCCACAGCTTGTAGAGGTTCCGTTGCAGCTTCTGCTCAAACTGGGCAATAGATTGTTCGTCTATCCCAGCGGCTCCTCGATTGGCTTTCACACTCTGGTAAGCTTCCCAAACTGTCAACTTGGAAATATCGTACGACTTTGCTGTGCTCATGCCGCTCCTCCTCGCCATAGCGAGTTGACGGCATGAGTCAGCCGGGCAACGCCATCCCTTCGCTCCGCTCTCATTACAAGAGGTTCATCACTACTACGAATGGCTCCCCCCTGGACCTTTGCATTGGTATTCTTCCTCGCGGTAGTAGCCGCTTGTCATTTCCCTTAGCATCAAAGGCCAGGTTCTCACGTTTCATATCAAAGCCTGTATTGAGCTCATGCCACCTATACACCGGCTGCCATCTGGACAGTAGACAGGTATCTTCCAGACTGATCCCGAGGCTACTGGGCGACCTCGGTTTTGACAGCACTTGAATATTTAACGATGCGTCTTCGGACGGTTTGCTTTCGCTCATCTTCTCAATACGTACCTGACGCCATCATTGGCGCCGTTTCCAACGGTCGCTCACCACCGCGCCTTTTGAACGCAGCAGCACCGGGTGGTTTGAAGCCGGCTCCTGCAAGCAGACTCCGGGAGACCTACTCCCATCTTTGATACAGCATCGCTGGCTGACGCCAGCATTCGTGACACACCCCAATAAAGGATCTTCACGCGATTGCGTGGTTTGTTGAGGAACACGAAAAGTACCGGGTCGAACACGGCCACCTTGATATCAAGTTCCACTAGAACGGCCAGCCCGTCGATGGATTTTCGGAAGTCGACGGGCTTGGGATAGAGGTAAACCTTTTCGACTTTGGCGTCGGGTCGCATCATGGTGAATGGGCTCCTGAGAAATTGGAGCACAGCATCGGACATCAACAAGCGGCTTTGAATGTGGGGTTCATGGCGCGCGTACAGTTTTCTGTGACATACCGAGAGTAGGACCGCGCGTATGATGCCCTGCCTCTACGCCAAGTCCTCTAAGCGAGGACCGTTTGAGTGAACGCGTGCGAGAAGCCTGGTCGCTGAGATAGTGGCAATGCTGGAACTCAGTACCGGCGGTGCGGCAGCTTTTATCATTTCGGCGCGGCAGCAACGATTATGTTTTGTCAGGTTTGAGTTTAAGAACGGCATTAGCGTCAACTGAAGGAGCGTCTAAACCACCTCATTTTACTTATCTGAAAAAAGACATCCATGTCCTGAAGAAGGTACCACTCGCCGAGACCCCTTAGCCGGGCGTTATGACACCTAAAAACTCACTGGCAGCTCGAAAAATCTACTTTACGAACAGCGAACCCCTACCGGAGAATAAGGTGCGGGTATACTAACACACAGGCCCGCGAGATACCCCAAGACCCGCCAAAATGTGCTGAACCAAGCTTTGAACGGCGCTTGATGAACGAGCACCCTCAAGAATTTTCCGTAGCAAGTATAGGATGCCACCCATAATACCATCGACGGTAGAATCAACATCATCAACAAGGAAGATCTTGGCCTCCTTACCGATCCTTATGTCTCGAGCCAAATGATTTCCCACCACGTTCATCATTTCACTAATACTGTAGGCCGAGTGAATAAAAAACCATCCCCACACTGGATCGGCAACTCCTTTGTGAAGGATTAGACGAATTTTAACATCAAGAATTTCAGCGATGCCCCCTTCCATTGGAGGAATCGAGTCCAGCGTTTGTAACATCAACAATGTTTCATCAATGAACACCGCCCGCGCAATCTCTTTCTTACTAGAAAAATAGTTATAGAAAGAACCAAACGAAACACCAGCCTCTTCAGTAATATCGTTAATTGCGGTGGACTCTATGCCCTTACACCCGAATACAGACCGGGCCGCACAAAGCAATTTGCTCCTGGTGCGAATCCTAGCCTTTTTGTTGATTCTATACTGCCGAGGCTCAGCGCATGGTAAATCAGCGTTTCGCAGCTTGAATACGTGAGATTGTTTTCCCGATATCTCAGCTGCGACCGGAATCTCACTTACTCCGGTCGCAGGCTTCTCTTCTTTACTCATACAGGTTAGCAGTGCTTGGATTGTTATTTGACGGCATCATTGATGTGCCGACTATTAACATCTTCCGGGCTCTCGGATCCTGCCGAGTCTGTGGAACGCAGATGCGGACAACCGCCTTGCATCTGGCGAGCCTTCAGGGCTGAAAATGGGCAACCCTTAGTTTGAGAATTTCGGGTCTTCAGTCGGCGCTCCTCGAAGGTGTCTAGAGGGTCCGGCAAGACATTTTCACCGAACCAAAAGAACCAAGCGGTCAGCTTCCTTAGCACGGCAGTTCCTACAGCTGACGGCCGCTTTATCGAAAAGGCTTTCAGCACGTGCTCTGGATAAAGGGACGCGATCCACTTGTAGACCAAAGGGTGCAGAATCTTCGGGAAGTAGCGATCGGCAAACTGACTCATGATGGCTTCAGCAGCAGGTGGCCCTATTTTGTGAGGTGGGACCTCTTCGGCCTCCCATTTGTCCATGAATTCCATGATGCCATCAAACGAATCAGGGAACCCGACTAACTCTTCGCCTGTGCCTGCGTTACGAAATACTTTAGACATGTTTGTCCAGTAGTGAACCGCAGCCAACTTCTCTTTATCGGAAAAACCAGTTAAACCTACTCGACGAAGAAGCCTATGCATGCCAGCAGCTTCATAACACAAGGTATAAATATAAGTGCCATTGCGGCTAAAACTTTCTGAGAATTTTTTAGCGTAATGCTCATGAAGCTTATTAATGGACTCGACGTTTTTCAAAGTTAATTCATGTGATGATCCATAGTTCCACCAAACCTGCATTTTCCGAGACGTATCGTCAGCCCTCGCGTCTCGACGGCTTAGAATCTTCCCTGAGCCTTCATCAAACAATGGCAGGGCATCGAGTTCACGCACAAAGAAGTGAGGGAACGTGACGGTGTAAATCAAGTTCATGATGAAATCGTTGGGCCGATAGGCGGATGACAGCTTCCAGATCTCATCAAAGTCGGTGGTAGGATCAAGGCTATTGATGCGCTTAGCGATCCACTTTCTAGGCATGTTCAAGACCTCATCTTGTTATTGTTTTGATATTTTAACTGACTCCTATTAGATGCTATGCCTCTCAGACCTACGTGTCATTAGACACCGAGTACAAATTTTTTCGAAAAATTCGTACTAAGGTACAGGAGATGCCAGAAAGGTTTAGTCGCGCGATTTCAGCTCAAGCAATGCCAGTGCGCAGCTCAATGAAAAATCAAATTCCTTTATCGGTTTGCCCAGGATATCTTCAACAGCTTGCAGTCGATACACAACCGTATTTCGATGAATGCCTAAACTTTCCGCAGCATGCAGTAAGCTATTTCCTGAAAGCAGATAACTCTTGAGAGTTTCTCTATAGCTCTCGACTTTTTTATCAGTGCTTGCCAACTCTCCCAACGTAGATTGTACAAACCAGTCTGTAAGCTCTTTATTCCTGATGAAAATTGCCGTAGCAGCGTGGGTAGGCCATTGTAATACCCTACCAACTGAGAACTGCTTTCCTACCTCCAACAACGCACGAGCTTGTACGTGAGATCGCCTGAAGCCCTCAATGCCTCTGACTGTCTCCCCTAAGCAGTAAGTTCCGACCTCCGCGGACTTTAAAGAAGTAGTCAGATTGGAAATTTGATTTTTCAATGGCGGAGTGCCGGTTGCAATCCAAAGCCATGCTCCATCTGCCTGAGGCAAGTGAACCAAGCTAGAATTTGAAATTAGCTCACTGATGGCCCGCTGGGTATATTTGGTAGCTTTAGAAGCAGCACGAGCGGAAGAGATTATGATGGCAGTGTAAAATTTATCAGGATCTACCCCTAGGTTACTCTTAAAAGCCTCGACCACTTCCGATCCGATAGACGATCCGCCTTCTATAAGTTCTTCCACTAGTCTTCGCTTCGAAACAAGAGACTCTTCCAGCAATAACTCTTTTTCGGCCAGGCAACCTTCAAAAAAATTGAATCGCCCCTGGTTTCGTAGACACCTCCAAGCCTCATAATGAGGCCCAAATAGGAGGTGCCATGAGTCGTCAGCGTTACCCCGAAGAATTCAAGATCGAAGCGGTCAAGCAAGTGACCGAGAAAGGCAAACCTGTCGCCGATGTCGCCCAGCGCCTGGGCATGTCCGTGCACAGTCTTTACGCCTGGATCAAGGTCTACAGCAAGCCCCAAGAGCAGCGTCAGCAAGACGACGATCAGCAGGCCGAACTGCGCAAGCTACGCGCTGAACTCAAGCGCGTGACGGAAGAGCGAGACATCTTAAAAAAGGCCGCCGCGTACTTTGCCAAGGAGTGCGGCTGAAGTACGCCTTCATCAAGAAGCACTCGACTGATTACCCGGTGCGGCGCCTTTGCCAAACCCTCAAGGTGCACCCCAGCGGCTATTACGCCTGGCTGGCCGAGCCTCAATCTGCCCGAGCAAAAGAAGATCAACGTCTGCTTGGCTTGATCAAACACGCTTGGCTGGAAAGCGGAGGTGTATACGGCTACCGCAAAATTCACGATGACCTGCGTGAGCTGGGAGAGGAATGCGGCCGAAATCGAGTCAGGCGCTTGATGCAGGCGGAGGGACTGCGTTCTCAAACGGGCTATCGGCGGCGTCCAGGGTTCTATGGTGGAAAACCAACAGTGGCCTCGCCCAACCACCTCGCGCGGCAGTTCAAGGTAAGTGAGCCGAACAAGGTCTGGGTGACAGATATCACTTACATCCGCACCTATGAAGGGTGGCTCTACCTCGCGGTAGTGCTGGATCTGTTCTCACGCCAAGTAATTGGTTGGTCAATGAAGCCAAGGATGTGCAGCGACCTGGCTATCGACGCGATGTTGATGGCTGTTTGGCGACGCAAGCCTCAGCAGCAAGTTATGATTCACTCAGATCAAGGCAGTCAGTTCAGTAGCTCGGATTGGAAAAGCTTTTTGAAGGCCAACAATGTAATCAGCAGCATGAGCCGGCGGGGAAACTGCCACGACAATGCCGTAGCCGAGAGCTTTTTCCAGCTTTTGAAGCGAGAGCGAATCCGACGAAAGATCTACACAACCCGTGAAGAAGCCCGAAGTGATATTTTCGATTACATCGAGATGTTCTATAACCCTAAACGCCGACACAGCAGTGCTATGCAGCTGTCTCCAGTAGAGTATGAGAAACGCTATTTCCTGAGCTTGGAGAGTGTCTAGAAAACCAGGGGCGATTCAAATCTTTAACTGCATCATCAAATACTAGTGCCAGCATCACAACCAGCTGCGAGATATTCTGGCGCTCAATTGATAAGTCTAAGGAATCTAAAATTTCCTTAGTCCAGAGCCCCTGCATCTCTCTTATGCCTTGAACGATGCTTTCAAAATATACATCCATGCGCACTGCCTTATATGCCATCGCGCGCATAGATTCAGACAATCCGACATCAGCATCCTGGCCCGACATTCTGACGAGCAGTTGCAATATCAGAAGCTCAAGGCTCTTAAGAACCTCCGTCTCAGGGAAGCTATCAAGGTATGAAAACTTTGATTTAGCCACAGCCAGTGAGCGCTGAGACAACTCTAGCCCCCATGCAACTTCTTTCTCACCAACCTTGGAAATGGCAAGTTCCAGAATTACCGGTGCAACAATAGCTTGGCTTAAAACCTGATCTGCCCTGCACGAGGGTTGAAAGTAAGCGAAGACAGATCTCAAGTTTTCCATGTAATCCCCGATCAACCGAGAGCCGAACACTGCAGGTTTCGATTTCATAATCATCAGGAATAGTATAGCAGCTTGAAGCCTAGACATGCCGAAGCTCATGAAGCTGAGCTTTCGGCTCCGTAAACGTCAAAAGTAATCGAATGCTCTGGCATCCGATTACCTTGTTTATGCTTGCGCATTCACTTGTTGGCGATCCGCTTATCCAAGCTAGAACATATGCAACCAGCGAAGGGTTACAGAGTTTTCTACCTTAAATCTATTTTCCACGTTTGACTCGCGATAGGCCGTCACAAAAAACTTATCTTTATCAAAGTCAACGACTAGACCAGGACCAAAACCGAGCGTTTTTTCTTTGGAATCCGAGATACTATGCCCGTTGATCTGGTCGTCTGTAATTTGCTTCAGGTAATAGCCGCTGACGCCCACAGTGAGATAATCGTTAACTTTATAACCAAAATTATAGTTAATCGATGCACTCTGCCCGGCTTGCGTATCGTCAACACCCTCGTCGAGAGGGAGACTGCTCGCTGGGTCATTGTTTTTGAAGTTGTAGTAATACTGAGGCCGGAGGCTAATCGACCACTTGGGGCTGAGTAGGAATGTCATCGCCCAGTATGTGTGAATGGACCAGAAATTGTTGCCAATATTGAAATCTTTATCGTTGTCGTACTTTCCAACTGGCATTGTCACGCCGGCATTCAGTCGCGAAACAAAGAACGGATTCCCATTTATTGTAATCGGGTCATACTGAACGAACAGCGACACCGTTGGATCGCCCAACCCAAATCCATTGTCCTTGAGTTTTACCCCTGGAAATGGTGGCGCATTTTGAAAGCTCGCATCCAGCGAGGCCATCGGCACGATCACATCAACGCCAGGGTGACCACCCAAGATCTTTTGATCTGTTTTAAACAGATAACTGTACTGACTGATAACGGAATAGACATCCATTTTTGGATCATTAAAAATAGGGATATCTTTCCCATCACCATCTTTCATGCCTTTATTGTGAGCATATGAAATATACGTCTGCCAGGCACTGTCTCCCGGCTGCCCCCCAAAGCCGTCATAAAAGCTTGTCGCTCCTAAGTTCAAACCAGTAGGAAGTGTAACAGTTGGCTGGACAGCGAACGCCTTGCTTACATCAAAGGCAACAAGTCCAGTCGCAGCTATCGCTGCAAGTGCATAACTACGCATAACTTTAGCCATCATCACGAACCGCCTTATTTTTATTTGAACGGCATTAAGTGCGAGCAGATTAAATGAAATTCTGCCTCAAGCAACCTGTCGAATTATTTGAAATTAATTTCACTTTCCAATCTAGCGAGCTCTCGCTGGGTCTAGCCTCTTGATACCGAAAAAGCGGAGCCGCCGTTCCCCGCTTTCTCAGAAAAAGCTTCTCAGAAAGGATAATTGTGACCTGCTTGCTGCCAGGTTACCCAGTGAGCTCTGGTGAACTCGTCGATGGCATAGCTTCCGTTGAATCGACCTAGGCCAGAGTTTTTCTCCCCTCCAAAGGGCGCGTTTGGCTGGTCGTCGATGGTGATGTCGTTGATATGAGTAATGCCTGCAACGATACCGCTTGCGAAGCGCAAGCCGCGATCCATGTCTCGCGTAAACACAGCGCTCGAAAGCCCGAACTCGCTGGAGTTAGAGAGCTCCAAAGCATGCTCTTCGTTTTGAGAAATGACCAAAGGCATGATCGGCCCGAATGTTTCGTCGTACGCCAGCTCGTGATGTGGTGCTACCCGTCCATAAACATGTGGTGGAAGAACCAAGCCTGATGCAGCTCCGCTATGGAGGCACTCAAGACCATCGCGGTTTGCTCGGGTGATTTTGTTGAGCAAACCAGTCAGTTGGCTCTGGCTCACAACTGGTCCGATCACCGTTTCAGCCAGGTTAGGGTCACCCACAGAAAGCTTCTGAACTCGCTCCACTACGAGGGCGGCAAAGTCGTTATAGATCTTTTGATCAACGATGACCCGATTGACACTCATGCAGACTTGGCCCTGATGCAGGAAGCGACCCACCACTGCCGCATGGGCTGCGGCCTCCATGTCGGCGTCGTCCAATACGACCAGTGGGGCGTTACCACCAAGTTCGAGGGCTACGCGCTTGATGTATTTTCCGCCGACAGCAATGCGCCCCACACTGCGGCCGATGTCTGTCGATCCTGTAAACGAAATCAAACTTGGAACGGAGTGTTCTACGAAGGCATCACCGATTTCGGAACCGGCGCCAACGATCACGTTTACCACCCCTGGCGGGAAGCCAGCTTCCTCAAACAGGTGGGCTATCAAAAGACCTCCGGTAATGGCCGTATCGCTAGCTGGCTTCAAGACTACGGTATTGCCTAGTGCTACCGCTGGCACTACTGAGCGCATGCTGAGATAGAGCGGGAAATTCCAGGGGCTGATGACACCAATGACCCCGAGCGGTTCACGAAATACGAAGCTTTGCTTGCCCGGTTTATAGCTGGTAAGGACTTTACCTGTCGGCGCTGATTGAAAACTGACCCACCCTGCCGATTGAAAAATGACCCAGGGCTGCTTGCCGATTTAGACCCCGGCAATTGTGGATAAGCCTAGCAGTCGACAGCGTCGTGAAAGTGCTGACCCTGCACTCAGCAAGGCCAGCCCAAAGAGGTCAAAACGGGTCGTCCTCCGATTCCTCGACATCCTGCCGTCTGCGCTCCCTCGCCTGGATCTTGGTCTTGGCCACCAAGGTGCTGTTTTGCAGGCGGTATGATTCATTCCCCGTCTCGACGATGTGGCAGTGGTGTGTCAATCGGTCGAGCAAGGCCGTGGTCATCTTGGCGTCGCCAAATACGCTCGACCACTCGGCGAAGCTGAGGTTGGTGGTGATGATCACGCTGGTGTGCTCGTAAAGCTTCGAAAGCAGGTGGAACAGCAGGGCTCCGCCGCTCTGACTGAAAGGTAGGTAGCCAAGCTCATCAAGGATTACCAGATCTGCACGCAGTAGTCCTCGGGCGATACGCCCTGTCTTGCCCTCATGTTTTTCACGCTCCAGCAGGTTGACCAGATCGACTGTGGAGTGAAAACGCACACGCTTGTTATGTTGGGTGATGCCGGCCACTGCCAAGGCAGTAGCGAGGTGCGTTTTACCGGTGCCAGGGCCACCGATGAACACCACATTTTGCGCTGTGTCGGTGAAGGCCAGAGTGGACAGTTCCCTGATCAATCGGACATCGGCGCTGGATACACCGAAGTCGAAGCCAGCCAGGTCACGGTGCATGGGCAGTTTCGCCATGCTCATCTGATGATGCACCGAGCGTACTGCTCGGTCGGCGTGCTCTTGATCAAGGAGATGCTCGATCAGCCATTTCGATGACGCAGTGGAAGATTCGCCTTGTGCGGCCAGCTCTGCCCAGGCATCGGCCATGCCGTGCAGGCGTAAGTCTTTGAGTTCCTCTGTGAGATCACGCATTGCGCACCTCCTCATCCGTGCTGCGCAACCGGTCATAGCGTGCGGTATTGGCAACAGGGGTAACGTTCAGTTGCAGGTTGGTTTCGACCGAGGGTGGTGCTTCACGAGCGGTCAGACGGGCCACGATGTTGAGGATGTGGTCAGCGCTCAGGCTGCCAGACTCCAAAACCAGCTCAACCGCTACGAGAACAGCATCCAGGCCAGCGATGGGCACGGCGGCCAAGACCTGGGTCATAACCCGGTCACCCTGTAGATTCCGCAGCAGCCCGCGCCTGAGCAGGCGTAGTGGCTTAGGCAGATCGGCAAACGGGGCACCATTGCGTAGGGCCCCCGGTTTGCGTTCAATGAGGGGGATGTAGTGTTGCCAGTCGTAGCTGACCTGATCGCGATCAAACAGGCGCTCATGGCTAGCAATCACACCCTCATCGGCAATCACGACGATTCGCGAGGGATAGAGCCGACTGCTGACCCACTGGCCAACACGCTCACAGGGTACTGAATAGCGGTTGCGAGCCACGTTGATCAGACAGGTGCTGGAAACGCGAACCGTGCGTTCTACATATCCGTCGAAAGGCGTCGGCATCGGCATCATTTCGACGCGCTCCAATTCCAAGACTTCTGCGACGGTAAGGCCGTTGTACTGCGGATGAATCAGCTCATGCCAGAGAGCCCGGCAGCGCTGGGCAAGCCAGGCATTCAACTCTTCGAAGCTATGGAAAGTATTGTCGCGGGCGGACAGCCAGATGCGGCGCCGACTGTCTTGGACATTCTTTTCGACGATACCTTTTTCCCAGCCGGACGCTACGTTGCAGAAGTCCGGGTCGAACAGGTAGTGCGAGCACATCACCATGAAGCGAGCATTGACCGTGCGGCCTTTACCCTTGGAGACCTTGTCGACCGCAGTTTTCATGTTGTCGTAGATGCCGCGACGCGGCACGCCACCTAAGGCGGCGAATGAGCGGGTATGGGCATCGAACAGCATTTCATGCCCTTGGCTGGGATAGGCCACTAGCCAGAAAGCTCGGCTGGCACATAGCTTCATGTGCGCGACCTGGACGCGCCTGAAAACACCGCCAACCAGCAGGCCTTCCTCGCTCCAATCGAACTGGAAGGCCTCGCCCAAGGCGAATGCCAACGGCACAAATGCCCGTACCGCCTTGCCTTGCTCTCCGCGCCAATGACGAACGAAGGCAGTGAGCTGGCTGTAGCCGCCGTCATAGCCTTCAGCGCGGATCATGGCCAGCAGCGCCTTGGCACTGCGACGATGTTGCTTGGCCCTTAAGGCATCAGCCCGCAGCGCTTGCTCCAACATCTCGTGAAAGGGACTGAGCTTGTTGAACACGGCTCGACGCTGATAAACCGGCTGTTTGGACTCCGGCGCTCTGACCCATTTTCGGATGGTGTTGCGCGACAGTCCGGTGCGCTTGGCTATCTCATGCAACGACAGCTTGTCGCGGAAATACATCCGCCGAATTTTGCCCATCATTTCCATGCTGATCACCCTGTGTTCTCCTGCTCAAAAATTGAGCAGGTGCAGTGGAACACCTGGGTCAGTTTTCAGTCAGCACAACGGGCGAAACTGGGTCAGTTTTCGGTCAGCGGCAACAATCGTGGCCCTCACACCGTGCCCCGTAAGCCGGTCAGCAAAGCCCATACGTCGCAACGCGCTGTTCAGCGTATTTTCGCTGATGCGCTTGCTCAGATCGCTTCGATGGGAGAGCAAATACCGTTGAGCAGGAACCACCTGATCCAGCAACAGGCGCACGACTTCGGCCGCCTGGATAGACAGCGGGACGATATAGGGTGGCACCTTGGTGGTTTGACGGCGCGTTTTGCGCATCTTGAGCTGGAGCTGCTTGACCACTTCCGGCGGGATGATCCAAAGGCATCGCTCTAGGTCGAACTGATCGGGCGTCGCCAAACGCAACTCACCGGTACGCACTCCGGTCAACAGCAACAAGCGGATACCGAGTTGTGTCTGTTGCGAGCCGCGAAACGCACGCAGCTTGCCCAAGAAATGCGGAAGCTCCTCCATGCGTAGGAACGGGTTATGCTCCACCGGCGGTTTGGGCACCGCCACCACATCGAGATCTGCGGCAGGATTGTGCTCAAGGCCCGCTATGCGCACCAGTGCGTAGCGGAACAACTGATTGAGCCAGGTCCGGCACTTCTCTGCAGTTGTGAAGGCCTTCCTGCATTCGATACGGCTGAGCAGATCCATGAGCACATGCCGATTGATCTCATGGATCGACTGCTCGCCAATGTAGGGCTGTATGTCTTTGGCAAAAATGCGCAGGATCTGCGACAGCGTGCTTTGTCGCCCTTCTTTGAGACTCAGCCTACGAAAGGCAATCCACTGCTCAAAGACAGCATCGAAGGTTTGATCATTGGCAAGGCGCACGGCCACACGCTGCTGCTTGCGCTGTTCACAGGGATTGTATCCCTGAGCGATGAGCGCTCGTGCCTCGTCTCGCCGCTCCCGCGCGTCACGCAGGCCCACCTGTGGGTAACTGCCGAAGGACATGCGCTTCTGCCGGCCCTCCCAGTAGTAACGGAAGTGCCAGATCTTGCTGCCTTGGGCAGTGACATTGAGGAACAAGCCATCACTGTCTGCGAGCGTGTACTCCTTGGCGGTGACTCGAGCATGCCGAATCGCCATTTCCGTGAGTGCCATAGTGACCTCCTGAATCTGTCAGAGGCCAAATGCTCGTCTCGTTACCTGCCCTGCTCCACCGGAAAACCGAATGAGCCGATTTCCAATTCTGGACTCATTTCTGGACTCATTTTGTCCGGCTACCCCCGGTTTTCGGTGGTTTTCGCTGGAACGAAAAAAGGGCCTTTCGGCCCTTTTTTCAACGACTTACAGACTTCCATGGAACTCTGTAGATCTATAACTGGAGCGGGAAACGAGACTCGAACTCGCGACCCCGACCTTGGCAAGGTCGTGCTCTACCAACTGAGCTATTCCCGCGTCGTGATGGGTGCCATTCTAGCGATATCTGAAACGGCGTCAACCCCTTGATTCAAAAAACTTTTATTTTTGCTCGGAGCCTTCGCGCAGATGCGGCCAGGCGGCTACTAGGTAGTGCACCATCGACCACAGGGTCAGGGCAGCTGCCACCAGCAGCAGGCCATAGCCCAGTACCACCCAGAAGCTCACCACCGGCGGGTTGGCCAGCAGGATCACCAGCGCCAGCATCTGCGCCGCAGTCTTCCACTTGCCGAGGTTGGACACCGCCACATGCGCACGTGCCCCCAGTTCGGCCATCCACTCGCGCAGCGCCGAAACGACGATTTCGCGACCGATGATCACCGCCGCTGGCAGGGTCAGCCAGAAGTTGGCGTGCACCTGCACCAGCAGCACCAAGGCCACGGCCACCATCAGCTTGTCGGCCACAGGGTCGAGGAAGGCGCCGAATGGGGTGCTTTGCTGCAGGCGACGCGCCAGGTAGCCGTCCAGCCAGTCGGTGGCGGCGGCGATGGCAAACACCGTGCTGGCAGCCATGTAGCTCCAGTGATAGGGCATATAGAACAGCAGGATGAAGATCGGGATGAGCAGGACGCGTAGAACGGTGAGCAGGTTTGGAATATTCATCGGTACGACTGGCTGCGGGTTGAACCCGGCATTCTACTCGCTATGCAGGCTGGCATAAATCGACTCGGCAAGCTTTTTACTGATGCCGGGGGCTTTGGCGATCTCATCGATACTGGCGCGGTTGAGCTCCTGCAGGCCGCCAAAGTGTTTCAGCAGGTCGCGGCGGCGCTTGGGCCCTACCCCGGCGACGTCTTCCAGGCTCGAGGTACGGCGGGCCTTGCCGCGCCGGGCACGATGGCCGGTGATGGCAAACCGGTGGGCTTCGTCGCGGATCTGCTGGATCAGGTGCAGCGCCGGGTTGTCGCCTTTGAGGGTGAACTCGTGGGCCACGTCGTTAAGGTACAGGGTCTCGAAGCCAGCCTTGCGGGTCACGCCCTTGGCCACGCCGAGCAGGGTCAGGTCGGTGAAAGCCAGCTCCTGCATCACTTCGCGGGCCATGTTCAGCTGGCCCTTGCCGCCGTCCACCAGCAGCACGTCGGGCAACTTGCCCTCGCCGTCCTTGATCCGCCCATAACGGCGGGTCAGGGCTTGGTGCATGGCGGCATAGTCGTCGCCACCGGTAACGCCTTCGATGTTGAAGCGACGGTAATCCGACTTGATCGGGCCCTCCGGGCCAAACACCACGCAGCTGGCCACCGTGGCCTCGCCGCTGGAGTGGCTGATGTCATAGCATTCCAGGCGCTGCGGAACTTCATCCAGCCCGAGCACTTCGGCCAGGGCCTCGAAGCGTGCGGCCATGTGCTGGCGGTTGGCCAGGCGGGCATTGAGCGCCTGCTCGGCGTTGGTCACCGCCAGTTGCTGCCAGCGCGCACGGGTGCCGCGCACGCGGTGGCTGATGGCCAGCTCGCGACCGCGCAGGCTCTGCACGGCTTCGGTGATGGCCTCGAAGTCTTCGTGCACCACGTTGACGATCAACTCGCCAGGCAGCTCGCGCTCGGCATTGCCCAGGTAGTACTGCGACAGGAACGCGGCCATGACTTCGGCCACCTCCTCCTCGATGCCCACCTGCGGGAAAAAGTTCTTGCTGCCCAGCACCCGGCCACCGCGCACGCTGATCAGGTGCACACAGGCACCACCCGGGTTGACGAAGGCGGCCACCACATCGACATCGCCGGAGCCGCCTTCGATGTACTGCTGGTCCTGGACCCGGCGTAACAAGGCAATCTGGTCGCGCAGTTCGGCGGCCTTCTCGAAGTTGAGGGCCATGGCCGCCTTTTCCATGGCCTCGTTGAGCTCGTTGCCCAACTGCTGGCTGCGCCCTTCAAGGAACATCACCGAGTGACGCACGTCCTCGGCATATTCCTCGGGTGTGACCAGGTTGGTGCACGGCCCTTTGCAACGCTTGATCTGGTATTGCAGGCACGGGCGAGTGCGGTTGGCGAAGTAGCTGTCTTCGCACTGGCGCACGGAAAAGGCTTTCTGCAGCAGGCTGAGGCTCTCGCGAATGGCGCCCGCACTGGGGTACGGCCCGAAATAACGCCCCTTGGCTTTCTTCGCCCCGCGATGAATGCCCAGGCGCGGGAACTCACCGTCCGAAAGGAACACGTACGGATAAGACTTATCGTCGCGCAACAGGATGTTGTACGGCGGGCGCCACTGCTTGATCAGGTTCTGCTCGAGCAGCAGCGCCTCGGTCTCGTTGGCGGTGATGGTGGTTTCGACCTGGGCGATGCGCCCCACCAGCGCGGCGGTTTTCGGCGCCAGGCCGGTCTTGCGGAAATAGCTGGCCAGGCGCTTCTTGAGGTTCTTGGCCTTGCCCACATAGAGCAACCGCGCCTCGGCGTCGAACATCCGGTAAACGCCCGGGCGACCACTGCAGGTCGCCAGGAATGCGCTGGAATCAAAGACTTGTGACATGAAGGTTTACAGGCTTGCGTCAACCATACCGTGGCGAACGGCCAGCAAGGTCAGTTCGACGTCGCTGGTGACCGAGAGTTTTTCGAAGATCCGATAACGGTAAGTATTGACGGTCTTGGGCGACAGGCACAACTTGTCGGAGATGATCTGCACTTTCTGGCAGCCGACGATCATCAGTGCAATCTGGATTTCCCGTTCCGACAGCGCATCGAACGGTGACGCCTGCGGCTGGAACGACTTGAGCGCCAGCTGCTGGGCGATCTGAGGGCTGATATAGCGCTGGCCGGCAAACGCCAGGCGAATCGCCTGGACCATTTCGTCCAGCCCTGCGCCCTTGGTCAGGTAACCGGCGGCACCGGCCTGCATCAGGCGGGTCGGGAACGGGTCTTCTTCACACACGGTAACCGCCACCACCTTGATGTCGGGGTGGCTGCGCAACAGCTTGCGGGTGGCTTCCAGGCCGCCGATCCCAGGCATCTTGACGTCCATCAGCACGACGTCAGGCTTCAGTTCCCGGGCGAGCTTCAGCGCCGACTCGCCCGAATCCGCCTCACCCACCACCTGCAGGCCATCGATATCAGCCAGCATACGGGTAATACCGGTTCGAACCAGATCGTGATCGTCGACCACTAGGACCCTAATCAAGCAGACACCTCGTCAACAGGGCGATTGGATCCCGCCACCTTAACAAAATTTTTCATGGCGGACCTAGCGTAAAACTTCCTTCAGAAACGTCCGACGCTCATGACGCGGTTGCCGTGCCTGCTCACTGCTGCTGCTCTCACCTACCAGACGTCCCAACAAGTGCCACAAAGCCGCCTTGTCGGCCGCTGGCAAACGCCGAAACGCGCTCAGCAGACCACTTTCATCCGCCGTCAGGCTCTCCAGCGGTGCCGGCGTACGCTCACCGCTGAGCACATACAGCGCATCCACACCCTGGTTCGCCAGTGCCGCCAGGTAGTCCGCCCGCGGCGTGCGTTCACCACTTTCGTACTTGCCCTGGGCATTGGGCTCGACGCCACCGATATCACCGAATACCCGCTGGGTCATGCCCAGCCGTTCACGCTCTTCCCGCAGGCGTGGACCGAGTCCTTTCATATGACGTTTCTCCTGGTTCCTTTGCCGTCATGGGTGCTGCTCACAATCCTGTAAGCAGTTGCAGACTGTGCAGTCACTATGCCCATCGCCGGCCAGCGTCGCAAGCCAGTATTGCGCCACCAGTCAGCCCTGCGAGGCCCTGATTTAGAGGGATTTGATACGTCCGGCGGTGCATGCCAAGCCGCACAACGCGAGGGAGAAACCGCAAAGGCGCCACGCCTTTGGCGTCACTTTATTGCCGCTTGCGGCATTATCATTTTTTTGACGCCCAACTAACAGCAACTTTAAATGATTGATTTATAAGGGTTTTTAAACTTTCACATGGAGCTTGTAAGTTATTTTCAAACAAATAGACATCAAGGCTTGCAATAAAAATAAAAACGCCTTTAGGCTGTAAGAAGACAACTAAGAAACAGCCTGCAACGCCACTTCTGAGCGCGGCTTACTTCTGCGCGTCTGCCATTACGACAACTTCATGAACGATGTATCTCGGCCGGCTTTGCCGTGCCCCAGGGAGAGGGATCTATGAACATCAGCATCTTTGGACTTGGCTATGTTGGCGCTGTCTGCGCGGGGTGCCTGTCGGCCCGCGGCCACAATGTGCTGGGGGTGGACATTTCCCCGGCGAAAATCGAACTGATCAACCAGGGCAAGTCGCCCATCGTCGAGCCGGGCCTGGAGCAGCTGCTCCAGGAAGGCGTCAGCAAGGGCCGCCTGCGCGGCACCACCGATGTGCAGGCGGCGATCCTCGCCACTGACCTGTCGCTGCTGTGCGTCGGCACCCCGAGCAAGAAGAACGGCGACCTGGACCTGGTGTACATGGAAGCGGTCTGCCGGGAAATCGGCACCGCCCTGCGCGACAAGGGCAGCCGCCACACCGTGGTGGTGCGCAGTACCGTGCTGCCAGGCACGGTGAAGAACGTGGTAGTGCCGGTCCTCGAGCAGTACTCGGGCAAACAGGCCGGCGTCGACTTCGGCGTGGCGGTCAACCCGGAATTCCTGCGCGAAAGCACCGCGATCCAGGACTACGACTACCCGGCCATGACCGTGATCGGTGAACTGGACAGCCAGTCGGGCGACCTGCTCGCGTCGCTGTACAGCGAGCTCGACGCGCCGATCATCCGCAAGCCGATCGAAGTTGCCGAGATGATCAAGTACACCTGCAACGTGTGGCACGCGGCCAAGGTGACCTTCGCCAACGAGATCGGCAACATCGCCAAGGCTGCCGGTGTCGATGGCCGTGAGGTGATGGATGTGGTCTGCCAGGACCACAAGCTCAACCTGTCGCGCTACTACCTGCGCCCGGGCTTTGCCTTCGGCGGCTCGTGCCTGCCCAAGGACGTGCGCGCCCTCACCTACCGCGCCGCCAGCCTGGACGTGAAGGCACCGCTGCTCGACTCGCTGATGGCCAGCAACGTCTCGCAGGTGCAGAACGCCTTCGACCTCATCGAGCGCCAGGACAAACGCAAGATCGCCCTGCTCGGCCTTGCCTTCAAGGCCGGCACCGACGACCTGCGCGAAAGCCCCCTGGTGGAACTTGCCGAGCGCTTGATCGGCAAGGGCTACCAGCTGCACATCTTCGACGAGAACGTCGAATACGCCCGCGTGCACGGGGCCAACAAGGAGTTCATCGAAGCGAAGATCCCGCATGTTTCGTCGCTGCTGCACAGCGACCTGCAGCAGGTGATCGATGACGCCGAGGTGATCGTCCTGGGCAACAACGACCCGCGCTTCGCCAGCGCCCTGCAAGCCGACAACGGCAAGCAGGTGATCGACCTGGTCGGCTTCATGCCCGGCCTGAGCGACAGCCGCACCCAAGGCATCTGCTGGTAACCGAGCCGGCACCCACCGCGCTCCACCTGCCACAGGCTCACGCCTGGGCGGGGTGGCGCGCGGGCACCGCAAAAACAGGAGTCAAGGCGACATGGATCGACAGCAACCACCCTTCGTGGCACCCGGCTACCTGCGCGCAGCCGCCAGCTTCTTCGGCTGGGCGTGCCTCGCCGGGCTGATCGCGCTGGCCTCGGAGATGGTCGCGCCGCAGTACCTGGACCCGAACCACCACCTGTTCATCTTCATCATCGGCACGCTGGGTATGTGGCGCTACGGCAACGCCATCGTCCACTACCTGCGCGGCATGTATTTCCTGCACTGGAAGTTCCCGCGCCTGCGCCGGCAGGTCGAGCGCCTGGGCGATGCCGCACTGCCCTCGCACATGTTCATGGTGGTGACCAGCTTCCGCATCCCCACCACGACCACCTTCAAGGTCTACCAGTCGGTATTCCAGGAAGTGCAACGGCTGAACGTGCCATGCACGGTGATCGCCTCGATCGTCGAGAAAGGCGACGAGACCTTCATCAAGGAGATCATGCGCAACGAGGTCAAGGACCGCGACGACATCAAGCTGGTTATCGTTCGCGCCCGTGGCACCGGCAAGCGTGACGGCCTGGCCCATGCCTTCCGTGCGCTGTCGCGGCAGATGCCGCTCAATGACGCGGTGGTCGGGGTGGTCGACGGCGACACCATGATGCTGCCCGGTTGCGTCGAACGTGCGGTCAAGCTGTTTGCCGTGCTGCCGGACGTGGGCGGCCTGACCACCAACGAATTCTGCGAAGTCGAAGGCAGCCGCTGGATGCGCCAGTGGCACTCGATGCGCTTCGTCCAGCGCCACATCAACATGTGCTCGATGGCCCTGTCGCACCGGGTACTGACCCTGACCGGGCGGCTGTCGTTCTTCCGCGCCGAAGTGATGACCGACCCCGAGTTCATCCGCGACGTCGAAGCCGACTTCCTCGAACACTGGCGCCTGGGCCGCTTCCAGTTCCTCACCGGTGACGACAAGTCGAGCTGGCTGAGCCTGATGCGCGCCGGCTGGAACACCTACTACGTGCCCGACAGCCACACCTTGACCGTCGAGCACCCGCCCAGTGACAGCTTCCTGGTTGCCACCCGCCAGCTGATGTTCCGCTGGTACGGCAACTCGCTGCGACAGAACTTCCGCGCCACCGCCCTGCTTGGTCGCGCCCGCCTGGGGCTGTTCACCCTGTATGTGCTGCTCGACCAGCGCGTGTCGATGTGGACCTGCCTGATGGGCCTGACCGCCTCGGTGGTGGCCGGCCTGGTGTTCGGCATCCAGTACTTGCTGGTGTACCTGTTCTGGGTGCTGATCTCGCGCAGCCTGGTGACGGTGTTGTTCGTCTTCGCCGGCCACCCGGTCAGCCCGATGTACCCCTTCGTTCTTTATTACAACCAGATCGTCGGTTCGCTGATGAAGGTCTACGCGATGTTCCACATGGACCAGCAAAGCTGGACGCGGCAGAAGACCACCCTGGCCACTGGCAGCGTCGACTTCGACGCCCGCCTCAACCGCTGGTCCTCGAAGGCGATGCTGTGCTCGTCGATCGCGATCTTCTTCGGGGTCATCACCGTTCTTTTACAACTCTCGCAACGTTAAGGAAAGGCGCCTGCACATGAGTACCACGAACATTCCCGCGGCCCCGGGCAAGACAGCGGCCAATATCGTCCACGAAGCAGTCGACGAGCGCCAGTACGTGCGCACCCGCATGAACGCGCGGGTGCGCCTGGCCACTGCCGGTCAGGCCCCGTTCGAAGTGGCCCTGCAGGACATCTCCTTGGGTGGCCTGGGCCTGACCCACGACGCACCGCTGAAAGTCGGCACGCTGTTCGACGCTTCGATTCGCCTGCGCCTGAACCAGGTGGACCTGAACATCGACAGCAAGATCCGCATCGTCTCCCAGCGTGGCAGCGAAGTGGGCGCGCAGTTCGTCGAGCTCGATGCGCAGAAACGCGACATCCTGCGCTACCTGATCAGCGCCTACATGTCCGGCGAAATCGCTGACATCAATGGCCTGTTCAATGTCATGCAGCGCGAGAACTACATCAAGGAACGCAAGCAGAAGTACGCCAGCGCACGCACCCCAGGCGCCCGCATCAAGGCCTTGACCGGCACCTTGCTGTACACCGCTGCTGGCGTCGCCGCGCTGGCCTTCGTTGGCTACAAGGGCTACCTGCTGTTCTTCCGTATCCCGGCGCTGCAGGCCCAGGTGGCGACCAACGCCCAGGTCATCAGCATGCCCGACAACGGCTATGTGAAGTACCTGCTGCCCGCCGGCGCCACCGAAGTGCAGGCCGGCCAGCCGCTGGCCAGCATCTCCACGCAGCTAGCCACCAGCTTCACCAGCCCGGCCGACATGAAGGCGGTCGCCGACCTGTCGCCTGGCGACCTGCAGACCCTGCTTGGCCGCGCCACCATCGAAACGGTAATTAACAGTCCGTGCGACTGCACGGTCTACTACCCGAGCCAGCGCCTGGACGGCTACGGCTACAAGGAAGCCCCGCTGATGCACCTGCTGCCCAAGGACCAGGGCCTGTTCGTGCGCGCTAACGTGCCGTTCGACAAGCTCGCCGATGTCGACCGGGTGAAGTCGGTGGACATGCAGGTGTTTGGCCTCGACCAGCACTACAGCGGCAAAGTGGTCGACGCGCGCGTCGACGAGGTCAACCGCAACCTGGCGCTGACCATCCAGCCTGACAGCCCGCTGCCGGCCGCGGCCTACCAGAAAGCAGTGGCGGTCGACCTGTTCATGGGCCTGCCGTTCGGCGCAGCGCGCTAAACGGCCGAGGACGACGACGCCATGACCGCCAATATGCCTCCCCGCCTGCTGCTGGCCGGCCTGGCCCTGGCCTGCGCCACTACAGCCAGTGCCGGGCAGAGCCTGGAACAGATCCGCTACGCGCTGTACAAGGACCCGTCGGCCGAGGTCACCACCGACCTGCGCGAATTGGCCGCCCGTGGCGACCTGGCCAGTACCCTGCTGCTTGGCGATGTGCTGGCCGGCCGCGAAGACGCCAGCCGCGCGGAAGTGGTAGCGCTGTACCAGAAGGCCTTTGCCGACGGCCATGGCATGGTCCCGGCACTGGCTTCGCTGGCCCGCCTGATCGACCGCACCCCGAGCCTGCGCGAGGTGCAGCGGCCGTGGATGGCGCAGGCACTGACGCGCTACCCGGCCAACCTCGACCCGCGCAACACCAGCACCACGCTGGAAGTGTTCCTGACCTACCCGGAGCTGGTCGACAGCGCCCAGGCGAGCCAACTGCTGGCGCTGTACGAGCAGGCCTGCCTGCTCAATTGCCGCCCCGAGCTGTACCACGCCGTGCTCGCCGAGCGCCAGGGCGACCGCGCCAGTGCCGAGCGCTGGTATCGCCAGGCGGTGCGCGTGGACGTGCGCGCCCTGGACCGCTACTACGCCTTCCTCGGCGAGCAGCAGTACCGCCTGTTCCCGCCGTTCGCCGACCAGCTTGAACCTGAGCGCGAGCAGTTGCCGGTGGAGATCATCCACCGCGTCGCCGCGCTGCTCGACAGCATCACCAGTGTGCAGCGCGCCGAACAGGAAGCCGACCGCTACGAAAACCAGGCCAGCACGCCCGGTGCCGAGAAGCTGCCACCCACCCCGGAACAACTGGCCCGCGAAAAAGCCCAGAGCGATGCGCTGAACCTCGCCACCGCCCGGGTCCAGCGCTGGCGCGATGTGGCCGTGGCCCGTGGCTTCGTGCCGGCCATGGTGTCCAAGGCCAACTACATGATCTCCAACCCGACCGAGCACAACGCCGAGGAAACCCAGGCGCTGATCGACCAGGTGCGCGAGCGCGAACCGACCCGGGCCAAGGCCCTGCAGGCGCAGTTCTACATGGTCAACAACTGGCTGACCCTGGACCCGGACAAGGCCCGCGCACTGATCGACGAGCTGCGTGCCAGCGGCTACCCCGGTGCCGGCCTGCTGCTGGGCGAGTACTACAGCAAGGGCGTCGAGGACCAGCCCGACCAGGAGAAGGCCCTGGCGCTGTTCCAGGCCGAAGCCGACAAGGGCAACACTGCCGCCTGGTACCGCATGGCCACCCTGCACGCCTACGGCCGTGCCCTGTGCCACGACCCGGTCAAAGCCTATACCTACGCCCGCGTCGCTCTCGACCTGGGTGAACGCAGCGCGCGCAGCCTGATCAAGCGCCTGGAAAAGACCCTGCCAAAGGATGATATCGAGCGCGCCCTGGCCGCTCGCAACGGGCTGTTCAAGGAGACCACCCTGTGAAAGCGCATCACCCCCTGTTCGGCGCCCTGCTGGCCCTGGCGCCGTTGCCAGCGGCCATCGCCGCAGAAGAAATCACCGGCCCCGAAGCCGACCGCAACGAACCGGTGCGCATCGCCGCGCTGGATGGCAGCGAGCCGGTCATCACCTCGGAAGTGTTCAACAAGCTCACCGTGCAGACCGGCTACGGCCCGGAAGACTCCCAGGTTGGCAGCGACCGCGAGATGTTCTACAGCCTGCGTTACGAGCCATCGTTCGCCTGGTACTCGCCGGAAAAGCGCTGGGCCAAATGGATGGTCTACGGCCGCCTGTGGTTGAACTATGACTCCAGCCAGTCGAGCAACCTGACCAACGAAGCGTCCAACGCCAACGAGCGCGAGCAGCCCGAAGGCTGGTACGCCGAACTGCGTGAGCTGTACGTCAAGCGCAACCTGATCGGCGACGACCCGCGCTTCTCCGCCTCGTTCGGCCGCCAGCGTTTCTATGACGATTACGGCATCTGGTGGGACGACAGCCTCGAGTCGCTGCGTTTCAATTACCAGGACACCTTCAGCGAGGCGTTCTTCGCCGTCGGCCAGAAGTTCCACAACTACAACACCGACGTCAACCGCCTGGCTGACAGCGAAGAGCGCACCACCTACCTGATGGGCCAGTACGCCTACCGCTGGAGCCAGAACAACCAGGTCGGTCTGCGCCTGATGCACGAGAACGACCACAGCGGCCACGACGCCGACGACCGCTATGACTTCAAGGGCATGCGTTACGGGCTGTTCTTCAAGGGCGACAACCTGGCCTACCCGGTGCTCAGCGACTATCACCTGGAACTGGCGGCGCTGGACGGCAAGATGGACAACACCGACGGCAACGGCGTCACCACCACTGGCCACAGCAGCAAGGGCTGGGCGGTGCTGGGCGAAGTCGGCAAGCGCTTCGACAACCTGGCGTGGACCCCGCGCGTGGCGCTGCGCGGCGGCCTGACCGACAAGCCCAGCGATGAGAACGACGGCTTCCGCCTGAACGCCATCCAGTCCGACCGCATCACCCGCTCCGGCTCGTACAGCACTCGCCTGACCAGCTCGTTCGTCGCCCTCGACCTGCGCAACCTGAGCTACTACGGCTTCGCCGTGGAGACCCGCCCCACCCCGCGCAGCGCGCTGGACCTGCGGGTGACCCAGCTCGACCTGCGCGATGCCGACGGCACCCTGCCGATCCGCATGAATGGCGACCAACGCGCGGAACGCAACCGCGCCATCACCCAGGGCACCAACGGCAACGGGCGCAATGTCGGGCAGATGATCGACCTCAACTACTACTGGAAGATGTTTCCGGTGGCTATCGATGGCAAGCACCTGGACGTCAACGCGCTGGTCAGCGCCAGTTATCTCAATGCCGGCAGCGCATTGGAAACCGGCGATGACTACCAGCTGAGCGTCGGCGTGGTGATCAGTTACTAAGGAAGGGCCGTGCCATGATCTTCGCCTCCAATGTGTTCCTGTTCCTCTACCTGCCCCTGTTCCTGGCCGTGTACTTCCTGGCCAAGGCGCAGTGGCGCTCCACGGTGATCGTGGCTGCCAGCTATATCTTCTATGCCTGGTGGCGCCCGGACTTCCTGCTGCTGTTCGTTGGCATCACCTACTGGAACTACTGGTTCGGCCTGCGCATCAAGGCACGCCTGGACGCCGGCGACAAAGTCATGGCCCTGCGCCTGTTGTGGATCGGCATCGCCGGCAACCTGTCGACCCTGGGCTACTTCAAGTACGCCAACTTCGGCGCCGAGGTGCTGGCCCTGTTGCTGGCACCGCTGGGCATCAACACCTGGACGCTAGAGAACATCTTCCTGCCGCTGGGCATTTCGTTCTACGTGTTCCATGCCCTGAGCTACATCGTCGACATCTACCGCAAGGACGCCACGCCGACGCGCAACTTCATCGACTTCGCCGCCTTCGTCGCGCTGTTCCCGCACCTGGTGGCCGGGCCGATCCTGCGTTACAGCCAGCTGGCACCCCAGCTGCGCGAACGTACCCATTCGCTGGAGCTGTTCTCGTTGGGCGTGTGCCGCTTCATGCTCGGTTTCATCATGAAGGTGCTGATCGCCGACCGCCTGGCGCCGATCAACCTGCTGTTCGTCAGCGAAGGCACGCTGCAGTTCGCCGATGCCTGGTTCGGCCTGGTGATCTCGACCCTGCAGCTGTACTTCGACTTTGCCGGCTACAGCCACATGGCCCTGGGCCTGGCGCTGATGATGGGCTTCCGCTTCCCGGAAAACTTCAACCAGCCCTATGTCTCGCAGAGCATCACCGAGTTCTGGGCACGCTGGCACATGACCCTGGCGCACTTCCTGCGCGACTACGTGTACATGCCACTGGTGCGCAAGCGCGTGGCCGGTGCCCTGCCGGCGCTGATCTGGACCATGCTGCTGTCGGGCCTGTGGCACGGGGCGAGCTTCGCCTTCATCTGCTGGGGCCTGTTCTTTGGCGTCGGCATGGTGATCGAGCGCAAGTTCAACCTGGCGACCAAGGTCAGCACGCCCTACCACCTGGGCCGCAACCTGCGCACCGCGGCGCTGATCCTGCTGAGCATGCCGCTGTTCTTCACCATGGACCTGCGCCACAGCCTCGACATCTACCAGGCGCTGTTCGGCCTCAACGGTTTCGGCTCGCTGGAACTGTACGTGCTCGGCGCCTCGAAGATGGCCATGGCCTTCGCCCTGGTGGCGCTGGCCTGGCTGGTACTGGCCGGGATCAACAACGTGCGTTTCTACGCCGGCAACAAGGACGGCTACTTCATGCGCCATGTCGGCGCGCTGCACAGCGTGCTGCTGTGGGGCGGCTTCCTGCTGGCGCTGAGCAGTCTGGCGGCCAACTCGTTTTCGCCCTTCCTGTATTTCCAGTTCTAGGAGACGGCCATGTACCCGGTGATGAATTCGGCCAGCAAGGCCAATGGCATTCTGTTCGTGGTGGTGTTGGCGGCGATGTTCGTCTATTCGCTGCCACCGGTGTTCAGCTTTGCCCGCACCTCGACCGATACCTGGAACCTGTTCGTCGACGGCAAGCTGCTGCGCAAGTTCGAGCAGGCCTACGACAAGCGTTTCTTCCTGCGTGACCCGTCGGTGGAGCTGTGGGCCGATGCCCAGTTCCACCTGTTCGGCGAAGGCACCAAGGGCGTGGTGCTGGGCAAGGATGGCTGGCTCTATACCAATCAGGAATACCGTGTACCCAACGACCTCGAGGCCAACGTGGCAAGCCAGCTGGAGCAGATCGACAAGGTCCGCACGCAGCTGGCCGAGCACGGCAAGCAGCTGGTGATCCTGCCGCTGCCGATGAAGCTGGACGTGTACGCGGCCCATGCCCAGCATGCCTTCGACCCACGGGTGACCAGCCTCTACGACCACTTCGTTGGCGAGTTGCAAAACCGCCAGCAGGACGTGGTGCCGCTGCGCGGGGCCTTCCTCGCCAACCTCGACGGCCCGCAGCTGTTCCTCAAGTCCGATACCCACTGGAGCCCGGAAGGCGCGCGGCTGTCGGCCTACGAACTAGCGCGCCAGCGCCCGCAACTATTGGGTGACCAGGTGTACGTGTCGCGCAAGGCCGGCGAGAAGAGCGTCAAGGGCGACCTGATGAACTACATCCAGTTTGACCATGCGCGCCTGGCGCCGCAGTTCGGCCCCAACCCGATCGCCCTGTACGAAACCCTGAAGGCCGCGCAAGGCGCCGACGACCTGTTCGCCGAGGAAAACCAGAGCCTGCTGCTGGTCGGCACCAGCTACAGCAAGATCGACGACTGGAACTTCGTCGGCTTCCTCAAGGAGGCACTTAACCGCGACCTGCTGAGCATCGCCGTGGAAGCCCGCGGCCCGTTCGAGGCGATGAACCAGTTCCTGGCCAGCGACCAACTGGCCAACCCGCAGATCGACACCGTGGTCTGGGAATTCCCACTGCGCACCCTGCTCGCCCACCGCCCCGGCTCACTCAGCCGCAGCGCTGCGCCCCAGCATTTCTGACGATTCAAGGAGAGCCTGATGAAACTTACCCAACTGTTCACCGCCATCGCCCTGGCCGCTGCCAGCCATGCCACCCTGGCCGCCGAAGGCAACGCCGACCTGTACGATGCCGTGGCCCCGGCCGACTCGGCGTTCGTCCGCGTGCTCAACCTGTCCGACAGCAACATCGACGTGACCCTCAGCGGCAAGGTCAACCCGCAGCGGGTTGCCGCCGGCCAGCTCAGCGGTTACCGCTTCACCCCTGCCGGCCCGCACAAGATCGCCGTCGGCGGCAAGTCGATCGAGCCGCAGCTCAAGGCCAATGCCGCCAGCACCGTGGTCTACGACGGCAAGCAGCTGAAGCTGATCAGCGACAAGTACGTCAACGAGCCAAAGAAGGCGCAAATCGCCTTCTACAACCTGACCGCCAACAAGGCCACGCTGAAAACCTCCGATGGCAAGCATGACGTGGTCGAGGCCATTGGCAATGGCGAGACCGGCACGCGCATGGTCAACGAGATCAAGATCGACTTCGCCGCCTACCAGCAGGACACCAAGGTCGCCAGCTTCGACGAGCAGTTCCTCAAGAAGGGCCGCTCGTACAGCTATGTGCTGCTGCCCGGCAACCGCAGCATGACCCTGGCCAACAGCATCGACCCTACCGAGTGATGAATGCCCTGCAAGGATGAATGGCACATGAAGACCCTTGTACCTTTTGCCCTGAGCGCTGCCCTGGCCTTGCTCAGCCTGCCCGGCCAGGCCGCACAGGCTGCCCAGGTGGCCGGGGCCGGCTGCGAGAACCTGCAGTGCATGGTTTGCCCGGCCTTGAGCGACCCGCAACGCTACGCCGAAGGGCGCATGAAACTGATGCGCGAGATCGTGCCTGGCAAGGACCGCTGGCTGTTCCGCTCGGCCGTAGACCTGACCAATGACTTCGGCATCCCCGCGCCAATGCGCCCGGAGTTCGCCCGCCTGATGCAGGCGTTCGAACGCCAGGGCATCCATGTGGCCATGGCGATCCAGCCGACCCGCGGACTGATGCACCACGACAAGCTGTTCGCCGACCAGTTGCACGGTTTCGACTATGCCCGCGCCAGCAACAGCCTTGCCACCTACCTCGGCCAGCTGCGCCAGGGCGGCGCGGTGGTGGCGCCAATGATGCAGCTGGTGCAGCAACCGCCGAAGGGCGAGTACTTCTTCCGTCGCGACCACCACTGGACACCCACCGGCGCCGAGGCCACGGCGAAACTGATGGCCGAGGAAATCCGCCGCCAGCCGTTCTATGCCGGGCTGACCAAGAAGGCGTACCGCACCGAGCCGGGCGTGATGGTGCCCAAGGACGGCACCATGAACCTGGCGATGAGCAGCATCTGCGGCAACAACTACGGTTTCCAGTATGTGCGTGGCTACCAGACCATCCCGGTGGCTACGGGCGCTGATGCGTTGTTCGACGAAGCACCGGACCCGGAAGTGATCCTGGTCGGCGACAGTAACGCCGCAGCCCGTGAGGACGAGAGCAAGCAGTTCAACTTCGACGGCTACCTGAAACAGTACCTGAATGTCGACATCCTCAACTACGCCCTGCCCGGGGTGGGTGAAGATGGCTCGCTGCTGGAATACCTGTTGTCCAGCGACTACAAGCCCAAGGCACCGCCCAAGCTGATCGTCTGGGAGCTGCCGGCCAACTACCGGCTCGATTCGCCGCTGATGTATCGCCAGCTGGTGCCGGCGGTCCAGGGTGGGTGCTCGGCAAACAGGGAAGTACTTGGCTCGAAACTGCAGCGTCCGGCGTTGCAGGTGGGCGAGCGCATCGAATTGCTGAGCAATGCCGGCAGTGGCCGCCAGGCGCTGTCCAAAGGGTTCCTCGACATTCGCCTGAGCGACAAGAACGTCAAGGACTTCTACATCATCGTCTATTACGACAACGGTGCGCGGGACAAGGTGTGGTTCCGCCGCGAGGCGGCGGTGACCGGCGGGCAGTATTACCTGGAGCTGAGCAAGGCACCGGAGTTTGCCGGGGCCAACCTGTTGTCGGTGTTCATGGAGCCGACCAAGGCCGGGACTGTGGCGACCGATGTGGAGACCCGGCTATGCCTGTAATGCCGCTGTTCAGGGCTGATGCGGTCGCTGTGGGAGCTGGCTTGCCGGCGATGGGCCGCAAAGCGGCCCCAATCCTGCTAACCCTGTTTTTGATAAGCCCACTGACCCAGGCGGCACAGTCTATCTGGCCCGCCCACAGCACTCCGCAATCGGCCATGATCGCCGACTACCGCACCCTGTCCTGCACCAAGGAACCGCCCGCGCCCTACACCGGCAGCCTGCACCTGGAAAGCAAGTACGACCAACGCGACGCCAGCAAGTCGACCCTGCGCAGCAGCCCCGACGCCAACAGCGAGCAGATCGCCAAGCAGGTCAAGCAGTTCGTCGGTGGCCTGATCTACGCCAGCAAACGCTTCCAGGCCGCCAAGAAACCCCAGGACGCCAACATGGCCCTGGCCTGCCAGGACCAGTGGCTGCAACACTGGGCCAAAGCCGGCGCCCTGCTCAACCCGGATGCCAGCGGCACCGGCATGGCCGTGCGCAAATGGGCGCTGGCGGCCATGGCCGGTGCCGTGCTGCTGACCCAGTCGGCCGCCGACGGCAAGCTGCAACTGAACGATACGCAGCGCAGCTGGTTCACCCGCCTCGGCGAGCTGGTAATCCGCGAGTACGACCCCCGCCGCAGCGCCAGCGGTGTGTATTTCAACAACCACGACTACTGGGCAGCCTGGGCCGTGGCCGCCACCGGCATGCTGGTCGGCCGCGACGACTTCATCCACTGGGCCGACGGCAACCTGCGCCGTGCCCTGGCCCAGGCCGTGCGCGCCAACAACGGTAACTACGCCTATCTGCCGCTGGAAGTGGCGCGCAGCAAGCTGGCGGCCAACTACAGCCAGTACGCCCTGGTGCCGCTGGTGCTGCTGGCCGAGTCGGCACGTGCCAATAACCTGCCGTGGAGCAACGACGACCAGCAGACCCTCGACCAGCTGGCCAGCTTCGCTGCCCGCACAGTGCTCGCCCCGGGTGAGCTGCCCGAACTCAAGGGCCAACCCCAGGCGGACGTGGCACCCTACAAATTGGCCTGGCTGATCCCGTTCCTGCAACGCAACCCCGGCCATGCGCTGGCGCGCCAGCTTTACGACAGCGAAGACGGCGAGGTGGACAACTACAGCCAGCTCGGCGGCCCGATCAAAGCGTTCTACCCCCCATTGCCCGGATCAAGGAGCTGACCCATGGCTGCCCTCGCCCGCTTTTCCCTTACCTGCCTGGCCGCCCTGTGCCTGGCAGGCGCCGCCCAGGCTGCCAACCAATCACTGCCGGTCAACCAGACCGTGGACACCCTGCCCCGGGAGCAAGGCCAGCTCAAGGTCGAGCAACTGCGCCAACAGGTGCGCCAAGCCGTGGCCTTCCAGCAGGCCGAACGGCAACGCCCGGCCGGGCGCGCCAGCGTCAGCCTGCAGCCAATGTTCTCATCCCAGGCCGGCAGCTGGCCGTTCGAGCCGTTCGTCAACAACGGCCTGTTCCGCGCCATCGCCGGTTACCAGGCACACCACCCGCAGGTGGTGATGCTGCGCAGTGGCAGCATCACCCTGGCGCAGTTGCATGACGCCCTGAACAACCCGCGCATCCTCAAGCGCTACAAGGATGGCTACCTGCTCAGCTACCCGCTGATGATCGGCAGCGATGCCGGGCTGGTGCTCGAAGGCACCAGCCTGTACCTGTCGAGTTTCTCCGGCACGGCGCTGATCAACCAGGGCTGGCTCGGGCTCAACCAGTCCAGCCTGGAGAGCATGGCCGGCGACAAGCCCGGTAGCACCGACCGCGCCTGGCGGCCTTTCGTGGTGGCCTGGGCCGGCAGCCATACCCAGGTGCTCGGCTCGACGCTCAAGCGCCTGGGCTACAACGCCAACCTTTCCCGTGGTCTGACCACGGCCTTGAGCACCCAGCAGGCGGCCAGTACCCGTCCAGCCACGGTAATCGTCCGTGACAGCCAGTTCAGCGAAATGTCCAGCGCGGTCGAACTGCAGCACAGCCAGGCAACCATTACCGGCAGCCAGTTCGAACAGTCACAGCAGTACGCCATCGATGTGCAGAACAGCCAGGTCAAGCTGCAGGGCAACCAGCTGCGCGGTATCGACAACAACAGTGGCGTGCGCCTGCGTGGCCAGACTCGCGCCTTGGTCGAAGGCAACCTGATCCTCGGGGCGAGCAAGGCCGCCATCGAAATCAGCGAGCAACAGGGCGCGGTGCTGCTGGCCGGCAACCGCATCGGCGACAGCCGTGGCAACGGCATCCAGCTGCGCAACCTGGCCCCCACTGCAGCGGCACCGCTGGTGATCGACGATAACCTGCTGGCCAGCAGCCAGGGCAGCGCGGTGGATGCCAGCGAAGTGGGCGCCGTGGCGCTGCTCGACAACCGCATCGGCAACACGGCGGAATATGCCATCAGCCTGCGCAACGCCACGCCACTGGCCGGGCCGCTGGTGCTCAGCGGCAACCGCCTGGGCCGGGTTGGCAAGGCACTGGTGCGGGTCGAAGGTGTGCGGGATGTGGTGCTGGGCGGTAACAGCTTCGATGGCAAGCCGTTGTTGCAGAACCTGTTGATCGGGGATTTGTTGCCCTTGCAGGGGCAGCTGCTTGAGGCCACGGTTCGCCAGGGTGAGACTGTGCGGGTGAGGCAGGAGTGATCCATTCCTTGCATTGACTTCACCGGCCTCTTCGCGGGGCAAGCCCGCTCCTACAGGCCTGCGCAGGGTCTGAACTGCGCCCCTGATGTTGGACAAAAAATCCAACCTCAGGGGCGTTTTAGGTGAGCAAGCACACCAAGCAGTTCAAACTTTCAGCCATCCATGCCTTTCTGCAGCGAGGCATTGGCTATCGCACCATCGCATCTGAGTTGCAGATGGATCCCTCCTTGCTTCGGCGCTGGGTCGCGAGCTATCGCATCCATGGCGAGGCTAGCCTCTGCGGACAAACACGGACTTTCAGCCCTGAGTTCAAGCTTTCGGTGCTTGAGCGGATGTGGCGCGACAAGCTATCGCTGCGCCAGACGGCAGCCGTTTTCAATATGAGCCACTCCAGCCAGATAGGCATATGGGAATCGCAGTACTACAGTGGCGGCATCAAAGCCCTGACAGCAAAGAGCAAAGGTCCGCGCAGTCTCATGCCTAAACCACCTGTTCCACCCGCCAACACCCCACCTGTAGCCGATGAAGATCTCTCGCACGCCGAGTTGCTGGCCAAGCTGCGCCATGCCGAGATGGAGATCGCCTATCTAAAAAAGTTAAAAGAGCTGCGCGAGGAGAAGGCGAGGCAGAAGAAGGCCGAGAAGAAAAAGTCCTGATCATCTCGGCCTTGCGTAACCGATTCCCCCTCAACAACCTGCTCAAGTTGGCTGGGCTGGCGCGCAGTACGTACTACTACCAACTCAAGGTGATGGCTGCAGGTGACAAGCTGGCCCCGTTAAAGGCTCATATCTGTGAGACCCAGGGGCGGCATAAGGGGCGCTATGGCTATCGACGCATGACTGCAGCGCTGCGCAACATTGGCCAAATAGTAAACAGTAAAGTTGTGCGCCGGCTGATGGGTGAACTCGACCTCAAATGCACGGTGCGCGTGAAAAAGTACAAGTCCTATCGCGGTCAGCCCGGACGCATTGCGCCCAACACAATGGAGCGCGATTTCACGGCAGCAGAGCCCAACGAGAAATGGGTAACAGACGTGACCGAGTTCAAGGTGGCGGGTGAGAAACTGTACCTATCGCCGATATTGGACCTGTTTAGCGGGGAGATCGTGGCGCATCAGATCGATACTTCGCCGCACTATCCTCTGGTCGGCCAGATGCTGGAGCAGGCGCTTGCGAAGCTACCGGAAGGAGCCAAGCCGATGCTGCATTCCGACCAGGGCTGGCAGTATCAATACTACGCCTACCGGAATCGACTCGAAGAAAAGGGGCTGGAGCAGAGCATGTCGCGCAAAGGCAACTGCCTGGACAATGCACGAATGGAGAGTTTTTTCGGCACACTGAAGATAGAGATGTACCATGGTCAGCGCTTCGCCAGCATCGCAGAGCTGAGGGCGGCAATCGATGAATACATCAACTACTACAACCATGATCGAATCAAGATGGGGCTGGGCGGCCTGACTCCCGTGGCATACAGGAGTCAGGCTGCAGCAGCCTAATCACAGACTGTCCAACAAATGGGGCGCAGTTCAGTCTGTAGGAGCGGGCTTGCCCCGCGAAGAGGCCAGTGCAGGTCACCCAATGACCCGCTGCATCCTCACAAAGCAATCATCCTCCCCCATCTCGACAAACCCATGACGCAGGTACAGTTGCCGCGCCGGGTTGCTCTTGAACACCATCAACCTCAACAGCGGCAGCCGCCGCTGCGCTGCCCATTCGGCCAGCGTCTCCAGCACCTGACTGCCCACCCCGCGCCCACGCTGCTCTGGCAACAGGTGCAACTCACGAATGAACAACGCCTGCCGGTCCTGGCTGAGGCTGCAGAAACCCAGCACGGTCTCCCCTTCCATCACCAGCCACTGCTCGCGCCAGTCCCAGGCTTGGTCAAATGCCTCCTCGATCCACAACAGGTCGAACTCGCGGTAATAGGGCAACATGGCTCGTCGCGTCAGGTCCCGGGCAAAGGTGCACCAGGCATCGCTCGCGGCGATCAGCTCAACGGGCATAGCACACCGGCGAGCTGCCCGGGCCACGTCGCTCCAGTTCGCCTTCCAGCCAGGTTGCCAGCACCTGGGCGTTGTTGTGCTCGGTGTCCTTGCCGGCATACAGCAAGGTCAGGTTGCCTTTGGCCGCAAGGTCCAACAGCGGATACCAGTGCTCCGGGTGCGCCGCCAGTTCCTGCTGATAGCGCTGGGTGAACCCGGCGAAATCCACCTCGCCCTGGTTGAACGCCTTGCGCAAATCAGTGGATGGCGCCACTTCGCGCAGCCACTCGCCATGCAGCTGGTCCTTGCGTTTATTGCGCGGCCACAGGCGGTCGACCAGCACCCGCTGGCCATCTTCCTTCTCAGGCGCGTCGTAGACGCGCTTGCAGCGAATCATGGGGTTCTCCTGCCTTTACCGTCTGTCTTGAGCCTAGGTAATTCATTGACCGAGGTCACGTCCAGCCGAGGAATTGTTTCTATGCTCAGAGCCACCCTCGCCGACGCCAATCGGAGTCCCCATGCTAACCCCGCCCCTGGCCAGCCAGCCGCCACTGGCCCGTAGCGATTCACGCCCACAGCTTTCGCACAAACCCGGGCGCGCCACCCTCGTGCTGTTCTTCGGCCTGCTGCTGGCCGGTATCGCCTACACCGCCTGGAACCTCAAGCAGGACGTGGCCGCCAGCGGCACGGTGATTACCACCGTCACGCCCTTCCTGCTGCTGGGCCTGGCGCTGCTGATCGCCCTGGGCTTCGAATTCGTCAACGGCTTCCATGACACCGCCAACGCAGTGGCCACGGTGATCTATACCCACTCATTGCCGGCACCGGTGGCGGTGGTCTGGTCCGGGTTGTGCAACTTCCTGGGTGTGCTGCTTTCCAGTGGCGCGGTGGCGTTCGGCATCATTGCCCTGCTGCCGGCCGAGCTGATTCTACAGGTCGGTTCTTCGGCTGGCTTCGCCATGGTCTTCGCCTTGCTGCTGGCGGCGATCATCTGGAACCTCGGCACTTGGTGGCTGGGGTTGCCAGCGTCCTCTTCACACACCCTGATCGGCTCGATCATCGGTGTCGGCGTGGCCAACGCGCTGATGCACGGGCGCGACGGCACCAGCGGGGTCGACTGGGGCCAGGCCAGCAAGGTCGGCTATGCCCTGCTGTTCTCGCCGCTGATCGGCTTTGCCTGCGCCGCCTTGTTGCTGCTTGCGCTGCGCGCGCTGGTCAAGCGCAAGGAGCTGTACCAGGCGCCGGAAGGCCGCACGCCACCACCGTGGTGGATCCGCGGCATTCTGATCCTGACCTGCACCGGCGTATCGTTTGCCCATGGCTCCAATGACGGGCAGAAAGGCATGGGCCTGATCATGCTGATCCTGGTCGGCACCCTGCCGATGGCATACGCCCTGAACAAGACCATGCCCAGCGAGCAGGCGCTGCAGTTCTCCGCCGTTGCCGAAGTGACCCGCCAGGCACTGCTAAACACGGCGCCCGGGCCGGCCCCCGCCGACCCGCGCCAGGCGCTGACCGCGTTCATCGCCGAGCCCAAGGCCAACCCGCATCTGGTACCGGCACTCGCCGCGCTGACCAGCATGATCGGTGACCAGGTCAAGGGCTATGGTTCACTGAAGCGCGTGCCAGCCGAAGCCATGGCCAACGTGCGTAACGACATGTACCTGGCCAGCGAAACCATCCGCCTGATCGAGAAGAAACAGCTGGTGGCGTTCGACGCCGACACCCGCAGCCATGTGCTGCTGTTCAAGACGCAGTTGGACGATGCCACCCGCTACATCCCGCTGTGGGTCAAGGTGGCCGTGGCCATCGCCTTGGGCCTGGGCACCATGGTCGGCTGGAAGCGTATCGTGGTGACAGTGGGCGAGAAGATCGGCAAGACCCACATGAGCTACGCCCAGGGGGCTTCGGCGGAAGTGGTCGCCATGTGCACCATCGGTGCGGCGGACATGTTCGGGCTGCCGGTGTCGACCACCCACGTGCTGAGCTCGGGGGTGGCCGGTGCCATGGTCGCCAACGGTTCGGGGATCCAGAAACGCACGCTGATCAACCTGCTGATGGCCTGGGTGCTGACCCTGCCGGCGGCGATGCTGTTGGCCGGGAGCCTGTACTGGCTGCTGAGCCAGATTTTCTGATCAGGCGGGGATTTTCAGGCCACGCTGCACCGCTGGCCGCTCAAGGAATTTCGCCAGCACCCGCTGCACTTCCTTGAACTCATCGAAGCCCACAAGCTCGCGGGCGTTATAGCGCTCCACCAGGTTGCGCACCCAGGGGAAGATGGCTATGTCGGCGATGCTGTATTCATCGACCATCCATTCACGCCCTTTCAGGTGCCGGTCCAGCACGCCCAGCAGGCGCTTCGATTCGTTGACGTAACGGTCGCGCGGGCGCTTGTCTTCGTATTCCTTGCCAGCAAAGAAATGGAAGAAGCCGACCTGGCCGAACATCGGCCCGATGCCGCCCATCTGGAACATCAGCCACTGCAGGGTCTGGTAACGCTGGGCCGGCTCCTGGCTCAGCAGCTGCCCGCTCTTTTCCGCCAGGTACTGCAGGATCGCCCCCGACTCGAACAGCGGCAGCGGCTGACCGCCCGGGCCGTTGGGGTCGAGGATCGCCGGGATCTTGTTGTTGGCACTCAGCGAGATGAACTCCTGGCTCAGCTGGTCATCGTTGTCGAAGCTGACCTTGTGCGGCTCGTAGGCCAGGCCGATCTCCTCCAGCATGATCGACACCTTGACGCCGTTGGGCGTGGGCAGCGAGTACAGCTGCAGGCGCTCGGGATGCTTCGCGGGCCATTTACGGGTGATGGGGAAAGCGCTCAGATCGGTCATGGTCAACCTTGGGCTTGAATAGGAACCTGTCACTCTAGAGACATCCCGGCTGACTGACCATCACCCGCCGTTGATCAGCTGGCCTGACCGTGGGCCTTGAGTTTGAGCTTTTCGGTGTCCACCCGCACGAACACCGAGTCGGCGCTGACCGTCAGCACATCGCCAGCCCAGACCTCGCAGATGACTCGGGTCTTGCGCCCGACCTCACCTTCCACGCGTGCCTTGAGCAGCAGCTCCACGCCCATCGGGGTAGGCTTGAGGTAGTTCAACCCGAGGCTGCCGGTCACACAATCGATGCGCGGCAGGCTGCCCGCTTCGCGGCCTTCGGCGCGGTAGTGGTAAGCCATGGCGGTCCAGTTGGAATGGCAGTCGACCAGCATGGCCAGCAGGCCGCCATAGACCAGGCCGGGCCAGCCGATGTAAGCGCTGTCGGGTGAGTGCCGGCACAACAGGTGGATGCCGTCGGCATCCCAGTGGCTTTGCAGGTGCAGGCCAGAGGGGTGGGAACAGCCGCAGCCGAAGCAGGTGCCTTCGGGGGCGGCAAGGGCCTGGAGGGAAAGAATCGGGTCGTTCATACGCTGCCTGTGCTTGTTGGAATGGGGGCGCGAAACGCCCCTCATTAAAGCAGAAACCTCAAGCCGGCTGGGCAACAGCCTTGCCGCCCTTCTGGGTCAGCGACACCAACAGGATGAACAGGGTCACGCCCGCAGTCATCAGCGTCTCGTAGCGGTAGGCATCGCTGAACAGCATGTAACCCAGGACCATGACGATGGTGCCGATCACCAGCCAGGTCAGCCACGGGAACAGCCACATCTTCAGCTCCAGCGGCCGCCCTTCACGCTCGGCACGGGCCCGCATGCGCAGTTGCGACACGGCGATCACCAGGTACACCAGCAAGGCGATGGCTCCAGTGGTGGACAGCAGGAAACCGAAGACCTTGCCCGGCAGTACATAGTTGACGAAGCAACCGACGAAGCCTGCCAGCGTCGAGAGGATCACCGCCACGGTCGGCACGCCAGCACCGGAAATGCGCTTGGTCATGCTCAGCGCCTGGCCACGGGCACCCAGCGAATAGAGCATCCGCGAAGCGGTGTACAGGCCGGAGTTCATGCAGCTGGTCACGGCCACCAGCACCACCAGGTCGACCAGCAACTTGGCACCCGGCACGTTGAGCACTTCCAGCACGCGCTGGAACGAGCCTACCGCTTTCAGGCTTGGGTCATTCCAGGCCACCAGCGACACCACCAGGAAGATCGACGCCAGGTAGAAGATCGCGATGCGGTACACCACAAGGTTGGTGGCACGGCGGATCTTGTCTTTCGGGTTGGCGGTCTCGTCGGCGGCGATGGTGACGATCTCCGCGCCGAAGAACGAGAAGATGGTGATCAGCACGCCACCGAGCACGGTGCCGAAACCGTTGGGCATGAACCCGCCGTTGTCCCACAGGCGGCTGATGCCGGACACCTCAGCCAGCGGCCAGAAGCCGAACACGGCCAGGCTGCAGACGCCGATGAAGGCGATGATCGCGACCACCTTGACCAGCGCGAACCAGTATTCGAACGCACCGAAGTTCTTCACGCTGACCAGGTTGCTGCCCGACAGCACGACCATGATCAGGAAGGCGAACAGCCAGGATGGCACGCCCGGGAAGTAGGCATGCAGGATGTCCGCGCCGGCGATGGCCTCGACGGGAATGATCAGCACCCAGAACCACCAGTACAGCCAGCCGATGGTGAAGCCTGCCCAGGGGCCGATGGCCTCCGAGGCGTAGGTGGAGAACGAGCCGCTGTTGGGGTTGGCGATGGCCATTTCGCCCAGCATGCGCATCACCAGCAGCACCAGCAGGCCGGTCATGGCGTAGGAGATGAGGATGGCCGGGCCCGCCGTCGCGATGGCGTTGGAAGAACCGATGAACAGGCCGGCACCGATGATGCCGGCAATGGAAATCATGGACACCTGACGCGAGGTCAGGCCGTGCTGCAAGGAACGCTGTTTGTTGTTGTGTAGCGAAGCCATGAAGAACCCTCGAATGGGTCGGCCGGCGTGCGGCTTGAGTGCTGTCGTCGGCTGAAAAGTTGGAGCAGAAGTCGGGTAGGTCGTATTGCTCGTTGTTGTTGTTTTATGTCTCCGGTCGCGCCCTTACCTCCTCTTCGCCGTACCGGTTGTAATCGTTGATCGAGGTCAGTATTAATCTATAGGCCGAGGTCAACAAACGACCTTTTCGAAGCACATGATTCCAATACGGAATGAACTTCATCCTTTTTTGCTCGGTACGCGCCTGCCATGTCCAAACGCCTGATGCCCTCGACCACCGCCCTGCAGTGCTTCGAAGCCGCCGCCCGGCACCTGAGCTTCACCCGTGCGGCACAGGAGCTGCACCTGACCCAGAGCGCCGTCAGCAAGCAGGTCGCGCAGCTCGAGGACATGCTGTCGCACTCGCTGTTCCAGCGCATCCGCCGGCGCCTGCACCTGACCCCGGCCGGCGCGCTGTACCTCACCGAAGTGAACAAGATCCTCACCCAGATCGACATCTCCAGCCGCTACATCCTGAGCTACGGTGACGAGACCGAGGTGCTGCGCATCGCCACCCAGCCAACCTTCGGCGCGCGCTGGCTGGTGCCCAGGCTCAAGGGCTTCGGCGACCGCCACCCGCGCATCCACCTGGACATCCGCAACGAGCTGGAGCCGTTCGACCTGGTGCAGGCCAAGGCCGATATTGCCTTCTTCTTCGGCCAGGGCACCTGGCCGGGGGCCACCTGCATCGAGCTGTTCAGCGAGGAGGTGGTGCCGGTGTGCGCACCCGAGCTGCTGGCCCGGCACCGCTTCGACAGCGCCGAAGCGCTCACCGAACACCGGCTGCTGCAATGCGCATCACGGCCGGAGGCCTGGCATGAGTGGTTTTTGGGGTTGGGCTTGCACAGCCAGAACAGCTACCACGGGCCGCGCTTCGACACGTTCTACCTGTGCATCCGCGCAGCCATCGCCGGCTGCGGCATTGCCCTGATTCCGCGGTACCTGGTGGCTGAAGAACTGAGCGAAGGCAAGCTGGTTGTGGCCTGGGACCACCCGGTGGCGAGCAATGGCCGGCATTTCATCGCCCACGCCGAACACGCCGCCGAAGTGCCCAAGGTCAAGGCCTTCGTGCAGTGGATTCGTGAGCGGGTGGCTGAGGGTGATCGGTGAAGTTTGCGAATCCAAGGAATGACCGCAATCGAATAATTCGTTTGCGGAATAATACTGCGGCGCGCTTGGATATTAAGAAACTCGAACAAGGTCCGCGCGCCCATGAATCTGGAAAGTATCAGCCAATCCATTGCCATCGTTCATCCGATCACACTTTCCCATGGCCGTAATGCCGAAGTCTGGGATACCGACGGCAAACGTTACATCGACTTTGTCGGCGGTATCGGCGTGCTCAACCTGGGCCACTGCAATCCGGCCGTGGTCGAGGCGATCCAGGCCCAGGCCAGCCGCCTGACCCACTATGCATTCAACGCTGCGCCCCATGGCCCGTACCTGGAATTGATGGAGCGCCTGCGCCAATTTGTCCCGGTCAGCTACCCGCTGGCCGGCATGCTCACCAACAGTGGCGCAGAAGCGGCGGAAAACGCCCTGAAAGTTGCCCGCGCCGCCACTGGCAAACGCGCCATCATCGCCTTCGACGGCGGCTTCCACGGCCGCACCCTGGCCACCCTGAACCTCAACGGCAAGGTCGCGCCCTACAAGCAGCGGGTCGGCGAACTGCCGGGGCCGGTGTACCACCTGCCCTACCCTAGCGCCGATACCGGCGTGACTTGCGAGCAGGCGCTCATGGCCATGGACCGCCTGTTCAGCGTCGAGTTGGCGGTGGAGGACGTGGCGGCGTTCATCTTCGAGCCGGTACAAGGCGAAGGCGGCTTCCTCGCCCTTGACCCAGAGTTTGCCCAGGCGCTGCGGCGCTTTTGCGACGAGCGCGGGATCCTGATCATCATCGACGAGATCCAGTCCGGCTTCGGCCGTACCGGCCAGCGCTTCGCCTTCCCGCGCTTAGGGCTTGAACCGGACCTGCTGCTGCTGGCCAAGAGCATCGCCGGCGGCATGCCGCTGGGCGCAGTGGTCGGGCGTCAGGACCTGATGGCGGCACTGCCCAAGGGCGGTCTGGGGGGCACCTATTCGGGCAACCCGATCGCCTGCGCGGCGGCGCTGGCGAGCCTGGCACAGATGACCGACGAGAACGTCGCTACCTGGGGTGAGCGCCAGGAACAGGCGATCGTTGGCCGCCACGCCCGCTGGAAGGCCTCGAAGCTGAGCCCTTACATCGGCCGCCTGACCGGTACCGGCGCCATGCGCGGCATCGAGTTCGTCAATGCCGACGGCAGCCCAGCGCCAGCCCAGCTGGCCAAGGTGATGGAAACGGCGCGGGCCAAGGGACTGCTGCTGATGCCCAGCGGCAAGGCGCGGCACATCATTCGCCTGCTGGCACCCCTGACCATCGAGGCCGAGGTGCTCGAGGAAGGGCTGGATATCCTCGAGCAGTGCCTGGCTGAACTGAGCTGAGCCTTACAGGCCCAGTTCTTCAGGGGTGAGCATGTCGGACTCAAAGGCGATCCAGCCGCCTTCGAGTTCGGCGTGGCCGTTGACGATCGGGCCGTAGTAGGTCAGGCCGTTCTCCAAGGTCACGCAGATGTGCGTGGCGGTTTTCTCGGGGGCCGCGAGGGTACCGACAAAATGCACCTTCTTCAGGGTTTCGGTCACCGCTTCCAGACCGACGCGCATGCCCGGGTTTTCCGAGGCTTCTGTGTCACCGCCGCGGTCTTCGGCGCTGATGGTGACGGTGGCGGTGTATGGGTACTTGGTGCTCAAGCGGGGTTACCTCAAAAGGGTGTCTGGGTAGATGGGCGCGTAGAGTACGCGGAAGAGGCCAGGCCTGCAAAAGCTGCCCCGATCTGTTAGGGTGCCCGCCGATGCACGCCACACCACACGAGGACACCTGAGTGAGCGCCGAAGAACCCCTGATCGCCGACCTGTTCGAGGTCGACAAACGCCTGACCCTCAAGCCCGTCGTGGATTTCAACAACTACCTGCGCAACGCCTTTGGCGAAGGCCCGTGCCGCTGCCACCGCTGCGCTGAAGGCAGCGACGAAAGCACCTACAGCCACGCACACAACTTCACCTTCGAAGGCCGCCCGTGGCACCGCCGCTTCGCCAGCACCGCCGGCAGCGACGTCGCCCAGGTGCTGAAAAAGGCCTGGCTGTCGTACACCAAGGCCGACCTCAGCCTGATCGGTGCCCTGGACCTCACCACCCTCAAGACCTTCACCGAAGGCGCCCTGCACCAACGCCTGCTGGCCCTGCTGCCAGCCAGCGGCCTGGCCCGCGAAATCGATGGCCAATGGATGCTGCAAGCCCAGGCCGACTGACGGCCCGGCGGTCAGGCAGGATTCCTCCGCTCTGCTACCGTGGGGGAATCCGCCCATCCGCAGGTAGTCCGCCATGGCCCGTACAACGCCCATCGAGCTGTACCGCAATATCGGCATCGTCGCCCACGTGGACGCTGGCAAGACCACGACCACCGAGCGCATCCTGTTCTACACCGGGGTCAACCACAAGATGGGCGAGGTGCACGATGGCGCCGCGACCATGGACTGGATGGCCCAGGAGCAGGAACGCGGCATCACCATCACTTCGGCGGCGACCACGGCCTTCTGGCAAGGCTCGACCAAACAGTTCGAGCACAAGTACCGCTTCAACATCATCGACACCCCCGGCCACGTCGATTTCACCATCGAGGTGGAGCGCTCGCTGCGCGTGCTCGATGGCGCGGTGGTGGTGTTCAGCGGCGCCGACGGCGTCGAGCCGCAATCGGAGACGGTCTGGCGCCAGGCCAACAAGTACCATGTGCCGCGCCTGGCCTACATCAACAAGATGGACCGCCAGGGCGCCGACTTCCTGAGGGTGGTCAAACAGATCGACCAGCGCCTGGGCCACCACCCGGTGCCGATCCAGCTGGCCATCGGCAGCGAGGAGAACTTCATCGGCCAGATCGATTTGGTGAAGATGAAGGCGATCTACTGGAACGACAACGACCAGGGCACCAGCTACCGCGAAGAAGCCATTCCCGCCGAGCTGCAGGCGCTGGCCGACGAATGGCGAGCACATATGATCGAGGCTGCCGCCGAAGCCAATGATGAGCTGACCATGAAGTTTCTCGAAGGCGAGGAGCTGAGCGTCGATGAAATCAAGGCTGCCTTGCGCCAGCGCACCATCGCCAATGAAATTGTCCCGACCATTCTCGGCTCGTCGTTCAAGAACAAGGGCGTGCCGCTGATGCTCGACGCGGTGATCGACTACCTGCCCGCGCCTTCGGAAATCCCGGCGATCAAGGGTACCGACCCGGACGACGAAGAAAAGCACCTGGAGCGTCACGCCGACGATAAAGAGCCCTTCTCTGCCCTGGCCTTCAAGATCGCCACCGACCCCTTCGTCGGCACCCTGACCTTTGCCCGGGTGTATTCCGGCGTGCTCAGTTCAGGCAACGCCGTGCTCAATTCGGTAAAAGGCAAGAAGGAACGCATCGGCCGCATGGTGCAGATGCACGCCAACCAGCGCGCCGAGATCAAGGACGTGTGTGCCGGTGACATTGCCGCGCTGATCGGCATGAAGGACGTCACCACCGGCGACACCTTGTGCGACATGGACAAGCCGATCATCCTCGAACGCATGGACTTCCCCGACCCAGTGATCTCGGTGGCGGTGGAACCGAAGACCAAGGGCGACCAGGAGAAGATGGGTATCGCTCTGGGCAAGCTGGCCCAGGAAGACCCGTCGTTCCGCGTGCGCACCGATGAAGAAACCGGCCAGACCATCATCTCCGGCATGGGCGAACTGCACCTGGACATCATCGTCGACCGCATGAAACGCGAGTTCAACGTCGACGCCAACATCGGCAAGCCGCAGGTGGCCTACCGCGAAAAGATCCGCAATACCTGCGAAATCGAAGGCCGCTTCGTTCGCCAGTCCGGCGGGCGCGGCCAGTATGGCCACTGCTGGATCCGTTTCGCCCCCGGCGATGAAGGCAAGGAAGGCCTTGAGTTCATCAACGAGATCGTCGGCGGCGTGGTGCCACGCGAGTACATCCCGGCGATCCAGAAAGGCATCGAAGAGCAGATGAAGAACGGCGTACTGGCCGGTTACCCGCTGATCAACCTGAAGGCGGCGGTGTTCGACGGCTCGTACCACGACGTCGACTCCAACGAGATGGCTTACAAGATCGCAGCCTCCATGGCCACCAAGCAGCTGTCGCAGAAAGGCGGCGCAGTGTTGCTGGAGCCGGTGATGAAGGTCGAGGTGGTGACGCCGGAGGAGTATCAGGGCGATATCCTCGGCGACTTGAGCCGGCGTCGGGGGATGATTCAGGATGGCGACGAGACTCCGGCGGGCAAGGTGATTCGCGCCGAGGTACCGTTGGGCGAGATGTTCGGCTATGCCACTTCGATGCGCTCGATGACCCAGGGGCGGGCGAGTTTTTCGATGGAGTTCACCCGCTATGCCGAGGCACCGGCGAGCATTGCCGATGCCATCGTCAAGAAGAACCGCGGGGAGTAAGCATTTTTCCTGTACCGGCCTCTTCGCGGGACAAGCCCGCTCCTACAGGTATTGCGTCGCCTTATAGGAGCGGGCTTGTCCCGCGAAGAGGCCGGTACAGGCAGCAACCACCTTCAGTGCTGCTCGCCAGCCCGCTTCAGCAGCTTCTTGCAGCGCTCCGACAGATGCACCACCCGCAGGTGCTTGCCGGCCTTGGCATAACGCTCACGCAGAGTCTTCAACGCCGCAATCGCCGAATAATCGACAAAGCTCAGGTGCTGGCAATCGAGGGTGACCTTGGCCGGGTCATTGGCGGGGTCGAACTGGTTGAGAAACGGCGTGGTAGAGGCAAAGAACAGCGTGCCATGCACCTGGTAATGCTTGCCCCCTTCCCCGTCCTCGTGGCTGTCGGCATACAGCTCGCGGGCGTGCTGCCAGGCAAAGTTCACTGCCGCGATGACGATGCCGAACAGCACCGCCATAGCCAGGTCAGTGAACACCGTCACCACGGTCACCGCGATGATCGCCAGCACATCGCTCACCGGCACCTTGTGCAGCACCCGCAGCGAGGCCCAGGCAAAGGTCTGCTGGGCCACCACAAACATCACCCCGACCAGCGCCGCCAGTGGAATGCGCTCGATCAGCGGCGACAGGAACAGCACGAACAGCAGGATCATCACCCCGGCCGCCACGCCCGACAACCGACCACGGCCGTTGGAGCTGAGGTTGATCACGGTCTGGCCGATCATCGCGCAGCCACCCATGCCACCGCACAGGCCGGAGACCATGTTGGCCGCACCCAAGGCCACGCATTCGCGGTCCGGGTAGCCACGGCTCTCGGTGATTTCATCGGTCAGGTTAAGGGTCAGCAGGGTTTCCAGCAGACCGACCATGGCCATCAGCACCGCGTAAGGGGCGATGATCTTCAGGGTTTCCAGGTTCCACGGCACCTGCGGCAGGGCCAGCTGCGGCAGGCCACCGGCGATGTGCGCCAAGTCGCCGAGGGTGCGCGTCGGCAGGTCAAGCAGGTACACCGCCACGCCAACCCCGAGGATCGCCACCAGTGCCGGCGGCACCGCACGGGTCAGCTTCGGCAGCACGTAGACCACCAGCATGGTCAGCGCCACCAGGCCGATCATCAGGTACAGCGGTGCGCCGCTGAGCCAGTGCTCACCGTCCTTGAAGTGCTCGAGCTGGGCCATGGCGATGACGATCGCCAGCCCGTTGACGAAGCCGAGCATCACCGGGTACGGCACCAGCCGCACCAGCTTGCCCAGGCGCAGCAGGCCGAACAGGATCATCACCACCCCACCCAGCAGCACCGTGGCCAGCAGGTATTGCACACCGTGCTGCACCACCAGCGCGACGATCACCACCGCCATGGAGCCTGCGGCACCGGAGATCATCCCCGGACGGCCGCCGAACAACGCCGTCAGGGTGCAGATGATGAAGGCGCCATACAGGCCCATCAAAGGGTTGAGGTGGGCTACCAGGGCGAAGGCGATGCACTCGGGCACCAGGGCGAACGAAGTGGTCAGGCCGGCGAGCAGGTCGGCGCGTAGTCGGGCGGGTTTCATGGGCATCCTGTGGTGCGGTCCGGGCGGACGGTACGGAAAAACAAGGGGCGCGATGTTACGGAATTTGTCTGACAGCGGCCACCGCGAGCCCCGGCTTTTATCCTCAAATATCCGTCGGACTATAATTTATAGTTCGCCGGATAATTGAGGATAAAGGCCGTAGCACGACAAACTCCTGACAAATTTGCCATCATGTTGATTCCACCTGCGGAGATCATGGACATGCCGCTACGCCCCCTCATCACTGCCCTGTTGCTGGCCGCCAGCCTCACCGCCCAGGCCGCCACCGAGGTGGTGCCCCTGCAGCATCGCAGCAGCGCCGAACTGCTGCCTGCCGCCCAGGCCTTGATCGGCCGCGACGGCACGGTCAGCGCCTTCGAGAACAAGCTGATCGTCAATGCCAGCCCCGAACGCATCGACGACCTGCGCGCCCTGCTGCAACAGCTGGACACAGCCCCCAAACGCCTGCTGATCAGCGTCGACAACAATGACAGCAACTATCAGGACAACCGCGGCAATGGCCAGGTCATCCGCTACGGCACCAGCAACCGCAACGGCGGTTTGCAGCAAATCCAGGCCAGCGAAGGCCAACCCGCGCTGATCCAGATTGGCCAGAGCATCCCGATCACCAGCACCAGCACCGACGGCTACGGGCGCATCCAGAGCAACACCGAATACCGCAATGTGACCCAGGGTTTCTACGTCACGCCGAGCCTGAGCGGCGATACGGTTCGTCTGCAAATAAGCACCAATGATGACCGAATGAGCCAGGAACGTGCCGATGTAGTGAAAGTGCAAAGTACCGACACGACAATCAGCGGGAGGCTCGGCGAGTGGATCACTCTGGCCGGCTACAACCAGCAGAGCCAAGCCGATCGCAACCCGTCAAGCCGCACTTACAGCACGCAACGGGGTGAAAACATGACTTTGCGCGTCAAAGTCGACCTTCTGGACTGAACCCAGGCAATTCAAGGCCTCGACCAAAGGCCTTGAAACTGACCGCCAGGTCGCACTAGACCAAAGATGTAGTAAGTAGAAAAAAGCACTACAAAACCGTTGACAGGGTCTTTTTCCCAAAGGCATGATGGCCTCGCTCCCGCTAATCAGGGGCCCTGGCAAGGGCCTTCGAGGCGTACTCCTGCCACCCCTGGAGGCACCTCGTGTCTATACGGCCCACAAGGCGGTTCGACGGGATTGCGACTGCAACGAAGAAGTTGTCCCGAGGGACGGAAGCGAATCACCGCAGTAATGGCAATCGCGTAGCACCGCAGCAAGGCAACCACGAGCCGACCTGCCGGAGCACACCTGCGCCTGACCTGCACCTCCTTCCCCTTCGAGCCTTCGCGTTCGCCGCCGCACTCCTCCGGACAGGACAGCCGCCAGGTCCCTGATCAGCCCCGAGCATCAGCACAATTAACCCAAGATCGATGCGACGAGGTTTATTTCCATGGCACTGACACGCGAACAGCAAATTGCAGCCCTCGAGAAAGACTGGGCCGAGAACCCGCGCTGGAAAGGCGTGACCCGTACCTACACCGCCGCCGATGTCGTTCGCCTGCGTGGCTCCGTGCAACCTGAGCACACCTTTGCCCGCCAGGGTGCAGAAAAACTGTGGAAGCTGGTCACCGAAGGTGCCCACCCATCCTTCCGCCCAGAAAAAGATTTCGTCAACTGCATGGGCGCCCTGACCGGCGGCCAGGCAGTGCAGCAGGTCAAGGCCGGCATCCAGGCCATCTACCTGTCTGGCTGGCAGGTTGCCGCCGACAACAACTCGGCCGAGTCCATGTACCCTGACCAGTCGCTGTACCCGGTCGACTCGGTACCGACCGTGGTCAAGCGCATCAACAACGCGTTCCGCCGCGCCGACCAGATCCAGTGGAAAGCCGGCAAGAACCCCGGTGACGACGGCTACATCGACTACTTCGCGCCGATCGTGGCCGACGCCGAAGCCGGTTTCGGCGGCGTGCTGAACGCCTACGAACTGATGAAGAACATGATCGAAGCGGGCGCCGCCGGCGTGCACTTCGAAGACCAGCTGGCCTCGGTGAAAAAATGCGGCCACATGGGTGGCAAGGTATTGGTACCGACCCAGGAAGCCGTACAGAAGCTGGTGGCTGCGCGCCTGGCTGCCGACGTATCGGGCGTGCCGACCATCATCCTGGCCCGTACCGACGCCAACGCCGCCGACCTGCTGACCAGCGACTGCGACCCGTACGACCAGCCATTCGTGATCGGCGAGCGTACCCGTGAAGGCTTCTACAAGGTGCGTGCCGGCCTCGACCAGGCCATCGCCCGTGGCCTGGCCTACGCCCCATACGCCGACCTGATCTGGTGCGAGACCGCCAAGCCGGACCTGGACGAAGCCCGTCGCTTCGCCGAAGCCATCAAGAAGGAATATCCGGACCAGATCCTGTCCTACAACTGCTCGCCTTCCTTCAACTGGAAGAAGAACCTGGACGACGCGACCATCGCCAAATTCCAGCGCGAGCTGTCGGCCATGGGCTACAAGCACCAGTTCATCACCCTGGCAGGTATCCACAACATGTGGCACGGCATGTTCAACCTGGCGCACGACTACGCCCGCAACGACATGACTGCCTACGTGAAGCTGCAGGAGCAGGAATTCGCCGACGCCAGCAAGGGCTACACCTTCGTGGCGCACCAGCAGGAAGTCGGCACCGGCTACTTCGACGACATGACCACCGTGATCCAGGGTGGCGCTTCGTCGGTGACTGCACTGACCGGTTCGACCGAGGAAGAGCAGTTCCACTGATAGTGGGTTACTGACAGAGGCCCGTGGCTTGCGAAAGCCCCGGGCCTTTCTTTTATCTGTACCGGCCTCTTCGCAGGGCAAATACAGGCCGACGCAAAACCCAGGATCAGAGCTATGCTTGTGGCAGCCCAGCAGCAAGGCCCGCCCATGCCCCGTCCAAGCCACCTGATGATGCTCGCCCTGGCCGCCGCCGCCCTCTATCTATATGCAGTGGCCAGCGACAACGCGCTGCTCGGCCTGTTGGCCAAGCCCATCCCGGTCATGACATTGATGGCCTGGCTATACACCGCCCCCGTGACACCCTATCGCCGCTGGATCACCATCGGCCTGGCGTTCTCGGTACTGGGCGACATCCTCCTGGCCATCCCAGCCGACCTCTTCGTGTTCGGCCTGGCCGCGTTCCTTTGCGCCCACCTGGCCTACCTGCGTGCCTATTGCGGCAAGACCATCCGCCCCGCCCTGCCCGCACTGCTATTGAGCGCCATCACCGGCATCACCCTGTTCAGCGTGCTGGCCAACCACGGCCTTGGCCCGCTGCTGGCCCCGGTCGCGCTTTACGCACTGGCCATCAGCGCCATGCTCTGGCGCTCGCTGGCCTGCGGCGGTGTTGCCGCATTGGGCGCCTGCCTGTTCGTTTTCTCCGACAGCCTGATCGGCATCGACCGTTTCGTCAGCCCGTTCGCTGCCGCGCCGTACCTGATCATCCTCGCCTACTGGCTTGGCCAGTGGGCCATCGCTTCGTCAGTCCGTCATGCCCCAACCGATAAAGTATTGACCCAGAGCGGTGCGCGCGGCATCGGAAGCTGCTAGAACACGAGTCTTTCGCATTTACAAGTAGGGGGATCTGCAGATGAACTTTACAAGGTGCAGAAAAGCCCAATTAGATGGGATCAGGTCAAATGCTATTAATTATCATTACTAAAATTGTAATTCGTTACCACTGGCAAGAAACATAATTAACAAAACCGCATGCAATGCCCGAATCTCAAGGCTTTCAGCCAGTTAGGCGCGGGTTTTGTTCTAAATCCTACGAATAAATTTGCAACGGAAATTTTACTTGCATCGGGTTTACCCATAAAATCAGCCCGATTGATTCAGCTGCGACATTTGGTCACTGCACCTGCGACACCACGTCGCCGCTCTACTTATTTCAGACTGCAGAGCTGGGTCTCTGTATAAGGATCTCTAGCATGTCCGATTCGGCAGGACTCATCGCCCACAACTGGGGCTTTGCCATCTTCCTTTTGGGTGTCGTCGGCCTGTGTGCCTTCATGCTCGGTCTCTCCAGCCTGCTCGGTAGCAAGGCCTGGGGCCGCGCCAAGAACGAACCCTTCGAATCCGGCATGCTGCCCGTCGGCAGCGCCCGCCTGCGCCTGTCCGCCAAATTCTATCTGGTCGCGATGCTGTTCGTGATCTTCGATATCGAAGCCCTCTTCCTGTATGCATGGTCTGTGTCCGTCCGCGAAAGCGGCTGGACCGGATTCGTCGAAGCACTCGTTTTCATAGCAATTCTGTTGGCTGGTCTTGTCTACCTATGGCGCGTCGGAGCTCTTGACTGGGCACCCGAAGGTCGCCGCAAGCGGCAAGCGAAGCTGAAACAATGAGGCTTTGGCAATGCAATACAATCTCACCAGAATCGATCCGGATGCGCCCAACGAGCAATACCCGGTAGGTGATCGGGAAACCGTCACCGACCAGCTGCTCGAGGACCAGGTCCACAAGAACATCTACATGGGGAAACTCGAAGATGTACTGCGTGGCGCGGTCAACTGGGGTCGCAAGAACTCCCTCTGGCCGTATAACTTCGGCCTGTCCTGCTGCTACGTGGAAATGACCACGGCCTTCACGGCGCCCCACGACATCGCCCGCTTCGGCGCCGAAGTCATCCGGGCATCGCCGCGTCAGGCCGACTTCATGGTCATCGCCGGTACCTGCTTCGTCAAAATGGCGCCGATCATCCAGCGCCTGTACGAGCAGATGCTCGAGCCGAAGTGGGTCATCTCCATGGGTTCGTGCGCCAACTCCGGTGGCATGTACGACATCTACTCGGTCGTTCAGGGGGTCGACAAGTTCCTCCCCGTGGACGTCTACGTGCCTGGCTGCCCGCCACGCCCTGAGGCTTTCCTGCAAGGCTTGATGCTGCTGCAGGAGTCGATCGGCCAAGAACGACGCCCGCTTTCCTGGGTGGTTGGTGATCAAGGCATCTACCGTGCCGAGATGCCAGCCCAGAAAGACCTGCGTCGCGAACAGCGCATTGCGGTAACCAACCTGCGCAGCCCCGACGAAGTCTGATCCAGCGACCTGCCGCCAGCTCCCAATGGAGCCGGCGGCCTGGCTTCATTCTTAACGCTGACCCAAAGCGACCGAGACCATGACAGCGGACAACGCTATTTTCATTCCGCCCTACAAGGCTGACGACCAGGATGTGGTCGTCGAACTGCACAACCGTTTTGGCGCCGACGCATTCGTCGCCCAGGAAACCCGCACCGGCATGCCCGTGCTGTGGGTCAAGCGCGCCCAGCTCAAGGAAGTGCTCAGCTTCCTGCGCGGCGTGGCCAAACCGTACAGCATGCTGTACGACCTGCACGGCGTCGACGAGCGCCTGCGCACCCAGCGCCGCGGCCTGCCAGCTGCCGATTTCAGCGTCTTCTACCACTTGCTGTCGGTCGAACGTAACAGCGATGTGATGATCAAGGTGTCGCTCAGCGAAGGCGACCTGAACCTGCCGACCGTGACCGGCATCTGGCCAAACGCCAACTGGTACGAGCGGGAAGTCTGGGACATGTTCGGCATCGACTTTGCCGGCCACCCGCACCTGAGCCGCATCATGATGCCGCCGACCTGGGAAGGTCACCCGCTGCGCAAGGACTACCCGGCCCGTGCCACCGAGTTCGATCCCTACAGCCTGACCCTGGCCAAGCAGCAGCTTGAAGAGGAGTCGGCGCGCTTCAACCCGGAAGCCTGGGGCATGAAGCGTCAGGGCGCCAACGAGGACTACATGTTCCTCAACCTCGGCCCGAACCACCCTTCGGCCCACGGTGCCTTCCGTATCGTCCTGCAGCTGGACGGTGAAGAGATCGTCGACTGCGTACCGGACATCGGCTACCACCACCGTGGTGCCGAAAAAATGGCCGAGCGCCAGTCCTGGCACAGCTTCATCCCCTACACCGACCGTATCGACTACCTCGGCGGGGTGATGAACAACCTGCCGTACGTGCTCGCGGTCGAGAAGCTGGCTGGCATCCAGGTGCCGCAGAAGGTCGACGTGATTCGCATCATGCTGGCCGAGTTCTTCCGTATCACCAGCCACCTGCTGTTCCTGGGCACCTACATCCAGGACGTCGGCGCCATGACCCCGGTATTCTTCACCTTCACCGACCGCCAGCGCGCCTACACCGTGATTGAAGCGATCACCGGTTTCCGCCTGCACCCGGCCTGGTACCGCATCGGTGGCGTCGCCCACGACCTGCCGCGCGGTTGGGACAAGCTGGTCAAGGACTTCGTCGAATGGCTGCCCAAGCGCCTCGACGAATACACCAAGGCCGCCCTGCAGAACAGCATCCTCAAGGGCCGTACCATTGGCGTTGCCGCGTACAACACCAAGGAAGCCCTGGAGTGGGGTACCACCGGTGCCGGCCTGCGTGCCACCGGTTGCGACTTCGACCTGCGTAAAGCGCGCCCCTATTCCGGCTACGAGAACTTCGAGTTCGAAGTGCCGCTGGCCCACAACGGCGATGCCTACGATCGCTGCATGGTCCGTGTCGAGGAGATGCGCCAGAGTATCCGCATCATCGACCAGTGCCTGCGCAACATGCCGGAAGGCCCGTACAAGGCGGACCACCCGCTGACCACGCCGCCGCCGAAAGAGCGCACCCTGCAGCACATCGAGACCCTGATCACGCACTTCCTGCAAGTCTCGTGGGGCCCGGTCATGCCGGCCAACGAGTCATTCCAGATGATCGAGGCGACCAAGGGCATCAACAGTTACTACCTGACGAGCGATGGCGGCACCATGAGCTACCGCACCCGGATCCGTACCCCGAGCTACCCGCACCTGCAGCAGATCCCTTCGGTGATCAAAGGCAGCATGGTCGCCGACCTCATTGCGTACCTGGGCAGTATCGACTTCGTTATGGCTGACGTGGACCGCTAAGCATGAACAGCACGCTTATCCAGACAGACCGTTTCGCCCTGAGCGAAACCGAGCGCTCGGCCATCGAGCACGAAATGCATCACTACGAGGACCCGCGCGCGGCGTCCATCGAAGCCCTGAAGATCGTCCAGAAGGAACGTGGCTGGGTGCCGGACGGCGCCATCCACGCCATCGGCGAAGTGCTGGGCATCCCGGCCAGCGACGTCGAGGGTGTCGCCACCTTCTACAGCCAGATCTTCCGCCAGCCTGTTGGCCGCCACATCATCCGCGTGTGCGACAGCATGGTCTGCTACATCGGCGGCCACGAATCGGTGGTCAGCCAGATCCAGAGCGAGCTGGGCATCGGCCTCGGTCAAACCACTGCCGACGGCCGCTTCACTCTGCTGCCGGTGTGCTGCCTGGGCAACTGCGACAAGGCCCCGGCGCTGATGATCGACGACGACACCTTCGGTGACGTGCAGCCGGCTGGCGTTTCCAAACTGCTGGAGGGTTACGTATGACCATTACTTCCTTCGGCCCGGCCAACCGCATCGCGCGCACGGCCGAAACCCACCCGCTGACCTGGCGCCTGCGTGATGACGGCGAGCCGGTCTGGCTGGCCGAGTACGAGTCGAAGAACGGCTACGCCGCTGCCCGCAAGGCACTGGCGCAGATGTCCGCCGACGACATCGTGCAGAGCGTCAAGGACTCCGGCCTCAAGGGCCGTGGCGGCGCGGGCTTCCCCACTGGCGTGAAGTGGGGCCTGATGCCCAAAGACGAATCCATGAACATCCGCTACCTGCTGTGCAACGCGGACGAAATGGAGCCGAACACCTGGAAGGACCGCATGCTGATGGAGCAACAGCCCCATCTGCTGGTCGAGGGCATGCTGATCAGCGCCCGCGCCCTGAAGGCCTACCGTGGCTACATCTTCCTGCGTGGCGAATACACCACCGCGGCGAAGAACCTCAACCGCGCCATCGACGAAGCCAAGGCCGCCGGCCTGCTGGGCAAGAACATCCTCGGCAGCGGTTTTGATTTCGAGCTGTTCGTGCACACCGGTGCCGGCCGCTACATCTGCGGTGAAGAAACCGCACTGATCAACTCGCTGGAAGGCCGCCGCGCCAACCCGCGCTCCAAGCCGCCCTTCCCTGCCGCCGTTGGCGTCTGGGGCAAGCCGACTTGCGTGAACAACGTCGAAACCCTGTGCAACGTCCCGGCCATCGTCGCCAACGGCAACGACTGGTACAAGTCGCTGGCCCGTGAAGGCAGCGAAGACCACGGCACCAAGCTGATGGGCTTCTCCGGCAAGGTGAAGAACCCGGGCCTGTGGGAACTGCCGTTTGGCGTCACCGCTCGCGAGCTGTTCGAAGACTACGCCGGTGGCATGCGCGACGGCTTCAAGCTCAAGTGCTGGCAGCCAGGCGGCGCCGGTACCGGCTTCCTGCTGCCCGAGCACCTCGACGCACAGATGTACGCCGGTGGCATCGCCAAGGTCGGCACACGTATGGGTACCGGCTTGGCCATGGCGGTCGACGACAGCGTCAACATGGTCTCGCTGCTGCGCAACATGGAAGAGTTCTTTGCCCGCGAGTCGTGCGGCTGGTGCACCCCATGCCGTGACGGCCTGCCGTGGAGCGTGAAGATGCTGCGCGCGCTGGAGAACGGCCAGGGCCGCGCCGAAGACATCGAGACGCTGCTGGGCTTGGTCAACTTCCTCGGCCCAGGCCGTACCTTCTGTGCTCACGCACCGGGTGCCGTCGAGCCATTGGGCAGTGCCATCAAGTACTTCCGGTCCGAGTTCGAGGCCGGTGTCGCGCAAGCGTCTGCTGGAGACACCCTGCGCCCCAATTTGGCCAAGCCGATCGTGGTCGGCGCATAACAAGACGATTAGGCGGGTGGTCCGTGCCACTCGCCAGCTTGCCGGCAGGCCCGAGTCGATCGTGGCGTGTCGCAAGCTCACCGATTTCCATTAGCCACGCCCGCTCACGCGGGCCAACGAAGAACTTTGAACAATGGCCACTATCCACGTAGACGGCAAAGCGCTCGAAGTCAACGGTGCGGACAACCTGTTACAGGCGTGTCTGTCACTCGGCCTCGACATCCCTTATTTCTGCTGGCACCCGGCGCTCGGTAGCGTCGGCGCCTGCCGGCAGTGTGCGGTCAAGCAGTACACCGACGAGAACGACACCCGTGGTCGTATCGTCATGTCCTGCATGACCCCTGCCTCCGACGGCACCTGGATTTCCATCGACGATGACGAGTCCAAGGCGTTCCGCGCCAGCGTCGTCGAATGGCTGATGACCAACCACCCGCACGACTGCCCTGTGTGCGAGGAAGGCGGTCACTGCCACCTGCAGGACATGACGGTAATGACCGGCCACAACGAGCGCCGCTACCGTTTCACCAAGCGTACCCACCAGAACCAGGACCTCGGCCCGTTCATCGCCCATGAGATGAACCGCTGCATCGCCTGCTACCGCTGCGTGCGCTACTACAAGGACTATGCCGGTGGTACCGACCTGGGCGTGTACGGCGCCCACGACAACGTGTACTTCGGCCGCGTCGAAGACGGCGTGCTGGAGAGCGAGTTTTCCGGCAACCTGACCGAGGTCTGCCCGACCGGCGTGTTCACCGACAAGACCCACTCCGAGCGCTACAACCGCAAGTGGGACATGCAGTTCGCCCCGAGCATCTGCCACGGTTGCTCCAGCGGCTGCAACATCAGCCCGGGCGAGCGCTACGGCGAGCTGCGTCGCATCGAGAACCGCTTCAACGGTTCGGTCAACCAGTACTTCCTGTGCGACCGCGGCCGCTTCGGCTACGGCTACGTCAACCGCAAGGACCGCCCACGCCAGCCACACCTGGCCGACGGTACCAAGCTGGGCCTGGACGCTGCCCTGGACAAGGCCGCCGACCTGCTGCGCGGCCGCACCATCGTCGGTATCGGCTCGCCACGCGCCAGCCTCGAAAGCAACTACGGCCTGCGTGAGCTGGTCGGCGCCGACTACTTCTACTCCGGTATGGAAGCTGGCGAACTGGCCCGCGTGCGCCTGGCCCTGGACGTGCTGAACAACAGCCCGCTGCCAGTGCCGACCCTACGCGACATCGAAGACCACGACGCCGTGTTCGTGCTCGGTGAAGACCTGACCCAGACCGCTGCCCGCGTTGCCCTGGCCGTGCGCCAGTCCACCAAGGGCAAGGCCGAGGCCATGGCCGAAGCCATGAAGGTTCAGCCGTGGCTCGACGCCGCCGTGAAGAACATCGGCCAGCACGCGCTGTACCCGCTGTTCATCGCCTCGCTGGCTGAAACCAAGCTGGACGACGTTGCCGAGGAATGCGTGCACGCCGCCCCGGCGGACCTCGCCCGCATCGGTTTCGCCGTGGCCCACGCCATCGACCCGAGCGCACCGGCAGTCGCCGGCCTGGACGACGAAGCCAAGGCCCTGGCCCAGCGCATCGCCGATGCTCTGGTCGCTGCCAAGCGCCCACTGGTGATTGCCGGTACCTCGCTGGCTGACCCGGCGCTGATCGAAGCCGCCGCCAACATCGCCAAGGCCCTGAAGCTGCGCGAGAAGAACGGTTCGCTGAGCCTGGTGGTGCCTGAGGCCAACAGCCTCGGCATGGCCATGATGGGTGGCGAGTCGGTGGATGCCGCACTGGACGCCGTCATCAGCGGCAAGGCCGACGCCATCGTCGTGCTGGAGAACGACCTGTACGCCCGCGTACCGGCCGCCAAGGTCGATGCTGCCTTGGCCGCGGCCAAGGTGGTGATCGTCGCCGACCACTCCAAGACCGCCACTGTCGACCGCGCCCACCTGGTGCTGCCGGCCGCCTCCTTCGCCGAAGGCGACGGCACCCTGGTCAGCCAGGAAGGCCGCGCCCAGCGCTTCTTCCAGGTGTTCGACCCGCAGTACCTGGACAGCAGCATCCTGGTTCACGAAGGCTGGCGCTGGATGCACGCCCTGCGTGCCACCCTGCTCAACAAGCCGGTCGACTGGACCCAGCTGGACCACGTCACCAGCGCCTGCGCCGAAGCCGCTCCGCAACTGGCCGGCATCGTCAATGCCGCACCAAGCGCCGCGTTCCGCATCAAGGGCATGAAACTGGCCCGTGAGCCGCTGCGCTACTCCGGCCGTACCGCCATGCGCGCCAACATCAGCGTGCACGAGCCGCGTACCCCGCAGGACAAGGACACCGCGTTCGCCTTCTCCATGGAAGGCTACTCGGGGTCGGCCGAACCGCGCCAGCAGGTGCCGTTCGCCTGGTCGCCGGGCTGGAACTCGCCGCAGGCCTGGAACAAGTTCCAAGACGAGGTCGGTGGCCACCTGCGTGCCGGTGACCCGGGCGTGCGCCTGATCGAACCGCAAGGCGATCGCCTGAACTGGTTCAACGCCATCCCGGGCGCATTCAACCCGGCCCGTGGCACCTGGACTGCAGTACCGTTCTTCCACCTGTTCGGCAGCGAAGAGAGCTCCTCGCGCGCCGCCCCGGTGCAGGAGCGCATCCCGGCCGCCTACGTGGCCCTGGCCAAGTCCGAAGCCGACCGCCTGGGTGTCAACGACGGCGCCCTGCTGAGCCTGAACGTTGCCGGTGTGGCCCTGCGCCTGCCGCTGCGCATCAATGAAGAACTGGGCGCTGGCCTGGTTGCCCTGCCCAAAGGCCTGGCCGGCATCCCGCCGGCCATCTTCGGTGCATCCGTCGAAGGTCTGCAGGAGGCAGCACAATGAGCTGGTTCACCCCCGAAGTGATCGATGTGATCCTCACCGTGGTCCGGGCCGTCGTGGTCCTGCTCGCGGTGGTGGTCTGCGGCGCGCTGCTCAGCTTCGTCGAGCGGCGCCTGCTGGGCTGGTGGCAGGACCGTTACGGTCCTAACCGCGTCGGCCCGTTCGGCATGTTCCAGATCGCTGCCGACATGCTGAAGATGTTCTTCAAGGAAGACTGGAACCCGCCCTTCGTCGATCGCATGATCTTCACCTTGGCACCAGTCGTGGCCATGAGTGCCCTGCTGATCGCCTTCTGCGTGATCCCGATCACCCCGCTGTGGGGCGTCGCCGACCTGAACATCGGCCTGCTGTTCTTCTTCGCCATGGCCGGCCTGTCGGTCTACGCGGTGCTGTTCGCCGGCTGGTCGTCGAACAACAAGTACGCCCTGCTGGGCAGCTTGCGTGCCTCGGCACAGACCGTGTCGTACGAAGTGTTCCTGGGCCTGGCGCTGATGGGCGTGGTGGTGCAGGTGGGTTCGTTCAACATGCGCGACATCGTTGAATACCAGGCACAGAACCTGTGGTTCATCATTCCGCAGTTCTTCGGCTTCTGCACCTTCTTCATCGCTGGCGTCGCCGTGACTCACCGTCACCCGTTCGACCAGCCGGAAGCGGAACAGGAACTGGCCGACGGCTACCACATCGAGTATGCCGGCATGAAATGGGGCATGTTCTTCGTCGGTGAGTACATCGGCATCATCCTCATCTCGGCGCTGCTGGTGACCCTGTTCTTCGGCGGCTGGCACGGCCCGTTCGGCATCCTGCCGCAACTGTCGTTCCCGTGGTTCGCCCTGAAGACCGCGTTCTTCATCATGCTGTTCATCCTGCTGCGCGCCTCGATCCCGCGCCCACGCTATGACCAGGTGATGGACTTCAGCTGGAAGTTCTGCCTGCCGCTGACCCTGATCAATTTGCTGGTGACCGCTGCGATCGTGCTCTACAACACGCCAGCCGTCGCGGCCCAGTGAGGATTTGACCCATGTTCAAGTATATCGGCGACATCGTTAAGGGCACCGGCACCCAGCTGCGCAGCCTGGCAATGGTGTTCTCCCACGGGTTCCGCAAGCGCGACACCCTGCAGTACCCCGAAGAACCCGTGTACCTGCCGCCGCGCTACCGCGGCCGCATCGTCCTCACCCGCGACCCCGATGGCGAGGAGCGCTGCGTAGCGTGCAACCTCTGCGCGGTGGCCTGCCCGGTCGGCTGCATCTCGCTGCAGAAGGCCGAGACCGAGGACGGCCGCTGGTACCCGGAGTTCTTCCGCATCAACTTCTCGCGCTGCATCTTCTGTGGCCTGTGTGAAGAAGCGTGCCCGACCACCGCGATCCAGCTGACTCCGGATTTCGAAATGGCCGAGTTCAAGCGTCAGGACCTGGTGTACGAGAAAGAAGATCTGCTGATCTCCGGCCCCGGCAAGAACCCTGACTACAACTTCTACCGTGTTGCGGGTATGGCGATCGCTGGCAAGCCGAAGGGCTCTGCACAGAACGAAGCCGAGCCGATCAACGTGAAGAGCTTGCTCCCATAAGGACAGAAAGATGGAATTCGCTTTCTACTTCGCATCCGGGATCGCCGTGGTCTCCACCCTTCGGGTGGTGACCGGCACCAACCCCGTGCACGCCTTGCTGTACTTGATCATCTCGCTGATTTCCGTCGCGATGATCTTCTTCGCCCTGGGTGCGCCGTTCGCCGGCGCCCTGGAAGTGATCGCCTACGCCGGCGCCATCATGGTGCTGTTCGTGTTCGTGGTGATGATGCTCAACCTCGGGCCGGCCTCGGTCGCCCAGGAGCGGGGCTGGCTCAAGCCCGGCATCTGGGCGGGGCCGGTGATCCTGGCCGCCCTGCTGCTGCTGGAGCTGCTGTACGTGCTGTTCGTCTCGCCGAGCGGCGCGGCCATCAGCGGTACCACTGTCAGCCCTAAGGAAGTGGGTATCAGCCTGTTCGGCCCGTACCTGCTGGTGGTCGAACTGGCGTCGATGCTGCTGCTGGCTGCAGCCGTCACCGCCTTCCACCTGGGCCGCAACGAGGCGAAGGAGTAAATCATGGGTGCTATCCCTCTCGAGCATGGTCTGGCAGTCGCCGGCATCCTGTTCTGCTTAGGTCTGGTTGGCCTGATGGTCCGCCGCAACATCCTCTTCGTGCTCATGAGCCTGGAAGTCATGATGAACGCCTCTGCCCTGGCGTTTATCGTCGCCGGTGCCCGTTGGGTCCAGCCCGACGGCCAGGTGATGTTCATTCTGGTGATCAGCCTGGCAGCCGCCGAGGCCAGCATTGGCCTGGCGATCCTGCTGCAGCTGTATCGCCGCTTCCACACTCTCGACATCGATGCTGCCAGTGAGATGCGCGGATGAACCTTCTCTTCCTGACTTTCGTCTTCCCCCTCGTCGGCTTCCTGCTGCTGTCGTTCTCGCGCGGGCGGTTCTCGGAGAACCTGTCCGCCCTGATCGGCGTCGGCTCGGTGGGCCTGTCGGCCGCCACCGCCGCGTACGTCATCTGGCAGTTCAACGTCGCCCCGCCTGAGGGCGGTGCGTACAGCCAGCTGCTGTGGCAGTGGATGTCGGTGGACGGCTTCGCGCCGAACTTCACTCTGTACCTGGACGGCCTGTCGGTCACCATGCTCGGCGTGGTCACCGGTGTCGGCTTCCTGATCCACCTGTTCGCCTCCTGGTACATGCGTGGCGAAGCCGGTTACTCGCGTTTCTTCTCGTACACCAACCTGTTCATCGCCAGCATGCTGTTCCTGATCCTCGGCGATAACCTGCTGTTCATCTACTTCGGCTGGGAAGGTGTGGGCCTGTGCTCGTACCTGTTGATCGGTTTCTACTACAGCAACCGCAACAACGGTAACGCGGCACTCAAGGCATTCATCGTCACCCGCATCGGCGACGTGTTCATGGCCATCGGCCTGTTCATCCTGTTCGCTCAGCTGGGTACCCTGAACGTGCAGGAACTGCTGGTGCTGGCACCGCAGAAGTTCCAGGCTGGCGACACCTGGATGGTACTGGCAACCCTGATGCTGCTCGGTGGCGCGGTCGGCAAGTCGGCTCAGCTGCCGCTGCAGACCTGGCTGGCCGATGCGATGGCAGGCCCGACCCCGGTTTCGGCACTGATCCACGCGGCAACCATGGTGACCGCGGGCGTGTACCTGATCGCCCGTACCAACGGCCTGTTCCTGCTGGCGCCGGACATCCTGCACCTGGTGGGTGTGGTGGGTGGCGTGACCCTGGTACTGGCCGGCTTCGCCGCGCTGGTACAGACCGACATCAAGCGTATCCTCGCCTACTCGACCATGAGCCAGATCGGCTACATGTTCCTGGCCCTGGGCGTTGGCGCCTGGGACGCGGCGATCTTCCACCTGATGACCCACGCCTTCTTCAAGGCCCTGCTGTTCCTTGCCTCCGGTGCGGTGATCGTTGCCTGCCACCACGAGCAGAACATCTTCAAGATGGGCGGCCTGTGGAAGAAACTGCCACTGGCCTACGCCAGCTTCGTGGTCGGTGGCGCTGCCTTGGCAGCCCTGCCGATCGTGACCGTGGGCTTCTACTCCAAGGACGAGATCCTCTGGGAAGCCTTCGCCAGCGGCAACACCGGCCTGCTGTACGCCGGCCTGGTCGGCGCGTTCATGACCTCGCTGTACACCTTCCGCCTGATCTTCATCGCCTTCCATGGCGAAGCCAAGACCGAAGCCCACGCTGGCCACGGCATCAGCCACTGGCTGCCGCTGGGCGTGCTGATCGTGCTGTCGACCTTCGTCGGCGCCTGGATCACCCCGCCACTGGCCGGTGTGCTGCCGGAAAGCGCCGGCCATGCCGGTGGTGAAGCCAAGCACGCGTTGGAGATCACCTCCGGTGCCATCGCCATCGCTGGCATCCTGCTGTCGGCCCTGCTGTTCCTCGGCAAGCGCCGCTTCGTCAGCGCCGTGGCCAACAGCGGCATCGGTCGCGTGCTGTCGGCCTGGTGGTTCGCCGCCTGGGGCTTCGACTGGATCTACGACAAGCTGTTCGTCAAACCTTACCTGCTGATCAGCCACGTCCTGCGCAAGGATCCGGTTGACCGCAGCATTGGCCTGATTCCTCGCCTGGCTCGCGGCGGCAACGTCGCCATGAGCAAGACCGAGACCGGCCAGCTGCGCTGGTACACCGCTTCGATTGCCGTTGGCGCAGTGCTGGTACTCGGCGCTGTGGTAGTGGCAGCGGTATGACCATGAACTTTGCGAACCTTGCGACTCTGCGAAAGGAAACCAACCCGTCATGATTTTGCCTTGGCTGATCCTGATCCCCTTCATCGGCGGCCTGCTGTGCTGGCTGGGTGAGCGCTTCGGCGCCACCCTGCCGCGCTGGATCGCGCTGCTGACCATGTCCCTGCTGCTCGGCATCGGCCTCTGGCTGTGGGCCCACGGCGACTACACCCTGGCCCCTGCCCCGGGCGCCGAACCCCACTGGGCGGTGGAATACAAAGTCCAGTGGATCCAGCGCTTCGGCATCAGCATCCACCTGGCCCTCGACGGCCTGTCGCTGCTGATGATCCTGCTCACCGGCCTGCTCGGCGTGCTGTCGGTCCTGTGCTCCTGGAAAGAGATCCAGCGCCACGTCGGCTTCTTCCACCTCAACCTGATGTGGATCCTCGGCGGCGTGGTCGGTGTGTTCCTGGCCCTGGACCTGTTCCTGTTCTTCTTCTTCTGGGAAATGATGCTGGTGCCGATGTACTTCCTCATCGCGCTCTGGGGTCACAGCTCGGCAGACGGCAAGAAGACCCGGATCTACGCGGCGACCAAGTTCTTCATCTTCACCCAGGCCAGCGGCCTGATCATGCTGGTGGCGATCCTAGGCCTGGTGCTGGTCAACTACAGCAACACTGGCGTGATCACCTTCAACTACAGCGACCTGCTCAAGGCACAGCTGCCAGCCGGTACCGAGTACCTGCTGATGCTGGGCTTCTTCATCGCCTTCGCGGTGAAGTTGCCGGTGGTACCGTTCCACTCCTGGCTGCCTGACGCTCACGCCCAGGCACCGACCGCAGGCTCCGTGGACCTGGCCGGTATCTTGCTGAAGACCGCGGCCTACGGCCTGCTGCGCTTCGCCCTGCCGCTGTTCCCGAACGCCTCGGCCGAGTTTGCGCCGATCGCCATGACCCTGGGCCTGATCGGCATCTTCTACGGTGCCTTCCTGGCCTTCGCGCAGACCGACATCAAGCGCCTGATCGCCTTCTCCAGCGTCTCGCACATGGGCTTCGTGCTGATCGGTATCTACTCCGGCAGCCAGCAAGCCCTGCAAGGCGCGGTGATCCAGATGCTGGCCCACGGCCTGTCGGCTGCCGCGCTGTTCATCCTGTCCGGCCAGCTGTACGAGCGCCTGCACACCCGTGACATGCGCCAGATGGGCGGCCTGTGGCACCGCATCGCCTACCTGCCGGCCATCAGCCTGTTCTTCGCCGCGGCGTCGCTGGGCCTGCCAGGCACCGGCAACTTCGTCGGCGAGTTCCTGATCCTGATCGGCAGCTTCGTGCATGTACCGTGGATCACCGTGATCGCCACCACCGGCCTGGTGTTCGGCTCGGTGTACTCGCTGATCATGATCCACCGCGCCTACTTCGGCCCGGCCAAGGCCGACACCGTGCTGGCCGGCATGGACGGTCGCGAGCTGATCATGGTCCTCGGCCTTGCCGGGCTGCTGATCCTGCTGGGCGTGTATCCACAGCCGTTCCTCGACACCTCTGCCGCCACCATGAGTGGTGTGCAGCAGTGGCTCGGTTCCGCTTTCACTCAACTCGCTTCGGCCCGGTAAGAGCGCTATGGAATTCACCACTCAACACTTCATCGCATTGGCGCCGATGCTGATCACTACCATCACCACGGTGGTGGTGATGCTGGCGATCGCCTGGAAGCGCAACCACTCGCAGACCTTCCTGCTGTCCACCGTGGGCCTGAACCTGGCCCTGCTGTCGATCCTGCCGGCGCTGAAGGTTGCGCCATTGGCGGTGACCTCGCTGGTCACCATCGACAAGTTCGCCTGCCTTTACATGGCGATCATCCTGGTCGCCACGCTGGCTTGCGTCACCCTCGCCCACGCCTACCTCGGCGAAGGCTCCAAGGGCTTCCCGGGCAACCGTGAAGAGCTGTACCTGCTGCTGCTGATGTCCGCCCTTGGTGGCCTGGTGCTGGTCAGCGCCAATCACCTGGCCGGCCTGTTCATCGGCCTGGAGCTGCTGTCGGTACCGGTCTATGGCCTGGTGGCATATGCCTTCTTCAACAAGCGTTCGCTGGAAGCCGGCATCAAGTACATGGTGCTGTCGGCCGCAGGTTCCGCCTTCCTGCTGTTCGGCATGGCCCTGCTCTACGCCGACGCTGGCAGCCTGACCTTCGACCAGTTGGGCAAGGCCTTGGCCGCCACCAGCATGCCAAGCCTGCTGGCCCAGCTGGGCCTGGGCATGATGCTGGTCGGCCTGGCCTTCAAGCTGTCGCTGGTACCGTTCCACCTGTGGACCCCGGACGTGTACGAAGGCGCCCCGGCGCCGGTCGCAGCGTTCCTGGCCACCGCCAGCAAGGTTGCCGTGTTCGCCGTGGTCGTGCGCCTGTTCATGCTCTCCCCTGCCGCCAGCAGCGGCGTGCTGAGCACTGTCCTGGCCGTGATCGCCGTGGCATCGATCCTGATCGGTAACCTGCTGGCGCTGACCCAGAGCAACCTCAAGCGCCTGCTCGGTTACTCGTCCATCGCCCACTTCGGCTATCTTGTCATCGCCCTGGTCGCCAGCAAGGGCCTGGCCCTGGAAGCCATGGGCGTGTACCTGGTCACCTACGTGATCACCAGCCTTGGCGCCTTCGGTGTCATCACCCTGATGTCCTCGCCTTACGGCGGCCGTGACGCCGACGCGCTGTACGAGTACCGCGGCCTGTTCTGGCGCCGCCCGTACCTGACCGCAGTACTGACCGTGATGATGCTGTCGTTGGCGGGCATCCCGCTGACCGCCGGCTTCATCGGCAAGTTCTACATCATCGCCACCGGCGTCGAGTCGCAGCTGTGGTGGTTGGTCGGTGCCCTGGTGATCGGTAGCGCCATCGGTGTCTACTACTACCTGCGCGTCATGGTCACCCTGTACCTGGTCGAGCCAAACCTGCGTCGCCACGACGCCCCGTTGAAGTGGGAACAGCGCACCGGCGGCGTGATGCTGCTGGCCATCGCCATTCTCGCCTTCGTCCTGGGCGTGTACCCGCAGCCACTGCTGGAAATGGTCCAGCACGCTGGCCTGCAACTGCTTGGCTGATCACAGCTGAAAAACAAACACCCCGCACATGCGGGGTGTTTTTTTATCTGCGTTTGGTGGCCGCTTCGATGGGTTTTCCCAGCCCTGGGCCATCCGGCGAGCCTTCATTGCGCGCCAGCACAGCAGATTTGCGCAGTTCCTTGCTAGCCGAAGGCAAATGCACTTCCGGGTTGGGCATGCCACTGGGCGAAAGTTCGTGGGTCATTTCAAATTCCGCCCTCACCGACCAGCCACAGGCCTCATTGATACATTGCAAGTAGGCAACGCGCAGGAATATATGCCGACCTTCACTGGTGCGAATGCGCATCCGGCTGTTGCAGTGGGGGCAGACAAGCTTGTAGGTACTCACGCAAGGCACCTGCGCGTGTTGCTTGACCCACCAAGCTGTAAGAAAAGCCCGCAACTGGCTTGAGCTTCGGCTACGGTGTTAGAAAGGTTTTTCATCATATTACTTCTCATGCCAAGATATCTCCTCAAATCAAATGGCAAATATTCATATAGAGTATTTTAAGCCCAGGGAATGTTGCTAAACCAGTCATGGATATTTGTTATGAGTAGCCACTTGTTCGCATCGGTGCTGGCACGCCTCAAGCTACTGACCGGCTCAGATACGGACGTTCAGCTGGCAAGGGCGCTGAAAGTCAGCCCGCAGACCTTGAGCAGCTGGAAGGTACGCGACAGCATTCCATACTCACTTTGCGTAGATCTCGCCCGACAGCACGGCTGTTCGCTGGATTGGTTGTTACTAGGTGAGCGCGATGACAGCCGTGCGGTGGGAAGCCAGGACAGCTGGCAGAACGACCTGCTCGGACGGTTGTGCGAGCTTTCCCATTCAGACCGCCAGTCGGTGCTGCTCTACATCGAAGACAAGCAACGTATCCGTCAGCTCGAGCGGCAATTGCAGGAGCTGACCAAACACGCCTCTGCGGCACACTAAAATCAGCCCCCCCGGCGGCGCCAGCGCTGGATGAGCTCGCGCAGGTCCACCGAGTCCAGCCAGACCAGTACCTTCAGGGTAATCGGGATAACCACTACCGCAGCTGCGAACGCGGCCATGCCGCGGGACAGCATTGGCGCCAACGCGTGCAGCAGCGGCTCGAACAGATAACCGACCCCCAGGGTCAGGAACACCAGCAGCACCTGCTTGCGGCCAGACAGGCGCCTGCGCGAAACGATGATGAAGCGGTCCCGGGCGGCGCTTACCAGCAACGCCCCCAATAGCGCACCGAACAACGCCCGGCCCTCGGTATCGAGCAATTCGTAGAAGGCGGCAATGGCTGCCTCCATCAGGTAGGGCTCATTCATGTGCAGTGCCTCCGCCAGCAGCCGGCCCGGCATGCAGGCCTCGCCTTACCGCAGCCGCGATGAAGTACCGATAACAGATTGACAGCGCCCTGCCGTTGGCATGCCCGGCCACCTCTTCAAGCCGCCGGTGACCACGGCGACGCAATGCGATACGCCAGCTTGCGAATTCCCTGGCGGCATCGATGGCGGCGCAGCGCACGGCCAATGCAAGGCGAGCCTCACTGACCTCTTCGCCAAGCTGCAGGCGTTCACGTAGCACGCTCAGTTCGATGCGCGGCCAGAAGGGGTCGTGACAATCAGGAAACCGTGAGGCATTGAACGAAGACTCGGTCCGTGATTGCGGGGTTATGATTTCTGCACGCATGTCGCTCCTCTTTACTCGGCCAGCATGCCGTAGCGGATGGCTTTGATGACGGCTGCGACGCGGGTGGGAACATCGAACTTGCGCAGCAGGTTGGAAATGTGAAAGTTCACCGTCGACTCTTTGCACTGCAGAATCTGACCAATTTCCCATGAGGTCTTGCCGTAGGCGCACCACAACAGCACTTGCTGTTCACGTGGTGTCAGGTGAATCGGCGCATCGGTATGGCTTTCAGGTGTCCGTCGCAGGTTGGTTTCCATCACTGAGTTCCCCAAGTAGTCGCCAGATTGGGCAGCGCGGAGTGCTGCCGCCTATGGAGCCACCTTACGGACGCCAGCCGTGCCTGCTCCAGCGATGCAACTTGTAAAGAACCGTCTTACACATCCGTCCAACACGAACTACACAGGAAAATTTCTTATCGCCGTGCTTCGATCGGCTTTTCGCGCGTCACAACGCCGTTGCCCGTCCGCCTATCGCCTGGAGTTGTACGATGCGTCCCGTTTTACCCCTCTCGTCTTACCTTGGTCTGCTGGCCCTCTTCACCGTCAGCCAGCAAGCCACGGCAGCGCCTGCCGTCGAACTGGGCCAGGTACTGATCAACGACGAGGAGCAAAGCGAACTGGACGACGCCCGCGAACGCCTGCGAGCAGTGCCGGGTGCCACCAACCTGGTGGACATGCAACGTGTCGGGCAAGGCCGGGTCGCCAGCAACCAGGATGTGCTGGCCTACCAGCCCGGCGTGTTCGCGCAGTCGGCGGGTAATGATGGCATCAAGCTGTCGATTCGCGGCTCGGGCATCAACCGTGCGCCGGGTGCCCATGGTTCCGGGGTCTACACGATGTTCGACGGCCTGCCTCTGACCGGCCCGGGTGGTACGCCTTACGAACTGTTCGAACCCCTGTGGCTGAGCCGTGCCGAAGTGCTGCGCGGGGCCAACGGTTTCGATCAGGGCTCGCTGGCCCTGGGCGGGGCCATCAACTACGTGACCCACACCGGCTACGATGCCGCGCCGCTGCAGGTGCGCTATGAGGCCGGCAGCCGCGGCTACCAGCACCGGCAGATCAGCTCCGGGCAGGTGCTGGGCAACCTCGACTACTACGTGGCCCTTACCGACTCGGAGTACGACGGCTATCAGGAACACAGCAGCGGCAGCTCGAAAGGCATTGCCGCCAATGTCGGCTACCGCTTCAACCCGAACCTGGAAACGCGCTTCTACCTGCGTTATCGGGAAACCGAAAACGAGCTGGCCGGGCGTTTGACCAAGGAGCAGATCAAGCACGATCCACGCGCCGCCAACCCAAGCTACCTGTCGCGCAACGACAGCCGCCCGCAACCCGGCAGCACCTGGGTGGGCAACAAGACCACCTTCTTCCTCGATGACGATTCGCGGCTGGAGGCCGGGCTGGTCTATCACGACTACCCGATGGACCTGCGCGAGGGCGCCACGAAAGAAGGACCAATGCGCCTGAAGGTAGCCTACACCGATGTCAGCGGCACGCTGAACTACTTCCGGCGTGACACCCTGTTCGGCCATGAGAGCAAGACCACCCTTGGCTGGCGAACCACCAAGCACTTGCCCAACAGTGGCGCCTCGCAGTTCTCGCGAGTCAACGATGTGGTCGGCGCACGCACACGCGACTTCAGCTACCAGGGTTCGGACACGGTATTGCATGCCGGTAATGACCTGGAACTGATCCCGAACTTGTGGCTGACCACGGGTCTGGCAATGATCTACACCCGTCGGGAAAGCGATGTCACTTACCCGGCCAGTGGTGGCAAGGTCAGCCAGCATGATTGGGACTATGCACCACGTCTGGGTCTGCGCTACGACATTCGCCCGGACCTTCAGGTCTACGGCAATCTCAGCCGCTCGGTGGAGCCACCGCACCCGTGGTCGTTGGTCTGGAGTGCGCCGGTAAACAACCAGCCCATGAAGATGCAGAATCAGACCGCCACCACGCTGGAACTGGGCGCCCGCGGCGACTCGGCGCTGGGGCACTGGGACTTGGCCTGGTACTACTCGCAGGTACGTCACGAACTGCTCAACGTGGAAGTCGTGCAAGGCTTGCCATTCAAGGAGTTCAATGCCAGCCCTACCGTGCACCAAGGCGTCGAGGCCGGGCTGGACAGCATCCTCTGGGCGCAACCCGGCACTGGCAAGCTGAGCCTGCGCCAGGCCTACACCTTCAGCGACTTCCACTACCGCGACGACGATAAATTCGGCGACAACCGCCTGCCCGGTATCCCCATGCACTACTACCAGGCGGAGTTGCGCTACGACTGGCCGAGCGGGTTCTACGCCGGGGTCAACACGCAGATGGCGTCGAAGGTGCAGGTCGACTACGCCAACAGCTACCACGCCGACGAATATGCCCTGCTTGGCGCGCGCCTGGGCTGGGATTCGCCGAAGCAGGACTGGCAGACCTGGCTGGACCTGCGCAACTTGACCAACAAGCGCTACGCGGCGACCGTGACCCCGGGGTACAACGATGCCGGGCAGGACGTTGCCCGCTCGACACCGGGCGAAGGCTTTGGCGTCTATGCCGGGGTTTCGTACAGCTTCCGTTGACCGAACGCCTCAGGACGGTAACTGCACCTGAGGTTTGGTCGCGGCGAAAATTGCCCAGCTGGAAACGAACAACGCCGCGATCAACGGCCCGATCACGAAGCCGTTGAGCCCGAATACCGCCAGCCCGCCCAGGGTGGACACCAGGATCAGGTAATCGGGCATCCGCGTGTCCTTGCCCACCAGGATCGGTCGCAACAGGTTGTCCACCAAGCCGATCACCAATATGCCGAACGCCGTCAGGATCACCCCCGGCAGAATCGCCCCAGTCAGCAGGAAATAAGCCGCCACCGGCGCCCAGACGATCCCCGCCCCCACCGCCGGCAGCAGCGACAGGAACGCCATCAGCACCGCCCAGACCAGCGCACTGGGGATATCCAGCACCCAGAAGATGAAACCACCCAGCGCACCCTGGGTGATGGCCACCAGCACATTGCCCTTGACCGTGGCCCGCACCACCCGGTTGAACTTCAATTGCAGGCGGCGCTTCTGGTGTTCCGGCAGCGGCACGGCAAGGCGTACCCGGCGCGCCACGTCGGCCCCCTCGCGCAGGAAGAAGAACAGCAGGTACATCATGATGCCGAAGCTCACCAGGAACTCGAAGGTGCCCTGGCCAAAGTTGAACGCCTGGCTGGCCAGCACCTGGCTGCCCTGGGTAGCCCACTTGGTGATCTTGTCGCGCAGCCCATCCAGGTTGCCCATGCCCATACGGTCCAGGCCGTGCTGGGCAAAGGCCGGGAGCATGTCCTTGCCGTGCTCGACGTAGCTGGCGATGTCCAGCTGCCCGCTCTCGATGCGCTGGTACAGCGCGGCGCCTTCCTGCACCAGCAAGGCACTGGTGATGATCACCGGCAGCACCGCCACCAGCAGGCATACCAGCACGGTGCAGAACGCCGCCAGGTTGCGGCGGCGGCCAAAGCGCATCAGCAAGTGACGCTGCAACGGCGCAAACAGGATGCCGAGGATTACCGCCCAGAAGATCGCGCCGTAATACGGCAGCAGGATCCACACGAAGGCAAGGGTGACCAGTGCCAAGAGTACTGCCAGGGCTTTGTTCTGCAGAGCATCGTGGTTCATGGCGACTCCTCGGGTGTCATGGTTATTAGTGCACACCACCTGCGCAAAAGTGCCACCCTGGTGTTGATTCAAATCAATACCTCGGCCTCGGTCAGCATTTAGCATCCGCGCCTTTGCCCCGGTGCGCCTATGACCCTACTTGCCAAGCCCGAACTGCTTGCCCCCGCCGGCAGTCTCAAGACCATGCGCTATGCCTTCGCCTACGGTGCCGACGCGGTCTATGCCGGCCAGCCGCGCTATAGCCTGCGGGTACGCAACAATGAGTTCGACCACGCCAACCTGGCGTTGGGCATCAGCGAGGCACATGCCCAGGGCAAGCGCTTCTATGTGGTGGTCAACATCGCGCCGCACAACGCCAAGCTGAAGACCTTCCTCAAGGACCTGGCACCGGTGATCGCGATGGCGCCCGATGCGCTGATCATGTCCGACCCTGGATTGATCATGCTGGTGCGCCAGCATTTTCCGCAGATGCCGGTACACTTGTCGGTGCAGGCCAATACGGTGAACTGGGCCAGCGTGCAGTTCTGGCAGCAACTGGGCCTGAGCCGGGTGATTCTGTCGCGCGAGCTGTCGCTGGAGGAGATCGAGGAAATCCGCCAGCACGTGCCGGACATGGAGCTGGAAGTGTTCGTCCACGGCGCACTGTGCATGGCCTACTCCGGGCGCTGCCTGCTGTCCGGCTACCTCAACAAACGCGATGCCAACCAGGGCACCTGTACCAATGCCTGCCGCTGGAAATACGAGGCCACGCCGGCCACGGAAGACGCCACCGGAGACATCGTTCGCGAGGTCGAGCCGACCCTGGGCCTTGGCGCCCCCACCGAGCAGGTGTTCCTGCTGCAGGAAAGCAATCGCCCAGGCAGCGAGATGCCGGCCTTCGAGGACGAGCATGGCACCTACATCATGAACGCCAAAGACCTGCGCGCCATCCAGCACGTCGAGCGCCTAGCCGCCATGGGCGTGCACTCGCTGAAGATCGAAGGCCGTACCAAGTCGCATTTCTACTGCGCCCGGGCGGTCCAGTCATACCGCAAGGCCATCGACGACGCTGCGGCCGGGAGGCCGTTCGACCTGGCCCTGATGGACAACCTCGAATCGCTGGCGCAACGGGGATACACCGAAGGCTTCCTGCGCCGCCATGTACACGACGAGTACCAGAACTACCTGCGCGGCAACTCGTTGTCCGAGCGCCAGCAGTTCGTCGGCGAACTGACAGGGGTGCGCGTCGACGGCCTGGCCGAGGTCAAGGTGAAAAACCGCTTCGCCCTGGGTGACCACCTGGAATTGATGACCCCGCGTGGCAACTACCACTTCGACCTGCACCGTCTGTTCGACCGCCAACAGCACGCCATCGAGGTGGCGCCCGGCGACGGCCACGTGGTGTACCTGCCGATTCCCGAGCAGGTTGCGCTGGAGTACGGCCTGCTGATGCGTGACCTGGGCAACGCTGAACAGGCTGCCTGACACCGCTGTAATCTGCGCCTCAGCCAGCTGACAGGTGCAACCGGTGAGGATCGTGGCTCCCCCGCATGAGGCCACGCCATGTTGCGCAACCCTACCCGCCGCACCTTCGTCAAAGGCCTGGGCGCCGCCACCACACTGGCCGGTCTGGGCCTGTGGCGGCCGCAGGCCCAGGCCAGCGATGGCCGCGAACTGGCCGGCCAGCACTTCGAGCTGTTCATTGGCCAGATGCCGGTCAACATCACTGGCCGGCCACGTACCGCGCTGACCATCAATGGCAGCCTGCCCGGCCCGCTACTGCGTTGGCGCGAAGGTGACACGGTGACCCTGCGCGTGCGCAACCGCCTCGACCAGGACACCTCGATCCACTGGCACGGCATCCTCCTGCCGGCCAACATGGACGGCGTACCGGGCCTGAGCTTCGCCGGCATCGCGCCGGGCGGCGATTACCTCTACCAATTTACCCTGCGCCAGAGCGGCACCTACTGGTACCACAGCCATTCCGGTCTGCAGGAGCAGGCCGGGGTATATGGCGCGATCGTCATCGAGCCGCGCGAGCCCGAACCGCATAGCTACCAGCGCGACCATGTACTGCTGTTCAGCGACTGGTCCGACCAGGCACCCGATGCGTTGCTCGCGACCCTGAAGAAGCAGTCTGACGCCTTCAACTACCACAAGCGCACGCTCGGCGATTTTGTCACCGACGTCGCCGACAAGGGTTGGGGCAGTACCGTCGATGAGCGCCTGGCCTGGGCACGCATGCGCATGAGCCCGACCGACCTCGCCGACATCAGCGCCGCCAGCTACACCTACCTGCTCAACGGCCAGCCGCCTGACGGCAATTTCACCTGCCTGTTCCAACCCGGCGAAACCGTGCGCCTGCGCCTGATCAACGCGTCGGCCATGACCTACTTCGATTTCCGCATTCCGGGCCTCACGCTGACCGTGATCGCCGCCGACGGCCTGCCAGTGACGCCGGTAACCGTGGATGAACTGCGTATCGCGGTGGCCGAAACTTACGACGTGCTGGTGACCGTTGGCGACCAGCCCGCCTATACCCTGTTTGCCCAGAGCATGGATCGCAGCGGCTATGCCCGCGGCACCCTGGCCCGTGCCATGGGCCTGCAGGCCGTGGTGCCAGCGCCTGACCCGCGTCCCGTGCTGAGCATGGCCGACATGGGCCACGGCAACATGGCCGCGATGGACCACAGCGCCATGGGCGACATGGACCACGGCAGCATGAGCAGCATGCAGGACCACCCCGACAGCGAAACCGGCAACCCGCTGGTCGACATGCAGACCATGGTACCCCGCGCCAACCTGGACGACCCTGGCATCGGCCTGCGCGGCAATGGCCGCCGGGTGCTGACCTATGCCGACCTGCGCAGCCCCTATCCCGACCCGGATGGCCGCGAGCCTTCGCGGGATATCGAACTGCACCTGACCGGGCATATGGAGCGCTTCGCCTGGTCGTTCGACGGGGTCAAGTTCAGCGATGCCGCGCCGTTGCGCCTGACCTACGGCGAGCGGGTGCGCATCACCCTGGTCAACGACACCATGATGACCCACCCCATCCACCTGCACGGCATGTGGAGCGACCTGGAGGACGAACACGGGCGCTTTCAGGTGCGCAAGCACACGGTCGACATGCCGCCCGGCAGCCGCCGCAGTTACCGGGTCACGGCCGACGCCCTGGGCCGCTGGGCCTACCACTGCCACCTGCTCTACCACATGGAGACCGGCATGTTCCGCGAGGTACGGGTCGATGAATGAGAACAGCAACCGGCGCCTGGTCACGGGTGTCGCCCTGGCCGCGCTGCTGGCAAGCGAACGGGCCATGGCCGCCAGCGCGGAGCACATGGACCATGGCGCCATGCCGATGGAGCACGGTCAGATGAGCCATGGCCAGATACAACATGCCAGCATACCGGGCCAACCGCTCACACCGCTCCCCGTGCTGACCGACGCCGACCGCCAGGCCGCCTTCCCGCCCCTGCCAGGCCATCAGGTACATGATCGCGCACTCAACTGGGCGGTGATCGTCGACCAACTGGAATACCAGGATTTCGAAAGCAGCAGCGCCCTCAAGTGGAATGCCACGGCGTGGGTCGGTGGCGACATTGATCGCCTGTGGCTACGCACCGAGGGCGAACGGCAACAAGGCAAGACCCACAAGGCAGAGTTGCAGGCGCTGTGGGGCCACGCGCTCAGCCCATGGTGGGAGCTGGTAGGCGGCCTGCGTCAGGACTTCAAGCCGGCCAGCGGGCAGGTCTGGGCCGCCTTCGGCATCCAGGGTACACCGCTGTATGGACTGGAACTGGAAGCCACCGCCTATGCCGGCGAGCGACAACAGAGCGCACTGCGCCTGGAGGCCGCTTACGCTATCCTGCTGACCAACCGCTGGATCCTCGAGCCGAACCTGGAAGCCAACTTCTACGGCCGCAACGATGCCGGCCACGAACAGGGCACCGGGCTTGCCGACAGCGAAGTCGGCCTGCGCCTGCGCTACGAAATCAGCCGGGGCTTCGCGCCCTATGTCGGGGTAAGCTTCGAGCGCCTGCACGGCAACCGCGCCGACCAGGCCCGTGAAGACGGCGATGACCTCGGTCAGACCCGTCTGGTGGCAGGCATACGCCTGCGTTTCTAAGGAGTTGTTCGACCATGCTGCGTAAACACCTGATCACCTTCGGCCTGCTGGCCATTACCGGCCTGGCTCAGGCTGGCGAAACCATCGATGTCTATCGCGACCCCAACTGTGGCTGCTGCAAGGCCTGGATCAGCCACCTGCGCGACAACGGTTTCAGCGTCAACGACCACGTCGAGCCGAACATGAGCGCCGTAAAGCAGCGCCTGGGCGTGGCGCCGCGCCTGGCGTCGTGCCACACCGGGATGATCGACGGCAAGTTCGTCGAAGGCCATGTGCCTGCCGAACAGGTGCGATTGCTAGCCAAGCGCAGCGACCTCAAGGGCCTGGCCGTCCCGGGCATGCCCATGGGGTCGCCCGGCATGGAAATGGGTGACCACAAGGATGCCTATCAGGTCATCGGCGTGACCCAGGATGGCCAGGACTCCGTGATCGCCAGCTACTGATGTTGAGCCTCTGGGCGCTGTTTTTCAGCGCTTTCGGTGCCGCCACCCTGCTGCCGCTGCAATCGGAGGCGGTGCTGGTCGGCCTGCTGCTGCGCGAGCCCGAAGCCTGGCTGACCTTGCTGCTGGTAGCCACCCTGGGCAATGTGCTCGGGTCGGTGGTCAACTGGCTGCTCGGCCGGGCCATCGAGCACCTGCGCGACAAGCGCTGGTTCCCCTTCAGCGCCAGCCAGCTGGAACGCGCGCAACAGCGCTACCAGCGGTGGGGGCAATGGTCGCTCCTGCTGAGCTGGATGCCGGTGATCGGCGATCCACTGACCCTGATTGCCGGCATCATGCGGGAACCGTTCTGGCGCTTTCTGCTGCTGGTGACCCTGGCCAAGGGCGGGCGCTATATCGTCGTAGCGATGATTACCCTGGGCTGGTTTCATGCTTGGTAACACCTTTAGCGTTTAAGGTGGTCCACTGACTGCTACAGTCGCCAATTCCTACATGGTCCTACACGGAGTGCCCCCATGCTGCGCGCAACCGCCCTGGCCCTGGCCTGCCTCGTCGGCCCCCCCGCCATCGCTGCCGAGTCGCCCACCTACGGCAAACAGCTCGAAGGCTTCACCTACCCTCACCCACTCAAGCATTTCGACTTCCAGTCCCAGGGCCAGCACCTGCAGATGGGCTACATGGATGTGCCGGCCCAGGGCCAGGCCAATGGCCGCAGCGTGGTGCTGATGCACGGCAAGAACTTCTGCGCCGCCACCTGGGAGACCACCATCGACGCTTTGAGCCAGGCGGGCTACCGGGTGATTGCCGCGGACCAGATCGGCTTCTGCACCTCGAGCAAGCCGGCCCAGTACCAGTACAGCTTCCAGCAACTGGCGGTGAATACCCACGCCCTGCTCGAACAGCTGGGCGTCAAGCAGGCCATCGTGCTCGGCCACTCTACCGGCGGCATGCTCGCGACCCGCTACGCGCTGATGTACCCGCAGCAGGTCGAGCGCCTGGCGATGGTCAACCCGATCGGCCTGGAAGACTGGAAAGCCCTGGGTGTGCCCTACCGCACGGTGGACCAGTGGTATGCCCGTGAGCTCAAGCTCGATGCCGAAGGCGTGCGCGAATATGAACGCAAGACCTACTACGCGGGGCGCTGGAAGCCTGATTACGAGCGTTGGGTGCAGATGCTGGTAGGCCTGAACAAGGGGCCGGGGCATGAGGCGGTGGCGTGGAACTCGGCGCTGATCTACGACATGATCTTCACCCAGCCGGTGTATCACGAGTTCAAGGACCTGAAGATGCCGACCCTGCTGCTGATCGGCGACCAGGACACAACGGCGATCGGCAGCGACATCGCCCCGCCTGAAGTGAAGGCCAAACTGGGCAAGTACAAGGAACTCGGGCCACAGGTGGCCAAGCTGATTCCACAGGGCGAACTGGTGACCTTCGAGGGCATGGGGCATGCGCCGCAGATCGAGGAACCACGGCGCTTCAACCGCACGCTGGTGGAGTGGCTCGGCCGCTAACCCTTCCAGACCTGCGATTCGCTCCAGCCGAGTTCGGCAAAGTCCAGCGCCCGCAGGTCGGCTTCCTCCTCACAGAAAAACTCATCCAGTTGCGGCGGCCTTACCGCCGTATCACTGAGCATCGCATGCACCTGCCCACGGTGATGGATCTGGTGCTCGAACAGGTGCGCCAGCAAGCGCAGTCGCTGTTCGCGCTGGATCCGTTCGGGCCGCACGATACTCACGTAGCGCCCCAGTTGGTCGTCCTGCAACAGGCTGCAATAGGCGATCAGCCGGTGGTCGGCCTGGGCCTGCTCGGCATGCAGGTCGGTGCAGGTGGCGAACGGTTGCTCCGGCTCGAAGAAGCGCTCGCCATCCGGGTTCGGCGCTTCACCGCGCTGTTCGCACTCGAGCATGTCCAGATAGAACCAGTCCACCGTCAGCAGGTGATTGAGGGTGGCCTTGATCGAGGGGAAGAAGCTGCAACGGGGGGCGACGAACTCGTCGTGGGTCAGTTGCAGGCAGGCCTTGTACAAGCGGTGGTTGGCCCAGCCATTGTTGTAGGCCTGGGTCAGCAGATGATGCGACAGCGGCTCCATGGTTTGGCTCCTTCAGGCGAAGCGTTGCAGCTGCATCTCCCGTAGCCGGCTCAGGGTCCGTTGGTACGGGAACGCCAGATACCCTTGAGTGTAGAGCGCATCGAGCGGAACCTGCGCCTCCAGGTACAGGGCCACCCGGCGGTCGTAGCATTCGTCCACCAGGGCGATGAAGCGGCGCACGGCGTCATCCTTGGGTGACAACATAGGCAATTCGCGATCACCTGCCGCGACACGCGCTGCGCCATCTTCGGTGCCACGGGCGATGCGCCCGGCCCGCTGTTCACCGCCCAGGGCCGGGATACCCTCGACCAGGATTGCCGGGAATTGATCGCACAAGGCCATGAACTCCATGGCGGCCAACGGCCGTTCGCAGAGCTCGGTAAAGTGGCACCAGACGGCCTGGGTGCTGCTGCGGATCACCTGGATCTGCCGCGTACCGATGAGCAGGGGTGCGTTGCTGCCGGGGTCATCCGGGCTGAGCTGCTGGAAGACGGCTTCAAGCGCCCCGCTCTTGCTCCCCGCTTCGGCCACCCAGTAACGCTGGCGCTGTACGCCCGGGTGCAGGCGATGATCCTGCTCGCCGGCCACCGCAAGCACCTGCATGTGCCGTTCGATGGCACTGATGGCCGGCAGAAAACGCTCGCGATTGAAGCCATCGCGGTACAGCTGTTGCGGTGGCTGGTTGGAGGTGGCGACCACCACGACGCCGTGATCGAACAGCACCTGGAACAGGCGACCGAGGATGATCGCATCGCCAATGTCGCTGACGAACAGTTCGTCGAAGCACAGCACGCGGATCTGCCCGGCCAGTTCCCGTGCCAGCGCCTTCAAAGGGTCGGCAGTGCCGTTGAGCTGGAACAGGCGCTGGTGGACCCAGGCCATGAAATGGTGAAAGTGCTGGCGCTGGGACGGGACGTTCAGGCAGCGGTGGAACAGGTCCATGAGCCAGGTCTTGCCGCGACCGACCGGGCCCCAGAGGTACAGGCCCTGAGGGGTATGGCCATGCTCCAGGGCTTCGAAACAGGTTTGCAGGGCCATCACGGCCTGGGCCTGAGCCGGGTCCTGGGCGAAGCCTTGTTCAGTGAGAGCCTGATGATAGAGGGACTGCGGATCGAGGGGCATGGTAGCTGGCTTGGCCTGTTAGAGCTCCATTGTCTGCACTGGCCCTTTCGCGGGCAAGTGCAGGCAAAAAGCTTTTTCAGCCCTCGCTCAACCCCACCTTCAGTAACTCCCCATCCTTGGCATCGGTCAGCACATACAGGTAGCCATCCGGCCCAACCCGCACATCACGGATGCGCGCCTTCAAGTCACCCAGCAAGCGCTCTTCATGGACGATCTTATCGCCTTCGAGTTGCAGACGGATCAGCTCCTGGGTCGCCAGCGCGCCAACGAACAGGTTGTGATCCCAGGCCTTGAAGGTCGGGCTGTCATAGAAGGCCATGCCGCTGATGCCGGGCGACTTCTCCCAGGCATGGTGCGGGTCGACCATGCCGTCGACATGCTTGCCCTTGGCCTCGGGGATGGGCATCAGCGAATAGTTGATACCGTGGGTTGCGATAGGCCAGCCATAGTTCTTGCCAGGCTCCGGGATGTTGATCTCGTCGCCGCCGCGCGGGCCGTGTTCATGGGTCCAGAGCTTGCCAGTCCAGGGGTTGAGCGCCGCGCCCTGTTGGTTGCGGTGGCCGAACGACCAGATTTCCGGGCGCACATCCTGCTTGCCGACGAAGGGGTTGTCCTTCGGTATTTCACCGTCAGGCAAGATTCGTACGACCTTGCCCTGCAGCTTGTCCAGGTCCTGGGCGGTTGAGCGCTGGTTGTTCTCGCCCAGGGCGATGAACAGGAAACCGTCGCGGTCGAACACCAGCCGCGAGCCGAAGTGATTGCCTTCGGAAAGCTTGGGTTGCTGGCGGAAGATCACATTGAAGTTTTCCAGCCGGGCGCGGTCCTCGGACAGCTGGCCACGGCCCACCGCTGTGCCGGCCTTGCCATCACTGCCCTCCTCGGCGTACGACAGGTACACCGTGCGATCCTCGGCGAACTCAGGCGACAACACCACATCGAGCAGGCCGCCCTGGCCTTCGGCCCAGACCTTGGGCACGCCGCTGATGGGCGGGCCGACCTTGCCCTCGGCGCTCACCACGCGCAGGTTGCCGGGGCGCTCGGTGACCAGCATGTCCTTGCCACCCGGCAGGAAAGCCAGCGCCCAAGGGTTGCGCAGGCCATCCGCCACGGTGCTGACCGTGAGTTGCCCCTCCTCGCTGGGAAATTGCTGCTCGGGGGCGGCATGGGCCAGCAGCGGCAACAGTGCAGCGGCGGTCAGAGTTGTCAGCCAGTGGGTTCGGGTCATGCAGGATTCCTTTCTATGGGGTCGCGCTATGGGCTATGGGGTCAGGGCACACGCTGGCTATCACGCGAAGGCCGCGTCGGCTCCAGGTTGGGCGCCTGCTGCTGGCGGCGCAGGTTGTCGCCATTGCCGATACCGCGGTTGTCCAGGCTTGGCGTGCGGTAGATGGGCTGGGTGGACGGGCCGCGAACAGGCGCAGTGGCCGGCATGCTGCCCTGGCGACTGTTGGGGTTGGCACGCTGGATCGGGCTGTTGTAGGGGTTGTTGTCACTGGCGGCGAGCTGCAAGGGCTGTGCATGCGCTGCCTGCAGCGGCAAGCCCAGCGTCAAGCCGATGATCAAGGTTGGCAATGTGAGTTTCATGCTTCACCTCCTGTACGAAAAAGCGCGCCTTGGGCACTTGGATAGCCTAAGGCGCGAAGGGTTCGCGGCAAAAGTGTGAATGCGATTCCTGATGTTTCAGTATGGGCCTGATGGCGCAGTGCATCAGGCCCGCCTGATCACCGGGCGGCATCGACCTTGTGCCGTGCCGCGTACAGGCACAACATCTCCATGGCCAGGGTGGCGCCGGCTAGCGCGGTGATATCGGCGTGGTCATAGGCCGGTGCCACTTCCACCAGGTCCATGCCCACCAGGTTGATGCCGCGCAGGCCACCGAGGATCTCCAGCGCCTGCACCGTGCTCAAGCCGCCACATACCGGGGTACCGGTGCCGGGTGCATAGGCTGGGTCGAGGCAGTCGATGTCGAACGTCAGGTACACCGGCCGGTCGCCGACCCGCTGGCGGATCGCGGCGATGATCGCTTCGGTGCCCTGGCGGTGCACCTGCCGGGCATCGAGAATGGCGAAGCCCTGGCTGTCGTCATTGGTGGTGCGCAGGCCGACCTGCACCGAGCAGGACGGATCGACCAGGCCCTCGCGGGCGGCATGCCAGAACATGGTGCCATGGTCGATACGGCCCTCTTCGTCTGGCCAGGTGTCGCTGTGCGCATCGAAATGGATCAGCGCCAGCGAGCCGTGGCGCCGGGCATGGGCCTTGAGCAGCGGGTAGCTGATGAAATGGTCCCCGCCCAGTGTGAGCATGGCGCAGCCGGCTTCAAGAATGTGCTCGGCGTGGGCCTCGATGCTGTCGGGTACCGACTGCGGAGTGCCGCTGTCGAAGGCGCAGTCGCCATAGTCGATCACTGCCAGGTGGTCGAACGGATCGAATGCCCACGGCCACTGGCGTGCCCAGGCCTGCTGTACCGAGGCGGCACGGATCGCACGCGGCCCGAAACGCGCGCCGGGGCGGTTGCTGGTGGCGGTGTCGAACGGCACGCCGCTGACCACCACATCCACCCCGCGCAAATCGCGGCTATAGCGGCGACGGGAGAAACTGGTGATACCGGCGTAGGTACTTTCCGCTGCGGTACCGTACAGGCTGTCGCGAGTCATGGCCTGGTCGTTGTTCTGGGCTTGTTCCACGGTTGGGCTCCTTTATGGTTATCGGTTACTGGCGGCTGCGGAAGGCCGTCCACAGCCGGTTGCGCTGGCGCAGGTCGGACAGCGCCATGCTGCGGTCGGCATACAGGCGCTCACGCACGTCGGCAGGGGGGTAGATGTCCGGGTCGTTGCGCACGGCGTCATCCACCAACGGTGTGGCCGCCTGGTTGGCATTGGCGAAGAACAGCGTATTGGTGAGCGCTGCCACCGACTCCGGTTTCAACATGAACGCGATGAACGCCCGGGCCGCTTCCGGGTGCGGGGCGTCCTTGGGAATGACCAGGTTGTCCTGCCACACCAGCGTGCCTTCACGGGGGATGCGGTAGATCAGCTCGAACGGCTTGCCGGCGCGGCGTGCCTGATCGGCGGCCATGGCCGCATCACCGTTGTAGGTCAGCGCCAGGCACACGCTGCCGTTGGCCAGGTCGCTGATCTGTCGGCCATTGGCGACGTAGCTGATCGACGGTTGCAGCTGGTTCAGCAGGTTCTGCGCTGCCGCGAGGTCGGCCTTGTCCTGGCTGTAAGGGTCCTTGCCGAGGTAGTTGAGGGCAACGCCGATCACTTCCTGCGGCGAGTCTGGCATGGCGATGCCGCACTCCTTGAGGCGGCTGGCGTACTCGGGTTTGAACAGCAGGTCTAGGCTGTCCAGCGGCACATCGCCCAGGCGCTGGCGCACCGCCTCGACATTCACACCAAGGCCCAGGGTGCCCCAGGTATAGGGCACCGCGTAACGGTTGCCTGGGTCAGCCTCGGCCAGCTTGGCCAGCAGGTCCTTGTCGAGGTTGGAGTAGCCGGGCATGCCTTGCGCATCGATCGGTTGCAGAGCATTCGCCTTCAGTGCCCGGGCCAGTACGGTGGCGGACGGCACGACCACGTCGTAGCCGCTGCGGCCGGTGAGCAGCTTGGTTTCGAGGACTTCGGTGGTGTCGAAGGTGTCGTAGCGCACCTTGTAGCCGGTTTCCTTTTCGAAGCGCTGGAGGGTTTCCGGGGCGACATAGTCGGCCCAGCTGTAGAGATTGACGACCTTTTCTTCGGCCTGCAGCGGCAGGGCCAGGATCAGGGACAACAGGCACAGCGATCGACGCATGACGGGCACCTCGGCAAATGGGTGGATGCCGCCAGCATGCCAGCCGGGTAACATTGCAAGAATGGCAAGTTTGCAAAGCTGACATTCATCGGGAGCAATGTGATGCTCGGACAACTGCACGACCCCGACCTGCACCTGCTGCGGCTGTTCGTCACTGTAGTAGAGGCCGGCGGCTTCAGTGCCGCCCAAGGTGTACTGGGCCTGAGCCAACCCACCATCAGCCAGCGCATGGCGCAGCTGGAAACGCGCCTCGGCTACCGCCTGTGCAGCCGCGGCAAAGGCGGCTTTCGCCTGACCGACAAGGGTGAGTTGCTGCTGGAGGCGGCCCGAGGCCTGTTGCTGAACATCGAGTTGTTCCGCCAACAGGCCAACGGCGTGGCCGGGAGACTGCTGGGGACGGTGCGGGTGGGCATGGCTGAGAACCAGGATGCTGCCGTGAGCCTGCGCCTGGCGTCGGCCATTTCACGCTTTCGTGGCCGCGAGGAAGCGGTGCAGCTGGAGCTGATCAGCGCACCACCGGCGGAGCTGGAGCGGCTGCTGCTGGAGCAACGGCTGGACTTCGCCATCAGCTACTTTTCCGGCAACCAGGCGGCGTTTGACTACCAGCCTTTGTTCGAGGAGCGCCAGCGGTTGTACTGCGGCAAGGGGCATGCGCTGTTCGATGCGGCCGAGGTGACCCATGAGCAGTTGCTGGAGGCGGATCAGGTCCGGCATCCCTATCGCTTCCTCAAGGGCGGCGAGCCGTTCCAAAGCCGACGTAGCATGGCGGTGGCGGAGCAGATCGAGAGCGTGCTGACGTTCATTCTGTCAGGGCGGCATATTGGCTATCTGCCGTATCACTGTGCGGCGAGTTGGGAGGCACAGGGGGAGTTGCGGGCGCTGGATCCGGGGCTGGATTTCGTGGTGCCCTTCACCTTGGCCCGGCATCGGGTACAGGTGCCTGGGGAGGCGCAGGCGGCATTTGTAGAGGATTTGCTGACAGCGTTCTCCTGACACGGCCTCTTCGCGGGACAAGCCCGCTCCTACAGATATCTCATGTTTCTGTAGGGGCGGGCTTGTCCCACGAAGAGGCCGTGTCAGGCAGCGACAATCAGTAAGCCATGCTCCAGGTCAGGGTGTAGGTACGGCCGCGCCCCTGGTAGTCATACAGATAGGCCGGCCCGTAGGTCGGCGAGTAGAACAGCGTCGCCCGCTGCCCCCACACGGTGCTGTACTGCTTGTCCAGCAGGTTCTGGATACCCGCGCTGAAGGTACCGAAACCGGTGTCCTGACTGCCCAGAAGGTCGAAGGTGGTGTAGCCGTCGATCTCATGATCGGCATCGTCCTTCAGGCTGAAAGCATGGTTGGCCTGCAGCCGCGCGCTGCGGCCATCGCCCTTCCAGCCAACGAACCCGGTGGCCTTGGACAGCGAGGCATAGCGGGCATCGCGTTTGATCCAGCCGCCTTCGGTGTCTTCTTCCTCGGAACGGGTCAGGTGAACGGTACCGCCCGCCTCCCAGCCCGTCTGGAAGTGCCGGGTCAGCGCGCCTTCGAAACCGAAGTCGCGGCTCTTCTGGTCTTCAACGTTGATGGTCAGCGTTTGTGAGTCGACGTTGATGATCTTGTCCGACCAGATGTAGTAAAGCGCTGCCTGCGCGTCCCAATCAAGGTCGGCATAGCGCCACCCTAGTTCGACCTGGCGGCTCTTGATGCCGGCCAGCGGGTTGTCCGCGACGCTCAAGCCAGGCTTGCCGTAGTATTTGGCCGGGTCCGGCAGGTCGAAGCCTTCGCCATAGTTGGTCCACACCTGGTGGCCGTTCTTGAAGTCGTAGATGGCGCCGACGTTGTACAGGTTGACCTCATAGTCGTTACTGCCACCGGGCACGCCCTTGAAGTCGCTGACATCCACATCCACCTGCTGGCGCCGGGCGCCGCCGGACAAGGTCAGGTTGTCGGTGGCATGCCAGTCGAGCTGGGCGTAGACCGAAACGCCATCGACCCGATAGCTGGGATAGCGCTCCGCCTTGCTCTGCTTGTTCAGGTCAAGGCCGCCGCTTTCGGATGAAGTCTGAGCATCGAAGGTGGTCTGGTCGGCATTGAAGCGCTCGCGGTCCAGGTCGACGCCATAGGTCAGCTTGAGGGTATCCCACTGCTTGGCGAACAGGCCCTTGAGGCTGGTGACCTCGAAGTTCTGTTGCGAGGCGGCGAAGTACACGCCGCGCGCACCGGTCGGCGTGGCGCGGTTGTAGTACGGGAACGGATAGAAGTTGTCGTTTTCCTTGCGGTACGAGGCCTGCAGGTAGAAGTCCTGGCCCAGCACGTCGGTGTGGTGGTAGTTGGCATTGAGCAGCAGGCGCCGGGTGCGTGGCTCCAGGTCCGAGGAATAGCCGCTGCGCAGTTCGGCGTCCTCCAGGTCAGAGGGGGCGTTGTAGTTGAGGTTGGGGAAATAGATACCGGTACTGCCGTGGTTGCCGGAATCGTAGTACTGGGCCAGCAGGTCGAGGCTTTGCTCATCATTGAGTTTCAGGCCGAGGGTGCCCAGCACGTCTATGGTACGGTTGTACTGCAGGTCGGTCTGGGTGTTGTCGATGAAGATCTGATCGCCCGCGCCATCGTAGAACGCTTCGTTCTGCTCTCCGGAGATCCCCAGGCGCCCGCTGACTCGCTCGTTGCCGCCACTGACCGACTGGGCGAAGCGCGTAGCCAGGTCGTCGCTGTTGTTGAAGCCACTGCTGGCACCCAGCTGGGTTTCGAAGCGTGCCGGGCCTGGCTCGCCCTTCTTGGTGACGATGTTGATGATCCCGCCGGTGGCACCGCCGCCGTAGATGGCGCTGGCGCCGGACAGGACCTCGACACGTTCGACGTTGAACGGTGAAATGCTGTCGAACTGGCGCGACAGGCCGCGCGAGCTGTTCTGGCTGACACCATCGATCATCACCAGCACATTGCGCCCACGCATGTTCTGGCCGTAGTTGGTACGCCCTTCGGGGGCCAAGTCGAGGCCTGGCACCAGTTTGCCGATGGCCTCCTTGAGGCTGACGCCGCTGTCGATCTGTTCGCGCAGCTGCTGTTGGTCCACTACCCATACCGTGCCGGGGATTTCGCTGATGGCGGTGCTGGTGCGCGAGGCAACACTGACTTCGATGGGTTTCAGGTTGACCGCCTGCGGCGCAGGCGCAGCCTTGCGCAGGGTGACCGTGCGTGAGTCGTTGAACTGCCAGGCCGTGTCGCTGCCAGCCAGCATTAGCTGCAGCGCCTGTTCGATGCTGTAGCTGCCCTGCAGCGCCGGGCTGTTCAGGCCTGCCACATCCCCCGTGGTGTACAGCAGGTGCAGGCCGGCCTGGTCGGCGAATGCGGTCAGGGCCTGATCCAGAGGTTGTGTCGGCAGGTCCAGTTGAACCTGGCGCGCCTGAACCTGTGCTGGCACGTCTGTGGCGGCCCACGCCTGCAGGGGGCCGGCGAACATGGCCAGGGCACTGCAGGACATCAAGGCATGGTGAAGGCGACCGCCGCGACGGTGTGAGGGCATGGGCAAAAGAGGCACGAATGAGCTTCCAGACAAGTCGTAAATGAGAATGGGTTGCTGATCAGTCCCACTACGACGTTCTGGCTTGCACGAACTTGCAGCGCCAAATGAAAAAAGTTTCGATTATTTTTTACAGGCTCAATGCACCACGGCCAGCCACGGCAGGTAGGTGACCTTGAGACCGTAACGCTGCTCCAGCGTGCGCAGCAGGGCCTGTGGCTCGTTCAAGTCGAATACGCCACTGACTTCGAGTGCCGAGAGCGTGTGGTCGGAGAGCAGAATGCGGCCGTGCTGGTAGCGTTCGAGCTCGGCCAGCACCTGCCCCAACGGTTTGCCATTGAAGATCAGCTTGCCCCGCTGCCAGGCTGTCTGCGCGCTGGCGTCGGCTGCAATGGCCAGGCTGTGATCACCGAGCCGGGCTTCGCCTTTGGCCAGCACCACATGGCCGTCACGGCGCACACTGAAGGTTGCCGCACTGCCCTGCACGGCCTCACCGGCGGTTTCTACCACGAAGGGACGTGGGTCATCGGTGGTTTCGAACAGGGCCTCGCCGGCCTCGAGCGTCACCCTGCGCTCGTCGGCGCTAAACGCCACGTTGAGCGCGCTGCCGCTGTTGAGCAATACCCGCGAACCGTCCGCGAGGGTTATGCGCTGTTGCTCGCCGATACCCGTGTGATAGTCCGCCAGCCACACCGGCACCTGTTGCCAGCCGCCGTAAGCTGCCACCAGAAGCATCAGGGAGGCGGCGATGCCTGTTGCCCAGTGGCGCTTGCTACGGCGCGCGGGCGCTGCTTCGAACACCTGGGCAGTCGGCGTGTGGCCCAGATCCTGCCACAGTGCTTCGGCCTCATGCGCCGCCTCGGCATGTGCCGGGCTCAGCTGACACCAGCGCTGGTAGCGTGCCTGATCGGTAGCACTGGAATGGCCCGAGTGCAGCAGTACCTGCCAGTCGAGGGCATCGTCGGACAAGTCACTGATCGGCTGCGGAGCGTGCATGGTCGAGGTATCAGTCATGTTTGTGCTTGAGCCAGTCACGGCAATGGCGCAGGGCCTGGCCGATGTATTTTGCCACCATGCTCTCGGAAACGCCCAGCTGTTGTGCGATCTGCGCCTGGGTCAGGCCCTCGACCCGATTGAGCAGCAACGCCTGGCGAGCATTACTGGACAACTGCAGCAGTGCTTCGTCGAGGATCTGCAGGCGCTCATGGGCCAGCAGTGTCGCCTCTGGTGCCGGCGCCGGGCAGGCCACCTCCCCCGCGCCATCGCTGTCCTCATGGCTGGCTGCGATGCGCTGCTCACGGCGCAGCGCGTCAATGGCCAGGTTGCCGGCCACACGGAAGATGAAGCTGCGCGCATGCAGCACTGGCACCGCCTGCTCGTCGATCTTCACCAGCTTCAGGTACGTCTCCTGCGCCACGTCGGCGGCACGCTGCCGGTCGCTCATGCGCCGGGTTAGAAACTGCAGCAGGTCGTCGTAGTGCTCCTGGAAACTTGCCAGCAGACCGGACACGGGAGACGTCAGCATGGGGTAGAAGCACTGCCAGTAGGAGGAATTGTCGGGCGTTAATGAGAAACAGTATCTTTCATAAAGCCCAACACTTTCAACGCCGCCGTGCATTTGCCACACTGCAGGCACTACTTTGTCGGCAAGGTCCTTACCCATGGCTGCCCGTTTACGCCACTCCCTTCGTCTGCTGCTGGTCCTGATGCTGGCCACTGTGCTCAACGCCTGCGCGCTATTCCAGGACCGCGACCCGCTGAACATCAGCGTGATCGGCATCGAGCCTCTGCCGGGGCAGGAGCTGGAAATGCGCATGGCGGTGAAGATGAGGGTGCAGAACCCCAACGAATCGGCGATCGACTACAACGGCATTGCGTTGAACCTGGAGGTCAACGGTCAGCCGCTGGCGGCCGGCGTAAGCGACCAGCAAGGGCACATCGGCCGCTACGACGAGGCCGTGATCGTGGTACCGGTGAGCATCACGGCGTTCGCCTTCCTGCGCCAGGCCTATGGCCTGGGCAAGCTCGATTCGCTGCAAGGGATGCCTTACAAGCTGCGTGGCAAGCTCGCCGGCGGGCCGTTGGGCACCGTGCGCTTCACCGACGAAGGCAAGCTGGACCTGCCCAAGGAGGGCAGCCTGTATTGGTAGGAGGATAAATCAGCGATTGGCGCTGGCGGCAGCCATCATCTTGTTGACCTCGCTGCGCACCATGCTGGCGTATTCCGGCGGCGACAGGCTGTCCAGTTCGGCACGCACCCATTCCGCCCACTTGCCTTTGCGGCGTGGTTTTTCGGCGATCAGTCGGGCAGCTTCACCCTTGGCCTTACCCAGGTTGCTCTGCCACATTTCAAACAGCCGGGCCTTTTCTGCCTCGATCTGCGCCCGTTCCTCGAAGCTCATGTTGGCTAGATTGAAACTCATGAAGGTACCTGCCTGTTGAAAATGGCCGTTATCTTACACCCTGGCGTCGCATCATCAGCAAAGCCGTCGCAACTTTCCCGGCGCGCTGGCATCCATTATTCAAACCACCCGATCGACGAGGACGTGTTCATGGCCCGAAAAACCGCCGCACTGGCCGACAGTGATCAGATCAAGGACCAGGTGTTCAGTGAACTGCAGGCATTGATCGAAGAATCGGAAAAACTGCTCAACGAAAGCGCCGCGCTGGTTGGCGAAGAAGCCGAGACCCTGCGTGCGCAGGTCAGCCTGAAACTGCGCCAGGCACGCGAGGCCGCCGGCCAGGTGCGGGCCAAGGCGCAACCGGTGGTGGAGGCCACCCAAGACTATATCGGTGGCCATCCATGGCAGACCGTGGCCGTGTCCGCAGGCTTCGGCCTGGTGATCGGCCTGCTGCTGGGGCGCCGCTACTAGGCGTCAGGCAGCTTGCGCCATCGGGATACCGCTGTGGAAGCGTAGCTCCTGATCGGGAGACTGGATCAGCTCCGCTTCTGCTAGGCGTACCAGTTCGACGCGGCGGGCGATGTCCGCCTCTTCCCCATACTGGTGGGCCAGCTTCAGGTAGCTCTGATAATGGCGGGCTTCGCTTTTGAGCAGGCCGTGATAGAAGGTGCCGAGCTCCTCATCGAGGTGTGGCACCAAGGCCGCAAAACGCTCGCAACTACGGGCCTCGATGAATGCCCCGACCACCAGGGTATCCACCAGCTTCACCGGCTCGTGGGCGCGCACCAGGCGGCGCAGGCCAGACGCATAACGCCCCGCAGAAACCGGCCGCAGCGGCACGCCGCGACGCTTCATCAACCGCAGCACCTGCTCGTGATGCACCAACTCTTCACGGGCCAGGCGCGACATCATGTTGATCAGGTCCAGGTGGGTGTTGTACTTGGCGATCAGGCTCAGGGCGGTGCTGGCCGCCTTGAACTCGCAGTTCTTGTGATCGATCAGCAGGGTTTCCTGGTCGGCGAGCGCCGCTTCGATCCAGGCATCTGGGGTCGGGCAGCCGAGGAAGGCATCGATTTCGGGGATCAGCGACATAAACGAACAACCACACTGGACAGGCAAGACCGGCGATTATACCGAGGGCGACGGGCAGCACCAGTGACTATGCTTGATGTACATCAAGCGGCGACGCGGGAGGCGCCGACTATAGTCAGGCATTGGTCGCCACCTTTGACGGAGTTCACGCCCATGCAAGCTGTCCGTAGCATCCTCGTCGTTCTAGACCCCGAACATGCCCATAGTCGAGCGCTGACTCGTGCCAAGCTGATTGCCGGCGTGACCGGTGCTCGCCTGCATCTGCTGATGTGTGACAGGAAGCATGACCACAGTGCACTGCTCAGCCTGCTCGGCAGCCAGTTGCATGATGATGGCTATGACAATGTCACCCATGAACAGACCTGGCATGAGACCTTGCATGAGTCGATCATCGCCGTGCAACAGGCCGAAGGGTGTGACCTGGTCATCAAGGAACATCGGCCGGATAACCCGCTGAAGAAGGCATTGCTGACCCCGACCGACTGGAAGCTGTTGCGTCAGTGCCCCTGTGCGGTGCTTATGGTCAAGAGCGAACGCGCCTGGACCGGTGGCGTGATCCTGGCAGCGGTGGATGTCGGCAATCAGGACGAAGACCATCGTCGCCTGCATGCCAGTATCATTGACCATGGCTATGCCATTGCCGGGTTGGCCAAGGGTCAACTGCATGTCGTCAGCGCGCACCCCTCACCCATGCTGTCGGCATCAGACCCGGTTTATCAGCTGAGTGAAACCATCGAAAAGCGCTATCGGGAAGCCTGCAGTGCATTCCAGGCAGAGTTCGATATCAGTGAAGAGCACCTGCATGTCGCGGAAGGGCCTGCAGATGTGCTGATTCCCCATTTCGAGGAGCGGCTCGATGCCGTTGTCACGGTGATTGGCACCGTTGCGCGCAGCGGGATTTCCGGGGCACTGATCGGCAATACCTCGGAAGTGGTACTCGATTCGCTGGAAGGCGATGTGCTGGTACTCAAGAGCGAAGAAGCAACGGCGCACCTCGCCGAAGTTGCCCGAGGCTGAAGGTTTCCTTCGTCCGAAAAGACAAAACCCCTACCTGCATGCGCAGATAGGGGTTTTGCGAAATGAATCTTGACGATGACCTACTCTCACATGGGGAAACCCCACACTACCATCGGCGATGCATCGTTTCACTACTGAGTTCGGGATGGGATCAGGTGGTTCCAATGCTCTATGGTCGTCAAGAAATTCTGTAGCCAGAATGTCTGTTGAACACTCTTGGCGAATTCGGATATGTGAATTTGTGATGTTGCGAACTTTCGGTTCTTTCGTCTTCACCACCGCAATCTGCGTTAGCAAATTGCTTGGGTGTTATATGGTCAAGCCTCACGGGCAATTAGTATTGGTTAGCTCAACGCCTCACAGCGCTTACACACCCAACCTATCAACGTCGTAGTCTTCGACGGCCCTTTAGGGGATTCAAGATCCCAGTGAGATCTCATCTTGAGGCAAGTTTCCCGCTTAGATGCTTTCAGCGGTTATCTCTTCCGAACATAGCTACCCGGCAATGCCACTGGCGTGACAACCGGAACACCAGAGGTTCGTCCACTCCGGTCCTCTCGTACTAGGAGCAGCCCCTCTCAAATCTCAAACGTCCACGGCAGATAGGGACCGAACTGTCTCACGACGTTCTAAACCCAGCTCGCGTACCACTTTAAATGGCGAACAGCCATACCCTTGGGACCGGCTTCAGCCCCAGGATGTGATGAGCCGACATCGAGGTGCCAAACACCGCCGTCGATATGAACTCTTGGGCGGTATCAGCCTGTTATCCCCGGAGTACCTTTTATCCGTTGAGCGATGGCCCTTCCATACAGAACCACCGGATCACTAAGACCTACTTTCGTACCTGCTCGACGTGTTTGTCTCGCAGTCAAGCGCGCTTTTGCCTTTATACTCTACGACCGATTTCCGACCGGTCTGAGCGCACCTTCGTACTCCTCCGTTACTCTTTGGGAGGAGACCGCCCCAGTCAAACTACCCACCATACACTGTCCTCGATCCGGATAACGGACCTGAGTTAGAACCTCAAAGTTGCCAGGGTGGTATTTCAAGGATGGCTCCATGAGAACTGGCGTCCCCACTTCAAAGCCTCCCACCTATCCTACACAAGCAAATTCAAAGTCCAGTGCAAAGCTATAGTAAAGGTTCACGGGGTCTTTCCGTCTAGCCGCGGATACACTGCATCTTCACAGCGATTTCAATTTCACTGAGTCTCGGGTGGAGACAGCGCCGCCATCGTTACGCCATTCGTGCAGGTCGGAACTTACCCGACAAGGAATTTCGCTACCTTAGGACCGTTATAGTTACGGCCGCCGTTTACCGGGGCTTCGATCAAGAGCTTCGCTTGCGCTAACCCCATCAATTAACCTTCCGGCACCGGGCAGGCGTCACACCCTATACGTCCACTTTCGTGTTTGCAGAGTGCTGTGTTTTTAATAAACAGTCGCAGCGGCCTGGTATCTTCGACCGGCATGGGCTTACGGAGCAAGTCCTTCACCCTCGCCGGCGCACCTTCTCCCGAAGTTACGGTGCCATTTTGCCTAGTTCCTTCACCCGAGTTCTCTCAAGCGCCTTGGTATTCTCTACCTAACCACCTGTGTCGGTTTGGGGTACGGTTCCCAGTTATCTGAAGCTTAGGAGCTTTTCTTGGAAGCATGGCATCAACCACTTCGCGCTCTAATGAGCACTCGTCATCAGCTCTCGGCCTTGAAATCCCGGATTTGCCTAAGATTTCAGCCTACCACCTTAAACTTGGACAACCAACGCCAAGCTGGCCTAGCCTTCTCCGTCCCTCCATCGCAATAACTGGAAGTACAGGAATATTAACCTGTTTTCCATCGACTACGCTTTTCAGCCTCGCCTTAGGGACCGACTAACCCTGCGTCGATTAACGTTGCGCAGGAAACCTTGGTCTTTCGGCGTGCGAGTTTTTCACTCGCATTGTCGTTACTCATGTCAGCATTCGCACTTCTGATACCTCCAGCAAGCTTCTCAACTCACCTTCACAGGCTTACAGAACGCTCCTCTACCGCGTCATCAAAGATGACACCCGTAGCTTCGGTGCATGGTTTGAGCCCCGTTACATCTTCCGCGCAGGCCGACTCGACTAGTGAGCTATTACGCTTTCTTTAAAGGGTGGCTGCTTCTAAGCCAACCTCCTAGCTGTCTAAGCCTTCCCACATCGTTTCCCACTTAACCATGACTTTGGGACCTTAGCTGACGGTCTGGGTTGTTTCCCTTTTCACGACGGACGTTAGCACCCGCCGTGTGTCTCCCATGCTCGGCACTTGTAGGTATTCGGAGTTTGCATCGGTTTGGTAAGTCGGGATGACCCCCTAGCCGAAACAGTGCTCTACCCCCTACAGTGATACATGAGGCGCTACCTAAATAGCTTTCGAGGAGAACCAGCTATCTCCGAGCTTGATTAGCCTTTCACTCCGATCCACAGGTCATCCGCTAACTTTTCAACGGTAGTCGGTTCGGTCCTCCAGTCAGTGTTACCTAACCTTCAACCTGCCCATGGATAGATCGCCCGGTTTCGGGTCTATACCCAGCGACTAAACGCCCTATTAAGACTCGCTTTCGCTACGCCTCCCCTATTCGGTTAAGCTCGCCACTGAATATAAGTCGCTGACCCATTATACAAAAGGTACGCAGTCACCTAACAAAGTAGGCTCCCACTGCTTGTACGCATACGGTTTCAGGTTCTATTTCACTCCCCTCTCCGGGGTTCTTTTCGCCTTTCCCTCACGGTACTGGTTCACTATCGGTCAGTCAGTAGTATTTAGCCTTGGAGGATGGTCCCCCCATGTTCAGACAAAGTTTCTCGTGCTCCGTCCTACTCGATTTCATTGATAAGAGATTTTCGTGTACGGGGCTATCACCCACTATGGCCGCACTTTCCAGAGCGTTCCACTAATCTCAAACCAACTTAAGGGCTGGTCCCCGTTCGCTCGCCACTACTAAGGGAATCTCGGTTGATTTCTTTTCCTCAGGGTACTTAGATGTTTCAGTTCCCCTGGTTCGCCTCTTGCACCTATGTATTCAGTACAAGATACTCAGCTTATGCTGAGTGGGTTCCCCCATTCAGAGATCTCTGGATCACAGTCTGTTTGCCGACTCCCCAAAGCTTATCGCAGGCTACCACGTCTTTCATCGCCTCTGACTGCCAAGGCATCCACCGTATGCGCTTCTTCACTTGACCATATAACCCCAAGCAATCTGGTTATACTGTGAAGACGACATTCGCCGAAAATTCGCATTTCGCTCAATTAAGAGCAGAACTCACAAATTTTACCTTAGCCTGATCCACCAGCAGTGAAACTGGTGTTCAGTCTATATCTATCACATATCCGAATTTTTAAAGAACGGTCTGACAAAAGTCAGAAATCAACATTCACAGGGAATGCTCATTACTGAGTTCTGATCAGCAAATGAATCAAGCAATTCGTGTGGGAGCTCATCAGTAGGCTGATGTCGTCGATTAAGGAGGTGATCCAGCCGCAGGTTCCCCTACGGCTACCTTGTTACGACTTCACCCCAGTCATGAATCACACCGTGGTAACCGTCCTCCCGAAGGTTAGACTAGCTACTTCTGGTGCAACCCACTCCCATGGTGTGACGGGCGGTGTGTACAAGGCCCGGGAACGTATTCACCGCGACATTCTGATTCGCGATTACTAGCGATTCCGACTTCACGCAGTCGAGTTGCAGACTGCGATCCGGACTACGATCGGTTTTGTGAGATTAGCTCCACCTCGCGGCTTGGCAACCCTCTGTACCGACCATTGTAGCACGTGTGTAGCCCAGGCCGTAAGGGCCATGATGACTTGACGTCATCCCCACCTTCCTCCGGTTTGTCACCGGCAGTCTCCTTAGAGTGCCCACCATAACGTGCTGGTAACTAAGGACAAGGGTTGCGCTCGTTACGGGACTTAACCCAACATCTCACGACACGAGCTGACGACAGCCATGCAGCACCTGTGTCAGAGTTCCCGAAGGCACCAATCCATCTCTGGAAAGTTCTCTGCATGTCAAGGCCTGGTAAGGTTCTTCGCGTTGCTTCGAATTAAACCACATGCTCCACCGCTTGTGCGGGCCCCCGTCAATTCATTTGAGTTTTAACCTTGCGGCCGTACTCCCCAGGCGGTCAACTTAATGCGTTAGCTGCGCCACTAAAATCTCAAGGATTCCAACGGCTAGTTGACATCGTTTACGGCGTGGACTACCAGGGTATCTAATCCTGTTTGCTCCCCACGCTTTCGCACCTCAGTGTCAGTATCAGTCCAGGTGGTCGCCTTCGCCACTGGTGTTCCTTCCTATATCTACGCATTTCACCGCTACACAGGAAATTCCACCACCCTCTACCGTACTCTAGCTTGCCAGTTTTGGATGCAGTTCCCAGGTTGAGCCCGGGGCTTTCACATCCAACTTAACAAACCACCTACGCGCGCTTTACGCCCAGTAATTCCGATTAACGCTTGCACCCTCTGTATTACCGCGGCTGCTGGCACAGAGTTAGCCGGTGCTTATTCTGTCGGTAACGTCAAAACAGCAAGGTATTAACTTACTGCCCTTCCTCCCAACTTAAAGTGCTTTACAATCCGAAGACCTTCTTCACACACGCGGCATGGCTGGATCAGGCTTTCGCCCATTGTCCAATATTCCCCACTGCTGCCTCCCGTAGGAGTCTGGACCGTGTCTCAGTTCCAGTGTGACTGATCATCCTCTCAGACCAGTTACGGATCGTCGCCTTGGTGAGCCATTACCCCACCAACTAGCTAATCCGACCTAGGCTCATCTGATAGCGCAAGGCCCGAAGGTCCCCTGCTTTCTCCCGTAGGACGTATGCGGTATTAGCGTTCCTTTCGAAACGTTGTCCCCCACTACCAGGCAGATTCCTAGGCATTACTCACCCGTCCGCCGCTGAATCAAGGAGCAAGCTCCCGTCATCCGCTCGACTTGCATGTGTTAGGCCTGCCGCCAGCGTTCAATCTGAGCCATGATCAAACTCTTCAGTTCAATACTGCTTGGGTTTTTAAGAAACCCTAAACTTGGCTCAGCAATCTCAAATGACTATGTGATTTCTCGCATGGCCACTTGTGATGCTGATAATCTTTGTGACTATCAGTCCGTACTCACAAGCACCCACACGAATTGCTTGATTCGATTTGTTAAAGAGCGTTTGGTTAAGAGCTTTTCGTCTCAACCGAGGCGCGCATTCTACGCTTTCCTCACTTACTGTCAAGCGTTTATTTTGAAGTTTTTTCCGAGAAACTCGTTTAGCTTCAAACACTTGACTCGCTGCGATCACTCGCTAGCGGGAGGCGAATAATACAGCGTTTAAAACCGCTGTCAACCTTCATCTCAACCGCTATCGATCTTTCGATCGAAGCCCCTCCAACACCACCTCAACTACTTAACTCATTGAATCTCAAGGAGTTTGTCGTTCCGATGTCGCTGGAAGTGGGGCGCATTATAAGGGGATTCGAAAGCGCGTCAACCCTTAAATTCATGAAATTGAAACATTCGATGAAAAGCCTACTAAAGGAGCCTTGCACCTCGCACCACCAATTGCGCACTATATTGCACAACCCGCACACCTCCCAAGGATAGCCGCGCATAAATGAACACCCAGCCCCGCAGCCTGGCCGCCACTCTCTTCCCGATCGGCCTGCTGCTCATCGCCATGGCCTCGATCCAGTCCGGCGCTTCATTGGCAAAAAGCATGTTCCCCATCATTGGCGCTCAAGGCACCACCACCCTGCGCCTGATCTTCGCCAGCATCATCATGCTGCTGATCCTGCGACCATGGCGCGTGCGCATGACCGCCAATACCCTGCGTAACGTCGTCGTCTACGGCATGTCCCTGGGCGGCATGAACTTCCTCTTCTATATGTCGCTGCAAACCACGCCGCTAGGCATCGCCGTCGCCCTGGAGTTCACCGGCCCGCTGGCCGTGGCATTGTTCGCCTCGCGCCGTGCGCTGGACTTCGTGTGGATTGCCCTGGCGGTTGCCGGCCTGTTGTTGTTGCTACCGGTCGGGCACGGCGGCCAGCCGCTCGATAAGATGGGTGCAGCCTATGCGCTTGGCGCAGGCGTTTGCTGGGCTCTGTACATTCTGTTCGGCCAGCGCGCCGGCGCCGAGCACGGCATCCAGAGCGCGGCCCTCGGCGTGGTTGTCGCGGCCTTGTTTGTCGCGCCCATCGGCATCGTGCATGCCGGCAGTGCATTGCTCACCCCTGCCGTCATCCCGCTGGCACTGGGTGTCGCCGTGCTTTCGACCGCCCTGCCCTATAGCCTGGAAATGGTCGCCCTGACCCGCATGCCAGCCCGTACCTTCGGTACGCTGATGAGCATCGAACCGGCGATTGGCGCACTCTCAGGCCTGCTGTTCCTCGGCGAAGTACTGAACACCACCCAGTGGCTGGCCATTCTTGCCATCATCGCAGCCTCGGTCGGCGCTACACTGTCCATGCGCCGCGAGGCAAACCCTGCACTCGCCGCAGACTGACTTGAGAAATATTTTCATTTGAGACGAGATTAATCATTGTCCCCACTCGCCTCGCTGATTAAGCTGTCACAAAATCATAATCTTTACGCTATCTACTTGTACGGACACGGAAGCCGAGGAAGATTCAGGAAGAACCGAAGCGATAACGACCGGGCCAGACAACTGATCAGCCCTGCAATTAAGGACAGGAATGAAACGTATTTTGCTCATCCTGGCCGTCTTGGCCATTGCCGGATGTGCCGCAACGGCCAAGACTGAGGTCAAAAAAGGGAAAAAAGGCCTGCATATCAATTGCTCCGGCCTCTCTTCGTCGTGGGACAAGTGCTACAGCAAAGCGGCCACGTCCTGCAGCTCTCGCGGATACAAGGTGATCGCCCGCTCCGGAGACACCGACGAAGAGCCCGGTGATTACCTGTTCGGCATCAACCCTGCTGGCTACACCAGCCGCAGCATGATCGTCATCTGCAAATAAGAAAGGGCAGCCCGCGAGCTGCCCTTCTTTTATCTACCGACGTGCCCGCAACCAGGTCAAAGCGGCGCTGTGCGCGCCTTCAGCCAATCCAGCGAAGCCCCTTGCAACAAGGGCGCCAGACGCTCAAGTACCGTTGCATGGTATTGGTTCAGCCATTCCCGCTCTTCCTTGGCCAGCATTTCGGGAAGCAGGCAACGCGTATCGATAGGGCACAGTGTCAAGGTTTCGAAGCGCAGGAACTCACCAAAGGCACTCTTGCCCGCTTCACGGTTCGCCACCAGGTTCTCTATACGCACCCCCCAGGCGCCAGGCCGGTAGGTACCTGGCTCGATCGAGCTGATCATGCCCACCTGCATTGCCGTCTGCGGCGTGGCTCCCGCCTGGTAGGCAATCACCTGGGGACCTTCGTGCACGTTCATGAAGTAGCCAACGCCATGCCCGGTGCCATGACCGTAGTCGACCTGGTCTGCCCAGATTGGCGCCCGTGCAATGGCATCGAGCAAAGGTGACAGGATGCCGCGCGGGAAGCTGGCACGCGACAAGGCGATCATGCCCTTGAGAACGCGGGTGCAGTCCTGCCTCTGCTCCAGGGTCGGATTACCCACCGGGACCATCCGCGTGATGTCGGTGGTTCCGCCCAGATACTGGCCTCCGGAGTCGATCAACAGCAGGCCATCACCCTCTATGACTGCATGGGACTCTTCCGTGGCGCGGTAATGCGGCATCGCGCCATTGCCGTTGAACGCGGCAATGGTCGAAAAACTCAGCGAGACGAAGCCCGGTCGGCGGGCACGCGCAGCGCTCAACTGCTCATCCACAGTCAATTCGGTGATGGTCTCCAGACCCTGATGCGCCTCAAACCAGGCGAAGAATTCGCACAAGGCCGCGCCATCCTGCTCCATGACCTGGCGTATGTGCACCAGTTCCTCTTCACCCTTGCGTGATTTGCTCAGCGTGGTCGGGTTCAGCCCTTCGACCAGTTGCACCTGAGCATCCAGGTGCTTCAGCAAGCCGCAGGTCACGCGAGCCGGGTCTACCAGCAGGCGAGTATCCGGGGCCAGCTCCGCCAACACCTGCTGAACCGCGGTGTAATCGCGCACTTCGATGCCGTCGACCGCAAGCACATGGCGCAAGTGCTCATCGAGTTTCCCGGCACCGACGAACAGGATCGCCTGGTCCTTGCCGATCAGTGCAAAGGCAACGAAAACCGGGTTGTAAGACACATCACTGCCACGCAGGTTAAACAGCCAGGCGATGTCGTCGAGGGTCGCGATAAAGTGCCAATCGGCCCCCTTGTCCTGCAGCGTGGCCCGCAGCTGGCCAAGCTTCTCGGCCCGGCTGACCGTGGCGTAGGGCGGCAGGTGCTGATAGATCGGGTTGCCTGGCAGTGCCGGGCGGCCCTCCCATACCTCGGCGAGCACGTCCCGATCGGTTACCAGACGCGCCTCGCGGGCCTTGAGCCGCTCTTCGAGCTGACGCGCCGAAGCCAGTGCCATGACCGCGCCATCCACGGCCACGGCGCCTTTCAGCGGAACATTGTCACCCAGCCATTCCAGCGCTCCCGGCTTGCCTGGTAGCAGCTTCATCAAGACGATGCCGCTACCGGCCAGCTCCTTCTCGGCTTGCTCCCAGTAACGGCTGTCGACCCAGACACCGGCAAAGTCCGCGGTAACCACCAGGGTGCCTACAGAACCATCAAAGCCAGACAGCCACCGACGCCCCTGCCAGTAGCCCGGCAGGTACTCGGAAAGATGCGGGTCGGCCGAAGGCACCAGCAGGGCATCGACCCTTTCTCGGGCCATGACCTCGCGCACGCGCGCCAGGCGCTCCGGCACACTTTGCTGAATCGTGGTCTGAACGTTCATGCGCACTCCTGCGGACACATCGTGGTTATTCCAGGATGAGGATAATGGAACAGCTGCCACGGTGCCGCAATCATGGCGACCGACTCGCGGGATGCTATGCCCATGACGTCACCTGCAAATAAGACGCTTCCTACACTTGTGCCGGGACCATCAGTCACTTCTAGCTGAACTTACCGCTGACACGAGCTTCACAACCTATACATTCATTGCACACAGGCAGATGCCCATGCCCAGTGCCAACGACCGGAAAACCGCCGTGGTATTGCTCGATACCCGTGAGCACACCCCGGAACATGAACATGCCGTGCACTTGAAACTGGCGGACCGACTGGCCCGATTACTCGGCTGCCATGCCGTGCTGACCGATGTGCCAGCCATGGAAGACCCACACTTCTATTACTTGCCGACCGAAACCCTGGTTGGCCCTGAGCGTTATGCCGCCATGGGCATTCACAGCGAGCACGACCTGTTCGGTGGACTGGTCAGCCACCCTTACATGGCCACCAAGGCCATTTCCCACCCGTTGCCAGCAGATGCCGAGTTCCCACCGGGTTGGACCGATGCCTTCGCCCTCCAGGCCAGTGATGCCCTGCTCTGCGGCTACACCGTGTTCAGCAAGGCCGATGCCCGGCGCGCTGCCCAATTGCTGCTGCTTGAAGGCCCCTTGCGGGTGAAGCCCGTGCTGGCCTGCGCCGGCCGCGGCCAGCAAGTCATCAGCCATGCGGATGAACTGGAGCCGCTGCTGGCCAACATCGATGAACGGGACCTGGCCCTTTGGGGCCTGGTGCTGGAAGAAGACCTCAGCGACGTAGAGACCTTCAGCGTTGGCCAAGTTCGCGTCGCCGGCCTGACCTGCAGCTATCACGGCACCCAGCAGCTGACGCGAGACCACCAGGGCTGTGAAGTCTACGGCGGCTCCGAGCTCGTTGTGGTTCGTGGCGACTATCAGTCCCTGCTACAGCTACCCTTGGAGGATCACCTGCGCCTTGCTATCAACCAGGCCATGACCTACGAACAAGCCGCCGAGCAGCACTTCCCGGGCTTCATCGCATCGCGGCGCAACTACGACATCGCCCGCGGCACTACAGCCCAAGGCCATCTGCGTAGCGGCGTGCTCGAACAATCCTGGCGTCTGGGGGGAGCCAGTAGCGCAGAGCTCCTGGCACTGCAGGCATTCGCCGACGACCCGGCACTGCAGCAGGTCTGCGCCTCTACCCATGAAGTATTCGGCGCCCCCGACCTGCCCGCTGACGCCACCCTCTTCTATCAAGGAAACGACAGTGAACTCGGACAACTCAGCAAATACGCGCGGATTCGCCAGCATGAGCATTCAGAGTGAAACCGTGGAGCTGCAGGTCGAAGATGACAGCATCGCCGGCACCCTGGTCAGCCCAGGCAGCAAGATGCCCGGCATTCTCTTCGTCCACGGCTGGGGCGGCAGCCAGCAGCGCGACCTGGCGCGCGCCCGGCACATTACCGGGCTGGGCTGCGTGTGCATGACCTTCGACCTGCGCGGCCACGAGAAAACCGAAAGCCAGCGCCTGACCGTTACCCGCGAACAGAACCTCAAGGACCTGCTGGCCGCCTACGACCGACTGGTCAGCCACCCGGCGGTGGACAGCAGCGCTATCGCCCTCATCGGCAGCAGCTACGGTGGCTACCTGGCTACCCTGCTGACGTTGCAGCGGCCGGTAAGATGGTTGGCCTTGCGCGTGCCTGCAATGTATTGGGACGACGAATGGAACATGCCCAAGCAAGCCCTTGATCGCCAGCGCCTGAACGACTATCGGCTGCGCCTGCTCGGCCCTTCCGACAACCGTGCACTGGCCGCCTGTGCCGAGTTTACCGGCGATGTGTTGCTGGTCGAATCGGAGCAGGATGACTATGTGCCGCACGCCACGCTGATGAGTTACCGCTCGGCATTCGTCAGCGCTCATTCGCTGACCCATCGCATTGTCGATGGTGCCGATCACGCGCTCTCCAGCGAGGAAAGCCAGAAGGCCTACAGCTCGATCCTTGCCGCCTGGATCAGCGAGATGGTGGTCGGCGCACGCCTGGACCGTTACCCGCACTACGCCCCCTGGTATGCCTGAGGGCCACCGACCTGGCAATGCAGACCACCATCAGACCCACGTACCAGGCTGTGCAACGTCTGGTACGCGGCAAAGTTGACACCACGCGCCTGATGGCGGCTGAGCAGGTCGAAGAAAGGCTCTTCGGCAAAACAGTCCGCCGCCTCCACCCAGGCCAGGCGTGACTGCCATAGCAGGTACTGCAAGACCCGGCTGCCATCGTCGCTGACCTGGATGCTGACACTCTGCAGACCTTGGCAACGCACAGCCAATTCTTCACTGCGCGTGACCAAGGCCTCTGCCAGCGCTGCCTGGCGCGAAGCGGGTACTTCATATTCGATCATCTGGGTGAACCACAGGGAATGCGGGCTGGCCGTCATGGCGAGTCTCCTTGCTGCGAACGCTTGCTTCGGAATGGACTGCAGGGTAAAACCTCCAGTTAACTCAAGGTCAAGCGTTTTTTCCCATGCCCGATACAGCACCTGCCACGACGGAAAAGCTGCTCAGTGTCGGCCAGCTGGCTGCTCGCAGCGGCGTGGCAGTGACCGCGCTGCATTTCTATGAAACCAAGGGCCTGATCCAGAGCACCCGCAATGCGGGGAACCAGAGGCGCTATCCGAGGGCAATGCTGCGTCGGGTCGCGGTAATCAAGATGGCCCAGCGCCTGGGCATTCCGCTGGCCGAGATTGCCTCTGCCCTGGCCGCCCTGCCCAACGACCACACCCCCACGGCCGAAGATTGGCAGCGTCTCTCTGCGCGCTGGCGGGAGGACCTGAACCACAGAATCGACGAAATGGTCAGGCTGCGCGACCAGCTCGATGGCTGCATTGGCTGCGGTTGCATGTCGCTGAAGGAATGCCCGCTGCGCAACCACCAGGATCATCTGGCTAATGAGGGGCCGGGGCCGCACCTACCCTGAGCAGGGCAAGGCGAAGCGTTGCCGGTACTCGCTGGGTGTCAGACCGGTGATGCGTTGAAACACCTTGCGAAACGCCCCTGGGTCCTGATACCCCACTCCCCAGGCAATCTGCTCGACCGTGCGCCGGGTGAATTCCAACATCCGGCAGGCACGCCCCACCCTTACCTGCTGGCAGTACTCGGTGGGTTTCAGGCCGGTGGCCGCACGGAAGCGTCTGAGGAAGGTGCGCGCCTCCAGCCCGGCGCAGGCTGCCATGCCGGCGAGGTCGGCATCTTGCGCACCGTTCGCCTGCAACCAGTGCTGAACCTTCAGCACCGCTTCGTCACCGTGATCCAGGCGCGGATTGAACAACGCCCCCGGCAAGGGCCTGGCAACTGGCTCGACGGACATGTAGCGCGCCGTCTCCCAGGCCACCGAGCCGCCGAGATAGCGCTCCAGCAGGCGCAGCCCCAGTTCGGTCCAGGCCATTAACCCGGCGGATGTCATGATGTCACCGTCATCCAGCAGCGGCTGGTTGGCCTCCACATGGACCATGGGGTAACGCTCGGCAAGGCTCTGCGCGTAATTCCAATGAGTGCTGGCTGCCCGGCCATCCAGCAGGCCACTGGCGGCGATAAAGAATACGCCGATGCACACCGACGCCAGCACCGTGCCCTGGCCATGCTGCTGGCATAAGGGCAGCTTGTGCCGCTCTAGCAAGTCTGGCGGCGGGGTCGACTCCAGGCTCGGTGGAATGATCAACACACGCAACGGCTGGCTCGGAGGGCCAAGGCTATCCTCAATGAACTGCAACTGACCCGCCTCATCGACCTGCCAGTGGCTCACCCTGATCTGCGGCAGCCCGGCAGCGCCCAGCTCGGCGGCCACGCGATTGGCCACGCTGAACAGGTCGCTCAGACCATGCAACGCCGCGCGTTGCGCGCCCGGGTAGTGCAGCAGGCCGATTTCCAGGCTGCCGTGGCTGTCAGTTTTTGCCGTCATTGTGTCGATCGCGCCAATCCTCAAGTCGATGCCCACAGCCTATAACTATCGTCATCCAACGACTACTGCCACAGGAGGCAGCATGAGCAAGCAGGCCCTGATCATTATCGATATTCAGAACGACTACTTCCCCGGCGGCAAATGGACCCTCGACGGTGCCGACAAGGCGGCTGACAACGCCGCACGCCTGCTCGCCGCGGCACGTGAGAAAGGCGACCTGGTGGTTCACGTGCGGCATGAGTTCGACAGCGCCGATGCGCCATTCTTCGCCCCGGGCACACAAGGCTCGGCCATTCATTCGAAGGTTGCGCCAACAGCAGGCGAACCCGTGGTACTCAAGCACAAGGTAAACGCGTTTCTCGGCACCGACCTGAAGCAGACGTTGGACCAGCATCAAGTCAAGGCCGTGACCATCGTCGGCAGCATGAGCCACATGTGCATCGACGCCGCCTCCCGCGCGGCCGCCGACTTCGGCTTTGACGTCACCGTGGCACACGATGCCTGCGCCACCTTGCCGCTGGAGTTCGATGGCAAGCAGGTACCGGCCGCCCATGTGCACAACTCGGCCATGGCCGCGCTGGCGTTTGCCTATGCCAAGGTGGTGAAGACCGACGAGCTGCTCAAGGGCTGATCCGCAGCCGGTCAGATCACCACATTACGCACGAAGCGCACGGGCACTGCTCCATCATTGCGGTAGGCATAACGGCAGTTGCTGGGGAACACATGGAACTGCCCGACCTGCAGGCAGTGCTCGGCGCCTTCGATGATCAGCGTCAATTGGCCTTGGGCCACGTAGATCTGCTCACTCCAGCCCTCGGCATCGGCTTCGCTGGTGTAGCACTCGCCAGGCGCGAGGGTCCACTCCCAGATTTCCACTTCGCGCCGGGCCGTGCTGCTGGCCAACAGCACGGCCTTGCTTTGCGGGTGCTCGCCGGTCCAGGCAAGCTCGTCGATACGACTGGGGTCGCGCTGGTCCGGGGCCTGGATAAGGGTGCTGAACACCACCCCGAGGGCTTCGGCAATCAGATCGAGGGTGGTCAGGCTGACATTCTTCTCGCCCGCCTCGATCGCCACCAACATCCGACGGCTGACCCCGGAGCGTTCGGCCAGGGCGCTCTGGCTCATCCCGGCCGCGTTGCGCAGGCTGCGGACATTGAGGCTGACATGCTGCAGCACCGATGCACGGTGCGCGGGATCTTTGTGCACTATATTGCTCACTTCTACGGATTGCGCAGTATACTGCCCACTTTGCGGCGATTGTGCGCCGCCCCCTCCGAGTGCGCAAGACCATGAGCCAACCGACCAGCAGCCCACAGACCGCGGTATCTTTTCGCCTGAGCAAGGCGGAAATGGTGCTGGTGTTCATCACCATGCTGTGGGGCGGAACCTTCCTGCTGGTGCACAACGTCATGACCGTGAGCGGCCCGATGTTCTTCGTCGGCCTGCGCTTCGCCGCAGCGGCGCTGTTCGTCAGCCTGGCCTCGGCGCGCGCGTTGTCCGGGCTGACCTTCACCGAACTGAAGGCCGGCGTGCTGATCGGCGTGTCCATCATGCTGGGCTACGGCCTGCAGACCATGGGCCTGCAGACCATCAGCAGCAGCCAGTCGGCATTCATCACCGCGCTCTATGTCCCGTTCGTGCCACTGCTGCAATGGCTGGTGCTGGGCCGCCGCCCAGGGCTGATGCCGAGCATCGGCATCAGCCTGGCGTTCGTCGGCCTGATGCTGCTGGCCGGCCCCGAAGGCGGCGCGCTGCATTTCAGCGAGGGTGAAGTGGTGACCTTGGTGAGCGCGGTAGCCATCGCCGCCGAGATCATCCTGATCAGCCGCTTCGCCGGCCAGGTCGATGTGCGCCGGGTCACCGTGGTGCAGTTGGCGACCGCTTCGCTGCTGGCGTTCCTGATGATCGTGCCGACCCAGGAGCGTCTCCCTGACTTTTCCTGGTTGCTGTTGCTCAGCGCGCTGGGGCTGGGCGCCATGAGCGCGGTGATCCAGGTGGCGATGAACTGGGCACAGAAGTCGGTTTCGCCCACCCGTGCCACGCTGATCTACGCGGGCGAGCCGGTATGGGCCGGCATCGTCGGGCGCATTGCCGGCGAGCGCCTGCCAGGCATCGCGTTGATCGGCGGGTTGCTGATCGTCGTCGCCGTGGTGGTCAGCGAGCTGAAGATCCGCCGCAACCGCGAAACCAGCGACACCCTCGAAGCGCCAGCCCCCCGCGAAACCGAAGCCGGGCTGTGAAGTGCCCGGCAGCGTCTATGCTCTGTAAAAAACTGTTATAAAAAAACAGCTTGTCACAGCGCTTTTGTAGGATTCTGCGACAGCTTGCGTGTTGGTGATCAACGGTCCGGCACGTATGATCCTTGCAAACCTTTCCAGAATAGAACCTATGTCATTGATAGTGCTACTGCTTCTGCCGTTCGTGGGCAGTTGCCTGGCAGCTGCGCTGCCGCACAACGCACGTAACGCCGAGTCCATCCTTGCCGGGCTCGTAGCCCTGGCCGGCACCGTCCAGGTAGCACTGCTGTACCCTCAAATTGCCGATGGCGGCGTAATTCGCGAAGAACTGCTGTGGCTGCCCAGCCTGGGCATGAACCTGGTCCTGCGCATGGACGGTTTCGCCTGGCTGTTCTCATTGCTGGTACTGGGCATCGGCACTCTGGTGTCGCTGTATGCCCGCTACTACATGTCGCCGCAAGACCCGGTGCCGCGCTTCTTTTCCTTCTTCCTGGCATTCATGGGCGCCATGCTCGGCCTGGTGATCTCCGGCAACCTGATTCAGTTGGTGTTCTTCTGGGAACTGACCAGCCTGTTCTCCTTCCTGCTGATCGGTTACTGGCATCACCGCGCCGACGCCCGCCGCGGCGCCTACATGGCCTTGATGGTCACGGGGGCTGGCGGCCTATGCCTGCTGGTCGGGGCCCTGCTGCTCGGCCATGTGGTCGGCAGCTACGACCTGGACAAGGTCCTGGCTGCCGGCGAAACCATCCGCCAGCACGCACTGTACCCGGTGCTGCTGCCGCTTATCCTGATCGGCGCACTGAGCAAGAGTGCGCAATTCCCCTTCCAGTTCTGGCTGCCCCATGCCATGGCAGCACCCACTCCAGTTTCCGCTTATCTGCACTCAGCAACCATGGTCAAGGCCGGGGTGTTCCTGCTGGCGCGTCTCTGGCCAGTGCTGTCAGGCAGTGAAGAATGGTTCTGGATCGTTGGCGGCGCGGGTGCCATAACCCTTTTGCTGGGCGCCTTTGCCGCGATGTTCCAGAACGACCTCAAGGGGCTGCTGGCCTATTCGACCATCAGCCACCTGGGCCTGATCACCCTGCTGCTGGGCCTCAACAGCCCGCTGGCCGCAGTCGCCGCGGTGTTCCACATCCTCAACCACGCCACCTTCAAGGCCTCGCTGTTCATGGCCGCCGGCATCATCGACCATGAAAGCGGCACCCGTGACATCCGCCGCCTGAGCGGCCTGATCCGCCTGGTGCCCTACACCGCGACCCTGGCCATGGTGGCCAGCGCCTCGATGGCCGGCGTGCCGTTGATGAACGGTTTCCTCTCCAAGGAAATGTTCTTTGCCGAAACCGTGTTCATCAACTCCACAGCCTGGGTCGAAGCGACCCTGCCGGTGATCGCCACCCTTGCCGGTACCTTCAGCGTCGCCTATGCCCTGCGCTTCACCGTCGACGTGTTCTTCGGGCCGACTGCAAAGGACCTGCCGCACAAACCGCACGAGCCACCGCGCTGGATGCGTGCACCGGTCGAACTGCTGGTGCTCACCTGCCTGGTAGTGGGTATCTTCCCGGCCCAGTCGGTCGGCCCGCTGCTGGCCGCCGCCGCACTGCCGGTGGTGGGTGGCACGCTGCCAGAATACAGCCTGGCCATCTGGCACGGGTGGAACGCCCCGCTGATCATGAGCCTGGTGGCCATGAGCGGCGGTATCGTCCTCTACCTGCTGCTGCGCAACCAGTTGCGCCTTGGTCGCTTCCCGTATCCGCCGCTGATCGAACGCTTCAATGGCAAGCGCCTGTTCGAACACGGTCAGGTCAGGCTGATGCTGCTGGCGCGACGCATGGAGCGGTTGATGACCAGCCGCCGCCTGCAATCGCAATTGTTCATGCTGGTGCTGGCAGCCTTCCTCGCCGGCCTCACGCCGATGCTGTACAGCGGCCTGAGCTGGGGCGACCGGCCGAAGATTCCGGGCTCTGGCGTGTTCGTCGCGCTGTGGCTGATCGCCATCGCCTGCGCCATCGGCGCCGCCTACCAGGCCAAGTACCACCGCCTGGCGGCGTTGATCATGGTCGGCGTTTGCGGCCTGATGACCTGCATCACCTTCGTCTGGTTCTCTGCCCCGGACCTGGCCCTTACCCAGCTGGTGGTCGAGGTGGTCACCACGGTACTGATCCTGCTCGGCTTGCGCTGGCTGCCACGGCGTATCGAAGGCGTCTCGCCGCTGCCCGGCAGCCTGGACCGCGCCCGCGCCCGACGCCTGCGCGACCTGCTGCTGGCGGTGCTGGTCGGCGGTGGCATGGCGGCGCTCTCGTACGCCATGCTGACCCGGCCAACGCCCAACGACATCTCGTCCTTCTACCTCAGCCGTGCCCTGCCGCAAGGCGGCGGCACCAACGTGGTCAACGTGATGCTGGTGGACTTCCGTGGCTTCGATACCCTCGGCGAGATCACCGTGCTGGTGGCCGTAGCGCTCACCGTGTTCGCCCTGCTGCGGCGCTTCCGCCCACCGAAAGAGAGCATGCAGTTGCCGGCCCAGCAGCGCCAGCTGGCCCCCGATGTGGTCACCGACCTGATCAACCCACGGCATGCCACCGACACCGCACTTGGCTTCATGATGGTGCCAGCGGTACTGGTTCGGCTGCTGCTGCCAATCGCCCTGCTGGTGTCGATGTACCTGTTCATGCGTGGCCACAACCAACCGGGCGGCGGTTTCGTTGCCGGCCTGGTGATGTCGGTGGCGTTCATCCTTCAGTACATGGTGGCCGGCACCCAGTGGGTTGAAGCACAGATGAGCCTGCGCCCGCTTCGCTGGATGGGCACCGGGCTGCTTTGCGCGACCTTGACCGGGGTCGGCGCCATGCTGCTCGGCTACCCTTTCCTCACCACCCATACCGCCCACCTGCACCTGCCGGTGCTTGGCGACGTGCACGTGGCCAGCGCGCTGTTCTTCGACATCGGCGTGTATACCGTGGTGGTCGGCTCGACCCTGCTGATCCTCACCGCCCTGGCGCACCAGTCGGTGCGTGCCTACCGCCCGGGCAGCCCGTCGAAATCCAGCCAAGCAGGAGCCGCCTGATGGAAGAAGTCATTGCAGTCGCCATCGGTGTGCTGGCCGCCTCCGGGGTGTGGTTGATCCTGCGCCCGCGCACCTACCAGGTGATCATGGGCCTGTGCCTGCTGTCGTATGGGGTCAACCTGTTCATCTTCAGCATGGGCAGCCTGTTTATCGGCAAGGAGCCGATCATCAAGGACGGCGTGACCCAGGACCTGCTGCACTACACCGACCCGCTGCCACAGGCGCTGGTGCTCACCGCCATTGTCATCAGCTTTGCCATGACAGCGCTGTTCCTGGTGGTATTGCTGGCATCGCGCGGCCTGACCGGCACCGACCACGTGGACGGCCGGGAGCGTGACGAATGAGTGGCATGAGTCAACTGATCGTCACCCCAATCCTGCTGCCGCTGCTAACGGCGGCGGTGATGCTGCTGCTGGGCGAGAAGCATCGCCAGATCAAGGCACGCCTGAACCTGCTGTCCACCTTCACCGGGCTTGCCATCGCGGTCTGTTTGCTGCTGTGGGTGCGCACCCAGGGGCAGGCGGAATCGATCGGCGTCTACCTGCCCGGCAACTGGCCCGCGCCCTTTGGCATCGTGCTGGTGGTGGATCACCTTTCAGCCCTGCTGCTGACCCTGACCGGCGTGATCGGCATCAGCGCCCTGCTGTTCGCCCGCGCTCGCTGGGATGGTGCCGGCGCCAGCTTCCATGCGTTGTTCCAGATCCAGCTGATGGGCCTGTATGGCGCCTTCCTCACCGCTGACCTGTTCAACCTGTTCGTGTTCTTCGAGGTGTTGCTGGCCGCCTCCTACGGCTTGCTGCTGCATGGCTCGGGCCGTGCGCGGGTGCGTGCAGGGCTGCATTACATCGCGATCAACCTGTTCGCCTCATCGCTGTTCCTGGTTGGCGCGGCGATGCTGTATGGCGTGACCGGCACCCTCAACATGGCCGACCTGGCCCTGAAGGTCCCACTGGTGCCAGAAGCCGATCGTGGCCTGCTGCATGCGGGCGCGGCGATCCTGGCCATCGCGTTCCTGGCCAAGGCCGGCATCTGGCCGCTGAATTTCTGGCTGGTGCCCGCCTACGCCTCGGCCAGTGCACCCGTCGCCGCGCTGTTCGCCATCATGACCAAGGTCGGCCTGTATGCCGTACTGCGCCTGTGGACCTTGCTGTTCTCCGGACAAGCCGGTGCTTCCGCGCATTTTGGCGGTCAATGGCTGGTTTACGGCGGCTTGGTCACCCTGGCAGTGGCGGCGGTGTCGATACTGGCCGCACAGCGCCTGGAGCGGATGGCAGCGCTGAGCATCCTGGTTTCTGCTGGCACCCTGCTTGGCGCGGTCGGTTTCGCCCAGTCGGCACTCACTGGCGCAGCGCTGTTCTACCTGGTCAACTCGACCCTTGCGCTGTGCGCGCTGTTCCTGCTCGCCGAACTGGTCGAGCGCTCGCGCTCGGCCAACGAAGCGCCGCTGGATGAAGAAGAAGACGCCATGCCTTCACCGCTCGAGTCCCTGCACCCACCCAAGGGCATCAACCTCGACGACGATCAGAAGGCTGTCATCGGCCAGATCATTCCCTGGACCATGGCGTTCCTCGGTTTGAGCTTCATCGCCTGCGCCCTGCTGATCATCGGCATGCCACCGCTATCCGGGTTCGTCAGCAAGGTCAACCTGATCAACGCACTGTTCAATCCGCAGGGCCTGGGCATGCCAGCCGATCAACCCCTGTCGACGGCGGGCTGGGTGCTGGTGGCCTTGCTCATTCTCTCGGGCATGGCCTCGCTGATCGCCTTTGGCCGGGTCGGCATCCAGCGTTTCTGGAAGCCCGAGGAACGTCCCTCACCCGTGCTGCGTCGCTACGAATGCCTGCCGATCGTGATCCTGCTCGGCCTGTGCATCATTCTCAGTTTCAGGGCTGAACCGCTGCTGCGCTACACCCAGGACACGGCGGCCAGCCTGCAGGCTCCGGACGCCTACATCGAAGCGGTGATGGCCGCCCGCCCTGTCCCCGGCCCGACCACTCTCGACGTACAGGTGCAGCCATGAGCCGACTGTTACCCGCGCCGCTGCTGTCCGCTGCACTGTTCGTGCTCTGGCTGCTGTTGAACCTGTCGGTCAGCCCCGGCAACCTGTTGCTGGGCGCAGCACTTGCCGTGCTGGCCCCACTGCTGATGGCACCGTTGCGCCCACAATACGCGCATGTGCGCAAACCCTGGGTGGTGGCAAGGCTGATTGGCCGGGTCGGCATCGATGTCATCCGTTCCAATCTGTCGGTAGCCATTGGCGTGCTGTGCGCCGGGCAACGTTCGCCACGTTCGGCCTTCGTGCACATCCCGCTGGACCTGCGCGACGCCCACGGCCTCGCGGCACTGTCGATGATCACCACAGTGGTGCCCGGCACCGTATGGTCGGAACTGGCCCTGGACCGCAGCGTACTGCTGCTGCATGTATTCGATCTGGATGACGAAGCGGCCTTTATCGAGCACTTCAAGCTCACCTACGAACGCCCGTTGATGGAGATCTTCGAATGACAGGTCTGCTCGCCAATGCAGTCCTCGCCAGCCTGTTCATCTTCGCCCTGGCCATGGGCCTGGCATTGATCCGGCTGTTTCGCGGCCCCTCCGCTCAGGACCGAGTGCTGGCGCTGGACTACCTGTACATCCTGGGCATGCTGACGATGCTGGTACTGGGGATCCGCTATGCCAGTGACACTTACTTCGAGGGGGCATTGCTGATTGCCCTGTTCGGCTTTGTCGGCTCGTTCGCCCTGGCCAAATTCCTGTTGCGTGGTGAGGTGATCGAATGACCGAATCCCTTGAACTGCCGTTCTGGCTGGAGCTGGTCACTGCCGCCCTGCTGCTGATCGGTAGCCTCTTCGCGCTGATCGGCGCCATTGGCCTGCTGCGGCTGAAAGACTACTTCCAACGCATGCACCCACCGGCATTGGCATCGACCATCGGCGCCTGGTGCGTAGCGTTGGCGTCGATCATCTACTTCTCCTGGCTCAAGGATGGCCCGGTGCTGCACGCCTGGCTGATTCCGATCCTGCTGTCGATCACGGTGCCGGTCACCACCTTGCTGCTGGCCAGGGCCGCGCTGTTCCGCAAGCGCATGGCGAAAGAAGACGTACCTGAGGAAGTGAGCAGCGGCCGCGATCACGGCAACTGAAACGGCTGGGCTCAGCCCTGGGCAAGGCGCTGCAGCTCACGCCGCACCATGGCGGCATAAGGTGGAGGGCTCAACTGATAGAGCTGGGCCGCTACCCAACTCAACCAGCCCGGGCCCATCGCCTCACGTTGCGCCAGCAGGCGCTGGGCCTCGGCCATGGCTTGCGCCTGGTGCTGCCGATGAAACGCGGCACGCGTGCCAGGCGCTTCGTCAACCTCGCTCATTCACTGGCCTTGAAGGTGGTCAGCTCACCCTTGCGCCACTTGGCGACCTTGCCGGTCACCGCCTTGAGCAACTTACCCAGGCCTTCCTGAACCTGCTGCTGCGCAGCGAACACTAACATCACGCCCTGCCCTTCGCGGAACACGATGCCCTCGCCTTCCGGCACCGAGACAAATGCGTAGTCGCCCACACCGTAGACGTTCAGCTTGATCTCGCGAAAGCGCATTTCCAGTTTGCCGCCTTCACGGCTGGGCAAGACGGCGGCGCGGAAATGATCGCCGACCTTCAGTTCCAGGCGCTGTTTGTCATCGACCACCAAGGCGCTTTCGGTGTCGATCTCGGCCATGTACAGGCCTTCGGGGCTCTGCTCGGTGACATAGATGAAACGACTTTGAAACAGCTTGGCCAACTTGCCGCGCAAATCGCCCAGGGCAAACAAGGCGTGGGTATCCAGTGTACTGACTGCCAATGAAGTAATCCTCAAACCGGTGACATCCGCTCTCACTCGAAGTCGGTGAGGCACGGCCATTTCATTTCGATAGGCGAAAAGAATAATAAAGTGATACACGAAAAATCTGTGCCCGCTGGCGATGCAGCACGCAAGAAACTTTACTCTGGCTTGCCAGATATAGCCTCAGCACAGGCTTTCGGCATATTCCCTGTCAGGGAAGCGTAATGTCTGACAACAAACCCGCCAGAAAAGATGCGATAGATAACTAGAGGCCCCTCGGCAGAACGGGCTCAGGCATCCATCAACGCATTACCGGGGAATGAATATGCACGAAAACACTGAAATCCGTCGAGAGGTAAAGAACATTTCTTACCTCGCATGCGCCAACGACAAGCCACGCTACGTCGTGATACCCGCAGGCATCGAGTTCTTCCACGTTACCGAAAGCACGACGGGTAGAGTCAAGGGCTTTCGCCGTTTACACCGCGACGCCTGCGCATTGGCCCGCAGACTGGAAGCCTGAAACCGTTCAGGCGGCGTGGCCATCTTGCATAAGCTGCAACCAGGCCGCCTGACATTCCTTGGCCTCGCCACGGGTGGCGAACGCGGTACCACGGCGCTCGCCATTGACCAGGACCACCCAACAGACCCGCTTGCCCAGTGCCTGCAAGCTCGCTGGCACACCTGAACCGATCATTACCGCTACATCGACCCGGCTGTTCATCATTCCCTCCGGCACTTTAGATAGCACCCTAACGATAAGGTCATGATACGCCCAGCGACTGCCGTGTAACAGCGCATCCTGGTACAGCAGTCTTACGCCTTGAGCAACAAATAGCGCGAGGCCTTTCCCACAGGAAACGCAAAAAGCCCCAGGGATCGCTCCATGGGGCTTGGCGCACTGCGTCCGGTCAAACTTGACGCTGGTGGCGGTCGAGCTGCTCGTGACGCTCCTGGGCTTCGATGCAGTACTTCGTGGTCGGGCTGATCAGCAGACGCTTCAGGCCGATTGGCTCACCACTGTCGTCGCACCAACCGAAGCTCTCGTCGGAGATACGGTCCAGGGCCATTTCCAGCTGCGGCAGCAAGCGCTGGTCGCGGTCGATGGCATTCACCAGCCAGCTGCGCTCTTCCTCGACCGACGCCACGTCGGCAGGATCCGACGGGGTGTCCAGGCCTTCGATGGTGGCGCGGCTCAGCTCGATGCGTTCATGGGTTTCGACTTTCATCGCCTGCAGCAGGCCAGCAAAGAAAGCCAGCTGGTCAGCGTTCATGTAGTCATCGGCCGACATGGCCAGCAACTGTTCCTTGGTCATCGATTTCTCTATGAAAAAATGTGCATTTGGGCGATTCAGGTGCCGCCGACGCCTTGGCATCGGCAGCGGAATTCTTCAAGCGCCAACCGGCACTCTTTTACAGGGGGCGGCAGTCTAAGGCGCCACGTCGCCTTGAGCAACAGCAATCATGGGAGAAATTGCCCGAAAGGGGCTGGAATCCGCCCGCTGGCACCCTTGCCGGCTCCGCAAAGAAAGCGCCACGGTATACCAAGGTATACCGTGGCGTCGACCTGCCCGCTTCATCCACCCAGGCAAAACACTGAGTATGGTACTGCCTTAACAGTACCTTGCTCGCTTCAACGATCCTTGAATTGTGCTTCGCGCTTGGCAATGAAAGCCGCCATGCCTTCTTTCTGATCCTCGGTGGCGAACGCGGCGTGGAACACTCGGCGCTCGAAGCGTACACCTTCGCTGAGGGTTACCTCGAACGCACGGTTGACGCTTTCCTTGACCATCATGCTGACCGGGATCGACTTGCTGGCAATGGTGGTGGCAACCTTCAGCGCTTCTTCCAGCAGCTCTGCCTGCGGCACGATACGCGCCACCAGGCCAGCACGCTCGGCTTCCTCGGCGCCCATCAGGCGGCCGGTCAGGCACAGTTCCATGGCCTTGGCCTTGCCAACTGCACGGGTCAGGCGCTGGGTACCGCCCATGCCCGGCAGCACGCCGAGGTTGATTTCCGGCTGGCCGAACTTGGCATTGTCGGCAGCAAGAATGAAGTCGCACATCATCGCTAGCTCGCAGCCACCGCCCAAGGCGAAACCGGAGACTGCGGCGATGATCGGTTTGCGTCGGTTGGCGATGCGGTCGGAATCGCTGAACAAGTCTTCAACGTAGATCTGCGGGTATTGCAGCTCGGCCATCTCCTTGATGTCGGCACCGGCGGCAAACGCCTTGGCAGAGCCGGTGAGCACCACGCAGCCGATGTTCGGGTCACGCTCGAGCTGGTCCAGAGCCTGGTTGATCTCGCCGACGATCTGCGCATTCAGCGCGTTCAGCGCCTGGGGGCGATTGAGGGTGATCAGGCCGACCTTGCCGTGGATATCCAACAGGATGGTTTCGAATGCCATGCAGTCTGCTCCTTCAAAGATTGCGCGCAATGACCATGCGCTGAATGTCGCTGGTGCCTTCGTAGATCTGGCAGACCCGAACGTCGCGGTAGATCCGCTCCAGCGGGAAGTCGCTCAGATAGCCATAACCGCCCAAGGTCTGCAAGGCATCCGAACAGACCTTTTCGGCCATTTCCGAGGCAAACAGCTTGGCCATCGACGCTTCCACCAGCGCCGGGCGCCCGGCGTCGCGCAGCGCGGCCGCGTGCAGCACCATCTGCCGGGCCACGGCAATCTTCGTAGCCATGTCGGCCAGGCGAAAGGCCACGGCCTGGTGTTCGATCAGCGGTTTGCCGAAGCTCTGCCGCTCCTTGGCATAGTCGCGGGCCACTTCGAAGGCCGCGCGGGCCATGCCCACCGCCTGCGAGGCAATGCCAATGCGACCGCCTTCGAGGTTGGCCAGGGCGATCTTGTAGCCCTCGCCTTCCGCGCCCAGGCGGTTGGCCACCGGCACGCGCACATTGTCGAAGACAATCTGGCAGGTATCTGAAGCATGCTGACCCAGTTTGTCCTCGACCCTCGCCACCTGGTAGCCTGGGGAGTCGGTGGGCACGATGAAAGCGCTGATGCCACGCTTGCCGGCATCCGGATCGGTCACGGCAAAAACGATCACCACGCCGGCATTCTGCCCGGACGTGATGAACTGCTTGCTGCCGTTGAGCACGTAGTGGTCACCCTCCAGCCGTGCACGGGCCTTCAGGCTGCTGGCGTCGGAACCGGCCTGCGGCTCGGTCAGGGCGAAGGCACCCAGCATCTCGCCCATGGCCAACGGGGTCAGGAACTGCGCCTTCTGCTGCTCGTTGCCGAACCGCAGAATCGGTACGCAACCCACCGAGTTGTGCACGCTCATTATGGTCGAACAGGCACCGTCACCGGCAGCGATCTCCTCCAGCGCCATGGCGTAGGCCACGTACCCAGTGTCACTGCCGCCCCACTGCTCCGGCACCAGCATGCCGAACAGGCCAAGCTCGGCCATTTCCTCGATGGCCTCCTTGGGGAACTGGTGCGCCTTGTCCCATTGTTCGGCGAAGGGTCTGAGGCGCTCCTGGGCAAAGGCGCGCACCGCATCGGCAATCTGTTGTTGCTCGTCAGTAACCAGCATGGCTCACCTCAATACAGGCATTCGACTGCAATGGCCGTGGCCTCGCCACCGCCGATGCAGATGGCGGCCACGCCGCGACGCAGGTTGTTCTGGCGCAGGGCCGACAGCAGGGTCACCAGGATACGTGCGCCCGAGGCGCCGATCGGGTGGCCCAAGGCGCAGGCGCCACCGTGGATATTGACCTTGTCGTGCGGCAGGTCGAGGTGTTTCATGGCCGCCAGGGTGACCACGGCAAACGCTTCGTTGATCTCGAACAGGTCGACGTCGCCCAGATTCCAGCCGGTTCGCTTCATCAGCTTGTCGATGGCACCGATCGGCGCGGTCGGGAACAGTGCCGGGGTGTCGGCGAAGGCGGCATGGCCGTGGATCACCGCCAGCGGCTTGAGGCCACGCTTGTCGGCTTCGGAGCGGCGCATCAGCACCAGCGCTGCAGCACCGTCGGAGATCGAACTGGAGTTGGCGGCAGTTACCGTGCCCCCTTCGCGGAACGCCGGCTTGAGCTGCGGGATCTTGTCCAGGCGCGCCTTGGGCGGTTGCTCATCGTCCTTGACGACGCGCGTCTCCTTGCCCTCGGTGACCTCTACCGGCACGATCTCGGCGGCAAAGCGGCCATTCTTGATAGCGTCCTGGGCGCGGGTCAGCGAGGCGATGGCGAACTGGTCCTGGGCTTCGCGGCTGAAGGCATTGGCCTGGGCGCAGTCTTCGGCAAAGGTGCCCATCAGGCGACCCTTGTCATAGGCATCTTCCAGGCCGTCCATGAACATGTGGTCGATGATCCTGCCGTGGCCCATGCGGTAGCCACCGCGGGCCTTGTCCAGCAGGTATGGCGCGTTGGTCATGCTCTCCATGCCGCCGGCCACCACCACATCGGCGGTACCGGCCAGCAGCAGGTCATGGGCCATGATCGCCGCCTGCATGCCCGAGCCACACATCTTGTTCAGGGTGGTGCAGGTGGTGTGCTTGCCCAGCCCGGCACCGAGCGCAGCCTGTCGTGCGGGGGCCTGGCCCTGGCCGGCGGGCAGCACGCAGCCGAACAGCACTTGCTCGACGCTGGTGGCGTCGATGCCGGCGCGCTCCACGGCACCGCGGATGGCTGCGCTGCCCAGTTGCGGCGCGGTCAGGCTCTTGAGGTCGCCCTGCAGGCCGCCCATGGGCGTGCGCACGGCGCTGACGATAACGATCGGGTCAGTGGCGAGGGTCATGTGCATTCTCCTTACTTGGCAGCCATGCGCAGTGCGCCGTCGAGGCGGATCACCTCGCCGTTGAGCATGCTGTTCTCGATGATGTGGCGGGCCAGCGCGGCGTATTCCTGAGGACGGCCCAAGCGCGGCGGGAACGGCACGCCAGCCGCCAGCGAGGCACGTACTTCATCGCTCATGCCGGCCATCATCGGGGTTTCGAAGATGCCCGGGGCGATGGTCATCACGCGGATACCGAAGCGCGCCAGTTCGCGGGCGGTCGGCAGGGTGAGGCTGGCGATAGCGCCCTTGGAGGCCGCATAGGCGGCCTGGCCGATCTGGCCATCATAGGCGGCGATGGAGGCGGTGTTGATGATCACCCCGCGCTCGCCGTTTTCGTCCGCCTGGCCTTCGGCCATGGCCGCTGCCGCCAGGCGCAGCAGGTTAAAGCTGCCAATCAGATTGACGTTGATGACCTTGGCGAAGCTGGCCAGACCGTGTGGGCCTTGCTTGCCCAACACCTTTTCGGCACCAACGATACCAGCGCAGTTGATCAGCCCGTGGAGGCTGCCGAAGGCGCTTACCGCCGCCTCGACCGCCGCCTGCGCAGCATGCTCGTCGCTGATGTCGGCCACCGCGAAGCGGGCCTTGTCACCCAGCTCGCGGGCCTTGGCCTCGACTGCCTGGGCATTGAGGTCGACCAGCATGACCTTGGCGCCGGCCTCTGCCAGCATTTGCGCGGTAGCCGCGCCCAGCCCGGACGCGGCGCCGCTGACGATGAAGTGTCTGTTGGCTATCTGCATGATCTGTTTCCTTTTCAGGCGCTGGCAGGGGTGGCCTGTTGCGCTTGTTGTTTGGCGACTTCCTGGTTACGCAGGATGAAACGTTGCAGCTTGCCGCTTGGGGTCTTGGGCAACTCGCTGACAAATTCGATTTCCCTGGGGTAAGCGTGAGCGTAAAGCCGCTGACGCACGTGCTGGCGTAGGGTTTCCTCCAGCTCGTTAGTGCCTTGATAACCGCTGGCCAGCACCACGAAAGCCTTGATCAGCTCGGTACGCTCGGGGTCCGGCTTGCCGATCACCGCCGCTTCGATCACCGCAGGGTGCTCGATCAGCGCGCTTTCCACGTCAAACGGGCCGACCCGGTAGCCGGAGGTGGTGATGACGTCGTCACTGCGACCGACAAAGCTGATGCTGCCATCCTGGTTAAGCTCGACGGTATCGCCGCTGAGGTAGTAGTTGCCGACAAAGGCCTTGGTTGACAGGCCATGGTAGCCAGCGAACCAGCACAGCGGTGACTGCTCGCGGTCCACGGCAAGAATGCCTGGCTGACCGGCCGGCAGTTCGTTGCCCTGCTCGTCCAACACCACGATGCGGTGGCCCGGGATGGCGAAGCCAGCCGAACCCAGATGCACCGGATGCGCCAGGCCATGGTGGTTGCACAAGACCATGCCCAGTTCGGTCTGGCCATAGTGGTCGTGGATGGTCACGCCCAGCTCGTCGGCGAACCAGCGGATCACTTCCGGGTTCAGTGGCTCGCCAGCACTGCTGACCACCCGCAGGCGGCCCTTGATCGGGGCCGAAAAGTCATTGCCGGCAGCAATGAGCAACCGATACGCCGTGGGCGAACCGGCCAGGTTGGTGATGCCCAGCTTGGCGATCACCCGGGCGCAGCTGTCGACACTGAACGGTCCATCGTAGAAGGTGGTGGCATGGCCAAGCGACAGCGGGCCAGTGACGGCGTAATACAAGCCATAGGCCCAGCCTGGGTCGGCCAGATTCCAGAAGTTGTCTTCGGGACGCAGGTCGATGGCGTCGCGCATGTAGCCCTGGAAGGCGACGATGGCGCGCAGCGGCACTTCGAGCGGTTTGGCCGGGCCAGTGGTACCCGAGGTGAACATGAGCAGGAACGGGTCGTTGCCCGCCCGCATCACCGGCTCGCAGACGTCCGCTGCACTGTCCAGGCATTGCTGGAAGTCCAGTTCGCCGTCGCGGGAATTGACCGTGATGATCGCCGGGCAAGCGTGCACATCATCCAACTTGACGCGGTTGTGGCTATCGGTGACCACGACACGGGCGTGCGACTGTTCCAGTCGATGCTCGATCGCCTTGGGGCCGAACGCGGTAAACAGTGGCTGGTACACCGCCCCGAGGCGCCAGGTGGCAAGGATGGTGATCAGCAGCTCGGGCGTACGCGGCATCAGCCCGGCAACCCGGGTTCCGGGCTCTACGCCCTGTGCCTTGAGGACATTGGCAAAACGGGCGGCTTGAGCCTGAAGGTGATCGAAGCTGTACCGCACGCCATTGCCATCGCGGTCCTCGTAGATCAGCGCCAGCTTGCCGTCGCCAGCATGGCGGTCACAGCATTCGACACAGGCATTGAGGGCAGTGAGGTCGCCATGCAACGCCGCTGCAGCGGCTTGGGCATGGTCGAACGCACGAGCTGCCTCGGCGTAATCGCGCATCGTCGGACTCCTGGTTTCTTGTTTTTGGAGTTGAACCATCGGTCCGACGATGTTCGCGCTGCCTGCCAAACGCGGCAATGGCCAAAGCTGTCAATCTGGATGACCGGTTTGGCAGCCTCTGTTCAACCTTCTGCGCGTTCGCCAGCGCGCAAGTAGGACTCGGTGAGGCTGCTGACCAGGCGCTCGACATCGTCGACCTCCTGGCGTCGCAGCTGGCTGAGCCGCTCATCGTATTGTTCTGCAGACAAGCCGGGCCGCTCGGCCTGCAACTGGATCGAGCGCTGGTTGTAGTCCGTACTGATTGCTTCGAACATCAGGACGTGTTGTTGACGCAAGTAGCGGCGCCAGAACTCTCGCTGGCTCAGGTTATCGGTGAGGGTTTCCAGCGTTTGCGCTTGCTCGACCCGCCGCAAAGCCGCCTCAGCCTGCGTCGCAGTCAGCTCGGCGGTGTCGGGATAGCGCATGGCATGAGGCTGGAAGGGCAAATTCAAGCGACTACGAAGCTGCACCCTGTAGGCCAATCCCAGTGCGAACTGATCGAAATGCTCACCGGCGACCTGGCGCTGCCGACCATCCCGATAGGCGACCCCTTCGAGCTGCTCCAGGCGGAAAAGCTGGCGGCCGAGTTCCAACAGCACGCTCCTGTTTTCAGGGTTGAGGGCTTCGGTTTCGGCTTGGGCCTGCCTTACCAGGACCTGAAGTGCGCTGAAGCGGCTGGCGACGGCATCCAGGCAAGACGACGGCAGGCTGGCGCGCACCAGGACCCGCTGACAGAGCACCGGATCTTCATCGAGCGCCTCCAGCAACGTCCACACACCTTCGGCCAGCGCAGTTCGCCCTTCCCCCGCCTGCTCGTAGTCCGCAGTAAACTCCAGGCGGGCCAGAAGCCTGAACAGTCCCGAACTCCCGGGTTGATCCAGCAGCCGCTGCCACAACGCCTCGCGCCCTGCCTGAACGGCTGCATCCACATGCGCCACCCAGAGCGTGCGGGCCCGGGCCAGATCTACCGGCCCGGAAGCCTCAGGCAAGTGCCCATGCTCTTCAACGACCTCAAGCGCATACAACTGACGCAGTTGCATGGCCGACAACGGATTGCCTTGCACCAGCATTACGCGCCGGAATGCGTAGGGCATTTGCTGGATCTCCTGCGGCACTGTGCGGATACTGTTGTCACGTAGGTCGGCACGTTCGAGCAGACCGCAAAGCTCCAGGCGCTCAGGCCATCCCCCCAGCCGGCAATGGCGAAGGTTGAGCGTAGTCAGCTGGGAAAGGTGGTGGAGTCGCAGGTCCAGCCCTTCCAGCCGGTTGTGACTCAGGTCAAGATGAACCAGGTTGGGCAGGCCGTGAAGTATCTCGACTGCCTGTGCGTTAAGCCGGATCTGATTGTGTGCCAGGCGCAGCACCCGGATTTGCGGGAGATGAGCGATGCCCGTTGGCATGAGCAGCAAATGGTTGCTGCTGAGGTTCAAGTCGGTCACGGCGGTGAACGGACGCAGGAAGTCAACCGGAACATCGCTGACCTGCGTATCGCTCACGCTCAGCATGGTGATGCGATGAAAGTCGATCTGCGGCGGTAGCTGCGGAAGCGTCCGCAGATGACTACCCCTGAGCGACAAGCGTTGCCCCTGTGCTTGCCCCGCACTTGCCGGAACGATTTCACCCTGCAGCCGCCATGCCCGCAGGATACTGTCCGCTGTCAACCGGCGCGCGTTCTGACGACCTTCCTGCAGCTCGGCGCTCACCCAGCGGTTAAGGTGTTGCACGAGCTGATCATGATCGTCCTGCAACTCCACCAGACGCTCGAGTACCGGTCGCTCGCCTTGCTGCAGGCGTGCCAGTTCATCCTCGATCGCTTGCTCATTCAGGCCGGGATAAAGGGCGCGCAGCTGATCGCGAATGATCGCCTGCTCACTCCTGGGGCCAGCGGAAGGATGGCCACTGAGCGGGTACCCTACCCGCCCATCATCCAGGCGACGACCCGGGTTGAACCAGGGGCGTTGCTCCGGCCTGCGCAGCATGCGGCTGATGCCCCAGTGCGAAGCGGGTAAAAGTGCCAGCAGCTGCTCGCGCAACTGGCCAGTTGAGACGTTGGCGGCCTGCTGCTCGGGTGAAAGCGCTGCATAGATTGCCTCGAAGATGCAGCCAGGGTCAGCTGGCTTGAACACTTGCTCCTCGCCCAGCCCGTTGTAAATTTGAAAGCGGCCGTTACTGCGCACCAGCAGCCTGTCCTGCTCACCTTGCCCGCCATTGCCTACAAGCTTGATCGAGCGTCCATCCACCGTCCCTTCGCGCAAGTCGATGCTGACGCCTTCAAGCTCCAGGCCATCCAGTAAGGCAAGCACCAGCTCCCCCGTATCATCGCAGTAGCCCGTACTCAGGTAGAGGCCTGCCAGCGCCCGGTTCAGCCGTGCCAGGCGCAGCAGCGAATGGGCATTGTCAGCACACGAAATTGGCAAGCGGCCCTCGACCTTTGCCATGTCACGCTCAAGGTCAGTAGCCTGGCGTAGCACTTCGCTCATGTACGACGAAGGCAGACCCGGAAAGTCCCGAGCGACCAACACGCTGAGTGGGTCTTGTGCAAATGGTTGTTGCGTCAAGTGAGCGAACAACTGCGGGCGCAATTCAACTTCATGGGCCAATACTTGCTCCAACCCGCTACCGCCCCCCGCGCGGCCCTCACTCCAGGCCAGAAGTTCACTGTCGGCTGGCATCAGCGCCTTCAGGCGAATTCGCTTGAAGAATGTTTCAATGCGCGCATGTGCCTGGAAAGCACGCAGGGCGTACCTGAGATTAACCGGGGCTGGCCGGTTTTCCACCAGAACACCGCGTAATTCGTCCTCATCGACGCCTGCCACCTGCAGGATGTGCTCTGACTGTAATTGGTCAATTGGCGGATGCTGCGGCCAAAGCGCATCGAGCATGCGCACAGGCTCCTCCCATGCCAGCGGGTGCTCGCGTAACAGGCGCCATCCGCGCTCGCCGTTGTAGAGCACTACGGGTCCGTAACTGCCATCGCCTGCAACATGACGTAATCGATAGGGGCCGTCAGGAACAGGCTGATGCACTTCCTGATAACGTCCATCGACCTGAATCCAACCACGTCCACCGGCGCCATAACGCCCGTCTTCGAGCAAATCGATATCGCTTGGGGATGACCGATAATTCTCGGCATCAAAACACCACAGCCGCCCGCCCCCCTTCCCCAGGCTTACAGGTTCCAGACTAGCGACAAAGGCGCTACGCACGTAACTGACACCCACCACAGTGGCTGCAGTGGCCGCCAAGGTCTCGGCAACCCCGAGCAGATGCCCCAGCGCTTCATGCTGACGGCCCCTCGACCAGTCTCTCACCCCCTCGAATACTTCCAAGCACGTCTGAGCAACCAACTGACCCAGCAAAAGCCCGCCCACCACCGGAATGAAGAACCCTGCCAAGTTCACCAGGTCCAGGCCTGCCGCTTCCCATTTCGCATGCCTGGCTCGCACTGCCGCGCTATCGGCATCGGCGCTGGTTACCAGCAACACTCGCGCGTCATCCTTGACCCGCTGAATTTGCAGGGCAGCCAGTTGCGAGAAGATGTTATCGGGCTGTTTGCGACCCTCGACCTCCAAGTCAGGCTGGGCGTCCTTGAGGCGAGTGTCCAGCAGCGTGACAAAATCTGCACGGTGCTCGAGGCTGACCAACTGCGTGAAGTACTGACGGTAATCGGCCTTTTGCAGCAGGTTCGCCAAGGCACTTTCAAGGGACACACGATTGTCGAAATGTCGCAGCGCCTGCTGCGGGTCACTGGGAAGGTAGAGCACGATGCCCCTGTCAGCCCTCGCGCTGTCGCGCAATGGAATCAACAAGCCATCGGCCACCGGCTGCCCCAGTGCCGCCAGGAGACAGGGATCAGCTGTCAGCCCCTCCTGCCGATGCGCCTGCCCATCATCTGCGATCTCACGCAAGGCAATTTGCACATCGGCACTGATCTGCCCCTTCAACGCAGCCAACTCGATCGCAAGCTTGAGCCCTGCACGTTTATCCTCGACCAGTATTGCCTGCGTTCTGGGATTAAAGATCTGCTCCAGTTTCTCTTGATAACGCGTGCCGATATCCAGCTCGCGGCATTTCTTGATGAATGCGTCAAGTGGTCCATTCAAAGGTTGATCGCGCCCCGGCGACACCAGCCCGGTACCATCGTAGTAAGTGGTACCTGCGGCAAAATTGCGCATGAGCCGTAACAACCCGTTCTCACGTTTCTGGCTGTATTCGTAAGTCTGCTGCAAGGAGCCTGGCAACCTGCCGAAGCGTGGCGCCACCAGGAGCCACTCAAGTTGACCGAAAGGCTGGCCGTCGGGCAAAGGCTTATCGAGCAGCGCCACCAGGTGCTGCTCGGCGAACTGAGGAATTGGTAGTAGCTCGAGCGTGAGGCCACGCAACCGCGCCTGGCTGGCGTGATGTGCGTCAAGGCTGGTCCGCAGGGCCTTGATTTGCCCTCTTGATGCTCGCTTGAGCCAGTCAGGCAATTTGGCCTCGATGAATTGATCGATCTTGGTTACTGGGTTCGACATGATTGGCTCTTTGGCATTCGGATGAATGCCAATCATGTTGTCCAATACTCAGATCAGGATGCAGGAGGAAGCGGTTCGTTGCCACCCGACGTGCGGGAACTGCCTGACGAGGTCATGTTCAATTCATCCTGGGTGAGCTTCAAGGCAAGTGCAGCCAAAGCTTGCTCTCGATCATCCCGAAGCTTTTCGCAACGCTGCACATATGCACTACTGCCAAGCGCTTCTTTCTCATCGTCCAGCGCATCCATCTTTGTGTCGAAACGTTCGGCGATCTGCGCAAAAGCCTCGGGATATCTGTCGCGGAGGTAGGGTGTCCAGAAGTCGCGTTGGCTGATGTAGCGAATCCGCTCACTGCCCGTTTCGGCAGCCAGAACTGCTCGGTATGCCCGATCAAGATGAACCTGCGTCACCTCGGCAAGCCGTTGGTACTCCATGGTCCGCGGCTGTCCCAGAAGATTGAGGCGCTCCGCCAGGCCCGCCCTGTAAGCCAGGCTGACCTCGACCTCATCCACACGACGCCCCTTGGCAAGCCGGCCCTGAAAATCGCTGCGGGCGAACATCTCCACCTGGTCAAGACGGAACATGCGTTGAGCCAATAGCAAGCGGGCATCCCTCGAAGCCAGTGGCTCCTGCCCGAACGTCACCTGTAGCACCCGCATGCGCACTTCCAGCTGGCTGAAGCAGTGCGCCACACTGTCGACGCAGGTACGAGGGTCAGCCGCTCGTTCGAACAACTCCGTTCTTATGCGCGAATCGTCATGTGCGAGCTGGATCATGGTCCAGGCCCTTTGCGAAAGGTCGTCGCGTGCCAGACGGAAGTCAGACGTGTCAGTCAACTCTACCAACAACTCGAAGAATTGAGTGCTGCCTGCCTCCCCCTGCAAGGCGTCCCACTGCTCAGCCCTGGACACTTGCTCGGGTGCGGCCAGTGTGTCGAGCCAGGCGTTCCTGGCATCGAGGATCGCTTGCACCTGCAAGTTGTCCTCGAGCGGGGGCAGATTCGCAGGTGCCGGAATGGGTGCATACAACCGCTCAAGGTCCGCCACCGACAGCGGGTTATGCGCCACACGGACCACTTGCCGCAGGGCCAACGGAGCATCGAGCAGTACCTCAGGCAAGCTGGAAATCTGGTTGTGGCTCAAGTCGGCATACTCCAGCAGACCACACCACTCAAGGCCGCTCGGCACTGCCAGCAATCCAGCTCGATACAAATGGAGTTCCCGTAAGCGGGATAACTGGTTGAAGCGCAGGCTGATCGAGCCCAGTCTATTCTCGTTGAGGTTCAGCGTGCGCAGGCGGCCCAGAGCGGCCAGCGCATTCACCTGTCCCTCGCTCATGCGAATCTGATTGCGGGCCAGGCGCAGATGACGCAGCGCAGTCAACCAATGAAGATCATCCGGGATCGTACTCAAGGCATTGTCGCTCAGATCCAGTCGTCGCAGTTCAGGAAAGTGCCTCAGGAACCCGGCTGGCAGAGCCTCCAGCCGCATCCCCACGAGGGCCATGTCGGTGATGTGGCCGAAGTCCGTACCGACAGGAATCGGCGGCAGGCTACGTGCCGGTATGCCCAGCACGCTGATCCGTAAGCCAGCAGGTTGGCCGTTGCGGTAGAAAGCCTCTTCACCCTCCAGCCGCCACGCCCGCAGGAATATATCTGCAACTGCGCCTCTGCGTCCCCGTTCAGGAGCGCTGACTGCGTTTCGCCAGTGCTGCAGGCTTTCTTCAAGCGCTCGATATTCCTGCTCCTGGCGCAGCAGGATGGCATAGGCCGACCCTGACTGATTGAGCAGCAATTGCAGGTATCGATCGACTGCTGCCTCATCGAACGACGGGTACAGACCACGAATCCGTTGCCGCAGAATCCGCCCCTCAGTCCCCGCCGGGGCGCCCCGGCCGCTGAGCAGATAACCCAAGCGGCCATCGCGCAATCGGTGCAAGGAAGATCCAACAGGCCTGGCTTCGAGCCAGCCAAGCAGTCTGATCAACGCCCGTCGATCCCCTGGCAACGCACGCTGCATGGCTGAACGGATGCGCTCTGCAGCGTCCTCGCCGGCCCACCCTCGACGCTGCATGAATGCGGGTGGCAGACAGGCAGCCAGCACCTCGAACAATCCCTGTGGCTCTGCGACTTCGATCTCGCTGGCACGTCCCGCCTCGTCGAAGAGCGCAAATGCGCCATTGGCCCTGACCATGACCGTCAGCGGCTGCGCACCGCCCATTTCAGGGAACAGCCGCTCCAGTACCGCCCCGCCACTGGAGCGCTCGCGCAACACCAGGTTGATCTCTCCGGGCAGCAGGCTCTGGCGCCGCAGCAAGGAGAACACCAGGGTGACGACATCGGCATGGTAACTGCTGCGCAGGTAGAGTGCTTCGCGCGCCCGGGTCAAGCGAGCCTCCTGGAGCATACCGCGCACCTGTTCCGCCAGCGCCAGCGGCACACGGGATTCGCTGGTCAGTCGTTGCCGTACCTCGACACTGGCGTTCTTCAGCAAATCCAGGGCGTAGGCATCCGCAAGCCCTGGGAAGGCCGCTTTCAATGTGGCTAGCAGCGGCTCATCGGCCAGGTAAGCCTTGGCGAAATGTTCCAGCATTGGACTGCGTAGCGCTTCGCTGGATGCCTGGATCGACTCAATCTGCCCTGCCAGGCTTTGGTCTTGCAAACCCAGCCTGTCGATACACCATTGCAAGGCCTCGGTATCGTTGCCTCCTGCCCCGATTTGAGCGAAAAAATCATGGATTCTTGCGTCGACGGCAAAGCGCTCCAGGGTATCGCGGAGCCTGACCGGCAGAGGCCGTCGCTCAACCAACAGACCACGCAGATGAGCTTCATCGACATCCGCGACGGCCAAGATCTGGCTGATCCGTTCAGTGCTCAATTTGGTTGCATCCGGCCACAGGCGCTTGAGCAGCAGGCTCGTCCCCTGCCACTCCAATGGCCGCTCGTAGACCATCCGCCAGGCGCGCTCTCCATTATTTTCCAAGACAGGGCCAAACACGCCCGCCCCTTCACGATGCAACAATCGCCAGGTACCTGCGCCATTGCGCCTTACCCGGTAAAGCACACCGTTACAGCGCCACCAATGGGCTTTGCCGTCACTGAGCAGGCCGTTGTCCAACTCCTTCAAAGGGGGCAATGACGCCCGCTCCTCGTAGGGCTGCAGATCGTGCTGCCACAGGCGTTTCCCGCCTGCCTCGGTCACTACTGGCTCCAGCCGGTCGACGAAGGCGCTGCGCAACGCCTGCGTACCACCTGCAATGGCTGCCCCTGCCGCCACTGTCGAGGCAACCTGAAGCAGGTGCTCCAGTGCTTCGTGCTGGTGATCCTGCGCCCAGTCGCTGACGCCTTCGTACACTTGGCTCAATACCTGGCGGGCCAGGTCAGCCAACAGCAGTACGGCGACACCCGGAACGAACAAACCCGCCAGATTCACCAGCACCAGTCCAACCGCCTTCAGCTGGCGCAAACGCTCGGCAGCGGCGCTGGCATCGGCCTGCGCCGTCGGTACGGCCAGCAATGCAGCGTCGTCCTTGATGCGTTGTACATGCCCTGCCGCCAGCGCTGCAAAACCCTCACCGTTCTCGGCTACTCGCCTGGGCTCCAGATCCGGCTTGGGATCCCGCAGACGCTTGCCCAGGGTTATCAAGAACTCGGGCTGCCCGGCCAGCGCGATACGACGGGCAATGGCCTTACGAAACCGGTCATCGCGCATCGCCGCGACCAAGGCAAGGTTCGCCGTGGCCCAGTCATCGAAACGGCGCAATGGCCGCTCTGCGTCGTCTGGCAAATACAGCAGTACCCCCAGCAGTTTCCTGGGGTTGAAGACCAGCCCTGGCAGACCTGCTGGTGTCCCCACCAATTCGAACGCCACTGCCCCGTCCACGCGTTGTCCCAGCAACTGCAGGTCGCCCATGGACAATTCGAAGCCCAAAGGCAGCTGTGCAGGTCGTCCCTGAGCGACCTGGCGCAACATGTTCTGGTCGCTATACGTCAACTGCCCTTTGATGGCGGCGATTTCGACTGCCACAGCCAGTTCCTGGCGTTTGTCCGTAGCCAACTGACGCTCGAAAGCGCTCGTCAAGACCTGCTTCAGGTGCTCCTGATAGGACTTGCCAACATCAACGCTGCGACAAAGCCTGACGATATCGTCGATACGCCGCGAGACCACCCGCTCCGGCTCACCGGGCGCTGCCGTTGCATCGGTCAGCGCTGTCTGCGCGTAGAACGTTTCACCCTCATGGAAGTTCTGCAACAGCTTCTGCAAGGCAGGCATCGTCACAAAGTAGTCGTCGTCCTCAGGCAGGCGGCCCGGCGCAACCGAGAAGCGTCGGCGCTGTTCATGCCAGTTGACCTTGAACAGGTCAATGTCCAGCGCCAGCTGTTGCCTGATGGCCAGCTCAAGCTTTTGCGCAGCAAACCGGTCAAGCGGCAGCAGTTGCTGCGAAGCCGCAGCCATGTGTTTCTGACTTTTCAAATGCGCACTCATGCAGGCGCGCAATGATCCGAGCTGTGCTTGAGTGGCGTTCTTCAGCCAGCCGGGCAATTGCTCAGCGATAAAATCCTGCGCGAGGTGCTGCAGCTTCGAGTGCACCTTCGTTTTGGCCATGGTCGAATCCTCAGGGTTGTTCGACCTGCCAGCCTGCTTCCATACGCTGGCGCCAGGAACACGGAATTAATCGCCCATCATCCCCCCGGACCACGTGACTGGATCAGCGCGCGATAGTGCCCTGGATTGCAACCGAACCATTTACGGAACGCCTTGTAGAACGAACTACTGTCGGCAAAGCCCAGGCGCACAGCGATATCGCCCAGCGCCGCGTCATGCTGGCTCAGCCAGGCGATCGCCAGCTCACGCCGCACACTGTCCTTCAACCCTTGGTAATTCTGCCCCTCTTCAGCCAGACGCCGGCGCAGGGTGGAGGGCGACAGGCACAACTGCCGCGCCAGGCTGTCGCCATCGGGCCAGTGGCTGGGGTCCTGGCGCAGCAGGTCGGTGCGAATACGCCGCCCGAGGCTGGCCGGGTCTCGGTACTTGACCAGGATGTTGCCCGGCGCCTCCGCCAGAAAGCGCTGCAGTTCCTCCTCGCTGCGTCGCAGCGGCAGCTCGAGGCAGTCGGCGGCGATGATCATGCGCGTTCGCGGGCGCTCAAATTGCAGGTTCTGCGAAAACATCACCCGGTAGTCGTCGCAGAACGGTGGCTCGCCACAGCGTAGATCGATGGCCAGGATCGGGATGCGCCGCCCGGCAAGCCAGCAGGCCACGCCATGCACGATCATCCAGAAGGTGAAATAGGTAAATGCGCGACGCGGCCGGTCGCGTGGCTCGTTGATGACGATTTCGGCCAGGCTCGCTTGGCGTACCAGGCTTGGCTGCAAGTCTTCGAGCATCAGCGAAAGAAACGCCAGCACGGTTTCCAGGCCGGCGCCCAAGGTCGGCTGCCCCATGCCAGCACGGCACATGAACGCCAGGCTGCCGCTGCGCAGACCGCGCGGGTCCATGGCGAAGAACTCATCGTTGCAGCGCCGCGCAAGCAAGCGCCAGAGCCGGGCATAGGAATCGGCACTGACCCGCGCCTCGGGCAGATGCAGGTGTTCGACAGCGATGCCTGCCCGCGCCAGCAAGCCGGTGTCTGGCTCGCCGGCGGGGCAGGTCTGCAGCAGTGCCTCACGTACCAGCTGCATGGAAATGGTGTCTTTTTCGCTCATAGGCATTCCATTTGCTGATGCAGGCATCTTAGGCTGGCTCAAAGGTTGGCCGCCAGGCCCAGGAACGCCTGGATCAGGCGCAGTTCGCGGCGCCGCTCCAGGCAGCCAACCATGTGCTGGTTGAGCAGGCCCTGGCCGCTCAGAGGCCGCGCCACCACCCGCGGATCATTGGCCACCTCGGTCGATGACACCACACCGATGCCCAACTCCGACGCCACCGCCTCGGTCACCGCCTCGCGGCTATCCAGCTCCAGCTGCACCCGCGGCTGCACGCCGGCAGCGTTGCAGGCCTTGTCGAAGGTGCGACGCGTCGTTGAACTGGGCTCACGCAGCACCATGATCTGCTGGTGCAGTTCTGCCAACGGCAGGTCGCTGTCCACCTGTGCCCAGGCGTGGCCGGCCGGCAGCAAGGCGCACAGGCGCGATTCGCAGAGGTTCTGCAGGTACAAGCCCTTGCGTGGCTCGATCTCGGTCAGCACCGCGACGTCGGCATGCTCGCTGAGCAATGCCGCCAAGGTCTCCTGGGCATTGCCCAGGCGCAGGTTGACGGTAATGCCCGGGTAGCGCTCACGCAGCAGCGCCAGCATCGGCATGACCCGGTGCGGGCCATCGGCCGCCACCTCCAGGCGCCCCGTCAGCAGCTGCCGGTTGGCTTCAAGCATGGCCTGGGCCTCTTCGGCCAAGCCGAACATGGCCCGGGTGATGGCTGCCAGGCGGGTGCCCTCCTCGGTCAGCTCGACCCGCCGCGCAGTACGCCGCAGCAGGGTGATCTGGTAGTGCTCCTCGAGTGCCTTGACGTGCCCGGTCACCGCCGGCTGGCTGATGAACAGGCGCGCGGCGGCGCGGGTAAAGCTGCCTTCACGGGCGACGGCATCGAAGGCGCGCAGCTGGAACAGATTCATATCTATCGGCCTGACTTATAGCTCGGATAACAACAAACAATTTGATTGATGAGAGCGGGAATTGCAACCTAGACCCCGTAGTTTCAGCCCACTGCTTGTGAGGAAAAAACGGAATGAGCAACGCCCCGATTCTGCTGACCCCCGGTCCCCTGACCACATCAATCCGCACCCGCCAAGCCATGCTCGTGGACTGGGGCTCCTGGGACCGCGATTTCAACCAACTGACCGCCAGCGTCTGCGAACAACTGCTGGCGATCATCGACGGCATCGCCAGCCACCACTGCGTGCCCCTGCAAGGCAGCGGCACCTTCGCCGTGGAGGCGGCCATCGGCACCCTGGTGCCACGTGACGGCAAGGTCCTGGTCCTGATCAACGGTGCCTACGGCCAGCGCCTGGCGAAGATCTGCAAAGTGCTGGGCCGCACCTACAGCACCTTTGAAACCGCCGAAGACCAGCCGACCACCGCCGCCGACGTCGACCGCCTGCTCGCCGCCGACCCGGCCATCACCCACGTGGCGCTGATCCACTGCGAAACCAGCACCGGCATCCTCAACCCGCTGCCGGAGATCGCCCAGGTGATCAAACGCCACGGCAAGCGCCTGATCATCGACGCCATGAGCTCGTTCGGTGCGCTGCCGATCGATGCCCGCCAAATCCCCTTCGAGGCGCTGATCGCCGCTTCCGGCAAATGCCTGGAAGGCGTGCCAGGCATGGGCTTCGTCTTCGCCGAGAAAACCGCCCTGGCCGCGGCTGAAGGCAATGCCCACTCGCTGGCCATGGACCTGCACGATCAGCACGCCTACATGGCCAAGACCGGCCAATGGCGCTTTACCCCACCGACCCACGTGGTCGCGGCCCTGCACGAAGCCCTGCAACAGTACAACGAGGAAGGCGGCCTGCCAGCACGCCATCAGCGTTACGCCGACAACTGCAAGACCCTGCTCGACGGCATGGCCGCCATTGGCCTGCGCAGCTTCCTGCCGGCCGAGATTCAGGCACCGATCATCGTCACCTTCCACGCGCCGAACGATGCCCGCTACCAGTTCAAGGACTTCTACGAGCGGGTCAAGGCCAAGGGCTTCATCCTCTACCCGGGCAAGCTGACCCAGGTCGAGACCTTCCGCGTCGGCTGCATCGGCGTGGTCGGAGCCGATGGCATGCAGGCCGCCGTCAATGCCGTGGCCGACGTGCTGCGGGAAATGGAAGTGCTGGACATCTAACCCCTTTGCCCACCCGACTTCAGGAATCAGCGCACATGAACTACAGCAATCCTACCCAGCTGCAAGCCGCCATCCTCGATTGGGCTGGCACCGTGGTCGATTTCGGCTCCTTCGCCCCGACCCAGATCTTCGTCGAAGCCTTCGCCGAGTTCGACGTACAGGTGTCCATCGAAGAAGCCCGCGGCCCGATGGGCATGGGCAAATGGGACCACATCCGAACCCTGTGCGACGTGCCGGAGATCGCCGAGCGCTACCGCAAGGTGTTCGGCCGCACCCCGAGCGACGATGACGTCACCGCCATCTACAATCGCTTCATGCCACTGCAGATCGAGAAGATCGCCGTGCACTCGGCACTGATCCCCGGCGCCCTGGACACCCTCACCGGCTTGCGCCAGGACGGCCTGAAAATCGGCTCGTGCTCGGGCTACCCGAAGGTGGTGATGGACAAGGTGGTGGAGCTGGCAGCACAAAACGGCTACGTCGCCGACCACGTGGTGGCCACCGACGAAACCCCGAATGGCCGCCCATGGCCAGCCCAGGCCCTGGCCAACGTGATTGCCCTTGGGATCGATGATGTGGCGGCGTGCGTAAAGGTCGACGACACCGTGCCGGGCATCCTCGAAGGCCGCCGCGCCGGGATGTGGACCGTGGCCCTGGTGTGCTCGGGCAATGCCCTGGGGCTGACCTGGGAAGGTTACCAGGCGCTGAGTGCGGAGAAACTGGAAAGCGAGCGCAAGCGCATTCACCAACTGTTTGCTGGCTCGCGACCGCACTACCTGATCGACACCATCAACGACTTGCCAGAGGTAATTGCCGATATCAATCGCCGCCTGGCCAAGGGCGAGATGCCGCAGTCCTTCTGATAGATCGGTGCGTGGGCATTCGCGGGTTTACCCGCGAATGCGTCAGCTCAAGAAACAACGATGGCTCAGACCACCCTGTTCAATTTCACCCAGGAAGCAAACTTGTCGATGAACCCCTGCAGGAACGGCCGGGTCTTGTCACTGAGCTTGCCACCTTCATCGAACAGACTGGCCGCCCCACCGATATACGCTTCGGGCATCTGCATGCAGGGCATGTCGAGGAACACCAGCGACTGGCGCAACGCATGATTGGCACCAAAGCCGCCAATGGCGCCCGGGGACACGCTCGCCACCGCCGCCGGCTTGCCACTCCAGGCACTCTGCCCGTAGGGCCGCGAACCCACGTCGATGGCGTTCTTCAGGCCGCCCGGTACCGAACGGTTGTACTCCGGGGTGACGAACAGCACCGCGTCGCTGCGGCGGATCTCATCACGAAAGCGCCTCCACGCCTCTGGCACGCCCTCGGCCTCGACATCCTCGTTGTACAGCGGCAGGTCGCCGATCTCGACGATCTTCAGGGCAAGGCTGGACGGCGCCAGCTCCGAAAGTGCGCGGGCCACCTTGCGATTGTAGGAGTCCTTGCGCAAGCTGCCGACGACAACCGCTACCGAATACACCTGGCTCATGGCGTGATCCATCCTTTGCTGGGAAAAGGGACGTCAGTAGTTATAGATGACCGTTCCTCGGCGGTCTGGATTTTTTTCCACCACACGAAAACTTCCAGGTATCTTTTACGGTCTATGTCTGCAGACATTTCCTACGTAATTCAGAGGTTTCTCCCCAAATGGCAGCAGTAATGGTCGGCCAATTCCACGCCCGTGACGCCGAAGGCCGTATCTACCCCGTCCACGAATTCCAGGAGTCCACCCTGCAGGCGGACGGCAGCGCACTGGGTGCCCCGATCACCACCTACCGCCTGGCCATCGGCGACCGCGTCAACCACCTGGGCGAAAACCGCTTCGAACTGGCGCAGTCCGGCGTCGAGATCATTCGCATTCCTTGATGCAGTCGACTGTATATTGGCCGCTTTCATTCTGCAGGCCATGCACATCGGCGACGAAGCCCGGGAAGCCAAGGTTGAAGGCCCGCGCGAACGCCAGGTAATCGAGGATAGAGCGGGTCGCTTCGGTGAACCGCTCGCCCGGCATAATCAGCGGAATACCCGGCGGGTACGGCACCAGCATCACCGCAGCAATCCTCCCCAGCAATGCTTCGATCGGCACAGCTTCCACTTCTGCGCGCACCATCTGGTCATAGGCCCGCGCTGGGCTCACGGCCACTTCCGGTAGTCGTGTGAACAAGCGCTTGAGCTGCTTGGCCGTGGCATTGGCACGGTAACAGTCATGCAACTGATCGCACAGGTCGCGCAGGCCCAGGCCTTGGTAACGCCCGGCATCGACTGCGACGACGCTCGGCAGGCAGGCACTGAGCGCCGTGTTGCCATCGTAATGGCGCTTGAACTCCAGCAGCTCGGTGAGCAGCGTACTCCACTTACCCTTGGTGATGCCCATCGAGAACAGCACCAGGAAGCTGTATAGCCCGGTCTTCTCCACCACCAGCCCGCGCTCCCAGAGAAACTTGCTGACCACCGCCGCCGGTATGCCGTGCTCACCCAGTACGCCATCGGCACTGAGCCCAGGCATCACCAAGGTCACCTTCAGCGGGTCGAGCAGGACGTAGTCGTCCGCCACTTCGCCAAAGCCATGCCACTCGGCCCGAGGCTGTAGCAACCAGTCCTGCGCCGCCAGGCGATGGATGCCCTCCGCCGCTGGCGGCTGCCAGATGCTGAACCACCAGTCCTCGGCGGCGATGTGCTCACGCAGGTTGGCCAGGGCGCGACGGAAACTCAGGGCTTCGTCGAACATCTCTTGCAGCAGCGAGCGTCCGGCCGGGCCCTCCATCATGGCCGAAGCGACATCCAGCGAGGCGAGGATGCTGTATTGCGGCGAGGTGGAAATATGCATCATGAACGCTTCGTTGAAGCGGTCGCGATCCAGCTGACGCTGGGCGCCGTCCTGCACGTGGATCATCGAAGCCTGGCTGAAGGCGGCCAGCAGCTTGTGAGTGGAATGGGTACTGAACACCAGCGGGCTGCTCTCGCTGCACGCGGTGCCCATGGCGTAGCGGCCCTCGAAGAATTCGTGGAACGCCGCATAGGCGAACCAGGCCTCGTCGAAGTGCAGCACCTCGACGCTGGCACCCAGCGCCTGCTTGATCAGCCCGGCGTTGTAACACAGCCCGTCGTAGGTTGAATTGGTCACCACCGCCAGCTTGATACGCGGCTCCCGCCCTACGGCCAACGGGTTGGCCCGGATCTTGGTTTGGATCGACTCAGGGCTGAACTCGCTGAGCGGAATCGGCCCGATGATGCCTAGCTCGTTGCGCTCCGGGCACAGGTAGATGGGGATCGCGCCGGTCATGATGATGGCGTGGACCACCGACTTGTGGCAGTTGCGGTCAACCAGTACCAGGTCATCGCGACCCACCATGGCATGCCAGACGATCTTGTTGGCAGTGGAGGTGCCATTGATCACGAAAAAGGTGTGATCAGCGCCGAAGTTGCGCGCTGCACGGGCCTCGGCCTGGGCCAGGGGGCCGGTGTGATCGAGCAGCGAGCCCAGCTCCGGCACTGAGACCGACAAGTCCGAACGCAGGGTGTTTTCGCCAAAGAACTGGTGGAATGCCTGGCCCACCGGGCTCTTGCGGTAGGCCACGCCGCCGCCGTGTCCGGGTGTGTGCCATGAGTAGTTGGACTGGGCGGTGTGCTGCACCAGGGCCTTGAAGAACGGCGGCAGCAACCCGTCGAGGTAGTTGTGCGCGGCACGCGCCACCTGGCGGGCGAGGAATGGCACGGTGTCTTCGAACAGGTAGAGGATGCCACGCAGCTGGTTGAGCTCGCTCATGGCCTCGGCAGGGGCGTTTTCCAGGGTGACCTGTTCGCCCAGGGCGAAGATCGGCAGGTCCGGTGCACGCAGGCGGGCCAGGCGGATCAGCTCGGCCATATTCTGCAACAAGTGAATGTTGTCACCGACGCCTTCGGCGGCGATCAGCATGCAGGCCAGGCCGTGGTGGGTGGTGGCGACCAGGCGCGCCTCGGTGTGATCGGCAGCCTTGATGATGGCGAAGCCGTCCTGGCTCAACTCCTCGGCAATGCCGCGGATGCGCTCGCCGGCAACGCTGTCGGCCTTGATCGCACGGTGGACGATGAGGATGGGGAACTTGAGGTCCTTGTACATCCGGCTACTACCCTCGCAGGACTTGTTGTCCTGTTAAGGGTAGTTGGCCTTGTGCTGCCTGTACCGGCCTCTTCGCGGGGCAAGCCCGCTCCTACAGAATTATCATTGAACCTGAGAGAGATGACATTTCTCTAGGAGCGGGCTTGCCCCGCGAAAGGGCCGTAACAGGCTCATCGATCAGCCAGCAGGCGTCTCGGTCAGGGCTTGCCACATTGACGGCCCACCCGCCGACTTGGCCACCGCCGCCAGCCGCTCGGCATGCGCCTCCAGCTCTTCGGCAGACGCCATGATCACTCGCCCAGGCGCACGCCCGACGATGCGGCGGATTTCGCTACCACCAGCGCCCTGCCCGTCACCATCAGCGTCGGCCCCGTGCCCAGCCAGCGACAGGCTGGTCTGGCCACCGGTCATCGCCAGGTAGACGTCCGCCAGCAACTCGGAGTCGAGCAACGCGCCGTGCAGTTCACGGCCAGAGTTGTCGATGTCGTAGCGTTTGCACAGCGCATCGAGGCTGTTGCGCTGCCCCGGGTGGCGGGCACGGGCCAGCAGCAGGGTATCGAGGATGGTGCAGTGGTTGGCGATGTCGGCGCGGTCGTCCTGCCCCAGCAAGGCGAATTCGTTGTTGATGAAGCCGACGTCGAACGCCGCGTTGTGGATGACCAGGGTGGCGCCCTGAATGAATTCGAAGAACTCTTCGGCCACATCGGCGAAGCGCGGCTTGCCGACCAGGAACGCATCAGTAATGCCGTGCACGTTGATGGCGCCCTCGTCACTTTCGCGGTCGGGCTGCAGGTAGACGTGGAAGTGCCGCCCGGTCAGGCGCCGGCCCATGACCTCGACACAGCCGATCTCGATGATCCGGTGGCCTTCGCTGACCGGCATACCGGTGGTTTCGGTATCGAGAATGACCAGGCGTTTATCTTGCTGCTGCTCCACGCGGGGCGCTCCAACTTGCATCAGTTACAAAGGCGGCGATTGTACCGCAGCTCAACGCTTGGCGCGCACTTCCTCGACGCCGCGGTTGGCCAGCTGGTCGGCGCGTTCGTTGCCGGGGTGGCCGATGTGCCCCCGCACCCACTTCCAGGTGACCTTGTGGCGATTGACCTGCTCGTCGAGCAGTTGCCACAGGTCAGCGTTCTTCACTGGCTCCTTGGCCGCAGTCTTCCAGCCACGCTTCTTCCAGTTGGTCATCCACTCGTTGATGCCCTTCATCACGTACTGCGAGTCGGTGGTCAGCACCACGTCGCATTCACGCTTGAGCGCCATCAGCCCTTGAATCGCGGCCATCAGTTCCATGCGGTTGTTGGTGGTTTCGCGCTCGCCGCCCCACAGTTCCTTCTCGACGCCCTTGAAGACCAGCAGGACGCCCCAGCCGCCTGGGCCGGGGTTGCCCTTGCAGGCGCCATCGGTATACATCTCGACGCTATCGCTCATGTACCACTCATGTTCAGTGCTTTTCGGTATCCGGGTTGGCGGTGGTACGGTTGACCTTGGCCAGCGGCAGCGGCAGCAGCTTGCCCATCGGCTCGCGGCGCACCTGGCGCAACGGCCGCAGGCCGACCACCATCTTGCGCGCCACCAGCAGGTAGACCCCGCCGCCAGCACACTGCCAGCCCCCCGCCATCCGTTCCCAGCCTGCCAGGCGTTGCTGCCAGGCCGGCGAAGTGAGCGGCGGACGATAGCACCCGAAGCGGCGTTTCTCCAGCGCGAAGCCCAGCAGATTGAGCCAGTCACCGACCCGTGACGGCGAGATGCAGCGCGCCTTGCGCAGGGCACCATGGCTGAAGAAATGGCGCACGCCCCAGCCGCTCCAGGGGTTGATGCCGACGATCAGCAGGTGCCCGCCAGGGCGCACCGCGCTGGCTGCCTCGCGCAGCAGGCCATGGGGCGACAGGCTGAAGTCCAGGCCATGCTGCAGCACCACCACGTCGGCGGCGTGCTCGCTCAAGGGCCAGGCCTGTTCCTCGCAGACGATCTCCACCCCCGGCAGCGGTGCGCCAAGGCGCACGTTGCGCTGCACCTGAGGCGCGCTGGGCGGCGCCTCGGCACAGGGGCCATAGTGCACGAGGTAGCCACCGAAGAAGCGCCCGAGCTCCTCTTCCAGCAGTTTTTCCTCTTCCTTCAACATCAGTTGGCCGAGTGGGCCGTTGAACCACTCACGGGCCAGTCTGATCAGCTCGACCCACTCCGGGTCGGCCTGAGCAAAGGCTTGGTCGGTCATTGCGCTCTCCCTCGAAGGTTCTCGCACCGCGCCATCGCGGCTAAGATGCCCTCATGTGCCACGCCAGGCGATACGGATCCGCACCATGATACAGATCGACGCTCTACCCGCTTTCTCCGACAACTACATCTGGTTGTTACAGGATACTGCCAAACGCCGTTGCGCGGTGGTCGACCCCGGTGAAGCCGGCCCGGTGGAGGCCTGGCTGGCCGCCCACCCCGGCTGGGTGCTGGACACCATCATGGTGACCCACCACCACCATGACCATGTCGGCGGTGTCGAACGCCTCAAGCAGCAGACCGGTGCCAGCGTCTGCGGCCCGGCCCAAGAACAGATTCCGGGCCGCGACCTGGCGCTGGACGAGGGCGACCAGGTCAACGTGCTGGGCGTGGTCTTCCAGGTACTGGCCGTACCGGGACACACCCTGGGACATATCGCCTACTTCAGCGACCAGCCGACAACACCGCTGCTGTTCTGTGGCGACACCTTGTTCGCCGCCGGCTGCGGTCGCATGTTCGAAGGCACGCCGGAACAGATGCAGCCCGCCCTCGCCCGGCTGGCGGCGCTGCCGGAGCAGACCGAAGTCTATTGCACCCACGAATACACCTTGAGCAACCTGCGCTTTGCCAAGGCCGTGGAGCCCACCAACCCGCACGTTCTGCAGCGGTTCGAAGACGTTACCCGGTTGCGCGCCGAAAATCGCATCACCTTGCCATCAACGATCGGTCTCGAGCGCCTGACCAACCCCTTCCTGCGTACCGCTGAAACATTAGTTAAACAAAAAGCAGACGAATGGAAGGGACATTCAAACGACTCGCAGGTCACTGTTTTTGCTGCTTTGAGGTCTTGGAAGGACACCTTCTGATAACCTCAAGATATATCGCAGAGGGTTCACAACGGTTGACCCAGGAGGGTGCGGTTTCTAGAATCGCCGAAATTTTTCGCCCGGAAACCTGTCTCAGCCGATGTCTTCCCGTAGCCGCAGAAACGCTCATTCAGTCGCCCTGACGCGCCTGGCCCAAATCAGTGCGCTGGCGCTGGCCGCCACCCTGGTGGGCTGCCAGAGCACCCGTCAGCTCGACGAAGCCGACAGCGTTCGCGCGCACACCTACCAGGCACGGATCAAGCACAAGCCCTCGCCGCTGGCGGTCAAACCGGCCGAACCGCCGCAGGATGTGTGGGAGCGCATGCGCCAGGGCTTTGCCCTGCAGGACAACATCGACGTCAACCCGCGCATCGAGCAGCAGCGCCTGTGGTTCGCCAGCAACCCGACGTTCCTCGAGAGCGCCGGCGAGCGCGGCAGCCTCTACCTGCACTACATTGTCGAGCGCCTCGAAGAACGCGACATGCCGCTGGAGCTCGCGCTACTGCCGGCAATCGAGAGCGCCTACAACCCAATGGCCTACTCGCGCGCCAGCGCGGCGGGCATGTGGCAGTTCATGCCGGCCACCGGTCGCCATTTCAACCTGCGCCAGACCAACTTCTACGATGGCCGTCGTGACATCACTGCGTCGACCAACGCCGCACTGGACTACCTGACCCGCCTGCACGACATGTTCAACGGCGACTGGCTGCTGGCCCTGGCGGCCTACAATGCAGGGGAAGGCACCGTCAGCCGTGCCATCGAGCGCAACGAAAAGCTCGGCCTGCCCACCGATTACTGGAACCTGCCACTGCCACAGGAAACCCGTGACTACGTACCCAAGCTGCTGGCACTGTCGCAGGTGGTCTCCACGCCTGAAGCCTATGGTGTGAACCTTACCCCCATCGCCAACGAACCCTACTTCGAAGCGGTGGCCATCAATGATCGCCTCGACCTGTCGCGGGTCGCCGCCTTCGCCAACATCGACGAAGACGAACTGATCCAGCTCAACCCGGCCTTCAAGAAACGCATGACCGTGGATGGCCCCAAGCAGCTGCTGGTGCCGACCGCCAAGGCCCAACTGCTCAGCGACAGCCTGTCCAACCTCAAGCCCGAGCAGCTGGTCAGCCTGCAGCCGAACAAGGCCGTGTTCGCTGCCGCCGTGGCCGAAGCCACGGCGCCTGCCGCGCGCAGCTACCGGGTCAAGCGAGGCGACAGCCTGAGCAGCATCGCCAAGGCCAACCGCGTTGCGGTCAAGGACATCCAGCGCTGGAACAAACTGCCGGGCAACCGCCTGAAAGCCGGTCAGGTCCTGGCCCTGCGCGGCGGCAACGCGCCGAGCGCCGCAGGCAACCGCGTGGCTGCCTCGGGGCAGCGCTCCACCCAGTACAAGGTACGCAAGGGTGATTCGCTGTACCTGGTTGCCAAACGTTTCAATGTCGAGATGAAGCACCTCAAACGCTGGAACCCACGCAGCGGTCATGCGCTGAAACCGGGCCAAACCCTGACGGTTTATCTATCTCGCTAAGTCACCCTGTTGCCTCTTCCAAGACGCAGGCTCATCTGTCGCCAAGACTGAAATCGGGCCCGCTGTCATATCTATGTACCTCACGACTTGGTGACGCGCGGTGATCATGCAACCTCACATCACAAGCGAGGATCACCTGATGAGCACGCCGCGTGAACTGTTCGACAAAAACATCTTTCAAGCTTTCACGTTTGACCGCATAGACTATGCCAGCCAGGGAAGAGTGGGAGTCAACCCTTCGATCGATCTTGATCTGTACACACTGAAGTTTAATGATCCCGCATTTCGGATCGAACAGTCGACCGAACACCTGGAATCCAATGGTGGCCTCTACACGGGGCCAGTCACTGATTCGTTTTTCTACCACAACCGATACTCCGGCGGTGTCGTTCTGGACGATATCGAACCCGAGAATCACAGCTACCTGCACTACGCTTTACCGGTCGGGCCGGCAGTAACCCATGAATGGTTCGGGCAGTCCGTGACGTTCAACGATACTCCTGGGCAAATGAATGTACTGCGTATCAGCCGACGTAATCGTAAAGCCCCAACACGCGCCTCACGCGACACATATTGGAAACTATTCGATCAGAACGGCGCCGAATACAGGGTCAAATTCACCGCCGCTGATAATGGAAATGTAATCGGCGTCGCACGCTACAGCGGCTGAGACCCACCTCGAAACAGAGCGCCTCAGCAGCGCTCTTTTTCCAACCCCGCCAAGCTGTTACTGTACCCCGACCAAAGCCCAACGCCTCTGGATCGGATGCCGACTTGATACGTCCCCTCCTGCTGTCATTCAGCCTGGCCTTGAGCTTCCCCGCCGTCGCGATGGTGAGCGAAAGCCACGGATACGCGCAGTTCGGCACGCTCAAGTACCCAGCCACATTCACCCACTTCGACTGGGTCAACCCGCAAGCGCCCAAGGGCGGTACCTTGCGGGCCATGGCATTCGGCACCTTCGACACGCTCAACCCCTACACCTTCAAGGGCACCAGCCCGGTCACCACGCCGAACTTCCTGCAGTATGGCATCAGCGAGCTGAACGAAACGCTGATGGTCGGCACCGGCCAGTACGACCCGTCCGGTGACGAGCCCACCTCCAGCTATGGCCTGATCGCCCGTTCGGTGGAGTACAGCGAAGACCGCAGCTGGGTGGTGTTCAACCTGCGCCCGGAAGCCCGCTGGCATGACGGCGCGCCGATCACCGCCGCCGACGTGGCATTCTCGTACCGTACCCTGCTCAAGCAAGGGCACCCGATCTACCGCACCAACCTGCAGGAGGTGCAGCGCGTCGACATCCTCGGCCCGCTGCGCGTCCGTTTCGTCTTCAAGCGCGCCGGCAACCCACTGCTGATCCTGCGCCTGGGCGAAATGCCGGTATTGCCCAAGCACTACTGGCAAAAGCGTGACTTCGAGGCCACCACCTTCGAACCACCGCTGGGCAGCGGGCCGTATCGCATCACCCAGGTGGAACCTGGCCGACGCCTGGTGTTCGAGCGGGTGAAGAACTACTGGGGCAAGGACCTGGCGGTGAACCGCGGCAAGTACAATTTCAACCGCGTCGAGTACGAGTTCTACCGCGATGCCACCGTGGCCTTCGAAGCGTTCAAGGCCGGTGAGTTCGACATCTATATCGAGCACCAGGCGAAAAACTGGGCCAATGGCTACAACTTCCCGGCCGTGCGCCGTGGCGAGGTGATCAAGGCGCAGATCCCGCACCGCATCCCCACCCAGACCCAGGGCCTGTTCATGAACAGCCGCCGGGCCACCTTCAGCGACCCCAGGGTGCGCCAGGCGCTGGGCCTGATGCTCGATTTCGAGTGGACCAACCGGGCGCTGTTCAGCAGCGCGTACCGCCGTGCCACCAGCTACTACCCCAACAGCGAGCTCGCCGCCAGCGGCGTGCCCACCGGTAAGGAATGGCTGCTGCTGGCACCGTTCCGTGACCAGCTGCCCGACAAGCTGTTCACCCAGCCCTACCAGGTCAGCCACACCGACGGGCGCGGCATTGGCCGCCAGACCCTGCGCCAAGCGCTGGGCCTGCTCAATCAGGCTGGCTGGAAGCTCGACGGCCAGCGCCTGGTCAACGCCAAGGGCCAACCGTTCAGCATGGAGCTGCTGCTGGTGAACCCAAGCCTCGAACGCATCCTGCAACCTTATGTCGAAAACGTGGCCAGCATCGGTATCGATGCGCGCTTGCGCACGGTGGACCGTGCCCAGTACAAACAACGCCTGGACCAGTTCGACTTCGACATGATCCTGATGACCTTGAACCAGACCTTGAGCCCGGGCCTCGAACAGTGGCTGTACTTTCATTCCAGCCAGGCCTCGACCAAAGGCAGCAAGAACTATGCAGGGGTCAAGGACCCGGTGGTCGACCACCTGCTCAACAATTTGCTGGCCGCACGCACCCGCGACGATCAGGTCGCCGCCGCCCGCGCCCTGGACCGCGTGCTCTCATGGCAGTACTACATGATCCCCAACTGGTACCTCGACAATCACCGCCTGGCCTACCGCAACCGGTTCGCCTTCATCACCACGCCGCCCTACACCCTCGGGCTGAATACCTGGTGGATAAAGCCTTCGGAGAAAGCCCAATGAAGCCGACGCTACGCCTGGCCTGCAGCCTGCTGTTCGCCTGCCTGAGCCTGCCCGCGCTGGCTGCGCCGCAACACGCGCTGACTTTGTACGACGAGCCGCCGAAATACCCGGCCGACTTCAAGCACTTCGACTACGTCAACCCCGACGCGCCCAAGGGCGGCACCTTCCGTCAGTCCAGCTTCGGTGGCTTCGACAGCCTCAACCCGTTCATCAACAAAGGCATCTCGGCCGACAACGTCAGCATCATCTACGACACCCTGATGCGTCAGAGCCAGGATGAGCCGTTCACCGAATACGGCCTGGTCGCCGGCAAGATCGAGAAGGCCCCGGACAACAGCTGGGTGCGCTTCTACCTGCGCCCCGAGGCACGCTTCCACGATGGCCACCCGATGCGTGCCGAAGACGTGGTATTCACCTTCAACACCCTGATCAAGGACGGCGCCCCGCTGTACCGCCAGTACTACGGGGATGTGGCTGAAGTGGTCGCAGAAGACCCACTCAAGGTGCTGTTCAAGTTCAAGCACAACAATAACCGCGAGCTGCCGCTGATTCTCGGCCAGCTGCCGGTGCTGCCCAAGCATTGGTACGAAGCCCGCGAATTCACCCGTGGCAACCTCGAACCGCCGCTTGGCAGCGGCCCGTACAAGGTCGCCGAGGTCAAGGCCGGGCGCTCGATCCGCTACGAGCGGGTCAAGGATTACTGGGCCAAGGACCTGCCGATCAACCGCGGGTTCTACAACTTCGACGCCATGACCTTCGATGTCTACCGTGACACCAACGTGGCGCTGGAGGCACTCAAGGCCGGGGCCTTCGACTACGAACTGGAGATGAGCGCGAAGAACTGGGCGACCGCGTACGACGTTCCCGCCGTACGCGATGGCCGCCTGATAAAGGAAGAAATACCCAACGGCAACCCGGTGGGCATGCAAGGCTTCGTCTTCAACCTGCGCAAGCCGGTGTTCCAGGACGTGCGTGTACGCAAGGCACTCAGCCTGTTGTTCGACTTCGAATGGACCAACAAGCAGCTGTTCAACGGCGCCTACATTCGCACCGACAGTTACTTCGAGAACTCCGAAATGGCCGCCAGTGGCCTGCCCTCGCCGGCCGAGCTGAAAATCCTCGAACCGCTGCGCGGCAAGGTCCCCGAGCAGGTGTTCACCGAGGCCTTCGCCAACCCGACCAGCGACGGCAGCGGGATGATCCGCGAGCAACAGCGCCAGGCCTACAAGCTCCTTCAGGAAGCCGGCTGGAAGATCGTCGACGACAAGATGGTCGACAAGGATGGCAAACCGGTCAGCATCGAGTTCCTGCTGGCACAGACCCAGTTCGAACGCGTGCTGCTGCCGTTCAAGCGCAACCTCGCCGACTTAGGGATAGGCTTCGAGATCCGCCGCGTGGACGTCTCGCAATACATCAACCGCCTGCGCTCGCGTGACTTCGACATGATCGTTGGCGGCTTTGCGCAATCCAATTCGCCCGGCAACGAACAGCGCGAGTTCTGGTCCAGCTCTGCCGCCGACAACCCCGGCAGCCGCAACTTCATCGGCCTGCGCGACCCGGCCATCGATCAACTGGTGGAGGAACTGATCAATGCCGACTCGCGCCAGAGCCTGATCGACCACTGCCGCGCCCTCGACCGCGTGCTGCAATGGGGTTACTACGTGGTGCCCAACTGGCATATCAAGACCAATCGGGTGGCCTACTGGAACCACATCGGCCACCCCAAGGTATCGCCCAAGTATGACGTCGGCATCGACACCTGGTGGGTCAAACCGGACGTGACACCAGCGGTCACCGAAGCCCCTGCGGACGAGGCCAACTGACATGCTGGCCTATATCCTGCGCCGCCTGCTGCTGATCATCCCGACCCTGTTCGGCATCCTGATCATCAACTTCATCATCGTCCAGGCCGCCCCCGGCGGCCCGGTGGAGCAGATGATCGCCAAGCTCGAAGGCTTCGAGGGCGCCACCAGCCGCATCGCTGGCGGCGGCGCCGAAGTTTCGGTGGCCGGTTCCAACTACCGCGGCGCCCAGGGCCTGGACCCGGCGCTGATCGCCGAGATCGAGCATATGTACGGCTTCGACAAGTCAGCGCCCGAACGCCTGTGGATCATGGTCAAGAACTACGCCACCCTGGACTTCGGCAACAGCTTCTTCCGTGACGCCAAGGTCATCGACCTGATCGCCGAGAAGATGCCGGTGTCGATCTCGCTGGGGCTGTGGAGCACGCTGATCATGTACCTGGTGTCGATCCCGCTGGGCATCGCCAAGGCCGTGCGCCACGGCAGCCACTTCGACGTCTGGACCAGCTCGGCGATCATCGTCGGCTACGCCATCCCGGCGTTCCTGTTCGCCATCCTGCTGATCGTGCTGTTCGCCGGTGGCAGTTACTTCGACTGGTTCCCGCTGCGCGGCCTGACCTCGAACAACTTCGAGGAGCTGTCCACCACGGGCAAGGTGCTCGATTACTTCTGGCACCTGGTGCTGCCGATCACCGCCCTGGTGATCGGCAACTTCGCCACCATGACCCTGCTGACCAAGAACAGCTTCCTCGACGAGATCAACAAGCAGTACGTGGTTACCGCCAAGGCCAAGGGCCTGAGCCGGCCGCGCGTGCTGTATGGGCATGTGTTCCGCAATGCCATGCTGCTGGTGATCGCCGGCTTCCCGTCGGCGTTCATCGGCATCTTCTTCACCGGCTCCCTGCTGATCGAGGTGATCTTCAGCCTCGATGGCCTGGGCCTGATGAGTTTCGAAGCGGCCATCAACCGCGACTACCCGGTGGTCTTCGGCACCCTGTTCATCTTCACCCTGCTCGGGCTGGTGGTGAAGCTGATCGGCGACCTGACCTACACCCTGGTCGATCCACGCATCGACTTTGCCAGCCGGGAGCACTGACATGGCCCTGTCCCCCCTCAACCGCCGGCGCTTCGAGCGTTTCAAGGCCAACCGCCGAGGCTGGTGGTCACTGTGGCTGTTCCTGATCCTGTTCGGCCTGAGCCTGGGCGCCGAGCTGATCGCCAACGACAAACCGATTGCCGTGCGCTACGAAGGCTCGTGGTACTTCCCGGCATTCAAGCGCTACCCGGAAACCACCTTCGGCGGTGAATTCCCGCTGGAAGCCAACTACAAGAGCCCGTACATCCGCGACCTGCTGGAGAAAAAAGACAGCTTCGTGGTCTGGGCGCCGATCCCGTTCAGCTACCAGAGCATCAATTACGACCTGCGCGTACCGGCTCCGGCGCCGCCCTCGGCGGACAACTGGCTGGGTACCGACGACCAGGGCCGCGACGTGCTGGCGCGAGTGATCTACGGCTTCCGCGTGTCGGTGCTGTTCGCACTCACCCTGACCGTGCTCAGTTCCATCGTCGGCGTCATTGCTGGCGCCCTGCAGGGTTTCTACGGCGGCTGGGTGGACCTGGCCGGGCAGCGCTTCCTGGAAATCTGGTCCGGCCTGCCGGTGCTGTACCTGCTGATCATCCTCGCCAGCTTCGTGCAGCCCAACTTCTGGTGGCTGCTGGGTATCATGCTGCTGTTCTCGTGGATGAGCCTGGTGGACGTGGTACGCGCGGAGTTCCTGCGCGGGCGCAACCTTGAATACGTGCGCGCGGCCCGAGCCCTGGGCATGCGCAACGGCGCGATCATGTACCGGCACATCCTGCCCAATGCCATGATCTCGACCATGACCTTCATGCCGTTCATCCTCACCGGTGCCATCGGCACCCTTACCGCGCTGGACTTCCTCGGCTTCGGCCTGCCCCCCGGCGCACCGTCGCTGGGCGAGTTGGTGGCGCAAGGCAAGTCCAACCTGCAAGCCCCGTGGCTGGGCATCAGCGCCTTCGCCGTGCTGGCGATCATGCTGAGCCTGCTGGTGTTCATCGGCGAATCCGCCCGCGATGCCTTCGACCCGAGGAAGTGAAATGAGCGAACAGAACCTGATCGAAGTGCGCGACCTGGCGGTGGAGTTTGTCACCGGCGAGCAGGTCAACCGGGTGGTCGACGGCATCAGCTTCGACATCCGCAAGGGCGAGACCCTGGCCCTGGTCGGCGAAAGCGGCTCGGGCAAATCCGTCACCGCGCACTCGATCCTGCGCCTGCTGCCCTACCCCCTGGCCCGCCACCCCAGGGGCAGCATCCGCTATGAAGGCAAGGACCTGCTGCAGCAGAACGAGAAGACCCTGCAACGTATTCGCGGCAATCGCATCGCGATGATCTTCCAGGAACCGATGACCTCGCTGAACCCACTGCACTGCATCGAGAAGCAGATCAACGAAATCCTCCTGCTGCACAAGGGCCTGACCGGCAAGGAAGCCACAGCGCGCACGCTTGAGCTGTTGGAAATGGTCGGCATCCCTGAACCGCGCAAGCGCCTGAAGGCCCTGCCTCACGAACTGTCCGGCGGCCAGCGTCAGCGGGTAATGATCGCCATGGCCCTGGCCAACGAGCCGGAGCTGCTGATTGCCGACGAGCCGACCACGGCGCTGGATGTGACTGTGCAGTTGAAGATCCTCGACCTGTTGAAAAAGCTGCAGGCAAAGTTAGGGATGGCCTTGCTGCTGATCAGCCACGACCTCAACCTGGTACGGCGCATCGCCCACCGCGTGTGCGTGATGCAACACGGGCAGATCGTCGAACAGGCCGAGTGCGCCACGCTGTTCAGTGCCCCGCAGCATCACTACACGCAGATGCTGATCAATGCCGAGCCCAGCGGGTTGCCGGCGCATAACCCGGTAGGGGCGCCGCTGCTGGAGGTGAATGACCTGAAAGTCTGGTTCCCGATCAAGAAGGGGCTGCTGCGCAAGACGGTTGACCACGTGAAGGCGGTGGACGGGATCAACTTCAGCCTGCCCCAGGGGCAGACGCTGGGGATTGTTGGCGAATCCGGGTCAGGCAAGTCGACTCTGGGGCTGGCGATTCTGCGGTTGATCTCCAGCCAAGGCGGTATCCGCTTTCATGGCCAACAGCTCGAAGGGATGAACCAGAAGGCAGTGCGGCCGCTGCGGCGGGAAATGCAGGTGGTGTTCCAGGACCCCTTTGGCAGCCTGAGCCCGCGCATGTGTGTGGCGGATATCGTCGGCGAAGGGCTGCGGATTCACAAGATCGGCACGCCGGAGGAACAGGAAGCCGCAATCGTTGCGGCGCTGGAGGAAGTGGGGCTGGACCCGCGCACTCGCCATCGCTACCCCCATGAGTTTTCCGGTGGTCAGCGCCAGCGGATCGCCATTGCCCGCGCGTTGGTGTTGAAGCCGGCGCTGATCCTGCTGGATGAGCCGACCTCAGCGCTGGACCGCACGGTGCAGCGTCAGGTGGTGGAATTGCTGCGCAATCTGCAGGCCAAGTACAACCTGACATACCTGTTCATCAGCCATGACCTGGCGGTGGTGAAGGCGCTAAGCCACCAGTTGATGGTGATCAAGCATGGGCATGTGGTGGAGCAAGGCGATGCGCGGGAGATCTTCCATGCGCCGCAACACGTTTATACGAAACAATTGTTGGAAGCGGCATTTTTGGGGGAGTGATACGGGGGCCTGCCTGCAGAATGCATGAAGCTCTATTAGATCGAGCGCCGCGCGGACGGCGCTCGATCTCAGCTACTCTGCAAAAACCAAGGCATGCACCTGTCAGCCCTACTGCAATCCCTTGGCAGGCCCACTCACCGGCAAGCGAACACCGGAACTCAGACGGTTTCAGTCATCAGAAATTCTGATCACGATCGTCTTTCATCATCAGCCAGATCGGGAATAGATTCTCCACCGTCAACCCCAGCAGCAACGGTAGAGCCCATGCCCAGCCCACAACAAAAACCCGCCTCCCCTGCCCTCGACACGCTGATCCAGCGTTCTGGCCTGCCCAGCCCCACTCTCAGCGAAGCCCAGGCGCATACACTGCTGCAAGCGCACTACGGCCTGGATGGCGACCTGACAGCTCTGGGCAGCCAGCAGGACCTGAACTTCCGCGTGGACACAGCGCAAGGGCGCTTCGTGCTCAAGGCCTGCCATGGCAGCTATGCCGAGGTCGAACTGCAGGCGCAGCATGCCGCCCTGACCTACCTGCGCGAGCGGGGCTTGCCAGTACCCGCCGTGCAAGCTGCGCAGGATGGCGAAACCTTGCTGGCAATGGACATCGACGGGCAACCCCTGCGGGTGCGCCTGCTCGACTACATCGACGGCCAGCCACTGACCCGCCTCAAGCACATGCCGCCACGCCTGATGGCTGAACTGGGCAGGCTGTGCGCACGGCTCGACCAGGCCTTGGTCGGTTTCGACCACCCTGGCCTGGAGCGCACCCTGCAATGGGACCCGCAACATGCCCAGGCGCTGATCGAACACCTGCTGCCAGTGCTGCAGGATGCCAGCCAACGCACCCGTATCGAGCAGGCCACGCGCCTGGCCAGCAAGCGCCTGGCACCCTTGGCGCAGCGGCTGCCGACCCAGGCCGTGCACCTGGATATCACCGACGACAACACCGTGTGGGCCCGCGACGAGCAGCGCCAGTGGCAACTGCAGGGCGTGATCGACTTCGGCGACCTGTCGCGCACCTGGCGCATCGCCGACCTGTCAGTGACCTGCGCAGCCTTGCTGCACCATGCCGAAGGCGACCCGCTGCGTATCCTGCCGGCGGTCAGCGCCTACCAGGCCCTCAACCCACTGACCGAGGCTGAACTGCGTGCCTTGTGGCCGTTGGTACTCAACCGTGCAGCGGTGCTGGTGCTGAGCAGCGCGCAGCAACTGGCCGTGGACCCGGACAACCAGTACACCCGCGACAACGTCGCCCATGAGTGGGAAATCTTCGATACCGCCACCGCCGTGCCATTCGCCTTGATGGAGGCGGCCATTCTCCAGGCGGCCGGTCTGCAGGCCGATGCCGCCGACCTGACGGGCTGTGCGCCGCTGCTCCCCGAGTTGGCCGGGCAAGCGGTCAGGCGAATCGACCTGGGCGTGCTCAGCGCGCACTGCGAAGCCGGCAACTGGGAACAGGCGGGCTTCGACCAGCAGCTGCTGAGCTCGCAACCTGCACCGGCCTGCAGCCTGCACGGCCAGTATCGCCTGTCACAAACCCGTGTCGATCGCCCCGAAGAGCCTGCCACCTGCGCGCTGGGCGTGGAACTGCATGTGTCCAATGGCAGCCCGGTTCAGGCGCCGGAAGCAGGCATCTGGCAACGTCACGGCGACGGTCGCGGCTGCCTGCGCACGCCACAATGGGCCTTGTGGTTACAAGGCCTGGAAGAGGCCCCGGCGGATGGCCAGACCGTGACGAAAGGGCAATCGCTGGGCAGCAGTTGCGGCTTTCTCAGTGTCCAGCTGTGCCTTGACACCCACATCCAGCCGCCGTTCTTCGCTACTCCGTCGCAAGCTGACGCCTGGCTGGCCCTGTGCCCGTCGCCTAGCGCGCTGCTGGGCTTCGATTGCGACGCCGAACCATTGCCCGACCCACAGGCCCTGCTGGCCCGTCGCGATGCCAGCTTCGCCCGCTCGCAGAAGCACTACTACACGCAGCCGCCGCAGATCGAACGCGGCTGGCGCAATTACCTGATCGACCTGCAAGGTCGCTCGTACCTGGACATGCTCAACAACGTCGCCGTGCTCGGCCATGGCCACCCACGCATGGTCGCCGAGTCGGCACGCCAGTGGTCGCTGCTCAACACCAACTCGCGCTTCCATTACGCCGCCATCACCGAGTTCTCCGAGCGCCTGCTCGACCTCGCACCCGAGGGCTTCGACCGGGTGTTCATGGTCAACAGCGGCACCGAGGCCAACGACCTGGCGATCCGCCTGGCCTGGGCCTACAGCGGCGGCCGCGACCTGCTCAGCGTGCTGGAGGCCTACCACGGCTGGTCGGTGGCCACCGATGCCATTTCCACCTCCATCGCCGACAACCCCCAGGCCCTGGAAACCCGCCCCGACTGGGTGCACCCGGTGGAGGCACCGAACACCTTCCGCGGCCGCTTCCGCGGTGCCGACACGGCGACCGACTACCTGCGCGATGTCGACGCCAAGCTGGCCGACCTCGATGCCCGTGGCCGCCAGCTGGCCGGCATCATCTGCGAACCGGTGTACGGCAATGCCGGGGGCATTTCGCTGCCGGCCGGTTACCTGCGCCAAGCCTATGCCAAGGTCCGCGCCCGCGGTGGCGTGTGCATCGCCGACGAAGTGCAGGTCGGTTATGGCCGCCTGGGCGAGTACTTCTGGGGCTTCGAGGAACAGGGCGTGGTGCCCGACATCATCACCATGGCCAAGGGTATGGGCAACGGCCAGCCGCTGGGTGTGGTGATCACCCGCCGCGAGATCGCCGAGGCACTGGAGGCCGAGGGTTACTTCTTTTCCTCGGCCGGCGGCAGCCCGGTGAGCTGCCGCATCGGCATGGCGGTACTGGACGTGATGCAGGAGGAAGGCCTGTGGGACAACGCCCGCGACACCGGGCGCTATTTCAAGGCGCGCCTGCAGGCGCTGGTCGACAAGCACCCGCTGGCTGGCGCGGCGCATGGTTCGGGCTTCTACCTGGGGCTGGAGCTGGTGCGCAACCGTGAAACCCTGGAGCCGGCGACCGAGGAAACCATGCTGCTGTGCGACCGCCTGCGCGAACTGGGGATCTTCATGCAGCCGACCGGCGACTACCTGAACATCCTCAAGATCAAGCCGCCGATGTGCACCACCCGGGCGAGCGTCGACTACTTCGTCGACAGCATTGACCGGGTGCTTGGCGAAGGCCTGTAAGGGGGCTGTCAAGCGGGCCGGCGAGTGTTCATACTTTCCGGCCTCCTTCTCAGGTTTGCGGACATGGCCTTCAGCAGCGACTCCCTGGCAATTTTCCTCGCAGTGCTGGAAGCGGGCTCATTCTCTGCCGCCGCGCGCAAGCTGGGGCGGGTGCCGTCGGCCGTGAGCATGGCCATCGCACAACTGGAGGCAGAGCTGGACCTGGCTCTGTTCGACCGCGCTACACGTAAAGCCTTGCCCACCAGCGCCGCCCTGGCGCTGGAGCCGCAAGCCAGGCAGGTGATCTGCCAGCTCAACCTGCTCGACGCCCAGGCCCTGCAACTGCATCAGGGGCTGGAAAAACGCCTGACCATCGCCATGGCCCCGGAGCTGCAGACCGGCCGCTGGAGCCAGCCGCTGGAAACCCTGGCGAAGGAGTTCCCCAGCCTGGAGATCGAAGTGCGCTCGGCGACCCAGACCGAGGCGGTGCGCTTGCTGCATGAGGGCAGCGTGCAACTGGCGCTGGTGTTCGAACGCCCGGGGATCGATGAGCGCGAGTCCTTTCTCGAAGCGGGCAGCCAGTTGCTGGTGGCTGTCGCTTCACCGCGTCATCCTGCAGGCAGCAACAGTGGCACGCCGCTGCCTGAAGAAGCGTTTGCCGAACAGCGGCAGATCATCGTGGCTTCGGGCAAGGCCACCGGCTCGGACCCGCGCATGGTGCTGTCGCGGCGGATATGGTTGACCGACAGCTATCTGGCGACGCTCGACCTGGTGCAGTCCGGCCTGGGCTGGGCCTACTTGCCGCAGCCGCTGGTGGAGCCGTTGATCGCTTCGGGGGCACTGGCCGAGGTGCGGTTTGACAACATGGCCAGCCGGTTGCGGCTGTGGGTGGACATCATCTGGCTGAAGCCGCGGCCGTTGGGGCTGGGTGCCAGGCGCTATCTGGAAGTCATGCGCCAGCTGTTCGAGAAAGAACCCCCCAGGGCTTGATATCACGCATATCTCCTGTAGGAGCGGGCTTGCCCCGCGAACACCGGCGGAGCCGGTGCCATGCATATCACGGGATGGCACCGGCTCCGCCGGTGTTCGCGGGGCAAGCCCGCTCCTACAGGGTGCTGCTTCATTCATGAAAGCGGGGCCACCAGGCGGTAGCCCACCCCGGCCTCGGTAATGATGAAGCGTGGCGCCGTCGGGTCATCGCCAAGCTTCTGCCGCAAATGCCCCACCACGATCCTCAGGTAGTGGGTGTCGTCGACATGGGTCGGTCCCCAGATGTCCTTGAGCAATTGCTGCTGGGTAATCACCCGCCCTGGATGCCCCGCCAGCTGCGCCAGCAGTGCGTACTCCTTGCGCGTCAGCGCGATCTCCACACCCTCCAGGGTCACTTTGCGGAAGGCGAAATCCACCACCAGCGGCCCGAAGCTCGCCGTCACTTCGCTGCCGCCCGACTGCGGCACCTGGCGTAGCAGCGCACGCACGCGGGCCAGAAACTCCTGGATGCCGAAAGGCTTGGTCACATAGTCATTGGCGCCGCCATCCAGCGCATCGACCTTCTGCACCTCGCTGGCCCGCACCGACAACACCAGCACCGGCACCGCGCTCCACTCGCGCAACTCGCGCAGCACCTGCTGGCCGTCCATGTCGGGCAGGCCGAGGTCGAGCACCACCAGGTCGGGCTTGGCCAGCGCGGCCTGGGCCAAGCCTTCGCTGCCGGTGGCGGCTTCGATCACCTTGTAGCCCTGGGAGCTGAGGCTGATGCGCAGGAACTTGCGGATCTGTGGTTCGTCGTCGATGACCAACAGGGTGGCGGACTGGCTCATGGTGTTTCGCTTTCGGCTTCGGGTTGCTGGGGCAGCGGCAAGCATAGAGTGATGCAGGTGCCGTGGCCATCGATGCCTTCGCCTACCAGGATCTGCCCGCCGTGGGCACCGATCATGCCCTGGCAGATCGCCAGGCCCAGGCCGGTGCCCTGCCCACCACGGTCGCCACGGGCAGCGGTGTAGAACATGTCGAAGATCTTCTCGCGTTCGGCCACCGGGATACCGGGGCCCTGGTCGCTGACGGCGAAGTGCAGCTGCTCGTCGTGCACCGAAACCTGCAGGTCCAGGCGACCTTGCGCGGGCGAGAAGCGTGCGGCGTTTTCCAGCACATTGATCAGCGCCTGCTCGATCAGCGCGGCGTGCACGAACAGCAACGGCAGCTCGCCGGGCACCTCGGTGTGTACGTGCAACGGCGCCAGCACCGCGCGCAGCCGGTTGAGGGCACTGCCGACAATATCAGCCGGGGCCACCCAGTCGCGGGCAAGCTTGAGGCCGCCGTGGCCGAGGCGGGTCATGTCGAGCAGGTTCTGGATGTAGCGGTCCAGGCGTTCGGCTTCGTTGCGCGTGCCTTCGAGCAGCTCGCGGCGATCTTCAACGGGGATCGCCTCGCCAAGCGCCAGCAGGCTGTCGATACTGCCGCGCATGGCTGTCAGTGGGGTGCGCAGGTCGTGGGACACGGAGGCGAGCAAGGCACTGCGCAGCTGCTCGGTTTCGCCGTGCAGGCGGGCGGCTTCGAGCTGTTCGGCCAGCCTGGCACGAGCCAGGGCCTGTGCCAGGGGTTGGCCAAGGGCCATCAGCAAGCGCCGACGCTGGGCAGTCAACGGCTCGCCAGAGCGTGGGCGCACCCCGAGCAGGGCCAGGGGCTGATCGTCAACTGCCAGCGGCCACCACCACCAGCGCCCGTTGGGCAAGGTATCACTGCCGTGGCCTGCAGCCTGGCCATGCTGCCAGGCCCACTCGGCGGCGGCACGTTCGTTATCGCTCAAGACCTGGGTTTCACCGCTCGCCAGGTGCAGCAGCCCTTCGCTGTTGCGCTCCAGCAGGCACACCTGCACGTCTTTCCAGCCATTGAGGTGGCGACCGGCGGCGTTGAACACAGCCTGGCGGTCAGTGGCCACGGTCAGGCGACGCGACAGGTCGAGCAGCTGGTTGGTCTGCGCCTGGGTTTCGCGCAGGGCCTGCAACTGGCTGCGCTGGCGGGCCGCGAGGTTGCCGGTGAGGGCCGCCATGAGCAGGAAGAACACCAGCGTCAGCACGTCTTCCTCGCGCTGGATGCTGAACGAGAAGTTCGGCGGAATGAACAGGAAGTCGTAGGTCAGGAACGACAGCGCCGCACAGGCCAGCGCCGGGCCCAGGCTGCTGCGCACGGCCACCAGCAGCACGGCGGCGAGGAACACCAGCGAGATGTTGGGCAGCGCCAACACGCTCGACACGCCCCAGGCCAGGCCGGCGGCCAGCACCGTGGCCACCAGCGCCAGCAAGTAATGACGCCAGACCCACACCCGGCTGACCGCCGCACGCGCCGGCCGTGCCTGGCTGTCGCGGTCGAGCACATTGATCTCCAGGCCATGGCTTTCGCGCAGCAGCCGGGTGGCGACGCCGGCGCCGAACAGGCGACGGCGCAGCCGGTCACGGGATTGCCCGACCAGCACCAGGCTGGCGCGACGCTCGGCGGCGTGCTGGATCAAGGTCCGCGCCACCTCGCCGGCACGCAGCAACACCACCTCGCCCCCCAGGCGCTCGGCCAGTTGCTGGGCCGCCTGCAGGCGCTGGCGGGCAGCTTCGTCACGCAAGCGGCCGTTGTCGACGTGCACCAGGCTCCACGGCAGATGACGGCGCTGGGCTACACGGCTGGCGTGGCGCACCAGGCGCTCGGCCTGCTCATCGCCATCGACGCCCACCAACAGGCGCCCACGCAAGGCAGGCGCCGCTTCGCCACGCAAACGGTAACCGTGGGCCAGGTCGGCATCGACCTGGGCGGCGGCGGTCTGCATGGCCAGCTCGCGCAGGGCAGTAAGGTTGGTTTGCGAGAAGTACGCATCGATGGCGGCCCGTGCCTGCTCCGGCACATACACCTTGCCTTCGCGCAGGCGTTCGAGCAGTTCGCGCGGCGGCAGGTCGATCAACACCAGCTCGAAGGCTTCCTGCAGCACCCAGTCCGGCAGCGTTTCGCGCACATGCACGCCGGTAATGCCGCGGACCTTGTCGTTGAGGCTTTCCAGGTGCTGGACGTTGACCGTGGTGTACACGTCGATGCCGGCGGCGAGCAGCTCTTGCACGTCCTGCCAGCGCTTGGCGTGACGGCTGCCGGGGGCGTTGGTGTGGGCCAGTTCGTCGACCAGGACCAAGGTCGGCGCGGCCTTGAGCAGGCCGTCGAGGTCCATTTCCTCGAGGGTGACACCGCGGTATTCGCTGCGCAGCAAGGGCTGCTGGAGCAGGCCGCCAAGCAGCGCTTCGGTTTCGCTGCGGCCATGGGTTTCGACTACCCCGGCCAGCACTTGCACGCCTTGGCGTTGCTGGGCGTGGGCGGCCTGGAGCATGGCAAAGGTCTTGCCCACGCCTGGGGCGGCACCGAGGAAGACCTTGAGCCGACCGCGACCGCTGCGTGGGAGGGTGGCCAACAGCGCGTCTGCGCGGGTGGAGTCACTCATGTTTCATCCTTTGTTCTGCACTTACGTCTCGGACCTCATCGCGAGCTTTGCTCGCTCCTACGGGCGAACGCATTCCCCCGTAGGAGCGAGCAAAGCTCGCGATGAGGCCCGCAACCTAGCCCATTAGAGGCGATCAAGCGCCTGGTTCAAGGCCAGCACATTGACCACCGGTGGCCCGATCAATGGGTGGAGGGTGGCCTCTTCCAGCAAGGCTTGCAAGCGCTCCACCGGTATCTGCCGCGCCGCCGCTACCCGAGGAATCTGGTAGGCCACCGCTTGCGGTGGCAAGTGCGGGTCGAGGCCGCTGCCGGAGGTGGTCAGCAAGGCCTGCGGCACCGGCCCCAACTGTGCCTGGTATAGCGCTGCAGCATCGCCCTTGACCCGTTCGGCCAGAGCCGGATTGCTCGGTGCCAGGTTGCTGGCGCTGCTGGCCACGGTGGCAAAAGCACCCGCCGAAGGCCGTGAATGGAACCAGCCATCGCCCTGGAAATCCTGGGCGATCAAGGCCGAACCCCGCACCTGCCCGCGCTCATCGCGCACCAGGCTGCCATTGGCCTGCTCGGGGAATGCCAGCTGGGCAACCCCGGTCACCGCCAGCGGGTACAGCGCGCCAGTGACGACCGTCATCAGCAGGATCAGGCTCATCGCCGGGCGTACGTAACTGTTCATGGTGGCCTCCTCAGACCAGGTGCAAGGCATTGAGCAGCAGGTCGATCAGCTTGATCCCGGCAAACGGCACGATGATGCCGCCCAGCCCGTAGATCAGCAGGTTGCGCCGCAGCAGGTGCGCCGCGCTCGCCGCCTGCACACGCACACCGCGCAGTGCCAGCGGGATCAGCACGATGATGATCAACGCGTTGAACACGATGGCCGAGAGGATCGCGCTCTGCGGGCTGGCCAGGTGCATCAGGTTGAGCACGCCGAGTTGCGGGTAGATGGCAGCGAACAGCGCCGGCAGGATGGCGAAGTACTTGGCCACGTCATTGGCGATGGAGAAGGTAGTCAGCGCTCCGCGGGTCACCAGCAGCTCCTTGCCCACCTGCACCACGTCCAGCAGCTTGGTCGGGTCGCTGTCCAGGTCGACCATGTTGGCCGCCTCGCGCGCCGCTTGGGTTCCATCGTTCATGGCCATGCCGACGTCTGCCTGGGCCAGCGCCGGGGCGTCGTTGGCGCCGTCGCCGCACATCGCCACCAGGCGGCCGTCGTTCTGCTCCTGGCGGATGCGTGCCAGTTTCTTCTCCGGCGTGGCTTCGGCGAGCACATCGTCCACGCCGGCCTCGGCCGCGATGGCTGCGGCGGTCAGCGGGTTGTCACCGGTCACCATCACAGTGCGGATGCCCAGCTTGCGCAGCTCGGCAAAACGCTCGCGGATGCCCGGCTTGACCACGTCCTTGAGGTGGATCACGCCGAGCAGGCGTTTATCCAGGCACACCAGCAACGGGGTGCCGCCGCTCTGTGCGATCCTCTCAACTTCACGGGCCAATGCGGTGGGCAGGTCCAGGCGCTGCATACCGACGAAGGCCAGCACGGCATCGACGGCGCCCTTGCGATAGCGGTGCTGCTGGAAGTCGATGCCCGACAGGCGCGTCTCGGCGCTGAAGGCGATGGCCTGGTACTGCCCAGCTGACGGTTCGATGAAGTCGTGCAACTGGCGCAGGTACTCGACGATCGACTTGCCCTCGGCAGTGTCGTCGGCCAGCGAAGCGAGCAAGGCACCCTCCCCCAGCTCCTTGGCGGTCACGCCCTGGGCCGCGTGCAGGGCGCTGCAGCGGCGGTTGCCGAAGGTGATGGTGCCGGTCTTGTCGAGCATCAACGTATGCACGTCGCCGGCCGCCTCCACTGCGCGGCCGGAGCGGGCGATCACGTTCAGGCGCACCAGGCGGTCCATGCCGGCGATGCCGATGGCCGAGAGCAGGCCGCCAATGGTGGTGGGGATCAGCGTCACCAGCAGCGCGGCGAGGAAGATCAGCGGCAGGCTGCCGCCGGCGAAATGGGCGAATGGTTGCAGGGTCACCACCACGATCAGGAAGATCAGGGTCAGACCGATCAGCAGGATGTCGAGGGCGATTTCGTTGGGGGTCTTCTGCCGCTTGGCGCCTTCGACCAGGGCGATCATGCGGTCCAGGGTCGACTCGCCGGGGTTGCTGGTGATGCGGATCAGCAGCCAGTCGGAGACCAGCCGGGTGTTGCCGGTAACGGCTGAGCGGTCACCGCCGGATTCACGGATGACCGGCGCGGACTCGCCGGTGATGGCCGCTTCGTTGACCGCCGCGATACCTTCGAGCACCTCACCGTCGCCGGGGATCATCTCGCCAGCCACCACACGCACCACATCGTCTTTGCGCAGCGCCGTGGCCGCGACGCTCTCGAAACTCCCATCGCGTTTGCGGCGCTGTGCCGTCAGCCCCTGGCTACCGGCCTTGAGGCTATCGGCGCGAGCCTTGCCACGGCCCTCGGCGAGGGCCTCGGCAAAGTTGGCGAACAGCACGGTGAACCACAGCCACAGGGCAATCTGCACGGCAACACCGGTGCTGACGCCATTGCCAGGCGCGAAGCACAGCGCGGTGGTGAGGATGGCCGTCAGGGCGACCACCAGCATCACCGGCGCCCGTTTTAGCTGGCGCGGATCGAGCTTGACGAAGGCCTGCACCAGCGCCGGCCGCCACAGGGCCGCAAAGCGGGTCTGGTCCTTGGCACTGTGTGAGGCTTTCACTTCAGGAATGGGCATGTTCATGGATGATTCCTCAGAAACCCAGGCTCAGTTGTTCGGCGATTGGCCCGAGGGCCAGGGTCGGCAGGAAGGTCAGGCCACCGACCAGCAGGATTGTCACCAGCAACAGGCAAGCGAACAGCGGGCCATGGGTGGGGAAGCTGTTGCTGCCCTGGGGCACGCTCTTCTTCGCCGCCAGGCTGCCGGCCAGGGCCAGGATCGGCAGGATGTAGCCGAAGCGGCCGATCAGCATGGCCAGGCCGATCATCACGTTGTGATACACCGTGTTGGCGCCAAACCCGGCGAACGCCGAGCCATTGTTGGCGGTGCCTGAGGTGTAGGCGTACAGCAACTGACTGAAGCCGTGGGCGCCCGGGTTGCTCACTGCACCTGCCGGGCCTGGCAGGCTGGCGGCGATGGCGCCAAGCACCAGCACGCCCACCGGCATCACCAGCAAGGTCGCCACCAGCAGCTGCACCTCCCGCGCTTGCAGCTTCTTGCCCAGGTATTCTGGCGTGCGGCCAATCATCAATCCGGCCAGGAACACGGCGATCAGCACGAACAGCAGCATGCCGTAGAGCCCGGCGCCGACGCCGCCGAAGATCACTTCACCCACCATCATGTTGACCATCGCGACCATGCCGGTCAGCGGGTTGAGGCTGTCGTGCATGGCATTGACCGAGCCATTGGAGGCCGCTGTGGTGGTCACGGTCCACAGCACCGAGCCGGTGGTGCCGAAGCGGCTCTCCTTGCCTTCCATCGGCGCGCTCTGCTGCACCTGGGCGCTTTCCAGCGCCGTATTCGGCTGGTATTCCGACCACAGCGCCGTACCGCCACCCAGCAGGAACAGCGCGAGCATACAGGCGATGATGGCGCGGCTCTGGCGCAGGTCCTTGACGTAGTGCCCGAAGGTGAACACCAGCGCCACCGGGATCAGGATGATCGAGGCCACCTCGAACAGGTTGCTCCAGGCCGTGGGGTTTTCGAACGGGTGAGCCGAGTTGACGCCGAAGAAGCCGCCACCGTTGGTGCCCAGCTGCTTGATGGCGATCTGGCTCGCGGCCGGGCCCAGTGGGATGGTCTGGTCGGCGCCTTGCAGGGTCACGGCATGGGCGTAGTCGGCGAAGGTCTGCGGCACGCCCTGCCATACCAGCAGCAGCGCCAGCAGCAAGCACAGCGGCAGCAGGCCGTAGAGGGTAGCGCGGGTCATGTCGACCCAGAAGTTGCCCAAGCTGGTGGTAGAACGGCGGGCGATGCCGCGGCACAGCGCAACCAGCACGGCCAGGCCAGTGGCAGCGCTGACGAAGTTCTGCACGGTCAGTCCGAGCATCTGGCTCAGGTAGCTGACCGACGCTTCACCGCTGTAGGCCTGCCAGTTGGTGTTGGTGACGAAGCTCACCGCTGTGTTGAAGGCCAGCGACCACTCTTGGCCAGGCAGGTGCTGCGGGTTGAGTGGAAGGTAGCCTTGCAGCAGGAGCACGCTGAACAGCAGCAGGAAGCCGGCCAGGTTGAAGGCCAGCAGGGCCAGCATGTACTGCTTCCAGTTCTGCTCCTGGTCGGCGCGCACGCCAGCCAGGCGGTAGCAGCCCTGCTCAACCGGGCCAAGCACGGGCGTCAGCCAGGTGCGCTGCCCTTCCATGACCTTGTAATAAAAGCGCCCAAGCCAGGGTGCTGGCAGCAGCACAATGGCGAAGAAGGCCAGCAGCAAAAGGTAATCGTAACTGTGCATGGCCGCTCCCTAGCTGCGATCGGCGCGCAGCAGCGCTACCAGCAGGTAAACCGCCAAGGCCACTGCCAACAGCAGTGACAACCCGTCGAGCATGTACATGAGTGGAACTCCCCCGTGGTGCGGCCAGGGCCGCTTTGGGGGAATTGTCTGAGGGATGGGCGTAAAGGGACGAGACCAGAGGGTGGGACTGGCTATAAAGAATGCGTAAAAACAGCCTTACTGTGGGGTTTGCGCCGAGTTACGGCTCCAGTCCAGCAGCAGGCTGTAACCGACTGCCAACAAGGTCGGCCCGATGAACAGGCCGATAAAGCCAAAGGCAAGCAAACCACCAAACACACCCAGCAGCACGATGACCAGCGGCAGGTTGCCGCCGCGGCTGATCAGGTACGGTTTGAGCACGTTGTCCACGCCGCTGATGACGAAGGTGCCCCAGATACCGAGGAATACCGCCATGCCGTATTCGCCCTTCCACACCAGCCAGCCCGTCGCCGGGATCCAGGCCAATGGCGGCCCCATCGGGATCAGGCTGAGCATGAAGGTCACCAGGCCCAGCACGATTGCCCCAGGCACTCCGGCAATCAGGAAACCAATCAGTGCCAGCAGCGCCTGGGCTGCCGCCGTGCCAATCACACCGTTTACTACCCGCTGGACGGTCCCGGCCACCAGCTCCAGGTAGTAATCGGCCCGCTCGCCCACCAACCGGTGCAGCAGCCGCAGCACGAAAGCCGACAACCGCGGCCCGTCACGGTAGAAGAAGAACACGAACACCAGGCTCAGGGTCAGCTCCAGCACTCCGCTGCCGATCTGCGCACTGCGCGCCAGCAGCCAATTGCCGACCTGCCCCAGGTACGGCTTTATCGACTGCAGCAAAGCCGCGCCTTGCTGATCGAGGGATTGCCACCAACTGACCAGGCGCTCGCCCACGAAGGGAATGCCGCCCAGCCAGTCAGGTGCATCGGGCAGGCCATCGACCTGCACGTCACGCACAAAGGCGGTGGCGTCGCGGATGTGGTCGGCCAGGTTGAAGCCCAGCCACACCAGCGGCAAGGCAACGATCAGGATCCAGGCCGTGGTCAGCAGGCTGGCGGCCAGGGTTTCACGCCCCCCCAGCACACGCGTCAGCAGGCGCATCAGCGGCCAGCTGGCGAACGCCAGGATAGCCCCCCACAGCAGCGCGGAGATGAACGGTGCCATGACCCACAGGGCGGCACCCAGCAGCGCCAGCAGCAGAATCTGGATCAGCAGGCGGTCATTATTGGCCATGGCGGCGCTCACTCAACGAATCAGTTCCAGGTGCAGGCCATCGGTGGGTGCATTGCCGACTTCGAGGCGGCCATCACGCACACCTGCCTTCACCAGTTGCTCGCGCCAGGCCTCGGCCTGGACGCCACTCAGGCTCGCGCGCATGGTGCTGTCGAGGTTCAGGCTGCGCGCCAGCAAGGTCACCCAGCTGTCCTGCGGCGCAGCCAGGTCAGGGTAGTCGAGCTTGCCGGTGTCACGCATTTCGCGCAGCACCGTGGCGGCGGTGGGCAGTATCTCACCCAGCGGGCTGCTGGCGACGAACTCTTCCACATGCAGATAGGCGCGACGGTTGCCACGGGTGACGCTGTACAGTGCAACCAGGGTGTCGGCCTCCTCGGCCGAGCGGCGCAGCAGGATGAACGCCTGCTGCTCGTCACCGCCGTTCAGCCGGGCATTGGCAAACACGTCGTTGGCCCACAGGCTGCCTTCGCCGCAATCGCGGCCCTGGCACCAGAACAACGGATAGCCACCGTCATGCTGCAGCGCCTCGCGGGCGCTGGTGAAGGCTTCGCGGGCGCTGCGCTCGACCGGCAGCTCGTAGGTGACCGAACTGACCTGGCCACGGCTTTCGATCTTGTCTTCGACACGCAGGCGGCCACTGATCTTGCGCAGCGGGCCCATGGGGTAGACACGTTCCTGCTCCACGGCCGGGCGCTGGTCGACCACCTTGGCGTCCACAGGCACGGGCAGGCTGCCGGCCCACAGCAAGGGGCTGGCCAGTGCGAGGCAGGTGGCGATGGCAGTACGCATGGAAACGGGGGCGCTCATCGGCGACCCAAGCGGCGCGGCGCGCCGGGTTGAAGCTCCAGGATGTCTGGCAGTTGCATGGTTGTCTCCCTGTTCAACCCGCCAAGCCTCGACACTTGTCCGGTGCAAGTCAAGCAAAGCCAAAGAAGCGATTGAAACAGTCTGCGACAAGGGCCGCGCCCTCTTCGTCGTTCAGGTGCAGGTGATGCCCACCGGGCAGCACGGTCTGCTCAAAGGGTAGCTGCTCCAGCAGTTCGGTGTGGCGCACCAGCATGCCGTCGGCCGCCACCACCAGGCTGGCAGGGCAGCTCACTCGCCGCACGTAGGCCATGGCCTGGCCCTGGCTCAGGCGTACCGGCGATGGAAGGGTCAGACGGCTGTCGCTGCGCCAGCTGTAACCACCGGGCACCGGCATCAGGCCGCGCTGGGCCAGGCGCTCGGCGGCTTCGCGGCTGACCGCGACCATGCCCTTCATGCGCGCCTGCACGCCCTCTTCCAGGGTCGGGTAAACGGACTTGCGCTTGCCATCGAGGCGCAATTGGGCCTGCAGGGCCATGCCCAGGCGCTCACCGGCATCCTGCTCGGCGCCGGTCGGGGGGATGACACCATCGATCAGGGCAAGGTGGCTGACCCGGTCTGGCAAGGCGCCGGCCAGTTGCACCGAAATGATCGCGCCCAACGAATGCCCGAGCAGGGCAAAACGCTGCCAGCCCAGTTGCTCGGCCACCCGCAGCACATCGTGGGCGTAATCGGCCAAGGCATAACCCGCGCCCAATGGGCGATGCTCGGAGTATCCGTGCCCGGCCAGATCGAGGGCGACGATGCGCAGGCCCTTCAACTGCGGGGCCAGGCGGGAGAAGCTGTTGGCGTTGTCCAGCCAGCCGTGCTGGGCGATCACCGGCAGGCCATCCTCCGGGCCGAACAGGTGCGCGGCCAGCTCGATGTGGCCCAGGCTCAGGCGCACTTCCTCGACCTGCGTGCTCATGCCTGGCTCCAGCGATCGAACAGGCCCTTGATCAGGCTGGCCGTGTCGGTCGGCCGTTCCAGCGGGAACATGTGCCCGCCCGGCACACTATGGTATTCGCCCCGCGGCATGCCGCGCACCGCCAGTGCGTGGTGGCGGCGGATGACGTTGCTGCGCTCGCCACGTACCATCGCCAAGGGCACCTGCAACTGGCGTGCAGGCGCCGGGCTGGCGTGCGGGATATTGCGGTAGATGCTGATCTCCGTGGCCGGGTCGAAGCGCAGGCGCAAGCCTCCTACATCCGCTTGCAGACCATGTTCGAGGTAGGCTTCCAGGCAATCCGGGTCAAAGTGGCGGAACAGCGACTTGCTGGCAAAGTAGGCGCGCGCGCTGTCACGGTCGGCAAAGGCTTCACGCCGCCCCAGGGTACGGCCGGCCGGTGTGATACGGTCGATGAAGCCAAAGCGCTTGGCGGTGCGCAGCAGCCACTGGTCTGCGCGGGTCAATACCGGTGAGTCGAGCATCACCACGCCGCGGTACAACTCGGGCCGGCGCAAGGCGGCGTGCAGGTGCAGCACGCCGCCCAGCGAATGGCCGACGCCCCACACCGGCGCCGCCGCCTGCTGCACCAGGTGATGCAGCAGTTCGTCGACCAGCTGCTGCCAGTTGTCGTCCACCGGAAAGCGCGGGTCATGGGCGTGCTGGGCCAGATGACTGACCTGATAATCCGGCGCCAAGGCGGCGAACAGTTTGCCGTAGGTGGCCGAGGGAAAACCGTTGGCATGAGCGAAGAAGATCTGCTGCGACATGGCGCCTGGTCCGGACGGGGATGATGGCTCATTGTCGGCATCGCGCCGGCACTCGGCAACGTCTGTAAATGTCATCGCCAAGGGCAATCAGGTCATGCCGACTGGTCGAAACTGGCCAGCGAGCGGCGCAGGCAGGCTTGCATGTAGGCAATCTGCCCTTCCAGTGCCTCACGGGCCAGGCGTTGGTCCCGGACATCGAGTTGCAGCCGGCGCAGGGCCAGGCAGCTGGTCTGCAGCAGGTGGGACATGCGTACGCAGGACTGCTGCAGTTCGTGCAGGTCCTGCTCGACCAGCAGGTTGTCCATGGGGCGCTGCTCGACTGTGTTACGCACTCTGCCCATCAGGTGATGGAACTTGGCGTCGGCGGCCTCGCGCAACAGGGCGTACCGGGCGAAATCGAGACGGTTGTCACGCTGTACGGCTTCGATAGTGGGCTGCAGATCCAGAGAGCGCAACAGCTCGTGCATCAACCCGCTCATTCAACGCTCCCTGCCCTGTCATCTACTGATCAAATTGGCGCCAAGCATCCGTTTGATCCAAATGGCTGGCAACTGGCAAAAATGCCAGTTGCTCCCGATCACTCTGGCGAACTAAGCACGCGCAACGTCATCAGCCCAGCCAGGGGCCAGTCGCCTTCCAGCTCCGCCAGACTGGCAGTGCTCATGGGCGCCGGTTGCTGAACATGGCCATGCTCGAGCATGCCGACCAGCGAGCCCACCAGTGGCTGGTGGCTGACCAGCAACACATGCTCCAGGCCCAGGCGTTCGACCTCGCCGATCACCTGCCGCACGTCGCTTTCAGGTGTCAGCCATGGCACGGTGCGAACGGGCTCGGCGAAGCCCAGGGTGTCATGCACCAGCGCCGCCGTCTGCTGTGCCCGCACATACGGGCTGGCGATGATCGCCTGCAACGGCTGGCCAAGCAGCCGGGCCGCGCTGTGCAGCACCTGCTCGCGGCCATGGCCGGTCAGGCGCCGCTCAGCGTCGGTGTTGGCGCGCGGCTCCGCCTCGCCGTGGCGCAACACCCACAGCTTCACAGCTTGGGCTCCTCGTCACGTACCGGGTGCGGTGCCGGGGCCACGGCGTGGGGCGCCTCGCCTTCCGGGGCACGGGCTGCCGGCCAGTCGGCGAACGGCCAGGGTTTCTGATCCGTGTGGAAGGTACCAAAACGGCCAATCTGCGCCAGGTACTGGCTCAGGCTGTCACCGAAGTTCATCAGGCTGGCGCTCGGTGCGCCATACACCAGGCGGTAGATCAGCTGCACCAGTACCAGGCCGCCGAGCAGCAGCTCGGCCAGTTGCCAGACCACCAGGAACACCAGCATCCACAGCACCCGCAGGATGATCGACTCGCGCTGGGCGCGCTCGGGGGTATCGTTCATGTGCTGCTCCTTCGCTTAGTTGAAACCACTGATGGAAATGAAATCGACGTCGGTCTTGGGCTCGGCGCGCATCAGTTGCTCGATCACCTGGTTCAGCGTGCAGCCTTCGAACAGGATGGCGTGCAGGCCGGCCACCAGCGGCATGTAGACCTGCACTTGCTGGGCCTTGGCCTTGAGCACCTTGAGCGTATTGACCCCTTCGGCCACTTCGCCCAGGCGACTGACGGCCTGCTCCAGGCTCAGGCCCTGACCCAGGGCGTGGCCGACCTGGTAGTTGCGGCTCTTGGGCGACGAGCAGGTGACGATCAGGTCACCGACACCCGCCAGGCCCAGGAACGTCATGGGGTTGGCACCCTGGCTGACGGCAAAGCGGGTCATCTCGGCCAGCGCACGGGTGATCAGCATGCTCTTGGTGTTTTCGCCCATGCCCAGGGCCACAGCCATGCCGGCAATGATGGCGTAGACGTTCTTCAGCGCACCGCCCAGCTCGACGCCGAAACGGTCGCTGCTGGCGTAGACCCGGAACGTGCGCCCGTGCAGCACGGCCTGCACGCGCTGGCACAGCTCATCGTCTTCACTGGCGACCACGGTGGCGGTCAGTGCATGCTCGGCAATCTCGCGAGCCAGGTTGGGGCCGGAGAGCACACCGATGCGGGCTTCGGGGGCGATTTCCTCGAGGATCTGGCTCATCAGCTTGAAGCTCTGCGCTTCGATGCCCTTGGTCAGGCTGACCAGGTATTTGCCACGCAGCAGCTCGGCATGGGGCGCCAGCACGCTGCGCAAGGCACTCGAAGGCAGCGCGACGAAAATCAGGTCGCTGGCTTGCAAGGTGGCCAGCAGGTCGTTGACCGGCTCGACCCCGTCCTGCAGGCGGATACCCTTGAGGTAGCGCGGGTTCTCGCGATTGACCCGCATCGCCTCGGCCTGCTCGGGGTCGCGCATCCATTGGCGTACCGGCACGCCATTCTCGGCCAGCAGGTTCGCCACGGCGGTGCCGAAGCTGCCGCCTCCCAGAACTGCAACAGGTTGCTGTTCAGTCATATTCAATCCGTTAAAGCCATTAAGTTAAGTGGCGACCCACTCATTATACGGGTCGCCTGCTACAGAACCAGTGGTGGGTTCTTGGGTTGGGCGGGGGATTTTCAGCGCCTGTGAGATCGAGCGCCGCCCGCGCGGCGCATCGCGAGCTACGCTCGCTCCTACGTTTGTTTTTGGCCAGTAACGCCTGTGGCAGGCGCGCGCGTCGGCCTTGTTGGTACGACGTGATAGCGCGCCATGCGCCAAGGCGTCCGCGCGCAAATCCCACTGGAGGCATTGGCCTGAAATAAACGTAGGAGCGAGCGCAGCTCGCGATGCGCCGCGCGGGCGGCGCTCGATTTGTGCCCCACTGCAAATCCCAAGGCAGGCACCTCCCAATCCAAACACCATCACCAGCCCGCAAATCCAACGCAGCCCACTGGCAAAACCCCCAAGGTCAGTTACCATGCCTGTTTCAATCCTGAGACAAGGCTGTCCTGTGTTCCCTGGCCCGCCCCCTTACCCTCACCTGCTGCTGCTGACAGCCCTGATCGGCGGCTCGGCCATGGCCGACGATTTGTTCATCGACAACACCGACCTGCCGCAGGTTCTGACCGCCACGCGCCTGAAACAATCCCCGGCGGCGGTACCAGGTAGCATGACCGTACTCGACAACGAGCTGATTCGCGCCAGCGGTGCCCGCGACATCCCCGAACTGCTGCGCCTGGTACCGGGCATGATGATCGGCTACGGCGCCGGCAACCAGCCGACCGTCAACTACCACGGCAGCAACGTCAACGATGCACGGCGCATGCAGGTGCTGATCGACGGCCGCTCGGTGTACCGCGCAGGCCTGGCCACGGTGGACTGGAGCGACATCCCGGTCGCCATCGAGGACATCGAACGAATCGAGGTGTTCCGCGGCCCCAATACCGTCAGTTACGGCGCCAACGCACTGATGGCAGTGGTCAACATCCTCACCCGCAACCCGGCCGACAGCCACGGCACGCGCATGAAACTGACCCGCGGCCAGGATGGCATCAACGACTATTACCTCAGCCACGGCTTCGGCTGGGACGGTGGCGACATGCGCCTGTCGGTGTCCGGCCAGCAGGACGATGGCTTCGACAAGAACCAGTTCGGCCAGGACTACCGTGACAGCCGCCGCCTGAACCGTTTCAACCTCAGTGTCAGCCACGTCCTGGCACCAGACCAGACCCTGGAATGGCAACTGGCGGCCAAGGAAGGCAGCAACCAGCGGCCGTATACCTACCAGCCGGTGTTCCCCTACGTCACCCAGGCCGGCGACAACGCCGACGTCAATGCCAAGGACTATGCCGGTTCGGTACGCTGGAACATCGACTTCAACCCCGAGCACAGCCTGTATGTGCAGGGTTCGGCCCAGCTTTTCGATCGCCAGCAGGTCTGGCGTGCCTGCGATGCGGCGCTGTCGTTCAGCCCCGAGTTGACCCGCCTGTGGCAGATGAATCCCGACTTCGCCGAAAAGGTCGCCCGCGGGGCGAACAACCCGCCAAGCAGCAGCAACCCCGAAGAACAGGCGCTGGTCGATGCGATCAAGGACCAGTGGAACAATCAGGGTGGCAAGAATGTAGTCTGCGGCGATGTCGACCAGAGCACCCGCGAGACCCGCTATGACCTGGAAGTACAGGACACCCTGAGCCTGACAGACAGCCTGCGCCTGCTCAGCGGCATGAATTACCGCTATGACCGCGCCGATTCGCAGACCTACTTCGACGGCAGCATCGACGACCAGACCTGGCGCCTGTTCGGCCAGCTGGAATGGCGCGCCGACGAGCACTGGATTCTCCAGGGCGGCGCGATGTTCGAAGACTCGCGCCTGTCCGGCAGCTCGCTGACCCCGCGCATGGCGGTCAACTACCTGATCACGCCGCGCCACGGCCTGCGTGCAGTGTACTCCGAAGCCGTGCGCTCGCCGGACATGTTCGAGAACAACGTCAACTGGAGCTACACGGTCAAGAACCTGAGCCCCGCTGCATTCGGCCAGCGCAATGCCGAATACTTCGTCAAGACCCGCGGCCCTGGCGACCTCGAACAGGAACGCATGCGCTCGCGCGAGCTGGGCTATAACGGCTACTTCAGTGACTTCGACCTGAGCATGGATGTGAAGCTGTTCTACGACGAGATCACCGGAATGATCAGCGAGCCCCTGAAGAACAACCAGTACATCGCCAGCAATGCCAACAAGGCCCGCTTCAGCGGCAGCGAGGCGCAACTCGACTGGCGCCTGGCGCCACGCGACCGCCTGCGCCTGACCTATGCCTATGTCGATGCCTGGGCCAGCAACCCCGCCGACCGTCGCCTCAGCGCCCGCAACAGTGGCTCGGCCGGCTGGATGCGCGAATGGGGCGAGGGTTGGTCGAGCGCGCTGTTCTATTACGGTGATGACGCCCTCAACACGTACCGCTACGAACGCGTTGACCTGCGCGTGGCCAAGCGCTTCCGTATACAGGACAGCACCCTGGAGCTGGCCGCGCTGTGGCAGCAACGCCTGGACGACCAGCCCACCACGGTGGAGCAGAACCGTTATGACAGCCGCCACCGCCTGAGCGTCAGCGCGGAGCTGGAGTTCTGATGGCCCGGCTGCTACGCCTGCTGCTGTTCTGCCTGTGGCCACTGGGTACGCTGTCTGCCAGCGAAATCCTGCTGGTCGGCGGCGACGACCAGCCTGGCTTTCGCAGCTTTGTCGAAGCCCTGCAAGCCCGCCGCAGCCATGACCAAGTGCGTTTCAAGAGCATTGCCGCACTGCCCCGCCCCGCTCAGCTCAAGGCCGACGTGCGCCTGGTGCTGCTCGACAACAGCGCGCTGGAGTGGCGCCTGAGCGACAACAACGGGCCACCTGCGCTGGCCATGCGCGTCAGCCGGGTACAGGCTGAACAACGCCTGGGAAAGTCGCGCCCTGCTTACCTGACCCTGCTGTGGAGCGACGCGCCGCTGGCACGGCAACTGCGCCTGGCCCACTACCTGTTGCCACAGGCCCAGCGCATTGGCGTGTTATACGGTAAGCACAGTCAGTTTCTGCTCGACGAACTGCGCCAGGCGGCACGCCCGCTGGGCCTGGAGATCGTCGCCCAGGACTGGCCGGACCAACGCGACAGCCGCCCCCTGCAACACCTGCTGGCCAGCAGCGACGTGCTGTTGGGCCTCGATGACCCCGACCTGTACAACTCCAAGACCGCGAAGAACCTGCTGCTTAGCAGCTACGGCCGACAGATGGCGCTGATCGGCCCGAATGCCGGCTTCGTGCGCGCTGGCGCACTGGCCAGCACCTACAGCGACCAGGACGACTGGCTGGCAGTGCTCGACCGGTTGCTCGACCAGCCTCCGGCCCACTGGCCGCGCAGCCTTTACCCGGCGCTCTATGCCGTCAGCGGCAACCAGCAGGTAGCGCGCGCCCTGGGCCTTGAACCGATCGATCCGAACGCCACCGCCAAGGCCTTGGCCGAAGGAGAACCCACCCCATGAGCAAACGCCTGAGCTGGGACATCCATACCCGCACCCAGATCATCAGCCTGGGCCCGGCATTGTTGCTGACCTTGCTGTTGATCAGCTTTTTCACCTTCGTACGGATCCAGGATTTGCGCCAGGAGCTGAACCACACCGGTCAGCTGATTGCCAACCAGCTGGCACCGGCATCCGAGTACGGTGTGATCTCCGGTAACAATGAAGTCCTCGAAGGCCTGATGCGCGCCACCCTGAGCATCCCTCACGTACGCTTCCTCGAAGTACAGGACAGCCGCAACCACATCCTGGTGTACGTCGAGCAGCAGGACGAGAGCAACAACCGGGCGCAGCAGGTGGAAGTGTTCCAGGCGCCGATCCGCCTGCAGCAGATCCGCCTGGACAGCGACTTCCTGCAACAAGGCAAAGCGCCGACACCGGCCATTGGAGACGACTACCTGGGCCGGGTGATCGTCGGCATGTCGGACGATGCCTTCAGCCAGCGCCAGCAGGAAATCGTGATCAAGGCGGCCATCCTGGCGCTGTTCGCCCTGCTGTTCACCTTCCTTCTTGCCCGCCGCCTGGCCATGAGCCTGGCCAAGCCGATCAGCGACATGAGCCATGCGGTCAAGGCCATCCAGCAGGGCGAATACAACGCACCGCTGCCGGTGGTCGACGACAGCGAACTCGGCCACCTGGCGCGGCATATCAACAACCTCGCCAATGCCCTGGACCAGGCCAGCGCCGAACAGAAGCAGGCCATCGCCCAGCTGATCCAGGCGCGCGAGGAAGCCGAAGAGGCCAACGGCGCCAAGTCGGAGTTCCTGGCCATGATGAGCCACGAATTGCGCACCCCCATGAACGGCGTGCTGGGCATGCTGCAATTGCTGGAGACCACCCAGCTGACCAGTGAACAGGCGGATTACACCGCGGTGGCCAGCGAGTCCACCGGGCATTTGCTGAAGGTCATCAATGACATCCTCGACTTCTCGCGTATCGAACGCACGACGCTGCAGCTTGAGCACATCGACTTCAACCTGGTTGAGCTGATCGCCAGCAGCGTGCAGTCGTTCCAGCACAGCGCCCAGCAGCGCGGCCTGGAACTGCACCTGCAGTTGCCGGCAGAGGGCACACAGCCGCAGGTGGTCGGCGACCCGACGCGCATCCGCCAGATCCTCCTCAACCTGATCGGCAATGCCCTGAAGTTCACCGAGCGCGGCCAGGTGCAGGTCGAGGCGCACTGGCAACTGCTCGACCGGCAATTGCTGTGGATCACCTGCAGCGTACGTGACACCGGTATCGGCATCGACAGCGAGCGCCTGGAAATGATGTTCGTCGCCTTCCAGCAGGCCGACAGCTCGATTTCGCGGCGCTATGGCGGCACCGGCCTGGGCCTGTCGATCGCCCGTACCCTGGCTGAACGCATGGGCGGCAAGCTGCGCGGTGAAAGCCGCGAAGGGCTGGGCTCGACCTTTACCCTGGAAATGCCACTGCCGCTGGCCAGTACCACATCGGCAACGCTACCCGGCAGTTCGGCGGCCAATGCACCGCTTGAGGTCGGCAAACGCATCCTGCTGGTGGAGGACAATCCGGTCAATCAGAGCGTCATCGAAGCCATGTTGCGCAGCCTGGGGATGGAGGTCAGCGTGGCCCACGACGGGCTTCAGGCGGTGGAGCAGGTCAGCCAGCAGCCGTTCGCCGCGGTGCTGATGGATTGCCGCCTGCCCCATATGGATGGCTATGAAGCGACCCGGCGTATCCGCCTGTTGCCGGCCTGCGCCCAACTGCCGATCATCGCCTTGACCGCCAATGCCCTGCAGGGCGACCGCGAACGTTGCATGGCCGTCGGCATGAATGATTACCTGAGCAAACCGTTCCGCCGCACCGAGTTGCAGCGGGTATTGCAACGCTGGTTGCCTGGACGGACAGCAGCGACTGGCGATAAATGCTAAAGTGCGGCAGTCTTAAGTACTGGACAGGACCTTGTTCGGACCTGAAAATAGACGTTTCAGTGCACACCTGTACTTCTTTCGCCAGGTGCACTGTGACTTTCACCACAACGCAATAGTCTACCTGTAGGCTGCCGTCCCAGAAGCAAGAAGGGTCGGCCGGGAAGATTCATCCCCTGCCACAGGGGGTTATTGAGGAGCTCGCATGACCAAACAACACGCCTTTACTCGGGAAGACCTGCTGCGCTGCAGTCGCGGTGAGCTGTTCGGCCCAGGTAATGCGCAACTGCCCGCGCCGAACATGCTGATGGTCGATCGCATCACCCATATCAGTGAAGAAGGCGGCAAGTACGGCAAAGGTGAATTGGTCGCCGAGCTGGATATCACCCCGGACCTGTGGTTCTTCGCCTGCCACTTCGAAGGCGACCCGGTAATGCCGGGCTGCCTGGGCCTCGACGCCATGTGGCAGCTGGTCGGCTTCTTCCTCGGCTGGCAAGGCCTGCCGGGCCGTGGCCGCGCGCTGGGTTCGGGCGAAGTGAAATTCTTCGGCCAGGTACTGCCGACCGCCAAGAAAGTCACCTACAACATTCACATCAAGCGCGTCCTGAAGGGCAAGCTGAACATGGCCATCGCCGATGGCTCGGTCAGCGTTGATGGCCGCGAGATCTACACTGCCGAAGCCCTGCGGGTCGGCGTGTTCACCTCCACTGACAATTTCTAAGGGTTATTCGCATGCGCCGCGTCGTTATCACTGGTCTGGGCATCGTATCGTGCCTGGGCAATGACAAAGCTACCGTCACCGAAAACCTGCGCAACAGCCGTCCGGGTATCCGTTACAACCCGGAATACAAGGAACAGGGGCTGCGTAGCCAGGTTTCCGGCTCCATCGACCTCAACCTCGAAGAACTGATCGACCGCAAGGTCTACCGCTTCGTCGGCCACGCCGCTGCCTACGCCTACCTGGCAATGCAGGATGCGATCAAGGACTCGGGCCTGACCGAAGAGCAGGTTTCCAACCCGCGTACCGGCCTGGTTGCCGGCTCCGGCGGCGCCTCGACCCTGAACCAGATGGAAGCGCTGGATACCCTGCGCGAGAAAGGCGTCAAGCGCGTCGGCCCGTACCGCGTCACCCGCACCATGGGCAGCACCGTTTCGGCGTGCCTGGCCACCCCGTTCAAGATCAAGGGTATCAACTACTCGATCTCGTCGGCCTGTGCCACTTCCGCACACTGCATCGGCACCGCCCTGGAGCAGATCCAGTGGGGCAAGCAGGACATCGTCTTCGCCGGTGGCGGTGAAGAAGAGCACTGGAGCCAGTCGTTCCTGTTCGATGCCATGGGCGCACTGTCGACCAAGCGCAACGAAACCCCGGAAAAGGCTTCGCGCGCCTACGACGCCGACCGTGACGGCTTCGTCATCGCTGGCGGCGGCGGCATGGTCGTGGTCGAAGAGCTGGAACATGCCCTCGCCCGCGGCGCCAAGATCTACGCCGAAATCGTCGGCTACGGGGCCACTTCCGACGGCTACGACATGGTCGCACCGAGCGGCGAAGGCGCCATCCGCTGCATGCAGCAGGCGCTGTCCACCGTCGACACCCCGATCGACTACCTGAACACCCACGGCACCTCCACCCCGGTCGGCGACGTCGCCGAGATGAAAGGCGTGCGTGAAGTGTTCGGCGACAAGGCACCGAAAATCAGCTCGACCAAGAGCCTGTCGGGCCACTCGCTGGGCGCCGCCGGTGTGCACGAGGCGATCTACTGCCTGCTGATGATGGAAAACAACTTCATCGCCGGCTCCGCCAACATCGACGAGCTGGACCCTGAAGTTGCCGACCTGCCGGTACTGCGCAAGACCGAAGAAAACGCCAAGATCGACACGGTCATGAGCAACAGCTTCGGCTTCGGCGGCACCAACGCCACTCTCGTGCTCAAGCGCTGGACTGGCAAATAAGACGCTGCTGCGGTAACTGAAAACGCCCCGACTGGTTCGGGGCGTTTTCATTTGTATAGCCTGTACTACTTGTTCCTGGGCAACACCGCCAGAAAGTTATCCCGGGCCACTTTGTTGGCCACCTCTTCGGGCAAAGCATCCAGAAACGGCACAAACCCGTGCATCTGCTCCCCCAGGCTGCCAAACCGGCCCACCACATCCGAGCCCAGCATGAACCGGTCCGGATACCGTTCGACCAGTGCCAACCACTCTTTGCGCGGCACGCCCTGCTCGTCCAGCAGATACGGCTGCAGCACACTCCACGACAGATCCACATACAGGTTCGGATAGTCCGCCAGCAACCGCGTCAGCACCGGCAGAAGAAACTCCATGCAGATCTGGTGTCGATGAATCTCCGCGCTGCTCCCCGCATGCGCCCAGATGAAGCGGGTATGCGGATGATTGCGCAGCGGCTCTTCGATCTCCGCCAGGTACAGCGGATTGCGCTCTCGCTTGGAGGTGATGTTCGAGTGCAGCAACACCGGCATGTCGCGCTCCGCCGCCAGGTGGTAAATGCGGGTCATCGCTTCGTTGTTGGCCCGCGGTGTATCGCCACTTGTGAGCGCGGTCAGGTCGTCATGGCGCGTGAAAACCTCACCGATCCCCTGCCACAGCCCAGGGTTGAGTTCGAGCATGCGCTCGATATGGCTGACGGCATTCTTGTCTACCGGATTGAAACCGGTCAGAAACGGATGGAAACGCTTTCGCTGCTCGGCCGGTAATTTTTCCAACGCGGCAGCTACGTAGGTATCGGTCGCGCTGTACCAATAGGCCTCGGCATCGTCGCCAGCGTAGTAGCGCGGGCGCTTGGGTTCGTCTTCATGCCATTTCTTGGCCACCGGAATACCGGAAATCATCGAATGCTCGACACCAGCATCATCCATGGCCTTGATCAGCGCCGGCATGCCTTCGGTTTCCTGAAAGAAATCCACGTAGTGCAGATGAGCATCGCTGAAGCGATAGTCACGGGCCTGCGCCGCCTGGCATAGCCAGCCAGACAACAGCATGCAGGCCAGCGTTCTGGCAATCATGGGCAACCTCCTTTTGCGGGCATCAGCAGGGTAGACCGGGCCGCCAGCGCAACGGTTCAGCATTGCCCGGCAAACCGCTATGCTTGGGGCATTTCCACCTCGCCTGGAGCCCGCCATGAGCAGCCCCCTGATCATCCGCCCACGCGCCGAATCGGTCGAGGGCCAGCCGATCCTGCGCCCGCTACCCTCGGCCCAGTGCCGCAGCGTCGGCCCGTTCGTGTTCTTCGACCATATGCTTGAGACCGACTATGCACCGGGCCATGGCATGGATATCCGCCAGCATCCGCATATCGGCCTCTCCACCCTCACCTACCTGTTCGAAGGCGCGATCCTGCACAAGGACAGCCTCGGCTCGGAGCAGCGCGTGCTGCCGGGTGATGTGAGCTGGATGACCGCCGGCAAAGGTGTGGCGCATGTCGAGCGCACGCCTGAGGACGCCTTGGCCCATGGCTCACGCTTGCACGGGCTGCAGGTGTGGCTGGCCTCGCCACAGCCGCTCGAACAGGGCGAGCCGAGCTACAGCCATCATCCGGCGGCAAGCCTGCCGGTCAGTGATAACCTGGGCGTGCGCATCTGCATGATTGCTGGCAGCGGGTTCTGCCTGGAATCACCGGTGCCGGTGCTCTCTCCTACGCTCTATGCACATGTGCTGATGCAGCCGGCTACCACGCTGGTGGTGCCTGAAGAACATGTGCAACGGGCGCTGTACCTGCTCGACGGTGAGCTGTTCATGGGCGGTGAATCGGTCGAGACCTGTAGCCTGGTCGTACTGCCAGAGGGGGAAGCGGTCACGCTGTATGCCGAGGAAGAATGCCAGTTGGTGCTGATAGGCGGGGACCCGCTGGATGGGCCGCGGCGTATGAACTGGAATTTTGTGGCCAGTGATGGGGAGCTGATCGAGCGGGCCCGGGCCAGGTGGGCTGCGGGGGATTGGCCAGTCGTGCCCGGGGAGACTTCGAGAATCGAGTTGCCTCGCTAGACTGGGGCCGCGCTGCGGCCCCAAAGAGCGATCAGCGCTGGAACACTTCGCTGAGCAGGTTGTGCATCGAGCGGAACGCCCGCTCCGAAGTACGGCGGTCGTACTGCATCTTGCCCGGCACATTGGCACTCGGATCAGTGAACGAGTGCACCGCGCCACCGTAGCTCAACAGCTGCCAGTCCACCTTGGCCGCGTTCATTTCGACTTCGAACGCCGGCAATTGCTCCTTCGGCACCAACGGGTCGGAAGCACCGTGCAGTACCAGCACCGAGCCCTTGATACGCTTGGCATCTTCCGGGTTCGGAGTGTCCAGCGTGCCGTGGAATGACACCGCCGCTTTCAGGTCGGCCCCGGTACGGGCCAGCTCCAGGGCACAGCAGCCACCGAAGCAGAAGCCGAATGTGGCCACCTTGCCCGGCTCCAGCAGCGCCTTGGACTGCCCCAGCAACTGGTCCAGCGCTTCCTTCATGCGCTTGCGCAGTTCTCCGCGGTCGTCCTTCAGCGGCATCATCGCCGCCCCTGCCTCCTCGGCATTAGAGGGACGCACCGACTGCCCATACAGGTCGGCAATCAGTACCACATAGCCCTTCTCGGCCACTTCCTTGGCGATACGCTCGGCACCTTCGCCGATGCCCATCCAGTTCGGCGCCATCACCAGGCCTGGGCGGCCCAGAGCACCTGGCTCGTAGACCAGGCGGCTTTCATAGGCCTTGCCGGACAGGTGATAGACCAGCGATTCGACGATTACCTTGCTCATCAAGCACTCCTTAGGCACTCACTAAAAAAAAGCCCGCCGAAGCGGGCTTTCCTGTGCATCAACTCAAGCAGACAGCTCGACCAGCAGCTTGTTCAGGCGACGAACGTAAGCCGCCGGGTCCTTCAGGCTGTCACCTGCCGCCAGCGCGGCCTGATCGAAGAGGATGTGCGACAGTTCGGCGAAGCGGTCTTCGCTCTGCTCGTTGTCCAGCTTCTCGATCAGCGGGTGAGTCGGGTTGAACTCGAAGATCGGCTTCGAATCCGGCACCTTCTGGCCGCTGGCTTCAAGGATCTGACGCATCTGAAGGCCCAGGTCCTGTTCGCCGATGGCGAGGATCGCCGGCGAGTCGGTCAGGCGGTGCGACACGCGCACTTCGGCGACGCTGTCACCCAAGGCACCTTTCAGGCGCTCGACCAGGCCTTCCTTGCCCTTGGCCACTTCTTCCTGGGCTTTCTTGTCCTCTTCCGAGTCCAGCTTGCCGAGGTCCAGGTCGCCACGGGCAACGTCGACGAAGGCCTTGCCATCGAACTCGTTGAGGTAGCTCATCAGCCACTCGTCGATGCGGTCGGTCAGCAGCAGGACCTCGATGCCTTTCTTGCGGAAGACTTCCAGGTGCGGGCTGTTCTTGACCTGCGCGTAGGACTCGCCGGTGAGGTAGTAGATCTTGTCCTGACCTTCCTTGGCGCGCGCCAGGTAGTCAGCCAGGGCAACGCTCTGCTCGCCGCTGTCGTCCTGGGTGGAGGCAAAGCGCAGCAGGCCGGCGATCTTTTCCTTGTTGGCGAAGTCTTCAGCCGGGCCTTCCTTCAGTACCTGGCCGAAGTTTTTCCAGAAGCCCTTGTACTGCTCAGGCTCGTTTTTCGCCAGCTTCTCCAGCATATCCAGCACACGCTTGGTCAGCGCGGTCTTCATCGAGTCGATGATCGGGTCTTTCTGCAGGATCTCGCGGGAGACGTTCAGCGACAGGTCATTGGAGTCGACCACACCCTTGATGAAACGCAGGTACAGCGGCAGGAACGACTCGGCCTGGTCCATGATGAACACGCGCTGAACATACAGCTTCAGACCGCGCGGCGCTTCGCGCTGGTACAGGTCGAACGGTGCACGGGCCGGCACGTACAGCAGCGAGTTGTATTCGAGCTTGCCTTCGACCTTGTTGTGGCTCCAGGCCAGCGGGTTCTCGAAATCATGGCCGATGTGCTTGTAGAACTCCTGGTATTCCTCGTCCTTTACCTCGGAGCGCGAACGGGTCCACAGGGCGCTGGCGCGGTTGACGGTTTCCCATTCCTGCGCTGGCTTTTCTTCACCTTCGGCGGCTGCAGCCTGCTCTTTGGGCAGCTCGATCGGCAGGGCAATGTGGTCGGAGTACTTCTTGACCACGTTGCGCAGGCGCCAGCCATCGGCGAACTCCTGCTCGTCCTTCTTCAGGTGCAGGACGATGCGGGTGCCACGCTGCGGCTTGTCGATGGTGGCGACTTCAAATTCACCCTCGCCCTTCGACGACCAGTGCACGCCTTCGGTAGCTGGCAGGCCGGCACGGCGGCTGTACACATCGACCTTGTCGGCAACGATGAAGGCCGAGTAGAAGCCAACACCGAACTGACCGATCAGGTGCGAGTCCTTCTTCTGGTCACCGGTGAGGTTCTTCATGAAGTCGGCGGTGCCGGACTTGGCAATGGTGCCCAGGTGGGCAATGACATCTTCACGGCTCATGCCGATGCCGTTGTCCTCGAGGGTGACGGTACCGGCGTCCTTGTCGAAGCTCAGGCGGATCTTCAGGTCGGCGTCGGTCTCAAGCAGCTCTGGCTTGGCCAGGGCCTCGAAACGCAGCTTGTCGGCGGCGTCGGAGGCGTTGGAGATCAGTTCACGCAGGAAGATTTCCTTGTTCGAGTACAAGGAGTGAATCATGAGGTGCAGCAGCTGCTTTACCTCGGTCTGGAAGCCTAGTGTTTCCTTTTGAGCCTCAACACTCATGGTCTTCAAAACTCCGATCTGATGGCAGTGACGCCTAGCGGCCGACATGGCCTGCTTTAACGGCGGATGTCATGCAGATGGGGGCTGCCCGGACGATTTCAAGGGCTTTTCCGGCTCGATCTTGAAATGCGCGCGGGCGGTGGCGATCGGCGACTGTCGATCTGCCTGCCAGGCGGTGATGGCAACGTTGGTCACCCGCCGCCCCTGACGCCACAGCTGGCACTGGGCGTAGGTGTCACGAAAATGCCCGGCGCGCAGGTAGTCGATGGAGAAATCAATGATCTTCGGAATGCTCGCGCTCTCGCTATAGATCAGCAGATACAGGGCTGCGGAAAGCTCCATGAAGCCAGCAATGACACCACCATGGATGGCCGGCAGCAACGGGTTGCCGATGTTGTCCTGGCTGGCCGGCAAGCGGAACAGCAGGTCGTCGCCCTCGCGCTGGCACTCGATGCCGATCAGCCCGGCGTAAGGGATCAAGGCCAGCAAGGGGCCATAGTCGCCGACCGCGTGGGCTGCGTTCAATTGCTGACGAACGTGTTCAGGGATCATGCCCCACCCTCCTTCAGGCTGTTGCCGAAACGGATGCCACCCTTGATCTCCTGGCCCAGGCGCATGAAGGTGCCGACCACCTGGCAGATCGGCTGCTCGGGGTCGTCCTGGTAGGCGGTGCCGCGGGTGAAAATGACGTCACGGGTCACGCGATAGCAATGTGCATGGCCGTAGATCGGCTTGCCGGGGGCGGACGGGTGCATGTAATCGATGCGCAGATCGAGCGTCGGGCACACCTCGAAGCGCGGCAATACGCACAACGTGGCCATGCCGCAGGTGGTATCCATCAACGTGGTCAGAGCACCACCGTGCACCGCGCCGGTCTGCGGGTTGCCGACGATCGCTGGCGACCAGGGCATGACCAACGTCATACCTTCACTGTCAGCATGGGCAACGCGCATCTGCAACCGTTGGCAATGTTTCAATGCCGAGAGAAAACGCTCAGCCATGGCCAACAAGCTTTGATCGTTCATAGGCGAGGTCCATAAGCACTGCCGCAGCGGCATAAAATCAATAAAAAGTCTATATACAACGGGGTGTTATATATCTGTAACCTCTGCGGAACTTATTCCGCATGGCTGAACTCGAAGGAACAAGTCAATTATTCCACCAAGGAGAAACACCCCCATGCGTAAACCTTTTGCTTTTGCTCTGATGCTGGCTGCTGCCATGGGCCTGGCTGCTTGCGATAAAGCGAGCGAAGACAAAGCCCAAGACGCACAGCAACACGCCGAGCAAGCCCAGGAAAAGATGGGCGAAGCTCAGGATAAAATGAACGACGCAGCCAAGGAAAACGCCGAAGCCGCCAAAGATCAGGCTGAAGCCGAGAAGAAGGCCGCCGAAGAGGCCGCCCCGGCTACTCCGGCGCCGGAAACCGCGCCTGCCGAACCTGCCAAGCAGTAATCGAGCGAATAAAAAAACCCGACATTGTCGGGTTTTTTTGTGCTTGCCTTTAGTAGATTAAACGTTTCAGTTAATACTACTGGAACTTTCCCTGGGCATGTCTGTCAGTGCACTTTCGGTTGGCGTGAACACCATGACGTCCAATACATCGGAATGGAACTCACGGCGATACAGAATCAGCACTACACCGACACTCACGACCATGAACAGCCAGGGGCTGATGAACCAGGTCAGCATGGCCATGCCGAAGTAATAAGAGCGCAGGCCAAAGTTGAACTGGTTGGCTGCCAGCGACAGCACCCGTGCGGCACGCGAGGCAAAGGCCTTGCGCTCCTGCTCGTTGACCTGGCGCTCGCCGATCATCGGCGCGGACCCCACCAGCACGGCAGCAAAGTTGTATTGACGCATGCACCAGCTGAAGGTGAAGAAGGCGTAGACGAACACCATGGCCAGGCACAGCAGCTTGATCTCCGACATGCCCTGGGACGCCTGCTGCACCAGCGGCAGGTCGGCGAGCAACGACAGCGCGCGATCCGAAGCGCCCAGTACGGTGAGGATGCCGGCGAGGATGATCAGGGTACTGGAGGCAAAGAACGACGCATTGCGCTCCAGGTTGCCGATCACGCTGGCGTCGGCGATACGGTTGTCGCGCAGCAGCATGCGGCGCATCCAGTCTTCCCGGTACAGGTGCAGCACGCTGGCCAGGCACGCGGTGTCGCGGCCTTTCCAGATGGCATAGCGGGTGTAGCCGCCCCAGCAGAGGGCGAACCAGCAGACGGCCAGGAGGTTGTGGAGGTTGCTTTGGATGAAATTCATGCAGGATTCCCGAGGGCCAGGTGCATAAAGAATAGTGACCGGGTTTCGACGCCCACAAGCGGCAAAAGGCACACACTGAAACGAAAAAGCCCCGCATCCTGTCAGATGCGGGGCTTTCGAGTCTCCACCCTTGGCGAGCACCCTACGGCTTGTGGCCGGTGCCGACCTCAGGCTTCAACGTCTCAGGCCAACGCTTCGCGCGGCTTGCCGAGCATGCGGTCGCAGGCCACGGCGCCAACCAGCGTCACCACCGATGGCACCAGCCAGGCAAGGCCCTGATCGCTAAGCGGCAGGTGCGCCAGAACGTCCGGCAACACATGGGCAATATCGCTCCCTTTGATCGCGTCGACCATGCCGAACACCAGCGACACCAGCATCACCGGGGCCAGGATGCGGGTCGGCGAATTCCACAGGTCCTTCACGAAGCTCAGGCCCACCACCACGATGCATGGCGGATAGATGGCGGTCAACACCGGGATCGAGAACATGATCAGCTTGGTCAGGCCCAGGTTGGAGATCAGCAGCGAGAAGCCTGCCAGGATCACCACCAGAGCACGGTACGACAGCGGCAAAATCTGGCTGAAGTACTCGGCGCAAGCGCAGGTCAGGCCCACCGCCGTCACCAGGCACGCCAAGGCGATCAGCACCGCGAGGAAGCCGCTGCCCAAGGAGCCGAACGTGTGCTGCACGTAGGCGTGCAGAACGGCTGCACCGTTGGTGGCATCAGCGGCGATGTCGTGGCTAGTGGCGCCCAGGCGGAACAGGCTGACGTACACCAGCGCCAGGCCGACACCGGCAATCAGGCCGGCGATGATGGCGTAGCGGGTGATCAGCTTCGGCGACTCAACACCGCGCGAGCGGATGGCGTTGACAATGACGATACCGAACACCAGGGCACCGAGGGTGTCCATGGTCAGGTAGCCATCGGAGAAGCCCTTGGAGAACGCAGCGGCGGCATAGGCCGGCTGCGCTTCACCAATGGTCCCGGCCGGCAGGGCGAAGGCCGCGATGCCCAGCACCGCCAGGGCGATGATCTTCAGCGGCGCGAGGAAGCGGCCAACGGTGTCGAGCAACTTGCCCGGGTACATGGACACGGCCAGTACCACGGCGAAGTACACCAGGCTGTAGATGAACAGCGCCGTCGGGCTTTCACCCGTCAGCGGTGCCACGCCCACTTCGAACGATACGGTCGCAGTACGCGGTGTCGCGAACAGCGGGCCGACCGACAGGTAGCACACGGCCGCCAGCAGGCCACCGAAGAACTTGCCGATCGGGCTGCTCAAGGCGTCCATGCCACCACCGACCTTGGCCAGGGCGACCACGGTGATGACCGGCAGGCCGACGGCAGTGACCAGGAAGCCCAGGGCCGCCATCCACACGTGCGGGCCAGACTGCAGACCGACGATAGGCGGGAAGATGATGTTGCCAGCGCCTACGAAAAGCGCAAACGTCATAAAGCCAAGCGCCAGGATATCCTGGCCTTTGAGAACTTTCATTTAAGGTAGTACCACACTGCTGAAATCGGGATTCGAGAGGGGATTTCCCTTTGGATGAGGGAAATGCTGCCCGGCTTGATAGGCCAGACCCGTTTAGCGTGTCGTTCCCTTTTGGGGTACGGGCACAGAGTGAACGCGTAGATTAACCGTTTTACCCGGTAAACGCACTGATACAGTGCTGCTTGTCCGATGTGCGTATATGTTTGTCGTCTGTGTGACCGGAGACAGTAGGAATTATCACCATATTGAAACTTTCGTCTGCGCGAAAATTCCTATCAAACCCATCGAAAAACCTAACTGCCTGTTCGACCTGCAGAAACGACAAAGGCCACCCGAAGGTGGCCTCTGTGCGCGTGGGGGGTGTAGCAGGTATTACTTCTTGGCTTCCCAGCCGGTCAGCTCGGCCAGGGCCTTGCCGATGTCAGCCAGGGAACGCACGGTCTTCACACCAGCGTCCTGCAGCGCGGCGAACTTCTCGTCCGCAGTGCCTTTGCCACCGGAGATGATGGCGCCAGCGTGGCCCATGCGCTTGCCCGCAGGTGCAGTAACACCGGCGATATAGGAAACGACTGGCTTGGTGACGTTAGCCTTGATGTAGGCCGCCGCTTCTTCTTCAGCCGAACCGCCGATCTCACCGATCATGACGATCGCTTCGGTCTTCGGGTCTTCCTGGAACAGCTTCAGGATGTCGATGAAGTTGGAGCCTGGGATCGGGTCGCCGCCGATGCCCACGCAGGTCGACTGGCCGAAGCCGGCGTCGGTGGTCTGCTTGACCGCTTCATAGGTCAGGGTGCCGGAACGCGAAACGATACCGACCTTGCCCGGCAGGTGGATGTGGCCTGGCATGATGCCGATCTTGCACTCGCCCGGAGTGATGACGCCTGGGCAGTTAGGGCCGATCAGGGTCACGCCCAGCTCGTCGCACTTGACCTTGGCATCCAGCATGTCCAGGGTAGGAATGCCTTCGGTGATGCAGACGATCAGCTTGATGCCGCCGAAGGCAGCTTCCAGGATCGAGTCCTTGCAGAAAGGAGCCGGAACGTAGATGACCGAAGCATCAGCGCCGGTAGCTTCCACGGCTTCCTTGACGGTGTTGAACACCGGCAGGCCCAGGTGGGTGGTGCCACCCTTGCCTGGAGTAACGCCGCCGACCATCTTGGTGCCGTAGGCGATGGCTTGTTCGGAGTGGAAAGTACCCTGCGAGCCGGTGAAGCCCTGGCAGATGACTTTGGTATCTTTATTGATCAGGACGCTCATTACTTGCCCTCCGCAGCTTTGACAACTTGTTGAGCAGCGTCGGTCAGGCTGGTGGCCGCAATGATGTTCAAACCGCTTTCTGCCAGTACTTTAGCGCCCAGTTCGGCATTGTTGCCTTCAAGGCGAACGACAACCGGAACCTTGACGCCGACTTCTTTCACTGCGCCGATGATACCTTCGGCAATCATGTCGCAGCGAACGATGCCGCCGAAGATGTTGACCAGAACGGCCGCGACATTGCTGTCGGACAGAATGATCTTGAACGCTTCGGTAACGCGCTCTTTGGTAGCACCGCCGCCCACGTCGAGGAAGTTGGCTGGCTTGCCGCCGTGCAGGTTGACGATGTCCATGGTACCCATGGCCAGGCCGGCACCGTTGACCATGCAGCCGATGTTGCCTTCGAGGGCAACGTAGTTCAGTTCGAACTTGGCAGCGTGGGCTTCACGGGCATCGTCCTGCGACGGGTCGTGGAAGGTCTTCAGCTTAGGCTGACGGTACATGGCGTTGGCGTCGATGTTGATCTTGGCATCGAGGCAGTGCAGGTCGCCGTCGGCCTTGATCACCAGCGGGTTCACTTCCAGCAGGGCCAGATCGTGATCCTTGAACAGCTTGGCCAGGCCAACGAAGATCTTGGCGAACTGTTGAACTTGCTTGCCTTCCAGACCCAGCTGGAACGCCAGTTCACGACCCTGGAACGGCTGAGCGCCAACCAGTGGGTCGATGGTAGCCTTGAGGATCTTCTCAGGAGTTTCGTGAGCAACTTTCTCGATGTCCACGCCACCTTCGGTGGAAGCCATGAACACGATACGGCGGCTCGAACGATCCACTACAGCGCCCAGGTACAGCTCTTTGGCGATGTCAGTGCAGGATTCGACCAGAATCTTGGAGACGGGTTGACCGTTGGCATCGGTCTGGTAGGTAACCAGATTCTTGCCCAACCACTGTGCAGCGAACGCCTTGGCGTCTTCCTTGCTGCGAACCAGCTTGACGCCGCCCGCTTTACCGCGACCACCCGCGTGAACCTGGGCTTTTACTACCCACTCGTTCCCGCCGATCTTGTCGCAGGCTTCTGCAGCTTGCTCAGGGGTATCGACAGCGAAACCCTTGGAAACTGGCAGGCCGTATTCAGCGAACAGCTGCTTACCCTGATACTCGTGAAGATTCATGCTTTTTACCGTCTTCGTTAGGTACTGCGCTTCGGCGCTGCGCCATTGCTGGCGCCGCACCACCTGTGACCATTGACCCCGGGTTTTCCCGTGTAGTCCGGTCCGGCGGACGTTCCGCGGTGAGTCATGCGCGCAAGACTCACGACGGGCAGCCCGCCGTGGTTTCTTATAATTAACGCTTCTTACGGTTGGCCACGTGAATGGCGCCGCCATTCACTGCCAGCGCTGCTTCATGCAACGCTTCGGACAGGGTTGGATGGCTGAAGACCATCATGCCCAGATCCTCGGCACTGGTGCCGAATTCCATTGCGATTGCGCCCTGCTGTACCAGTTCGGCAGCCGATGGGCCAATCACGTGAACACCCAGGACGCGGTCGGTCTTGGCGTCGGCGATGACCTTGACGAAACCACCGGTATCGTTGGCTGCCATCGCACGGCCGCTGGCCGCGAACGGGAAGGTGCCTACGTTAACCTCAACACCCTCGGCCTTCAAGGCTTGTTCGGTCTTGCCGACCCACGCGATTTCCGGGTGGGTGTAGATGACCGACGGGATCAGGTCGTAGTTCATCTGAGCCTTGTGGCCCTTGATGCGCTCGACGACCATGATGCCCTCTTCCGAGGCCTTGTGCGCCAGCATCATGCCACGCACCACGTCACCGATGGCGTATACGCCCGGAACGCTGGTAGCGCAGTAGTCATCGACGAAGATGTAGCCACGCTCGTCGATGGTCACGCCGCTGTCGGAAGCCAGCAGATCGGTGGTCACCGGACGACGGCCGACCGCGACGATCAGCTTGTCGAAGGTGATCTTCTGCTCGCCTTCGGCGTTGGTGTAGGTCACTTCGACTTCGTTGCCGTTGACTTTCGAGCCAGTGACGCGAGCGCCCAGCTTGATGTCCAGGCCTTGCTTGGTCAGGGTCTTCTGGGCTTCTTTCGACACGGCGGTGTCGGCAGCCATCAGGAAGGTGTCCAGGGCTTCCAGGACGGTGACTTCAGCACCCAGGCGGGCCCATACCGAGCCCAGCTCCAGGCCGATCACGCCTGCACCGATCACGCCCAGGCGCTTCGGTACGGCCTGGAACTCCAGGGCGCCGGTGGAGTCGACGATGACGTTCTGGTCGACCGGAGCCGGCGGAATGTCGATCGGACGCGAGCCGGAAGCGAGGATCACGTTCTCGGCTTCGATGACTTCGGTGGTGCCGTCAGCCTTGGTGACTTCGACCTTCTTGCCAGCCAGCAGCTTGCCGTGGCCCTGGATCGAGGTAACGCCGTTGGCCTTGAACAGAGTGGCAACGCCACCGGTCAGGTTCTTCACGATGCCAGCCTTGCGGCCGACCATCGCGGCGACGTCCATCTTCACTTCGCCAGTGGAGATACCGTGGACGTTGAAGCTCTCTTTGGCTTCCTTGTACTTCCAGGAGCTGTCCAGCAGCGCCTTGGACGGGATGCAACCTACGTTCAGGCAGGTGCCGCCCAGGGCCAGCTTGCCCTCGGCGTCGGTGTACTTCTCGATACAGGCAGTCTTCAGACCAAGTTGTGCGGCCTTGATGGCAGCAACATAGCCGCCAGGACCAGCACCGATTACCACTACGTCGAATTTCTGGGTCATAAAAGATTCCTTATCAGCTACAAGCTACAGGCCGCGAACCGCGCGGCATGGCTTCTCGCGAAGCCAGGGCCGGCACGGTACGCAGCCAGAGGGTTAGATGTCCAGCAGCAGGCGAGACGGATCTTCCAGCAGGTTCTTGATGGTGACCAGGAAGGTTACCGCTTCCTTGCCATCGATCAGGCGGTGATCGTAGGACAGTGCCAGGTACATCATCGGGCGGATAACCACTTGGCCGTTGATGGCCATCGGACGCTGGATGATGTTGTGCATGCCGAGAATCGCGGCCTGCGGCGGGTTGACGATCGGAGTCGACATCATCGAACCGAAGGTACCGCCGTTGGTGATGGTGAAGGTGCCGCCGGTCATTTCTTCGATGGCCAGCTTGCCGTCACGAGCCTTCTTGCCGAAAGTGGCGATGCCGTTTTCGATTTCAGCCAGGCTCATCGATTCGGCGTTACGCAGTACCGGCACCACCAGGCCACGGTCGCTCGACACGGCAACGCCGACGTCGGCAAAGCCGTGGTAGACGATGTCGTTGCCGTCGATCGAGGCGTTGACTGCCGGGAAGCGCTTCAGGGCTTCGGTGGCGGCCTTGACGAAGAACGACATGAAGCCCAGGCGTACGCCGTTGTGGGTCTTCTCGAACAGGTCCTTGTACTTCGAACGCAGGGCCATGACTTCGGTCATGTCGACTTCGTTGAAGGTGGTCAGCATGGCCATGTTCGACTGGGCTTCGACCAGACGCTCGGCGATCTTGGCGCGCAGGCGGGTCATCGGCACGCGCTTCTCGGTGCGGTCGCCAGCGGCAACGACAACCGGGGCAGCAGCGGCAGCAGCAGGCTTGGCCGCAGGAGCCGGAGCCGACTTCTTGTTGGCGACGGCGGCGACGACGTCTTCCTTGGTGATGCGACCACCTTTGCCGGTGCCGGCGACGGTAGCCAGGTCGATACCGCTCTCTTCAGCCAGCTTGCGAGCGGCTGGAGCAGCGATCGGGTCGTCTTCGCCAGCGTCGGCGGCAGCAGCGGCAGCCGGGGCAGCAGCGGCCGGAGCAGCAGCTGGAGCAGCGGCGGCAGCACCACCTTCAACGATCGAACCCAGCACTTCGTCGGACAGGACGGTGTCGCCCTCACCCTTGACGATCGCGCCCAGCACGCCGTCGGCGGTGGCCAGCACTTCCAGGACGACCTTGTCGGTCTCGATGTCGACGATCAGCTCGTCACGCTTGACGGCATCGCCCGGCTGCTTGTGCCAGGTGGCAACGGTGCCATCGGCAACCGATTCCGGGAAGGTTGGGGCTTTGATCTCGATAGCCATTATCTGTGTTTCCTTAAATTCGGTTTCAGGTGCGCGAAGGCATTAAACAGTGAAGGCGTCTTGCAGCAGTTTTTCCTGCTGTTCGGCGTGCTTCGATGCGTAACCACAGGCTGGCGCGGCGGAAGCGTCGCGGCCGGCGTATTCCAGGACCAGCGCCTTGTTGTGGCGGCCCAGAATACGGCGCATGTGGTGCTGACTGCTGTACCAGGCGCCCTGGTTCATCGGTTCTTCCTGGCACCAGACCGCATGCTTGAGGTTGGTGTATTGCGCCAGGATTTCGACCAGGTCGTCTTCCGGGAACGGATACAGCTGCTCCAGACGCAGGATCGCGATGTCTTCACGGCCTTCGGCACGGCGTTTTTCCAGCAGGTCGTAGTAGACCTTGCCGCTGCACAGGACCAGGCGTTCGACCTTGGCCGGATCGAGGCTGTCGATTTCCGGGATCACGGTCTGGAACGAGCCTTCTGCCAGGTCTTCCAGGGTCGAGATGGCCAGCTTGTGGCGCAGCAGCGACTTCGGCGTTAGGACCACCAGCGGCTTGCGCAGCGGGCGAATGACCTGGCGACGCAGCAGGTGGTAGATCTGTGCCGGGGTGGTTGGTACGCAGACCTGGATGTTGTGCTCGGCGCACAGCTGCAGGTAACGCTCCAGACGCGCGGAGGAGTGCTCCGGGCCCTGCCCTTCATAACCGTGTGGCAGCAGCATGGTCAGACCGCACAGGCGGCCCCACTTGTGCTCACCGCTGGTGATGAACTGGTCGATCACTACCTGGGCACCGTTGGCGAAGTCGCCGAACTGGGCTTCCCAGATCACCAGCGCGTTCGGCGTGGTGGTCGAGTAGCCGTATTCGAAGGCCAGTACTGCCTCTTCCGACAGGAAGGAGTCGTACAGGTCGAAACGTGGCTGGCCCGGGAACAGGTTCTTCAGCGGTACGTAGGTGCTGGCGTCCTTCTGGTTGTGCAGCACCGCGTGACGGTGCGAGAAGGTGCCACGGCCGATGTCCTGGCCGGTCATGCGGATCGGGTGACCTTCGAACTGCAGGGTGGCGTAAGCCATGGTCTCTGCATAACCCCAGTTGATCGGCAAGCCACCGGCCTGCATCTTCTGGCGATCTTCGTAGATCTTCGCGACCTGACGCTGGACGACGAAGCCTTCCGGCAGTTCCAGCAGCTTGGCCGACAGGTCCTGCAGGGTCTTGAGGTCGAAGCGGGTGTCGTGACGCGCGGTCCAGGCATGGCCCAGGTACGGGCGCCAGTCAACGAACAGCTCGCGGTTCGGCTCCTTGACCAGGCTCTTCACCACGTGCAGGCCGTTGTCCAGGGCGTTGCGATATTCGTCGATCTTGGCCTGAGCACGCTCGGCGTCGATGCGACCGGCCTGGATCAGCGCCTCAGCGTACAACTCACGAGTCGTGCGCTGCTTGGTGATCTGCTGATACATCAGCGGCTGGGTGCCGTTCGGCTCATCGGCCTCGTTGTGGCCGCGACGACGGTAGCAGACCAGGTCGATGACCACGTCACGCTTGAACTGCATGCGGTAATCGATGGCCAGCTGGGTCACGAACAGTACCGCTTCCGGATCGTCACCGTTGACGTGCAGGATCGGCGCCTGAATCATCTTGGCGACGTCGGTGGCGTACTCGGTGGAACGTGCGTCCAGCGGGTTGCTGATGGTGAAACCAACCTGGTTGTTGATCACGATGTGCACGGTTCCGCCGGTCTTGAAACCGCGGGTCTGCGACATCTGGAAGGTTTCCATGACCACGCCCTGGCCGGCGAATGCAGCGTCGCCGTGGATCGAGATCGGCAGAACCTTGTCACCCACGGTGTCGTTGCGACGGTCCTGACGGGCGCGCACCGAACCTTCCACCACTGGCGAGACGATTTCCAGGTGGGACGGGTTGAACGCCATGGCCAGGTGAACTTCGCCACCCGGGGTCATCACGTTCGAAGAGAAGCCCTGGTGATACTTCACGTCACCGGAGCCCAGCTCGTTCATCTTCTTGCCTTCGAACTCGTCGAACAGCTCGCGCGGGTTCTTGCCGAAGGTGTTGACCAGCACGTTCAGACGGCCGCGGTGGGCCATGCCGATCACGACTTCCTTGGTGCCATAGGAGCCGGAGCGCTGGATCATCTCGTCCAGCATCGGGATCAGGCTTTCGCCGCCCTCGAGGCCGAAACGCTTGGTGCCTGGGTACTTGGTGCCCAGGTATTTCTCAAGGCCTTCACCGGCAGTCACGCGCTCGAGCAGGTGCGTCTGCACGTCGACCGAGAATTCCGGACGGCCACGCACGCTTTCCAGGCGCTGCTGGAACCAGCTGCGCTGCTCGGAATCGACGATATGGGTGAACTCGGCGCCAATGGTGCGACAATATGTCTTCTGGAGTGCCTCGAAGATGTCGCGTAGGCTCGCCTCCTCTTTGCCGATGAACAGGTCGCCGGCACGGAAGGTCGTATCAAGATCGGCATTGGTCAAGCCGTAGTGATTGATCGACAGGTCTACAGGCGCAGGTCGCTGCCACAACCCCAACGGGTCGAGCTTGGCAGCCTGATGGCCGCGCATACGATAGGCCTGGATCAGTCGCAGAACTTCAACCTGCTTCTTCTCGTGTTCTGTGCTCACGCTCCCGGCGGAAACCGGTTGGGCGCGGCGCTGGTTCTTTGCCAGCAGTACGAAATGGTCGCGGATCGTCGAGTGCGATACATCGGTAGCGGTGCTGCCGTCGGCTGGCAACTTCTGGAAGTAAGTGCGCCACTCTTCTGGCACAGCGTTAGGGTCGTGCAGGTAGAGCTCGTAGAGCTCTTCCACATATGCAGCGTTACCACCTGAAAGGTGGGCGCTATCCCACATGCGCTGCATCACGCTTTCTTGCATGCTTGGTCACCCTCGGTTAGGGGACTGATCGGCGAGAGCCACAGCAAACCTGGAAAAGTCCGAATAAAGCGACTGAGCCACGCCACTTGGATCCTGCTGATTTTCCGGGTACCAGCCCGGAAAGCCCCTGCTGGTCTCATATCTTCATAGGTATCGAGCGCGGGCTTTGTGGGCCCTTGCTCAGGTTTTACCTCAGTGCGGGCTCACCACCCGCACCTCGGCTTACTGCAGTTACAACGCTTTGTATCAGGTGCCGCTTTGCAGCAGCATGTTACGTACGTGACCGATTGCCTTGGTAGGGTTCAGACCCTTCGGGCAAACGTTGACGCAGTTCATGATCCCGCGGCAGCGGAATACGCTGAACGGGTCATCCAGGGACGCCAGGCGCTCCTGGGTCTTGGTGTCACGGCTGTCGGCCAGGAAGCGATAGGCCTGCAGCAGGGCGGCCGGGCCCAGGAACTTGTCTGGGTTCCACCAGAACGACGGGCAGGAGGTCGAGCAGCAAGCGCACAGGATGCACTCGTACAGACCGTCCAGCTTGTCGCGGTCTTCCGGCGACTGCAGACGCTCGATGGCCGGAGCCGGGGTGTCGTTCTGCAGGAACGGCTTCACCTTCTCGTACTGCTTGTAGAAGATGCTCATATCGACCACCAGGTCACGAATGACCGGCAGGCCTGGCAGCGGACGCAGAACCAGCTTGTTGCCCTTGACCACGCCCGACAGCGGGGTGATGCAGGCCAGGCCGTTCTTGCCGTTCATGTTCATACCATCGGAACCGCAAACGCCTTCACGGCAGGAGCGACGGTACGAGAATCCCTCGTCCTTCTCCTTGATCAGCGCCAGCACGTCCAGCACCATCAGGTCCTTGCCGCCGGTATCGACGTCGAACGACTCCATCTTGGGCGCCGAGTCGGTATCCGGGTTGTAACGATAAACTTCGACTTTCAACATAGCAGCCACCCTTAGTAAGTCCGGACTTTTGGTTCGAAGGCTGGAACAGTCTTCGGCGCAAAGTTGACGCCACGCTTGGCGACGCGCTTCTCACCCGGGTAGTACAGGGTGTGGCACAGCCAGTTTTCGTCGTCACGGTCTTCGAAGTCTTCACGGGCGTGAGCGCCGCGGGACTCTTTACGGGCTTCGGCCGCAATGGCGGTAGCTTCGGCGACTTCCAGCAGGTTCTGCAGCTCCAGCGCTTCGATACGCGCGGTGTTGAAGGCCTGGGACTTGTCGTTGATCTTGACGTTGGCGATGCGCTCGCGCAGGCCGGCCAGCTGCTCGATACCCTTCTGCATGTATTCGCCAGTGCGGAATACACCGAAGTAGTTCTGCATGCAGCTCTGCAGCTCGCGCTTCAGGCTGGCAACGTCTTCGCCGGATGTACGCTCGTTGAGCTTGTTCAGGCGGTTCAGCGCAACATCGATGTCGGTGTCGCTGGCGTCGAGGTGTTCGATGCCATCGCTCAGCGCCTTCTCCAGGTGCAGGCCGGCAGCACGGCCGAACACCACCAGGTCGAGCAGCGAGTTGCCGCCCAGGCGGTTGGCGCCGTGTACCGATACGCACGCCACTTCACCTACGGCGAACAGGCCAGGAATGATGTGATCCTTGCCTTCTTCGTCCATGGTGATGGCCTGGCCATGAATGTTGGTGGCTACACCACCCATCATGTAGTGGCAGGTTGGAACGACCGGCACCGGCGCGACGACTGGGTCGACGTGGGCGAAGGTCTTGGACAGTTCGCAGATACCTGGCAGGCGGCTGTGCAGCACTTCCTCGCCAAGGTGGTCCAGCTTCAGCAGTACGTGGTCCTTGTTCGGGCCCACGCCATTGCCGGCGATGATTTCCTTGACCATGGAACGGGCAACCACGTCGCGGCCGGCCAGGTCTTTGGCGTTCGGCGCGTAACGCTCCATGAAGCGCTCGCCGTGGGCGTTGATCAGGTAGCCACCCTCACCGCGGCAGCCTTCGGTGACCAGTACACCGGCGCCGGCGATGCCGGTCGGGTGGAACTGCCACATCTCGATGTCCTGTACCGGTACGCCTGCACGCAGGGCCATGCCGATACCGTCACCGGTGTTGATCAGGGCATTGGTGGTGGAGGCGTAGATACGGCCTGCACCGCCAGTGGCCAATACGGTGGCCTTGGACTTGATGTACATGGTTTCGCCGGTTTCGATGCAGATCGCGATCACACCGACAAAGGCGCCTTCCTGGTTCTTCACCAGGTCAACGGCGTAGTACTCGTTGAGGAAAGTGGTACCGGCTTTCAGGTTGCCCTGGTACAGGGTGTGCAGCAGCGCGTGACCGGTACGGTCGGAAGCGGCGCAGGTACGGGCGGCCTGGCCACCTTTACCGAAGTCCTTGGACTGGCCACCGAACGGACGCTGGTAGATACGGCCGGTTTCGGTACGCGAGAACGGCAGGCCCATGTGGTCCAGCTCGAAGACCGCAGCCGGGCCTTCCTGACACATGTATTCGATAGCGTCCTGGTCACCGATGTAGTCGGAACCCTTGACGGTATCGTACATGTGCCAGCGCCAGTCGTCGTTCGGGTCAGCCGAAGCGATGGCGCAGGTGATGCCGCCCTGGGCGGATACAGTGTGCGAACGGGTCGGGAAGACCTTGGTGACTACGGCAGTCTTGTGACCGCCCTGGGCCAGCTGCAGCGCTGCGCGCATGCCGGCGCCGCCGCCACCGATGATGATGGCGTCGAAGGAAATGGTTGGAATGCTAGCCATGGATCAGATACCCCAGAGAATCTGCACACCCCAGACGAAGTAAGCGAACATCGCAACGCCGCATACCGCCTGGAACAGGAAACGAATCGCAGTCGCCGACTTGCCGAACGACATCGGCGTCAGGTAGTCGGTGGCGATGGTCCACATGCCGACCCAGGCGTGGGCGCCCAGGGCAACGAGGGCCAGCAGACTGAAAATGCGCATCGCGTTGTTGGAGAACAGACCATGCCACTGGGTGTAGTCGATGCCTGGGTGGCAGACCACGTAGCCGATCAGGAAGATGAAGTAAGCCGCGAGAACGACCGCCGATACGCGCTGCGCCATCCAGTCATAGAGGCCCGAACGCGACAGGTTCGTGACATTGGTTACCATACCCAAACTCCCACCAGAACGATCAGCACCACGGAGATGACGATCACGATTTTCGAGCCCAGCTTGCCGCCTTCCAGCGTCTCACCGATACCCATGTCCATGATCAGGTGGCGTACACCTGCCACGAGGTGATAAAGCAGGGCGGACAGCAGACCCCAGGTCACGAACTTGGCCAGCGGACTGGTCAGACACGCCTTCACCTCACCGAAGCCTTCCTCGGAACCCAGCGACTTGCCCAGTGCATAAAGCATGATGGCAAGGCCGAGGAACAGGATGACGCCGGAGATACGGTGCAGAATGGACGTGTACGCAGTGACAGGAAGCTTGATGGTCCTTAGGTCTAGGTTTACAGGTCGTTGGCTTTTCACGGCTTTTTTCACACTGAAGAGCCCCTAGCGAATCAGGGCAAAGTTGTTGGTAAGTGTACTGGTCAGGTACCCACCACCCAGGGAACGGCGACCCCCAGCAGTTCGGGCTTGCAAGCCCCTGGGAGTCGGGTGCCGAGTATAGACAGTTAGGCTGCTTATGACAACGTGACGGGGTAGCCCAAATAGCGGATTGCCTTTAGCGAGCAAAAGGCGTAAACGGGCGAGAAATTCTAGAAAAAACAGGCTTCAGAGGGGCTTTCAACCAGCCTTTAGGCAAATTGACATTCGAATTTACTTCTCTATAGTGGTGCGGGCCCTGCGTGGGGGGCTGTCTGATGATTTCAAGCATTAATAGGAGGCCACATGGCTGACAAAAAAGCGCAGTTGGTCATCGAGGGCGCTGCCCCCGTCGAGCTGCCCATTTTAACCGGCACCGTTGGTCCTGATGTAATCGACGTCCGCGGGTTGGGGGCCACTGGTCACTTCACCTTCGACCCTGGTTTCATGGCGACCGCCTCGTGCGAGTCGAAGATCACCTACATCGACGGCGACAAGGGCGTGCTGCTGCACCGCGGCTACCCGATCGAACAGCTCGCCGAGAAATCGGACTACCTGGAAACCTGCTACCTGCTGCTCAACGGCGAACTGCCGAATGCCGAGCAGAAGGCCCAGTTCGTCAGCACCGTCAAGAACCACACCATGGTTCACGAGCAGCTGAAGTCCTTCTTCAACGGTTTCCGCCGCGACGCTCACCCGATGGCGGTGATGTGCGGTGTGGTCGGCGCCCTGTCGGCGTTCTACCACGACTCCCTGGACATCAATAACCCGCAACACCGCGAAATCTCCGCGGTGCGCCTGGTCGCCAAGATGCCGACCCTGGCCGCGATGGTTTACAAGTACTCCATGGGCCAGCCGATGATGTACCCGCGCAACGACCTGTCGTACGCGGAAAACTTCCTGCACATGATGTTCAACACCCCGTGCGAGATCAAACCGATCAGCCCGGTGCTGGCCAAGGCAATGGACCGGATCTTCATCCTCCACGCCGACCACGAGCAGAACGCCTCCACCTCCACCGTGCGCCTGGCAGGCTCCTCGGGCGCCAACCCGTTCGCCTGTATCGCTGCTGGTATCGCCGCACTGTGGGGCCCGGCCCACGGCGGTGCGAACGAAGCGGTCCTGACCATGCTCGATGAAATCGGCGATGTCTCGAACATCGACAAGTACATCGCCAAGGCCAAGGACAAGAACGACCCGTTCAAGCTGATGGGCTTCGGTCATCGCGTCTACAAGAACCGTGACCCGCGCGCCACCGTGATGAAGAAGACCTGCGACGAAGTCCTGGGTGAACTGGGCATCAAGAACGATCCGCAGCTGGAACTGGCCATGCGCCTGGAAGAGATCGCCCTGACCGATCCGTACTTCATCGAGCGCTCGCTGTACCCGAACGTCGACTTCTACTCGGGCATCATCCTGAAAGCGATCGGCATTCCGACCAGCATGTTCACCGTGATCTTCGCCCTGGCACGTACTGTCGGCTGGATCTCGCACTGGAAAGAAATGCTCTCCAGCCCGTACAAGATCGGCCGCCCTCGCCAGCTGTACACCGGCGAACTGCAGCGCGACATCGTCGAGCTGAAGGACCGCAAGTAAGCCTTACCCGCCGAACGCAAAAAAGGCTGCCCCATGGCAGCCTTTTTTATTGCCTTGCCGGGCCGAGCTCAGTTCTTCTCGGCCAGTTCACGCAAGCCTTTGAGGGTATTGAACGGCGAATCGACCACGAACTTGTTGGCGATCATCGATGGCACGCTACCGCCCGGTTCGGTGTGCACCTGGTAAGTCACTTCAGTGCTGTCACCCTTGGGTACCAGCTTCCAGAAGCCCTGCACCTTGGCCACCCGTACGAAGCCTTTCTCTTCCGGGATGTAGGTCGGTTCTTCGACCAGATTTCGGGTCAGGCTGCCGTCAGCCCCCTTGATGGTGGTGACACGCAACACGGAGTCACGCGGCGTCACCGGCCACGGCGTATTGAACTGGGTGTAGGTCCAGCTCTGGTCGCCTTCGTGCTTGAGCAACTTCTGCGACTTGCACTCGTGAATCCACTTGCAAGCCCCAGCCACGTCTTCCTGTAGCGCCTGGACCTTGGCCAGCGGCGCCTTGATCAGGGTCACGCCCTGGTAGGCCTTGTACTTGGAGCCCGGCACCTCACTGAGCGAGACCTTGATGCCCTCCTCGTCCTTGGCCACCTGCCAGTTTTCGGCCCAGGCAGCCGGCGCCAGCAGGACACCCATGCCACACAGCAGTGCAATACGCTTGAACGATCTCATCATGTTTATCCTTGTTGTCGAAGATCCAGCCTCTCACGCCGCCGTTATCTGCTCCCACCAACCAAGAATCCTGATTGCCTCGTCGCGGTCATTGCCGCACACCTCGATATCCGCCTTGAAACCGCCACACACCGCCGGCCGCTCGGGCTTACCGAACAGGTCGCAGAGGTTTTCCGCTGTCAGGTGCAGGCAGCGCTCGCCCGCCGGCTTGCCCTGGGGCATGCGCGGCAGCGCCGAGCTGATGGACGGGGCAATGCAGCAGGCACCACAACCCTCACGACACTTCATGGCTGAATCAGGACTCCCTGGAGCAAAACGGGACGATCGTCCCTGGATAGTAACCGCTCAAACATGCGTTTTAAATTGGCAACCCGATGAAAACGGCCGTGACCCGGCAGTCAGTTGAGCAAGCTCAGTTGCGGAACTGGAAATCGATCGCCGCGCCTTCCACATCGTGCCGGCTTTCGTTGCGCAGCTGCAGCTGCATCTCATTGCTTATCAACCGGCCGTTGAGCTGAAACGGGCTGTCGTTGGTTTCCGGCTTTTCCGTGAACATGGCGGGCAGCAAAGGTTTGCGGCGGGTCGAAGGATCGCCCACTTCAGGCTCGAGATTGTTCACCATCTCGGTCGGCAGACTCAGGTCCAGCTTGGCTTTGGGCAATGGTTGCGTGACCGACTTGCTGACCGGTTTCTTGGGCTTGGGCTTGGGCTTGGGCTTGGGCTTGGCCTTGGCGACCGCTGGCTTGGCTTTGGCTACAGGCTTTGCCGCCTTGTCATGCCCTGCTTGCGCCTGGGCAGCAGCCTGCGCAGCCTGGACTACAGGCAGGCACAACGGCGCAATACAGATCATCAGGGCGACACTACGCAACAGATTCATGGACATCAACAGGCAGGCGGAATTGTAAAAGTGCGTATGCTCCCTGTTCCGCCCGCTACTGGCAAGCCTACAAAAGTGAGGGCTGCGATTCTCTGCACAATTGCTGGGCCAAAAGCCCGAGCGTGATGACCGCCCGCTCGGCCTCCTTGTTCCATGGAATGCCACAGTTGAGCCGGATGCAGTGGTTGAACTGCTCGGTGTTACTGAAGATCAGCCCAGGCGCGATACTGATGCCCTGCTCCAGTGCACGCACATGCAGTTCCTGCGTGTTCACCCGCCCCGGCAGGCTGACCCAAAGGATGAAACCGCCGGTTGGCCGGGTCATCTGGGTACCTTCCGGGAAGTGCTGCTGAACCGCCAGCTGGTAGGCACTGAGGTTCTTGCGATACTCCTGGCGGATATATCGCAAATGCCGGTCGTAGCCACCGTTCTCCAGGTACGCCGCCACACCCATTTGCGTCACGCTGCACGCCGAGTGGGTAGTGAACGTCTGCAGGCGCTGGATTTCATCCTGATAACGCCCCGCCACCATCCAGCCGACCCGCACCCCGGGCGAAAGGGTCTTGGAAAAGCTCGAGCAGTAGATGACCCGGTCCAGCCGATCGAAGGCCTTGAGCGCCTTGGTCTTGCCCTGCTCGAACATCAGTTCGCCGTAGATGTCATCTTCGACGATCTGGATATCGAAGTCCGATGCCAGGCGCAGCAACTGCTTCTGCCGCTCCTCTGGCACAGTGCCGCCCAATGGATTGCTCAGGCGCGTGGTCAACACCAAGGCCTTGATCGACCACTGATTGGCGGCCAGTTGCAAAGCTTCAAGGCTGATGCCGGTGGACGGGTCACTGGGGATCTCGATCACCTTCAACCCCAACAGGTCCGCCAACTGCAGGAGCCCGTAATAGGTTGGCGACTCGGCCGCGATCAGATCACCCGGGCGGGTCAGCACCCGCAGCGACATCTGCAACGCATCGACACAGCCATGGGTGACGATCACCTCACGCGGGTCGACCAGCACGCCGGCATCACGCATGCGAATCGCGATCTGCCGGCGCAGTGGCTCGAAGCCGGGGCTGAACATGTAGCTGAAGGCACGCGGGCTGTGGAAGCGGGTGACCTTGGCGATCTGCTGGTGCAAGGCGCGCACCGGCAGGTAATCGACGTGCGGCACCGCAGCGCCGAATGGGAACACGCCATCGCGGCGCGCCTCGGTCAACACCTGCTGGATGATGCTGGCACGCGTGACCAGGCCAGGGCGCTCGACCCGGGCGATGTCCGGCGTCTGCGCGGTCAGGGCGGGCGTCTGATGCACGTAGTAGCCCGACTGCGGCCGGGCACGGATCAGCCCCTGATCCTCGAGATTGGCGTAGGCCTGCAACACCGTGGCATGGCTGACGTTGAGCTGGGCGCTCATCTTGCGCACGGACGGTACGCGCTCGCCTGGCTGGTAGACACCGCGACGGATGTCGTCGGCCAGTTGCTGGGCGATACGCTGGTACAGCAGCAGGTTGGTCATGGCGGTATCTCGACGCGCAGGCGGCTCGTTATTCTTGTACGACTCACTGACGGTAGAGCATACCGTAACAGTTGCAAAGTGTACTGGGACAGATGGCTAAGTAGTCAACAATACCGTTGCGTGACACCTGTCGAAACGATTAATCCGCGCCATGCCGATGGAAGCCGGGGCCGCTTTGCGGCCCCTTTTCAAGGTGTTCAGCGCGCTGGCGCGAGTCTACCCTTATCGTCAGAGAAGACGATTTCCACCCGGCGATTCTGCGCCCTGCCCCGCTCCGAAGCATTGGCCTCGATCGGGTACTGGTCGCCATAGCCTTCGACCTGCAGGCGTTTCTCGTCGATCCCCAGGTCGACCAGCATGTCTGCCACCGACTGGGCACGATCACGCGACAGCTTGAGGTTATCTTCTGGCGTACCGGTGCTGTCGGTATAGCCCTCGATCCGCACCACGCGACGCGGATTGAGCTGGAGGAACTGCACCAGCTTGAGCACGGTGCGGCTGGCAGAATTTTTCAGGTCGGCACTGCCGGTGTCGAACAGCACGTCACTCAGGGTCATCACCAAGCCTCGGTCAGCCTGCTCCGAGGCCAACGCGGCAATCTGGTTCTCCACCCATTTGCCCTGCTGCTGCACACTGGCCAGCTTGGCCTCGCGCAAGGCCAACTGCAGGCGCTGGCGTTCGAGGTCGAGCTTGGCCCGACGCTCCTCGCTCAGCGCCAGCTTGGCGTGCTCGCTGGCAATCTCGCTGTAGCGCTGGCTCAGGTAGGCATAATGGCGCACATCGCTGCCCGTACCGATGTAGCCGGAAAGGCGCTCGGCGCGGGACAGCGACTCACCGGCACGGATCACGTCACGCGGGGCGCTGCGCAGCACGTCGGCATCGTCCTTGACCTTCTGGAAGGCCACGGTCGCGTCATCCAGTGCCGCCGAACTGCGCTGGCTGGCGCAACCCTGCAAGCCGGCCGTCAGCACCAGCAGTGCAAGCGCGGTTTTCGCATTCAGACGCATCATGGCTGCACCTCCAGTTGCTTGCGCAGGCGCTTGACCCGCGTTTGCAGCAGCTGAAGCTGCTCTTCGCTCTTCTGGTTCAGCACCTGCGCCTCGGCCAGACGGGCATCCAGCTCGGCCTGTTCGGCACGCAGGCGTGCGTCACGGTAGTCCTCGGTCAGCATGTTGGTCTTGGCCCGGGCGAACTTGTCTTCGGCCAGCTTCAGCGCTTCGACCTGGTCGGTGGCACCGACTGCCTTGGCCTGCTCCAGCGCCTGCTCGGAAATTCGCATCTGCTCATTGGGCGCCGGGTCATTGGCGCAGCCGGCCAGGCCGAGCATGGCCACGGCTAGGATCAGGGATTGGGTTCTCACGCACTCTTCCTAATGTTTTGGGGCGTCCGCCTGCACTTGCATCTGCGCTTTCCAACGCTCGACATTACGTTGCAGCACGGCTTCGGACGCACCGGAGATCGGCAATTCTGTCAGCTTTTTCGCCAATTGCCCACGCAACCACGCGTCATTGCAGGCCGAATTGTGCGACAAGGCCAGGTACAGGCCCGGGCGGTCCACTGGCAAGCCACGCGCGATGAGGTTGTTGCTCATGCCCAGGCTTTGGGTCATGGCCATGCCCGAGTAGCGCCCGGCCAATACATAATCGACCTGGCCCAGCACCAGTTTCTGGAAGGCCTGGGTGAGGTTCTGCGCCGACACCAGCTTCAGCTGGGCCTTGGCGAAGGCAGTGAACGCCGGGGTCAGGCGCGCACGCTCGGACAGGCTGCCCTGATACTTGGCCAGGTCGGCCGGACCTTCGAACGCCAGCGTGGCGTCGTGGCGCGTCCAGACCAGGTATTCATTGAGCTGCAAGGGCGGGTGGATGTAGTCCAGCGCCGTCAGCTGCTCCACTTGCATGGGGGTATCGAGCAGCAGATCCATGCGCCCACTGCGCACCTCTTCCAGCGCCTGGTCGCGCCGGCCGGCACTGAGCACCTCGACTTTCACCCCCAGCTCGCCAAGTACCTGGCGCAGCAGGTCGACATTGGCGCCGATCAGGTGCTTCGGGTCGCTCGGGTCTTGCCAGGCATACGGCGGTGCGTCCGGGCTGCCGGTTGCCACCAGTCGCTCGCACTTGCCTGCCGCCATCACCACCGGCGACAGCAGCGTCACCATGCATGCCAGCACCCTGCCCGCTTCGCGCAACACCATCCTTCACTCCTTGCCCGGCAACAAAAAAGCCCGGCCCTCAGTGCGAGGGCCGGGCTTCTTTATAAGTGAAGCAGGCGGATCAGACCAGCTTTTCCAGCTCCGGAACGGCTTCGAACAGGTCGGCGACCAGGCCGTAGTCGGCTACCTGGAAGATCGGCGCTTCTTCATCCTTGTTGATCGCGACGATCACCTTGGAGTCCTTCATGCCGGCCAGGTGCTGGATCGCGCCGGAGATACCGACGGCGATGTACAGCTGTGGCGCAACGATCTTGCCAGTCTGGCCGACCTGCATGTCGTTCGGCACGAAGCCTGCGTCCACCGCGGCGCGCGAGGCACCGACGGCAGCGCCAAGCTTGTCGGCCAGGCTGTACAGGTGCTTGAAGTTGTCACCGTTGCCCATGCCACGGCCGCCGGAAACGACGATCTTGGCAGCGGTCAGCTCTGGGCGGTCGGACTTGGCCAGTTCTTCGCCAACGAAGGCCGAGATGCCGGCGTTGTGCGCAGCAGCCACCGCTTCAACGGCAGCCGAGCCACCTTCGGCGGCCACGGCGTCGAAGCCGGTGGTACGCACGGTGATGACCTTGACCGAAGCGCTCGATTGCACGGTGGCAATGGCGTTGCCGGCGTAGATCGGGCGCTTGAAGGTGTCGGCCGATTCAACCGAGATGATCTCGGAGATCTGGTCAACGTCCAGCAGCGCGGCAACGCGTGGCAGGATGTTCTTGCCGTTGGTGGTGGCCGGGGCCAGCACGTGGCTGTAGCCTTTCGCCAGCTCGACGATCAGCGGCGCGACGTTTTCTGGCAGGGCGTGGGCGTAGGCGGCGTTATCGGCAACCAGCACCTTGGCCACGCCAGCGATCTTGGCAGCGGATTCGGCGACGCCGCCGACGTTTGCGCCTGCGACCAGCACGTGGATATCACCACCGATCTTGGCGGCAGCGGCGACGGTGTTCAGGGTGGCCGGGGCTACGGCACCGTTCTCGTGTTCAGCGACAACCAGGATAGTCATTTAGATTACCTTCGCTTCGTTCTTCAGCTTCTCGACCAGTTCGGCCACCGATTTGACCTTGATGCCAGCGCTGCGGGCAGCCGGCGCTTCGACTTTCAGGGTCTTGTTGGTGGAGGCGAGGGACACGCCCAGCGCGTCTGGAGTCACGGTCTCCAGCGGCTTTTTCTTGGCCTTCATGATGTTCGGCAGCGACGCGTAGCGTGGCTCGTTCAGGCGCAGGTCGGTGGTGACGATGGCCGGGAGGTTCAGCGAAACGGTCTGCAGGCCGCCGTCGATTTCACGGGTGACGTTCAGCTTGTCGCCAGCGACTTCGACCTTGGAGGCGAAGGTGCCCTGGGCAAAGCCGGTCAGCGCGGCCAGCATCTGGCCGGTCTGGTTGTTGTCACTGTCGATGGCCTGCTTGCCGAGGATCACCAGTTGCGGCTGCTCCTTGTCGACAACGGCTTTCAGAGCCTTGGCCACGGCCAGGGAATTCAGCTCGTCAGCGACTTCGACCAGGATCGCGCGGTCGGCACCCAGGGCCAGGGCAGTACGCAGCTGCTCCTGAGCGGTGGTCGGGCCGACGGAGACGACGACAATCTCGGTCGCGACGCCCTTTTCCTTCAGGCGTACGGCTTCTTCCACGGCGATTTCGCAGAAGGGGTTCATGGACATCTTGACGTTAGCAAGGTCGACGCCGGAGTTGTCCGCCTTGACGCGAACCTTGACGTTGTAGTCGACCACTCGTTTGACAGCTACAAGAACCTTCATGGATTCCTCGTTACTCTCCGGTGAATAGATAGTCGCCTGGGGCAGAGCCCGGCGATGCGCGTGGGTACAAGGGCACCTCTGAAAACGTACCGGGAGGAGCAAACTTCATGGTGACCGAACAGTCTTGTCGCGACTGTTGCGGCAAATACCCACGGGTCATTTTCTGTGGTGGCGTGTAAACTCCACTACAAACCGGCCAAAGGCCGCAAAACCCTGCTTCACACCTGGTCTTTAGAGGTGTACCTGCGCCAGGCTGCAAGCCTACGGCGAACGTAAAACCGCTCGTATCTTGACCGCAACACCCAATCCGGTCAATACGGCAAATCGGTCACCTTCCAGCCGCGTTCCAGTGATTTTACTGGGCTCCGGCAAATTCAAACAAACGTTTGTATTGGACCCGTTAAGTGGTGTAGATATAATGCGCGCCAAGACAAAACGGTGTAGTCCGCCCTTTGCGTAGCTACAGTTTCGCGCCAGTGAAGCGCCGCTGCACGCAAGCACCCATAAGACAAAGCAACAGCACGAGCCTTGATGAGTAGGAGAGAACCTGTGGAACGCGAATACATGGAATTCGACGTGGTCATCGTCGGCGCAGGCCCTGCGGGCTTGTCCGCCGCCTGCCGCCTGAAGCAGAAGGCCGCCGAAGCCGGTAGCGAGATCAGCGTCTGCGTGGTGGAAAAAGGCTCCGAAGTAGGTGCTCATATTCTTTCCGGCGCGGTGTTCGAACCCCGCGCCCTGAACGAGCTGTTCCCCGACTGGAAGGAACTCGGCGCGCCGCTCAACACCGAAGTGAAGCGCGACGATATCTATGTGCTCAAGGACGCCGGCAGCTCGACCAAGGTCCCAGACCTGTTCGTGCCCAAGACCATGCACAACCACGGTAACTACATCATCTCCCTGGGCAACCTGTGCCGCTGGCTGGCCCAGCAGGCCGAAAACCTTGGCGTAGAAATCTACCCGGGCTTCGCCGCCCAAGAAGCGCTGTTCGACGAAAACGGCGTAGTCCGCGGTATCGTCACCGGTGACCTGGGTGTCGACCGTGAAGGCAATCCGAAGGACGGCCTGTATACCCCAGGCATGGAACTGCGCGCCAAGTACACCCTGTTCGCCGAAGGCTGCCGCGGCCATATCGGCAAGCAACTGATCAAGCGCTTCAACCTCGACAACGAAGCCGACGTCCAGCACTACGGCATCGGCCTGAAGGAAATCTGGGAAATCGACCCGGCCAAGCACGAGCAGGGCCTGGTGGTGCACACCGCTGGCTGGCCGCTGGACGTGACCAGCAAGGACAACACCGGCGGCTCGTTCCTCTATCACCTGGAGAACAACCAGGTGGTGGTCGGCCTGATCGTCGACCTCTCCTACGCCAACCCTTACCTTTCCCCGTTCGACGAGTTCCAGCGCCTCAAGCACCACCCGGTGATGAGCCAGTACCTCGAAGGCGGCAAGCGCATCAGCTACGGTGCCCGCGCCATCTGCAAAGGCGGCCTGAACTCGCTGCCGAAAATGGTCTTCAACGGCGGCGCGCTGATCGGTTGCGACCTCGGCACCCTGAACTTCTCCAAGATCAAGGGCAGCCACACCGCGATGAAATCCGGCATGCTCGCCGCCGAGGCAGTAGCTGATGCACTGGCTGCCGGCCGCGAAGGTGGCGACCTGCTCGACGGCTACGTCAGCGCCTTCAAGGCCAGCTGGCTGTACGAAGAACTGTTCGCCAGCCGCAACTTCGGCCCGGCACTGCACAAGTTCGGCCCGCTGCTCGGTGGCGCCTTCAACTATGTCGACCAGAACTGGTTCAACGGCAAGCTGCCGTTCACCCTGCACGACACCAAGCCAGACTATGCCTGCCTCAAACTCGCTGCCGAGTCGAAGAAGATCGACTACCCGAAACCGGACGGCAAGCTCAGCTTCGACAAGCTCAGCTCGGTATTCCTCTCCAGCACCAACCACGAAGAGGAACAACCCTGCCACCTGAAGCTGACCGACCCGAACGTGCCGATCGCCAGCAACCTGCCGCTGTACGACGAACCGGCCCAGCGTTACTGCCCGGCGGGCGTGTACGAAGTGGTCAGCCAGGAAGACGGCAGCAAGCGCTTCCAGATCAACGCGCAGAACTGCGTGCACTGCAAGACCTGCGACATCAAGGACCCGGCCCAGAACATCACCTGGGTCACCCCTGAAGGCGCTGGCGGGCCGAACTACCCGAACATGTAAGGCCACTGCCCTTGCAGCAACAAAAAGCCCCCGGCTCGAGAGAACCGGGGGCTTTTTCGTATCGGCTGCTGCTACTTGTCAGCACATATGATCGGCATCGGCTCGGCGGCAAATGCCAATGGTTCACGACGGCCGAAATACGAGGCCGTCAGCAGCCCCACCGAGCCCATGATCAGGCAGAAGCCGACACACACCCACGGGCTCCACGGCATCAGTGCAATCAACGCCAGCGGCGTGGTACTGGCCCACAGGGCGTAAGCCACGTTGTACGTGAAGGAAATCCCCGAAACGCGGATCTCGGCAGGGAACAGCCCGACCATCACCGACGGCACCACGCCCACCACACCGCAGGCCAGCCCAGCCAGCGCGTAGGCCAGCCAGGTCATGCCCCACTGCCCCACCAGGCTGGCGTACAGCGCAGCGATGCCCAACGGCAGCATCACGCTGTAGATCATCAGTGCGCGCCAGGCGCCCAGGCGGTCGACCAGCAACCCGGCCAGCACACAGCCGATATTGAGGAAGACGATGCCCACGCTGCTCAGGGCGAAGGTATGCCCCGCCGTCATGCCAAAGCGTTGCTGCATCACAGTCGGGGTAATCACCACCAGCACCACGACTGCGGAAGTCAATACGCAGGTCAGCAGCGCCGCCGGGATCAACGCCGAGCGGTGCTCGCCCAGCACCCGTCGTAGCGGAAACTTGACTGGTTGCTCCTGACGTTCGCGCAAGGCCAGGAACACCGGGGTCTCGCTGAGCCAGCGGCGCAGCCACACACCGATCACGCCAAACACCCCACCGAGCAGGAACGGATAACGCCAGGCGTAATCGAGAATCTCCTGCGGCGTGAACACGTGAGCCAACAGTGTGGCCGTCAGCGCACCCAGCAGGTAACCGAAAGTCAGCCCTGCCTGCAGGAAGCCCAGGGCATAGCCACGACGACCGTTTGGCGCATGCTCGGCGACGAAGGTCCACGCGCTCGGCACTTCACCACCTACAGCGGCGCCTTGCAGGATGCGCAGGGCCAGCAGGATCAGCGGGGCCGCATAGCCGATGTCGGTATACGTCGGCATCACCCCGATCAGCAGGCACGGCAAGGCCATCATCAGGATGCTCAGGCTGAACACCCGCTTGCGCCCGAGGTGGTCAGCGAAATGCGCCATCAGGATGCCGCCCAGCGGTCGCGCCAGGTAACCGGTGACGAAGATGCCAAAGCTCTGCAGTAGGCGCAGCCACTCGGGCATTTCCGGCGGGAAGAACAGCTGGCTGAGGGTCAGGGCAAAGAACACGAAGATGATGAAATCGTAGATTTCCAGCGCGCCGCCCAGTGCCGCCAGGCCCAGGGTCCGGTGGTCGCCGCGGCTGAACCGGGGCGGGCGAGCGGTATCGATGGCAGTCATGGCAGGGGTCCGCAGATCGGCAAAGGGCAAGAGGATAGCAAATGCCCGCAGCCTTGCCCCAGCCACGCCACTAACGGCTGAAGACGGTGTGGCCGAAGTTCCTGGGCTTGCGCGTATAGGCCGCGCCACCCGCCAGCCCGGAAGGCAGGGCAATCTTGCCGACCAGCACCGGGCTGTCGATGATCGCCATGAACGATTGCAGCGCGTCGTTATCCGGCACCTGTGGCAGGCTCACGCTGACAGCCTGGCGCTCGGTCTGTGGCACGACAGGCACTTTCAGGTGTTGCGAATGGTAAAGCAGGGCATGCTGGATCTGCGTGCTGACCCGGCAGAAGCGTGCCAGGTCGACGCCAGCATGGCTGGCCAGCTCGATGTTGCCCAGCAGCAGGTTGAACGGTTGCAAGGCGCACTGCACCAGGCGCTGCAACTCTTCAAACGACTCGACCGGGGCAATCCGGTAATAGCCGAGGCCATTGAGCAGTTTTTCCAGCTGCAGGCGCTGCTGCGGGTGCTCATCGGCAATCAGGATGCGCAGGGTCTTGTTTGTCATTGTCGGACCTGGGCCGTCAGGTGAAAAGGGACAGCTCCCTGACCAAACTGCGCCAGAAACAGGCAACCACCAAGGCTGTACCTGGAGGGGTCAATTTAGATACTTGTCGGGAAAGCGAGAGAAATCAAGTGGCCATCACACAGAATTTTCACTTGCCCTTCACCCCACGTTCAGGACTCCCACTGCCGCATGCGCACACGGCAGTGCTTCATGGCGTTGACGATGTGCTTTTCCACCAGGCTGCGCGAGATGCCCAACCGCTCTGCAATCTGCTGGTGTGACAGACCATCGAGCTTGCGCAACAGAAAGCAGTCGCGGCACACCTTGCTCAGCTCATCCAGGGCCTTTTGCATCATGGCCAGGCGCTGGTCGAGTTGCATGTCCTGCTGCAGTTCTGCGCTGAGAAAGCGCCCATCGGCCTCCAGCGCATCCAGTGATTCGGCCTGGCGCACCTGATGGCGCCGGTGCCGGTCGACCACCAGGTTAAGTGCCGTACGGTAGAGAAACGCCCGCGGATGCTCGATCTGCCCGCTGTCGGTCCGCTCAAGTACCCGCAGATAGGCATCGTGGGCAACGTCCTCCGCAGCTTGGCGGTTGCCCAGGCGGGCACAAAGGAAGCTCACCAGTTCGCGATAATAATGTTCCACAACAGCACCTGAAATCGTCCTTGCAACCCACGTGCGGGACTGAGTGATACCGGGCTGTGATAGTACAAATTATAACTATTCTCAGCAACACGCCCTCCACCCCCTCATTCAGGCTAAATCCGCCTGCTCAGCCTTCGTTTATCTGGGACTTCGGTGCGCACCTCGATTGGCAGCGCGTGACCACTACCCAGGCTGGAAGTCCGCATGAGCCGTTTAACCTCCCCCCGCCGCCAGCTCATCCTCGCTGGCGTGGGCCTGCTGAGCCTGGGCTGCCTGCTAGCCTGGCAAGCCCTGCCCGTCGGCGCACAACCGCTCGGTACCGTCACGGTCACGCGGGCAGACATCGAAAGCAGCGTGACCGCCCTGGGCACCTTGCAGCCCCGGCGCTACGTGGATGTGGGCGCCCAAGCTTCGGGGCAAATCCGCACACTGCACGTGGAAGCGGGCGACCCGGTGCGCAAGGGCCAACTGCTGGTCGAGATCGACCCCTCCACCCAGCAGGCTCGGCTGGATGCCGGGCGCTTTTCGATCGACAACCTCAAGGCCCAGCTCGCCGAGCAGCGTGCGCAGTTCGAGCTGGCCAACCAGCAGCTCAAGCGCCAGCGCAAGCTTGCCGCCGCAGGCGCCACCCGCGATGAGGACGTCCAGGCCGCTGCTGCCCAGCTCAAGGTCACCCAGGCGCGCATCGACATGTTCCAGGCGCAGATCCGCCAGGCCCAGGCCAGCCTGCGCAGCGACGAGGCGGAACTGGGCTACACGCGCATCTATGCGCCGATGGACGGCACCGTGGTAGCCGTCGACGCCCGCGAAGGCCAGACCCTCAACGCCCAGCAACGCACGCCGCTGATCCTGCGCATCGCCAAGCTGTCACCCATGACCGTCTGGGCCCAGGTCTCCGAAGCCGACATCGGCAAGGTCAAGCCAGGGATGACCGCCTACTTCACTACCCTGTCCGGCGGCAAGCGCCGCTGGAGCAGCACGGTGCGGCAGATTCTGCCGATCCCGCCCAAGCCACTCGAACAAGCCAGCCAGGGCGGTGGCAGCCCGGCCAGTGCTGGCAGCACCGGCAACCAGGTGGTGCAGTACACCGTGCTGCTGGATGTCGACAACCCGGATGGTGCGCTGATGGCCGACATGACCACCCAGGTGTTCTTCGTCGCCGGCCAGGCCAGCCAGGTCCTTACCGTGCCACTGGCCGCGCTGGACGAACACGGCGGCCTGTTCATGGCACGGGTGCTCGACCGGCACGGCAAGGTGGTGCAGCGCCAGGTGCGCACCGGCCTCAGCGACCGCCTGCGCGTTCAGGTGCTGGACGGGCTCAGCGAAGGCGAGCAACTGCTGATGGGCGCCCCCAGCGCCAGCGGAGGCTGAATGACTGCGCCGCTGATCGAACTGGTCGATATCCGCAAGTCCTACGGTGGCCAGGACAGCCCCAAGGTCGATGTGCTGCGCGGCATCAGCCTGTGCATCCACCCCGGCGAGTTCGTCGCCATCGTCGGTGCATCCGGCTCGGGCAAGTCGACCTTGATGAACATACTCGGCTGCCTCGACCGCCCGACGTCCGGCAGCTACCGCTTCGCCGGCAAAAACGTGGCCAAGCTGGGTAGCGATGAACTGGCCTGGCTGCGCCGCGAGGCGTTCGGCTTTGTGTTCCAGGGCTACCACCTGATCCCTTCGGGCTCGGCCCAGGAGAACGTCGAGATGCCGGCCATTTATGCCGGCACACCCGCCAGCGAGCGGCATGCCCGCGCCGCCGCCCTGCTCGCCCGCCTGGGCCTGGCCAGCCGCAGCGCCAACCGCCCGCACCAGCTCTCGGGTGGCCAGCAGCAACGGGTGTCGATCGCCCGGGCGCTGATGAACGGCGGTCATATCATCCTTGCCGACGAGCCCACGGGTGCGCTCGACAGCCACAGCGGCACCGAAGTCATGGCGCTGCTCGACGAACTGGCCAGCCAGGGCCATGTAATCATCCTGATCACCCACGACCACAAAGTGGCGGCGCGGGCACAGCGGGTGATCGAGATCCGCGACGGCCAGATGATCAGCGACACCGCGACCGACCAGGCGCCCAGCGCTCCGCGCCAAGCCTTGCAAGCCGTCGACCTGCGCCAGCGCCTGGACCGTGGCGCGACCCAGCGCGGGGCCTGGAAAGGTGAGTTGGTCGAAGCCCTGCAAGCCGCCTGGCGGGTCATGTGGGTAAACCGCTTTCGCACCGCCCTGACCCTGCTCGGCATCGTCATCGGGGTCGCCTCGGTGGTGGTCATGCTGGCCGTCGGCGAAGGCAGCAAGCGCCAGGTGATGGCGCAAATGGCCGCCTTCGGTTCGAACATCCTCTACCTCAACGGCAAGCCCGCCACCCTGGGCGAACCCGCTGGCACCATTACCCTCGACGACGTCGCCGCCATCGGCCAGCTGCCGCAGGTCCGGCAGATCATGCCGGTGCTGGGCGAAAAGGTGATGGTGCGCCACGGCAACAACAGCCAGCGCTTCTACGTGGGCGGCAACAACAACCAGTTCCCGCTGATCTTCAACTGGCCGGCGGTCGAAGGGGCGTTCTTCACCGATGCCGACGAAGCCAGTGGCGCGGCAGTGGCCGTGATCGGCCAGAAAGTCCGGGAAAAGATGCTCGCAGCTGACCGCGACCCACTTGGCCAGTACCTGCTGATCGGCAATGTGCCGTTCCAGGTCATCGGCATTCTCGCCGGCAAAGGTGCCAGCTCCGGCGACCAGGATGCCGACGGGCGCATCGTGGTGCCTTACTCGGCAGCGGCAATCCGCCTGTTCGGCCAGCGCGACCCCGATTACATCACCGTCGCCGCCGTCGACGCGGCACGGGTCGATGAAACCGAAGCTGCCGTCGACCGCCTTCTACGCCGGCGCCACCAGGGCCGTCACGATTTCGAGCTGACCAACTCGGCCGCGCTGATCCAGGCCGAGGCGCGCACCCAGAACAACCTGTCGCTGATGCTCGGTGCGATTGCCGCGATCTCGCTGCTGGTCGGTGGCATCGGGGTGATGAACATCATGCTCATGACCGTGCGCGAGCGCACCCGCGAAATCGGCATCCGCATGGCCACCGGCGCACGCCAGCACGACATCCTGCGCCAGTTCCTCAGCGAAGCGGTGATGCTGTCGATGGTCGGCGGCATGGCCGGCATCGGCTTGGCCCTGCTGACCGGTGGTGCATTGATGATGGGCAAGGTTGCCGTGGCCTTCACCCTGCCCGCCATGCTCGGTGCGTTCTCCTGCGCCGTTCTCACCGGCATCGTGTTCGGCTTCATGCCGGCCCGCAAAGCCGCCCGACTCGACCCGGTCAAAGCCCTTACCAGCGAATAGTCCATGACCCTGCCAAGCCGCATCAGCCTGTTGTCCCTGTGCCTAGGCCTCGCCGCCTGCAGCCTGACGCCCGCGCCATCCAGCGGCATCGCTGCACCCACCGCCTGGCAAGGCGAAACCCTCCAGCCCTCTGCCAGCCTGCCTTCGGCGCAGTGGTGGCAGGCCTTTGACAGCACCGAACTGGACCACCTCATCGAACGCGCCCGGTCGAATGCCCACGACCTTGCCGCCGCCGCTGCGCGCGTGCGCCAGGCCCAAGCCAAGGCGGTGATCGCCGGAGCGCCGCTGCTGCCGGAGCTCAGGTTCGAGCTCGACGGCAGCCGCCAGCGCCTGCTGCATGGCGAGGGCTATGACCAACTCGATGTCAGCAAGTACGAGCGAACCAGCACGTCGTTCGGCATGCAGCTGGTCGCCAGCTACGAGATCGACTTCTGGGGAGGCCTGCGCGCTGCGCGCTCGAGCGCCCTGTACAGCCTCGACGCCAGCCGCTTCGATCGCCAGACGGTCGAACTGACGCTGGTCAGCAGCGTGGCCAACAGTTACCTGCAGGGCCTGGCCCTGGAAGAACAGCTGCGCATTGCCCGCCTCAACCTGCGTAACGCCCGTGATGTCCTGGCGCTGGTCGAGACACGTCAGCGCGCCGGCTCCGCGACGCGCCTGGAACTGGCCCAGCAGCGCAGCCTGGTGGCCGCTCAGGAGCGGCAAGTGCCGCTGCTCGAACAGCAGTGGCAGGACAACCGCGTTACCCTGGCCACACTGCTAGGCGACCCGGTCCAGGCCCTGCCCACCACGGCTGAAGCGCTGGCAACCGTGAACTGGCCGCGCATTGGCAGCGGCATACCCAGCGAACTGCTCGCCCGCCGTCCGGACATCGCCGCTGCCGAAGCACGCCTGGCCGCCGCCCACGCCAATGTGCAGGTGGCCAGGGCCGCCCTGCTGCCGAAAGTGACCCTAGGCGCCAACATTGGCACCGGCGCACGCACCCTGCCCGAGGTCTTCGACAGCTCTTATTACACCCTGACCGCCGGCCTGGTCGCGCCGATCTTCAATAATGGCCGGCTGCGAGCGGCGCAACAATTGGCCCAAGCCCAGCAGGACGAGCTGCTGGAAAGCTACCGCAGCAGTATCCTGGCCGGCTTCGCCGATGTCGAGAAGGCCCTCAATGCCATCCACGGTGTTGAGCAGCAGCGCCACTGGCAGGACCAGGAGGTCGAACAGGCACGCCTGGCCTTCGACCTGGCCCAACGGCGCTACGCGGCCGGGGCCGAGACCCTGCTGAGCGTGCTCGAAACCCAGCGCACGCTCTATCTCGCACAGGACCAGCAGGCACAGTTACGCCTGGCTCGCCTGCAGGTCAGCGTGGCGCTGTACAAGGCGCTGGGGGGTGGCTGGCAGGTAGCGAACGCGGACAACGGTTGATTCGCCGTACGAGAGGGCCGCGGCGCGGCCCTCCCGGACTCAAATGGAGGCGGCCACTGCTTCGGCAAAGCGCTGCGCCACCTCGTCTACCTGTTGCGCACTGATGATCAGTGGCGGCAGGAAGCGCACCACGGCGCCATGGCGCCCGCCCAGTTCGAGGATCAGCCCACGCTTGAGGCATTCGCGCTGGACCTTCGGTGCCAGCACCCGATTGGCAGGCGGGTGGCCAAGAGTATCCGGCTGACCTTGTGGGTCGACCAACTCCACCCCAAGCATCAGGCCACGGCCACGGATATCACCCAGTTGTGGATAATCCCGTTGCAGCCGCTGCAGATGCTCACGCAAGCGCAGGCCCATGGCCTCGGCATGTTCGGCCAGGCGGTGCTCGACCAGGTAGTTGATCACCGCCGAACCGGCGGCCATGGCCATCTGATTGCCGCGGAAGGTGCCGGCATGGGCGCCTGGCTTCCAGGTATCCAGCCAGTCGCGGTACACCACCACCGCCAGCGGCAGGCTGCCACCAATGGCCTTGGACAGCGTGACCACATCCGGCACGATGCCGGCATGCTCGAAAGCAAACATCCGCCCGGTCCGGGCGAAGCCGCTCTGGATCTCGTCGACGATCAATGCCACGCCAGCCTGTTCGGTGATGCGCCGCACAGCCTTGAGCCACTCGATGTCGGCCGGGATCACCCCGCCCTCACCTTGCACAACTTCAAGGATCACCGCCGCCGGCAGCGGCACGCCGCTCTCCGGGTCCAGCAACAGGTTTTCCAGGTAATGCAGGTTGGCCTTGACCCCGGCTTCACCGCCCAGGCCGAACGGGCAACGGAAGTCGTAGGGGTACGGCATGAACTGCACGCCATTGCTCAGCAGCGCGCCCAGTGGCTGCTTGGGACCGTGGCTACCCATCAGGCTCAGCGCACCTTGGCTCATGCCGTGATAGGCGCCCTGGAAGGCCAGCACGGTACTGCGCCCGGTGGCACCGCGCACCAGCTTGAGCGCCGCTTCCACCGCGTCGGTGCCGGTCGGCCCGCAGAACTGCACCTTGGCCTCGCGGCGCAAGGCCTCGGGCAGGATACCGAACAGGTCCTGGACAAAACGGTCCTTGACCGGCGTGGTCAGGTCCAGGGTGTGCAGCGGCAGTTCGTCAGCCAGCACGCGCTGAATAGCCTCGATCACTACCGGGTGGTTGTGGCCCAGGGCCAGGGTGCCGGCGCCGGCCAGGCAGTCGATGAACTGGCGGCCTTCGACGTCCTCGACGTGGATGCCACGGGCGCGCTTGAGCGCCAGCGGGATGCGCCGAGGGTAGCTGCGGGCGTTGGATTCCTGTTGCTGCTGGCGCAGCAGCAGGGGCGATTCCCTGAATTCGTACAAAGGATGCGGCGCTCTGGCCGGCGGGACCTGGGCAAGGCTGGTAGCGGTGGACATGGGTGAATCCTCGCAAGCAAGCGAATGGGCAGTTATCGCTTGGGAAACGCTTGAGTGCGGGGAGGATTTAGCGGTTGTTGCGGGAATTTCCTCAGCCTGTACCGGCCTCTTCGCGGGACAAGCCCGCTCCTACAGGTACTGCACAGGGCTGGAGGTGCATGCCGTACCTGCAGGAGCGGGCTTGTCCCGCGAAGGGGCCGGCACAGGCATTGAAGATCAGCTGGCCGAACGCGCAGGCACCTGCAGCAGAACCCGCAACCCATCTTGGCGACTGTCGAACCTGAGGCTGCCGGCACAGCGCTGCACGATCGCCTGAACGATCGCCAACCCCAGCCCACACCCCCCACTCTGCCCGTTGCGCCAGAAGCGCTCGGTCAGGTGCTGCAGATCGCCATCCGCAATGCCCGGCCCATGGTCGCGCACCATGAAGCCCACCTGCCCATCGGCCATTTGCACTTCCAGCTCCACCTCGGTATCGCCGCCATGGCGCAGGGCGTTGTCCAGCAGGTTGCGCAAGGCCGCTACCGCCAGCGGCGCAGGCATGCCCAGGTAAATCTGCGTGGCCTCCTGCGGCAGGTGCAGGACGATGCGCCGATTGTCACCGCCGCCAGCATCCTGCACCGCCTGGCGGGCAACCTGCTCGGCGCTGCACTGCACACCGTCCTCGAACGACAGGCTGCCCTCGACCCGCGCCAGCATCAGCAGCTGTTCCAGGGTCCGGTGCATGCGGTCGGTGCCTTGCTCGGCATGTTCCAGCGCCTGCTCGCGCACCGCGCCATCGGTCATTCGCGCCACCTGCAGGTGGGTCTTGATCGCGGTCAGCGGGCTGCGCAGTTCGTGGGCGGCATCGTCGGTCAGGCGCCGTTCGCGCTCGATGGTCTGGGCGATGCGCAGGAACAACTGGTTCTGGGTGTCGAGCAAGGGTTGCAGCTCGCTGGGCAAACCGGCCACCTGCAGCGGCTCGACACTGTCGGCACGCCGCCGTCGCAGAGAGTCGCGCATGCGATTGAGCGGTTCCAGGCCTTTGCCCAGGCCGATCCACAGCAGCCCGAGGCTGCCGAGCAAGGCCATCAGCACCGGTGCCGAGGCGGCCAGCAGAATCGACTGGTTCAGTGCCTCGCGCTCCATGTGCCGGTCGGCGGTGGTGATGCGCACGTCACCGTGGTTGTAGGTGAAGGTGCGCCACAACGCACCATCGATGGTCTGGTCACGGAAGCCGCTGCGCTGGTCGTCCATGGCGCCGTCATGCTTGTGGTTGCTGGCGAGGATCTCGCCGCGCAGGGAACTCACCTGGCAGGCCATGCCGTCGGGCACGCTCAACTGGTCGGCGGAAAAGTGCGCGTCCTCGCCCTTGGCCGCCAGCGGTTGCGGCAGCTGGTCGATCAGCCCGGCGACCATGCGCGCCGACGCCACCAGGCGCTGATCGAGGGAGAACATCATCTGCTGGCGCAGGTCGCGCAACATCCACGCCGCTGCCAAGGCCCAGATGATGATGAAGGCGCTACCGAGGATCAGGCTGAGGCGTACCCGCAGGCTCATGATGCGCTTCTCTTGGAGGTTTGCTCTGGCGCCTGTGCCGGCCCCAGGCGATAACCCAGGCCACGCACGGTCTCGACGATGCTGTTGCCAAGCTTTCGCCGCAGGTGATGGATATGCACATTAAGCGCGTTGCTCTCGACTTCGTCGCTGAAGCCGTACACGCAGTCCTTCAGCTGTTCACTGGACAGCACTCGGCCGGGGTTCTGCAGCAATGCCTGGAGCAGCGCCTGTTCACGTCGCGACAGGTCGACCGGCTGGCCGGCCAGGGTCGCCTCGCAGCTGCTCGGGTCGTAGCGCAGCGGGCCATGCTCGATCACGTTGACCGCCCGCCCCGCCACCCGGCGTAACAAAGTGTGCAGGCGCGCCGCCAGTTCGCGCAGGTCGAAGGGTTTGAGCAGGTAGTCGTCGGCGCCGGCCTGCAGGCCATCGACCCGGTCGGTGACCGCATCGCGTGCGGTGAGCACCAGCACGGGCAGGTCCACACCTTGCTGGCGCAGGCGGCGCAGCAGTTTCAGCCCGTCTTCGTCGGGCAGGCCGAGGTCGAGGATCATCACGTCGAACTGCGCCGCTTGCAGCAGGGCCCGGGCGCTAGCGGCATTGGCCACACGGTCGACGGTGAGGCCCTGGGCGGTGAGGCCGGCGCAGATGCCGCTGGCGATCAGGTCGTCGTCCTCGCAGAGCAGAACGTGCATGGTGGGGCTCCCGGAGTGGTGTGGCAGGGATTGCACTATGGAGGGATTAAGAGGGGATTATGGACCCTTGCAGGTTGATTGGGGATGAGCCAAGAGCTGGCCCATCACTCTAAATAGACTTTTCCTAGAACTGACTCAGGAACTTCCGAGCCCGCTTCATGATGTGATTATCACTGCACAAAACTGGCATCGCCGAGCAGATGGCAATGCTCGTCGCCGGCAACGCCCTCAGATGAGTAGAACCGACGCTCATTGGCGCAGTGCATCGGGCGTATCGACATCCCGCAGCACACCAGCATCCTCGACCGCCAGCCTGACGCAACGGTCCGGATGGGCCCTCACGACCGACCGCGCCCCTTCATCGCCCGTCAGCCGCGCAAGCGCTGGCCAAAAATCACGCCCGAACAGCACCGGATGGCCCTGCTGCCCGTCATGACACGGCAGAACAATCGTCGACCCACCGGCCTCGCGTGCAAGCAAGCCCAGGGTCGCGGGCTCCACCCAGGGCATGTCACCCAACAGGATTGCCACCGCCTGTGCCTCGCTGTCGACCAGCGAAGCGGCGCCAGCCGCCAGGCTATGGCCCAAGCCCTGCGTGAAATCGGCACTGCCGATGACCCGGCAAGCCGACGGCAACCCCAGCTCCTCTCCCCGCTCGCCGTCACGCAACACTACCCGCACGTCATCGAACACCGTGCAGGCACGTTCGACACTGTGCACCAGCAAGCTGCGACCATCCGCCATCAGCGCGCGGCGCTTGTCAGCACCGAAACGCACGCTGCTGCCAGCCGCCAGCACCAGCGCCACCACACTCACAGCGCCGCCCGCCCGATGCCGTTGCGCAGGCGCAGGATATCGGCGAGCACCGCCAGGGCAATCTCGGCCGGAGTCTTGCTGCCCAGGTTGAGGCCGATTGGCGCGTGAATCCGCGCCAGTTCATCGTCGCCCAGGCCGCCGATGCGCTGCAAACGTTCGCGACGCTTGTCGGAGGTGGCCTTCGAGCCCATCACGCCAATGTAGAACGCTTCGGTCCGCACCGCTTCAAGCATGGCCAGGTCATCGATTTTCGGATCATGGGTCAATGCAACCACCGCCGTGTCGGCATGGCAACCGCCATTGGCGATGAACTCCGACGGCAGCTCACGGCGCACCTCGACGCCGTCCAGCACCACGCCTTCAAGCACCTCGTCACGCGGGTCACAGAGGATGACTTCAAAGCCCATGCCTTTACCGAACTCGGCACAGAAATGCGCGACGCTGGAATACCCAGCCAGCAGCAGGCGCTGGGCGGCACCGACACGCAAACGCACGCGGCCGCTTTCACGCTCCACGCGCGGGCCCTGGCGGTGGTCGTCGCTGAGCTGGCGATCACCTTGCGGCAGGCTCACCTCGCGCAGCAACCGGCGCTGCCCGCGCAGTGCACCTTCCAGCTCACGCAGGTGGGCCTGCACGTCACAGTCAGCCGGCAGGTTCTCCACCAGCACCTCGAGCACGCCGCCACAGGGCAGGCGAATGCTCGAACGCGGGTCGCTACCATCGCCATAGCGCACGATGGCAATCGGCTCGGGAAACTCACCCCGCCCCACACGTTCGAGGAAATCATCCTCGACGCAACCGCCCGACAGCGAACCCAGCCACTGGCCGCTGGCGTTGACCGCCAGCAGCGAGCCCGGCGCACGCGGCGCCGAGCCGTACGTAGCGAGCACCGTGCACAACCACACCCGCTGGCCATTGCACGACCACTGCAGCGCCTGGCTGATCACCTGGAGATCGAGATGCTGCACGGTTTACTCCGCCTTCAGCTCGGCGAGCTGCTGTACGGTCAGGTCGCCGGGCAATCCACCCCAGGCCTGGCGCAGGTAGTTGACCATGTCCGTCACTTGCTGATCGTCAAGCTTGTCGGCAAAGCCCGGCATCGGCTGCATGCGCTCGAAGCCGGTGAACTGCTGCTCACGGATGCCGTCGCGGATGGCCTTGACCAGGTTGCGCGAGTCGCTCTGGCGCAGCACCGTGTTGCCGTCCATGGCCACCGCAATGTGTGGCTTGCCCTTGCCGTCGACACCATGGCAGCCGGCGCAGACATTGAGGTACTGCTGATGGCCGCGCTTGGCGCTGTCACTCATCTGCTCCAGGGCAACGGCCTTGATCTGCTTGGCCGGCGGCGGCTGGTCGCCGAGCAGGTAGGTGGCCATGGCCGCCAGGTCGGCGTCTTGCAGATGCTGGGTGCTGTGGTGCACCACCGGGAACATTTCGTTGAACATGCTGCCCTGGGCACTGATACCGTGCTTGAGGAAGGTAGTCAGGTCCGGCTGGGTCCAGCCGCGGTCGGCCAGGTCCTGGGCCAGCAGGCTCGGCGCCAGGTAGCCACCGAGCAAGCCACCGCTCAGGCGCTGGTCCTGCTGCAGCGCACCGATAGGGTTGCGCGGCGTGTGGCACTCGCCGCAGTGGCCCATGACCTCGACCATGTACTGCCCGCGCTGCCAGGCCGGGCTTTTGCCCTCGGTCGGCTGCAGTTGCACGCTCTTGCCATAGAGCATGTTCCAGCCGGTCAGCCCCAGGCGCACGTTGAACGGGAAGCTCAACGCCGTCTGCGGCGCCGGGCGATTGATCGGCGGTACGGTCATCAGGTAGGCGAGGATCGCATCGGAATCCTCGCGCTTGATCAGGTGGTACGAGGTGTACGGCATCGCCGGGTAGAGGTTGGCGCCATCCTTGCGCTTGCCCTCGGTGACTGCGGCGAAGAATTCGTCGGCCGTATAGTTGCCGATACCGTACTGCTTGTCCGGGGTGATGTTGCTGCCATAGATGGTGCCGAACGGCGAATGGATCGGCAGGCCACCGGCGAACGGGGCACCGCCTTCGGCCGTATGGCAGGCCATGCAGTCGGCGGCACGGGCCAGGTATTCACCGCGCTTGACCTGCGCCACATCGGCCGCCTGGGCCAGTGAAGCGACGGCAAGGCCCAGGGCCAGCGCGAGCGTGCTACGAACGATGCCCATGCTCAACCCTCCTTGACCAGGCCAAGGTCATTGAGCACCGTGCGGGTAGCGTCGTAGTAACGCACGTACCCGGTGCAGCGGCAGATGTGGTGGCCGAGGCTGGCTTCAATACGGTCTTCCACTTCGCTCTTCTTCAGCGGCTGGCGCTGGGCGGTTTCCACCAGCACCGTGGCGGCGTTGACGAAGCCCGGCGCGCAATAGCTGCACTGGAAGGCGAACAGGTCGACGAACTTCTGCTGGATCGGGTTCAGCGTCAGGTCACCGGCCTCGTCCTGCTTGGCATGGCCTTCGATGGTGCGGACCTTCTTGCCCTCGAAGTAATGCGCGCCGGTGATGCAGGTGCGCACTTCCTCACTGGTGCCGTCGGGGTTGTCGACGATCACCACGCAGGCATGGCAGATGCCCTGGCCGCAGCCCAGGCGCGAACCTGTAAGGTTCTGGTGTTCGTGCAGGTAGTCGATCATCGCCAGGTCATCAGGGACCTCGACCGGGCCGACCGGTTGACCGTTGAGGGTCAGTTGCAGTGGACGGTTAGCCATTGAGGGCCTCCTTGATACGGGCTGGGGTGATGGGAAGATCGCGCACGCGCTTGCCAATGGCATGCGCCACGGCGTTGCCGATGGCACCGACGACCGGGATCATCACCACTTCGGCGATGCCCTTGGACGGGTCGGTCGGTGACAGCGGCGGGAGGATTTCGCTGGTCTGTTTCCACACCGCCACATCCCGTGCGTGCGGCAGGCGGTAGCGGTTGAAGTTCCAGTCGCCCTCCCCGGGCCCGCCCTCGTACAACGGCATTTCTTCGGTCAGTGCATGGCCGATACCCATGGCGATACCGCCTTCGAGCTGGCCCTTGACCAGTTCCGGCACCAGTACACGGCCACACTCGACCCAGCTGTGGTGGTTGAGCACCTCAACCTCGTGGGTGCCCTTGTTGACCTTGACCTCGACGATGGTCGCCACCGGGCTGTAGTAAGTGACCATGGCATTGTTCAGCTGAGTATCCGGGTAGGCGGCGTTCTGCCGGTCGAGCAGGTGGTAGCCATGGCTGCTCATCTGCGCCTTCTTGGCATTGACCGCGCCGTCGCCGTACTTCACCGCCACGGCATCGAGCGGGAAGCGCTCGCGCACGCCGTCGATGACGAAGTCGGCCTCGGCCCAGCTCCAGCGGTTGAAACCGTGCACGCTGACGCCAGTGACCAGCCCCATCTCATGGGCCTTCTGTGCCAACTGGGCGAACGGGATCGGCGACAGGCCATTGCCTGTAAGCTCGCCGTTGACCCACACCGCGTTCTCGCGACGCACCACCAGCGGGTTGGCTTGGCCGCCGTACGGGCCCTGGCTCCAGATGGCCATCGCCGCCGGCCACAGGCCATGGTTGAACAGCACGCGGGCCGCTTCACGGGTGGCGTGGCTGAAGTAGAACGCCGAGTTGGTCGCCGACGATGGCGAAGCCAGCTTGCCGACCCAGCGCGGGTTGCGCAGCGCGCTGTCCTGCTCGGGCTGGCTGATCAGATAAGGGTTGCCGCTGGTGGTCAGCTGCAACTCCGGCCATTCGGTGACTGCCGTCTTCACCTCGTCGGCCGAGCGGCCGAGGAAGTCGCTGACCACCAGCGCCTGGGAGGTGGACATGCCAGTGCCCAGTTCGGTGCCGATGTGGCGCAGGCTGATGCGCCCATCAGCGGTGAACTCGACGCTGGCCATCGGCGCCTCGGAGCCGGTACCGAAATCCTTCTGGCAGATGGCGAAGCCGACGCCGTACCAGTGGTCCGGATCCTTGGCGTCTATCTGCTGCTTGCGGGCATCGCGATTGCGCCACCAGTCGTGCACGGCGGCCTTGTCAAGGATCTCGTACAAACGCAGGGCACCGGCCGGGACCGCTCCCTGAGTGTTCTTCATGCCCGACTTCAGTGCGTTGGCACGGCGCAGGTCGATGGCATCGACGCCCAGGCGACCGGCGATTTCATCCACCATCATCTCGGTGGCGGCCATGCTCTGCAGGGTGCCGTAACCGCGCATGGAGCCTGCCTCGACGCCGCGCGAGTAGTAGGCAGTCACCGACAGGTCGTTCTGCGGCATGTAGTAGATCGACTGCGCCGCAGTGGCGCCCACCGCAGCCACCGACGGGCTGTAGTTGATGCGCCCGCCGCCGTCGCAGCTCATGTCGGCGCGGAAGATCTTGAAGCGGTTGTCCTTCTTGTCCACGGCCAGCTGATAGCGGATGTCGAAGGCATGGCGCTTGATGCCGCTCTGGAACTGCTCGTAGCGGTCGTTGGCCAGGCGGATCGGCACACCGGCGCCATACAGTGCGGCCACGGCGGCGTAGAAGACGAAGATGTTGTTGTCTTTTGAGCCGTAGCCCACGGTGTAGCCAGGGTGCATGTTGAGCGTGTTCAGGGCGAAGCGCGACGGTTTGATCATGTGCACGCATTCCTGCGCCACTTCGAACGGGCACTGGGTCGCGACCACGAAGTGCAGCGTGCCGGTCGCCGGGTCGTACCAGCCGTTGCCGTTGTCTGGCTCCAGCGCGGCAGGCTCGATCAACGGCGTCTTGTAGCGCTCGTCGAACACCAGCCAGTCCTCGGGCGGGTTGTCCAGTTGCTCGCCCATGCGCTTGGCGTAGAACAGGCCCTGCTCGGTCAGGTCGCCATGCTGGTTGGGTTGCTTGGACCACACCGGTTTGCGATTGAGGATGGTCGGGAACAGCATGGAATTCTTCAGGCTGGAGAATTCATCGTCGTCGAACGGCGTGGCGCCGCCCACACGCACGAAGCGGAAGCTGCCATAGGGGTCACGCTGGTACAGCGGAGCCTGGGCGCCGTACTGGATCGCCTTGTCATTGAACTGCAGCTTGCGCTTGGCCTGCCGGAAGCGCTCGAAGTCGTGCCAGATCAGGATCGCCACCGGGTGGCCGATGAACATCGGCACCTGGCCGGGCGGCAGCAGCGGGTCGGGCGAATGGGCCTCGGGCCAGGCGATGCCATCCTTGGCCAGGTCGGCGGCGGTGACGACACGGTCTGGCTGCAGGTCAGCGCCGAGCAGGCTGAGGTCATGGCCGGCATAGATGCGGTCGACCTTGGTTGCCTTGAGCAGCAGCGCATGGCCTTGCTGGGTCGGCCAGCCGGGCATGTCCTTGGCGCGGATGTCGCGGGCGAAGACCTTGTTGCCACAGACCTTGGACAGCGCGTCGTTACGGAAACGCGCCTTGCCGTCATGGTTCATCCACTTTTGCGGCGAGGTGGTGACGCGCTCCTCCATCAGGGCGGCGAACGCCTGGCTGCCGAGTGGCGCCATGGTCACGCCGACACCAGCGATCAGGCCGCCTTGCAAGAAGGCGCGCCGGGAAATATCACGGTTGGACATGCTTGATCCTCTGGGCAGAAGAGTTTCTGCCCATGCTTTTTTTGATTCTTGTGCGGGGGACTCGGAAGGGTGAGAACCTTGTCACGCGGGCCAGGAAAAAACTGACTTGTGCGTCAACTTTACAACAAGAATATGGGCATAAGCAAAGTCAAGCCGACAATATGTCGCGGCGTGTCGAGGAGCGACATGCGGCACCGTCGCAACAGCGTCGGCAGGAACGGTTAACCTTGGGTTAATCAATCGCAGCCAGCATGGCCACCATTCCGTATTGCCAAGGCGAAGACATGCGCATCCTTTTGCTCTTCCTGACGTTTCTCCTGGCTGGCCCGTTGCAGGCCAACCCGTTCGACGCCAAACCCGACTTCCTGCCGGTCAACCAGGCGTTCGTGCTCACTCACGACCGCCAGGCCGATGGCCAGATGCGCCTGTATTTCCAGATCAAGCAGGGTTACTACCTGTACCAGAAGCGCTTGAAATTCGACGGCTTGACTGCTGAGCAGCAGCCGCAACTCCCCCCCGCCCTTAATCACCATGACGAGTTCTTTGGTGACAGCGCGGTCTACCGCGACCAGCTCGAACTGCTGATACCAGCCAATGCCCAGGGCCAGTTGCGCCTGGGCTGGCAGGGCTGTGCCGATGCCGGCCTGTGCTACCCGCCGCAGACCACCGCCATTGACCTGGGCGGCAGCGCGACCCCGGCCGCCGAACAAGCCAGCGACCAGGCACTGGCCAGCGGCCTGCAAAGCGCCAGCCTGGCCTGGAGCCTGCTGGCGTTCTTCGGCCTCGGCCTGCTGCTGGCCTTCACCCCTTGCTCGCTGCCGATGCTGCCGATCCTCGCTGGGCTGGTCCTGGGCAACGGCGCCAGTGCCCGGCGTGGCTGGCTGCTGGCAGGGGTGTATGTGCTGAGCATGGCGCTGGTGTATGCGGCCCTGGGTGTGGTCGCGGCACTGCTGGGGGCCAGCCTGCAGGCATGGCTGCAGCAACCCTGGCTGCTGGGCAGCCTGGCCGGCTTGTTCATCGTCCTCGCCCTGCCGATGTTCGGTGCTTTCGAACTGCAACTGCCGGCCGCCCTGCGCGATCGCCTCGACCGCGCAGGCCAAGGCACCCGTGGTGGCAACCTGTACGGCGCAGCGCTACTGGGCGCCCTTTCCGGCCTGCTGCTCGGCCCCTGCATGACCGCGCCACTGGCCGGTGCGCTGCTGTTCATCGCGCAAAGCGGCGATGTGCTGCAAGGTGCGCTGGTGCTGTTCAGCCTCGGCATGGGCATGGGCGTGCCGCTGCTGTTGCTGGTGACCCTCGGAAATCGCTACCTGCCGCGCCCGGGCGCATGGATGAACCGAGTCAAGGGCGTGTTCGGCTTCGTGTTCCTGGCCATGGCCCTGTACACCGTGCGCAGCCTGCTCGCCGCCCCCGTGTTGCTGGCACTGAGCGGTGCCTGGCTGATCGCCCTGGGCTGGGCCATGTGGCCGGCGTTGCAGCGCTTGCCGGCGCTACGTGCCGTCCCGCTGCTGGGCGCCTTGTGGGGTGGCCTGCTGCTGGTCGGCGCTGCTGCGGGGGGCGACGATCTGTGGCAACCGTTGCGACCGTTCGCCGGTGGCACCGCAGTCGCTACCGTGCAGAAGGCCGACGAGCACTTCGTCACGGTCAGCAGCCCCGAAGCCCTGCAACGCGAACTGGATGCCGCCAAGGCACGCGGCCAGTGGGTGATGGTCGACTACTACGCCGACTGGTGCGTGTCGTGCAAGGTCATGGAAAAGCAGGTGTTCACCCGCCCCGACGTGCAAACCAGCCTGGCCGGCGTGCACCTGCTGCGCCTGGACGTGACCGCCGACTCCGCCGCCAGTCGCGCCCTGCTGCAGCGCTACCAGGTACCCGGCCCGCCGAGCATCATCTGGCTCGGCCCGGAAGGCGAAGAGCGCCGCGCACGGCGCATCACTGGTGAGGTGGATGCCGCCGCGTTCCTGCAACACTGGACCCAGACCCGGAGCCAAGGCTGATGCTGACGGTAACCCTCGGGCCGCTGACAATGGCCCTCAACCACCTGCTGATGCTCGCCGCCCTCGGCGTGGCCTGCCTGGTCGGCTGGTGGGTCGCGCGGCGGGGCGGCGAAAGCCCGGAATCTGCGCTGTTCAACCTGTTTCTGGTCGGATTGCTGTGCGCCCGCCTGGGGTTCGTGCTGGCCTACTGGCCGATGTACCGCGACGACCTGGTGCAAGTCATCGACATCCGTGACGGCGGCTTCCTGCTCTGGTCGGGCCTGGTCGGCATCGTCCTCGCCACCCTCTGGCAGGGCTGGCGCCAGCCTGGCCTGCGGCGCCCGCTGGGCTGGGCACTGTTCAGCGGTGCGCTGTTCTGGGGCCTGACCAGCCTGGGCAGCCACCTGTACAGCAAGGGCACCGCACTGCCCGAATTGAGCCTGCGCAATGCCACTGGCCAGTCGGTGGCCCTGCACAGCTACCGTGGCAAGCCGCTGGTGATCAATATCTGGGCCACCTGGTGCCCGCCCTGCCGCCGGGAAATGCCGGTGCTGCAACAGGCCCAGGGGGAATACCCCCACGTGACCTTCATCTTCGTCAATCAGGGCGAAACACCGGAAAACGTCACGACCTTCCTCGCTACCACCGGGCTGAGCCTGACCCATGTGCTGTTCGACGGCACCGGCGCGCTGGCCCAGCGGGTCGGCTCGATGGCCCTGCCCACCACCTTGTTCTACGACGCCGACGGCCGCCTGATCGGCAGCCACCTCGGCGAGCTGTCGCGGGCCAGCCTGCGTCATGCCCTGGAACCTTTCGAGCGGGCCAAGCTGCCCGCCCCTGCCGCACAAGGAAACTGACATGCGATTGACTGCCCTGCTGCCCCTGTCCCTGGCCCTGCTGGCCGCCCCGCTGGTGCAGGCCGAAGACCTGCCCAAGGCGATCCAGCAACTGCAAGCCAAAGGCGCCGAGATCAAGGGCAGCTTCGATGCGCCCAACGGCCTGACCGGCTATGCCGCCGAGTACCAGAACAGTGCCCTGGCGCTGTACCTGACGCCAGACGGCAAGCACGTGCTGGTCGGCAGCCTGTTCGACGAACAGGGCAAGGACCTCAGCGCCGAGCCGCTGCAGAAGCTGGTGTATGCGCCGATGAGCAAGGCAATCTGGGCGAAGATGGAGAAAACCGCCTGGATCGCCGACGGCAAGGACAGTGCGCCGCGCAAGGTATACCTGTTCAGCGACCCCAACTGCCCGTACTGCAACATGTTCTGGGAGCAGGCGCGGCCCTGGGTAGAGTCGGGCAAGGTGCAGTTGCGCCATATCATGGTCGGCATCATCCGCGAGGACAGCCCGGGCAAGTCGGCAGCCCTGCTGGCCGCCAAGGACCCGGCCAAGGCGCTGCATGAGCATGAAAAAGCGGGCAAGGCGAGTGCCTTGAAGCCGCTGGACAAGGTGCCAGATGCCGTGCAGCAGAAGCTGGCGGCGAACATGGCGTTGATGGATGAGATGGGGCTACAGGCAACCCCGGCGATCTTCTATCAGGATGAGCAAGGCAATCTGCAGAGCCAGCAAGGCGCACCTCGGCCCGAATTGCTCGGGAAGATTCTCGGCAAGCGCTGACACCTCGATTGCCTGAGCCGGCCCTTTCGCGGGACAAGCCCGCTCCTACAGAAACCCCACAAAATTCAAGCCTTGCGGAGTACCTGTAGGAGCGGGCTTGCCCCGCCAATGGGGCGCAAAGCGCCCCCCCGATCTACAGCCCTTCCAGCTCGGCCATCAGGTCACTGAGCCGATCAGCCTTCGCCTCATCCACCACGCTACCCTGCAACCCGCGCACATACTCGGCCAACTCCTCCACCGTGCTGCACTCGAACATCGCCCGCAACGGCACGTTCAGCTGCAACTGCTTCTGCACCCGCGAGGCGATTTGCGTGGCCAACAGCGAATGCCCGCCGAGCTCGAAGAAGTTGTCATGCACCCCGACCCGCTCGGCCTTGAGCACGTCGGCCCAGATACCGGCCAGCACTATCTCCAGTTCATCCCGCGGCGCCTGGTAAGCCTGGCTGTGCTGCCCACCGATCTCGATGGCCGGCAACGCCTTGCGATCAAGCTTGCCGTTGGCGTTGTGCGGCAGGCTGGCGAACCAGCCCCAGTGCAACGGCACCATGTACTCCGGAAGCTCCCCGCGCAGGCGCTGCTTGACCAGTTCCAGCAACGCGGCATCGGCGACCACACCCTGGTGCGCCACCAGATAGCCAACCAGATGCTTGCCATTGGCACCTTCCTGTACCCCCACCGCCGCATCACGAATCTCGGCCTGCTCGTGCAGGCGCGCCTCGATCTCGCCCAGCTCGATACGGTAACCGCGGATCTTTACCTGGTGGTCGATGCGCCCGACATACTCCAGCACCCCGTCCGGGCGCTGCCGCGCCAGGTCACCGGTACGGTACAAGCGTTCACCCGGCGCCCCGTGCGGGTGCGGGATGAACACCAGTGCCGTGCGCACCGGGTCGCCAACATAGCCACGGCCGACGCCAGTGCCGGCCACGCACAACTCGCCCACCGCCCCCAGCGGGACCAGGGTCTGGTCCTCGCCGTACAGGTACAGCCGGTTGTTGTCGGTCGGCGTGCCAATCGGCAGGTAGCTGCCGCGGGTCGAAGCCATGTCGACGCGGAAGTAGGCCACGTCATCCGAGCACTCCGCCGGGCCGTAGGCATTGACCAGGCCGATCTGCGGATAACGTTGCAACCATTGCGCAGCCAGCTCCGGCGGCATCGCCTCGCCAGTCGGCAACATCCAGCGCAGGCTATCGAGCGCCTGATGATCGCTGGCCAGCATGCCCTGGATCAGCGATGGCACGCTTTCCAGCACCGTGATGCCGGTGGCCTGCACATGCGCCAGCAAACCTTGCGGGTCATGGGCGATGGCGTTCGGCACGATCTCTACCCGGGCGCCGAACAACGGCGCGGCGAGGAATTGCCAGACCGAAATGTCGAAGCTCTGCGAGGCGGTCTGGGCGATCACGTCATGCTCGCTCAAGGCCAGGTACGGCACCTTGCTCAGCTGGTTGTTGAGCATACCGTGCTGCTCGACCATCACGCCCTTGGGCAGCCCGGTGGAACCGGAGGTGTAGATGACGTAGGCCAGGTTGTCCGGCCCACTGTGGATGCCCGGGTTGTGGCTGGCGATGCTGCTGCCCTGTACCTCTTCCCATACCAACAACTGCGGCCGCGTCCCCCCCTCAAGTTGTCCCAGCAACTGGCGCGCTTGCTCGGCACAGGCCGCGCTGCACACCAGCACCGGCGTGCGGCTCAGCTCGACGATACGTTGCAGGCGCGCCGATGGCAGGCCCGGATCCAGCGGCAGGTAGCCGGCGCCGGCCTTGAAGCTGCCGATAATCATGCCCAGCAGCGGCAAGCCACGTTCGGCCAGCAGGGCAACCGGCTGGTCGATGGCCACGCCCGCAGCAACCAGGGCATGGCCCAGGCGGTTGGCCGCGAGGTTCAGCCCGGCATAGTCATAAGACGCTTCGAGGCATCGAGCGACGGTTCGCTCAGGGTGGGCAGCCACTTGCGCTTCGAAAAGTGCCACGTAGCTCTGTTCCAGCGGATAAGCGTGCCCGGTGCGGTTGCAGTCGTCGAGCAGGAAGCGCTGTTCGTCCTCGCCCAGCAACGGCAGCTCACTCACCTCCCCTTCAAAGCCTTGCACCAGCGCCAGCAGCAGGCGCTTGAACTCGGCCAGCAGGCGCTCGACGGTCGGGTAGTCGAAGTAGCGCTGGTCGAATGACAGGTGCAGGCCCAGGTCATCGCCCGGGTAGCACACCGCCGTCAACGGGAAGTTGGTGTGGGTGCGGCCGGAGTCGGAGCTGGCGTTGAGGTGCTGGGCGTGGTCGAGCACCGCCGTTTCCACCGGGGCGTTCTCGAACACGAACAAGCTGTTGAACAGCGGATGGCCCTTGGGCAGTTCACTGCAGTCCTGGATCGCCACCAGCGGCAGGTACTCGTACTCGCGCAGCTCCATGTTGCGCTCCAGCACGCCCTGCAGCCACTGGCGCACGGTGCGGCGCTGGCCTGGTTCGGGCAGTTGCACGCGCAGGGCGATACTGTTGATGAACAGACCGACCGTGCGCTGCATCTGCGGCAGGCTCGCCGGGCGCCCGGCCACGGTCACGCCGAAGGCCACGTCGCGATCACCGCTGTAGCGCGCCAACACCAGCGCCCAGGCCGCCTGGGCGAAGGTGTTGATGGTCAGCTGATGGGCCTGGGCCAGTTCGCGCAGGCGCACGCCATCACTCACCTCCAGGCGGGTGTAGCAGTCGCCCACCAGCATGCCGTCACCGGCGTGGTCATTGCGCAGCGGGCGGTCGCTGGGGAGTGCCGTGGCGCGCTCGAAACCGGCCAGGTTGGCCTGCCACCAGCTGCGCGCTTCGTCCATGTCCTGGCGTTGCAGCCAGCCGATGTAGTCGCGGTAGCGCGGCGGCACCGGCAACGAGGCCTGACGGCCTTCGCCGAGGGCCTGGTAGAGCACGAAAAAATCGTTCATCAACAACGAACGGCACCAGGCATCGATGAGAATGTGGTGGTTGCTCATCATGAACCAGTAGCGCTCGTCATCCACCCGCACCAGGCGCAGGTGGAACGGCGCCTCCTGCAGCAGGGCAAAGCCGGCTTCCCGCTCCTCTTTGTGCAGGGCCTGCAGGCGCGCCTCCTGGGCCGCCTCATCAAGGCCGCGCCAGTCCTGATAGTCCACCGGCGTGTTGCCCGGCTTGTGGATGATCTGCAGCATGGTCTCGCCAGCATTCCAGCTGAACGAGGCGCGCAGGGCTTCGTGACGTGCCACCACGGCCTGCCAGGCCTGGGCGAAACGTTGCGGGTCGAGGGCGCTGTTGATGCGGTAGCGGTCCTGCATGTAGTACAGGCCGGTGCCTGGTTCCAGCAGGGTATGCAAGAGCATGCCCTCCTGCATCGGCGTCAGCGGGTAGACGTCTTCGATCTGCGCGGCGGGAACCGGCAGCGCGTCGATCTGCTGCTGGCTCAGGTGCGCCAACGGGAAGTCCGAGGGCGTGAAACTGCCGTTGCCATCGGCCAGGCAGTGGCTGACCAGCGCCAGCAGCTCCTGGCGATAGGCTTCGGCCAACTGCGCGATGGTGCGCTCGTCATAGCGCTCGCGGCTGTAAGTCCAGCGCAGTTGCAGGGCACCGCCATAGACCTGGCCGTCGATGCTGAGCCAGTTCGGCAGCGGCGCATCCAGATCATGAGCCAGGCCGGCCGGCGCATCCAGCGGCAGGAACAAGGCGGCCTCGTCGAACTGCTGGTCGAACTGGCCCAGGTAGTTGAAGGTGATGCGCGCTTGCGGCAACGCCGCCATGCTTTCGCGGCTGACAGCATCGCCCAGATAGCGCAGCACGCCGTAGCCCAGCCCCTTGTGCGGCACCTGACGCAGCTGTTCCTTGATGTGCTTGATCGAGGTGGCACGCGCGGCATCGTCGTCGCCGGCCTGCGGGTTGAGGCGCAGCGGGTAGGCGTTGGTGAACCAGCCGACGCTGCGGGTCAGGTCCATGTCTTCGAACAGGCCATCACGGCCGTGGCCTTCGAGTTGCACCAGCACTTCCTGGTCACCGCTCCAGCGGCACAGGGTGCGGGCCAGCGCGGTCAGCAGCAGGTCGTTGACCTGGGTGTGGTAGGCCGCCGGCGCCTGTTGCAGCAACTGCCGGGTCTGCCCCGCGTCCAGGGCGATTGCCAAGGTGTCGGCATGCCGGTGCAGGTTGCCACCCTGCGGGTGATCGCACGGCAGCTCATGGCGCACGCCGCCAAGCTGGCCTTGCCACCAGTCCAGCTCGTCGCGCAGCGAATCGCTGACGGCGTAGCTGGCCAGGCGCGCGGCCCAGTCGGCCATGGCGTGGGTCTTGGCCGCCAGTGGCTGGCCGCGATACAGCGCCTGCAGGTCTTCGAGCAGCACGCGCCAGGACACACCGTCGACCACCAGGTGGTGGATCGCCAGCAGCAGGCGCTGGGTGCCCTGCCCGTCACTGACCAGCAAGGCGCGCAACAGCGGGCCCCGTTCCAGGTCGAGGCTGCGTTGCACGTCGGTATACAGCGCCTGGCAGTCGGCGAAGTCGGCGACCGTGGCGGTCCACAACAGTTGCTCGGCAGACACCGCAGCGAAGGCCGCCTGCCCCTGGGTGAAGCGCAGGCGCAGGCTGTCGTGGTGCGCTACCAACGCCGCCAGGGCCTGCTCCAGGGTGGCGCGGTCCAAGGGTTGGCGTGCCTCCAGCAGCACCGCTTGGTTCCAGTGCTGCGGCTGGGCCACAGCACTGTCGAAGAACCACTGCTGAATCGGCGTGAGGCCGCTGCGCCCTTCGCGCGGGCGCTGTTCGATGCTGCTCGGCGCGGCGCTGCGGCTGACCACGGCCGCCAGGGTCTGGATGGTCTGGTGCTGGAACAGGTCACGCGGGGTGAACTGCAAGCCCAGTTGGCGCGCGCGGCTGACCACCTGAATGGACAGGATCGAGTCGCCACCGAGTTCGAAGAAGTTGTCCTGCACACCCACACGGGACAGGTTGAGCACTTCGCGCCAGACGTGCGCCAACTGCTCCTCCAGCTCATTGGCCGGGGCCTGGTAATGCTGGCGGGCCTGCTCCAGGTCCGGTGCCGGCAGTGCGCGGCGATCGAGCTTGCCGTTGCCCATCAGCGGCAGGCGCTCCAGCAGCACCAGGTGCGCGGGCACCATGTAGTCCGGCAGATGCTGACGGGCATCGGCCTTGACCGCTTCGCGCAGTGCGGACTGAGCCTCGCTGTCGGCAGTGGCCTGCTGGCACACCAGGTAACCGACCAGTTGTTTGCCACCTGGCAGGTCGAGGGCCAGGACCACGGCCTCGTCGACATCGGCATGGTCCTGCAGGCGGCTTTCGATTTCGCCCAGCTCGATACGGAAGCCGCGGATCTTCACCTGCAGGTCGGCACGGCCGACGTATTCCACCAGACCATCGGCACGCAGGCGCACCAGGTCGCCGGTGCGGTACAGGCGCCCGCCATCGCGGCTGAACGGGTCGGCGACAAAGCGCTCGGCGCTGAGGCCCGGGCGGTCGTGGTACCCCTGGGCCAGGCCCGCACCGCCGACGTAAAGTTCGCCGATTCCCCCTTGCGGCAGCAAGGCCAGGTCCTCGTCGAGGATGTACGCCGTGCGGGCACCGATCACCCGGCCGATTGGCACGCTGCCAGCGTCGGCGGGCATCACCTCCGGCGCCAGGCAGGCCAGCGGCATGACCACGGTTTCGGTGGGGCCGTAGGCGTTGAAGAACTGCTGCGGGGCAAAGGCCTGACGAATGCGCTGCAGGTGCTCGCCAGTCAGCGCTTCGCCGCCAGTGATCACTAGCCGCACTGGCAACTGCTCGCCCTGGCCGGCCAGGTACTGGGCCAGCTGGCTGCCGTAGCTCGGGGTGAAACCGAGCACGCTCACCTGCTGCTCGCGCACCAGCTGGCAAATATCTTCGGCACCCCACTGGCCCTGAGCGCGCAGCACCACGCGGGCGCCGCACAGCAGCGGTACCAGCAAGCGTTCGCTGGCCGCATCGAAGTTGATCGAGTAGAAGTGCAGCTCGCAGTCATCGCTGCGCATGCCGAAGGCGTCGATCACCGCCTGGCAGTGCATGGCGATTTCACCGTGGCTGACCACCACGCCCTTGGGCTTGCCGGTGGAGCCGGAGGTGTAGATCAGGTAGGCCTGATGCTGCGGCAGGTTGAGGTTGTCCAGCGGCGCATCGCTGTAGGCACACAGGCTCGCGGCGTCGTCTTCCAGGCTCCAGCGCGCCACGCCGTCAGGCAGTTCAGCAAGGGTTTCGAGCAGCGCGCGCTGGCTCAGCAGCAGGCCGATGCGACTATCCTCGATCATGTAGCGCAGGCGGTCGAGCGGGTACTCTGGGTCGAGCGGCACATAGGCGCCACCGGCCTTGAGAATGGCCAGCAGGCCGACCACCATCTCCAGCGAACGCTCCAACGCCAGGCCCACCCGCACCTGCGGGCCAACCCCACGTTCACGCAGGGCACGGGCCAGGCGGTTGGCCTGCTGGTCGAGCTCGGCGTAGGTCATGTGCTGGCCGGCGAAGGTCAGTGCACCCGCTTTCGGCGTACGCGCAGCCTGGGCGGCAAACAGGCCGTGCAGCGTCTGGTCGAGGGCGAAGCCCTGTTCGCCCTGCAACTGGCCGACCAGCACTTGCTGCTCGGCATCGGCCAGCATCGGCAGTTCGCACAGGCGCTGCTGCGGGTTGTCGAGCAGGCCGACCAGCAGCTGCTGCCAGTGCTCGGCCATGCGCGCGATGCGCGGCTCGTCGAACAGGTCGCGGCTGTAGGTCAGGCAGCAGCCCAGGCGGCCGTCGAGGTCGGTGACCTCCAGGTACAGGTCGAACTTGGTGGCGCTGGCATCGTTGACCAGGTAATCCACCTGCATGCCGGCCAGCTCACGGCTCTGCTGGAAGGCCCAGCGCTGCACGTTGCACATCACTTGGAACAGCGGGTTGTAGGCGCTGCTGCGCGGCGGCTGCAAAGCCTCGACCAGCTGGTCGAATGGCAGGTCCTGGTGCGACTGGCCTTCGATGGCGGCCTGGCGCACCTGGTCGAGCAGGGCGGTGGCGGTCATTTGCCCGTCCAGTTCGCAGCGCAGCACCTGAGTGTTGAGGAAGGCGCCGATCAGGCCTTCGCTTTCCGGGCGGATACGGTTGGCCACCGGTGCGCCGATGCGCAGGTCGCGCTGGCCGCTGTAGCGGTGCAACAAGGCAGCCAGCGTGGCAGTCATGGTCATGAACAGGGTCAGGCCGCGCTGATTGTTGAACGCATGCACGCGGGCGACCAGTGCCGGGTCGAGGTCGAAGCGGTACAGCTCGCCACGGTGGCTCTGCACGGCCGGGCGTGGGCGGTCGGCGGGTAGCGCCAGCACCGGGTGCTCATCGCCGAGGCGGGCTTTCCAGTAGGCCAGCTGACGTGCGCCCTCGCCGCTTTCCAGCCATTGCCGCTGCCACACGCTGTAGTCCAGGTATTGCACTGGCAGCGGCGTCAGTGGCGACTCGCGGTCATCGACGAAGGCTTCGTATAGCTCGCCCAGTTCGCGGGCGAAGATGTCCATGGCCCAGCCCTCGGTGACGATGTGGTGCAGGGTCAGCACGAAGTAGTGTTCACGGTCCTCAGTCTTGGCCAGGCAGGCGCGTAGCAGCGGGCCGCGCTCCAGGTCGAATGGCTGGTGGGCCTGGTCGTCAGCCAGTTGCTGCAAGCGCCGCTGACGGCTATCGGCCGGCAGGGCCGTGAAGTCATGCCAGTCCAGTTGCAGCCCGCTGTCGTCGGCCACGCACTGGTACGGCACGCCATCGATGCTGGGGAAGGTGGTACGCAGGGTCTCATGGCGCACGATCAGCGCCTGCAGGGCGCGTTCGAAGGCATCCACATGCAGCGTTCCACGTAAACGCGCCATGCCGCCAACGTTGTAGGCGGGGCTGTCCGGCTCCATCTGCCAGAGGAACCACATACGCTGCTGCGAGTACGACAGCGGCACGGCCTGGCGGCGGTCGACCCGGACGATTTCACCTTGCTGGTTGCGCTCACCGGTAGCGCGGATGCGGGCGATCTCCTCACAGAACGCGGCCAGTTCGCTGGCCTCGAACAGCGCCTTGAGCGGCAGCTCGACATCACAAGCCAGGCGGGTGCGCGAGACGATCTGGGTGGCCAGCAGCGAGTGACCACCGAGGGCAAAGAAGTCGTCATGCAGGCCGACCTGCTGCAGATTCAGCACTTCGCGCCAGATGGCCGCCACCTGCTGCTGCAGTGCAGTCTGCGGTTCGACATGTTGGCGTTGCTGCCAGACGGGTGCAGGCAGCGCTTTGCGCTCGACCTTGCCACTCGGGCCCAGCGGCATGTGCTCCAGGCCGATCAGTTGGGCCGGCACCATGTACGCCGGTAACTGCTTGGCCAAGGCGGCCAGCAAGACCTCGGACGGTGCGCTGCCGCTGTAGTAACCGACCAGCTGTGCACCGATCGCGTCCTGGTGAATCAGCACCAGTGCCTGTTCGACACCCGGCTGAGCCAGCAGGCATGCCTGCACTTCTTCCGGCTCGACGCGGAAACCCCGCACTTTGACCTGCTGATCGAGACGCCCGAGGTATTCCAGGGCTTCACTCTGCGCCTGCCAGCGGGCGCGGTCGCCACTGCGGTACAGGCGCGCGCCGTTACCATCGGCCTGGGGCACGAAACGTTCGGCAGTCAGGCCCGGGCGGCCCAGGTAACCCCGGGCCAGACCGGCACCGCCCAGGTACAGCTCACCCGGCACGCCAGGCGCAGCCAGCTCAAGCTCATCGTCCAGCACCCGGCAGAGCACGTTAGCCAGCGGGCGACCGATCGGCGAGCGCTCGCCATCTTCAGCCTGGCAATGCCAGTGGGTGACGTTGATGGCGGTTTCGGTCGGCCCGTAGCGGTTGTGCAACTGCACCTGTGGCAGCAACTGCAGCACACGGTCACGCAGCTTCGAAGGCAGCGCCTCGCCACCGGAGAACAGCCGGCGCAGGCTGCTGCAGCCAGCGGCCAGCGGCTCCTGCACGAACACCTGCAGCAGCGGCGGCACGAAGTGCAGCGTGGTCACGCAATGCTGCTGCACCAAGGTGGCGATGCGCTGCGGGTCGCGGTGCTCGCCGGGGCCGGCCAGCACCAGTTTGCAGCCGGTGATCAGTGGCCAGAAGCATTCCCACACCGACACGTCGAAGCTGATCGGTGCCTTCTGCATCAGCACATCACTGGCATCCAGCGCATAGCGGCCCTGCATCCACTGCAGGCGCTCGGCCAGGGCAGCATGGGTGTTGCCCACGCCCTTCGGCTGGCCGGTGGAGCCGGACGTGTAGATCACATAGGCCAGGTTGTCGCCGTGCAAGTGCAGGCCCGGCGCCTGGCTTGGCCAGCTGTCCAGGTGCAGTTGGTCGAGGGCGATGGCGCTGACGCCGTCGACCTGCGGCAGCGTGCCAAGCAGGCTGCTATGGCTGAGCAACAGGCTGGCCTGGCAGTCGCCGAGCATGTAGGCCAGGCGCTCGGCCGGGTAGTCGACATCCAGCGGCACGTAAGCGCCGCCCGCCTTGAGGATGGCCAGCAGGCCGACCAGCAGCTGCGGCGAACGCTCGACCGCGATGGCCACGCAGGTGTCGGGGCCGACGCCTTTGTCGCGCAGGTAGTGCGCCAGGCGGTTGGCCTGCTGGTGCAGCTCGGCGTAGTCGAGGCTGCCGCCTTCCCAGACCAGCGCGGTGCGCCCCGGGGTCAGGCGGGCCTGTTCGTTGAGCTGCTCGACCAGCAGCCGTTGCGGGGCAGGCGCGGGTGCCGCACCCCATGCCAGCAGTTGCTGGCGGCCCTGCTCGTCCAGCAGCTGTACGTCACCCAACGGCAGTTGCGGTTGCGCGCAGACTTGCTCGAGCAGCGCCAGCAGGTGCTGGGCCAGGCGCTTGACGGTGCTGGCTTCGAACAACTCGGCGGCGTAGTCGAAGGCCAGGCTCAGGCGACCCTGATGGTCTTCCTCACTGTGCAGCTGCAGGTCGAACTTGGCTTCGCGGCTGTGCCACGGCAGCTCTTCGGCGAGCAGGCCTGGAAGACGGCGTAATGCTGAAAGGTCACGCTGCTGGTGGTTGAACATGACCTGGAACAGGCCCTGCTCGCGGGCTTCGGGCAGGGCTTCGAGCAGTTGCTCGAACGGCAGATCCTGGTTGGCCTGGGCGTCGAGGGTCACCCCGCGCACCTGGGCCAGCAGCTGGGCGAACGGCAGGCGGCCATCCAGCTGCGCACGCAGCACCTGGGTGTTGATGAAGAAGCCGACCATGCCCTGGGTTTCCTGGCGCGGGCGGTTGGCATTGGGCACGCCGACGCGGATATCACCCTGGCCGGTGTAGCGGTGCAGCAGGCCTTGCCAGGCGGCCAGCAGGACCATGAACAGGCTGGCCTGCTGTTCGCGGGCCAGGCCCTTGAGGGCGTCGGCCAGCCTGGCCGGCACTTTCACGCTCAAGCGCGCGGCGCGGTTTTCATGCTGGCTGGAGCGCAGCTGGTCCGGGTACAGGTCGAGCACTGGCGAGTCATCGCCCAATGCGGCTTTCCAGTACGACAGCTGGCGTGCGCTTTCGCCCTCGGCCAGCCACTGGCGCTGCCAGCTGCCGTAGTCGGCGTAACCCAGTGTCAGCGCAGGCAGCTTGGCGTCCAGGCCCTGGCGACGGGCGGCATACAGCTTGGCGAACTCGTCGAGCAGAATGTTCAGCGACCAGCCGTCGGCGACGATGTGATGCAAGGTCACCCACAGTTGGTGGTCTTCGTCGTCCAGGCGCACCAGGGTCACACGCAGCAGCGGGCCCTGGGTCAGGTCGAAGGGCTGTTGCGCCTCTTGCTCGCGGCGCGAGATCACCTGTTCAGGCGCCAGCCCTTCCAGATCCAGGCGCTGAAGGGTGAAAGGCTGCTCCGCCAGGACGCGCTGCAACGCCTGCCCATCCTCCTCGCTGAATACCGTACGTAGCGATTCGTGGCGTGCTACCAGCGACTGGAATGCTGCTTCAAGTGCGGCTTGATCCAGCTCGCCGCGCAGGTGCAGCCCGGCGGGAATGTTGTAGGCCGCAGACTGCGGCTCAAGCTGCCAGGTCAGCCACAGGCGGTTCTGTGCCAGCGACTGCGGCAAGGCCTGGCCACGGTGCAGCGCCGTGATAGCGATGGACTCACCAGCACCTTCAGCAAGGATGGCGGCCACCGCAGCGCTGTACTCGGCCAGTGTCGGCGCCTCGAACAGGGTCCGCAGGCTCAGCGCGATACCCAGCTCGTCCGCCAGGCGGGCAGTGACCTGGGTGGCCGCAATGGAGTTGCCACCCAGCAGCAGGAAGTGATCGTCCGCGGCAACCGCCTCGACCTTGAGGAACTCGCGCCAGATACCGGCAATGCGCGCTTGCAGGTCATCGCCGGTTGCTGTCTCTGCAACAGACCCGGCAGCCGCGGGGAAGCGCGCATAGCAATCCAGGCTGCCATCATTCATGCGCAGGCGGCAGGCCGAACGCTGCAGCTTGCCGCTGGAGGTCTTCGGCAATGCACCCGGGTTGAGCAGCAGGACTACGGACGGTGCCTGACGACAGGCCTCGGCGGTCACCTGGCGCAGGGTCTTGATCAGGTCTTCGGGCTTTACCGCCTTTTGCACGTTGCGGCTGATTTCCACCGCCACGCCGATGCCCTCCTCGCCCTGGTCGTCGACAGCGAACACGGCCACCCGCCCCTTGCGCAGGACTTCGACCTCACGCTCCAGGGTCTTTTCCAGGTCCTGCGGGTAAAGGTTTTGACCGCGAACGATCAGCATGTCCTTCAGGCGCCCGGTGACGAACACTTCGCCGTCGCGCATGAAGCCCAGGTCACCGGAACGCAACCAGGTCTGGCCGTCCATTTCGACGAAGGTGCGGGCCGTGGCCTCAGGGTTGCGCCAGTAACCCAAGGCGATGCTCGGGCCGCCGGCCCAGATCTCGCCGACCTGGTTGTCGCCCAGCACTTCAAGTTGCTGCGGCTCGACGATGCGCACCGCGTGGCCAGGCTGCGGGTAGCCGCAGCTCATCAGCACATTGCCCTTGCCGGCTTCGGCACGGTTGGCGGCCAACGCATGGCTGTCCAGTTCCAGCGCGCCGATGCCCTGGCCACGGCGCCTGCCGCTGACGAACAAGGTGGCTTCGGCCAAGCCATAGCTGGCGAAGAAGCTGCTCGTCTGGAAGCCGCAGGCGGCGAACTTCTCGGCGAAGGTGGCGAGACTGTCCTGGCGGATCGGCTCGGAGCCGGAATAGGCCACACGCCAGCGGCTCAGGTCGAGGCCGGCCAGGGCCGCCTCGCTGACCCGTTCGCTGCACAGCCGGTAGGCGAAGTCCGGCCCTCCGCTAATGGTGCCGCCGTATTCGCTGATGGCCTGTAACCAGCGCAGTGGCCTGGCGAGGAAGTAGCCCGGCGACATCAGCACGCACGGCACGCCACTGAAGATCGGCTGCAGCAAGCCGCCGATCAGCCCCATGTCGTGGTACAGCGGCAACCAGCTGACGATCACATCGTCCGGGTTGAGGTCGATGCCGAAGCCGGTGCGGATCAGTTGCTCGTTGGCCACCAGGTTGCCGTGGCTGACCTGCACGCCCTTGGGCAGTGCGGTGGAGCCGGAGGTGTACTGCAGGAAGGCGATGTCGTGCCCATTCAACACCGGCTCGCGCCAGCACTCGGCCAATGCCGGATCAAGCGCATCCACTGCCAGCAGTTCGGGCGCGTTGTCGCCGGCCAGGGCTTCGAGACCCTGCAGGCTGTCGTGCAGCGCACCGACGGTCAGCAGCAGACGCGGTTCGGCGTCGTCGATGATCGACAGCAGGCGCTCCTGATGATGGCGGCGTGACGACTCCGGTGGATAGGCCGGCACGGCAATGATCCCGGCGTACAGGCAACCGAAGAACGCCGCCACGTAGTCCGGGCCGCTGGGGAACAGCAGCACGGCCCGCTCGCCGAAGCTGGCGCGGGCCTGCAATGCCGCGGCGATGGTGCGCGCATGCGCATCCAGGTCGCGGTAGCTGAGCACGGCCTGCTCGCCGGGGGCATCGGCCAGAAAGCGCAGGGCGATGCGGTCCGGGGTCTGTGCGGCGCGTTGCGCCAAGGCCTGGACCAGCGAGAGCGGGAGTTCGAAGGCGTCCGTCATGGGGAGTTCCTGCCAGTGTCTGGTTGAGTCGGGCTGGCTGCCCCGCACAAGGTCGGCGGGCAGCGGCAGCGGCCGGATATACACAGGGGAACGGATGGGCGCGGCGGGAAATTAGCGGTGTGAGCGGGGGCGCAAGTTGAAATGCGTCGCGCCATTCTGCTTAGAACTTAAACTAATAGAAACTCATTAACTTTCGTATTTGACAATCATTATCATTCTGAATAGTTTGTCGCACGTCGTAGGAAGCTTCCCCAAATGGGGTGCTCCCTTCCCCCTCCGAGACAAGGTGATTTCCATGGCGGAACAACTATCCACAAGTAAGTGCGATTCACCATTACTCCAGGCATTCGCCAACAATCGCAGTATTTTGGTCAAGATCGCAGCCCGCATCACCGGCTGCCGCTCGCGCGCCGAGGACGTGGTGCAGGATGCCTTCTTCCGGCTCAGCGCCGCCCCGCAGATCACCTCGTCGTTCAAGGCGCAGCTCAGCTACCTGTTCCAGATCGTGCGCAACCTGGCCATCGACCATTACCGCAAGCAGGCGATGGAGCTGAAGTATTCCGGCAGCGAAGAGGAAGGCCTGAACGTGGTCATCCCGAACGCTTCGCCCGAGGCCACGCACATCAACCTGGCTGCGCTCGAGCACATCGCCGAGGCGCTCAACGAACTGCCGCAACGCACCCGCTATGCCTTCGAGATGTACCGCCTGCACGGTGTGCCGCAGAAGGACATCGCCAAGGAACTGGGCGTGTCGCCGACCCTGGTCAACTTCATGATTCGCGATGCGCTGGTGCACTGCCGCAAGACCGCCAACCGACAAGCCTGATACATCCGCGTCGCCTGCTTCGCGGGCTTACCCCGCGAAGCAGGCGACGCGGACTCAGACCAATTTGCAGCGATCGAAGAACCGCTCCCGCCCCAGGATCATCAGTGCCGCGCGCTTGTGCGGGAAGTCGAATTCCTTGTCGCAATGGAAGCACTGATCGTGCATGTAGCCGATCATCTTGCCGTTGTCGGCACGGGGCTCAGCCACCACCCGCTGGGTGCGCGGGTCATCCAGGAACAAGTAGTGCACCAGTGCCGAAAGCCAGCTGGCGACCTTGTGCGGGCCACGGTGCGTCTCCTCCCCCACCAGCATGTGGATGCCACGGTCGTAATCATCGGCCGGGTAGAACGGCGCAATGCGATCCTCCTTGGCCCAGTACGCTTCGAAGTAGGCAAATGGCTGATCATCAAAACAGCCGATCAGGGTCAGGGTATGCGGGTCGGCCTCCAGCTTGGCCAGGTATTCGCGGTGCTGCTCCAGTGAACCCGCTTCCTGCCAGAACTTCTCCACCCGCGGGTTGTTCTGCCAGCGGTTGAAACGCTCGAGGTCCTGGTCGATTTCCAGGGTGCGCAACGACACCCAGGCACCCAGCCGCGCATCGAAGCGGCGATACACCTCGCCACGCGGCTTGGGAGCCCGGCGCGGATGGCGCTTGCCGTCACTGAACTGCATCTGCTGCGGGTAGACACCGCCACTCGAACTGCCCAGCCACGGCTGCGGCAACTGCCAGAACAATGCGCGCTCGCACAGGTAGACGCTGGCGACTTCGCCGGCCAGCAACAAACCGCTGGCCAAAGCTTGCGGCACACTGGAAGGCAGATGCACGGCAAGGCGCTGGCGAGCAGGATCGCGGGACAGCAGCCAATAGCAGGCAGCCCACAACGCCTGCTGCGCTCGCTCCGAGCAGAGGCTTTGGACATACACTTGCAGCGTTTCGCCTGGCTCCAGACGCAGCTGGATCAATGGCCGCCCGTCAAGGGTCAGGCTCAACCGACTGTCATCCTCCTCGGCATCGAGGCTGCGCCAGCGGGGTAAAGACAGAGGCTGCGAAGCGGCATCGAACGGCATGGTCTTGGCTCACGAAAGAATGAAAGAAAGGCTCACCTCTGATGACGCGCCCATACCCGGGGAATTTAGTCGTTCGGCGCGGCGACGGTGATCCGGTAGGGCTGGAAGATGCGCGTCAATTCGCCCGTGTCGCGCAGGTAGCGCAGCAGCTCGGCGAACTTCTGATCGGTGATCGGGGCACCGGGACGCAGCAAGGCATAGTGGTGGTAGACCTGATCGATGCGCTGCGAGGCGATCAGCTGATTGAGGCTGTCGGGGTTGCGGGCCAGGAAGTCGCTCAGGTACGAGCGCGTTACCAGGGCAATGTCGGCACGGCCAGCCTGAACCATGAGCAGGTTGCTGTCATGGGAATAAGTGAGCGTCGCGTTGTAGGCCTTGCGCAGGTAGTTGGGGTCAGGGTTGAAGTTGGCGAAGGCGTAGTGATAGCCGTTGAACAGCGCCAGGCGCTTGCCACCCAGGCTGTCGAAGTAATGCTGGTCACGGCCATTGAGCTTTCTGGCGACGAACACTTCGGCATCCTCCAGGCCCATGTCCACCGTCTGGTGCGGAATCTGCTGCCAGCCCCATTCGGGGTTCTCGAAGATCGCCATGTCGGTGCGGCCTTGCTGGAAATCACCAAAGCGCCGCTGAATGGAGGTGGGCACCAGGACGAAGTGGTAGTCGGGCTGCAAGCGGTTCAGCGCCTCGACCAGCTGGGGCAGCAAACCGGTGTCGGCACCCTGCTCCGGGCGCACGGTATAAGGCGGGAAATGCGCGGCGCCGATCTTCACGTCGATGGCGTCGGCAGCCCACGCCGGCACCGCCAGCCAGGCTGCAGCAAGCATCATCAGGGTGGAGATTACCTTCAGGCCGGGCGCTGGAGTCAAAGCGGACGCTCATCACGGTTCATACCTGGATGCGCTTAAGCTAGGCGTTTTCCTGGCATGGCACAACTGCTGGTTATGCCAAAGTGAGGGCATTTTGCCAGGGGATGCCGTGTGGCCAGACATTGGCTACGCTGCTTTGGCATGTATGGCGAGGGAGCCTGGTATGGGCCACTGGTTGGTGATCGACCTGGAAGCCACCACCGATGACGGTGGCTGGCCGGTCACGGAGATGGAAATCATTGAAATTGGCGCCAGCCTGGTAACCCGCGAAGGCCGTGAAGTGGACCACTTCCAGCGCTTCGTGCGGCCTCGGCGACGGCCGCAGCTGACGCCGTTCTGCCGCGAGCTGACGCACATAAGCCAGGCCAGCGTCGACAGCGCTGCGGCCTTCCCCGAAGTGTGGGCGCGTTTCGAACGTTGGCTGGGGCACCACCGCGGGCAGTTGCAGGCCTGGGTCAGCTGGGGCGACTACGACCGCCAGCAGCTGTTGCAGGAATGGCGCCAGCATGAGGTCGACAGCCTGCTGCGCGAGCTGCCGCACATCAACCTCAAGCAGCGCTTCGCCAAGGCTCGCCACCTGCAGCGCCCGACCGGGCTCAATGGCGCGCTGCAGCTGGCGGGCATGCACTTCTGCGGGCAGCAGCACCGAGCCCTGGAGGATGCGCGCAACACCGCACGCCTGCTGCCCTTGAGCCTGCCCGCGAACGACACTTGAAAGCAGATGACGGAGCGAATGGGCTTGGGCATACTGGCCAGCCCTTTTTCACCCCCCCTTCTTTCAGGAGTCGCCCATGTTCCAGGTCAACGAGTACTTCAACGGCACCGTCAAGTCGATCGCCTTTACTGGCGCAGAAGGCCCTGCCACCGTGGGCGTGATGGCCCCGGGCGAATACGAGTTCGGCACCGCCAAGCGTGAAATCATGCATGTGGTTTCCGGTGCCCTGACCGTGAAGCTGCCGGGCAGCGACAACTGGGAAACCTTCAACGCTGGCGACAAGTTCAACGTGCCGGCCGACAGCAAGTTCCAGCTGCAGGTGAAAGTGGATACCGCCTACCTGTGCGAGTACCGCGACTAAGCGCCAGCCTGTACCGGCCCCTTCGCGGGGCGGCGATCCGACTTGCCCCGCGAAGAAGCCAACATCACTCCTTCAGGAAACCCGCCACCTTTTCAGCCGCCGCCTGCAAGTGCTGCTCATGGCTGAACCCCGAAGCCTTCAGCGGCTTCAGGTCATGATCCCCCGCCACCAGCCAGCTCACCTCGATCGCCGGTGACAGCGCATACCCCTCCACCACCTCCCGATTGCCCAGCGCATCGCGCTCTCCCTGCACGATCAACGTGCGCGTCTTCAGCTCGGCCAGGTGCTCGACCCGGGGCTTCTCCGGCTTGCCCACCGCATAGAACGGATACCCCAGGCACACCAGCGCATCAACCCCCAATTCATCGGCCAGCAGGCTGGCCATGCGCCCCCCCATCGACTTGCCGCCAATGGCCAGCCTGCCCGTGACCAAAGGTCGCACCTGCCTATACACCTCGCGCCAGCATTCCAGCAGCACCTTCTGCGGATTGGGCGGCCGTTTGCCGCCGCCGTTGCGCCGCTCGGCCATATAGGGAAACTCGAAGCGAACCACCCCAACCCCAAGCGCCGCCAGCCTTTGCGCCATCTCAATCATGAACTCGCTGTCCATCGGCGCACCTGCGCCGTGGGCCAGGATCAGGCACGCGGACGCACGCCCTTCCCCTCTATTTCGCGGAGGATCGCAGCGCAAGCCTGGGACATTTCCGACTTGCGCCCATTGATCCCCGTCAATACCGGCACTTTGCCCATTACTCATGCTTGCCTCGCTGTAAAGCCTGCCAAAATAACCGTGGATGGGAACCCATACATGAACACAACCAGCAGTACCGCCTATAACTACAAGGTGGTCCGCCAATTCGCCATCATGACGGTGGTGTGGGGAATCGTCGGGATGGGGCTCGGCGTCTTCATCGCCGCCCAGCTCGCCTGGCCTTCCCTCAACTTCGACCTCCCCTGGACCAGCTTCGGCCGCCTGCGACCCCTGCATACCAATGCGGTGATCTTTGCCTTCGGCGGCTGCGCCTTGTTCGCCACCTCCTATTATTCGGTGCAACGCACCTGCCAGACCACCCTGTTCGCACCAGGCCTGGCCGCGTTCACCTTCTGGGGCTGGCAACTGGTGATCCTGCTGGCGGCCATCACCCTGCCGCTGGGCTACACCAGTTCCAAGGAATACGCCGAGCTGGAGTGGCCGATCGACATCCTGATCACCATCGTCTGGGTCTGCTACGCCATCGTGTTCTTCGGCACGCTGATGAAACGCACCACCAAGCATATCTACGTGGGCAACTGGTTCTTCGGCGCCTTCATACTCACCGTGGCACTGCTGCACATCGTCAACAACCTGGAGCTGCCGGTCAGCCTGACCAAGTCGTACTCGGTCTATGCCGGCGCCACCGACGCCATGGTGCAGTGGTGGTACGGCCACAACGCGGTGGGCTTCTTCCTCACCGCCGGCTTCCTCGGGATGATGTACTACTACGTGCCCAAGCAGGCCGAACGCCCGGTGTATTCCTATCGCCTGTCGATCGTGCACTTCTGGGCGCTGATCACCCTCTACATCTGGGCCGGCCCGCACCACTTGCACTACACCGCCCTGCCGGACTGGGCGCAGTCGCTGGGCATGGTGATGTCGCTGATCCTGCTGGCACCGAGCTGGGGCGGCATGATCAACGGCATGATGACCCTCTCGGGCGCCTGGCACAAACTGCGCAGCGACCCGATTCTGCGCTTCCTGGTGGTGTCGCTGGCGTTCTACGGCATGTCCACCTTCGAAGGCCCGATGATGGCCATCAAGACGGTCAACGCCCTGTCCCACTACACCGACTGGACCATCGGCCACGTACACGCCGGCGCCCTCGGCTGGGTGGCAATGATCTCGATCGGCGCGCTCTACCACACCATCCCGAAAGTGTTCGGCAAGCAGCAGATGCACAGCCTGGGCCTGATCAACGCGCACTTCTGGCTGGCGACCATCGGCACCGTGCTGTACATCGCCTCGATGTGGGTCAACGGCATCGCCCAGGGCCTGATGTGGCGCGCGGTCAACAGCGACGGCACGCTCACCTACTCGTTCGTGGAAACCCTGGTGGCCAGCCACCCAGGCTTCATCGTGCGCTTCGTCGGCGGCGCGATCTTCCTCAGTGGCATGTTCCTGATGGCCTGGAACACCTGGCGCACCGTGCGTTCGCCGGCGCTCGACGCCGCCCCTGCGAACGCCCAGCTGGCTTGAGGAGACCTGCCTGATGAAACATGAAGTCATCGAGAAAAACGTCGGCCTGCTGGCCCTGCTGATGGTGTTTGCCGTGAGCATCGGCGGCCTGACCCAGATCGTCCCGTTGTTCTTCCAGGACGTCACCAACAAGCCGGTCGAAGGCATGAAGCCCTACACCGCGCTGCAACTGGAAGGCCGCGATATTTACATCCGCGAAGGCTGCGTTGGCTGCCACTCGCAGATGATCCGCCCGTTCCGCGCCGAAACCGAACGCTACGGCCACTACTCGGTCGCCGGCGAAAGTGTCTGGGACCACCCGTTCCTGTGGGGCTCCAAGCGCACCGGGCCGGACCTGGCCCGCGTCGGCGGCCGCTACTCGGACGACTGGCACCGCGCGCACCTGTACAACCCGCGCAACGTGGTACCGGAATCGAAGATGCCGTCGTACCCGTGGCTGGTCGCCGAAAAGGTCGACAACAGCCACACCGACACCAAGATGCGCACCCTGCGCACCCTGGGCGTGCCGTACACCGACGAAGACATTGCCGGCGCCCGTGACGCCGTCAAGGGCAAGACCGAGATGGACGCCCTGGTCGCCTACCTGCAGGTGCTTGGCACCGCGATCAAGAACAAGAGGTAACCACCATGGAAATGGACATCGGCATGATCCGTGGCCTGGGCACCCTGGTAGTGATGATCGCCTTCATCGGCCTCTCACTGTGGGTATTCAACCGTCGCCGCGACCATGATTTCGCCGAAGCGCGCCTGCTGCCCTTCGTCGACGACCGCCTGCCCCCCGCCGGGCAGGAACCTGCTGCCATGACTGCGGCTGTGAGGAGCAAAGCGCAATGACCACCTTCTGGAGTACCTACGTCAGCGTACTGACCATCGGCAGCCTGATCGGCCTGGCCTGGCTGTTGCTGTCGACCCGCAAGGGCCAGAGCAACAGCACCACCGACCAGACCATGGGGCACAGCTTCGATGGCATCGAGGAGTACGACAACCCGCTGCCCAAGTGGTGGTTCTGGCTGTTTGTCGGCACCTTGGTGTTCGGTGCCGGTTACCTGGTGCTGTATCCGGGCCTGGGCAACTGGAAAGGCATCCTGCCGGGCTACGAGAATGGCTGGACCGGTACCAACGAGTGGCAGAAGGAGATGGAAAAGGCCGACGCCAAGTTCGGCCCGATCTTCGCCAAGTACGCCGCCATGCCGGTCGAGGAAGTGGCCAAGGACCCACAGGCGCTGAAAATGGGCAGCCGCCTGTTCGCCTCCAACTGCTCGGTGTGCCACGGCTCGGATGCCAAGGGCGCCTACGGCTTCCCCAACCTGACCGACAAGGACTGGCGTTGGGGCGGCGAGCCGGAGACCATCAAGGCCTCGATCATGAATGGCCGCCACGGCGTGATGCCGGCGTGGGTCGAGGTGATCGGCGACCAGGGCGTGGCGGATGTCGCCGCGTTCGTGCTGACCAACCTCGACGGCCGCAGCCTGCCGCAAGGGGTCAAGGCCGACCCGGTCAAGGGCAAGGAACTCTTCGCCAGCAACTGCGTGGCCTGCCACGGGCCTGAAGGCAAAGGCACTCCGGCAATGGGCGCGCCGAACCTGACCCACCCGCAGGCGTTCATCTATGGTTCGAGCTTCGCCCAGTTGCAGCAGACCATTCGCTACGGCCGCCAGGGGCAGATGCCGGCCCAGGCGGAGATCCAGGGCAATGACAAGGTGCACCTGCTGGCAGCCTATGTGTACAGCCTGTCGCAGAACGGCGCCGCTGAAGCGGTGAGGGCCAAGTGAGTTCGCCGAGAGAGAATCGGCGCCTGTGAGATCGAGCGCCGCGCGGGCGGCGCTCGATCTGCGCCCCACCACAACACACCAGCCTTACCTCCGCACTCCCCCCTCCCTTGCACCCCCTCCGAACAGAACTAAGCTTGTTGCCACAGTGGGCTTCGCTCCGAAAGGTCCGAAGCAGACGCGGCGCACAGCCTGATGCCGCCCCCGGAAAAAGCTTGACCGATCGATCAGAAAAAGATGAAAAACGGTACACATTACAAATATTTATTTGTGTACAATCGCCCCGACCCTCTCGCCGCGGGACACCGGCGAGAGGGCCCGGACACGGGTCGGCGCAAGGATCCTTGCGTTGCCATAACCCAAGTGGTTATCGATACTGGCGCCGATTTTTCGACCAACAAGAACACCAAAACCGTGGAACCTTAGAATGAGCACAGCAATCAGTCCGACTGCTTATAACTATAAGGTCGTCCGCCAGTTCGCCATCATGACGGTGGTCTGGGGGATCCTTGGCATGGGCCTGGGCGTCTTCATCGCCTCGCAACTGGTGTGGCCGCAACTGAACCTGGACCTGCCCTGGACCAGCTTCGGCCGCCTGCGCCCGCTGCACACCAACCTGGTCATCTTCGCCTTCGGTGGCTGTGCGCTGTTCGGCACCAGCTACTACGTGGTGCAGCGGACCTGCCAGACCCGGCTGATCTCCGACAGCATGGCCGCCTTCACCTTCTGGGGTTGGCAGGCGGTGATCGTCGGCGCGCTGATCACCCTGCCGATGGGCTTCACCACCACCAAGGAATACGCCGAGCTCGAGTGGCCGCTGGCGATCCTCCTGGCCATCGTCTGGGTCACCTACGGGCTGGTTTTCTTCGGCACCATCGTCAAGCGCAAGACCAAGCACATCTATGTCGGCAACTGGTTCTACGGCGCCTTCATCGTGGTTACCGCGATGCTGCACATCGTCAACCACATCTCGCTGCCGGTGAGCCTGTTCAAGTCGTACTCGGCCTACGCCGGCGCCACCGACGCGATGATCCAGTGGTGGTACGGCCACAATGCGGTGGGCTTCTTCCTCACCACCGGCTTCCTCGGGATGATGTACTACTTCGTGCCCAAGCAGGCCGAGCGGCCGATCTACTCCTATCGCCTGTCGATCGTGCACTTCTGGGCGCTGATCACCCTGTACATCTGGGCCGGCCCGCACCACCTGCACTACACCGCGCTGCCAGACTGGGCGCAGTCGCTGGGCATGGTGATGTCGATCATCCTCCTGGCGCCGAGCTGGGGCGGCATGATCAACGGCATGATGACCCTCTCGGGCGCCTGGCACAAACTGCGCACCGACCCGATCCTGCGCTTCCTGGTGGTGTCGCTGGCGTTCTACGGCATGTCCACCTTCGAAGGCCCGATGATGGCCATCAAGACTGTGAACTCGCTGTCGCACTACACCGACTGGACCATCGGCCACGTGCACGCCGGTGCCCTTGGCTGGGTGGCGATGATCTCGATCGGCGCGGTCTACCACATGATCCCGAAACTCTACGGCCGCGAGCAGATGCACAGCGTCGGCCTGATCAACGCGCACTTCTGGCTGGCGACCATCGGTACCGTGCTGTACATCGCCTCGATGTGGGTCAACGGCATTACCCAGGGCCTGATGTGGCGCGCCATCAACGATGACGGCACGCTCACCTACTCCTTCGTCGAAGCCCTCCAGGCCAGCCACCCTGGCTACATCGTCCGCGCCCTGGGCGGTGCGTTCTTCGCCACCGGCATGCTGCTGATGGCCTACAACGTGTTCCGTACCGTACGTGCCGCCAACCCGGCACAGGCCGAGGAAGCCGCCAAGATCGTCGTCGTGGGAGCGCACTGATGAAGCATGAAGCCGTCGAGAAGAACATAGGCCTGCTGGCCTTCTTCATGGTCATCGCCGTGAGCGTCGGTGGCCTGACCCAGATCGTCCCGCTGTTTTTCCAGGACGTCACCAACAAGCCGGTCGAAGGCATGAAGCCGCGCACCGCGCTGGAAGTCGAAGGCCGCGACATCTACATCCGCGAAGGCTGCGTTGGCTGCCACTCGCAGATGATCCGCCCGTTCCGCGCCGAAACCGAACGCTACGGCCACTATTCGGTCGCTGGCGAAAGCGTCTGGGACCACCCGTTCCTGTGGGGCTCCAAGCGCACCGGGCCGGACCTGGCCCGCGTCGGTGGCCGCTACTCCGATGACTGGCACCGCGCGCACCTGTACAACCCGCGCAACGTGGTGCCGGAGTCGAAGATGCCGGCCTACCCGTGGCTGGTCGAGAACAAGCTCGACGGCAAGGACACCGCGAAGAAGCTGGAAGTATTGCGCACCCTCGGCACGCCTTACAGCGACGCCGACATTGCCGGCGCCCGCGACGCGGTCAAGGGCAAGACCGAAATGGACGCACTGGTCGCGTACCTGCAGGGTCTTGGCACCATCATCAAAAGCAAACGGTGACGCTGATGGATATCGGGATGATTCGCGGCCTGGGCACCGTCGTGGTGATGGTGGCCTTCGTGGGCCTGGCACTGTGGGTGTTCAACCCACGGCGCAAGAAGGACTTCGACGAAGCGACCCAACTGCCCTTCGCGGATGATCCCGGGGCCAGCAAGCACGTCGAGCAAGCAAAAGCTTCTGGGAGCAAACAACAATGACAACCTTCTGGAGTCTGTACGTTACCGTCCTGACCCTGGGCACCATCTTCTCGCTGACCTGGCTGCTGCTGTCGACCCGCAAGGGTCAGCGCGAAGAGGTCACCGATGAAACCGTCGGGCATGCCTTCGATGGCATCGAGGAATACGACAACCCACTGCCAAAATGGTGGTTCTGGCTGTTCGTCGGCACCATCATCTTCGCCCTCGGCTACCTGGTGCTGTACCCAGGCCTGGGCAACTGGAAAGGCATCCTGCCGGGCTATTCGTACCTGGATACCGACAAGCAGACCGAGTTTTCCAACGGCCAGCCGGGCTGGACCGGCGTACACGAGTGGGAAAAGGAAATGGCCAAGGCCAACGCACGCTTCGGGCCGATCTTCGCCAAGTTCGCAGCGATGCCGATCGAAGAAGTCGCCAAGGACCCGCAGGCGCTGAAAATGGGCGCACGGCTGTTCGCCTCGAACTGCTCGGTGTGCCACGGTTCCGACGCCAAGGGCGCCTACGGCTTCCCCAACCTGACCGATCAGGACTGGCGTTGGGGCGGCGAGCCGGAAACCATCAAGACCACCATCATGGGCGGCCGCCACGGGGTAATGCCGGCCTGGGGTGAAGTGCTGGGCGAACAGGGCGTGGCCGATGTCGCCGCGTTCGTCACCAGCAAGCTCGATGGCCGCACGTTGCCGGAAGGCGCCAAGGCCGATGCCGAAAACGGCCAGAAGCTGTTCGCCGCCAACTGCGTGGCCTGCCACGGGCCTGAGGGCAAGGGTACCCCAGCCATGGGTGCGCCAAACCTGACCCACCCGCAGGCGTTCATCTACGGCTCGAGCTTTGCCCAGCTGCAACAAACCATTCGCTATGGTCGCCAGGGGCAGATGCCGGCGCAGGAACAGCTGCAGGGTAATGACAAGGTGCACTTGCTGGCAGCTTATGTGTACAGCCTGTCGCACCAGCCGGAGGCCGCTCAACAGGCCGAGTGAGGCAGGCCAGGCCTTTTCGCGGAACAAGCCCGCTCCTACACAGGAATTCCACACACCTGTAGTAGCGGCGGTGCGGCGATCCGACTTGCCCCGCGAAGAGGCCGGCAAAAGCAGCACTAGATGACCTGGATCAATTGACACCCGCCATAACACGATTCACACCACGAACCCAACGCGACTAAAGGTCGCAGCGCGATCCCATATCGCCACCAGCGGCGTATCATGGATCGCAGAGCGCTAGCAGAATGCGCGAGACTGCGGCCGGCACGCACTGGCCGCAGCGTTTCTCCACTGCCGTGGGACTTGATGATGAGCAAGCAAATTCCGGTACATGACGTCACCCCGCCTGCCAACAAAGGGAAGGATTACGTCGACCTCTACGCCTCTCGCGAGAAAATCTACACCCGCGCCTTTACCGGCATCTTCCGCAGGCTGCGGATGGTCGGCGGCGCCGTGTTGTTCCTGCTCTACTTCGGCACCGTTTGGCTGAACTGGGGCGGCCACCAGGCCGTGTGGTGGAACCTGCCGGAGCGCAAATTCTACATCTTTGGCGCCACCATCTGGCCCCAGGACTTCATCCTGCTCTCGGGCATCCTCATCGTCGCCGCCTTCGGCCTGTTCTTCATCACCGTGTTCGCCGGCCGCGTATGGTGCGGCTACACCTGCCCGCAAAGCGTGTGGACGTGGATCTTCATGTGGTGCGAAAAAGTCACCGAGGGTGACCGCAACCAGCGCATGAAGCTCGACCGCTCGCCCATGAGCGGCAACAAGTTTCTGCGCAAGTTCGCCAAGCACAGCCTGTGGCTGCTGATCGGCTTCGTCACCGGCATGACCTTCGTCGGCTACTTCTCGCCGATCCGCGAACTGCTTACCGAATTTTTCACTGGCCAGGCCGATGGCTGGGCCTACTTCTGGGTCGGCTTCTTCACCCTGGCTACCTACGGCAACGCTGGCTGGCTGCGCGAGCAGGTGTGCGTGTACATGTGCCCCTACGCGCGTTTCCAGAGCGTGATGTTCGACAAGGATACCCTGATCGTTTCCTACGACCCGCGCCGCGGCGAAACCCGCGGCCCGCGCAAGAAGGACATCGACTACAAGGCCAAGGGCCTGGGCGACTGCATCGACTGCACCATGTGCGTGCAGGTTTGCCCGACCGGCATCGACATCCGCGACGGCCTGCAGATCGAGTGCATCGGCTGCGCGGCGTGCATCGACGCCTGCGACAGCATCATGGACAAGATGAACTACCCCAAGGGGCTGATCAGCTACACCACCGAGCACAACCTTTCGGGGCAGAAGACCCACATGCTGCGCCCACGCCTGATCGGCTATGCGGTGGTGCTGCTGGTGATGATCATCGCTCTGGGCACCGCCTTCGCCACCCGCTCGCTGGTGGGCTTCGACGTCAGCAAGGACCGCGTGCTGTACCGCGAGAACGCCCAGGGCCGGATCGAGAACGTGTACAGCCTCAAGGTGATGAACAAGGACCAGCGCGACCACGTCTACGTGCTGGACGCCGCCGGCCTGCCCGACCTGCGCCTGGAGGGCCAGCGCGAAATCCGCGTGGCCGCCGGCGATATCGTCAGCCTGCCGGTACAGCTGTCGATCGCGCCAGAGAAGCTGCCCTCGACCACCAACGAAATCACCTTCATCCTCAAGAGCGCCGACGACAGCGCCGCCAAGGTTGAAGCCAAGAGCCGCTTCATCGGCCCACAGATCCGCTGACAAAGAGAACCCTGACAATGCCTGCCGCCACCGCCGCCAGCCCTTGGTACAAGCACCTCTGGCCCTGGATCATCATCGGCATCCTGACCACCTCGGTGTGCCTGAGCCTGACCATGGTCAGCATTGCCGTGCACAACCCGGACAACCTGGTCAACGACAACTACTACGAGGCCGGCAAAGGCATCAACCGCTCGCTGGACCGTGAGTTGCTGGCCCAGACCCTCAACCTCAAGGCCAGCGTGCACCTGGATGAGCTGACCGGCGAGGTGGACGTGCGCCTCAAAGGCAACAGCGACCCGCAGAACCTGGAGCTGAACCTGATCTCCCCAACCCAGCCGGACAAGGACCGCAAGGTGCTGCTCAGCCGGGTGGAGTCCGGGCGCTATGTCGGGCAGCTGGATGACAAGGTCGACGGGCGCCGGTTCGTGGAACTGCTGGGTAGCCAGGACGATCATGTATGGCGGTTGTTCGAGGAAGAGAAGGTCGAACATGGCGTGACCTTGCAGCTGGGCGATGAAGCGCTCCAGGGCGCCGAACACCAACAGTAGCCACATCATCATTCGCTGAGGGGGGCAGGCAAGCCCGCCCCCACAGGGATTGCCATCTGCCCCACCAGCCGTGCCTGCCTTATGACCCAACCCACCCCTTGCTACCACTGCGCCCTGCCCGTCCCCGCCGGCAGCCGCTTCACCGCCGTGGTCCTCGGCGAGCCCCGGCAGTTCTGCTGCCCCGGCTGCCAGGCGGTGGCCGAGTCCATCGTCGCCGGCGGTCTGGAGCACTACTACCAGCACCGCAGCGACAGCAGCGCCAACCCCGAGGCACTGCCGAAACAACTGCAGGACGAACTGGCCCTATACGACCGCAGCGATGTGCAGCAGCGTTTCGTCCGCCATGCCGGCGACCTTTCCGAGGCGACCTTGCTGGTCGAGGGCATCAGCTGCGCCGCCTGCGGCTGGTTGATCGAAAAGCACCTGCGCAACCTGCCCGGCGTCGCCGAAGCCCGCCTGAACCTGTCCAACCACCGCCTGCTGCTCAACTGGTACGACCAGCAGCTGCCGCTGTCCCGGCTGCTCGCCGAACTGCGCCAGATCGGCTACGCCGCTCACCCGTACCAGCCCGACCAGGCCGCCGAGCAGCTCGCCAGGGAGAACCGCAGCGCCCTGCGCCGCCTAGGCGTGGCCGGGCTGCTGTGGTTCCAGGCGATGATGGCGACCATGGCCACCTGGCCGGAATTCAACATCGACCTGTCGCCAGAGATGCATACGATCCTGCGCTGGGTCGCGCTGTTTCTGACCATCCCCATCGTGTTCTACAGCTGCGCACCGTTCTTCAAGGGCGCCGCGCGCGACCTGCGCACCCGCCATCTGACCATGGACGTGTCAGTGTCGCTGGCCATCGGCCTGGCCTTCGGCGCCGGCATCTGGACGGCCGTGACCGGTAGCGGCGAGTTGTATTTCGATACCGTCGGCATGTTCGCCCTGTTCCTGCTCACGGGCCGCTACCTCGAGCGCCGCGCCCGCGAACGCACGGCCGCTGCCACCGCGCAGCTGGTCAACCTGCTACCGGCCTCATGCCTGCGCCTGGACAGCTACGGGCGGGCCGAACGCATCCTGCTCGGTGAACTGCAGAGTGGCGACACCGTGCAGGTGCTGCCTGGCGCGGTGATCCCGGCCGACGGGCGCATCGTCGAAGGGCGCTCCAGCGTCGACGAATCGCTGCTGACCGGCGAGTACCTGCCACAACCACGGCGGGCCGGCGAGCGCGTCACCGGCGGCACGCTGAACGTCGAGAGCACACTGAGCGTGGAAGTCGAAGCCCTCGGCCATGACTCGCGCCTGTCCGCCATTGTCCGCCTGCTTGAACGCGCGCAGACAGAGAAACCCCGGTTGGCGGAAATCGCCGACCGCGCCTCGCAGTTCTTCCTGCTGTTCTCGCTGCTGGCCGCCGTGGCCATCGGCGCGTGGTGGTGGTACCTGGACCCGACACGGGCCTTCTGGATCGTTCTGGCCATGCTGGTGGCGACCTGCCCGTGCGCCCTCTCGCTGGCCACCCCGACCGCGCTCACGGCCGCCACCGGCACCCTGCACAAGCTTGGCCTGCTGGTGACCCGCGGCCATGTGCTTGAGGGCCTGAACCAGATCGACACGGTGATTTTCGACAAGACCGGCACCCTCACCGAAGGCCGCCTGACCCTGCGCAGCATCCGCCCACTGGCGGCCCTGCCGGCCGACCGCTGCCTGGCCCTCGCCGCCGCCCTCGAGAACCGCTCCGAGCACCCGATTGCACGCGCCTTTGGCCGCACCGCCGCCCCCGCCGACGACGTGCAGACCGTCCCCGGGCTCGGCCTTGAAGGCAGAGTCGACGGCCAGCCGCTACGCATCGGCCAGGCCACGTTCGTCTGCGCCTTGAGTGGCGCCGAAATCCCCACCGTGCCGGAACCTCGCGGCCAGTGGCTGCTGCTGGGCGACCGCCAGGGCCCGCTGGCCTGGTTCGGCCTCGATGATCGCCTGCGCGAAGACGCCCCGGCCCTGCTCGCGGCCTGCCAGGCACGCGGCTGGCGCACTTTGTTGCTATCTGGCGACAGTTCGCCGATGGTCGCCGAGGTGGCCGCGCAATTGGGCATCGACCAGGCCATCGGCGGCCTGCGCCCGGATGACAAGCTGGACCGCCTCAAGGCTCTGCAGGCCTCCGGGCGCAAGGTGCTGATGCTCGGCGACGGGGTCAACGATGTGCCAGTGCTGGCCGCTGCCGACATCAGCATCGCTATGGGCAGCGCCACGGACCTTGCCAAGACCAGCGCCGACGCGGTACTGCTGTCCAACCGCCTGCAGGCACTGGTACAAGCCTTCGACCTGGCCCGCCGCACCCGCCGCAACATCCTCGAGAACCTGCTCTGGGCGACCCTGTATAATGGCCTCATGTTGCCGTTTGCCGCGCTTGGCTGGATCACCCCGGTATGGGCGGCCATCGGCATGTCGGTCAGCTCGCTGATCGTGGTGCTCAATGCCCTGCGTCTAACCCGCTTGCCTGCATCTGCTGGCTTGCCCGCGAACGACACAGCCGCTTACGGAAGGAAGTCGCCATGCCCGCCCTCTATGTGATGATTCCTGCCGCCCTGCTGTTGGTTGGCGTGGCGGTATACATCTTCTTCTGGGCAGTGGACAGCGGCCAGTACGACGACCTTGAAGGCCCGGCCCACAGCATTCTCTTCGATGATCAGGACCCGCGCCACCAGGCGGCCGTCAAACCCGAAGAAAGCGCAACGCCAGACGACAAGGAAACACCACCCCGTGCCTGACCTGCTTCCCCTGCTCGGCTCGGCACTGGTGCTTGGCCTGCTCGGCGGCGGGCATTGCCTGGGCATGTGCGGCGGCCTGATGGGCGCACTGACCCTGGCCATTCCCCCCGAGCAACGCGGCAGGCGCCTGCGCCTGCTGATGGCCTACAACCTGGGGCGCATCCTCAGCTATGCCTGCGCTGGCCTGCTGCTGGGCCTGGCGGGCTGGGCCCTGGCCAGCAGCCCGGCGGCCATGGCCTTGCGCGTGGTGGCTGCGTTGCTGCTGATCGCCATGGGCTTGTACCTGGCCGGCTGGTGGAGCGGGCTGACCCGCATCGAAGCGCTGGGCCGAGGGCTGTGGCGGCATATCCAGCCGGCCGCCTCGCGCCTGATGCCAGTGTCCAGCATACCCCGCGCACTGCTGCTGGGGGCGCTGTGGGGCTGGCTGCCATGTGGCCTGGTGTACAGCACCTTGCTGTGGGCGGCCAGCCAAGGCAATGCGGGCTACAGCGCGGCGCTGATGCTGGCATTCGGGTTGGGTACCTGGCCGATCCTGCTGGCCACGGGGCTGGCGGCAGAGCGGGTAAACGCCTTGTTGAGACGGCGCAGTGTGCGCATGGCTGGCGGGGTACTGGTGATCCTGTTCGGTATCTGGACCTTGCCCGGCCCGCACCAGCATTGGCTCATGGGCCACTGACGGGGTCTGCTCTGCTGCCCCTGTATGCCTTGATACAAATCAACACAGTTTCCTACAGACGGCCATAGACTCCGGACACTGCTGCATCATCCGGGGACCGCCCACATGCTCGCCGACCTACGTTGGGATGCCGACCTGATCCGTCGCTACGATCTCGCCGGCCCACGCTACACCTCCTACCCGACCGCGGTGCAACTGCACAGCGAGGTAGGTTCGTTCGACCTGCTCCACGCCCTGCGCGAGAGCCGCCGGGCCGTGCGCCCGCTGTCGCTGTACGTGCACGTGCCGTTCTGCGCCAACATCTGCTACTACTGCGCCTGCAACAAGGTCATCACCAAGGACCGTGGCCGCGCCGCGCCCTACCTGCAGCGCCTGGAGCAGGAGATCCAGCTGATCGCCTGCCACCTGGACCCTAAACAGCGCGTTGAGCAGCTGCATTTCGGCGGCGGCACACCGACCTTCCTCAGCCATGTGGAACTGCGCCAGCTGATGGCCACCCTGCGCCAGCACTTCAACCTGCTGGATGACGATTCCGGCGACTACGGCATCGAGATCGACCCGCGCGAAGCCGACTGGTCGACCATGGGCCTGCTCCGCGAACTGGGCTTCAACCGCGTCAGCCTCGGCGTGCAGGACCTCGACCCAGCCGTGCAGCGTGCGGTCAACCGCCTGCAGAGCCTGGAGCAGACCCGCACCCTGATCGAGGCAGCCCGCACCCTGCAGTTCCGCTCGATCAACCTCGACCTGATCTACGGCTTGCCCAAACAAACCGTGGAAGGCTTCGCCCGCACCGTCGACGAAGTGATCCGCCTGCAACCCGATCGCCTCTCGGTGTTCAACTACGCCCACCTGCCCGAGCGCTTCATGCCGCAGCGGCGCATCGACAGCAACGACCTGCCGGCCCCGGCAGAGAAGCTCGAGATGCTGCACAACACCATCGAACAGCTAACCGCCGCTGGCTACCGCTACATCGGCATGGACCACTTTGCCCTGCCCGACGACGAACTGGCGATCGCCCAGGAAGAAGGTACCCTGCAGCGTAACTTCCAGGGCTATACCACCCACGGCCATTGCGACTTGATCGGCCTGGGGGTATCGGCAATCAGCCAGATAGGCGACCTGTACTGCCAGAACAGCAGCGACCTCAACACCTACCAGGACAGCCTGTCCAACGCCCAGCTGGCGACCCAGCGCGGGCTGGTCTGCAACCACGACGACCGCCTGCGGCGGGCCGTGATCCAGCAGCTGATCTGCCATTTCGAACTGGACTTCGAGCCGATCGAAGCGGCCTTCACCGTCGATTTTCGCGGCTATTTCAACGATCTTTGGCCCGAACTGCAAACCATGCAGCGCGATGGCCTGATCAGCCTGGACGTCAAGGGCATCCGCATCCTCCCTGCTGGGCGCCTGCTGGCGCGCTCGGTGTGCATGGTGTTCGATGCCTACCTGGCGATGCAAAACCGCCAGCGCTTCTCGCGGGTAATCTGATTACGGAGTCAATCGACCACATGGACATGCCCCCTGGGGCTGGCACACTATGGGCTGACAAGGACTCCCGGCATTTTCCCGCCGGGGTTTCGCCAGTTCGCTTCAAAGTAGCGCAGACTGGCCTACACCCTCGTCGTGAGTTACCCTTACGACTTATGTGTGCTTTCCCACAAGGATCGATTCAAATGTCCGAGCCAGTCAAACTGCGCGCCCACAACCAGGCCCATTGCAAGGACTGCAGCCTGGCCCCCCTGTGCCTGCCTCTTTCGCTCAACCTGGAAGACATGGATGCACTGGATGAAATCGTCAAACGCGGGCGCCCGCTGAAAAAAGGCGAGTTCCTGTTCCGCCAGGGTGACAATTTCGGCTCGGTTTATGCCGTACGTTCCGGCGCCCTCAAGACCTTCAGCCTGAGCGACAGCGGCGAAGAACAGATCACCGGCTTCCACCTGCCCAGCGAGCTGGTCGGCCTGTCCGGCATGGACACCGAGGCCTACCCGGTGTCGGCCCAGGCCCAGGAAACCACCTCGGTCTGTGAAATCCCCTTCGAGCGCCTCGATGAGCTCTCCGTTCAGCTGCCACAGCTGCGCCGCCAGCTGATGCGGGTGATGAGCCGTGAAATTCGCGACGACCAGCAGATGATGCTGCTGTTGTCGAAGAAGACCGCCGACGAGCGCATCGCCACCTTCCTGGTCAACCTGTCCGCCCGCTTCCGCGCCCGTGGTTACTCGGCCAACCAGTTCCGCCTGAGCATGTCGCGCAACGAGATCGGCAATTACCTGGGCCTGGCGGTAGAAACCGTGTCGCGGGTGTTCACCCGCTTCCAGCAGAACGGCCTGATCCGCGCCGAAGGCAAGGAAGTGCACATCCTCGACCCGATCCAGCTGTGCGCGCTGGCCGGTGGTGCAATCGAGGCCTGAGGCCGGCGTTTAGCGGGTATACTTGGGCATTCGTTTTCCCAGGATACCCGCAACAATGCACAGCGACGCCTTCGACCTCAAAGCCCTGATCCGCCCGGTAGTGGACTTCCCCAAGCCCGGCGTGATCTTCCGCGACATCACCCCGCTGTTCCAGTCGCCGCGCGGGCTGCGCTACGTGGCCGACCAGTTCATCGAGCGTTACGTCGAGGCTGAGTTCAGCCACATCGGCGCCATGGATGCGCGTGGCTTCCTGATCGGCTCGATCATCGCCCACCAGCTGAACAAGCCGCTGATCCTGTTCCGCAAGCAGGGCAAGCTGCCGGCTGACGTCTTGAGCGAGGGTTACCAGACCGAGTACGGCGAAGCGTTCCTGGAAGTGCATGCCGACAGCCTGTGCGAAGGCGACTCGGTGCTGATCTTCGATGACCTGATTGCTACCGGTGGCACCCTGCTGGCGGCCGCCAACCTGGTGCGTCGCACCGGGGCGCAGGTATTCGAGGCGGCGGCGATCATCGATCTGCCGGAGCTGGATGGCTCGCGCCGGCTGCAGGCGGCCGGGGTGCCGACCTTCTGCCTGACCGAGTTTTCCCTGAGCGAGTACTGAGTTTCTGATTGGGGCCGCTTTGCGGCCCCTGTGACTCAAAGCGAGATTGGCTTGCGCCCGGCAAAAGCGTGGGCCAGGGTGCCGCCATCCACCAGCTCCAACTCCCCGCCCAACGGCACGCCATGGGCAATACGCGACGCCACCAGCCCTTTCTCGTTCAGCAACTGGGCGATGTAATGTGCCGTCGCCTCACCCTCCACGGTCGGGTTGGTCGCCAAGATCACCTCGGTAAAGCTGCCCTGCTCTTCGATCCGCGCCATCAACTGCGGCACTCCGATCGCCTCAGGCCCCAGGCCATCGAGCGGCGACAGGTGCCCCTTGAGCACGAAGTAACGCCCGCGATAGCCAGTCTGCTCCACCGCATACACATCCATCGGCCCTTCCACCACGCACAGCTGCGTGTCGTCACGGCGCGGGTCGCTGCACTGCGGGCACAGCTCCTGCTCGGTCAGGGTCCGGCACTGGCGGCAGTGCCCTACCCCTTCCATGGCCTGGCTCAACGCCTGGGCCAGGCGCAGGCCGCCGCTGCGGTCACGCTCGAGCAGCTGCAGGGCCATGCGCTGGGCGGTTTTCTGGCCGACGCCCGGGAGGGTGCGCAGGGCGTCGATCAGTTGGCGGATCAGGGGGCTGAAGCTCATGGGAAATGCCTGATAAATCAATGAGAGGCGGTTTATACCCAGCGCAGGCATGGGCGTCAAATCAGTAGACCCTGTGAGCGAGCCATTTGCACAGGCAAAAAAAAGCCGCCGCGGTTACCCAGCGGCGGCTCTGTGCAACGCGATGCCTTAGAACGGCATCTTGAAGCCCGGCGGCAATTGCATGCCAGCGGTCATGTTGCCCATCTTGTCCTGGCTGTTCTGCTCGATCTTGCGCACAGCGTCGTTCAGCGCAGCGGCGATCAGGTCTTCCAGCACTTCCTTGTCGTCCTCGTCGGTCGACATCAGGCTCTGGTCGATGCTGACACGCTTGACGTCGTGACGACCGGTCATCACCACGCTCACCAGGCCGCCACCGGACTGGCCGGTGACTTCGGCGTTGGCCAGCTCTTCCTGCATCTTCTGCATCTTTTCTTGCATCTGCTGGGCCTGCTTCATCAGGCCGGCCATGCCACCTTTCATCATGGGGGTATACCTCGATTGGGTCATGTGATGCGGCCCGGCGAGGGGCCGGCCGCATGGTTATCGATTACTGGCCCTGGCTGACCAGGGCGTCTACAGGCTCAATAGTATCCTGTCGCACCGTGGCACCGAACTGCTTGATCATCTGCTGGATCAACGGATCCTGCTCGATCGACAGCACCGCGTCCTGCTGGCGCTCGGCACGCTTGCGTGAGGCTGCCTGGGCCGGGGTCTCCTGCTCGGGGCGAATCAGCTCGATCCGCAGGTTCAGGGTGCGCCCCAGGTGCTGGTTGAGCGCCTCGTTCAGCCGGCGTTGCTGGGTGGTATTGAACAGCGCGCCCTGGCCTGGGTCCAGGTGCAGCAGCCAGTCGTCGCCGTCGGCGGCCATCAGCGTACAGTTTGCAGCGATGTTGCCTGTCATGCCGGACACAGGCAACTGTGGGAATAATTCCAGCCATTGCAGGGCCAGGCCGGTCGCGGGCTGAGCAGCCGGCAGTGGCTCGGGGGCGGCGGCAGGTGCTTCCTCCTGAACGTGTTCGGCCAGCTCGTCGAGGTAGCTGAAGCCTACCGGGTCGCTTTCGCCACCGTAGTAGTCCTCATCCATGGGCGGCTCGTCGTCGCGGTCCATGCCAGCCGAAGCGTAGGCGGACGGGTCGAAGGGCGGCTCGTCGTAGGCCGGCTGGGCGTTCTGCGAGGCTGCAACCGGAGCGGGTGCTGGCTCGGGCGCAGGCGCAGCAGCAGGCTCCTCCCAGGGCAGGTCGATGACCTCCTCCACCACCGGCTCAGGCGCGGCAACTTCTGGCTCTGGTTCAGGCTCTGGCTCCACAACCGCTGCGGCCTCAGCCTGCGGGGCCGGCGCCACGGGCGCAGGCTGCGGCGGCTCAACGGCGGGCGCCTCGACAGCAACGGCTGGCGCTGCCACCGGGGTTGCCGGATCAGCTGTGGCCTGGCTGATCCCCACTGGCTTTAGCACCGGTTTCGGCGCATCGTCGGTATCTGCCGGGCGGAACGCCAGCATGCGCAACAGGACCATTTCGAAACCGCCCCTCGGGTCCGGCGCCAACGGCAGGTCGCGGCGCCCGATCAGGCCCATCTGGTAGTAGAACTGCACATCTTCGGCCGGTAATGCCGAGGCCAGCGCCAACACCCGGTCGCGATCGCCCTGGCCGTTGTCGACCGCCTCGGGCAGCGCCTGGGCAATGGCCACGCGGTGCAGCACATTGAGCATTTCGGCCAGCACGCCGCTCCAGTCCGGCCCCTGCTCGGCCAGGTTGCGCACGGCTTCGAGCAGCGCCCGCGCATCACCTTCGAGCAGCGCCTGCAGCACGCCATAGACCTGGCCATGATCGAGGCTGCCGAGCATGGCGCGCACATCGGCGGCCAATACCTTGCCCTCGCCGAAGGCGATGGCCTGATCGGTCAGGCTCATGGCGTCCCGCATCGAACCATCGGCCGCACGGCCGAGCAGCCACAGGGCATCCGGCTCGAACGGCACGTTCTCGGCCTGCAGCACGTGGCTCAGATGCTCGACCACCCGCTCCGGGCTCATGTTCTTCAGCGAGAACTGCAAGCAGCGCGACAGGATGGTCGCCGGCAGCTTCTGCGGGTCGGTGGTGGCAAGGATGAACTTGACGTAGGGCGGCGGCTCTTCCAGCGTCTTGAGCAAGGCGTTGAACGAGTGGGTGGAGAGCATGTGCACTTCGTCGATCAGGTAGACCTTGAAGCGCCCACGGCTTGGCGCGTACTGCACGTTATCGAGCAGTTCGCGGGTGTCCTCGACCTTGGTGCGGCTCGCGGCGTCGATCTCGATCAGGTCGACGAAGCGGCCCTCGTCGATCTCCCGGCATACCGAACAGGTGCCACAGGGCGTGGAGGTGATGCCGGTCTCGCAGTTGAGGCATTTGGCGATGATTCGCGCAATGGTGGTCTTGCCCACACCCCGCGTACCGGTGAACAGGTAGGCGTGGTGCAGGCGCTGGTTGTCCAAGGCATTGATCAAGGCCTTGAGCACATGGGTCTGGCCGACCATTTCGCGGAACGAGCGCGGACGCCATTTACGTGCAAGAACCTGATAACTCATCGAAAAACCATCGCAGCCTGATCGAGCGGAAGATCGCTAATGCTAGCGGAGCGGGGGCAAAATTGCACCCTGCACGGCTCGTCTAAGCTAAGCAACTGGCGCGCTGTTCAAGGAGGATGTGCATTGCGACGTTTGCTGGCCCTGCTATTGCTCTGGACCACCCACAGCCTGGCGGACCTCCCGGTGCTGCGCTTTTCCGTGGCCGAGAGCTGGAGCATGCCACTGGTACGGGTCGAAGGCGACCAGCCGGTGGAGGGCCTGGTATTCGACCTGATCCAGGCACTGGCCCGGGAGGCCGGCGTGCGCCCGGAGTACCACGTGATGGCCCGCCTGCGCCTGCAACAGGCAATGGATGCGGGTGACATCGATGTGCGCTGCTATGTGAGCAGCCAGTGGTTCAATGATCGGCCGGGGAATTTCGTCTGGAGCATTCCGTTGATTCTGCAGCGCGACGTGCTGGTCGGGCGGCCTGGCGACGCCACCCCTGCTCGCCCTGAACAACTGCCACCGCAGGCGATCGGCACGGTGCTGGGGTATGCCTACGGCACCTTGGAGCCGCTGTTTGCCCAGGGGCGCCTGCTGCGGGAGGACAGCCGCAGCCAGCAACTGGCGCTGCAGAAGTTGCAGGTCGGGCGGTATCAGCATGCGGTGAGCAATGAGCTGTCATTGCAGTGGTTCAACCAGGGTTTGCCGGCCGGGCAGCGGCTGCAGGTGCAGGCCGTGCTGGAGGAACAGGCGCTGGGGTGCATGGTGAGGAATGATCCGGCGATACCGACCCAGGGGGTTTTGCGCGCCCTGGTGCGGATGAAGCAGTTGGGGGAAATCGACAGGATTGTTCAGAGGTATGGGGCAGTGGGGTATTCAGAGGAGATTTCGGTGGTTCAGCCTTGAGCCGGATGGAAATCCAACCTTCAGCACATATTCCATCGGGACAATGCTCTCGCTGATGGCCTGTGACAGGACTTTGCCTGGTTTAAAGTCAAGGTTATGGGGTGGGTCTGGAACAATCTTTTCCATAACAGCTCCGTGTTGATTGTGCTGCGCTCCTTTTGCTTCCACGCAGAAGGGTGGCAGCTGTACACGGGGTGGAAGACCAGGTACACGGCAAACCCGGCAGGTACGAATACCTCCCGCGCACAGCTGCCATAACGACAACCGCCAGTGTACTTGCTGGGCTTCCACACCCGATCGCCGAACCGACAGCGACCACAAAATGCTAAAGGGCGGGCTTCCCAGGGACAATCAGACGGGTGGCGACAAGTTGCGTTGGATAATTCTTCAGGAGATGAATGCTTGTAGGAGATTTCTCTTTTTGTCCCAGGAAAACTTCCCGTGAGCACTGCAGCCCTTGAGTTACCGAGGTTTTAAGTCCACAGAAACTACAGCGACATCTGAAACGAACGATTTCCCTAGGCAAGGAAACAGAACAAAATAGCCGCACACGCTTTTCGCTATTGCAAAAGGAAGCCTCATGCGTCAGGACGACCGTGACAATCTGGAACTCGACAAATTACTGATCGAAAAACAGAGGCTCAGCGCTGAAGCCCGAAAATTTACTGCCGAAGTGAACAAGCTCAACCGTGAGACCTTCTGTTATCCCTTCATCGTCGGTTCCACCACATTGGCAGCCCTGAGCGGAATCATCAGCCTTCTGATCAAATAATCACCCAGAGGAACAACCATGCGACGCTCCATTCAGGAAATACGCGAGGAAATGTACCTTGAGATCGAGGCACTGCAAGAAGACATGCGCAAAGCCAGAAACGCCTCCCCTTGGGAAGTGCTGATACCTTTTGGCATGGGAGCAGGGTTTTCGTTGATCGTGATCGTTGTCGGCACCTGGATCATGCGACAGCTGTAAGCAGCGATCAAAAGATGGAAGAGGTGATGCGCAGGGCCGAATGATTTTTTTCAAACCCCGAAAATGGAGGCGTCCCCACCAGCCACACCCCGGCACTCGATGTTCCCGCTATGGCTGCTCCCTTCCGGGCCTGACCAGGTTAACGGGTAATCAATGCGGGGGGACCGATGGGGCCACCACTACACAGCTCGCCAAGCAGCGAGCCGCGCCATTGTACCGGTCTGGGGCGAAGATACAACCTCTAGGGTGAGAAAAAGTCATCATTTCTCAATGACTTGTCAGAGTTGCGCATGGCAGGGCCTGCCTCTTCGCGGGTAAACCCACCCCCACAGGCACCTCATATGCCTGTAGGAGCGGCCGCAAAAGGTCAGACAGTGATGCCCTGCTCCGCCAGGAAGGCTACGAAAGCCTCTTCATCCAGCACCTTCACCCCAAGCTCACTGGCCTTGGCCAGCTTGGAACCCGCACCAGGGCCAGCCACCACACAGTGGGTCTTGCCAGAGACGGAGCCGGCCACCTTGGCGCCTAGCCCCTCCAGCTTCTCCTTGGCGATGTCGCGGCTGAAGCGCTCCAGGGACCCCGTCAGTACCCACGTCTGGCCAGCAAGTGGCAGGCCTTCGGCCACCTTCTTCTCGCTGCTCCAGTGCATACCGAAGGCCAACAGCTGGGCTTCGATATCTCGGGCCAGCTTTTGGTTGGCCTCATCCTTGAAGAACTCGCGCACCGCATCGGCCTGCTTCGCCGCCAGGGCCTGGCGCAGGTCGATGCCGTCCGCAGCGATGATCTTGTCCAGGCTGTCGAGCTTGGCGACCAGCTTCTCGGCACCGGTCGGGCCGACCGAGGCGATGTCCAGCTTGGCGATCATGCCGGCAAGGGTCGTGCTGGCGGCGAACTCGGCAGCCAACTCGCCTTCATCCTGCAGCTGCATGCCACAGGCCAGCAACTGCTCGATGACCTTGCGGTTGTGCTCGTCCTCAAAGAAGTTGTGGATCTCGTAGGCAACTTCCAGGCCGATGTCCGGCAGGTAGGTCAGCACCTGCGGCAGCGCCTGCTGCACGCGGGCCAGGCTGCCCAGCGAGCGGGCCAGGACCTTGGCGGTCTCCTCGCCGACATCCGGTATGCCCAAGGCGTAGATGAAGCGCGCCAGGCTCGGGCGCTTGCTGGCTTCGATGGCGTCCAGCAGCTTCTTGCTGGAAACCTCGGCAAAGCCCTCCAGGCCGACGATCTGATCGAATTCCAGCCTGTACAGGTCGGCCGGCGAGCTGATCAGGCCTTCATCCACCAGTTGCTCGACGCTTTTCTCGCCCAGGCCATCGATGTCCATGGCGCGGCGCGAGACGTAATGAATGATCGCCTGCTTGAGCTGGGCAGCGCAGGCCAAGCGGCCGACGCAGCGGTACACGGCACCTTCACTGGTGGTTTCCTTGCCCTTGCTGCGCTTGACCAGCTGGGTTCGCTCGACCTGCGAGCCACAGACCGGGCATTCGCTCGGCACCAGTACCGGGCGCGCATCTTCGGGACGGCGCTCAAGTACCACCTGCATGACCTGCGGGATCACGTCACCGGCACGGCGGATGATCACCGTGTCACCGATGCGCAGCCCCAGCCGGGCGATTTCGTCCATGTTGTGCAGGGTGGCATTGGACACCGTCACACCTGCCACTTTGACCGGCTTCAGGCGCGCCACGGGCGTGACCGCGCCGGTACGGCCGACCTGGAATTCCACGTCCAGCACTTCGGTGAGCTCTTCCATGGCCGGGAACTTGTGGGCAATGGCCCAACGCGGCTCACGCGCGCGGAAACCCAGCTCGCGCTGGGCAGCCAGGCTGTTGACCTTGAACACCACGCCGTCGATTTCATACGGCAGGCTGTTGCGCCGCTCGGCAATGTCTCGGTAGTAGGCCAGGCACTCTTCAATACCGGCCGCATGCCTGAGCTCGCGACTGATCGGCAGCCCCCACTGCTTGAGTTGCTCAAGGATGCCGATGTGGCTTTCGCCGATGCTCTCGGAAACCTGCCCGACGCCGTAGCAGCAGAATTCCAGCGGGCGGCTGGCGGTGATCTTCGAATCCAGCTGGCGCAGGCTGCCGGCAGCGGCGTTGCGCGGGTTGGCGAAGGTCTTGCCGCCCGCTTCAGCCTGGGCAGCATTGAGGCGGTCGAAACCGGCCTTGCTCATGTACACCTCACCGCGCACTTCAAGCACGGCGGGCCAGCCTTCGCCCTGCAGCTTCAGCGGGATGTTGCGCACGGTGCGCACGTTGGCGCTGATGTCCTCGCCGGTGGTGCCGTCGCCACGGGTGGCACCCTGCACCAACTGGCCGTCACGGTACAGCAGGCTCACCGCCAGGCCATCGAGTTTCGGCTCGCAGCTGAAGTCCACCGCGCCAGGCTGGTCAAGCCCCTCGACCACCCGGCGGCCGAACTCGCGCAGGTCGCCTTCCTCGAAGGCATTACCCAGGCTGAGCATCGGCACTTCATGACGTACCTGACTGAAGGCTGCCAAGGCAGTGCCGCCGACACGCTGGGTGGGCGAGTCGGGGGTCACCAGGTGCGGGTGCTCGGCTTCGAGCGCCTTGAGTTCGTTGAACAGGCGGTCGTATTCGGCATCGGGCACGCTCGGCTCGTCGAGCACGTAGTAGCGGTAGTTGTGCTGGTCGAGTTCGGCGCGCAGTGCGTGGATTCGGGTTTCGGCGGTCATTTTTCAGGTTCTCTTGCAAAGCAAAAGAGCAGCCCAGGGCTGCTCTTGCGCTTGAAACAGGGTGGGCGAGACCGAGGCCAGGTCCGCCCACTTGGGCACATCAGCGTTTCTGGGTCAGCGCACGGCGCTCGAACTCGACGATGCGCTGGCGGTAGTGCTCGATGGTCTGGGCGGTCAGCACGCTGCGCTGGTCGTCCTTCAGTTCGCCATTCAGCTCGTGGGCCAGCTTGCGCGCAGCCGCCACCATCACATCGAAGGCCTGTTTCGGATGACGTGGGCCTGGCAGGCCGAGGAAGAAGCTCACGGCACGGGTGCTGAAGTGGTCGATGTCGTCCAGGTCGAAGATGCCCGGCTTGACCGCGTTGGCCATGGAGAACAGCACTTCACCGTGACCGGCCATGCTTTCGTGGCGGTGGAAGATGTCCATCTCGCCGAAACGCAGGCCGCTTTCAAGGATGTTCTGCAGCAGGGCCGGTCCCTTGAAGCCGCCTTCGTCGCGGGAAATCACGCTGATCACCAGCACTTCCTCGACCGGTGGCAACTCCTTGGTTGCATTGCCGGTGGCAGCAAAGCCGCTGCTGCGGGTATTGTCGGCGGCGAAATCTTCGTCGGCATCGGCGAACAGGTCGGGTTCACGCGGCTCGGCAGCCAGGTTCAGGTCGCCCTGCTGCTGCGCTTCTGCCGGGCGCTTACCGCGCTTGCTGGCCTTGGCCGGCTTCGGCTCGCGCTCACGTTCGCGCTCACGCGCCGGTGCACTGAGCGACGGCAGGTCGGCCTCGTCCAGTTCAGGCTCCTTCTGGGCATCCAGCACCCGCGACGGGCCGAGCACTTCAGCGTTGCCCTCCTCGTCCGGCAGGTTGGAATAACTGCGATCCAGACGGAATTTCAGCTTGCCTTTTCCGCCGCGCATGCGGCGCCAGCCGTCGAAAAGAATACCGGCGATGACAATGACGCCGATGACGATCAGCCACTCGCGCAGACCGATTTCCATGTAATCCCGTGCCTCTATAAAAATATGCTTGAAAACAAAGGGTTCAAAGCCCTTTAACACGTGGCGCCAACTCTATGTTCTGACAGGCGTTTTACCCACGCAAAAAACGAGTGACATTAAGCTAGCACGACCAAAGACAACTTTACACCGTCTGTCGCACATGACAGGGGCATTTGCCTACAGTTTTCGCCCTATCTTCGCTCATCAGGCGTCTACCATGGCCAGGGCCTCCTCCACATCAACTGCAACAAGACGTGAGCAACCGGGCTCGTGCATGGTCACCCCCATCAATTGATCCGCCATCTCCATGGCAATCTTGTTATGGGTGATGTAGATGAACTGCACGCTCTCACTCATTTCCTTGACCAGCCGGGCGTACCGCCCGACGTTGGCATCGTCCAGCGGCGCATCGACCTCGTCGAGCATGCAGAACGGTGCGGGGTTCAACTTGAAGATGGCAAACACCAGCGCCAATGCGGTCAGTGCCTTCTCGCCGCCGGACAGCAGATGGATGGTGCTGTTCTTCTTGCCCGGCGGACGCGCCATGATCGTCACCCCTGTATCGAGTAGATCTTCGCCCGTCAGTTCCAGATAAGCGCTGCCACCACCGAAAACTTTTGGAAAAAGTGCCTGTAATCCGGCATTTATCTGATCAAAGGTATCCTTGAAGCGGTTGCGGGTCTCCTTGTCGATCTTGCGGATTACGTTTTCCAGGGTCTCCAGAGCCTCGACCAGGTCGGCATCCTGGGCGTCCAGGTAACGCTTGCGCTCGGACTGTTGTTCGTACTCCTCGATGGCGGCCAGGTTGATCGCACCCAGGCGCTGGATGCGGCCTTCGACCTGCTCCAGTTCCTGCTCGGTGCCCTGCTCGCTGGCATCGGCCTCGACGGTGGCGAGCACGCCCTGCAAATCGTAGCCGTCGGCCAGCAATTGTTCCTGCAGCGTTTTGCGGCGGATATCCAATCCCTGGCTCTCCAAGCGCATCTGTTCCAGTTGACCGCGCAACAACTGGGCTTGCTGTTCGGCTTGGGTGCGGCGCTTTTCGGCATCGCGCAGTGCGCGATCGGCCTCATCCATGTGCAGGCGTGCCAGGCGCATTTCTTCGTCGACGCTCATGCGCCGCTCCAGCAACTCTTCGAGCTTCAGGCGCAGCTCTTCGAGCGGCGCCTCACCTTCTTCGAGGTTCAGGCTCAGCTGCTCCTGGCGCTCGCTCAGGCGTGCCGCCTGCTGCTCCAGGCGCTCCAGGGCCTGACGGGTGGAGTCGTGCTGCGCACGCAGCGAACCCAGGCGTACGGCCAGCTGGTGGGCGTGGCCCTTGTGCTGACGGGCCTCCTGGCGGATACGATCGAGGCCTTCGCGCAGGGTGTCGCGGCGCGCCATCAGCTTTTCGCGCTGCTCGGTGTCCTGGGCCATCAGGTCCAGAGCCTCCTGCAGCACCAAGCGCGCCTCGCCCAGCTGCTCCTGCTCCAGGGCTCGCTGCTCCTGAAGCTCGATCAGTTCTTCCTGCAAGCGACGGCGACGTAGCTCCACCTGCTCGGCGCGGGCGCGGCCAGCGGAGAGGCTGGCCTTGAGCTCGCCATGCTGGCGGCTTTCATCCTGAGTGCGGCGGCGCAGCTGTTCACGCTGCTCCTCCAGCTCGAGCTGCTGCTCGCGGGTTGCCTGAAGCTGCTGGTCCAGCTGCTCCAGCGCTGCTTCAAGCTCAAGCTGTTCCTGACCCAGGCGCTCGATTTCCTGGCCACGGGCAAGCACGCCACCTTGGGCCTCGCCACCCCGGCTGACGCGCAGGAAATGGCGGCCAACCCAGTAGCCATCCCGGCTGACCAGGCTCTGCCCTTCAGCCAATGCGGCGCGCCGTGCCAGGGCCTCGGCAAGGTCTTCGACCGGCTGTACCCGGCCCAGCCACGGAGCCAGGTCGATGTGCCCTTCGACCTTGTCGAGCAGGCTGCCGGGCAGACGCTCACTGTCACCAGCTGCCAGCAACAGGCGTAGCTCGCCCTGCTCCAGGCCGCTGAAGTCCAGCCCGGCAAAATCATCCAGCAGCACGGCCTGCAGATCGGCACCGAGCACGGTTTCCACCGCCAGCTCCCAACCCGGCTCCACGCGCAGGCCCTCCGCCAGGCGCGGGCGCTGCTCCAGGCCTTGCTCGCGCAGCCAGTCGGCGGCGCCGACGCCCGGCTCTAGCGCAGCCTGCTGCAGCGCCTCCAGCGAAGCCAGGCGGCCGCCGAGGCGTTGCAGGTCACCCTGTTGCTGTTGTTGGGCATGGGTGGCTTGCTGCAGTTGCTCGCGCACGCTTTCCAGGCGCTCGACTACCTGTTCCTCCGACAACTGCAACTCTTCGAGCAGCATCTCGCTGCTGGCCAGTTGCTCGGAGAGATCGATCAGAGTGGCATCCTGTGGCTCCACACCCAGTTGCTCGCCTTCCTCGACCAGCTTGCGCTGTCGATCGGCCAGGCGCTCCAGGCTGGTTTCCAGCTGCTGCAGGCGCGCCTGCTGTACTTCGGCCTGACGCCGTGGCTCGGCAGAGCGGGTATTGAAGCCGTCCCACTGCTCCTGCCAGCCGTGCATGCCCAGTTCGGCCTCTTCGAGGGTAGCGGCGGACTCTTCGGCGGCGGCCAGGGTCAGTTCCTGCTCCGGCTCGAGCACGGCCAGCTCTTCACCCAGGGTGGCCAGCAGGGTGCGGTCATGGCCCAGGTGGGATTCGGTTTCCTGACGGGTGCGCTCGGCTTCCTTGAAGTCGTCCTGCAACTGGCGCAGGCGCTGCTGGCCGTGCTGGATGCTCTGCTCTACCCGGGCGATATCACCGGCCACCGAATAGAAGCGGCCCTGTACCTGGTTGAAACGTTCAGATAACTCATGGTGGCCGTCACGCAGGCGCTCGATGCTGGCATCGGCATTGCGCTGCTCGGCAACCAGCGCCTCATGGGCAATGTCCTGATCGCCGATGGCCGTCTCGCGCTGGCGCACACGCTCGTCCAGGTCGCGCCAGCGCAATGCCGACAGGCGCGCCTTGAGCTGGCGTTCCTGGGCCTTGTATTCGCGATACTTCTCGGCGGCCTGGGCCTGACGGTGCAGGCGTTCGAGCTGGCGTTCCAGCTCTTCGCGCAGGTCGGTCAGCCGCGCCAGGTTCTCCTGGGTGCGACGGATGCGACTCTCGGTCTCGCGGCGGCGCTCCTTGTACTTGGAGATGCCGGCCGCCTCTTCGATGAAGTTGCGCAACTCTTCGGGCTTGGCTTCGATCAGCTTGGAGATCATGCCCTGCTCGATGATCGAGTAGCTGCGCGGGCCCAGGCCGGTGCCGAGGAAGATGTCGGTGATGTCCCGACGGCGGCATTTGGTGCCGTTCAGGTAATAGCTGTTCTGCCCGTCGCGGGTGACCTTGCGGCGAATGGAAATCTCCGCATACGCGGCATATTCACCCAGCAAGGTGGTTTCGCTGTTGTCGAACACCAGTTCGATACTGGCCTGGCTCACCGGCTTACGGCTGGTGGAGCCATTGAAGATGACGTCGGTCATCGACTCGCCGCGCAGGTTCTTCGCCGAACTCTCGCCCATCACCCAGCGCACCGCGTCGATGATGTTGGACTTGCCGCAGCCGTTGGGCCCGACCACGGCCGCCATGTTGCTGGGGAAGTTGACCGTGGTCGGGTCGACAAACGACTTGAACCCGGCCAGGCGAATGCACTTCAGGCGCATCGGTCAGCCTCGGGCCAGCGCCGCCAGCACCAGTTCGCAGCTGCGCTGGCCATAGGCGGTGAGCACCTCGCGGATGCGCGACAGGTCACGGGCAACCACGGCTTCGAGCAGGCGGGCGAACAGGTCGAGGTAGTCGTCCATGTTGGCCTGGCGCTGATCCAGGGCCAGGTAGTAGGCACGACTCATGGCCGGCTGCAGGTTTTCCACGGTTTCCTGCAGATAAGGGTTGTCGGCGAAGGGGTAAGCAGCGCGCATCACCGCGAAGCTCTCGGCGACGAACACCTTGATGTCCTGATGATCGCGTGCCTGCTGCAGGCGCTGCTGGATGTCCAGAAACGGGCGCAGGTCGGCTTCCAGGCGCCATTTCTGGGCAACGGCGTTGCCCAGCAGGATGTAGAACTCGCCCATCAGAGTGCACAGGCTGCGCACGCTACGCTCGTCCAGTTCGGTGACATGGGCGCCACGTCGCGGCAAGATCGCGACCAGATGGCGACGTTCGAGGATCAATAACGCTTCGCGCACCGAGCCGCGGCTGACGCTGAGGGCCTGGGTGACCTTCTGCTCCTGGATCCGCTCACCGGGCGCAAGCTCGCCGCGAATGATGCGTTCGGCCAGGTAATCGGCAATCTGCTCGGAGAGGCTGTCCGGCGCCTTGAACGTCATGGTTTTCCTTCAAAATCATTGAACTGGGCACAAGGGAGCGATTGTAGCGCACTTGCCCAGCGCACGCGCAGAGGGGCATGGCGCTTTATTTGGCCCGCCAGGCAGCCGGCCACACGGCGCGATCTATGCTTGTGATAGGGGCACTGAATTCGGCTGGGCATCGACATACGCAATTTCCTGACCTTTGAGTCAGAAAAATATTGACCACTGCGACAGGTCTGCTTATTGTCCGCCCAACAACAATAAAACCATTGCGAGGCCATCCCCGTGATCCAGTTTCTCGTCAACCAGGAGTTGCGTAGTGAGCATGCCCTGGACCCGAACATGACGGTGCTGCAGTACCTGCGTGAGCACCTGGGCAAACCCGGCACCAAGGAAGGCTGCGCCAGTGGCGACTGCGGCGCTTGCACCGTGGTGGTCGGCGAGCTTGTCCAGGATGAACAGGGCGAGGACAGCCTGCGCTACCGCAGCCTGAACTCCTGCCTGACCTTCGTTTCCTCCTTGCACGGCAAGCAACTGATCAGCGTCGAAGGCCTCAAGCACAACGGCCAACTGCACAGCGTGCAGCAGGCTATGGCCGATTGCCATGGCTCGCAATGCGGCTTCTGCACCCCCGGTTTCGTCATGTCGCTGTTCGCCCTGCAGAAGAACAGCCAGGGCGCCGACCTGCACCAGGCCCAGGAAGCTCTGGCCGGCAACCTGTGCCGTTGCACCGGTTACCGCCCGATCCTCGACGCCGCCGAGCAAAGCTGCCGCCTGCCCTGCCGCGACCAGTTCGACGCCCAGCAGGGGCAGACCATCGCCCGCCTCAAGGCTATCGCCCCGACCCAGACCGGCGAGCTCAACAGTGGTGACAAGCGCTGCCTGGTGCCACTGACCGTGGCCGACCTGGCCGACCTGTACAGCTCGCACCCTGAAGCCCGCCTGCTGGCCGGTGGCACCGACCTGGCGCTGGAAGTCACCCAGTTCCACAAGACCCTGCCAGTGATGATCTACGTCGGCCACGTCGCCGAACTCAAGCGCATCGACAAGACCGCCAGCCATCTGGAAATCGGCGCCGCCACCCCGCTCACCGACTGCTACGGCGCACTCAACCAGGAATACCCCGACTTCGGCGACCTGCTACACCGCTTCGCCTCGCTGCAGATTCGCAACCAGGGCACCCTCGGCGGCAACATCGGCAACGCCTCGCCGATCGGTGACTCGCCGCCCCTGCTGATTGCCCTGGATGCGCAGGTGGTGCTGCGCCAAGGCGAGCGCCAGCGGGTCATGCCGCTGGAAGACTACTTCATCGACTACCGCATCACGGCCCGCCAGGACAGCGAGTTCATCGAGAAGATCATCGTGCCACGCGCCAGCAACGACTGGGCCTTCCGTGCCTATAAAGTGTCCAAACGCCTGGACGACGATATCTCCGCCGTGTGCGGCGCCTTCAACCTGAGCATCGAAGACGGTGTGGTCAGCGGCGTGCGCATCGCGTTTGGCGGCATGGCGGCCATTCCGAAACGCGCCCGCGCCTGCGAAGCCGCCTTGCGCGGCAAACCGTGGAACCAGGCCAACGTCGAACGCGCCTGCCAGGCCCTGGCCGAAGACTTCACCCCGCTCAGCGACTTCCGCGCCAGCAAGGAATACCGCCTGCTGACCGCGCAGAACCTGCTGCGCAAGTACTTCATCGAACAGCAAACGCCCTACATCGAGACCCGGGTGACCGACTATGTCTAACCATCACGTAGCCAAGAGCCAGGCCGAGATGGCCGAACTGTTCAGCCAGGACCTGACCACCGGGGTCGGCCGCAGCGTCAAGCACGACAGCGCCGACAAGCATGTATCGGGCGAAGCGCTGTACATCGATGACCGCCTGGAATTCCCCAACCAGTTGCATGTCTATGCGCGCACCGCAGACCGTGCCCATGCGCGCATCGTGCGCATTGACACCACGCCCTGTTACGCCTTCGAAGGCGTGCGCATCGCTATCACCCACGAAGACATCCCGGGCCTGAAGGACATCGGCCCGGTGGTCGCTGGCGACCCGTTGCTGGCCATCGACAAGGTCGAGTTCTTCGGCCAGCCGGTGCTCGCCGTGGCGGCCCGCGACCTGGATACCGCGCGGCGTGCGGCCATGGCCGCCATCGTCGAGTACGAAGACCTGGAGCCGGTGCTGGACGTGGTCGATGCCCTGCGCAAGAAGCACTTCGTGCTCGACAGCCACACCCACCAGCGCGGCGATTCGGCCGCCGCCCTGGCCAGCGCCCCGCACCGCCTGCAAGGCACCTTGCACATCGGCGGCCAAGAGCACTTCTACCTGGAAACCCAGATTTCTTCGGTGATGCCCACCGAGGACGGCGGCATGATCGTCTACTGCTCCACGCAAAACCCCACCGAAGTGCAGAAGCTGGTCGCCGAAGTGCTCGACGTGCCGATGAACAAGGTGGTACTGGACATGCGCCGCATGGGCGGCGGCTTCGGCGGCAAGGAAACCCAGGCGGCAAGCCCGGCCTGCCTGTGCGCGGTGGTCGCGCGCCTGACCGGCCAGCCAACCAAGATGCGCCTGCCGCGGGTCGAAGACATGACCATGACCGGCAAGCGCCACCCGTTCTATGTGGAGTACGACGTCGGCTTCGACGACGACGGCCGCCTGCACGGCATCAACCTCGACCTGGCCGGCAACTGCGGCTACTCGCCCGACCTGTCTGGTTCGATTGTCGACCGCGCCATGTTCCACTCCGACAACGCCTATTACCTGGGCGATGCCACCGTGCACGGTCACCGCTGCAAGACCAACACCGCCTCCAACACCGCCTACCGCGGCTTCGGCGGCCCGCAGGGGATGGTCGCCATCGAACAGGTGATGGATCACATCGCCCGCCACCTGGGCCGCGACCCGCTGGCCGTGCGCAAGGCCAACTATTACGGCAAGAGCGAGCGCAACGTCACCCACTACTACCAGACTGTCGAGCACAACATGCTCGAAGAGATGACCGCCGAACTGGAAGCCAGCAGCGACTATGCCGAGCGCCGCGAGTCGATCCGCCGTTTCAACGCCAACAGCCCAGTGCTGAAGAAAGGCCTGGCGCTGACCCCGGTCAAGTTCGGTATCTCGTTCACCGCCACCTTCCTCAACCAGGCCGGTGCGCTGATCCACATCTACACCGACGGCAGCATTCACCTGAACCATGGCGGCACCGAGATGGGCCAGGGCCTGAACACCAAGGTGGCACAGGTGGTGGCGCAGGTGTTCCAGGTCGACTTCAGCCGCATCCAGATCACCGCCACCAACACCGACAAGGTGCCCAATACCTCGCCGACCGCCGCTTCGAGTGGCGCCGACCTGAACGGCAAGGCCGCCCAGAACGCCGCCGAGATCCTCAAGAAGCGCCTCACCGAGTTTGCCGCACGGCACTACCAGGTGACCGAGGAAGACGTCGAGTTCCGCAACGGCCACGTGCGCGTGCGTGACCAGATCGTCAGCTTCGAGCAATTGGTGCAGCAGGCCTACTTCGCCCAGGTGTCGCTGTCGACCACCGGCTTCTACCGCACGCCGAAGATCTACTACGACCGCAGCCAGGCGCGCGGCCGGCCGTTCTACTACTTCGCCTTCGGCGCCGCCTGCGTGGAAGTGATCGTCGACACCCTGACCGGTGAGTACAAGATGCTGCGCGCCGACATCCTGCATGACGTGGGCGACTCGCTGAACCCGGCCATCGACATCGGCCAGGTCGAAGGCGGCTTCATCCAGGGCATGGGCTGGCTGACCACCGAAGAGCTGGTGTGGAACGCCAAGGGCAAGCTGATGACCAACGGCCCGGCCAGCTACAAGATACCGGCGGTGGCCGACATGCCGCTGGACCTGCGGGTGAAGCTGGTGGAAAACCGCAAGAACCCGGAAGACACCGTGTTCCACTCCAAAGCCGTGGGCGAGCCGCCGTTCATGCTTGGCATCGCTGCCTGGTGTGCGCTCAAGGACGCCGTGGCCAGCATTGCCGACTACCGCGTGCAGCCACAGGTGGATGCGCCGGCGACGCCGGAGCGGGTTTTGTGGGGTTGCGAGCAGATGCGCAAGGCGGTGGCCGACGCCCAACCCGCCGAAGCCGAACTCGAAACCGTGACTCACTGACAACGCAGGCCCGTGTGGGAGCGGGTTTACCCGCTCCCACAGCGACCGCGTCGATCTCTAGAGAGGTTGAATCATGCACCAATGGATCAACGCCCTCGCCGACCACCAGTCCCGCGGCGAAGCCTGCGTGCTGGTGACCATCATCGAGGAGCGCGGTTCGACCCCACGCAACGCCGGCTCGAAGATGGTCGTCAGCGCCACCGGCCTGTTCGACACCATCGGCGGCGGCCACCTGGAATACAAGGCCCTGCACATCGCCCGGCAGATGCTCGCGGAGCACCGCAACACCCCGCACCTGGAGCGCTTCAGCCTCGGTGCCAGCCTCGGCCAGTGCTGCGGCGGCGCCACCGTGCTGCTGTTCGAGCCGATGGCTGCGGTGCAGGCGCACATCGCCGTGTTCGGCGCGGGCCATGTCGGCCGTGCTCTGGTACCCTTGCTCGCCGCGCTACCCTGCCGGGTGCGCTGGATCGACTCGCGTGAACAGGAATTCCCCGAACTCATCCCCAACGGGGTGAGCAAGGTCGTCAGTGAAGAACCGGTCGACGAAGTCGCGGATTTGCCGCCAGGCAGCTACTGCATCGTCATGACCCACAATCACCAGCTCGACCTGGAACTGACCGCCGCCATTCTCAAGCGCAACGATTTCACCTGGTTCGGCCTGATCGGCTCGAAGACCAAGCGGGTCAAGTTCGAGCACCGCCTGCGCGAGCGCGGTTACGACGATGCCGTGCTGGCGCGCATGCGCTGCCCGATGGGCCTGCCCGAGGTCAAGGGCAAGCTGCCGATCGAGATTGCCGTGTCCATCGCCGGTGAAATCATTGCCACCTACAACGCCTGCTTCGGCCAGCACGACGCTGCCGCCAACGCCGGCCCTATTGCCCAGTTGCTGCCGCCCTCCCGGCGCAGCCAAGCCATTTGACGAGTGTGTTATGACCGTTACCCGCAAAGCCTACCGTGCCGCCATCCTGCACAGCATCGCCGACCCGGCCGAGGTAGGCCTGGACGCTTCCCATGAGTACTTCGAGGACGGCCTGCTGGTGATCGACGATGGCCGCATCAGCGCCGTCGGCCCTGCCAGCGAGCTGCTGCCGAACCTCGCAGCCGACATCGAGGTGGTGCATTACCAGGACGCGCTGATCACCCCGGGCTTCATCGATACCCACATCCACTTCCCGCAGACCGGCATGATCGGTTCCTACGGCGAACAGCTGCTGGACTGGCTGAATACCTACACCTTCCCTTGCGAGAAGCAGTTCGCCGACAAGGACCACGCCGACAAGGTGGCGAAGATCTTCCTCAAGGAACTGCTGCGCAACGGCACCACCACCGCCCTGGTGTTCGGCAGTGTGCACCCGCAGTCGGTCAATGCCCTGTTCGAAGAAGCTGAGTGCCTGGACCTGCGGATGATTGCCGGCAAGGTGATGATGGACCGCAACGCCCCAGACTACTTGACCGACACCGCCGAGTCCGGTTACACCGAAAGCAAGCAGTTGATCGAGCGCTGGCACGGAAAGGGTCGCCTGCACTATGCCGTGACCCCACGCTTCGCGCCGACCAGCACGCCGGAACAACTGGCCTTGGCCGGTCAGCTGCTGAAGGAATACCCGGGCCTGTACATGCACACCCACCTGTCCGAGAACCTCAAGGAAATCGACTGGGTGAAGGAGCTGTTCCCCGAGCAGAAAGGCTACCTGGACGTCTACGACCACTTCCAGCTGCTCAGCGAGCGCTCGGTGTTCGCCCACGGCGTGCACCTGTGCGACAGCGAATGCCAGCGCCTGGCGGAAACCGGCTCGGCCGTGGCCTTCTGCCCGACCTCCAACCTGTTCCTCGGCAGCGGCCTGTTCAACCTGCCCCAGGCCGAGCGCTTCAAGGTCAACGTAGGCCTCGGTACCGACGTCGGCGCCGGCACCAGCTTCTCGCTGCTCAACACCCTGAACGAGGCGTACAAGGTGATGCAGCTGCAAGGCGCGCGGCTGCACCCGTACAAGTCGCTGTACCTGGCCACCCTCGGTGGCGCGCGTGCACTGCGCCTGGACGACCGTATCGGCAGCCTGCGCCCGGGCAACGATGCAGACTTCGTGGTGCTCGACTACAAAGCCACGCCGCTGCTGGACTACCGCATCCAGCAGTCCAGCAGCATCGAGGAAACCCTGTTCGTGCTAACCACCCTGGGTGACGACCGCACCGTGCGCGAAACTTACGCCGCCGGGCGTTGCGTGCACCAGCGCTAAGGTTCTTTCGCCAGGCCCCGGTACAGCGCGCCGCCGATCGCAGCTCCGATCAGCGGCGCCACCCAGAACAGCCACAGCTGCTGCAATGCCCAGCCGCCGACGAACAGTGCCGGCCCAGTGCTGCGCGCGGGGTTGACCGAGGTATTGGTCACCGGGATCGAGATCAGATGGATCAGGGTCAGGGCCAGGCCGATGGCAATCGGCGCGAAGCCTGCCGGGGCACGCGCGTCGGTGGCGCCCATGATCACCACCAGGAACATCGCGGTCATCACCACTTCACTGACAAAGCCCGCGCCCAGCGTGTAGCCGCCAGGCGAATGGTCGGCGTAGCCGTTGGACGCAAGGCCCGAGGACAGCTCGAAGCCGGCCTTGCCGCTGGCGATGAGATAGATCACGCCAGCGGCCAGGATGGCGCCGATCACCTGGGCGATCACATAGGGCAGCAGCTCTTTGGCCGGGAAGCGCCCACCGACCACCAGCCCGAACGACACGGCGGGGTTGAGATGACAACCGGAGATATGACCGATGGCAAAGGCCATGGTCAGCACGGTGAGACCGAAGGCGAAGGCGACACCCAGCACACCGATGCCGACGGGAGAACTGGCTGCGATTACGGCACTGCCACAACCACCAAGAACCAACCAGAAGGTGCCGACCATCTCGGCCCCCATCCGTGTACCCAGAGACATGGTCATCGACCTTTCCTCAAGTAGTGGAACGCAATGGACGCGCAAGCCCAACTGCTTGATGAAGGTTTGCTCACAAAAATTTAGCAGAGGTTTAGCTATTTTGTAGGATCGCCGCACCGCCGCTCCTACAAAGACCGCAGCCCTGCCGCCCAGGCAAACGATCAACCCTTGGCGGATGCCTTGGGCTTTTTCAGCAGGTGGGAGAACACCGCATGCAGATCGTCCGAGGCGCTTTCCTCGTCCAGGTTCAGCTTGCTGTCGATATGGTCCATGTGGTGCATCATCAGGCTCACCGCCTGTTCGGCATCACGCGCCTCAATCGCATCGATCAGTTGCATGTGCTCGTCGTATGAGCAGTGTGAGCGCGTGCCGGTCTCATACTGGGCAATGATCAGCGAAGTCTGCGACACCAGGCTGCGCTGGAAGCTGACCAGCGGGGCGTTGCCTGCGGCTTCGGCCAACTTGAGGTGGAACTCGCCGGAAAGGCGGATACCGGCGCCACGATCGCCACGGGAGAAGCTGTCGCGCTCCTCGCGGACCATCTGGCGCAGTTCGTTGAGCTGCTCCAGCGTCGCGTGCTGCACGGCCAGTTCGGTAATGGCACGTTCGACCATGCGCCGCGAGAAAAACACCTGACGCGCCTCTTCCACCGTCGGGCTGGCCACCACGGCACCGCGGTTCGGCCGCAGCAGCACCACGCTTTCGTGGGCCAGGCGCGACAGGGCGCGGCGGATGATGGTGCGGCTGACGCCAAAGATCTCGCCCAGCGCTTCCTCGCTCAACTTGGTGCCCGGCGCCAATCGCTGCTCGAGGATCGCCTCGAAGATGTGCGCGTAGACGATGTCGTCCTGGGTACCACTGCGGCCGGCCTTGCCAGTGCGCGCAGGTTTTTTCAGAGGTTGCAGCTGTTCGTTCATGGGCTCTCGAGGCACGAAGAGAAAGTATGGCGCCATTGTACACAGGCTGAGGCGATTCCGCAGGGGGCGTTTTACCTATATAGCCGTTATACGACGCATTGCGCACACAAAAGATAAAACATTATTTGCATTCTTTGTACACAAAAGCATAATCCACCAAGCAACTTCTTGACCCGTAAGTCAACAAACGCGTCAGTCGTCTGCCTTCCCTCGCGGAGCCACCAAGTGCGTTGCTCAGGACCCTGGCTCCAACAACAACAAGAAAGACTTGAGGAGTACTCGCTGTGGAAAGCCGCAAATCCGAAGCCCCTGCGCTGGATCTCGCGCCACCGCTCGAAACGAGTTGGCTGGAACGGATTTTCAAACTCAAGCAACACGGCAGCACTGTCAGAACCGAACTGATCGCCGGTGTGACCACCTTCATCACCATGGCCTACATCATCTTCGTCAACCCCAACATCATGGCCGACGCCGGCATCGACCATGGTGCAGCTTTCGTCGCCACCTGTATCGCCGCCGCGCTGGGCTGCCTGCTGATGGGCCTGTACGCCAACTGGCCGGTGGGCCTGGCGCCAGGCATGGGGTTGAATGCCTTTTTTACCTACACCGTAGTTGGCACCATGGGCTACAACTGGGAAACGGCGCTGGGAGCGGTGTTCGTCTCGGGCGTGCTGTTCATGTTCCTGACCTTGTCACGCGTGCGCGAATGGCTGCTCAACAGCATCCCGGTGAGCCTGCGCCATGCGATGGGGGCCGGCGTCGGATTGTTCCTCGGGCTGATCGGCCTGAAGACCGCCGGCATCATTGTCGACAGCCCGGCCACCCTGATCAAGCTGGGTTCCCTGCATGAGCCGGGGCCGCTGCTGGCGGCGCTGTGCTTCCTGTTGATCGCCATCCTCAGCTACAAGCGCGTGTTCGGCGCGATCCTGATCAGCATCATCGGCGTCACCCTGGCTGGCTGGGGCCTGGGCCTGGTCAAGTTCGGCGGGGTGATGTCGATGCCTCCGAGCCTGGCACCGACCTGGATGGCCATGGACGTGGCCGGCGTGTTCAACGTCAGCATGATCAGCGTGGTGCTGGCGTTCCTGTTCGTGCATATGTTCGACACCGCCGGCACCCTGATGGGTGTGGCGCAGCGTGCCAATCTGGTGGCGCCGGATGGCCGTATCGAGAACCTGTCGCGGGCGTTGAAGGCTGATAGTGCTTCGAGCGTATTTGGCGCCGTGGTCGGTGTACCGCCGGTGACCAGCTATGTGGAAAGTGCTGCGGGTGTGGCCGCTGGTGGCCGCACAGGCCTGACGGCTGTGGTAGTAGGCATTCTGTTCGTTGCCGCGATGTTCTTCGCACCACTGGCCGGAATGATTCCTGCTTACGCGACTGCCGGCGCGCTGATCTATGTGGCGATGCTGATGATGGGCAGCATGGCACACATTCATTGGGATGAAGCGACTGACAGCATTCCGGCGATCGTCACGGTGATCATGATGCCGCTGACCTTCTCGGTTGCCGACGGTATCGCCCTGGGCTTCATCAGCTATGTTGCGTTGAAGGCGGGGACCGGCAAATACAAGGAGATCTCCGCCAGCCTCTGGGTGCTGTGCGCGATCTTCATTGCCAAGTTCGTGTTCCTCTGACCCTCACCGCACCAACCAAGGGCGCTTCGGCGCCCTTTCTTTATTTCTATAGCCTGTACCGGCCCTTTCGCGGGACAAGCCCCCTCCTACAGTGATTGCGTATTCCTGTAGGAGCGGCGGTGCGGCGATCCGACTTGCCCCGCGAAGAGGCCGGCACAGGCATTACAAAAACAGCAGACGAAAAAAAGCCCGCCAGTGTGGGAGCGGGCCAAAGGACCTACGAAGATTCTTCTAGCGACCAACTAGCTTCCGCGATAGGTCGAATAGCTGTACGGCGAGATCAGCAGCGGCACGTGGTAGTGCTCCTGCTTTTCATCGATGCCGAAACGCAGCACGACAACATCCAAAAACGCAGTGTCCGGCAGCTGGACGCCGCGGGCACGGTAGTAGGCGCCAGCGCTGAACTGCAGCTGGTAGACGCCGGTACGGTAATCGTCACCTTGCAGCAGCGGTGCGTCGACGCGGCCATCGCTGTTGGTCAGGGCAGTGTTCACCAGCTCCAGCTGCTGGCCTTCGACGCGGTACAGCTCGACCTTGATCGAGCTGCCTGGGCAGCCATGCGCGGCATCCAGTACGTGTGTGGTCAAACGTCCCATCTGCTTGTCGCCTCTTGTTCAATCTATGGGCAAAAAATACACAGCCAACGCCCCAACTTAGGGCCTGCGATGTGCGGGAATGACGCCATTAAGACATTTCATCACCGGATTGTACACAATTTTTTGATCCCTCCCGTCGCAACCCCGCCAATCAGCCCTTCAGTCGCAAATACAGGCGGCGCACGGACGTCAATGTCATTAACTGACCATTCAGGCAGGTTTCTTGCAACACGTTCTCAAGCGACAAAAGGGAAGAAATGCGGAAAAACAGGCTTACAAAAGATTTCAGAAGTTGTATACAATCAGCCCATCCGGTGGTGCGACATCCCGACGCGGCCCGCCCACCCCGCACCAACACACAAGAAGGAAGACTGCAGTGAGCGCTGACTACCCTCGCGACCTGATCGGTTACGGCAACAACCCTCCTCACCCGCAATGGCCGGGCAACGCTCGCATTGCGCTGTCTTTCGTCCTCAACTACGAAGAAGGCGGCGAACGCAACATCCTGCACGGTGACAAAGAGTCCGAAGCCTTCCTGTCCGAGATGGTAGCCGCCCAGCCCCTGCAGGGTGCGCGCAACATGAGCATGGAATCGCTGTACGAGTACGGCAGCCGCGCCGGCGTGTGGCGCCTGCTCAAGCTGTTCAAGGACAGCGGCGTTCCACTGACTATCTTCGCCGTGGCCATGGCCGCCCAGCGCCACCCCGATGTGATCCGCGCCATGGCCGAAGCCGGCCACGAGATCTGCAGCCACGGCTACCGCTGGATCGACTACCAGAACATGGACGAGGCCCAGGAGCGCGAGCACATGCTCGAAGCCATCCGCATCCTCACCGAACTCACCGGCGAACGCCCAGTGGGCTGGTACACCGGCCGCACCGGCCCGAACACCCGCCGCCTGGTGATGGAGGAAGGTGGCTTCCTCTATGACAGCGACACCTACGACGACGACCTGCCCTACTGGGAGCCGAACAACCCGACCGGCAAGCCGCATCTGGTGATCCCGTACACCCTGGACACAAACGACATGCGCTTCACCCAGGTGCAGGGCTTCAACTGCGGCGAGCAGTTCTTCCAGTACCTGAAAGACGCCTTCGACGTGCTCTACGCCGAAGGTGCCGAAGCCCCGAAGATGCTGTCCATCGGCCTGCACTGCCGCCTGGTCGGCCGCCCGGCACGCCTGGCCGCGCTCAAGCGCTTCGTCGATTACGCCAAGAGCCACGACCGGGTCTGGTTCGCCCGTCGCGTGGACATCGCCCGCCACTGGCACGCCACCCACCCGTACAAGAAAGAGAACGCATGATGACCGCCTTCAAGACCCTCAAGCCATCCGCCCTGGACCGTGACGCCTTCGTCAAGGTATTCGCCGATATCTACGAGCATTCGCCGTGGGTCGCCGAAAAAGCCTACGACCTGGGCCAGCTGGGCGAACTGGACGAGATCGAGGCGCTGCACCAGCGCATGAGCGACATCCTGCTCAGCGCCAACCATGCCGACCAGCTGGCGCTGATCAACGCTCACCCGGACCTGGCCGGCAAGGCCGCCATCCAGGGCGAGCTGACCGAATCGAGCACCAACGAACAGGCCGGCGCCGGCATCCACGAGTGCACCGCCGAAGAGTTCGCCCGCTTTACCGAACTGAACGATGCCTACAAGGCCAAGTTCCAGTTCCCGTTCATCATGGCGGTCAAAGGCAGCAACCGGCACCAGATCCTCGCCGCCTTCGAAAAACGCATCCACAACGATACCGATGCCGAATTCAAGGAAGCCCTGGCACAGATCAACCTGATCGCCCTGTTCCGCCTGCTGCAGCTGTAAGCAACAGCCGAACCCTTATTTTAGAAAAACGAACAATAGAAGAGATAACCGCATGCGCACCCTGATGATCGAGCCCCTGACCAAAGAAGCCTTCGCCGAATTCGGAGACGTGATCGAAACCGATGGCAGCGACCACTTCATGATCAACAACGGCTCGACCATGCGCTTTCACAAGCTCGCCACGGTCGAGACCGCCGAGCCTGAAGACAAGGCGATCATCAGCATCTTCCGCGCCGACGCGCAGGACATGCCGCTGACCGTACGCATGCTGGAGCGCCATCCGCTGGGCAGCCAGGCTTTCATCCCGCTGCTCGGCAACCCCTTTCTGATCGTGGTCGCGCCGGTTGGCGATGCACCTGTATCAGGCTTGGTCCGTGCCTTCCGTAGTAACGGCAGGCAGGGCGTTAATTACCATCGCGGCGTCTGGCACCACCCGGTGCTGACGATCGAAAAGCGGGATGACTTCCTGGTGGTTGATCGCAGTGGTTCTGGCAACAACTGCGATGAGCATTACTTCACCGAGGAACAGATGCTGATCCTCAATCCCCACCAATAAGAAAAGGTCGGTCATCGTTCACGGTGATCGGCAGAGGTACATACTGTGGAAGCACACCTTCACGAATGGCTGAACCTGAGCATTCGCTGGGTTCACATGATCACCGGCGTGGCCTGGATCGGTGCATCGTTCTACTTCGTCTGGCTGGAGAACCACCTGAACCGAAGCAACCCGCGCGATGGGTTGTCGGGTGATCTCTGGGCGATTCACGGCGGTGGTATCTACCACCTGGAGAAATACAAGCTCGCCCCCCCGAAAATGCCCGAGAACCTGCACTGGTTCAAATGGGAAGCCTACTTCACCTGGATGTCCGGTATCGCCCTGCTGTGCGTGGTGTTCTACTGGAACCCGAGCCTGTACCTGCTGGCACCCGGCAGCACCCTGAGCGGTGCCGAAGGCGTGGCCATCGGTATCGGTTCGCTGGTTGCCGGCTGGTTCATCTACGACTTCCTGTGCGACTCGCCGCTGGGCAAGCACCCTGCCCTGCTCGGCGCCGTACTGTTCGTCCTGATCATCGCCGCCTGCTTCGGCTTCAGCCTGGTGTTCAGCGGCCGTGGTGCGTACCTGCACACCGGTGCGATCATCGGCACCATCATGGTCGGTAACGTGTTCCGCATCATCATGCCAGCCCAGCGCCAGCTGGTGGCGGCGATCGAGAACAACCAGACCCCGGACCCGGTACTGCCAGCCAAGGGCCTGCTGCGTTCGCGTCACAACAACTACTTCACCCTGCCGGTGCTGTTCATCATGATCAGCAACCACTTCCCGAGCACCTACGGTAGCCAGTACAACTGGCTGATCCTGGCTGGCATCGCAGTAGCCGCGGTACTGATCCGCCACTACTTCAACACCCGCCACGACAGCAACAAGTACGCCTGGACCCTGCCGGTCGGCGCCCTGGCGATGATCTGCCTGGCCTACGTCACCGGCCCCAAGCCGATCGCCGTCAGCCCTGAGCAGGCCGCAGCGAAGGTCGAGTACCAGCCGCTGCCAGCCACCGCCGTCGGCGGCAAGACCGCTGCCGAGTTGCGCGCCGAGGAAGCCGCCAAGGCCGCCGAAGCCCCTGCCGCGCCAGCCGAGGCTCCGGCCCAGGCGACCGCACAGGCCGCCGGTGGCGACTTCGACAAGATCCACAAAGTCATCCAGGAACGCTGCAGCGTGTGCCACTCGTCGAAACCGACCAGCCCACTGTTCAGCGCAGCACCTGCCGGCGTGATGTTCGACACCCCGCAGCAGATCCAGGCCCAGGCCGCGCGCATTCAGGCGCAAGCGGTTGCCAGCCAGATCATGCCGCTGGGCAACATCACCCAGATGACCGCCGAAGAGCGCAAGCTCGTCGGTGACTGGATCGCCAAAGGCGCTCAGGTCAACTGATCCACCCTCTCCTGCCTGGGCGTCCGCGCGCCCAGGCGGGGGCGGCCTTGCGCCGCGAAGAGGCCGGCAACCCCGGCCTCGCCCTTATAGATTCATGCAACAAGCAAGCATCGAGCGTTCGACTGCGTGCGGGACCCCCAGGCTGCCTCCATCGGGCCTGCCGTATGCGACTGGCGCTTGGATCCGAGAATAAAAACAAAACTCGAGGTGCTGCATGTCCGAGTCACGCAAGGCGTACATTCCAGTTGCGCCGCCGCGACAGCCTCTGCCCCTGTTCCAACTGTTCCTGGTTGGCCTGCAACATGTGCTGCTGATGTACGGGGGTGCGATTGCCGTCCCTCTGATCATCGGCCAGGCCGCTGGTTTGTCTCGTGAAGAAGTCGCTTTCCTGATCAACGCCGACCTGCTGGTCGCCGGTGTCGCCACCATCATCCAGTCGTTCGGTATCGGCCCGGTCGGGATCCGCATGCCGGTGATGATGGGTGCCAGCTTCGCTGCCGTCGGCAGCATGGTGGCCATGGCCGGCATGCCGGGCGTAGGCCTGCAGGGGATCTTTGGCGCGACCATCGCTGCCGGGTTCTTCGGCATGCTGATCGCGCCGTTCATGTCCAAGGTCGTACGGTTCTTCCCGCCGCTGGTCACCGGTACGGTGATCACCTCGATTGGCCTGTCGCTGTTCCCGGTGGCAGTCAACTGGGCCGGTGGCGGCCAGAACGCCGCGACCTTCGGTTCGCCGATCTACCTGCTGGTGGCTGGCCTGGTGCTGGCCGTCATCCTGTTGATCAACCGCTTCATGCGCGGCTTCTGGGTCAACGTGTCGGTGCTGGTGGGCATGGGCCTGGGCTACATCCTGGCCGGCTCCATCGGCATGGTCGACCTGTCGGGCCTGAGCGACACGCCGTGGCTGCAAGTGGTGACGCCACTGCACTTTGGCATGCCGACCTTCAGCCTGGCGCCGATCCTGTCGATGTGCCTGGTGGTGGTGATCATCTTCGTCGAGTCCACCGGCATGTTCCTCGCCCTGGGCAAGGTGACAGACCGTGAAGTGACACCAGGGATGCTGCGTCGCGGCCTGTTGTGCGATGCCGGTGCGTCGTTCATCGCCGGCTTCTTCAACACCTTCACCCACTCCTCGTTCGCCCAGAACATCGGCCTGGTGCAGATGACTGGCGTGCGTTGCCGCTACGTCACGATCACGGCAGGTGCACTGCTGATCGCGCTCAGCCTGCTGCCCAAGGCGGCCTACCTGATCGCCTCGATCCCGCCTGCAGTACTGGGCGGCGCGTCCATCGCCATGTTCGGCATGGTCACCGCCACCGGGATCAAGATCCTCCAGGAAGCCGACATCGGCGACCGCCGCAACCAGCTGCTGGTGGCGGTGAGCGTCGGCTTCGGCCTGATCCCCGTGGTCAAGCCGGAGTTTTTCGCGCAGATGCCGCAGTGGATGGAACCCATCACCCATAGCGGGATCGCCATGGCCACGGTCAGTGCCCTGGTGCTCAACGTGCTGTTCAACATCCTCGGTGGTGCCGAGCGCGCCGTGCACAACGACGCCTGCCACGAGCATTGAGCCCTGAGCGGGGCGGCGCAGTTTGCCGCCCCTGCTCATTTTCCGCAGTAACCGCTTCACCGTCGGCCCGCCGGAATGGGCCGCTCGGGGCGCCTGCGCGCCGAAAAAACCGCCAACAAAAACAATAAGTCCGGGAATCACAACATGAAGCGCACCACCTCGTCCCTGCTGCTGGGCAGCAGCCTGCTGGCCACCCTCCCCGCCCATGCAGGCGATTGGCTGCTGTGGCACGGCGAAAGCCTGACGTACTTGTACGGCAAGGACTTCAAGATCAACCCCGATATCCAGCAGACCATCACCTTCGAACACGCCAACAAATGGAAGTACGGCGACACGTTCTTCTTCGTCGACAAGATCTTCTACAACGGCAAGGCCGACCCCGGCAAAGGCGAAGACACCTACTACGGCGAGTTCAGCCCACGCCTGTCGTTCGGCAAGATCTTCGACCAGAAGCTCGCCTTCGGCCCGATCAAGGACGTGCTGCTGGCGATGACCTACGAACGTGGCGAAGGCGACAACGAGGCCTACCTGATCGGCCCCGGCTTCGACCTGGACATTCCCGGCTTCAACTATTTCACCCTGAACTTCTATGTGCGTAACACCGAGGGTGACCGCCCCGGTGACAACGTCTGGCAGATCACCCCCGGCTGGTCCTACACCATCCCTGTGGGCAGGTCCGATATTCTGATCGACGGCTACATGGACTGGGTCACCGACAACGACCAGAACCACCGTGGCACCTACCACGCCAACCTGCACTTCAACCCGCAGATCAAGTACGACCTGGGCAAGACCCTGAACATCGGTGCCAAGCAGCTCTACGTCGGCTTCGAGTACAGCTACTGGAAGGACAAGTACGGCATCGACAGCCGCGGCAACCTGGACAGCAATCAGAGTGTCGCCAGCGCGCTGATCAAGGTACATTTCTGAAAACCTGATCAATCGCCCAGGTTTGAATCACTGTGCTCCAGGACGGAGCACTTGAGGCGCGGCGCGCAAGCCAGTAATCTGCGCGCCCCCTCGATCAAGGCAGGATGGATTCTGCCTGCGTTTACTGACCGCTCAGTCAATGAATTCGGGCGGTTGGCCAACGTGTTGCCAGCCTGAAAGACCCTTTTCATCCGTTCAGAACGAAGTCGAGCAGGAAGGTTTCGCCAACCCAGGAAAGTTGGCTCGACCCTTGCCAAACAGCTGTGGCCTATCGAAAAAAGCTGACTCAAAAGACAAAAAAGCGCCAACAACGAGCGCTGACAATAGATCAATCAAGGGAGCGACACTCGCAATGCGTACCATCAATAGCCTGATTCTCGCGGGCGGCCTGCTGGCCTGCGGCACCACCTTCGCCGGCGACCTGCTGCAGTGGCAGAACAACAGCCTGACCTACCTGTGGGGCAAGAACTTCAAGGTCAACCCCGATACCCAGCAGACCTTCACCTTCGAGCACGCCGATGGCTGGAAGTACGGCGACAACTTCTTCTTCGTCGACAAGATCTTCTACCAGGGCAAGAAGGACGCCAACAACGGTCCCAACAGCTACTATGGCGAGTTCAGCCCGCGCCTGTCGTTCGGCAAGATCTTCGACCAGAAGCTCGAGTTCGGCCCGGTCAAGGACGTGCTGCTGGCCGCGACCTACGAGTTTGGCGAGGGTGACGTCGAGTCGTACCTGATCGGCCCAGGCTTCGACCTGAACATCCCCGGTTTCGACTACTTCCAGCTGAACTTCTACAACCGCATGCCTGAAGGCAGCCGCGCGGGCAACAATGTCTGGCAGATCACCCCGGTCTGGTCCTACACCATTCCGGTCGGTGATTCTGACGTACTGATCGACGGCTTCATGGACTGGGTCGTCGACAACGACGAGAACCGTCACGGCACCTACCACGCCAACCTGCACTTCAACCCACAGATCAAGTACGACCTGGGCAAGGCCCTGCACCTGGGCGAGAAGCAGTTGTATGTGGGTGTCGAGTACGACTACTGGAAGGACAAGTACGGCATCAAGGACAGCGATGGCTTCACTACCGACCAGAACACCATGAGTTTGCTGGTGAAAGTGCACTTCTGATTCGGCTTGAACGTGAAAGCGCCGCCCTCTGGCGGCGCTTTCACAATCACGATTTGTAAGTTAAAGCTTACAACTTTTTAAGACTTATCTTGCTTAAAACCAAAACTGCCTTATAAGTCAAAAACAGGGCCGACGGCAATGCCATGCCAAAACCCAGCAATATCAACTCCACTTCGTGGTGCGGGATGACCCGAAAGATGTCCAACACCAGCACTGCTGCATTGATCGCCAATGCCAGGCCGAACATCGCACAGCACTTGTAAAGGGCCTGAGCGTCGGCGCTTCGCAGCAGGAAGCCAAAGCCCAGAGCCCCCCACGCCAGCGCCGTGAGCAGGTAGAGCGCCAGGTGGTAGGCGTCGTATGTCAGTACACCGAACATGTGATGTGCCCTCCCGAGCAAATCTGAAATGGCAAGTTACGACTATAAAGCCATCGCCTTCGCCTGCACTGCAAATTTTTGACATTATTTTTGCAATTTTTAGACTAAACTCGTTGCCCTCGCCCAACCAAGAAAGAAAACAGGCCAACTTGATGCGTACTCCCCTCGCCGCGCCATGGCGCTATCTGCTGCTACTCTGCTCAACCTGGTTCGGCATCTTCCTGCTGACACGTTTCATATTGCTGGCCACACATCTGGATGAGGTCAGCGGTAATTATTTCTCGATCTTCTTCGACGGTGCCCTCTACGACCTGAGCTTCCTCATTTACACCGCCCTGCCACTGGGCGTGTACCTGGTCCTGTGCCCGAATGCCTTGTGGCGCTCGCGTGCTCACCGCTGGCTGCTCGCCGGCTTGTGGGTGGTCAGCCTGTTCGTGATGCTGTTCGTCGCCGTGGCCGAGTGGCTGTTCTGGGACGAGTTCGGCGTACGCTTCAACTTCATCGCGGTCGACTACTTGGTCTATTCCAAGGAAGTGCTGGACAACATCCGCGAGTCCTACCCTCTGCCCACGCTGCTCAGCAGTATCGCGGTGGCCGCGGTCCTGCTCGCCCTGGTGCTGCGCAAGCCGCTGGCCCGAGCCCTCGCAGCCCCCGCCACCACCTCACGCCAGCGCTGGTCCGGGCTGGGCGTGCTGGCGGTGCTGGTCGGCCTGAACATCGTGGTGATCGATCAGCAGTTCCCGCGCGGCCAGGGCGGCAACGCCTACCAACGCGAACTGGCCAGCAACGGCCCGTACCAGTTCTTCGCCGCCTTCCGTAACAACGAACTGGACTACACCCAGTTCTACGCCAGCCTCGGCGCCAGCGAAGTCGGTGCGCAGATGCACCAGGAACTGGCCGAACCCAACGCCCGCTTCCAGGGCCAGGAACCTCAGGACATCCGCCGCCACGTCAGTGCCAGCGGTGAACAGCGCACCCCGAACATCATCCTGGTGACCATCGAGAGCTTCAGCGCCAAGTACATGGGCAGCAACGGCGATGCGCGCAACCTCACGCCAAACCTCGACGCCCTGCGCCGCGAGAGCCTGTATTTCAACAACTTCTACGCCACCGGCACCCGTACCGACCGCGGCCTGGAAGCCATCACCCTGTCGATACCGCCCACCCCGGGCCGCTCGATCGTCAAGCGCATCGGCCGCGAAAGCGGCTACGCCAGCCTTGGCCAGCAACTCACCGCCAAAGGCTACGATGCCGTCTTCGTCTATGGCGGGCGCGGTTACTTCGACAACATGAACGCGTTCTTCAGCGGCAATGGCTACCGCATCGTCGACCAAAGCAGCGTCGATGAAAGCGAAATCAGCTTCAAGAACGCCTGGGGCATGGCTGACGAGGACCTGTACCGGCAGACCCTCAAGCTGGCCGATGCCGATTACGCCCAGCAGAAGCCGTTCTTCCTGCAACTGATGACCACCTCGAACCACCGCCCCTACACCTACCCGGACGGCCGCATCGACATCCCGTCAGGCGACGGCCGCGAAGGCGCGGTGAAGTACACCGACCATGCCATCGCCCAATTCCTCAAGGAAGCCAAGGGCAAGCCATGGTTCGACAACACCCTGTTCGTCTTCGTCGCCGACCACACGGCCGGCAGCGCCGGGGTCGAGGACCTGCCGGTGAACAACTACCAGATCCCGCTGTGGATCTACGCGCCGAAAATGATCGAGCCCCGCGAAGACAACAAGCTGGCCAGCCAGATCGACCTAGCGCCTACTCTGCTGGGCCTGCTCAACTTCGACTACACCTCGACCTTCTTCGGCCGCGACCTGCTCAAGCAAGACGACCTGCCGCCACGCGTGCTGATCGGCAACTACCAGCACCTGGGGCTGTTCGACGGCAACAACTTGGCCATTCTCAGCCCACGTGGCGGCATGCGTGTGCATGAGGATGCCCTGGGCAAGAGCCACGAAACCACGGTCGCCAGCGACAACCCGCTGATCCGCCGGGCGATCGCCTACTACCAGAGCGCGGCCTACGGCTTCAGCCAGGGCCTGCTGGCCTGGAACCCTGAGGAGCAAGGCGTCGCAGCCGACAAGTGAGCCCTCATGTGGCGGGCCGCAGCGCCCGCCACAGTTTCCCCGCAACAGCTACCACTGCCAGTACAACGGCCCCGGCCAGCACACCGGCCATGCCATTGAGCAGGCCGCTGGTCAGCGCCCCTCCGCGCCCTTCGCTGAACGCCTCTATCGCGTGATGCAGCGGCGCCACCCCGTGTACCAGGATCCCGCCACCGACCAGGAACATCGCGGCGGTGCCGATCACCGACAGGCTTTTCATCATGTAGGGCGCGGCCCGCAGGATGCCGTTGCCGATCGAACGGGCCAGCGCTGAAGACTTCTGGGTCATCCACAGCCCCAGGTCGTCTAGCTTGACGATACCGCCCACCAGCCCATACACACCGATGGTCATGACCACTGCGATGCCCGACAGCACGATGATCTGCTGCGTCAGCGGCGAATCGGCGACGATACCCAAGGTAATGGCGATGATTTCCGCAGACAGGATGAAATCGGTACGCACCGCACCCTTGATCTTGGCTTTCTCGAACGCCACCAGATCGACAGTGGCATCGGCCACGGCCTCCTTGCGCGCCTCGTGCTGCAACTCGTCTTCTTCCTTGCTGTGCAGGAACTTGTGCGCCAGCTTCTCGAAACCCTCGAAGCACAGGTAGGCGCCGCCAAGCATCAGCAGCGGCGTCACCGCCCAGGGGATGAACGCGCTGATCAGCAGCGCCGCTGGCACCAGGATCGCCTTGTTCACCAGCGACCCCTTGGCCACCGCCCACACTACCGGGAGCTCGCGCTCGGCGCGCACGCCGGTGACCTGCTGGGCATTGAGCGCCAGGTCGTCACCCAGCACGCCTGCGGTCTTCTTTGCCGCGACCTTGGTCATCACCGAAACATCGTCGAGCACCGTGGCGATGTCGTCGATCAGTACCAGCAGACTGCTTGCGGCCATGGAAAACGCTTCCTTACGGTTTAAAGCCGCAGCATACCCCGCGCCGTTCAAGGTTCCCAGTCACCGCCCAAGCTCTGTTCGCTCCGCAACAGCAGCAACTGCCGGGTCGCACCGCTTGCTGGCTGGCCACCCCGGCGTGCAGCCTGCCCCGCCATTGCCCGGTTGGCGGCTACCCGCGAACGAACTACAGATCAAAACGAACAGGACCACACCTCAAGACAATTACGCCTAATCAATCCCTTGGCCAGCAACCGCAGAATCACTCGAACAAGCGTTGTCCCAACCTCAATCAAGCGGAACAAAACAGTGAATATAAGCATTATCGGTTGCGGCCATGGCGGCCAGGCACTGGCCGCGCACCTCACCTTGCTCGGCCACTCGATCACACTCTATGCAGATGAACAACATCCCGGCGACCTGCATGGCATCCATGCCCATACCATCACGCTCACGGGCAGGATCAAAGCGACAACCACGCTTACCGCCATGACCACCGATATCGAAATGGCCGTGCGAAATGCAGACATCATCTATTTGTCCCTGCCAACCCATGCGCACTTGCCGCAGTTTCGCAAGATGTTGCCATTTCTGGTCGACAATCAGATCATCGTCTCGCTAGCCGGCAACTTCAGCGCTCTTTATTTGTACAGGGAACTCAGGCGGCAGCCGCACGCACCGGCCATCCATATAGCAGATACCGCTTCACTGCCATATGCCTGCCGAGCGCATCGCCCCGGCCATGTCGAAATCATCGAAATCAAGCGGTCGATGCAACTGGCGGCAATGCCGGCCAAGAGCACACCCTTCATCATGACCAAGCTGTCGGCAAGCTTCCCATGCAAGCTAAGCGCCAGCACCTCTGTCCTGGAACTTGGTCTGAATATCACCAGTGCAATCAGCCACCCCACGGTAATGATCACCAACGCCGGGCGGATTGGCGAAGGCCAGGCAGAGTTCTACTTTTACAAAGAGGGTATCGGCGCCAGTACGGCAAGGCTGATCCAGGCCCTGGACAACGACAGAATCAACATAGGCCAACGCTACGGTCTGCAACTACCGAGCTACCTGGACAACATGAACAGCTTTTACGGGTATGACTTCAGCACCATCCACGGCTTCTTCACGCAATCCCCGGCACACAATGCACTGAAACTCTGCCCTGCCTCGGTGAACAACAGATACCTCACTCAGGATATCCCCTACGTAATGCTGCCGTGGTACAGCCTGGGTCTGCATGCCCACTACGACTCTGCCGTAATGAAATCACTCATCACCCTGTCGTCTTTACTCAACGACACCTGCTATTTCTCCCAGGGCAGGGCAATCGCCAAAGACCTTTTCAACGGCATGAGCATGGATGATATCCAGCAGTACATGCAGTATGGGGCCTGACTTCCATCATGAATGATTTCCGCAAGGCAACCCTGTACATGCTGGCGGCCTATGCCAGCATCGTGATCATGAGCGGCATGGTCAAAGAGGCGTCGAACCATGATGTTCCGCCCACCCAGACACTGTTCTTTCGCTTTTTTCTCGGCCTTCTGTTCACGGTGCCACTGATCATCAGGGAGCGGGCATTCAGTTGGCGAATCCTTGACTTCAGGTCCAGCATGGTGCGAAACGGAGCCGGTCTGTTGAGCATGCTTTTCATGTTCTACAGCCTCAAGTACCTGCCGCTCTCGACCGCCATAATCCTGTCAAATACATCAGCATTTTTTGCGCCGCTGTTCATCTTGATCATCTACAAGAAGAAAACCTCACTGGCCACACTGGCCTGTACCGCCGGTGGGTTCGTCGGCGTCTGCATGCTGCTTTATGAACCTGGCCTGGGCGAAAGCCGCTTGCCCTACCTGCTGACTGCGCTGCTGGGTGCGATTTTCGCCGCTCTCGCCTACATGGGCGTCAAATCCCTGAGTCGTCAACACTCAGCGCTGAACATCATTTTCTATTTCTTCCTTAGCGGAACGGTGATTCTGCCGTTTACCTACACCTCGGACTGGGTTGTGCCTTCAGCGCACGAAGCACTGCTTCTTGGCCTCGTCGGTGTGTTCGGCCTCGGCTTCCAACTGTTCGCGACCAAAGCCTTCGCCTTGGCAGAAGTCAGTGAAATCACCCCATTTATCTTCATCAGTGTCATCCTGTCGGCGATATCGGATTGGGTACTCTGGGGTACGGTTCCCGATACCAGGTTCTGGATCGGAACTGCCGTGATTCTGATCAGCCTGCACACGCTGAGCGTATTCAACAGGCAGCAGACGCGCGCTGCCCGCAAATCTGCCTGACTTTCATCAACGCAAGCGGTTCCTCGCATGGGTGCTCTGTCCAGCGGTTCTTGATAACATCCTCGCTCGCAGCGTCAAAGGACCGTCCCACCATGAGCACCATCCGCGAGCGCAACAAGGAACTGATCCTGCGCGCAGCCAGTGAAGAATTCGCTGACAAAGGTTTCGCCGCCACCAAGACCAGCGATATCGCCGCCAAGGCCGGCCTGCCCAAGCCAAATGTCTATTACTACTTCAAATCCAAGGACAACCTCTATCGCGAGGTCCTGGAGAGCATCATCGCGCCGATCATGCAGGCCTCGACGCCGTTCAATGCCGACGGGGATCCGAAAGAGGTGTTGAGTGCGTACATCCGCTCGAAGATCCGCATTTCGCGTGACCTGCCCCATGCCTCGAAGGTGTTCGCCAGCGAAATCATGCATGGCGCACCACACCTGTCGCCGAACCAGGTGGAGCAGTTGAACGAGCAGGCCCGGCACAACATCGAGTGCATCCAGCGCTGGATCGACCGCGGACAGATCGCCCATGTCGATGCCCACCACCTGATGTTCAGCATCTGGGCCGCGACCCAGACCTATGCCGATTTCGATTGGCAGATTTCCGCAGTGACCGGCAAGGCCAAACTGGCCGACAGTGACTACGATGCTGCGGCTGACACCATCATTCGCATGGTGCTCAAGGGCTGTGAGCCCGGGGTAGCCTGAAGCTCAGTGGTGGCTTCTTCGCGGGACAAGCCCGCTCCTACATAAGATCGCGTTCCCCTGTAGGAGCGGGCTTGTCCCGAGAATAGGCCGGTACAAGAGATAGAGATTTAAGCCGCTACACCCGCGTCAGCCTTCAACCCCACCTCTTCGATCGCACTGATCGCGCACTGCTCGTCGATATCCGACGTATCGCCGCTGATCCCCACCGCTCCCAGCACCTTGCCGTCCTGATCACGAATCAGCACACCGCCCGGTGCCGGCACCACTGGCCGCTCGCCCAGGCCGTTCAACGCCGCGAAAAACGCCGGCCGCTGCTGCGCATCCAGCGCCAGCAGGCGCGAGCCCTTGCCCAGGGCAATCGCACCCCAGGCCTTGCCGGTAGCCACTTCCGGCCGAATCAGGCTGGCGCCGTCCTCGCGCTGCAAGGCCAGCAGATGCCCGCCGGCATCGAGCACGGCCACGGTCAGTGGCGCTGCATTGATCTTGCGGCCCGCCGCCAGCGCGGCGTTCACCAGGCTGACAGCGACTTTCAGGTTCAAAGCGTTCATGGAAAGGTCCTCTTCTTGTTGTGAGAAGCCCTGAGGGCAGGTGAAAAACCGATGAGTCAATAGAACACAACTGAATCTTTTTTTGTATACAATAAATTGAAACGATCGTATGCGAGATCGCAAACCGCCGTTTTCACGGGCGCTCGAACGAAAGCCAGCTTGTCCGACGAAAACCCGTTGACCTGAGCGGCCAGCCATGAATACACTCTGGCACAAAGCAAGTTGTATACAATTACAAAATCGATGAGGCACAAACCATGAGCAAAATGAGAGCAATCGATGCAGCCGTTCTGGTCATGCGCCGTGAAGGTGTAGATACCGCGTTCGGCATCCCGGGGGCTGCCATCAACCCGTTGTACTCGGCCCTGAAGAAAGTCGGTGGCATCGATCACGTCCTCGCTCGTCACGTCGAAGGCGCCTCGCACATGGCCGAGGGCTACACCCGTGCCAACCCAGGCAACATCGGCGTGTGCATCGGCACCTCCGGCCCTGCCGGCACCGACATGGTCACCGGCCTGTACAGCGCCTCGGCCGACTCCATCCCGATCCTCTGCATCACCGGCCAGGCACCCCGTGCCCGCCTGCACAAGGAAGACTTCCAGGCCGTCGACATCACCAACATCGTCAAGCCGGTCACCAAGTGGGCCACCACCGTTCTGGAGCCAGGCCAGGTGCCTTACGCCTTCCAGAAGGCCTTCTATGAAATGCGCACCGGCCGCCCGGGCCCTGTGCTGATCGACCTGCCGTTCGACGTGCAGATGGCCGAAATCGAATTCGACATCGACGCCTACGAGCCATTGGCAATCAACAAGCCGTCCGCTACCCGCGTACAGGCCGAGAAAGCCTTGGCCCTGCTCAATGACGCCGAGCGCCCACTGCTGGTAGCCGGTGGCGGCATCATCAACGCCGACGCCAGCGACAAGCTGGTCGAGTTCGCCGAACTGACCGGCGTACCGGTGATCCCTACCCTGATGGGCTGGGGCACAATCCCGGACGACCACGCACAGATGGTCGGCATGGTCGGCCTGCAGACTTCGCACCGCTACGGCAACGCCACCCTGCTGAAGTCCGACCTGGTGTTCGGTATCGGTAACCGTTGGGCCAACCGCCACACCGGATCCGTCGACGTCTACACCGAAGGCCGCAAGTTCGTGCACGTGGACATCGAACCGACCCAGATCGGCCGCGTGTTCACCCCGGACCTGGGTATCGTTTCCGACGCCGGCAAGGCGCTGGACGTGTTCCTCGAAGTGGCCCGCGAGTGGAAAGCCGCTGGCAAGCTGAAGTGCCGCAAGGCCTGGCTGGAAGACTGCCAGCAGCGCAAGTCGAGCCTGCAACGCAAGACCCACTTCGACAACGTGCCGGTCAAGCCGCAGCGCGTGTACGAAGAGATGAACCAGGTGTTTGGCAAGGACACCTGCTACGTCAGCACCATCGGCCTGTCGCAGATCGCTGGCGCGCAGTTCCTGCACGTGTACAAGCCACGCCACTGGATCAACTGCGGCCAGGCCGGCCCGCTGGGCTGGACCATCCCTGCCGCGCTGGGCGTGGTCAAAGCCGATCCGAAGCGCAAGGTCGTCGCGCTGTCGGGTGACTACGACTTCCAGTTCATGATCGAAGAACTGGCCGTCGGTGCGCAGTTCAACCTGCCGTACGTCCACGTCCTGGTGAACAACGCCTACCTGGGCCTGATCCGTCAGGCACAGCGTGGCTTCGACATGGATTACTGTGTACAACTGGCGTTCGAGAACATCAACTCGACCGACGCTGCCACCTACGGTGTCGACCACGTTGCGGTGGTCGAAGGCCTGGGCTGCAAGGCCATCCGTGTGTTCGAGCCGGCCGAGATCGCCCCTGCCCTGCTCAAGGCACAGAAGATGGCCGAAGAGTTCCGCGTGCCGGTCGTGGTCGAAGTGATCCTCGAGCGTGTGACCAACATTTCCATGGGCACCGAGATCAACGCGGTCAACGAGTTCGAAGACCTGGCCCTGGTCGGCAACGACGCGCCAACCGCCATCTCGATGCTCGACTGATCGCCTGACGCCCCCAGGCTTGCCCTGGGGGCCTTCATCGCAAGGAGACAACCCATGCCTCGCTTCGCTGCCAACCTGTCCATGCTGTTCACCGAACAGGACTTCCTGGCCCGCTTCAAGGCTGCCGCCGACGCTGGCTTCAGCGGCGTCGAATACCTGTTCCCATACGACTTCAGCGCTGCCGAAATCAAGCAGCAGCTGGACGCCCACGGCCTGACCCAGGTGCTGTTCAACCTGCCGGCGGGCGATTGGTCGAAAGGTGAGCGCGGTATCACCTGCCACCCTGACCGCGTCGAAGAATTCCGCGCTGGCGTAGACAAGGCCATCGAGTACGCCAAGGTCCTGGGCAACACCCAGGTCAACGCCCTGGCCGGTATCCGTCCACAAGGCCTGCAGTGCGCCGACGTGCGCAAGACCTTCGTGGAAAACCTGCGCTACGCCGCCGACAAGTTGAAAGCTGCCGGGATCCGTCTGGTCATGGAAATGATCAACACCCGCGACATCCCCGGCTTCTACCTGAACACCACAAAACAGGCGCTGGAAATCCAGGCCGAAGTCGGCAGTGACAACCTGTTCCTGCAGTACGACATCTACCACATGCAGATCATGGAAGGTGACCTGGCTCGCACCATGGAAGCCAACCTGAAACTGATCAACCACATCCAGCTGGCCGACAACCCGGGCCGCAACGAACCAGGCACTGGCGAGATCAACTACCGCTTCCTGTTCGAACACCTGGACCGCATCGGCTACCAGGGCTGGGTGGGCGCGGAATACAAGCCGCTGACCACCACCGAAGCGGGCCTGGGCTGGCTGAAAACGCACAACGCGATCTGAATCACTGCTCCCACTGGGAATGCGAACAAATATAAAGAGGTAATTTCTCATGGCTAAAATCGGTTTCCTCGGCACCGGCATCATGGGCAAGCCCATGGCGCAGAACCTGCAAAAAGCAGGTCACAGCATCTTCGTTTCCACCCACCACGACGCTGCCCCGGCCGACCTGATCGCCGCTGGCGCAGTGGCCCTGGCCAACCCGAAAGAAGTGGCCCAGGAAGCTGAATTCATCATCGTCATGGTCCCGGACACCCCGCAGGTCGAAAGCGTCCTGTTCGGTGAAAACGGCGTCGCCGAAGGCGTGGGCCCGAACAAGGTGGTGATCGACATGAGCTCGATCTCCCCTACCGCCACCAAAGCCTTCGCCGAGAAGATCAAGGCCACCGGCGCCGCCTACCTGGACGCCCCGGTGTCCGGCGGTGAAGTCGGTGCCAAGGCCGCGACCCTGAGCATCATGGTCGGTGGCTGCCCGAAAGCCTTCGAGCGCGCCCAGCCGCTGTTCGAAGCCATGGGCAAGAACATCACCCGCGTCGGTGGCAACGGCGACGGTCAGACCGCCAAGGTGGCCAACCAGATCATCGTCGCCCTGAACATCCAGGCCGTGGCCGAAGCCCTGCTGTTCGCCGCCAAGAACGGCGCCGACCCAGCCAAGGTGCGTGAGGCCCTGATGGGTGGCTTCGCTTCGTCGAAGATCCTCGAAGTGCATGCCGAGCGCATGATCAAAGGCACCTTCGACCCAGGCTTCCGCATCAACCTGCACCAGAAGGACCTCAACCTGGCCCTGCAAGGCGCCAAGGAACTGGGCATCAACCTGCCCAACACCTCCAATGCCCAGCAAGTGTTCAACACCTGCCAGGCCCTGGGCGGCGGCAACTGGGACCACTCGGCGCTGATCAAAGGCCTGGAGCACATGGCCAACTTCTCGATCCGCGACGACAAGTAAGACGTTCACACCCTTGAGCCTGCGACCACAGGCTCAAGGGTGACCCCGAGCAACACCCGCCCCTGGTTCGGCCTGCACGGAGGCAGTTCCAGGGGCGTTTTCGATTCTGCAGAACAACAATAAATGGGAGCCTGCCATGTCGGTCGATCCGCAAAAACTTCTCCGCGACCTGTTCGACACAGCCATCGCCGCCGCCCACCCACGCCAAGTCCTCGAACCCTACCTGCCCGCCGACCGTAGCGGCCGGGTCATCGTCATCGGCGCCGGCAAGGCCGCTGCCGCCATGGCCGAAGTGGTCGAAAAGAGCTGGCAGGGCGAGGTCTCCGGGCTGGTCGTGACCCGCTACGGTCACGGCGCCAACTGCCAGAAGATCGAAGTGGTCGAAGCCGCCCACCCGGTCCCCGACGCCGCCGGCCTGGCCGTGGCCAAGCGCGTGCTGGAGCTGGTCAGCAACCTCAACGAAGAAGACCGCGTCATCTTCCTGCTGTCTGGCGGTGGGTCCGCCCTGCTGGCACTGCCTGCCGAAGGCCTGACCCTGGCGGACAAGCAACAGATCAACAAGGCGCTGCTCAAATCCGGCGCCACCATCGGCGAGATGAACTGCGTGCGCAAGCACCTCTCGGCGATCAAGGGCGGCCGCCTGGCCAAGGCCTGCTGGCCAGCCACCGTCTACACCTATGCGATTTCCGACGTGCCTGGCGACCTGGCCACCGTCATCGCCTCCGGCCCGACCGTGGCCGACCCGAGCACCTCGGCCGATGCCCTGGCGATCCTCAAGCGCTACAACATCGAAGCACCGAAAGCCGTCATCGACTGGCTCAACAACCCCGCCTCGGAAACCGTCAAGGCCGATGACCCGGCCCTGGCCCGCAGCCACTTCCAACTGATCGCCAAGCCCCAGCAATCGCTCGAAGCCGCCGCAGTGAAAGCCCGCCAGGCCGGTTTCAGCCCGCTGATCCTCGGTGACCTGGAAGGTGAATCGCGCGAAGTCGCCAAGGTACACGCGGGCATCGCCCGGCAGATTGTGCTGCACGGCCAGCCGCTGAAGGCGCCCTGCGTGATCCTCTCCGGCGGTGAAACCACCGTCACCGTGCGCGGCAACGGCCGTGGCGGGCGCAACGCCGAGTTCCTGCTCAGCCTCACCGAAAGCCTCAAGGGCCTGCCGGGCGTGTATGCCTTGGCCGGTGACACCGACGGCATCGACGGTTCGGAAGAAAACGCCGGCGCCTTAATGACCCCGGGCAGCTATGCCCGCGCCGAAGCCCTGGGCCTGTCGGCAAGCGACGAGCTGGACAACAACAACGGCTATGGCTACTTCGCCGCGCTCGATGCACTGATCGTCACCGAGCCGACCCGTACCAACGTCAACGACTTCCGCGCCATCCTGATCCTCGAGACTGCCCAATCATGACGCCTGATAAAAAAGTAAAGATCCTCGCCACCCTCGGCCCTGCGATCAAAGGCATCGACGACATCCGCCAGCTGGTCGAAGCCGGGGTGAACATCTTCCGCCTCAACTTCAGTCACGGTGAGCACGCCGACCACGCCCTGCGCTACCAGTGGATCCGCGAAGTCGAGCAGCAGCTGAACTACCCACTGGGCATCCTCATGGACCTGCAAGGGCCGAAGCTGCGCGTCGGCCGCTTCGCCGAGGGCAAGGTCCAGCTGCAACGCGGCCAGGCCCTGCGCCTGGACCTGGACAAGACCCCAGGCGACAGCCGCCGGGTCAACCTGCCCCACCCGGAAATCATCGCGGCGCTGGAGCCAGGCATGGACCTGCTGCTCGACGACGGCAAGCTGCGCCTGCGGGTGACCGCCAAGCACAATGACGCCATCGACACCGAAGTGCTGAACGGCGGCGAGCTGTCTGACCGCAAGGGCGTCAACGTGCCGCAAGCGGTGCTCGACCTCTCCCCGCTCACCGAAAAAGACCGCCGCGACCTGGCCTTCGGCCTGGAACTGGGCGTGGACTGGGTAGCCCTGTCGTTCGTGCAGCGCCCGGAAGACATCGTCGAAGCGCGCCAGCTGATCGGCGACCGCGCCTATCTGATGGCCAAGATCGAGAAGCCCTCGGCGGTCGAGCAACTGCAAGCCATCGCTGAACTGGCGGATGCGATCATGGTTGCCCGTGGCGACTTGGGCGTGGAAGTGCCGGCCGAAAGCGTGCCGCAGATCCAGAAGCGCATCATCGGCACCTGCCGCCAGCTGGGCAAGCCGGTCGTTGTAGCCACCCAGATGCTCGAATCGATGCGTTTCTCGCCAGCACCGACCCGCGCCGAAGTCACCGACGTGGCCAACGCCGTCGCCGAAGGCGCCGACGCGGTGATGCTGTCGGCCGAGACCGCCTCGGGTGACTACCCGCTGGAAGCCGTGCAGATGATGAGCAAGATCATCCGCCAGGTGGAGAACGGCCCGGACTACCAGGCCCAGCTCGACGTCGGCCGGCCGAAGGCCGAGGCCACCGTATCGGACGCCATCAGCTGCGCGATCCGCCGTATCAGCGGCATCCTGCCGGTGGCGGTGCTGGTCAACTACAGCGAGTCGGGGGCGTCGACCCTGCGTGCCGCCCGCGAACGGCCACGGGCGCCGATCCTCAACCTGACGCCGAACCTGGCCACCGCCCGCCGCCTGAGCGTGGCCTGGGGTGTGCACTCGGTGGTCAACGACCGCCTGCGCCAGGTCGACGAGGTGGTTTCCACCGCGCTGGAGATTGCTCAGGCTCAGGGTATGGCCAGCCGTGGTGACACGCTGCTGATCACTGCCGGCGTGCCTTTCGGCAAGCCGGGTTCGACTAATACCTTGCGGATCGAGACCCTGGCCTGAGATCGCCGGGGGCGCTCTGCGCCCCTTTCGCGGGTCAAGCCCGCTCCTACAGAAGAATGCGATTCCCTGTAGGAGCGGGCTTGACCCGCGATGGAGGGCAAAGCCCTCCCAACACACCAAACCTGCGGAAAACCGAGGCCCAAAGAGGCCCACCGCTCCCCATCAACCCTTGCTGACTGCCCATGTACACCAAGAATTTCGTCAACCCGTGCCCCGACTGGGCCACGGCGCTGCTCAACGGCTTCAGCCAAGTGCTGCTGCTGCGCAACCCCCTGTGCGGCCTGTGCTGCCTGCTGGCCATCCTGCTGACCGCCCCCGACCTGGTCGGCGGTGCCCTGCTCGGCGCCCTGTCAGGCCTGCTCACCGCCCAACGCCGCGGCTACGACCGCGCCGACCGCCAAGCCGGGCTGTACAGCTACAACGGCGTGCTGATCGGCATCCTGATCAGCGCCGTGCTGCCCTGGTCGGTGATCCTGCCGGCGCTGATCATCGCCGCCGGCGGCCTGTCGAGCATCATCACCCATCAATGGCGCAAGCGCGGCGGCAAGCTGCTGGTCGCCTATACCGCACCGTTCGTGCTGCTCGGCTGGGTTGCCCTGCTGTTCGCAAGCCCCGCGCCCAGCGGCTTCGTCGAGGCAGAACCTGCCTATGCCCTGGCGCGTGGCGTGGGGCAGATCTTCCTGCTCGACCAACCGCTGGCCGGGTTGCTGATCATTATCGGGATGCTCATTGCCAACCCCTATGCGGCGATGTGGGCCGTGCTCGGTTCAGCCATTGGCGGCGGTGTGGCACTGCTCGCAGACCAAGCCCAAGCCGCATGGCTCGGCATGTACGGCTTCAATGCCGCGCTGGCAGCGTTGGCGTTCAGCCGCCAGGGTGAAAGGCCTTGGGTAACGTTGCTGGCCATTGCCCTGGCCCTGCTGCTGCAACCGTTGTTCAAGCTATTGCCTGTCTCCGGTTTGACTGCGCCCTTCGTCGCTGCTTGCTGGCTGATGCATCTGGGCAGCCACCTGGCCCAGCCCCGACAGCGCAACCCCAGCCGCTTGCACAGCTGAAACGCAGCCCCTAGGCTCTGCCCATCGCAATTGTGGAACGAGCCAATGAACAACCCTGCGAGCCTGCGCGAGCAGCTCTACGTCATCGTCTTCCAGACCGACACCGTGGCTGGAAGACGCTTCGACAAAATCCTCCTGCTGATCATCCTGGCCAGCCTGGTCACGGTAATCCTCGACAGCATCGACGATGTGCACCAGGGCTACGCCGGCCTGCTGGCCGCCATCGAATGGGGCTTCACCGCGATCTTTCTGGCCGAGTACCTCACCCGCCTGTACTGCTCGCCCAAGCCCTTGCGCTATGCCTTCAGCTTCTACGGCCTGGTCGATTTGCTGGCGATCGTGCCGGGGATCATCGCCCTGTACTACAGCGACGCCCAGTACCTGCTGATCATCCGGGTGATACGGATGCTGCGGATCTTCCGCGTGCTCAAGCTCAGCCCCTACCTCAAGCAGGCGCATTACCTGCTGGAGGCGCTGCGCGGCAGCAAGCAGAAGATCATCGTATTCCTGGTCACCGTTTCGACGCTGGTGACCGTGTTCGGCACCTTGATGTATGTGATCGAAGGGCCGGAACATGGCTTTACCAGCATCCCCAAAGGGATCTACTGGGCCATCGTCACGCTCACCACGGTGGGATTTGGCGACATCGTGCCAAAGACACCGCTGGGGCAAGTGCTGTCGTCGTTGGTGATGATCACCGGTTACTCGATCATTGCCGTGCCGACCGGGATCTTTACCGCCGAGCTGGCCAATGCCATGCGCGGCGAGCAGCTGCAACATGACTGCCCGACCTGCAGCAAGAAGACCCATGAGCATGGCGCGGCATTCTGCTCGCGCTGCGGTAATGTGCTGTTTCCAAAAACCGAATAAGCAAAGAGCCATTCGGTCTTTAATCGTTCAAGAACCAAACGTTATAGTTGCTGGCAAATTGCCAAACATTTGAACCAGAACAAGGAAGCAACGTGAAAAGACTCTTCACCGCCTCGCTGCTCGCCGCCGGCCTGGCCTTGGGCAACCTCGCCCAGGCTGCCCCGACCCTGCTGAACGTTTCCTATGACGTGATGCGCGATTTCTACAAGGACTACAACCCGGCCTTCCAGAAGCACTGGGAAGCCGAGCACAACGAGAAGGTCAATGTGCAAATGTCCTTCGGCGGCTCGAGCAAGCAGGCGCGTGCAGTGATCGATGGCCTGCCGGCCGATGTCATCACCATGAACATGGCCACCGACATCAACGCCTTGGCCGACAACGGCAAGCTGGTGCCGGACAACTGGGTGACCCGCCTGCCGAACAACAGCGCGCCGTTCACCTCGGCCACTGTGTTCATCGTGCGCAAGGGCAACCCCAAGGCCTTGAAGGACTGGCCTGACCTGCTCAAGGACGGCGTGCAGGTGATCGTGCCCAATCCCAAGACCTCGGGTAACGGCCGCTACACCTACCTGTCGGCGTGGGGCTATGTGCTCAAGCAAGGTGGCGATGAAACCAAGGCCCGCGAATTCGTCGGCAAGCTGTTCAAGCAGGCGCCAGTGCTCGACACCGGTGGCCGTGCCGCCACCACCACCTTCATGACCAACCAGATCGGCGACGTACTGGTTACCTTCGAGAACGAAGCCGAGATGATCGCCCGCGAGTTCGGCCGCGATCAGTTCGAAGTGGTCTACCCGAGCGTGTCGGCCGAGGCCGAACCGCCGGTGAGCGTGGTCGACAAGGTGGTGGCCAAGAAAGGCACCCAGGCCGTGGCCGAAGAATACCTGAAATACCTGTGGTCGCCGGCGGCCCAGGAAATCGCCGCGCAGAACTACCTGCGTCCGCGTGATGCGACCGTGCTGGCCAAGTACAACGACCGCTTCCCGAAAGTCGACTTCCTGTCAGTAGAGAAGACCTTTGGTGACTGGCGTACCGTGCAGAAAACCCACTTCAACGACGGTGGCGTGTTCGACCAGATCTATACCAACCAGCAGTAATTTATGTATGCAGGACCGGCCTCTTCGCGGCTTTAGCCGCGGAGGCCGGTAAAGGCAACATCAAACCTGGCGGAATACCAGAGCCTTCAGCCCTCCCGCCGGGTCCACATCTGGAAACTCCGGCGGATTTTCCAGCCGCTCGACGAAGGCCAGCGAAGGCGCCTGCTCGGCCATCCCCTCGATCAGAAACTCCGGCCCGATCCCCGGGTCGTTGACGCATGCCAGCACCGTCCCACCTTCACTCAGCAATTCCGGCAGTCGCCGCAGGATCTTGGCGTAATCCTGGGTCAGCACGAAGCTGCCGCGCTGGAAGGTCGGCGGGTCGATGATGATCAGGTCGTAAGGCCCGTACTTGCGCACCTTGCCCCACGACTTGAACAGCTCATGCCCCAGGTAGGCGACCCGCGACGCATCGTGCCCGTTCAGCCGGTGGTTATCGCGCCCCCGCGACAGCGCCGACTTGGCCATGTCCAGGTTCACCACCTGCTCGGCACCGCCAGCAATCGCCGCCACCGAAAAGCCGCAGGTATAGGCGAACAGGTTGAGCACGCGCTTGCCCGCCGCCTGCTCACGCACCCAGCGCCGGCCATAGCGCATGTCGAGGAACAGGCCGTTGTTCTGCCGCACGCCCAGGTCAAGCAGATAGTTCAGGCCATCCTCGACCACCTCGCGCTGCTGGCAAGGCTCGCCCAGCAGCCACTGGCCCGGGCTGTCGGGCAGGTAACGGTGCTGGATGAGGATCGCTTGGCCGGCCCACTGCGGGTGTACGGCCAGGTTGCGCAGCATGGCTTCGAGCTCACCCAGCTGGCCCTCGGGCGGTTCACGGAACAGTGCCACCGACAGCACACCCTGCAGCCAGTCCACCGTGACCTGCTCCAGACCCTCCCAGCAACGGCCACGGCCATGGAACAGCCGGCGGGTTTCCGTGGGGGCGGGGTCAAGGGCAGCGAGCAGGTGCTGTTCGAGGGTGTGGATCGGCGAAGTCATGGCGGGTCGCAAGCAAGTGAAAAGGCCGCCATTCTACCCCTTGGCCGGCACTTGTGCAGAACGGAACCACCAGCCTTGCTGCATGCCCGCTGCCGCCAGCAGAATCAACGCCACCCCCAGCCACTGCAGCGGTGCCAGACGGTGCCCGAAAGCCACCCAGTCGACCAGGATCGCGGCAATCGGGTAAATAAACGACAGCGCACCGGTCAATGCCGTGGGCAAGCGTTGGATCGCGCTGTAGAGCAGCACATACATCAACCCGGTGTGGACCATGCCCAAGGTCACCAGACTGGCCAAGGCAGGTGGCTCGCCAGGTAGCCCGCCCAGCTTCACCCACGGCGCCAGCAGCAATACCCCGGTGGCAACCTGGATCAACGCGATCAGGTGAGGTGGCGTGCCTTTCAGCCGTTTGATGATCAACGCGGCAATCGCATAGAGGAACGCCGCGCCCAGCGCCAGGCCAATACCTTGCAAGTAGTCCTCACCACTGGCCTGCCCCGCGCCATGGGCACTGACGATCGCCAACATGCCAAGGAATGCCACGCTCAGCCAGGTAACCTTGGCGGCGGTGATCTTCTCGCCCAGGAACAGCGCCGCCAGCCCCACCAGCATGAACGGCTGGACGTTGTATACCGCCGTGCCGATGGCAATCGACGCCCGCGAATAGGAGGCAAACAGCAGCACCCAGTTACCAACGATGGCCACCCCGCTGGCGATGGCCAACAGGGATGCCATACGGGTTATCACACCAGGCTTGAGAAAACCGTAAGCCGCGCAGATTGCCAGCAAGGTGCCGGTACCGAACACGCAGCGCCAGAACACCACCTCCAGTACGGGCTGCCCCGACACCAGCACGAACCAGCCGATGGTCCCGGAAATCAGCATGGCGGCGACCATTTCCAGCGAGCCACGGCGCAATGAACTGTCCATCTCACACCTCCCTTGGATGATGGCCATAGTATGCGGAGGGTCGCCTTACGCCTTCCAGCTGAAATCCAAGGCAGATCAGCCGGTTTACCTTTACTATCAAGGCAAATTTCCCGATTTGCCTGATGAGACAAACATGACCGACGCCATCGACCAACTGCTGATCAATGCCTTGATGGAAGATTCGCGCCGCTCGCTCAAGGCCCTGGCGCAGATCAGCGGCCTCTCGGCCCCAAGCGTCAGCGAGCGCCTGCGCCGCCTCGAAGAACGCGGCGTACTGCGTGGCTACACCGTGGAAGTCGACCCGCGCAGCTTCGGCTACCAACTGCAGGCGATCGTGCGCATTCGCCCGCTGCCGGGGCAGTTGCAGGAAGTGGAGCGTCAGATTATCGCCATCCCCGAGTTCACCGAGTGCGACAAGGTCACCGGCGAGGACTGCTTCATCGCACGGCTGCATGTGCGCTCGATGGAGCAGCTAGACACCCTGCTCGACCGCATCAATGTGCTGGCCGAAACCAACACCGCGATCATCAAGAAGAGCCCGGTGAAGAGGCGCTTACCGCCGATGGACTGAGTGTATCCATTCGAAAGAGATACTGACTATTTTTTGTACACAATAATGTCACCATAGGTGCCATTTTTGTGTGCACTTTCTCAGGTAACGCCCCAATACGTTACACATCCTGCGCAACTAATTTTGACCAATTGATCAACTAATCAGCCAACTAAAATTTAAAGCTGTTCATTTGGTCAACTTATATTTCCTTTATTTCATCAACTTAATTTTCAACTGCTTAGATTCAAATTAGTGGCTACCTGAGACTCGCTTATTCCCTGGCATGGAACTCGCTTTTGTGTGTTCGTGTTTTGTATACAAATTCTACGAAACATAAATACACAAGAACTCGCGACGCCGATCCAACGCCGGCCGCCGCGCCCAGAACCCAGTGATGCCAAGCTGCACCGACGAGATGGCGAGCCCGTGCGCATGCCCGCTCATCGCAGTCCACGTGCATCAGGAGCCTGCCGGAATGAGTACCAGCCTCGACCTTGCCCCTGAACTATCCGTCGCCAGCACCAGCCCCTCTTCCACCCTTGCAGGCGATATGCCGCCACTTGGCCTGAGCCCACGCCTGCACAACCGAGACCTCGCACCCACCCGTATCGAAGGCCGCCGCTGGGGCCGCTACAGCATCTTTGCGCTGTGGACCAACGATGTGCACAACATTGCCAACTACTCCTTCGCCATGGGCTTGTTCGCCCTTGGCCTGGGCGGCTGGCAGATCCTGCTGTCGCTGGCGATCGGCGCGGCACTGGTGTACTTCTTCATGAACCTGTCTGGCTACATGGGGCAGAAGACCGGGGTACCGTTCCCGGTGATCAGCCGCATCGCCTTCGGCATCCATGGCGCGCAGATCCCGGCGCTGATCCGTGCGGTCATCGCCATCGCCTGGTTCGGCATCCAGACCTACCTGGCCTCGGTGGTGCTGCGCGTGCTGCTCACCGCCGTGTGGCCGCAGGTCGCCGCCTATGACCACGACAGCATCCTCGGCCTGTCGAGCCTGGGCTGGGTATGTTTCGTGGCGATCTGGCTGGTGCAGCTGGTGATCCTCGCCTACGGCATGGAGATGGTGCGCCGCTACGAGGCCTTCGCCGGTCCGGTGATCCTGCTGACCGTGGCCAGCCTGGCGGTGTTCATGTACTTCAGGGCCGATGCGCGCATCGCCTGGTCGGTGGCCGAGCCGCTGACCGGCTATGAGATGTGGCGCAACATCTTCGCCGGTGGCGCCCTGTGGCTGGCGATCTACGGCACCCTGGTGCTGAACTTCTGCGACTTCGCCCGCTCCTCGCCGTGCCGCAAGACCATCCGCGTCGGTAACTTCTGGGGCCTGCCGGTGAACATCCTGGTGTTCGCCATGATCACCGTGGTGCTGTGCGGCGCGCAGTTCCAGATCAACGGCCAGATCATCGACAGCCCGACCCAGATCGTCGCCAGCATCCCCAGCACCCCGTTCCTGGTGCTCGGCTGCCTGGCCTTCCTGATCGTAACCGTAGCGGTGAACATCATGGCCAACTTCGTCGCGCCGGCGTTCGTGCTGAGCAATCTGGCGCCCCGCCACCTCAACTTCCGCCGCGCCGGGCTGATCAGCGCGACCCTGGCTGTGTTGATCCTTCCCTGGAACCTCTACAACAGCCCACTGGTGATCGTGTACTTCCTGTCCGGCCTGGGCGCCCTACTCGGCCCGCTGTACGGGGTGATCATGGCCGACTACTGGTTGCTGCGCAAAGGCTGCATCAACGTGCCGGAGCTCTACACCGAGCACCCGACCGGTGCCTACCACTACAGCAAGGGCATCAACCTGCGTGCCGTGGTCGCCTTCGTGCCCGCTGCACTGCTGGCCATCATCCTGGCGCTGGTGCCGAACTTCCATGGCATCGCGCCGTTCTCCTGGCTGATCGGCGCCGGTATCGCCGCTGCGGTGTACCTGTTGATCGCCCCGCGCAGCCGCCAATACCACGATGTCAGCGGCGAGTGCATTGCCGTCGACCACAGCAGCCATTGATCAAGGAGGACTGCCTATGCGTATTCTGATCGCCAATGTAAACACCACCGAAGCCATCACTGAGGCCATCGCCGAGCAGGCGCGCAGCGTCGCCGCGCCCGGCACGGAAATCATCGGCCTGACCCCCTGGTTCGGCGCCGAATCGGTGGAAGGCAATTTCGAGAGCTACCTGGCTGCCATCGCCGTTATGGACCGGGTGCTGGCCTACGACGGCCCCTACGATGCCGTGATCCAGGCCGGCTACGGTGAGCATGGCCGCGAGGGCCTGCAGGAATTGCTCGACGTACCGGTGGTGGACATCACCGATGCCGCCGCCAGCACCGCCATGTATCTGGGCCACGCCTATTCGGTGGTGACCACCCTGGACCGCACCGTGCCACTGATCGAAGACCGCCTGAAGCTTTCCGGGCTGTATGACCGTTGTGCCTCGGTACGGGCCAGTGGCCTGGCGGTGCTGGAACTGGAAGCAGACCCGCTACGCGCGGTGGAGGCCATCGTCGAGCAGGCCGAACGTGCTGTGCGTGACGACAAGGCCGAGGTGATCTGCCTGGGCTGCGGCGGCATGGCCGGACTGGACGAGCAGATTCGCCAGCGTACCGGGGTGCCGGTAGTCGATGGCGTGAGCGCGGCGGTGACCATTGCCGAGTCGCTGGTGCGGATGGGGCTCAGCACCTCCAAGGTGCGCACCTATGCCACACCGCGGACGAAGAAGGTGGTGGGCTGGCCGATGAAGTTCGGGCGGTAATACCGCTTCGTCTGTGCCGGCCTCGTCGCGGGGCAAGCCCGCTCCTACAGGTCCGGCGCGATCCTGTATGCGCGGGCTTGTCCCGCGAAGAGGCCAGTACAGTCAACACAGTAATCGAGCCAACCGCTCGCCACTGCCACAGGCCAAGGTAAACCCCAAGGCCCCATGCCCCAGGTTCAGCCACAGGTTGCGATAGGCGCAAGCCCCGACGATAGGCACTCCGGTCGGCGTCGCCGGTCGCATCCCCGCCCATTCCACCGCCCCCGCGTAATCCGCCGCCCGCGGCAATGTCTCCAGCGCCTGTCGACGCATGCTGTCGAGCCTGCGCGCATCCACCGTTTCGTCGTAGCCGACGATATCCACCATCGCCGCTACTCGCAGTTGCTGGTCGAGCCGCGCGTAAACGATCTTGCGTTCGTAGTCAGTAATGCTTAGCTCAGGCGCCCGATGCTCCGCTGTGATCGCTGCCGTCAGGCTGTAACCCTTGAGCGGATAGACCGGCAGCCGCAACCCCGGTAGCGCCAGCCCAGCACTTCGATGGCCGGCGCATAGTACCAGGCGCTCGACATCCATCTGTTCACGCCCTAGCTGCAGTGCCACCACCCGATCATCACGGCTGATCAGCCGCGTGACCGGCCTACCCAGTAGGAATTGGCACTGCCCGGATGCACGCAATCGCTCCGCAAGCCGCTCGCAGAATCGATGGCAATCGGCGACTTCCTCATCCGGGGTCAGCACGGCGCCGATAAAGGGCGCATCGGCCAACGCCGGCTCCAGCGCCCTGACTTCGCTGGCACCGAGCACTCGTTGACGATCCGGATCGAGCAGATGCTCGCGCCCATGGGCGAACGCCCGCTCACTGCGAAAGGCCACCAGCTTGCCGTTCTGCCGCCAGGCGAAATCACTCAGGCCATCATCTTCACGCCAGCATTTCAGGGTGGCCTGGCTGTGCAAGGCCAACTCCAGCAGCTGTGCGGCGTTACGGCGATTGACGCTGCTGCGGCAAGCCATCACGAACGCCAACAACCAGCGCCATTGGGCAACGTCCAGGCGCAAGCGCAGGCGCAGTGGCGAGTCACCCCGCAATAACCAGCCAAGCGCCTGCCACGGCACACCGGCATCGGCCAACGGCGCCACATAGCGATAGGAAAGCTGCCCGCCATTGGCGAAGCTGGTCGCCGAGGCCAACTGGTCTCGCGCCTCGACCAGCACCACCGACAGGCCTTCGCGCACCAGCGCATAGGCCGTCGCCAGGCCGACCACGCCACCACCGATTACCGTCACCCGTTGCGTCATTGCCCTTCCCTGTCCTGGCTCCTTGCCAGGACAGTAACAGCGGATCAGGTCGGGCAGCTATGGGCACCGCCATTCAGGCCCTGGCGAACGTTGCGGCTGAGCAGGCTGGCCTTGCCGTCGTGCCAGGTCAGGGTGAGGACGTAGAGGGTATCGAAATCGTCGCCGCTCCAGTCCTTGGTGATCACCCGCTCATCGCCCAACGCCTTGCCGGCCACGGCGTTGATCAGCTCCGGCAGGTAGCCATGAGACCAGGCGGTATAGACGGTGGCATTACGGTACTTCTCGCTGAGCAATTCGTCGGCGAGTTCGTCGGTGTCGTTGGCGCCGAAGTCGATATTGACCGGCAACCCCAGGCGTATGGCGCTGGGCGTGATGGTCATCAGCGGGCGGATGTAGCTGTAGCTCTGGTCCTGGCTGCCTTCCTCGACATGCCGCGAGGGGTTGGCCGCAAACACATAATCCGCCTTGCCGAAACGCTCCGGCAACAAGGTGGCCAGGTCCAGCGCGCGATTGAGGCCCTGGCAGTTCAGTTGCCCCAGGCCTTCACCGGGCTTTTCGGCATGGCGCAGGAATACCAGCGTCTGGGTGCCGTCGACCGGTTGAGCACGGCTCTCGACCACTTCCAGTGTCAGCGGCACAGCCGCAGCGACGAGCGCCAGGCTGAGCAACAGGTGGCGGCGACGTCGAAAGAAAGATGGCAACTTCATGCAAGCAGGCTCTTGTGGCAAAAGGTATCTGGATACCCGCCACATTGCCCCGTGGCCTATGCCGCGAGGCATCCGTGTTAGTGATCGCCATCCTTGGCAACGAGCAGGACTCAGAGTGTCCGCAACCCGTTTGGTTCCTCCCTGAGTGTGGATGCCGTTCCCTAGGCAAGGATTACGTTAGAGCAGACGTGTTGCGGAATTATGTCGAGTGCGAATCGGTGATGACTACATCGAAGACCTGCTCGATCACCTGTTTCGGCCCCTGGTTCAGACTCCAGGTAAAGAACACGAGAAACCCGAGCAAGAAGACGCTGAGAACAGAGCCGACGAGACTCTGAGCGACGCCCAGCCAAAATCCCGGTTTGGCATTTCTGATTTCGATGCTGGCCTTTTGGGAGTAGAAGCGATCAAGCTCAGCAGCCTGGGTGGCAATCGATGCGTCCAGAAAACCCTTAACAAGCTGGCTCGCCTGATTGCGATAGCTTTCCAGCTGCGACCGTCCGCAGAAAGCACCACAATCAGATGCAGGTCAACAGATTGTGTAGTCCTTTTCCGCCCACTGTAGGACGTGAACTACTCAATCATCCCGCGTCAGCACTTCCAGCAATTCGATCTCGAAGGTCAGGTCCGAATTCGGCGGAATCGCCCCCACGCTACGTTCGCCATACCCCAGGTACGCTGGCACCTGCAGCTTGCGCTTGCCGCCCACGCGCATGCCCATCAGCCCTTGGTCCCAACCTTTGATGACACGGCCGGTGCCAATCACGCACTGGAACCGCTTGCCGCGCGACCACGACGAGTCAAACTCGCTGCCGTCGGCCAGCCAGCCGGTGTACTGGGTGGTGATCAGGGCGCCTTTGACAGCGGCTTTGCCGTCGCCTTCGACGAGGTCGGTGATCTGCAGTTCGCTGCTCATGGGCATGCTCCAACGCTGAAATTCAAGGGCGCCCTTTTCTCAGGAATGAACCGGTTTGGCAAGCTCGCGTGGTGATCCATGCTGACGCATCGACCACAGCACCCCGCCGACCACCAGCATGATCGCCGCCGCTTCCAGCAGGCTCGGCCCGGCTTGCCGCCAAAGGAAGGCATACAACAGCGCGAACAGGGTCTCGAATACGATCAGCTGCCCGCTCAAGGTCAGCGGCAGGCGCTTGGATGCAGCGTTCCACAGCGCCGTGGCCAACCAAGAACCCAGCACGGCGCAGCCCAGGCATGCGGCCCAGAACAGCCACCAACGCGCCATCGGCGCCTCGACCTGCAGCTCCTGCGGCTGCCACATCGCCAGGGCGGCGACCATCAGCAGGCTGCTCAGGCCGGTCAGCACACCGATCAGCACCGACCACTGGTGACTGTCGAAATGCCCGCTCTGCTTGAGATAACGGCTGTTCTGCACCGCGTACCAGGTCCAGCAGGCCAGCGCGGCCAAGGCGTAGAGCAGCCCCATGAGCTTGTCGCCGATATTGCCCGGGGCGAAGGCAAAGGTCTGCAGGTTGATGCACAGCATCCCGGCAATGATCAGCGCCAGCGGGCCGATCAGCCGCCGGATCGGCACTGCGCCACTGTCGTTGCGGCCATACAGGGTGATGGTCAGCGGCAGCACACCGACAATCAGCGAGGCAGGTGCCACGCCCAGGCGCTGGATTGCCGCCACCAGGCAGATGAAGTACAGCAGGTTGCCGACCACTGCCAGGCGCAGCAGCATCCAGCCGTCCGCCAGGGTCAGCTGGCGCAACTGCCGGGCCATCGGCACCGCCAGCAGCAATGAGATCAGGCCGACCATCGCATAGCGCACGCTGCTCAACAGCATCGGGTTGAACTCCGGCAACAGCTCCGGAACCATCAGTACCATGCCCCATAACGCACCGGCCCCGCCGGCATACATCACACCGCGCTTCACGCTTTACGCTCCTGTTCCTGGATGCGCGCAGGCTAACGCTGTGCAGCGCTGGCGGCAAAGGATCTTTGCGCATGCAGGCATTCCCGCGGGCAATGGCTCAGCCGAACTGCTCGAAGGCTTCCTCGCCGGTCAGTTCCGTGGTCTGATTGGCGAAGCAATACCAGGCGGGTTTCTGCTCGACGAAGATCTGCAGGTCGAAATCCCAGGCCTCGTCGCCGTCCAGCAGGCCCACAGGCACCGCATAGTGGTCCTTGTCCTTGAGCCGGTAATACAGGTGCGTGCCGCAACGGCTGCAAAAGCCACGCTGGGCCCACTCGGAGGAATCGTAGACCGCCGGCGCCCGCCCCTCGAAGACCGGCGCTTGGCTGCAGTCAACGACCAGCAGCGGGCCGCCGGTCCATTTGCGGCACATACTGCAATGGCATGCGCTGATGTGGGTGTTGTCGACAGTGACGCGCAGACGGGTTTCACCGCAGAGGCAGCTACCGCTTTTTGCCAGGGTCATGGTGGGGCTCCTTGCAGGTTGGGCCAGCAAGTATAGATCGGGCCCCACACCACAGCGCCCGCAGCCCACCCGTTCGGTCAGATGAACACGTTGCCGCGCAGGTACAGCGCCGCACGCCCGCTGATGATCACCCGGCCAGTGCCGGGCACTTCACAGTGCAGCTGCCCTTTGCGTGCCCCGCCCTGCTCGCAGCTCAGCGACGACTTGCCCAGCCGCTCGGCCCACACCGGCGCCAGCGAGGTATGCGCAGAGCCGGTAACCGGGTCTTCATTGACGCCGACTCGCGGGCCGAACCAGCGGGTGACGAAGTCGAAACCACGGCCAGCGGCAGTGACCGCGATGCCACGCACTTCGAATGCCGACAAGGCGACGAAATCGGGCTTCAGCGGGTCGAGCAGCGCGGCGTCATCGACCACCACCACATAGTCGTCAGAACGGTAGACGGCCTTGGCCGCGCTCAGGCCCAGCGCCTCCAGCAAGCCGGCTGGCACCTCCACGGCTTGCGGCTGCTTGGCCGGGAAGTCCATGGCCAGCAGGCCGTCGGCGCCACGGCTGACCCGCAACTCGCCACTGCGGGTGTTGAAGCACAGCACTTCGGTTTTCTCGCCCAGCTGTTCGAACAGCACGTAAGCCGAGGCCAGTGTGGCGTGGCCGCACAAGTCGACCTCAACGGTGGGGGTAAACCAGCGCAGGTCGAAGCTCTCACCATTGCGCACGAAGTAGGCCGTTTCCGACAGGTTGTTCTCTTCGGCGATGCGTTGCAGCACATCGTCCGGCAGCCAGCTTTGCAGCGGGATCACCGCCGCTGGGTTGCCACCAAAAGGCTCGGCGCAGAAGGCATCGACCTGGAAAATTTCGAGTTGCATCAAACGCTCCTTGTGATCCGGGCAATACCGGGTGGGTATTGAAAAGGTTACGCGCGGACCGGCGTGAGCACCGGTTCGCCGGCAAAGAAGGCCTGCAGGTTGCGCAGCACCAAGGCCACGGTATCACGTGCGGCCTCGGGCGACTGACCAGCCACATGGGGCGTGAGCACCGTGTTGCCAAGGGCCTTCAGGGCATCAGGCACGGAGGGTTCGTCATCGAACACATCGAGCGCGGCGCCGGCAAGCCGGCCTTGTTCAAGGGCTGATACCAGCGCCCGGGTGTCGACCACGCTGGCCCGGGCGATATTCACCAGGTAACCCTCCGCGCCCAGCGCCTCGAGCACCTGGGCATCGACCAGGTGGCGGGTATTGGCGCCACCGGGGGTGGCGATGACCAGAATGTCGACAGCCTCGGCCAGGTGCAACGGGCTGTCGTACCAGGTGTACGGCACGTCCGTTCGCGGGGTGCGGCTGTGGTAGCTGATGTTCATGTCGAAGCCCAGGCTGGCGCGCTTGGCGATGGCCTGGCCGACCGCGCCGAGGCCCAGCAGGCCCAGGCGCTTGCCGCTGACTGAAGGGCTGATCACCCGGTTCCACTCGCCACGACGCGTACTGGCGTCGGCATGAGGAATGTCGCGCAACAGCGCCAGCAGCATGGCCAGGGTGTGGTCGGCGACGGCCGCGGCATTGGCGCCGGCGCCATTGGTGACAGTGATTCCACGGGCGGCAGCGGCGGCCAGGTCGACCTGCTCGTAACCAGCACCGATCACGCAGATGATCTGCAGCTTGGGCAAGGCAGCGATCTCAGCAGCGGTCAGGCCCAACGGGCCTCGGGTCAGCACGGCGTCGATCTCGCCGGCATGGCGCTGGATGGCGTCGGTACGCATTTGCGGGGATGGGGCACGAATCAGTCGGTAGCCGGCCTGTTCGAGTAGTGGCAGATAATCGTCGACGGTTTCTACCAGTACTAGGATTGTCTTGCGCATGCCACCCTTCCTTTGAGTTTCAGAGAGGCATTATGCGGAGTAACTGGCCGGTACAGTCAATTGGGAAAACAGCGGGAAACTGTACTGTAGGGGTTGGGTGGGTTTGAGAGCGTGTCAGGGCTTCCAGGTGTTCGCCGGGAGAGTTGCAGCGGCTGTGAGATCGAGCGCCGCCCGCGCGGCGCTCGATCTCTCAGGAGCTAAACCTCTAAAGGCGAACACCTGCAAGCCTCAAAATTTACTGCCCGTAAGCGCGCCCCAACCCACCCGGCACACCGCTGCTGTCGGTTTCTTGCCATGGGCCATCCGGGTTCAACGACCAGCTCCAGCCATTGTCATAGCGGTAGTAGGTACGCTGCCGGTAAAAGACATTGGTCTTGTTCTCCAGCACATACACCCCAAGCTTCGGATCCCAGTGGCTGGCGCCACCCGGCGGCGGCGCGAAGCTGGCCGAAGTGCGTGGCATCGGCTTGGGAATCGCCGCTGGCTTGCTCGGCTGGGTCGACGGCTGGCCGCCTGGCAACGGTTTCACTGCGGGCCCCTGGTGCGGTGGCGCTGTCTCGATCGGCGGCGACGGCTGCTCATACGGTTGATGCGCCGTACACGCGGACAACCCCAGGGCCAGGGTAATCAGGGTCAAGCGGACGGTGCTGTGCATGGCGTTGTTCTCTTACTGGTCTGGGCTGTCAATGGTCAGGTGCTGGGTGGCCTGGGTGGTATTGGCCAGAGGCGCACCCTGGCCGATCCATTCGCCGCGGGTCGGCTGGCCGGCGCGCGATACTCGTGCAACCAGTTGGACTTCGGCGAATTGGGACAGTTTCATCTGCGGCAGCATAGCGTCAGCATCGGACAATTCCACCTCCAGCGGCAATTGCGCCACGGTCACCCGCTTGGCCGCCAGCGGCATGGGCGGGCCATTGCTGGCACGGGCGAAGATGAACACGGTGTCGTCAGGCTTGACCTTGTCCTTGAGCGCCGCCGCCAGTTCCACCCGCACCTTCAGGCGGGCTGTCGTAGTGGCCTGGGCTTTGCTGCCGGTGCTGCCCAGCCGCTCCGCGGCGCGGTCGATGCCACCTTGCAGTGCCGCCCGCGAGGCATCGCCTTCGGGCAATTGCGCCAGCAGTCGGTTCCAGTAGTCGATGGCTTCCTGGTAGCGCTCACCCTCGAAGGCGGCGATGCCCCGCAAGCCAAGGCTGGTGACCTCGTTCGGGTCGGCCTTGAGCGCTTCGTCGGTCAGCGCCTGCACCTGCGCGCTCCATTTCTTGTCGGCGGCGAAGTACAGCGCCTGGGCCCACTGGCCGAGCAGTTCTGGCTGGCGACCGGCCAGGGCGACGGCGCGCTCGTAGGCCCGTGCCGCGTCGGCCGGGCGTTGCTGGGCCATGTAGGCACGGCCAAGGAAGTACAGGCCTTCGGCCGAGTCCGGCTGGGCCTGCACGGCACGCTCGAGACGCGTGGTCATTTCGTCCATGGTCTTCGGTGCAGCGGCGAATTCCTGGGTCAGCTCGACCTTGTCCGCCGCGCCAAAGTGCAGGTACAGTCCCAGTGCCAGTACTGGCACCAGTACGGCCGCCAGCAATGGCAGGGCCTTGCCCAGGTGCCCCTGGCGTGCAGGTTCTGCGCCTTCGGTATCGGCCAGCAGCTCACGGGCCGCCTCATCGCGGCCCTTGGCCATTTGCGCCTGGTCGAGCACGCCGGCGGCCTGCTGGGCGGCCAGTTCGGCTACGCGCTCCTGGTACAGGGCGACGTTCAAAGCGGTGCGGTCTTCTTCCTGCTGCTGGCGACGGCCACGCAGGATCGGGATCAGCAGAAAGCCGAGGGCGGCGAGCAGCAGCAGGCCCGCGCTAAGCCAGAATTCAGTCATGGGTCTGTTCTTTTTCCAGCAGTTTGGCGAGACGCTCGCGTTCTTCGACGGACAGTTCCTGTGCGGCCTGGCTTGCCGGGCCACGGCGACGGCGGACGATCACCGCCAGCACCACGAAACCACCGGCCAGCAGGATGCCCGGGCCGAACCAGAGCAGCCAGGTGCGGCCGCTGAGCGCCGGCTTGTAGCGCACGAAATCGCCATAGCGATCGACCATGAAGTCGACGATCTGCTGGTTGCTCTTGCCTTCGCCGAGCATGCGGAAGATCTCGCGGCGCAGGTCGGCGGCGATCGGTGCGTTGGAGTCGGCGATGTCCTGGTTCTGGCACTTGGGGCAGCGCAGTTCCTTGGTCAGTTGCTGGTAACGCTCGCGCTCGGCGTCATCGCGGAACTGGTAGGTATCGATGGCCGCCTTGGCCACGCCGGCCAGGCTCATGCCCAGCACGGCGGCTGCCAGCCAGCGCCTCATGGCTTGGCCTCGTCGACCAGGCCCTGGTATAGCGGCGCCAGCTGCTCGCGCCACACGTCGGCGTCGACGATACCGACGTGCTTGTAGCGGATGATGCCCTTGGCGTCGATGAGGAAGGTTTCCGGTGCGCCATACACGCCCAGGTCCAGCCCCAGGCTGCCCTGCTCGTCGCGGATATCCAGCTGGTACGGGTTGTGGAACTCGGCCAGCCATTTCTGCGCGGCTGCGTTGTCGTCCTTGTAGTTGATACCGTGGATCACCACGCCCTGCTGGGCCAGCTGGTTCAGGTACGGGTGCTCGACCTTGCACGACGGGCACCAGGTGGCCCACACGTTGACCAACGCTGGTCGGCCATGCAGGTCGGCCTGGGTCAGGTTGCGCTCACCCTGGGTCGACGCCAGGGCAAACGCCGGGAACGGTTTGCCGATCATCGCCGACGGCAACTCGTCGGGCTTGAGGAACAGCCCTTTGTAGAGGAAAACCGCCATCAGCAGGAATACCGCCAGTGGCACGACCATGATCCAACGCTTCATGCAGCAGCTCCAGACACGCCCAGGGCTTCGCGCACCCGGGTCTTGACCTTGACGCGATAGCGTCGGTCGAAGGCCGCCAGCAACCCGCCCAGGCCGGTCAGCAGACCGCCCAGCCAGATCCAGCGGACATAAGGCTTGATATGCACGCGCACCGCCCAGGCGCCGTTCTCCAGTGGCTCGCCCAGGGCAACGTACAGGTCACGGGTGAACCCGGCATCGATGCCGGCCTCGGTCATCATCGACTGCTGCACGGTGTACAGGCGCTTTTCCGGGTGCAGGGTGGTCACTTCACGGCCGTCGCGGGTGACCACGATGGTGCCCTTGTCGGAGATGAAGTTCGGCCCCTCGAAGTGCTTGGCGCCCTCGAACAGGAAGTGGTAACCGCCCAGCTCGACGCTCTCGCCCGGCGCCATGCGCAGGTCGCGCTCGGCGCTGTTGTTGCTCGACAGCACCACGCCCAGGGCACACACTGCCAGGCCCAGGTGCGCCAGCTGCATGCCCCAGTAGCTGCGGGAAAGGCCCTGCACGCCCTTGGCCAGGCCCTTGTGGCGGGTCTTGTCGACGATGTCACGCAGCCCGCCGAGCACCACCCAGGCCGCCAAGGCGAAGGCGCTGAGGACCGGCCAGTCGAGATCGTCGACGATGAAGCCCGCGACCGGCGCCAGCACCGCGCTGCCAATCAGCACCGGGGTCATCATTTTCGCCAGCCACTTGCCGGGGGTGTCCTTCCAGCGCACCACCACCCCCACACTCAGCACCACCATCAGCAGCGCCATCAGCGGCAGGAACAGGGCATCGAAGTAAGGTGGGCCGACCGACAGCTTGGCCCCGGTCAGGGCATCGAGCACCAGTGGGTACAACGTGCCCAGCAGGATCATCGAAGCCGCCACCACCAGGATCAGGTTGTTGGCCAGCAGCAGGGTTTCACGCGACCACAGGGCGAAGCCGACCTGGCTCTTGACCACCGGGGCGCGCAGGGCGAACAGGGTCAGCGAGCCACCTACCACGAACAGCAGGAAGATCAGGATGAACACGCCACGCGCCGGGTCGGCAGCGAACGCGTGCACCGAGGTCAGCACGCCGGAACGCACCAGGAAGGTCCCCAGCAAGCTCAGCGAGAACGCGGCAATCGCTAGCAGCACGGTCCAGCTCTTGAATACCCCGCGCTTTTCCGTCACCGCCAGCGAGTGGATCAGCGCAGTGCCCACCAGCCACGGCATGAACGAGGCGTTTTCCACCGGGTCCCAGAACCACCAGCCGCCCCAGCCCAGTTCGTAGTAGGCCCACCACGAGCCCAGGGTGATGCCGACGCCGAGGAAGGCCCAGGCGACGATGGTCCATGGCCGCGACCAGCGCGCCCAGGCCGCGTCCAGGCGCCCGCCGAGCAGCGCGGCGATGGCGAAGGCGAAGGCCACCGAGAAGCCCACATAACCCATGTACAGCATCGGCGGGTGGACGATAAGGCCGAAGTCCTGCAGCAGTGGGTTGAGGTCACGGCCGTCGGTCGGCACCTGCGGCAGCAGGCGCTGGAACGGGTTGGAGGTGATGATCAGGAAGCTCAGGAAGCCGACGCTGATCATGCCCATGACCGCCAGCACACGTGCCAGCATGACCTGCGGCAGTTGCCGCGAGAAAATCGACACCGCAAAGGTCCAGCCACCGAGGATCAGCGCCCACAGCAGCAACGAGCCCTCGTGGGCGCCCCAGACGGCACTGAACTTGTAGTACCACGGCAAGGCACTGTTGGAGTTGCTGGCCACGTAGGCGACCGAGAAGTTGTCGGTCATGAAGGCGTGGGTCAGGCAGGCAAAGGCAAACACCAGGAAGGTGAACTGGCCCCAGGCGGCCGGGCGCGCCAGGCTCATCCACAGGCTGTCGCCCCGCCAGGCACCGAGCAGCGGCACCGTGGCCTGCACGGCGGCGAAACAGATCGCCAGGATCATCGCCAGCTGGCCGAGTTCGGGGATCACCAGCGCCGCGTTCATGGCTTGGCCCCCGCACCGTTGGCCGCCTGGCCGCTTTCCTTAAGGGCCTTGGTGACCTCGGGTGGCATGTACTTCTCGTCGTGCTTGGCCAGCACTTCGTCAGCCACTACCACGCCGTCGCCATTGAGCTTGCCGAGGGCGACGATGCCCTGCCCTTCACGGAACAGGTCCGGCAGGATGCCGCGGTAGGTGATCGGTACCGACTTGTTGAAGTCGGTGACCACAAAACGCACGTCGAGGGAATCGGAGGAACGCTGCACCGAGCCCTTCTCGACCATGCCGCCGGCACGAATGCGCGTGTCCAGCGGCGCTTCGCCGTTGGCGATCTGGGTCGGGGTGTAGAACAGGTTGATGTTCTGCTGCAGGGCGCTCAAGGCAAAGCCGACGGCAACCGCAACCCCGACCAGCAGGCCGAGGATAATGAACAGGCGTTTCTTGCGCTGCGGATTCACTGGTGGTTCTCCCGGCGCAGACGGCGCGCCTCATCTTGCAGGTAGCGACGGCGGGCCAGCAGCGGTGCAGCGACATTCAGCGCCAGCACCGCCAGGCAGATGCCATAGGCCGACCAGACATACAGGGCATGGTGGCCCATGGCGAGAAAATCGCCGAAGGAAGCGAAACTCATCGCGCGGCCCTCCGCCCCAGGCTGTTCAACACTTCATCCTTGACCCAACTGGCGCGTGCCTCACGCTTGAGCACTTCGAGGCGCATGCGCAGCAGCAGCACGGTACCGAAGAAGCAATAGAAACCCAGCGCCGTGCACAGCAGCGGCAGCCACATTTCGGCCGGCATCGCCGGTTTTTCGGTGAGGGTGAAGGTCGCGCCCTGGTGCAGGGTGTTCCACCACTCCACCGAGTACTTGATGATCGGAATGTTGATGACACCGACGATGGCCAGCACCGCGCAGGCCTTGGCCGCGCTGTCGCGGTTGCTGATAGCCTGGCCCAAGGCAATGATGCCGAAGTACAGGAACAGCAGGATCAGCATCGACGTCAACCGTGCGTCCCAGACCCACCAGCTGCCCCAGGTCGGCTTGCCCCAGATGGCCCCGGTGACCAGCGCCACGGCGGTCATCCAGGCACCGATTGGGGCTGCGCATTGCAGGGCGACATCGGCCAGTTTCATCTTCCAAACCAGCCCCACCACTCCCGCCACTGCCAGCAGTACATAGCAGGACTGCGCCAGCATCGCCGCCGGCACGTGGATATAGATGATGCGGAAGCTATTGCCCTGCTGGTAGTCCTCAGGGGCGAAGGCCAGGCCCCAGACCACGCCGGTGACCAGCAGCAGCACGGCGGAAACGGCCAGCCATGGCAGCATGCGGCCGCTGATGGCGTAGAACCATTTCGGCGAACCCAGTTTGTGGAACCACGTCCAGCTCATTTTCATCAGGTACATCCAGGGTATTAGCCGGGCTTGAGAGCCCGGGACTCGTTATTCGCCGACGCTGATCTTCAGGCCGGCCGCTATCGCAAAGGGCGCCAGGGTAACCGCCAGGGCTGTCAGGCTGGCGAGCCAGAGCAGGTGGCCAGTGGCTGGCATATTTTGCAATGCCGCCTGCAGTGCACCACTGCCCAGGATCAATACAGGGATATACAACGGCAGAATCAGCAATGCCAGTAACAAACCACCGCGCTTGAGACCGACCGTCAGCGCCGCGCCAACAGCGCCCAGCAGGCTCAATACCGGCGTGCCCAGCAGCAGCGAGCCGAGCAGCACCGGCAGGCAGTGGCTGGGCAAGCCCAGCATCAGCGCCAGCAATGGCGCCAACAATACCAGCGCCAGCCCGGAAAAGATCCAGTGCGCCAGCACCTTGGCCAGCACCAGCATGGCCAGCGGGTGCGGCGACAGCACCCACTGCTCCAGCGAACCGTCCTCGAAGTCGCTGCGGAACAGGCCGTCGAGCGACAACAACACGGCCAGCAAGGCCGCGACCCAGACCAGTCCAGGCGACAAGGTTTGCAACAATTGGCTTTCAGGCCCCACCGCCAGCGGGAACAGCGCCACGACGATGGCGAAGAACACCAGCGGGTTGGCCAGCTCTGCCGGGCGGCGGAACAGCAGGCGCGCTTCACGGCGCAGCAACAGGATGAATACGCTCATGCCGCCCATTGCCCCAGATTGAGTTCCCGGTAGCCGGTCGGCTTGCGTTCCAGCGTGTGGTGCGTCGTCAGCACCACCGTGCCGCCCTGTTCACAGTGGGCGGCCAGGTGCGCTTCAAGCTGGGCCACGCCCTGCTTGTCGAGGGCGGTAAAGGGTTCGTCGAGGATCCACAGCGGCGGGCTGTCCAGGTGCAGCCGGGCCAGGGCCACGCGGCGCTGCTGGCCGGCAGACAGGGTATGGCAGGGAACGTCTTCGAAACCACGCAGCCCGACCGCTTCGAGTGCCGACCAGATGGCTTCAGGGGTGGCCGGTTGGTGCAGCGCACAGAGCCAGGTGAGGTTCTCCTCCGCCGTGAGCAGGTCCTTGATACCGGCGGCGTGGCCGATCCACAGCAGGATGCTGGCCAGGGCGTCGCGCTGTTCGCCGAGCGGCTGGCCACCCAGCAGGATCTGCCCGGCAGTCGGCTGCATCAGCCCGGCCAACAGGCGCAGCAGGCTGGTCTTGCCGCTGCCGTTGGGGCCGCTGATCTGCAGCATGTCGCCGGGGCGCAGCTCGAAATCGAGATGCTCGAACAACAGGCGCCAGTCGCGCTCGCAGGCCAGGCCCACGGCTTGGAGGTGAAGGGTCACGGATTCGCCTTATCTATATGCTTCTCAAGTCGCCCAGCTCGCTGCCGTTATACTGGCAGTGACAGGCGGCAGGCATTATTACATGTGCTGCCACGCTGCCAAGAGGGCGGGCTCCACAGGTTGTATACAATCATGACTGAAATCAATAGTCTCGGCGCACAAACCGCCATCAATCCGCAGGCGATCAAGGCCCAGCTGACCGGTGAGCTGCTCAACCTGACCCAGGCCCAACCCGGCCTGCTCAAGCCCGGCGAAACCGCTCAGGCCGAAGTGCTGGCGATGCGTCAGAGCGGCAGTACCTTCCAGCTGGTGCTGCAAGTGATTCAGGCCAGCGGCAGCCAGACCCAGCTCCAGGCCACTGCCAGCCAGCCGTTCGCGCAAGGCAGCCAGTTCACCATCAGCCAGCCAGAGAGCAACCGCCTGGCCGTCATGGTGCAGCAAGCCAGTGCCAGCAACGTTGCCACCCTCACCCAGCTCGATACCAGCAAGGTGCCGGTCGGTACCCTGCTGCAGGGCAAGGTCCTGACCAACCAGCCACTGCCGCAAAGGGCGGGCGAAGTGGCCAGCTTCCGCTCGCTGGTGAGCCTGCTCAACACTGCCCAGGCCGGTGCCACGCTGACCATCGACAGCCCGCGCCCGCTGCCGATCGGTAGCCTGCTCAGTGCCCTGGTACAAGGTGACCAGTCGCTGCGTTTCATGCCACTAAGCGGTCGCCAGGAGCAATTGAACATCGCCCAGCAGCTGCTGACTCAGCAGGGTCGCCAGGCTTCCCTGCCCGGCCTGCTCAGCGCGCTGCAGCAGATTGCCAACAGCCCGGGTAGTGACAGTGAACTGCGCAGCACCGCCAGCAACCTTCTGGCCAGCTTGCCGGATGCCCGCCAGCTCAGTGACGGCAAGGCGCTCGCCCAAGCCTTGAGCAACAGCGGCGCCTTTCTCGAGGCCAAGTTGCTCGGCGGCCTCAGCGCCAGCGTGGCCACCGATCTCAAGGCACAACTGGTGCGGCTGGTGGCGCAGGCCTCGGTCAGCGCGCTGGCCAATCCGGTGACCGCCGCCAGCACCCTGGCCCAGGCGCTGCCGGCCATGGCCCGCAGCGCACTGGGCATGCTCGACCGGGTCAGCCCAAGGACACCGCCAGGCGCATTCCCGCTGCCCTCACGGTTGCTGCAGGCCATGGAAAACGAAGGCGACCTGCAGCAACTGCTGCGCCTGGCCGCCGCTGCCATCTCGCGCCTGCAAAGCCACGCTTTGAGCAGCCTGCAGCAATCCGGCACGCTGGATAACGGCAACCTCCAGACCACCTGGCAAACCGAAGTACCCGTCCGCCACGGACAGGAGTTCATCCCTCTGCAAGTGAAACTGCAGCGCGAAGAAACCCCGGAACAACAGGCCGAGCGTCAGCAGCGTGACCAGCAAGACCCACTGCAGGCGCTATGGCGGATCGACCTGGCCTTTGATCTTGCTCCATTGGGCCCGCTGCAAGTCCAGGCACAACTGGTTCAAGGGCGCCTGTCCGGTCAGTTGTGGGCCGAGCGCGAGCAGACCGCGCGGCTGATCGAGAGCCAGCTCGGTGCACTGCGCGAACGCCTGCTGGCCCGCGGCCTGGAGGTCGGTGACCTGGAATGCCACCCCGGCATTCCACCACAGGGCCCGCGCACGCGGGTGGAGCAACGCTGGGTGGATGAAACCGCATGACCCACAAGCAACCGCGCCAGGCCATCGCCCTCAGTTACGATGGCCAGCAAGCCCCCACGCTGACCGCCAAGGGCGATGACGAGCTGGCCGAAGCCATCCTGGCCCTTGCTCGCGAGCACGAAGTGCCGATCTACGAAAACGCCGAGCTGGTGCGCCTGCTGGCCCGCCTGGAACTGGGCGAACAGATCCCCGAAGCGCTGTACCTGACCATCGCCGAAATCATTGCCTTCGCCTGGCAATTGCGTGGCCGGGTTCCGGTCGGCTTCAGCGAAGAGCCCGCCGCCGAGCGCGACATCACGCCCGACCCATTGCGCCTGCCACCAGGCCGATCCCTGTAGATATCTACCGCAGCCAGCGAGCCTCGTCGTCGCAGCCTTGCCCGTTCTTCCAACCGAGCAAGGTAAACCCCATGTCTGCCAGCAGAATCAACGCCAGCGGTGTGCAGTACGTCCGCGACCACTTGAGCAACATGCCACGCCCCGATCGCGAGGCCAATCGGCGGATCCGCCAGTGGCTGGCCCAGCGTGGCCTCGACCTCGACCCCGAACAGATCGATGTCGTCACCCTGCATTACCGCGCTGATGGCCCGCGCACCTACCTGGCGGCAGTGACCCAGCGCCAGAGCCTGGCACAGGCGCTGCTGGGCAACTGGCAAGGTGAATCCAACAATGATCTCCTCGATGCCCTGATCAAGCCCTCTTGGGCCGGTACCCTGCCCGACGGCCCGTTGCGCATGGTCGAAACCTTGCCAGCGCCAACCCTCAACCACTCTGGCGCGGCATACGAAGTGTTCAATGGCCTGTTCCGGCGAACCGAGCCCGCCCGTTACGACGCCTCGACGCACCTTCCGATAGCCGCCGAGGCCTTTCAACAGTTCATCACCGCGCTGGACTTCCACACGCCATTCAAAGCCATGCTGGATGATTACTGGCGCAACCATCTGCACAGCTACCGATTGTCCAGCAAGCTCAATTTCGTCGCCGCCTGCAATCTTCAGGTCGCACAAGGCAGCCTGAGCAATGCCGGACGCCACCTGGCCTGGCGTGCCGCCGACCTATTGCCGCGAGGCCAAGGCCTGCGCCTGAGCACCCTGAACATCTATGGCTACGCGGCAACCGACCTGTTGTACATCAACGACGCCAGTAGCGATCTGACCCTACTCTATGCCCCAGGCAACAGCGCTCCGTTGCTGGAGTTCGCCAGTGAAACGCTACTCAAGGACTGGGTTGGCCAACAATGCAAGGTCCCCGCCAGCCGCCAAGCACTCAGGCAGCACTTCAGACTGGCCGACGGCCCCCAGGGCCTGGACTTCAGTGGTCTCGATACCGCCCTGGAAGGCTTGGGCGAATATCCCCGCAGGCATCGTTTGCCGCCGGAGCACGGTTTTTTCAACGACGATGGCACCTGGTCGCCCCGCGACTATGTGAACTATCGGCCTGGCAAATACAGCCCCAGAATCACTGGCGACCTGTTCCAGGCCCTGGCTGAGCGGCAGCGCCAGCGCAGCTACGACGATGCCGACTTCATCATCACCACCGACAGTGACGTCACCAAGGCACGTTGGCGCACCTACCTGAACACCACGCTCAACCTGCTGGCGCCGCTGAGCCTTGTGGTACCTGGCCTGGCACCGCTGCTGGCGGTCGGTGGTATCGCCCAGCTCGGCCTTGGGCTGGACCAGGCCATCAATGGCAAGGGCCTGCAAGACAGGCACGACGGCGTGGCCGAAATCGCCTGGGGCCTGCTCAATGCCATGCCGCTGATCGTGCACGGGGTTGCCCGCAGCAAGGTGCTGTTCGAAAGCAAGAGCGACCGTTTCGTAGTGCCAAGCCGCATCAACGATCAGCTCGGTTACCCGCTCAGCCCGCTTTCGCCGCCGCACCTGCCAAACGTCGATATCGCGCCGTACTTCCACATCCCTGACCCCATCCCGCCATTGCCGGAAGGCGATCAGGCCGTGGCTGACTCGGTGATACGGGTCCCTCGCTACGATGGCACACCGGATAACCTCGACACGCGTATCAATACCTACAACGCACGCGTCATCTACGACATGGAGCGAGACGCGTTCATTCAGGACAACGCGCTCAATGAAGTCGACCCGGTTGCCTACATAGCCCGCCCTGGCAGCCACGATCTGGTCCCGGCAGCTGCCGGTCGAGAAGTCAGCAACGCTACACGCATGCGCACCCTTCGGGCACTGGGCGTCGACTTGCCACTGCCGGTGGATTTTCCTCTAGTACCGGACGAGAGTAGCCAGGCCATCCCGAAAACGATCTCCTGCCTTTGGGTTGGCGACAAGGTGCTCAGCCCGTCGCTCATCGCCAACCTGGCAAGCAACGCCGCACGCGCCAACGACAGCGCCTACGCTATCCGTTTGTTCCTTTCCGCTGAGTCGCCATCGGCCTACGCCGAAAACCTGCGCCTCCTCGCCGAACACGCCCCGGGCCTGCAGGTGCTGCCGCTGGAAGAGCAAAGCTTCTTCCGCACCTTCCAGCAAAGCCGATACTACGCCCAGTACCAGGCTGCGCTGGACGGCAACGGCGGAGTGGCGTGCAACTTCGCCTCAGCTTCCGACGTCCTGCGCTACCCCATGCTGCACCATGAAGGTGGGCTGTACATGGATGTGGACGACTACCTGCTGGCAGCGGGCGAACCGCCCCTGGTCGTCGACGGGCACCCCGTCGGCAACCCTGGCGAACCGCTTGAGCAGGTTGCACTGCTCACCGCCCCGGATGGCCTGCTGCTGCCGCCCCCCATGTCCAACGAGAAAATGAGCATGAACTGCCTCTACAACACCAGCGTGATCGGCAGCCATGCAGGCAACCCCACGCTCGAGGCAATTTCCGAGGAAATGCTCGCTCGTTACCAGGCCAATCGGGATTTCTACGACAGTAAGCCGAGCCTGGCCGAAGACCCTGCTGGCTTCTATCGCTACGCCAAGCGCCTGAGCTACCTGACAGGGCCTGACCTGCTCACCCGTGTTGTCGATCAACGCCTGCCGGTTCTGCGCACCCTGCGCCAGATCATGAACTTGTACAACATGCCGCGTATCCATTCATGGCAGTTCATTGAACTTGATCAATACCAACAAGCATTGCGCAACTTGCTACCACTGAACCGCTCGGTCAAGGTCGGCGGCAACCACTCCTGGGCCACGACCTGAGTACATACATACCCCTTACGGCGCCGGGCCTGCGTCCATCATGCAGGCCCCACCACAATGGCAGGTCAGCACATGACGACTCAATTGCACCCTTCCGGGATCCGGCACGCACTCGACCATCTCACCCATATCCCGCGCCCCGACCGGCTCAGCATCGAACGAATACGGGAGTGGGCCAAGGCCCAGGGTCCGGACTTCGATCCCGATACCGCCTTGGCGGTGACCCTGCATTACAAGCCCAACCCTGAAGGAGGATGGCTTGCCAAGGTCGTCGAGCAGCTACCCCTCGGCCAGGCGGTGTTGTCAAAGTGGCAAGAGCAGCCCGACAACCTGCAGTACATCGCGCTCAGCACCTATGGCGTGCTCGACTTTCTCGGGCTCCTGCGCGACTGGAGCCTGCCTCGGGAGAGCTGGGCCAGGGCGTTTGCCCAAGGGCACGTGCAGATCGTCGATGAGCTCCCGGAGGGCGGTCTGTTCGGCGCGCTGGATGATTACGCGGTCTATCAAGGCCTGTTCCGCAAGACGCAGCCCATGCGGTATACCCAGCAAACTCAGATCGCCACCGATACACATGCATTTCAAACGTTCATCTGGGAACTGGACCTGCACGATGAGTACATCGCCAGCCTCGACGACTACTGGCAACACAAGTTCGATGATTATGCGACGCTGTCCCAGGTGAATTTTCTCGCGGCCTGCAACAAGCAGGTAGAGGAAGGCAGCCTGAGCGAAGCAGGTTGCGACCTGGCCTGGCGGGCGATTGGCATCGTACCCGATGGGGAAGCCTCGACAGAGCATGCAGGCACCGTAGAAACACGCATGCTTAACATCTATGGCTATGTCGCCACCGATATCCCGTGCGTTACGGATCGGAACTCGGGGCTGACCTTGCTCTACGTACCCGGCAATTCATCGCCTTTGCACGAGTTCGAGAACACCAGTGCGATGAAAGCCTGGCTGGTGCAACAGTGCAAGGACAGCGAAACGCGCAGGTCATTGCTGACGCACTTTCGCCTCCAGGACTTTCCAACCGGGCTCGGCTACACAGGGCTGGAAGATACCCTCAAAGGGCTGGCCAGTTACCAAGGGCCGCGCTTCCTGTATGTCAACAACCTGGTCATCCCGGCCAGCGGCTGGTCAACGCAGTACATCAACCACAAGGTCGACGAGTACAGCCCGCTGATAACCGACGGCCTGTTCAGCCACATCACCTCGCGGCTACGGCAGCGAAGCTACGAAGATGCCCGATTCCTGATCACGACCAACAGCGATGTCATCAAGGCCAGATGGCGAGGCTACCTGAATCAGACGATGACCCTGCTAGCCCCATTGACCTTGGTGGTACCAGGCTTGGGATGGGTGGTTGCCATTGGCGGAATCACCCAGCTCGGCCTGGGCCTGGATGAAGTCATCAATGGCAAGAATCTTGAAGAAAAAACCGATGGCGCCCTGAACGTCGCGTTTGGAGCACTGTGCGCCCTGCCGTTGGCGGACAAGCTATGGTCCGCCAGCAAGAAGGTTTTCCAGACACAATTCGATGGATTCGTCGCCCCTGGCAGAATCAATGGACAGATCGGCTACCCGCTCAGCCCGACAAGGGCACCCAGGCCGCGCTGGACCGGTGACAACTTCAAGGCATTCTTCGAGCAGCCGGTCCCCGTCGAGCCACTTCCCGAACCCCAGCGGCAAATGCTGATCAACCGCCAGACCACCCACGTCGGCATGGACACGCTCGTGGATGTACGCGACCCGGCAACGCATTGGCTGTATGAACTGGAAACGGACGCTTTTGTGAAGACAAGCGATATCGGACACCCCTCGCCCACACGCTATGTCGCGGAGCACACGCAATTGCGTGCCTACCAGGCAGATATCGATGGCCCGCGTTTCGTCACCAATGCCATGCGTGAAAGCACGCTGCGCAATCTTGGCATAGAAATAAACCTGCCCATCGAAGTACCCAGGGTTCCAGAGGTCAACCAGGCACACATTCCCAAGCGAGTGGTGCACCTGTGGATCGGCGACAAGCCCCTGACAGCCGGCATGCTCACACGCATCGGGCGCAATTCCAGTTTGCTCAAGGATGCCGGTTACGGTCACTACCTCTATCTGTCCGAGCAAAACGCCGCCGCCTTCAACCAGAATGCCCGTGCACTGGCCGTCGCCGCACCCGACCTGCAAGTGCTTCCCCTTGAGCGACAAGGGTTCTACACCAACATGGGATACACCAGGCAATTCTACGATGCCGCCATGGAGGGCCCTGCGCGAGGTTCCTCCCATGTGACGGCCGCCAACGACATGCTCAAGTATCATGCGCTGTACCAGGATGGCGGCCTGTACATGGACATCGACAATGACCTGCTGGCCCCCCCCTCCCATCCTTTGGCGGCAGGCATCATCAACGACGCTTCAGCCAACGACTGGATCGGCAATGTACCGCTGCGAACCACCGCCGACGGGCTATTGCTGGAACAGCCGACATCGAACCCGTTCAGGGGCGCTCATCAGCAATACAACACCAGCGTGATCGGTAGCCATCCGCGCAACCCGACCCTGATGGAGGTCATTAACACGATGAACCTCAAGCTCGATTCCAGGCCCGGATTCTTCACTCAGAATAAGCACTGGCCGGCCAAGGGCGCCCATGCACCCAGATTCGCTACCTATGCCAAAGCCCTGAGCGAGCTCACCGGCATTGGTATGTTCAATGAGGCTGTGGACCATAGCCTGCCTGCACTGCGGCAGATGAAAAAGATCTACAAGCTGCTCAGTTGTCCCTTGCTGAACCCGCCCACCTTGCTGGGGGCCGACCTTCACCCTGTTTCGACCGAAGAGCTGCAGAACACGCTGCAATCACTGTTCCGTGTTTCACGGGTAGTACGCGTCAACAACGGGTTTGGTTGGCGTAATCTGAATCACTGACGTAGCGCGTCGCGCACAGAGCCAGAAAACCAAAGGGCGCCTTCCGACGCCCTTCGTGTTTCACTCGCCGCGGTGCAGCTTGCTCATCAACTCCGCCTCGGCCTGGGTCAGGCCGCAGGTCTCGGTGAGTTCCGCCACGCTCGCCCCCATGCCCACCAGCTTGGCGGCCTGGGTAAAGGTCACGCTGTTGGGGTCGCGCTGCTCCAGCTGCTGCAGCTTCTCTGGCAGCGGTGCCACGGTCGCGCGCAGTTCATGGATGGCCTCACCCATGCGCACGGTGCCGTTCTGGTAGTCGTCCAGGCGCTTGGCCAGGTCCTTGATGCGCTGGTCTCGCAGGGCATCGCCCACGGCCTGCTGCGCCGCCAGTTCGCGCTGGCGCTTGCTGTAGTTGAGGAAGAACCACAGGCTCAAGGCCCACAGCAGCGCCAGCAAGATTACCGCCACCTCGAAGATCAACTCAGATGTTCTCCAGCTCGGACCACTCTTCCTCGGTCATCATCTTGTCCAGCTCGACCAGGATCAGCAATTCGCCGTTCTTGTTGCACACGCCCTGGATGAACTTGGCCGACTCTTCATTACCCACGTTCGGCGCGGTTTCGATTTCCGACTGACGCAGGTACACCACCTCGGCCACGCTGTCGACCAGGATGCCGACCACTTGCTTATCAGCCTCGATGATGACGATGCGGGTGTTGTCGGTCACGTCCGACGGCATCAGGCCGAAGCGCTGGCGAGTGTCGATCACCGTCACCACGTTGCCGCGCAGGTTGATGATGCCCAACACATAGCTTGGCGCGCCCGGCACCGGAGCGATCTCGGTGTAGCGCAGTACTTCCTGCACCTGCATGACGTTGATGCCGTAGGACTCGTTGTCCAGACGGAAGGTTACCCACTGCAGGATCGGATCTTCAGAACCTTGCGCAGACGACTTTTTCATTCCCCTAGCCCTCTAAATCCGCTGTTGGCGGTTGTGTTCGGTGTCATTTCTGTTTGGCATGCAACTGCTTGACCGCGCCGCTGGCGATCAGCTCGGCCAGTGCGGCGACGTCGAGCAGTGCACACATGTGTTCGATGACCGTGCCGGCCAACCAGGGACGCTGGCCACGCTGGCTGCGCCACTTGATCTCGGCGGGGTCCAGGCGCAGCGAGCGGCTGACCTGATGCACCGCCAAGCCCCATTCGTAGCCCTGCACGGAAATCACATAATTCAGGCCCTGGCGGAAGTCGTCGCGGTAGCGGTCGGGCATGACCCAGCGCGCGGTGTCCAGCACCTTGAGGTTGCCGGCCTGGCAGGTCAGGATACCCAGGAACCAGTCCGGCTGGCCGAACAGCGGTGTCAGCTCCTGGCCTTCCAGGCTGTAGATCGAACCCAGGCAAACCAGCGGCACCGCCAGGGTCAGCCCGGCAACGTCGAACAGCAGGCACTCGAACGGCTCGGCAGCCCAGGCCGGGCGACCATCGACGCTGGCCGGTGGGGCTGGCGTGTCGGCCATGCCTGCCGCTGGCAGATGCACGTCCACCAGGGGGGCAACCGGCTCTGGCGCTGGCACCTCGGTCAGCACCGGGATGCTGGCCTCAGCCACCACTTCAGTTTCGACCACGGCCACCACCGGCTGCTCTACCGGCAGCACGGCTGGCAGCACCTTCACCTGCGGCTCGGCAAAAGGCCTGGCTGCGGGAGTTGGATGGCGAGCGTCCCGCGCCTGCTCTTCGCGCACGGCGGCGGCGAATTCGTCGTTGGCCATGGGCGCCTGGGCAGGCGTTGCCAGGTCGATGATATCCTCGGCCTCGGTGGCCTCCTGCAACAACCCATCGAGGTAGGACTGCAGGGCCAGTTGCGGCTTGGTACCCACAGGCCGGTTCATGAAGCCACCTGCGCGGCCGGCTTGTAGGTGAGCATGTGCTTGAGCAGTGCCCGGTAGGCGATCACGCCACGGCTCTTGCCATCGAACTGCGACGGCGTGACGCCATTGCGGCTGGCATCGCGCAGGCGCGTATCGACCGGGATGTAGCCCTGCCACACCTGGTGTTCATAGGTATCGCGCAAAACCTTGAGGGTGCCCAGCGAAGCCTGGGTACGGCGGTCGAACAGGGTCGGCACGATCTGGTAAGGCAGCGCTTGCTTGCGCGAGCGGTTGATCATGGCCAAGGTGCCGATCATGCGTTCCAGGCCCTTCACCGCCAGAAACTCGGTCTGCACCGGGATCACCAGCTGCTGGCTGGCTGCCAGGGCGTTGACCATCAGCACGCCGAGCAAGGGCGGGCTGTCGATCAGCGCAAAGTCGAAATCCTGCCATAACTGCGCCAGACTCTTGGCGATCACCAGGCCCAGGCCACTCTGCCCGGGCGACTGACGCTCCAGCACGGCCAATGCGGTACTCGACGGCAGCAGCGAGATACGCTCATCGCTGGTGGGCAGCAACAGCTGCCCCGGCAGACCTTCGGGCACGCTGCCCTTGTGCAGGAACAGGTCGTAGCAGCTGTGCTCCAGGGCATCCGGGTTGTGCCCGAAATAGCTGGTCATCGAGCCATGCGGGTCGAGGTCGACGACGACCACGCGCTTGCCCGCCTCGGCCAGCAGGCCGGCCAGGGCGATGGTGGTCGTGGTCTTGCCCACGCCGCCTTTTTGATTGGCTACTGCCCAGACTCTCATAGGACAACTCTTGACTCATTGATTGTTCCCCCTCCCTGTAGGAGAGGGCTTGTCCCGCGAACACGGGCGCAGCCCGTGCCATTCACCGCGTCGCCTCATTCGCGGGACAAGCCCGCTCCTACAAAGACCGCGCCGCGTAACCACGACAACCCGGTGCCGGAGAATTGGCGAATTACTGCCGTGCGGCTGGCGGTGCACTTTGTGTGCCAGCCCGGCGCAAGGCTGAGTCCGGGGTGGCATTGGCACTGCCTGTGCCGGTCAGGCTGCGGCGCACTTCGAGGTTACGGGAAATCACCAGCACGACCCGGCGATTGCGCGCACGCCCTTCGGCGGTGTCGTTGCTGGCCACCGGTTGGTACTCGCCATAGCCCACCGAGGCCATGCGCGCCGGGTTGACCCCTTCCATGGCCAGCAGGCGCACGATGCTCGCCGCCCGCGCCGCCGACAGCTCCCAGTTGGTCGGGTACTGCGCCGTGCGGATCGGCAGGTTGTCGGTGAAGCCCTCGACGTGCACCGGGTTGGCGAACGGCTTGAGGATGTTGCCGACTTTCTCGATGATGGTGAATGCCTTGTCACTGGGCATGGCATCGCCACTGCCAAACAGCAAGGACGAGTTGAGCTCGATCTCCACCCACAGCTCGTTGCCGCGCACGGTCATCTGGTCGGACTTGATCAGGTCGCCGAAGGCATCGCGCACGTCGTCGCTGATGGCCTTCAGCGGGTCAATGCTGGTCTGGGCCAGGCCCGCATCGGTCTGCTCGCTGTCCTTGATCAAGGGTTCTGCCGGTTTCACGCTGAGCGGCTGCTCATCGCCAATCGGGATCGGCTTCATGCTCCGCTCAGGGTCGTTGAACACCCCGAGCAGCGCTTGCGAGATGACCTTGTACTTGCCCTCGTTGATCGAGGAGATCGAATACATGACCACGAAGAAGGCGAACAGCAAGGTGATGAAGTCGGCGTACGACACCAGCCAGCGTTCGTGATTCTCGTGCTCCTCGGTATGACGGCGACGGCGCATGGCTTACTCCATGAAGCCTTGCAGCTTCAATTCGATCGAGCGCGGGTTCTCGCCCTCGGCGATCGACAGCAGGCCTTCGAGCAGCATCTCGCGGTAGCGCGACTGGCGCATGACGATGGCCTTGAGCTTGTTGGCGATCGGCAGCAGGATCAGGTTGGCACTGGCCACGCCGTAGATGGTGGCGACGAAAGCTACGGCAATGCCGTTGCCCAGCTGCGACGGGTCGGCCAGGTTGCCCATGACGTGGATCAGGCCCATGACCGCACCGATGATACCGATGGTCGGGGCGTAGCCGCCCATGCTCTCGAACACCTTGGCGGCCTGGATATCACGGCTTTCCTGGGTCAGGAAGTCGACTTCGAGGATGCTGCGGATCGATTCAGGCTCGGCACCATCGACCAGCAGTTGCAGGCCCTTGCGGGCGTACGGGTCGGGTTCGGCATCGGCCACGCCTTCCAGGCCGAGCAGGCCTTCCTTGCGCGCCGTCAGGCTCCAGTTGACCACCCGGTCGATCCCACCGGCCAGGTCGACCCGCGGCGGGAAGAAGATCCAGCGCAGGATCTGCAATGCGCGCTTGAACGCCGACAGCGGCGACTGCAGCAGTGCCGCCGCCAGGGTGCCACCGAGCACGATCAGGCCTGCCGGGCCATTGAGCAAGGCACCGACGTGGCCACCTTCAAGGAAGTTGCCACCGACGATGGCGACGAACGCCAGGATCAGGCCAATCAGGCTGAGCACATCCATCAGACACAAGCCTCGACCAGGTGTTTGCCGATTTCATCCAGGCTGTACACCGCGTCCGCCAGGTTGGCTTTGACGATGGCCATGGGCATGCCGTAGATCACACAGCTGGCCTCATCCTGGGCCCACACGGTACTGCCGCCCTGCTTGAGCAGGCGCGCGCCTTCGCGACCATCGGCGCCCATGCCGGTGAGCACCACTGACAGCACCTTGTCGCCGTAGGACTTGGCCGCCGAGCCGAAGGTGATGTCCACGCACGGCTTGTAGTTCAGGCGCTCGTCGCCCGGCAGGATCTTCACCGTGCCACGGCCGTCGATCATCATCTGCTTGCCGCCTGGGGCCAGCAGCGCCAGGCCCGGGCGCAGCATGTCGCCGTCCTCGGCTTCCTTGACGCTGATCTTGCACAGCTTGTCGAGGCGTTCGGCAAATGCCTTGGTGAAGGCGGCGGGCATGTGCTGGATCAGCACGATCGGCGCCGGGAAGCTCGCCGGCAGCTGGGTCAGCACCCGCTGCAGGGCCACCGGGCCGCCGGTCGAGGTACCGATCGCCACCAGCTTGTAAGGCTTGCGCTTGGGGGCCGGGGCATGCGCCGCGGCCGCTGCCGGTACCGCCGCACGGGCTGGCGCGGCAGGACGGACCGGCGCGGCGCTGGCCAGGCTGCTGGCGGGTGCATGGCTGGCGGCCGGCGCAGCTGCGCTGACCGGTGCATGGCTGGTGTAGCCGCCGAAACGGCGGTTGCTGCGCGAGATGGTATGCACCTTCTCGCACAGCAACTGCTTGACCTTCTCCGGGTTGCGCGAGATGTCTTCGAAGTTCTTCGGCAGGTAATCCACCGCACCGGCATCCAGCGCGTCGAGGGTGACGCGGGCGCCTTCATGGGTCAGCGAGGAGAACATCAACACCGGCGTCGGGCAGCGCTGCATGATGTGCCGCACGGCGGTGATGCCATCCATCATGGGCATTTCGTAGTCCATGGTGATGACATCGGGTTTGAGCGCCAGTGCCTGGTCGATCGCTTCCCTGCCGTTGGTCGCGGTGCCGACCACCTGGATCGTCGGGTCCGCCGAGAGGATTTCCGAAACGCGGCGGCGGAAGAAACCGGAATCATCCACCACCAGGACCTTGACTGCCATAAACACTCCATTAGGCGGCGCCACCCGCCAGGGTGCGCCGCCGAAAATCAGATACGCCGTGCCGCGTAACGCTTGAGCATGCTCGGCACGTCGAGAATCAGCGCGATACGGCCGTCACCGGTGATGGTGGCGCCAGACATGCCCGGGGTGCCCTGCAGCATCTTGCCCAGCGGCTTGATCACCACCTCTTCCTGGCCCACCAGCTGGTCGACCACGAAGCCGATACGCTGGGTACCGACCGAGAGGATCACCACATGGCCCTCGCGCTGCTCCTCATGCACCTGGCCCTGAACCAGCCAGCGCTTGAGGTAGAACAGCGGCAGTGCCTTGTCGCGCACGATCACCACTTCCTGGCCGTCGACCACGTTGGTGCGCGACAGGTCGAGGTGGAAGATCTCGTTGACGTTGACCAGCGGGAAGGCGAACGCCTGGTTGCCCAGCATCACCATCAGGGTCGGCATGATCGCCAGGGTCAGCGGCACCTTGATGACGATCTTCGAGCCCTGGCCCTTGGCCGAGAAGATGTTGATCGAGCCGTTGAGCTGGGAAATCTTGGTCTTCACCACGTCCATGCCGACACCGCGGCCGGACACGTCGGAGATCTCGGTCTTGGTCGAGAAGCCCGGGGCGAAGATCAGGTTGTAGCAGTCCGACTCGCTCAGGCGATCGGCCGCGTCCTTGTCCATCAGGCCTTTTTCCACGGCCTTGGCGCGCAGGATGCTCGGGTCCATGCCCTTGCCGTCGTCGGAGATCGACAGCAGGATGTGGTCGCCTTCCTGCTCGGCCGACAGTACCACGTGGCCGGTCCGGGCCTTGCCAGAGGCTTCACGCTCATCCGGCATCTCGACACCGTGGTCGACCGCGTTGCGCACCAGGTGCACCAGCGGGTCGGCCAGGGCCTCGACGAGGTTCTTGTCGAGGTCGGTCTCTTCACCGACCAGCTCCAGGTTGATCTCTTTCTTCAGTTGCCGAGCCAGGTCGCGGACCAGGCGCGGGAAGCGGCCGAAGACCTTCTTGATCGGCTGCATGCGGGTCTTCATCACCGCGGTCTGCAAGTCGGCGGTGACCACGTCGAGGTTGGACACGGCCTTGGACATGGCCTCGTCGCCGCTGTTCAGGCCCAGGCGCACCAGGCGGTTACGCACCAGCACCAGTTCGCCGACCATGTTCATGATCTCGTCCAGGCGCGCAGTGTCGACACGCACGGTGGTTTCCGCTTCGCTGGCAGGCTTTTCCGCGGCCGGAGCCGAACTGCGGGCCGGCGCGGCCGGCTTGGCGGCGGCAGCAGGTACAGCGGCAGCCGGGGCTGCAGCAGGCCTGACGACCGGTTGGCTTTGCGCCACGGCCGCAACCGGCGCTGCCGCGGTGACAGGCGCTTCGGCAGCAACGGTTTCACCGGTGAACTTGCCCTTGCCGTGCAACTGGTCCAGCAGCGCTTCGAACTCGTGCTCGGTGATCTCGTCACTGCTGGCGGGCGCGACAACGCTTTCCACTGCCGCAGTGCCAGCCGGCAAGGCATCGGCCTGGAAGGTGCCCTTGCCGTGCAACTGGTCCAGCAACGACTCGAATTCTTCGTCGGTGATTTCGTCGCTCACCGGCGCACTGGCATCGACCACCGCTTCGGCAGCGGCCACTTCGGGCGAGAACTGGCCCTTGCCATGCAACTGGTCGAGCAGCGATTCGAACTCGGCGTCGGTGATGTCGTCACCTGCGCCGCCCAGGGTCTCGCCCTGCATCTGCGCTTCGGCAGCGGCCGCTTCGGCCTTGACCGCGTCGAGCGAGTCGAGCAGCTGCTCGAACTCGGTGTCGGTGATGTCCGCCTCGGCGGCCACCGGCTCCGCTGCAGCCTCGACCACTGCTGCCGGGGCATCGGCGCTGGCAGGTTCCGCCAGGCGCGACAGGGCCGCCAGCAGCTCCGGGGTGGCCGGGGTCACTTCGCTGCGCTCACGCACCTGGCCGAACATGCTGTTGACCGTGTCCAGTGCCTCGAGCACCACGTCCATCAGTTCCGCGTCGACCCGGCGCTCACCTTTGCGCAGGATGTCGAACACGTTCTCGGCGATGTGGCAGCACTCCACCAGCTCGTTCAGCTGAAGGAAGCCGGCGCCCCCTTTTACAGTGTGGAAACCGCGAAAGATTGCATTGAGCAGGTCGGCATCGTCGGGCCGGCTTTCCAGCTCGACCAGTTGCTCGGACAGTTGCTCAAGAATTTCGCCGGCTTCTACCAGGAAATCCTGAAGGATTTCTTCATCGGCGCCGAAGCTCATTAAACGTGCTCCTTAAAAACCCAGGCTGGACAGCAGATCGTCGACGTCGTCCTGACCGGACACAACGTCTTCACGCTTATCGGCATGAATCTGCGGACCTTCACCCCGAGTCGGATGTTTTTCTTCATCTTTTTCAGCGCGCAGCTGCTGGTGGTCGTGTTCGATACCGGCAAACCGGTCGACCTGGCTGGCCATCAGCACGAGCTTGAGCAGATTGCTTTCCACTTCGGTCACCAGCGCAGTCACGCGCTTGATCACCTGGCCAGTCAGGTCTTGATAGTCCTGGGCCAGCAGAATGTCGTTGAGGTGGCCGGCGACCTTGCGGTTGCCCTCGGCGCTGTGCGTCAGGAAACTGTCGACGCGCTTGACCAGCTCGCGGAACTCCGGCGCTGCGACTTCGCGGCGCATGAAGCGCTGCCAGTCGACGCTCAGGCCTTGCGCCTCGGCAGCCAGGTCGTTGAGCACCGGCGTGCTCTCCTCCACCAGATCCATGGTGCGGTTGGCGGCACCCTCGGTGAGCTTGACCACGTAGGACAGGCGCTCGGTGGCATCGGTAATCTGTGAGACTTCCTCAGCCTGCGGCATACGCGGGTCGATCTGGAAGCTGACGATCGCGCTGTGCAGCTCACGGGTGAGCTTGCCGACTTCCTGATACAGGCCACGGTCGCGGGTCTGGTTGAGCTGATGAATCAGCTGCACCGCCTCGCCGAAACGCCCCCGTTCCAGGCTCTCGACCAGCTCCTGAGCATGTTTCTTCAGGGTCGATTCGAACTCCCCCAAAGACGTCTGTGTTGTTTCCATGGCGCCCCCTGACGTAACTCAGCCGTTGACGCGTTCGAAGATCTTCTCGATCTTTTCTTTGAGCACCTGGGCGGTAAATGGCTTGACCACGTAACCGTTTACGCCGGCCTGGGCCGCTTCGATGATCTGGTCGCGCTTGGCTTCGGCAGTCACCATCAGCACCGGCATGGTCTTCAGCCGATCGTGGGCACGGACCTTGCGCAGCAGATCGATACCGGACATGCCCGGCATGTTCCAGTCGGTCACCAGGAAGTCGTAATGGCCGCTTTCGAGCATCGGCAGCGCGGTGGTGCCGTCATCGGCTTCATCGGTGTTGGTGAAGCCCAGGTCACGCAACAGGTTCTTGATGATCCGCCGCATCGTCGAAAAGTCGTCAACGATGAGGATTTTCATGTCTTTGTTCAAGTAGACCTCCAAGCAGTCTCAAACGCGCTCGGCCCCGAGCACGCGTATTCATATTCGGTACAACGTGGAAAACGACTGCAACGACCCCGGGCTCAACGCGCCCGCCATTCCCCCAGGCGGCTGCGCAGGCGCGCGGCACACTGGCTGTGCAACTGGCTGACTCGCGATTCGCTGACCCCCAGCACCTCACCGATTTCCTTGAGGTTCAGCTCTTCGTCGTAGTACAGCGCCAGCACCAGGCGCTCACGCTCCGGCAGGTTGGCGATCGCATCAGTCAGGGCAGCCTGGAAGCGCTCGTCTTCCAGATCGCGCGACGGCTCGACCTGGCCACTGGCGCCGTCCTCGTGCAGCCCTTCGTGCTCGCCGTCCTGCAACAGGTCGTCGAAACTGAACAGGCGGCTCCCCAAGGTATCGTTCAAAATCCCGTAGTAATCATCGAGACTCAATTGGAGTTCGGCAGCAACTTCATGATCTTTAGCGTCGCGGCCAGTTCTTGCTTCCACGGCGCGCATCGCGTCACTGACCATGCGCGTATTGCGGTGCACCGAACGCGGTGCCCAATCGCCCTTGCGGACCTCGTCGAGCATCGCCCCGCGGATGCGGATGCCGGCGTAGGTTTCGAAGCTGGCGCCCTTGCTGGCGTCATACTTGTTGGCCACTTCCAGCAGGCCGATCATGCCGGCCTGGATCAGGTCCTCGACCTGGACGTTGGCCGGCAGGCGTGCCAGCAAGTGGTAGGCGATGCGCTTGACCAGCGGCGCATAGCGTTCCACCAGCTCGAACTGGGCGTCTTTCGACGCCTTGCTGTACATCTTGAAGCCGCTCGCGTTCATAGCACGGGTCCTGCGCTGGTGGGTTGCACCAGGCGCTCGACAAAGAACTCAAGGTGCCCGCGCGGATTGGCTGGCAGCGGCCAGCTGTCGACCTTCTGTGCGATGGCCTTGAAGGCCAGGGCACACTTGGAGCGAGGGAAGGCCTCATACACCGCACGCTGCTTCTGCACCGCCTTGCGCACGCTCTCGTCGTACGGCACGGCGCCGACATATTGTAGGGCGACGTCAAGGAAGCGGTCGGTGACCTTGGTCAACTTGGCGAACAGGTTGCGCCCTTCCTGCGGGCTCTGCGCCATGTTGGCCAGCACGCGGAAACGGTTCATGCCGTAGTCGCGGTTGAGCAGCTTGATCAGCGCGTAGGCATCGGTGATCGAGGTCGGCTCGTCGCACACCACCAGCAGCACTTCCTGGGCCGCGCGCACGAAGCTGACTACCGAGTCACCGATACCCGCAGCGGTGTCGATCACCAGCACGTCGAGGTTGTCGCCGAGCTCGCTGAAGGCCTGGATCAGCCCGGCATGCTGGGCCGGGGCCAGGTGCACCATGCTCTGGGTGCCGGAGGCGGCCGGCACGATGCGCACACCGCCAGGCCCCTGCAACAGCACATCGCGCAGCTCGCAGCGCCCCTCGATGACATCGGCCAGGGTGTGTTTTGGGGTGAGACCCAGCAATACGTCAACATTGGCCAGGCCAAGGTCGGCGTCCAACAACATCACCCGGCGGCCGAGTTCGGCCAGTGCCAGGGACAGGTTCACTGAAACGTTAGTCTTGCCGACGCCACCTTTGCCACCGGTGACGGCGATCACCTGGACGGGATGCATGCTACCCATGTTCGTTGTTTACCTTGTCTCGCTTGGACCCAAGCCACACGCGGGGTAGTACTGCCAACCCCGGAATGTAGGTACTTTGCATACGCTTCATCCTCAACCTGCGCGCCGCGGGTTGTGGTAGAGATCAGCGAACATGTCGGCCATCGCCTCTTCGCTGGGCTCGTCCTGCAACTGCACGTTGACCGCGCGGGTCACCAGCTGGTGCGGGCGCGGCAGGTGAAGGTCGTCAGGAATGCGCGGGCCGTCAGTGAGGTAGGCCACGGGCAGTTCATGACTGATGGCCAGGCTCAGCACGTCGCCGAGGCTCGCCGTTTCATCGAGTTTGGTCAGGATACAGCCAGCCAGGCCGCAGCGCTTGTAGCTGTGGTAGGCAGCGGTCAGCACCTGCTTCTGGCTGGTGGTAGCCAGCACCAGGTAATTCTTCGCGGCAATGCCACGCCCGGCCAGCGTTTCCAGTTGCATGCGCAGGGCCGGGTCGCTGGCCTGCAGGCCAGCGGTATCGATCAACACCACGCGCTTGCGCAGCAATGGCTCCAACGCGGCTGCCAGCGACTGGCCCGGATCGACGTAGGTCACTGGCACATTGAGGATGCGCCCCAGGGTCTTGAGCTGCTCCTGGGCCCCGATGCGGAAGCTGTCCATGCTCACCAAGGCCAGGTTCTGCGGGCCGTACTTGAGCACGTAACGCGCCGCCAGCTTGGCCAGGGTGGTGGTCTTGCCCATGCCGGCCGGGCCGACCATGGCGATCACCCCGCCCTCTTCGATCGGTTCGACCTGGGGCACTTCGATCATCCGCGCCAGGTGCGCGAGCAGCATGCGCCATGCTTGGCGCGGCTCTTCGATCTCATGGGTGAGGTCGAGCAGCTCGCGGGCGATCGGGCCGGACAGGCCAATGCGCTGCAGGCGACGCCAGAGATTGGCCTGGGCCGGTTTGCTGCCCTGCAGCTGGTTCCAGGCCAGCGAGCCGAGCTGCACTTCGAGCAGCTCACGCAGCCCCGACAGCTCCGAACGCATGGCGTCGAACAGGCGCGGGTCGACCGGGGCCGGGGCAGGCGCGGCAGCGGCTGCCGGGGCATCGACATGTGGTTCGATCAAGGGCTCGGCAGCGGTGAGCGACTGGCCGGCGAACAATTGGCGGCTGCCTTCGGTGGCCTCGGCGCGGTTGTCCAGCTCGGCCTGGGCAGTGGCAATGCGCGACTGGGTCTTGCGCAGTTCTTCTTCCAACTCGACGTTGGGCACGCGCGGCGCCAGCGCGGATAGTTTGTAGTCCAGCGCGGCGGTCAGCTCGACACCACCGGCGATGCGACGGTTGCCGATGATGGCGGCATCGGAGCCCAGCTCATCACGGACCAGCTTCATGGCCTGACGCATATCGGCGGCGAAAAAACGCTTGACTTGCATAACCCACTACCTCAGCCGTTGGGGCCCACTGTGGCAACGATGGTGACTTGCTTGTTATCCGGTATTTCCTGATACGCCAGAACATGCAAATTCGGTACAGCCAGGCGACCGAAACGCGACAACATGGCACGGATCGGGCCAGCTACCAGAAGAATGGCCGGTTGGCCTTGCATTTCCTGGCGCTGGCAGGCGTCGATCAGCGAACGCTGCAGCTTTTCGGCCATGCTCGGCTCAAGAAGAACACCGTCTTCCTGACCTTGCCCGGCCCTTTGCAAACTATTGAGCAAAATCTGTTCCAACCTTGGCTCAAGGGTGATCACAGGCAGCTCGGACTCAACGCCGACAATGCTTTGGACGATGGCACGACACAATCCGACGCGCACTGCCGCCACCAGCGCGGCGGTATCTTGACTCTTGCCGGCATTGTTGGCGATGGCCTCGGCAATACTGCGGATGTCACGCACCGGCACTTGCTCGGACAACAACGCTTGCAGGACCTTGAGCAGCCCCGACAAGGAAATGACACCGGGCACCAGCTCTTCAGCAAGTTTAGGCGATGCTTTCGACAATACCTGCAACAGCTGCTGGACCTCTTCATGGCCGATCAGCTCGTGGCAGTGCTTCTGCAGGATCTGGTTGAGGTGGGTGGCAACCACGGTACTGGCATCGACCACGGTGTAGCCCAACGACTGCGCCTGGGCGCGCTGGCCGATGTCGATCCACACCGCCTCCAGGCCGAATGCCGGGTCGCGCGCGGCGATACCGTTGAGGGTGCCGAATACCTGGCCGGGGTTGATCGCAAGCTCGCGGTCCGGGTAAATCTCGGCCTCGGCCAAGATCACACCCATCAGCGTCAGGCGATAGGCACTGGGCTGCAGGTCGAGGTTGTCGCGGATGTGCACGGTCGGCATGAGGAAGCCCAGGTCCTGGGAAAGCTTCTTGCGTACGCCCTTGATCCGCGCCAGCAGCTGGCCACCCTGATTGCGGTCGACCAGCGGAATCAGGCGGTAGCCGACTTCCAGGCCGATCATGTCGATCGGCGTCACGTCGTCCCAGCCCAGCTCCTTGGTATCCAGTGCGCGCTGCGGCGACGGCAACAAGTCCTGCTGACGCTGCGCTTCCTTCTGCGCTTCGAGCTTGACCTTCTGCTGCTTCTTCCACACCAGGTAGGCGCCGCCACCGGCCAGCAGGCCGAGGCTGAGGAAGGCGATGTGCGGCATGCCCGGCACCAGGCCCATGATGATCATCAGTCCCGCAGACACACCCAGCGCCTTGGGCGAGTCGAACATCTGGCGGTTGATCAGCTTGCCCATGTCCTCGGAGCCCGAGGCACGGGTAACCATGATCGCGGCAGCAGTGGACAACAGCAGTGATGGCAATTGCGCCACCAAACCGTCACCGATGGTCAGCAACGCATAGACCTTGCCGGCATCGCTGAAAGACATGTTGTGTTGCAGCATACCGATCAGCATGCCGCCGATCAGGTTGATGAAGAGGATCAGCAGGCCGGCGATGGCGTCACCGCGAACGAACTTGCTGGCACCGTCCATCGAACCGTAGAACTCGGCCTCCTGGGCCACCTCGGCGCGGCGCATCTTGGCCTGGGCCTGGTCGATCAGGCCGGCGTTGAGGTCGGCGTCGATCGCCATCTGTTTGCCGGGCATGGCGTCGAGGGTGAAGCGCGCGCTCACCTCGGAAATACGCCCGGCACCTTTGGTCACCACCACGAAGTTGATGATCATGAGGATGGCGAACACCACCGCACCCACGACGTAATTGCCACCGATCACCACCTCACCGAAGGCCTGGATCACTTTACCGGCAGCGCCGTGGCCTTCCTGGCCATGGAGCATGACCACCCGCGTGGAGGCCACGTTCAGCGCCAGGCGCAGCAAGGTCGCCACCAGCAGGATGGTCGGGAACGCAGCGAAATCCAGCGGGCGCAAGGCATACACGCACACCAGCAGGACCACGATCGACAAGGCGATATTGAAGGTGAAGAACACGTCGAGCAGGAACGGCGGTATCGGCAACATCATCATTGCCAACATCACCAGCAGCAGCAACGGCACGCCCAGGTTGCCCCGGCCGAGCCCGGCCAGGTTGTTGCGGGCGTTGCTGATTAACTGAGTGCGATCCACCGCGAGTCCTCTTGATGCAAAACTTTGACGCCCAAGGGGCGCTTGGGCGTGGCTCTGCAAGAAGCTTTCCAACTTTGCTCGACTATGGATTTATGTTGCCTGTACCGGCCTCTTCGCGGGGCAAGCCCGCTCCTACAGGATTTGCGCCACATCCAGGATTTGCACTGAACCTGCAGGAGCGGGCTTGCCCCGCGAAGAGGCCGGTACAGGCTGGAATCAGTTGTCGCGACGCAGATCAGGCGGAATCGGCAGGTCTTCTTTAAGCGGCTCAGGCCGCTTGCCCTTGCCAGCGCGGTACTGGCGAATCTGGAACACATAGGCCAGCACCTGCGCCACCGCCAGGTACAGCCCCGCCGGGATTTCCCCCTCGACCTCGGTGGAGTAGTAGATCGCCCGCGCCAGGGCCGGCGATTCGAGAATCTGGATCTTGTGCTCGACGCCGATCTCGCGAATCTTCAAGGCGATGAAATCGGTGCCCTTGGCCACCAGCAACGGCGCCACCCCACCCTTCTCCGGGTCGTATTGCAGGGCCACGGCATAATGCGTCGGGTTGGTGATAATCACGTCAGCCTCAGGCACGGCGGCCATCATGCGCCGCTGCGACACCTCTCGCTGCAGCTGGCGGATGCGCTGCTTGACCTCGGGCTTGCCTTCGCTGTCCTTGTACTCGTCCTTGATCTCCTGCTTGGTCATCTTCAGCTTCTTGTGGGTCTGCCACAGCTGGAACGGCACGTCCGCGGCGGCAATCAGCAGCAACCCGGCCGCCATCCACAAAGCACTCCAACCGACCACCTGGACACTGTGGATGATCGCCTGCTCCAGTGGCTCGTTCGCGATTGCCAGCAGTGCCTGGCGATCATTGCCCAACACCACCAGCGCAACGATCAGGATCACGAAGAACTTGGCCATCGCCTTGAGCAGTTCGGTCAGCGAGTTCAGCGAGAACATGCGCTTGATGCCCGACAACGGGTTCATCCGGCTGAACTTTGGCTGCAACAGGCTCCCGGAAAAGATGAACCCGCCGAGGACAATGGGTGACACGAATGCGATCACAAACAGCAGCATGAGAATCGGCTGCACCGCCCAGATGGCCATCTTGCCCGACGCCAGCAGAAACATCCCCATCGACCGCTCATCGGTAATCACCTCGCGTGTCAGCGAGAAATTCAGCTGCATCAACGTCATCAGCGTTTCTGCCAGATTGCCGCCAAACGCCAACAGAGCGCCCGCGCCAGCAAGCGTCGAAGCGACCGTATTGAGCTCCTTGGAACGGGCGATTTCACCTTTTTCACGCGCATCCCGCTTGCGCTTGTCGGTAGGTTCTTCCGTCTTGTCCTGACCGCTCTCGCTTTCAGCCATGCTCAGCGCGCCCTTGCCATTTCACGCAGCCACTGCAGCGCTTCACTGGCCAACGCCTGGTAGTGAGAAAGAATATCGGCCAAGCCCACCCAGAAGATGCCCATACCCAGCACCAGCGTCAGCGGGAAGCCGATGGAGAAGATGTTCAACTGCGGCGCGGCACGGGTCATCACACCAAACGCGATGTTTACCACCAGCAGCGCGGTGATCGCTGGCAGGATCAGCAACAGGCCAGCACCGAATACCCAGCTCAAACGCCCGACCATTTCCCAGAACTGACCGACTACCAGCGCGTGCCCCACCGGCAAGGTGGTGAAGCTTTCGGTCAAGACCTCGAACACCACCAGATGACCATTCATCAGCAGGAACAACACACTCACCAGCATGGTCATGAACTGGCTGATCACGGCCACGTTGACCCCGTTGGCCGGGTCGACCATGGAGGCGAAAGCCATGCCCATCTGCACGGCGACGATCTGCCCAGCAATGACGAAGGCCTGGAACAGCAACTGCAGGGAGAAACCGAACAACGCGCCAACAATGACCTGCTCGCCACACAACAGCAGGCCGCGCAGACTCAGCGGGTCGAATTCGGGCAACGGCGGCAGAGCCGGCACAATCACCACAGTGATGGCCACCGCCACGTAAAGGCGGATGCGCGCCGGCAGCATGCGCGTACCGAAGATCGGCATGGTCATCAGCACCGCAGTCACCCGGAACAGCGGCAGGATGAAGGTGGCAACCCATGTGCCAATCTGCGCGTCGGTCAGCTCCAGCATGGCAGGTTCAACCGATCAGCTGCGGGATGCTGGTGTACAGGCCGGTGATGTACTCCATGAACTTCTGCACCAGCCAGGGCCCGGCGACGATCAGTGTGACCAGCATCACCAGCAGGCGCGGCAGGAAGCTCAAGGTCTGCTCGTTGATCTGCGTGGCCGCCTGGAACATCGCCACGATCAGGCCGATCAGCAGGCTCGGTATCACCAGGATGGCAACCATCAGGGTGGTCAGCCACAGCGCGTCACGGAACAGGTCGACAGCAACTTCAGGTGTCATGCAGGGCTCTCCTTGGCGGCGTCAGACGCCGCCGAAACTGCCGGCCAAGGTACCCATGATCAGCGCCCAGCCATCGACCAGGACGAACAGCATGATCTTGAATGGCAGCGAGATGATCAGCGGCGACAGCATCATCATACCCATGGCCATCAGCACACTGGCCACCACCATGTCGATAATCAGGAACGGGATGAAGATCATGAAGCCGATCTGGAACGCGGTTTTCAACTCCGAAGTGACGAACGCCGGCACCAGGATCGTCAGCGGGACTTGGTCGGGGCCGGCGATGTCGGTGCGCTTGGACAGGCGCATGAACAGGTCGAGGTCGCTCTGCCGGGTCTGCGCCAGCATGAAGTCCTTGAGCGGGCCCTGGGCCTTCTCGATGGCCTGCTGGGCCGTCATCTTCTCGCTCAGGTACGGCTGCAAAGCATCCTGATTCACTCGGTCGAACACCGGCGCCATGATGAACATGGTCAGGAACAGCGCCATGCCGGTCAGCACCTGGTTCGAGGGCGTCTGCTGCAGGCCCAGGGCCTGACGCAGGATCGAGAACACGATGATGATGCGGGTGAAGCTGGTCATCAGGATGACGAACGCAGGAATGAAGCTCAGCGCCGTCATGATCAGCAGGATCTGCAGGCTGACCGAATACTCCTGCTGCCCGTCCGCAGTGTTGGACAGGGTGATGGCCGGGATCGACAGCGGGTCGGCGGCCAGGGCCAGCGGCGCGGCCAGCAGCAGCGCCAGGGTCACTACAATGCGCAGCGCGCTGCTCATCACTTCTTGTCCTTCTGATCCTTGCCCATCAGCTCCATCAGCCGCTGGGCAAATTCCGGCGTCGCCTGGCGGGCGCTGGCGGGCACTTCGACGGGCTCGGCCAGCACATGCAAGGCCTCGATGCTGCCGGGGGTATGGCCGATGAGGATCTGCTCCTTGCCGACCTGCACCAGCAACAGCCGGTCACGCGGGCCGATGACGCGACTGCCGACGACCTCGATCACCTGGCCGCCCTTGGGCGTGGCGCCCTGCATGCGGCGCAGCGCCCAGGCCAGGAAGAAGATCAGCCCCACCACCAGCAACAGGCCAAACACCATCTGCGCCAGCTGCCCACCCAGGCTGCCAGGCGCAGCGGCCGGCGCCGCAGCCGGGCTGGCTGCAGGCGTGGCGGCGGCGATGGCCAGGTCGCTGACCAGTAGCGTGGCCAGGGCCATCACGGCCCGCATCGTGCCCTTCACTCAGCGCAGCTTCTTGATACGTTCGCTGGGGCTGATCACGTCGGTCAGGCGGATGCCAAACTTCTCGTTGACCACGACCACTTCGCCATGGGCGATCAGCGTGCCATTGACCAGCACATCGAGCGGCTCACCGGCCAGGCGATCGAGCTCGATCACCGAACCCTGGTTGAGCTGCAGCAGGTTGCGGATGTTGATTTCGGTACTGCCCACTTCCATGGAAATGCTTACCGGAATGTCCAGGATGACATCCAGGTTCGGGCCTTCGAGGCTGACGTTCTCGTTCGGCCGCGGCGAGCTTGCAAACTCTTCCATCGGCAGGCGACCGGCACCGGGCTTGCCGCCGTCACCGGCGAGCAGCGCGTCAATATCGGACTGGCCGGCATCACCGGTTTCTTCCAGGGCCGCAGCCCATTCATCGGCCAAGGCCTGGTCTTCCGGGGAAGTGATCTCGTTTTCGTTAGCCATGATGTCCTCGACAGGCATTCAATTCTTTAAGAGCGACCGGCACGCGTTCAGCGGCGCTCGATCGGGTCGATGATCTGCAGGGCCAGGTTGCCCTTGTGCGAGCCCAGGCGCGCCTTGAACGACGGCACGCCATTGGCGCGCAGTACCAAGTGCTCGGGCAGCTCCACCGGGATCACGTCGCCGGCCTGCATGTGCAGGATGTCGCGCAGCTTCAGCTGGCGGCGGGCAACCGTGGCGGTCAGCGGCACGGAGACGTCCAGCACGTCCTCGCGCAGGGCCTTGACCCAGCGCTCGTCCTGGTCGTCGAGGTCGGACTGGAAGCCGGCATCGAGCATTTCCCGCACCGGCTCGATCATCGAATAGGGCATGGTCACATGCAGGTCGCCGCCACCACCGTCCAGTTCGATATGGAAGGTCGACACCACCACCGCCTCGCTCGGGCCGACGATGTTGGCCATGGCCGGGTTGACCTCGGAGTTCATGTACTCGAAGTTGACCGGCATGATCGCCTGCCAGGCTTCCTTGAGGTCGACGAAGCACTGGTCCAGCACCATGCGCACCACGCGCAGTTCGGTGGGGGTGAATTCGCGACCCTCGATCTTGGCGTGACGGCCGTCACCACCAAAGAAGTTGTCCACCAGCTTGAACACCAGCTTGGCGTCGAGAATGAACAGCGCGGTGCCACGCAGTGGCTTGATCTTGACCAGGTTGAGGCTGGTCGGCACGTACAGCGAATGCACGTACTCGCCGAACTTCATCACCTGCACGCCGCCTACCGCCACATCCGCAGAGCGGCGCAGCAGGTTGAACATGCTGATGCGGGTGTAGCGGGCGAAACGCTCGTTGATCATTTCCAGGGTCGGCATGCGACCCCGCACGATCCGATCCTGGCTGGTCAGGTCGTAGCTTTTGATGCTGCCAGGCTCGGCAACGCTCTCGGTCTGTACCAGACCATCGTCGACGCCATGCAACAGGGCATCGATCTCATCCTGGGACAGCAGGTCCTGTACGGCCATTGCGGACTCCTACTGCAATACGAAATTGGTGAACAGCAGCTGGTCGACCACCGGCTTGCCGACTTCCTTCTGCGCCACTTCCTGGACCACCGCGGTGGCTTTCTGACGCAGCATCTCCTGCCCAACCGAACTGGCCGCCAGGGTGTCGAAGCCCTGCCCGGAGAACATCATCACCAAGTTGTTGCGGATCACCGGCATGTGCACCGAGAGTGCATCCAGGTCGGCCTGACTACGGCCTTGCATGGTGATGCTCAGCTGCATGTAGCGCTGACGGCCGTTCTGGTTGAAGTTGACCACGAAGGCAGGCGCCAGCGGCACGTAGATCGCAGGGGCCTTGACGGTGGTGGCGGCCGCTTCAGGGGCCGGTGCCGATTCACTCTTGTGCATGATGAACCAGGTGGCACCCACCGACAGGCCGACTGCCAGCAGCAGGGCCAGCACCAGCAGCAGGATCAGCTTGAGTTTGCCTTTTGCGGCGGGGTCTTTCACTGCGTCGCTCTTCGCCATGCCAATAATCCGTCGTCCATCGGGGTTTCAAAGGAGGATGACGTGGCTTGAGCAAGTGTTATGCCATGTTTGGTTCGAGAGGTGTGTCGCCTTTGCGATCGAGCGCAGCTCGCGACGCGCCGCGCGGGCGGCGCTCAATCTCACCGGCGCTGCAGATCCCAAGTCAGCTCCATCAGGCGTAGTAATCGACCGCACTGTCGCCAATGACTACCTGCTGCTCGACAGCCCGGGAGGCCTCGCCCAGCCCACTCTGCTCGCCCTCACCACCCTGCGCCCGGCGCGCGGCCACCCCGGACAGCTGCGAGCCATCCTGTTGCGCCTGCTGCTGTTGCTGGCGCGACTGGTCGGCGACATTCACGTCCGGCTGTGCCAGCCCCTGCTGGGCAAACAGCTCGCGCAGGCGATAAACCTGGCTGTCCAGCGCATCACGCACACCCGCATGGCCACTGACGAAGGTGATCTGGGTAGACTGGTCGGTCGCGACATTGACCCGGATATCGAGGCGCCCGAGCTCAGCGGGCTCCAGCTGGATGTCCGCCGACTTCAGGTTCTGGCTGGACAGGTACATGACCCGATTGACCAAGCCCTCGGCCCACGCGCCCTGGTTCATCTGCAATGGCTGATGGAGCGGGTTGGCGCTGACCGGCACGGCATTGGCGGTCTTGGCGGTAACGGCCTGGGTCAGGCTGGCCAGGCGGTTGGCGAAGTCATCGACACGGGTATCGCTACTGGCGCTCTTGGTGTCCTTGAGCCCGTCTTCAAGCAACGCGCCAAAAGCCTTGTCGCCGGTCTCGGACTTTCCTGCCTCGCCCTCGACCTTCTCGATCAGGGTCGCCAACGGATTGACGGCCGCCTGCCCATCATCGGACCGGGTTTTGCCAGGTTCGGCAGCGTGCGCCGACGTCGTGCCTTTGGCCTGGGCGTTCTGCTCCAGGGCCAGGCGCAACGTTGGCAGGTTGGCCAAGGGGTCGGCATCCGGATCGAAGGCTTCGCCCTCGGGCTGCTCGGGCAATGGCTCGGCAACCGCTGCCGCCGGAGGCTGCTGGATAGCCGCCTGCAACACCGGCGCCACTGCTTCGGCCTGGGCCTGCAGCAACTGCGCACCGGGCTGCGCATCGGTCACCTGCCCCGCCACCAGATTGGCATCGAGCGAGCCTGAGTCGCTGGTGGCTGCAGCATCGGTGGCCTGCGACGCATCGTCTGCTGGCAATTTGTTGCCGCCATCGGCAACCGTCGGTTTGTCGTCGGCCTGCTTCTTGCCGCCCTGGGCAACGTCGGGTTTGTCCTTTGGATTGGGCTGAGCAACCTTGTCATTGCGAGCGGGTGTCTTGTCACGCGCCTGCCCCGCCATGACCTGATCGAAGCCGCCGCCTAGTCCGCCCGCCACCTGCAGCGGCTTGTCCACCCGCGAGGAGCCCGCGTTCGACGGCTTGCTCAGGGAGCTGGCTTGCAACAAAGGGTTAGGTGCGACAGGCATTGAGCGGTCTCCGCGCCAGAAACTGAAATATCATCTGGCCATGGAGAGGCAAAACTCGCGCCAACTTTCCATCAATTAGCCGAAACGCGCTCACGCTCGCTGCGATAGAAGCACTGCACCTCCAGGTATTCCTCGTCGATCCGGTGGATCAGGTCTTCGATGCCATACAGCGGCCGCACCTTCACGCGCTCTTCAAGCTGCTGGCACAACCGGGCAAGGCCGACAGCCCCCATGTTGCTGCTGCTGCCCTTGAAGCTGTGCGCGGCCATGCCGAGCTCATCGGCGCTCTTGGCCTCATGCAGCTGGCTCAAACGCTGCTCGGAATCTTCCAGAAAGGTTTCCAGCAGCTGCAGGTAGCCATCTTCCATGACCTCCTGTAGCTCGCTGAGTACCTTGTGATCGATATGCATGTCAGTCACTTGTTCACTCCTTGATCAAGCCGGATTATGCCTGAGCCGCCCCGCGGCCCTCCATACGCATCACCAATCGAACTGAACGCGCGCACAGCGGCCGCCTTCACTCCACTCGGCACGGCTGCCAAGCCGCTGCACCAGGTTCAGCCCGCGCCCGCTCAATTGCTGTTCATGGGACGGACGCGACAATACGCGCTGCACGTCGAACCCCGCACCACTGTCGCGGACCTCGATGGTGAGACGCCCACCCGCCCCCGAGGGTTCCACCTTCAGGTCGATGCGCACGAAGCCCTCAGCCAACACCACCAGGCGCCGGGCCCGCTCCTGATAGTAGTTGGCAAACCCCTGTACATCACGCTTGAGCCGTGAGTCCAGGCCCAGCACACCATGCTCCAGGGCATTGGAATACAACTCGCTGAGCACACTGTGCAAGGCGCCGGTACGCGGTCGCAGTCCGTGTATTTCCTGCAACAACTGCACCAGGTAAGGCACCGGGTTGAATCGCTTGAGGCTTTCGCCACGCAACTCGAACCCCAGCACCCAGTCCAGCGGGCTGGAGCGCCCGCTGTCGGAATACAGAGTCGGCGCAGGCACCCGGTCTTCGCTACTGAACATGCGAATGTCACACAGACTGATGTCATCCCGAGGCCGCCCGCCGAAATGTTCCAGGGCATGCATCACTTCATCGAACAACTGCGCCGGGTCACGATTGGCGGCCAGCACCTCGCGCAGGCGCTCGACTCCGAACAGGCGTTCCTGCTCATCTGCGGTATCAACCACGCCATCGGACAGCAGCAGCAGCCGCTCTCCCGCCGCCAACGGCAGCACTTCGGTGCTGTCATCGAAGCGCTCCGGTGCCAGGATGCCCAGCGGCAGATGACGCGAACCCAGGCAGCCGAGCACTTCGCCGTCGGCCGACAGCCGGTAGCCGTCCGGCATGCCGCCATTCCACACCTCCACCGCACCGCGCTGCACACTCAGGTTGAGCAGCAGCGCGCAGCAGAACATGTCCACGGGCAGGATGCGCTTGAGCTTGGCATTCATCTCGCGGAGCATCTGCGCCAGGCCGTAGCCTTTCGCAGTCATGCCGTAGAACACTTCCGCCAGCGGCATCGCGCCAACTGCGGCCGGCAGGCCATGGCCGGTGAAATCCCCCAGCAGCACATGCATGTCACCGGACGGGGTGAACGCGGCCAGCAGCAAGTCGCCATTGAACAGCGCATAAGGTGACTGAAGGTAACGGATGTTCGGCGCCGTGATACAGCCGGAATGCGCGACCTTGTCGAACACCGCCTTGGCCACCCGCTGCTCATTGAGCAAGTGGTGATGGTGACGGGTGATCTGATCCCGCTGCTCGAGCACGGTCGCCTGCAAGCGGCGCAGGCGGTCCATGGCGCGGATCTTCGCAGCGAGGATCACCGCACTGTAGGGCTTGGCCATGAAGTCGTCGCCCCCGGCCTCCAGGCAACGCACCAGTGCATCCTCCTCGTTCAGCGAAGTCAGGAAGATGATCGGCACCAGCGCCTCGCCGGCCAGCGCCTTGATCTGCCGCGCCGCCTCGAAACCATCCATCACCGGCATCAAGGCGTCGAGCAACACCAGCTGCGGGCGCTTCTCGGCAAACAGCGCCACGGCCTGCTCGCCATTTTCCGCCGTGTACACATGATGGCCCTGGCGACGGACGATCTGCGCCAGCAGCAGGCGGTCGACCGCCCCGTCCTCGGCCACCAGCACGGTCAATGCCTGTTCGGCCGGCATCTGGGCACTCAACTGATGTCGAACAGTTTTTCGAAATTGGAAATGGCCAGGATCTTGCGCACGTCGGAGCTGGCATGCACCACGCGCACGTCCGAGTCGTCACCGCCGGCATGATCACGCAGCAACAGCAGCATGCCCAGCGCAGAGCTGTCCAGATAGGTGGCGTCCTTCAGGTCGACCACCACTGAGTCGGGCCTGTCAGGCTGGCGTTCGTAGGCATCACGGAATTCCTGATGCTTGCCGAAATCGAAACGCCCCTTGACCTTGATCGTGAGCTTTTTCCCGTCCTGCGAAAAATCAGTCTCGACTGCCATGCTAGCGATTCCTTCGATGATGGCGAATGCAACTCTTCAAGGTTTAGCAGCCCGTGGCAGGACTGGCAAGGCAAGCCTGTACCGGCCTCTGCGCGGGGCAAGCCCGCTCCTACAGGGGATCACGCGTTCCTGTAGGAGCGGGCTTGCCCCGCGAAGAGGCCGGTACAGCTTACATATGTCCCTGCCTGGGCAAACGCTGCGACAGTTCGTCCAGCAAGCGCTGCTCGCGCTTGTCTTCAGCCCGCCGCGCCTCGTCCATGTAGCGCTGCACCAGCTTGCGCAACCCTTCCACCCGGGCATAGGCCTGCTGCCAGGTGCCACGGGCATTCTTCAGGTTGTTCTCATGCCAGGCCAGGCTTTGCCGCTGCTGGGTCATGGCTGTTTCCAGCTGGGCCAGGAAGCGCTGGTAGTTGAGCAGCCAACTACCATTCACCCCTTGCCCGCCACGATTGATCCACTGCGCCTGGTAACCTTCGCGGAACGATTCCAGCTCGGTCAGCTTGGCCTGAGCCTGAACCACCTGCTGCTGGAAGTGCCCCACGCGCTGGGCAGCCTTGCGCTCCGCCTCTTCGGCCATGTTGACCACAGGGGCCAGGCGCGTGGCACGACCGGGCAGGCTCATGGCCTATCAGCCCTTTGCTGGAGGCGTGAAGATCGCCCCCAGTTCGTCGCGGCTCTGGCCCATGCCGACATTCTCGTCCAGGCCCTGGCGCAGGAAGTCCACCAGCCTGGGCTGCAAGGCAATGGCCAGGTCGGTTTCCGGATCGCCGCCGGCGACATAGGCGCCCACGCTGATCAGGTCGCGGCTCTGGGACAGGCGCGACCACAGTTGCTTGAATTTCTGCGCCTGGCGCAAGTGGTCGGCATCCACCACCTGCGGCATGACCCGGCTGATCGAGGCCTCGATGTCGATGGCCGGATAATGACCTTCCTCGGCCAGGCGCCGCGACAGCACGAAGTGGCCGTCGAGCACGCCCCGCGCCGAGTCGGCGATCGGATCTTGCTGGTCATCGCCCTCGGACAACACGGTATAGAAGGCGGTGATCGAACCACCGCCGGGTTCGCCGTTACCGGCGCGCTCCACCAGTTTGGGCAGCTTGGCGAACACCGACGGCGGGTAGCCACGCGTGGCCGGCGGCTCGCCGATGGCCAGGGCAATTTCGCGCTGGGCCTGGGCAAAACGGGTCAGCGAGTCCATCAGCAGCAGGACGTTCTTGCCCTTGTCGCGGAAGTACTCGGCAATGCGCGTGCAGTACATGGCGGCGCGCAAGCGCATCAGTGGCGCATCGTCAGCAGGCGATGCCACCACCACCGAGCGCTTGAGCCCCTCCTCGCCGAGGATGTGCTCGATGAATTCCTTGACTTCGCGACCCCGCTCGCCGATCAGGCCAACCACGATGATGTCCGCCTCGGTGAAGCGGGTCATCATGCCCAGCAACACCGATTTACCCACACCGGTACCTGCGAAAAGCCCCAGGCGCTGGCCGCGACCGACGGTGAGCAGGCCGTTGATGCTGCGAATGCCCACGTCCAGCGGCGTGCTGATCGGGTCACGGTTGAGCGGGTTGATGATCGGACCGTCCATCGGCACCCAGTCTTCGGCACGCATGCCGCCCTTGCCGTCGAGGGCGCGCCCGGCACCGTCGAGCACCCGGCCGAGCATGCTCATGCCCATGGGCAGACGACCACTGTCGTCCAGCGGCACCACGCGCGCACCTGGCGCGATGCCGGCAATGCTGCCCACCGGCATCAGGAATACTTTGTTGCCGGCAAAGCCCATCACCTCGGCTTCGACCTGCACCGGGTGGTAGCTGTCGTCGTTGATCACCAGGCAACGCCCGCCCACCGCGGCGCGCAAACCTTCGGCTTCGAGGGTGAGGCCGACCATGCGCAACAGGCGACCTTCGACCACCGGCTGCACCGGTAGCTCGATCGCCTCGGCGTAGCCCCCCAGGCGCTTGCCAAAGCTGGTGCGGTCAAGGCGCATCGCGGGTGTCCAGTTCGACCGACATGTCCGCCGCCGCCGGGTGCAGGGCCTGGTCGTGCAGCTGGTCGAACAGTTGCGCCACGGCTTTTTCGATGCGGGTTTCCATGGTCGCGTCGATGCGGCTGTGCAGCGTCTCGATGCGGCAGCCGCCTGGCAGCAGGGCTTCGTCTTCGAGCAGCTTCCAGCTCTCCTCATGGCGTTCGCGCAAGGCCTTGGCAAGCTCGAAATCCTGCGGATTGAGGTGGATGCGAATGTTGTCGGCCCCCATCGGCAGCAGCTTCAGCGCTTCGCGCAGCACCTGGGTAATCTGCCTGGAGTCGCTGCGCAGCTCCCGGCCGACGACCTGGCGCGCCATGTGAGCAACCAGATGCACCATGCTGCGCTCGATCTGCGTGTCCTGCTCGGCGATCGGCTCCAGCAGATGCCCCATCAGCTGCTCCAGGCTGGCCAGCTTGACGGCGAGCGCCTCCTCGGCCTCCTGGCGCACCTTCAGTTGCGTGCTGTGAAAGCCCTCACGCTCGCCGGTGGCGAAGCCTTCGTTGTAGGCCTCCTGGCGGATCGCTTCGAGTTCTTCGAGGGTCAGCGGCTGGACTTCTTCCAGCGGCACCTCTTCGACTTCTTCGACGACTTCCGGCTCGGGCTCGGGTTCCGGCTCAGGCTCCGGGTCGAAGCTGGGCAGCGCCCAGACATCGACGCCCTCGAGGTCGCGGGCACGGATCAGGTCGCTGGGATGGGATTCTTTGGTGGGCATGTTTTCAGCTACTCAAAACCAACAAGGCCCCTGCACATATCAGGGGCCTGTGGATCAGATCATTTCCTCGGCACCCTTGCCGCCGAGCACAATCTCGCCGGCCTCGGCCATGCGTCGGGCGATGGTGAGGATCTCCTTCTGCGCCGTTTCCACGTCGCTGACGCGCACCGGGCCCTTGGCCTCGAGGTCGTCGCGCAGCAGCTCGGAAGCACGCTTGGACATGTTCTTGAAGATCTTGTCCTTGACCCGCTCGTCGGCACCCTTGAGCGACACCACCAGCACATCGGACGACACTTCGCGCAGCAGCGCCTGGATGCCGCGATCGTCGACATCGGCCAGGTTGTTGAAGACAAACATCAGGTCTTCGATCTGCTCCGACAGGTCGCTGTCGATCTCGCGGATCGCGTCCATCAGTGCACCTTCCACCGAGCTGTCGAGGAAGTTCATGATGTCGGCAGCGCGTTTGATACCGCCCAGGGTGGTGCGCGCCGCATTGGAGTTGCCCGAGAACTGCTTCTCGAGGATCTGGTTCAGCTCCTTGAGCGCCGCCGGTTGCACGGTATTGAGCGACGACACGCGCAGCACGATGTCCAGGCGCACCTTGTGGTCGAAGTTGCTCAGCACTTCACCGGCCTGGTCGGGGTCGAGGTAGGCGACCACGATGGCCTGGATCTGCGGGTGCTCGTAGCGGATCACATCGGCCACGGCACGTGGTTCCATCCACTTGAGGCTGTCCAGGCCGCTGGTGTTGCCACCGAGCAGGATGCGATCGACCAGGCCGTTGGCCTTGTCCTCGCCCAGGGCCTGGTTGAGCATCTTGCGAATGTAGGCATCAGAGCCGACGCCCAGGCTGGTCTGGTCGCCGACGATCTCGACGAACTCGCTCATCACCTGCTCGACCTGATCACGATGCACGGTGCCCATCTGCGCCATCGCCACACCGACCCGCTGCACTTCCTTAGGGCCCATGTGCCGCAGCACTTGTGCAGCATCGGTCTCACCGAGCGACAGCAGCAGGATCGCGGCCTTGTCGACACGGCTCAGCTTGGCGGTAATGGCTCGATTGTCACTCATCGGCGTTGATCCACTCTTTGACGACCTGGGCTACGCGGCCCGGGTCTTCGGCCACCAGGCCTTTGATTGCGTTGAGCTGTGCTTCGTAACCCTCGGTCGGGCTCGGCAACAGAATGCTTGACGGGCCACCGAGGCTGACACGGTCGTTGGCCAGTTCGCCATCCAGACCGATCATCCCGCCCAGTTCCATGTCGCTGTCCGCAGCAGCCTGCTTGCCGCCACCGGTGATGTTGTTGAGGACCGGACGCAGCACACCGAACACCAGCACCAGGATGAACAGCACGCCCAGCACCTGCTTGACGATGTCCCAGAACCACGGTTGCTGGTAGAACGCGATATCGGCGATCTCTTCGCCACGGTCGGCGGCGAACGGCACGTTGATCACGGTCACGCTGTCGCCACGGCTGGCATCGAAGCCCACCGCGTCCTGTACCAGGCGCGTGAAGCGCGCCAGGTCTTCGGCACCCCATGGGGCACGGGTGGTTTCGCCTTTGGCATCGACCTTGACCTGGTCGTCGACCACCACCGCCACCGACAGGCGGGTCAGGCGACCTTGCTGCTGGCGGGTGTGGCTGATGGAACGGTCCAGTTCGAAGTTCTTGGTGGTCTGCTCACGTTTGTCCGACGGGTACGGGGCCAGCATCGGCTGGCCGGTAGCCGGGTCCATGATCTGCTGGCCATTGGCATCCACCAGTGGCTGACCTGGCTGGATGGCACCGGCCGGCGCCGCAGCGCCACCGGTGGTTTGCGGCGCCGACGCCGGGCCTGGCGGCTGGTTGCTCAGCGCGCCCGGCACGCCCTGCGGGCCCTGGCTGCTGGCGCGTTGTTCGTTGACCGCCTGTTCGCTGCGCAGCGCCGGCTGGTCCGGGTTGAACTGCTCGGAGGTCGACTCGACCGCACTGAAATCCAGGTCGGCGGACACTTCTGCCTTGTAGCGGTCATTGCCAAGCACCGGCTGCAGGATGTTGTGCACACGCTGAGTCAGCATGCCTTCCATGCGGCGGCTGTAGTCGAACTGCTTGCCGGCCATGGTCAGCGCGGTGTCCTGCAGCTGCTCGGAAAGCAAATTGCCGCGCTGGTCAACCACGGTGACTTGCGACTTGTCCAGCTCGGGCACACTGGTGGCGACCAGGTTGACGATGGCCATCACCTGACCGGCTTCCAGCGAACGGCCCGGATACAGCTCAACCAGTACCGAGGCGCTTGGCTTGCGCTCGTCACGCACGAACACCGAGCTTTTCGGGATCGCCAGGTGCACGCGAGCGGCCTTGACGTTGTTCAGGCTGGAAACGGTACGCGCCAGCTCACCTTCCAGGCTGCGGCGATAACGGGTGGCTTCCATGAACTGGCTGGTGCCAAGCCCCTGCTCTTTGTCGAGCAGCTCGAAGCCGACATTGCCATCGCTCGGCGCCACGCCGGCCGCTGCCAGTTTCAGGCGCGCACGGGAGAGGTCGTCGGCCTTGACCAGCAGAGCGCCGGAGTTGGGCTCGACGTGATAGGGGATGTCTGCGGAGGCCAAGGTATCCATGACCTGCTTGGTGTCCATGCCGGCCAAGCTGCCGTACAGCGGCCGGTAATCCGGCTGCTGCGACCACAGCACCACGGCGAAGCCGATCGCCACGCTCGCCGCCAATCCGACCAGCAGGCCGACCTGACGCAGCATGGGCATCTGCGAGATGTTTTCCAGGAACGCCATGTTGAACCGCGCTGGCTTGGAACCTGGCGCACCGCTCTTGGCGGGGGCGTTATCGACGACTGCTTCAGCCATGACTTACTTCCGTCCTCAAACCGGCATCTGCATGATGTCCTGGTACGCCTGGACCAGCTTGTTGCGCACCTGAGTCAACGCCTGCATGGACACGCTGGCTTTCTGCGAGGCGATCATCACGTCAGTCAGGTCGACACCGCTCTTGCCGATCTCGAAGGCATTGGCGAGCTGGGTTGACGCCTGCTGGGTCTCGCTGACCTTGCCGATGGCCTGGCCGAGCATGTCGGCAAAGGTGCTTTGGCCAGGCGCCAGCTCGGGGGCAACGGTGGCTTTGGGCAGCGACATGGCATCGGCCTGCATGGCCCGCATGTCCAACATCAGACGATTGAATTCAACACCTTGGCTCATGACCTTCTCTCTCCGGCGGCCGCATTTTTTTGACACTCATGCGGCGGATAGCCCTGAACTAGCAACTCATGTGCCAGCCCGAACCGCAAACATATAAATGACTGTCTTCAACCGAACAGACTGGCTTCCACGTCGAGCCCGGCATCACGCATCTGCGCCAGTTTGTAGCGCAATGTACGCGGGCTGATGCCCAGCTTTTCGGCAGCTTCCTTGCGCCGCCCACGCTCGGCACGCAGGGTGTCGATGATCATCTGGAATTCATGACGACGCATATCGTCGCCCAGGCCACCCGAATCAACCACCACCTCAGCAGATGATGGCGATATAGTGGCAACCACCCCAGCCGACAATGGAATGGCGCCTGCCAGACAAAAATCCGCCGCCTCGATCACCCCGCCCTGCTGCAAGATCAACGCCCGCTGCAAGGCGTTGTCCAGCTCGCGTACGTTGCCCGGCCAGGCATGCGCCTGCAGGCAGGCGCGCGCCTCGGCAGACAACCGCACCGGCGCGTGCTTCATCTTCGCCACGTGGCGCGCCAGCAGGCGTTCGGCCAGCGGCAGGATATCGCCACTGCGCTCGCGCAGCGGTTGCCAGGCCAGCGGGAACACCGAAAGGCGGTAGTACAGGTCTTCGCGAAAGCGCCCTGCCGCCACTTCACCTGCCATGTCGCGGTTGCTGGTGGCCAGCACCCGGATGTCCAGGGCGATCGGCTTGCGCCCGCCAACCCGTTCCACCTCGCGCTCCTGCAACACGCGCAGCAGCTTGGCCTGCAGCCCAAGGGGCATCTCGGAAATCTCGTCGAGCAGCAAGGTGCCACCCTCGGCCTGCTCGAACTTGCCGGCCTGGGCGGCAATGGCGCCAGTGAAGGCCCCCTTCTCGTGGCCGAACAGCGTGGCCTCGAGCATGTTGTCCGGGATCGCCGCGCAGTTGATCGCCACGAACGGCTGCGCCGCCCGCGGCGACTGCTGGTGGATATAGCGCGCCAGCACTTCCTTGCCAGTACCCGACTCACCGGAAATGAGCACGGTCGAGTCGCTGCGCGCCACCCGCGCAGCCAGCTCCAGCAACTGTCGACTGGCGGGCTCGCAGGCCACCGGCCCCTCATTGTCGGTCGCCGTCAGGCGCCCGGCAGCATGGCGCTCGACCAAGCTCAGCAAAGCCTTGGGCTCGAATGGCTTGACCAGATAATCCGCCGCCCCTTGGCGCATGGCCTCCACGGCACGCTCGACGGCCGCGTGGGCGGTCATCAGCAACACCGGCAACTGGGGTTGATGACGGCGCAGCTGCGCCAGCAACTGATGCCCATCCATGCCCGGCATGTTCACGTCACTGACCACCAGGCTGTAAGACTCGCCCTCCACTGCCTGCAGCGCCTCTTCGGCGCTACCGACCGCATCAAAGGCGAAGCCACCGATCTCCAGGGTATCGCTCAGCGCCTGGCGCAATACGCGGTCATCCTCGACCAGCAGCACCTTGATTGCCATCACACGACCTCCGTTGCCTGCCCGTCGATCAACGGCAGCTCAACCTTTACACAGGTGCCACGCCCGACCTTCGAGCGCAGCTGCAACTTGCCCTGGTGCGCACGCACCACGGCCTTGACCACCGCCAGCCCAAGCCCGGTGCCGGTGGCCTTGGTGGTCAGGAACGGTTCGCCCAGGCGCCCCAGCAGCTCGGCATCGATGCCACTGCCGGCATCGCTGATATTCAGGTGCAAGGTGCGCTCGCGGCGGAACAGGTGCACCTTGAGCCGGGCCGGGCTGTCACTGGCCTGCAGGGCGTTCTCGATCAGGTTGAGCAAGGCGCCGACCAAGGTGTCGCGATTGCACAGCAACTCGCCCAGGTGGCTGTCGCACTGCCAGCGCACGGCATGCCCTTGCACATGGGGCTGAGCCGCTTGCTGCAGGGCCTGGAACAAAGCCTTGGGGGTCAACCGATCACCCAGCGGCAGCTCGCCACGGGCAAACACCAGCATGTCGCGCACCTGGTGCTCCAGCTCGTGCAGGCGCTCCTTGAGGCTGCCAGCAAAGCGCTGGCGGGTTTCTGGCGCGAGCTCACGCTCGCTATCGGCCAGGTGGCTGGCATAGAGCATCGCCGCCGACAACGGCGTCCGAATCTGGTGCGCCAGCGAGGCGACCATACGCCCCAGTGAAGACAGGCGCTCATGCCGGGCCAACTGGTCCTGCAGGCGGCGGGTTTCAGTCAGGTCGTTGAGCAACACCAGCTGGCCAGGCTCGGCGTCCAGCGAGCGGGTGGCGATCGACAGGCGGCGGCCATCGCGCAGCGAGACCTCATGGCCATCGTCCTTGCGCGGGGCGAAGCTGCGCGCAATCACCTGGCGCCACAACTGGCCGACCACAGGCTCGCCGAGCATTTCGCAGGCCGCGGGATTGGCTTCACGCACCAAGCCTTGGTCATCGATCACGATCACCCCGCCTGGCAGCAGGTCGAGCAGGTTCTGCAGGCGGTTGGCCAGGCGTTCTTTTTCGTTCAGCTCGGCCATGCGCTGCGCGCCGACCACCGCCAGCTCACCCTTGAGCTCGCTGACGCGGGCTTCGAGCATGCTGTAGGACTGGTTGAGCTGGCTGGAAACCTGATTGAACAGGGCAAACGCCTGCTCCAGCCCCTGTCGACTCTCCTGTTCGACCGGGGTACGCCCCTGCAGATCGGGGACTCGGGAAAAGTGGGCGGCCTGGGGCATCGTGCTCTCTCGCGTGGCTGACCGTCATAAAAACGGTATGTTGCCAGCGGTGTAGCAATAGCCGTGCCGGGGATGGGGATTAGCGCTTACAGGCCCAACCTCTTCGCGGGCAAGCTCGCGAAGAGGCCGGCACAAGCGGAATCAGTCTTCCGCCTGGTCCTCGCCGCCCTGGCGGCTCATGCCGTACTTGCGCATCTTCTCGACCAGGGTGGTACGGCGAATGCGCAAACGTTCAGCCGCGCGTGCAACGATCCCGTTGGCATCGTCCAGCGCCTGCTGGATCAGACCCTGCTCGAGGCTGCCAAGGTAATCCTTCAGGTCCAGCCCCTCCGGTGGCAACATCGCATGGTTGCTGAAGTTCGGTGTGTGCCCGTTGATCGCCACGCGCTCTTCGAGATCACTGCGCAGGCTGTCGACCAGCTGCTCGTCTTCATCGTCGATATAGCGGAACTTCTTCGGCAGCTCCGACACCCCGATCACCCCGTACGGATGCATGATCGCCATGCGCTCGACCAGGTTGGCCAGCTCGCGGACGTTGCCCGGCCAGCCGTGGCGGCACAGCGACATGATCGCGGCCGAGTTGAAGCGGATCGAACCGCGCTTCTCGTGCTCCATGCGCGAGATCAGCTCGTTCATCAGCAACGGGATGTCTTCCACGCGCTCGCGCAGTGGCGCCATCTCGATCGGGAACACATTGAGGCGGTAGTAAAGGTCTTCGCGGAAGGTCCCGTCCTCGATCATGGTTTCGAGGTTCTTGTGGGTCGCCGCAATGATGCGCACATCGATGCTCTGGGTCTTGTTGCTGCCCACGCGCTCAAAGGTGCGCTCCTGCAGCACACGCAACAGCTTGACCTGCATCGGCAGCGGCATGTCGCCAATTTCGTCAAGGAACAGAGTACCGCCGTTGGCCAGCTCGAATCGCCCGGCACGGCTGGTGATCGCACCGGTAAAGGCGCCCTTCTCATGGCCGAACAGTTCGCTTTCCAGCAACTCGGCCGGGATCGCTCCGCAGTTGACCGGCACGAACGGCGCTTCGCGGCGCTTGGAGTGGTAGTGCAGGTTGCGCGCCACCACTTCCTTGCCAGTGCCTGACTCACCGAGGATCAGCACGCTGGCATCGGTATCGGCCACCTGCTGCATCATCTGCCGCACATGCTGGATGGCACGGCTGGTGCCGACCAGGCTGCGGAACAGGTTAGGCTCGCGCTGACGACCGCGCTCACGGGCCTGGTCGTACATCTCGCGGTAGACCTGGGCACGGTGCAGCGAATCGAGCAGCTGGCTGTAGCTCGGCGGCATCTCGAGGTTGGACAGAACCCGACGGCGCAACTCTTCCGGGTAGTCGGCAGAAGAAATTTCACCAATCAGCAGAACCGGAAGGAACTCATCCCAACCAGCCACTGTCTTAAGCTGCCCGAGGACACTGCCCGGGGCATTGACGGTACCGATGAGCACGCAGAGCACTTCACGACTCGAAGACAGGCTCCCTACGACCTGCTGCCAATCCTGGCTGGAGCATGGGAGGTTATCTTCGCCGAGAAAGTTCAGGACCACCGCCAGATCGCGGCGGCGGGCGCTGTCGTCATCGATCAGGAGAATCTTGGTTTCACGCCACATGCAATAGCAACTTCCCTAGTCATATCGGCGCCCTTATCAGGGCATGCTCGACATCTCCGACTGAATGGTCAGTGTTCGGACGTCTGAAATTCGAAAACAGCCACTAGTAAAGTCAAAAAAACCCGTGCAGTCAAATTAATGGCGCACGGCTTTCTGTTCATCTGTGGTCAACTGAACAGATGGTATACCTTGGCGGCGTTTTTCGCCTGACGGATTTGCGTCATCTCGTCGACTATTGATTGACGCTCGCCACTTGCAACGTCGATTAATTGCCGGTAAACGTCGAGCAGCTGTTCCAGGCTGTCGCGAACATCCGCTTCCTGGCCCTGGGCCTCACCCAGCACATCGCTGATGCGCAGGCGGCATTCCAGGTCCAGCTCGCCCACGGCATCCCAATCGCGCTTTTCCAGCGCCGTCAGCAGCAACTGACGGGTCTGTTCGATACGGGTGATCACATCGTTCATGTCATCCTCCTTGCTCAGGAAGCCGACGACTGGTCGCCGATTGCGTCCCAACCTTCCTTGACGGTAATGAGCAGACGCGCGACTTCGTCGATGATGGCGGGGTCGCTCTTGGCATTGGCCTCGATCAGGCGGCGGCTCATGTAGGTGTACAGGCTGTCCAGTTCTGCGAGGGTTTCCGCCTGGTTTTCCAGATCCAGACCTTCGCGCAGACCACCGATGATATCGATGGCCTTGCCGATCAGGATGCCCTTCTGGGCAATATCATTGCGCGCGATTGCACCCTTGGCCTGGGCCATACGGTCAAGCCCGCCTTGCATGAGCATTTGCACCAGGCGGTGAGGGCTGGCTTCGGATGTCTGGGCCACGCCGTTGACTTTCTGGTATTGCCGAAGGGCCAACATCGGGTTCATGGATCTACCTCGTTGCTGCGAAAAAGGTTGCTTGTACCCTGTGTATCGCCGGGACGTCAAAAAACTTTAGGGAAAAAGCCAAAAGCCCGGGGCATCCTGGGGACGCCGCCGGGCTTTTGGCAGAACTCGGAAAATCAGGACTTCTTAGCTTGTGCGTTGATCGCCTCGAAAATCGAGGTGATCTGATCGGCTTGGGCCTTCATCTTGCCCAAAGCCGTATCCAGCGCCACGTACTTCTTGGTCAACGACTCGGTCAGCGAGTCGGTACGGCGATCAAGAGCGGCCTGCTGGTCGCTGAGGTTCTTGGCAACCTTGTCCAGGCTCGCCTTGCGCGTTGCCAAACTGCCGTCAACGGCGTTATACGGGTCGATGGCCTTGTTCATGCGCTCGAACAGGCCATTAGTGCCAGTGAACAGGTTTTGCACTTCGCCGCCCAGTTTCTTGTCGTTCATCGCAGCGGTGAACTTGCTGCTGTTGAACTCGAGCGTGCCATCTTTCTGGGTATTGATACCCAGCTGACTCAGCGTGGTCAATTGGTCACCCGCACCTACCTCCGACAACACACTGCGAACATCGCGCAACAACGAGCGCGTGGTCGGGTCGTTGGTCAGAGAACCCAGCACCGTATTGCCATCATCATCGGTACTGGTGCTGGTCAGCGAAGTGATGGCCTTCTGCAGCGTGTTGTACGCATCGACAAAGCTTTGAATCGAAGTCTTGAGACCATCGTTATTCGCAGCGACCGTCACCTTGGTCGTCACGCCGGTCGCGCTGGCCCCGGTCAGATCAAGCTTGATACCACTGATGGCATCGCTGATGGTGTTCGTGGCGCTTTTCACCTCGAGCCCATCAATCATGACAACGGCGTCCTTGGCGACAGCAGTGATGAAGCCCGCACCGTTATCCGCCATGGACTTCGTTCCGTCGATCGCCAGCTCGGTAATACCGCTCACCGAAATGTCAGTTTCAGCGCCGGTGGTCGTGGAGCCAAGCACCAATCGCGCGCCGTCGGCGCCGGTGATAATGTTGGCGGAGAGCCCGTTGGCACCCAGTTCCTTGTTGATCTGGTCGCGCACGCTCTGCAGCGTAGCGCCCGCCCCCACCTTGACGGTGTAATCCTTATCACCCTGACTGATTATCAGGTCACCTTCAGGGATGGCAGTCGCTGCCCCGCCGGTAAAGGCCTGGCTCGCCACCTTGGAGCCGGTGGCAAGGTTTTTCACTTCGATATTGTAAGTACCAGCAACAGCTGTGTTGCTGGCGGTAGCCTTGACGATGGAGTCGCTCGCGGAAGTCGCGGCAAAAGCGTTGAATGACGGCGCGGTACTGTCATTCAGCTTGGACATGGCCGTGGTGAAAGCCGTAAGCGCACTACGCAGCGCGCCAACTCCTGAAATGTACGCGGTATTGTTGCTGGTCTGCCGAGTGATCTGCGCCTGTTTGGCCGCGGTATCGGATTTGACCAGAGCAGTCACGATCTCGGTGATATTGAGACCGGAACCCAGACCGGTACTGGGAATAATCGAGCTTGCCATGCTGTTGTCCCTCTCATCAGCGCGTCAGCCCCAATCCTGCGGACCGACATACACCACTTCATTGATGTTCGCCGCCAATCATACCTTGGCGTCGAACAGAACACTGTTGACATCGCTCAGACTGTGGGCGATCCGCAAGGCCTCTTCCGAGGGCAACTGACGAATCAGCTCACCGCTGTCGCTGGCGATGACTCTGACAACTATCTTGCCGGATTCTTCATCCGTGGAAAATTCCAGATTGCGCTGAGACGCCTTCAGGAACTTTTCGATCTCCGAGACAGCACTTTTGACCTTGGCGGCATCGTGCACCGTTTGCGTGTCTTTATGTGCATCATCGGTTTTACTCGCTTCCGTCGACCGTGCAACCGGTTTTTCGGCAACCTGCTCGGCCTTTTGTGTGGCCGGGTAAGACAGGTTCAGCTTGACGCTCATGTCCATGTCCACCACCTCGCAATGAAAAGGCGGGGAAGCGCCTCAATGTGCACTCCCCCGCCAATCACCATCACCGATTACTGAAGCAGCTTCAGTACAGCGGATGGCAGCTGGTTGGCCTGGGCCAGAACAGCGGTCGAAGCTTGCTGCAGAGTCTGCTGCTTGGTCATTTGAGCAGTTTCAGCGGCGAAGTCGGTGTCCTGCACACGGCCACGAGCGGCTTCGGCGTTTTCGTTGATGTTCTGCAGGTTGTTGATGGTGCTGGTCAGACGGTTCTGAGCGGCACCCAGGTCAGCACGGGTGCTGTTGATGGTCTGCAGAGCGGAGTCGATGGCGTTGACTGCGGCGCTGAAGGCAGCAGCGATGTCGCTGTCGGCACCGGAAATGGCGATCGAACCACTGTCTACGGACAGGGTAGCAGCAGTCAGGTCAGCCAGGGTGATGCTGATCTGGTTCTCGGAGCCGGTGTTGGAACCCACCTGGAAGCTCATGGTGACGCCACTGTTCAGCAGGTTCTTGCCGTTCAGCTGGGTGCTGTTGGCGATACGGGTCAGCTCGTCCGACATCGAAGCGAACTCTTTGTTCAGAGCGGCACGGTCGTCGGTGCTGTTGGACGAGTTGTTAGCCTGAACAGCCAGTTCACGCATACGCTGCAGAATGTTGGTCTGCTCTTGCATCGCGCCTTCAGCGGTCTGGGCGATGGAGATACCGTCGTTGGCGTTTTTGATTGCCATGGTCTGACCACGGATCTGCGAGGTCATGCGGGTAGCGATCTGCAGGCCGGCGGCGTCGTCTTTGGCGCTGTTGATTTTCAGGCCGGAGGACAGACGGGTCATCGAGGTGCTCAGTGCATCGGAAGCACGGTTCAGGTTTTTCTGAACGCCCAGAGAGGTGGTGTTGGTGTTGACGGTCAAAGCCATGACGAATTCCTCGTTGGATTGGGTACTACGGCTTCCGGCCTTGGCAATTCGCCGGGTGTGGCACAGAGAACCTTCGTAATAGTTATCTTCGTCAGGGCGGGTTTCTTTAGGGGATTTTCAAAAAAAAATTACTGGCATCCTGCCAGCCCAATGAAATCAAGGAGTTGACGCCAGATAACAGGCGCCTCCAACGTGCAGCGCAGAAAAGAAAACGCCGCCTGAAAGCGGCGGCGTCAATCACTGCGATGAGCGTTCAGTCACGGCGTTCAATGATTGCCGAGCCCCAGGACAGCCCCACACCAAAGCCACTGAGCGCCACTCGCTGGTGCTGCGAGCCCATCACGTGCTTTTCCAGCAACAGTGGAATGCTCGACGACACCGTGTTGCCGGTCTCGATCATGTCCTTGACGAACTTATGCCTGTGCTCGCCCTCAGCGAAACGCGCCGATACGGCATCGACGATGGCTGCGCTGCCCTGATGCAGGCAATACAGGTCGATATCGTCAGACTTCAACTCACTGGCATCGAGCAACTGCTGCAGGTGCGCCGGCACCTTGACCAGGGCGAAGTTGTAGACCTGGCGGCCGTTCATGAAGAACTTGCCATCGGTAGTACGCAAATGCTCGGCGCCCGCACCGTCGCTGCCGAACAGAGACTTGCCAAGCTGCCAGGTAGCCCCCTCACCCATCCAGGTAGCAGTGGCCGCATCACCAAACAGCATGGTGGTGTTGCGATCTTCGGGGTCGACGATCTTCGAGTAGGGGTCGGCGGTGATCAGCAGGCCGTTCTTCAGACCGGCGGCCTCCATGAAGCCTTTCATGGCGTACAAGCCGTATACGTAGCCCGAGCAACCCAGAGAGATGTCGAAGGCTGCGACAGCAGTGGTCAAGCCCAACTTGTGCTGTACGATCGCAGCAGTGTGAGGCAAGCCTTCGGCATCACCATTCTGAGTGACAACGATCACAGCATCAATGGATGCCGGGTCCAGCGTGGCATTGGCAGCGAACAGATTTTTGGCGGCCTCGACGCACAAATCGGAGGTTTCCTGGGTTACATCCTTGCGCGGCAAGAAGGTCGAACCGATCTTGCCGAAGATGAAATCCTGCTCCTTGCCGAATTTCGCACCCTGAGCGTAGTTGTCCAGGCCCTCAGCAGGCACGTAACTCGCAATGCTTTTGATGCCAATCATTGTGGCTTCCCAGTGAATATGGCGGAATTTCAGGGTTGCTGTGGCTTCGACAACCGGTCGCTAGCCGCGCCATCCCAGCACCCTCTTAATCTCAATAGATTAGAGATGCACGTTTCGACTGCCAAGTCACGACTGCACGCTCAATGGCAAAATCAGCTATTAAGTATCGCGCCAATGCCGCTTGAAGCCAGAAACCAGTGGCATTCTTCTTGCTTCAGCCGAGTTTCGCGTCAATACAGGGTGGCTTTCAATCTCACCCCCGGGAATTCTCGAACCACCGTCTCAGCGACTGCGCTAGCAGACGCCCACCTTGGAAGCGTCACCATGCGTACTGCTAACTTAATCATCGACTGGCCTTGGGCATTCACATGAGCGACCTGATGCAGCTATCCACATCCTGCGACGACTCGGCAGCGAGCCGATGTGACTCGACACCACTGTTTTCAGTGATTATCACCACCTTCAACAGGCCCAACCTGCTAGCCGACGCGCTCAACAGCCTTTCCCGGCAGACATTTGCTGACTTCGAAGCGCTTCTGGTGAATGACAAGGGCTGCCCGGTCGAATCGTCGCTGGTCGAGCTGCCATTCCCCATCATGTATATACGCCAGGCGCATAATCGCGGGCCTGCAGCGGCTCGAAACACAGCCCATCGCCTGGCCCAAGGTCAATACATTGTTTATCTGGATGATGACGACCTGTTCCTACCAAACCATCTCGAAACGCTTGCGCAGGCCATTGAACAACATCCCGACGAGATCATTTACAGCGATGCCATCTTCATCATCGAAGAGCTTGTCGACGGCAAACGAGTCGAGCGGCATCGGGAGCAGCGCTACACGCATGGTGAGTATTCCAGAGACCGGCTGCTTACCAACAACTACATACCGGTAAATACCTTCGCATTTCCTCGTCGACTGCTGGCACTGTTCGACGGGTTTGACGAAAACCTCAAGGGCCTGGAAGACTGGGACTTCCTGATGCACCTCACTCGGCACGCCAACTTTCGCCATATCCCTCGGGAAACGGTCGAAGTTCGGATGCGAAGCGCCAAGATTGATGCCACGCGCCGATCCGAGTCAGTGAAAAACTTCTACCCCGCGCTCTATCGACAGCTTTATGACCGCCACCCGGTCCAGGACAATGACACCGTCCACCGAGGCAGAGCGGCCATGCTCCGCCATCTCGATACAACCTTCACCCCTGGCCAGCACCTGGCAGGCTGGCTGGAACGCCGCACATTTACGCCTGCACAGCGTGAACTGGCCAGTGCTCACCTGGCTGCCCACCCGCCAGCACCTAGCTTCGCGATTGCCGTGATCGACCTGGAGGGCGACCTGATCAAGCTGGCAGTGACACTGGAGTCGCTGCAACTCGCCAAGGCCCAATATCCTCACGTAATCGCTCTGGTCATGTCGACATCGAGTGCCGTAGCCGAGCGCTATCACGACATCGCCGTGCAGGTAACCCGCGAAAACTGGCTTGAGACACTCAACCAATCAATCGCCGAGGCGGATTTCGACTGGCTGGGCCTGATCCACGCTGGCGATGAGATCATCGCTAGCGGACTACTGCTCAGCGGCCTGGAATTGTTGAATGCCCCGGACTGCCGCGCACTGTACTTCGACCTCATCTATCGCCAGGCGGATGGCAGCCAGGGCCCCGGCCTCAGACCCGACTTCAACCTGGACTACCTGCTGAGCCTCCCGTCGGTAATGGGCCGCCACTGGCTCTTCAGGCGAGGCGCGCTGATAGAAACGGGTGGCTTCGATTCCCAGTGCAGTGAAAACCCTGAGTTCGAGCTGGTATTACGGTTGATTACTGCCGCAGGACTCCAGGGACTAGGCCATATCCCCGAAGTACTTCTGAAAACGGACTCGCCACCCATTCGAGAGCTGGCCGGTGAAAAACACGCCATTCTTCAGCACTTGTCCTCACGCGGGTATGAACACGCTAACGCCAGGTTCGAGCACAATGGCCAGTACCGCATAAGCTATGGCCATACCTCGCAACCGCTAGTGTCGATCCTGGTGCTTGCGGGTGACGACCTCGGCCATTTGCAACGCTGTATAGACAGCGTCCTGGAAAAGACCCGATACAGTCACTTCGAGCTTCTGCTGATCCGCGATAACCCGGAGGCAAGGGATATCAGCGCATGGCTGCGCGCACTTGAAGACCTCGCAGAAGCCAGGCTCCTGGTCATCAATCCACCGTCCACGATGACGGCGCCCGCCGCGCTCGATTACGCCGCAGGTCACGCCAACGGTAGCTACCTGTTGCTGCTTTCCCCTGAAACAGTGGTCATAAAGGAAGACTGGCTTGACGAACTGTTGAATCATGCCCAACGCCCGGAAGTCGGTGCCGTAGGCCCCAAGTTGGTATCGCCTGAAGGCGCTGTGGTGCAGGCTGGCCTGATTCTTGGTCTAAATGGTGTGGCCGGACCTGCATTCGCAGGTGAGTTCATGGACTCGCCGGGATACTTGCAACGCTTGCAGGTGGATCAAAACTATAGTGCGCTCAGCAAAGACTGCCTGATGATCGCCCGCGAAACACTCGACCAGATCAATGGCATCGACCCGGGACAATTAACTCGCTACTTTGATGTCGATCTGTGCTTGAGGATTAGGGATGCCGGCTATCTTAATGTGTGGGCCTCCAATGCATTACTGCTTTCGACGGCGAATCGGAAAGCGCCGCCTGACGCTGATGATGACATTGCCATGTACCAGAAATGGCTACCTACTCTCGCCCGCGACCCTGCCTACAATCCAAACCTATCACTCGCAAGTGCCGGGGGCTTCGGCCTGGCCGACAACGCGCTGTCCTGGCGCCCGCTATCATCATGGAAGCCTCTTCCAACCGTTCTCGCATACCCCCTGGACAACACTGAAAATCGTCATTTGCGCGTGACCGAGCCAATGCTGGCCATGACGTCAAGCGGCCTCATCGAAGGTGTTACATCCCAAGTGTTCCTGCAACCTTGCGAGCTGGAAAGGCTTCGCCCGGACAGCATTATCGTCCAATACGGTCCCGCCAATGCGTCGCTGGACGCACTGCAGCAAATCAATCATCTTTCATATTCATATAAAATCCTGGACCTTGGAGACCATCCTGCGCTCGGCCTTACTCACGCCGAAAGTGACTTGCAAACCTTCATTCGCTACGTCCACCGCGCACTACCCTTCGCCGACCGAATACTGGTAGCCACCGAAAGTTTCGCTGACGCGATAGGGAGCACCGATACCGAGCTCATCATTGTGCCCAGTCGTTTGCCTGGCGACTTATGGGGTGCATTGGCAAGCACCCGTGATGCAGGCCAACGCCCTCGTATCGGATGGGCAGGCGACGCACGCTCAGCGACCGATCTACGCATCGTGTCGGATGTGATCAAGGCGCTTGCGCAGGAAGTGGAGTGGGTCATCATGGGCGCGTGCCCTGCCGAGTTGCGCCGCTATGTACATGAGATTCACGATGAACCGAACTTGCAGCAGCGCCCCCAGAAGCTTGCGCAATTAAACCTGGATTTGGCACTTGCGCCGCGGGCGGACAATCCGGCCAACCTTTGCAGAAGTAATCTGCAAGTATTGGAATATGGTGCCTGCGGCTACCCAGTGATCCGCAGCAAGCTGGATACATTGAGCGACAACCTTCCCACAACCCCTGCCGTCAATAACAGCGAGGCATGGATCAATGCCATACGAATGCACTTGAACGACAAAGTTGCATCCGCACAGCTGGGCCAATACCTGCAAGCTATCGTTCGGAGCGAATGGCTATTGAAGGGGCACATTTTAGAAGCGTGGAAGAAGGCCTGGTTGCCTGCGTAAAAAACCTATCCCCTGCGGCACTCTCATCAAACTGCTGCAGGGGCCTTCAATTCGACCGCCCCCTGTTCGACGCGGGTCAATCCGCCAGCCAGCCCCACTCCCAGCGCTTCAGGTTTTCACCACGCAAGACATAGTCACGCATCACGGCAGCGTGCAACTCATCACCCATACGGTAGCTCGCTGCTGGATCGGCCAAGTGCGACCGAATGGCTTCGACCCATTCTTCAGTGCTATTGCTGTAAACGCGAGTGCAAGGCAGTGATCCCCGGTAAGCCTCGGTATCAGTGCAGATCACCGGGTAACCACACGCGCCATACTCCAGCAGACGCAGGTTGCTCTTGCAGTCGTTGAAAATATGGAATTCCAGCGGCGCCAAGGCTAGGTCGAGGTTCAAGCTCGCAAGCTTCGCCGGGTAGTCGGCCAAATTAACCAGCGGATGGAATTCATGTATGTACGGCCGTAACTCATCAGGGCACATGCCGAAGAACACCCAATGAACTTCATTCGCGAGCTGCCGAACAGTTTCGGCTATGATTTCCAGATCACCACTGTGGCTGGTGCCCCCCCCCCACCCTACCCTTGGTTTCGGCCCAATCGCCCTTTTGCTCTGAAGGCCGCTCCAGACCTGCGCGTTGAGCATGTTTGGCACAACCCGGAAATCACTATGCATCGATGCCAAGGCATCGGCCAGCGCCTGGGTGGTAACCACGACCCGATCGCAGAGGCCGATGGCCCGGCGCAGATGCTTCTCTATGTCCGCCGGCTTGTTGCGGGCATGCTTGTTTTTTTTCGGTGCTTTCAGCACATAGTCGTCGATTTCATAGATGCGCCGCGCATCGGAATACTTGGCTAGGCGCTCGATGTCCCGAACGCCTTCTTCGTTATGCCGCAGTTGCACCACAATGATATCGGGGTTCATGCGTTCGAGCTGGATGGTCCCTGGCACCTCATAGGAAACGCGTCCGACAACACGCCCGGCAGCCTCAAGGTTATAGAAAGGCTCAATCACTCTGTATCCGCCTACAGCCGAAGCATTGACCGGCAAGGCAAGAACCGACGGAAGCGTCCGTGCACAGAAGGGATCCCAGCTGCCTTGCGAGCTAGGGTCGAGGCTGAAGTTTATGCGCCCAAGCCCGAGGTTGGGATTGTAGGCAGGATCGCGGACAATCAGTGATCGCCAACGCTCGAAGAATTCCGACTGCTGCGCAAGCGGCGCATTGGCATGCGGCTCAGCGCCGACAGCCCCGATAGCCCGCAGGCACGCGTGCGGCGTCCAGACGACCAGATACCCTTGAGTTCTGGAGCGTAAACACAGATCAACTTCGCCCAGGCCGCTGGAGAATTGCGCAACATCCAAACCGCCCAGAGATTCGAAAACAGACTTGCGCACCATCAGGCAATCACCCGCCACCGCCGTCCAGTTCTGAACAACCTGCAGCCGTTGCAGGTAGCCACGACTCTGGCCATCGTCGCCCGCACAAACCAGCCCCACTCCACCGCTGCCACCCAATACCAATCCAGCGTGCACAACTCGCTCATGAACGTCCAATACCTTGGCACCCACGATTGCCACTTCCGGACGCTGAGCATGATTGAGCATTTCACCCAACCACTGACCCTCGCAGACTTGCAGGCCTGCCGACAGCATCAGCAGGTATTCGCCCCGCGCGACAGCGAATGCCTCGTTGACCATAGACGCGACACCAGGATCGCCGGCAAGACGTAGCACTCGAAGCATCGCCCCACCGACCTCCTCCATCGCCTGAAGCCAGCTTTCCAAGTCTGGCTCCAGATCGCCAGACGCGACCAGAAGCAACTCGTAGCGAGGATAGGCTGTGAGCTCCATCACAGACATGACGCAGCGCTGAAGCACATCCAGGCACTGATTGCAGGGCACCACAAGCGTGACCAGAGGCTGATCGGCATGCTGGTAATCGATTCGGTTGAGCAGGGCCAACTCATCGTGGCGCACCCGATGATTGATACCCAGGCGATGAAGGTGCTCGCTGGCAACGCGTTCACTCTGCGCGATGACCGCATCCTTCGATAGCCACTGAGCAAACCCGAAACTGGAGTGCACCTGAATTTCCGCAACATGCTCCACGACCTGCGGGCCCTTGTTTTCAACCAGGCGCCAAAGCAGATCATGTGGGGCAAGATCGGCGAAACGGGCGTCCAGACCACCAGCCGCGATCATTTCGGCACGATCGAAGGCCAACGTGCGCCCCGTGTAGGGATAGCTGCGCATCAGATCGATGTTGAAGTCGGGTTTGAATATCGGCTCAATCGGCTCGCCATCGACCCATGAGTCTTCATCGCTGTATATACAGGCAAGTCCTGGCAACACGGCGATACGCTCTGCCAAAAGCAACAAGTTCGAATCTACAAGCCTGTCACCTGCCTGCAGAAGATAAACCCAGTCGCAATCGTCCAACGCCAAAACGACCTGATTGAGTTGTGTGACCCAGTCAGCTGCCAGCTCATACCGAGTTACACCCGGCCATTCGGAGCACTCGGCACTGGACAGGACTACACAATGCTGCGCGCAGTAGTGCTGCACCTGAATGCTGCGCAAGGTATGGCCCAGTTCATCCACATTGCCATCGGGATCCAGCACCAGAACGCCGATCCTGGGCACGCTCGCACACGTCTCCAACGTGCGAGGAAGCAGCTGTATCTGGGCTGCACTAAGCTGACGCTCGGCGATCCATTCCCGATAGAGGTCCGCATAACTTTCACTGGCGCTTCCAATGCGACGTTCCATGGTGTTCTGCCAGTTGCCCACCACCAACACCAGATTGATTTCCTTCCACTCACTCGACCCTTCGGATACGCCAGCCAATTGCCTGTAGCGCACCCAGCCTTGTGCTGGCGCTGCCTCGCCCCCGCGTACCTTCAGCATTTGCCGCAGCCAACCCCATTCCAGACCGACCGTGGCCTGCACGGCTGGCTGCTTACTCAGGCGCTCGGCGTGCAAGCGCTCGATGAGCAATACATCACTGATCAGGACCAGATGCCCAGCCCGCATCAGACAGCAGAAAAGGGCCAGGTCCAGTATTGCCACAAATCCCAGATCACCCTGAGCCAACACGCCGAGCAAACTGAGTGCCTGGTCTCGTCGCATCAAAGCTGAAGACAAGTTGCCTAAAAAATTGGCTGGATGATCGTTGAGCACCGACAACACATCGCTGCCGTTGAATATGCAATCAGAATTGACGAAGCGCGCGTTAGCCAGACGCATGGGAAGCACATAGTTATTTTCGTCGGCAAACATGCGCTGAGCGAGCACCAAGCCGACATCCGAATGCTCTGCCAATATCTGAGCCTGACGTGCCACGCACAGCGGCATAAGTCGATCATCGTCGCAAAGGACCTTCACCCATTCGCCATCTGCTGCCTGCACGGCCTTTAGCACGTTACTAACAAAACCCAGGCAATGCGGGTTGCGAATATAGCGCACCGACCTTCCGCTCTGCTCCTGCACCGACTGAACGATCCCTTCGATCTCGTCACCTTCGCTGTCGTCGCACACGATCACTTCGAGATTCTCGTAGGTTTGCCCCACTGCACTTTGCAGCGCCATGGCGAAGAAGCGAGGATTGAAAGCAGGTATGACAATACTGACGAGAGGTTGTGCGTTCACATTTGGGCCTTGGGGGGAGGTACCACGCCAGATCGGGCGCTCTGGCGTGGTAAGGCAGAAGAAGAGGTTGAAGCAGAAGGGAAGCTCAGATGTAGTTGACCAGCGACAACCCGGCAACCTTGGCGTATGCCTGCAACGAAGCTTGCAACATGTTGGTCTGCATCTGCAGACGCAGCATCACTTCAGCCGGGTCGCTTTCACGAATCGAGCTCTGTGTCTTGGCGTTCTCGGTACTCAGCGCCTCGTTGGTCTCCGACTGAACGTCCAACGCCTGGCCGCGACCACCAATGGCACTGACCGACGACGATACCTGATTGATCGCGCTGATGATGTTCCCCCCGGCCGAATCCAGCGCAGCCAGGAAGTTCTGCCGGGCGACCGGATCGTTGTCCTGCGGCGTGCTCAACGCTGTACGAAGCTTGCTGATGGTGTCCAGCGGGTTTTGGGTCTGATGGGTATCGACCTTGACCGCAAACGAATCACCCGCACTGGGCGCCCCCGACAGCTCGAAACTAACACCGGCCGCAGTCGCGGTAGTGCCATTCGCCCCGCCGAGTGCGCCAGACGCCACAGGACGGCTATTGGCAGTGACCGGCGTTGCGTACAGCTCGAACGTGCTGGCGCTGGTGAACTTGAGCACAGCACCACCTGAAGGGAATGCCGCCTGGTAGGCCGCCTGGTCGGTGATCGTCGCGCCTGTGACCTGCTCCGACGAGGTGTTGCCAGGGCTGCGGGTGCCCGACACTTCATCCGCCCTGGAGCTCAAGGTAAACGTATGCCCGGCAATCACAGCATCTTCATTGCCCTTGTCGCCATCCTTGAAGGTGATGTCCAGACGCAGCTCGACACCCCGGAAGCTGATCGTGCTGTTGTCAGAATTGGGATCGAACTTGCCACCCTGGCTGGCCTCGAGCGTCACATCATTGCCGCTGGCATCCAGGATCTTGTACTCGGTGCTGCTGGTGAATTCGATGCTGTACGGCTCCCCGCTGCGGAAGCGGTCGTTGTAGGTCGAACTGCCCGATACCTGGCCATTGGACAGGCTGACGCGACCATCGTCGACAGGGGGTGCCGTCATACTGGTCTGACTGCGGCTGGTATTAAGCGCCTGCTCGAACGCATCGTAGCCGGTTTCATTCGCGGCCAGGCTCAGCATGTCACCCACCTGCAGGTTCAACTTGCCCTGGTCGCCCTGATAACTGTATGTGCCATCGGCGTTACGCACATAGGGCTGAGTATCGCCCTTGGAGCCCGAGAACAGGTACTTGCCGTTCTCGTCCTTGCTGTTCATCAGCGAGAACAGCTGGTCTTCGAGCGACGCCAGCTCATCGGCGTTGGCCTTGCGATCGGAGTCGGTGAATGCACCGTTGCCAGAACTCACCGCCAGCTCATTGACCCGCTGCAAAATATTGCCGATAGAGTTCAAGGTGCTTTCGGCAGTGCCCAGCGCATTACGCACATTCACAGTATTGGTGCTGTACTGCCTCAGCATGTTCTGCTGCTGCTCCAGCTGCAACAACCGCGCCGCCCCTACCGGGTCATCCTTGGCCGAGCGCACACGAATACCATCACTGGCCTCCTGCTGTGTCTGCACGGTCTTGGCAAAGTTGCTCTGATAGTTGGCGCTGTTGGTGTTATAGAACTGCGAAGTAGAGATGCGTACGCTCACGATCTACGGCTCCTTAAAGACTGTTGATCAGGGTGGCGAAGGTTTCCTGGGCCGCCTTGATGATCTGCGACGACGCGGTGTAGTACTGCTGGAACTTGATCAGGTTGCCGGTCTCTTCGTCGATCGAGACACCTGACACGCCGTTACGCGCATCCAGCGCCGAGGTGTGCAGGGCGGTGGTGGCGTCGCTGTCCATCTGCGCCTGGCCGGCCTTGCCGCCGACGTTGGACACAAGCTTGGCGTAGGCGTCGGTGAAGCTGATGCCCTTGCCGTCAGCACCCACCTCGACCGTGGACTTGGTCTGCAGGTCGATCACCGACTGGCTGTTGCGGTTGTCTGCCGAGCCCGCGCCGGTCAGCGCGACGGTGTAGCTGTCGCCATTCTTCGGCGCGCCGGAGACGCTCATCTCGAAGGTGAAACTGCTGCCCAGCGAGTTGCCGCTGCCATCAACCATCGGCACCGACAGTTGCAGCTTGTTCTCCTGGCCGGGGATGATCGTGCCACTGCCGATGTTGTTGCCCTTGGCGTCGTACATGGTGTACGCCTGCGGCGAACTGCCGTCGTCACCGAACACCAGCTTGACCGGGGTCGAGTACTTCAGGCCGGTCTGCAGCTGCGAGCGCTGGGTGGCATCGTAGATGTCCATCTCGGAGGTCAGCGTCGGCTGGGTGATCACGCCTGTGCCTTTGTTGCCCGAACCGCTGGTGGCGGTCAGCGGCGCGGCCAGCGCCAGGCGCTTGGGGTCGGTCAACACGGTGTCGATATTCGCCGCGGCATTGCGTGTCGGGGTGATCTTGAAGCTGTCACCGGCGCTCAGGGCACCGCCGTTGAGCGACAGGGTGAAACCGTCGATCACTGGCGCCGGGTCGTCGTCGAGGCTGTAGGTACCCATGTCGGTGCCATCAGGCAGCTTGCGCACGGTGTACTGCTTGTCGCTGTTGAAGGTCACCTGGTAATCGCTGGTGGTCAGCTTGCCGGAGTCCTTGATAGTCACATCGAGGTTGCCGGAGCCTGCACTGTTGCCGGTCTTGGCGACACTGCGCTGGGCGATGGCCGCGGCGCTGTTGATATCGCCGAACAGGGTGGCACCGAAGTCACCGTTCTTGTCGATACCCTGGGCCAGCTGGCTGTTGATGGCATCGGCCACCACCAGGGCCACGCGGCCAAGCTCGTTGAGCGCCGGGTCGAGGGTTTCCTTGCGGTAGCGGATCAAGCCGCCCAGTTCACCACCGGTGGTGCTGTTGGTGATGTCCATCTTGGTCGAGCCGCGATTGAGGACCAGGCTCATGCGGGTCGGGTCGGTGGCGCTCGGCTCCACGCCGATGGTCTGGGTAGTGTTGCCCAGCACCAGGGCCTGGCCGTTCTTCAGGTAGATGTCGTAGTTGCCGTTCTTCTGCTCGACCACGTCGGCACCGATCAGCGACGACAACTCGCGCACCGCGCCATCGCGCTGGTCGAGCAGGTCGTTGGGCTGGCCGTTGACAGCGGTCATCTTGGAGATCTGGCCGTTGAGGTCGGCAATCGACTTGGTCAGCGCGTTGACCTTGTCGGCAATCGACGCCATGTTGGCGTTGATATCACTGTTCTGCTGGTTGAGCTGCGCCGACAGGGTATTGAAACGCTTGGCCAGGGACTGGGCGCTGGTCAGCAGCAGCTGGCGCGAGGCGTCCTCGGTCGGCTTGGCGGCAGCATCCTGCATGGCGCTGAAGAAGCTCTGCAGCGCGGCGGTGATGCCGGTGTCGCTGCTCGACAGGGCAGTGTCCAGCGGGGTGATCTGATTCAGGTACGAGGTGGCGTCGCTGCTCAGCGAGGTGGTGGTACGCAGCTGGTTCTCGAGGAACGCGTTGTACACCCGGCGCACGTCAGCCAGGGTGGTACCGGAGCCGATGAACACCTGGCCGACCTGCTGGCCGCCCTTGGTCTTCTGCACGTTCTGCTGGCGCGAGTAGCTCTCGACATCGGCGTTGGCGATGTTGTTACCGAGGGTGTACATCCCCGACTGCGCGGCGCCAAGCCCCGACATGCCAATATTGATCAGACTCGCCATGGTTCCATACCCTTAAAGTTTCGTTGTGGTACCGAGCATTGCGTAGCTCTCGTACGACTTCATCTGTCTTGCGATCTGCGAGATCTTGCTGGCGTAGTTCGGGTCGGTGGCGTACCCGGCCTTTTGCAGTTCCCGCACGAATTGTTCTGGGTTATCGGCCGACTTCACCGCATCTTGATAGCGCGAATTGCTCTGCAGCAGGCTTACCAGGTCGTGGAAACTGTCCTGGTACGAATCGTAGGAACGGAACGCCGCCGTCTCCTTGACGAACTGGCCGTCGCGGAATTCGCTGGTGATCGCCCGCGCCGAATCGCCTTCCCAATTACTGCTGGCCTTGATGCCGAACAGGTTGTGGCTGCTGCTGCCGTCACTGTTGCGCATGACCGATTTGCCCCAGCCGGTTTCCAGGGCGGCCTGGGCCACCAGGTAACGCGGATCGACACCAATGCGCTTGGCGGCCTGCTCGGCCATCGGCAGCATGGTGGCGACGAATTCGTCGCTGTCGGCAAAGGCCTTCTTCGGCGCCAGCGGCGGCTGCGCCACCGCGCGGCCAGTGATGCGCAGGCCGTTGTCCGGGATGGCGATGGCCTTGGCCAGCTGTTGCCCGTCACGGGCCGGCACGGCGGCGGTATTGGTGGCCGCAGCCGGGCTGGTGGCCGAAGGCACGATGCCGGCCAGCAGGCGGTCAGTGAGCTTGCCCGGCAGCGCCAGGCGCCGCGAGTTGAGCGCGGCGACGTCGTTGCGCGTGGCCGTGGTTTGCGTCGCCTGCACCGGGTCGGCCACCTTGTTGCCCCACAGCGTCGGCGCGCTGCCATCGACACGCGGAAACGGGCTGGTGTTGACCGGGGTGCTCTTGTTCTTTGAGAGCTGGCGCACCAGCACGTCCTGCAGGCCGATACCGCCACCCTCGCGGGACATGCTCACGGCCAGCTGCTGGTCGTACATGTCGCGGTACTGCTTGACCGTCTCGCTGTTCATCGGGTTGTCATCGGCCAGCACGTCGCTGGCCTTGCGCGAGGCCTTGAGCATCTCGCTGATGAACAGCGACTCGAACTCCTGAGCCACCTTGCGCACGTTGGCGTCGCTGTCGCGGTCACCGTGCTTGAGCGAGCTCAGGCGGTTGAGGTCGGTATAGGCACCGCTGTCAGCGTGACTGGAGACCAGGCTTTTCGAATTCATCCGCTGCGTCCTCAGATCACGATCAGGTCGGCCTGCAAGGCGCCGGCCTGTTTCAGTGCTTCGAGGATGGCCATCAGGTCGCCGGGCGCCGCGCCCACCTGGTTCACCGCGCGGACGATCTCATCCAGCGTGGTGCCCGGGCCGAACTTGAACATCGGCTTGGCTTCCTGCTCGGCGTTGACCCGCGACCGCGGAACCACCGCCGTCTGGCCATTGGAGAACGGCCCCGGCTGGCTGACGATGGGGTCTTCGGTAATGGTCACGGTCAAGCTGCCGTGGGTCACCGCCGCTGGCGAGACCTTGACGTTCTGACCGATGACGATGGTACCGGTACGCGAGTTGATGATGACCTTGGCGACGGCCTGGCCCGGGTCGATCTCGAGGTTCTCGAGAATCGACAGGTAGTCGACCCGCTGGCTCGGGTCCATCGGCGCGGTGACCCGCACCGAGCCACCGTCCACGGCCTGGGCCACGCCAGGGCCGAGTAGATCATTGACCTTGTCGACGATGCGCTTGGCGGTGGTGAAGTCCGGGCGATTGAGGTTCAGTGTCAGGCTGTTGCCCTGGTTGAAGCCGCTCGGCACGGCACGCTCGACCGAGGCGCCGCCAGGAATACGGCCGGCCGACGGAACGTTGACGGTGATCTTCGAGCCGTCACGGCCTTCGGCATCGAAGCCGCCGACCACCAGGTTGCCCTGGGCGATGGCGTAGACGTTGCCGTCGATACCCTTGAGCGGGGTCATCAGCAGGCTGCCGCCGCGCAGGCTTTTCGAGTTGCCGATCGATGAAACGGTGATGTCCACCACCTGGCCCGGCTTGGCGAACGCCGGCAGGTCGGCATGCACCGAGACCGCGGCGACGTTCTTCAACTGCACGTTGCCGGAGCCTGGCGGCACCTTGATGCCGAACTGCGACAGCATGTTGTTGAAGGTCTGCAGGGTGAATGGCGTCTGGGTGGTCTGGTCACCCGTACCATTGAGCCCGACCACCAGGCCATAGCCGATCAACTGGTTGGAACGCACGCCGGAGATGCTGGCAATGTCCTTGAGGCGCTCGGCGTGGGCACCGAACGCGCAGGACAGGAGCAGGGTCGCGGCTATCAGCTGCCTAAGGTTGAACATGTTCATCCGTACTCAGAAGGGCCAAAGCGGGCTCATGAAGAAGCGGTCCAGCCAACCCGGCTGGCTGGCGTCGGCGAACGAGCCGGTGCCCGAATAGGTGATGCGCGCATCGGCCACGCGGGTGGACGGCACGGTGTTGTCGGTGGCGATGTCGTCAGCACGGATCAGGCCGGCGATACGCACCAGCTCTTCACCGGTGTTCAGGGTCATCCACTTTTCGCCGCGCACGGCGATGATGCCGTTGGGCAGCACTTCGGCCACGGTGACGGTGATAGAGCCGGTCAGGGTGTTGCCCTGGGTGGCCTTGCTGTCGCCCTTGGTGGTGCGGTCACCGCTGTAACCCGCTTCCAGCGACAGGTCGCCGCTGCCGAACGGGTTGTTGGTGTTGGGGGTGGAGCCGAACAGCGAGGTCAGGCCGATGTCGGCCTTGCTGTTCTTCTGGATCTGGGAACCTGCGTTCTTGCTTGCCGACGTGCGTTCGTTGAGGGTGATGGTGATGATGTCACCCACGCGGAACGCTTTGCGGTCGGTGTACAGGCCCTGCTCGAAACCAGCCTGGTAGATCGAACCGTTGTTGGCTGCCGCCGGAAGCGGGGTGCGCGGCAGAACCGGCGCGTAATACGGGTCGTTCGGCTTGGGCGTCGGCGCGACGCAACCTGCCAACACAACCGCCCCCCCCAGGGCGAACACAGACAACAGACGCTTCATGACACTTACCTCACGGTGTAACGGGAGTAGAACCTGCACTAGGGCTTTAGAGCTGTTGAGTCACGAACGACAGCATCTGGTCGGCGGTGGAGATGACCTTGGAGTTCATCTCATAGGCGCGCTGGGTGGTGATCATGTTCACCAGCTCTTCCACGGTGCTGACGTTGGAGTTTTCCAGGGTCTGCTGCAGGGTGGTGCCGAAGCCGTTCAGGCCTGGGGTACCGACCTGTGGCGCGCCACTGGCGGCGGTTTCCAGGAACAGGTTGTCACCGATCGCCTGCAGGCCGGCCGGGTTGATGAAGTCAGCGGTCTGCAGGTTGCCGATAACCTGTGCTGCCGGGTTGCCGGCGGTGGTGATCGACACGGTGCCGTCCTGGCCGACGGTGAAGGTCTGGGCGTCGTTCGGCACCACGATCGCCGGCTCCAGGGCAAAGCCTTGGGCGGTGACGATCTGGCCATCGGAGTTCAGGTGGAAGGTACCGTCACGGGTGTACGAGACCGTGCCGTCCGGCTGCAGCACCTGGAAGAAGCCACGGCCGTTAACCGCCATGTCCAGCGGGTTTTCGGTGGTCTGCAGGCTGCCGGTCTGGAAGTTCTTCTGGGTGCCGACAATACGCACACCGGTACCGACCTGCAGGCCCGACGGCAGCTCGCTGTCCTGGGTCGACTGCGCGCCTGGCTGACGCTTGATCTGGTACAGCAGATCGGCGAACTCGGCACGATCACGCTTGAAGCCGGTGGTCGAGACGTTGGCCAGGTTGTTGGAAATGACGGTCAGGTTGGTGTCCTGGGCGGACAGGCCGGTTTTAGCGACCCAAAGAGCCGGAAGCATCAGTATTCTCCTCGTGCGCCTGTTTTACGGCACCCGTTCAAAGTTGGTTAGCCGATTTGCAAAACACGCGCCATGGCTTCATCGCCTTCCTTGGCCGCGTTCATCATTTTCACGTGCAGCTCGAACTGGCGGGACAGCGCCAGCACCGAAGTCATTTCTTCCACGGCGTTGACGTTGCTGCCTTCGAGGAAGCCCGACACCACCCGCACATTGACGTCAGCGGGAGCCGGCTGGCCGTTCTGGGTGTGGATCAGCCCGTCCAGGCCCTTGGTCATACTCTTGATGTCCGGGTTGACCAGCTTGATGCGGTCGACCTCGGCCATCACTCGCGGGTCTTCACCCATCGAGCGAATGCTGATGGTGCCGTCGGCACCGACTTCGACTTTCTGCTCTGGCGGAATGGCGATCGGGCCACCGTTGCCGATCACCGGCATGCCATTGCCGGCGCGCAGCACGCCGAGGGCGTCGATGTTCAGGCTGCCGGTGCGCACGTAGGCTTCGCTGCCATCCGGCGCCTGCACGGCGATGAAGCCCTGCCCGCTCACGGCCACGTCCAGCTCACGCCCGGTCTCGACCATCGGCCCTTCGCTGAAGTCGGTGGCCGGGCGTTCGGTCATGGCAAACGCCCGTGACGGAAAGCTGTCACCAAACACCGGCATCGAGCGCGCCTGTTCCAGGTCGCGCTGGAACCCGTTGGTGGAAACGTTCGCCAGGTTGTTGGCGTGGGCCTTCTGCGCCAGCGCGTTCTGGCTGGCGCCGGTCATGGCCACGTAAAGCATCTTGTCCACAGTCATCCTCCGCTGCACTGACGATCGTTTGCCGCTCGCCGTTGCTGTGCAGGCTCTAAAGCAAGTTCCGAACCAACTTTTCGAATTCATGAAAAAGCCCGTGAATACGGGCTTTTTCGGGGTTTCGCGATTGGGATGCCGCCGGTTATCCGGCGCCGGGTTGCCGATGGCGGCAATCCTGTACCGGCCTCATCAAGGCTCGCGGCAACCGCCATTGGTGAATGGACCAGCGAATTTCTTCCAGCCCTCACCCGGAGGCCATTGCGAGCACACCAGGCGGCCATCCACCTGGCTCTCCCAGCGCCACCAGGGCGCGGTGCCGGCGTGGGCCTGGTACAGGCAGAAAGCGGCAATCAACGTGACAACCAGCCTTTTCATCACCCCTCCTGCAAATGCGACTGACCCCTTCACAGGAAAGGGGTCAGTCCACGCATGCTCAGCCAGCAACCATCAGGTCATCTGAATGATGGTCTGCATGATGGTGCTTTCGGTAGAGATGGTCTTGGCGTTCGCCTGGTAGTTGCTCTGCGCCTTGATCAGCTCGACCAGCTCTTGCGTCAGGTTGACGTTGGAGTTTTCCAGCGAGTTGGACTCGACGCTGCCCAGGGTACCGGTCTTCGGCGTATCGATACCCGGAATGCCCGAGGAGTAGGTCTCGGTCCAGCGGGTGCCACCGATCTGCTGCAGGCCTTGATCGTTGGCGAAGCTGGCCAGGGCTACCTGGCCAATGGCACGCGACTGCTGGTTGCTGAAGCTGGCGAACATCACGCCAGTGGAGTCGATGCTCAGGCTCGACAGGATGCCGGTGGCATAACCGTCCTGGGACTGCGACATGCGCGCGGTCTCAGTGTTGTACGAGGTGGTGCTGTTCATCGACAGCTTCATGCCGTCGGTGTTCTCCGCCGAACCGTTGGAGGCCCAGTTGCCTGCAGCGTCCTTGGCGGCCGGGACCCAGCCCTTGAGGGTGAAGGTATTGTTGGTCACCGCCCATTCGGCGTTGGCCGGAGCACCCGGCGGAATGCTGGCCGGGTCGGTAGCCATGGACGCCACGCTACCGTCGGTATTGAAGGTCATGGTCGCTTGCAGCGGCGCCGTGGAAGTCGGGTCCATCGGGTTGCGACCATCTACCAGGGTGTACATCGTCCACTGGTTGGTGTCGGTCTTGCGGTAGAACTGCTCCATGGTGTGCTCGTTACCCTGACTGTCGTAGACCTTGGTCGGGAACGACTTGGTATACGTGGTATCGTCTGTCGGGTCGAACACGATGTCACCGGCAACCGGCGGCGTCGACGGCAGCGGGATCGACGCGGCCGAGGAGTTCAGGTTGATGCCCTGGTCGATCAGGCTGGTGGCCTTTGGCTGCAGCGCCGAGGTGTCGATCTGCAGATCGGTCAGCACACCTTTCTTGATGTTGCCGCTGCTGTCGGCAGCATAGCCCTGCAGGCGCAGGCCATCGGAGGTGACGACATAGTTGTCCTTGCTGGTCTGGAAGGCACCGGCACGGGTGTAGACCATCGAGCCGTTGTCGGACAGCACGAAGTAACCCTGACCCTGGATCCCCATGTCCAGCACGTTGCCGGTGTTGTTCACGTCACCCTGGGTGAACTGCTGGGAAACTGCGGCCAGGCGCACACCGTTGCCGACCTGGTTCTTGCCCACGCCCAGGCGGTTGGCGCCGGCGTAGACGTCGGCGAACTCGGCGCGCGACGACTTGAAACCGGTGGTGTTGACGTTGGCAATGTTGTTGCCGGTAACGTCCAGCTGCTTGTTGGCTGCGTACAGACCGCTAAGGCCGATATTGAAAGACATGCTGTTGCTCCTTGTGCCGTTCTGGCCTTAGATACCGATGGTTTGTACGTCGGACAGGGAAACCTTGCCGACCCCGGCGAGGTTGAGCACCATCTCGCCCGTGGTGTTGAAGCTGACGCTGGTGACCTTGGCCGGCAGCAGGGTGTTCATCTGCACCGACTTGCCATCCACGGTGGTGCTGGCAGTGAAGGTGTAGGTGCCTGGGTCGACCTTGGCACCGCTCGAGTTGGTGCCATCCCAGATGAAGTCGGCATAGCCGGCTTTCTGCTCGCCCACCTCGATGGTCTTGACGGTGTTGCCGTCCTTGTCCTTGACAGTGATCTTCGCCCCGTCGATGGCCTGCGGCACGACGAACTGGCCATTGAAGCTGTCGGCGGTGTCGACCACAGCCTTGTCGTTCTGCACGATCACCGAGCGGCCGACCAGCGACGACGCCTGCAGTGCCTGGGACGAGGCCATGGCACTGGTAATGTTGGTGACCGACTCATTCAGCGAGGTGATGCCCTCAAGGCTGCTGAACTGCGCCAACTGGGCCACGAACTCGCCGTTGTCCTGCGGGTCGAGTGGGTTCTGGTGCTGCATCTGGGTAACCAGCAGCTGCAGGAACGCATCTTTGCCCAGCGAGCTGTTGCCGGTCTGGGACGCGGTATCGGTGGTGGTCTTCTTGGTAGTGCCAGTGCTGACACCGGACGCCGCGAGGACGTCGTTGAGATTGACACCGGTAGTGGAGGTATCGATGGCCATGGTCCGGCTTCCTTATCACTGACCCAGGGTCAGAACTTTCTGCATCATGTTCTTGGCGGTGTTCATCAGCTCGGCGTTGGTCTGGAACGCACGGCTGGCGGAGATCATGTCAGCCATCTCCTCGACCACGTTTACGTTCGGGTAGTAGACGTAGCCGTCCTTGTTCGCCGCCGGGTGATTCGGCTCGTAGCGCGCCTCCAGATTGCTCTGGTCTTCGACGATGCCCTTGACCTGCACGCCCTGCCCCGCCTCGCCCTGGTCCTCGAACAGCGACTGGCTGACACCGCTCTGCGCGTTCTGGAAGGTGGTGGCGAACACCGGGTGGCGCGCACGGTAGGTCTGGTCGATGCTCGACGACACGGTTTCGGCGTTGGCGATGTTCGAGGCAACGGTGTTGAGGCGGGTGTTCTGCGCGCTCATGCCGCTGCCGGCAATGTTGAAAACACTGGAAAGGGACATGAATTACTCTCCGCGCAGGGCCGAAACCAGCCCTTTGAATTTACTGTTGAGCAAGGTGAAGCTGGCCTGGAAGCCGATGGCGTTTTCCGTATAGTTCGATTGCTCGATCTGGGCGTCCACGGTGTTCTGGTCGATCGACGGCTGGGTGGGCACGCGGTACTGCAGCGAGTCGTCAGCCATCGCCAGGCCTTCGGCCTCGATGTGGCGGCTATTGGTACGGTCCATGGCGAAGCGGCCGCTTTGCTGCTTCTGGCTCTCGGCGGCGAGCACCGAAGAGAAGTCCATGTCACGCGCCTTGTAGTTGGGCGTGTCGGCGTTGGCGATGTTGTTGGCCAGCACTTCGGCGCGCTGGGCGCGGAAGCCCAGTGCCTTTTCGTGAATGCCAAGCGCCTTGTCGAAACTGATGCTCATGTCGGGAAAACCTTCGAAGGTTGGCCGGAATATCGTTGAGCAAGGTATAGCAAGGGCTGTGCCACATTCTCGAAACCCCGGAAATGCTGGGGCGTAGCACCGAAGGCTGATGGCGCGATGCCAGAAAAGCGGCAAAGTGCTTCCGCCTGGCGAAGCGAAAGCGGCAATTGCAGGGTGGCAAAAGCGGCAAAACAAAAAATTGACGTCAGTATTTTCCTGACCTGGCCCTTTCTTGCCGGGAGATTGGGTGAGGGCTGCCAGGTGCTTGTCTCGTGTTCTGAGTTGATGCACAGATCGAGCGCCGCCCGCGCGGCGCATCGCGAGCTTTGCTCGCTCCTACGTTTGTTTCGGGACAGTAATGCCTGTGACGGGCGCGCGCGACCGCCTTGTTGGTACGACGCGATATCGCGTCATGCGCCAAGGCTACGCGCGCAAATCCCACAGAAATAATTGGCCCGAAACAAACGTAGGAGCGAGCAAAGCTCGCGATGCGCCGCGCGGGCGGCGCTCGATCTCACCGACGCTAAAAAATGCTGTGGCGAGCGCTCAAAAAAAGGCCGGCAACTTTCGCTGCCGGCCCTATTCGGTCACTTGGCCTGGTAGATGATCCCCGGGCTGCACTGGACCATCTGATAGTGGTCCGGCAACCCGTTCAGCGCCTCCGAGGCACCGAGGAACAGGTAGCCCCCGGGCTTCAGGGTGCTGTGGATACGCAGCAGGATGTCCTTCTTCACCTGTGCCGAGAAGTAGATCAGCACATTGCGGCAGAACACGATGTCGAACTTGCCCAGGCTCGCATAGCTGTCGAGCAGGTTGAACGACCGGAACTCGACACGGCTGCGGATCGCCGGCTTGACCGCCCAGCGCCCCGGCGCCTTGGTGTCGAAGTAACGCTGCAGGCGCTCCTGGGACAGGCCACGGGCAATCGCCAGGCTGTCGTACTCACCGGTCTTGCAGTTGGTCAGCATCGAGCCGGACAGGTCGGTGGCAACGATCTGCGCGCCCATCTTCAACTGGCCCAGGTTGCTGCGCTCGAACTCATCGATGGCCATCGAGATCGAGTACGGCTCCTGGCCCGACGAACAGGCTGCCGACCACATGCGCAGGCGCTGCCCGGGGTTGTTCCTGATGAACTCGGGAATGACCTTGTTCTTCAGCACTTCGAACGGGTAGGTATCGCGAAACCACAGGGTCTCGTTGGTGGTCATCGCATCCACCACCTGTTCGCGCAGGCCGCCCCGCGGCTGGGTCTGGATGCGCTGCACCAGCTCGCCCAGGCTCTTGATGCCCTGCTGTTCCATCAGCTTGTTGAGACGGCTGGAAACCAGGTACTGCTTATTCTCGCCCAGCAGGATGCCACAGGCTTTTTCCAGGAAGACCCTGAACTGTTCGAACTCCAAATTACCCGTAGACACTACTGCCGCCTCTTTTCAATCACTGGTGCCGGGAGCATGCCCCCGGCTGCTTCAATGCGCTGCCTTGATCCGGTCGACCACGCGCTGGGCCAGGTCGTCCGGCTTGAACTTGGCCAGGAAGTCATCGGCCCCGACCTTCTTGACCATCGCCTGGTTGAACACTCCGGACAACGAAGTATGCAGGCAGATGTGCAATTTTTGCATACGCGGGTCGCTGCGGATCTCTGCGGTAAGCGTATAGCCGTCCATTTCCGGCATTTCAATGTCGGAAATCATCATCAGGAACTCTTCCTCCGGCTTCTTGCCCTCGTCGACCAGCTTGCGCAGGTAGTCCAGGGCCTGTCGGCCATCGTTGAGCGCCACAACGTCCACACCTACCGTCTGCAGGCAGCGGCTGACCTGCTTGCGCGCTACCGACGAATCGTCGACAGTCAGCACCCGCAGCAGCGTGGCCTTGTCCTGCACCTCGGCATCGACCACGCCGGCAGACACCGACTCGGACGACGGCGCCACTTCGGCCAGCACCTTCTCCACGTCGATGATCTCGACCATACGGTTGTCGACCCGGGTGACGGCGGTCAGGTAGTGGTCGCGACCCGTGCCCTTGGGTGGCGGATGAATCTCTTCCCAGTTCATGTTGACGATGCGCTCGACCGAGTGCACCAGAAAGCCCTGAGTCTTGGTGTTGTACTCGGTGATGATCACGAAACTGTTACGCGTTTCTTCCTGCAACCCCGGCAGCCCGGTCGCCATCGACAGGTCGAGGATCGGGATGGTCGCCCCGCGAATGTTGGCCACGCCTCGCACCACCGGGTGCGACTTGGGCAGCACGGTCAGCTCCGGGCACTGCAGCACTTCGCGAACCTTGAACACGTTGATGCCGTAAAGCTGCGCCCCGTTGAGACGGAACAGCAGCAACTCCAGGCGATTCTGCCCAACCAGCTGCGTGCGCTGGTTGACTGAATCCATTACCCCCGCCATGCCTGACTCCTTATGCGATCTGCCTTTTTGGTGCCACGTAGTCACCAAGTCGGCACGGGCTTTGCTTTTTTGAGCGCCATGTACACGAAAACGACAAATTTCCGACGACTGACGCACCTGCTGAGCGGCACGCTCGCCGTGCTGTGCCTGCTGGCACCCGGCGTTCGCACGCTGGCGGACGCGGTTACCTTGCCTGAACAGCTTATCGGTGTCACCCAAGGGTTTCTTGAATTCAGTGTCGAGGACTACCTGGCCACCACCCAGACCCCTGGGCGCTACGAAATCCAGGTCAACCCGCTCGACCCACGCCTGCGCATGCCGCTGTGCAGCCAGCAGTTGGACGCCTCGCTGGAGAGCCCGGCGCAGCCGCTGGGCCGGGTGACCGTACGGGTGCGCTGTGACGGTAGCGCACCGTGGACCATCTTCGTGCCGGCAACGGTGAAGCTGTTCCGCGACGTGGTGGTGGTGACCCGCCCGCTCAAGCGCGACAACGTCGTTGGCGAAAATGACGTGGCCCTGCGCGAGCGCGACGTCGGTACGCTGACCCAGGGCTTCCTTACCGACCTCGACCAAGCGGTGGGCATGAAGATGGTACGACCGACGGTGCTCGACCAGGTGCTCACGGCACAGCACCTGGAGCAAGCCGAGGTGGTGCGCAAGGGCGACCATGTGGTGATCACCGCACGCAGCGGCCCCTTGAGCGTGCGCATGCCGGGCGAAGCCTTGGCCAAGGGCGGCCAGGGCGAGCAGATCCGCGTGCGCAACCTCAATTCGCAGCGAGTGGTCAAGGCCCGGGTCACTGGCCCCGGTCAGGTTGAGGTCGCCATGTAGATTGCGCTGGCGGTGTGCAACTGCTTTTCCTAAACTGTGCCAGAAACGGGTTCGCGAGCTTGCTGACAGGCGGCTAAGCATTTGTGCCTAAAGTTTCTTTCGGGTTGGCCGAAAACAAGGCAAGCGTCCAAATACCCAGAGGTTTCTGATCATGGTCATCGACTTCAGTCGTTTGAATAACTCTCCGTCCATCACGGGCGGCGTTCGTGGCAACGCCACGCCCGGCAACGCCGAAAAAACCGGCGAAACCCAAGAAGTGCCAAAAAGCGCCAGCGCCAGCGGAGAAGCGGTACACCTCAGCCAAGAGGCCCAGCAGTTGCAAAAGGTCAGCGACAAGCTGCGCGACCAGCCCGTCGTCAACAGTGCCCGTGTGGCGCAGTTGAAACAGGCCATCGCAGACGGCAGCTACCAGGTCGATGCCGGCCGTGTCGCCAGCAAACTGCTCGATTTTGAAGCCCAGCGCTGACCGTTCGTCGCGCTGACTTCACGGACGCTATGTAAAGCCAAGAGTTAGCCATGCACGACATCACTTTGCTGCAACTGATCGAAGACGACATCGCCCCGACCCAGGAACTGCTCGACCTGCTCCAGCAGGAGTCAGTAGCCCTGCACGGCCGCGACATGGCGCCGCTGGAGGGTATTCTGGCCCGCAAGCAGTCGCTGATCGTCCTGCTCGAGCAGCAAGGCATGCGCCGCAACAACCTGCTCACCAGCCTTGGCCTGAGCGCCAACCGCGCCGGGGTGCAGGCATTGGCGGCTCAGTCGGACAACGGCGAGCTGATCCTGCAGCAGCTCGATGTGCTGACCCAGTTGATGGATGCCTGCCAGAAGGTCAACGAGACCAATGGCCGGATCATCCAGGTGCAGCAACACGTCACGGCCAACCAGATCAGAATCCTTCAGGGTGGCGAAGCACCGTCGCTCTACGACAGCCGTGGCGCCACTTCACCACTTGCCAAGCCCCGGGCGCTCAGCCAAGTGTGATTACTTCTATCAAGGCACAGAACATACTGGCAAAATGCCGTTACTTGCGTGTGTCGTTTTTGCCTGGAGATTGAAAACCCGTGTTCAATGAAGCCGATGCCCCGCAACCGCCGAAGGTGCTGAACACGCCCTTGGAGATCGCGGCCAACCTGCGCCAGCTACAAGAGAGCCATGATCCGCTGATCATCACCTTCCATGAGCGCAGCCAGCGGTTCCAGAGCTACGTGGTACACGTGGACCGTGACAGCAATACCCTGGCGCTGGACGAAATGATCCCGCGCGATGGCGAAAAATTCATCGAGAACGGCGAACCGTTCCGCGTCGAAGGCTTCCACGACGGCGTGCGCATCGCCTGGGAATGCAATCAGGAACTGAAGATCAGCGAAGTCGACGGCCACCGCTGCTACCGTGGCGCGATGCCGGAAGAGATGACCTACCACCAGCGTCGCAACGCCTTCCGCGCCGCGCTGAAGCTTTCGCAACTGGTCGACATCATTCTCGACGGCAGCTTCCTCAAGGGTAACGGTGCCCTGCGCGGAAAATTGCTGGACATCTCTGCCACCGGCTGCAAGCTGCGCTTCGAAGGTAACGTCGAGGACTGCCTGCAACTGGGCCAGGTGTACGAGCGCTTCAAGGCCAGCAACCCGCTGGGCCTGGTGGACACCATGGTCGAGCTGCGCCACCTGCATTATGAAGAGCGGATCAACACCACCTTCGCTGGTGTGCGCTTCCATAACCTCAATGGCCAGGCACAACGCAAGATCGAAAGTTTTGTCTACCAGCTGCAGCGTGAAGCACGGCGGTTCGACAAGGACGACTACTGAGTCGCCTGCCAATACAAGAACGCCACCCATCGGGTGGCGTTTTTGATTGCGTTTCTCCTGCCCCGGCCTCTTCGCGGGACAAGCCCGATCCTACAGAGTCCGCGATACCCTGTAAGAGCGGGCTTGTCCCGCGAAAAGGCCGGCACAGGCTCAAACCGACTTACTGACCTCATCCTCGGGCCGAGCCTCGGCAACCGGCTCAGCCTTCTGATCATCCTCGGTATCCTCAGCAGCCACCGGTGCCTGCATCACCTCCTGCACGGTCTGCTCATCAACCCGCGGGTCAAGCGCCGCCGACAGTGGCGAACCGGCCGCCGGCATGGCCACGTGACCCAGCGGCGCATCCTGCACCTGGTGCAGCCCAGTAACCGCCTTCGGCCGGATGCGCCACACCAGCACCAGGGCAAAGAACGCGAAGAACGCATACAGCATCTGCGCTCCCAGCACCTTCATCAGTACCCCTGCCGCCAGTGGCCCGATACAGGCACCCACGCCATAAGTGACCAGCAGCATGGCGGTCAGCGATACCCGCCGCTCGCTCTCGACGTGGTCATTGGAAAACGCCACAGCCAAGGGATAGAGGCAGAACTGCAGCAGCGAAATCACGAAGCCGATGCCGAACAGCACCTCCAGCGGCACGCTCGGCAGGAACGCCAGCGGTGCCGAAGCCAGTGCCAGGCCCACCGCAACGCTGCGGATCAGCACCGCACGGTCGTAGCGGTCGGACAACCAGCCCAGCGGCCACTGCACCAGCAGCCCGGCAAAAATGCAGCAGCCCATGAACAGACCGATCTGCTCGGTCGTCATGCCCTGGCTGGAGGCGTACAGCGGCGCCAAGCCGTAGAACGAACCGACGATCAAGCCTGAACCCAGCACCGTGCTGAGCGACTGCGGCACCCGCTTGATGAAGAATTTCGGCTCCATCGGCGCCGGGCGCAGGGGCGCCGGGTGGATGCGCCGGGTCATCGCCACCGGCACCAGGCAAAGGGCAAAGCACATGGCCACCAGCATCAGCAGCTCCGGGCCGAGCTGCGGGTGCACCACCAGGATCAGCTGGCCGAGCACCAGGCCAAGGTAGGACGCGATCATGTAGCCACTGAACACCGCACCGCGGTGCTTGGCCTCGGCCTGTTCGTTGAGCCAGCTCTCGATGACCATGTATTGGCACATCATGCCGAGGCCGACGATCATCCGCAGCCCGACCCACACCGGCAACCAGCTGGTCATGCCATGCCCGAGCACCGCCGCACAGACGATACCGGCGCATGTCGCATAGGCCCGAATGTGCCCGACCCGGCCGATCAGCCGGTGGCCGACCTTGCCGCCCACGGCCAGGCCGAAATAGTTGGCTGCCATCAAGGCACCGACCCACAGGCTGTCGACATGATCGGCCGCCAGGCGCAGCGCCAGATAGGTACTGAGCAGGCCTGAGCCGATCAACATCATCAAGGCGGCGAAATACAACGACTGAAAGGGCTTCCAGATGTTTCGCATACGTCCCGTCGAACTCCCTGGTCAGGTGGCGTTGGCTTGCTGGCAAGCATAAAAGCAAAATGGCCACGGCGCAGTCCCCTGCCAGACAAATAGCCAGACAAGGGCGCGTCCAGTAGCGGTTGTGTCGCGATCAGGCCTGCGCAGCCAGCACACGCCTCTCCCACGGGGTGATCTCATTGAAGAAATCCGTCAGCTCCAGGGTCTTGCTGGCGAGGTAGCCTTCAATGAACTCGTTACCAAACAGTTCCCGCGCCAGGACGCTGCGCTTGAGGCGTTCGAGGGCCGCATGCAGGGTGCACGGCAGGCTCAGGTGCTCCGGCACCTCGAACTCGCCCTGGATCGCCGGGGCGGGCTGCAGGCGTTGCTCGATGCCGTGCAGGCCGGCGGCCAGGCTGGCAGCGATGGCCAGGTAGGGGTTGGCGTCGGCACCCGGAAGGCGGTTCTCGACCCGCCGCGCCACCGGGGCACTGGCCGGAATGCGCAGGCCGGCAGCGCGGTTGTCCTCGGACCAGCAGGCATTGTTCGGCGAGGCGTAGGGGTGGCACAGCCGTTGGTAGGAGTTCACGTTGGGCGCGAACAGCGCCGTGAAGTCGGCCATGCACGCCTGCTGGCCGCCGATGAAGTGGTAGAAGGTGTCGGTCGGCTGCCCTTGTTCATCGCTGAACACGTTGCGCCCGCTGGCGGTCTCCACCACGCTCTGGTGAATGTGCATGGAGCTGCCCGGAGTGTGCGCCAACGGCTTGGCCATGCATACCACGCTCAGGCCATGCTTGAGTGCCACTTCCTTGAGCAGGTGCTTGAACAGGAAGGTCTGGTCGGCCAGCAGCAGCGGATCGCCGTGCAACAGATTGATCTCGAACTGGCTCACGCCCATTTCGTGCATGAAAGTGTCGCGTGGCAGGCCCAGGGCCGCCATGCACTGGTAGACCTCCTGGAAGAACGGGCGCAGGCCATTGTTGGAACTGACGCTGAACGCCGAATGGCCAAGCTCGCGGCGACCATCCTTGCCAACGGGTGGCAGGAAGGGTAGCTGCGGGTCGGTGTTGGGGGCGAAGACAAAGAACTCCAGCTCAGTCGCCACCACCGGCGCCAGGCCAAGGGCGGCGTAGCGGGCGATCACTGCCTTGAGCTGCCCCCGCGTGGACAGCCCGGAAGGCCGGCCATCGAGCTCGTTGGCGTCACAGATGGCCAGCGCCAGGCCCTCCTCGCTCCACGGCAGGCGGTGAATCTGCGCAGGCTCCGCCACCAGCGCCAGGTCGCCGTCGTCACTGCCGTAGAAACGCGCCGGCGGGTAGCCGCCCATGATGCATTGCAGCAGCACTCCCCGGGCCATCTGCAGGCGGCGGCCTTCGAGGAAGCCCTCGGCGGTCATCACCTTGCCGCGGGGAACGCCGTTGAGGTCGGGGGTGACGCATTCGATCTGGTCGATGCCCTGGAGGAGCTCGGCGTGCGAGCGGTGGGCGGCGGTGGTCATGACGCTTGTCCTTGTTGTTATAGGCTGACAACAACATAGGCTTGGGGTGTTTAAAATATCAAGCACCCTTGCTGGCCATCGCTATTCCCGCAAGGTCATGCCATTGGAAGGCAACGGCAGAGCCGTCTTGTAGCGCACCTGCTTGAGGGCAAAGCTCGAACGGATGTTGGCCACCCCCGGGAGCCGCGTCAAATAATCGAGAAACCGTTCCAGCGCCTGAATGCTCGGCAAGAGCACCCGCAACAGGTAGTCCGGATCACCGGTCATCAGGTAGCACTCCATCACCTCGGGCCGTTCGGCGATCTCTTCCTCAAAACGGTGCAACGCCTGCTCGACCTGCTTTTCCAGGCTGACATGGATGAATACGTTCACGTCCAGCCCCAGCACCTCTGGCGACAGCAAGGTCACCTGCTGGCGGATCACACCCAGCTCCTCCATGGCCTTGACCCGGTTGAAACAGGGCGTCGGCGACAAGTTCACCGACCGCGCCAGTTCCGCATTGGTGATGCGGGCGTTGTCCTGAAGGCTGTTGAGAATGCCGATATCGGTACGATCGAGCTTGCGCATGAGACAAATTCACCGGTTTTTTATGTTTATCCGGAATGTTTATCTCCCCAGCCAGACAAAGGCAATCAACTTGAGAGAAAAATTCTCCTGCCCTCCCACTAAGATGTAACAGACGCTGACCTACCAGTCACAAGCCGGTACTCAGCGGCGGCCGCTTCAGAGCTCACAAAAACAACATCCGAGCGAGCGTAAAAAGCATGAACGAGTACGCCCCCCTGCGTTTGCATGTGCCCGAGCCCACCGGCCGGCCAGGCTGCCAGACCGATTTCTCCTACCTGCGCCTGAACGACGCAGGGCAAGTCCGTAAACCGCCGATCGATGTCGATGCTGCCGACACCGCCGACCTGTCCAAAAGCCTGGTCCGCGTGCTCGACGAGCAAGGCAACGCCCAAGGCCCGTGGGCCGAGGACATAGACCCGCAGATCCTGCGCCAAGGCATGCGCGCGATGCTCAAGACGCGCATCTTCGACAGCCGCATGGTGGTTGCCCAGCGCCAGAAGAAGATGTCCTTCTACATGCAGAGCCTGGGCGAGGAAGCCATCGGCAGCGCCCAGGCGCTGGCGCTCAACCGCACCGACATGTGCTTCCCTACCTATCGCCAGCAGAGCATCCTCATGGCCCGCGACGTGTCGCTGGTGGAGATGATCTGCCAGTTGCTGTCCAACGAGCGCGACCCGCTCAAGGGCCGCCAGTTGCCGATCATGTATTCGGTACGCGAAGCCGGCTTCTTCACCATCAGCGGCAACTTGGCGACCCAGTTCGTGCAGGCAGTCGGCTGGGCCATGGCCTCGGCGATCAAGGGCGATACCAAGATCGCCTCGGCCTGGATCGGTGACGGTGCCACCGCCGAGTCGGACTTCCACACCGCCCTCACCTTCGCCCACGTCTATCGCGCCCCGGTGATCCTCAACGTGGTCAACAACCAGTGGGCGATCTCCACCTTCCAGGCCATCGCCGGTGGCGAGCAGACCACCTTCGCCGGCCGTGGCGTGGGTTGCGGCATCGCCTCGCTGCGGGTCGACGGCAACGACTTCGTCGCCGTCTACGCCGCCTCGCGCTGGGCTGCCGAACGTGCCCGCCGCGGCCTGGGCCCCTCGCTGATCGAGTGGGTCACCTACCGCGCCGGCCCGCACTCGACCTCGGATGACCCGTCCAAGTACCGCCCGGCCGATGACTGGAGCCACTTCCCGCTGGGCGACCCGATCGCTCGCCTGAAGCAGCACCTGATCAAGATCGGCCATTGGTCCGAGGAAGAACACCAGGCCACCACCGCCGAGTTCGAAGCCGCGGTCATCGCCGCGCAGAAGGAAGCAGAACAGTACGGCACCCTGGCCAACGGCCACATCCCGAGCGCGGCCTCGATGTTCGAGGATGTGTACAAGGAAATGCCTGACCACCTGCGCCGTCAGCGCCAGGAACTGGGGGTCTGAGATGAACGATCACAACAACAGCATCAACCCGGAAACCGCCATGGCCACCAGCACACTGACCATGATCCAGGCCCTGCGCTCGGCCATGGATGTCATGCTCGAGCGCGACGACAATGTGGTGATCTACGGCCAGGACGTCGGGTACTTCGGCGGCGTGTTCCGTTGCACCGAGGGCCTGCAGGCCAAGTACGGCAAGTCGCGGGTGTTCGACGCCCCGATCTCGGAAAGCGGCATCGTCGGCACTGCCGTGGGCATGGGTGCCTACGGCCTGCGCCCGGTGGTGGAAATCCAGTTCGCCGACTATTTCTACCCGGCGTCCGACCAGATCGTCTCGGAAATGGCCCGCCTGCGCTACCGCTCGGCCGGCGAGTTCATCGCCCCGCTGACCCTGCGCATGCCCTGCGGCGGCGGCATCTACGGCGGCCAGACCCACAGCCAGAGCCCGGAGGCGATGTTCACCCAGGTCTGCGGCCTGCGCACGGTGATGCCGTCCAACCCGTATGACGCCAAAGGCCTGCTGATCGCCTCGATCGAATGCGACGACCCGGTGATTTTCCTTGAGCCCAAGCGCCTGTACAACGGCCCGTTCGACGGCCACCACGACCGCCCTGTCACCCCGTGGTCGAAGCACCCGCAAAGCGCCGTACCAGATGGCTACTACACCGTGCCGCTGGACAAGGCGGCGATCACCCGCCCGGGTAACGATGTCACCGTGCTGACCTACGGCACCACGGTCTACGTGGCCCAGGTGGCCGCCGAAGAGAGTGGTGTAGACGCGGAGGTGATCGACCTGCGCAGCCTCTGGCCGCTGGACCTGGAGACCATCGTCGAGTCGGTGAAGAAGACCGGCCGCTGCGTGGTCGTGCATGAAGCGACCCGCACCTGCGGCTTCGGCGCCGAACTGGTGTCGCTGGTGCAGGAGCATTGCTTCCACCACCTCGAGGCACCGATCGAGCGCGTCACCGGCTGGGACACCCCCTACCCCCACGCACAGGAATGGGCTTACTTCCCAGGCCCTTCGCGGGTAGGCGCGGCATTGAAACGGGTCATGGAGGTCTGAATGGGCACGCACGTCATCAAGATGCCGGACATTGGCGAAGGCATCGCGCAGGTCGAGTTGGTGGAATGGTTCGTCAAGGTCGGCGACGTGATCGCCGAGGACCAGGTGGTGGCCGATGTCATGACCGACAAGGCTACCGTGGAAATCCCGTCGCCGGTCAGCGGCAAGGTGCTGGCCCTGGGCGGCAAGCCCGGTGAAGTGATGGCGGTCGGCAGCGAGCTGATCCGCATCGAAGTGGAAGGCAGCGGCAACCATGTGGATGTGCCGCAGGCCAATCCTGTGGAAGCCCACAGCGCGGCCGAACCCCAGGCGCCAGCGCCGGCGAAAGCGCCGCAGCCGGCAGCCTTGCAGGCACCCGAGCATCACGTCGAAGCAGCGATCGTGCCGCGCCAGCCGGGGGACAAGCCGCTGGCTTCGCCGGCGGTGCGCAAGCGCGCCCTGGATGCCGGCATCGAGCTGCGCTACGTGCATGGCAGCGGCCCGGCCGGGCGCATCCTGCACGAAGACCTCGACGCCTTCATGAGCAAGCCGCACAGCGCTGCCGGCCAGGCGCCGAGTGGCTATGCCAAGCGCACCGACAGCGAGCAGGTGCAGGTGATCGGCCTGCGCCGCAAGATCGCCCAGCGCATGCAGGACGCCAAGCGCCGTGTCGCGCACTTCAGCTACGTGGAAGAGATCGACGTCACCGCCGTAGAGGCCCTGCGCCAGCAGCTCAATGCCAAGCACGGCAACACGCGTGGCAAGCTGACCCTGCTGCCCTTCCTGGTCCGTGCCCTGGTCGTGGCCTTGCGCGACTTCCCGCAGATCAACGCCACCTACGACGACGAAGCACAGGTCATCACCCGCCACGGCGCGGTGCATGTGGGCATCGCCACCCAGGGTGACAACGGCCTGATGGTGCCGGTGCTGCGCCATGCCGAAGCCGCCAGCCTGTGGGCCAATGCCAGCGAGATTTCGCGCCTGGCCAACGCCGCCCGCAGCAACAAGGCCAGCCGTGAAGAACTGAGCGGCTCGACCATTACCCTGACCAGCCTCGGAGCCCTAGGCGGCATCGTCAGCACCCCGGTGGTCAACACCCCGGAAGTGGCGATCGTCGGCGTCAACCGCATCGTCGAGCGCCCGGTGGTGATCGACGGCCAGATCGTCGTACGCAAGATGATGAACCTGTCCAGCTCGTTCGACCACCGGGTGGTCGATGGCATGGATGCCGCGCAGTTCATCCAGGCCGTGCGCGGCCTGCTCGAACAACCTGCCTGTTTGTTCCTGGAGTGAGCATGTCCCAGATCATCGACACCACCCTGCTGATCATCGGCGGCGGCCCCGGCGGCTACGTGGCCGCCATCCGCGCCGGGCAACTGGGCATCCCTACCGTGCTGGTCGAAGGCCAGGCCTTGGGCGGCACCTGCCTGAACATCGGCTGCATCCCATCCAAGGCGCTGATCCATGTGGCCGAGCAGTTCCACCAGACCGCTCGCTTCGCCGGGCAGTCGCCATTGGGCATCAGCGTCGACAGCCCTCGCCTGGACATCAACCAGAGCGTGGCCTGGAAGGACGGCATCGTCGACCGCCTGACCACCGGCGTAGCCGCCTTGCTGAAAAAGCATGGGGTCAAGGTGATTCACGGCTGGGCAAAGGTCCTCGACGGCAAGCAGGTCGAGGTCGACGGCCAGCGCATCCGCTGCGAGCACCTGCTGCTGGCCACCGGTTCGCACAGCGTCGAACTGCCGATGCTGCCACTCGGCGGGCCGATCATTTCCTCTACCGAAGCCCTGGCGCCCAAGGCCCTGCCCAAACACCTGGTGGTGGTGGGCGGCGGATACATCGGCCTGGAGCTGGGCATTGCCTATCGCAAGCTGGGTGCGCAGGTCAGCGTGGTGGAAGCACGCGAGCGCATTCTGCCAACCTACGACAGCGAACTGACCGCGCCCGTGGCCGAATCGCTGAAGAAGCTGGGCATCGCCCTGCACCTGGGCCACAGCGTCGAAGGCTACGAGAACGGCTGCCTGCTGGCCAGCGATGGCCAGGGCGGGCAACTGCGCCTGGAGGCCGACCGGGTGCTGGTGGCCGTGGGCCGCCGGCCGCGGACCAAAGGCTTCGACCTTGAATGCCTGGACCTGAAGATGAACGGCGCCGCCATTGCCATAGACGAACGCTGCCAGACCAGCATGCGCAACGTCTGGGCCATCGGTGACGTAGCCGGCGAACCGATGCTCGCCCACCGCGCCATGGCGCAGGGCGAGATGGTTGCCGAAATCATAGCCGGCAAGACCCGACGTTTCGAACCCGCAGCAATTGCTGCGGTGTGTTTCACCGACCCGGAGGTCGTGGTGGCGGGCAAGACGCCGGAGCAAGCCAGCCAGCAAGGGTTGGACTGCATCGTCGCGCAGTTCCCGTTCGCCGCCAATGGCCGGGCCATGAGCCTGGAATCGAAAAGCGGTTTCGTGCGCGTGGTGGCGCGGCGTGACAACCACCTGATCGTGGGCTGGCAGGCGGTTGGCGTGGCAGTATCGGAACTGTCCACGGCGTTTGCCCAGTCGCTGGAGATGGGCGCCCGGCTGGAAGATGTGGCCGGCACCATCCATGCTCACCCGACGCTGGGAGAAGCGGTACAGGAAGCGGCACTGCGCGCGCTGGGCCACGCGCTGCATATCTGACACTGAAGCGGCCCAGGCCGATTTGGCCCGCTGCGCCCCAGGCGTCGCGGGTCTTTTTTCATCCTCTATCGGCTCACTCGGAAATCGTGTTCTTGCCCGCTTCCTTGGCCCGATACAAGGCCTTGTCAGCCCGGGCCAGCAGCGCTTCCTGGCCTTCCCCTTCCTGCCATTGCACCACGCCATAACTCATGGTCAGCCGGTAATCACCCACCGGTTCAAGCCGCTCCATCACCCGGCGCAACTGCCCCGCCAGCTCCAGTGCCTCGCCCAGCGTGGTCTGCGGCAGCACCATGACGAACTCGTCGCCGCCCCACCGCGCCAGCAGGTCCAGTTCACGCAGGCTGGTGCTCAGGTTTTCGACCACCCGGATCAACGCCGCATCGCCACGGGCGTGGCCATAGCAGTCATTGATCGGCTTGAAATCATCCAGGTCCATGGCAACCAGCGCCAGCGGCTGGCGGAAGCGCTTGGCTCGTTCGCACTCCTGCTGCAAGGTCTTCTCCAACCGGTAGCGATTGGCTATCCGCGTCAGCGCGTCGCGCTCGGCCAGGATGCGGTTCTCGTCGAGCTGGCGCTGCAACTGCTGGTTGACCCACGACAGCTCGCGGGTGCGCTCGGCCACCTGAGCTTCCAGCGAGTGATTCTTCTGCTCCAGCTGCGCCACCAGGCGCTTGCCCGCATCGATATTGCGGTGTGCGCCGAGCATGCGCGCCACCGAGCCATCTTCGTTGCGGTTGATGATATGGCCGCTGTCCTCGACCCACAGGTAACTGCCATCGTGGCAGCGGCAGCGGTACTCGATGAGATAGCGCTCGTTGCGCTGGTTGATATAGGCCTCGAAATGTGCCATCACCCGTGGGTAGTCCTCGGGGTGGATCACGCTTTCCCAGGTCAGTACGGTGTTGGCCATGGAATGGCTTTCGTAGCCGAGCATGGCGTACCAGCCGGGGTTGCGGTAGACGTAGCCGGTATTGGCATTCCAGTCCCAGATCCCATCGCTGATCAACGCGAACAGCGTGGCCAACTGCTGTTCACTGAAGCCGGCAAGTGCCGGCATTGTTTCCTGACTCATGGACGCTCTCCCTGGTGTCCAGCAACTGCGCCCCGATTCAGGTGCTGCCGACAGTGCTTGTGTTTGCCGCAGGCGGCAACTTGCTTCCTCTGACAGGCAAGCATATGCCTGGCGGCCGACGACGGAAATAGCCCGGACGTCCTATTTTCGCTGCTTGCATGGCTGCCATGGGACTGGGTGTGGCCAGCGCAAAGTTGGCCACACCTCAAGCCAGCCGTTTCAAGGCCTCTTCCACTGCTGCCACGCGTGGGTTGCCCGTGGCACCCGGCAAGCGCCATGCCGCGATGGTCAACCCCAACGGCACCGAGCGGGCCAGGGGCGCGACCAGTTCGCCGCTGTCGAGGTATGGCTGAATCAGGCTCCTGCGCCCGATCAGTACACCGGCGCCCAGCAAGGCTTGCTGCACCGCGATCGAATAAAGGGAAAAACCGGGGCCTCGGGCCACGAAGTGCTGTTCAGGCATGATCGCCGCCGACCAGACATCCCAGTCCTGCCAACCGACATCCTTGATGCAGCGCGCACTGGCCAGGTCTGCCGGCGCGGTAATCTTTGCGGCCAGCGCGGGGCTGCACACCGGCAGGATGTCTTCATCGGCCAGCTTGCGCTGGCCGCGCACGACCTGCTCGACGTAGAACAGGCAAAGGTCGAACGGGCTGCGCTTGAGGTTGGGCGGTTCATCGACCGCCGTCACGGAGACCTCGATGGGAGCGAGCATTTCGGTCAGGCGCGGCAGCCGCGGCCCGATCCACAACTGGGCCAATGCCGGCGAGGTGACGATATGCACCCGCTGCGGCGCGGCCAGCCGGCGCAAGGTTCGGGCAGCCTCCTCCACCGCATCGAAGGCCTCGGTGAACTGTGTCTTCACGCTTTCGCCCAGCGGGGTCAAGCGCACGCCCTTGGCATGGCGCTCGAACAGGGCGGCGCCGTACTGGGTTTCCAGGGTCTTGATCAGCGCAGCAATTGCCCCTGGAGTGACCTTAAGTTCGTGGGCAGCCCGGGCAAAACCACCGAGCCGCGCCGACGCCTCGAACGCGCGCAGGGCATTGAGCTGCAGGGTGTGCCGGGTAGGTGAATCGAGTGGCATGGTTCAAGGCCTATTTTTTTTAGGCCTAATATTCCAGAAATCTGCGTTGTTACCAAGTCGGGCGGGTTTTACCTTGAGCGAGCCTGATGAATGTTCAAGGAACCCACATGCACTACAAAAGCGCGATGCACGCATTCACCGAGGGTGTCCGCGCGGTTCTGCCACTGATGACCGGCATGGTTCCCTTCGGCCTGATCACCGGGGTGACGGCCATCGGTATTGGCATGTCGCCGCTCGACGCCATGGGCATGACCCTGCTGTTCTATTCCGGCTCCGCGCAGATGGTGGTGCTGCAACTGATGCAGAGCGGCGCGCTGCCACTGACCATGGTGGTCACCGCGCTGGTGATCAACCTGCGCTTCCTGATGTACAGCGCCGCGCTGGCCCCGCACCTGAGCGATCTGCCACGCCGCAAGCGCTGGTCGTTGTCCTACCTGCTGTCCGACCAGTCGTTCGCCCTGTGCAGCCTGAAATTCGGCACCGACGGCCTCGGTCGATTTGCCTTCCCCTACTACCTGGGCACCGCCTTGCCGATGTGGTTCGGCTGGAACCTGGCGGTGCTGGCCGGCGTGTACCTGGGTACCGGCATTCCGGAGTCCTGGTCGCTGGGCTTTGCCATTCCACTGTCGTTCCTGGCACTGCTGGTGCCGGGCATCCGTAACCCGGCGCTGCTGGGCGCAGCGGTGGTGGGCGGCGCGCTGGCGGTGTTGGTACACGACCTGCCCTACAACCTCGGCTTGCTGGTCGCCTCGCTGGGTGGTGTGATCAGCGGGCTGGGCATCGAACAACTGCGCAAGGGCGCACCCGTGGCAGCGGAGGCGCCATGAACGACATGACCCCATGGATCACCTTCGCCCTGATCGGGCTGGGCACCTTTGCGATACGCCTGTCGTTCATCGAGTTCTACGGCGCGTTGCGCATTCCGCCGATGTTGCGCCGCGCCCTGGTGTATGTGCCGGCCAGTGTGTTGGCTGCGCTGGTGCTGCCGGCCGTGGTGTTCAAGGCAGGGCAGCCGGGTATCGACTGGAGCAACCCACAGATACCGGCAGCTGTGGTGGCGGGGCTGGTTGCCTGGCGCACGCGCAGTACGCTGCTGACCCTGGCGGTGGGTATGGGGGTGTTGTGGGGGTTGCGGTATTTGGGGGGCGTGATTGGCTGAGGATGGCGTTGAGGCGGACGGGTGTTCGCCACAACACATTCAGCGCCTGTGAAATCGAGCGCCGTGCGGGCGGCGCTCAATCTCACAGGCGCTGCAACTGTTGTGGCAGGCAGATGGAGACCCTGATGCCATATCCTGGCGATCCCCCTCAATCCCCCACCAGACTATACCTGTTCCGCCCCCCTCGCTTGGCTTCATACATCGCCTTGTCCGCCAACGCCAAAGCCTCCTCGGCACTCTGCGGGTCATGCCCGGACAAGTTCAGATAAACCCCGATACTAGCCCCCACAGCAACTTCAACCCCCTCCACCGCAACCGGCGCCGACAGCACATCGCACAGCTTGCGCGCGATATCCCGGGCTGATGCCTGGTTGGCCACGGCCTGGGCGATGACCACGAACTCATCACCGGCCAGCCTGGCCACCGTGTCGTCCGCACGCATGATCGCTAGCATGCGCCCCGCAGCAGCCTGCAACACGGCATCACCCGCCTCGTGGCCATGCTGGTCGTTGACTTGCTTGAAGCCATCCAGGTCGATGAAGAACAAGGCAAACGCCCCCCGCTGCTGCAGGGCGAAATCCAGCTCCTCATGCAACGCCGCGCGGTTGGGCAACCCGGTCAGCGGGTCGAGCGTGGCCTGGTCGAGCAGGCTTTTTTCCTTGCGCTTGCGTTCGGTCACGTCCAACGACATGACGAAAAAGCCCTCCACCTTGCCGTTGCGAATATCGGGCACATAAGACGCGTGCCAGATCCGCGTGTCGTCAGGGCTGTAACGCACATTGTCAGCCTCCACCCGCTCGCCGGCCAATGCCTTGTGGAAGCAAGGCAGCAGCTGCTGGTACACGTCCGCCGGCAGCACATCCTGCACCTTGCGGCCTTTGAGCTGGGTCGGCTCGACGCCGAAGACCTGCCGGTACACGGCATTGTTGAAGCGGTATTCGAGGTTGGTGCCGATCTGCGCGATCAGCACCGGGATATTGTCAGCGATGGCCTGCAGGGTTTCCTGGCTGCGTGCCAGCTCTTCGGTGCGCTGCGCCACCTGCTGCTCCAGGGTCGCCTGGTAGCGCTGCAGTTGCTGCTGGCGGCGCTTGCGTTCGCTGACGTCACGCACGAACACCACCAACTGCTCGGTAACGCCGCGCGCATCGCGCAGCGCCGATACGCTCAGCTCGCTCCACAGTGCACCACTGCCGGCGGTGACCAGCCGCATCTCGATGACCAGCGAATCTTGCTCGCCAGCAACGATCTGCTGCCAAGGCTCGTCCAGCTTGGCCAGGTCCTGTGGGTCGATCAGTTCGCCCAACTTAGTCAGCACCAGCCACTCCTTGGCCCTGCCCAGCAACTGGCAGAACTCCCGGTTGGGCTCGAGGATGCGCCCGTCAAGATCGACCAGGGCCTTGCTCGTCGGGCTGTTGTCGAACACCCGGTGAAAACGCGCCCCGGAAGACATCAGTGCCCCCTGCTCCGCCTGCTGCACCGCACTGCCCGAGTCGATGGCCAGGCTGCGGTGGAGCATCTCGCGTTCGATGATCCGCGCCAGGTCGCGCAGGTGCGCCAACTCGGTTTCTGACACCTGGCGGGGCCGGGTGTCCAGCACACACAGCGTGCCCACAGTCAGCTCACCGGCAAAACGCAGCGGCACGCCGGCATAGAAACGGATGCGCGGCCCACCGGTTACCAGCGGGTTGTCCTCGAAACGCGGATCGGCGCAGGCATCCGGGATCACCAGGATGTCTTCAACATGCAGGGCATGGGCACAGAACGCCACATCGCGCGTGGTCTCGGCAATGTCCACACCCTGGCGCGACTTGAACCATTGGCGATTCATGTCGACCAGCGACACCAATGCCATGGGTACTTCGAGCAGCACACTGGCCAACCGGGTGATGCGGTCAAAGGTTTCCTCGGCCGGCGTATCGAGGATGTTCAGGCTCTCGAGGAAACACAGGCGGGCTGCCTCGTTGAGAGGCGATGGGGCGATTTGCATGACGATTCGCTCGACAAGATCCTGACCCGCAAACGATAGCGGCGCAGCGCTCAAGCGCAAGCCTTTGCTCTCTTCTTTCAACGCGCTCAAGCCGTATAATCGCGTTTTTTTGTAAGCCTAAGACGTATTTCATGAAGAAACTGCTTTGCGCCGTCGCCCTCGCCTTCGCCGCCATCCCCGCTGCCTTTGCCACCCCACCCGCTACCTTCACCGAAGCCAAAGTGGTCGCCAAACAGAAGATCTACCTCGACCAGGGCAACAGCGCCATGGGCGAGTTGTACTGTGGCTGCAAGTGGACCTGGGTCGGCAAGTCCGGTGGCCGGGTCGACCCGAAATCCTGTGGTTATGAAACCCGCAAGCTGCAGACCCGCGCCGAGCGTACCGAGTGGGAGCACATCGTCCCGGCCTGGACCTTCGGCCACCAGCGCCAGTGCTGGCAGAACGGCGGGCGCGAACAGTGCGTCGACAGCGACCCGACCTTCCGTGCCATGGAGGCCGACCTGTTCAACCTCTACCCGTCCGTGGGCGAAGTGAACGGTGACCGCAGCAACTTCAACTACGGCATGGTCTCTGGCGTTGCGCCGCAGTACGGCCAGTGCACCACCAAGATCGACTTCCAGCAGAAAACCGCCGAGCCACGCGACGAGGTGAAGGGGCTGGTGGCGCGCACCACGTTCTACATGTTCGATCGCTACAAGCTGAGCATGTCGCGCCAGCAGCAACAGGTGCTGATGGCCTGGGACAAGCAGCACCCGGTGACGGCCTGGGAGAAGCAGCGTGATCAGCGCATTGCCGCGATCATGGGGCACAACAACCCGTTCGTGACCGGTGAGCGCAAGTGGGCGCTGGGGTATACGCCGCAGGGTGCGGCTGTGGTGCCGACCACGGCAGTGAAAGAGGCGGCCAAGCCGACGCTGGCCAGCACCGCGGCAAGTGGTGCGGTGGTCGGTAACCGCAATAGCCATGTGTATCACCTGGCCAGCGGCTGCCCGGGGTATAGCCAGGTTTCGCAGAAGAACCAGGTGGCGTTTGGCAGTGAGGCCGAGGCGTTGGCGGCGGGGTATCGTAAGGCGGGGAATTGTAAGTAACGGGTCAGGCTGATAGGTGTTCGCCACGACAGTTGCATCGACTGGCAGACCGAGCGCCGCCCGCGCGGCGCATCGCGAGCTTTGCTCGCTCCTACGTTTGTTTCGGGCCAATTATTCCTGTGGGATTTGCGCGAGAACTCCTTGGCGTATGGCGCGATTTTGCGTCGTACCAACAAGGCGGTCGCGCGCGTCTGCCCCAGGCGTTACTGGCCCGAAACAAACGTAGGAGCGAGCAAAGCTCGCGATCCGCCGCGCGGGCGGCGCTCGATCCCACAGGCGCTGAACCTGTCTTGGCGAGCACCTGCAAGCCGTTACACAACCCTCCCGCCCAAAATCACGCCCCCTCCCGCAACTTCATATGCCGCGCATACCAAGGCCTGCGCGGCGTACGCCGCAGCAGGTCGCCAACATCGCGCTCGCCACTGAAGGCAATGCGCAACGCCAGCTTCATCGCCTCCACCTCCATCTCCCCGGCCCCGGCATCGGAAATCCACCCACACCCATGGGTCATCGGCCCGAGCCAAGGGTCGCCAACCTGTACCCAACGCCCCGGCGCAAACCACGACACACCATTGACCTCACGCCGCTGCACTTCCCCCGGGTGGGCACGCTCATGGGCCCGGAACCAGTCCTCGATGCGGTCGTCGATCCAACCATGGAAACGCCAGAACACCGGATTGACGTGTGACGAGAACGGGTCGCCGAGGAAGTCGTTTTCCTCCCTGAACCAACGCGCCGCGTAGTCCGTCTGGTTGCGATCACCCATCACCGGCGCGCCGTTGGACGGGTCGCGAGTGACGGTCGCCCAGCGCATGTGCAGCCAGTCGTGGATGTTCAGTTCCACTTCCGAACCGAACTGCCCCAGGGTCAGGCGGCTGAGGTAGTCCGGGTCCTGGTACTGCGACTCCCAGACCTGGAAATTGCTGAAGAAGGTTTCCGCCGCCTTGATGCCATGCAGCCATTGGCTCAGCTCTTCATCATTGGCCGCGACCCAGGCCGGCGGCACCGAGTTGCCGTCATGGTTTTCCTGATAGCGGATGAATCCCTGTCGGTCGTACTCAAGCTGCGGTGACGGCAGTGGCAGTTGCGCCCAGTTCGGCAAGTCGGGCTGCAGGCCGCGAGCATGCCCCAGCATGTGCCGGTGCATGAAGAAGAAGTCCTCGCCAGACCCATTGAGGTGCTTGCGCCGCCCACGCGCGCCACGCTCGGCGTCACGCGGGCCGGGTTGCCAGCCGGCACCGCGCAGGGCATCGCGCTTGTCGTCGTCCAGGCGGTGCCACTTGTCCCGGGTGGCATGCCACACCTGGTGGAACAGGCGGTGCTCGGGGGAATTCAGCCAGGCCATCAGCGCTGGCGCCAGCGGCGTGACCTGGCGTGCCTCGGGGAAGAGGCGCTTGCTGGCGACGAAATGGTTGTCCGGCTCAGGGCTCAGCAGGGGCCGGTCAATGCGGCGGATGCGCCCGGTCAGGGTGCCGGCGCCAGCATTGCCCCAGCCAGCCCAAACCTCATCGAGGGTCGCCTCCAGCTCATGGCTCGGCGCTGATGCCCCGGCCGGTACAAGGCGCCAGCGGACCTTGCCGGCGTCGGCGGCGACCAGCTCGCCGAGCACCCGATAGCGCGGCTGATCATTGCCGCGCAGGCGTTCAGCCACGTCGATGAAGCCGCGCAGCGAGCGGCCAGTCGGGCCGACATCGAGCAGCATCTGCACGCCCTGCAGCGGCAGGCCGTCCAGGCCGGCCTCGGCGCCCGTGAAGCGCATGTCCCAGATGCCGCGCAGCTTGTCGGCGATGCGCACGCCAGTCCCTGCGGCAGCCTCTACCGTGGCATCGCCGGGGGTCTGCACTTCATCTTTGCCGAGCTTCTCGTCGTAGTCGCGCGGCAGGCGCGCATACCACGCTGCCGAACCCGCTGCGCCGGCGACCGCCAGCCCCACCATGAACCCTCGCCTGGAAAACCTCATCGCCACATCCGTATCCGTGTCAGCCACGCCTATCGAGCTAGAACGAGATGCCGCGCGGCAAATTTACCGGCAGCACGCGGCTAAATTTCCCGCTGTCGCGCTCGTCCCTCGGTGACAGGCAAGCCCCGTGATCGCGGCTGCCGCAACCGCATCGACCCTGCAATCAACGGGATGGCAATGAACACGACACACTTGCGCAAAGCCCCCTACCTCGCTGCCCTGGCGCTGATCATCGCGCTCGCGGGCGCCGCGGCCTGGTACTTCTTCATCTACCTGCCGGCCGGTTACCCGCGTGAGGTAATGAAACATGCAGAGGAACTTCAGGAGCGCATCATCTCCTTCGACAGCCACATCACCGTGCCGCTGAACTTCGGCACCGAAGGCAAGGAGGCCGACAAGGATGGCAGTGGCCAGTTCGACCTGGTCAAGGCCGGCCGCGGCCGGCTCTCCGGTGCGGCGCTGACGATCTTCGGCTGGCCGGAAATCTGGAACGGCGACAACGCGCCCCATCGCCCGACCGCCGCCTTCGTCGACGAAGCGCGCCAGCAGCAGGAGATGCGTTACAAGATCCTCACTGGCATGGTGCGCGACTACCCCAACCAGGTCGCCATCGCCTACACCCCAGCAGATTTTCGCCGCCTGCACGGCGAAGGCAAGTTCGCGATCTTCCTCAGCATGCTCAATGCCTACCCGCTGGGCCACGACCTCAATGCCCTGGACACCTGGGCCGCCCGCGGCATGCGCATGTTCGGCTTCAGCTACGTGGGCAACAACGCCTGGGCCGACTCCTCGCGCCCGCTGCCGTTCCTCAACGACACCCCCGACGCCTTCGGTGGCCTGTCGCCGCTGGGTGAGCAGGCTGTGGGCCGGCTCAACGACCTTGGCGTGATCATCGACGTGTCGCAGATGTCCACCCTGGCCCTGGAAGACGTTGCCCGCCTGAGCCGCGCGCCGATGGTCGCCTCCCACTCCGCACCGCGTGCGCTGGTGGACATCCCGCGCAACCTCAGCGACCACGAGCTGCAAGCAATCAAGCACAGCGGCGGCGTGGTGCAGGTGGTGGGCTTCCCGGCTTACCTCAAGCCCCTGAGCCATGGCACCCTGGACAAGCTCAATGCCCTGCGCAAGCGCTTCGACCTGCAGCCGCTGAACGGCCTGGCCAACGCCTTGATGCCGGGTGACGCGATCATCTCCATCTGGCCCGAGAAGAAGTTCGGCGAGTACGCCAGCGCGCTCTACGCCATCCTCGATGAAGAGCCCCGCGCCACGGTCAAGGACATGGTCGACGCCATCGACTACACGGTGCGCAAGATCGGCATCGACCATGTTGGCATCGCCTCCGACTTCAACGACGGTGGCGGCGTCACCGGCTGGATGAATGTCGGCGAGTCACGCAATGTCACCGCCGAACTGATCCAGCGCGGCTACTCCGACGCCGACATCGCCAAGCTATGGGGTGGCAACTTCCTGCGTGTGTGGGAAGAGGTGCAGCGCCTGGCCAAGCCGGCTACTAACACTCAAGCGGAGCGTGGTTGATGAACGACCGTCGCCGCTTTCTCAAGCAGGCCGGCCTGCTCGCTGCCGCCCTGCCCCTGACTGGCAGCTTCGCCCAGACCGCACTGGCAGCCACGCCTGCGGCAAAAACCGGCCAGGGCAAATGGCAGGCCCTGCGCCAGCAGTTCGACCTGGACCCGGCCTACCTGCACTTCTGCAACTTCCTGCTGGCGTCCCACCCCCGCGTGGTCAGCGAGGCCATCGCCCGCTTCCGTGCGCGGCTGGACCAGAACCCGGGCGAGATGGTCGACTGGGACCGCGAAGAGCTCTGGGGCTATGAAAATGACGTGCGCGCCTGGGCCGGTCGCTACTTCGGCGTGCAACCAGGTCAAGTGGCCCTGACCGGCAGCACCACCGAAGGTTTGTCGATGATCTACGGCGGCCTGCAGGTGGCGCCGGGCAAAGAGATCCTGGTCAGCGCCCACGAGCACTATTCCACCAACACCCGCCTGGCCTACCGCGAGCAGCTGATGGGCACCCAGGTACGCCGCGTGACGCTGTTCAAGGAGCCACAGCTGGCTTCGGTGGACGAAATGCTCGGCAATATTCGCCAAGCCATCCGCCCGGAAACCCGCGTGCTGGGCATGACCTGGGTGCAGTCCGGCAGCGGCGTCAAGCTGCCGATCCGCGAAGTCGGCGAACTGGTGAAAACCTTCAACCAAAGCCGCGACGAGCAGGACCGGATCATCTACGTGGTCGACGGCGTGCACGGCTTCGGCATCGAAGACGTAACCTTCGCCGACTTCAACTGCGACTACTTCATCGCCGGCACCCACAAGTGGCTGTTCGGTCCACGCGGCACCGGCGTGATCATCGCCCGCGAAGAAAAGCCGCAACCGTACCTGGTGCCCAGCCTGCCGACCTTCACCAAGGGCGAGAACTTCGGCACCTTGATGACCCCCGGTGGCTACCACGCCTTCGACCATCGCCTGGCCCTGGGCAAGGCGTTCGAACTGCACCTGCAACTGGGCAAGGCCGATGTCCAGGCGCGCGTGCACCAGCTCAACGACTACCTCAAGCAGCGCCTCGCCGAGCACCCCAAGGTGCAGTTGGTGACGCCGCGCAGCAGCCAGCTGTCCGCAGGCTTCACCTTCTTGCGCGTCGAGGGCCGCGAGTGTGACGCCGTCGCCCGCCACCTGATGGCCAACAAGGTGATCAGCGACGCCGTGGACCGTGACGTCGGCCCGGTGGTGCGTCTGGCCCCGAGCCTGCTCAACGACGAAGCCGAGATCGACCGGGTGATGGCCATCCTCGCCCCACAACTCGCCTGACCTTTTGCCTTTCAAGAGAACCGCCATGCACATGTTCCAGCCCCTGGCCCTGGTGGCCGCCCTGCTCGCCAGCGCCCCAGCCTTCGCCGCCGACGCGCACGCACCTGGCAAGACGTTCAAGGACTGCAAGGATTGCCCCAAGATGGTCGTGCTGCCGGCCGGCAGTTTCACCATGGGCGTACCCGACGACGAAGTCGGCCGCCAGCCGGACGAAGGCCCGATGCACACCGTGACCTTCGCCAAGCCCTTCGCCATCAGCCAGTTCCAGGTGCAGGCCAAACAGATGCAGGCCTGGCAGCACGAGGCCAAGGTCACCCTCCCCGACGGCGACGACCGCCCCGGCCGCCGTTGCACCAACGGCAAGCCCAGCTACCCGCAAGGCCCCGACCAGCCGGCGGTGTGCATCAGCTATGACGAGGTGAAGGCCTACGTCGCCTGGCTGTCGAAGAAGACTGGCAAGCACTACCGCATGCTCAGCGAAGCCGAGCGCGAATACGGTGCTCGGGCAGGTACCAGCGGCCCGTTCCCGTTCCCCTTCGATGAAGGCAAGGAATACAGCATCGCCAAACATGCCAACACCTATGGCGCCGCCGACGGCTACAACTACACCTCGCCCGCCGGCAGCTTCCCGGCCAACTCCTTCGGCCTGTACGACATGCACGGCAACGTCTACGAATGGGTCGCCGACTGTCGGCACGACAACTATGTCGGTGCCCCGGTCGATGGCAGTGCCTGGATGGAGGCGAGCTGCGAGTACAACCACATACGCGGCAACGACTACAGCGAAGCGCCGGTGTTCTCCCGCTCTGGCAACCGCAACTATCGCGAACCCTATGTGCGCGGCGACTGGCTGGGTTTCCGGGTAGCGCGCGAACTCTGAGCGAAACCCTGCTGCTCAGTACCTGACTGGCCCGGGCGCACGGCCCGGGCCGGCTAAATAACAGCCCCCCTCACACGTCTTCTCACTGGGCAACCCGCCCACACGGTGCTCGCCGCGCGCAGCGCCAAAACCGCATCCGCGTACCCACCAGGAATTCACCATGAACCGATCGACCCCTGGCGCACTCCGCGAACTCCTCGGCCTGCTCAAGCCTTACCGACTGATCGTCGCCCTGGCCGTCGTGCTGGGGATCGTCGGCGGCCTGTGCATCACCTTGCTGCTCGCCAACATCAACAACCTGCTGCATGCCCCCGGCGCCATCACCTGGGGCGTGGTGCTGGCGTTCGCCGGCATCTGCCTGCTCGCCCTGTGCGCCTCGATCGCCTCGGACATCGGCACCAACTATGTCGGCCAGCATGTGATCGCCCGGCTGCGCCGCGACCTTGGCGAAAAGGTGCTCAGCGCCCCCATCGAGCAGATCGAGCGCTACCGTAGCCACCGCCTGATTCCGGTGCTGACCCACGACGTCGACACCATCAGCGACTTCGCCTTTGCCTTTGCGCCGCTGGCCATTTCCCTGTCGGTGACCCTGGGGTGCCTGGGCTACCTGGCCCAGTTGTCCTGGCCGATGTTCCTGATCACTGCCTGCGCCATCCTGATCGGCACCGCCGTGCAATACATCGCCCGCGTGCGCGGCATCCGCGGCTTCCACGCCGCCCGCGAGGCAGAAGACGAAATGCAGCGGCACTATAGCGGCGTCGCCTCTGGGGCCAAGGAGCTGCGCATCAGCCGCCCGCGTCGTCAGCGCATGTTCGACGGGCGCATCAGCCGCACCGCCAACTTCATTCGCGATACCCATATCCGCTCGATCAACATCTTCGTGGTTGCCAAGAGCCTCGGCTCGATGCTGTTCTTCGTGGTCATCGGCCTGGTGCTGGCCCTGCAACAGGCCGAACTGATCACCGACCCCAAGGTCACCAGCGGGTTCGTGCTGGTGCTGCTGTTCATGAAAGGGCCACTGGAGCACCTGGTCTCGACCCTGCCCATCGTCAGCCGCGCACAAATCGCCTTCCGCCGCATTGCCGAGCTGTCGACCCAGTTCTCGTCGCCCGAGCCGCACCTGTTGCTCGACGCCCCTGAAGTCCCTGACCGGCAGATTCGCACCCTCGAACTGCGCAATGTGCGCTTCGCCTTCCCGCCGGTGAACGGCGCCGCGCCGTTTGCCCTGGGGCCGATCAACCTGCGGGTCGAACAGGGTGACATCCTGTTCATCGTCGGCGAGAACGGTTGCGGCAAGACCACGCTGATCAAGTTGCTGCTGGGCCTGTACGCCCCCCATGAAGGCGAGATCGTGCTCGACGGCGAACCTGTCACCGCCAGCAACCGCGACGACTACCGCCAGCTGTTCACCACGGTGTTCGCCGATTACTACCTGTTCGATGACCTGCTGCAGGACGGCCAGGCCCTGCCCGAGGACGCCGGCAAGTACCTGCAACGCCTGGAGATCGCCCACAAGGTGCAGATCCGCGATGGCGCCTTCACCACCACCGACCTGTCCACCGGCCAGCGCAAGCGCCTGGCGCTGGTCAACGCCTGGCTGGAGAAGCGCCCGGTACTGGTGTTCGACGAATGGGCCGCCGACCAGGACCCGACCTTCCGGCGCATTTTCTACACCGAACTGCTGCCGGAACTGAAGCGCCTGGGCAAGACCATCATCGTCATCAGCCACGACGACCGCTATTTCGACGTGGCCGACCACCTGCTGCGTCTGCGCGACGGCAAACGGGTGGAAGAACAAATCACTGAATTTTCACATTGATTTTTCCGGTTATGGGGAGCCGGCACGTTACATAAATGCAAATAAAACTCATAAGTAATCTATCTGCTAACACTGAGTATCCGCATGACCATTACCACGCTTTCGCCGCTCGCCCGGGCGGTTCGCAGGAAAACCCTGGCCATTCTCCCACCGTCGCTGCTGGCCTGCGCGCTGGTAGCGTCCATGGCAGCGCAAGCCGAGCCGGTCGCGCTGGATATCCCTTCGCAAGGGCTGGTGGGGGCACTCAACACCCTGGCCAAGCAGGCCAATCTGCAGCTGCTGTATAGCCCGGACGCGGTGCACAACACCCCGGCGCCTGCGGTCAAGGGCAACATGGAGCCCGAACAGGCCCTGCGCCTGCTGCTGCGCGACAGCGGCCTGACCTACCAGCTCGATGGCCACACCATCACCCTGAGCGGGCCGGCTGACGCTTCCGCCCTGAACCTGGACCCGGTGAACATCTCCGGGCGTCAGTTCGATGCCACCACCGAGGACTCGGGGAGCTACACGTCCAACGCGGTGACCATCGGCAAGGGCACCCACCGCCTCAAGGACATCCCGCAGTCGGTCAGCGTGGTCACCCGCAAGGCGATGGACGACCAGCGCCTCGACACCCTCGACCAGGTGCTGGAAAAGACCACCGGCATCACCACTTACCAGAGCCCGTCCGGCGGCAAGTACATCTACTCGCGCGGCTTCGAGGTGGAGACCATCCAGTACGACGGCGTGCCGCTGGACCGCCGCTACTACGGCATCGGCAGCAGCTTCACCTCCGACACCCTGCTGTACGACCGCGTCGAGATCCTGCGCGGTGCCAACGGCCTGCTGCAAGGCAGCGGCAACCCTGGCGCCGCCATCAACCTGGTGCGCAAACGCCCCAAGGCCGTACCCTCGCTGTCGGTCACGGCCAGTGCCGGCTCCTGGGATACTTATCGCCAGACCATCGACGCCAGCGGCCCGCTGACATCCGACGGCAGGCTGCGCGGGCGCCTGGTCGCCGGTCATGAGGACCGCGACTACTTCTACGACACGGCAGAAAGCCGCAAGAACGTGTTGTACGGGATTCTCGAATACGACCTCACCGATTCCACCACGATCGCCGCCGGCGCCAGCGTCGAAGACCTGCACTCCACGCCCTACTTCGGCGGCCTGCCGCGCAACAAGGACGGCAGCGCGGTGAACGTCGGCCGCTCCACCTTCACCGGTGCCGACTGGAACAAGTGGAACAACAAGCAGACCACCTACTTCGCCGACATCACCCACGACTTCAACGAAGACTGGCGCCTGAAGGCCTCCGGCAGCTACATCCGCGAAACCAACGACATTTTCTACAGCTTCGGCCGTGGCGCCGTCGACCCGGCAACCGGCAACGGCATGCAGTCGCGCGCCTACCTGTACGACTTCGAGAACATCAACCAGGGCGCCGACATCAACCTCACCGGCAAGTGGCGCGCCTTCGGCCTGGAGCACGAGGTGGTGGTGGGTGCCAACGCCAGCGACCTGCGCACCGACGACCTGCAAGGCGGCCTGCTCAACCTCGGCCCGATGAACATCTACGACCCGGTCTCGCCTCGCGAACCCACTCTGGATGAAATGCTCAGCACCACCTATGCCGGTGTTTCCAAGGCCAAGATTCGCCAGAACGGCGTGTACGGCGTGATGCGCTACAAGCTGATCGACCCGCTGACCCTGGTGCTCGGCGCACGGGTCAGCAACTACAAGTACGACTATGAACTGACGCGCTTCACCACCACATCGCCAGACCCTTCGCACGCCAAGGAAACCGGTGAAGTCACCCCGTACGGTGGCTTCATCTACGCGTTGAACGATCAGTGGTCGGCCTACGTCAGCTACGCCGACATCTTCAAGCCGCAGACCGAACTGACCTCAGACCTCGCCCCTCTCAAGCCGATCGAAGGCTCCAACTATGAGCTCGGCCTGAAGGGCGAACTGCTGGATGGCCGGGTCAACACCAGCTTCGCGGTGTTCCGCGTCGACCAGGAAAACCGCGCCCAGTACGATTACGCCTCGCAGTGCGGACAGGACGGTGAAACCAACTGCTACGTAGCCGGCGGCAAGGTGCGCGCCGAGGGCTTCGATGCGGAAATCAGCGGCGAAGTGCTGGCCGGCCTGCAGCTGTTTGCCGGTTATACCTACACCTCGACCAAGTTTCTCAACGACCCGGGTGATGGCAGCACGGCTTCCGGCGCAACCTTCAACAGCTACACCCCGCGCCACCTGCTGCGCTTCTGGGGCGACTACAACCTGCCTGGCGAGCTGAACCAGTGGACCGTCGGTGCCGGCGCCAGCATCCAGAGCAAGAACCACAACACCAACCAGGGTGGCACCAACGGCATCGACAAGATCGAGCAGGCCGGGTATGCCATCTGGAACGCCCGCGTGGCGTACCAGATCAACCAGAACTTCAGCGTCGCCCTCAACGGCAACAACCTGTTCGACAAGAAGTACTACTCCTCCATCGGCTGGCTGAACGCGAGCAACGTGTATGGCGAACCTCGCAACTACACCGTGACGCTCAAAGCCGATTTCTGAAGCTGACGGTATGAAAAAGCCCCCTGGCGTGATGCGCCAGGGGGCTTTTTTTCGTGCTGGGCGTTGAATGTCAAACCTCGAATGCCGCCTCCTGGCGCTCGACCTCGATACCCTGCAGTTGCCCGGCCACCGCCTCGATCAGTTGCCCATCCTGCGGCAGGTCGAAATGGCCACGGTCGCTATTCAGATGCCGCAGTGCAGTGCCGTAGTGAGCATCGAGGCTCGACCGCGCCGCCTCTTCGCGCCCTGCCGCCCACCAGCAGGTAGGTTTCACCCGAGTGCCTGGCAGATCCTTCATGGCCATCGCCACGCGGTCCAGCTGCAGCGTGGTACGCACGAAGGCCACCCGTTCGCCGATGGCGAGGGTGGCCAGCACCGGCGCCGACAGGTTGCCCAGTACGCTTTCCATTGGCTCACCGAGCAGCAGTTGCTGGTCCTTTTCGGGCCCCTGCCAACCACTGCACAGCGCCCGGCTGGCGCTCTCATCAGCGCCCAGCGCCAGCAGCAGGTTCAGCAAGCGCTCATCCCACGGCTGTTGCTGATCGGCCTGGGGCAAATAGCTGTCCAGCAGCCCGACGAAGGCCACAACCTGCCCCTGCGCCTCCAGCTCACGCGCCACCTGGAGCGCCAGGGCACCGCCCAGCGACCAGCCAAGCAGGCAGTACGGCCCCAGCGGCTGCACAGCGCGGATGTAATCGCAGTAGTCGACCGCCATGGACTCGACATCCGCGTCGACCCAGTCTGCATTGAACAGCATCCGGCACTGGATGCCGTGCACCGCCCACTGCGGCTGCAGGCCCCTGGCCAACGGCAGGTAGTCGAATACCGAGCCATGCACGCCATGCAGGCAGAACAGCGGTGTGGCGCCTGGCACCGGGGTGTTCAGCAATAACATCGGGGTCTGGCTGGCAGTGCTTTGCAGGCGCCCGACCAACTCGCCGATACGCGGCGTGGTCATCAGGTCGCGCAGGCTCATGCTGAAGCCGTCCAGCGCTGCCACCCGCACCCGGCGCACCAGTTCCATGGCCAGCAGGGAGTTGCCGCCCAGCTCGAAGAAGCTGTCATCGAGCCCGACCTCTTCCACCTCCAGCAGCTCGCCCCAGAGCTTCGCCAGGCTCACCTCCAACGGGGTGACCGGCGCCCGATAATGCTCGGAGCGGTCCAGCGCGGGGGCTGGCAAGGCATGGCGGTCGAGCTTGCCGTTGGGGTTCAGTGGCATGGCCGGCAACACCAGCAGGTGGGCAGGCACCATGTACTCCGGCAAGGCTTGGCGAAGTCGAGCGAGCACCTGGCCGCGCAACGCGGCATCCCACTGCAACCCCGGCGCCAGCACCAGGTAGGCCACCAGGCGCGAACCACGCCCTTCGCCCGCCACGGCGACCACCGCTTCGCGCACTTGCTCCATGCCCATCAGGCACGATTCCACCTCGCCCAGCTCGATGCGGAAACCACGCACCTTGACCTGATGATCCACCCGACCAAGGTACTCGACCACGCCGTCCTGGCGTAGACGCACCAGGTCGCCTGTCCGGTAAAGGCGGCCGCCTGGCGGGCCGAACGGGTCGGCGACGAAGCGCTCGGCGGTCAGGCCAGGGCGCTGGTGATAACCGCGCGCCAACCCTTCCCCGCCGATATACAGTTCGCCAGGCACGCCTGCAGGCAGCAGCTGCAGGTCGCTGCCCAACACATAGGCTGAACGCGCGCCGACGGGCGTGCCCACCGGCATGTACTGCGCATCGAATCCGCTGCCCAGGTGGACCGCCCACAGCAACGGTGTGATCACAGTCTCTGTCGGGCCATAGCCATTGATGATGCGCGGTGTGCGCAGCACCTGCTGGATCTGCTCGAAGGTGGCGCGACTGGTACCTTCGCCGCCCACGGTGTAGGAGCGGATGGGCAGGTCTGCCCTCGCCTCGCCCAGGTGCTCGGCCAATTGCTGCAGGTAGCTTGGTGTGAAGCAGGTGATGGTGATGCCATGCTCGGCAATCTCACGTGCGCTGCGCTCGACATCCCAGGCTTCGTTGTCGCGCAGCATCAGCATCGAACCGGAAACCAGCGGCACCAGCCAGCGCTCGTGGGCGCCGTCGAAGTTGATCGAGGCAAACTGCAGCTCGCGATCCTCTGGGGTCATGCCGTAGCGTTCGGCAATGGCCAGGCAGTGCATGGCCAGCGGGCCATGGGTGACCGCCACGCCCTTCGGCCGGCCGGTAGAGCCGGAGGTGTAGATCAGATAGGCCAGGTTGTCCGCCGCCACCGGATAATCGACATCGTGCGCCGAGTAACCTTGCAGCTCGGCGCCATCAGCGCTGACCGGCAACACCTCGACGCTAGCCGGTAGCGGTAGTTCGGCCAGCAGATGCGGCTGGGCCAGCACCAGGGCAACGCCGCTGTCCTCGATCATGTAGCGCAACCGCTCACGCGGGTGGGTCGGGTCCAGCGGCACATAGGCACCGCCAGCCTTGAGCACGGCCAGCAATGCGACCAGCATTTCGACCGAGCGTTCCAGTGCGATCCCCACGCGTACCTCAGGGCCTACGCCCGCCTCGTGCAGGCGCGCAGCCAGCCGGTTGGCCCACTGGTTGAGTTGCTGGTAATCGAGCTGCCTGCCCGCCACGACCAGGGCCGGGGCAGTCGGGCGCAGCTGGGCCTGTTGCTGGATCAGGCCATGCACGGTGCGTATTTCGGCCGGCTGGCCGAGGCCGGGGTTCAAATCCACAAGCTGCCAGTTGCGCTCGTCTTCGCTGAGCATGCACAACTCGGCGATCGGTTTGCCAGGCTCGGCGGTCATGCGCCGCAAGAGGTTCTGCCAGTGCGCGAACATCTTCGCGGCGGTAGCCGTATCGAACAGGTCAGTGGCGTAAGTCAGGCTGGCACTGAGCTGGCCGCCATGCTCCTGCGTGTCCAGCGCCAGGTCGAACTTGGCTCGCGATGTCGGCGCTGGCAACAGGCTCAGCGACAAGCCGGCAAGCGCCGTGGTGCCCAGGCCATCGCCCAGCACCTGGTGGTTGAACATGACCTGGAACAGCGGGTTGTGGCTGAGGTCGCGGTGCGCCACCAGGCTATCGACCAGCGCTTCGAAAGGCAGGTCCTGGTTGGCCTGGGCGGCGAGCAGGGTGGCGCGTGTGTGGTGCAGCAGCTGCGCGGTGCTCAGGCCATCTTCAAGCCGGCCGCGCAACACCAGGGTGTTGACGAAGAAGCCCGTCAGTGGCTCCACTTCCTGCCGGTTGCGCCCCGCCGACGGCATGCCCACGCAAACATCGCTCTGGCCGCTGTAGCGACGCAGCAGCAGCTGGAACGACGCCAGCAGCACCATCGACAACGTGCAGCCGTGCGCCTGTGCCAGGGCAACCAGGCGTTGGCGTAACGGCTCGTCCAGCGTGCCGGTCACTGCCTGGCCACGATGGCTGGGGACGGCCGGGCGTGGCCGGTCGGTGGGCAGTTCCAGCACCGCAGGGGCATTGCTCAATTGCTCGGTCCAGTAGGCCAGCTGCCGCGGCCCCGCGCCCGCTTCGAGCAGCTGACGCTGCCAGGCAGCGAAGTCGGCGTACTGGATGGCCAACGCCGGGAGCTTGGCCTCGCGACCTTCACAGGTAGCCTGATAGAGCTGGATCAACTCGGCGATCATGACCTGCATCGACCAGCCATCGGAGACGATGTGGTGCTGGGTCATGACCAGCACCCGGTCCGCCGCGCCGATTTCCAGCAGCAGCACCCGCAGCAACGGGCCACGCTGCAAGTCGAAGGGGCGCCCCCCTTCACGGCTCACCGCTTCGGCAATGGCCTGGTCGTCGGCACCCGGCAAGGCCACGCGTTCGATCGCCACCGGTCCTGCAGCGTGGATACGCTGCAGTGGCTCACCCTCGCTTGCCTCGAAGGTAGTGCGCAGTGGCGTGTGCCGCGCCACCAGCGCATCGAAGCTGCTCTGCAGGGCGGCAAGGTCCAGCGTGCCTTCAAGGCGCAGCGCTGCCGGCATGTTGTACGCGGCACTCTGTGGGTCCAGCTGCCAGAGGAACCACTGGCGTTGCTGGGCATGGGAAAGGCGTGGCACGTCGCCTTCAGCCAACGCCACGATAGGCAGCCGGCCCGGGTCGATGCCTTTCTCCAGCAGGCGCTTGAACAGGGCCACACGCTTGTCGTGGCCCAGCCCGCTGATCCGCTGGACCAGCTCATTGCCCTGTTGGGTCCCTTGCTTAAGCATCAAATGCCTCCAATTTGTCCAAGGCGTCAAAAATGGCGTCGTAATCTTGTTCTGCCGGGCCCGCGCTACCTGTCACCAGGACGGCCAAGGCGCCGAGGTCGTCGGCGAGGTAGGCGTCCTGGATCGGCAATTCGACGGAGAACTCGGTCTTGATTCGGGAAACCAGGCGCACCATCAGCAACGAATGTCCGCCCAGTTCGAAGAAGTTGTCATTGAGGCCGACCCGCTCGACTTTGAGCACCTCCTGCCAGATGCCGGCCAGGCGCTGCTCCAGTTCGCTCTGCGGCGCCAGGTACTCGCGCCGGGACTGGCCCAGCTCCGGTTTCGGCAGTGCCTTGCGGTCCAGCTTGCCGTTGGGCGACAGCGGCATCTGTTCGAGCAGCACCCACTGCGCGGGCACCATGTAGTCCGGCAGCACGGCCGCCAGGTGCGCCTTGACTGCCGCCAGGCTGTCGGCTTGTTCGGCCACCAGATACGCCACCAGTTGCCCTTCGGCAGCCACCACCACCGCTTCACGCACTGCGTCCTGCTCTTGCAAGCGTGCTTCGATCTCGCCCAGTTCGATGCGCAGGCCGCGGATCTTCACCTGGTGGTCGATACGCCCGACGTACTCGATCACGCCGTCCTCGCGCTGGCGCGCCAGGTCGCCGGTGCGGTACAGCCGCTGCCTAGTGCCGTACGGGCTGGTGACGAAGCGCTCGGCGGTCAGCGATGGGCGACGGTGATAACCCCGGGCCAGGCCGACGCCGCCCAGGTACAACTCGCCTGTCACGCCCGGGCTGACCGGATTCAGTTCGCCGTCCAGCACGTAGGTTTGCAGGTTGGCGATCGGCTGGCCGATCGGCACCGCATCCTTGCCCTCGTCGACGCAGGCCCAGTGGGTGACGTCGATGGCCGCTTCGGTCGGGCCGTACAGGTTGTACAGCCCGCTCTGCGGCAGCAGCGCCAGGGCCTGGCGTTGCAGTTCCACGGGCAGTGCTTCGCCGGAGCAGATGATGCGTTGCAGCGAGGTGCAGCGGGCGGCGTTTTCGTCGCCGACGAAGGCTTGCAGCATCGACGGCACGAAGTGCAGCGTGCTGATCTGTTCGCGGGTGATCAGCTCGGCCAGGCGTGCCGGATCGCGGTGATCACCCGGCAGCGCCATGACCAGGCGTGCGCCTTCCATCAGCGGCCAGAAGAACTCCCACACCGACACGTCGAAGCTGAATGGCGTTTTCTGCAGCACGCTGTCATTGGTAGTGAGCTGATACGCCTCCTGCATCCAGGCCAGGCGGTTATGCAAGGCGACATGGCGGTTGCCTGCGCCCTTCGGCTTGCCGGTGGAGCCGGAGGTGTAGATGACATAGGCGAGGTTTTCCGGGTGCAGTTCTACGGCCGGGTTGTGCGCCTCCAGGGTATTCCAGGCCTCGGCCCGATCCAGATCGAGCACCGCCAGCCCGCCCGGGATCGGCAGGCTGTCGCGCAGGTGCGACTGGGTCAGCAGCAAGGCTATGCCGCTGTCTTCGAACATGTAGGCCAGGCGGTCTTGCGGGTATTCCGGGTCCAGCGGCACATAGGCGCCACCGGCCTTGAGGATCGCCAGCAAGCCGACGACCATTTCCACCGAGCGCTCGGCGGCGATGCCCACCAGCACGTCCGGGCCGACGCCCATGCCGCGCAGATACTGAGCCAGGCGGTTGGCCTCGGCATTCAGGTCGGCGTAGCTCAAGGTGTGGTCGGCGAAGGTCAGTGCCGGCGCCTGCGGCTGGCGGGCGGCTTGCTGTTCGAACAGCTGGTGCACGTACGGCGAACCTGGGTAGTCCCGTGCCGTGGCATTCCAACCCTTCACAATTCGCGAATGAGCCTCTGCGTCGATCAGCTCGAAACTGCCCAGCAAGGCGTACGGCGCACTGGCGAAACCTTGCAGTAGATGGCGCAGCTCGGCCGCCATTTGCTGTACCTGTGCATGGCCGAAAACCTGGCGCTGGTAGGCGAAGGTCAGTTGCATCCGATCCCGCGCTTCAGCAATCAGGGTCAGCGGGTAGCCGCTGTATTCCTGATAGTCCAGGCCAGACAGACGCAACCCGGCACTGCTGTCCGACAGGCTCTGGGCCAGTGGATAGTTCTCGAACACCAGCAGGCTGTCGAACAACGCCTCGCCATGGCGCCCGGCCGCCGCCTGGATGGCATACAGCGGCAGGTACTCGTACTCGCGCAGGCGCAGGTTGAGTGCCTGCACCTCACGCACCCAGTCGGCGACCGGCATCGGCCCTTGCGGCTCGGCGGCCACCGGCAGGGTATTGATGAACAGGCCAAGTTGCTGCTCTATCCCCGGCAACTCCGCCGGGCGCCCGGACACGGTGGCGCCGAAGCAGGGCCGACGCTGGCCGGTACGGCGCTGCAACAGTAGCGCCCAGGCGGCCTGCAGCACGCTGTTGAGGGTGACTTGCTGGGCCTGCGCAAAGTGCTTCAGGGCCTGGCTCAATGGCTCGCCCAGCTCCAGCACTACGGCGCCCTGCCCGGCTTCATTGGCATCACGTGTGCCGCCGAGCAGTGTCGGGCCGTCCAGGTCGAGCAGTTGGGCCTTCCAGAAGGCCTCGGCAGCGGCGCGGTCCTGCTGCTGCAACCAGCCGAGGTAGTCGCTGCGGGTGGCCTGCGCCAGCGCGGCAGGCTGCCCCGAATAGGCCTGCATCACGGCGGCAAAGAGCAACGAATTGCTCCAGCCGTCCATCAGGATGTGGTGGCTGGTGTAAATCAGGTGATGGCGCTGCGGCCCGGTGCGCACCAGTACCAGGCGCAGCAGCGGCGCCTGGCCAAGCTCGAAGACACGTGCCTGCTCGGCCTGCGCCAGCGCTTCGAGGCGTGCGTCGATATCGGCCTCGCCAGCCCAGTCGAAGCGTTCGACCGGCAGCTGAACGTGGCGCAGTACCACTTGGCGTGGCGCTTCCAGGCCCTGCTCCCAGGCAAACCCGGCACGCAGCGATTCGTGCTGGTCCAGCGCCTGCTGCCAGGCCTGGATGAAGCGCTCGGGGTCGAGGTCGTCGAGATCCAGGCGCAGGCGGTTGACGTAGCTGCTGGCCTGGCCGTCGTACAGGCTGTGGAACAGCATGCCTTCCTGCATCGGAGCCAGCGGGTAGATGTTCTCGACCTGGCGCAGGTCGACCGGCAGCGCATCCAGCTGCGCCTGGGTCAGGCCGGCCAGCGGGAAGTCAGCCGGGGTGGCGCCGCCGGCCTGGCTGTCGAGACAGTGGGCGACCAGCGCGGCCAGCTCACGGGCATAGTCGTCGGCCAGGCCAGCGATCATCGGCTCGTCGAACATCGCCTGGCTGAAGGTAAAGCCGAGCTCTAGTTCACCGCCCAGTACCTGGCCGTTGACGCTCAGCCAGTTGCCCAGTGGCGCATCGGCCGCCTGGGTGGCGCCAACACTTTCCAGGGCAGGTGCGAACAGCCGGTCTTCGCCGAAGCCCTGGTCGAACTGGCCAAGGTAGTTGAAGGTCACCCGCGCTGGCGGCAGCGCTTGCAACGCCGCCTGCTGCGCCGGGCTGCCGAGGTAACGCAGCACACCATGGCCGATGCCGCGCCCTGGCACGCCACGCAACTGCTCCTTGATGGCCTTGAGCGAGCCGGCCAGGTCGTCGGCGGGGGTCAGCGCCACCGGGAACAGGCTGGTGAACCAGCCCACGGTTCGGCTCAGGTCCACGCCGTCGAACAGGTCCTCACGGCCGTGGCCTTCCAGCTGGACCAGCGCACTGCCCTGCCCGGTCCAGCGGCACAGCACCCGCGCCAGGGCGGTCAGCAGCAGGTCGTTGACTTGCGTGCGGTAGGCCGCTGGCGCCTGTTGCAGCAGGCTTTGCGTGGTGTCGGCATCCAGCCGGCAGCGCACGGTGCGGGCGTGGCGCACCTGCAGCCCGGCGTCGCGGCGTGCCGCCGGCAGGTCGCCGGTCTGCCCCGCGAGGGTCGCTTGCCAGTAGGCCAGCTCTGCATCACGGGCAGGCGCCTGGGCCCAGCCTACCAGGCGCTCGGCCCAAGCCTTGAATGCCGTGCCCTTCTCCGCCAACGCGGGTGTGCGCCCGGCCAACAGGGCGACGCAGGCCTGCTCCAGGTCTTCCAGCAGCACCCGCCAGGACACACCGTCGACCACCAGGTGATGAATCACCAGCAGCAGGCGCTGCCCACCGTCGGCGAGGTCGCACAGCACGGCGCGCAGCAGCGGCCCTTGCGCGAGATCGAGGCTGCCCTGTGCTTCTTCGGCGATGGCCTGCAGTTGCGCGGCATCGGCCGCCTGGCGATGCCAGAGCATTGCGCCTGGTATGCCCGCACGGTATTCGGCATGCCAGCTGCCGTGCGCCTTGTTGAAGGCCAGGCGCAGTGCGTCGTGCTGGTTGACCAATAGCGCCAGGGCCTGTTCGACGATGTTCGCCGTCAGCGCCTGGCGTGGCTGCAGCATGACCGCCTGGTTGTAGTGCCCAGGTTGGTTCAGGGCCAGCTCGAAGAAGCGCGCCTGCACCGGTAGCAGCGGCATGGCACCGCTGACCTGCGCAACCGCAGCTGGCTTGGCCGGCACGGGGGCCACCTTGGCGACCTGGGCCAGCTGGGCGATGGTCTGCTTCTCGAACAGCTGGCGCGGGCTCAGCTTGATGCCCTGACGCTTGGCCCGGGCGATGATCTGCAGGCTGAGGATGGAGTCGCCACCCAGCTCGAAGAAGTTGTCTTCGACGCCGATGTCGTCACGCTTGAGCACCGCTTGCCAGATGGCCAGCAGTTGCTCCTCCAGCGGTGTGCTGGCGGCGACATGGCGCTTGAGTTGCACCTGCGGTAGCGGCAGTGCACGACGGTCCAGCTTGCCGTTGGCGGTCAGCGGCAGGCGCTCCAGCAACAGCAGATGAGCGGGTACCAGGTAGTCCGGCAGCAGCGCCTGCAACTGCTCGCGCAGGGCCTCGACGCTCAGCTGGGGTGTGCCCGGCACGCACCAGCCGACCAGTTGCAGCTGCGCTGCGTCATCCCCTTGCGGGACGGCCAGCACCACCGCGTCATGCACGCCCGCCAAGCCGCGCAGCACGCGGCCGACCTCCCCTGGCTCGACACGATAGCCACGGATCTTCACCTGGTCGTCGGCACGTCCGAGGAAGTGCAGCAAGCCTGCGTTGTCGCGCTGCACGCGGTCACCGCTGCGGTACAGGCGGGTGCCCGGTGCGCCAAACGGGTCGGGCACGAAACGCTCGGCGGTCAGGGCCGCCTGGTCCAGATAGCCTTGCGCCAGGCTGTCACCGCCAATGTAAAGTTCGCCAGCGACGCGCGCGGGCAGCACGTTGAGCACATCGTCCAGCACCCGCACGCTGGCCCCCGGCAGCGCCGCGCCCAATGGCATTGCTTGCGTCACTGCACCTTGCAGTTCGTGAGTCAGCACGCCGACCGTGGTTTCGCTGGGGCCGTAGTGGTTGATGAAGCGGCAGCCGGGCTTGAGTTGGCGCACTTTCTGGTACAGCGCGGGCGAGCAGGCCTCGCCACCGACGATCAGGGCATGCTCGGGCAGCACGTCGGCGGCATTGGCCGCCTGCAGCAGGCCATTGAGGTGGCTGGGGACGATCTTCAGCACGCCAATGCGCTGCTCGGCCATGTAGGCGGCAAACGCATCCGGGTCGAAGCCCAGCGCCTCGGGCAACACATGCAGGGTGCGCCCGGAGCACAGGGCGCCGAACAGTACCGTGTGGCCGAGGTCGGCGGCGATGGTGGAGACCAGCGCCATGCTCGCGTCCGCGGCCAGATCCAGGCGTTGCAGCAGGCCATCGACATAGCTGGCCAGCGCGCCATGGCTGACCACCACACCCTTCGGTTGGCCGGCGGAGCCGGAGGTGTGGATCACGTAGGCCGGTGCACCTGCCAGTGTCCCGGCTGCTGGCGCATCACCCGGCAACGAGGCCCAGCGCTCTGGTGCATAGGGCTGTACCTGGCAACCAGACGCTGCCAACGCCTGCTGGCGCAGTTCAGCAGCCTCGCACAGCAAAACCTGCGCGCCGCTGCGCTGCAGCATGCCTTGCAGGCGCTCGGTCGGCGCCTTGATGTCCAGCGGCATGTACGCGCCACCGGCCTTGAGAACGCCCAACAGGCACACCAGCCAATCCAGCGAGCGCTCCATCAGCACCGCGACCGGTGCCCCCGTGGCGACACCCAGGTCGCGCAGGTGATGGGCCAGGCGATTGGCCTGGCTGTCCAGTTCGGCATGGCTGAGCTGCTGCCCCGCACACGCGGCCGCGATGCCTTCGGGCTGGCGGCGCACCTGCTCGTGCCAACGCTGCAGAACCAGGGCCGGCTGCTCACGGTGGCTGGCAACCTCTGCGGCAGGCGCCTTGACCAGGGTATGCAGCGGCGCGTCTGGCGCAGTCAGCAACGTGTCGAACAGCTCACGCAACGCAGCGATGAACCCTTCGATGGTGGAACGCTGGTAGAGATCGCTGGCATAGGTCATCTCGCCGTGCACCAGGCTACCGTCGTCGGTGATGTCCAGGGCGAGGTCGAAGTGGGTGCCTTCCTTGCGCAGCGGATACTCGCTGACCGCTAGCCCCGGCAATTGCAACGCGGTCTGCTTCTGCACGCCGACGTTCTGGTTGAACTTGGCCTGGAACAACGGGTTGTGGCCAAGGCTGCGTTCGGGCGCGAGCACTTCCACCAGTTGCTCGAAAGGCAGCTCCTGATTGGCCTGGGCGGCGAAGGTCGCCTCGCGCACCCGCACCAGCATTTCACTCAGCGACAGGCGCTCGTCGACCACGCAGCGCAGCACCTGGGTGTTGACGAAGAAGCCGATCAGCCCTTCCACCTCTTCGCGCCCACGGTTGGCGTTGGGCACGCCGATGCGAATGTCGCGCTGGCCGGAATTGCGCGAGAGGAACAGTGCGTAGACGGTCAGCATCAGCATGAACAGCGTCACGCCCTGGCCCCGGGCCGCATCGCGCAGGCGCTGCGACAGCGGCCCGCCGAAGTCGAACTTGAGGGTCTCGCCCTGCAGGCTCTGCACCGGCGGGCGCTGGAAATCGGTTGCCACGTCGAGCAGCTGATGTTCGTCACCCAGCTGCTCGCGCCAGTGCTGCAACTGCCGCTCGCCCTCGCCCGCTTCCAGCCAGCGACGCTGCCACACGGCATAATCGGCATACTGCAACGGCAGCGCTGGCAGGCCCTGGGCGCCGCCCTGGTAGCACTGGACGAATTCGCGGACCATCACGTCCATCGACCAACCGTCGCAGACGATGTGGTGCATGCACACCACCAGCACGTGTTCCTCCTGGCCCAGGCGGAACAGGCTGGCCCGCAGCAGCGGGCCATTGAGCAGGTCGAAAGGGCGACCGACTTCGTCTTCCACCTGGCGGGCCAGCTCGGCCTCGTCGGCCGTGCCGATGTCGACATGCCGCAGGGCCAGGGGCTCGGCCGAGAGCACCCGTTGCAATGGTTGTTCGCCGTCGACCTGGAACACGGTGCGCAGCGCTTCGTGGCGCTCGATCAAAGCGTCGAATGCGCCTTGCAAACGGCACTGGTCCAGCTCGCCCTGCAGGCGCAGGCCGGCCGCCATGTTGTAGGCCGCGCTCTGCGGGTCGAGCTGCCAGAGGAATAGCAGGCGCTGCTGGGCGTAGGACAGTGGAATGGCCTCGAGGCCATGGCGGCTGACCGGGATCGGCAGCAGGCCGAAGTCCTTGCCATCCTGGCGCAGCTTGGCGAGGAACTGACGGCGTTGTTCGAGCGGCAACCCGATGAACTTCTCGGCGATGCGCAGCGTAGTGTTGCGGGTCATGCTCAAACCTCCTCCAGTGAATTCATGAACGCTTCCATGTCGGCCCAGTCTTCGTCGGCGGTGCCGCCCAGGGCTTGCAGCTCCTCAGCCAGGGCAGCCAGGTGCGGGCGTTCGAACAGGCTTCGCATGGGCAGCGCGACGCCCAGTTCGGACTTGATCCGGGCAATGACCTGGGCCGCCAGCAACGAGTGCCCGCCCAGGTCGAAGAAGCTGTCGTCGAGGCCGACGCGGGGCACCTGCAACACCTCCATCCAGATCGCCGCCAGCTGCTGTTCCTGCTCGCTGACCGGCGCGCGGAAGCTGGCCTGCAGCTGGCTCGGCTCGGGCGCGGGCAAGGCCTTGCGGTCGAGCTTGCCGCTGGGGGTCAGCGGCAGCTTTTCCAGCAGCACCAGGTGCGCAGGCACCATGTAATCCGGCAGTGTCGCGCGCAGGCCCTCGCGGATCGCCTGGCGCTGCACCTCGGCACTGGCGCCGTCGGCTTCGGTGACCACATAGGCCACCAATTGCCGCCCGCCGGCCATGTCCAGGGCCAGCACCGCCGCCTCCCGTACGCCAGGGCATTGCTGCAGGCGCATCTCGATTTCGCCAAGCTCGATGCGGAAGCCGCGCACCTTCACCTGATGGTCGACGCGGCCGATGTATTCAATGGCGCCACTGACGTCGAAGCGGGCGCGGTCACCGGTGCGGTACAGGCGCTCGCCGGGGACTTCGGGGTCGGGCAGGAAGCGTTCGGCGCTGAGCGCGGGCTGGCCGTGATAACCGCGCGCCAAGCCGGGCCCACCGATGTACAGCTCACCGATGGCACCGGCCGGCACTGCCTGCATCTCGCCGTCGAGAATGCACAGGCGGCGCCCGGCGAGGCCTTGGCCAATGGGGATGCCGCGCCACGACACATCCTGCGACGCCAACGCCGTGCAGTCGTGGATGCTGGACACTACCGTGGCCTCGGTCGGGCCATAGGTGTTGAGCAGGCGCACGCCGCCCAGGCCGGCGCGGCGCCACAAATCGAGGCCGTCCAACGCCATGGCTTCGCCGCCGACATGCACCTGGCGCAGTGCGGCAAACGCCCGTGGCGTTTCGCGTGCGTAATCCTGCACCAGCATGTGCCAGTAGGCGGCCGGCAGGTCGGCGAGCGTGATGCCATGCTGCTCCAATGCCTGCAGGAAACTGGCGCTGTCCCACAGGCGACTGTCGCGCAGCACCACGCGGGCACCGACGCACAGCGGTGGGTAGAACTGTTCGACGAAGCCGTCGAAGCTGCAGGTAGCAAACTGCAGCACGCGATCATCCGTGGTCAGGCGCGAATAGTCGGTTGCCAGTTGGCAGAACTCGTCCAGCGCGCCATGGCTGATGGCGACGCCTTTGGGGCGGCCGGTGGAGCCGGAGGTGTAGATCACGTAGGCCAGGTTGCCGGGCTGCAGTGATACCTGCGGCGCATGCTCAGGTTGCTCGCCCTGCGCCTGGTCCAGGCACAGGACCTCGATACCATCGGCCACTGGCAGCTGGCTCAGCTGGTTTGATTGGGTCAGCAGCAGGCGCAGGCCGCTGTCGGCGAACACCTGGGCGATGCGTTCGCTGGGCGCTTGCGGGTCCAGCGGCACATAGGCTCCGCCGGCCTTGAGCACCGCCAGCAAGGCAACCCCCATGTCCAGCGAGCGCTCCAGTGCCACACCGACCAGCACCTCGGGGCCGACACCCGACTGCGCCAGGCGCTGGGCCAGGCCGTTGCTGCGGCGCTCCAACTCGGCGTAGCTCAGGCTGGCGCCCTGCCCTTCGCCGGCCAGCACCAGCGCGACCGCCTCGGGCGTGCGTGCTGCCTGGGCCTGGAAACGCTGATGGGCCACCGCCGAGGCCTGCGGGGCGGGTGCGCGCAGTGCCCAACGCTGCAACTGGCGGGTTTCTGCGGCATCGAGCAATGGCAGCTCGCCGATTCGGCGTTGCGGGTCGGCCAGCACGCTGCGCAGCAGGTTGCGCCAGTGGCCGGCCATGCGCTCGACGGTGGCGGCGTCGAACAGATCGGTGGCGTAGGTGAAGGCGGCCAGCAGGCGCTCGCCTTCTTCGCGGGTTTCCAGCATCAGGTCACTGGCCGCGGCATGGCTGCGGGCGCCGGCCACGCTCTGTTCGGCGTCCAGATGCGCCAGCTGCAGGCCGCAACCCAGGCGCATGCCCTGAATGTCGGTGACCAGCGGCTGGTGGTTGTACATGACCTGGAACAGCGCGTTGTGGCTCTGGCTGCGGCTGGGCTGCAGCGCCTCCAGCAGCGCATCGAACGGCAGTTCCTGGTGGGCCTGGGCGCCGAGGACGGTCTGGCGCAGCGCTGCCAGCAACTGCTCGAAGGTCTGGCGCCCATCCAGCTGGCTGCGCAGCACCTGGGTATTGACGAAGAAACCGATCAGGCCCTCGACCTCACTGCGGTTGCGATTGGCAATCAGGCCGCCGACGCGGATATCGCCCTGCCCGCTGTAGCGGTACAACAGGGTTTTGAAGGCCGCCAGCAGCACCACGAACAAGGTCGTACCCTGACGCTGGGCCAGCGCCTTCAGGCCGCTGCGCAGCTCGGCGTCGATGGCGAACTCCAGGCGCGCACCGGCATGGCTCGGCTGGGCCGGGCGTGGGCGGTCGGTGGGCAATTCCAGTGGTTCATGCTCCTCACCCAGCTGGGCGCGCCAGTAGCCGAGCTGGCGGGCCTGCTCGCCGGCTTCCATCCAGCTGCGCTGCCACAGGGCGTAGTCGCGATAGTGCACGGCCAGCGCCGGCAATTGGGCCTGGTTGCCAGCGCTGCGGGCGTCCAGGCAGCGCATGAATTCTTCGATGAGGATGTTCATCGACCAGCCATCGGCAATGATGTGGTGCATGGTCAGCAGCAGCACATGCTCATCCGCCGTCAGTTGCAGCAGCGCCACCCGCAGCAGCGGGCCCTGTTGCAGGTCGAATGGCTGGCCGGCTTCGCGGGCGACTTCTTCACGGGTTCGCTGCAGGCGCTGATCTGCATCCAGGGCGGACAGGTCGACATGGCGAACCTGCACCTGCGCACCGTCACCGATACGCTGCAACGCCTGGCCTTCGACGTCGTCGAAGGTGGTGCGCAGGCACTCGTGGCGCTGCACCAGATCGGCAAAGGCCAGGTCCAGCGCCTGGTGATCCAGCCTGCCGAGCAGGCGCACGGCCCCTGGCAGGTTGTAGGCAGCACTGGCCGGCTCCAGCTGCCAGAGGAACCACATGCGCTGCTGGGCATAGGAGAGCTGGTCGCGGCCGGCGATGCCGCTGCAGTCGGGGATGGGGTAGCTGGTGAAATCGACTTGTTCGTCGCGCAGGGCGGCGAAGAATACACGGCGTTTTTCCAGCGGCAGTTCAATGAAGCGGCGCGCCAGCTTCAGGGATTGATCGAGGGTGCTCATAGGTCGTCCGAACCGGTGATGGGAGCCGCCCTGGGCTCCGCGATACCTGTTGAACGAATGATTACGGCTCGCATTTAGGTGCTATATGCAAAACCCGCCGGTGCGCCCGAAGGTATGCCGGCGGCCCCTGCGCTGCCACCTGATTCAGCCCGCAGCGTGGCCTTCAGCCATGGCCACGATCACCTTGCGCTTGCCGGTGAAGGTGCTGCGGGCGTGGGCAGCGAGCATGTTGTCGAGCATCAGCACATCGCCTTCCTGCCACGGGAAAGCGATAGTGCACTCATCCAGCACACCGCGCACCTCATCGAGTATCGAGTCTTCGATGGGCGAACCGTCGCCGTAGTAGACGTTGCGTGGCAGGTCTTCCTCGTCGACGACCTCCAGCAGGCTCTCGCGCACCTCGGGCGGCAGGTTGGACACATGGAACAGGTGCGCCTGGTTGAACCATACATCCTCGCCGGTTCGCGGGTGGCGGGCCACTGCCTGACAGATCTGGCGGGTGCGCAACTCGCCGTCGTCCTTCCAGTCGCAGGTGATCGCATGGCGCTGACAGTAGGCTTCCACCACTGCCGGGTCGTCACTGTTGAACACCTGTTCCCACGGCACATCCAGGCCATTGCCGAAGTTGCGCACATACATCAGCCCATGGCGGTTGAAACGCTCGTGGATTCGCGGGTCGATCCGGCGGAACACCTCGCGGCTGTCGGCGATAGGTGTTTCCCCTCCGCTCTCGGCGGCGATCATGCTGTAGAACCAGATCTTCATCGGCCATTCACGGGTGTAGGCCTGTTCGTTGTGCAGCGGGATCTTCTGGTGCGGCGGGTACTCGGTTGAGGTGTACACACCCTGGGTAACGTTGCTGCGCGGGGTAGAGCCGAACTCGTAATTCAGCAGCGGATGGCCGAAGCCGCCGGCGAAGCTGCGAAAGGCCTCGGCGCCGCCTACATCGAAGCCGCGAAAAAGAATGCCGCCGGCGTCGAGCAAGTGGCGGTCGACCAGCTCGCGGATCGGCTCCAGCGCCTCGTTGAGGTCCAGGCCGGCGTGGGGCGCCTCGACCAGCAAGGGCAGGCTGCGCTGGCCAGGCAGCAAGGGCCGGGCCAGCAGTTCCAGTATGGTGCTCATGATCTCCCCCTTACGGCAGCTGGCCGCAGCGGGTTGAGCAGCAATTGATTGGCAACAGGCAGCGCCTGGCTGGCCTTGAAGCAGGTGGCGGCAAGCATCCTTCGACCCTCGATGAAATGACAGCAAGCTCCGGTTCGGGCGCGCGCAGCGCACGTCGGCCTTGTGCAAAGGAAACGAGGGGCAGAGGGAGGGATTTAGCGTGGATGGCGTCCCCGGCAGGAATCGAACCTGCACCAGAGTCTTAGGAGGACCCCGTTCTATCCATTAAACTACAGGGACTGAAACCCGCAAGCCATGCGTGCTGACTGAATGCAGCAACAGCGGGACGGCGAGCATGTTAACCAGCCCGCCACCGTTTGTCATGCCTGAATCGGGCTTTTTGCACGTAGGGGTTTTCTGAGAGCCGCTCAGGCAATCAACTTTTCCTGACGCAACAGATCGAGCAAGGCCGCAACTGCAGTTGCCAGATCACCTGAATTGTCGAGGGGGTAGACCGACGGCGCAGTTTCCAATTGCAGCCGAGCATTGCGCGCCAGGCGCTGCTCGACTTGCTCCGGAGTTTCCCGCCCGCGGGCGAGCAAGCGTTGACGCAGCACCTCGGGTTGCACTTCCAGGCAAACGGCCAACATATCTGGGTAGCGCGCCTGTGCTTCAGGCAGATAAGCCCGCGAACCATTCACCAGCACCGAGTGCCCTTGCGCAAGCCAGTGATCCACCTGGGCCGGGATCCCGTACTCCAGGCCATTAGCTCGCCAGTGCATGGCGAACGCGCCCTCCTCGCACATCTGCGCGAACCGCTCCGCGCTGACGCCATGGGCTGCCTCACCCTTGGCCTCGGCGGAACGCGTGATCACACGACGGGCAATTTCCACCCCTGCGGCAGACAATTGCGCGCGAGAAGCATCGATCAGGGAATCTTTTCCCGAACCTGAGGGTCCTATCAGGAATATCAGGCGGCCTGAGGTTCCATCTCGGGCGCTTGCGTCATGTTGCATAGCCACTATGCTCTATGGAAGGAAACCCGCGCATTCTAGGTGTTTTCTGGGGCCTTTGCTGCGTTTTACAGGTTTTTGACGGCAAAACGCTGACGGTACGGCGGGCTGGATAATGCAAAACTTTTCAAACCAGTGCTCATTTCTGATAATTGGTACTGGCAAAAAGCCTTTATCCAGCTCACTATTTGTCACAGAATTGACGCCAAGGAATCGGCGGCCATGAGGCAAGATGACCATCCAAATTTTTATGACGGTTGAACATTTTGTCGTCGCCACGGTCGTACTTCCACCCCGTGCGGCCAATTTGAGAACCGCTTCCCCTGAACCAGTAAAATCCGGTCAATTTATATGCGCCCAATGAAACAGGCTATTTATTCGAGCCGCACCGCTGACAAGTTCGTCGTCCGCCTGCCCGACGGGATGCGTGAGCGCATTGCCGAGGTAGCGCGCAACCATCACCGCAGCATGAACTCCGAGATCATCGCGCGCCTGGAGCAGAGCCTTATCCAGGAAGGTGCGCTGGGCGACGAGCTGAGCATGCGCCTGGACAGCCCGGAGCTGTCGCTGCATGAGCGCGAGCTCCTGCAACGTTTCCGCCAGCTGTCGCACCGCCAGCAGAATGCGCTGGTGGCCCTCATCGCTCACGATGTGGAAATGGCCGCCGACGCCTCCTGAGGCCGGCATCAAGCAGACACGAAAAAGCCAGCGTAAGCTGGCTTTTTTAGTTGTGTCCGCAAAATGACCAAGGGCGCGCAAGGCACCCCAATCGCATTACAGCAAGAACAGTGTAGCCAGGCCCAGGAAGATAAAGAAGCCGCCACTGTCGGTTACAGCCGTGATCATCACGCTGGCACCCATCGCCGGGTCACGCCCCAGGCGGGCCAGGGTCATTGGAATCAGCACCCCCATCAACGCCGCCAGCAACAGGTTCAAAGTCATCGCTGCTGTCATCACCACACCCAGCGACCAACTGCCATACAGCCAGAACGCCACTGCACCAATCACGCCGCCCCACACCAGGCCGTTGATCAGCGATACCGCCAACTCCTTGCGCATCAAGCGGCTGGTATTGCCCGGCGATACCTGGTCCAGCGCCATGGCACGGACGATCATGGTGATAGTCTGGTTACCCGAGTTGCCACCAATACCGGCAACGATCGGCATCAGCGCAGCCAACGCTACCAGTTTTTCAATCGAGCCCTCGAACAGGCCGATCACGCGAGAAGCAACGAAGGCGGTAATGAGGTTGATTGCCAGCCATGCCCAACGGTTGCGGAACGAGCGCCAGACCGAGGCGAAAATGTCCTCCTCCTCGCGCAGACCCGCCATGTTGAGCACTTCGCTCTCGCTCTCCTCACGGATCAGGTCGACCATCTCGTCGATGGTCAGACGGCCAATCAGGCGCTCGGCCTTATCGACTACCGGCGCCGATACCAAGTCATAACGCTCGAAGGCTTGCGCCGCATCGTAGGCATCTTCCTCGGGCTGGAAGGATACCGGGTCGGTCGCCATGACCTCCGCTACCTTCTTCTCCGGGTCGTTGACCAGCAGGCGCTTGATCGGCAGCACGCCCTTGAGGATGCCTTCATAGTCGACCACGAATAGCTTGTCGGTATGGTTGGGCAGCTCCTTCAGGCGCCGCAGGTAACGCAGTACCACTTCCAGGCTGACGTCTTCGCGGATGGTGACCATCTCGAAGTCCATCAGCGCACCGACCTGCTCCTCGTCGTAGCTCAGCGCCGAGCGCACACGCTCGCGCTGCTGGGCATCGAGGCTTTCCATCAGCTCGTGGACGACATCGCGTGGCAGCTCTGGCGCCAGGTCGGCCAGTTCGTCAGCGTCCATTTCCTTGGCGGCAGCCAGGATCTCGTGATCGTCCATGTCGGCGATCAGCGATTGACGAACAGAGTCGGAAACTTCGAGGAGGATGTCGCCGTCACGATCCGAGCGCACCAGCTGCCAGACCGTCAGGCGGTCTTGCAGGGGCAGGGCTTCGAGGATATAGGCGACGTCGGCAGGGTGCAGGTCGTCCAGCTTGCGCTGCAGGTCAACCAGGTTCTGGCGGTGGACAAGATTCTCCACCAGGTCATTGTGCTGACCTTCCTGACGGTGGGTCAGGTCTTCTACCACACGTTGGCGCTGCAGCAGTTCGACCACCTGGGCCAGGCGATCCTGCAGGCTTTCTTGCGCTTTCTTTACTTCTACTTCAGTCATAGGCGAACTCCACTCCCAGCAGCGGAGCACGCCGGGAGAATCAATCAGTCAGATCTAGCTGTATGAATCTTGTTAAGGAGTAACTACTGGGTAAGTCCATGGTGGTTTTCCACAAGCCCCGGCGGGGCTGACGGGCGCAATCATACACTGCCTAAGCTGTCAGATCGCTTAAAATTTTGGCCAGAACAATCGTTTGCGCGATAAAGCTGGGACAATGCTCGAAGCCATCAGTGCGACGGCGGGCGAGCAATAAAAAACACATCCGCCGCGCAAAAGTCTGTCGAGCGGGTTACTGTGCAGTCTAGTCAGGCATCACTGACAAAGCAGTGAAATAGAAAACAAAAAGCCCGCTCAATTGAGCGGGCTTCTTGATTGTATGGTGGACTCAGCAGGATTCGAACCTGCGACCGCTCGGTTCGTAGCCGAGTACTCTATCCAGCTGAGCTATGAGTCCGTGGTGGTAGTTTTAGACCAGATTACCACTGGTGGGTGAAGCGTCTTTGCAAGCAGAGCCACTTCAAAAGTGGTGGACTCAGCAGGATTCGAACCTGCGACCGCTCGGTTCGTAGCCGAGTACTCTATCCAGCTGAGCTATGAGTCCGTGGTTGGCAGTTTCAAACCAGATACCGCTGGCGGGTGAAGCGACTTTGCAAGCAGAGCCACTTCAAAAAGTGGCGGACTCAGCAGGATTCGAACCTGCGACCGCTCGGTTCGTAGCCGAGTACTCTATCCAGCTGAGCTATGAGTCCGCGATTGGTATTTTTAGACCAGATTACCACTGGTTGATTTGAAGCAGCCTTGCAAACAAAGCCACTTCAAAAGTGGTGGACTCAGCAGGATTCGAACCTGCGACCGCTCGGTTCGTAGCCGAGTACTCTATCCAGCTGAGCTATGAGTCCAGTATTGCCGCGCATGATAGTTCGCTGAAACATATTTGCAAGAACTTTTTCGTTTAACTTCAACGACTTAGTGTTCCTACTGCTTACAGCGCCCTACGCAAATAATGGCGGTGAAGGGGGGATTCGAACCCCCGATACCCTTATGAGGTATACTCCCTTAGCAGGGGAGCGCCTTCGGCCACTCGGCCACCTCACCGCAACACGAGGCGAATATTAAAGAACCTCTTTCACCTTTGCAACCCTTTTTTTGAAAAAAACTTCAAAAAAATTAAAGGCTTGGCTCTTCATCCTTCTCCTTCTTGATCCGCAGGTAGATTTCCTCGCGGTGAACAGCCACTTCTTTAGGGGCGCTGACACCAATACGCACCTGGTTGCCTTTGACGCCGAGCACCGTCACGGTGATCTCGCCGTCTCCAATGATCAGGCTCTCGGCGCACCGACGAGTCAGAATCAACATAGCTTTCTCCTTACGCAAAACATTCAGGGATTTCAGTCTTGGGATGTCAGGCCAGTCGTGGACGACGACACACAGCCTGGATGATCGCCTCGCCGGCAGGACAGGGCCTGCGTGGCGACCAGAAACGCGAAGGGCGCGGCCAAGCCGCGCCCTCCGAGCAAGGCGTTACTCGCCCTGTCGGGCAGGAGCGTCGAGTTCGAACGCGGTGTGCAGCGCGCGTACGGCCAGCTCCAGGTACTTCTCTTCAATGACCACCGAGACCTTGATTTCGGAGGTGGAGATCATCTGGATATTGATGCTCTCCTTGGCCAAGGCTTCGAACATGCGGCTGGCAACCCCCGCGTGGGAGCGCATGCCGACACCGACGATCGACACCTTGGCGATCTTGGTGTCGCCGATCACTTCACGGGCACCGATTTCACGTGCGGTGTTTTCCAGCACGCTGTGGGCCTTCTCGTACTCGTTGCGGTGTACGGTGAAGGTGAAGTCGGTGGTGTTATCGTGCGAAACGTTCTGCACGATCATGTCCACTTCGATGTTCGAAGCGCTGATCGGGCCGAGGATCTTGAAGGCAACGCCCGGGGTATCCGGTACGCCACGAATGGTCAGCTTGGCTTCATCACGGTTGAAGGCGATACCGGAAATGATCGGCTGTTCCATGGATTCCTCTTCATCAATGGTAATGAGGGTACCTGGACCCTCCTTGAAGCTGTGCAGCACGCGCAGCGGAACGTTGTACTTGCCGGCGAACTCCACCGAACGGATCTGCAGCACCTTGGAACCGAGGCTGGCCATTTCCAGCATCTCTTCGAAAGTGATCTTCTCCAGGCGGCGGGCCTGTGGCACGACACGCGGGTCGGTGGTGTAGACGCCATCGACGTCGGTGTAGATCTGGCACTCGTCAGCTTTCAGCGCAGCCGCCAGGGCCACGCCGGTGGTGTCGGAGCCACCACGGCCGAGGGTGGTGATACTGCCGTGCTCGTCGACACCCTGGAAACCGGCTACCACGACCACGCGACCTTCCTTGAGGTCGGCACGGATCTTCTGGTCGTCGATCTGCAGGATGCGCGCCTTGTTGTGCGCGCTGTCGGTGAGGATGCGTACCTGGTTGCCGGTGTAGGACACCGCTGGCACACCACGCTTGATCAAGGCCATGGTCAGCAGGGCAATGGTGACCTGCTCACCGGTCGACACGATCACATCCAGTTCACGCGGAACCGGCTGATCGGTGATCTGCTTGGCCAGATCGATCAGGCGATTGGTTTCACCGCTCATGGCCGACAGCACAACCACCAGGTCGTCGCCCGCTTCACGGTGTTTCTTGACCTTTTCGGCTACCTGCTCGATCCGCTCGATGGAACCGACAGAGGTGCCGCCAAATTTCTGTACGATCAACGCCATTTCAATGGTGCCTCAGCCCGTACCGGGCCTCAAAAAAACCATCCAACATGAAGGGGCCGGCGACTAGACCGCCGGCCCCTTCATCTCAAAGTCCCTGCTCTGCGAACGGCACGGCCAGCGCCAGGGCCTGGTCCAGTGCAGCGACATCGACGCCACCACCCTGGGCCATGTCCGGACGGCCACCGCCCTTGCCACCCACTGCCGCAGCGGCTTGTTTCATCAGGTCACCAGCCTTGAGTTGGCTGGAGAGGTCTTTGGTCACGCCGGCCACCAGCACGACCTTGCCCTCATGCTCGCTGCCCAGCAGGATCACTGCGTGGCCGAGCTTGTTCTTCAGCTGATCGACCAGCGCCAGCAGTGCCTTGCCATCCTGCCCATCCAGGCGGGCGGCAAGCACCTTGGCACCCTTGACCTCAACGGCCGCATTGGAGAGATCGTCCCCGGCGGCGCTGGCGGCCTTGGCCTGCAGCTGCTCTAGCTGCTTTTCCAGCTGGCGGTTGCGCTCGAGCACAGCCGACAGCTTGTCGATCAGGTTGTCACGGTTGCCCTTGACCAGCTGAGCGGCTTCCTTGACCTGCTCTTCGGCAGCGTTCAGGTAGGCCAGTGCAGCGGCACCGGTAACCGCTTCGATCCGGCGTACGCCCGAAGCCACGCCGCCTTCGCTGATGATCTTGAACAGGCTGATATCGCCGGTGCGCTTGGCGTGGATACCGCCGCACAGCTCGACGGAGAAATCGCCGCCCATGCTCAGTACGCGCACGGTATCACCGTACTTCTCACCGAACAGGGCCATGGCACCCTTGGCCTTGGCGGTTTCGATATCGGTCAGCTCGGTTTCAACCGGGGTGTTCTTGCGCACTTCACGGTTGACGATGTCTTCCAGCTGCTTGATCTGCTCCGGCTTCACCGCTTCAAAGTGGCTGAAGTCGAAACGCAGGCGCTGGCTGTCGACCAGCGAGCCCTTCTGCTGTACGTGCTCGCCCAGTACCTGACGCAGCGCTTCGTGCAGCAGGTGAGTGGCCGAGTGGTTCAGCGAGGTGGCGTGCTGCACGTCGGCATCGACCTTGGCCTCGACCGGCGAGCCAATGACCAGCGCGCCGCGGGCGACCACGCCGTGGTGCAGGAAGGCACCGCCAGTCTTGGTGGTGTCACGCACGTCGAAGCGTGCAGCGCCGGCCTGCAGGAAGCCGGTGTCACCGATCTGGCCACCGGATTCGGCGTAGAACGGAGTGCGATCGAGGACCACGACGCCCTGCTCGCCTTCGCCCAGCTGGTCGACGGCCTGGCCGTCCTTGTACAGAGCGATGATCTTACCCTGGCCTTCGGTGGCGTCATAACCGAGGAACTCGGTGGCGCTGTCGACCTTGACCAGGCTGTTGTAGTCCATGCCGAAGCTGCTGGCGGAGCGGGCACGTTCGCGCTGGGCTTCCATTTCACGCTCGAAGCCGGCTTCGTCGATGGTCAGCTCGCGCTCGCGGGCGATGTCGGCGGTCAGGTCCATCGGGAAGCCGTAGGTGTCGTACAGCTTGAACACCACGTCGCCCGGGACCACGTCGCCCTTGAGCTGGGCCAGGTCCTGCTCGAGGATGCGCAGGCCTTGCTCCAGGGTCTTGGCGAACTGCTCTTCTTCAGCCTTGAGCACGCGCTCGATGTGCGCCTGCTGGCTCTGCAGCTCTGGGAAGGCCTCGCCCATCTCGGCGGCCAGGGCGGCGACGATCTGGTAGAAGAAGCTGCCCTTGGCGCCCAGCTTGTTGCCGTGACGGCAAGCGCGGCGAATGATACGACGCAGCACATAGCCACGGCCTTCGTTGGACGGCAGTACGCCGTCGGCAATCAGGAAGCCGCAGGAACGGATGTGGTCGGCCACCACTTTCAGCGAAGCCTGGCCGTCGTTGCTGCAACCGATGGCCTTGGCCGCGGCGCACAGCAGGTTCTGGAACAGGTCGATCTCGTAGTTCGAGTGCACGTGCTGCATGACCGCACTGATGCGCTCCAGGCCCATGCCGGTGTCCACCGACGGCGCTGGCAGCGGGTGCAGCACGCCGTCGGCGGTGCGGTTGAACTGCATGAAGACGTTGTTCCAGATCTCGATGTAGCGGTCGCCGTCTTCTTCCGGCGAGCCGGGTGGGCCGCCCCAGATTTCGGCGCCGTGATCGTAGAAGATCTCGGTGCATGGGCCGCACGGGCCGGTGTCGCCCATGGTCCAGAAGTTGTCGGAGGCGTACGGGGCGCCTTTGTTGTCACCGATGCGCACCATGCGCTCGGCCGGCACGCCGACTTCCTTGGTCCAGATGTCGTAGGCTTCGTCGTCAGAGGCGTAGACGGTGACCCAGAGCTTTTCCTTGGGCAGGTTCAGCCACTTGTCCGAGGTCAGGAAGGTCCAGGCGAAGGTGATCGCGTCGCGCTTGAAATAGTCACCGAAGCTGAAGTTGCCCAGCATTTCGAAGAAGGTGTGGTGACGCGCGGTGTAGCCGACGTTTTCCAGGTCGTTGTGCTTGCCACCGGCACGCACACACTTCTGGCTGCTGACAGCGCGGGTGTAGGCACGCTTCTCGGCACCGAGGAAGCAGTCCTTGAACTGGTTCATGCCAGCGTTGGTGAACAGCAGGGTCGGGTCGTTGTTCGGGATCAGCGAACTGGAGGCGACTCGGGTATGGCCCTGCTCTTCGAAGAAGCGAAGGAAGGCTTCACGGATTTCTGCGCTTTTCATAGGTTCTTCCACGGAAACGGCGGCCCTTGGGGGCAAACACGTCGACGAAACGACGGCAAAGGGCCGCATTATATCGGTCCTGCAATCTCGGTGCAGTGTGTTTATGCGATAGAAAGCGTCGATTGGACGGCTTTTAAGGCGCTTGCAAACGAAAATGACATGACCGGATGCTAAATGCAGCCTTTCGCCACTGGCAAGCCAATTACCGCCCAAGGGAAGGGAAAATGGAACAGGCGGTGAATTAAAAGGTTTTCATCCGGGATCGGATCCGAAAAACGCGTCGCCGGCCTCGCGGGCGACGCCAATTTCAGCCCAGGCGCTGCCCCGAGTCAGGCACGATCAGGATGCCGGCGCGCAGGCCATTCTTGACCCTGGGATTGGGGAAGATGATCCGCGCCCCCTCCTCCTCGACCACCCAGCGCATCTCGGCCAGGTCCTCGGCCAGCAGGTAACCCTTGCTCAGCTCGGAGAAGTTCTCGATGTCCGCCGGCAGGTGCAGGTGGAAGCTGTCGCTGTGCTTGATGATCTCGCGAGCGACGCTGAACAGCTTGAGGCCATCCAGCGAGCCGTCGATCTCGGGTTCGGTATCTTCGATGATGTGGATCAGGCGCTCTTCAAGCTTGTCGAGGTTGACCTGCTCGTTCTGCCCGAACGGCCGTGCCTTGCCCAGCTCCAGGGTGAATGCCTCGGCATCCAGCTGTTCGTAGGTGAAGGCACTGAAGGTGATCGACGACTTGCTCTGCAACAGCACCGCCTCCATGCCGGCAGCAGCCAGGCGGGCCAGCTCGCGGCGGGAATGCTTGCGCCCCTCTTTGTAGGGGTACAGGGCGAACTGCTCGATTTTGGAGCCACGAATGGCGGTATGCAGGTCGTAATGCAGGCGGGTGCGCTCAGGCTTGCTGAAGAACACCCGGGCGAACTGCTCCAGCTCGGCCGCACGCAATGCCTCGAAGCCACTGGAAAGCTCGTGACGACCGTTGAACAACCGGTTGATGTCCTGCTCGACGAAACGCTCACCCTTGCGAATGGCGACCGGGTTGCCGAACAGGAACAGAATCCGCGCACGTGGCTTGATCTTGCCGTTGGCCACGCCATGAAGCAGCCTTTCGAGCAGTTCGATCGGTGCTGTCTCGTTGCCGTGGATACCGGCCGAAAGCAGCAGGTCAAGCCCACAATCCTCGCTTTCGGGCGGACGCACTTCCAGTGCGCCCTCCCCCAGCCAGCGCAACCGCACGCCCTTGGGTGTCACTTGAGTCTTCTCGGCCGGCTCGTGATCGGTCAGGGTCAGCTCGAGCAATTTGCCAAGGGCGAGCATAGGCGCTTCCTTAGTGATGGTGGCCGCAGTCGGGGCCATGGACATGATCGTCATCGTCGCCGACTTCCGCCGGTTCCATTTCCAGCTGCAGGCTGACCAGGTTGGTGGCCATCGGGCGCAGCAGCAGGTTGGCGTATTCGGCATCGCCCTCCTCGACATCCACCCCGATCAGCAGCTGGCCACGGCCGTCCTGCTGAACCCACACTTCCTTGCCTTGCCAGACAATGGCAAAACGGGTGCAGGAGGTTTCCAGCTGGGTGCCGTCTACATCTTCGAGGATCAGGCGCAGGGCGTCGGTCATTACAAATTCTCTCTTCAAGGTTGGCGTTGGAACGGGTACACCGAGCCCAACTTCAGTATCTGGGTCAATTCATCCAGTGCGGTACGGCACTCCAGCAGCAGCTGCGGGTCGGCAAGGTCGGCTTCGCCAAGGCGATCGCGGTAGTGCTTGTCGACCCACTGCACCAAGGTCTCGTACAGCGGGGCGGTCATGATAACGCCTGGATTGACCGCCGCCAGTTCCGACTCCTTCAATGCCACGCGCAAACGCAGGCACGCCGGGCCACCGCCGTTCTGCATGCTCTGCTTGAGGTCGAACACCTTGACCTCTTTCACCGCGCCGCCCTGGGCGGTCAGCTGGCTCAGGTAAGCCCAGACCCGCTCGTTGTTGCGGCACTCTTCCGGCACTACCAGCAGCATCGAGCCATCGTCACGGCTGAGCAGCTGGCTGTTGAACAGGTAGGAGCGCACTGCATCCTCTACCGTCACCGCCGCACGTGGCACACGGATGGCCTGGAAGTTGCCACCCTTGCTGGCCAGTTTAGCCTGCAGTTGGCCAAGCACCGCGTCGGTCTCGAGGAAAGCGTCCTCGTGGTAGAACAGCACTTCACCGTTACCGACCGAAATCACGTCGTTGTGGAACACACCCTGGTCAATCACTGCCGGGTTCTGTTGAGCGTAGACCACTCCGTCATCGCTCAGGCCGTGCAGCCTGGCCACGGCCTGGGAGGCCTCCAGGGTCTGTCGCGCCGGGTACTTCTGCGGTGCGGGGTAGCGGCTGTCGAAGGCACTGCGGCCATAGACGAAGAACTCCACCCCGGCCTCGCCGTATTCGCGGCAGAAGCGCGTGTGGTTGGCCGCGCCCTCGTCGCCGAACTGTGCCACGGCAGGCAGGGCTTCATGGTGGGCAAAGTGCTTCTCGTTGTTGAACATCGCCGCCAGCACGCGGCTGGTGGTCGGGTGCTCAATGCTGCGGTGGTACTTGCAGTTGAGGTTGGCGGCGGTGAAGTGCACACGGCCATCGGCGGTGTCGGCGCTCGGGCTGACGGTGGCGGCGTTGGCCACCCACATGCTCGAGGCCGAGCAGCTGGCGACCAGCAGTGGCATGGCCTCCTTGGCGGCACGCTGGATCACCTCGGCATCGCTGCCGCCGAACCCCAGGCGGCGCAGGGCGGCCACGTCTGGGCGCTCCTGCGGTGCCAGCACGCCCTGCTTGAAGCCCATGTCGGCCAGCGCTTTCATCTTGGCCAGGCCCTGGCGTGCCGCTTCCCGCGGGTTGGACCCTTGCTGGCTGTTGCTCTGTGAAGCCACGTTACCGTAGGACAGGCCGCCGTAATTGTGGGTAGGCCCCACCAGGCCATCAAAATTCACTTCATAGGATTTCATCGGCTAGGCTCCGTGACCTGTTGTTATAGGGTGACGCCCGGCGTCAGGGTCGCCGGCAAGGCAAGGCTGGCGGTCTCCAGCGAAGCCACGGGGTAAGCGCAGTAATCGGCTGCGTAATAGGCACTGGCGCGGTGGTTGCCACTGGCACCCACGCCACCGAACGGCGCGCTGCTGGCGGCGCCGGTCAGCTGCTTGTTCCAGTTGACGATACCGGCACGGCTGCGCAGCCAGAAGTACTGGTAGCGCGCACGGGAATCGGACAACAGGCCGGCGGCCAGGCCGTACTGGGTGTTGTTGGCCTCGTCGATGGCGGCATCGAAGTCGGCGTAGCGGATCACCTGCAGCAGCGGGCCAAAGAACTCTTCGTCCGGGCGATCGGCCACGGCGGTGACATCGAGAATGCCGGGCGTCAGCAGCGCGGCGTCGGCCTGGGGCTGGGTCATTTCCAGCAGCTTCACGGCGCCCTTGGCCAGCAGCTCGGCCTGGGCCGCGATCAGTGCCTGCGCGGCCTGCAGCGAGATCACCGAGCCCATGAACGGCGGCGGCTGCTGGTCGAAGGCCCCGACTGTAATGCTCCGGCACACCTCGACCAGCCGCGCCACCAGTGTATCGCCCCAGGCACCCTGCGGCACCAGCAGACGGCGGGCACAGGTGCAGCGCTGACCGGCAGAAATGAACGCCGACTGGATGATGGTGTACACCGCGGCGTCGAGGTCTTTGACCTCATCCACCAGCAGCGGGTTGTTGCCGCCCATTTCCAGGGCGAGGATCTTGTCCGGGCGGCCGGCGAACTGCTGGTGCAGCAGGTTGCCCGTGCGACTGGAACCGGTGAAGAACAGGCCGTCGATCCCCGGATTGGCAGCCAGCGCCACACCGGTTTCCCGGGCACCCTGCACCAGGTTGAGGACACCGGCCGGCAAGCCGGCGGCAATCCAGCAGTTGACCGTCAGCTCGGCGACCTTGGGGGTCAGCTCGCTGGGCTTGAACACCACACAGTTGCCCGCCAGCAGTGCCGGCACGATATGGCCATTGGGCAAATGGCCGGGGAAGTTGTAAGGGCCGAACACCGCCACCACGCCATGGGGCTTGTGCCGCAGCACGGCCGTGGCATCGGCCAGCGGGCCGCTCTTCTCGCCGGTACGCTCGCGGTAGCTCTGCACCGAGATCGCCACCTTGTTGACCATGCTGGTGACTTCCGTGGCCGATTCCCATAGCGGCTTGCCGGTTTCCTCACCGATGCAGTGAGCCAGCGCCTCGGCATGCTGCTTCAACTGCTCGGCAAACTTCTCCAGCACGTCGATGCGCGCTTCCAGGCTCAGTTGCGCCCAGGCCGGGAACGCCTGGCGGGCCGCCTTGACGGCTGCGTCAACCTGGCCGGCGTCGGCGCCCTGCCCTTGCCAGACGACAGCCTGGGTTACCGGGTTGAGCGACTGCAGGGCTTCGCCCTGGCCAGCGAGCCAGTTGCCTGCGATGTAATGCGTGGTCATTTACTGGGCCTCCCGGCTTGCCGACAGCGGCACGGCGCGTACGTTGTCACCGGCGCCCATGCGCAGGCGCTTGGCGGTCTGCTGGTCGACCACCAGAGTACCGGCGGCCAGGCGCGCCGGCGCTGCCGTGATGCGGCAGTCGTCGCGCTTGCGGTTGTGGATGATGTAAGGGGTCGCGTCATCACCTGGCGTGCCCACGGCCAGCACCAGGGTCTCGCTCTCGCGCACGGCGCGGATCTTCGAGGTCTCGCATTCGATGGCCGGGCCGGCGTCGAAGATGTCGACGTAGCCCTGATAGCTGAAGCCTTCCTGCTTGAGCATCGCCAGCGCAGGCTCGGTGTCGGTGTGCACACGGCCGATGACATTGCGTGCAGCCTCGGACAGGAAGCAGGTGTACAGCGGGAATTTGGGCATCAGCTCGGCGATGAAGGACTTGTTGCCGACGCCAGTAAGGTAGTCGGCCTGGCTGAACTCCATCTTGAAGAAGTGCCGGCCCAGGCTCTCCCAGAACGGTGAACGGCCTTGCTCATCGGACATGCCGCGCATTTCAGCGATGATTTTGTTGCCGAACAGTTCAGGGAACTCGGCAATGAACAGCATGCGTGCACGCGACAGCAGGCGGCCGTTGAGCCCGGAGCGGTAATCGCTGCGCAGGAACAGCGAGCACAGCTCGGAGTTGCCGGTCAGGTCGTTGGCCAGGAACAGTGTGGGGATTTCGCGGTAGATCTTCAGCTCCTGGGAGGCGCTGACGGTCAGGCCGACCCGGTAGTTGTACCAGGGTTCACGCAGGCCCACTGCCCCGGCGATGGCGCTGATGCCGACCACCAGGCCTTCATCGTTCTCCAGCACGAACAGGTAATCAGTGTCGCCGCGCTCGGCTTCGCCGCGGAAGCTCTTTTCCGCCCAGCCGACGCGGTGGCCAAGGCGCTCCTCGTTGGCCGGCAGGGTGGTCAACCCGGTGGTGCCGGTGCTGCGGGCCAATTCGATCAGCGCGGGTAAATCGCTGCTGCGTACAGGACGAACGATCATGCTATCTCCTTGTGCGGTGGCCAGTGCCTGCCGCGAAACTCATTGTTCCGGCTTGCGCGCCGCGGCTCAGGCGGCGACCAGGCGCACGCTGGCACCTTCGCCGACCCCCAGGGCCTCGGCCGCCTGGCTGCTCAGGCTGACCGGCTTGCCCGGCACCCAGTCCAGCTCCAGCAGCACTGCGCGGTAATCCTGCAACTGGCCGTTACACACCAGGTACGGGCGCCCGCCCTTGACCGGGGTGTCGTCCACCTTGACCGGCACCACGCGGCTCTGGGCAATCGAACGGATGCCCGAGGTACGCGCATGCAGGGTCGGGCCACCGTCGAAGATGTCGATGTAATGCTCGGTCTCGAAGCCTTCGCGCATGAGGATGTCGAAGGTGATCTGCGCCCGCGGGTGCACCTGGCCCATGGCTTCCTGCGCTTCATCAGGCAGCAGTGGCACGTAGATCGGGTAATGCGGCATCAGCTCGGCGAGGAAGGTGCGGCTCTTCAGGCCGCACAGGCGCTCGGCGTGGGCGTAGTTGAGGTCGAAGAAGTTACGGCCGATGGCATCCCAGAACGGCGATTCGCCCTGCTCGTCGCTGTAGCCGACGATTTCGGTGACCACCGAATCGGCGAAGCGCTCCGGGTGCGAGGCCATGAACAGCAGACGGCCACGGGAGTTGAGCTCGGCCCAGCCGCTGTTCACCAGTTCCGGCAGCACATAGAAGCTGGTCAGCAAGCTGTTGCCGGTGAGGTCGTGGCACAGCGACAGGACATGAATCTTGTTGTGGATCTTCAGCTCGCGCGAGGCATGCACGAAGGTCTCGTTGCGGAAGCTGTAGAACGGCTCGGAGTAGCCGGCCGAGGCAACGATGGCCGAGCAGCCAGCAAGCTGGCCGGTCTCGCTGTCCTCAAGCACGAAGAAGTAGCTCTCTTCACCGTTGAAACTGACTTCGGCCGCGAAAGAGGTTTCCGAGGCGGCAATCTTGTCGCCCAGGCGGGCGGCATCGTCCGGCAGCGAGGTGACACCAACGGGGCTGTCGGCAGCCATGCGCTGCACTTCGTTCAGATCAGCCATTTGCGCGGGGCGCATCACCAGCATGGTGTCACTCCTTTGAAAAAAAGGGGCCATTCAGGACGGCACGGAAAAACGGCGGGCACATCAGCACCCGCACTGGAATTCGGGGTTCACCGCCCCGGCGCCGCGAAGCGCCCGGGGCGGTGAACGGACCGCAGGCCGATCAGCCCTTGGTCAGTTGCGCCACAGCGCGTTCGAAGCGGTCCAGGCCTTCGTCGATGTCGGCATCTTCGACCACCAGGCTTGGGGCGAAGCGGACCACATCAGGGCCCGCCTGCAACACCATCACGCCTTGTTTTTCAGCGGCGTTGAGCACGTCCTTGGCCTTGCCCTGCCAGGCTTCGGTCAGCACGCAACCGATCAGCAGGCCGACGCCACGCACCTGGCTGAACAGGCCGTACTGTTGGCCGATCTTCTCCAGGCGGGACTTGAAACGCTCGTGCTTGGCCTTGATGCCAGCCAGGGTTTCCGGGGTGTTGACCACATCCAGTACGGCACAGGCGACGGCGCAGCCCAGCGGGTTGCCGCCGTAGGTGGTGCCGTGGGTGCCAACGGCCAAGTGCTTGGCGATGTCGGTGGTAGTCAGCATGGCGCCGATCGGGAAACCGCCGCCCAGGCTCTTGGCGCTGGTCAGGATGTCCGGGGTCACACCGTAGTGCTGGTAAGCATACAACGAGCCGGTGCGGCCGACGCCGGTCTGCACTTCGTCGAAGATCAGCAGGGCGTTGTGCTCGTCGCACAGCTTGCGCGCGCCTTCCAGGTAGGCCTTGTCGGCAGGCACCACACCGCTCTCGCCCTGGATCGGCTCGATCACCACGGCGCAGGTCTTGTCGGAAATCTGTGCCTTCAGCGCTTCCAGGTCGTTGTACGGCACGTGGCTGATGCCGGTGATCTTCGGGCCGAAGCCGTCCGAGTACTTCGGCTGGCCACCGACGCTGACGGTGAACAGGGTGCGGCCATGGAAGCTGTTCACGGTCGCGATGATCTCGTGCTTCTCAGGGCCGAAGCGGTCGTGGGCAACGCGGCGGGCCAGCTTGAAGGCGGCCTCGTTGGACTCGGCGCCGGAGTTGCAGAAGAACGCACGGTCGGCAAAGGTGGCATCGACCAGCTTGTGCGCCAGGCGCAGGGCCGGCTCATTGGTGAAGACGTTGGAGACGTGCCAGAGGGTGTTGGCCTGTTCGGTCAGGGCCTTGACCAGTGCCGGGTGGCAGTGGCCCAGGGCGTTCACCGCAATGCCGCCGGCAAAGTCGATGAGCTCGCGACCCGACTGGTCCCAGACGCGGGAACCCTCGCCTCGCACAGGAATGAAGGCCGCCGGAGAATAGTTGGGAACCATGACCTGGTCGAAATCGGCACGTTGCACCGGGGCTTGCTCAACGGACATCTGAGTCTCCTGAAGAGGAACGCTGGCCTGGAAGTGGCGAGCGATGGGGGGATTGTAAGGACTGATCCGCGCCTGTCCTTGCGGCCAAGCGACAACTTGTTACAGCGCAAAACCCAGTTTTACCAAGGCTTTCGGCAATGCGACAAACACTGTCGCAATCGCGCAGTGTACGGGAGAGAGGGGGCTGGGTGAACGGGTGTGCACAGGCAATTCGGGGCGGAGCAGCAGGTGCACGTCGCTGTTGTTGTGTTGTGGCTGAAATCGAGCGCCGCGCGGGCGGCGCTCGATTTCAGCGCCACTGCCAGACCCAAGGCATACACCCCAGCCCCCACAAAAACCTCAGCCTTTTTCGGCGGGCGCCGAGCTCAGTTCGAACGGGCTGCTGCTGCGCCGCTGGTTGCGGTCTTCCCGCGGCGTGGCGCCGAAGAAGTTGCGATAGGCGCTGGAGAAATGCGGCCCCGAGGAGAAGCCACAGGACAAGCCGATCTGGATGATCGACTTGCTGGTCTGCATCAGCATCTGCCGCGCCTTGTTCAGCCGCAGCTCCAGGTAATACTGGCTCGGCACGCGGTTAAGGTACTGCTTGAAGATCCGCTCCAGCTGGCGGCGCGATACGCAGACATGCTGGGCGATTTCGTCGGTGGTCAGCGGCTCTTCGATGTTGGCTTCCATCAACAGCACAGCCTGGGTCAGCTTCGGATGACTTGAGCCAAGGCGGTTCTGCAACGGAATGCGCTGGCGCTCGCCTCCTTCGCGGATGCGCTCGACCACCAGCTCCTCGGACACCGCCCCGGCAAGCTCCGCCCCATGATCGCGGGCCAGCACCGCCAGCAGCAGGTCGGTAACGGCCATGCCACCACAGGCGGTCAGGCGGTCACGATCCCAGTCGAACAAGTGGCTGGTGGCAATCACCTTGGGGAAGCGCTCGGCAAAGTCGTCCTGCCAGCGCCAATGCACCGCAGCTCGATAACCGTCGAGCAGCCCGAGCATGGCCAGCGGGTACACCCCGGCGGACAGGCCACCGATCATGCAACCACTGCGCGCCAGTTGCTTGAGCGCCGTCGAAAGCGCCGAGCCCACCGCCTGGGGCAGATCGTCAGCCAGCAGGAAAAGCTTGTGGCAACCTTCCAGGCGCCCGTTCCACGGCTCGCCCGGCAGGCGCCAGGCGCCCTCCTCGGCAGGCTCTACCTGGAGGAAGACGATCTCGTAGACCACTTCCGGATGCACCCGCTGGGCCACCCGCAACACTTCCTCCGCCAGCGCCAGGGTCAAAGGCTTGGTGCTTGGCCAGATGAGAAAACCGATTCGCTGGGTGGTCATAGGGTACGGTCCGAAACCTGGGTTCGTTCGAGTCTGTGGCGCCGGGTCAGGCTGCGCTCGCTGCGCAGCATGCCCTATTCTGGTGCAAAGGTGCAGCGTTTTACTTCAAGCTGCCGGAGAGGAACTGCTTGAGCCGCTCCGATTGCGGATTGGCCAGCACTTCACGCGGGCAGCCGGTTTCTTCGACCAGGCCTTTGTGCAGGAACACCAGCTGGTTCGACACTTCGCGGGCAAAGCCCATTTCGTGAGTCACCACCACCATGGTGCGGCCTTCCTGGGCCAGGGCCTGCATGACCTTGAGCACATCCCCTACCAGCTCGGGGTCGAGCGCCGAAGTCGGTTCGTCGAAGAGCATAACCTCTGGCTCCATGGCCAGGGCCCGGGCAATTGCCACACGTTGTTGCTCGCCACCGGACATGTGGCCTGGGAAAGCATCCTTGCGGTGCGCCACACCAACCTTGGCCAGGTAGTGCTCGGCCTTCTCCAGGGCTTCCTTCTTGTTCATCCCCAGCACATGCACCGGAGCTTCGATGATGTTCTCCAGCGCAGTCATGTGCGACCACAGGTTGAAATGCTGGAACACCATCGACAGGCGCGAGCGCATGCGCTGCAGCTGACGCGGGTCGGAGGCCTTGAGTGCGCCATCCTTGCCCGGTACCAGCTTGAGCTCTTCGTTGTTGAGCAGGATCTTGCCTGCATGGGGTTGCTCGAGCAGGTTGATGCAGCGCAGGAAGGTCGACTTGCCCGAACCGCTTGAGCCGATGATGCTGATCACGTCGCCTGCCTTGGCCGCCAGGGACACGCCCTTGAGCACTTCATGGCTGCCATAGCGCTTGTGCAGGTCTTGGACTTCGAGTTTGTACATGCTGTCGGTTCTCACAGAGCGTTCAGTGCTTGCGCGGCGCCAGGTAGCCGAGCCAGCGGCGTTCGGCCATCTTGAACAGGCGCACGAGGATGAAGGTCAGGCACAGGTAGAACACGCCCGCCGTGATGTAGGCCTCGAAAGGCAGGTAATACTGGGCATTGACCGTGCGTGCGGCACCGGTGATGTCGATCAGGGTGACGATCGACGCCAGGCTGGTGGTCTGCAGCATCATGATGACTTCGTTGCTGTACTGCGGCAGCGCCCGGCGCAGGGCCGATGGCAGCAGGATGCGTCGGTACATCTTCATGCGCGACATGCCCATGGCCTTGGCCGCCTCGATCTCGCCATGGGGCGTGGCCTTGAGGCTGCCGGCGATGATTTCTGCGGTGTAGGCGCTGGTGTTGATGGCGAAGGCCAGGCAGGCGCAGAAGGTCGCGCTGGACAGCCACGGCCAGAAGATGCTCTCGCGTACCGCCTCGAACTGGGCCAGGCCGTAGTAGATCAGGAACAACTGCACCAGCATCGGCGTGCCGCGGATCACGTAGGTGTACAGCCAGGCGCCCATGTTCACCAGCGGCTGCTTGGAGACGCGCATCAGGCCCAGCGGAATCGCCGCCAGCAGGCCGAACAGCAGCGACAGCGCCAGCAGCTTGAGGGTGGTCAGCAGGCCGCCGAGGTACAGCGGCATGGCTTCCCAGACGACGTTGTAGTCGAAAATCATAGTTCAGCCACCTTGACGCCTACCGAGTAGCGGCGCTCCAGATACTTCAGCGCCAGCAGCGAAATACTGGTGATCACCAGGTACAGCGCGGCCACGGCCAGGAAGAAGGTGAAAGGCTCGCGGGTGGCGTCGGCCGCCTGCTTGGCCTTGAACATCATGTCCTGCAGGCCGACCACCGAAATCAGCGCCGTGGCCTTGGTCAACACCAGCCAGTTGTTGGTGAAGCCCGGGATGGCCAGGCGGATCATCTGCGGCACCTGGATGCGGAAGAACACCTGGCGCGCGCTCATGCCATAGGCCACGCCGGCTTCGGCCTGGCCCTTGGGGATACCGAGGAACGCACCACGGAAGGTTTCCGACAGGTACGCACCGAAAATGAAGCCCAGCGTGCCGATACCGGCTACCAGCGGATTCAGGTCGATGTAGTCGTCATAGCCGAGCAGCGGCGCCACCCGGTTGATGATGTCCTGGCCGCCGTAGAAGATCAGCAGGATCAGGACCAGGTCGGGGATGCCACGGATCACCGTGGAATACAGATCCCCCAGCCAGGCCAGCCAGCGCACCGGCGACAAACGCAGCGCCACGCCGATCAGGCCTAGGACGATGGCCAGGGCCATCGACGACAGGGCGAGCTGTAGCGTCAGCCACGCCCCGTCGAGGATGACTGCCCCATAGCCTTTCAACATGATTGGGATTCCTCAGGGCTTGGGAATGAAAAATGGTGCAAACCTCAGAGCCTCTGCTGTTTGCACCATTACACAGGTGAAACCCGACGTCTTAGTTCGAGTCTGGACCGTAGATGTCGAAGTTGAAGTACTTCTTCTCGATTTCTTTGTACTTGCCGTTGGCGCGGATGGCATCGATGGCCTTGTTTATGCGCTCGCGGTTGGCGTCGTCGCCCTTGCGCACGGCGATACCGACGCCGTCACCGAAGTACTTCACGTCGGTGAACGATGGGCCGACGAAAGCAAAGCCCTTGCCGGCGTCGGTTTTCAGGAAGCCGTCTTCGAGCAGGGTGGCATCGGCCACGGTACCGTCCAGGCGGCCGGCGGCAACGTCGAGGTAGATTTCGTTCTGGGTGCCGTATGGAACGACGGTAGCGCCCTTCGGAGCCAGCACTTCCTTGGCGAAGCGGTCGTGGATCGAGCCGCGCTGCACGCCGATCTTCTTGCCCTTGAGTTCGTCGAGGCTGTCGCTGACGGTGGTGCCGTCCTTCATGACCAGGCGCGCTGGGGTCAGGTAGTAGCGCTTGGTGAAGTCGACCGACTTCTTGCGATCATCGGTGATCGACATGGACGAAAGGATGGCGTCGATCTTGCGCACTTTGAGCGCCGGGATCAGGCCGTCGAACTCTTGCTCGACCCAGGTGCACTTGGCCTTCATCTCTTCACACAGGGCGTTGCCGATGTCGTAGTCGAAACCGGCGATGCTGCCGTCCGGCTGCTTGAAGGCGAACGGTGGGTAGGCGGCCTCGATGCCGATCTTCAACGGTTTTTCATCGGCCTGCGATACCAGGGAAAACACGGAAAGCGCCAGGGCGCCAAGCAGTGCGAGCTTCTTCATCAGGTAACTCCATCGGTACGGGGCAATACGAGGCAGGGGGTAACAACTGCCCGATATGCGAATGGGTACAACGCGAGCCGCGCAGGGTTCGACCAAGGTCGCAGACCACGAGCGAGTGAGTGGCATTTTAACGACAGCCCGGTAGTCGATATTTCTTCAAAGCGACAACTACTTACAGAAGCGCTTGAAATCGCGGCGGGCGATGTTGACAGCTTTTGCAAAACATGCAAGAGCTCGAGAGAAATAACCTGTAAGCCAAGCAATTACCGGGCCTATTATTGGCAAACCCTTGCAATACGGCAAGTGCAGCGTTTCACCTTGTTGAGAACGGTCACGCAACCGCACCGAAATGGCACGGATCTGTTTCCGTGCGCCCCGATCCTGTGCGAAATCGGTGACAGAAGAGTTACCGATGATTGTCGGGTAACAGTAAAGCAAAAACCCCGCCGGTTGCCCTGGCGGGGTTTGCGTTATCGTCAAATCGGGCTTATCAGGCCGAAGCCAGGTTCATCGCCTTGTGGGTATCGATCAGGTGTTGCACCACGCCCGGGTCGGCCAGGGTCGAGATGTCACCCAGGGCATCGTATTCGGCGGTGGCGATCTTGCGCAGGATACGCCGCATGATCTTGCCCGAACGGGTCTTAGGCAGCCCCGGCGCCCACTGGATCACATCCGGCGAGGCAATCGGGCCGATCTCCTTGCGCACCCAGTTCTTCAGCTCCAGGCGCAGCTGCTCGCTCGGCTCGATACCGGCATTGAGGGTGACATAGACATAGATGCCTTGCCCCTTGATGTCGTGCGGCACGCCGACCACCGCCGCCTCCGCCACCTTGGCGTGGGCAACCATGGCGCTTTCGATCTCGGCGGTACCCATGCGGTGGCCGGAGACATTGAGCACGTCGTCCACGCGGCCGGTGATCCAGTAGTAGCCATCCTCGTCACGGCGCGCGCCGTCGCCGGTGAAGTACATGCCGCGGAAGGTCTTGAAGTAGGTGTCGACGAAGCGGTCGTGGTCGCCGTACAGCGAACGCGACTGGCCCGGCCAGGAATCGAGGATCACCAGGTTGCCTTCGGCAGCCCCTTCAATCAGGTTGCCCAGATTATCCACCAGTGCCGGCACCACGCCGAAGAACGGGCGGGTCGCCGAACCCGGCTTGAGCGCCGTGGCACCCGGCAGTGGGCTGATCAGCACGCCACCGGTCTCGGTCTGCCACCAGGTGTCGACGATCGGGCAACGCTCCTTGCCCACGGTCTTGTAGTACCAGTTCCAGGCCTCGGGATTGATCGGCTCGCCCACCGAACCCAGCAGGCGCAGGCTGGAACCGTCGGCGCCGGCAACCGCGGCCTGCCCTTCGGCCATCATGGCGCGAATGGCGGTCGGGGCGGTGTAGAGGATGTTGACCTTGTGCTTGTCGACGATCTTCGACACGCGGGTGATGTCCGGGTAGTTCGGCACGCCTTCGAACAGCAGCGTGGTGGCGCCGTTGGCCAGCGGGCCGTAGACGATGTAGCTGTGGCCGGTGACCCAGCCGACGTCGGCGGTGCACCAGTAGACTTCGCCAGGGCGGTAGTCGAACACGCGCTCATGGGTCAGCGCGGCATACACCAGGTAACCCCCGGTGGTGTGCAGCACACCCTTCGGCTTGCCGGTGGAGCCGGAGGTATAAAGGATGAACAGCGGCTCCTCGGCGCCCATTTCCTTGGGTGCGCAGTGGCTGGAGGCCACTTTCATCAGGTCTTCGAACCAGATGTCGCGGTGCTGGTGCCAGGCGATGTCGCCACCGGTGCGCTTGCACACGATGATCTTCTGCACGCTGCTGGTTTCCGGGTTGGTCAGTGCCAGGTCGACGTTGGCCTTGAGCGGGGTACGACGGCCGCCACGCAAGCCTTCGTCGGCGGTGATCACCACCTTGGACTTGCAGTCGATGATCCGGCCGGCCAGCGCTTCCGGCGAGAAGCCGCCGAACACCACCGAGTGGATGGCGCCGATGCGGGCGCAGGCCAGCATGGCCACCACGGCTTCGGGGATCATCGGCATGTAGATGGTCACCACATCGCCACGGTGCACGTCCTGGCCGCGCAGGGCGTTGGCGAACTTGCAGACCTGCTCGTGCAGCTCGCGGTAGGTGATGTTGCGGTGTTCGGAAGGGTCGTCGCCTTCCCAGATGATTGCCAGCTGGTCGCCGCGCTCTTCGAGGTGGCGGTCCAGGCAGTTGGAGGAAACGTTCAGAGTGCCGTCGGCGAACCACTTGATATCGACATGGTGGTCGTCGAACGAGGTCTGCTTGACCTTGGTGAACGGCTTGATCCAGTCCAGACGCTGGGCCTGCTCACGCCAGAAGCCGTCCGGGTTGATCACCGATTGCTGGTACATGGCCTTGTAGGTGGCCTCGTCGGTCAGGGTAGTGGCCGCAACCTCGGGACGAACGGGATACAGTGGAGCCGCACTCATCTGTGTTACCTCGGTGTAATAGTTGTTTTTGTATGGAATCGTTTGTAACTGTACCAGAGCGGGAAAAACCATACGACGATGGTAGTAGCGCGACGGGAAAATCTTCATGCGAATAGCGCGGAAGGCTCTAGCCCGCAGCCGCCGGCCCGGCCAGGGAAAAATGAGATAGCGCCTGCCGGGGGATTGTTACAGATTCTGGAAAAAGGCAAAAAAACTTTATCAAAACGCCATCTGTTTCCCTTAGTTGCCCAGGCATAAGATTCACCTCGCCAGCAACGGCAAGGCGATTAACTACTGGAAACAGCCCCCACGAAGGCAATCAGTTAATCCCCCTCTCATTCTGATAGTTGAACTTTGGCAGCACTCGCGGCGCCACAAGCGCCGCGTGCCCCCTCACGACCTTAGACAGGTAAAATGAAAATGAAAGCTTTACTGGTATTGGTACTTGGCGGTCTTTGCGGCGCGGCGATGGCCGGCGAAGCAAACAATGTCGAGCAGATCCCGGTTGAACAGTACAGTTACTCGCAGCACCTGGACATTGCCCGCGTCATCTCCATGAGCGAAGTGCCCAACGTGTGTGAAGTCGTGCCCGCCCGCATGACCTACGAGGACTCCAAGGGCCAGAAGCACATTCTCGAATACCGCGTGATGGGGAACGGCTGCTCCAACGGCTGATACCTTGAATCGGGGCCCTTGTGGGCCCCGTTCGCGTTTTGCCCGCACGTAACTTCCGCTCCGCTGTGAAAGTTAACGGGCCATTAAATAACCGTTATTTAATCTGCCGACTTGCCCAGGGAATAATCCCGCAACTTGTTGGCAATCGTCGTATGGGAAACCCCCAGGCGTTTACCCAATGCCCGGCTACTTGGAAACTCACCCATCAGACTTTCCAGTACGGCCTTTTCAAATCGTCCGACAATCTGCGCAAGATCCCCATCCAGCGAAAACTCGCCCAATGGTTGCCGCACGCCGTAATCCGGCAAACGAATATGCTCCCCTTTCACCACCCCGCCCTCGCATAGCGAAACCGCCTGGAACAACACGTTCTCCAGCTGCCGCACGTTACCCGGCCAGTGATACTGGCTGAGCTTGTCCATGGCCGCCGGCGCCAGGCGCGGCATGGCACAGCCGATCTGCCGGCTGGCCTGGTCGAGAAAGTGCTGTACCAGGCCTTCCAGCCCGTCCATGCACTCGCGTAGCGGCGGAATGTGCAGCGACAGCACGTTGAGCCGGTGATAAAGGTCCTGGCGGAACTCGCCACGGGCGCACAGCTCGGAAAGGTCAACCTGGGTGGCACAGATCACCCGCACATCCAGGTACACCTCTTCGTCGCTGCCCACACGGCGGAAGCAACCATCCTGCAGGAAGCGCAGCAGCTTGACCTGCAAGCGCGGACTCATCTCCCCCACGCCATCGAGGAACAAGGTACCGCCGGCGGTCAACTCCAGCAGTCCCAGCTTGCCCTCGGCACGCGCCCCTTCGAATGCCCCGGGGCCATAACCGAACAACTCGGTTTCGGCCATCGACTCTGGCAGGCCGGCACAGTTGAGCGCCATCAATGGCGCCTGGCCACGCGGGCTGGCCAGGTGGCAAGCACGGGCCAGCAATTCCTTGCCGGTGCCGGTCTCGCCTTCGATCAGCAACGGCGCATCCAGCGGCGCCATGCGCCGCGCCTCACGCACCACTGCCGCCATCACCCGCGAACTCTGGAAGATGCTGTCGAAACCGCGCAACTCCTGCTTGCGCACGTTATAGATGCGTTCACCGATGCGGTCGGCCCGATGCAGGGTCAACACGGCACCGGCCAGGGCCTCGCTATCATCGTGCTCGGACTGCAACGGCGCAATATCGGCCAGGAACACATCGCCCTTGACCTTGATGCGCAGCCCATTGATGCGCGACTTGTTGGCACGCACCAGCTCAGGCAGGTCGAAATCCTCGACATAACGCGCCAGCGGCATACCCGGCACTTCGTCGACGCGCACCCCGAGCAACTGCGCCGCCGTGCGGTTGGCGGCGACGATGCTGCCCCCCATGTCTATAGACAGCACCGGGAAGTCCAGCGCACCGAGCAACGCATTAAGCTCCATGTGCCGGCGCTCACTGGGCATCAGGCCAACGCGCTTGACCCCGAATACGCCAGCAATCGACTCGAACTTGGGCCGCAAGGCCTGAAACTGCAGATTGATCAGGTTCGGGCAGTGCAGGTAGATGGCGTTGCCATGGTCTCCCCCCACCTCGCCGCGCAGCACGTTGATGCCGTACTCCACCAGCAGGTTGAGGATGTCGCGAAGGATGCCGATGCGGTTCTGGCAATGCACTTTGATACGCATGAATGCTCTCGAAGCGGCGAAGTTTTTCAACCTCGCACGGGAAATTCGTAAAGATAAGCTGACAAAAAACCCATAAAAGGCAGCTTGATAACCCGGATTTTCCGGCATGTCGTGTATTTTGTAAAATTATCGTTACGCAAGACAGATCAAAGGGCGCCCGCCAGCAGGGCCAGCCCCCGTGCAAATCATCCGGTGAAGGGATATTCCTAAGTCATGTCGTGGACATAACAAGAAAGCCCTCACCAGGAGAGCCACATGAAACAGACGCAATACGTGGCACGCGAGCCCGATGCGCACGGTTTTATCGATTACCCGCAGCAAGAGCATGCGGTATGGAACACCCTGATCACCCGCCAGCTGAAAGTCATCGAAGGCCGCGCGTGCCAGGAGTACCTGGACGGCATCGACCAGCTCAAGCTGCCCCATGACCGCATTCCGCAGCTGGGCGAGATCAACAAGGTGCTGGGCGCCACCACCGGCTGGCAGGTTGCCCGCGTGCCGGCGCTGATTCCCTTCCAGACCTTCTTCGAGCTGCTGGCGAGCAAGCGCTTCCCGGTCGCCACCTTCATCCGCACCCCGGAAGAACTGGACTACCTGCAGGAACCGGACATCTTCCACGAGATCTTCGGCCACTGCCCGCTGCTGACCAACCCGTTCTTCGCCGAATTCACCCACACCTACGGCAAGCTCGGCCTGGCCGCAACCAAGGAACAACGCGTGTACCTGGCGCGCCTGTACTGGATGACCATCGAGTTCGGCCTGATGGAGACCGCGAAGGGCCGCAAGATCTATGGCGGCGGCATCCTCTCCTCACCGAAAGAGACCGTCTACAGTCTTTCTGGCGAGCCTGAACACCAGGCCTTCGACCCGATCGAGTGCATGCGCACGCCGTACCGTATCGACATCCTGCAGCCGCTGTACTTCGTGCTGCCGAACATGAAGCGCCTGTTCGACCTGGCCCACGAAGACATCATGGCGATGGTCCAGCAAGCCATGCAGCTGGGGCTGCACGCACCGAAATTTCCACCCAAGGTCGCTGCCTGAGCGCCTTGCCGATAACAACTCGAAGCGGAAAACACACCCATGAATGCCTTGAACCAAGCCCACTGCGAAGCCTGCCGCGCTGACGCACCCAAGGTCACCGACGAGGAACTGGCGGAACTGATCCGCGAGATCCCGGACTGGAACATCGAAGTCCGCGACGGCCACATGGAACTGGAGCGCGTGTTCCTGTTCAAGAACTTCAAGCAGGCCCTGGCCTTCACCAATGCCGTGGGCGAGATCGCCGAAGCCGAAGGCCACCACCCTGGCCTGATGACCGAATGGGGAAAGGTCACCGTAACTTGGTGGAGCCACTCGATCAAAGGCCTGCACCGCAATGACTTCATCATGTGCGCGCGCACCGACAAGGTCGCCGAGACGGCTGAAGGCCGTAAGTAAACACCACGAACAGGGCCTCAGGGCCCTGTTTTTTTACCCGCAATTTAGTCGAAATCTGTCCGGTATCCGCCCGCAAAACCGACAAGCGTCCGGGAAAAATTACAAACTGTCATCCAGACTTGTGTATCCTGCCCCAGCTTTACGAAGCTCCGAACGCGCCTGGCGCAGACTTTTCACTCACACTTGCGAGGAACGACGAGATGCATGAAATCCCGAATCTTCCCTTCCCAAGCCTGAACCCAGAAGAGCCATCCGTTACCGTCCACGCCGAACCGACGCCTGCCGTCGATCAGGATGGTGACGACCAATCCAGCGCTGACCAGGAATAAACTGCGCATCCCTGCGACTGTGTGAAAACGGCTGACCTGCGGGCTCCCCCGTCATCACGTTTTCACACCGTCACGAACCTCTGCCACGAAGACCCCCATGCCTGACTCACCGCGCCCTCTTGCGGTCACCCTGCAAGTCGTATCCATCGTCCTCTTCACCTTCATCGGCTACCTAAACATCGGCATCCCCCTTGCCGTGCTGCCAGGCTACGTACATAACGAACTCGGCTTCAGTGCCGTGATCGCCGGCCTTGTGATCAGCGTGCAGTACCTCGCCACCCTGCTCAGCCGCCCCACCGCCAGCCGCATAATCGATAACCACGGCAGCAAGAAAGCGGTCATGATCGGCCTCGCCGGTTGCGGCCTGAGCGGTGTATTCATGCTCGCCTGCGCCTTCCTTACCGAGCTGCCCTGGGTCAGCCTGGCGTGCCTGCTGTTCGGCCGCCTGGTGCTGGGCAGCGCAGAAAGCCTGGTGGGCTCTGGCTCGATCGGCTGGGGTATCGGCCGGGTCGGTGCCGAGCACACGGCCAAGGTCATTTCCTGGAACGGCATCGCCAGCTATGGCGCGCTGGCCATCGGTGCGCCATTGGGCGTGCTGATGGTCAAGGGCCTGGGGCTATGGAGCATGGGGGTGAGCATCCTCCTGCTGTGCGCCCTGGGCCTGCTGCTGGCCTGGCCGAAGCGCGCAGCGCCTGTGGTCAGTGGCAAGCGCCTGCCGTTCATGCAGGTGCTGGGCAAGGTGTTCCCGCACGGTTCAGGGCTGGCTCTGGGCTCGATCGGCTTCGGCACCATCGCCACCTTCATCACCTTGTATTACGCCAGCCGCGGCTGGGCCAATGCGGCGCTGACCCTGAGCCTGTTCGGTGCCAGCTTCATCTGCGCGCGGCTGCTGTTCGGCAACCTGATCAACCGGATCGGTGGGTTCAGGGTGGCAATCGTTTGCCTTTCGGTGGAAACACTTGGGCTGTTGATGCTGTGGATGGCGCCCAATGCCGAGATGGCACTGGCAGGGGCAGCGCTGAGTGGCTTCGGATTCTCGCTGGTGTTCCCGGCGCTGGGCGTGGAAGCGGTGAATCAGGTGTCGGCAGCCAACCGCGGGGCGGCAGTGGGGGCGTATTCGCTGTTCATCGATCTTTCGCTGGGGATTACCGGGCCGCTGGTGGGTGCGGTGGCATCGGGATTCGGGTTTGCCTCGATGTTTCTGTTTGCAGCGGCGGCAGCGTGCTGTGGGCTGGTGTTGAGCCTTTATCTGTATCGCCAGGCTCGGCTGGAGCGCGGCCAATAAAGCTGGGGCTGCGAAGCAGCCCCAGGTCCCTGAAACTCAGCGCTTGGCGTACTGCAACACCACTTCCAGCGGGTGGCGCATCTGCCGCTCGGTCATGCGCTTGACCTGGCTGCGGCACGAATAGCCGGTGGCCAGTGCTTCACCTTCCTTGTCCAGCTTGGTCGCCCACGACTGCTCGAAGATGGTCCGCGAAGTCTCCTGATTGCGCGCCTCATGCCCGTAGGTACCGGACATGCCGCAGCAGCCGGTCGCCTCGGTCACCAGCTTCAGACCCAAACGGGCAAACACCTGTTCCCACTGCTTGGTGCTGGCCGGCACATTGGTCTTCTCGGTGCAGTGCGCCATCAGGCGGAAGTTGCCCGGCGCGGTCGGTGCCTGCTCCGGCAGCACATCCATCAGCCACTCCTGCGGCAGCTGCACCTGCGGGCAGGCTTCGAGGCCCGGGACCTTCTGGTACTCCTGGCGGTAGACCAGGGTCATCGCCGGGTCCAGGCCCACCAGCGGCACGCCGCAATCAGCCAGGGCCTTGAGCTGGGTCGCATTGCGGATAGCCGCCTTGGCGAAGGCACCGAGGAAGCCCTGCACGTGCAGCGGCTTGCCGTTAGCGCTGTAGGGCGCCAGGAACACCCGGTGGCCAAGGCGATGGGCCAGCTCGATGAACGCGGCCAGCAGCGGCGTCTCGAAGTAGCGGGTGAAGGCATCCTGTACCAGCACGATGCTGCGCTCACGCTGGGCCGGGGTCAGTTCGCGCAGGGCTGGCACACTGGCCACGCCGACACGGCAGCGGGTCAGGGTCGACTGGAAGTTGAAGCGGCTGATCAGCGGGCTGTCGACCATACCGACCTTGTCCGCCAGCAGCTTGCTTACCCACTTCGAGCCCATCACTGCGTTGTACAGGCCTGATGCATGGGCCAGGTACGGGATGGTGAATTCCAGCGAGCCGATCAGGTAGTCACGCAGCGGGCGCTGGTAGCGGCCGTGGTACAGCTCGAGAAAGCGCGAGCGGAAGTCTGGCACGTTGACCTTGATCGGGCACTGCCCAGCGCACGATTTGCACGCCAGGCAACCGGCCATGGCGTCGTACACTTCATGGGAAAAGTCTTCCTGGCCCTGGTTGCGGGCGCGGTTGTTGCGCAGCCTCGCCGGCAGGCCCTTGAGCCACGACACCTTGTTGCGCGCCGCCGCCAGTACGTCGATGTTGGCCTCGCCCTGCAGGCGCAGCCATTCACGCATCAGCGAGGCACGGCCCTTGGGAGAATGCTGGCGTTCGCGGGTGGCCTTCCACGACGGGCACATGGCGTCGTTGCGGTCGTAGTTGTAGCAGGCGCCGTTGCCGTTGCAGTGCACGGCGCTGGGGAAGTCCTGCCACACGCGCTCGTCGATGGTGCGGTCAAGGTCGCCACGCAGGGTCACGCCGTCGACCTTGGTCAGGCCCTCGGCGCTGCCCGGTGGCGTGCAGATCTTGCCCGGATTGAGCTGGTTGTGCGGGTCGAAGGCGCCCTTCAGACGCTGCAGCGCCGGGTACAGTTCGCCGAAGTACTCCGGCACGTATTCCGAACGCAGGCCCTTGCCGTGCTCGCCCCACAGCAGGCCGCCATAGCTTTTGGTCAGCGCCGCCACGGCGTCGGAGATTGGCTTGACCAGGGCGGCCTGGGCCGGGTCTTTCATGTCCAGGGCCGGGCGCACGTGCAGCACGCCGGCATCGACGTGGCCGAACATGCCGTAGGCCAGGCCGTAGCCATCGAGCAGCGCGCGGAAGTCGGCGATGTAGTCGGCCAGCTGCTCCGGCGGCACGGCCGTGTCTTCCACGAACGGCTGCGGGCGCACTTCGCCCTCGACGTTGCCGAGCAGGCCCACCGAGCGCTTGCGCATGGTGTAGACGCGGGTCACCGCCTCGGCGCCCTCGGCCAACGTGTGGCCCAGGCGCTCGACGCTGGTGTCGCTCTGCAGGTGGTCGATGAACGCCTGGACCCGAGCATTGACCTCGGCCGGCTCGTCGCCACAGAACTCCACCAGGTTGATGCCCAGGGTCGGGCGCTCGGGGTCGGCCGGGAAGTATTCGGCGACGCTGTGCCAGACGATGTCCTTCATCGCCAGCATCAGCACCTTGGAGTCGACCGTTTCGATCGACAGCGGCTTGAGCGCCATCAGTGCATTGGCGTCGCGCAGGGCGTCCATGAAGCTGGTGTAGCGCACGTTGACCAGCACGGCATATTTCGGGATCGGCAGCACATTGAGCTTGGCTTCGACCACATAACCGAGCGAACCCTCGGCGCCGCACAGCACGCTGTTGAGGTTGAAACGGCCCTGCTCGTCACGCAGGTGCGCGAGGTCATAGCCGGTCAGGCAGCGGTTGAGCTTGGGGAAGGTGCTTTCGATCAGATCGGCCTGGGTTTCGTGGATCTCCCGGGCCATGCGGTACACCTCGCCGACACGGCCGGGCGCGGCACAGGCCTGCGCCAGCGCAGCGTCGTCGATCGGCAGGCTGTGCAGGCGCTCGCCGCCCAGCAGCACGCTGTGCAGTTCGAGCACGTGGTCGCGGGTCTTGCCGTAGGTGCAGCTGCCCTGCCCGCTGGCGTCGGTGTTGATCATGCCGCCGACGGTGGCGCGGTTGGAAGTGGACAGCTCAGGGGCGAAGAATAGACCGTGCGGCTTGAGCGCAGCATTGAGCTGGTCCTTGACGGTACCGGCCTGGACCCGCACCCAGCGCTCCTCGACATTGATTTCAAGAATCTGGTTCATGTGCCGCGAAAGATCGACGACGATGCCGTCGGTCAAAGACTGGCCGTTGGTGCCCGTACCGCCGCCACGCGGGGTCAGCTTGACGTCCTGGAAGCGCGCTTCTCCCATCAGTGCAGCAACCCGCGCCACGTCGTCGGTGTCCAGCGGGAACACCGCCGCCTGGGGCAGGCGCTGGTAGATCGAGTTGTCGGTGGCCAGCACCGTACGGGTGCCGTAGTCGGCGCTGATCTGGCCACGGAAACCACTGTTGCGCAGGGCTTCGAGGAATTCGGGGTAGTTGGCGCCGGGAGCAACGGTCGAAAGCGGGGCGATCATCGAAGGATGGCCTCTTGATATGGGCTGATTCACGGGATTCCTGTCGTTCCGGCATGGGTGACCGCATGCAGGGATGACGTATAGCCCAATGTTCCTGTAGTTTGGCTTCAGGGGCAAACGGATAATCCTGCCGCTATCAATGACTTTTATGAATGAATTACCGCCACCTGACACCGTCCATGTCACTCCTGCTGGCTTTCGAGGCCGCCGCCCGGCATGAAAGCTACACCCGCGCCGCCGCCGAACTGTCGCTGACCCAGAGCGCAGTCAGCCGCCAGGTACAGGCACTGGAGCAACAACTGGGCCTGACCCTGTTCCGCCGTGAAGGGCGCCAAGTGCAGCTGACCGATGTCGGCCGTCTGTACCAGCGCGAGCTCAGCGAGGCGCTGGGGCGCATCCGCAGCGCCACATTGCAGGCGCTGGCGTATCAGTCGGGCGTGGGCACCTTGCGCCTGGCCACCCTGCCGACCTTCGGCTCGAAGTGGTTGTTGCCGAGGCTGCATGCGTTCTACAGCGCACACCCAGGGATGCTGGTGCATATTCATTCACGGATCGAAGCCATCAACTTCGACACCAGCGAGATCGATGCGGCTATCGGCGTAGCCAGCCATGACTTGCCAGGGCTGATCTGCCATCGCCTTCACGCCGAGGAACTGGTGGTTATCCTGCCACCGGAAGCAGGCACAGATACCCAAGGCTGGTGCCCGGCGCGCATCAGCCAGGAAGTGCTGCTCAACGTGGCCAACAACCCGCATGCCTGGGGCGAATGGTTCTCGCACCATGGCCTGCCGCACCGGGCGATGCGGTTGGGGCCAAGTTTCGAATTGACCTCGCACCTGATCCAGGCGGTACGGGCCGGGATCGGGATCGGCCTGGTGCCGAGAATCCTGGTTGACGAGGAATTGGGCAAAGGCGAGTTATTTAGCCCAGGCAGCGCCATTGCCAGCCAGCGTAGCTATTACCTTGTCTATCCTTCGCGAAATGAAGCGCTGCCGTCGCTGAAAGCTTTTCGTGGCTGGCTGCTGGGGCAGATATAGGGAGTAAGCATTCCTGGAATTGCGCCTGCCCCCTATCATTCATTCGGGGATGTTAACATTCCACATATATGCCGCGCGCTGCATGGCCGCCTCGGTCAACGCCATACGCTGATCACGCAACCAGTCCGCCTCCCATTGGTTAAATGCCTCCATGCCCTCTGCATCATCTGCCTCATGTAACCGATTCTTTTCTATGATTCGCTGTGCTGGTAACTTGAAGCGTGCAGGCCACGTCCGCTCAAGGTATTTTCGCCAGTACGCTTGCTCACAAAACCATGGAGCCATTTCGGCAACCACTTGATGTTCCCGGATGTCCCTCAACACCCCAGGACGGTCTACAGCTCTTCGGTCAAACTCACCGGTAAAACGCATAACAGGACGGCGAATGGGAAGTTGCAGGTCATCGTACAGCTCGATTCGATACATCAACTGCACATCGACCGACTTCGCAGCCATTCCCAAATCAAAAGCATGCATCGAAGAAAACTCATCCAGCTTTTGCATCCGCCAAAATTGACCACCGACCCTCAACAACTCTGCCTCCGAGTGAGCTTCAGGATTTCGGATAAGCCCCCACGTCTGGATCTTCATCTCAAGATCGATAAAATGAGAGAGCGCATCATCACCACAGGCATTGACCTCCGACTCCCTAAAGAAATCAGCCCTGAAGCTGTAATGCTCCCGGGTGTCGGCCATCAGTTTTTCCCTGCCTGCATTCGCCCCAGCTTCCTGCGCCAGCTTGTCCTCAACGATCGTGGCAAGTTCATCCTCTGTGATCACAAGCGAATCACCGGCTTCTTTGATCGCCTCCATCATCTCCTGTACCCGATAAGCAAGCTCATTCGCACCGTTATCAGAGGCGAACTCTGCAGATGTACTCAAGCGTTTGAGGAGGTCGAAAAAATTATGCGAGCCGGGCAGCTCTTCAATACTCTGCCACAACGATGCCAGCTCGTCCCTGAACTCCGGATCCATAGCGTCCTCCCACTGATAACGCTGAGGCACAGGATTCAGAATATTCTCTGGGTCATACCACCGCCTCTCTGTTTCACCGCGCATTCCTACCCGAAACCTTCCCCTGCGCACGATGGGTGACGCCCAAAAATCCGGATCGAATGAAGTGATCGTACTGTCCGTCAGTTCAAACCTTGACAATTTCTGGTGTCTCAACACTCCCCGCGGCATGCTCGGGAGCCGGGTAGAACAAAGCAACAATGATCTCAACTCCGGCATCCCGCTGATTGAAAAGCCTACGTTCAGCGGGTTATTCGACAAGTTTAGGTACAACAGCGCCGTGCAACTCTCCAGTATCTCCACCTGCCGGGCGTCCAGTTTTATTCTGTTCCCTGACAAATCCAACGACGTCAACTGGCCACGAAGAAAGGGGGGCAAGGAAATTTTGCGAATCTCACCATTGGTCAGGTCTAGCTCCTGCAAGTTCGGGAACGCACGAAGAAAGTTTTCAGAAATTTCCGTCAATTCGGAGTCTCTCAGCGCGAACTGGGTAACGTGTGGGAAGACGATGGACTCCGGGAGCTCAGGAAGTTGCTGAAACCCCATCCCGATATCCCATAGCGCGTTTGGCACCTTGACATCCAGAAATTTTCCGAGTATCGCAACACGCCACCGCGCAATCAGTGTTTTGCGAAAACCATAACGCGCCAACCATTCAAGCTTGAACGCACCGAGCCGCTGCCAACGCGTCAAGCTGGTTTTCAATATTTTAAGCTGGCTCTCAAATTCACGTATTGCCGTCTCGGCATTCTCAGGCCCCGCGGCACTGAGCCACGCCTCGATCTGCGCGTCACTGGCGCCGGCACACAACATTCGTAGCCGGGCTGGTAGCGCGGCGGGCGGGCGACTGCCGAACAACCGGCCACCGCCTGAAAGTGGATAACCTATCCTGCCATCATCCAGACGTCTGGGCAGCAAGAAGGGCGCCGAAGGGTGATCACCTCCGAACAGGCTCTCGATGTCCTGCCGGCCTGTCATCCACTGCCTTGCCACTGCTTGCCGAAGGTTGACGGCAAAGGGCTCTGCAATCCCCATGGCAGCACGCTCTGCTGTGCTGAATGCATCGGCCAGGGTTTCAAACAATTCTCCGGGTGTACTTTCATCGTTGCCCTGCGCATCTCGCAACCAGAATGCGCCGTCCTGGTAAAGCAAGCTTGATGCAGTGGACTGGCTACTTGGCGCGGGGAATGCCAAGCGGCCTTGCGCATCTATCAAGTGCCAGCTTTTGTCAGCCGGCACGCCAGGCAGCCCCTGCACAAGCTTGAGGATAGCCCTGGCAAAATCGAACGTCTGCGGCACGTCGATCCACAAGCCTTCCCCCACTCGCGTCACCCTTATGCGCAAAACCCGCTCCCGCGCAGCCAGCGCCATGGCCAGCGGCACACGCCCCGATTCGGCCATCTGGGTGCGCTGGGCCTCACTCGCTTCGGCCAGCATCTGCTGCGCAGCCAGCTGGTGCAGGCTGGCAAAAGCCCGCCGCAAAGGGCGAGTGGTTTCATCCATGACGTCCAAAGGCTCATAGAGCATCTGGAACAGCTGCCGTCGATGATCGGCAACGACTTGCGCCAAGCCTTCATCCGCCAACCCGGCGGCACCGGGGAGCTCATGCGCTTTGAGCAATAAAGGCTGGTCCGCGATCTGCTCACCGGAACGCAAGCATCGCTGCAGATCAGCCACGCGCTCGGCAATCAGAAACCGGTTTACCGTATCAATCAGCTCAACCTCGGGCGCCTTGCCAAAAACGTGCAAAGCCCTCAGGTGCAGGTCGCTGAGGCCATGCACGGCAATCACATGGTCAACCAAGCTGCGCGGAAGCCGAGCGCATTGGCCGCCCAGTCGGCTGAACATCCTTTGAGTATCATTCCACTGCTCTGGCCGGTCGCTCCAGAGCCGCCATGCCCCGGCGCCATTGTGCTCCAATTGAGGCGAATGATTCGCGTGCGGACGAAGGTAACATTCCCCGTCAACGCGCTCAGTTACCTGGTAGTAAGCCCCATCCATCTCAATCCAGCTTTGCGCGTCCTGACGGTAGATCCCCTGCGCATCAACCACCGCAGTCACCGGTGGTGGCTGACTTACATAAGGCGCAAGATCCTGGTTCCACAGCTTTTCACTGCCGTCCTCCAATACAGCAGGCACCATGTCATCGACCATTACCGCTCGTTGCCACGCATGTCGCACGGCAACACCTCCAACACCCGCCGCTGCCACGATCGCCAGGGTCTTGCCCACGTTGAGCAGGTGGTCCAGCGCTGCAGCGTCGTCGCCCTCGCGCCACCCCGCCGCAGCTTGAAATGTCTCGTCCAGCAGGTCCCAGGCCATCACCGCCAGCAAGATCACGCCCAATTGCGGCACAAACAGGCTCGCAAGCGTCAATCCCGCCCATCCCTCGGCGACCATGCGCCGGTCATGCTCCGCCTGCACAGCAGTGTCGATCTGAGCCACAGGCACCGCAATCATCGCAGCGTCATCCTTGATCTGGTTGATCCGCCCAATCGCCAGCCCTTGGAATAGCGAATCCAGATCACGCGTCATGTGTTGATCCAGGTCTCGGGTAGCAAAGTCTGCGATATCGCCCAATCGTTTCTGCACTTCAGTAAAAAAATGCTGGCTGTCGCGCCTGCGCACAAAGCGACTGAAAAACTTACGATACTGGTCATCGCGCAAGCGACGTCCCAGCACACTGCGGGCAAACGCCTCGAGATCGTTGCTCACGCTCCAGGGGCCATGTGGATCTGCAGGTATGTAAACCAGCACCGCTTTGCTGGTATTACGGAAAAACCCTTCATCGATCACATCGAACACAACAATCTGCTGAAGCTCGCAACCCAGTATCTGCAGCTTTCTGGCAACCACGGGCGCGCCCGCCAGTCGGCCAGGGCGGCCTTGACGATAAACGTCGATCACCCACTCCAGTTGCACCTCACTGAGTACGCCATCCGAGTGCGCCTTGAGTGCATCGACCAGCATCATCGAACGAATCTGACTTTGCAGCAATTCAGCAAAGCCCTGCCCGTTAGCGCCGCTCACCACTGGCGACTGCAGTACAGATTGCAAGTGCTTCTGGTATTGACCGCCAATATCAAGACTGCGGCATGCCTGGACAAATGCCGTGGCTGAAAGCTGCGCAACTTTGTTGCCGACCATGTCGACCACGCAATCCCCTTTCATCGTGATGTGGTCATTGCTGAAGTTCTGTAAAGCCGCCCATAACAACGAAATGTCGTACCAGTCGCGGTCCTGTATCGGTAGCCGACTGGTAGCCCAATGCACGGTTGGCGATGCATAGGTGTACCACTGCCGCAGAAACAGCTTATCGGGTGCCCTACTCAGCCCAAACCGATCGACAATTCGTTGCTTGGCGAACTCATCGATGTTTTGCACTCTGGAAAAAATTGCAGAGAGTTGCCGACGCGTTGCAAGCCCGGCGTGCAACGCCTCGCTCAACAAGGCAAACCGCGCAGGGTCGAGTTTTTTCAACCAGCCAGGTAGGCGTCTGGCGATAAAGCCATCCTGAAAGCTGCGCAGTTGCGCACTTCCATCAAACGGTGTGGAGTGAGGATTGTCGGTAGTCATGTGTGCCTGAGACCCTGCTTGTAAGTACCTGCAGCATTGGCTAAGGGAGGCAGCGCCAGGCACTATTCGGCTACTACCCGGCATCCTCTGCAGGGCTTTGGGACAAGGCAAAAAAAAACCCGAAGCCAGTCACCTGGCTTCGGGTTTTACGAGTAGCTCTAGCGGCTTACTTGGCCGCGTGACCAGCAGCCCGACCCGCCTGCGCCTGACGACGCGGCTTGACCATGTACACCACGAACATGGCAAACAGCCAGACAGGGATTGCATACACCGAAACCTGGATACCCGGAATCATCAGCATGATGCCGAGGATCAGTACCACGAAGGCCAGCACCACATAGTTGCCGTACGGGTACCACAGCGCCTTGAACAGCGGCTTCTGGCCAGTACGGTCGAGGTGCTGGCGGAACTTCAGGTGCGAGTAGCTGATCATCGCCCAGTTGATCACCAGGGTGGCCACCACCAGCGACATCAGCAGTTCCAGGGCGTTTTGCGGCATCAGGTAGTTGAGCAGCACGGCAACAAAGGTAACCGCAGCCGACACCAGGATCGAACGCACCGGCACGCCGCGCTTGTCAACCTTGGCCAACGATGCCGGGGCATCGCCCTGCTCGGCCATGCCCAACAGCATGCGGGCATTGCAGTAGGTGCCACTGTTGTACACCGACAACGCCGCAGTCAGTACCACGAAGTTGAGCAGATTGGCGGCCACATCACTGCCCAGCAGCGAGAACACCTGCACGAACGGGCTGCTGCCATAGCTTCCACCCGAAGCGTCGATACTGGCAACCAGGTTGTCCCACGGCGTCAGCGACAACAGCACCACCAAGGCGCCTACATAGAAGATCAGAATGCGGTAGATGACCTGGTTGATGGCCTTGGGGATTACGGTCCTCGGCTTGTCGGCCTCGGCTGCCGTGAACCCGAGCATTTCCAGGCCACCAAAGGAGAACATGATGAAGGCCAGGGCCATGACCAGGCCGCTGACGCCATTCGGGAAGAAGCCTCCGTGCGACCACAGATTGGTGATGGAGGCGTCAGGGCCGCCGCTGCCACTGGTAAGCAGGTAGGCACCCAGGCCGATCATGCTGACAATGGCCACAACCTTGATGATGGCGAACCAGAATTCGGCCTCACCGAAGAACTTCACGTTCATCAGGTTGATGGCGTTGATCAGCAGGAAGAACGCCGCTGCCGTAACCCAGGTGGGGATCTCCGGCCACCAGTAGTGAACATACTTGCCGACCGCCGACAGCTCCGACATGCCCACCAGGATGTACAACACCCAACAGTTCCAGCCCGACAGGAAGCCGGCGAAACCGCCCCAGTAGGAGTGGGCGAAGTGGCTGAACGAGCCGGCCACCGGCTCTTCGACGATCATTTCGCCAAGTTGGCGCATGATCATGAAGGCGATGAAGCCGCAGATGGCGTAGCCAAGGATCATCGACGGGCCAGCGGATTTCATCACGCCTGCCGAGCCGAGGAACAGGCCGGTACCAATTGCTCCGCCGAGCGCGATCAACTGGATGTGGCGGTTCTTCAGGCCCCGCTTGAGCTCGCCTGAATGCATGTTTTGTCCACTCATGAACGAAGTCACCTGCATTGTTTTTATCTGTGACGGAATCGGACCCACCGCGCTCGTGGCGCAGCGGAATGGGCAAGGTGGTTACCTTGGGTTTCTTGCCAACGGATGCCGCCGGGGCGGATCAGCCAGGTGTGGGCAAGAGTGCGCGGTACGCAAGAGGGTCACAGGTAAAACGCGGCGCACTGTATACCTCTGCAAACGCGCAGGCGTCAACGCGTTGCATTGTTTCCTCGGGAAAAAACGCAGCGATCCTGTGGTAGGGGCCTGAAAAGGCGAAGTGATCGGCGTACATGGCGCCTCCATTTGTTGTTCTGTTGGCCCGGCTCTGCGGCCGGGCTTTTGCACTCGGCAATGAGCGCTATATCACCGTGGTACGGGGGTTTGGGCAAGACTGGGTGGGGTGGAGGCAAGAGCTTTGGGGCGGGCGGCGTGGCAAGTTCTGTTTACACGAAGAGGAAAAATCCGAATTGCAGGCTGAATTAGGGTAGACGCGTATAAATTTCTTTACAGGTTGGTTTGAAAACTTGCCAGTCGTCCGAAAATTTCTTTTTCTTCAATATCTTGGGACCGTATTGCGGCCCCAGATTCTCGCAGGCATAAAAAAACCAGCCCGAAGGCTGGTTTCTCATCGCTGCACAGAGCACTCAACCACGCGGCTTGCCGCGGCCACGGCCGGCCGGTTTGTCACCATCAGGCTTGCCTGGGCGCTTGCGCATTTCGCTCGGGCGTTCGGCCACGGCGCTGCCACGGCTGCCTTTGCGCGGCGCTTCGTCACGCGACTGACGTGCTGGGCGTTCACCCGAGGTATCGCGCGGCTGACGTGCAGGACGCTCAGCGGCTGCAGCACCGCCTTCATGGGCCGGGCGCAGGCTGCGCACACGCTCGTTGCGCCCCATCGGCCGGCTCGACTTGCGCTGCAGGCGCTCCATCTTGTCCTTGGCCTTGAGGTTCAGGGTCGGCAGCGCTACCGGCTGCAGGCCTACCTCGGCGGCGAGGATGTCGATTTCGCCCTGGGTCATTTCGCGCCAGCGGCCCATCGGCAGGTCGGAGTTGAGGAACACCGGGCCGAAGCGCACACGCTTCAGGCGGCTGACCACCATGCCCTGGGATTCCCACAGGCGGCGTACTTCGCGGTTACGGCCTTCCATCACCACGCAGTGGTACCAGTGGTTGAAGCCTTCGCCACCTGGCGCCTTCTGGATGTCGGTGAACTTGGCCGGGCCGTCTTCGAGCATCACGCCCGCCTTCAGGCGATCGACCATCTCGTCGTCGACTTCACCCCGCACGCGCACCGCGTACTCACGGTCCATCTCGTAGGACGGGTGCATCAGGCGGTTGGCCAGTTCGCCGTCGGTGGTGAACAGCAGCAGGCCGGTAGTGTTGATGTCCAGGCGGCCGATGTTGATCCAGCGGCCTTCCTTCGGCCGCGGCAGGCGGTCGAACACGGTCGGGCGGCCTTCCGGGTCGTCACGGGTGCAGATCTCGCCATCGGGCTTGTTGTACATGATCACCCGGCGCGTGGCCTCGGCGGCCTCTTCGCGCTTGATCAGCTTGCCGTCGACGGTGATGGCGTCGTGCAGGTCGACACGCAGGCCAAGGGTGGCCTCGACGCCGTTGACCTTGATGCGGCCCTGGCTGATCCAGGCCTCGACGTCCCGGCGCGAACCAACGCCGATGCGCGCCAGCACTTTCTGCAGCTTTTCGCCGGCTGGCGGGGTGATTTCGGTATTTTGCAGGTCTTGCTCACTCATCTGGGCACCTCCCGGTGTAGGAATGAAATCAGGGCTCTGGCGACGAACGCGCCAAAAGGCCGCGCATCATACGCGGTTCGCTGGGGGAACGCACTGCAGGGTAGAAGGTTTTGTGGTTTTTGGGAGTGAATTCTGCCTAATGGTGATGTGTAGGCATTGCTGGCCTCTTCGCGGGACAAGCCCGCTCCTACAGGAGATCTCCATCCGCCGGGAAAGCTCAAAACCTGTAGGAGCGGGCTTGTCCCGCGAAGAGGCCGGAACAGGCAGCAGAAGAGTCAGGGTTCGGACTTGCCCTCTTCCTCCACCGAAGCCTCGGGCTCTTCCTCGCGCAGGTCATCGAAATCGGTCTTCAGGACTTCTTCCATTTGGTCCAGCTCAACCAGCAAGCTGCGGAAGCTGGTCTCTTCCTTCGGCTCGCCGACGGCTTCCTCTTCGCCCAGGCTGGCATCGGCCAAGGCCTGTATGTGCGCCGGGACCGGCGCATCATCCGGGTCGAGCAGCGGCTCCGGCTCCAACTCGCGCAGTTCGGCCAGCGCTGGCAGTTCGTCCAGGCTTTTGAGGTTGAAGTGATCGAGAAACGCCTTGGTGGTAGCAAACATCGCCGGGCGCCCGGGCACCTCGCGATAGCCGACCACGCGAATCCACTCGCGCTCCATCAACGTCTTGATGATGTTGCTGTTGACCGCCACGCCGCGCACGTCCTCGATCTCGCCACGGGTAATGGGCTGGCGGTAGGCGATCAGCGCCATGGTTTCGAGCAAGGCCCGGGAATAACGCTGCGGGCGCTCCTCCCACAGCCGGCCAACCCAGGGCGCGAAATCTTCACGAATCTGCAAGCGGTAACCGGAGGCCACTTCCTTGAGCTCGAAAGCCCGCCCCGTGCAGGACTTGGCGAGCACTTCCAGGGCTTTCTTGAAGACTTTCGGCTCGGGGCGCTCGGCCTCTTCGAACAGCTCGTAGAGGCGTTCGAGGGACTGCGGCTTGCCCGAGGCGAGCAGGAACGCTTCGATCAGCGACGCCAGGTCGCGGGGTTCATTCAGATTCATCAGGTTCTTCGACAGACTCGGGGCGCAGCCGCACATGGATCGGCGCAAACGGCTCATTCTGCACCAGTTCGACCAGCGATTCCTTCACCAGCTCGAGGATCGCCATGAAGGTCACCACCACGCCGAGCTTACCCTCCTCGGGCGTGAACAGCTCGACGAACGGCACGAAGGCGCCGCCCTTGAGGCGCTCCAGCACGTCGCTCATGCGCTCGCGGGTAGACAGCGTCTCGCGGGTGATCTGGTGGCTCTCGAACAGGTCGTTACGGCGCATGACCTCGGCCATGGACACCAGCAGCTCCTCCAGGCTGACCTGCGGCAGCAGCTTGCGCACCTTGGCCTGTGGCGCCTCAAGACGCGGCACGACGATCTCGCGGCCCACCCGCGGCAGCTCGTCGATGCCCTCGGCGGCGGCCTTGAAGCGCTCGTACTCCTGCAGACGGCGGATCAGCTCGGCGCGCGGGTCGCCCTCCTCTTCCTCGACCTCGGCCGAACGCGGCAGCAGCATGCGCGACTTGATCTCGGCGAGCATGGCGGCCATCACCAGGTACTCGGCGGCCAGTTCCAGGCGCACGCTCTTCATCAATTCGACGTAGCCCATGTACTGGCGGGTGATTTCCGCCACCGGGATGTCGAGGATGTCGATGTTCTGCTTGCGGATCAGGTACAGCAGCAGGTCCAGCGGGCCCTCGAAGGCTTCGAGGATGACTTCCAGGGCGTCCGGCGGAATGTACAGGTCCACCGGCATTTCGGTCAGCGCTTCGCCGTAGACCAGCGCCAGCTGCAACTGCTGTGGCGGCGGCTCGATCTGTTCGGCCGGCGCCTCGGGTACTTCCACCTGACTCACGCGTTGACCATGAACGGCGTAGGGTCGCCGCAGCCTTCGCGGATCAGTTCAGGCTCGTCGCCGGACAGGTCGATGATGGTCGAAGCCTTGAGGTCGCCGAAGCCACCGTCGATGACCAGGTCGACATGGTGCTCCAGGCGCTCGCGAATCTCGTAGGGGTCGGTCATCGGCTCGGTGTCGCCCGGCAGGATCAGGCTCACGCTCATCAGCGGCTCGCCCAGTTCGGCCAGCAGCGCCAAGGTAATAGCGTGGTCCGGCACGCGCAGGCCGATGGTGCGGCGCTTTTCATGCAGCAGCAGGCGCGGCACTTCGCGGGTACCGTTGAGGATGAAGGTATAGGGCCCGGGTACATGGGCCTTGAGCAGACGGAAGATACCGGTGTCGACCTTGGCGTACAGCCCCAGTTGCGACATGTCGCAGCACATCAGGGTGAAGTTGTGGGTCTTGTCCAGGCCGCGCAGGCGGCGCACCCGCTCGATCGCCGCCTTGTCGCCGATCTGGCAACCCAGGGCATAGGCCGAGTCGGTCGGGTAGACCACCACGCCGCCCTTGCGGATGATCTCCACCGCCTGGCGGATCAGGCGCGGCTGAGGGTTCTCCGGATGAATCTGGAAAAATTGGCTCACGAAGTCTTCCTGTTCATAGCGCCATAGGCTGTTCATGGCTGAATCGACGCCACAGAGGTGGCAAGTCCTCAGGCAATGGCCGGTAGGCACCGATCTCGCCCCAGGTGCCGGGGCCGTGGAAATCGCTGCCAGCGCTTGCCAGCAGGCCAAACTCACGGGTGAGGATGGACATCGTGCCCACCTGTTCGGCCGGCATCATCCCGTTGACCACTTCAAGTGCCTGCCCGCCTGCCTGAATATAGTCGGCAATCAGCCGCCTGCGCTTGCTGCGGGTCAGATCGTAGTGCATGGGATGCGCAAGGCTCACCCAAGCGTTTGACTCGCGAAGGGTCGCGACAGTTTCCTCGAGCGTCGGCCAGTGCTGCTTGACGTCGCCCAGTTTGCCGGCCCCCAGCCACTTGCGGAAGGCCTCGCCGCGGTCCTTGACATGGCCGGCGCGGACCATGAATTCGGCAAAGTGCGGCCGCGCCGGGGCGTTGCCGCTGTCCCCCAGTTCCTGTTGTACGGCCCGCGCACCGTCGAGGGCGCCCGGCATACCCTTGGCCGCCAACCGTTTGTCGATTTCCTCGGCGCGCAACCAGCGGCCACGGTGCAGGGCCTCGATGGCCCGGAGCAAGGGCGGTGCATCGAGCGGGAAGTTGTAGCCCAGCACGTGGATGGTCGCGCCGCCCCAGGTGCACGACAGCTCTACCCCGCTGACCCAGCGCATGCCACGCGTGTGGCAGGCCTGGCGAGCTTCGGGTAGCCCTTCGAGGGTGTCGTGGTCGGTCAGTGCCAGCGTTTGCACCCCGTGCTCATGGGCCCGGGCGACCAGGTCCGTGGGCGACAGGGCGCCGTCGGAGGCCGTGCTGTGACAGTGCAGATCAACATTCATGGAGGAGCGCTTTCGCTGGAATCGATGTTTGTTATTATGCCGTCACATCCCGATTCTGGCTGCCATTGTGAAACAATTCATCGATTTCATCCCGCTGCTGCTGTTCTTCATCGTCTACAAGCTCGACCCACGACCCATGGAAGTCGCTGGCCACAGCTTCGAGTTCGGCGGCATCTACAGTGCCACGGCGATGCTGATCATCAGCTCGCTGGTGGTGTACGGCGCGCTGTTCCTGCGCCAGCGCAAGCTGGAAAAGGGCCAGTGGCTGACCTTGGTCGCCTGCCTGGTGTTCGGTGGACTGACCCTGACCTTCCACAGCGAGACCTTCCTCAAGTGGAAGGCGCCGGTGGTCAACTGGCTGTTCGCCCTGGGCTTCGCCGGTAGCCACTTCATCGGCGACCGGGTGCTGATCAAGCGCATCATGGGCCACGCGCTAACCCTGCCCGATGCCATCTGGTCGCGCCTGAACGTGGCCTGGATCGCCTTCTTCGTGTTCTGCGGCGCCGCCAACCTGTTCGTGGCCTTCACCTTCCAGGACTTCTGGGTCGACTTCAAGGTGTTCGGCAGCCTGGGCATGACCGTGATCTTCCTGGTGGCGCAGGGTGTGTACCTGTCGCGTCACCTGCACGACGACCCTTCCACCTCCAAACCCAAGGATTGACATGCTCTACGCCATCATCGCCAGCGACGTCGCGAACTCCCTGGAAAAACGCCTGGCCGCACGCCCGGCGCACATCGAGCGCCTGCAACAGCTCAAGGCCGAAGGCCGCGTGGTGCTGGCCGGCCCGCACCCGGCCATCGACAGCAACGACCCAGGTGAAGCCGGCTTCAGCGGCAGCCTGATCGTCGCCGAGTTCGACTCCCTGGCCGCCGCCCAGGCCTGGGCCGATGCCGACCCGTACATCGCCGCGGGCGTGTACGACAAGGTCATCGTCAAGCCGTTCAAGCAAGTCTTGCCCTGACCGCCCACCGCGTCGCCGATCACGCAGGCGACGCGGCCTGCCCCGTTCTAATTGCACGCTCAAATTGCACAGTCGCCCCCAGTCTGCGGTATCTTTGCCACTGGCGAGCGCGTCAGACGCCGTCGATTTGAATTGAGTGAGTCATGAGCGAGCTGTTACTGATTGATGATGACCAGGAACTCTGCGAGCTGCTCGGCAGCTGGCTGACCCAGGAAGGGTTTGCGGTACGCGCCTGCCACGATGGCCAGAGCGCGCGACAGGCGTTGGCCGAGCAGGCCCCGGCGGCCGTGGTGCTGGATGTGATGCTGCCCGACGGCAGCGGCCTGGAGCTGCTCAAGCAGCTGCGCAACGAACACGCCGAGCTGCCGGTGCTGATGCTGTCGGCGCGCGGCGAACCCCTGGACCGCATCCTCGGCCTGGAACTGGGCGCCGACGATTACCTGGCCAAGCCCTGCGACCCTCGTGAGCTCACCGCCCGCCTGCGCGCCGTGCTGCGCCGCAGCCACCCCACCGCCACCACCACCCAGCTGGAGATCGGCGACCTGGCGTTCAGCCCGGTGCGTGGCGTGGTCAGCATCGATGGCCGCGACATGAGCCTGACGCTGTCCGAAAGCCGCATCCTCGAAGCGCTGCTGCGCCAGCCGGGCGAGCCGCTGGACAAACAGGAACTGGCGCAGATCGCCTTGGGGCGCAAGCTGACCCTGTATGACCGCAGCCTGGACATGCACGTCAGCAACCTGCGCAAGAAAGTCGGCCCACACCCCGATGGGCGGCCGCGGATCGTGGCACTGCGTAGCCGCGGTTACTACTACAGCCTGTAAACCTGCATGGGGCCGCCTGCGCCCCATCTTTACCCTGCCTTTACCGTCCGCTGACTGCGCTTGACCTTGATCTCCCTAGACTGAGCTCATCCGGTAAACACCGGCCCATGACAGGAGAAACACCATGCGCAAGACCCTTATCGCCCTGATGTTCGCCGCCGCCCTGCCAACCGTCGCCATGGCCATGCCTGAAGGCGGCCCGCGTCACGACGGCCCGCATCATCGCGGTGATGCGCCTTTCGCCCAACTGGACCTGAGCCGCGACCAGCGCCAGCAGATCGGCAAGCTGATGGGCGAGCAAATGCAGCACCGCCGCGAAATCACCGAGCGCTACCTGAACAAGCTGCCAGCAGCTGACCAGAAGGCCATGAAAGACGAGCTCAAGGCCAGCCACGACAAGACCGACAGCCAGGTCCGCGCGCTGCTCAAGCCTGACCAGCAGAAGAAGTTCGACGAACTGCAGAAGGAACGCGAAGCTCGCAAGGCTGAATGGAAGGAGTTCCAGGCCTGGAAAGCTGAAAAAGCTGGCAAGGCCCAGTAAGCTGTCACCCCAATGCCCGGCCCGCCCTCAAGCGGGCCGGGCTTTTCCCGTTTTCAGGAGGTGCTCTTGCGTTCTCTGTTCTGGCGCATCCTGGCCAGTTTCTGGCTGGCTATCACCCTGGTCGCGGGCCTGTCGATCCTGCTGGGCCACATGCTCAACCAGGACGCCTGGATCCTCAGCCGCCACCCGGGCCTCAAGACCATGGCCAGCCACTGGGCCAAGCATTACGAGCAGGAGGGCCTGGAGTCTGCCCAAGCCTTCCTGGAGCGACGCAAGGAGCGCTACAAGATCGATGTGCAGGTGCTCGACGACAGCGGCGATGCCGTGGTGCCTGGTACTTTCCCGCGCCGCGCGGCGGCGTTCGAGGCGCGCCAGCACAATGACGAGCGCCGCCTGCCGTGGCGCCGCCTGACCGAGGAATACACCAGCCCCGACAGCGGCAACACCTACCTGTTGATCTACCGCATCCCGCACCCGGAGCTGGACGCCTGGCACCGCGAGAGCCTGCTCTGGCCGTTGAGTGCCCTGGGTATCGCGCTGGTGGTGCTGACCTTGTTCAGCCTGCTGGTGACCCTGTCGATCACCCGCCCGCTCAGCCGCCTGCGCGGCGCGGTGCACGACCTTGGCCAGGCCAGCTACCAACAGAACAGCCTGGCCCGCCTGGCGGCCCGGCGTGACGAGTTCGGCGTGCTGGCCAAGGACTTCAACAAGATGGGGGCACGCCTGCAGAGCCTGATCGGCAGCCAGCGCCAGCTGCTGCGCGATGTGTCCCACGAGCTGCGCTCGCCACTGGCTCGCCTGCGCATTGCCCTGGCCCTGGCAGAGCGCGCCGAAACCGAACAGCGCCAGGCCCTGTGGCCACGCCTGACCCGGGAATGCGACCGCCTGGAAGACCTGATCAGCGAAATCCTGACGTTGGCCCGGGTCGATGCCGAGCAGGCCCACGCCGAGCCTGTCGATCTCAACGCGCTGCTCGGCAGCGTGCGCAAGGACGCCCAGCTCAGTGCGCCGGAGCAGGAAGTGAAGCTGGAAGCGCAGCCGGGGCTGACGCTACAAGGCTGGCCGACGCTGATCGAGCGTGCCGTGGACAACCTGGTGCGCAATGCCCTGCGCTTCAACCCGGAGGGGCAACCGATCGAGATCAGTGCGCAGCGCGAGCAGGACAAGATCGTCCTGAGCGTGCGCGATCATGGGCCAGGTGCGGCGCCGGAGCATCTGGCGCAGTTGGGTGAGCCATTCTTCCGCGCGCCGGGGCAGGAAGCGGCGGGGCATGGGCTGGGGCTGGCGATTGCGCGCAAGGCGGCCGAGCGGCATGGCGGGAGTCTGGTGCTGGAGAATCACCCGCAGGGTGGGTTCGTGGCTCGGTTGGAGTTGCCGCTGGCTGTGGCAACAGGCAGTTGAAGTGATGTAGGGCCCACTGGCCCTTTCGCGGGGCAAGCCCGCTCCTACAGATACTGCACAGCCCTCGGCCCTTGCGTAATTTCTGTAGGAGCGGGCTTGCCCCGCGAAGAATCCAGCGCGCTATTCGCCCCAGACGCTGACGTAATCGGCAGTTTCCAGAATCGGCGCCGTACGCGGTTCGGCCATCGGCGTACCGACATACAGGTAGCCAATCAACTCCTCATTCTCGGCCAGGCCCAGCCCTTTGTGCACATGGGCATCGAACGCCATCTCACCGGTGCGCCACACCGCGCCTATCCCTTGTGCATGCGCTGCAATCAGGATGCCATGGGCCGCGCAACCCGCCGCCAGGCGCTGCTCGGACTTGGGCACCTTGAAGTGGTCCTGCAGCTTGGCGATCACCACGATCAGCAACGGCGCACGCAGCGGCATCGCGCGTGCCTTGTCCAACGCAGCCTGGCTGGCGTCGCCCTTGTGCTGCACCGCTTCGGCAAACAGCTGACCGAGCTTGTCGCGGCCCTGCCCCTCGATGGTCAGGAAGCGCCATGGCCGCAGCTGGCCGTGGTCCGGTGCGCGCAAGGCGGCCTGGAACAGCGCCTCGCGCTGGGCCTCGTTGGGCGCAGGTTCGGTCAGGCGCGGCACGGATACACGGTTGAGCAATGCGTCGAGAGCCTCCATCGGCTACCCTCCTGGCAGGTGAATGTGCGGCCATTCTAGCGTTTACATCACCAGACCCATAGGTAGAATGGCGCCCTTCCGTTTCGAGTCAGAGCAGATCACATGGCGTTGCCGACCTTAAGGATCATTGGTTTCATCATCGGCATCTTCCTGATCACCCTGGCGGTCAGCATGGTCGTGCCCATGGCCACCCTGGTGATCTTCGAGCGCACCGGCGACCTGCCGTCGTTCCTCTGGTCCAGCCTGATCACCTTCATCGCCGGCCTGGCCATGGTCCTGCAGGGCCGCCCCGAGCACGTACACTTGCGCCCGCGCGACATGTACCTGCTGACCGTCAGCAGCTGGGTGGTGGTGTGCATATTCGCCGCCCTGCCCTTCCTGCTGACCCAGCACATCAGCTACACCGACGCCTTCTTCGAAAGCATGTCTGGCATCACCGCCACCGGCGCCACGGTGCTCAGCGGGCTCGACACGATGTCGCCGGGCATCCTGATGTGGCGCTCGATGCTGCACTGGCTCGGCGGCATCGGCTTCATCGCCATGGCGGTAGCAATCCTGCCGCTGCTGCGCATCGGTGGCATGCGCCTGTTCCAGACCGAGTCGTCGGACCGCTCGGAAAAGGTCATGCCGCGCTCGCACATGGTCGCCAAGTCGATCGTCGGCGTATACGTCGGCTTCTCGATCTTTGGCGCACTGGCCTTCTGGTGGGCGGGCATGAGCCCGTTCGATGCCATCAACCACGCCATGTCGGCGATCTCCACCGGCGGTTTCTCCACCTCTGACCAGTCACTGGCCAAATGGGACATCCCTGCCGTGCACTGGGTCGCGGTGGTGGTGATGATCATGGGCAGCCTGCCCTTCACGCTGTACGTGGCGACCTTGCGCGGCAACCGCAAAGCCCTTATCCGCGACCAGCAGGTTCAAGGTTTGCTGGGCATGCTGGTAGTGACCTGGATCGTGCTCGGCACCTGGTACTGGTACACCACCAACCTGCACTGGCTCGACGCCCTGCGCCACGTGGCGCTGAACGTGACCTCGGTGGTCACCACCACCGGCTTCGCCCTGGGCGACTACAGCCTGTGGGGCAACTTCTCGCTGATGCTGTTCTTCTACCTGGGCTTTGTCGGCGGCTGCTCCGGCTCCACCGCCGGCGGTATCAAGATCTTCCGCTTCCAGGTGGCCTACATCCTGCTCAAGGCCAGCCTCAACCAGCTGATCCACCCGCGCGCGGTGATCAAGCAGAAGTACAACGGCCATCGACTGGACGAAGAAATCGTCCGCTCGATCCTGACCTTCTCGTTCTTCTTCGCCATCACCATCTGCGTGATGGCCCTGCTGCTGTCACTGCTGGGCGTTGACTGGATGACCGCACTGACTGGTGCTGCCGGCACCGTGTCGGGCGTGGGCCCGGGCCTGGGTGAAGTGGTCGGCCCTTCGGGCAACTACTCGACGCTGCCGGATGCCGCCAAATGGGTGCTGTCGACCGGCATGCTGCTCGGCCGCCTGGAGATCATCACGGTGCTGGTGTTGTGTATGCCGGCGTTCTGGCGTCACTGACTTCGGCAGGCTCCGCCCCCAGCCGGGCACGGTACTCGCTGGGGGTCACATCGAACCAGCGGCGAAACGCCCGATAGAAGTTGCTCGGGTCGGCAAAGCCCAGCAGATAGGCGGTTTCCAGCAGGGTCATGCCTGGTTGGGCCAGATACTGCTCGGCCAGCTCGCGGCGGGTGTCGTCGAGCAACGTCTGGAAGCTGGTGCCCTCTTCCTGCAAGCGGCGCTGCAAGGTGCGCTGGGACAGGTGCAGGGCCTGGGCCAGGGTTTCGCGCTTGGGCTCCCCTTGCGGCAGAATGCGGCACAGCACCTGGCGCACCCGGTGAGTCACGCGGCTTTCCGAAAAACGCGCGAGGTATTCGCCGGCAAAGCGGTCATGCAGGATGGCCATGGCTTCGTTGGCAGTGGGCAATGGCGCTTCCATGTCGGCCCGCTCGAACACCAGTGCATCGTGCGGAGCACCGAATATCAGCGGGGAATGGAACGCCACCTTGTATGGCTCGATATCCTTCGGCTGCGGCCCTTGCACCAGCACCCGCCGCGGCTGCACCGGCCGGCCACTGAGCCATTTGCACAAGGCCAGCGCGCAGGCCAACGACGCTTCGGCGCTGTGCCGGGTGGGTGGCAGGTGATCGCCATGCACGGTCAGAATCAGCGAATAGCCTTCAGGGCCGAGGATGAAGCTCAGGTCCGAGCTTTCGGCAATGATGCGCTGGTAGCGCACCAACCGCTCGAAACCTTCGGCCAGGGTGCGGCTGGACATCAACGCATAGCCCACCACATGGAATGAAGCCGGGCGCACCACCCGCGCCATGTTCAGGCCGATGGCCTCGTTGCCCGAGAGTTCGACCGCCAGCTGCCAGAGGCGGGTCATGGCGTCCTGCGGGAAGCGTGCATCCGGGTCGTCGAGTGCAGCGAAATCCAGCCCCAGCTGCTTGAACATGGCCGGGCAGTCGAGCCCTTCCAGCTCCAGCGCCTTGACAATCCCTGATGCCCAGCTGGCTGACGTGGTTCTTTCACTCATGGCAGGCTTCTTATACTGACCGCTTCATGCGGTGAACCCCAAGGATACTCATTTGGCACCTATTGTCACTGGCCGGCACCGCCAATGACTCTAGACTCGATTCAGGCTCCACGCCGTGTATCCTGTCCAAAAGTGATAATCCCGGAGCACTGCCCATGACCAGCACCGCGCAGTTTCGCAGTTTCGCCGAGTTCTATCCGTATTACCTGGGGGAACACAGCAACCCGACCTGCCGACGCCTGCACTTCGTCGGCACCAGCCTTGTGATTGCCTTGCTTGCCTATACCGTCGGCAGTGGCAAGTGGTGGCTACTACTGGCCGTACCGTTTTGCGGGTACGGCTTCGCTTGGGTCGGGCATTTCTTCTATGAGCGAAACAAGCCAGCGACGTTCAAGCACCCGTGGTACAGCCTGATCGGCGACTTCGCCATGTTCCGCGACATCCTGCTCGGCAGGATCAGCCTCTAGGCCGGCTCGCGCAGGGCCGTCGCGGCTTCGGCCTGGCGGGCCTGCGCGTCGGCCAGCCGATACAGCTCGATGCTGCCATCCCAGTGCTCGATCAGCGCCGTACACGACTCCACCCAATCGCCGCAATTGAGGTATTCCACCTCCCCCACCTGGCGAATCTCGGCATGGTGGATGTGCCCGCAGACCACGCCATGAAAGCCGCGACGGGTGCATTCATGGGCAATCGCATCCTCGAAATCGCTGATGAAGTTCACCGCACCTTTGACCTTGTGCTTGAGGTACGCCGACAGCGACCAGTAGCCATACCCGTAGCGCGCACGCCAATGGTTGAGCCAGCGGTTGAGCACCAGGGTGAACTCGTAGGCACGGTCGCCGAGGAAGGCCAGCCAGCGGTGATAGCGGGTAATCACGTCGAACTGGTCGCCATGGATCACCAGCAGGCGACGGCCATCGGCGGTCAGGTGCTCGGCCTCGTCCACCAGCTGGATGTTTCCCAGTATCAGCTTCGAGTATCGCCGCAGGAATTCGTCATGATTGCCGGTGACGTAGATCACCTCGGTGCCGCGCTTGCTCATGGTCAGCAAGCGGCGGATCACATTGGTGTGGGCCTGCGGCCAGTAGATGCCGCTGCGCAGCTTCCAGCCATCGATGATATCGCCGACCAGGTAGACGCGGTCGGCCTGGTAGCCCTTGAGGAACTGCGACAGGTGTTCGGCCTGGCAGTCACGTGTGCCCAGATGCACGTCAGATATCCACAATGTGCGCACACGCTGCTTGCGTGACGGGCGAGAGAGTTCGACATGGGTCATGGGCAGGCTCCGGCGCTGTTTGCTGGAGACTGGCAGGCACAGATGACAGGTTGGTGGCAGGGATGTGACGAGTGATGGTCTGCCACGAATGCGGCACAATGGCTGACAGCCCCACGAGGATGCCCCATGGCCGGCCCGATACTTTCCTTGCGCCACTACCGCGATGAGCTCATCGCTCACAGTCACGAGCACCCGCAATTGGTGTTCGGCCTGCACGGCCGCCTGGATTTCGAGGTGCAGGGCCATGGCGCCAGGATTGCTCGCCAGGGGCTGATGGTGGTGCCCGCTGGCGCCCATCACACATGCGCCAGCGACGTCGGCAGCGATTGCCTGGTGCTGGATGTGCCCGGTGAGCACTGGTTGCACGAGCAACTGGGGGCGCATGCCGATACCAGCCGGCACCTGCTCGACCAGCCTGGCGCCCTGGGGCTGGATGATCGCCAGCAGCAACTGGTGGACTGGCTGGCGACGAGCCCCATGGACGACCCGCTGATCGCCCGGCAAGGCGCGGTGCTATTGCTGGCCAGCCTCAACCCCAGTGCCTCGGCCAGGGTCACGCCCAGCCACCGCCTGCCCTATGCCGCGTTCGATGCGCATATCGAACAGCATGCAGCATACCCCTTGCAGGTGGCAGACCTGGCGCGCATCGCGGGTTTGTCCAGTGCCCGGCTGCATGCACGATTTACCGCCGAGTGCGGCATGACACCAATGGACTATATCCGCCAGCGGCGCCTGCTCAAGGCAAAGCGGCTGGTCACGCAGACCTTTCTACCCATGGGGGAGATTGCGGTGCAAGTGGGGTACAGCTCACAGAGTGCGTTTTCGGCGGCGATGCTACGGGCGTTTGGTTGCTCGCCGCTGGCCATGCGGCGAGAGTCTGTCGACAACTGATGCCAGGATGGCGACAGAACGTATCGGCCAGTGGCTTTACACTTTGCCTGTGCTGGCCCTTTCGCGGGGCAAGCCCGCTCCCACAGGTATTACATAGCCCTTGAGAACTGTACGATCCCTGTAGGAGCGGGCTTGCCCCGCGAAAAGGCCGGTCCTGCCATATAAAGATTCAAAGGACCCACCATGAACCACCGAACTGCCCTCGGCGCCCTGCACATTGGCGCGTTGTTCTTCGGCCTGACCGGCGTCTTCGGCAAACTGGCCGCCAGCGCCAGCCCGGCAATCATCGTCTTCGGCCGTGCCGCCTTCGCCGTGCTGGCCCTGGCACTGTTCGCCAGCCTCACCGGCCCCGGCTGGCGGCGCCTGAGCGGCCAGGACATTCGCCGCCTGCTGCTCGGCGGCGTGCTGCTGGCCGGCCATTGGGTCAGTTTCTTCATCGCCGTGAAGGTTGGCGGCGTAGCCATCGCCACCCTGGGCTTTGCCAGCTTCCCGGCCTTCACGGTGATCCTCGAAGGCCTGCTGTTCCGCGAGCGCATTCGTCGCAACGAAGGCGTGCTGGTGGTGCTAGTCAGCATCGGCCTGATCCTGGTCACCCCGGCATTCGACCTGGCCAGCCAGGCCACCGGTGGCCTGCTCTGGGCCTTGCTCTCCGGTTTGCTGTTCTCGTTGCTGTCGCTGACCAACCGTGCCGGCTCGGGGCGCTTGCCCGCCGTGCAGGCGGCGTTGTGGCAGAACCTGGTGGTCGGCTTGTGCTTGCTGCCCTTCGCCGGCCCGGGACTGACCCAGGTCGCCCGCATCGACTGGTTGTGGATCGCCTTGCTCGGGGTCTTCTGCACTGGCGTCGCCCACAGCCTGTTCGTGGCCAGCCTGGCGGTGATCAAGGCGCGCACCGCCGCCGTGGTGTTTGCCATGGAACCGGTCTACGGCATCGCCGTGGCCTGGGCGGTGTTTGCCGAAACGCCAACCCTGCGCATGCTGCTGGGCGGCGTGCTGATCATCTTCGCCATCGTGCTGTCGAGCCGCATGGCCGCCGAACAGCCACCCCGGCACAAGGCCGTGGCCGAGGGCGCCTGATCAGCGATCGTTGTGGCCCAGGTCGCGCTGCGGGTCGATCTGGTCGCGCACGCGCTGCTTGAGCACCTTGGCTTCGGGGAAGCCACCGTCGGCCTTGCGCTCCCAGATCTGCACGCCATCGCAGGTGACGCGGAAGATGCCGCCGGAGCCCGGCTCCAACGCCACCCGGGCAAGGTCGTCGGTGAACGTGCTGAGCAGCTCCTGGGCCAGCCAAGCGGCGCGCAGCAGCCATTGGCACTGCGTGCAATATGTGATGACGATTTCCGGCTTGTTGTCGGCCATGCTGAGGCATCTCCAGGTGAGGGGCCGCTTATACTAGCGGTCTTTATCCTTCGGTTTGAGACTCACGATGCGCCGCCTGCTGTTATGCCTTTTGCTGACGCTCACTGCCCTCACCGTATTCGCCGCCGAGCCTGCCCGCCCCAAGGTCGGCCTGGTGTTGTCTGGCGGTGCCGCCCGTGGCCTGGCCCATATCGGTGTGCTCAAGGCTCTGGAAGAACAAGGCGTGCACATCGATGCCATCGCCGGCACCAGCATGGGCGCCGTGGTGGGCGGGTTGTATGCCTCCGGCTACAGTATCGAGGAGCTGGAAAAACTCGCCACCACACTGGACTGGCAGCAGGCGCTGTCCGATGCACCGCCACGGGAGGACGTGCCATTCCGGCGCAAGCAGGATGATCGCGACTTCCTGGTCAAACAGAAGCTGAGCTTCCGCGACGACGGCAGCCTCGGCCTGCCACTGGGGGTGATCCAGGGCCAGAACCTGGCGCTACTGCTGGAAAGCAAGCTGGCCCACACCGCTGACATCCGCGACTTCGACAAACTGCCGATCCCCTTCCGCGCCGTCGCCACCGACATCGCCAGCGGCGAGAAGGTGGTGTTCAGCCGTGGCCACCTGCCGCAGGTGATTCGCGCCAGCATGTCGATCCCGGCGGTGTTCGCCCCGGTCGAGCTGGATGGCCGCCTGCTGGTAGACGGCGGGATGACCGACAACATCCCGCTCGACGTCGCCCGGGAGATGGGCGTCGACCTGGCCATCGTGGTCGACATCGGCACTCCGCTGCGCGACCGCAAGCAACTGGCCACGGTAGTCGACGTGCTCAACCAGTCAATCACCCTGATGACCCGACGCAACTCCGAGGAGCAGCTGGCCAGCCTGCACCGCGACGACATCCTGATCCAGCCACAGTTGGCCGCCTTCGGCGTCACCGACTTCGGCCGTGCCCAGGACATGATCGACGCCGGCTATCGCGCCACCCGCCTGCTCGACACGCGCCTAGCCGCGCTGCGCCAACCAGAGAGCGACGCCAGCCTCGCAGTGGCGCGCTCGCCAGGCCAGCGTACGCCGGTGATTACCGCGATCAGGATAGAGAACGATTCCAAGGTCAGCGACGACGTGATCCGCTACTACATTCGCCAGCCGATTGGCGAACCACTGGCGCTCGACCGCCTGCAGACCGACATGGGCACCCTGTATGGCCTGGACTACTTCGACCGGGTTCAGTACCGCGTGGTGCATAAGGGCGACGACAACATCCTGGTGATCAATGCCCGCGGCAAACGCGGCGGTACCGACTACCTGCGCCTGGGCCTGAACCTGTCGGACGACCTGCGCGGCGACAGCGCCTTCAACCTGGGCGCCAGCTACCGCATGAACGGCATCAACCGACTGGGCGCGGAATGGCTGACCCGTGCCCAGATTGGTGACCAGCAGGAGTTGTACAGCGAGTTTTACCAGCCGCTGGATGTGGGTTCGCGCTACTTCGTCGCGCCCTATCTGGACTTCGGTTCGCAGAACATCGAAGCGACCCTGGACAACGACCCGATCGCCGAGTACAGGCTGGAGCGTTATGGCTTTGGCCTCAACGTCGGCCGCCAGATCGGCACTTCCGGCGAGGTGCGCCTGGGCGTAGGCAAGGCCTGGGGCGAGGCTGACGTGCGTATTGGCGATCAGGACCTGCCCAGCGTCAGCTTCAACGAAGGCTTTTACGAGCTGAAGTACTCGTTCGACACCCTCGACAACGTGTACTTCCCGCACCGTGGCGAGGACATCGGCCTGACCTTCCGCAAGTACGACAAGTCGCTGGATTCGGACGAAGACTACCGGCAGTGGCTGCTGAACCTGGACAAGGCATTCAGCGTCGGCTCGAACACCTTTGTGCTGGGTGGGCGCTATGGACGCACGCTAGACCCAACGGAGGTGGTGACGTCGAGCTTCGTGCTGGGTGGCGCGAGGGAGCTGTCGGGCTTCCGTCAGGACTCGGTGTCAGGGCAGAACGTCAGCCTGCTGCGGATGGTGTACTACCGGCGCCTGACGCCGCGGGCCTATCTGCCGTTGGACTTCCCGCTGTACTTCGGTGGGTCGCTGGAGCGGGGGCGGGCGTGGAACAACGACAACGCGTTTGACAGTGGCTACATCAATGCGGCGAGCATCTTTTTGGGGCTGGAGACGCCGTTGGGGCCATTGAACCTGAGTTATGGCGCCAACACTGCGAATGAGCAGGCGGTGTACCTGAACCTGGGACATACCTTCTAGATGGCCGGGGCCGCTTTGCGGCCCCAGAAGATTCAGGATTTTTCGAGGTTGGCGAGGATCTTGGCATGCACCCGCATGCACACTTCCAGATCGGCCTCGTCCACGCCGGTGAACAGTTCCAGGCGCAGAGCATTGGCGATGGTCTCGATCTGCTCGATCAGCGGCTTGGCCGGTGGGCACAGCTGGATCTTCTTCGCCCGCCGGTCTTCCATCACCGCCTGGCGACGCACCAGCCCCTGGCCTTCCAGGCTGTCGAGCAGCCGCGCCAGGGTCGGGCCTTCAACGCCCACGCTCTGCGCCAGCTCGCGCTGGGTGGGCGCTTCTTCGAAGCGGGCCAGGTGCAACAACACCAACCAGCGCGCCTGGGACAGATTGAGCCCGGCCAGGCGGCGATCCAGCTCGGCACGCCAGCCACGGGACATCTGCGCCAGCTGCATGCCGAAGCGGTGTTGGTTGTCGGTCAGGGGCATAAGCAACTCATAGACTAGAACTAATTATTAGTCAGCTAACCATGCTCCGGGGCATCAGGCAAGGCTACCCGCCCCGGAAACGTCCGATAATCGTCAAAAAGGATGACAAACATCAGCAGTTGACGGAAATGCCGCCCATCAGAGCTGGAACTCCGCCGCCAGCGCCGCACGCACGCAGTACAACACGCCTTCCGGCACCCGTGCGCCGAACAACGGGGCAATCGCCGACACCGGCGGCAACTCGCCCTCGCCGTCGAGGAAGGCATCCTGCACTTCCATCATCAGGTCTTCCGGCAGGTCCAGCGCCTGCTCCAGGCTCAGTTCCTGGCGGCCAAGGGCTTCTGCCAGCAGGCTGTAGACGTTCTTCTCGCTGCAGTTGAGCTGCCCGGCGATCTGCGCCGGGGTCATGCCGGCGCGGGCCAGGCTGACCAGCTCGTGGCGCAGGTCGAGCACCACCTTCGGCGCCTCCTCGGTGCCACCGGCGCCATTGAGCACTTCGAGGAAGGCTTGGCCATAGCGTTCCAGCTTGCGCGCACCCACGCCGCTGACCTGGGCCATGTCGCTGAGGCTGGTTGGCTGGCTGCGGAGCATTTCCAGCAGGGTAGAATCGGGGAAGATGACGTAGGGCGGCACGCTGTGCTCTTCGGCCAGCTTGCGTCGCAAGGTGCGCAGCGCCTCCCAAAGCTCGCGCTCCTCGGCCCGTACCAACTGGCTGGCCGGGCTGCCGCCGCTGGAGGACGTCTTGGCCACGGTCTGTGGCTTGAGGTCACGGCGCAGCTGCAGGTTCACCTCACCGCGCAGCAGCGGCCGGCAGCTGTCGGACAGGCGCAGGCCGCCATAACCTTCCAGGTCGATATCGACCAGGCCGCGCGCCACCAGCTGGCGGAACAGCGAACGCCACTCGGCCTCGGCCAGGCCCTTGCCGACGCCGAACACCGAAAGTTTCTCGTGGCCGAAGTTGCGCACCTTCTCGGTGTCCTTGCCCAGCAGCACGTCGACCAGGTGGCCGACGCCGTAGCGCTGGCCGGTGCGGAACACAGCCGACAAGGCCTGGCGGGCCGGCTCGGTGGCGTCCCAGGTCTGGATCTGGTCGACGCAGTTGTCGCAGTGGCCGCAGGGTTGTTCGAGGATTTCGTCGAAATAGGCCAGCAGCGACTGACGGCGGCAGCGGGTTTCTTCGCACAGGGCCAGCATGGCATCAAGCTTGTGCTGCTCGATACGCTTGTGGCGCTCGTCACCTTCGGAGTTCTGCAGCATCTGCTTGAGCATCACCATGTCCTGCAGGCCGTAGGCCATCCAGGCATCCGACGGCAGGCCGTCACGGCCGGCACGGCCGGTTTCCTGGTAATAGGCCTCGAGCGACTTGGGCAGGTCGAGGTGGGCAACGAAGCGCACGTTGGGCTTGTCGATGCCCATGCCGAAGGCAATGGTGGCGACCATGATCAGCCCTTCCTCGTTGAGGAAGCGGTGCTGGTTGGCGGCGCGCGTCTCGGCGGCCAGGCCGGCGTGGTAGGGCAAGGCCGGGAAACCTTGCTCGCAGAGGAACGCAGCGGTTTCATCGACCTTCTTGCGCGACAGGCAGTAGACGATGCCGGCATTGCCGCGGCGCTCGCCAAGAAAGGCCATCAGCTGCTTGCGTGGTGCCTCCTTGGGCACGATGCGGTAGAAGATGTTCGGCCGGTCAAAACTCGACAGGAAGCGCTCGGCCCCCTGCAAGTGCAGGCGCTGGACGATCTCCTCGCGAGTTCGCATGTCGGCGGTGGCAGTCAGGGCGATCCGCGGCACATGGGGAAACAGCTCGGCCAGTTGCCCCAGCTGCAGGTACTCGGGGCGGAAGTCATGGCCCCATTGCGAGACACAGTGGGCTTCGTCGATGGCGAACAGCGAGATGTCGAGGTCACGCAGGAAGTCCAGCATGCGCGGTTGCACCAGGCGCTCAGGCGCCAGGTAGAGCATCTTCACCTCGCCCCGGCGCAGGCGCCCGGCCAGGTCACGCTGCTGCTCCGGGCTCAGGGTGGAATTCAGCGCCGCTGCGGCGACGCCGAGCTCGTCGAGGGTGGCGACCTGATCGTCCATCAGCGCGATCAGCGGCGACACCACCACCGTCAGGCCCGGGCGCAACAAGCCAGGCACCTGGAAGCACAGGGACTTGCCGCCACCGGTAGGCATCAGCACCAAGGCATCGCCGCCATTGGCCACGCATTCGATGATCGCTGCCTGGCGCCCACGGAAACTGTCGTAACCGAAGATATCCTTGAGAACGCGCTGAGCCTGTTCGAGCATGTGCAACTCCACAAATCGCCGTACCATCCTGGACACAGGCTGGACGAAAAACCCGCCCCGCACACGCCAAAAGCGTAAGCGGCTTTTGCCAGAGGGTCGGGAAAACCCGCCCCTGGATGAAAAACGGCGGAGTATACCGTAGTGACGGCCCGCACAGGATGCCCGGTGACAGACGTTCCCTTTGCCCCGCTGCCGCCGCAAGGTGCTAGAATTCACTATCGTTTATTCCCCAAGGTAGCCCTGTAATGTCCTTCGCCGAGCAACTGACCCGCCTGCAAGCCTTCCTCGACGCCGACGAGCTGCACGAAGAAGCGCTGGACTACGTCGCCGCACACGGCTACCTGACCGCGCTGTCGATCTGCTCCGAGGACGTCCCCGAGCGTGAATGGATCGACGCGCTGTTCGCCGAAGAACCCCATTACGCCAGCGATGCCCAGCGCACCGAGATCGAAGCGACGCTGGTGGCCCTCAAAGGCCACATCGCCCGCCAGCTGGCCAGCGACGAGGAATTCGACCTGCCATGCGACTTGGACCTGACCGACGAGCCGGACGATTCCGACCTGCGCGGCTGGTGCATCGGCTTCATGGAAGGCGTGTTCCTGCGTGAAGAGGCGTGGTTCGAGAACGCCGAGGAAGAAGTCAGCGAGATGCTGCTGCCGATCATGGTCGGCTCCGGCCTGTTCGACGAACAGCCCGAGTTCGCCGACATCGCCAGCAACGCCAACCTGCAGGACGACATGATCGTGCAGATCCCGGAAGCGCTGAGCGCGCTGTTCCTGCTGCTGCACGCTCCAGACGAGAAGCCGGCACTGCTCAAGCCACGCCACCACTGAGTCGGTCGTGCGCTACCTGCTGCTGGCCATCGGCTGGCTCAGTGTTGCGCTGGGGGTGCTGGGGATCTTCCTGCCGGTGTTGCCCACCACCCCGTTTCTGCTGCTGGCGGCAGCCTGCTTCGCCCGCAGCTCTCCGCGCTTTCACGATTGGCTGGTCAACCATCCCAAGCTTGGGCCGTGGGTCCGTGACTACCTGAGTGGCGAGGGCATTCCGCTCAAGGGCAAGGTCTATGCCATCGGGCTGATGTGGGCGAGCATCGGCTTGTCCTGCTACCTGGTGCCGTTGTTCTGGGCCAGGGCCTTCATGCTCACCAGTGCGGTACTGGTCAGCCTGTACATCCTCAGGCAGAAGACCTTGCGCCGGTCCGGTTGAATGCTGCTGTCTCCTGTTCAGGCCTCTTCGCGGGCTTGCCCCGCGAAGAGGAACAGGCAAATCAGACGGTATCCACCTTCAACGAATGGTCATTGATCATCCCGTTGATGATGGTCGCCGTATCATGCCCCGCCGAAATCACCCCGCCCGCCCCCGCAGTCACCCCGTAATGCTGGGCCAGATCGACCCCCGCCAGGTCGATGGTCTGGGTCGGCGCCGCCCCCGCCACGCTGCTGACTTCGATGGTCGAGACCACATTGCTGCCGCTGCCGCTGACCTTGAAGTGCAGGTAGTCATCCAGCGAAGCCGCCGTGGCATTCTCGCCCTGCAGCAGCTGCGACAGGTCCAGGTGATCGCTGCCCGGGGAGAAGTCGGTGACCGTGTCATGCCCGGTGTCGCCCTTCTGCCAGACGAAGGTGTCGTTGCCATTGCCGCCGGTCATGATGTCATCGCCCGGCCCGCCGATGAGGGTGTCGTTGCCGTCACCACCCTTCAGCACGTCGTTGCCCAGGCCGCCATCGAGCACGTTGTCACCGGCATTGCCGATCAAGGTGTCGTTGTAGTCGGAGCCGATCAGGTTCTCGATACTGACCAGGGTGTCGATGCCGGCGCCGTGGGTGTTCTGCGGGCCGCCCAGGCTGAGGTCTACCGTGACCGCGCTGGTGGCCGAGGCATAGCTGGCGATGTCGTTGCCGGCCCCGCCGTCGAGCAGATCGTTGCCGGCGCCTCCGATCAGCAGATCATCGCCATTGCCGCCGTACAGTTGATCGTTCCCTGCCCCCCCCACCAGCACATCATGGCCGTCACCACCATTGAGAATGGTGTCGGCGTTGCTTGCCATCAACACATCATTGCCGGCCGTGCCGTTCAGGGTAGTGCCGGCCTGGTAGGTGATATCCACCGCACCGGTAGCACCGCCGCCATGACCATCGGTGACCGTGTAGCTCGCCTGATGCACTTCGTTCACGGCGTTGCTGTAATCCACCAGCAGGCTCAGCTTGTAGCTCTCGGCAGCATTGCTGTGGTCCGACGGGTTGATCTGGTTGACCACATGGATGCTGTACACACCGTCGTGGCTGGCGGTGAAGCTGCCGCCATCGGCAATGGGCTGGTAGCTGCCGTTGGCATCCTTCCACTCCAGGCTCACATTGCCGTCTGGGCGATCATGGTCCAGTTGCAGGGTCTCGCCCTTGCGCAGGCTGACGGTGATCACATCCTCGCTGTTGGCATTGCTGTTGGTGATGCTGCCAAGGTAGCCGAGTACCACCAGCGCCGCGGTCATGCTGCCGGCCGCTGTGGTGAAGGCGCTGCGTTCCAGGGCTTTGAACTGGTTGTCGAGCGTATTGCCATGACCATCGAAGGAGATGCTCGCAACACTGTTGCCGAGGGTGAAGCCTGCCCCCTTGCTGGCAAAGTTCGTGTCAACGGTGATCGGCGCCGCACTCAGACGGTCGTGGTCGGCGTCGCTGTCGTTGGCCAGCAGCGCTTCGGACGGCACGGTGATACTGGCACCGGTAATATTGGTAATCACATGGTCCGCGCCTGCCACCGGCGCATGATTGCCATTGATCAGCACCAGCAAGTCGGCGCTGCTGGTATCGCCGTCATTGTCACTGACCATGAAACCAAAGCGTTCGAACTGCAAGTAGTCAGCGCCCTTGGGCGGCGTATAGGTGAACTCGCCGCTGTCCATGTTCACCAGCAGGCTGCCACCCAGGCTGGTCTTGATGGTGAGCGTATTGCCGGTGGTATCGAAGCTGGCGTTGTCCGCGCCACCGCTGGCCAGGTATCCGCCCTGCCCGGCGTTGGCTTTCGGGTCGTACGTGTAGGTAGTGCCGTCCACCAGCAGTGCCTTGATGAAGCCGCCATCGGCACCAAAGGTGCCATCGTTGAGCAGGCTGCCGGTGATCGGCGAGCCCTGCACGGTACCTGACAGCACGCCATGGAGCTGGTTGAAGTCGGTGACGATGACCGAGTTGGTATCGGTATGGCTGCTGCCGTCGTAGGCCAACGGGTTCAGGTTGCCCGCATTGATATCTTTGCCCAGGCCAATGGCGTACGACTTGATGCCATTGTTGTCGAGGAATGTTTCCCAGGTGGTTTCGCCCGAAGCGGTGATGGCATGCCCGGAGCTGGGTTCGCCATCGGAGAAGAAGTAGCTGACGTTCTGCGCGTCGGCCAGCTTGCCATTTTGGGAGAAGGCCGTCTGGGCAGCTGTGGCCGCGCTGTCGTAATAGGTCGAACCACCCGCGTGCAGGCCGTTGACGATCGACTTGGCGGCGTCAATGCTGACCCACTCGGCCGACTGGATCTGCGCGCCACCGCTGAAGGTGACGATCTGCACCTTGATGTCACCCATGTCGTCGTACTTGTCGAGCAGCGCAGCGATGGCCTGCTTGGCCGCCTCCAGGCGGGTCAGGCCGGGTATGCCTGAAGCAAAGTCCATGCTGCCCGACACATCAATCACCAGCAGGATGTTGGAGTCCACCTGGCCTGGCGTGATGCTGCGCTCGGCGCAGACCGCATTGGGTACATCGTCGACGATGGTGATGGCAATGTTGCTGGTGATGCTGTGGCCCAGCGAATCGGTGGCCTTGTAAGAGAAATTCTCGACCGTAGAATCGGCACCCGGTGTATTGGCGGGCGAGGTCAGCGTGTAGGTATAGCTGCCGTCAGGGTTGATGCTGATCTGCCCATACTGGCCGACCGCGTTGCCCACCAGGCTGTAGGTAATTGCCCCTACACCACCGGACACCGACCCCACCAACGAGCCGGACGCCGTTTCGCCGGTCGAGCTTGGATCACTGCCAATGGCACTGCCTGCCGCCAGGTCGTTGCCATCCTTGTGCAGGTCCAGGGCTTTCTCGAACACCGTGATATCGCGGTCCTCGCAGGCCATGAGCCTTGCGTCGTGCACGTTGACGGTAAGGGTCGTGGTGCTTTCGTCGCCATCGGCATCGCGGATGGTGTAGACGAAGCGGTCGACGGCATCCCGCGGCGACTCCACGTCGGGGTTGGAGTGGTAGACCGCGTTGCCCTTCTCGTCGATGGTCAGGTAGCCATACTGGCCGTCCACCTGGCTGTTCAGCTGGCCGATGGCCGAAGTGGATGTGTCGCTGCCGGCACGCACGCCGACCACGTAGTTGCCATCGCTGCGCACGTCGGCACCGACCACATCGTTGTACAGCACATTGCCGCGCACCTCGTCGCCCTTGTAGACGCTGACGAAATCGCAATGGGCCTGGGGCACGTCGTCGACAATGCTGATGACGATGGTGCTGGTGGCCGAATGGCCGTAGGCGTCCTGAACTTGATAGGTGAAGGATTCAGTGACGGTGTTGGCGCCATCGTTGGCATGGGTCGGTGAGCTTGCCGGTGAGGTCAGGGTATAGGTGTAGCTGCCGTCGGCATTCAGGTGAATCTGGCCGTATTGGCCAACGGCATTGCTGACCAGGCTGTAGGACAAGGCGCCGATGCCACCACTGGCCAAGCCGGCCAGGCTGCCAGAGGCGGTTTCGAGGGGCGATGTCGGATCACTGCCGGTGACCGTTCCGGCGGCCAGATCGCTGCCATCCTTGCTCAAATCCAGGGCTTTCTCGAACACCGTTGCTTCGCCGTCCATGCACACTTCGATGCGCGGGTCATGCACGTTGATGGTGATCGTCGTGGTGCTCTCGTCACCGTCGGCATCGCGGATGGTGTAGACGAAGGTGTCAACGGCATCTCGCGGCGACACCACGTCCGGGTTGGAGTGGTAGACCGCGTTGCCCTTCTCGTCGATGGTCAGGTAGCCGTATTGACCGTTCACCTGGGTGTTCAGTTGGCCGATGGCCGAGGTGCTGGTATCGCTGCCGGCGCGCACGCCGACCACGTAGTTGCCATCGCTGCGCACGTCGGCACCGACCACATCGTTGTACAGCACATTGCCGCGCACCTCGTCGCCCTTGTACACACTGGTGTAATCGCTGTGGGCTTGCGGTACGTCATCGACGATGGTGATGACGATGGTGCTGGTGGTCGAATTGCCGACCGAGTCTTTCACCTGATAGGTGAAGGTTTCAGTGACGGTGTTGGGGCCGTCATTGGCGTGGGTCGGCGAATTGGCCGGTGAAGTCAGGGTGTAGGTGTAGGTGCCGTCGGCGTTCAGGTGAAGCTGGCCGTACTGGCCCGTGGCATCGCTTACCAGGCTGTAGGTCAACGCACCGACACCGCCGCTGGCAGAACCGACCAAGGTGCCGCTGGCGGTTTCGCGGGTCGAGTCCGGATCGCTGCCAGTGACGCTGCCGGCGGCGAGGTCGTTGCCGTCCTTGTGCAGGTCCAGAGCGTTTTCGTACACCGTGACATCGCGGTCCGCACAAGCCATCAGTGAGTTGTGGACGTTGATGGTGATCGTCGTGGTGCTCTCGTCACCGTCGGCATCGCGGATGGTGTAGACGAAGGTGTCGACGGCATCTCGCGGCGACACCACGTCCGGGTTGGAGTGGTAGACCGCGTTGCCCTTCTCGTCGATGGTCAGGTAGCCGTATTGGCCGTTCACCTGGGTGTTCAGCTGGCCGATGGCCGAGGTGCTGGTATCGCTGCCGGCGCGCACGCCGACCACGTAGTTGCCATCGCTGCGCACGTCGGCACCGACCACATCGTTGTACAGCACATTGCCGCGCACCTCGTCGCCCTTGTACACACTGGTGTAATCGCTGTGGGCTTGCGGTACGTCATCGACGATGGTGATGACGATGGTGCTGGTGGTCGAATTGCCGACCGAGTCTTTCACCTGATAGGTGAAGGTTTCAGTGACGGTGTTGGGGCCGTCATTGGCGTGGGTCGGCGAATTGGCCGGTGAGGTCAAGGTGTAGGTGTAGGTACCATCGGCGTTCAGGTGAAGCTGGCCGTACTGGCCTGTGGCATCGCTTACCAGGCTGTAGGTCAACGCACCGACACCGCCGCTGGCAGAACCGACCAAGGTGCCGCTGGCGGTTTCGCGGGTCGAGTCCGGGTCGCTACCAGTGACGCTGCCAGCGGCCAGGTCGTTGCCGTCCTGATGCGTATCAAGGGCACTCTCGTGGACCGTTACCCCGCCAACGGGGCCGGCAACGAGCGAGCAGTCCTGCACGTTGATCGTGATGGTCGTGGTGCTCTCGTCACCGTCAGTGTCGCGAATGGTGTACACGAAAACATCGCTGGCGCCTTGCGGCAGCACCGCATTCGGATTGGCGTGATAGACCGCATTGCCCGCCGCATCAATGGTCAAGGTGCCGTACTGGCCAACGATCGCGGTGTTGAGATTGCCGATGGCCGATGTCGACGTATCGGAGCCGGCGCGTGCACCGACCACAACATTGCTGGTGCCCGCCTGGTCCGCCCCCAGCTTGTCGTTCCACAGGACGTTGCCCGTGGCTGTCCCGCCTTCCACCACGCTGGTGGTGTCGGCCGCCGCCTGCGGTACGTCATCGACGATGTTCACGTCCAGGCTGCCGGTGGCGGTGCTGCCATCGACATCTTTGGCGACCACGTCGAAGTGCTCGCTGATGCTGTTCGCGCCAGCACCGTCCGGGTGGCTTTCGTTGCCAGTCAGGGTGAAGCTGTAGCTCACCACCCCGGTGCTGGGGTTGTAGCCGGTGATGGTCAGGGTGTTGCCTTCCGGCGTCACCACCGATTGCGGGAAGCCGGCAGCCACGCCACCAGTGACCACGGCAATACCGCCCACGGTCAGGCTTTGCAGGCCATCCGCCGCCGTCACCTTGAAGGTGCCTTGCTGGGTCAGCGCATTTACATCCGGTGAAGTGCCGTCGCTCAGGTGCTTCTCGTAGACGGTCAGCTCGCCGTTCTGCACGCCCAGGCCGTCGAGGGTGACCGGGTCGTTGAGGTTGCTGATGTTCAGCGTCAAGGTCGCCGTGCTGGTGTCGCCGTCAGCGTCCTTGATCGTGTAGGTGAAGTTCTCCACACCATTGCCGCCACCACCCAGGTTCTTGAAGTCCGGGGCGTTGGGGTTGAGCGTGTAGGTGTAGGAGCCGTCTGCGGCCAGGACCAGCGTGCCGTAGGTGCCGGTGTAAGTACCGGCCATTACCGGACCACCAGCCACGCGGTCAGCACCTTGGGCATCATTGGTCAGCACATTCCCGGTCAGCTCGACATGCTGTTCGGTTGCCGTCACAGCGTTGCTGTCGTCCACCGCCTTCGGCACATCATCGACGATGTTCACGTCCAGGCTACCGGTGGCGGTGCTGCCATCGACATCTTTGGCGACCACGTCGAAGTGCTCGCTGATGCTGTTCGCGCCAGCGCCGTCCGGGTGGCTTTCGTTGCCAGTCAGGGTGTAGCTGTAGCTCACCACCCCGGTGCTGGGGTTGTAGCCGGTGATGGTCAGGGTGTTGCCTTCCGGCGTCACCACCGATTGCGGGAAGCCGGCAGCCACGCCACCAGTGACCACGGCAATACCGCCCACGGTCAGGCTTTGCAGGCCATCCGCCGCCGTCACCTTGAAGGTGCCTTGCTGGGTCAGCGCATTTACATCCGGTGAAGTGCCGTCGCTCAGGTGCTTCTCGTAGACGGTCAGCTCGCCGTTCTGCACGCCCAGGCCGTCGAGGGTGACCGGGTCGTTGAGGTTGCTGATGTTCAGCGTCAAGGTCGCCGTGCTGGTGTCGCCGTCAGCGTCCTTGATCGTGTAGGTGAAGTTCTCCACACCATTGCCGCCACCACCCAGGTTCTTGAAGTCCGGGGCGTTGGGGTTGAGCGTGTAGGTGTAGGAGCCGTCTGCGGCCAGGACCAGCGTGCCGTAGGTGCCGGTGTAAGTACCGGCAATCACTGGACCGCCTGCCACACGGTCGGCGCCTTGGATATCGTTGGTCAGCACGCTCCCGGTCAGTTCGACATGCTGCTCGGTCGCCTTGACCACGTTGTCATCATCGAACGCCTGCGGCGCATCATCATGGATGATCACATCCAGCAAGCCCTGAGCGACATCACCGTTACTGTCACTGACCAGGACCGGCAGGTGCTCGGTCAGCGACTTGGCCCCATCGTTCTCGATATGTTGCCCGGATGCCGTGAGCGTGTAGGTGTAACTCACCTCGCCCGTGCTCGGGTTGTAACCGGTAATCGTCAGGATATTGCCCAACCCGGTAGTGGTCGACTGGCCAACGCCGGTCACCACACCGCCCGTCACCACGTTGATGTCACCTACACTAAGGTTGAACACGCCATCCTGAGCGACCACGGTAAAGCTGCCCTGCCGGGTCAAAGCCGCCGCATCACTGGCAGAACCCAGTGGCAGATTCGCCTCGTTCAGGTTCAGCTCACCCGGGGCGATATCCAGGCCCAGCAACGTGACTGGATGATTTTCGTCTACCGTCGGGATGGACGGCTCTGTAGGTACCGTGCCGCCGTCACCACCGACAGGCCGACCGTTGAGCGAACTGCCATTGCTGGGGTCAAGGCCGCCAACTTCGCGGTTGGCAAGCTCGGGAAAGCCATTGAAGCCTGCCGTCGGGAAGCCCACCACGGGATCGACACGGGCGCCGACTTCATCGAGCATGACGAAACTGTGGCCACCTCCCAGCGCCCCGGTTGCGCTAGGGCTACCTGACCCGGCGGCGGTCGCCTCAGCGCTCTGGGTCGGGTCGTCACCTGCGGCAATCGCCTGCTGGATACGTTCCACATCACTCAATTGCGCGTCGCTCGGTGCTACATCGTGGTCCGGCGCATGGGGGGCCCGGTTGGCGAGCAGGTCCGGCGTCATCTCCAGGCTGCTGTCACGGCCCAGGGTCAACTCGGCACCGTTCTGCAGGCGTACCGCCACGGCCCCGGCAGCACCCGTCTCCAGTTGCTCGCCAGCAAACAGGCGATCGCCTTCGATCAGAGGGCGCCGACTACCATCGCTGGCGACTGCGATTACCTGGCCAATTACCTTGCTGACCACACCGACTAACTTAGCCATGAGCGAACACCTCCCTTACTGATCGGCTACATCAGCCAATGACATTGCGCAGGCAGGTGTGGGCATGGAGTCCGAAAAATCTCAACGGCGAGAATCGTTCTCTCAGGCACTACTTTGGCGATAGTAATAATGTAAGTTGGCCATCATTTCATGCCAATTTTTTGTCGCCAAATACTTCTTTCACCTATCCGTTCCGCGTCCTTAGCTGGAAAAAACCTGAAACTTGCTGAAGTGCTTGTAAGTCGCGCCTTGCAACGGTTCGCGAATTCACTTGGATGAAACAATGTCTTGCTTTGCATAGACCGCATAAGTTTTTTTTCGCATAGGTGTTATGAAAAAATCTTCTTAGCTCGCGCGTTAAATGTTCTTAGCTCTGTTGTTACAAACATGAAACGGTTTGAACTATAAAAATCGTCATTTTATTGGCGAAAAGCGGGATCTTTTTTGTGACCAGGGAGAAGTAGCCCATGCGCGTTCTAACCCCCCTCGCCAGCGCAATGCTGGTGGCCATGGCATGCACGAACGTCGAAGCGATGTCCCTCAACGAAGCCATCCAGAGTGCCGTGGATTACCACCCGCAGATCAGCTCGAACCGCAACAGCAAGCTTTCGGCCGATGAGGATGTCAAATTTGCCCGTGGCGGCTACTACCCAACCGTAGATCTGGTGGCAGGTTATGGGCGCCAGCGCTCTGACAACCTCAACACCCGCGGTCTCAACCCGAACGGCACGACCAACCACAACAAGGAAACCCTGAACTACACACAGTCGGAACTGCGCCTGCGGCAGATGATCTTCGACGGTTTCAACACCGCCAACGAAGTGGGCCGCACCGAGGCAGTTGCGACTTCTCGGGCCTACTACACCCAGGCCATTGCCCAGGACGTGGCCTTGCGTACCGTCGAGGTGTATCTGGAGGTACTCAAGCGTCGAGAGTTGGTGGACTTGGCCAAGAACAACCTGCAGGCGCACTTGCGCGTCAACGACCAGATCGGCCTGCGCAGCGAGCGCGGCGTTGGCAGCACTGCCGACCTCGACCAGTCCCGCGCCCGTCGCGCCCTGGCAGAAAACAACCTGGACACCGCCGAAGTCGACCTCGCCGATGCCGAAGCCAACTTCTACAGCGTGGTCGGCCGCGTGCCTGACGAACTGGAAGGCCCACGGTCGATCAAGGTGGAAATACCCGCCACGCTCGACCAGGCGCGCGAAGGCATGCGCCAGAACAACCCGTACCTCAAGTCGGCCCAGGCCGACGTCAATGCCGCCGAACAGCAATACGAAGTGGCCAAGTCGCCGTTCTACCCACGCCTGGACGCGGTGCTGGCCACCGGTGCCAACAACAACATCGGCGGCGAGCAGGGCCATGCCAACAATGACTGGCAGGCGGGCGTCGAGCTCAGTTACAACCTGTTCCGTGGCGGCAGCGACAAAGCCCGGCTGCAATCCGACGCGCACAAGATCAACCAGGCCCTGGACATCCGCAACAATGCCCTGCGCGAGCTGACCGAAAACCTCAGCCTGTCCTGGAATGCCATGAACAACGCCCGCAAGCAGACCCCGACCGCACGTGAATACGCCGAGACCACCCAGCGCGTGCGCGCCGCCTATCAGGACCAGTTCGGCCTGGGCCAGCGCACCCTGCTCGACGTGCTCGATAGCGAAAACGAGCTGTACAACGCCAACCGTCGCTACACCGAAGTGCGTTACACCGAAGAGTTTTCGATGTACCGGGTACTGGCGACCATGGGTGAACTGCTGAGCAAGCAACGCATTTCACTGCCACCTGAGGCTATCGCCAACAACGAGGTCCGGACCGAAGCCAGATTGCCCGACATGCGCTGAGCGTCGCACGCACTGGCACGGATCGCCTGCACAGCAACCCATCCACCCTGGCGGGAGTAGGCCATCGTGACCAGTATGCAAAGCGCGCAACCGCGTCCGGATGTCGATGACCCACTGCTCGATGGCCTGCTGATCCTGTGCCGGCTGCACGGTCGCCCGGCCAGCCGTGCCAGCCTGTGCAGCGGCCTGCCCCTGGCCCAGCAGCGCCTGGGCGTAGACTTGCTGCCGCGGGCTGCGGCGCGTGCCGGCCTGCAAGCGCGGGTGCTGGAACGAGCGCTTGATGACATCTCAGCTCTCAACCTGCCCCTGCTGCTATTGCTCGACAATGGCCGCAGCGCGGTGTTGCAGCGCTGGGGCGATGACGGCCGCGCGCTGATCCTGCCCTGCGAAGCTGAAGGCGGCGAGCAATGGGTCGAACGTGAAGCACTGCAGCAGGCCTACAGCGGCCACGCCCTGTTCGCCCGCCCACGCCATACCCTGGAAGACGTGCGTTCACCGCTGCTGCCGCGGGTCAACGCCTGGTTCCGCGACACCCTGCGCCATTCCCGCTGGCTGTACAGCGACGCCCTGCTGGCCAGCCTGCTGATCAACCTGCTCGGCCTGATGGTGCCGCTGTTCGTCATGCAGACCTACGACCGCGTGGTGCCCAACCAGGCGCTGTCGACCTTGTGGGTGCTGGTTGCCGGCCTGTTCATCGGCACCGCCTTCGAGCTGGTATTGCGCATGGTCCGCGCCCACCTGCTGGACCAGGCCGGCAAGAAGACCGACCTGATCCTCTCCGCCACCCTGTTCGAGCGCATCACCGGCATGGCCATGAAGGCCAAGCCCGCCACCATCGGTGGTTTCGCCCAGAGCATCCATGACTTCCAGGGCCTGCGTGAATTTCTCACCGCGGTCACCCTGACCAGCATCATCGACCTGCCCTTCGTGGCCCTGATGCTGCTGGTAATCGGCCTGCTCGGTGGCTGGCTGGTACTGATCCCGCTGATCGCCTTCCCGCTGGCAGTGGGCTTTGCCCTGATCATCCAGGCCCGCCTGCGCGATACCGTGCAGAAAAGCCTGAGCCTCGGCGCCGTGCGCCAGGCCCTGCTGATCGAAACCCTGGGCGGCCTGGAAACCCTCAAAGCCTGCGGCGCCGAAAGCGAACGCCAGTACCAGTGGGAGCACACCAACGCCGCCATCGCCCGCCTCGACGCTCATGCGCGCAACCTGTCGTCGCTGGCCAGCAACGGCACGCTGTTCATCCAGCAGTTCTGCGGCATGGCGACCATCGTTGCCGGGGTGTACAGCATCATTGCCGGCAACCTCAGCGTCGGCGCCCTGGTCGCCAGCTACATGCTCGGCAGCCGGGTGCTCGCCCCGCTCGGCCAGATCGCCGGGCTGATCACCCGCTACCAGCAGGCGCAGTTGACCATGCGCAGCACCGATGCGTTGATGGCCCTGCCCCAGGAACGTCAGCTCGACCAGCAGGCCCTGGAGCACACCACGCTCAAGGGTGGCCTGGCGCTGAGCCACATCACCTTCCGTTATCCAGGGCAAGTGAGCCCGGCACTGCACGACGTGAACCTGACCATCACCCCCGGCGAGCGCATCGGCATCATCGGCCGCAGCGGTTCGGGCAAGAGCACCCTCGGGCGCCAGCTGATGGGCTTCCATCACCCCGACGAAGGCCAGGTGCTGCTGGACAACCTCGACCTGCGCCAGCTGGACATCGCCGACCTGCGCAGCCAGATCGGCTACGTGGCCCACGACCTGCCGCTGCTGGCCGGCAGCCTGCGCGACAACCTGACCCTCGGGGCGCGCCACATCAGCGATGCGCGCATGCTCGAAGTGGCCGAATTGACCGGCGTCAGCGAGCTGGCCCGGCAACACCCGAACGGCTTCGACCGCCCGGTGGGCGAGCGCGGCCAGCTGCTCTCCGGTGGCCAGCGCCAGGCGGTGCTGCTGGCCCGTGCACTGCTACTGGAGCCGCCGATCCTGATCCTTGACGAACCCACCAGCCACATGGACAACAGCAGCGAGGAGCAACTGCGCCAGCGCCTGCTGAGCTGGGTGCCGGGCAAGACCGTGCTGCTGGTCACCCACCGCACCTCGATGCTCAGCCTGGTCGATCGGCTGGTGGTGCTCGACAACGGCAAGATCGTCGCCGACGGCCCGAAGGATTCGGTCGTCGACGCCCTGCGCAAGGGCCGTATCGGCTCGGCCCTGTAGGAGCTCACCATGCCTCTCATGCAAAGCGTACGCAGTAGCCATGGCGCCGACAAACGGGCCGAACGCGACTACATGCCGGAACTGGCCGGCGCCACTCTGCAGGACTCGCCACGCCTATCGCGCCTGACCGTGTTGCTGGCCGCAGCGCTGTTGCTGGTAGCGCTGGTCTGGGCCAGCCTGGCAGTGCTCGACGAAGTAACGGTCGGCGAAGGCAAGGCGATCCCGTCGAGCAAGGTACAGGTGGTGCAGAACCTCGAAGGCGGTATCGTCACCGAGATCTTCGTGCGCGAAGGGCAGATGGTCGAGAAAGGCGCCACCCTGCTACGCCTGGACGACACCCGGTTCAAGTCCAACAAAGGCGAAAGCGAGGCTGACCGTTATGCCCTGACCGCCCAGGTCGAGCGCCTGTCGGCGGAAGCCGAAGGCCGCCCGTTCACGCTCTCGGACGAAGTGCGCGCCAAGGCGCCCCAGGTCGCCGAAGACGAAATAGCCCTGTACACCTCCCGCCAACGCCGCCTGGCCAGCGAAAAACAGACCCTCAACGAACAGCTGCGGCAGAAGAACCAGGAGCTGGCCGAGTTCCGCTCCAAGGTCGATCAGTACCGCTCGGCCGTGGCGTTGTTGCAACAGGAGACAGACATGTCGGCGCCGCTGGTGAGCAAGGGCGCCATTTCCCCGGTGGAGATCCTGCGCCTCAAGCAACGCACCGTTGAAGCCCGCGGCCAGCTCAATGCCACCAGCCTGGCCATCCCCCGCGCCGAGGCGGCGATCGCCGAGATCAAGAGCAAGATCGAAGAGTCCGACGCCAGCTTCCGCTCGGACGCGGCCAAGGAGCTGAATGACAAGCGCACCGAGCTGTCCAAGATCACCGCCACCAGCATCGCCATTGATGACCGGGTCAACCGCACCACCGTGGTCTCGCCAGTGCGCGGCATCGTCAAGCTGCTGAAGGTCAACACCATCGGCGGCGTGGTACAGCCAGGCAGCGACCTGGTGGAGATCGTGCCGATCGAGGACAACCTGCTGATCGAGGCCAAGGTGCGCCCGCAGGATGTGGCCTTCCTGCACCCGGGGCAACCGGCGATGGTCAAGTTCAGTGCCTATGACTACACCATCTACGGCGGGCTCAAGGCCAAGCTGGAACTGATCAGCGCCGACACCGTCACCGACGACAAGGGCAATGCGTTCTACCTGATCCAGGTGCGAACCGAGAAGAACCACCTGGGTGGGGACAACAAGCCACTGCTGATCATCCCCGGGATGGTGGCCACGGTGGATATCATCACCGGGCAGAAGAGTGTGCTGGATTATCTGCTCAAGCCGGTGCTCAAGGCCCGGACCGAGGCGCTGCGGGAAAGGTGAGTCCTGTGCTGGCCTCAGCCTTTACCATGATTTCGGTTGAAGGTCTCGGCGCCCATGGCCTTGATCTGCCCTTCGATCAATACCTCGAACGGCTTCAGCAAATCATCGAAGTTCGATGGCTGCTCCATCACGTTCAACGCTTGCACCACTGCCTCGATGGTCGACACCGCTCCCGGCTCCGGCGCCTTGCGCAGGCGGTAACGTGAAGGCGTCACTTGCGCCAGTGTCACCTTGGGCAGCGCCTCCAGCAGCGGGTTCAGGTACAGCAGCTTGCGTGCCTTGCGCCAGGTGCCGTCGGGGACGATCAACATGTATGGCTTGTCGTCCGTTTCGCCGTAGCCTGTCAGCGCTTGCGCCTGCTCGCCGGGGAACAGCAGCACGGGCCGGTAGCCTGGGGTCGCCAACAATTCGGCAAGATCAGCGAAGACTTCGCCGACCCGCAATTCGGCATTGACCAGGCCCAGGGCGGCCAGGCGGGCGGTGTTCAGCGCGTGGCTGGTTTCACTGGGGTGCTGCAGCAGGACCACCCGGGTGCGGCTGTCGAGGCTGGGAATCAGCGGGCAAAGGCAATGGTCGAGCGGGCGCTGGCAGCGTTCGCAGCGGGGTCTGGGCATGGGGGTCTCCGTTGGCGGAGGGATTTTGCCACAGGCTGAAATTTTGGGCCCGCTTTGCGGGCCATTCGCGGGTCAAGCCCGCTCCTACAGGGGTTGCACATTATCCAAGCCATGTGAGGTGCCTGTAGAAGCGGGCTTGCCCCGCGAATGGGCCTGCAAACGTGAATCTATCGGTTAAACCGTTCCGCCAGGCTATGCAGGTACTCGGCCATGCGTTCTAGGTCCTGGCTGATCTCGGCCCCCTGCTTGGCCTGCCCTGCGCTCTGGTCGCACAGCTGGGCAATCCGCACGATCTGCTGGTTGATGTCCTCGGCCACATGGCTCTGTTGCTCCGACGCCGTGGCCATCTGCTGGCTCATGCCAGTAATGCGGCTGACCGCCTGGGCGATCCCGGCCAACGCCGCCTGCACCGCCTCGACACTATGCACGCTGTCCCGCGAAATCTGCTCGCCGCGGCTGGCGGTGCTCACCGCCCGCTCGGCGCCGGCACGCAGCGAGGCGATGATCTGGTGGATCTCGTCGGTGGAAGAGCGTGTGCGCTGAGCCAGCGACCGCACCTCGTCGGCGACCACGGCAAAGCCCCTGCCCTGTTCGCCGGCCCGGGCCGCCTCGATAGCGGCGTTGAGCGCCAGCAGGTTGGTCTGCTCGGCAATCGAAGTGATCACATCGACCACACTGCCGATCGACTGGGTCTGCTCGGCCAGGGCATTCACCGCCTGGCCGATGTCGCTGACCGCCTCGCTCATGCTGCCCATGGCCTTCAGGCTCTGCTGTGCCAGCTCGCTGCCGTGCTGGGCCAGTTGGTCGGCGTCACCCGCAGCATGGGCGGTGCTTTGTACGTTATGAGTGACCTCCTGGATGGTCGCGGCCATCTGCGCGATGGCCGTGGCCGACTGGTCGGTCTCGCTGCGCTGACGGTCGAGCATCTGTGCCTGGGCATCGGACAGGTCCGCCGATTGCGCGGCGCGAGACTTTACTCCAACGCCAGCATCCACCAGGCGGGTAAGCGCGGTTTGCAGGCGCGCTTCTTCACTGATGATGGCGAGGTCGAGCTGGCCCATCAGGCCAGGGTTATCACTGTAGGTCAGAGCCACCAGGGGGCTGGTGAACGCCTTCGGGTGTTCAGCAAGCGTGCGACGAATCGGTTGGTCTTGCTGACGTTCGATCAGGTACCAGGCCACCAGCAAGCTGGTCATCAGCACACCCAGCGCCAGATAAGGTGGCAACCAGAGGTAGCCGGCCGCCGACAGCAGGCCAGCGCCGATCAGTGGCCCGCCGCCGGCCAGGCCGTGCCCGAACCGGGCTGCCCAGGGCGTCGGCGACTTGCCTGCGCGCAGCCGTGCGTACAGGGCTTCGGCACGGCGGATCTGCTCGCGGGTCGGTACCGAACGCACCGACTCGTAGCCACTGATGCGGCCGTTCTCGTAGATCGCCGTGACATAGGCGCTCACCCAATAGTGATCGCCGTTCTTGGCGCGGTTCTTGACCACTCCCATCCAGGGTTTGCCTTGCTTGATGGTCTCCCACATATGGCCGAATACGGCGGGGGGCATGTCTGGGTGACGCACCAGGTTGTGCGTCTGGCCGACCAGTTCGTCGTAGGTAAAACCGCTGATCGCGACGAAAGCGTCGTTGCAGTAGGTGATGCGGCTATCGAGGTCCGTGGTGGAGATCAGGCGCTGCTCGCGGGTAAAAGTTCTTTCGTGCTCAGTGACGGGCAAGTTCATGCGCATCTTGAACGGTCCTTCGAAGAGGGATATGAGGGGGCAGCGCAACTAAATATCTAGCAGAGCGTGGGGAAGTTAGCGGCTATTTTGAAAATTTATTTAGGACATTCAGTCGGATTGTCCTACGAAATTTTACCCTTCAACCGACATTCAACTGGCTCTTGAGCAGGTCTCGGAATGTTTGAATCAGCGGCTCACGACTACGCCCCCTGCGGATGATCAGCGAGAAGGGCGCCTGATAACCGAAGGTGGCCGGCGATAGCACCCTGAGGTCACCCTTGTCGACCCAAGCCTGGGCGTAGTGCTCGGGCAGGTAGCCAATGTAGGCGCCCGAGAGAATCAGGATCAGTTGCGCCTCCATGCTTTCCACCGTGGCCGCACTGTGCTTGAAGCCATGCCTGGCCAATTCGGCCTGGCTCCAGTAGCCCCGCCCCACCATGCGTTGCTGGGTCACAACCTGCTCGGGGATGCGCCGCTCGGCGAACAATGGGTGGCGGCTACTGCAATACAACCAATGCTGCTCGCGGTACAGCGGCTGATAAAGCAAGCCACTCATGCGCGAGGAAAACGCACCAATGGCCAGGTCCAGACGGTTGTCCTGCACACCAAGCTGCAGCTCGTAGGGGCTGGACACCGACAGATGCAGGTGCACTGCCGGGTGCTCCTGGCTATAGGCCCCAATGGCCTCGGCCAAAGGCAGCGCCTGATCACCAACGGTGGAGTCGATCACACCGAGGTTGAGGGTGCCGCGCAATTCACCCTTGAGCGCTGCGGCATACTGTTCAAAGCCATCCAGCTCGGCCAGCAGGCGCAGCGTCTCCTGGTGAAACAGCTCGCCCTTGCTGGTCAGGCTGAAGCCACCGCGACCGCGATGGCACAAGACGATACCCAAGGCGCCTTCGAGCTGGCTCATGTAGGTACTGATTGCCGAGGTCGACAGGTTGAGCTCGCGCTGGGCATTGGCGAACCCCTGGTGGCGCACCACGCTGACGAAGATGCGCAGCAGTTTCAGGTCGGGCAAGGTCGAGGCCATCGTGCAACGAGTCCGCAGGGGTATTTGCGCGCAGTCTAACCGCTCCTGCGGCCTTTAGTTCAGAAATTCCTGAAGTAAGTATTTGCCGGTAGCGATTCTTCCCACGCACTACCTTGCGCAGACTTGGCCGAAATGTCCCTGCCCGCCAGCGATCCAGACTTTAAAGGCGTGCGGCGGCACAGGTTCGAACAAACAAAACAATCGACCGACTGATGAGGCCCACCGTGGACAAAGTTCTCCACCAACCACTGGGCGGCAACGAAATGCCGCGTTTCGGCGGCATCGCCACCATGCTCCGTCTCCCCCACCTGCAAAGCGCCCAAGGCCTGGACGCCGCGTTCATCGGCGTACCGCTGGACATCGGCACCTCGCTGCGCTCCGGCACCCGTTTCGGCCCGCGCCAGATCCGCGCCGAATCGGTGATGATCCGCCCGTACAACATGGCCACCGGCGCCGCCCCGTTTGACTCGCTGTCGGTGGCCGACATCGGTGACGTGGCGATCAACACCTTCAACCTGCTCGACGCCGTGCGCATCATCGAAGAAGCCTACGACGAGATCGTCGAGCACAATGTCATCCCGATGACTCTGGGTGGCGACCACACCATCACCCTGCCGATCCTGCGTGCCCTGCACAAGAAGCACGGCAAGATCGGCCTGGTGCACATCGATGCCCACGCCGACGTCAACGACCACATGTTCGGCGAAAAGATCGCCCACGGCACCACTTTCCGCCGCGCCGTGGAAGAAGGCCTGCTCGATTGCGACCGCGTGGTGCAGATCGGCCTGCGCGCCCAGGGTTATACCGCCGACGACTTCAACTGGAGCCGCCGCCAGGGCTTTCGCGTGGTGCAGGCCGAAGAGTGCTGGCACAAGTCGCTGGAACCGCTGATGGCAGAAGTGCGCGAAAAAGTCGGTGGTGGCCCAGTGTACCTGTCGTTCGACATCGACGGCATCGACCCGGCCTGGGCCCCAGGCACCGGCACCCCGGAAATTGGCGGCTTGACCACCATCCAGGCGATGGAGATCATTCGCGGCTGCCACGGCCTGGACCTGATCGGCTGTGACCTGGTTGAAGTCTCCCCGCCTTACGACACCACCGGCAACACCTCGCTGCTAGGCGCCAACCTGCTGTTCGAGATGCTCTGCGTGCTACCGGGCGTCGTGCGTCGCTGATCAGCATTGCCTGAAGTACCCCGGCAGGAGCCATGAGGGAGGGCCATAGAGGCCCGCCAACACAAGACAAGACCGCCGGGCGCCGTGAACACGCCTGCGCGGTCGATCTCGCCATAATAAAGATAATCGGGAGACCCCCAATGGCCTTGGACATCATTGTTGTAATGATCTATACCGTCGGCATGCTAGGGCTGGGCTGGTATGGCATGCGGCGCGCGAAAACTCAGGAAGACTACCTGGTGGCCGGGCGCAACCTCGGCCCGACCCTGTACATGGGCACCATGGCCACCACCGTGCTCGGCGGCGCCTCCACCGTCGGCACCGTACGCCTGGGCTACGTCCACGGCATCTCCGGTTTCTGGCTCTGTGCCGCCCTGGGCCTGGGCATCATCGCCCTCAACCTGTTCCTCGCCAAACCGCTGCTGCGCCTGAAGATCTTCACCGTCACCCAGGTGCTGGAACGTCGTTACAACCCGATGGCCCGCCAGGCCAGCGCGGCCATCATGCTGGCCTATGCGCTGATGATCGGCGTGACATCGACCCTGGCCATGGCCACCGTCCTGCAAGTGCTGCTCGACCTGCCGTTCTGGGCGTCGCTGCTGCTCGGCGGCGGTGTGGTGGTGGTTTACTCGACCATCGGCGGCATGTGGTCGCTGACCCTCACCGACATTGTCCAGTTCGTCATCAAGACCGTTGGCCTGATGTTCATCCTGCTGCCGGTGTGCCTGTACAAGGCCGGTGGCTGGGACACCTTGGTAGCCAAGCTGCCGGCGGCCAGCTTCAGCTGGACCACCATCGGCTGGGACACCATCATCACCTACTTCCTGATCTACTTCTTCGGCATCCTGATCGGTCAGGACATCTGGCAGCGGGTATTCACCGCCCGTGACGAAAAAGTCTGCCAGCGCGCCGGCACCACCGCAGGTGTGTACTGCGTCCTGTACGGCCTGGCGTGCGCCCTGATCGGCATGTCCGCCCATGTACTGATGCCGGACCTGGCCAACCCGAACAATGCCTTTGCCGAGATGATCAAAGGCCAGCTGCCGGAAGGCATTCGTGGCCTGCTGATGGCGGCAGCCCTGGCGGCCATGATGTCGACTGCCAGTGCCGGCCTGCTGGCGGCCTCGACCACCCTGACCGAAGACCTGCTGCCCAAGCTGCGTGGCGGCAAGCAGTCGAGCCTGGGCGTCAGCCGCCTGTTCACCCTGATCACCGGCCTGGCGGTACTGGGCATCGCCTTGGCGGTGAACGATGTGATCAGTGCCCTGACCCTGGCCTACAACCTGCTGGTTGGCGGCATGCTGATCCCGCTGATCGGTGCGATCTTCTGGAAGCGCGCCACCACCGCAGGCGCCATTGCCAGCATGTCGCTGGGCTTTGCCACCGCACTGTTCTTCATGTTCAAGGACGGGCTGGATGCCAACACGCCGATCTACTACAGCCTGGCGGTTGGCCTGGTGAGCTTCGTGCTGGTGAGCGTGCTGTCGCGCAAGCCGGTGGGTGAAGTGAAGCTGGCCTGATCAGGCCACAATAGCAGAAACAAAAAGGCCGCAGCATCTGACAGATGCTGCGGCCTTTTGCGTTTCAGCGACGACGCGGCTGGCGCTGGCGCTGCTCTTCATCAGTCGGGATCGGCACCGGCTGCAAGGGTGGTGGAATCAGCCCCAAAGCGACGGCCAGGTCGTGGAGCCAGTTGAACATTTGGTTTTTCATAATGCCCCCTTGACGGGTCAGCCTCACGGCAATTCAATCCTGCGATGTTTCATACAGATCATAGTCCGATGTCCTGTACTACGCATGCTCTTGTTCCTACAGATATGGGCTAGTTTGACGCGGATCAAGCGGAAACGGCGCATTCCGACGACTGGTTAATCGTTTCGCTTTGTTGCAAGTCGATCCAGGCCTGCAAATTCGCCCCGTGCATGCCCTGGCGCCACATCAACCAGGTTTGCGCGTGATCGAAGGGCGACTGCAGGCGATGGGCGCGAACCCGATCACGCCCGGGCAGGCTGTCGAGCATGGATTGCGCCATCAAGGCCACCCCCGCCCCAGCGATCACACAGGCCAGCATGCTCTGGTACGACTCGATTTCCATCACCCGCCCCATCGGCGTGTGGTCATGGGCATACCAGGCCTCCAGCCGCATCCGGTAGGAACAGCCCTGGCGGAAAGTGAACACTGCCTTGCCCGCCACGTCCTTGGCACTGCGCACCCTCGGGTGTTCCGGGCTGGTAATCAGTACCAGCACTTCATCGCACAGCGGCACACCATCCAGCCCGGCCAGGCTTGGCGGGCCGTCCACCAGTGCCGCATCCAGACGATGGCTGAGCAGGCCTTCAAGCAGGTCGCCGCTTGGAGCGGCCTGTACCTGCAGGTTCACCGCCGGGTATTGCTGGTGGTAGCGCGCCAACAGCCCCGGCAAGTGGATGGCGGCAGTGCTGTACATGGTGCCCAGCACGAAATCGCCGGCCGGCTGACCGCCTTGCACCGCCGCAACGGCTTCATCACGCAGCGCCGCCAGGCGATTGGCGTAATCCAGCAGCACCTTGCCGGCGGGCGACAGTTGCAGGCGCTGGCGTTCACGCAGGAACAGTTCCACCCCCAGTTGCTCTTCGAGCTGGCGCAGGCGCGTCGACAGGTTCGACGGCACCCGGTGCAGGCGCTCGGCGGCGCGGGTTACCGAACCTTCCTCGGCCACGGCCTGGAAGATGCGCAGTTGGCTGAACTCCATGACATTCTCCAAAACAGAACAACTTGATCATCATTATTCAATTTTATTGAAAGTCAACTCGACCTAACCTGCCATCCATCGCATTGATTCGCGCAGGAGAGTCCTCATGTCGCCGTTCGCACAACTGCTGGCCAGCGCCGTGGCCCTGATGATGGCCATGGGCATTGGCCGCTTCGCCCTCACCCCACAACTGCCGCAACTCATCGCCGAAGGCCAGTTCGACCTGACCGCCGCCGGGCTGGTGGCGGCAGCCAACTACCTGGGCTACTTCCTCGGCGCCTTGGACGCCATGTACGCCCGTCGGCCGAACCAGGTGAAACTGCGCCTGCACGGTGGCCTGTGGTTGTGCGTGCTGCTGACCTTGGCCTCCTGGGTTGCGGACGGCTTCTGGAGCCATTTGCTGCTGCGCTTCGGGACCGGCGTGGCCAGTGCCTGGGTGCTGGTGATGATCACCAGCCTCAGCCAGCAAGTGGCCAATGCCGACAACCGCCAGCGCCTTGGGGCGCTGGTGTTCGCCGGGCCTGGGCTGGGTATCGCGCTGACGGGTTTGCTGGCGTTAGCTGCGCATCTGTTGGGGCTTGGCTCGGCGGCACTCTGGCTGGTCTATGCCGTTGCAGCGCTGGTCATGCTGCTGGCCGTGCGCCCTTGGCTGCCTCGCGCCCAACCTGCCGTGGCGCCCGCCACCTCGCAGCAGGGCCCGAGCCGTAGCGTCGGCATTGGTCGCCTGGGCCTGGTCTATGCCCTGTACGGTGTGGGCTACATCCTGCCGGCTACCTTCCTGTCGCAGATGGCCAACCAGCAGTTTCGCGGCAACTGGATGGCCGACCTGTTCTGGCCAGCGTTCGGCCTCGCGGCGGCGCTGGGTGTGGTACTGGTGAGCCTGCGCCGGGCAGGCCGTACTTCGGCCTGGCTGACGGTCACCCTGTGGTTGCAAGGGTTGGGGGTGCTGGCCTGCCTGATGGGTGGTGGCGTTGGCCTGGCCCTGGGCGTGGTGCTGTGCGGCGGGCCCTTCCTGGCGTGCATGCAGCTGGTGATGCAGCGCTCGCGGGAACTGGCGCCGCATGCCACGCAGCGTAATGCCGGGCTGCTGACCGCATGCTTTGCCCTGGGGCAGTTGAGCGGCCCACTGCTGGCGGCGCTGAGCAACCACTACAGCGGGAGTTTGCAGCCGGCGCTGGTGCTGGCTGCAGCGGGCCTGGGGGTGGCGGGCGTGCTGGTGCTGAGCCGTGGACGCAGCCTGCACGGTTGCCGGGCTGAGCCGCAGAGCGCCGCTTAACCCACAAACTTGCGCAGTTGCTGTTTCACCCAAGGCTCGGCACTCACCAGGATTACCCCCAGCAGCACCATCAACGCCCCCAATACGAAGTTCGCACTCAACGGCTCGCCCAGCAGGACTACGCCAAAGGTCACGCCAAACAACGGTGTGATGAACGAAAACACCGCCAGGTTGGAGGCCAGGTACTTGCGCAACAACCAGAACCAGGTCAGGTAGCTGACGAACGACACCACGATCCCCTGGAACAGCACGCTGCCCACCGCCAGCGGCGTCAAGGTCACATCGCCGATCTGCCCACTGACCAGGGCAATCAGCAGCAAGCCGCCAAAGCCCACCGCCAACTGGTAGAACAAGGTCAAGGTGGCGGGTGCCTCCGAAAGGCGCGAGCCACGTACCACCACCGTGGTCGCGCCCCAGGCCAGCCCGGCGAGCACGCCGAAGGCATCGCCCAGCAGCATGCGCCCATCCATCTCGGCGAACGACATGCCCCCCGCGAATGCCATCGCGATCCCGGCAAAGGCCAGCAAGATCCCCAGCCACTGCAGCAACCGCAGCCGCTCGCTGGGGAGCATGAAGTGCAAGCCAAGTGCAGTGAACACCGGTGCCGTGTAGAGGAACACCGACATGTGCGCCGCCGAGGTCAGCTTCAGGCCCTCGGCAATGAACAGGAACTCCAGCCCGAACAACCCGCCGGCCACGAGCCCAGCCCGCCAGGTGTTGCCCACCTGTTCCCAGCCGCCGCGCCAGCAGATCATCAACCCCACCAGCACAGCGGCGATGCAATTGCGCAGGGCGGCCTGCATCACCGGCGCAATATCCACCGCCGCCGTCTTGATCAGCACTTGCTGGCAGCCCCAGATCAGGCACAGGCCCAGCATCACCTGGAAGGCAAAGGCGTCGGGGTTCTTGCGGGCCGCGCTCATGGGCGGGCCTTTTGGGTGGTCGAGGGCATCGGCAAGGGCTCGGCAGTGGTCAAGGAATACCGATTATCGGGTTTCCTGGCCTGCCCTTGCCAGCCTCAAAACGACCTCAAGCGATCTGTGCCTTGGCCGAAACCTGCTCGAAGGTGGTTTCGTCCAGCCCATCCTCCTGCTCATCGAGCACCTGACGCGGGTGTTCGAAGCCAGGGATACTGCTGTCGATCAGGCTGAGCAAACGCGAACCGCGCTCGGTGAGCACGAAGTTCTCGCCGTTGCCGCCCTCCTCCTGCTCACGGCTCTCGATAAAGCCGCGCTCGAACAGCAGCTTTTCGTACTCGCAGGCACGGGTTTTCAGGTGGTCCAGATCACCCACCGGTTGGCCCTTGGCGGCCAGCGCCGCAGCGTGCTGCTCGGCATAGGGGCGTGGCGTGAAGCTGTGACCGGCGCCGTTCTGCACCTCGTGCAGCAAACGCTCGATCAGGTCCCAGTCGTAGGTGCTGCTCATGGAGAGGGTCTCCTGCTGTGGACGAAGGGGTACACAGGTTGGGACCGGTTGGCAGGCGGGAGTGTTCCAAAAGTTATCTAGATACAAACCTTGCCCAATTGGGCTACGGCAGAATCCGCAACTGGAACGGGTTGAAACAAGCTCGCTCACATCGTGTATCAGTTGGCAAAAGGTAGAAACTATTTGCTGTATCCCACGAATGTATTTTATAAACTACATTCGCCCGATGAAAAAATTCGAATCCAGCAGTTTCAGAAAATGGGTGGTCGGGCTTCGAGATGCCAACGCAAGGTTCAGGATCATCTCCCGCATCAACCGGCTCGTGGAAGGCATGCCAGGCGATGTCTCGCCCGTTGGCCATGGCATCAGTGAACTGAGGATTCATTATGGTCCGGGTTACCCCGTGTATTTTCACCAATCGGGCGATACGTGGGTGATTCTGCTTTGTGGCGGCGACAAGAGTAGCCAACCAAGAGACATCAGGGCTGCCCACCAGATTCTGCGTTCGTGGAGGATGCAAAATGACTGAGAAATTCTTCGAATTCGATCCAGCGGATTACCTCACTACACCTGAGGCAATAGCGCATTTCATGACAGATGCGCTGGAGACAGGCGATGCTGGCTATGTTGCAAAAGCCGTCGGAGTCGTGGCACGGGCCAAGGGAATGAGCGAGCTGGCAAAAGAGACTGGCCTTTCACGAGAACAGCTTTATCGCTCGTTTAGCGAGCACGGCAACCCTACACTGAAATCTTTTCTGGCAGTGATGAAGGCTCTGGGTATCGACATGGCTGCAAAACCGCATCTGGCCCATTGATGCTTCAACAAAAGCTCAATCCTCTGTTTGAGGGCGAGACTAGAGGGCACCCAGTTGTATAGCCGTCGGTCGTTGGTGCTGAACCAACCATCGAAGGCAGGCCTCCACCGGGCAACACCACCGCCGGAGGTAGAAAGGATGAAACAGCTGCTGCGCATCGCCTGTGCCACAGCCCTGTGCTGCGCCCTGCCCGCCTGGGCCTGCACGCCGGAAGAGGCGACTCAGAAACGTGAAGAGCTGGCCGGGCTGGTCAGTCAACTGACCGAACAGAACCCGCAGAAGGCCAAGGAGATCAATGCTGAGCTCCAGGGAATGGAGCTGGGGACGGCAAGCAAGGACTTGCCCGACAAGTGTCAGCTGATCGACAAAAGGATCAAGGAACTGAAGGAAGCAGAGAAAAAATCTGAGTGAGCCATGAAGGCTGATGGGCCTATCGCCGGCAAGCCGGCGATAGGCCCTTGACGTGACTTACTCAGCCGCCGGCTTGCGCTTCTTCAGCGGCGCCAGGCCATCGGCGCTGGCCAGTGGCGCATTCGGCCGTGGCTTGGCGGTCGGCTTGCGCTTGGCAGCGGCCTTCTTCTCGCCAGTCTTCTTGTCGACCTTCTTCTTCTTGGCACCCACCGCCTTGCCCGAGGCCTTGACCTTCTTCGGACCGCTGTAGGTGCCCTTCACTTCCTTGATCACCCGGCGCTCGAACTGCTGCTTGAGGTAGCGCTCGATGCTGGACATCAGGTTCCAGTCATTGTGGGTGATCAGCGAGATCGCCAGGCCTTCGCCACCCGCACGGCCGGTACGGCCCACACGGTGCACGTACTCGTCACCGCTGCGTGGCATGTCGAAGTTGATCACCAGGTCCAGGCCGTCGATGTCCAGGCCACGGGCCGCCACGTCGGTGGCCACCAGCACCTTGGAGCTACCCTGCTTGAAGCGCTCGATGGCCAGCTTGCGGTCCTTCTGGTCTTTCTCGCCGTGCAACACGAAGGCCTTTACGTCCTTGGCCACCAGGTGGCCATAGATACGGTCGGCCAGGACGCGGGTGTTGGTGAAGATGATCGCCTTGTCGAAGGTCTCGTTGGCCAGCAGCCACTGCACGATCTGCTCTTTGTGCTGGTCGTGGTCGGCGGTGATGACCTGCTGGCGGGTGCCTTCGGCCAGCTGCGAGACGCTGTTGAGCATCAAGTGCTCAGGGTCTTTCAGGACCTTGCCGATGATGTCGCGCAGGGCCGCACCGCCCGTGGTGGCGGAGAACAGCAGGGTCTGCTCGCGGTTCTCGCACTCCTTGCACAGGCGCTCCATGTCTTCGGCGAAGCCCATGTCGAGCATGCGGTCAGCTTCGTCGAGGATCAGCACCTGCACGTGGGACAGGTCGAGGTTGCCGGCGTTGAGCTGCTCGAGCAGGCGGCCCGGGGTGCCGATCAGCACATCCGGCACCTTGCGCAGCATGGCGGCCTGTTCCTTGAAGTCTTCACCGCCGGTGACCAGGCCCGCCTTGATGTAGGTGAACTGCGAGAACAGCTGCACTTGCTTGAGGGTCTGCTGGGCCAGCTCGCGGGTCGGCAGCAGGATCAGCGAGCGGATCTCGACGCGCCCGCCTTTCAGGTCGACCAGGCGATTGAGCAGCGGCAGGACGAACGCGGCGGTCTTGCCGCTGCCGGTCTGCGCGGTCACACGCAGGTCGCGCCCTTGCAGGGCCAGGGGGATGGCCGCGGCCTGCACCGGGGTTGGCTCGACAAATTTAAGCTCGGCCACGGCTTTAAGCAGGCGTTCGTGCAGGGCGAATTGGGAGAACACGGAGGTAACCTCAGGCAAGTGCGGGAAATTCAGTTGCATAGGGTAACGTTTTCTGCAGCCTTAGCCGAATTTCTTTTGGCAACTTTGTCGGCTTCCGCGCTCTAATGGCGCTTCGTTTCGCTGTAAAAGACCGGTTACAAGCTTATGGACATCCAACGCATCTGGCGTGACAGCCTCGACTTGTGGGGCACCCTCGACCAACATCCACTGCTCCACGCCGCGATCGGCCTGGCCGTGCTGCTGCTGATTTCACTGGTGCTCGGGCGCCTGGCGCGCTTCCTGGTGCTGCACGGCACCCGCCTGCTGGCCCGCCAAACGGCGCTGAGATGGCTCGACGACCTGCGCCACAACAAAGTCTTCCATCGCCTGGCCCAGACCATCCCGTCGCTGGTGATCCAGTTCGGCCTGAAGCTGGTGCCGGAGCTGTCCGACACCGCCCAGCACTTCCTCGGCAATCTCGCCCTGGCCTTCACCCTGCTGTTCATGACCATGGCCCTGTCGTGCCTGCTCGATGCCCTGCTGGACATCTACGCCCGCACCGAACACGCCCGCACCCGCTCGATCAAGGGCTACGTGCAGCTGGCCAAGATGATGCTGTGGATCTTCGCCTCGATCGTCATCGTCGCCACCCTGATCGACCGCTCGCCACTGTTGCTGCTGTCGGGCCTGGGTGCGATGTCGGCGGTGCTGCTGTTGGTGTACAAGGACACCCTGCTGTCGTTCGTCGCCAGTGTGCAGCTGACCAGCAACGACATGCTGCATGTGGGCGACTGGATCGAGATGCCGCAGGTCGGCGCCGATGGCGATGTGGTGGATATCACCCTGCATACCGTCAAGGTGCAGAACTTCGATAAAACCATCGTCTCGATCCCGACCTGGCGCCTGATGAGCGAGTCGTTCCGCAACTACCGCGGCATGCAGCAGTCGGGCGGGCGGCGGATCAAGCGCAGCCTGTTCATCGATGCCGCAGGCGTACGCTTCCTGACCCCGGACGAGGAACAGCGCCTGAGCCAGGTGAGCCTGCTGGGCGACTACCTGGCCGGCAAGCGCCAGGAGCTGCTGGCCTGGAACGAGGCGCTGGGGCCAGTGCCAGAACTTTCAGCCAACCGCCGCAAGCTGACCAATATCGGCACCTTCCGCGCGTTTGCCCTCGCCTACCTGAAGAACCACCCGAACGTGCATCCGAACATGACCTGCATGGTCCGGCAGATGCAGACCACCGCCGAAGGCGTGCCGCTGGAGATCTACTGCTTCACCACCACCACGGTGTGGGCCGATTACGAGCGGATCCAGGGGGATATCTTCGATTACCTGCTGGCGGTGTTGCCGGAGTTTGGTCTGAGCTTGTATCAGCAGCCGAGTGGCAATGACATGCGGGTCGGTTTGGCTGGGCGGATTGTGGAGCCGGTATCGCGGCGGCTTGAAGAGGTGAGTGAGGCTTGAGATGCCGGGGCTGCGTTGCAGCCCCTTCCCCTCTCAAAGCCGCTTCATCTGCCTAGCTTGCCAAAAGCGGTTTGCTTTCGCGGGCGTTGACCATGCAGTACAGCGCACCAGCCAGGATCAAGCCCATCGCCCAGCTGATATCCGCCCCCAGCCACTCGGCCACGAAGCCCGTGTAGAACGACAGCTTCATGAACGGGATGGTACCGATGATCGATACGGCATACACCGCCAGGCTTCGACGATTGAAGCAACCGTAACGCCCCTTGGCGTCGTACAGCGCACCCACGTCATACTGGCCCCGGCACACCCAGTAGTAATCCACCAGGTTGATCGCGCTCCAGGGGATCAACAGGTACAGCTGGCCGATCAGGATGTCGGCGAAGAACGTATCGAAATTGTATTGGGTAGCGATGGCAATCAGCGTTGCCGCGGCGGTAAGGCCCACCATCACCAGCGCCTTGGCAGTCGCGGTCACGCGCCTGATGGTCTTGAAGGCCCCGAAGATCGTGACCGACGACATGTAGGCGCTGTACAGGCACAGGACGTTGTACTGGATCACCCCCAGCGCAATCACTGCCAGTGCCAACGGCGCCCACGGGCCAAACAACCCGGCAATCGCCGTCGCAGGGTCATGCCCCAGTGCCGAGGGTAGTTCCACGGCCACCAGCGCACCCAACGCCATCATGGCGAAGGAGCCTAGCGCACAACCGCAATAGGTGGCCCAGAATGTGGCGCGCGGGTTGACGTTGGCCGGCAGGTAGCGCGAATAATCTGCCACATAGGGGCCATAGCCCAACGTCCAGGAGGCGGCCTGGGCCACGATCAGGTTGAAGGCGGTGAACGAAAAGCCCGTCGTCACTGCCGTCGTGCCTGCCATGTCGCCGGGGTGCAGCAGGATCAGCACCAGGGCGCCGGCAAACACCAGCGTGGACAGCAGGCTCATCCACGCCCCCAGGCGGTGGATCAGTTCGTAACCGACAAAACCGATGATGAAGGTCAGCACGCCGACCACCACGATGGCCTGGTCGTCGCTCATGGGCACCAGTGCCTGAACGGCATTGCGCATCAGCACGCCACTGGCGGCGAGAAACAGTACAGCGGCCGTGACCATCACCAGCAACGGCAGCGCCGCGCCATGGACACCGAACTGGGCGCGGCTCTGGATCATCTGTGGCACGCCCAGGTGCGGTCCCTGGGCAGAGTGCGCGGCCATGAACACGGTGCCGATCAGGTTGCCGACCAACAGGCCCAGCAAGGTCCAGGCAAAACTCAGCCCCGAGGCAACGCCCAGGGTGCCGACCATCAGTGCGGTTATCTGGAAGTTGGAGCTGAACCAGATGGTGAACAATCGTTTAGGCGTGCCATAACGCTCAGCGTGTGGGACGAATTCGATACTTCGCGTTTCTAGCTTCACGCCGGTCTCCCGATTTTATTTTCATGATTATCGGGTAGGCACCGGCCGGGTTTGGGTTCATTAACGAACGCGCCTTAGCTAGCTGCGCCATGCCTTGCTTGATAACGTCAGGCTACCCATGCGGCTCATCCACACCGACGCCAGGATCACCGCCCCGCCGATGAGCAGCCTCCCCAGCGGCTCGTGCTGGTTCCAGATCAGCAAATTGAGCAGCAACCCGACCGGTACGTGCAAGTTGTTCATCACCGCCAGCGTAGCGCCCGAAACCAGGCAGGCGCCTTTGTTCCACCAGTACAACCCCAGCGCCGTCGGGCACAGGCCGAGGAACAGCAGCACCAGCCATTGCACGTTGGTGCTCGGCAGGTGCTGGGCGTTGCCGAACAGCAGGAACGCCGGCAGTACCACGATCAGCGCGCCCAGGTAGAAGTAGCCGAAACGCTTGTAGTGCGGCAGGTCGCTGGGGTGGCGGGCAACCAGGTGGCGGTACAGCACCTGGCCGGCGGCGTAGGTGAAGTTGGCCAGTTGCAGCAGCAGGAAGCCGATGAAGAAGTCGCCGCTGATGCTGTCGAAGCGGATCACCCCGGCCCCCGTCACGGCCACCAGGGCGGCGACCAGCGCCCAGGGGTTGAAGCGCCGGTTCAGGGCGTCTTCGATCAAGGTCACGTGCAACGGCGTGAGAATGGTGAACAGCAGTACCTCGGGCACGGTCAGCACGCGGAAGCTCAGGTACAGGCAGACGTAGGTGATGCCGTATTGCAGCGCGCCGATCAGCAGCATCGAGCGCAGGAACCGCGGCTCGACCTGGCGCCAGCGGGTCAGCGGCAGGAACACCAGGCCCGCCAGCACCACGCGCGCGAGCACGGCGAAGTAGCTGTCGACGTGCCCGGCCAGGTACTCGCCGATCAGGCTGAAGGAAAACGCCTGGATCAGCGCGACGATTATCAGGTAGCCCATGGTTGCCTCTCGTAATCAAGGGCGCGACCTTAGCGGGTTGCGCCGAATCAGTTCAACCATGAGGAATGTGGGGCCGAAATAAAAAAGCCCGGCCATCAGGCCGGGCAGGTACACCCAAAGGAGCAAAAGCAGGTGTCAGGGATGGGAATTCGTTGAACCTCAGGCCACCGCGGCCAGCTTGGCCTTGGCCTGGTTCAGGCCCTTTTCGTGGAACTCGCCACTCATGTTCATGCCTTCGGCATGGATGAAGTCGACATCGTGAATACCGATGAAGGCCATCACCTGGCGCAGGTACGGTTCCTGATGGTCGCTGGTGGCACCGGCATGGATCCCGCCACGGGCAGTCAGGACAATGGCGCGCTTGCCGGTGAGCAGGCCTTGCGGGCCGGTCGGGGTGTATTTGAAGGTGATGCCGGCACGCAGCACGTGGTCCAGCCAGGCCTTGAGGGTGCTGGGGATGGTGAAGTTGTACATCGGCGCGGCCATCACCAGCACGTCGGCTGCCAGCACTTCATCGGTCAGCTCGTTGGAGCGGGCCAGGGCCTCCAGTTCGGCGGCGCTGCGCTGTTCTTCAGGCTTCATCCAGCCACCGAGCAGGTTGGCATCCAGGTGTGGCACCGGGTTCACCGCCAGGTCACGCACGTTGATCTCGTCAGCCGGGTGCGCGGCCTGCCACTGCTGGATGAAGTCACGGGTCAGTTGACGGGAAACGGAATCCTGCTGGCGGGCGCTGCTTTCGATGATCAGTACGCGGGACATGGGGTGCCTCCATCGGCAAAAGGGGTTGCGATTCGATGGAGGTGAGATTAAGGCTTGACCTATCGATAAAAAAGCGTAAAAAGTGGGTTCAATCTATCGATTAATCCGTTTTATTGCGCTTTGCAGTCCAGCGCGATGCGCAGCTTGATGATCTGCCGATTGAAATTGGCCGTCACATCGACACTCTTTCCAACCGGTACGTTGACCCGGCGCACCCGGGGTGCCTCGGGCCCGTTGCGGAAGGTCACCTTGCAGGCTGCCGGCACTTGCCCATAGTTGTTCAGGGTAATGGACCCGATGTCGTAGGCCGTGTCGTAGGTGGTGTAGTCCAGCTTGACCCCGGTCAGTTCCTTCTCCACGTCGATGGGGTAAGCCATGGCCCCAAGGGGCAGGCACATCAAAATTGCCGCACAACATTTCTTCATGGGGCGCTCTCCTTGAAAGAGCGCAGCTTAGGACAACAGGAGCCAAACATGAAAGCGCCGCGCGTGACCCTGGATCAATGGCGGACCCTGCAAGCAGTGGTCGACCATGGCGGGTTTGCCCAGGCCGCCGAAGTCTTGCACCGTTCGCAGTCTTCGGTCAGCTATACCGTGGCACGCATGCAGGAACAGCTGGGTGTGCCGTTGCTGCGCATCGATGGCCGCAAGGCCGTGCTGACCGAGGCCGGCAATGTGCTGCTGCGCCGTTCGCGGCACCTGGTCAAGCAAGCAAGCCAGCTGGAAGACTTGGCGCACCACATGGAGCAAGGCTGGGAGGCCGAGGTGCGCCTGGTGGTCGATGCTGCCTACCCCAGTGCCCGCCTGGTGCGCGCCCTGGCTGCGTTCATGCCACAGAGCCGCGGTTGCCGGGTGCGCCTGCGTGAAGAGGTGCTGTCGGGCGTCGAGGAAGTGATGCACGAAGGCATCGCCGACCTTGCCATCAGCAGCTACAGCATCGGTGGCTACCTGGGTACCGAGCTCAGTTCGGTGGAGTTCGTCGCTGTCGCCCACCCGGAACACAGCCTGCATCGTCTGGGCCGGGAGATCACCTTCCAGGACCTGGAAAGCCAACTGCAGGTGGTGATCCGCGACTCCGGCCGCGCCCAGCCACGCGACGTCGGCTGGCTCGGCGCCGAACAGCGCTGGACGGTCGGCAGCCTGGGCACTGCCGCCACCTTCGTCGGCAGCGGCCTGGGCTTTGCCTGGTTGCCACGGCACATGATCGAACGTGAGCTGCTCGACGGCGTGCTCAAGCCATTGCCGCTCGATCAGGGTGGCAGCCGCCACCCACTGTTCTACCTTTATTCGAGCAAAGAGAAGACCCTGGGCCCGGCCACGCAGATTCTCATCGACCTGCTGCGCAATTTCGACACCGCGCCACTGGACGTGCCCTTCGCAGCCCCCCCACAAGCCTGAGAGGACCGCGCCCATGGCCTATTTCGAACATGAAGGATGCTCGCTGCATTATCAGGAATATGGCCAGGGCGAACCCTTGGTGCTGCTGCACGGCCTGGGCTCCAGCAGCCAGGACTGGGAGCTGCAGGTACCCGAGCTGAGCCGCTACTACCGGGTGATCCTCATGGACATCCGCGGCCACGGCCGCTCCGACAAGCCCCGCGACGGTTACCAGATCGCCACCTTCAGCGAAGACCTGCTGGCGCTGCTCGAACACCTGCAGACCGGCCCCGTGCACTTTGTCGGCCTGTCCATGGGCGGCATGGTCGGTTTCCAGTTCGCCGTGGACCACCCGCAATGGCTGCGCAGCCTGTGCATCGTCAACAGCGCCCCCGAGGTCAAGCGCCGCACCCGCAGCGACTGGCTATGGTGGCTCAAGCGCTGGGGCCTGGCGCGCATCCTCAGTGTCGAGACGGTCGGCCAGGGCCTGGCCGCGCGGTTGTTCCCCAAGCCGGGGCAGGCCGAGCTGCGCAAGAAGATGGCCGAACGCTGGGCACGCAACGACAAACGCGCCTACCTCAAGAGCTTCGACGCCATCGTAGACTGGGGCGTGCAGGAACGCATCGGGCAGATCCGCTGTCCCACGCTGGTGATTGCCGCCGACCACGATTACACCCCGATACACCTTAAAGAGCGCTACGTGGCCCTGATGCCCCACGCCAGGCTGGTGGTCATCGACGATTCCCGGCACGCTACACCCCTCGATCAACCCGAGGTCTTCAACCAGACCCTGCTGCAGTTCCTCGCAGCCGCTTCCACCTCTCAAGGATCATTGAGCCCATGCTGAAAAAACTCCTGCTCACCGCCTGCTCGGTCGCCTTCGCCACCAGCGTCATGGCTTCCGACAAGACCCCGCACGTTCAGCTGGACACCAGCTTCGGCCAGGTCACCATCGAGCTCAATGCAGAAAAAGCGCCGATCAGTACCAAGAACTTCTTGGCCTACGTCGACAGCGGTTTCTACAACAACACCATCTTCCACCGCGTGATCCCGGGCTTCATGGTCCAGGGCGGCGGTTTCACTGACCAGATGGTGCAGAAAGACACCAAGGAGCCGATCAAGAACGAGGCCAGCAACGGCCTGCAGAACACCCGTGGCACCCTGTCGATGGCACGCACCTCCAACCCCAACTCGGCCACCAGCCAGTTCTTCATCAACGTCGCCGACAACGACTTCCTCAACCCAGGCCGCGACGCCGGTTACGCCGTGTTCGGCAAAGTGACCCAGGGTATGGAAGTGGTCGACCAGATCGTCAACTCGCCAACCACGGTGAAAAAAGGCATGCGCGATGTCCCGGCCGACCCGGTGTACATCAAGTCCGCCAAACGCATCGACTGACCGCCGGTTTCACAGGGACGTGAAACCTTCCAGGGTCGGGTAGCACAGGAGTCTTGTCACCCATGCTGTACCGCCGTTTCGAGCAACTGATCGACATCTTCCGCGACGCGCCCAGCGAGTCGCCGCCCGGCCAGGTCTGGCCGTTCTACCTGTACTACCTGCGCCAGGTCTGGCCGAGCTTTCTCGCCCTGCTGGTGGTGGGCCTGTTCGCCTCGCTGATCGAGGTGGCGATGTTCAGCTACCTGAGCCGCATCATCGACCTGGCCCAGGGCACGCCCAACGTCAACTTTTTCAGCGAACACAGCGGCGAGCTGATCTGGATGCTGGTGGTGATCCTGCTGCTGCGGCCGGTATTCTTCGGCCTGCACGACCTGCTGGTGCACCAGACCATCAACCCCGGCATGACCAGCCTGATCCGCTGGCAGAACCACACCTATGTGCTCAAGCAAAGCTTGAATTTCTTCCAGAGCGACTTCGCCGGGCGCATCGCCCAGCGCATCATGCAGACCGGCAACTCGCTGCGCGACTCTGCGGTGCAGGCGGTGGATGCACTGTGGCATGTGCTGATCTACGCCATCACCTCGCTGGTGCTGTTCGCCGAGGCTGACTGGCGCCTGATGCTGCCGTTGCTGGTGTGGATCGTCGGCTACATCGCCGCGTTGTACTATTTCGTGCCGCGGGTGAAGGAGCGCTCGGTGATTTCCTCCGACGCCCGCTCCAAGCTGATGGGGCGGATCGTCGATGGCTACACCAACATCGCCACCCTCAAGCTATTCGCCCACACCGATTATGAACAGCAGTACGCCCGCGAAGCGATCCGCGAACAGACCGAGAAAACCCAGCTGGCCTCGCGCGTGGTCACCAGCATGGACGTGGTCATCACTACCCTCAACGGTCTGCTGGTGGTCACCACCACGGGCCTTGCGCTGTGGCTGTGGAGCCAGTCGCTGATCACCGTCGGTGCCATCGCCCTGGCCACCGGCCTGGTCATCCGCATCGTCAACATGTCGGGCTGGATCATGTGGGTGGTCAACGGCATCTTCGAGAACATCGGCATGGTCCAGGACGGGCTGCAGACCATTGCCCAGCCGGTCACCGTCACCGACAAACCCCAGGCGCCGCCCCTCAAGGTCAGCCGCGGCGCCGTGCGTTTTGACGACGTGGACTTCCACTATGGCAAGGCCGCCAACGTGATCGAAGGGCTGAACCTGGACATCCGCCCGGGCGAGAAGATCGGCCTGATCGGCCCGTCCGGCGCCGGTAAGTCAACCCTGGTCAACCTGCTGCTGCGCCTGTACGACGTACAGGGCGGGCGCATCCTGATCGACGGCCAGGACATCGCCGAGGTCAGCCAGGCCAGCCTGCGCGCGCAGATCGGCATGATCACCCAGGACACCTCGCTGCTGCACCGTTCGATCCGCGACAACCTGTTGTATGGCCGCCCCGATGCCAGTGACGCGGCGCTGCACGAAGCCGTGCGCCGGGCGCGGGCCGACGAGTTCATTGCGCAGTTGTCGGATGCCCAGGGCCGTACCGGCTTCGATGCCCATGTCGGCGAGCGTGGCGTGAAGCTGTCGGGCGGCCAGCGCCAGCGCATCGCGATTGCCCGGGTGCTGCTGAAGAATGCGCCGATCCTGATCATGGACGAAGCCACTTCGGCGCTGGACTCGGAGGTCGAGGCAGCCATTCAGGAAAGCCTGGAGACTTTGATGCAGGGCAAGACGGTGATCGCCATCGCCCACCGGCTGTCCACCATCGCCCGGATGGACCGGCTGGTGGTGCTGGACAAGGGGCGGATCGTCGAGAGTGGCAGCCACAGCGAGCTGCTGGAACAGCGGGGGTTGTATGCCCGCTTGTGGCATCACCAGACTGGGGGTTTTGTCGGGGTCGACTGAGTCCTGTTCCGGCCTCTTCGCGATCCGACTTGTCCCGCGAAGAGGCCGGCACAGGAAACATCTCAATCTTTGCGGTAAGGCAGCATCCCCTTGGCCTCCTCGGCATACCCCCGCACCCCTTCCCGCTCCTGCTGCAGAAAATCCGCCACCGCCCGCCTCAACCCCGGATGCAGCAGGTAATGCCACGAACGCGTCAGCACCGGCTCGAACCCGCGAATCAGCTTGTGTTCGCCCTGCGCCCCGGCATCGAAACGCTGCAGCCCTTCGGCAATCGCAAAGTCCATGCCCTGGTAGAAGCAGGTCTCGAAATGCAGCCGGTCGAACTCATCGAGGCAGCCCCAGTAGCGGCCAAACAGGCTGTCGCCACCGACCAGGCTCAAGGCCATGGCCACATCGCGCCCGCCTTGGCGCGCCATCACCACCCGTACCGCCTCGGGCATGCGCTCGGCCAACAGGCTGAAGAACTCTCGGGTCAGATAGGGGGAGCGTCTGCGCACCGCATAGGTGTTGGCATAACAGAGGAAAACAAAATCCCACTGCGCCTCGTCCAGCTCATCGCCGCGATACCAGCGAAAATCGATGCCCTGCCCGGCCACCTGCTCACGCTCCTTGCGCATCTGCTTGCGCTTGCGTGAACTGAGGCTGTCGAGAAAGTCCTGGAAGTCGCGATAACCGTGATTGCGCCAGTGGAACTGACATCCCAGCCGCTCCATCCACCCCGGCAAACCCGCCATCTGCGCATCCAGCTGTGGATCGGTGAAATTGATGTGCGCCCCGGAAAGCCCGGCTTTGCCCAGATACTCGGGCAACGCCTGCAGCACCAGCAGGCCATCGGCAGGGTCGGCCGCCAGCAGGCGCGGCCCGCTGACCGGGCTGAACGGCACGGCACCGAGCAGCTTGGGGTAGTAGGCGATGCCGGCGCGCTCGCAGGCATCGGCCCAACCGTGGTCGAACACGTACTCGCCATACGAATGCCATTTGCGATACGCCGGCAGCAGCGCACGCACCTGCCCGTCGCGCTCCAGCACCAGGTGTTCGGCTGCCCAGCCGGTGTTGCGGGCAACACTGCCGCTGTCTTCCATGGCACTGAGGAAAGCATGGCGCAGGAACGGTTGGCCTGGGGGGACCAGGGCATACCAGGTCGCCGCTGGCAGGTCACGCAGATGGGCAAGGCTGTAGAGACTGGTCACGTTTTCGACTCGCTGTTCAAGGCCATCAGTATCGGCGAACAGAGGCCCGTCGCTCAAATGAGGATCGGCCCGTTTCGCCTTTCATTCCCAATTACTTAACAGCAGTGCCACTAATTAGACATTAATCTGTCATTGGCCCCCGCAATACTTGCGCCTGTTTTCCGGAACCCTAGAACCTGTCTAGTCAGGCCCTTTCCGAAGACATGCCAACATGGGGGCGGGCGCTGAGCCTCCCCAAATCTTTTAAGTAGGGAGAACCTTATGCGTCTTGTTTCTACACTTACCGGAGTGAGCCTCACCGGCATGATGCTGGCTCTGAGTACTCCGGCCAGTGCTGCCGTCGACGCCAAGCTGCTCGAAATGCTCCGCGCCAATGGTTCGATCAACCAGGCGCAGTACAACGAACTGCAGGGCGACCTGGCTCAGGAAACCAAGGAAAAGGCCGCTCAGAAAGCTCAGTCCGACCGGATGAGCTCCTTCGAACAAAAAGTGGCATGGGCCGCCAAGACCCAGATCAAGGGTGATGTACGCCTGCGTTACGAAGACGTCAACGTCGATAACCCGATCTCCCGCAGCCCTAACCAGGACCGTGAGCGCGTGCGTGCCCGCGTCGGCTTCTACAGCGAGATCAACCCGCAGGTTGATGCTGGCGTGCGCGTGGCCACCGGCAGCAGCGCTGATGCTCGCTCGACCAACCAGAGCCTGGACAACTACTTCGATAAGAAATCCCTGTGGGTCGACCTGGCCTACCTGGACTGGCACCCGACTGCCGTCCCGAACCTGCACCTGATCGGCGGCAAAATGCTGCAGCCATGGGTGAGCATGGGCGACATCATCTGGGATAGCGACATCAACCCGGAAGGTGTGGCCGTCACCTACAAAACCAACGCCGGCCCGGCCGAAGTGTTCGGCAGCATCGGCCACTACAACCTGAAGGACAACGTCGACGGCGACGGCGTGCAGTACAAGCACGACGCACAGCTGTACGCGGCCCAGCTGGGTACCAAGTTCAACGCAGCTGACACCGTCAAGGTCACCGTCGGTGCCAGCCTCTACGGCTACGACAACGACAAGGCCTCGGCACTGCTGCGTTCGCTGGGTAACACCACCGACGAGTTCAACCTGGTTGAAGGTTTCGGCCAAGTCGACTTCACCGGCTTCGCCATCCCACTGTCGGCTTACGGCCAGTACGTCAAGAACACCGAAAGCACCGACGGCATGGACACTGCCTGGCTGGCAGGCCTGAAGTCCAAGATCGGCGCCTGGAGCCTGGACTACAACTACCGCGACGTGCAGCGTAACGGCGTAGTCAGCCTGTTCACAGACTCCGACTTCGGTAACGGCTTCACCGGTTCCCGTGGTCACAAGTTCAAGGTCGGTTACGAAATCGACAAGAACTTCACCCTCGGCGCGGCCTACATGATGGCCAAGACCGACTACTCCAACCTGCCGGACAGCAACGCCAGCGTAGACACCCTGCAGGTGGACCTGGAAGCCAAGTTCTAAGCGACACACTCCCCTGCTTCACTCTGAGGCGGGAAATGCCGACCCCATCCGGCATTTCCCGCCTTTTTTTGCCTGCAAAAAAGAGGGGACCGCAAAGCGGCCCCCTCGATCTGGCATCTAACGCGACAATCAACGCTTGCGCAGGATCACGCTACCAATCGAATAGCCTGCACCGAACGAACTCAGCACGCCAAGCGACCCTTGGGCCAGATCGTCCTGGTACAGGTGGAAGGCAATCACCGACCCTGCCGAACTGGTGTTGGCATAACGATCGAGAATCACCGGTGCCTCCTCCTCGCTCACCTCGCGCCCCATCAGCTTCTTGACGATCAGGTGGTTCATGCTCAGGTTGGCCTGGTGCAGCCAGAAGCGCTTGACGTCGGACGGCTGCAGGTTGTTTTCGCCCAAGTGCTTGCCGATCAGCTCGGCGACCATCGGGCAAACTTCGCGGAACACTTTGCGCCCTTCCTGCACGAACAGTTTGTCCGGCGCGCCGATCCCCTCTTCCGCCGCGCGGTTGAGGAAGCCGAAATTGTTGCGGATGTTGTTGGAGAACGCAGTCTGCAACTTGGTGCCCACGATGTCGAACTGGTGCGCCGAAGTGGCTTTGTCGGCACGCTCGACCAGTACCGCCGTGGCGGCATCACCAAAGATGAAGTGGCTGTCGCGATCGCGGAAGTTCAGATGACCGGTGCAGATCTCCGGGCTGACCACCAGCAGTGCACGAGCCTGGCCCAGTTGCACGCTGTTGGCAGCGGTCTGGATGCCGAAGGTGGCCGACGAACAGGCCACGTTCATGTCGAAGGCGAAGCCGTCGATGCCCAGCGCCTGCTGCACTTCGATGGCGATGGCCGGGTAAGGGCGTTGCAGGTTGGAGCAGGCGACGATCACCCCGTCGACATCTGCCGGGGTACGACCGGCGCGTTCCAGCGCCTGGCGGGCAGCGGCCACGCCCATTTCACAAAGGATCGACTGCTCGTCGTTGGAACGCTCGGGCAGGCGCGGCTTCATCCGCTGCGGGTCGAGGATGCCGGCCTTGTCCATGACGAAGCGGCTCTTGATGCCCGAGGCCTTTTCGATGAAGGCGGCGTCGGACACGGGGGCTGCTTCGATTTCACCACGCTCGATGGCGGCGGCGTTGTCCTGGTTGTACTGCTGCGACCAGGCGTTGAAGGAGGCCACCAGTTCTTCGTTGGAAATGCTCTGGGCCGGGGTATACAGGCCGGTGCCGCTGATCACGACGTTATGCACGATCGATCCTCTGCTCAAAGGCCATCGCCACGGGGCGCTGGCTGGGAATATGACAGAATAATGGCACTTTAGTACCAATTTCACGGCGAGGGCTGTGCCCTCGATGGCGGATAAATCCGCTCCTGCAGGTGTGTGCAATACCTGTAGAGGCAGGTTTACTCGCGATGGGCCGCAAAGCGGCCCAAATTGCATCAATATTGCCACATCTGCGGAAGTTTATCCCTCCACCTGGCTCCACTGCTTGCTCAATCTCTTGTCGGAAATCGGCATCTTGGTGCCCAACTGCTGGGCAAACAGCGACACCCGATACTCCTCCAGCAACCAGCGGTACAAGGTCAGCTGCTCATCGCGCTTGCCTTCCTGGACATGCTTGTCGGCCCGCGCCTTGTACTGCGCCCACAGGTTGCCCAGCTCGCCGCTCCACACACGGTCCTTCTGTACCTGGGCGCCCAGCTTCTCCAGGCGCAGTTCTACCGCCTTGAGGTAGCGCGGCAACTCCTTGAACCACACGGCAGGGGTTTCGCGCACGAAGCCCGGATAGACCAGGTTGGCCAGCTGCTGCTTGATATCGTTCAGCGCCACCGCCTGGCTCAGGTCGATCTTGCCCTTGAAGCGCTTCTGCAAACCGTGCCACAGCTTCAGCACTTCCAGTGTCTGGCGGGCCAGGCGTTCGGCATGCTCGGCCCAGCTGCCACGCTTGCGCTCGGCCAGCCCGGCCAAGGCTGCGCCGTCACGCGGCAACGTGGCTTCACCGTCGAGGATGCAGCTGTCCAGGCTGGCCAGCAGGATGTCCTCGACCAGTGCCTCGATCCGGCCCAGCTCGCGGTACAGCAGGCCCAGCTCGGTCAAGCCCGGCAGCTTGCCACGCAGGAACTTGGCGGGCTCCGCCAACTGCTGCAGCAACAGGCGCTGCAAGGCGCGACGGTGCTGGAACTCGGCTTCGGCCTGAGTCGAGAAACGCCCTTCGCGCACGGTGCCGTTTTCTTCCACCAGCGCCGGGTACACGGTCATCGACAGGCCGGCGATCTTCTGCTGGGCGGTCTGCTTGACCTCGCTGAAGGCCTTGGCCTGCACCGGCTGCTCGCTCTTCTCGGTACGCGGCACGGCCAACGCTGCCTGGCTGGCGGCAGCAAAGCGGGCGGTCAGCTCGGCCAGGTCGCGGCCTTCGCCGAGGAACTTGCCCTGGCCATCGACCACTTCAATGTTCATGCGCAGGTGGCCTTCGACCAGGTTGACCGACTCGGCCCAGGCCTCATCGGAAACCCGCGCGCCGGTCATGCGCAGCAACTCCTGGCCCAAGGCCTGGGGCAACGCGCCCTGGCCGAAGGTCATGCGCGCCAGCGAGGCCTTGACGAAGTCCGGCACCGGCACGAAGTTCTTGCGCAGTGCCTTCGGCAGGTTGCGCACCAGGGCTACGCACTTGGCCTCCAGCAGGCCCGGCACCAGCCATTCCAGGCGCTCGCCAGGCAGGTTCGGCAACAGCGGCGCCGGCACCCGCACGGTCACGCCGTCACGCGGGTGGCCGGGCTCGAAGTGGTAGGTCAGCGGCAGGCGCAGCTCACCCACCTGCATGCTGTCCGGGTACTGCGCGGCGGTGACTTCGCTGGCCTCGCGGGCCAGCACGTCTTCCTCGCGCATGATCAGCAGGTTCGGGTCCTTCTGGCTGGTCATGCGGTACCAGGCATCGAAGGTCGCGGTCTGATGGATCTCCGCTGGCAAGCGTGCTTCGTAGAAGGCGTACAGGGTTTCTTCATCGGCGAGAATGTCGCGCCGACGGGCCTTGGCCTCCAGTTCGTCGAGCTCTTCGAGCAGGCGCTTGTTCGCGGCCAGGCACTTGGCCCGCGACTGGATTTCACCGCCGACCAAGCCTTCGCGAATGAACAGTTCACGCGAGGTGACCGGGTCGATCGGGCCAAAGTGCACTGGGCGGCGGCCGACCAGAATCAAGCCGTACAGGGTGATCTGCTCATAAGCCACTACTTGCCCGCGCTTCTTCTCCCAGTGCGGCTCGAAGTGGTTCTTCTTGATCAGGTGGGTCGCCAGCGGCTCGATCCAGTCAGGCTCGATCTTGGCGACCATACGCGCATACAGCTTTGTAGTTTCCACCAGTTCAGCGGCCATCACCCACTGCGGGCGCTTGCGGCCGATGCCCGAAGACGGATGCACCCAGAAGCGCCGCTGGCGGGCGCCCTGGTAATCGCCTTCCTCGGTCTTCTGGCCGATCTGGCTGAGCAGGCCGCTGAGGATCGCCTTGTGCACCTTCTGATAATCGGACGGCTCTTTGTTGACCGTCAGTTGCAGCTCGCGGCAGATCAGCGACAACTGGCGATGGGCATCGCGCCATTCGCGCAGGCGAAGATAGTTCAGGAAGTTCTTGCGGCACCAGTTGCGCAGCGGGCTGGCCGTCAGCGCCTGGCGCTGCTCTTCGAAGCCACGCCAAAGATTGACCAGCGCGGCGAAGTCGGTATCGGCGTCCTTCCACTGCGCATGGGCCTGGTCGGCAGCCTGCTGGCGCTCCGGCGGGCGCTCGCGGGGGTCCTGCACCGACAGCGCACTGGTGACGATCAGCACCTCCTGCAGGCTGCCCTGGCGGGCGCCCTCAAGCAGCATGCGGCCCAGCCGCGGGTCGATCGGCAGGCGCGCCAGCTGGCGGCCAATCGGCGTCAGCTGGTTCTCGCGGTTGACCGCCGAAAGTTCCTGCAACAGGTTGAAGCCGTCGCTGATGGCCTTGCCATCCGGCGGCTCGATGAACGGGAAGGCGTCGATCGAGCCCAGGCGCAAGTGCAGCATCTGCAGGATCACCGCTGCCAGGTTGGTGCGCAGGATCTCCGGGTCGGTAAAGGCCGGGCGACCGTTGAAGTCTTCTTCGCTGTACAGCCGAATGCAGATACCCGGCTCTACCCGGCCGCAGCGGCCCTTGCGCTGGTTGGCACTGGCCTGGGAAACGGCTTCGATCGGCAGGCGCTGGACCTTGGCACGGTAGCTGTAGCGGCTGATGCGCGCGGTACCGGTGTCGATCACATAACGGATGCCCGGTACGGTCAGCGAGGTTTCCGCGACGTTGGTGGCGAGCACCACGCGGCGCCCGGTGTGCGACTGGAAGATGCGCTGCTGCTCGGCCGGCGACAGGCGCGCATACAGCGGCAGGATCTCGGTGTGACGCAGTTGCGCCTTGCGCAGGATCTCCGCGGCATCGCGGATTTCCCGCTCACCCGGGAGGAACACCAGCACATCGCCGGGGCCTTTGCCCACGCTGCGTTCATGCTGGGCGATCTCGTCGAGGGAGGCGAGGATCGCCTGGTCGACGGTCAGGTCATCCTCGACCTGGTTACCCTCCTCGTCCTGCTCGCTGGTCAGCGGGCGGTACCAGGTTTCCACCGGGAAGGTACGGCCGGACACCTCGATGATCGGCGCATTGTCGAAGTGCTTGGAAAAGCGCTCCAGGTCGATGGTCGCCGAGGTGATGATCAGCTTCAGATCCGGGCGGCGGTGCAGCAAGGTCTTCAGGTAGCCGAGCAGGAAATCGATGTTCAGGCTGCGCTCGTGGGCTTCGTCGACGATGATCGTGTCGTAGCGTTCGAGAAAACGGTCGTGCTGGGTTTCGGCAAGCAGGATGCCGTCGGTCATCAGCTTGACCAGGGTGTTGGCATCGCTCTGGTCCTCGAAACGCACTTGATAGCCAACCAGCCCGCCCAGCGGCGTGCCGAGCTCTTCGGCAACCCGGGCGGCGACGCTGCGTGCGGCGATTCGCCGTGGCTGGGTATGGGCGATCAGGCCATGGCTGCCGCGGCCCAGCTCCAGGCAGATCTTCGGCAACTGGGTGGTCTTGCCCGAACCGGTTTCGCCGGCGATCACCAGTACCTGGTTCTCCGCCAGGGCTTTCTTGATCTCGTCGCGCTTGGCGGCGATCGGCAGGCTGTCGTCGTAGCGGATCTGCGGCACGCTGTTCTGGCGTGCGGTGACCTGGGCACAGGATGCCTGGACCTTTTCTACCCACTGCGCCAGCTTGGCCTCGTCGGGGCGCTTGCGCAGCTCATGCAGTTGCCGGCGCAGGCGGTGGCGCTCGGCGATCATGGCGTGGTCGAGGTTTTGCAGCAGTTTGTCGATGGCTTGGTCAGTCATGGGGCTTTTTAGTGATGCAGGTGGGCCTGCTTTTTCATGATCGGCATTCGAAGGATGCGCGATTGTCGCAGATTTGCCGGCGCTCTGCTGGCTGGACGAATGTTTAGCCAGTACCGATGTGAACGTTGCCATTCACTGCTTTAATCAACCTTACCCCGCATGTGAGTATCAAAGGCATGACTCCCGTCCAGACCATCGCCCCACCGTCGTCCCGCCCTTCGCTAGCGAAGGCCCGGTCCCGCGCCGGTGAAAATCCGCTGGTCCACATCATTCTCGCCTTCTGGGCCCTGTGGCATTGCCGCCATGCACGCCCACCGGATGCTTCGCTCACGCCTTTGTGACCCAACTCGGCCGCAGCCCGGCCGTTTGACTCAAGTGGACCGCGCCTGCGCGCAGGTCCCGTGCGCCTGTGAGCGAATCGATCATGCACTTTGCACCTGTAGAGCACGCCAGCCGTTTCCTGGCCGAAAACCCTGATATCGAACTGTTCGAGCTGTTCATCCTGGACGCCAACGGTGTACCACGCGGCAAGCTGCTGCACCGCGAGGAACTGCTGGCGGTGTATCAGAGCGGCCGGCCACTGCCCAGCACCATCCTCGGCCTGACGCTCAATGGCGATGACGTGGAAAACTCCGGCCTGGTCTGGGATGTCGGCGATATCGACTGCCGCGCCTACCCGCTGGAAGGCAGCCTGGTGCGCCTGCCCTGGCGCCGTGTGCCGACTGCCGCCGTGCAGGTCAGCATGCACCCGAGCGAAGGCCTGCCAGCCAGTGTCGCCGACCCGCGCCATGTATTGCTGCGCACCATCGAAGCGCTCAAGGCTGACGGTTATCACCCGGTAATGGCCTGCGAGCTGGAGTTCTACCTGCTCGACCAGCAGCGCGATGCCCAGGGCCGCCCACAACCGGCACTGGACAACGACGGTGGCCGGCCGCGCACGACCCAGGTCTACGGCCTGCGCGAACTGGAACAGATCGAACCTTTCCTCGCCGACCTGTATGCCGCATGCAAGGCCCAAGGCATTCCGGCGCGTACGGCGATCTCGGAATATGCTCCGGGCCAGGTGGAAATCACCCTGGAGCATGGCGATGCCCTGGAAGCAATGGACCAGGCCGTGCGCTACAAACGCCTGGTCAAGGGCGTGGCCCATGCCCACGGCATGCAGGCTTGTTTCATGGCCAAGCCGTTCGCGCAACTGGCCGGCACCGGTATGCACATGCACCTGAGCCTGGCCGACAGCGCCGGCAACAACCTGTTCGCCAGCGAAGACAAAGCCGGCACCCCGCTGCTGCGCCAGGCGGTGGCCGGCATGCTCCGCCACCTGCGTGACTCGCTGTTGCTGTTCTGCCCCAACGCCAACTCGTTCCGCCGCTTCCAGGCCAACAGCTATGCCCCGCTGGCGCCGACCTGGGGCGTCGACAACCGTACCGTCAGCCTGCGCGTGCCCGGCGGCCCGGCCAATAGCCGGCATGTCGAGCACCGCATCTGTGGCGCCGATGCCAACCCGTACCTGGCGGCCGCCGCCATTCTGGCCGCGAGCCATCGTGGCATCCGCGAGCAGCTGGACCCCGGTGCGCCGGTGGAAGGCAACGGCTATGCCCAGGCCACCGAGCACCTGCCCACCGACTGGCTGACTGCACTCGACGCACTGGAGCGCTCGCACTGGGCGCGGGAAGCGTTTGGCGAGGCGTTCCTCGGCGTCTACCTGAAGGTCAAGCGCGCCGAGTACCGCCAGTTCATGGCAGAAGTCAGTGAACAGGACTGGCGCTGGTACCTGCACCAGGCCTGAGCCTTACCCTATTCAGAACAAGGAACACCCATGAACGCAGCATTGAACAACGGCCCGGCCCAGCGCGCGCCGTCCTATTACAGCGCCTCGCTGAACGACCACACCGAGTACCCGCAGCTCAAGGGCACGGTGCAGGTCGACGTGGCGATCATCGGCGGTGGTTTCACCGGCGTGGCCACTGCGGTGGAGCTGGCCGAGCGCGGCCTGAAGGTGGCGATTATCGAGACCAACCGGATCGGCTGGGGTGCCAGCGGACGCAATGGCGGCCAGGTCACCGGCAGCCTGTCGGGTGACGAGGCCATGCGCACGCAGATGCGCAAACACCTGGGCGCCGAGGTCGATGATTTCATCTGGCACCTGCGCTGGCGTGGGCATCAGGTGATCGAGCAACGGGTCGAGCGTTACGGCATCGACTGCGACCTCAAGCGCGGCCACCTGCACGCGGCGATGAAGCCTTCGCACATGGAGGAGTTGCGCAGCTTCCAGGCCGAAGCCGAACGCCGTGGCATGAGCGACCAGGTACAGTTGCTCGACCGCAAGGGTGTCGCCGAGCACCTGCAGAGCCCGCTATACCTGGGCGCGCTGAAAAACCTGCGCAACCTGCACCTGCACCCGCTCAACCTGTGCCTGGGCGAAGCCCGCGCCGCCCACAGCCTGGGCGCGTTGATCTTCGAGAACTCCGAAGTACTGGACATCGTCCATGGCCCGCGCCCGGCGGTCGTCACCGCCCACGGTCGGGTCGAAGCACGCCAGGTGATGCTCGCCGGTGACGTCTACCACAAGCTGGAAAAGCGCCAGCTCAAGGGCAAGATCTTCCCGGCCATGGGCGGCATCGTCACCACCGCTCCGCTGGGTGAACTGGCGGAGCAGATCAACCCACAGGACTTGGCGGTGTACGACTGCCGCTTCGTCCTCGACTACTACCGCCTCACGGCTGACAAGCGTCTGCTGTTCGGCGGCGGCGCCAACTACTCGGGCAAAGACTCGCGTAACATCGAAGGCGAGCTGCGCCCGTGCATCGAGCGCACCTTCCCGGCGCTCAAGGGCGTGCCGATCGAGTTTCAGTGGAGCTGTGCAATGGGCATCGTGGTCAACCGCATCCCACAACTGGGCAAGCTGTCGGACAACGTGTGGTACTGCCAGGGCTATTCCGGGCACGGCATCGCCACCAGCCACATCATGGGCGAGATCATGGCCGAGGCACTGACCGGAACGCTGGAGAAGTTCGACACCTTCGCGCAGTGCAAGCACGTGCGAGTGCCGATGGGGGACTTGCTGGGCAATCCGCTGCTGGCGGCGGGGATGTGGTACTACCAGATGCTTGAGAAAATGCGCTGAATTCACCGGCCTCTTCGCGGGACAAGCCCGTGAAGAGGCCAATGAAATAGATCAGGCAATCTTCTTCAAGCCCTGCTTCTTCAGTTCTTCATCACGCAGTTCACGACGCAGAATCTTGCCGACGTTGGTGGTCGGCAGCGCATCGCGGAACTCGATGTAGCGCGGCACCTTGTAGCCAGTGACATTGGCGCGCATGTGCTCCATCACCTGCTCCTTGGTCACGGTCATGCCCGGCTTGACCACGATGAACACCTTGATCACTTCACCCGACTTCTCGTCCGGCACACCGATGGCCGCGCACTGCAGCACGCCCGGCAAGGCGGCGAGCACGTCTTCCAGCTCGTTGGGGTACACGTTGAAGCCCGAGACCAGGATCATGTCCTTCTTGCGGTCGACGATGCGCATGTAGCCATCCGGCTGGATCAGCGCGATGTCGCCAGTCTTCAGCCAGCCTTCGCTGTCGAGGATCTCGGTGGTGGCGTCTTCACGCTGCCAGTAGCCCTTCATGACCTGCGGGCCCTTGACGCACAGCTCGCCGGTTTCGCCCAGTGGCAGTTCGTTGCCGGCGTCGTCGATAACCTTGCACAGGGTCGATGGCACCGGGATGCCGATGGTGCCCACCTGGTTGGCCTCGGCCGGGTTCACCGCCGCCACCGGGCTGGTCTCGGTCATGCCGTAGCCTTCGCAGATGGCGCAACCGGTGACGCTCTTCCAGCGCTCGGCCACGCTCAGCTGCAGGGCCATGCCCCCGGACAAGGTGATCTTCAGCGCCGAGAAGTCCAGGGCGCGGAATGCCTCGTTGTTGCACAGCGCCACGAACAGCGTGTTGAGGCCGACAAAACCGCTGAACTTCCACTTGCCCAGCTCTTTGACCATTGCCGGCAGGTCGCGCGGGTTGCTGATCAGCACGTTGTGGTTGCCGATCAGCATCATCGCCATGCAATGGAAGGTAAAGGCATAGATGTGGTACAGCGGCAGCGGGGTGATGAGGATCTCGCAGCCTTCCTGCAGGTTGGAGCCCATCAGCGCCCGGCACTGCAACATGTTGGCCACCAGGTTGCGGTGGGTCAGCATCGCGCCCTTGGCCACGCCAGTGGTACCACCGGTATACTGCAGCACCGCCACGTCGTTGGCTTGCGGGTTGGCTTCGGTGACCGGCTGGCCCTTGCCCAGCGCCAGGGTATCGTTGAAGCGCACGGCACCCGGCAGGTTGTAGGCCGGCACCATCTTCTTCACGTACTTGATCACGCTGTTGATCAGCAGGCGCTTGAGCGGAGGCAGCAGGTCGGCCACTTCGGTGACGATGACGTGCTTGACCTGGGTCTTGGGCACCACCTTCTCGGCCAGGTGCGCCATGTTGGCCAGGCACACCAGGGCCTTGGCACCGGAGTCGTTGAACTGGTGCTCCATTTCCCGCACTGTGTACAGCGGGTTGGTGTTGACCACGATCAGGCCGGCGCGCATGGCACCGAATACCGCTACCGGGTATTGCAGGACATTGGGCAGCTGGACGGCAATGCGGTCACCCGGCTTGAGGTCGGTGTGCTGCTGCAGCCAGGCCGCAAAAGCGCCTGACAGCGCGTAGAGCTCGCCGTAGGTGATGGTCTTGCCCAGGTTGCTAAAGGCCGGTTTATTGGCAAAGCGTTGGCAGGATTGCTTGAGTACCGCCTGGATATTGGGGAATTCGTCAGGATTGATTTCCGCCGTAATCCCGGCTGGGTATTTATCCTTCCAAAAATTTTCGATCATGGAAGCCCACTCCTTCAGCAACAGCGAAGTTCGATTCGCGCGTCGATGCGCTTATTATTGATATGCGATGGCGGTTCGTTGCAAACCGAATCATCTGAAAGCGCGCCGAGAGTAACAGCTTTGATTGGGGTCGCCTAGGGGCCAAGATCGGCCCCGCAGTCACAAAAGTGACTCAATGAACGATACAAGTCATTTTTAGAGTAATTGACCAAAATGTCGCAAATCGGGCTGTAAGGTACATGCCAGAGCACCTTACAAACGCCGGTATCAAGCGATGTCGCGCAACTCCCTGCGCAAGATCTTGCCCACCGGGGTCATCGGCAGCGACTCGCGCACCACGATGTGCTTGGGCACCTTGTAGCCGGTGAAGTTGGCCTTGCAGTAAGCCTTCAGGTCTTCGACGCTCACCCCACCCTCACGCGCCACCACGAACAGCTTCACCGCCTCCCCGGTACGCGCGTCCGGCACGCCGATGGCCGCGCAGTTGGCCACCTGCGGATGGCCCATCACCACATCCTCGATCTCGTTGGGGTAAACATTGAAGCCGGAGACGATGATCATGTCCTTCTTGCGGTCGACGATGCGGGTGAAGCCGTCCGGGTCGATCACCGCGATATCGCCGGTCTTGAACCAGCCCTCGGCATCCAGCGCCTGCGCCGTGGCCTCCGGCTGCTGCCAGTAGCCCTTCATCACTTGCGGGCCCTTGATGCACAGTTCGCCGCGCTCACCCAGTGGCTGTTCGTTGCCGTCATCATCGATGACCTTGAACACCGTGCCCGGTACCGGCATGCCCACCGTGCCCAGCCGCGCCAGCTGGCCGTATGGGTTGGTACTTGCCACCGGCGAAGTTTCGGTCAGGCCGTAGCCCTCGACGATACGGCAGCCGGTGAGTGTTTCCCAACGCTCGGCAGTGGCCTTGACCAGTGCCGTGCCACCGGAGTTGGTGACTTTCAGTGCCGAAAAGTCCAGCTGGCGGAAGCCTGGATGGTCCATCATCGCAACAAACAAGGTGTTCAACCCCAGGAGCGCCGAAAAACGCCACTTGCCCAGTTCCTTGATGAAACCGGGGATATCACGCGGGTTGGTGATCAGCACGTTGTGGTTACCGGTGACCATCATGCACATGCAGTTCGCGGTGAAGGCATAGATGTGGTACAGCGGCAGCGGTGCAATCATCACCTCCTGGCCTTCCTTGATCAGCCGCTGCCCGTCCGGGCCATGCTGGGAGAAACAGGCCAGCACCTGCAGCATGTTGGCCACCAGGTTGCCGTGCGTGAGCATGGCCCCCTTGGCCAGGCCCGTGGTACCGCCGGTGTACTGCAGCACGGCGATGTCATCGAGCGACAGCGGCACCGGCTTGTGCACCAGGCTGCGGCCTTCGCGCAGTACCTGCTTGAACGGGATGGCCTGGGGCAGATGATAGGCCGGGACCATCTTCTTCACCTTGTCGACCACGGTATTGACCAGCCAGCCCTTGGCTGCGGGCAGCAGGTCGCCCATCTTCGCCTCGATCAGGTACTCGATGCCGGTATCGGGCAGCACCTCCTGCACGCGCTTGCCGAACATGTTCAGGTACACCAGCGCCCGGGCCCCGGCATCCTTGAACTGGTGACGCATTTCGCGCTCGGTGTACAGCGGGTTGGTGTTGACCACGATCAGCCCCGCGCGCAGGGCGCCGAACACGGCGATGGGGTACTGCAGGACGTTGGGCATCTGCACCGCGATGCGGTCACCCGGCTTGAGGTCGGTGTGCTGCTGCAGCCAGGCGGCGAACGCTGCCGAATGGCGTTCGAGCTCGGCGTAACTCAGGGTCAAGCCCAGGTTGCTGAACGCCGGGCGCTCGGCAAAGCGCTTGCAGGAGCGTTCGAACACCTCAACGACCGAAGCGTACGCGTGAAGGTCGATGGTGGAAGGCACGCCCTCGGGGCGTTTGTCATTCCAGAAGTCGGCTTGCATTTATTATTGTTCCTCTGCCTGAGCCCGTACGGATTCCTTGCCCCGTTTGCCTGATGGCAAAAAGGCGTTGAACCGACGTTAGCAGGTATGCCCGAGGTGGCATATACGCCAAGTGCCGCCATTAACATTGTGAATCTTATTTGTGCCCTTCCTGCAATTCGGCCGGTTGTGCATACACTGTCCGGGTCACCATCGCGCAAAGGATTCGCCATGCCCCATGACGCCTTCTGGCTGCCTGCCAGCGAGCATTGCAAGCTGTACGTGCACCAATGGCTGCCGGCCACACCGGTCAAGGCTGTGGTGCTGCTGGCGCATGGCATGGCCGAGCATGGCGGGCGCTACCAGCGCCTGGGCCAGGCCCTCTGCGATGCCGGCTACGCCCTGCTGGCACCGGACCTGCGCGGCCACGGGCGCACCGCCGAGCAGGGCAGCCTCGGCCTGTTCGCCCGGCAACATGGCTGGAATGCCGTGGTCAACGACCTTGGCCTGCTGGCCCAGCATATTGGCCAGCAGTTCCCTTGCACACCGCTGTTCCTGTTCGGCCACAGCATGGGCAGCTATATTGTCCAGGCCTACCTCACCCACCACAGCGGCAGCCTGCAAGGGGCAATCCTCAGCGGCTCCAACTTCCAGCCCGCTGCACTGTATCGGGCGGCGCGCCTGATTGCGCGGCTGGAAGCCTGGCGCCAGGGGCCACTGGGCAAGAGCGCACTGATCGAATGGCTGTCGTTCGGCTCGTTCAACAACGCCTTCAAGCCCACCCGCACGGCGTTCGACTGGCTCAGCCGTGACCCGGCGGAAGTGGACAAGTACGTCAACGATCCGCTGTGCGGCTTTCGCTGCAGCAACCAGCTGTGGCTCGACCTGCTGCATGGGCTGGCGCAGATCAGCCAGGCGCGCAACCTCGCGCAGATCGACCCGAACCTGCCCATGCTGGTGATTGGCGGTGAATGTGATCCGGTGAGTGCCGGCAAGCGTCTCACCCATCTGGCCGACGCCCTGCGCGCGACCGGCAATCGACATATACAGCTGCTCCTCTATCCTGAGGCGCGGCACGAAGTACTCAACGAACTCAACCGCGACGAGGTCACCGCTGATATCCTCGCTTGGTTAGCGCAAGCGCTGGCCCTTGGCCGCCCTGCCCGCAGTGAATGATAGGCGCCCTCGCCCGCCCTTTAAGGAAACCCAATGACCCAGGTCACCAACACGCCTTACGAAGCCCTTGAAGTCGGCCAGAAGGCCACCTATGAGAAGTCCGTCGAAGAACGTGACATCCAGCTGTTTGCCGCCATGTCCGGTGACCACAACCCGGTGCACCTGGATGCCGAGTTCGCCGCCAAGAGCATGTTCAAGGAGCGCATCGCCCACGGCATGTTCAGCGGTGCCCTGATAAGCGCCGCAGTGGCCTGCACCCTGCCTGGCCCTGGCACCATCTACCTGGGCCAGCAGATGAGCTTCCAGAAGCCGGTGAAGATCGGCGACACCCTGACCGTGCGCCTGGAAATCCTTGAGAAACTGCCGAAGTTCAAAGTGCGTATCGCCACCAACGTGTACAACCAGAACGATGAACTGGTGGTCGAAGGCGTGGCCGAGATCCTGGCACCGCGCAAGCAACAGACCGTCGAGCTGGTGTCGCCGCCGAACTTCGTCGCCAGCTGACATCGGTGATGGATTTTTCGCGGGGCAAGCCCGCTCCTACATCGACCGCGCGGATGCTTTACCTGTAGGAGCGGCGGTGCGGCGATCCGACTTGTCCCGCGAAGAGGCCAGAAAGGCACTCACATCAGTTCGCCTAAACGCCGCTCGATATGCCGCCGCTCCGGCTCCTGCCTGGTCAACTCCAGCGCCTGCTGCCAAGCTGCCCGCGCCTCTTCGACATTCCCCAATTGCTGGTGCAGCTCAGCCCGCGCCGCATGAGCCAGGTGATAGTCGCGCAACTCCCCCGCTGCCAGAATCGCCTCCACCGCGTCCAGACCCGCCTGCGCACCGTCGCGCTTGGCCAGTGCCACTGCCCGATTGAGCGCCACCACGGCTGACGGCCAGTGCCGTTGCAGTACATCGTACAGCCCGACAATTTCCGCCCAATCAGTCTCTTCAGCCGTCACCGCCTCGGCATGTACGGCCGCGATCGCCGCCTGCACGGTGTAGGCACCAAAGGCCCGGGTGGCCAAGGCCAGGCGCACCAGCTGGCAACCTTCGGCAATCAGCTCACGGTCCCACAGGCTGCGGTCCTGCTGGTCCAGCAGCACCAGGTTGCCCTCGGCATCGCTGCGCGCGCGTTGCCGCGATGCCTGCAGCAGCATCAGCGCCAGCAAACCCACCGCTTCGGCGTCTGGCAGCAGTTGCACCAGCAGGCGCCCGAGGCGGATCGCCTCGTCACTGAGTTCCTGCTGCAGCAACGCCTCGCCCGAGGACGCCGAATAGCCTTCGTTGAACACCAGGTAGATCACCCGCAGCACGCTCTCGAGGCGCTCGGGTAGCTCATTCAGCTCCGGGACCTGATAAGGAATGCCGGCATCACGAATCTTGGCCTTGGCGCGGACGATGCGCTGGGCGATGGTCGCGGGGCTTTGCAGGAAGGCCCGGGCGATCTGCTCGGTGGTCAGGTCGCAGACTTCGCGCAGGGTCAGTGGCACCTGGGCATCGGCCGCCAGGGCCGGGTGGCAGCAAGTGAAGATCAGCCGCAGCCGGTCATCGGCCAGCAGCTCATCATCGCTGGGGTCTTGCCCCTGGCCTTCGATCAGCATGATCAGGTCGGCCTGGGAGCGGTCGAAGCGAGCACGCCGGCGCAATGCGTCGATGGCCTTGAAACGCCCGGTCGACACCAGCCAGGCCCGCGGATTGTCCGGGATGCCATCACGCTGCCAGCGCTCGACAGCGATGAAGAAAGCATCGTGCAGGGCCTCCTCTGCCAGGTCGAAATCCCCCAGCAGGCGGATCAGCGTCGCCAGGATGCGCCGCGAATCCCGCCGGTACACCGCTTCGACCTCGGCCCGGACCTGGGCCAGCTCGGCCATCAGTCAGGCATCCGCTGGGTCACGACCTCCACCAGGCGGTCCAGGCTCTCTCCCCAGCCCTGATGGAAACCCATTTCTTCATGGGCGCGGCTGTCGGCTGCATTCCAGTGCCAGGCACGGGCGGTGTAGCGGGTCTTGCCCTGCTCTTCGTCAAAGCTGATCACCGCCGTCATGAAGGCCTTGTCCGACGGCACCCAACCTGGCCCGAAGGCATCGGTGAACACCAGCCGGCGTGGGGCGGCAATTTCCAGGAACACGCCCTGGGTCGGGTACTCGGAGCCATCTGGGGCACGCATGAGGGTGCGCAAAAGGCCGCCGACCCACAGCTGCATCTCGCATTCCGGGGTGGTCATGCCGTGTGGCCCCCACCACTGCATCAGCCACTCGGGCTCGGTCCAGGCGCGGAACACCTTGGCAGGCGGGGCATCGATCAAGCGGCTGATGGACAGCTCGTGCTGCGCGGGCGCAGGTTGGGCAAGGATCATTGTTGTTGTTCTCCTTCGCTGTCAGGGTTGCAGTTCGCGCACCGGCCGCACTTCGACGCTGCCGACTCGCGCCGCTGGTATGCCCTTGGCGATGTTCAGCGCCTCGTTGAGGTCACGGGCATCGACCAGGTAAAAGCCGGCGAGCTGCTCTTTGGTTTCGGCGAACGGGCCATCGGTGATGCTCATTCGCCCGGCGCGCATGCGCACGGTGGTGGCGGCCTGCACGGTTTTCAGCGCCTCGGCCGCGATGATGCGCCCGGAGCTCTGCAGCGATTCGGCGTAGGCCATGCACTCGGCATCTTCCGGGCTGTCGGGCAGGCTATGCAGCAGCCCTTCGTCACAATAGACCAGGCACAGGTATTTCATGGTCGTCTCCAGGCGTTGGCAACGTGCATTTGGCGATAGCCGATCAAGGCTTGAGATCGAACAGTGCTTTCTGGGTCTGCATGTCGAAGGGTGCCGACCAGTGTTCGTGGATCACCTGCCACTGGCCGCCAACCTTGCGGTAACCGACGGTGGCACGCATGAAGCCGCACTGACTCTCGTCATCCCCTGGGCCGCAGCGATTCAGCCAGTGAGCCAAACCCAGGTCACCGTCAGCGTGCACGGAGAGTTGAGCAAGCTCGAATACCATGGGCCCAGGACACATGCTCATGCACATTTCCCAATGGGCCTGGTAGGCGGCCTTGCCCTTGAACTGCAGTGACTGGATGGCATCGAAGGCGACGATGTCATCGGCGTAGGGCGCGGTGATGGCGGGGATGTCACGGTCACGCACGGCCTGCATCCAGCGTTCGATAAGCTGACGGATTTCATTTTCGGCTGCCGTGTTCATCGGGTGTTCCTCCAATCGTTCATGAGCGTTCGACACAGGGGTACCTGTGTCTTCAGCTTTTGGTCGAACGGTAGCCGGAGAAATCGACAGGGCTCAGGAAAATTTTGCCTCAGAGGTGCATCCCTTGAGTGCTGTGGGCGCCTATGAGATCGAGCGCCGCCCTAGAGGCTAACGCTTATGAATTCCCGATAACCGGAAACAATCACATACACCGCGAAATAGCAGAAAATCGCCGCCGACAGCAGGTACGACCAGGTCAGCAGGCGGTCCCCCAGCAAACGCCCGCCATGGCTGGCGATGCCACAAATGCCCATGCACCAGACCATTCCGGCAGCGAAGAAGCCCCCAAGAAACAGCCCTGCGTCCAGCAGGCTGCCAGCGCCGGAGCGGGCGATCAGCACGCCGCCGACCGCTGCGAACCAAAGGATGGCGCTGGGCGACGACATGGCCAGGAAGATGCCCCGCAGGAACTCGCGCCAGCCCGACTCCACCACCACCGTCGCGCTGGCCTCCATATGCCCGCCACGCCAGGCAGCCAGCAGCATCTTGATGGCGAACCACACCAGCAACGCCGAACCGCCAATCCACAAGGTCCAGCGCACGCTGTCGAACTGCAGCAGCACGGTCATGCCGGCAAGCGCCGCAATGGCGTAGATCAAGTCGCCCACGCAGGTCCCCAGGCCCAGCCAGAACCCCTGGAAGAAACCACGCTGCATGGCCAGGGTGATCATGGCGATGTTGGCCACGCCGATATCGAGGCACAACGACAGGCTGAGGAGGAAACCGTTGGAAAATGGCATGGGCTACTCATGGCAGGCTAACTGGCGCCGTAGAGCCTGCCACGAGTAATCCAGGGATTGGAAGGGCAACGCCTCAAGTCAGTTGCTGTTTGCCAGCACCTGCGCATAGCGCTCGCGATCCACGTTGGCCCCGCTCAGCACCACGGCCACGCGCTTGCCGGCCTGGCGTTCGCGCTCCTGCAGCAACGCGGCCAGCGCCGCAGCACCGGCACCTTCAGCGGTGTTGTGGGTGGTTTCGTGATAGATGCGCATGGCCGCTGCCACTTCGCTGTCGGTGACCCGCACGATACGTGCAGCATGCTCGCGAACCAGAGCAAACGCATCCGGGTGTGGTACCCGGCAGGCCATGCCATCGGCAAAGGTATCGGCCGTGGCTGTGGTGACGATGCGGCCCTGCTCGAAACTCTGCGCATAAGCATCGGCAGCACTGGACACAACGCCGACGATTTCGGTCTTCAGCCCCAGCAGGTTGCGCGCTTGGATCAGCCCGCAGATGCCCGAGCCCATGCCGATCGGCACGTACACGCAATCCAGGTCGGCCACGGCTTCGAAAAGCTCCAGAGCATAGGTGGCCACACCGCGCACCAGCTCAGGGTGGAATGACGGCACCATGTCGTAGCCCAACTCGTCCGCCAGGCGGGCCGCCTCTTCTCGGGCCACGTCGAAGTCGACACCGTGCTCCACCAGCTCGGCGCCCAGCGCGCGCATGGCGGCGTTCTTCTCTTTCGAGTTACCCTCGGGCACCACGATCACCAGCGGCACGCCGGCCTGGCTCGCGGCCAGCGCCATGCTCTGGCCGTGGTTGCCGCGGGTGGCGGTGACCAGGCCCCGCGGTGGCTTGCCGGCGGCCAGCAGCGACCGCACATACACCAACCCGCCGCGTACCTTGAAGGCGCCGGTGGGGGCGTGGTTTTCGTGCTTGACCCACAGTTTGCAACCCACCCGCTCGGCCAGCAGCGGCCAGGCGCGCTGAGGTGTCGGCGGAACGTGCTGGTGTACGAAATCGGCGGCTTCGCGCAGGGCAACAAGGTCGAACATGGCGATCATCCCTCTTCGATAGGTGGTTGATCCGATCCTAAGCGCCGGGCATTGTATGGGTACAACCTTATATTGCATGGGTAGCAATTTCGTGTGGATTCCGCAGCTGGTCGACGATGACCAACCCCGATATCTCGCCTTGGTCGATGCCATTGCCCACGCCATCGAAAGCGGCACCCTCAAGGTAGGTGACCGCCTGCCCCCGCAACGCCGGCTGGCCTGGAAACTGGGCCTCAACCCGAGTACCACCCAGCAGGCCTACCGCGAAGCTGCCGCGCGCCATCTGGTGGCTGGCGAAGTGGGCCGCGGTACCTACGTGCTGGCAGGCAGCAAGGAAGCGACCTTGTTCCGCATCAAGCATCACGACGGGCAACGCCCGCTGATCGACCTGTCGACCAACGTTCCGGTAGCCGATCCGCACAACCAAGACTTGCAAGACTGCTTGCGCAGCCTGCTGAAACGCCCCGACAGCAACTTGCTCGATCATTACCTGGGCCCCGAGCAATTGCTGCTAGGGCGCATTCGCGGCGCCCAGTGGATGGCAAACCGCGGCCTGGCCCTTTCAGCGGACGAGATGTTGCTGTGTGGCGCAGCCCAGCAAGCGCTGACACTGGTGCTGCAGTCGTTCTGCCAGGCTGGCGAGCCGGTCATGCTCGAGGCCCTGACCGCACCGGGCATCAAGGCGGCCTGTCGGCAACTGCGCCTGCCCGTGCATGGTGTGGCACTGGACGACCAGGGCCTGCGGCCCGATGACCTGGACCGTGTGGCGCGCGCCAGCGGTGCCCGCGTGCTGGTGACCACACCGACCCTGCACAACCCCACGGGCGCCTGCATGACGGATACTCGCCGAGCGGCAATTGCCGAGGTAGTCAAACGCCTGGGGCTGTTGCTGATCGAGGATGATGTGTATGGCGCATTCAGTGACCAAGCGCCGCTCTATCCACTACTGGGCGATCAAGGGATCTACATCAACAGCCTGTCCAAGACGGTGGCCGCTGGCCTGCGATTGGGATGGATTGCGGCCAGCCCGAAGCTGCTGGCACAGGTTGACCCGCATGCCCAGGCCAGCCACTGGTCGGTGTCGCCATTGAGCCTGGTTATCGCTTGCCAATGGATCGAAGACGGCACCGCTGCGCAGCGGCTAGCCTGGCAGAAAACGGAAATTACCGAACGATGGCGCCTGGCACGCAGACTGCTGGGTGATGGACTGCACAATACCGGGCAACCTTCGCCCCACGCGTGGCTGGCCACGCCGCAGGGCGCCGAGACGGTGGTCAGGCAATGTCGCGAGCACGCCGTGGAAATCGTCCCGGCCAGTGTGTTTGCCATTGGCGCGATCGAAGTGCAGGCAGTGCGCATCAGTTTGTCGGCGGCAAGTAGCCGAGCTGAACTGAAACAAGGCCTGGAGGTGGTACACAAGGTACTGTCGGGCCGATGAACCGGGGCACGCAAGCAGCTTCTTCGCTACGGCTCAACGCGAAGAGGCCGCCGCGGTAGGACGATCAACCCTGCTGGCAACCTTCGCCCATCGCCCGGTACTGAATGGTATGCACCTGGCCATGATGGTCTTCATAGGTCATGGTCGCAGGTACCACTTCGCAGACATTGGGGATGGTCGACAGGTTGATCACCCGTTTGATGTCAAGGTTCATGGAATAGTCGTACTGCTGAGCCACAGGCTCGCTGGAGACCGGCTTGGCCTCATCGGCGAGGGCGAACGAGGACATACCGACCAGTGCAAGAATCAGTAATGGTTTCATGGGGTTTGGCCTTTAAAGCAATCCAGCTGATCGCGTGACTTCTGATGCCGTCATGGCGCGGAGAAGTTGTCATCGACTGCGAAGATGACACGAAGTACCGTTCCCGCTTCGTCTACTGCCAGGGGGAATAGTTGAAATTCTACTCCTGGCCGGGAATAGTTGAACCCTGAACTCGGACATTCACCCTTGCAGGATTTGCAACAATCTGCGACAAAGCGCAACGGCTCGATGGCCTGAAATCACCGGGCTAGAGCCAACCGTTTCAGGTATACCCCATGACTGCCCTGCACTGCGCCCTGCTCATCGGGCCCGAGCGTCGATTGCTCGAACATTTCTACAAACAGCATGGTTCACGCATGCGCGCAGCCAATGATGGTGAATCGTGGGTAGCGCGCGGCGACGGGATCGTTGCCGGCCTTTGCCTCAGTGCCGTCGCCGACGGCCACTGGCTCACCGGGCTGTTCGTTGCCCCGCAGCAGCGCAAGCGTGGCGTGGCAACGCAGTTGGTCGAGGCGGCCCTGGCCGGGCACAGTGGCCCGACCTGGCTGTTCTGCCACCCCGACCTCGTGGCTTACTACCAGCGCCTGGGTTTCAACATCACCGCACACCTGCCCGAAGCCCTGGCCTCGCGCCTGCAACGCTACCAGCGCAGCAAAACCCTGCTGGCCATGGTGCGGGCTCAGTCGTCGCTGTCATCCAGCCCGGGGAACAGCACATCGGTATAGCCGAACTTGGCAAAGTCCTGAATACGCGAGGGGTACAAGCGGCCGATCAGGTGGTCGCACTCGTGCTGCACCACCCGCGCATGAAAGCCATCGGCAAAACGGTTGATCGGGTTACCCTGCGGGTCGATGCCTTCGTAGCTGATGTGCTTGAAGCGCGGCACCACACCACGCAGGCCGGGCACCGACAGGCAGCCCTCCCAACCGTCCTCGACTTCTGTGGTCAGTGGGGTGATCACCGGGTTGAGCAGGATGGTCTGCGGCACTGGTTCGGCATCCGGGTAACGCTCGCTGCGCTCGAAGCCAAAGATCACCAGCTGCAGGTCGATGCCGATCTGCGGCGCGGCCAGGCCAACGCCACCCACGTGCTGCATGGTTTCGAACATGTCGTCGATCAACTGCTGCAGTTCGCTGCTGCCGATCAGATGCTCAGGCACCGGGGGCGCGATGCGCAGCAGGCGCTCGTCGCCCATCTTGAGAATGTCACGGATCATCGCGGGTTCGGCTCGGTCGGTTGATGCTCGACCGGGTGTTCATGGCCGAGCACGGTGATGGTTTCCTGAGGTTTGGCGCCCTCGAAATCCTTCTCGCCCGGGTTCTTGCCCTCGCTCGACATGTGCTCGATCACCGCATTCATTTCCGCCCCCAGCAACAGCACGGCGGCAGAGATGTAGAAGTACAGCAACAGCACGATGATCGCACCGATGCTGCCATACATGGCGTTGTAGTCGGCAAAGGTCTTGACGTAGTAGGCAAAGCCCAGGGAGGCGATAATCCATACTACTACTGCCAGCACCGAACCGGGGGTGATGAAGCGAAACTTCTGCTTCACGTCCGGCATCACGTAATAGATCAATGCCACCGCGACCATCATCAGGATGATGATTGCGGGCCAGCGCAGCACGGTCCATACCGTGACGATCACTTCCTGCAGGCCGACCTGTGAGGCAATCCACTCCATCACCTGCGGCCCCAGCACCATCAGCGCGGCTGCCGCCAGCAGCATGCCGGCAATGCCGACGGTGTAGACGATCGACAGCGGAATGCGCTTCCACACCGGGCGGCCCTCGGGCACGTCATAGGCAGCGTTCATGGCGCTCATCATCAAGCGCACGCCGGCCGAGGCAGTCCACAGGGCGATGACGATACCCACCGACAGCAGCCCGCCCTTGGACTGCTGCAACTGGTCGATGACCGGGTTCACCTGCTCCAGCGCCTGGGGCGGCAACACCAGTTCCGATTGCAGGCGCAACCAGGAAAAAAAGTCCGGCAGGTGCAGGAAGCCGATCAGGGCGATCAGGAACAGCAGGAACGGGAACAGCGAAAACAGCATCTGGTAGGCCATCGCGGACGCGTAGGTCGACATCTCGTCATCGAGGAATTCCTTGACGGTGCGTACCAGCACGCGGTGCAGGGGCAGGCCGCGCAGGTCGGGGAAAATCATAGCGTCTCCTTTCGCCGCTTGATTCTTGAGTACAACGGGTGAGTCTAATAGACCACGCCGATGATGTACTGCTCCCAGCCATGCCAGAAGAAAATGCCTACACCTGTTTCTGCCTCTCACAGAGGCAGAAACAGGCCATCTCAGATCAAGGCTTCTTCACTGCATCCTTCACATTGCCCTTGATTTGCTGCGCTTCGCCTTTCAGTTCCTGGGCCTTGCCCTCGGCCCGCAGCTTGTCGTTGTCGGTCACCTTGCCGACGCCTTGTTTGACGTTACCGACCGCTTCGTTGGCCAGGCCTTTCGCTTTGTCCTTGGTGCCGCTCATGGCAAATCTCCTGCAAATGGAGACACGTGAACCGTGTCGACAGTCGGTGGACTGGGGACCTTGCGAAAGAGTTTCAACAATTTGCCTGGCCCAAGCCGAACGGCGAATCTGCGGGCGAATACCGCACCGAATAGGGCCAACTGCACTGCTCAATGCCCGGCGGCTCGCCTAGAATCGCTGCCAACCTGCGTATAAAAACAACAGTTTCCGGATATTTGTACCATGCGTCTGATGCCTCTGTTCGCGGCCCTGCTGCCGCTGTTGCCCTTACCTGCCCTGGCCGCCGCACCGGCCAGCGAAACCCTGAAAGTCGAGCGTTATGCCGACGATGGCCAACCCGGCACCCTGCGCTGGGCCATCGAAACCAGCAACCAGAACCCTGGCCACTACCGCATCGAGATCGCTGCCGTAGGCAAGCCGCCCTATGTGATTCGCCCGGCCCGCGCCCTGCCGGAAATCAAGGGCCCGGTGCAGATCACCGGCCTGCCCTTCACCCGTGACGGCCAGTACATCGCCATCGACGGTGCGGGATACATCAAGGACCAAGGCGTGCGCACCTGCCCCGGTGCCCTGCCCGGCCAGTTCGGCACCAACGTGCGCACCACCACCCACCCGGGGCTGGTGCTGCGCGACACCCAGGGCGTGCACCTGAGTGGCCTGGAGGTACGTAACTTCTGCATCGGCATCCTGGTCAACCGCGCCAGTGGCAACGTCATCGAAGACAACCGCATTGTCGCCAACAAAGGCGGCGCCGGCATCATGCTCACGGGCGACGACGGTGCCGGCAATCCGACCGCCACCACCACGGTCAACAACAAGGTGCTGCGCAACCAGCTGATCGACAACGGCGATGGCCTGGAACTGACCCGTGGCGCGGCCTTCAACCTGGTGGCCGACAACCTGTTCCGCTCCACCCCGGCCAACCCCGAGCCGTCCCAGGGCATCGAGATCCTGCTGGGCAATGACAACAGCGTGGTGCGCAACCGCTTCGAGAACTATTCCGACGGCCTGCAGATCAACTGGGGCAAGCGTAACTACCTCGCCGCCAACACCTTCAGCGGCAACTCGATCGGCGTCAGCATCACCGGCGAAGGCAACATCCTCGACAGCAACCTGATCCACGGCAACCGCATCGGCGTGGCCCTGCGCCCGGAGCCGGACGTCACCGCCACGCGCCTGAGCGGCAACCGCATCTGGGGCAACAACCAGGACATCCGCCGCTGCGAGGCCGGTGGTTCGTGCGTGCCGAACCAGCGGACCGGCGCCATCGTGTTCGGCGTGCCGGCCCAGGCCCATGCCTTGTATGTAGGCTCGCGTGGCGTCGGCGCGGATTTGCCGCAGAAGGACCAGGCGATCATCTGTGATGCCACGGGTGAACCCAAGCCATGCCAGCCACTGCCCAACCACAACCAGCAGCCGCCACGGCTGATCGCGCTGGACGGCAATGTGCTGCGGGGCGAGGTGCAGGGGCCGGTGTCGAGCCTGTTGCGCATCGAGGTGTTTGGCAATGCCCAGGCAGATGGGACCGAGGCAGAACAATATCTGGGGGATGTACTGGTGAACAGTGATGACAAAGGGCAGGCGCGGTTTGCCCAGGTGCTGGAGAATATCGGCGGGCTGAAGAGCTTTACGGCGACGGTGACCACTGCGGATGGGGCTACTTCAGAGTTGAGCAGGCCGCTCAGTCGTTGAGGCAACTGGCCCTTTCGCGGGACAAGCCCGCGCCTACAGGGATTGCGTATAGCCCGAGGCATGCGCTGTACCTGTAGGAGCGGGCTTGTCCCGCGAAAGGGCCGTCAAACCTTGCCGCGCCCTCTGCCACCCCTCACAATGCAGCCCTAATCAAGCGTCAACCCGCAGGAACCTGCATGAAACTCGACAAACCAGCCGCCATCGCCCGCCGCAACCAGGCCTTGGCCAACCCGGTGCTGACCAGCGCCAACACCTTGTTCGCCATCCTCGACCGCAAGCGCAACCTGTGGTGGTTCGAGGTGCCGGTGGCATTGCTGCGCAAGGGCCAGCCCGACTGGGTCAACCTGTTGCTGCACACGCCGGAAAGCGACGAGCTGCAGCACCTTAAGGTGCCGGTCAACTTCCTCCGTGCTCACCAGGAGCAGATGGAAGTGCGCAACCCCGGCAAGCGCCGCTCGACCATCAGCCTGGCCCTGAGCGCCGACCGTGACTCACTGCTGCGCGACACCCGTCCGGGTGGCGAGCAGCTGGACTTCCGGACCTTCGTGCAGGCCTGATCAGGCCTTTTCGATGCGCTCGTCATGGATGACGATGCGGCCCTGCTTGAACAACCCGCCAATGGCCTTCTTGAAGTTGCCCTTGCTGACGTTGAACATCTGGCTGATCACTTCCGGGGCGCTCTTGTCGCTCACCGCCAGCACCCCGCCTTCGGCCTCCAGGCGCGCCATGATGCGCTCCTGCAGGTCGTCGCCAAGCGCCTTGCCGACCGGCTGCAGGCTCAGGGCGATCTTGCCGTCATGGCGCACTTCCTTGATGAAACCTTCCACGTGCATGCCCGAACGCAGGAATTTGAACACCTCGTTCTTGTGGATCAGGCCCCAGTGGCGGTTGTTGATGATGGCCTTGAAGCCCATCGGCGTTTCGCCGGCCACCAACAATTCGACCGGCTGGCCAATCTGGTATTGAGCCGGGGTAACGTCCAGGTAGCGGTCCAGACGTGAAGTGGCGGTGATGCGGCGGGTGCGTTTGTCCAGGTAGACATGCACGACGCAGTAATCGCCGATTTTCAGTTGCCGGGCTTCTTCGGAATACGGCATCAGCAAGTCCTTGGGCAGCCCCCAATCGAGGAAGATACCGGCCCCGTTGATGTCCTTGACCTTGAGGCTGGCGAACTCGCCAACCTGCACCTTGGGCTTCTCGGTGGTGGCAATGAGCTTGTCATCGCTATCCAGATAGAGGAACACGTTCAGCCAGTCGTCTATCTCGGTTTCGGCGTTCTTCGGGATGTAACGCCCTGGCAGCAGGATCTCACCGTCGGAGCCGCCATCCAGGTACAGGCCGAATTCCACGTGTTTCACGATTTGCAAACTGTTGTAACGCCCAAGCAGAGCCATTTCCGATGTTCCTCAAGACAAGGCGGCTATTCTACACCTGAAGCCACTGCGCTGCCTGATCGCTGATGCGGCGGAACCGCGCCCCCCCCCCTTGCGTCTACCGATCAGCCAGCCACAGCCAGGACCTGCACATGCCTGTACGCCTGTCCAAAGCCCTGCTCATCGCCACCGCCTGCGCCGTTGCCTTGGCGGCCTGTAGCCGCATCGACCTCGCGTACCGCAACCTCGACCGCCTGGTGCCCTGGTCGCTGGGCGAGTACCTGGCGATGAACCGCGAACAGAAGGCAATGCTCGACGAACGGCTCAAGGAGCACCTGGCCTGGCACTGCAAGACCCAGCTGCCAGGCTACCTCGACTGGCTCGACCGGGTGCGCGACATGGTCGCCGAGGACCAGGTGACCGACCAGGCCCTGCAGCAGCGCACGGTCGAAGCGCGCCAGGCGATTGGCCGGGTAGCGGAAGAAATCACCCCCTCCGCCACCGAACTGCTGCGCGGCATGAGCGATGCGCAAGTCGCGGAAATGCGTGATGCCTTCCGCGACGATATCAACCAGCGGCAAAAGGAATATGTCGACACCCCCGTGGCCAAACAGATTGCACGCCGCACCGAGCGCATGGAAAAGCGCCTGATCAACTGGTTCGACGAGCTCAATCCTGCCCAGCGCCAGCGTGTGCAGGCCTGGTCGCAGGCGCTGGGTGACCAGAACCGCCAGTGGATCGCCAACCGCCAGCACTGGCAGCAACAGCTGATGCTGGCCATGAACCAGCGCAACGACGCCAGCTTCGAGCCGCGCCTGGCGACCTTGCTGCAACGCAAGGAAAGCCTGTGGACGCCCGAGTACCGGGCGGCCTATCAGAATACCGAGCAGCAGGCGCGCAGTTTGATTGTGGACCTGGTGCACTTGAGCACACCGGCGCAGCGGCAGTTCCTTCAGGAGCGGCTGGCCAAGGTGAGGACGGACTTCAGTGAGATGAAGTGTTTGAAAAGCTGAATGTTGGTAGCAGGCCGGGCCTGGAAACCCGCGATCACCGCCCCTTGCGCCGATAGGGAAACACATCGATCACCTTGCCTTCACGGATCGCCGCCTGCAGTCCCTTCCAGTAGTCCGCGTCATACAACTCGCCATGCAAGCTGCTGAACAACCGGCGCTGGCCAATATCGGCAAACAGGAACGGCGGGAACTCTTCGGGGAACACATCGTGCGGCCCGATCGAATACCACGGCTCGCCGGACATCTCATCCTCCGGGTAGCGCGGCGGCGGGATGTGCCGGAAGTTCACCTCGGTCAGGAAGCTGATCTCGTCATAGTCGTAGAACACCACCCGCCCGTGCCGGGTAACGCCGAAGTTCTTCAGCAGCATGTCACCCGGGAAGATGTTCGCCGCCGCCAGTTGCTTGATGGCCAGCCCGTAGTCGTCCAGCGCTTCGAGGACCTGCCCTTCGCTGGCGTGCTCCAGGTACAGGTTGAGCGGGGTCATGCGCCGCTCGGTCCAGCAGTGGCGGACCAGCACTGTGTCGCCTTCCAGCGCCACGGTCGAGGGCGCCACTTCCAGTAGCTCGGCCAGGCATTCGGGCTCGAACTTGCCACGCGGGAAGCGGAAATCGGCGAACTCCTGGGTATCGGCCATGCGCCCCACCCGATCGACACTTTTCACCAGACGGTACTTGTCGATCACCGTGGCGCGGTCGACGGTCTTGGACGGCGAGAAGCGATCCTTGATGATTTTGAACACGGTATTGAAGCCCGGCAGGGTAAACACGCTCATGACCATGCCGCGCACCCCGGGGGCCATGACGAAGCGGTCGTCACTGCTGGCCAGGTGGTTGATCAGGGCGCGATAGAACTCCGACTTGCCTTGCTTGTAGAAACCGATCGAGGTGTACAACTCGGCGATGTGCTTGCCCGGCAGGATGCGTTTCAAGAAGTTGACGAACTCCGCCGGTACCGGCACGTCGGCCATGAAGTACGAGCGGGTGAACGAGAAGATGATCGACACCTCGGCCTCGTCGGTGATCAGCGCATCGGCCTCGATGCCATGGCCTTCCCGGTGCAGCAGTGCGATTGCCAGCGGCCACTGCTCGTCAACGTTGTACAAGCGGCCGACCAGGTAGGCACCCTTGTTGCGGTACAACACCGGCACGAACAGCTCCACGGCCAGGGCCGGGTCCTTGCACACCCAGTCTGGCAGGCAGTCCTTCAGTTGTTCTTCAAGGCGTGCCACATCGCCTTCGAGATCGCCATAGGCGAAGGCATAGTCAGCGAAAATGGCCCGCAACAACCCCTTGAGGCTACCGCCGGGCGTGTAGGTACGGGTCTGCGCAGCGCGCTCATGGGTGCGGATCGAAGGCCGGGTGGTGTGGATGAACATGCAGCCGTCGCTGATCTGATCATGGCTGAACAAGCTGCAGAACAGCGAGTTGTACCAGGTCTCCGCCAGCTCGTCGTCCAGCCGTGGATCGATCAGGCGGATGTAGGCGTTTTTCACCAGCGGCCACTGTTCCACATCCAGCAGCACCTCTTCGTCGAAACCATCGCGCAGCCATGCGTTGACCTCGCCGACTTTCTGTTCGTACAGGTTGATCCGCACTGCCGACGCCCGCTGGATGTCCTGCCAGCGCGCCTGCTCGAAGCGCTCACGGGCGCCGAGGGTGATACGGCGAAAGTGCTCTCGGTAGTCGTCGAAGCCGTCGAGGATCATCCGCGCGATCTCGCCGGCGGGCCAATGCTGGGTCATGCGCAACACCTCGGGGCTGGGTGAGCTATGAGCTTAGCCCGCGAAGAGGCCGGTACAGGTTTACAGCGCAAGAAAGCACAAGAATCGCCCAGGCGAGTCACGTACACTCGCGCCCTGCCCTGTACCCGGAGACCGTTGTGAGCCCCATCGCCCTAGCCCGCCTGCTGACCCTTGCCGCTGTCTGGGGGGCGAGTTTCCTGTTCATGCGCATCATCGCCCCCGAGCTGGGTACCGTTCCTACGGCGTTCTTCCGTGTATCCATCGCCTGCCTGGGCCTGATCGCCATCCTCGCCGCCACCCGGGTGCGCTGGGATTTCGACGGCAAGCTCGGCGCCTGCCTGGTGCTGGGCATGATCAACTCGGGCATCCCGGCCACCTTCTACTCCGTGGCCGCACAAGTACTACCCGCCGGCTATTCGGCCATTTTCAACGCCACCACGCCACTGATGGGCGTGTTGATCGGCGCGCTGTTCTTCCGCGAGGCAATGACCCTGCCCAAGCTCGGCGGCATTTTCCTCGGCCTGTTCGGTGTCGGCATCCTCAGCGGCGCCGGCCCGGTAGCTTTGGACATGGCCCTGGTGCAAGGTGCTCTGGCCTGCCTGGCGGCCACCACCTGCTACGGCTTCGCCGGCTTCCTCGCACGGCGCTGGATCAGCGGCCTGGACAGCCGCCTGTCGGCCCTGGGCAGCATGCTCGGCGCCACCTTGATGCTGAGCCCGCTGTTCGCCTGGAGCGCCCTGACCCAGCCACCGGCAAGCTGGGGCGGCTGGCAGGTATGGCTGTCGCTGCTGGGCCTGGGCCTGCTGTGCACCGCCTTCGCCTACATCCTGTACTTCCGCCTGCTGGCCGAGATCGGCCCGGTCAAGGCCAGCACCGTAACCTTCCTGATCCCGGTGTTCGGTGTATTGTGGGGAGCGTGGCTGCTCGACGAGCCCTTGTCGATGGCCCATATGTATGGCGGTGTGCTGATTGCCCTGGCGCTGTGGCTGGTACTGCGCCCGGCGCGCACGTGAGGCGATGCGGACCATGAGCGACACATTCAAGAAGGTGCTGTTCCGCCTGGAACAGGACGCGAGCGGCTACCCGCCAGCCTCGGTGGAAGGCTTGTGGACACAGGCGGTCGCTGGAGGCTATCGGGTCGATAGCATCCCCTTCCACGTCTACGGTATCGCCCCCGGCGACATCATCAGCATTCGCCACGAGGGTGACCAGGCCTGGTTCGACGCCTTGCAGCAGAGCGCCGGAGGGTCGGTGTTCCGGGTTGTCGTCAGGCCACCGGAAACCCTGGAGCAGGTGCACGCAGCCCTGGCCGAATTCGGCTGCGCCTGCGAGGTGGAAAAAGCAGTCAGGATGCTGGCAGTCGAAGTGCCGGCCAGGCAATCGGCCGACACCCTGCTCTACTACCTGCTGACCCAGCGCGAAGCCGGCACCCTGGACTTCGAGGAAGGCGTATTGCGCCACGCCATCCCCGAAGAGTTTCGCTAGGCCTTACGCCTCAGCCAGCCGCGCCGCCGGCTTGCGGAACACGAACAGCAGGCCGACCACGATCAGCCCCATGCCCAGCAGGCTCAACGGCGCCAGGCGGTTGCCGAAGATCAGCAAGTCCATCACCGCGGTTACGGCCGGCACCAGGTAGAACAGGCTGGTGACATTGACCAGGTTACCCTTGGCGATCAGCCGGTACAGCAGCAGGGTAGCCAGCAGTGACACCACCAGCCCCATCCACAGCAGCGCGCCGACGAAGCCGCCGGTCCATTCCACGTGCAGCGGTTGCAGCGGCGCGAACACGGCGCACATGGCAAAGCCGGCGATGTACTGCAACGGCAGTGTGCCCATCGGGTTGTCGGTAATGCGCTTCTGCAGGATCGAGCCGAAGGTCATGCTGGCCAGCGCCAGCAGGGCGAACAGCATGCCAAGCAACGAAACCCCGCCGAGGTTGATGCCCTGATAGACCACCATCACCAGCCCGCCAAGCCCCAGGCCCAGGCCGAACAAGCGGCTCCAGGAACGCTGGCGCTCCATCAGCACCACGGTAAGGATCGGTTGCACCCCCATCACCGTGGCCATCACGCCAGGGGTAACGTGGGTGTTGAGCGCCAGCAGGTAGAAGATCTGATAGGCGCCAAGCAGCACGCAGCCGGTGCCCAGGGCACGCAGGATCGCCCCGCGTGTACGCGGCCAGCGCAGGCCCAGCAACGGGCCGATCAGCAGCAGGCCGGACAGGGCCAGCGCCGAGCGCAGCAGCAGGAAGGCGAAGGGGCTGGCATGGGCCAGGCCAAGCTTGGAAACGATCGCGCCACTGCTCCAGAGCAGGACGAACAGGCTGGTGGTGGCCGCCGAGGCCACGGATGCTTTGTTGAAGACAGACATGTATTGCCACCTGATATAAGGCGAATAAGCCAGACGGCGGGCGTGAACTTCAGCGAGGGAAGGTGCCGACCGTGTTCAGTAGGTTGCGGGTGCGAAGGGATGCGGCCAAAAGCCGATCAGCCCAGCACGACCACGCAAGGAGGCGGAGCTACGCCGCCTACGACGCCACTGACAGGTGGTGGTGGGTAGTGACTGATCATGACCGGCTGCTGGCTGCCACACACGACCATGCCCGCGACTGGCGCGATGGCAAAGCTTGCGGTGGAAGGGATGGCTGGCATGATCGGGTCTTCAGGGAAGAGAAGTGTTTCGGAATATAGCGGTGAATTCGGGGTTGGGCAATAGCCTGTTCCGGCCTCTTCGCGGGACAAGCCCGCTCCTACAGGGATAGCGTAGTCTGTGTAGGCGCGGGCTTGTCCCGCGAAGAGGCCGGCCCTGCAATCAGAACAACCAGCGGTACAGCAAGTAAGCCACCACCACCGCCAGCACCGGCCGCAGAATGCGGTAGGCCTTGGGGTTGGCACGCTTGAACTGCTTCATGCGGGTGCTGATCTTGTTGCTGAAGCGCTTGCTCCAGGCGTACGCCTGGTTGATCCCGCCCACACGTTCGTCATCGGTGTTCTGCGGCGCGGTGGCGCGGCCGAGGAAGGCGCTGACCTTGCGGTTGACGCGGGTCATCAGCGGGCTGCTCAGCGGGCGCTCGATGTCGCAGAACAGAATCACCCGGGTCACGTCGGTTTCGTTCTTGACCCAGTGCACGTAAGTCTCGTCGAACATCACGTCCTCGCCGTCACGCCAGGCGTATTCCTCGCCATCGACGTAGATGCGGCAGGCGTCGGAGTTGGGGGTCGACAAGCCCAGGTGGTAGCGCAGGGAGCCGGCAAACGGGTCGCGATGCGGGTTCAGGTGGCTGCCACCGGGCAGCAGGGCGAACATAGCCCCTTTCACGTTGGGAATGCTGCTGACCAGCTCGACGGTTTTCGGGCACAGGGCTTCTGCAGACGGCAGCGGCTTGTCGTACCACTTCAGGTAAAAGCGCTTCCAGCCTTTCTTGAAGAACGAACCGAAGCCAGCGTCGTTGTCCTTCTCGGCAGCACGGATGTAACCCTCGTCGAACAGGCGCATGGCCTCCTCGCGGATTACCTGCCAGTTGTCCTTGAGCACGTCCAGTTCGGGGAAACGCTGGCGGTCCAGGTAGGGCTTGGACGGCACACCGGAAAACAGGTACATCAGGCTGTTATAAGGTGCAAACAGCGCCGAATGGTTAACGAACTGGCGCAGTACCGGCAGGCGCGCCTTACCGCGCAGGTGCACGTACAGCACGCTGCCGAAGAACACCAGCAGCACACCTGCCTTGGCGAGGAAGGAAAAGGTCATGCATCACTCCTTGGAGTGGAAGCAGGCCAGCGCTGCCTGCTTCCAGAAAAATCATCCGGCCATCATAAACCCATCCCGCCCCGGTAAAAACAACCAGGGCGGGATCTCACTCATGAAGATTTTGCAATAAACCAGGCCGCCGAATGTTGCGCCGGATCAGCGACCGGGCTGATTACTGCTGGTTTTCCTGCTCGCTGAACAGGTCGCTGAACAGCATGCTGGACAGATAACGCTCGCCCGAGTCGGGCAGAATTACGACGATGGTCTTACCCTGCATCTCCGGTTTCTCGGCCAGGCGCACGGCTGCGGCCATGGCTGCACCACAGGAAATACCGCAGAGAATGCCTTCTTCCTGCATCAGGCGAATGGCCATGGCCTTGGACTCTTCATCGGTCACGGTCTCGACCTTGTCGACGATCGACAGGTCGAGGTTTTTCGGAACGAAACCGGCGCCGATGCCCTGGATCTTGTGCGGACTGGGCTTGAGTTCTTCGCCGGCCAGGGTCTGGCTGATCAGCGGCGAAGCCACCGGTTCGACCGCCACCGACAGGATCGATTTGCCCTGGGTGTGCTTGATGTAGCGCGACACGCCGGTAATGGTGCCGCCGGTGCCAACACCTGCAACCAGCACGTCGACTGCGCCGTCGGTGTCGTTCCAGATTTCAGGCCCGGTGGTCTTCTCATGGATCGCCGGGTTGGCCGGGTTCTCGAACTGGCCCGGCAGGAAGTACTGGGCCGGGTCGGAGGCAACGATTTCGTTGGCTTTCTCGATGGCGCCCTTCATGCCCTTGGCCGGCTCGGTCAGCACCAGCTCTGCGCCCAGCGCCTTGAGCACCTTGCGGCGCTCCAGGCTCATGGACGCCGGCATGGTCAGGATCAGCTTGTAGCCACGGGCGGCGGCAACGAACGCCAGACCGATACCGGTGTTGCCCGAGGTCGGCTCGACGATGGTCATGCCCGGCTTGAGTTTGCCGCTGCTCTCGGCGTCCCAGACCATGTTCGCGCCAATCCGGCACTTGACCGAGTAGCCCGGGTTGCGCCCTTCGATCTTGGCCAGGATGGTCACCCCGCGCGGGGCGATGCGGTTGATCTGCACCAGCGGCGTGTTGCCGATGGAGTGGGCGTTGTCTGCAAAGATACGGCTCATGGCAGGGTCCTTGAACATGAGAAACAGCAGGAGTGACTTAAAGGGTAAGCCCGCCCCGGTGGCCAGTAAAGCCTGTTCGAACTCCCAGGCTTTGCCTGCGGTCAACCGTGCAACCCGCTGCGGAGAGCCTTGCGATGAAAGCTCGCTACCGCTGGCCGCTGATTGGCCTGGCCAGCCTGATCGTGCTGCTGGTAGCCCTGCAGGTGGCCCTGCCCTACCTGGTGCGCGACTACCTGAACGACAAGCTTGCCCATATGGGCGAGTACCGCGGCCAGGTGGCCGACGTCGACCTGGCCTGGTGGCGCGGCGCCTACCAGATCAACGGGCTGAAGATCGTCAAGACCAGCGGCAAGGTACCGGTGCCGTTACTGAATGCGCCGCTGATCGACCTGTCGGTGAGCTGGCATTCGCTGATCTACGACAAGGCTGTGGTTGCCAAGGTGACCTTCAGGCGCCCCGAGCTCAACTTCGTCGATGGCGGCAGCAAGCAGGCCTCGCAGACAGGCCGGGGGACCGACTGGCGCCAGCAGCTGGAAAAACTGTTGCCGATCACCCTCAACGAAGTGCAGATCGAAAATGGCACGCTGACCTTTCGCAACTTCAACTCCAAGCCACCGGTCGACCTCAAGGCCACGCAACTCGATGCCAACATCCGCAACCTGACCAATGTGCGCGACGAAAAAGGCCGGCGCGATGCCAGCTTCGACGCCAACGCCCTACTGCTGGGCGATGCCAAGGTCGAGAGCCGAGCCACCTTCGACCCGTTCAGCGATTTTGACGATTTCGAATTCCGCCTGCGTGCCACCGGCATCGAGCTGCGCAAGCTCAATGATTTCTCCAGCGCCTACGGCAAGTTCGATTTCAATGCCGGGCACGGCGACCTGGTGATCGAGGCCCAGGCCGAAGACGGCCGGCTGCACGGTTACATCAAGCCGTTATTGCGCGACGTCGATGTGTTCGACTGGCAGCAGGACGTGGAGAACAAGAACAAGAACATCTTCCGCTCGGTCTGGGAGGCGCTGGTGGGAGCCAGCGAGACAGTCCTGAAGAACCAGCCGAAAAACCAGTTCGCCACCCGCGTCGAGCTCAGTGGCAGCGTGCACAAGCAGGACATCAGTGCCTTAGAGGCGTTTCTGCAGATCCTGCGTAACGGCTTCATCCAGGCGTTCAATGCACGCTATGAACAGCCTCCACCCAAGCCTGACTGAATCTTTGTGACGAGCCATTCAGGGACTGAATACCCGGTCTGCGTTTCCAGCTGCCTGGGCCCGCGTTATAGTCGTTGGCAAACTATAGGCACCCCGCAGAGGACAGACTCATGAAGTTCGAAGGCACCCGCGACTACGTCGCCACAGACGACCTGAAACTGGCGGTCAACGCGGCCATCACCCTCGAACGCCCGCTGCTGGTCAAGGGCGAGCCCGGCACCGGCAAGACCATGCTCGCCGAGCAGCTCGCGGCCTCGTTCGGCGCACGCCTGATCACCTGGCACATCAAGTCCACGACCAAGGCCCACCAGGGCCTCTACGAGTACGACGCGGTCAGCCGCCTGCGCGACTCGCAGCTGGGCGTGGACAAGGTCCACGACGTGCGCAATTACCTGAAGAAAGGCAAGCTGTGGGAAGCCTTCGAAGCCAATGAGCGGGTGATCCTGCTGATCGATGAAATCGACAAGGCCGACATCGAGTTCCCCAACGACCTGCTGCAGGAACTCGACAAGATGGAGTTCTACGTCTACGAAATCGACGAGACCATCAAGGCCAAGCAGCGCCCGATCATCATCATCACCTCCAACAACGAAAAAGAGCTGCCCGACGCCTTCCTGCGCCGCTGCTTCTTCCACTACATCGCCTTCCCCGACCGCGGCACCCTGCAGCAGATCGTCGACGTGCACTACCCGAACATCAGCCAGTCGCTGGTCAGCGAGGCGCTGGACGTGTTCTTCGACGTGCGCAAGGTACCGGGCCTGAAGAAAAAGCCATCCACCTCCGAGCTGGTCGACTGGCTCAAGCTGCTGATGGCCGACAACATCGGCGAAGCCGTGCTGCGCGAACGCGACCCGACCAAAGCCATCCCGCCGCTGGCAGGTGCCCTGGTGAAGAACGAGCAGGACGTGCAACTGCTCGAGCGCCTGGCCTTCATGAGCCGGCGCGGCAACCGCTGACAGGAGCCGGGCCATGCTGCTCAACCTGTTCAATGAAATGCGCGCGGCCAAGGTGCCAGTTTCGGTGCGCGAGCTGCTCGACCTGCACCACGCCCTGCAAAAAGGCGTGGTGTTCGCCGACATGGACGCCTTCTACTACCTCGCCCGCGCCATCCTGGTGAAGGACGAGCGCCACTTCGACAAGTTCGACCGCGCCTTCGCCGCCTACTTCAAGGGCCTGGAAAACCTCGACCGGCACATCGAGGCGCTGATCCCCGATGAATGGCTGCGCAAGGAATTCGAACGTTCGCTCACCGACGAGGAACGCGCGCAGATCCAGTCGCTGGGCGGCCTGGACAAACTCATCGAGGAATTCAAGAAGCGCCTCGAAGAGCAGAAGGAACGCCACGCCGGTGGCAACAAGTGGATCGGCACCGGCGGCACCAGCCCGTTCGGCTCGGGCGGCTTCAACCCTGAAGGCATCCGCGTCGGCGAGGCCGGCAAGCGCCAGGGCAAGGCGGTAAAGGTCTGGGACCAGCGCGAATACAAGAACCTCGACGACCAGGTCGAACTGGGCACACGCAACATCAAGCTGGCTCTGCGCCGGCTGCGCAAGTTCGCCCGCGAAGGCGCTGCCGAAGAACTCGACATCGACGGCACCATCGACCACACCGCGCGTGACGCCGGCCTGCTGAACATCCAGATGCGCCCGGAACGGCGCAACACGGTGAAGCTGCTGTTGCTGTTCGACATCGGCGGTTCGATGGACGCCCACGTCAAGGTCTGCGAAGAGCTGTTCTCGGCCTGCAAGACCGAGTTCAAGCACCTGGAGTACTACTACTTCCACAACTTCGTGTACGAATCGGTGTGGAAGAACAACCTGCGCCGCACCTCGGAGCGCTTCTCCACCTTCGACCTGCTGCACAAGTATGGCGACGACTACAAGGTGGTGTTCGTCGGCGATGCAGCCATGGCGCCGTACGAGATCACCCAGCCGGGGGGTAGCGTCGAGCACTGGAACGAAGAGGCCGGGTATGTGTGGATGCAGCGTTTCAAGGAGAAATTCAGGAAGATCATCTGGATCAACCCGTATCCCAAGCAGGCCTGGGACTACACGGCTTCGACCCATTTGGTGCGGGATCTGATCGAGGACAAGATGTATCCGCTGACCTTGCAAGGGCTGGAAGAAGGGATGCGTTACCTGTCCAAGTGATTTCTCCTGTGCCGGCCCTTTCGCGGGACAAGCCCGCTCCTACAGAAACCGCGCAATTCCTGACATTGCGCAATTTCTGTAGGAGCGGGCTTGTCCCGCGAAAGGGCCCGTGGCCTTACAACCAACGGCCCAGATAAACCTGCTGCTCGCGCCAAGCCTGGTCCTGCACCACCGCCCTGAACCGTACCACCGCCCCCGGCATGCACTGCGCCAGCTGCGCCAACGCCAACGGCGTCACTGCTCCCAGTCGCGGATACCCGCCAATGGTCTGCCGATCATTGAGCAGCACGATCGGTTGCCCGTCTGGTGGCACCTGCACCGCCCCCAGCGGGATCCCTTCGGAAATCATTGGCGCCCCCTGGTACACCAGCTCTGGCCCCAATAAGCGAATGCCCATGCGGTCGGCGCGGCTGTCCAGCGTCCAGTCACGGTTGAACGCTTCAAACAGACTGGTCCCGCTGAAATCACCGATCTGCGCGCCCATCACCAGGTCGAGCACAGGCTTGGCCACGTAGCTCGGGCGCATGGCCGCCGGTACTTCGCGCAAGGCCGGCGAACCACCGGCAAAAGTGAGAACCTGCCCTTTCCCCAGCGCTGACCCTCGCCCATCAATCCCCCCCAGCTCCTCGCGCACGACCGTGGCACAGCTGCCCAGCACATCCTCACCGACAAACCCGCCCGGAGCTGCCAGATACGCCCGCACACCTTGCTTTGGCTGCTTCAGGGCCAAGCGTTGCCCTTTAGCCAGAACGAAGCTGCGCCACGGTAGCAGTGGCTGATCATCCACCTGTGCCTCCAGGTCGGCCCCGGCCAGCGCCAGCACGCAATCCTGCTCGGCCACCAGCGCAAAACCACCCAGCGCCACCTCGACCACCGGCGCCCCCAACGGGTTACCCAGCAGCCAGTTGGCCCAGTGCATCGCCACCCAATCCAGCGCCCCACCCTGGGTCACGCCCAGGTGCCGCACGCCAAAGCGCCCGGCATCCTGCAACTGGCACAGGGCAGTACTGGCCTCGATCTTCAACTGCTTCATCCTTGCGCCTCCACATCACCGCCCAGGGCCAGGAATTCGTCACGCGACACCGCCACGAAACGCACCCGGTCGCCCGGCTGCAGCAGGCTGTAGCCTTCACGTTCGCGGTCGAACAGGCGTACCGGGGTGCGCCCGATCAGGTTCCAGCCTCCCGGCGACACTGCGGGATAAGCCGCCGTTTGGCGTTCGGCGATACCCACGCTGCCGGCCGCCACACGCTTGCGCGGGGTGCTCAGACGCGGGCTGGCCAGGCGTTCGTCAACCAGCCCCATGAAGCCGAAACCGGGGGCGAAACCCAGGGCAAACACCGGGTACTCGCGCTCGCTGTGCAGGTGGATCACCTCCGCTTCGCTCAGCCCGCTGCGCGCTGCGAGCACAGGCAGTTCCGGGCCGACGCTAGCGTCGTACCACACCGGGATTTCATGGCGCCGCCCCGCGCTGCCGGTGTCCGGCTGCAAGCCCTCCAGCGCCTGGGTGATCAGCGCCCGCGCCTCACCCGGTGGCAGATCGAACTGCACCATCAGCGTGGTGTAGGACGGCACCAGATCTACCAAGTGCTCGCCGAACGCCGCGCTCAGACGCTGGCTGGCGGCGAGCATCCAGGGCATGTTGGCTTCGTCGATACGGTCGAACAGGCGCACCATCAGGCTGTCGATGGCCACGACTTCGATACGCAGCTTCATCGCACCTCCAGCGCATCGAGGGCGTGGCGGATCTGCCGCACGGCCGCTACCGAGCTGTCGTTGTCGCCATGGACGCAGAGGGTGCTGGCGGCCAGTTGCAGCGCGCTGCCATCATCCGCCACCAGCGTTTCACCACGGGCCAGGCGCAGGGCCTGTTCGACCACCAGCGCCGAGTCATGGTGCACCGCGCCCGGCAGACGCCGCGAGACCAGGTGGCCGCTGGCGGTGTAGGCGCGGTCGGCGAAGGCTTCGAACCACAGCGGCACGCCGACTTCATCGCCCAGGGCCTGGGCCGCGCTGTTGTCAGCTGTGGCCATGAGCATCAGCGGCAAGCCACTGCCATAGGCCGCCACGGCTTCCAGCACGGTGCGCAGCTTGAGCGGGTCGGCCATCATGTCGTTGTACAGCGCGCCGTGGGGCTTCACATAGGCCACGCGGCCGCCGAGCACCTTGCAGATGCCATCCAGGGCACCGATCTGGTAATGCAGCAGGTCGCGGATTTCTTCAGGGCTGCAGGCCATGGAGCGGCGGCCGAAGCCGACCAGGTCCGGATAGGCCGGGTGCGCGCCGATGGTCACACCGTGCTCCAGCGCCATGGCCACGGTGCGGCGCATGATGCTCGGGTCGCCGGCGTGGTAGCCGCAGGCGATGTTGGCGCAGTCGATGTAGGGCATCACCTCGGCATCCAGGCCCATGCGCCAGCTGCCGTAACTTTCACCCATGTCGCAATTGAGTAGCAGGGGTTTCACCTGACGTGCTCCCGTGTCGATGGTCATAGGCCTACCTTAGCGCGCCTGAAGTTGTTTGCCGCGTGTTTCCGGCAGGCTCAGCGCTGCCACGATCACCACGCCATAGGACACTGCAGAGAACACGCCGATGCCCAGGCCCAGGGGGATCTTCTCGCCAAGCAGGCCGATCAGCAGCGGGAACAAGGCTGCGATGACCTTGCCGATGTTGTAGCAGAAGCCCTGCCCCGAGCCACGCACCCGGGTCGGGAACAGCTCGGTCAGGAACGCGCCCATGCCGCTGAAGATGCCCGAGGCGAAGAAGCCCAGCGGGAAGCCCAGCCACAGCATCACGCCGTCGCTGACTGGCATCTGCGTATACAGCAGCACGATGATGAACGAACCCACGGCGAACAGGATGAAGTTCTTCTTGCGCCCCAGCAGGTCGGACAGGTACGCGCTGACCACATAACCGATGTAGGAGCCGACGATCACCATGGCCAGATAGCCGCCGGTGCCCAGCACGCTCAGGCCGCGCTCGTTCTTGAGGAAGGTCGGCAACCACGAGGTGATGGCGTAGTAGCCACCCAGCGCGCCGGTGGTCAGCAGCGAGGCGCGTATGGTGGTCCAGAGCATGCCGGGGGCGAAGATTTCGTAGAAATGCGACGGCGCTTCGGCGGTTTCCCCGGCCTTGGCCTGGCGATACACCTCCGGGTCCTTGACCAGGCGGCGGACGAAGATCACGAAGATCGCCGGCACCAGGCCCAGCAGGAACAGCGCGCGCCAGGCCTGTTCCGCTGGCAGCCAGGAGAACAGCAGCGCATACAGGATCGCCGTCAGCCCCCAGCCAATGGCCCAGCCCGACTGCACCATGCCCACTGCCTTGCCGCGATCCTGAGCCCGAATCACCTCGCCGATCAGCACGGCGCCAGCGGTCCACTCGCCACCGAAACCGAAGCCCATCAAGGTGCGGGCGATCAGCAGCTGCTCATAGTTCTGGGCGAAACCGCAGAGGAAGGTGAAGAAAGCGAACCACAGCACCGTCAGCTGCAGGGTGCGCACGCGGCCAATGCGGTCGGAGAGGATGCCGGCGACCCAGCCACCGACGGCCGAGGCGATCAACGTGCTGGTGTGGATCAGCCCGGCTTCTGCGGTGCTGATGCCCCACAGCATGATCAGCGTCGGGATGACGAAACTGAGCATCTGCGTGTCCATGCCGTCCAGGCCATAGCCGATCTTGCAGCTCCAGAATGTGCGCCGTTGCTGTTGGTCGATGTCACGGTACCAGGCGAACGGCCCGGTCGAAGGGGGGGATTGCACCTGCTGCTGCACGCCGCTTGGGTTCATGCTTGCCTCGGCTTGTTGGTATTGTTTTATGGGCGACGTCGAGCGTCGCGGCCTGGGTGTCATGTTCAGAGGCCGTGCTGCCTGAGTCCAACGAGAAAAACCGCCGGTCTGGAACAAGAAAAACTGATCATGAACCTTCGCTTCCTCGAAACCTTTGTCTGGGTCGCCCGTCTCAAGAGCTTCCGCCTTACCGCCGAGAAGCTGTTCACCACCCAAGCCTCGGTGTCCAGCCGCATTGCTGCACTGGAGGCCGACCTTGGGGTGAAACTGCTGCTGCGCGACTCCCGGGGTGTCAGCCTGACGCCGGAAGGCAGCAAGGTGCTGGAGTACGCCGAGCGCATGCTCGACACGGCCAAGGCCATGAAGCAGTCGCTGGACAGCGACCGGGCCAAGGTCGGGCGCATTCGCGTCGGGGTGATGGACACGGTGATTCACACCTGGATGAGCGCGCTGGTGGCGGAACTGACCGAGCGCTACCCGCAGGTGGAGATCGAACTGGTCGCCGACACCGCACTGAACCTGCGCGAGCAGCTGCAGAAGGGCTTTCTCGACGTGATCCTGCAGACCGACCTGCTGCGCGAGCAATCGATCCGCAGCCAGGACCTGGCGCGCTACCCGATGGGTTGGGTGGTAGCGGCAGGCTCGGTGTACCAGCGCGACTTCGCCTCGCTGGCCGAGCTGGGCCGTGAGCGGATTGTCACCTTCTCGAAAAACTCTCGGCCGCACCAGGAGGTACTCAGCCTACTGCAGAGTGCCGGGGCCGAGACACCGCGGTTGAACTGCGTGAATTCGGTGGCGGCGATTACCCGGTTGCTGCGTGATGGTTTCGGGATTGGCGCCTTGCCACCGGCGTTGGTGGATGCGGAGTTGAGCCGGGGTGAGCTGGTGCTGCTGGAAGGCTTGCAGCCACCGCCGAGCCTGGAGCTGGTGGTGGCCTGGCAGACCGGGGTGGCATTGGTCGATGAGGTGGTCGGCGTGTGTCGGCAGGTGCTGGCGCGCTATGCGCGTGATGTGGGTGGGCAGCGGATTGTGCTGGTCTGAAAAATCAGCGCCAGCTCTCTTTCACCGCCCCGCGCCGCCCGCCAAGAATCACCCAGCCAATCCCCAGCAGCAGGCTCTCGACCACGAAAGCCAGCACAAACCCGGCCCCGACGCCCCAGCCAATCGCCTCGGGCACGAGCAGAATCTGGTAGCTGTAGCCCTTGAGCGTCTCTTCGCGCAGCTGCGGCTCCGGCTGCACCAGCACATGCCAGGTCCGGCTCACCCAGGAGCCTTGCAGCGCCTGCCATTCGTCTTCCAGCAGCTGATTACGAATCAGCAGGCTTTCGATGCTGTTGGCATCACTGAGGAACACCGGGTCGTCACTGGTCCGGTAATGCCGCACCAAGGCCTGCAGATCACCGTTGAAGAAGCGCTCGGCAGTCTGCTTGAAGCCATCCAGCGCCTGGCGCGATTCGAACAGGTGCGCCTCGGCCCGCTGGCTGTAGTCCTTGACCAGCCCAGGCACCTGGATACCGGCCAGCAGGCCGAAGGTGAACAGCAGCAACCGCAGGTAACTTCTGAACATGCAGCGTCCTTAGCTCTGGCCTTGCACAACGCACTCGCCGTGCCGCCACAGGCCCCATTGGCCGGGTTCGTAGCGCCGCCAGGTCTCGTTCTCGGTCAAGGCCTCGGTGGCGATCACTGTGACCACGTCATTGGGGGTGGTCTCGGTGTGAAAATCGACGATCAGGTCGACATCCTTCAAGCGGGCGGCACCAAACGGCGCACGCCGGGTAATGTGTACCAGCTTGGTCGAGCAGAAGCAGAACAGCCAGTCACCGTCGCTGAGCAGGCAGTTGAACACGCCCTTGCCGCGATACTCGGCACAGGCTTCGACCAGCACCGGCAGCAGCTGTTCCACCTCGACCGGCTCGGGGAAGGCCGCGCGGATGCGGTTGAGCAGGTCGCAGAAGGCGGCCTCGCTGTCCGTGTCGCCCACCGGGCGATAGAAAGTCGCTTCGCCCTTGAAGTCGCCAAGCTGGCCGTTGTGCGCGAAGCACCAGTTGCGGCCCCACATTTCGCGGACGAACGGGTGCGTGTTGGACAGGCACACCCGGCCGACGTTGGCCTGGCGGATATGGCCGATCACCACTTCGCTCTTGATCGGATAGCGCTGCACCAGGTTGGCGACTTCCGATTCACTGCTCGCGGCCGGGTCCTGGAACAGGCGCAGGCCGCGCCCTTCGTAGAAACCGATGCCCCAGCCGTCGCGGTGCGGGCCAGTACGCCCACCGCGCTGCATCAGGCCGGTGAAGCTGAAGACGATGTCGGTGGGGACGTTGGCACTCATGCCCAGCAGTTCGCACATGGGGTGTCTCCGCTTACAGGCGTGGCTCGACCCGGCCACGGCCACCGCTCGGTGCGGCAGGTGGCGAGTCGTCGCGGTAACGGTCATGGCGCTCGGCTGCCATTGGCGCGCCAGCCGTGACTGCAGTGTCCTCGACGGCACGGCGCTGGGCGGCGGCTTCGGCCTGCGCGCGGCGCTCGCGGGCGCGCTTTTCCAACGGCCAGCGGATCAGCACGAAGACAATGTACAAGGCGAAGGCGATCATGCCGTACATGGCGAAATCGGAGATCGCCCGCCAGGCGTTGTTGCCGACCTTGAACGCAAGGTCCAGGGCGGTGATGGCGATCGCCGGGGCGAAGCTGTCCTTGACCGGGTCGACGATGGTCGGGGTCAGCAGCAGCACTGCCAGGATCACCCGCAGCGGTTCACGCAGCCAGCGCCACATCCAGCCGGTGAGTTTGAAGCCCACCAGCAGGCAGCCCAGGGCGGCGACAGCATAGAGGCCCCAGGCGAAGGTGTAGTCGTTCTCGATCATGGTGTTCGTGCAAGCCAGGCAAAGAGATGCCTATGATAAACACTTTTCAGGGCGCAGACAGCGTCTCCCTGTCCCGGTCAAGAGATCCCCGATGCCAACCAAGCCCCAGCCCCCCATTGCCCGCCAGGACCAGGCCGCCGATCCCTATGCCTGGCTGCAGCAGCGCGACAGCCCGCAAGTGCTCGATTACCTGCAGGCGGAAAACGCCTATCAGGAGGCCTGCCTGGCCGATCAGGCCGCCCTGCGCGAGCAGTTGTTCGAAGAGATAAAGGGCCGCATCCTCGAAACCGACCTGTCGCTGCCCTCGCCCTGGGGCCCGTACCTCTACTACACCCGCACCACCGCGGGCGACGAGTACCCGCGCCACTACCGCTGCCCGCGCCCGGCGGACGATTCCAACACGGTCGATGAAAGCCAGGAGCAACTGCTGCTCGACCCCAACGCCCTGGCCAACGGCGGCTTCCTGTCGCTGGGCGCGTTCAGTGTCAGCCCCGACCACCACCTGCTGGCCTACAGCCTCGATACCAGCGGCGACGAAATCTACAGCCTGTACGTCAAGGACCTGACCAGCGGCAACCTGGCCGCCCTGCCCTTCGACGACTGCGACGGCAGCATGACCTGGGCCAACGACAGCCAGACGCTGTTCTTCGCCGAGCTGGACGATACCCATCGCCCCTGCCGCCTGCGCCGCCACACCCTTGGCGAGGCCGACGCGACCACGGTGTTCGAAGAGGCCGACGGGCGCTTCTTCCTGCACTGCTACCGCACCAGTTCCGAGCGCCAGCTGGTACTGCTGCTCAACAGCAAGACCACCAGCGAGGCCTGGGTGCTCGACGCCGCAACGCCGCAGGCGGCATTCACCTGCCTGGCGCCAAGGGTCGAGGGCCATGAGTACTTCCCTGACCACGGCCAGCTCGACGGCCAGTGGCGCTGGTTCATCCGCACCAATCAGGACGGTATCAACTTCGCCCTCTGCCATGCCCCGGCCACCCCGGTCCCCAGCCGCGACCAGTGGCAGGTGCTGGTGCCGCACCACGACGACATCATGCTCGAGGGCCTGAGCCTGAATGCCGACGCGCTGACCCTGAGCCTGCGTGAAGGCGGCCTGCCGATCATCGAAGTACGCCCGCAGGGCCTGGCACCCTACCGGGTCGAATTGCCCGACGCAGCCTACAGCCTGTACGTGCAGGACAGCCTGGAGTTCGCCAGCCGCCGCGTGCGCCTGCGCTATGAAGCGCTCAACCGCCCGGCCCAGGTGCGCCAGCTGGAGCTTGCCACGGGAGCCCAGGAAGTCCTCAAGCAGACGCCGGTGCTCGGCCAGTTCGACGCCGACGACTACGTCAGCCAGCGCCTGTGGGCCACGGCGCCAGACGGCACCCAGGTGCCGATCAGCCTGGTGCGCCGTCGCGAAGATCAGGGCAAGACCGTGCCGCTCTACCTGTATGGCTATGGCGCCTACGGCGAAAGCCTTGACCCGTGGTTCTCCCACGCCCGCCTGAGCCTGCTGCAACGCGGCGTGGCCTTTGCCATCGCTCACGTGCGCGGCGGCGGCGAGCTGGGTGAAGCCTGGTACCGCGCTGGCAAGCAGGAACACAAGCACAACACCTTCAGCGATTTCATCGCCTGCGCCGAACACCTGATCGCCGAGGGTGTGACCGCGCCAGAGCGCCTGGCCATCAGCGGCGGCAGCGCCGGCGGCCTGCTGATGGGTGCGGTGCTCAACCTGCGCCCGGAACTGTTCCGCTGCGCCATCGCCGAGGTACCGTTCGTCGACGTGCTCAATACCATGCTCGACCCCGAACTGCCGTTGACCGTCACCGAGTACGACGAATGGGGCAACCCCGAGGAGCCCGAGGTGTACGCGCGCATCAAGGCCTATGCGCCCTATGAGAATGTCAGCGCCCAGGCCTACCCGGCAATGCTGGTGGTGGCCGGCTACAACGACAGCCGCGTGCAGTACTGGGAAGCCGCCAAGTGGGTCGCCCGTTTGCGTACGCGCAAGACCGACGACAACCTGCTGTTGCTCAAGACCGAGATGGGCGCCGGGCATGGCGGGATGAGCGGGCGGTACCAGGGGCTGCGCGATGTGGCGCTGGAATATGCGTTCGTGTTTGGGGAGTTGGGGGTGGAGTGAGTCTTCCTGGGTTCGCCGTTAGGGTTTCTGCGCTGGAGGTTTCGGTGGATCCTGGTGCAGGCCGGGCAAGTCCTGGTCCTTCGGCGGCCCCGGTACCGGCATCGGCGGCAGCAGCGGCGCACCCGGTGTGCTGTCGTAGGCCTTGGGTGGCATGCTCGGGGTGATCTGCGGGTAAGGCGTGGGCGTCGGCGTGCCCGGCGCACCGGGTACCGGGGTGTTCAGCCGTGGTGGCGTGCCTGCAGCTTCGGCCAGGGGCATGGCGGCGACAAGCAGCGCGGCGAGGATCGCGTGGAACATCAGCAACCTCCTGTCGGGAACCTTTCTACAGGCTACGCCGATATTCGAGTTTTCGCCTGTCCGCCTGCCCTGCAAGCGCGCTAGACTCAATGGCATAACCGTCATCTGCCTGATCAGAACAAAGGAAACACCATGAGTTCGGCTTCCACCTCCGCCGCCACCGCCCGCCTCGATCGCATCCTCGCCGACGCCAAGCGCGACAAGGAGATGGGCTACCGCGACAAGGCCCTGAAAATGTACCCGCACGTGTGCGGCCGCTGTGCCCGCGAGTTCGCCGGTAAGCGCCTGAGCGAGCTGACCGTGCACCACCGTGACCACAACCACGACAACAACCCGCAGGACGGCTCCAACTGGGAGCTGCTGTGCCTGTACTGCCACGACAACGAGCACTCGCGCTACACCGACCAGCAGTACTTCAGCGAAGGCTCGACCAGCACCCCGAGCATCGCCAAGGCCACCCACAACCCGTTCGCCGGGCTGGCAGGCATGCTCAAGAAAGACTGATCGTCGCGACTGCTGTCTGCAAATCCCCGCCGCTGCCGGCAAGCCCGTATAATCGCGCTCTTTTTTTCGCGAAGGGCCCCGGCACGTGGCAAACAAACGGTACAGCTGCATCGGCCTGTTCAACCCCAAGTCTGCGGAGAACGTCGGTTCGGTAATGCGCGCAGCGGGTTGCTACGGCGTCAACTCGGTGTTCTACACCGGCAAGCGCTATGAACGCGCGCGTGACTTCGTCACCGACACCAAGCGGGTGCACTACGACATTCCGCTGATCGGCATCGACGACCTGCAACGCATCATTCCCCTGGGGTGCACGCCAGTGGCGGTGGAGCTGGTGGACGGCGCACGGCCGCTGCCTGAATACACCCATCCGGACCGGGCGATCTATATCTTCGGGCCTGAGGATGGCTCGTTGAGCGAGGAAGTGCGGGGCTGGTGTGAAGAGACCATCTACATCCCCACCGAAGGCTGCATGAACCTGGCGGCGACGGTGAATGTGGTGCTGTATGACCGCATGGCCAAAGGGCTGAATACCCGTTCGGGTCCCAAATTCAAATAAAAGACAAATAAGAAACCGCCCTTGCAGTAAAACTGCAAGGGCGGTCAGGTGCTGAGCTCCGTCAGAACAGCACCGGTCTTGCTCAGATCACGAAGCGTTGATCCAGATGGTCTTCAGCTCCGTGTACTGGTCATGGGCCCAGATGGACTTGTCGCGCCCACCAAAGCCAGACTCCTTGTAGCCACCGAACGGCGTGGTGACATCACCCTCACCGAAGCAGTTGACCGTCACCACGCCCGCGCGGATTTCACGCGACAGGCGCAGCGCATTGCGCAGGCTGCCGGTGTAGGCCGAGGCGGCCAGGCCGTAGACGGTGTCGTTGGCCAGCTCGATCGCCTCGTCAATGGTCTCGAAGCTGGTCACGCTCAGCACCGGGCCAAAGATTTCCTCGACGAACAGCTTGTTGTCGCGGCCAACGTTGTCGACGATGGTCGGCTTCACGAACACGCCTTCCTCGGTCTCGCCACCCTGAACGATGCTGAGTTTCTGCTCGGCAGCGTATTCCAGATACGACTTCACCTTTTCGAAGTGCGACTTGCTGACCATCGCGCCCAGGCGGTTGTCCGGGTCGAGCGGGTCGCCCAGTTTCCAGTCCTTCAGGTGCTTGGCGATCAGGCCCAGCAGCTCGTCCTTGACGTCCTTGTGGACGATCAGGCGCGAGGACGCCGAGCAGTTCTCACCCATGTTCCAGAACGCACCGGCGGTGACGAACTGGGCCACTTCGTCGAGGTCTTCGCAGTCGTTCATGACCACGGCTGGGTTCTTGCCACCCAGCTCCAGGACAATGCGCTTGAGGTTGGACTCGGCGGCGTATTTCAGGAACAGGCGGCCGGTGTCGGTCGAACCGGTGAAGCTGACCATCGGGATGTCCATGTGGCGGCCAATGGCTTCGCCCACTTCACGGCCACCGCCAGGCACCAGGTTGAACACGCCTGCAGGAATGCCAGCTTCATGGGCCAGCTCGGCCACGCGCAGGGCGCTGAGGGTGGTTTCCTTGGCCGGCTTGACCACGATCGAGCAACCGGCGGCCAGCGACGGGGCGATTTTCCACGCCAGCATCAGCAGCGGGAAGTTCCACGGCAGCACCAGGCCGACCACGCCAATGGCTTCACGCACCACCAGGGTCACGGCGGCATTGCCGGTCGGGGCCGTGGCGTCGTAGATCTTGTCGATCAGCTCGGCGTGCCAGCGGATGGTGTGAATGGTTTCCGGCACGTCCACGGTCTGGCACTCGCTGACCGGCTTGCCGCTGTCCAGCGCTTCCAGTACCGCCAGTTCGTGGGCGTTGTCTTCCAGCAGCTGGGCGAACTTCTGCAGCACGTGCTTGCGGTCGTTCGGCTGCATCTTCGACCAGGTGCCCTGTTCGAACACGCGCTTGGCCGCAGCCACCGCAACGTTGACGTCGTTGACGTCGCAGGCAGCGACCTCAGCCAGCTGCTTGCCGGTGGCCGGGTTGGTGGTGACGAAGGTGCGACCGCAGATGGCATCACGGAATTTACCGTCGATGAACGCCTGGGTGCGCAGTTGCAGGTCGGCGGCGATGGCCGCGTATTGTTCCTTGCTCAGCAAATCGGCCATTTTTCCAGCCTCCTTATTTGATCTGGGCGATGGTGGCCTTCAGTTCGCTGACCACACGCTTGAGTTCGGCCTTCTCGGCGTCATCCAGGTCGTACAGTGGCTTGCGCACGCCGCCAGTCTTCAGGCCGTTCAGGGCAACGCCGTTCTTGATCGCCTGGACGAACTTGCCACCTTCGAGGACGTCCATCAGCGGCATCATGGCGGCCATGATCTTGCGGCCCTTGTCGAAGTTCTTCTCGATCACGCAGGCCTCGTACAGAGCCACGTGCTCGCGCGGGATGAAGTTGGAGCCGGCGCAGACCCAGCTCTTGGCGCCCCAGGCGAAGAATTCCAGGGCTTGGTCGTCCCAGCCGCACGACAGCTGGATGTTCGGGCGTTTGATGGCCAGGCGGTGCAGCTGGGCCATGTCACCGGAGCTTTCCTTGATGGCGACGATGTTCTTCACGTCGGCCACGGCGTCGAAGAACTCTTCACCCATGTTCACGCTCATGCGGCCTGGGTAGTTGTAGAGCATGATCGGCAGACCGGCGGCGGCGTCGACCGCTTTGACGTGCAGGGCGATTTCCTGCTGGGTCGGCAGCGCATAAGGCGGGGTGCCGACCAGCAGCGCGTCAGCCTTGATTTCCTTGGCGTGCTGGGCGAAGGCCACGGCGTCTTCGGTGCGGATACCACCGGTGCCGACGATCAGTGGCAGGCGGCCGTTGAGCACGTCCTTGGCCTGGGCGGCCAGCTCGATGCGCTCCTGGGCGGTGTGGGCGTAGTACTCGCCGGTGGAGCCGCCGATGATGACGCCATGGATCTTCGACTCGACCAGGTATTCGAGCACTTCGGCGAACGCCGCCTTGTTGATCGAGCCGTCCGCAGCCAGCGGAGTGATTGCCGGGGTGTAGATGCCTTCGAATTTCACGGTAGGTTCTCCAGTGCGTTGATCAGTGCTGTAAAGGCCACGACGGATCGACGCCGTGGCGGGTTGTCAGTCAACTCAGCCCAGCGAAGCGGCCTGTTGCAGGTTCAGCGAACGGGTTTCCGGGGCCAGGGCAACCGAGAAGGCCAGACCGACGAACGTCACGGCGGCAGCGGCATACATGGTTGCGCCGATGCCGTAGCTATCCAGAGCGATAGGCACCAGCCAGGTGCCGACGGCGGCACCGATCCGCGACATCGAGGTGCCTACGCCAACGGCGCCAGCGCGAATCTCGGTGGGGAACAGTTCGTTCGGGTAGACCAGTTGCAGCACCTGGGCACCGCCAATGAACAAGGCGTAGGCGCCGAACAGCACGAGGATGAGCATCTCGTTGCCGTTGCTGAAGGCCCCCAGGCCGAGCAGTGCCAGCCCCGACCAGAAGAAGCTGTGCAGCAGCGTGGTGCGCCGGCCGAGGGTGTTCAGCAGGCGAGTGCCGATGATGCAGCCGACCACGAACAGGCAGGTGATGGCCACCGAGCCGATCGCCGCCCAGTCCCCTTTCAGGTTCAGCGCACCCAGGACTTTCGGAGCGAAAGCGTAGACAGCGAACACCGGGATCACCGAGCAGGTCCAGAACATGGTGACGAACAACATGCGTTTGCCGTAGCCGGAGTGCAGCAGGCTGAGGAACGACAGCTTGCGGGTCTTGGGTTCCTCGGGCAGGTTCTTCAGGCCGAAACCGTTGCCGTAGACTTGCTTGATCACCTGCTCGGCCTCAGCCGAACGGCCCTTGCTGATCAGCCAGCGCGGCGATTCCGGGGTGCCCAGGCGGATGGCGAACAGCAGTGCGCCAATCACTGCGGCACTGGCCAGCACCAGGCGCCAGGCGTCGTCGCCACCGTGACGCAGGATCGCTTCACCGGTCATGTAGGCCGTGGCGGCGCCGGCGAACCAGAGTACGGTCAGGGTGGCCAGGCGTGGGCCGCGGTTCTTCTTGGGCAGGAACTCCACCAACAGCGAAGTCGCCACCGGGTATTCGATGCCCACCGCGATGCCGATCACGAAGCGCAACAGGAACAAGGCCAGCGCCGACTCCACCCAGAACTGCGCGACCGAAGCCAGCATGAACAGGACCGGGCCGACGAAGAACACCCGTTTGCGGCCCAGGCGGTCGGTCAGCCAGCCGCCAAAGAAGCCACCAAAGAAGATGCCGATCAATGCCGAGGCGGCGATCATGCCCTGCCAAAAGCTGGTCAGGTTGAGGCCGGCGGACATCTGCACCATGGCCACGCCGATGATGCTCAGCACGTAGCCATCGACGAACGAACCGCCACCGGAACGCAAAGTCAGCAACTGGTGGAAGTTGTTGATCGGTACTTCTTCAATCGAAAGATTCGGACTTGTCATTGTTAGTTCCTACCTCTTCTTGCTTGCACATATTCAAGGCGAGCGCATCCGCGAAACTGAAAACCACATTCAGCCCCGGGTGACCGGACTACGCATGTCGATCATCAAATTCGGGCAAAGGGCGCCCGTGCCGGCAAATAACCACCGGCATCAAGTTGCTTCCTGTCTACTTCAAAGAACGGTCAGCTTTCCTTGCCAGCGCGGAACTGCCCCCACATCAGGTTGGCGTTCAAGCCCAGAGAAACCAGGGGCTGCGGCGGGTTCGCACAAGGCCCGGGGGCATTGAGCAGAAACTCGATCAGTTCGTTCTTGTCACCCGCCAGCCAGTCGGCCAGCAACTTGCCGGTGACGGTGCCACGGGTAACGCCCAAGCCGTTGCAGCACAATGCGCCCACCACATTCGGCGCCAACTTGCCGAAGAAGCCCATGTGATTGCGCGACAAGGCCAGTGCACCGCCCCAGGTATATTCGAAGTTCACGCCGGGCAACATCGGGAAGCGCCGGGCGAAGGATTCGCGGTGGCGCTCGACGAAGCGTTCCAGGTATTTGCGGTTGCTGCGCCCGTCCGGGTTGTAGCTGAAGCTGTTGCGGATCAGCAGGCGGTTGTCGACGGTACGGCGCATGGTGGTGCCGAATGGGTCGGCCGGGATTACACCCCAGAAGGGCTTGCCGCCCAGGCGCGCCTGTTCGTCCTCGGTCAGCGGGCGGGTGATGCTACCGTAGGTGAACACCGGCAGCATGCGGCCCTTGAGGAAGCCGAAGCTCATGCCGAAGGTATTGGTGGTAAGCACCAGTTTGTCGGCGGTGATCGAGCCATTGGCATGGCGCAGCACGACCTTGTCGCCGTATTCGACGTCGCTGATCGGTGTGTGTTCGTAGAGGGAAACGTTGCTTGGCAGGCTGTCGGCCAGGCCTTTGACCAGTGCCGAAGGCTGCAGCAGTGCCGTGCCCGGGGTGAACAGGCCCTTGCGGTAGAAGTGGGTGCCGATGTGCTCGGGCAGGTCCCGCCCTTCGATCACTTCATAGGGCTGGCCGAGCTTGTCCAGGCCACGGCGGTAGGCATCCAGCACGGCGATGCCACGGTCTTCAATAGCGGCCTGGTACTTGCCGCAATGGCGGAACTGGCACTCGATATCGTAGCGCTTGATCAGTTCCTTGAGGTACGACTGGCCACCCAGGTTGAGCTTGAGGATGGTCTTGGCGGTGCCGATGTCGCCGATGTAGTCCTCGGCGCCAATGTCGTGTGGCAGGTCGATGGCAAAACCGGCATTGCGCCCGGAGGTGCCGAAACCGACCTCCTGGGCCTCGATCAGTACGATCTCGTCACCCGGGAAGTTCGTTGCCAGCTGCCGCGCAGCGGCCAGGCCGGTAAAGCCGGCGCCGACCACCACCCAGCGCGCCTGGCTGTGGCCACTGTGGGCCGGCCTTGGCGTGCGGGGTTTGCTCAGGTGATACCAACCACAGGTGGCATCATCGGCAGGTAACGAACTTATTCTTGTCATGTCACTAACCTGGTTCTTGTTTCGACGGGTGGTCAGCGCTGGTGGCGACGACCGGGTAATTCATATCTGAATCGGTACATCCAGCCCTTGCGGTGCGGCGTATTCGGCCATGCGCCGACGCGACAGCTCCATATGCTCGCGGGCCAGCTGGCCGGCGGTCTGCGCATCACGGCGCTCGATGGCCTCGATCATCTGTTCGTGCTGCTCACAGGCGATCTCGAGGTCCCGCTGCATGTCGTCGGTAGTCGGATGGCGGTAGAAAATCTTGCCCAGGCGGGTATGGTCGATGAGCAGGCGGCGCAGGCTTGGCATCAGGTAATCGTTGTGCGCCATCTTGCCGATTTCCAGGTGGAAGGCGTCGTTGTAGAGCACGCGGTTTTCCACATCGCGCTGTTCGATGGCCTGGCGGAACTTGGCCTGGTTGGCCTTGAGCACTTCGATTTCGTCGGCACTGGCGTAAGTGGCGGCCAGCTGGGTGGTGGCGACGTAGATAAGCGGCGCGGCAACGTAGAAGCTGTGCAGCGATTCGTGGTTCATGGCGGCGACGCGAGGTGCGCGGTTGGCTTCCAGCTCGATGTAGCCTTCGGCGGCGATCTGGCGCAGCAGCTCACGGACCGGGGGGCGCGACAGGCCGAACTCGTCGCACAACGCCAGTTCGTCAACCACCGCGCCCGGAGCCAGTTCCATGCTGAGGATCCGGCGGCGCAGCGCTTCGGCAAGGACGGCTTTGCGGTCCTGCGGCACTTCTGCAGCGAGTGGTTGGACGGTGGCTTTCATGGCGGCCTTCTTTGTTGTCATAGCGCTATGTCTACTATTTGTATAACGACTATAGGTCACTGTTAGACAATGTGTCTACAGCATTTTCGATGGACGGTGAAATCTCTCAGGGCCCTTGTTTCAAGGGGTTTGAGGGCTTTTCAGAGGTGAGATTAAACACCCTGGAGACTGCATTGCCAAACCGGACAGGTAATTATCCAAACCAGACAAATGTGCCCCGCAAAGAACCCGACACAAACAAAATAGCCACCTGCAGGCAGATGGCTTTCTTCGCCCCAGCCCGAACACGATGACGAGGTACGCCCACCTTGGAGGTGCACTGGATGTAGCCCAGCGCGTCACCGCGGTACCCAATGGGAATGACCAGTCCCCAGCGCCAGCACAACCATCCGACGACACAGCGAATGAACGCCAGCCGCCTCAGGCGGGTCAGCTACTTACATTCCACAAGGAGGGCTTGCCATGCTCGATATCCATTCCGCCCCCGGGTCACGGGAGCACAATGTTCATGGCCTGGAACGCGCCGGGTCACTTGCTGGCGGTGCGCTGATGTTCAGCAAAGGGCTGCGCCACGGAGGGCTGATCGGGCTGTTGCAGATGGTGGTAGGCGGCCTGGCGGTGGCCCGTGGGGTCAGCGGGCATTGCTCGACCAAGGCCTGGTGGCAGAGGCATCGGCGGGAATACAACCGCTTGCGTTCGGATATCGAGCGCAGTGCAGCGGAGCTGGAGGTGCTCAGGGCCAATGCCGAGGCGGCTACCCGAGGGGTGAGCGTGACCGGCAAGGATCCTTTGACTGGCAGTTGAATCTGCTCTGCCAGTTCCGGCCTTTTCGCGTGTCAAACCGCGAAGAGGCCGGTGCAGGCTAGCGCAGGGCCTTGCTCTGCAGCACGTCGGACCGGCGCCCCAGCACATTCTCGCTGATCTGCACGAACTCTTCGGTGCTCACGCTGGGCAGGCGCATCAGCGCCCGGGTCACATCATCCAGCGAACGCTTGGCCTGGGTATGGATGCGGATTTCCTTGTCCAGCGCCTGTAACACCATCACCCCGCGGGCCACCTGCGCCGGGCTGGCATGCTCGGCACGCAGCTGGGTGACCTTGCCACCCAGCTTCTGCAGACGTGCCTGCCACACCTCGTAGCGGTCATCGCTGATGCCGCCAGCACGGCGCAACAGCTCGGTTGCGTAGTACTCGGTCAGGCCTTGCCCCAGCCAGTCGCTGTTGTCGCGCACTCGAATCTGCGCAAACAGCTGCACCAGCTCGCGCAGCAACGGGCTGCTGCCATTCTCGCTGACCATCGGCCTGCTGCTGTGCAGGTAGATCGAACCGTCGGCAGCCATCGCCCCACGCCACATGCCATCACGGGCCCCCACCAGCAGCAGCTTGGCCGGGTTGCGCGGGAACACCGCCTGCAATTGCGGCCAGACGAAGGTCAGCAAGGTCAGGCTGTCCATCCGCCGCATGCCCTGCCCTACCGGCGCGGCCACGGTCACGTCGGTCTCACCCAGGCGGGCGCGGCGGCTGCCAAGGTCGCCCGCGAGCATCCAGCCGGTCGGGCGGTCGAACAGGCGGGACACGTTGTCGATGCGGAACTTGTCCTTGCCGATGCGTGGCCAGGACGTTTCGATGCTCTTCCAGCCTTCAGGCAAATCGACCGTCAGGCGTGCCACCAGCTCGGTGCCGTCCTGCTGGTCGAGGCGCGCAGGCGGTACCAGCTGATCGCCGAGGAACAGCGCCCAATGCGGGGTGATGCGTGAGGAGTAGGCGCCGCTGCGCATTTTCTGGTCCAGCTTCACCCGGTAGCTGAGGCTGGTCTTGCCCGTCGCCGGGTGCCATACGCCGCGCTCGCCCTGTTGCTGCCACTGGCCATCGGCCTGGAAGCCACTATAGGTGTCGGCCTTGCCCAGGTCGAAGTCCAGGCTGCGCACGGCACTGCCTTCGGCCAGGGTCAGGCGCACTTCGGCCTGGCCATTGGCAGGCAGCAGGCGCACCTGATAATCGAGGTCGACTTTTTTCGCCCAAGCCGGCGAACAGGCCACAAGCCCGAGGAGCAACAACCACTGGCAACGCATACCGAAACTCCTTGTTCCTCAGAGGCGACGGGGCGCCGTTCAGCTGGCGCGGAAAATCAGGTGGTCTTCCCAGTCGTCTTCGTCCACATCATGTTCACTGAGCATACGCCCCGATTGCGATATGCGCTGTTCATGCACCTGTTTGCGGTCACCGCACACCAGGTGATGCCACTCGGGCAGGTCCTTGCCCTCGCTGACCAGGCGGTAACCACAGGTGCTCGGAAGCCATTTGAACTGGTCGGCCTTGCCCGGGGTGAGCTGGATGCAATCGGGCACATGGGCGAAGCGGTTGGGGTAGTCGCTGCACTGGCAGGTATCGAGGTCGAGCAACTTGCAGGCGATGCGCGTGTAATAGACGCTGTTGTCGTCTTCATCCTCAAGCTTTTGCAGGCAGCACAGGCCGCAGCCATCACACAGCGACTCCCACTCTTGCGGGCTGAGTTGTTCGAGGGTCTTGCGCCGCCAGAACGGCGCGCTGTCAGCGATCATCACACGGGTTTCCTGCAGTCATCTTGGTGGCCGCGGTGCGCGGCGGCGCCAGTCTAGAGCCTGGCCTTCGGCAACGCCAGACCGCTTGTCAGTGCCAGGCGGACGCAGTAGCGTGCGTGCTTTGCCATCCAATTGCAGGAGCAGCCATGAGCGCCACCCCCCGCATTGCCGATTACGCCATCAACGAGCAGTTCATCAACCGCTGGTCGCCACGCGCCTTCACCGCCGAACCGATCAGCGAAGAGACCCTGCTGAGCTTCCTCGAAGCGGCACGATGGGCGCCGTCGGCCTACAACTCTCAGCCGTGGCGCTTCCTCTATGCACGCCGCGATACGTCGAGTTGGGAGCGTTATCTTAGCCTGCTGGTGCCTTTCAACCGCAGCTGGGCGCAGCAGGCGTCGGCGCTGGTACTGATCATTTCCAAGACCACTTTCGCGGCGCCGGGCGCGACCGAAGAAAAGCCGGCGCTGTGGCACACCTTCGACACCGGTTCCGCCTGGGGCCACTTGGCCCTGCAGGCCAGCATCAGCGGCTGGCACACCCACGGCATGGCCGGGTTCGACCAGGCACTGGCACGCCAGGAGCTGAAGATTCCGGAAGGTTATGAGCTGCATGCCATGGTGGCGATCGGCAAGCTGGGCGACAAGGCCAGCCTGGACGAGGCGCTGCAGGCGCGTGAAGTGCCGAGCCCGCGTCGGCCGCTGAGCGAGCTGGCGGCTGAGGGCGATTTCAGCCTGTAAGGCTTGTACAGCCTGTACTGGCCTCTTCGCGGGACAAGCCCGCTCCTACAGGGGGTAGCGTACCTCTGCAGGAGCGGGCTTGTCCCGCGAAGAGGCCGGTACAGGCCAAAGAGATCAGTAACCCCGGGCGAAGTCGACTTCGCCGCGCAACCCCTGCCCCTCTGCATACGCCCGCACATTCCCGGCAAACAACCGCACCATCGCCGCCGGCGAGGTCGGCGCCGAGCTGTGCCCGGTCAGCAACAAGCCCCAGGCGGTCCAGAACGGATGCCGTTGCGGCAGCGGCTCCTGTCGGCACACGTCGATAACCGCCCCGGCCAGGTGCCCCTCCTTCAACGCTTCGACCAAGTCGGCATCGACCACCGCCGCGCCGCGCCCGGCGTTGATGAACAGCGCCGTGGGCTGGAAGCACTGGAACAGCGCCGCGTCATACAAGTCGTGGGTGGCCGGCGTGTCCGGCAGCAGGTTGAGCACGTAATCCACCTGCCCGACCATGCGCGGCAAATCCACCAGCCCCGCGACCTCGACGAACGGCGCCTGTTCACGGGCGCTGCTGGCGATGCCATAAAGGCTCACGCCGAACGGCACGAGGAACTCTGCCACCCGCTGACCTATATCGCCGGTACCGACGATCAGCACCTTGCGCCCTTCCAGAGTGCGCCCCGGGCGGTCATCCCAGCGTCGCTCGACCTGGCTGACCAGGCGCGACAGCACTTCGCGCTCGTGGCCGAGCATGTAGGTGAGCATGTACTCGGCCATCACCTGGCCGAATATGCCCACTGCGCGAGTCAGGCGGTAATCTCGTGGCAGGCCCTCGGCCAGCAACGGCGTGATGCCCGCCCAGGTCGACTGCATCCATTGCGGCTTGTGCCCCTGGCGCAGCAGGCTCGCCAGCAAATCCGGCTGGCCCAGCCATACCGGGCACTGCGGTGCCTGGCGAGCCAGTTCGGCGGAATCGCTGCTGGTCAGGATTTCCAGCTGCGGCGCTGCCTCGCGCAATAGCTCGGCGTATCGAGCATGATCATGCTCAGCGATCAGTACACGCATGATCAGACCGGGTCGTTACGGCGCAGCAGCTCTTCGGGCAAGTGCTCGATGTACTCGTCCTCGGCCGGTGGCATCTGCAAGTGATAACCCTGGGTCTCGAGGTTTTCCAGCACCTTGGCGATGTCTTCGCGGGCCAGTTGGCGCTCCGGGGTCAACACTAGGTCGAAGGCATGCACCGGCTTGCCAAAAAACGGCAGCAGCGCCTCTGGCACCCGCTCCAGGCCTTCGGCCTTGAGCACGTAGAGGTACATTTCGTTCTTGCGTGGGCTCTTGTAGATCGAGCAGATACGTTTCATTGCTTGTCTCCGGCGCCTGCGAGGTCGTCGAGCAGGGCCTGGCCCATCCGCTCACGGCGCCAGCCGCGCAGCGAATCGGGCAGTTGGTAGGGGCCGTTGGGGTAGCCGCTCTTGAGCAGGGCTTCCAGGGCCTTCTTGCGCAGCATCAGCTCCGGGGCGATCCCCAGGCGCTCGCCTTCGGCCTGGCCGATGGCGCGCAGGCGCTTGAGGATGCCGGCGGCTTCGATCGGCAGCGGCTCAGGCAGCGGCTCAGGCCACTGTTCGGGCGGCAGGCTGCCGGCGCGCTTGATCAGCTCGAGCAGGAAGGCGCCGTCCTGACGGATGGTGCGCGGGTGCATTTCTTCAATCTTGGCCAAGGCCGAAAGGTTGTCCGGCTGGCCCTTGGCCATGGGCCACAGCGAATGTTCCTTGAGGATGCGGTTGCGTGGCACGTCGCGGCTGCGTGCTTCGCGCTCGCGCCAGGCGCACAGTTCGCGCAGCACCGCCAACTGCTGGCGGCCCAGCTTCCAGGCGAGCTTGACGTCGCGATAGAGGATCTCGGGTTCGACCTCACGGCGCAGGGCGGCCACCAGCTCGGCGCCGTCGTCCAGCACCCAGGCGTACTTGTCGTCGGACAGGCGCGGCTGCAGGGCAGTGAACAGTTCGGCCAGGTGCACGGCATCTTCGGCGGCGTAGCTGACCTGGGTTTCCGACAGCGGGCGCTGCAGCCAGTCAGAGCGGGTTTCGCCCTTGGGCAGCTCGATGCCCAGCACTTCCTGCACCAGGCGCGAATAGCCCATGGAGAAGCCCAGGTTCAGGTAACCGGCCGCCAGCTGAGTGTCGAACAACGGTTGCGGCAGCTTGCCAGTCAGGCGCAGCAGCACTTCGAGGTCTTCGCTACAGGCGTGCAGCACCTTGACCACGTTGCTGTCGTCGAGCAGTTCGCCCAGCGGCTGCCAGTTGCCGATCAGCAGCGGGTCGATGAGGAAAGCCCGCTGCCCGTCACCGACCTGCACCAGGCCGGCTTTCGGGTAGAAGGTGTCGACCCGCATGAACTCGGTGTCGAGCGCCACGAAGGGCAGTTCACGCCACTTGCGGCAGTGTTCGGCCAGGGTCTGGTCGTCACGGATCCAGTGAATTTCGATGGCCACAAGGCTCTCCCACAAACATTGGCGCGCAGTATATACGGCGCGGGCCCTGGTGGTGAAACCTGCGCCATCCCTGGACTAGATGAACGGCCTCAGCGCTGGGCGGCCAACCACGGCCGGCAGCTGGCAAACATGTCCAGCGACTGCTGGTAGACCTCGGTGTGCACCTGCAGCAGGCCCAGCATCGAGTGGAACAGGTTGTCCTGCGACAGCGGTGCATCGCTGAGCTTGGCCAGGCAGTCGGTGTCGATACCGAAGTCCTCTTTGTAGCTGTCGGAGAACCAGGTCAGCAATGGCACGTGCTTTTGTTGTTCGGGGGCAATGGCATACGGGGTGCCGTGCAGGAACAGGTTGTACTCACCCAGCGACTCGCCATGGTCGGACAGGTAGATCATTGCCGTGTCGACCTTGTCCTGCTTGCTGCGCAGGGTGTCGATCAGCGAGGAGAGCACCTTGTCAGTGTAGGCCAGGGTGTTGTCGTAGCCGTTGATGATTTCCTGCTCGCTGCACTGGTCCAGCGCATTGCTCTGGCAAACCGGGGTGAAGCGCTCGTCGCCCTTGGGGTAGCGCTTGAAGTACTCGGGGCCGTGGCTGCCCATCTGGTGCAGCACCAGCACGGTGTCCTTGTCGAGGTTGTCGATCAGCTCGCCCAGGCCCTGCAACAGGACTTCGTCATGGCATTCGCCGCTGGCGCACAGCTGCGGGTCCTTGAGGTTGCTGACGTCGATGAACTGCACGCGGTCGCAGGTGCCTTTGCACCCCGACTGGTTGTCGCGCCACTGCACGGCCAGGCCGGCACGCTGGAGGATGTCCAGCAGCCCTTCGCGGTTCTTCGCCACGCGCGCATCATATTCCTTGCGCTTCATGCCAGAGAACATGCATGGCACCGAAACGGCGGTTTCGGTACCGCAGGAATGCACATCGGAGAAACTCACCAAGCCCTGTTCCTTGGCCAGGTTCGGGGTGGTATCGCGCTCATAGCCCAGCACGCCGAAGTGATCGGCCCGCGCACTTTCACCGACCACCAGCACGGTCAGCGATTTGCGCTCGTGTTTCTGCCAGGCGGCATCGCGTTTGGCATCTTCGCCATAATTCTGGAACGGACGCGCAGCGGTACCGACGCGCTCGTTGACATAACCGATGGTCGCGCCGACGACATTGCTCGGGGTAAGCATCAGGCGCAGTTCGTGGTGGTTGCGAAACAGCGACGACAGCCCTTGATAGTTGACCAGGGCCACCGAGCCCAGTGCCACCACGCAGGCCCCGCTGACCACCAGCTTGCCCAGCAGCTCGCGGGGCCACGGGCGGTAGGCGATCTGCGCTTTCCACAGCAGTACCGACGGCAATACGCCGAGCAAAAGAATATAGGCAGCGAACTTCAACGACATCAGGTCGCGCACTTCCGTAACATTGGTCTCGGCCATGTTGCGGAACATGCCGGCATCAATAAGCACGCCATACTGGTTCATGAAGTAAGCGGCACCCGCCCCACTCACGAACAGCACGATCAATAGCGGCTTCAATACATAACGGAAGGCGAACAGCGTCAATACCAGGTTGAACGCGAAGAGCATCAGCACGGCGAACGCCAGGCTCAGCCAAAGCCCCGATACCCCGGCGGGTACCACCTCTTGCAGGTGCTTCCAGAGGAACATGTTGAGACCGACCAGCAGGTAAACGCTGGCCAACAGCGTGACCCATTCAGTCCGCAGGGATTTGAAGTTGAGCATCGGCATTCGCAATCAAGAGTGGTTATCAACCCCCCAGGCCGGAAGGCACCGTGGGAAAGTCGGGCGAACTCTAGAAAGCGCACCATCAATTTTTCGTGAAAAAGACGGTAACAAATTCGTAAGCCGATGCATTTTTTTACATTAAATTAACTTCATTCAGCATTTGTTCAGCCGTGCAGACGTGCCTTGGCATAGGGTTCGCGATCGATGTCGAGCACTTCGACGCACAGCTGGATGTCCATACCGGCCTGGGCCGGGATGGATTCGCGCAACACCTCGAGCAGGCCGTTCGACAACTGCTGCTTCACCTCGGGTGACCGCCCGCTGAGGATGGCCAGGCGCACATGGGCGAAGGCCCGCTCACCCGGTGCGGTGCCGACCCGGTACTGCCTGAAGGCCTCGGCACGGCTCTTGATGTCGGCCTCGTCGGCGAACTGGCCACTGCCGACCAGGGCATGGTTCAGGCGCAGCAACAGCACATCGACGTTGAGTTCGCGCAGGTTGTCGCTGTATTCCAGGTTCAAGTGAGGCATGGCGCAGGTTCCAGGCACGGGAAAGGATGCGACAGCCTACCCCAGTCCCCCACCTGCGCAAAGGCGGCTATCCTCAAAGGTCAGGACCTTACCGACAACCCTGACAGAGGTGAAGAAATGCCAGTTCCGCACGATCTGCTCGCTGACCTGCACGTTACCGCTGACGCATTCCAGGCGCTCATAGACAAGGACCAGGACCTTCACAAGCTGCACAAGGAATACAACACCAAGGACAAGGAGGTGCTGGCCGCCGAGGCCAATGGCACCAACGACGAGGCGGTCAACCGCCTGCGCAAGGAAAGACTGCTGCTCAAGGACAAGATCGAACGGATCATCCATCCGCCGAAATCCTGATAGTCATGTTTTGAAGTCACCGGCCTCATCGCGAGCTGCGCTCGTTCCTACAGGATTACACATTCCCCGTAGGAGCGAGCGCAGCTCGCGATAGGGCCAGCAGCCCTTACACCGCAGCTGAAGCCTTCAAGGCTCCATCCAGGTCTTCGATCAGGTCGCGGTAATCCTCGATCCCCACCGACAACCGCAACAGGTTCTCGCTGATCCCCATCTCGCCCTTCTGCGCCGGGCTCAACGAGTTGTGCGACATGCTCCAGGAGTGGTTGATCATGCTCTCCACACCGCCCAGCGAGTCGGCCAGCACGAAGATCTGCAGGGACTCGACCAGCCGGTTGAGCGCCGCCCGATCAGCGCCCTTGACCTTCATCGCCACCACCGCTCCGCCAGCGCGCATCTGCCGCTTGCACAGGTCGTGCTGCGGGTGGCTTTCCAGCCCCGGGTAGAACACTTGCTCGACCTGCGGGTGGCCTTCGAGGAAGCGCGCCACCTGCAGCGCATTGGCGCACTGGCGCTCCATGCGCACATCCAGGGTCTTCAGCCCACGCAGGGCCAGGTAGCAGTCGAACGGCCCCTGGATCGCGCCTACCGCCATGCTGATCTTGCGCAACCGCGCCAGCAGTTGGTCATTGGCAGCGACCACCACGCCCCCGGTGAGGTCTGAATGGCCGCCGATGTACTTGCTCGCCGAGTGCATCACCAGGTCCACGCCAAGGGTGATCGGGCGCTGGTTCCACGGTGAGCAGAAGGTGTTGTCGATGCAGGTGAGGATGCCGCGGGCACGGGCCAGGTCGCACACCGCCTTGATGTCCACCAGGTGCAGCAACGGGTTGGTCGGTGACTCGATCCAGATCAGCTGGGTCTCTGGCTTGATCGAGGCCGCCAACGCCTCGACATCATTGAGGTCGACATAGGTAGTGGTCAGGCCCGAAGTACGCCCGCGGTAGTCTTCGAGGATGCGAAAGGTGCCGCCATATACGCCATTCATCACCACCACGTGAGCGTCCTTGGGCAGCAGTTCCAGGACCGTGGCGGTGGCATTCACACCCGATGCACAGGCCACCGCACCGACACCCTCCTCCAGCGCGGCAACACAGCTTTCATAGGCATGCCGGGTCGGGTTGCCGACACGGCTGTAAGCGTATTCGGGGTGATCGTCGAGGCTGCGCTTGATGTAGGAACTGGCGGTATAGATGGGCGGGAAGATGGCGTTGTCGGCAACGCTGAACTGCTCGCCGGCGTGAATGGTACGGGTGGCGAAATTACGCGGCTTATCGGACATGGTCGGGCCCATTGGCAGGATTCAAGCCTGCAACTATGGCAACAACCTGGCGTGCCGGCAATGCCGGCGCAATTCAGGAAAATTTCCTAGGCCTGAGGTAATCTGGGGAAAATTTTTCTCGATGGTTTTGCCCTGCCATGGACAGTTTCGACCAACACATCCTCACCCTCTTGCAGCGCGACGCCTCGATCTCGCTCAAGGACCTGGCCGAAGCGGTCAACCTATCGACCACGCCGTGCTGGAAGCGGGTCAAGCGCCTGGAAGAAGAAGGCTACATCCTCGGCCGTGTCGCCCTGCTCGACCCCGAGCGCTTGGGGCTGGGGCTGACTGTATTCGTCCAGCTCAAGACCCAGCGCCACGACAGCGCCTGGCTGGAACAGTTCGCGACGACGGTGAAGGGGTTCGAGGAAGTGATGGAGTTCTACCGCATGTCCGGGGACTGGGACTACATGCTGCGGGTAGTGGTGGGCGACATCGCAGCGTATGACCGTTTCTACAAGAAGCTGATCACCAGCACCGATGGGCTGTCGAACATCACCTCCAGTTTTGCCATGGAGCAGATGAAATACACCACGGCCTTTCCGGTGCATCGACCCTGAATCGGAGCCGGCCCTTTTACGGCTAAAGCCGCGAAGAGGCCGGCCCAGGCAGCCCATCAATCCGAAGCGAGCACCGCCCCGATCCGATTTCCGGCCTTGGCTTTCTCCAGCTTGATCGCAATGAACTTGGACGTCGGCGTGTAAGTCCCCTCGCCATAACTCTCCAGCGGCACCAGCGGGTTGGTCTCGGGGTAATAAGCCGCTGCCTGGCCATCCGGAATGTCATAGGGCACCAGGCGGAAGCCCGACACCCGCCGCTCCACGCCATCCTCCCACAGCGACACCAGGTCCACCTGCTCGCCCGGCTCGAAGCCCAGGCGGCGGATGTCCGCTTCGCTGACGAACACCACCTCGCGCAGGCCGAACACCCCGCGATAACGGTCATCGAGCCCGTACAACGTGGTGTTGTACTGGTCGTGCGAACGCATGGTCTGCAGGATCAGGTCCGGCTTGTCACCGCGTGCCAGCACCTTGGCGTTGACCAGTTCCTCCGGTAGCGCGTGGGGCATGAAGCGAGCCTTGCGTGTGGCCGTGCGGAAGTTTCGGTCCGCCGCGTTGTTACCGAGGTGGAAGCCACCCGGGTGCTGCAGGCGCTGGTTGAAATTGGCGAAGCCCGGGATAACGTCGGCGATCATGCTGCGAATGCGGTTGTAGTCGGCAACCGCGTACTCCCAGTCGATCGGCTGGTTGCCCAAGGTGGCCTTGGCCATGCCGGCGATGATCCAAGGCTCCGAACGCATGTGCGGCGAACGCGGGCGCAGCTGGCCGTTGGAGATATGCACCATGCTGAAGGTGTCTTCCACCGTCACGCCTTGCGGCCCCTCGGCCTGCATATCGATCTCGGTACGGCCCAGGCACGGCAGGATCAGGGCATCGCGCCCGGTGACCAGGTGCGAGCGGTTGAGCTTGGTGGAGATCTGCACGGTCAGCGCGCAGTTGCGCAGCGCCGCGTGGGTGCGCGGGGTATCCGGCGTGGCTTGGGCGAAGTTGCCGCCCAGGGCGACGAACACCTTGGCCTTCCCTTCTTCCATGGCCTTGATCGCCAGCACCGCGTTGTGCCCGTGGCCGCGCGGCACACGGAACTTGAAGCGTTTTTCGATGGCATCGAGCAGCGCCGCATTGGGCTTCTCGTCAATGCCCATGGTGCGGTCACCCTGTACGTTGCTATGGCCGCGCACCGGCGACAGGCCGGCACCGGGCTTGCCAACGTTGCCGCGCAGCAACTGCAGGTTGACGATTTCCTGCACGGTCGCCACCGAATGGCGATGCTGGGTGACGCCCATGGCCCAGCACATGATGACCCGCTCGGCCTTGCGGTACATGCGCGCGGCCAGCTCGATCTCGGCCAGGGTCAGGCCCGACTGCTTGACGATGTGCGCCCAGGAGGTGGCATCCACCGCCGCCAGGTAGTCATCGACGCCGCTGGTGTGCTCGGCGATGAAGGCATGGTCGAACACCGCCGGCTCGCCCTTGGACTGGGCTTCGCGTTCCCACTGCAAGAGGAACTTGGCGATACCGCGCATGGCTGCCATGTCGCCGCCCAGGGCCGGGCGGAAGTAAGCGCTAGTGGTCGGCTCGGAGCCGTTGCTGAGCATTTCGAACGGATGCTGCGGGTGCTGGAAGCGTTCCAGGCCACGCTCCTTGAGCGGGTTGAAGCACACCACCTGGGCACCGCGCTTGACCGCCTCGCGCAGCGGTTCGAGCATGCGCGGGTGGTTGGTGCCGGGGTTCTGGCCGATGACGAAGATCGCGTCAGCCAGTTCCAGGTCATGGAACACCACGGTGCCCTTGCCCACCCCGAGGGTTTCCGACATGCCGGCGCCGCTGGCTTCGTGGCACATGTTCGAGCAGTCAGGGAAGTTGTTGGTGCCGTAGGCGCGGACGAACAGCTGGTAAAGGAACGCCGCCTCGTTGCTGGCCCGGCCTGAGGTATAGAACTCGGCCTGGTCGGCCGAGTCGAGCGCGTGCAAGTGCTGGGCGATGAGCTCGAAAGCCTCTTGCCAACTGGTTTCGACGTAGTGGTCGGTGGCCGCGTCGTAGCGCATCGGGTGGGTCAGGCGGCCTTGGTATTCGAGCCAGTAGTCGGTCTGGTCGAGCAACGCGCTGACGCTGTACTTGGCAAAGAATGCCGGGTCGACCGAGCGGCCGGTGGCCTCCCAGTTAACCGCCTTGGCGCCGTTTTCGCAGAACTTGACCATGTCGCCTTCCGGCGACTCGCCCCAGGCGCAGCCCGGGCAGTCGAAGCCACCGTTCTGGTTGGTCTTGAGCATGGCCCGCAGGTTCTTGAAGGCGTTCTCGCTGCCCAGCCAGCTCTTGGTCACGCTCTTCAGCGCGCCCCAGCCGGCGGCGGGGCCCTTGTAGTCCCTGATGTGTTGGTCCTGGCTCATGCGGTCAATCCTCACGCGGCATGGAAATGTTCACCGATTCGATCTGCCCGGTGTTTTTTCCAGCCTATGGAGCCCGGCCCAGAGCCGTCCAATCGAAATACCTTACGGCACGATAAGCGCCCTCGATCATGCCCTGTAGCCCTTGCCGCACCTGGCCTGCAGCCGTGATAGAGGACATTGATCAAGCAGTCAGGGAAAGCGATTTGACGGGGCTGGCCACAGGCTATAGCTTGGATCCTGTAGCCCCCACTTCCTTTCGAGCGCCAACGTGGAACAGAACAGCAGGGCCCTGATCGACGGCTTCAACCGGAAAATCGACTACCTGCGGATGTCGGTCACAGACCGCTGCGACTTCCGTTGCGTGTACTGCATGGCCGAAGACATGCAATTCCTGCCGCGCCAGCAGATCCTCAGCCTGGAAGAACTGTTCCAGGTGGCCGAGCGCTTTGTCGCCCTCGGCACCCGCAAGATCCGCCTCACCGGTGGCGAGCCGCTGGTACGCCAGGGCATTGTCGACCTGTGCGGGCGCATTGCCGCCCTGCCCGGCCTGCGTGAATTGTGCATGACCAGCAACGGCTCGCAGCTCGGGCGCCTGGCCCAGCCGCTGTTCGACGCCGGCGTCACCCGCCTGAACATCAGCCTCGACAGCCTCGACGCCGAGCGTTTCAAGCAACTGACCCGCACGGGTGACCTGCATCAGGTGATTGCCGGCATCGACGCCGCACGCCAGGCCGGCTTCCAGCGCACCAAACTCAACTGCGTGGTGCTCAAGGGCCGTAACGACCACGAGCTGGTCGACCTGGTGCGCTTCGCCATCGACCGCGAGCTGGACATCACCTTTATCGAAGAGATGCCGTTGGGGGTGATCAACGAACATGAGCGCGGCGAGTCGTTCTGCTCCAGCGATGAGGTGCGCGAGCGCCTGGCCGAGCACTTCACCCTGATCGAATCCACAGAATCCTCCCAAGGTCCGGCGCGCTACTGGCGCCTGGCCGAAGCCGCCAGCACCCGGGTCGGTTTCATTTCGCCGCACAGCCACAATTTCTGCGCCACCTGCAACCGCGTGCGCCTGACCGTCGAAGGCCGCCTGCTGCTGTGCCTGGGCAACGAACACTCGATGGACCTCAAGCAGGTGCTGCGCGCCCACCCCGGCGATGCGGCACGGCTGGACAAAGCCATCCGTGACTCACTGCACCTCAAGCCCTACCGCCATCATTTCGAAGTCGGTGGCGAGGTGCAGATCCTGCGTTTCATGAACATGACCGGCGGCTGATCGGCTGCCTCTGGATCTCCATGATCGTCCATCCCCGCCCCGATGTGCTGCGCGTGCTGTTCACCCTCAAGGGCTCGATCGTCAAGCGCATTGCCCTGCGCTGCCTGATGGTGACCTTGCTCGCCGCGCTGATCGTGCTGGTCGAGCGGCACTTTCCGGCTTTCTTCTACCCGGTCAGCGCCACACCGTTCACCTTGCTTGGCCTGTCGCTGTCGATCTTCATGAGCTTTCGCAACAACGCCTGCTACGACCGTTGGTGGGAGGGGCGCAAGGCCTGGGGCAAGCTGATCATTGAAACCCGTTCGTTCGTGCGCGAGAGCGTGGTGATCGCCGACGAGAAACTGCGCGCCGAGCTGTTGCGCAGCCTGTGCGGGTTTGCCCATGGGCTGAATGCACGGCTGCGCAACGAGGACGAAGTGAACGCCACACGCTCATGGCTGAACGCGGCTGCTCCGGTGGCCGCGCACAACGTGTGCGATGGCATCCTGCGCGACATTGGCAGCCACTGCTCGCGGCTGGCAGAGCAAGGGCAGATCAGCGAATGGCGCTACACCCTGCTGGAGCAGCGTCTGGCCGGGCTGACCGAGGTGCAGGCCACCTGCGAGCGGATCAAGGGCTCGCCACTGCCGTTCCCCTATACCCTGCTGCTGCACCGCACCATCTACATCTTCTGCCTGTTGCTGCCGTTTGCGCTGGCCGAACCGCTGGGTTGGCTGGCACCACTGTTCACCACCATTGTCGGCTACACCTTCTTCGGGCTGGATGCGATTGGCAACGAACTGGAGGACCCGTTCGGGCGGGATGAAAACGACCTGCCGATGGATGCCATGGTGCGCACGGTGGAGCGGGATGTGCTGGGGGCCCTGGGGGTCGAGCCGCTGCCACCGGTGTTGCTGCCGGTGGATCATGTATTGAGCTGATGGCCTCTTCGCGGGACAAGCCCGCTCCTACAGGCAAGCACATCCCTCAGAAGGAGCGGGCTGTCCCGCGAAGAGGCCGGTATGGGCTAACCGCGGCTTTCGCAGGCTTCGATAGGCTTCAGATGCTTCACGAAATTACAGGGCCGATGCCGCGCATCCAGCTGCTCCACCAGAATGCCTTCCCAGGCCGTACGGCAAGCGCCGGTCGAGCCGGGCAGGCAGCACACCAGGGTGCCGTTGGAAATCCCCGCCAGCGCCCTGCTCTGCACCGTCGAGCTGCCGATATCGAGAATGGACAAGGCGCGGAACAGTTCGCCAAAGCCATCGACGCTCCGATCCAGCAGGCACTGCACTGCCTCCGGCGTGCTGTCACGCCCGGTAAAACCGGTGCCGCCGGTAATCAGCACCACCTGCACGTCGTCATCGGCGATCCAGGTCGCCACCTGGGCGCGGATCTTGTACAGGTCGTCCTTGAGCAGCGCCCGCGCCGCCAGGCGATGGCCGACCTCCACCGAGCGGCTGGCCAGCAGATCGCCAGAGGTGTCGTTGTCGTAGGTACGGGTATCGCTGACGGTCAGCACGGCGATATTCAGCGGTACGAAAACCGCATCGGGTTGGACGCGCACGGTGAAGCTCCTTGAATGGCATTGTCGTCACGCTAGAGGCAAGCCTGATCAGCGTCCAATCGAAATGGCGAACCGGCCGATCAATGACATCTATCGCAGACGTGGGTTAAGGTCTGCACAAACAGACCCCAGGCACTTCCATGGACATCAAGCAGCTCAAGTTCCTCATCGCCCTCGACCAGACCCGCCACTTCGGCCAGGCGGCGGCGCTGTGCCATATCACCCAGCCGACCCTGTCCATGCGCCTGCGCAACCTGGAAGACGAACTGGACCTGGTGCTGGTCAAGCGCGGCCAGCGCTTCGAGGGTTTCACCGAGGCAGGCGAGCGCATCCTGGCCTGGGCCCGCACCCTGCTCGCCGCCCATGACGGCCTGCAGGCCGAGGCCGCCAGTTGCCGTGGCCAGGTGGTCGGTAGCCTGCGCCTGGGCACCGTGCCGCTGGCCAGCTTCAACCCCATGCACCTGCTGCTGCCGCTGCGCGAGAAGTACCCCGAACTGCAGTTCCAGCTCAGTTCGCACAGCACCGAGCAGATCATGGACGGCCTGAGCCGCAACCAGCTCGACCTTGGCATCTGCTACCTCGACCAGGTCAACGCCAACTTCTTCGAAGTGATCGAACTGGGCACCACCACCATGGGCCTGCTGTTCGACACCCAGCACTTCCAGTTCGACACCGACTGCCTGCGCTGGGACGAACTCGCCGACATTCCCCTGGGCCTGCTGAGCAAGGGCATGCACTACCGTCAGTCACTGGACCTGAGCTTCCGCAGCCGCGGCCTCGAGCCCAATGCCGTGCTGGAAAGCGACTCGACCTTCCAGCTGGTGCAGGCCATCAACACCGGCGTGTGCTGCGCAATCATGCCACTCGGTTGCGGCCTGGAAGACCTCAGCGAACACATGCGCATCCTCCCGATCACCGACGCCAGCATTCACAGCCCGGTCGGCCTGCTGCTGCGCCGCAGCGAGCCACGCTCGGCGATTGCCGAGCAGTGCTTCGACGAAGCCAAACGGCTGTTTCAATCCGCCTGATTCGCCGTTGCCTGGCGGTACTGACGCGGAGTGAAACCGGTCAATTGCTTGAACTGGCGGCTAAACGCGCTGTGGTCGGTGTAGCCGCAGCGCAGCGCCACTTCGGTGATCGGCAAATCAGAATGCAGCAGCCGGTGGGCGTGCTCCAGGCGTGCCTTGTGGATCATCTGCCGCGGGGTGAGGTGGAACACCCGCTTGCAGTAGCGCTCCAGCTGCGCCACGGAAATCCCGGCTATGCGGGTCAACTCATTCATGCTGATGGGCTGGTGGAAATGCCGACGGATGTGCTCGTCCACGGCCGCCAGGCGCTGATAGGCGGGGTGGGTGTCGGCGGCGGACTGCAGGTCGACGGAGATGCCTACCAGGCCGATGATCTCGCCCGCCGGATTGCGCAGCGGGCGCTTGTGGGTCAGGCACCAGCCCGGTTCACGGCTGCCGTACAGGTGCAGTTCGAGCTGATCTTCCAGCACCAGCCCATCCTTGAGCACGCGGCGATCCTGCTCGGTATAGCCGGGGCCCAGTTGCGCCGGGAACACCTCGGCGCTGGTCTTGCCCAGTAGCGGCTGCAGGCGCTTGAGGCCACAACGCTGGACCAGCGTGGTGTTGGCCAGCACATAGCGGGCAGCTGGGTCCTTGATGAAGATCGCGGCGTTAGGGATCGCGTCGAGGATCGGTAGCAGCAGCGAAACACCGGCCAGCAGGGCTTCGAGTGTGGCCGGGCGGTGCTGGTCTAGGGACTGGTACAGGGTTGCCAGGGAGTCTTGTGTCATCTGCATGCTCTTGGTTGATGCTACTGGCCCTTTCGCGGGACAAGCCCGCTCCTACAGGTACACCACTGCCCTTTGGTCTTGTGCATTTCCTGTAGGAGCGGGCTTGCCCCGCGAAAGGGCCATCAATGCAAAAAAACTTCTAAACCCCTTATACAGCAAGGCCTGCAGCCTAATCATTCAACCGGCTTCTGCGCCAGTATTTATTACAACTGTGCCGATTTCGTCATCCCGCCTGCAGAAAACCATCAAGAACCCCCGCCCCGTTCAGGTCCACTCTATGCCCCACGCAAGCCGCCCAAGACCTACAAGAGCGCGGCCGTAAAAAGCCGCATCACGTGACATCAGACCTGCCTATCCAAAACCTACAAAAAGGCGCACCCATGTCAGGCAAATTCAAGAAACAGCTGTCATTGCTCGACCTCACCTTCATCGGCCTCGGCGCCATCTTCGGCTCCGGCTGGCTGTTCGCCGCCAGCCACGTCTCGGCCATCGCCGGGCCGGCCGGTATTCTCTCCTGGTTCCTCGGCGGCTTCGCCGTGTTGCTGCTGGGCATCGTCTATTGCGAACTTGGTGCCGCCCTGCCGCGGGCCGGTGGCGTGGTGCGCTACCCGGTTTACTCGCACGGCCCGCTGCTCGGCTACCTGATGGGCTTCATCACCCTGATCGCCTTCTCCAGCCTGATCGCCATCGAAGTGGTCGCCTCGCGCCAGTACGCCGCAGCCTGGTTCCCCGAGCTGACCAAGGCCGGCTCCAGCGACCCGACGGTGCTCGGCTGGCTGGTGCAGTTCGCCTTGCTGGGGCTGTTCTTCTTTCTCAACTACCGCAGCGTGAAGACCTTCGCCAAGGCCAACAACCTGGTCAGCGTGTTCAAGTTCATCGTCCCGCTGCTGGTGATCGGCGTGCTGTTCACCTTCTTCAAGCCAGAAAACTTCGAGGTCCAGGGCTTCGCCCCGTTCGGCCTGTCTGGCGTGGAAATGGCGGTGTCGGCGGGTGGCATCATCTTCGCCTACCTGGGGCTGACGCCGATCATCTCGGTGGCCAGCGAAGTGAAGAACCCGCAGCGCACCATCCCGATCGCACTGATCCTCTCGGTGCTGTTGTCCACCGCAATCTACGCCCTGCTGCAACTGGCTTTCCTCGGCAGCGTGCCGACCGAAATGCTCACCAACGGCTGGGCCGCGGTGACCAAGGAACTGGCCCTGCCCTACCGTGACATCGCCCTGGCCCTTGGCGTGGGCTGGCTGGCCTACCTGGTGGTTGCCGATGCGGTGATCTCCCCCAGCGGCTGCGGCAACATCTACATGAACGCCACCCCGCGCGTGGTCTATGGCTGGGCGCAGACCGGCACCTTCTTCAAGTACTTCACCCGCATCGACGCCGAGTCGGGCATCCCGCGCCCGGCGCTGTGGCTGACCTTCGCCCTGTCGGTGTTCTGGACCCTGCCATTCCCTTCCTGGGAAGCGCTGATCAACGTGGTGTCCGCCGCTTTGGTCCTGAGCTACGCCGTGGCGCCGGTCACCGTCGCCGCCCTGCGCCGCAATGCGCCAGACATGCCACGCCCATTCCGGGTCAAGGGCATGAGCGTGCTCGGCCCGCTGTCGTTCATCATCGCCGCACTGATCGTCTACTGGTCGGGCTGGAGCACCGTGTCCTGGCTGCTGGCCCTGCAGATCGTGATGTTCGTGCTGTACCTGCTGTGCGGCCGCTTCGTCCCGACCCAGCACCTGTCGCTGGCCCAGCAAGTGCGTTCGGCGGCCTGGCTGATCGGCTTCTACGCCGTGACCATCCTTCTGTCGTGGCTGGGCAGCTTCGGCGGCCTGGGCGTGCTCGGCCACCCGTTCGACACCCTGGCCGTGGCCGTCTGCGCCCTGGGCATCTACTACTGGGGCGCAGCCACCGGCGTGCCGGCTCACCTGGTGCACCTGGAAGGCGAGGATGAAAGCGAAGCCTCGGCTGAAACCTACAGCGGCCGCCCTGCCGTCGCCTCCTGATCCCATCAGCAATGGACAAGCCCATGAAACAGATTCACGTCATCGACTCGCATACCGGCGGCGAACCAACCCGCCTGGTAATGAAAGGCTTCCCGCCGCTGCAGGGGCGCAGCATGGTCGAGCAGCGCGACGAATTGCGCGAGCTGCACGACCAATGGCGCCGTGCCTGCCTGCTGGAACCGCGCGGCAACGATGTGCTGGTCGGCGCGCTGTATTGCCCACCGGTATCGGCCGACGCCACTTGCGGGGTGATCTTCTTCAACAACGCCGGCTACCTGAACATGTGCGGCCACGGCACCATCGGCCTGGTGGCCTCGCTGCAGCACCTGGGCCTGATCGAACCCGGCGTGCACAAGATCGACACCCCGGTCGGCCAAGTTAGCGCCACCCTGCATGAAGACGGCGCCATCACCGTCGGCAACGTGCCGTCCTACCGCTATCGCCAGCAAGTGGCGGTGGAGGTGCCCGGCCATGGTGTGGTGCGCGGCGACATCGCCTGGGGCGGCAACTGGTTCTTCTTGGTCTCCGAGCACGGCCAGCGCATCGAACTGGACAACCGCGAAGCCCTCACCGAGTACACCTGGGCCATGCTCAAGGCCCTCGACGCCCAAGGCATCACCGGCGAGCACGGTGCGCCGATCGACCATGTCGAACTGTTCGCCGACGACGCCCATGCCGACAGTCGCAACTTCGTCATGTGCCCGGGCAAGGCCTACGACCGCTCGCCCTGTGGCACCGGCACCAGCGCCAAGCTGGCGTGCCTGGCCGCCGACGGCAAGCTTGAGGAAGGCCAGACCTGGGTCCAGGCCAGCATCACCGGCAGCCAGTTCCACGGCCGCTACGAGCGCGACGGCGAGCGCATTCGCCCGTTCATCACCGGCCGCGCCTACATGACCGCCGACAGCACCCTGCTGATCGACGAACGGGATCCATTCGCCTGGGGCATTTGAACCCGGCTTTTTAAACCACTGAATATCGCCAGGAGTGACAACAATGACTGACAACATCTTCACCGGCACCATGCCTGCCCTGATGACCCCATGCACCGCCGCGCGCAAGCCGGACTTCGACGCCCTGGTGCGCAAGGGCCGCGAGCTGATCGAAGCCGGCATGAGCGCCGTGGTCTACTGCGGTTCGATGGGCGACTGGCCGCTGCTGACCGAAGCCGAACGCCAGGAAGGCGTGGCCCGCCTGGTGGCCGCCGGCATCCCGACCATCGTCGGCACTGGTGCGGTGAACACCCGCGAAGCCGTCGCCCACGCGGCCCACGCCGCCAAGGTGGGTGCCGCCGGCCTGATGGTCATCCCCCGTGTGCTCAGCCGCGGTGCTTCGCTGATCGCCCAGAAACACCACTTCTCGGCCATTCTCGCCGCCGCGCCGAAGCTGCCGGCGGTGATCTACAACAGCCCCTACTACGGCTTCGCCACCCGCGCCGACCTGTTCTTCGAACTGCGTCGCGAATTCCCCAACCTGATCGGTTTCAAGGAGTTCGGCGGCGGTGCCGACCTGCGCTACGCCGCCGAGCACATCACCTCGAAGGATGACGACGTGACCCTGATGGTCGGCGTCGACACCCAGGTGGTGCATGGCTTCGTCAACTGCGCCGCCACCGGTGCCATCACCGGTATCGGCAACGCCCTGCCGCGTGAAGTGCTGCAGCTGGTGAGCCTGAGCAAGCAGGCCGCCAAGGGCGACGCCAAGGCCCGCCGCCTGGCACGCGAACTGGAAGCAGCGTTGGCGGTGTTGTCGTCGTTCGATGAAGGCTGCGACCTGGTGCTGTACTACAAGCACCTGATGGTGCTCAACGGCGACACCGAGTACAGCCTGCACTTCAACGAAACCGACGTGCTCACCGATGCCCAGCGCAACTATGCCGAGCAGCAGTACGCGCTGTTCCGCAAGTGGTACGCCAACTGGTCGGCTGAGCAGAACTTGGCATAAGAAACAACGCACGCCCTGTGTAGAGGCGAGCTTGCCCCGCGAACACCGGCAAAGCCGGTGCGATGCTCCGCGTCGCCTTCTTCGCGGGGCAAGTCGGATCGCCGCACCGCCGCTCCTACAGGGATCACCTCAGTTTCAAGATCTTCTCCTGAAAGAAGGACGCCCCATGACCCTGACAGGCAACCTGCTGATCGGCCAGCGCGCCGTACCCGGCAGCCGCGACGCGATCCGCGCCATCGACCCGGCCACCAACCAGGCCCTCGAACCCGCCTATGCCGGCGGCACCGGCGAACACGTGGCCCAGGCCTGCGCACTGGCCTGGGCGGCGTTCGACGCCTACCGCGAAACCGCGCTGGAACAGCGCGCCAGTTTCCTCGAAACCATCGCCAGCGAAATCGAAGCGCTGGGCGATGCACTGATCGACCGCGCCGTGGCCGAAAGCGGCCTGCCCAAAGCGCGCATCCAGGGCGAACGTGGTCGCACCTGCACGCAACTGCGCACCTTTGCCCGGGTGGTCCGCAGCGGCGAATGGCTCGATGTGCGGGTCGACAATGCCCTGCCCGAACGCCAGCCGCTGCCGCGCGCCGACCTGCGCCAGCGCCAGGTGGCCCTGGGCCCGGTGGCGGTGTTCGGCGCCAGCAACTTCCCGCTGGCATTCTCGGTGGCAGGCGGCGACACCGCCTCGGCACTGGCCGCCGGTTGCCCGGTGGTGGTCAAGGCCCACGCCGCGCACCCTGGCACCAGCGAACTGGTCGGCCAGGCCGTGGCCCGCGCGGTCAAACACTGCGGCCTGCCTGAGGGCGTGTTCTCGTTGCTGTATGGTGCCGGCCGCGAGGTCGGCATCGCTCTGGTCAGCGACCCACGCATCAAAGCGGTCGGTTTCACCGGCTCGCGCAGCGGCGGTATTGCTCTGTGCCAGGCGGCCCAGGCACGTCCGGAGCCAATTCCGGTGTATGCCGAGATGAGCTCGATCAACCCGGTGTTTCTCTTCGACGCCGCGCTGCAGGCCCGTGGCGCAGCACTGGCACAAGGCTTCGTCGCCTCGCTGACCCAGGGCGCCGGGCAATTCTGCACCAATCCAGGCCTGGTGATCGCCCGCCAGGGGCCGGCGCTACAGCGCTTCATCGAGGCGGCCAGCGAACATGTGCGCCAGGCTGCCGCGCAGACCATGCTCACCCCGGGCATTGCCAGCGCCTATGCCGCTGGCGTCGGCGCCTTGGTCAACAACGCCAACGCTACGGTAGCCGCCAGCGGCCAGGCGCAGCAAGGGCCGAACCAATGCCAGGCGCAGCTGTTCGTGACTCAGGCCGAAGCGTTTCTCAGCGACCCAGCGTTGCAGGCCGAGGTGTTTGGCGCCGCTTCGCTGGTGGTGGCCTGCGCCAGCGACGAGCAGGTCCGCCAGGTGGCCGAGCACCTTGAGGGCCAGCTGACCGCCACGCTGCAACTGGACGATGCCGACATCGACAGCGCCCAAGCCCTGCTGCCGACCCTGGAACGCAAGGCCGGGCGCATCCTGGTCAACGGCTGGCCGACCGGTGTCGAGGTGTGTGATGCGATGGTCCACGGCGGGCCGTTCCCGGCCACCTCCGATGCCCGCACCACCTCGGTCGGCACGGCGGCGATCCTGCGCTTCCTGCGCCCGGTGTGCTACCAGGACTTCCCCGATGCCCTGCTGCCGCAGGCACTCAAGCACGGCAACCCGCTGCAGCTGCGGCGCTTGCTCGACGGTCAGCGGGAAGCCTGAGCATGGTCGACACCCCTGAAACCGATATCGCTGTGGTCGGCGCCGGCATCGTCGGCGTGGCCTGCGCCCTGCAACTGGCCCGCCAGGGCCGTCGGGTGCTGCTGCTCGATCAGCAGGCGCCCGGCCAGGGTGCCTCGTACGGCAACGCCGGGCACCTGGCCACCGAGCAGGTGTTTCCGATCGCCGACCTGTCGATCCTCAAGCGCCTGCCGCGCATGCTGCTCGACCCGATGGGCCCGCTGCGCCTGGACTGGAAGTACCTGCCCAAGGCCATGCCGTGGTTCACCCGGCTGCTGCTCAACCTGCGCCCGGCGCCATTCCGGCGCAGCGTGGCCGGTATCCGGGCATTGAACGAAGGCAGCCTGGGGGCCTGGCAGCGCTTGCTGGGCTCGATCGGGCGCAGCGAGCTGTTCAAGGCAGATGGCTCGTTGCTGGTGTTCGAGCGGCCCGAGTCGCGTCAGGCGTTGCAAGCCTTGCAGGCGCGCATGCAGCAACAGGACGTGGCGGTGGATTTCTGGTCGGCCGAGCACGTGCGCGAGGCAGCGCCGCAACTGAACCCTGCGCTGTTGGGCGGTTTGTTCTTCCCGCGTACCGGGCACTTCATCGACCCGTACCAGGTGGTCTGCGCGCTGTTCGAGGCGGCCAAAGCCAGCGGTGTGCGTTTTGTCCAGGCGCGGGTTTCGGGTGGGCAAGTGCAGGGCGACGGGGTCAGACTGGCCAGTGACCAGGGGACGTTCAAGGCGCGCCAGGTGCTGCTCAGTTGCGGCGCACATTCTGCACAGCTGACGGCAGCGCTGACCGGCAAGCGCGTACCGCTGGACACCGAGCGCGGCTATCACCTGATGCTGCCGCAGGAGCAGCAGCGCCTGCCGTTCGCGGTCACCTCGCTGGAGCGCAAGTTCATCATGACGCCCATGGCTGGCGGGTTGCGCCTGGCCGGCACGGTAGAGTTCGCCGGCCTCGATGCACCGCCCAGCATGCAGCGGGCGTGGCAGTTGCACCGGTTGAGCAAGGGCTTGTTCCACCAGGACCTGAGCGTTGAAGGCGCGACGCCATGGATGGGTTTCAGGCCATCGTTGCCGGACTCGTTGCCGGTGATCGACCGGGTGTGTGATGGGCGGGTGCTGCTGGCGTTCGGGCATCAGCATCTGGGCTTGACCCAGGCAGCGGTGACCGCGGAATGGGTGGGGCATCTGGCTGCGCAGGCCAGCGCCCCCGACCTGGGGGCCTACCGGCTGGATCGCTTCTGATGCGCAGGGGTACGCTCGGCACTCAAGGGTGCTGCGGGTCGTGCCCCAACGATTGCAGGAACAATGAAAACAGCTCTGGCTGTGAAGAGATATCCAGCTTGGCATACAGGTGGCGACGATGAACCTTGATCGTCTCGGGTGAAATCGCCAGGCGCTCGGCCATGGCCTTCGAGGAAAACCCGCGCAAGATCAGCCGGGCAATCTCCAGCTCGCGCTCGGACAACACCCCAGCGCCGAACTGGCTGAGGGCATCACGCACCTGCACCGCCACCGGCTCATCCTGCGCCAGCACGCGCTTGCTACCGGCCTGCCAATGTTGCTGCATCAGCGCCAGCACCCACGGGCAGAGCATCGCCAGCAAGCCGCACTGCTCGTCATCAAAGGCCTCCCCCCGCCCCAGCGACAAGCTCAGCGCGCCCTGGCCTGGGAGCTGCAGGATGAACTGCACCTCATCCGCCAGCACATGGGCCTGGAACCAGCTGATGTAGTACTCGCTCTGGTGGAACTGGTCCGGCGCCACCTCGTCGAGCCGATACAGGCCACTGCCCACACCGTCCTGGCACGCCAGGTAGAACGGGTCGAGCTGATACAGCCCGCTCAGGTACAAGGACATTGCCACCGGCCCTGCCTGCGGCGTTGCATCGTGCTCTTCCAGCACCACGGGGGTACCGCTGCCGGGGTAGTACGCCGCCAGGGCGTTATCGAACGGCAACCAGCGATGCAGCAACAGGATCAGTTGCTTCCAGAAGCGTGGCTGACCGATCTGTTCGATGGTACGGCCAAGATTGGCATGCATGCCGACTTCATGAAAAACGTTGTGCACCGTGCCGGCTCCCCTGAAAAGGTGATGCGATTTCCCTCCTTTGCAGCGCCCGCGTCAAGGGGCGTAACCCCAAATGGTAATTGGCCGGCCACAGCACCAGGCCTAGATTGCAGCCCATGCAGCACCCCATCCGCGGGTGTTCGCGCCTTTCGTCACTGCCTCAACCCCCAATAACAATTCGAGGAAAACGACATGCACGACAGTGCGCTAAAGCCCAGCCTGGGCATGCTCGATGTGGTCGCGATCACCGTTTCGGCGGTGACTCCGGCCAGTTCCGTGTTCGTGATTGCACCCTTCGCCATTGCCCAGGCCGGCAGCGGTGCCGTGCTGGCCTTCGTATTGGCAGCAGCGCTGGCACTGATGTTCGCCTGGTGCTATGCCGAGCTGGGCCGGGCCCACAGTTCTGCTGGCGGCGAGTATGTGTATGCCAAGCGCGTGTTCGGCGGCATAGCCGGCTACGCCACCTTCCTCACGGTGCTGGTCTCGCTGCTGTTCATTCCACCGGTGCTGGCCACCGGGGCCGCGACCTACCTGAACAACGCCCTGGGCACGGCCTTCGATACCCAGACCGTGGCCCTGGCGATCGTCACCGGCAGCTATGCCCTCGGCATCCTCAATATCCGCCTCAACGCCTGGGTCACGGGCGTGTTCCTGTTATGCGAAATGGCGGCGGTGCTGGTCATCGTGGCGCTGGGCTTGGGTAACGTGAGCCAGCCGCTGAGCGTGTTGATCACGCCCCAGCACATCGACCACGGCCTGCTCAGCGCTACCCCCTGGGCGCTGGTGTTCGCCTCGATCGGCACGGCCCTGTTCGCCTACAACGGCTTCGGCGCCGCCGTGGTACTGGCCGAAGACATGAAGGACGGTGGCCGCAGCACCCATCGGGCAGTGCTCTGGTCCCTGGCGCTGGTGGTGGCCATCGAGCTGATACCCATCTGCGCGTTGTTGCTGGGCGCGCCATCGCTGGAGGCGATGCTGGCCAGCAGCGACCCGATCGGCTACCTGCTCAACGCCCACGGCAACCCGACGCTGTCACGGCTAGTGAGCGCGGGCATTTTCCTTTCGGTTTTCAATGCCATCATCGCCATCGTCATCCAGTCTGGCCGGGTGATCTTCAGCAGTGGCCGCGATCAGCTGTGGACGCCTACCCTGAACCGCCTGTTCACCCGCATCCACCCACGCTGGGATTCGCCCTGGCTGGCCACCCTGCTGCTGGCCATACCGTCCGCTGCCCTGAGCTTCAGCTCCAATCTGGAAGAGATGACCTCGTTCACCGTGCTGCTGCTCCTGATGGTGTACCTGGCGGTCGCGCTGTGCGCTCTGTTCAGCCGTGTGCTGCGCAGCGACCGCGAACACCCCTATCGCATGCCCTTGTGGCCGGCGCCAGCGCTGCTGGCGGTGGTCGGCGCGGGTTACCTGCTGCTCAGCGGCCTGCTTGGCGCCCCCCTTCGTGACATTCTCATCATTCTTGTACTGCTGGCCGTCTCGGTGATGCTCTATAGCACCTACGGCAAGTTCAGCCCAGCCTTCCAGAAGCTCTGACTCACAACGCTCTGACCCACAGGAGTCCTTATGCGCGCTCGTCAACTTGGTATCACCCTGGGCCATGGCGTGCCCGGTCAATTCAACGCCATCACCGATGTACCCGGCATCCGAGTCGGCCACAGCACCTTGATGGCCGACAGTGCCGACAAACAGGTCCGCACCGGCGTGACGGTGATCCAGCCACGCCCGGCAGCGGCCCGCCTGGCGCCTTGCTTTGCCGGGGTCCACGTACTCAACGGCAACGGCGACGCCACAGGCCTTGAGTGGATCCGCGAAGCCGGCCTGCTGACTACCCCGATTGCCATCACCAACACCCACAGTGTCGGGGTGGTGCGCGACGCACTGATCACCGCAGAACGCGACACCCTGGCCGACCCGTCGGTGTACTGGTGCATGCCCGTGGTGCTGGAGACCTACGACGGCCTGCTCAACGATATCTGGGGCCAGCACGTAGGGCCCGACCAGGTGAACGAAGCGCTGGCCCGCGCCGAGTCCGGGCCAGTTGCCGAAGGTGCGGTGGGCGGTGGCACCGGCATGATCTGCCATGAGTTCAAGGGTGGTATCGGCACGGCTTCACGGCGCCTGCCACCTGACCAGGGGGGCTGGACGGTGGGCGTGCTGTTGCAGGCCAACCACGGCCAACGGCGGGAGCTGCGGGTCGATGGTTACCCGGTCGGCCGGGTGCTCGACGAGATCCCCTCACCCTTCGCCGAACGGGGCGAGCCGGGCATGGGCTCGATCGTGGTGATCATCGCCACCGATGCCCCGTTGCTACCCCACCAGTGCCAGCGTCTGGCGCAGCGGGCTTCGATCGGCATCGCCCGGACCGGGGGCGGTACCGAAGATGCCAGCGGCGATCTGTTCGTGGCGTTTTCCACTGCCGACCAGCAACTTCCCCCTGCGGCCTATGGACGCAAAGGGGTGCCATTCAGTCAGCCGGTACAGATGCTCGCCAATGACCATATCACGCCGCTTTTCATGGCGGCGGCTGAGGCGGTGGAGGAGGCGATCGTCAACGCACTGGTTGCAGGCGAAGACATGCTTACAGCGGATGGGGTGCTGGTGCCGGGGTTGGGTGGGCAACGCTTGCTGAGCGCGATGCGCCAGGTTGGCTGGCGCATCGGCGAATAACCTGCGCCCCACAAGCGCGGTAGTGCCTGTGGGGCTGCTTCAAGGCTCAGCGATAACGCTCGAGCCAGTGCGCATACGGTGCTGGCAAGGTCCAGGAGGCCTTGTCCACGCCCAGCTCCTTGGCTGCGAAGTACGCCCAGTGCGGGTCGGCCAGGTGCGCACGGCCAACCGATACCAGGTCCAGCTGACGTGACTGCAGCGCTTCCTCGGCGAGCTGCGGCGTGCCAAAGCCCCACGCCGAGGTCACCGGCAGCCCTGCCTCACGACGAACGCGCTCGGCAATCGGGCCCATGAATGCAGGGCCCCAAGGAATGTTGGTTTCAGGAATGGTGAAACCGACACTGACGCTCAGCAGGTCCAACCCGCCCGCCTTGAAGCGGCGCGCCAGTTCAATCGACTCTTCCAGGGTCTGCTCATCGCGACCGTCATACTCCAGCACACCAAAGCGCGCGGTCAGCGGCAGGTTCTCCGGCCAGACCTCACGCACAGCGGCCAGGGTTTCCAGCAGGAAACGGCTGCGGTTGTCGAAGCTGCCACCGTAGGCATCGGTGCGCTGGTTGGAGTGCTCGGAGAAGAAGCTCTGCCCCAGGTAGCCGTGGGCGAAATGCAGCTCGATCCACTCGAAACCGGCATCACGCGCACGGCGCGCGGCGTCGACGAAATCCTGTTTGACCCGGGCGATGTCGTCCAGGGTCATCGCGCGCGGTACTTTCGGCAGGTGCGCGCCAAAGGCGATGGCCGACGGCGCAATGGTGTCCCAGCCGCGGGTATCGTCGCCGGCGATGTGGTCATCCCCTTCCCATGGGCGGTTGGCGCTGGCCTTGCGCCCGGCGTGGGCAATCTGGATACCCGGCACCGAGCCTGCGGCCTTGATCGCCTGCACCACCGGCACGAAGGCCTGGGCATGGGCGTCGCTCCAGATCCCGGCGCAACCGGGGGTAATGCGCCCTTCCGGCGCCACGGCGGTGGCCTCGACCACCAGCAGGCCGGCACCGCCACGGGCCAGGCCAGCCAAGTGCACATGGTGCCAGTCGTTGATCATGCCGTCCTCGGCCATGTACTGGCACATCGGCGGGATGGCGATGCGGTTGCGCAAAGTGACATCTTTGAGGGTGTAGGGTTGGAACAGGGCAGACATGGGCAGCTCCGGATCATCTGGATACGATTGTTCGATCATAATCGAACTATGGCAATTAATGAAACCCCCGTTATCATGTCGGCCATGCGAGCCTACCAACACCCCAACCCTGAAGACCTGATTCTCGAGCGCGTACTCTACGCCCTGAGCGACCCGGTGCGCCTGGGCATCGTCCGCCACCTGGCCGGCGTGGCCGAGGCCAGCTGCGGCGAGCTCGATGGCGGGCGGCCGAAGTCGAGCATGTCGCACCATTTCCGCGTGTTGCGTGATGCGGGGTTGGTGCATACCCGCAATGTCGGCACCACCCACATGAATTCGCTGCGCAGCGAAATGCTGGGCGAGCGGTTTCCTGGGTTGCTTGACTGCATTCTACGGCAGAACTGATTTTTCCTGTGCCGGCCCTTTCGCGGGGCAAGCCTGCTCCTACAAGGGATCACATAGGAGCGGGCTTGCCCCGCGAAGAGGCCGGTACAGGCAACCTCAATGCTGATCCTTGCGCAGAGCAAAGCGACACACCTGCCCGCCCCTGAGCATGCATTCCTCATGACTTGCCTCGGGGCCGCCAAGCGTGCCGATCAAGGCCAGGTCCAGCTCACACACCACCGGATGCGCCTTGGCCAGATGATGAAACACGCAGTTGTGCGCCACAATCTGCGGCTCGCCTGAAGAACGGAAGAACACTTCGGCCTCATACCCCGGCGCATTCATGTGCTCGCCTAGTCACCGTCGGCCAGCTGGTCGATCTGCGCCACGAGAGGCTTCCCGTGGCTTATGCGCCCGGCGCAGCAAGGTCAGGCGCTGATGGCGTCCAGGCTACGGATGGGTGTGGGGACCGCGCAGAACAGCGGGAACTCCTCTTCGATGATCCACGGTTCTTTCATGACCAGGTAAACATCGAGAAAGTCGGAGAAACCCGGCCAGATGAACAGGTCATTGGCCTCGGCAACCGCCCGCGACAGCACGCCCACGCCGCCAAAACTCTTGATCATCGATACGCTGACGATCTCGCTGCCGGAATGGAACACGGTTGCCCCGTCCAGCATGCCTGGCCGGCGCTCGGCGAAGCGGGTAAAGATCGAATGATACGGGCATTCCGGCAAAGGCTTGATCACCGCGCACGGCGCTGAGCGGTCATTGCTGGTTGACGAGGCAACGACTTCGATGCGCAAGCCCTTCAGCGGTACCGAATGGTAGTTTTCACCCATGCTGTCGCCCAGCACCACCACCATGTCTGCTTCGTCCTTGGCCAGCTTGACCAGGTTGTCGGGCGACTCCGAGCAACTGAAGATCGGATTGTAGCCAGACAACTTGCTGACCACGGCGCCCATTATCTGCTGGTTGATTTCCATCGACAGCGTGCTGTTCAAGGCAACCCGCAACGGCAGGCGCTGGTTGCGGCTCTGGCGCAGCTGATTGATCTTCAACTGCATGCGCTCGGATGAACGCACGATTTCCAGGACATGCGGCAGGATGCCCATGCCCTCCTGGGTCAGCGATACCCCTTTGTTGGTCCGGTCGAACAATTTGAAGCCGCAATGATCTTCGAGCTTTTTCAACTGAGCAGCCAAGGCCTGGACCGTGACGTGTACCTGTTCGGCCGCATCGGTGATAGAGCCCGTGCGGGCTACGGTCACGATGTTTTTAAGCACCTTGATGTCCATTCACTCTCCCTCCCGTTCCGTTGACGCAGGCCGTCAACGAAAGGCATGAGGATATCGCACAACCGCCAGCACTGTCTGCCCGATAACGGTGCACGCCGTCTGGGTAGCAAGCAACGGTTGAGGCACGTCAAAAAAAAGTGAAGTTTCGGCGGGCGATTCAACTGTTAGATTTTTGGCAGCTTTTACATAAAAAGAGATTTGCCATGCTGACACTGAATAGAAACATCGATACGGCCCTGCGACAAAACAAGACCGTTAACGTCCTGGGCAGCGATTATGTGTTGAACGGGGGCTTCAACGAGTTTGTCGAGTTTTCCAAAAGTTGGGAAACCATGGGCGTCGACCGTTATTACGGCCAGGCCGAAAAAGGCACCCGCTATCGCCGTTACAGCGACTTCGACTTCAACCCGGTCACCGGCGAACTGTGCCAACTCAATCACCGCGCCTACGAACAATCCGAAGCGCACAACAACTATGTCGGTGGCATGGCACGTCATTTCGATGACATCAGTGCCGATGTGTTCAACTCACCGATTCTGCGCGCGTTGATTCGCCTGGATTTCGACGTGTACAAGGCGGTATTGCCTGAAGAACTGCACACGGTCACCTGGCAGTGCCAAGTGCACCAGATCCGTATCGAAATCAAACCGGGGGCGCAGATCGAAATTACCCCTGAAGGTATTCACTGCGACGGTTATCCGTTCAGCGGCGTGCACTTCTGGGGCCGTCACAACGTCGAGGGCGCTACCAGCAACATCTATGACAAACAGTCGAATGTGATCGACTCCGGCACCTACCTGAACATTCTCGACACCACTTACTTCCTCGACCGCGAACTGCAACACTATGTCACTCCGGCGATCAACCCGAGCCCTTCGGAAATGGGCTATCGGCAGATCATTGCAATTTCCTTCTCTCGACCGGGCAGCGAGCATGACATTATCGACTAGTTACATCGGCCCGGTGCCGAAGTTGTTTCCGAGTGAACACATCAATGGCCTGAGCATCAAGAAAGCCACGCCTTTCCATGCCCGCAAGATCGTCGACTTCTTCCGTCGCTTCGAGGAGACCTCATTCTGCGACTGGCAGGATGAGGGGCTGCTCAAAGGCTTGCTCGGCTCGGAGCATACCTATTGCTACATGGCTGAAAACCACACTGGCACCATCGTCGGTGCGGTCGCAGGGGGCTTGATGGGCACACGGGGCACCATCAATCACATGGCGGTGGCGCCGGACTATCGCCAGAGCAGGATCGGCACCTCATTGGCCAACTCGATACTCAGCGATTTCCGCCAGCACGGCATTCGTCGGGTGTTTCTGTTCGTCGAGAATGACAACACCAACGCACTGAGCTTCTGGCAGAAGCAAGGTTTCCTGCAAACCCGTGGTGAAATCACCTGCGAGGTCGACCTGTGACCTCGTCGGTGCTGCTAACCACCTCGCGCAAGGAAAGCCTGGTCGACGCCCTGCCGATCGTTACCGGCTATTTCGTCGTCAGTTTCGTGTTTGGTGTCATGTGCATCAACGCCGGCCTGCCCTTGTGGCTGCCGGCCGCCATGTGCCTATTCGTCTACGCCGGTGCGGCGCAGTTCGCCGCACTGGCACTGATGACCACCAGCGCACCGCTGATCACCATCGCCTTGTCGACTTTGCTGATCAATTCGCGGCACATGCTGATGGCGATGTACATGTCCAAACGCAGCGCGCAACTGCCGATCAGCAAGCCGCAGAAGCTGCTGTACGCATTCGGCCTGACCGATGAGTCCTTTGCCTTTCACAGCCAACGCCTGGAGAACGGCAAGCCGACCTCACCGGGTTATTTGCTGCAGTTCAATACCTATTGCCATGCCAGCTGGATCGTCGGCGCGGTGTTTGGCGCGGTGGCATCGGATGCCTTGAACCGGTTTTCCCAGTTCAAGCTGGACTATGCCCTGACGGCCATGATGATCTTCGTGCTGATATCGCTGTGCAGCACCTTCACCAAAGCCGTCATCGCCCTGGTGGTTATCGTGACCACCTGCCTGCTGAACATGTTTGCGCCCTCGCCCTTGAACGTATTCATCGCAACCGCCGTTGGCTGTGGAGCAGGGCTATGCCTGAAAAGAACTACCTGATCGCAGCGGTGATGCTGATGGCCGCCATCACCTACCTCACCCGCGCGACACCGTTTCTGCTGAAGATGGAGAACTCCCCCAAGTGGTTCAATGACGTCATTGAATACCTGCCGGTGGCAATCATCGCCAGCATCACCGTACCCGCCTTGCTGGTGGCCAAGGACGGCTCGCTGCTGGGCCTGAATGCCGACCTGCTGGCAGCGATTCCGGTGGTCATTGTCGCGTACTGGTCGCGCAGCTTGATCTACAGCGTGTGTGCCGGTGTCGCCGGGCATGTGGCGATCACGTTGCTGGCTTGAGGCCCGGATCTGAGAAGGAAACCGCTATGAGCCTTGCCCGCCGGAAAGTCACGCTGACCAATCTGAGTGAATTTTCCCGCCTGATGCCCCAGGTTCCACGCGACCGGGTGATCGATGAAATGGCTGACCTGTCACTGGAATGCTCGCTGGCCTATGCCTTGAGCAAGACGTTCCTGCGCGATGGCTGGATTGCCGAGTATCGCCACCTGCGTGCGGCTGCACACTTGAGCCCGGGCAACGATCTGCTGCTCTTCGCCACCTCGGGCAGCTTGAAGCTGGAAATGCCCGATGGCTCGGAACTGCACATCATGCACGGCGATCAGGTGGTGCTCAGGGCTGCCACCGAAGCGAAGGTATTCCCCGTCAGCGATGCAGGTGACGTAAGTTTCCTGGCGCTGGCCGTGGACCTCGACCTGACCGAGGTGCTGCAGGAGCTCGCCATCGACAGTCCCCTGCCGAAACCGCAATAAAAAAGCCACGGGGATCACCCGTGGCTCTTTGTGACCCACATCGCCTGATTACAGCGCCATGTCGTTCTCTGGCTTGCTTTCAACCGGCTTGCTCGGCGCCACGGCGGTGCCGACGCTGTCGTCGATCACCGGTGGCTTCTCCAGCTGCAGCACTTCAGCGGTATAGTTCCACTCTTTCTGGGTGGCCGCCGCCGAGTCGTTCAGCTTGGTACCGTAGCTCGGTACGATTTCCTTGATCTTGGCCTGCCACTCAGGGGTAGCGACCTTTTCCTTGAACACGGTTTCCAGCACGTTCAGCATGATCGGCGCGGCGGTCGAAGCACCTGGCGAGGCGCCCAGCAGGCCGGCGATAGTGCGGTCCTGAGAAGCCACCACTTCGGTGCCCAACTTCAGCACGCCGCCCTTCTCTTCGTCACGCTTGATGATCTGCACACGCTGGCCAGCCTGCCACAGTTTCCAGTCTTCCTTCTTGGCGTTCGGGAAGTAGGTACGCAGGGCTTCGAAGCGATCGTCATCCGACAGCATCAGCTGGCCGGCGAGGTATTCGACCAGCGGGTACTGGTCGATACCGACCTTGGTCATCGGCCACACGTTGTGGGTGGTGGTGCTGCTCAGCAGGTCCAGGTACGAACCGTTCTTCAGGAACTTGGTCGAGAAGGTGGCGAATGGGCCGAACAGGATCACGCGCTTGCCGTCCAGCACGCGGGTGTCCAGGTGCGGTACCGACATGGGTGGCGCGCCGGTCGAGGCGATGCCGTAGGCCTTGGCCATGTGCTGCATGGCAATGGTCGGGTTTTCGGTTACCAGGAACGAACCGCCCACCGGGAAACCAGCATATTCCTTGGCTTCAGGAATGCCCGACTTCTGCAGCAGCTTCAGCGCGCCGCCGCCGGCACCGATGAACAGGAACTTGGCGTCGGTGGCCGATTCGGTACCGTCCTTGAGGTTCTTGTACTCGACGTGCCAGGAGCCGTCTTTGTTGCGGGTGATGTCCTGCACTTCGCTGGACAGCTTCAGGTCGAAGCCTTTCTGGGTCTGCAGGTGGCCAACGAACTGGCGGGTGATTTCGCCGAAGTTGACGTCGGTGCCGATGGGCGTCCAGGTGACCGCCAGCTTCTGGTTCGGGTCACGGCCTTCCATCATCAGCGGGACCCACTTGGCGATCTGCGCGTGGTCCTCGGAGTACTGCATCGGGCGGAACAGCGGGCTGGCCTGCAGCGCATCGTAACGCTTCTTGAGGAACTTGATGTTGTCATCGCCCCACACGAAGCTCATGTGCGGAGTGGTGTTGATGAACGAGTGCGGGTTCTTCAGCACGCCCTGGCGAACTTGCCACGACCAGAACTGGCGGGAAATCTGGAAGGCTTCGTTGATTTCGATGGCCTTGGAGATGTTGACCTTGCCGTCTTTGTCTTCCGGGGTGTAGTTCAGCTCGGCCAGCGCGGAGTGGCCGGTACCGGCGTTGTTCCAGCCGTTGGAGCTTTCTTCGGCGACGCCGTCCAGGCGCTCGACCATTTCCATCGACCAGCTTGGCTCCAGCTCGTGCAACCACACGGCCAGGGTGGAGCTCATGATGCCGCCGCCAACCAGCAGCACATCGACTTTCTTGGTTTCTGCGGCGTGCGCTTGCATGAAGCTCGCAGCGACAGCCAGACCCAGCAAGGTCTTGCCAGCTTTCTTGAACATTGATCAATTCCAGTCAGTAGAACGGAGGGTGGGCCTGTGGCTGGCCCAAAGTGTTCCATGTCCTTCAGCGCAGGTTTGTTATTGATGATTGTTCAGCAGCCAGAGAACCAGAAAACGACTCAGGCTTTTGTCGAATTGACCGACAAGGCTGAATCGTTTCGCCGATTGTAACCGAAATGCCAGCACAAACAAATTGGCGGCCAGGGGTCAACGCGGCGGGTTGTCTCAGCGGGGTCAGGCTTTTCGCAAACCCTTCAGCCAACAAAAACCCCCGGCCATCTGCATGACCGGGGGCTTCGGATCAGGCCGCTAGCGGCGAGATCTGGGGATCACCAGGCTTACTGCTGCTGAGGCAGTTTATCGATCGGGCCGCAACCACCGATGACCTTGGAGATGGAAACCGAAGGGTGGAACAGGTAGTCATACGAGCAGTTTTTCTGCTGGTTGTAGACTTGGCCAGTGCAGCCCGACAGCAGGGCAACGCCGGATACTACAGCAACGGCGACAGTGGCCTTGAACAGCTTTTTCATACTAAGTCCTTTAAATGCATATCTTCGGCCATCTTTCTGATGGCGGCGGGATGATACAGAACTCAGGCATTGGATCCAAGTAGCCGCAAGCCATCGAACCTATGGGTCGCGCCCGTCCACGCCCCCACCACCCAATTCTGGCGTTGCACCCCCACAACTGGGCTGCCCAATTGTTAAAAAGATGGGTTGTGAATAAATTTTTTACAATTGGTAACAGTTTTTCCGGGGTTCGCCATTTCAACCTGGCACTGGCACAACCCGTGCTTTGACCGTTATGGCTCAAGGAACTTCCTCTCGCGACCATGTCCGGAACCGGCCAGTACATCGCCGCTCGAGATCGATGGAAATCCCTAGGGAATCTCCGAACAAGCCTTCAGTTATGCGAGAATCCCCGCAACACCTGATCCGAGCCGCCCATGAGCCAGATGAGCTTTTCCGACTTTGAGTACGCCGGCAAGCGCAAGCAAACCCGCCGAGAGCGCTTCCTCGCCGAAATGGATCAGGTGGTGCCCTGGGCAGGCCTGCTGGAGCTGATCGAACCGTTCTACCCCAAGGCCGGCGGCGGTAGAAAACCCTATCCTCTGGAAACCATGCTGCGCATCCATCTGTTGCAGAACTGGTTCTCCCTGAGCGACCCGGCCATGGAAGAAGCGCTCTACGAAATCACGCCCATGCGCCAGTTCGCACGCCTGACGCTGAGCGCGCCAATCCCCGAAGACACCACGATCATGAACTTCCGGCACTTGCTGGAGAAGCATCAGCTCGCACCGGCAATCCTTGCGGTCATCAATGGTTATCTGCAGGAAAAAGGCCTGTCGCTGCGCCAAGGCACCATCGTCGATGCCACCATTATTCATGCCCCCAGCTCGACCAAAAATAAAGAAGGCAAGCGTGATCCCGAGATGCACCAGACCAAGAAAGGCGGTCAGTATTTCTTCGGGATGAAGGCGCACATCGGTGCCGATGTCGAGTCCGGCCTGGTGCATCACGTCCATGGCACCGCTGCCAATGTGGCCGATGTCACGCAGGTGGCTGAACTGCTGCATGGCGAAGAAAACGCCGTGTATGCAGATGCCGGTTACACCGGTGTCGAAAGGCGCGAAGAGCATGAAAATCGGGGGGTGATCTGGCAGATTGCAGCGCGTCGCAGCACCTATTCCAAGCTGAACCAGCGCAGCGTACTGTACAAAGCCAAGCGCAAGATCGAGTTCTGCAAGGCTCAGACACGGGCCAAGGTCGAGCATCCGTTTCGCGTGATCAAGCGGCAGTTTGGTTACGTGAAAGTACGTTTTCGTGGGCTGATGAAAAACACGGCTCAGTTGACCACGCTGTTCGCCCTGGCAAACCTGTGGAGGGTTCGAAAACAGCTCATGGGTATGGGTGAGGTTCGCGTTTAACACGGAGAACCGGTCGAAAAAGCTCTCCGTACATGATTTTTCGGTCACTTTTCGTCCAATGACGCTGTAGGTGCCTGGAAAATTGCAACTTGCCGCGGCTGCACGACAAGTTGATCGGAGCATCCCTAGTTCGGAAATCCAGGCGAGCCGTTTATTCGATATCCGTCTCGCTCCGTAGTTATTGCACAGGCGTTCGTGCAACACGAGCCCTCTAACGGTAGATCGAATGCTTGCAAAGAGGCTGGCAGCATTTCGGAGACCATTATGAGCACACCTGCAGGATTAAAAACTTCAGCAGCAGTCCCCGCTCTAACGCGGCTCAGCACGCTTGTCGCTCGTCCGGCAGTGCTTGCCGGGGCCGTAGTCGCCGCCCTGGCATTGAGTATTGCCGGGCCTGGAGAGGCCTGGGCCAAGGGTGGGACTGACAAGCCAGTCAAGGGGACGCCATCCCCCTTCACTACGCCCACATTACCTGACCCGATTTTCGTCGACCCCTTGGCTATCCATGGCTTCGACATTACCGGCTTCATTCAGGACATGACTGTCGACAGCAGCAATAGCAACTGCCCGAATACCAGCAACCCGAACCGTTTGGGCGGTACGGTAGTGGTCAACGGCACAACCATTACCGTGCCCTGCAACTCGGTCATCCAGATGCCCGCCAATACACTCACTTGGGCCGAGTTCGTACAGGGCGGCCCGCTGGGTCTTAAACAACTACCGGCTACTTATCCTTCATTTGAAGTGCATGTTGTCGGCAACACCGTCGCTGGCAAACAAATTGCCGGGCTGATCTTTGTCTCCCAGCAATCGGCCCAGGTCGGCAGTGGCTATATCAGCAGGATTGATCAGACCACTGGGAACATAGAAGTAACGAGTACCAACTCGCCGCAACCGACCGTCTTGCAGATCAACGACCCCAACGGGCGTTTCGGTCGGGCCCAGAGCCCCGACGCGCGCTTCTCGGTAGATGACGCCAACCCGACCATTCATGCGGCAACGGGTTACCCAATGTGCGTACCTCGTACCGGTGACGACCCGCTCTGCCCACAGAAAAACCGGCCTAAAGTGGTGACACCGACCACCACCAACAACTGCCGCAACTTTGCCCAGGCTGGCGTGGCGTTGCCTGCCTCAGGTGAATTGACACCCCCGAAGGCAGGCCAGTTGTATTGCAGCCAGTTCGTCATGAAGCGCTTCAGTGACCCGACCCGGACCGCTACCGACCCGGACCCGACGCAACAGGTACCGTTTGAAGTCGGCGACTTCATCACCTACTCCGGCACACTGTTCAAATCGAACACGGCCGGTGTGCCGGACTTCATTTCCGCCCACACCATCGAGGCCAACCTCGGCATCTACACCCAGCCGGGCTCTCAGCCCAGCTATCTGGCCATTGGCGAATTCGGCGTCGGCACTGCTGACCCGGCCGCGGTCGCAGTCAACGGTGCAGCTCAGGAAACCCAGGACCGGATCTTCCTCGAAGCCGAGACGACCGACGTCAAGACCCCGGTGGACATCTACCTGATCGATGTCGACCCTGCCACCGGCGTACAACGCAACCGCTGGATCACGCCGTTTGAAATGACGGGGGAATGCGACCCTGCCAGCGTGCTGGCGGCTACCTGTGCCGGCGCTTCCGGCGGGATCACCACGCAAAACGTTGGCCCCCAGCCACAGCGCGCACGGTTGCGTGCCTCCAAGGCACCGACCGGCCTGCTCAGCCAGCCAAGCCGTACCTTGCGGGTGGTCGCTCGCTCACTGTGCGTGCCCACCAATACCCTGCCGCAACCTGGGGTCGATAGCTGCCTGCAGAACGCCGGCCGCCTGACCGTCGCCAACGGCCTGACTGCCGGGCAGTACGTGGCACCGGTGTTCGAGTTCATCTTCCCGGAAAACGTCAAGCCAGGTGACGAGATTGTACCCAACGACTTCTGGCACCTGGCATTCCTGCGCAATGGCGAAGGCAGCACCACCCCTACCGGTGTCGGCGCGCTGGAACCAACGCCTTGGTAACTTGAAACGCAGCTAAAGCGCTGGAAACGAAAAAGCCCCGCAGACGTTAATCTGCGGGGCTTCATCTTGTATGGCGGAGAGATAGGGATTTGAACCCTAGGTACTGTTGCCAGTACAACGGATTTCGAATCCGTTTTCGAGACTATATTTTTTTGGGATCATTTTTCCCAACCCAGTAAAATCAAGGACTTCAACGCATGTTAACGTAGCAGAACTCCACACCGTTCGGGGGAGCGATTCCCCCAAAATTCCCCCAGGGAAATTGGTAGGATCTCACCCGTTAAAAAGCTGGCTGTCTGCCCATTCTCGGCGAGGCCACCAACGATGGAGCGGTGTGAGGCATGGGTTCTGAGGTAGCGCGGGTCAAACAACGAGCAGCGAACCGGAAGCTGGTTGAGGATCTATACGATAATTCGCAGCAGGTGTACGTGGTGCACTACTCGTGCGAGTCCTTCTACGAGAACTCCACGGGCGGCTCCACCAGGGTAACCTCGATCGCGGTCCGTAATCTGCAGTCGGCTCAGACCAGATCGTGGTCCATTCACAAGGCAGCCGAGCTTCAGAATTGCCTTGACAAGATCAACGAAAACTTCCCCGAGCTGGAAAAGGCGATGCTCGCAGGATATTTCGATTTCCTTCGGCAGCACAGCAGCTGCAGGTTCCTGCACTGGAATATGCGGGATGAGAACTACGGTTTTTTCGCCCTGGAACACAGGTTCCGGACTCTCGGAGGCCAGCCCTTCGAACTCCAAGACGACCGGAAAGTCGACCTCGCTCGCGTATTGGTGGCGATTTACGGCCGTCAGTATGCCTCTCACGAATCGAAGTCAGGTCGGAAAGGCCGAATTTTCAGCATCGTCGAGCTCAACCAGATCGCTGACAAGGATGGCCTCACCGGAGCACAAGAGGCCGAAGCGTTCGTCAACGGCGAGTACCTAAAGCTTCATCAGTCCACGCATCGAAAGCTCGACATGTTCTGCAATATCTTCGAGCGGATGCATGCGAAAAATTTGAAAACCCTCGGCAGTTGGTTCGACGTGAACGGCATCCACCCCGTTTACATCCTCGAACAGGTAAAGACTCATTGGATCACGACTTTGATCGTACTTTTGGCTTCCCTTCTCGGAGCCGGCTACAAGTACTGGGACGTGATTTCCAAGCTCTGGGGCGGCTCAGGCGGAGCGGCATAGAGCTCCTGATCACCTACAAGCACTGGTGGCCGCTACCAGCTGACGCTCGTATCCGATTCGCTGCCGACGTTCAGCCAGCAGCGCCCGCACCTTTACCTCCAGGCTGTCGGCCTTTCGAAGGCCGTCAGCCGCCCAGGCCGGTATCGCTACCTCTGGCACCCGGCACGGCACCTGCACTGGAACCTCAACGCGCACGTATTTCACTTGCGGCTCCACCTCCCCTGCGCACCCGGCCAGCGCCAGCAACAGCACCAGCCCGCTCCCACAGGTGAGCGGTTTCAGGACCAGCTTCATAGTCCAAGCTCCTTGTCGATGATCGAGGTGGCCGCTGCGCATTGATCGCCGCCGGTACGCTCCTGCTGCAGCCGGTTCGCTGCGGCGTAGTCAGCCTGAGCGATGGCCTTGGCTTCGGTCACAGCCTGCTCTGCCCTGGCCTGGCGCTCGTTCGTGGCCAAGGCCAAGTCGCCCAGGGCCTTGCCCTGCTCCGCGGCTAGGCCGGCCAGGTTGTCGCGCGCAGCCTTGCAGGTGGCCACCTGGCCCTGCTCGGCGTCGAGCAGCGGGCGGAAGTGGCGGGTGGTGGCCCAGGCGCCCACCACCATGCCGAGCAGGATCAGCAGGCCGGCGCCAGCGGCTCGCAGCAACCAGGCATTCACGCCAGCGCCCTCCGCACGCCCTCATCAATGACTGCCGGCGTATACGGGTTGCCGCCGTTCTCGTGGATGATGATGCCGAGCACCATGCCGCGCAGCGTGGCCGCGTCCTTGATGTTGATCGGGTCGGTGGTGCGCACGCCCAGGCGCTTCGCCACGGCGCCGGCGTAGGCCTGGGTGTCGTTCTCGTTGCTCGGCGCCCAGCGGTTGATGGTTTCGAGCACGGTGTCGATGCCCTTCCCGCCCACACCGGGCATACCGTCCTTGCCCCGGTAGTTGATCAGCAGCTTGCCCAGGGCGCGAATGCCGTTCTCGGGCGTGTCGAAGATGGCGAAGCGGCCACCAGGTTCCTTGCCGATCTGACCCTGCCAGTCGTTGCGGGGATTGAAATCGATGTTGCCTGGATTGCGGTTGCGGACGCCGCGCGGAGTGCTCATTGGCCAGCCTCCTCTGCCGGCGCCTCAGGCGCGATGTCTGCCGCTTCCTGCTCGGTAACTTCGACCTTCGCGGAGTAGCGCTTGAGCAGCTTGGCGGTCAGCACTTCGGACCCGGGCTGGCTGCTCAGCAGATTGCGGGCAGCCGCGTCAGCTTCAGCTTCGGTGGCGTACTCCACGGTGCGGATCGGGTCGAGAGCGTTGGTACGGTTGATGACGATGAAAGGCATGGGTTTTCTCCAGGCAAAAAAATACCGCCAGGCGGCGGTCTCGGGGTTGTTGCGGGATCGGGTCAGGCCGGTGGCGCGGGCCAGTCGATTTCGGTTGGGTAGCCTTCCTGCTCGTGCAGACGGCTCAGCGCCACGCGGTAGCGCTTCCATAACTTGAGCTGGTCGGTCTCGGCCTCGGTGGCCTCCTCCAGGTCGACAGCATCCTGCAGGGGCGCGATGGCCTGGTCAGCTGCAGCGCGGCGCTGGGCGACCTCAGCAGTGACGCCGGCCAGCAGCAGCTCCTGCTGAGCCTGGGCTTTGGCCTCGGCGGTGATGACCTGCGACCAGTCGATTACACCGGCGGCCACGAGAGGCGGCGAACTCTGCTCAATGCCTGGCACGAGGATTGGGCCGGCCGGCGGATCAATGATGTCGCCAGGGAAGCGGGCGACCTCAGGCGCGTCCACAGGATGGCGGAGAAACAGCGTGATGCGCAGCTTGCCATCACGACGCTCCACTGGACCAAGCACGTCGTTACAGCTGATTGCACCCGCAGGCAGCGTCGCGCCCTCGGGCAGCTTGGCGAAGTCCAGGGCCAAGCCATTGATAGTCAGCATGTCACCCAGCCGGGAAAGGCTAAACGGCTGATCAGAGAAGACGGTACAGAACTTGATAATCATCAGAACCACCTACCGAATGCGACCCACTGATAGCCGTAGGTCTGGATAACATCCCAAGAGTGAATGATCTGGAACGATGTGGTGTTGGTTGCGGCCGTCCGTGCGTAGCCCTTGAACTCGTTAGAGACGTTGACCGACGTGATATTCAGGACGATGTGATAGGCGCCAGCCAGCGCCACAGGTAGTGCAAAAGAGCCCGCCTTTACCCCCATGCTCGCTTGGTCAAGATTTGCCACGCCACGCATGATGATGGTGCCATCAGCAAACTTGGTGTAGCTGCCGCTGGAGTTGCTGCCGGCCTCGATAATCGCGCCAGTTGGAACGCCGCCGGCTTGACTGACCGCCCCTAGGGCATTTGCCCTGCGGTATCCGCCGACATTGTCGAGAGCAGCCGCGAGGCTGGCGGGGAGTGACGCAGCATTCGCGGCGCCCGCCAGGAAGTCATAAAGCTCGGTGAAGTTGGCGATAGCCTTCGTCCACGCGCTGCGCCGATCATCACCACCCGCACCTGTGGGCGCGGTGCCGAGGTTGATATTTTGCTTTGCCATATCTCTACCTTAAAGAGGCTTCATTGGCCTGGAGGCAAAAAGCGTCCTGCCGTTTGGAGTAACCGGGTTAGTACCGCCGCCGTTGTAGGTATACATCTGCAAGACTGATCGGTTACCGGGAAGGAAACCACCAAAGTTCTCGCGAAATGGCTGGCCAGTCGCACCAATGTTCGTCGCTGAGAACAAGGCATTAGCCAGAACATAGTCCTGATAACTTCCTGTCCAGGCCATCTGAAATCCTGGCGAATATGAAGGACCGGCAACGATGGGATTTCCCGAAAGCGCGAATGAGTTGGAGGCAGGCTGCCCGTTCAGTAGCGACAAATTTGCCGTCGTCACGAACGTCCGCACCCCAGCGGCGTTTTTCACTGACGCCCCGTATGCCCCCACAGCTGAAGTCGGTGCCTGGTAGCTCGCGCAGTACCAGTTGATGTACATCGGATAGAGCGCTGTATCGCCGTGCGCTGGCTGGTTGTTCCAGGCCTTTAACCTGAAACCGGTCCAGTTACCCGGGCTTCCCTTAACCGAGAAATTTCCAACCATCATGTAGTTGTCCGCATTCAGGAACACCAGCGGCCTTTCGTACGTGGTGATCGGCGCGGGAAAGGTCACGTCAGCCCATTGGATCTGGTTTGCACTGCCTGGCCCCTGAAATCCGATGTTGAACCGACCGTTGTAGCGGACTGACAGCACCTGGTTGACCGAGTCGATCTGGGTCCTGATGTTGTTGTTCGAGGCTCGGATGCCGTAGGACCCTGGAGCCGCGAATGGCTCACCGCCCAGTGACAGAATCATCACCTGCCAGGTGTTGTTGAATGGCTGCCTCAGCTGCAGCTGGCCAGTGCTGTACCACGCCAGAGGGCTCCAGGTGTATTCGCCATTGTCGGCCAGGGTATCCACCACAACGAACGACTGCGCCTTGATCTCCGGTATCGAGATGTACTGGTCGAAGGCTCCATTCCCAACCACCTGCATCATTTTCAACGATCGCACCGGTGTGATCGTTGTATCGAGGGTGATGACCCCGGACGCATCCCGCGTCCGGAGCCCGTACAGATCAGCCATCAGGTAAGCCTCCCCACTGCAGTCCTCTCGATGCCAGCGGCGTCGTACACGTATAAGCCGCCGTTGTTGAGCAGGGTCGAACCGTTGGCGTCCTGCCCGCGGATGCTCACTGCGCCGGTCACGAAGTTCAGCTCCAGGAGCGGTAACCCTTGCGAGTTGACCGCCTGGGAGCGGATGGTCATGCCTGCCACAATCTGCTGGATGAATGCCGTGTTGATCACCGCCTGGTTGATGAAGACCTGGCCGTTGGAAACCACGAACGGCAGCACCATCTGCCCTGACGACTCGTCAACGATGGCGAAGCGCTGCGCGTAGGCCAGGATCTCGCTGGTCTGTCCGTCGCTTCCCAGCGCCAACCCGGCCATCACCCTGCGGCCGCCAGCGATCGTCTCGGCCTTGATGGTCGTCATGGCCGAAACCTTCCCATCCACACCTGCGACTGTCTTGCTAACCGTTTGCACGGAAGCGCTGACATCGCCCATCTGCGACTGGACGGTATCGATGCGTTTGCCGGTGGCTATGCCGTTCTCGACCACAGCCGACTGCACAGTCCAGACACCAACCAGTCCACCAGTGGCTCCCGCCAGTCCAGTCGAATCACCTTCCATCTCCGGGTTCACCTGGACATAGATGCCGTCCAGGCGTTGCGCCTGGGCAGTTAGAGCGGTGCCCTGCTGCTGGACTGTGGTGTCGATCTGGCTGATGGCCGAAGCCTGGGCGCTGTTCACGCCCTCGGTGTCGGTGACGCGGTTGGTGAGCGCCAGCAGTGCCTGGGCCTGACTGGTGAGCGTAGAACCCTGCTGGGTTACGTCTGAAGACAGCGACTGTACGGCCTTGCTCGATGCGCCAGGCCCTACCCTACCGACTGCAATCCAGTCGACATCGAACACCGCATCCAGCGCATTGGCGAAGTTGAAGCGAAGGCGCTGGATCGTGTTGTCCACCCAGTCAGTGCCGCCCGCAGCCAGGTTGGCCATGTTCCATTCCACAACGGCGGATTGCCCGATTGCGATGTTCGGGTTCGCTGCGCTGGCCCGATAACTCGTCGCAAACCCGTGAGAGCTGGTCGAGTAGTACAACGTGCCGGTCCAGGCCGAGCCGCCGCGGCGCGTCAGGCCAACCCTGACCCTGGTGTAGGTCTTGCCGTCGATAGCTGCCGACGCTGTCGGGCTGTGCAGCTGGGGGTCAGCGGTAGTCGGCGTGATCTTGACGAAGCCCGTATTGGCCGCCAGCGTCGCGTTCACACCCGACCACCCCTCGACAGTGGTATCGAACTGCCAAGCCGCTCCCGGCGCCGGATCAAGCCCGGAGGCACCCAGGCCGCTCTGAATCGCGCCGACGGTATTGGTCAGGTCGGTGATGCTGGCGGACTGACTGGCGTTCACGCCCTCTGCCGCAGATACCCGGTTCGTCACCGCGTCCAGCGCCGAGGCTGAGGCTTTTGTGGCCAGGCCATTGGTGGTGCTGTTCACCGCGTTTTCCAGCGTCGTGGTGCGGCCGGCGACGCTGGTCAGGGTGCTGCCCTGCTGGTCGACAGCCGACGACAGGCTGTCTACTGCTGCCGACGTGGCACCGATGTTGGCCGCGTTCACCTGGCCGTTGTCTCGCCATCCAGTGGCACGAGTACCGTACTCGAACTGCGGCCGCGCCATCTCCACGTATCCAGCAGTTACCGCGCCAGTGGCGCTGTAGATACGCAGGTAGACGTAGCAAGTCACCGCCCCAGCGGGCGCGACGGCGCTGAACTGCTCACGCTTGCCTGCTGCGGTGATGGTAAACATCCCCGAGTTAGGAGCGCTAACCACGGAGCCGGCCGCATTGATCCATTGAATGAAGAACCTGAACCCCAAGCCAGCGGTGCCGCGAAGATAGATAGACGTTGCAATGGTTTGCCCTTCGGCCACCATTGGTCTGCGATCTTTCGTGCCACCAGTTGGGCGAATGGATTTGTACGGCGTGCCGGTGCCAACGGCGGATACCTCAACACGTACTGCCTTCTCACCTGCATTCAGCCAGGAAGTGACCAGAGATTCGACGCTGGTCGCAGGCCCCTCGGTAGCCCAGCCATCCGCGATATCAGTACCTGTCCCCGCTTTGTTGAAAGTTGGGTTGTAGAACAGGTTCTCGCCGCCGACATCCCCAATGCTGTTGTCCAACTGGGTCAGCTGGTTGGATGCGCTGGTCAAGCCCTGTTCTGTCAACGCTACGCGCCCCGTGAGGGCCGTGGTGGCAGAAGCATTTGCAGCTGCAGCCGCCGCGTTTGCCTTGCCGTTATCACGCCACCCAGTCACGACCGAACTGTGCTCGAACTGCGCCTTGTCGAGGTCCACGAAGCCGGCTGCAATCCCTGCTGCGCCGACCGAGGAACGAAGCCTGAAGAGTACATCCACGCGAACTGAACCGGCCGGAGCTGCAGTGCCAGTGAACACAGCGCGCTGATACGCGGGCGTGAGGTTGAAGTTTCCTGGCCCATGAGTAGCAATGGTTACCCCTGCCGCATCCTTGTATTGCAGGTAGATCTGGCAGAGCAAACCCGTGTTACCGCGAACGTGCACAGAAGCGGTCCCAACTACCCCTTCATAGATCGCTGGCCGGTTGTCCGGATTCGTCGACGTTGGAACGAAGTCGATGTAGTCGGTGCCCGTGCCTACCGACAAACCGGACAGGTCGAGACGCTGACACTTGCCCTCGGCCCCCAAGTCGGAGTCACGCAGTGTCGGAGTTACGACCACCGGGGTAGTCTTTCGCCATCCCCACCCGTCTGCGATGTTCCCGGCATTGGACCCGGTGGTGCTAGGCACGTCGAACGATGGGTTGTACAACAGGTTCTCGCCACCCACCTGATTCAGCGAGGCGTTGACGTTGGTGATCGCCTGGCCATTGGCGGTGATCGCCGCGCCCTGCTGGTCTACGGTGTTGCTCAAGGACTGCACCGTCGAAGCGTCGGCCTTGGTCGCTACCTGGGTAAGCGCGCTGGCAGCCGCGGCAGCGGCGTCCGTTGCAACCTTGTCCGTGACCGCAACCCAGGCGGTGCCGTTCCAGCGTTTCGGCGTGTTGGCCCCGCCAGTGATATCGATCCACAGGTTCTGTGGCAGCCGGTCAGCCACGGCTGGGGCTGTAGCTTGAACGATCGTCTTGCCTTTGCTCCCGGCTAGGGTTGCCGCATCATCGGCCGCCTTCTGCGCTGCGCTGACGTTCTGGTTGGTGGTGTTCAGGCTGTTCTGCAGGCCGGTCATGGCCTGCCCCTGGCTCGAAAGGCCCTGCTCGTTCTGCGTGACACGGCTCGACAGGCTGTCGACCACTGACGAATCAGCCTTTCCGGCGATGCTGGTTCGCAGGCCGTCGAGCTGCTGGGCCTGCGCGTCCACTTCGCCGTTCAGCTCGGTGACGGTCGTTTCCAGCGTACCCACCCGCGCCGCCGTGCCGTTCGCCGTCTGCACCGCCTGACCGACGTCGATCCAGTAGGTGGTGTTCGGCGGCGGGTTGCCGGCCGGCACAGCGCCCTTGGCCTGGTACAGCTTTCCATCGGCACCCAGCACACCCTGGCCAGCGGTGTAGGCCTGGTCTGGCTTGTACGGCATCGAGTCGGCCAGGTCGGCAATTGTGTCGATCTGCCGCTGCAGCTCGCTCTGCACGTCGTTGACGTGGTTGCTCACCTCGGTGATCTGCTCGCCCAGGTCGGCGCGCACGCCCTCCACGCGCTGGTTGACCGAGCCAGGCACGGTCGGCGGTGCGGTGATCAGCGCGATGTCTTCGCGCAGTTCAGGGTACAAGGCGCCGTTGCCGATCTTGTCCTTGAAATACTCCTCATACTCGGACTCGTCGCTGCTCGTCGCACCGCTCACACCGACTCCAGTCGGGTACCAGGGACCGATGTTGCCGGTACGGTCGACCAGGCGCGCCCAGAAAAAGTACTGCACGCCGGCCGCGCCAAGCTGCAGGGTATGATCCTTCTGCGGGTAGGCGAAGTCGCTCAACTTGATGGCGTCCTCGCGGGAGCTGGAGGTGCTGTACCAAATCTCCGTGCGTTCGGTGTCCTCCGCGCCAGCAGGGAAACCCCACGCCAGACCGATGGCGTACACCAACGGCTTGGTCGTCAGGTGGGTGACCGCCGGCGGTGGCGTGGTCTTGCCGGCGACGTTGGTCAGTATGGAGGTGGTCGGGATTGACGAAACATCCATAGCGCTGACCGCGCGCACGCGGGCCAGGTACTGGCCGGCATATGCGCCACGCACATCGGCGGCAAGCTCGCCGGTTCTTGGCACCTTCACCCAGTCCCGCGAACCCCAGCGCCACTCGACGTCGTAAGCCACAGCACCAGGTGCCGCATCCCACGAGATCGTCATGGTGGTGACGGCAATACCCTGGTCCACAGCGGAATGACTGCTGATCAGCACCCGCGCCGGGGCGTCCTGCACGCCTGGCGGCAGCACGCTGATTGGCCTGTCATCGATAACCGTGCCGTAGTCGATGGCGTCAAACTTGCTCGGCTCGTACTGGATGCATTCCAGCTGAAACTGGTGCCATTCCGGGCGCGTGACGTTGCGCACGTAGAACTGCATCAGCTTCAGATCATCGAAGTCCAGCACCCAGCCGGATTCAGGCTGCGGCACCTCGCTGAAGTCCGCCATGACAGTGATCTGGCGGCCGGCCACAGAGCGCACCTGGCGCGCCTCGGACTTGCCGCTGGGCAGGTTGACCAGCAGGCGGGCACCAGTCGGCACCTCGATGTCACGGTCGACCGTCACGACGCGCCCGACCACGGCGGCGATACGCCCACCATTGGCGCGGCCTGCCAGCATCGGGTCGGACAGGGTGACCACCTTGCCCGGCTTCGGGATGTAGCCATCCAGGCCGACGCGGAAGCTGGCACCGCGCAGCTGCAGCTGCTCGGTCATGAGCGCCCACTGGCCGGCGCGCTGGGCCTGGCCGCGTGACGTGCACCCTACCGCCTCCACGGAGATCTCGCGCACGCCGTACTCGGCGATGGCATCTTCATCGAATACCGGCTCTTTGTCGGTGTCGTAGCCACGATCCGGGTCATCGAACGACACCATGGCCTGGCTGTGCCGCTCGCGCAGCTTGCTGCCGGTGTACTTGACCGCGCCGTCGTCGAGGATCTGCGACAGGGTGTAGTTGTACACGGGGTCCTGTGGCATGTCGGCGTTGACGGTGATCTGGCTGCCGTCCCAGAAGGCCAGGCCGTGGAAGATGGCGGCCAGGTCTTGGAGCACCGCCCAGGCCTCGGCCTGCTTCTGCAGGTACAGGTTGCAGGTGAAGCGCGGCTCCTCGCCACCCTTCCCATCCGGCACCAGCTGGTCGCAGTACTGCCCGATGCGGTACAGCGACCAGCGGTTGATCATGGTCGCGTCGATGCGGTCGCCCAGGCCGTAGTACGGGTGCAGGGCCAGGTCGTAGAACACCCAGGCCGGATTGTTGGTGTAGGCCTCCTTGTAGGTACCATCCCAGACACCGTTGGTGGTGCCGGCGCCGCTGGTGGCGTAGGTGCGGGTCACCGGGTCGTAGTTCATCGGGACGCGCACGATCCTCCCGCGCATCAGCACGGCGATCTTGGCGATGTCACCGCCGAACTGCTCGGCGTCGTACTCCACGCAACTGACAGCGGTCAGCGGGTATTCCTGATCGCTGTCGACCACCTCGGCGATGGCCTCGACGTACATCCCGTCTTGCACCAGCGAGCTGTTTGCCTCCGGCGTGATCCGGCGCGCACGGATCGCCCAGCGGGAGCCGGCGGGCAGCTCGATGCGGTGCGAGCGCTCGTACTTGGTGACGTTCTTGCGATTGACCTCGGAGACCAGCACCTGCTGATAAGGGCCGTTGTCGGTGGACACGTCGACCGCATACTCGATGCGCACGCCATCGATGTTGCCGCCGGAGTCCTGGGACTGCAGCTGCGGCCACGAAAAGCGCAGGCGCACTGCGTCCAGCATCGAGTTGGTGATGGTGTAGATGTAGGGCGTGGTGCTGAGCAGCTGCTGGCCGACCGCGATCTCGTTGCTCGACTCGCTGATGCCGGTCATGCGCTCCTGGTTCAGCTCACCGGAGCGGAACTGCCATTTGACGCCCGGATAGTTGAGGGTGCCGTCTTCCGCCATGACTGGCGTACCGTCCAGCTTCACCGAGCGCAGGTCGTTCACCGGGCCGACGATTGGCCCCCAGCTCCACAGGTAGAGCATCCGCACCGTGGCGATTGACGGAACGCTGTTGGACGCGATGCTGGGCTGCTTCTGCTTGGCGGAACCGCCCTTGCTGCCGGCCACCTGCCGCTTGCTGGTTGCAGTGGCGCGCCGCGGCGCGCGCTTCAGTGCTTGACCCATTCCACTCTCCAAAAACGAAAAAACCCGCCGAAGCGGGTCAGGTGTTGCCGCCGGTCAAAGCCGGTCTTGCGTGTAAATCCCCCCGGACTCGACGGCCCCGCCGATCTCCCGCTCGCCGTACAACAGCGGATAGGGGTTGCCCTGAGCAATCGTCGTTACCGCGCCACCGAAGCCATAGCTGGGATTGTTGCCATCCTCGTTGCGGTCGAGGCTGCCGGTCTTCGGGGTGGGTGAAAGCATTTGCACGACGCCCGCCGCAGCCATGGCAGCGCCGCCGACCATCATGCCAACGCCGATCGCAGAGGTTGTCCCGAATGTGAAGGCGCCAGCGACAATCAGCACCGCGCCGAGAATGGTCGTGAATAGCCCTGCCTGCTTGCTGCCCTGGATGATCGGCGCGATGCGGATGTCGCCAGCATCGTCGCCTTTCAGATCCAGATCGTCGGCCGACAGGTTCCGGTTGCCGGAGAATACGGTGAACACCAAGCCCCGCTCCTCGCCGTTGGACAGGAATTTTTCGAAGCCCGGGACCATGTTGCACAGGGCCTGGATGGCGTCGCGGGTGCTGTTAACATCCAGAAAGTACTCGCGCCCGAAGTGCTTGCGCAGCACACCGTACAGTTTCACCGTGCGCTTCATGGCTGGTAGTCCTTGTGCCGCAGGATCAGCCGGCAGCGGCTGGCCATCGACCAACCGTACACCTCGCGGGTCGAGGCTCGGCCGGCCATGTGGTGGTAGATGAATGGCCCGCTACCGCCGAGCGATGCCGCCGGCTCACTGGTAAGGTCCGGTTGACTACCCAGGTAGATGGCCGCGTGGTTCGGGTGGAAGCACGGCCGGCCAGGCGATGGCACCATGAACACCAGCATGTCGCCACGCTGCGGCACGTCCACCTGGTAGAAGCCGGCGCCAGCGAAGTTCGCCTCGTACAGGCTCGGGCCATCCTCCTGCTCCCACCACAGGTCATCCCGTTCGAAGTTGGGCAGCACCAGGCCGGCCTCGCGGGCGTACCAGTCGCGGCAGGCGCCCCAGCAGTCGAGCAAGCCGTGGGCGAACTCACGGCCCAGCAGCGGGGCCTGGTAGCCGGACGGCTTGAACCACTGCATATCGCCGCCGGGCCAGCCGACGATACCCCAAGGCACCTCGTGCAATTCACAGCTGACCAGGTCGGCCATGCTCGGCATGGGTGCAGCGTCGGGGTGGCTGTGCACGATCGCCAGCAGCTCGCCCTGGTCTTCGGCGTTGGCCAGGTCCTCGTGGTGCAGGCGGAAGTTCTCCCGCGGCGTCTTCGCCAGGTTGCGACAAGGCACGTAGCTACGCCCCTGGTCGGTCTTGATCAGCACCCCGCAGGCTTCGGCCGGGTACTCGCGTTCGGCATGCTCGCGGATCGCGGCCTGCAATGTCTGGTTGATGCGCATCGATTACCTCGAACTGGCGATCAGGCTCGCGCCCATGGAGCCGCCGAAACGGCGGGTGTTGCCGCGGAGCTTGCAGCTCTTCCAGCGCCCCGGGCAGCGGTCGAGCGCCGGGTTGTCGGTGGGCTCGTCCTGCTTGGTGTACATGGCCGCGCCGGTGTAGGCGCAAGCCTCGCCCCGGTACTGACCCCGGCAGGCCCAGCGGCACAACTTGGTGATCTGCTGGCTCGGCAGCATGATGCCGCCCATATCCAGCGGGCTGGACAGCTGAAACGTCACCTGCTGGCGGTCTTCATCGGTCTTTTGCTCGATGTACCAGAGGTTTTCCCGCGCCTGGTTGGACGCCTCCGGGTTCCCGTCGGGGAAGTTGGCCGCATCGAGGAAGTGCCGGAAGGTTTCGATGACCTTCACCTTGGAGCCGACCAGGTCCTTCAGGGCCAGGCACAGCGCGGTGACCGCGCCCCTCACCCCGTTGATTTCGTTGACCAGCTGCAGCGTCGGCGTGGCGGGCCGGCCGTCGCCACGGATGTCGAAGCCCTTGGCTTCCAGCTGCATCGCCGAGTACAGCTGGCCCTGCCAGATGATGTCGGCCTCTTGGGCGTGGCCGTGGAAGCGCATGATGTTGCCGCCCAGGCGCGTCGCGTCCACTTCGAACAGCCGGATCTGGTTGCCCGGCTCGAGCTTCTGGATATCGGATTCGAATGTCATGGGGCCTCAGAAAGAAAAACCCCGCAGTGCGGGGTCAGTAGGGGGTGAATGTCTGCTTCATGGTGAAGCTGATCTCGAAGAGCCCGGCGCCCTTCGGGTCGAGCTTGTAGCCGTTGGCCTTGTACCGGCCCTGCGTGCCGCCCGGCGGCGTCCAGAGGAAGGACTTGTAGCCTTCGTGCCGGTCGAGGAAGTCGCGCATCAGGCGCAGTTCTTCGCCGGCGTCGAGGCTGCCCACGGCCTTGTGCGACCACTCCTGGGTCTTGGTGTTGATCCCGGTACCGCCGGCCTGGGTGTAACCGTCACCGAAGTCGTTCTCCCACACCCGCTGCTTGATCTCACCAGCCGCACCCACCCGGGTGCAGAAGCTGAACGTTTCCGCCATCACCGTCTCCAGAGAATGCCGCCCTGCTGGGTGGCCTTGTAGATCGCCTGCTCCATCTGCTCCTCCAGCCCCTTGGCCATCATTTCACCCTGCCGGCGCGCGGCGTCGTCACTCATGCCGGGCTGCGCCTGGACAGTGACAGGGGCGTTGATGGTGACACCGCCGCCCCCTCCGCTGCCGGCGTCAGAGTTGTTCGCATTACGCAAGTACTGGGTCAGGTCCTGGTTCTGGTTCGGGTTAAGCACGCGCTCGCCGCCATCGAGCAGCCAGGTACCTTCTCGGGGGATGTTGTCGATACCGTCGTGCGCCATGCCCATCAAAGCGCTAGACGCTACGCCGGCCACCAAAGGTGCTGCAGTAGCAGCGGCAGCCGCTGCGGCTGCGGGAGCCATTGCCGGGCCAACGATCGGTATTGCTGCAGTAGACGCGAACGCAGCCAGGCTCGCCTGAAACGCGGTAGCCTGCGCATTGGCAACCATCGCCAGCCCTGCTGACACTTGAGTCGTCTTGCCGACCGTTAACTGCACGGCCTGGTAAACAAGCCATTGCGCCGCCATGTCTGACAGAGCCTGAACGAATGACTTGGCGAAGCCTGTCACCATGTCGATCAATCCGTCGCCGGCATCCTTCGAACCAGTGGCCACATCCGACATGAACGAACTGAGCTCGCTTCTGGCACTCCCGAGAACAGAGCTCGTGGCATCGGAAGCCATGGCGGAGTAGTTTTTCGCTTCATCAGCAAAGTTCTGCCACGCATCTCGCACGCCATTGAGCCAATTGCCCTGCATCTCGTCCTGCTGCTCGTAGAAGTTACGCTGATGCTCAAGGCGAATCGCCAGGGCATTGTCGAGAGCATCGGTCTCTTTCTTGTAATTCGCCTCTGCGTCCGGATCTTCAGCAAGTACCGCCTCTTTGTACTCCTTGTACATCTCGCGACGCTGCTTGTTGAAATCCTGCTCAATGGACAGAATCTCTCGGAAGCGTTCGCGGTACTTGTCGCCCTGGCCAGCGCCAGCAAGCTCCATGTCCAGGCCTTCCTTGGCAGTTCGGTTATCCTCACCGAGGTTGAACTGGAGCGCAGCGAGCTTTTTGGCATCCTGATCTGCTTTGAGCAGAGCCTTCTTGGCGTCCAACTCTGCCGCCAGTCCTTCCAGTCGCTTACGCTGCTGTGCGTTAACGCCCTCCAACTTCCCCGCCGAGATCTCGAAGGCCAACTTATCTACTTCGGTGGCGTTCTTGCGCTTGTCGGTCGTTGTGTTGATCAGCTCGATCTGTCGCTGATATCCCTCTTCCATGTCTTCAAAGCGGCGGCCTAGAGCTTTGCTATCCTTGTCGCCCGCCTTCGACTCCTTCAAAGCCTTGTTCGCCTTGTCGATTGCGGCGGCGGCATTCAGGGCCTTTTTCTCGTCGTCCGGCGAAAACTTCACTGCGCCGGCGGCGATCTGCGCCCGCAGCTTCTCGACCTCGGTCAGCTTGCCCGCGACAACTGCCTGTTTTTCTAGATTCTTGAGGTAGGTGCTGCCCTCCTTGTCAGACGCCAGGCGGGAGCTGTTCAGCTCCTTCTGCACCGACTGGATGGCCAGCTTGAGCGCGTCAGCTTTCTCCTTCGAGGCATCGAGCGACGTTTCGAACGGTACATCGCTCTTGTCGTCGACCCCTTTCTGGAAGCGCTCCTGCAGCTTTTCGGTTTCCTTGAGCTCGGCCTGCAGACCTTTCAGCCGATCCTGCAGCTGGTCGTAGGACTGGGTGCTCAGGTTCTCTGGCAGCATCGACCTGGAGGCCTGCCGAATGCGCGTCGAGGCATCCTCGAAGGCGTTCGCCGCCTTGCCAGCGCCCTCCTCGGCTTTATCGCCAAAGTCGATGAAGGACAGCGCCAGCGCGCCGACGGTTAGAATCAGGCCTGGCCATCCGGCGGCCATGCGCAATACAGCTGCGCCAGCTGTCCGCAGCGTCACGAGAGCAGCGCCCATTGTGGTGGCGGCCGAGAACCATGCTCCCATTGCTACAGTCGATGCCGTCTGGGCAACGGTAACCTGTGTGGTCGCCACGGCCAGGGCTTCCTTGGCCACCGTTTGCTGATTGATCGCCGCAGTCATCTGAGCAGATGTTGCAAGCGTCGTGGCTGCCAGTTTTGCCTCTGCCGCTGCAAGCTGATTGGTAATCGCAACCTCAGCCAGCCGCAACTCGGCCATTCTTGCCACCGCCTGTTGACGGCCAACATCGGTGATCTGCGCTTGGAGCCTTTGGGCTTCCAGCACTTTCTCAGCAGCCAATGCTGCCTGAACTGATTGCAGCCTAGAAACGTCCGAGGCCAAGACCTGGCGATCGGCGCTTACCCTAGCTTTAGCGCTCGCCACAGCCCGTGCCGCGGCTTCCACATCAGCAGCAGCCCCAGCACGAACCGCCTCCGCCCTGCGCAGCTCTCCGGCAGCGGCGACCGAGGTCATGTAAGTCTGCTGTTTAGTGGCCTGGAAGTCCGCCCATTTTGCAGCGCTGGCATTTACAAAACCGGTAGCCACACGCGCCAGAGCCACATAGAGCCCGGTTTTCAGCAACTGGGTATAGGTTTGAACGCCATTGGTGTCCCATGCCTTGGATAGCTCAAGGACTGAGCTTACGAAGGTTTTCGTCACCCCAAGCGACTCGTCAAGCGTGCCAATCACCCTCATTGCGCTGTTCTCCATCACCTGGAAGGCTCCGGAGATGGTGGTTTGCGATCGCGCAAACGAATCATCAATCGCCCTGGTCTGGTTGAGGATCGCGGCGAACACCTCCTTGGAGGTCAGCTTTCCTGCCTCGCCCATAGAGCGAAGAGACTCGCGCGCGACACCAAGACCATCTGCAATCGCCTGTGCCAGGCCTGGTGCCTGCTCAAGGACAGAGTTCAATTCTTCCCCGCGAAGCACGCCGGAGGCAAATGCTTGGCCCAATTGCACCAAGGCGCCCTGGGCCGCTTCCGCAGAAATACCGCTCGCGGACATTGCTTTACTGATGTTCTGCGTTACCTGGGCGATTTTCTCTTGGCTTGCGCCAAGCTGGCCGGAGGACGCTGCGATGCGTTGGTAGAGCTCCGCAGTTGCGTCCAGCGACGACTGAGAGTTCTGCGCGATCGAGAAGACTGCTTGGGACTGTCTGGAAAAATCTTCGAAGGTTTCCGAAACTTGCTTGATTCGGTTTTGGACGCCAACCCACGCCTGCGAATAGTGGACGATCTGCTGGGCGCCAAGATATGCAGCAGCGGCACCGGCGATGGCTTTGAAAGAGGACATGACGGCCGCTGAAGCACTGTCCGCGTGACGCTCAACATGAGCCATGCTCCTCTGAGTTGATCTGGCGGCTTGATCCATGCCCTGCTGGAAACCGCCAATCCTGGCGATCAGGTCGAGCGTCAGTGTGCCCAGGGAGCGACTCGCCATGCTTTCCTCCAGGCGAAAAAAAACCCGCCGAAGCGGGCTTTGTTAATTCATTACTGATATGGGTTCGCCATATCGGTTGTTGTGTAGCTGACTACCTTGCCGGATGAGTCGAGTATCACGCTCAGCCCCTGGCTCTTGTAGTTGCTCCCAGCGAAGCCAACATACGAGTAACCCCAAGACATGATCTGGGTGCCGTCAGAGTTCTTTGTCACAGCCAGTGGCTTGCCGAAGCTGGCAACCAGATCGTCGCGGGTCGTCGTTCCCTGCTGAATAGCATCCAGCTGTGCCTGGGTAACCGGTTTCCCGTAGCTCGCGCAAGCGGACAAAGCGAGCACAGCGGCTGCCGTAAATACCTTCCTCATGATTGCCTCCTGGCAAAATGAAGGAATCTACCACGTCAGTTCCATTCCGCCATTGCCTGTTCCAGTGAAGTCCCCGGCCGAGGGTGATGTGGCATGAAATCGTACAGCTCCGATTTTCCACCAGCGCCGCGGTTGATCTGCAGCGCTATTAGGGCTCCGGTGAGCTCGGCTCGGCGCGCAACGTTTAGCGATCCGTGCTTGTCTCGGTAAGCGACCCAGGCCAGCACTTCCGCATAGGAAAGCGTGGCCTTTGCCTCGGCGATCGTATTCCCACCCACTCCATTCAGAACCAATTCATGCCACAGTTCGTCGGCCAGGGTTAGCTCTTTGCCGGCGGGTTGTTCACCTCGTTGACGGCATTGAGCAGGACGATGCCCAGGGCCGAGTCGAGGTTGACGGCATCATCGAACGGCAGCTCCTCGGTGCCGTCCTTGCCCAGCATGATCGAGGCGGCCAGGTAGCGGGCGTTCTTGAAGCGCTCGGCCTCGCCGCCGGCGAACATGGCCTCCATGACGCCGAAGGCGTGCCGGCGCACGTGCACGGTGAACTTGTCGGTGATGGGCTTGCCGTTCTTGTCGGCGTGCTTCCACTCGACTTCCTTCGGCACCAGGGCGTCGGCGATGACGCCCCCTTTCTTCTTCAGTTGCGCGAGATCCATGGTTACCCCTTAAGCGGTTTTCGGTACCCAGGCGGAGCCGCCCGAGCGCTGGATGGAAACCGCGGTGCTGACCACGGTGTTGGCGGCGAAGTCGAAGGGGAAGTCAGCGACATAGCCCTGGAACAAGAACCAGGTTCGACTCGCTGGCAACTCGAAGTCATCGCCGTCTGCGTTTACTGTCGGCAGCGCGGTCGGCTTACCTTCAGCATCCCGCGGGCCGTCGGACCAACCCACTGCCCATTTCAAGGTGGTGTCACCATTTGCCTCGGACAGCTGATGCAGCCGGACATGGCTCGGGCTTTTCGGATCAGCGTTGATGGTCAACGAAGCCTGGCCCGGAGTACGAAGCCCCGGCTTGTAGGTGCGTTCGTCGGAGCTGAGGCAGGTATCCTCGATCTGCTCTTTGGGGGAGCCGCCGGGGTTGAAGGCGGTGGCGCACTCCACCTCCATCACGGTCATCGGGCCGGTACCGGTGGCAGGCGGTACCAGGGCAAAGACCTGGGTGCCTTGGGTCAAAATCGACATGGTGGTCTCCTGTCGGGTAAAAGAAAGCCCGCACTGGGCGGGCTCGGTTGGTTCATCGGGGGACTATCCAGTCCACGTCGAAACTTCGGTGGAAGTCCTTGGTATCCGGGTCGCGGTCAGTGGCTCCCCAGCGGACGACATAGGCGCGCGGCTCGATCGCTGCACACAGCGCCTTGGTGACGGCCAGCACCGGCGCGCCGGTTGCGGCATACACGTCCAGCTGCAGGGTGAAGCCGTCGGTGTCTGGCCTGCCGGCCAGGTAGTTCTCAGGACTACCGGAAATCACGCTCCAGACGACATATGGCTTCAGCGGTTTTTCCGGCCCTTCCCCGAAGGAATACAGGCGGCAATCGATGCCTGAGCCGATGAGCGCGGCCACCCCGGGGTCTGCCGAGCAAACGGCGAAAATTGGCGCTTCCATGGATTCCTCACAGTGCTGCGTCGATTTCCTGAGCGAACACCTGCACGAAGCGCTCAGTCACGGCGTTGACGTTCGTGGAGAACGCCGGCCGCATGAATGGGGCGGGCGGGTTGTGCTGGGTGCCGAACTCCAGGTAGCGCCAGTGTCGGGTGTCGCCGCCGGGATTGCCGCTGGCGTCCTGGCTGTGTTGGTTGGAACTGGCGCCACCGCGAACACCGACCTTCATCACCACGCCGCCTTCGCGCCGCCCCTGGCGGGCAGATTCCTGGGTGACGATGTTCTTCCAGACCTTCTCGGCGGTTTCTGGATCGTCGAGCGTCCGCGCCCGCGCCTTGGCGTCGTCCCTGACGATGTTCATGGCCTGCCGGGCAGCCTTACGCAGGCCACTGCGGCGCAGCTTGGGAGCCAGGCCAACCATCTTGTCGGTGGCAGCCTTCAACCCCTGCAGGCTGGCACTGATACCGTCAGCCATCTTTCACCCCCTTCGATACCAGGATCGTCAGGTACTCCAGCCCCGAGTTGGGATCCGCCAAGGGCGGCCCCTCCATGCTGTAAACCTCATCGCGGTAAACGATGCGCATAGTGGGCAGCAGGCCGGGCCGGTATCGGATCACCATTCTCGCCGTGGCTTCGGACTGGGCTGCCTGAGCCGCCACCAGATCGCGGGCCGATAGCGGCTCGACACGCGCCGGACACTTCGTCCAGCGCGCCAACCACTGGGGTTCGCCGTATTCACCGGTAACCGGATCCCGGGGAATGGTCATTTCCTCGATGTCGATGCGGTGCCGGAGCTTACCGGCCTGCATCACACACCCATCCGGATGCGGTACGGCATCAGCAGGTGCTGGGACGCCAGCGGCAACTCGACTGCGGTCGTCCCGGTTACCACTTCCTCACGGTTGGCGAACAGGTGACCCAGCTTCAGCAGACAAGCAGCCTGGATCGCAGGGTTGATTACCATGCCGTAGGCGACGGCGTCGGCTTGATCGTAGGCGTCGGCCAGCGCCTGGCGGGCATGCTCAAGCAGGCGGCAGCGCAGTGTATGATCCTGCTCGCCATCAGCAGCAGCAACCGCCGCCGCGTTTGCCTCCCTGGCTTGCTGCATCGAAGCCGATACGCCGGCGCGGGCCTGGTCGAGAGCCACCTGATCCAGGTAGAAACGACGATTGAGGAAATTCATCGCCGCATCCTCCGCCGCGCCAAGTTGCGCCTCGACCAGCACCTGGTCTTCCGGCTCGGCCAGCAGGTGATGCATGGCCAGATCGATGGCGATTACTGGCATGGGTCAGTCCTCGGCCTGCACCGGCTCGCCGCCGGCGCTCAGCCGCTCAGCTTCCGCGTGGGCTTCTTCCTGATTTCCGGAGAACTCGCCAACCTGATTGCCTTCGGCGTCCACGACGATGTACTTGCCTGCGCCCTTGTGCTTCGCCTTGAAGGCGGCGACTGGCTGCGCGATCGGCAGAGTAGCGGCGCCCAGGCTGTCGGTGGTCAGTACGCCAGCGCCAGCAGCATCTTCATGCGAAATGGTCACCACCACCTCGCCTTCGGAGTCGTCCAGCTCGGCATAGCCCTTCTGGATCAACTGGCGCCCGTGCTGCTCGATGGTTTCGAAGGACGTTCCCGCAACCAGCGTCTGGCCGCCCAGGTACAGAGGTTTCAGGGTCTTCAGTTTCATGAATGCCTCCAGGGGCCGCCGATGGGGCGGCCCTCGTTCAGGGTTACGGGGCGACCGGCGCGGCGAAGTCACCGAAGATGAACGCTTCCGGACGTTTCACCGCCAAGGCGGCACGCTCTTCGCAACGGATCGAGATCAGGTTCTTCTCGAAGTCGTCGGCGTTCTCGGTCGAGATGACCACGTTGGCGTCTTCGCGGTCGAACAACTGAGCGCCGGTCTGGAATGCGCCAGTCAGGAACTTGCCCATGAAAGCAGCGACCTCGGTAGCCACAACAGGCAGCCCCCACAGCACAGGGCCAGCCAGGCCCAGCGGGTTGGCGAGGATGTAGCGGCCCAGCGTATCTTTGGTCAGCTCGATCTTGGCCCAGTCCATGAAGTGCAGGACATGGCCGGAAGCCGGCAAGCGCGCCAGCTGGGCTTGCAACATCGCCAGGCGGAGATCATCGATGCCCGAACGATCCTCCACCTCGAAGGCCGGGACATATTTCGAGGCCTGAGGGACGATGCCGTGCAGGTGCACGCCAGTGCCGTCACCGAACAGGATCTCCTGCTCTTCGACGTACTTGAGGCCGTAGCGCATTTCTACGTCGATGGTCGAACCCAGCTGGGCGAAGTCGTCCAAGATCTGCTTGGAGGCCTTGAACATGTGGGCGATGGTCGATACCGCGGTGAGCTTCGACGCGAATTCGATGCTCGAGTACGGCTTGGCAGTGCCCTCGGCCACGACTTTGGCGGCGTTGGTGAAACCGGTCTGCTGCACCCAGAAGATCGCCGGGGCGGTAGTTCGACCCGGGGCGATCAGGTCGCGGATGAACAGCCGCTGCTTCGGCGCGGTGTCGATCCCAGGCAGGCGCTGAGGCTCGACGATGCCGGCGGGAACATCGGTGGACAGCAGCGCGGCGCTGACCGGGATGTTGACGCGCTTGCCGCCCTCGATGCTGGCCGCGAACTGTTTGAGAGCTTCGCTCTTGATCACCACGCCGCCGAGGCTGTCCTGGGTTTGCGGGGTGCCTGGCGAAGGCAGGCGTGCGAACTCCTGTTCGAGCTCGCCAAGCTGGGCTTTCAGCTGCTTCTCGGCCTCGGTCAGGCTGTTGAACTTGGTGGCCATCTCATCGACGGCGGCCTTGGTCTCTTCGGACAGGCTGCCGGCCTTCTTGGCCTCGGCCAGGGCGTTTTCGGCCTGTTTACTGAAATCGCTGGTGGCCTGTTTGAGCTCGGCGGAAACCTGCTTGAGCAGGTCAGCGGTATTGTCTGCCATGGGATTGTCTCCGGTTACTTGAGGGCTGCTGCCGAGAACCGCGACATGGCGGCCTGTAGTTCGGCAAAGTGGGTGGCCAGATCGGCCTGGTTTTCGGCAGCGCTGCGCGTACCGGAGGGGGCAGCGCCTGGCGTACCACCCTTGAGTTCTTGAATGAGGGACCGCCGCTCGGAGCGGGGCATGCCCTGTTTGGCCAGAATCGCGTCCAATCGGCGAGCTGCGATCTGGTGCGGCGCCCTGGCTTGCGGGTCTTCCTGCGCGGCATCCGATGGGAGAAGCCCGTCAGCGAAGCCGGCGTCGACAGCCGCGCTGCCGCCCATCCACGTCTCGACGTCCATAAGGGCGCGCATCGCTGCGGCCTCATCGCCGGTCCTGACCGAGTAGATGTCTGCCAGGGTGCCGTCGATCTGGTCGAGGAAGTCAGCGACTTCGGTGAAGTCGTTTCGGTCCCCTGCAGCAATGGTCCAAGCGTTGTGGATCATCATGAAGCCGGCTCGGGCGATCTGGATTTCATCGCCAGCCATGGCAATGAACGATGCCGCCGAGGCTGCCAGGCCAAGCACCTGTACGGTCACCTTGCCCTTGTGCTCGCGCAGCAGGTTGTAGATCGCCAAGCCTTCGAAAACATCGCCACCGGGACTGTTGATCTTCACGGTGATGTCTTTGTCGCCGATGCTGCGAAGTGCAGCACTGACACGCTTGGCGGTGACGCCCTCGCCCGTCCACCAGTCCATGCCGATCGGGTCGTACATGGTGATGGTGGTGGAGTCGTCACCGGCCGCCGCCTTGATCGCTGGATTCCAGCGCTCCATGGCCTTCGGCAGTAGGTCGGACTCGACGCGCGCGTGCGGTCGCACCGCCGGCGCCGCCGGTAGTGTCTTGAGAGTCATGGGTTACTCCAGGTCAGGCCGCTTTGAGCAGCGGCATCGATATCAGCGCGTGGGCCATCATGGGTCCGTCTGGGTTCCCGGCTTCCAGAGCCTGGGATGCAAGCTCGACCGCCTTGTCGATGGCCTCTCGGTCATCGTTATTGCGCGCCGAGACCAACCGCAGCATGAATGCCGAGGCCGCTGGCGAGACGCCTGCACTCGGCTTCCCGAGCTGATCTAGGGGCACCAGTGCAGACTGGACCGTGTAGGTGTCGCCACCCGGTATAGGCGGCAGGTTCTCCAGTCGGCGCACCTCGTTGCGGGACATCCAGCCATTTTGCAGGGCCGTGTTGTACCAGGCGCCGCGGCCGGCGCTGTCCGCGCGCAGTAGGCCTTCCACCGCAAACTCAGCGAAGTAGTCTTCAGCATCGGCTTCACCGATCAGGCAGCGAGTGATCTCCTGCTCGATGTTGACCAGCAACGGACGTAGGCTGTTGGTGAGGAAGTGCAGGTTCTGCGCCTCAACTGAGGCAGCCCAGCTCGACTGCTTGTCCATATGCCCAACCATGAACGGTGGCACGCGGAACCAGCGGCACATTTCCTCGATTCCGAATGACCTGGACTCCAGCATCTGGGCCGCCTCAGGGTTCATCGTAATGCCCTGATACTTGAAGCCCGCTTCCGCCACCATGATCTTGCCGGCGTTCTTCGATCCCATGAACGCCTGCATGCTGGCCCGCAGCTGCTCGCGCTGTTGGGGCGTGATCTTGGCGTCGCTACTCAGGATGCCGGACGCCTGCATGCCCTGTGCGAACACCTTCGCCGCGGCTTCCTCGATCGCCATCGCCGAGCCGAAGATCTCGCGCCCGGTGGTGACCGGAAGCATCCCGCACACCCCGTCCAGGCCAAAGCCACGGATGTGCATCAGGTTCTTCTCGGGAATGTCGCGGTCCACGCCATTCTCGTTGTAGGTGTACTTCAGGCGCCCGTTATCCTGCCGCTTCACCCTCATGGACTGGGGCAGAAGCGGCACCAGGGCGATGATCCGGCTGCCGATCATCTTCTTCTCGACGAACGCATTGCCTCGAAGGCAGATGCTCGCTACCACCAGCAGCATGAAGCGCTGCGGGGTCATCTCGGCGTTCGGGATGCGACAAAGCACGCGGAACAGCGGATGGTCTTTGGCGACCTCGCGTGATCCATCGGGAAGGCGCCGGTAAAGCTTGAGCGGCAGGGTAGAGACGGACTCTGACAGCAGCCTTACACACGCCCATACCGTGGACAGCTGCATGGCCTTGTCGACCGATACGTGCTTACCAGATGCAGAGCTGCCGAACCATTCTTGCCAAAATGCGCCGTCCTTCAGGCCGATGGGCACCCCGAGCCAGTTTTGCAGCGCAGCCTTCACCCGGCCCGGTTTCTTGTCGGCCATCAGATTCCTACCATGATCGGGTTATCAAAGAAGCCCTGGAGATCACCAGAGCCTTCCGGATTCAGCGCCATCAGCGAAACAGCATCGAATGTCGACATCAACGGGTCGATCTTCGCCGAGCCGCTGGCCTGCTTGGTGATCGTGATGGCATTGCCTTGCGGAACGACACGGGCATTACCGACGCACCAGTTCATCAGCGCGCTGCCGCAGTGGACCAGCTCGCCCCCGGCCACTTTGCGCTCGGTCGTCTTGATCGCGCCGTTGAGCTTCCAGCCCTGCGAGATGGCCACGATCTGTTCCATGGTGATCCCGCGCTCTTGGGTGGTGAGCTCGTCGACGATGTCGCCGATACCGGCCGAGTCCACGCCGATTGCCAGCTTCTCCGGCAGCAGGCCGCGGTCCCTGATGTCGCAGATGATGTCGGCTACCTGCTGGACATCATCACCTGGTAGATCAACGACGGTCAGATCGCCCGCCTTCTCGAAGTCCCTCAGCGCACTGGCGATATCCTTCCGCCGCTCGAACACGATGTTGTGCGCCCAGGCGTGCGCCCAGTGGAGCCATTGGCGAGTGAAGGGCTCGCGACCGAGCACAGTCAGGCCGAGCAAGTCGTCAAGGCCGCCTCCGTCGATCCCCACCGTGACCACTTCAGAGCGCTGCAGCAGGCTCTCCAGAGTCAGGCCAGCCTCGGCTCCAGCTTCCCAATGATCAGCGCCCGCCCAGCGGTCAGATCGCAGGTCAAGCCCGATTTCGACGTTGAGGTGTTTCGCCAAGAAACCGCGAATTGCCCCCTCGCCCTCTGCCTGCGCCTCCTGATACTTCTGCTCGATCACCTCCTGATCGACAGAAAGCCCCCAGTTGGGGTTGGTCACATGGGCGTTTGCCAGGTCACGATGCTCGTTCCGCTCGATCATCTCTTTCGGGAACTCGTAGATCACCGGCAGGAAGCGCCGGTCCTCTATCTCCCCGTCACGCACTTTGCGCGCGTAGTCCAGCTTGGCCTTGAAGGCGCCGGCCGGCGGCTCATCGGACTGGGTGGTGCAGTAGAAAACGAACCCCTCTGGGCGTGACGCCAGGCCGCCGGTGGCCTCGACCAGCATCTTCGCCGACTTGGCCTGCTTACCGAACTCCCAGAGCTCGTCGATGAACACACCAGTCGCTTTCTTGCCAGTGACAGTGGCCGAGTCGGCCGCCACCACCTTCAGGTTTGCCTTGTTCAGGTTGTCGGTGACGATCCGGTTGTATTCCTGCACATGGAACCTGGCCTGCAGGTCTTCGTCCGCATCGATCATGTCTCGGATCGGTTTGAAGGCGTTGTCAGCCGCTTCCTTCGTCGGCGCCAGGATCAGGAACTCGCCAGAGGGTCGGGTGTTCAGGATCAGGGCCGTGAGCATGATGCCCGCGGCGATCGTCGACTTGCCGTTCTTCTTGCTGACCATCAGGAAGTAGTTGGTGATCAGCCTGCGGCCGGCGTCGGCGTCATACGCGCCGAAGAGCGCGGCCACAACGTCGAGCACCCAGCTGCGGCAGGTATCCCCCATCAGGGGGCTGCCGTCGGCATCAACCATTCGAAGGTTGCAGAACACGTCGAGAGCATCTTCTGCCTGCTCGGGGAAGATGGGCTCCACCGGCACAAGTGCCTGGCCACGGACGATCCTGCTCTCCCAATCGGGGCACGCGGTAGTCCACTTCTTCATTTGACGGCCTTCAGGTGGCGCTCACGCAGCCCGAAGCGGTTGCCGCTGGCTCCCACCTTCGCCGCTTCTTCGAGCTTCTGTTCCTTTTTGCCCATGCCGGACTTCTTGCCGTGAAAGTACGGGAGCGCCGACTGGGCAGCATTGCGCCGATCAAAGATCTTGGCCTGGGGATCGTTCATCAGCGCCAGCAGCCAAACGAGCGGATCGTCGGTGTTGGGCAGGTCGACCAGGTCGCCCGACTCGTCACCCGCTGGGTCGGACTCGAACGCCTCTCGCTCTGGCTCCGGCTTAACATTTCGGGGCGCCTTTAACTTTTCCAGGGCGGCAACAACGTCAGGGTCTTTGGCGAGTCGAGAACCTGCTGCCGAAGCGCTGCCCGCCGCATAGCCTGCGGCTTCCGCCGCTTCGCGATTCGAGGCACCAGCAGCCTTTGACTCGACAAAACGGCGCTTTTTCGATGTTAACGCCATTAACAAAAACCTCTGAAACGGGAAAAAAATTCACGCGTGCGGGGACGGGTGGTCTGGAAGCGAAAAGCCATGAACTCTCCACCCACCCCTCCCCTTAAAATCGGGGAAGTGACGTGCTTCAAACAGATGAAGCACGCCATTGACGTGCATCAACCGATCTGGCCGGCGGCCTCCTCGGCTGCCTTCACCACATCGTGACAATGCCGGCACAGGGTCTGCCAGTTGCTTCGGCTCCAGAACAGCTTCATGTCGCCCCTGTGCGGGACGATGTGGTCGACGACAGTACCTGCGGTCACCCGCCCCTCACGCTGGCAGTACACGCACAGCGGGTTGGCCTGGAGCCATTCGGCCCGCGCCACTTGCCACTTGTACCCATAGCCACGCTGGGCAGCTGTACCCTTCGCCGTTCGCCATGACTCCGGGTTGACCGTCGCCAGCCTTGATGGCTGCGCCTGCATCGGTGGCTTGAGGGACGTGAGCCTGGCCATCAGCGGCCACCGTGAACGGGCGTGCCATCCAGGTAGGCCAATGGCACGGCGTCAGGATCTACATCGTCACCGTCAGCCAGCGCTTCGATCAGCGCCAGGTTCTGGGTGGCGATCTGCTCCAGTAGCGCAGTCTGCTTCCGCTGCTCGGCCAGCAAGTCGCTCACGCTTGGTTGCAGCTGAGCAGTGATGCCCGCCTCAAGCACGATCAGCTCACACTTGAGTCGATCAGCCGTCCCCGCCAGGTGTTGAGTCAGTCGCTCGCGCACCTCCGCCTTGATCGGGAATGGAACGCTGATCACCAGCAGGTCGCCCTTCTTCGGGCTCAGCTGCTCGATCTGGTGTGAAAAGGTTTCTTGCTCGCTCATACGCTACCTTTGTCCACTTCAACGCCCACTCTCGATGCTTCATACAAGTGGCGCATGTCATTAAGCGGCCTCCGCAGAAAAAGGGTGATGGCGCCGCTTCGCTTCGAGGTAAGCGGCCTCTGCCATCTCTTTATCCTTGAATCGGCCTATGTTGATTCGCTTTCCTTGGGTGCTCAGCTGAGCCCTCCAGGTTTGCGTCTGCTTATCCCATGTAATCCCTCGGACGCCGCTTGCGCCAGGTCGACGCTTGCGCATGTTCTGCAAGTTTTCGTGGCGCCTAAGCACCCGCAGGTTCGAGAGCCGATTGTCATCTCTCTCACCATTGATGTGATCAATGTCATGGCTGGGCCAGGCGCCATGGACGAGAGCCCAAGCTACCCGGTGGACGTAGAGATTCACACCATCCAGGCGAAGCTTCAGATAACCGTTGGAGCTCTTCGCTCCTTCAATCCTGCCCGCGTTCGGCCCTACAACCCTTCTAAGCACGCCGGAAGCAGGGTCGTAGGTTAACTGTTGCCTCAATCTATCGATGGGAATCACTGCTCAGTCCCTCCACTCGCGCCGGGCGGCGCATCCACTGCAGGCCATCACTCACCGTCCAGCCGAACATGAGTACCGTCACAGTTGAACTCAACGACCAGCCGCGTCACCTGTCCAGCTTCTTGAATCAGCTGGACCTTGGTCTGCCCTGCCAACACCTCGCCGCTGAACGCGTCATGCAGGCAAACGTGCATGCCGTCGCGCTTGACGACCAAAGGCCGCGAGGAGAGCAGGTACTTGATACGGGATTGCTCTGCCGTCCTCATTGATCACCCCTGAGCCTTGCGAGAAAGGAAAAGGTCGGAGTAGCCGCGAAGCTTCTCCACACCCATGAACCCGACAGCGCCGCCGGCGAATGTGGCCATACCCTGTGGCAAGCCCATCCATTCGAGCAGCGGCACCAGGGCTAGGGTGATCAGGCCGCACAGCGCACCTTCCAGCAACATCTGCCGACGGTTGCCTCCGCCATACATCACGCGGAATACAGCGATGGCGACCGACAGGCCGGCGGCGTAGAGCTGCGGCTGGTGGGCGATCACCCAAGCGATGAGTGCGGCCCAGAGGCCAGGGTCTTTCTCGGGCATCGGGGCCATCTCGATTCCTCCCTTTGCGGGGAGCGGAAAAAGAAAAGGCCCGCCGTTGTGGCGAGCCTAGGAGTGGGTGCGGAAGGCTGGGGCGACCAACCACCCAGCGAGAACAGTAGAGGAGCCTTATGCCCAGCGAGGTGGCTGCGCCTGGGCCGAGGTCGGTCGGGCCATTGCTTGCTCCGTAAATGAAAATTCGTGCACCGACGTAAAACCGGTCGGATGCTTGCCCAGGAGCCCCCTAGAGGCTAAAAGGAATGTTGCCCGATCTGGCCTCACTAGAGGGAACTAATAAATGCCGATCAGTGACATTTTTTTAATCGCTTACAAGCTCCACGGGGAGGCTCGCGAATTCATCGTCCGCGCCGAGCGAATGAATAACGCTGAGGCTTGGCACTGGGCGGCCTGCGAAGCTGGCGTAGGAGTCATTCCTAAATTCACTGCTTCAGATATCAGGAAGGTCTCTCGACCTGTTGCTGAGCGCTTCGGCATAACCGACGTCCAATGGCGGAGGTCAGCCACCCTATGAAGTACCGCATTGACTACAACCTCAGAGGCCATACCAGGTTTTGGATCTGCGATTGGTCTACTAGGCCGAGCGAAGACAATGTACTCACCGCTCTCCTCCGCCTGCATGCCTCCACTGACGCCCTGTCCGAGATGCGCGCACCGCGCCGCTTATCACATGATGATCTGCGCATTGCGGTCGCCGATTTGGGTATCTCGGATGTACGCATTGAGGGGGATAAATAGCTATATCGGGATACCCAGGCCGACGCTGGGAAGTACGCCGGTCACTGCAAGGGCGCCGGTACTCGGCTCGGCCATAGGTGATGCTCCAGAAACGAAAAGCCCCGGTAAATGCCGAGGCTTGAAATAGTTCGCTCGATCTTCACGCCCAAACCCTAAAGTAGTTTCGCATGTCCTTGCGCTTCGGAAACATCGAACAACTGCCTGATAAATTCAAACTCATCAGCAGTCAGACCTCGTTTCGGGGAATGCTCCGCGAGCACTGATGATTTATGTTCTAGTGCGGCTTGCCATGCCTGCTGCCAGATAGTCCATTCGAGGTTGGTAGACACATCCAAATAGCCTTCATTCAACCGGGCAAGCAAATGTTCAGGCCTGGAAGCCTCAAACTGGTCACGCATTGTCTCTTTTTCACGCCTAACGGTTATTCGAACCTAGGGTATCGGCATGGCCACTCACAATTTTAGGCTTATCGCAAAAAATGGAGAATGGATAACTGGCATCGGGAGATCGTCAGAAATTAAAGGCGCCCGCGAAATGGCGAGGCCTTGGAATAAGTTGCGGAGGGCCGGCGCGTATCCGGCTTGTTGGTCTGGATCGCTGGGTCACGTACCCCAGACTCTCATCGCGTAGTCGATCAGGGAGCGCACGGCTTTGATCGACGCCACTACCGACTTAGCCCGGCTGCCCGAGCGTGTCATCCGCATAAGAAAAAGCCCAGCGGGAAAGCTGGGCTTCTTGAAATAGTTTCGCTTTAGGCTCGGCGCTCACACCCCGGCCTAGAGGTGTCAATGATCAGGTCGCCCTCGACACGGAAACCGATCATACCGAACAGGAAGGAGTGGTTCAGCTGGCTCATCACGACATCGGTAAGGCCCACAGCACATTCGTCCTTCTGAATCGCATGATCCATAGCGGTCTTCATGTTAGGGATGCCGGTGGGGAAGATGATGACAGGATAGTTATCCTCACCAATCACTCGCGGTCCCTTCACAAACTTCGAGGAGTTGATGTTGTAATTCTTGGTGCTGGCCACCGTCATGTCTGCAACACGAACAGTGCAGCCAGATACGATTGCGGCTGCGGCGATGACTGCGAGTACGGCTTTCTTCATGGTTCCCTCCGGTTTGAGGGCGCGAAATATATCAAAAAGCCATCACTATAAAAACCCCGACGCAATGGCCGGGGTTCGTTGGTGTCGCGTTGCTTGCAAGCTGGACACGCTGCTATGAAAGCAGGTGTTTATCCGCCCGCATAGAGATTTTTAAGCCGCCTCTCGAATTTCTTCGAGCGCGCAGTCAATCCATGCCACGCCGGCCTTGATGATCTCCCGGGCCTTGCGCTCGGACATGCCTGCTTCCCTTCCGACTCGCATGGCTGGGTGCTTTGAGCCGTAGTAGGCCCAGACGAAGTCACCCATTTGCTGGTTGCGCTTCGTCAGCCTGGCCACCGCTCCGTCGATGATCAGGGCCAGGTCGTCTGTGATGACATGCTGCCGAGCACCGCCCTCGCTGGGTACGTTGTCGCGCATGAGCGCATAGAGTGGTGACACGTAGCGTGGCACCCCCATCTCACTCATTCGCCACCAGCCCCACTGCTCGAGCATGTATTCGGTGTCGCCCAGCGCCTTGTCCACGTAGGTTCGTTTCTTCATGCAGCCCTCCGGGGCGTTGGGTCGGTGTCCAGGCCGAACAGCTCGCGCAGCAGCTTGTCAGCGTGTTTGTTCTTGGCGTTGCCTTCGGTGATCCAGCCCTTGGCGAACTGCTCGAAGCCAACATTGGCGCGCGCGGCGTGCCAGTCAGCCACGATGTCCATCAGGGCCGCTGATGCGATGCGGCCGTTGTTCTGCTCCAGCAACATGCGGTTGCCCACCTTGAGGAACTTGCACTCCACGGCGGTCAGGCTTTTGCGCGGCAATGCCACAGTTACGTTGCTCATCGAGAACCCCCTTGGGCCGCACGGGCCTCGGCAATTCGCACATACCCCAGAAACTGGTCAGCCGCCATCGACTCTTTGATCACGTCAAGGATCATCCGGTCCAGGCCCTGCTGGGATTGCTGCTTGGCCTCCTTACGTAACTGTCCACAGCGGTACAGGGCGCGGGTACGGTCATGGTTGATGTGCTTGAGCGCTGCCTTCGCCCGGTTGTACCAGGCTCGGTCGTATGGCGTGCCCTGGATGGCACGCTCGACGGCCTGCGCCAGCGACAGCTCCAGGCAGATAGCGTCAGCCACCAGCTGCTCATGCAGGGTCTCGCAGGCCTCCAGGGTGTCGGGCAGCTCGCGGGGCCCAACTAGGCGCGGGTGCGGTTCTGCAAGCTTAGGGGTATTGCCAGTGGCAACTGGCTGTTCCGCGCCGGCACGCCTCGTCACGCTCACCGACACGACCGGGGTTGCAGATTTGCCAGCGCCAGCGCGTGGCCAGAAATTAGAAAGATTCATGCTTAGCTCCTTTGGTGCGGTGGCGGCCGGCAAATGTCCTGCCCATTTCGACTTCTTCGTTGCTCGGCTGATACCCGACCAGCTCGGCAAACCTGTGATAGGCGCCCTGATGCTGCACTCGGCAGAATCCGGTCTCGCCGTGGCGGTTTTTGTCCACGATCAGCTCGGTGACGCCCGATTGCCCCTCTTCGGACTCGCTGTCTCGGTGGACCAGCACCACCACGTCGGCGTCGGCTTCGATCTGGCCAGAGTCGCGAAGGTCGCTCTTCGTGGGGCGCTTGTTGGCGCGGTTGCTTGGGCCGCGGTTCAACTGCGCCAGCACCATCACCGGGACGCCAAGCTCCTTCGCCAAGCGCTTGATCGACTTGCTGATGTCGGTCACCTGCTCGTATCTGCTGGCCGACTTGCTCTCGCCATTGACCAGGCCGATGTAGTCCAGCGTGACGGAGCCCAGGCCGTGCTCGCGCTTGACGGTCCGGCAGATCTGCCTGATATCCCGCATCGTCAACGAGGCGTCATCGCAGAAGATCAGCGGTGCACCATCGAGCTTGCTCACAGCCGCCGTCAGGCCTGGCCAATCGTTGTCGACCATCGAATGACCTTCGGTGATGTGCTTCAGCTGCACGCTACCCACCGAGGCCAGCGACCGGTTTGTCAGCTCCACATCTGTCATCTCAAGGCTGAACACCAGCGACGTGGACTTGGCCACCAGCGCCACTCGCTCAGCGATGCCCAGGCCCAAGGTGGTTTTGCCGCTGCCTGGGGCGCCGGCAATAACCACCATGTGCCCGGCGCAGATGCCGGGAATGAACTTGTCGAGCGATGGCAGGCCGGTGTCGAAGCCCAGCACCACCTCACGATTGAACCGGCGATCAATCCCGTCGATTGCCTCGGGCAGGATCTCTCTCACGAAGCGGTACCGCTTGCGGGCATCCAGACCTTCCGCCTCAAGGGCGATCCAGGCCTGCTGCCCCTGCGCCAGCACTTCGTCCAGCGAGTCGCCATCTTTCAGGCGCTCCGACATGATGTGCGCAGCGGCGATCACCCGGCGGGCCACCGACCGCTGCTTCACGATCCGGGCGTACTCCGCGAAGTTTGCCGCGCTCGGCGTGTTGTGAGCGATGTGAGCAGCCACCGCCAGCGTGCCACGGCCGTCTGCCAAGGTCGGCCTGGCATCTGACAGGGTTACCACGTCTATCTGCCGCCCCTTCGCCTTGAGCGCCAGCAGCAGCTCAAACAGCTCAGCACAGTCGGACTGGTAGAAATCACCGACCTCAAGCTTCACGTCGTCAATGAGCGCTGGCTGGTGGATCATGGCGCCGATCAGGGCGTGTTCTGACTCAGGGCTGTGCAACCGTGACACATCCTTTGTGCAAGCCGCGTAATCTTGGCTGATCATGCCGCCCCTCCTACACGCGCTGACGACCAGGTGAAGGGCGCCAGCAGGCCGCCGTTCTCGCGCAGGCGGTCCATGGCTCGCGGCCCGATGTAGGCCGGTAGCTGCTCACGGTCCTGGTTGCTGATCAGGATCGTTGGGCGAACAAGCTGGTAGCGCCGGTCGATCACCTCGTGCAGCAGGCTCGGCATGAAGTCCTTGCCTGGGCGGGGCGTGTGCATGCCGACCTCGTCGATCACCAGCAAGTCGACAGCGGCCAACTCAGCCAGCAGGTCGGACTTCGAAGGCCCTGCGTTGCTACGGAAGCTGTCCGTCACGGCCTGCATGATTGCCTCGGCAGTCACATTCAGGCCTTTGGCGCCGTATTCCCGAACAACGTGCTGCAGGATGGCGCAGGCCAGGTGAGTTTTCCCGTTCCCGACCTCGCCCAGTAGCATCAGTGCGCGGCCAGCCCGGTAGTGGCCTTCGAACTCCTCGGCGTAGCGCCGGCAAATAGACTGGGCGCGGACCTTGGCCGATTCAGCGTTGGTGATGAAGCTGTCGAACGTGCAGCCCCGGAAGCGCGGCGTGATGCCGGTGGCGAAAAGGTCACGGTTGAGCTCTTCGGCTTCCTTCTCAGCGTACGCAGCGTCACGCACGCTGCCCTCGCACTGGAGGTTCAGAGCCTCCCAGCGGCAGCGCGGGCACTCAGTCGCCTTCCACCCTCCACCAAACTGCTCGACCTGCTTCGTTTCGTACTGGCCATGACCAGGTGCTTCACATTTGGCAATGCCGGTGGCGCGCTCGCCTGGGGCTGGACTGAATTTAGATGAGGTCATCAGGGTACATCTCCTGGTGATGGGAGGGCACTTGCAGTACTGCGCTACGCGATCCGGTAGCTGGAGCGCTCCAAGCGTCCTGTTTGAGTCGATTCACAAGCCATTCCGTCTTGAACCCCTGCCAGCCAGCCGTCATTGCTTCAGCCAGTGCCTTGTCGGAGCTGATGCCAGCTTGGCGGCACGACTCCAGCTCCTTCAGCACGGTGTTCCAGATCGTCGTATTGAGCGGGCCTTTCTTCTTCCGGAACTGGAAGTAGTCACGGGCGGTCTGTTCGGTCAGATCAGGCGGTGCCAACTCAAGCATTTGCTCGACCGTGAAACCGTCATTTCCCCTCTTACGGTTCCTTGATGGTTCACCTTTGGGTTCTATTACGGTTCTGGGGGCATCTGGTGCCGGGGTGTCCGGCATCTGGTGCCGGGGTGGGGGGCACGTGCTGCCGGGGTCCCCGGCATCTGGTGCAGGGGGGCATTTAATGCCGGGGGCATAAGATGCCGGGGTTACGACGTAGTAGGTCGACCGCCCTGCGCGCTCTTTTGCCACCAGCAAGCCGACACTTTCCAGCCACCGGATCGCGTTGCGCACAGCCCGCTCCTTCAGGCATGTGCGCTCGCAGATCCTGGCAATGGACGGCCAGCAGACGCCATCGTCATTGGCGTTATCCGCAAGCGAGATCAGGACCGACTTTTGAGCGGCGCTCATTTCGAGCGGCCAGCAGGCGGTCATTAGGATGGTGCTCACAGGTCAAGCTCCTCCGTAACTCGGCGCACAAAGGCGTCGTAGCTCTCGGTCATCTCGAAGCCCTTGTCTTCCATGGCCTGCCGACCAGCCTTGGCCAGCTCGTAGATAGTCCAGCGCTCGCGCTCGGGCAAGCCCTTGAACTGGGTGTAGGTTGGCCAAGGTCCATTGATGATCTTTGCTCCTGCGCGCTGCGGGAGCTCCTGGGCTGGGTTCGTGGTAATGGTCATTGGAGAGTCTCCGATGAGAGACCCGTAATACCGCTCACCACCTGCGCCATATCCGTCAGCGTGCCACCGGAGAGTCGGCGGACCAGGATGCCAAGGGCGGTGGTGGCGTTGATTGCCTCCACGGCCACGGTCGCCTTGATTTGCGCGTTGTCAGCGGAAAGGGTTGCGTTGGTGCCAAGCCTGACCTTATCGCTGGCGTTGTACGCGGCGCAGGCCAGCTCCAGGTTGCCAAGGTGGGAGTAGCCATCTGGAGGGGTTGGGCTGATGAACGCGCCCGCGATCGGGATCAGCTGGTCCGGGTAAGGGGCGCCCTCCAGCAAGTGCCGGCCCATGGCCTCCCAGTGGTCTTGAGCCACGACAGCTGCGTCATGACCTGTCTTGCGCGCGAACAGCACCTTGAGCGCGTAGAAGGCCCGGATTAGGTCGATGTGAGTGTCGTCCTCCTTCTCGATTGAGTACTCGGGCTCGTTGATCACGTCGAGCGTGTCCTTGATGACCTCGAAGCACTTCAGCAGCAGGGCCGCGTCGGTGTACTTCCGGAAGGCTTCTTCGCTGATCACCTCAACATCCGCAGGCGCAGGGAAATTCAGAACGTTGCTCATCATTGGGCCTTCTGGACCAGGCGGAACCGGCCCTCAAAATATGGGTGGGTCGCCTGGGTGGCGGTTACCATCGTGGATTCGGACACGAAGCGGTGGAAGGCGGCGGTGACGTGGCTTTTCGACCAGACCAGGTACTGCGAGCCGAGGGCTTCTTCGTGGCCATTGCGGACCATGCCGGCCGGGTTTGGCTGGTTGGGCCAGACCTTCAGCACATAGTCCACGACGGCGCCCGACAGGCCGTGACGCTTGAGCATGGTTTCCTTGATGCGGGTCAGCGACTGGCAGTTTTGCGGGCAGTGATCCCACACCGTGGTCTGGCTGAGGTCGTCCACTCGCCTCTCGATTCGCTCCAGGGCGATCTGCTGCTCGCGCTGCTGGCGTTCGACGGCCACCAGGTGATTGGCGTTGGCGGCGGTGATCTCGGCCTGGGTCATGGGGCGGGCTTGCTGGCCCTCCAGTTCGTTCAGACGGGCAAGCACACGGCGGCGAACGCCCTTCGACTCGCGCATGGCGACCAGCTTGCACTGATCGGCGGTGAGGCGAAGCCCTTCGGACTGGGTATTGTTCAAATTTTGCACTACGAAAGTTTCGTAGTGCTCCCCGTCGAGCTCATCCTTGCAGCGAGCAACGAAATCGTTATGACGAACCGCCCCTTCGCCGAACGCAGCGCGGGCTTCGTTGACGAGCGCCAGCAGCTCAAGGGTGTCCATGGTGGTGAAGGCGGCAGAAGGCAGGCTCATGCCGCGCCTCCCGCGCCACGATTTCGAGTGGTGGCTTTCTGTGGCGCGGAGTTCTCCTCGTAAGTCTTTCGGAAATGCTTGATCTGATGCTCGACGTCACCGAAATTGGTGTCCTCAAGGTACTTGGCCAAGTTGGCCAGCGCGTCTGCGGTACGACCCCCGTCTTGCGTATGGCTTAGGTGGATGGCGCCTGCCAGAGCCGCCATCCACTCGAGATTTTCCTTGCAAACCATGAGCTGGAATTCAGCTTCTGCAGCCACATCTGCAACTGTCGGGGCGGCCGTCATACATCACCCCCGTTTCCAGCAGCTGCAGCCACGCTTTTCTCAACGGAGAAAATCAAGGCGCTCACGGTCTCTCCGAGGAAGCACAGGGCGGCCATGCCATCGCAGTAAGCCATTTCCCCCATGTTCAGGCTGTCGTGCATGTGCTGACAGAGCTGGCTCAACCCGGAGGACAGAGTTCGGGCCGCGCGCAGCGCGTCTTCTGCTCCCATGCCTGCCTCCACACTGAGCAGTTGATCACTGGTGTTCGTGATTGGCGTGTTGAGCAAGCCGATCTTGCGAGTGAGGATTTGTTGCGCTGGTGATGGCTCGGTGGTATTTTTTGGGTGCACGATATCGTCCTCCACAGACGAAGATTCACAAAAGGCTCCCTGCAAGGAGCTGGTTAAGAAGCCCGGCCTGCGAAGCCGGGTTTTTTGTGCCCGGGATTTGGGTAAGCCCCATCATCCACAGAGCACAAAATCTGCAACCCCCTCATCTGAGAGGGTCTGGGCCTACCCTGGGCGGGGCTGGCGAATAGTTGTTCGTGCGCACATATCACATCTCCAAAAACTGCAAGTCACACCTTAGAAGTGGGCGGCGACAGCCCCTTCTCGGGACAGAAAATCTGACAAAAACTTGATATGGCTGATATGCCATTGGATTGGGCATCTATGCCATACGATCGAATGCATTCCTGATCCGCGCATGCGCGGGAATAGGTTTTCGCATGCAGAATTTTCTTCATGCGCTTGCCACCTGAATCTCACTGGACGGACATACAGAGCCATCAGGCCCAGGTGCGCCAGCGGCAGCTTTGGTAGATGATTCACCTACCTTGTGGCGAGCTTCGACTTGAGCAATCAGAGGGCACAGGGATGCGGCGCTCACAGCGCCTCCGGTGGCGAGTTCGGCAAGAAATGCTTTTTCAGCGCTGATCTTCACGGCCCCAGACCGCCAATACGAAACGGTGGCCTGGGACACGCCCAGCGCCTTCGCAGTCAACGCCTGGGTGCCGAAATGGTTTATCAGCTTGCTGATTGAACGAGCCATCGAAGGGGTCTCTGATAAGTCAATTTATATGCTGCACAGAAGCACACTTCTTTGCAAGCAGATAAGTATCTTTATAGGATCAGCGGATGAATCTCTCACTACGAATCAAGGCTGCAAGAAGCCACGCGAACCTCACCCAGAGCCAGCTCGCCGAGAAGGTGGGGATAGCTCAGACCGCGATCAGCCAGCTGGAATCCGGTAAGACCCAGCGCTCCACCTACCTCTTCCAAATCGCAGAAGCGTGCGGCGTGTCGGCCACCTGGCTGGTGACTGGCATGGGAGGGATGCTGATTTCTGATGCGCAGCCCCACGACGCCGATCTGGAGCGTCAGTTCAAAGAGGGCTACGAGGAGGGATTCAACGAGGTGAATTCCGCGGGCGTTGCCGCAGGTCTGGACCCGATTAGCTTGTGGGATGATGACACTCCTCTCGACGATGACGAGGTAGAGATCCCATTTCTTCGAGAAGTCGAATTGTCTGCAGGAAGCGGTCGCACAGTGATTGAAAGAAGCTCCACTGCAAAGCTCAGATTCGGGAAGCGATCGCTACGCGCGCATAACGTCCAATTCGACCAGGCCGTATGCGTGGTGGTGTCGGGAAACTCCATGGAGCCCGTTCTTCCAGATGGGAGCACGGTTGGTGTGAACATCGGCCAAACCCAGATTGTCGATGGGAAAATGTACGCCATCAAGCATGATGGCCAGCTGCGGGTGAAGGTTTTGTATCGCGTGCCAGGAGGCGGCGTACGCTTCCGAAGCTTCAACCAAGGCGAGCACCCTGACGAGACATACACCGCAGAGGAAATGGCCGAAAAATCCATCGAGATTATCGGGCGCGTTTTCTGGGGCGCTTCCTTCTACTAGCTGAATACCTCACTCAAGAGCCCGGTGATCCCGGGCTTTTTTGTGCCCGCCGATCAGAAAATAAACGTCTTGATAAAAAATATAAGCAAGACGCTTGCGCTTGAATATCAATCTGCTTATATTTTGATTCATCAGCTTACACACGGAGGTGCCCAATGCAGAACGTAATCAGCTTCAGAGGCATGGAAGGAAGTGTCGGAATTCTTGCTGCTCAAGAACTGAAAGCAGCACTCGGCATCTGCTGTGGCCTTGGCAACAAAGAGATCGCCAGAGAGCTCGACTGCTCGCCCGCAACCATCAAAAAATCGATTGAACGGGTCTTCTACAAGCTCGGCATCAGCAGTCGCTCCGCTGTACCAACCGAGCTGTTCTATCGCGGCATAGCTCGCAAGCTTTCCATGTTCATGTGCGTTGCGCTAGTCGGCCAAGCAGCGATCGATGAAGAACACCTTCTGCGTGTTCGCCGCAGCGGAAACACCGGAGAGCGGAAAGTTGAAGTCCGAGTGGCGACCAGGCGCGCCGAGTGCTCCCTTGCGGCGGCGTGATGCCAGCCACCTGACCTGATCCACCCCTGATTTTTGCGAAAGCCAACAAACGCGGCGGGCCTTTGCTCGCCCTGAGAAATCTCAACAACCAGAGGAAACACCATGTTCGGTATCGGAAAGAAACTGTTCGGCGCCAAGCGCGCTGTCAAGAAACTGGAAAACCGCGACCTCATGCAGGCCATCGTCGGCGGTTGCCTGCTCGTCGCTGCGGCGGACGGCGAGATCAGCAAGAACGAGGCGGCTCAGATCGACATCCAGATCCGCGCCAACAAGAACCTGGAGCACTTCGGCCAGGAAATCACCGCCACCGTGAATCTGTTCACAGAGCAACTGCAAGCCGGCTTCCGCCTCGGCCGCATGAACATCATGCGCGAGATCGCGGACATCAAGAACAACCCTCTCGATGCTGAAGAGGTGTTCGTGAACATGATCACCGTCGCCGAGGGTGACGGGAACATCAGCCCGGAAGAACTGAAAGTCCTAGCGGACGTAGGCGTGCAGCTTGGCCTTCGCCCGAAAGACTTTGGGATCGATGTGTGAAGCGGAAGCACATAGGCCTGGGAGCGGTTGCAGGGCTCTCCCTGTCCGCGCTCGCTATCACCGCCGCAGTGAGCTGGGGGTCGTGCCAGTGGTACGGCTATCAGACCGAGCGGCTGACCAAGTTCGCCCCCTACGTCGGCTGCATGGTGAAAACCGCCGGCGGCTGGGTGCCACGTAACGAACTGCGCACCACGCAGTGAATGGAAGGGCGGCAAACGCCGCCCTCCCCCACAAGGAGTTTGCCCATGTTGATCCTGTCCCGTCGCGTAAACGAAACCCTCCGCATCAACGCGGACATCACCGTAACTCTGCTGGGCGTGCAAGGCATGCAGGCGCGCATCGGCATCGAAGCACCTTCCGGCGTTTCTGTTCACCGCCAGGAAATCTTCGACAAGATCCAGGCCGAAGGTGGTCAGCTGCCAGTCACCACACCAGGCGTCATCACCGACCCGGTTGACCTTTTCATCAAACTGAACCCTTCCGGCCTAGCCGAGGAGCACCTGGTGAAAAGCGGCTCCAGCTTCGAGGACGCCTGCACCCGCGCCCACTACAAGGTGTTTCTCGCCGGCTTCAACGCCGCGCAGGGTGGCCAGCATGCAAGCGCCTGATCGCATCACACTGGTGCTGCGCGCCTGCGAGGCTGCGCCCTTGTCGAACATCCTTCCCTTTGCCAAGCCTGGTCAGTTGGCATCAGCCGGGCGCGGCCTGGCGAGGATCGTCAGCGTCAGCGAAGGCGATCTGCAGGGTAAGCTGGCAGAAGCGCACACGCTCTTGCGCGATGCTCAGGCAAGCCATGGCTCGCTGCTGATGACTGACCCTCCCCAAGACCCCTGGAAGACCCGCCGAATTTCTGAGCGTATCGCTGCGGCCCTTTCCGGCAGCTCGGAACCAGGCGGCGTGCCAACTGAGCAGGATGAGCGAGCACGCTTCGAGGCAGCGATGCAGCTCATCAACCCGAATGAGGACTTCGAGCAAAAAGATGCTGGCCAGTACGTCGGCTTCTACCTGGAGTGCGCCTGGATCGGATGGCGCGCGCGAGCCGCATTGGAGCGCCAGCCATGAGCCAGGCCGGCCTACTCCTGCTGCTATGGGACGCCCTGCAGCAGCGCGACACCACCTTCGGGCAGGTGCTCGACCTGTCTGCCGCTTGTGGCCTGGATGGGCGCCGGGTGCTGGCCGACCACTTTCGGGTGGCCCCATGAACATCCTCGCATCGATGGCGCTTCGGCGAGCGCGTGGGCAGTTGAACTCTGTTCAATCCCGAGCAGCGGGAAGCCAGTCAACTCCAGCTGTGGCCACCACCATTGCGCCAGCGACCAAGGATGTGGTCATCACCGGACCAATCAACCGGTACATGTTCCTTCAGGGGCGCGAGTGGGCGATCGACATGGTCGCCTCTCTCCGGGCCGCGCCTGTCGAGCTGGTAGTCGAGCGGCTCACCGGAGCAACTGAGGGCAGACCTGGTAGCTATGCGGCAGGCATCCAGTCTGTGGTGGATGAACTGAAAAACGCTGACGCGACAGGTCAGGCTGAAGAAGAGAACCTGACGAGTCAGGTCGGGAGGAAGGAATGAGCGAGGAAACCGAGGTGCTGACGGTTGAGGGCCTGGCCAAGCTGCTGGGTCGCACCGAGGCGTCGATTAGGGAAGGGATTCGCCGCGGCGTGCCGTGGCTACCCAAGAGCTTCAAGATGGGTAACCGGCACTGCTGGCTGAAAGAGGACGTGCGCAGATTTCTGCGTGAATTTAGGGATGGCGCCCACAAACAACAAACGGCTGGCCGCAAGCGGAGAGCGCCACCAACTCTAAAAATGGTGTAACAAGTTATCGAATTTGATCTATCGCTTTGACAAGGTCGTTTAGCCAGTTAATGTCTTTAATTGTCTGGTCCATGCCGATATCTGAATCGCCCCTGGTTTTCTAGACACTCTCCAAGCTCAGGAAATAGCGTTTCTCATACTCTACTGGAGACAGCTGCATAGCACTGCTGTGTCGGCGTTTAGGGTTATAGAACATCTCGATGTAATCGAAAATATCACTTCGGGCTTCTTCACGGGTTGTGTAGATCTTTCGTCGGATTCGCTCTCGCTTCAAAAGCTGGAAAAAGCTCTCGGCTACGGCATTGTCGTGGCAGTTTCCCCGCCGGCTCATGCTGCTGATTACATTGTTGGCCTTCAAAAAGCTTTTCCAATCCGAGCTACTGAACTGACTGCCTTGATCTGAGTGAATCATAACTTGCTGCTGAGGCTTGCGTCGCCAAACAGCCATCAACATCGCGTCGATAGCCAGGTCGCTGCACATCCTTGGCTTCATTGACCAACCAATTACTTGGCGTGAGAACAGATCCAGCACTACCGCGAGGTAGAGCCACCCTTCATAGGTGCGGATGTAAGTGATATCTGTCACCCAGACCTTGTTCGGCTCACTTACCTTGAACTGCCGCGCGAGGTGGTTGGGCGAGGCCACTGTTGGTTTTCCACCATAGAACCCTGGACGCCGCCGATAGCCCGTTTGAGAACGCAGTCCCTCCGCCTGCATCAAGCGCCTGACTCGATTTCGGCCGCATTCCTCTCCCAGCTCACGCAGGTCATCGTGAATTTTGCGGTAGCCGTATACACCTCCGCTTTCCAGCCAAGCGTGTTTGATCAAGCCAAGCAGACGTTGATCTTCTTTTGCTCGGGCAGATTGAGGCTCGGCCAGCCAGGCGTAATAGCCGCTGGGGTGCACCTTGAGGGTTTGGCAAAGGCGCCGCACCGGGTAATCAGTCGAGTGCTTCTTGATGAAGGCGTACTTCAGCCGCACTCCTTGGCAAAGTACGCGGCGGCCTTTTTTAAGATGTCTCGCTCTTCCGTCACGCGCTTGAGTTCAGCGCGTAGCTTGCGCAGTTCGGCCTGCTGATCGTCGTCTTGCTGACGCTGCTCTTGGGGCTTGCTGTAGACCTTGATCCAGGCGTAAAGACTGTGCACGGACATGCCCAGGCGCTGGGCGACATCGGCGACAGGTTTGCCTTTCTCGGTCACTTGCTTGACCGCTTCGATCTTGAATTCTTCGGGGTAACGCTGACGACTCATGGCACCTCCTATTTGGGCCTCATTATGAGGCTTGGAGGTGTCTACGAAACCAGGGGCGATTCAATCGTTCAGCAAAACATTACGAGGTCTTGACTTCCTCATGACATCGCCCTCATGAACGATCTGATTTCTTCTGTGAACAATATGGTTAAGGCGCTTCTTGATCTCGGGGCTGGTCTCGCCAATCTCAGCCGAAACCTTCTTCCATCCTTCAGTAATACCTGCCATCGACATAGCAGTACCCACTTGTTCAAAAGACTGGAACGTCTCGGTCAACAGTTTCTTCTGCAAAGTATTTTTGACTTTAACCCAAGGGCGAATTTTTTCCCTATCGGCCAAGACAGCATCGGCTAATTCAGCTATGTCCACAAAAGAAACTGCCACTTTACGAAGCGAACCTGGAATATCTTTACCCTTCCTAATATCAGATAATTTGTCATATATAAGCCAGTGCATATAAGAATCCAATGCACTAACAGCTATGATTAATGCAGCCCTGCAGGTGTCATTGTGGACAAACTCCATATCCGGCTCGTCAATAACAGCCATCAACAAAAGCCTGGCGCGGGCAAAGCAGGACTCGGAAACATCTGTTGGTCTGAATGGCAAAATTAAGTCTTCCCTGAAATAGTAATTCAACCGAGTTTTTCGGCGAGGTCCTGCGGGCTGAGGTGCGTGTATCGCTTGAGCATCGCCAGGGTTTTGTGGCCCGTGATACTCGCGACTTCCATCATCGTGAAGCCGCGTTCGAAGAAGCGACTGGTCGCCTCATGGCGTAAGTCGTGAAGGCGCAGACCTTCAATGCCGGCCGCGACGCAGGCCCGGGGAAAGTAGTTGCTGATCGTGTTGAGCGCTAGGTTGAAGTACCGGCCTCCACCGATCGGCGTGGGCAACCCCTCCAACAGGGCAATCGCCCGCGAGGACAATGGCACGGCGCGGCGCTCGCCATTCTTGGTGTCCTCCAGATAGGCAACCTTGCCTCGCACTTGGTCGCGGCGCAGCATCAGCAGCTCAGACCGGCGCATAGCCGTCTCCACGGCCAGCTCAATGAACACCGGAAGTTGGGCATTCATCTGGCCAGCTGCCTTGTAAAGCGCGGTGAGCTCCGCCGGCGTTGGGCGCCGATCCCTCTCTTTGCTGCCCTTTGGCATCCGGATCGCCCGGCAAGGGTTGGTCAGTCCTTCGATACCCCATTCCTTGGTGGCCACCGTGTAGAGATGGCTGATCACCGCCAGGTTGAGGCGCACTGTCGCCGTCGACTTCCCTTCCTTCAGTTCGGCATCGCGGTAGGCGGCCATGTCGCTCGAGCGGATAGCCGCCAGGCCCTTGCCGGCCAGCTTGTGCTCCTTCCACTTCTTGATGCGGACCTGCTCCTGCTTGGCGCCCTTCTTGGTAGAAGTCACCTCGGACAGGTATCGGTCCAGGGCCTCGGCCAGTGTGGTGCTCTCGGCCTCGCGCATGTCCACAAAGCGTGCACGCGACATGTCACCCTCGATCTCGGCGGCCCATCGCTGGGCTTCTGCCTTGGTGTCAAAGGTGGCGGAAAGGGTTGGATATCCTTTGCGGCGGATCTGGGCGCGCCAGGCGTCCCCGCGCTTCTCGTAGTAGGCCATGGGGGAAATGATAGCGAACGCTTGGGGGAAATACACGCTCCCCCATTCCCCCAAAATTCCCCCAAATGAAAAAGGCCCCGAGGGCTATACAGCGCTCGGGGCCTTTAATATGGCGGAGAGATAGGGATTTGAACCCTAGGTACTGTTGCCAGTACAACGGATTTCGAATCCGTCCCGTTCGACCACTCCGGCATCTCTCCAATGCCGCGCATCATACCAGCGTTTTATTGAAACGCAAATCTTTTTTCAAAAAAAATCGCGTGGTATCAGACGCTTGCGTGAACGCGCGCCTTACAGCGGCACGCCCAGGCGCTTGGCAACTTCTTCGTAGGCTTCGATCACGTCGCCCAGACCCTGACGGAAGCGGTCCTTGTCCATTTTCTTGCGGGTTTCCTTGTCCCACAGGCGGCAGCCGTCCGGGCTGAATTCATCACCCAGGACGATCTGGCCGTGGAACACACCGAATTCCAGCTTGAAGTCGACCAGCAGCAGGCCGGCGTCATCGAACAGCTTGCTCAGCACTTCGTTGACCTTCAGCGACAGCTTCTTCATCTCGACCAGTTGCTCGGCGGTACCCCAGCCGAACGCGACCACGTGGGATTCGTTGATGAACGGGTCACCCTTCTCGTCGTTCTTAAGGAACAGCTCGAAGGTGGACGGCTCCAGCTTGATGCCCTCCTCCACGCCCAGACGCTTGACCAGGCTGCCGGCGGCATAGTTGCGCACCACGCACTCGACCGGGATCATGTCCAGCTTCTTCACCAGGCACTCGTTGTCGCCCAGCAACTTGTCGAACTGGGTCGGCACGCCGGCTTCTTCGAGCTTCTGCATGATGAAGGCGTTGAACTTGTTGTTCACCATGCCTTTACGGTCGAGCTGTTCGATGCGCTTGCCGTCGAACGCCGAAGTGTCGTTACGGAACAGCAGGATCAAGCGGTCGGCGTCGTCGGTCTTGTAAACCGATTTGGCCTTGCCGCGGTAGAGTTCGTCGCGTTTTTCCATGATTGGGCTCCGCTTGCTGAGGTGTTGGGCTAGGCGATTTCGCGCCAGTCGAGCCCGTGTTCTTGATTCGCCACCTGGAGCCAGTCCGGGTCGCACCCAAGGGTGTCGACGAAGCACTGGCGGGCCAAGTGTGGCAGGTTGTTCTTGCTGCTGAGGTGGGCCAGCACCAGGTGCTGCAGGTTGTTCCAGCCCAACTCTTGCACCAGGCGCGCGGCCTGGTGATTGTTCAAATGTCCTTGCATGCCACCCACCCGCTGCTTGAGGAAAGCCGGGTAATGACCGCGTGCGAGCAAGTCGCGGCAGTGGTTGGCTTCGATCAGCAGTGCGTCCAGACCCTGGTAGCGCTCGAGCAGCAGCGCATCGTACGAACCCAGGTCGGTGAGCATGCCGAACCGCCGCTTGCCGTCGCTGAACACGTACTGCAGCGGCTCGTAGGCATCGTGCTCGACCCGCGCCGCGCTCACTTCCAGGCCACCGATCTGCAGCCGCTCGCCACAAGCGAGAAAACCGGCCACCTCCACCGGCTTGCGCATGCCGCGCAATGTGCCTTGGCTGAGGTAGACCGGTACATTGTAGCGCCGCGACAGCAACCCCACCCCATGCACGTGGTCGGCATGTTCGTGGGTGACCAGCACGGCGCTCAGTTGTGCCGCCGACACCCCGAGCAGCGCCAGGCGCCGCTCGGTTTCACGCAGGGAAAAGCCGCAATCGACCAGGATGAACGTGTCACCACTGGCGATCAGCGTGCCATTTCCCTGGCTGCCGCTTCCGAGTACCGCGAAGCGCACTTAGCCCAGGTGGTCCTGAATGGCGCTCAGCACGCGGCGGGCGACATCGGCCGGGGCCACGGTGTTGATGTTCTTCTCCACGGTAACCTGCACGCTCTCGCCGACCTTGCTCAGGCGCACCTGATAACGCTCGGCACGGGCTTCACGCTCTTCCTTGGTCGGTGCGCTGCCGAACATGCGGCTGAAGAAGCCAGGCTCGTTGTGCTTGTCTTCAGGCTTTTCCGACAGGTTGATGTAGTACAGGCCCAGGCTGCGGTTGATGTCCTCGACACGCCACTGGCCGCTCTGCTCCAGTGCACGGCCCACGCCGGACCAGGCACGGTCCAGGTCCGAGCCGAGGAACAGCACCGGGTTGCCGCTGCCGTCTTCGCTCAGGCTGACACGGCTAGGGGCGTCGAAATCACGGGCAGCCAACAGCGATACCGAACCGCCCTTCTCGGCGCTGCGGCTCATGCTGGCCAGCATTTCGTCGACCAGCAGCGCGTCGGCGCCAGTGTTGGCCGAAGTGGACGGGAACGCAGTATCGGCGGTGCTGCCGGCCGGGCGCTCGACGCTGACGATGTACACCTCGGAGGTGTTGCGTTGCACGCCAGGCTCGATGCGCACACGGACGCGCACTTCGCTGTCGCCACTGCTGGCCGTGCTCGACAGACGCTGGCCGAGCGCTGCCGAAAGTTCATCGAAGCGCTGCCAGGTGGTGCTGAATTCACCAGTCTGCGGGCGTTCTTCAGCGATGCGGAAGCCATTGTCCTCGAAGAACTGGTGCGCCACCGGCCACACTTCGGCTGGCGAGTGCTGGGCCAGGACCCAGCGGCTGCTGCCGCTGCGCTGCAAGGTGTAGTCGCTGGCTTCGGCGCCAGCGGTCAGCGGTTGCGGACGCGGCACTTCGAACTCGCCAGTGGCGCGATCGTCGGCGACGTTACGCGGGATCGGCAGCAACGGGTCAAGGCGCTTGACGTTGCCGGCGTCCGGCGGCAACTGCATCGGCGCAGTCGGGTGCGCCTGCAGGTAATCGCTGCCGCGGTCGCGGAAATAGCCATCCTCGCCCCACAGCCAGCCACACCCACTGGTGCTGGAAATGATCAGGGCGAGCGCGGAAAGACCAGCCAGTCGCTTCATGCGGTGTACTTCCTCTTAAACCAGTACGCCGGACTGGCGCAAGGCAGTACGGACTTTTTCGTGGCAACCTTCGCTCAGCCAGGTCAGTGGCAGGCGAATGCCTTTGTGCATCAGGCCCATTTCCACCAGCGCCCACTTCACAGGGATCGGGTTGGCTTCGCAGAACAGGTCTTTGTGCAGCGGCATCAGTTTTTCGTTGATTGCGCGGGCCTTCTCGGCATTGCCCTCAAGGGCAGCCTCGCACAGGTCGGCCATTTCGCGCGGGGCGACGTTGGCGGTGACGGAGATGTTGCCCTTGCCGCCCATCAGGATCAGCTCGACAGCAGTCGGGTCATCGCCGGACATGACGATGAAGTCCTTGTCGACGCCATCGAGGATGGCCTTGGCACGGGCCAGGTCGCCGGTGGCTTCCTTGATGCCGATGATGTTCTTGACCTTCGACAGGCGGATCACGGTCTCGGCCTGCATGTCGCAGGCAGTGCGGCCAGGCACGTTGTAGAGGATCTGCGGGATGTCGACGGCTTCGGCGATGTGCTTGAAGTGCTGGTACAGGCCTTCCTGGGTCGGCTTGTTGTAGTACGGCACCACCAGCAGGCAGGCGTCGGCGCCAGCATTCTTGGCGTTCTGGGTCAGGTGCACGGCTTCGGCGGTGGAGTTCGCACCGGTGCCGGCGATGACCGGGATCGGTTTGTTGCTGCGCTTGACGCGCTCGACCACATGCTTGATGACCAGGATGTGTTCTTCGACATCCAGCGTGGCCGACTCACCGGTGGTGCCGACAGCGACGATCGCGTGGGTGCCGTTTTCCAGGTGGAAGTCTACAAGTTTGTCGAGGCTTACCCAGTCCAGACGCCCTTGTGCATCCATGGGTGTGACCAACGCCACCATACTGCCCGCAATCATGTAACTGCTCCTGCCGGAAAAAGAGAGCGGTAATGGTACTGGGGGCATCGGCCTTGCACAAGCGAAGCAGGCGGGCGGAGCATTCCCCTCAGCGCCTTATTTCGCTACCCTTGATCCTTTGATCGGTGCAGCGCGGCCCGCCGGGCCGTCGACCTTGCTCCCCGGCCAGCGTCCACGTCCTCGCATGCGAGCCCCGGGCCCTGCCGACAGGAGGCTTTCGCCCGTCCTGCACCGACCGCTCATCGCTTTAGGAATGCTGCATGTCCACCCCCACCGTCCGCGAACAATTCCTTGTCATCAGCGCCCTGGGCCCCAACCCCATGGAGCTGGCCAACGTCCTCAGCCGCGCTGCCTTCGAAAACCGCTGCGCGGTGGTCACCTCGCGCCTGAGCCGCCACGGCGAGACCAGCGCCCTGGTGCTGCAAGTAGGCGGCAGCTGGGATGCCCTGGCGCGCCTCGAAGCCATGCTGCCGGGCCTGGGCAAGAAACACGGCCTGACCCTCGATGTGGTGCGCAGCGCCGACCAGGAAGTGCGCCCGCAGGCCCTGCCCTACGTGGCCTACGTCAGCGCCGCCTATCGCCCGGACATCATCAACGAACTGTGCCAGTTCTTCCTCGACCACCGCGTCGAGCTCGAAGCCATGACCTGCGACACCTACCTGGCGCCGCAGACCGGCAGCAGCATGCTCAACGCCCAGTTCACCGTGATTTTGCCGGCCGGCACGCAGATCAGCTGGCTGCGCGACCAGTTCCTGGACTTCGCCGATGCCCTGAACCTCGATGCACTGATCGAGCCGTGGCGTCCACAGAACCCCATGTAAGGAAACCGACCATGGCAGTAGCACTCGATCAACCCGTTGCCGACTTCCAGGCCCAGGCCACCAGCGGCCAGACCGTCAGCCTGGCCGAGCTCAAGGGCCAGCAAGTGGTGGTGTACTTCTACCCGAAGGACAGCACCCCGGGCTGCACCACCGAAGGCCAGGGTTTCCGCGACCAGCATGACGCCTTTGCCGCCGCCAACACCGCGGTGTTCGGCGTGTCGCGCGACGGCATCAAGTCGCACGAGAACTTCAAGGCCAAGCAAGGCTTCCCGTTCGAGCTGATCAGCGACAAGGACGAGGCCCTGTGCCAGCTGTTCGACGTGATCAAGCTGAAGAAGCTGTATGGCAAGGAATACATGGGCGTCGACCGCAGCACCTTCCTGATCGACAAGGACGGTGTGCTGCGCCAGGAATGGCGTGGCGTGAAGGTGCCTGGGCATGTGGATGCCGTGTTGGCGGCTGCGCAGGCCTTGAATAAAGGCTGAGATTTATAGGGGCTGCTTTGCAGCCCCAATTGCATCAGAGCATTGGTGAGACGCTGGCTTCCTGCCTGGGCCAGGCATCCAGCACGGCCTTGATCAAGGTCGCCAGCGGGATCGCAAAGAAGATCCCCCAGAATCCCCAAAGCCCGCCAAACAGCAGCACCGCACAGATGATCGCCACCGGGTGCAGGCTCACCGCCTCGGAGAACAGCAACGGCACCAGCACGTTGCCATCCAGCCCCTGGATGATCGCGTATACCGTCATCAGGTAGATGAACTGGTCGCCCCAGCCCCACTGGAACAGCGCGATCAGCGTTACCGGCACGGTCACCACCACCGCGCCCACATAGGGCACCACTACCGACAACCCCACCAGCAGCGCCAGCAACGCGGCGTAATTGAGCCCCAGGCTGATGAAGGCAATGTAGGTGGCAACCCCGCAGATCAGGATTTCGATGCCCTTGCCGCGAATGTAGTTGGCGATCTGCCGGTTCATCTCGCTGCCCACGCGGTTCAGCAAGGTGCGCTGACGCGGCAGGTAACTGCTGACCCAGCTCCCGATCAGCACTCGGTCCTTGAGGAAGAAGAACACCAGGATCGGCACCAGCACCAGGTAGATCATCGCGTTCACCAGCAGCGGCAGGCTCGACAGCGAGAAGGTCAGCGCCCATTGGCCGAACTTGCCGATTTCGCCACGTACCGATTCGATCGCATGCAGCACCTGCTCGTCCGAGACCAGGTGCGGATAACGTTCAGGCAGCAGCAGCAGCAGCGACTGCCACTTGCCGAGCATCCCCGGCAGCTCGTTGAACAGGGTAATCAGCTGGTGCCAGAGCAGCGGCACCAGCACCAGCAGGAACACCGCCAGCGCCCCCATGAACAGGGCGAACACCAGCGTCACCGCAACACCGGTCGGCACCCGCAGGCGCTCCAGGGCATTGACCAGGCCCTGCATCAGGAACGCCAGGACCATGCCCGCCAGCACCGGCGCGAGCATGCCTCCGAGGGTGAGCACCGCGGTGAAGGCGAGGAACAGCAGGACCGCCAGCACCACTGCTTCCTCATCGGAGAAGTAGCGCTCTATCCAGTCGCGAAGCACTTTGAACATTGACGATCCTTGGGTTGGCTCAGGCCTTGCGGAGCCAGTAGGTGTAGGTACCGGCCTCGGCCGTTTCTTGCAGCAGGGTATGACCGGCAAGCTGGGCGAAAGTGCGGAAGTCGCGCTGCGAACCTGCATCGGTGGCGATGACTTTCAGTACCGCCCCGCTGGCCAGGCGGTTGAGCTCCATCTTCGCCTTGAGCAGCGGCAGCGGGCAGTTCAACCCGCTGGCGTCGAGCTCAGCGTCGCAGGTCAGGGTGTTACTCATCGGGCGCGTCTCCAGGGCGGGGCGGATAGTCTTGGGTAAAGCTCGGTAGCATACCGCCACTGGTCTGCTCCGCGCGACCCGGCTACAGTAAGGCTTTTTCATCGACGCGAGCTTCTGCATGAATCTACTGCGCCCCACCCTGCTTGCGCTGGCCTGCCTGATGGCCCTTCCCGGCCACGCCGACGACCTGCCGTCACTGGGCGACGCCAGTTCAGCGATCGTTTCACCCAAGCAGGAGCACGACCTCGGCCGCGCCTGGCTGAGCTTGCTGCGTGGCCAGGTCAACCAGCTCAATGATCCGCAGTTAAAGGACTACGTCGAAACCACCGTGTATCGGCTGGCCGAAACCAGCCAGCTGCAGGACCGCCGCCTGGAATTCATCCTCATCGACAGCCGCGAGCTCAACGCCTTTGCTGCGCCTGGCGGCATCGTCGGGGTCAACGGCGGCCTGTTCCTCAACGCCCAGACCGAAGGCGAGTACGCCTCGGTACTGGCGCACGAACTGGCTCACTTGTCGCAACGCCACTTCGCCCGCGGCGTCGAGGCCCAGCAGCGCATGCAGCTGCCGATGATGGCGGCGCTGCTGGCCGGCATCGTGCTGGCGGCAGGCGGCGCTGGCGATGCCGGCATCGGCATGATCGCCGGCACCCAGGCGGCAGCGATCCAGGAACAACGGCGCTTCTCGCGGCAGAACGAACAGGAAGCCGACCGCGTCGGTATCCAGAACCTGGAAAAAGCCGGCTACGACCCGCGCAACATGCCGACCATGTTCGAACGCCTGGCGCGTCAGTACCGCTACGATGCCAAGCCGCCTGAATTCCTGCTGACTCACCCGGTGACCGAATCGCGTATCGCCGACACCCGCAACCGCGCCGAACAAGCGCCCAAGGGCGGCGTCGAGGACAGCCAGCGCTACCAGCTGATCCGCGCCCGTGTGGCCCTCACTTACGAGGGCACGCCAGGCCTGGCAGCCAAGCGCTTCCGCGCGCAGCTCGACGAAGACCCGAAACTGGACGCTGCGCGCTATGGCCTGGCCCTGGCGCAGATCAAGGGCGGCCAGCTCAACGAAGCGCGGGAAAACCTCAAGCCGCTGCTGGCCAAGGCGCCTAACGACATCACCTACAACCTGGCGCAGATTGACCTGGACATCACCAACAACCGCCTGGCCGACGCGCAGCAACGCGCCGAGCGCATGCAGGGGTTGTACCCGGGCAACTACCCGCTGAAACAGGTGCGTGCCGACCTGCTGGTCAAGCAGAACAAGCCGGCCGAGGCGGAGAAGGTGCTGGACGACCTGCTCAAGAGCCGGCCGGATGACCCGGACGTCTGGTACGACATGGCTGAAGTGCGCGGGTTATCGGGCAACACCATCGGCCTGCACCGGGCACGGGCGGAGTACTTCACTCTGGTGGGGGATTTCGACCAGGCGGTACAGCAGCTGGATTACGCCAAGCGCCGTGCGGGCAGCAACTTCCCGCTGGCTTCGCAGATCGACCAGCGCCAGCGCGAGATCATGGAACAGAAGCGCATGGTTCAGGAAATGATGGGCCGCTGATAATTTGGGGGCGCTTTGCGCCCCAGCTGACTCAGGCGTTACCGGAGAGCTTCAGGCGAGCCGCCTGGGTAAAGTCGAGCATGCGGTTCAGCGGCTTGATCGCCTTCGGCACAAGCGCCGGGTCGACGAAAATCTCATCCCCGCCGTTGCGCAAGCAATGCAGCACCCGCTCCAGGGTATTCATCGCCATCCACGGGCAGTGCGCGCAGCTGCGGCACGCCGCGCCGTTACCGGCTGTCGGCGCTTCGACGAACTCCTTGTCCGGGCAAAGCTGCTGCATCTTGTAGAAGATGCCGCGGTCGGTGGCGACGATGAAAGTCTTGTTCGGCAGGGTCTGCGCCGCCTTGATCAGCTGGCTGGTGGAGCCCACCGCGTCGGCCAGCTCGATCACCGCTTCCGGCGACTCCGGGTGCACCAGGATGGCGGCATCCGGATACAGCGCCTTCATGTCGGCCAGCTGGCGCGACTTGAACTCTTCGTGAACGATGCAGGCACCGTCCCACAACAGCATGTCGGCACCGGTCTGCTTCTGGATATAGCGGCCCAGGTGCTGGTCCGGGCCCCAGATGATGGTCTCGCCGTTGTCCATCAGGCTTTCGACGATTTCCAGCGCGCAGCTCGACGTCACCACCCAGTCGGCCCGCGCCTTCACCGCCGCGGAGGTGTTGGCATAAACCACCACGGTACGCTCGGGGTGCTGGTCGCAGAAGGCCGAGAACTCTTCGACCGGGCAGCCCAGGTCGAGCGAGCAGGTGGCCTCCAGGGTGGGCATCAGCACGCGCTTTTCCGGGGTGAGGATCTTGGCGGTTTCGCCCATGAAGCGCACACCGGCGACGATCACCGTCTCGGCCGGATGGTTCTTGCCGAAACGGGCCATCTCCAGCGAGTCGGACACGCAGCCGCCGGTTTCTTCGGCCAGCGCCTGGATGACCGGGTCGCAGTAATAGTGGGCTACCAGCACGGCATTCTGCGCTTTCAGCTCGGCAGCGATGGCCGCACGGTATTCGGCCTCCTGCTCGGCGGTCAGCGGGTTGGGCTGCTTGGCGTCAAGGTGGGCCTGAACCAACAGGCGTTCGGAAATCTGGGTCATGATCGCTGGACCTGCAGGCGCGTGTGCGCGTCAAATCGAGTGTATCACCCGGCCCTGGCAGATCGGCTAGGGGTGCCGGACGGCAGGCGTGCCGCCACGGCCCTCTGCGGGCGCGGATTATTATCGGACGCCGAAGGCTACAGACAATCAGGGGAATTCAAAAGCGGTTTTTGTGATGCCTGTGCTGGCCGCGAAGAGGCCAGCACAGGCATCACATCAGCCCTGCGGCTGCATGGCGGCAAAATGTGCCGCCAGCAGCATGGCGAACTCTTCGACGGTCATCTTCTTGCCGTTGAAGTCGACCATGCCATCGGCATAGTGCAGGCTCGACACCACATCGTTGCCCTGCACGGTGGCCATGCCGCTCTGCACCGCCATCATGCCGACCATCTCCCCAGCCTGGCTCGATTGCGAAGCAATCGCCTGGGCATCGGTCTGCCCTTCCAGCAGCGCCTGCAAGGTCGCCAGGTCGCCGATCATCGGCTTGGACAACGACAGCTTGCTTTTCACCTCGGTGATCAGTTGCTTGCTCAACTGGTCAGGCGGCAGGTCGAACGAGGCCGGGCTGGCGAAATCCATCGACAGGTCGAAACGGCTCTCGCCATTGGCAGTGCGGAACGCCAGGTTCTCGATGGCCAGCTTGGGCTTGGAGGCCAGCAACTGTTGCAGGTCACCGTGGAACCTGGCTTTTTCCGCCTCATCCATCTGGATTTCCGGCACCGGCTGCCCGGCCGCCTGAGCCGCTTCGAACTCCGGCAGGTGGGCCTGGTACCACTTCGACAGCGACTGCAAGGCCGGGGCATTGAGCGACTTGATGCTCACACCCATCTGCGCGTTACCGACTGCGCGGCCATCCCAGGTGATGTCCGCTACCCGGTAATCCACGCGGCCGCCAACGGTGTCCGGGCCATCCAGGGTTTGCAGGAGGTTCTGCTCAAGGCCCTTGAGCACCAGCACCTGCTGCTTGCCACCCAAGGTCGCCTTGGCCTCGGCCAGCAGCAGGTCGACATTGCCGACGTACACGGCGTCATGCTTGCTGGCCGCCAGATTGCCACCCACCTTCAACCCGGAGAGCTCGAGGGTGGCCGGCGGATGGTCCTCGCCGACCAGCTTCATCACGAAGCGATCCGCGCTGCCATGGAACTTCGACGCCTTGCCTTCCTGATCAGCGCTGACCTCCAGCGACATCCCCGAAAAGTCCAGGCTGCTGCCATCGGCCTCGGTACGCTTGAGCGGTGCCAAGGTGATGTTGCTGTCGACATTGCCCGAGAAGCCCAGGCTGGTATACGCAATGATCGGCGACTGCTCGCCTGCGGCAGCGAACCACGGCGCAGTGAGATCATCCTTCTGCAGGCTGCTGCTGCTCGCAGCCAGCACCGGCATCAGTTTCAGTGCCTTGACCCGCGACCACGGGAACGGGCCATGCTCGATCTGGTCGGTCATGCCGAGGTCGAAACTGACCACTTCGCCGTGGCCAAGGTTGATGTCCTTGGCCTTGAGCCGGTACTGCGCAGTACTGCTGAAGAAATGCTGATCGAGCGAGACCAACTCGACGGTCATGCTGCCGCCATAGTTGGTCAGGGCCTTCTTGAGCTGTTCGTTGCTGCGGCTGACGGCGTTGTCCAGCTCGCCAGGCAGCTGTTTGCCGGTGTACCAGGCGCCAGCTGTGCTCACGACGGCGATGGCGATGGCCAGGCCGGAAAGGATGCCTAATGATTTCTTCATGAATAGAACCGATCGATGTCCATATGGGCGGGATGCAAAAGGATATCACTGCGGTGGCAGGCGGGTGACGCCCCCTGAGCAGATATGGCGATTTGGGAAATGTCCGACAATCCAGCTGATCGTTAATTTTTACGAACATTCAAGTCGATCGAAATCGCAAAAAAACGAGCAAAAACCGAACATTCAGGCCGTTTAACCGATAAATATTTCAATTTCGCAACATCTTGTCATGTTTAACTTGACGCCTACCTATCAATCGTTTTTTATTTTCACCACCTCGCCCAGCGCCCGATCCACGAAGAAGAAAAAGTCGCGCCGTCATGATGCTCGGATGCCCCTGCCCGCACGCTTCAACCTCCTCGCCAAGGCACTGCCAGCCTGACGCCGGCGCCTAGCACGCGCCTATCTCTGCTCCAAACAAAAAAGGTGAACAACATGGAGCCACACCAGCATGCAGCATGACCACAACGCCACCGGCAACGGCCAATTCCGTAAATCCCTGCGCCTCTGGCACGTGGTCATCATCGGTTTGGCGTACCTTACGCCCATGACCGTATTCGACACTTTCGGCATCGTGTCCGGCGTTACCAACGGCCACGTCCCCAGCGCCTACCTGCTGGCCCTGGCCGGCGTTCTGTTCACCGCAGTGAGCTACGGCACACTGGTCCGCCGCTTCCCGCAGTCCGGCTCCGCCTATACCTACACCCAACGCGCAATCAACCCGCACGTGGGCTTCCTGGTCGGCTGGTCTTCGCTGCTGGATTACCTCTTGCTGCCCATGGTCAACGCGCTGCTGGCCAAACTCTACCTTTCGGCCATGTTCCCTGAAGTGCCGGCGTGGATGTGGGTGGCCGGCTTCGTCACCCTGATCAGCCTGATCAACATGCGCAGTATCAACCTGGTCGCGCATTTCAACCTGCTGTTCGTGGTCGTGCAGTTGATGATCATGTCTGTGTTCATCTACCTCTGCGTTCGTGGCCTGGACCAGGGCGAGGGGCTGGGAACCACCTGGAGCCTGCTGCCGTTCGCCGACTCGCAGACGCACCTCAGCGCCCTGGCTGCCGGTGCAACCATTCTGTGCTTCTCGTTCTTGGGCTTCGACGCGGTCACCTGCCTGTCCGAAGAAACCAAGGACCCGGGCAAGATCATCCCGCGGGCAATCTTCCTCACTGCCTTGATCGGTGGCGTGGTGTTCATCGCTGTGTCGTATTTCATGCAGGCGTACTTCCCTACCAACGCACGCTTCCAGGACCCGGAAGCGGCTTTGCCTGAAATTGCCCTGTATGTCGGTGGCAAGCTGTTCCAGTCGATCTTCATTGCCTGCACGGTGATCAATACCATCGCCTCGGGCCTGGCTTCGCAGACCAGCGTGTCGCGCCTGCTGTACGTCATGGGCCGTGACAATGTGATCCCGAGCAGCGTGTTCGCCCGCCTGCACCCACGCTACAAGACCCCGATCGTGAACATTGCAGTGGTCGGTGTTATCGCCCTTTCGGCAATTTTCTTCGACTTGGTAACCGCCACCTCGATCATCAACTTCGGCGCGCTGGTTGCCTTCAGCTTCGTCAACCTGTCGGTGATCAACCACTGCTACCTGCGCGAGGGCAATCGCCATGGGCTGGCCAACAAGATGAAGTACCTGGTGCTGCCGACCATCGGCTTCTGCATCATCGCCAAGCTCTGGCTCGACCTCAACGAGAACTCGTTGATCTTCGGCGGCCTCTGGGCACTGGCAGGGCTGCTGCACCTGGCCTGGCTGACCAAGGCTTTCCGGGTCTCGCCACCGAACTACGTCGCTGATTGACTCCAGCCACCGACAACGCCCGCGCCTGAACGCGGGCGTTGTTGTTGAACGATAAGGAAAGTCCTCATGCTGCTGCGTCGCCTGTCCATCCAGTGGAAGATCACCCTGCTCACCGGCCTCTGCCTGCTGGTCATCGTCGCCTTGCTGGTCGCCAGCTCGCTGACCCAGTCGCGGCGTAGCGCAGCGCTGGTAAACCAGGCCAGTACCGAAATGCTCGAACACAGCGCACGCCTGCGCCTGCAGGCCCACGCCGAGACCCAAGCGTTGCGCATCCAGCGCTACTTCATGGACGCCTACCAGTACGGCAACGGCTTCGCCCGCCTGGTACAGGTGCTCAAGGCCAAGGGCGGCACCGACCTGCGCGCCGAATTGACCCGCCAGGCCCACGCCAGCCTGGCCGGCAACCCGGACGTGATCGGCCTGTACCTGGTGTTCCAGCCCAATGCGCTCGACCACCTGGATAACCAGTTCATCGGCCAGGAGTCCAGCGGCAGCAACGAAAGCGGGCGCTTCTCGCTGTATTGGTCGCAGCCTCGCCCAGGCACCCTGGACCTTGAGGCGATGCCCGAATCGATGCTGAACGACAACAGCCCTGGCACCAATGGCCTGGCCAAGAACCGCTGGCTGACTTGCCCGCAGGAAACCGCAAGGGCCTGCGTGCTCGAACCTTACCTCGACGACGTCAATGGCCATCAGGTACTGATGACCAGCATCGCCCTGCCCCTGCTGGAAAACGGCAAGGTGGTCGGTGTGGTCGGCCTGGACATCGGCCTGGACAACCTCCAGCAACTGAGCCTGGATGGCCGCCAGGAACTGTTCGACGGCCAAGGCCAGGTCAGCATCGTCAGCGCTGCCGGCCTGCTCGCCGGGAACAGCCGTGACGCCAGCAAGCTGGGCCAGCTGCTGGACAAGCAGGTGGACCAAGGCCTGCTGCGCGTGGCCCGGCCGTTCACGCCGATTCCTGACGCCACCCCCTGGCAGGTGCAACTGGAACTGCCCGAGGCGGTACTGCAAGCGCCGGCCTTGGCCCTCAACCAGCGCCTGGACAGCCATAACCAGAGCGCCAACCTGACCAGCCTGCTGATCGGCCTGGGCGCCGCCATCATTGGCCTGCTGCTGGTCTGGCTGACTGCGCGTGGCGTTACCCGGCCGATTCTGGCCGTAGCCGCCCGCCTGGAAGACATCGCCAGCGGCGAAGGTGACCTCACCCGCCGCCTGGACTACGCCCGCCAGGACGAACTGGGCCAGCTGACAGGCTGGTTCAACCGTTTCCTCGACAAGCTGCAACCGGTGATTGCTCAAGTCAAAGGTTCGCTGCTCGAAGCCCGCGGCACCGCCGACCAGTCCGCCGCTATCGCCAGCCAGACCAGCAATGGCATGCAGCAGCAACAACGGGAAATCGAACAGGTCGCCACCGCCGCCAACGAAATGAGTGCCACCGCCCAGGATGTTGCCCACAACGCCGCCCAGGCGGCCCAGGCTGCACGCGGTGCCGATCAGGCCAGCCGCGAAGGCTTGCAGCTGATTGCCAGCACCCGCCAGACCATCGACCAGCTGGCCAGCGGCATGGACACCGCCATGGACGAGGCCCGTGCGCTGGAGCAGCGCAGCGAGCAGATCGGCTCGGTGCTCGAGGTGATCCGCGCGATTGCCGAGCAGACCAACCTGCTGGCCCTCAACGCCGCCATCGAAGCCGCACGCGCAGGCGAGGCCGGGCGTGGTTTTGCCGTGGTCGCCGACGAAGTGCGCAGCCTGGCCCAACGCACCCAGGTGTCGGTGGAAGAGATTCGCCAGGTGATCGAAGGGCTGCAGCAAGGCACCCAGGACGTGGTTGGCGCCATGCATGAAGGCCAGCGCCAGGCCCAGGCCAGCGCCACGCGCATGGAACAGGCACTGCCCGCGCTGGAGCGCATTGGCGAGGCCGTGGCGGTGATCAGCGACATGAACCTGCAGATTGCCTCGGCGGCCGAGGAACAGAGTGCGGTGGCCGAGGAAGTGAACCGCAACGTGGCCGGGATTCGCGACGTGACCGAGTCACTGTCGGGCCAGGCCGATGAATCAGCACGCATCAGCCAGGCGCTGAATCGACTGGCCAACCAGCAGCAGGCGCTGATGGAGCAGTTTCGTGTCTAGCCTGTAAGGGCCAATGTGTCTGCGCCGCGAAGCGGCCAGCACAGTCAACACAGCAACATCGTTATTTACCGAGCAAAATACATGCAAATCGCAACTCGTTCTTCTTTCTTCGATATCACCAGCGAACAGGGCCTGTTACGCACCTCGATCGCCGTCACCCTGTTCATCGCCACCATCGGCATCGGCTTCGGCCTGGCCTCTGGCTCGTTCTCGATCGTCTTCGACGGCGTCTATTCGCTGGTCGACGCCAGCATGAGCGGGCTGTCGCTGGTCGTGGTCAAACTGATCACTTCCCACGCCACCAGCCTGCAACTCTCGCGCAAGCTGCGCGAGCGCTTCACCATGGGCTTCTGGCACCTGGAGCCGATGGTCCTGGCACTCAATGGCATCCTGCTCAGCGGCGTCGCCATCTACGCGCTGATCAACGCGGTGAGCAGCCTGCTGCAAGGCGGTCGCCACCTGGAGTTCGGCATCGCGATGGTCTATGCGCTGCTCACCGTGGTCGCCTGCGCGACCATCGCCGTGGTCGAGAACCGCGCCAACCGCAAGCTGAAGTCCGACTTTGTGCGCATGGACGTCAAAGGCTGGGTGATGTCGGCCAGCATCACCGCCGCATTGCTGATCGCCTTCTGCTTCGGCTACGCGGTGCAGGGCACGCAGTGGGAATGGGTATCGCCCTATATCGACCCTGCGGTCCTGGCACTGGTCTGCCTGGTGATCATTCCGCTGCCACTGTCGGTGGTGCGCCAGGCACTGTCGGAGATCTTCCTGGTGACCCCCGGGGACCTCAAGCTGCACGTCGACACCGTCGCCCGAGAATTCGTTGCCAGGCACGGCCTGAAGTCCTACAAGGCCTACGTGGCCAAGGTCGGTCGCTCACGCGAGATCGAACTCTACTTCATCGTGCCCGCGGACATGCCGGCACGCTCGATCGCCGAGTGGGATGCCTTGCGCGACGAGGTCGGCGAGGCCGTTGGTGGCGAAGGCCCGGATCGCTGGATCACCGTGGTGTTTACCGGCGATCCGGCCTGGGCGGAATAAACCGCGCTCGCTAGTACTCGCGGCCGTCCAGCTGGCCGAGGTCAGCGGCCAGTTGCAAGCGCGCGGTGTACCAGTCGACCATCGACGCGACCCGCCGTTGCTGCGCGTTGGCCAGATCGTTCTGGGCATTCAGCAGCTCGATGATGCTGCCGACCCCGGCCTTGTACCGCCCCAGCGCCACCCGGTGCGACTGACTGGCACTGGCGACCAGCCGGCGGCTGATGACCAGCGCCTGGGTACGCGCCTCCAGGGACTGGCGGCTACGCCAGACACTCAGGGCGATGGCTCGCTGCGCACCATAAAGGTCCTGCTCCCGCGCCGCCGCTTCCGCCTCGGCCGCCCGCGCCCGGCGACGGGCGAGAAAGCCATCGAAGATCGGCACGCTGACTTGCACGCCCACGGTCCAGGTTTCGATCTGCTGCCGCGAGGCCACCTGTTCGACCGGTGTATCGTCATGCCGGTAGTCGCTGTACAACGAGAACGTCGGCCTCCCCTGGGCCCGCTCCGCCTCGGCCTTGGCCAGGCTGGAGGCCCATTGGGCGCGGGCGCTGTCCACTGAAGGGTGGACCTGCCGGGCCTGCTCCATCAATGCATCGACGCTTTGCATGAAGCGTGCTTCCTGGCCCTGCGGCTCGTCCAGCGCCTCCAGGCGCAGCGGCGCGGAAGGTGACAAGTTCAAGGCGCTGGCCAGCGCACCGTTGGCAATGGCCAGGTCGCCCTCGGCCAACACTCTCTCCAACTGCGCCTGCTCGAAGGTGGTCTGCGCCTGCAGACGATCGGCGCGCTCCCCCGCCCCGGCCTGGTGCTTGACAGTGGTCACCCGCAAGCTGTCGGCCGCCAGCGCCTCGATGCTGCGCCGGGCCTCGAGCAAGGCGCTGCTGGCCTGCACCTGGTAGAACGCCTTGCTGGTGGCGAGCACCACCTGTTGGATCTTTTCCACTCGACTGCTGCTGGCCGCGTTGAGCAACTGGCGGGCGCTTTCCACCCTGGCCTCGCGCAAGCCGAAGTCGTACAGCACCCAGTTGAGGCTCAGCCCATAGCCGCTGGTCCGGGCATTGAGGCTGGAGTTGGCTTCGGGAAAACCGTCATAGCGCGTCCTGCGGTTGGCCCGGCCGATGTTCGCCTGCCCCTGCAGGGTCGGCCAGTAGGCCGAGCGTTCGGCCTCCATGCTGGCCTGGCTGCTTAGCTGGGTTCGCCAAGCGGCCTGCAGCTCGGGGTCGGCGCACAAGGCCATGGCCACGGCGCGGGACAAGGCCAGCGGCTGGTCGGCGGGCAATGGCCCGGGGCAGGCCTGCAAGGACTGCGCGGCCTGGCCTTGCAAGCTGCACAGGCAAATCACCATGGCCAGCATTGCACGGCGCTTCATGATGCGTTCGTCACTCGCCCGTCGAGCAGCGCCATCACCCGCCGGGCCGAGCGGATGGTATCCGGCCGATGGGCGACGATCACGCGGGTGATGTGCAGCGCTTCCAGGGCCTGGTTGACTGCTGCCTCGCGCTGGATGTCCAGATGGCTGGTCGCTTCGTCGAGGAACAGCAGCTTCGGCCGCCGGTACAGCGCCCGGGCCAGCAGGATGCGCTGCTTCTGCCCACCGGAGAGCACCGCGCCCATATCGCCGACCAGCGTGCTGTAGGCCATCGGCATGCGCACGATGTCGTCATGCACGGCAGCCAGGCGGGCACACTGCTCGATCCAGGCCGGGTCGGCGTCATTGGCGAAGAAGCTGATATTGTCGGCGATCGAGCCGGCGAACAGCACGTCGTCCTGCAGCACCGTGGCGCTGATCCGGCGCAGGCGGCCTATCGAGCGGGCGTCGATGGGCTCGCCATCGAGCAGTACCTGCCCTTCCACCGGAGTCAGGATGCCCAGCATCACGTTCAGCAGCGTACTTTTGCCGCAACCTGAAGGGCCGACGATGGCCAGCGACTCACCCGGTTCGATCACCAGCGAAACACCGTCCAGCACCCAAGGCTCGTAGGCACAATAGCGGAACCTCAGCTGACGCACTTCCAGGCGCGGCACGGGCCCTTCGTCTGCCTCCGGCAACGGCGGCGACTGCGGTTCGGCGGCTTCCAGCACGATATCGGCCAGACGCTCACCATGCAGGCGCAACATCACGACATCCACCAGTTTGTCGATCAATCCGGACACGCGGCTGTTGAACTGGTCCTTGTAGGCACTGAAGGCGATCAGCATGCCGGCACTGAATGCACCGTCCATCACCTGCCGGGCGCCTAGCCAGATCACCAGCAGGGTCACCATGCCGAACAGCAGACCATTGAATGCCCGGTACAGCAGTTGCAGCTTCTGCGGCCGCAACCCGGCATTGATCTCGTCGACCAGCAGGCCGCTCCAGGTGGTCGCGCGTTGTTCCTGATGAGCGAACAGTTTCAGCGTGCGCACACCGCGCATGGTTTCGAGAAAATGGCTCTGCTGCCTGGCCGCATGGACCAGTTCATCCTCGCTGGCCCGTCGCAGCGGTCCGAACCACGCCCAGCGCGCCATTCCGTACAGCACCATGGCAAACACCGCAATCAGCGCCAGTGGCGGGCTATAGAGAAACATCAGAACTAGCGTGACCACGGTCATCAGGCCATCGAGCATGGCTTCGATGAACGAGGTGGTGAGGGTGCGCTGGATCGCCTTGAGCGAACCGAAGCGAGAAACGATATCGCCCAGATGGCGCCGCTCGAAGAACGCCACCGGCAGGCGCACCAGGTGGTTGAAGACATTGATCTGCCACTGGCTGCCGAGCAGCGTACCCAGGTACATCAACGCCCACGAACGGCCCAGCGCCAGCACCTGCTGGGCCAGCAACATCAGGCCGAAGCCGATGGCCAGCACCGCTAGCAGGTCGCGGTCGGCACTGACCAGCACTTTGTCGATCACCGTCTGCATGAAGAACGGCGCCAACACCGTGCACAGCTCCAGCGCCAGGCCCAGCACCAATACCTGGGTGAACACGCCGCCAAAGCCCTCGACCCTGCCCAGCAAGCGCCGCAGGGACAGCGGCGTCTTCGCCTCGCCCGGCTGGAAATCGCTGTGCGGCCACAGCTCCAGGGCGATGCCGGTGAAGGCCCTGGAGACCTCCTCAAGGCCCAGCTTGCACACCCCGCGCGCCGGATCATGGATGACCACCCCACGCGGGCCGACTTCCTTGAGCACCACGAAGTGGTTGAACTCCCAGTGCAGTATGCACGGCAGACGCAATTGCGGCAGTGCCTCCAGGTCCAGGCGCAGCGGTCGCGTGGCCAGGCCCAAGTTGCCGGCCATGGCCATCAGTTGCTTGAGCGTGGCGCCCTTCATGGAGGGCGAGAGCTTCTGGCGCAAGCCGTGCATGTCGTGCACCTGGCCATGGTAGGCGGCAATCATCGCCAAGCAGGCCTGGCCGCATTCGGCAGCCTCGACCTGCAGCATCACGGGCAGCTTGCGGCCGATGCCAAAACTCAGGGACTGGTAAAGGCTCACAGGCGTTTTCCTATGCCGCGCAAGGGCTCGAGCAGCCATTCATACAGCGGCAGCTTCTCCAGCATGATGTCCGCGTCCAACTGCATGCCGGAACGCAGGCGCTCCTCACCGCCGCGGGCGAACAGGCTTTGTCGCTCCAGCGTGACCTTGACCCGATACAGGGGCCCTTGTTCGCGCAATGCCTCGGAGGGCACACCCACGGTCATGACCTCGTCAGCCGGCAAGGCACTGCGGGAAACCGAAGCCACGGTACCGCGGGCCAGGCCAAAATGCTGGTAGGGGAACGCCTGGTAGCGCAGCAGCACACTATTGCCCGGCCGCACGAAGCCGGCCGAGCGGCTTGGCACATAGAGTTCCGCGTACAGGCTGCTGTGCTGCGGTACCAGGCTGAGCAGTGGCCGGCTGGTATCGGCGCGCGCCCCGTTGACCACGCCCAGCGCCGCCACCTCCCCTGCCACCGGGGCGGTTATCATCACCTGGCGCTTGCCCTCGCTTTCCAGCAAGCTGCTCTGGCTCTCCAGCAAGCGCCGCTGCAGCTCCGACATCTGCTTGGTCTGCTTGTAGGGCAGTTCAGCCAGCTCGGCACGCAACGCGGCGCTTTCGCTGCGCAGGGCGAGCAGCGAGCGGTTCAGCTCCTCGGTGCGCAGGCGCATTTCCAGCACGGCATCCTGGCGGGCCTGGAGCAGGTCACGGGAAACGAAGTCCTGGCGCTGCAACTCGGCGTAGCGTTCGGCGATTCCCTGGGCCAGGGCTAGGCGCTGGCGGGTCAGGGCAATCTGAGCGGCGACTTTCTCCTGTTCGCCTTCCAGCATGCCGAGGCGACGAGACTTGCCTTCACGTTCTTGTTGATGAAGCACCCGGGTTTCAACTATTTCATCGGCCAGACTACTGTTTCGCCGGGCAAGCAGCCGGCTGATGGCATCCTGGTTGGCGGCAGCCTCGCCATTGCGCGTGTCGCTGGCCAGGGTCAACAGGGCCTGGCCCGCCTTCACCTGCTCGCCATCGCTGACCTGCAGCCCCTCCACCACCCCGACCTGAGGGGCGAAGACCTTGACCACCCCAGCCTCGGGAACCAGCACACCACTTACGGCCTCGCGCCGTGTGTAACTGGCAAAGGTGATGAACAGGCCAACGGCGATACAGAACAGCACTGCGCAGGCGCTGGCGATGCGCAAGGACGGTGGCGAGAGCAAAATCACGCTTCCCAGGTCGTTGCGTGCCCCTGATTGCAGTGCTTCCTTACGAAATAGCATTCCCTGGCCTACTACTGGCAGTTACGAAGTCGCCCCGCAGCAAGTCCGGCTCCGGGCTAGGCCAGACTAAACAAGCCAGTCACACCGGGCACTAGTACAGATGCACTAGTGGTGTGCTCCGCGAGAACGGCATCACAGTATGGCAATAGGACATTAGGTCACCCGTCCTATTGCCCCAAGTGGCGACCACTTCACATGATTTGCCAGGCCCGGTAAATGCCTTGCCGGTGACGGAACAACTCAATTGGAAGAGGACTAATCCATGAATACCGAGCACGAAACCCTGCGCACACTCGACGATGACGAACTGGAACAGGTCAGTGGCGGCATCTCCGCTTTCGGCTATCACGCCGGTGCCAGCGTCGTTAACTATGGCCAAGGCCCAACCCTGCATGTGAGCTGGGGCAGCAACAACGGCAAGTACAACTTCTTCGAACTGAAGTTGTGCTGATTGGCCAGGCCCGCAGCCGTCGAGGTTGCGGCCTTTGTCGTTCATGAAGGCCGGGAACGACAAAGCCCGCGACCGTTGCCGGTTGCGGGCTCTGACTTATTGCATATGGTGGGTCGTGTAGGATTCGAACCTACGACCAATTGGTTAAAAGCCAACTGCTCTACCAACTGAGCTAACGACCCGTTGGATGGCGCGTATAATACTGATTTCTAACGGGAAATCAACACCTGAGGCAACCTTTTGTCAGAAGTAGCGAGTCGGGTCTTCTACACCGGCCGCCTTGAAACCATCGGCACGCAGGCGGCAACTGTCGCATTTGCCACAGGCCTGGCCTTCATCGTTGGCCTGATAGCAGGACACCGTCAGGCTGTAGTCCACGCCACGGGCAATACCCGCTCGCACGATCTGCGCCTTGCTCATGTTCTGCAGCGGCGCCTGGATCCGGAAACCCTGCCCTTCGACACCCGCCTTGGTGGCCAGGTTGGCCATGCGCTCGAACGCCTCGACGAACTCCGGGCGGCAATCCGGGTAACCGGAATAATCCACGGCATTGACGCCAATGAAGATGTCGCGCGCTTCCAGCACTTCCGCCCATCCCAGCGCCAGCGACAGGAACACGGTGTTGCGGGCGGGCACGTAGGTCACCGGAATGCCCTCGCCCGGGGTCTCTGGCACATCGATGCTGCTGTCGGTCAGGGCCGAGCCGCCGATACCATCGAGGTTGAGGCCAATGACCTTGTGCTCGACCACGCCCAGGTCACGGGCGACGCGGGCGGCGGCATTCAGCTCGGCGCGATGGCGCTGGCCATAGTCGAAGCTCATGGTGTAGCAGCTGTAGCCTTCGGCCTTGGCCATGGCCACGACCGTGGCCGAATCGAGGCCGCCAGACAGCAGGATTACTGCGCGTTTCTCAGTCATCTCTTTTACTCCTCAATCAACGTCCGGGTTCGTCGTTCCACAGCAGCTTGTGCAGCTGCATCTGGAAGCGTACGGGCAGGTTGTCGGCGACGATCCAGTCGGCCAGGTCAGTAGCGCTTACCTGGTGGTGGCTGGGCGAGAACAACACTTCGCCCGCACGTTCGGCCAGGTTGTACTGGATCAGCTTGGACACCGCCCAGTCGTAGTCCTCGCGGGAACAGATGACAAACTTGACCTGGTCGTTGCGGGTCAGCTGCTCGATGTTCTCGTAGCGATTGCGGTGCGACTCTTCCGACCCCGGGGTCTTGAGGTCGACCACACGGCTGACGCGCACATCGGTGCCCGAGATATCGAGGGCGCCGCTGGTTTCCAGCGAGACCTCGTAACCGGCATCGCACAGGCGCTGCAACAGCGGCAAGGCGTTCGGCTGGGCCAACGGCTCGCCGCCGGTGACGCAGACGTAACGGGGCTTGAAGCCGGCCACCTGCTCAAGGATCGAATCGAGGGTGCGAATGGTGCCGCCAGTGAAGGCGTAGGCACTGTCGCAGTACTGGCAGCGCAAGGGGCAACCGGTCAGGCGCACGAATACCGTGGGCAGCCCAGCCGTTCGTGTTTCACCCTGCAAAGAGTAAAAGACTTCGGTGATGCGTAATGTGTCTTGCATGCTCGCCACGGGCGTGACAGCTAAACAGGCTGTCCGCCTCCGTCAGGCACTGTCGCGGACTCGACATGGCGTTATCCGCTACAGCGTGTTTATAAAAAAAGGGCCGTGATTCTAACGAAAAAACCCGCGACAGGCGCGGGTTTCTTGCAAAGGTGCAACTTAGAGCTTCTGCAGGTCGCGTTGCGCCAGTTGCGCGGCGGAAGTGCCGGGGTACTGGGTGATGACCTGCTGCAGGATGCCCTTGACCTTGTCGGTGTGGCCCATGCGGCGCTCGACGTCAGCCAGTTTGTACAGCGAATCTGGCACCTTGCTGTGCTTGGGGTACTTCTGGCTGACCTGGGCGAAGGCCTGGCTGGCCGCTGGCAGGTCGCCCTTGGCCAGGTTCACCTCACCCAACCAGTACTGGGCGTTGCCGGCGTACTGGCTGTTCGGATACTTGCGCAGAAAGGCGTTGAACGCCTGGCTGGCCTTGTCGAAGTCCTTTTGCTTGATCTGGTCGAAAGCGGCGTCGTAGTAGAGCTTTTCTTTCGCCGGATCACCGGGCTCGCTGCTGGCGGCCGGTTGCTGTGCAGCGGCACCAGCGGCGCCTGCTGCTGCACCGACGGCGGCATTGGATGCACCACCGGTGGAAGAATTATCGGGGGTCGCGGCAGGCGCGCCACCGCTGTTGATGCGACGATCAAGATCCTGGTAACGCTCCAGGTTTTCCTGCTTCATGCGCGACACATCGTTCTGCAGCTCTTCGATGATGCCTTGCTGACGGGAAAGTTGATCCTGCATCTGTTGCAGCTGCATGAACAGCTGGCCCTGTGCCGAGGCAGGGGTCGAAGCCCCTGCGCCGGCATAGGCGCCGCTCGTGCCATAACCGGAAGGTGGGTAAGCACCCCCGTTGTCATCAACTACAGGAACCGCAGCCCACGCCGAAAGCGGCAGGCTGAGTGCGAGGACGGTTACAGCACGACGGCACATACGCATAAGAACTTACTTACGCAGTTCTACGCGACGGTTCTGAGCCCAGGACTGCTCGTCGTTGCCAGTGGCAACTGGACGCTCTTCGCCGTAGGAGACCAGTTCCAGCTGAGCAGGGGAAACGCCCTGCAGAACCAGGTAGCGCTGAACGGCTTTCGCACGACGCTCACCCAGAGCCATGTTGTACTCGCGGGTGCCGCGCTCGTCGGTGTTACCTTCCAGGACAACGCGGTTGCCGTTGGCTTTCAGGTCCTTGGCGTGAACGTCCAGAGCGCGCATGGCTTCTGGCTTCAGGTCCGAGCTGTCGTATTCGAAGTAGAAGGTGGTGATTGCGCGCAGGGCGGCTTCTTCGCTCAGGGAACCGTCAACAGCGCCAGTGTTGGCACCGTAGCCAGCGTTCGGGTCAACAGCGCCTTCACCAGCGTTGTCACCGCCTTTCGAGGAGCAACCTACAGCTACGGCCATGGCCAGAGCCAGCGCAGCAAATTTACCAAACTTCAGCATTTCCATCGTGAAACTCCTAATGAAACCCCAGTGTGTTAAGCAAAAACGTATTACGCCGCAATCAGTTCAGGTAAGGGGACCAGGACGGTTCTCTGACTTCGCCTTGAGCGGTAGGAAGTGGGAGCCTCACACGGCCGTTAAGCGACACGAGCATCAAGACTCCCCGGCCCTGCTGGCGGGTGGCGTAGATTAGCATGGTGCCGTTAGGCGCAACAGTGGGCGACTCATCAAGACTCGTTTCCGAGAGAATCTTTACACTTCCGCGTTGCAAGTCCTGTGCCGCCACCTTGAAGTTGGTGAAGCCCTGCTGACGATGGATCATGACCAGGGTCTTTTCGTCCGCCGACAGTTTCGGGTTGGCGTTGTAGTTACCCACGAATGTCACCCGCTCGGCACCACCACCACTGACCGACTGCTTGTAGATCTGCGGCTTGCCGCCACGGTCAGAGGTGAAGTACAGGGTGTTGCCATCCTTGCCCCAGAACGGTTCGGTGTTGATGCCGGGGCCGGCGGTAACACGGCTGATCTGGCGCGAAGCCACGTTCATCACGTAGATGTCCGGGTTGCCGTCCTTGGACAGCACGAACGCCAGGCGCGAACCATCAGGCGACCAGGCTGGTGCGCCATTCAGGCCTTCGAAGTTGGTCACCTGCTCGCGGCGGCCAGTATCGATGTTCTGGATGAAGATTCGCGGGCGCTTCTGCTCGAACGAAACATAGGCGATACGCTTGCCATCCGGCGCGAAGCGTGGCGACAGGATCGGCTCACGCGACTGCAACAGGGTCACCGCACGGGCGCCGTCGTAGTCCGAACGCTGCAGGGTGTAACGGGTGTTGTTGACCGAGAAGCGCTCGGCAGTCACGTACAGCATGCGGGTAGAGAACGCACCCTTGATACCGGTGAGCTTCTCGAACGACTGGTCGGCAATGTAGTGCGCCATGTCACGCAGCTGGTCGGTGCTGCCCGCCACGCTACCGGTCAGCACTTGCTGCTCGGTGGCGACGTTGAACAGCGCGTACTGCACCTGCAGGCGACCGCCCGATGGCACGATGCTGCCTACCATCACGTACTGGGCACCCAGCGCTTTCCAGTCACGGAAGATGACTTCGCTGGCCTGGGTAGGCTGGCTGATCATGTTCTGACGCGGAATCGGCGAGTAGTAGCCCGAGTTGCGCAGGTCGTTGCCGATGATGTCGGCCATGTCTTCTGGCAGCACACTGCCACCCTGCAGACCGAACGGCACTACCGCGATGGGCGTGGCCCGATCGCTGCCGCTGGTGACCAGGATGTTCTTTTCCTCTGCCATGGCCATGCCAGCCACGCAGCAGAGCATGACCAGCATTCCTCGAAGGAGTTTAATCACAACGCTAGATCCTCAGGAGTAAATGTCATCTTGAACGAACGATAACGATTGAAATCGCTCGGCTTCATACCCTGCATCTCGGTCAGACGACCGATATTCTTCACTGCCGCCACCGCCGAACTGTCGAACGGACCATCGCCACTGGACTTGATCACGCTGACACCGGTAACGGTGCCGTCCGGCAACATGTTGACCTGCAGGGTCACCGTCATGCCCTTACGCGCGGAAGGCGGACGTGCCCAGCCCTCGGCCGCGCGCATGCGGATCAGGTCGTCGAAGTCGCCGGCCACCTGGTCACCCTGCTCATCAGCCAGAGCCTGCTGCCGCTCGGTGGTGTCGGACAACAGCTCGGCCAGGGCCTGTGCTTTCTTGTCTTCCGCCGACTTGCGGGCCGCTTCCTGTGCCTTCTTCTTCTGAGCATCTGCAGCGGCCTTTTTCTTGGCCTCTTCAGCTGCCTTCTTCTTCGCGTCCTCGGCCGCCGCTTTCTTCTTGGCGTCCTCGGCTGCTTTCTTCTTCGCGTCCTCGGCGGCCTGCTTTTTGGCCTCCTCGGCTGCTTTTTTCTTGGCTTCTTCCTCAGCCTGCTTCTTCGCCTCTTCCTCGGCCTTCTTCTTGGCGATGTCAGCCTGCTGCTTCTCGGCGGCCTTCTTCGCCTCTTCGGCTTTCTTGGACTCGGCGGCTTTCTTGGCTTCGGCAGCTTTCGCAGCTTCCTCGGCCTTCTTGGCTTCGGCGGCTTCGCGTGCTTCTTCAGCCTTTTGAGCGGCGTCGGCTTTCTTTTGTTCCGCGGCCTTGATGGCCTCCTGCTCGACCTTTTTCTGCTCCAACTGCTCGACTTCGGTCTGGCGCGAGGCGGTTTTCTTCGCTTCCCCGGCAATCTTCTGATTGGTCTGGGTCGTCGCCTGGCTCTTGGACTTGAGCTGATACAGGGTAGCCTGAACGATCGGCTTGGAAGGCGGCAGTTCAGGCGTCATGGCAAAGCTGACGAACAGCAGGGCGAACACCAGCACATGCAGGCCGATGGCCCAGACACTGGGCCAGAAGTAGCTTTCCGAGGCGGATGGCTCTCGCTGTTGCATCAGGGCGCCTCGGTAATCAGGCCAACGTTACCGACACCGGCCTTCTGCAACCCGCCCATGGCGCCCATGACGGCGCCGTAGTCGACAGCCTTGTCGCCACGAATGAAGACCTGGGTCTGCTTGCCCTGGTCGCGACCGGCGGCAATGATCTTGGTCACTGCGCTGGTCATGTCCGGCAAGGTCATGGCCTTGTCCATCTGCTTGTCGGTGTCGACTTCGCTGCCGAGGTTCCAGTAGTAGGTCTTGTCGGCCTTGATGGAGATGGTGAGGATCTGGACGTTGTTGTCCTGCGGCAAGGCTTCGCTGGAAACCTTGGGCAGGTCGACCTTCACGCCCTGGTTGAGCATGGGCGCCGTCACCATGAAGATGACCAGCAGCACCAGCATCACGTCGATGTAGGGCACCACGTTCATCTCGGCGACGGGCTTGCGTTTGTGGCGAACTCGGGCCATGGGCTTCTACCTGATTACTCTTCGCTGGTGTGCACTTTGCGGTGCAGGATCGCCTGGAACTCGTCGGCGAAGGTGTAGTAACGGCCGATCAGCACTTCGCTGCGCGCCGCGAAACGGTTGTAGGCGATGACCGCCGGAATGGCCGCGAACAGGCCGATGGCAGTGGCGACCAGCGCTTCGGCGATACCCGGGGCCACGGTGGCCAGGGTGGCCTGCTGGGCACTGGCCAGGCCGCGGAACGAGTTCATGATGCCCCACACGGTGCCGAACAGGCCGATGTAAGGGCTGGTCGAACCGACGGTGGCGAGGAACGGCAGGCTCTGCTCGAGCTTTTCTTCTTCACGGGAGATGGCCACGCGCATGGCACGCGAAACACCTTCCATCACCGCGTCCGGGTCAACGCCCTGCTGCTGGCGCAGACGCGAGAACTCCTTGAAGCCGGCACGGAAGACCTGCTCCACACCGGAATCCGGGTCCGGGTTGCTGCCTGCCTGACGATACAGCTTGGACAGGTCGATGCCCGACCAGAAGCGCTCCTCGAAGGCATCCAGCGCACGACGACCGGCGCGCAGCATGGTGCTGCGCTGGAAGATCATGATCCATGAGGTGACCGAGGCGGCCACCAGGGTCAGCATTACCAGCTGTACCACCACGCTGGCATTGCTGACCAGACTCCACATGGAGGTATGGTCGACGACGTTAGCTTCCACGCTTATTCTCCTGCGTTCGATTGATTACCCGAGCCGTCCGCCACAAAGGCGTCGCGCAGCTGGGGGGGTATGGCTCGGGGTTTGAAAGTGTCGGCGCGCACGGCGGCCACCAGGAACTGCCCTTCGCAGAGCAGCGTTTCATCTTTTTCCCGCCAGACCTGCTGCACGAAGCGCAGGCTGGCGCGATTGAGTTCAAGTACTTGCGCTGTGACCCTCAGCTCGTCGTCCAGGCGTGCCGGCGCGTGATAGCGGGCTTCGCTGGAATGAACCACGAACAGCAGGTTGTCCTCGGCCAACTGCGCCTGGGAAAAACCCAGATGCCGCAGGCGCTCGGTGCGCGCGCGCTCCATGAATTTCAGGTAATTGACGTAATACACCACGCCACCGGCATCGGTATCCTCGTAATAGACGCGACAACGGTGTGCGAACGGTTCCAGGCCATTTTGCGCGCGCATACTCTAGTGCTTACTCCTCAGCTTGCCAATCCGCTGCGGCAACTGTTTTTTCTTCATTAATGTCGAATTGCCAGCGCGCCATCGGCATGCCAGCGGTAGGACCACGAAAAGCCGGTTTTGATCTGTCATTCATCGCCTGGTTCGGAAAATTCCCCTGCGCCTCCCAGGCTGCCAGGCACATTCAAGCCAAAGTGCAGGTAGGCGTGCCGGGTCACCACACGGCCGCGAGGCGTGCGCATTATGTACCCCTGCTGAATCAGGTAGGGCTCGAGCACATCCTCGATGGTGTGGCGCTCCTCACTGATGGCTGCAGCCAGGTTGTCCACGCCCACCGGGCCACCGTCGAACTTTTCGATCATGGTCAGCAGCAGGCGGCGGTCGGAATGGTCGAAACCGCGCTCGTCGACGTCCAGCAGGTTCAGCGCCATGTCGGCCACGGCCTTGGTGATCTGGCCCTTGCCACGCACCTCGGCATAGTCGCGCACGCGGCGCAGCAGGCGGTTGGCAATACGTGGCGTGCCGCGGGCGCGCCGGGCGATCTCGTAAGCGCCGTGATCCTCGATGGCCAGGCCAAGAATGTTGGCCGAGCGGCTGACGATGGTCGCCAGGTCCTTGTCGCTGTAGAACTCCAGGCGCTGGACGATACCGAAGCGGTCACGCAACGGGTTGGTGAGCATGCCGGCGCGGGTGGTGGCGCCAACCAGGGTGAACGGCGGCAGGTCGAGCTTGATCGAACGGGCTGCGGGGCCTTCGCCGATCATGATGTCGAGCTGGAAGTCCTCCATCGCCGGATACAGCACTTCCTCGACCACCGGTGACAGGCGGTGAATTTCATCGATGAACAGCACATCGTGCGGTTCGAGGTTGGTCAGCATCGCCGCCAGGTCGCCCGGCCGTTCGAGGATCGGGCCCGAGGTGCTCTTGACCGACACGCCCATCTCCTGGGCGATGATATTGGCCAGGGTGGTCTTGCCCAGCCCGGGAGGACCGAAGATCAGCGTGTGATCGAGCGACTCGCCGCGCCCGCGTGCCGCCTGGATGAACAGCGCCATCTGCTCGCGCACTACCGGCTGGCCGATGTACTCGTCCAGGCGCAGCGGGCGGATCGCACGGTCCTGGACTTCTTCTCGGTCGCGGCCACTGGCGGCAATCAGGCGGTCGGCTTCGATCACTTGGTAATCATCCCTTTAAGGCTGCGACGAATGAGTTCTTCGCTGCTCAGGCCGGCCTTGTCCTTGATAGCGGCGATGGCCTTGCTCGCTTCCTGCGGCTTGTAGCCCAGGGACACCAGGGCGCTGACTGCGTCGGCCTCGGCAGACGACTCGCTGGCCACCGGCAGCGGGCCATCGGAGACCAGGGTGAACATGGCCGGTGAGGTTTCCCAGGCCTTGAAGCGGTCCTTCAGCTCGACCAGCAGGCGCTCGGCGGTTTTCTTGCCGACACCAGGCACGCGCACCAGCACCGAGGCATCCTGCGCCTGCACGCAGCGCACCAGTTCGTCCACTTCCAGGCCGGACATCAGCGCCAGCGCCAGCTTGGGGCCCACGCCATTCAGGCGGATCAGTTCGCGGAACAGCTCACGCTCGCGCTTTTCAGCAAACCCGTAGAGCAGGTGAGCGTCTTCGCGCACCACCAGGTGGGTATGCACGGTCACCGGCTCGCCAACCTTGGGCAGGCGGTACAGGGTAGTCATCGGCACCTCCAGCTCGTAGCCCACGCCGTTGACGTCGATAATCAGGTGCGGCGGCTGTTTTTCCGCCAGGGTGCCGCGCAAACGTCCAATCACGTTCCGATCCTTTCTCTCGGGGAGCCGGTCGAAGACCGCTCAACCCTATCAGCAAATGCACCGGGTGAACGTTTCACCCGAACAAAATGTGTATCAGCGCATGAAGCGCTTAAAGACGCAAGCGCCCGCCGCGTCGCCGCGCCGTGGCCAGGCCGTGAGGCACCAAGCTGGAGCGGGTATGGGCATGGCACAGGGCGATGGCCAGGGCGTCGGAGGCGTCGATTTGCGGCTTCTGGGTCAGCTTGAGCAGATGCATGACCATCAGCATCACCTGTTCTTTATTTGCCCCGCCGCTGCCGGCGACGGCCTGCTTGACCTGACTGGCGCTGTATTCGGCGATTTCCAGGCCGGCTTCAGCGGCAGCAACGATAGCTGCACCGCGAGCCTGGCCCAGCTTGAGCGCAGAATCGGCGTTGCGTGCCATGAACACCCGCTCGATGCCCATGGTCACCGGACCGTGCTGGGCGATGATCTCGCTGACGCCGCGAAAAACAATCTGCAACCGCTCAGGCAGCTCGCCGCTGCCGGTACGGATGCAGCCCGACGCCACGTACTCGCAACCACGGGCGGTCTGGCGGACCACACCATAGCCGGTGATGCGCGAGCCGGGGTCGATACCAAGAATCAGAGTCATAGCGCCCGTTAATTAGAAGTAGCATTTGTGCAAGCAGTACCGGCCCCTTCGCGGGACAAGCCCGCTCCTACAGGTATTGCACACATCCTGTAGGAGCGGGCTTGTCCCGCGAAGGGGCCGGCACATGCACAGCAAAACTCAAAGCCCCGACAAAATTGATCAGAAGACCTTAGCCGAGTTTTTCCATGATCTCGTCGGAGATCTGCGCATTGGAGTAGACGTTCTGCACGTCGTCCAGGTCTTCGAGCATGTCGATCAGCTTGAGCACCTTCTCGGCGCCCTCCTGGTCCAGTTCGGCGCTGGTGGTCGGCTGCATGACGATTTCCGCGTCGGCGGCCTTGAAGCCCGCCTCTTCCAGCGCGTTACGCACGGCGTAGAAGCTATTGAACGAGGTGAACACCTCGAACGAACCATCGTCGTTGGCCACCACGTCGTCGGCATCGGCCTCCATCGCAGCTTCCATCAAGGCATCTTCATCGACGCCCGGGGCGAAGCTGATCTGGCCCTTGCGTTCGAACAGATAGGCCACCGAGCCGTCGGTGCCGAGGTTGCCGCCACACTTGGTGAAGGCATGGCGCACGGCGGCGGCGGTCCGGTTGCGGTTGTCGGTCATGGCCTCGACCATGATCGCCACGCCACCCGGGCCATAGCCTTCGTAGCTGAGCTCTTCGACGTTGTCGCTTTCGTTGGTGCCAGCACCACGGGCCACGGCGCGATCGATGATGTCACGGCTCATGTTAGCGCCCAGGGCCTTGTCCAACGCCAGGCGCAGGCGCGGGTTGGAGCCTGGGTCGGCACCACCCTGCTTGGCCGCGACAGTCAGTTCACGGATCCACTTGGTGAAGATCTTGCCTCTCTTGGCATCCTGGCGCTCTTTGCGGTGCTTGATGTTCGCCCACTTGGAATGACCAGCCATAACGACTCCGAATCCTTGAAACAGAAACAGGTTCCGCCCCGAAGGGCGGAACGTGGGAATACTGCGCCGAAGCGCCGAGGCGCACCCGCCAGGATGCGCCCGGGGCCGATTACTCGACCTTGGTCTGCTCGCGCAGACGGATGTGCAGCTCGCGCAGGGCCTTGGCATCGACCATGCCAGGGGCCTGGGTCATGACGCACGCGGCGCTCTGGGTTTTCGGGAAAGCGATCACTTCACGGATCGACTGGGCGCCGGTCATCAGCATGACCAGACGGTCCAGGCCGAAGGCCAGGCCACCGTGAGGCGGTGCACCGAACTTCAGGGCGTCGAGCAGGAAGCCGAACTTCTCTTCCTGTTCTTCTGCCTCGATGCCCAGCAGACGGAATACCGCTTGCTGCATCTCTTTGCGGTGGATACGAATCGAACCGCCACCCAGTTCGGTACCGTTCAGGACCATGTCGTAGGCACGGGACAGCGCGGTGGCCGGGTTGGCCTCGAGCTCTTCCGGGGTGCACTTCGGCGCGGTGAACGGGTGGTGCAGCGCGGTGAAGCTGCCGTCTTCGTTTTCTTCGAACATCGGGAAATCGACGACCCACATCGGCGCCCACTCGCAGGTCAGCAGCTCGAAGTCGTGACCCAGACGGATACGTAGCGCGCCCAGGGCCTCACTGACGACCTTGAACTTGTCGGCACCGAAGAACACGATGTCACCATCGACAGCGCCAACGCGGTCGAGGATGTTGTTGAGGTTGGCCTCAGGGATGTTCTTGACGATCGGCGACTGCAGGCCTTCGACGCCTTTGGCGCGCTCGTTGACCTTGATGTAGGCCAGGCCCTTGGCACCGTAGATGCCGACGAACTTGGTGTACTCGTCGATCTTGCTGCGTGGCATGCTGGCGCCGCCTGGCAGGCGCAGGGCGGTGACGCGGCACTTCGGATCGTTGGCCGGGCCGGCGAAGACCTTGAAGTCAACATCCTTCAGCTGGTCGGCAACGTCGACCAGTTCCAGGGGGATACGCAGGTCAGGCTTGTCGGAGCCGTAGCGGCGCATGGCCTCTTCGAAGGTCATGTGCGGGAATTCGCCGAATTCCAGGTCCAGCACTTCCTTGAACAGCTTGCGGATCATGCTCTCGGTGAGGCCCATGATCTCGGCTTCGTCGAGGAAGCTGGTCTCGATGTCGATCTGGGTGAATTCCGGCTGGCGGTCAGCACGCAGGTCTTCATCGCGGAAGCACTTGGCGATCTGGTAGTAGCGGTCGAAACCGGCAACCATCAGCAGCTGCTTGAACAGCTGAGGCGACTGCGGCAAGGCGAAGAAGCTGCCCGCGTGGGTACGGCTCGGCACCAGGTAGTCACGCGCGCCTTCTGGAGTGGCACGGGTGAGGATCGGGGTTTCGACGTCAAGGAAGCCGTTTTCATCGAGGAAACGACGGATGCTGCTGGTGATGCGCGAACGCAGGCGCAGCTTGTCGGCCATTTCTGGGCGACGCAGGTCGATGAAGCGGTAGCGCAGGCGGGTTTCCTCGCCGACATCGGAGTACTCGTTCAGCGGGAACGGTGGGGTTTCCGCTTCGTTCAGCACGTTCAGCTGGTAGCCGAGGATCTCGATGGCACCGGACGCCATGTTGGCGTTCACTGCGCCGTCCGGGCGCTTGCGCACCTTGCCGGTGATCTGCACGACGTACTCGCTGCGCACGCGGTCAGCGGCGGCGAAGGTTTCGGCGCGATCCGGATCGAACACGACCTGGGCCATGCCTTCGCGGTCACGGATGTCGAGGAAGATCACCCCGCCGTGGTCGCGGCGACGATGGACCCAGCCGCAAAGGGTGACTTCCTGGCCGTCCAGGCTCTCGTTCAGTTGGCCGCAATAATGGCTGCGCATCATGATGGTGGTTTCGCTTCTCGTGATTCGTGTATTCGTTGGAGGCCTTGGCCGCCCGGAGGGCTAATACTGCAAGACCCGGCTACTGCAATTCAACTCAGTCGGCCTTGTCGCCGCCTGCCAGGTTCTTTTTCGCCCCGGTCTTGAAGTCGGTTTCGTACCAGCCATTGCCACTCAGGCGAAAACCGGGGACCGACAGCAATTTTTTCAATGCCGGCGCCTGACAGGCCGGGCAGTCGGTCAGCGGCGCGGCGCTGATCTTCTGCAGCGCCTCCATCCGGTGATCGCAGGAAGCACATTGATAGTCATAAAGGGGCATGAACGTCTCTCGTCAACCACAACGCTGGCTGCCGGGGCAGCAAAAAGCGGGATTATATATGGTTAACCGACACTGCGCAGCCCGCCGGGCGATCAGCGTGCACTCGGCGGATCACGCAACCAGGCGACACAGATCACCCGGATCAGCCCGCTGAAGTTGCGCACCCCACCCTGACGCAAGTGCACTTCGCGATCGACATAGGAGAGCACGGCACTGACCGAGCACTGGTTCGCTGCAGCGATCTGCTCGAGGATACCCCAATACACCGCCTCCAGGCGCAAGCAGGTGGAAAAACCATTCAATCGCACCGAACGCGAGACAGGTTGAGTCTGCAACATGTCGAAGTCGGTCTTGAATGGGTCGATGCACTGCTTGCCAGGCCAGTGCCCCGCCCTCACCGCACGCTTGATTGCTTGCATCGCGCCACTTCCTCAGTTCATTCAACTGGGGCTCAATGAAGCGCTGAGCGAGGCGCCCAAAGCAGCGGCAAAGTCTTCCCGCACAAACGAAAGGGCCCGACTGAAGCGGATTCAGTCGGGCCTACGGACAAGTCCTACAGTATTAACTGATTACTTACCGTCGAGCAGCACCCGCAGCATCCAGGCCGTCTTTTCATGCACCTGCATGCGCTGGGTCAGCAGATCAGCGGTCGGCTCGTCGCTAACCTTGTCGACCACCGGGAAGATGCTGCGGGCAGTACGCACCACGGCCTCTTGCCCCTGCACCAGCTGGCGGATCATCTCGTCTGCGGGCGGAACACCCTCTTCTTCCTTGATCGAGGAGTGTCGCGCATAAAAGGCGTACGAGCCTGGTGCCGGGAAGCCCAGCGCGCGAATCCGTTCGGCGATCGAATCAACCGCCAGCGCCAGTTCGTTGTACTGTTCCTCGAACATCAGGTGCAGGGTGCGGAACGACGGACCGGTGACGTTCCAGTGGAAGTTATGGGTTTTCAGATACAGCACATAGGTATCCGACAACAGGCGGGAAAGCCCTTCGACGATGGACTTGCGATCTTCTTCACTGATACCGATATCGATTGCCATGAAGTTCCCCTTTCCATAAGGCTTGATGATCAAGCGGGCCCGACACACTGTATCAATACTTGGCGCAATCTGCCCATGACCCAAGGCAAGCCATCGACACCTGCCGCCTGCGGTTTGAGAAGCCCCCGCCTTTGCTGTTAAATAGGCACTGTGCCACCCGTGCGGACTGTCATTGCCGGGTGCATAGGCTGGCCTCCACGTGTTCGCGCTTTACACCTCATGCGCACCGTGCCGCCAGCTCTTCCTGTGATCGGCCTTATCAACTGTGAGCCAACCCATGTTCAAGATCGTCCATCTGGTGACGGGCGTTGCGGCTTTGCTGCTATCGCTCATGCCCAGCCTCAAACCCGACGCAACACCCTTCCTGCAGCAACCCGACGCGGTCCATCTGACCCTGCTCGGCCTGCTCAACCTACTGCTGGCCCCGGTCGTGCCCCTGTATTACCGCGGTGCGCGGCAACAACTGCAATACCTGGCCTGCGCCCTGCTGGTGGTGGCCGTGGTCCTGCAGACCCTGACCCTGCTGGCGCGCCCGGAAATGGGCAACCTGGCGGCGCTGGTCTGCGCCACACTGGCCGTCGCCCTGCACCTGGTAGCCGGTTTCGCCCGCAGCGGCAAGAAGGCCCGCGCCAGCCAAGGGGGATCACTGGAAGCCGGCAAGCGTGATACCGGCACCGTGAAGTGGTTCAACACCTCCAAGGGCTTCGGTTTCATTTCCCGAGATTCGGGCGATGACATCTTTGTCCACTTCCGCGCCATCCGCGGCGAGGGCCACCGCATTCTGGTCGAAGGCCAGCGCGTGGAGTTCTCGGTGATGCACCGCGACAAAGGCCTGCAGGCCGAAGACGTGGTCGCGGTGAACCGCCGCTGACCCTGCGCCGCCCTGGGGCAAGCCCAGGGCGGCGACTTGTCAGTAATGAGGTGGCGGCGCCTCTTCCCCTTCACTGCCGTACTGCCCGACCATCTCTTCATAACGCTTGATCAGTTCGGCCACCTGCAGCTGCAGGCGTTCGATGACCCGCCCCTGCTCGACCACCACATCATTCAGCGCCTGGATCGTGTCGTCCTGGAATGCCTGACGGGTTTCCAGCTCGATGATGCGCAACTCTGCCGACATGTCAGGCCCCCTGGTAATCGTGGGTCAGCAACGCCCGCAGACGCTGACGAATGGCATCTACCTGCTCCGGCGCATACCCGACGGCCGGCACCTTGCCCCAAACCGGCGCTGGCCAGGCTGCGTCGCCGTGGTGGCGGACGATGACATGCATGTGCAATTGGCTGACCACGTTACCCAGGGTGGCAACGTTCATCTTGTCTGCTGCGAATTCGCGCTTGAGCGCTTCGGCCAGGTAGGTGGTTTCCTTCCACAGTTGCGCCTGGTCTTCCTGACTCAAGTCGAACAGTTCGCTCACACCTGCACGCTTGGGCACCAGGATGAACCATGGGTAATTGGCATCCTTGCTGAGCAGCAGACGGCACAGCGGAAAGTCACCCAGCACCAGGGAGTCCTGCTGCAAACGCGAATCCATATCAAACACGATCAATCTCCAACAATAACCATATGCGCCAAGGATACTCTGCTTCGCCCGCGCCAGCATGCGCCAGACGCACGGCTGCACGCTTTAAGCTCATGAATCTCCACGACTTGCACAACGGCGGTAACACAGCGCTACTTTTCGCACCAAAATGAGGCCACAAAAGTGTGCGCCACTACGCTTCTACCCACATCAATGACTCAGGATCAACAGTTGCCGGTAACACATTGACTTTTATGACAGCTTTTTCTTTTACCCTGCACATTGAAGCTGGCACACCATCAGACAAATCCCGCCCCGTGTTTTCGGTACTTTCCGACCTTTGGCAGCGGTTACTGTGAAAATTTCATGAACCGTTGTTAATTTTGAGCACGCTTGTTGCATTCTCTCCACGCCAAGTCGGCACGACACCTGCATTGACCGGGTGACGCGACAAATAACAACAGCGAAATTGGGTACACCAGGGAGTTTCCCCAGCCAGAATCTGAAGTTACAGAATCGTTACGGCTAAGGAACAGCGCTGGCGTTGTACGGCCCGGTTAATCGGGACGTGATTTGCGACATGGAGATACTTAAAAGCGACACGGCAATAAAGTTCCCGAAAGGATGATTTTTGCCATATCGCCAACAACAGTCAGCGTGCTATACATTTCCGCCGACATAACAAGAAAGAGCTGCCCCATATAACTAAAAGACTTGGGCGCAGCGGTACTCTTCCTAAAAACCAAAGGAGCAAATCACGATGCGCGTGATGAAGTGGAGCATGATCGCCCTGGCCGTTGCGGCAGGGACCTCGCAGATGGCCGTTGCCTCGTCCCAGGACGATTCCAAGGGTTTCCTCGAAGACAGCAAGCTGAACGTCAAGACTCGCATGCTGTACTTCAGCCGCGACTTCCGTAACAACGAGCCAGGCACCCAGAGCCGCGTTGAAGAAACCGGCCTCGGCTTCCTCGGCACTTACGAGTCGGGCTTCACCCAGGGCGTTATCGGCGTGGGCGTCGATGCCATCGGCATGCTCGGCGTGAAACTGGACAGCGGCAAGGGTCGCCACAGCACCGGTCAGTTCCCGACTGACGCCGACGGCCGTGCGCAGGACGAGTTCTCCGAAGGCGGCGCTGCGGTCAAGCTGCGCATCTCCGATACCGTACTGAAAGTCGGCGACCAGTTCACTGCCCTGCCAGTGCTCGCAACCGATGACAGCCGCCTGCTGCCAGAAGTGGCTCAAGGCGCACTGATCACCAGCAACGAAATCAAGGGCCTGACCCTGAACGCCGGTCACTTTACCGCGCTGAACGCCCAGTCCCAGACGTTCCATGACAGCCTGCACTTGAAGCAGGCCGACGTTCTCGGTGGCACCTACGCCTTCACCGACAACCTGTCCACCAGCCTGTACTACTCCAAGGTTGAAGACTACTGGCGCAAGTACTACGCCAACCTGAACTGGGCGCTGCCGCTCTCGGACAAACAGGGCCTGGTGTTCGACTTCAACATCTATGACACCAAGAGCGATGGCCAAGGCCTGCAGCGCGCCGAGAAAGATGGCGTGACCAAGCTCGACAACCAGGCCTACAGCCTGTCGGGCGCCTACAACATCGGCGCTCACACCTTCACCCTGGCCTACCAGAAGGTCCACGGTGACGGTGACTACGGTTACGGCGTGGACGGTGGTGGTACCATCTTCCTGGCCAACTCCGTGGCCCGTTCCGACTTCAACGCTGAAGACGAAAAATCCTGGCAGGCTCGCTACGACCTGAACTTCGCCGAGTTCGGCGTACCAGGCCTGACCTTCATGACCCGTTACGTGCGTGGTAGCGATGCCAACACCGGTTCCACCAGCAATGGCAAGGAATGGGAACGCGACGTAGACGTCAAGTACGTACTGCAGGAAGGCCCGGCTAAAGACCTGAGCTTCCGCGTTCGCCAGGCTACCTACCGCTCCAGCGACGGCGTTTACTACGGTTCCAGCTCGATCGACGAACTGCGCCTGATCGTCGAGTACCCGCTGAGCATCCTGTAAGCCTGGCTTATAGTGCCCCGCACCTGAAAAAGCCCGGCACACTTGCCGGGCTTTTTCTTGGCTGACAACTGCCACGCCCTGGGGCATTCTGTACGCCTTCGTTTCGCCCCCGTACAATGCGGGGCTATTTCAACGTCTTAGGCAATCGACACGGCTAACCATGCGCACCAGTCAATATTTGCTCGCCACCCAGAAAGAAACCCCTGCCGACGCAGTGGTCATCAGCCATCAGCTCATGCTGCGTGCCGGCATGATCCGCAAACTGGCCTCCGGCCTGTACACCTGGCTGCCGATGGGCCTGCGGGTGATGCGCAAGGTCGAAAACGTTGTGCGCGAGGAAATGAACGCCGCCGGCGCCCTGGAAGTGCTGATGCCAAGCATCCAGCCTGCCGAGCTGTGGCAGGAATCCGGCCGCTGGGAACAGTACGGTCCTGAGCTGCTGCGCCTGAAAGACCGCCACCAGCGTGATTTTTGCGTCGGCCCGACCCACGAAGAAGTGATTACCGACCTGGCCCGCAACGAGCTGTCCAGCTATAAACAGCTGCCGCTCAACATGTACCAGATCCAGACCAAGTTCCGTGACGAGATTCGCCCACGCTTCGGCCTGATGCGCGGCCGCGAATTCATCATGAAGGACGCCTACTCCTTCCATGCCGACCAGGCTTCCCTGCAGGAAACCTACGACCGCATGCACCAGGCGTACACCAACGTCTTTACCCGCCTGGGCCTGGACTTCCGCCCAGTGCAGGCCGACACCGGCTCCATCGGTGGCAGCTACTCCCACGAATTCCACGTCCTGGCCGAGTCGGGCGAAGACGACGTGATCTTCAGCGACAGCTCCGACTACGCCGCCAACATCGAGAAGGCCGAAGCCATCCCGCGTGAAACCGTGCGCCCTGCTCCTACCGAGGAACTGCGCCTGGTCGACACGCCGGAAGCCAAGACCATCGCCCAACTGGTGGAAAACCACGGCCTGGCGATCGAAAAGACCGTCAAGACCCTGATCGTGCGCGGCGCCGAAGAAGGCAAGCTGGTCGCCCTGATCGTCCGTGGCGACCATGAGCTCAACGAAATCAAGGCCGCCAAGCTGGAACAGGTTGCCGACCCGCTGGTCATGGCCACCGACGCCGAACTGCGCGAGGCCATTGGTGCCGGTGCCGGTTCGCTCGGCCCGCTGAACCTGCCACTGGAAATCGTGATCGACCGCTCGGTCGCCCTGATGAGCGACTTCGCCATCGGCGCCAACATCGACGACAAGCACTACTTCGGCGTGAACTGGGAACGTGACCTGCCCGTTCCACAGGTTGCCGACCTGCGCAATGTCGTCGAAGGCGACCCAAGCCCGGATGGCCAGGGTACCCTGGTGATCAAGCGCGGCATCGAAGTCGGCCATATCTTCCAGCTCGGCACCAAGTACAGCGAGGCTCTCAAGTGCCAGGTCCTGGGTGAGAACGGCAAGCCGGTCATACTGTCCATGGGCTGCTACGGCATTGGTGTATCCCGCGTAGTCGCCGCCGCCATCGAGCAGAGCTACGACGACAAGGGCATCATCTGGAACGACGCCCTGGCACCGTTCCAGATCGCTCTGGTACCGCTGCGTTACGAAACCGAGGTAGTCCGCGAGGCAACCGACAAGCTGTACGCCGAACTGACCGCAGCCGGCTACGAGGTGCTGCTGGACGACCGCGACAAGAAGACCAGCCCCGGCATCAAGTTCGCCGACATGGAGCTGATCGGCATTCCACACCGCATCGTCGTCAGCGACCGCGGCCTGGCCGACGGCAACCTGGAGTACAAGCACCGCACCGAGTCGGAAGCCCAACAGCTGCCGCTCAATGAAGTGCTGACCTTCCTGCAGGCCCGCGTTCGCCGCTGATAATCAATGCACGAGTAATCATGTCCAAGCGAAGTACCTATACCCTGGGGGGCGCCGCACTGTGCGGCGCCCTGCTCGCCAGCGGTTGCGCCAACCAGATGTCCCAGCGCAGCGATCATGAGGAGCGTGTCGAGCGAAAGCTGCTCGAACATACCTTGCAGATCGATGTCGGCGAGCCGAAGGTGATGGAGCTTCCGCAACGGCGTGTGCGCATCCATGAGCAGAAGCGTTTCGAGGTCACCGAATACGAGGTCACCCGCCGCTACGACCGCTACACACCTTACCAACCGTGGCGGGAGATCTACGAGATCCCGCTCGGCGCGGTAGCCGTGGTCGCTGGCATTGGCGCCAACGTGGTCAACGTGTTCGCCCTCGGCAACCTGCCGCAGAGCATGACCCACGACTGGCTCAGCTACGGCGTGGACGGCCTCAACCCGTTCATGAACACGCCGTCCAATGGCCGCGCCCAGCAAAACCTGGCGGGCATCAGCGAAGTGCAGAAGGACAAGCGCGAAGAGTTCACCAGCGTGCCCTGGAGCGAACGCCTGGTCGAGGTCAAGGCGGGCAAGATGACCCACGAACTGACCACCGACAGGAACGGCGTGCTGCGCCTGAACCTGCTGGACAGCCCGTTCTCGGAACAGCACCTGAACCACGTCGGCACCTTGCACCTGCAGGTGGTCGATGAGGACAACGCGATCCGTGGCGATGCCAGCTTGCTGGTCAGCGCCACCTTGCGCAACAAGCTGCGCGAGGCTCATGAGCTGATCTTCGATGACCTCGAGGATGACGATGTCGGCCAGTGGGTACACCGGGTCAAGCGCTTGTCCGAGCTGGGCCTGGAAGAGGAAGCCAGCGAAATGGAGCAAAGCCTGATCGAGCTGACACGCAACGATCCGGAGCTTCAGCAGGAATTCCTGTCGGCACTGACCAAGGCCACTGGCCGGTTGGTCGCTGATCCCGGCGTGCAGTAACTATAAAGAAGGGGCCGTTTTTACGGCCCCTTTTCAATTGCCTGGGAACAGCTCCAACTGCTCATGCGCCCCGCGCAAATCCCGTAGCCTCACCCCTACCCCCAGCAAGCGCACCGGCTTGCCACCCCGGGCGAACGCCTGGCGCAGCAACTGACGGTAGCTTTCCAGGTCCCTACCCGCCCCCGCTTGCTCCAGGGTGGTCTGGCTGAAGTCATGAAACTTTACCTTTACGAAGGGCTTGTCGGGCCGGTAACTGCTGTCCATCCGTTCAATCCGCTCATTAAGGCTGGCCAGCAGCTCAGGCAAACGTTCGAGGCAGCTGTCCAGATCTGGCAGGTCGTTGTCATAGGTGTTCTCCACACTGACCGACTGCCTGCGGCTATCGTTGTGAACCGCACGCTCATCGATCCCCCGAGCCAACCCCCAGAGCCGCTCGCCAAAACTGCCGAATTCACGTGCCAGCGCCAGCCGCGACCATTCACGCAAGTCAAGACAGGTGTCGATACCCAGGCGGTTCAACTTGTCTGCAGTCACCTTGCCCACACCATGCAGCTTGGCCACAGGCAAGGCAGCCACAAAGGCCTCGACCTGCTCCGGGGTAATCACGAAGATGCCGTTAGGCTTACGCCAGTCGCTAGCGATCTTGGCCAGGAACTTGTTCGGGGCCACCCCCGCAGATACCGTGATATGCAGGGTACGGGCTACCCGTCGGCGAATGTCCTCGGCGATTCGCGTGGCACTGCCGGCATACCACTGGCTTTCACTGACATCCAGGTACGCCTCATCCAGCGACAACGGCTCGATCAAATCGGTGTAGTCACGAAAAATGGCGTGAATCTCGCGCGACGCTTCCCGGTAAGCCTCAAAGCGCGGCTTGACGATTTCCAGGTCCGGGCAAAGCTTGAGGGCATGCCGCGACGACATGGCGGAACGCACTCCATAGGCACGCGCTTCATAATTGCAGGTGGCAATTACCCCGCGCCGGTCCGGGGAACCACCGACCGCCATGGGGCGACCGGCCAGGCGCGGGTCGTCACGCATCTCGATAGAGGCGTAAAAGCAATCGCAGTCGATGTGGATGATCTTGCGCAGAGACACTGATGATGGACACCACTGTAAATTCATACAGATAGTAGCGCATGCCGCTAACGCTGAGACAGCCTGCTTCGATAATCGGCTTGCAAGCCCCGTCGCGCCTGATCCGCAGCCAGGCATGGTCGCTAAGGGATTGAACGAAAAAGGGTTTTCTACAATATCGCTTGACATGAGCACGGAAATCCGTAGAATTCGATCTCACAGGCGCGGGATGGAGCAGCCTGGTAGCTCGTCGGGCTCATAACCCGAAGGTCGTCGGTTCAAATCCGGCTCCCGCAACCAGATTCGAGAAAAGGCCACTGTTAACACAGTGGCCTTTTTCTTTTGCTTCGATTTTAATCGGCGAAAGAAAAATCAAACAAATCAACAAGTAAAGCTTGACACTCAGTGCTTAAGCTGTAGAATTCGATCCCACAGGCGCGGGATGGAGCAGCCTGGTAGCTCGTCGGGCTCATAACCCGAAGGTCGTCGGTTCAAATCCGGCTCCCGCAACCAGATTCGAGAAAAGGCCACTGTTAACGCAGTGGCCTTTTTCTTTGCCTGGAATTCAAGACCTGAAACAATTGTTATCCATTGTGCAGTTAGTTCTTGACTTGGCCGTCCGAATCTATAGAATACGCCCCTCTGACGCGGGATGGAGCAGCCTGGTAGCTCGTCGGGCTCATAACCCGAAGGTCGTCGGTTCAAATCCGGCTCCCGCAACCATATTCGTCAGAACAAACCCCGCCTGCGTAACAGCAGTGCGGGGTTTGTTGCATTTCGTCGCCTGATAAATCCTCGTACTACACCCAAACCCGCTCGTTTGAGGTGTCGTCTTGAGGATGAACTATCTTTAACACTGCCGGACGACTGAAAGTAACGTTGCCCGGAGTAATATCTGGATACGTTCACCAAAGGGACTTTCACTTGGCCGCAGCTCTTCCCCTCCTCGCGCACCACGCCCGAGGCATCTCATGACATCGCACACCCCCGAACCCCAGGTGCCACTCGCCTCGGCACTGCCGACTGCCGCCCAGCGCTTGCCTTGGCTGGAACGAATGAGCCGTTACCGCCAGCCGATTGGCCTGGCCGTGACCTTGCTACTGTTTGCCATGGCGCTGATCGCGTGTCGGCATCTGCTGAGCGAACTGGACATCTATGCCCTGCACGATGCCATGCTCGACGTCCCGGCAAAATCGTTGATCGGTGCCCTTCTGGCGACAGTGGCAGGCTTCGTGATCCTGCTGGGCTATGAGTGGTCGGCCAGCCGTTACGCGGCCGTCAAACTGCCCCCGCAAACCTTGGTGATGGGCGGTTTCAGCGCCTTTGCCATTGGTAACGCGATCGGCCTGTCGATGCTCTCGGGTGGCTCGGTGCGCTACCGTTTGTATGCTCGTCAGGGCCTTGGTGCCGCCGAAGTGGCACGCATGACCGTGTTTGCCAGCCTGTCCCTGGGGTGCGCACTGCCCCCACTGGCGGCGCTGGCCACCTTGAGCAACCTGCCGGCAGCAGCAACCGCCCTGCGCTTGCCTTCGACAGTGCTGGCCGGCATCGCCATCGCCGTTCTGGCCATCACCGCCCTGCTGGTGATCGGGCTGTATCGCCGTCGCCTGCCGGAACAACCGCTGGCCGACAACCTGCTGGTCCAGCTGGGCCGTCGCACCCTGCGCCTGCCCGGTGGCCGCCTGGCGGCCCTACAGCTGCTGATCACCGCGCTGGACGTGGCCGCCGCAGCCACCGTGCTTTACCTGCTGCTGCCGCAAGCGCCTCCTTTCGGTGCCTTCGTGCTGGTCTACCTGCTGGCCTTGGCCGCTGGTGTGCTCAGCCATGTACCAGGTGGCGTCGGGGTGTTCGAAGCGATCCTCCTGGCCGCCTTCGCCGACCAGCTTGGCGCCGCGCCACTGGCCGCCGCCCTGCTCCTGTACCGGCTGATCTACGTGGTGCTGCCGCTGCTGCTGGCCTGCGTGCTGCTGCTGGCCAACGAAGCACGCCGCCTGCTGTTCGCCCAGCAAGCTATCAAGGCGGCCTCGGGCCTCGGCGCACCGATCCTGGCGATTCTGGTGTTCCTGTCGGGCGTGGTGCTGCTGTTCTCCGGCGCCACCCCGGAAATCGACACGCGCCTGGAGCACATGGGCTTCCTTGTGCCACACCGGTTGATCGATGCCTCACACTTCGGCGCCAGCCTGATCGGCGTGCTCTGCCTGCTGCTGGCCCAGGGCCTGCGTCGGCGCCTTTCGGCAGCCTGGCTGCTGACCACTGTGTTGCTGCTGGTCGGCGCGCTGCTGTCGATCCTCAAAGGCTTCGACTGGGAAGAAGCCAGCCTGCTGACCCTGACCGCTGCCCTGCTGGCTATTTTCCGCCGCTCGTTCTACCGGCCGAGCCGGCTACTCGAACTGCCGTTCTCACCGGTGTACCTGGTGGCCAGCGCCTGCGTGGTCGGCGCTTCAGTGTGGCTGCTGCTGTTCGCCTACCAGGATGTACCCTATACCCACAAGCTGTGGTGGCAGTTCACCCTCGACGCCGACGCCCCGCGCGGCCTGCGCGCTGCCTTGGGCAGCGCGGTGCTGCTGGTGATCGTCGCCCTGACCTGGCTGCTGCGCACCGCCCGCCCGGTCATTCACCTGCCTGACGACGTCGAGCTGCAGCGCGCCAACCGTATCCTGCTTGCCTCCGACCAGCCCGACGGCGGCCTCGCACTGACCGGCGACAAGGCATTGCTGTTCCACCCCAGCGACAATGCCTTCCTCATGTACGCCCGTCGCGGCCGTAGCCTGGTGGCGCTGTATGACCCGATCGGCCCGGCCCTGGAACGCGCCGAGATGATCTGGCAGTTCCGTGACCTGTGTGACCTGCACCACGCCCGCCCGGTGTTCTACCAGGTGCGCGCGGAGAACCTGCCGTTCTACATGGACATTGGTCTGACCGCCCTGAAGCTGGGCGAGGAAGCGCGGGTCGACCTGCGCCGCTTCGACCTCGAAGCCAAGGGCAAGGAAATGAAGGACCTGCGCTACACCTGGAACCGTGGCGGCCGGGATGGCCTGAGCCTGGAGATCCACGAACCCGGCCAGGCGCCATTGGCCGAGCTCAAGGAAATCTCCGACGCCTGGCTTGGCGGCAAGAACGTACGCGAGAAAGGCTTCTCGTTGGGGCGCTTCAGCCCTGAGTACCTGCAGCACTTCCGTATCGCCCTGATTCGTTTCCAGGGCCGGCCGGTGGCCTTCGCCAACCTGCTGGAAACCCACAGCAACGAACTGGCCAGCCTCGACCTGATGCGCGCGCACCCAGAAGCGCCGAAGCTGACCATGGAATTCATGATGATCGGCTTGATCCTGCATTACAAAAGCCATGACTACGGCCGCTTCAGCCTGGGCATGGTGCCGCTTTCCGGCCTGCAGCCACGCCGCGGCGCCCCCTTGACCCAGCGCCTGGGCTCGATGGTGTTCCGCCGTGGCGAGCAGCTCTACAACTTCCAAGGCCTGCGGCGCTTCAAGGACAAGTTCCAGCCGGACTGGGAACCTCGTTACATGGCCGTGCCGGCCGGGCTCGACCCGCTGGTGGCATTGGCCGATACTGCCGCCCTGATTGCCGGCGGCCTGACTGGATTGGTGAAACGTTGATGATCCGACGCTATTGGCTGTACGTACTTATTCCCCTGCTGCTGGCCGCCCTGGCCGGCGCTGCGGGCTTTTGGCTGTGGGCACGCCCTGCCCCCGAGGCACGGCTGGAGCAGTTGACCCTGAATGACACCAGCATCATCCGCGTCACCCCGGGCGTGCACGCCAAGGCCCGGGTCGCCATCGGCGTGCCCCAGGACCAGGCCCTGACCGACAAGCAGCTGCTGGACCTGAGCCAGGCTGGCGAGGCGCAGCTGGTGCAGGTGATCCTGCCGCCGAACGACTGCACCAAGCAGCAACAGGCCATGGATCAGGCGCTGACCCAGCTGTCCGACAAACCAACCCTGGTCGCCGGCATCGGCCCTGGCGCAGCCCAGGCATGGCGCTGGCTGGCCACCCAGAATGACGACAAGGCCCGGGCCATTTCCGTCGACTTCACCCTGGAACAACCAGGTTGCAAGGCCGAGCTGCCGAAGTCGGCCGCCCACGGCCACTGGAACGTCGCCTGGAACGACAACCCGGACGATGCCAGTGCTGCCTTCGTGCGCGACCAGGCCAACGCCGAAACCAGTATCAGCGACTATGACATCCACCTGCCACAGGTGCTCAAGGCCCAGCTGACCCAGGCCCTGGTCGGCCGCGACGGCAACGCCCTGGCCATCCCGGTGGTAGAAGTCCCGGCCGGGCAGACCACCGACACCGTCACCCTGTTCCTTTCCGGTGACGGCGGCTGGCGCGACCTGGACCGCGATGTGGCCGGTGAAATGGCCAAGCTCGGCTACCCGGTGGTCGGTATCGACACCCTACGCTACTACTGGCAGCACAAGACCCCGGAGCAAAGCGCCGCCGACCTGTCCGAACTGATGCAGCACTACCGTCAGAAGTGGGGCACCAAGCGTTTCGTGCTGACCGGCTATTCGTTCGGCGCCGACGTGCTGCCGGCCATCTACAACCGCCTGCCGGCCGAAGACCAACAGCGTATCGACGCGGTCGTACTGCTGGCGTTCGCCCGTAGCGGCAGCTTCGAGATCGAGGTTGAGGGCTGGTTGGGCAAGGAAGGCCAAGAAGCGCCTACCGGGCCGGAAATGGCCAGGCTGCCGGCGTCCAAGGTGGTCTGCGTGTACGGTATCGAAGAGACCGACGAAAGCGGTTGCACCGACAAGACTGCAGTGGGCGAACGCATGAAGCTGCCAGGCGGCCACCACTTCGACGAGAACTACCCGGCGCTGGCCAAGCGCCTGATCGACGAGATCGAGACCCGCCAGGGCAAGTCCAGCGTCGCTGCACAGAACTGAAAATGATTGGGGCCGCTTTGCGGCCCCAATTACTCAGATCTCGACCTGAGTCCCCAGCTCGATCACTCTGTTCAACGGCAGGTTGAAGAAGCGCAAGTTACCGTTGGCATTCTTCAGCAAGAACGCGAACAGGTTGCCCCGCCAGCGCGACATCCCCTCCAGACGCGACGCAATCACCGTTTCCCGGCTCAGGAAGTAGGTGGTACGCATCGGGCTGAAATCCAGTTCGTCCAGGTGACACAGCCGCAACGCCGCTGGCACATCCGGCTCATCCATGAAGCCAAAGTGCAGCAACACGCGGAAGAAACCATCGCCATAGGCCTCAACCTCGAAACGCTCCTGCTCTGGCACCCGGGGGCGGTCTTCACTGACCACCGTCAGCAGCACCACCTGGCTGTGCAGCACCTGGTTATGCAGCATGTTGTGCAACAGCGCATGAGGCACCGCATCTGCCCGCGCCGTCAGGAACACCGCCGTGCCCTCGACCCGATGCGGCGGCTGCACGCGGATGCTGCTGATGAACACCGGCAGTGGCAGCCCACCTTCATCGATACGCTCCACCAGGATCTGCTTGCCGCGCTTCCAGGTGCTCATCAGCAGGTACAGCACACCGCCTGCCAGCACCGGGAAGGCACCGCCCTGGACGATCTTCGGCACGTTGGCAGCGAAGAACAGCCCATCAACGAAGAGGAAACCGACCAGGATCGGCACCATCAGTACCGGTGGCCATTTCCACAGCAGCAGCATCACCGACGACACCAGGATGGTAGTCATCAGCATGGTCCCGGTCACAGCCACACCGTAAGCTGCCGCCAGGGCGCCGGAGGACTCGAAGCCGATCACCAGCAGCACCACACCGACCATCAGCGTCCAGTTCACCGCACCGATGTAGATCTGCCCCTGCTCGTCGCTGGAGGTGTGCTGGATCTGCATGCGCGGGATATAGCCCAACTGGATGGCCTGGCGGGTCAGGGAGAAGGCCCCGGAAATCACCGCCTGCGAGGCGATGACCGTGGCCATGGTTGCCAGCCCGACCATTGGCAACAGCGCCCAGCCTGGCGCCAGCAGGTAGAACGGGTTGCGGGCGGCATCAGGGTTCTGCAGCAATATCGCGCCCTGGCCGAAGTAATTGAGCACCAGTGCCGGCAGCACCAGGGCGAACCAGGCGCGGGCGATCGGTTTGCGTCCGAAGTGGCCCATGTCGGCATACAGCGCCTCGGCACCGGTCAGCGCCAGCACCACGGCGCCGAGAATGGCCACGCCCATGCCGGGGTGGACGATGAAGAAGTTCACCGCCCAACCAGGGTTGAACGCCTTGAGCACTTCCGGGCTCTGGGAAATGCCATGCGCCCCCAGCGCGGCGAGCGCGAGGAACCAGACCACCATGATCGGGCCGAACAGCTTGCCGATCTTGTCGGTGCCGTGCTTCTGCACCAGGAACAAGCCCACCAGTACCACCAGCGAAATGGGTACCACCCAGTGGTCGATCCCTTCGAAGGCCAGGCCCATGCCCTCTACGGCGGACAACACCGAGACCGCAGGGGTGATCATGCTGTCGCCATAGAACAGCGAGGCGCCGATCAGACCGCAGACGACCATCAGCGAACGCAGGCGCGGGTAAGCCGCCGTGGCCCGCCGCGCCAGCGCGGTCAATGCCATCGTACCGCCCTCGCCCTGGTTGTCGGCGCGCAGGATGAACATCACGTACTTGAACGACACCACCCACAGCAGTGACCAGAGGATCAGCGAGAGGATCCCCAGCACACCATCATGGTTGACCGGCACCCCGTAACCGCCGGTAAAGACTTCTTTGAGGGTATACAAGGGGCTGGTACCGATATCGCCATACACTACCCCGACCGCTGCCACGAGCAGCCCCAGCGACCGTGTCGCACCCTGCTTCCCCGCGTGCCCGCCTTCGGCGTGACTGCTTGCCTGAACCATCGAACACTCCCGCAGTTGGCCTTGAAGGCCGGTAGAATTCACGCCTGCGTCAGGGGCATGCATAAACCCCGGCGCAATGGCGCGAAGCATAGCGCAGCGTTCGTCGCTTTTCTGCTGGTCAAGCGACCTTGCGCTCGCTAGAATTGCGCACTTTTTGATCAGAGGCGCCGAAAGCGCCCGTCAAGATCGCCCCCGACTGCGGCAGGGCGAACGGCATTCAATACCGAGGTTAGTCATGTCCACCACTCCCGCCACCCCCAAGGTTGGTTTCGTAAGCCTGGGTTGCCCCAAGGCCCTGGTCGATTCCGAGCGCATCCTGACCCAACTGCGCATGGAAGGCTATGAAGTCGTGCCCACCTACGAGGACGCCGATGTAGTGGTGGTCAATACCTGCGGCTTCATCGACAGCGCCAAGGCCGAGTCGCTCGAAGTCATCGGTGAAGCGATCAAGGAAAACGGCAAGGTCATCGTCACTGGCTGCATGGGTGTCGACGAAGGCAATATCCGTGACGTGCACCCAAGCGTGCTGTCGGTGACCGGCCCGCAGCAGTACGAGCAGGTGGTCAACGCCGTGCACGAAGTGGTGCCACCGCGCCAGGACCACAACCCGCTGATCGACCTGGTGCCGCCTCAGGGCGTCAAGCTGACCCCGCGCCACTACGCCTACCTGAAGATTTCCGAAGGCTGCAACCACAGCTGCAGCTTCTGCATCATCCCGTCGATGCGTGGCAAGCTGGTCAGCCGCCCGGTTGGTGAAGTGCTGAGCGAGGCCGAGCGCCTGGTCAAGGCCGGCGTCAAGGAAATCCTGGTCATTTCCCAGGACACCAGCGCCTATGGCGTCGACGTCAAGTACAAGACCGACTTCTGGAATGGCCGCCCGGTCAAGACCCGCATGCTCGAACTGTGCGAAGCGCTGAGCAGCCTGGGTGCCTGGGTGCGCCTGCACTACGTCTACCCGTACCCGAACGTCGACGACGTGATCCCGCTGATGGCCGCTGGCAAGATCCTGCCGTACCTGGACATCCCGTTCCAGCACGCCAGCCCCAAGGTACTCAAGTCGATGAAGCGCCCAGCCTTCGAAGACCGTACCCTGGCACGCATCAAGAACTGGCGCGAGCAATGCCCTGAGCTGGTGATCCGCTCGACCTTCATCGTCGGCTTCCCTGGCGAGACCGAGGAAGACTTCCAGTACCTGCTGGACTGGCTCACCGAAGCCCAGCTCGACCGCGTCGGCTGCTTCCAGTATTCGCCAGTCGAAGGCGCTCCGGCCAATGACCTGGGACTGGAAGAAGTACCGGATGACGTCAAGCAGGACCGCTGGGACCGCTTCATGGCGCACCAGCAGGCCATCAGCGCCGCCCGCCTGCAAATGCGCATCGGCAAGGAAATCGAAGTGCTGATCGACGAAGTCGAGGAGCAAGGTTCGGTTGGCCGCAGCTTCTTCGATGCCCCGGAAATCGACGGCAGCGTGTTCATCGACGGTAACCACGGCTTCAAGCCGGGCGACAAAGTGCGTTGCCGAGTGGTGGATGCAGACGAATACGATATGTGGGCCGAGCCCGTTTAAGGCAGCCTGCACGTGAAAAAGCCCCTGCCCGGTATTCCCAACGAGGAATACCCGGGCGGGGGCTTTTTTTCAGAAGGTGTGAAAAACCATCAACCCGCCTTCTGCATCAGGGCTGGCATCGGAAAAGCCCTTGACCGCATACAGTTGGATCTTCCATTCCCGGTTAAGCTTATGGGTCAGGAAAAGGGTCAGCTCCTGGATTTCTGAGCCTGTCGAAACGACTTTCTGCCGCCAGTCGTACGAGGCGCCCGCCGAGGTACCTTTCGCCACAGGAATGGCAAAACCCAGGCTGGTAAAGATCGGATCCCTGAAGTCGCTGTCGGGCGGATCTCCGTATTTCTTCCAGCCCAGGGTTACGAAGCCGGTCACCGGGCCGAATGCCTGAGCGATATCGACCTGGCCGGTATAGTCGTACTCGCCGGTGCCCAGGCACTGTTTTTCATCTGCAGTGGGGAATTTGACCTTGCCGATGAGGTCGAGCATCAGGCCGCCGTCACTGCCGTCGAGCAGTGCATAGTCGGCGCTGGCAACCGTGTCGCCCAGCCCGCTCTCCACCGCATGGCATCCGCCGGGCAAGGGATCGCCATTGGGGCCTACTTCAGGGTTGGTGATACGCAGCCAGGGCACAGTGACCTTGTAGGTCATGGGGCCGGTTTCATACTTGCCGACCACGGGGACGTACCAGATTTCCGAAGTGGTACCCGTGCCATAGTCGCCACTCGAATAGTCCATGCCAATGGAAGCGCTGAAAGTATCGGCCTGGACAGACGCACCGGTACAGGACAGCAAACAGGCGAAAAGAGGGAGCGTAGGTCTCATCTGCACCTCGGGTTCCGTCGGGAAGCGTGATCGGACTTACCCAGCCTAGTTGCCTAATGCCCGGACCGCTCCGGATGCTCTACTTTTTCGACCTTCTCGACTTTTTCTACCGTTTCGGGCTTTTCGACTCTCTCTACCTTTTCAACTTTTTCCACTTTTTCCACTTTCTCGACTTTTTCAGGCTTTTCGACCTTTTCGACTTTTTCCACCTTCTCGACTTTCTCAGGCCTTTCGACCTTCTCTACTGTCTCCACCTTTTCGACTTTCTCGGGCTTTTCGACTTTCTCTACTTTCTCGACCTTTTCCACCTTCTGGACTTTTTCGAGCTCTATTTTTTCAACATGCTCGACCTTCTCCACCCGATCGGAGCTGCCACTGTTGCTGGTCTCGCGTTGCTCCACGTTGTCGACATGCCGTGACTTCCCAGACCTGTCTTCACTTTCAAAGGTGTCATGGCCACTGGAGTCGCTGGTCGAACTCCGTCCACTGTGATCCTCACTGTCTTCGCGGCGGCTGCTGGAGGCCCCACGCTCACCTTGGTCACTGCTGCTCGAGCTGCCCGAACCGCTGGTACCGTGCTCGCTCTGACGCCCGGAATGCCCTTTGTCCGAACGGTCGTCGCGGTCATCATCGAACTCGATGCGGGAGGCCCGTAGCTCGTGCGTGGCACTGAATACCCCGCTTACTCGCACCCGTTGGTCAAGTGCAATTGCAGCAGGCTGGTTACCGACGATCACGGTATCCTGCCCCAGCGTCACGTTGATGCCGCCGACGACCAGCTGGCGCGCCTGGGTGCGCTGCACCAGCCCCTCGATCACCGCAGTCTGCACCCTGCCAGCAAACGGCAGGCTCGGGTCAGGGCGGGTTTGTGCGACTTCCAGCTGGTTACCGGTCCATTGGCCGCGCACCAGCATTTCCCGCGCCGGCGCCACGCGGGTCCCCAGCTTCAGCCCCTGCAGGCTGCCGGGGCGATCGACAGTACCGATGGCGCTGGCCTCCCTGAGCCCTGGCGCCCGCTCGATACGGCTAGCCACCACTTCACCTGCCGCATCGCGCAGGCCGCTGACCCTGACCGGTTCGCCTGGGCGCAGCCCTTCAGCCACGCGCGCCCCGGCGGCAAGGCGCACAGGTTGACCCATGACCCGCAGTGGCCCCGCAGCATTCGGCAGTGCCGTCAGCGGCCCCTCGTAAACGTTGAGAATCGCGATGCGCCCGGCTTGCAGGCCACGCTGTGTGCCATAGGCCTCCACCGCGACAACCTGGCCGATCGCCAGATGAGCGGTGCTGGCAGGGGCACCATTTTCACTCACCGGTACATCCTTGCCGTAGTGCACTTCCTGGCCATTGACGCAGATTGAAGCAAATCCGGTGATGGTGCCGACGATCCCCGTGCCCCCGGTACCGCCTGGGCGCTGGATCGGGGCTCCGCTGCCGCCCACGCCACCGTGACCGCGATCGATGAAAGTACCGTCTACCCCCTCTGCCACCGCGCCGGTACCACCCGTTCCGCCAGGGCGCCGCTGGAGCGGCGCCCCCGTGCCACCCACCCCGCCGTTGTCACTACGCACGCCGGTTCCGCCAACACCGCCGGTTCTGGCGCCTGTACCACCGGTGCCGCCCGGGAACTGCAAGCCCGCAGCCCCAGCCATACCCACTTCATCACGGCTGACACAAACCGGTGCTGCAACCACCTCGGCAGGCGCCACCAGGCTCAGCCCGAAACCCAGGGCGAGTGCGACGAGGCTGAGGCAGCGCGCGAGGGGGGTCATGAGTCGGCTGTCTTCGACGAATCGGGGTCGGTGGCTTCAGTGTAGAAATACAGCCCCACGGTAATGCGCTGGCGTTCCTCGTGGCGTGGCACGTCGGTGTTTTCCAGCTCGGCGGCCAACCGGCTGAATTCCAGCAAGGTTTGCATGCCGTCCTTGGAGACCGCTTCACGCAGCGTGCCGACGCTGGCCGAGGTCAGGGCATCGTAGTGCACGCTGCGTTCGAAAAACGGCAGGCCTTCGCCGCTGAGGTTGTGCACCGCTGCGCAGGCGTGGTCATGTAGGTTGTGGCCAAAATACGCGGCTTTCTCTTCGAAGCCCTTCTGCGGCACGAATGCCTGGGCTTCGAGGTGAACGCAATCCTGATCATCGAGGCGAACGATACCCAGGCGCAGCCACTCATCCAGTACCACCCGCCCGCGGATGTCGGTGCTGATTTTCGCCACCAGGGCATCGAATGAGCAATCGCCGCCAACGCTGGCCAGCCTTGGCAGCGCCAACGCCTGCCCGGCCTCGGAGCAGAACGGTGGGCTGGTGGTCCATACATTCACCAGCTGCGCACCCAAGGTAATGTTTTCCGGCAGCTCAGCGTCAGTTGCGTCATTTTCACTTCGCAGCCGCCGGACATCTTTGCGATGCACGCCGGTAAGCAGGCTGATGCGGCTGTCTGTCGGCACCTTGTCGCCCAGGCGAAACTCGCGAAGAGCCACATCGACGAAGACTTCCTTTAGTACGTCGGTGAACATCGTGTAGGTCACCCCTTTGCGCAGCATCAGGCGCACCAGGGGGCGCATGACCCTGCGCAGTGCGCTCAACATGGAAGGGGGGATAGAGGGCGATTGCATGGAGCGCATTCCTTGACAGTTGAACCCAGCATACGGTGCGGGAAAACATCCCGCACCAACTGTAACTACTTCCCACCAGAATGAGAAAAAGCTGTCAGCGCACACTGCAAACGCGTGATAAGGCTGCACCGCCCGAGACTCGCTCATACAAAACCCGTTCCCTGGGCCTTGTATGGGCTGTTCACTGCCAATCAGCTCCTGCTGTTGTCATCGCCGACTTCGCCGGCGGCATGAGCACCGCGGTCATCACCCTGTTCGCGACCCAGATGGTTGCCATTATCGTCACCAGGTTCACCACCAACGTGATTGCCATGATCGTCGCCAGGTTCACCGCCAACATGATTGCCATGATCATCACCGGGCTCACCGCCAACGTGATTGCCATGGTCATCACCCCTTTCAGCATGGTTGCTGCTGCGTCCGGAGTTTGAGGTGCCATCGTGACCCTGGCCTGCTTCACCATGGCCGCTGCCACTGTTGCCGGCATGGCCGCCGCTGCCACTACCGCCGTGGCCGCCACCGCTGCCGCTTCCACCGCCACCACCGCCACCACCGCCGTGGCCACCACCACCGCCACCGCTTCCACCGCCGCCGCCGTGGCCACCACCACCACCACCACCACCACCACCGCCACCGCTTCCACCGCCACCGCCGTGGCCACCACCACCGCTTCCACCGCCGCCACCGTGACCGCCGCCACCGCCACCACCACCGTGACCGCCGCCACCGCCGCCGCCGCCATCCTTGGCATAGGCGCTGGAGCCATGAGAAATCGCGTCTGGAACCAATACGATGGCCGTCGACAGCACGCCTGCAACGGCAACTGCCAGTAGAGCCCTTTTGAACAGCATGTGGATTTGCATTTTCCGTCTCCAGGTCTTCGCCATGAGAACGCCAAATCAAGCCGGGAATCTGTTGTAAGTTATTTCTTTTCTTGGCGTGGGAATTTTTCCCACGCCTAATTAATAGACCTCTACGCCTCAGCCTTCAAGGCGCGCACGGAAAAGCCGACCAGTGGTTGGCCTGCTATGTTTTCTCTATCGCCATGGAGGAACACCAGCATGCATTCGGCTCTCACACTGCAAACCCCGCGCTACAGCGACTACGGCGAGCTGGTGCAGATCTGGGAAGACTCGGTGCGGGCGACTCATGACTTCCTGCCCGAGGCCTACATCGTGTTGCTGCGCGAGCAGGTGCTGCGCCGCTACCTCGACGCAGTGATGCTGATCTGCTGCAAGGATCGCCAGCGCATCTGTGGCTTTGCCGGAGTCGCCAACGGCTGCGTGCACATGCTGTTCGTCGCACCGGACTATCGCGGCAAGGGTGTTGGCAGGCGCCTGCTGCGTGGTGCGATCGATGAATTGAATGCCGAACGCCTGGACGTCAACGAACAGAACCCGCAAGCCTTGGGCTTCTACTTGCACGAAGGCTTCGAAGTAGTCGGCCGCTCAGAAACGGATGGCTTGGGGCAGCCCTATCCCCTTCTGCACATGAGGCTGATTCCTACAGCGTCTTAAGGCGGCGTCCGAATATGCCGTGGTCTGCGTCCAAAACGGCGCATTTGACACAGATTCCCATCATCAACCGCGCACAGGCAGGTACAATGTAGGTCTTTCCCTGCCTTGCGAATTGCCCCATGTCCGAACCCGTCCGCCTGTCCAAACGCCTCATCGAGCAGCTTGGTTGCTCCCGCCGCGAGGCCGAGCAGTACATCGAAGGAGGCTGGGTCACGGTCGATGGGGTGGTAGTCGAGCAACCTCAGTTCAAAGTCGACGACCAGCGCGTCGAACTGCTGCCGGGAGCACGCACCGAGGCACTGGACCCCGTCACCCTGCTGATGCACCAAGCGGCCGGTGTCGACAGCGAAACCGCCCGCGCCAGCATGAACATGGGCAACCTCAGCGAGGCCCACCGCGAAGGCGTACGGCCCCTGCACGGGCACTTTGCCCGCCTGACCTGCCTGGCGCCGCTGGAACGTGGTGCCACCGGCCTACAGGTGTTCACCCAGGACTGGCGCGTCACCCGCAAGATCGACGCCGACCTGCGCCGCCTGGAGCAGGAATACATCATCGAAGTGCGCGGTGAGACCACGCCTCAGGCCTTGGAGCGCCTGGCGCGCGGTGCGACGCGCAATGACCGGGAACTACCCAAGGCCAAGGCCAGCTGGCAGAACGAGACCCACTTGCGCCTGGTCGTGAAAAACCCGCAACCCGGGCACATCAGCGAGCTGTGTGCCTACCTGCGCCTGGAAGTGCTAGGCATGCGCCGCATTCGCCTGGGCGGTGTATCGATGGGCAAGCTGCCCGTGGGGCAGTGGCGTTACCTGGCAGCCACCGAACGTTTCTAAGCAATACGCCACGCTCCGGCGTGGCTACTGAACAGGATTTTGCAGCAATGAACCACAACGATGTCCTGCGCAGCTTGCGCTACATGCTCAAGGTGAACGACGCCAAGATGGCCGAAATCATCGCGCTGTCCGGCCTCGAAGTTAACCCGATCGTGCTCGCCACCTACTTGAAGAAGGAAGACGAAGCCGGTTTCGTGCGTTGCCCGGAGCGGGTCATGGCGCACTTCCTTGACGGCCTGGTGATCCACCGCCGTGGCAAGGACGATAGCCGCCCACCACAGCCGGTCGAACTGCCGGTGACCAACAACACCATCCTGAAAAAACTGCGGGTGGCCTTCGAGCTCAAGGAAGAAGACCTGCACGCCATCCTCAAGACGGTAAATTTCCCGGTGTCCAAGCCTGAACTCAGCGCGCTGTTCCGCAAGGTCGGGCATGACAACTATCGCCCGTGTGGCGACCAGCTGCTGCGCAACTTCCTCAAGGGCCTGACCCTGCGCGTGCGCGGCTGAGTGGCCATGCAGCATACGGTTGCACCGGTCGGCATAGTCCGCTCCTGCTTCAAGGAGAAGTTTGCCATCCCGCGCCAGCCGCAGCTGGCGCCAGCTGCCCGCGGGGTGCTGGAACTGCTGCCGCCGTTCGATCATGGCGATGCGGTGGCCGGGCTGGAGCAGGTCAGCCATGTCTGGTTGCTGTTCCTGTTCCACCAGGCCCTGGAAGACAAACCGCGCCTGAAAGTGCGCCCGCCACGCCTGGGCGGCAACAAGAGCATGGGCGTGTTCGCCACCCGCGCCACCCATCGCCCCAACGGCATCGGCCAATCGGTGGTACGCCTGGAGGGTGTGGAGCCAGGGCGCCTGTTGCTGTCCGGGATTGACCTGCTGGACGGTACGCCGGTCCTGGACATCAAACCCTACGTCCCCTACGCCGACAGCGTTGCCGGGGCAAGCAACCTGATGGCCAGTGATGCGCCGCTCGCTATTGCCGTTGGCTGGAGCGACACTGCCTTGCCCCAGGCCCACGCACATGGGCTGCGCCTTGGCGAGCCGCTGGTGGAACTGATCGAGCAATGCCTGGCGCAGGACCCGCGCCCAGCCTATCAGGTGCCACCACCGGAGCGGGTGTACGGGGTGAAGTTGTGGGATGTGCAGGTCCGCTGGCATTACCCGCAACCGGATCAGATCCAAGTGCTGGAAGTCGTACGGGAAGGCTGAAAATCACCTCCTTGCAGGCATAAAAAAACGCAGACCCAGGTCTGCGTTTTTTGTTGCTGCATTCGTCTTATTTCTCGACGAATGCACGCTCGATCAGGTAGTCACCCGGCTCGCGCATGCGCGGGGAGACCTTCAGGCCGAAGCTGTCGAGCACTTCGCTGGTTTCGTCGAGCATGCTCGGGCTGCCGCAGATCATCGCGCGGTCGTCTTCCGGGTTGATCGGTGGCAGGCCGATATCGCTGAACAGCTTGCCGCTGCGCATCAGGTCGGTCAGGCGGCCCTGGTTCTCGAACGGCTCGCGGGTCACGGTCGGGTAGTAGATCAGCTTGTCACGGACCGACTCACCGAAGAACTCGTTCTGCGGCAGGTGCTCGGTAATAAACTCGCGGTAGGCCACTTCGTTGACGTAACGCACACCGTGAACCAGGATCACTTTTTCAAAGCGCTCGTAGGTTTCCGGGTCCTGGATGACGCTCATGAACGGCGCCAGGCCGGTACCTGTGCTCAGCAGGTACAGGTGCTTGCCCGGTTTCAGATCATCGAGGACCAGGGTACCGGTTGGCTTCTTGCTGATGATGATCTCGTCGCCTTCCTTCAGGTGCTGCAGCTGCGAGGTCAGCGGGCCATCCGGGACCTTGATGCTGAAGAACTCCAGGTGCTCTTCCCAGTTCGGCGAAGCGATGGAATAGGCGCGCATGAGCGGACGGCCGCTTTCCTGCTGCAGGCCGATCATCACGAACTGACCGTTCTCGAAGCGCAGGCCCGGGTCGCGGGTGCACTTGAAGCTGAACAGGGTGTCGTTCCAGTGGTGCACACTGAGGACACGTTCGTGGTTCATGTTGCTCATCGATGGGGCTCCTGAAGAAAACGCAGCGCGCAAGACGCGCAGTTGCGCGATAGTTTAGGGGCAGCGAGAATATCTGTTAACTGAATTATCAAGATATGTGTTATCGGTTATATAGATATGCGATTTACACTTCGTCAGCTCCAGGTATTCGTCGCCGTGGCCCAGCACCAGAGTGTGTCGCGGGCTGCCAGCGTGCTCGCGCTTTCACAGTCGGCGGCGAGCACCTCCATTACTGAACTTGAGCGGCAATCGAGCTGCCAGCTGTTTGACCGCGCCGGCAAGCGCCTGGCGCTCAATGCCCTGGGCCATCAGTTGCTGCCCCAAGCCGTCGCCCTGCTCGACCAGGCCAAGGAAATCGAAGACCTGCTCAACGGCAAGTCCGGCTTCGGTTCGCTGGCGGTCGGTGCCACGCTGACCATCGGCAATTACCTGGCCACTCTGCTGATCGGCAGCTTCATGCAGGTACACCCGGAGAGCCAGATCAAGCTGCATGTGCATAACACTGCGCATATCGTGCACCAGGTTGCGCAATACGAAATTGATCTGGGTCTGATCGAAGGTGACTGCAACCACCCGGACCTGGAGGTGCAGCCATGGGTCGAAGACGAGCTGGTGGTGTTCTGTGCACCGCAACACCCACTGGCCAAGGCCGGACGCGCCGATGTCGAAGCTCTGTCGCAGGAGGCCTGGATCTTGCGCGAACAGGGTTCCGGCACACGCCTGACCTTCGACCAGGCCATGCGCCATCACCGCACCAGCCTGAACATCCGCCTGGAGCTGGAGCACACCGAGGCGATCAAGCGTGCCGTGGAGTCGGGCCTGGGTATCGGCTGTATTTCCCGCCTGGCCCTGCGCGATGCCTTCCGCCGCGGCAGCCTGGTACCGGTGGAGACGCCGGAGCTGGACCTGATGCGCCAGTTCTACTTCATCTGGCACAAGCAGAAGTACCAGACCTCGGCTATGCGTGAATTCCTGGAGCTGTGCCGCAACTTCACTGCGGGCTTTACCCGCAGTGACGAGATCGTCTTGCCGCCGATCGCTTAAAGCAGAATCACACCCCACACCAGCGCGACCATGGTCAACGCTACCAGTTGCGCGGCGCTGCCCATGTCCTTGGCGTTCTTCGACAACGGGTGGCGCTCCAGCGAGATGCGGTCGATGGCTGCTTCCACTGCCGAGTTGAACAGCTCGACGATCAGGCCGAGCAGGCATACGGCGATCATGATTGCCCGCTCGGCACGGCTGACCGGCAGCCAGAAGGCGATCGGGATCAGCAGCACGTTGAGCAGTACCAGCTGGCGGAATGCGGCCTCACCCTTGAAGGCGGCGCGCAGGCCGTCCAGCGAATAGCCGGCGGCGTTGAAGATGCGTTTCAGGCCGGTCTGGCCTTTGAATGGCGATGTCATGTGAGTCACTTCACAACAGAAAGGCCAGCAGACTAGTGCGGCACGGGTCAAAAAAGCGTGAATCCAGGCGTTGTCAGTTGCTGGCAACCGATTCAAGTTGTTGCAGCAACAGCGCCGCCTGGGTGCGGGTGCGCACGCCCAGCTTGCGGAAGATAGCGGTTACATGGGCCTTGATGGTCGCTTCCGACACACTCAGTTCATAGGCGATCTGCTTGTTCAGCAAACCTTCGCAGACCATGGTCAACACGCGGAACTGCTGTGGGGTGAGGCTGGCCAGGCCTTCGCTGGCTGCCTTGGCCTCGGCCGAGACATCGACCTTCTCGAAGGCTTGCGGTGGCCACCAGACATCGCCGTCGAGCACTTTTCTCACGGCATCCTGAATGACTTCAAGGCCGCTGGACTTCGGAATGAAGCCGCTGGCACCGAACTCGCGGGACTTGACCACCACGGCGGCCTCTTCCTGCGCCGAGACCATTACCACCGGAATTTGCGGGTACTGGCCGCGTAGCAGGACCAGCCCGGAGAAGCCATAGGCACCCGGCATGTTCAGGTCCAGCAGGACCAGGTCCCAGTCGGCTTTTTCGCTCAGGCGGGTTTCCAGTTCGGCGATGCTCGCCACTTCAACCAAGCGCACGTCGGCGCCCAGGCCGAGGGTAACGGCCTGGCGCAGAGCGCTGCGAAACAGCGGGTGGTCATCGGCTATCAGGATTTCGTATGTGGCCATCGATCTATGGATCCTGTTCTGTGCCAGGCGCATGCGGGGTAGTGAAACGCCTGGCGGGGAATCGGCGCCAAGGATGCCGAGCACGGCCGGAGGTGGTCAAGCCAACTACCCTGCCGCCTCGCCCGCCCTGGCTGCCAGCCCCGTCATTATGAACCAAAGTGAGACGTATGCCCCTTGGACTATAGGAAGGTATGCAAACGCTGGTGGGTGTCGTCCTGATCATCCAGCGGCAGGCGACGCTTGCCACTGAGATAATGCAGGCTGAACACATCGAGATAAGCATCCAGCGCCTGGGAAGCCTGGTTGTCACCCGCCAGGTCCAGGCACATGGCAGCGACTTCGGCGGTGCAGAAATGATCGTCGCGCTTGGACCGGCGCAGGCGATAGCGCGACATCTGCTCGGCTTGCAGGCTCAGCACCGGGAAGCGATCGAGATACGGGCTCTTGCGGAACATCTTGCGGGCTTCGGTCCAGGTGGCGTCGAGCAGGATGAACAACGGGCGCTTGCCGGGTTCGCGGACGACCTCGCTGACCACCCGCTCCTCGGCGACGAATTCGCCGGGGAAAACGATGTAGGGCTGCCACCGCGGGTCGTCGAGCAACGCCAGCAGGCCTTCGTCCACCGAGGTGCGCAGCCAACCAAAGGCGCTTGTGTCTTCGATCAGGTCGGCGATCAGCCAGCCGGTGTTGGTCGGCTTCAATGGCTCGGTGTCATGCATGATCAGGCACACGCCGGAGTCGGCTTGCACCTTGGGCTTCCACGCACACAGGCAATGGGTGGCAATCACCCGGCAATCGGGGCAACGCTCGGCGCGTGAACCACGGGCAATGAAAGGTTTGATGCTGCGTGCCAGGCGCTCGGCACGCAGGCGTGCTACCGCGTGGCTCATGCTGGCAAGCCTGTGGACGGGTTGTGACTGGACACTGCAAGGACTCGGAAGGTGCAAAACGCCAGTCTATCAGAGCAGGCGCCATTTGGCCGTGCAGCGCAACCAACCGGTACTTTATAATCGACGCCATTGGCCACCGTGAATTTGCCTGCGCTGCTGCGGGTTTCATGGAACGCCCGCCACCGGCGCATGTCAAAGCGCCAGTCATCGAACCAGGAGAGATTCATGCTGCGTCTTATCGTCCCGACCCTGAGCCTGCTGCTCACCCTGCCACTGGCAGCCCAGGCTGCCTCCAAGCAGGAGTTCGAGCTCAACAAGCTGCTGCAGAAGGTCGCCACGGAAAGCAGTGTCGGCACCCCTCGCGCCATCAACGAAGACATTCTCGATCAGGGCTATACCGTTGAAGGCAAGGCGCTGGTCAACCACCTCAGCGTACGTGCCGAGCATGCCGCACGCATGCAGCAGAACCCGGCGCAAGTTCGCAGCCAGCTGGGCGACAGCGTGTGCCGCAACAGTGGTTTCCGTAACCTGATGTCCAAAGGTGCGGTGATGGTCTATCGCTTCAGCGTATACAAGACCAACCAGCCGGTCATGGACCAGGCCTTCGATGCTGCCAGCTGCACCGCTGGCAACAAGAAGAAGTGACTAGGTAACCCGCTCCCCCTCGGCGCGCCGCGGCTCTTCGTCGGCGCGCATCTCTGCCAGCAGTGCCTGCAGGTAGCGTGACTGACATTCAAGCGCTGCCAACCTGCGACGGCACTCGGCTTCCAGGCTCACATGGTGATCCTGGGCTGCATGTTCCAGCTGCTGATAGAGCTGCCGGTCTACCTCGATGACCAAGCGATGCATACCGCCACCTCCTGCATCGACACGTTTCGCTTCTCCAGTTAACCAAACCCTCGTCAGGGCTGGTCACAGGCCGACGAGTGGCCACCGTATTCACGCCTGCACGATCAGGTGCAACGGTCTAGATTGATAGCGAAGGCCCGAAAACGACACGCCGGACAGACACTCCTGCACCACGGTCTTGAAGGCCTACTGCAATGCTCGAAATGCACGCTCGAGTCACGGCAGCCAGCGACACACGTAGTGTCGCGGCCGAGCCACAGCATTGGCCCGGTCAGAGGTTTTGCTGCAGAAGGAGACGTTGAATGCCTTACCAATCGAATGAACACCTGTTCAATCACTTCAGGGACCACGGCATCGACCTGAGCAAGATCGACCAGCAGCTGCAACTGGTCGCGCCGGGCAGCCCCAACCTGCCGCTGTATCGCGACATGATGCTCACGGTCTTGCGCATGGCCCATGACGACAGCGATCGCTGGAGCGCCAAGATCACCCTGCAGGCCCTACGCGAACTGGATCACTCGTTCCGCATGCTCCAACAATACCGGGGGCGACGCAAAGTCACCGTATTCGGCTCGGCACGCACCCCCATGGAACACCCGATGTATGCCCTGGCTCGCGAGCTGGGGGCGACCCTCGCCCGCTCCGAACTGATGGTCATTACCGGGGCCGGCGGCGGCATTATGGCGGCGGCCCACGAAGGGGCAGGCAGTGACCACAGCTTGGGTTTCAACATCACCCTGCCCTTCGAGCAACATGCCAATGCCACGGTGGATGGCACCGACAAGCTGCTGCCCTTCCACTTCTTCTTCATTCGCAAGCTGTTCTTCGTCAAGGAAGCCGATGCACTGGTGCTCTGCCCGGGCGGTTTCGGCACCCTGGATGAAGCACTTGAAGTATTGACGCTTATCCAGACCGGCAAAAGCCCACTGGTACCGGTGGTACTGCTGGACTCACCGGGCGGCACGTTCTGGCGCGACTGCCTGGCGTTCATCAGCCGCCAGCTCGAAGAAAATCGCTACATCCTGCCCAGCGACCTGAAGCTGCTGCGCCTGGTGCATAGCGCCGATGAGGCCGTCGAGGAAATCAACCAGTTCTACAGCAACTACCACTCCAGCCGCTGGCTGAAGAATCAGTTCGTGATCCGCATGCACCATCGGCTCAGCGAGGCCGCACTGCATGATATTCAGGAGGGGTTTGCCGACTTGCGCCTGAGTGGCCGGTATCACCAACACGCCGACAGCGGTGCCGAACACGAGGTGGGCAACTTCAGCCATCTGACGCGGCTGACGTTTGCCTTCAATGGTCGTGACCAGGGGCGACTGCGGGAATTGGTCGATTTCATCAACTTGCCGGAAAACTGGGCCAAACCGGAGCCAATGCATACGACCCAGCGGGCTCGGGAGGCGTTGAAGGTCAGCTGAAGGGTAATTTTCGTGATAAAGCAAATGGCCTCATCGCTGGCGTGCCAGCGATGAGGCCATTTGACTAGTAATCATCCAGATCCCGGCCGCTGAGCAACCTACCGATCATGTCCATGGGGAAACCGCGGTAGGCAAGAAACCGGGTCTGCTGGGCGCGACTTCGAGGGTCCTGAGGGCGAAGCCCTGCGAACTTGCGATGCCAGGTATCTTGCAGCAGCGCTGCCCAATCCACTTCGCTGTCACGCAGGGCCTGCTCGATATCACTTCGATTCAGCCCGCGCTGGCCAAGCTCCTCGCGAATACGCGCAGGACCATAGCCGGAACCGGAACGGTACCGGATGAAACTCTCGAGATAACGGGCTTCGCTAAGCAGCCCTTCATCGGCGAGCCGATCGAGCGCTGGCTCGATCAGTTCATCCGGGGCACCGCGCTGACGCAACTTGCGCGTCAGCTCGACGCGACCATGCTCGCGGCGCGCGAGCAGGTCCATGGCTGTCCGCCTGACGGCGACGGGGGTGTCGAGTACGGCGGACATACCAGCTGCTATCAATAACCGGCGTCGGCGTCAGCCATGTCGTCGGCATCGGCTTCAGCGGCAGCGGCAGCGGCCTTGCCGGCTTCAGCAACAGCACCGGCCTTGAGCAGTTTCTCGCGAATCTGCTTCTCGATCTCGGCACCAATGGCCGGGTTCTCCGCCAGGTACTTGGCTGCGTTGGCCTTGCCCTGGCCGATCTTGTTGCCTTGGTAGGCGTACCAGGCACCGGACTTCTCTACCAGGCCTTGAGAAACACCCAGGTCGATGATTTCGCCGTTGCGGTAGATGCCCTTGCCGTAAAGGATCTGGAACTCGGCCTGACGGAACGGAGGCGAGACCTTGTTCTTGACGATCTTGACGCGGGTTTCGCTGCCGACCACTTCGTCGCCTTCCTTGACCGCGCCGGTACGGCGGATGTCCAGGCGCACCGAGGCGTAGAACTTCAGGGCGTTACCACCGGTGGTGGTTTCCGGGCTACCGAACATCACACCGATCTTCATGCGGATCTGGTTGATGAAGATGACCAGGCAGTTGGCGTTCTTGATGTTACCGGTGATCTTGCGCAGTGCCTGAGACATCAGACGGGCCTGCAGGCCGACGTGCATGTCGCCCATTTCGCCTTCGATCTCGGCCTTTGGCACCAGTGCAGCCACGGAGTCGACGATGATTACGTCAACGGCGTTGGAGCGCACCAGCATGTCGGTGATTTCCAGGGCCTGTTCGCCGGTGTCCGGCTGCGAGACCAGCAGGTCGTCGACGTTGACGCCCAGCTTGCCGGCGTATTCAGGGTCGAGGGCGTGTTCGGCGTCGACGAAGGCGCAAGTTGCACCGTTCTTCTGAGCTTCGGCGATGACCGACAGGGTCAGCGTGGTTTTACCCGAGGATTCCGGGCCGTAGATTTCGACGATACGGCCTTTTGGCAGACCGCCGATGCCGAGCGCGATGTCCAGGCCCAGGGAACCGGTGGAAATGGCCGGGATGCCCTGGCGCTCGTGATCGCCCATGCGCATGACCGCGCCTTTGCCGAATTGGCGTTCGATTTGACCCAGGGCCGCAGCCAAGGCGCGCTTCTTGTTGTCGTCCATTGAAATCCTCACGTGTTCGACTTGGCCCTGACGGCCGGAATACCTGTATAAGTAGCCAGTATTATTCCACAGGCTGGCGCGCGCGCAAACCCCTGTCGTCGATTTACTCGGCGCCAAGCTGTAACAAGCCGTCTAACGCGGCGATCACCGTTTGTCGGCGCACGGCTTCGCGGTCACCGTCGAAGTGCCGACGTTCGCTGGTTACCTGCTCGCCATCGGCCCAGGCTAGCCAAACGGTCCCCACCGGCTTGGCCGGCGAACCACCGTCGGGCCCGGCCACGCCACTGACGGCCACGGCAAACCGTGCACCACTGGCGGCCCGGGCGCCCCGAACCATGGCCTCGACTACCTCCTGGCTGACCGCACCAACCTCGGCGAACAGCGCATGGGGCACGTTCAGCTGGCGGGTTTTCTGGGCATTGGAATAGGTCACGTAACCGGCCTCGAACCAGGCCGAGCTGCCGGGCACCCGGGTGATGGCCTCGGCGATGCCACCGCCAGTGCAGGATTCGGCGGTGGTCACCTGGGAGTTAAAGCGGCGCAGGTGTTCGCCGAGACGGGTGGCGAGAACGGTGATCGGGTCCATGACAGGCTCCTCGTAGAAACTGGCCATCACCCTATCAGGCCCCTGAATGCACGATCAATTGTTGGCGCGATGCTGCACCAACAACCACAACGGGTAGTGAATGAACACCAGATAGACCGCCAGCAGCAGATACTCGAGCATCACCATGAACAGGGCCGCAAAGACCGGAAAGAGCACACGGCTTTCACCAAATATGCGGTATTTGGGCTTATCGGCATACCGTATCGCTCACTCCCTGCGGCAAGTTCAGGGCGCAGGCCGCCCCAGGTAAGCGCCATGTTCTTCTAAAAACCTGCCCTTGAAAATCAAGCGGGTCGAACGCTTCGCAGAGCGACGGGACGAGCGCGCGTCACGACCCGCTGCCAAACGGTTCAACACAACACCTTTCGCGCCCGCGCCCAGAGCTTCAGGCGGCTTTCCAAACCATTCAGCCCACCATTGATATGGCGCGTGATGCGGTTGAACTCGCCCCGATCAGCCAAGGCATTGAGCCCATGTGAATACCAATACCATCCCGCCGACTCGCAGGCCCAGCGCGGCAGTTCGAGCAGCTGCGGCTGCACCAGCAAACGCTCGTCGCCGAACAGCGCACGGCTGCAGGCCTCGTAGTTGTTGCGCCCGGTAATCTGGATCAGGCCACGCCCACAATAGAACTGGCCATCGCCGTCTGCCTGCAACGTATTACCCAGGCGCAGTGCCAAGCTGCCAGTGTCGTAGCGGGCCAGATAGTGGTCACTACCCAGCTCGGTCACATAGCGCAACTCGCCGGACTCATGGCCGACCTGGGCGATGAACGCCGCCATACGCCTGGGTTTGTCAATTTCCCAGCGAGGCAAGGCAACATTCAGCGCAGCAAGAAAAATATCTGCGACGGGACGGGCGTTTGGCAAGATCTGTAGTAATTGCGATTCAGTGAGCATGTCTGTCGCTCCTTTTTGATAGTGTTCATTCATGCATATCCCTCTTGGCGCTAGTCGGCTCGAGTGCTGTCGCGCAAGCCCAGGCGCCGGATTGCCCAGCGCTCATACAGCCGCATGGCGACATCGGCCCCCCCCACCGCAGTCATGCAGCCAAATGCACTGGCCGCCCAGATCGACAGACCACCGGCATACAACAGCATTACCGCCGACACGCCACAAACCATGCACGCTCCGGAACGCAGCACCAGCCGTCGCAGCAGCGCCCACCCCGTGGCACCGGCCTTGTCGGCCCGCCACATCTCGCCGCACAAGCCGCCCAGCAATGCCAGGCCAATTACCAGCCAGAGCGGCATGTCCAGTAACGCTTGATGCTCGATCGTCACTGCTCTGCCTCCTGTGTAGTTGCCAAACCTCTGAGCAATCGAAGCCTGCCCATCGGCGCCTGTGTAACAACCGGTTTCCGCCCGGCTTGAGATACAGGCTATGCATTAATGCATATGCTGTCAATGCATTCGCTCACATTTATATGCACTGGATTTTGCTGAAATGCATGCAGGCCATGCACGGCCTGATGTGTAGGGATTTTCTGCAGACGAAAAAAAACCCGCCGAAGCGGGTTCTTGGAAGCGGGCTTGTCAGCGAGCGTACATGCCCCACCAGAACACATGCCCAAGCAGGCTGATCTGCTCGTCCTGCATCTGCTGGAAGCTGTAGTCCTCGTCGGGGTGTTCATCGCGGTTGAAACTGCGCAGGCGGATGCCGGTAGGCAGGCGATAGACCTGCTTCACCCGCAGCTGGCCGTTATGATTGATGGCGTAGAGGTCGCCATCGATGATGTCGCCGATCGAGCATTTGCCGGTGTTCACGCCAACCGTCGCACCATCGCGCAGCACCGGCAGCATGCTGTTGCCGCGCACGGTCACGCACTTGGCCTGGTCGAATTGCACACCATTGTGACGCAAGCTGCGCTTGCCGAATCGCAGCCGCGCACGCTCGCTCTCTTCGATGACGAATCTTCCTGATCCTGCTGCCAATTCGACCTCGCGAAGGAAAGGTACCGACACCTCGTCATCCTCGACGGGGGTTTCATCGTCCCACAGGCTGATGTCGCTGAGGTCCGCATGGCCGTGGGCCGGCAACGCGGTTTCGCGTGACTCGCCGAGCTCGGCACGGCCGCGCAACTGCTCGGTGCTCACGCCGAAGTAGTGGGCGATCTTCGACACGTGCTTGTCGGAAGGGTCGACGATCTTGCCGCCGAGAATCCGCGACAAAGTGGATTGAGGGACACCCGTGCGCCGGTACAGCTCCGTCGGGGACAGGCCGTGGCGGTCGAGCAGTTCTCTGAGTACGGTGGCTACGTTGCGTTTTTGCATAACATGCATAATGCAGGCATGCGCCGGCAAATGCAATGCACCTGACTGCACACGCATGCCCCATGGCCGGCGCCTGCATCTGGTTGAAAAAGCCTGTACCATTGCCGGTTTCACAATCGCCAACCAGATCACCCGCTGTAAGGCCCTGAATGTCTGATCTTTCCGCACACACACCAATGATGCAGCAGTAGTGTGAGAATCACCGCTCAGGCCGCGCCGTTAGCGGCCTATGCATCGAAGCTGTCTAATATGCATTGGCGAGTTTGGGCGAGTTTGGGCGAGTTTCGCCCAGTAAAACCGAGAAGCTGAAGCGCGGTTTTAGACAGCCGAAACACCCTCCTACGGCGTTCTGCCGACACGAATCCACACCCGACATGCATCACCTCGTCGCCATGACCTTGGCCGACGACGCCAAGCAATATACTGTATGTCCATACAGCAACCTTGCAGGCACCCCATGGACATCGATACCACCGGCTTTGAGCACGGCATGCCGACCCAGGTCGAAATGCTCGAGCAGCAATCACACCTCCTGATGTCCGAGAATGATGACCTCAGGGCCAAGCTCGTTCAGGCCCAGGCCAACATCACAAAGCTGGTCGATATCAACCAGGCGCTCAACGCGCAGGTGGCTGCTGAGTCCTTGCGGGCCAATGGCACCCACGTACGCCTGGTGCAGATCGGCAACCGCCTGAGGTGCGTCCATGGGATCGACATTACCCACTGGTTTCCCGACTGATCTCTGCCGGCGGCAACTGTCCGTCGTGCTCCCTCTGGCATTGCTCGCCAGCTATTCTGGCAAGGTCATAAGCTTTCGCCAGCTCTCGATTCGTTCCGACAGACCGGTCGAGCAATTCGGAGAGCACCATGGCGGCGCGGGTGGCTGCCTGGCTTCGGGCGACAGCGGCAGTATCCGTGCCGGAGCAACTGATGGCGGCGGCGAACTTGGCGCCGTCGTCGCGCAGCCGCTGGCCAGCAGCATCGGCGCCAGCAGCACCAGCATCTGCAATCGTTCGTTCCTCCTGACCATGGGCTCTCGCCTCCTCCTGCGCCTGGGCGCGTCGTTGTTCTTCCTGGCGGGCGCCGCGCTCGCCGATCACCTCGGCCAGGCGGTCGCCGCTGTCTCGTTCTGCTGATGCCTGGGCGGCCTCTGCCCTCTCCACTGACCGGCCGTGCTGGTACGCGCCCCAGTAGGACGCGAGCAGCGCCAGCAGCAGCGCCGACCTGATGACCCAGGACTTCATGCCAGCGCCCTCCGCACCCCTTCATCGATGATTGCCGGCGTATACGGGTTGCCGCCGTTCTCGTGGACGATGATGCCGAGCACCATGCCGCGCAGCGTGGCCGCGTCCTTGATGTTGATCGGGTCGGTGGTGCGCACGCCCAGGCGCTTCGCCACGGCGCCGGCGTAGGCCTGGGTGTCGTTCTCGTTGCTCGGCGCCCAACGGTTGATGGTTTCGAGCACGGTGTCGATGCCCTTCCCGCCCACGCTGGGCATGCCGTCCTTGCCGCGGTAGTTGATCAGCAGCTTGCCCAAGGCGCGAATGCCATTCTCGGCTTCGTCGAAGCGGGCGAAGCGTGGCTTGGCCACGCCATCCTCCAGCCCGAGCTGCCCTTGCCAGGCATTGCGGGGGTTGAAATCGATGTTGCCGGGGTTGTTGTTGCGGACACCGCGAGGAGTACTCATTGGCCTGTCTCCTCGGCCGGCGCCTCAGGCGCGATGTCTGCCGCCTCTTGCTCAGTCACTTCGACCTTCGCGGAGTAGCGTTTGAGCAGCTTGGCGGTCAGCACTTCGGCCCCGGGCTGGCTGCCCAGAAGACTGCGGGCAGCGGCGTCAGCTTCAGCTTCGGTGGCGTACTCCACGGTGCGGATCGGGTCGAGAGCGTTGGTGCGGTTGATGACGATGAAAGGCATGGGTTTTCTCCAGGCAAAAAAATACCGCCAGTCGGCGGTCGTGGGGTTTGTTGCGGGATCGGATCAAGCTGGCGGTGCTGGCCAGTCGATTTCGGTTGGGTAGCCTTCCTGTTCGTGCAGACGGCTCAGCGCCACGCGGTAGCGCTTCCATGACTTGAGCTGCTCGGTCTCGGCCTCAGTGGCCTCCTCCAGGTCGACTGCATCCTGCAGCGGCGCGATGGCCTGGTCAGCTGCAGCACGGCGCTGGGCGACCTCAGCAGTGACGCCGGCCAGCAGCAGCTCCTGCTGAGCCTGGGCTTTGGCCTCGGCGGTGATGACCTGCGACCAGTCGATTACACCGGCGGCCACGAGAGGCGGCGAACTCTGCTCAATGCCTGGCACGAGGATTGGGCCGGCCGGCGGATCAATGATGTCGCCAGGGAAGCGGGCGACCTCAGGCGCGTCCACAGGATGGCGGAGAAACAGCGTGATGCGCAGCTTGCCATCACGACGCTCCACTGGACCAAGCACGTCGTTACAGCTGATTGCACCCGCAGGCAGCGTCGCGCCCTCGGGCAGCTTGGCGAAGTCCAGGGCCAAGCCATTGATAGTCAGCATGTCACCCAGCCGGGAAAGGCTAAACGGCTGATCAGAGAAGACGGTACAGAACTTGATAATCATCAGAACCACCTACCGAATGCGACCCACTGATAGCCGTAGGTCTGGATAACATCCCAAGAGTGAATGATCTGGAACGATGTGGTGTTGGTTGCGGCCGTCCGTGCGTAGCCCTTGAACTCGTTAGAGACGTTGACCGACGTGATATTCAGGACGATGTGATAGGCGCCAGCCAGCGCCACAGGTAGTGCAAAAGAGCCCGCCTTTACCCCCATGCTCGCTTGGTCAAGATTTGCCACGCCACGCATGATGATGGTGCCATCAGCAAACTTGGTGTAGCTGCCGCTGGAGTTGCTGCCGGCCTCGATAATCGCGCCAGTTGGAACGCCGCCGGCTTGACTGACCGCCCCTAGGGCATTTGCCCTGCGGTATCCGCCGACATTGTCGAGAGCAGCCGCGAGGCTGGCGGGGAGTGACGCAGCATTCGCGGCGCCCGCCAGGAAGTCATAAAGCTCGGTGAAGTTGGCGATAGCCTTCGTCCACGCGCTGCGCCGATCATCACCACCCGCACCTGTGGGCGCGGTGCCGAGGTTGATATTTTGCTTTGCCATATCTCTACCTTAAAGAGGCTTCATTGGCCTGGAGGCAAAAAGCGTCCTGCCGTTTGGAGTAACCGGGTTAGTACCGCCGCCGTTGTAGGTATACATCTGCAAGACTGATCGGTTACCGGGAAGGAAACCACCAAAGTTCTCGCGAAATGGCTGGCCAGTCGCACCAATGTTCGTCGCTGAGAACAAGGCATTAGCCAGAACATAGTCCTGATAACTTCCTGTCCAGGCCATCTGAAATCCTGGCGAATATGAAGGACCGGCAACGATGGGATTTCCCGAAAGCGCGAATGAGTTGGAGGCAGGCTGCCCGTTCAGTAGCGACAAATTTGCCGTCGTCACGAACGTCCGCACCCCAGCGGCGTTTTTCACTGACGCCCCGTATGCCCCCACAGCTGAAGTCGGTGCCTGGTAGCTCGCGCAGTACCAGTTGATGTACATCGGATAGAGCGCTGTATCGCCGTGCGCTGGCTGGTTGTTCCAGGCCTTTAACCTGAAACCGGTCCAGTTACCCGGGCTTCCCTTAACCGAGAAATTTCCAACCATCATGTAGTTGTCCGCATTCAGGAACACCAGCGGCCTTTCGTACGTGGTGATCGGCGCGGGAAAGGTCACGTCAGCCCATTGGATCTGGTTTGCACTGCCTGGCCCCTGAAATCCGATGTTGAACCGACCGTTGTAGCGGACTGACAGCACCTGGTTGACCGAGTCGATCTGGGTCCTGATGTTGTTGTTCGAGGCTCGGATGCCGTAGGACCCTGGAGCCGCGAATGGCTCACCGCCCAGTGACAGAATCATCACCTGCCAGGTGTTGTTGAATGGCTGCCTCAGCTGCAGCTGGCCAGTGCTGTACCACGCCAGAGGGCTCCAGGTGTATTCCCCATTGTCGGCCAGGGTATCCACCACAACGAACGACTGCGCCTTGATCTCCGGTATCGAGATGTACTGGTCGAAGGCTCCATTCCCGACCACCTGCATCATTTTCAACGATCGCACCGGGGTGATTGTTGTATCGAGGGTGATGACCCCGGACGCATCCCGCGTCCGGAGCCCGTACAGATCAGCCATCAGGTAAGCCTCCCCACTGCCGTTCGCTCAATGCCAGCGGCGTCGTACACATACAGGCCGCCGTTGTTTAGCAGCGTCGAGCCGTTGACGTCCTGCCCACGGATGCTCACTGCTCCGGTCACGAAGTTCAATTCCAGCAGTGGCAACCCTTGCGAGTTGACCGCCTGGGACCGGATGGTCATGCCCGCCACAATCTGCTGGATGAATGCCGTGTTGATTACCGCCTGGTTGATGAACACCTGACCGTTGGAAACCACGAACGGCAGCACCATCTGCCCCGACGACTCGTCAACGATGGCGAAGCGCTGGGCGTAGGCCAGGATCTCGCTGGTTTGCCCGTCGCTGCCGAGCGCCAGCCCGGCCATCACCCTGCGGCCGCCGGCGATCGTTTCAGCCTTGATTGTCGTCATGGCCGAAACCTTCCCATCAACACCTGCGACGGTCTTGCTCACCGTTTGCACGGACGCGCTGACATCGCCCATCTGCGACTGGACGGTATCGATGCGTTGGCCGGTGGCTATGCCGTTCTCGACCACAGCCGACTGCACAGTCCAGACACCAACCAGTCCGCCGGTGGCTCCCGCCAAGCCTGTCGAGTCACCCTCCATTTCCGGGTTCACCTGGACATAGATCCCGTCCAGGCGTTGCGCCTGGGCAGTCAGTGCGGTGCCCTGCTGCTGGACTGTGGTGTCGATCTGGCTGATGGCCGAGGCCTGGGCGCTGTTCACGCCCTCGGCGTCGGTGACCCGATTCCCGAGCGAGGTCAGCGCTTGGCCTTGGCTGATGAGCGTGCCTTCCTGCTGCGCGACCTTCGAATCGAGCGAGGACACTGCCCGGCTAGATGCCGACGGCCCCACTCGCCCCACAGCAATCCAGTCGACATCGAACACCGCATCCAGCGCATTTGCGAAGTTGAAGCGAAGGCGCTGGATCGTGTTGTCCACCCAGTCAGTGCCGCCCGCAGCCAGGTTGGCCATGTTCCATTCCACAACGGCGGATTGCCCGATTGCGATGTTCGGGTTCGCTGCGCTGGCCCGATAACTCGTCGCAAACCCGTGAGAGCTGGTCGAGTAGTACAACGTGCCGGTCCAGGCCGAGCCGCCGCGGCGCGTCAGGCCAACCCTGACCCTGGTGTAGGTCTTGCCGTCGATAGCTGCCGACGCTGTCGGGCTGTGCAGCTGGGGGTCAGCGGTAGTCGGCGTGATCTTGACGAAGCCCGTATTGGCCGCCAGCGTCGCGTTCACACCCGACCACCCCTCGACAGTGGTATCGAACTGCCAAGCCGCTCCCGGCGCCGGATCAAGCCCGGAGGCACCCAGGCCGCTCTGAATCGCGCCGACGGTATTGGTCAGGTCGGTGATGCTGGCGGACTGACTGGCGTTCACGCCCTCTGCCGCAGATACCCGGTTCGTCACCGCGTCCAGCGCCGAGGCTGAGGCTTTTGTGGCCAGGCCATTGGTGGTGCTGTTCACCGCGTTTTCCAGCGTCGTGGTGCGGCCGGCGACGCTGGTCAGGGTGCTGCCCTGCTGGTCGACAGCCGACGACAGGCTGTCTACTGCTGCCGACGTGGCACCGATGTTGGCCGCGTTCACCTGGCCGTTGTCTCGCCATCCAGTGGCACGAGTACCGTACTCGAACTGCGGCCGCGCCATCTCCACGTATCCAGCAGTTACCGCGCCAGTGGCGCTGTAGATACGCAGGTAGACGTAGCAAGTCACCGCCCCAGCGGGCGCGACGGCGCTGAACTGCTCACGCTTGCCTGCTGCGGTGATGGTAAACATCCCCGAGTTAGGAGCGCTAACCACGGAGCCGGCCGCATTGATCCATTGAATGAAGAACCTGAACCCCAAGCCAGCGGTGCCGCGAAGATAGATAGACGTTGCAATGGTTTGCCCTTCGGCCACCATTGGTCTGCGATCTTTCGTGCCACCAGTTGGGCGAATGGATTTGTACGGCGTGCCGGTGCCAACGGCGGATACCTCAACACGTACTGCCTTCTCACCTGCATTCAGCCAGGAAGTGACCAGAGATTCGACGCTGGTCGCTGGCCCCTCGGTAGCCCAGCCATCCGCGATATCAGTACCTGTCCCCGCTTTGTTGAAAGTTGGGTTGTAGAACAGGTTCTCGCCGCCGACATCCCCAATGCTGTTGTCCAGCTGGGTCAGCTGGTTGGATGCGCTGGTCAGGCCCTGTTCTGTCAACGCTACGCGCCCCGTGAGGGCCGTGGTGGCAGACGCATTTGCAGCTGCAGCCGCCGCGTTTGCCTTGCCGTTATCACGCCACCCAGTCACGACCGAACTGTGCTCGAACTGCGCCTGGTCGAGGTCCACGAAGCCAGCTGCAATCCCTGCTGCGCCGACCGAGGAACGAAGCCTGAAGAGTACATCCACGCGAACTGAACCAGCTGGAGCTGCAGTGCCAGTGAACACAGCGCGCTGATACACGGGCGTGAGGTTGAAGTTTCCTGGCCCATGAGTAGCAAGGGTTACCCCTGCCGCATCCTTGTATTGCAGGTAGATCTGGCAGAGCAAACCCGTGTTACCGCGAACGTGCACAGAAGCGGTCCCAACTACCCCTTCATAGATCGCTGGCCGGTTGTCCGGATTCGTCGACGTTGGAACGAAGTCGATGTAGTCGGTGCCCGTGCCTACCGACAAACCGGACAGGTCGAGACGCTGACACTTGCCCTCGGCCCCCAAGTCGGAGTCACGCAGTGTCGGAGTTACGACCACCGGGGTAGTCTTTCGCCATCCCCACCCGTCTGCGATGTTCCCGGCATTGGACCCGGTGGTGCTAGGCACGTCGAACGATGGGTTGTACAACAGGTTCTCGCCACCCACCTGCTTCAGCGAGGCGTTGACGTTGGTGATAGCCTGGCCATTGGCGGTGATCGCCGCGCCCTGCTGGTCCACGGTGTTGCTCAAGGACTGCACCGTCGAAGCGTCGGCCTTGGTCGCCACCTGGGTGAGCGCGCTGGCGGCCGCCGCAGCGGCGTCCGTGGCCACCTTGTCCGTCACAGCCACCCACGCGGTACCGTTCCAGCGCTTGGGGGTGTTGGCGTTGCTCGTCGTGTCGATCCAGAGGTTCTGCACCAAGCGGTCCGCCACTGCCGGCGCGGTCGACTGATACAGCACCTTACCCTTGGCGCCGGCTGCGTCGGACGCGGCCTGCGCAGCTTGCTGGGCTGCAGTGACGTTCTGGTTAGTCGTGGTCAGATTACCCTGCAGGCCAGTGATGGCCTGCCCTTGCGAATTGATCGCGTCGCCCTGCTGGGTAACCTTCGACGATATCGAGTCAACCACGTTGGCATCGGCTTTGGTCTGCGCCAGCGTCAAGGCCGATGCAGCCGCGGCTGCAGCATCAGTCGCTGCCTTGTCCGTCACCGCCACCCACGCCGAGCCGCTCCACCGCTTGGGTGTATTGGCGTTGCCCGTGGTGTCGATCCAGAGGTTTTGCGCGAGACGATCAGCGGTTGCAGGTGCTGCCGCCTGAATGATCACCTTGCCCTTGCCACCAGCCAGGGTATTGGCGGCATCAGCGGCCTGCTGAGCAGCGGTAACATTCTGGTTGGTGGTGGTCAGGCTCGACTGCACGCCATCGATTCGCGTCGATTGCGCAGTGAGCTTCCCATCCTGCTCGGTGACCTTGGTCTCGACAGTGGTCATGCGTGCGGCCAGGCCGTTTGCCGTCTGCACCGCCTGGCCGATATCTGTCCAGTACGTGGCATTCGGCGGCGCGTTGCCGGCCGGAACGGCGCCCTTGGCCTGGTACAGCTTGCCATCGGCACCTAGCACACCCTGGCCGGCGGTGTATGACTTGGCCGGATCATACGGCATCGAGTCGGCCAGGTCGGCTACCTCGTCAATCTGCCTCTGCAGCTCGTTCTGCACGTCGTTGACGTGGTTGCTCACCTCGGTGATCTGCTCGCCCAGGTCGGCGCGCACGCCCTCCACGCGCTGGTTGACCGAGCCAGGCACGGTCGGCGGTGCGGTGATCAGCGCGATGTCTTCGCGCAGCACCGGCGCCAGCTGGCCGCTGTTGATCTTGTCCTTCAGCGCCTCGAGCATGTTTTCCACGTCGGTCGACGTCGAGGCCACCACCTTCAGGAAGGCACTGACCCCGTAGGCGTTCTTCGAGCGCACGAAGTAGGCGTAGTTGGTGGCGAACGCCAGCCCGGTATGGGTCAGGCTCAGGCCCTGGCCAACGTATTCACCTTCCGTGGCCTGCGGGTTGGTCGAGAAAAAGTACTCGTAGGTGCCCCCGTTCAGGCCATGCAGCGCGTTGCCCGGGATCAGCGTGATGGTGTCGATGGTGGCTTGCACCACGCACGACTCAGGGATGGGCGGGTCATCGATGCTCACGGTGATGCTGGCCTCGCCGGAGCGGGTCAGCGGGCCGAGCGCGGCAACACTCATGGTGTAGCTGCCAGACGGCAGGCCGGACAGCGGGAGCTGAACGGCAGTCGCCGGCACTTGTTGCGCCTGAACAGCGGTGGTCCCTTGGCGCACCGTGACCGCGTAGCCGGTGACGGTACCCGCCGGAGGGGTCCAAGACAGCACGCCCTGCACGACCTCGGCCGCATCATCGGTCGACCAGGTCAGATTGGTCGGACTGCCCAGACCACCGGCAGGTAGGCTGATGAAGCCGATCGGGTTGTACGGCTGGCCCACGGCATCATCGAAGATCGCCGGCTCATTCTGGGAGACAGACACGCTGCAACCGGTATCAGCCGCCATCGACCAGTCGGTGACGATGAACTCGCCGACGATGTTCAGCGAGGGCAAGTTGACCTTCACTGACCGCCCTGGCCGGCAGTTGTAGCCCACGAAGTTCATCGGGATGCTGAGGGTACCGCCAGCACGCCGACGGCGCAGCTCGATGTTGGCCAGGCGCTGCGCCTGGTACGGATCGCTCACGTACGAGAACGCCAGGGTTTCTGCCGCCTCGCCGCCATCGGCAACGACCCACTCGGCCACGGAGACCTCGGGATAGTCGGTCTCGGCCCACGCCTGGGACGGATCAATGAAGGTGCCGCGCACGGTGTTGATCGCCGAGTCATTGGAAGGCTCGGTGTTGCCGGTAACGGTACCGGTGACCATGTCCTCGGTGATCTCGAAATCGTACGGCCCGTAATAGGCGCCCACTTGAAGCATCCAGCGGCCACCGACACGGATCAGCTTGCCACCACAGGCGGCCTGCAGCTTCTGCATTACCTGGGTGCGCGACTCGTCGGCGCCAATCACGCAGCCAGAGTGGTAGCGCGGAGAGGTGGTGCCGTCTGGGTTGGCAACCGACTCATCGCACACGCTGGCACTGTTGGCGAAGCTGGAGAACACGATTTCGTCATCTGGCACGCCGCAGCGATTCCGCAGGAACCAGAGGATGTGCAGCGCCGTGTTCGCGCTGTAGCCCGTCATGCCCGTGCGCGGGTCGTAAATATCCCGGCGCCCACGGATCACGAAGCGCACGTCAGGAATGCCCGATGGGTACTTCTCGGCGCTGTATTTGAACGACAGACGAACGTAGGACAGGCCCCTCCCGATCTGGGTGTCGCGCCAGTCCGGGCAGTTGGCCTTCAGGAAGGCATTGACCTGGGCCGGATCGACGACGAGCTCATAGGAGGCATACTCGCCATAGGCCTGGACCACCTCTTCGCCCAGGTAGATATCCTCCAACCCATCGATCGCGCCTTCGGACAGCACGTAGACCATGTGCAGCCATTCGCCATCGGTCTGGCTTCCTGCTTGCTCTTGCCCCCAGGCCAGCACCCCACCGGTGCTGACGCGACCAAGCACGAAGCGAGCGGAGGCCTTGGAGGAGCGCAGGGTTTGGCTCGACGGCTCGCTGGACCGGAGTGAGCTGGTGTCCAGCTGGTCCTGCTGCGACGACACATAGAACGCCAGAGCAGCACCCGCCACGGCGCCCCACGGGCCACCCTGAGCAAAGCCGATCACTGCACCGACGGCAATCTGGGCGACCTTACTGACTGCTGAACTCATTCCACTCTCCACACCGTCAATGGCTCGCAATCGATGCGACAAACCCCGTCAGGGGAAACCGACCAGAACTCATCTGCCCAGAACACGGCCACGCCCCGGCCATTGGGGCCGTCGTACATCGCGATATCGCCACGCTGGATCAGCCCGGGCTGCACCCGGGCAAAGCAGACATCCCAGGCAGCCTCCAACGATCCGTGCAGCTTCTTCAGCAGGCGCTTGGCGCCGGCCTCGGATGAGTACTTGCCCCGGTATGCTTCGGCAGGATCTACCCCGCACACCGCCACGGCGCAGTCGGCGGCAAACAGGCAGCAGTCAAATTCGCCCCATGAAAAAGGCCGCTCGATGGCGGCCTTGATCGTGTTGGCAAGCTGTGTCGTCCAATCGCGCTTTCGCATGATCACTTCTCGTAGGTGAACTTCGGGGCATCCTTGGAGGCGCCCCAGTAAATGGGCCAGTCGGCGATCTGCGCGATCGCGAAGAAGAAGCGGTCGTCCTGCCGGCGCGCACGGTGGTTCTCATCCGTCCACCGCTCGGTGCCGGTGCGGTTCCATTCGGCCATTCGGTCGATGAGCGGAACCGTGATGCTGTTGCCCTCCTCGCCATTGCCCGCGTAAGAGAACTTGGCGGCATCCATCCGCCCGCTGAACAGGATGTCGGCGGCATAGCTGCCATCCTCGGCAAACACCACGAACATGAGTTTGCCGGCCCGCCCCCGGCAGCCCTTCAGCGAGGTTTCGGTGATGATCTGGGTGTCCAGACCGTTCAGGGTCAGTTCGATCGACATGGGCGAGCCTGAGTTACTGCTCTCCTGCGACTGGCCAACTGCGCCAAAGCTGCCAACACCCTGGTAGGTGATGCCGTCGATGACCAGGTCACCGGTACCGGTATGCGCGAAGACCATGCCATCAGGGAAATCCAGCTGGCAGGCGTACACCGCCATGAAGTTACCTCTGGCAATGATGTCAACAACCGTCTGACTGAAGGGGAAAACACCCGTGGCCATCAGAAAGCCTCCCGAAACTGGAAGCTACCGTTCGATACCACCGGCTGAATGCTCCACTGATTGGTGTCATCCATCCGCCGCATCTCACAGTAGGGGTTCTTGTATTCAACCGGCGTGCCGGCAGGGATCGCCTTGCGAACACGCTTGTTCACGTAGACCAGGGCCCTGCCCGTGGCGTCAGTCGATGCGTGCTCGACCACTTCGAACATCTCACCGTTGATAGTGATGTGGTCGCCGCGACTGAAAACCTGCCGGCTCGCCGTCATGCCCTGCAGCTGCAGGAACGTCGATTGCGCATTGGCCGAGGCCACAGTCGGCGCGCCGATGTTGTCCGACCTGGTCCGAGTGATCGATGGGACCTTTACCGTGCCGAACATGCCGTGCAGGCGGCCCAAGAGCGAGGTCAGCTCGCGCTCGTCCTCTTCGTAGAGCACACCGAAGTTCAGCGTGCACAGCCAGTACGAACCTGGCTGCGCCACGATCTGCTGGGAATTCGACAGCGACGAGGTGAACGCCCGGTTGTTGTAGACGATTCCCCAGGTAACCTCAGTAGGCTCCAGGGATTCCGGCCATTCCTCCGCCATTGGATAGCTCCAATAAAAAGCCCGCCGAAACGGGCTGGATCAATCATCTGCGCTCGAGCAACTGCCTCGCCGCGCCGTTCATTTTGAAGTCGCGCAGCACCAGCTCGTAGCCGTCCCGAGCACCCTGCTCCGCCGCTCGCCGGACATCAGCCACCGTGGCAGCGTTGGCTTGCCCTGACACCTGAATGTGCTGGATGATTCCGCCAAATGTAACTGAGGCCTCGCCACCTCCCCCGCCAGCGCCGGCGGCCATGACACCGAGTGAACCATCCGGCCCACGGTGCAGCGGCAGGATTGCCTCTGGCCCGGCCTCAGCGAAAATGCCGGCACCCTTGGCGAAAGCGAACATCTGCGGGCTGTCGTACACCTGGCCCGAGTAGGAGGACAGGCTGGGCGAGTCATAGACTCCGCCCTTGGCATTCTTCACGAACGAGCCTTCGCTGAACCCACTCATGGTGCCCTGCCCCAGCGCCGCCCCCCCGCCACCCAGGAAACCGAACGCCGAACTGAGGAAGCCGGCAGCAGCCTGGCGCACCTGGATGCGGATCAAGTCCTCAATGATCGAGTCCGCGAAGTCCTTGAACGATGCTTTCCCGGTCTTGATGAACTGGACGATCCCGTCTTCCAGATTGTTGAAAGCGTTGGTGAACAGGTCCTGAGTCTGCCCGGCCACATCCGCCGCGCTGTCGAGGTAGTTCTCGAAGGCAGCTGATGCTCCATTGCTCCAATCGGCCTGGGCCGCATCAATCTTGGTGAAGGTGTCTTCCTGAACCTGCACCAGTTTCGCGCCGTACTCTTGCCTCAGGGCGATCTGCTTCTCCAGCTCCTGCCGCTGCTTCTCGTTCGACGCTGTGGCTAGCTCGTCGCGCAGCGCCAGGATCTTGTTGTTGTTTTCCTGCTCAAGCGCCAGGCGCGACTGCGCTCGGCTGGCTCGCTTGTCACCCATCCCCACCGCTGCGGCGGCGGCATCGCCCTGCTGCTGGGCAATGGCCAATTGGCGCTCAAGGTCGGCTTGGTACTTCATGGCCTGGGACAAGCCAGTTGACGCCTGGACGGCCTGGTTGAACTGGCCAGCCAACGCCGCAATCGCACGACCGTACTCTTCAGTTGTGATCTTCTTCTGGGTGAGCAGCAGGTCCAAGCCCTGGGTCTGCTTCTTGAACTCATCAGCTGCTGCCCCGACTGGGTCGTAAACCTTCTTCAACTGCTGGTACGCGGTTTCCGCTTCTTTCAGCTGCTGATTCAGCTTGGTCTGCGCCGAGGTGGTGTCCTTGGTTTCCTGCTTGGCGCCCTGGTTGGCCTTCTTCTGCGCCTCGATGGCGTTTGCAAAAGAGAGGGCAGCCTGCCGATCCGCCTCAGTGAGGTCCGTATGCTCGGCAAGGTACCGGTTGACGACCTTGATCATGTCGCCATTGTCTTGCAGGCCGGCCAGCTGCTTCTGCAGGGTATCGAGGTAGGTCTGCCCCGCTGTGCTCATGCCGGCCTTGGCCGCATTGTTTTCTTGCGTTGAGGCAGTGTTCTGATCGGTGACACCAGTCAGCACACGTAGCGTTTCAGCGATCATTCCTGAGCGCTGATCGGCATCACTGACCGCACCGGCTTGGGTGATCCATTGCTGGACGGTAGCCGCCGGCAGCTGCAAGCGGTTGCCTACTTCCTGCAGGATGGGCGACAGGCCCTCTCCGCTGGTACGCGCCTCATTCAGCCGGTCAATGATCGACTGGTAGTCGGCCAACTGCTTGTTGTACTGCCCGCCTGAATCGCGCACGGGTGCGGTAACGGTGGCAGAACGGATCGACTGAGCCAGATCACCGTAGGCATCCTTGAGGGTGTCGGCGGCGTTGATCTGCTCCTGCTGCCACTTAACCAGCGATGCCTCGCGCTGGTCCTTGTTGAGCTTGGCGAACTCCTCACGCAGCTGCGACACGGGCTTGTGCAGATCGTCAAGACTGACACCCGCCTGATCGGCATTGTCGCGTAGCAGCAGGAAACTGGCTGCAGCGGTGCCGGCCAGAATCGCCAACCCCACCGGACCACCCAGGGCCGTCAGCAAACCACCGGTAGCGGCACGTGTTAGGTTGGCCTGGGCAATGGTCAGCGCCTCGGTTGAAGCCGTGAGGGCCGCTTGTTTTGGCAATAGCTGGGTCTGAACCAGGCTGAGCCTCTGCAGGCCAGTCGCGGCTGCTACCGACGCCTCCGCCTGCTGCACCTGCGCTTGGGCATAAATGCGTTGCGCCTCTGCACCGCGCACCGCGGCTTGGGCATTTTTAAACTCTGCAACCTGCTGTGCCAAGGCGGCTTTCACGGCCATGTATGTTTTGGCGGCATAGTTGGTAAGCGCTGCCACACCAGCACCGCCAATGGCTACGGCTACTAAATCGAAATTTTCCCCAAGCGTGACTAGAACTTTGGAGAGTCCGCCAATGGCGCCTGTCTGCTCTTCCATCTTTCCAAGGAAGTTGCCAACCGCGTTGCTGATGTTGTTCAAGGCATCTTGAACACTGGTAGACATGTCCGCCGCTGCTTTGCGGTTTACCTCAACATTTTTCAGTAGACCGATGTTAATGTCATCCAGAGCGAGCTTGCCCTCGCTGCCCAGCTTACGCACCTCGTCGGTGCTCTTTCCAGTCGCGCGGGCAATCGCGTCCACGATTGTTGGCATCGCAGTTTGGATAGAAATCCACCCATCCGCATCTACCTTCCCTGTAGCCAATGCTTTTGAGTAGGCGTCCAGCGCCGAGCTTGCTTTGTCCGCTGACGCGGCGTTGGTTACAAGCAGGAAACTGAAGCTGTCAGTGATATCGAGGGTCTGCTGGGTGTTGAAGCCCAAGCTGCGCATCACATCCGCCGTGCGGATATACAGTTCTTGCGCCTCAGCCAGAGGCCGGTAGGTTTCCTGCGCGGTTTGCATCAGGTGCTCTTGCACCGCCTGGTATTCGGCAGCGCTTCCAGTAGCCGCCTTCATACGGTCAGACATCTGACCATAGGCATCAACCTGCTTGATGATGCCCCCGATCAGACCGGCACCAGCCACAGCCGCGAAGGCTCCGCGCATAAGCGTCCCGGCGCCCTGGGCTGCTGCGCCAACTCGGTCAAACGCGGAATCAACAGTCGCCAGGTTGCGATCAATTGCCTGGCTGGTCCTGGAAACCAGCTGATCGGCATTCGCCAACTCACGTCGCAATTGGGCAGTTGTCGCTTCAATCTGAACCAGCATGCCCTGGACTTGCTGATCGGCCATTTTTGATCTCCAGAAAAAAGAAAACCCGCCGAAGCGGGTTGTAAAAATTGACGACGATCTATTGGATTGTTAGTTCGCTCAAACTCCAGCGCTTTGTCTCCCTGCTGTACGAGATTTTAGCCAGGTAGCTGCTGCGAACTATTGCCCCAAAGCCATTCTGAGAATCCACATAGGCCAAAACTGAGAACCCGCACTTTCCATCAGCAGTTACATCCACTCCACGATCATTCACATAGGGGAATTTTGCGCTCGCTGGCGACTTTAGTCCCTGCTTCACAAAATTCTGCGACATAACAAAAGCCATGGTGGTGTTGCCGCAATCCTTTGCTTGTGCTTCTAGTTCCCTCTGCGGGCTATTCTTCCACACATACAGCCACCCCCATAGAAGAATGAGCAGCAGGGCCGAGACCACGAATACCAGTCGAATTCTGACTTTCAGAGCATTAGATGTTTCCGCCATTACTGAATTGCTTGCATAAAAGGCGAAGGCAACGAACGCCACAGCAACTGAGGCTAGGATTACAAGAAAAGTCATGCTTAACGTCCATATTTTCAGAAGCATGAGATTCTACAGGCTGCTCACGCCTTTCTCCCAGTCAACGCCATCCTCAGCTTGTCGGCCACATTCGAAGCGCTTGGCTTCTCCTTCGCTCCCTGCTTCTTCCCTGTGCCAAAGGGATTGGTCATCTGAGCCCACTCAATCCTGGCATCCATAGCCAGGAACAGCTCGGGCAGCGGCGTGGACCAAGCCACATCCGGCGCCCAGCCCAGCCAGCCAGTAGCTATCCCATACAGCCGGTCGACGTAGCTGCCGTCCTCGACAGCGCTTACGCCGTCCCGGCTTGATCGTTTCCCTGGTCACCGCCTCGCGGATTGTAGAGATCGCCCAGGTACTTGGTGACAACCGGGGTCAGCCCAGCCACACCCTCCTGCCACACCTTCTCAGGGAGGGCTTCGGCAGCCTTCCCTTCCAGACCAGCGCCAGCAGCAATGATAAAGGCTACCGCATCTACGCCGACTGCATGCAGGGCTCCAGACGCGCCTCGCAGACCGCCAAACCGGCTCTCGATTGCGCGAACGGCCTTGAGGGTAGGCTTCAGGGTGAATTGCTCGTCGCCCAGTTTGACGGTCGCGGTGCCGTGCAAAGTGTTGTTCATCGTTCAATCCTGTTAGGCCGGGGCCGGAGCCCCAGCGAGGTTACGGGGTGACCGGGGCCGGCAGAAGCTCGAGGATGTCCGAGTTGATGCCGATGGTGACGTTGCGGCGAACGACGTTGTCGGCAGCACCAGGTGCGACGGTGTTGTTCATCACTTTGCCGCGCATGTAGAAGGTGCTGGGGTTGAGCGCAGGCGTGGCGGTTGGGTCGCCGTCGTTGAGGGTGATCTTGATGTTGTAGTCGCCCTTGCTGCGGTCCCTGTGGGCGACCTTCACCGCGTTCTGGCCCGCATCGCCGTTGTCGAGACCTACAGTCAGAGTCAGGTCGCCAGCGTCAGCAGTGCCCTTGTACTTGCGCACTCGGCCATCCTTGAGGGAGGTGAAGGTCACACTGCTGAAGGTGTCGCCGAACTCGCCCAAGTCTTCGATTTCACCGACCTCGACATAGGTGTCGGCCTCGTACTCGGTCTGGGTGTCGGCGCCGGTCTTGCCGCCAATGGAAAAGCGGCAGCCGGCGGCTGTGTTGAGGTTGTCATCGGCCATGGGTAGTCCTCCAAAGGCACATTGGATAAAAGCCGCAACGCGGCCGGTGAGTGATTCAGTGGGTGGTGATCACGCGGACCGTGATCGAGCCCTGGTAAGTGATGCCATCGGCGTCACGCTGGGCATCGGCCTGCTCTACCCGGACGGAGACGGCGCGGCCGACTTTCAGTGGCAGGCGGCGCTCGTCCAGGGCAGCGATGACTTCGCCATTTATGCGCTTGACCTCAGCCTGGCCCACGGCATCAGACCAGACCGACAGGTACAGCAGGCGCGTTTCGCGCTTGCGACCTGAAATCGGGGTACTGTTGACCGAGACCTCACGATCAATGGAGACATAAGGCATTTCCGCATTCAGCGGTGCGCCGTCGTAAATCGGGCAGCTCACTTCAGCCTGCAGCCTGGCAAAGATGGCTTCCTGCAGGGCCAGCGATGGATCAGCCATTGCCTACCCCCTGGCTTGCCTTGCGTAGTGTTCGGCGCACGGCCGCCTCGATATCAGCCATCACATACTCCCGATTGACCTGCATCGACGGCCGCAGCCACGGGTGCGCCGGCCTGGCTGGGATGTCCGGGTACTTGCCGAAAAAGTGCGTGCCGTCGCTCTTGTTGGTGGTCTTGCGGTTGCGGTTACCGGCGCGCTTCCCACCCAGGTAACCCTTGGTCCCGTACTCGATGAAGCGCAGGTAGAAAAATTTCCTGTTGTCGCGCTTGCCACGAATGCCGATCTGCGCGTCCAGACCGCTCGGCGCGACATAGATCTTCAGGGCTGCGGCCGCTTCCCCAGTGTCCTTGGGCATCAGCTGTTGCTGGGTGGCCAGCACCCGCTCAGCGGCCTGGCGCATGGCCGGGGCCAACTCGTTGTCCATCGTCTTGTGGATGTTGCGCAGCGTGCGGCGTAACCGGATATCACCACGGATGCTGGACCGGCGCGCCATGGCCTACTCCTTGACCTGGGTGGCCTTCGCTGGTTTGTCGGGGGTGGCGACCCCGTCTTTGACTTCCACGGCATAGCCGCGGGCGATCAGCCCTTCGCCATATGCCTTCTCGACGACGAAAATCTCGCCTTTGTCGCGCTCGCCAGAGGCGCCGGTCAGGGGCCCCAATGCTTGAATTTTCATGGTTCACCTCATGGATTGGGCACGCTGGAGCACAGCAGCCGCAGCATGTCCCGTTCGTTGTTAAGTAGCGGTGACTCGATCCTGTACGTCACACCGGTATGCAATTCTGTGAACCGCCACCCGGCGACAACATCAGATCGAGGCCTGATTCGGATCTCAGCGCTGATAACGGCCTCAATCTGCTCAGCTACTGGTGAAACCCTGCCCGTGGGCATGGTTATCTCGGCCCACACCTTCCCGACATCAGTCCAGACCTGGTCGAAGCCGCCAGTTTTGTTTTGCACGCGATCAGGCTTGCTCAGCAGGCCGCGATGTCGCAGAGGTCCAGCTCTCATCAGAATCGCTTCCTGTACCAGAGCAACCTTTCGACGGCGAGCGGCATAGCCGTGGCGATGGTGCCCACGGCCACGGCCTCGCGGTTGGCGTACCAGTGGCCGACCAGCAGCAGGACTGCCTGTTCGACATCGCTGGTCAGGCTCATTTCCTCAGGCTCGACCGGGTCGGTGTCCACCAGTTTTCGGTCGCAGTGCTGCTCAACGTGGGCTTTAGCCGCCGCAACGTAGCCGCCGATCAAGGCGTCTTCCTCGTCGCCGTCGACGCGCAGGTGCATCTTCACGGTGGCCAGGTCGAGCATCTACTTGTTCTCGCTGGGCTTAGCGGCCTTGGAGGTCGAGGGCTTCGCCTTTTCGGCCAGGCCCTTGCCGATCAGCGCATGTGCCAGCTCCTCGTCCTCGACATCGATGACCGAGCCGGCGGCGATGCGGCCGGTTGGTGTCTTGAGCTTCTCGGGGTCGCCTTCAAAGCCCCACAGGATTTTGAGTTCCATGATTTTCTCCAGGGATGATCGGGGCCCGAGGGCCCCTAAGGTTATGCTGGCAGCGCGAAGCGGCCTTTGACGAAGGCGTACTTGCGGCGAACGGCCAGGCCCAGACGCTCCTCCACCAGGACTACGCGCTGGTTCTTGATGAAGTCGTCGTTGATCATGCCGACCTTGACGGTGTAGGCCATGCGGTCGTAGATACGAGCGCCCTGACTGAACGAGCCCACCAGGAACTCACCGCCAGTAGTGGAACCGTCGCCCTCATCCATGCTGTCCGAAGCTACGATCGGACGCCCCCAGAGGATCGGAGTGCTCAGACCCTGCAGGTTGGCGAACAGATAACGGTTCTCGCCATCCTTCTGCAGTTCGATGTTCATCCAGTCGAGATCGGTCATCACGACCGCGTCCGCAGAGCGCTTCGACTGCTTACCTACCTGGTAGATGGCACGGCGCACGGTGTCGATCGCAGTGTCGCTGGATTTGCCCAGGGCAGGATTGAAGGCGGTGGCCTGCGTCATGATGCCGTTGAGGTTCTTGCCGGTACCATCACCCTTGAGGATTTGACCTTCCTCCTTGAGCTTCAGGTCGTAGCGCAGCAGTTCCTGAATGTAGGCGTAGAGCTGCGGAACGTCATCGAGGGCTTCGTCGGTGACCGGCATCCAAACCGCGATCTTCTTCACGGTGTCGGTGACTTCTTCGAAGGTCACATCGCTGGATGGCTTCGCTTCCCCCTCGTTCACCATGCCCGCCCCACGGGTATGCAGCTTCTCGACAAAGTAGGTGAAGTCTTTGCCGGTGACCGGGGTGCTGGGAATCAGATCACGAATGACCAGATTCTGGCGGGGCAGATCCTGAATTATCGGATCGTACTGAGGAACAACCAAGCCAGCGCTGGTCACCTTCATCTCGGTCATGGACGCCATGTCGGACTTGGTGACATCGAACTCAGCAGAGTTCTGGGACTTCTGATTCAGGGCCTTGTAGGCATCATTGCCTTTGACGAAGTCGATGAAGCCTTTCTTCTCCGGCCCCTGGTTACGTAGCTTGACGCCTTTCTGCTCCAGATCCTGAACCTGGTCAATAATGCGTTCGATCTCTCCCTTCTGGTTTTCGATCTGGGACTTGAGGTCTTTGGCGACCTGGTTGCCCTTCTCGATTTCGCCGATGGCGGCGTCGTACTTTTCTTGAAGGCCGGAGAATCCGCTCTTCAGTTGCAGTTCTAGGGAATCCTTCAGCTCTTTTACTTCGCTCATGGCGATACTCCGAAATATTGGGTGAACAAGTTGGGAATTTCTTTCAGCTCATCCACGATCGCCGTGGCCTCGCTCCCGCCGTCACGGCGTAGCGCGGTGTAGCCGAGCGAAGCGACTGCCGCCGCTTCCTTCTGCGAGAGGCCCACACGTTCGCGCAGAGCCTTCTCGAAAAGCCTGATGTCCGACTTGACGCTGAGGACATGCGCCTCGGGGTTCATGCCGAACGGGACGAAGGAGGCCTCCCACAGTTCGGCCTCCTTGATGAGGCGCACGCGCCGACCGGCGCGGTCCTCGAAATCTGCCTTGATGGTGTTGAAGCCGATCGACATGCTGTCGAGCACCTCAGCCTTCATGAGCTCGTAGGCATCCCGGGCATAGCTGACGTTGAGATTGACTTGGCCCTTCAACAGCAGGCCGTGGTCATCCTGGGTGTAGGCGGCGGCGCCCACCAGACGGGTAAGGTCGTGGTACAGAGCAAGCTTGAGCTTGCCTCCCCGGGTTGCCTTAACTCGGGTGAAGGCACCTGGCAGGATCACGTCGTCGCCCAGGTCAACGTTGTTGAAGACCGCGGCGTAGCCTTCGAAGTTGCCGGCTTCGTCAACGGACTTGAGTTCGAACGGGCATTCAAGGTTCGCCATTTTTCTGCATCTCCCACCGGGTGACCCGGGCATATTCGCCGCCCAGCGGCGCGTAGTTTTCCTTTTCGCGAACCTCATCGATCGACAGCCAGCCAGAGCCTCCAGACCCGCCGAGTGCCGCCTGGAAGTAGGCCGCTCGCCCAGCGCTGTCAGCGCGCAGCAAGCCCTCGACCACGAACTCTACGAAGCGTGGGCCAGAGCCGAATAGCTTGTCGTTGAGCTCGTCCTCAACGGTATCGATGTAGGGCTTGAGGCCAAAGGTGATGAACCCGGTGAGCTGCTGCTCAAGGTTCGACCCCATGATCGAGGTCTTGCCAGCTCGGTTGGCCAGCCAGAGCGGCACACCGTAGATACCGGCCAGCGCCTCCTCCTGGAACTGTTGGGACTCGATGAACTGCGCATCCTTCTGGCTGATACCAGCAGGGACGATCTTCGGGTTGCCCTGGAGGATGGCCATCTTGCCGATGTCGTCGGCGTCAGCCTTGCGCACGTCTGGGAACTTCTCCATCACTTGGGCCTGTTGGGCCTTGGTCAGGAATTGCTCGTAGATGACATAGCCACCGGTGAAGCCACCCTTGCGCATGAAGCGCGCCGACCACTGTTGCCCAGCCTTCGCCAGGCCCATGGTCTCGGCCTGGTGTTCGATTGGCGAAAGCCCTACAACACCATCCAGGCTGAACAACTTGAAGTGCAGCATGTTCTCTGGAGAAACCGGGAAGGCCTCACCCTCACTGGGGGTCACCCAGTAGATGAGATCGTCCTCGGTGTCGATCTTGACTGACCGCCAATGCAGCGGCACCAGGCCTATGGGTTCGCCATGGATGTTTCGTTCGATCAGGGCGAACGCATTGCCGCGCAGCGCCATGTTCACAACCACGAATTTCAGGAAATTCAGCATGGTCATGTAGGGGTTCGGCTTGCGCAGCAGCTTGAGCATGCGGTCTTTGCCGGTGACTAACGACCGACCGCCCTGAGTGTCCTCGTACAACTTCAGCGGCAAACCGCTCAGTGACTCGGAAAGGATCTTGACGCAGGACCAGACCATGCTGATGGACAAGGCGGTTTTCGCGGATACCCGCACGCCCGCCTTTGTGCGCTTGCCGCCGACCTCAAGGTCCACCTCGACATAGTCGCCCGTGGCCGGATCGGTATAGCCGAAGAAGCCCCAGGTCGCGGGGTTGTACCATTTGAATGCCATGGTCAGCCTACTAAGCCAAAGAACCCGTTTTCCAGGTAGTCACCCATGCCGCCCTGAGCCTCTGGATTCAGGGCGATGAGCGTCACGGCGTTGAACAGGGCCATCAGCGGGTCAATCTTCGCCGAGCCGCTGGCCTGCTTGGTAATCAGAATTGCGTTGCCGCGAGGCTCGACCCGGGCATTACCGCAGCACCAGGCCATCAGCGGTTGCCCGCCATGCCAGAGGCCGCCTTCGGCCAGCTTGCGCTCGGCGGTTTTGATCGCGCCCCCCAGGGTGTACCCCTGTTTCACGCCACCGATCTTCTCTCGCGGGATGCCTCGGGCCTCCAGGGCGTCGAGAATCGCGCCGATCCCAACCGGATCGAGCCCCACCTGGTCGAGCAGGCCGGCCTCCTCTACCTGGGCCACTAGGTCGGCGACCTGGTCCACGTCGTCGCCGATGCGCTCGACCAGGGTCAGGTGACCATCGTTGGCGAAATCACGGATACGCGGCGCCTCGGCCTTGCGCCGCTCCAGCACCGAAGGGTGGGCCCAGGCATGCGTCCAAGTCAGCCACCGGCGGCTATCGCGCTCGCGCCCAACTGCGGCAAACCCGAGCAAGTCGTCGAGGCCGCCGCCGTCGATGCCGATGTCGATCACCTCGCACCGCTCGATCAGGTCCTCCAGAGTCCGGCAGTCATCCGAGGCCTGCCGCTCCCAGTAGTCAGCACCGGCCCAACGGTCAGAGAGCAGCGCCAGGCCGATCTCCACGTTGAGGTGCTTGGCCAGAAAGCCGCGGAACGACTCCTCGCCATCCATCTGGGCCTGGGCGTAGCCACGCTCAATAAACGGTTCATCAACTGACAACCCCAGGTTGGGGTTGGTGATATAGGCGTTGGAAAAGTCTCGATGCGCTCCGGCGTCAAGCATCGCCTTTGGAAACTCATACAGCACCGGCAGGAACGACTTGTCGACGATCTCCCCGTCCCGGACCTTGCGGGCGTACATCAGCTTTTGCCGGAACACGCCGGCCGGCGGCGCGTCGGACTGGGTTGTGGCCCAGATAATGAAACCCTCGGGACGCGATGCCAGGCCACCCGTTGCCTCGCGCAGCATTGCCTCGGCGTTGTTCCGTTTGCCGAACACCCAAAGTTCGTCAACAAAAACGCCAATGGCCTTCTTGCCCGACACCGTCTCGCTATCCGCCGCCACCACCTTCAAGGTCGCGTTGGTCTGGTGATGCGTCACCGTGCGGATGTGATCCTGAACCTTGAGCAGCGCCGAGAGCTCTTCATCGGCCCGCACCATGTCGCGGATGGGGATGTAGGAGTTGTCAGCAATTTCCTTGGTCGGGGCCAGGATGATGAACTCGCCAGATGGCCGCCAGTTGAGAATCAGCGCCGTCAGCATGATGCCGGCAGCGATCGTCGACTTGCCGTTCTTCTTGCTGATCAGCAGCATGAACTCGCTGACCAGGCGCCGGCCCTCGTCCGGGTCGTAGGCTCCGAAGATTGCGGCGACGAACTGATTCACCCAGTCACGCACCGTTTCGCACATCAGCGGGCTGCCGGTGGCATCAACCATGCGCAACGCGCCGAACACCTCCAAGGCCTCCTCAGCCTCTGTCGGGAACAGCGGGTCGAACGGGATAAGACTCTGGCGCGCAACAATGCGTCGCTCCCAGTCAGGGCATGCCGTTGTCCAATCCATCACTTCACCGATCGCAGCGGGCCGCGACGGGCGCCGAATTTACCAGCAGCTGCCTCGGCAGCTTTGTCTTTCGCCTGTTCCTTCTTGCCGCTCTCCCCTCTACGGGCATGCACGAAGGGCATCAGGGCCTTGGCTGCGTCAACACGCAGCTTGGCCTCAGTGCCCAGGTCATTCATGACCGCGAGCAGGAAGTCTTTGGGATCTTTGTGGGAAAGCGCCTGGGAGAGGTCGAAACCGGCCGGCTCCCACTCACCTTCAAGGCTGTGGGCAGTTGCTGGGGGCTCAGTTGGCGATGTGCTCTCGGGGCGCTCGGAGGCGCCACCTTTAACATCGTCTTTAACATCTGCTTTAACATCACCAGGCATGAGGCCGAGCGCTCGAAGCTTCTTCAGCTCGGCTGCGACATCGGGATCCTTGGCCAGCCGCGATCCGGCTGCAGATGCTGATTTTGCTGGGCATCCCGCCGCAATGGCTGCGTCGCGATTGGACGCACCTCCCCTCAGCGCGGCGATGAAAGCGCGCTTCTTGGGTGTTAAAGCCATTTAACAAAAATCCTGTGGGGGAAAAAAATCTGTGCGTGGGGTCGGTGGCGGTCTAGCTAGGTGAGAATCGCTATATTTTGACCTCCCCCACCCTCGCGGCACGCCACTGACGTGCCTCGAAGCCTCCCGACGCGCCTCGCGACGAACTGCTGACCATCAGCAGACCAGGCCAGCAGCCTCCTCGGCCTGCTTGACCGAGTCGTGGCAGGGCTTGCAGAGCGGCTGCCAGTTGGCCTGATCCCAGAAGAGGTCCTTGTCACCTCGGTGCGCCACGATGTGGTCAACGACGCTGGCTGCTGCCGTTCGCCCTTGCCGGGCGCAGTAGGCGCACAGTGGGTTGTCACGCAGATATTGCTCTCGCGCCTTCTGCCATCGGTAGTCATAGCCACGCTGGGAGCTGGTCATGCCGCTACGCCAGCTGCCTGGCGTGACCACCTTGACCCGTGAACCCGCGCTCTCCTTGATGCGAGAGCCGAGCGTCTTGAGCCTAGCCATCAGCCTTGAGCCTTGCGCGTCATGAACAAATCCGAGTAGCCGCGCAGCTTCTCAACTCCCATGAACCCGACAGCGCCGCCTGCGAATGTGGCCATGCCCTGCGGCAGCCCCATCCATTCCAGCAGCGGCACCAAGGCCAGAGTGATGAGGCCGCAGAGCGCGCCTTCCAGCACCATCTGCCGGCGGCTGCCACCTCCATATACAACTCGGAGCGCAGCAATCGCGACCGACAGGCCAGCGGCATACAGCTGAGGCTGGTGAGCCAGCACCCAGGCGAGCACAGCGGCCCACAGGCCAGGATCCTTCTCGGGCATGTTTGGCATCTCGATTCCTCCCGTTGCAGGGAGCGTGGTTTTATTGGCTGCAGGCAGCTGCAGCAAGCAGAAGCGCTTGGCCTTTCAGCAGCTCGCTGACACCGAAGTTGATCAGCTTGTAGTCTGCGGAAGAGTGTCCATACAGCAGGCTATCCAGCTCTCGAATCTCGGCCTTGAGGTCTTGCACTCGCTTCAGAACGGCGGCGTCATACTCTGCTCGCGCCTTCTCCACGATAGGGCGCACCATTTCACGCGCAATCCCAACACCGGAACGGTGCGCATCCTTCATCATGAAACAGTTGCCATCGGTGTATGCAGCACCATAGACAGCCTGATCTTCGTAAAAGAACGGCGAGAGAGTGTTGAGAAAGTCGACCGTTGCCATGATGGAAAAGGACTTCGCTTGCTCGGTATTCAGCAGTTGCTTGGTAGTGTTCAGGAAGACGCTTCCATCGCACTTTGACAGACGACGCAGCGCTGACTCCAATCGATCGAAATCGCCAGAGACTACCGCGTCCACCACCGCCTGTTTGTATCGCTCCGCCTGATCGCTCATGAGCTTTCTCCAGAAACAGAAAAGGCCCACCTACATGGCGAGCCTCAGATAGGTCGGCCCCAACAGCACTCCCAGCTCGGAGCGATGGGTGTGGTGGAGCCGAAAAACGAAAAAGCCCCGACAAAATGCCGAGGCTCTATGGTGGTTGTCGGTGATGGCGAGTTTGCTCTCGCGCACCTACCGCAAAGTAACATGAAAGATACGGATGAGGACCGGGGATGTCAAGCGGCCTCACGCCGAATATCCAGAGCACCATCAACCCAGGCCACACCGGCCTTCCACAGCTGCCGAGTCTTCTCCTCGCCGAAGCCCAGCTTCTTCCCCACATCCCTGAGGGCGGTGTCTCGCGAGGAGTAGTATTTGATGATGACCTGGCCGCATTCGGGGTAGCGCTTGTTCAATCGCCCGACCAAGCGATCAATGAACAACGCATCGTCGTCGGTGATCATCGGATCGAGGATGGTGTTCTCTCGCGATGCGCAGCAGGAAACCCCTGACCCCAGCACCACCCAACGGCCCCAGTGCTCCAGCAGATACTCGGCCGTCTTCTCTAGATTGCTCATGTCCTTCCCCCTCAATCACCGGTGTAGTTGGTGCCGCCGGCGCCGCGCCGGTTGCTTCCCTGATATGTCGCCTCAGGCCCGGATGCCTGAGGGTTCTTCAACTGCTCGATCTGCCGCAGCGCGGCCTGCAGCCTCATGCTGAGCTGGGTCACCAGTTCATCCAGGGCCAGGGCCTCGCCGGTAGCAGCCGCCACAAAGCCCGAGGCGTTGCAGTGGTCGCATGGCAGTTCGTGAAACAAACCCTTGGTGACCGCTCTCCCACGGCACAAAGGGCAATCTTCCAGTTCGATCACGGCCTTTTTGAAGGCTGGGCCGTGCTTCTTCTTCATCCAGCCACCTTCAAGCCTTGGGCAGTAATGGAGTCAACTACCTGGGAGACCCACATCTGCCCATCAGTGGCCAATGGAAGACTCACCTCCACAGCCTCCCGGGACGCCCGCCAAACCAGAAAATAGATCTGGTGAGGGTGAATCAGCTGGCTTTTGCACCAGGCAGCGAACTCTGCATAGCCCGGATGCCCAGTGATTGCCTGCTCCATCACAGTTGGGAGGTCATCGCGCATCTTGCTGTCTTGGCTCATTTCGAATCCTCGCTTATGGTTGATTCCTGAATCACCTTGCAGCCCTCATGCTGCACGGCCTCCAGGCAATTACCCGAAATTGCGTTTCTACCCTCCTTCAACCCGTGAATACGGTCGAAACCCTTGCTGTCTAGAAACGCGTGCCACTGCTCCAGGGCGGCGCGCTTGCGCTCCTCGGCAGTGGTCTGGATGTAGGCCTGGACGTTGTGGCCCATGGCGTGGTTGATCAGCAGCTCGCCGATCAGGAAGTCGATACCCTGGTCGGCCCAGCAGGTCCTGGCCAGCTTGCGCAGGTCGTGGCTGGTCCACTCACCCTGACCCAGGCGGGTGAACACCTCCGAGGCCTGCTTCTCGCTCAGGCACTTGCCGCTCTTGCCCGGGAACAGGTACTGGCCGGTGTAGCCCTTGGCGCGCTGGGTTTCGCGGTACCAGGTCAGCAGCGCGCGCACCTGCTCGGTCAGCGGCAGCGAGTGCTCGGCGCGGGTCTTGGTGTTCTCCGCCGGCAGGTGCCAGTTGCGGATGGCCAGGGCGATGTGTGGCCATTGGGCCTGGCGGGTCTCGCCTAGGCGGTTGCCGTGGCAGAGCATCAGCAGGGCCAGCATGGCGTCGGCTGGCTCGTCGGTGATCACCTCAGCGAGCTGGCTCAGCAGGTCCTCAATCTGCACCCCGCGCAGGCGCGCCGGGCGGGCTTTGATTTTGGCCTTGGTGAAGTCGCTGAACTTGATCCCGGCCATGGGATTGCGGGCGATCAGCCCCAAGGCAGCAGCCTTGCGGAAGGCGTCGATCAGTAGGCCGAACACCAGGCGCACGTACTCGAGCGACAGCTGCTCCTGCATCGGCCAGATCAGCTGGTTGTCCAGGGTACTGTGACTCACAGCAACAAGGGCGAGGCCGCCGATACGCGGCAGCAGGTGGCAGGCAATGGCCGACTTGGCCGTGGCTCTCCGGCTCTTCGACAGGTTGCGGGTGCGCTCGACGCGATCCGCATACCACTCCAGCAGCTCGCCGACCGTCTGCCAGCCCGAGATGGCGGCCTTGCCTTCGCTCAGCAGGCGCTGGCGGATCTCTGGCAGCGAGGCCAAAACAACCTTGGCCGACTGGTCCGGGTAGGTGCCGATCTTGTTCCACTGCTTGCGCACAACGAGATACCAGGTGCCGCGCGGGCGATCCTCGGTGAAGCGCAGGTACAGGCCTGGGTGGCGTGGGTCGCGCAGCAGCACGACATCCAGATCATCCGCCCGGCGGCGCAGCTCGGCATCGGAAAGCGCGACCACGACCGTCATGCGGCCACCGTGGCAGGCAGCAGCAGGTAGGCGCGGATGGCTTCGACGGCGTCGATGTTGCCCCGGCACACGATGGCCAGATAGCCCTGATCGGCGAGCGCCTGCAGGAAAGCGTCCTGGCTCGGTGAAACCGGCGCATCAAACGGCGGCATGGCCTTGAACTCGATGTACAGGCCGAAATAGCCACCGCGCGCCATCGGCAGCACCAGGTCGGGAACACCGGCCTTGACGCCCTGCCCCTTCAGCTTGGCGGCCACGGCCTTGACCCGGTGCCCGCCGTTCGGGACGTGGTAGATCAATTTGTAGGCTTGCGGGTAGCGCAGCTGCAGCTCCTGCATCAGCGCGGCCTGCTCCTGCCCTTCCCTGTCGACGGGCTTGGCGCGAGCCGCTTTGGCCTTGAACGGGCGAAGGGCGGGTACTGTCATGCGACTTCCTTGCGTGCATAGCGGGCCGACAACGGCCGCTCGGATTGGCTTGGGGCCTTGACTGGCGGCTGCCAGCTGGCCGAGAGGGTTTCGAAACGGTTGTACTGGCCGAGGAAGGCTGCGCGGACGGTGCCGGTTTCGATATCGCGACCTTTGCCGACGATGATCTCGGCGACGCCCTTGAACTCGCTGTTTTCGTGGTAGACCTCGTCGCGGTACACGAACAGGATCACGTCGGCGTCCTGCTCGATTGCCCCCGATTCGCGAAGGTCGGAGTTCACTGGGCGCTTGTTCGGGCGCTCCTCGCATTTGCGGGAAAGCTGGCTCAGCAGCACCACCGGAATGCCCAGCTCGCGGGCCAGCAGCTTGCAGCCGCGGCTGATGCTGCTGACCGCTTCAGTGCGGTTGCCGCCCTCGCCGTCCATCAGCTGCAGGTAGTCGACCATCAGGATGTCCAGGCCGTACCGCATCTTGTGCCGGCGTGCCAGCGAGCGGATGCGGCCGACCGTGGCGGCGGCGCGGTCGGCGATGAACAGGTTGGCGTGCTTCAGCTTGGCCGCTGCAGCGCACAACTCGGCGCCATGCGACTCACAGGCTGAGCCGTTCTTGATCAGGTTGAGCGGGATCCGGCCTTCGGCGGCGACGGCGCGGTCGATCAGCTGGCCTTTGCTCATTTCCAGGCTGATGACCAGTCCGGACTTCTTCTGGCGCACCACGGCGTCCAGCACAAAGCCCATGGCCAAGGTGGTCTTACCCATGGCGGGGCGACCCGCAACGATGATCAGCTGCTCAGGCTGCAGGCCCCCCAGCTTCTCGTCCAGGTCAGCCAAGCCGGTCGACAAGCCGATCAGCGTCTCGCCACGTGACAGCCGGTCGTGACGCTCCTGCCATACCTCCAGCTGGTCAGCCATCAGGTCTGCGGCCTTCACGACCTCATCGCCGTCACTGCCAGCGTCGATGCCCATGGCCGCCGCCTGCACGGCCGCGATCTTGTCCTGAATGTCACCACTGCCCTGCACGATCTCCAGGGTGCGGTCGCTCAGTTCGTACAAGGCACGCTCAATGGCTCGATCCCGAACGATGCCAGCGTAGGTGCCAGCGCTAGCCACGCTCGGGGTGTTGTGGACCAGGGAAGCGCAGTGCCCAAGGGCGCGCTCCCCGTTGTGCAGCACGCCGATCTGGTCGGCGACGGTAAGCAAGTCGACGGCCTTGCCAGCAGCGCGCAGAGCCTGGATCCCCCGGAACACCTCGGCGTTCTCGGCGAAGTAGAACGACTCGGGCGACAGGTCATCGGACAGGGTGTCGATCAGCTCCGGGCGCTGCAGCATGGCGCCCAGCAGGCCGTGCTCGGCCTCAGCGTTGTAGGGCTCATGCATGGTAATTGCCCTCCACCACCTTCACGAAGTTGGACGGGGCAATCAGCCAGTCGAACGTGGCGCGGAATGGCTTCGAGCCGTTACGGCCTTCGACCTTGCCCATCAGGAAAGCGGATATGCTCACCTGGAAGAAGTAATCAGCCCAGAAGCCCAGATCGCGGTGCACGTCGCTTTCGCGCCAGCGGGCCTGCAGGGCACGCTTGCGGGTGTCGTTCAGGATTGCGACTGCTGGCAGTTCAGGGAGAGCCTGGTGGTACAGGTCGACAATGGCCTGGTACGGGCACGACTCCATCGCTGGCTTCTGGCGACGAGGTTTCGCTTGAGCGGATTGACCCTCGGCGCCGACGACTACTCCGTCAGGAGTAGTATTTGTATTTCTTTCTTTATTGTGTGTCAGGAACGCCACATTGGACGTGTTGGAAACGCCACACTGTGGCACTTCTTTTGGCTTGTTCGGATGGGTGTTTTTCTTGTCGATCTTCCACTCGCCGACTGGGGCGAAACCGATCGGACTACGGCTACCGCCTTCACGGTGAATAACACCCTGGCGAAGCAGCTCGGAGATTGCGCGAGACACATCCTCGCGACGGATGCCGGACATCTGGGCGATGTACGACGCAGCGATGCAGGCGCTCTCAAGGTTGTAACCAGCGGTTTGGCGGTGGATTGCCAGGGCGACACGAAGCTCGCGGCCTGACAGCTCAGCCCCGATCAGGGCCTCGTACAGGTCGTTGTCCATTCGGGTGAATCCGCTTTTCGGTTGGATGGTGGTGACGGTGCTCACACGCCACCTCCGCACAACGATGCCCGCAGGTGCTCGACACACTCACGACGGAGTGCGGCTTTCGAGGTGGCTGCGTACTGGAGGCGAATCATTCGCGCGGCATGGAGTGCGGCGGATTGGTGGTAGGCTTTCTGGTGCGAAACGGCCAGGGGTGCGGTGTTGCTTGCATCCATTGCAGAGTGCATAATCGACCTCGTTACTTGCTGTTGAAGAAGCCGGGCTGCCACCCGGTTTTTTTATGCCTGCCATTCAGGTACTGGACGGATGAACAGCAGGGCGGCACCACTACTGGCGCAAGGCCAGGTCACGCATAATTCATCTCGTCAGGCCGCAGACTTGTCACAGGCTGGGGGCGGGAAAACATCGTCCAGGCCGCAGACAGCGCCCAGAGAGTTCAGCGCCGACACGATCTTCCGAGCCTCTTCCAGACCTGGGCTGCGGCGGCCAGCCTCATAGTTGGCGACACGCGACTGGTTCCAGTTGAGTGCTCGCCGAAGCGCTGCCTGACTGATCTCCGCCCCCTTTCGGATTTTGCGAATGTTGTTCATAGGGGTTCCTCGTTGACTTGCGCTCAGGATAAACACGCATCGTGTTAATGGCAATCACAAAGAGTGAAAGCACGACATTTCATAACGTGATTAAAATCGCGGCCATGAATGAAACCCTCGGACAACGAATCAAACGCCACCGCAAGGCCGCGGGACTTTCCCAGGCGGCGCTGGCTACCGCTTGCGGATGGAAATCCCAATCGCGAGTGGGTAACTACGAAGCAGACAGCCGCGAGCCATCGCTGGCCGATCTGCGATTGATCGCCAAAGCCCTAGGCGTCGACGAATCTGAGATCATCCTGGACTACAAGCCGAGCGCTCCGGATCCTGCCCAGAATGCTGTCCAGGCGAACGCTACGATGCTGGGCCCGATTGAAGTCTGGGATGACGACACGCCATTGGATGAGGACGAGGTCTATGTGCCATACCTGAAAGAGGTAGAGCTTTCGGCAGGCCAAGGCCGCACCGTTGTTGAGCAGTCCCACACGCGCCGACTCAGGTTTGGCAAACTCACTTTACGGCGCCAGAACGTACAGCCCAGTGAGGCGGTATGCGTTACAGTTGGCGGGAATAGCATGGAGCCGGTGTTGCCAGACGGCAGCACGGTAGGTGTTGACCAAGGCGCTACCAATGTCGTTGATGGCAAGATGTACGCTATCAACCATGGCGGCCAGCTACGCGTGAAAACCCTATACAGGCTCCCTGGCGGAGGTATACGCATGCGAAGCTTTAATCGCGACGAGCATCCCGACGAGGAGTACAGCGCCGAAGAGATGGTGAGCAAAGAGATCATCATCCTCGGGAAGGTCTTCTGGTCCTCAGTCCTCTGGTAACGCACCCCCATCCCACCTGAAGCCCGGCCAAGCGCTGGGCTTTTTATTGCCTTTGATAAAAATAATCACATATCGTGTTGACACGAATAAACACAATGCGTGATATTAGGGCCATGCCGGATCAACACCGGCCAGCAACGAAGGCAGCGATGGACAGGCCTCAACGGTCCAGAGGGGTGGCAACTGCCCCGGGCGTGCAGCGTAAAGCGCCAATGCAGTTATCCAGCGGGAGAACTAGCCGAAAGGCCCGCGGCTGGAGGAACAACCAGAAGATTGCCGCGCAACTGACGCCAGTAGCGGGTCGCGGCAGATTTCACTGGCTGGCCTTGGCGACAGGGCCAGACGGGAAATCACACCCGAGATCAATCATGGACACGATCACTATCGGCGCATGGATAGGCCATCTCGGCCGAGGCCTGGCGCCTCGCGAACTTCAATGCCTTCTGGAGGTTGCCCAGGGCTTCACCACGAAAGAGATCGCCAAGCACTTCGGCATCAGCGAAAGCGGCGTAGAGAAGCGCATCGGCGATGCAATGCTGAAGCTCAAGGTTGCCCGGCGCGCCGCCATGGTCGCCGAGGCCATGCGACGCCAGATCATCAGCCCGCTCTGCATCATGCTCGCCAGTCTCATCGCCATGCATGCGGTGATCGACGACAGCGACCCGATGCGCCGCGACCGCCGCGCCCCTGAGCGCCGCACCGCCCAAGTTCGAATCGTTCGCAAGGCCGAGGCCTACGAGCATCACGCCTGACCCTACCGAGGATCACCCCATGCAGACAGCAATGCACCCTGCCTTCGAGCAGAGGATTGCCGTGCTCGCGGCCCTGCTCGAGCGCAGCAAGTCAGTGAGGGCCGAGGCGCACGCCAAGGTCGGCCAGTCAGCTCCGCGCTATCAGGCATCTGGCAACGGCACGACGTGGGATGTGGTGGAGATCGCCACCGGCGCAAAACAGGGTTTTGCCTACAGCTACCGGGCGGCCATGCGGTTTGTGGATGCGATGGAGGCAGGCGCGGCGAGCAAGCAAGGCGGCATGCAATGAGCAAGCGCAAGCCCCACAACATGCGGGCACGCCTGGAGCGGACCTGCCGGGCGCTGGTCTCTGCCAACCACGCCGCCGTGGTGAACATTGACCCGAGCGGCCAACAGGTGCTGCTGAACTGGAAGAACCTCAAGCAGATCCGGTTGCGCCAGGTCGTCGACGCCGTCTGCGACATCCCGCACCGCTGGACCATTTACCTCAGCGTGCTGTGCCGGACGGAGTTCGGCGAGCGTTACCACAAATCGATCGAGGTCGCTCCACAGGGCAACTACCGGGCCGAGCACCTGACCGATGTAATCGAGGCTACCTACACCGACCTGCGGGCCACAGCCAACCCCAAACACCTGGTGGCGGCCGGCTGGATCGCCATACCCATAGACACAACGCTCGACGAAGCAGAGGCCGCAAAGATCTTTGCCGCTGTCGGCGCCTGGAATCAGCAGAAAGCAGCATGAAACGCATCACCGCGCGCGCCCGGCACGGCCGGCGCCAGCAGCACATCACTTTGCCGCCTAGCGGCATCCACCCCAAGGAGTCGAAGCAATGTCCACCCCAACCAATACTGCCGAGTTCCTCGAAGAGCTGAACGGCGGTGCCTTCGCCAGCCAGGTCGGTCACGCCCTGTCCGAGGTCGCCGCCGGCGTGGTGGATCACGGCAAGGCCGGCAAGGTAACCATCACCCTGGACTTCAGCCGAGTCGGCGAGTCCAGCCAGGTCAAGATCAAGCACAAGCTTGAGTACAAGGCCCCCACCAAGCGCGGCACCCGCAGTGAGAACACCAGCCTCGACACGCCGATGCATGTCGGCACCGGCGGCAAGCTCTCCCTGTTCCCCGAAAAGCACGACCAGCTCTTCACCCGTGACGAAGCACCTGTACACCCACGCTCGTAACTCACAGAACCTACAAGGAAAAAGCGAATGTCTTTCAGCAAAGAAGCTCTGCAGCTCATCGGCGATCAGGTCTTGGCGGCCGCCGGCAAATCCCTGGACACCAACACCCCTACCGTCATCGTTCCGGACAGTGCCACTGTGATCGACCTGGAACGCTTCCAGTTTGGCCGCAGTCGCTTCCGCGGTACCTACGCGACGCACTCGCTGGCCGACTACAGCGCCTACGTCGTCGAGCGCGCCGCGCCAGCGGCCCGAGGTTTCATCGACCAGGACGCTATGAGCTGTGTCGTGCTGTTCAACATCGGCACCGCCGATAATCCAGGCCACGCCGATGATCGCGCCGTGCTGCGCCTCAAGGCTTCAGCTGCCTTCGCAGCCGTACAGGCGGTTTGTGGCCAGAGCCTGGCACAAAAGACCATGAGCGACTGGATCGAAGACTGGAATCAGCATCTGGCGGCGTCTGATGAGAACGGCGCCACCATGTCGATCGCCAAGGCCATTGCTGCGGTCCGCACTATCACCGTGAAGGCCTCGTCGGAGAGCGATCACGCCGTGGGTGAAACCCGCGCCAGCCGCAGCACCATGGACCAGATCGAGGCCAGCAGCAAAGAAACCCTGCCGGCGTGGCTGGACTTTAAGGTCATTCCGTTCGAAGGCTTGGGCGAGCAAGTAATCCGCCTGCGCGTATCCGTCATCACTGGCGGTTCGCAACCGGTGCTAAAGCTGCGCTGGATCGGCGAAGAGGCACAGCGCGAAGCCATCGCCCAAGAGTTCAAGGCTGTGCTCGACGCCAAGGTTGGGTCTGCGGCGAAGCTGTCCCTGGGCACCTTTGACGCCAAGTAATCCATCCTGCGGCCCCGAACCCCGGGGCCGTTGCCTTGGCATGGAGAAAACCATGATCGAAGCCACCGAGAAGCAGCTAAACCTGCTCTGGCATACCCTGGGCCTCAATCCAGGCAGCCGCACTGGCGGCAGAAACTACTTCCTCACCAGCCCCGGCTATGACGACGCCAACAACCTTGATGTGCTGGTAGAGGCAGGACTGATGACTCGAGGCAAGGCGCCAGCGTTCTGTGGTGCGAATGACGTGGTGTACCGGGCAACGCCTGAAGGGAGGCAGTTTGCGCTGACCAAGCTGCCCCCGCCGCCGCCTCCGAGAAAGTACACTAGGTTCGATGCCTATCTCGACGAGTGCGAGTGCTATGACGGCTTCGCGCACTTCCTAGGGATCAATCAGCCCCAGATCCAGCAGCGCGGCGACTGGGGAAACTACGAATACCGGATGGTGCGCTACCCCCGCGGTAGCGCCTACTGCGAGCATCGTCGCCCTACCAGATTTGCTTACTGGTCGCCCTACCAGACCCTTGAAGTTGCTGGTGAGTGGGCTCCGACCATGAAGGCGGCCAAGGCCAGCTACAAGGAAGCCCTGCGGCTCCAGCTGGCTCAGCGCCGCGCCGAGAAGAAGCGCCTCGCTGCCTGACTCTCCCGCGCCGCCCCCATCACCTTCCCCTATTCAACGATAACGCCTCCCCGGCGAGGGCGGCGCCTGCACGCTAGGACAAAGACATGACCGAACATCGGCACGACGAAAGCAAGCTTGAACGGATCATCCGCAAGATCAAGCGCTGCCTGGCCCTCTCGAAAAGCTCGAACGAAACCGAGGCGGCTACTGCCATGCGCCAGGCTCAGGCGCTGATGCGCGAGTATCGCCTCACCGAGATTGATGTTCATCTCAGCGATGTGGGCGAGGTCGAATCGGAAAGCTCAAGACCCAAGCGACGCCCAACCTGGGATCGACAGCTGGGCGCGATTGTCGGAGAGGCGTTTAGCGTTCGCTCGTTCTCTCAGCGACAGTGGTGCAAATCTACTCGAAGAGTCGTTGAGCGCGAGTTGTATGTGGGGGTGAATCCCGCGCCACAGATCGCGATGTATGCATACGAAGCGCTGCTGACAAAGCTGACAATTGCTCGTCGCGAATACGTATCTCGGGTGCGAAAAGGCGAGCAGCGCAGCCACTATTCCCCTGAGACCGCAGGCGACCATTTTGCACTGGCCTGGGTTTCGGCCGTGTACGAAAAGATCCATCTGTTGGTACCGCGCGGCGAGGAAGATCCGGCAATAGGTATGCAATCCACTGGCCGAGACCTGTTGGCCGTGGAGGCGCAGGACCAGGCCCTGATCGAGCAGTTTCTTTCGGGTCGCGAGATTGGCAAGGCTCGGAAAACGCGGGAGGTTGAGCTTGACCTGAATGCGCATATCGCCGGCCTGCTGGCTGGTGAGCGGGTCGATTTGAACCCGGGGCTGGCCACAGGCGGCGAAGCCCAACTGCAGCTGGCGTAAGGGAATACCATGACCACAGCAATCGACCTATTCGCCGGTATGGGCGGATGGAGCACCGGCACGCGCGCCGCAGGCGTTCAGGTTCTCTGGGCAGCAAACCACTGGCCAGAGGCCGTGAAGTGGCACGCAGCCAATCACCAGGACACCGACCACGTCTGCCAGGACCTGCACCAGGCCAACTGGGCGGCGGTGCCACGCTCGGATATCGGGATCGCCTCCCCATGCTGCCAGGGCCACGCAAAGGCACGCGGCAAAAAGAACGGCAATCCAGAGCATGATGCTTCGCGGTCAACAGCCTGGGCGGTGCCATCTGCTGCTGAAGTACTGGATCAGGATGCTTGGGTGGTCGAGAACGTGCCCGAGTTCGTGAACTGGGTGCTCTACCCCAGCTGGGTAGATGCGATGCGGCGCCTGGGCTACCAGGTCGCGCCGCACATCGTAGATTGTGCCGACCTGGGCGTCCCGCAGCACCGTGTGCGCCTGTTCCTGATCTGTACCAAGAGCAAAGCGCCGATTCAGCTGCAATTGCAACAGTGCGAGCACGTTCCGGCCAGCAGCTTCCTCGACTTCGACGCCGGGCGTTGGTCGCAGATCGAGAAGCCAGGCCGGGCCCAGGCCACTCTCGAAAGGGTGCGCAACGGCCGCCAGCGCTTCGGCGACCGCTTCATCATGCCTTACTACGGCAAAGGATCTGGAACCATCGGCCGCGATATCAACCGGCCGATCGGAACCATCACCACCCTGGACCGCTGGGCCTTGGTCGACGGCGACCGCATGCGGATGCTCAGCGCCAGCGAGGCCCTGGCCGCCATGTCGTTCCCTGCTGGCACCCTGCGCCCGGACAACCACCGGCTGACCATGCATATGGCCGGCAACGCGGTACCGCCGCTGGCGGGACAACGCGTAATCGAAGCTCTTCTGAAAGCCGCATAGGCCGGAGTTACCCATGCCCACAGAGAACCGATCCAGCAACACCAAGATGGCCGTAAAGCTGCAGCCGTGCCCGTACTGCGGCCAGCAAGACGCCTTTGTAGAGCAACTGGACAGCGATGCCTCAGTAGTCATCTGCCAGGGCCGCACGGGCAAGCACTCTGCTTGCCTTGCTCGCGGGCCAGTTGGGGTTCAGCAGCACGAATGCGAGGATCAGCCAGGACATGACCAGGCGGTGCAAGAGTGGAACAACCGCGCTGCCCCGCAGCCCCACGCCGAGCCTATAGCGTGGATAGTTGATACTGCCATCTGGTGGACTAAAGAAGAGGCGGAGCGGGATGCTACTTCAACTGGCAAGCCAATGATTCCGTTCGGCCCGATGACAACCGTCTGCAGTCCAGCCAAGCAGCCGGAGAGGTCTGGCTTATTCAGCGACGAAGATCGATACCTGCTTTGTCGTGAGGAGCTTCGCGAATGCGAGGATGAGCGCTCAGCCTTGAGTGATGAGGCCCGCGGGCTTCGCGACCGTGCTGCCAAGCTGGATGCACTACTTGCTGAGGCATTGCTTGCCATTGAGGGTGGTTGCCACGCCGTTTCGCTGCCGGCGCGCATCAAAGCCGAACTATGTTGCGATGACGAGCAGGATCCGCCTTCAGGATACTTTTTCGATACCGGGCCGTACCAGGTGGAGCTCGGCGAGGAGCAATGGCTCAAGGCTCTTTCTGTCTTCGACAACTACACCCAAGGCAACCAAGACACCTTTGCCTGCCCAAGCGACAACCTGCGCGGCCTAGTCAGCGAAATCCTGATCGAATTGAGCCTTGCACCAGCGGTTGATTGACTGCACCTCGACAAGAGCACATTTGTACTCCACCCCGCTGTAACCCCTCTCCCCTCTATTCACTGCCGCGATATGGCGGCCAAGGAGCACCCGTGCGCCTGAAGAAAGCTGAGCGCGAGCAGGTCCGCCTGAAGTACGGCGGCCGCTGCGCCTATTGCGGCAACGACCTGGGCGAGCGCTGGCACGCTGACCACTTCGCCCCGGTGATCCGGTTGCCCGATAAGCGCGTGGCCGAGCAGCTGCAGAACCACAACGTGGCCAACATGATGCCGGCCTGCGTGCCCTGCAACCTGAGTAAGTCCCGCATGCAGCTTGAGGACTGGCGCCGCTGGCTTGCCGGCCATGTCAACAGCCTCAACCAGTACCACCCTATCTACCGCCTGGCCAAGGCCTACGGCTTGATCGCCGAGACCGGCGCCGGGGTCGTCTTCCACTTCGAGAAGGTAAGACAGCCATGACCCGCCTCGCCCTCTTCCTCCTGCTGCTGGCCACCGGCGCCAGCGCAGACCCTTTGCCACGTTACGTCGAGCGCATCCACGACAGCGAGCGTGCAGTCACCTGCTGGGTCGCCAGCGCAGGTATGGGGATCGGCATCAGCTGCATCCCCGACAGCCAGCTGCAGGCCGGCAACCAGCGCCAGCTCTCGCCGCACGAAACCCAACCCGAACCTACACCCGCTCTGGCGCCTGGGCGCTGGATTGAAGAGAGGTATGAGCTCTGATGGACAAGTACATGGAAAACGCATCCCTTCGCAGGGAAATCGAGCACCACAAGGAAGTCATTGCCCAGCTGCGTGCCGATAATCCCACGCAGTGCGAGGCTAGTGCGACTATCGCATTGACCGCCCGAGTGGAGCCCAAGAACTCCACCTACTTCCTGCAAGCCGCCATTGATGTGCAGGCCGAGCGCGGCAAGCAGTACGACGCCCCGGGCGGCGAGCGCAGCATGGGCCGCACCGTGCAGGCATTCAACGCCATCACCGGTCGCGACCTCACAGAGGCCGAAGGGTGGCTGCTGCTCCAGGTTCTGAAGGATGTGCGCCAGTGGCAGAACCCCGGCAAATTCCACGAAGACAGCGCGCTGGATGGCGTGGCGTACTCCTCACTAAAGGCTGAAGCTCTGGCCGCGGGGGATCGGCCATGAGAACACTCGGGCAGATCATCGAAGACGCCCGATCCGGCGAGCGCCCCGACTACGACGAGCTGCGCCTGGCAGTGTGCGTCATGGACATCCTAATGACCTTCGACCGGCAGGCTATCTGGAAGCTGGCCGAGGGCGAACACAAGGGCAAGAAACCGATTTTGGTCTGGAGCAGCCTCTGGCAGCGCGACGAGAACTTCACTCGAGTGAAGGGCGCCATGGCGAAAGACCCGAAGTCGTACCTCGGCCCGAACCAAGACCCGGACAGCCCTGCGGTGCAAGAGCGCCGGCGCATGTCGATCGCGATCATGGATGGCGTTGTACGCCGCGCACAGGAGAAGAAGCAATGATCCTGCCCCTGATGTACATGGCCTACCTGGTATGGAAGGCGCCGCGATGAGCGCTGTGGCCAAAGTCCTCGATCCCTGCAGCGCCAGCCGCATGATGTGGTTCGACAAGGAAGATCAGCGCGCCCTGTTCGGCGACATCCGCGACGAAGAGCACCTGCTGTGCGACGGAAGGGTACTGAAGGTCGAGCCTGATGTGCTCATGGACTTCCGGCACTTGCCTTTCGCGGCCTCAACGTTCCGCTTGGTCGTCTTCGATCCCCCGCACCTTACCCGCGCCGGCGTGGACAGCTGGATGAGGGCCAAGTACGGGGTGCTCACCAGCGACTGGCGGGAGGACATCCGCCAAGGTTTTGCCGAATGCTTCCGCGTGCTGGAGCCCGAGGGGATCCTGATCTTCAAGTGGAACGAAACCCAGGTGCTGGTCAGCGAGCTGTTGGCCCTAACCCACGAAAAGCCGCTGTTTGGCCATAAGTCCGGCAAGCGCGAAAAGACGCACTGGATCACCTTCATGAAGCGCCCAGCAGCCTAACCCCTCCACCTGCAACTCAAGCCCGCCGACATGCGCGGGCATGGAGAGACTCATGCTCAATTTCTTGGCCCGCCTGTTCAAGCGCAGGAAGAAGCCGGCACAACGCGCCGCGCTCGGCCCGACCGGGTATGCCCGTGGCCACAGCCCGGCATCCGGTCGGCAAGACCCGATGCTCGACCCGCTCAACCCCATGAGCCCGGTCAGCCCCATGTACCCCACCCACCTGACGGACAGCTACGAGCCGGCGCGCTCCAGCAGTGCCTGCACCAGCCGGGACTACAGCAGCTACGACAGCGGGAGCAGCTATTCGTCGAGCGACAGCAGCAGCTCCGGCGATAGCGGATCCAGCTCGAGCAGCTGCGACTGACCACCAACCTGCCGCCACCGGCGGCGTGGAGAGAAACCATGTTCATGACACCGGATGAGGTAGCCGACATGACGGGCTACCTCCGCCCTAAGGACCAGGTCCGCTGGTTGCAGGCAGAGAAATTTGGGTATGTGCTGGGCGCCGACGGGAAGCCGAAGGTGCTGAGACAAGTCGTGCTCGCCCGTCTGGGCGGGCATGCTGAGAAGAAAGGACCGGAACTCCGGTTTTGATAGAAGGGACGACCGATGAGGCCGCGAAAGAAGGATAGGCACCTGCCGCCGTGCATGTACATGAAGCACGGCGCCTACTACCTGGTGAAGAAAGGGAAGTGGGAGCGCCTTGATAGCGATTATCAGGGCGCCCTACTCGCCTACGCCAAGATCATGGGCGGCAAGGGCAAAGGCGGAATGCCCAAGCTGATCGACGAAGCGTTGGACGCCATGCGTGGGCGGCTAGCAGTAAACACCGTGAAGCAATACGAGGCAGCCTCGGCAAAGCTGAAGCATCACCTGGCCGAGTTTGAACCCCGCCAGGTTCTGCCACGGCACGTTGCAGCGCTGAAGCTGCATATGTCCGACACCCCGAACATGGCCAACCGGGTGATCTCGTTCCTCCGGATGGTGTTCGCCTACGCGCTGGAACAGCAGATCGTCGATTCCAACCCCTGCACCGGAATCAAGCGACACAGCGAGAAGAAACGGGACCGGTACATCACCGACGAGGAGTTTGCAGCTATCTGCGACGCGGCGTCTCCGTACATCCGTTCGATCCTTGAAATGTGCTACCTGACAGGGCAGCGCATTGGCGACGTGCTGGCCATCAAGCTCTCGGACATCAGCGACAAGGGCATTGCCTTCGACCAGCAGAAGACCGGCGCCAAGCTCATTGTGGGCATGACACCGGACCTTGAGCAGCTGATCGCCAGGGCCAAGGCCATCCCCAGAAAGGTGCGCGGGCTCACACTGTTCTGCACCCGCGGCGGCGGCAAGCCGGTCTCCTACGAGACGGTCAAGGATGCCTTCAAGAAAGCATGCGAAAAGGCAAAAGTCACAGGAGCCACTATCCACGACCTCCGGGCCAAGTCACTGACCGACACTGACAAGCAGGGAAATGACGCTCAGAAGCTCGGCGGCCACACTGACGCCAAGATGACGAAGCGATACTTGCGGCTTCGCGAGATTGACGTAGCGCAGCCTCCTGCTATGCCGAAAGCTAAGCGGAAAACTGAATGATCGCCTGCCCTGACTGATTCTCGATGATCTTCCCCGCGTTCGAGGACGCAAGTGTGTGCATATACGCATGGTGTACGGTCAGCACTAGATCCTGCAGAATCTGGTCACCTTCAAGAGCTGTGACCTTGAGCCCAAAGCCGATAGCGTCATCCATGTGCAGGTGCCGCTCGTGCGTTTTTGTGCCCGCGTGATCATTCAGCGCAGTGACGATTGCTTCAGCCTTCGTAAGCGCGTCGTCATCATCCTTGAACATGCCGCTGATCAACCACATCTTGACGATGTCGCCAGCATGCTCGATAGCCTTTTCGCATTCCCCTAGGAAAGATGGGTGATACTTGGCAATGAGAGCTTGCCAGATAGGGATCGAACCAGGGTCAGCTTTGACCGCCTCCACTGCATTCTGGAACTCCTCCAGTACGCCGTATGCTGGAATGCCGCCAAATTGAGGGTCGAACGGGCCGATGTTCGACTGCTTCCCCATCACCAATTCTTTGCAAGCGCAGGCAATCATGGTCCCCGCCGACATAGAAATCTGCGGGATGATGGCGCGGATGTCAGTGCCAAACATCTGGCGTAGGTAATGAACGATCGACTCAGTCGCAGCAATGTTGCCGCCCGGCGTATGGAGGAGCAGGTCCAAGCCTTTGCTTCGATCCATCTGATAAACAGCGTTCATGAACCCGTTCTTGTCGTCGTCATTCACGCTCGACAAGCTGAAGCCGGGCTTCTGAAGCCATCCGGAGTAATAGCAGATGATGTTGCGACCGGTGTGCTGGTGGAGGCGGGAGATATACCGGCGTCTTACACGATCGATGCTGTCCTGCGCCCCCATCTGCTGCTCAACAATGATTTCTTGTAATACTTCATTCCAGCTCGGCATACGATCATCCATAAAAAAGCCCGGCAGCGCCGGGCTTAGTACCTAAAGAAGCATCAGCGCTTAGTGATGGTCTCGAAAGCGTTTACAGCATAGGAAACGTTGGAGTCCTGTAGCACGGATGCCTTCTTGAACATGTCGGCAGTGCCAGGCGGGACCTGCTGATAGGGGGTTTGCGAATAGGGGATCTTAAGAAGGGCAAACCCAGCTTCAAAATTGGTTCGTGCGTTTTGCATGATTTTAGGCTCCGGTCCAACGTGTCCATACGCGTTTGGTGGGCGGCGATACTATCAACACACCCATGGTGAGAAAAGCACATTTTTTCAGCTTTTTCACTAGGTCAGACAAAAGGTTGTGCACAGCGTTCGAAATTTGACTCCACAGGTTATCCACAGCAAACGCTATGCCAAATCGTGCAAAATGCCACTAAAGAGCCATCAAAATCGGATCTTCGGGCCGCTTTCGAAATGCTGTAGTATTAGACGTTTCGCAATTGTCTAATAGACGCACAGCTGTAAGGCCTTGAATGTCCAGTCTTTCCGACCATACCCCAATGATGCAGCAGTACTGGAAGCTGAAAAATCAGCACCCGGACCAGCTGATGTTCTACCGCATGGGCGACTTCTACGAAATCTTCTACGAAGATGCGAAGAAAGCCGCGAAACTGCTGGACATCACCCTGACCGCGCGCGGTCAGTCGGCCGGCCAGTCGATCCCCATGTGCGGGATTCCATTCCATTCGCTGGAGGGCTACCTGGCCAAGCTGGTCAAGCTTGGCGAATCGGTGGTGATCTGCGAGCAGATCGGCGACCCGGCCACCAGCAAGGGCCCGGTGGAACGCCAGGTGGTGCGCATCATCACCCCCGGCACGGTCAGTGACGAGGCCCTGCTCGACGAGCGCCGAGACAACCTGATCGCCGCCCTGCTCGGTGACGAACGCCTGTTCGGCTTGGCGGTGCTGGACATCACCAGCGGCAATTTCAGCGTGCAGGAGATCAAAGGCTGGGAAAACCTGCTGGCCGAGCTCGAGCGCCTGAACCCGGTAGAGCTGCTGATCCCCGACGATTGGCCGCGCGACCTGCCCGCCGAGAAACGCCCGGGTGCCCGTCGCCGCGCGCCGTGGGACTTCGACCGCGATTCGGCGCGTAAGGCCCTGTGCCAGCAATTCGCGACCAAGGACCTCAAGGGCTTTGGCTGTGACAAGCTGACCCTGGCAATCGGCGCCGCTGGCTGCCTGCTGACCTACGCCAAGGAAACCCAGCGTACGGCCCTGCCGCACCTGCGCAGCCTGCGCCACGAGCGCCTGGATGACACGGTGATCCTCGACGGCGCCAGCCGCCGTAACCTGGAACTGGACGTCAACCTGGCCGGCGGCCGCGACAACACCCTGCAATCGGTGATCGACCGCTGCCAGACCGCCATGGCCAGCCGCCTGCTGACCCGCTGGCTGAACCGCCCGCTGCGCGACCTCAAGGTGCTACAGGCACGCCAGGACTCGATCCGCTGCCTGCTCGACGGCTACCGCTTCGAAAAGCTGCAGCCGCAGCTCAAGGAAATCGGCGATATCGAGCGGATCCTCGCCCGTATTGGCCTGCGCAATGCCCGCCCGCGTGACCTGGCGCGCCTGCGCGACGCCCTCGGCGCCCTGCCCGAGCTGCAGAACGCCATGAGCGAGCTGGAAGCGCCGCACCTGGCACGCCTGGCCGCCATTACCGGCACCTACCCGGAGCTGGCCAGCCTGCTGGAACGCGCAATCATCGACAACCCGCCAGCGGTCATCCGCGACGGCGGCGTGCTCAAGGCCGGCTACGACAGCGAGCTGGACGAACTGCTGGCGATCAGCGAGAACGCCGGCCAGTTCCTCATCGACCTGGAAACCCGCGAGAAGGCCCGCACGGGCCTGGCCAACCTCAAGGTCGGCTACAACCGTGTGCACGGCTACTTCATCGAGCTGCCGACCAAGCAGGCCGAGCAGGCACCGGGCGACTATATCCGCCGCCAGACCCTCAAGGGCGCCGAGCGTTTCATCACGCCCGAGCTCAAGGCCTTCGAGGACAAGGCGCTGTCGGCCAAGAGCCGCGCCCTGGCGCGCGAGAAGATGCTCTACGACGCGCTGCTGGAAACCCTCATCAGCCACCTGGCCCCCCTGCAGGACAGCGCTGCCGCACTGGCCGAGATCGACGTTCTGAGCAACCTTGCCGAGCGTGCGCTGAACCTCGACCTGAACTGCCCGCGCTTTACCGACGAGCCGTGCCTGCGCATTGAGCAGGGCCGCCACCCGGTGGTCGAGCAGGTGCTGACCACGCCGTTCGTTGCCAACGACCTGGGCCTGGACAACAGCACGCGCATGCTGATCATCACCGGCCCGAACATGGGCGGTAAGTCCACCTACATGCGCCAGACCGCCCTGATCGTGCTGATGGCGCACATCGGCAGCTTCGTCCCGGCCGCCAGCTGCGAGCTGTCGCTGGTCGACCGCATCTTCACCCGCATCGGCTCCAGCGACGACCTGGCCGGCGGGCGTTCGACCTTCATGGTCGAGATGAGCGAAACCGCCAACATCCTGCACAACGCGACCGACCGTAGCCTGGTGCTGATGGACGAAGTCGGCCGCGGCACCAGCACCTTCGACGGCCTGTCGCTGGCCTGGGCCGCCGCCGAGCGCCTGGCCGAGCTGCGTGCCTACACCCTGTTCGCCACCCACTACTTCGAGCTGACCGTGCTGCCGGAGAGTGAACCGCTGGTGGCCAACGTGCACCTGAACGCCACCGAGCACAACGAGCGAATCGTCTTCCTGCATCACGTTCTGCCTGGCCCTGCCAGCCAGAGCTATGGCCTGGCCGTGGCGCAGCTGGCGGGTGTGCCGGCGCCAGTGATCCTGCGCGCACGCGAGCACCTGGGCCGGCTGGAAACCACCAGCCTGCCCCATGAGGCACCGGTGACCAAGAAGGCCAAGGACGAGCCGCAAGTCCCACACCAGAGCGACCTTTTCGCCAGCCTGCCACACCCGGCCATCGAGAAGCTGGGCAAGCTGGACTTGGATGACATGACCCCGCGTCAAGCTATCGAAATGCTATATCAACTAAAGAACCTGTTATAACGGCGCCCACTACAAGCTGGTAGAATCCGCCGCGGTTTGCTGGTGCTGCAGGTTATTAGCCTGGCCTGCAGCCACATGCCTGTAAACCGCGCGGCCCTGAGAGGAAGGGCCGCCGCCGTCGCCTGAGGAGAGAACTAGAAATGACCTTCGTCGTCACCGACAACTGCATCAAATGCAAATACACCGACTGCGTGGAAGTCTGTCCGGTGGACTGCTTCTACGAAGGCCCGAACTTCCTGGTGATTCACCCGGACGAGTGCATCGACTGTGCACTGTGCGAGCCTGAGTGCCCAGCCCAGGCGATCTTCTCGGAAGACGAGATCCCTGCCGGCATGGAAAACTTCATCGAGCTCAACGCCGAGCTGGCGGAAATCTGGCCGAACATCACCGAGCGCAAGGATGCCCTGCCCGACGCTGAAGAGTGGGACGGCAAGACCGGCAAGATCGCCGATCTGGAGCGCTAAGCGCCCGAACACAAAAAAGGCCCGCAACGGGCCTTTTTTCATTTTCTGCGGGCAAAAAAAAGGGGCGGTTTGACCCGCCCACATTTTTTCCGTAGTCCCTGCTTGTCCCAAACATCATCCTGATGAAATCGCTTCTTGCGATGTCCCTGGCCTTCTCCCTGAAAGCCTGTGCATGTCCGTGTGCACAGTTCGAATACTAGCGAGTTCCCTGAGGCAGGCAACTGCGAGATCTCTCAGGATGTTACTGGGGACACATTTCCACATAACCAAAAAACGTATTAATTTCAGTAAGTTAAGAAAAAGCGGGATCAAAAAACGACTTTGATTTACTGGTAGTTACACAGATGGCTTACATAAAGAGTAAGCAAAGGCTTACACGCCGTGCATCAGGGGTAGCGCCGTACACATTCCTCGGCTTCAGAATTACGCCAGTCATTGCCGGCCTCTTCGCGGGACAAGCCCGCTCCTACAGGTAATTGCGATCTCCCGTAGACGCGGGCTTGCCCCGAAAACAAAAACGCCCCGAGGTCATCGGGGCGCTTCAGATACCGTTAAGCCAGGCTTACTGGAACAGCGACTCGCTGGAAAGCCCGTTCTTCTCGAGGATCTCGCGCAGGCGCTTAAGCCCTTCCACCTGGATCTGCCGCACACGTTCGCGGGTCAGGCCGATCTCCAGGCCAACATCTTCCAGGGTGCTGCTCTCATGCCCACGCAGGCCGAAGCGGCGAACCACAACCTCACGCTGCTTGTCGGTCAGCTCACCCAGCCACTGATCAATGCTCTGCGACAGATCATCGTCCTGCAGCAATTCGCACGGATCGGTCGGGCGGTCATCGGTCAGGGTGTCGAGCAGGGTCTTGTCCGAGTCCGGGCCAAGCGACACGTCAACGGAAGACACACGCTCGTTCAGGCCCAGCATGCGCTTGACCTCGGCGACCGGTTTCTCCAGCAGGGTGGCGATTTCTTCAGGCGACGGCTCGTGGTCGAGCTTCTGGGTCAGTTCCCGCGCGGCGCGCAGGTAAACGTTGAGCTCCTTGACCACGTGGATCGGCAAGCGAATGGTGCGGGTCTGGTTCATGATCGCCCGCTCGATGGTCTGGCGGATCCACCAGGTCGCGTAGGTCGAGAAGCGGAAACCGCGCTCCGGGTCGAACTTCTCCACCGCGCGGATCAACCCCAGGTTGCCCTCCTCGATCAGGTCGAGCAGCGACAGGCCACGGTTGACGTAACGACGGGCAATTTTCACAACCAGGCGCAGGTTGCTTTCGATCATGCGCTTGCGGCCGGCAGGGTCACCCTTTTGCGACAGGCGCGCAAAGTGCACTTCCTCTTCCGGCGAAAGCAGAGGCGAGAATCCGATCTCGTTGAGATACAGCTGGGTGGCATCGAGCGCCCGGCTGTAATCGATGTACTTGTGTTGCTTGAGCGAAGAGCCCGACTTCGCTCTGGTCCGAACCGACGGTACAGCAGGTTCGTCTGACACCACATCCGTTTCCAAAACGATACCCGTCTCCATGAGGAGGACGTCATCGTCGATGTCAAACTCCGGCGCTTCTTTACTGAGAGCCATTGTTATAGTCCTTTGCTGAGTTCGAACTCAGACTCTTGCGGCGCCTGTCTCCCTGGCAACGCAGGAGCCCGTCCCCTCTACATCCAAGGAACAGGCCGGGGTACAACAATCAACGGCGTGGCAGGAACTGGAGCGGATCGACGGGTTTACCTTGGCGGCGAATCTCGAAATGCAGCTTCACCCGATCTGTGCCCGTAGACCCCATTTCAGCAATCGACTGCCCTGCCTTGACCTGCTGCCCCTCCCGAACCAACAGCCTGCGGTTGTGACCGTAGGCACTGACGTAGGTGTCGCTGTGCTTGATGATGATCAGTTCGCCGTAGCCCCGCAAGCCACTCCCGGCGTAGACCACCGCACCATCAGACGCAGCAAAAACAGGCTGTCCCAAATCACCGGCGATATCAATGCCTTTATTCAAACTACCGTTTGAAGCAAATTTTCCAATGAGCACGCCATTGGCCGGCCACGTCCAGTTCCCCACCGCACGCTCTGCGGCGGGCACCGTGGTAACCGCCGGGGCAGGCGTGGCGGGCGTTGTTGGCGTCGTTTTTCCGCCGTTTTCAGCGGGGGTGATAGGTGTTCCGGCAGGGCGACGAATGACCGTTGTCCGGCTCGATGAGGACGGGCTGGAGACCACGGTACTGCTGCCGGTGGAGCCACTGCTGAAACGGATGGCCTGGCCCGGGCGGATGGTGTACGGGGCGGCAATGCCGTTGCGCGCTGCCAGCTCCTTGTAGTCCCAACCATAGCGGAATGCGATGGAGAACAGCGTATCGCCAGGCTTGACGACGTACTGCCCCGAAGTCACTGCCGGGCGCTTGGGCGCAGTAGTGTTTCGATCGACCACGCGCGCACCGCTGGAGCTCGTGCTGGAGCAACCTGTCAGCAAGGTGCCCATGGCCAGTGCAATCAGCAGAAGCTTGAAAGCCGACCGATCCTTGCGCTGCCGAATGACTGTGTGCCCCACCCGCGCTCCCCTCATGGTGCCGAAAATCAATAAGACGATAAGAAATGCAATATTGTTGCAATTATAACCAAGCCAAGCGGCAATGGCAGGGCCCAGGTCCCGCCAGATAGACAGGGCCGCGCCGCAAGAATTCGTTGCTGCTGTAAATATTCCTGGCGGCTCAGGCCAGCGGACCGTTGAGCAGCGGCACGAAACGCACCGCGCCCAGTACGCGACGGGAGAAGCCGTCCTCTTCGCGCACGATCAGCATCAGCTGCTGCACCTCGCCGGCCGGGCCTACCGGAATCACCATGCGCCCCCCCGGCGCCAGTTGGTCGAGCAGCGCCTGCGGCACTTCCGGTGCCACTGCGGTGACGATGATGCCATTGTAGGGCGCCAGCGCCTGCCAGCCATCACAGCCATCGCCCCAGCGAAATACCACGTTGCGCAGGTTGAGCTCGACCAGGCGCTCCTTGGCCCGATCCTGCAGCACCTTGATCCGCTCCACCGAGAACACCCGCTCGACCAGCTGGGCCAGGATGGCGGTCTGGTAGCCTGAGCCGGTGCCGATCTCCAGTACCTTGTCCAACGGCCCCGCCTCCAGCAGCAGCTCACTCATGTGCGCCACCATGAACGGTTGGGAGATGGTCTGGTTGTGCCCGATCGGCAGCGCCGTATCTTCGTAGGCCCGGTGCGCCAGCGCCTCATCGACGAACAGGTGGCGCGGGGTACGGCGAATCACGTCAAGCACCTTGGTGTTCGACACGCCTTCCTCGCAGAGGCGCTGGATCAGCCGCTCGCGCGTTCGCTGCGAGGTCATGCCGATACCGCCACGGCGCTGCAGATCATCCTGTTCACGCATCAGAGCAGGCCCTCCAGCCAGCCGTCGAGCTGTTCGAAGGCATCGTTGAACGTACGGTCCAGCTGCAACGGGGTAATCGATACGTAGCCTTGCATGACGGCATGGAAATCGGTCCCCGGCCCGCCATCCTCGGCATCGCCGGCCACGGCGATCCAGTAGCCTTCCTTGCCACGCGGGTTGACTACCTTGGTCGGCGCCGCCGCCCGCGCCCGATGACCGAGGCGGGTCAGCTGGATGCCCCGGATGTGCTCCAGCGGCAGATTGGGGATGTTGACGTTGAGCACGGTGCGCGGCGGCAGTTGCAGGCGCGGCAGTGCCTCGACCAGGCGCCGGGCGATGTGGGCGGCTGTCGGCAGGTTGTCGGGCAGGCGCGACAACAGCGAGAACGCAAGCGAGGTGCCGCCCAGGAAGCGGCCCTCCAGTGCGGCGGCCACCGTGCCGGAATAGATCACGTCATCGCCCAGGTTGGCCCCTAGGTTGATGCCCGAAACCACCAGGTCGACCGGTTCCGGCAACAGTCCATTGAGCCCCAGGTGCACGCAGTCGGTCGGCGTGCCGTTGAGGCTGATGAAGCCGTTGGCCAGGGTCTGCGGGTGCAGCGGCCGGTCCAGCGTCAGCGAACTGCCGGCGCCGCTCTTGTCTTGATCCGGGGCGATCACCACGCACTCGGCATAATCCGCCAGCGCACCGTGAAGCGCGGCGAGGCCAGGTGCCGTAACACCGTCGTCATTCGAAATCAGAATACGCATGGGCTGTCCGTCTGCCCTGCCGGCACCAGATCGACGAGTTCGCGCACCACCACGGTGGCGAAGCATCCGGCCGGAAGGACGAATTCCAGTTGCAGGATATCAGGCTCAGGATAATGCCACGTCAAGCCGCCAATAGGGAGCCGCAGGATGCGCCGTTCGTGACTCATGCCCGCATACGCGAGCCATTGGCAAAGTGCCAAGTGCTGCTCGCCGATCGCGGTCTCCAACTCGGAGGTCGCGCCAGCTGCGGGCGAAGGGCCTTCTCCCCACATCGGGCCGGTGGGATGCAAATCCAGAATTCCCAGGCGAGGATCAGAACATTCCTGCTCGCCCGCTGGAAAGAAACTACGGCTGTCAGTGAACGCCAACAAATCCCCGACCTGGGCGCGCTGCCAGCTGCCATCGGCGACACGCGCCGCCAGCACCTGGTTGAACACGTAGCTGCGCGCCGCCGAAAGCAAGCGCGAACGCACGTTGCGCTGCTCCGGCAGGGCCTTGCGCGATGCCCAGTCCTGGGCATCGTGGACGTTGCCACCGCCGTGCCCGAAACGCTGGCTGCCGAAGTAGTTCGGCACGCCCTGTTGCTTGAGCTGTTCCAGGCGGGAATCGAGGGCCTGGCGGTCAGCTGCCAGGGCGGTCAGGCGCAGGGTGAAGCCATTTGCCGAATGGGCACCACGCTGCAGTTTGCGCTGGTGGCGCACCTGCTTGAGCACGCGCAGGGTTTCGTCTTCAGCACGCGACAGGTCAGGGTCGGCCTTTCCCGGCAGGTGCAGGCTGAACCACTGGCGGGTCAGGGCCTGGCGATCTTTGAGGCCGGCATAGCTGATGGCACGCGCCGGTACGCCGGCGGCTCGGGCCAGGCGACGAGCGGCTTCTTCGGTGTTGAGGTCGCGCTTCTCGACCCACAGCCACAGGTGCTCGCCCTGGCCGGACAGTGGAATGTCCAGCACCTCGTCGACCTGAAAGTCTTCCGCCACGGCCTTGAGCACAGCGCTGCCCAACGATTCGCCCGACGCGCGCGGGCCCAGCAGGTCCAGTTCGGTCATGCTGGCAGCAACAGGGCAACCGAATGCACGGCAATGCCCTCCTCGCGACCGCAGAAGCCCAGTTTCTCGGTGGTGGTGGCCTTGACGTTGACCTGGTCGAGTTCGACCTGCAGGTCTTCGGCGATCAACTGGCGCATGGTTTCGATATGTGGGGCCATTTTCGGTGCCTGGGCGACAATGGTGGCGTCTACGTTGCCAACTTTCCAGCCCTTGGCCTTGACGATAGCGACCACATGACGCAGCAGTACGCGGCTGTCGGCGCCCTTGAACTGCGGGTCGGTGTCAGGGAAGTGCTTGCCGATGTCGCCCAGTGCTGCGGCGCCGAGCAAGGCATCGCTCAGGGCGTGCAGCAGCACGTCACCGTCGGAATGGGCCAGGAGGCCGTATTTGTGGGGGATACGCACCCCACCCAGGGTAATGAAATCACCGTCGCAGAAACGGTGCACATCGTAGCCGTGGCCAATACGCATAGAAAAACGCCCTGATTGAGTCAGGGCGTGATTCTACCTGCTTTGCAGGAGGTTGGGCGGCTTTTGGACCAGGCTGTTACAGCCGTCCCAGTGCCATCGCGTGATGGCGCAGGTGCTCATCGATGAAGCTGGCGATGAAGTAGTAGCTGTGGTCATAGCCAGGCTGCAGGCGCAGGGTCAGCGCATGCCCCCCTTTGCGTGCGGCCTGCTCCAGCGCTTCAGGCTTGAGCTGCTTCTCGAGGAAGTCATCCCGGTCACCCTGGTCCACCAGCAACGGCGGGCACTCGCCTGCAGGCGTTTCCGCCAGCAGCACACTGGCATCCCAATCACGCCAGCGCGCACGGTCTTCACCCAGGTAGCGGCTGAAGGCCTTCTCGCCCCAAGGGCAATCCATCGGGTTGCTGATCGGCGAGAACGCCGACACGGAGCGATAGCGCCCCGGGTTGCGCAAGGCGCACACCAGCGCGCCATGGCCCCCCATGGAGTGGCCGCTGATGCTGCGCTGGTCGGAGGCCGGGAAGTGCGCCTCGATGAGTGCCGGCAGCTCCCGCACCACATAATCGTGCATGCGGTAATGCTGCGCCCAGGGCTGCTGGGTGGCGTTGAGGTAGAACCCGGCGCCGAGGCCGAAGTCCCAGGCGCCGTCAGGGTCGCCCGGTACCTGTTCGCCCCGCGGGCTGGTGTCGGGGGCGACGATGATCAGCCCGAGCTCGGCGGCCAGGCGCTGGGCGCCGGCCTTCTGCATGAAGTTCTCATCGGTGCAGGTGAGGCCGCTGAGCCAATACAGCACCGGCAGTTTTTCACCCTGCTCGGCCTGCGGTGGCAAGTAGACAGCGAACACCATGTCGCAGCCCAGCACCTTGGAGTGATGCCGGTAACGCTTGTGCCAGCCGCCGAAGCTCTTCTGGCAGGAGATGTTATCCAGGCTCATGGCTGACCTCAGAAGTGGATCACGCTACGGATGCTCTTGCCTTCGTGCATCAGGTCGAAGGCCTTGTTGATGTCTTCCAGGCCCATGGTGTGGGTGATGAAGGTATCCAGCGGGATCTCGCCCTTCTCGGCCATGTCCACGTAGCTTGGCAGCTCGCTGCGGCCGCGTACGCCACCGAATGCCGAACCACGCCAGACGCGGCCGGTCACCAGCTGGAATGGACGGGTGGCGATTTCCTGGCCGGCACCGGCGACACCGATGATCACCGATTCGCCCCAGCCCTTGTGGCAGCATTCCAGGGCCGCGCGCATCAGTTGCACGTTGCCGATGCACTCGAACGAGAAGTCCACGCCACCGTCAGTGAGGTCGACGATCACTTCCTGGATCGGGCGGTCGTAGTCTTTCGGGTTGATGCAGTCGGTGGCACCCAGCTGGCGGGCGATCTCGAACTTGGCCGGGTTGATGTCGATGGCAATGATGCGCGAGGCCTTGGCCTTGACCGCACCGATCACGGCCGACAGGCCGATGCCGCCGAGGCCGAAGATGGCCACGGTGTCACCTGGCTTGACCTTGGCGGTGTTGAGCACCGCGCCAATGCCGGTGGTGACGCCGCAACCGAGCAGGCAGACCTTCTCCAGCGGTGCTTCCTTCTGGATCTTGGCCACGGAGATTTCCGGCAGCACGGTGTACTCGGAGAAGGTCGAGGTGCCCATGTAGTGGAACAGCTGCTGGCCCTTGTACGAGAAGCGCGTGGTGCCGTCCGGCATCAGGCCCTTGCCCTGGGTGGCACGGATGGCCTGGCATAGGTTGGTCTTGCCCGAGAGGCAGAACTTGCACTTGCCGCATTCCGGGGTGTACAGCGGGATCACGTGATCGCCCACCGCCACCGAGGTCACGCCCTCGCCGATCGCTTCGACGATCGCGCCGCCTTCATGGCCGAGGATCGACGGGAAGATGCCTTCCGGGTCGGCACCGGACAGGGTATAGGCGTCGGTGTGGCAGACACCGCTGGCGACCACGCGCAGCAGCACTTCGCCGGCCTTGGGCATGGCCACGTCGACTTCGACGATTTCCAGGGGTTTCTTGGCCTCGAAGGCAACGGCAGCACGGGACTTGATCATCACAGGGTCTCCAGACAGTGGATCGGTTCAGTCCCGCAGTGTAATCCAAGCGCTTTTGATGAATAATCCAGGCAAAGCCAAAACATTATTGCCACACAGGGATAATCCATGAGCAGCCGCTGGGAAGGCATCGACGAATTCGTCGCCGTGGCCGAGTCTGGCCAGTTCACGGCGGCAGCCGAGCGCCTGGGCGTGTCGTCGTCGCACATCAGCCGACAGATCGCCCGCCTGGAAGAACGCCTGCAGACCCGCTTGCTGTACCGCAGTACCCGCCGGGTGGCCTTGAGTGAAGCCGGGCAAACCTTTTTGCAGCATTGCCAACGCCTGCAGGACGGCCGCGAGGAAGCGCTACGCGCCATGGGCGACCTGGCCAGCGAACCCAAGGGCCTGCTGCGCATGACCTGTGCGGTTGCCTATGGCGAACGCTTCATCGTGCCGCTGGTGACACGTTTCATGGCGCTGTATCCGCAACTGCGGGTGGAAGTGGAACTGAGCAACCGCACCCTGGACTTGCTGCACGAAGGCATGGACCTGGCGATCCGCCTGGGCCGCTTGGCCGACTCGCGGCTGGTGGCCACCCGCCTTGCGCCGCGGCGGATGTACCTGTGCGCTTCGCCGGCGTACCTGGAGCGCTATGGGCGGCCGCACAGCCTGTCGGAACTGGCCCGGCACAATTGCCTGATCGGCAGTTCGGACCTTTGGGCTTTGCAGCTGGATGGCCGCGAAATCAGCCAGCGGGTGCAGGGCAACTGGCGCTGCAACAGTGGCCAGGCGGTGCTGGATGCGGCGCTGCTGGGGATGGGGTTGTGCCAGTTGCCGGACTATTACGTGCTTGAGCACTTGAACAGCGGCGCACTAGTGCCCTTGCTCGAAGGGCATCAGCCACCGAATACGGCGGTGTGGGCGCTGTATCCGCAGCAGCGGCATCTGTCGCCGAAGGTCAGGCGGCTGGTGGATTATCTGAAGGAAGGGTTGGCTGGGTTGCCCGAGTATCGGCACAGCTGATGTGCTGGCTTGCCCCGCGAAGAGGCCGGTACAGGTATACGACGATCAGCGCCGCCCAGCCCAGCGCTGTCGCAACCACTCCAGGTCTTCCGGCCGGGTGACCTTGATGTTGTCGCTACGCCCTTCGATCAGTCGTGGCGACTGACCCGACCATTCAATGGCCGACGCCTCATCGGTCACCACCACATCGGAAACCAGGCTCTCGGCCAGGGCCCGATGCAGCGCACCGAGGCGGAACATCTGCGGCGTATAAGCCTGCCAGATGGCGCTGCGGTCGACCGTTGCGGCCACCCGCCCGTTGGCATCGGCGCGCTTGAGGGTGTCGCGTGCTGGCACCGCCAGCAGCCCGCCTACCGGGTCATCAGCCAGTTCCGAGAGCAACTTGTCCAGGTCGCTGCGCGCCAAATTCGGCCGCGCCGCATCGTGCACCAGCACCCAGTCGTTGTCCGACGCCCCTTTGGCATGCAACAGCAGCAAGGCATTGAGCACCGAGTCGGCACGTTCGTCACCACCCGGCGCGCGCTGAATGCGCGGGTCGCTGGCGCAACGCAGGCCTGGCCAGTAAGGGTCGTCTTCGGCAATGCTGACCACCACGCCCTTTAGCGAGGGGTGGCCAAGAAAACAGTCGAGGCTGTGCTCGAGGATGGTCTGCCCGGCCAGCTCCAGGTATTGCTTGGGGCGGTCTGCAGCCATGCGGGCGCCGACGCCCGCAGCAGGAATCACGGCCCAGAAGGCCGGTAGTGTTTCAATCATTTTTGCGGCAGCTGGAAGAGGGTTTCGCCCTCTTTGACCATTCCCAGTTCATGACGAGCCCGTTCTTCGACGGTCTCCATACCTTTCTTCAACTCCAGCACCTCAGCATCGAGCACGCGGTTACGCTCCAGCAGCCGTTCGTTCTCGGCATGCTGTTCGTCGATCTGCTGCTTGAGCTCGGCCACTTGCGCCAGGCTGCCGTTACCCACCCAAAGGCGGTACTGCAGGCCACCGAGCAGCAGGAGCAGGACAAGGAACAACCAATAGGGACTGCGCATCAAGGTATCCAGGTTAAAGACCGCCGCACACGGGCGTCATATAGCACGAAGCCTGGCCGAGGCCAGGCTTCGTCGACAGAAACCCGCATGAAGCGTCAGAAATTTCAGAGCGAAACTTCCGACAGCCTCGGCTGCTGTCTTTTTACCATCTCTTGCTTAGCCGCGAAACTCGGCACGACCACGGTAAACCGCTTTCGCGCCCAGTTGCTCTTCGATACGCAGCAGCTGGTTGTACTTCGAAACGCGATCGGAGCGGCACAGCGAGCCAGTCTTGATCTGGCCAGCAGCGGTACCCACGGCCAGGTCGGCAATGGTCGAGTCTTCGGTTTCACCGGAACGGTGAGAGATCACTGCAGTGTATCCGGCAGCCTTGGCCATCTGGATGGCTTCCAGGGTTTCGGTCAGCGAGCCGATCTGGTTGAACTTGATCAGGATCGAGTTACCGATGCCCTTCTCGATGCCTTCCTTGAGGATCTTGGTGTTGGTCACGAACAGGTCGTCACCGACCAGCTGTACCTTGGCACCGATCTTGTCGGTCAGGATCTTCCAGCCAGCCCAGTCGGACTCGTCCAGGCCGTCTTCGATCGAGATGATCGGGAAGCGCTCGGTCAGGCCTTTCAGGTACTCGGCGAAGCCTTCGGCGTCGAACGACTTGCCTTCACCGGACAGGTTGTACTTGCCGTCTTCGTAGAATTCGGAAGCTGCGCAGTCAAGGGCCAGGGTCACGTCGGTGCCCAGCTTGTAGCCGGCTTTCTCGACGGCTTCGGCGATGGCAGCCAGTGCGTCTTCGTTGGAAGCCAGGTTAGGGGCGAAACCACCCTCGTCACCTACGGCGGTGTTCAGGCCACGGGCCTTCAGCACGGCTTTGAGGTGATGGAAGATTTCGGTGCCCATGCGCAGGCCGTCGGAGAAGGTCTTGGCGCCAACCGGCTGAACCATGAACTCTTGAATGTCGACGTTGTTGTCGGCGTGTTCGCCACCGTTGATGATGTTCATCATCGGAACCGGCATCGAGTACTGGCCCGGGGTGCCGTTCAGGTTGGCGATGTGCGCGTACAGCGGCAGGTCCTGATCCTGTGCAGCGGCCTTGGCGGCAGCCAGGGACACGGCCAGGATGGCGTTGGCGCCCAGCTTGGCCTTGTTCTCGGTACCGTCCAGTTCGATCATGGCGCGGTCCAGGGCCTTCTGGTCGGAAGGATCCTTGCCCAGCAGCAGGTCACGGATCGGGCCGTTGATGTTGGCGACGGCTTTCAGCACGCCCTTGCCCAGGTAACGGCTCTTGTCGCCATCACGCAGCTCCAGCGCTTCGCGCGAGCCGGTGGAAGCACCGGACGGCGCGCAAGCGCTGCCGATGATGCCGTTGTCGAGCAGTACATCGGCTTCCACGGTGGGGTTGCCACGCGAATCGAGAACTTCACGACCTTTGATGTCGACGATTTTTGCCATTGTTGTAAGCACTCCAGAATTGACGAAAACAACGCAACTTTAGGGAATTCTTGCCTTGCACCAGGCGGGGACGCAGCAGGCAGGCCTGGCAGAAGCGACCCCTGACCGAACGGTCAGGGGTAGATCGGGGCGTACTTTACCCGAGAAATGAGCCTTGCGCGGCTTTAACCGTCGGAAAACTCATCAAAGACCTGAAAAAATCAGGCCTTGTTCTTCTGGGCCAGGGCCGCCTTGACGAAGCCGCTGAACAGCGGGTGACCGTCACGCGGGGTGGAGGTGAACTCCGGGTGGAACTGGCAGGCAACGAACCATGGGTGATCCTTGGCCTCGACCACTTCGACCAATGCGCCGTCTTCGGAACGACCGGAAACCACCAGGCCGCCATCGACCAGTTGTGGCAGCAGGTTGTTGTTGACCTCGTAACGGTGACGGTGACGCTCGGTGATGATGTCCTTGCCGTAGCAGTCGTGCACCTTGGAACCGGCCGCCAGTTGGCAGTCCTGAGCGCCCAGGCGCATGGTGCCGCCCAGGTCGGAGGCTTCGGTACGGGTCTCGACGGCACCGGTGGCATCGGCCCACTCGGTGATCAGGCCGACCACCGGGTGGCCGCTGTTGCGGTCGAACTCGGTGGAGTTGGCGTCTTTCCAGCCCATCACGTTACGGGCGAACTCGATCACGGCCACCTGCATGCCCAGGCAGATGCCCAGGTAGGGGACCTTGTTCTCACGGGCGTACTGCACCGCGGTGATCTTGCCTTCCACGCCGCGCAGGCCGAAACCGCCCGGTACCAGGATGGCGTCTGCGCCTTCCAGCAGGCTGGTGCCCTGGTTCTCGATGTCTTCGGAATCGATGTAGCGCAGGTTGACCTTGGTGCGGTTGGTGATGCCGGCGTGGCTCATCGCTTCGATCAGCGACTTGTACGCATCCAGCAGCTCCATGTACTTGCCGACCATGGCGATGGTGACTTCCTGCTCAGGGTTGAGCTTGGCATCAACTACCTTGTCCCACTCGGACAGGTCGGCGCTGTTGCACTGCAGGCCGAAGCGCTCGACGACGAAGTCGTCCAGGCCCTGGGCGTGCAATACACCTGGGATCTTGTAGATGGTGTCGACGTCTTCCAGCGAAATCACCGCACGCTCTTCGACGTTGGTGAACAGCGCGATCTTGCGGCGCGACGAGGCGTCGACCGGGTGGTCGGAACGGCAGATCAGTACGTCAGGCTGCAGGCCGATGGAGCGCAGTTCCTTGACCGAGTGCTGGGTTGGCTTGGTCTTGGTCTCGCCGGCGGTGGCGATGTACGGGACCAGGGTCAGGTGCATCAGCATGGCGCGCTTGGAGCCCACTTCGACACGCAGCTGACGGATCGCCTCGAGGAACGGCTGCGACTCGATGTCACCCACGGTACCGCCGATTTCCACCAGGGCCACGTCGGCATCGCCGGCGCCCTTGATGATGCGACGCTTGATCTCGTCGGTGATGTGCGGGATGACCTGGATGGTCGCGCCCAGGTAGTCACCACGGCGTTCTTTACGCAGCACGTGCTCGTAGATACGGCCGGTGGTGAAGTTGTTGTTCTGGGTCATGGTCGTGCGGATGAACCGCTCGTAGTGGCCCAGGTCGAGGTCGGTCTCGGCGCCATCGTGGGTGACGAACACTTCACCATGCTGGAACGGGCTCATGGTGCCCGGATCGACGTTGATGTACGGATCCAGCTTGAGCATGGTGACCTTCAGGCCCCGCGCTTCCAGGATGGCCGCCAGGGAAGCCGAGGCAATGCCTTTCCCCAATGAAGAAACAACACCGCCCGTGACGAATATGTAGCGCGTCATGAAAAACCCTAGAAGTCTGCGTTAAGGCGGCCAGCGCCGCCGGAGAAAGCGAAGGAAGGCCGAAGCCCCCGATCACCTGCGTCAATCACAGTGCATCTCGAAAAACTGCCGCGTCTGTACAGACCAGGGTATCCCCGGCATGGAGCTCGCTCGTCATTTCCAGAATCAGCCCAGCAAAAAACTGCTTGGTAATCGGCAACTGCTGTGTTTCCGAGGAAGCCACAGAAGTTGTATCAAGAAGGGAGGGTAGTCTACCGGAATGTACCCTTCAGCTCAAACCTTGCGCGTTCGTCGGCAACTGCCAGTGAAGCTGGCAATCGGCCTGCGCCAGCGAAGGCAGATTGGCCACCGCCAGCAGGCGCTCGCCGCAATACAGCAACGGCAGGCGCGGGCGCACGAAGTGCGGGACCTGCAGCTCGTTGAGCAGGCGCTTGAGGTCGCGTCGGCCGCGGCCGGGGATGTCCAACACTTCGCCGCCCTGGCGGTAGGCGACATGCAGGCCATCCATCGGCCGAGTGCACACAAGACGCACATTGCCATTATCCGGCAATGCCAGTGCGACCCCAGGATCGCCCCAGGCCAACGGGCCGGCTGGTTGTTTCAGCCAGTCGCCACTCAACCACCAGATACGCCCGTGACTGCGCACCAGCTGACCGTCGGCCAGACGCCAGATCGGTTGCGCATCCCCTGCCGCATCGCGCAGATCCGCCCAGCCGGCCCAATGGCGGGCATCGGGCAAACGGGTGCGGCGGCTGAGCCAGTACTGCAGTGCGTTGCGCTGACGCGCAGGCGACAGCTCGCCGAGCACGGCCAGATCGAGCGAGCCCAGCCTCGACCAGGCAGGTGAAGCGCCCTCCCCGGCTAGAGCCAGATCACTTTGTGCCAGCTCATCGAGCAGGCCAAGCGCCTCGCCAAGGTGTTCCGCACAGCGGGCCAGGTTCTGGCTGGCCTGCGGCCAGCGTTGCTGCAACACCGGGAACACTTCGCCGCGCAGGTAATTGCGGGCAAAAACCGTGTCGCTGTTCGAGGGGTCTTCGATCCAGATCAGGCCGTGGGCCTGGGCATAGGCATGCAGCTGTTGTCGGGAAACATCCAGCAATGGCCTGACCAGGGTGCCCTGCCCTAGTGGCCGTTGCCAAGGCATCGCTGCCAGGCCGCGCAGGCCGGCACCGCGCAGCAGGCGGTAGAGCAAGGTTTCGGCCTGGTCGTCGCGGTGCTGGGCGGTGAACAGGATGTCGCCTGGACCGAGCACGCGCCTGAAGGCGGCATAGCGGGCGTCGCGGGCGGCCTGTTCGAGACTGGCGCCAGGGGTGACCTGAACGTGAATGACCTGCAGTTCGATACCGAGCTGGTCGCAGATCGACTGGCAATGGGCAGGCCACGCGTCGGCGGCGGATTGCAGGCCGTGGTGGATGTGCAGGGCACGCAGCGCAGGTGATGCATGGTTGCGGGCGTGATTGGCCAGCAGGTGCAGGAGGACAGTGGAATCGAGGCCGCCAGAGAAGGCGATGTACCAGGCGGGGGCGTTGAGCCAGGGGGTGAGGTTGATCATCTGGGCCTCACTTGGCTTGAGATTGGGGTGCTTTGCGCCCCATTCGCGGTGCAAGCCCGCTCCTACAAGCGTTCGCAAAACCCTGTAGGAGCGGGCTTGTCCCGCGAATGGGCCGCAGAGCGGCCCCAGGATCTTTCAGAGGCCGTAGCTCATCAGGCGGTCGTAACGACGGGCCAGCAGCGCGTCATTGTCGAGCTTGCCGAGCATGTCCAGCTGCTGCACCAGGTCGGCACGGATGCTTTCGGACATCTTCGCCGGGTCGCGGTGGGCGCCGCCCAGCGGCTCCTGGATGACCTTGTCGACGATGTTCAGGCTCTTCAGACGCTCAGCGGTGATGCCCATGGCTTCAGCTGCATCGGCCGCCTTGTCGGCGGTCTTCCACAGGATCGAGGCGCAGCCTTCCGGCGAAATCACCGAGTAGGTGGAGTACTGCAGCATGTTCAGCTGGTCGCACACGCCAATGGCCAGTGCACCGCCGGAACCACCCTCACCGATCACGGTGGCGATGATCGGGGTCTTCAGGCGGGCCATGACGCGCAGGTTCCAGGCGATGGCTTCGCTCTGGTTGCGCTCTTCGGCGTCGATGCCCGGGTAGGCGCCCGGGGTGTCGATGAAGGTCAGGATCGGCATCTTGAAGCGCTCGGCCATTTCCATCAGGCGGCAAGCCTTGCGGTAGCCTTCAGGGCGCGGCATGCCGAAGTTGCGGCGAACCTTTTCGCGCACTTCGCGACCCTTCTGGTGGCCGATGACCATGACCGGCTTGCCGTCCAGGCGCGCAGTACCACCGACGATGGCGGCGTCGTCGGAGAAGTGGCGGTCACCGTGCAGCTCTTCGAACTCGGTGAAGATGTGATCCAGGTAGTCCAAGGTGTATGGACGACGCGGATGACGGGCCAGGCGGGCGATCTGCCAGCTGGTCAGGTTGCCGAAGATGCTTTCGGTCAGGGTGTTGCTCTTGTCTTGCAGACGGGCAATTTCATCGCTGATGTTCAGCGAGTTGTCGTTGCCTACCAGGCGCAGGCCTTCGATCTTGGCTTGCAGGTCGGCAATCGGCTGTTCGAAATCGAGAAAATTCGGGTTCATAGTCATCCGTCTTGGGTCTACGGCCAGGCGGCCGGCCGGTTGATCCGTTTGGCGCCCTACCTTAAGGGATCAGGCGCATATAGGTCGAGATTAAATTTCGTCGATTCAACGATATTGCAGGAAGACGTTCTCACGCCCGAACTGGTCACGCAGTGCCTGAATCAGGCCATCGGCCGGGTCGATTTTCCACTGTTCGCCGAACTGCAACATGGCCTTGGCGTCGCTGCCGGTGTACTCCAGGGTAATCGGGCAGGCCCCGCGGTGACGGGTGATCAACTCGCCCAGCCACTTCAGGCGGTCGCCCTTGAGCGCTTCGTGTGCCACTTTCAGGCGCAGGCTCTCGGCCAGCTTGGTACGCGCGTCCTCCATGGTCATCACCTGCTTCACCCGCAGGCGCAGGCCACCGGAGAAATCGTCATTGCTGACCTCGCCCTCGACCACCACCATGGCATCGTTCTGCAGCAAGGACTGTGCCGCCATGTAGGAATCGGCAAACAGCGAAGCCTCGATGCGCCCGGAACGGTCATCCAGGGTGACGAAGCCCATCTTGTCGCCCTTCTTGTTCTTCATGACCCGTAGGGCAATGATCATCCCGGCGATGGTCTGGGTCTCGCGCGACGGCTTGAGGTCGATGATGCGCTGGCGGGCGAAGCGGCGAATCTCGGCCTCATACTCATCGATCGGGTGGCCGGTGAGATACAGGCCCAAGGTGTCCTTCTCGCCCTTCAGGCGCTCCTTGAGGGTCAGTTCGCGCACCTTGCGGTGGTTGGCGTAGACGTCGACATCCGCCTCGTCGAACATGCCCCCGAACAGGTCGACGTGACCACTGTCAGCGGTATGGGCCGCCTGCTCGGCGGCCTTGATGGCCTCACCCAGGGCAGACAGCAACGTCGCACGGTTGATGTCGATATTGGCCTGATAGGCCTTGATCTCATCATGGAAATGCGGGCCCAGGCGATCCAGTGCCCCGCTGCGGATCAATGCATCGAGGGTACGCTTGTTGACCCGCTTGAGGTCGATACGCTCGCAGAAGTCGAACAGGTCCTTGAACGGCCCGCCCTGGGCACGCGCCTCGACGATGGCCTCCACCGGGCCCTCGCCGACACCCTTGATCGCACCCAGGCCGTAGACGATGCGGCCGTCGTTGTTGACGGTGAACTTGAAGTCGGAGAAGTTCACGTCCGGCGCATCGAGGCGCAGCTTCATGCTGCGCACTTCCTCGACCAGCACCACCACCTTGTCGGTGTTGTGCATGTCCGCCGAGAGTACCGCGGCCATGAACGGTGCTGGGTGGTGGGTCTTCAGCCAGGCAGTCTGGTACGAAACCAGGCCATAGGCGGCGGAGTGGGATTTGTTGAAGCCGTAACCGGCGAATTTCTCTACCAGGTCGAAGATGTTACCGGCCAGGTCCGCATCGATGTTGTTGGCAACGCAACCTTCGATGAAGCCACCGCGCTGCTTGGCCATCTCCTCGGGCTTTTTCTTACCCATGGCTCGACGCAGCATGTCAGCGCCGCCGAGGGTGTAGCCCGCCATAACCTGGGCGATCTGCATCACCTGTTCCTGGTACAGAATGATGCCGTAGGTCGGCGCCAGTACCGGTTTGAGGCCTTCGTACTGGTAGTCGGAGTGCGGGTAGGCCAGCTCGGCGCGTCCGTGCTTGCGGTTGATGAAGTCATCCACCATGCCCGACTGCAGCGGGCCCGGGCGGAACAGTGCCACCAGTGCGATGAGGTCTTCCAGGCAGTCGGGCTTGAGCTTCTTGATCAGCTCCTTCATGCCGCGGGATTCAAGCTGGAACACCGCCGTGGTTTCGGCCTTCTGCAACAGCTCGTAGGTCTTGCGGTCGTCCAGCGGGATGAAGTCGATGTTGAGGTCGGGCAGGTTCTTCTTGGCCTGCTCGCGGTTGATGATCTCCATCGCCCACTTGATGATGGTCAGGGTACGCAGGCCGAGGAAGTCGAACTTCACAAGGCCCGCAGCCTCGACGTCGTCCTTGTCGAACTGGGTCACCAGGCCGCCGCCCTCTTCGTCACAGGCGATCGGCGAGAAGTCGGTGAGCTTGGTCGGGGCGATCACCACGCCACCGGCGTGCTTGCCGGTACCACGGGTGACACCTTCGAGCTTGAGCGCCATGTCCCAGATCTCACGGGCATCCTCGTCGCCCTTGAGGAAGTCGCGCAGGATCTCTTCCTGCTCGTAGGCTTTCTCCAGGGTCATGCCCACTTCGAACGGGATCATCTTCGACAAGCGGTCGGCCAGGCCATAGGACTTGCCCTGCACCCGCGCCACGTCGCGCACCACCGCCTTGGCGGCCATGGTGCCGAAGGTGATGATCTGGCTCACGGCGTTGCGGCCATAGGCTTCGGCCACATAGTCGATCACCCGGTCACGGCCGTCCATGCAGAAGTCGACGTCGAAGTCGGGCATGGAAATACGTTCAGGGTTGAGGAAACGCTCGAACAGCAGGTCGTAGGCCAGCGGGTCGAGGTCGGTGATCTTCAGCACGTAGGCCACCAGCGAGCCCGCACCCGAACCCCGCCCCGGGCCCACTGGCACGTCGTTGTTCTTGGCCCACTTGATGAAGTCCATAACGATCAGGAAGTAACCGGGGAAGCCCATCTGGATGATGATGTCCAGTTCGAACTTCAGGCGGTCCAAATAGACCTGGCGCTTCTCTTCGTAATTCGGTGTGGTCTCTTTCGGCCAGAGCACCGCCAGGCGCTCTTCCAGGCCTTCGTAGGAGACGTGGCGCAGGTAGTCATCAATGCCCATGCCATTAGGCGTCGGGAAGTCGGGCAGGAAGTATTTGCCGAGTTGCACCTGGATGTTGCAGCGCTTGGCAATCTCGACGGTGTTGGCAATGGCGTCGGGCAGGTCGCTGAACAGCTCGGCCATTTCCTCGGCCGACTTCAGGTACTGCTGGTCGCTGTAGCCACGCGGGCGGCGAGGATCATCGAGGGTCCAGCCCTCGCCGATGCAAACGCGAGTCTCGTGGGCATCGAAGTCGGACTGCTTGATGAAGCGCACATCGTTGGTGGCGACCAGTGGCGCGCCAAGCTGATCGGCCAGTGCCACGGCGGCGTGCACGTATTCCTCGTCGCCGGCGCGGTTGGTGCGCTGCACCTCGACATAGAAACGCTCGGGGAACATGCCCATCCAGTCGCGCAGCAGGGCTTCGGCCTCATCCTGGCGACCATTCATCAGGGCCATGCCGATATCGCCTTCCTTGCCTGCGGAGAGGGCAATCAGCCCTTCGCTGGCGGGGGCGATCCACTCACGCTGGAGGATCACCAGGCCGTTGCGCTGGCCATCGGTCCAGCCACGGGAGATCAACTCGGTGAGGTTGCGATAGCCCTTGGGGTCCATGGCCAGAAGGCAGATGCGCGACAGCGGTGCTTCCGGGTCGGCGCCGGCCAGCCACAAGTCGGCACCGCAGATCGGCTTGATCCCGGCGCCCATGGCAGTCTTGTAGAACTTGACCAGCGAGCACATGTTGCTCTGGTCGGTGATCGCCACCGCCGGCATGTTCATCCCTGCCAGCGCCTTGGCCAGCGGCTTGATCCGCACCAGGCCGTCGACCAGCGAGAATTCGGAGTGGACGCGCAGGTGAACGAAGGTAACCGACATGGAAAGTCCTGTAGCAGTGCTGAACGACAAGGGCGGGATTGTAGCGTAATTGCTTAAAACATTTGGGGCCGCATAGCGGCCCCAGTTCATCAGATCAACGAGTCGGTAATGCCTTCGCGGGCTTCCCAGGCGGCCCGCACCGGGCCGAACGAACGCCGATGAATGGGCGTGGGGCCCAGGCGCGCGAGCGCTTCAAGGTGCACAGGTGTCGGGTAGCCTTTATGCCCACCAATCCCGTATCCCGGGTAGATCAGCTCGAACGCGCTCATCTCCCGGTCGCGGGTCACCTTGGCCAGGATCGATGCCGCGGCGATTGCCGGCACCTGGCTATCGCCCTTGACCACCGGTGCAGCTGGCACCGCCAGTTTCGGGCAACGGTTACCATCGATCAGTGCCAGCTTCGGCGTCACGTGCAGCCCTTCCACCGCTCGCTGCATGGCCAGCATGGTGGCGTGCAGGATATTCAGCCGATCGATCTCGTCGACTTCGGCGCGGGCGATGCAGAAGCTCAGGGCTTTTTCGCAGATCTCGTCGAAAAGCGCCTCGCGCTTGGCTTCGGTGAGTTTCTTCGAGTCGTTCAGGCCCAGAATCGGCCGAGCCGGGTCGAGGATCACCGCCGCCGTGACCACCGCACCGCACAGCGGGCCGCGGCCGACTTCGTCGACACCGGCGACCAGGTCTTCGACCAGGTTGAAGTCCAGTCCAATCTGCATGTCAGCGGTCCTTGAGCAAAGCGAGCACCGCGTCGGCCGCCTGGTTGGAGGCGTCGCGGCGCAGGGTGCGGTGAATCTCGTCGAAGCGTTCGGTCTGCTGGGCACCGTCGGTGACCAACGGCGCCAGGGTCTGTGCCAGGGCTTCACTGGTCGCGGCATCCTGCAGCAACTCAGGCACCAGCTCACGCTGGGCCAGCAAGTTGGGAAGCGACACGTAGGGGCTTTTCACCAGGCGCTTGAGAATCCAGTAAGTCAACGGTGCCAGGCGGTAAGCCACGACCATCGGGCGCTTGTACAGCAGCGCCTCCAGCGTGGCAGTGCCGGAAGCGATCAGCACCGCGTCGCAGGCGGCCAGGGCCCGGTGCGACTGGCCATCAAGCAAGGTCAACGGCAGATCGCGGCCTTCGAGCATCTGCTCGACCTGGGCACGACGCGCTGCGTTGGCACATGGCAACACGAAACGCACGCCAGGCACCAGTTCGCGCAAGCGCTGGGCGGCGTCGAGGAACAGCGCGCCCAGGCGCCCAACCTCACCACCACGGCTACCCGGCATCAATGCCACCACCGGCCCATCAGCCATGCCCAGTTCGTTACGCGCAGCCTGGCGGTCTGCCGTCAACGGTATGGTATCGGCCAACGGGTGGCCGACAAACCGCACCGGCACACCCTGCTCTTCGTAGAAACGTGCTTCGAAGGGCAGCAGCGTGAGCATCAGGTCGCAACCTTCGCGGATCTTCAGCACACGCTTCTGCCGCCACGCCCAGACCGACGGGCTGACGTAATGTACGGTCTTGATCCCGGCTTGACGCAGCTTCAGTTCGATATTAAGGGTGAAATCGGGGGCGTCGATGCCGATGAACACATCGGGCTTTTCATCGATCAGGGTCTGGATCAGTACCTTGCGTCGCTTGAGCAGTTCACGCAGGCGCCCCAGCACTTCGACCAGGCCCATGACCGCAAGGCGCTCCATGGGGAAGTAGGACTGAAGGCCTTCGGCCTCCATCAACGGGCCACCCACACCGATGAAGCGGACATCAGGATGGCGCTCCTTGAGGGCGCGCATCAGGCCGGACCCGAGAATATCGCCGCTGGCCTCACCCGCGACCAGGGCTACGCAAAGCTGCGCCATGTCAGCGGGTAATGCCGCGGGCGGAGTTCACGATCGACTGGCGGAACAGCTCGACCTGCTCGTGCTTGGCGGCCAGCTCGTCCAGCTCCTTGATCGCCTCTTCCACGGTCAGACCCTGGCGGTAGACGATCTTGTAGGAACGGCGCAAGGCGTGGATGACCTCGTCGCTGAAACCACGGCGGCGCATGCCTTCGAAGTTCATGCTGCGAGCCTCGGCAGGGCTGCCGAAGACCGTGACAAAGGCCGGCACGTCCTTGCCGATCGCCGTGCCCATGCCGGAAAACGCGTGGGCGCCGATGTGGCAGTACTGATGCACCAGGGTGAAGCCGGACAGGATCGCCCAGTCGCCCACGTGCACATGCCCGGCCAGCGCTGTGTTGTTGACCAGGATGCAGTGGTTGCCAATGACGCTGTCGTGGCCGATGTGGGCATAGGCCATAATAAGGTTGTGATCACCCAGGGTGGTTTCCGCACGGTCCTGGACCGTACCACGGTGAATGGTCACGCCTTCGCGGATCACGTTGTGATCGCCGATCACCAGGCGCGTCGGCTCACCCTTGTACTTGAGGTCAGGGGTGTCTTCACCAATCGAGGAAAACTGGTAGATACGGTTGTGCTTGCCAATCCGGGTCGGGCCCTTGAGCACCACGTGCGGGCCAATGACGGTGCCCTCGCCGATTTCGACGTCAGGGCCGACGATCGACCACGGGCCGACCTCGACGCCATCGGCCAGCTTGGCCGACGGATCGATGATCGCCCGCGGATCAATCGAACTCATAGGGAGCGTTCCGCACAGGTGATCTCGGCCGAGCACACCGGCTTGCCATCAACCAGGGCACGGCACTCGAACTTCCAGATCATGCTCTTGCGGCTGAGGAACTTGGCTTCCAGCACCAGCTGGTCGCCCGGCAGTACCGGCTGACGGAAACGCAGCTTGTCGGAACCGACGAAGTAGTACAGGGTGCCATCGGCCGGCTTGGCATCGAGCATCTTGAAACCGAGGATGCCGGCCGCCTGGGCCATGGCTTCGATGATCAGGACGCCCGGCATGATTGGGTGCGCCGGGAAATGGCCATTGAAGAACGGCTCGTTGATGCTGACATTCTTGTAGGCACGAATGCTCTGGGCCTCGAAGTCCAGATCCGTCACGCGATCTACCAGCAGGAACGGGTAGCGGTGAGGCAGGTATTCGCGAATCTCGTTGATGTCCATCATTTCGGGGGGAAGCCTGTAATAAGAATAGGGAGCGCAGGTGCTGACCACACGCTCCTTTTGCAGTCCAAAGAGGAGCCAGCTAGCGACTGTTCACTCTTGCTCAGGAAATGGTATCAGCCTTCTGATGTCGGCTGGCCACCTGAGGTCACGGTATCGACACGTTTTTCCAGCTGCTGGAGCCGCTTGGCCATGTCATCGAGCTGGCGAATTCGCGCCGCGCTCTTGCGCCAGTCAGCCAGCGGCTGCATGGCCGTACCGGATGAATAGGAGCCTGGTTCGGTGATCGAACGGGTCACCATGGTCATCCCGGAGACGAATACGTTATCGCAGATATCGATATGCCCCACCAGGCCCACGCCACCTGCCAGCATGCAATGCTTGCCGATGCGCGTACTGCCGGAGATCCCGACACAGGCGGCCATGGCCGTGTGGTCGCCGATCTGCACGTTGTGGGCGATCTGGATCTGGTTGTCGAGCTTGACCCCGTCGCCGATCCGGGTGTCGGACAGCGCGCCACGGTCGACGGCAGTGTTGACGCCGATTTCCACGTCGTCACCGATGGTGACGCCGCCAATCTGGGCGATCTTGCGCCAGATGCCCTTCTCGTTGGCGAAGCCGAAGCCCTCGCCGCCGATCACGGCGCCCGACTGGATGACCACACGCTTGCCGATGGTCACGTCGTGATACAGCGTGACCCGCGGTGCCAGCCAACCGCCTTCACCGACCACGCAACGGGCACCGATGAAGCAATGTGCACCGACGCTGACGTTGGCGCCGATGCGCGCACCGCTTTCGATGACCGCAAACGGCCCGACACTGGCGCTGGCATCCACCTGAGCATCCTCCGCCACCACGGCGCTGGGATGAATACCCGCCACAGCCTTGGGTTTGGGGTCGAACAGGTGGGAAATGCGCGCATAAGCCAGGTACGGGTCAGCCACGATCAGGGCATTGCCGGCAAAGCCTTCGGCGTCCGCAGCCTTGAGCAGCACCGCAGCGGCCTGGCAGTTGTCCAGGTATTTGCGGTACTGCGGGTTGGCGAGGAAGCTCAATTGACCAGGGCCGGCCTCCTGCAAGGTGGCCAACCCGGTGATCTGCAGCGCCTCAGGGCCTTTGAGTGTGGCCCCGAGGGCCTCGGCCAGCTGGCCGAGCGTCATGGTCACGGTCATATCAACGCGCTTGGTTCATGCGCTCGATGACTTGGCGGGTGATGTCGTACTGAGGTTTGACATCAATGACCGCGCCGCGCTCGAGAACCAGGTCGTAGCCGCCCTTCTTGATCACTTCCTCGACAGCGCCGTCCAGCTTCGGCTTGAGCTGCTTGAGCATGTCGCGGTCAGCAACGGCCTTGGCCTCGTTCAGTTCCTTGGACTGGAACTGGAAGTCACGGGCTTTCTGCTTGAATTCGAGCTCCAGGCGCTCACGCTCCTGCTGCTGCATCTTGTCGCCACCCTTGATCAGGCGATCCTGGATGCCTTTGGCGCTGCTTTCCAGGCTCTTCAGCTTGGTCAGTTGCGGGCCGAACTTCTTCTCGGCATCGACCGCGTACTTCTTGGCGGCATCGGATTCGAGCAGGGCCATCTGATAGTTCAGCACGGCGACCTTCATTTCGGCGAAAGCCGGGGTGGCGACCAGCGCCGCGGCCACTACGGCCAGTTGAGCCAATTTACGCACGATGCACTCCTGGAAAAACCGTTGTCGTTAAGCAAGGGCCGACCTTAGAAGGTCTGGCCCAGAGAGAATTGGAACACCTGGGTATCGGCATCGCTCGGCTTCTTCACCGGCATTGCCAGGCTGAAGCTCAACGGGCCCAGGGCCGTGATCCAGGTCACACCTAGACCGACCGAACTGGCCATGCCCGAGAAGCCGACCTTTTCGCAATCCGGCTTGCTGCCGCAGTTGGTGTCGAACACGTTACCCACATCCCAGAACACGGAGGTGCGCAGGGAGCGCTGGTCCTTGACGAACGGCAGCGGGAACAGCAACTCGACACCGCCTTGCACCAGCACGTTACCACCGAACGGCAGTGGATCCTGATCCGGGTCCTTAATGGTTCCCGGGTTGGTGCCCTGGCTCGGCGTGCTACGTGGGCCCAGGCTGCTGTCCTTGAAGCCACGGACGGAGTTGAAGCCACCCGCATAGTAGTTTTCATAGAATGGCAGGCCTGAAGTGCTGCCGTAGCCATCACCATAGCCCAGTTCGGTGTGCAGGCGCAGGGTGTAGTCGTTGGTAATCGGCTTGAACAGCTGGCCGCGGTAGTCAAGCTTGTAGAACGACAGGTCGCTGCCCGGAATGGTGCTCTCGAGCGTCAGGCTCTGGGAGTGACCACGGGTCGCCAGCACACCTTTGTTCAGGGTCGACTCGGACCAGCCGATCGACGCCTTGAAGTTGGTGAAGTTGTCGCCTTCCTGCTTGAGGAAGTCGAAGATCTCGTCGACGGTGTACTTGCCGGTCTTGATCTTGTCCTGCTGAACGCTCAGGCCGTAGGTCAGGCGCGAGGTTTCGCTGATTGGGTAGCCGAGGCTGACACCGGCGCCCAGGCTGTCCACCGCATAGCTGGCCACGTCGACGTCAAGGTCGCTGTAGTCGGTGCTGCGGTAGAAGGCGTTATAGCCCAGGCTCACGCCGTCGGCAGTGAAGTAGGGGTCAACGAAGCCGAAGTTGTAACGGGTCTGGTATTCCGAACGGGTCAGGCCGATGGACACCTTGTTACCGGTACCGAGGAAGTTGCTCTGGCTGATCGAGCCGCCGAGGATCAGGCCGGCGCTCTGGGCGAAACCGACGCTGGCGGTGATCGAGCCGGAAGCTTGCTCTTCGACGCTGTAGTTGACGTCGACCTGGTCGTCGGTGCCTGGCACCGCCGGGGTCTCGACGTTGACTTCCTTGAAGAAGCCCAGGCGCTCGAGGCGGGTCTTGGACTGGTCGATCAGGTAGGTCGAGGCCCAGCCGCCTTCCATCTGGCGCATTTCACGGCGCAGCACTTCGTCTTCGGTCTTGGTGTTGCCGCGGTAGTTGATGCGGTTGACGTAGGCACGCTTGCCCGGGTCGACCACGAACATGATGTCGACGGTGTGGTCCTGGTCGTTCGGCTGCGGTACGCCGTTGACGTTGGCGAAGGTGTAGCCTTCGTTGCCCAGGCGACGGGTGATCAGCTCGGAGGTGGTGGTCATCACCTTGCGCGAGAACACCTGGCCTGGCTGCACCAGCAGCAGCGACTTGACCTGGTCTTCCGGCACCTTCAGGTCACCCGACAGCTTCACGTCGCGAACGGTGTACTTCTCGCCTTCGTTGACGTTGACGGTGATGTAGACGTGCTTCTTGTCCGGGGTGATCGACACCTGGGTGGAGGCAATGTCCATGTTGATGTAGCCGCGGTCCAGGTAGTAGGAACGCAGGCGTTCCAGGTCACCGGAGAGCTTTTCGCGGGCGTACTTGTCGTCGTTCTTGAAGAACGACAGCCAGTTGGTGGTCTTCAGCTCGAACAGCTGCTGCAGCTCTTCATCGCCGAACACGGTGTTGCCAACGATGTTGATGTGCTGGATGGCGGCGACCGTGCCTTCGTTGATCTTGATCTTCAAGGCCACACGGTTGCGCGGCTGCGGCACCACTTCGGCGTCGACCTCGGCCGAGTAGCGGCCCTGGGCCACGTACTGGCGCTGCAGCTCGTTGCGCACGCCTTCGAGGGTGGCACGCTGGAAGATCTCGCCTTCGGCCAGGCCGGACTGCTTCAGGCCCTTCATCAGGTCTTCGGTGCTGATCGCCTTGTTGCCTTCGATCTCGATGCTCGACACCGACGGGCGCTCGACCACGTTGATGATCAGAACGTTGCCATCGCGGTTCAGCTGGATGTCCTGGAAGAAGCCGGTCTTGAACAGCGAGCGGGTGGAATCCACCAGGCGACGGTCGTCAGCCTGGTCGCCAACGTTGAGCGGCAAGGCGCCGAACACGCTGCCAGCGGATACCCGCTGCAGGCCGTTGACACGAATATCGGAGATAGTGAAGGACTCGGCGTGAACTTCAGCGATCATCAGTGCGGACATGACCGCAGTTAGCAGCAGACGTTTCATGAAGTCCTTTTATTCCAACTGGCAATAAACAACCCGCCGCATAAAGACGGCAGGTTCGCAATTGAGCGAAGCTTTTAAAGTCGACCCAGATCGTTGATCAGGGCGAGCAACATTACCCCTACGACCAAACTGATACCGATCTGGACCCCCCAACCTTGCACCCGTTCCGACAGCGGACGACCGCGCGCCCACTCGACCAGGTAAAACAGCAAATGCCCCCCATCCAGTACTGGAATGGGCAGCAGGTTAAGAACCCCCAGGCTTATGCTCAGGTAGGCCAGGAAATTCAGGAAATCCCCCACGCCGGACTGGGCTGAAGCGCCCGCCACTTTAGCAATGGTTATCGGTCCGCTCAAGTTTTTTACCGAGAGCTCCCCGAACAGCATTTTCTTCAGCGACTCGAGGGTCAGGACACTCATGTTCCAGGTCCGCGAAAGGCCCTCGCCCACGGCATCCAACGGGCCATAGCTGACCTCGCGGAGCATGCTGGCCGGCCATTCGGCGCCCTTCACACCCGCACCAAGGTAACCCCCGACGGCCTTGCCCTCACCTTTGTGAGCCAATGTGACCGGCACATCCAAGGCCGCGCCATCGCGTTCGACACGCAGCACCACCTGGGTGTCCGGGCGGGCGCGAACGCTGTCCACCACCTGCTGCCAATCACTCAGCGCAGCGCCGTCGAGGGCGAGCAACTTGTCGCCAGCCTTCAGACCAGCGGCAGCGGCCGGGCCCTTCGGATCGATCTCGGCCAGCACCGGCGACACGGCCGGCCGCCATGGGCGCAGGCCCAGCGACTGGATAGGGTCCGGCTCGTCAGCCCCCTTGAGCCAATGGTCCAGCTTCACCTGCAACTGGCGCTCGGCAGTGGCGCCTTCGTCGCGCACCCCCACCTGCAGCGTGCCACTCTCACCCAGGCGCCGAACCAGCTGCAGATTGACAGCCGACCAACCGCTGGTCGCCTTGCCATCAATAGATACAATTTCCTGACCGGCGGCCAGGCCTGCCGACGCTGCCAGGCTCCCGGATTCGACCGCCCCGATCACCGGGCGGATCTGCTGGGTACCGAGCATGGCCAACAGCCAGAAGAAGACGATGGCCAGGAGGAAGTTGGCGATCGGGCCTGCGGCCACGATCGCGATGCGCTGACGCACCGACTTGCGGTTGAAGGACTGATGGGCAAGCGCCGGGGGAACATCGCCTTCGCGCTCGTCGAGCATCTTGACGTAGCCACCCAGAGGAATCGCCGCCACCACGAACTCGGTGCCCTGGCGGTCATGCCAGCGCAGCAGCGGCATGCCGAAGCCGACGGAGAAGCGCAGCACCTTGACCCCGCAGCGCCGGGCAACCCAGAAGTGACCAAATTCGTGGAACGTGACCAATACACCCAGGGCCACCAGGGTGCCGACAATCATGTAGAGCGCAGTCATATCTATCTCCGAATGACGTTCAGCAGAACCCTGGAATAGCCACCGGCCTCAACGGCCGTGACGCCTCAGCCACTCACGGGCAAGCTCGCGGGCGCGCTGGTCAGCAGCAAACACGGCCTCCAGCGATGGCAGCGCCACCACAGGTTCCTGATCAAGCACCTGTTCGATCATACCCGCGATCTCCGGGAAGCGGATACGCCGCTGGAGAAATGCCTCGACGGCGACCTCGTTGGCCGCATTGAGCACCGCAGGCGCACTGTTACCCGCTTCAGCCGCCTCGCGCGCCAGGCGCAGGCAGGGAAAGCGCTGCTCGTCCGGCGCCTGGAAGTCCAGGCGGGCAATGGCGAACAGGTCCAGCGGGGCTACCCCGGAATCGATGCGCTCTGGCCAGGCCAGGGCGTTGGCGATAGGGGTGCGCATGTCCGGGTTGCCCAGCTGGGCCAGCACCGAACCATCGACGTAGTCGACCAGCGAATGGATCACGCTTTGCGGATGCACCACCACCTCGACCTTGGCCGGCGCCGCGTCGAACAGCCAACAGGCTTCGATCAGCTCCAGCCCCTTGTTCATCATGCTGGCCGAGTCCACCGAAATCTTCCGACCCATGGACCAATTGGGATGGGTGCAGGCCTGCTCCGGCGTGACATCGACCAGGGCAGCCTGAGGCGTCTCGCGGAACGGCCCACCCGAGGCGGTCAGCAAGATACGACGCACGCCGACATGGCTGAGGCCACGGGCATAATCGCCCGGCAGGCACTGGAAGATCGCATTGTGCTCGCTGTCGATCGGCAGCAGCACGGCACCACTGCGCCGCACTGCGTCCATGAACAGCGCACCAGACATCACCAGCGCTTCCTTGTTGGCCAGCAACACCTTCTTGCCCGCCTCGACGGCGGCCAGGGTCGGGCGCAGGCCAGCGGCACCGACGATAGCCGCCATCACCGCATCCACCTCAGGGGCCGCCGCGACCTCACAAAGGCCCGCCTCCCCTACCAGCACCTGCGCAGTGCAGCCGGCGCCAAGCAGACCACCACGCAGGCGCGCAGCGGCTTCGTCGTCGGGCACCACTGCATAGGCCGGACGGTGCCGAACGCACAGGGCCAGCAGCTCATCGATACGCGAATAGCCGCTCAATGCGAACACCTGGTAGCGCTCGGGGTGCCGCGCTATCACATCGAGGGTGCTGAGACCGATCGAGCCGGTCGCACCCAGGACAGTAATACGCTGCACGCTGCTCACATCACACCCCATTCGGCAGCCCACAGCAGCACGGCAAAGACCGGGATCGCCGCCGTCAGGCTGTCGATACGATCCAGCACACCACCATGGCCAGGCAGCAGGTTACTGCTGTCCTTGATGCCGGCACGGCGCTTGAACATGCTTTCGGTCAGATCGCCGATTACCGACGACATGACCACCAGTGCAGCACCCAATAGCCCCAGCAGAATCTGGCCGAAGCCCCAGTCACGCATGATGCCGACCACCAAGGTGATCACCAGGCTGACCGCCAGGCCACCATAGACGCCTTCCCAGCTCTTGCCCGGGCTCACCTGTGGTGCCAGCTTGCGCTTGCCAAAGGCACGGCCGGAGAAATAGGCACCGATATCAGCCGCCCAGACCAGCACCATGACCGACAGGATCAGCCAGTTACCCAGCTGCCAGTGCTTGAGCAGAATCAGCCCTTGCCAGGCCGGCAACAGGATCAGCAGGCCGATCAACAGCTTGCAGGCCGCACTGGCCCACAGCTCGCTGCTACGCGGATAGGTCAGCACCAGCCAGGTGGCCAGCGCCCACCAGATGACCGAAGCTCCAAGCACCCAGGGTGCCAGGTCCGGCATGAGATGGAGCAGCATCAGCGCTCCGGCGACCACGGCGGCGTAAGCGATGCGCAAAGGCTGGGCCACAAGCCCAGCCAGACGCGCCCACTCCCAGGCACCGAGGGTCACCACGAAGCCGATGAACAGGGCGAAATCCCCGCCGTTGAGCAGGAAAAACCCACCCAGCGCGACCGGCAACAGGATCAGCGCAGTAATGATGCGTTGTTTAAGCATTAAGCACGAGCTCCAGCCTCGACCTGCTCGCTGGTCTTACCGAAGCGGCGCTGGCGCGAAGCGAAATCGGCCAGGGCTTTGCGCATGGCCTCGTGTTTGAAATCCGGCCAGTACAGGTCGGAGAAGTACAGTTCGGCGTAGGCCAGCTGCCACAACAGGAAGTTGCTGATGCGATGCTCGCCACCGGTACGGATGCACAGGTCGGGCAATGGCAGCTCGCCTGTGGCCAGGCAGGTCTGCAGCAGGCCCGGGGTTATGTCGTCCGGGCGCAGGTGACCGGCCTGAACTTCACGCGCCAGGCGTTGGGCGGCCTGGGCGATATCCCACTGGCCACCGTAGTTGGCGGCGATCTGCAGGATGAAGCGGTTACTGCCCGCAGTCAGCGCCTCGGCTTCGCGCATGGCAGCCTGCAGCTCGGGATGGAAACGCGAACGGTCACCAATGATGCGCAGGCTGATGTTGTTCTCGTTGAGGCGCCGGGCCTCACGGCGCAAGGCCGAGAAGAACAGCTCCATCAACGCACCGACCTCTTCGGCCGGGCGCTGCCAGTTTTCACTGGAGAACGCGAACAGGGTCAGCACCTCGACCCCGGACTCGGCACACACCTCGATGACTGCGCGCACCGCATCGACGCCGGCCTTGTGCCCGGCGACGCCGGGCAACAGGCGCTTCTTCGCCCAGCGGTTGTTGCCATCCATGATGATCGCGACATGACGCGGCACCGAGGACGGTGCCGCCAACTTGGACTTTTCCATTAAAAAACCTCGGCCTTAAACGGCCATCAGGTCCTTTTCCTTGGCTTTGTATGCGGCATCGACTTCAGCAATGAACTTGTCGGTCAGCTTCTGGATTTCATCAGCAGCACGACGCTCTTCGTCTTCGCTGATTTCCTTGTCCTTGGTCAGCTTCTTCAGGTCGCCCAGGGCGTCACGGCGCACGTTGCGCACGGCTACCTTGGCATCTTCGGCAACGCCGCTGGCCTGCTTGGTGTAGCCCTTGCGGGTTTCTTCGGTCAGGGCCGGCATCGGGACGCGGATGGTGGTACCAGCGCTGGACGGGTTCAGGCCCAGGTCGGAGGTCAGGATGGCCTTCTCGATGGCAGCGCTGAGGTTCTTGTCGTGAGCGACGATCTTCAGGGTGCGGGCATCTTCGACGGTGATCGCAGCTACCTGGTTCAGCGGCATCTCGCTACCCCAGGCAGTGACCTTGACGGCGTCCAGAATGCTTGGGTGGGCGCGACCGGTACGGATCGCTGCCAGGTTGCGGCCCAGCGCTTCCAGGGACTTGGTCATGCGCTCCTGCGCGTCTTTCTTGATGTCGTTGATCATTTTTGAACTTCCTCGATCAGAGTTCCTTCCGCGCCGCCATGCACGATGTTCAGCAGGGCGCCGGGCTTGTTCATGTTGAAGACGCGCAGCGGCATCTTGTGGTCGCGGCACAGACAAATTGCCGTCAGATCCATTACACCCAGCTTGCGATCCAGCACTTCATCGTAGGTCAGATGATCGAACTTCTCGGCATGCGGGTCCTTGAATGGGTCTGCAGTGTATACACCATCGACCTTTGTTGCCTTCAAAACTACATCGGCATCGATTTCGATGGCGCGCAGGCAAGCGGCGGAGTCGGTGGTGAAGAACGGGTTGCCGGTACCGGCAGCGAAGATTACGACTTCCTTGGCGTTCAGGTGGCGCATGGCTTTGCGGCGATCATAGTGATCGGTCACGCCAACCATGGAAATCGCCGACATGACGATAGCGGTGATGTTCGCCCGCTCCAGCGCATCGCGCATGGCCAGGCCATTCATCACGGTGGCCAGCATACCCATGTGGTCGCCGGTAACGCGATCCATGCCAGCTGCACTGAGCGCCGCACCACGGAACAGGTTGCCACCACCAATTACCAAGCCTACCTGAACACCGATGCCGACCAACTGGCCGACTTCCAGCGCCATGCGATCCAGGACCTTGGGGTCGATCCCGAACTCTTCCGAGCCCATCAGGGCCTCGCCGCTAAGTTTGAGTAGAATGCGTTTATAGCGAGCCTGATGACCACTGCCCTGCTGAGCCATTGCGAATCTCTCCTGCGGCGTTTGTAAAATTCTGGCGGGCTTCTTGAGCCTGCATGTAACTCTAACGTGACGCAGCAACTGCGTCAGCGAGCAACGGCCTTGTAAACCGTTCCCGCTTTGACAAAGAGGCTGCGCGCGTGAGCGGGCAGCCTCTTTGGGGCGACAGACGGGGCTGTCTTACTGCTTGGCAGCAGCTACCTGAGCGGCAACTTCAGCAGCGAAGTCGTCGACTGGCTTCTCGATGCCTTCGCCAACCTTGAAGTAGGTGAAGGAAACGATTTCAGCGCCGGCTTTCTTGGCCAGCTCGCCAACTTTGACTTCCGGGTTCATGACGAAGGCTTGCTCTTTCAGCGAGGCTTCGGCCTTGAACTTGGCGATACGACCGTTGACCATGTTCTCAACGATGTTTTCCGGCTTGCCGGCGATCTTGTCAGCGTTCAGCTGCAGGAAGACGCCCTTCTCGCGCTCGATGGCCTCGGCGGAGATTTCCGACGAATCCAGGAACTCTGGGTTCGAAGCGGCAACGTGCATGGCGATTTGCTTGGCCAGTTCGGCGTCACCGCCTTTCAGGACAACGGCAGCGCCGATCTTGTTGCCGTGCAGGTAAGCACCGACAACGTCACCTTCAACGCGCACCAGGCGACGGATGTTGACGTTTTCGCCGCACTTGGCGACCAGAGCTTCACGAGCCGCTTCACGCGAAGCAACCAGAGGCGCTGCGTCGGTCAGCTTCTGAGCGAAGGCTTCTTCCAGGCTTTCGGCCACGAAGTTCTTGAAGTCGTCTTGCAGAGCCAGGAAGTCGGTCTGCGAGTTCACTTCCAGCAGGACGGCGGCTTTGCCGTCGGTCTTGACGGCGATAGCGCCTTCAGCAGCGACGTTGCCAGCCTTTTTGGCGGCCTTGATGGCGCCCGAGGCACGCATGTCGTCAATGGCTTTCTCGATGTCGCCGCCGGCCTTTTCCAGGGCCTTCTTGCAATCCATCATGCCTTCGCCGGTACGCTCGCGCAGTTCTTTGACCAGCGCCGCAGTAATTGCTGCCATTTCAAAATCCTCTTGGAAAGTTTTTCAACCATTCCACCCGCTCGACGCGGGCGTTAAATTCTGCAAATCGCTGCCTTTATATCAGCTCGCCCATCATGCGGGGCCGTTGCTGACAGCAGGATTTCAAGGTGGCAAAAAGGGGGCAGAGCCCCCTTTTTGCGTGCCAAGTAGACGCTAGCGCCTATTACTCAGCAGCAGGTGCAGCCGCTTCTTCAGCGTAGACTTCAGTGCCGCCGGCAACGTTGTTGCGGCCGCGGATGACGGCGTCAGCCATCGAAGTCATGTACAGCTCGATAGCGCGGATGGCGTCATCGTTACCTGGGATAACGAAGTCAACGCCTTCTGGGCTGCTGTTGGTATCGACAACGCCGATAACCGGGATGCCCAGCTTGTTGGCTTCGGTGATAGCAATGCGCTCGTGGTCAACGTCGATCACGAACAGGGCATCAGGCAGGCCGCCCATGTCCTTGATACCACCCAGGCTGCGGTCCAGCTTTTCCAGATCGCGCGAACGCATCAGGGCTTCTTTCTTGGTCAGCTTGGCGAAGGTGCCATCTTCGGCCTGGGTTTCCAGGTCGCGCAGACGCTTGATCGAAGCACGGATGGTCTTGTAGTTGGTCAGCATGCCGCCCAACCAACGGTGATCAACGTATGGCGAACCAGCGCGAGCAGCTTGCTCAGCTACGATCTTGCCTGCGGAACGCTTGGTGCCGACGAACAGGATCTTGTTCTTGCCCTGGGCCAGGCGCTCTACGAACGACAGAGCGTCGTTGAACATCGGCAGGGTTTTTTCCAGGTTGATGATGTGGATCTTGTTACGCGCGCCGAAAATGTACTTGCCCATTTTCGGGTTCCAGTAACGGGTCTGGTGGCCGAAGTGCACACCGGCCTTCAGCATATCGCGCATGTTGACTTGGGACATGATAGTTCCTTGATAAGTCGGGTTGGGCCTCCACGTATCCCAATGACCAACCCGCGCTTCCGGAGAATCGGGGCACCCAGGTCATCGTGTCGACACGTGTGTGGGTTTAATGCTTACGGGGTCGTCCCCGAAAGCGGCGCATTTTATACCACAGACCGCGAGCGAACGGAACCCGGATCAGGTTGCGTCCGTCAGCCGTTTTTGCAGCACCTGGGCAAACAGGCCAGAATGCCTCCTATAGACAGCAGCATGGCCGCCTTTATCCCGACAGAATGCCGCCCTGCTCTGCTAGAATCCGGCCTTTCCCGTTTGTTCGCGCCGCATGCGGCGCTGTAGAGAGCCTGTAATGACCGTCACCATCAAGACTGCAGAAGACATCGAGAAGATGCGCATCGCCGGCCGCCTGGCCGCCGACGTGCTGGAAATGATCGAGGAACACGTCAAGCCCGGTGTCACCACCGAAGAGCTCGACCGCCTGTGCCACGACTATATCGTCAACGTCCAGCAGGCCATCCCGGCGCCCCTCAACTACAAGGGCTACCCGAAGTCGATCTGCACCTCTATCAACCATGTGGTCTGCCACGGCATCCCCAACGACAAGCCGCTCAAGGACGGTGACACGCTCAACATCGACGTCACCGTGATCAAGGACGGCTACCACGGCGATACCAGCCGCATGTTCCACGTCGGTACCGTACCGGTCTGGGCCGAGCGCCTGTCCAAGGTCACCCAGGAATGCATGTACAAGGCCATCGAGCTGGTCAAGCCGGGCTGCCGCCTGGGTGACATCGGTGAAGTCATCCAGAAGCACGCCGAGAAGAACGGTTTCTCCGTGGTGCGCGAGTTCTGCGGCCATGGCATCGGCAAGGTGTTCCATGAAGAGCCACAGATCCTCCATTACGGCCGCGCTGGCACCGGCATGGAGCTCAAGGAAGGCATGACCTTCACCATCGAGCCGATGATCAACCAGGGCAAGGCCGACACCAAGGTGCTGGGCGACGGCTGGACCGCCATCACCAAGGACCGCAAGCTCTCGGCCCAGTGGGAGCACACCCTGGTGGTGACGGCGACCGGCTACGAGATCTTCACCCTGCGCAAGGACGACACCATCCCGCGCACCTCGGCCTGATTGCACCCAAGGCAACCTCCCAGACAGGAACGCGACGCGATGCCCCAGGTGGACCCCGAGCTGTTCGACCGCGGCCAGTTCCAGGCGGAACTGGCCCTCAAGGCGAGCCCCATCGCCGCCTTCAAGAAAGCCATCCGCCAGGCCGGCGAGGTGCTCGACAAGCGTTTTCGCACAGGCTGCGAAATCCGCCCGCTGATCGAAGCCCGCGCCTGGCTCGTCGACAATATCCTGCAACAGGCCTGGAACCAATTCGACTGGGGCGACCCGAACGGTATCGCCCTGGTAGCGGTTGGCGGCTATGGCCGCGGCGAACTGCACCCGCACTCGGACATCGACCTGCTGATCCTGCTGGGTGCCGCCGAGCATGAACAGTACCGCGACGCTATCGAGCGCTTTCTTACCCTGCTCTGGGACATCGGCCTGGAAGTGGGCCAGAGCGTGCGCAGCATCGATGAATGCGTCGAGCAGGCCCGCGCCGACCTGACGGTGATCACCAACCTGATGGAAAGCCGCACCATTGCCGGCCCCGAAGCGTTGCGCCAGCGCATGCTCGACGCCACCGGCACCGAGCACCTGTGGCCGAGCAAGGAGTTCTTCCTGGCCAAGCGCGCCGAACTCAAGGCCCGCCACCACAAGTACAACGACACCGAGTACAACCTCGAGCCCAACGTCAAAGGCTCGCCCGGTGGCCTGCGCGACATCCAGACGGTGCTCTGGGTGGCCCGCCGCCAGTACGGCACGCTGAACCTGCACGCCCTGGCCGGCGAAGGCTTCCTGCTGGAAAGCGAGAACGAACTGCTGGCCTCGTCCCAGGATTTTTTGTGGCAGGTGCGCTACGCCCTGCACATGCTCGCCGGCCGCGCCGAAGACCGCCTGCTGTTCGACCACCAGCGCAGCATCGCCGCGTTGCTCGGCTACAGCGACGAAAACCCCAAGCGCGCCATCGAACAGTTCATGCAGCGGTACTACCGGGTGGTGATGAGCATCAGCCAGTTGTGCGACCTGATCATCCAGCACTTCGAAGAAGTCATCCTCGCCGATGACGACAGCGGCACCACGCAACCTTTGAATGCGCGCTTCCGCCTGCACGACGGCTATATCGAAGCGGTCAGCCCGAATGTGTTCAAGCGCACCCCGTTCGCCATGCTGGAGATCTTCGTGCTGATGGCCCAGCACCCGGAGATCAAGGGCGTACGCGCCGACACCGTGCGCCTGCTGCGCGAACACAGGCACCTGATCGACGACACTTTCCGTAAGGATATCCGCAACACCAGCCTGTTCATCGAGCTGTTCAAGTGCGAAATCGGCATCCACCGCAACCTGCGGCGGATGAACCGCTACGGCATCCTCGGCCGCTACCTGCCGGAGTTCGGCCTTATCGTCGGGCAAATGCAGCACGACCTGTTCCATATCTACACGGTCGATGCCCACACCCTCAACCTCATCAAGCACCTGCGCAAGCTGCAGTACACGCCGGTGTCCGAGAAATTCCCGCTGGCCAGCAAGCTCATGGGCCGCCTGCCCAAGCCCGAGCTGATCTACCTGGCCGGCCTGTACCACGACATCGGCAAGGGCCGTCAGGGCGATCACTCCGAGATCGGCGCGGTGGATGCGCAGAAATTCTGCGAACGCCACCAGTTGCCGGCCTGGGACAGTCGGCTGATCGTCTGGCTGGTGCAGAATCACCTGGTGATGTCGACCACCGCCCAGCGCAAGGACCTGTCCGACCCGCAGGTGATCAACGATTTCGCCTTGCATGTGGGCGACGAGACGCGCCTGGATTACCTCTACGTGCTGACCGTGGCCGACATCAACGCCACCAACCCCAGCCTGTGGAACTCGTGGCGCGCCAGCCTGCTGCGCCAGCTCTACACCGAGACCAAGCGCGCCCTGCGCCGCGGCCTGGAGAATCCCCTGGACCGCGAGGAACAGATCCGCCAGACCCAGTCGGCCGCGCTGGACATCCTCGTGCGCGAGGGCACCGACCCGGACGACGTCGAGCAGCTGTGGTCGCAGCTGGGCGATGACTACTTCCTCAAGCACAACGCCGCCGACGTTGCCTGGCATAGCGACGCCATCCTCCAGCAACCGGCCGATGGCGGGCCGCTGGTGCTGATCAAGGAAACCACCCAGCGCGAGTTCGAAGGCGGCACGCAAATCTTCATCTACGCGCCCGACCAGCACGATTTCTTCGCCGTGACCGTGGCCGCCATGTCGCAGCTGAACCTGAACATCCATGATGCGCGGATCATCACCTCGAGCAGCCAGTTCACCCTCGACACCTACATCGTGCTCGACAACGATGGCGGTTCGATCGGCGACAATCCGCAGCGGGTCAAGCAGATCCGCGACGGACTGACCGAAGCGCTGCGCAACCCCGAGGACTACCCGACCATCATCCAGCGCCGGGTGCCGCGCCAGCTCAAGCACTTCAACTTCCCGCCACAGGTGACCATCCTCAACGATGCCCAGCGCCCGGTGACCATCCTCGAGATCACCGCGCCGGACCGCCCCGGCCTGTTGGCACGGCTCGGGCGGATTTTCCTGGAGTTCGACCTGTCGCTGCAGAACGCCAAGATCGCCACCCTCGGCGAGCGGGTGGAAGACGTGTTCTTCATCACCGATGCCGACAACCAGCCACTGTCCGACCCGCAGCTGTGCAGCCGCCTGCAGGAGGCTATCGTGCAGCAGTTGCAGGCCGGCCAGGCCAGCGATGCCAGCCCGACCCGCGTGACTTTTTAACGATTAGACGATTGACGAGACCTTGCGCCGATGAACCATGCCTTGACCCAGCTTCAGCCTTACCCGTTCGAGAAACTGCGCGCCCTGCTGGGCACCGTGAAGCCTGCGGCGGACAAACGCGCCATCGCCCTGTCGATCGGTGAGCCGAAGCACGAATCGCCGGCGTTCGTCGCCCAGGCCATGGCCGACAACCTCGACAAGCTGGCGGTGTACCCAAGTACCCTCGGCCTGCCGGCCTTGCGCCAGGCCATCGGCCAGTGGTGCGAACGCCGCTTCGGCGTGCCGGCCGGCTGGCTGGATGCCGACCGCCACATCCTGCCGGTCAATGGTACCCGCGAGGCGCTGTTCGCCTTCACCCAGGCCGTGGTCAACCGTGCCGATGAAGGCCTGGTGGTCAGCCCCAACCCGTTCTACCAGATCTACGAAGGCGCGGCCCTGCTGGCCGGTGCCACCCCGCATTACCTGCCGTGCCTGGAAGACAACGGTTTCAACCCGGACTTCGATGCCGTACCGGCCGAGGTCTGGAAACGCTGCCAGATCCTGTTCCTGTGCTCGCCAGGCAACCCCACCGGCGCCCTGGTGCCGATGGACACCCTGAAGAAACTGATTGCCTTGGCCGACGAGCACGACTTCGTAATCGCCGCCGATGAATGCTACAGCGAGCTGTACTTCGACGAAGACGCACCGCCACCGGGCCTGCTGAGCGCCTGTGCCGAGCTCGGCCGCAGCGATTTTGCGCGCTGCGTGGTGTTCCACAGCCTGTCCAAGCGTTCCAACTTGCCAGGCTTGCGTTCGGGCTTCGTCGCCGGCGACGCCGAGATCATCAAGCCGTTCCTGCTGTACCGCACCTACCACGGCTGCGCCATGCCGGTTCAGACCCAGCTGGCCAGCATCGCCGCCTGGCAGGACGAGGCGCATGTGCGCGATAACCGTGACCAGTACCGGGCCAAATACGATGCCGTACTCGACATCCTGCAACCGGTGCTCGACGTGCAGCGTCCGGATGGCAGCTTCTACCTGTGGGCCAAGGTACCGGGCGGTGATGCCGAGTTCACCCGTGACCTGTTCGAGGCCCAGCATGTGACGGTGGTGCCGGGGTCGTACCTGTCGCGTGAAGTCAACGGTGTGAACCCAGGGGCCGGCCGCGTGCGCATGGCGCTGGTTGCACCGCTGGCCGAGTGCATCGAGGCGGCCGAGCGGATTCGCGCTTTCCTGCAAAGCCGCTGATTGGCCCGGGGGCGCTTTGCGCCCCATTCGCGGGTAAACCCGCTCCCACAGCGGATCGGCCTTTCTGTAGAAGCGGGCTTGCCCCGCGAATGGCCATAAGCAGATCTACCTGACCTGCCCCAGGTTCGCCTCACTCAAATCCAGCTCCCCCAGCACCTGCCGCACTACCTCATCGCCCACCAGATGCTGGCGATGCAAGTTATACAGCTCCAGTCGCTGCGCCCGTAGCGCCCGCAAACGCAAGCGCCGCTCCAGCAAGTCCATCTGTTCGGCCAGCGCTCGTGCCTCGGCCGTATCGTTGTAGCTGTCCAGCTCATCCCGATACTCAGCCATCAGGCGCGCCTTCAGCTCGGTGGCCAAGGTCGCCTGTGCCGCATCCTGAGGCGCACTGGCATCGATCACCTCCTCCGCCTCCAGCGCATGGATCGCCGCCTCCACCGTGCGCCTCCAGGCGTCCTGCACTTCCTGATGCAGGCGCTCATCAGGGCTTTTGACGATGCCGCGCAGCAGGAATGGCAAGGCAATGCAGGCACTGACCAGTGACAGCAGGATGACGCCTGCCGCGATGAATATCAGCAGGTCGCGCTCGGGGAAGGCCTGGCCTGCGCCAATCAACAAAGGCACCGACATCACACCGGCCAGGGTTACCGCGCCGCGTACCCCACCCAGAGTCAGCAGCCAGCACGAGCGCGCCGTGGGCATCAGCACCAGCGCTGGCTTACCGCGCCAGCGCCGCACCACGCCAATTGCCCGCCAGATGCTCTGCACCCAGACAAACCGCAACAGGATCAGCGCGGCGAAGATCGCCAGCACATCGAGGCACCGCCAGGCCAAGGTCGGCCAGATCGTGGGTTCATGGCTGACCACGGCCTTGATGATGTCCGGCAACTGCAGGCCCAGCAGCAAGAAGATCAGCCCGTTGAAGGCGAACTCCAGCAACGACCAGACGCTGCGGTTGAGCAGGCGCGTGCTGGTCTGGCGCGGCAACAGGTCGAGCCAGCTCTGCATCATGCCGGCGGCCACCGCCGAGAGGATGCCCGATACACCCAGGCGCTCGGCCAGTACATAGGCGGCGAACGGCAACAGCAGCATGAACACCACGTGGGTGGCCGGGTCATCCCAGCCACGGGCGATCATCCAGGCGCGCAAGCGGCCGATCAGCCAGCTCAGGGCCACACCCACGGCCAGGCCGCCGAGGGCGACCAGCACGAAGCTGAAGCTGGCATCGGCCAGCGAGAACGCCCCGGTAATCGCGGCGGCCAGGGCGAACTTGAAGGTCACCAGGCCCGAGGCATCATTCATCAATGCCTCGCCCTGCAGCATGTGCATCAGCGGGGTCGGCAGGCGATCCTGGGTGATGGCCGACACCGCCACGGCGTCGGTGGGCGACAGCACGGCGGCCAGGGCAAAGGCCACCGGCAGCGGAATGCTCGGCAGCAGCCAGTGAATGAAGTAACCGGCGCCAACCACGGTGAACAGCACCAGCCCCACGGCCAGCGCCACTACCGGGCCGCGGATGCGCCATAACTCACGCTTGGGGATGCGCCAGCCATCGGCGAACAACAGTGGCGGCAGGAACAGGAACAGGAACAACTCGGGGTCCAGGGCCACATGCAGGCCCAAGGTCGGCCAGGCCAGCAGCGCACCGGCGGCGATCTGCACCAATGGCAACGGCAACGGGATCATGCGCCCGACCAGTTTCGACACGCTTACCAGCGTCAGCAGGATGAGGACGGTGTAGGCGGACTGCATCCGTGAAGGCTTCCTTTGTGAACCAAAAACGACAGCGGGGGGGCGAGAGATCGCCATTGAAACAATATGTTAGCGGGGTCTGGTGAAATGAGACCGCTGCACGATAGTCGCAGGTGACCGATGAATATGTAACACGATGATACCCGGCGAGCATGTAGGAACATGCATTGAATGCTGTGGGGCTGCTGACATCGAGCGCCAAACGACCCAAGACATGCACACCCCGTGGCGCTCACCCAATCGTTCCCGCATAATCCCGCGACTGACATTCGGAAATGGAGAGATTGGGGCAGCCTGTGGCCTCAATGCACACAATGACCTACACGCTCTATGGCATCAAAGCCTGTGACACCATGAAAAAGGCGCGTACCTGGCTCGACGACAAAGCCATCGCCTACGAATTCCACGACTACAAGACCCAAGGCATCGACCGCGACAGCCTGAACCGCTGGTGCGACGAACACGGCTGGGAAGTCATCCTCAACCGTGCCGGCACCACCTTCCGCAAGCTCGACGACGCCAGCAAGGCCGACCTCGACCAGGCCAAGGCCGTCGAACTGATGCACGCCCAACCGTCGATGATCAAGCGCCCGGTGCTCGACCTTGGCGAGCGCACCCTGGTCGGCTTCAAGCCAGACCTGTACGCCGCCGCGCTGGCCTGAGCCCCCACCCTATTTCGCACGAGGTAATCACATGTCCAATACCCTGTTCAGCCTGGCCTTCGGTGTCGGCTCCCAGAACCGCCAGGGCACCTGGCTGGAAGTGTTCTACGCACAACCCCTGCTCAACCCGAGCGCCGAGCTGGTCGCCGCAGTAGCGCCGATCCTTGGCTACGAAGGCGGCAACCAGGCCATCGCCTTCAGCAACGCCCAGGCCGCCCAGCTGGCCGAAGCCGTGAAAGGCGTCGACGCCGCCCAGGCTGCCCTGCTGACCCGCCTGGCCGAGAGCCACAAGCCGCTGGTCGCCACCCTGCTGGCCGAAGATGCCGCGCTGGCTTCGACCCCGGAGGCCTACCTCAAGCTGCACCTGCTGTCGCACCGGCTGGTCAAGCCGCACGGCCTGAGCCTGGCGGGCATCTTCCCACTGCTGCCGAACGTGGCCTGGACCAACCAGGGCGCTGTCGACCTGAGCGAACTGGCCGAACTGCAACTGGAAGCGCGCCTGAAGGGTGAGCTGCTGGAAGTGTTCTCGGTGGACAAGTTCCCGAAGATGACCGACTACGTGGTCCCGGCCGGCGTGCGTATCGCCGACACCGCCCGTGTACGCCTGGGTGCCTACATCGGCGAAGGCACCACCATCATGCACGAAGGCTTCGTCAACTTTAACGCTGGCACCGAAGGCCCAGGCATGATCGAAGGCCGCGTTTCCGCTGGCGTATTCGTCGGCAAGGGCTCGGACCTGGGCGGCGGCTGCTCGACCATGGGCACCCTGTCCGGTGGCGGCAACATCGTCATCAAGGTCGGCGAAGGCTGCCTGATCGGCGCCAACGCCGGTATCGGCATCCCACTGGGTGACCGCAACACCGTCGAAGCCGGCCTGTACATCACCGCTGGCACCAAGGTGAACCTGCTGGACGAGAACAACGAGCTGGTGAAAGTGGTCAAGGCCCGCGACCTGGCCGGCCAGACCGACCTGCTGTTCCGCCGCAACTCGCTGAACGGCGCCGTGGAGTGCAAGACCCACAAGTCGGCCATCGAGCTGAATGAGGCGCTGCACGCCCACAACTGAGAACCCTTGGCGGTTTGAAGTGTTAAGATCGGGTCTGGCGCCAATGGTGCCAGACCCGATCTTCATTCCAGGCCCCGCGAACATGTTCCAGCCCTCCCCCTGGCGCGCCGATTTCCCTGCCATCGCCGCCCTGCAACGGCAGCACCAGAGCTACCTGGACAGCGCCGCGACCACCCAGAAGCCCCAGGCGTTGCTTGATGCCCTGAGCCATTACTACGGCCATGGCGCCGCCAACGTGCACCGCGCCCAGCACCTGCCCGGCGCGCTGGCGACCCAGGCCTTCGAGACCAGCCGCGACAAGGTGGCTGCCTGGCTCAATGCCGCTGATTCACGGCAGATCGTCTTCACCCATGGCGCCACCTCGGCGCTGAACCTGCTGGCCTATGGCCTGGAACACCGTTTCGAAGCAGGCGACGAGATTGCCATCAGCGCCCTGGAGCACCATGCCAACCTGCTGCCCTGGCAGCAACTGGCCCGCCGGCGCGACCTGCGCCTGGTGGTATTGCCGCTGGACAATCATGGCCGTATCGACCTGGATCAGGCACTGCAGCTGATCGGCCCGCGCACCCGTGTGCTCGCCGTCAGCCAGCTATCCAACGTGCTCGGCACCTGGCAACCTCTGCCTGCACTGCTGGCCCACGCCCAAGCACAAGGTGCGCTGACCGTGGTCGATGGCGCCCAAGGCGTGGTCCATGGCCGCCATGATGTGCAGCAGCTGGGCTGCGACTTCTACGTATTTTCAAGCCACAAGCTGTATGGGCCGGAAGGTGTCGGCGTGCTGTACGGTCGCACTCAGGCACTGGAGCTGCTGCGCCACTGGCAGTTCGGCGGTGAAATGGTCCAACTGGCCGACTACCAGAACGCCAGCTTCCGCCCCGCACCGCTGGGCTTCGAAGCCGGCACGCCGCCGATCGCCGGGGTCATCGGGCTGGGCGCGACGCTGGACTATCTGGCCAGTCTCGACCGCCATGCCGTCGAGGCCCACGAAGCCAGCCTGCACCAGCACCTGCTGCGCGGCCTGGCCGACCGGGAAGGCGTGCGCGTCCTGGGCACACCACAAGCGGCCTTGGCCAGCTTCGTCATCGAAGGCGTACACAACGCCGACATCGCCCATATGCTGACCGAGCAAGGTATTGCCGTGCGCGCCGGGCATCACTGCGCCATGCCGCTGCTCAAGAGGCTGGGGCTGGAGGGGGCGATTCGCGTGTCGCTGGGGCTGTACAACGACAGTGACGACCTGCAACGGTTCTTCACGGCGTTGGACCAAGGACTGGAGTTGTTGCAATGACGTTGCCTTTGCCAGCCCGGGAAGCGCTGGAAAGCTTCGAGCAGGCGCGCGGCTGGGAACAGCGGGCGCGGCTGCTGATGCAATGGGGTGATCGGCTGGAGCCGTTGAGCGAGGAGGAAAAGTCCGAGAGCAACCGGGTGCATGGCTGTGAGAGCCTGGTGTGGCTGGTGGCGGAACAGCACGCCGGTCAATGGCGCTTCAAGGCGAGCAGCGATGCGCGGTTGTTGCGCGGGCTGCTGGCGCTGCTGCTGGCGCGGATTGAAGGGTTGGCGACTGCGGAACTGGCCGGACTGGATCTACGCGAGTGGTTCGCCCAGCTGGGGCTGGAGCGGCAACTGTCGCCATCGCGCAGCAACGGGCTGCATGCGGTGTTGTTGCGGATGACGGAGTTGGCGTCCACCTGCTGAATCGGCGGTGCCTGCTTCGCGGGGGCGGGCTTGCCCCGCGAAGAAGCCAACACCATTATTCGGGTCTGACCCGCTCCGAGGGCCGCCGCGCCCCCGCCACCAGCTTCTCAATGGCCTTGCTCGCCGCGACCATGCCGAACGTCGCGGTCACCATCATCACCGCACCAAAGCCCCCCGCACAGTCCAGGCGCACACCTTCACCGACAAAGCTCTTTTGCAGGCAGACACTGCCATCACCCTTCGGATAACGCAGCTGCTCGCTGGAGAACACACACGGCACGCCATAGTTGCGGCTGGTATTGCGCGAGAAGTTGTAGTCCCGGCGCAGGGTCGAGCGTACCCGCGAGGCCAGCGGGTCGTTGAAGGTCTTGTTGAGGTCGCCGACCTGGATCTGCGTCGGGTCGATCTGCCCGCCCGCCCCACCGGTGGTGACGATGGCGATCTTGCGTCGCCGGCACCAGGCGATCAGCGCCGCCTTGGCCATCACGCTGTCGATGCAGTCGATCACCGCATCCATCTCCTCGATGATGTACTCGGCCATGGTCTCGCGGGTGACGAAATCCGCCACCGCGTGCACCGTGATCGCCGGATTGATCGCCCGCAGGCGCTCGGCCATCACCTCGACCTTGGGCCGCCCGACCTGGCCTTCCAGGGCATGGGCCTGGCGGTTGGTATTACTGACGCAGACATCGTCCAGGTCGAACAGGGTGATTTCGCCCACGCCGCTGCGCGCCAGGGCTTCGGCCGCCCACGAGCCGACCCCGCCAATGCCGACAACCGCCACATGGGCGTTGTTCAGCCGTTGCAGGCCCTCGTCGCCGTACAACCGGGCAACGCCGGCAAAGCGTGGATCTTCTGTGCTCATGTTGCTACCCCGAAACTCATGCCCGAAAAACGGCGCGCATTATAGGCCAGCGGCCGCTCTGACCTCCATCGTTAGGAAACACCCTACCATTGCTGCTTTAATGTCCTATCACTTGGACAGAAACGGACCACAATGTCATCTCGCAAATTCGGCCTCAACCTGGTGGTGGTCCTGGCCATCGCCGCGCTGTTTACCGGGTTCTGGGCGTTGATCAATCGCCCAGTCTCCGCACCTGCCTGGCCGGAACAGATCTCCGGTTTCTCGTATTCGCCGTTCCGCCTTGGGGAAAGTCCGCAAAAGGGCCAGTACCCCAGCGATGACGAGATACGCCAGGACCTGGAGCAGATGAACAAGCTCACCGACAACATCCGCATCTATACCGTCGAGGGCACCCAGGCCGAGATCCCGCGGCTGGCCGAGGAATTCGGCCTGCGGGTGACCCTGGGCATCTGGATCAGCAAAGACCTGGAGCGCAACGAACGCGAGATCGAAAAAGGCATCGAGCTGGCCAACCACTCACGCAGCGTGGTGCGGGTGGTGGTCGGCAACGAAGCGCTGTTCCGCGAAGAGGTCACGCCCGAAGAGCTGATCCAGTACCTTGATCGTGTCCGTGCCGCCGTCAAGGTGCCGGTCACCACCAGCGAGCAGTGGCACATCTGGAAGGAACACCCGGAACTGGCCAAGCACGTCGACCTGATCGCTGCGCACATCCTGCCGTACTGGGAATTCGTGCCGATGAAAGACTCGGTGCAGTTCGTCCTCGACCGCGCCCGCGAGCTGCGCCACCAGTTCTCGCACAAGCCGCTGCTGCTGTCGGAAGTCGGCTGGCCAAGCAACGGCCGTATGCGCGGCGGCGCCGACGCCACCCAGGCCGACCAGGCGATCTACCTGCGCACCTTGGTCAACACCCTCAACCGCCGAGGCTACAACTACTTCGTCATCGAGGCCTATGACCAGCCGTGGAAGGCCAACGACGAAGGCTCGGTAGGCGCCTACTGGGGCGTGTACAACGCCGAGCGCCAGCAGAAGTTCAACTTCGAGGGGCCAGTGGTGGCGATCCCGCAGTGGCGGGCACTGGCGGTGGCCTCGGTGGTCCTGGCGATGATCGCCCTGGCCGTGCTGCTGATCGACGGTTCGGCCCTGCGCCAGCGCGGCCGCACCTTCCTCACGTTCATCACCTTCCTGTGCGGGTCGGTGCTGGTGTGGATCGCCTACGACTATAGCCAGCAATACAGCACCTGGTTCAGCCTGACTGTCGGCGTGCTGCTTGCGCTCGGTGCGCTGGGCGTGTTCATCGTGCTGATGACCGAGGCCCACGAGCTGGCTGAGGCGGTGTGGATTCACAAGCGCCGGCGTGAATTCCTGCCGGTGCAAGGCGATAGCGCCTACCGGCCGAAAGTTTCGGTGCATGTGCCGTGCTACAACGAGCCGCCGGAGATGGTCAAGCAGACCCTCGACGCCCTCGCCGCACTGGACTACCCGGACTATGAAGTCCTGGTGATCGACAACAACACCAAGGACCCGGCCGTGTGGGAGCCACTCAAGGCCCACTGCGAGAAGCTCGGCGAGCGCTTCAAGTTCTTCCACGTCGCGCCCCTGGCCGGTTTCAAGGGCGGCGCGCTGAACTACCTGATCCCGCACACTGCCAAGGACGCCGAAGTGATCGCGGTGATCGACTCGGACTACTGCGTCGACCGCAACTGGCTCAAGCACATGGTGCCGCACTTCGCCGACCCGAAGATCGCCGTGGTGCAGTCGCCACAGGACTACCGCGACCAGCACGAAAGTGCCTTCAAGAAGCTCTGCTACAGCGAATACAAGGGCTTCTTCCACATCGGCATGGTTACCCGCAACGACCGTGACGCGATCATCCAGCACGGCACCATGACCATGACCCGGCGCAGCGTGCTGGAAGAGCTGGGCTGGGCCGAATGGTGCATCTGCGAAGACGCCGAGCTGGGCCTGCGGGTATTCGAGAAAGGCCTGTCGGCCGCCTATTCGCACAACAGCTACGGCAAGGGCCTGATGCCGGACACGTTCATCGACTTCAAGAAGCAGCGCTTCCGCTGGGCCTATGGCGCCATCCAGATCATCAAGCACCACGCCAGCGCCCTGCTGCGCGGCAAAGGAAGCGAACTGACCCGTGGCCAGCGCTACCACTTCCTGGCCGGCTGGCTGCCGTGGGTTGCCGATGGCATGAACATCTTCTTCACCGTCGGTGCCCTGCTGTGGTCGGCGGCGATGATCATCGTGCCGCACCGGGTCGACCCGCCGCTGATGATCTTCGCCATCCCACCGCTGGCGCTGTTCTTTTTCAAGGTCGGCAAGATCATCTTCCTCTACCGCCGCGCGGTGGGGGTGAACCTCAAGGATGCCTTTGCTGCGGCACTGGCGGGGCTGGCGTTGTCGCACACTATCGCCAAGGCGGTGTTGTACGGGTTCTTCACCAGCAGCATGCCGTTCTTCCGCACACCGAAGAATGCCGACAGCCATGGCTTGCTGGTGGCGATTTCCGAAGCCCGGGAAGAGCTGTTCATCATGTTGATGTTGTGGGGCGCGGCACTGGGCATCTTCCTGGTGCAGGGGCTGCCGAGTTCGGACATGCGCTTCTGGGTCGCGATGTTGCTGGTGCAGTCGTTGCCATATGTGGCGGCGTTGGTTATGGCGTTCCTGTCGTCGCTGCCCAAGCCTGCGGAGAAGGCCGCCGAGCCGCAGCAGGCTTGAGATTTTTTGGGGCGCATTGCGCCCCATTGGCCTGACGGTTTGATATAAGATAACGCCCTCAGATTTCCCCGCCTTGCCTTGCCCCGGAGTCCCCCATGACGGCCCCTGCCGAGCTCTCGCCTACCCTTCAACTGGCCTGCGACCTGATCCGTCGCCCCTCGGTCACCCCCGTCGATGCCGACTGCCAGGCGCAGATGATGAACCGCCTGGGTGCCGTGGGCTTCCAGCTGGAGCCGATGCGCTTTGAAGACGTCGATAACTTCTGGGCCACCCACGGTACACAGGAAGGCCCGGTGCTGTGCTTCGCCGGCCATACCGACGTAGTTCCCACCGGCCCGGTGCAGCAGTGGCAGCACGAGCCGTTCGAAGCACTGATCGACGCCGACGGCATGCTCTGCGGCCGTGGCGCCGCCGACATGAAAGGCAGCCTGGCGTCGATGGTGATCGCCAGCGAACGCTTCGTGCAGGACTACCCGAACCACCGCGGCAAGGTCGCCTTCCTGATCACCAGCGACGAGGAAGGCCCGGCCCACCACGGCACCAAGGCCGTGGTCGAGCGCCTGAAAGCGCGCAACGAGCGCCTGGACTGGTGCATCGTCGGCGAGCCGTCGAGCACCACCCTGCTCGGTGACGTGGTCAAGAACGGCCGTCGCGGCTCGCTCGGCGCCAAGCTGACCGTGCGCGGCAAACAAGGCCACGTGGCCTATCCGCACCTGGCGCGCAACCCGATCCACCTGGCCGCCCCGGCCCTGGCGGAGCTGGCTGCCGAGCACTGGGACGAAGGCAACGCGTTCTTCCCGCCGACCAGCTTCCAGATCTCCAACCTCAACTCCGGCACCGGCGCCACCAACGTGGTCCCGGGCGAGCTGACCGCACTGTTCAACTTCCGCTTCTCCACCGAATCGACCGTCGAAGGCCTGCAGGCGCGAGTTTCGGCGATCCTCGACAAGCATGAGCTGGACTGGTCGGTCGACTGGGCGCTGTCGGGCCTGCCCTTCCTCACCGAACCGGGCGACCTGCTCGACGCAGTGGCGGCCAGCATCAAGGGCGTTACTGGCCGCGACACCCAGCCATCGACCAGCGGCGGCACTTCCGATGGCCGTTTCATCGCCACCATGGGCACCCAGGTGGTCGAGCTTGGCCCGGTCAACGCCACCATACACCAGGTCGATGAGCGGATCCTGGCCAGCGATCTCGACCTGCTGACCGAAATCTACTACCAGACCCTGGTCCGGTTGCTCGCCTGATGCTCGCCTGCCCCCTCTGCCAGGCAGCCCTGTCGCGGCTCGACAATGGCGTGGTGTGCCCGGCCGGCCACCGCTTCGACCGCGCCCGCCAGGGTTACCTGAACCTGCTGCCAGTGCAGCACAAGAACAGCCGCGACCCGGGCGACAACCAGGCCATGGTCGAAGCCCGCCGCGACTTCCTCGACGCCGGCCACTACGCCCCGGTGGCCCGCCGCCTGGCGGAGCTGGCCGCCGAGCGTCAGCCCGGCGCCTGGCTGGACATCGGTTGCGGTGAGGGCTACTACACCGCCCAGATCGCCCAGGCCCTGCCGGCCGCCGATGGCTATGCCCTGGACATTTCCCGCGAGGCGGTCAAGCGCGCCTGCCGTCGGGCACCCGACGTCACCTGGATGGTCGCCAGCATGGCCCGCGTGCCATTGGCCGATGCCAGCTGCCAGTTCATCGCCAGCGTGTTCAGCCCACTGGACTGGGACGAGGCCAAGCGCCTGCTCAGCCCCGGTGGCGGCCTGATGCGCGTGGGCCCGACCAGCGGCCACCTGATGGAGCTACGCGAAGTGCTCTACGATGAAGTGCGCCCCTACGCTGACGACAAGCACCTGGCCCTGGTGCCTGAAGGCATGGCCCACGCCCACAGCGAAACCCTCGAGTTCCGCCTGAGCCTGGCCGCCCCCAAGGCCCGTGCCGACCTGCTGGCGATGACCCCGCACGGCTGGCGCGCCAGCGCCGAGAAGCGCGCCCGGGTGATCGAGCAGGCCGAGCCGTTAGAGGTGACGGTTTCCATGCGTTATGACTATTTCGTGCGCCAGCATTGAGCACACCCGGAGCCCTTATGCGCCAACCCGATATTGAGATCTACCTGAAAGACGCCGACGTCGACCACAAGCAGATTGCCGAGTGGCTCAGCCAGGCAATCGGCCCGTGCAGCGAATGGAAGCAGAAAGGCCAGACCTTCAAATGCCAGGCCGGTAACATTCCGGTCACCTGGTTACCCAAGGCTGTAGGGAAATGGAACAGCCTCTACCTGGAAAGCGACCAGACCCCATGGGCCGATGACGTCGCCTGCGCCCGCGCCGCGTTCGCCGCGCTGAACGTCGAAGTGCGTTGCGCGCCGGGTGGCTGGGTCGAGGAAGACGGTGAAGAAGATGCCGATCGCTGGATCCGCATCAGCGCCGACGGTGAAGAGGAAATCACCTGGCGTACTAGCTGACCTTTTCTTCTCTGTAGGAGCGGGCTTGTCCCGCGAAGCAGACACCGCGGTGACTGGCACCGGCTGCGCCGGTGTTCGCGGGGCAAGCCCGCTCCTACAAGCTTGTACAGCCTGGGGCTCAGAGGCCTACGACGTCCTCGGCTTGCAGGCCTTTCTGGCCCTGCACGCAGGCGTATTCCACCCGCTGCCCTTCGACCAGGGTACGATGCCCCTCACCGCGGATCGCCCGATAGTGGACGAAGACATCCGCACCACCTTCGCGCTGAATGAAGCCATAACCTTTGGCATCGTTGAACCACTTAACATTCCCAGTCTCACGAGACGACATCTGAACTACTCCGGATTTTTATTGTGAAGATCGCCTTGTAGACACAGGGTGTCCTCCCTATGTCGACGCCGCTTGCCGAAATATCCTGCAAGTGGCAGGCCGAGTATATGACACAGAACAAAAAAATTTCATGACCGTCGCGCTATTTACCTAATTTTGCTGAACTTGCGCCGATACGGCAGACTAAATGGCTGTCTATTCTCTGAAATTCATTCCCAGGGCACTCACCCCATGACCCGTTCCCCCCTGCGCCGCCTGATCTTCGGCGTCCTGCGTCGCCTGATGTACCTGTGGGTGCGCTCCGAGACCATCAACCAGTCGTCCCTGACCCTCAAGCTCGACCGCAGCCGCCCGGTCTTCTATGCCCTGCCCTCGCCATCGCTCACCGACCTGGCGGTGGTCGACCGTGAATGCACCAAAGCGGGGCTGCCGCGCCCGGTGCTGCCGGTGGCCGTCGGTTCGCTGCACGAGCCTGCCGCATTCTTTTACCTGACCCCGGACCCGGACTGGCTCGGCCGCCACGACAAGCGCGGTGCCCCGCCGACCCTGGAGCGCCTGGTCGCCGCCATCAGCCATCACGCAGAGGAAGACGCCCAGATCATTCCGGTCAGTGTGTTCTGGGGGCAGACACCGGCCAGTGAAAACAGCCCGTGGAAGCTGCTGTTTGCCGACAGCTGGGCCGTGACCGGGCGCCTGCGCCGGCTGCTGACCGTGCTGATCCTCGGGCGCAAGACCCGCGTGCAGTTCTCCGCGCCGATCCACCTGCGCGAACTGGTGCAGCACAACAAGGGCCACGAGCGCACCGTGCGCATGGCCCAGCGCCTGATGCGCGTGCACTTTCGCAACCTCAAGACCGCGGTGATCGGCCCGGACATCTCGCACCGGCGCAACCTGGTCAAGGGCCTGGTGCATGCGCCGCTGGTCCGCCAGGCCATCGCCGAGGAAGCGCAGCGCGAAAACATGCCCGTGGCCAAGGCCGAAGCCCAGGCGCTGCGCTACGGCAACGAGATCGCCTCGGACTACACCTATACCGCAATCCGCTTCCTCGAAGTGGTGCTGAGCTGGTTCTGGAACAAGATCTACGACGGCATCAAAGTCAACCACGTCGAGCAGGTGCAAGGCATCGCCCCAGGCCACGAAGTGATCTACGTGCCCTGCCACCGCAGCCACATCGACTACCTGCTGCTGTCGTATCTGCTGTTCCGCAATGGCCTGACGCCGCCGCACATCGCCGCCGGGATCAACCTCAACATGCCGGTGATCGGCGGCCTGCTGCGCCGTGGCGGCGCCTTCTTCATGCGCCGTACGTTCAAGGGCAACCCGCTGTACACGGCGGTGTTCAACGAGTACCTGCACACCCTGTTCACCAAGGGTTTTCCGGTGGAGTACTTCGTCGAAGGTGGCCGCTCGCGCACCGGGCGCATGCTGCAGCCGCGCACCGGGATGCTGGCAATCACCCTGCGCAGCTTCCTGCGCTCGTCGCGCACACCGATCGTGTTCGTGCCGGTATACATCGGCTACGAGCGCGTGCTGGAAGGCCGTACCTACCTCGGCGAACTGCGCGGGGCGAGCAAGAAGAAGGAGTCGATCTTCGACATCTTCAAGGTCTTCGGCGCACTGAAGCAGCGCTTCGGCCAGGTGTACGTCAACTTCGGCGAGCCAATCCGCCTGGCCGGCTTTCTCGATAAGCAGCAACCTGGCTGGCGCGAGCAGGAACTGGGCCCGCAGTTCCGCCCGGCCTGGCTCAACGAGACCACCACCCGCCTTGGCGAAACCGTGGCCCGCCACCTGAACGAGGCGGCGGCGGTCAACCCGGTCAACCTGGTAGCCCTGGCACTGCTCTCTACCAGCCGCCTGGCGCTGGACGAACGTGCCCTGACCCGCGTGCTGGACCTGTACCTGGCCTTGCTGCGCCAGGTGCCTTACTCTGCGCACACCACCTTGCCCGAAGGCGACGGCCAGGCTTTGATCGAGCATGTCCGCGGCATGGACCTGCTGGCAGAACAAAAGGACGCCTTGGGCCGCATCCTTTATCTGGATGAAGCCAACGCGGTACTGATGACCTATTACCGCAACAATGTCCTGCACATCTTCGCCCTGCCTGCGCTACTGGCAAGCTTCTTCCTCAGCAGCTCGCGGATGAGCCGCGAACTGCTCGGGCAGTATGTGCATGCGCTGTATCCGTACCTGCAGGCCGAATTGTTCCTGCGCTGGACGCCGGAACAACTGGATGAAGTGATCGACCAGTGGCTGGCAGCGTTGGTCGAGCAAGGCCTGCTGCGCCACGAGAACGATTTGTACATGCGCCCGGCGCCCAGCTCACGCCAGTTCGTGCTGCTGACCCTGCTCGCCCGCACCATCACCCAGACCTTGCAGCGCTTCTACATGGCCACGTCACTGCTGCTCAACAGCGGTCAGAACACCCTGAGCGCCGAAGCACTGGAAGACCTGTGCGTGATGATGGCCCAGCGCCTGTCGATCCTGCATGGCCTCAACGCACCGGAATTCTTCGACAAGACCTTGTTCCGCCACTTCATCCAGACCCTGATCGAACAAGGCGTGCTCCGCCCGGATAGCAATGGCAAGCTGGGCTATCACGACAAGCTCGGCGATTTGGCCGAGGGCGTAGCTAAGCGAGTGCTGTCGGCCGAACTGCGCCTGTCGATCCGCCAGGTGGCATTGCACCGCGATGACTCACTGACCACTGCGACCATTTGAGGCCACATCTGCCGGGAAAATCCGCTAAAGTCCCTGGGGTTGGCCACAAGCCAGCTCCAAGGACACACCGGAGACTCCATGAAAAAGCTCTTTATGCTGTGTTGCGCATCCCTGCTCGCAGCCTGTTCCAGCCAAACCCCCTCCACCCAGGCCAGCCTGGATGGCGAAGTCTTCTACCTGCAGCGCATCGCCCTGCCGCCTGCCGCCACCTTGAGCGTCGAGTTGCAGGATGTCTCGCTGATGGACGCCCCCGCCGTGACCCTGGCCCGCCAGGCCGGCCCGGTCAAAGGCAACGTGCCGCTACCGTTCCACCTCACCTACGACCCGGCCCAGGTCAAGCCCGGCCACCGCTACGCGGTCAGCGCGCGGATCGAGCTGGATGGCAAGCTGCTGTTCATCAACACCGAACACCACGGCGTTACCCTCGACGGCAGCGACCAGCAGCCAGTTAGGGTCAAAGTCGACCCGGTGCGCTGAGCCCGCCCCACTTCATCAATAAGGAAATACCCATGATTCGCGCCTCCCTGCGCTTCTCTACCCTGTGCGCCGGCCTGCTGCTGTCGGCCAGTGCCCTGGCCCTGTCGCTTGGCGACCTGAGCCAGTCCGACGCCACCGGCGGCCTGAAGGACGCCCTCACCCAGGGTGCGCAGATAGCCGTCAAGCAGTTGAGCACGCCAGGCGGCTTCAGCAACAACCCCGATGTGCGCATCGAGCTGCCGGGCAACCTCGGCAAAGCTGCCAAGGCCATGAAGATGTTCGGCAAGGGCGACCAAGTCGACGCCTTGGAAACCAGCATGAACAAGGCCGCCGAAGCTGCCATGCCGCAAGCCCAGGCGATTCTGGTGGATGCCGTGAAGAAGATGACCGTGACCGATGCCAAGGGCATCCTCAGCGGCGGTGGCGATTCGGCCACCCAGTACCTGAACAAGAGCAGCCGCGAGCAGATCCGCGCCAAGTTCTTGCCGATCGTCAAGCAGGCTACCGACAAGGTCGGTGTCGCCCAGCAATACAATGCCTTTGCCGGTCAGGCCAAGGGCCTGGGGCTGATCAAGGATGACGCCAACATAGAGAACTACGTGACCGAGAAGGCGCTGGATGGCCTGTTCGAGATGATTGCCAAGCAGGAAGAGAGCATTCGCCAGAACCCGGCGCAGGCAGCTACCAGCCTGGCCAAGAAGGTCTTCGGCGCGCTCTGAAGCCTCTGGGGCTGCTTTGCAGCCCATTCGCGGGGCAAGCCCGCTCCTACAGGGAAACTCGATCGTCTGTAGGAGCGGGCTTGTCCCGCGAATGGAGGGCAAAGCCCTCCCCCGCGATCTTTACCCTTTCTTCACCCTGAACCACGCCGCATACAACGCCGGCAGGAACAGCAAGGTCAACGCCGTGGCCACAATCAACCCGCCCATGATCGCCACCGCCATCGGCCCGTAGAACACACTCCGCGACAACGGAATCATCGCCAGCACCGCCGCCAGCGCGGTCAGCACGATCGGCCGGAAGCGCCGCACCGTGGCCTCGATGATCGCCTGCCAGCGGTCCAGCCCGGAAGCGATATCCTGCTCGATCTGGTCCACCAGGATCACCGAGTTGCGCATGATCATCCCCGCCAGGGCAATGGTGCCGAGCATGGCGACGAAGCCGAACGGCTGGCGGAACACCAGCAGGAACAAGGTCACGCCAATCAGCCCCAACGGCGCGGTGAGGAACACCATCACCGTGCGCGAGAAGCTGCGCAGCTGGATCATCAGCAGGCTCAGCACCACTACGATGAACAGTGGCATGCCGGCGTTCACCGACTTCTGTCCGCGCTCTGAGTCCTCAACCGTGCCGCCCACTTCCAGCAGGTAGCCGTCCGGCAGCCTGGCCTTGATCTCCTGCAAGGTCGGCAGGATCTGCTTCACCAACGTCGCCGGCTGCTCCTTGTCATAAATGTCGGCACGTACGGTCACCGTCGGCAGGCGGTTGCGGTGCCAGATGATGCCTTCCTCGAAGCCGTATTCCAGCGTGGCCACTTGCGACAGTGCCACGCTCTGGCCATTGTTGGTGGGCAGCGCCAGGCTGCCGAGGTTGCCCAGCTCGCCACGCTCCTGCTGGGTGCCGCGCAAGAGGATCTCGATCAGTTCGTTGTCCTCGCGGTACTGGCTGACCGTGGTGCCGGTCAGCGAGCTCTGCAGGAAGCTCGACAGCTGTGCGGTGCTCACGCCCAGGGCACGTGCGCGGTCCTGATCAATCTCCAGGAACACCGCCTTGCTCGGTTCTTCCCAGTCCAGGTGCACGTTGACCACATGCGGGTTCTCGCGCACCTTGTCCGCCACTTCGCGGGCCAGGGCACGGGCTTTCTCGATATGTTCGCCGGTGACCCGGAACTGCACCGGGTAGCCCACGGGCGGGCCGTTCTCCAGGCGCGTCACGCGGGCACGCAGGTCGGGAAACTGCTGGTCGACAGTGCTGATCAGCCAGCTACGCAAACGCTCGCGGTCTTCCATCGACTTGGCCAGTACCACGAACTGGGCAAAGCTGGCGGCTGGCAGCTGCTGGTCCAGCGGCAAGTAGAAGCGCGGCGAACCGGTACCCACGTAGGCTACGTAGTTGTCGATGCCGTCCTGCTGCTTGAGCAGCGCTTCCACTTGCTTGACCCGCTCGGCGGTATTGGCCAGCGAGGCGCCTTCGGCAAGCTTCAGGTCGACCATCAGCTCCGGGCGCCCCGAGGCCGGGAAGAACTGCTGGGGCACGAAACGGAACAGCAGAATGCTGCCGACAAAGGCGGCAATGGTCAGCAGGATCACCGTCTTGCGACGCCGCACGCACCACTCCACCACACGCCGTACGCGCTGATAGAACGGCGTGCCGTACGGATCAGGGGCATGCCCGTCCTTGCCATGGCGGGCGGCATGCAGCTTGGCCAGGTCCGGCAACAGCCGTTCGCCCAGGTAAGGTACGAAGACCACCGCCGCGACCCACGAGGTCAGCAGTGCGATGGTCACCACCTGGAAGATCGAGCGGGTGTATTCACCGGTGCTCGAGGCCGCCGTGGCGATCGGAAGGAAGCCCGCCGCCGTGATCAGCGTACCGGTGAGCATCGGGAACGCCGTACTGGTCCAGGCGTAGCTGGCGGCCTTGAGGCGGTCGTAGCCCTGCTCCATCTTGATCGCCATCATCTCCACGGCAATGATCGCGTCATCCACCAGCAGGCCCAGCGCCAGCACCAGCGCGCCAAGCGAGATCTTGTGCAGGCCGATACCAAAATAATGCATGGTGGCGAAGGTCATCGCCAGCACCAACGGAATGGCCAACGCCACCACCAGGCCGGTGCGCAGGCCGAGGGAGAAGAAGCTCACCAGCAACACGATCACCAGTGCCTCGACCAGCACCTGGACGAACTCGCCGACCCCGGCCTTGACCGCCGCCGGCTGGTCGGAGACCTTGCGCAGCTCCATGCCGGCCGGCAAGCTGCGCGCCAGGCGTTCGAACTCGCCTTCCAGGGCTTTACCGAGTACCAGGATGTCGCCGCCGTCCTTCATCGACACTGCCAGGCCAATGGCGTCCTCGCCCATGAAGCGCATGCGCGGTGCAGGCGGGTCGTTGAAGCCACGGTGCACCTCGGCCACATCGCCGATACGGAAGGTGCGGTCGCCTACCCGGATCGGGAACTGACGGATCTCATCAACGCTGTCGAAGCGCCCGCTCACTCGCAGTTGCAGGCGCTCGCTGGGGGTTTCGAAGAAGCCGGCGGTGCTGACCGCGTTCTGCTCACGCAATGCCTGCTGCACCGCCTCCAGCGGCACCCCGAGGGTGGCCAGCTTGAGGTTGGACAGCTCGATCCAGATCTTTTCGTCCTGCAGGCCGATCAGCTCGACCTTGCCCACGTCCTTGACCCGCTGCAGCTGGATCTGGATACGGTCGGCGTAGTCCTTGAGCACCGCATAGTCGAACCCGGCGCCACTCAATGCGTAGATATTGCCGAAGGTGGTACCGAATTCGTCGTTGAAGAACGGCCCCTGGATCTCCGGCGGCAAGGTGTGGCGGATGTCCGCGACTTTCTTGCGAATCTGGTACCACAGCTCGGGGATGTCCTTGGAGTGCAACGAGTCGCGGGCCATGAAGGTCACCTGCGACTCACCCGGGCGCGAGAACGAGACGATCCTCTCGTACTCGCCGGTCTCCATCAGCTTCTTCTCGATGCGCTCTGTCACCTGGCGCGATACTTCCTCGGCGGTGGCCCCTGGCCACAGGGTACGAATGACCATGGCCTTGAAGGTGAACGGTGGGTCTTCACTCTGCCCCAACTTGGTGTAGGACATGGCGCCGATGGCAGCCAGCAGAATCATCAGGAACAGCACGATCTGGCGGTTACGCAACGCCCATGCGGAAAGGTTGAAACCCATCGGGACTTACTCCTTGGCCGTCAGGTTCACCACGCGGTTGGTGCGGTCTACCGGCTGCACCTCCTGCCCCTCGCGCAGCACGTGGCCACCGGCAGCGACCACCCAGTCGCCCGGCGCCAGGCCTTCGAGCACCGGCACGGTTTCACTGCCATAAGGCCCCAGGCGCACCACGGCGCGCTCCAGGCGGCTGTCCTTGTTCACGCGCCAGACATAGGCCTGGCCGTTTTCTGCGGTGACGGCCGACAACGGCACCGCCAGCGGAATCAGCCCATCATGGGCAATGAATACCCTTGCACTCTGGCCGAGCTCGGCAGGTGCCTTGGCCGAGGTGAAGGCAATGCGAGCGGCGAACGTGCGTGAACGCGGGTCGGCAGCAGGTGACAGCTCGCGAATGCGCCCTGGGAAACGCTCGTTGGGGTACGACCACAATTCGACGCTGACATCCTGGCCCACGGCAAAACGTGCGAACTGCTGCTCCGGCAGGCCGATGGCCACTTCACGCTCACCGTCGGCGGCGAGTGTGAACACGGTTTGCCCGGCTGCTACCACCTGGCCGACTTCAACCTGACGCTTGGCGATGACGCCTGCCTGCGGCGCACGCAACACAGCGTATTCAGCCTGGTTGCCGGCCACGTCGAACTCGGCCTTGGCTTGCTTGAGGCGGGCGAGGCCTGCGCGGTAGAGGTTTTCCGCGTTGTCGTACTGGGAGTGGCTGACCATCTGCCGATCCAGCAGTTTCTGGTAGCGGTCGCGCTCGGTGCGCACCAGCGACAGGTTGGCCTCGGCCGCCGCCAGCTGGGCGCGGTTGGCTTCCAGCTGCAGGCGCACGTCCTGCGGGTCAAGCTCAGCCAGCGGCTGCTCGGCCTTGACCCGCTGCCCTTCTTCCACCAGGCGCTTGCTGACCTTGCCGCCAATGCGGAAGGCCAACTCAGGTTCGAAGCGCGCGCGCACTTCGCCGGGGTAACTGTCGGCAGCGGCTTCGGCCGGCTGTGGCTGCACCACCAGGGCCGGGCGTGGTGCGGCAGGGGCCGCGGCTTCCTGGCCGCAGGCGGCCAGCAACAAAGCGGCAGCAGCGGGCAGAGCGAGGGACAAGGCATGGCGCAACATGATGAATCCTTTCGAGAAGAGCACATCGAATATTTATACTGGTGAGTATATTAAATCAGGGAACCGAAGCCGGGAAGCCGGCGTCGGAAAGTAAATCAACATTAACGATGGTCGCGACCTGCAGCCGGAAGCGGTTCGAGCCGGTAAGATGGGCGCCCCTTCAACCAGATGCGGATTCCAATGTCCAACGACGCACCCATCGGCCCGGGCCGGCCCAAGGACCTGGCCAAGCGCGAGGCCATCCTCGAAGCCGCCAAGGCGCTGTTCCTCAGTCTTGGCTACGCCAACACCAGCATGGATGCGGTCGCTGCGGCGGCAGGTGTTTCAAAGCTCACGGTCTACAGCCACTTTACCGACAAGCAGACGCTGTTCGGCTCGGCGGTCATGGCGACCTGCCAGAACCAGTTGCCCGACCTGATGTTCGAATACCCCGAAGGGGCGGCGGTGGAGGATGTGTTGCTGAACATTGGCCGCAGCTTCCAGGCGCTGATCAGCAGCGACGAGGCGGTAAAGTTGAGCCGCCTGATCATGGCGCTGGGCAGCCAGGACCCTGGGCTTGGCGAGTACTTCTATGAAGCCGGGCCCAAGCGGGTGCTGGCGGGGATGGAAGCGTTGCTGCGCGGGATCGACGAGCGCGGGCTGTTGCGGATTGCCAACCCGTTGCAAGCAGCCGAGCACTTCTTCTGCCTGATCAAGGGCGCGCCGGATTACCGGCTGCTGTTGGGGTGTGCCGGGCCGCTGGAGGGGGATGAGGCCGAGGCTCATGTGCGTGAGGTGGTAGAGTTGTTTATCCGGGCCTTCAAGGCCTGAGTCAGCCTGTGCCGGCCTCTTCGCAGGCAAGCCCGCGAAGAGGCCGGCACAGGCGATCAAGCCTTCAAGGCTTTCTTCGGATAGATGTCATACCGGCTCGACTTACCTTCCAGGCTATGACTAGGCTTCGGCCCATCAATGATCGGCGCCTTGCGCGGCCGCTTCACCACCACCCGGTGACTGGCCAGCGCCAGTGCCGCCTCCAGCAATGCGGGCGCATCCAGATCATCGCCCACCAGCGGCCGGAACACGCGCATTTCCTTCTTTACCAAGGCGCTCTTGTCACGGTGCGGGAACATCGGGTCGAGGTAGATCACCTGCGGCGGCTCGCCTTCCCAACTGCGCATACGCTCGATGGCGTTACCCGTCAGCAGACGCATGCGCCCGACAATCGGCCCCACCTCTTCATCCAGCCGGGCCCGTGACAGGCCATCCTCCAGCAACGCGGCAATCAGCGGCTGGCGTTCGATCAGGGTCATCTGGCAGCCCAGGCTGGCCAGCACGAACGCGTCCTTGCCAAGGCCCGCCGTAGCATCCAGCACCTGTGGCCGAACGCCTTGGGCGATGCCGACCGCTTTGGCAATCATCTGCCCGTTGCCACCACCAAACTGGCGCCGGTGTGCAGCCTGGCCCTCAACAAAGTCCACCCGCACCGGCCCCGGTGCCTGGGGGCCCAGTTGCTGGATCTGCAAGCCATCAACGCCCAGCTGCACGGCAAAGCCGGCAGCATCGTCATGCAGCGGCAGCGCCAGGCGCTCGGCCCATGCGGCGGCCTGCGCCTCGAACTCAGCCGACAGCGCCTCGACCCGGATACCTGTGCCCTGCTCTTCCATCATTCACACCTAGAAATTGAACCCTGCCCCTCATGTATCGGCCGCCACGGCCGATACAGGCAATATCCCGCTATTCTGCCAGAGCACAGCGCGCACGACTGCCATGACAGATACTCTTCCCATCGGTTTGACCTACTTGTCGCCTGTCGGCAACTACGGTCGGCAGAATACCCAGGCACTCGGGGGCGTCAGCCACCTGTGGCAGGATTTCTTTGCCCGCGCGATGGCCGAGCAGCAGGCAGAAGAACCGGACAGCGTCAGCCAGGCAATGGTGCAGTACGATCAGCACAGCGGCGAGCCGATCGGCGGGGCCAAGGCCCTGGCCATGATCGAAACCCAGCGCGCCTGCCCGGTGCAAGACACCATCGTCGCCCCCCCCAAGCCCCTGTTCCTACCCAAGGCGGAGCTCGAGGCCAACCTGCTGGAGCCGGCGCCAGAGCCGTTCAGCGTCGCCGAGATGATCCAGCAGCAGCGCCAGCTCGACATCAGCAACAACTGGCTGCGCCCGGTGGTGATGAGCCAAGGCCACCCAATCGCCGAGCCAGGCCCTGGCCCCTCCCCGCGCCCGCTGCACCTGCCGATTGCCGAATTCGAAATGAACCTGCTCGACCCTGCGCCGGAGCCGTACGACGAGGCGACTATGGCCAAGCAGCAAAACGATCTGGAATTCGACATGCACTGGGCACGCCCAGTGGTGCTGAACAACGTTCGCGCGCACGCCTGATATCAGCGGCAGACCTGCCAACGCCCCATGTCCAGGTGAAAGTGATTATGGTGGGCAGCGTTGTAGTCCGGCCCCAGTACGGTGCTGAAGCTGTCACAGGCTGCTTGCCGCACCTGCCTTAGAAACTCACCCTTCTGCCCACCCGCCTGCCAGTCACGCGCCAGCACGATGCGCTGACCATCCTGCAGGCGGAAACCACTGATATCCAGCGCGTTGGCCGTGGCGTGCTGGCTCAGACGCCCCTCCTTGCGGTTGTAGACATTGCGGCAGGCAAAACTGCCCAGGTGATCCACCTGCACAACAGGCTGGCCAAGCACCCGCTGCGCCGCAGGCTGCAGCCCATGCTGCTCGAACAACGCATAGGCAACTGCCAAGGGGCAACTGGCCAGGAAACTGCTGCTTAAACGCACCTGCCCTTGCTCAATGCGCCACACGTTTTGCAACGGGCATTTGGCTGACGCCGGGCTGTCGGCTTGCGCCCGGTAACGCAGGCCGGAAGTCTCCAGCGTCTGGCGGCACAAGGCGGGGTCATTGCGCAGCCGCGACAGTTTGTAGCTCGTCAGCCAGCTTGGCGGCTGGCGCACATCCAGCACCGCCCACGGGTTCCACGCATCCGGCAGGCGCCAACCGAGCTGCCACGCAAAGCCTGCCATGATCAGCAGGCCACACAGCAGCACCAGCGCGCGCACGGCGCCTCAGCGGCGGAACAGGTCGTTGAGTTGGGCGAACGGCAAGGCCTGCTCGCCGTAGCTGAAGGTGCCCTGATCACGGATCTCCAGTGCGGCACGCTGGAACGCGCCCAGTGCCGCGCGCGCCAGCGACGAACCGACGCTGATGCGGCGCACGCCCAGGTCCTGCAACTGGTTGACGCTCAACGGTACACCCGCCAGCCCCATCAGCACGTTGACCGGTTTCGGCGCCACCGCCTGCACCACCGCGCGCACCTCATCGACACTGCGCAGGCCTGGTGCATAGAGCACGTCGGCACCGGCCTCGGCATATGCCTGCAGCCGCAGAATGGTGTCATCCAGGTCCATGCGCCCGTGCAGCAGGTTTTCCGCACGGGCACACAAGGTGAACGGGAATGGCAGACTGCGCGCGGCCTGCACGGCGGCCCGCACCCGCGCCACTGCCAGTTCGAAGTCGTAGATCGGCGCGTCGGCGCGGCCGCTGGCATCTTCGATCGACCCGCCGACCAGCCCCACTTCAGCAGCACGCAGGATGGTCTGGGCGCAGTCCTCGGGCAAGTCACCGAAGCCGTTTTCCAGGTCGGCGGCTACCGGCAAAGCGGTGGCATCGACGATCACACCGGCATTGTCCAGAGTCTCGTCCATGCTCAAGGCACCTTCGGCATCGGGCCGCCCGAGGCTGAACGCCAGGCCTGCACTGGTGGTGGCCAATGCTTCGAAGCCGAGGCTGGCCAGCAGCTTGGCGGAGCCGGCATCCCAGGGGTTGGGAATGACGAAGGCGCCTTCACGCTCATGCAGTGCCTTGAAGGCTTCGGCTCGCAGGGTCTGTACATCCATGGTCACAACCTCCGGGGGCTGGGAATGGTCAGAGTAGCCCCAGTTGTTCGACCTCGGGGGCGCGCGGCAATTCCGGCAATGCTGCCAGACCAGGCAGGCGGGCCATCAGCCGTTGGTGGAAACGCTGGGCCAATGCCGCGGCCAGGCGGTTGTCGGACGTGTGCAGGAATACATAAGGGCTACGCCCCTCCTCGATCCAGGCGGCGACCTTGTCCACCCAGGGGGTAAGGAAGGTCTCGTTGGCCTCAAGCTGCGGATGGCCGATGAAACGCACCTGCGGGTGCTGGCTGAAGGCAGCGGGGCGCGGTGGCACCTTGGGTTTTTTCGACTGCGCATGCAGCACGGCGGGGTCGCGTGAGGTGCAACTGAACAGGGCGCGGGGGTCGAGGCAGATGCGCTCCACGCCGCGCTCGTGCAGCAGGCGGTTGAGCAGCCGTTCTTCCTCGCCCTTGGCGAAGAAGGCCTGGTTGCGCACTTCCACCGCCACCGGCACGCCGATTTCGTCGAGGAAATGGCCCAGTTCGCCCAACCGTGCGGGGCTGAACTGGGCCGGCAACTGCAGCCAGTACGGCGATACGCGCTGGCCCAGCGGAGCCATCAGGCGGGTGAAGTCGCAGGCCGCTTCCAGCTGATCCCGCAGGTCGCCTTCGTGGCTGACATCCCTGGGAAATTTGGCGGTGAAACGGAAGTGCGCGGGCATGACCTGCGCCCAGCGGGCAATGGTGGCGGGCGCGGGGCGCGCATAGAACGTGGTGTTGCCCTCGACTGCGTTGAATACCTGGCTGTAGTAGCCAAGCATTTCATTGGTATTGGCGTCGGCGGGATACAGGTAGTCGCGCCAGGCGTTCTCGCTCCAGGACGGGCAACCTAAGAAATAAGGCAGGGAAGATGGATTCATCCATCAAATGTACAGGTCAAGCCCCAGTACTTCCATGTCCCAGTCGGTAAAACCGGCCGTGCTGAGGTAACTGGCCAATGCAGTAGCAGTGCGCCGGTCACGAGCGCGGGGGAATACCATGTCCTGCTGGCGAGCCGGCAGGCCCGACGGGCGACGACGCGCAGAAGCCTCTTGGGTGACTTCGCTCTCTTCGATAAGCTCGGCATCGTCCACGTTCTCGTCCCGCACCGCACCTTTGCGCGGGGTGCGCTTGATCGGGTAGGACTGTGATGAGAAACCGTCGATACGCATGGCGTGAGCACTCAGGACCAATGATGGCAATTTAGCAGCATCAGAGTTCCGTCGCTAATGCTCGAGTGATAACTGGACCACAGTTTGCGCCGAAGGTTTTATCGTCAACTGCGATAACCGACGAACAGCACTCAGCGCGCCTTGGGTGTAGCCACATTATCGCGCAAGTAAACCGGTTGCGCCTGTTCGGCGACGATTGCCTCGCCACGGGCCCAGGCGAAATTGGCCAGGCTGAGAATGTCCAGCGCATTGGGCAGTGCCGCGGGGTTGCTGGCACTGGTCTGTACAGCCAGGCGCTCGGCATAGCCCCAGCCGGTACCGGCACCGAACCAGTCACCACTGCAGCCTTCAGGCAGGGCTACGCGCTCAGGCGGCAGCACGGCTTCCAGGCCCTGCAGGCGCATTTCACCGGCTTCGGCCTTGTAGCAACCCCAGTACACCTCATCCATGCGCGCATCGATGGCTGCGGCCACCTGCTCCACGCCGTGCTCGCGCAAAGCGCCCTGGGCCAGCGCGGCCAGGTTGGACACCGGCAGTACCGGGCGCTCCAGCGCAAAAGCCAGGCCCTGCACCACACCGATGGCGATGCGCACCCCGGTGAACGCGCCCGGGCCACGGCCGAAGGCAATGGCATCCAGTGCATTCAGCGCCACGCCGGAGTCCGCCAGCAGCTGCTTGATCATCGGCAGCAGCTTCTGCGCATGCATGCGCGGGATCACCTCGTAATGGCTGGTTACCTTGCCGTCATGCAGCAGCGCAACGGAACAGGCTTCGGTGGCGGTATCCAGGGCCAGCAGGGTGGTCATCGAACGGGTATCCAGGTGCGAGGGAAAAAGAGCGGCAGTATAAACGACAACGGCCCGCAAGCGGGCCGTTGTGACGCATGGCGTTGGATCAGCTCAGGGCTGCCAGCACCTTGGCGGTGATCGACTCGACCGAGCCGACGCCTTCGATGTGGCTGTACTTCGGCTTGCCGGCGTTGGCGGCCGACAGCTTCTGGTAGAAGTCCACCAATGGCTTGGTCTGGCTGTGGTAGACCGACAGGCGGTGACGCACGGTTTCTTCCTTGTCGTCGTCGCGCTGGATCAGGTCTTCGCCGGTGACGTCGTCCTTGCCTTCCACTTTCGGCGGGTTGTACTGAATGTGGTAGGTGCGGCCCGAGGCCAGGTGCACGCGGCGGCCTGCCATGCGGCCGACGATTTCTTCGTCGTCGACGGCGATTTCGACCACGGCGTCGATGTCCACGCCAGCGGCAACCATGGCTTCAGCCTGTGGAATGGTGCGTGGGAAGCCGTCGAACAGGCAGCCATTGGCGCAATCCGGCTGGGCGATGCGCTCCTTGACCAGGCTGATGATCAGCTCGTCGGAAACCAGCTGGCCGGCATCCATGACTTTCTTCAGTTCCAGGCCCAGTGGGGTACCGGCCTTGACGGCGGCACGCAGCATGTCACCGGTGGAGATCTGTGGAATACCGAACTTCTCGGTGATGAACTTTGCCTGAGTACCTTTACCGGCCCCGGGAGCTCCCAGCAGAATTACGCGCATCTCGTGCTCCTCAAATTTTTTTATGAAATTCAATGGATTCGGCAATCGAGGCCAAGTCCGGAAAATCGGGTATGACCATAAATCGGTCAGAAGGCTGCTCAAGATACACAGCGCCCGGCAGCCAGACAAGCGTCCCAAAGTTGCAGCATTGCGTCATTTGTAAGCAAAACCGCAGGTGGTTGCGCCCGGCGCAACCACCCTCCTCGCCCTGTTCTGGCCGCTTGCCTGCCGACCGTGCAAGGCCGCACCCGCAGGCTTCAGCCGGTGTTGCGCAGGCCTGCGGCAATCCCTGCCACGGTCACCAGCAAGGCCTGCTCCAACGGGCTGTCCAGAGCGGCTTCGCGGCTGCGTGAACGGGCCAGCAACTCGGCCTGCAGGCGGTGTAGCGGGTCCAGGTAGGTGTTGCGCAGTCTGATGAATTCCAGGGTCTCGGGGCTGTGCGCCAGTAGCACCGGCTGCCCGGTCAGGCCCAGCACCACTTGGCACGACTGCGACAATAGGTCGCGCAGGTGCACACCTAAAGGAAGCAAGCCCGGTTGCACCAGACGTTGGTCGTAGGCCTCGGCGATTTGCGCATCGGCCTTGGCCAGGACCATTTCCAGCATGTCGATGCGGGTGCGGAAGAACGGCCATTGCTCGCGCATCTGCCCCAGCAGCTCGCCCTGGCCCCGCGCCAAGGCATTGCTCAGGGCCGTTTCCCACCCCAGCCAGGCCGGCAGCATCAGGCGTGTCTGGGTCCAGCCGAAGATCCACGGAATTGCTCGCAGGCTTTCGATGCCACCGGCACGACGCTTGGCCGGGCGGCTGCCCAGCGGCAGGCGGCCCAGTTCCTGCTCGGGCGTGGACTGACGGAAGTATTCGACGAAGTCGGGGTTTTCCCGCACTACGCCGCGATAAGCCTTGAGGCCATCGGCCGCCAGCTGGTCCATCAGTGAACGCCAGGCGGGCTCTGGAGGTGGTGGCGGCAGCAAAGTCGCCTCAAGCACGGCGGCCAGGTAGAGGTTAAGGTTCTGCTCGGCGATGCCCGGCAAGCCGAACTTGAAGCGGATCATCTCGCCCTGTTCGGTGGTGCGAAAGCGCCCTGCCACCGAGCCTGGGGGCTGCGACAGGATCGCCGCATGGGCCGGGCCGCCGCCCCGGCCGACCGTGCCACCACGGCCATGGAACAGCAGCAGCTCGACCTGATGCTCGCGGCAGATGCGCACCAGGTTTTCCTGGGCGCGGTACTGGGCCCAGGCGGCCGCCGTGGTGCCCGCGTCCTTGGCCGAATCGGAATAGCCGATCATCACTTCCTGCGGCCCGCGCAGGCTGGCACGGTAGCCTGGCAGGCCAAGCAGGCGCTCCATCACCGGCCCGGCGTTGTCCAGGTCGGCCAGGGTTTCGAACAGTGGCACCACGCGCATCGGCCGGGTCAGGCCGGCTTCTTTGAGCAGCAGTTGCACGGCCAGCACATCGGAGGCTGCACCCGCCATCGAGATCACGTAGGAGCCCAGCGAAGCGCCCGGCGCCGCAGCGATCTCGCGGCAGGTGGCCAGCACTTCTGCGGTCTCTGCCTGGGGTTTGAAGTGCGCCGGCAGCAACGGCCGGCGGTTCTTCAGTTCGGCCTGGAGGAAGGCGATGCGCTGTTCTTCGTCCCAGTCGGCATAGCTGCCCAGGCCCAGGTAATCGGTAATCTCCGCCAGCGCATCACGATGCCGGGCTGCGTCCTGGCGCACATCCAGGCGACCTAGGAACAGGCCGAAGGTCACCGCCCGGCGCAGGCTGTCGAGCAATGGGCCATCGGCGATCACGCCCATGCCGCACTCATGCAACGACTGATAGCACAGCTCCAGCGGGGCGATCAGGTCGCGGTTGTCCACCAGCACCTCGGCACTGGCCGGCTGGCTGCTGGTCAATGCGACCTGGGCCCAGGCGCGGGTCGCCCGCAGGCGGTCACGCAGCTGCTTGAGCAATGCCCGATACGGCTCGGCACTGTCGACCACACGCTCGCGCAAGGCATTACTGGCTTGCTGCATGGACAGCTCGGCCGCCAGCGCATCGACATCGCGCAGGAACAGGTCGGCGGCCATCCAGCGGGCCAGCAGCAGCACCTCACGGGTCACGGCGGCAGTGACATTGGGGTTGCCGTCGCGGTCACCCCCCATCCACGAGGCGAAGCGAATGGGTGCGGCTTCCAGCGGCAGACGCAGGCCGGTGGCGTCGAACAACGCCTTGTCGACCTTGCGCAAGTGGTTGGGAATGGCATGCCACAACGAATGCTCGATCACCGCGAAGCCCCATTTGGCCTCGTCCACCGGGGTGGGCCGGGTGCGGCGGATTTCTTCGGTGTGCCAGGCCTCGGCGATCAGCCGGCGCAGGCGCTCGCGCACCTGCTCGCGCTCGGCGGAGGTCAGGTCGCGGTGGTCCTGCGCGGCCAGCTGGCCGGCGATGGCATCGTATTTCTGGATCAACGTGCGCCGTGCCACCTCGGTCGGGTGCGCGGTCAGCACCAGCTGGATATCCAGCTTGGCCAGTTGCCGGGCGAGAGCGTCATCCTTGTGCCCGGCCTGCTTCAGGCGCGCCAGCAGTTCGGGCAATACCCGCGCCTCGAACGGCTCTGGCTGGCCGGCATCACGACGGCGGATCAGCTGATACTGCTCGGCCATGTTGGCCAGGTTGAGGAACTGGTTGAAGGCCCGCGCCACCGGCAACAGGTCTGCTTCGGCGAGGTCCGCCAAGGTCGAGCTCAACTGCTCGCCAGCACCGCGGCGGTCGGCCTTGGCGCTGTGGCGGATGTCCTCGATTTTCTGCAGGAACGCATCACCGTGCTGCTGGCGAATGGTTTCGCCGAGCAACTCCCCCAACACATGGACATCTTCACGCAGGCGCACATCGATATCAGTCATTGGCCCTCTCTTCGGCGCGGCTCGCCGCGCTCCTCAGGAAACAGCACTGGCCCAAGAGTGCCCACTGCCGGGGCGCAAAGGCAAGCCGCGATCGCGCAAAGCAAACTAAAGTTAAGCCAGCGCAGTCTGATGCACTGCAGCCTTTACTGGCGTTCACAGAGGTCATCATGAAAATCCGCGAACTCGCCCAGCACTGGGAACAGAATGCCGCCGGCACCCTGAGCCCCACCGGCCACGCCTTGCACCTGGACCTCGAGTCCGAGGCACGCCTGGCTGCCCTGATCGACATGTACCCCAAGCGCACCGCCGAGGAACTGCTCGGCGAACTGGTCGCCGCCGCGCTGGAGGAGCTGGAAGCCAGCTTCCCCTACGTGCAGGGCCGCAAGGTCATCGCCACTGACGAGGAGGGTGACCCGCTGTTCGAAGACATCGGCCCGACCCCGCGTTTTCTTGCCTTGTCACGGCGCCATCTGCACGACCTCAGCAACACCGGCGACGACAGCGGCAATTGAGCTTGAAACACGATATTCCGGGCCTGCAACAGGCCCGGAACCACTCCAGGCATCGAAAGTTCCGAGCAAATCTCGCTGACCGATCAGTCAGAAATAAATAGCCGTAATGAGCATTTTTTTCGGAACCATTCAAAAAACGGTCAAGTCCCAGCCAATAGCCATCACGCTAAAACCCTGCACTCCCGCCATGTGCATCGTTGAGCGCAAGCGCAGGCAATGTCAGGGATTGAGCGATGGACTGCTACGGACATCGTCGTAATCAGGAGTGATCCAATGGAACTGACCACCATCAACACCCGCACCCCGAAACCCACATCCAGCCACGTGCGCGGGTTGAAGCTGGCCGCGCTGGCCCTTGGCAGTAGCCTGGTCCTTGCTGGCTGTGCTGGCAACCCGCCTACCGAGCAGTACGCCGTCACCCAGTCCGCTGTGAATTCCGCCGTCAGTGCCGGTGGTACCGAGTTCGCTGCCGTGGAAATGAAAGCGGCCCAGGACAAGTTCAAGCAGGCCGAAATCGCCATGCACGACAAAAAGTATGACGAGGCCAAGCGCCTGGCCGAGCAAGCCGAATGGGACGCGCGCGTTGCCGAGCGCAAAGCCCAGGCAGCCAAGGCCCAGAAGGCCGTGCAGGATGCCCGCCAGGGCGTTCAGGACGTGCGTCAGGAAGGCCTGCGCAGCGCTGAATGAGCGCCGCCATGCCAACCCGAGCCTTCGCAACTGATCAAAGGATGAACACTATGCGCAACTACGTCATGATTCCCGCCCTGCTGGCCCTGAGCATCAGCCTCGCTGCCTGCTCCCACGACCCGAACCCCAACCTGGAGTCGGCCCGCACCAACTTCTCGGCGCTGCAGAGCGACCCACAGTCGAGCAAGGTCGCCGCGCTCGAGACCAAGGATGCCCAGGACTGGCTGAACAAGGCCGACAAGGCCTTCATGGACCGTGAAAACACCGAGAAGGTCGACCAACTCGCCTACCTGACCAACCAGCGTGTCGAAGTGGCCAAGGAAACCATCGCCCTGCGTACCGCCGAGAACGAGCTGAAGAACGCCTCGGCCCAGCGCGCCCAGGCCAAGCTCGATGCCCGCGACGCGCAGATCGCCAAGCTGCAGGAAAGCCTCAACGCCAAGCAGACCGACCGCGGTACCTTGGTGACCTTCGGTGACGTGCTGTTCGACTTCAACAAGGCCACGCTCAAGAGCAACGCCTACCCGAACATCACCAAGCTGGCCCAGTTCCTTCAGGAGAACCCGGAGCGCAAGGTGATCGTCGAGGGTTACACCGACAGCGTCGGCTCGGCCAACTACAACCAGACCCTGTCCGAACGCCGCGCTGCCAGCGTGCGCATGGCGCTGGTGCGCGCAGGCGTCGACCCGGCACGCATCGTCGCCCAGGGATATGGCAAGGAATACCCGGTGGCGGATAACGGCAGCAACTCGGGCCGTGCGCAGAACCGTCGGGTGGAGGTAACCATCTCCAACGACAACCAACCGGTGTCACCTCGTTCGGTGAGCCAGATTCAGCAATAAGGCTGCCGAAAAAACTGGAACCCCGCCTTGATGGCGGGGTTTTTCATGCATGCACGCTGGCAACTAAAAGCTAAGACCGTGAATTCGATGTAAGGGCAAGTAAAGAGTTCGGAAAGCGGGATGGCACAGGCTTCGCCCGTGTTCGCGGGCAAGCCCGCTCCCACAGGAATGGCGGCAGCTTTTAACATTTGGGCAAGACAGTTGCTCCCGCCTGACCTGAGATTCACTGCATCTGCTGCGGCGTCTCCTGGCCCATGCAGCGCACTGCACGCTTGCGACTGTCCACCAGCACGCCAGTCAGGCCTTTCTGCTCGGTATCGAACAGCACCAGCACACCATCCACGCACTGGGCCACCTGCGGCGCCGGGTCGAGGGAGACCTTGTAGTCCTCGCCAGGAATCGTCTTGAGCATGGTGAAGTCCTGCAGCAGCAGCGCATCCTCGGGTTTGGCGAAATGCAGGTAGCCGTAGTACCAGAGGGCTCCCACCGTCACGATGATGCTGCCGACACCGGTCAGGATCAGCGGGATGGCGTTGCGTTCTTCACTCATTGCTTGTTCTTCTCTTCAGGGTAGTTGGGCACTTCGGCAAGCCGCCGCAGGCCGTTGAAGTGGCTGGGGTCATCGAGGAAGCGCAGCATCACCTGGCGCCACACCGGGTCGGCGAAGGTCTGCACGTGCCCCCCACGGGTCAGCTGCAGCACCCGCGGGGGCGGTGCGTGCTGGTACAGGCGGATGCCGTTGTCCATCGGCACCAGGTTGTCGTCGATGCTGTGGAAGAACAGCTTCGGCGGGCTGCTCAGCTGCTCGATCGAATGGATCGCGCTGTCGCCGTCCGGCACCAGCCAGGACAGCGGCACCTGCAGCGGCCAGGTCATCCACGAGGTACTCAGTGCGTAGCGGCCGACCGCACGGTAACTGGCCGGCACACCGTCGAACACCAGGGCACTGAAGCGCTGGCGCTGCTCGGGGTGCTGCGCCAGGTAGTGAATCGCCATTGCCCCGCCGAGGCTCTGGCCAAGCAGCACCAGCGGCTTGCCCTTGACCTCGGGGGCCTGGGCCAGCCAGGCCATGGCCGCGTCGATGTCCTGATAGACCTCGGGCAAGCTCGGCGAGCCCTCGGACAGGCCATAGCCACGGTAGTCGATCATCAGCACCTGGTAGCCCTGCTCCGGCAGCCAGTAGCTGCCGCCAAGATGCCCTGGCAGATTGCCGCCGTTGCCATGCAGGTGCAGCACCGTCCCCTTCACCTCCACGCCTGCCTTGGCCGGCAGCCACCAACCGTGCAGGCGCAGGCCATCGGCGGTGGTCAGGCTGATATCGCGATACTCCAGCTTGGCCCGTTTCGGCGTGAACGGTTCGCCAGGTTCCGGGTAGAACAGCAGACTGCTGCAGCCACCCAGACCTAGCAGAAGCAAGCCCAGAACCAGCAGGCGGCAGCGCTCAGAGAATGTTCGCGTAGTCGGCTTCAATGCGATCCAGGCTCAAGTGGTTGAGGAAGTTGGAGAAGCACATCCAGGCCGACAGCGCGTTGAGGTCGCGGAACTGCTCCGGCAGGTACTTGGGTGGTTCCACCAGTCCCTCCTCGACCAGCTGGCGCAGGGTGCGCATGTCTTCCAGGGTGGTCTTGCCGCAGAACAGCAAAGGAATTTGCTCGAGCTTGCCCTTCTTCACGGCCAACTGAATGTAGTTGTAAACCATGATGAAGCCCTTGAGGTAGGACAAGTCCTTGGTGAATGGCAGGCCATTGGGCACCGAGCCGCGGAACACCCGGCTGGCGTTGCTGTAGCTCTGCGTCATCTCAAAGCCCTGCTCGCGGAAGAAGTCGAACACCTGCAGGAAATCGGCGCCCTCCTCGACCATGTGGATGGCGCGGGTGCGGTTGGTCAGCTTGCGCAGACGGCTGGGGTAGGACGCGAAGGCGATCACTTCCATGAGGATCGCCAGGCCTTCCTGGGTCACCGTCGACGAAGGCGGGCCCTTGGCCAGGAAGGTGCAGATCGGCTGGTTCAGGCCGTTGAGCGTGGTCCCCACGTGCACCAGCCCTTCATGCACCTCCAGCGCACGCACGTCACGGTTGTTGAACATGGCATCGGCGCGCACCTTGATGTAGTCGGCACCCGCTGCGGCATCGGCGACGATACCGTCCGACTCGAACACGCGGATGGTTTCCTCTGCCTCGCCGAACACCTTGTTCAGGCGGCGCTGGAGAATGTCCACGGCCTCCTTGGCGGTCAGGTTCTTCGGCTCGTCCTTGAGGTCGCCGCGCCCGTCGATGTTGTTCAGGTAGTCCGAGAGCATCAGCCCCAGGTCGGCCAGGGTCGGGTCACCGGCATGGAAGGCGTCGGAGGCGGCGCCGTACAACTCCTGGGAAATCAGCCCGAAGTCTTCGGTACCGCGGGCTTCGAGCATGCGCACGACCATGCGGTACTCGCGGCACATGCGCTTCATGATCTGCCCAACCGGGTTGAACTGGCCGAGCTGGCGAATGATGTCACGCTCGATGGCCTGGAACTCGGCCTTCACCGCGCTGGAGTCGAACGCCAGCGGGCGGGCCAGGTAGTACTCGCGATTGACGGCGGGCGGCTCCTTGCCCTTGGCCTTGAGGAAGCCCTGGCGAATGTTGTCGTCCCATTTCACCGCGTCCAGGACCCGGATCGGGGTCTGCGCCGCGACGATACGGTCGGACAGGGCGCGGATGGTTTGCTGGTATTCGTCCACGGAGGACTCCTTGATCAGATCCTGACTATTTGCCGCTGCGCTGGAACCGCGCCACTTCGACGAACAGGTCGGAGTTCGCCGGGTCATCCAGATATGCCAGCACCCGCGGCGACGGGCTGTCGATCAGCACACCCTCGCCGCTTTCCTCCGGCACCTCGGTGCTGCGCCCGGTCAGTTCCTTCTTCTCGACCGCCTGCTGCACCTGCTCGACATCGAGGTTGTAGACCACCAGCTCCTTGCCATCGACGATATCGAAACCGCCGATCAGGAAGTTGCCGCCCAGGCGCTTGGGCACGCCAGCCGACAGGTACCAACGGTTGCCATGTCGCGAGACGGTGAAGGTGTATTCCTCGGGCGCCTTGCCCTTGGCCGTGGCCACCGCCTTGTAGGCATCGCCACCGCTGCGGCTGATGGTCAGCTTCAGTGGCTCGCCCCAGGCGTCCTTGCTGCTCCATTTGCCGAGCAAGGCCTTGGGCGCCGCCTGGTTGCTCGGCAGCGGCTCATGAAAAGTCACCAGACAACCGCCCAGCAGGAGGAATGACAACGTCAACAACACCACACGCCAGGCTTTCATCAGGTTCTCCTTGAAAGTTCGGTCTCAGCTCAGGCCGATGCCAACACCAGGTGAAGGTAACGGGTAAGCATAGCGAGCATCTGCCCATCGGCTTGCGTATCGGCATCCTTGAGCAGGCCCTGATATTCCATCTGCTCGATAATCGCCGTCAACATTTGGGCGTCCTGTTCCGGTTGCTGCGAGCCAACCACCTGCAGCAGCTGACGGGCGCCGTGCAGCAGAATCTGCTCATGAGCGCGCACCAGCTCGGCCAGGCGCGGGCACAGCAGGGCCTCCTGGCGGAAGGCCTGCTCGGCCATCATGAAATCGCGGCGGTTGAGCAACTGGCGCTGGACATAATCGGCGGTCATGCGGGCGATTTCGTCGGCCAGTCGCGCCCGCGACTGCACGCTGCCATCACCCTGGGCCAGCAGCTGGCGCAGGACCACCTCGGTGTTGGCCCAGAGCTTGGCCATGTAGGCGGCGCTACGCTCGACGTACTGGGCGAAGGTATCGGTGAGCAGGTCTTCGATGTCCTTGAAGTAGTAGGTGGTGGCCGACAGCGGCACACCCGCCTCGGCGGCCACCGCACGGTGGCGCACGCCACGCACGCCATCGCGCACGACGATGCGCATGGCGGCGTCGAGGATCAGCTGGCGGCGCTGTTCGCTGCCTTGACGGGCGGTCTTGCGACCCTGGTACTGCACGCTCTCGGCGACGGCGGTGGCGATGCCAGCGGCGCCTTGTTGGGCCATTGCGGGTGTCACAGTGGTTACCTCATGGACAGTGGTTTGCCTGTACCGCGAAGAGGCCGGCACAGACAACATAAAGCTTCAGGCAAGAAAAAGCCGCCTCGAAAGGCGGCTTGTTCAGTTCACTCAGGCCTGTGGGCGCATGTGCGGGAACAGGATCACGTCGCGAATCGACGGCGAGTTGGTCAGCAGCATCACCAGGCGGTCGATGCCGATACCTTCACCGGCGGTCGGCGGCATGCCGTACTCCAGGGCGCGTACGAAGTCGGCGTCGTAGCGCATGGCTTCGTCGTCACCGGCGTCCTTCTCGGCCACCTGGGCCAGGAAGCGCTCGGCCTGGTCTTCTGCATCGTTGAGCTCGGAGTAGGCGTTGGCGATCTCGCGGCCACCGATGAACAGTTCGAAGCGGTCTGTCACGGCCGGGTTGTCGTCGTTGCGACGGGCCAGCGGCGACACTTCGAACGGGTACTCGGTGATGAAGTGCGGCTGCTCCAGCTTGTGCTCGACCAGCTCTTCGAAAATCATCACCTGCAGTTTACCCAGGCCTTCGTGGCCCAGCACCTTGGCGCCGGCCTTCTTGGCGATGTCGCGGGCACGGTCGACGTCCTGCAGGTCGGCAGCAGTCAGCTCCGGGTTGTACTTGAGGATCGAGTCGAATACCGACAGGCGCGCGAACGGCTCGCCGAAGTGGAACACCTTGTCGCCGTACGGGACGTCGGTGGTGCCCAGTACCAGCAGCGCCAGCTCGCGGAACAGTTCCTCGGTGAGGTCCATGTTGTCGCGGTAGTCGGCGTAGGCCTGGTAGAACTCGAGCATGGTGAATTCAGGGTTGTGACGAGTCGAAACGCCTTCGTTACGGAAGTTGCGGTTGATCTCGAACACTTTTTCAAAGCCACCGACCACCAGGCGCTTGAGGTACAGCTCCGGCGCGATACGCAGGAACATGGCCATGTCCAGGGCGTTGTGGTGGGTTTCGAACGGCTTGGCCGCGGCGCCGCCAGGGATGGTCTGCAGCATCGGCGTCTCGACTTCGAGGAAGTCGCGCTCGATGAGGAACTTGCGGATGTGCGAGATCACCTGCGAACGCACACGGAAGGTGTGGCGGGTTTCTTCGTTGACCATCAGGTCGACGTAGCGCTGGCGGTAGCGCTGCTCGGTGTCGGTCAGGCCGTGGTGCTTGTCCGGCAGCGGGCGCAGTGACTTGGTCAGCAGGCGCACGTTGGTCATCTCGACGTACAGGTCGCCCTTGCCGGAACGGGCCAGGGTGCCTTCGGCGCTGATGATGTCGCCCAGGTCCCAGGTCTTGACCGCGGCCAGGGTTTCTTCCGGCAGGGTCTTGCGGTTGACGTAGACCTGGATACGGCCGGTCATGTCCTGGATGACCATGAACGAGCCACGGTTGAGCATGATGCGGCCGGCAACCTTGACCGGGATCGCGGCTGCTTCCAGCTCTTCCTTGGTCTTGTCCGCGTACTGTTTCTGCAGGTCGTTGCAGTAGCTGTCGCGACGGAAGTCGTTGGGGAAGGCATTGCCCTTGGCACGCTCGGCGGCAAGTTTTTCCTTGCGCAGGGCGATCAGGGCGTTTTCTTCCTGTTGCAGGTCTTGCGATTCGGTCTTGAGGTCGCTCATGTCGTCATTCTTTCCATCAGGTATTCGTTGCCCTTTTCGGGCAGGGCACGCGCTACCGGCGGGTAGCCAGGCAGCGCGGCGGTGGTGTGCGGCTTACAGGCCCTGCTTGAGGCTCGCTTCCAGGTACTGGTCGATGTCGCCGTCCAGCACCTTGTTGCAGTCGCTGCGCTCGACGCCGGTCCGCAGGTCCTTGATGCGCGAGTCATCCAGCACGTAGGAACGGATCTGGTGGCCCCAGCCGATGTCCGACTTGCTGTCTTCCAGCGCCTGGGAGGCGGCGTTGCGCTTCTGCATTTCCAGCTCATACAACTTGGCCCGCAGCATTTTCATGGCGGTGTCCTTGTTGGCGTGCTGGGAGCGTTCGTTCTGGCAAGCCACCACGGTGTTGGTCGGTACGTGGGTGATACGCACCGCCGAGTCGGTGGTGTTCACGTGCTGACCACCGGCACCGGAGGAGCGGTAGGTGTCGATGCGCAGGTCGGACGGGTTGATCTCGATCTCGACCTTGTCGTCGATCTCGGGGGACACGAACACCGCCGAGAACGAAGTGTGGCGACGCGCGCCGGAGTCGAACGGGCTCTTGCGCACCAGGCGGTGCACGCCGATCTCGGTACGCAGCCAGCCGAAGGCGTACTCGCCCTTGATGTGCACGGTGGCGCCCTTGATACCGGCGACTTCACCTTCGGAGAGTTCGATGATGGTGGCGTCGAAGCCACGCTTGTCGGCCCAGCGCAGGTACATGCGCAGCAGGATGTTGGCCCAGTCCTGCGCCTCGGTGCCGCCGGAGCCGGCCTGGATGTCCAGGTAGGCGTTGTTCATGTCCATCTCGCCGCTGAACATGCGACGGAACTCAAGCTGGGCCAGGGATTCTTCCAGGGCCTGCAGCTCGGTCTCGACATCGCTGACAGCGCCTTCGTCACCTTCCTCGACGGCCATGTCGAGCAGGTCCTTGCAGTCGGCAAGGCCGTTGGCCATCTTGTCCAGGGTCTCGACGACCTGCGCCAGCATGGCACGCTCGCGGCCCAGGGCCTGGGCGTACTCGGGCTTGTTCCAGACGGCAGCGTCTTCCAGCTCGCGGTTGACTTCGATCAGGCGGTCATGCTTGTGATCGTAGTCAAAGATACCCCCGAATGGACAGGGAACGCTCGGTGAGGTCCTTGATGGTGTTCAGGATTGGTTGGATTTCCATGGGCGGCTGGCTCTCGTGCGAATTCGGTGAAAAGCCCGCGAGTATAACCCATCCAAAGAACGGCGGCAGCCCGTTGGGCAGCGGCATCGGCCTCAGGCAATCCCGACCTGGTTGCGCCCGTTGTTCTTGGCCAGGTACAGCCCCTTGTCCGCCGCCGAAATCAGCTGCCGGCAGTGGCTGCCAATGGCCGGCGTCAGGGTCGCCAGGCCGATGCTCACGGTCAGGTGCGAGTCTGCGGTCGGCGCGTTGTGCGCGATGTTCAGGCCGAGTACGGTCTGGCGCAGCTTTTCTGCGACCAGGCGTGCGCCGCCGGGCGAGGTGTTGGGCAGCACCAGGGCGAACTCCTCGCCGCCGTAGCGCGCCGGCAGGTCGGTCGGCCGCGAGCAGGAACCGCGTATGGCCTCGGCCACCCGGCGCAACGCCTCGTCGCCGGCCAGATGGCCGAAGCTGTCGTTGAACACCTTGAAATAATCGACATCGATCATCAGCAACGACAATTGCTGTTGCTCACGCATGGCCCGGCGCCATTCCAGCTCCAGGTACTCGTCGAAGTGACGGCGGTTGGACAAGCCGGTGAGGCCATCGGAGTTCATCAGGCGCTGCAGCATCAGGTTGGTGTCGAGCAGCTGCTGCTGGCTCACGCGCAGCGCGCGGTAGGCCTCGTCGCGCTGCAGCAGGGTCAGGTAGGAACGCGAGTGGTAGCGGATGCGGGCCACCAGCTCGATGGAATCCGGCAGCTTGACCAGGTAGTCGTTGGCCCCGGCGGCGAAGGCCGCGCTCTTGACCAGCGGGTCTTCCTTGGTCGACAGGACGATGATCGGAATGTCCCGGGTGGCCGGGTTGTTGCGGTACTCGCGCACCAGGGTCAGGCCGTCGAGGCCGGGCATGATCAGGTCCTGGAGGATGACCGTGGGCTTGATGCGCATGGCTTGGGCCACCGCCTGGTGCGGGTCGGCACAGAAGTGGAAATCGATATTCTCTTCGTGGGCCAGGCCACGTCGCACCGCTTCGCCGATCATTGCCTGGTCATCGACCAGCAGGACCATTGCCGAATTCTCGTTGGGCGTCGCGAAGCCTTCGATCGGTAGATCAGTCATTCGAATTCACCTGATCACGGCCGTCCATGCGGCGCGATTCTATACATGTCGTCATTCTGCAAAGATTTCCATCAAGCGCCCGGCAATTCGCTCAAGCGGGCGGATTTCTACCGCTGCATCGATTGCCGCAGCGGCCTTGGGCATGCCGTACACCGCACTGCTGGACTGGTCCTGGGCAATCGTCAGATAGCCCTGCTGGCGCATCAGCTTCAGGCCCTGGGCACCATCGCGCCCCATGCCGGTAAGCAGCACGCCCACCGCGTCGCCATTCCAGTAACGCGCCACGCTCTCGAAGAACACGTCGATCGAGGGCCGGTAGATTTCGTTGACGGGTTCGGCAGTGTAGGCCAACTGGCCACTCTGCAGCAGGCGGATATGGTGATTGGTACCGGCCAGCAACACCTGCCCGGGTTGTGGCGGCTCGCCTTCGCGGGCCAGGCGCACCGGCAGGCCGCAGGCGCTGGCGAGCCACTCGGCCATGCCGGCCGCAAACACTTGGTCAACATGCTGGACCAGTACGATAGAGGCTGGAAAGCCGCGCGGCAGGCCTTTGAGCAGCACTTCAAGCGCGGCAGGGCCGCCAGCGGACGAGCCTATGGCTACCAGGCCGCTGCGCTGCGAGGCCTCGCGCAGGGGGGCGGCGAGCGGCTTGCTCGCACCCGGCCGCTGCTGGCCGATCAACCAGCCGATGTTGAGGATCTTGCGCAGCAGCGGCGCCGCTGCCTCACGGGCGTCCCCCGCGCCCAGCGCGGGGGTGTCCACCACATCCAGGGCGCCATGGCCCATGGCCTCGAACACCCGGTGCACGTTCTGCTTGCGGTCGACCGTGACGATGACGATGGCACAAGGCGTTTCGGCCATGATCCGCCGGGTCGCCTCGACGCCATCCATCACCGGCATGATCAGGTCCATGAGAATCAGGTCGGGAGTGTCCTCGGCGCACATGCGCACGGCTTCGGCGCCATTGCTGGCCACCCAGATCACCTGGTGTGCGGGCTCGAAGGCCAGGGCCCGGCGCAACGCCTCTACTGCCATGGGCATATCATTGACGATGGCGACCTTCATCCCTGAGCACCTCCGATCAGTTCCACCACGGCATCCAGCAACGCATCATCGTGGAAGCTGGCCTTTGCCAAATAGTAGTCGGCTCCAGCGTCCAGGCCACGTCGGCGATCTTCTTCACGGTCCTTGTAAGACACCACCATCACCGGCAGCGACTGCAACCGTTGGTCGCGGCGCACCAGGGTGACCAGCTCGATGCCATCCATGCGCGGCATGTCGATGTCGGTGATCAGCAGGTCGAAGTCCTCGCTGCGCAGGGCGTTCCAGCCGTCCATGCCGTCCACCGCTACTGCCACCTCGTAGCCACGATTGCTCAGCAGCTTGCGTTGCAGTTCGCGCACGGTGAGGGAATCGTCGACCACCAGGATGCGCTTGCGGCTCGCCCCTCGCGACCCTTGCGTACCGCGCTCAATACGCTCCAGGCGGCCGGTGCTGAGCAGCTTCTCGACCGAGCGCAGCAAGTCTTCGACGTCGATGATCAGCACCACCGAGCCGTCGTCCAGCAGGGCCCCAGCGGAGATGTCCTGGACCTTGCCCAGACGCGGATCAAGCGGCATCACTACCAGCACGCGCTCACCAACCAGGCGCTCCACCGCCACCCCGTACAGCTGCTCACGCTCGCGGATCACCACTACCCGCAGGCTGTTGGCCTCACCCTGCCCTGCCGGCCGGTTGAGCAACTGGCTGGCAGCCACCAGGCCAATATGCCGGCCTTCGTGCCAGAAGTGCTGGCGGCCTTCGATCTGCACGATGTCATCGGCGGCCACCTCGAGGGTGCGCTCGATATGCGCCAGCGGGAACGCATAGGCCTCACCGCCCACTTCGACCACCAGGCTGCGCACCACCGACAGGGTCAGCGGCACCTCCAGGTGGAAGCGGCAGCCCTGACCGGGCACCTGGGTCAGCTCGATCGAACCGCGCAGGTTGCGGACCATATGCTGCACCGCATCCAGGCCAACACCACGGCCAGACACTTCGGTGACCTTGTCGCGCAGGCTGAAGCCTGGCAGGAACAGGAACGTCAGCAGCTCGGCCTCACTCATCTGCGCCACGGTGTCGGCCGGCGACAGGCCGCGCTCGACGATGTTGCGCTTGAGGCGCTCAAGGTCGATGCCAGCGCCGTCATCGCTCAGCTCAAGCATCAGCAGCCCGGCCTGGTGCGAGGCGCGCAGGCGGATCGTGCCTTCCGCCGGCTTGCCCGCCAGCAGGCGCCGCTCGGGCAGTTCGATGCCATGGTCGACGGCATTGCGCAGCAAGTGGGTCAACGGCGCTTCGAGCTTTTCCAGCACATCGCGATCGACCTGGGTCTTCTCGCCTTCGATCTGCAGTTGCACCTGCTTGCCGAGCGAACGCCCGAGGTCGCGAACCATGCGGCTCTGGCCGGTGAGCACGTCGGCAAACGGGCGCATGCGACAGGCCAATGCCGTGTCATAGAGCAACTGGGCCCGCTGGCTAGCCTGCCAGCCAAACTCGTCGAGGTCGGCGGCCTGCTGCTGCAGGATCTGCTGGGTTTCGAGCAGCAGGCGCTGGGTCTGGGCCAGGGCATCCAGCACTTCAGGGCTCTGACCACTGTCTTCTAGCTGCGTTTTCAGGCCGTCGAGGGCCCGCATGCCCTGGCCATGCATGCGCTTGAGGCGCTGCAAGGTGGCCAGGTAAGGCTTCAGGCGCTGGGTCTCGACCAACGACTTGCTCGACAGGTCGAGCAGGCTGTTCAGGCGGTCGGCAGTCACCCGCAAGACCCGCTCGCTGCCTTCGCCCGCGCGCTTGCCGGCCTTGCGTGGCGCGGCAGGTTCGACTTCGGCTTCCACGGCCGGCGCCATCGGTTCAGGCTTGGCTGGCGGGACCACGGGCAACGCTGGTTCGAGCGCAACCGCTGCGGGTATGGGCGCGGCAGCGGGCGGTACAGGCGTGGCAGCGGGGTCGAGCAGGCCAGCCATCTGCGCCAGGAACGCCGGCACCAATGCCTCGCCATTCGGATCGCCGGGCGTGGCGATGTGCATCAGCAAGTCGGTGCCGCGCAGCAATGCATCGATGTGTTCGGCGCGCAACAGCAGCCGGCCTTCCTGGGCCGCCACCAGGCAATCTTCCATGACATGGGCGACACTGACCCCGGCATCGATGCCGACGATGCGCGCCGCACCTTTCAACGAATGTGCCGCACGCATGCAGGCTTCCAGCTGGTCGGCCTGGGTCGGGTTGCGCTCCAGTGCCATCAGCCCGGTACTGAGCACCTGGGTCTGCGCCTCGGCCTCCAGGCTGAACAGTTCGAGCAGCGATGCGTCGCGCATTTGCTCTGGGGTCATGACAGGCTCCGCTGCACGGCAGACAGTAAGTGTTGATCGTCCAGTACCCGCACACTGCGCCCCCGCCATTGCAAGACCGCAGCGGTGAACGGTGCGGCATCCTCGCCAGCACCCTGCAAGGGGGCATCGAGGCGGTGAATGCCATCAATCTCGTCCACCGCCATGACCACTGGCCCGCCCGACGCTGCCAGGATCAGCATGCGTGGCATCGCCCGACCGCTGCGCGCCTGCTCGGACAAACGCTCCACGCCCAGCAGGTCGCCCAGCGACAGGCACGGCACCAGCGCCCCGCGCACATTGGCGACCCCTTGCAGTACCCGGGAACGCTGATGCGGCAACGAATGCACCGGTTGCAGAGGGGCAATCTCGGCCAGGCAGGCAGTGGCCAGGGCCAGCCACTCCTCGCCCAGGCGGAACAGCAGCAGCGAACGCCCGGCCGAGGTTTCGACGGGGGCGGTCTCGTGCGTCAGGTCCGCTTCGATCAGCGCATAGCGGTCGAGCAAGCGCGTGGCCGCCGCTGCGTAGACTTCGCAGTTGCGACAATGGATATGCCGCTCCAGCAACGGGCAGTCCTTGCTGCCGTGTACGCCAATACGGTTCCAGCAGTCGTCGATACGCTCATCGTCATTGGCCAGCAGCTCGATCGCGTGTTCGGCTTTCATCGTTCAGACTCCCGGCCAGCACGTGCCGCACGTTCCTGCAGGCGGCGGGCACCGGCTTCGTCACCTTGGGCCGCCAGCAACGTGGCCAGGTGCAACAGTGCCTCAGGATGCTGAGGCTCCAGATACAGCGCCTTGCGGTAAAGGCTCAACGCCTGCTGAGCATCACCTTCCGTGTCGCTTAGCAGCCCCAGCCAGTAGTAGACCTGGGCCTTGGGCGCGAACTGGCGCAGGTAGCGCTGGCAACTGGCGCGGGCCTGGGCACTGTCGCCAGCATTGGCCTGGCGCGCGATGCTGGCCAGCAACTCGCTTTCGCTCTCTCGCGGTTCGGCTGCCGGAGCGGCAGGTGGCACCACGCGCAGGGGCCGCGCTGGAGGCACAGTTGCAGGCCGCGGGCGACTCGGAGCCACCGCAGTGGGCAACTGCCGTGGTGGCTGGACGGGCACAACCGGCACATCGGCGGGTTGACGAACGTAGGCAAACGACTGGGCAATGCCCAGCGGCCGCATGCCCAACCGCGCCAGCAGGCTGCCTTCGGCAGGGCCGATGAACAGCACGCCCTGGGGCTGTGCCAGGCGCTTGAGCACCTCGAACACACGCTGCTGGGTCGGCACATCGAAATAAATCAGCAGGTTGCGGCAGAACACGAAATCGTACAGGCCGTTGCGGCAGGCCAGCGCCGGGTCGAGCACATTGCCCACTTCCAGGTTCACCTGCTGGCGTACCCGTTCATCCAGCGTGTGGCCGTCCTCTCCCTCAAGGAAATGCCGGTCGCGAAACGCAAGTTCGGTGCCGCGGAACGAGTTGCGCCCGTAGACGCCCTGTATGCCCTTGGCCACCGAGCTAGGGCTGATATCGATACCGTCGATGCGGAAATCGGCTGGGCTCATACCCGCATCGAGCAAGGCCATGGCCAGCGAGTATGGCTCCTCGCCGGTGGAGCACGGCAAGCTGAGCAGGCGCAACGGCCGCTCTCCGGCCAGCTCGGCCAAGCGCTTCTGGGCCAGGCCGACCAGCGCGGTGAACGACTCCGGGTAGCGGAAGAACCAGGTTTCCGGAACGATCACAGCCTCGATCAGCGCCAGTTGCTCATCCGGCGATCGCTGCAGACGGATCCAGTAGTCATCCAGATGGGCGGCACCTACTGCAACACAGCGCTGACGCAAGGCCCGCTCCACCATTGGCACGCCTACCGACTCGACATCCAGGCCGATACGTTCCTGCAGGTAGCGGAAGAAACGTCGCTCGCTCATGGCGCCACCTGCCCTGACGGTTGCGGGAACAGCAGTTCGCGGACGGCGTCTGACAGCAGGTCATCCACCTCGATCCGTTGCAGCAGGCCCTGGGCGTCCTCGCGGACCGGGCCCAGGTAAGGCGCTTCGCCGTTGTCCAGGCCGTAGGACTGGAACTCCTCCGGCATGCAGCGCAGGGTTTCGGTGGCTTGTTCGAGGATCAAGCCCAGCACCTTTTCGTCACGGTATCGCACCAGCACCAGGCGCGTGCTGGTGCGCTCGGCGGCCGGCCGGGCAAAGCTCAGCGCGCTCAGGTCGACCACCGGCACCAGGACACCGCGATGCGCGAGGATGCCGGCCACCCAGCTCGGCGCCTGGGCAATCGGTTTCAGCGGACGTCGCGGCAGCACCTCGATCACTTCGCGCACGTCCAGGGCAAAGCGCTGCTGGTTGAGGCGAAACTGCAGGTACAGCGTGCCCTTGGCGCTGGCCACCGCTGCCGGGTAGGAATGCAGGTCGGTCACGGCGATCAGACTTTGAAGCGCGATACACCACCGCGCAGGCCGGCTGCCACCTGGCTCAACTCATCGATGGCGAAGCTGGCCTGGCGCAGCGACTCCACCGTCTGGGTGCTGGCATCGCTGAGCTGGGCCAGCGCCTGGTTGATCTGCTCGGCACCGGTGGCCTGGGCCTGCATGCCCTCGTTGACCATCAGCACCCGCGGCGCCAGGGCCTGGACCTGGTGAATGATCTGGCTCAGCTGCTCGCCGACTTGCTGCACCTCGAACATGCCGCGGCGCACTTCTTCAGAGAACTTGTCCATGCCCATGACCCCCGCCGACACCGCCGACTGGATCTCGCGCACCATCTGCTCGATGTCGTAGGTAGCCACGGCCGTCTGGTCGGCCAGGCGTCGCACCTCGGTGGCGACCACGGCAAAACCGCGGCCATATTCACCGGCCTTCTCCGCCTCGATGGCGGCATTGAGCGAGAGCAGGTTGGTCTGGTCGGCCACCTTGACGATGGTCACCACCATCTGCGTGATGTTGCTGGCCTTCTCGTTGAGGATCCCCAGCTTGGCGTTGACCAGGTCGGCGGCGCCCATCACCTGGTGCATGGTCTCTTCCATGCGCGCCAGGCCCTGCTGGCCGGAGCCGGCCAGACTCGAGGCCTGGTCGGCGGCGCTGGTGACCTCGGTCATGGTGCGCACCAGGTCGCGCGAGGTGGCGGCGATTTCACGCGAGGTGGCGCCGATCTCGGTAGTGGTGGCGGCCGTTTCGGTGGCGGTGGCCTGCTGCTGCTTGGAGGTGGCGGCAATCTCGGTGACCGACGTGGTTACCTGAACCGACGAGCGCTGTGCCTGGGCCACCAGGTTGGCCAGGGCCTCGGCCATTTCGTTGAAGCCGCTTTCGATGGCGCCGAATTCATCCTTGCGGTCCAGGCTCAGGCGCATGCTCAGGTCACCCGAACGCAGTTTGTCGAGGGCATGCACCACGCGTTGTACCGGTGCGGTAATGGCGCGCATCAACAGCAAGCCACAGATACCGGCGGCCACGATCGCCAGCAGCAGCGAGACCATCATGCTGCCCTTGGCAGTGCTCACGGCAGAGACAATTTCATGGGTCGCTGCTTCTGCAGATTCTCGGTTGTGCTCGATCACCGTGTTCAGGTGCTTGCGCCCTTCGGTCCAGGCCGGTGTAAGCACCTCGCCGATCAACCGCTCGGCTTCAGTGTAATTGTGCTGACGATAGGCATCGAGCACCTGGCCGACGACCTTGAGGTAGGTTTCCTCGAGCTTGACGAAGGTATCGAAACGTTCCTGGTCTTCAGGGTCCTGAATAGTGCCCTGATAACTGGCCATGTACTGCTTCAGGCGATCATCGAAGCTCTTGAACAACTCCATGTCAGCCGTGGTGATTTCGCGGCGGTTCGACAGGCCCACCAGTTGCTGGCTGGTGACGTAGCTGTCGACCCAGGCGCTCCGGATCATCGAGCTGTAGTAGACCCCTGGAATGCTGTCTGACCCCACCGCTTCCTCGGCACTTTCGATCGTCACCAGCCGCGAGTAGGCGGCTACGATCATCAGCAGCATGATGGCGATGATCACGGCGAAACTTGCCAGGATCCGTTGGCGCAAGGTCCAGTTCTTCACATTCAGCCCTCAGGAATTCTTAACGAGCGGGAAAAATCGCCGAAGTATAGCCCAGGCTTCCTACGCTTTTGCGGCTGAAATGCGAGGTATTCAGGCCTCTATCCCTGACGGACAGGCCATTTTCAAGTTCATTGACCTGCGGCAAGCCGTACCTGGCTCTCCAGTTCCTGCCGCAGGGCCGGTTCGAGGCGCAACTGACGGGCCAGTTCGTCGAGGTAGGCGCGCTCCATGAAGTTCTCCTGATCGACCATCATCACGCTGGCCAGGTACATCTCGGCAGCCATCTCTGGCGTTTGCGCGGCGCGGGCGACTTCGGCCGGGTCCAGCGGCTTGTTCAGCTCATCGTGCAACCAGTGCTGCAGGTCACGGTCGCTGTCCAGGCGGGTGAACTCACCTTCGATCAGGGCCCGCTCGCGGTCGTCGATATGGCCATCGGACTTGGCCGCCGCCACCAGTGCGCGGAGCACCGCCTGGCTGTGCTGCTCGGCCTGGGCTGGCGGCAGGCGGTCGAGGGTCTGCGGCTCGGAGCCCTGCCCTGCGCCCTGGCTCGCCTGCCAATTGCCATAGGCCTTGTAGGCCAGCACGCCGAGCGCGGCCAGGCCACCGTAGGTGAGCACCTTGCCGCCATACTTGCGGGCCTTCTTGCTGCCCAGCAGCAGGCCCAGTGCCCCTGCCCCCAAGGCGCCTCCCCCAGCTCCGGATAGCAGGCTGCCTAACCCACCAGCGCCAGCGGACGATTTGCCCGCAGCAGCAGGCTTGTTGAGCAGTTCCTGGCCGGATTTGAGCAGTTGGTCGAGCAGGCCCCGGGTGTTCATGCGCATGTCTCCACGGTACGGAAAGGAGCGCCCAGAGTAAGGCCTGCCACCCTGCACGCCACACTAGGATTTGCTTCCGGATGTTGCGTTAGCTGGCAAAAAGCCAACTAGACTCGTCATCGCCAACCACTTGCACAGGCGACTACGCTTATAACCATCGCTTCACTGCTTGCTTGACGACTGCCCCGACCAAGATCTCCAAGAAGAGGGAACACCATGTCAGTGCACAAGACCGCATTGCTCGGCGCCGTGAGCGGCGCGCTGCTGGCCAGCGCCGGCCTGCAGGCCGCCGAGTTGCCCAAGGCCCTGGGCGCCGGCGAAGGCCGGCTGGATATCGTCGCCTGGCCCGGCTATATCGAGCGCGGTGAAAGCGACAAAGCCTACGACTGGGTCACGGGCTTCGAGAAGGAAACCGGCTGCAAGGTCAGCGTCAAGACCGCTGCCACCTCCGATGAAATGGTCAGCCTGATGACCAAGGGTGGTTACGACCTGGTCACCGCGTCCGGTGACGCCTCGCTGCGCCTGATCGCCGGCAAGCGCGTGCAACCCATCAACACTGCGCTGATCCCCAACTGGAAGAACATCGATCCGCGCCTGCAGAACGGCGGCTGGTACGTGGTCGACAAACAGGTGTACGGCACGCCGTACCAGTGGGGCCCGAATGTGCTGCTGTACAACACCAATACCTTCAAGCAGGCACCGACCAGCTGGAATGTGGTGTTCGAGCCGCAGGACCTGCCCGATGGCAAGCCGAACAAGGGCCGCGTGCAGGCGTATGACGGGCCGATCTACATCGCCGATGCAGCGCTGTACCTGAAGTCGGCCAAACCCGAGTTGGGCATCAAGGACCCGTACGAACTCAATGAAGCTCAGTACAAGGCCGTGCTCGACCTGCTGCGCCAGCAACAACCGCTGATCCACCGTTACTGGCACGACGCCACAGTGCAGATGAGCGACGTGAAGAACGAAGGCGTGGTCGCCTCCAGTTCGTGGGGCTACATGGTCAATGGCCTGAAGGCCGAGAACCAGCCGGTGGCCTCGACCATTCCCAAGGAAGGCGCCACCGGCTGGGCCGACACCACCATGCTGCACAGCGAGGCCAAGCACCCCAATTGCGCCTACAAGTGGATGGACTGGTCGCTGCAACCCAAGGTACAGGGCGATGTCGCGGCCTGGTTCGGCTCGTTGCCAGCCGTGCCGGCAGCCTGCACCGGCAGTGAGCTGCTGGGGGCTGAAGGGTGCAAGACCAACGGCTTCGACAACTTCGACAAGATCGCCTTCTGGAAGACCCCACAGGCCCAGGGCGGCAAGTTCGTGCCCTATAGCCGCTGGACCCAGGATTACATCGCGATCATGGGCGGGCGCTGAGTTCGGTTTAAGCCTGTCAGGGCCCTTTCGCGGGGCAAGCCCGCTCCTACAGGGGCACACGATACCTGTAGGAGCGGGCTTGCCCCGCGAAGAGGCCCGAACAGGAGACAGATATTGTTCGGAGCCCACGCATGCCCCTAGCCGTCCAGTTCACCCAGGTTTCCCGCACCTTCGGCGAGGTCAAGGCCGTCGACCAGGTCAGCATCGACATCGATGACGGCGAATTCTTCTCCATGCTCGGCCCCTCCGGCTCGGGCAAGACCACCTGCCTGCGCCTGATCGCCGGCTTCGAGCAACCGAACAGCGGCTCGATCCGTATCCACGGCGTCGAAGCCGCTGGCGTGCCGCCGTACCAACGTGACGTCAACACCGTGTTCCAGGACTACGCGCTGTTCCCCCACATGAACGTGCGCGACAACATCGCCTACGGCCTCAAGGTCAAGGGCGTGGCCAAGGCCGAACGCCAGGCCCGCGCCGAAGAAGCGCTGGCCATGGTCGCCCTGGCCGGCTACGGCGAACGCAAACCGGCGCAACTCTCCGGCGGCCAGCGCCAGCGCGTGGCCCTGGCCCGCGCCCTGGTCAACCGGCCACGGGTGCTGCTGCTCGACGAGCCACTGGGTGCACTCGACCTGAAGCTGCGCGAACAGATGCAGGGCGAATTGAAAAAGCTGCAACGCCAGCTGGGCATCACCTTCATCTTCGTCACCCATGACCAGACCGAAGCACTGTCGATGTCGGACCGGGTGGCGGTGTTCAACCGTGGGCGCATCGAACAGGTGGACACGCCACGCAACTTGTACATGAAGCCCGCGACCACGTTCGTCGCCGAATTCGTGGGCACCTCCAACGTCATCCGCGGTGACCTCGCAGAACAGCTCAGCGGCAATCGCTCGCCTTTTTCCATCCGCCCCGAGCATATCCGCCTGGTGGATCAAGCCGGCCAGGCGCAAGACGTCCAGCTCAGCGGCCTGCTGCGTGACATCCAGTACCAGGGCAGCGCCACCCGCTATGAAGTCCAGTTGGCCAGCGGCCAGCTACTGGCTGTGAGCCACGCCAATGACCGCTGGCAGGAGCAGCCTCAACCCTGGCAAGCCGGCCAGCAGGTGCAGGTGCGCTGGCCACGCGAAGCGATGACCGCGCTGCAGGAAACCGTCCTGGCCGAGGCCCGCTGACATGCGCCGCGTATCCGACCTGCTGTACCGGCGCCCCAACCTCTACCTGGCACTGCTGCTGATCCCGCCGCTGACCTGGTTCGGCGCCATCTACCTGGGCTCGTTGCTCAGCTTGCTGTGGCAAGGTTTCTACACCTTCGACGACTTCACCATGGCGGTCACCCCGGATCTGACCCTGGGCAACTTTGCCGCGCTGTTCAACCCGTCCAACTTCGACATCATTCTGCGCACCCTGGCCATGGCCGTGGCGGTATCGCTGGCCAGCGCGGTGCTGGCCTTCCCGATCGCCTACTACATGGCGCGCTACACCAGCGGCAAGACCAAGGCGTTCTTCTACATCGCGGTGATGATGCCGATGTGGGCCAGCTACATCGTCAAGACCTACGCCTGGACCCTGCTGCTGGCCAAGGGCGGCGTGGCCCAGTGGTTCGTCCAGCAGCTGCACCTGGATGCCCTGCTGCAGGCCGTGCTGGCAGTGCCAGGGGTTGGCGGCAGCACGTTGTCGACCTCGCACCTGGGGCGCTTCATGGTGTTCGTGTACATCTGGCTGCCGTTCATGATCCTGCCGATCCAGGCCTCGCTGGAGCGCCTGCCGCCATCGTTGCTGCAGGCTTCGGCAGACCTGGGGGCCCGGCCTGGGCAAACGTTCCTGCAGGTGATCCTGCCGCTGTCGATCCCCGGCATTGCCGCCGGCTCGATCTTCACCTTCTCGCTGACTCTGGGCGACTTCATCGTGCCGCAACTGGTCGGCCCGCCGGGCTATTTCATCGGCAGCATGGTCTATGCCCAGCAAGGGGCGATCGGCAACATGCCGATGGCGGCGGCGTTCACGCTGGTACCGATCGTGCTGATCGCGGTGTACCTGTCCATCGTCAAGCGCCTGGGGGCTTTCGATGCACTCTGAAAAAGCGTCTGTCGGCCTGCGCCTGGCGGCCTGGGGCGGGTTGCTGTTCCTGCACTTCCCGATCCTGATCATCTTCCTGTACGCCTTCAATACCGAAGACGCAGCATTCAGCTTCCCGCCCAAGGGCTTCACCCTCAACTGGTTCGCCGTGGCCTTCGCCCGCCCCGACGTGCTCGAAGCCATCAAGCTGTCGCTGCAGGTGGCCTGCCTGGCCACGCTGATCGCACTGGTGCTCGGCACCCTGGCCTCGGCGGCGCTGTACCGGCGCAGTTTCTTCGGCAAGGAGAGCATCTCGCTGATGCTGATCCTGCCAATCGCCCTGCCCGGCATCATCACCGGCATCGCCCTGCTCTCGGCATTCAAGCGACTGGGGATAGAGCCCGGCGTGTTTACCATCGTGATAGGCCACGCCACGTTCTGCGTGGTGATCGTCTACAACAACGTGATCGCCCGCCTGCGGCGCACCTCGCAGAGCCTGATCGAGGCGTCCATGGACCTCGGTGCCGACGGCTGGCAGACCTTTCGCTTCATCATCCTGCCCAACCTCGGCTCGGCCCTGCTGGCGGGCGGCATGCTGGCGTTCGCCCTGTCGTTCGACGAGATCATCGTCACCACCTTCACCGCCGGCCACGAGCGCACCCTGCCGATCTGGCTGCTCAACCAACTCAGCCGCCCGCGCGACGTGCCGGTGACCAACGTGGTCGCCATGCTGGTGATGCTGGTGACCATGTTGCCGATTCTCGGCGCCTATTACCTGACCCGTGGCGGCGAAAGCGTTGCGGGCAGCGGCAAATGACCCTCAAGGAGTCCCTCCATGCAAACCCGAATGCTGATCAACGGTAAGTTGGTCGCGGGCGATGGCCCGACCTGGACTGTGCTCAACCCGGCCGAAGGCAGCGCCCTGGCGCAGATCAACGAAGCCACAGAGGCCCAGGTCGATACCGCCGTGCGTGCCGCCGACCAGGCCTTCGACAGTTGGTCCCAGACCAGCCCCAAGGAGCGCTCGCTGGCGCTGCTGGCCTTGGCCGATGTCATCGAAGCCCATGGCGATGAACTCGCCCGGCTGGAATCGCAGAACTGCGGCAAGCCGTTCGCCGCTGCCCTGAACGACGAAATCCCGGCCATCGCCGACGTGTTCCGTTACTTCGCCGGGGCCGCCCGCTGCCTCGGTGGTTCGGCGGCAGGTGAATACCTGCCGGGCCATACCTCGATGATCCGCCGCGACCCACTGGGCGTGGTGGCCTCGATCGCGCCGTGGAACTACCCGCTGATGATGCTGGCGTGGAAGGTCGCCCCCGCCTTGGCGGCCGGCAACACCGTGGTCATCAAGCCGTCCGAACTGACACCGCTGACCGCCCTGCGCCTGGGCGAGCTGGCCAAGGGCCTGTTGCCGCCCGGCGTGCTCAACATCCTGTTCGGCCGCGGGCAGACGGTGGGCAACCCACTGGTCACCCATCCCAAGGTACGCATGGTCTCGCTGACCGGCTCAATTCCCACCGGCGCGCACATCATCGGCGCCACCGCCAGCAGCGTGAAACGCATGCACATGGAACTGGGCGGCAAGGCGCCGGTACTGGTGTTCGATGACGCCGATATCGACGCGGCCATCGACGGCATCCGCACGTTCGGCTTCTACAACGCGGGCCAGGACTGCACTGCAGCCTGTCGCCTGTATGTGCAAGCGGGTATCTACGACCGCTTCGTCGAGCGCCTGGGCAAGGCCGTTTCCAGCCTCAAGGCCGGCCTGCAGGATGCCGAAGACACTGAGCTCGGCCCGCTGATCAGCGCCCAACACCGCGACAAGGTGGCCGGCCTGGTCCAGCGCGCCATCGCCCAGCCGCACATCCGCCTGGTAACGGGCGGCAAGGTGATTGCAGGGGATGGCTTCTTCTTCGAACCGACCGTGCTGGCCGATGCGTTGCAGGATGACGAGATCGTGCGCAACGAGGTGTTCGGCCCGGTGGTGTCCGTAACCCGCTTCAACACCGAAGAGCAGGCGCTGGAATGGGCCAACGATTCCGAATATGGCCTGGCATCATCGGTCTGGACCCGCGACACCGGCCGCGCCCACCGCCTCGCGGCGCGGTTGCAGTATGGCTGCACCTGGGTCAATACCCACTTCATGCTGGTCAGCGAAATGCCCCATGGCGGACAGAAGCATTCGGGGTATGGGAAAGATATGTCGATGTATGGGCTGGAGGACTACACCTGTGTGCGGCATGTGATGATCAAGCATTGAGGTGGGGCTGGTGGGTATGCCGATAGTTGTTCAGCGCCTGTGATATCGAGCGCCGCCCGCGCGGCGCTCGATCTCCGCCATACCGCACGGCTGTCGCCATGCCCTAAACTTTTCTAATCTCGCAGATCCGACTCATGAATCGGGTTGGCCCGGCTGGTCGCCCGTTGATACTGCGCAGGCCAAGTGGCTTTGTTACCACCCAGATCATCATCAGCATGCAACGGCCAGTAAGGATCGCGCAGCAGCTCCCGGGCCAGGAAGATCACATCAGCCTGCCCGGTGCGCAGAATATGCTCGGCCTGGGCAGGTTCGGTGATCATGCCGACGGTGCCAGTGGCGATCTCTGCTTCCTTGCGCACGCGCTCTGCAAAGCGAGTCTGGTAACCGGGGCCGGTGGGGATTTCGGCGTTGACCGAAGTGCCGCCGGAGGACACGTCGATAAGGTCAACACCCAACACCCGCAGCCGACGAGCCAGTTCGACGGTTTCATCAGGGTTCCAGCCGTCCTCGACCCAGTCGGTCGCCGATACCCGCACGAACAGCGGCAATTCGGCCGGCCAGACCTTGCGCACGGCCTCCACCACCTGCAGGGTCAGGCGAATACGGTTTTCGAAGCAACTGCCGTATTCGTCACGGCGCTGGTTGCTCAGCGGTGAAAGAAACTGGTGCAGCAGATAACCATGGGCGGCGTGGATCTCGACCACCTTGAAGCCGGCCTTGAGCGCCCGCTCGGTCGAAGCGACGAAGGCATTGATCACGTCCTGGATCTCCTCCTTGCTCAACTCGCGTGGCGGTGTATGCTGCGGGTCGAAGGCGATCTTCGACGGGCCCACTGGCTCCCAGCCGCCGTCTTCGAGCTTCACACTACCCTGCTTGCCCAGCCATGGCCGATAGGTACTGGCCTTGCGCCCGGCGTGGGCCAGCTGGATACCCGGCATGGCACCTTGCGCGGTAATGAAACGGGTGATGCGCTGTAACGGGACGATCTGGTCGTCGTTCCACAAGCCGAGGTCTTCGGCTGTGATGCGGCCATCGGCAGTCACCGCGACGGCTTCGCTGATGACCAGGCCAGCGCCACCCACGGCGCGGCTGCCCAAGTGAACAAGGTGCCAATCGTTGGCCAGGCCATCGATGGCGGAATACTGGCACATCGGCGAGACCGCGATGCGGTTGGGCAGCGTCAGCTGACGCAGGGTGTAAGGCTCGAGCAGCAGGCTCATGAGGGCACCTCCCAAGGACTCCAATGGTGATCCGGCCCGGACACTCAAGTGCACATCCCTGGCCCGGTGCCGGTCATTAATCAGACTAGACCAGATTGGTGGGGGGGAAGGTTCAGTGGGATGGCGAGGTGTTCGCCGAAAGGTTTGCAGCGCCTGTGAGATCGAGCGCCGCGCGGGCGGCGCTCGATTTCCGCAATCCTGCAAGATCCAAGGCAGGCACTTTATGGCCTCAGCGCGCTTCCAAATGCCCTCTTAGCGCCGTTCACTGGAATTTCTGACTGGTCCGACGCACGCGTCAGATGTTTCCTACACATATGAACTGGCGGTGCATAAATAAGGAAAATATCCTACAAGCCCTGTCGACACGCGTCTGATTGTTCCTGAATACGCTGCCACTTAGCCCCTCTGGGTCGCTGGCAGTTCAGCGATCGGGTGTGGAAACCCGCATAAAGCATTTCGGGTTTGTCGTTAATGGCGGCTGTACCCGGAAGGCCGCGTGCCTACCGAGTTTTCCTGAATGCACTCGGGTTTCCACTCCGTGTACAGCTGCCACCTTTCCTATAAGTATAGAAAGCATAGGCAGTGTAACCCCCGACTCAGCCAACAATCGCTGTACCTATACAAGGTAATCAAGACAACTATATATGTTGCAGCGACGCACAACAGGACCAGTATCACTAACCGATCTGAAAACCACCCCACAACGCAACGACCTCAACATGGATATTTGGCAATACTCGCTAAAGCTCATGCGAGAGCTTCCGCCTCGCAAACAAGCAAAAGCCTTGCTGCTTGGTGGGATTCTTAATCTCATCTTAAGTGCTAGCTTTTCACTTATGTGGCGCGAACACGAAAAAACCAGCGAAGAGTCATGGTTGCGAGTTCCGGCATCTCTCACTTCTAAACCTGAAACATTGGACAGTGACAGATCTCTCTATACGTTCAGCATCAAGTTTAAAACTTCAAATGGAAAGCACCACAACGCTCATCTTTATGCAAACAAAATATACTATGATGCAGCGAGTCTGGACCTAAATACGCCACTCTTGGTTGACATAGCAACCTCTAAAAGCGCTGCAACGGCTCAGCGTTTAATCGCTCCTAGCGGAATGTTTCTTTATGATTCTGCAATGGCGGCACATGTCACCAATGTAAGAAACCGGGAGACCACACTAGCAGTTATCATTTTCTCATTTAGCGGCATCAGCATCTTGATTGCGGCAGCGGTGATCTACTACCGCCCCAGAAAGGAGTGCAACTGAACCTGAGCAGCACCTGGGAGATCGAGCGCCGCGCGGCCGGCGCTCGAGTTGTGCCCCAGCGCAAAAACCAAGGCAGGCACCTGACGCTAAAGTCAGCGCGGCTCCATATGCGCAATCATCAACTGCACACTCTCATTCCCACGAAACTCATTCACATCCAGCTTGTACGCCAGCTCGACCCAACGCACCGTCGGGTTCGGCCACACCTCGCGGTCAATGCCAAAGGCAATGCCATCCAGCCGCACCGACCCGCACTCGCTCTTGAGCACAACCTTCAAGTGCCGCTCGCCGACCACACGCTGCTCCACCAGTTGGAACACCCCATGGAACAGCGGCTCGGGGAAGTGCTGCCCCCAAGGCCCGGCATTGCGCAGGGCCTTGGCCAGGTCGAGGTGGAATTCCTCCACGGCCAGGCTGCCGTCCGACAGCAGGCGACCGGTCAGGTCCTCTTCGCGCAGCTGGCGCCGGACTTCTTCATCGAAGGCTTCGGCAAAGGCCGGGAAATTGCTTTCGGGCAGAGACAGCCCCGCCGCCATGGCATGCCCGCCGAACTTGCTGATCAGCTGCGGATGGCGCGCCGCCACCGCATCCAGTGCATCGCGAATATGGAAGCCCGGCACCGAACGCGCCGAGCCCTTGAGCATGCCGTCGCCAGCATCGGCGAAGGCGATGGTCGGCCGGTGGTAACGCTCCTTCAGGCGCGAAGCAAGAATCCCGATCACGCCCTGGTGCCAATCGGCATCGAACAGGCACAGGCCATAAGGCATGGACTCGACCGGCAGGTCCTTGAGCTGGGCCAGGGCTTCGCGCTGCATGCCCTGCTCGATCGACTTGCGGTCCTGGTTCAGGTCATCCAGTTGCTGGGCCATGTCCTGGGCCAGTGCTTGGTCTTCGCACAGCAGGCATTCGATGCCCAGGCTCATGTCGTCCAGGCGCCCGGCAGCATTGAGCCGTGGGCCGAGGATGAAACCGAGGTCGGTGGAGGTGATGCGCCGATGGTCGCGCCGCGCCACTTCCAGAATGGCCTTAAGGCCTGGCCGCGCGCGGCCGGCGCGGATACGCTCCAGGCCTTGGTGTACGAGGATGCGGTTGTTGGCATCCAGTGGCACCACGTCGGCGACGCTGCCCAGGGCGACCAGGTCGAGCAGCTCGCCGATATTCGGCTGCGGCTGGGTTTCGTAGCGCCCCAGGCTGCGCAGGCGTGCACGCAGGGCCATGAGCACGTAGAAGATCACCCCGACGCCGGCCAGCGACTTGCTCGGGAAGTCGCAGCCAGGCTGGTTCGGGTTGACGATGGCGTCGGCATCCGGCAACTGCTGGCCCGGCAGGTGATGGTCGGTGACCAGCACCTTGAGCCCGGCCGACTTGGCCGCTGCCACACCTTCGACGCTGGAGATGCCGTTATCGACGGTCACCAGCAGGTCTGGCTGGCGCTCGAGCGCCACCTGGACGATCTCCGGGGTCAGGCCGTAGCCGTATTCGAAGCGGTTGGGCACCAGGTAATCGACATGGGCCGCACCCAGCAGGCGCAGGCCGAGCATGCCGACGGTGCTGGCGGTGGCGCCGTCGGCATCGAAATCGCCGACGATAAGGATGCGCTGGCGCTGGTCGAGGGCTTCGACCAGCAGGTCCACTGCCGCCTCGATGCCCTTGAGCTGCTGGTACGGCAGCAGGCGCGCCAGGCTCTTGTCCAGCTCGGCCTCGGATTGCACGCCGCGGGCGGCGTACAGGCGGGTCAGCAAGGGTGGCAGGTTACCCAGAAATGGCAGGGTCGGCGGCAGCGGGCGAGGTTCGATACGCATGGAGTGCTTCAGCCACGCTCACCGAGCAGCCACTGCAGCTGCACTTCGTGCTGGCCACGGTCATCGGTGACGAACACGGTGCCTTCGCTGATCATCACATCCCACTTGATGGTACGCGGCATGTCGGTGGCCAGGACTTCCAGCACCTCCTGCGGCACGGCGGCGATGCTCAAGTTCTTCAGGCCCTTGACCGCGCTCACCACCTTGCCTTCCCACACGCGCAGGCTGCCGTAGGCGAGCAGGCTGGTGCGCTCGGTGCGGCGCGAGCACCAGGTCAGGCGATCGGCATCCGGCTGGCCGACTTCGATCCAGTGCAGGATGCGGTCGTCCAGGCTCTTTTCCCACAGCGCCGCTTCATCCACATCGGACAGGCCACGGCCGAACGAAAGGTTCTCGTTGTACCACAGGGCATAGGCCAGCAGGCGCACGGCCATGCGCTCTTCGGTTTCCGAAGGGTGACGGGCAATGGTCTGGCGGACGTTTTCGTACACGCCACGATCAAGATCGGTCAGGTTCAGTTCGAATTTGTAGGTGGTGGACGGCTGGGCCATGGTCGAGTGGGCTTCGTGCGTAGAGAAAAGTCACCTAGTCTAACCGATCCCGCCTTTGCTTGCGCCGGAGCAGTATCGGCCGCCCCGCACGTATGCTAAAACCACGGCTCTGATCAGTTGCCACGGATGCCTCATGTCTACGCCCAGCAAACCCCTCGCCGGCCTGAAAGTCATCGAGCTCGGCACCCTGATCGCCGGGCCTTTCGCCTCGCGGATCTGCGCCGAATTCGGCGCCGAAGTGATCAAGGTCGAGTCGCCGGACGGCGGTGACCCGCTGCGCAAATGGCGCAAGTTGTACGAGGGCACGTCACTGTGGTGGTTCGTGCAGGCGCGCAACAAGCAGTCGCTGACGCTCAACCTCAAGCACCCCGAAGGCCGCGACGTGCTCAAGCGCCTGCTCGGCGAGGCCGACATCCTGATCGAGAACTTCCGCCCCGGCGTGCTGGAAAAACTCGGCCTGGGCTGGGACGTGCTGCATGCCCTCAACCCTCGCCTGGTCATGGTGCGCCTGTCCGGCTTCGGCCAGACCGGGCCGATGAAGGACCAGCCAGGCTTCGGTGCGGTCGGTGAATCGATGGGCGGGCTGCGCTACATCACCGGCTTCGACGACCGCCCGCCGGTACGCACCGGGATTTCCATCGGTGATTCGATCGCTGCGCTGTGGGGCGTGATTGGCGCGCTGATGGCACTGCGTCATCGCGAAGTCAATGGTGGCCAGGGCCAGGTGGTGGACGTGGCGCTGTACGAGGCGATCTTCGCCATGATGGAAAGCATGGTCCCGGAATTCGACGTGTTCGGCTTCATCCGCGAGCGTACCGGCAACATCATGCCGGGCATCACGCCCTCCTCCATCCACACCAGCGCCGACGGCAAGCATGTGCAGATCGGCGCCAACGGTGACGCCATCTTCAAGCGCTTCATGCAGGCCATCGGCCGCACCGACCTGGCCGACGACCCGAGCCTGGCCAGCAATGACGGCCGCGATGCCAGGCGCGACGAGTTGTACGGGGTGATCGACCGCTGGGCCAAAAGCCTGCCGCTGGACCAGTTGATGCAGGTGCTCACAGACGCCGAGGTGCCGGCCAGCCGTATCTACTCGGCCGAGGACATGTTCAGCGACCCGCAGTACCTGGCCCGTGAAATGTTCCTGCAGGCGCGCCTGCCGGACGGCAAGCCGTTCAAGATGCCGGGTATCGTGCCCAAGCTCTCGGAAACCCCTGGTTCTGCCGAATGGGTCGGCCCGGCGCTGGGTGAGCATACCGATACCGTGCTGGCTTCCCTGGGCTACGACCAGGCGGCGATTGCCAGCCTGCGCCAGGCAGGCACGGTCTGAGGCTGCTGCCGATGCGTTGGCTGGCCCTGTGCTGCGCGCTGCTGCTTGCCCTGCTGGTAGCGCCGGCGCAGGCCAAGGAACGCCTGCTGTGGCTGGTGCGCGACCTGCCGCCGTTCACCGTGTTCGAAGGCACGGATAAAGGCCAGGGGGTTATCGACCAGATGCTGCCGCTGCTGATCGAGCAGATGCCCGAGTACGACCACAGCATCGTCCGGGTCAACCGTGCACGCGGGATCCAGATGCTCCAGGACCCATCCAGCTTCACCTGCGACCCGACATTGCTGTGGACTGCGGAGCGGGCGAAGTTCGTGCACTTCTCACAACCGACGCTCGGCGTGCTGAGCAGCGGTGTGGTGGTGCGCAAGACCGAGCAGGCGCTACTGGCCTCCTATCTGGACGATCAGCAGGTCGACCTCAAAGGCTTGCTCGGTAATACCCGGCTGAAGCTGGGCATCGTCGCCCAACGCAGCTACAGCAGCCAGGTCGACGAGATCCTGCGCCAGCTGCCCGACTCGGCGTTCAGCCGCCATTACGGCAACGATGCCACCGCCAACCTGCTGCAGATGCAACAGCTCGGGCGACTGCAACTGGTATTGGGCTACTGGCCGGAAGTGCGCTACCTGATTCAGCAACATGGTGGCTCACCGGCGGACTATCAGTTCCATCCGATCCAGGGCGTGGACCGCTACCAGTTCCTGCACGTAGGCTGCTCGAACACGCCACTGGGGCGCGCCGCCATCAGCCACATCGACCAGTTGCTACCGGCCCTGCGCCTGAATACCCTGCCCGCCCTTTATGCACACTGGCTTGACCCCGAGCTGCGCATTACCTATCTGGAAGAGAGCAAGCACTTCTTCGAAGAGCGCTAGGCACCACGCAAAAGAAACCCCGGACGCTGGGGAAGACGCCCGGGGCCAATCGAAAGTCCTCATGGACTTCCCGTGACAACCTGCCAGCACCGGAGCTGTGCACTGGCCGGCTGCCCTTGAAGATTATGATAGCCCTCTCAGGCAAAGGTTCCCTGCGGCTGTTGGCGCTGTTGCAATGCCGCGATCACACAGGGCTGCAAGCGCCCTTCGACAATCTGCAGGTCACGGTGCAAGCCGTCTACCAGGTCGATCAACAGGCTTTGCTCCTGCAGCTGGCGTGGGCTGACCGTACGGCGCAAGGCTGTACCGCCGAGGCTGTCATATACGGTCAATTGACGGTTGCCGCTGGCATCCGTGGCACCTAGCTTGGCCTGGTAGGGGGTAAGGGCGTCGTTGAGCAGTCTGCAGATTCTTTCCATCCGGATCACTCGTTTGTAGTGGGACATGAAGGAACTGACCAGCAAACGCAGCGGAAAGTTCGCTGCGCCACGGCTGTGCTAGTGAGCATGCGTGGGCGACGTGACAGTTTGAATACGTTTCAGGGCTTGTTGCCAGCGCCCGACAGGCAGGGGCCAAGGAAGGTCTGCAAGGACCCACAGGCCTTGGCGCCGGGCTTCATGGGCAAGGTTCGGGCTGCCTGTGCTGGCATGGCCGACGAACAGCACGGCACGGGTGCAACAGGCCCGCTCGAGCAGGGCCAGGCCATCGCTCACGGCGTGGTCGAGAATCAGCAGGTCCGCCCGCGGTTGACGGGCCAGGCAGGTGTCGAGATCGGCCAGGTCATGGGCGACGCGCACGCTGAACAGGCCCTGTGCGTTGCAGGCCTGGTGCAGGAGGATCTGGTGGGATGGGCGTGCTTGGTAAATCACCACGTAAGGCTGTCGCATGTACCGCTCCTTGGGGGAAGGACCGGTCACTCTAGGCAAGGCTTCCTGAGCCTTACATAGGACAATTCCGCAAAAGCTTGAGGAAAGCCCTGAAATCTGGGGCTGCTTCGCAGCCCCGATGCCAATGCGATTACAAAGGCTTGCCGCGATTACCATGCTGGCTGACAAAGGCTTGAACAGCCTTCAGGTCGTTGGCCAGCACGGTGCAACGCTCTTCACGGCTGAACAGGTCGCTCAGGTGCGCTGGCAGCTCCAGCGCCTTGCCCACACCGGCCTTCTCCACCGCTTCCGGGAACTTGACCGGGTGCGCCGTACCCAGCACCACCATCGGCGTGTCCAGGCTGCGGCGGCACTCGCGGGCGGCCTTGACGCCGATCGCGGTGTGCGGGTCGAGCACTTCACCGGTGGCGGCAAACACCTCGGCGATGGTCTCGCAGGTCTGCTCGTCGCTGACTGCCAGCGAATCGAACAACTTGCGCGCTTCGTTCCAGCGGTCCTGCTCGACGCTGAAGCCACCGCCCTGCTTGAAGGTGGCCATCAGCTCGGCCAGCGCCGCGCCGTTGCGGCCGTGCAGGTCGAACAACAAGCGCTCGAAGTTGGACGAAACCATGATGTCCATGGACGGCGACAGGGTCGCGTGCAGGGTTTCCTTGACGTACTGGTTGCCGCTCATGAAGCGGTGCAGGATGTCGTTGCGGTTGGTGGCGACGATCAGCTGGCTGACCGGCAGGCCCATGTTGCGCGCCAGGTAACCGGCAAAGATGTCGCCGAAGTTGCCGGTCGGTACCGAGAACGCCACCGAACGGGCCGGGCCGCCCAGCTGCAGGGCCGCGTGGAAGTAGTAGACAATCTGGGCCATGATCCGCGCCCAGTTGATCGAGTTGACCGCAACCAGGCGGGTGCCCTTGAGGAACGACTGGTCGGCGAAGCTGGCCTTGACCATTTCCTGGCAGTCGTCGAAGTTGCCTTCGATGGCGATGTTGTGGACGTTGTCGCCAAACAGGGTGGTCATCTGGCGGCGCTGTACTTCCGACACACGCTGGTGCGGGTGGAGGATGAAGATGTCGACGTTCTCGCAGCTGCGGCAGCCTTCGATGGCGGCGGAGCCGGTGTCACCGCTGGTGGCGCCAATGATCACCACGCGCTCGTTGCGCTTGGCCAGCACGTGGTCGAGCAGGCGGCCGAGCAGTTGCAGGGCGAAGTCCTTGAACGCCAGGGTCGGGCCGTGGAACAGCTCCAGCACCCACTCGTTGCTGTTCAGTTGACGCAGCGGGGCGACCGCGGCGTGGGCGAACTCGCCGTAGGTTTCTTCGAGGATCTTCTTGAAGTCGGCGTCGGCGATGCTGCCTTCGACAAACGGGCGCATTACCCGGAAGGCCAGCTCGTGGTACGGCAGGCCGGCCCAGGAGGCGATTTCTTCCTGGGTGAAGCGAGGCAGGTTTTCAGGAACGTACAGGCCGCCGTCGCTGGCCAGGCCAGCCAGCAGCACGTCTTCGAAATTCAGGGCAGGAGCCTGGCCGCGGGTACTGATATAGCGCATGGGTGCAAACCTTCGATGCTGAGGCCCGGGCCGCGCTCGCGGCCCGACGGCACTAATTTTGTTAGTTGAGCTGTTCGACGCGGATGCGCACAACCTTGCCGACCACGTCCTGCAGGGCTTCCAGGGCGACGATGGCATCGTTGATGCGCTGCTCGACCACACCGTGGGTCAGCAGGATCATCGGCACCAGGCCGTCCTGCTCCTCGGCTTCCTTCTGCATGATCGACTCGATGTTGATGCCGCGCTCCGACAGGATGCTCGCCACCTGGGCCAGTACGCCAGGGTGGTCCTTGGCCTGGATGCGCAGGTAGTAGGCGCTTTCGCAGGCTTCGATCGGCAGGATCGGGTGGGCCGACAGCGAGTCTGGCTGGAAGGCCAGGTGCGGCACACGGTTTTCCGGGTCGGAAGTCATGGCACGGACCACGTCGACCAGGTCACCCACCACCGACGAAGCGGTCGGTTCCATGCCGGCGCCTGCGCCGTAGTACAGGGTGGAACCTGCGGCGTCGCCGTTGACCATGACCGCGTTCATCACGCCATTGACGTTGGCGATCAGGCGGTCGGCTGGGATCAGCGTCGGGTGCACGCGCAGCTCGATGCCTTCGGCGGTGCGGCGGGCCACACCCAGGTGCTTGATGCGGTAGCCCAGCGCTTCGGCGTAGTTCACGTCAGCGGTGGTCAGCTGGGTGATGCCTTCGGTGTAGGCCTTGTCGAACTGCAGCGGGATACCAAAGGCGATGGACGCCAGGATGGTCAGCTTGTGCGCGGCATCGATGCCTTCTACGTCGAAGGTCGGGTCGGCTTCGGCATAGCCCAGCGCCTGGGCTTCGGCCAGCACGTCAGGGAAGGCGCGGCCTTTCTCGCGCATTTCGGTGAGGATGAAGTTGCCGGTGCCGTTGATGATGCCGGCCAGCCAGTTGATGCGGTTGGCCGACAGGCCTTCGCGGATCGCCTTGATCACCGGGATGCCGCCAGCCACGGCGGCTTCGAAGGCAACGATGACGCCCTTCTCGCGCGCCTTGGCGAAGATCTCGTTACCGTGCACGGCGATCAGCGCCTTGTTGGCGGTCACCACGTGCTTGCCGTTTTCGATCGCCTTGAGCACCAGGTCACGCGCCACGGTGTAGCCACCGATCAACTCGATGACAATGTCGATTTCCGGGTTGCTCGCAACGTCGAACACATCAGCGGTAATGGGGGTACCGGTAATCTGGCAGTTCGGGTTCTGCGAGCGCATGGCAATCTGTGCCACTTCAATACCGCGCCCGGCACGGCGGGCAATCTCCTCGGCGTTGCGCTGAAGTACATTGAAGGTTCCGCCACCGACGGTCCCCAACCCACAGATGCCTACTTTGACCGGTTTCACTGTGAACTCCCCATTGAACGGCCGGCGCCTTCACCGACCGTGAAACATGCCGTCACCCCATGACGACGGCGTATTGAATTGATTACTTGGCAGCTTGCTGCTGGCCATCCAGGGCCAGCTTGGCCACTTGCGGTGCCGGCTGGTAGCCAGGGATCACATGGCCGTTCTCGAGCACGATGGCCGGCGTGCCGTTGACGCCGATCTGCTGGCCCAGCTGGAACTGCTTGCTGACCGGGTTGGTGCACTTGGCAGCCTTGATTTCCTTGCCTTCGACCATCTTGTCCATTGCCGCACGGCGGTCGCTGGAGCACCAGACGGCCTGCAGCTGCTCGTCACCTGGCGAACCGAGGCCCTGGCGCGGGAAGGCGACATAGCGCACTTCGATACCGCGGCGGTTGAGCTCGGGCACTTCGGCGTGCAGCTTGTGGCAGTACGGGCAGGTGGTGTCGGTGAAGACGGTGATGTGCGACTTGGTCTCGCCCTTGGCAGGGTAAACAACGGTCTCGGCGGCCGGAATGCCGTTGATGAGCTTGGCGACGCCCTGACGCTCGGTCTTTTCGGTCAGGTTGACCGGCTTGCCGTCCTGCAGCTGGTACAGGTAGCCCTGCATGACGTACTGGCCGTCGGCGCTGGCATACAGCACACGGCCGCCCTGCAGCTTGACTTCATAGAGGCCATTGAGCGGGCTGCTGCCGACGCTTTCAACCGGTACTTCGAGTTCGAGGTTCTGCAACGACTTGCGGATCGCCTGCTCGGCGCTGGCATTGCTGTCGGCCGCGGCAACGGCAAAGGTACTGGCCAGCGCCAACACGGCGGCGGCGAAAATCTGGGTCACGCGCATGGGGAACTCCTGGAGGCGGACAGGGGCCGGAGGGCGTCACCTGCAAAAAAATCGCGGCGACCGTACGGCCCTTGATGCAAACCGCCCAAGCCTACCACATCACGCTGCTGATGAAGGGGCCTGCAAGGACCAGTCGGCGGAACATGAAAAACATTCATCCACGTGGATGGTGCTGGGCGTGCAGTTGCTGCAGGCGCGCCTTGGCCACGTGGGTGTAGATCTGCGTGGTGGACAGGTCGCTATGGCCTAGCAGCATCTGCACCACGCGCAGGTCGGCGCCGTGGTTGAGCAGGTGCGTGGCGAAGGCGTGGCGCAGGGTATGCGGCGACAGGGGCTTGTCGATGCAGGCCACCCGCGCCTGGTGCTTGATGCGGTGCCAAAAGGTCTGCCGGGTCATCTGCTCGCCGCGCTGGCTGGGGAACAGTACATCGCTGGGGCGGCCGTTGAGCAGTTCGGCGCGGCCATCACGCAGGTAGCGCTCCAGCCACACCACCGCCTCCTCGCCCATCGGCACCAGGCGCTCCTTGCTGCCCTTGCCCATCACCCGCAGCACGCCCTGGCGCAGGTTGACCTGGTCGAGGGTCAGGCTGACCAGCTCGGTCACCCGCAAGCCACAGGCATAAAGCACTTCGAGCATGGCGCGGTCGCGCTGGCCGATGGCCTCGCCCAGGTCCGGCGCCTGCAGCAGGGCTTCGACGTCGGCTTCCGACAGCGATTTAGGCAATGGCCGACCCAGTTGCGGCATATCGACCTGCAGGGTCGGGTCGACGGTGACCAGCTTTTCCCGCAGCAGGTAGCGGAAAAAGCCGCGCAGGCCGGAAAGAAAGCGCGCCGTAGAGCGTGGCTTGTAGCCCTGGTCGAGACGCCAGGCCAGGTGATCCAGGATCAGTTCGCGACCAGCGTCCGGCAAACTCACCGAATGCTCCTGCAACCAGCCATTGAACAGCGCCAGGTCACTACGATAGGAGACACGGGTATTGTCGGACAGGCCTTTTTCAAGCCACAGGGCGTCGAGGAACTGGTCGATCAGGGGGTGGTCGAGGGCAGGCATGAAAACTCGGTGGCAAACGACGAAATGGCGCTTAGTCTTTCATAACAGCGCTGGCATAGGGAGCCCATATGAACGAACAGCAGATTCTTCTGAGTGTGGGCGGCATAGGCGCGGCTGCGCTTGCCTGCCAGTGGCTGGCGTGGCGCCTGAAACTGCCCGCCATCCTGTTCCTGTTGCTGTGCGGGATCGTCGCTGGCCCCGTGCTGGGCTGGCTGTCGCCTGAAGCGCTGTTCGGCCCGCTGCTGATGCCCCTGGTGTCGCTGGCCGTGGCACTGATCCTGTTCGAAGGTAGCCTGACCCTGCATGTCTCGCAGTGGCGGGAGATCGGCAGCGTGGTGCATCGCCTGGTCACGATCGGGGCGCTGACCACCTGGCTGGTGATCGCCCTGGCCACCCACTGGCTGCTGGCGTTCGAATGGCCTCTGGCAATCCTGTTCGGCGCCCTGACCCTGGTGACCGGGCCCACGGTGATCGTGCCCATGCTGCGCGTGGTACGGCCGAACGCGACGATCGCCAACATCCTGCGCTGGGAAGGCATCGTCATCGACCCGATCGGCGCACTGCTGGCCGTGGTGGTCTACAGCTTCATCATCGCCAGCGGCGACGGCCTGAGCCAGAGCCTGATCACCTTCGCCGCGGTGATCCTGTGCGGCTGCGCACTGGGTGCAGCCGGTGGCTGGCTGTTGGGGCAGGTGATGCGCGAGCAGTGGCTCCCGGAATACCTGCACAACCTGGCGTCCCTGGCTGCGGTGCTGGGCATCTTCATAGCTGCCAACCTGATCGTCCACGAGTCCGGGCTGCTGGCGGTGACTGTGATGGGCATGTGGCTGGCGAACATGCGCGGGGTCGATGTGCGGCAGATCCTGCACTTCAAGGAAAACCTCAGCGTCCTGCTGATTTCCGGGCTGTTCATCCTGCTCGCCGCCCGCCTCGACCTGCAGGCCCTGTTGTCCCTGGGCCCGGCGGTGCTCGCCTTGCTATTGGTGATTCAGTTGCTGGCTAGGCCGCTGAACGTGCTGGTGTCCACTGCCGGGTCGGCGCTGAACTGGCGCGAACGCGCCCTGCTGGCCTGGATAGCACCGCGCGGCATCGTCGCCGCTGCGGTTTCGGCCGTGTTTGCCATCCGCCTGGACCAGCAAGGCCACGCCTCGGCCTTGTTGCTGGTGCCGCTGACCTTCGCCGTGATCATCGGTACGGTCGTCTTGCAGAGCGCTACTGCCCGCCCATTGGCGCGGCTGCTCAAGGTTGCAGAGCCCGCGCCCAGCGGCTTTCTGCTGGTGGGCGCCAACCCGCCAGCGCGCACGCTGGCCAAAGCCTTGCAACAGCTCGGCTGCCGCGTCCTGCTGACCGATTCAAGCTGGGAAAACATACGGGCCGCGCGCATGGATGGCCTGCCAACCTACTTTGGCAACCCCGCCTCGCAGCACGCCGACGCGCATCTGGACCTGGTGGGCCTCGGCCATCTGCTGGGGCTGTCGCCGGCTGGCGAACTCAACGCACTGGCGTGCGCACGGTTTCGCCATGATTTCGGCCACAAGCGGCTGTTCGCGCTGGCCAGCGGGCTGGAGAACCGGCGCAGTGACAAGCATCGGGCCAGCGAAGAACACCGGGGGCAGTTGCTCGGTTCAAGCCCCATGACCTATCTGCAACTGGCCAACCGCCTGCTCGCGGGGGGCGAACTGTTCAGCACCACGCTCACCGAAGCCTTCGGCTGGCAGCAGTATTTGGCGCTGCATGGCGACCGTGCGACCTTGCTGTTCGCCCGCGCCCCCCACGGCTGGGTGCATGTCGCCTGCCCGGACGCCCCGCTCACCCCTCAGGCAGGCTGGACGCTGGTGTCGCTGATCGACCCGGAACCGCAAACGCCCCAGTCAGCAACCGACAAGGCGCTGGCTGACCCATGAGGCTCAGTTGCCGGGCAGTACCGGCACCGGGCGCTTGTCCTCGTCGATGGCGACAAAGCTGAATACCCCGTGGATTGCCCGCTCGCGGCCATCCAGGTACATGTTTTCGACGAACACATCCACCTGCACCTGTAGGCTGGTGTTACCGACTTTGACCACCGTACCCACCAGTTCGACGATCGAGCCCGCCGGGATCGGGTGCTTGAAGTCGATACGATCGGTGGACACGGTCACCAGCGGCAGCCGGCAAAAGCGCGTGGCGGCAATGAACGACACTTCGTCCATCCAGGCCAGCGCGGTGCCGCCGAACAGGGTGTTGTGGTGGTTGGTGGTGTTGGGGAACACCGCTTTGGTCACGCGGGTCACCGACAGCTCGGTGCGGCGCTGGATTTCCTGGTCTCGGCTGGTCATATCCGTCACTTTTCACAGGTTTCAGAAAGCAAAAAAGCAGCCCGAAGGCTGCTTTTTTCTCGCTAGGCGGCCTTGGCCACCGGGCAAACTGCACTCAGGACAGTTTTTCCTTGATGCGAGCGGCTTTGCCGGACAGGTCGCGCAGGTAGTACAGCTTGGCTTTACGCACGTCACCACGACGTTTCACGGCCAGGCTGTCGATCTGCGGGCTGTAGGTCTGGAAGGTACGCTCAACGCCTACGCCGCTGGAGATCTTGCGCACGGTGAAGGCGCTGTTCAGACCGCGGTTACGCTTGGCGATGACAACGCCTTCGAACGCCTGCAGACGGGAACGATCACCTTCCTTCACTTTAACCTGGACGACGATGGTGTCGCCTGGTGCGAAGGTCGGGATTTCCTTGCTCATCTGCTCGGCTTCGAGCTGCTGGATGATCTTGTTGGTCATGCTGTGCTCCTAAGATGGATACTTGATCCACCATCGATACGTTTAACTATCGTCCCGCTCGCGGAGATATTCCTCGAGCAGCTTCTTCTCTTCTCCAGAAAGCGAGCGACTTTCCAGAAGATCGGCGCGTCGTTCGAAGGTCCTACCAAGGGACTGCTTCATCCGCCATCGCCGGATATGTGCATGGTTGCCACTTAGCAACACGTCGGGAACACGCTGATCCGCATACACCTCAGGTCGGGTGTAGTGCGGGCAATCCAGCAGACCGTCGGTGAAAGAGTCTTCCTCCGCCGAGTCCACATGCCCTAAAGCTCCGGGCAGCAGCCGCGTAACCGCATCGATCAGTACCATGGCCGGCAGCTCGCCACCGGAAAGCACATAGTCACCAATCGACCACTCCTCATCGACATGAGCCTCGATAAAGCGCTCGTCGATGCCTTCATAACGACCGGCGATCAGGATCAACGATTCCTGTTCGGCCAGGCCTTTGACCGCCTGCTGAGTCAGCTTGCGGCCTTGTGGCGAAAGATAGATCACCTTCGCCGCTGCTCCGGTCGCTTGCCTGGCGCTAACCAGGGCGTCTTCCAGAGGCTTGATTTTCATCACCATGCCCGGACCACCGCCAAACGGCCGATCATCTACCGTGTGGTGACGATCTGTGGTGTAGTCCCGCGGGTTCCAGCAAGTCACCTGAAGCAACCCCTGTTTCACCGCGCGGCTGGTAATGCCGTACTCTGTGATGGCCGAGAACATCTCGGGGAACAGCGTGATGACGTCTACGCGAAGGTTACCCATCGTTTAGAAGTCCGCGTCCCATTCAACCCGCATCACGCCTGCTTCCAGGTCGATATCGAGCACGCATTGCGCCGTATAGGGCAACAGACGCTCGCGATCATCCAGGCTGCCTGCGCAGGGCTTGACCACCATTACATCGTTCGCACCGGTCTCCAACAGGTGATCGACCTTGCCGAACAGTTGTTCGTCCTGGTTGATGACCTTCAGACCCACCAACTGGTACCAGTAGTACTCGTCGGCAGCCAGGTTGGGCAAAAGGCTCCGCGGGATGCAGATTTCGTAACCACTCAGAAGACGGGCTTCATCGCGATCATCGAGGCCTTTCAGTTTCACGACCAGGCCCTTTTGGGAGCCACGACCGCTGACCAGCTCGACCTGCTTTACCTTGCCTTCGTGCCGAAGCGTCCAGCGTGGATAATCCAACAGGTTTTCAATCGGATCGGTAAAGGAATACACCTTCACCTCGCCGCGAACGCCGTGAACCGAAAAAATCTTGCCAACGACGATGAGGTCGTCAGCCTTTTCTGGCGTCGCGTTCATACTGTTTAGGCGGCAGCCTTGGCAGCGTCCTTCAGCAGCTGAGCAACGCGCTCAGACGGCTGTGCGCCCTGGCTCAGCCAGTAGGAAACGCGCTCTTGGTTGACCGACAGCTTGACTTCGGCGCCCGATGCGATCGGGTTGAAGAAGCCTACGCGCTCAACGAAACGGCCGTCACGGGCGTTACGCGAGTTGGTCACGGTCAGGTGGTAGAATGGGCGCTTTTTCGAGCCGCCACGGGCAAGACGAATGGTTACCATGTGAACATTGTTCCTATAGTCGGTGCTGCAAATCTGAATGCCAAATAGGCACACGGGTGCCCAAAAGGCCGCATATTCTCGGGGAATACACGGACATTTGCAAATGCCTTTTTCGGCAGAGCCCTGCCCTACCGTCCAGATTTGCCGGTTAAGCCACGCAATCCGTGGCCGTTACCCCGCCAAAGCGGGGGTTCCGGGCGCCCACCTCTGTAAAGGCAGGCGCCCAAAATAGGGGGTTACAGCTTCGGCATGCCGCCGCCCGGCAGCATCCCGCCAAGGCCGCGCATCATCTTGGCCATGCCGCCCTTGGCGGAGAATTTCTTCATCATCTTCTGCATCTGCTTGTGCTGCTTGATCAGCCGGCCGATGTCCTGCACCTGGGTGCCGGAGCCGAGGGCGATGCGGCGCTTGCGCGAACCGCTGATCAGGTCAGGGTCGCGACGCTCGGCCGGGGTCATCGAGTTGATGATCGCTTCCATCTGCTTGAACTGCTTCTCGGCCGCGCCCTGGGCGTTACCCATCTGCGACAGGTTGACCCCGCCGATGCTTGGCAGCTTGTCCATCAGGCCGCCGAGGCCGCCCATGTTCTTCATCTGCTGCAGCTGGTCGCGGAAGTCTTCGAGGTCGAAGCCCTTGCCCTTCTTCAGCTTCTTGGCCAGCTTGTCGGCCTTGGCCTTGTCGATGTTCTGCTCGGCCTGCTCGATCAGGCTGAGCACGTCGCCCATGCCGAGGATGCGCGAAGCGACACGGTCCGGGTGGAAGGGTTCGAGGGCTTCGGTCTTCTCGCCCATACCGATGAACTTGATCGGCTTGCCAGTGATGGCGCGCACCGACAGCGCGGCACCGCCACGGGCGTCACCGTCGACCTTGGTCAGTACCACGCCGGTCAGCGGCAGCGCTTCGCCGAACGCCTTGGCGGTGTTGGCGGCATCCTGGCCGGTCATGGCGTCGACCACGAACAGGGTCTCGATCGGCTTGACTGCGGCATGCAGGGCCTTGATCTCGTCCATCATGTCGGCGTCGATGTGCAGGCGACCGGCGGTGTCGACGATGACCACGTCGATGAACTTGAGCTTGGCTTCGCGGATCGCCGCTTCGGCGATGGCCACCGGCTTCTGGCTGATGTCGGACGGGAAGAAGGTCACGCCGATGTCGTTGGCCAGGGTTTCCAGCTGCTTGATCGCCGCCGGGCGATAGACGTCGGCGGACACCACCATCACGCTTTTCTTCTTGCGCTCCTTGAGGAAGCGCGCCAGCTTGCCGGCGGTGGTGGTCTTACCGGCGCCCTGCAGGCCGGCCATCAGCACCACGGCCGGCGGCGCGGCGTTCAGGGCGAGGTCTTCGTTGGCCGCACCCATCAGGCTTTCCAGCTCGGCCTGGACGATCTTCACGAACGCCTGGCCCGGGGTCAGGCTGCGCGATACCTCGGTGCCGACCGCACGTTCCTTGACGCTGTTGACGAAATCCTTGACCACCGGCAGGGCAACGTCGGCCTCGAGCAGGGCCATGCGCACTTCGCGCAACGTGTCCTTGATGTTGTCTTCAGTCAGCTTGGCCTTGCCGGTGACATGGCGCAGCGTCTGTGACAGGCGGTCGGTCAGGTTTTCGAACATGGTGATCCTTTCAGGCCCAGTAAAAGCCGAGGTTTGTCAGGCGCCTGTGGGGGAAATGCACACCCGCCAGGCACAGCAAGGCGGCGATTATAACGAAGTGCGACGGCGGCGCACACCTCGCTGCCGATCGGTCTGGATGGCCGGTGGCGTTCTATGCCAAACTCCGTCTCTTTCAGGGCTCTGCAACCAGGACTTATGGTTTCCTCACCCAGCCTCATCCCCAACCTGATCGCCGCCGGCTTATATATAGCTGCGGCCATCTATCAGGGCGCCCACCTGGCCCAGGGCCGCAAGGCCGACAAACGCCTGCTTGGCCTGCTCGGCGCACTCGCCGTGGTCGCCCAGGGTGGCGCACTGTTCTTCCAGCTGATCACGCCGCTGGGGCTGAGCCTGGACTTCTTCAGCGCCGCCAGCCTGATCGCCGTGGCGGTCATCGCCCTGACGCTGGTGGCCTGCCTGCGCATCCCGGTGGAAAACCTGCTGGTGCTGCTGTTCCCGCTCGGCGCCGTCACCGCACTGCTGGCGCAGTTCGCGCCACCCGGCACGGTGCCGCTGATCGACGAAGAGCCGGGCATCCTCGCGCACATCCTGTTGTCGATCCTGGCCTATGGCCTGTTCACCATCGCGGTGTTCCAGTCGCTGCTGTTGCTGCTGCAGGACCGCCAGCTGAAGAACAAGCACCCGTCCGGCCTGATCCGCAACTTCCCGCCGCTGCAAACCATGGAGAGCCTGCTGTTCGGCTTCCTCTGGGCCGGCTGGTGCCTGCTCTCGCTGTCGCTGATTTCCGGCTGGCTGTTCCTCGAGAACCTGTTCGCCCAGCACCTGGTGCACAAGACCTCGCTGGCCTGCATCGCCTGGATCGTATTCAGCGTGCTGCTGTGGGGACGCACCCGCCTCGGCTGGCGCGGGCACAAGGCGATCCGCTGGACCCTGGCCGGTTTCTGCCTGCTGATGCTGGCCTATTTCGGCAGCAAGCTGGTTCGCGAATTCATCCTGCATATCTGACGGCCGCCCATGGACACCCTGCCGTACGCACCGCTACTCGGCATTCTGGCACTGGCGCTACTGTGGTCGGCGTTGTTCACCGCCGTCGACGCCGCCCGCCTGCAACTCAATGGTTCGCTGCGCAATGGCGATGATGGCAAGCCGCCGCTGCCAGCCCAGGCCCTGGTGCTGTGCGCCAGCCTGGGCAAACTGTTGGTGCTGGGCCTGGCCTGCCTGATCGGCCAACGCCAGAGCGGCGAACACGGCTTCTGGCTGGCTGGCCTGGCCGCCGTAGCGGCCCTGCTGGTGTTCGCCGAATTCCTGCCGCGGCGCCTGGCCCGGCGCAACCCGCAGGCCTTCGTCAGCCTTGGCCTGAGCCTGCGCCCGTTTCCCCTCGCCCTGCTGCAACCCTTGGCGTGCCTGTTCGACGGCATCGCCAAGCTGATCCTGCGGCCGTTCCGCGTGCAGCCCACGGCGGTGGCCCTGCATACGCAGGAAGATGATGACTTCGACGTGGACGACGAACATGAAGTGCCACGCCACGGCCTGCTGGACGGCCTGCAGTCGCTGGACAAGATCACCGTCAACGACATCCTGGTGCCACGCAACGAGGTCGACGGCATCAACCTCGACGACCCCATCGAGCACATCATCGAGCAACTGATCGTCAGCCGGCACACGCGTCTGCCGGTGTACCACAACGACATCAATCAGGTTGAAGCGATCCTCAATACCAAGCTCATCAGCCACCTGCTGTCCAAGGCCGAGCTGACCCTGGAGCAATTGCAGGGTGCCTGCTACGAGCCCTACTTCGTGCCGGAAAGCACGCCCCTGCAGATGCAGCTGCTGAATTTCCACAAGCAACAGCGGCGCCTGGGCGTGGTGGTGGACGAGTATGGCGAGGTGCTGGGCATCGTCACCCTGGAAGACATCCTCGAAGAGATCGTCGGCGAATTCGAGGACGAACAGAGCCTGGACAACCCGCATGTACACCCACAGCCCGACGGTACCTTCGTCATCGAAGGCACCGCCTCGCTGCGCGAAATCAACCGCACCCTGGGCTGGCACCTGCCCTGCGACGGCGGCCCGAAAACCCTCAACGGGCTGGTCACCGAAGCCCTCGAAAGCATTCCAGAAAGCGCCGTTTGCCTGAAGATCGGCCGCTATCGCCTGGAAATCCTCGAAACAGAGGACAATTGCGCCAGCAAGGTACTGGTGTGGACCGTGACCCGATAGCTATACTCGGGTCACGCTTACCCAGCCCCGCCGTTCCGCCCGCTACCCGCACCCGGCGCCACACGGCCAGTCCGCTCCACTGACACGCCCCGCGGTCCTGGTTCAACACCCCGAACAGAGCCCGCTCCCACCCCTACCCTCCTGGGCTGGTGTCAGTCGCGCGAACACAACAACAATACGCTCCGGCGTCCGCCAAGCCGTGCCTGCCTTCAACGCCTGCACAGGCCGTGGACAATGCCATGGAGCGGACCAGACTGTTAGGGACCTACTAAATGACAACCAGCACCTATGCCGAGGCGCCTGCCGCGCCGGTCAACTCGCCAGCGCGGGTCGCCACTGCCAGCTTCATCGGCACCGCCATCGAGTTCTACGATTTCTACGTCTATGCCACCGCCGCCGCGCTGGTGATCGGCCCGGTGTTCTTCCCATCCGGGTCGGGCACCGCGCAGATGCTCGCGGCCTTCATCACCTTCGGCATCGCCTTCCTTGCCCGCCCCCTGGGCTCGGCACTGTTCGGCCACTTCGGCGACCGCATCGGGCGCAAGTCGACTCTGGTCGCCTCGCTGCTGCTGATGGGCGTTTCGACCACGCTGATTGGTGTGCTGCCAGGCTATGACAGCATCGGCGTGTGGGCACCGATCCTGCTCTGCCTGCTGCGCTTCGGCCAAGGCCTGGGCCTGGGTGGCGAATGGGGTGGCGCCGCGCTGCTGGCCACCGAGAACGCGCCGGAGGGCAAACGCGCCTGGTTCGGCATGTTCCCGCAACTTGGCCCGTCGATCGGTTTCCTCGCGGCCAACGGCCTGTTCCTGACCCTGGCCATGCTGCTCAGTGACGAGCAGTTCCGTGACTGGGGCTGGCGCATTCCGTTCCTGCTCAGTGCCGCGCTGGTAATGGTGGGGCTGTATGTGCGCCTGAAGCTTGAAGAAAGCCCGGTATTTGCCAAGGCAGTCGCCCGCCACGAACGCGTGAAGATGCCGGTGGTGGACCTGTTCGGCAAATACTGGATGCCAACCCTGCTGGGCGCAGCCGCCATGGTGGTGTGCTATGCGCTGTTCTATATCTCGACGGTGTTCTCGCTCAGCTACGGCGTGACCACGCTGGGGTACAGCCGTGAAACCTTCCTCGGCCTGCTGTGCTTCGCCGTGGTGTTCATGGCACTGGCCACGCCGCTGTCGGCCTGGCTCAGCGACCGTTACGGGCGCAAGCCGGTGCTGATCGTCGGCGGCCTGCTGGCCGTGGCGTCGGGCTTTACCATGGAGCCGCTGCTGACTTCAGGCTCGACTACGGGCGTGGCGCTGTTCCTGGCCATCGAGCTGTTCCTGATGGGCGTGACCTTCGCACCGATGGGGGCCCTGCTGCCTGAGCTGTTCCCGACTCACGTGCGCTACACCGGCGCTTCGGCGGCATACAACCTGGGCGGCATCGTCGGGGCCTCGGCGGCACCGTTCTTTGCCCAGAAGCTGGTGAGCATGGGTGGGTTGAGCTGGGTGGGGGGCTATGTGTCGGCGGCGGCGGTGATCAGCCTGATTGCCGTGCTGTGCCTGAAAGAAACCCGTAATACCGCGCTGTAAGCAACTGGGGCCGCTTTGCGGCCCATTCGCTGGACAAGCCCGCTCCTACAGGGATCGCATCTGCGTTGGCTTGCGCGGTCTCCTGCAGGAGCGGGCTTGCCCCGCGAATGGGCTGCGCAGCAGCCCCGTACGGTCTCGGATCAGAACTCGACCTTGACCGCCTGCGAAGCACGGGTCGCCTTCGCCCGCGCCGCTTCAACCGACTCATCACGCGCCAGGCACACGCCCATGCGGCGAGTACCGTTGATTTCCGGCTTGCCGAACAGGCGAATGGCGGTGTCCGGCTCGCTCAGGGCGGCGCCCAGGTTGGCGAAGCTGGTCTGCTGCGACTGGCCTTCCGGCAGGATCACCGCCGATGCCGATGGCCCGAACTGGCGTACCACCGGGATCGGCAGGCCGAGAATGGCGCGGGCGTGCAGGGCGAACTGCGACAGATCCTGGGAAATCAGGGTCACCAGGCCAGTGTCATGCGGGCGCGGCGAGACTTCGCTGAACCACACCTGGTCGCCCTTGACGAACAGTTCCACGCCAAACAAGCCACGACCACCCAATGCATCGGTGACAGCCTTGGCCACGCGCTGCGACTCGGCCAGAGCTTTCGCGCTCATCGCCTGTGGCTGCCAGGATTCCTGGTAGTCGCCCTTTTCCTGACGATGACCAACCGGTTCGAGGAAAGTGGTGCCGCCCACATGGCGAACGGTCAGCAGGGTGATTTCGTATTCGAAGTCGATGAAGCCCTCGATGATCACCCGCCCTTTGCCGGCACGGCCACCTTCCTGGGCGTAGTCCCACGACTTCTGCAGGTCGGCATCGCTGCGCAGCAGGCTCTGGCCCTTGCCCGAGGAGCTCATCACCGGCTTGACCACGCATGGGTAGCCGACATCGGCCACGGCCTTGGCGTAGTCCTCGAAGGTGTCGGCGAAGTGGTACGGCGAGGTTGGCAGATCCAGCTCCTCGGCGGCCAGGCGGCGGATACCTTCACGGTTCATGGTCAGCTGGGTGGCGCGGGCAGTCGGCACCACGTTGAAGCCTTCGTTCTCCAGCTCGACCAGAGTGGCGGTGGCGATGGCTTCGATTTCCGGCACGATGTAGTGCGGCTTTTCCGCTTCGATGATCGCCCGCAGGGCAACGCCATCGAGCATGTTGACCACGTGGCTGCGGTGCGCCACCTGCATCGCCGGGGCATTGGCGTAGCGGTCGACGGCGATCACCTCGACGCCCAGGCGCTGCAACTCGATCACCACTTCCTTGCCCAGTTCGCCACAGCCGCAGAGCAGTACACGGGTCGCGGTTGGCGACAATGGGGTTCCGATACGGGTCATTTCAGGTCCTCGAAGGCGTCCGGGGCCGCACCAGGCTTGGCACGGCCCGCTGAAAAAGGACCAGTATTCTACACCATCAACCCGCTACGGCGGCCCGCCGCGCACGAAATGCCATGGCCAGCCAGACGGCCGTGACACCGGCGAATTTCGAGGCCATGGCGCTGCCGATCACCGCCGGGGTGAGTGCGCCGATCATGCCGAAGAAGATGAAGGTATCCACCGGAATGCTCAGCGCCGAGCTCAGCCACAGGCGGTCGCGCAGCGGCCGACGGGTGATGCTGAACACCAGCCAGTCGATCAGCTCGGAGACGAAGAACGCGGTGGCGCTGGCCAGGGCGATGGCCGGCTCCGAGGTGGCGTACGACAGCACCAGGGCCAGCAGCATGGCGATCAGCGCGCCATGGCCGTAGCGGGTCTGCACCATGTCGCGCAGGATGAACACCAGGCCACCCCAGCAGGACCAGATGATGTCCAGCTGCGGGGCGCTGGAGAAGGCGTAGTTGATCAGCACTACGCTACTGATATAGGCAATGAGATAGAACATGGCGAGTGATCTGTGGGCAAGCCGCACAGATTACTTGATTTTGCGGTCAGTGCCCAATAATCAGCCCGGCTGCCACCGCCCGTTCATGGCAAAGCTTGAGCACCGCCCGGCGCTCGGTATTGTCCATCCGCCCCCAACGGCCGATCTCGGCCACGGTGCGCTGGCAGCCGGTACAGATATCCTGCTCGTCCAGCGCGCAGATGCTCACGCACGGCGAAGCCACCGGCCGCTCTACAGCAACTTCACTCATCGTCGACCACCAGCTCCCGCGCATACCGCTCGGCATTGTGTACATAGTGCGCAGCGCTGGCTTCGAGCATGCGCTTCTGCTGTTCGGTCAGCTCGCGCACCACCTTGCCCGGCGAACCCATCACCAGCGAGCCATCAGGAATTTCCTTGCCCTCCGGGATCAGCGCGTTGGCGCCGATGATGCAATGCTTGCCGATGCGCGCGCCGTTGAGAATGACGGCGTTGATGCCGATCAGGCTGTAATCGCCAACCGAGCAACCATGCAGCATGGCGTTGTGGCCGATGGTTACGCCCTTGCCCACGGACAGCGGCGAGCCCATGTCGGTGTGCATCACGGTACCGTCCTGGACGTTGCTGTCCTCGCCGATGTCGATCAGTTCGTTGTCGCCCCGCAGCACCGCACCGAACCACACGCTGGCACGGGCCTGCAGGCGCACTTTGCCAATCAGGGAGGCGTTGGGTGCGGCCCAGCTGGTGGGGTGGCATTCGACCCGATGGTCGCCCAGGCGGTATTTCATGTTCGCTCCTCAGAGGTTCACGCAGACGGCGGGGTGTGCCCCGCTCAGATTTCGATGTAGCGCTCGGGGGGGTGATGCAAGCTGATACCGGCGTCATACAACAGGTTGACCAGCTCGACGATCATGATCGCCGATAGCCCCCAGATCTTGTACTCGCCATAGCGATAGCTGGGCACGTACCAACTGCGGCCCTGATAATCGATACGGTGGGTGTGGTCACGCGGGTCCTGGCGGAAGAATTCCAGCGGCACGCTGAAGACTGCCGCGATTTCGGCATCGTTGGCGCGGTATTCGACGAAATCCGGGATCAAGCCGACGAACGGGGTCACTTTCAGGCCATGCAGGGAAATCAGCGGGCTGAGCGGGCCGATTACCTCGACCAGGCCGGGCGGCAGGCCGATTTCTTCCTCCGCCTCGCGCAGTGCAGTGAACACCAGGTCCGGGTCTTCCGGGTCGCGGCGACCGCCCGGAAAGGCGACTTCGCCACCGTGGGTCGACAGCCCCTTGGCACGCAGGGTCAATACCAGCTCGGGCGCTTCGCTGCGGGTAATGGGCAAAAGTACCGCCGCCTCGGGGAACCGTCGGTCGGTTTCCAGTGAAGCGGGTTGGTGGTTGCTCATACGGCGAAGTAGCTCGTCCAGCATTGCGCACTCTCGTTTCCAAGGCCTGCCTTGCATGATGCACCAAAGCCGCGAAGCACCCAAGCCCCGTGCGCTTGCGGCAACCCCGCGTGGCGCGCCAAGATAACCCGGTCAATAGGGAAGAACAGCATGAAATTTTGCAGCGCGTGCGGCCAGCCGGTCATTCAACGGATCCCCGAGGGCGACAGCCGCCTGCGGTTCATCTGCGAGCATTGCCAGACCATTCACTACCAGAACCCCAATATCGTCGCCGGGGTGCTGCCTATCTGGGGCAGCCAGGTGCTCCTGTGCCGACGTGCCATAGAGCCGCGCCGCAGCTTCTGGACGCTACCGGCAGGCTTCATGGAAAACGGCGAGACCCTCGACCAGGCCGCCCGTCGCGAAACGGTCGAGGAAGCCTGCGCCCGGGTCGGGGACATGGCCCTGTACCAGCTGTTCGACCTCCCGCACATCAACCAGGTGCATGTGTTCTTCCGTGCCGAGCTGGCGGACCTTGATTTCGCCGTCGGTGTCGAAAGCCTGGAGGTGCGATTGTTCGAGGAACACGAAATCCCGTGGGGCGAGCTGGCTTTCCGCACCGTCACTCGCACACTAGAATGCTATTATCGCGACCGCATCAGGCAGCACTACCCGATTGGCCATGAATACCTGCCGCCGATGAATGTTTCGCCCACCACTTAAGTTTGCAGGTACCGCTTCATGCGTTGGTTGTTCGCCCTTTTCTGCCTTTGCGTTACCACGGTGGCCCAGGCGGCCTTCACCGAAGTCATCATTCGCAAGCCGCAACCGCCCGCGCCGGTACAGTCGCAGTCCCAGGCCGCCATGCAGCCACTGATCGACAAGGTGCTGGTGATCAAGTCCGAGCGGCGCCTGCAACTGATCAGCCGCGGCGAGCCGCTGAAGACCTACCGCATCTCCCTGGGCAAGCAGCCTAAGGGCGCCAAGGAACGCGAAGGCGACAAGAAGACTCCAGAAGGCCTGTACTGGCTGGACTGGCGCAAGGAAAGCGACCGCTTCAACCTGGCCATGCACATCACCTACCCGAACATCAGCGACGCCGCCCGTGCCACCCGCGAAGGCTGGAGCGCCGGCAGCATGATCATGATCCACGGCACGCCGGTCGACGATAACTACCCCGAGTGGTACTTCCACACCCTCGACTGGACCGATGGCTGCATCGCCATGCGCAACCGCGACATGCAGGAAGTGTGGGACCTGGTCCGCGATGGCACCCTGATCGAGATTCGCCCTTGATAGTCCTACATTCAGATTGAGCTTGTAGGACCTTTCATACTTCAAATACACACCTGACCTACGCCCAGCTAGGGCCAGAGACTGCATCCAACCGAAGGCATGAATTTTTAGCATCCACGCAAACGAGTACGTAATCCGTACGCCAATTGCGAGGGTGCTTCATGCCATGCCAACTCTGTCACTCCGCCAACAGGCTGCTCGCCGGTTGCCTGGCTGGCCTGCTGATCTCCCACACCGTCCTGGCTGACGACCCCGCCAGCCTGCAACTGCGCGACCAGCAGCAATCCCTGCGGCATTTCGAACAGCAACAGCGGCTCAAGCGCTGGCAGCAGCAGCCTTTGCCCGAGCGTAATGAGCAAGCCCCCGCCCAGCCGGCCGACAGTCAGTGCTGGGCCGTGTCCGGCCTGCGCATCGTCGGTAACCGCCAACTTCCGGATCAGGCGCTCGAGCTCGCGCTGCGCGAGTGGCTATTGCCCTGCATGGGCATCGACGACATCAATAACCTGCTCCGGGGCATCACCCAGCGGTATGTCAGCGCGGGGTTTCCGACCAGCCGCCCCTACCTGCGCCAACAACCTCGGGACGGTGCGCCACTGGACATCGTCATCGTCGAAGGCTTTGTCGAATCCATCGAACTCACCAGCCCGGCATTGCCACTGTCGCTGAACGGCGCCTTCCCTGACGTACTGGGCCAACCGCTGTACCTGCCCGACCTCGAACAAGGGCTCGACCAACTCAATCGCCTGCGCGCCTATGAGCTGGGCATGGATCTGCTGCCCGGCGAACTGCAGGGCGGTACCCGGGTTGTGCTGCAACCACGCAAGATCGGCTCGCGCTGGCACCTGGACAGTCGCCTGGACAACCGCGGCAGTGAGCTGACCGGCCGCCACCGCCTGAACCTGGGCCTCGGCCTGGACAGCCCGCTGGGGCTCAATGACGACCTGCGCATGTCAGTGCTCTCCAGCGTGTTCCACGCACCCGGCCAGGTGCAAGGCATCACGTTGTACTACAGCGTCCCTTACGGCCCCTGGACCTTTGCCCTCAACGCCAGCCAACTGACCTACGACGCGCCGCTGCCGCACAGCCGGCAGACCAGCGACGGCAGCAGCAGCTACCAGGGCCTGAGCCTCGAGCGGGTGCTGTGGCGCAACCAGCAAGGCATGCTCAGCGCCAGCGCACGGCTGGACCGCAAGCAGCTGGTCAACCGCAGCGCCGGCGCCGTCGTCACTCAACAGAGCCCGACGCTCACCAGCGTCGAGGCCGGTATCAACCTGCTGTGGCTCCAGGGCGGGCTATGGAACGGCTATGTGGGCATTGCACAGGGTGTGGACTGGCTTGCCGCAGACCAGTTGCCATTGGGCAACGAACGCCTGCGCCCGGATTTTCGCAAGTACCGCGCCAGCCTGCTGCACCTGCGTCAGGGGCCGACGGGCACACCTTGGCGCTGGCAAAGCGAACTGGCCCTGCAGTACAGCGAACACGCTTTGCCCGCCGTCGAGCAATTACTGGTCAGCGACGACTCGACCGTACGTGGCTTTCGCCTGCGCACCTACTCCGGCGCCAGCGGCGCCGCCTGGCGCAACACCTTCAGCCAACCGCTAACGGCGAACTGGGCCCACCCCCTGCAGGTACGCCCTTACTTCGGCCTGGATGCAGGCTGGACCCGCTCAGCCGCTGGCAAACCCTCGCAACGCCTGGCAGGCGCAGCCGCCGGCATCGAACTGAGCCTGCCGAGTACCCGGCTACGCCTCGACTACCAACGCGCCCTCTACGCCAGCGACCTGCCCCGCTCATACCTTGAGCCTGGCTTCTGGGTACTGGAGTGCGCCCTGAGCATTTGATTCACCCACAACAAAGAGAACGAGAACATGCAGATACTCTCGCCGTTACCCTCTACCCGCCCGGATACCTTGCGCTGGGCCATCTTCCTCGCCCTGCTCGGCCCCTCCAGCGCCCTGGCGCAGGGCGGGCTGGAGGCGGCCAGCGGCCCGGCAGGCACACCTATCATCAACAACGACCATGGCGTACCGGTGATCGACATCGTCCCGCCCAACGCCAGTGGCCTGTCACATAACCAGTTCCTCGACTATAACGTCGCCCGCTCGGGGGTGGTGCTGAACAACGCCCTTCAGGAGGGCCAGTCGCAACTGGCGGGAGCATTGGCCGCCAACCCGCAGTTCCAGGGCCAGGCAGCATCGACCATTCTCAACGAGGTGATCAGCCGCAACGCCTCGCTGATCGAAGGCCCGCAGGAAATCTTCGGCCGGCCCGCCGACTACATCCTGGCCAACCCCAACGGCATCACCCTCAATGGTGGCAGCTTCATCAACACCACCCGCGCCGGGTTCGTGGTCGGCACACCTGAGTTGCAGGATGAACAGCTGCGCCAGTTCAACACGCTGAACGCCAGAGGCAGCTTGCAGGTGCTGCAGGGCGGCCAGGCCAATGCCGAGGGCGCGCTTGATCTGATTGCGCCCAAGGTGGATCAGCAAGGCTTGCTCATGGCCAAGGGTGACCTCAACTTGACCGTTGGCCGCAATCGCATCGCGCATGCCGATGGCCAGGTCCTCGAACACCTGCCGGGTACCCCGTCGAGCATCGACGCCAACCTGTTCGGCGCCATGCGCGCCGGGCGCATTCGCGTGGTGAGCACCGCCGAAGGCACGGGCGTACGCATGGGGTCGGTGGTGAAGGCCGACAACGGCATCGCCATTCACTCGGCCGGCTCATTGGAAGTCAGTGGCGAAGCCGACAACCCTGCCGAGCTGCACAGTGAACAGGGCACCCTGCTGCTAACCGCTGCCGATGACCTGACATTGAGCGCCACCGACGGCAAGGCCAAGCGCATCGAAGCCACGGCCGGCAAGAAACTCACCCTCGACGCCAAGACCCGCGAAAACATCAGCCACGACCGCGACAGCTGGAACAAGAAGTTCCTGTTCATCACCCGCGAAACGTACAGCCGTGAAAACACCACCACCGAGCGCCAGCAACGGGGTGTGAAGTTGCAGGGCAGCGACAGCATCACATTGCAGTCCGGCGCCGACATGCGCCTGGTCGCCGCCGAGGTGAAGGCAGGCGGTGACATGACCCTCGACAGCGGTGCCAACCTGGACATCGCGGCCGGCATCGACAGCAAGCAACTCAAAGAGCAGGTACGCCATCGCAAAGACCTCTGGCGCGGCGACAGCGATACCGACCAGTACACGGAAACCGCACGGCCCAGCACGCTGAGCGCCCAACGCATGACAGTCAACGCCAAAGACACACTCAAGGTCCAGGGCAGCACCCTGCATAGCCGCGGCGACATGGACATCAACGCCATGCAGGTCGAGGTCGGCACCACCGCCCTGCAGCAACGCAGCAACGACGGCAACTACCGAGGCGACCTGGTCTCCGGCACTTTCTTCGGCAATCGCAAGGGCAGCGACACCGAGGGCCAAAGCGTTGCCGGCAGCAGCGTCACTGCGGATGGCAAGCTGAATGTCCATGCCGACCAGGTCAGCATCAAGGGCAGCACCGTGCATGGTAAAGAGGATGCCGTGCTGTACAGCGAAAAAGGCGCGCTGGCGATTGAAGCGGACCATGGCAGTAGCCGTTCCACCGAGCGCACAAGCGACAGCAAACTGTTCGGCCTATTCGGCAGTGATCACGAGAGCACCACACGCCAGCAGCAGGTGCTGGTCAGCGATGTCAGCTCGTCCAGCAACCTGCGCCTGGCCAGTGCCGAAGAGCTGCGTATCCAGGGCGCCAAGGTCGAGGCCGGCGCGCACTTGCAGATCGAGGCCAAGGGCGACCTGCTGATCGGCAGCGCGCAAGCGGTCAACGAAAGCGAAAGCCGCGATCAGCAACGCCGATTGACTGCCAGTGCCCGGCAAACCCAGGTAGCCGAAGACGGTAAGCCGGAGTCACGCCAATATGCGGCTGGCGTGGCCTATGAAGTGGTTACCGGTAGCGAAAAGTTGCGCGACACCACGCAAGTCGCCAGCGAACTGAAGGGGGCTACGGTTGGCCTGAGCAGCGAGCGGCATCTGCAAGTCAACGGCTCCAAGGTCCAGGCGGGTGCGGGCGATCTCGATGTGAAGGCTAGGCAAGTGACGCTGGGCGCCACCCGCAATGAGCGCGAATCGACCACCAGCACAAGCCAGAATGGCGGCGGCTTGACCGTCACGGGTGGCATCGATCGCCTCGGCAGCCTGTTCGAAGGCCATCACAACAGCACCGTGGTGACCGAACGCGAGAGCAAGGCCCAACGCAGCCAACTGCAGGCCAGCGGCAACGTTAACCTCGATGCTGACGAACTGCTTACCGAGGCGGCACGTGTCACGGCCGGGGATACCCTCAAGGTCACCGCCAAGCGCATCGACAACCGTGCGGTTCTGGATACCCATGAGCGGGAAAAACTGCGCAACGAATGGTCCGGTAGCCTCGGCGCCAGCGTCGAGTACCGCGACCTGACCCGGCCGATCGAGCGGTTGGTGCTGGGTGAGGAAGCCGCGCGCTTCCAGCAGGCATCCCCCGAAGACGCCATGGTGGCCCCCAGCGTCGGTGCCGACATGACCGTCGAGCACCTCAAACGCCTGGAAAACCAGCGCCGTGGCATTGCCCAGGTGAGTGAGCTGTCGGGTGCGAAGGTCGAGGTCAAGGCCGACACGATCGACGATCAGGGTACCGGCTGGCGTGCCAATGCCGGCCAATTGCAGATCGAGGCCCAGCAGCACACGATGCGTGCCGCCGAACACACCGAGGAGGACAGCGTGCAACGTCTGGCCTTTGGTGGAGACCTGCGCATCGACACCAGCTCCGGCAGTGACCTGAATGCCCGCGGCGCGGGCAAGGGTGGCTCACTGGACAAGCAGACAATGGCCAGCACCGCAGTGCCCGGCAGCCTTTATGGGCAACAGGGCATTCAGGTCCAGCTGGGTAGCGATGGCCAATATGAAGGAACACGCATGGATGGCGGCGAAGGCGAAGTAGTCATCCACAGCGCTGGCAACCTGTCGCTGCCCCAGGCCAACGACCGCACCGAACAATTGACCCGTCAACTTGACGGCAACGCTTGGGCCAAGGTCGGCAACCGTCCCGGCAGCACCGGTTTCGATGGCCGTGGCTACCTTGACCAGGTGCAGCAGCAAACGGTGCAGACCAAGGCCCACGTGGCACAGATCGATGCCAAGGGTGAAGTGCGCCTGAGCAGCGCGGGCGATCTGTTGCTGGAAGGCACCCGTATCGGCAGCCGCGAAGCCAAGGTGGGCGATATTCGCCTGCACAGCGACGGCCGCCTGCAGGTCAAGGCAGGCAATGACACCCAGCAAGCCAGCGGCGGCAAACTTGGCGCAGGCCTGGAACTGGCAGCCAAGATGGGTGAGACAAAAGGCGGCGGCATTGGTGGCCACTTCAGCAATGGCACGCAGGATGAAAGCGCTCGCCAGGCCGTCGATGCCCAGTTCACCAGCGCCGGCAAGCTGACCCTCAGCAGCGCTGCTCGCGAGGACATTGCCTTGCACCTGGAGGGCCTGCAGGCCTCCACCGAGCAGATCGGGCTCAACGCGTCCAGCGGCGGCATGCTGATCGAGGCCTCCTCCAATCAGGAGCAGCGCAACAATCTGGACATCACCGCCGGTGCCGGTTTCAACATGACCGCAGGCACCACCGACACCCGTGGCCTGCATGGCCGGGCGAAGGTCGAGCTGGACAAGCGCGACAACCAGACCTGGAACGCCAGCAACCTGCGCGCCGAAACCATCGACCTGCAAAGCCGTGGTGATACCCGCATCGAAGGCGCCAGTCTCGAAGCCCGGCGCATCACCGGCGACGTAGATGGCGACCTGCGCATCGCCAGCCGCAAGGACAGCGTCGATACGCTGACGGTGAAAGGCGACGCACGCCTGAGCCAGGAGAAGAACCCGCAGGGTTACCTCAACGCCGCCACCTCGCTGGCTGGACCACTGGGTGGCAAGGTCAAGGACAAGGCCGGGTCGGCCTTGAGCAAGGCCGACCCGGGCTTCTCGCCAACCTTGAGCCTTGATGTGTCCCACGTGCAGCGCGACAGCGTGGGCCAACAGGCGGTGCTCAAGGGCAGTGACGGTGTCCAGCTGAAGGTAGGCGGTGATGCCCAGCTGGTCGGCGCCCGCCTGCAGTCGGCCAAGGGCGCGGTCGCGCTCGATGCCAGCTCGGTGAGCCGGGAAACCCTGAGTGGCAACGACTACCGTCGGGATGTGTCGGTCGATGCCTCCAACTCGCCGGTGGACCTGGGTACGGCGATTGCCGAGATGGCCAAGGGCAAAGGCGCGGCGGATGGCGAGAATGCGCTGGACCTGGGGTTGCTGAGGACCAGTGGGCATAACCGGAGTGAGCAGTGGGTTTCGAGTGTGCAAGGTAAAATGGAATAACGGGTGAAGCGCAAAAGTGCCTGGTTTGAGATGTTCAGCGCCTGTGAGATCGAGCGCCGCGCGGGCGGCGCTCGATCTCACAGGCGCTGGGAGTGGCATGGCACATATGGTAGCTCTGACCCAATCCTCCACCCTACCAGCGCACCTCCCGCTGCCCCGCCAGCACCTGCGGACCCAGCCATTGTGCGCTCCGCAGCAACGGAGTCAGCGCAGCCTCATTCTGCAGATTGAAAGCCACCCGCGCCTTGCGCGCCAGAAGGTCCGCTTCAAGCCTCAACTCATGTTGCCCCGGCTGCGCCAGCTGGCCGCGCAAGCGCCAGCCATTCCGGCAATCCATTTCCACCCACCCCTGCCCCAACCCCAGCGACCACGGTTCACTCAACGCCAGGTCGTTCACACTCACCCGCCCCTCGCTGCTTCGACACTGGCGCCCCGAACCCTGCATGCGCAGCGCCCCATGCCACTGCCCGGCCAGGCGGTATTCCGTCAGTGCCGTCGCCTGGGCAGCCAACGCCGTCGCTTCCAGCTGCCAGCGCCATGGCCAACCTTCGGTGCGCAATTGCCAGGACTGCCCCTGGAAACCGAGCCGCGCATCAGCCTGCATGCGCCATGGCTGCAAAGCCCAACGCACCGGCCCGACCGGCCCCAGTTGCTGTGCCTTGCCCTGCCACAGGCTACCGCTGACACCGCGTGCCGACAGACCAACGCCACGTGCCACCCAGGTAGCCGGCAACTCCATCAGCAGGGTGAACGTGAACACCAACCCGCACCACAGCAGCCCGCGACGGCTCATGGCTGCATCACCAGTTCGAATCTTAGACCCTTGGCATCCTGCTCAAGCCCCCACTGCAATAGCTGGGCCTCTTCCGCACGCAAGCTCTGCAACCAGCCCTGCAGCACGCGCTCATCCGCAACCAGCCCCCGCAGCTGCCAGCTTTTGCCTTGCACCTCGACATCAGCCAATTCGATCCGCCGCGCCTGAGCAGACTGGCGCAGGCGCTCCAGGCTTACGCCGGGGCCACCCTGCAAGCTTGCGGCCTGCGCTGCCAGCTCACGCCATTGGCTGAGCTCACGCCATTGCGCCAGCCCTTCGCGCACGGCCAGGAAGGCCAGCAGCACACCGATCAGCCCCCCTGCAAACCACAGCCGATGACGCTGCATCCACTCCCGATTCATGAGGCCACTCCCAGGTCGAACACCACCTGCCCGTTCTGTACCTGCACGGCAGCACCGACAGCACTGGCCATCTCGGTCCAAGGCGGTGCGGCGCCCTCACCGTCCAGGCGCAGGTGCCAGCGCTGGCCATCGAAACGCACGGCTTGAAGGCGCCAGGCGGGATGCTCACTCAGCCAGGCTTGCAGGCGTGCCTGCAGGTCTTCGAGCTGACGCTCGCGCAATTGCTGTTGCAGTCCGCTTTCCCGCAGACGTTTCAGGGCATGCGCCGCGTGCCGGGGGCTGGCCTGTTCGCCGGTGACCGTCAACACCTGCGCGCGCCAGGTCTGTACCTGGCGCCATTGCTGGCTCAGCCACAGGCCGCCCCAGACGGTGGCCAACGCCAGGCAAGCCGCAAGCAGGCGCTGCTGCTGCCGCGACACGCCCGGCAGCGAGCGCACCTGACGGGGGCACTCGAGCAAGCTGGGCAGGTTGTCGAGTGGAGCCAACGAGACTGGCCAGGTACCGATCATCAATTGCTCATGCAGGCCAGACCACGGTTGCTGCGGCAACTCGCCCAACGCAGTGGGCCAGGCCAACCAGTGTTCAAGCCCGCCCTCGCCCAGCCCTTTGCACAGCAATACCTCCGGCGTGCGCTGCCAGTGCCAGGCACTGCCCGGCTCGGGTGTCGGCAGCAACTGGAACTCGGCCCAGCAGCACTCCACCTGCAGCCCCCATTCAGCACATTGCTCACGCCACGGCACCAGCAACTGCCGCTCTACCGTCATCAGGCGCAATTGCCCCGCCTCACGTGACAGGCAGGCACACAGGATCTCATCCGGGTTCTGCAGCAACCGGTCCTCCAGCAATAGCGGCCACTCGTCGCGCTTCAAGCCCGGCGGCGCTGCCAGTTGAAACTGGCTGCAGCATTCCCCGGGGACGATCAGCGCCACCCGTGCCTGCAGGTTCGCCGGAGGCTCCCCCTGCCCTTGGCGTTGCGCGCCACCCGCCTCGACCAGCAACCAGTCCCAGACCTCACCCGGGCGCAACAACAACCAGGGTCGAACTGGCGCAGTTCGGCGCCATTCAAACTTCATGAACGCCCCCAGGGGAGAACAAAAGTGCAGACATACGGTGCTCCATCACGCTGCAATTCCAGGCGCACGCCTCGACCGGGATGCGCAGGTTGGTCGGAGGGCCAGGGCAACCAGCGGCCACCCTGGTGGTAAAGAATGTTGATTGCGCTGACCCGCGGCAGCTGTTCGCGCAGCACCCAGCGCGGCTCGCTGACGGCGTACAGGTCCGCCGAAGTTTCCAGCAGCAGGCACTGGTCACGCGCATCGAAGCGCAGGCGCTGGCGTTGCAGGCGCGAACCGCCCTCGGCCTCGGGCAAGGCGGCGGCGGCCACCCACAGCAACTGCTGGCGGTCGGCCTGCCAGTCGAGCCAGCGGCTGGCCAGAGGCAAGCGCTGTTCGTACAAGCGACGCAGCACCGGGCTGTCGAAGCGCCGCTCCAGGGCCAGGCAGAACTCCAGCACGCTGGTTTCCTGGGTGTTCACCTGCAGCCGCTCACGCACTTTGAGCCAGCCATTTACCAGCGCTGACAACATCACCCCGAGCAGCGCGGTCAGGGCCAAAGCCACCATCAGTTCGATCAGGGTCAAACCTGCCTGGCGCCGCTTCATGGCTGCTCCAGAAAAACGGTGTATTGCCCAAGTGGCAGGCGCTGGTCGCGGTCGGCGTACAACTGCAATTCGCCACGACGCAGGTCGCGTAAACCGGTACGGCGCAACTGCATCTGCCAGTGGCAGGCCTGGCCACCCTGGCTGAGCACACCCTCCACCTGGTTGCTGGCCGGCCAATATTGCTCGACGGTGAAGCGCGCCTGCAGCTCGCGAGCGCAAAGCACGCCCAAACGATGCTGCTGCACGTTGTCCTGCACCGCCAGGCGCTGGCGCAGCACCTGGCTGGTGATGACCGCCAGCACGGCGGCTATCGCCAGGGCCACGGTCACTTCCAGCAAGGTGAACCCGCGCTGTCTGCGCTTCATGGCGCCATCGCCACGCGCAACTGGCCGTCACGGCCCCACTCCCAGCGCTGGCTGCCGTCTGCCCAGCGCCAGTGCACCGAGCCTGGTTGCGCCCAGCCCTGCGGCGTGAACAGCACACGCGGCTGGGCGCTGGACGGCCAGTCCGGGCGCAGGCCCTTTGGCCAGTCAGCCGGGGCGCCGGCCTCGATCACCCAGCGGTCACCTTCACGGCGCACGAACTCAGGCCGCTGGCCAGTCCAGCGCAATCCGCGCAGCTGCCCGGCGTGCCGAGCCAGCGCGGCCTGGGTGCGGGTTTCCGTGGCCAGGCGCTGCAGTGCCTGATCGACACTGGACTTGCCGCTGTCGAGCCAGGCCACCGCCAAGCCAGTCATGAGCCCGGCGATGGCCAGTACCACGAGCAATTCGAGCAGGCTGAAGCCGCGCTGGCCACGCATGCTCTAGAGGGCCCAGTTGCCCAGGTCGGCATCCTGGCCTTCGCCTCCTGGCACGCCATCGGCCCCCAGCGAATAGACATCGACCCGCCCATGCTCACCGGGCATGCGGTACTGGTACGGGGTGCCCCACGGATCTTCCGGCAGGCGGCGTACGTAGCCGTCGCTGCGCCAGCTGCGTGGCAGCGGTTCCTGGGCCGGCTTTTTCACTAACGCGGCCAGGCCCTGTTCGTTGCTGGGGAAGCGCAGGTTGTCCAGGCGGTACATGTCCAGCGCCTGCTCCAGGGTCGCCAGGTCGGCCATGACCTTCTGCTTCATGGCCTTGTCCTGGTTGCCCAGCACGCTGGGCGCGACCACGGCAATCAGCAGGCCGATGATGAAGATCACCACCATGATTTCCATCAGGGTGAAACCGCGCTGGTGGTTGCGTCGATGCTGCATGGAAGTGCTCCTTGGGTTCACAGTTGCAGGCCCTGGTTGAGTTGCATGATCGGTAACAGCACCGCCAGCACGATGAACAGCACCACGGCGCCCATCACCAGGATCATCAGGGGTTCGAAAAGCGCCATGGCGGTGTCCACCTGGCGGGCGAAGCCGCGCTCCTGGTCGTCGGCCACGCGTTCGAGCATGTCGGCCAGGGTGCCGCTGGCCTCGCCACTGCCGACCATGTTCACCAGCAACGGCGGGAACTGTAGGCTGGCGTCCAGGGCGCGGTGCAGGCTGGTGCCGCCCTGTACCTGCTGGCGCACCTGCTCCATGGCCAGGCGGATGCGCCGGTTGCCGACCGTTTCGGTGGCCACCTGCAGGGCTTCGAGCAGGGCCACGCCACTGCTGGTGAGAATTGCCAGGCTGCGCGCCAGGCGGGCGCTTTCCAGTACCTGCAGCAGCACGCCGATACGCGGCAGGCGCAGCAGCAGTTCATCGCGGCGCAGGCACCAGTGCGGCTTGCGCAGCAGCCAACTGCCCAACAGGCCGGCGATCAGCGCCAAGCCCAGCAGCGAGGGGCCGGCCTGCACCAGGCCCTGGCTCAGGCCAATCAACAGCGAGGTGATCAGCGGCAGGCTCTGCCCGGCGTGGGCGAATTGTTCGGTGAGCTTGGGCACGACGAAGGTCATCAGGCCAACCACCACTGCCAGCGACACGCCCATCAGCACGCAGGGGTAGATCAGTGCGGTGCGCGCCTTGTGCTGCTGGCGCTGCACCTGTTCGAGGTGATCGGCCAGGCGGGTCAGCACCTGGGCCAGGCGCCCGGAACGCTCGCCAGCCTCGACCAGTGCGCAGTACAAACCAGTGAAGGGCGCCCCTTGGCGGGCGAGGCTGCGGGCCAGCCCCAGGCCTTCGGCAAGCGAGCCGCGCAGGGCTACCAGCACGCCATGCAGGGCCGGCTCGCGCAGTTGCCGTTCGAGCGTGGCCAAGGCATCTACCAGGGGGATGCCTGCACCGGTCAGAGTCGCCAACTGACGAGTCAGCTCGCACAGCTGCGCACGGCTCAGGCGCTGACGGCGCGGTTGCCGGCTGCCGGTTTCATGGCGCTGCAGCTGGCGCGGGAACAGGCCCTGCTCGCGCAGCAACTGGCGCGCATGGCGTTCGCTGTCGGCCTGCAGGCTGGCCTTGTGGGTCTTGCCGGCGAGATCGACGGCCTGATAGCGGAAAGTCGGCATCGGTCAGCCCTGCACCACGCGCAGCACTTCGGCGAGGCTGGTTTCACCGCGGGCCAGGCAGTCGCTGGCCATCGCCACCAGGCTTTGCCTGCGCTCGGCCAGGTAGCCCTGCATGGCCAGTTCACTGACGCCGTCGTACAGCAGGCCAACCAGGCCAGCGTCCAGCTCGATGAATTCGTAGAGCCCCAGGCGCCCGACATAACCACTGCCCTGGCACTGCTCGCAACCGACCGCGTGATAGCTGCTGTGCAGCGCCGCCAGCTCTGGCCACAAGGCACGCTCTGCCGGCTGCAACGGCTGTGCGACCGCGCAAGGGCACAGCCGCCTGACCAGGCGCTGGGCCAGTACCCCGCGCAGGCAAGAGGCGATCAGGAACGGTTCGATGCCCATGTCGCGCAAGCGCGTGACGGCGCCCACTGCGCTGTTGGTGTGCAGCGTCGACAGCACCAGGTGGCCGGTGAGGCTGGCTTGCACGGCAATCTGCGCGGTCTCTTGATCGCGGATTTCACCGAGCATGATCACGTCCGGGTCCTGGCGCAGGATCGCCCGCAGGCCGCTGGCAAAGGTCAGCCCGGCACGCGGGTTGATGGCGGTCTGGCCGATGCCGGCGATGGCGTATTCGACCGGGTCTTCGACGGTGAGGATGTTGCGGCTGCCATCGTTCAGGCTGTTGAGGCTGGCGTACAGCGTGGTGGTCTTGCCCGAGCCGGTCGGGCCGGTGGACAGGACGATGCCGTTGGGCCGCGCCAGGCAGCTGCGCAGGCCCTGCAGCACCGCAGCGGGCATGCCCAGGTTGGCCAGTGCCAGCAGGCTGGCCTGTTTGTCCAGCACCCGCATCACCACGCGCTCTCCATGAATGCCAGGCAAAGTCGACACCCGTACATCCACTTCCCTGCCAGCCGCTCGCAAGGTAATGCGGCCATCCTGGGGCTGGCGCTTCTCGGCGATATCCAGCCGCGCCATGACCTTGATCCGCGACACCAGCATTGCCGACAGCGCCCGTGGCGGGCGCAGCACCTCGCGCAGGTGGCCATCGACGCGCAGGCGCACCACCAGGCTCTGCTCGAAGGTTTCGATATGGATATCCGACGCACGCAGGCGCAGCGCCTGGCCGAACAGGCCGTTGATCAGGCGGATCACCGGGGCTTCATCGTCGCTTTCGAGCAGGTCCTCGATGCGCGGCATCTCGCTCATCAGGCTGTCCAGGTCGACCTGTTCGCCAATGCCTTCGATCAGTGCTTCAGTCACGCCTGCACCCGCTTCATAGAGCTGGCCAAGGCGCTCATCGAACGCCGCAGGCTCCAGGTACTCCAGCGCCATGGGCCGGCCATGCACGCGCAGCAGTTCCTGCAACTGGGCGCTGTCGGCGTCGCGACGCAACCACAGGCGCCAGCCTTCTTCGGCCGGGGCCATGGCCAGCCCGGCCTGGCGTGCCAGGCGATAGGGCAGCATCACCAGTTGCCGCCTTCGAGGCGTGCGCGGCTGGCGGGGAACACCTGCAGCAACGGGGTGCCTTCGGCCAGGTCGGGCAACTGCAGCGGCGTGGTCTGCTGCAGGGTGCGGTACTTGCCCTCGCTGAGGCGCGCGAGGCTCGGGCCGTCGCGCAGGATGCGCGGGCGAATAAATACCATCAGGTTCTGCTTGGTGTTCTTGCTGGCATCGGAACGGAACAGCCGGCCCAGGTAGGGAATGTCACCGAGCAACGGCACGCGCTGGTCGCTGGTGCTGAGCTCGTCGCTGATCAGGCCGCCGAGGATGACCAGGCCATTGTCCTCGACCATGACCTTGGTCTTGATCTCGCGCTTGTTGGTGATCACGTCACTGGCGGCGCGGGAGTCGGCGATCGACGAAACCTCCTGGACGATGTCCAGGCGTACGCTGTTGTCGACGTTGATCTGCGGCTTGATACGCAGCTTCACGCCGACTTCCTTGCGCTCGATGGTCTGGTAAGGGTTGGCATTGTTCTGGGTCACCGAGCCGGTCACGAACGGCACCTCCTGGCCAACCAGGATCGACGCCTCGGCGTTGTCCAGAGTCAGCAGGGTCGGCGTCGATAGCAGGTTGAAGCCGCTCTTGCCCTTGAGGGCGTTGATCAGCATGGCGAAGTTGAAACCGCCGCCGATATGGCCAAAGCCGGCCGTTGCACCGGTGGTGGTCGACAGCAGGTCGCCCAGTGCCTCGCTGTCGCCACTGGCTGCAGCGCCGGCGATGTTGGCAATGTTCACCCCGTTGCTGCCGAAGTTGACGATACCGGCGCCGAACTTCTCGTCGGCAAACAGCCACTGCACGCCCAGTTCCTGGGCCTGGATATCGGACACTTCGGCGATAATCGCCTCCACCACCACCTGGGCTCGGCGGATGTCCAGCTGTTCGACGATCGAGCGGTAGGCCGCCAGTTCGCTGTCGGGGCCGACCATGACCACGGCGTTGGTGCCCTCTTCATATTCCAGGCGGATGCCGGAGTCGCTGGCAGCCGCCATCACCGGCCGGTCTTTGCCCTCCCCTTCGCCAGCCGCTTCGCCGGGCACCGCGCCTTCCTGGCTGAGGCCGCGCAGCACCTTGACCACTTCGGCGGCATTGGCGTGGCGCAGGTACATGACTTGGGTGTTGCTGCTGTGCTGGTTGTCGCTGGGGCGGTCAAGCTGGCCGAGCAACGCCCGCACCCGCTCGGTGCTGCCACGTACCAGCAAGGCATTGCTGCGCGGGTCGGCGACCACCTGGGTGCTGTCGGCGCCCTGCTCGCGGGCCAGCAGGCGGGTGAGCAGTTGCGCGGTGTCGGCAGCGCTGGCATGGCGCAACGGCATGACCTGCAGCGGCTCGTCGCTCACCTGGTCAAGCTGGCGCAGCAGGCTGTCGATGCGCTCGAGGTTGCTGCGCCAGTCGGTGACCACCAGCAGGTTGGCTGCCGGATAGGGCGTGATCACACCGACGCGGGGGTCGATCAGCGGCTTGAGGATGCCGAGCATCTGCTCGCTGGCGGCATTGCGCACATTGAATACCCGGGTGGCCACGCCATCGCTACCCTGGCTCTGTTTACCCGCAGGCTCGACCGGCACCGGTTCCAGGCGCGCGGCCTGATCGGGGACGATCTTCACGCTGCCGTTGGGCAGGTCTACGGCGGCATAACCTTGAGCACGCAGTTGGGCGAGAAAGATGTCGTAGATGGCATCGGCGTCGTGGCGGTCGACGGTGCGCACGGTGACCTTGCCCTTGACCCGGGGGTCGACGATGAAGGTGGTGCCGGTGATGCGCGACACGCTGTCGATGAACTCGCCCAGCTCGGTGTCGACGAAGTTCACCTCGTAAACGGGCGTGCCGTTGTCATCGAAATTTTCCGGCTCTTCTGCCCAAGCGATTGACAGGCCCAGGCTCAAGGCTGCAGCAATGCAGTATCTGGCAAACATCATTCATCCTTGCCGCTTGAAGCCGGTCACGGCGGGGCGTGGCGGCCAGGGCAGGCGCTCGCGCCGCCCCTGGTTGTCGAAAATCAGGCCATCGGCGTCGATGTCCTGCAATACGATGCCCGGCGCCAGGCGTTGACCTCGGCCGAGGGTGCGGACCTGCTGGCCGTAGCGCAGCACCACCACGCTGGCCGACAAGGGCTGGGCCTTGAGGCCGCCGAGGTACTGCAACGGCAGGCGAGTGATGGCGATCGCGCCGTCATCGACCGCGGGCTGCCAGTGACCGATCAGCAGGCCTGGCAGTGGCAGAGCGGCGACCTGCGCCGGGCTGGCCGGTTGCGGCTGGCGCCCCAGTTGCAGCACGCACTGGGCGGCCAGCCAGCCGGCCAGCGTCAGCAGGCCGCCGGTCATCACGCGTGAAGCCAGGCTCACGAAACGGCCTGCCGCGGGTGCCAGCCTGGGTGGCCCTGCACGTAGCGCACCTCGGGCAGTTGCAGCGATGCCAATTGCCAATCGGCCTTCTGCCGCACAAGCCAGGCCTCGACCCGCTGCCACAGCGGTTCGCCCGCCTGGGTTTCGAACTGCAGGCCAAAGGTACGACACAGGCCCTGCACCGTTTCGATACCGCTGACGCGCTTGCCTTGCGGGCTGTAACTGACCCGCCAGGCCTGGCCCTGCCAGCGCGGCAGGTCCTGGCTGTTGTCGAGCAGCAGTGGGTCACCGAATAGTTGCTCGGCGGCGTTCTCCAGCACTTGTTCGACTTGCCGGGCCGGGGCCTCGACGACGGGCGCCGGGTAGCCACCGGTCAGGCTGATCAGGTGCTCGCGGGTAATCGCTTCGCCTGCCGCCAGGGGGTAGTCGTAACGCAGACCCGGGAGCAGCACCGGCATGCTGTTGTCATCGGCCAAGGCCTGGTGCAGCAGGCGGTCCCAGCTGCCGCCACGGGTGTCCCGGCGCCACAGGGCTTGCGGCGCGCGCGCCAGTGGCTGGTCGAGCCACGCCGCGTGGCCGGCACGTTGCTGGCGCAGTTCACCCTGCAACTGGCTGGCGCGCATCTGTGCAGCAGGCGACAGGTAGCGTTCAAAGGCCGGGAAGAACTGCCCGTCGAACTGCCATTGTCCGGCGACCTGCTGGCAACGCAGGCGGAATGCGCCGCTGCCGCGGCAGCCGGCAAACAGCACCGGCACCCGACGGCCACTGGCCTGGGTGGCTTGAACCGGTGCCGGCCACAGGTCCTGGCCACGGGCACAGAGCAGTACATCGGCTTGAGCCAGTCGCTCGGCCAGCCAAAGGCCCGGCCCGGTGCCGACATCGGCCATCGCCACGACCAGGTCGGCCTCGCGCCGCGCCTGCTCGAAGGTCGGCAGCAAGGATTGGTACCACTGTTTAAGGGAGGCCTTCTGGTCTTGGGCGTAGGGGTCGGTGACACCGACCACGGCGATGCGCGCCCCACCGCGCTCGAAGAGATGCAGCGGCTCAAGGTTCAGCGACTTGCGTTGAGCGTCCGCAAGCCCGGCACCGAGGGTGATCGCGCGAGACTGGCGGTAGAGCGCCGCGCTGCGCTGGGGCCAGAGCACGCGCTCATCGCTGCTGACCCGCGCTTCGCTGCCCAGCAACTGGCTGCCCTGCACGCCGCTTTCGCCCTGGGTGAGGTAGGCCAGGCCACTGCCGTTCCAGCCCTGGCCGTTTTCCAGAGTGAGGCTGTTGCCCGCACCGGCTTCGGTGCGCAGTTGCTCCAACAGTGCCCCCAGCACGGCGTAGCCGCCCAGCTTGATCCCGGCCGCCTGGTTGGCATCGAGCAGCGGTGCCAGCTGCGGATGTGCCAGGCTGGCACTGGCTCCGGTCATCCACGGTGCCCGGCCCAGGTGGCTGACTGGGCCCAGGCGCGTAGCCGGCACCACCGGCAGGCCGGGCTGGCGTGCATCCAGCGTGTCGGCGACATACAGCAGGTCCACACGGGCGCTGCCGCCACGTTGGCCTGGCAATGCAGAGCAGGCGCCGAGCAGCGGTGCCAATGCACCGACACCCATCCAGCTGATCAATTCGCGCCTGTTCACACTGCTTGCCATCGGGCCCGCCATCCTTATCCGAGTTCTCGTTGGGCCCCGGATGTTGCGGCGTAGGCATGACAGTTTGATGGCAAAAATCCGACAACCATTCCAAATTGGTCTGTCGGTATTTGTAATAAGAACTTACAGTTTTAAAAACCCGTTAATATTTCTGCCAATGAATCATCACAGTAGCGCCCTAAAGTCGCGGTTTCCTCCAACTCAGCCACTATAAGGACACCCTGATGAGTCGAGATACCGGCGATAACCTGGACCGCAACCAGAGCGGCAACCTGCCGATGGCCAGCGTCATGGACGCTTACCTGAGCCGTCGCAGCGTGATGCGCGGCAGCCTGGGCGCCGCCATCGCCATGATTGCCGGTACCGGCCTGACGGGTTGCTTCGACAGCAGCGGCGGCTCCGATGACGATCCGGTCACCCAGCCCCCCGTGACCGAGCCACCGGTGACCGAGCCTGAAGAGCCGAAACTGGCCTTGGGCTTCCAGTCCATCCCTGGCTCGCGTACCGATGCCTGTGTCGTCGCCGCAGGCTACAGCGCCTATGTCCTGGCCCCTTGGGGCACACCGCTGAACAGCAACGGCAACCCGTGGAAATCGGACGGCAGCAACACCTCGACCGACCAGGCCAATGCCATGGGCATGCACCACGACGGCATGCACTTCTTCCCGATCAACGGCAGCTCCGACGACGGCCTGCTGGCGATCAACTTCGAGTACATCGACACCGCAGCCCTGCACCCCAACGGCCCGACCACCGATACCAGCGGCAAGCGCCCGGCCGAAGAAGTGCGCAAGGAAATCAACGCCCACGGCGCTGGCGTGGTGCGCCTGCAGAAGGTCAACGGCCGCTGGCAGGTGGTCGACAACGACCCGCTCAACCGCCGCTTCACCACCGCTTCGCGCATGGAAATCACCGGGCCGCTGCGTGGCACTGACCACGTCAAGACCAAGTATTCGGTCGATGGCACCCACTGCCGCGGCACCAACAACAACTGCGGCAATGGCTACACCCCGTGGGGTACCTACCTGACCTGCGAAGAGAACTGGCCAGGCATCTTCGTCAACAAGGGCACCCGCCCGGAAGATCAGCGCCGCATCGGCGTGGGCACCTCCAGTGGCCAGTACAAGTGGGAAAGCGCTGCCGGTGACAGCAGCGAAGTGGACGATGAATTCGCCCGCTTCGACGTGACCGTCAAAGGTGCCACCGCCACCGACGACTACCGCAACGAAGCCAGCACCTATGGCTACATCGTCGAGATCGACCCGTACAACAGCAGCACCCTGGCCACCAAGCGCACGGCCCTCGGCCGCTTCCGCCATGAAGGTTGCTGCCCAGGCCTGCCAGTGGTCGGCAAGCCGCTGGTCTGGTACATGGGCGACGACTCCAACAACGAGTACCTGTACAAGTGGGTGTCCACGGCCGTATGGGATGCCGCCGACGCCAACCCGGCCGACCGCCTGGCCACCGGGGCCAAGTACCTCGATCACGGCAAGCTGTACGTCGCCCGCTTCAATGCCGACGGCACGGGCGTATGGCTGCTGCTCGACCTGAACACCGCCACCTCCGCCGGCAGCACACTCGGCGCGCTTTATGGTGACCTGGCCGGCATCATCCTCAACACCCGGGGTGCCGGCGATGCCGTGGGCGCCACGCCGATGGACCGCCCGGAGTGGACCGCAGTCAACCCGCTCAACGGCGACGCCTACCTGACCCTGACCAACAACAGCGCGCGTACCCCGGAAAAGGTCGATGCAGCCAACCCGCGCGGCCCGAACCGTCATGGCCACATCATCCGTTGGCACGACAGCGACGACCAGCTGAGCTTCACCTGGGACATCTTCGTGTTCGGCGCCAACGCTGCCGGTACCGCCGACATCAACCGCTCGGGCCTGACCGAACTCAACCAGTTTGCCAGCCCTGACGGCATGAGCTTCGATAGCCGTGGCGTGCTGTGGTTCGAGACCGACAATGGCGAAACCACGCTCACCGACTACACCAACGACCAGCTGCTGGCGGTGATCCCCACCGACCTGGTCGATGCCAGTGGCAAGCAGGTGCCGATCAATGCCCAGAACCAGACGGCCCTGCGCCGCTTCTTCGTCGGGCCGAACGGTTGCGAAGTGACGGGCATCAGCTTCACGCCGGACAACAAGACTTTGTTCATCAATATCCAGCACCCGGATAACTGGCCTTATACCGACAAGGCGACCGATGCGACTCCGGCCGGGGCCAAGGTACGGCCGCGGGCTACGACGGTGGTGATCCAGCGCGATGATGGCGGGGAAATCGGTACTGCCTGATTCTGCGCTGGCTGTACCGGCCTCTTGGCGGGCTTGCCCGCGAAGAGGCCGGTACAGGTTACCAAGCCATCGGCTCCCGGCTGCGCACCCGCACTTGTTGCGCCGGCACCCGCGCATGCCACTGCACCACGCCTAATGCCTCCACCTGAAACTCACTGCGCATCACCCTGCCCTGTTCCTCAAACGACAGCTGCAAGAGGTAATGCCCACTGTTGAGCAACAAGCCCTCGCTCAGCCGTTCGAACGTCTCGTCATCCACCGCCCCCAGCGCCTGGCGCAACGCCGATGCATCCTCGTACCCCGACGCCGGCCGCCCGCTGACAATGCGGCTGAGCAACGAACGTGGATAACGCCCCTCATACAATGCATCGAGCAACGGCAGGTGCTCCAACCCCAGGGCATTGGCATTCAGGCGCCAGCCAGTGGTCTGCGGCAAGGTACACAGCATCGGGTAGCGGCGATGACGGGTAGCGTCAGGTTCCAGCAGCAGGTTCAGCTCGCTGCTATCGAGCATCGGCTGGTTGGCTGCCAGACGTGGCGGTTGCTGGCGCAGGTACTGGGCGCTTTCGGCGCCTTGCAGACGGGCATCGCTGTCACTGTCGAGCCAGTCGGCCAGCGTATCTACCAGACGCTCGGCGGCCATGTCGTCACCCAGCAGGTGCTTCAGCTGGCGCTCAGCACGCTCGCCATCGGCTCCCAGTAGCGCATTCACATTGAAGCAGGTGTGCTGGTCACGCACCCGCAACTGCGCCTGTCCGGCGCCAAAGTCGTACTTTAGCGGTTGTCCGCGCATGGCTTGCCAGAACAACGGGCTAAGCCGCCAGGCGGGGTCACGCAGGGCCTGTTCGGCATAGGCCAGACCGGCCTGCTCCATGGCTCGCACCTGCACCCGCTGGCGCAACAGCTGCACCTCATCCACCTGACGGCGCCCATCCTCCACCAGCCAGGCCATACCTGCGGCGAGCATGGCCAGCACCACCATCACCATCAGCAGCGCTGCGCCCTGCTGCCGCCTGCCTCCCATCCCACGCCCCTTTTCAATCGGTGAAAAGCGCCAGTCAACACGCGGGTTGTTGCAGCCAGGTTGCAATAGCCTTGCAGTCATGTGGGCGTCATCTGCAATCGGCAGGATTGACCTTCATTTTCATGACCTTACAGGAGTGGTCGAAATGGGTGGCATCGGAATCTGGCAACTGGTGATCGTACTGCTGATCGTGTTTCTGCTGTTTGGCACCAAGCGCCTCAAGGGCCTGGGCAGCGATGTCGGTGAAGCGATACAGGGCTTTCGCAAATCCATGGGCGGCGACAATGACGTCAACGCGCCAGGTGCCGCTCAAGTACAACAACAACCACCGGTAACCGCCCAGGCCGCACAGCAGCCGCAAACGGATCGCCAAGCCTGATGTTCGAGATTGGCTTCAGCGAACTCTTGCTGGTAGGCATCGTTGCGCTGCTGGTGCTTGGCCCGGAGCGCCTGCCGGTCGCGGCGCGCACCCTGGGCCGTGGCCTGGGGCAGGCACGCCGGGCGATGAACGGGTTACGCGCGCAGATGGAGCGGGAGATCGATATGCCCAACCTGGACAGCGCACCCTTGCAGCGCCTGGAGCAGCAAATCCGCCAGGGGATCAGCCTCAAGGCGGAACCGGACAATGACAGCATCTCCGCCGCCGTTGCCCGGGAGAGCACCCCATGAGCATCACCCTGGACCCGGCAATGCCCTTGACCGACCACTTGCGCGACCTGCGCAAGCGCCTGGTACGCTGCCTCTTGTTACTGGCGTTGGTGTTCGGCGGCCTGTTCCCCTTCGCCCAGCATCTGTACACCTTCATCTCTGAGCCGCTGCGCCGCTTCCTGCCGGAAGGCGCCAGCATGATCGCCACCAGCGTGACCTCACCGTTCCTCGCGCCGTTCAAGCTGACGGCGATGTGCGCGCTGTTTGTCGCCATGCCGCTGTTGCTGCACCAGGCCTGGGGGTTTCTCGCTCCGGGCTTGTACCGCCGCGAGCGGCGCATCGCCCTGCCGTTGCTGATGTCGAGCATCGTGCTGTTCTATGCCGGCATGGCCTTCGCGTTCTTTTTGGTATTCCCGATGATGTTCGGCTTCTTTGCCAGCGTGACGCCGGATGGCGTGGCAATGATGACCGACATCAGCCAATACCTGGATTTCATCCTTGCACTGTTCCTGGCGTTCGGCCTGGCCTTCGAGATCCCGGTGGCAACCTTCATCGTGGTATGGGTCGGGCTTGCCGATGTGCCGACGCTGCGGCGCAGCCGGCCATTCGTGATCGTTGGCTGCTTCGTAGTAGGGATGATCCTCACCCCGCCGGATGTGTTCTCGCAGACCATGCTGGCGGTGCCGATGTGGATACTGTTCGAGGCTGGTTTGCTGGCGTGCAGCCTCCTCGGAAAACAGGAAAGTCAGGAGTAGAGTTCACCCTGTTTCTGCCAGTGCGAACATTCCAGTCGCGTATTCGACCAGCGCCGATTACCACTGGAAGGTATCCCGTATGCCTGTAGGTTCGCATACTAATCATGCTGTGCGCCCCGAAACTCCTTACGGTGCAACAGCATGTCTGTCCTTATCGATGCTCTGACTCAAGCGTCAGTTGAATGTGTTCATCCTCTCGACCAACTGACTGGCCTGGCAAAGAGCGCTGGCCAGCAAAAGTTCGCAAGGATCTTGAAGTCGATTTTCGGCCGGGAAGGGCCAGCTGAAGCCTATGCCAAACTGCACACTGATTTGTGTGACGGGGCGGTGGAACACCCCGTGTACAAAATCGTTAGCGATCCTACCGTTGCTGCCAGATATGACCGCGGTAGTCAGGTAATGGAGATTGACGCCTCAGCAGTCGAGCAAGCCTTAAGCCAACCACAGGCCACCGTTTCACTCCTGCTGGCTATATTCGGAGCGTTTGCTCATCACGTTGGGCAGTTGGTAGGTGCTGAGTTGTCCGAGGGCGAGCTGGAAAGCGTCAGCCAGAACTATACCAGCACACTGGCTCTTTTCGACCGCATGACAAAAAACGGCACAGTCATCGCAATCATCAACGGCGAAGGTGTTTCGGAAACACTTCTGCTGCAGTTGCAAAATCCCGACCAGGCCGGCGAAATCGATGGGCAGCCGATAAAGGAAAAGTTAGTGCCGACGCTGCGATTTGGGGCGGGGGAAGGGAGTGGCGCTGAGGGGTCATTCGGCCATGAATCCATCGAAAGAGCCTTGGCAACTGCAGGCTTCACACCGGAACAGCGCAAGGCGATCTATTTTGGTAATTGGCTACGTGATTACTCGCAACTGTTAGATCCGAAGCTTGTTCGAGCCCCCCATGAAACCAAGGACTTCCCGCGAAAATTATCCAGAGCCTCGCTGACTGAACTTGTGGATCTGCTCGCCTTAAAGGAATTCCATCAACTCCAAGAAACCGATGAAGGTCGCAAAGCCTACACCGTCAACGCGAGCATGTTGGGGGTCTATCGGCCTTCCGAGCATATCGACAACCCGCTGACACTCGATGAAGGTAATGACCCACAATCGGTCGACCCAGACTTCGAACCTGTGGTCGGGGCGGATCACCCACTGATGGAGTTGGACGGCGAAGGGTCCAAGTATCGTTATTTCGAAAGCGCCCAAGCCTACATGTACCAGAAGCTCATGGACGCTTCGGTCGCGGGCCCGACGCCAGAAGGAATGCGATACTTCGGAGAAGGATTGCACGTATTGGAAGATCTTTTCGCCCATTCCAATTTTGCCGAACTCAGCCTGCGCAAGACAGGACACTCCGATGTGCTGGTCTGGACGCTGGAGAAAGAATGCAAACACAAATGGCCTTTGGTTACCGGCCTGTTCTCTGGCACCGACATCCTTGGCAGCGTACTCGAACCGATTGGCAAGTTTCTTTTCCCATCCGATAGCCTTGCATACGAGCCTACCCACCCGGGTGATCGCAGTGATACTGAGCGCATGCTTTTGATCCTGCTCAAGGAGCACGAGGATCCTGAATGGCTAGCAGCGTTGGAAGGCTACTTGGCGCTTCGCGATCAAGCCGCTGAACAGCCATGGTTCAATGCCTTGGAGAAGACCAATCATTTCGCCAAGCTTCCAATCAAGGCTGTCAGCCATGTGATCGACCTTGTCTTCCAGAAATTGCTGACATGGGCTGGCGACAGCGTCGATGATCTGCAATTGCTGTTAGGCAAAGATCCGAACATTGACGACAACACCCACCCAACCCATTCACAACTGGCAAAGGACCACGATACCCATCCGTTTCACGGATTGTCGGTACTGTTGGCACAGTATGCAGTCGAGGATGTTGGACGTTCGATGTTCCAGTATTGGCAAGGAGACACAGCGAGGGACCCAGCGACGTTGGCGAAGAGCTACTTTACGCATCCCGCTATCGCTGATTGGCAAGACGATATTGTCCAGGCCTGGGCGCACATGAATGGGGACAAAATCAGGGAAGGATGTTCGAACGCAAGCCTGAGTGAACGGCGCAGAAGCTACGAGCAAGCCGCCAAGGAAAGGCTCAAAAGGCTTGAAGAATCCAACCCTTTATCCTTGATCGAAGATCAGGAAACGCTCACAAACCTGTTTCCGTTCGGCTGAAGCACAGGCTTAGCCTTATCGACAGCAGCTGCGCACTGCGCTTAGAAACTCAGCAAACGCCAGACCTCATAGGCTGGCGTCTGGTACGGGTGGCTCTGCTTGAGGGCAGCGACGACCTGAGCGATCAGGTCGTCGGCCACCACCAGCTCCACCTTCCATTCCTCAACCACCTCGACCTGGCCAGTCTGCCCGAGGAACGGCTGGCTGCCGTCCAACGGGCGGAACTGGCCTTGGCCCAGGGTCTGCCAGGCGCAGTGGTCGTAGTCGCCGATACGCCCGCCACCGGCGGCGAACACGGCGGCCTTGACCACGTCAACATGGCTGGCCGGGACGAAGAAGGCGAGCTTGTACACGCCTTAGTTCACCCAAACGCGGGCGTTGCGGAACATACGCATCAGCGCGGCGTCTTCCTGCCACTCATCCGGGTGCCAGGAGTTCTGCACGGCGCGGAACATACGCTCCGGGTGCGGCATCATGATGGTCACGCGGCCGTCGCGGCTGGTCAGGCCGGTGATACCACGCGGCGAGCCGTTCGGGTTGGCCGGGTAGGCTTCGGTGACCTTGCCGTGGTTGTCGACGTAGCGCAGGGCCACGCAACCGGACAGGTCGGCTGCCAGCAGTGCTTCTTCGCTGGCGAACTCGGCATGGCCTTCGCCGTGGGCGATGGCGATCGGCATGCGCGAACCGGCCATGCCCTGCAGGAAGATGGAGTTGGACTTCTGCACCTCGACCATGGCCACGCGCGCCTCGAACTGTTCCGAGCGGTTGCGCACGAAGTGCGGCCAGTGCTCGGTGCCCGGGATCAGCTCGTGCAGGTTGGACATCATCTGGCAACCGTTGCACACGCCCAGGGCGAAGCTGTCGCTACGTTCGAAGAAGGCCTGGAAGGCATCGCGAGCGCGGCTGTTGAACAGCGCCGACTTGGCCCAGCCTTCACCGGCACCGAGCACGTCACCGTAGGAGAAACCACCGCAGGCGACCAGGCCCTTGAAGGCTTCGAAGTCGACACGGCCAGCGAGGATATCGCTCATGTGCACGTCGATGGCGGCAAAACCTGCGCGGTCGAAGGCGGCAGCCATCTCGACCTGGCCGTTGACGCCCTGCTCACGCAGGATCGCCACTTGCGGGCGCACGCCCTTCTTGATGTACGGCGCGGCAATGTCGTCGTTGACGTCGTAGCCCAGCTTGACCGACAGGCCTGGGTTTTCCTCCTCGAGCAGCAGGTCGAATTCCTGGTCGGCGCAGTCGGCGTTGTCGCGCAGGCGCTGGATCTGGTAGCTGGTCTCGGCCCACTGGCGCTGCAGCATGCGACGGTCGTCGTCGAACAGCACTTCGCCATTGAGGCTGATGGACACTTCAGCGTTGTTGACCGGCTTGCCGATTACCGCAACGCACTCACCCAGGCCAGCAACGCTGAACTGCGTCAACACGTCCGGGGTGGCGTCCTGGCGGACCTGGATGACCGCGCCCAGCTCTTCGTTGAAGAGGATGGCGGCCACGTCGGCCTTGCTGTCGGTCAGCGGGTCTAGCTGCAGGTCGAGGCCGCAGTGGCCGGCGAAGGCCATTTCCAGCACGGTGGTCAGCAGGCCACCGTCAGAACGGTCGTGGTAGGCCAGCAGGTGGCCATCGGCGTTCAGGCCCTGGATCACGGCGAAGAACGCCTTGAGGTCTTCGGCGTCGTCGACGTCCGGTGCCTGGGCTGCGATCTTGCCGTAGGTCTGGGCCAGGATCGAGGCGCCCATGCGGTTCTTGCCGCGGCCCAGGTCGATCAGGATCAGGTCGGTCTCGCCCTTGTCCATGCGCAGTTGCGGGGTCAGGGTCTGGCGAATGTCGGTGACCGGGGCGAAGCCGGTGATGATCAGCGACATCGGCGAGGTGACGCTCTTCTCGACGCCCTCTTCGCTCCACTTGGTCTTCATCGACATCGAGTCTTTGCCGACCGGAATAGTGATGCCCAGCTCCGGGCACAGCTCCATGCCGACAGCCTTGACGGTGTCGTACAGGCGCGCGTCTTCACCCGGGTGGCCAGCGGCAGACATCCAGTTGGCCGACAGCTTGATGTCGGACAGTTTCTCGATGCGCGAGGCCGCCAGGTTGGTGATGGTCTCGCCGATCGCCATGCGCCCGGACGCCGGGGCGTCCAGCAGAGCCAGCGGGGTACGCTCGCCCATGGCCATGGCTTCGCCGGTGTAGACGTCGAAGCTGGTGGCGGTGACAGCGCAGTCGGCTACCGGGACCTGCCACGGGCCGACCATCTGGTCGCGGGCAACCAGGCCGGTGATGGTACGGTCGCCGATGGTGATCAGGAAGCTCTTGCTGGCTACGGCCGGGTGGTTCAGCACGCGCTGGACGGCGTTGTCCAGATCCAGCTCGCTCGGGTCGAAATCATCGCCCAGCTCGGCTTCGCGGGTGACCGAACGGTGCATGCGTGGCGGCTTGCCCAGCAGTACGTCGAGCGGCATGTCCACCGGGGTGTTGCCGAAGTGGCTGTCGCTGACGGTCAGGTGCGGCTCTTCAGTGGCCTCACCGACCACGGCAAACGGGCATCGCTCGCGCTCGCAGATGGCCTGGAAGCGCTCGAAATCGACGGCGCTGACGGCCAGTACGTAACGCTCCTGCGATTCGTTGCTCCAGATTTCGTGCGGGGCCATGCCCGGCTCGTCGTTGGGCACGTTGCGCAGTTCGAAGCGGCCACCACGGCCACCGTCGTTGACCAACTCCGGGAAGGCGTTGGAGATACCACCGGCACCGACGTCGTGGATGAAGGCGATCGGGTTCTTGTCACCCAGCTGCCAGCAGCGGTCGATGACCTCCTGGCAACGGCGCTCCATTTCAGGGTTTTCGCGCTGTACCGAGGCGAAGTCCAGGTCAGCCGAGCTGGCACCGGTGGCCACCGAAGAAGCGGCACCGCCGCCCAGGCCGATCAGCATGGCCGGGCCGCCGAGCACGATCAGCTTGGCGCCGACGGTGATCTCGCCCTTCTGCACGTGATCTTCACGGATGTTGCCCATGCCGCCAGCAAGCATGATCGGCTTGTGGTAGCCGCGCACTTCTTCACCGTGCGGGGTGTCGATGGCCTGCTCGAAGGTACGGAAGTAGCCGGTCAGGGCCGGGCGACCGAATTCGTTGTTGAACGCGGCGCCGCCCAGCGGGCCTTCGATCATGATGTCGAGGGCGTCGACGATGCGCTCAGGCTTGCCGTAGGCCTGCTCCCATGGCTGCTCGAAGCCCGGGATACGCAGGTTGGACACGGTGAAGCCGGTCAGGCCGGCTTTTGGCTTGGCGCCACGGCCGGTCGCGCCTTCGTCGCGGATTTCGCCGCCGGAGCCGGTGGAGGCGCCGGAGAACGGGGCGATGGCAGTCGGATGGTTGTGCGTCTCGACCTTCATCAGGATATGCACCGGCTCCTTCACCGCACCGTACTGGCGGGTTTCAGGGTTCGGGAAGAAGCGCCCGGCAACACTGCCGACGATCACCGAGGCGTTGTCCTTGTAAGCCGACAACACGCCTTCGTTGTGCATCTGGTAGGTGTTCTTGATCATGCCGAACAGGCTCTTTTCCTGAGCCTGGCCGTCGATGTCCCAACTGGCGTTGAAGATCTTGTGGCGGCAGTGCTCGGAGTTGGCCTGGGCGAACATCATCAGTTCGATGTCGTTCGGATTGCGCTTGAGGCCCTGGAAGGCGTTGACCAGGTAGTCGATCTCGTCTTCGGCCAGGGCCAGGCCCAGGTCGATGTTGGCCTGGGCCAGTGCCTCGCGGCCACCTTCAAGGATGTCGACCGAGGTCATCGGCTTGGGCTGGGCGTGGCTGAACAGGTCGGCTGCCTGCTCCAGCTTGGCCAGCACGCGCTGGGTCATGCGGTCATGCAGTTCGGCAGCGATCAGCTCGGCGTCGGCGTCACTCAGGTTGCCGGCCACGTAGTAGGCGATGCCGCGCTCCAGGCGCTGGATCGACTGCAGGCCGCAGTTATGGGCGATGTCGCTGGCCTTGCTGGCCCATGGCGAGATGGTGCCCAGGCGCGGCACGACCAGGAACAGGCGGCCGGTCGGCTCCTGTACCGGCACGCTCGGGCCGTATTTGAGCAGACGGCCCAGCACCTGCTGCTGGTCGGCGGTCAGCTCACCGTCAACGTCGGCGAAGTGGGCAAATTCGGCATACAAACCAGTAACAGCGGGGACTTTCTGGCTCAGTTGCTCAAGTAATTTACCGTGGCGAAAGGCAGAAAGGGCAGGAGCGCCGCGCAGGATCAACATCGTCGGGACAGCCTCAGGAAGGGGTGTGCTTAGAGGCCGTGCATTCTAGCCTAATTCAACGGCTTTCGGCACCCGCTCTACACCATGGCTGCCGGGCGGCGGAACCGGACTTCGGGGTCAAATTTGAGAGGGGTTCGCCTTGAGTGATTCAACGCCCGTGAGATCGAGCGCCGCGCGGGCGGCGCTCGATCTCACAGACGCCAAACATCTCAAGGCGGGCCCTGGTGGCCTTGATGCAATCCCCCCAACCACACAACTCGCTACCAGACAAGCTAACAGTTGTCGAGATATGGCTGGGCCAGTCCTTTGCGTATACTGCAACCTATGTTCGCCCACACTGCTTTGCGCCAACGTTGCGCCAGATGGCTAATCGCAACCGGACTCTTTCTGCTGCTCGGTGCCTGCGTTGAAAAACCCAGCACCCTCGAGCGAGTGAAGGAGGACGGTGTGCTGCGCGTGATCACCCGCAACAGCCCGGCCACCTACTTCCAGGACCGCAACGGCGAAACCGGCTTCGAGTACGAGCTGGTTCAGCATTTCGCCGACGATCTCGGCGTCAAGCTGCAGATCGAGACCGCTGACAACCTCGACGAACTGTACGACTCGCTCGGCAAACCTTCCGGCCCTGTGCTGGCGGCGGCCGGCCTGGTCAGCAGTGACCGGCGCAAGGCGCAGGTCAAGTACTCGCACCCTTACCTGGAAGTGACCCCGCAGGTCATCTACCGCAACGGCCGTCCGCGCCCTACCGATGCCAAGGGCCTGGTCGGCAAGAAGATCATGGTGCTCAAGGGCAGCAGCCACGCCGATCAGCTGGCCGAACTGAAAAAACAGTATCCGGGCCTGGAATACGAGGAATCCGACGCGGTCGAAGTAGTCGACCTGCTGCGCATGGTCGATGAAGGGCAGATCGACCTGACCCTGGTCGACTCCAATGAACTGGCAATGAACCAGGTGTACTTTCCCAACGTGCGGGTCGCCTTCGACCTAGGCGACACCCGCGACCAGCGCTGGGCGGTGGCAGCCGGTGATGACAACAGCCTGCTCAACGAGATCAACGAATTCCTCGACAAGGCACAGAAGAACGGCACCCTGCAGCGCCTGAAGGACCGTTACTACGGCCATGTCGACGTCCTTGGCTACGTCGGTGCATACACCTTCGCCCAGCACCTGCAGCAGCGCCTGCCCAAGTACGAGAAGCACTTCAAGAGTTACGCCAAGGTCGAACAGGTCGACTGGCGCCTGCTGGCAGCCATCGGCTACCAGGAATCGATGTGGCAGCCTGAAGTCACCTCCAAGACCGGCGTGCGCGGCCTGATGATGCTGACCCAGCGCACGGCCCAGGCCATGGGCGTCTCCAACCGCCTGGACCCGAAGCAAAGCATCCAGGGCGGTGCCAAGTACTTCATGAAGATCAAGGAAGAGCTCGACGACAGCATCAAGGAGCCAGACCGCACCTGGTTCGCCCTGGCCGCCTACAACGTCGGCACCGGCCACCTGGAAGATGCCCGCACCCTGGCCAAGCGCGAAAAGCTCAACCCGAACAAGTGGCTGGACGTGAAGAAGATGCTGCCGCGCCTGGCCCAGAAGCAGTGGTACCGGCAGACCAAGTACGGCTATGCCCGCGGCGGCGAGCCCGTGCACTTCGTGGCCAACATCCGCCGTTACTACGACATCCTCACCTGGGTGACCCAGCCGCAGCTCGAAGGCCAGGTGGCCGAGGGCAACCTGCATGTGCCCGGGGTGAACAAGGACAAGCCGGCGGATCAGTCGCCGCCGATGTAAGCCAAGTCAGGCCTTGGCCCGTCGGGCCTTGAAGAAGTCACTTAGGATCTGCCCGCACTCCTCCGCCAGCACCCCGCCCTCCACCATCACTCGATGGTTGAGAAAGCCCTGCCCAAAGAACTGCCCTTGGCTCTGCACGATGCCCGCCTTGGGCTCCAGTGCGCCATACACCACCCGCATCACCCGCGAATGCACGATCAGCCCTGCACACATGCTGCACGGTTCCAGGGTCACGTACAGGGTGCTGCCGGGCAGGCGGTAGTTGCTGGCAGCCTTGGCTGCCGCGCGAATGGCGACCATCTCGGCGTGGGCGCTGGGGTCGCTGTCGACAATTGGCCGGTTGAAGCCCTGGCCGATCACCTGCCCATGCTGCACCAGCACCGCGCCCACCGGCACTTCGCCCATGGCCGCGCCCTCGGCGGCCAGTGCCAGGGCCAGGCGCATGAATTCCTGATCGCGGCTGCGATCGATGATCTGCGGGCGCATCAGACCACCGCGATCGCGGCCATCAGGCCGGTTTCCATGTGGTCGATGACGTGGCAGTGGAACATCCAGGTGCCTGGGTTATCCGCCACCAGTGCGACCTGGGCACGCTCGTTCTTGCCCAGCAGGTAGGTATCGGTGAAGTAAGGTTCGGGGATTTGTCGGCGATTGGAGCCGATCACCTTGAAACTCATACCGTGCAGGTGGACCGGGTGCTGATACTGGGTCATGTTCTTCAGCTCAAAGATGTAGCTCTTGCCCTTCTTCAGCGTGGCGATCGGCCGGTCGGCGCAGGTCTTGTCGGTGATGTCCCAGGCCTGGCCGTTGATCTGCCACATGCTCGACGGTTTGTCCGGATCGTCGTTGACCGAGACAGTCGCCGCCCATTCGAAATTGAAGTTCAGCTTCTCGGCATTCTCCAGGTCCGGCTCGGCGATCGGGTTAGCCGGCAGGGCCTTGGGCCACTCGCCCGGTGCTTCGGTGCTGGTCACCGAGCGCAAGGTGCCCAGGCGCACGAAACCGTCGCGCAGGGAAATTTCCTCGCCCGCCTCGGGAATGCGGATGGCCAGGCAGATGCGCATGCCCGGGCCGAGCCAGTATTCATCATCCAGTGGCCGAGGGGTCACCGGGTTACCGTCGAGGGCATAGATTTTCGCCTCGCAGTTACCCTTGAGATTGAGGCGATAGGTCCAGGTGTTGTCCAGATTGAGCAGGCGCACGCGCACCACCTGCCCGGCCGGCAGCTCGGTGACCGAGTCGGCCTGGCCATTGATGGTGATCAGCCGCCCGGCAGTACCGTTGCGTGCGGCCTCGCGGGGGATGCTGAAAGGCAGCCAGGCGCCCTGCTCGTCCACGTGCCAGTTTTTCAGGCTGAGCGTGCGCTCATGCTGGAAGCCGGTCGGTTCGCGCTCCTCGACGATCAGCGGGCCCACCAGGCCGCGCCCAAGCTCCTCGGAGCTGCTGACATGGGGGTGATACCAGTAACTGCCAGCATCCGGCACACGGAACTTGTAGTCAAAGTACTCACCCGGCTTGACCGGCAACTGCGAAACGTAGGGCACGCCGTCCATTTCCAGCGGGAGGCGGATGCCATGCCAGTGGATAGTGGTTTCCACCGGCAGGTGGTTGATGAAGCGCACCCGCAGCCAGGTGCCCTGGCGCACTCGCAACTCGGTACCTGGCGCCGAGGGGCCGAAGGCCCACGCCTCGGTCTTGAAGCCCGGCACCAGTTCGACGTCCAGCGGTGCCGCGATCAGTTCGTAGTCATGCCCGGCGTTGTCGTCCTCGACCTTGCCCAGCCAGTAACGTGCCGCGCCACCGGCGCCCAGGCCAACCACAACCAGGCCGGTCAGGCCTTTGAGCATTTGTCGACGGGTGAAGGACATCGGTGCGGGTACCTCGTGTTCTGCGCAATCAAGCTGCCAGCACGGCTGACGGTGAAGGGCGAATACGATACACCTGCATTTGCGAAAGATTAAGTGAAGGATTGTCAGAAATTCTTCAAGGTCGGCCTCCAAGTGATATGTAACTCACGCAAGATGCCCTCCCGTTTCACATTGCCCCCTTTGGTCACGATGTGAGATTCGCAAATGCCCCTGAACGAACAACAACAGCACGACCTCAATGCGCTGAGCGACATTGCCGAGCAAGTTGGCCGCACTTGTCCTGACCTGCGCCAGCGGGCACGTGATGTAGCCCTGCAGTTACTTGAGCAGCAAGGGCTTGGCGCGCTTGAGCCCGACTCCGTCTACTTCCATCGTTTTCACGCCACTTCGAGCAGCCCGCTCACATTCAACGGTTGGCAGCACCATGAACGGCCTTACCAGACGCTGACGCTGCCGCAACTGGTGATGGCGCGTTTCAACCCAGCCGAGCAGGAAGCCAGCGACCTGCTCGACCAGTTCACCGGTTTCTACTCCAGCGGGCCAGCCTGCGAGCGCTTTGACGAATCGAACGAGATACGACTCGCCCCCAGGAGTGTGATGACGAGGTTTTGGGAAATCGACTTCAGCAGTGACTTCCATGCTCGTATATCGCGCTTCTGGCAACAGCATGCCGACGATTACCGGACACTGGCCAAGGCATCGTTCCTGAGTAAAGTTGTGGAAGTGTGCGCCCATGCCCCCGGTAGCGCTCTGGCCAAGCGAGCCTTGAGTGCCGCGCACGCTCTGACCGGCATTCAGCGTTGGCCTGTCTCGTTGTCCCTCCTTCGCGAACAGTTCACACGCGCTGCCGCGCCGCGCCTGCACAGCTTCGACATTGGCGGCCACATCGCCAGCGACATACTCCGGCTGGTCCTGGAAGACGGCAGCCAGCTGCTCTATATTCCCGGTGAGGATCAGGCTCTGCACCTGTTCGCCAATGACCGCGAACTGTATGGCTGGGTGCTGGCGCAGACACGAGACAGGCTTGATCGCGCTCGTTTCCTCAGCCATTTCCCATTGGCCAGCCACGCTGAAAACGATCCTGACATCGGTCTCCACCACTTGCTGGATGTCATGCGCAAGCAGTGGGACGCTATTGACCCACCTGGGCTCAATACGCTCGCCACCCCGCTCCAGCAGGATGCCTTCACCTGGCTAAGCGACAGCGCACGACAGCGCACGACAGCGCATGCTCGCAGATGCCCACTTCGCCCTGCGCTCGAATGCCGACTTGCGCAAGCAACGCTGGATCAGTTATTTGCAGAGCTTCGGCAGAGTCTTCGGGCCGCTGGCAGTGCTGGGCTGGCCTGTAGCACTGGCAGCTACCGGCGCCGGGCTGGCCGAGACCGGGCTGGATATCGATCAGGCAATCAACGGCCATACCACGGCAGAGCGGCAATCCGGCTTCGTTGCGGCAATCCTCTGCGCCATCAACACCTTGTTCAACGCCAGCCTGCTACGTGAAGCAGGGCTGAACGTCGACGGCGAGATGCGCCTGCCTGAAACAGACGAGGCAACAGCGCTGCCCGAACCGGAGCCCGGAAATGCCACGGCGGGCGAACTGCTGGCGTGGGTACCCGAGGCATACGCCCCATCGGAGCCCGGGAAGCTGCTGGAAGCCCTCGAGAACAACGACATACTTTCCTCGGTACCCGGTGATATTCGTTTCCAGGGCGTCATCATGGAAAGAGGCAAACATTACGCAATGGTTGGCGACCTGACCTACCAAGTGCGCTTTATCGGTGAGCTCGACACCTGGGCCATCATCGATCCGGAAAACCCATTCTCATTCACCCAGACCATGCCTCTGCGGCTCGACGCAGACGGTAACTGGAAGATCGCCGAACGTTTGCGTCTCAACGGTGGAACACCTCGCTTCCTGCTCAAGGCCTGGGGCAGGCTCCACCCAAGGCCGAAGCTGCCGGCGCTGGAGCCGACGCCCTACGAAGTGCCGCACGCTCAAGCAACGGCCCTGAGGGAAGCGGCCAATGGCGATCAGGACATTGCCCTGACCTACAACGCCGAACCGCCCTACAGGCTCTACAGGAAATTGCGCGATGACCTGGCTGCCGATGCCCGGCAATTTTTCCTCAACTTCGAACCACGTCCGCGTCCGCAACTGGCAGAGCTGCCCCTGGCCGCGCCGACAAGCCCCTTTTTCCGTGAACTTTACCGCCACAGCGAAGGCCTGGTGGTTGGCGAATCACATGTCGAGCGCGGTGCCCGGCAGTTCCTTGTCAGCAACATGGGCCAATTGCACAAGGCAGGCGTGAAGGTCATCTACCTGGAACACTTCCTGACCGACTTCCACCAGGCAGAACTCGACCTGTTCAACCAGACCGGCACATTGCCGGAAGCACTCAGGCAATATGTGGCAGACCTGGACGCCCTGGCCAGCCAGTTCGAGGTCACACCCTACACCCTGAAAAAAGTGCTGTATGCAGCCCATGCGCAGGGCGTACGGGCTCAGGCCATCGACTGTCTGGCGTCCTATCGTCAAGCCTGGCACGAAAAGCCCTCCTCCACGATTCGTCAGGAAATGATGAACTTCTTCGCCCATCGGGTCATTGCCATCGACCAGGCAAGCCGCGGCCCTTCGAAGTGGGTTGCTCTGGTCGGCAACTCACATGCCAATAACTTCATGGGCATTGCAGGACTGGCTGAAATGGAGGGCGCCATCGGGCTGCGCGTGGAGGACATCGAGGTGGGCCAGAGCGGCGGAATAGGTGTCGATCCCGGACATACCTTCGAAGAGGATGGTATGGCGGCATGGATCAAGAGCGATTTGCGCTTGCAAGTGCCCATCAGCCGACCCTGGATGTAGAGACGACAAGGGCGCCTTGCGGCGCCCTTGTGGCTCAACTCATTCCCACTCGATGGTGGCCGGTGGCTTGCTCGACACGTCGTAGGTGACGCGGGAGATACCGTCGATTTCGTTGATGATACGGCCGCTGACGGTTTCCAGCAGCTCGTACGGCAGGTGTGCCCAACGCGCGGTCATGAAGTCCACGGTCTCGACGGCACGCAGCGCGACGACCCAGGCGTAGCGACGGCCGTCGCCGACGACGCCGACCGACTTGACCGGCTGGAACACCACGAATGCCTGGCTGGTCTTGTGGTACCAGTCGGCCTTGCGCAGTTCTTCGATGAAGATGTGGTCGGCGCGACGCAGGATGTCGGCGTATTCCTTCTTAACTTCACCGAGGATGCGCACGCCCAGGCCCGGGCCCGGGAACGGGTGGCGGTAGACCATGTCGTACGGCAGGCCCAGCTCCAGGCCGATCTTGCGCACTTCGTCCTTGAACAGTTCACGCAGCGGCTCGACCAGCTTGAGGTTCATTTCCTCCGGCAGGCCGCCCACGTTGTGGTGCGACTTGATCACATGGGCCTTGCCGCTCTTGGCGCCGGCCGACTCGATCACGTCCGGGTAGATGGTGCCCTGGGCGAGGAACTGGATGTTGTCCAGCTTGCTGGCTTCGGCATCGAAGATGTCGATGAAGGTACGGCCGATGATCTTGCGCTTCTTCTCCGGGTCGGCTTCGCCTTCCAGGTTGTCGAGGAACTGCTTTTCAGCGTCGGCGCGGATCACCTTGACGCCCATGTTCTCCTTGAACATGGCCATCACCTGGTCGCCTTCGTGCAGGCGCAGCAGGCCGTTGTCGACGAAGACGCAGGTCAGCTGGTCACCGATGGCGCGGTGCAGCAGCGCGGCAACAACCGAGCTGTCAACGCCGCCGGACAGGCCCAGCAGGACGTTGGCCGAGCCGACTTGCTCACGTACCTGAGCGATGGCGTCTTCGACGATGTTGGACGGGGTCCACAGGGCTTCACAGCCGCAGATGTCCTGCACGAAACGGGACAGGATGCGACCGCCCTGCTTGGTGTGGGTCACTTCCGGGTGGAACTGCACGCCGTAGTAGCCGCGCGAATCGTCGAACATGCCGGCGATCGGGCAGCTCGGGGTGCTGGCCAACACGTGGAAGTTGCCTGGCATCTGGGTGACCTTGTCACCGTGGCTCATCCACACGTCCAGGCCCAGTACGCCGTCGTCGTCGACGTGGTCTTCGATACCGTCGAGCAGGCGGCTCTTGCCGACCACATCGACGCGGGCATAACCGAACTCACGCAGGTCGGAACCTTCGACCTTGCCGCCCATCTGCTCGGCCATGGTCTGCATGCCGTAGCAGATACCCAGCACTGGCACGTTCAGGTCGAACACCGCCTGCGGGGCACGTGGGCTGTTGGCTTCGTGGACCGACTCGGGGCCGCCGGCGAGGATGATGCCGCGCGGGTTGAATTCGCGAATCGCTTCATCGTCCATGTCGAACGGGTGCAGCTCGCAGTACACGCCGATTTCGCGCACGCGGCGGGCGATCAGCTGGGTGTACTGGGAACCGAAATCGAGGATCAGGATGCGGTGAGCGTGAATGTCGAGGGCCATGACTCAATCTCGTCAGTGGAAATCGGAAACGACGCGGGGCTGTAATGACAGCCCCGCTTGCAAGTTTTGCTGGAAGCCTCAGCCTACGCGGTAGTTAGGGGCTTCTTTGGTGATCTGCACGTCATGCACGTGGGACTCGGCCATGCCAGCACCAGTGATGCGCACGAATTCCGGCTTGGTGCGCATCTCTTCGATGGTCGCGCTGCCGGTGTAGCCCATGGACGAACGCAGGCCGCCCATCAGCTGGTGGATGATCGCGGCCAGGGCCCCCTTGTAAGGAACGCGGCCTTCGATGCCTTCAGGTACCAGCTTCTCGGCGCCGGCCGAGGAGTCCTGGAAGTAACGGTCGGACGAGCCTTGCGCCTGTGCCATGGCACCCAGCGAGCCCATGCCGCGGTAGGCCTTGTAGGAACGGCCCTGGAACAGCTCGACTTCGCCCGGTGCTTCTTCGGTACCGGCGAACATCGAACCCATCATCACGCAGGAAGCACCGGCAACGATGGCCTTGGACAGGTCACCGGAGAAGCGGATGCCGCCGTCGGCGATCAGTGGCACGCCAGTGCCTTCCAGTGCAGCGGCGACGTTGGCAATGGCGCTGATCTGCGGCACGCCGACACCGGCAACGATACGGGTGGTGCAGATCGAGCCTGGGCCGATACCGACCTTGACGGCGTCGGCGCCGGCTTCAGCCAGGGCCTTGGCCGCAGCGCCGGTGGCGATGTTGCCGCCGATCACCTGCACTTGCGGGTAGGTTTCCTTGACCCAGCGAACGCGGTCGATCACGCCTTTGGAGTGACCGTGGGCGGTGTCGACCACCACCACGTCAACGCCGGCGGCAACCAGGGCGGCAACGCGCTCGCCGGTGTCCTTGCCGGTGCCGACCGCAGCGCCAACGCGCAGGCGACCCTGGTCGTCCTTGCTGGCCAGCGGGTAGGCCTTGGCCTTTTCGATGTCCTTGACGGTCATCATGCCCTTGAGGTTGAACTTGTCGTCAACGATCAGGACCTTTTCCAGGCGGTGCTTGTGCAGCAGCTCGCGGACTTCGTTCTTGTCGGCGCCTTCGCGGACGGTGACCAGACGCTCTTTCGGCGTCATCACGTCGCGGACCTTGGCGTCCAGACGGGTTTCGAAGCGCACGTCACGGGAGGTGACGATGCCGACCAGGTCGCCGTTCGCCAGTACCGGAACGCCGGAGATGTTGTTCAGGCGGGTCAGGTCGAACAGATCGCGCACGGTGGCGTCGGCTTCGATGGTGATCGGGTCCTTGACCACGCCAGCCTCGAACTTCTTGACCTTGCGCACTTCGCCGGCCTGCTGTTCGATGGTCATGTTCTTGTGGATGATGCCGATGCCGCCTTCCTGGGCCATGGCAATGGCCAGGCGCGCTTCGGTCACGGTATCCATGGCAGCGGAAACCAGCGGAATGTTCAGCTCGATGCCACGAGTCAAACGGGTCTTGAGACTGACTTCATTGGGCAGTACCTCGGAGTAGCCAGGTACAAGGAGGATATCGTCGAAGGTCAGGGCTTCTTGGCTGATACGCAGCATCGCGGGGGCTCCCGGGCGGGAAAAATGGAAGCGCGCCATTATACTCATCCACGGCGCGCCGCTCAATGCAAAATAAGGGCCTTCGGTCAGCCTTGTGGCACTTTTACCTGCACCACCGCCACCGGCTGGTCGAGCCAGTCGGCAAAGCTGTCGAGAAAGGCCTGGGTGAACCCGGCCTCGCCCCAGTTGTTGAAGATGAACCCAAGGTTGGAAAAGGCACATGGCTGCAGGTAAATGAAGCCGTTGATGTCGTCTTCATGGCCGCACAGCGGGCAGGTGAAGTTGTCGCTCACCGCCGGCATCCACTCCTCAAGGCTCTCGAACAGCGGCTCGCCGACCTCGCGCCGGCACTCCGGGCAACCAGCCTCCTCGAGGAACCCCTCGGTCGGGGTATAGATGCAACGCTTGAGCATCACTTCCAGGCCATTGACCTGCTCGCCGAACGGCAGCTTTTCCGGATGCAGGGCGACCTTGCGCGCGCCCGCCGCCAAGGCATGGCCCATGCGGTTGCCGGTGCGCCCGCAGGTGGTCAGTTGTTCTTCGACGATCTTCTCGCGCACCAGCCAGCGCAGGATGGCGCGGGCACGGGCTTCGTGCACCTCGACGGTGGACAGCTTGGGGACAATGATGCTCTGGGTGTTCATGAACGAAGCGGGCCTGCGGACTGCGGTAATCCTGCAATTCTACAGCTCAGCCGCTCAGGTAGCGACCGATCAGCGCCAGGCCGCTGGCCAGCACCAGCCAGGTGACCAGGCGCACGAAAGCTTCGCGGGACAGCTTAAAGGTCAGCCGGCGGCCCACCCAGAGACCGATGAACATCACGGGCAGCAGGCAGGCGGCGAGCAGCAACAGCCTGGTGTCGGCGTACACGCCGGCCAGCAGGAACAGCGTCAGGCGCACAATGGTGCTGCAGCTGATCAGGGCGCTCTGGGTCGCGCGCACCTGTTCCTTTATTTCCAGCCGTGCGCTCAGGTAGATCGCATAAAGGAAACCGCCACTACCAAACAAGGCGCCGAACAGCCCGCCAACCGTGCCCATGGGCACCGCCCAGAGGCCCGACAACCTGACCGGTCGCACCTTCACCGCCAGGCCATAGATCGCATAGGCGGTGACGAACAGCCCCATCAGCAGCAGCAACAGCTCGGACTTCAGGTGCAGCAGGAATACCACGCCCAAGGTGCAGCCCACGGCCATGCACGGTAACAGGCGCAGCAGCTCACCGCGCACCACGTCGCGACGCGATGGCAGCAGGTTGCCGAAGGCGGCGACGAAGTCCAGCAGCACCAGCAGCGGTATGATCCGCGACAGTGGCATGAAATGGATCAGTACCGGGCCGGCCACCAGCGCGGTGCCGAAGCCGGCGATACCGAAGACGATATAGGCAGCGCCGACGCCGAGCAGGATGGGCAGCCATTCAAGGCCGGAAATCGACAGTTGGTCCAGCATGGCAGCAATTCCTGGGAAGACAGGCAAAGGTTAGCCAGCCATGAGCCATCCCGACTAATATGCCTTTAACACCGTACCCATCTCGAAAAGGCATGACATGACGTCGATCCGCCAATTGCGTTACTTCGTGGAAATCGCCGAATGCGGCAGCTTCAGCGGTGCCGCCGAGCGGCTGTACATCGCCCAGTCGGCGCTGAGCCGGCAGATCAAGGAGCTGGAGCAGCAACTGGGCACGCCACTGTTCGAACGTACCGCACGCCTGCCGCGCCTGACGTTGGCCGGCCAGGCCTTCCTCGAACGCGCGCGGCGCTTGCTGGCCGACCTGGCGCAGGCCGAGCAGGTGACCCGCGACATTGGCGAAGGGCTGCAAGGCAGCCTGCGCCTGAACCACTCCAGCACGGTACCGCTGACCGGCCCGATACTGGCTCGCCTGGGCGGCTACCTGCGAGGCAACCCGGGAATTGCGCTGGAGATCGCCCAGCAGTCGTCGGAAGCGCAACTGGAGGATATCGCCGCCGGGCGGCTGGATATCGGCCTGTTGCGCCTGCCGGTGCTGCGCCAGCATGAAGGCGTGGTGCTGAACGAGCTGTTCAGTGAACCATTGTTGCTGGCGGTTGCCGCCGGGCATCCGCTGGCCGGTGCAGCGCAAGTGAGGCTGGAGCAGCTGTGTGAGGAGCGCTTTGTTTCCATCCCGCATCGGGATCGCGGCGGGCTGAGTTACCTGTCGGCCTCACTGTGCATGGATGCTGGCTTTTTCCCGCGAGCGGCGCAGGTGCTGTCGCGCAAGACCACACAGTTGCAGCTGATCCAGGCGGGGTTCGGGGTGGCGTTGTTGCCGAATTGCATGCGGGAGATTGCACCGGCCTCGGTCAGTTTCGTGGCGCTGGAGGGGGGATGCGAGAGTACTGTGGCGCTGGCCTGCCGACGCGATGCCGGACAGATGGTGCGCCAGTTCGTGGCAGCGATGCAGGGTTGATGTCACCGGCTATGCCGGTGTTCGCGGATAAACCCGCTCCCACAGCGACCGCGATATGCGCGAGGACAGGGGCGAGACAGACAACCGGGGCCGATGTCCTTTATGATGCCCGCCATGATCAGAGACCCTTTCGAACGACTCGGCCTGGACCGCGAGGTCCTCACCGTCAGCCAACTCAACGGCCGCGCGCGCGTGCTGTTGGAAGACGTGTTCCGCAGCGTCTGGGTGGAGGGCGAGATATCCAACCTCGCCCGCCCGGCCTCCGGCCACATGTACTTCACCCTCAAGGACAGCGGCGCCCAGGTGCGCTGTGCACTGTTCCGGCAGAACGCCACCCGTGTACGCCAGGCCCTGCGTGACGGCCTGGCGGTGCGCGTGCGCGGCAAGGTCTCACTGTTCGAAGGGCGTGGCGACTACCAGCTGATCCTCGACACGGTCGAACCGGCCGGTGATGGCGCCCTGCGCCTGGCCTTCGAGGCGCTGAAGGAAAAGCTCGGCGCCGAAGGACTGTTCAGTGCCGAGCGCAAGAAGCCGTTGCCGGCCCATCCGCAACGCATTGGCATCATCACCTCGCCCACTGGCGCGGTGATCCGCGACATCATCAGCGTGTTCGGCCGCCGGGCACCACAGGTCGAGCTGAACCTGATCCCCACTGCCGTGCAGGGCCGCGAAGCGATCAACCAGATCGTCCGCGCCTTGCAACAAGCTGACCGGCTGGGCTTCGACGCGCTGATCCTGGCCCGCGGTGGTGGCTCGCTGGAAGACCTCTGGTGCTTCAACGAAGAAGCAGTAGCGCGTGCCGTGGCCGCCTGCGTAACGCCAATTGTCAGCGCCGTCGGCCACGAGACCGATGTGTCGATCAGCGACTTCGTCGCCGACGTGCGCGCGCCTACGCCTTCGGCTGCCGCCGAACTGCTGGCCCCCGACAACAGCGGCCTGCAGCAACGCCTCGATGGCCTGCAGCGGCGCCTGCTGCTGCGCATGCAGAACCGCCTGACCCATGACCGCCTGCGCCTGGAGTCGCTGACCCGGCGCCTGCGCCATCCCGGTGAACGCCTGCGCCAGCAAGCGCAACGCCTGGATGACCTGGACATGCGCCTGCGCCGGGCCTTCATGCTCAACCTCAATCAGCGCCGCGAGCGCCTGGCACGTCTCGATACACGCCTGGCCGCGCAGCATCCGGGGCGCACGCTGAAACTGCTGGCGCAGCGCCTGGACAGCCTCGCCGAGCGCCTGCCACGGGCCATGCGCGAAGTGCTCAAGGACCGCCGCCAGCGCTTCCAGGCACAACTGCAGACCCTTCAGGTAGTCAGCCCGCTGGCGACACTGGCACGTGGCTACAGCATCCTTCTCGACGAGCAGGGCCAGGCCATCCGCAGCGCCGAGCAGACCCGCAACGGCCAGCGCCTGACCGCACGCCTGAACGAAGGCGAGCTGCTGGTGCGCGTCGAAGACAATCACCTGACCCCAGTCACCCTCTCTTTACTGGACTGACACATGCCTCGCCTGTTCGCACCCCTGCTCGCCCTCTCCCTCCTGCTGCTGGCCGCAGGCGCCCAGGCCAGCTACATCACCCGCACCCTGAACAAGCCCGTGCCCGGTGGCGTGGCGGTGGTCGACCTCGGCCCGGCAGCAACGGCGCCGAGCGCGCGCTTCGATGGCAAGCCGGTGCTGGTAGTCAAGGAGCAGGACAACTGGCTGGCCATCGTCGGCATCCCGCTGACCCAGAAGCCCGGCACCGCCGTGCTGACCCAGGGCGGCCGCAGCCTGCCCTTCAGCGTTGGCAGCAAGAAGTACCCCGAGCAGCACATCACCTTGAAGAACACCCGCCAGGTCAACCCGAATCCGGACGACCTCAAGCGCATCGACCGTGAACTGGCCGAGCAGATCAAGGCGTATCGCAGCTTCAGCCCGGTGCTGCCGAGCAACCTGATCCTCGACAAACCCGTCAGCGGGCCGCTGTCGAGCAAGTTCGGCGTGCGCCGCTTCTTCAATGGCGAGGAGCGCAACCCGCATGCCGGGCTGGACTTCGCCGTACCGGCCGGCACGCCGATCAAAACGCCGGCCAACGGCAAGGTGATCCTGGTGGGTGACTACTTCTTCAATGGCCGTACGGTGTTCGTCGACCATGGGCAAGGGTTCATCAGCATGTTTTGCCACATGTCGAAGATCGATGTGCAGGTTGGCCAGCAGCTGCGCCGCGGCGATGTGGTCGGGCGCGTGGGCTCGACCGGGCGGGCCACCGGGCCGCACATGCACTGGAATGTCAGCCTGAACGATGCGCGGGTGGATCCGGCGATCTTCATTGGTGCGTTCCAGCCTTGAGATCGGCGGCGCCTCTTCGCGGGGCAAGCCCGCTCCGAGCGGGCTTGCCCCGCGAAGAGGCCGGACATTCGACATCACTTCCGCTCTGTTGCGCCATCGAAAAATACCGCGCAATAATCTAAACCCCTTAACCACTTATCAGCGATAAAATCTCGCTATATATCTTTTTTTAAGCATTCCTCTCAATTTTTTCCGAATGCTTGCCATCCCCCAGCCCACTGGTTAGGGTTGAGGGCATGAAAACCTTCAGCACCCTCATCCTGCTCCGACAACATCGCAGCCTCTGCCTGGTCAGCGCCCGACTACCAGGCTGATTCGCGTCGCCTCGCCTCATCATCTCGTTACAGCTCGGCAGGCCCGATCTCGGCCGCACACAAAAGGATTGCTTCCATGACCATGCTCAAAGACCCATCGAAGAAATACCGCGCTTTCCCGACCATCGACCTGCCTGACCGTACCTGGCCGTCGAAGACCATCACCGAGGCGCCGATCTGGTGCAGCTCCGACCTGCGTGATGGCAACCAGTCGCTGATCGAGCCGATGGATTCGGAGAAGAAGCTGCGTTTCTGGAAGACCTTGGTGCAGGTTGGCGTGAAGGAAATCGAAGCCTCGTTCCCATCGGCCTCGCAAACCGACTTCGACTTCGTGCGCATGCTGATCGAAGACGGCCACATCCCGGACGACACCACCATCCAGGTGCTCACCCAGGCCCGTGAAGACTTGATCGCCCGTACGTTCGAGTCGCTGCGCGGCGCGAAGAAGGCCATCGTCCACCTGTACAACGCCACCAGCCCATCGTTCCGCCGCATCGTCTTCAACCAGGACAAGCAAGGCGTGAAGGACATCGCGGTGAACGCGGCCAAGCTGTTCGTCAAATATGCCGCCCAGCAGCCAGAAACCCAGTGGACCTTCCAGTACTCGCCAGAAACCTTCAGCGCCACCGAGATGGAGTTCGCCAAGGAAGTCTGTGACGCGGTCATCGAGGTGTGGAACCCGACCCCCGAGCACAAGATCATCCTCAACCTGCCGGCCACCGTGGAAGTTTCCACGCCGAACATCTACGCCGACCAGATCGAGTGGTTCTGCCGTAATGTCAGCCGTCGCGACAGCGTGATCATCAGCCTGCACTGCCACAACGACCGTGGCACCGGCATCGCCGCCACCGAGCTGGGCCTGATGGCCGGCGCCGACCGTGCCGAAGGCTGCCTGTTCGGCAACGGCGAGCGTACCGGCAACGTCGACCTGGTGACCCTGGCGCTGAACCTCTACACCCAGGGCATCGACCCGCTGCTGGACTTCTCCGACATCGACGGCGTGCGCAAAGTGGTCGAAGAGTGCAACCAGCTGCCGGTGCACCCACGTCACCCATACGTCGGCGACCTGGTCCACACCGCGTTCTCCGGTTCGCACCAGGACGCCATCCGCAAAGGCTTCGCCAAGCAGCAGGAAGGCGAGCTGTGGGAAGTGCCGTACCTGCCGATCGACCCGGCCGACATCGGCCGCAGCTACGAGGCGGTGATCCGCGTCAACAGCCAGTCGGGCAAAGGCGGCATCACCTACCTGCTCGAGCAGGAATACGGCATCAGCCTGCCACGCCGCATGCAGATCGAATTCAGCCAGGTCGTGCAGGGTGAAACCGACCGCCTGGGCCTGGAAATGACCGCCCAGCAGATCTACAGCCTGCTGCACAAGGAATACCTCCAGGCCAACGCCCCGTATGCGCTGGTCAGCCACCGCCTGCAGGAAGAAAACGGCAACAGTGCCGTGGAAGTGGAAGTCGCCGGTGAAGGCGAGACCACCCTGCACTGGCGCGGCAAGGGCAACGGCGCCCTGGAAGCCCTGGTGGCCGGTCTGCCAGTATCCGTGGAAATCATGGACTACAACGAGCACGCCATCGGTGCCGGTACCAATGCCAAGGCGGCAGCCTACATCGAACTGCGCGTGGCCGGCGGCCGCCCGGTGCATGGCGTGGGTATCGATGAGAACATCACCACCGCCAGCTTCAAGGCGCTGTTCAGCGCACTGAACCGCTCGCTCAGCCAGCAGGAAGCCAAGGCGGCCTGAGCCGTAGCGCAATGAACAGGAAAGCCCGCATCCTTTGATGCGGGCTTTTTTTTGCCTGTACCGGCCCTTTCGCGGGGCAAGCCCGCTCCTACAGATATTGCGCAGGCCCTGCGGCAAACATGGGAGAGGGGCGGCACAGGCAATGTACAAATCCCAGGCAAAAAAAGGGGCGCCGACCAAGCGCCCCATAAGCCGTAAAGCACACAACAGTTTCAGTTGGCGTCCAGCAGTGCCATCGCCTCGGCGCTGCACGCCTCGATCCGCGCCCAGTCGCCGTTCTTGATCCAGCTGCTGTCGAGCATCCAGGTACCACCCACGCACATGACGTTCGACAGCGCCATGTAATTGCGCACGTTGGCCGGGTTCACGCCGCCAGTCGGGCAGAAGCGAATATCGCCGAACGGGCCGGCAAAGGCCTTGATCGCCGCCACACCACCACTGATTTCCGCCGGAAACAATTTGAAGCGGCGGTAGCCCAAGGCATAACCCATCATGATTTCGGACGGCGTGCTGATGCCTGGCAGCAGCGGGATCTCGCTGTCGACACCGGCTTCGAGGATGTCCTGGGTGATGCCCGGCGTGACGACGAACTGCGCGCCAGCGGCTTCCACCGCTGCGAACATGCTGCGGTCGAGCACAGTGCCGGCGCCGACACATAGCGCCGGACGCTGCTCACGCAGTACCTGGATAGCCTTCAGGCCATGCTGCGAACGCAAGGTCACTTCAAGGGTGCGGATACCGCCAGCAGCCAGGGCGTCAGCCAGTGGCAGGATGTCTTCCTCACGGGCGATGGTGATTACCGGCAGGATGCGCGCCTGTTCGCAGATTGCATCGATCCGGGCGGCTTTATCCGCCATCGAAAGCTTGGGCTGTGGGCGTTCAAGGGTGGTCATGACAGTGGATCCTTGGCTCATGGGCACCAGTAGATGTCCAGGGGGTCGTGAAGAAAGGCGCGAATCGGCATTTCGGAAAGGTCGTTGCCCGCCAGCGCGGCGCGCAGGGTAGCGAGTTTGCCCGGGCCTTGCACGGACAGCGCGATGAATGCCGCGCTGGCCAGCAGTGAGCGGGTCATCGACAGGCGCTGGTGCGGCACGCTCGGGGCCAGCATCGGCAGGCAACGGCGCGTGCTGTTCGGGGCCAGGCCTGCGGCGAGGTTGGGGCTGCCCGGGAACAGCGAGGCGGTATGGCCATCGTCGCCCATGCCCAGCACCAGTGCATCGATCGGTGGCAGCTCGGCCAAGGCCTGGTCGGCACTGTCTGCGGCCGCGTCGAGGGTTCCGGCCTGCTGATAGAGCCCGACGAAGCGGGCCTTGCCGGCAGCGCCCTTGAGCAAGTGGCGGGCCAGCAGGCCGGCATTGCTGTCGGCGTGCTCCACCGGCACCCAGCGCTCGTCGGCCAGGCTGACGGTGACCTTGGCCCAGTCCAGCTGTTTGCCGGCCAGCTTCTCGAGGAACGACACCGGGCTGCGACCGCCAGACAACACCACACAGGCCTGGCCCTTGGCGGCAATGGCTGCACGCAGGCGTTCGGCCACGTCATGGGCCAGGCTTGCGGCCAGTGCATTGGCATCCGCCAGGTCGTGCACCTGCACGACCGCTGGCAGCTTCAATTCAGATATCGCCATACCACGACCTCCCATCGCGCGTGATCAATGCAATCGAGCTCATCGGCCCCCAGGACCCCGCCGCGTAAGGTTTGGGCGCATCGCCCGCGTTGCGCCAGCCGGCGATCAACTGGTCACACCACTTCCAGGCATACTCGATCTCGTCCTTGCGCACGAACAGGTTCTGGTTGCCGCGCATCACTTCGAGCAGCAAGCGCTCGTAGGCATCCGGAATCCGCGCACTGCGCCAGGTGTCGGAAAAATTCAGCTGCAGCGGGCCACTGCGCAGTTGCATGCCCTTGTCCAGGCCCTGCTCCTTGGTCATCACCCGCAAGGATATGCCTTCGTCCGGTTGCAGGCGGATGATCAGTTTGTTGCCGATCTGCAAACGCTGTTCCGGGGCGAAGATGTAGTGCGGCGTTTCCTTGAAGTGGATGACGATCTGCGACAGCTTCTGCGGCATACGCTTGCCAGTACGCAAGTAGAACGGCACGCCCGACCAGCGCCAGTTGCGAATGTCGGCGCGCAGGGCGACGAAGGTTTCGGTGTCGCTCTGGGCATTGGAATTGTCTTCTTCCAGGTAGCCCGGCACCGGCTTGCCGTCGCTATAGCCGGCGATGTACTGACCGCGCACCACCCGGGTGCTCAAGCCTTCGCCGGTGATCGGTGCCAGCGCCTTGAGCACCTTGACCTTCTCGTCACGGATGCTGTCGGCCGACAGCTCGCTGGGCGGGTCCATGGCAATCAGGCAGAGCAATTGCAGCAAGTGGTTCTGGATCATGTCGCGCAACTGGCCGGCCTTGTCGAAGTAGCCCCAGCGGCCCTCGATGCCGACCTTCTCCGCCACGGTGATCTCTACGTGGGAGATGGAATTCTGGTTCCACTGGGTTTCGAACAGGCTGTTGGCAAAACGCAGGGCGATCAGGTTCTGCACCGTCTCCTTGCCCAGGTAATGGTCGATGCGATAGACCCGGGTTTCAGGGAAGAAGCGCGCCACGGCATCGTTGACCCGCCGTGATGACTCCAGATCATGGCCGATGGGTTTTTCCAGCACCACCCGGGTGCGAGCGGCAAGGCCAGCCTTGTCGAGGTTCTCGCAGATGGCGCCGTAGACGGCCGCCGCCGTGGCAAAGTAGGCGATCAGCGGCTGCTCGGCAGCCAGTTGTTCGGCCAGGGCCTGGTAGCCCTCGGGCTGCAGGAAGTCCAGGTGCTGGTAGCGCAGGCGGCCGAGGAAGCGCCCCAACGCGGCGGGCTCGATTTCAGCTTCGGCCACATGCCGGCGCAGGTGCGTTTCAATGGTGTTCAGGTGAGCCTCGGCGCTGCCGGCCTCGCGGGCCAGCGCCAGCAGGCGGGTGTCCGCGTGCAGGAGGTTGGCACGGTCGAGCTGGTAGAGCGCAGGAAACAGCTTGCGCAATGCCAGGTCGCCAAGGGCGCCAAACAGGGCAAAGGTGCAAGGTTCGACACTGATCGCAGCCATGATGTTGGTTCTTTCCTAAAGTTGGTCTAGGAATACCGCTTTCACACACGGTTTTCAAGGGATAATGTAGTAAAAACCACAACATTACACGCAAGCGTTACAGACAAGTGGTACGCCAATCGCACCGACAGTACGATAGACGACCGTGCAAAAAGCCTGCTGCTCCCACAGCCGGCTGTCTTCTCGACCCAAGGACACACCCATGGACCGCGTGCGAAACCTCCTGGAACAGATCCAGGGACGCCTCGACGAGCTGAACAAGGCCGAACGCAAAGTCGCCGAAGTCATCCTGCTCAACCCGCAACAAGCCACCCGTTTCAGCATCGCCGCGCTGGCCCAGGCGGCCAAGGTCAGCGAACCGACTGTCAACCGCTTCTGCCGCTCGTTCGGCGTCAGCGGCTACCCGGAACTCAAGCTGCAGCTGGCGCAAAGCCTGGCCAGCGGCGCAGCGTATGTCAGCCGTGCGGTGGAAGCCGACGACGACCCGGCAGCCTACACCCAGAAAATTTTCGGCAGTGCCATCGCCTCGCTCGACAGCGCCTGCCAGCAACTGGACCCGCAACAGGTCAGCCGCGCCGTGGACATGATGATCCAGGCCCGGCAGATCCACTTCTTCGGCCTCGGCGCCTCGGCGCCGGTGGCCCTCGATGCCCAGCACAAGTTCTTCCGCTTCAACCTCGCGGTATCGGCCCATGCCGACGTGCTGATGCAGCGCATGCTGGCCTCGGTGGCACACACCGGCGACCTGTTCGTGATCATCTCCTACACCGGGCGCACCCGCGAGCTGGTCGAAGTAGCACGCCTGGCCCGGGAAAACGGCGCCTCGGTGCTCGGCCTGACCGCTGCCGGCTCGCCGTTGGCCCAGGCCTGCAGCCTGAGCTTGCACATCCCGCTGCCGGAAGACACCGATATCTACATGCCGATGACCTCGCGAATCATCCAGCTGACCGTGCTCGACGTGCTGGCCACCGGCATGACCCTGCGCCGCGGCGTGGACTTCCAGCCGCACCTGCGCAAGATCAAGGAAAGCCTCAACGCCAGCCGCTACCCGATCGAGGACGACGAACTCAACTGAGCCGGTGCGCCTGCAGCCGCAGGTGCGCTCGCTGCCCCGGCGCAAGGCTCAGGCCCTCGCCACTGCCACTGGCCGCCTCGACGCAGACAAAACCCTGGCACTCACGGCCGCTGACGCCCATCAGCGGCCGATTGCCCGGGTGCCAGACCACGGTATCGTCGCTGTCGCCGGTGTCGATGCACAGCTCCCGCTCCCAGGCCGGGTCCTGCAGCTGCACCCGTGGCGTGCCCGGGTAGACTTTCTGGCAGCCACCCTTGAGCTTGAGCGCGCCGTCTTCACGGCAGGCCTGGCGGCTCAGGCGGTCATAGCCTTCGATATCCTCGAGCCCAGACAGCGCTATCTCGGACACGTCGCTGATACGCCAGTAAGCCAGCAGCGCATGGCTCAGCTGGCAAGGTTCACTGTCCTGGTGCTCGGTGCTCAGGCTTAGTTCCATGCGGTTGCCGAGCCTGGCGTGCAGGTCTACCTGCCAGTCGCACAGGTCCAGCCGCCACTTCAGGCTGACGCCCTCCTCGTCTTCGCGGCTGTCCACCAGCTTCCAGTCCAGCAAGCGCGCCCAGCCATGGGCTGGCCACAGGTCTTCGCTGGGATGGCGGCCATACCAGGGCCAGCACACCGGCACACCACCGCGAATGGCGCCCACCTGCGGCCATTGCTCGGCGCACCACAGCCAGGGCCGCTCACCAGCTGGCTGGAAGTGCAGCAGTTGCGCGCCTTGGCGGCTGAATACCGCCTGGCAACGGGGATGGTCGATGATCAGCACATCGCGCTGCTGGTAACGCTCCCACTCGAATGTCGGCCGCGGCCGCTGCGAGGAAAAGAAGCGATGTAGCGGATGTTCAGGCATGGTTCCAAGCTCTTGTTGTTTGAGATAGCGCTATCTCGGCCCATCCCCGACAACCACTGCAAGCCAGTGGGTGCCGGGAGCCGAATTTGGATTGGCGTAAATTTACAACAAGTTCGCTTAGAAAGACGACTGAATCTTCAAACCTGCGACCAGCGCGTTGTCGACTTCGTCCACACCGCCCGGGCTCTTGATGTACTGCAGGTTGGGCCGCACGGTCAGCCAGTTGGTGACGTGGAAGCCGTAGTACAGCTCGGCGTTGTACTCGGTGCGCTGCAGCGGCACGAAGCCTGGGTTGTCGTAATCGTCGATACCGCTCTGGGCATTGAGCAGCTCGGCGCGTTTCTTCACGTCATCGTTCACATGAATGCGTGCCACGCCGAAGCCGATGTCGTCCTTGGGCCGGGCGTCGAAAGCCCCTTTGTAGACCAGGCCGACCTGCTGGTAGTTGTCGACCACGTTAGTGGCCTTGTCGTGCACAGTGAAGTTGGCGAACAGGCTCAGGCCGCGATTGATGTCGCCACCATGGGCGGTGACCTGCTGCTGCGCCACCACCCACCAGCCGTGCTTGCTCGAATGCGACTTGAAGTCCTGGCCGGTGACCGCCTGCGGGTTGCCGTTGACGTCTTCGAATACGTCATCGGCCTTGGCGGTGCTGTAGTAATAACCCAGGCGGTATTCACCCGGCAGGTCATTGACCTTGGGCGACCAGACCATCTCGACCGGCAGGATTGCCCCCTTGGTACCACTGCCACTGAGCTTGAAGCCGTTGCCGGTCTCCAGGTTCGACGGGTTCTGCTCGTAGGCGCCGACTTGTACGAAGAATTCCGGGGTGATGTTGTACTTGACCCGCAGTGCCCACTGGCTGACCGGCCAGTTGTACCAGATGCTGCCGACCCAGTTGCCCACCTGCGAGCCGCAGAAGGCCAGGTTCTGGAAGTCGCAGGGGAAGCTGTTGAAGTCCTCCCCCTCACCGAAGCGGCCGACTTTCACGTCCAGCGCACCGTCGAAGTACTTCTGCTTGACCCACATCTGCGTCAGCCGCCAGGTCTGGCCACGGCCCCACACTTCCTGCACCGAGCTGAACTGCCCGGCGCGCGGGTCGCTGATGCGGTCGTTGGACAGGTTGCGGCCACTGCGTTCGGTGATCGCCAGCTTGAACTCGGCATCGTGCCAACCGAGGATCTTCTGCAGATCCAGGTGGGCGCCAAGCGCGAACTGGTCACTGTAGCGGGCGGTCTTGTCGTCGTTGTAGCCGCCATGGAGGTTACCGGCCACCTCGCCCACGTAGTCGAGGGTGAAGTCGTAGCCCTTGTCCAGCAGTTCGGTGCGGGTACCGCCCCAATCGCCGGTCATCCATTTCGACTCGCTGGAAAATGCCTCGGCAGCCTGCACGCCGCTGCTGCCAACCACGGCAAGCAGGGCCAGTGAACCCAAGGTCCTGATGCGATTGCGCTGTTCCATCCCTTTGCGTCCTCTTTTTTCTTATTGATGGTGTAGACGAATTAGCGGCCCTTGAAGTGAGCCACGTTGTCCTTTACGGCAGTATTGCTGCTGGCCAGGTGCAAACGTTCGCCGCTGCCTTCGTCGAACAGCAGCACCCGTGCCGGATCGAACTGCAGGTGCAAGCTTTCGCCCACCCGGCAGGTGATGTCCGGCGCCAGGCGGCAGCAGACCTTGGTCTGGTTGAGGGTGACGAACACCAGCAGGTCCGGCCCGGTGGGCTCGGTCACCTGCACTTCGGCGCGGATACCGGGCAGGCCATTGCCCTCACCTGCGCCCAGGGCGATCTGCTCGGGGCGGATGCCGAGGATGATCTCGCGACCGTCGAGGTCATCGTTGGCCGGCCCCAACGGCAGTTCGCAGCGCGCCTGGCCACTGTCGAGCACCGCCAACAGGCGCCCGTCCTGCTTGGCCAGGCGCACTGGAATGAAGTTCATCGGTGGCGAGCCGATGAAGCTGGCGACGAACTGATTGGCCGGGTCGTTGTAGATCTGCTGTGGCGTGCCGAACTGCTGGATGATGCCGTCCTTCATCACCGCCACCTTGTCGCCCAGGGTCATAGCCTCGATCTGGTCGTGGGTGACATACACCGTGGTGGTCTTCAGGCGCTGGTGCATCAGTTTCATTTCAGTGCGCATCTCGACCCGCAGCTTGGCGTCGAGGTTGGACAGCGGCTCGTCGAACAGGTAGATCTTCGGCCGCCGCGCCAGCGCCCGGCCCATGGCCACTCGCTGTTGCTGGCCACCGGACAGCTGCGCCGGCTTGCGTGCGAGCAGGTGCTCGATCTGCAGCAGCTTGGCCACCCGCGCCACTTCTTCATCGATGGCCGACTGCGGCATCTTGCGAATCTTCAGGCCGAATTCAATGTTCTCGCGCACGCTCATGGTCGGGTACAACGCGTAGGACTGGAACACCATGGCGATGTCGCGATCCTTGGGGCTCATTCCGCTGACGTCCTGCTCGTCGATGAGGATCGCGCCGCCGGTAATGTCTTCCAGGCCAGCGATGCAGTTCATCAGGGTCGATTTGCCGCAGCCCGAGGGGCCGACCAAGATCAGGAATTCACCGTCCTTGATCGACAACTGAATGTCCTTGAGGGTGTCTGGCAGGCCGCTGCCGTAGGTCTTGTTCACATTGCGAAGTTCGAGCGTTGCCATGACTTACCCCTTGACCGCGCCGGCCGTGAGCCCGCGGACGAAATATTTGCCTGCCACCACGTAGACCAACAGGGTTGGCAGGCCGGCGATCATCGCCGCCGCCATGTCGACGTTGTATTCCTTGGCCCCAGTGCTGGTGTTGACCAGGTTGTTCAGGGCCACGGTGATCGGCTGTGAGTCGCCGCTGGAGAACACCACGCCGAACAGGAAGTCATTCCAGATCTGGGTGAACTGCCAGATCAGGCAGACCATGATGATTGGTGTCGACATCGGCAGAATGATGCGGCGGAAGATAGTGAAGAAGCCGGCGCCGTCCAGGCGCGCAGCCTTGACCAGTGCATCGGGGATGCTCACGTAGAAGTTGCGGAAGAACAGCGTGGTGAACGCCAGGCCGTAGACCACGTGCACCAGTACCAGGCCGCTGGTGGTGCTGGCCAGGCCCAGCTTGCCAAGGGTGAACGACGCCGGCAGCAACACTGTCTGGAACGGCAGGAAGCAACCGAACAGCAGCAGGCCGAAGAACAGCTGCGAGCCGCGAAAGCGCCACATCGACAACACATAGCCATTCAGTGCACCGATGCTGGTAGAGATCAGCACCGCCGGCACGGTGATCATGATCGAGTTCCAGAAGTAACCACTGACCGTGCCCCAGGCCTTGACCCAGCCGATGCCAGTGATCACGGCGGGCCAGCTCAGCAGGTTGCCGGTGCTGATGTCTTCCGGCGACTTGAAGCTGGTCAGCAGCATCACCACCAGCGGCACCAGGTACAACAGCACGGCGATCAGCAGCACCGCATGGATCGTGATGCGGCTCAGGCTCAGCGCTGGTTTTTCCGAAAGACTATGCATGGCGCTTGCTCCGCAGCTCCGAGTACAGGTACGGCACGAGGATCGCCAGGATCGCCCCGAGCATGAGGATGGCACTGGCCGAGCCCATGCCCATCTGGCCGCGGCTGAAAGTGAAGGAGTACATGAACATTGCCGGCAGGTCGGAGGAGTAGCCCGGGCCACCGGCTGTCATTGCCGCCACCAGGTCGAAGCTCTTGATGGCAATGTGCGAAAGAATCATCAGCGAACTGAAGAACACCGGGCGCAGGCTGGGCAGCACCACGGTCCAGTAGATGCGCGGCAGGCTGGCACCGTCGATCTGTGCAGCGCGGATGATCGACGGGTCAACCCCGCGCAGGCCGGCGAGGAACATCGCCATGATGAAGCCCGAAGCCTGCCACACCGCGGCGATCACCAGGCAGTACACCACCCGGTCAGGGTCGATCAGCCAGTCCAGGCGAAAGCCCTCCCAACCCCAGTCGCGCAGCAACTTGTCCAGGCCCATGCCGGGGTTGAGCAGCCACTTCCAGGCGGTACCGGTGACGATCATCGACAACGCCATGGGGTACAGGTAAATGGTGCGGATGAAGCCTTCGCGGCGGATGCGCTGGTCCAGCAGCACGGCAAGCAGCACGCCGATGGCGAGGCTGATGGTGATGAACAGGCCACCGAACAGCATCAGGTTCTTGCTTGCCACCCACCAGCGGTCGTTGTCGAACAACCGGGCGTACTGCGCCAGGCCTGCCCACTTGTAGGTCGGCAGAAAGGTCGAAGTGGTGAAGGAGAGGATGAAGGTCCACAGGATGTAGCCGTAGAAGCCCACCAGGACGATGAACATGCTCGGCGCCAGCACCAGTTTCGGTAGCCAGCGCTGCAGCGCATCCAGGGGGGAGGCCCGCAGTTGGGCGGTTGTTGTTGTCATGTTGTGAATCTCGAGGTACGGGCGGTGCTTTGCACCGCTTCGCGGGCATGCCCGCTCCCACAGTGGGCCTGCTCACCACAGGTCCTGGGCAGGGCGCCGAACCTGTGGGAGCGGGCATGCCCGCGAATGGCTTACTTGGCCGCCTTGATCGCCGCCGCCAGCTTCTTCGCCGCATCGGCCGGGTCGGCCTTGGGGTCATTGATGTAGTTGGTTACCACATCGAAGAAGGCGCCCTGCACGGCCAGCGTGGTGGCCATGTTGTGCGCCATGCTCGGCTGCAGGCCGCCGCTCTTGGCGTCGGCGAGGAAGTCCTTGGCGGAGGTCTGGGCACAGGCGTCGAAGCCGTACTTGCCCATGTCGGCAAGCATGTCGTTGCGCACCGGGATCGAGCCCTTGTTGATACTGAAGACCTTCTGGAAGTCTTCACCCAACACCTTGCGGGCGATGTCCTGCTGCCCGGCGGCAGTGCCCTTGTCGTTCTGCTTGAACACCACCAGCGAGTCGATGTTGTACAGGAATGCCTTGTCCGTGCCGGGGAACGGCACGCACTGGTAATCCTTGCCGGCGGTCTTCTTCGCCAGGGTCCACTCGCTCTTGGCCCAGTCGCCCATGATCTGCATGCCGGCCTTGCCGTTGATGACTTTGGCCGCTTCGAGGTTCCAGTCCTGGCCCTTGCCGTCAGGATCCATATAGGTGGCGACTTTCTTGAGTTCGGCGAGCGACTTGACCATCTCGGGGCCGGTCAGGGCTTTCTCATCCAACTCGACCAACGCTTTCTTGTAACCCTCCACCCCCATCACCGCCAACACCACGCTCTCGAAGACCGTGCTGTCCTGCCAGGGCTGGCCGCCATGGGCGAGAGGAATGAAACCGGCAGCCTTGAGCTTGTCGGCAGCGGCGTAGAATTCGTCGAGGGTGGTCGGTGCCTTGTCGATGCCGGCCTTCTTGAATACCTCAGGGTTGATCCACAACCAGTTGATGCGGTGGATGTTGACCGGCACCGCGACATAGTCACCGTCGTACTTCACGGTGTCGGCGACCTTCTTGTCGAGCAGCGAATCCCACTTTTCTTCCTTGGCGACGTCCTTGAGCACATCGGCGTCGAGCAGCCCGGTAGCGGCCCAGTCCTGGATGTCCGGCCCCTTGATCTGCGCGACACCAGGCGGATTGCCGGCTACTGCGCGGCTCTTGAGCACGGTCATGGCCGTGGCACCACCGCCACCTGCGACAGCGCCGTCCTTCCAGGTGAAGCCGTCTTTCTCGACCTGGGCCTTGAGCACATCCACAGCGGCTTTTTCGCCACCGGAGGTCCACCAGTGCACCACTTCGACGCTGCCTTTGGATTCGGCGGCGGAGGCACTGAGCGGCAAGAGCGAGGCGAGGGAGATCGCGGCAGCGAGGCGGAGAGTCGAATTCATCGGAGTACCTTTCTTGTTGTTATGCCGGGCAAGTCGATCGCTTGCATTGCATGGAGTCTAATCAGCGCGCCCGCCTCGCCAGGTAACGAAGCGATGCGCGAATGTCATCGTTTGGTTACATAACGCGAAATTGCCGTTGCCAGGCTGGGTGCCAGGGGTAAAACCGGCAGCAGAACCGCCTGATACGCGTGATACAGGTCCGGCTTGCCCGGCCAGATGGTGCCGGCAGGGCGATTGTTCGCATCGAGTTCGTGGTGCCAGCTGCCGCCGGCACGGTCGATGAAATGGTTGTCGATGAACCCCCAGAAACAGTGGTACCACTTCTCATAATTGGCTTCGCCGGTTCTGCGCAACAGCGCGGCGGCGGCAGCGCTCGCCTCGGCATGCACCCAGTGCAGGCGCTGTCTGACCACAGGGCGGTTGTCCCAGTCCAGGGTGTAGACGAAGCCAGGTTCGCCATCGGCATGCCAGGCGTGACGACAGGCGCTGTCGAACAGGCCACGGGCGCAGGCCAGCAGCCAATCGGGTACAGGGAGACCAGCCAAGTGCAGGCTGGCCTCCAGGTGCAGCAGCAGGCGTGCCCATTCCATGGCATGCCCCGGCGTTGTGCCGTAAGGGCGGAAGTGGTCGGCCGGATGCTCCAGGTTATAGTGCGGCACTGGCTGCCAGAACGCGTCGAAATGCTCGATGACCCGATGGCCGTTGGCAGCGGCATGGGTGTGGATGATGCGTTCGGCAATGCGCAACGCCCGTTGCAGCCACAGTGTGTTGCCGGTGGCATCGGCCAGGGCCAGGAACGCCTCGGTAGCGTGCATGTTGCTGTTGGCGCCACGGTAGGCTTCAGGCAGCTGCCAGGCGCGGGAGAAGGTTTCACGCAGGGCGCCCTCCTGCTCGCACCAGAAGTGCGCATCGATTACCCCTACGGCGTCCTCCAGCAACTGCTCAGCACCGGCCATCCCGGCCACCTTGGCGGAACTGGCGGCCAGCGCGACGAATGCATGCAGGTAGGCAGCCTTGCCACTGTCGTAGAGGCCTTCGGGGTGCGCGAACCAGCCATCGTAGCTGGCATCGCGCAACGCCCCGCGCAAGGCCGCGACTCCATGCTCGGCGTAAGCCTGGCAGCCAGGCACACCCTGGATGTGCGCGAGGGCGAAGCAATGGGTCATGCGTGCGGTGTTCATGGTTTCGGCGATGGCACCCGGCGCGAGGTTGCCCGACGCATCGAGGTTGCCGAAGCCGGCTGGCAACTTCGATGCCTTGGCGAAGGCCAGCAGGCACTGCCCTTCTGCCATGAGCCAGGCAGCATGAACCGGTGAATCCAGCCAGCTGCCGAACGGGAGATCGATGTGCTTCATGGGCCTGCGCGTTCCTTGCCAGTCGTCTGCGAAGTCTAGCCAGCCGTCCTGGCCGGGATGTCACGAAGGACTGTGGTTGTGTCACCAGTCGGTGACACGCCTCAATCCATGCCTCTTGGCAGATACAGCGTCACCCGCAAACCGCCTTCGCGCAGGTTGAGCAAGCTCACCTCGCCGCCGTGACTGTGGGCGATATTACGTGCGATGCCCAAGCCCAGGCCGTAGCCCTGCTGCTTGCCGGCCAGGCGAAAATGCGGCTCGAACACCTGCTCCATCTGCTGCTGCGGCACGCCGGGCCCCTGGTCATCCACTTGCAGCACGAAGCCCTCGGCGCTGTCGATGATCCGCAGGTGTGCCCGCTCGCCATACTTGATGGCATTGTCGATCAGATTGCCGATACAACGGCGCAGTGCCAGCGGCTTGCCCGGGTATGGCGACATGGCTTGCCCTTCGACGGTGATACGGCCGTCACCCAGATATGGCTCGGCGAGAATCTCCAGCACCTGATTGAGGTCTATCGGCTCGATGTTCTCGTGGATGTCAGTGTCCTTCACGCACTGCAGAGCCCCTTTGACCAGCAGCTCCAGCTCGTCGAGGTCCTGGCTGAACTTGGCCTGCAACCGCTCGTCCTCGAGCAGCTCTACGCGCAGGCGCAAGCGCGTGATCGGCGTGCGCAGGTCGTGGGAAATGGCGCTGAACAACTGCGAGCGCTCGGTCAGGTAACGGCTGATGCGCTCGCGCATGCTGTTGAACGCACGCCCCACTTCGACCACCTCGCTGCCGCCGCCTTCGGCCACCGGTGCCACATCGGCGCCCAACGACAGTTCGCGCGCGGCGCGTGCCAGGCGCTTGAGCGGCCAGCTCTGCCAGTGCACCAGCAAGCCGATGAACAGCAGCAGCAAGACGGTGGTCAGGACGATGAAGCCGATCTGCTGACGCGGCAGGCGTTCGGTTTCGAGGCTGGTGTAGGGTTCGGGCAGCAAGGAGGCGATGTACAGCCATTCGCCCTGGTCCAGGCGGATCTGGGTCACCAGCACTGGCGGGTTGAGCGGCTCCAGGGTCAGCGAGTAATGCGCCCACGAGCGCGGCAGCTCATCGAGCTTCAGGCCACTGTTGAAGATGCGCAGGTCATCGGGGGCGACGAACTCGACGGAGATCTCCATCTGTTCGCCAAGCCGCTCGTGAAGCACGTCCTGGAACACGTCGATCACCGCCTGCTTGCGTGGCGTGATGGGCAACACCGGCATGTCCAGCGGCTTGTCGTTGAGCGACACGAAGAAGCGCGTGCCGCCCATGCTGCGCAACTGATCGAGCACCATCGGCCGATAGGCCACCGGCAGCGAGCGGAAGTAGCTGACGCTGGCGCTCATGGAATGGGCCAGGCTGCCGGCACTGGCGCGCAGGCCCTGCAGCTGGCTGGCACGCAGCTGGGCGACCCAGATCAGGCTCGACAGGCCCTGAGCCAACAGCACCACGAGCAAGGTCAGCAGCAGCATGCGCCCCAGCAGCGAGCGCGGCAGCAGGCGCCAGCGCCGCTCAGGAAGCGCAGCAGACATGGGCAGCCAGCAGGTAACCACTGCCACGCACGGTGCGGATCAGCCGCGCAGGCTTTTCGGTGTCGCGCAGGCGCTGGCGCAGGCGGCTGACCGCCATGTCGACGATGCGATCCAGCGGCATCGGCTCGCGGCCTCGGGTGGCGTTGCCGATGGTGTCGCGGTCGAGGATCTGTTGAGGGTGATCGAGAAACAGCTTGAGCAAGGCGAAGTCGGCACCGGACAGAATCACCTCTTCACCATCGCGGTGGAACAGCCGATGGCTGACGGTATCCAGACGCCAGTCGTCGAAAGCCAACACGACACTGACAGGGGCGGCTTGGCCGAACTCACTGCGGCGCAACAGGGCCTTGATCCGCGCCTGCAATTCACGTGGGCTGAATGGCTTGCCCAGGTAGTCATCGGCGCCCAGCTCCAGGCCGATGACGCGGTCGGCTTCATCGGAGCTGGCGGTCAGCATGATGATCGGTACCCGTGACTGGCGCGGGTGCTGGCGCACCCAGCGGCACAGGCTGAAGCCATCTTCGTCGGGCAACATGACGTCGAGGATCACCAGGTCGCAGGGAGCGTTTTCCAAGGCGCGACGAAAACCCTGGCCATCGGCTTCGGCGTGGACCTGGAAGCCGGCACGGCTCAGGTAGGTTTGCAGCAATTCACGAATTTCCTGATCGTCATCGACCATCAGGATGGACTTTCCGGCAGTGCTCAAGGTATCCCGCCCTCTTGTTGTTGCAGGTCTTTCTCGCCTGCTGTCGCGGTGCAGCCGATCGAGCGTATCAGTGATCCAGGGTTTGCTGCAGTGCCACCCCGGCTCCGAGCAAGCCAGAGAACTCGGCAGTTACCAGCCAAACCGGCACACCTGCAAAATAACCACTCATGCAGCCCTTGTCGGCAAAGCTGGCGGCAAATCCGCTACGCAGGAACAGCTCGGCAAAGCGCGGGATCACGCCGCCGACAATATAGACCCCGCCGCGCGCGCCCAGGGTCAGGACATTGTTACCGGCCACACGCCCGAGGAAGCGGCAGAACTGCTCGATCACCGCCAGCGCCCGTGGCTCGCCGCCCAGCGCCGCATCGGTGATCTGCGCAGGCGTTGTGTGTCGGGGCGTGTCGCCATCCAGTGCGCACAGGGCCTGATACAAACGCACCAGGCCACCACCGCTCAGCACGGTCTCGGCGCTGACGTGGCCGATCTGGCTGTGCAGCTGCTGATGGATCGCCGCCTCGCGGGCGTTGCCCACCGGCAAGTCGACATGCCCGCCTTCACCCGGCAGCGCCTGCCAGTGCTGCTCGCCCAGGCGCAACAGGCTGCCGACCCCCAGGCCGGTGCCCGGGCCGATCACCAGCGCGGGCCGCGCCGGGTCTGCCTTGCCTGGGCAGACCTCACGGTACTCACCGGGTTGCAGGCGGGTCATGCCCAGGGCCTGGGCAGAAAAGTCGTTGATCAGCAGCAGCCGCTCGACCTGCAAGGTCTGGCAGAACGCCTTGTGGCTGAGCCGCCAGTGGTTGTTGGTAAAGCGGAATTCATCGCCATCCACCGGCCCGGCCACCGCCAGGCACACCCCCGCGAGGCCACCACGGGCAATGCCGTGGCCTTGCAGGTAAGCCTCGATGGCCTGCTCCGGGCTGGTGTAATCCGCCGTGGCGAAGACCTTCACCTGGTACAGCTGGTTGTCACGCCACAACGCAAAGCGGGCATTGGTGCCACCGATGTCGCCAACCAGCAGGTCCTTCATTTGAGGTTCTCCAGAGCCGAGGTAAAGGCGCTCGCGCCCTGCTCTGCCGGGCTGAATGCCATGCGCATGAAGCCGAACAGCTCACGGCCGCAGCCCAGGTCGTTGCCCTGAGGCGCGGGCGGCAGGTCACGACCGGCCAGCTCTTCTGCCGACACCATCACCCGCAGCGTGCCTTCGACACCATCGACCCGCACGATATCACCATCGCGCACGCGTGCCAGCGGGCCACCATCGAACGCCTCGGGGCAAACGTGGATGGCCGCCGGGATCTTGCCCGAGGCGCCCGACATACGCCCGTCGGTCACCAGCGCAACCTTGTAGCCACGGTCCTGCAGCACGCCGAGGAACGGCGTCAGCTTGTGCAGCTCGGGCATGCCGTTGCAGCGCGGGCCCTGGAAGCGCACCACGGCAACGAAATCGCACTCCAGTTCACCGGCCTTGAAGGCATCGGCCAGCGACTGCTGGTCATGGAACACCCGTGCCGGCGCTTCGACCACCTGATGCTCAGGCGCTACTGCCGAAACCTTCATCACGCCTCGGCCCAGGTTGCCTTCCATCACCCGCAGGCCACCTTCGGCCGAGAACGGCCGTGCCACCGGGCGCAGGATGCTCTCGTCCAGGCTCTGCTGCGGCCCTTCGCGCCACACCAGCTTGCCGTTGTCGAGGAACGGCTCCTGGGTGTAGCGGCGCAGGCCGTGGCCAGCCACGGTGTTGACGTCTTCGTGCAACAGGCCGGCATCGAGCAGTTCACGGATCAGGAAGGCCATGCCGCCAGCGGCCTGGAAGTGGTTGATGTCGGCCTTGCCGTTGGGGTAGACGTGGGACAGGGTCGGCACCACCTCGGACAGGTCGGCCATGTCTTGCCAGGTCAGCTGGATGCCGGCCGCCTGGGCGATCGCCGGGATGTGCAGGGTGTGGTTGGTCGAGCCGCCGGTGGCGTGCAAGGCGACGATGGAGTTGACCAGCGCTTTCTCGTCGACGATCTCGCCCAGCGGCATGAAGCTGCCGCTGGCCTTGGTCATGCGCGTGACCTGTTGCGCTGCCTCGGCGGTCAGGGCATCGCGCAGCGGGGTGTACGGGTTGACGAACGAGGCGCCTGGCAGGTGCAGGCCCATGACTTCCATCACCAGCTGGTTGGTGTTGGCGGTGCCGTAGAAGGTACAGGTGCCGGGGCTGTGGTAGGACTTCATTTCCGATTCCAGCAGCTCCTCGCGGCTGGCCTTGCCTTCGGCATAGCGCTGGCGCACGTCAGCCTTCTGCTTGTTGGAAATACCGGAAACCATCGGCCCGCCCGGCACGAAGATGGTCGGCAAGTGGCCGAAGCGCAGCGCGCCCATCATCAGCCCGGGGACGATCTTGTCGCAGATGCCGAGCATCAGCGCAGCGTCGAACATGTTGTGCGACAGCGCTACCGCAGTGGACATAGCGATCACTTCGCGGCTGGCAATGGCCAGCTCCATGCCTGGCTCGCCTTGGGTCACGCCGTCGCACATTGCCGGCACGCCACCGGCGAACTGGCCGACCGAGCCGACCTCGCGCAGGGCCTGCTTGATCTGGTCAGGGAAATGCAGGTACGGCTGGTGCGCCGAGAGCATGTCGTTGTAGGACGAGACGATGGCGACGTTGGCCGCGTTCATCAACCGCAGGGTCTGCTTGTCCTCGGCACCGCAACCGGCCACGCCATGGGCGAAGTTGGCGCACTGCAGGCTGGCACGCATGGGCCCGTCACTGGCCGCGCCACGAATCAGCTGCAGGTAGCGTTCGCGGGTGGCTCGGCTGCGTTCGATCAGCCGCTGGGTGACCTCAAGGATGCGCGGATGCATGTACTGGACTCCAGGCTAATTGTAAGGGCGGTTTACCGGGCATTTCCCCTCCAAACGATTGCGGCCTAGGCTCAAGGTAGAGGGGCTCGCGATATCGGGGGAGGCACTGTGCCCAACCACTCGTTGTATGTTTAAACAAAATACTGCCATCAAAAAGGCTTGTTTTCTATCTTCGAGTGAATAATCTTGTAATTCCAACAACAAAACCGTTTCAGTGAACCGCCTTTTTGCCACAGGTTTCACTCGGACCGCCAGAGGTACTGCCATGACCCTACGTATCGCCATCAATGGATTCGGCCGCATCGGGCGCAATGTCCTGCGCGCACTGTATACCCAAGGCTACCGCCAGGACCTGCAGGTCGTCGCCATCAACGACCTGGGTGACAGCGCGATGAACGCCCACCTGCTCAAATATGACAGCGTCCACGGCACATTCGATGCGCTGGTCGAGGCCGACCATGAAAGCCTGACGGTCAATGGTGACCGTATCGCGGTCAGTGCCATCCGCAACCCGGCCGAACTGCCCTGGAAGGCCGAAGCGATCGACGTGGTGTTCGAATGCACCGGGCTGTTCACCGACCGTGCCAAGGCCGCCGCGCACCTGGCTGCGGGCGCCGGCAAGGTGATCGTCTCGGCGCCGGGCAAGGGCGTCGATGCCACCGTGGTGTACGGGGTCAACCACGATATCCTGCGGGCTTCGCACCAGGTCATCTCCAACGCCTCGTGCACCACCAACTGCCTGGCGCCGATCGCCCAGGTGCTGCACCGCGAGTTCGGCATCGAACAGGGGCTGATGACCACCATCCACGCCTACACCAACGACCAGGTGCTGACCGACGTCTATCACAGCGACCCATACCGCGCCCGCTCGGCCACCCAGTCGATGATCCCGAGCAAGACCGGCGCCGCCGAAGCCGTGGGCCTGGTGCTGCCGGAACTGGCCGGCAAGCTCACCGGCATGGCGGTGCGGGTGCCGGTGATCAACGTGTCGCTGGTCGACTTGACCGTCAACCTCAAGCGCGAGGCCACCGCCGAGCAGGTCAACCAGCTGTTCCTCGAAGCCAGCCGGCACTCCAAGGTGCTCGGTTACAACGCCCTGCCGCTGGTGTCGTGCGACTTCAACCACAACCCGCTGTCGTCGATCTTCGATGCCAACCATACCCGCGCCAACGGGAGGATGCTCAAGGTGCTGGCTTGGTATGACAACGAGTGGGGGTTCTCCAACCGGATGCTGGATAACTGTCTGGCATTGGCCAGCGCGCGCTGAAGGGCTCCTGACTGGAGATTTTTGCCGCTTATGAGACCGAGCGCTGCGCGGGCGGCGCTCGGTCTCATAAGCGCTGAGAATCCCAAGTCGAACACCCCGCCCCCATACAATCTTTACCTTTTTCTAACAAATCCAGGCTTGACCTGACTACGAGATGATAAGCATTATCATTAACCTTTCGTCGGCCAGGTCACCCCGTGAGTCAGTCCCGGTTCAACTCCGTCTTCCTCGTCCAGCGCCTTTCCCTGCTGCGCACCCTGCAACGCATGGTAGGCAACCCCAACACCGCCGAGGACCTGCTGCAGGAAACCTACCTGCGGGTGTCCCGCGCCTTGGGCGAGCGGCCCATCGAACACCTCGAGCCCTTCGTGTTCCAGACCGCCCGCAACCTCGCCCTGGACCACCTGCGCACGCGGCGGGTGCAGTCGCGCATGCTGGTCGACGATGTGCCCGACGAGGTGCTGCACAATGTCGCCTCCCCGCTGGGTAGCAGTGAGGACGCCGCCCACGCCGAACAACTGCTCAAGCACCTGAGCGTCAGCCTCAACCAGCTGACCGAGCGCCAGCAGCGCATTTTCATCCTCAGCCGCCTGCACGGCGCCAGCTACCTGGAAATTGCCGAGCAACTGCAGGTCTCGGCCAGCACGGTACAGAAGGAACTGAAACTGATCATGGCCATCTGCATGGGCGTGGCCGACCGTCTCAAATGAGCCGACCGCAGGCGTGCCGAATGCTGCATGGCGCTTGCCATGCTTCGCCCAAGCCTTGATCATTCGCAAAAATACCTGCAAGGACCCACCGTGACCGACAGCCCCGTCACTCGCCCGCCAGCCACCGGGCCCGACGCCCGCGCCCGTGCGCTGGACGAGGCGCTGGACTGGCTCGTTCGCCTGCAGTGCGCCAGCGAAGCCGACACCCTCGCCTTCGAGCAATGGCTCAGCGCAGCTCCGGAAAACGCCGAGGCCTATGTCGAGGCTGAAGCCTTGTGGAACGGCACCCCGCTGCGCCAGGCCGCCATGCACATGCACCAGCACCAGCGCCGCTCGCTGCGCGGCCGCCTGCGCGCGCACTGGAAGCCACTGGCGACCGCCGCCGTGCTGTTGGTGGGGCTGTTCACCTTCGGCAACCTGCCGGTGCGCCTGCAGGCCGACCACCTGACCGTGGTCGGTGAACGCCAGCGTCTGGAGCTGGATAACGGCGCCAAGGTCCTGCTCAACACCAATTCCGCCTTCGCCAGCGACCAGCAGGGCGGCCGCCAGGTCGCACGCCTGCTACAAGGCGAGGCGTACTTCCAGGTGCCCGGTGGCGCCCAGCTGCCGCTGGAAGTGCAGGCAGGCCCCGTGCGTGCACAGGTACGCGACACCGATTTTGCCGTGCGCTACCTCGACGGCGAGGCACAGGTTCGCGTGCAGCGCGGCGACGTCGACCTGCAGGGGGCACTCGACCAGCGCATCCGCCTCAGTGCCGGCGACAGCATCAGTGTCGGCCCGCAGGGTTTCGGCCAGCGCCAGCGCCCGGACATGCACAGGGACCTGGCCTGGGTCGACGGCCGCCTGGTGTTCGAGAACTGCCCGTTGAGCCAGGTGCTGGCCGAAGTGCGCCGCTATTACCCTGGCTGGATCATCAACCGCAACGACCACCTCGGCGACATGGCGGTGACTGGCAACTACCGCCTCGATCAGCCGTTGGAAACCCTGCGCGCCCTGGCCCACATCACCTCGGCGCAACTGCACGAATTACCCGCCGTGGTGATCATCAACTGAGCGACAAGTTTTTTTACGCGATCGCGTCTCCCCGCTCGTCTCGTTATAGCCAATGCAACTGATTCTTGTTTAAAAACAAGAACGGTAATCACCTATAACAGTTCGCGCGTCAGGGAGCGCTTTCGATGTCCACAGGTCCATCTCGCCCGTCCACCCTTCCCCGCCGTACCGGTCAGCTGTCGCTGCTGACACTGGCTCTGCTCGCCAGCGGTGCCTGCAGCCTGCCGGCGCTGGCCGCCGAACCGGCCCAGGCCAGCAGCCCGCGCATGGGCGACTACCGCTTCAGCATCGCCCAGCAGCCGCTGGTCGAAGCGATCAATGCCTTCAGCAAGGTCACTGGCTGGCAGGTCGGCTTCAGCGCCGAACTGGCCGACGGCGTGGCATCGCCGGGTGTACAGGGTTCGCTGGCGCCGGAAGCTGCACTCAAGCGCCTGCTCCAGGGCACCGGCCTGGGCTTGCGCAAGATCAGCAACGGCAACGTGGTGCTCGAACGACAGTCGGCGGGCAACGTCATCGCCCTGCAGCAGATGACCGTCAGCGCCACCCGTAGCGCCCAGGACGTGAGCCAGGTGCCAAGCACCGTGAGCGTGCAGACCCGTGAGCAACTGGACCGGCAGAACGTCAACAACATCCAGGAGCTGGTGCGATACGAACCGGGTGTCTCGGTGGGGGGCACCGGCCAGCGCAGCGGCCTGAACGGCTACAACATCCGCGGCATCGACGGTGAGCGCGTGCTCACCCAGGTTGACGGCGTATCGATCCCCGACAGCTTCTTCTACGGCCCTTACGCCCAGACCCAGCGCAACTACGTCGACCCCGAGATCGTCAAGCGCGTGGAGATACTCCGCGGCCCGGCTTCGGTGCTGTACGGCAGCAACGCCATCGGCGGCGCGGTAAGCTACTTCACCCTCGACCCGGACGATATCATCAAGCCAGGCAAGGACGTCGGCGCGCGCCTGAAGACCGGCTACAGCTCAGCCGATGAGAGCTGGCTGACCTCGGCTACCGTGGCTGGCCGCACCGGCGATTTCGACGGCCTGCTGCACCTGAGCCAGCGCAATGGTCACGAAACCGAATCCTACGGTAGCCATGGTGGCACCGGCCTGTCGCGCACCGAGGCCAATCCGCAAGACGTGCGCACTACCAACGTCCTGGCCAAGCTCGGCTGGAACTACGCCGACGATGCCCGCCTGGGGTTGACCTACGAACGTTACAAGGATGACCGCGACCAGAACATCCTCAGCGCCGTCGGTGGCCCGTTCACCAACGGCACCGGCCTGGGCATGTACCGCAGCCGCACCGGCAACGACACCGTGACCCGTGAGCGCTTCGGCATCAACCATGAGTTCGGCCTGGATTCGCTGGTCGCCGACCACGTGAAATGGAGCCTGAACTACCAGATCGCCAAGACCGACCAGAGCACCGAGGAAGTCTACTTCCCGTTCAGCCGCACCGTGCTGCGCACCCGCGACACCACCTACAAGGACCGCCAGTGGGTGTTCGACGCCCAGCTGGACAAGGCCTTCAGCGTCGGCGCCACCGACCACCTGCTGACCTACGGCACCACCCTCAAGCACGAGAAGGTCACCGGTTCGCGCAGTGGCACCGGCACCTGCCTGGCAGTCGGTGGCACCTGCCGCGTCATCGGCCAGGTCAGCACCAGCGATGCCCAGGCACTGGTTAGTGACTTCCCGGACCCGACCGTGAACACCTACAGCCTGTTCGTGCAGGATGAAATCCGCTGGAACAACTGGACCTTCATGCCCGGCGCGCGCTACGACTACACACGCATGGAGCCGAAGTTCACCGAGGAGTTCCTGCGTGGTATCCAGGGCTCAGGCACCGCTCCAAACAGCCTCGACGACTCGGACAAGAAGTGGCACCGCGTCTCGCCCAAGTTCGGCCTGACCTATGCCTTCAACGACCACTACACCTGGTACGGCCAGTACGCCGAAGGTTTCCGTACCCCGACGGCAAAGTCGATGTACGGGCGTTTTGAAAACCCGACCCTGGGCTACAGCGTGCAGGGCAACCCCGGCCTCGAACCGGAAAAGAGCAAGAGCTACGAAACCGGCCTGCGCGGCAACTTCGACGCCGGCAACTTCGACGTGGCGGTGTTCTACAACAAGTACCGCGACTTCATCGACGAAGACGCCGTACAGTCGGCCAACCTGGAAACCACGTTCCAGGCCAACAACATCAAGCACGCCACCATCAAGGGCGCCGAGATCAAGGGCCGCCTGAACCTCGACCACTTCGGTGCGCCGCAGGGCCTGTACACCCAGGGTTCGATCGCCTACGCCTATGGCCGCAACGATGACAACGGCCAGCCGCTGAACAGCGTCAACCCGCTGACCGGCGTGTTCGGCCTGGGTTACGAGCAGCCGAACTATGGTGGCCTGCTGAGCTGGACCTTGGTCAAGCGCAAGACCCGTGTCGACGACACCACGTTCTTCGCGCCGGACGGCCAGAGCTCGCAGTTCCGCACTCCGGGTTACGGCGTGCTGGACCTGAGCGGCTTCTACAAGGTGACCGACGACGTCACTGTCAACGCTGGGCTGTACAACCTGACCGACAAGAACTACTGGCAGTGGGATTCGGTGCGTGGCTACGACGGCCAGGGTGAAGCTGGCGTGACCCAGCCGGCCAACCTCGACCGCCTGACCATGCCGGGGCGCAACTTCGCCGTCAATGTGGTGTGGGATATCTGATGTAGGGCTATAGCGTTGCGGCGCCTGTGGGATCGCGCGGCGCGCGATCCCACAGGCGCTGCAGCACTCAAGACAGACCCAAGTTTTTTTACTCTCCCCGCCCCGCTGTTTCGTCTTGTCACTAGACGCCCTCATTTACCAAGGACACGCCCATGACCGACCGCCCAGCCCTGCGCTCGCAACGCCTGAACCAGGCCACCCACGCTCCGCACAGCGAGCTCGACGCCCTGGTCAAATCCCATGCGCCATTCGACAGCCGCGAAAGCTTCGCCCGCTTCGTCGTCGCCCAATACCTGTTCCAGGCCGAACTGCAGGCCCTGTACAACGACCCGCAACTGATCGCCATCGTCCCTGACCTGGCCGAGCGCTGCCGCGCCGAACAGGCCCGCCTGGATCTCGCCGACCTGAACACCGAAGTCCCGGCCGCCGTTCCCGGTGCCCTGCACAATCCGACCCTGGGTGAAGCCATGGGCTGGATCTTCGTCTCGGAAGGCTCCAAACTTGGCGCTGCGTTTCTGATCAAGCGTGCCGTGGCCCTGGAGTTGTCCGACAGCTTCGGTGCCCGCCACCTCGGCGAGCCGGCCGGTGGCCGTGCCGAAGGCTGGAAGCAGTTCACCCGTATCCTCGATGGCCTGGAGCTGTCGCCCGAGGAAGATGCCGCCGCCGAGCGTGCAGCAGTTGCCGCCTTCGAGCGCTTCACCGAACTGCTCAAGCATGCCTATGCCGCGGATGCCGCGCTGGCCTGAGACGCATCAACCGGCCGCCTCTCCGGTGGCCGGACGTTTTTTGCAGTGAGACCATGACCCGACCCGCCCGCTCGAAACTGTCCCGCCTGCTATATGGCATCCTGGCTTACGTAAGCTTGGGGATAGGCCTGGTCGCCATCGTCATCCCCGGCCTGCCGACCACCGAGTTCATCCTGCTGGCCGCCTGGGCCGCGACGCGCAGTTCGCCGCGCCTGTCTGCCTGGCTGGAAAACCATCGCCTGTTCGGGCCGATCCTGTACAACTGGCGCAACGGCAAGGTGATCCAGCGTCGTGCCAAGGTCAGTGCCACCGTCAGCATGCTGCTGTGCGCAGGCTTGATGCTGGTCTTCCTCGAGCACCACTGGCCGGTGTTTCTGGCGATTGCCGGCATGACCCTGGGCAACCTGTGGATCTGGTCTCGCCCTGAACAGCCCTGCCCCTCTACCTCACAAGCTCAACAGCCCTGAATACAGCAGGTAGGCAGCCAGCGCCGCGCCCGCCAGCACTGCCGCGAAAATCAGCTTCTCCCAGGTGGTGAACAGCGTCTGCCCTTGCTCGTGCTTGGCCCGGGCAAAGAGGATTACCCCTGGGGCATAGAGCAGTGCCGACAGCAGCAGGTACTTGAGGCCGCCCGCATACAGCAGCCACACCGCATACAGCAGCGCCAGCGCGGCCACCAGCAGGTCCTTGCGCCGCAGCCCTGCCTGCCCTTCGTAGCTTTCCCCGCGCCAGGCCAGCAGCACGGCATAGGCCGCCGACCACAGATAGGGCACCAGAATCATCGACGATGCCAGGTAGATCAGGCTGGTATAGGTACCTTCTGAAATCAGCGTGATCAGCAGGAAGCCCTGGATCATGCAGTTGGTCAGCCACAGGGCATTGGCCGGCACATGGTTGGCGTTCTCCTTGGCCAGGAAGCGCGGCATGGTCTTGTCACGCGCCGTGGCGTAAAGAATTTCTGCACACAGCAGGGCCCACGACAGCAAGGCACCGAGCAGCGATACCGCCAGGCCAATACTGATCAGCAAGGCACCCCAAGGGCCGACGATATGCTCCAGCACCGAGGCCAGCGACGGGTTCTGCAACCCGGCCAGCTCCGGCTGGGTCATCACCCCCAGCGACAACACGTTGACCAGCACCAGCAGCGCCAGCACCCCGAGAAACCCGATCACCGTGGCCTTGCCGACGTCCGAGCGGCGCTGCGCCCGCCCGGAATACACACTGGCGCCCTCGATACCGATGAACACGAACACCGTGACCAGCATCATGTTGCGCACCTGGTCCAGCACATTGCCGAACTGTGGATTGCTCAAGCCCCAGATATCACGGGTGAAGATGTCGGCACGGAAGGCAAAGGCGGCGATGACCACGAAGATCAGCAATGGCACCACCTTGGCCACGGTGGTCACCTGGTTGATGAACGCCGCTTCCTTGATGCCACGCAGCACCAGGAAGTGCACCGCCCACAACAGCAGCGAGGCACAGCCGATGGCAATGGGCGTGTTGCCTTCGCCAAACACTGGGAAGTAGAAGCCCAGGGTGCTGAACAGCAGCACGAAGTAACCAACGTTGCCCAGCCAGGCGCTGATCCAGTAACCCCAGGCGGAAGAGAACCCCATGTACTCGCCGAAGCCGGCCTTGGCATAGGCATATACCCCCGAGTCCAGCTCGGGCTTGCGGTTGGCCAGGGTCTGGAACACGAAGGCCAGTGCCAGCATGCCCACTGCCGTGATCGCCCAGCCGATCAGCACAGCGCCGACATCGGCACGGGCGGCCATGTTTTGCGGCAGCGAGAAGATGCCGCCACCAATCATCGAGCCCACCACCAGTGCAATCAGTGCACCCAGTCGCAGCTTTTGTCCGGGTTCGCTCATGGGGCTTCCTTTTTTACGTGCTGTCATGCGTTTGCAACAGTCATGGGCACCATATAAATGCTGTTACTTATATGGCCAAAACCATTAAACCTATAGCATTAATAACCATAATGTCTATCGCCACATTCCCTGTAAAACTAGCAGCTGCCAGGCAACCGGAAAAGAATCTGATAAAACTCGAAATTCTTGTGAAAAATTTGCGAACGCGGCAAAAACGGCTAGCGTCAGAAGTCGCAGGCCAAACGGAGCGTTTGCTCTAGAAGGACATGGAGATGCCAGCGCAAAGGGCCTGCAGCTGAGCAGTCGGCACTCTCCAGGAGTTGCGCGTAGGAAATTTCCTACCTCGCATCGCCAAGCACTGACCTGAGTCAGGTCTTGGCCCAGGCGTCGGATTTATTCTGTCGTCAACTTTCTCCTGGCAGGAGTTGTTAAATGTCTGATTCATCCGGAAAACTAAAACTCGGCGCGTTAGTTGCTCTCGTAGTCGGTTCGATGATTGGTGGCGGGATCTTCTCGCTGCCGCAAAACATGGCCGCCAGTGCGGGGGTTGGGGCGGTATTGATTGGCTGGGCGATCACTGCGGTCGGCATGCTGACCCTGGCGTTCGTGTTCCAGACCCTGGCCAACCGCAAGCCTGACCTGGACGGCGGCGTATACGCCTACGCCAAGGCCGGCTTCGGCGACTACATGGGCTTTTCTTCAGCCTGGGGCTACTGGATCAGTGCCTGGCTGGGCAACGTTGGTTACTTCGTGCTGCTGTTCAGCACCCTCGGTTATTTCTTCCCGGTCTTCGGAGAAGGCAACACCCCGGCGGCGATCATCGGTGCCTCGGTGCTGCTCTGGGCCGTTCACTTCCTGGTACTGCGCGGCATCAAGGAAGCGGCGTTCATCAACCTGGTCACCACCGTGGCCAAGGTCGTGCCGCTGGTGCTGTTCGCCTTGATCTGCCTGTTCGCCTTCAAGCTCGACATCTTCACCGCCGACATCTGGGCGGTGGGCACGCCAGACCTGGGCAGCGTGATGAACCAGGTGCGCAACATGATGCTGGTCACCGTGTGGGTGTTCATCGGCATTGAGGGCGCAAGCATCTTCTCGTCCCGTGCGGAAAAACGCTCAGACGTGGGCAAGGCCACGGTCATCGGCTTCGTCACCGTGCTGCTGTTCCTGGTACTGGTCAACGTGCTGTCGCTGGGCATCATGACCCAACCGGAGCTGGCCAAGCTGCAGAACCCGTCGATGGCCGCCGTGCTTGAACACGTGGTCGGTCACTGGGGCGCGGTGCTGATCAGCGTCGGCCTGATCATCTCGCTGCTCGGGGCCCTGCTGTCGTGGGTGCTGCTGTGCGCCGAGATCATGTTCGCCGCCGCCAAGGACCACACCATGCCGGAGTTCCTGCGCCGCGAGAACGCCAACCATGTGCCGGCCAACGCCCTGTGGCTGACCAACGCCATGGTGCAGATCTTCCTGGTCATCACCCTGTTCTCCAGCAGTACCTACCTGTCGCTGATCTACCTCGCCACCTCGATGATCCTGGTGCCCTACTTGTGGTCGGCGGCTTATGCCTTCCTGCTGGCGCTGCGCAGCGAAACCTACGAACAAGCCCTGGCAGAACGCAAGAAAGACCTGTTCATCGGCGCCATCGCCCTGCTGTACGCCATCTGGCTGCTGTATGCCGGCGGCGTGAAATACCTGCTGCTCTCGGCCCTGCTCTACGCCCCTGGCGCGATCCTGTTCGCCAAGGCCAAGCGTGAAGTAGGCCAACCGATCTTCACCAACGTGGAAAAACTGATCTTCGCAGCCGTGGTCATCGGCGCCCTGGTGGCAGCCTTCGGCCTGTATGACGGCTTCCTGACCCTTTGACCCACGTCTTCGTTCAATTGGAGGAATGAAACCATGTCCGCTGAAAAACAGAAGTACGGTGTCCACTCCGAAGCCGGCAAACTGCGCAAGGTAATGGTTTGCGCACCGGGCCTGGCACACAAGCGGCTGACGCCAAGCAACTGTGATGAATTGCTGTTTGACGATGTGATCTGGGTCGATCAGGCCAAGCGTGACCATTTCGACTTCGTGACCAAGATGCGCGAGCGCGGCGTCGACGTGCTGGAAATGCACAACCTGCTGACCGACATCGTCCAGCAACCCGAAGCCCTGAAGTGGATCCTCGACCGCAAGATCACCGATGACACCGTCGGCGTGGGCCTGAAAAACGAAGTGCGCAGCTGGCTCGAAGGCCTCGATCCGCGCCACCTGGCCGAGTTCCTGATCGGCGGTGTGGCAGGTCAGGACCTGCCGCAGAGTGAAGGCGCCGATGTGGTCAAGATGTACAACGACTACCTGGGCCACTCCAGCTTCATCCTGCCGCCGCTGCCCAACACCCAGTTCACCCGCGACACCACCTGCTGGATCTACGGAGGCGTGACGCTGAACCCGATGTATTGGCCAGCACGTCGCCAGGAAACCCTGCTGACCACCGCCATTTACAAGTTCCACAAAGAGTTCACCAACGCCGACTTCGAAGTCTGGTACGGCGACCCGGACAAGGAGCATGGCTCGTCCACCCTCGAAGGTGGCGACGTGATGCCAATCGGCAACGGCATCGTGCTGATCGGCATGGGCGAGCGTACCTCTCGCCAGGCCATCGGCCAGCTCGCTCGCAACTTGTTCGCCAAGGGCGCGGTCAGGGAAGTCATCGTCGCCGGCCTGCCGAAGTCCCGCGCCGCCATGCACCTGGACACCGTGTTCAGCTTCTGCGACCGCGACCTGATCACGGTCTTCCCGGAAGTGGTGAAAGAGATCGTGCCATTCATCATTCGGCCAGACGAAAGCAAGCCCTACGGCATGGACGTGCGCCGCATCAACAAGTCGTTCATCGAAGTGGTCGGCGAACAGCTTGGTCTCAAGGATGGCCTGCGCGTGGTCGAGACCGGCGGCAACAGCTTCGCCGCCGAACGCGAACAGTGGGATGACGGCAACAACGTGGTGGCCATCGAGCCAGGCGTGGTCATCGGCTACGACCGCAACACCTACACCAACACCCTGCTGCGCAAGGCCGGCATCGAGGTCATCACCATCAGCGCCGGCGAGCTGGGCCGGGGCCGGGGCGGTGGCCACTGCATGACCTGCCCGATCGTGCGCGACCCAATCGACTACTAACGCCCATCACGCCCGGCCGCACTCACGAAGTGGCGGCCGGGACATCACCGAATTCAAGGAGAAAAGTCATGGCGTTCAACATTCACAACCGCAACCTGCTCAGCCTCGAACACCACACCACCCGCGAGCTGCGCTACCTGCTGGACCTGTCGCGCGACCTCAAGCGCGCCAAGTACACCGGCACCGAGCAGCAGCACCTGAAGGGCAACAACATCGCCCTGATCTTCGAGAAGACCTCGACCCGCACCCGCTGCGCCTTCGAAGTCGCCGCCTATGACCAGGGCGCCAACGTCACCTACATCGACCCCAACTCCTCGCAGATCGGCCACAAGGAAAGCATGAAGGACACCGCCCGCGTGCTCGGGCGCATGTACGATGCCATCGAGTACCGCGGCTTCAAGCAGGAAATCGTCGAAGAGCTGGCCAAGTTTGCCGGCGTACCGGTGTTCAACGGCCTGACCGACGAATACCACCCGACCCAGATGATCGCCGACGTGCTGACCATGCGAGAGCACAGCGACAAGCCTCTGCACGACATCAGCTACGCCTACTTGGGCGACGCCCGCAACAACATGGGCAACTCGCTGCTGCTGATCGGCGCCAAGCTCGGCATGGACGTACGCATCGCCGCGCCCAAGGCGCTGTGGCCACATGACGACCTGGTCGAGCGTTGCCACAAGTACGCCGAAGAAAGTGGCGCACGCATCACCCTGACCGAAGACCCCAAGGCCGCGGTCAAGGGCGTCGACTTCATCCACACCGACGTCTGGGTCTCGATGGGCGAGCCGATCGAAGCCTGGGGCGAGCGCATCAAGCAGCTCAAGCCCTATCAGGTGAACAAGGAGCTGATGAAAGCCAGCGGCAACCCACGGACCAAGTTCATGCACTGCCTGCCAGCCTTCCACAACTCCGAGACCAAGGTCGGCAAGCAGATTGCCGAACAGTACCCGGACCTGGCCAACGGTATCGAAGTGACCGATGACGTGTTCGAGTCGCCGGCGTGCATCGCCTTCGAGCAGGCGGAAAACCGCATGCACACCATCAAGGCGATCCTGGTTTCGACCCTGGCTGACCTGTAAGCCGCCCGCGCCGCCCCTGCCCATGGGGCGGCGCCCTTCCCTCTTCGTTAAAGGACATTCCCCATGCGTATCGTTGTTGCACTGGGCGGCAACGCCCTGCTGCGCCGTGGCGAGCCCATGACCGCTGACAACCAGCGCGCCAATATCCGCACCGCCACCGAGCAGATCGCCAAGATTCACCCCGGCAACGAACTGGTCATCGCCCACGGCAACGGCCCCCAGGTCGGCCTGCTGTCGCTCCAGGGCATGGCCTACAAGCCCGACGAAGCCTACCCGCTCGACGTGCTCGGTGCTGAAACCGAAGGCATGATCGGCTACATGATCGAACAGGAGCTGGGCAATCTGCTGGCCTTCGAAGTGCCGTTCGCCACCCTGCTGACCCAGGTGGAAGTGGACGCCAACGACCCGGCCTTCAAGGACCCGAGCAAGTTCATCGGCCCGGTCTACAGCAAGGAAGAGGCCGAGCGCCTGGCCAAGGAAAAAGGCTGGGTGGTCAAGGCCGACGGCGACAAGTACCGCCGCGTGGTCGCCAGCCCGAAACCGAAGCGCATCTTCGAAATCCGCCCGATCAAGTGGCTGCTGGAAAAGAAAAGCATCGTGATCTGCGCAGGCGGTGGTGGCATCCCCACCATGTACGATGAAAACCGCAAGCTCAAAGGCATCGAGGCGGTGATCGACAAGGACCTGTGCTCGGCGCTGCTGGCCGAACAGCTGGAAGCCGACCTTCTGGTAATCGCCACCGACGTCGATGGCGCCTACATTGACTGGGGCAAGCCGACGCAGAAAGCCATCGCCCAGGCCCACCCCGACGAACTCGAACGCCTCGGCTTTGCCGCCGGCTCCATGGGGCCGAAGGTGCAGGCAGCCTGCGATTTTGCCCGGCACACCGGCAAGGTGGCGGTGATCAGCTCGCTGGAGAATATCGAGGGCATCGTCAAAGGCGTCGCCGGCACCCGCGTGAGCACCGAAAAGCCAGGTATCAGCTACCGTTGATTGCAGTGGGCGGGCCTGCCGGGTCCGCCATTTTTACCGTCCAGAGGAGTCTGCCATGGCCACCTACGAGCCAGGTCATGTACATATCGAGCGCACTGCGCTGAACCCGGCTGATCACAGTTACGACCTCAAGGTCGATTACGAAGCGGTCTCCGACGCCAGGGAAGGCAGAGGCATCCAGTTCCACATGCATGGCAGCATCGAAGGCAAGCCGGTGGAAGAAAAGTTCTTCCTGGCCAAGGATCAAGTGCTCCCCAGTTTCCTCATGCAGTTGTCTCGCAGAGCCCAGTCATACCTGCCGCCACCGAAGAAGTTCGAGAATCTGAGTTCGCCGCACAAGATCTATGACTGGATGTTCAAGGATATCCGCGAAAAACTCGATGTGAAGTCGGGCGACCCGATCAAGCCTGAACATCTGGAGTGATTCGAACCTGGGGCCGCTAAGCGGCCCCAGCGATGTTGAGGCATACTACCGACCTCCCAGGCCACCACTTGCACCGTCCCCCATGCGCATCCACGTCAGCTTCATCGACCGCGTCGGCATCACCCAGGAAGTCCTCGCCCTGCTCGGTGCCCGCAACCTCAACCTGGACGCCGTGGAAATGGTCCCGCCGAACGTCTACATCGACGCCCCGACCCTCAGCCCCGCAGTACTCGAAGAGCTCCACGACGCCCTGTTCGAAGTCCGCGGCGTACAATCTGTGGACGTGGTCGACATCCTCCCCGGCCAGCGCCGCCATCTGCAGCTCGACGCCCTGCTGGCGGCCATGAGCGACCCGGTGCTGGCGGTCGACAGCGCCGGCAAGGTGCTGCTGGCCAACCCGGCGCTGATCGCCCTGTGCGGCCGCGAGTCCGCCGGGCGCTCGGTGGGTGAGCTGTTCAACGACCCCGGCCTGCTGCAGGCCTTGCTGGACAACAACTTCCACCTGCCGATGCGCGAGATGCAGCTCAACGGCCAGAGCCTGCTGCTGGACGCCTCGCCGATCACCAACGCAGGCGGCCTGCTGACCTTGTATCCGCCCAACCGCATGGGCGAGCGCCTGTCAGCCCTGCACCACGACCATGCCGAGGGTTTCGATGCGCTGCTCGGCGAGTCGCCAGCGATTCGCACGCTCAAGGCCCGCGCCCTGCGCGTGGCTGCACTCGACGCACCGTTGCTGGTTCATGGCGAAACCGGTACCGGCAAGGAACTGGTGGCCCGCGCCTGCCATGCCATCAGCAGCCGCCATACCGCGCCGTTCCTCGCCCTGAACTGCGCCGCACTGCCCGAGAGCCTGGCCGAGAGCGAGCTGTTCGGCTACGCACCCGGCGCCTTCACCGGCGCCCAACGCGGCGGCAAGCCGGGGCTGATGGAGCTGGCCAACCAGGGCACGGTGTTTCTCGACGAGATCGGCGAAATGTCGCCGTACCTGCAGGCCAAGCTGTTGCGTTTTCTCAGCGATGGCAGCTTCCGCCGCGTCGGTGGCGACCGCGAGGTGAAGGTGGATGTGCGCATCATCAGCGCCACCCACCGCGACCTGGAACGCATGGTCGCCGAAGGCACGTTCCGTGAAGACCTGTTCTACCGGCTGAACGTGCTCAACCTGCAGGTACCGCCGCTGCGTGATCGTGGCCAGGACATCCTGATGCTGGCGCACTACTTCATGCAGCAGGCTTGCACGCAGATCCAGCGCCCGTCTTGTCGTCTGACCCCGGCCACGCATTCGGCTTTACTGGCCAACCCGTGGCCGGGCAACGTGCGCCAGCTGCAGAACGTGATCTTCCGCGCGGCGGCGATCTGCGAGGGCAACCAGGTGGATATCGATGACCTGGACATCGCCGGGACTTCGGTGGCGCGTGGGCAGGATGGCGACGTAGCGAGCCTGGAGCAGGCGGTGGGGGACTTCGAGCGTGAGCTTCTGCAACGGTTGTATGCCAGCTACCCCTCGACCCGGCAACTGGCCGGGCGCTTGCAGACATCGCATACGGCCATTGCTCAACGTTTGCGCAAGTACGGAATTCCCGGCAAAAACTAGGACTTAACGCCCCATTTTTTAAGAAGATCCTTACGGGTTCGACCGATACTTGCTCGCACGCTGCTGCGAAAATTGGCGTTCATCCCTGTTGCTGGAAAGAACGCCTCTCATGCTGGAACTCGACTTCTACGGCACTCTGGTCGCCGCTTCTCTCGTCCTGTTGCTGGGGCACGGGCTGCTCACACGTGTCACCATCCTGCGAACCTACAACATTCCCGAACCGGTTGCCGGTGGGCTGCTCGTCGCGCTTGTTTTACTGGCGCTGCGCAGTTTCGACCTGAAAGTGCAGTTCGATACTTCACTGCAGACACCATTGATGCTGGCATTTTTCGCCACCATCGGGCTGAACGCGGACTTCGCCAGTTTGAAAAAGGGCGGACGCGTGGTCGGGGTTTTCCTGCTCGCGGTCACCGGGCTGCTGCTGGTGCAGAACGCCATGGGCATTGGCCTGGCATCGGCATTGGGGCTGGACCCGCTGATGGGCCTGCTGACCGGCTCCATCACCCTGTCCGGCGGCCACGGCACCGGCGCAGCCTGGAGCAGCACCTTCAGCGAGAAGTACGGCCTGGCGTCGGCCTCGGAGCTGGCCCTGGCATCCGCCACCTTCGGCCTGGTGCTGGGCGGCCTGATCGGCGGCCCGGTTGCCCGCCTGCTGATCAAGCGTGTGCAGGTCCCCGGCGCGGCGCAAACAGCGCCTCACTTGCCCAAGGGTTTTGAAGAACCCAAAAAAGAACGCCTGATCACGCCCTTTTCGTTTATCGAAACCCTGGCGCTGATTTCCGTCAGCCTGCTAGGCGGCACACTCTTGAATGGCCAACTGCTCGGCACGGCCTTCGAGCTGCCTACCTTCGTCTGCGTCCTGTTTGTGGGCGTACTGTTACGCAACGGGCTTTCAGCATTGGGCTTGTATCAGGTGTTCGAGCGTGAAGTGTCGGTGTTGGGCAATGTCAGCCTGTCGCTGTTCCTGGCCATTGCGCTGATGTCCCTCAAGTTGTGGGACCTGGCAGCACTGGCCCTGCCCTTCCTGATCATACTGGCGGCGCAAACTTTGCTCATGGCACTGTTCGCGATCTTCGTCACCTTCCGGGTCATGGGCCGCACCTACGACGCTGCGGTACTGGCGGCAGGCCACTGCGGGTTCGGCCTGGGCGCCACACCGACCGCCATTGCCAACATGCAGGCCGTGACCCACCGCTTCGGGCCTTCGCAACTGGCGTTTCTGGTGGTGCCGATGGTGGGCGCGTTCTTTATCGACATCATTAACGTCATCGTAATCAAGCTGTATCTGGCGCTGCCGTTTTTTGCCGGGAGTTGACTAAAAGGTTTTTTACCAAGATCAAGCGCCGCCCGGGCAGCGCTTGATATGACAGTATAAGTAAATATTCTTTAGCTTACCAAGACAAGAAGTTCCTATAAAGAATCACGACTCCTTGAAGCCTGGCAACCCTTGCTCAATCCGCCACTGCCTCACTGCATCAACAACAGACTGCGGAGTATCCTTGATACCTACCTTGTTTGGACGATAAATCAAGTCGGACCCAAGAGGATGCTCAGACAGCCGCTCGAACTTAATAATACCTTGGGTGTGAGCTCGATCAGTGGGGTAAAGTACGGGATCAGCATGATAAATACCATACACCAGTTTGAAAAAGTCACGCTCTGTATAATCAGAGATTTTATCTTCTTTAGAGTTCATTTTTCTGATGAGCCTCAATGTGAAATTTTGGAGCCAAAATAAGCATATTCTCAACATCATAAACTGCACCACCATTGTGAATACTCGTCATATGATGAATCTCAAATTTCCTCCTACTCCCAACCTGTTCACTTTTTTGTGCTACGGGTGCCAGACCTCTACGCATCGCCAAAAGATCAGCTAGTGTAAATTGCTTTTCAAACAGAGGGCTACGGCCAATCAACTGCCATAACCGCCGGCGAAATGCACCAAAGCTGCTGAATTTCTTGCCTCGCAGCTTGCTGGCGATCTGCGCAGGTATCGGAGCCCCCTCTCTGTTTCCATCATACAAGAATTCCCCTTGTATCAGTTGACCTTTACCTGATACCACCCCAGGCAGGTTCCTGGGGCTTTTGAACATCACATAAAGCGGCGGCAACCCCGAGTCCGCCGGGAAAATGATGACGTAATCATCAAGCCCAACATCCGGCAAATCAGGGTACGCGTCGATTCGGCCTTCGAGCGGTTCGAGCGTAGGCCCAACCATCGCAGTTGCGTGTGGAGGGGTCGCTGGCAAGGTAGTCGAGCTGTCAGATGGCTCGACGGCGGGCGTCCAGATCAATGTTCTGGGCGGTAAATCGTCTGTGGTAACGATGTACTGACCGTTCTGCGCGTTGAATTCCGCCGCCAGTACCGGCACCACAGAAGAGATGACAGCGCCATCAGTGCGAACGGCGAACAATTCGGTCGGCCCGATCTGTTCGCGCTTGTCACCCATCCGCACCGGCAGGTCGATCGCGCCTCGCTCGACAGCAGCAGCCTGGGCAGCAGCATCGAGTTCGACGTTGAGGTCGGTCAGCGGTGTGCTCAGGATGTAGTTGTCTTGCAGCTCACCATTACCGAGTTTGGGGGAATACAGCAACGCAAAGGTTCCTGCCAGGAAAGACCCCGACACCGCTTTGATCGAAGCGACACCCAGTGATAAGACGGCAGTGCGAATGGCCGTGGCCAGCTCTACGCCACCCTGCAGCGCCGGAGCTGCTGCCGTGGCCATGACAATGGCTGGCTTTGCCACTAGCTCAGATAGCGGAGCTTTGTAAGTGTTGGCTTGGCGTATGACCTGCTCTGCCAACGCCCTCTGGGCCGCGGCCTTCTCGGCTGCCTCGCGGGCTTTGGCCTGTGCGGTAGCTAAAGCCTGGGCCCTGGCATGCGCCTCGGCTCGCGCCGCAGCTTCCAGTTCAGCCTGGGCTCGAGCCGCAGCTTCTGCCTGGGCCTGGGCTTGGGCTTCAGCGCTTGCAATAGCCTGGTGCAGGGCCGCGATCTGCGCCTGAAGTATCTGTATCTCAGCTTCATCCAACTGAGCAGAATAGGCGGCGTGATAGGCACTCTTCAGTGCTTGCTCCAAAGCCGGGGGCCGCAGACGCATCTGTACCGTCAAACGATACGTAGCAACTGCATATTCAACTGGGCTTTTGAATCGCCCCTGGTTTCGTAGACACCTCCAAGCCTCATAATGAGGCCCAAATAGGAGGTGCCATGAGTCGTCAGCGTTACCCCGAAGAATTCAAGATCGAAGCGGTCAAGCAAGTGACCGAGAAAGGCAAACCTGTCGCCGATGTCGCCCAGCGCCTGGGCATGTCCGTGCACAGTCTTTACGCCTGGATCAAGGTCTACAGCAAGCCCCAAGAGCAGCGTCAGCAAGACGACGATCAGCAGGCCGAACTGCGCAAGCTACGCGCTGAACTCAAGCGCGTGACGGAAGAGCGAGACATCTTAAAAAAGGCCGCCGCGTACTTTGCCAAGGAGTGCGGCTGAAGTACGCCTTCATCAAGAAGCACTCGACTGATTACCCGGTGCGGCGCCTTTGCCAAACCCTCAAGGTGCACCCCAGCGGCTATTACGCCTGGCTGGCCGAGCCTCAATCTGCCCGAGCAAAAGAAGATCAACGTCTGCTTGGCTTGATCAAACACGCTTGGCTGGAAAGCGGAGGTGTATACGGCTACCGCAAAATTCACGATGACCTGCGTGAGCTGGGAGAGGAATGCGGCCGAAATCGAGTCAGGCGCTTGATGCAGGCGGAGGGACTGCGTTCTCAAACGGGCTATCGGCGGCGTCCAGGGTTCTATGGTGGAAAACCAACAGTGGCCTCGCCCAACCACCTCGCGCGGCAGTTCAAGGTAAGTGAGCCGAACAAGGTCTGGGTGACAGATATCACTTACATCCGCACCTATGAAGGGTGGCTCTACCTCGCGGTAGTGCTGGATCTGTTCTCACGCCAAGTAATTGGTTGGTCAATGAAGCCAAGGATGTGCAGCGACCTGGCTATCGACGCGATGTTGATGGCTGTTTGGCGACGCAAGCCTCAGCAGCAAGTTATGATTCACTCAGATCAAGGCAGTCAGTTCAGTAGCTCGGATTGGAAAAGCTTTTTGAAGGCCAACAATGTAATCAGCAGCATGAGCCGGCGGGGAAACTGCCACGACAATGCCGTAGCCGAGAGCTTTTTCCAGCTTTTGAAGCGAGAGCGAATCCGACGAAAGATCTACACAACCCGTGAAGAAGCCCGAAGTGATATTTTCGATTACATCGAGATGTTCTATAACCCTAAACGCCGACACAGCAGTGCTATGCAGCTGTCTCCAGTAGAGTATGAGAAACGCTATTTCCTGAGCTTGGAGAGTGTCTAGAAAACCAGGGGCGATTCATTTTGCCAAACGGGGTCGAACCAAAATAACTATTTGCAGCCGCTCGATGCCTGTTCAAATCCTGAGTTTTTCGCTCAACAAGCTTATTCCGTACATTGACGTCCTGCCTGAGCACTTCAATATGAGCTTGTGGCTGCCCACCCAAACTCTGGCGAAGTGCTTGCGCATCCAATTCAATGCGCTGTGCCACCAACGCCAACTGTGTAACATACTCACTTTTCGCTTCATCATCAGCGGCTTTCATGGCATAAGGCGCTTTATTGAAAAGTGCCTGCTGTTCTTTTGCTTCTTTACTGCCAGATTTCATATCCCTGAACCAGTCGCCATGCGGGTTGTTACCCAGGGGTGGCAGCGGCCCAGAATAGCCGGGAGGAATTGAAGGTTCACCCTCGGGTGGCCTTCCCTCTACATAACTATTGGGCAACTCGATTTGCCTGCGCTTTCTAGACATCCGTTTTTCCTCAGAAACGTGTGTTCGAATGTGCAGCTGCTTGAAATATCCGGCACGTTTGGCCACTTGCCCAACACTTCAACCACGTACCCGTCCCTCAGCAGCCAGCATAGAATCTGCATGAAGAACAACAGAGTGTCGCAGCAGGCAACGCTACCAATTCAAAGAGAGATAAATATAACCAGTAGAACCTGTCAGTAAATCAGACATAGCGAGAAGAGAAGACTCCTACAACTAATCAATGCACCTAAAAGTTATTCATCCTTTCAAAATGGAACTGACGCCACACGAACGTATCGATTTGATTACAGCGTAATGAATTCGTTACATACGAACTGAGCCCAGCAATGGCAAGGCCATGATTCCAATCTATGTTTCAGCTTAAGCAGCCACCGGAACGATTTCATTACGAACCATCGAATGTCAGCGCACGAATAGACCGTATGTCATTGATTTTAATGTGCTTTCAAAGAGTGGCCGCATTATTGCTTAGAGAACCTCAACTCAAGAGCGCGGACCCACCGCGCCCAACGCCCTGCTTCCCGAGGATTCCCCATGAGCGAGTTGCGTTTCACCGAAGATCACGAATGGCTGCGCGTCGAAGCTGACGGTAGCGTCACCGTGGGCATCACCGCCTACGCCCAGAATGCCCTTGGCGATGTGGTCTATGTGCAACTGCCTGAGCTGCAGGCGTACGACAAAGGTGCCGAAGCCTCCACCGTCGAATCGGTAAAAGCCGCCAGCGGCGTGTACATGCCCCTGACCGGTGAAGTGGTCGCGGTCAACGAAGGCCTCAACGACAGCCCCGAATTGGTCAACGAAGACCCGCTGGGCGAAGGCTGGTTCTTCCGCTTCAAGCCTGCCGACATGGCCGAAGTCGAAGCCTTGCTCGACCAGGACGCCTACGACCGCCTGATCAAAGCCAACGACGACGCCTGAGGAATCCGACCATGACCATCAACCTCGGCACCGCCAACGAATTCATCGCCCGTCACATCGGCCCGCGCGCCGCTGACGAGCAAGCCATGCTCGCCACCCTGGGCTTCGACTCGCTGGAGGCCATGAGCGCCGCCGTCATCCCCGACAGCATCAAGGGCACCAGCGTGCTCGGCTCGCAAGACGGCCAGAGCGAGGCCGATGCCCTCGCTGCGCTGAAAGCCATCGCCGGCAAGAACGTACTGTTCAAGAACTACATCGGCCAGGGCTACTACAACACCCACACCCCGGCACCGATCCTGCGCAACCTGCTGGAAAACCCGGCCTGGTACACCGCCTACACCCCGTACCAGCCAGAAATTTCCCAGGGCCGCCTGGAAGCGCTGCTGAACTTCCAGACCCTGATCAGCGACCTCACCGGCCTGCCGATCGCCAACGCCTCCTTGCTCGACGAAGCCACCGCCGCTGCCGAAGCCATGACCTTCTGCAAGCGCCTGTCGAAGAACAAGGCCAGCCACACTTTCTTCGCCTCCGTGCACTGCCACCCGCAGACCCTCGACGTGCTGCGCACCCGTGCCGAACCGCTGGGCATCGAGATCGTGGTCGGCGACGAGCGTGAACCGGGCGATGTCAGCGCCTTCTTCGGCGCCCTGCTGCAATACCCGGCCAGCAACGGCGAAGTGTTCGACTACCGCGAAGTCGTCGCGCGTTTCCACGCCGCCAACGCCCTGGTCGCCGTTGCCGCCGACCTGCTGGCCCTGACCCTGCTGACCCCACCGGGCGAGTTCGACGCCGACGTAGCCATCGGCAGCGCCCAGCGCTTCGGCGTGCCACTGGGCTTCGGTGGCCCGCACGCGGCCTACTTCGCCACGCGTGATGCCTTCAAGCGCGACATGCCGGGCCGCCTGGTCGGCGTGTCCATCGACCGCTTCGGCAAGACCGCCCTGCGCCTGGCCATGCAGACCCGCGAACAGCACATCCGCCGCGAGAAGGCCACCAGCAACATCTGCACCGCCCAGGTGCTGCTGGCCAACATCGCCAGCATGTTCGCCGTGTACCACGGCCCGGCCGGCCTCAAGCGCATTGCCGAACGCACCCACGCCCTGACCGCGATTCTGGCTGCCGGCCTGAAAACCCTGGGCCTGGAAGTGGTGGGCGAAACCGCCTTCGACACCCTGACCCTGGCCACTGGCAGCGCCACCGCCGGCCTGCACGACAAGGCCCGCGCCCAACGTATCAACCTGCGCCAAGTCGACGCCGCCCACCTGGGCCTGTCGCTCGACGAAACCAGCACCCAGGCCGACGTCGAAGCCCTCTGGCAGCTGTTCGGCGCTGACCAGGCCCAGCCTGACTTCGCCGCCCTGGCCGCCAGCAGCGGCTCGCGCCTGCCGGCCGCCCTGCTGCGCCAGTCGGCCATCCTCGAGCACCCGGTGTTCAACCGCTACCACAGCGAAACCGAGCTGATGCGCTACCTGCGCCGCCTGGCCGACAAGGACCTGGCGCTGGACCGCAGCATGATCCCGCTGGGCTCGTGCACCATGAAGCTCAACGCTGCCAGCGAAATGATCCCGGTGACCTGGGCCGAATTCGGCAACCTGCACCCGTTCGCCCCGGCCGCACAGAGCCAGGGCTACCTGCAGATGACCACCGAGCTGGAAGCCATGCTCTGCGCCGCCACCGGCTACGACGCCGTGTCGCTGCAGCCCAACGCCGGTTCCCAGGGTGAGTACGCAGGCCTCTTGGCCATCCGTGCCTACCATCGCAGCCGTGGCGAAGGCCACCGCGACATCTGCCTGATCCCGTCCTCGGCCCACGGCACCAATCCGGCGACCGCGCACATGGCCGGCATGCGCGTGGTGGTCACTGCCTGCGACGCCCGCGGCAACGTCGATGTCGAGGACCTGCGCGCCAAGGCCATCGAGCACCGCGAGCGACTGGCCGCGCTCATGATCACCTACCCGTCGACCCACGGCGTGTTCGAGGAAGCGATCGGCGAAATCTGCGCGATCATCCACGACAACGGCGGCCAGGTTTACATCGACGGCGCCAACATGAACGCCATGGTCGGCCTTTGCGCCCCGGGCAAGTTCGGCGGCGACGTTTCCCACCTGAACCTGCACAAAACCTTCTGCATTCCCCACGGCGGTGGCGGCCCGGGCGTCGGCCCGATCGGCGTCAAGTCGCACCTGGCGCCGTTCCTGCCAGGCCACGCGCAGCTGGAAAACACCGAAGGTGCGGTATGCGCCGCGCCGTTCGGCAGCGCCAGCATCCTGCCGATCACCTGGATGTACATTCGCATGATGGGTGGAGCCGGCCTCAAGCGTGCTTCGCAGATGGCAATCCTCAACGCCAACTACATCGCCCGCCGCCTGGAAGAGCACTATCCTGTCCTGTACACCGGTGGCAATGGCCTGGTCGCCCACGAATGCATCCTCGACCTTCGCCCGCTCAAGGACACCAGCGGCATCAGTGTCGATGACGTGGCCAAGCGCCTGATCGACTTCGGTTTCCATGCGCCGACCATGTCGTTCCCGGTGGCCGGCACGCTGATGATCGAACCGACCGAGAGCGAGTCCAAGGAAGAACTGGACCGCTTCTGCGACGCGATGATCCAGATCCGTGAGGAAATTCGCGCGGTGGAAACCGGCAGCCTGGACAAGGACGACAACCCGCTGAAGAACGCCCCGCACACCGCGGCCGAGCTGGTTGGCGAATGGGCCCATGGCTACAGCCGAGAGCAGGCGGTGTACCCGCTGCCGAGCCTGGTGGAAGGCAAGTACTGGCCACCGGTTGGTCGGGTCGACAACGTGTTTGGTGACCGCAACCTGGTCTGCGCCTGCCCGTCGATCGAGAGCTATCAGGACGCCTGATAGCGTTCTGACCCATTTCCTGATCTGAGGTATGGGCCTTTGTGGGAGCGGGCAAGCCCGCTCCCACAGGGTTCATCGTCCGCCCCACGAACCTGGCAGGAGGTCACCATGTCACTGAGCGTCTTCGACCTGTTCAAGATCGGCATCGGCCCCTCCAGCTCCCACACGGTTGGCCCGATGCGCGCCGCCGCACGCTTCGCCGAAGGGCTGCGCCGCGATGGCCTGCTGGCCAGCACCGTTTGCGTCAAGGCCGAGCTGTATGGCTCGCTCGGCGCCACCGGCAAGGGCCACGGCAGCGACAAGGCGGTATTGCTCGGCCTGGAAGGCGAGCACCCTGATACCGTCGACACTGAATCCATCCCCGCCCGCCTGCAGGCCATCCGCACCAGCGGCCAGCTCAGCCTGCTGGGTGAGCAGACCATCGCCTTCGTTGAGAAGCAGCACCTGGCGATGATCCGCAAACCCCTGGCCTATCACCCCAACGGCATGATCTTTCGTGCCTTTGACGCTGCCGGCTTGCAAATCCGCAGTCGTGAGTACTACTCGGTGGGCGGCGGTTTCGTGGTTGACGAAGATGCCGCCGGCCAGGACCGCATCGTCGAGGACAGCACCGTGCTGACCTACCCTTTCAAGACCGCCAAGGAGCTGCTCGGCCACTGCACCGCGCAGCACCTGTCGATCAGCCAGGTGATGCTGGCCAACGAAGGGGCCTGGCGCCCGGAAGCCGAAACCCGCGCCGGGCTGCTGCGCATCTGGCAGGTCATGCAGGACTGTGTCGAGGCCGGCTGCCGCCACGAGGGCATCCTGCCTGGCGGGCTCAAGGTCAAGCGCCGTGCTCCGGCGTTGTACCGGCAACTCAGCCGCCACCCGGAAGCGAGCCTGCGCGATGCCCTGTCGGTACTTGACTGGGTCAACCTCTACGCCTTGGCAGTCAATGAGGAAAACGCCTACGGCGGGCGCGTGGTCACCGCACCGACCAATGGCGCTGCGGGCATCGTCCCTGCGGTGTTGCACTACTACATGCGCTTCGTCCCTGGCGCCAGCGAGGACGGCGTGGTGCGTTTTCTGCTCACCGCTGCCGCGATCGGCATCCTTTACAAGGAAAACGCCTCGATTTCCGGAGCCGAAGTCGGCTGCCAGGGCGAGGTCGGCGTGGCCTGTTCGATGGCCGCAGGCGCCCTGTGCGAAGTGATGGGTGGTACCCCGCCGCAAGTGGAGAACGCTGCTGAAATCGGCATGGAACACAACCTCGGCCTGACCTGCGACCCGATAGGCGGCCTGGTTCAGGTGCCTTGCATCGAGCGCAACGCCATGGGCTCGGTGAAAGCTATCAATGCCGTACGCATGGCGCTGCGCGGTGACGGGCAGCACTACGTGTCGCTCGACAAGGTGATCCGTACCATGCGCCAGACCGGTGCCGACATGAAAAGCAAATACAAGGAGACCGCCCGCGGCGGTCTGGCCGTCAACATCATCGAATGTTGACCCAATAAAAAAACCAAGGAGTCACCGATGTCCGAAACACTGCAAAAGACCCCGCTGCACGCCCTGCACCTGGAACTGGGCGCGCGCATGGTGCCGTTCGCCGGCTTCGACATGCCGGTGCAGTACCCGCTGGGCGTGCTCAAGGAACACCTGCATACCCGCGAACAAGCCGGCCTGTTCGACGTCTCGCACATGGGCCAGATCGTCCTGCGTGGCGCCGATGCAGCCAAGGCGCTGGAGTCGCTGGTGCCGGTGGACATCATCGACCTGCCGGTGGGGATGCAGCGTTATGCCATGTTCACCAACGAGCAGGGCGGCATCCTTGACGACCTGATGGTAGCCAATCTCGGTGACGACACCCTGTTCCTGGTGGTCAATGCCGCCTGTAAGGAGCAGGATCTGGCGCACCTGCAGAAACACATCGGCGCACGATGCGAGGTGGAACCACTGTTCGAGCAACGCGCCCTGCTTGCCCTGCAAGGCCCGGCGGCGGTGAATGTGCTGGGGCGCCTGGCGCCGGAAGTGGCGGGCATGACCTTCATGCAGTTCCGTCCGGTGAAACTGCTGGGTGAAGACTGCTTCGTCAGCCGTTCGGGCTACACCGGCGAAGATGGCTACGAGATCTCGGTGCCAGTCGGCGCTGCCGAAACCCTGGCGCGTCGTCTGCTGGCCGAGCCTGAGGTGCAGCCTATCGGCCTGGGTGCTCGCGACTCGCTGCGCCTGGAAGCCGGCCTGTGCCTGTATGGTCACGACATGAACACCACCACTACGCCGATCGAAGCCAGCCTGCTCTGGGCAATGTCCAAGGTCCGCCGCGCCGACGGTGGCCGTGCCGGTGGCTTCCCGGGTGCCGAGGCGGTATTCGCTCAGCAGAAACAAGGCGTAGCCCGCAAACGAGTGGGTTTGTTGCCACAAGAACGTACGCCCGTACGTGAAGGTGCGGATATTGTTGATGCGTTCGATAAAACTGTGGGCAAAGTCTGCAGCGGCGGTTTCGGCCCGACACTCGGCGCCCCTGTTGCGATGGGCTATGTCGATATCGAACACAGTGCACTCGACACCGCTCTGTTTGCCTTGGTACGCGGCAAGAAGGTTGCCTTGAAAGTCAGTAAAATGCCTTTCGTTGCACAGCGTTACTACCGGGGTTGAAAGCACGGCCTGAGGTTTGCGGGCGGGCTCCACATATTCGATTTCGAACCTGCCCAATAACTTTTGAACATGGCGCCAGGCCAGGCGCCATGCCGTTTCCGACAAATCCGTCGGTTATCGGCAAAAGGCCAATTTTCCATACGACCAAGGGCTTGTTTTTTTCTCGGGAGTTGGCGTAGAGTCAACGCACTGTGTTTGCATGGGTCGCAACAGTTCGTGACCTGGGCCAGTAGCCGAGATTTGCTACAACCCGTTCGACGTCTCTTACTTTCCTGCAACCCAGCCCAGTAGTCTTTCACTCATATATAACGTGAAAGAAACTGTCATCAAAATTTAAGCTTCATAGGAAATAAGACAATGGCTGAGCGTCAGAACGGTACCGTCAAGTGGTTCAATGACGAAAAAGGTTACGGTTTCATCACCCCAGAAAGCGGTCCGGATCTGTTCGTGCACTTCCGTGCCATCGAAGGCAACGGCTTCAAGAGCCTGAAAGAAGGCCAGAAGGTCACCTTCGAAGCAGTCCAAGGCCAGAAAGGCATGCAGGCTGACAAAGTCCAGCCTGTCTAAGCACAAGCCCGACTCCTAAAAAGCCCCTGCCATGTGCAGGGGCTTTTTTTTGCCCGTAGAATAGCGCCTTAGCCATTCGGAGCTGTTCTGCATGTCCAAGCCTCTGCTTTCCCCCCAGGGTGATTTCCCACCGGTCGGCCTGGGCCGACGTCTGGCGGCGATGTTCTATGACTTCCTGCTGTGCACGGCACTGCTGATCGTCACTGCCGGGGCCTACAAGATGATCCAGATGACCATCATCGGCGAAGCCCGCATGCGTGAACTGACCGAGGCCGGCGCGCTGGATGGCGACCCACTGCTCTCGACCGTGCTGCTGTTCGCCCTGTTCGGCTTCTTTGCCAAGTTCTGGACCCATGGCGGCCAGACCCTGGGCATGCAGGTGTGGGGCGTGCGCGTACAGAACGCCGACGGCAGCGCTATCAGCCTGTGGCAGGCACTGTTGCGCTTCGTGGTGTCGATTGCCTCCTGGCTTTGCCTGGGGCTTGGGTTCTTCTGGTCGCTGATCGACAAGCGCAAACGCGGCTGGCATGACATCTATTCGGACACCCAGCTAGTGCGGGTACCGAAGCAGAAAAAGTAGGCACAAAAAAGCCGACCCTTGGGTCGGCTTTTTCAGCTGCTCAGGCCATCAACCCGCCCGGCGCAACAACCACACCCCAGCCAAGGCACAGATGCCTGCAGGAATCACCACTGCCAGCAACGGCGGGAAGCCGAACACCTGGCTCGACGGACCCAGCAGGTCCTGGCCGATGCGGAACGCGAAGCCCACCAGTACGCCGGTGAACACGCGCTGGCCGAGGGTAACCGAACGCAGCGGGCCGAAGATGAAGGAGATCGCCATCAACACCAGTGCCGCGGTCACAATCGGTTGCATCACCTTGGTCCAGAACGCCAGCCAGTAGCGGGCGTTGTTCAGGCCCTGGTCGGACAGGTAGTGGATGTAGTCCCAAAGCCCAGTGATCGACAGCGACTCGGGGGCCATGATCACGGTATTGAGCAGTTGCGGCGTCAGCGAAACGTCCCAGAGCTCCGTCGGTGCCTTCACCACTTCGGTGCGGTCACCGTGGAAGTAGGTGGTGCTGATATCGCTGAGCGTCCAGTGGTCGTCGTTGTACTCGGCACGACGGGCAAAGCTCGAGGTCTGGATCTTGCGTTCGTTGTCGAAGCGGTAGCGCGTCACGCCCAGCAGCAAGCCATTGGGCTGCACCGAGTTGATGTGCACGAACTCCTCGCCCTGGCGGTGCCACATGCCATGCCTCGAGCTCTGCGCTTCACCACCTCCCTGAGCCAGGGAACGGTCGGCCTGGGCCTTGTTCTCGGTGACCGGGGCGACGTATTCACCAATCAGCAGGCCGACCAGCATCAGCACCAGCATCGGCTTCATCACCGCCCAGACGATGCGACCGATGGAGACCCCAGCGGCGCGCATGATAGTCAGTTCGCTGTTGCTGGCCAGGCTGCCGAGGCCGATCAGGCAACCAATCAGTGCCGCCATCGGCAGCATTTCGTACAGGCGCCGAGGTGCCGTCAGCAGGACGAAATTGCCCGCGTCCAGCAAGGTGTAGGTATCGCTCAGTTCACCCATCTCGTCGATGAAGGCGAACAGCGAGGCCAGGCCGAGGATGATCCCCAGCACGGCCAGGATGGCCAGCAACACGCTCATGCCGATGTAGCGGTCGAGCTTACCCATGGGCCACCTCCGCACGACGAGCAGCCATTTTCAGGCGCAGCGGTTCCCAATACATCAAGGTCAGGCCGATCAGCAGGAACAGGCCATGCACCCACCAGATGCCCAGGCTGATCGGCAATTTGCCCTTCTCCAGAGCGCCGCGTACGGAAATCAGCATTGTCAGGTAAGCCATGTACAGAAGAATCGCCGGCAGCAGCTTGAGGAAGCGGCCTTGGCGCGGGTTGACCCTGGCCAGCGGCACCGCCATCAGGGTCACGATGAACACCAGAATCGGCAGCGACAGGCGCCATTGCAGCTCGGCACGCTCGCGCAGGTCGGTCTTGCCGAACAGCTCAAGGGTCGGGATGGCTTCGCGATCGGTCACGTCTTCGGCGACTTCAGGCTTGGGCAGCAAGACACCATAGGTGTCGTACTTGATGGCACGGTAGTCGGCCTGGCCAGGATTACCGTCGTAGCGGTAGCCGTTCTCCAGCACCAGGTAGCGATTGCCATCGGCCTGGATTTCCTGATGGCCTCTTTCGGCAACCAGCACCGAAGGCGCACGATCCTTGGTCTTGTCCTGGTTGAAGCGCTTCTCGGAAATGAACACCCCGCCAAGTTTGACGCGATCGTCCGACAGCTGTTCGGTGTAAGTGACCCGTGAACCGTCGCGCAGGGTCTGGAAACGGCCCGGCACCAGGGTGTCGAACTCGGTCATGGCATCCTGCTGGGCAACGATCTTCTGCACCTGCGCAACGCCCAGCGGAGACAGGCTCAGGCTCAGCCAGGCCACCAGCAGGGCGACCAGGGCCGCCGGCGCCATGGTCAGGGCCAGCAGACGCTGCTGGCTCATGCCGGTCGCCGACAGGACGGTCATTTCGCTTTCCAGGTACAGCCGGCCGTAGGCCAGGAGAATGCCGAGGAACAGGCCCAGCGGCAGAATCAGCTGCAGGAAACCTGGCATGCGGAAGCCCATGATCAGGAACAGCACGCCAGGGTCGAGAATGCCCTGGGCCGCCTGGGCCAGGTACTTGATGAAGCGCCCGCTCATGATGATCACCAGCAGCACGGCACTGACGGCGCTCAAGGTCACCAGGACCTCGCGGGACAAATAACGAAAGACGATCAAACCAGACACTCCTGGGTTGTCAGGGGCGGACTGCCAAACATTGGCCTGTGACAGCCAGGACCAAAGCCGGTTCGCCAACGGCGAACCTCCATATGAAGTGCGCGCATTATCCTGTGATTGGCCGCGCCTGTCACTTGGCCGCGCATGAAGGCCCACATCGGGCTTGTCAGCACGCTTGCGGGAGGCTCAAACTGGCAGCTTTTCCACTGGCACGCGACAACGCGGCCAGGCCCGTCCAGAGCGCGAAATCGCATAGCGCCAACTGCATAGATCATTCGGGGACCCTGACATGGAACTGGTTGTAAAAAGCGTAGCCGCTGCATCCGTAAAAACCGCCACTCTGGTCGTGCCGGTCGGTGAAGGGCGCAAGCTCGGTACCGTTGCCAAGGCCGTCGACGACGCCTGCGAAGGCGCCATCAGCGCGGTGCTCAAGCGTGGCGACCTGGCCGGCAAGCCTGGCCAGACCCTGTTGCTGCAGAGCGTGCCTGGCCTGAAGGCCGAGCGCGTGCTGCTGGTCGGCAGCGGCAAGGACGAAGCCCTCGGTGACCGCGCCTGGCGCAAGCTGGTGGCCAGCGTGGCTGGTGTACTCAAGGGCCTGAACGGCGGCGATGCCGTGCTGGCCCTGGACGACATCACGGTCAGCAACCGCGACGCCCACTACGGCAAATACCGCCTGCTGACCGAGACGCTGCTCGACGGTGAATACGTGTTCGACCGTTTCAAGAGCCAGAAGGCCGAACCGCGCGCCCTGAAGAAGGTTACCCTGCTGGCCGACAAGGCCGGCCTGGCCGAGGTCGAGCGCGCCATCAAGCATGCCAGCGCCATCGCCACCGGCATGGCCTTCACCCGTGACCTGGGCAACCTGCCGCCCAACCTGTGCCACCCGAGCTTCCTGGCCGAGCAGGCCAAGGAACTGGGCAAGGCCCACAAGGGCCTGAAGGTCGAAGTGCTGGACGAGAAGAAGATCAAGGACCTGGGCATGGGCGCGTTCTACGCCGTGGGCCAGGGCAGCGACCAGCCGCCACGCCTGATCGTCCTCAACTACCAGGGTGGCAAGAAGTCCGACAAGCCGTTCGTACTGGTGGGCAAGGGCATCACCTTCGATACCGGCGGCATCAGCCTCAAGCCAGGCGCCGGCATGGATGAAATGAAATACGACATGTGTGGCGCCGCCAGCGTGTTCGGCACCCTGCGCGCGGTCCTCGAACTGCAGCTGCCAATCAACCTGGTGTGCCTGCTGGCCTGCGCCGAAAACATGCCGAGCGGCGGTGCCACCCGCCCGGGCGACATCGTCACCACAATGAGCGGCCAGACCGTCGAAATCCTCAACACCGACGCCGAAGGCCGCCTGGTGCTGTGCGACACCCTGACCTACGCCGAGCGCTTCAAGCCGCAGGCGGTGATCGACATCGCCACCCTGACCGGCGCCTGCATCGTCGCTCTGGGCAGCCACACCTCGGGCCTGATGGGCAACAACGACGAGCTGGTTGGCCACCTGCTCGATGCCGGCAAGCGTGCCGACGACCGTGCCTGGCAGCTGCCGCTGTTCGACGAGTATCAGGAACAACTCGACAGCCCGTTCGCCGACATGGGTAACATCGGTGGGCCGAAAGCCGGCACCATCACCGCTGGCTGCTTCCTGTCGCGCTTCGCCAAGGCCTACAACTGGGCGCACATGGACATCGCCGGCACGGCCTGGATCAGTGGCGGCAAGGACAAGGGCGCTACCGGTCGCCCGGTCCCGCTGCTGACCCAGTACCTGCTGGACCGCGCTGGCGCCTGATGCCGTGAGGCCGATGGCGCCCCTGGCGCCATCGGCTGGCAGACCACACCATGAGCAAAGTCGATTTCTATATCCTGCCCACCGACTCGCTGTCGGCGCGGCTGGACTTCGCCTGCAAGCTGTGCGAGAAGGCCTGGCGCCTCGGCCACCGGGTCTACCTGCATTGCCAGGACGCCGAACAGCGTGCCGAACTGGATCAACGCCTGTGGCGCTTCAAGGGAGAAGCCTTCGTGCCCCACGACCTGGCCGAAGTGCACGCAGATGCCAGGGTAGCCTTGGGCCTCGCCGACGATGCCGGCGAACACCGTGACCTGCTGATCAACCTGGGCGCCGGTGTACCGGGGTTTGTCGGCCAGTTCGAGCGGGTTGCCGAGATCGTTGTCGAGGAGCCCGGCATTCGCCAATCGGCCCGCGAGCGGTTCCGTTTCTACCGCGAACAGGGCTATGCTCTGCAAGACCACCGCTTACAGCGACTTTGACGACGATGGACAAGCCTTCCGCCCTACCCGATTCCGCCCATCTGCTGGATGATCTGGAGTCGATTCGCCAGCTGCTCGGCGATGCCGACCTGCAGCCGCCGCTGCTGACCGAAACGGTCGAGCAGATTCCCCTGTTGCTCGATGTACCTGCAGGTAACGCGGCGCCAGCCCCTGAAGCTGAGCCCGCAGCAGCAGCTGAACCCGAGGATGATCCGCAGACCCGCCGCCAGGACACCCTGCTGCACCTGGAGAGCGAGTTGCGCGCCGCGGCGCAGATGATCATGCAGGACGTGATCAACGACTTCACCCCGCACATCGAGAACGAGATCAAGCGCCGCCTGGATGCGCGGATCGAACGTCTCATCAAGCGTTCCGAGTAACCCGGTAGATCGGCGCCGCCTGCTTCGCGGGTAAACCCGCTCCCCAAGTGCACCGCAGCTCTTGCGGGTTGGCGTGCACCTGTTGGGAGCGGGTTTCCCCGCGAAGAGGCCAATCCTGCCTTGCCAGATAGCAGCAGCTTGTCGCCTGCGGCCCCCAGCTTGGTTATACTTCTCGGCTTTCCCGAATAAATGCACAGGGTCCCGCCGCGCATGGATAAGACCTACCAGCCGCACGCCATCGAAACTTCCTGGTACAACACCTGGGAGTCCGAAAACTATTTCGCTCCACAAGGTGCAGGTGAGTCCTACACCATCATGATCCCGCCACCGAACGTGACGGGCAGCCTGCACATGGGCCACGGCTTCAACAACGCGATCATGGACGCCCTGATCCGTTTCCGCCGCATGCAAGGCCGCGACACCCTGTGGCAGCCCGGTACCGACCACGCCGGTATCGCCACGCAGATGCTGGTCGAGCGCCAGCTCGAGGCCAAGGGCCAGAACCGTCACGACCTGGGCCGTGAGAAGTTCCTGGAGAAAGTCTGGGAATGGAAGGATCAATCGGGTGGCAACATCAGCCGCCAGATCCGCCGCCTGGGCTCGTCGGTCGACTGGAGCCGCGAACGCTTCACCATGGACGAAGGCCTGTCTGAGGCGGTCAAGGAAGCCTTCGTGCGCCTGCACGAGGACGGCCTCATCTACCGCGGCAAGCGCCTGGTCAACTGGGACACCAAGCTGCACACGGCCATTTCCGACCTCGAAGTGGAAAACCACGACGAGAAGGGCCACCTGTGGAACCTGCGCTACCCGCTGGCCGACGGCGCCAAGACCGCCGAAGGCAAGGACTACCTGGTGGTCGCCACCACCCGTCCGGAAACCCTGCTCGGTGACGCCGCCGTTGCCGTCAACCCGACCGACGAGCGCTACCAGGCACTGATCGGCAAGTTCGTCGAACTGCCGCTGGTCGGCCGCCGCATCCCGATCATCGCCGACGACTACTGCGACCCGGAATTCGGCACTGGCTGCGTGAAGATCACCCCGGCCCACGACTTCAACGACTACGAAGTCGGCAAGCGCCACAACCTGCCGCTGCTGAACATCTTCGACAAGAACGCCCTGGTGTTGTCCGCCGCCCAGGCCTTCAACCTCGATGGCAGCCTCAACGAGCAGATCGACACCAGCCTGCCTGCCCAGTACGCCGGCCTCGACCGTTTCGTCGCGCGCAAGCAGATCGTTGCCGACCTGGACGCCCAGGGCCTGCTGGTAAGCATCGACGACCACGCTTTGAAGGTGCCGAAAGGCGACCGTTCGGGCACCGTCATCGAGCCCTGGCTGACCGACCAGTGGTACGTCTCCACCAAGCCACTGGCAGAACCTGCCATCGAAGCCGTGGAAGACGGCCGCATCCAGTTCGTGCCCAAGCAGTACGAGAACATGTACTTCTCCTGGATGCGCGATATCCAGGACTGGTGCATCAGCCGCCAGCTGTGGTGGGGGCACCGCATTCCGGCCTGGTACGATGAGGCCGGCCAGGTCTATGTCGGCCGCAATGAAGAAGAAGTGCGTGCCAAGCACAACCTCGGCAGCGATGTGAACCTGCGCCAGGACGACGACGTCCTCGACACCTGGTTCAGCTCGGGCCTGTGGACCTTCTCTACCCTGGGCTGGCCGGAACAGACCGAGTTCCTGAAGAAGTTCCACTCCACCGACGTACTGGTGACTGGCTTCGACATCATCTTCTTCTGGGTTGCGCGCATGATCATGCTGACCATGCACCTGATCAAGAACGAGGACGGCACCCCGCAGGTACCGTTCAAGACCGTGTACGTGCACGGCCTGGTGCGCGATGGCCAGGGCCAGAAGATGTCCAAGTCCAAGGGCAACGTGCTCGACCCGCTGGACATCGTCGACGGCATCACCCTCGATGCCCTGCTGGAAAAACGCACCAGCGGCATGATGCAGCCCAAGCTTGCCGAGAAGATCGCCAAGCAGACCAAGGCCGAGTTCCCGGAAGGTATCGCCAGCTACGGCACCGACGCCCTGCGCTTCACCTTCTGCTCGCTTGCTTCCACCGGCCGCGACATCAAGTTCGACATGGGCCGCGTCGAAGGCTACCGCAACTTCTGCAACAAGATCTGGAACGCCGCCCGCTACGTGCTGGACAAGGGTGAGGACTGCGGCCAGAACGGCGAAGCCTGCGAACTGTCGCTGGCGGACCGCTGGATCATCTCGCAGCTGCAGCGCACCGAAGCCGAAGTGACCCGCCAGCTGGAGCAGTTCCGCTTCGACCTGGCCAGCCAGGCGCTGTACGAGTTCATCTGGAACCAGTACTGCGACTGGTATCTGGAGCTGTCCAAGCCTGTGCTGTGGGACGAGAACGCCCCGGTCGAGCGCGCCCGTGGCACCCGTCGCACCCTGGTCCGCGTACTGGAAGTGGCGCTGCGCCTGGCGCACCCGTTCATGCCGTTCATCACCGAAGAAATCTGGCAGCGCATCGCGCCGCTGGCCGGTATCGAAGGCAAGACCATCATGCTGCAGCCATGGCCAGTGGCCAATGAAAGCCGCATCGATGCCGCCGCCGAAGGTGATATCGAGTGGCTCAAGGAGCTGATGGTCGGCCTGCGCAACATCCGCGCCGAGATGAACATCGGCCCGGGCAAGCCACTGCCGCTGTTCCTCAAGAACGCCAATGCCGACGACCAGCGTCGCCTGCAGGAAAACGAAGCCCTGCTGAAGAAGCTGGCCAAGGTCGAATCGTTCACCGTGCTCGGCGATGCCGACGAAGCACCGCTGTCGGCCACCGCTCTGGTTGGCGACCTGCAGGTGCTGGTGCCGATGGCTGGCCTGATCGACAAGGACGCTGAACTGGCGCGCCTGAGCAAGGAAATCCAGCGTCTGCAGGGTGAAGTCCAGCGCGTGGGTGGCAAGTTGTCCAACGCCGCCTTCGTCGACAAGGCGCCGCCTGCCGTAATCGAGAAGGAACGCGCCAAGCTGGCCGAGTCCGAACAGGCCCTGGCCAACTTCACCGAGCAGCACGCGCGGATTGCAGCGCTGTAACTTAAAGTGAAGCCATAGCGGGCTGCATTGCAGCCCATCGCCGGCATGCCGGCTCCCACAGGTGCTGCACTATCCTGTGGGAGCCGGCTTGCCGGCGATGCTTTTTCAGGACCCCACCATGACTGACAAACCCACCCTGCACCCGCGCAACCGCCACCAGGGCCGCTACGACTTCCCCAGCCTGATCAAGGCCCACCCTGACCTGGCCCGCTTCACCATCACCAACCCCCACGGCAAACCCAGCATCGACTTCGCCAACCCGCAAGCCGTGCGCGTGTTCAACCGTGCCCTGCTCAAGGCGCAATACGGCATCCAGCACTGGGACATCCCGGCCGACTACCTGTGCCCGCCAATCCCCGGCCGCGCCGACTACATCCACGTGGCCGCCGACCTGCTGGCCGAGGACAATGCCGGCGAGGTGCCCAGAGGCGCCCAGGTGCGTGCGCTGGATATCGGCGTAGGCGCAAACTGCATCTACCCACTGCTCGGCCATAGCGATTACCGTTGGCGCTTCCTCGGCTCGGACATCGACCCGGTGGCATTGGCATCGGCCAAGGCCATCGTCCAGGCCAACGGTTTGAGCAAGGGCATCAGCCTGCGCCAGCAAGCCAGCCTCAAGCACATCCTCAGCGGCCTGTTGCACGCGGATGAGCGTTTCGACCTGACCCTGTGCAACCCACCCTTCCATGCCTCGCGCGAGGAAGCCACCCGTGGCAGCCAGCGCAAGTGGAAAAACCTCGGCAAGCAAGACCCCAAGCGCAAACTGCCAGTGCTCAACTTCGGCGGGCAGAACAACGAACTGTGGTGCGAGGGCGGCGAGATCCGCTTCGTCACCCAACTGGTCGACGAAAGCGCGCAATACGCACAGCAGGTGCTGTGGTTCACCAGCCTGGTGTCCAAGGCCAGCAACCTGCCTGGCATCGAGGCGGCACTGAAGAAAGCCGGTGCCAAGGCGGTGCGCATCGCCGAGATGGGCCAGGGCCAGAAGCAGAGCCGCATGGTCGCCTGGAGCTTCCACGATGACATCGCACGCCAGGCCTGGCACGCCGGGCGCAAATCGCAGGCATGAAAAAACCGCGCCCGGGCAAGCCGGGCGCGGTTAGGGTCAACGCATCAACAATTACTTGTTGATGGAATCGTTCAGGGCTTTGGCCGGAACGAACTTGACGACTTTCTTGGCAGCGATTTCGATGGCAGCGCCAGTCGAAGGGTTGCGGCCGGTACGGGCAGGACGCTCGGAGACTTTCAGCTTGCCGATGCCTGGCAGGGTGATTTCAGCGCCGTTTTCCAGTTGGTCGGCAACGATCTGGCCCAGTTGCTCCAGTGCGTTGCGAGCGGTGGTTTTTGGCGCATCGATGGCTTCAGCGATGTCGGCAATCAGTTGGTCTTTGGTCAATGCCATGGTGGTGTTCCTTCCCTATCTAAATCAGTGGTTATGCAGCGTTCTACGACGTTATCGGGCCAGCCCCTGAGTTCTGGAGGGCCGCGCCAATCGCGCATGTAGATGCGTAAATCGGCGTTTGGTTCGACACGGTATGAGCACACTGCCAGCAATGCGCCACACGAGGGGCGCAAGACCGCGCAAAGCTACCACAGGAATGGATAAATATCCGCTACCCGCTTCGATTTAGTGCAGGTTTTTCGGGGGTTTCAGCCGAAAACCTACAAATCTGAACAAAAAACGAACAACCGGCATTTCTGCCAACATCCGGCCACTGCAGCGCCTGTTGCTTGGGGTAAACTGGACGACTTTTGCAGCGCGGCCCATGGCCGCCCCAGACTCACCGAGAATTCCATGCCAATCCGACATTGCATCGTTCACCTGATCGACAAGAAGCCCGATGGCAGCCCCGCCGTGCTCCATGCGCGGGATACCGAGCTGAGCGCATCGGACGCCATCGAAAACCTCCTGGCCGACCTCAACGACAGCTACAACGCCAAGCAAGGCAAGGCCTGGGGCTTCTTCCACGGCGAGTCCGGCGCCTATCCGCTGAGCGGCTGGCTGAAGCAGTACCTGGAAGACGAGAAAGACTTCGCCGCGTTCAGCCGGGTGGCAGTCGAGCACCTGCAAAAGCTGATGGAAGAGTCGAACCTCTCCACCGGTGGCCACATCCTGTTCGCCCATTATCAGCAAGGCATGACCGACTACCTGGCCATCGCCCTGCTGCACCACAGCGAAGGCGTGGCGGTGAACGCCGAACTGGACGTGACACCGTCGCGCCACCTCGACCTCGGCCAGCTGCATCTGGCGGCGCGCATCAACCTGTCCGAGTGGAAGAACAACCAGAATTCCAAGCAGTACATCTCGTTCATCAAGGGCAAGAACGGCAAGAAGGTCTCGGACTACTTCCGCGACTTCATCGGCTGCCAGGAAGGCGTCGATGGCCCAGGCGAGACGCGCACTCTGCTCAAGGCCTTCAGCGACTTCGTCGAAAGCGAGGACCTGCCGGAAGAGTCCGCCCGCGAGAAGACCCAGACCCTGGTCGAGTATGCCACCACCCAGACCAAGCTGGGTGAGCCAGTGACCCTGGAAGAACTGTCGAGCCTGATCGACGAGGACCGCCCGAAGGCGTTCTACGATCACATCCGCAACAAGGACTACGGCCTGTCGCCGGAAATCCCCGCAGACAAACGCACCCTGAACCAGTTCCGCCGCTTCACCGGGCGTGCCGAAGGGTTGTCGATCAGCTTCGAAGCGCACCTGCTGGGTGACAAGGTGGAATATGACGAGGCCGCCGGCACCCTGATCATCAAAGGCCTGCCGACCACACTGGTGGATCAGCTCAAGCGCCGCAAGGACTGATCAGACGGCCACATAGGAGGCCACTAGCGCCTCCTTGGCCGACTTGCGCAACTTCTTCACCAGACGCTCCTGGCGCAGCGCCTCCCCCTTGTCCGGCCACTGTTCGACATAGACCAGCGCCTGCGCCGGGCTGGTCTTGAAATAGCGGGCGCCCTGCCCTTTCTGGTGCGCAGCGAAACGCCGCTGCGGGTCATCGCTGACACCGCAGTACAGCGAGCCATTGGCAGCCCGCACCAGGTACACGTACCACGGTTTGCACAGCGGGGTTAAGTCGACTTCGTTGACGATGCTCATGGCAGACAGCTTAACCGCTCAATGCGCTTGCTGGAACGCCCGCAGCCCTTTGAAAGCCTGCTGGCGCACCTTGTTCTGCAACATCGGCGACCAACCCAGCAGCAACCCTGGAGTTCCCAGCGCCTGACGCGACCAGCGCCACAGATCGAAGCTGTCGTCATGCTGGCAGATCAGCCCATCGCGAATGACGAAGCGCGCCTGGATATCGTTGACCACGGTGCGGCCGGTCTGGCTGAACAGGTAAGTTGCAACCCAGTGCGCGCAGCCGCTGCGTGGGTCGGCACGGACCTGGTCGAAAGTCAGGGTGAAGTCCTTGGCGCGCGCCGTGAGCATGCGCCACATGTCACCGGCATCACGACCGCGCAGGGTGCCGAATACCGGGTCGCTGAAAACGATGTCGTCGCTGTAGCAGGCCACCATGGCCTCGGCGTCCAGGCGCTGGAAGGCCTGGTAGAAGCGGGTGATCAGGTCACGGTTGGCGTCAGTCATGAGAAGCAGATCCGTCCTGGGAGTCGAAGTCTGCACGATAATCTGCCAACAATGCTTTCGCCAGCGCCGGCCTCCATATCAGAGTTTTTCGCTAGTCACCTGCACATGCAGCGCCCGCCCGGCGCCAAGCCCGAACACGATGGCCCCTACACCCAGCACTGCAAAAATCCACCCCACTGCTGCCCATCCACCGGTCAGGTCATGCACCAGGCCAACCGCGAACGGCCCCATGGACGCCAGGGTATAACCCACCCCCTGGGCCATGCTCGACAGGTTCGCCGCCACATGGGCATCCTTCGAACGCAGCACGATCAGCGTCAACGCCAAGGCAAAGGTACCGCCCTGCCCCAGCCCCAGCAGCACCGCCCAGCCCCACAGCCCGCCGATCGGGGCATACAGACATCCGAACAGCCCCGTCAACGTAACCAGCATCACGATTACGATGGCCAGCCGTTGGTCCTTCCCGCGGGTCGCCAGCCAGGGCGCGCCCAGCGAACTGATCAACTGCACAATCACCGAGCCGGACAGCACCAGCCCAGCCTCAGTCGGGCTCAGGCCACGGCCAATGAGGATCGATGGCAACCAGCCAAAGACGATGTAGGCCAGCGACGACTGCAGCCCCATGTACAACGTGACCTGCCATGCCAGCGGGTCGCGCCACAAACCGCGCACCCGGTAGGCTGCCTTGTGCAGACCATGGCCCTGACGCGCTTGCGGTAACCAGATGAGCACGGCCAAAAGCGCCGGTAGCATCCAGAAGCCCAGGCCAAAGGCCCAGTTGTCATCGAAATGCTGGGCCAACGGCACGGTAGCCCCCGCCGCCATAGCCGCCCCCAGGCACAGGGCCATGGTGTAGACGCCAGTCAGGGTGCCCGCATGCTGCGGGAAGTCACGCTTGACGATACCGGGCAGCAGTACGCCGATGATGCCGATGCTGGCCCCAGCCATGACGCTGCCGAGGAATACGCCGACAGCCCCCAGGGCGCTGCGCACCACGATCCCCAGCGCCAGCGTGAGCAGGATGCCCAGGATCACCCGCTCGCTGCCGAATCGGCGCGCCAGGAGCGGGGCCAGCGGTGCGAACAGCCCCAGGCAGAGCACCGGCAAGGTGGTCAGCAGACCCGCTTCGGAGGCATTCAGGCCCAGCCCCGCAGAGACCTGCCCGAGCACCGGCGCCATGCTCGACAACGCCGGGCGCAGGTTCAATGCCACCAGCACCAGGCCCAGCAGCAACAGCCAGGGCCGCTGCAGGGCCGGTGGCTGTTGCTGCACCTGGGCATCGTCGGCCTCGGCATCGATCAGCAGTTCTTCCAATTCGCGCTCGCGGGCAGGCGCGTCTCGGGTCATTGGTTCAGCCATGGCTTTCTCGTCTTCAGGATTCGATGAGGGTCCGGCTCAGGGCCTTGGCCCGTTGCGGATCGCGTTGTTCGATGGCGTCGAGGATCTGCCCGTGCAGGTCGAAGGTCGCCTGGCTGCGCGGGACAGTCGCCATGTTGTGTTGCAGCGCTGCGGCGACGACGCCGGAAAAGTAGCGATACAGCTCACTCAGTGCCGGGTTGTGCGCGGCGTCGATCAAGCGCTGGTGAAATACCAGGTCGCAGCTGACATAGGCATCGACATCACCGTGAAAGTGCTCGGCACTGCCCGTCAGTGCTGCACGCAGGCCTTGCAGGTCCTCGTCGGTACGGCGCAACGCCGCCAGGCCGATCGCCTCGGATTCGAGGATGTGCCGTGTCTCGCGGGCCTGCTCCAGGGTGCAGCGCGCCATGGCTTGCACAGCCTGCAGTGGGTCCTGGCAGGTGCGCAGGTAGCTGCCGTCACCCTGGCGGATCTCCACCAGGCCGCTGAATGCCAGCACGCGCATGGCTTCACGCACGGTATTGCGGCTGATGCCCAACTCCAGCGCCAGTACTGGCTCGGTTGGCAGGCGCTGCCCGACTTGCCAATCGCCGTGCAGGATGCGCTCACGCATGCGTTCGACCGCAAGTTCGACCAAGGAACGCTTGGCCAATTCGCTGCTCATTTCACTCAACCAATCATCCGATGAATTCGCAAAGCTTAATGGAACGCCTTCCAGACATCAATTCAACTGGCATTTCTACCAGTTGTCAGCCAAGTATCTTGTTGTAACGCTTGGCACGACTCCATCAAGGCCCCATTCATGTCCATGTTCAGAACATTGCGGTTGATTGCCCTGACAGCAGCCGGCCTGCTGCTCGTCCTGCTCTTCAAAGGGTGCGACGCCAGACAACCGCTAATGCAGCCCAAGACGCTCATCATCGGAATGGACGGCGTGCAACTGCAGCACTATGAACAACTGGGCGACGATACCAACCTGCAGAAACGCCTGATCTACGGCAAGGCCTATGCCGGAGGCATCAACGGCCGCGCCAGCGAACAGGCGACTAACAGTGGGCCAGGCTGGATGACTTTGCTCACCGGGGTATGGGCCAACAAGCACGGGGTCATTGCCAATACCGAGTCCTTGCGAGTCGACCCTGAGTTCCCCAGCCTGTTCAAACGACTGCGTGATGCCCTGCCTAACGCCTACCTCTCCAGCATCGTCAATTGGTCACCGATCAACACGGCCTTCCTGCTGGAGGACGCGCAAGGCAACAATGTGCGCGAAAGCGGCCTGAGCGATGAGCAGGTAACCGCCCGAACCCTGGAGATCCTCGAAAACACACCTGCCGACTTCACCTACATTCAGCTTGACGAGCCCGATCAAGCAGGCCACGCCAGCGGTTTCGGCCCAGCTTATCAGTTCGCCTTGCGCGAAACTGACAACAGACTGGGGCGCCTGCTGGACAAGGTCGAGGCGCGTGCCTACAAGCACCCGCAGGAGGACTGGTTGGTGATCGTCTGTACCGACCACGGTCGTGATTACGGGGGGGCAGGCCATGGCGGTGTGACCGAGCAGGAAAAGACGGTGTTCATTGCCAGCAACAAGCGGTTGAACGAAGAGTTGCACCAACCGAGCATTCCAGAGGACAACCCGGGGCCCAACAACTTGTATGGCTATGCTGCGCAGACATCGGTGGCCCCGACCGTGCTCCGGCACATGGGGCTCGACCTGCTGCCGCAATGGAAGCTCGATGGCACGCCGCTGCTGGGGGCTACCGGAGTGCGCAAGGCACGGGCCATTGAAGGTGAAGCCAAGTTGCTGTGGAACAGCGATTCACAAGGCACTGTGACCATTCACAGAAATGGCCAGTTAGTCGCGACCGTGCAGGCTTACCTGCAGCAATGGACTGATCCGCAGGGCATGCGCCAAGCCAGCGACTATGTGCTCGAACTGGATGAAACACCCGTAGCGGTGCGTACCCGGCCAGTCAGCCAGCCATTCGTCATCGAGCAAAGCAGCAACCATGTACGCGGGATCACCTGCAGGAACGAGTTCACTCGCTCCTGCAAATGGCCGTGATCAGTTCAGCGCATCGACCAACGCCTGGTTCATCTGCGGCGTGCCAATGGTGATACGCAGGAACTGGGCAATCCGCTCCTGCTTGAAGTGACGCACGATCACCCCTTGCTCACGCAGGCGCGCGGCCAACTGCGCGGCATCCTGCTGCGGATGGCGGGCGAAGATGAAGTTGGCCGCCGATGGCAGCACTTCGAAGCCTTTTGCAACCAGCTGCTCGACCAGCGTTTCACGGCTGTCGATCACTTTGCGGCAGGTCTCCTCGAAATAAGCCTGGTCTTCGAACGCCGCCGCCGCACCCACGATGGCCATGCGGTCCAGCGGATAGGAGTTGAAGCTGTTCTTGATCCGCTCCAGGGCCTCGATCAGCTCCGGATGGCCGACGGCCAGGCCGACGCGCAGCCCGGCCAGCGAACGCGACTTGGACAGGGTCTGGGTCACCAGCAGGTTGTCGTAGCGATCCACCAGGCTGATGGCGGTCTCGCCGCCAAAGTCGATGTAGGCTTCATCCACCACCACCACCGAGTCACGGTTGGCTTGCAACAGCTGCTCGATCGCTTGCAGCGGCAGCAGGCAGCCAGTTGGCGCGTTGGGGTTGGGGAAGATGATCCCGGCGTTGGGCTTGGTGTAGTCGGCGATGCGGATCTGGAACTGCTCGTCCAGCGCCACCTGCTCGAACGGAATACCGTACAGGCCGCAGTAGACTGGATAGAAGCTGTAGCTGACATCCGGGAACAGCAGCGGCCCGCGATCGTGCTGGAACAGGCCGTGGAAGATGTGCGCCAGCACCTCGTCCGAACCGTTGCCGACGAACACCTGGGCCGGGGTGACGCCATAATATTCGGCCACCGCCTGCTTGAGCCGGTCACTGTTCGGGTCCGGATACAGGCGCAGATTGTCGTTCAGCTCGGCGCGCATGGCTTCCAGTGCCTTGGGCGACGGGCCATAGGGGTTCTCGTTGGTGTTCAGCTTGACCAGGCGGGCCAGCTTTGGCTGCTCGCCCGGCACGTAAGGCACCAGCGCCTTGACGAAGGGGCTCCAGAATCGACTCATGCTCAGTTCCCCTTGTCTTGGGTCAGGATACGGTATTCAGCACTGCGGGCGTGGGCGGTCAGCGACTCGCCACGGGCCAGGACCGAAGCGGTGTGGCCAAGCTCGGATGCGCCCTGTTCGGAACAGAAGATGATCGACGAGCGCTTCTGGAAGTCGTACACCCCCAGCGGCGACGAGAAGCGTGCGGTGCCGGAAGTCGGCAGCACGTGGTTGGGACCAGCGCAGTAATCGCCCAGCGCTTCGCTGGTGTGGCGGCCCATGAAGATCGCGCCGGCGTGGCGGATCTGCGGCAGCCAGGCCTGCGGGTCGGCGACCGACAGTTCCAGGTGCTCGGGTGCGATGCGGTTGGCCACTTCGATGGCCTGCTGCATGTCGCGCACCTGGATCAGCGCACCACGGCCGTTGATCGACTTCTCGATGATCTCGGCACGTTCCATGGTCGGCAGCAGCTTGTCGATGCTGGCGGCGACGCGGTCGAGGAAGGCGGCATCCGGGCTGACCAGGATGGCTTGGGCGTCTTCGTCGTGCTCGGCCTGGGAGAACAGGTCCATGGCGATCCAGTCCGGGTCGGTCTGGCCGTCGCACACTACGAGGATTTCCGACGGCCCGGCGATCATGTCGATACCGACCTGGCCGAACACGTGGCGCTTGGCGGTAGCCACATAGATGTTGCCCGGACCGACGATCTTGTCTACCTGTGGCACGCTTTCAGTGCCATAGGCCAGGGCGGCTACGGCCTGGGCACCACCGACGGTAAATACCCGGTCGACACCGGCGATGCAGGCAGCGGCCAGTACCAGTTCATTGACCTCGCCACGCGGGGTTGGCACCACCATTACCACTTCGGCGACACCGGCGACCTTCGCTGGAATCGCATTCATCAGCACCGACGACGGGTACGATGCCTTGCCGCCCGGCACGTACAGGCCGGCACGGTCCAGCGGGGTGACCTTCTGGCCGAGCACGGTGCCGTCGGCTTCGGTGTACTGCCAGGAGTCCTGCTTCTGCCGCTCGTGGTACAGGCGCACGCGGCTGGCGGCTTTCTCCAGGGCTTCACGCTGGGTGTCGGTGATGCGGGTCAGGGCCAGTTCCAGGCGCTCGCGGCCGAGGATCAGGTCATTGATACTTTTGGCGTCAACACCGTCGAAGCGCTGGGTGAACTCCACCAGCGCGGCGTCACCGCGCTCGCGCACGGCCTTGATGATGTCGAGCACGCGTTGGTTGACCGCGTCATCGGACACACTTTCCCAGCTCAGCAGATGATCCAGATGTCGGGCGAAATCCGGATCAGCAGCGTTGAGACGGGCAATTGCAGTGGACACGGTCATGGCGAGGGCCTCGATTATTAGCGAATGCTCAGGCGCCCTAGGCTACCAGTCCATCCGCGCGGGCACCCGAGAAAAATGGCTATGACGCGGATAGACGGGCGCGACAGCAAAGGCCGCGCGCAGATGTCAGCCGCGGTGTCGCGATTCGACCGCTTTGCGCAGCGTGTCGATCAGGCTCTGGATGCGGGCATGCTGCATCTTCATGGAGGCTTTGTTGACGACCAGGCGCGAGCTGATCGTGGCAATCAGGTCCTGGGGTTCCAGGCCGTTGGCGCGCAGGGTGTTGCCGGTGTCGACCACGTCGATGATCTTGTCAGCGAGGTTGATCAGCGGCGCCAGCTCCATCGAGCCGTACAGCTTGATGATGTCGACCTGGCGGCCCTGCTCGGCGTAGTAACGCTTGGCCACGTTGACGAACTTGGTGGCGACGCGCAGGCGGCCCTTGGGCTCGGGTGCGCCGACCACGCCGGCGGTCATCAGCTTGCACTTGGCAATCTGCAGGTCCAGTGGCTCGTACAGGCCCTGGCCGCCGTACTCCATCAGCACGTCCTTGCCAGCCACACCAAGGTCGGCGGCACCATGCTCGACATAGGTCGGCACGTCGGTGGCACGCACGATCAGCAGGCGCACGTCGTCCTGCGTGGTGGGGATGATCAGCTTGCGGCTCTTGTCCGGATTCTCGGTCGGCACGATACCGGCCTCGGCCAGCAACGGCAGGGTATCGTCGAGAATACGGCCTTTGGAAAGCGCGATGGTCAACATTGGAACGTCGGTCCTTAAGCGGCTACTGCCGGCCGGGCTGCTACAGCCCGACCGCATTCAATTCGAATGGCACGTCCGTGTGCCAGCGGGCAACTAGCCCGGTACGCGGCGGATTATCGCGCCGAGCATCTGCAGTTTTTCTTCGATGCACTCGTAACCACGGTCGATGTGGTAGATGCGGTCGATAAGGGTATCGCCTTCGGCGACCAGCGCCGAGAGTACCAGGCTGGCGGATGCACGCAGGTCGGTGGCCATCACCGGAGCACCCTTGAGTGCCGGCACGCCGGTGACGATCGCGGTGTTGCCTTCGACCTGGATCTGCGCGCCCATGCGGTGCATTTCGTACACGTGCATGAAGCGGTTTTCGAAGATCGTCTCAATGACTGCGCCAGTGCCTTCGGCGATGGCGTTCAGCGAGATGAACTGCGCCTGCATGTCGGTTGGGAACGCCGGGTATGGGGCCGTGCGCAGGTTGACGGCTTTCGGCCGCTTGCCGTGCATGTCCAGCTCGATCCAGTCCTCACCGGTGGTAAGTTCGGCGCCTGCTTCCTTCAGCTTTTCCAGCACTGCCTCGAGGATGGTCGGGTCGGTGTCCTTGACCTTGACACGGCCGCCGGTCACGGCAGCGGCGACCAGGTAGGTGCCGGTCTCGATGCGGTCGGGCATGACACGGTAGGTAGCCGAAGCCAAACGCTCGACGCCATCGATGATGATGGTGTCGGTGCCGGCGCCCTGGACCTTGCCGCCCATGGCGTTGATGAAGTTGGCCAAGTCGACCACTTCAGGCTCGCGCGCGGCGTTTTGCAGCACACTGCGGCCTTTGGCCAGGGCAGCGGCCATCATGATGTTCTCGGTACCGGTGACGCTCACGGTGTCGAAGAAGAAGTGCGCACCGCGCAGGCCGCCTTCGGGGGCCTCAGCCTTGATGTAGCCGCTTTCGACTTCGATCTTCGCCCCCATGGCCTCGAGGCCGCGGATGTGCAGGTCGACCGGGCGCGAACCGATGGCGCAGCCGCCTGGCAGGGCTACTTCAGCCTTGCCGAAGCGCGCGACCATGGGCCCGAGCACCAGGATCGAGGCGCGCATGGTCTTGACCAGCTCGTAAGGGGCTACCAGAGTCTTGATGGTGCGCGGGTCGATTTCCACCGCCAGCTTTTCGTCGATCACAGGCTCGATGCCCATGCGCCCGAACAGCTCGATCATGGTGGTGATGTCGTGCAAGTGCGGCAGGTTGCCCACGGTGACCGGGCCATCGGCCAGCAGGGTCGCCGCCAGGATCGGCAGGGCCGCGTTCTTCGCGCCGGAAATGCGGATCTCGCCGTCGAGACGAGCGCCGCCAGTAATAATCAGTTTGTCCATTGGTGTCTCGCCGCCAAGTTGGCTCAGGTGCGCTCAGCCCAGGCTGCGCTGCTGAAAAATTTCATGGTTACCGCATGGATGCTGCCATTGGCAATCCACGGATTCAGGTGAGCATAGATCGCCTGTTGACGTTTGACCGGGCTCAGGCCAGCCAACTCGTCGCTGATCACGTTCAACTGGAAGTTGCAGCCTTCGCCTTCAACTTCGACCCGGGTTCCCGGCAATTTCTCTTCAAGGAAGCTCTTAACTTCTACGGCCTGCATGCTCAACCTCAATCGGCGCCCGATGCGCACGGGTCGGCCATCATACAAAAAAGCCCCTCGCCTGCGAAGCCCAACGAAAGGGCGCGCGACCGAGGGGCCTCTCATCACTGCCAAGCCATCAGCTTGCCAGCACCTCATCCAGGTCATAGACCCCGGCGATTTCCCGCATGTCGTCGGGCATGCCGCGCACCTCGACGGCCTTGCCGGCTGCCTCGGCGTCACGGATGAACGCCAGCAGCAGCGACAGGCCGACACTGGTGGAGCGCGCCACGGCCGAGCAATCCAGCACCAGACGCGCCTCACGGCAGGCGCCGATCAGCGCCTTGCCCTGCTTGCGCAGGGCCGGCCCGCTGCGGTAATCCAGCTCGCCGACCAGGCACAGCACGCCCGGCTCGGCCATGGTTACAGCGGCCTCACTCATTTGACGGTCTTCTCCGGCGATTCGTCGGCCTTTTCCTTGGCTTTGGCCACTTCGCCGGCCCAGCCGTCGATGGTCTTGTCCAGGTTGTTGCCGTTGCGCTGCATGGCGTCGGCGAACTGGTCACGGAACAGCTTGCCGATGTTGATGCCGTTGACGATGACGTTACGCACCTTCCACTCGCCCCCCAGGTTCTCCAGGGTGTACTGCACCGGGTACACGGCACCATTGTTGCCGGTGACCTTCATGCCTACAGAGGCGCGCTTGCCGTCATCGGCCTTGGCCGGGTCTACGACGATGCCCTGGTTGTTGTACTCCAGCAGCGCGTTACCGTAGAACTGGAACAGGCTGCGCTTGAAGTTTTCCTGGAAGCGCTGCATCTGCTCGGGCGTGGCCTTGCGCGAATACTTGACGGTCATGATGCTCTTGGAAATACCGTCGGCATCGACCACCGGCGCGAGGATCCGGTCAAGGGTGTCGTAGAACGCTTGCGGGTTGGATTTGTACTGCTCCTTGTTGGCCTTGAGCTCACCCAGCAGCTCGGTGGTCGTGCTCTGCACCACGTCGTGCGGCGACTGCGCGGCCAGGGCAAACAGGGGGACGGCCGCCAGCAACACCAGCAGGCCACGTCGCAGGATCGAAATCATGGAAACTCCTTAATTAGCCGGTTGCGCTTCTTTGGGTTCCTTGCCAACGGAGTTGAGCAGGAACTTGCCAATCAGATCTTCCAATACCAGCGCCGACTGAGTGTCATGGATGGTCGAACCGTCTTTGAGCACGTCTTCTTCACCGCCCACGCTGATACCGATGTACTTCTCGCCAAGCAAGCCGGCGGTCAGGATCGAAGCAGTGGAGTCGGTCGGCAGGTTGTTGACCGCCTTGTCCAGCTGCAGGGTCACCCGACCGGTGTAGGAATCACGGTCCAGATCGATGGCGGTGACCTTGCCGATCGTTACACCGGCCATGGTCACTTTAGCTCTGACCGTCAAACCGGCGATATTGTCGAAGTACGCATAAACTTTATAGGTATCGCTGCTCGGGCTGGCCGACAGCCCGCTGACACGCAGGGCCAGCAGCAGCAGTGCCAGGATCCCGGCCAGGAGGAACAGGCCGACACCGATTTCCAGGGTGCGGTTTTGCATCAGAAATCTCCAAACATCAAGGCGGTCAAAATAAAGTCCAGACCCAGTACTGCCAACGAGGCATAGACCACGGTCTTGGTAGTGGCACGGCTGATCCCTTCTGAGGTGGGTTCGCAGTCGTATCCCTGGAATACCGCAATCCAGGTGGTGACGAAGGCGAACACCAGGCTCTTGATCAACCCGTTGAGCACGTCGTCGGTAAAGGAAACGCTGTTCTGCATGTTGCCCCAGAACGAACCTTCGTAAACGCCCAGCCAGTCGACTGCGACCCATGAACCACCCCAGATGCCGACCACGCTGAAGATCAGCGCAAGCAGCGGCAGCGAGATGAAACCGGCCCACAGGCGTGGCGCAACGATGTACTTGAGCGGATCGACGCCGATCATTTCCAGGCTCGACAGCTGTTCGGTGGATTTCATGTTGCCGATTTCGGCGGTCAGCGCAGAACCTGCGCGGCCGGCGAACAGCAACGCAGTGACCACCGGGCCAAGCTCACGCAGCAGGGTCAGGGCAACCATTTGCCCGACCGCCTGCTCGGAACCGTACTTGGTCAGGATGCTGTAGCCCTGCAGGGCCAGCACCATGCCGATGAACACGCCGGAAACGACAATGATCGCCAGCGACAGCACGCCCACCGAGTAAAGCTGCTTGGTCAGCAGCTGGAAACCGCCGCCAATGCCGCCACGGCCGATCAGCGCATGGAACAGGAACAGGCACGAGCGCCCGAGCACGGCCAGCACGTCGATCGCCGAGCGCCCGAGCAGGCGGATACGTTCGAGTAAGGATTTTCTGCGCATCACCGCACTCCCAGCAGATCGGCGCGGTAGTCAGGCGCAGGAAAGTGGAATGGCACCGGGCCGTCCGGGTCGCCTTTCATGAACTGGCGAATGCGCGGATTGTCCGAGCCCATCAGCTCGTCGGGCGTACCCTGGCCCAGCACCTGACCATCACCGACCACATAGATGTAGTCGGCGATACTGGCGGTTTCGGCCAGATCGTGGGAGACCACGATGCTGGTGATGCCCAGGGCATCATTGAGCAGACGGATCAAGCGCACGAGTACACCCATGGCAATCGGGTCCTGGCCGACGAACGGTTCGTCGTACATCAGGATCTGCGGGTCCAGGGCAATTGCCCGGGCCAACGCCACCCGGCGCTTCATGCCGCCGGACAGCTCGTCCGGCATCAGGTCGATGGCACCGCGCAGGCCAACCGCCTGCAGTTTCATCAGCACGATGTCACGGATCATTTCGTCCGAAAGCTGGGTATGCACGCGCAAAGGAAAGGCAACGTTCTCGAACACATCGAGATCGGTGAACAACGCACCGCTCTGGAACAGCACGCCCATCTGCTTGCGTGCATCGAACAGGTCGCTGCGCGAAAGGCTCGGCAGGTTCTGCCCGGCCACCCACACTTCACCGCCCGACGGGCGTAGCTGCGCGCCCATCAGGCGCAACAGCGTGGTCTTGCCGCAACCCGACGGCCCCATGATCCCGGTGACCTTGCCACGCGGAATACGGATGTCGACATTGCTGAAAATGCTGCGCGAACCGCGCTTGAAGGTGACGCCCTTCAACTCGACCGCGTAGGCGCTATCCACACTCATCTAGACTCCTTGCTAGTGCAGCCTCGCACTAATGGACGCCGGCCTTCATCGTGAAGGCACACACACCCTTGGCAGGCCGAATAGCGGCGAACTATAGCACCGCAGACCCTGCGCCCCCAAGGGTATGGAAACAGGTCGTTCAGGCCAACGACAGGCTTTGATGACATTTGAGAGGGCAATCGAAAGGATGAGGCTTTCTCGTATTGCGGCTATAATCGCCGCCTTTTAATCAGGCATTGCTTTTCGACATGAGCCAATCCAGCGAGCTGATCCACTCCGCCCAGCGCACCCTGCGCCTGGAACTCGAGGCCGTAGAAGGCCTGGTGGCCCGCATCGACGCCAATTTCGTCAAGGCCTGCGAACTGATCCTGGCGAGCAAGGGTCGGGTCGTGGTGGTCGGCATGGGCAAATCGGGGCATATCGGCAACAAGATCGCCGCCACCCTGGCCAGTACCGGCACGCCAGCGTTCTTCGTACATCCGGCTGAAGCCAGCCATGGCGACATGGGCATGATCACCCGTGATGACGTCATTCTGGCCCTGTCCAACTCCGGCAGCACCGCCGAGATCATTACCCTGCTGCCGCTGATCAAGCGCCTGGGGATCCAGTTGATCAGCCTGACCGGCAACCCGGACTCGCCCCTGGCCCAGGCCGCCGAGGTCAACCTCGACGCCAGCGTCACCCAGGAAGCCTGCCCGCTGAACCTGGCCCCGACCTCTTCCACTACCGCGGCACTGGTACTGGGTGATGCGCTGGCCATCGCCCTGCTCGAAGCCCGTGGCTTCACCGCCGAAGACTTCGCCTTCTCGCACCCTGGTGGTGCCTTGGGCCGCCGCCTGCTGCTGAAAGTCGAGAATGTCATGCACGCCGGTGACGAATTGCCCCAGGTGCAGCGCGGCACACTGCTCAAGGACGCGCTCCTTGAAATGTCCCGCAAAGGTTTGGGCATGACCGTGATCGTGGGCGCCGATGGCAAGCTGGCCGGGATCTTCACCGACGGCGACCTGCGCCGCAGCCTGGACCGCAATATCGACGTGCACACCACTCTGATTGACCAAGTGATGACCGTGCACGGCAAGACGGCTCGTGCCGAAATGCTTGCCGCCGAGGCCCTGAAGATCATGGAAGACCACAAAATCAGCGCCCTGGTGGTCGTGGACAAGGACGACCGCCCGACCGGCGCCCTGAACATGCATGACCTGCTGCGCGCCGGCGTGATGTAAAGGAGAACGAATCGATGACCCAAGATCTCATGCAACGCGGCAAGGCGATCAAGCTCGCCGTTTTCGACGTCGATGGCGTGCTGACCGATGGCCGCCTGTATTTCCTTGAAGATGGCAGCGAATTCAAGACCTTCAACACCCTTGATGGCCAGGGCATCAAAATGCTCATGGCCTCGGGCGTTACCACGGCAATCATCAGCGGACGCAAGACCCCAGTGGTAGAACGCCGGGCGAAAAACCTCGGCATCCCCCACCTTTACCAAGGTCGTGAAGACAAATTGGTAGTGCTGGACGGTCTGCTCGCCGAACTGGGCCTAAGCTATGAACAGGTCGCCTACCTGGGCGACGACCTCCCCGACCTGCCGGTAATCCGCCGGGTCGGCCTGGGAATTGCCGTAGCCAACGCCGCACCATTCGTTCGCCAGCACGCCCACGGCGTAACCCAGGCACGCGGCGGCGAAGGTGCTGCACGCGAGTTCTGCGAACTGATCATGCAGGCCCAGGGCACCCTGGACGCTGCCAACGCCAACTACCTGTAAGGTTGCCCATGTTCAGCAAGAAAGCCCGCAACATTGCGTTGCTCGCGGTGATCGCCGCGGTGCTGGCAGCAGTCGGCTACTGGAATGTCAGCCCCGAGAGCTTCCTCGAAAAGCCGGTGGCCCAGGTTGACGAAAGTGCCATCGACTATTACGCGATCAACGCGCACAGCGTGCAGTTCCTGCCCGATGGCAAACTGCAATATGAAATGACTGCCGACAAGGTCGAACACCTCAAGGCCAGCGAGGTCACACTGGTGACCACACCCGACCTGCACATGTACCGCGGCACTCAGTACCCGTGGCACGTGCAGAGCGTGCGCGCCGAGGTCAACCCTGACGGCAGCGAAGTCGAACTGATCGACCAGGTGCGGATTGCCCGCACCGACGAAAAACAGCGCGATACCATCATTACCAGCTCGCGCATGACCGTATTCCCGCAGAAGCAATATGCGCAGACCGAGCAAGCCGTTAGAATCGACGGCGCCGGTGGCACAACCACAGGCAAGGGAATGAAAGCGTATTTGAAAGAAAGCAAGATCGACTTGCTCTCTAACGTAAGAGGACAGTATGAGGCTCGTTAAAACCCTCCCCCTTTTGCTCAGCCTGAGCGCAGCAGCACTGGGAAGCGCGAGCGCCTTCGCCCTGCCGAACGACCGTGACCAGCCTATTCGCATCCAGGCCGACAACGCGCACCTGGACGACAAGCAGGGCGTGGCCACCTACACCGGCGATGTGATCATCACCCAAGGCTCAATGATGATCAAAGGCAATACCGTGACCATGACCCGTGCCGCCAATGGCGACATCGACGTGGTGACCTCGGTGGGCAACCTGGCGTACTTCGAGCAGCAGCAGACCGCGGCCAAGCCCGACAAGATGAAAGGCTGGGCGGTGACCATCCAGTACCAGGCGCAGAAAGACACGGTGATCCTTACCGACCGCGCCAAGGTCGAGAACGAAGGCAACACCACCGAAGGCGAGAAGATCGTCTACAACACCAAGACCCAGGTTGCGACCGCCGGTCGTGGTGGCAACGTGACTCAACCACGTCAGCGCATCGACATGGTGATCCAGCCGAAGAAGAAGGCCGAGTAAATGGCAACCCTCAAAGCCCAGCACCTGGCCAAGAGCTACAAGGGGCGGCAAGTCGTGCGTGATGTCAGCCTGTCGATCGACAGCGGGCAGATCGTCGGCTTGCTCGGCCCCAACGGCGCCGGCAAGACCACCTGCTTCTACATGATCGTGGGGCTGGTCCAGGCAGACCAGGGGCGCGTACTGATCGACAACCTCGATGTCAGTCACCAGCCCATGCACGGCCGAGCCCGCGCCGGTATCGGCTACCTGCCGCAAGAAGCCTCGATCTTCCGCAAGCTGTCGGTGGCCGACAACATCATGGCCATTCTCGAAACCCGCAAGGACATCGATCGCGAAGGCCGGCGCAAGGAACTGGAAAGCCTGCTGCAGGAGTTCCACATCAGCCACATCCGCGACAACCTCGGCATGAGCCTTTCCGGTGGCGAACGCCGCCGCGTCGAAATTGCCCGTGCCCTGGCTACCGCACCGAAGTTCATCTTGCTGGATGAACCGTTTGCCGGTGTCGACCCGATCTCCGTGGGCGACATCAAGCAGATCATCCACCACCTCAAGGCCAAGGGTATCGGTGTCCTGATCACCGACCACAATGTCCGTGAAACCCTGGATATCTGCGAGACCGCCTACATCGTCAACGACGGTCGACTGATCGCCGAAGGCGACGCCGAAACCATCCTGGCCAACGACCTGGTCAAGGAGGTCTACCTGGGCCACGAGTTCCGACTCTGATCCCCGGGACCTGCCTGGAGCACTGGCATTAACGCCCTGTCGGGGCTTAAGTTGTTACAGTGCTCTAGGCAAACGCTACAATTTGAGGCATAAAACTTGCTTAAATTTGGCGCTCCGGCGCCCTCGTGTAGTGGATGGCGCATGCGCGCCGGCGAACAAGGTATTAAGCCCCAGCCATGAAACCATCGCTCGTCCTAAAAATGGGCCAGCAACTGACGATGACCCCGCAGTTGCAACAGGCCATCCGCCTACTTCAGCTCTCCACCTTGGACCTCCAGCAGGAAATCCAGGAAGCGCTGGAGTCCAATCCGATGCTCGAACGCCAGGAAGACGGCGACGACTTCGACAACAGCGACCCGATGGCGGACAACGCCGAAAACAAGCCGGTCGCCGAAGTCCAGGACAACAGCTTCCAGGAAAGCACCACCAGTGCCGAAACCCTGGAAGACGGTGAGTGGAGCGAGCGAATCCCCAACGAGCTTCCAGTCGACACCGCCTGGGAAGATATTTACCAGACCAGCGCCAGCAGCCTGCCGAGCAACGATGACGACGAGTGGGACTTCACCACCCGCACATCGGCCGGCGAAAGCCTGCAGAGCCACTTGCTGTGGCAGCTGAACCTGGCCCCGATGTCCGATACCGACCGCCTGATCGCCATCACCCTGATCGACAGCATCAACGGCCAGGGCTACCTGGAAGACACCCTCGAAGAAATCTGCGAAGGCTTCGACCCGGAGCTGGACATCGAACTCGACGAGGTAGAAGCGGTGCTGCACCGCATCCAGCAGTTCGAGCCGGCCGGTGTCGGCGCCCGCTCCCTGGGCGAGTGCCTGCTGCTGCAATTGCGCCAACTGCCAGCCAGCACGCCCTGGATGAGCGAAGCCAAGCGCCTGGTCACCGACTTCATCGACCTGCTCGGCAGCCGCGACTACAGCCAGCTGATGCGCCGCATGAAGCTCAAGGAAGACGAACTGCGCCAGGTGATCGAGCTGGTACAGAGTCTCAACCCGCGCCCAGGTTCGCAAATCGAGTCGAGCGAACCGGAATACGTGGTGCCCGACGTGATCGTGCGCAAGGACAGCGACCGCTGGCTGGTCGAGCTGAACCAGGAAGCGATCCCGCGCCTGCGGGTCAACCCGCAGTACGCCGGCTTCGTTCGCCGCGCCGATACCAGCGCCGACAACACCTTCATGCGTAACCAGCTGCAAGAGGCACGCTGGTTCATCAAGAGCCTGCAAAGCCGCAACGAAACGCTGATGAAGGTCGCCACGCAGATCGTCGAGCATCAACGCGGCTTCCTCGACCATGGCGACGAAGCGATGAAGCCGCTGGTCCTGCATGACATCGCCGAAGCGGTGGGCATGCACGAGTCGACCATTTCGCGGGTGACCACGCAGAAATACATGCATACCCCGCGTGGCATCTACGAACTGAAATACTTTTTCTCCAGCCACGTCAGCACTGCCGAAGGCGGAGAATGCTCGTCTACGGCGATCCGCGCGATCATCAAGAAACTGGTTGCCGCGGAAAATCAGAAAAAGCCATTGAGTGACAGCAAGATCGCTGGTTTACTGGAGGCACAAGGCATCCAGGTAGCCCGTCGCACCGTCGCCAAGTACCGCGAGTCCCTCGGCATCGCACCGTCGAGCGAGCGCAAGCGACTGATGTAGCCCCTGGATGTGCCACAGCGTTTGTGGGGCAGGTGCAAGACCTGCCTCTTTATGCACGGGCAACAAAGGAGAAGCTGTATGCAAGTCAATATCAGTGGACAGCATGTAGAAGTCACCCAGCCACTGCGCGATTATGTGCTTGAAAAGCTCGCTCGCGTGGAAAGTCACTTCGACAAGATCACCAACGTGCAGGTCATCATGAAAGTCGAGAAGCTGCAGCAGAAGGTCGAGGCGACCCTGCAGATTCCAGGCGGTGAAGTGGTTGCCAACGCGGAACACGAAGACATGTATGCAGCGATCGACGCCTTGGCCGACAAGCTCGACCGCCAACTGAAAAAACACAAGGAAAAACAGCAAAGCCTGCTGCAAGGTGCAGCCGCCCGCTGATCCCTCTCATCCATGATCCGACTTGAAACCATCCTGACCCCCGGCCGTTCCCTGGTGAACGTGCCGGGCGGCAGCAAGAAGCGCGCCCTGGAAAAGGTCGCTAACCTGATTGCCGAGCAAGTACCCGGGCTTGCGATGCAAGACGTCTTCGAAAAGCTCATCGCTCGCGAAAAACTGGGCTCGACCGGCTTTGGCAATGGCATTGCCATTCCCCACTGCCGACTTGAAGGCTGCTCTGCCCCGGTAAGTGCGCTGTTGCACCTGGACGCGCCGATCGACTACGACGCCATCGATGGCGCCCCGGTGGATCTGCTGTTCGTCCTGCTGGTGCCAGAGGCGGCCACCGATGCCCATCTTGAACTGCTGCGCCAGATCGCCAGCATGCTTGATCGCAAGGAGGTCCGCGATAGCCTGCGTGCCGCCGGTAGCAGTGAAGCCCTGTACCAGGTTGTCCTGGACGCCCAGAACGAGCACTGAACATGCGCCTGATCATCGTCAGCGGCCGGTCCGGCTCCGGCAAGAGCACCGCCCTCGATGTACTGGAAGACAACGGTTTCTACGTCATTGACAATCTGCCAGCGGGGCTGCTGCCACAGCTGGCAGAGAACGCGCTGATGAACACCGAGCTTTTGCAGCCAAGGGTGGCGGTCAGTATTGATGCACGCAACTTGCCGAGCCACCTATCACGCTTTCCCGAACTGCTCGAGGAGGCCCGTGCACGCCACATCCAGTGTGACGTGCTTTATCTTGATGCCGACGAGGACACGCTGCTCAAGCGCTTCTCGGAAACCCGCCGTCGCCACCCGCTGACCAATGCCGACCGCTCGCTGGCAGAAGCGATCCGGGTTGAAAGCGAACTGCTGGGGCCAATTGCCGACCTTGCCGACCTGAAAATCGACACCACCAGCCTCAACCTCTACCAGCTGCGCGATTCGATCAAGCTGCGCTTGCTCAATCAGCCTGAGCCCGGCACCGCATTCCTGGTCGAGTCGTTCGGCTTCAAGCGCGGGATGCCGGTCGATGCCGACCTGGTGTTCGACGTACGCTGCCTGCCCAACCCGTACTGGAAACCGGAGCTGCGCGAACATTCCGGCCTGGAGCAGCCAGTCATCGACTACCTCGCCGCACAGCCGGACGTCGAAGAAATGTTCAACGACATTTCCAGCTACCTGCTCAAATGGCTGCCACGCTTTGCTGCCAGCAACCGCGCCTATGTCACCATCGCCATAGGCTGCACAGGCGGCCACCACCGCTCGGTCTACATTACCGAACGCCTCGGCCAGCTGTTGCAGCAATCCCTGAAAAACGTCCAGGTTCGCCACCGCGACCTCTAGCCCACAGGATCCACCGCACGATGCCCGCCCGCGAAATCACCATCATCAACAAGCTGGGCCTGCATGCCCGGGCGGCAGCCAAGTTCGTCGGCGTGGCCGGCAAATACCCCTGCCAGGTCCGCGTCGGCCGCGCACCCGACAAGATGGTGGACGGCAAAAGCATCATGGCGGTGATGATGCTGGCGGCGGGCAAGGGCACCCAGGTGCACCTGCTGACCGAGGGCGAGCAGGACACCGACGCCCTGGAAGCGCTGGTGGCGTTGATCAACAACTACTTCGACGAAGGCGAGTAATCCCTGACCTGTAACATCCCCTGCCAATTGTCAGGGTGAAGTCTTGCGCGATTGCCTTTATACCTATATAGGTATAGATTGAGGTCGCACCTGAAGCTCATTCTCGAGGAGAGAAACATGATTGAGATCGAAGAAAGCAGCGGCAGCGTCTATAGCGACCTTGGCAGTGAAAATGCCAGCGAGATGCTGGTAAAGGCGCATCTCGCCAGCAAGATTTGCAGCATCATCAAGGCCCGTCATATGACCCAGGTGCAAGCATCGGCAGTCCTTGGCCTTCCGCAACCTAAGGTTTCCGACATGATGCGCGGCAAATTTCGCGGTATCAGTGAAACCAAGATGATTGATTGCCTGGCACGGCTCGGCCGCGATGTACAAATCGTGGTGAAAGCCGCTCCTCGCTCCCGGCGTGAAGGTCGGGTGGAAGTTATCTTCGCCTGAACCCACCCAAGGTACCCCGTTCGTCTTCATTCAAGACATTGCCGTATCCATCACCATCATCAAGCAAAAGCCGATGCACAGCCCCAGGCTGGCCAAGCGGTGATTCCCGTTGCTGCGCGACTCGGGAATGATTTCCTGGGTCACCACCAGCAGCATCGCCCCGGCCGCGCAGGCCAGGCCCACCGGCAGCAGCAACTCTGCCATGTTCACCAGCCAGGCACAGATCACCGCAGCCAGTGGCTCGACCAGGCCAGAGGCGGCACCGATCAGGAACGCCTTGAACCGTGGCATTCCCGCGCCTGCCAACACCAGGGCTATCACAAGTCCCTCAGGCACATCCTGCAAGGCGATGCCCATGGCCAGGCTATCAGCGTCGGCCATGCCACCGCCGGCAGACACTCCGATGGCCATGCCTTCGGGAATGTTGTGGGCGATGATGGCAATCACGAACAACCAGATCCTTGCAGCGATCACCGGCTGATTTTCGGTGCCTACCAGCACTTCCGGTGAAGCACCGGAAACCTTGAGGTCGACCAGAAACAGGCACAGGGCGCCGAGCATCAGGCCGAAGCTGATCAAGCCTCCGGCGCCCCAAGGGCTGAAACCGACGGCCTGGGCGGCATCCAGCCCAGGGATGATCAGCGAGAACGCCGTGGCCGCCAGCATCACCCCCGCCCCGAAGCCCAGCAAGGTATCGGCCAAGGCCACCGGCATGTTGCGAATCACCAGCACCGGTACTGCGCCCAGCGCCGTACCCAATGCGCACAGTACGCCCCCCTCCAGGGCACGCAACATGCGCGGTTCCAGGTCCAGCCAGGCAATGCCACGGGCCAGCAGCAGCGCTGTGCCGGCCAGCAGGAGCAAGGTTCCCAGCGCTAACCGGAACAGGCGCACACTGCTGACAGACATCACCTCAGAGTGCATACCGGTCCGACTCAATTCAGGGCTTCGTGATAGCGGCGAGCCACTTCCGCCCAGCCGATCACGTTGTAGAAAGCGCCAATGTATTCCGGGCGACGGTTCTGATACTTCAGGTAATAAGCGTGCTCCCACACGTCCAGGCCGAGGATCGGCGTATTGCCGTGCATCAGCGGGCTATCCTGGTTGCCGCTGCTTTCCACCACCAGCTTGTTCTGCGGGGTGACGCTGAGCCACGCCCAACCGCTACCGAAACGGGTCAGCGCCGCCTTGGTGAAAGCCTCCTTGAATGCTTCGAAGCCACCCAGCTCTGCTTCGATGGCCGTGGCCAGCGGGCCTTGTGGCTGACCACCGCCCTTGGGCGACATGACCGTCCAGAACAGGCTGTGGTTGGCGTGGCCGCCACCGTGATTGATGACTGCACCGCGCAGGTTCTCAGGCAGTTGCTTGACCGCACCGACCAGTTTCTCGACCGGCCATTCGGCCCACTCGGAGCCCTCGATGGCAGCGTTCAGGCCATTGACGTAGGTCTGGTGATGCTTGGTGTGGTGGATTTCCATGGTTTGCGCGTCGATGTGTGGTTCCAGTGCATCGTAGGCGTAAGTCAGTGCGGGCAGGGTATGCGGCATATCAATGGATTCCGTAGGCAGGGGTTCTGGGCACCAGGTTCGGCGCGGTAGTGAGCTCACTGGCCTCGGCGCCTTGTCGATTGAGCAGGCGCTCGGTACGCGGGTACTGGCCGTACTCGGCAATGAAATTCAGCAATTCGGTGTAAGTGCGGCCGCTGTGGCGCAGCGCAGCATTACGCAACGCATGCGGCAAGCGGGCTTCCTTGCTGGCCTGGAGCAATCGCTGATGCGCGGCGCACAGGTAGTCGGCGCTCTCGTGCGGCTGGTTCAGGCGCAGGTGCAGGTCGGCCAGGTTGTGATGGGCGATGACCAGGGCGGCCACCGCCTCATCGACGTCATGCCAGCGCTCGAACAGCACCTGAGCCAGGGCCAGTGCTTGCAGGTAGTGCTCCCGGGCGTCGACCAGCTCGCCCTGTTCGAACAGGCGGTTGGCCGTCTCGGTCGTGCGATTCCAGTGCTGCATGACGATGTTTCCTCTGGGCGCTTGGGCCTGTCAGATGCCACCAGCGGTGAGCTTTTCCGGGTCCAGCAGTGCCTCGAGCTGATCGCGCGACAGGTCGGTGTGCTCCAGAGCCACATCGATGATCGGGCGGCCCTGCTGATAGGCGGTCTTGGCGATTTCGGCGGCCTTGAGGTAGCCGATGATCGGATTCAGCGCCGTGACCAGGATCGGGTTACGCGCCAAGGCTTCCTTGAGCTTGCCCTCGTTGACCTTGAAGCTGGCAATGGCTTTGTCGGCCAACAGGCGGCTGGCGTTGGCCATCAGCTCGATGCTCTCCAGCAGGTTACGGGCGATCACCGGCAGCATCACGTTCAGCTCGAAGTTGCCCGATTGGCCGGCCACAGCGATGGTGGCGTCATTGCCGATCACCTGGGCAGCGACCATGGCAGTGGCTTCCGGGATCACCGGGTTGACCTTGCCCGGCATGATCGAAGAGCCCGGCTGAAGGCCCTGAAGCTCGATTTCACCCAAGCCGGCCAAGGGGCCAGAGTTCATCCAGCGCAGGTCGTTGGCAATCTTCATCAGCGCCACGGCAGTCGTCTTGAGCTGGCCAGACAGCGCCACGGCGGTGTCCTGGGAGCCGATCAGCGCGAACAGGTTATGGCCAGAGGTGAACTCGACCTTGGTGAGACCGCTCAGTTGCCGTGCGAAGCCAGCAGCGAACTGCGGGTGGGCGTTGATCCCGGTGCCCACCGCGGTGCCACCCTGAGCCAGTGCCTGCAGGCTCGGCAGGGTCGCTTCGAGGTGTGTCTTGGCGCCATTGATCTGCGCAGCCCAGCCATCGAGCACCTGGCTCATGCGCACCGGCATGGCATCCATCAGGTGGGTACGGCCAGTCTTCACATACTGATGCACCTGGGCCGACTTGGCCTCGATCACCTGAACGAGGTGGCTCAGCGCAGGCAACAGTTGCTCATGCAGTGCCAGCGCGGCACTGACATGGATGGTGGTGGGGATGATGTCGTTGCTGCTCTGCCCACAGTTGACGTGGTCGTTGGCATTGACCGCTTCACCGAGCACGCTGCTGGCCAGGGTGGCGATCACCTCGTTGGCGTTCATGTTCGAACTGGTACCGGAGCCGGTCTGGAACACATCCACCGGGAAGTGCTGGATGAAATCTTCGGCCAGCAGTTGCTCGACTGCCTTGACGATGGCCTGGCCCTGCCCTGCAGATAGTTGCTCCAGCTCGACGTTGGCCTTGGCCGCAGCGGCCTTGGCCAGCAACAGGGCGCGGATGAACTGGGCCGGCATGCGCTGGCCGCTGATCGGGAAGTTGTCGACCGCGCGCTGGGTCTGGGCGCCATACAATGCCTTGGCAGGTACCTGCAGCTCGCCCATGCTGTCACGCTCGATACGGGTATCACTCATCTTCAGATCCTTGCATCAGTTCATCGGGAGAAATAGACGGCAGCAGCCGGCAGTTGGCCAGCTGCAAGGCATAGGGCTGCCAGCGCTGGTTCTGCCCGCGGCGATCGAGGTTGCGCAGGTCGAGCAGTGGGCGCCAGGCCTGGTCCAGGCAAAGGCAGCGCCAATGCCAGGGCAACATGCGGTCGCAGGCGGTATCCAGCAGCAGACGGAAGGAGGTCAGTGCCACGGTCCATGGCGACGTTTCCGTGCAGCACACCAGGTAACGGCCTTCGGCCAAGTAGTGCTCGATCAGGCGCGGTTCGTCGGGCTCGAGCGCGCAGCGGATGCGCCGACTGAGCCAGCGCCAGTTTTCCAGGTAAGGCAGTTCGCGGAGGACGGATTTCATGAACATCATCGCCGGGCTACTGGAGAATGATATTCATTATTAAGTGATAAACTGAATCACTTCAACTGGGCAATGATGAAAAAAAAACCCGGCGCGAAGGCCGGGTTTCAACATCAGTGTGCATTTCAGGCGAATGTCAGCTGCCTGCGACCGTCATCCGCTCGATCAGCACCGACCCTGTGTGGATATTGCTACGCGTTTCAAGATCACTGCCAATCGCGACAATCTGCTGGAACATGTCCTTCATATTGCCGGCGATGGTCACTTCCTGCACTGCATGCTGGATCTCGCCATTCTCGACCCAGAAGCCCGCAGCGCCGCGCGAGTAATCGCCGGTAACCATGTTCAGACCATGGCCCATCAGCTCGGTCACCAGCAGGCCACGGCCCATGCGCCGGATCAGCGCCGCCTGGTCTTCTACGCCATGGGTGACATACAGATTGTGCACGCCCCCGGCGTTGGCAGTGCTCGGCAAGCCCAGTTTGCGCCCGGAGTAGGTACCCAGCAGGTATGACACCAGCTCGCCTTTGTCGACGAACGGCTTGGCGTAAGTCGCCAGCCCGTCACCGTCGAATGCAGCGCTGCCCAGTGCGCGCGGGATGTGCGGACGCTCGTCGAGGGTCAGCCAGGACGGGAACAGGCGCTGACCGATGGTACCCTCGAGGAACGAAGACTTGCGGTACAGGTTGCCGCCCGAGATGGCCGACAGGAAACTGCCGAACAAGCCACCCGCCAGCTCGGCGGAGAACAGCACGGGGACCTCGCAGGTCGGTACCGGCCGCGCACCGAGGCGGCTGGCGGCGCGCTGGGCGGCGCGCACGCCAATGCTACGCGGGTCGGCCAGCAGATTGCCTTGGCGGTTCACATCGTACCAGTAGTCACGCTGCATCTGGCCTTCGCCTTCGGCGATCATCACGCAGCTGAGGCTGTGCCGGGTCGAGGCGTAGCCACCAATGAAGCCGTGGCTGTTGCCATACACGCGGCAACCCTGGTGAGTATTCAGGGTGGTGCCATCGGCATTGAGGATGCGCTTGTCGGCATCGAATGCCGCCGCCTCGCAGGCCAGCGCCATCTCGATGGCCTTCTCCGGCTCGATGTCCCAGTCGTGATAAAGGTCGAGGTCGGGGATCTCGCGGGCCATCAGCGCGGCATCCGCCAAACCCGAGCATTCGTCCTCGGAGGTATGCTTGGCAATCGCCAATGCGGCGGCCACGGTTTCGCGGATGGCATCCGGGCCACTGGCCGAGGTGCTGGCCGAGCCCTTGCGCTGGCCGACATAGAGGGTGATGCCAAAGCCCTGGTCGCGGTTGAATTCTACCGTCTCGACCTCGCGCTGACGCACCGTGGTGGACAGGCCCTGCTCCAGCGATACCGCCACTTCGCAGGCACTGGCGCCTTGCTTGCGTGCTTGCGCAATGATCGCTTCGACCTGCTCCTGCAACGCTGGCAGGTCCTTGGGGCCTACGCTCTGGACTGCACTCATGGTTTTCTCCACTCAAATTCTGCGTTCGGCGAGGGTCATTCTACGACCGGGCACGGACAAGCGGCCCCCGACTGGTTATCATGGCGGCGATTTCTAGCGGACTGCCACCATGGTTGATTCATACGACGACGCCTTCGACGGCGAAAAAAGCAAAACCCAGATCAAGCGCGAGCTGCATGCGCTGGTCGAACTCGGCGAGCGCCTGACCACGGTCAAGGCCGATACCCTGGCGCGCCTGCCGCTCACCGACGAACTGCGCAAGGCCCTGGCCGATGCCAGCAAGCACACCGCCCACGGTGCACGCAAACGCCACATGTCGTTCGTCGGCAAGCTGATGCGCGACCAGGACCTGGACGCCATCCACGCCGTGCTCGAGCAAATCGACAGCTCCAGCCGCCAGTACAACGAGCGCTTCCATAATCTGGAGCGCTGGCGCGACCGCCTGATCGACGGTAACGACGAAGACCTCGAGCGTTTCGTCAACGATTACCCCGAGACCGATCGCCAGCAATTGCGCTCGCTGATCCGTCATGCCCAGCACGAAAAGGCGCGGAACAAACCGCCTGCCGCTGCGCGCAAGGTGTTCAAGTACATCCGCGATCTGGACGAGATGCAGCGCGGTCTGCGCTGACTCCCGCCGTCTGGGGCTGCATTGCAGCCCCCGGACATTCATCAAGCGCCAGTACCGCCCACGGTAATCGCATCCAGCTTCAAGGTCGGCTGCCCGACGCCTACCGGCACCGATTGCCCATCCTTGCCGCACGTTCCCACTCCACTGTCCAGCGCCAGGTCGTTACCGACCATCGACACCCGGCTCATGGCCTCCGGCCCGTTGCCGATCAAGGTCGCGCCCTTCACTGGCGCGGTGATCTTGCCGTCTTCGATCAGGTAGGCTTCGCTGGTCGAGAACACGAACTTGCCACTGGTGATATCGACCTGGCCACCGCCGAGGTTGGCGCAGTAGATGCCTTTCTTCACCGAAGCGATGATTTCTTGCGGGTCGCTCTTGCCGGCCAGCATGTAGGTGTTGGTCATGCGCGGCATCGGCAGATGCGCATAGGACTCGCGGCGACCGTTGCCGGTAACCGCCATGCCCATCAGGCGTGCATTGAGCTTGTCCTGCATGTAGCCCTTGAGAATGCCGTTCTCGATCAGCGTGGTGCATTCGGTCGGCGTGCCTTCGTCATCGACACTCAATGAGCCACGGCGACCTTCGAGGGTGCCGTCGTCGACAATGGTGCACAGTTCCGAAGCGACCTTCTCGCCGATCCGCCCGCTGAATGCCGAGCTGCCCTTGCGGTTGAAGTCACCTTCCAGGCCGTGGCCGACCGCTTCGTGCAGCAGCACGCCCGACCAGCCGGAACCCAGCACCACCGGCAACGTGCCGGCCGGTGCCGGGATAGCTTCAAGGTTCACCAGCGCCTGGCGCAGCGCTTCGCGGGCATAGCCCATGACCCGCTCTTCAGTGAAGAAGCGGTAGTCGGTACGCCCGCCACCGCCCTGCCCGCCACGCTCGCGACGGCCATTCTGCTCGACGATGACGCTGACATTGAAACGTACCAGTGGGCGTACATCGGCGGCCAGGCTACCGTCGGCAGCAGCAATCAGGATGCGCTCCCAGACCCCTGCCATGCTGACGCTAACCTGCTGGATACGCGGGTCGAGGGCACGGGTGGCGGCATCGACACGCTTGAGCAGTTCGACCTTTTCGGCACGGCTGAGCACATCCAGCGGATTGTCCGGCGCATACAGCGCAGTGACGTCCTGGCTACGGAACGCCTGCACCGTGCCGTTCTGGCCGGCGCGGGAAATCGAGCGGGCAGCACGGGCCGCCGAAGTCAGCGCCTCAAGGTTGATCGCATTGCTGTAGGCGAAGCCGGTCTTCTCGCCGGACTGGGCACGCACGCCCACACCCTGGTCGAGGTTGAAGCTGCCTTCTTTGACGATGCCGTCCTCCAGCGCCCAGGTTTCCGAGATCTGGCCCTGGAAATACAGGTCCGCGGCGTCAATGCCGGGGCCGGCCAGTTCGCCCAGCACGCTCTGCAGGCTGTCGAGGGTGAGTCCGCCCGGGGCCAGGAGCTGCTCGCTGACGGTGGATAACATCTGGCTCATAGTCACTCCGAGGTGTGCGCAGGCCGCAAGGCGTCCTGCGAGAAAAAGCGCCGGTGCGTGGTGACCGGCATGCGCGCCCGGATGGACGCCTGTTCATCAATGTCGCGCTCGGCGAGCAATACCGCTTCGCCGTGCGCCTGTTCTGCGACGATCCGCCCCCAAGGGTCGACGATCGCCGCATGGCCGTGGGTTTCCCGCGGGCCTGGATGAGTACCGCCCTGGGCCGCCGCCAGCACATAGCACTGGGTCTCGATGGCCCGGGCACGGATCAGCACTTCCCAATGCGCAGCACCTGTGACCGCAGTGAAGGCGGCCGGTGCCGTGATCAGCTCCGCGCCTGCAGCGCGCAAGGCGCTGTACAGCTCGGGGAAGCGCAGGTCGTAACATACGCTGAGCCCCAGGCGGCCTACCGGCGTATCGGCCACCACCACCCGCGCGCCATGGGCATAGTCATCGGACTCGCGGTAGCGACCACGGTTGTCGGCCACATCCACGTCGAACAGGTGCAGCTTGTCGTAGCGCGCCACCACTTCGCCGTGTTCGTCGATCAGCAGCGAACAGGCATGGGCTCTGGCGTCTGGCTGGCCTTGTGGCGGCAGCGGCAAGGTACCGGCAACAATCCATAATCTGAGGTCGCGTGCGGTACGTTTCAACCATGGCAGGATCGGACCTTCGCCCATGGCTTCGGCGCGGCCGATGGCAGCGGCATCCTTGCGTCCCATTGCCGCGAAGTTTTCCGGCAGCACCGCCAGCCGTGCACCGCCCAAGGCCGCCTGCTCGAGCAGGGCGCCCGCACGCTGCAGGTTGGCCAGCACATCGTCCTGGCTGACCATCTGGATGACCGCTGCCTTCATGGGCACTCCCGAAGTTATTTATCGAACGGTTTCACAAAGGTGATTTTAGGCTCTTTCACCGGGCCTTCGACGCGATAGTGCACGCTGGCGAAACGCGACACCCGGTCGCCGATCAGCCGATCGACCAGGAACAGCGCGCCGCCGACCGCTGGCGCACCGACGATCAGCGCGGCCAGCGGCAGGTTGTTGGTCACCGGCAGGGTCACCTGCAGGTTGGCAGCGACCCGGTCGCGCACCAAGTCCAGCGTGCCATCCAGCTCGAAGTTGCTCGACGGCCCGGTCACGGCGATCGGCTCACGGGTCACGTAGACACCGCTGCTGGCCACCAGCAGGCCCTTGACCCGGTCGTAAGCCAGGCCCTTGTCGAACAGGTCGGAGAAGTCCAGGCGCAGTCGCCGGCCAATCGAGTTGAAGTTGAGCAGGCCGAACACACGCAGGGCCTGGGCGCCACCTTCCACTTCGACGAACTGACCGCTGCGCAAGGCGGCATCCATACTGCCAGAGAAGCGCTTGAGGCCGACCCAGGCCGGCGAACCGGGCCAGCGGCCGTCGACATCCAGGCGGAAATCGCGGCTGGTCACGGTCGGAGCGAAACCCCAGGCCTTGAGCACATCGGCGAGGTTCTTGCCATCGAGTCGGCCTTTGTACCAGCTGCTGGTGGCCCCGGTTTGGCCTTCCCAACCGCCACTGCCATCGACATGCAGGCCTTTGAAATCCAGGTCGATGTCCTGCGCCGCCACCCCCCGTGCAGTCGGGCGCAGCTTCAGCGCGGCATTGCCGAACAGGTCGTCGCCGCGGTACAGCTTGTCGATGCTCAGGTCCAGAGCCGGCACCTTGCGCGGGTCGAACGAAGCCAGCGGGTCAGGGCCTTCTTCCGATTGCGTCTCAGCCGGGTCGGCCGGCGGCAGCCGCAGGGTCTGCAGGCGCACGACCATCGGCGCAGCCTTGGCATCCGGCACGCGCGCGTTACCGATGACTTCCTTGCTGTCCAGGCGCAGGTCCCAGGCGGCGGCGCCTCGGGTCAGGCGCACCACGGCCTGGTTCAGGCTCATGCCGAAGGCTTTCAGCTGGCCGATGCTCAAGTCCACACCCTGCAGGTTCTGCCGGGCATTGCCACCGGGGTCGTTACCGGCAAAGCGTGCGGCCTGTTCCTGCCAAGGGCCCAGGTCCAGGCTTTCCAGCCGCCCCTTCACCCGCAACCCCTGGCCCGTTGGCAGTTGCGCCTGGCCAGCTCCAAGCAGCAATTCGCCACGGCCCTGGCCCAGCTTGTCGGCCGGGGCGGCGTAGGCGAAACGAGCCAGGTCGGCGTAAGCCACATCAAAACGCCGCTCAGGCCCTTGCAGGTTCATGCTGAAACGGGTGTCGCGAGTATCCGCGGCCGCCTTGCCGAAGGGGGCCGGCAGGTCGATGGTCAGCCCCTTGAGCGAAGAACTGACATTCAAGCTGTTGTCACGGCTACCCAGATTGACCTGCAACTGGTACGGCAGATCGCCGGAGGCGGGCAAGGTCTGCTTGAACTGCAGCCAGTCGGTCAGGGACTTCAGCGAAGCCCGGCCACTTGCGTTGATGCGCGTCTGCATCTGCCCAGGCTGGCCCTCGGCGCTGATCTGCGCAGTGGCCGGCTTGCCGAACACTTGCAAGCTGATGTTCTTGCCGCTCAGCCCCTTGTCGAAGTCGAAGCTGAAGTCGCCCTTCAGGTGCGTCAGGTCCAGGCTGGGCGGGGCCACCTTCAGGCGTGCGTCGGCAGTGGCGAAGTCCACCAGCACTTTTGGCCGCTCGCCGTGGGCCAGGGGTACGTCGAGCTTGAGCTTGCCCTCGAGTGGGCCCTCGCCTTCCCAGCCGGCGAAGATCTCGCCCGTGCCGATCGGCGCTTCCTTGAGAATCTTCAAGCCATCGCCGAGGCTGCCGTCGAAATTGCCGTCAAGGTACAGGTGACTGTGCTGGCCGCTGTCGACATGGGGAATGTTCACGCTGACGTCGCTGACTTTGGTGTCGAGCAGCAGGCCCTTGCTGGCCTTGATGCGCACGCCGCTGTCTTCGATCAGCACATCGCCATCCACCTGCTGCACCTGCGGCCAGCCTGGCTGGAAGTCCAGTGCGGCATCGTGGACCTTGAAGAACAGGCTGATGCTGCGAGATTCCGGCGTGGCACCGTGGTTCAACGAGCCCTGGTACTGGAAGTAGCCCTGGTCGACGTTGCCTTTGACGATGGCGCTGCGCAACCATTCGTCGAGGGCCGGGCTCAGCACTTGCGGCAGGTACTTGGCGGTGTAACGGCCATCGCCTTCGGTCAGGCCGACGCGCAGGTCCATGTAGCTTTCGGCGCCTTCGTCGAACAGCAGGCGAATCAGGAAGTCGCCGGCAATCTTGCCTTCCTCGCCCAGCACCTTGAGGTAGGGTGCGATGAGGGTGAAACCGTGCTTGTCCAATGCCCAGGTCAGGCGCGCATTGGCCTTCTGGTACTGCCAGGGTTTGGCGAAGATCGGATACAGGTGCAGCATGAAGGCGTCGGTATCCAGACGCAGCTCGCCATGCCCGAGGTCACCGCTGATGCTGCCGCTGACATTACCGGCCGCCGGTGCACCATGATAGGCATCGAAACCGACCCGCTCCAGGTTGGCAGCAAACTGCAGGCGCTGGTCGCCCTCGGCTTTTGGCCGTGCTTCCAGGCGAACGTTGCGCAGGGCCCCGGTGACTTTCAGCGCATCGACCACTGTCATGAGCTTGTCTGGCAAGGGGGCCAATGCATCGATCAAGGGGGTCAAGGGAGTGAGATCAAGGCGGTCAGCCTGCACTTGCCAGGTTTCGTCCGCCGGGTCATCGCCCAGCCGCTGGTTCACTTGCAGGTGCGATTCCCAGCGCGTCTTGCCGATGCTCGCAGCGAGTGAATCCACCACCACATCGAAGCCTTGATCGCGGCGCTGGAACCAGGCAGAAACGGCAAGATTGTCCAGGGCCACGGCCTTGCGCCCGGCGTAGGCACCGCGCAACTGCGGGGCATTGAGACGGACCACCGCCTGCTGCAACTGGCCCTTGCTCCAGTCGACCCAGAACTCGCCACCGGCCTTCAACGCTTCAGCCCGCCACTGGCCCTGCAAACCAGGCGGCAACCAGCGCGCCCAGTCGCTTTGTGGGAGGCTCAGGTAGGCCTCGACCTCGCCTTCGCGCCAGGCCTTGGTGTTTACCCGGCTGCGCAGATTGATCGCCAGCGGCTGGCCGTCGGGCAAGGTGGCACGCAGGTCGAGGGCCTGGCGTGATGCGCCGGCCTGCAGGCCGACACTGACATAGGTAAGGGTCAGCGGATCCCGCTGCCAAGGCTGCAGGGTGACCTGGCTATCGAACACATCGATGCGGCCCAGTTGGCGCAAGCGCTGCAAAAGCTCGGCAGGGTCCAACGGCGCGTCGTCCTTTTTCGGCAGCCCTTCGAGGGCCCAGGCCCCCTGCTCGTCTTCGCGCAGAATCAGCTGCAGGCCACCGAGTTCGATACGCGCCAGGCGCACTTCACGGGAGGTCAGGCTGGCCCACAGGTCGGGCACCACCTTGACGTCATCCAGGCGCAGGGCCGATGCGCCCTCGCCCAGCTGCAGGTCGCGCACGCGCAATACAGGCGCCAAGCCACTCCAGCGCCCTTCCAGAGCCCCCACATGCACGGGCAGGCCCAGCGCCTGTTCGGCTTTGCTTTCGACGTCGGCACGGTATTCGGCCACCAGTGGCACCAGCTCGCGACCGAGGCTGACATACAACGCCACCAATACCGCGAGCAGGGCGCAAATGCCCAGCCCCCAGCGGGTCAAGGCGACAAGAACGCGGTTCAGACGTCCCATGGCCTTGGCCCTCCAGGTCGTTTATCCATCATGGCCTGACGTGCCGATTTTGCCAGCCAGTACCATCCAGGGCGGGTATAAGAAATCCTCAGAGCAGCACCACGTCATATTGTTCCTGCGAATACATCGACTCGACCTGGAAGCGAATGGTTCGACCAATGAAGGTTTCCAGCTCGGCAACGTTGCCAGACTCTTCGTCCAACAGGCGATCGACCACTTTCTGGTTGGCCAGCACGCGATAGCCTTCAGCCTGGTAGGCACGGGCTTCGCGGAGGATTTCGCGGAAGATCTCGTAACAGATGGTTTCGGGGGTCTTCAGCTTGCCACGGCCCTGGCAAGCGACGCAGGGCTCGCACAGGACCTGTTCGAGGCTTTCGCGGGTGCGCTTGCGGGTCATCTGCACCAGGCCCAGCTCGGTGATGCCGATGATGTTGGTCTTGGCGTGATCGCGTTCCAGCTGCTTTTCCAGGGTCCGCAGCACCTGGCGCTGGTGCTCTTCGTCTTCCATGTCGATGAAGTCGATGATGATGATCCCGCCGATGTTGCGCAGGCGCAGCTGCCGGGCAATGGCCGTGGCGGCCTCGAGGTTGGTCTTGAAGATGGTTTCTTCGAGGTTGCGGTGGCCGACGAAGGCACCGGTGTTGACGTCGATGGTGGTCATCGCCTCGGCCGGGTCGACCACCAGGTAGCCACCGGACTTGAGCGGCACCTTGCGCTCCAGGGCACGCTGGATTTCGTCCTCAACCCCATACAGGTCGAAGATCGGCCGCTCGCCTGGGTAATGCTCCAGCCGATCGGCGATTTCCGGCATCAGTTCGGCGACGAACTGTGTGGTTTTCTGGAAGGTTTCCCGCGAGTCGATGCGGATCTTCTCGATCTTCGGGTTGACCAGGTCGCGCAGCGTGCGCAGGGCCAGACCAAGGTCTTCGTAAATGACCATGGGCGCGCCGCAGGTCTGGATCTGGCTGCCGATCTGCTCCCACAGGCGACGCAGGTAGCGGATGTCCTGGAGGATTTCTTCGGCCCGCGCGCCCTCGGCGGCGGTACGCAAGATGAAGCCCCCGGCGTCCTTGATATTCTCGCTGACCATGCAGTCGCTGACCACCTGCTTGAGGCGGTCGCGTTCGGCTTCATCTTCGATCTTCAGGGAAATGCCGACATGGCTGCTGCGAGGCATGTACACCAGGTAACGCGAGGGAATCGACAGTTGGGTGGTCAGGCGTGCCCCCTTGGTGCCGATCGGGTCCTTGGTCACCTGCACCACCAGGGCCTGGCCCTCGTGCACCAGCGCGGTGATGTTCTCTACCGCCGAGCCTTCGCGCTGGGAGATTTCCGACGCATGGATGAACGCCGCGCGCTCCAGGCCGATGTCGACAAAGGCCGCCTGCATACCTGGCAGCACCCGCACCACCTTGCCCTTGTAGATATTGCCGACGATGCCGCGGCGCTGGGTGCGCTCGACATGCACTTCCTGCAGCACCCCGTTTTCCACCACCGCCACACGCGATTCCATCGGGGTGATGTTGATCAGGATCTCTTCACTCATGGCAGGCTCTCGTCAAAGGTCTTCGGTAATGATGGATCGCGCGTGCCGTACTGGCTACCGCTGGTTTGTTACCTCTGGCAAAAGCGCCGGTACCTGCCAGCAGGCGATACCGAACCGGGCGAGCATGTCGGCCGTTTCGCTCAAGGGCAGGCCGACCACCGCCGAGTAACTGCCTTCTAGCCCGGTGACAAACACCGCGCCCAGGCCCTGGATGGCGTAGCCCCCCGCCTTGTCCGCAGGTTCGCCACTGGCCCAATAGCGCTCGGCTTCTGCGGCATCGACAGGGCGAAAACGCACAGTGCTGCTGACGCACAGGCTCTCGCAGTGTTGGCCATCGCTCAAGGCCACCGCTGTCAGCACCTGGTGCTCGCGGCCAGCCAGGTCGGCCAGCATCGCCAGGGCATGTTCCCGGTTTTCCGGTTTGCCGAGAATACGACCATCGAGCACCACCGCAGTGTCGGCGCCAAGCGCCACGGCAGGGCCCTGCAGAGTGGCCAGGCCGGCTTCGGCCTTGGCCCGGGCCAGGCGCTCGACATAGGCCTCGGCGCGTTCGCCCGGCAGCGGAGTTTCATCGATGGGTGCACTGATGACGGTGAACGGCACGCCGATCTGGCCGAGCAATTCACGCCGGCGCGGTGAGCCGGAGGCAAGATAGAGGGGTTTCATTAAGACATCTCCCTGTCAGTGGCAGCGCCGTCAGTTGATATGCAAACGTCGGCGCAGGTCGCGCAGGGCGAAACTGATCCATGGCCAGAGCAAGGCACTGATCACGGCAGACCAGACCAGCGCCAGGGTCGGAAGGCGGTTGCCGGTGAGCGCGCTAAGCCACAGCTGGATCAGCTGGGCGATGCCGAAGATCACCAGGATCACCAGGCTCTGCTGCCACAGCGGGAACATACGCAGGCGCTGCTGCAGCGACAGTACGAGGAAGGTGATCAGGGTGAGGATGAACGCGTTCTGCCCCAGCAAGGTGCCGTACAGTACATCCTCGGCCAGGCCCAGGACGAAGGCGGTGGTCATGCCAACCTTGTTCGGCACGTTCAAGGTCCAGAACGACACTAGCATTGCCAGCCACATGGGCCGGAACACTTCGAGGAACTGCGGCATGGGCGAGACGCTGAGCAGCAGGCCAATGGCGAACGTCAGCCAGATGACCCAACCGTGATTACGGCGCGACTTGGCCATCATTGCCTCCGTGGATGGGCGGGTGCCGCCGGTGCGGCGGCGGGGCTGGCAGGCGCTGCGGCCGGGGCCGCAGGTGGCTGGCCCGGAGCGGGCGCGGTAGCCGAGGCCGCCGGAGCCGCTGCCGGATGCTCGGCATTGGCAGCAGGTTGGCCGGTGCCTTTGCGATCGGCTTCTTCCTGGGCGATGGCAGCGTCGGTGGCGCGTTGCTCCGGGGTCCGGCGGTCGCTGAACACCAGCAGCATGTAGCGGCTGCGGTTGAGCGCGGCAGTAGGAATGGCGCGGACGATGGCGAACGGCTGGCCGGAATCGTGGATCACTTCATTGACCGTGGCCACCGGGTAGCCGGCCGGGAAGCGCTGGCCCATGCCGGAACTCACCAGCAGGTCGCCTTCCTTGATGTCGGCGGTGTCGGCGACATGACGCAGTTCGAGGCGCTCCGGGTTACCGGTGCCGCTGGCGATGGCGCGCAGGCCGTTGCGATTGACCTGCACCGGAATGCTGTGGGTCGTGTCGGTCAGCAGCAGGACGCGCGAAGTATACGGCATCAGTTCGACCACCTGGCCCATCAGGCCACGGGCATCGAGCACCGGCTGGCCGAGGAACACGCCGTCGCGCTCGCCCTTGTTGATGAGGATGCGGTGGGTAAACGGGTTGGGGTCGACACCGATCAGCTCGGCCACTTCAACCTTCTCGTTGACCAGCGCCGAGGAGTTGAGCAGCTCGCGCAGGCGCACGTTCTGCTCGGTCAGGGCCGCCAGCTTCTGCAGGCGCCCCTGCAGCAACAAAGCTTCGGTCTTGAGTTTTTCGTTTTCGGCGATCAGCTCGGTGCGGCTGCCGAACTGGCCGGCCACGCCTTGCCACGCTCGCTGCGGCAGGTCGGTGATCCAGTACGATTCCATAAGCACCAGGCCCATCTGGCTGCGCACCGGTTTGAGCACGTCGAAACGCGCATCGACAACCATCAACGCGACCGACAGCACCACCAGTACCAGCAGGCGAACGCCCAGCGAAGGGCCCTTGGAGAAAAGCGGTTTAATGGGCCGTTCCTCGTGGACGACTCAGGAGGTCATTGGACATGGGACAACGCACCAGCCTGGTTGCGGGTTGACGGAAACGACGCCCGGATGGACGCCAGCCAGCGCATACAGGTAGCACTGCGCGTGCTACCTGTAAACCGGGCTTTCGAAAGCAGCGGGGATCACTCGCTGGAGAGCAGGTCCATCGCGTGCTTGTCCATCATCTCCAGAGCGCGACCGCCGCCACGGGCGACGCAGGTCAGCGGGTCTTCGGCGACGATCACCGGCAGGCCGGTTTCCTGGGCCAGCAGCTTGTCGAGGTCGCGCAGCAGTGCGCCACCACCTGTCAGCACCAGGCCGCGCTCGGCGATGTCGGAGGCCAGCTCCGGCGGCGACTGCTCCAGGGCGCTCTTGACCGCCTGGACGATGGTCGCCAGGGATTCCTGCAGGGCTTCCAGGACTTCGTTGGAGTTCAGGGTGAAGGCACGTGGTACGCCCTCGGCCAGGTTACGCCCGCGCACATCGACTTCGCGCACTTCGCCGCCCGGGTAGGCGGTGCCGATTTCCTGCTTGATGCGCTCGGCGGTGGATTCGCCGATCAGGCTGCCGTAGTTGCGGCGCACGTAGGTGACGATGGCTTCGTCGAAGCGGTCGCCGCCTACGCGGACGGACTCGGCATAGACCACGCCGTTCAGCGAGATCAGTGCGATTTCGGTGGTACCGCCACCGATATCGACGACCATCGAGCCGCGGGCTTCTTCGACCGGCAGGCCGGCACCGATGGCAGCGGCCATCGGCTCTTCGATCAGGAACACTTCACGGGCACCGGCACCCAGGGCCGACTCGCGAATGGCACGGCGCTCTACCTGGGTCGATTTGCACGGCACACAGATGAGCACGCGTGGGCTCGGCTGCAGGAAGCTGTTTTCGTGAACCTTGTTGATGAAGTACTGCAGCATTTTTTCACAAACGCTGAAGTCGGCGATGACGCCGTCCTTCATCGGACGAATGGCAGCAATGTTACCTGGCGTACGGCCCAGCATGCGCTTGGCTTCGGTACCGACGGCGACGACGCTTTTCTGGTTGCCGTGGGTACGGATGGCAACAACCGAGGGCTCATTCAGGACGATACCGCGCTCACGCACGTAAATAAGGGTGTTGGCAGTCCCCAGGTCGATGGAAAGATCGCTGGAAAACATGCCACGCAGTTTCTTGAACATGGGAAAGTGACCCTGGGGAAAGCGTGGGTAAAAAAGTGCGGCAAACTCTAACAATGGCAGGGATTTTGGGCAAGGAGCCAATATGTTAAATTGGCTGTTTTTCCGAGCACGCCAGCAGATGATCGCGGCCGTTAGACCGCCAAAATGCTGACATGTTCCTCACCGCGGACCCTGATCGGTTCTTTGTTTCCCCTGGAGATCACCATGGCGCTTGAACGCAGCGACGTGGAAAAGATCGCCCATCTGGCCCGCCTGGGCCTGAATGACGGCGAACTGCCACGCATTACTGACGCCCTGAACAGCATTCTCGGGCTGGTCGACCAGATGCAAGCGGTCGACACCAACGGCATCGAGCCCCTGGCCCACCCCCTGGAGGCCAGCCAGCGCCTGCGCCCTGACCAGGTCACCGAAAGCAACCAGCGCGACGCCTACCAGGCGATCGCTCCATCGACCGAAAGCGGTCTGTACCTGGTACCCAAAGTCATCGAGTAAGGGATAGAGCCTGCCATGCATGAATTGACCCTGGCCGAGATCGCCCGCGGACTCGCCGACAAGTCGTTTTCCTCCGAAGAGCTGACCGGCGCCCTGCTGGCGCGCGTCAAGCAGATCGACCCACAGATCAACAGCTTCATAAGCGTCACCGAAGAGCTGGCCCTGGGCCAGGCCCGTGCCGCCGACGCCCGTCGCGCCGCTGGCGAGACCGGCGCTCTGCTCGGTGCACCGATCGCCCACAAGGACCTGTTCTGCACCCTCGGCGTACGCACCAGCTGCGGCTCGAAGATGCTCGACAACTTCAAGGCGCCGTACGACGCCACCGTGGTCGCCAAGCTGGCCGAAGCCGGCATGGTCACCCTGGGCAAGACCAACATGGACGAATTCGCCATGGGTTCGGCCAACGAATCCAGCCACTACGGCGCGGTGAAGAACCCGTGGAACCTCGAGCACGTGCCTGGTGGCTCGTCCGGTGGTTCGGCCGCGGCTGTGGCCGCGCGCCTGCTGCCGGTCACCACCGGCACCGACACCGGTGGCTCGATCCGCCAGCCAGCGGCACTGACCAACCTCACCGGCCTCAAGCCGACGTACGGTCGTGTATCGCGCTGGGGCATGATCGCCTACGCCTCCAGCCTCGACCAGGGTGGCCCACTGGCACGCACCGCCGAAGACTGCGCCCTGCTGCTGCAAGGCATGGCCGGCTTTGACGCCAAGGATTCCACCAGCATCGACGAGCCAGTGCCGGATTACAGCGCCGCGCTCAACGGCTCGCTGCAGGGCCTGCGCATTGGCCTGCCGAAGGAGTACTTCAGTGCCGGCCTCGACCCGCGCATCGCCGAGCTGGTCCAGGCCAGCGTCAAGGAGCTGGAAAAGCTCGGTGCGGTGGTCAAGGAAATCAGCCTGCCGAACATGCAGCACGCGATCCCGGCGTACTACGTGATCGCCCCGGCCGAAGCCTCCTCCAACCTGTCGCGTTTCGACGGCGTGCGCTTCGGCTACCGCTGCGAAGAGCCGAAAGACCTGACCGACCTGTACAAGCGTTCCCGTGGCGAAGGCTTCGGCGCCGAAGTGCAGCGCCGCATCATGGTTGGCACCTACGCCCTGTCGGCCGGCTACTATGACGCCTACTACGTCAAGGCGCAGCAGATCCGCCGCCTGATCAAGAACGACTTCATGGCCGCCTTCAACGATGTCGACCTGATCCTCGGCCCGACCACGCCGAACCCGGCCTGGAAGCTTGGCGCCAAGAGCAGCGACCCGGTCGCCGCCTACCTGGAAGACGTCTACACCATCACCGCCAACCTGGCAGGCCTGCCGGGCCTGTCGATGCCAGCCGGCTTCGTCGATGGCCTGCCGGTCGGCGTGCAGCTGCTGGCCCCGTACTTCCAGGAAGGCCGCCTGCTCAACGTCGCGCACCGTTACCAGCAAGTCACCGACTGGCACACCCGCGCCCCTAACGGCTTCTGAGGAATTCACACATGCAATGGGAAGTTGTGATCGGGCTGGAGATTCATACCCAGCTGGCCACCCAGTCGAAGATCTTCTCCGGCAGCGCCACCACCTTCGGCTCCGAGCCGAACACCCAGGCCAGCCTGGTTGATCTGGGCATGCCCGGCGTACTGCCGGTGCTGAACCAGGAAGCCGTGCGCATGGCCTGCATGTTCGGCCTGGCGATCGATGCCGAGATCGGCAAGCGCAACGTGTTCGCGCGCAAGAACTACTTCTACCCCGACCTGCCCAAGGGCTACCAGATCAGCCAGATGGACCTGCCGATCGTCGGCAAGGGCCACCTGGACATCGCCCTGGAAGACGGCACCATCAAGCGTATCGGTGTTACCCGCGCGCACCTGGAAGAAGACGCCGGCAAGAGCCTGCACGAAGACTTCAGTGGCTCTACCGGCATCGACCTGAACCGCGCCGGCACGCCGCTGCTGGAAATCGTCTCCGAGCCGGACATGCGCAGCGCCAAGGAAGCCGTGGCCTACGTCAAGGCCATCCACGCCCTGGTGCGCTACCTGGGCATCTGTGACGGCAACATGGCCGAAGGCTCGCTGCGCTGCGACTGCAACGTGTCGATCCGCCCGAAAGGCCAGGCCGAGTTCGGCACCCGCTGCGAGATCAAGAACGTCAACTCGTTCCGCTTCATCGAGCGCGCGATCAACAGCGAGATCCAGCGTCAGATCGACCTGATCGAGGACGGCGGCAAGGTGGTGCAGGAAACCCGCCTGTACGACCCGAACAAGGACGAGACCCGCTCCATGCGCAGCAAGGAGGAGGCCAACGACTACCGTTACTTCCCCGATCCGGATCTGCTGCCGGTGGTGATCGAGGACAGCTTCCTCGAAACCGTCCGCGCTGGCTTGCCGGAGCTGCCGCCACAGAAGGTCGAGCGCTTCCAGAGCCAGTACGGCCTGTCGGCCTACGACGCCAACGTACTGGCTTCCAGCCGCGAACAGGCGGACTACTTCGAAGAAGTGGTGAAGATCGGTGGCGACGCCAAACTGGCCGCCAACTGGGTCATGGTCGAGCTGGGCAGCCTGCTGAACAAGCTGGGCATCGAGATCGACCAGGCGCCGGTAAGCGCCGCGCACCTGGGCGGCATGCTGCTGCGCATTCGTGACAACACCATCAGCGGCAAGATTGCCAAGACCGTGTTCGAGGCCATGGCCGCCGGTGAAGGCGATGCCGACAGTATCATCTCAAGCCGTGGCCTCAAGCAGGTCACCGACACCGGTGCGATCGACAAGATGCTCGACGAAATGCTCGCAGCCAACGCCGAACAGGTCGAACAATACCGCGCCGCCGACGAGGCCAAGCGCGGCAAGATGTTCGGCTTCTTCGTCGGTCAGGCGATGAAGGCTTCCAAAGGCAAGGCCAACCCGGGGCAGGTGAACCAATTGCTCAAGGCCAAGCTCGAAGGGTGAGCTGAAAAAAGCGGCGAGGGCTTTGCCCTCGATCGCGGGTCAAGCCCGCTCCTACAAGAGATCGCGCCATTCCTGTAGCAGCGGGCTTGACCCGCGATGGGCCGCACAGCGGCCCCAATGCACCGGAGCATCCGAATTGCTAAAACGATCCCTAGGTACGCTAGCCCTCTTCTCTGTCCTGGCCGGCTGCGCCAGCCACGACATCGACCCGCGCGGTTACAACGAAACCGGCACCGCTTCCTATTACGGCTCGCGCCACCACGGCAAACGCACTGCCAGCGGCGAACCGTTCAACCAGCACGGTCTCACTGCCGCCCACCGCAGCCTGCCATTCGGCAGCCGGGTGCTGGTCACCAACCTGGCCAACGACCGCAGCGTGGTGGTCCGCGTCAACGACCGCGGCCCGCATACCCGCGGCCGGTTGATCGACCTGTCACGTGCCGCAGCAGAAAAAATCGGCATGCTCCGTAGCGGAACGGCGCGCGTCCGGGTACAAGGTCTGAGCGACTGACCTGACAGGAGTCTGATCATTTTCGACCTGGCCACCCTCCCCACCTTCAGCCTGCTGCAAATGGGCGTTGCCCTGCTGCTGCTGATCGCCGGAGCCGAACTCCTGGTGCGCGCCGCTCTGCGCCTGGCCCAGCGCCTGCACGTGCGACCACTGATCATCGGCCTGAGCCTGGTGGCCTTCGGCAGCACCGCGCCGCAGCTGACCGTGAGCCTGCAAGCCGCCTATCAAGGTGCGCCCGACGTGGCCGTGGGCAGCGTGATCGGCAGCAACATCTTCAACGTGCTGGTCATCCTTGGCCTGGCCGCACTGATCATCCCGCTGCGGGTATCACGCCAACTGGTGCGCCTGGACATCCCGTTGATGATCGTTGCCAGCGGCCTGGTCTATGCGCTCTGTGCCAATGGCCACCTGGGCCGGGCCGAAGGGCTGCTGCTGCTGCTCGCCCTGGCCGGCTACCTGGCCATGCTGTGGCACCAGTCTCGCAACTATGCCCGCACCTATCCCGCCCAGAATGCCGGGGCTGCCAGCGCCGGGCGCTTCTGGTCCGGAACACTGCTGCAGGTGCTGTTCGGCCTTGGCCTGTTGAGCCTGGCCGGCCACCTGCTACTGGAAGCGGCCATTGAAGTGGCTACCGATCTCGGCCTGTCCGAACGCGTCATCGGCCTGACTGTGGTGGCCGTGTGCACGTCCCTGCCTGAACTTGCCGCCGCGCTGATCGCCGCCATTCGCGGCGAGCGAGAGATCGCGGTAGGTACGGTGATCGGCAGCAACCTGTTCAACCTGCTGGCAGTGCTCGGCCTGACGGCGCTGATCACCCCTGAGCCGCTGAGCATCTCGCCCAATGCGCTGGCGTTCGACCTGCCGGTAATGCTGGGTGTCGCGGCCCTGAGCCTGCCCGTGTTCTACTCCGGCTACCGTGTCACCCGCGTCGAGGGACTGGTGTTCCTCTGCCTGTATCTGGTCTATGGCCTGCATGTAGCGGCCTTCACCATGGGCATGCCACTGGCCGGGCGGCTGGAGCAATTGATGTTTTTCTATGTATTGCCGGTGCTCGGCTTGGTTTTGCTGTTCACCACTGTGCGAGCCTGGCGCAGGCAGCACTAGGGGCCTGGCACGGGATTGTGGGAGGACCACCAGGCGCTGGCCTTTCCTCTGCATCGCCCGTGAGATCGAGCGCCGCCCGCGCGGCGCATCGCGAGCTTTGCTCGCTCCTACGTTTGTTTTTGGCCAGTAACGCCTGTGACAGGCGCACGCGACCGCCTTGTTGGTACGACACGATATTGAGGCATGCGCCAAGGCGTTCGCGCGCAAATCCCACAGGAATGATTGGCCCGAAACAAACGTAGGAGCGAGCAAAGCTCGCGATGCGCCGCGCGGGCGGCGCTCGATCTCATTGGCGATAAAAATCTAACGGCGAACCTGGCGAGCCTTCTTCAGCTTGAAGGCCACCCACAGCACCGCAATCCACCCCGGAATCAGCATCACCGAGATGCGGATCGGCGGGGTCAGGTACATCACCCCCAGGATCAGCACGATGAACGCCAGGCACAGGTAGTTGGTCAGCGGGTGCCCCCAGCTCTGGTAGAACGGGGTAATGCCGGCCGCCAGCTTGGCCTTGCGGAACTTGAGGTGGGTAATGCTGATGCTGGCCCAGTTGATCACCAGCGCCGAAACCGCCAGTGCCATCAACAGGCCGAACGCCTCACCGGGCATCAGGTAGTTGATCAGCACGCACAGGCCGGTCGCAAAAGCCGAAACGCCCAACGCTGTCAGTGGCACGCCGCTGCGGCTGACCTTGAGCAGCTGGCGCGGCGCATCCCCCTGGCTGGCCAGGCCGAACAGCATGCGGCTGTTGGCGTACACGCAGCTGTTGTACACCGACAGCGCGGCGGTCAGCACCACGATGTTGAGGATGGTCGCCACCAGGTCGCTGTCCAGCTCGTGGAAGATCATCACGAACGGGCTGCCACCCTGCACCACTTTCTGCCAGGGGTACAGCGACAGCAGCACGGCCAGGGCGCCGATGTAGAAGATCAGGATGCGGTAGACCACCTGGTTGGTCGCCTTGGGGATGCTCTGGCGCGGATTGTCGGCCTCGGCAGCGGTGATACCGACCAGCTCCAGGCCACCGAACGAGAACATGATCACCGCCAGCGCCATCACCAGCCCGGTCACGCCATTGGGGAAGAACCCGCCGTACTGCCACAGGTTGGCCACGCTGGCATCCGGGCCGCCGTGGCCGCTGGCCAGCAGCCAGGCACCGAAGCCGATCATGCTGACGATAGCCACCACCTTGACCAGGGCGAACCAGAACTCCATCTCGCCGTAGACCCTCACCTGGGTCAGGTTGATCAGGTTGATTGCCACGAAGAAGATCGCCGCCGTGGCCCAGGTCGGGAACTCCGGCCACCAGTACTGCACATAGATACCCACGGCCGTGAGCTCGGCCATGCCGACCAGCACATATACCACCCAGTAGTTCCAACCGGAGACGAACCCGGCGAACTCGCTCCAGTATTGGTGGGCGAAGTGGCTGAAGCTGCCGGCGACCGGTTCCTCGACCACCATCTCACCCAATTGGCGCATGATGAAGAAGGCCATCAGGCCGGCGATGGCGTAGCCCAGCAAAACGGAGGGGCCAGCCAGCTGGATGGTCTGGGCGATGCCCAGAAACAGCCCGGTGCCGACAGCACCGCCCAGCGCAATCAGCTGGATATGGCGATTCTTCAACCCGCGCTTCAGCGGCTCGGGCGTGCTCTGGTCTTGCATGAAGTGTCCTTTGGCTCAGTGAGGCAGTGTTGTTGCTGTTGTTTTGCAGTCAAGGATCTAGATCCATCCGCCCCACTGCAAGATGAAAATACCAATATTGGTGGTGATCGCCGCCATTAGCGTTGTAATCACGATGATCGAGGCCGCCAGTTCGTGGTTACCGTTGGCGGCGCGGGCCATGACATAGCTGGCCGCTGCCGTCGGGCTGCCGATATAGAGGAACAGGATGCCCAGCTCGGCTCCACGGAAACCGCACAACCAGGCACCCAGGGTACCGATCAGCGGCAGCCAGACCATCTTCACCAAGCTGGCATCGATGGCCAGCTTGCCGCTGTCACGCAGCGCCGCCAGCGAAAGGGTGCCGCCGATGCAGATCAGCGCCAGCGGCAGGGTCATCTGCGCCAGGTAGTCGCCCGAGGTCAGCAGCCAGTTGGGCAGCGGCACCTGCCCGTAAGCCATCGGCGTGGCGACCAGCACGCTGATGATCAGCGGGTTGCTGAAGATGCTCTTGCAGATGCTCCAGGGGTCGGACTTGAGGTCCGGGCTGTACACCGCCAGCACCACCGACGATAGCGAGTTGTACATGAGGATCACCAGGCCGGCGAGCACCGCCCCCAGGGAGATGCCGTAGTCGCCATAGAGACTGGCGGCCAGGGCCAGGCCGATCACACCGTTGTTGCCGCGGAACGCGCCCTGGGTGTAGATGCCGCGGTCGGTCAGCGGGCTGCGCCAGATGGCCATGCCCCAGGACACGGCGAAGCCGACCAGGGTGGCGGCGACGAAGTAGAGGATGACCTTGGGCTGCACCGCCGTGGCCAGGTCGGCGTGGTAGATGCCGAGGAACAGCAACGCTGGCATGCAGACGTTGAACACCAGCTGCGAGGCGACGCGGTTGAAATTGTCGTCGATCAGCTGGATGCGTTTGAGCAACACGCCCATGAACAGCATGGCGAAGACGGGCGCCGTGATGTTCAGCGTCTGGATAAGAAGGGCGAGCATGCGCAAGCGGTCCTGATGGGGTTGCCGTTAGGCGGCTAATGATACGCCAACGCGTCAGGAATTGCGGGGATCGTGGAGGACTATCTTGATACACCTGTGCCGGCCCTTTCGCGGGGCAAGCCCGCTCCTACAGGTTCACCGCCGGCCCAGGGCCTGATGAAAATCCTGTAGGAGCGGGCTTGCCCCGCGAAGAAGCTTACACGGAGTCAGCGGCGAACCGGACGTTTCTGCAATTTGCGCTGCAGGGTACGGCGGTGCATGCCCAGCGCCCGCGCGGTGGCAGAGATATTGCCCTCATGCTCGTTCAGCACGCGCTGGATGTGCTCCCACTGCAAGCGGTCCACCGACATCGGGTTTTCCGGCACCAGCGAGTCCAGGTCGGCATGCTCCGACAACAGCGCGGCCAATACGTCGTCGGCATCGGCCGGCTTGCACAGGTAGTTGCAGGCACCGCGCTTGACCGCCTCAACGGCGGTGGCGATGCTCGAGTAACCGGTCAGGATCACCACGCGCATCTCCGGGTCCAGCTCCAGCAGCTTGGGCAGCAGCACCAGGCCCGAGTCGCCTTCCATCTTCAGGTCCAGCGTGGCGTAGTCCGGCAGGTCCTGTTGGGCCAGGATCAGGCCTTCCTCGGCGGAACCGGCAGTGCTCACGCGGAAACCACGGCGGCTCATGGCCCGGGCCATGACCCGGGTAAAGGTGGCGTCATCGTCCACCAGCAGCAGGTGCGGAAGTTCTTCGCCTTCGACCTGGTTTTCTTCGCTCATCATTCATCTCCTCGCTTGCCATGGGGCAGGCGCAGTTCGGTCAGGGTGCCACCCTGTTCATGACTATAGAGTTTCACCGAACCGCCCGCACGGGTCACGCTGGCCTTGCTCAAGAACAGGCCCAGGCCGAAGCCTTTGCCCTTGGTGGTAATGAAGGGTTTGCCGATCGCTTCGGCAATGGCCGGCGGCACGCCGGGGCCATGGTCGCGGATGCTGATCAGGATGTCCTGGGCGTCCCAGTCAAGGGTCACCTGCAGGTCATCAGGGCAGGCATCGGCGGCATTGTTCAGCAGGTTCAGCAGCGCCTGGGTCAGGTCCGGTGGCGGCGTCAGGCGCGGCACCTGGCCGTCGCGCAGGCGCTGGAAGCGGTAGCTGGCCTCCGGGCGCATCAGGTGCCAGCGGTTCAGCGCCTCGTCGAGCCAGGCGGTGACGTCCTGTTCGACCACCGCCAGGCGGCGGTTGGCCTCGGCGGCGCGCACCAGCTGTTGCAGGGTTTCCTTGCACAGCTTGACCTGGTCCTGAAGGATCTGCAGGTCTTCCTGCAGCAATGGGTCGGTGTGGTCCTGGCGCATTTCATTGAGCAGCACGCTCATGGTCGCCAAGGGTGTGCCCAGTTCGTGGGCGGCACCGGCAGCCTGGGTGGCCACGGCCAGTAGCTGTTCATCACGCAGGCTTTCTTCGCGGCGCTCGGAACGCAGTTGCTCCTGGCGACGCAGCTCCTCGGCCATGCGCGCGGCGAAGAAGGTAATTACGGCGGCGGCCAGGGCGATACTCAGCCACATGCCGTAGACCTGCATCTTGTCCCGCGCCATCGGCAGCCCCTCGAGCGGGTAGAACTGCACCAGCAGCAGGCTGTAGGCAGTCAGGGCGATACCCGAGAGGATCAGCGAATACAGCCACGGCAAGGTCACCGCAGCGATAGCCAGCGGCACCAGGTAATAGGACACGAACGGGTTGGTCGAACCCCCTGAGTAGTACAGCAAGGCGCTGTGAATCAGCAGGTCGCAGGCCAGCTGCAAGGCATATTCGGTCTCGGTGACCGGCAGCGACAAACGCAGGCGCAAGGCGGTGAAGGCGCAGAGCAGCGACGACAGGGCCAGGGTCGCGGCCAGCGAGAGCCACGGCAGCGGCAGCAGGTCGGTCCAGTAGGCGACGCCCACGGAGCCTGCCTGGGCGGCCAGGACCAGAACGCGAATGACAGTCAGGCGCCAGAGGTTCTGGCGTGTTGCGGACAACGGTTGTGCGGCGGCGAGCATGCGCTCTCCCGATGAGTGCTCCAGGAAAATCGGCTGGAGTATACCGAAGCCGGGCGCCCCGCTGCAGCGATGCGGCAAAGCGCCACACTTTGTCACAAGTTCATGATGGCACTTTTGAACCCACTACACTGCTCCGGGTCTGATGGGCCATGCGTGGAATGGATGCCCAGAACCCACGCCCACTATTGCCAAGGAGTAACACATGCACATCCCACGTCGCGGCGCGGCCCTGATCCTTTCCTGCGGCCTGTTCGCCAGCCTGCCGGCACTGGCGGCCGACGAACCGCGCTACAACCAGGTATCGCTGCGCGCCGAAGTCAGCAAGGAAGTGGCGCGCGACCTGATGGTCGTGACCCTCTACAGCGAAGCGCAGAATACCGACCCGGGCAAGCTCGCCAAGCAGATCACCGAAACCATGAACAAGTCCGTGCAGCAGGCGCGCCAGGTCAAGGACGTGAAGATCAGCCAGGGCAGCCGCAACAGCTACCCGGTGTATGACAGCAAGGGCCAGAAGATCACCGGCTGGCGCGAGCGCGCCGAGCTGCGCCTGGAAGGTGCCGACTTCCCGGCCCTGTCCCAGCTCACTGCCGACCTGCTGCAGGACCTGAAGATGGGCGGCATGGACTTCTCCATTGCCCCGGCCACGCGCAAAGCCAGCGAGGATGAATTGCTCAAGGATGCGGTGAATGCGTTCAAGGCCCGGGCGCAGCTGGCCACCGAGGCACTGGGCGGCAAGGGCTACAAGGTGGTCAGCCTGAACCTGAACAGCTCCGGTTACCCGCGCCCTTACCTGCGCAGCGCGCCGATGGCGATGAAGGCCATGGCGGCTGACGAGGCGGCACCAGCGCCGGATATCGAGGCGGGTACCAGTGAAGTCAGCATGAATGCTGATGGCCTGATCGAAGTACAGATGCCTTGATGTCTATTGGGGGCGCAATGCGCCCCTAATCCCATTTTCAGACATTTCCTACGCACCACACAGGTGCGTCCTACACCTTCACCCGCCCCGAAACATCCCGCAAAAAGCCATCATTTCGCCCACGCAAACGTTCAACTTCGCTGAAAGTTATACGAATGCGACATCCATGTACGCCCGTACTACTTTTCTGACGCCAACTATCCTTCTGCCTGTTGCATTGGGAATACCCCCTGCATAAGTATCCGCAGGTCGGCTCACGAGGCCACCTCAAATCAAAAATGACAACAATGAGGCCACCATGCTTAAACACGCAGTCATTCCGTTCCTGCTCGGTGCAGGCTTGCTCGCCGGCGCTCCGCTAGCCCACGCCGCGTCCAATCTGGTGTTCTGCTCCGAAGGCAGCCCGGCCGGCTTCGACCCGGGGCAATACACCACCGGAACCGACTTCGACGCCTCGGCCGAGACCGTGTTCAACCGCCTGACCCAGTTCGAGCGCGGCGGTACCGCAGTCATCCCTGGCCTGGCAACCAAGTGGGACGTGGCCGACGACGGCAAGACCTACACCTTCCACCTGCGCGAAGGGGTCAAGTTCCACACCACCGACTACTTCAAGCCGACCCGTGAATTCAACGCCGATGACGTGCTGTTCACCTTCGAACGCATGCTCGACAAGAACCACCCGTTCCGTAAGGCCTACCCCACCGAATTCCCGTACTTCACCGACATGGGCATGGACAAGAACATCGCCAAGGTGGAGAAGCTCGACGATCACACGGTGAAGTTCACCCTCAATGAAGTGGACGCCGCATTCATCCAGAACCTGGCCATGAGCTTTGCCTCCATCCAGTCCGCCGAATACGCCGGCCAGCTGCTCAAGGACGGCAAGGCCGCCGACATCAACCAGAAGCCGATCGGCACCGGCCCGTTCGTGTTCAGCAAGTACCAGAAGGACGCGCAGATCCGCTTCAAGGGCAACAAGGACTACTGGAAGCCCGAGGACGTGAAGATCGACAACCTGATCTTCGCCATCACCACCGACGCCTCGGTGCGCATGCAGAAGCTGAAGAAGAACGAGTGCCAGGTCACCCTGTTCCCGCGGCCGGCCGACATCGAGCCGCTGAAGGCAGACAAGAACCTGCAGATGCCACAGCAGGCCGGCTTCAACCTCGGCTACATCGCCTACAACGTGATGGACAAGATCAAGGGCAGCAACGAGCCCAACCCGCTGGCCCAGCTGAAAGTCCGCGAAGCGCTGGACATGGCCGTGGACAAGAAGAAGATCATCGAATCGGTCTACCAGGGCGCCGGCCAGCTGGCAGTCAACGCCATGCCGCCCACCCAGTGGTCCTATGACACCAGCATCAAGGACGCGCCATACGACCCAGAGAAGGCCAAGCAGCTGCTCAAGGAAGCCGGCATCAAGGAAGGCACCGAGATCACCCTGTGGGCCATGCCGGTGCAGCGCCCGTACAACCCCAACGCCAAGCTGATGGCCGAGATGCTGCAGTCGGACTGGGCCAAGATCGGCATCAAGGCGAAGATCGTCAGCTATGAATGGGGCGAGTACATCAAGCGTTCCAAAGGCGGCGAACAGGGCGCCATGCTGATCGGCTGGAGCGGCGACAACGGTGACCCGGACAACTGGCTCGGCACCCTCTACGGCTGCGACGCCATCGACGGCAACAACTTCTCCAAGTGGTGCTACAAGCCCTACGACGACCTGATCAAGCAGGCCAAGGCCACTTCCGACCAGGCCAAGCGTACCGAGCTTTACCAGAAGGCCCAGCACATCCTCAAGGAGCAGGTGCCGATCACCCCGATCGCCCACTCCACGGTGTACCAGCCGATGAGCGCCAAGGTGAAGGACTTCAAGATCAGCCCGTTCGCGTTGAACGCCTTCTACGGCGTCAGCGTGGACAAATAGGGTAGATCCCGGCCCCCGCCCGACCGCGGCGGGAGCCGTTTCACCGCAACCAAGCACTGCACACCTGCTCCGACGCTACCCGCGACGGGGTCGGGAAACTGTTGCCGCCATTCGTACCCCGAAGCGGCTTGAACAGCTGGAACAGGAACCGCCATGCGCCACCTCACCCGCCTTTCGACCCTGCTCGCCCTCGGCCTGCTGAGCCAGGCCCCTGCCCTTCAGGCCAAGAACCTTAAGTTCTGCTCCGAAGGCAGCCCGGCCGGCTTCGACACTGCCCAGTACACCAGTGCCACCGACAATGACGCCGCCGAGCCGATCTACAACCGGCTGGTGGAGTTCGAGCGCGGCGGCACGGCCGTGCACCCGGCACTGGCGACCAAATGGGAGGTCTCCGACGATGGCCTGCGGTACACCTTCCACCTGCGCGAGGGCGTGAAGTTCCACGCCAACAAGGCCTTCAAACCGAGCCGTGACTTCAACGCCGACGACGTGCTGTTCACCTTCAACCGCATGCTCGACAAGAACCACCCGTTCCGTAAGGCCTACCCTACCGAATTCCCCTACTTCGTCGGCATGGGCCTGGACAAGAACATCGCCCGGGTCGAGAAAGCCGACCCGCTGACCGTGGTGTTCACCCTGAACAAGGTCGATGCCGCCTTCATCCAGAACCTGGCCATGAGTTTCGCCTCGATACTCTCGGCCGAGTACGCCGAAACGTTGCTGGCCAACGGGCGCCCCAGCGACATCAACCAGCAACCGATCGGCACCGGCCCGTTCGTGTTCCAGCGTTATCAGAAGGACTCGCAGATCCGCTTCAAGGGGAACAAGAACTACTGGGCGCCAGAGCAAGTAAAGATCGACAACCTGGTGTTCTCGATCAACACCGACCCGTCGGTGCGCATCCAGAAGCTGCGCCGCAACGAGTGCCAGGTCACCCTGAACCCGCGCCCGGCTGACCTGCCCGCGCTCAAGGCCGATGGCAATCTACAAGTCATGCAGCAGCCGGGTTTCAACCTCGGCTACATCGCCTACAACACCCAGCACCCGCCGTTCGACCGCCTGGAAGTACGCCAGGCCATGGACATGGCGGTGGACAAGAAAGCGATTATCCAGGCGGTGTACCAGGACTCCGGCCAGCTGGCGATCAATGCCATGCCGCCGACCCAGTGGTCCTATGACAGCAGCCTCAAGGACGCCCCCTTCGACCCGGAAAAGGCCAAGCAGCTGCTGCAGCAGGCCGGGGTCAAGCCGGGCACCGAGGTCACCCTGTGGGCCATGCCCGTGCAGCGCCCGTACAACCCCAATGCCAAGCTGATGGCCGAGATGCTCCAGGCCGACTGGAACAAGCTCGGTTTCAAGGTGCGCATCGTCAGCTACGAATGGGGCGAATACCTCAAGCGCATGAAGAGCGGCGAGCACGACATCGCCCTGATTGGCTGGACCGGCGACAACGGCGACCCGGACAACTGGCTCGGCACCCTCTACAACTGCGACGCCATTGGCAGCAATAACTACTCGCGGTGGTGCGACCCGCAGTACGACAGCCTGGTCAAGCAGGCCAAGCAGGTTACCGACCGCGAGCAGCGCACGGCGCTGTACCAGCAGGCCCAGCAGCGTCTGAAGCAGCAGGTGCCGATCACCCCGGTGGCGCATTCCACGGTGAACCAGCCGCTGAGCATCAAGGTGGCCGACTTCAAGGTCAGCCCGTTCGGGCGCAATGACTTTTCCGGTGTGAGTGTTGATTAGGCGATAGCCAGGTCAGGCCTCTTCGCGGGGCAAGCCCGCTCCTGCACAGGTTGGTGATCACCCTGTAGGAGCGGGCTTGCCCCGCGAAAGGGCCGGCATGGCCAACACACCTCCCCCGACTTGGCCCGGCGCCCCCGGGCAACCCTGGCAACACCGCAGCAAGCAACCCGGCCCACAAGGCCAGGCAATAACTAAAAGAACAGAAAGGGAGCTTTAACCTTGAGACTATTCACCTTGACCGCTTTGGCCTTATCCATCGGCACCTTTTGCGCCGTGACGGAGGCCGACACCCAGAGCCAGGACTACGTCCCGATCAGCCTGAAATCCACCAGCGAACAGGACGATGCAAACGGCTTCCTCGACGGCCAGAGCCTGTCTGGCAGCACGCGAAACTGGTACGCCCACGAACGCGCCACCCGCGCACCGCTGTGGAAGTACTACAAGGCTGACGGCAGCCGCCACGACACCCACAGCCGCGACAACTGGGTGCAGGGCACCATCCTCAACTACAGCTCAGGCTTCACACAAGGCACTGTCGGCTTTGCCGTCGAGGCCGCCGGCTACAACGCCATCGCCATCCAGCAGGGCCGCGCCGCGATCGCCGGGCCGAACAACCGAACGCTCACCCACAGCGACGGTGACCCGGTCGGCCAGTGGAGCAAAATGGGCCTGGCCAACGTCAAGGCGCGCGTCTCCAACACCACCCTCACCGTCGGCCGCCAGTCGGTGGACACGCCGATGATCGCCTACATCGGTAACCGTGCGCTGCCGTCGAGCTTCCAGGGCGCGTTCCTGCACAGTGCCGAGTTCGACAACCTGTCGATCGACCTGGGCACTTTCGACCGCGTTTCGCCGCGCACGGAACAGAGCCTGAGCAAGTTCCGCAGCGAATACAGCGCCACCGGCGTCGAAACCGACCGCGCCAGCACCGCCGGGGTCAACTACCAGCCGTTCAAGAGCCTGACCACCAGCCTGTACGCCACCAAGGTCGATGACTTCTGGAACCAGTACTACTTCGGCGCCAACCACGTCCTCGGCGACAACGCCGTGCTCGCCCTGACCACTGGCCTGAACTACTACAAGACCGTGGATGAAGGCAGCAAGAAGATGGGCGAGATCGACAACGACACGTACAGCCTGTCGTTCGGCCTGACCCACCAGGCCCACACCCTCACGGCGTCATGGCAGCAGGTCAACGGCAACGAGTACTTCGACTACCTGCACGAAACCAATGGTATCTACCTGGCCAACTCGCTGCTGTCGGACTTCAACGGCCCCAACGAGAAATCCCTGCAGATTGCCTATGTGCTGAACATGGCGCCCTACGGCGTGCCGGGCCTGAAGTTCAACCTGTACAACGCCCGCGGCTGGGGCATCGACGGCACCCACTACCGTGGCACCGCCTACGACGTGAACGGCCTGGACGGCGAAACCCACTACGAGTGGGGCATCGGCACCAGCTACGCCGTGCAGAGCGGGCCGTTCAAGGACACCAGCATCCGCGCCACCTACACCGCACACCGCGCCAGCAAGGCCCAGGCCGATGGCAGCCTGGACGAGTTCCGCGTGGTCACCACCATTCCATTCAACATTCTCTGACCGCTGGCGCCATGGCCCGCTTCAACCCGGGCCGTGGCGGCTACGCTGGAATCAACGCATGCAGGGAGTTTCCATGACATCGCTACCGCTCCGCGCTGCCCTGGCAGCAGTCATCCTCGGCGCCGCCGGCAACCTCGCGGCCACGCCACTGGTGGTGTGCACCGAAGCCAGCCCTGAAGGCTTCGACATCGTCCAGTACACCACCGCCGTCACCGCCGACGCCTCGGCCGAGACGGTGTTCAACCGCCTGGTCGACTTCAAGCCCGGTACCACCGACATCCAGCCGGCCCTGGCCGAACGCTGGGACATTTCAGCCGACGGCCTGACCTACACCTTTCATCTGCGCCATGGGGTGAAGTTCCACACCACCGACTACTTCAAGCCGACCCGCGACTTCAACGCCGACGACGTGCTGTGGAGCCTGAATCGCCAGCTCGACCCGCACCACCCTTGGCATGACAAAAGCAGCGTCGGCTACCCGTACTTCGAGAGCATGGCCTTCAAGGACCTGCTGAAATCCGTGGCCAAGACCGACGACCACACGGTGGTGATCACCCTCACCCGCCCGGAAGCGCCGTTCCTGCGGGACATGGGCATGCCCTTTACCTCGATCTACTCCGCCGAATACGGCGACCAGCTGCTCAAGGCCGGCAAGACCGGCGACCTCAACAGCAAGCCCATCGGCACCGGCCCCTTCATCTTCCAGCGCTACAACAAGGACGCCCAGGTTCGCTACAAGCCCAACCCGGACTACTTCCGCGGCAAGCCGCCAGCCGATGCGCTGGTCTTCGCAATCGCCACCGACAGCAACGTGCGCCTGCAGAAGCTGCGCGCCAACGAATGCCAGGTGGCGCTCTACCCCAAGCCCGATGACATACCGTTGATCAAGAAGGACTCGACACTCAAGGTCGACGAAATCGAAGCCCTGGTCACCGGCTACATCGCGATGAACACCCAACACAAGTACCTGAGCGACGTACGCGTGCGCAAAGCCATCAACATGGCCTTCGACCGCCAGACCCACGTCGACCAGCTGTTCGGCAAGGGCAACGCACTGGTCGGCGTGAACCCCTACCCGCCGACCATGATCGGCTATAACACCGAGAACAAGAACCCGCCCCGCGACCTGGCCAAGGCCCGCGAGCTGCTCAAGGAAGCCGGGGTACCGGAAGGCACGGTGATCACCCTGTTCACCCGCAACGGCGGCGGCGCGACCAACCCCAACCCACGCCTGTCCGCCGAAATGCTGCAGGCCGACCTCAAGCAGATCGGCCTTAAGCTGGATATCCGCGTGATGGAGTGGGCCGAAATGCTGCGCCGGGCCAAGAACGGCGAGGCCGACCTGGTGTCCACCGGCTGGGCCGGCGACAACGGCGACCCGGACAATTTCCTCAGCCCGCTGCTCAGCTGCGATGCCGCAAAAAGCGGCGAGAACTACGCGCGCTGGTGCAACGCCAAATTCCAGGAGCTGATCACCCGCGCCCGCGAAGTGAGCGACAACGACCAACGCGCCAGGCTCTATGCCGAGGCTTTGAAGGTGTACGATGACGATCAACCCTGGATCAGCATGGCCCATCCGAAGATGTTCACTGCCATGCGTGACAACGTGGAGGGCTACGTGATCAACCGTCTGACCAACAACAACTTCGCCACCACCCGGGTGAAGTAGAACAACAACGATCGCCGGGACCCCACACGGGCACCGGTGGCACTGCGTGACCTGCTTATGAGGTAACCCCGACAATGTTGAGTTTTATTGCCCGGCGCCTGGGCCTGCTGATACCGACCTTCTTCGGTATCACCTTGCTGACCTTCGCGCTCATACGCCTGATCCCCGGCGACCCGGTGGAAGTGATGATGGGCGAGCGCAGGGTCGACCCCGAAATGCACGCCCAGGCCATGGAGCGCCTGGGCTTGAACAAGCCGTTGCCGGTCCAGTACCTGGACTACGTCGGCAAGCTGGCCCAGGGCGATCTCGGTGAATCGCTACGCACCCGCGAGAGCGTGTGGACCGAGTTTCTCACCCTGTTCCCCGCCACCCTGGAGCTGGCCCTCGCCGCCTTGCTGTTCGCCGGCGTGGTCGGCCTGCTAGCCGGGGTGATCGCCGCGCTCAAGCGCGGTTCACTGTTCGACCACGGGGTGATGGGGATTTCCCTGGCCGGCTACTCCATGCCGATCTTCTGGTGGGGCCTGATCCTGATCATGTTCTTCTCGGTGAGCCTGGGCTGGACCCCGGTTTCCGGGCGGATCGACCTGCTCTATGACATCGAGCCGAAGACCGGCTTCATGCTCATCGACACCCTGCTCAGCGACGAGGAAGGCGCGTTCAAGGATGCGGTGATGCACCTGATCCTGCCGGCCATCGTGCTAGGCACCATCCCGCTGGCGGTGATCGCCCGCATGACCCGTTCGTCGATGCTCGAAGTGCTGCGCGAAGACTACATCCGCACCGCCCGCGCCAAGGGCCTGTCGCCCGCCCGCGTGGTGTTCGTGCATGGCCTGCGCAACGCGCTGATCCCGGTGCTGACGGTGTTCGGCCTGCAGGTCGGCACGCTGCTGGCCGGCGCCGTGCTCACCGAAACCATCTTCTCCTGGCCGGGCATCGGCAAGTGGCTGATCGAAGCCATCGGCGCCCGTGACTACCCCGTGGTCCAGAACGGCATCCTGTTGATCGCCTGCCTGGTGATCCTGGTCAACTTCGTCGTGGATATCCTCTACGGCCTGGCCAACCCACGCATCCGTCATCAGCGCTGAGGCCTTCGCCATGACTAGCCCGATTCCGAAATCCGTCACACCGGCCAGCCCGGTGGACCAGAGCCTGCTCTACCCCTCACCGTACAAAGAATTCTGGCACGCCTTCTCGCGCAACAAGGGCGCGGTAATGGGCCTGGCCTTCATGTGCCTGGTGGTGTTCTGCGCCCTGTTCGCGCCGTGGGTTGCCCCCCATGACCCGAGCGAGCAGTACCGCGACTTCCTGCTGACCCCGCCGGTGTGGCTTGAGGGCGGCAGCTGGCAGTTCATCCTCGGCACCGACGAACTGGGCCGCGACCTGCTGTCGCGCCTGATCCAGGGCGCGCGGCTGTCGCTGCTGATCGGCCTGTCGTCGGTGGTGATGTCGCTGATCCCGGGGATCCTGCTGGGCCTGCTGGCCGGCTTCTTCCCGCAGGTGCTTGGCCCCTCGATCATGCGCCTGATGGACGTGATGCTGGCCCTGCCCTCGCTGCTACTGGCGGTGGCCATCGTCGCCATCCTCGGCCCTGGCCTGATCAATACCGTCATCGCCATCGCCATCGTGTCGTTGCCCTCCTACGTGCGCCTGACCCGCGCCGCGGTGATGGGCGAGCTGAACCGTGACTACGTCACCGCCGCACGCCTGGCCGGTGCCGGGCTGCCACGGCTGATGTTCGTCACCGTGCTGCCCAACTGCATGGCGCCGCTGATCGTGCAGGCCACCTTGAGCTTCTCCTCGGCGATCCTCGACGCCGCCGCGCTGGGCTTCCTCGGCCTCGGCGTGCAGCCGCCAACCCCCGAGTGGGGCACCATGCTGGCTTCGGCCCGTGACTACATCGAGCGCGCCTGGTGGGTGGTGAGCCTGCCTGGCCTGACCATTCTGCTCAGTGTGCTGGCAATCAACCTGATGGGCGACGGCCTGCGCGATGCGCTGGACCCGAAACTCAAGAACGCCGCCTGAGGAGAACGCCATGTCACTGTTGCAGATCAACAACCTGAACGTGCGCTTCGGCGACGCCAATGCCGTGCCCGTGGTCGATGGCCTGGACCTGGCGGTGGAAGCCGGCGAGATCCTGGCCATTGTCGGCGAGTCCGGCTCGGGCAAATCCGTCACCATGATGGCCCTGATGGGCCTGATCGACGCCCCCGGGCGCATCACGGCCGATTCGCTCACCTTCGACGGCACCGACATGCTCAAGCTCAGCGGCCGCCAGCGGCGCAAGGTGGTGGGCAAGGACATCGCCATGGTCTTCCAGGACCCGATGACCGCGCTCAACCCCAGCTACACCGTTGGTTACCAGATCGAGGAAGTGCTGCGTCAGCACCTGGGCCTGAAAGGCAAGGCCGCACGCCAGCGTGCCCTGGAGCTGCTTAAGAAAGTCGAGATCCCGGCTGCGCAAAGCCGCCTGGACGCCTACCCGCACCAGCTCTCCGGCGGCATGAGCCAGCGTGTGGCGATCGCCATGGCGATTGCCGGCGAACCCAAGCTGCTGATCGCCGACGAACCGACCACCGCGCTCGACGTGACTATCCAGGCGCAGATCATGGAGCTGCTGGTCAACCTGCAGAAGGAGCGCAACATGGCGCTCATCCTGATCACCCACGATCTGGCCGTGGTCGCCGAAACCGCCAGACGGGTGTGCGTGATGTACGCCGGCCAGGCCGTGGAAGTCGGCCAGGTGCCGGAGCTTTTCGACGTGCCCGCCCACCCGTACAGCGAAGCGCTGCTGGCAGCGATCCCCGAGCACAGCGTCGGCGCCGAGCGCCTGGCCACCCTGCCCGGCATCGTCCCCGGCCGCTACGACCGCCCGACTGGCTGCCTGCTGTCGCCGCGTTGCCCGTACGTGCAGGACAACTGCCGGCACCAGCGCCCGCCCCTCGACCCGCAGGCCCACAGCCTGGTGCGTTGCTTCTACCCGCTGAACCAGGAGGTGGCGTGATGGCCGTCGTTCTCACTGCCCGGGAGCTGACCCGGCATTACGAAGTGTCCCGCGGGCTGTTCAAGGGCCACGCCCTGGTGCGCGCGCTCAATGGCGTGTCGTTCGAACTGGAGGCCGGCAAGACCCTGGCCGTGGTCGGCGAGTCCGGCTGCGGCAAGTCGACCCTGGCTCGCGCCCTGACGCTGATCGAAGAGCCCTCCTCCGGCTCGCTGCAGATTGCCGGCACCGAAGTGAAAGGCGCCAGCAAGTCCGAGCGCAAGCAACTGCGCCGCGACGTGCAGATGGTATTCCAGAGCCCTTACGCTTCGCTCAACCCACGGCAGAAGATCGGTGACCAACTGGCCGAGCCACTGCTGATCAACACCTCGCTGAGCAAGGCCGAGCGGCGCGAGAAAGTGCAGAAGATGATGGAACAGGTCGGCCTGCGCCCCGAGCATTACCAGCGCTACCCGCACATGTTCTCCGGCGGTCAGCGCCAGCGGATTGCCCTGGCCCGGGCGATGATGCTGCAACCGAAGGTGCTGGTGGCGGATGAGCCGACTTCGGCGCTGGACGTGTCGATCCAGGCCCAGGTGCTGAACCTGTTCATGGACTTGCAGAAGGAGTTCAACACCGCCTACGTGTTCATCTCGCACAACCTGGCGGTGGTGCGGCATGTGGCCGATCAAGTGCTGGTGATGTACCTGGGGCGGCCCGCGGAGATGGGGCCGAAGGCGGATATCTACGAAAAGCCGTTGCATCCATATACCCAGGCGCTGCTGTCGGCCACACCGGCGATTCACCCGGACCCACTGAAACCGAAGATCCGCATTGCCGGAGAGCTGCCCAACCCACTAGATCCGCCGGATGGGTGTGCATTCCACAAGCGTTGCCCATATGCGACCGAACGTTGCGCCAAGGAGGTGCCGGCGTTGCGGCAGGTGAGTACGCGGCAGGTCGCTTGCCATTATGCCGAGCAGTTTCTTTAAGCTTTAGATTGTTGGGGCCGCTTCGCGGCCCCGGGAATCTCAATGCATGAAAAGCCAGATCAGGATGATCACTGGTATCGGCACCCCAATCATCCAAAGTAATAAAGAGCGCATGTTCCATCTCCTTAATCGAGCACCAACACAAAGGGCGGCTTACGCCGCCCTTCGGATCAATGCATGAACAGAGCAATCAGGATGATCACCGGGATTGGAACCCCGAGCATCCAGAGCAGTATCGAGCGCATGGTTATTCTCCTTCCTTAACGTTGAATGGTGCGATGAGCGACGTAGTCGACTTCAAGCCATTGCACGCGGTCGCGCAGACGGCCGCCATACAACGCAGCCACGCTGGCGAAGAATGCGCCGCAAAGCAGAGCGACGAAGGTCCACAGTGCAGTCCAGGCTGCCACCTTGGCCGCTTTGTCAGCCGCTTGCTTGGCATCCACCTTCAGCTGCTGTACCTGTGCCATGACCTGGTCGACACGTGCCTCGGCCTCCGGCTGGGTCAACCGGGTACGTTGGGCCACCAGCTGCGCAAGGTAGGCCCGATCTTCCGCAGGCAAGGCGCCGTCACTGGCGATTCCTTTGGCCAGAATTCGTGCTGCCACGCCATTGGCGGCATCTTCACTGACCGGTGCCGGCCCCTCGCCACGGAACAGGCTATCGACGAAATACCCCATCGAGTTGCTGTTGTTGTCAACCGCAGCAGCCCCCCCTGCCGCCGCGGTCACGGTCGCCGCCTGGGAGGCCGCGCTGGCGCCCGCGCCAATCACGTTGCCCGCAGCGCCCAGCACCAGCATTGCCGCCACCAGGGTCGCCACCGCCCAGGACAGGAAACCGTGGGCGGTATCGCGGAAGTACACTTCATCACCATGCAGGTTGGCCCACTTCACCCGCAGCCGACCCGCGATGTAGCCGCCTAGGCCCGATGCAATGATCTGGGTGAGCAGGAGCCAGATGATGGTGGAAATGCCCAGCGCCTTGGCGCTCGCCCCTTCGTTGGCCCAAGGGGAAGTCGCTGCAAAGCCCAAGCCTGCCCCAAGAACCACGAGGATCAGGGACAAGGCAGCAGCGGCGGCGGCACCAGCGAAGATCGCGGCCCAGGACACACCTGAGCGGGTTTGGGGATCGACAACGGGATAGTCGGCAGAGGGGATCATGATGTGTTCGCCTGTATTGGGTTGTTAGCGAGAATTCCATTCGCGCAGTAACCATTGCAGCGGCTGTGCCAGTTGTGACAAAAAATGACACCCTTTCAGATCAACAAGTTAGCAATCAGACCAGCGCATCAACCGTGCAAAATGCGCGAATTGCCGAACTGCATCAGGTGTTCTGCATTCTTGTCGACGCCCCGACGGCAGGGCATGATTCGGGCATGACCCTTCTCGACACGCCCGCCCAGACCCCGCTGACCGCCGACACCGTGCTGCGCTACCACTTGTGCTGGAAGCACCGTGACCTCGACGGCGTGATCGCGCTCTACCACCCCGACATCCAGTACCACGACTTCTTCCAGAACCGCGTGCTCGGCTACCGCGAGCTGCGCGACTACGTGCGCGCCTGCCTGCCCCATGAAGCCGGCGAGGACATCGTCCACAGCGACCGCATCCGCGTCGACGGCTGCACGGCCTTCATCCAGTACCAGGTCACGGTGCAGGGCGGCGACGGCCTGGTGGCGTTCCAGTCCAGCGAAGCGATCACCGTCAAGGACGGCCTGATCTGGCAGGTCAACGAGTACGCTACCCTGGTTCGCCAGAACGGCAACGGCCTGGTCAGCAGCGGCCCGCGCCCGGCCACTAGCCGCCTGGGCCTGTCGCCACGGCAGCTGTCGACCATGGCCCAGGACCTGGAGCACTACTTCCAGCGCCAGCGCCCCTACCTCGACCCGGAGCTGGACCTGCAGCAGGTGGCCGACGCCAGCGGCTACAGCCGTAACCAGATCTCCTACCTGCTCAACCAGGTGCTCGGGCAAAGCTTCTACCGCTACGTCAACCAGGCGCGCCTGCAACACCTGATGGCCAGCCTCGACGACGACAGCGTCGAGGCGCCGATCGACGACCTGGCGTTCAACGCCGGCTTCAACTCGCTCTCGGCGTTCTACAAGTGCTTCCGCGAACACACCGGCCTCACGCCCAAGGCCTATCTCAAGCAAATTTCCCTGCGTGCACGCACGTAAGACAGCCACCAGCCGACACCACTAGCATCGCCCACAGACCTTGACGGATGTGGAGCAAAACCCGATGCAACCCCTGCGCACGCTCAGCCTGTGGATGGACCAGCTCGACGAGCCGCTGTGCGCGCGCCCGGCCCTGCGCCAGGACCTCGAGGTCGATGTGTGCATCATCGGCGCCGGCTACACCGGGCTGTGGACCGCCTACTACCTCAAGCGCCAGGCTCCGCAACTGAATATCGCGGTGATCGAGGCCAACATCGCCGGCTTCGGCGCTTCTGGGCGCAATGGCGGCTGGCTGATGGGCAACCTGCTGGGTGAAGACCGCCTTCTCGCCACCCTGTCGCCGCAGCAGCGCCGCTCCAGCATCGACCTGTTGCATGGCATTCCTGATGAAGTGCACAGCGTGCTGCAGCGCGAGGGCATCGACTGCGACTACCGCAAAGGCGGCGTGCTGTATTGCGCCGCGCGTTACCCGGAGCAGGAACGCAGCCTGCGCGCGTACCTCGACGACCTCTATCGCCAAGGCATGACCGAGGACGACTACCGCTGGTTGCGCCCCGAGCAGCTGGACGCACAACTACGGGTCAGCAATGCCTACGGCGCTATCTACAGCCCGCACACCGCAACCATCCATCCGGCCAAGCTGGCCCGTGGCCTGGCCCGGGCCGTGGAAGCCCTGGGCGTGACGATCTACGAGAACACTCCAGCCATCGACTGGCAACCCGGCGAAGTACGCTCGCCCCTGGCGCGCATTCGCTGCCAGTGGATGGTGCCTGCGGTCGAAGGGTACGCCGCCAGCCTGCCGCCGCTGGGCAAGCACCAGTTGCCGGTGCAGAGCCTGCTGGTGGCCACCGAGCCGCTGCCGGAATCGACCTGGGAGCAGATCGGCCTGAGCCAGGGCCAGGCCTTCAGCGAGAGCAGCCGCCAGGTCACCTACGGCCAGCGCACCGCCGACAACCGCCTGGTATTCGGCGCCCGCGGCGGCTACCGCTTCGGTGGCCGGCTGCGCGAGAACTTCAACCTCGAGGAGCATGAAGTCGAGCTGCGTCGCTACCTGTTCGGCGAACTGTTCCCGCAGCTCAAGCACGCCCGCATCACCCACTCCTGGGGCGGCAACCTGGGCATGGCGCGGCGCTTCCGCCCGCACATGCTCTGCGACCGCCAGCGTGGCATCGCCCTGGCCGGCGGCTACGGCGGCGAAGGTGTCGGTGCCACCAACCTTGGCGGGCGCACGCTGGCGGCGCTGATCCTCAACCAGCACAACGAACTGACCGCGCAACCCTGGGTACTCGACAACCGCCCGGTTGCAAGCCTGGCCAGCTGGCCGCCCGAGCCCTGCCGCTGGCTCGGCTACAACGCGATCATCCAGAGCTTCGTCCACGAGGACCGGACCCTCGCCAACCCCGCCAGCGCGCCTTGGAGGCGGCGCCTGGCCAGCTCCCTTGCGGACTTCATGGAAGGCTTCATGCACTGACTTCCCTTACCCCGACACAGGATCCACCGGTCATGAGCATTACCCAGTTCAAACACACAGACACCGCCGTGCTCGAAAGCGCCAACCCGGTCGCGGTGCCACTTGGCGAACCCGTGGCAGTGGCTTCGGTCACCTGCGTGGAACGCAGCGACGGCGTCGAGACCGGCATCTGGGAGTGCACGCCCGGGCGCTGGCGGCGGCAGATCGTGCAGCAGGAGTTCTGCCATTTCATCAAGGGCCGCTGCACCTTCACCCCCGACGGTGGCGAGCCCCTGCTCATAGAAGCCGGAGACGCACTGATGCTACCGGCCAACAGCACCGGCATCTGGGACATCCAGGAGACCGTGCGCAAGACCTACGTTCTCATTTTCTGATCCGCTGATCGCCTGCCTTCGATAACAACAGACAAAGCAAGGTAAACCCGACATGCGCACGCTCCTTCTCGCCCCCCTGATGCTGGCCGCTAGCGTCGCCAGCGCCGCCGAAACGGTGAAGATCTACAACTGGTCCAGCTACGTCGCGCCCGACACGCTGAAGAACTTCCAGCAGGCCAGCGGCATCGTGCCGACCTACGACGTGTACGACAGCAACGAGACCCTCGACGGCAAGCTGATGACCGGCAACTCCGGCTACGACGTGGTGTTCCCGTCCAACCACTTCATGGCCCGGCAGATCCAGGGCAAGGCCCTGAAGCCGCTGGACAAGTCGCAGTTGCCCAACTGGCACAACCTCAACCCGGTGCTGATGAAGGCGCTGGAGGTCAACGACCCGGGTAACCAGTACGGCTTCCCGTACCTGTGGGGCAGCACGGGCATCGGCTACAACATCGACAAGGTCAAGGCGGTGCTCGGCGACAATGCACCGGTGGATTCCTGGGACCTGATCTTCAAGCCCGAGTACATGAGCAAGCTGAAGAGCTGCGGCGTCGCAGTGCTGGACAACGGCCCCGAACTGCTGCCGATCGCCCTGCACTACCTGGGCCTGCCGCACCACAGCCAGAACCCGGCCGACTACGACAAGGCCAAGGCGCTGCTGATGCAGGTGCGGCCGTACATCAGCTACTTCCACTCATCGAAGTACACCGGCGACCTGGCCAACGGCGATATCTGCGTGGTGGTGGGCTTCTCGGGAGATGTGCTGCAGGCGAAGAACCGTGCCGAAGAGGCGAAAAACGGAGTGAAGGTGGGGTATTCGATCCCCAAGGAAGGTGCGCCGATGTGGTTCGACATGGTGGCCATGCCGGCCGACGCGCCGGATGAAAAGGCCGGGTATGCCTACATGAACTACCTGCTGCAGCCGGAAGTGATGGCCAACATCAGCAACCATGTGCAGTACGCCAACGGCAACCTCAAGGCGGACGGGCTGGTGGAGCCGGTGATGAAGGGTAATACGATGATTTACCCGAGCGAGGATGTGATGGGCAAGTTGTATGCCCTGGAGGCGATGCCGGCCAAGATCGACCGCATCAGGACGCGAATCTGGACCAGCATCAAAGCCGGGAATTGAAATGGGGCCGCTTTGCGGCCCCAATTCCGCGATCAGTGGTGCTCGCGGGTAGCGCGGAACTTGATGTCCGGCCAGCGCTCTTCCATCAGCGCCAGGTTGACCCGGGTCGGCGCCAGGTAGGTCAGGTGACCGCCACCGTCGATGGCCAGGTTTTCCATGGCCTTGTTCTGGAATTCCTCGAGCTTCTTCTTGTCATCGCAGCCGATCCAGCGGGCCGACCAGACGGTGATCGGCTCGTAGGCACATTCCACCTTGTACTCTTCCTTCAGGCGGCTGGCGACCACGTCGAACTGCAGCACACCGACCGCACCGAGGATGATGTCGTTGCTGCGCTCCGGGAAGAACACCTGGGTTGCGCCCTCCTCGGCCAGCTGCTGCAGGCCCTGACGCAGCTGCTTGGATTTCAGCGGGTCCTTCAGGCGCACGCGGCGGAACAGCTCCGGCGCGAAGTGCGGGATACCGGTGAAGCCCAGCGCCTCGCCTTCGGTGAAAGTGTCGCCGATCTGGATGGTGCCGTGGTTGTGCAGGCCGATGATGTCGCCGGCATAGGCCTCTTCCAGCTGCTCACGCTCGGAGGAGAAGAAGGTCAGCGCGTCGCCGATGCGCAGGTCCTTGTTGATCCGCACATGGCGCATCTTCATGCCCTTTTCGTACTTGCCCGAGCAGATGCGCATGAAGGCGATGCGGTCGCGGTGTTTCGGGTCCATGTTCGCCTGGATCTTGAACACGAAGCCGGTGAATTTCTCTTCCACAGGCTCGACGGTCCGCTCGTGGGCGACGCGGCCCAGCGGGCGCGGTGCCCAGTCGACGACGGCATCGAGCACATGGTCGACGCCAAAGTTGCCCAACGCGGTACCGAAGAACACCGGGGTCAGCTGACCGTTGATGAACTCTTCCTGGTTGAACTCGTGGCAGGCGCCCTGCACCAGCTCCAGTTGCTCGACGAACGAATCGTACTGGTCACCCAGGTGCGCGCGGGCCTCGTCGGAGTCCAGATTCTGGATGATCTTGGCTTCGGTGCGCTCGTGGCCGTGGCCCGGGGTGTAGACCACGATGTAGTCGCCGGTCAGGTGATACACGCCCTTGAAGTCGCGATAGCAACCGATCGGCCAGGTGATCGGCGCGGCCTTGATCTTCAAGACGGCTTCGATCTCGTCGAGCAGTTCGATCGGGTCGCGGATGTCACGGTCGAGTTTGTTGATGAAGCTGACGATCGGCGTGTCGCGCAGACGGCATACATCCATCAAGGCGATGGTCCGCGGCTCTACACCTTTGCCGCCGTCGAGCACCATCAGCGCCGAGTCCACCGCGGTCAGGGTGCGGTAGGTATCTTCCGAGAAGTCTTCGTGGCCGGGGGTGTCGAGCAGGTTGATCATGTGCTCGCGGTACGGGAACTGCATCACCGAAGTGGTGATGGAGATGCCGCGCTGCTTCTCCATTTCCATCCAGTCGGAGGTGGCGTGGCGGTCGGACTTGCGCGACTTCACGGTACCGGCGACGGCAATGGCCTTGCCCATCAGCAGGAGCTTTTCGGTGATGGTGGTCTTACCGGCGTCGGGGTGGGAGATGATTGCGAAAGTGCGGCGCTTCGCGACTTCGGCGGCCTGGTTGGTCATGGGAAATCGCCTGACTGGGGGATTTGAAAGGGGCGATATCATACCTGAAGTTGGGCGGGGACCAAAGCCGGCTGCATGAGTGGTTGCAGGACCGGCCTGCCCCGCGAAGAGGCCGGTAGATGCAAAGAAATCCATCAGACAATCGCTTTATCACGACAAAAGGCCACAGGGCAGTTATTTCAACGCCTCCAGGGCATTAACCCGCTGTTTTTTCTCGCCAAGATTCACCCTGCCCAGTGATTAACGCTGGCCAAATGCCGCCTCAGATGGGAACCTTTACGCCCACGGAGACGTCCACTCCCCTGCAACCCGCTTCGGTTGGGGACTGGTTTCATCAGCATTTTCGGGCCCGACGGGGTTCGGCTCATGGCCTGATCGCAGCCTTCGGTTGCCTCACGCTGCTACTCGCGAACACACCACCCGCCGCCAGCACTGGCCGGCGACCAAGAAGTGTGCTCGCCGACAACACAAGGAGTCCGCCTGTGGCTACACGCTACGGTAAAGGGCTGTTGGGATGCGCCACCGTGCTCGTCATCCTGGCCCTGCTGATCCACTGGATCGGCATCGACACGATCGCGCATTATCGCGACGATCTTGGGTTCTATCTGCAAGCGCACCTGGTACTGGTGCTAGCTTCGATGGCGGCGGCGCTGGCCGTGGGCATCCCCGCCGGCATTGCGCTGAGTCGACCGCACCGGGTCGACAAAGCCGAGCGCTTCATGCAGTTCTTCAACGTTGGCAATACCATCCCCCCCCTGGCCGTTCTGGCCATCGCCCTGAGTATCCTGGGCATCGGCGCCGGGCCTGCGATCTTCGCGTTGTTCCTCGCCTCCCTCCTGCCCATCGTGCGCAACACCTACGAGGGCCTGAAAAACGTCCCCGCCTCGCTCAAGGAAGCCGCCACCGGTATCGGCATGACGCCGCGCCAGCAACTCTGGCAGGTGGAACTGCCCAACGCCGTGCCGATCATCGTCGGCGGCGTGCGCGTGGCCCTGGCACTGAATGTCGGCACCGCGCCGCTGGCCTTCCTGATTGGCGCCAACAGCCTGGGCAGCCTGATCTTCCCCGGCATCGCCCTGAACAACCAGCCACAGCTGCTGCTCGGTGCCGCCTGCACCGCACTGCTGGCATTGGTGCTGGATGCGGCGGTGAGTTTCTCCAGCAAGCGCTGGCTGGAACGTGGCCTGGCTGGATAACAAGAGGGAACCCATGAACAAGAGAATCGCCTTGCTGCTGGGCGCGGCCCTGCTGTTCGCAGGATTTGCCCAGGCAGCCGAAAAACCCTTGATCCGCATCGGCGCGCGGGTGTTCACCGAGCAGACCGTGCTCGCCGAAATCACCGCGCAATACCTGCGTGCCAACGGCTTCGACGTGCGCGTCACCACCGGTCTTGGCAGCAGCATCGCGCGCCAGGCCCAGGAAACCGGTCAGCTCGACCTGATGTGGGAATACACCGGCGTGTCGCTGGTCTCGTACAACCATATCGACGAGCGCATGCCCAATGCCGAGGCCACCTACGCCAAGGTCAAGGAGCTGGACGCGAAAAAGGACCTGATCTGGCTGACCCCGTCGAAGTTCAGCAACACCTATGCCCTGGGCCTGCCCAAGCAGGTGGCCGAGGCTTATCCACAGGTCAACACGATCAGCGACCTCAACCAGGTGCTGCGTGACGAAAGCCAGCGCAAGCATCTGGTGGCGCTGGACACCGAGTTCGCCAACCGCCCGGATGGCCTGGTCGGCCTCAAAGAGATGTACGACCTGCACGTGAGCCGCGCCAACATCCGCCAGATGGATGCCGGCCTGGTCTACACCGCCATGCACAACAACCAGGTGTTCGCGGGCCTTGTGTACACCACCGACGGCCGCCTGAGCGCGTTCAACCTGAAGCTGCTGGAAGACGACAAACACTACTTCCCCGACTACACCGCCGCCCCGGTGGTGCGCAAACAGGTGCTCGACGCCAACCCGAAACTTGTCGGCCTGCTCAAGCCACTGGCCGAGCAACTCGACGACGAGACCATGCGCCAGCTCAATGCCAAGGTCGACGTCGAACACCAGAACCCGACCACGGTGGCCGCGGCCTTCCTGCGCGAGCACCCAATGCCTAGCGAGGTACAGCCATGAGCCTGCTCGACACGTTCGCCCACCTCGACTGGGCCCAGGTGCTGCAGCTGACCTGGCAGCACATCATGCTGGTCGGCGTCGCCGTGGGCCTGGCGATCATCGTCGGCGTGCCGCTGGGCATCCTGATGACCCGCTTCCCGGCCGTCGCCGGCCCGCTGCAGGCCAGCGCCACGGTGCTGCTGACCATCCCGTCCATCGCCCTGTTCGGCCTGCTGCTGCCGTTCTACTCCAAGTTCGGCCAGGGCCTCGGCCCGCTGCCGGCGATCACTGCGGTGTTCCTCTATTCGCTGCTGCCGATCCTGCGCAACACCTACCTGGCCCTGACCAACGTCGAGCCCGGCATCCGTGAAGCGGCGCGTGGTATCGGCATGACCTTCGGCCAGCGCCTGCGCATGGTCGAGCTGCCGATTGCGGTGCCGGTGATCCTCGCCGGCGTGCGTACCGCCGTGGTGATGAACATCGGCGTCATGACCATCGCCGCCACCATCGGGGCCGGCGGCCTGGGCGTGCTCATCCTCACCTCCATCAGCCGCAGCGACATGTCGATGCTGCTGGTCGGCGCCGTGCTGGTCAGCCTGCTGGCGATCGTCGCCGATCTGCTCCTGCAAACCCTGCAACGTGCCCTGACTCCAGAAGGACTGCGCTCATGATCGAACTCCAGAACCTCAGCAAGACCTTCAACGTCAACGGCAAGGACGTCAAAGCCGTCGACTCCGTCAGCCTCACCGTCAACGAAGGTGAAATCTGCGTGTTCCTCGGCCCGTCGGGCTGCGGCAAGAGCACCACGCTGAAGATGATCAACCGCCTGATCGCACCGACCTCAGGCCGGGTGCTGATCAACGGCGAAGACACCAGCGCCCTCGACGAAGTGACCCTGCGCCGGCACATCGGCTACGTGATCCAGCAGATCGGCCTGTTCCCCAACATGACCATCGAGGAGAACATCACCGTGGTCCCGCGCCTGCTCGGCTGGGACAAGCAGAAGTGCCACGAGCGGGCCCGCGAGCTGATGCACATGATCAAGCTCGAACCCAAGCAATACCTGCAGCGCTACCCCCGTGAGCTGTCCGGCGGCCAGCAGCAGCGCATCGGCGTGATCCGCGCACTGGCGGCAGAAGCACCGGTACTGCTGATGGACGAGCCGTTCGGCGCGGTCGACCCGATCAACCGCGAGATGATCCAGAACGAGTTCTTCGAGATGCAGCGGGCGCTGAACAAGACCGTGATCATGGTCAGTCATGACATCGACGAGGCGATCAAACTGGGCGACAAGATCGCCATCTTCCGCGCCGGCAAGCTGCTGCAGCTGGACCACCCGGACACCTTGCTGGCGCACCCGGTGGATGACTTCGTGAGCAACTTCGTTGGCCAGGACAGCACGCTCAAGCGCCTGCTGCTGGTGCGTGCGGAGGACGCGGCGGACAACGCGCCGTCGGTGAGCCCGCAGACCCCGGTGAGCGATGCGCTGGAGCTGCTCGACGAGCATGATCGCCGTTATGTGGTGGTGACCGATGGGCAGAACAAGGCGCTGGGGTATGTGCGTCGGCGTGACATGCACCGCCAGCAAGGCACCTGTGGCGACTTCCTGCGGCCGTTCAATGCCACGGCATCGCATGACGAGCATCTGCGCATCCTGCTTTCGCGGATGTACGAGTTCAACCGGGCGTGGTTGCCGGTGCTGGATGCGGAGCAGGTGTTCCTCGGCGAAGTGACGCAGGAGTCGATTGCGGCTTATCTGAGCTCGGGGCGTTCGCGGGGGGCCAAGACCAGCATCGTTTCGCCAGCCGAGGTGGTGGCCTCGTAATCGCTGGGGGCGCTTTGCGCCCCATTTGCGGGACAAGCCCGCTCCTACAGGTACAGCGACAATCTCAGGGATCGCGGAGTACCTGTAGGAGCGGGCTTGTCCCGCGAAGCAGGCGACGCGGTATCAGAACCCTACACTGGCCTGCACATAGAAGGTCCGCGGCTCACCCACATAGATACCGGCATTGTTGTCACTCGAACGCGTGAAGTACTGCTTGTCGAACAGGTTCTTCACCCCCGCCGCCAGCTTCAGGTTGGACATCTGCGGCCCGAAATCGTACCCACCACGGGCATGCCAGGTCACATACCCCGGAATATCGCCATACTGCCCATCGGCACTCGGCTCGGTGATGTAGTCACCCGTGAAGCTGCCATCGGCATTGATCCCGGTTCCCGGCGCACGCTGCTTGGACTGGGCATAGGCATCCAGATTCCAGGTCCAGCGGTTGATCGCATAGCGCAGCCCGGCCGTGGCCACTTGGCGTGAATAGAACGGCAGGTCACGGCCCTTGAAGCCCGGAATATCCCCTTCATACGTCGCGCGGGTATAGGTGTAGCCACCGCTCACCGACAGGCCGTCCAGGCGCGGGTCCAACCCGGCCAGGTCATAGCGCACCGAAGCCTCGATACCTTGGTGCTTGGTCGCGCCGAGGTTGGTCCAGCCCACGTCGTTGCTGATGTACTGCAGCTCGTCGTCGAAGTCGATGTAGAACGCGGTCAGCTCACCGGCGAAGCCGCCGTTGTCATAACGGGTACCGAGCTCGTAGGTCTTGGCTTTTTCCGGTTCCAGGCCGTTGGCCGTGCTGTTGCCAGTGCCGCCCTGGCCCAGCTGGAAGTACTGCAGGCTGCCGAACGAGGTCTCGTAGTTGGCGAACACCTTCCAGGCATCGGAGATGTGGTACATCACGCTCAGCGCCGGCAGCGGCTCGTTGCTGGTGATGCTGCGGTTCTTCTCCGGCACCGGGCGGTTGTTGGCATCCAGCACCGGGCGATCCCGCCAGTCGGTATTGATGTGCTCGAAACGGATGCCCGGGGTGATGGTCCAGTTGCCGACATCGATCTTGTCATCGATGTAGTAGGCGCTAGCTTCAGTGCCACCGCTGCGGTCCTGGAACACGTGGCCGTCCGACGTCGGGGTGGGCGTCGGCACGTTGTCGATCAACGCCAGGCGCGTCGACTGTTCGCGCATGGCTTCTTTCAGGTAGCGATAACCGACGCTGACTTCCTGGGTGGTAGGGCCTGCGAAGAAGATCCGCGACAGCCGTGGCTCGATGGCGAAGGTGTGGTAATTGCGCGGGTACGACGACAGGGTCTTCATATCGCGCGCGGCGATGGCGCTGCCACGGAAGCTGTCGGTGTAATAGGTCAGCACTTCGAACTGGGTGGCGTCGTCGAGCTGGTGCTGCCACTTGAGCGACACGTCCTTGCGCCGGCCGGCGAAGTAGTCGTAATCGCGCAGCGACTGGTACGGGTTGCTGTCGTACTGGGCCTGGGTCAGGCCACCGGGCATGTCGGCACGACCATCGTAGTAGTGAAAGTTGAGCCAGAACTCGTCGACATCGGTCGGCGCCCAGTGGGTCTTGAGGATGACATCGTCGATGTCGTTGCCGTTGTTGCTTTCACGGTAACCGTTGCCGTTCACACCGGTATAGAGCAACGCCACGCCCATGCCATTGTCGGCGGTACCGCCGGCGAACGCCGACTCGGTGTGCTTCCAACCGCCATGCTGAGAGGTTTCCAACGTGGTGGACAGCTCAGCCGACGCCTTTTTTGGAATCGCCCGGGTAACGAAGTTGATCACCCCGCCGACGTTCTGCGGGCCATAGCGCACCGAGCCTGCGCCGCGTACCACGTCGATGCTGTCGAGGTTGCCCGAGGAGATCGGTGCCATCGACAGCTGCGGCTGGCCATAGGGCGCAAAGGCCGCCGGAATGCCGTCGATCAGCACGGTCGAGCGTGGCGACAGGCGCGAGGTCAGGCCACGCACGCCAACGTTCAGCGACAGGTCACTGCCACCGGTGCCGTTGCTGTCCTGTACCTGCACGCCAGGGATGCCACGCAGCACATCGCGCACGTTCATCGCGCCCTTCTCCACCATCGCCTCGCGACGGACCACGGTGCGCGCACCAGGGTGGTTCTGCACCACGGCCTGGTCGGCATCGCCCAGCCAGTCACCGACCACCTTCACGTCGGTGGGCGCCAGCTCCAGGCTGCCGGTGGTGAGCGTGCCGGCAGCCTGGGCCGGTTTCACCACCACCGTGTCTTCGGACATCTCATAGGTCAGCCCGCTGCCCTGCAGCAGTTGCTGCAGCGCCTGCTCGGGCGCCAGGTTGCCGGACACGGCCGGGGCCTGCTTGCCAGCCACCAGCTCGGGGCTGAAGAACAGCTGCAGGTTGGTCTGCTGGCCCAACTGGCTCAATGCCGAGGCCAAAGGCTGCGCCGGGATCAGGATCGTGCTGCTTGCCTGCTCGGCTTGAGCATTGATGGCCGCGGTGCTGAGCGCCAGGGCCAGCGCGAGAGCGCTCAGGCGTGGATAGGGTTTGTTGTTCACGTCGTCGAAATATCCTGAAGAGGAATAAACGCCAACCGCATGCGAATGGAAATGCTTGGCAGTTGCAGCTGGCGAGGAAGACGAACGGGCGGAAAAAAACCTGAATCTATTTCGCGATTATTTCGCGTGATCCGTCTTCATGGGCCTTGATCGCCACCGGCAGGATGCTCGGCAAGGCGCGCAGCAGCGCGTCCGTGTCATCGGTGCTGAAGGTGCTGGAGAGGCGCAACTGGGCAACCTTGCCAGGTGCCACGCGCAGTGGTTGGGCACGGTAGCGCGACACTTCGGCCACCACCTCGGCGAGGGTAGCGTTGTCGAACACCAACTTGCCCTGGCGCCAGGCGGTCAGCGAGGCGGCATTGACCGCATAAGGCGCCGCGACCTGGCCATGGGCATCGATCCAGGAACCTTGGCCAGCGTTCAGTTGCGCCAGCGAGGTGTCACTGCCCTGCACACGCACCGAGCCCTGCTCGACCGCAACACGGGTCGCGGCCGGGTCCAGACGCACATCGAAACGGGTGCCGGTCACGGTCACGCTGCCCTGGGCGGTATCGACCACGAACGGGCGGCTGCTGTCGTGGGCGACGATGAACATCGCCTCACCTGCGTTCAACTGGATGTGCCGACGGCCTGGGCTGAAATCGACAAGCAACTGGGTGGCGCCGTTGAGTGCGAGGTGCGAACCATCCGGCAGCTCTACTTGGCGGCGCTCGCCAAAGGCCGTCTGCAGCTGATCCTGGTAGTTGAGCTGTTGGTAGTGCCAGCCCATCCAGCCCAGCCCCAACGCCACCACCGCCACACTCGCCGCCAGCGCCTGGCGCAACAGGCGCCGTTGCGGCAGCTGGCGTACCGGGTCCGGCTCGCACAGCGCTTCGAGGCGCTGGCGCGGGATCAGCTCGGCCGCGCTCCAGACCGTGGCCAAGGCATCGTACTCGGCGCGGTGTCTGGGATCCGCGGCCAGCCAGGCACGTAGCTGCTTGTGCAGCGCGGCATCGCGCGGCGAGTCCTGCATGCGCACGAACCATGCGGCCGCCTGCTCACGGACGGTCTCGGAACCGGGCTGTTTCATGGGAAAGGTCTCCTGACTCATCGTGCTGACACATCCAGGTGCTCACGCAGATGTCGGAGCGTGCGAATCATATACTTTTCGACCATGTTCTTGGTCAAACCCATGCGCTCGGCGATCTCGGCCTGACTCAGGCCTTCAAGCTTCTGCCAGATGAACACCCGGCGGCAGTTAAGCGGCAACTGGGCCAGTGCGCGCTCGACGCTGTCGGCCAGCTCCAGGGCATGCATGTAGGCCTCCGGGTCGTCGCTGGCGCTGCTGCCTTCATCGAAGGCCTCCAGCTCCAGCGCCTGGCGCCGGTCTTCGCGGCGAAACCCGTCCACGGCGATGTTGCGGGCGGTCTGGTGCAGGTAGGCGCGTGGCTGCTCGACCTGCTCGAGCGGGTTTTCCAGTACCCGGACAAAGGCATCATGGGTGAGGTCCTCGGCCTGCTGACGACTGCGCAATTTGCGCGTCCAGGTGCCGATCAGCTCATGGTAGTGGTCAAGGAAGCCTTTGTGTCCGGACACGGTCGGGGTCGTCAGGGAGGCGGATGATGGTGCGAATAGTAATGTTTCTCATCAAAACCAGCAAATCCGCCAATCGGTAACAAAAAATTTATGACTTATTTCATGTACGTGAGTACCAGAGAATGTGGCCATAAATATGAACACCTGAAGCCTTTTCGCGGGCACGGCCGCTCCCACAGGAATCGCTTGAAGCCTGTAAAAAGGGGCTTGCCTGTACAGGGGTCAAAACGCTCCATTCCACAATTTTTTACGCTTGAAACACCCCGGGGAACATCAGGTGGTCATGCGAGTCGGTTATTCAACGGGTAGGGCGTCGTTCCACGACGATCGCGCCCGGATTGCCTGTTGATTCTGCATTCTTCACGCCCTAAAGTGCGCGCCGAACGTCCATGCTGGAAACGATCCATCCGGCTCAAGTACTGAGTAGGCGAACCAAAGTGGGGATACGGAGGACGTTCAGTTTGCAGCCACTTAATCTTTCAGTTTGCCCATGGAGTCCCTGAGCATGTCGATCCAGGTCGAAGACTATTTCGCGCGTGACACCTTCCAGAAAATGAAGGCGTTCGCCGACAAGCAGGAAACCCCGTTCGTACTCATCGACACCCAGATGATCAGCCAGGCCTATGACGACCTGCGTGCTGGTTTCGAATTCGCCAAGGTGTACTACGCGGTCAAGGCCAACCCGGCCGTCGAGATCATCGACCTGCTCAAAGAGAAAGGTTCGAGCTTCGACATCGCCTCGATCTACGAGCTGGACAAGGTCCTGGGCCGTGGTGTCAGCGCCGACCGCATCAGCTACGGCAACACCATCAAGAAGTCCAAGGACATCCGCTACTTCTACGAGAAGGGCGTGCGCCTGTACGCCACCGACTCGGAAGCCGACCTGCGCAACATCGCCAAGGCCGCGCCAGGCTCGAAGGTGTACGTGCGCATCCTCACCGAAGGCTCGACCACGGCCGACTGGCCACTGTCGCGCAAGTTCGGCTGTCAGACCGACATGGCCATGGACCTGCTGATCCTCGCCCGCGACCTGGGCCTGGTGCCTTACGGCATCTCCTTCCACGTCGGTTCGCAACAGCGCGACATCAGCGTGTGGGACGCGGCCATCGCCAAGGTCAAGGTGATCTTCGAGCGCCTGAAGGAAGAGGACGGCATCGAGCTGAAGCTGATCAACATGGGTGGCGGCTTCCCGGCCAACTACATCACCCGTACCAACAGCCTCGAGACCTACGCCGAAGAGATCATTCGCTTCCTGAAGGAAGACTTCGGTGACGACCTGCCGGAAATCATCCTCGAGCCAGGCCGTTCGCTGATCGCCAACGCCGGTATCCTGGTCAGCGAAGTGGTGCTGGTCGCACGCAAGTCGCGCACCGCCGTCGAGCGCTGGATCTACACCGACGTGGGCAAGTTCTCCGGCCTGATCGAAACCATGGACGAAGCCATCAAGTTCCCGATCTGGACCGAGAAGAAAGGCGAAGCCGAAGAAGTGGTCATCGCCGGCCCGACCTGCGACAGCGCCGACATCATGTACGAAAACTACAAGTACGGCCTGCCGCTGAACCTGGCCATCGGTGACCGTCTGTACTGGCTGTCGACCGGTGCCTACACCACCAGCTACAGCGCAGTGGAATTCAACGGCTTCCCGCCGCTGAAAGCTTACTACCTGTAATGCGCAACGGGGCCGAAAGGCCCCGTTTTCATTTGTGGGCCTATTCGCGGGTAAACCCGCTCCCACAGAGACCGCGCCCCATTAAAAGCTGGCGCTGTACCCGCGAAAGGGCCGGTACAGGCGACATCAAGCCCCGCGCCGCTCCAGTTCCTCGGCATAACGCCCGGCAAACGCCATCAACACCGGCCCTGCCCCCTGCAAGGTCACCACGGCACTGCGCAGGAAGTTCTCATTCCCCTCGACTCGCGCCCGCTCCAGCCAGATCCCGGCCTCGGCCACCTCACCCCGCTCGATCAGCACCATTGCCAGGCTGAACATCCCGCGAAAATCCCCTGCCTCGGCCGAGCGCCGATACCAGCGCACCGCCCGCACCGGGCTCGGCGCCGTAGCAATACCATGCTCCAGGTAGCGCCCATACAGGTTCATCGACTTGGCATGCCCCATCTGCGCCGCCTTCTCGTAACAGCTCAGCGCCTGGGCCTGGTTGGCCGGCAGGCCTCGCCCGGTAGCCAGCAGATTGCCGAGGTTGTACAGCCCCCAATCCAGCCCGGCATCGGCCGCCCGCGCATAGTGAATGGCCGACTGCGCCAGGTTCACCTCGCCCCCCCAGCCATGCTCCAGGCAACGACCGAGCATGTTGTGCGCCATGGCACTGCCGCCCTGCGCGGCAATGCCGAACCAGCGCCGGGCGACACCGGCGTCCTGCTCGATGCCACGGCCATCGAGCAGGATCTGCCCAAGCAGCAACTGCGCCTCGACCAAGCCCTCCCCCGCCGCCGCCAGGATCGCCTGGGCCGCCTGGCCGGGGCTGTGTTCGAGCATGGCCTGCAGGCCGGCAGCATCCACCACTTCTTCACGACGCAACTGATAGGACATAGCTCAGACCTCGGCCCAACGGCGCAGCAGGTTATGGTAGGTGCCGGTCAGTTGCAGCAATGACGGGTGGTCCGGCACATCGGCGGTGAGCTGCTGGATGGCATTGTCCATCTCGAACAGCAAAGCCCGCTGGCTGTCCTCGCGCACCAGGCTCTGGGTCCAGAAGAACGCCGCGTAGCGCACGCCACGGGTCACCGGGTTGACCTTGTGCAGGCTGGTGCCGGGGTACAGCACCAGGTCGCCGGCCGCCAGCTTCACCTGCTGCAGGCCGTAGGTGTCCTGGATCACCAGCTCGCCGCCATCGTAGCTGTCCGGGTCGCTGAGGAACAGGGTCGAGGACAGGTCGGTGCGCACCCGCTCCGGGCTGCCCTTGGGCTGGCGCAGGGCGTTGTCGATGTGGAAACCGAAGTTGCCACCCTCGCGGTAGCAGTTGATCAGTGGCGGGAACACCTTGTGCGGCAGCGCCGCCGACATGAAACGCGGTGTCTGCCACAAGCGCTCGATCAGTGCGCTACCAATCTCCTTGCCCAGCGGGTGCCCTTCTGGCAGCTGCAGATTGTGCTTGGCCTTGGCCGACTGGTAGCCGGCCGTGACCTTACCGTCGGCCCAGTCGGTCTGCTCCAGCGCCTCGCGGATACGGGCGAGTTCATCGGCGTCGAACAAGCCTGGGATATGAAGCAGCATGGCGGCGGCACCGTTAAGATTTGTAAAGGGCTCAATGATATTGATTCCCTTTTACACTGCACAAGCCCTGGCTGTGCCTTAGACGATTCAGCGTCGATAAATCGTAAAGAGAATATGTAAAGATTGTAAATTCTTAGCGAATGGTAACGAGTCTCAATTGTGCCTTACAATCCCTTACATTAACATCCGCGGCCTTCACACCTTGGGGAAGGCCAATAACAATGCGTCACGTACCATCTGCAGTGAGTCCACCACGCCTGATCGTCTCGGCCATTGGGGTCGCCTTGAGCGCTTCGGGCGCCTACGCCGCCGACCCGGCTGCCAGCAATGCCATCACCCTCGACGCCACCAGCGTCAATGGCAAGGCTGAGCAGGCCAGTACCGATTACAAGGTCGAAAAGGCCTCCTCGCAGAAGTACACCGCACCGTTGGTGGACACCCCGCGCTCGGTCACCGTGATCCCGCAGCAAGTGATCAAGGACACCAACGCCCTGACCCTGCAGGACGCCCTGCGCACCGTACCCGGCATCACTTTCGGTGCCGGCGAAGGCGGCAACCCGCAAGGCGATCGCCCGTTCATCCGTGGTTTCGACGCCCAAGGCGATACCTACCTGGACGGCGTGCGAGACACCGGCGCCCAGACCCGCGAAATCTTCGCCATCGAGTCGGTCGAAGTGGCCAAGGGCCCTAACTCGGCCATCGGGGGCCGTGGCGCCGCCGGCGGCACCATCAACTTGGTGAGCAAGCGTGCACACTTGGGCAACTCGCTCGATGGCGCCTGGACCTGGGGCAGCGACCAGACCCAGCGCTACACCTTCGATGGCAACTACCAGTTCAGCGACACCGTTGCCGGGCGCCTGAACCTGATGACCCACGAAAGCAACGTCGCCGGCCGTGACAGTGTCAACTACGACCGCTGGGGTATCGCCCCATCCCTGGCCTTCGGCCTGGGTACCGCGACCCGCGTCAACCTCGACTATTACCACCTGGAGAGCGACGACCTGCCGGATTCGGGCATTCCGTACAGCATCCCGACCGCAGGCAGCGGCGCGCGTACTTCGGCACACCCGAGCAAGCCGGACGACGGTGGCGACAGCAGCAACTTCTATGGCCTGAACGACCGCGATTTCCGCAAGAGCCGCGTCGACATCGCCACCTTCGCCATCGAACACGACCTGACCGATGCGCTGACCATCAAGAACACCTTCCGTCATGGCAACAGCATGCAGGACTACATCCTGACCCAGCCTGACGACAGCAAGGGCAACGTCAACAATGGCAGCGTCTGGCGCCGCGCCAACACACGTGTGGGCAATACTTCCACCACCACCAACCAGACCGACCTGTTCGGCGAGTTCTACCTGGGTGGCATGAAGAACAGCTTCTCCACCGGTATCGAATTGAGCCGCGAAGAAAGCGATCGCGAAAGCTACAACGTCGACACCGACACCGTTGCCGGTGGCGCAGCCAACACCAACTGCACCCCAGGCATGATCGGCGCCACCAGCGGCTACAACTGCACCTCGCTGAGCAACCCGAACCCGGATGACCCGTGGAACGGTGCAATCTCGCGCAACTACGCCGGCATCAACACCAAGAGCAACACCCGGGCCATCTACGTGTTCGATACCCTGGAGCTGTCGCCACAGTGGCTGCTGAACATGGGCCTGCGTTACGACCACTTCGATACCCAGTACCGTGGCTACAACGCCAACGGCAGCACTGCGGTAAGTACCAAGGGCATCGTCTCCAAGGGCAAGGATACCAGTGAGTTCGTCACCGGCCAGCTGGGCCTGGTGTGGAAACCGGCCGACAACGGCAGCATCTACGTGTCCTACGCCACCTCCGCCACCCCACCCGGTGCGATGCTCGGTGAAGGCACTGAAGGCAACCCGCTGGGCAACACCACCGATCGCAGCGGCAACCTGCTGAGCAGCGACATGGAGCCGGAAGAAACCACCAACTACGAAATCGGCACCAAGTGGGACCTGCTCAACGAGCGCCTGTCCCTGGCCGCCGCGCTCTTCCGCACCGAGAAAGAAAACGCCCGCGTCCAGGTGGACACCACCACCTACGAAAACGTCGGCGAAACCCGGGTGCAGGGCATCGAACTGTCGGCCAGCGGCAAGATCACCGACAAGTGGCAGGTATTCGCCGGCTACACCTACATGCAAGCGCGCCAGATCGACGGCGGCCCGCTGGGCAAGGCCAACGACGGCAACCAGCTGCCGAACACGCCGAACAACAGCGCCAGCCTGTGGACCACCTACTCGATCACGCCAAAGCTGACTGTCGGTGGCGGCGCGTTCTACGTGGATGATGTGTACGGCAGCGTGGCCAACACCACCATGGTCGACAGCTACGTGCGCTACGACGCTATGGTTGCCTACAAGCTGACCAAGAACGTCGACCTGCAACTTAACGTGCAGAACCTGACCAACGAGGTCTACTACGACAAGGCCTTCTCCACCCACTTCGCCAACCAGGCGGCCGGGCGCACGGCGCTGCTGACCACTAGCGTACATTTCTGATCGTGGGTACAAACCCCTGAGCCCAGGCCCAGGTTTTTTTTGTCTTCTGTCAGTAGGCGATGACCTTTGCCTTGAATACGGCGGCCTCGCCAAGAGAGGTGTTGAGCAAGCCATCAGCCGTTCTACCCAGGCGTTCTCCACTGAGTGAGCGCAGGTGAAAGCGCAGATCGGCCTCGTCGTTCCACGCATTGAGCGGCTCGACTTTCCAGGCTGTCTCTTCGGCATCTATTCGGTACAGCCCGGCATAACCATTCAGGCTCAGGTTGAGCAGCGTCCCTCGGTAGCCACCCGCCCGCGTGACGCTGGAAATCAGGTAATGCAGACGCGTTCTGGATTCACTCAAGATGAATGTAAACCTGAAATCCACTGGCAGGCTTTGATCACTGCCGTCGACAGCCGTTAACCAGCCACTTTGCGCTGGCGTCGATGAAAGTGTTACACCCACGCGTTGGTCAGAATTCTGGCCGGTAATAAAAAGCTGAGCGGTAAAGCTCCTTGTTAACATATGTGACATTGGTTTGTACCCGAATGGATAAGTAGGTGTTCACTGTGCTCCGCATCACCCGGCCAATCACACGCCGAACCGTTTCCAAGGTCCGCACGACATGAAAAAAACGCTGTTTCAGCTGCACTGGTTCTTTGGCATTACCGCAGGCCTGGTGCTGGCCTTGATGGGCATCACCGGTGCGCTGTACTCGTTCCAGGAGGAGCTGCTGCGCGCGTTCAACGCCGATGTTCTCAAGGTCGAAGTGCGCGCCGAGGGGGTACTGCCACCCGCCGAATTGGTTCGCCGGGTCGAGGCCGAGCAAGGCGAAAAGGTATCGATGCTATGGGTGGATGTGCGCGAAGGCAACGCCGCGCGGATCTTCTTCACCCCGTCACCCGGCGAGCGCCGTGGCCAACTGCATTACGCCGACCCGTACACTGGTGAACTCAAGGGCGAAGTGGCCGGGCAAGACTTCTTCAACCTCATGCTCACCCTGCACCGTTTTCTGGCCATGGGTGATACCGGCCGGCAGGTCACTGGTGCCTGCACCCTGATGCTGGTGTTCTTCTGCCTGTCCGGTCTGTACCTGCGCTGGCCGCGCAAGGCGCTGGACTGGCGCACCTGGCTGACCTTCGACTGGGCCAAGAAAAGCCGCGCCTTCAACTGGGACCTGCACGCCGTCGCCGGCACATGGTGCCTGCTTTTCTATCTGCTGTTTGCCCTGACCGGGCTGTTCTGGTCCTACGAGTGGTACCGCGAAGGCCTGAACAAGCTGTTGGCCGACGCGCCAGCCGCTGGCCAGCAACAAAAGCGCGGCGAAGGCCGTGGCCGCCACGGGCCGCAGAAATTCGACAAGGACGCCCCGCCGCTTGTGGTCGACTATGACGCCATCTGGGCCAACCTCAAGGACGCTGCCGGCCCTGGCCTTGCCGCCTATAACCTGCGCCTGCCACCGGTTGGTGGCCAGCCGGCCAACCTGTTCTACCTGCTGGAAAACGCCGACCACCCACGCGCCTTCAATACCCTGGTGCTGGACCCGGCCACCGGCCAGGTGAAAAGCCACGACCGCTACACCGACAAGTCCTTCAAGGCCCAGTTGCTGCAGAGCGTCTACGCCCTGCATGTTGGCGAGTACTTTGGCCTGCCGGGGCGCATCATCGTCACCATCGCCAGCCTGACCATGCCGCTGTTCTTCGTTACTGGCTGGCTGTTGTACCTCGACCGCCGCCGCAAGAAGCGCCAGGTGCGTGCCGCCCGCGATAACGTTGCCAGCAACGGTGCCAGCGGCGACAGCTGGCTGATCGGCTTTGCCAGCCAGAGCGGCTTTGCCGAGCAATTGGCCTGGCAGAGCGCCGGCCAGCTGCAGGCCGCCGGCCTGCCGGTGCAGGTACGCGCGCTGGCCGAGCTGGGTGAAGACGACCTGCGCCAGGCCCGCCGTGCGCTGTTCGTGGTCAGCACCTTCGGCGACGGCGAAGCGCCCGACAGCGCCCGAGGCTTCGAGCGCAAGGTGCTCGGCCAGCCGTGGGCGCTGAACAACCTCAACTACGCCCTGCTCGCCCTCGGCGACCGCCAGTACCCGCACTTCTGCGGCTTCGCCCGTCGCCTGCAGGCATGGCTGGGCGAGCGCGGTGCCAGCAGCGCGTTCAGCCCGGTAGAGGTGGACAACGCCGACCAGGTGGCCCTGCAGCAGTGGCAGCAGGAACTGGCGCAACTGACCGGTGCCCAGCCGGTGGCCGCCTGGCAGCCGTCCAGCTTCGGCAATTGGTCGCTGGTAAGCCGCCAACTGCTCAACCGTGGCAGCCAGGGCCAGCCGGTGTATCTGCTGGGCCTGCAGCCGCAAGAGCCGTCCAGCTGGGAGGCCGGCGACTTGGTGGAGATCCTACCGCTCAATGGGCAGCCAAGGATCGACGCGTTCCTCAAAGGCATGGCACTGGACGCCGCTGCCCAGGTACAGGTGAATGGCCTGAACGAAACCCTTGCCCAGGCGCTGGCCGGCCGCCAGCTGCCGATCCGTCGCGATCACCTGATCGGCTTGCAGCCGCAAGCGCTGGTCGATGCATTGGTGCCGATCGGCACCCGCCAATACTCCATTGCCTCGATTGCCAGCGATGGCGTGCTGGAACTGATCGTGCGCCAGGAACGCCACGCCGATGGCATGCTGGGCCTGGGTTCCGGGTGGCTGACCGAATACCTGCCGTTGAACGGTACGTTGAGCCTGCGCCTGCGGCGCAACAGTGGCTTTCACCTGCCGCAGAGCACCACACCAATGATACTGATCGGCAACGGCACTGGCCTGGCCGGCCTGCGCAGCCTGATCCGGGCGCGGGTGAATGCTGGCGAACAACGTAACTGGCTGCTGTTCGGCGAGCGGAACCGCGCGCACGACCTGCTGTGTGGCGATGAGCTACAAGGCTGGCTGGCAAGGGGCGAACTGGCACGCCTGGACCTGGCGTTCTCGCGGGATCAGCCGGAGAAGGTGTATGTGCAGGACGTGTTGCTGCAGCAGGCTGAGGAGTTCAAGCGCTGGGTAGCTGACGGGGCTTGCGTGTATGTTTGTGGCAGCCTGCAAGGGATGGCTGCGGGGGTGGATGCGGCGCTCAATGCCATGCTTGGAGGCGCGGTCGTCCAGCAGTTGATCGAGGACGGTCGGTATCGGCGGGATGTGTACTGACACTTGCTCCTGTCGTCCGCTGCGCAGAAAACCATTCCTTTACTGCGCAGCGGAATCGATAGGACTGTTAGTATATTTTGATGTGATGCAATTCGAATGTAAGAATTTTGCCACTCTCGACATTCAAGTATTCAAGCCCGTTCAAAGGGTCTTGGTATGCAGCAACCCGTCGTCCTTGATCGTCGCGCAAATGAAGTTGGACGCCGTCAAGACTTCGGCTGTACCTTTCCCATTCGGTAATTGCTTCAAGCTTCCAGTGCTTGACGGTCGCTTGCGTCGCGAACGCCGCGTAAAGCGGCGACACATGATCGAGTATTTTATTTGCTGTAGAAATGCCGTAAAAGCCAACATAGCCGTTGAGGCTATATCCGAGTTTTCCCTCTGCGAGGTCCCCCCCTTGGCCATCATCGGCCCCCCTGATGCGATAGTAGACCCGAGTACCATAGTCTGCTTCGAAGAGGAACAACAAACGAGCGTCCTTTGAGTTATCCTTGAAGCGGTCGCGGATGACCAGCCAACCATCTCGTTCCGTGCTCCAGGGCGCAGCACCTCGGTCACAGACACCGACGTAGCCCGAATAGCCTTCTGTGGTGCAATAGAGTTGTGCGGAGAAATCTGTTCTGAACATTGTTAAGTCCTTGGTAGATGCTGTGATTGATACAACATCATCCTCGACAACAAATTCTCAATGCAGCGTGAAGGCCTTCCAGCACCGCTTGGAAGGCTCAATGTATCTGGTAGTTAATGTAATTCAAAAATGTCCGCATCCAAGTTAGCTGGAAACTTGGCCCGGTACGCTGCCAGCTCAGCCGCGTTCAACACGGCGGTGAACACCCCATCGGCCTCCCCGGCACTGAGCAGGCTCTCGCCCTGGAAGTCCAGCACCTGGCTGTCGCCGGAATAGGCAAAGCCCTTGCCGTCGGTACCCACCCGGTTAACAGCCGCCACATAGCACAGGTTCTCGATACCTCGCGCCGGCAACAGGCGGTTCCAGTGCTGGCGGCGCGCAGCCGGCCAGTTGGCGGTATACAGCAACAGGTCCGTGTCCTGGGCATCGCGGCTCCACACCGGGAAGCGCAGGTCGTAACAGATCAGCGGGCGAACCCGCCAGCCCTTGATCTCGAACTGCACCTGGCGCTCGCCGGGGGTGTAGTGCTTGTGCTCACCGGCCATGCGGAACAGGTGGCGTTTGTCGTAGTGCAAAATCTCGCCATCCGGGCGTGCCCACAGCAGGCGGTTGCGGTGGCTGCCATCGGCGGCCTGGATAATCACGCTACCGGTGATCACCGCATTGTACTTCTTCGCCTGGGCCTTCAGCCATTTGTAGGTCGGGCCGTTCTCAGGCTCGCACAGGCTTTCCGACTGCATGGAAAAACCGGTGGTGAACATTTCCGGCAAAATCACCAGGTCCACTTCGCCCACCTGCTCCAGCAACACCTCGAAGTGCGCATAGTTGGCCTCGCGGTCATGCCAGGCCAGGGTGGTTTGCACCAGGGCGACTTTCAGGTTCGGCAGTGTGCTCAGATCGCGCATAGTTTTTCCGCTGCCTGACGCAGCGTCTCCTCTCGTTTGGCAAAGCACAGGCGTACCAGGCGTTGCTCGGGAATGGGTTGCTGGTAGAACACCGACACCGGAATGGTCGCTACGCCGTGCTCACGGGTCAGCCACAGCGACATGTCGACATCATTCAGGTCCGGGCGGATCTGCGAATAGTCCACCAGCTGGAAATAAGTGCCCGCCGTAGGGGTAAAGCTGAATCGCGAACCTTCCAGCAAGCCGCAGAACAGGTCGCGCTTGGCTTGGTAGAAGGCCGGCAATTCATCGATATGCTCCGGGTGCTCGGCCATGAAGTCGGCCAGCGCGCACTGCAACGGCGTCACCCCGCAGAAGTTGACGTACTGGTGCACCTTGCGCAGCTCGGCGCTCAGCGCTGGCGGGGCAATCACGTAGCCGGTCTTCCAGCCGGTGACGTGGTAAGTCTTGCCGAACGAGCTGACCACGAAGGCGCGCGAGTACAAATGCGCGTGGGCCAGCACGCTGGCGTGACGCACGCCGTCGTAGACCAGGTGCTCATAGACTTCATCGCTGACCACGTAGATATCGCGGTCGGCGATCAGCCGGGCCAATTGGTCAAGGTCTTCGCGGGTGATCAGCGCACCGCTGGGGTTATGCGGCGAGTTGAGGATGACCATGCGCGTGCGCGGGCTCAGGGCGTCGCTGAACTTCTGCCAGTCGATGCGGAAGTCGCCGTCGCTCAGCTGCACATGCACACAGCGCCCGCCTGCCAGTTCCACGGAGGGCTGGTAGCTGTCGTAGCAGGGGTCGAAGACGATCACCTCGTCACCCGCCTGTACAACCGCCTGGATGGCGCAGAAGATCGCCTCGGTGGCACCCGGGGTGATGGTCACTTCCTGATCGGCATCCACCTGGGCGCCATACAACCGCGCAACCTTGGCCGCCACTTGCTGACGCAGGGCCGGCAGGCCGGTCATCGGCGAGTACTGGTTGTGCCCGGCGGCCACGTGCCGGCCGACTGCATCGAGCAGCGCCTGCGGGCCGTTGAAGTCGGGGAAACCCTGGGACAGGTTGAGCGCGCCGGTCTGCACGGCGAGCTGGGACATGGTGGTGAAGATGGTCGTGCCGACATTCGGCAGTTTGCTGCGGATCATGGAGCCCTCTTTCCTGGGGTGTATCCGGCACGGGGTGGAGTCCGAGCATAGCGGATCGAGCGGTCAGGAAAAAGGTTGAAACAATAGGGGGATTGCTTTGGATCAAAGGGCTTCTTCGCGGGCAAGCCCGCGAAGAAGCAGACGCGGAATCAGCGCTTGTCGCGGCGCTTCTTCTCGGCCTTCTTGTGGTGCGACATCAGGCGGCGCTTCTTGTTGACCTGGCGATCGGTGAGGGTGTTCTTCTTGCCCTCGTACGGGTTCTCACCGCCCTTGTACTCGATACGGATCGGCGTACCGACCAGCTTCAGCACGCGGCGGTAGGTGTTTTCCAGGTAACGCGAGTAGGACTTCGGAATCTTCTCGGTCTGGTTGCCGTGAATCACGATCAGCGGCGGGTTGGCACCACCCAGGTGGGCATAGCGCAGCTTGATGCGGCGACCGTTGACCAGCGGCGGCTGGTGCTCGCTCACGGCATCTTCGAGGATCTGCGTCAGGCGGCTGGTCGGCCAGCGGGTGACCGCCGACTTGAACGCAGCCTGTACCGACTTGTACAGGTGGCCAACGCCAGTGCCGTGCAGGGCAGAGATGAAGTGGATGTCGGCGAAGTCGACGAAGAACAGCCGGCGCTCCAGCTCGGTCTTCACGTAGTCGCGCTCGCCCGACTCCATGCCATCCCACTTGTTCAGGGCGATGACGATGGCGCGGCCGGCTTCCAGGGCGAAGCCCAGCAGGTTGAGGTCATGGTCGACCACACCTTCGCGGGCATCCATGACGAAGATCACCACGTTGGCGTCCTTGATCGCCTGCAGCGTCTTCACCACCGAGAACTTTTCGACTTCCTCGTGGATCTTACCGCGCTTGCGCACGCCGGCGGTGTCGATGAAGGTGTACTTCTCGCCATCACGCTCGAACGGGATGTAGATACTGTCGCGGGTGGTGCCCGGCTGGTCGTATACCACCACACGCTCTTCGCCGAGCATGCGGTTTACCAGGGTCGACTTGCCCACGTTCGGGCGGCCGATGATGGCGATCTTGATGCCATCTTTCTCGCTCGGGCCGGGGATGCGAACCGCTTCCTCGCCTTCGGCGACTTCTTGGTCCAGAGCTTCTTCCTCGGCGTCACGAGGAATATGGCCGAGTACGCTTTCCATCAGCGCGTTGATGCCACGGCCTTGGGAACCGGCCACCGGAATGGCGTTGCCCATGCCCAGCGGCGAGAACTCGGCGCGGGCGACGTCGGCGTCGATGTTGTCGATCTTGTTGGCCACCAGGATGGCCGACTTGTTGCGCTTGCGCAGGTGCTCGGCAATCATCTGGTCTGCGGCGGTCATACCGGCGCGGGCGTCGACCAGGAACAGTACGTAGTCGGCTTCTTCGATGGCCATGAGCGACTGCTCGGCCATCTTCTCGTCCATGCCCACTTCGTCACCGGTGATACCGCCGGTGTCGATGAGGATGAAGGAACGACCCTGCCAGGTGGCATCACCGTATTGACGGTCACGGGTCAGGCCCGACAAGTCACCGACGATGGCATCGCGGGTCTTGGTCAGGCGGTTGAACATGGTGGATTTGCCGACGTTCGGGCGGCCCACCAGGGCGATTACGGGAACCATGCGGCTCTCCACTCTTGAATTCTTGAAAATGCAAAGGCCGCTGCAAGGCAGCGGCCGGAGTTCGGGCGGCGTGTCCTACGCCGCGGCCTGAAGCCCGCCAAGGCTTCAAGCATAGCTTCAGCGGATGGTCAGTGCCTCGAGCTTGCCGCTGTTGCCGAAGACGTAGATGGTGTCGCCGACCACAAGTGGGCGGGCGCGCAGGCCATCGCTGTCGATACGCTCACGGCCGACGAAGCGGCCATCGACCTGGCTCAGCAGGTGCAGGTAACCCTCAAAGTCCCCCACAGCCACGTAGCTGGAGAACACTTCAGGCGCGGTCAGCTGACGGCGGGCCATCGAATCGTTGGTCCACAGCGCGCTGGAAGAGCGCTCGTCGACACTTTCAACGGTACCGGTAGCTTCGCTGACATAGACGTTGCCGTAGCCCTGGGCGACGCCCACGTAGCTGGAGGCATCGCGCTGCCACAGCACGCGGCCGCTTTCCAGGTCCAGGCCCGCTACGCGGCCCTGGTAGGTGCTGACGTACAGGGTACCACCAGACAGCAGCAGGCCGCCGTCGATGTCGACCACGCGGTCCAGCTCGGAACGGCCCTGCGGGATGGCCACGCGGCTCTCCCACACCGGCACGCCGTTGTTGATATCCACCGCCACCACCTTGCCGGTGGACAGGCCGGCGACGGCCAGGCGGTTGGTGGCAATTGGCGCGCCGGTGCCACGCAGGGTCAGCACGGCCGGGGTGTTTTCGTAGATCCAGCGGCGGTTGCCGGTACTGGCGTCGAGGCCGATCAGGCGGTCGTCCTGGGTCTGCACCACCACCACGTCACCGTTGTTGGCAGGCGGCGCCAGCACTTCACTGGTCACGCGCGAGCGCCAACGCTCTTCACCGGTGCTGGAGTCCAGGGCGACCACTTCACCCTTGAGGGTGCCGAGCATCACCAGGCCGTAGCCCACGCCGACAGCGCCGGACACCGGCAGCTCGAGGTCTTTCTTCCACACCACGTCACCGGTGATGCGGTCGAGGGCGAAGACTTCGCCGTTGACGTCGGAGGCGTAGATACGGTCGTTCTCGATCGCCGGAACCAGGGTGTTGTAGGTTTCACCCTGGCCGTCACCGATCGAACGGCTCCACTGCTTCTTCAGCACCACTTCTTCGGTGAACTTGGTCAGCTCGGCCGGTGGCAGTTCCTTCTTGCTGTTGCTGCTGCAACCTGCGGCCAGCACGGCCAGGGTCAGCACTGCTGCTTGTTTCCAACCGATCACTTACGCGTCCCCTTTGGCCAGGTCATCCAGCTTCAGTTGCAGGCCACCGACCGCTGCTTCATCAGATAGCGCGGCCTTGGCTTTTTCGTAGGCACTGTGGGCATCGTCGCCGCGACCCAGCTGCACCAGCAGGTCACCCTTCAGTTCTTCGCGGCTGGCCAGGAAAGCCTTGTCAGCATCGCCGTCGAGCAGTTTGAGGGCCTCTTCGGCCTTGTTCTGAGCGGCGAGCACGCGCGCCAGGCGCTGGCGCGAGATTTCGCCCAGGGTGACGTCGGCCGGCTTGTCCAGCACGCTCTTCAGCTCGGCAGCGGCGTCGTCGAGCTTGCCGCTCTCGACCGCGACCTTGGCCACGAACAGGCTGCCGTACTGGGCGTACGCCGTACCGCCGAACTCGCTCTTGAGCTTGCCGGCCAACTCCGCGACCTTGGTCGCGTCTGGCTGGCCATTCGGCGTCAGGCTGGTCTCAAGCAGGGCCTGATACAGCTGCGAGGCACCTTGCGACTGGTTGTTCTGGTACTTGTGCCAGGTATTCCAGCCCAACACCACCACGCCAGCCAGCAGGGCACCGGTCAGCAGCGGCTTGCCGTTGCGGTTCCACCAGTCCTTGACCCCTGCCAGTTCATCATCGGTACTCGACACCCCAATACTCCTTTTCGCCTATTCGCTTGTTGAACCGCGTTACGCCTGAGCGATCGCGGTTTCCAGGTGCTCAGCCAGAGCATCCCAGGCAATGTTCTGTTGTTCGCCCTGACCACGCAGGGGCTTCAAGCCGATTTCTTGCTTGGCCAGTTCGTCGTCGCCGAGGATCAGGGCGAACAGTGCGCCGCTCTTGTCGGCTTTCTTGAACTGACTCTTGAAGCTGCCACCACCGGCGTTGACCGCCAGGCGCAGGCCCGGCAGGCGATCGCGCAAGCCTTCGGACAGGCGCAGGCCGGCCAGTTCCGCCTGCTCGCCGAAGGCGCACAGGTAGACGTCGATGGTGCGGTTGATCGACTCGGGGACCTTGCCGAGGGTTTCCAGCAGCAGGATCAGGCGCTCGATGCCCATGGCGAAACCAACGCCAGTGGTCGGCTTGCCGCCCATCTGCTCGACCAGGCCGTCGTAACGGCCACCGGCGCAGACGGTGCCCTGGGCGCCGAGCTTGTCGGTGACCCACTCGAACACGGTCTTGCTGTAGTAGTCCAGACCGCGAACCAGCTTGGTGTTGATCACGAACGGGATGCCAGCGGCGTCGAGGCGTGCCTTAAGGCCCCCGAAGTGCACGCGGGAATCTTCGTCCAGGTAGTCTTCCAGCTTCGGCGCGCCGACCAGCACCGCCTGGGTGCCCTGGTCCTTGCTGTCGAGGATGCGCAGCGGGTTGCTCTTGAGGCGCCGCTGGCTGTCTTCGTCGAGCTGCTCCAGGCGCGCCGAGAGGAACTCGACCAGCGCATCACGGTAGCGGGCACGGGCTTCACTGGTGCCCAGGCTGTTGAGTTCGAGCTTGACTGCGTCCTGGATGCCCAGCAGGCCCCACAGGCGCCAGGTCAGCATGATCAGCTCGGCGTCGATGTCCGGACCGTCCAGGTTGAACACTTCCACGCCGATCTGGTGGAACTGGCGATAGCGGCCCTTCTGTGGGCGCTCGTGGCGGAACATCTGGCCGATGTACCAGAGTTTCTGCACCTGGCCGTTGCCGGTGATGCCATGCTCCAGCACGGCGCGCACGCAGGCGGCAGTGCCTTCAGGGCGCAGGGTGAGCGAATCGCCGTTGCGGTCCTCGAAGGTGTACATCTCTTTTTCGACGATGTCGGTCACTTCACCGATGGAGCGCTTGAACAGCTCGGTGAACTCGACGATCGGCGTGCGGATCTGGCTGTACCCGTAGGTGTCCAGCAGGCCGGCGACGGTGCCTTCGAAGTAGCGCCAGAGTGGTGACTGCTCTGGCAGGATGTCGTTCATGCCACGGATGGCTTGCAGCGATTTGCTCACGAAAAGTCCTTACGAATCTATGTGTCAGCTGCGGGCGATCAGCGCCGCGTCAGCTTCGACCTTTTCGGCCGCTTTCTGGCGGATGAGCTTCTCCAGCTCATCGACCAGGTTGTCATTGGTCAGCTTCTGCGCCGGCTTGCCGTCGATGTAGACCAGGTTCGGCGTACCACCGGTCAGCCCCACATGGGACTCCTTGGCTTCGCCAGGCCCGTTGACCACACAACCGATCACCGCCACGTCCAGCGGCACCAGCAGGTCTTCCAGGCGGCCTTCCAGCTCGTTCATGGTCTTGACCACATCGAAGTTCTGCCGCGAGCAGCTCGGGCAGGCGATGAAGTTGATGCCACGCGAACGCAGGTGCAGCGATTTGAGGATGTCGTAGCCGACCTTCACTTCCTCGACCGGGTCGGCCGCCAGCGAGATACGGATGGTATCGCCGATGCCTTCGGCCAGCAGCATACCGAGGCCGACGGCGGATTTCACCGTCCCCGAGCGCAGGCCACCAGCTTCGGTGATCCCTAAGTGCAGCGGCTGGATGATCTGCTTGGCCAACAGGCGGTAGGCTTCGACGGCCATGAACACGTCGGAGGCCTTGACGCTGACCTTGAAGTCCTGGAAGTCCAAGCGGTCGAGGTGCTCGACGTGACGCAGGGCCGATTCGACCAGCGCGGCCGGGGTCGGCTCGCCGTACTTCTTCTGCAGGTCCTTTTCCAGGGAACCGGCGTTGACGCCGATGCGGATCGGGATACCACGGTCGCGGGCTGCATCGACCACCGCGCGCACACGGTCTTCACGGCCGATGTTGCCCGGGTTGATGCGCAGGCAATCGACGCCAAGCTCGGCCACGCGCAGGGCGATCTTGTAGTCGAAATGGATATCGGCAACCAGCGGCACGCTGACCAGCTGCTTGATCTTGCCGAACGCCTCGGCGGCGTCCATGTCCGGCACCGAGACGCGGACGATGTCGACACCGGCATCAACCAGGCGCTGGATCTGCGCCACGGTGGCCATGACATCGTTGGTATCGGTGTTGGTCATGCTCTGCACCGCGATGGGGGCATCACCACCCACCGGCACATTGCCGACCCAGATTTTGCGGGATTCGCGACGTTTGATCGGAGATTCGCCGTGCATGACTTACTGTCCCAACTTCAGGCGAGCGGTCTCGCCACTGGTGAACGGGGCAACATCGACGGCCTGGCCGTTGTAGCTGACCTGGGCGCCACGGGCAAAGCCCAGGCGAACCGCGAACGGGGGCTTGCCGGTCAGCTCGAGGTTGTCCCCCTTGCGCTTGATGGCGCTGAACAGCACCTTGCCGTTGCCATCGGACACTTGGGTCCAGCAATCGGCGGTGAACTGGATTGCAACCTTGGCGCTACCAGCCGGCACGGCCGCAGGGGCGGCAGGCTCGGCGGCGGCGACGGCCGGCACGCTGGCAACTGGCGCGGCCGGCGCTACCGGAGCCGGGGCTGGTGCGACAGCATGGGCCGGTGCCTGCTGAACCGGCGCAGTAGCAGGCGCTGGAGCCGGTGCAGGCGCAGACGGTGCGGCTTCGCTGGTGGTTTCGGCTGCGGCTTCGACCGAGGCTGGTTCCAGTGGCAGCGGTGCGCTCTCAGGCTGCTGTCCCGCCGACACGGCCTGGTCTTCAGGCTCGTCCAGCGGGTGAATCTGGGTGGTGCCGTCGGCACTTTCGACTTCCACGTGCTCCAGCGCCATCTTGGCCAGGTCCTTGCCTTTCAGGCTGCCCTGGTCCTGCCACCAGATGAAGCTGCCGCCGACCACCGCGACCAGCAGCAACAGGGTGACACCGCGCATGATGTTGTGCGACAGGCGCACCGGCTCTTCGATACGACCCAGGGAATGCACTTCACTGCCCTTGGCGTGGGTGCCGGTGTACCGGTCGAAAGCCTCGACCAGTGGTGCCTGGTCCATGTCCATCAATTTGGCATAGGCGCGGATGTAACCACGGGCGAAGGTATGCCCAGGCAGCTTGTCGAAGGCGCCGGTTTCCACGTGGTTCAGCGAACTTACGGTGAGATTGAGCTTGCGAGCCACCTCGGCTTGCGACCACTCCCGTTTCTCGCGGGCCTGGCGCAACAGGTCACCGGGGTTCTGGCCAGTCGCTGCTGCTACTTCGGGATGCGCGGCTTTCATCGTTGCTCCGACAGGTATTGCTGATATTCCGGCGTACCGGGATAAAGTCGTTGTAATTGCTGGCCCACATCGGCCAGGGTGCCCTGCTCGTCGAATACCCGGGCAAGGCGGCTGCCCAGCAGAAGGCTACGGGCGCTGTGATCGCTCAACTGGCTGAAACGATCGTAGTAATCCCGGGCCGGCACATAATGCCTGTTTTCGTAGGACAACTCAGCCATTTCCAGCAACGCTCTGGGCTGGCGTCGGTTGAGTTGCAGGGCCTTGGTCAGATACGCGTGTGCCTGGTCGCGATCATCGAGCTCCAGGGCCGTCAGGCCAAGGTTCTCGTACACCCGCGAGCGTTCAGGATACAGGGTATCGGCACTGGCCAGGCGAAACATCTGCTCGGCTTCGGCAAAACGTTGCTGAGCATATAGGAAACTGCCGTAGTTGTTGCGAATTCGCGTGTCACCCGGGCGGGCTGCAAGCGCTTTTTCGAAGTGCGCCTGGGCAAGGGCTGGCTCGTCTTCGGCCTGGAACACCAGGGCCAGGGCCGCGTGAGCATCGGCATCCCCGGCATCCAGCGCGAGCGCCTTGCCCAAGGGGGCCTTGGCCTGCTGGGTCAAACCTTGTTGCAAATAACCCAGGCCAAGCTGCGAATAGGCTCGCCCTGCCTCCGTCCGCCCCTGGCGGCTGGCCAGGGGATCGCTCGCGCCGCCCGACACGCAGCCGGCCAGCAGCGAAAGCGCAAGGATCGACAGCGCGGCGCGCAGGCTCATGGCAAGGCCGGACTCAGTGACGCACGGCGCTGTCTTGCAGCTCGGCGTCAGCGGAGAGCTGGCGTACCGCGATGTAGCGCTCGCTGCGGCGGGTACGGTCGTTGACCTGGCCGACCAGCTGACCACAGGCGGCGTCGATGTCGTCGCCACGGGTGGTGCGGGTGGTGACGTTGAAACCACCGTGGTGCAGCAGGTCCTGGAAGCGGCGGATCGCGTTGTTGCTCGGCCGCTCGTAGCCCGAATGCGGGAACGGGTTGAACGGGATCAGGTTGATCTTGCACGGTACGTCGCGCAGCAGCTCGATCATCTGTGCCGCATGCTCAGGCTGGTCGTTGACGTCCTTGAGCAGGGTGTACTCGATGGTCAGCACGCGCTTGCCGCCCAGGGTCGACATGTAGCCCATGCACGATTCCAGCAGCATCTTCAGAGGGTACTTCTTGTTGATCGGTACCAGCTGGTTGCGCAGTTCATCGTTCGGCGCATGCAGCGACAGCGCCAGGGACACGTCGATGTGCTTGGCCAGTTCGTCGATCATCGGCACCACGCCCGAGGTGGACAGGGTGACGCGGCGCTTGGAAATGCCATAGCCCAGGTCATCCATCATGATGTGCATGGCGGCAATGACGTTGTCGAAGTTCAGCAGGGGCTCGCCCATGCCCATCATGACCACGTTGGTAATCGCGCGGTCGATCTTGGCCGGGACGGTCCCGAAGGATTTGTTCGCAAGCCACACCTGGCCGATTACTTCGGCGGCAGTGAGGTTGCTGTTGAAGCCTTGCTTGCCGGTGGAGCAGAAACTACAGTCCAGGGCGCAGCCGGCTTGCGACGAAACGCAGAGGGTACCGCGGTCGTCGGTGGGGATATAGACGGTCTCGACGCAGCTGCCGGAGGCAACGCGGATCACCCACTTGCGGGTGCCGTCGGCGGAAATGTCTTCACTGACCACTTCCGGGGGGCGAATCTCGGCAACGGCCTCGAGCTTTTCGCGCAAGACCTTGCCAACGTTGGTCATGGCCGCAAAGTCGGACACGCCAAAATGGTGAATCCATTTCATCACCTGACCGGCACGGAAGCGCTTCTCCCCTATCGAGTCGAAGAACTTTTCCATTTCCGGCTGGGTCAGCCCCAACAGGTTGATTTTGCCAGTAGATGTCGTCATGGATTCACCCTCACCCGTAAGCTTTCGCTTAGCGAGTGGTTACCTCGGTAGCAGCGAAGAAGTAAGCGATTTCGCGAGCAGCGGCAGCTTCGGAGTCCGAACCGTGAACGGCGTTGGCGTCGATCGACTCGGCGAAGTCAGCACGGATGGTACCTGGAGCAGCTTCTTTAGGGTTGGTAGCGCCCATCAGCTCACGGTTCAGAGCGATGGCGTTTTCGCCTTCCAGAACCTGAACAACGACTGGGCCGGAAGTCATGAAGGCAACCAGGTCACCGAAGAAGCCACGAGCGCTGTGCTCGGCGTAGAAGCCTTCGGCTTCGGCTTTGGACAGTTGCTTGATTTTCGAGGCAACGATTTTCAGGCCGGCTTCTTCGAAGCGGGTGGTGATCTTGCCGATTACGTTCTTGGCAACGGCGTCAGGCTTGATGATCGAGAAAGTACGTTGAACAGCCATGGAAAACTCCAGAATATTGAGTGTTACGAAAAATTAAACCCGCGAATTATACGCGGGTTCCAGGGGATTGCCTAACCTGCAGCGTCACGCTTAGTCGGCTTCTTCAATCCAGGCCGCCTGGATGGCCTCGAGCACTTTCTCACCGCCACGTGACGGATCGTCGCTGAACTCTGGCAAGGCCAGCACCCAACGGTGCAGATCGACGAAATTCACATATTTAGGATCGACGTCCGGCTTGCTTTCCGCAAGCTGGATGGCGATCTCAAGTACATCAATCCATTTCAAGCTCATGGGGCAAACCTCAGTGCGGCGCTTCGGCAGCGTGGTTGAGCGTATATTTGGGCAGCTCGATGGTGAGGTCATCCTCACCAACGGTCACCTGGCAGGCCAGGCGCGATTGCGCCTCCAGGCCCCAGGCCTTGTCCAGCATATCCTCTTCCAGCTCGTCGGCTTCCTCGAGCGAATCGAAGCCTTCGCGCACGATGCAGTGGCAGGTGGTGCAGGCGCACACGCCGCCGCACGCGCTTTCCATCTCGATGTGGTGCTCGTGGGCCAGCTCCAGGATGTTGGTACCTGGCTCCACCTCAACCACCAGCCCGTCCGGGCAGAACTTCTCGTGCGGCAGGAAAATCACCTGGGGCATCGGTTACTCCTCGATCTCATTCAGGTTGCGCCCGGCCAGTGCGGCTTTGACCGTCGAATCAAGGCGACGGGCGGCAAATGCATCGGTCACCTGCGACAGACGCTTGGTCTGCTGCTCGATGGCCGCGCCATCGGTGCCGCTGAGCAAATCACGCAATTCTTGCATCTGGTACTCGATGGCGACCCGCTCGTCTTCGCTGAGCAGGCGGTCACCGTCGGCATCCAGGGCGCCCTGCACCGCTTCGAGCAGGCGTTCGCCGTCGACCTGGTGCTCGCGCAGCTGGCGCGCCTGCTTGTCGGAGCCTGCGTGCTCGAAGGAATCCTTGAGCATGCGGGCGATCTCGCCGTCGGTCAGGCCGTAGGACGGCTTGACCTGGATGCTGGCTTCCACGCCCGAGCCCAGTTCACGGGCTGCAACGCTGAGCAGGCCGTCGGCGTCGACCTGGAAGGTCACGCGAATCTTCGCAGCGCCGGCAACCATGGCCGGAATGCCGCGCAGCTCGAAGCGCGCCAGGGAGCGGCAGTCGCTGATCAGCTCGCGCTCACCCTGCAGGACATGGATCATCATGGCCGACTGGCCATCTTTGTAGGTGGTGAATTCCTGGGCGCGGGCCACCGGAATGGTGGTGTTGCGCGGGATCACCTTCTCCATCAGCCCGCCCATGGTCTCAAGACCCAGGGAAAGCGGGATGACATCGAGCAGCAGCAGTTCACCACCTTCGCGACGATTACCGGCCAAGGTGTCGGCCTGGATGGCGGCACCGATGGCCACCACCTGATCAGGGTCGATCGACGTCAGCGGGGTGCGACCAAACAGCGCGCCCACGGCTTCGCGCACGCGCGGCACGCGGGTCGAACCACCGACCATCACCACTGCGCCCACTTCTTCCAGCTCGACGCCGCTGTCGCGCACGGCGCGGCGGCAGGCTTTCAGGCTGCGGGCAACCAAGGGCTCGATCATCGCTTCGAAGGCGGTACGGCTCAGCTCGCCCGTCCAGGCGCCATGGCTGACACTGACAGTATCAGCGTCGGTCAGGGCTTCCTTGGCGGCGCAGGCAGCCTGCAGCAGCTGGCGCTGGGTGGCCGGGTCGAGATCAGCGGAGAGGCCGGCCTGCTCGATGATCCAGCCAGCAATGGCGTGGTCGAAATCGTCGCCGCCCAGTGCGGTATCGCCACCGGTAGCCAGCACTTCGAACACACCAGCAGTCAGACGCAGTATGGAAATATCGAAGGTACCGCCACCCAGGTCATAGATGGCCACCAGGCCTTCGGCATTCTGGTCCAGGCCATAGGCCACGGCAGCGGCGGTCGGTTCGTTGAGCAGGCGCAGCACGTTCAGGCCGGCCAGGCGCGCAGCATCCTTGGTAGCCTGACGTTGGGCATCGTCGAAATAGGCCGGCACGGTAATTACCGCACCCACCAGCTCGCCACCCAGGGTGGCTTCGGCACGCTCGCGCAGCACCTTGAGGATGTCTGCGGACACTTCCACCGGGCTTTTCGGCCCCTGGACGGTGTCGATGAACGGCATGTGCGACTCGCCGCCGATGAAGCGGTACGGCAGCTGCTCGCCGAGCTGCTTGACGTCTGCCAAGCCACGGCCCATCAGGCGCTTTACCGACAGCACGGTATTCAGCGGGTCGCTGGATGCCGCTTCGCGCGCGGCCAGGCCGACTTCGTTGTGGCCAGCCAGGTAACGCACCGCCGACGGCAGAATGACGTTGCCCTGCGCATCGGGCAGGGGCTCGCTGCGACCGCTGCGCACGGCAGCGACCAGAGAATTGGTGGTACCCAGGTCGATCCCCACCGCCAGGCGACGCTGGTGCGGCTGAGGGCTTTGACCGGGTTCGGCGATCTGCAGTAGGGCCATGCTTATCTGAATACCTTAGGCGTCATCACGGGCGACACCGGGTTAATCGTCGAGGCGCTCTTCCAGTTGGCGCACTTCTTGAGCGAGCTTGTCGAGGAACTGCATGCGGCGCATCAGGCGCTCGGCCTTGTCGCGCTCGGCAGGCACATCCCAGCAGGCGGCGAAATCCTCGTTGAGGGTGTCCTGGGCAGCCTTGAGGCGCTTCTTGAACACGGCCACGCCATCGAGGTCGGCTTCATCCTGCAGCTCTTCGAGCTCTTCGCGCCACTGCATCTGCTGCAACAGGAAAGCAGGGTCATGGACCGTGACTTCCTGGGGCACTTCGTGGCCACCGATAGCCAGCAAGTAGCGGGCACGGCGCGGCGCACTGCGCAGGGTCTGATAGGCGTCGTTGAGAGCCGCGGACTTTTCCAGCGCTACCCGCTGCTCGCGTTCGGAGGCGTCGGCGAAGCGGTCCGGATGGACCTCGCGGGCCAGCTCGCGATAGCGAGTGGCCAGTTTGTCGAGGTCCAGGCGGAAGCAGGGCTGGAGGTCAAACAGAGCGAAATGACAAGGAGTACCCACGGCCAGCCTCAGACGTTGAAGCTTTCGCCGCAGCCACACTCACCGCGCACGTTGGGGTTGTTGAACTTGAAGCCTTCGTTCAACCCTTCCTTGACGAAGTCCAGCTCGGTGCCATCGAGGTACACCAGGCTCTTGGGATCGATGATCACCTTGACGCCATGGTTCTCGAACACCTGGTCCTCTGCGGCCAGCTCGTCGACGAACTCCAGCACGTAGGCCAGGCCCGAGCAGCCGGTGGTGCGCACGCCCAGGCGAATGCCCTCACCCTTGCCGCGCCCGTCGAGGGAGCGGCGAATGTGGTTGGCGGCGGCTTCTGTCATGCTGATAGCCATCGGAACTCCTTGAGTCTTACCTTGCAACGGGCGGCTTAGATCAAGCCTTTCTTCTGCTTGTAGTCGCGAACGGCTGCCTTGATGGCATCTTCGGCGAGTACCGAGCAGTGGATCTTCACTGGCGGCAACGCCAGTTCTTCCGCCAGCTGGGTGTTCTTGATGGTTTCGGCTTCGTCCAGGGTCTTGCCCTTCATCCACTCGGTGGCGAGGGAGCTGGAAGCGATGGCCGAACCGCAGCCGTAAGTCTTGAACTTGGCGTCTTCGATGATGCCTTGCTCGTTGACCTTGATCTGCAGACGCATCACGTCACCGCACGCTGGAGCGCCGACCATGCCGGTACCGACATCCGGGTCCTCGGCGTTCATCTTGCCGACGTTGCGTGGGTTTTCGTAGTGGTCGATGACCTTTTCACTGTATGCCATGGTGCAATTCCTTCCTCATCAGGGAGCCGCTCTTGCCGGCGACTGCTTAGTGGGCGGCCCACTCGATCTTGGAGATGTCAACGCCGTCTTTGTACATGTCCCACAGCGGCGACAGCTCACGCAGTTTGTTGACAGCCATGCAGACTTGCTGCGCGGCGTAGTCGACTTCTTCTTCGGTGGTGAAGCGGCCGAAGGAGAAGCGGATCGAGCTGTGCGCCAGCTCGTCGTTGCGGCCCAGAGCGCGCAGTACATACGACGGCTCGAGCGAAGCGGAGGTACAGGCCGAACCGGACGATACGGCGATGTCCTTCAGAGACATCAGCAGCGACTCGCCTTCGACGTAGTTGAAGCTCAGGTTCAGGTTGTGCGGTACGCGGGCAGTCTTGCTGCCGTTGACGTACAGCTCTTCGAGGTCCGAGACCTGCTTGAAGAAGCGGTCGCTCAGGGCCTTGATGCGCACGTTCTCGGCGGCCATTTCCTGCTTGGCGATGGCGAAGGCTTCGCCCATGCCGACGATCTGGTGGGTCGGCAGCGTGCCCGAACGCATGCCGCGCTCATGGCCACCGCCGTGAATGATGGCTTCCAGACGCACACGCGGCTTGCGGCTGACGTACAGCGCGCCGATACCTTTAGGGCCGTAGACCTTGTGCGCCGAGAACGACATCAGGTCGACCTTCAGCTTCTGAACGTCGATTTCGACCTTGCCGGCCGACTGCGCAGCATCGACATGGAACAGCACGCCACGCGAACGGGTCAGCTCACCGATGGCGGCGATGTCGTTGATCGAACCGACTTCGTTGTTCACGTGCATCAGCGAGACCAGGATAGTGTCGTCGCGCAGGGCGGCTTCGACCATGGCCGGGGTGACGATGCCGTCTTCGCCCGGTTCCAGGTAGGTGACTTCGAAACCTTCACGCTCGAGCTGGCGAGCGGTATCCAGGACCGCCTTGTGCTCGATCTTGGAGGTGATGATGTGCTTGCCCTTGGTCTGATAGAAGTGCGCCACGCCTTTCAGGGCGAGGTTGTCGGACTCGGTGGCACCGCTGGTCCAGACGATTTCGCGCGGGTCGGCGTTGATCAGGTCGGCAACCTGGCGGCGACCGTTCTCGACCGCTTCTTCGGCCTTCCAGCCGAACACGTGGGAACGCGAGGCCGGGTTACCGAAGTTGCCGTCGACCAGCAGGCAGTCGGCCATCTTCTGGGCGACGCGAGGGTCGACCGGCGTGGTAGCGGAGTAATCGAGGTAGATCGGCAACTTCATGGGTATCTCCTATCAGGCGGTGGCGTCGCTCGTCACTGTTAAAATAAAAGGTCAGTCGACGGCGGACGTCTCAATCTTGTCCAGCTGGGCAGTACGGCCTGCGACACGCCGCAGGTCCTGGCGCTGGGCGACTTCCTGCACCTCACGGCGCATGACGAGGTCGGCCAGGCTGATGCCGCTGAGGAATTCATGGATCTGCTGGCTGAGGTCGCACCACAGGTGGTGGGTCAGGCAGGTGTCACCGGCATGGCAATCCCCGAGGCCCTGGCAACGGGTGGCATCTACCGACTCGTTGACCGCGTCGATGACCTGGGCCACCTGGATGGTTTCCATGCCGCGCGACAACTGGTAGCCACCGCCCGGACCGCGCACGCTGGAGACCAGGCTGCTGCGGCGCAGCTTGGCGAACAGCTGTTCCAGATAAGAGAGGGAAATGCCCTGGCGCTCGGAAATGTCGGCCAAAGACACCGGCCCATGCTGCGCGTGCAGTGCCAGGTCGAGCATGGCAGTCACGGCGTATCGGCCTTTGGTAGTCAGTCGCATGGCTATTGGGTACCACGGGAGTTACGGGATGTGTGCGAGTATGCGATTCCCGAGCATTTAAGTCAACTATTAGACCTACTGCTTTAGTCGGGTTTGCATCTGGGAGGCGGGCGCGATTGTAGCAGTAATGGGGCGTGAGCACACGCCCCATATGTCAGGGTGACGTCACTGCGGCGTAATCAATGCGACTGAGTGTCGCGCTGGGCAGCCTGGGTTTCGACCGCGAAGTCATCTTCCGGCAGCTTCGGCAGTTCCTTGGCACAGTAGTCACTGCCCATCTTGGTCAGCGCGCCACACATGCCCTCCAGGCGCTCGTCGACGGCCTGCAGGTGGTCGAGCATCTGGCCGATGGCCCGGGCTACCGGGTCCGGCATGTCGCCGCTGACACCATAGGCATCGAAACCGATCTTCTCGGCCATCGCCTTGCGCTTGGCCTCGAGCTCGGTGTCTTCACTGTTCTTGACAATGATCCGCCCCGGGATGCCGACGGCAGTGGCGCCGGCCGGCACCGCCTTGGTCACCACCGCATTGGAGCCGATCTTGGCCCCGGCACCGACGGTGAACGGGCCAAGCACCTTGGCACCCGCCCCTACCACCACACCGTTTTCCAGGGTCGGGTGGCGCTTGCCCTTGTTCCAGCTGGTGCCGCCCAGGGTCACACCCTGATAAAGGGTGACATCGTCACCAATCTCGGCGGTTTCGCCGATGACGATGCCCATGCCGTGATCGATGAAGAAGCGTCGACCGATGGTCGCGCCGGGATGGATCTCGATACCGGTCAGCCAGCGACCGAAGTTCGACACCAGGCGGGCCAGCCACTTGAAATCGCGCTTCCACAGGGCGTTGCCCAGGCGATGCAGCCAGATGGCGTGCATGCCGGGGTAGCAGGTCAACACCTCGAAGGCATTGCGCGCCGCCGGGTCTCGATGAAATACGCTCTGGATATCTTCACGCAGACGCTCGAACATCTGTCAGTCCTTCCGTTTATGCGGCTCGCCCCGTGCGACCTTCTGGGTCTCGGTGAGGATGCCGCGCAAAATGCTCATTTCCGAACGATTGACCGAGCTGCGCCCATATAGCCGGCGCAGGCGCGCCATCAGGTGCTTGGGCTTCTCAGGGTCGAGGAAGCCGATGTCCACCAGGGTGTTCTCCAGGTGTTCATAGAACAGCTCCATTTCGTCCATGGTCGCCAGCTCGTTGCTGCGCAGCGAGTTGGCATCGAACTTCTCGACTTTCGAGGGCGCGCCTTCGGCTGCCAGCCAGGCCATGCGTACCTCATAGGAGAGCACCTGGACCGCGGCGGCAAGGTTCAGCGAACTGAAGTCGGGGTTCGAGGGAATGTGCACGTGGAAGTGACATCGCTGCAGTTCTTCGTTGGTCAGGCCAGCGTGTTCACGCCCGAACACCAAGGCGATCTCTTCGCCGCCGGTGGCGTGCTCCACGGCCTTGGCCCCGCATTCGCGCGGGTCGATCAAAGGCCAGGGGATGCTGCGCTCACGGGCACTGGTGCCCATGACCAGGCTGCAGCCGACCAGCGCGTCTTCAAGGCTGTCGACCACTTGGGCATTGGCCAGGATGTCGTCGGCGCCCGAGGCACGCGCAGTGGCGTCGCCGGACGGGAACTCTTTTGGCTGCACCAGCACCAGACGCGACAAGCCCATGTTTTTCATGGCACGCGCAGCGCCGCCGATGTTGCCGGGGTGGCTGGTATTGACCAGAACAACACGAATATTTTGCAGCAAGGTGTTGTGCTCACAGATGCAGGAATCAGGGCCTTCGATCTTACAGAACCGACAGGCGTAACGCCACGAAAGCAAATGTGGCACTTCTGCCTTCAAAAATTTCTGCTAGAATGGCCGGCTTTCCTCTTTAACATCTCCAGGTGACCCGCCCATGCAGCCTATGCTGAATATCGCCCTGCGCGCCGCTCGCAGCGCCAGTGAATTGATCTTCCGCTCCATCGAACGCCTGGATACCATCAAGGTCGACGAGAAAGAGGCTAAGGACTACGTTTCCGAAGTTGATCGCGCCGCCGAACAGAAAATCGTCGACGCACTGCGCAAGGCCTACCCGAACCACTCGATCCAGGGTGAAGAGACGGGCATGCACGCGGGCACCGGCGAAGAAGGCAAGGACTACCTGTGGATCATCGATCCGCTGGATGGCACCACCAACTTCCTGCGCGGCATCCCGCACTTCGCCGTCAGCATCGCCTGCAAGTACCGCGGTCGCCTCGAGCACGCGGTCGTCCTCGACCCGGTTCGCCAGGAAGAATTCACCGCCAGCCGTGGCCGTGGCGCCCAGCTCAATGGCCGTCGCCTGCGCGTCAGCTCGCGCACCAGCCTGGAAGGCGCACTGCTGGGCACCGGCTTCCCGTTCCGTGACAACCAGATGGCTGACCTGGACAACTACCTGGGCATGTTCCGCGCCCTGACTGGCCAGACCGCCGGCATCCGCCGCGCAGGCTCCGCCAGCCTGGACCTGGCCTACGTGGCTGCCGGCCGTTTCGATGCCTTCTGGGAGTCGGGCCTGTCCGAATGGGACATGGCTGCAGGCGTGCTGCTGATCCAGGAAGCCGGTGGCCTGGTGAGCGACTTCAACGGTGGCCACGATTTCCTCGACAAGGGCCACATCGTTGCAGGCAACATCAAGTGCTTCAAGGCCGTACTGACCGCTATCCAGCCACACCTGCCAGAGCACATGAAGCGCTAAGCGCGGATTGCAGCCATAAAAAAGCACCCCTGGGGGTGCTTTTTTTATGCCTGCCGTTTACTGCCCAGCTTCGCTGAGGATCAGCTTGCCATTCTTGTCCAGCGGAATGGTCGAACCCGGCTCGCGGTCCATCTTCACCTTGCCCACCTGATCACCAATGGAATAGGTCACGTTGTAACCCACTACCTTCTCGCTGATGTCGTTGACCGTGTTGCAGCGGGTTTGTGTGGTGGTGTAGGTATCACGCTGCTGCATGCCTTCCTGCACCTTGTTGCCGGCATAACCACCACCGACCGCACCGGCCACGGTGGCGATCTTCTTGCCGGTGCCGCCGCCGATCTGGTTACCCAGCAGGCCGCCAGCAAGGGCACCGACCACGGTACCGGCGATCTGGTGCTGGTCCTTGACCGGCGCCTGACGCGTAACGGCGACGTCCTTGCAGACCTCGCGCGGAGTTTTGACCTGTTGCTTGATCGGTTGCACGTCGGTGACCTGGGCGTACTCAGGCCCCTTGTTCACCAAGCTGTAGGTGGCAACAGCACCTCCGGCAGTAACACCGACAGCACCCAGCACAGCGCCTACGAGCATTGATTTGTTCACATGAACCTCCTGTTGTACCTGCAGGGGCTAACCTGCTTTCTCCCAGCCTTGGAGCAAAAAAAAAGGCGTGAGTTCAACACTCACGCCTTTTTCATCGCCGAACGGCGTAGGACTAGCCCTTAAGGACGGTCATCCGCACCTTCGTTTTTCGCAGGAGGAATCAGGTCTTCACTGTTCAGGTTCAGCCAGATCAGCACCACGTTGGCGATGTAGATCGACGAGTAGGTACCGGCCAGGACACCGATGAACAGCGCCAGCGAGAAGCCAAACAGGTTGTCGCCACCGAAGATCAGCAACGCACCGATCGCCAGCAAGGTCGACACCGAGGTGGCGATGGTGCGCAGCAGGGTCTGGGTGGTCGAGACGTTGATGTTCTCGATCAGCGAGGCCTTGCGCATCACGCGGAAATTCTCACGCACCCGGTCGAACACGACGATGGTGTCGTTCAGCGAGTAGCCGATGATCGCGAGTACCGCTGCCAGCACCGTCAGGTCGAAGGTGATCTGGAAGAACGACAGGATACCCAGGGTCACCACCACGTCGTGGATCAGCGAGACGATCGCGCCCACGGCGAACTTCCACTGGAAGCGGAAAGCCAGGTAGATGAGGATGCCGCCCAGCGCCAGGAGCATGCCGAGGCCGCCCTGGTCGCGCAACTCTTCACCTACCTGCGGGCCGACGAACTCGACGCGCTTGAGGGTGGCCGGGTTGTCGCCGCCAGCCTTCTGCAGGGCCGCGCCAACCTTGGCACCCAGCTGTGGGTCATCGCCCGGCATGCGCACCAGCAGGTCGGTGGTGGCGCCAAAGCTCTGCACCACGGCCTCGTGGAAGCCGGAGTCTTGCAACTCGGCACGTACTGCCTTGAGGTCGGCCGGCCGCTCATAGGTCAGCTCGATCAGTGTGCCGCCCGTGAAGTCGAGGCCGAAGTTCAAACCCTTGTGGAACCAGCTGAACAACGCCAGCACCGTCAGGAGCATGGTGGCGGCGAACGCAATCTTGCGTACGCCCATGAAATTGATGGTTTTCATCGCAGCTCCCTCAAACCCACAGCTTCTTGATGTCACGCCCGCCACAGGTCAGGTTGACCAGTGCACGGGTCACCATGACGGCAGTGAACATCGAGGTGAAAATCCCGAGGGACATGGTCACCGCGAAGCCCTTGACCGGGCCGGTACCCATGGCGAACAGGATGCCGCCGACCAGCAAGGTGGTCAGGTTGGCGTCGACGATTGCCGAGTAGGCACGGTTGAAACCTTCATGGATCGCGCGCTGCACCGACATGCCAGCGGCAATTTCTTCCCGAATACGCGAGAAGATCAGCACGTTGGCGTCCACCGCCATACCCATGGTCAACACGATACCGGCAATACCCGGAAGGGTCAGCGTGGCACCCAGCAGCGACATCAGCGCCAACAGCAGCACCATGTTGCCCGCCAGGGCGATGGTAGCGAGCACGCCAAAGCCGCGGTAGATGGCGATGATGAACAGCGAGACGAACAGCATGCCCCACAGCGACGCATCGATACCCTTGGTGATGTTGTCAGCACCCAGGCTTGGACCGATGGTACGTTCTTCGGCGAAGTACATCGGCGCAGCCAGACCACCGGCACGCAACAGCAGGGCCAGTTCCGACGATTCACCCTGGCCGTTCAGGCCGGTGATGCGGAACTGGCTGCCCAGTGGCGACTGGATGGTCGCCAGGCTGATGATCTTCTTCTCTTCCTGGAAGCTCTGCACGGCAACGTCCTTCTCGACGCCATCGACAGTCTGCTTGACGTAGCGGGTGACCGGCTTCTGCTCGATGAAGATCACCGCCATGCTACGGCCAACGTTGCTGCGGGTGGCGCGACTCATCAGCTCGCCACCATGGCCATCCAGGCGGATGTTCACCTGTGGCCGGCCGTGCTCGTCGAAGCTGGCCTGGGCGTCGGTAACCTGGTCACCCGTGATGATCAGGCCGCGCTCGACAGCAGCGGAACGGTTGCCCTCACGGAACTCGAAGACCTCGGTAGTAGCCTTGGAAGCGCCCGGCTCGGCACCGAAGCGGAACTCCAGGTTTGCAGTCTTGCCGAGGATACGCTTGGCTTCGGCAGTGTCCTGTACGCCCGGCAGCTCGACCACGATGCGGTTGGCGCCCTGGCGCTGTACCAGCGGCTCGGCCACGCCCAGCTCGTTCACACGGTTGCGGACGGTGGTCAGGTTCTGCTTGATCGAGTATTCGCGGATCTCGGCGACTTTCGCCTGGGTCAGCGCCAGACGCAGCACGGCGAGCTCGTTGCGCTCGGTGGTGGTCAGGTCGAAATCATTGAAATTCTTGCGGATCAGGGCACGTGCCTGTTCGCGGGTAGCATCGTCAGCGAAGCCCAGCATTACACCGCCATCCTGCTGCGGCAGGCTGCGGTAGCGGATGCGCTCTTTGCGCAGCAAGGTCTTGACCTCGCCTTCGTAGACTTTCATGCGGGCGCTCATGGCCTTGTCCATGTCCACTTCCAGCAGGAAGTGCACACCACCGGACAGGTCCAGGCCCAGCTTCATCGGGCTTGCACCCAGGTTGCGCAGCCATTGCGGGGTAGTCTGGGCCAGGTTCAGGGCCACGACGTAATCATCGCCCAGTGCCTTGCGCACTACATCCTTGGCTGGCAATTGAGCTTCCTGGTTGGTCAGGCGAATCAGCCCACTGCCCTTCTCACCCAGACTTGCGCCCTTGACGGTGATACCAGCATCGACCAGCGCCTTGCTGACACGGTCGAGGTCGGCCTGGTTGACCTGCAGCGCCGAGCTGGCACCGCTGATCTGTACCGCCGGATCATCCGGGTAGAGGTTGGGAGCGGAATAAATGAAACCGATCGCCAGTACCACCAGGATCAGTGCGTATTTCCACAGAGGGTATTTGTTCAGCATCACGCCGCCCGTTCAAGACGCGGGGCGCTTTGCGCGCCCCGACTGGAAAAATGAAACCGGTAACTCAGATAGCCTTGAGCGTACCTTTTGGCAGGGTGGCCGCGATGGCACCCTTCTGGAACTTCAGCTCGACGGTGTCGGAAACTTCCAGGACCACGAAGTCATCGGAAACCTTGACGATCTTGCCGGCGATGCCGCCGTTGGTGACAACTTCGTCACCTTTCTGCAAGTTGCTCAGCAGGTTCTTCTGCTCTTTGGCGCGCTTGGACTGCGGGCGCCAGATCATCAGGTAGAAGATGACCAGGAAACCGACCAGGAAAATCCACTCGAAACCGGTACCGGCTGGGCCAGCGGCGGGTGCTGCAGCGTCCGCGTATGCGGCGGGGATCAAGAAGCTCATTGGGCACTCCTAATGTAATTTTCTAATAATGGATGCGAACAGTCAGTCCAAAGGCGGCACAGGCAGCCCGCGTTTGGCGTAGAAGGCGTCGACAAAGGCGGCCAATTTACCCTGTTGAATAGCCTCGCGTAAACCGGCCATCAAGCGCTGGTAATGGCGCAAGTTGTGGATGGTATTCAGCATGCTGCTCAGCATTTCGCCGCACTTGTCCAGATGGTGCAGATAAGCGCGGGAGAAGTTGGTGCAGGTGTAGCAGTCACAGGTCGGATCCAGCGGCGAATCATCGTGGCGATGGAACGCGTTGCGGATCTTGATCACCCCTGTATCGACGAACAGGTGGCCGTTGCGCGCGTTGCGCGTGGGCATCACGCAGTCGAACATGTCGACGCCGCGGCGCACACCCTCAACCAGATCTTCCGGTTTGCCTACCCCCATAAGGTAACGAGGTTTGTCAGCCGGCATCTGATCCGGCAGGTAGTCGAGCACCTTGATCATTTCGTGCTTCGGCTCGCCGACCGACAGGCCGCCGATGGCCAGGCCGTCGAAGTCGATATTGACCAGCGCTTCCAGCGAGCGCATACGCAAGTCCTGGTACATGCCCCCCTGGACGATACCGAACAGCGCTGCGGTGCTGTCGCCGTGGGCATTTTTCGAGCGCTGGGCCCAGCGCAGCGACAGCTCCATGGAGGTGCGCGCCACGTCGTGCTCGGCCGGGTACGGCGTGCACTCGTCGAAGATCATCACGATGTCCGAGCCAAGGTCGCGCTGCACCTGCATGGACTCTTCCGGGCCCATGAACACCTTGGAGCCGTCGACTGGCGAGGCGAAGGTCACGCCTTCCTCCTTGATCTTGCGCATGGCGCCCAGGCTGAACACCTGGAAACCACCGGAATCGGTGAGGATAGGGCCTTTCCACTGCATGAAGTCATGCAGGCCATTGTGCTTCTTGATCACCTCGGTACCCGGGCGCAGCCACAGGTGGAAGGTGTTGCCGAGGATGATCTCGGCGCCGATGGCCTCGATGTCACGCGGCAGCATGCCCTTGACCGTGCCATAGGTGCCCACCGGCATGAACGCCGGGGTCTCGACCGTGCCACGGGGGAAGGTCAGCCGACCACGACGGGCCTTGCCGTCGGTGGCCAGCAGTTCGAACGACATTCGACAGGTGCGACTCATGCTTGATCCTCTGGGCCGCGTGGCGCCGGATTGCGGGTGATGAACATCGCATCACCGTAACTGAAGAAGCGGTACCCGTTGTCGACCGCTGCCGCGTAGGCAGCCATGGTCTCGGGGTAACCGGCGAAGGCCGAGACCAGCATCAGCAGCGTGGACTCCGGCAGGTGGAAGTTGGTGACCAGGCAATCGACCACATGGAAGGGCCGGCCCGGGTAGATGAAGATGTCGGTGTCACCACTGAAGGCCTTGAGCACGCCATCACGCGCCGCACTCTCCAGCGAGCGGACGCTGGTGGTACCGACCGCGATCACCCGGCCGCCACGGGCGCGGCAGGCCTCGATGGCGTCGACCACATCCTGGCTCACTTCGAGCCACTCTTTGTGCATATGGTGATCTTCGATCTTGTCGACCCGCACCGGCTGGAAGGTGCCAGCCCCCACATGCAGGGTGACGAAGGCGCGCTCGACGCCCTTGGCGGCGATCTTCTCCAGCAGCGCTTCGTCGAAGTGCAGGCCGGCAGTCGGCGCGGCCACCGCACCGGCGCGTTCGGCGTACACGGTCTGGTAGCGCTCACGGTCGGCGCCTTCGTCGGGGCGGTCGATGTACGGCGGCAACGGCATGTGGCCGACGCGATCGAGCAGTGGCAGCACCTCTTCGGTGAAGCGCAGCTCGAACAGCGTGTCGTGGCGGGCAACCATTTCAGCCTCGCCACCGCCATCGATGAGGATCACTGCACCCTCTTTCGGCGCCTTGCTGGCCCGCACATGGGCCAGCACGCGGTGGCTGTCGAGCACACGCTCGACCAGCACTTCCAGCTTGCCGCCAGAGGCTTTCTGGCCAAACAGCCGGGCCGGAATCACCCGGGTGTTGTTGAACACCATCAGGTCGCCCGGCCGCAGATAGTCGAGCAGATCGGGGAATTGCTTGTGCGCCAACGCCCCGCTCGGCCCATCGAGGACCAGCAGACGGCTGCCATGGCGCTCGGCCAGAGGGTGGCGGGCGATCAGGGAATCGGGGAGTTCGAAGGAAAAATCGGCGACGCGCATGATGATGTTCGGGTTCGACAGGGCCGGGAAGTTTAGCCCAATGCGTGAAAATTGACCATGAAAGCCGATTGACCGACCAAGGGCAGCTCTCTATACTGCGCGCCACAAGCCCTGATGGCGGAATTGGTAGACGCGGCGGATTCAAAATCCGTTTTCGAAAGGAGTGGGAGTTCGAGTCTCCCTCGGGGCACCAAGATCCAGAAGAAACCGACCTTATGGTCGGTTTTTTTGTGCCTGCAATTTAGTCTTTAGCGCCTCTGCGGGAGTTGGCTTCCCCTCGCATACGTCAAATGCCCTATCCAGCTCAATTGAGCTCAATGCAGCTCAATCGAGCTCAACCCAGCTCATTCATCCTTACAAGCCAGAACCCCGCCTTTTGACGCCACCCCAACGACCACGTGCTTTCCAGGCATCCAGCGAATCTATTGGCCGCCACGGCAGTGCTGGCCATAAGCTGTCATTCGTCGGTTATATGCCGAAAGTATTGATGCCGTAATATCACTTAGCCATAGTTGCGCCCCCTTACCCATGATGACTGCGTGACCCATGAACAAAACCGCGCCCTGTCTGGCAGCAATGATGCTGCTGAGTGGGTGCAATGGAATGCCAACCGCATACGTTTCAGACCCCGTCTACGACCAGGCTTTTGTCGTCACCTCCGGTGCCCCCCTGCCGATGCTGCTGATGGCCAGCGCCATTCAGTGGAATGAAGACTACGCCGTCACTGCCAAGCACACCCCGTTCCTGCGCAACGTGGTGCATGAAGGGCTGGGTGATGTGGTGTTCTTCAGGCACAAGGCCAGCAAGGTGCCGCAGTGGCGCCAGTTCGTCCCGGGCGAGTCGGTGACGGCGGTCGGCTTCAACAGCTTGATGATGCCGGTGCAAGGCAAGGGCCATACGCTCGACTCGCTGGTGCGCCTGGAAGGCACACCGGGCAGTGTCTTCTACTCGGTGCATGACGGCCCGCTGGTCAAGGGCATGTCCGGTGGCCCGGTGTTCGCCGATGACGGCAGGGTGGTCGGGATGAACGTCGCCTTCATCGCCAAGGACGGAATCGATGCCCGCAACCGCCCGGACCTGGCCGGCAAGGCACGCGTCAGTGTGTTCATGTCGTACAGCGAGATCGACAAGGAATGGCGGCGCTTCCAGTACCTGGCGCACAAGGGCAAACCGAACGGCGCGCCTGCCCCGGTGAAGGGCTATGTGGTTGCCAGCAAGCCTTGATCCACCGCTGTGGGCCAACATGATACGGTTGCGGTCGGCCTGATGATTTGGCCAGCACATTCACGCAAAAGGACCTGCCATGCACTTTGCCAACCGCCCCGTCCAACCCAGTTCGTACCGTTTGGCATTGAGGAGCGGCAGGCTCAGGATGGCAAGCGGGTGGCGTTGGTACAGATGAAACAGCAACTGCGTTGATCACGGCATTGCGCGCCCGCGCTCTGTCAACGTGAAGCCGCGCCCGGGCAAGTTCGGCAGAGTTGCCATCGCTCATCACCTGCATCAGGTATTCCTCGATTGCCTCTTCGCAATCCAGGAGGCTTGCCATGTCGAAAGGAATCAGATTCGGCTTCATCAGAGCCCCCGCATAAATGCGCGAAATAAAGAGGCACCGACAATGCCAGTTCTTTTTTCGACACCCTAGTCAGCGGCCTCCGAAAGCTGTGTAGTCCGCTTCGCGCTTTTTAAACAACACGTCCAGTAACATCGCCAGGACGAACAGCACCGAACCATACCCGCCCCTCGACGTCCCATCCTGCATCCCCGGCTTTTCGAGGCAGCTCGTGTGAAAGACGTCATCGCCCGCAAATACCGCCTGATCGTCAAGACCTTCGGCTACATTGGCTGGTCGCTGTTCTGGCTGCTGCTCTGGGACGTGCTGGTCACCATCGACTTCATGCTGTTCTTCAACAGCAAGTTCACCCTGCCGCTGATTCCGCTGACCTTGCTGGGTTCGGCGCTGGTGGTGCTGGTGAGCTTTCGCAACAGCAGCGCCTACAACCGCTGGTGGGAAGCGCGAACTTTATGGGGAGCGTTGGTGAACGGTTCGCGCAGCTTCGCCCGGCAGACGCTGACGTTGATCGATGACACCGAAGATGGGTTGAACCCGGTCAAGGCGACCTTGCTGCGTCGGCACATCGCCTATGTGAACTGCCTGGCGGCGCACCTGAAGGGTGAGGCCTGCCCGGACGAACTGATGGCATTTATCCCGCCGGGCGAGTTCGAGCGGCGTAACCGATCGAACAACTTCGCCAACGATATTCTCAGCGGCTCGGCGGCGTTGCTGGCACGGGAATACCAGGCCGGGCGGTTGGACAGCATTCGCCTGGCGCGGCTGGAGTCGACGTTGGTGGACCTGTCCAACGCCCAGGGTGGCATGGAACGGATCGCCAATACGCCGCTGCCCTACCCTTACGTGTATTTTCCGCGGCTGTTCATCACCCTGTTCTGCCTGATCGTGCCGGTGGGGCTGGTGGAATCGCTGGGCTGGTTCACGCCGCTGGCATCGACGGTGGTCGGGTTCATGCTGCTGGCGATCGAGCGGATCGGGACGGATCTGCAGAGTCCGTTTCGCTTAAGTGAGCATCAGATTCAGATGGATACCATCTGCGAGACCATCGAGCGGAATCTGGAATCGATGCAGCGGGAAGCGCAGTGTGAGGAGTTGGTGTCGTGAATGGGGCTGCGTTGCAGCCCCTGCTATCTGTCAGGCCCGCACATACCGCTGGCGCAACACATCGCTGAAGGCATCCACCAGCAGCACCAGCAGCAACATCGCCATGATCACCGTACTGGCCTGGGCCTCCTGGAACAGGCTCAGGGTGGTATAGAGCATCTGCCCCAGCCCCCCTGCCCCGACAAACCCCAGCACACTGGCCATGCGAATGTTGTTCTCCCAGCGGTACAGGCTGTATGCGAGCAACTGGGGCCACAGGTTCGGCAAGGTCCCGAAACAGAACGCTGCCACCTGCCCGCCGCCCTGCAGGCGAATGGCTGCGGCGGGCTCTGCCGGCGCATTCTCCAGCGCTTCGGCGAACAGCCGCCCCAACACCCCGGACGTGTGCAGCGCCAGGGCCAAGGTACCGGCATTGGGCCCAAGGCCCGCCGCCAGCACCGTCAACGCCGCCCACACCAACTCCGGAATGGCCCTCAAGGCATTGAGCAGCAACCGCGCCAGCGATTGCAGCGGCCAACCGAAGCGCCCCGCCGCCGGCAAGGCCAACAGCATGCCGAGGAACATCGCCAGCAAGGTGCCCAGCCCGGACATGGCCAGGGTTTCCATGGCACCCCGCCCTACCGCCTGCAGGTGCTCGCCGGACAGATCCGGATGCAGGAAGCGAGCTGCGTACTCGCCCATCTGCCCCAACCCGCCATCACCCACCAAGGCATGCAGGTCCAGTTGCAGATAACCGAACGACGCCACCACTGCCGCGACGATGGCAACGATCACCAGCAGGTTGATCACCCGGTTCATGCCAGCCTCCCGCGCAGGAAGCGGCTAAGCAGGTCGGCCAGCAGCACCAGACCGAGGAACGCCAGCAGCATGCTCGCCACTTCGCCCCCGGCAAACATGCGCATCGACAGGTCGATCTGCTGCCCCAGCCCACCGGCACCGACAAAGCCCATCACCACCGAGGCGCGCACGGCACATTCCCAGCGGTAGACGGTGTAGGACACCACTTCCGCCGACGCACTGGGCAAAATGCCGTAGAAGAACGCCGTCAATCGGCCGCTGCCGGCCTGCAGCAAGGCATGCGCCGGGCGCTGGTCGACCGATTCGAAGATTTCCGCGTAGACCTTGCCGAGCATGCCGCTGTAGGTAATGGCGATGGCCAGCACACCGGCCGTCGGCCCCAGGCCCACGGCCCGCACGAACAGCAGCGCCCAGACGATCTCCGGCACGCTACGCAGAAAAATCAGCAAGCCGCGCACAGGCAGGCGCAACAAGCGCGACCACAGTCCTGCCCGGCCACCCCGGGAGGCAGCGCGCAGTGACAGCGCACGACTGGCCAACAGGCTGGTCGGGACTGCCAGCACCAGCGCCAGGGCCATGCCGGCTGTCGCCACGGCCAAAGTCTGCAAGGTGGACTCGTACAGTAACTTGAGGAATTCGGCACTGTGCGCCGGCGGCCAGAAGGCGCTGGTGAAACTGGCGATCTGCTGCCGGTTCTCCGCCTGCAGCAAGACGCCAGGGTTCAGTTCGCTCAATTGCAGCCCAGGCCACAGCACGGCCAATGCCAGCAGAGTCAGTAACAAACGCGGCAACGCAGCCGGGTCGCGGGCATCGGCCTTCAGCATCGTGGAATCTGCACGGTCAGGGTCGGCCCCTGTGCTTGCGCTGGCGAGCCCAGTTGCTCGTTGGCGTACAGCGCATCCAGCAATTGCGTGGTCACCGACTCGGCCGGGCAGTCGAACGCCACTTGCCCTTCGCGAATGCCGATCACCCGTGGGAAATGCGCCAGCGCCAGGTCCACTGCATGCAGGCTGGCCACCAGGGTCACGCCATTGGCTTGCGCATGGCGATTGAGCAATGCCAGGCTGTGATCGGCCAGCACTGGGTCCATGGCCGACACTGGCTCGTCGGTCAGCAGCACTTCCGGCCGCTGATACAACGCCCGGGCGATGCCGACCCGCTGCAATTGCCCACCGGACAGCTGTCCACACTGGACGAACAGCTTGTCGGCCAGGCCCAACTCGGCCAAGGCCTGGCGCGCCCCCGGCACATCGGTCGGATACACCAGGTTGAGCAGGCCTCGCAACAAGCCCCACTGCCCCAGGCGCCCCGCCAGCACGGCTGTTACCACACGCTGGCGCGGAGGAAGCGGCGGAGCCTGGTGCACCAGCCCAATCCGTGCCCGCAGGCGCTGGCGCGCCCCGGCAGACAGCGCCCAGGGCTGCTCACCGAACAGTTCCAGGTGCCCGCTGCTGGGCTGCACGGCGGTGGCCATCAGGTGCAGCAGGCTGGACTTGCCGGCCCCCGAAGGGCCGATGATCGCCACCCGCTCACCCTTGGCGATGCTCAGGCTGACAGCATCGAGCGCGCGGACCTGGCCGTGGCGCAGGCCGGCGCCGTGTACATGAATAGTCACTTGAGCAGGCCGGCCTCACGTGCGGCTTGCTCGGTGCCCGCGTAGTTTTCAGGCTTGGTCTCGATGAAGCGGCTGGCCGCCTGCAGGTCGAGGATCGCCTTGTGCTCCGGATTGGCCGGGTCGAGGTCGAGGAAGGCCTTCTTGATTTTCTCTTTCAGCGCCGGGTCCATGTTGCCGCGCACGGTCCAGTTGTAGTCGTAGTAGGTCGGCGTGGTAGCGAACACCTTGACCTTGCTGGTATCGACCTTGCCGGCATCGACCAGCTTCTGCCAGACGCTGGCATTGAGCACGCCGCCATCGACCTTGCCCGCTTGCACCCAGGCCACGGTGGCGTCGTGGGCACCGGAATAGGCCACACGGCTGAAGTAGCTCTCAGGCTTGATGTTGTCTTCCTTGAGCATGAAGTAGCGCGGCATCAGGCTGCCCGAAGTGGACGAGATCGAACCGAACGCGAACGACTTGCCCTTGAGGTCAGCCAGGCTCTTCACGGCCGGGTTGGCAGTGATGAACTTGGAGGTGAACTGGGCGTCCTGTTCACGCTGCACCAGCGGCGTGGCGGTTGGGTCTTTCAGGTGCACCTGGACGAAGGTGAAACCACCCAGCCAGGCCATGTCCAGGCGGTTGCTGGCCAGCGATTCGACCACCGCCGGGTAGTCGGCGACCGGAACGAACTTCACGTCCATGCCCAGTTGCTTGGACAGGTACTTGCCCAGTGGCTCGAACTTGCGCAGCAGTTCGGTCGGTGCTTCGTCGGGGATGGCACTGACCCGCAAGGTGTCGGCAGCCTGGGCGACTACGGCGCAGCAGGACAGCACGAGGCCGGCGGCGAGCGCCAGGGGGCGTTTGAGCATGGGAGTTCTCCGGTTCAATAGCGGGGAAAGTGCCGGCAACACGCCGACGCTGGGAATTATAAGAGTCGCAGGCGCAAAGGCCAGCTTTGCTACAATCGCGCAACAAATTGATCCCCTGAGGTGCACATGAGCGAGCCGATTCGCCTGACCCAGTACAGCCACGGTGCCGGCTGTGGCTGCAAGATCTCCCCCAAGGTGCTGGATGTGATCCTCGCCGAAAGCGGCGCCCAGGCCCTGGACCCGAAGTTGTGGGTCGGCAATGCCTCGCGTGACGACGCCGCCGTGTATGCCCTGGATGACGAGCGCGGGGTGGTATCGACCACCGACTTCTTCATGCCGATCGTCGATGACCCGTACGACTTCGGGCGCATCGCCGCCACCAACGCGATCAGCGACATCTACGCCATGGGCGGCGACCCGCTGATGGCCATCGCCATCCTCGGCTGGCCGGTCAACGTACTGCCACCGGAAGTTGCCCGCGAAGTGATCCGCGGCGGCCGCGCCGTGTGCGCCGAAGCCGGCATCCCGCTGGCCGGCGGCCACTCCATCGACGCGCCGGAGCCGATCTTCGGCCTGGCGGTCACCGGCGTGGTCAGCAAGCGCCACCTCAAGCGCAACGACACCGCCACCGCCGGCTGCCGCCTGTACCTGACCAAACCACTGGGCATCGGCATCCTCACCACCGCCGAGAAGAAGGCCAAGCTGCGCGAGCAGGACCAGGGCCTGGCGCGCGACTGGATGTGCACGCTGAACACCCCGGGCAGCCGCTTCGGCAAGCTCGATGGAGTCAAGGCGATGACCGACGTCACCGGCTTCGGCCTGCTCGGCCACCTGGTGGAGCTGGCAGAAGGCAGCGGCCTGACGGCAGAGTTGGATTACGCCGCCGTCCCACGCCTGCCGAGCGTCGACCATTACCTGGCCGAAGGCTGCATTCCTGGCGGCACACTGCGCAACTACGACAGTTACGGGCACAAACTCGGCGCGCTGACCGACGAGCAGAAGCACCTGCTGTGCGACCCGCAGACCAGCGGTGGCCTGCTGGTCGCCGTTACCCCTGAAGGCGAAGCCGAGTTCCTGGCAGTGGCAGGCGAACTGGGGTTGAACCTGTCGCCAATCGGCCTGCTGGTCGAGCGACAGAGCCATGCGGTCGAGGTGAACTGATGCGCCCCGACTGCACCGACTTCCGCCAATTGTTCCTCGACGACGCGCCGATGATGGACATGCGCGCGCCGATCGAATTCGTCAAAGGTGCCTTCCCAGGCACCGTCAACCTGCCGCTGATGAACGACCAGGAGCGGCAGAAGGTCGGGACCTGCTATAAGCAGCAGGGCCAGGCCGCTGCCATCACCCTCGGCCACCAGCTGGTCAGCGGCGCGACCAAGCGCGAGCGCCTGCATGCCTGGGCCAGCTTCGCCAAGGCCCACCCTGATGGCTACCTGTACTGCGCCCGTGGCGGCCTGCGCTCGCTGATCGTGCAGCAGTGGCTGCGCGACGAGGCCGGCATCGACTACCCGCGCATCAAGGGCGGCTACAAGGCCATGCGTACCTTCCTGCTGGAAACCACCCAGCGGGCCGTGGAGCAGTGCGACTTCGTGCTGGTTGGCGGCCTCACCGGCACCGGCAAGACCGACGTGCTGCACCAGCTGAACAACGTGCTCGACCTTGAAGGCCATGCCAATCACCGTGGCTCCAGCTTCGGCAAACGCGCCACCGGCCAACCGGCGCAGATCGACTTCGAGAACAAGCTGGCCGTCGACGTGCTGAAGAAGCGCGCCCGTGGCATCGAACAGTTCGTGCTGGAAGATGAGGGCCGCATTGTCGGCAGCTGCTCGGTGCCGTTGGAGCTGTACCAAGGCATGCAGCACTACCCGGTGGTGTGGCTGGAGGACAGTTTCGAGAATCGCGTGGAGCGCATCCTGCGCGATTACGTGATCAACCTGTGCGCCGAGTTCGTTGATGTGCATGGCGAAGAAGACGGTCGCCGGCTGTTTGCCGAACGCATGTCGCAAAGCATGAGCAACATCCACAAGCGTCTTGGCGGAGAGCGCTTCCAGCGCTTGTCTGCGATCTTGAATGAGGCGCTGGACGAGCAACTGCGCAGTGGCGAGGTGGACCTGCATCGGGGTTGGATCGAAGGGTTGCTCAAGGAATACTACGACCCGATGTACGCCTACCAGCGTGAAGCCAAGGCCGAGCGGATCGAGTTTGCCGGGGATGGCGTGGAAGTGCGCGAATACCTCAAGGCCCGCGCCCAACGTTGATCGAGGCGCGCTCCTCCTGTGGGAGCTAGCCTCAGGCAAAGTCACCGTCCGGGGCTGAGCACCCGCTCCAGCTCCGCCGCCCGCTCGCGGGTCATGTCCAGCATGCACATGCCACCTTCCAGCTGCGCCATGGTCCCGCCACTGGCCTGTACATGGAACTTGCAGTTGGCATCGCGGTAGGCGATCCACTGCCGCTGCACATCGCGCAGGCTCTTCTGCGGCCCCGACTCAAGCTTGCTCGTCAGTTGCTTGTAAACCCGATTCAGGCGCTGGTCCTGATGTTGCGTCTCTGCCTGGATGCAACTGCTCATGGCCAGCGTGCTGGGGGCTTTGTCCATGCACTGGTTGTAGGCCGGCGAGTTGTCATCGGCCAGCGCCATCGGCGCAACAAAGGCCAACAGCATCAGGTATCGCTTGTTCATCGCAAAGCCCTTCATAGCGTTTGAACCGGCGGCGGCGGCATCAACACCTTGCCTGGCTCGAATTGCAGCGCTGGCATCTGGGTGGCCGCGTAGGCGGTCACAGCCAGCGCTGCGATCAGGGCGACATCCAGCCAGCTCCAGCCCGGCACATCGTCACTGCTGCGCGCGGCCCAACACTGCCAGGCCTGGCCCAAACAAAACACAGCGATCGCTGCCAGCCACAGGTAGAAGCCCGCGCCGAAGCCGGTACGGTTGGTGAATTCATAGCTGCTGTTGTCCGGCAGGCGCTCTATACCAAAGCTGCTGGCAGCGAGGTACAAGGCCCCCATCCCAAGCAGCAACGCAAGCCGACGGAAGCGTCGATGGCAAAGGATGGCGACCGCCAGCAGCGGGTTGGCGAACCACTGGAACATCCCGAAGGGGATGCCCCAGGGGCCGTACAGGAACATCTGCAGTGCGGGCATGTGCCGGCCGGCATTCATCAGGGCGCCGTCGAAGGCCAGGCTGAGCAGGTAGAGGCCAAGGCTCAGCGTCAGGTAGAAGGCCGGTAAGCGGGCGCCCAAGGTCATGCGACTGGCGGCTCCAGCAGCAGGCCGTAGATGCCCGAGTCGGTCAGCTCGCCCGCCACGCACCAGCGCGCCCGCAGCGTGCCTTCTAGCACAAAGCCTTGGCGTTCGAGGGTGCGGGCCGAGCCCTGGTTGCGTGGGTCGATCTCGCCTTCGAGGCGGCGCATGTGCAGGGTGTGGGCGATGTAGTCGATGAAGCAGGTCAGCGCTTCGTCCATGTAGCCCCTGCCCTGCACGGCGCTGGCCAGGCAGTAGCCGATCTCGCCGCGGCGCGAGACATCATCGATGTTGAACAATTGGACCATGCCGATCAGTTCGCCATTGTCGCGGCGATACATGCCCAGCTTGAGCTGGTCGCCATTGGTATAGGCTTCGCGGTCGGCGGCCAGGGCGCTTTCGGCTTCGGCCAGGTCTTGCCAAGGTGCATGGTGCCAGTAACGCATGACCTCGGGGTCGGCCATGATCGTCAGCCATTGCTCAGCGTCGGCATGGCGCATCGGGCGCAGCTGCAGGCGCGGGCTGTCGAGGCAGAGGTCAGTCGGGAAACTGCGGGGTGGGGTCACGCCGGATCTCCTGTCCATTGCTGGGGAGATGACAGTTTAACGTTATGTGGGGCTGCGGGTGTATGTCTTGGGGTTTGCGGTGGGGCGGATAGCGAGCGCCGCGCGGGCGGCGCCCAATCTCAACAGCGCTGCAACTCTATCGGCGAACACCCTTCAGGCGCCGCTGGCAGCGAAAATGGCTCAGGCCACCTCAGCCCCATCATCCGGCCAATGCGGCTCGTTGGCACCGGGCGGGGTCAGTGGCGGCAGCCCATAGGCCGCCCGCGCATCGTCACAGCTGGGGTTATGCACCCCACCTTCCCACGACGCCTCGAACTCACGGCATGGGCTGGAACGGTTGGCGTAGATGGTGCACGCCACCTCGGTACCGATCTCGCCCTGCAGGCTCACGCAGCGGCAAGGCTTGGCGTCGGTGCCGATCATGGCAACACGGGTGGGGTTGATCTGTACCACCAGGTCATCCGGCACAAGGCCACCGGCGGACTGGCATTCGCCCCAGAAGAAGGACACACGGAAGTACCCGCAGCAGGCGCCGCAGTCAAGGCAAGGATTGTTTTCGGACATGATGGCACGGAGGGAAGGTTGTTGTTATCGGGCTGGCCCGCGCGCCATTTGTAATCGAAGCCAGGTCGGCTGAGAAGAGGGGCAATGCAAAAATAGTTTGCCGTTGATCCGGCAGGCCCGAGCCCGCCGAAGCGGGCCCGGGTGAAGCGTTATTTCTGGGTCAGGCCATCGGCCCGGAACATCTGGCGGATACCGCGGATCGCCTGCCGAATACGGTCCTGGTTCTCGATCAGGGCGAAGCGCACATGGTCGTCGCCGTAGTCACCGAAACCGATGCCCGGCGACACGCAGACTTTGGCTTCGGCCAGCAGTTTCTTGGAAAACTCCAGTGAACCGAGGTGCGCGTACTGCTCGGGAATCTTCGCCCACACGTACATCGACGCCTTGGGGTTCTCGACCATCCAGCCCAGCTCGTGCAGGCCCTTGACCAGCAGGTTGCGACGCTGGCGGTACTGCTCGGCGATATCCCGCACGCATTGCTGGTCGCCTTCCAGCGCGGCGATGGCAGCCACCTGCAGCGGAGTGAATGTGCCGTAGTCGTGGTAGCTCTTGATCCGCGCCAGGGCGCTGACCAGCTCGGGGTTGCCGACCATGAAGCCGATCCGCCAACCGGCCATGTTGTAGCTCTTGGACAGGGTGAAGAACTCTACCGCGATGTCCTTGGCGCCCGGTACCTGCATGATCGAGGGCGCCTTCCAGCCGTCGTAGACGATGTCGGCGTAGGCCAGGTCGTGCACCACCAGCACGTCATACTGCTTGGCCAGGGCCACCACGCGCTCGAAGAAGTCCAGCTCAACGCACTGGGCAGTCGGATTGGACGGGAAGCCGAGGATCATCATCTTCGGCTTGGGGATCGATTCGCGGATCGCCCGCTCCAGCTCGTTGAAGAAGTCCACCCCCGGCACCAGCGGCACCGAGCGCACCTGGGCACCCGCGATCACGGCACCGTAGATGTGGATCGGGTAGCTCGGGTTGGGCACCAGCACGGTGTCGCCGTGATCCAGGGTGCCGAGCATCAGGTGCGCCAGGCCCTCTTTCGAGCCGATGGTGACAATGGCTTCGCTTTCCGGGTCGATATCGACCTCGTATCGCTCCTTGTACCAGTTGGAGATGGCCCGGCGCAGGCGTGGAATGCCGCGGGACGTGGAATAACCATGGGTGTCATCACGTTGGGCGACCTGCACCAGCTTCTCGACGATGTGCGGCGGGGTCGCGCCATCGGGGTTGCCCATGCTCAGGTCGATGATGTCCTCGCCACGGCGGCGGGCAGCCATCTTGAGTTCGGCAGTGATGTTGAAGACGTAAGGGGGGAGACGATCGATGCGCGCGAAGCGGCGCGGCGAACCTGGATTGGCCATGGTTTCCTCTGCAGACGTAAGCGCCCGGAACCGTCCGAGCGACGCTGGCCGCTGCGGCGGCCTGAATCAGAAGATAGTGCCGAAACAGGATAGCTGTAAAGGATAATTTCCTGTTTCCTTAGAATTTTTCAGATGTATTTTTTGAAAATAAAGAATTTATGTTTTCACGCCAAAACAGGAAAAACAGGCATGAAAAAACCCGGCACAGTGGCCGGGTTTTAGTGAAGCACTTGCCTCGATCAGCGCGCGTAGGTCATCAGCACGTCTGCAGCGGTCTGGCTGTCCACACCCATCATCACGCTCAGGGCAGTGACGGTGAGGATGGAGAAGCCGAACACCTTGCGAGCCCACTTGCTGTCATCCTCGGCCTTGTAGCCACCCCAGGCCATGTACAGCCAGTAGAGGCCCATGGCTGCCGCCACGGCCAGGTAGCCGAGGCCGGCGTAACCGCCGAGGGTGAGCATCAAGGTGGCGAGCAGGAACGCCAGCACGTACAGCACGATCTGCTTCTTCGCCGCGAGGATGCCGCGCGCCACCGGCAGGACCGGAATGTTGGCAGCGCTGTAATCCTTGAAGCGGAAGATCGCGATGGCAAAACTGTGCGGCATCTGCCACAGGCTGAACATCACCAGCAGGGTGACAGCAGCCAGGTCGAAGCTGTTGCTCACGGCGCAGTAGCCGATCACCGGAGGCATGGCACCGGACAGGCTGCCGACCAAGGTGCCGTGCACCGATTTGCGCTTCAGCCAGAGGCTGTAGAAACCGACGTAGACGATGAAGCCGATCAGCGCACAGAACGCCGACAGCGGGTTGGCCTGCACATACAGCAGGCTGAAGCCCGCCACCCCAAGCAGGGTGGCGTAGACCAGCGCGAGGGTCAGCGACATGCCGCCCTGGACCATGACGCGGTTCTTGGTGCGCTCCATCTTGTGGTCGATGTCACGGTCGATGCAGTTGTTGAACACGCATCCGGACGCCACCACCAGCGAAGTACCGATCACCACCGCCAGGAACAGGGCGAAGTCCACATGGCCCTTCGAGGCAAGGAAGAAACCGCCTGCCACGGAAAGCACGTTACCGAAAATGATCCCCGGTTTGGTGATTTGGATAAAGTGCTTTACGGACATGCAGTCTTACCTCACTTGGCCATCATTTCGAAGTGGATGCTGAACATGATCCACAGCGACAGGCCGACCAGCAGAGCGATTACCATCGCGGTGAACAGGAACGTCGACACATTGGAACGCTGCTCTTTCGAGCGGTCCATGTGCAGGAAGTACACGAGGTGTACCACTACCTGAATCACAGCCATGGCCACGATGATCAGAACGGTCAGGTTCTTCGGCAGGCTTGGCGACATGGCCAGGCCGAACGGGATCGCGGTCAGGATGATCGACAGGATGAAGCCGATCATGTACGACTTGACGCTGCCGTGGTTACCTTCGTGATGAGTGTCGTGTGCGTTAGCCATTACAGAACTCCCAGCAGGTAGACGACGGTGAATACGCAGATCCAGACCACGTCCAGGAAGTGCCAGAACAGGCTCAGGCAGCTCATGCGGGTCTTGGCGGTCGGCGTGATGCCGTGCTTGTTGATCTGGTACATCATGATTGCCATCCAGATCAGGCCGGCGGTCACGTGCAGACCGTGGGTACCTACCAGGGCGAAGAAGCCCGACAGGAAGCCACTGCGGGTTGGGCCGAAGCCCTCGCCGATCAGGTGATGGAATTCATAGATTTCCATCGCGATGAAGCCTGCACCGAACAGGAAGGTCACAGCCAACCAGCCCAGTACGCCCGCTTTCTTGCCGTCGAACATCTTCAGCATGGCGAAGCCGAAGGTGATCGAGGACAGCAGCAGGAACAGCGTTTCAACAGCTACGAAGTCGAGCTGGAAGATGTCGTGACCCGACGGGCCGCCGGCAAAACTGCCGGACAGCACCGCGTAGGTGGCGAAGAGCGACGCAAACAGGATGCAGTCGGTCATCAGGTACAGCCAGAAACCGAGGACGGTCATCTGGCCCGAGTCGTGGTGGTGGTCATCGTGAGCATGGTCATGACCATGCGCGCCACCGTGGATTACTTGACTGGACATTGATTACACCCGTTCAAACGATTCGACACGTGCGCCGGCAGGCAGAGCACCTGCTTTGGCCAGCGCCTTGAGACGCTCGCCTTCGATGCGCGCCACTTCTTCGGCCGGAACCATGTAGCCCTGGTCGTCACGCGCAGCGTGGCGAACGAAGACCGCGATGGTTGCCAGCAGGCTCGTGCCAACCAGCCACCAGATGTGCCAGATGAAAGCGAAGCCGAAGACAGTCAGGAACATACCCATGAACAGACCGGTAGCGGTGTTGTTCGGCATGTGGATCGCTTCGTACTTGCCCGGCACCTTGTAGGCAACACCGGCTTCCTTGGCTTCGTTCCAGCAGTCCAGGCCAACTTTCTCTGGCATGTGGGCGAAGTTGTAGAACGGAGGTGGCGACGAGGTCGACCATTCCAGGGTACGGCCGCCCCATGGGTCGCCGGTCACGTCCAGGTTCTGCTCGCGATCGCGGATCGAAACGACGATCTGGATCAGCTGGCAGGCGATACCGAACAGGATCAGCACGGCGCCGACAACGGCTACGTACAGGTAGGGTTCCCACAGTGGGTTGTCGGAGTGGTTCAGACGACGGGTCATGCCCATGAAGCCCAGGGCGTACAACGGCATGAACGCTACGTAGAAGCCGGAGATCCAGAACCAGAAGGCAGCTTTGCCCCACTTCTCGTTCAGCTTGAAGCCGAACGCTTTTGGCCACCAGTAGGCGAAGCCGGCGATGTAGCCGAATACCGCACCACCAATGATCACGTTGTGGAAGTGAGCGATTACGAACAGGCTGTTGTGCAGCACGAAGTCAGCACCTGGAACAGCCAGCAGAACGCCAGTCATGCCACCGATCGAGAAGGTGATCATGAAGCCCAGGGTCCACAGCATCGGTGCGGTGAAGCGCACACGGCCCTGGTACATGGTGAACAGCCAGTTGAACAGTTTCACACCGGTCGGGATGGAGATCAGCATCGTCGCCAGGCCGAAGAAGGTGTTGACGCTGGCGCCGGCACCCATGGTGAAGAAGTGGTGCAGCCATACAGCGAAGCCCAGGACGGCGATGGCGCCCGATGCGTAGATCATCGAGTGGTGGCCGAACAGACGCTTGCCGGAGAAGGTCGAAGTCACTTCCGAGAACACGCCGAAGGCCGGCAGGATCAGGATGTAAACCTCAGGGTGACCCCACGCCCAGAACAGGTTGACGTACATCATCGGGTTCCCACCAAGCTCGTTGGTGAAAATGTGGAAGTCCAGATAACGGTCAACAGTCAGCAGTGCGAGTGCAGCAGTCAGGATCGGGAACGAAGCCACGATCAGCACGTTGGCCCAGGTGCAGGTCCAGGTGAAGATCGGCATGTCCATCAGCTTCATGCCAGGTGCGCGCATCTTCATCACGGTGACGAGGAAGTTCACGCCGGTCAGTGTCGTACCCAAGCCTGAGAGCTGTAGCGCCCAGATGTAGTAGTCGACACCCACCCCAGGGCTGTACTGAATGCCCGCGAGCGGCGGATAGGCAACCCAGCCGGTCTTGGCGAATTCACCAACGCCCAGCGAGATGTTGACCAGCAGCACGCCTGCCAGCAGCAGGTAGAAGCTCAGGGAGTTCAGGAACGGGAAGGCAACGTCACGTGCACCGATCTGCAGAGGAACCGCGAGGTTCATCAGGCCGGTGAAGAACGGCATCGCCATGAAGATGATCATGATCACACCGTGAGCGGTGAAGATCTGGTCATAGTGTTCAGGCGGCAGGTAGCCTTCGGAGCCACCGGTAGCGGCAGCCAGCTGGGTACGCATCATGATGGCGTCGGCAAAGCCGCGCAGCAGCATGACCATCGCGACGACGATGTACATCACGCCGATCTTTTTGTGGTCGACAGTAGTCAGCCACTCGGTCCACAAGTAGGTCCACTTGCGGAAATAGGTGATAGCACCAACGACAGCAATACCCCCGAGCGCGATCATGGCAAGCGTCACCATGACTATCGGCTCGTGGAAGGGTATCGCCTCCAGGGTTAATTTACCGAACATCTCTTACTCCTCTGCACCGGCAGCTGGTTGCACACTCGACTCGGTGGTGGCCAGATCTTTGCTGCCTGCTTCTTCGTGGACCGGCTTGCCGCGGTTCATACCTTCGTACTTGTCGACGATGGTCTGGAACAGTTCAGCAGGTGCCTCGCTGTACAGCGCGACTGGGTTGTATTCGCTAGGTTTGGCCAGTGCTTCGTACTCGGCCTTGCCCAGTTTCAGTGGCGACTGCTTGACCTCGGCGACCCACTTGTCGAAGTCTTCCTGAGAGGTCGCATTAGCCTTGAATTTCATGCCGGTGAAGCCAGCACCGCTGTAGTTGGCGCTGATACCGTCGAAGACGCCATTTTCGTTGGCGATCAGGTGCAGCTTGGTGGTCATGCCCGCCATCGCGTAGATCTGGCCACCCAGGCCCGGGATGAAGAACGAGTTCATCACGGCGTCGGAGGTGACGCGGAAGTTCACCGGGACATTAGCCGGGAAGTTGATCTGGTTGACGGTGGCGATGCCCTGTTCCGGGTAGATGAACAGCCATTTCCAGTCCAGCGCGACCACGTCGATCTGGATCGGTTTCACGTCGGAATCGAGCGGACGGTATGGGTCCAGCTTGTGGGTCGACTTGTAGGTGACGTAACCCAGGGCGATGATGATGATGATCGGGATGATCCACACCGCGAGTTCGATCTTGGTCGAGTGCGACCAGTCGGGGGTGTAGGTGGCTGCCTTGTTGGAAGCACGGTACTTCCAGGCGAATGCCACGGTCATGATGATGACCGGAATCACCACCAGCAGCATCAGGCCGGTCGCGATCAGGATCAGGTTCTTTTGCTCAATGCCGACCTGACCTTTCGGGTCGAGCAGGGTCCAGTTGCACCCACTGAGTAAAAGCATGCCTAAAAAGGGCAATATGCCAAACAGTCTGGGGTAACGCTTTTTACTCATCTCACGACCTCTAGATCAGCTTGCTTCAATGCAATTTGTGTTTTGGTAGCCAACACTTCGTCCTGCCAAGTGCGGCATTTCGCGCCCGTACTCGCTCCTGCCCGGGCCCGACTGCAGGACCTTGGCGCAAAGCGTGTTAGCGGTGCTTATGGTTTCGTAGGCAACAGGCCTGTACTTCAGACCAAGTCCATTTGGTGCGGGAAAACGCGGAGGGGGGTCCGCCCGGTATCGCCGTTGGGCGAAACTTGACGAAGTCAGCAAAAAGGAGCGCTGGGGCTTCCTTCAATCCTGCGACTCGCAAGCAGTGCCGAACGGAAATTGGGGGCGATTGTAGATAGGTCGCCAACCCTTGACTATGACTTATTGAGCAACAGTCCTTTACAGAATCCGTAACAATCCAGCTCGATAAATCAACTTCGCGACAGTTTGTCGCACCCCGCTTAATAGCCCTCGAACCCGCATTTCGCAAGGCTTTGAGGTTGATCTGGATCAAGCGGGGGAAGACTTTTCGCTCTTCTCATCCGGTGCAAAAGACCACACCGAAATCGGGACTTATGTCTAAGGCTGGCGCCGGTTGCGGTAGATGCCGAACGGTACCAGGATGGCCGTCAGGACGAACGCCACCAGCGCCCACTGCGCCAGTGACAAACCGAGGATCGGCGGGTACGGCGTGCTGCAGAAGCCGTCGACCTGGAACGCCAGTGGCCAGAGCTTGGCCAGGGGCAGGTCGTCGACGATCGGCTGCAGCGTATCGATGCCGCAACTGACCATGGGGTTGGCGAGTATATACACATGGTTGCCAGCCGCAACGATTCCGCCAATGGCACTAAGCACTACCAGACCCTCGAACAGGGTCAGGCTGCGGCGCCCGGGCATGGCAGCGGCAATGAACGCAAAGATGGCAATAAAGAGCAAGGCATAGCGTTGCAGGATGCACAGTGGGCAAGGTGCCTCGCCCAGTACCACCTGCATGTACAGCGCTCCGCCGATCAGGGCGAGGCAGATCACCCCCAGCAGCACCAGAAAGCGCCGTTCGCGATTCAGGCGCGATGTTTGTTCGTTCATTGCCGATTCCTTCGATGGATAGGTGGCAGCGTGGTCCGCCCGCCTGAGTGCAATTCTACACGCAGGCATGGCCCTTTAGCGTGCGAGGGGGCGGCGAGACAGCACTGCGCAGGGCTATCCGGAGACTCTGTGACCGGCTGCAGCAACGTCGGTTCAACATCGGCCGGTAAAAAAGCGGCTGCCCGGGTGCCGCGCAGGGGCAAGCCCCTCGACACCCGGGAGTGAAGGATACAGTGATTAAAGGAGGATTAAAGATGAAAGGTGCCCGAGGCACCTTTCATCTTTCTTTATATATAGGCAGGAAATATTCGCCGGTACCGGCCCTTTGGCGGGGCAAGCCCGCTCCTACAGGGCAGCCGCCGGCCCGAAGAACTCGTAGCGGCTCTGCTGCTCCGGCACACCCAGGCCCTTCAACTGGCGCTTGACCGCCGTCATGAAGCCCTTGGGCCCAAGGAAGTAGGCATCCACGTCACGCCCGTGCGGCAGCCACTCGGCCAACAGGTCCTCGCTCAGCAGGCCCACGGCATCGGCGGCAGCACCACCGTCCAGTTCGGCATAGCAGTAGAAGCGCTTGAGCTGCGGATGGCGCTCGGCCAGGCCGTCGACCCAGTCGCGGAAGGCATGCACGGCACCGTTACGCGCACAGTGGATGAAGTGCACCTCACGCGGGGTTTGCAGTGCGGCTTCGAGCATCGCCAGGGTTGGGGTAATGCCCACACCACCGCTGATCAGCACCAGCGGTTTGTCGCTGGCCGCCAGAGTGAAGTCACCCGCTGGCGGGAACAGCTGCAGCGTGTCGCCCACCACCAGCTCATCGTGCAGGTAGTTGGAGACCTTGCCGCCCTCCTCGCGCTTGACGCTGATGCGGTATTGGCGGCCGTCGCACAGGGCCGACAGGGAGTAGTTGCGGCGCTGCTCGGCACCGTCGATGAACAGCTGCAGGCCGATGTACTGGCCTGGCTCAGCCTTGAGTACCGGCTGGCCGTCCACCGGGGCGAAGTAGAACGAAGTAATCTCGCTACTTTCCTGCTCGCGACGCACCAGGCGGAATTCACGAGTACCGCGCCAGCCGCCCGCAGCCTCTTCCTTCTGTTTGTAGAGGCTTTCCTCGGCACCGATCAGGATGTCGGCCAGTTGGCCGTAGGCAGCGGCCCAGGCAGCGATGACCTCAGGGGTGGCGATTTCCTTGCCCAGCACTTCTTCGATGGCGCGCAGCAGGCAGCGGCCGACGATCGGGTAGTGCTCCGGCAGAATCTGCAGGGCAACGTGTTTGTTGATGATCTGGCCGACCAGGCCACCCAACTGCTCCAGCTGGTCGATGTGACGGGCATACATCAGCACGCCATTGGCCAGGGCGCGCGGCTGCTCGCCGCTGGCCTGGTGGGCCTGGTTGAACAGCGGACGGACCTCTGGGTATTCGCTGAGCATCATCTTGTAGAAGTGGGTGGTCAGCGCCTCACCACCGGTTTCCAGCAGAGGGACAGTGGCTTTGATGATTGCACGTTGTTCGGCATTGAGCATTTGCGACAACTCCTGAGCCTGAGGCTTCAAATGGTTGCCACTGCTGTTACAGCAATCGTGCCAACTTTTTTCGCCAATAAAATCAGGGCATTGACGCCGATCATGTCAAATAGACCTACCCGGGCGTATAGTCAAAACGACTTACAGGAGTCCATATGACTACAAAGCCGTTGCTCACCACTTTGCTGCCCCTGGTCAGTGACCTGTCCCGCGACTTGCCCGACCAGGAACGCTACCGCCGGCTGCTGCAGGCGATGCGCGGGCTGTTGCCCTGCGATGCCGCCGCGCTGCTGCGCCTGGATGGCGAATGGCTGGTGCCGCTGGCCGTCGATGGGCTTTCGCCCGATACCCTGGGCCGTCGCTTCAAAGTCAGTGAGCACCCGCGCTTCCAGATCCTGCTCAGCCGCCCGGAGCCGACACGCTTTGCCAGCGACTCCGAGCTGCCCGACCCTTACGATGGCCTGGTCAACGCTCATGACGCCGCCCTCGAGGTACACGACTGCATGGGTTGCCCGCTGATGGTCGACGAGCGCCCGTGGGGCCTGGTTACCCTCGACGCCCTGACCCCAGGCCAGTTCCAGAGCCTGGAACTGGAAGCCCTGCAGGCCTTCGCCAGCCTGGCCGCCGCCACCGTGACCGTGGCCGAGCGCATCGAGCACCTGGCCCTGCGCGCCGAGGACGAGCACCACCGCGCCGAGATCTACCGCCAGGCCAGCGGCCAGGACAAGGAGCTGATCGGCCAGAGCCCGGCGCACAAGCGCTTGCTCGAAGAAATCCGCCTGGTAGGCGGCAGCGAGCTGACCGTGCTGATCACCGGCGAAACCGGCGTGGGCAAGGAACTGGTGGCCATGGCCCTGCACCAGGCCAGCAACCGCGCCGACAAACCCCTGGTCAGCCTCAACTGTGCAGCCCTCCCCGACACCCTGGTGGAAAGCGAACTGTTCGGCCATGTGCGTGGCGCCTTCACGGGCGCCCACGGCGAACGCCGCGGTAAGTTCGAGCTGGCCAACGGTGGTACGCTGTTCCTCGATGAAGTGGGCGAATTGCCGTTGACCGTGCAAGCCAAGCTATTGCGCGTGCTGCAGAGTGGCCAACTGCAACGCCTGGGCTCGGACCGCGAACATCGCGTCGATGTACGCCTGATCGCCGCCACCAACCGCGACCTGGCCGCCGAGGTGCGCGCAGGCAACTACCGCGCCGACTTCTACCACCGCCTCAGCGTGTATCCGCTACAGGTGCCGCCGTTACGCGAACGTGGTCGCGACGTACTGCTTATTGCTGGCTATTTCCTCGAACAGAATCGATCGCGCCTTGGCTTGAACAGCCTTCGGCTGAGCAGTGAAGCGCAAGCAGCACTGCTGGCGTATGACTGGCCGGGCAACGTGCGCGAACTCGAACACCTGATCGGTCGTTCGGCCCTCAAGGCCATGGGCCAACACCCGGAGCGCCCACGCATCCTCACCCTGGATGCCAGCGACCTCGACCTGCGAGCCCCCCAGCCAGCCCCGACAGCGCCCCTTGCCCATGCCACGCCTGCAGCCCTGGCGGTACCCGTCGGCGGCCTGCGCGAAGCACTGGATGATTACCAGCGCCAGGTGATCGATGCCTGCCTGCAACGTCATCAGGACAACTGGGCCGCAGCAGCCCGCGAACTTGGCCTGGACCGTGCCAACCTGAGCCGCCTGGCGCGCCGCCTGGGGCTTCGCTGAGTCAACACTCACTAAAGAACTATCCGCAAAGCCATCTGGTGGCAATCTACTGGACTGCTATATCTCCCTAATCTCCGGTTACACGGCCATGGGTCGCGCAGGCGGCCCTGTGTACCGAATTCCAGCAGGGAGCACTCATGGACAACATCGTCGTCGCCGACAAGCAATCCGCCGTAGCCACCCAGAATGCCTGGGGCAATATCACCCTCAACAGCCCAGCTGTGGTGCAGATGCCCATCGCTCCCGACCAGGTGGCCACCGTCACCCGGCGCGGCCAGGACCTGATCGTCACGCTCAAATCCGGAGAAAAGGTCACTGTCGGCAATTTCTTTGCCGTAGACCAGGCAGGTGTTGGCAGCGACATGGTGTTCGTTGGCGAAGACGGCACTTTGTGGCACGCCAACTATGACACAACGGCGTTCACTGGCTTCACCTTCGACGAAGTAGCCTCGCTTGACGAACTGGTGGCCGGTATCGGTGTCGCTGGTGACGGCACCTCGACCTTCGCCATCGCCGGCCTCAGCCTGCTTGGTGTCGGCGGCGTGGCCGCAGCGGCCAACAATAGCAGTGGTGGCGGAGGGGGCGGTAGCGCCCCCAGCGACACCACACCGCCCGCCACGCCCATCGACCTGCTGGTTTCGCCTGACGGCCTGCGCCTGAGCGGGCGCGGTGAAGCGGGCGCGACGGTGAAGGTGTTCGACGCCGCCGGCAACCTGATCGGCAGTGGCACGGTGAATGCCGACGGCAGTTTCAATGTCGCCTTGAACACCCCTCAGGCCAGCGGTGAAAACCTCGGCGTCACCCTGACCGATCCTGCGGGTAACGCATCGCAGCCTGGTGCGGTAACCGCACCGGACACCACCGCGCCAGCAGCACCGACGGAGCTGGCAATCAACGCACAAGGCAACACCCTCACCGGCAGCGCTGAACCCGGCTCGACCGTGCAGGTACTCGGTGCCGATGGCGCTGTTCTAGGAAGTGCGGTGGCCGGTGCCGACGGCCAGTTCAGCGTCACCTTGCAGCCGCCACAGACTGACGGCCAACCCTTGCAAGTCACGGTCACCGACCCAGCCGGCAACGTCTCCAGCGCCACCACCATCAGCGCACCGGACGATGGCATCGGCAATCCGCCCGACACCACGCCCCCAGACGCCCCGGCCGGCCTGGTGATCAGTCAGGCCGGTCAGCAGCTCAGCGGCCGCGGTGAAGCTGGTGCCAGCGTGCAGGTGCGAGATGCCCAGGGCAACCTGATCGCCAGCGGCACCGTCGGCGCCGACGGTAGCTTCCTGATCACCCTGAGCCCGGCAGTGAACGATGGCAGCAGTGTCCAGGTGACCCTTACCGACGCAGCCGGCAACGTGTCGCAACCGGGCTCGGTGACCTCGCCCGACCTGCAAGCACCGGCACAGCCCACCGACCTGGCCTTGGTCGATGGCGTGACCTTCAGCGGTAAAGGTGAAGCCAACAGCATCGTGCAAGTGCGCGATGCCGGCGGCAACCTGATCGGTACTGGCACGGTGGGTGCTGATGGCAATTTCAGCATCACCCTCTCCCCGGCCCAGGCCAATGGCGAAGCGCTGGACGTGCGCCTGCTGGATGCCGCTGGCAATACCTCTGCGCCGTTGCAGTTCGACGCCCCTGACATCACCGCACCCAACCCGGTCAGCGGCATTGCCGTGGGCCCAGGCGGCCTGCAACTGGCAGGCAGCGGTGAAGCCGGTGCCACCGTCGAGGTGCGCGATGCCAGTGGTAACCTGCTTGGGCAAAGCATTGTCAGTGCCAATGGCACCTTCATCATCGACCTCGCTCCGGCTGCCCAGCCGGGCGAGCAGCTGAGCATCGTGCAGACCGACGCCGCCGGCAATGCCTCCAGCGCCGTCGATTACGCAGTGCCCAGCACCACCGTACCGACCAGCCCGACTGACCTGACCGTGGCCGCCGATGGCAGCAGCGTCAGCGGCAGCGCCCAGCCTGGTACCCGCATAGACGTGCGCGGTGCGGACGGCACGCTGCTGGGCAACGTGGTGGTCGGTGGCGACGGCACGTTTACCGTCGCCCTCTCCCCGGCACAAGCCAATGGCGAACTGCTGAACGTTACCGCCGTCGATGCCGACGGCACCTCGTCGCTGCCTGCGCAGGTCAGCGCCCCGGACATCACCGCGCCAAGCGCACCTGCCGACCTGGCCGTGAGCGCCGATGGCAGCACCGTCACCGGCCGTGCCGAAGTCGGCAGCACCGTGCGTGTGCTGGCTGCCGATGGCACCACCGTGCTCGGCACCGCCGTGGTCGATGCAACGGGTGTCTTCTCCATTACCCTCACGCCAGCACAGGTCGACGGAGAAGTACTGCAAGTCACCGCCACCGACGCCGCCGGCAACCTCTCCACCGCAGGCAACGTCACCGCCCCCGACGTCGATGGCGGCGACACCACGCCACCCGATGCGCCCACCAACCTGGTGATCGGCCTGGCCGGGCAGCAGCTCAGTGGCCGCGGCGAAGTCGGCGCCAGCGTGCAGGTACGTGATGCCCAGGGCAACCTGATCGCCAGTGGCACCGTCGCCGGCGATGGCAACTTCCTGGTTACCCTGAACCCGCCCGTGAACGATGGCAGCAGCGTACAGGTGACCCTCACCGACGCGGCCGGCAACGTGTCGCAACCAGGCTCGGTGACCTCGACCGATCTGCAACCACCGGCACAACCCACCGACCTGGCCTTGGTCGATGGCGTGACCTTGAGTGGTAAAGGTGAAGCCAACAGCATCGTGCAAGTGCGCGATGGCGGCGGCAACCTGATCGGCAGCGGCACGGTAGGTGCCGATGGCAACTTCAGCATCACTCTCTCCCCGGCCCAGGCCAACGGCGAAACGCTGGACGTGCGCCTGACCGACGCGGCGGGCAACACCTCCGTACCACTCGATTACACGGTGCCGGATATCACCCCACCTGCCGAAGTCAGCAACATTGTGGTCGGCAGTGGTGGCCTGGCCCTGAGCGGGCGCGGTGAAGCCGGCGCCACCGTCGAGGTGCGCGATAGCAACAACAACCTGCTAGGTACCGGCACGGTCGCCGCCAACGGCAGTTTCCTGATCGACCTCGACCCCGCCGCTCAGCCTGGCGAGCGCCTGAGCCTGGTGCAGACCGATGCTGCCGGGAATGCTTCTCCGGCGCTGCAATACGACGTGCCGCTGGCTCAGGTACCGGACAGCCCGAGCGCCCTGGTCATCGCGGCCGATGGCAGCAGCCTCAGCGGCAACGCCCTGGCCGGCACCCGGGTGGATGTGCGCGATGCCGACGGCACCGTGGTGGGCAGCGTGGTGGTTGGCGCCGATGGCACCTTCACCGTCGTGCTCAACCCGGCACAGGCCAATGGCGAACTGCTGGATGTGACAGCCGTCGACACCGCCGGCGGCGTCTCCCTGCCCACTCAGATCAGCGCCCCGGACATCACCGCCCCATCCGCACCCGGCAACCTTACCGTCAGCGCCGATGGCAGCACGGTCACCGGCCGCGCGGAGCCTGGCAGCACCGTACGGGTATTGGCCACCGACGGTACTACCGTGCTCGGCACCGCCGTGGCCGGCGCTTCAGGCACCTTCAGCGTCACCGTCTCGCCCGCGCAAGTCGACGGCGAGCAATTGCAGGTCACTGCCACCGACGCTGCAGGCAACACCTCCACGGCAGGCAACGTCACCGCGCCGGATGTCGATGGCGGTGGTGACACCACTCCTCCGCAGCCCGCCACCGACCTGATCATCAGTGCCGATGGCCGCACGGTTTCTGGCCGTGGCGAAATCAATGCCACGGTCAATGTGCTGAATGACCAGGGCCAAGTGATCGGTACCGGTACCGTGCAAGCCGATGGCACCTTCACCTTGCAATTGACGGCACCGGTGCTCGATGGCTCGTCGCTGCAGGTCACCCTCACCGACGCCGCTGGCAACGTCTCGACACCCAGCCCGCTGACCTCGCCGGACCACCTGGCGCCTGCGCAACCGATCGGGCTCAGCCTGACCGATGGCATCACCCTGGCCGGTACCGCCGAGCCGGGAACCCGAATCGATGTGCGTGATGCCGATGGCAACCTGATCGGCAGCGGCATCGTCGCCGCAGATGGCAGCTTCAGCCTGGTCCTCGCCCCAGCCCAGGCCAATGGTGAACAGCTGTCCATCACCGCCACCGACGCGGCCGGCAACGCCTCTGCGCCGCTGAGCTACACCGCACCGGATACCACCCCGCCGGCAATCATCAACAATGTGGTGGTCGGTGACGGCAGCCTGACGGTTTCCGGCCGCGGTGAACCCGGCGCGACCGTGGAAATCCGCGATGGCAATGGCAACGTCCTCGGCACCGGTGTGGTCGCGGCCAACGGCACGTTCCTGGTCAACCTCGATAACCCGGTCACTGCGGGCGAGGTGCTGGTGCTGATGCAGACCGACGCTGCCGGCAACCCGTCAGTGGCCCTGACGGTCATCGTCCCGGCCACCGAAGTGCCGGAAAGCCCTAGCGGATTGGTGGTCGCCGGCGATGGCACATCGATCAGCGGCAGCGCGCCGGCCGGCAGCCTGGTGGAGGTCCGTGATGCCAACGGCAGCGTGATCGGCAGCGTGCAGGCCGGCAACGATGGCACCTTCACCATCAACCTCAATCCGGCCCAGGCCAACGGCGAACTGCTCGACGTGGTGGCCATCGATGCCGACGGCAACAGTTCGTTGCCGGCGCAGATCAGCGCCCCGGACATCACCCCGCCCAACCAGGCCAGCGACCTGGTGGTGAGCGCCGACGGCGCCACGCTCACCGGCCGCGGCGAACCTGGCAGCACGGTCCAGGTGACCAACGCCCAGGGCACGCTGCTCGGTAGCGCGGTGGTGGGTGCCAACGGCCAGTTCAGCGTTACCCTGGCCCCCGCGCAAACCGATGGTCAGGCACTGGATGTGGTACTGCGCGACGCCGCAGGCAACAGTTCGACCGTCAACATTACTGCCCCGGATACAGATGGCCCGCTGCAGCCTTCCGGCCTGAATGTCGACATCACCGGCCTGCACCTCACCGGCCTGGGCCAGGTCGGCTCGACGGTGACCGTGCGCGCGGCCGATGGCAGCGTACTGGGGACTGCGCTGGTCGGCGCAGACGGGCGCTTCGACGTCACCCTCACTGCGGCGCAGCGCAACGGTGAAAGCCTGACCGTGGAGGCCACCGACAGCCTCGGCAACAGCGCCGGGCCAGTGACCTTCACCGCACCCGACCTCACCCCGCCGCAGGTGGTCGGCAACCCGACCATCGACGGCACGGGCACGACGGTCAGCGGTTCCGGGGAACCCGGCGCCACGGTCACGGTACGCGGGCCGGGCGGCAGCGTGCTGGGCAGTGCGCTGGTGGCCGGCGATGGCAGCTTCGCGGTCACCCTGGTGCCGCCACAGACCAATGGCCAGGCATTGACCATCGAACAAACCGACCTTGCCGGTAACGTTTCTACTGCCGTCGGTTTACCGGCTCCGGATACCCAGGCGCCGAACGCGCCGATAGGCCTGCTGCTGTCGGCCGACGGCGCCGTCGTCACCGGTAGCGGCGAGCCTGGCGCGCAAGTGAAAGTGACCGGCGTCGGTGGCGTGGTACTGGGCACTGCAGTGGTTCAGGCCGATGGCAGTTTCAGCGTGTCCCTCATCCCTGCGCAGCTCAACGGCCAGACCTTGTCCGTCACCCAGACCGATGGCGGCGGCAACGCCTCTGGCGCTGGCACCGTGGTCGCCAGTGACCTGCAAGCACCAAGCCCGGCAGTGGTCCTGGGCTTGGTCAGTGGCGGCACCGTGCTCAATGGTGCGGGCGAAATCGGCACGACCGTGGAAGTGCGTAACAGCGCCGGGCAATTGCTCGGCGACGGCATTGTCGGTGCCGATGGTAGCTTCAGCATCACCCTCAGCCCCCCACAGACCAATGGCCAGGTCCTGTCGGTTGTGCTGATCGACGGTGCCGGGAACAACTCGCCATCGACCTCGTTCACCGCACCGGACACCTCCGGCCCGGCCACGCCGGCTGGCCTGCAGGTCAGCGCCGACGGCAGCAGCGTGCACGGCACCGGCGAAGTCGGCTCGACGGTCGAGGTGCGCAACGCCGCAGGCGACCTGCTAGGCAGCGTAGTGGTGCCTGCCGGTGGCAGCTTCAGTGTGACGCTGACCCCGGCGCAACTCGATGGCCAGACGCTTCAGGTCAGCTTGTTAGACCCCGCAGGCAACGCGTCCACCAGTGCACTGGTCAACGCGCCGGATATCACCCCGCCGGAGCTGCCCGTCGGTCTGTTGGTCAGCCCGGACGGCAGCACCGTCACTGGCAGTGCGCCAGGTGCCAGCTCGGTGACCGTGACCGACCCGAACGGCAACGTGGTGACCGTTGCGGTCAACGGCGACGGCAGCTTCAGCGTGCCGCTGGATACGCCGCTCACCAACGGTGAGACCCTGAGCGTGGTGGTCAGCGATGCAGCCGGCAACGCAACCGCGCCATCCACCGTCACCGCGCCCGACACCACCCCGCCCGCCCCGGCCGCCGACGTCACGGTCAGCCCCGACGGCGGCACCATCAGCGGCAGCGCCGAGCCTGGCACAACGGTCATCGTGCGCGATGGCAACACCGAGCTGGGCACCGGCACCGCCGGGCCGGATGGCACCTTCGTGATACCGGTCAACCCGCCCCTGGTCACCGGCGACACGGTGCAAGTGGTGGTACGCGATGGCGGTGGCAACGAAACCTCGATCAACGTCAGCGGGCCTGACGGTACCGAAGTGGCCACGCCATCCGCCCTGTCGCTGAGTGCCGACGGTTTCCTGCTGACCGGCGAAGGCACGGTCGGCTCACTGATCACCGTTACCTCCGGCGGCACCACCCTGGGCACTGGCACGGTCGGCACCGATGGCGTCTTCCATATTTTCTTCGCCAGTGCCCTGCTCAATGCCCAGACCCTGCAGGTCACCGCACGCCTGTCGGTTGGCGGCAAACCGTCGGTGCCGGCGATCATTGTCGCTGCCGACGCCACTGCACCGGATGCGCCGAACCTACTGGCCCTCGACCGCACCGGCAACACCTTGACCGGCCACGGTGAAGTGGGCGCCACGGTACGCGTGGTCGATGCCCAGGGCACCGTGCTAGGCACGGCGACCGTGGCCAGCAACGGGCTGTTCAGCGTTAGCCTGGTGCCGCCCCAGGCCAATGGCCAAAACCTCACCATCACCCAGGCCGACGCCGCCGGCAACGTTTCATTGGCGGCCACGCTGCAAGCGGCCGACCTGCAGGCGCCGAACGCCGCCACTGGCCTGAGCCTGAACAGCGCCGCCACCGTGGTCAGTGGCCAGGGCGAAGCCGGTGCGACCGTGACCGTGCGTGACGCCAACGGCGCCATTCTGGCCACCGGCACGGTAAACCTGAGCGGGCAGTTCCAGATCACCCTGCCCAGCGCGCAGACCACCGGCAGCCCGCTGCAGGTGACCCTGACCGATGCTGCGGGCAACGTGTCCGGCCCTGCCAGCCTGGCGACGCCGGACCGCACGCCACCCGCCGCAGTTGGCAACCCGGTACTCAGTGCCGACGGCAAGCAGTTGTCCGGCAGCGGCGAAGTAGGTGCCACCGTGCAGGTGCGCAATGCCGCCGGCACCGTGCTGGGGAGTGCCATCGTGGGCGCCGACGGGCGCTTCACTGTGACATTCGACACGCCGCAGATCAGCGGCCAGGCGATTGGCGTGAGCCAGGTGGACGCCGCTGGCAACGTGTCGCCCGCCATCAGCCTGGTGACTCCAGACCTGACCGCGCCAACCGCGTTGACCAACGTGGTGCTCAACAACAACGGGCTCACCCTCACAGGCCTCGGCGAAGCCGGTGCCAGCGTGACCGTGCGCGGCGCGGATGGCACCATCATCGGCACCGGCCTGGTAGCAGCCAATGGCAGTTTCATCCTCACCCTCACCAGTGCCCAGCTCAATGCCCAGCACTTGAGCGTGACCCAGACCGACGCCAGCAACAACACCTCCATCGCCGTCAGCGTCATAGCCCCTGACCACACGCCACCCGCAGCGCCGAGCGCACTGGCCCTGTCCAGTGGCGGCCTGCAGCTGAGCGGTAACGCCGAAGCAGGCAGCACCGTGACCGTGCGCGATGCTGCGGGCAATGTGCTGGGCAACGCCGTGGCCACCAGCAACGGCACCTTCCAGCTGAGCTTGAGCAGCGCGCAGAACAACGGCCAGACCCTGCAGGTGACCGCCACCGATGCCGCGGGCAATGTCTCGACTGCCGCATCCTACACGGCCGCCGACACCACGCCGCCTGCCGCAGTCGCCAGCCTCGCCGTCGCTGCCAATGGTGCGACGCTGGCGGGGACCGGCGAGGTCGGCGCCACGGTCACCGTGCGCGCACCGGACGGCACGATCCTGGGCACCGCGGTCGTCGGTGCCGATGGCCACTTCAGCGTGACCTTGATCCCTGCCGCCGGTACCGGCGAAATCCTCAGCGTGACCCAGGCTGATGCCGCACTGAACACTTCCCCTGCATTGACGGTCACCGCACCCGGGATCACCGCGCCGGACATACCCGGCAACCTGGTGTTGTCGGCCAATGGCCTGGCCGTCACCGGCACGGCCACGCCGGGTACCACGGTCAACGTCTATGGTCCCTCAGGCGCGTTGCTCGGCAGCGCACCGGTGGGCAACGATGGCACCTTCACCGTCACCCTCGGCAGTGCCCAGGCCAACGGCGAAATACTGCATGTGAGTGCGGTGGGCACCGACGGTGGCGTTTCGCTGCCAACCACCCTGCAGGCACCGGATACCACCGCGCCGCAACCGCTGAGCAACCTGGTGCTGTCCGCCAATGGCCTGGTACTGACCGGCCACGGGGAAGCCGGCGCCACCGTTGCGCTCACCGGCCTCGGCGGGCTCGCGCCGGGCACCGCAGTGGTCGACGCCAACGGCAACTTCACCCTCAACCTCAGTGCCGCTCAGATCAACGGGCAACTGCTCAGCGCCGCGCAAACCGACGCCGCCGGCAACGAGTCCAACAGCATCAGCCTCACCGCGCCAGACCGGGTGGCACCGGATGCAGCGGCCAACCTGGCATTCGCCGGGGGCGGCACACTGCTCAACGGTACCGGCGAAGCCAATGCCCTGGTCAAGGTCGTCGCGCTCGACGGCAGCGTGCTGGGCACTGGCGTGGTCCTGGCCAACGGCACCTTCCAGGTCGCCCTGCTCACGCCGCAGGCCAACGGCCAGCAAGTGCAGGTGGTGCTGACCGATGCCGCCGGCAACCAGTCCACCGCCGCCGCCATCACCGCGCCGGATACCACGCCACCGAATGCGCCCAGCGAATTGGCCATTTCCAGTGATGGCGTGACCATCACCGGCCGGGGCGAAGCGGGGGCATCGGTCACGGTCCTCAACCCGCTCGGCCAAACGATCGGCACGACGCTGGTCGATGCCAGCGGTCACTTCACCATCACCCTCAGCCCGGCATTGGGCAATGCCGAACTGCTCAGCTTTACCCAGACCGACGGCGCCGGCAACGTATCGGCCGTCGCTACCCTGCAGACACCGGACTTCACCCCACCGGACCTGCTCACCAACGTCGCCATCAACGCCGACGGCAGCGTGGTCACAGGTTCCGGCGAACCGGGTGCGACCGTTACCGTGACCAACGCCGCAGGCGTACTGCTGGGCACCACCCTGGTGCTCGCCGACGGCAGCTTCCGCGTCACCCTGGCCCCCGCGCAGATCAACCAGCAGGTGCTGTCGGTACAGCAGGCCGACCCGCCCGGCAACATCAGCGAACCGGTCTCGGTCAACGCACCGGACCTGACCCCGCCAGCTGCGGCGGCCTCGCTGCACCTCAATGCCGCCGGCGACCAGCTCAGCGGTACCGGCGAAGCCGGCACCACGGTGCGCGTCTACGTCGGCACCACCGAGCTCGGTACAGCCACGGTCGCGGCCAATGGCACCTTCGTGGTCAACCTCAGCTCGGCACAGCTCAACGGCCAGCTGCTGCAGGTCACCCTGACGGACGCAAGCCAGAACATCTCACCAATCAGCGCCCTCACCGCCGTCGACATCACCCCACCGGCTACGGTGCTCGCCGCCCTCAACGCCAGTGGCACGCAGATCAGCGGCACTGGCGAGGCCGGCGCGCACGTCACGGTGATGAACAACCTGGGCAACCAGGTCGGCCAGGGCACCATTGCCGCCGATGGCAGCTTCGTGATCACCCTCACAACTGCGCAGGTCAACGGCCAAGTGTTGAGCGTCATCGCCCAGGACGCTACCGGCAACCCGTCCATACCTTTGCAACTGACCGCACCGGACCTGACTCCACCCGTGCAGCCCGGCAACCTGGTCCTCACCGGCGGCACATTGCTCACCGGTACGGGCGAGGTGGGCAGCACCATCACCGTACGCGCCCCGGACAACTCTGTACTGGGCACTGTCACGGTGCCGGCTGGCGGCATCTTCACCGTCACCTTCGCAAGTTCGCAGAGCACTGGCCAGCTGTTGACTGTGGTGTCGACCGATGCCGCTGGCAACGCCTCGCTGCCGGCCACCTATCAGACCATCGACACCGTGCCACCCACGGCGGTCACCAACCTCGCCGTCAACAACACCTACAACATCCTCACCGGACGCGGCGAAGCCGGCGCGAACGTGACGGTCAGCTTCGGCGGCGTGGTGATCGGCACGGGCCGAGTCGACAGTGGCGGCAACTTCTCAATCAACCTGTCGCCAGCACCGGGTTCGGCCGCATCCCTGGCCGTCACGCAAACCGACGCTGCCAACAACACCTCGGCGGTGGCGACCTTTATCACGCCACTGATTCCGCCACCCGAGCCACCCGTCAACGTGGCGCTGGCCGCCAACGGCCTGACCCTCACTGGTACCGCCGCCAGCGGCACGTCGATTCGCGTCTACGACGCCGCCGGCAACCTGATCGGCAGTGGCTTGGCCAACATTGGCAACGGCGGTTTCAGCATCACCTTGAGCGCCGCCCAACTCAACGGCCAGCACTTGTCCGTGACCTCGGTTTCGCTGTTGGGCGGTGAGTCGCAGCCAGTGTTCCTGACAGCAGCCGACATCACGCCACCGGCCAACCCGGTGGTCACCGGGCTGTCGGCCAACGGCCTGGTGCTCTCCGGTACCGGTGAAGCCGGCGCCACGGTGACCGTGCGCGATGCCAGCGGCAACCTGCTCGGCACCGGCCTGGTCAATGGTGGTGGGATATTCAGCATCAACCTGGCCAGCGCTCAGCTCAACGGCCAGGTACTGAGCCTGACACAGGCCGACGCCGCCCTGAACATTTCCGGCGCCACCAGCTACACCGCACCGGACGTTCAAGCCCCGCTGGCACCGACCAACCTGGCGATCAACGGTGCCGGGACGGTACTGACCGGCGTAGGCGAACCGGGCGCGACCGTTACCGTGACCAACGCGGGTGGCACATCGCTCGGCACGGCAGTGGTGCTGGCCAACGGCACCTTCAGCGTCAACCTGACCGCCACCCAGAACAACGGCCAGGCCCTGGTGGTGCGCCAGACCGATGCCGGCAACAATGTTTCGGCCAGTACCGGCATCACCGCCCCGGACACCACCCCACCTGCCGCGCCGGTGGCCAACATCAACGCCAACGGCACCACGGTCAGCGGCTCTGGCGAAATCGGCAGCACGGTGACCGTGCGCAACAGCCTGGGCACCGTGCTCGGCACCGCCACGGTAGGCAGCAACGGCCTATATGTGGTCAGCCTGAGTGCGGCGCAAATCAACTTCCAGGCATTGAGCGTCACTCTCACTGATGCCGCCGGCAACACCTCCACCGCCACCGCGCTGAACGCGCCGGACCTCACCCCTCCGGCCAACGCGGCCAACCTGGTGATCAGCGCCGACGGTACCACCCTCACCGGCACCGGCGAGGCCGGCGCCACGGTCACGGTACGCAGCGCCAGCGGCACCGTGCTGCAAACCGCGACCGTGCAACCCAATGGCACCTTCACCGTCACCCTGAGCCCGGCCCAGGACAACGGCCAGGTGCTGTCGGTAACCTTGACCGACCCACGCAGCAACGTCTCCGGCAACGTCAACATCACCGCCCCCGACGTCGATGCCAACGCCCCAGTCATTGCCAGCAACAACCTGGCCACCGCCACCGTCAACCTGGCGCCGGTCACCGCCAGCACCACCTACACCGACAGCTTCACCACCCTGTTGTCGGGCTTCAGCAAGACCTACACCTGGACGGTGGCGCCTGGCACCACGGTCGACCCGACCCTGACGCTGACTACCAACAGCGTGCTGGCGTTGCTTAACAACTCAACCTTTACCCTGCAGGTGAAGGATGCCTCCGGCGCCTGGGTTACCATCGCCACCGGCAACACCCAAGGGCTACTCGACCTGATCGTGCTGCCGCTGGGGCTGCAGGTGGACATCGGCAAGCTGCAGGCCGGTGACTATCGCCTGACCGTGGCCAGTGGCGGCATCGGCCTGGTGACCCAAGTCACCACCAGCCTGGACATCGAAGCCACCAGCCTGACCCAGTTCACCGGCACCGGCACTGCCGCCTCGGGCAACGTCATCACCGACCCCGGCACCAATGGCGTGGTCGACTCCCTCGGCCCGGACAGCGGCGCCGTGCTGAAGATACTGGTCAACGGCAGCTACGTGACCGCTGCCAGTGGCCCGGGCACCACGGTGCAGGGCCAGTACGGCACCCTGGTGATCCATGCCGACGGCAGCTACACCTACACCCCAAGCGGCAGCCCGTCGAGCGTCGGCAAGGTGGATGTGTTCAGCTACGAGCTGGTGCACCCGAACGGGCTGACCGCCACAGCCAACCTCTACGTACGCATCGACAGCCCACAGGCCACGGAGGTCTGGAACGACAGCAACCTCAGCGCACCGGCCACGGTGGTGGATGCCGTCAACGACATCGACAGCAGCCACATCACCCTGGCCAACCGGGTCGACAGCAGCAGCGCCACCCTGGGTTCGCTGACCCTGCCGCTGATCGGCTCGCGCTCGGCCACCTACACCACCACGGTGGCCACCGATACCACGGCCAACCTGCAGGTGGTGGTCAACTCGGCCAACCTGCTGAGCCTGCTCAACGGCACCACCATCCAGCTGCTCAAGCTCAACACCAGCACCGGCCAGTACGTGTTGGTGCAGTCGGTCACGGGCAGCTCGCTGGTCAGCCTGCTCGGTGGCGGCTCCGGCTACACCTTCCAGAATCAGGGCGCGGGCACCTATCACATCGTGGTCAGCGCCGGCGGCATCGGCCTGGCAAGCTCGATCACCACCAGCCTCAACACCACCACCACGTACCTCACCGAGTACGTGGTCAGCAGCGCCACGGTGGCCAGCGGCAACCTGATCACCGACCCGTCGGGCTCCGACACCTTGGGTTCGGCATTGACCGTGCTGAGCGTGCTGACGGCCGCCAACACCTTCACCATCCCCGGCCACAACGGGGTCAGCGTGGCCGGCACCTACGGCACACTGCTGGTGCATGCAGACGGCAGCTACACCTACACCCTCAACAGCGGGCTGACCTCGGCAGTGATCGGCCAGCACGATACCTTCACCTATGAGCTGACCCACCCTAACGGCACCACCGACACCGCCACGCTGACCGTCAACCTGGATAACGCCGCCGGCCTCACCACCTTCTCCGCGCTGGTGGCCAACACCAGCGACGACAGCGTGGCCGTGGCCAGCGTCGCAGCTTCAGCCTCCAGCGAGGTTATCGCCGGCACCGACGGCAACGACCACCTGATCGGCAGCCAGGGCGGGCACATCAGCCTGGAAGGCGGCGCGGGCAACGACACCCTCGAAGTGGTCGACCAGAACTTCGCCAGCGTCAATGGCGGCACCGGTACCGACACCCTGCTGTGGGGCGGCGGCGATGCCAGCATCGACCTGGGCACCCTGGCTGACCGTATCCACAATATCGAGGTGATCGACCTCAACGACACCAGTGCGGTAGCACTGACCCTCAACCTGGCGGACGTGGTGAAGATCACCGAAACCGGCAACGACACGCTGATCATCAAAGGGGATGACAAAGACTCGGTGCACATGACGGACAACTGGACCCTGGTCGGGAACCAGAGCGTCGACGGCATCGACTATAACCAGTACACGGCCCAGGAAGACCCAAGCCACCACCTCTGGGTGCAGAACAGCATCCATGTCGTCTGAGGCCGCTGCAACCCGCCGGGCACACTGCCTGGCGGCAAGGACGATCAGCAGTAAGGGAATTTCGTGAAGCGAAGCAGTCCGCTGTCACCGCTGTGGCTGGGAGCCTTCGGGCTCCTGGTATTGAACCTGAATCCGGTTGCCCAGGCAGCCGATGACATAGACCCCAGACTGCGCACCATTGGGCCGTCATTGATGCGCGACGCGCCCGACGCCATCCCCGCTCGCCCGCCTTCCGGGCAGTCCAACAACAATGGCGACCGCCTGGGGCTGGCCGAGGCGGTGCTGACCGCCGCGCAGTGGCACCCGAGCATCGCCGAAGCCGTCGGCAACCTCTACAAGCAGGGCGAAGGCATCAACGTCGCCCGTGCCGGTTACTACCCACAGATTTCCGGCGGTCTGCGCACCGGTTATGACACCGGCTATGGCGGCGACCGCAACAGCCAGGCGCTGAATCTGTCGTTGAAGCAGATGCTCTACGACTTCGGCAAGGTCGACAATGCCGTCAGTGCCGCGCAGGCCGCCGCTACCCGGGCCCAGGCCAACATCCTGCTGGTGGTCGACGACCTCGCCCGCGACACCGCCTACGCCTGGATCGAAACCCGTCGCTATGAACAGCTGATGGTCATCGCCCGCGACCAGATCCGCGGCGTCGGCGACATCGCCGGCATGGCCCGCCAGCGCAGCGACATGGGCGCCAGCACCCGCTCCGATGTGGTCCAGGCCGAGTCGCGGGTGGAAGGCGCCCGCGCCACCCTCGAGGAATACCAGTCGCAGTACGAACGCTGGCGTTCGACCCTGGCCGAACTGCTTGGCCGGGTGGCACCGCCGGCCCTGGCCGAGGCATCACCACCGGAGCTGAACCAGGCGTGCAAGCGCTCTTCAGGCGGCAGCGACCGCTTGCCAGCCGTGCTGATGGCCCTGGCCTTGCGCGCCCAGTCTCAGGCCGAATTGGCCCAGGCCAAGGCCGAAGCCTACCCCACGCTGTCGCTGCAACCCCAGGTCAATCACTACTTGGATAACGACTACAACCGCGACAACCGCAGCCTGGACCGTACCCAGGCGGGCATCTATCTGAATGTCGAGGTGCCCATCTACCAAGGTGGCGCCATCAGCGCCCGCAGCCGCGCCGCCGGCCATGCACTGAGCGCCGCCGACTCCGCCGAAGACGCCGCGCGCCTGCAGGCCCGCCGCGGCCTGGCCGAAGCCATGGCGCAGACGTCCGGGCTGGGCCGGCGCCTGAATTCGCTGGAAGCGCGCCAGGCCAGCATCCAGGAAGCCCGCGAACTGTATGGCAGGCAATACCTGGACCTGGGCACCCGGCCCTTGCTCGACCTGCTCAACGCCGAGCAAGAGATCTACCAGTCACGCTTCGAACTCGCCGGCACCCGCTCCGACCTGCTGCGCCTGGATGTCGACTGCCTGTACAACTCCGGCGCCCTGCGTACCGCCTTCGGGCTGGAAGGGCGCAACCTGCAAGGGGTGGAAATCGAGCCATGAACGATACCGTCAAGCTGACCCAGGCCGGTCAGGCGCAGAACCCGGAGCCGGCTGTGGTGCACCGCCCTGATCTCGGCCCCTGGCTGGAAGTGATGCTGCAGGTCGCCCACCACTATCGTCTGGATGTTTCGCCCCAGCGCATTCGCCTGGCGGCAGTCGAAGATGCGCGACCGCTGGATGAAATCCTCCGGCACATGGCGCGCCAGGCAGGGCTGACCTTGCGCTTCGTGCGCTACGACGCCAAGGCCCTGCGCCAGTGGCGCACGCCGCTGGTGCTGGAACTGGACGATGGCCAGTTGGCTACCGTCGAGGCGGTGACCGAGGAAAACGAGCTGGCCGTGGTATTTGCCGGCGACCAGCGCCTGACCTCACGCCTGCCTCGCGAAGCGCTCGAAGGGCGCATCAACCGCGTGGCCTTGATGCGCCCGGCACGGCCGCTGCGCGATGTGCGCACCGACGACTACACCGCGCCCTACGATCGCCACTGGTTCACCCGTATCGTGCTGCGCGACCTGCGCCCGTATGGCCAGGTGATGGTCGCATCCTTGGTGGCCAACGTGCTGGCCCTGGCCGGGGTGCTGTTTTCGATGCAGGTGTATGACCGGGTGATCCCCGCCGAGTCCCTGCCGACCCTGTACGTGCTGTTCGGCGGCGTGGTGCTGGCGCTGGTGTTCGACTTCAGCATGCGCCTGCTGCGGCTGAAGGTCACCGACCTGCTGGGCAAGCGTGCCGACCTGCGGGTGTCTGACCTGGTCTACGGCCACGCGCTGCGCCTGCGCAATTCGGCACGGCCGAAATCCACCGGGTCGTTCATTTCGCAGCTGCGCGAGCTGGAGTCGATCCGTGACCTGATCACTTCGAGTACCGCCACGGCCTTAGCCGACCTGCCGTTTTTCCTGCTGTTCCTGCTGGTGTTCTGGCTGATCGGCGGGGTGCTGGTGTTCATCCCGCTGGTGGCGCTGCTGGCCATGGTCATCCCGGGGCTGTTGGCGCAGCGACGTCTGGCGGCACTGGCCAATGCCTCGATGCGCGAGTCGTCGCTGCGCAACGCCATGCTGGTGGAGAGCATCCAGGGCCTGGACGAGATCAAGGCGCTGCAGGCCGAGGCGCGCTTCGAGCGCCAGTGGAACCAGTACAACGCCGCCTGCGCGCACACCAGCCTGCGCCTGCGCACCCTGACCAACGGCCTGGTGACCTGGACCCAGAACGTGCAGGGTGCGGTGTTTGCCGTGGTCATCGTGATCGGCGCGCCGATGGTGATTGCCGGCGACCTCACCACCGGTAGCCTGGTGGCGGCCTCGATGCTGTCGTCACGGATGATGGCACCGCTGGCTCAACTGACCCACGTACTGACCCGCTGGCAGCAGGCCAAGGTGGCCCTGCAAGGCCTGGACAAACTGATGCAGGCGCCGGTCGACCACCCCGAAGGCGAGGCCCGCGTGCACCTGCCGGCGATCCGTGGCGAATATGCGCTGCGCCAGGCCCACTTCCGCTACAGCCCGGAAGCGCAACCGGTGCTGAGCATCGGCCAGCTCGACATCCAGCCCGGCGAGCGCATCGCTGTGCTCGGGCGCAACGGTGCTGGCAAATCGACCCTGCTGCAGGCACTGGGCGGCGCCATGGACCTGAGCCAGGGCGAAGTCAGCCTCGACGGCATTGCCATGGCCCACCTCGACCCGGCCGACCTGCGCCGTGACGTCGGCCTGCTGGCCCAGTACGCACGGCTGTTCCACGGCACCCTGCGGGAAAACCTCACCCTCGGCGCCGGCCAGGCCAGCGATCAGGAACTGGTAGCCGCGCTGGCCGCCACCGGGGCTCTGGATTTCGTCCGGCACCTGCCCAAGGGCCTCGACCATCTGATTCTCGAAGGCGGCGTGGGCCTGTCCGGCGGGCAGCGCCAGGCCTTGGTGCTGGCACGTTTGCTGGTTCGCCAACCGCAGGTGCTGCTGCTCGACGAGCCCACCGCCTCGCTCGACGACGTCACCGAGCGCAAGCTGCTGGATAACCTCGATCGCTTCTGCCAGGGCCGTACTCTGGTGATCGCTACCCACCGCCTCAGCGTGCTACAGCGTGTGGATCGCATCATCGTGCTGGACGGCGGGCGCATCGTCATCGACGACAAACGCGACGCCGCCCTGGCCAAGCTGCAAGGAGCGCAGGCATGAGCAACCACGAACTCCCCGCCTCCTACCTGGACGGCCAGGACGACCAGGCCGTGCTGCGCGCCGGCCGCATCATCACAATCTGCGCAATCATGCTCGCCGCGTTCCTGGCCTGGGCCGCCTGGTTCGAGGTAACCGAGGTGTCCACCGGCACCGGCAAGGTGATCCCCAGTTCACGCGAGCAGGTGATCCAGTCGTTCGAAGGCGGCATCGTCGCCGAGATGAACGTGGCCGAAGGTGACCTGGTCGAGCGCGGCCAGGTGCTTGCCCAGCTTGACCCGACCAAGACCGCGTCCAGCGTTGGCGAAAGCGAAGCCAAGTACCGTGCGGCCAAGGCCAGCGTGGCGCGCCTGCGAGCCGAGGTCACCGGCAAGCCGCTGAGCTTCCCTGAAAGCCTGCACGATTCGCCCGACCTGATCGATGCCGAGACGGCGCTGTACGAAACCCGCCGCCGTGGCCTGGAGCAGACCCTGGCCGGCATCGAGGATTCGCTGCGGCTGGTGCGCGCGGAACTGAAGATCACCGAGAACCTGGCCAAGATGGGCGCCTCCAGCCGGGTCGAAGTGATCCGCCTGAACCGCCAGCGCTCGGAGCTGGAGCTCAAGGCCAATGAGGCCCGCTCCGAGTACCTGGTGCGCGCGCGTGAAGAGCTGGCCAAGGCCAGTGCCGAAGCCGACAGCCTGTCGGAAGTGATCCGCGGGCGCAGCGATTCGCTGACCCGCCTGACCCTGCGTTCGCCGGTACGCGGCATCGTCAAGGACATCGAGGTCAACACCTTGGGCGGCGTGGTGCAGCCTGGCGGGCAGGTGATGAAGATCGTGCCGATGGACGAGCGCCTGCTGATCGAAACGCGCATCGCCCCACGGGACATCGCCTTCATCCACCCCGACCAGGCGGCCAAGGTCAAGATCAGTGCCTATGACTACTCGGTGTATGGCGGGCTGGATGGCAAAGTGGTGGGGATATCGCCAGACACCCTGCAGGACGAAGTGAAACCGGAGATCTACTACTACCGGGTGTTCATCCGCACCGAGCAGGACAGCCTGACCAACAAGGCCGGCAAGCACTTCGCGATCGTGCCGGGGATGATTGCCACGGTGGATATCCGTACCGGCGAGAAGACCATCCTCGATTACCTGATCAAACCACTGAACCGCGCCCGCGAGGCCCTGCGCGAACGCTGACCGCAAAGCAACACAGCCCCTTGTAAGAGCGGGCTTGCCCCGCGAACACGGGCGAAGCCCGTGCCATCCACCGCGTCGCTTGCTTCGCGGGTCAAGCCCGCTCCTACAAGATCTCGGCCCTGTTAACTGAACGGTGGACTAAAGCCCGGACGACCTGGGCCGATAACCCGGTATCCCCTGTCTCCCACGAAGGTCACCATGGCCACGCAAAATGCCCGCGCGGACTCGCTGTCGCTGCTGCTGTTCACCCTGCGCAGCGGGAAGCTGATGGCAATCAACCTGCTCAAGGTCAGCGAGATCATCCCCTGCCCGCCACTGACCAAGCTGCCCGAGTCGCACCCGCACGTGAAAGGCGTGGCGACCCTGCGCGGCAACTCGCTGTCGGTGATCGACCTGTCCCGGGCCATCGGCGAACGCCCGCTTGCCGACCCGCACGGTGGCTGCCTGATCGTCACCGAGATCAGCCGCTCGCGCCAAGGCCTGCACGTGCAGGCGGTGAGCCGCATCGTCCATTGCCTGAGCACCGACATCAAGCCGCCGCCGTTCGGCTCGGGCAACCGATCGTTCATCACTGGCGTGACCCGGGTCGACAACACGCTCGTTCAGGTGTTGGACATCGAGAAGGTCATCCACGGCATCGCCCCGCCCGAGCCGGAGCCACAGCCAGGTGAATTGAGCGAGGAAGACGCCAGCCTGCTGGCCGCCGCCAACATCCTGGTGGTCGACGACAGCCAGGTGGCGCTGCAACAGTCGGTGCACACCCTGCGCAACCTCGGCATCGACTGCCACACCGCACGCAGCGCCAAGGATGCGATGAACGTGCTGCTGGAGCTGCAAGGCACCGCGCAAGAGATCAACATCATCGTCTCGGACATCGAAATGTCCGAGATGGATGGCTACGCCTTCACCCGTACCCTGCGCGAGACCCCGGACTTCCAGCACCTCTACGTGTTGCTGCACACCTCGCTGGACAGCGCCATGAGCAGCGAGAAAGCCAAGCTGGCCGGGGCCAATGCCATCCTCACCAAGTTCTCTTCGCCCGACCTGACCGACTGCCTGGTGACGGCGGCACGGACCGTGGTGTTTGCCGAGCGCTGAAGCTCGTGTTGTTATATTCAGCGACAAACTCCCAGGCTTGCCGCCAGGGGTGACTCGGGCATAATTCGCGCCCCTCGGATCAACTCCCGGAACCGCGTATGAAGTTTTTCAGCTCTCTCCTGATCGCCTGCGCCCTGTTCAGCGGTGTTGCCCAGGCCTCCAGCAGCCAGGCCTGGAACGAGCAACGCCAGCAGATGCTCAAAGCCTGCCTCAAGGCCAGCCAGTTCAAGGATGCCCACGCCCGCGGCAAACCAGCGGAGTTCGATGACCAGATTGGTTTCAGCGCCCTGCTGATCGAAGGGGTCTATCCACAGAACCATATGCAGCAACGCACCGGCACCGAGTTGTGCCTGTATGACCGCAAGCAGCAGCAGGCCTACATCAGCGAATGGAACCCGGACGACAAGTGAACGACAGCCTGCGTTTTGCCTGTACCGGTTGTGGCAAGTGCTGCACCGGCCACCACGTACCGCTGACCTTGGACGAGGCGCGTCAGTGGACTGCAGGCGGTGGCCAGGTGGTGGTCTTGATCGAAGGCTTCGTGACCGATGGGCCGGGGATGCCGGTAGATCAGCGCGAGCATGTGCTGCGTCGCTCGTATCCGGTGCCTTGCGGCGGCAGCGAAGTGCGCGTTTCGGTGACCTTTGCCGCATTCAACCCGGGGCGCTGTCGCAACCTCGACGACAATGACCTGTGCACCATTTATGAAAACCGACCGCTGGTCTGTCGCATCTACCCGGTGGAAATCAATCCGCATATTCCGCTGCGGCCAGAGAACAAGGACTGCCCACCCGAGGCCTGGGAGCAAGGGCCCGTGCTGATCCACGGCACACTGCCGGTGGACCCGACGCTGCTGGCGCTGGTGCAGGCTTCGCGGCAGGCGGATCGCGACGACATCGCGGCCAAGGTGGCTATCTGCGAGGCACTGGGGATGACCACCAGCGCGCTCAAGGGCAATGGGTTTACCGCTTGGCTACCGGACATGGCGGCCTTTGCCGGGGCGCTAGCGCAGGCGTCCTCAGGGAACGGGGCTGAGTGGATGCTGCATGTGGAGCAGCCTGAACTGGTGAATGAGTTGCAGGGTCGAGGATTGCAGACCACTGCTGAAGCACCGGTCTACTATGCCTTTATCGGGTTCTAGGTAAGCAAGTTCGACCTCTTCGGTTATCGCTGAAGCAGTTCCCCGCCTATCAGACGCCATCCGACAGAGCGCGTAGGATAGTTAGTCACCCCTGCGCTCTTGAAGTATTTGGTTTCAGATTCGGAATATCCCTGCAGCTGGGATTTGCGCATCACCACAAGACTCAAGACGGACACCCCAAAATCCAACCTCCCCCAACCTGTCACCGCTGTCAGCCGGCTGTCACGCTGCCGACCCGGTCACAGCGCTATAAACTCCAATACACACCTCCGTTCCCCACCCCTTGGCCAAGGTGCCCGCGCCGATGCGACGTCCTTCCCGTTCCGCTGTTCTCGCCGCGTTGGCGCTGCTCGCCGTGGTGGCCCTGGGTAGCTGGTATAGCCAACGCCAGCAAGCCACCGCGCCCCATGCGCAAGCGGCGATCCCGGTGCGCGTGGTCAGCGTCGCCCAGCAGGACGTGCCGCGTTACGCCAGCGCCATCGGCTCGGTGCTTTCACTGCACAGCGTCGAAGTGCGACCACAGGTCGAAGGCGTGCTGACCCAGGTACTGGTCAAGGAAGGCCAGTGGGTGAAGGAAGGCGACCTGCTCGCCACCCTGGATGACCGCGCAATCCGCGCCACGCTCGACCAGGCCCGCGCCCAGCTTGGCCAGAGCCAGGCACAGATCCAGGTGGCCGGTGTCGACCTCAAGCGCTACCGCCTGCTCAGCACCGACGATGGCGTGTCCAAGCAAACCCTCGACCAACAGCAGGCGCTGGTCAACCAGCTGCAAGCCACGGTCAAAGGTAACCAGGCAGCCATCGCCAATGCCGAGGTGCAACTGTCGTACACGCAGATCCGCTCGCCGGTGACCGGGCGTGTCGGCATCCGCAATGTCGACCCCGGCAACCTGGTGCGCACCACGGATACCCAAGGCCTGTTCAGCGTCACCCAGATCGACCCGATCGCCGTCGAGTTCGCCCTGCCGCAACAGATGCTGCCGACCCTGCAGGCCCTGCTCAAGGCGCCAACCCCGGCGCTGGTCGAGGCGTACATGGACGCCGACGGCGAACGCAACCTGCTCGGCGAAGGGCATCTGGCGCTGATCGACAACCAGATCTCGGCCAATACCGGCACGGTACGGGTCAAGGCCGAATTCGACAACAAAGACGGTCGCCTGTGGCCGGGGCAGCTGGTCACCATCCGCCTGCGTACTGCGGTCGAGGAGAACGCACTGGTGGTGCCGCCCCCGGTGGTGCAGCGGGGTGTCGACGGGCACTTCGTCTACCGCCTGGACGGTGACAAGGTCACCGCCGTGCCGGTCAAGGTGCTGTATCAGGACAGTGGCCTGAACATCATCGCCGGGGTCAAGCCGGGCGAGCGCCTGGTGCTCGACGGCCAGTCACGGCTCAAGCCGGGTTCGCGGGTCGAGGTCACCCCGGACGCCCCGCCGCCGGCGCAAATGGCTGAGCGCAGGAGCCAGCCATGAATACCCGCAACGGTGTCTCGGCCTGGTGCATCGACCACCCGATCGCCACCCTGCTGCTGACCTTCGCCCTGGTGCTGCTGGGCGCCATCGCCTTCCCGCGGCTGCCGGTGGCACCGCTGCCCGAAGCGGATTTCCCGACCATCCAGGTCACCACCCAGCTGCCCGGTGCCAGCCCGGAAACCATGGCATCGTCGGTGGCCACGCCGCTGGAGGTGCAGTTCAGTGCCATCCCCGGCATGACCCAGATGACCAGCAGCAGTGCGCTGGGCTCGACCACGCTGATCCTGCAATTCACCCTCGACAAGAACATCGACACCGCCGCCCAGGAAGTCCAGGCGGCGATCAACACCGCCACTGCGCGTCTGCCCCAGGACCTGCCCAACCCGCCGACCTGGCGCAAGGTCAACCCGGCCGACAGCCCGGTGCTGGTGCTCACCGTCAGCTCCGCACAGATGCCCGGCAATGACCTCAGCGACTACGCCGAGACCTTGCTGGCGCGCCAGCTCAGCCAGATCGAAGGGGTCGGCCTGATCAACATCACCGGCCAACTGCGCCCGGCCATTCGCGTGCAGGCCCAGCCGGAAAAGCTCGCCGCCATCGGTCTGACCCTGGCCGATGTGCGCCAGGCCATTCAGCAGACCAGCCTGAACCTGGCCAAGGGCGCGCTGTACGGCGAACACAGCGTCTCGACCATCGCCGCCAACGACCAGCTGTTCCACCCCGAGGACTACGCCCAGCTGATCGTCTCGTACCGTAACGGCGCGCCAGTGCACCTCAAGGACGTGGCCAAGGTCATCAACGGCGCCGAGAACGCCTACGTCAAAGCCTGGTCCGGCGACCAACCGGGGCTCAACCTGGTGGTGTTCCGCCAGCCCGGGGCGAACATCGTCGACACAGTCGACCGGGTGCTGGCGGCCCTGCCCAAGCTGCAGGAAATGCTCCCGGCGTCGATCGAAGTGTCGGTACTGCAGGACCGTACCCAGACCATCCGCGCCTCTTTGCACGAAGTGGAGCTGACCCTGATGATCGCCGTGGCCTTGGTGATCGGGGTGATGGCGCTGTTCCTGCGCCAGTGGTCGGCGACCCTGGTGGTGTCCAGCGTGCTCGGAGTGTCGCTGATCGCCAGTTGCGCATTGATGTATGTATTGGGCTTCAGCCTGAACAACCTCACATTGGTGGCCATCGTCATCTCGGTGGGCTTCGTGGTCGACGACGCCATCGTCGTGGTCGAGAACATCCACCGTCACCTGGAGGCCGGCGACGACAGCCGTACGGCGGCGCTCAAAGGCGCGGGCGAGATCGGCTTCACCGTGGTGTCGATCAGTTTCTCGCTGATCGCCGCGTTCATCCCGCTGCTGTTCATGGGCGGGGTGGTCGGCCGGCTGTTCAAGGAGTTTGCCCTGACCGCCACCTCGACCATCCTGATTTCGGTGATGGTGTCGCTGACCCTGGCACCCACCTTGTGCGCATTGTTCATGCGCCGCCCGCCCGGCGAGCAGCATGGTGGCTTTGGCGAGCGCCTGGTGAAGTGGTACGAAAAAGGCCTGAACCGTGCCCTCGCCCACCAACGCCTGACCCTCGGCGTGTTCGGCGTGACCCTGGCCCTGGCTGTGGTCGGTTACATCGGCATCCCCAAGGGCTTCTTCCCGCTGCAGGACACCGGTTTCATCCTCGGCACCACCGAGGCGGCGGCGGACGTGTCGTACCCGTCGATGGTCGAGAAGCATCTGGCGCTGGCGAAGGTCATCGGTGAAGACCCGGCAGTGCAGGCCTACTCCCATTCGGTGGGGGTCACCGGCAGCAACCAGACCATCGCCAACGGCCGCTTCTGGATCGCCCTCAAGCCGCGTGGTGAGCGCGACGTGTCGGCCAGCGAGCTGATCGACCGGCTGCGACCGAAGCTGGCCCAGGTGCCGGGCATCGTCCTGTACATGCGTGCCGGCCAGGACATCAACCTCAGCTCCGGCCCCTCGCGCACCCAGTACCAGTACGTGCTCAAGAGCAACGACGGCGTGGCGCTGAACCTGTGGACCCAGCGCCTGACCGACCGCCTGCGGGAACACCCGGTGTTCCGCGACCTGTCCAACGACCTGCAACTGGGCGCCAGCGTTACCCGCATCGACATCGACCGCCAGGCCGCGGCGCGCTTCGGCCTGACCACCACCGATGTCGACCAGGCGCTGTACGACGCCTTCGGCCAGCGGCAGATCAGCGAGTTCCAGACCGAGACCAACCAGTACAAGGTAATCCTCGAGCTGGACGCGAAGCAGCGCGGCAAGGCCGAGAGCCTGAACTTCTTCTACCTGCGCTCGCCGCTGACCAACGAGATGGTGCCACTGTCGGCCCTGGCGCATGTCGCGCCGCCGAGCACCGGCCCACTGTCGATCAGCCACGACGGCCTGTTCCCGGCGGCCAACCTGTCGTTCAACCTGGCCCCCGGCGTGGCCCTGGGCGATGCGGTGAAGATCCTCGAACGCACCCAGCGTGAACTGGGCATGCCCGACTCGATCAGCGGCAACTTCCAGGGGGCGGCCCAGGCCTTCCAGAGTTCGCTGTCGAGCCAGCCATGGCTGATCCTCGCCGCACTGGTGGCGGTGTACATCATCCTCGGCGTGCTCTACGAGAGCTTCGTCCACCCACTGACCATCATTTCCACCCTGCCCTCGGCCGGCCTGGGTGCGTTGATCTTGCTCTGGGCGATGGGCCAGGACTTCAGCATCATGGGCCTGATCGGCGTGGTGCTGCTGATCGGCATCGTCAAGAAGAACGGCATTCTGCTCATCGACTTCGCCCTGGAAGCCCAGCGCCACCACGGCATGACACCCGAGCAGGCGATTCACCAGGCGTGCCTGACGCGCTTCCGGCCGATCATCATGACCACACTTGCCGCCCTGCTGGGCGCGGTGCCGCTGATGTTCGGCTTTGGTGCCGGCGCCGAGCTGCGCCAGCCGCTGGGCATTGCGGTGGTCGGCGGGCTACTGGTGAGCCAGGCGCTGACGCTGTTCACCACCCCGGTCATATACTTGGCCCTGGAGCGCCTGTTCCACCGCCGCCAGGCCGCCCGTGCGGCGGCGCCAAGTGCCAGCTAGGACAAGACCATGCGTGTGCTGATCATCGAAGACGAAGAAAAAACTGCCGACTACCTGCATCGCGGCCTGACCGAGCAGGGCTTTACCGTCGACCTTGCACGGGACGGCATCGACGGCCTGCACCTAGCCCTGGAGGGCGACTACGCAGTGATCGTGCTCGATGTGATGCTGCCCGGCCTGGACGGCTACGGCGTGCTGCGCGCACTGCGCGCGCGCAAGCAGACGCCGGTGATCATGCTCACCGCCCGCGAGCGCGTCGAAGACCGCATCCACGGCCTGCGCGAAGGCGCCGACGATTACCTGGGCAAGCCGTTCTCGTTCCTCGAACTGGTCGCCCGGCTGCAGGCCCTGACCCGCCGCAGTAGCACTCACGAGCCGTTGCAGATCCAGGTCGGCGATCTGTGGATCGACCTGATGGCGCGCAAGGCCAGCCGCGCCGGCCAGCGCCTGGAGCTGACCGCCAAGGAATTCTCGCTGCTCAGCGTGCTGGCCCGGCGCCAGGGCGAAATCCTCTCCAAGACCGCCATCGCCGAGCTGGTCTGGGACATCAACTTCGACAGTGATGCCAATGTCGTCGAAGTGGCCATCAAGCGCCTGCGTGCCAAGCTCGACGGGCCGTTCGACAACAAGTTGCTGCACACCATCCGAGGCATGGGCTATGTCCTGGAAAACCGCGCCGCTTAACTCCATCGCCCTGCGCCTGTCGGCACTGTTCATCCTGGTGGCGCTGGGGGTATTCGTGCTGATCGGCTCGGCGCTGTACCGCCAGGTCGACCGCAGCCTCGACCTGTTGCCGGCGGCGGAACTGGATGCGCGCTTCAGCGTGCTCGAATCCACCCTCAACCGCTTCGGCACACCCGAGCACTGGGCCAAGATCAACAACAAGCTCAACCTGCTCAGCGAAGAAGACAAGCGCATCCGCTTCTGGGTGGTCAGCAGCAACCCCGCCTACGAGTACGGCCAGCCCAGCGAGCTGGTCCGCGCCTTCGCCGAGGGCCCGCAAGGCATGCGCGACCTGCACCTGCCCGACCACCTCTACCCGTACAAGGTGCTGGTCAGCGAACTGCCGGCTTTGGGCGAGCGCCCGCCGCTGCGCTTTCTGATCGGCATCGACACCGAGACCTTCTGGCAGGCGCAGCACAGCCTGCTGGTGGCCATTGTCGGCCTGGCGGTACTCGGTGTACTGCTGGCTTCGGTGCTGGGTTACTGGGTGGCGCGCATCGGCCTGCGACCGCTGCTGGCGCTGTCCATCGAGGCCCAGGCCCTGGCACCGCCGCGCCTGGATGGGCGCTTGCAGACGCAGAACCTGGCGCCGGAACTGGCGCAGTTCGCCGGTGCCTTCAATGCCGCGCTGGACCGGGTCAGCCAGGCCTATTCGCAGCTCGAAGCCTTCAACGCCGACGTTGCCCACGAACTGCGCTCGCCGCTGACCAACCTGATCGGCCAGACCCAGGTCGCCCTCACCCGCGGGCGCAGCGCCGAGCATTACTTCGAAGTGCTGCAGTCGAACCTGGAAGAGCTGGAGCGCCTGCGCAGCATCATCAACGACATGCTGTTCCTCGCCAGCGCCGACCAGGGCAGCAAGGCCACCGCCCTGACCCAGGCCTCGCTGGCCGAGGAAGTGGCCACCACCCTCGATTACCTGGACTACATCCTCGAAGACGCGCAGGTCAGCGTGACCGTCAGCGGCGATGCCCAGGCGCCCATCGAAAAAGCTCAGCTGCGTCGGGCGTTGATCAATCTGCTGAACAACGCCGTGCAGCATACGGCGCCGCACCAGGTGATCGAGGTGCAGATTGAAGCGGGGCCGGAGCAGGTCTGCATTGCCGTGAGCAACCCGGGGCCGGCCATCGACGATGCGCACCTGCCGTTATTGTTCGAGCGGTTCTACCGGGTGGATGCGGCGCGCAGCAACAGTGGCGGCGGTAACCATGGTTTGGGTCTAGCAATCGTCAAGGCGATCGCGTTGATGCATGGTGGGGACGTTTTTGTGCGTAGCGTGGCGGGTTCAAACACTTTTGGCATACGTCTGCCTGGCAGGCATACCAGATGCACAATTTGATTGAGCTACATTGCCGCTGCTCTCCCCCCACACGCCCTCAACTGCCGCAGTCGGTCACTGACATAGTAACGAATTAAATGGTATTTTTTCGAAAACCAATTTTTATTACTCTGGCGATGGTCTCGCTCCTCTCCCCTCTCCAAATCCGCTCTGAAGTTATCATTCGCCGACGGCTTGATGTGAATGGCTATGACTTCAACGTCGTACAAAAATTCCATGTGCAACACTGAATGCAACTCAACGCCAGTAACTTCCATGCCAAGTGCCTCCACTATCCTTTGAGTATGCCGGCCGTTCCCACGGCTTGCCAAAAAACGCTCGGTAATTATACGCTTACGCTCTTCAGGTGATAAAAGCCCTTCCTCTGGAGTAAGGGTCACAGCTGAAATCGCATCTTTATTGATCACATCCCACCGCAACAAAGTTTTTGGCAGCTGTCCGTAGAAACCATGGAATTTTGATATTCTTCTGTATTGCTCAAGGACCACTGTTGAGGCGTGCGTGAGTGTCTCCGGCATTCTGAAGTTACTTCTAAACACCCACACATGAGGCCTGAACTCATTTCGAAACCCAACCCAGTCGTCCACATTCTTGTACTGAGAATGCACTGTGTACTTCTCAGCGTGCACAATATGGTCAATTTCAGAATCCATCACATCGTCGTTATCGGATCTCTCATTCAGGCGCGCGACCACATCAGGAGTAGACGGATACCCAGGCAGTTCCTGGTCAACAAGCTCATTGAGATCGATTGAGTTCTGGCCATCGGCATCAAGGAAACTCACGGGTGAGTTCTTTGCCATTCGAAACAAATTTATTCCATCCAGCGTACCTCCAGGATCAGCACTCAACCAACGTCCGATTTCCGGTTGGTAATAGCGCCAACCGTAGCAATACAACCCCGTCGCATCCCGTTCCTTGCCCGCATGGCGCAGCGCTCGTTGCGTCATGCTGTCGACTTCAGTCGCAGGTTCATCCGCGCCAACAGTCCCGCCATAAGGCGCATATTCCTCACGAGCGATGACCTTGCCAGCGGCGTCCGTCTCACCGCCCGAACTGTTCAGGTGATCGCTGAAGGCAAAGCGCAATTGCACCTCACTCTTGAGCTCGTTCATCACCAAACGAGCGGTACCCACCGTTGTGATGACCAGATGACGCTGGAGTTCGGACGCACCGGCCAGCAACCGCTGGCGCACTTCGAAAGCGTGGGAATACGTGGTCAAGCTGGTCTGCCTGCCGTTACCGACTTTTACCGAGTGAACTTTGCGAGTCCGGCTCCCACCCTCAGCGTAGTGATAGCGTTCACCGTCATCATCTTCATACTTGCGCCTGACCAGGCTGACAGCCTTGAGTTGGTTGTCCGTATGCCAGTGCAGAGTATTGCCATCGGCTAGCTGTTTCTGCAGACCTCCAGGCAAGAATCCCGTCCCGAATGCCAAGCCTTGGCCTTTCACAACAGCACGATTGCTGCTCCGGGCAACTTCCAGTTCGACCGTGCGCTGACCTTCTCCTGCGTTATGCCGAATCAGCCAGAGATTGTTCCCGTCATCATAGGAATACTCTTCCGTGTAGGGCGCCCAAACTTGGCCAGCGCTCGGGTCAGCACGGGCGCCTGATAAGGGATGATGCCGGGCCGCAGGTACCCGCTCTCGACCCGATGCAAAAACCAGACGGTTCAGCGTGTCATAGGCGTATCGCCGAAGCCCCGTGGTCTCCAAATTGTTATGCCATTCCGGATCCGCACCCTGATCATCGAGGCTCAGGATATTGCCGGCTGGATCGTGTTCGTAATGCAGATCACTGATCAGCAGGCTACCCAGAGGATGGCCTGCAGGGCGAGCGGTCAGGTGTCGCTTGAGGCGAGGGATTCGAGCGTCATATTCATATCGGTCGACGACGCCGTTACCAGTCATCTGCTCCAGCAATCTGGAATCCGCGGCATAACGAGACTCGCGCAAGGTGACGGCTTCCTCGACCTTGCCACCCTTCATGTAACGGACCCGCGTCTGCTCGCGTGCGCCGCTGATGCCGTAACGCTCGAAGGTAGTGACACCGGCGGCATGAGTGGTACTCAGCAGGGCGCCGGTGGCGTCGAGCTGATTCAAAACTTTCAGGGGAGCCTCAACATCTTCTTCTGTGGTACGAGACCAATCCGGCTGTTCTATTGCAACCTTCAAAAGGCATTGCTCGAACGCCAAGGATTGGCCCGTCAATGACAGGCCGAGAGATCGGTCGATGCCTGCGTTGTTGCAGGATTCCCACAAACGTCCAGCGAGATTGTGGGCCTTCCAGTACGCTTTTCCCGCAGGTGCATAGCTATAGCGTTCACGTACACGACCTGCGGCACCGGCAGCCGTTTCCGTCAACGACAGTGGCCGCCCACTGAGCGAGGCTGCTTCGTAGGTCATTGCAGTCGCCGTCTGTTGAGCATTGAGCGACCAGAACGGGCGCCCGGCACTGTCCAGTAAACGCAGGGAGAGATCGCCGTCTGCGGTATGCAATGACAAGGGTCGACCGTCAAGGGCAGTGACCGTAACCGCGTCGGCGTTTGCGGTCGCCTCGTTGAGCAAGGCTCGCGCACCGAATATCCGTGTTGCCCGGGTTGACGGATCCTTGACTGTACGTTCGATCAACAGGCGCGGCAAAACGCCCGGGGTACGCGCCGCACGGTAAAGCGTCAATGTACGGAAAGGGCTGGTGACTGTCGGCGTGCCTGCATGCAGCGCAGCTGCCTGTGCTCGCATTTGCCTGGTCGAACGCGCTGCCATGTCGTGCCTGCCTCGCGGTTCGAGAAGTGATCGGAAGCCATGCCACAAGCATCTGACCTGACACGCCACATGTCACCTGGCAAAAATGATAGTTCCGTGGAGCAAGGCTGCTTCCATCATTGACCGCACAAGCTGTCTAGCACGGGGCTTTCAGGCTAAAGTCCAATTGCTTTCCGAGCGATAATTACCTTTTGCGCAACAGTGCTTATCACTAAAGACGCTGTTTCCAGGGCATTAAACGGACTAACTTTACCCCCGTCCTCATAGCACTTGCCCCGCAAGAAGGTAGTTTTAAACATGTCCAACAGTATGGGTATTGCCAGCGTTTTCGTTCTGTCGTCCCTGTTGTTGTCGCCCCTGGCCATGGCCGAAGAATCCCCGGCTTTCGTAGCGCGTACTGCAGAACTTGCCGCTGCTCACCAAGACTCCCGCGAAGCCCTGGCACACAAGGCTGACGCCGGCAAAGACGCAGAACAGACAGCTTCGAAAGTTTCCACCGACGCCAATGCCGATAGCTGATCGCGCGTCGCACCCGCTCCTGTTTTCCCTTGGCTACGCCATGGGCACCGTTGGTGCCGATATGTTAGCCTTTTAAAGCCGCTGCCGATCAGCGGCTTTTTTTATGTGCTCTAACTCTCAGCCCCGCCGTAACGTACACCTATAAAAAGACGCACATTCAAAAATAAAAACTGCCCCACCGTCAGACCAAAGGAGCTAGTACCGGTGCCTTCCGCGTTTCGTTTTACCCCGCTGTTCATTGCGTTGACTGCAACGATCCCCTTCGCCGCCCAGGCAGATGAAGACAAGGCTGATGGCTTCATCGAAGGCTCGTCCTTCAACCTGCATTTTCGTAATGCCTACTTCAACCGCGACAACCACAACGCCGGCGTGCGCGACACCCGCGAGTGGGGCCAGGGTGCGGTCGCCCGATTCGAATCCGGCTACACCCCGGGTGTGGTCGGCTTCGGCCTCGACGCCCACGCCATGCTGGGCCTGAAGCTCGACGGCGGTGGCGGCCATGCCGGCACCAGCATCCTGCCCGAGCACATCAAGGACAACGGTGAACTGGGCGCCGCCCCGCACTCGTTCTCCACGGCCGGTGCAGCGGTCAAGCTCAAGGTGTTCGACACCGAGTTGAAAGCCGGTGACCTGTTCATCACCAACCCGGTGATCGCTGGCGGTGAAACCCGCATGCTGCCGCAGACCTTCCGCGGTGTGAGCCTGACCAACCACAGCGTCGACGGCCTGCTGCTCGAAGGCGGCCAGGTCAGCTTCACCCACCCGTACAACCAGAGCGGTCACCGTCGTATCGACACCTACTACGGTTCGCTGGATGAGCACGACAAGAGCAAGCACCTGAACTGGGCGGGCGCGTCGTGGAGCGGTACCGAGAACATCACCACCAACCTGTACGCCGCCGAGCTGAAGGACATCTGGAACCAGTACTACGCTGACTTCGACTACACCTACGTGGTCAACGACTTGGTCAGCCTCAACCCGGGCGTGCACTTCTACCACACCCAGGACACCGGCCAGGCGCTGCTGGGCAAGATCGACAACAACACCTACAGCCTGCACTTCACGGTCAACGCCGGTTACCACAGCGTCACCGCCGCCTACCAGCGGGTCAACGGCAACACGCCGTTCGACTACATCAACCTGGGCGACAGTGTGTACCTGGACAACTCACGCATGTACTCGGACTTCAACGCCCCGAACGAGCGTTCGTGGAAGCTGCAGTACGACTACAACTTCGCCGGTATCGGCATCCCGGGCTTGAGCACGTCACTGTCGTACTCGCGCGGTGAGGCGGATCTGGCCAAGGCCACCCAGGACACCAGCCACTACGACTACTACCGCGCCGATGGCAAGAACGCCATGCACTGGGAGCGGGACCTGGACGTGAAGTATGTGTTCCAGGAAGGTGACCTGAAGGATCTGGCGGTGCAGCTGCGCTATGCCACCCACCGTGGCAGCCAAGGCTATGCCTCGATCGACAGCAACAGCGACAACGATGAAGTGCGGGTGATCGTCGATTACCCACTGAACATCTTCTGACCTGAGACCGCTGGCGAGGGCTTTGCCCTCGTTTCGCGACACAAGGCCGCCCCTACAGAAATCCTGCAGGAGCGGCTTTGCCGGGGCGCCGGACCGGTCGGATTGGGCTGCAAAACAGCCCCACACGCATTTCCGTCGGACAAATGTTGTCCGACAATCCGCACTTCCCTAGAATGTCGCCCGCCGCAAATGGCCCTGCCTCAGCAGTAGCGCGCATGCCCACTCGATCACCGCGTTTCGCACTCTACAGGTCGCACCCCGAGCTGATCCTCAACCTGGGCAGTTGCCTTGCCGTGCTCGCCATCGTGGCCATCGTCAGCTACCTGCTGGCCCGCGAGCGCGAAAACGTCGAGCAATCGGCCATGCGCTCCTCCAGCAACATCGTGCAGTTGATCGAAAGCGATATCCTGCGCAATGTCGAACTCTACGATCAGTCCCTGCGCGGACTGATCTGGGCCGTGCGGCACCCGGAGGTATTGAAGGTTGCCCCCGAACTGCGCCAACAGATCCTGTTCAATCAGACCTTCGCCGCCCCGGTGCGAGGTGACATCCTCTGGCTGAATGCCAAAGGCGATGTGGTCGGTGACTCGATCAGCATCAAACCACGCCAGGCCAACTTCGCCGACACCCCGGCGTTCCAGGCTCATCGCGACAACCCGCACCTCGGCTTGTTCATCAGCCCACCCTTCAAGGCAAGGCTGGGCGACCTCGACTGGTGCATCAGTTTCAGCCGGCGCATCTCTGCAGTTGACGGCTCCTTTGCAGGGCTGGCCGCAGGCGCGTTGCGCCTGTCCTATTTCAATCAGCTGTTCCAACGCCTGGACATCGGTGATGAGAGCAGCATCAACCTGCTCAATACCGACGGCCAGTTGCTCGCCCGCCAGCCAACCCGGGACAAGGATCCGCTGATCGGCACCAACTTCGGCGACCGGCCCAACTTCAAACGCATCCTGGGAGAACGCAGCGGCAGCTTCACCGCCAGATCCAGCGTGTACGGCACCCAGCGTATCTATACCTTTGCCCGGGTTGCCGACCTTCCCTTGATCGTGCTCGTGGCGCATTCGGCCGAGGAAGTCTTCCAATCGTGGCGACGTACCGCCATCGTCGTCAGCGTCGCAACCGGGGTGCTGTGCATCGGCATTCTCTGGCTGACCCTGCTGCTGAGTCGCGAACTGCGCCGCCGCCACGAAGCCGAACAAGGGCTGGCGACCCTGGCCGCCACCGACAGCCTGACCGGCCTGGCCAACCGCCGCCGGCTGGACCAGGTACTGCGCCAGGAATGGTCGCGCGCGCAGCGCAACCGCAAGCCGTTGGCAGTACTGATGGTGGATGTGGATCACTTCAGGGCATTCAACCAGCGCCATGGCCATGCAGGGGGTGACCATGCGTTGCGTGAGGTCGCCAGCACGCTGCAACTTTGCATTCGCCGTCCGGCCGACCTGGCTGCACGGTATGGCGGCGAAGAGTTTCAGGTGCTCTTGCCGGAGACAGAGCTGGCCGGCGCATTGGTACTGGCTGAGCGCATCCGCGCGCAGGTCGAATCACTGGCGCCATTTGCTGACGATCATCACGCGGTGACGGTGAGCATTGGCGTCGGGGTCTATACCCCCGGCACCCAGCAAGATCTCACACAAGTGCTGGGTGCCGCGGACGAAGCGCTCTACCGGGCCAAGGCCAATGGCCGCAACCGGGTCGAGGGGCCGTTGGACTAGGAACGGGCGCGGGCGGCGTTGCGCAGCGCTTTCACCTGGTCGTGGTTACGCTGTACGCCCTGCAGTTGCTTCTCTACCAACGCATAGCTCGGATCACTGGCCATGCGGCCAAGCTTGACCAGTTTCTCGCGTGCTTCCTTGTAGGCCTTGAGAGCATGGTCTTCACCGCGCTCCACTTCATTGAGCACCGCTTCCTCATCCTTGCCGGTGACCATCGACTTGAGGTTGACCCAACCACGGTGCAGGTCGCCGCTGATGCTGGTGGAGGTTTCCGGGTCACCGCCCAGGCGGCGCACTTCGCTCTGCAGCTCAGCCGCCGCACTGGCGCATTCACCGGCACGCTGGACGAAGAAGGCTTTCAGTTCGGGGTTTTTCACATCATCGGCCGAGGATTTGAAGCCTTTTTCGCCATCCTTGCTGTATTCGACCAGGTCGTTAAGTACGTCGATCACGTCTTTGTTGGGGTTGCTCATGGTACGAACTCCTTCGCAGGTGATAGTCATCAGTACCGGAGCAGCCTTCGTGCCAAGCCATGATCTAAAAATAAATCCTTTTAAATCATAAAGTTACGCTATATGAAGCGAAGCCTGAAAACGGCGTTATGCATGATTGCCGCTTGGGCGCTCGTGCAGATTGCAGTATGGTCGCCGCTCATTCACTGCCAGGCTTCGTCGATGAAACCGGAAATGCTCGAACTGCTGGTTACCCGCACCATGCCCTTTGGCAAATACCAGGGGCGGATCATTGCCGACCTGCCGGGGGATTACCTGGCCTGGTTCGCACGCAAAGGGTTTCCGGCGGGGGAACTGGGTGGGTTACTGGCCTTGATGCACGAGGTCGACCACAACGGCCTTGGCGATCTGCTGGTGCCGTTGCGGCAGAAGCATCGGCGCTAAGCTGTACCGGCCCTTTTACGGGACAAGCCCGCTCCTACAAGCAATCATGCTATCCCTGTAGGAGCGGGCTTGTCCCGCGAAAGGGCCGGCAATGCCAACAGAAGGCTTCAACCTTTCACAGGCACAACGGCCAACTCCACCCGCTCGCTCTTCTTGATCACCGCATACACCACTGCCGTCACCAGGCTTCCCGCGACAATCGCCAGCAGATACAACAGCGCATGGTTGATCGCATTGGGGATCAGCAACACGAACAGCCCGCCATGGGGCGCCATCAGCTTGCAGCCAAAGTACATCGACAGCGCACCGGTCAAGGCGCCACCGGCAATGCTCGCCGGGATCACTCGCAGGGGGTCCTTGGCCGCGAACGGGATCGCCCCTTCGGAAATGAAGCACAACCCCAGCGCCAGCGCCGCCTTGCCCGCCTCGCGCTCGCTCTGGGCGAACTTGCGCCGGGCGAGGAAGGTGGCGATGCCCAGGCCGATCGGCGGCACCATGCCGGCAGCCATGGTCGCCGCCATCGGCGCATAGCTGGAGGACGCCAACAGCCCCACCGAGAAGGCATAGGCGGCCTTGTTGATAGGCCCGCCGAGGTCGACACACATCATTCCGCCCAGCAGCAGCCCGAGCAGGATGGCGTTGGTGGTGCCCATGCTGTCGAGGAAGTGCGTCAGCCCTTCGAGCATGGCCGCCACCGGCTGACCGACCACGTAGATCATCACCAGGCCGGTGAACAGGCTGGCCAGCAGCGGGATGATCAGGATCGGCTTGAGCGCATCCAGGCTGCTCGGCAGGCGCGCCCAACGGGCGATCGCCTTGGCGCTGTAGCCAGCGAGAAAGCCGGCGACGATGCCACCGATGAAGCCGGCACCCAAGGTGCTGGCCAGCAGGCCGCCGATCATGCCCGGCGCCAGGCCCGGGCGGTCGGCGATTGACCAGGCGATGTAACCGGCGAGCAGCGGCACCATCAGCTTGAACGCCGCCTCGCCGCCGATCTGCATCAGCGCGGCGGGCAGGGTGCCCGGCTCCTTGTAGGCTTCGATGCCGAAGACGAACGACAGGGCGATCAGCAAGCCGCCGGCCACCACCATCGGCAGCATGAACGAAACACCGGTCAGCAAATGCTTGTAGACGCCGGTTTTCTCAGCCTTGGCAGATGCTGCCGATGCAGCATCCGTGGCACTTTCGACCCTGCCCTCGGCCAGGGCCTTTTCCAGGGTCGCACGCGCCTGCTTGAGGGCGATACCGGTGCCGCAGCGGTAGATACGCTTGCCGGCAAAGCGAGCCGTTGGCACCTCGATGTCAGCGGCCAGCAGCACCACATCGGCATCGGCAATGGCCTGGGCCGATAGCGGGTTGCGCGCGCCGACCGAGCCCTGGGTCTCGACGGTGAGCTGGTAATCCAGCTGTTGCGCCGCCTGTTGCAAGGCTTCGGCCGCCATGAAGGTATGCGCCACGCCCGTTGGGCAGGCGGTGACCGCGACAATCCGTACAGCCGCTGAAGGCACCGCGCTGACCGGTTGGGCAACCAGCACTTCGGCCTTGCCCGCGGCCTCGTCGAGGAAGCCCTCACGGTCGGCCAGGGCCTGTGCCGGGGTGCTCTGGTACAGGCGCTTGCCGGCGAAGCGCGCAAGGTCCACTGCCCCGGTGGCGACCACCAGCACCCAATCGGCCTCGGCGATCTGCGCAGGCGTCAGCTGGCGCTCTGGATGTTCGGCATCCTGTACCTCGACACTGGTGCTCCAGCCCCGGCGCTGGGCGGCAGCCGCCAGCAGGCGGGCGCTGAGCACGCTGGACACCTGCCCGTTGGGGCAAGCGGTGACAATGGCGATGTTCATCGGCAACCCTCTTGTTGTTCTGTCAGTTGCACGGCGGCCTCCAGCTGCGCGAGTTGCTCGCGGTCGCAGATGCCGAAGCCGACCTGGGTCACGGCCTGCGCGGCGATGGCCGTGGCACGGCGCAAGGTCTGCTGTGGGCATTCCGCTGCCAGCAGGCCGTGGACCATGCCGGCGACCAGCGAATCACCCGCGCCTACGGTACTCGCCACCCGCACCTGGGGCGGGCGCGCCTGCAGCGCCAGGCCAGCGGTAAACCAGCTGACACCCTGCTCGCCCGCCGACACCACCACATGCTCGACACCACTGGCCAGCAGTTGCCCGGCAGCGGCGCGCTGCTCGGCGGCGGTATGCACGGCCAGGCCCAGCACTTCGCCCAGTTCTTCGGTATTAGGTTTGACCAGCCAGGGGGCGCTCTGCAGGCCGGCACGCAGCGCGTCACCGCTACTGTCGAGGGCCACCTTGAGCCCGTGTGCCTGCAACTGCTCGAGCAGTTGGCGGAACCATTCGGGGCTGATGCCACGCGGCAGGCTGCCCGCGACCACCACCGCGTCGTGCCCGGACGCCACTTGCTGCAGGCGGTGCAGCAGCTCGGCGCAGGCGGCGTCGTCGACCTCTGGCCCCAAGCCGTTGATGTCGGTGACCCGACCATCGGCCTCGACCAGCTTGAGGTTGCTGCGGGTTTCACCGGCCACCCGCACGAAGCAGTCGGCAAAACCGCGCCGGGCGATCAGCGCCTCAAACGGTTGCAGGTTGTCGCGGCCCAGGAAGCCCCCGACAGTGACGCTGTGGCCCAGGTCGGCCAGCACCTGGGCCACGTTCAGGCCTTTGCCCGCCGCGTGGCTTTGCTGGTCGTGGGCACGGTTGACGTGCCCTGGGCGCAAGGCGTCGAGGCTGACGGTGATGTCCAGCGCCGGGTTCAGGGTCAGGGTGAGGATCTTGGCCATTCAGTAACGCTCCACCAACGCGCGAACCGCCGCAGCGCTGTCCTGTTGCAAGGCCTCGCGCGCCAGGGCGCGGGCCGTTTGGTGATCAGCCTGGCGCACCAGGGCTTTGACTTCGGCAATGCTGCGAGCGGCCACGCTCAGCTCGTCCACATCCAGGCCTAGCAGCACGGCCACCGCCTGCGGGTCGGCGGCCAGTTCGCCGCACACGCCTACCCACTTGCCCTCGGCGTGGGCCGCGCGCACGGTCATGTCGATCAGGCTCAGCACCGCCGGGTGCAGGCCGTCGGCCTGGGCAGACAGGCTCGGGTGACCACGGTCGATGGCCAGGGTGTACTGGGTCAGGTCGTTGGTACCGATGCTGAAGAAGTCCACTTCGCGGGCCAGCTGCGGCGCCAGCAAGGCGGCGGACGGCACCTCGACCATGATCCCGACCTGCAGGTCGGCGACCGGGGTTTCCAGGCGCAGGCGCTCGACCATGGCCCGCGCCTCACGCCATTCGTGAATTTGCCCGACCATGGGGAACATGATGCGCAGGGGCCGCTGATCGGCGGCACGCAGCAGGGCACGCAGCTGCTCTTCCATGATCTGCGGGCGCTGCAGGGTCAGGCGCACACCGCGCACGCCAAGGAACGGGTTTTCTTCGGCGGCGATCGGCCAGTAGGACAACGGCTTGTCGCCCCCCACATCGAGGGTGCGCACTACCAGTGGCCGGCCGCCCAGGCCGTCGAGTACGCGGCGGTACTCCGCTTCCTGGGTAGCGACATCGGGCGCCTGGGCGTGGGCCATGAAGATCAGTTCGGTGCGCAGCAGGCCAACGCCTTCGGCCCCCTGTTCCACCACCTTGTCGATACCGCTGCTCTCGCCGATGTTGGCGAACACTTCGATGGCGTGGCCATCGCGGGTTACTGCCGGTTCATGGCGCTGGGCCCAGGCGGCTTGCAGGCGTTGTTCGCGCAGGTCGCGCTCGGCCAGGGCGCGTTGCAGCTCTTCGGCGGGCGGCGCGACGCTGACCACGCCGCGCTGGCCGTCGAGCAGCAGCGGCGTGCCGGAAGCGAGCAGCAGGATCGCCGGGCCCGCACCGACCACCGCCGGGATGCCCAGGGCACGGGCGACGATCGCGCTGTGCGCGGTGGCACCGCCATGAGCGGTGACGATGCCGGCGACTCGGGCCGGGTCCAGACGAGCGACATCGGAAGGGCCGACCTCGCCCATGACCAGCACATAGGGTTGTTCCGGCTCGGCCTGGGCCTGCACGCCGCACAATTGGGCCAGTACCCGGCGACCAATGTCGCGCAGGTCGGCAGCGCGCTCGGCCAGCAGGGCATCGTGCAGGGCTTCCTGCTGGCGCGCTGCGGCTTCGATCACCGCCATCCAGGCCGCCGCCGCACTTTCGCCTTGGGCCAGGCGGGCGTCGACATCGTCGCTCAGGGCCGGGTCGGCGAGCATTTCCTGATGGGTGACGAAAATCTCGCCAATCGACTTGTCGCTGCGCTGCACCAGCGCCTGCAGTTCGCCATTCACGGCATTAAGCGCGTCGCGCAGCTTCAGGCGCTCCTGGGCGGGCGAGTCGCCGCGCAGTGGATAATCGATATCGCGCTCGACGCAGACATGCGCCGGGCCGCTGGCAATACCGGGGGAGGCACTGACGCCCTGGACGCGGCTGCCCGCAGTTGGGGCCTGGAGTGTTGAGGCTGCGCTGGCAACGACCGAGGCGGTGGTTTGCACCAGCGGCTCAACCTCTTCGCCCAGGCCTTGCTCAATGGCGGCCAGCAGCACGGGCAAGGCATCGCCGGCAATCGACGGTTCAGCGCTTAGCTCAAGCTCCTGACCACGGCGGGCGCCGAGGCTGAGCAACTTGCTCAAGCTCTTGATCGACACCGCCGGCTGCGCGCTGTCGAGCACACGCAGGCGAATTTCGCCCTCGAAACCCTTGGCCAGTTGCGCCAGCACCTTCGCCGGCCGGGCATGCAGCCCATGCGGGTTGGCCAGCACGATACGCGCAGTGGGCCAGTCAAGCGGTGCCTCACCGCCCAGCACTTCGAGCACCGCACGACTGCTGGTGGCCTGGTAGAGCGTTTGCCCACGGCCTTCGATCAGCACTTCACACAGGCGCTCGAGCAGCGCCTGGTGGGCTGCACCGAGGCTGGCCAGGCAGAACAGGCCATTGAGCGGCTGGTCGCGATATCGCAGGGGCTGCTGCGGGGTGATAAAGGCAAGGCCGGGTTGGCGCACCTGACGCTCGCTGTGCAGCCACCACAGGCCCTCGCCCAGTGGCAGGGGGTCGGCCTGTTGCAACACGCCCGCGAAGCCGCTATCGACGCAACCGGCGCGCTGCAGCAGACGCGCACCCCGCCAGGCCAGCTCATCAAAATCTTCAGCTGGCAGGTTCAGGCCGACCAGTTGCGCGTCCAGCGCCAGTTCCTGCGGCGCGCCTTGCAGCAGCTTGAGCAATGCCTCGGCTGAGCTGGCCCGGCGCAATGCCTCGGCCAGGTCGGTTTCGCCGAGGGCGCGGGTCAGCAGTTGCAGCAGGCGCAGGTGTTCGTCGGAACGGGCGGCGATGCCGATGGCCAGGTAGACGATCTGGCCATCGCCCCAGTCCACGCCTTCGGGGAACTGCAGCAGGCGCACGCCGGTGGCGAATACCAGCTCGCGGGTCTGCGGGGTGCCGTGAGGGATGGCGATGCCCTGGCCAAGGAACGTCGAGCCTTGCGCTTCGCGCGCCTGCAGGCCTTCGAGATAACCTTCGGCAACCAGGCCGTCGGCCACCAGCTGATCCGCCAGCAGGCGCAACGCCCCGGCCTTGTCGGCGGCCGTCTGGCCCATGGCTATCTGCTCTTTGGCGAGCTCGAGCATGACCTTCTCCTTTTGCAGCCCCAGCTTGGTTTTGATGCCGGGTACTGAGGTATTGTTGTGATATTCACAGAATCAGCCAGTTCGACAGCCTTGCACGGCAGGCAGCCGAGGCAGAAAAATTTATAGCTGAAACGTTTAATCTGACCAAGCGGCCACGTTACTCGATAATCTTCCGAGGAAAAAGCCCCATCCTGTCGGACAATTGCGACAATGGTCGCCTGCGCGTGGCGGCCAACACGGGTCAAACTACCCGGTCCTGGTTCCGTAGCCAGTCCCGGTAATAACAAGGAAAATTCGGTGAAACTCAGCGATATCGCCCGTCTGGCCGGTGTGTCAGTAACCACTGCCAGTTATGTCATCAATGGCAAGGCCGAACAGCAGCGCATCAGCAACAGCACTGTCGAGCGGGTGCGCGCGGTAGTCGAGGCCCATGGCTTCACCCCCAACCCGCAAGCAGCCGGCCTGCGCAGCCGGCACACCCGCACCTTGGGCTTCATTCTCCCGGATCTGGAGAACCCCAGCTATGCCCGCATCGCCAAACAGCTCGAGCAAGGCGCCCGCGCCCGTGGCTACCAACTGCTGATCGCCAGCAGCGACGACCAGCCCGACAGTGAGCGCCAGTTGCAGCAGCTGTTCCGCGCCCGCCGTTGCGATGCCCTGTTCGTCGCCAGCTGCCTGCCGCCGGAGGACGACAGTTACCGTGAGCTGCAGGACAAGGGCCTGCCGGTGATCGCCATCGACCGGCGCCTGGACCCAGCACACTTCTGCTCGGTGATCAGTGACGACCGCGATGCCAGCCGCCAGCTGGCCCACAGCCTGCTGGCCACCGCGCCCAACAGCATCGCGCTGATCGGTGCCCGCCCGGAGCTGTCGGTCAGCCAGGCCCGCGCCGGTGGTTTCGACGAAGCCATGCAAGGTTTCGGCGGCGTGGTCCGCCGCTATCAGGGCGAAGGCTTCAGCCGTGAATGCGGCCAACGCCTGATGCAGCAGCTGATCGACGAACAAGGCGGCTTGCCAGATGCCCTGGTGACCACCTCTTACGTGCTACTGCAGGGGGTATTCGATACCTTGCAGGCGCGCCCGGCCGATTCGCGTCAGCTGCACCTGGGTACCTTCGGTGACAACCAGCTGCTCGACTTCCTGCCACTGCCGGTCAACGCCATGGCCCAGCAGCACGGCCTGATCGCCGCCACCGCGCTGGAACTGGCCCTCGCCGCCATCGAGGAAAAGCGCTACGAGCCCGGCGTGCACGCCATTGGCCGGACCTTCAAGCAACGCATCAGCGCGGCCTGACCATGCGCCTGATCGACACCCACACCCACCTGGACTTCCCCGACTTCGACGCCGACCGCCCGCGCCTGCTGGCCAACGCGGCGGCGCGTGGGGTGGAGCGCTTGGTGGTGCTGGGGGTGTACCAGGCGAATTTCCAGCGGGTGTGGGACCTCGCCTGCGCCGAAGGCAACGTGCATGCGGCGCTGGGGCTGCACCCGATCTACCTGGAGCAGCACCGGCCGGAACATCTGACGCAACTGCGCGACTGGCTGGAGCGCCTGCAGGGTGACCCTCGGCTGTGCGCGGTGGGCGAGTTCGGCCTGGACTACTACCTCGAAACGCTGGACAAGCAACGCCAGCAGGCATTGTTCGAAGCACAGCTGCAAATGGCCTGCGACTTCGCGCTGCCTGCCCTGTTGCACGTGCGTCGCAGCCACGCTCAGGTGATTGCCACGCTCAAGCGCTACAAGCCGGCGCGGGCGGGGGTGATCCATGCCTTTGCCGGCAGCTACGAAGAGGCGCGCGAGTACATCAAGCTGGGCTTCCGGCTCGGCCTGGGCGGTGCAGCGACCTGGCCGCAGGCGTTGCGCCTGCGCAAGACCCTGCCGCGCCTGCCACTGGAAAGCATCGTGCTGGAGACCGACTCGCCAGACATGGCCCCGGTGATGTTTGCCGGGGAGCGCAACAGCCCGGAGCATTTGCCGGAGATTGCCGCAGCGCTGGCGGAACTGATGGGCCTCGAGGCTGAGAGACTGGCTGAGGCCAGCAGCCGTAATGCCTGTGAGCTTTTTGGCTGGTAGTACCCGCGAAGAGGCCGATACAGGCTACACAAGGCCGGCATTAGACTCTGAACGCCCCGATCAAGCGCTTCAACTCCACCACCTGCGTCGACAACACCCGGCTGGCATCCTCGGTCTGGCAAGCGCCTTGGGTCGTATCCTGCGCCGCCCGGTTGATCGCGACGATATTGCGGTCGATGTCATGGGCCACCGCCGTCTGCTGCTCGACCGCTGCGGCGATCTGCTGGTTCTGCTCGACGATGCCAGCCACCGCGCCAAGGATATTGCCCAGCGCCTGCTGCACCTGGCGCGCTTCATCGACAGTGCCCGCGGCCATCTGATGGCTGCTGCCCATTGCCCGCACCGCCTGCTCCACGCCGTCGCGCAGGCGCTGGATCATCTGCGCGATCTGCGCGGTGGAGTCCTGGGTACGCCGGGCCAGGGTACGCACTTCATCGGCCACCACGGCAAACCCTCGGCCCTGCTCACCGGCCCGCGCCGCTTCGATGGCCGCATTCAACGCCAGCAGATTGGTCTGCTCGGCAATGCTGCGAATCACCTCCAGCACCTGGCCAATGGCCTGGCTGTCATCGGCCAGCCGATTGATCGCCACGACGGTCTGGTCGATTTCCTCGGCGAGGCGACCGATGCTGTGTTGCTGGCTGGCCACCAGGGTACGGCCGTTGGCGCTTTCCAGGTTGACCTGCTGTGCACCGTTGGCCGCCAGCGCGGCACTGCGCGCCACCTCCTGCGCGGTGGCACTCATCTGGTTCATCGCCGTGGCCACCTGCTCGATCTGCTCACGCTGGCCACTGACCGCCTGATTGCTCCGCGCTGACACGGCCAGCACCTGCCCGGCCTGCTCCTCGACCGCGACCACGGTGCGCCCGACCTGGTCGATCAGGCTGCGGATACGGCGCACGGTTTCGCTGAAGCCCTGGCCCAGCTCACCCAATTCATCACGGCTATGGGCCTGGAAGCTGACCGTCATGTCGCCTGCGGCCACTTTGTCCATGGCACCGCCCAGCCGGCGCAAGGTGGCCCGGGTCGAGACATAGAAGCCGCCATACAAGTACAGGATCAGCACGAAGACACCGGCCAGCAGCGTGCCCAGGGCGAGCATGCGCAGGCGCTGCTCGGCCAGGCGTTCCTGCAACTGCCCCTGCAGGTGCGCGAGCACGGCCTCGTTAAAGCGATAGGTCTGCGCCATCAGTTCGCTGACCTGCTGATAGAACGTCGGCCAAGGGGTATCGAGCGTTTCCGCCACCACCACCTGCTCCTCGAACAAAGACGCAGCCTGCCTGACCGTCGCCTGGCTGGTTGCTGCCGCGCCCTCCAGACTGGTCTTGGCGGTCCGGTCCGTGGCCAGGGCATCATCCAGCCGCAAGGCATAGTCGGCGCCAAGGCGATCAAGGCGTTGCAGCAGGTCTTCGAAACGGGCACTGCCGGCAGAGTCGATAAACCCCCGCCCCAGAGCAACGGCGCCCATGGCCCGGCCTTCACCCAGAGCCTGGGTGACTTGCGCCGTGGCAACCCCGAGCAGTTCGCTAAACTGGCGCACCGAAGCCTGGCGGTCCTGGCTCAGTCCGGACTGGCTGACCACCTGCTTCCCCAGTATCTGGGCCTGGGCCAGCAGTTTGTCGAACAGCGCGGCCTTGTTCTGCAGAGAGGATTCCGCCCGGGCACTGGCAAATGCAGTGGCCAATTCCTCGAGTTTGCCTTGGGGTACCGCCTCATCCCCTTGCAGCGTGCGCAACTGCGCCTGGACCTTGTCCTGCAAGGCAGCGATACGCGTCTCCAGGTCCCCCGCCTGGCCAGACTGGCCAAGCACGGCATTAACCTGCAACAGGTTACCAAGCGCCTCCAGGTCGGCGCGCAGGGTCAGGCTGTCCGCCAGCGGGGCAATGCCCTGCAACTCGGCGCGGGTGGCATGGAACTGCTGGTAGGCATCGCGCACCAGATAAAAACTGGTGGCCAGCATGGGCAGGAAGAACAGGACGCTGACGAGGCTGAACTTCTGGCCGAAGCTCAGCCGATTCATCAATGCGATGGCCGGGTAGAGCAGACGCTTCACGGGGCACCTCCATGGATTCTTGTTGTTATGCAGAGATAGCACTAGGCCACTTGTATAACGCAGATCGAATCGGAGGTTTGTAACTTAAGGTTAACCGCTGCCCGCGAAGGTGCTCACACCAGCACTGTCCACAGGGCAAACCCTGCATACCACAACACCGCACAACGCAGCAGCAGCTCCCACAGGCTGTCCAGACGCCCCAGCCCGCGCTGGGGGTCTTCTTCCTCGGGGATATCATCGGCAATGCGCCCGACCCTGGCCACCAGGTGCCCGGCGCTGATATGCCAGTTGAGCAGCTCGTGCAGCATCACCCGCATCACCGCGACAAAATTGCCGACCAGCGCGAAGCTCAGGGCGAGCATCCGCACTGGCAGCCAGTCCATGACATGCCGCAGCTGTTCGGCACGGGCCTTGAGCGCAGGCTGGCGGCTATGCTCACCCGTCAGTGCCAGCAGACGGTAGGCCAGCGCCGCGCCAGGGCCGAGCACGAAGTACCAGAAGATCACCGCGAAGAAGCTCTGGTAGGCCTGCCACAACAGGTAACCTTGCACACGCACCAGCAGGCTGTGGGGCTCGTCGGCCGCCAGGCCCAGGTCGCGCTCGGCCACATGCAGCGCGGCCTGGTCGTCGCCACGCCGCCAGGCATCGCGGAATGGCCCGAGGGAAGCCTTGGCATCACCGCGCCCCAAGCTGTAGATCAGCACCAGCAAGTGCACCGGCAGAGCCAGCAAACCGTAGGCCACCGGGTCCAGCACGTGCAGCAACAAAACCAGTACCGCCACCGGCGCCAGCACCAGGATCGCCAGTGTCCACCAGGGATGCACTTTGCCGCTGCGCTCCAGTCGCACCAGCTCGCCCAGGAAGAAGCCGTCTCGTTGTACCTGATGGCGCAGCGCAGAGAACTTCTCTACCCACAGCGCCAGTAACAGCACCAGAAAACTCATGCGTTGTCCTCGTTGTCCCTCACGGCCTTGCGGTAACGCGCCCAGTCGAAGGCCGGGCCGGGATCGGTTTTGCGCAGCGGAGCAATGTCGCTGTGGCCCTGAATGCGGTCAAGGTCGATCACCGGCCAGGCGGCCTGGATCTGCCGGGTCAGTTGCTCCAGCACGGCGTACTGGACATCGGTATAGGGCAGATCGTCGGTGCCTTCCAGCTCGATCCCGATGGAAAAGTCGTTGCAACCCTCACGCCCGTCGAAACAAGACACGCCGGCATGCCAGGCACGGTCGAGCAACGACACGAACTGGGTCACCGCCCCGTCACGCTCGATGAACAGATGCGCCGAGACGGTCAGGTGGCTGATGCTGGCGAAGTAAGGATGTTCGTTCGGGTCCAGGCGGTTCTGGAAGAACTGCTGGACCTTGCCGTTGCCGAAGCAGGACGGCGGCAGGCTGATGTTGTGGATCACCAGCAGGGAAATCGCTTCACCCTCCGGGCGGGCGTTGAAGTTCGGCGAGGGGCAGTGGGTGATTCCGTTTCCGTGGAACCAGCCAGTGGCACGGTCCAATTGCATGAGGCAGATCCTGAAAAACACCGGTACAGAGCTGCAGTATGCCTTGCACGCGGGCGGCAGTGCATGTGAATGATTGTAATGTCGTCGGCTCAGTGCACCTGTTGCTGGCGCAGGCCTCCGAGCACGGCTTCCAGTGCCCGCTCGAACAGCAGGCCATCATCCAGCAAGCGCGCCTCGCCTCGGCGCAGGGCCTGCGCCAGACCGGCCGAGTTCCATTCGCGCACCTTCATCCCGGTACGGTTGGCGAAGACCAGGCGATCGCTGCTGTCGATGCGCGCGACCAGCTTGCAGCGCAGCGGCTCGTCGTCATCGAGCACTTCTACCCAGGTGCCGATCCGCAAGCGCTGCACCTGGCGCAGCTCCGCCGCGTGCCCACCGAATTGACGCAGTGGCGCGCAGGCGGACTCTTCGGCGATGGCCAGCACGATGTCTTCGGCCACCAGGACTTCGACCAGTTCATGGCTGTCATCTGGCTGTTCGGCCCCCGCACACGCACGCAAGTGCAGTTGTTCCAGTTGCAGGAAGAATTCGCGGGTGGCCGCCGAGTCCAGCGCCACACTGGCCAGGCCGTTACGCAGTGACTTGAGCAGGCCTGGCACTTGTTGCAGTAACACCTGCGGCGGTTGATGCGGGGCGACACTGGCTAGCAAGGTATCCATGGTCGCCAGCGCCTGCTCCCAGGCTGGGGACGCTTCGCCCTGCTTCAGCCAGGCCAGCAACAGCACCTGGCTCCAGGCCTGCACCAGCATGTGCACGACCGCCTGCGGTAAGGTGCGCCCACGCAAGCGCTGGTTGAGCGCCTGCTGCACCTGCTGGCGGGCCTGCAAGGCACGGGCACGCCCTTCCTCGGCATCGCGCGTACGCTGTTCCAGCAGTTCGTTGCGCCGGCGCTCGTCCTGGCTGAAGGCGAGAAATTCCTCCAGCAGTTCGGCGAACAGCGAGGCATCTTCGGTGAAATCGTTGAGCAGCCGCTGGACGATGCGCTCCACGCGCAGATGCAGGCTGTCGCGCAGGCCTTCGCTGCCGGTTTCCCAGCCGATCGCGGCAGCGGCAATCTCATTGAGCAGGCGCCGTGCCGGGTGGCTGGTACGGCTGAACAGGCCTTTGTCCAGCAGCGCTACCTTAAGCAGCGGAATGTGCAGGCGAACGATCAGGGCACGCAGGCTCAGCGGCAGGTTGTCATCGGCGGCGATGTAGGCGAACAGCAGGCCGACCAGGTTGATCATGTCCTCGTCGGCACAGGCGATGCGCCGGCGCGTACCGCTGCGTACGCTGACCCGCAGCAGCAGTTGTTCAAGTTGCTGCCCCAGGTCGAAGTCGTCATCGTCAATCGTGGCCGGCACATAATGCTGCAGGTGCGTAAGCAGGCGCAGCAAGTCGGCGGTGCTGATCGGCTCTGCACTGGCAGCGGCTTGCAGGCGCGGGGCGATGTGCCCTCGGCAAGGCGCCAGCAGGCCTTCCAGCGAACGCATGAAGGCCTGCCCGGCACTGTCTGCCCCCATGGCATCAGGCTCGCGGTTGGCCGGCACGCGCCGCGCACTCAGGCGGCGGTCTTCGGCGCGCCGACGCGGTGCTGGCTGCAGCTCCGGCATCACGCCCGCAGCGGCCAGCAACTGGTTGGCTTCAGCATAAAGCACGTCGATGTCACGCAGCACATAGCGCTCGAACAGCTTGAGCAGGATCAGCTTGACCCGCAGGCCCACACCCAGGTTGCGCCCGGCATCGAGGAAATAGCCACACAGCGCAGCAGGCCCGAACGGGTTCTGTAGTTCGTCGAAGCTGCGCGCAAGCAGGCACTGCAAACGCATGCCCAGTTGCTCGAGGGCGAGGCCATCACGCGACAGCACCCGGGCAACCATGCCGTCGACGGCGACGGCACGCTCCCTGTACGCCTGATTTTTCGACGCCTGCTGGCCCAGCGGGTCGAACTGGCCGATCCGGGCGAAGGTGTCGTAGAAGATATCGAGAAAGCCGCGTTCGATGTGCTTGCGCTTCAGGCGCAGGTCCCGCATGGCTTCGAAGTACAGGTTCTGGTCGAAGCGGTCGGCTGCCCGATCGGCCATTTCGAAAAGCGTGTCGTCGGCATTGTCGAACAGCGCCTGCAGGCCCTGGCGCAGTTGCAGGGCAGCCTTGTCACGCACTTGCAGAAGCAACACCGGGAGGCAAGGCAAGGGCGTGCGTGCGCCTCGATCGATGGCAGCCGCCAGGGGCACCACCTTGCCTTCTTTATGCATCCCGGACTCCTTGCTGGGTAATGTATTCGACAGCGCGAAAAATCGTCAAAGCTATGACGCCAATTGTTAGGCGCCATTATCGGTAAAAATGCCGACAGCTGCCAGCACTCTTCACTGGCCGGCAAGTGACTCTGTTTTCGGGAAAATGCTCATTTGATCTGACCAGTGGTCACCTGCAAGGCAAGCTGTACACGGCGTAGCCCCCCTGCCCTATAATCGCCGGCATCTAGCTTGTGGAGCCGACCATGCCGAACCTACGCCTTGCCGACCTGACCGCCGAGATCGAAGCCAATGTGCGCCGTGCACTGCTGGAGGACATCGGCAGCGGCGACATCACCGCGCAGCTGATCCCGGCCGAGCGCCTGGCCAAGGCCACCATCATCACCCGCGAAGACTGCGTGATTGCCGGCACCGCCTGGGTAGATGCCGTGTTCCGTCAGCTTGACCCGCGCGTGGCCGTGCACTGGCAGGTGGCCGATGGCGAGCGCGCCACCGCCAATCAGCCGCTGTTCCACCTCGAAGGCCCGGCGCGTTCGCTGCTCAGCGGTGAGCGCAGCGCACTGAACTTCCTGCAGATGCTGTCGGGTGTGGCCACCCGTGCGCGCTTCCTGGCCGACCTGGTCGAAGGCACCCAGGTGCAGCTGCTCGACACCCGCAAGACCCTGCCGGGCCTGCGCCTGGCGCAGAAGTACGCAGTCACCTGCGGCGGTTGCCACAACCACCGCATCGGCCTGTATGACGCCTTCCTGATCAAGGAAAACCACATTGCCGCCAGCGGTGGCGTGGCCGAGGCCGTGGCGGCTGCGCACCGCATTGCCCCGGGCAAGCCGGTGGAAATCGAAGTGGAAAGCCTGGATGAACTGCGTCAGGCGCTAAATGCGGGCGCCGACATCATCATGCTCGACGAGCTGACCCTGGATGAAATGCGCGAAGCGGTGCGCATCAACGCTGGCAAGGCCAAGCTGGAAGCCAGTGGCGGGGTCAACGAAACCACCCTGCGCGTGATTGCCGAGACCGGCGTCGACTATATCTCGATTGGCGCCATGACCAAGGATGTGAAGGCCGTGGACCTGTCGATGCGACTGAGCCTGTGAGCGAATCGCAGGCATGAAAAAACCGGCCAGATGGCCGGTTTTTTATTTCCTGAATCAGAACGAGGCGTTGGCCAGGCCGTCCAGGTAACGCTCGACGTCCAGTGCTGCCATGCAGCCGGCACCGGCCGAGGTGATGGCCTGACGGTAAACGTGGTCAGCCACATCGCCCGCAGCGAACACACCTTCGACGTTGGTGGCGGTGGCGTTGCCTTCACGGCCGCCGGCAACCACCAGGTAGCCGTCCTTGAGGGTCAGCTGGCCTTCGAACAGCGAGGTGTTCGGGGTGTGGCCGATGGCGATGAACACGCCGTCGACCTTGATTTCGTCGCTGCTGCCATCGTTGTTCTTCAGGCGCGCACCGGTCACGCCCATGTTGTCACCCAGCACTTCGTCCAGGGTGGCGTTGAGCTTGAGCTCGATCTTGCCTTCGGCAACTCGGGCGTTGAGCTTGTCGACCAGGATCTTCTCGGCGCGGAAGGTTTCACGGCGGTGCACCAGGGTCACCTTGCTGGCGATGTTGGCCAGGTACAGCGCTTCTTCCACGGCAGTGTTGCCGCCGCCGACCACGGCGACCGGCTTGTTGCGGTAGAAGAAGCCGTCGCAGGTGGCGCAGGCCGACACGCCCTTGCCCATGAACGCTTCTTCCGACGGCAGGCCCAGGTAACGGGCGCTGGCGCCGGTGGCGATGATCAGCGCGTCGCAGGTGTACTTGCCGCTGTCACCCTGCAGGGTGAACGGCTTGTTGGCCAGGTCGACGGCATTGATGTGGTCGAAGACGATTTCGGTCTCGAAACGCTCGGCGTGCTCCTGCATGCGCTGCATCAGGGCCGGGCCGGTCAAGCCGTGGGGGTCGCCCGGCCAGTTGTCGACTTCGGTGGTGGTGGTCAGCTGGCCACCCGCCTGCATGCCGGTGATCAGCAGTGGCTTGAGGTTGGCGCGGGCGGCGTAGACCGCGGCGCTGTAACCGGCAGGGCCGGAACCAAGGATGATGACGCGCGAATGACGTACTTCAGACATGTCGAACTCCTGTCGAGCGGGCCCAACGGGGCCGCCAGCTGGAAATTAAAAAGGACCTGCGCAGCACTTGGGGAAGTGCTACAACGCACAGGCCCTGAAAGCGGAAAGTTGAGCGCACTGTAGCGAGGTGGCAGAGATTAAGGAAATATCCTTCGACAATCCACCTCATAGGCATCCTCTATCTGCGAATTTCACCTGGGCAAACGGCCCTGGCGCATTTGTTACAGCCGGTTTCTTCATGTCCGCCTGCCTTTCGTCGGCGCGGCAAACTCGGTAAGGTCAGCGCGTTTTCCCTTCTCTGCGGAGTGTCCCGATGCAAGCCCCTGTCCTCTCCGGCCCCCAGTACCTGCGCGAAGGCCTGAAACTGGTGCTGAGCCCCAACCTGCGGATGTTCGTGCTGTTGCCGCTGGCGATCAACCTGCTGCTGTTCGGCGGCCTGATCTACTTCGCCGGCCACGAGTTCAGCCTGTGGCTCGACGCGCTGATGCCGACCCTGCCCAGCTGGCTGAGCTTCCTTTCCTACATTCTCTGGCCACTGTTCGTCGCCTTGCTGGTGCTGATGGTGTTCTTCACCTTCACCCTGGTGGCCAACGTCATTGCCGCGCCGTTCAACGGCTTTCTCGCGGAAAAGGTAGAAGTGGTGGTACGCGGCCAGGACCCGTTCCCGGCGTTCAGCTGGGGCGAACTGGTGGCCATGGTGCCACGCACCTTCAGCCGCGAGATGCGCAAGCTCGGCTACTTCCTGCCACGGGCCATCGGCCTGTTCATCCTGTCGCTGATCCCGGTGGTCAACGTGATCGCCGCACCGCTGTGGTTGGTGTTCGGCGTGTGGATGATGGCCATCCAGTACATCGACTACCCGGCGGACAACAACAAGATGAGCTGGCAAGACATGCTCGCCTGGCTGCGGCAGAAGCGCTGGCAGTCGATGGGGTTTGGCGGGATTACCTACCTGGCCTTGCTCATTCCGGGCGTGAACGTGTTGATGATGCCGGCGGCAGTGGCGGGGGCCACGCTGTTCTGGGTGCGTGAGCGCACGTAGTAGATATGTGGCACCTGCCTCGGCTCTGTTCGATCTTCAATGCGCTCAAGGCCGCACCGTCGTGGCCTTCTAACCACTGGAGATCAAAGATGGAATTCACAGACGTCAAATCGAAAGACTTCATTGAGCTTGCGGGAATCCCAGAACATCTTCAGGGCAAGGTCATCGCCGAGCAGCGAGTAAAGTGGCGGCTGCACGAGGCTCTGCAAGCCAATGACATCCATGAGCCAATCGAGCGCTTGCACTACACCACCTGGGACTCCAACAGCGGCGCGGTCAACTACAGCCAACCCCTGGTGGAGTTGCTGGTCGATGCAGTACTGCAAAGTGAAGCCCCCACTATCGGGCCAGCCGGAGGCATCTTCACCGCTCTTGGTGTGAATGGGGAGGAGTTTCATGTAGCTGTCGATCTGGCAGCTGTTCACGACGCCGTCTCGACCGTCTACCGGCACATCAAGCAAACCGAACAGGCCGATTGACCTACACCCTGAGCAAAGGGGCCAGCCTGAGCCCTTTGCCCTCTTGAGCCGTTATCAGTGGCTCAACTGGCTGGAAAACTGCCCCACCGCATCCACCACCTTCTTCGCCCCTTCCTGGATCTCGACAATCACCCCACCGGTATCCGCAGCCAGCGCCAGCCCTTGTTCGGCCTGGCGCTTGCTGGTGTCGATGATGTCCACCGCCGCCTGGGCCAGCTGCTCGTTCTGCTGCACCACCTTGGCAATCTCCTCGGTGGCGCTGCTGGTACGCGAGGCCAGCTGCCGCACTTCGTCGGCGACCACGGCGAAGCCCCGCCCCTGCTCGCCGGCGCGGGCGGCTTCGATGGCGGCGTTGAGCGCCAGCAGATTGGTCTGCCCGGCGATGTCGCTGATGGTCTTGATGATTGCGCCAATCACCTTGGACTGCCTGTCCAGCGCCTGGATACCCTCGGCAGCCTCCTGCATGGAGCCTTCCAGCCCACGCATCACGTCCACGGTCTGGGTCACCACATCGGTGGCCTTGCGAGCGCTGCTGTCGGTCTCCAGGGAGGTGTTGTAGGCAATGTCGGCAGCCTGCGCCACCGCCTGCTCCTGATTGACCTGGTCGGTGATCACGGTGGCGAACTTGACCACCTTGTACAGCACGTCATGGGCATCGAAGATCGGGTTGTAGGACGCCTCCAGCCAGATCGTGCGCCCATGGGCGTCGATTCGCTTGAAACGATCGGCCACGTACTCGCCACGGCGCAGTTTGTCCCAGAATGCCTGGTAACCCGCCGAGTTGGCTTCCTCCGGTTCGCAGAACATGCGGTGATGCTTGCCACGCACCTGTTCCAGGCTGTAGCCCACCGTCTGCAGGAAGCGGTCGTTGGCAGTCAGCACCTCGCCGTTGAGGCTGAATTCGATCACGGCGGTGGAGCGCATCAGTGCCTTGATCAGGCTCTCGTGCTCACGCGAGGCTTCAATGGTACGGGTCAGGTCGCTGGAGTGCATGGAAAAATGCCTGATCCGGCCATCCGCGCCCTTCACCGGCTGGAGGATCGAACGCAGCCACGCCTCCTGGCCATTTCCGCGCAACAGGCGGAAGGCACCGTTGAGGTGCTCGCCACGGCTGATGGCGTTCTTCATGCGCTGGTAGAAGTCGAGCGTCTTCACATGCGCTGGCACGATTTCTTCGATGTTGCGGCCAATGAGTTGCTCGGCGCGGTAGAGCATTTCACTCTCGAAATTGCCGTTGACCTGCTTGATGCGCCCCTGGGGGTCGAGCTGCAGCACCAGCATCTCGCTGTCGAGGCTGCTCTTGACCTGCTCGACGGCCATCAGCTCTTCGCGCAGTTGCTGGATTTCTTTCTTGAGCTTGCTGTTGAACATCACCGCACTCCCGGAGCGCATCAAACCGATTCGAATGCATCTTCATCGGCTGCGCCGCGTGCCGCTTGAGCACCCTGCAAAGAAATATTCACACAGGCGAAACTGCCGGAAATCAGGCGTCACTTGCGCGTCACAAGGTTGTCATGTGAGCGCAACGCGGCAGGTGGACACTTTTTGTCATGAATACATCTGCCCTACGTATCTGCCTTGTCAGCGAAACCTTCCCACCCGAAATAAACGGTGTGGCCAATACCCTTGGCCGCCTCAGCGAAGGTTTGCGACAGCGTGGCCACCAGGTGGAAATCGTTCGCCCACGGCAAGCCAACGAGGCACCGGCGGACGATGACCAGGGCCTGTTGCTCTGCCGTGGCTGGGCACTACCCGGCTACCCCGGCCTGCAGTGGGGCGAGGTGTCGATGCACAAGCTGTTGCGCCGCTGGCGCCGGCAGCGCCCGGACGTGCTGTATATCGCCACCGAAGGGCCATTGGGCTTGAGTGCCCTGCGCGCTGCCCGGCGCCTGGGGGTGGCCGTGGTCAGCGGCTTTCACACCAATTTCCCGCAATACTCCGGCCAGTACGGCCTCGGCTTGCTCGCACGCCTGCTTACCCATTACCTGCGCTGGTTCCATCGGCGCACCGCCGCCACCTTGGTGCCCAGCGTCAGCCAGCGCCTGGAACTGGAACGCCGCGGGTTCGAGCGCCTAGCCTTGATGGCCCGGGGCGTCGATGCCAGCCTGTTCAACCCGGCCCGACGCAGCCAGGCGTTACGCGAAAGCTGGGGGCTCGGCGCAGACGACATCGCCGTGCTCCACGTCGGGCGCCTGGCCGCGGAAAAGAACCTGACGCTGCTGCAGCCGTGCCTGCACGCCTTGCAGAAAACTTATCCACAGCGGCGCCTGCGCCTGGTGGTGGTGGGTGATGGCCCGCAGCGGGCAGCCCTCGAACAGCAGATGCCGGATGCGGTGTTCTGCGGCGCCCAGCGCGGCGAAGCACTGGCCGAACACTACGCCAGCGGCGACCTGTTCCTGTTCCCGAGCCTGACCGAAACCTTTGGCAACGTGGTGCTCGAAGCCATGGCCTCGGGGCTGGCCGTGGTCGCCTACGATGAAGCTGCCGCGGCCCAGCACATCCGCCATGGCCACAGCGGCGCGCTGGCGATGCCTGGCGACCAGTGCGCATTCATCGATGCCGCCTGCTGGCTGCTGGAAGAAAGCGAAACCCTGCGCCGGGTTCGCCTGAACGCCCGCCAGCATGCCAGCCGCCAAGGCTGGCCGGCGATCGTCGAGCAATTCGAGTCGCACTTGTTCAACGCTTGCCACACGGCACCTGCCGGCAGCCAACCGACAGGCGCCGCGCTGGCGATCAAGCCAGAGTCGTCAACGCCTCACGGCTGAACGGCAGCACATCCGCTTCACGCCCTTCGCGCACCTTCTGCGCCCACTCGGCGTCCACCAGCAGGGCACGGCCAACCGCCACCAGGTCGAACTCTTCGTCGCCCAGACGGCGCAGCAAGCCTTCCAGGCTGGCCGGCTTGGCAACCTTGTCAGTGGCGACCATGAACTGCAGGAACTCGCCATCGAGCCCCACGCTGCCGACAGTGATGGTCGGCTTGCCGGTGAGTGTGCGAGTCCAGCCGGCCAGGTTCAGCTCGCAACCTTCGAACTCAGGCTCCCAGAAGCGCCGGGTCGAGCAGTGGAAGATATCCACACCCGCCGCCGACAGCGGTTCGAGGAAAGCTGCCAGTGCTTCCGGCGTTTCCACCAGACGTGCGCTGTAGTCCTGCTGCTTCCACTGCGAGAAGCGGAAGATGATCGGGAAGTCCGGCCCCACGGCAGCGCGCACGGCCTCGATCAGCTCGATGGCAAAGCGCGAGCGGCCGGCCAGGTCACCGCCATATTCGTCGCTGCGACGGTTGCTGGCCTCCCAGAAGAACTGGTCGATCAGGTAGCCGTGGGCGCCATGGATCTCCACGCCGTCCATGCCGATGGCCTTGGCATCGCGGGCCGCTTGGGCAAAGGCGGCGATCACGTCGCGGATGTCGTCATGGGTCATGCCATGCACCAGCACCTGGCCGTCCTTGACCTTCTCGCTCGGCCCGTAACCCGGCACGCTGGCGTCCGGCTCGGTGCCCAGGCGGCGCACCATGCCGACGTGCCACAGCTGCGGCACGATACGGCCGCCTTCGGCATGCACTGCGTCGACCACCTGCTTCCAGCCAGCCAAGGCATCTTCACCATGGAAGCGCGGCACATTGGGGTAGCCGTTGGCTGCCTTGTGCCCGACCGTGGTGCCCTCGGTGATGATCAGCCCCACGCCTGCCGCAGCACGGCGGCGGTAGTACTCGACCACGCCGGCGTGTGGCACGCCACCCGGGCAAAAGGTACGGGTCATGGGCGCCATGACGACGCGGGTCGGCAGCTCGAGCGCGCCGAGGGTGAAAGGCTGGAACAGGGGGTTGCTGGGCATGGGGCGCTTCCGTCTGGGGTAGGAAATGCGCCTGAGGTTAGGGGGTGCGAGAGGCTGGGCCCAGCATTATTGATTTGAGTGATTCTGGTACATCGCCGGGGCCGCTTCGCGCCCCGGCAAAAGATCAATTCAGGGCTTTCTCGATGGCCTGGACCACCACTGGATCGTCAGGAGTGGTACGCGGGGCAAAGCGCGCCAGCACCCGACCGTCCTTGCCCACCAGGAACTTTTCGAAGTTCCAGGTTATGTCACCAGGGAATTCCGCCCCCTCACCCGCCAGCAGACGGTACAGCTGGTGACGCTCATGGCCATTGACCTCCAGCTTGGCCCCTAGCGGGAAGCTGACGCCATAGTTGAGGCGGCAGAACTCCTGAATTTCCTTCTCGCTGCCCGGCTCCTGGCCGGCAAACTGGTTGCAGGGCAGGCCCAGAACATTGAAGCCCTTGCCCTTGAATTGCTGATGGAGCTTTTCCAGCGAAGCGTATTGCGGCGTCAGGCCACACTTGGAGGCGACATTGACCACCAGCACCACCTGGCCCTTGAACGGTGCCAGGGGCAGGTCCTCGCCGTTCAGCGCCTTCAATGTCAGGTCGTGAAATGCACTCATGATGAATCCCCTCTCAGGTTCCCGGTTGCCGCAGGGGGCAAATTTCGCCCACTAAAAAGGCGCTCTTCCAAGCCGCGCACCTCCCGCTGGGGAGGCATGCCGGCTTGTCCGAGCGCCTGGCGACTTTCTGAGCTTAGCGCAGAAAATCAGTGGTGATGGCCGCCTTCACCGTGGATGTGACGGTGAGCGATTTCTTCTTCGCTGGCGTCACGCACGTCGACAACCTTGACCTTGAAGTTCAGGCGCTGGCCAGCCAGTGGGTGGTTGCCGTCAACGGTGATGTCGTCGCCGTCGATGTCGCGGATGGTGACGATCTGCATCTGGCCGTCTGGCGCCGATGCGTGGAACTGCATGCCGACTTCCAGTTGGTCGACGCCTTCGAACAGGCTGCGATTCAGGGTGCTGACCAGCTCGGCCAGGTATTCGCCGTAGGCGTCTTCCGGCTCGATGGCAACTTCCAGCTCGTCACCGGCTTGCTTGCCTTCCAGGGCTTTTTCCAGGCCTGGGATGATGTTGGCGGCACCGTGCAGGTAAACCAGCGGCGCACCGCCGGCGGAGCTGTCGATGGTCTCCCCGGCGTCGTTGGTCAGGGTATAGTCGATGGAGACAGCCTTGTTGGCGGCGATCAGCATGGGGCAAGACCTTTTGCAAAAGTATGTAGAGCGGACAAGTGTAACCAAGGCATCGCCTGAATGCGACCGCAGCGCGGACGAGGGGCGACCCATCAGTCGGATCACCGGCTTCCAGCAGGACGAAGAAGGCCACTGGGTGGTCGAGCTGTCCTGCGGCCACACCCAGCACCTGCGCCACCAGCCACCGTGGCAGGCACGCCCGTGGGTGCTCGACGCCGAACAGCGCGCCGAGCGCATCGGCCAGCCATTCGCTTGCGGCTGGTGCGCACAAGGGGCCGATAGCGCTACCCTTGGCCGTTGATTCCTTGCACCGCTTATTTCGAGAAGCACGCATGCAGACATTTTTCATTGCGCCGACCGACTTTGGTGTCGGCCTGACCTCCATCAGCCTGGGCCTGCTCCGCACCCTGGAACGCGCCGGGCTCAAGGTCGGTTTTTTCAAGCCGATCGCCCAGCCTCATCCCGGCGACACCGGCCCGGAGCGTTCCACCGAACTGGTCGCCCGCACCCACGGCATCAAGCCACCGGTGCCACTGAGCCTGGCCCAAGTCGAGCGCATGCTTGGCGATGGCCAGCTGGACGAGTTGCTCGAAGAAATCATCCGCCTGTACCAGCAAGCCTGTGTCGGTAATGACGTGGTGGTGGTCGAGGGTATGGTGCCGACCCGCCACGCCAGTTACGCCGCACGGGTCAACCTGCACCTGGCCAAAAGCCTGGATGCCGAAGTGATCCTGGTTTCCGCCCCGGAAAACGAAGTGCTCAGCGAGCTGTCCGGGCGGGTCGAACTGCAGGCCCAGCTGTTCGGTGGCCCACGCGACCCGAAAGTGCTGGGGGTGATCCTCAACAAGGTGCGCACCGACGAGAGCATGGCCGACTTCGCCACCCGCCTGCGCGAGCACTCGCCACTGCTGCGCGGCAACGACTTCCGCCTGCTCGGCTGCATTCCCTACCAGCCCGAGCTGAACGCCCCGCGCACCCGCGACGTGGCCGAACTGCTCGGCGCCCAGGTGCTCAACGCCGGCGACTACGAGCAGCGGCGGATGAACAAGATCATCATCTGCGCCCGCACCGTGGCCAATACGGTACCGCTGCTGACGCCGGGGACCCTGGTGGTGACCCCGGGCGATCGCGATGACATCATCCTGGCCGTGAGCCTGGCCGCAATCAACGGTGTGCCCCTGGCCGGCCTGCTGCTGACCAGCGACAGCAAGCCTGATGCTCGCATCCTCGGCCTGTGCCGCGGTGCCCTGCAGGCCGGCCTGCCGATTCTGTCGGTCAGTACCGGCTCCTACGACACCGCCAACCTGCTTAACTCGCTGAACCGCGAAATCCCGGTGGATGACCGTGACCGCGCCGAATTCATCACCGACTTCGTCGCCAGCCACCTGGACGCTACCTGGTTGCACCAGCGCTGCGGCACGCCACGGGAAATGCGCCTGTCGCCGGCGGTGTTCCGTTACCAGCTGATCCAGCGGGCACAACAGGCCAACAAGCGCATCGTCCTGCCGGAAGGTGCCGAGCCGCTGCTGGTGCAGGCCGCAGCGATCTGCCAGGCGCGTGGCATCGCCCGTTGCGTGCTGTTGGCCAAGCCCGAGGCAGTCGAAGCCGTGGCCCGTGCACAGGGCATCACCCTGCCGCCGGACCTGGAGATCCTCGACCCGGAACTGATTCGCGGGCGCTATGTCGAGCCGATGGTCAACCTGCGCAAGAGCAAGAACCTCAACGCGCCCATGGCCGAGCAGCAGCTGGAAGACCCGGTGGTGATCGGCACCATGATGCTGGCTCTGGACGAGGTCGATGGCCTGGTCTCGGGCCTGGTGCATTCCACCGCCAACACCATCCGCCCGGCGCTGCAACTGATCAAGACCGCGCCCGGCGCCAGCCTGGTGTCGTCGGTGTTCTTCATGCTGTTCCCCGAGCAGGTGCTGGTGTACGGCGACTGCGTGATGAACCCGCACCCCAGCGCCAGCGAGCTGGCCGAGATCGCCCGGCAGAGCGCCGAGTCGGCGCAGGCCTTCGGCATCGCACCACGGGTGGCGATGATCAGTTACTCGAGCGATTCGGCCAGTGACGAGGAAGTGGAGAAAGTACGCGAAGCCACGCGCCTGGCACAGGCGGCGGAGCAAGGGCTGCTGATCGACGGGCCGCTGCAGTACGACGCCGCTGCCAACCCGCAGGTCGCTCGCCAGCTGGCCCCTGAGAGCGAGGTGGCCGGGCGGGCGACGGTGTTCGTGTTCCCTGACCTGAACACTGGCAACACCACCCACAAGGCGGTGCAACGCAGCACCGACGGGGTCAGCCTGGGGCCGATGCTGCAGGGGTTGCGCAAGCCGGTGAACGACTTGCCGCGAGGGGCACAGGTGGACGATATCGTCCATACCATCGCCTTGACGGCGATTCAGGCCAGCAGCATCCGCTGAAATGAAAAAGGGCAGGCCGTTACCGGCCTGCCCTTTTTCATTGCGCCGTACTGAACGGCTTACGGGTACTGCTGAACCTGACCCTGCTGCTGGTCATACTGCTGACCTGGAATAGGCTTCAGGTTGACCTCTACGCGGCGGTTCTGTGCGCGACCATTGGCGTCGGCGTTGCTGGCGATCGGCTGGTCCGGGCCCATGCCGCGCACCGTTACACGCGAAGCATCCACGCCCTGCGAGGTCAGGTAGGTGCTGACAGCCTGCGCACGGCGCTGGGACAGGTCCATGTTGTGCTGGCGGCTGCCGGTGCTGTCGGTGAAGCCCACCACTTCGATGGTGTTCTGGTTGAACGACTTGAACGAGTTGGCCAGGTTGTTCAGCGGGTTGTAGAAGCTAGGCGAAATGTTGGCCGAGTCGGTGGCGAAGGTGATGTTGCCCGGCATGATCAGCTTGATCTGGTCGCCCTGGCGCTGAACTTCGACGCCCGTGTTGGCCATTTTCGCGCGCAGCTCGGCTTCCTGCTTGTCGGCGTAGTAGCCGTAACCAGCAGCGGCGGCGCCGACTGCGGCAGCGCCGATCAGTGCGCCCTTGCCACGGTTGTTGTGGTTGATGGCGGCACCGGCAACAGCACCGGCCAGCGCGCCCAGGCCGCCGTACTTGGCGGTCTTGCTCATGCCCGAGGAATCGCCCTGAGCCTGGCCTTGACTGTCATAAGGATTCTGCCCGGCGCAGCCAGTCATCAGGGCTGCAACGGTTGCGACGATAATCAGACGACGCATGGTGAACATGGACAAGCTCCTACAAAAATTCGTGTGTTCGGCAGATCGCAAAGGGATCTATGCCAGGCATAGATCGCCAGGATACGGAAAAATTCCATGAAAGGCTTTTCATCCAGGCTCAAACCCGTACGAAGGGGTTCTCGCGCATCTCGTCGCCGAGGCGCGTATCCGGCCCGTGGCCGGTGACCACGATAGCGTCTTCGTCCAGGCGATACAGCCGCTCCTTGATCGAGCGAACGATGGCGCGCTGGTCACCGCCCCACAGGTCGGTTCGGCCGATGCCGCGACGGAACAGGGTGTCGCCGGCGATCAGCAGCTTGGCATCGGCGAACCAGAAACTCATCGAGCCTGGCGTGTGCCCAGGCGTGTGCAGGGCCACGCCACAACCGCAGGCGAGTTCCTCGTCATCGCCCAGCCAACGGTCTGGCGACGGTACTGGGGTATAGGGCACGCCGAACATCTGGCATTGCATTTCCAGGTTGTCCCACAGCGGCTGGTCCTGCTTGTGCAGGTGCAAGGTAGCGCCGGTGAGTTCCTTGAGCTTGCCCGAAGCGAGGAAATGGTCGAAATGCGCGTGGGTGTGGATGATGCTCACCAGCGTCAGGCCATGGGCCTGCAGGCGGGCGAGGATCTTGTCCGGGTCACCGCCTGGGTCGACGACAATGGCCTTCTTGCTGACGGGGTCGCCAATCAGTGTGCAGTTGCACTGCAAAGGGCCAACGGGGAAAGTTTCGCGGATCAGCGTGGTTGGGGCAGAGTTCATGAGGGGCTCCTGGCGGCTGCCGGGATGGTAGCGTGGGTCTGGGGTGCCTGTCTTGGGGGGGCTCACAGGCGCTACAGATGTTGTGGCAGGCACTTTGCAGCCCTGATGCTATGGCAAATACAACCTGAACAACCCACCCCCAAGCGCGCCACCGTTGGCAATCTCGATTCGCCCACGCACGCCGTTTCGCTCATGCAATGCCGCAATCCGCGCCGCGAAATACAGCCCGAGCCCGGTGCTGCCGCTCTGCGAGTCGATACCCTGCACGTAATCCTGCTGGCGCTCGAGCATCCGCGCCGGGTAACCCGGGCCGTCGTCGTTGACGCTGATGACCAGGTGCTCGTCTTTCTCGCCGATGCTGACCAGCAGCGCATGGCCGGCATAGCGGGTGGCGTTGGTGATCACATTGGCGATCACCGAGGCCACCAGTTCGCGGTCGAAAAAGCCCAGCGGGTTGTCGGTCTCGACACGCCAGGTGGCGAGGATGTCGTTGTGCTGCAGCACTTCCTGGTGGGCCGCCAGCTGCGCTTCGATGAAGTCATCCAGCTCGTGGTAGTCCGGGCATACCGGCAACTGGTTCACCCCCAGTTTGTACAGCCCCAGCAACTGCACCAGCATGCCATTGAGATGACGGAACTCATGCTCGATCACACCCTGCTCAGTACCGCTACGCCACTCTTCAGGCAGCCGTGCCAGCCACTGGTCATGGGACTGGATCAGCGCCGACAGCGAGTTCTTCAGGTCATGCACGGTGGAGGCGATCACCGTGGAAAAATCCAGCCCCTGGTTATCCTGGCTCATGCGCCGAAGACCTTGATGTGCAGTTTGCGGTAGCGGTCGTAGCGGCTGTCGCTGGCCGGGATGCCGGCTACGCGGGCCAGGCAGTCGCGGCATTCCTGCTGGATCGCCGGCGGTGTCACCTCGCCACCGATGCGCAGCAAGGCCTGCGCCGTGTTGAGCGCGATACTGATGTTTTTCGGTTGCAGCGACAGGGCCTTGCGGAACATCTGCAAGGCCTCGTTGAGTTGCCCGGCCTGATAGCTGCGCACACCCTGGCGGTTGAGGTCGACCGCTTCGGTGACCGCGCCCAGTACGGCTGGGTCGTTAGTCAGCTTGGCCACGCTCTGCATGACCTTGGGGTCGTCGCCGTAGGTTTCCACGCAGCCCTTGAGGATGCTGCCGCCAGCTGCTTCCTGGCCGAGCGATTGCAGTTGCCTGGCCACGGTCAAGGCCGCTTCGACCGAGAAAAACTGGTCCATCTTCTCCAGCCGCTGCATGGCCTGCTCGGTGAGCTTGGCGGCGGTTTCGGGGTCGCCCGCCTGCTGCAGGCTGGCGGCCTTCATCAGCCGGGCACGCACTTGCAGGCCCTGGTCTTCGAGGTTGTCTTTGGCCACTTCGCTGAGCACGGTGTTGATCTCGACCCGGGCACGGGCATCCAGGCCGAAGCCGGCGTTCTTGCTCATCAACGCCTGGACCAGCCCAAGGTTGCTTTCGGCATCCTTGTAGCGCGAACTCTGGCCCTGATTCACCGCATGGCGGAAGGCCTTGGAGGCGCTTTCGAAGTCTTCGTTATCCAGCGCCAACTTGCCCAGGGCGGCCTGTCGGCGCACTGCCAGGGGCGACAAGCGTACCGCTTCTTCGAGCATGCCCTGCGCACGCTTGGTTTCGCCTTGAGCGACCAGCACTTCGGCCATGCCATCGTACAGCCCGGGCATGATCGGGAATGCCTTGAGTGCCTGCTCGTAGACCCCCTGGGCCTGGGCGTACTGCCCGCGCTTGTGCATCAGGCTGCCGAGTGCCGAATACACCCAGGGTTGCGGGCGACTGGCGAGGATGCTCTTGAGAAACTTTTCCAGCTCATCGAAGCGGTTGAGGTCACGCAGTGCGTCGGCGCGATAGCGCAGGCACAACGGCGCGAAACGCGGGTCCTTCTTGCACAGCTCGGCACACGCCGCCAGCACTTCGGCCGGGCGACCACGGTCGAGTGCCTGCAGAATCGGCTTGAGCAGGGTCTTGCGCTGGGTCAGTTTGTCCAGGCGCTGGGCCAGTCCCACGCGGTTGAACGGCTTGGTCAGGTAGGCATCCGGCTCATGCTCAAGGGCACTGAGCACAATGGCCTGGCTGCTCTCGGCCGTGACCATGATGAACACGCACTCATGGCTGATCAGCTTGTCGAGGATCAGGTCCTCAAGGACCTGCTGGCCGTTCTTCTTGCCGTCACCGAGGTGGAAGTCCTGGAGGACATAGTCGTAGCGCTTCTGCCCGCACATGCGCAGGGCCTGCTCGCCACTGTCTGCGGTGTCCACATCGCGCACGCCGAGTTCGCGCAGCATGGAACGGGTCGACGTGCGAAAATCGGTGAAGTCGTCGACGATCAGAAAGCTCTTTTGCCCGTACTGCAGCATCAACACGACCTGTATTGGAAAGATGGGTGGATGGCGCGAGGCGATGCATACCGCCGAAACTTGTATCGGCAGCCGGTCAGGAAAGATGAGGGTGGAGAATGCAGCGCACTCACTCGCTAACGGAACCATGGCTTTGCGCCATCATTTTACCGTGCCATGCCCCTTGCGGCCAGCTTCAGGCCAGCAAGCCCAACGACTTGGCGCGTGCCACTGCCTGGGTGCGACGCTCCACCCCCAGCTTGCTGTTGATATGACTGGCATGGGTCTTGACGGTATGCAGGGAGATGAACAGCCGCTCGCTGATCTGCTGGTTGGAGCAGCCCTGGGCGATCAACTCGAGCACCGCCAGCTCGCGACCACTCAATGCTTCAGTGGCACTGCATGTAAGTGCCACAGGCTCTGGCAGACGCGCCAGCAGTTCGGCCTGGGCCTGGCAGGCTGGTTGCGCCAGTAGTTGCTCACGCAACCACGAAGGGTGCAATTCGATCAGTCGCTGGAAAGGCTGCACCACCCCGCCCCGGGCTGCGCTCAACGCCATGGGTAACAGCTGCGCTGCCTGTGTTTCACGACCCTCGCTCAACAGCAGGTCGACCCACTGCGACAGTGCGTGCAGAGTGAGCATCATGCCGCCACTTGCCTGCCCGCGTTCGGCCAACGCGCACAGACGCGCCACGGCGTCTTCGCTGCGCTGCTGCACACGCTCAAGCAGGGCCTGCTGCAGCTCGATATGCAACGGCAGCAAAGGGTGAAACTCTGGGGCCGCCGCAGGGTGCTCGCCGCCGTAGGTCTGCCCCAGGCGTAGCAACCAGGACTCGGCCAGGTCGATACGTCCCTGCGCGAGCCACAGCTCGCACTTCACCAGGGTGATCATTGCCAGGTAGAAGATCGGTGGCACATCCCAGATGTGCATCAGCCGCTCCGCCTCGGCCAGTTCGGCGAACGCCTCGGCATACTGGCCTTCACGGCCATCGAGCGAAGCAATCACGCAATGGCCGATCAGCACGCTGATGTCGCGACAGGCGCGCGCCTCGCCCAGCCCTGCACGCAAACGTGCGCGCCCTTGCGCGGGTTGCAGGCGCGCCACCAGCAGGTAGCCCTCGTACAGGGTCAGCCGAGCCCGCACCGCGTACAGCCGCTGGGCCGACAACCCGTGCAGGCGTTGCAACCCCTGGCGCACTTCATCCAGCGCCCGCAACACCTCGCCGCGGGCATGCAGCACCCGCGCACGATCGTAATGCGCCAGCGCCTCGAACAACGGGTTGCCGACACGTTGCGCCAACTCCAGCGCTTCGCGGTTCCAGCCACGGGCACGCCAGAAGTCGCCGTCGGCAATGGCCAGGTTGGACAGCGTCGACAGGCACACCAAGCGTTGACCATAGCGCTTGCTCGGCAGGCTCTGCAGCGCTTCGCCGCAATAGGCCAGGGTCCGTTCGCGGTCGCCCCGGCCACGGGCAATGACCCCGCTCAGGGCCAGCCACTGCGCCAGCATCGACTTCTGGGCAGTGGCTGAAGGGGCGGGCAAGAAACGACTGAGGTAACCGGCCAGCTCCTCTGCGGCATCCAGCTGGCAGGCCAGGCCCAACGCCCAGCTGTACAGCACGATCAACCGCGGCGTGCTGATCAGCAGGCTGTCGGGCAGGTCCATCTTCCAGCGCAACAGCATGCCGACGTTCTGCTCAGCCAGCAGTTGTTCTTCGGAAAGGCTTTGCACCAGGTAGGCTGCAACATCCAGATGGCCGGCACGCAACGCCTGTTCCACCGCCTCGTCGAGCAACCCCTGGGCCTGGAACCAGCGGCAGGCACGCAGGTGCAGGCGCGCCAGCGGTTCGCTGGACTGGCGGCTGCGCAGCAAGTCGGAAAACAGGTGATGGTAGCGATACCAGTGGCCATGCTCGTCCAGCGGCACCAGAAACACCTGATGCGCCTGCAGGTAACGCAGGATCGCGTCACTGTCGTGACGGTCACGCAACGCATCGCACAGCGCCGCGCAGAAGCGCTCCTGGCAAGCCGTGTCGACCAGGAACGCCTGCACGTCCGCCGGCAACATCACGATGACTTCTTCCAGCAGGTAATCACGGATCAGCCCTTCACCACCGTGCAGGGCCTGGGGCAAGGCATGCTCGTCACCGGATTCGCTGGCAGCCAACTGCCAGAAGCGCAGCCCGGCCACCCAGCCATCGCTGCGTAGAATCAGGTTATCCAGCGCCTGACCGCGCAGCCCCGTGGGCTGGCGGCCGATCACCGCCAGTGATTCGTCCGCTGTCAGGCGCAGATCCTGCTCGCCAAGCTCGACCAACTGGCGCGACAGGCGCAGCCGCGCCAGGTGCCAATCCGGGCGCTGGCGGCTGGTCACCAGCAGTACCAGGCCAGCGGGCAAGTGATTGAGGAAGAACTGCAGGCAGCGATCGAGTACCGGACCCTGGGCCAAGTGGTAGTCGTCCAGCACCAGCAGCAAAGGCGTATCGGCCTGGAGGTAGAGCGCCAACTCGTCGAGCAAGCTGTCGATCCACTCTTCGAACGCAAAGGGTTGATGGCGCTGGCGCATCTTCAGCAAGCCCATGGCTTGCCCCCCCAAAGCCGGGCAGTACTGCTGCAGCCCTTCGAGCAGGCGTTCGAGGAAGCGGCCGGGGTCGGCATCCCGTTGGCTCAGGCCGAGCCAGAGGCTGCGCCAATGGCTCGGAAGCGACTCGCAGAATTCGATGGCCAGGGAGCTTTTGCCAAAGCCTGCGGGGGCGTTGACCAACAGCAGGCGCCCACCAAGGCCACTCTGCAGTCGCTGACACAGATGAGCACGCGGCACGTGGCCTTCCGGCTGTGGCGGCCGGAAGAAGCGCCCGTCCAGCAAGCCCAGGGCCTGGCTGGCGAATCCATGCGTACGGGACAGATCTGTCATGGCCGGCTCGTTCTGTTGGGAAGACTACGGCGGTACGGATGCTTGCGAGACTAGCGGGTAATGCAACGCATTTGAAGATGATGGGCACCACTTGCCTGGAAAAGACTGCGACAAAAAGCAACATGGCTGATGGACAGCGGCTGATGCGGGGCTTTGGCGAGGTATTCATCGGCCTTATCGGCAGGCCAGACAGAAACGCCCCGGCAAGCCGGGGCGTTCTGGGAGGGTCACACGGAGTTGCAGGTTTTCAGCTTAGCGGATACCCGATTGGCGCAGGGCGGCTGGCTGGAAATCGGCCTTGCTGGCACTGAAGCCGAAGTCGTAGGCACGCTTCTCTTCGTTCTTCATGCCCAGGGCCAGGTAGCGGCCCGATTGCAGGTCGTAGATGGCTTCAAGGGTATACCACGGCACCTGCACGTTGTAGTACGGCTGGGCATGGGCCTCGGACACGCGCCACAGCTGGCCGCGGCCGTCATACTGGTCGATCACCGCAGCTTGCCAGGTGTCTTCGTCGATGTAGAAGTCACGCTTGGCGTAGATATGCCGCTGGCCCGGCTTCAGCGTCGCGACCACGTGCCAGACTCGGCGCAGCTCGTAGCGGGTCAGGTCCTGGTTGATGTGCCCGGCCTTGAGGATGTCGGCGTACTTGAGCTTGGGGTCATCCAGCTTGAAGGCGTTAGAGGCGATGTACATCTCCTTCTTGCCTTCGAGCTTCCAGTCGTAGCGGTCTGGCGCACCGTTGTACATATCCAGGTTGTCCGAAGTGCGCAGGCCATCGGCTGCGGTACCCGGGCCGTCGTACGACACCTGCGGGGCCTGGCGCACACGGCGCTGGCCGGCGTTGTAGATCCATGCCTTGCGCGGTTCCTTGACCTGGTCGAGGGTCTCGTGCACCAGCAGCACGGTACCGGCCAGGCGAGCCGGAGCAGTCACCTCCTGCTTGAAGTAGAACAGGATGTTGCCCGGGTTGTTCGGGTCGTAGTCCTTCATCCGGTCGCGGAACACGAACTGGTCCTGGAAGTACACAAGGCTGTACGACCCGTTCTGCTGCGGCGTGGCCTGGGTAACCAGGCGGGTGACGCTGCCGCCGCGGTAGCGGGTGATGTGGTTCCAGATCACTTCCAGGCCGCTTTTCGGGATCGGGAAAGGCACGGCAGTCTGGAAGTTGTTCAGGCCGTTGCCGCCTTCGACCAAGGTGGTCGCGGTGGCGTTCTTCTTGATCGCGGCGAACACATCGTCAGGCACCGTGGAGCCACGGTGGGTCTTGTAGACCGGGATCTTGAAGGTGTCCGGGTAGCGCTTGAGCATGGCCAGCTGGCCCGGCGAGAGCTTGTCCTTGTACTGATCGGCGTTCTGCGCGGTGATGGTCAACAGCGGCTTGTCACTGCCATAGGGGTCGGCAAGGAAGCCCTTGGCATCGACGCTGCCTGCGGTCTTCGACAGTGGCTCCCAGGGGCCGATCGAACCATCGGCGTTGCCGGCCTTTTCCGCGCCCATCGGGGTCAGGGTGCTGCCAAGTTTTGCCGCTTCATCGGCGGAAACCGCAGCCATGACGCTGGTCGCCAGCAGGGACAGGCCCAGTACACCGGCTTGCAGCAGACTTCTGGTCTTGTTCATCTGTGTCTTCCTGGATCAGTGTTCTTAGAAGTTCACGCCGAAGCTGAGAGCGACGAAGTCGCGATCATCCACGGTGCTGTACTTGCCGTCGAAGAAGTTGGTGTACGACAGGCTGGCGGTATAGGTGTTCTGATACTCGGCATCCAGACCCAGGCTGACGGCCTTGCGCCCTTCCTCGAAGTTGCCGCCAGGGCCCGGCGAGTAACCGGAGACGTCATGCGACCAGGCCACGTTGGGCTTGAGGTTGACCCCGGCGAACACGTCGTTGTAGTCCCAGATGACCCGGGCGCGGTAACCCCAGGAGGTGCTGGTGGTGTAGCCGTCGTTCTCGCACTTGCGGTTGAGGTTGGCGGTCGAAGCACCGGCGCCGGCACCAGCGATGGTGCTGGCGTTAAGCGCCTGGCAGGTGTCGGCGCCGCCGGTTGCGGGCAGCGGGCCAGGGCCGAATACCGGGTCACGACCGTAACGGGTATCGTGCGCGTTCTCCAGGCCACCCACATGGGTGACGCCCAGTTCACCGACCACGGTCATGCGGCTGGCGCCCATCACCTGGTCGAAGAAGTGCGTCAGGGTCGTCTGGAACTGGGTGATTTCCTTGCGACGATAGCCGTGCAGGTCTTCGCCTGGCGTACCGGTGAGCAAGGAAGCATTGCTCAGCGCGCCACCAATCGGGCGTACACCAGAGAACAGAATGTCGGTGGTGTTCAGTTGTACCGGTGCGTTCGGCCGGTAGCTGACTTCACCGCTCCAGGCGGTACCCGTGGGCAGTGTGGTGGAGAAGCTCAAGCCATACAGGCGAATGTCCTCGGGGTACTCGACGAAGTACTTCGAATTGCCTGCCACGATCAGCGGCGCCAGCGAACGCAGTTGCGCCGGCAACCGGCTGAGGTTGGCGAATACCGACGGCGAAGCGCCGGTAGCGCTGAAAATCGGCGCGCGGCTGTGGTAATTCATGAAGTAGGCGCCGAACTCGGTGTCGAGCGGCTCGAACATGTAGCGCATGGCGACGCCAAACTGGCCACTGTCACGCGCATCGCGGTCGGCACCGCGAGCTACCAGTACACCTTCCTGGTTGATGTTTACGCCTTGAGTGGCCAGGAATTGCTGGGCGGCAGCCGGCACCGTGCGGCTGCTGTTGAGCACGCGCAGGTTGTCGGTGCAGCCGTCGGCGATGATATCGGGCTGGGAGAAGAAAGTGCCGCAGTTGTCGACGACGGTCTGGTCCCACTCGATCTGGTAGAAGGCCTCGGCCGACAGGTTGTCGGTCAGGCTCTGCGAGATGTAGAACATGTTGACCGGAATCAGGCCTTCCTTGATCTCCGCCCCCGGACGACGGAACGCGGACACATCGATCGGGTTGATCGAGTTGATGCCGCCGCCGATGAAAGTGCTCTCACCCCAGCTCACCACCTGCTTGCCCAGACGTACCGACCCCGGTTGATCACCGATCGAGTAGTTGTGGTAGACGAAGGCGTCGAGCAGTTGCGAACCCGCCGACTTGGCACCTTCCTTGCGGCCCGAGTCGCTGATGTCCTTGAATTCGCGGCTTTCGTCCTTCAGCTCGAAGTCGTACCAGTACTTGCCACGCAGGAACACCCCGGTGTCGCCGTACTTCAGCTCAAGGTCGTGGATACCCTTGAAGATCTTCGAAAAGGTCTCGCCCTTCTTGAAGTTCAGGTGGCCGTCGTCGGAGGTCTGCGACAGGCCCTTGCCACCGTTGTTGACCCCGATCAGGTTCTGGTTGGGGTTGGCAGTGGACCAGCTGGCGCCGACGGAGAGCGACGAGTCGAACTGGCCTTCGATTTCACCAATGTTGAAACTGACAGCGAAAGCAGGACTTGCGAGCGTGGAAGCAAGGCTGACGGCCAAGGGCAGCTTGGCCCGGCGCCAGAACAGGTTTGCAGATTTCATCGACGCTACTCCATGTACTTTATTGTTATGGCAGTGAGTCCTTTCAGAAACGGCCCGAGCGACCGGTGTGCAGGTTTGCCCTGCAGCGGCACGTCTTGTGCGTACCGCTCTCCCCATTCCTGAAGATCCCCTGGCCCCGACTATAGCCAGCAGGCTCAGGTGCTTGATCCCTCTAAAGTGTGATTTGCGCACCCGCTGCCAAATCGCCCCGGTGTTTCCCGGGTAGCGCATCGGCCGTGCTGAAGCATGGCCGATTTTTTTCGTTTGGCAAGGCCTCAAGCGGTCTAGAATGCGGGTCACACACCGTCGTGCGCGCCCCGCAGCGGGGTTACAACGTAGACAGGAAGGCGCTGTTACTGGCCTGCCACTGGACGATGTCCTGGCGGATACGCTTCTTGTCGATCTTGCCGACACTGGTCTTGGGAATTTCAGTAACAACGGCAATCTGGCTGGGAATGGCCCACTTGTTGATGTGTCCTTCCTCGACAAAAGGCTTGAGATGCTCCTTCAGCGCCTTGGCATCGATCGCCTTGTCTTCACGCACCACCAGCAAGGCGAACGGGCGCTCGCCCCATTGCGGGTCTGCCACCCCGACCACCGCCACTTCGCGCACCGCCGGATGACGGCTGATCAGGTCCTCGAGGTCGAGCGAGGAGATCCACTCGCCGCCGGTCTTGATCACATCCTTGATGCGGTCGCGGATATCGATGTAACCCATTCCGTCGAGGGTGGCGACGTCGCCGGTGTGCAGCCAGCCGCCGTGCCACAGCTCCTCGCTCTTTTCCGGCTCCTTGAAGTAACCCATGGTCAGCCACGGCGCACGCAGCACCAGTTCGCCCTGGGTCTCGCCATCGGCCGGGAGGAAGTTGCCATCGCCATCGATGATCGCCGCTTCCACCAATGGCACCGGGACGCCAGCCTTGATGCGGTAGGTAACACGCTCATCCTCGCTGCCGGCCTGCAGCTCGTCATTCAGGTGCGCGGCGGAAATCAGCGGGCAGGTTTCGGACATGCCGTAGGCGGCGGTCAACTGGATGCCGCGGGCCAGCGCGGCCTTGTACAGCGAGCTGTTCAAGGCACTGCCGCCAATGATGATCTTCCAGCCGCCGAAATCCTGGCCCTGGGCATTCGGGCAGTTGAGCAGCATCTGCAGGATGGTCGGCACACAGTGCGAGAAGGTGACCTTCTCTTCGCGCCACAGCTTGACCAGCATGTCCGGCTCGTAGCGGCCCGGGTAGACCTGCTTCATGCCGAGCATGGTGGCCGCGTAGGGGATGCCCCAGGCATGCACGTGGAACATCGGCGTGATGGGCATGTACACGTCGTTGCTGCCGAGCAGGCGCACGCTGTCGATGCTGCCGGTCACTGCGGCTTCGGCCAGGGTATGCAGCACCAGCTGGCGGTGGGTGAAGTAGACGCCCTTGGGGTTGCCCGTGGTGCCGGTGGTGTAGAAGGTGGTGGCCACTGAGTTCTCGTCGAAATCCGGGAAGTCGTAGCGTGGGCTGGCGGCGGCGAGCAGTTGCTCGTATTCGCCGATCAGGTTCGGCAGGTCGGCGGTCTTGTCCGGGCCATCGGTGATCAGCAGGGTCTTGTCGACCGTGGTCAATTGCCCGGCGATGGCCTGATAGAGGCCGACGAAATCACTGTTGACCAGCACGAAGCGATCTTCGGCGTGGTTCATGGTGTAGAGGATCTGCTCGGGCGACAGGCGCACGTTGATGGTGTGCACCACCGCGCCGATCATCGGGATGGCGAACATGCATTCCAGGTAACGGTGGCTGTCCCAGTCCATCACCGCCACGGTGTCACCGGCCTTGACCCCGGCTGCGGTCAGCACGTTGGCGAGGCGGGCGATACGCTCGGCGAGCTGTGGATAAGTCAGGCGCAGCTGATCGCGATAGACGATCTCGCGGGTCTTTTCGTAGCGGCTGCCGGACATCAGCAGGCGCTTGATCAACAGAGGGAAGTTATAGGCGCCCTCGGCGGGCTTGATGATGCGGGTCTGCAACATGGTGATCCCTTTTCTGAAAAGCATGCCGAACAAGTCTGGATCTACTGTAGTAGCTCAATGTGACGGTCAAATCAGCCGAAGGAATGATTTGGCGGCGCAAGGTATGAGTGGCATTGTGCGGGGAGATGGATCAACCCCTGCCCTGCCTCCGGAGCTTCCCTGATGCCCAGCTTGCGCCGTGCCGTGTTTCTCGACCACCAATCCCTGGACCTTGGCGACCTTGACCTGTCGCCGTTGCAGCAGCAGTTCGACGAATTCGAGCTGTTTGCCGCCACCCGCCCGGAACAGGTCGCCGAACGCCTGCAGGGCGCTGTCGCAGTGGTCAGCAACAAGGTCATGCTCGATGCCGCCACGCTGGCCGCCAACCCGCAGCTGAAACTGATCCTGGTGGCCGCCACCGGCACCAACAATGTCGACCTGGCCGCTGCCCGCGCCCAAGGCATCACCGTCTGCAACTGCCAGGGCTATGGCACGCCGTCGGTGGCCCAGCACACCCTCGCGCTGCTGCTGGCCCTGGCCACGCGCCTGTGCGATTACAACCAGGCGGTGGCAGACGGTGAGTGGGCCAAGGCCAGCCAGTTCTGCCTGCTGGATTTCCCGATCGTCGAACTGGAAGGCAAGACCCTCGGCCTGCTCGGCCATGGCGAACTGGGTGGTGCAGTGGCACGGCTGGCCGAAGCCTTCGGCATGCGCGTGCTGAGCGGGCAGATCCCTGGCCGCCCGGCCCGTGATGATCGCCTGGCGCTGGATGAACTGCTGCCGCAGGTCGACGCGCTGACCCTGCACTGCCCGCTCAACGAGCATACCCGGCACATGATCGGTGCCCACGAACTGGCACTACTGAAAAAAGGCGCACTGGTGGTCAACACCGCCCGCGGCGGCCTGATCGACGAACAGGCCTTGGCCGACGCCTTGCGCAGCGGTCACCTCGGCGGCGCGGCCACCGATGTGTTGAGCGTCGAGCCGCCGGTCAATGGCAACCCGCTGCTGGAAAAAGGCATCCCGCGGCTGCTGATCACCCCACATAGCGCCTGGGGCGCGGTGGAATCGCGCCAACGCATCGTCGGCCAGCTCAGCGAAAACGCCAAGGCCTTCTTCGAAGGCCAGCCACGCCGCGTGGTCAGCTGAGCGCCCGCTCAGTCGCGCGCCCGGCTCTGCTACACTGCGCCACTTTTTTCAGGAGGCGTCGTCCATGGACCCGCGCAGTGAAGTGTTGCTCCGCCAGGCAGAGCTGTTCCAGGGCCCGCTGCTGCTCGCCGGCGCCCCCGCCGACGGCCTGCTCGGGCAACTGCCCCAGGCCCATGGCTGGACTTGGCATGCCGGTGACCAGGCCATGCTCGACAGCCGCTTCACCGGGCGCAGCCACTACGGCGTCGATGTACCGCCGGTCGATTTCGAGACGGCCGTGCTGTTCCTGCCCAAGTCCCGCGAGCTGGCGGCCTACCTGCTCAATGCCCTGGCATCCGGCCTGGCGGGCCGCGAGCTGTACCTGGTGGGTGAAAAGCGTGGCGGCATCGAAGGCGCGGCCAAACAGCTGCAAGCTTTCGGCAAGCCGCGCAAGCTCGACAGCGCGCGGCACTGCCAGCTGTGGCAGGTGACCGTGGACAATGCCCCGCAAGCCAAACCGCTGGATAGCCTGGCCGAGCGCTTCACGCTCGAACTCGAAGATGGCCCACTGCAGGTGGTGAGCCTGCCGGGGGTGTTCAGCCACGGCCGCCTCGACCGCGGCACCGCCCTGTTGCTCAAGCACCTGGACAACCTGCCGGTCGGCCATGTGCTTGACTTCGGCTGCGGCGCTGGCGTGCTAGGTGCCACGGTCAAGCGTCGTTATCCACAGAGCCGGGTCACCCTGTTGGATGTCGATGCCTTCGCCGTGGCAGCCAGCCGCCTGACCCTTGCAGCCAACAGCCTGGAAGGCGAAGTCATCAGCGGCGATGGTATTGATGCCGCGCCCGCCGACCTGAGCCTGATCCTGAGCAACCCACCGTTCCACACCGGGGTGCACACCAATTACCAGGCATCGGAAAACCTGCTGAAAAAATCCGGCCAACATCTGCGAAAAGGTGGCGAAATGCGCCTTGTGGCGAATAGCTTCCTGCGCTATCAACCACTGATCGAAGGTGCCCTGGGCAATTGCCAGACCTGCGCCGAGGCCGATGGCTTCCGCATCTATCGCGCAACACGCGGATAAAAACAGGGCTTGCCGAAACGGTTTCGGCTAGGCAGAATCCGCACCGTCCTAGGGGAGTAGTCTCCCGCGAGCGCCCTGCTCGCCCGGTACGCGTCAACATACTTGGCCCACAGGCCATGGCGCGTGCGACCCAGCGACCTGCGCAGACAGGTCCTCGGTTTGACAAGACCTATGACACGCACACCTTACCCGGGGCGGGAAGGCTGTACGTGTCATAGCCGAGTCGACCCGCCCCCGTAGGAATCCTGATGCTGGAATCTCTGTTGGTCCCCACCGCAATCGTTGCCTTGGCCGAAATCGGCGACAAGACGCAATTGCTCGCGCTCATCCTCGCCGCACGCTTCCGCAAGCCTTGGCCAATCATCGCCGGCATCATTGCCGCCACCTTGGCCAACCATGCCGCGGCCGGTGCCGTGGGTGCCTGGGTCGGCAGCTTCTTCACCGAGTCGGTGTTGCACTGGATTCTTGCCGCCAGCTTCACCGCCACCGCGCTGTGGACCCTGGTACCGGACAAGATGGACGATGACGAGAACCCGGCCCGCCGCTTCGGCCCGTTCCTGACCACGCTGATCGCCTTCTTCCTGGCCGAAATCGGTGACAAGACCCAGGTCGCAACGGTGATGTTGGCTGCCCAGTATCCACACCTGATCCTGGTCATCGTCGGGACTACCCTGGGCATGCTGATTGCCAACGTGCCGGTGGTGCTGGCGGGTAACTTCGCCGCGGAGAAACTGCCACTGACGCTGATTCGTCGCCTGGCAGCGACCGCGTTCTTCGTGCTGGCGATCGTGGCCGTGTACTCGGCGATGAAGACCAGTGGCTGGGTGGGATGACCTGAAAAGCTGGGGCCGCTTTGCGGCCCCCTATCGGTTTTACTGCTTGGCCGCTTCGTACAGTGGCATCACCTTCGGAATCGCCGCCTGCAACGAGGCGATCCGGCTGCTGGACGCCGGGTGAGTGCTCATGAACTCTGGCGGTGCGCCTTCCGAAGCCTTGCTCATCTTGTTCCACAAGGTGATCGCGGCATTCGGGTCATAACCGGCTCGCGCCGAAAGCTCCAGGCCAATCAAGTCGGCTTCGTTCTCGTTGGCGCGGCTGTTGGGCAGGGTCATGGAGTAGTTCACCACGGCGTCGGCCAGCGCCATGCTGTCCTGGCCAAGGCCAAGCAATGCTCCTGCGCCCTGGCGTGCCATCTGCACGCCGTAGGCCTTGGACATGGCTTCACGGCTGTGCTCGCGCAAGGCGTGGGCGATTTCGTGGCCAACCACTGCGGCGATTTCCGCATCGGTGAGCTTGAGCTGGTCGATCAACCCGGTGTACACGATGATCTTGCCACCCGGCCCGCAGTTGGCATTGAGCTCGTCGCTCTTGATGACGTTGACTTCCCAGTTCCATTGCGCTGCATCAGGGCGGAACTTGGGCGCCTGGGCGATCAGCCGGCTGGCGATGGCCTGCACCCGCTTGGCATCGGCACTGGACTTGTCCAGCACGCCCTTGCTCGACGCCTCGCCGAGGGTCTGCTGGTACGACTGGGCGTACATCTGGTTGACCTCGTCGGTCGAGAGCATGCTGAACATGTACTGCTGGCGCTCGACGCCGACAGCACCGCCACTGGTGGTATTCACCGCCTGGCAGCCGGCCAGCAGGATGCCAGCACTCAACAGGCTGACAACAAAAGACTTACGCATCAAAACACTCCCTTTTTACATGCGCCGTATCCTAGGCTGAGTCGCCCGTAACCCGCCATAGCCGCAGGGAAGATTTTATCTAGACGGGGGTCAGGCACTCTGGCGCGTCCAGTTTCGGGTCATTGACGAAGTTCGCCAAGGCCCGCTCGCGTAGCGTCGCTGGCGGGCTGGCGAGCAACTCGTGCAAGCGCGGCAATGGTGTGCTCGGGTCCAGCCAGGCGGCCTTGCCGGCTTCGTCGAGAATCAGCGGCCGGCGCTGGTTCATCGCGGCCTGGGTCACCACTGCACAGCTCAACCACACCTGGTCCTGCACCGGGTAGGCCTCCCACACGGCGGCAAAATACAGCGAGGCGCCCTCCCCCGGCGTCAGCCAGTAAGGCCGTTTACGCACCGTGCCGCGCCACTCATAGAAACCGTTGGCCGGCATCAGGCAACGGCGCTGGCGAAACGCTTCGCGGAACATCGGCTGCTCGGCCAAGGTCTCGGCCCGGGCATGGGCGGGAGTGCGCGAAAGGTCGGTGAGCCAGGCGGGGGTCAGCCCCCAACGCGCCTTGGCCAGCTGCTGCTGGCCGTCGAGCTGGCGCTGGATCAGCACCGAAGCACCGGGCGAGATATTCCATTGGGCTGGCTGGCCGGCAGGAAAGCCCGGCAGACTGGCCAGCACCTGGGGCCAGCGAAACAGGGCGTAACGTCCACACATGGGCGATTTCAGAACCTAGCAGATCAAGGTACCGGGATGACTCTCCGGCTCGTCGCCGACAAGCGGCTCGGCACCATTGTACGCATCGATCAGTTGCCGTGCGTATTCGGCCTGTTGGTCGGGCACCGCCAGCCCGAGCAGCCCCTGCAACGGCAACTCACCAGCAGCGCCGATCAGGTCGCGGCCGACCAGGTGCACTTCGATGCCCTCGCTGACAAGCATGCCCAGCAGCATTTCGGCCTCCAGCAGGTTTTCCGGTTCGTAGATCCGCCGCATCAGTCGTTCTCACCGTAGACATCCAGCATCCATTCGTCGCCATGAACCTGCAGCACGAAGCGAATAGGCTTGCAGCACACCTGGCAGTCCTCGATGTATTCCTGGTCGCCGCCGGACAGGTCCACTGTCGTTTCAACTTCTTCACCACAATAAGGGCAATCGTAGAACGCTTGTTCGAGCATCGCGGCCTCCGAGGTGACTTGTGCGTATAATTGCCGGTCTGTTTACAGGGCTTGCGTGTGCACGAGCCGTTTTTCGGGCCCCACCCCTTACCTTATTACCCTAGCCGTTTCCAACAAGAGAGCATGATGGGCGAATTCGATGCCATCCGACCGTACGACGATGCTGAGGTCCCTGCCGTTCTGGCACGCCTGCTCAGCGACCCGGCATTCCTCGATATCCTCACCCACTTCAAGTTCCCGCGCGCGGCCGGCGCCCTCGGCTGGCTGCTCAAGCCGCTGATCGCCCGGCGCCTGCGCAAGGAATTTGCCGGTGTCACCTGTGTGTCGACCCTGCAGGACAAAGTCGAGTACTACGTCGACCAGACCATCGAGCGCGCCACCGACGGCGTCACCTACTCCGGCGTCGAACAGCTCAAGTCGGGCACTGCCTATCTGTTCCTGGCCAACCACCGCGACATCGTCATGGACCCGGCCTTCGTCAATTACGCGGTGTACCACGCCGGCCTGCCGACTCCGCGCATCGCCATCGGCGACAACCTGCTGCAGAAGCCGTTCGTCAGCGACATGATGCGCCTGAACAAGAGCTTCATCGTGCACCGCTCGATCAGCGGCCGCCGCGAAAAGCTCGCGGCCTACCAGTTGCTCTCGGCCTACATCAACCACTCGATCCGCAATGACGGCACGTCGATCTGGATCGCCCAGGCCGAAGGCCGCGCCAAGGACGGTGATGACCGTACCGACTCGGCAATCCTCAAGATGTTCCACATGAGCCGCAAGGACGAGCCGTTCGGCGCGGTGATCCAGAGCCTGAACCTGATCCCGGTGTCGATCAGCTACGAATACGACCCCTGCGACCAGGCCAAGGCCCGCGAGCTGTATATCCGCGCCACCACCGGCACCTACAAGAAGGCACCGGGCGAGGACGACAACAGCATCGCCAAGGGCATCACAGGCTACAAAGGCCGGGTGCACATCAACTTCGCCCCGCCAGTGACCGAGTACTACGAGGACACCAAGCAGCTGGCACAGGAAACCGACCGGCAGATCCTCGGCGGCTACCGCCTGTTCCCGGTGCATTACCTGGCCTATGCGATGTGGAGCGAGAAGGACGAGGCACTGCAGGTGCCTAGCGCCGAGAAGGTGTTCCCGGCCGAAGAGCTGGCCAAGGCCAGGGAAGAATGGCAGCGCCGCCTGGATGCCTGCCCCGAGGAACAGCGGCCGTATCTGGTGTTGCAGTATGCGACGCCGGTGCGCAACCAGTATCAGGTCAAGCAGCAGGCGCCTGTCGCCTGATCAATCCGCTTGGGGCCGCAATGCGGCCCCAAGCGTTTCAGATCCAGGTGCTGAACCATGACAGCAGCAACGCCATGGCCAGGCAGGAAAACCCGAGGATGTAGTAGTAGCGCGGCACTCGCTGGTCGAAGGCATCCACCGCCCCCTCTTCCACTGCCAGGCTCTCCCGACCGGTCGCCTCACGCCGCCGCGCATTCTGCAGCAGCAACCCGCCAGGGCAGGTCAGCAACAGCGCCAGCAGATTGATCAGCTTGGTAGGGTGGGCGGAAAGAAAGCCCCAGAGCACTTGCAACGACATCACGCAACCTCGGTCATAGCCACAGCGAAGCTCGGCATTCTACCGGAGTCCGACCCGTCCGCCCGGCCTGGGCGACAAAGTGTCACTTGATTTCATCTGTAACATGCTCGTCATCAGGGCAGGCCACTCTATCGGCCTTTTCCCGTACCGGAGCTTGTTGATGCTGCACGCCGAAAACCAGGACCGCCTCTATCTCGTAGCTCAGAGCGATGAGCAGCAGGCGTTGATCGATGGTTTTGCCATCAATGTCCAGGACCGCCAGTGGCTGGTTTACTGCGCGCTGGGTGGACATGTGCACGAGGATCTGCCCGAGGTGGATGCAAGCACCGGCGTCAGCTTGCTGGATTTCCAAATCGAAGCCGCCTAGGTGGGTGCAGACAACAAAAAACCCGCTGCCTGGCGCTCAGGTAGCGGGTTTTTCGTTTGCAGCGTGAGGCTTACTCGCCCAGCACCTGACCGATAGTCGGGTCCTTGAACAGGCGGGTCAACGCATCGCTCAGTACATCGCCCACCAGCTGGGTGTTGGTGTCCTGATTCGGCGCCATGCCGAAGCGTTGGTCCAGCGAAGCACCGTAGCGGCCACTGTAACGGCGGCTGGCATTCTGCACATCGGCACGGAAGGTGGCGCCGATGGTGGCCTCGGTCACGTACAGGTTGTCTTTCGGCGACTGGTATTTCAGTTCAGCCAGGGTCACGGTCAGCTGCGGTGCGTTGTAGGCGTTAGGCGTCGGGGTGAAGCCGAGCAGGCGCACGGCGGCTTCGGCCTGGGCCTGCAGCTTGGGCACGACATCATTGCCACTGACGCTGATGGTGCTGGTTTCAGGGTACATGCCTCCACGGGTGCCCAGGGACTGCGAAGCACGCCCATCGACCACCTTGACCACTACCGGCTGGCCGTGGCCGACCGGTGCGAGCTGAGCCTTGAGCGTGGGTTGCGGGCTGAGTTGTTGCGGGCTGTGGGCACAACCGACCAGGCTGAGGCTGGCCACGGCAATCAAACCGAACAACAGACGTTGCAACATGCGCGTTTCTCCAGAAAATACGGCAAAGGCCCACAGTATACCCAGCCAGGCACAGACCAGTCATCGGCCCCGCCCGCTTGTCACAATCGTTTCATGGCCGTGCCCTTATCCTTGCGCCAAGCCCAAACGCACAGGACGCACCGCCATGGCTTCGCTCTGGACACTGCTCTGCCAACGCCCGCGCCACAATGCCTACGCTCGCCTCGACGGCGAAGGCAAATGCCTGGCCTTCAAGCAATGCAGCCAGGTACCCAGCGGTAGCGGATGGGTGCAGATCGGCGAAATCCAGCTGGCTTGGCTGGGCCGTGAACTGCCCGCCGAAGCCCGGGTTTGCGCCCGCGCAAGCCGCCGCTGGCACCAGCGCATCCTCGCGGCCTGACAAACGCTGCAATAAAAACCACGAATTACGACCTTTCTGCCCGCGACATCGTTATAATCTCCCCCCGATTATAAGGACGTCTCCTGATCGGGCCCCGCACTTGCCGATTGACCCCGGCACCTTCACCCGCTTCGCCCACAGAGAGCCTTCCACTCAGGTCTTGCATCGGCTGTCGTGCCTGCTTTTCCGGCCCTTCGCACTGCATGAACCTGTGGGTTGCCATCGCGCAGTCCCCTTTTGAGGTTCACGTCTCCAAAAGAGCGTGAAAAAACGGTTTTCACTACTTCACAAGAGTGTGGCGAGCAAATGAACAGTCTGGCATGTGCAAAAGCGGCAGATGTGTCCCGAACAGCCCTGAACAGGCGGCTGATGCGCTCATTTCGGATGAGTGCCTGAGGTCGTTCCATAGCGCACGCACGACACCTTGACCATAAGTCGAATTGCCGCACCCGTGGCAATCAGGGTTCAATATCGCAACCCAAAGACTGATTGGCGGTGTCCGCGGAAGTGGCAAGAACTGCGAAGAGTCGGACATGGCGATCCTGGCAACCCCAGTGGTCCTATGCTGTCAATTAGGTAGCTGTAGATTGTGGAGACGCGTTAAATGGCGCAGAACGAATCGGTTGATGTGGTATTGGTAGGCGCGGGCATCATGAGTGCCACCCTGGCCGTACTGCTCAAGGAGCTTGACCCGACCCTGAAGCTTGAGGTCGTCGAGGCAATGGACTCCGGAGCCGCGGAAAGCTCCAACCCCTGGAACAACGCAGGCACCGGCCACGCCGGCCTATGCGAGCTTAACTACACGCCCCAGGCCGCCGATGGCAGCATCGACATCAAGAAGGCCGTGCACATCAACACCCAGTTCGAGGTTTCGCGCCAGTTCTGGGCTTACCTGAGCAAGAAGAGCACCTTCGGCTCGGCACGTGCATTCATCAACCCGGTCCCGCACCTGAGCTACGTCGAAGGTGACAAGGGTGTGTCCTTCCTGAAGAAGCGTTTCGAGATGCTCAAGCAGCATCACGCCTTCGCCGAGATGGAATACACCGAAGACAAGGCCGTGATGAACCAGTGGATGCCGCTGATGATGCCAGGCCGCCCGGCCGACCAGCACATCGCCGCAACACGCGTGGCCAAAGGCACCGACGTCAACTTCGGGGCACTGACCAACAAGCTGCTCAAGGTGCTGGGCGACAGCGCGGACGCGCAGGTCAAGTACAGCAAGAAAGTCGTCGGCCTGCGCCGTAACGGCAGCGGCTGGACCGTGAGCATCAAGGACGTCAACAGCGGCGGCGCCCGCGAAGTCGATGCCCGCTTCGTGTTCCTCGGCGCCGGCGGCGCGGCCCTGCCGCTGCTGCAACTGTCCGGCATCCCGGAAAGCAAAGGCTTCGGCGGCTTCCCGGTGAGCGGCCAGTGGCTGCGTTGCGACAACCCGGAAATCGTCAAGCAGCACCAGGCCAAGGTGTACAGCCAGGCTGCGGTCGGCGCACCGCCGATGTCGGTGCCTCACCTGGACACCCGCGTGGTGGACGGCAAGACTTCGTTGCTGTTCGGCCCATACGCCGGTTTCACCACCAAGTTCCTCAAGCACGGCTCGCTGATGGACCTGCCGCTGTCGGTGCGCATGGGCAATATCGGCCCGATGCTGGCTGTGGCCCGCGACAACATGGACCTGACCAAGTACCTGGTCAGCGAAGTGATGCAGTCGATGGAACAGCGCCTGGAGTCCTTGCGCCGCTTCTACCCACAGGCCAAAGCTGAAGACTGGCGCCTGGAAGTGGCTGGCCAACGCGTGCAGATCATCAAGAAGGACCCGAAGAAAGGCGGCATCCTGCAGTTCGGTACCGAGCTGGTCTCGGCACAGGACGGCAGCCTGGCAGCACTGCTCGGCGCCTCGCCAGGTGCTTCGGTAACCGTGTCGATCATGCTTGAACTGATCGAGCGCTGCTTCCCCGAGCAGGCCAAAGGTGCCTGGGCTGCCAAGCTCAAGGAAATCTTCCCGGCCCGCGAGAAGGCCCTGGCCGCCGATGCAGCGCTGTACCGCAAGATCAGTGCCGACAACGATGTGGCACTGGAACTGGTGGAAGACAGCCCGGCCAAGCACTACGCCTGAGCCAGCCTGAAACGAAAAAACGCCCCTCGGGGCGTTTTTTTGTGCCTGGGCTTTATCAGCCGCGGGCCTTGGCGATGATCTCGACGTACTCCGGCGCGTTACGCTGGTCGGCGATGACTTCGACGAAGGTCTTGCCGTGCTCGTCCTTGCCATCCAGGTCCAGGCCAGCCTCGACGAAGAAGCCCACGAAGCGCTCGAAGTCATCGATGCGCAGGCCGCGGTAGCCTTTGATCAGCTTGTGGTGCGAAGGCGAGGTCACGCCATCGGCTGGCTCAAACTGGAGGAACGACTTGATGTAGTCGTCACTGATTTCGTCACCAATCACCTGCTTCTTGTCTTTGCGCATTGCCGGCTCCAACTGACCATCATGGAATTTCGAAGGCCGGCAGTTTACCCCCCACAGGCGGCACGCCTCAACGCGAACGTACGGTGCCGGTGTGTAGGTCGGCCCAGATGTGGCCATTGGCGTAGGTCAGGAACTGCACAAAGACCGTCTCGTTGCGCAACAGGTCCATGATCACCCGGTAGTCGCTGACGGGGTAATTGAGGCTCAGAGTGCGGGTCTTGTCATCGTACACCGGCTTCTTGAGGCTTTTGCCGGCCTCACCGTCGAAATTCAGCAACACTTGGCTGATTGTCGCCCCCTTGCTCAGCGGCTTGCCCTTCAGGCGCATCTGCAGCGAAGCAGTGATCGGAATCGGCTGCTGGTCGGACTGGCGCTGGGCTCCCACCACCACCGAGTAGTCGGTTACTTGCAGCAACTGCTGGCCGGTCGGCGCGTCCTGGCGCAGGGACTGGTCATCGGGCGGGAGGAACTGGCTGTGCAGCGGCGCGGCGGCGAGAGGCAGGCTCATCGCCAGCAGCAGGGGAAGAATCGCACGCATGTGAGGCTCCTTGGCATGAAGGAGCACTCTAGCATGCAGGCAACGGCAGGCTTCAATCGAACTGAGCGAGCATCCAGGCTTGGTACTCAGCCACGCCGGGTTCACCTTCACGTGGCGCCCAGGTCGCATGCTCACCCTCGACCAACTGGCGATAAGGGCCGGCCTTGCACTCGAACATGATGGTGTTGGCGTCGAGCGCCACCAGGCCATGGTAGACGCCCGGCGGCAGGTCCACGCCCATGCACTCGCCACCGGCTTCGAGGATACGCGTGCTGGTCAACGCGCCATGCTCATCGAACAGCAACAGGCCGAGGCGGCCCTTGAGCACCAGCAAGGTTTCGGCCTTGTCGTCACTCAGGTGCCGGTGCGGTGCGATATAGGTCGAGGGCTGCATGCCGATCGCCAGGCGGTGGCAAGGGTCTTCCATGTCATGGAAGTTGTGATGGTGCCGCAAACGCGGCGCGTCGGCGGCTTTTTTTGCCAGCCCGGAAAACAGCGTTTGATCGATGAACTCAGGCTGGATCATGGTTACAGTCCCTTGACTGCGAAGATGCCGTTTGCGTTACGCCAGTAGCCTTTATAGTCCATTCCGTAACCAAAGATATAGCGATCAATGCACGGCAGGCCGGCATAGCTGGCCTTCAGGCCTGGGCTGGCCTTGCGGTCGTGGTCCTTGTCGATCAGCACGGCAGTGTGCACAGCGCGTGCGCCGGCATGCTTGCAGAACTCGATGATGGCGCTGAGGGTGTGGCCTTCGTCGAGGATGTCATCGACGATCAACACGTCGCGGTCGATGAACGACACTTCCGGCTTGGCCTTCCAGAACAACTCGCCACCACTGGTCTGGTTGCGATAACGGGTGGCATGAATGTACGAGACCTCCAGCGGGAACTGCAGGTGGGTCAGCAGTTTGCCGGCAAAGATCAGGCCGCCGTTCATCACGCAGAACACCACTGGGTTGGTGTCGTGCAGGTCCTTGCAGATCTGTTCGCCGACCTTGGCGATGGCCGCTTCGACTTCGGCTTCGTTGTATAGGCAGTCTGCCTCGCGCATGACTTGACGGATGTGCTCGAGATCGGCGGACATGGCGCTCTCCAGGGGGCATTTTGGAAAAGCGGGCAAAGGTACGCATCCGCTCGTCACAGATCAAGCATTTATGGACTAACGTGCAAAAGGACTGCACGACAGCAAAGGCTGAATAGATTAATCTAGCGCGGTTTTTTTGCCCGCCTTTCGGAGCCCCCTATGCCTACTCGTGAGATCCGCCACCCGCTGATCCGCCACAAGCTCGGCCTGATGCGCCGTGCCGACATCAGCACCAAGAATTTTCGCGAACTCGCCCAGGAAGTCGGCGCGCTACTGACCTACGAAGCCACCCAGGACCTGCCCCTCGAAACCTACGAGATCGACGGTTGGTGCGGCAAGGTGCAAGTTGAAAAAATCGCCGGCAAGAAGATCACCGTGGTCCCGATCCTGCGCGCCGGTATCGGCATGCTCGACGGCGTGCTCAGCCTGATCCCGGGCGCCAAGGTCAGCGCTGTCGGCGTTGCCCGCAACGAGGAAACCCTCGAAGCGCACACCTACCTGGAAAAGCTCGCACCGGACATCAACCAGCGCCTGGCCCTGATCATCGACCCTATGCTCGCCACCGGCGGCTCGATGGTCGCCACCATCGACCTGCTGAAGAAGGCCGGTTGCAAGGAGATCCGCGCCATGGTGCTGGTCGCCGCACCAGAAGGCATCGAGGTGGTGGAAAAAGCCCACCCGGACGTCCAGATCTACACCGCGTCGATCGACCAGCGCCTGAACGAGCATGGTTACATCGTCCCAGGCCTGGGCGATGCCGGTGACAAGATCTTCGGCACCAAGCAGAAGGACGCCTGACCATGCAGGACGGCTTCAACGACCCGCTCTGGCGCCAGGTCGTCTCGGGCGCGCAGATGCTCTTCGTGGCATTCGGCGCGCTGGTGCTGATGCCGCTGATCACCGGCCTCGACCCGAACGTGGCGCTGTTCACCGCCGGCATCGGCACCCTGCTGTTCCAGCTGGTCACCGGCCGTCAGGTTCCGGTATTCCTGGCTTCGAGCTTTGCCTTCATCACCCCGATCATCCTCGCCAAGGGCCAGTTCGGCCTGGCCGAGACCATGGGCGGCGTAATGGCCGCAGGCTTCGTGTATACCTTCATGGGCCTGATGGTGAAGATCAAGGGGACCGGCTTCATCGACCGCATGCTGCCACCCGTGGTGATCGGCCCGGTGATCATTTCCATCGGCCTGGCCATGGCCCCGATCGCCGCCAACATGGCGATGGGCAAGGCCGGTGATGGCACTGCGCTGATGCCATACAAGACTGCGATGCTGATCTCCATGCCGGCCCTGCTGACGACATTGATCGTTGCCGTGTTCGGCAAAGGTATTTTCCGCCTGGTACCGATCATCTCGGGCGTGCTGGTAGGCTTTGCCCTGTCGTTCGCCTTTGGCGTGGTCGACACCGCCAAGATCGCCGCCGCACCGTGGCTGGAAATCCCCAACTTCACCGCGCCGGCCTTCAACTGGCAGGCCATCCTGTTCATCGTCCCGGTCGCCCTGGCGCCAGCGATCGAGCACATTGGCGGGGTGATTGCAGTCGGCAGCGTGACCGGCCGCGACTACCTGAAGAAGCCCGGCCTGCACCGCACCTTGCTGGGTGACGGCCTGGCCACCACCGCAGCCGGCCTGTTCGGCGGCCCGCCCAACACCACCTACGCCGAAGTGACCGGCGCGGTGATGCTGACCAAGAACTACAACCCGAAGATCATGACCTGGGCGGCAGTCTTTGCCATCACCCTGGCCTTCATCGGCAAGTTCGGCGCGCTGCTGCAGAGCATCCCGGTACCGGTGATGGGGGGCATCCTGTGCCTGCTGTTCGGTTCGATCGCGGCGGTGGGCATGAACACCATGATCCGCCACAAGATCGACCTGGCCGAAGCGCGCAACCTGGTGATCGTCTCGGTGACCCTGGTGTTCGGTATCGGCGGTGTGCTGATCGGTAGCGGCGACGGCCCGGACGACTGGGGCCTGAAGGGTATTGCCCTGTGCGCCATCGTGGCCATTGCCTTGAACCTGATCCTGCCAGGCAATGACGGCTGGAAGCACAAGAAGCTGGATGTGTAGGAGCGGCCTTATGTCGCGAAGGGGCCGCAAAGCGGCCCCCTCAATTCAGACCTTCTCGCACATCCCCGCCAGCACCTTCACCCACTCGGGGTGATCATTCAGGCACGGCACCAGCACCAACTCCTTGCCGCCCGCCTCGACAAACTGCTCGCTGCCACGCATGCCGATCTCTTCCAGCGTCTCGATGCAATCGGCAACGAACGCCGGGCACATCACCAGCAGTTTCTTCACCCCTGCCTTGGCCAGCTCATCCAGGCGCGTCTCGGTGTAGGGTTCGATCCATTTGGCCCGCCCCAGTCGCGACTGGAACGACACCGACCACTTGCCGTCCGCAATGCCCATCTTCCTCGCAAAGGCCTTGGCCGTCGCCAGGCATTGCCCGCGGTAGCACACCGCGCGCATCTCGGCGCTGGCATCCTTGCAGCAGTCTGCCGCCTGGAAGTCATGCTTGCCGGTCGGGTCGAGCTTCTTCAGATGGCGCTCAGGCAGGCCATGGAAGCTCAGCAGCAGGTGGTCGTAATCCTGCTGCAGATACGGTTTGGCGCTGGCGACCAGGGCATCGATATACGCCGCATGATCGTAGAACGGTTGCAGCACCCGCAGCTCCAACGGCAAGTGCCGCTCGGCAACAGTCTGTTTTGCCTGCGCCACCACCGTGGTCACCGTGCTGTCGGCAAACTGTGGATAAAGCGGAGCCAGGGTCACCTTGCGCACACCTTGTGCAGCCAGGCGCGCCAGCACTTCGGGCAACGCTGGCTCACCGTAGCGCATGGCAACTTCCACCGGCCCGTGTGGCCAGTGCTCGACCATCGCCGCCTGCAGGCGCCGGGTCAGCACTACCAGCGGCGAGCCTTCATCCCACCAGATCGAGGCGTAGGCATGCGCCGACTGCTCCGGCCGTTTGACCAGGATCAGCGACACCAACAGACGCCGCACCGGCCATGGCAGGTCGATCACATAAGGGTCCATGAGGAACTGGTTGAGGTAGCGGCGCACATCGGCCACCGAGGTGGAGGCCGGGGAACCCAGATTGACCAGCAGCAGAGCGTGATCGGTCATGCAGCGTCCTATGTCAGAGGCGGCTGGACAGGTTGCCCAGAGCCGATTGCAAATCGTTGAAGCGGAAAGCGAAGCCTGCCGCCAGCAAGCGCACCGGGCGTGCTCGCTGGCCGCCAAGCAGCAAGGTCGACAACTCGCCGAGGCCGGCCTTGAGCAGCAGGCCGGGCATGGGTACGAATGCTGGCCGGTGCAGGGCACGCCCCAGCTGCCTGGCGAAGTCGCGGTTGCGTACCGGCTCTGGCGCGCAGGCATTATAAGGACCGCTGGCATCCTTGTGCTGCAAGAGAAAATCAATCAGGCCGATCTGGTCGTCGATGTGCACCCACGGCATCCATTGCCGGCCATCACCCAACGGCCCGCCCAGCCCCAGCTTGAACGGCAGGCGCAGGCGCGACAAGAAGCCGCCGTCACTCGCCAGTACCAACCCGGTACGCACCAGCACCACGCGAATACCAAGGTGCTGCGCACGCTGGGCGGTTTCCTCCCAGGCGATGCACAGCTGACTGGCGAAGTCTTCGCGAACCGGCGGCGAGGCTTCGGTCAGTTCGCGCTCACCGCCATCGCCGTACCAGCCCACGGCGGAACCGGAAATCAGCACTTCTGGGCGCTGTTCACGGCTGCCCAGCCAGGCCAACAGTTGCTCGGTGAGCGTGATGCGGCTGGCCCACAACAGGTTGCGACGCGCTGCCGACCAGGGCCGATCAGCGATCGGCGCACCGGCCAGATTGACCACTGCGTCCACTTGCTCATCGGCGCTCAGGTCTTCCAACCGACCAATGCCCCGCACCCCACTGCCACACAATCGCGGCACTTGATCAGGGCGCCGGCTCCACACGGTCAGACGATGGCCATTGCCGAGCCAGTACTGGCAAAGGTGCTGGCCGATCAACCCTGTACCACCTGTCAGCAATATATGCATGACTGTGTCCTCGCAGCGTGCTGCCATGGTCTATTTTTAACAACAAGGCACTTTTCCAGACCCATCGCTATCGGATAACCATAGGCCAACATGCCTATGAAGCGGAATAACCTTATACAAAGATTTTTTATTGTACAGGTTTTACTGACAGCGTAGTCTGCCTACAGCAAGGTTCGAAGAGGCCATCATGACAGTACCTATTGCCATCATCGGTGCCGGTATCGCCGGTTTGTCTGCCGCCCAGGCGCTGCAAAAGGCCGGGCAATCGGTCCATTTGTTCGACAAGGGCCACGGCAGTGGCGGGCGCATGGCCAGCAAGCGCAGCGAAGCCGGCGCCCTCGACCTTGGCGCGCAGTACTTCACTGCTCGTGACCGGCGCTTCGTCGAACAGGTGCAGCAGTGGGTCGCCGCCGGCTGGGCGGAGCAGTGGAAGCCGCAGCTGTACAACTACCGCGATGGCGAACTCACCCCCTCCCCCGACGAACAAACCCGCTGGGTCGGCGTGCCACGCATGAGCGCCATCACCCGCGGCCTGCTCAAGGACGTCACGGTGAACTTCGGCTGCCGTATCGCCGAGGTGTTCCGCGGCAAGCAATTCTGGCACCTGCAGGACACCGAAGGTTGCAGCCATGGCCCGTTCAGCCGCGTGGTGATCGCCGTGCCCGCGCCCCAGGCCACCCAGTTGCTGGCCGCCACGCCCAAGCTCGCTGCCGTGGCGGCCGGTGTGCAGATGGAGCCGACCTGGGCCGTCGCCCTGGCCTTCCAGGCACCACTGGACACGCCGATGCAAGGCTGCTTCGTGCAAGACAACGCGCTCGGCTGGCTGGCCCGTAACCGCAGCAAACCCGGCCGTGAAGAACACCTCGATACCTGGGTACTGCACGCCACGTCCGACTGGAGCAAGCAGCACATCGACTTGGCCAAGGAGGAAGTGATCGAGCAACTAAGGGGAGAATTCGCCGAGCTGGTGGGCTGCGTGGTACCGGCGCCGAGCTTCGCCCTGGCGCACCGCTGGCTGTATGCGCGACCAACCAGCAATCATGAATGGGGCGCACTGGCCGATGCCGATCAAGGCCTGTATGCCTGTGGCGACTGGTGCCTATCAGGCCGCGTCGAAGGCGCCTGGCTCAGTGGCCAGGAAGCCGCGCGACGGCTGCTGGAACATCTCGAATAACATCATTCGGGAAAGCTATACAAAAATACTAGTTTGCATAAGTTTCTGGCTGTGCTGGAATGAACTTGTACGCGCTTGCTTCCATGTACAAGTTTCTAGGAGACAGCCATGCACCAACCCGCCCCCGCACATAAGCACCGTATCGCCATCAGCGCCTGCCTGACCGGCCATAGTGTGCGCTACAACGGCGGGCACAAGGCTTCCGATCTGTGCCGTGAACAACTGCAAGCGCATTTCGATTGGCTACCGGTATGCCCTGAGGTTGCCATTGGCCTGGGCGTACCACGCGATCCGATACGTTTGGTGGGTGACCCCGCGCAGCCAGCCGTGGTCGGCACGCGCAACCCAGGCATGGACCTGACCGGCCCTCTGCGCAACTATGGCGAGCAGATGGCCGATGAGCTCGATGACATCTGTGGCTACATCTTCATGCAGAAGTCCCCTTCCTGTGGCCTGGAGCGGGTCAAGGTCTATCAGGACAACGGTTACCCTGCGCCGCAAGGTGGCACGGGCGCCTACGCCGCTGCCTTCTGCGCCCGTCGCCCCGACTTGCCTGTCGAAGAGGAAGGTCGCCTGCACGACCCAGTGCTGCGCGAAAACTTCATCAGCCGCGTCTATGCCTACGCCGACTGGCAGCAATTGCGGGCGCAAGGCTTGAGCCGAGGCGCTTTGGTACGCTTCCATTCACGCTACAAGTACCTGCTGATGGCGAACAACCCCCAGGCCTATCGCCAGCTCGGCCGCCTGCTGGGCAGCATGAGCCGGGAGGATGACCCCGAACAGATCGGGCCTCGCTATTTCAGCCAGCTGATGCAGGCTCTGCGTCGTTGCGCCAGCCGGGGTACCCACTGCAACGTCCTGCAGCACCTGAGCGGCTACTTCAAGGACTCGCTGACGCAGCAGGACAAGGCCGAACTGCAGCACCTCATCGGCCAGTACCAACAAGGCGAGGTACCCTTGGTGGTGCCACTGACCCTGCTCAAGCATCACCTGCGCAAGCACCCTGATCCCTATCTGCAGCAACAGACCTACCTGCAGCCGCACCCCGACAGCCTGGGCCTGCGCAATGCTGTCTGAAACACTGATGCCGATTGGCGAACTGGCCCGGCGCACCGGCGTCCACCCAGTCACCTTGCGTGCCTGGGAGCGCCGCTATGGCCTGCTCAAGCCGCAACGCACCGCCAAGGGGCATCGTTTGTACGGGCAAGACCAATTCGAGCGGGTGCTGGCAATTCTCGCCTGGCTTGAACGCGGTGCTTCGGTCGGCCAGGTACGCGAACTAATCGAACAGCCAGTAGAGCGGGCACCGATGGGCGACTGGCAACCGCGCCAGCAGCAGCTGCTCGAAGCCATCGCCCATCTTTCCCAACGCAGCCTCGATCAGCAACTGAACCAGGTCATGGCCTTGTACCCCGCCGTGACACTGTGCGAACAGTTGCTACTGCCGCTGCTGGAATCCCTCGCCGTTCGCTGGCGCAGCCACTTCAACGCGCGCCTTGAACAGGTGTTCTTCCACACCTGGCTGCGCAGCAAGCTAGGGGCGCGGGTGTACCACGACAATCAATCGTTGCAAGGGCCAGCGGTGCTGCTCTGTGAAGACAGCGAGCGCCCGTTCGACCCCAGCCTGTGGCTGTGCGCCTGGCTGTTGAGCAGCAACGGCATCCCCGTAGAGGTGTTTGAGCAACCGATGGGCGGCACGCAGCTGCAACGCGCCGTGATCACCCTGCAACCGAGGGCAGTACTGATGCACCTTGGCCCACGCATCGACGCCAGCGCCCTGCTGCGCACCTTGCAGGGCATCGCCGGGATCAAGCTGCTGGGCGGCGCCACCCTCGCCCTGCACCAGGCCCAGCTGCACGCGTTCGATCTGCCCGACCTTTTCCTGTTCGATACCCCGCAGGCGGCATTGCGTTTGCTGCAAGGCAATGTCCGCCGGCCTGGAGAGACGAGTGCCCCATGCAACTGATCTGGCTGCGCAGCGACCTGCGCATCAATGACAACTCCGCCCTCAGCGTCGCCTGCGAACGCGGCCCGACCGTGGCTTTGTGGCTGGTTAGCCCCGGCCAATGGCAGGCCCACGACGACGCCGCCTGCAAGGTCGACTTCTGGCTGCGCAACCTGCGCCAGCTGCGCCAGTCGCTGGACCTGCTGAATATCCCGCTGCTGGTGCGCAAGGTCGACACTTGGGAGCAGGCACCGGCCACCTTGCTCGAAGTCTGCCGCCAGCATGCTATCGAGGCGGTGCACTGGAACGATGAATACGGCGTCAATGAAGAACGTCGCGATGCAGCCACGCGCAAGCTGCTGGAGGATTCCGGTGTCCGCACCCACAGCTACCTCGACCAGCTGTTCTTCCGCCCCGGCACCATCCTGACCCGCAGCGGCGACTACTTCCAGGTCTTTTCCCAGTTCAAGAAAGTCTGCCTCGAACACCTGCACCGCAGCCTGCCGTCACTGGCCCAACGGGTGACACGCCAGCAGCCGCTGGCTATCACCAGCGACCCGATCCCCCAGCATATCGAGGGCTTCGACAAGCCTGCCCGCACACTGAGCGAACACTGGCCCGCCGGTGAAGACGAAGCGCAAGCGCGGCTGGCCCGCTTTCTCGATGAAACGGTCAAGGACTATGGGTACCTGCGCGACCTCCCGGCCAAGCCTGGCACCAGCCAGCTTTCAGCCTACCTGGCCGCAGGCGTGATCTCGCCCCGCCAATGCCTGCATGCCGCCCTCGCCAGCAACCGTGGCGAATTCGACAGTGGCAGCAGCGGCGTCCAGACATGGATCAACGAGCTGCTCTGGCGCGAGTTCTACAAGCATATCCTGACCGGTTATCCACAGGTCTCACGGCATCGGGCCTTCCGCGCGCAGACCGAAGCCCTGCCCTGGCGCGATGCGCCGGACGACTTCCAGGCCTGGCAGGAGGGACGTACCGGCTTCCCGATCATCGACGCAGCGATGCGCCAACTGCTGCACACCGGCTGGATGCACAACCGCCTGCGCATGATCGTCGCCATGTTCCTCAGCAAGAACCTGCTGATCGACTGGCGCCTGGGCGAACGCCACTTCATGCGCCATCTGATAGACGGCGATCTGGCCGCCAATAATGGTGGTTGGCAGTGGAGTGCCTCCACCGGCACCGACGCAGTGCCCTATTTCCGTATCTTCAATCCGGTTTCGCAGTCGCAGCGGTTCGACCCCGAAGGACGCTTCATCCGCCACTGGCTACCGGAATTGCGCGGCCTGGATGAAAAATCTATCCATCAGCCGGTGAAGTCTGCTGATCTTTTTGCTAATAATTCCTATCACAGTCCAATAGTCGATCTCAGTAGTAGCCGCCAACGTGCGCTGGAAGCCTTCAAGGGCCTACCACGCCGGCAGGATCAGAGGGCAGTATCTTGAATCACTCGCGTAGTTTCTGGGTTACGGGGGCCAGCAATGGACTGGGTCTGGCCCTGGTGGAGCGATTGCTCGAGCAAGGGCACCGGGTTGCCGCAAGTAGCAAGGAAGGCGAGGAGCTGAAGGCACTGGCCGTGCGCCATGGCAGCCGGCTGTTGATCTTGCCTTGGCAATTGCATGAGGAAGGCGAGGCTACCAGCGCGGCAGAGCAGATATGCCATGCCTGGTGCTCGCTGGATGTATTGATCATCAACGCCGGGACCAGTGACTACCTGGCCGATGACGTGGCGGACAGCGATGTGTTCGAGGCCATCGTCAATGACAACCAACTGGCTGGCGAGCATTGCCTGGCCAGCGCGCAACCGTTGTTGGCACAGGGGCATAGGCCGCAGGCCATGGCGATTTTCAACCGTTATTCAGCCTTGCAGCTCTACTCACCGACGCAAGTGTCGGCGGGCTGGAACAATGTGCCGCAGTGGGCGCGTGAACAGCGCCAGGCGTTGAAGGACCAGGGGATCGACCTCACCGTGGTGGCACCGCAGTCGCTGAAGACTCCAGTGACTTCCGCGCAGGCTGTACCAGATGCCTGGACGCCGCAGAGTGCGGCGCAGGAGCTGATCTCTCGCTTGGCGTTGCGCGAGCCCGAGTTGGTATTGGAGGTGCTGGATATCAGCACTCTGTGGCCGCTGCCTCGCTGAGCTCTGTATCTCCTGGCCTGGCCTCTTCGCGGGACAAGCCCGCTCCTGCAAGCCCAGCGCTGTACCTGCAGGAGCGGGCTCGTCCCGCGAAGAGGCCGGCACAGGAGAAGTCACAGCGCCATGCGGTAATGCAGGCTGTAGCTCTCGACACCGTCGTTAGGGTTCTTGAGCCCGGCATTGGAATAGTGAATCGCCCTTACCCCGATCTCATGCCCACCAGCAAAACGCAGGCCGAAACCAATCCTGTCTTCGAACTGGAAAGCCGAGCCAAGCTCGTTGCTCTCGACCTCGGTATTGGCAAACGCCGCCACACCAATCCCCGCTTCGATATAGGGCTTCACCGAATTCCCGGCGAACTCATAGACGAACACTGGCGCAAAGGACAGGCTGTGGTTGCTCGACGTCTCATCACCCTCCCAGTAGGTATAGGCGCCGTCCCAATAGCCCGTCAGCCGGCCAACGCTGGTCTGCCACCAGCTTGCATCCCAGTTGGACTGCAGGCCCAGCCGGTAGACCATGGTGGAATCACCGGTCTGCCCCACCGAAAACGATACATCGGCCGCTTGCGCTGCCATCACGTGCCCCAGGGTAAAGGCGGCAACTGCCGCCAAACCGAGCCGTTTCTTCATGGGAAACTTCCTTATTCCTGATGCTGTTATTAGTGTTCGCCTTGTAGCAGGCAAATCGGTAGAAATCGGTAATGCAAAGATAGTTCAGCTGTATTTCACGTTTTTTTTACAACTGAAAGCTTTGCACACTGTCCGACTTATGCCACAGCACTGGCAGGATTTTTCTCAGGGACTGCGGTTCGGCGCTGCTCCAGAACGCCGCGTCGCGGGCAGGCCCGTCGGCCAGCAGGTCCCGCGCGGCCAGCAGGCGTTGCAGCTGGCGCGCCACGGCGGCACCGGTATCGATGATGGCCACATCGGCAGGCACCATCTGCGCCAGCAGCGGGCGCAGAAACGGGTAATGGGTGCAGCCGAGGATCAACGTATCGCAGCCAGCGGCCAACAGCGGCTGCACATACCCCTGCAGCAACTGGCGCAACTGCGGGCTGCCGAGGTCACCGGTTTCGATCAGCTCGACCAGCCCCGGGCAGGGCTGGGTGACCACTTGCACGTCGTTAGCGAAGCGGTCAAGCAAGGCAGCAAACTTGGCACTTTGCAAGGTACCGGTGGTAGCCAGCACGCCGACCACGCCCGAGCGGGTGGCGGCAGCGGCAGGCTTGACCGCCGGCTCCATACCGACCAAGGGCCAGTCGGGGTACAACTCGCGCAGGTCGGCAACCGCAGCCACAGTCGCGGTATTGCAGGCCAGGACCATTGCCTTGGCACCTTGTGCCTGGAAGAACTCGGCGATGCGCCGGCAGCGCTGGCGGATGTAGTCCGGGGACTTCTCGCCATAGGGCACATGACCACAATCAGCCACGTACAGGAGTGACTCGTCTGGCAGCAGGCGCTGGATCTCGGCGAGTACCGACAAGCCGCCCACCCCCGAGTCCATCACGCCGACCGGCGCCGAGCGCTCAGCCATCGCGCTTGCCACACACGGCACAAGCCGGGTCACGCTTGACCCGCAGCTCACGCAGCCGCGTGCCTAGGGCATCGATCAACAGCAAACGGCCAATCAGCGGTTCGCCAAAGCCGGCCAGCAGCTTCATCGCCTCCAGTGCCTGCAGGCTACCGACCAGCCCCACCAGCGGGCCGATCACGCCGGCTTCGCTGCAGGTCAGCTCGTCTTCGCTGCCGTGGCCGTACAGGCAGTGGTAGCAAGGGCTGTAGTCACGGCGCGGGTCGAACACCGACAACTGGCCTTCCAGGCGGATCGCCGCGCCGCTCACCAGCGGTTTACCCGCCGCGAAGCAGGCCGCATTGACCGCCTCCCGCGTACCGAAGTTGTCGGAGCAGTCCAGCACCAGGTCGACTGCAGCCACTGCGGCGGCCAGGGAGTCTTCGTCCAGTGCCTGGCGGTGGGCGACCAGCGCGATCTCGGGGTTGATCGCCTGCAGCCGCTGCAACGCCGAATCCACCTTGCTCATGCCGACGCTGTCGCTGTCATGGATGACCTGCCGTTGCAGGTTGGTCAGGTCGACGGTGTCGAAGTCGGCCAGGTGCAGCTCCCCCACGCCCGCAGCCGCCAGGTACAGCGCCACCGGCGAGCCGAGGCCGCCGAGGCCGACGATCAATGCCTTGCTGTGCTTGAGCCGCAGCTGGCCGTCGATGTCCACCTGGGCCAGCAGAATCTGCCGGCTGTAACGCAACAGTTCCTGATCGCTCAGCATGGCAGGCGCCCCAGTGAAATACGCTCGTGGCCGCCTAGGTCCTTGCGGCTGGCCACTTCGGTGAAGCCTTGCGCGCTCAGCAGAGCACGCACGTCCGTAGCCTGGTCGTAACCATGCTCGAGCAGCAGCCAGCCACCTGGCAACAGATGTTCTGGCGCATGGGCGACGATCACCCGCAGGTCATCGAGTCCATCGGTACCCGCCACCAGGGCACTGCTGGGCTCAAAACGCACGTCGCCTTCGACCAGGTGTGGGTCTTCGGCGCGGATGTATGGCGGGTTGCTGAGAATCAGGTCGAAACGCTGCCCGGCCAGGCTGCCAAACCAATGGCTGGCAAGCACCTGGACGTTGCCCAGGCCCAGACGCTGGCGATTGCGCTCGGCCAGCGCCACGGCTTCCTCGACGCGGTCCACGGCCGTCACCTGCCAGGCCGGGCAATCGCTGGCCAAGGCCAGGGCAATGGCGCCGGTGCCGGTACCCAGGTCGAGGACCTTGGCTGACGATGCAGGCTGCAGCTCCAACGCAGTTTCGACCAGCAGTTCGGTATCCGGGCGCGGTATGAGTGTATGTGGCGCCACTTCCAGATCGAGCTTCCAGAAGCCCTGCTGCCCCAGGATGTAGGCCACCGGCTCGCCGGCACGGCGGCGCTGCAGGTAGCTGGCGTAGGTCTCGGCATCTTCGCTGCTGACGATGCGCTCGGGCCAGGTGTGCAGGAAGCTGCGCGACTTGCCAATGGCGGCAGCCAGCAGCAGTTCGGCGTCCAGGCGCTCGCTGGGCGAGTCTGGCAGCTGCGCGTTGCGCAAGAGGCTGGCAATGATGGTCATCAGTCCCCCAGGGCAGCCAGTTGGTCGGCTTGGTATTCGGCCAGCAACGGTTCGATCACGGCCTCCACGCCACCGGCAAGGATGTCGTCGAGGGAGTACAGGGTCAGGTTGATGCGGTGATCAGTCACCCGCCCCTGTGGATAATTGTAGGTACGGATGCGTTCGGAGCGGTCGCCGGAACCGACCAGCAGCTTGCGCTCGCTGGCAATGGCGTTCTGCGCGGCGCTGGTCTGCATGTCGTTGAGCTTGGCGGACAGCCAGGACATGGCGCGGGCGCGGTTCTTGTGCTGCGAGCGCTCTTCCTGGCACTCGACCACGATGCCGGTGGGCAAGTGGGTGATGCGGATCGCCGAGTCGGTCTTGTTCACGTGCTGACCGCCGGCGCCCGAGGCGCGGTAGGTGTCGACGCGCAGGTCGGCCGGATTGATCTCGATTGCCGCTTGTTCATCGGGCTCGGGCAGCACGGCCACGGTACAGGCCGAGGTATGGATACGGCCCTGGGATTCGGTTTCCGGCACACGCTGAACACGGTGCGCACCAGACTCGAATTTGAGCTTGGCGTACACATTATCGCCTTCGACACGGGCAATGATCTCTTTATAGCCGCCGTGCTCGCCCTCGTTCTCGGAGAGGATCTCCAGGCGCCAGCCGCGCTTCTCGGCATAGCGCGAGTACATGCGGAACAGGTCGCCAGAGAAGATTGCCGCCTCGTCACCACCAGTGCCAGCGCGGATTTCGAGGAACACGTTGCGACCATCGTTGGGGTCCTTGGGCAGCAGCATGCGCTGCAAGTGGGACTCCAGCTCGACCAGCTGCTCCTTGGCTTCGCGTACTTCCTCGACGGCCATCTCGCGCAGGTCGGGGTCGGCGTCCTTGAGCAGCGCCTGGGCGCCTTCGAGGTCGTCCTGCACCTTGCGCCACTCTTTATAGGCGGCGTAAACCGGCTCGACTTCGGCGTATTCGCGGGAATAGGCGCGGAAGCGGGTCTGGTCGGATATGACTTCGGCGTCACCAAGCAGCGCGGTGAGTTCCTCGAAGCGGTCCTGGAGAATCTCCAGTTTGTTCAGCAGCGACGCTTTCATTGCGGGGATTTGTCCGTCGAGCCCTCGTTGAGGGCAAAGAGTTCCTGGGCCATGGCCAGCGCATCGAGGCGGCCCTCGGCCGAGAGCTTTTTCAGCTGCACGCTAGGGGCATGCAGGAGTTTGTTGGTCAGGCCCCGGGCCAGTTGCGCCAGTACATCCTCGGGGTTGCCGCCATTGGCCAGCAGGCGTTGGGCCTTTTGCAGTTCTTCGTCACGCAGGCGCTCGCTTTGCTGGCGGTAGGCACGCAGCACATCGACGGCGGCCAGTTCGCGCAGGCGCAGCATGAAGTCTTCGGCGCCCACCGAAACCAGCTCCTCGGCGGCCTGGGCTGCGCCCTGGCGGCTCTTGAGGTTTTCCGCGACCACTTCGTGCAGGTCATCGACGGTGTACAGGTAGACGTCGTCGAGTTCGCTCACTTGCGGCTCGATGTCGCGCGGCACGGCGATATCGACCATGAAGATCGGTTTGTGCCGGCGTTGCTTCAGCGCGCTTTCCACTGCGCCCTTGCCGAGGATCGGCAGCTGGCTGGCGGTGGAGCTGATGACGATGTCGCTGTTGGCCAGCTCCTGCGGGATGTCGGCCAGCAGCACGGCATGGGCCCCGAACTGCTCGGCGAGAATGCTCGCCCGCTCCAGGGTGCGGTTGGCCACGACGATGCGGCGCACACCTTGTTCATGCAGGTGGCGGGCGACCAGGGTGATGGTTTCGCCGGCGCCGATCAGCAGGGCCTGACTGCGGCCCAGGTCACTGAAGATCTGCTTGGCCAGGCTGACCGCGGCGAATGCCACGGAAACCGGGTTTTCGCCGATCGCGGTGTCGGTGCGCACCTGCTTGGCGGCGCTGAAGGTCGCCTGGAACAGGCGCCCGAGCAGCGGGCCGATGGTGCCGGCCTCACGCGCCACCGCGTAGGCGGACTTCATCTGGCCGAGGATCTGCGGTTCGCCAAGCACCAGCGAATCGAGCCCGGAGGCCACCCGCATCATGTGCTTCACTGCATCGTGCTCTTCATGGACGTAGGCACTGGCGCGCAGCTCATCCAGGCTCAGCCGGTGATACGCGGCCAGCCATTGCAGGACGGCGTCGGCGGACAGGTGGTCCTGCTCTATATAAAGCTCGCTACGGTTGCAGGTCGACAGGATCGCCGCCTCACGGCTGGCGGTCAGTCGGCAGAGCTGCTGCAGGGCGTCTACCAGCTGCTCTGGGGTAAACGCCACGCGCTCGCGTACGTCTACCGAGGCAGTCTTATGGTTGATACCAAGTGCAAGAAAGGCCATGCAAGGTCGCTGGTTGTGACAAGAAGCCGATAATTGTCCTCTTTCGCAGGTTTTAGAACAACCACCGTTCGCTATTGTCGCGATAGACCAGGCCGGCCCGGCCCCGGAGGCCCTCCCTGCCATGGCTGAGGCAAGCACGAAACCTGTGGGAGCGGGCTTGCCCGCGAAGAGGCCAGAGCAGACCAAGCCAAAATCTTTTGAGCCTCCTCCCTCACCAGGCTGCTCGCCCCGAACGATTGCACAGCTTGCGGGTAATATTTCCCACAAAAACACCTTTCAATGAAATCTTTCGACATATCCACAGCGAAGTTATCCACAATCTTGTAGTCCATTTCCCAAATATAGCCCCCTCTATTGCGATGCTCAATATCGATGCCTAGCCTTGCCAATCACTGACCGGTTCAAGTTCCTCGCCAGAAATTCAATCCCTTTAATGATTGCCAAGGAGAGGTAAGCATGGCATTTGACGCATATATACAAATCGACGCAATCGCGGGCGAAGCACTGGATGAAAAATACAACAAATGGATTGAAGTCACCGGCTACTACTTTGGCGTAAGCCAAAGCACTTCAGCCACTGCTAGCTCCGCTGGCGGGGCACGTCAGGCCGCACTGCCGTCAGCAATTTCAGATTCACCAAGTTTCTCGACAGCGCCAGTTGCAAACTGATGGAGGCCAGTTGTGCAGGCCTGCACCTCAAGGAAGTAAACTCGCACTGTGTCGCGCGCGAAAACAAAGGGTCGATCAAAAGAACCCTAGGCATTTCCACGAAAAGCTATTTGCATACAGGGGAAATAGCGGGGTACGCGGATAAGGTTGCAAGAGTGGGCAAAGCAGCGCGCCTGATCAAGAATGGCAGCTATATCGGCGTTGCACTCGGAGTGGGGGCTACGGGGCTCGAAATTCAGAAGGCCTGCACCTTGGGGCGAGAGGATGAATGCAGCAGAGCGCAGTTCGTCGAGATCGCTGACGCGAAGGAGGTCGAGGCTTTCCCCCCAAAGCATCGACGCATTCTAGTTTGCCTACTGGTCTTACATCTCACGCAGCTCTCTGCGCTCGTGCTCTCCCACTTCCTCTTTCCAGTTCAATAACCGAATAAAAGGGGCGACCTCCACCACCGAACCTCTCACCTACCCCGATGTCCGAGCTAGCATCACCCAAGCTGTAAACCACGACCTTCGCAGGTGGGTTTGCCCCCGCGCTTGTGTCATCATGCTCCGACCGCCGGTTAGTCTTTTTAAGCCTCTCTATGAACAGACCCTACGCACTGCTGCTTGCCTTCGCCCTGCTCCAGGGCTGCCAGAGCCTGGCCCCGCACAATGCCGAGCCTCCCGCCGCCGAGGCCGAGGCGAAGAAGCCCGTGGTGTATGGGTCATTCACGCAAGACACCCTTTATAGCCTGCTGGTAGCGGAACTGGCCGGGCAACGAAACCGTTTCGACATCGCCTTGGCCAACTACGCCGACCAGGCCGAGAAGACCCAGGACCCGGCCGTCTCCGAGCGCGCCTACCGGATTGCCGAGTACCTCGGCGCCGACGAGCCGGCGCTGGACAGCGCGCTGATCTGGGCCAAGAACGACCCGCAGAACCTCGACGCCCAGCGCGCCGCCGCCATCCAGCTGGCCCGAGCCGGTCGCTACGACGACTCCATGACGTATATGGAGAAGGTGCTGCAAGGCCAGGGTGACACCCACTTCGACTTCCTCGCCCTGTCCGCCGCCGAAACCGACCAGAGCACCCGCGACGGCCTGATGCAGAGCTTCGACCGCCTGCTGGTCAAATACCCGGACAACAGCCAGCTGGTGTTCGGCAAGGCGCTGCTGCTGAACCAGGACGGCAAGGCTAAGGAAGCCCTTGACCTGCTCGAAGCGCACCCGACGCAGAATGGCGAAATCGCCCCGATCCTGCTGCGTGCCCGCCTGCTCCAGAGCCTGGACCGTGGCCCTGAAGCGCTGCCGCTGCTGCGTGGTGCTATCCGTGACAATCCGGAAGACAAGCGCCTGCGCCTGACCTACGCGCGCACCTTGGTCGAACAGGACCGCATGGCCGACGCCAAGGCCGAATTCCTCAGCCTGGTCCAGCAGTACCCGGATGACGACGAATCGCGTTACTCCCTGGCCCTGGTGTGCCTGGAGATGAAAGACTGGGACGAAGCCGAGGTGTACCTGCGCGAGCTGATCGAGCGCGACAGCAACGTCGATGCCGCCCACCTGAACCTGGGCCGCATCGCCGAGGAGCGCCATGACCCGGCAGGTGCCCTGCGCGAGTACGCCCTGGTCGGCAACGGCCCGGACTACCTGCCGGCGCAACTGCGCCAGGCCGACATCCTCATCGCCAACGGTCGCGGCACCGAGGCTTCGCGCCTGCTCGCCGAGGCCCGCGAGTCGCAGCCTGACTACGCCGTGCAGCTGTACCTGATCGAATCGGAAAGCTACAGCAACAACAACAAGGACGCCCAGGCCGACCAGGTCCTGCAGCAAGCCCTCAACCGCTACCCGGACGACCTCAACCTGCTTTATACCCGCGCCATGCTGGCCGAAAAGCGCGATGACCTGCCGCTGATGGAAAAAGACCTGCGCGCCATCATCGCCCGCGAGCCGGACAACGCCATGGCGCTGAACGCCCTCGGCTACACCCTGGCCGACCGCACCACCCGCTACAGCGAAGCCAAGGCTCTGATCGACAAGGCCCACCAGCTGACCCCGGACGACCCTGCCGTGCTCGACAGCCTGGGCTGGATCAACTACCGCCTGGGCCACCTCGACGAGGCTGAAAACTACCTGCGCCAGGCCTTCGCCCGCTTCCCCGACCACGAAGTGGCCGCTCACCTGGGCGAAGTCCTGTGGGCCAACGGCAAGCGCCGCGAAGCCCGCCAGGTCTGGGCCAAGGGCTTCGAAGCCCAGGCCGACAGCCCCATCCTGCGCAAAACCATTCTGCGCCTGACCGGATCCGAGACCCTTTAACGCCATGTTTCTGCGCCATTGCATCACCTTCACCCTGATCGCCATGCTGGCCGGCTGTGCCGGCTTCGGGAGCCGCGAGGCCCTGCAGGGTCACGGCGACCCACAGCAGTGGCGCGCCCATAAAGAGCAGCTGAGCAGGCTCGACGGCTGGCAGATCAACGGCAAGGTCGGCATCCGCGCCCCGCGCGACTCCGGCAGCGGCACGCTGTTCTGGCTGCAACGCCAGGATTACTACGACATCCGCCTGGCCGGCCCGCTCGGCCGCGGCGCGGCTCGCTTGACTGGCCGCCCCGGCGGCGTGGTGCTGGAAGTGGCCAACCAGGGCCGCTATGAAGCCGCCAGCCCCGAGGCCCTGCTGGAAGAACAGCTTGGCTGGCAACTGCCGGTCTCGCACCTGGTCTGGTGGGTCCGTGGCCTGCCCGCACCCGACAGCAAGAGCAAGCTCACCCTCGATGGCGACAGCCGCCTGGCCAGCCTCGAGCAGGATGGCTGGCAGGTTCAGTACCTGAGCTATACCGAGCAGAACGGCTACTGGTTGCCGGAGCGCATGAAGCTGCATGGTAAAGACCTCGACGTGACCCTGGTAGTCAAGGACTGGCAGCCACGCCAGCTGGGGCACTGATCGCATGCACACGCTCACCCTGCCCGCCCCGGCCAAGCTCAACCTGTGGCTGCACATCATCGGTCGCCGCCCCGATGGCTACCACGAGCTGGAAACCGTATTCCAGTTTCTCGACCATGGCGACGAGCTGAGCTTCGCCTTGCGCGAAGACGGCGTGATCCGCCTGCACACCGAAATCGAAGCCGTGCCCCACGACAGCAACCTGATCGTGCGCGCCGCGCGTAAATTGCAGGAACAATCCGGCACCCGGCTGGGCGCCGATATCTGGCTGACCAAAGTGCTGCCCATGGGCGGCGGCATCGGCGGCGGCAGTTCGGATGCGGCGACCACGCTGCTGGCGCTGGCACACCTGTGGCAGCTGGACTGGGACGAAGACCGCCTGGCCTCGCTGGGCTTGAGCCTGGGCGCCGACGTGCCGGTGTTCGTCCGTGGCCATGCCGCATTTGCCCAGGGTGTCGGCGAGCAACTGACCCCGGTCGACCCCGAAGAGCCCTGGTATGTCGTACTGGTGCCGCAAGTGTCTGTCAGCACAGTAGAAATTTTTTCACATCCACAGTTGACACGTGATTCCCTCCCCCTTAAGATGCGCCCCGTTCCCGAGGGAAACAGTCGAAATGACTGCCAACCGGTGGTAGAGCAGAATTACCCAGAAGTTCGCAACGCGCTGAATTCACTGGGGAAATTCACAGAGGCTCGACTTACCGGCACTGGAAGTTGTGTGTTTGGGGCCTTCCCAAGCAAAGCCGAAGCTGATAAAGTTCTGGCCCTTCTTTCAGCGACCCAAACAGGGTTTGTGGCGAAAGGAAGCAATGTTTCGATGTTGCATCGCAAGCTGCAAAGTCTGATCAAGAAGTCGAGCGCATAGCGTTCGCAGCAACAGATACAGGGGCGTCGCCAAGCGGTAAGGCAGCAGGTTTTGATCCTGCCATGCGTTGGTTCGAATCCAGCCGCCCCTGCCATTTTCCTTATACTCATCCAGGTATACCCTCAGCCTTCAGGTACTGCGCGTGTCCAAGATGATGGTCTTTACGGGGAACGCTAACCCCGATCTGGCTCGGCGTGTCGTACGTCAGCTGCATATCCCTCTCGGTGACGTCTCTGTCGGTAAGTTCTCCGACGGCGAGATCAGCACTGAGATCAATGAAAATGTTCGCGGTAAAGACGTTTTCATTATCCAGCCGACCTGTGCCCCGACCAACGATAACCTGATGGAACTGGTAGTGATGGCCGACGCCTTCCGCCGCTCCTCAGCATCCCGAATCACCGCCGTGATTCCTTACTTCGGATATGCCCGCCAGGACCGCCGTCCGCGTTCGGCACGTGTAGCCATCAGCGCCAAAGTCGTCGCTGACATGCTCACTGTCGTGGGTATCGACCGTGTTCTCACCGTCGACCTGCACGCTGACCAGATCCAAGGCTTCTTCGATATCCCAGTCGATAACATCTACGGCTCGCCCGTACTGGTCGACGATATCGAAGACCAGCGTTTCGAGAACCTGATGATCGTTTCCCCGGACATCGGTGGCGTTGTGCGCGCACGCGCCGTTGCCAAGTCCCTGGGCGTCGATCTCGGTATCATCGACAAACGCCGCGAAAAGGCTAACCACTCCGAGGTTATGCACATCATCGGCGACGTCGAAGGGCGCACCTGCATCCTGGTAGACGACATGGTCGACACCGCCGGCACCCTGTGCCACGCGGCCAAAGCCCTGAAAGAACACGGCGCTGCCAAGGTTTACGCCTACTGCACGCACCCTGTCCTGTCGGGCCGCGCGATCGAGAACATCGAGAAGTCGGTACTGGATGAGCTGGTGGTGACCAACACCGTTCCGCTGTCCGCCGCTGCTCAAGCCTGTGACCGTATCCGCCAGCTGGATATCGCACCGGTTGTCGCTGAAGCGGTCCGCCGCATCAGCAACGAAGAATCGATCAGCGCGATGTTCCGCTAAGCGGAACTCGTGTTGATGTGAAGCGCCCCGCCCCAGCATTTGTTGGGGCGGGGCTTTTTTGCCATCCCCGTCTGGCGCTGGTCGCAAACGCCTTTCGGGAGGCTATTTTGGAGAAGCAAAATGACTGATTTCATCCTGAACGCCCAAGCGCGTACTGACCTGGGGAAAGGTGCGAGCCGCCGCCTGCGTCACTCGCTGAGCATCCCAGCCGTTGTATACGGTGGCGATAAAGAAGCCCAATCCCTGACCATCGTGGCCAAGGAAATCGCCAAGCTGTTCGAAAACGAAGCGGCCTTCAGCCACGTTATCGAACTGAACGTCGACGGCGCCAAGCAGAACGTCGTGGTCAAGGCCATGCAGCGTCACCCAGCCAAAGGCTTCATCATGCACGCCGACTTCGTTCGCGTCGTTGCTGGCCAGAAGCTGACCGCCAAGGTTCCAGTTCACTTCGTTGGTGAAGAAGCTCCGGTCAAGAAAGGCGGCGAAATCTCGCACGTTGTTTCCGAGATCGAAGTTTCCTGCGAAGCCAAAGACCTGCCTGAGTTCATCGAAGTCGACCTGTCCAAGGCCGAAATCGGCGCCATCATCCACCTGTCGGACCTGAAAGCTCCGAAAGGCGTTGAGTTCGTAGCTCTGGCCCACGGTGACGACAAAGCTGTTGCCAACGTTCACGCTCCACGCGTTGCTCCAGAAGCAGAAGGCGCTGCCGAGTAATCCACTCGCGCGCCGGTGTTGATCGGGTTACAGTGCGCCCCGCGCCCTGTAACCCACCAACTCCAAGGAAGAGCCCCTGACGTGACCGCCATCCAGTTGATCGTTGGCCTGGGTAACCCCGGCCCCGAATACGAACAGACCCGGCATAACGCAGGGGCTCTTTTCGTTGAACGCATTGCCAGCGCCCAGCGTGTATCGCTGACCGCTGACAAGAAATATTTCGGCCTGACGGCTAAGTTCAGCCATCAGGGCAACGACGTTCGCTTGTTGATCCCCACCACCTACATGAACCGTAGCGGCCAGGCCGTGGCGGCATTGGCCAATTTCTTCCGCATCAAGCCGGAAGCGATCCTGGTGGCACACGACGAACTCGACCTGCCTCCGGGCGTTGCCAAGCTCAAGCGCGGCGGCGGCCATGGGGGGCACAACGGCCTGCGCGACATCATCGCGCAGCTCGGCAACCAGAACGACTTCCACCGCCTGCGGCTTGGCATTGGCCACCCGGGCGACGCCAAACTGGTCTCCAACTTCGTCCTGGGCCGCGCGCCGCGCGCCGAGCAGGAGAAGCTCGACGCCAGCATCGATTTTGCCCTCGGCGTGCTGCCGGACGTACTGGCTGGCGACTTCGCCAAGTCCATGCGCGAGCTGCACAGCCAGAAGGCCTGATTTCCTAGAGAGGGGAATACCCATGGGTTTCAATTGCGGCATCGTCGGCCTGCCCAACGTCGGCAAGTCCACCCTGTTCAACGCCCTGACCAAGTCTGGCATCGCGGCGGAGAACTTCCCTTTCTGCACCATCGAGCCGAACAGCGGCATCGTGCCGATGCCCGATGCGCGCCTGGCGGCGCTGGCGGAAATCGTCAAGCCTAACCGCATCCTGCCGACCACCATGGAGTTCGTCGACATCGCGGGCCTGGTGGCCGGTGCGTCGAAAGGTGAAGGCCTGGGCAACAAGTTCCTCGCCAACATCCGCGAGACCGACGCCATTGCCCACGTGGTGCGCTGCTTCGAAGACGAAAACGTGATCCACGTTTCCAACAGCGTCGACCCCAAGCGCGACATCGAGATCATCGACCTCGAACTGATCTTCGCCGACCTCGACAGCTGCGAGAAGCAACTGCAGAAGGTTGCCCGCAACGCCAAGGGCGGCGACAAGGACGCCCTGGCACAAAAGGCGATCCTGGAGAAACTGATCCCGCACTTCACCGAAGGCAAGCCTGCGCGCAGCCTGATGAAGAACATGGCTGACGACGAGAAGGCTGTCATCCGTGGCTTCCACCTGCTGACCAGCAAGCCGGTGATGTACATCGCCAACGTTGCCGAAGACGGCTTCGAAGATAACCCGCACCTGGACGTGGTCAAGGCCATTGCCGAAGAAGAAGGCGCGGTCGTGGTGCCGGTGTGCAACAAGATCGAAGCGGAAATCGCCGAGCTGGACGACGGTGAAGAGAAAGACATGTTCCTCGAGGCCCTGGGCCTGGAAGAGCCTGGCCTGAACCGTGTGATCCGCGCCGGTTACGAGCTGCTCAACCTGCAGACCTACTTCACTGCCGGCGTGCAGGAAGTCCGCGCCTGGACCGTACGTGTCGGCGCCACCGCCCCGCAGGCCGCTGGCGTGATCCACACCGACTTCGAAAAAGGCTTCATCCGCGCCGAAGTGGTGGCCTATGACGACTTCATCCAGTTCAAGGGTGAAGGCGGTGCCAAGGAAGCCGGTAAATGGCGCCTGGAAGGCAAGGACTACATCGTCAAAGACGGCGACGTGATGCACTTCCGCTTCAACGTCTAAGTGGTAATTTAGATCCCTGTAGATCTCGATGGACATCAAAACCCTTGAAGATAGCCACTTCAAGGGTTTTTTATTGTCCATGAACGCCCATCAGGATCATTGAGATCCATACCTTTACCGGGTACGCTTCCGGGTATAACAAACCCATACCCGACCCAGAAACCGGGTACACGAGTAGGAAGCAGTCATGCCACTCACCGATACCCAGTGCCGTACAGCGAAGCCCAAGGACAAACCCTACAAACTCACGGATGGAAATGGCCTGTACCTAGAAGTAAAAACCAATGGCGTTAAGGCCTGGCGCTATCGGTTTGAGTTGAGCGATGGCAACACCAGGAAGGAAAGCGTTTTCGCTATTGGGGACTATGTGATTGTCACGAGGGGGGAAACGCCCGAGCAGGCACAGGAGCGGCGAAACGGACGTCGATTCACGTTATCAGAGGCTCGTGACGAACGCGTAAAAGCGCGTTCACTCGTCGTGCAAGGAATCAATCCTGCCCATCACCGGCAATTAGAACGGGTCAAGCGTGATCACGAGAGAACCATTACCTTTGAAGCGGTTGCCAACGAATGGCTAGCATTGAAGGATTGGGAGGAAATCACCAAGTCAAGGCGACTTAAGATGTTGGAGCGAGTCGTGTTTCCGAGAATCGGGGATATGCCCATCAAAGCCATCACATCCGCCCACATCCTTGAAGTGCTGAAGGGAGCCGCACAGGACAATGGGCCATCGGTCGCCGCTGAAGCCAAGAGAACCATGTCTGGCGTTTTCGAACTGGCAATCTCGACCTTACGCGCCAGCAGTGACCCCGTTCACCCAGTTCGCAGAGCGCTGCCCGCAAACAAAACCCAGCACAAACGACCGCTTTCTACAGAAGAAATTGGCCAGCTACTTCGAGACGTGGAAACTCACGGCGGACGCCATGAAACCCTCTGCGCCTTCCGCCTTATGTGGCTGACTCTGTGCCGCCCAAATGAAGCAGTAGAGGCTAAATGGTCGGAGTTTGAACTGGACAAGGCCATCTGGCGCATTCCAGCCGAGCGGATGAAAAAGCGGAAAGAACACACGAGCCCACTTCCCACCCAAGCAGTGGAAATGCTACAGGCCCTCCACGGAGTCACAGGCAAATACGACCATGTATTTCCGCATCGAGACGTGCGCACTCAGCCTATGGTGGCTGCCTCATTCCGTCAGATGCTCAACACACTGGGCTGGGGCGGCAAGTACAGCCCGCACGCCACACGTACAACAGGCAGTACCAGGCTCAATGAAATGGGCTTTTCAGCAGACTGGATCGAACGGCAGTTGGCACATACCGAACAGAACGCAGTCCGTCGCACCTACAACCACGCAGAATACTTGATTGATCGTGCCAAGATGATGCAACAGTGGGCCGACATGCTGGACGCATGGGTAATGGCGGAAAAGAACGTCAATTGACACCAGGTAGGAGCACCTCGCTCAGTACGTCTCCCCCAGCCCCAATCATGGCCAGGCCCTTAACGTTGCTCACAGGCAATTCACCGGATTCGATCTGGCCGATGATCCGGCACAGGGTTGCCACTGCATCCCGCCAGCCATCGCGCTAGAACTGGGAATCGTCATACCAGCACCACTCACAGGTACGAGAAGATCCCAGATCAGGCCCTCAATTATCAGCCAACCTGCTACAGCGCAGGTCGAGTGGTTGAAACGTGCCGATCACCTGGTTCAGTTTCGGCCAACGCCAAGAGGGCTTTCCCACTTCTTCGGGACATCATTTTCGACCCTCCCCTTCCTCAGAGCCGTCAGGACCAATATCCGGCTACTTCAGCAGCGATAGCTTAATCTAAAATTGGATCCAAAAATATTTCAAATCTATATCACCTCTATGAATGCCCCACAGTATCGACTGCCGTTGGGGATTTGGTGTGCCAGCTCTTAGCTCGGCACGCTCATCACTTGAGAGGACCTATATATGTATAGCCCTTGCCCAAGCTGCAACTCGGGACGCGTCGTCACGAAAAATATCGGTAAACAAACGGGTGGATTAATTGGTGCTGCAGGCGGTGCAGCCAGCGGCGCCGCTGGCGCCCTGTCGGGTGCGGAAGCCGGCGCGGTACTGGGAGTAGTCGGCGGGCCGGTGGGCATTGCAATCGGCAGCATTGCCGGTGCGATTTTGGGTGGTCTGTTTGGCGGGGTAGCGGGCGGGATAGCCGGAGCCACGCTGGGTGAGCAGATTGATGACAAGGTGCTGGCTAATTACGAATGCCTGGAGTGTGGTTACAGCTTCAGCGTCAATCGTTAAGCCGTTGTGATCAGACGTCGTTTGCTGAAACGACGCCCTTTCCCATTCATTCGCAAGGAATCACTCCAATGGCACATCTCATCGAAACCATGGCCTACGCCGGAGCCACCCCTTGGCATGGCCTGGGCAACAACCTGCCCCGCAAACAAGCTATCGAAGTCTGGCAACGTGAAGCTGGCATGGACTGGAAGATTTTGGAAAGCCCAGTGCACTTCAAGTCGGACGCGGTCGGCCACCTGGGCGCTATCCACTCCTTCCCTGAGCAGAAGGTGCTCTTCCGTTCCGACACCAAGGCCCCTCTGTCGGTGGTCTCGCAACGCTATCACACCGTGCAGCCGCGCGAGGTGCTGGAGTTCTACCGCGATCTCACCGAAATCTCTGGCTACGAGTTGGAAACGGCCGGCGTGCTCAAGGGCGGGCGCAAATTCTGGGCACTGGCGCGTACCGGGCAAGATGCAACCCTCAAGGGCAACGATCAGGTCAACGGCTACCTACTGCTGGCCACCTCCTGTGACGGCACCCTGGCCACCACAGCAACGCCAACCACGGTGCGGGTGGTGTGCAACAATACTCTGACCATCGCCTTGGACGGCAGCAGCCGGGCGATCAAGGTACCGCACAGCACTCGCTTTGACCCGCAGACGGTGAAGAGGCAACTGGGCATCGCCGTCTCTGGCTGGGACGAGTTTATGTACCGCATGAGGGCTTTGGCTGATCGTAAGGTGCAGTGGCATGAGGCCCTGGGCTTCTTCATGAACGTTCTGTGTGAAACCAATCCAACCGCCAAATTACCGGAAGTACTGCCCAACGAACGCGCGCTACGCAAAGTCCAGGAGTTATACGAGGGCCGTGGTCGCGGCAGCCAGCTGGACTCGGCACGCGGCACGGCCTGGGGCCTGCTCAATGCCGTGACCGAGTATGTTGACCACGAACGCCGTGCCCGCAGTAACGAGTACCGCCTGGACTCGGCCTGGTTTGGTCAGGGGGCGCAGATCAAGCAACGCGCCCTGGATGCCGCGCTGCAACTCGCCGCCTAACTCTCACTCACATCAACCCTTGCGCCCGGTCAGCCTTGTGCTGGTCGGGCGTTTTTATGTCTGCAGGTGAATACGATGAAAGCAACGTCATTGAATGGCAGCACCCGCAAAGCCCGCCCTGCCCTGCGCCTGGTCAGCACCAAAGAGCTGCCCCGCGAAGACTGGCTGCAGATCCGCAAGCAGGGCATCGGCAGTTCGGACGCCGCCGCTGCGGTCGGCCTTAATCCGTACAAGTCGCAGCTGGAGCTGTGGCTGGAGAAGACTGGCCGCGATGCCAGCATGCCCAAGGCCGATCCTCAGGATGAGGAAAACCCGTTGTACTGGGGCAATGTGCTGGAGCCCATCGTGGCCTGGCACTACAGCAAGCGCAGCCAGCACAAGGTTCGGCGGATCAACGCGGTGCTACAGCATCCCGATCCGGCGCTGCCCTGGATGCTCGCCAATATCGACCGCGAGGTGATCGGCGCCCCAGAGGTGCAAATCCTCGAATGCAAGACTGCCGGCATAAACGGGGCACGCCTCTGGAAAGAAGGCGTGCCCGAGTATGTGCAATTGCAAGTCATGCACCAGCTCGCCGTCACTGGCAAGCAGGCCGCTGATGTGGCGGTCCTGCTCGGTGGTCAGCACCTGGAAATCCATCGCATCACACGCGACGAGACACTGATTGCACGACTGATTGATCTGGAGCGGCTGTTCTGGGATTACGTCGTCAGTGACACACCGCCACCGGCCGATGGCACAGCGTCTGCGGAAGCGGCATTGCGCTGCCTCTACCCTGAAGATAACGGACAGACCCTGGACTTCAGCCAGCACACAGAGCTGGCCAGCACCTTCCTGGAACTCAAGTCTGTTCGCCAGCACATTGCCCAGCAGGAGACACGTGAAGCGCAGCTCAAGCAGGTTCTGCAGCAGGCCATGGGGGACGCCACCCGCGCAGAGTTTGCCGAAGGCTACATCAGTTGGAAGAAGTCCAAGGACAGCATTGGTCTGGATGTCGAACAGATGCTCAAAGACAAACCGTACCTGCAGGCCCGCTATCCCAAGGCCAAAGCCGGAAGCCGTCGCTTCCTGATTGGCTAAAGCTTTCTCCTCACCCTAGCCACCTGGACCGCCCACGCCCCGGTGGCTTTTTATTTTCAGATCAAGGAGTACCACCATGCTCAAAGGTTTAGCCATCACCCCACCGGTACTCGGGCGCATTTCCATCGGCAAGGTCGTCGAGAAACACGGCAAGCGTCTACCCGAGAAAGACGATCAGTTCACCATCACTTCACAAGTCCAGAGCCGTGACGGCTGGTTGCTACATCCACTCAATGAGGAGCTCCGCAATGGCCAGGACGGCAAGCTGCGCAGCATTCCGATCCGCTTGTTGTTCAACGAACCGGACCTCAACTTTCGCGCGGACTACAGCCTGTTCGACCGTACTACCGGCAGGCCGTTGTGCGTCGGCAATGGTGACACTTGCAAGCGTTTGACAAAGGACGGCATCCAGTCGCTACCCTGCCCTTCTCCCAATGGCTGCTCACTGGCCCAAGGCAATGCCTGCAAGCCTTACGGTCGGCTGAACGTGGTGATTGGCGATGACGACCCACTGGGCAGTTTTATCTTCCGAACCACTGGCTTCAACAGCATCCGCACCTTGGCAGCGCGACTGCATTACCTGCAAGCCATCTCTGGCAATCGCCTGGCCTGCCTACCGCTGGAACTGCGTCTGCGCGGCAAATCCACCCGTCAGAGCCATGGCACACCAATCTTCTACGTCGATATCACAGTACGCAGTGAACTGAGTTTAGAAGACGCCCTATTGGCAGCCAAGCAACTGGAGGAAACCCGGCAAGCCTCGGGCTTTGACCAGAGCGCCTTGGATCACGCAGCCCGGCAGGGCTTTAACAATGGCGCTTTTGAAGACAGCGAGGAGGACAGTGGCACCATTGTCGAGGAGTTCTTTCCCGCTGTTGAAGCCCCATCCAGCAACGCAGAGCCCCAACCGACAGCGCCTTCAAAGCGATCACTGGCTCAGAAACTGGAGGCTCAAGCTATCGAGCACAGCGCTAGGCCTTCCGTTCAGTAACGCTCTCCTCAACCTCTCCAGCCTGCTCCCCATTCGTACAGGAGTACCGTCATGAAATATCACAAGCTCAAAGCCCGTGAGGCGAGTGGCACCTACATCATGGAATCACCTGTAACCGAGGCCGACATCCTGCAGATGGCGAAACAACTGGCCATGAGTCGTCTGTCTAAAGGCCAGGCACTGACTGAGCCGAAGCAGGTCTTCAGCCACCTACGAACGCTGCTGCAGTACCACGAGTATGAAGTCTTTGCCCTGCTGCTGCTCGACTCCAAACATCGGGTCATAGGCTTTAGAGAACTGTTCAGAGGCACTCTGGATAGTGCCACTGTGTACCCGCATGAAGTGGTCAAGAACACTCTGGAGCACAACGCCGCGGCCATCATCATGGTTCACAATCATCCCTCCGGCGACCCAGAGCCCAGCCAGGCGGACCGCAACTTGACCCACAAACTGAGGGAGGCACTAAATCTAGTCGGGGTACGGACGCTAGACCATATCATCGTGGGCCGCGAAGGCTGCGTGTCGCTGGCGGAACAAGGCTATTTGTGAGAAGAAGAAAAATGACACTATTTCGCGTCTTGGCTGCGGCTGTCATGTTCGCTGGCATCTTCGCGGACTGCTTGGCACTCCTGCTGCTGGTGATTCTGGGGCTCCGCTTTCCACCGCTGCTCATCGTCGCGCTTTAGCCGTGCTGGATACTGAGTTGGCTGCAACGGGGCTAATTCACTTGGCGCAATGTTCAAGGAGGGCCGCTTACACGCGGCCCTCCTTGAACAGATCCCGCTGATGTTCTTTTTTTTGCCAGTCAGGCAGAATCCAACGCCCGATTGAATTTCAACCAAGCACCGATGAAACTGCTCAACACCTACGACGACCGAGATGAAGCCGACGCTGCTGCCGAAAAGCTCAGCGGGGAAAAGCGTCTTGCCAGCGAACGCGATGCCACCGTGGTCATCTACAACCTGTTTGGTATACCGAGCTGGGGCAATTTTCATCGCCTTGGCATGTACAACCTGGTCGAACTGAAAAACCTGCTGGAAAAACGCAACATTTGGCAGCTTGGCGAACAGGCCAGGCACAGCCGCGTGTGACAGCTGTGTCGCTCACCATGACCGGCAGTAATTCGACCCAGTTGGGGAGGCTGCCTGAGGACGCGCTGGCGTAGATGCTATTGAGTGAGCTAGTGAATAAAGGCAAGGCTTGAATCGAGATCCAGGCTTGGAACCGAAGGAGCGAGTAAGTGGCTGTTGAGAAGGCAAAGATCACGTTTTACCGCGCTCTTCAGTGTGGTTACTACCCGAGAGGAGAGGCAGATGTTGCTGCCTTCGGAAACTTACAGAGCACGCTTGTCGATTTGGCTGGCTGGAGCAATGGCAAACAACTCGCGGCTACGAAAACTTACGAAGCAGTTGATGGTGCTGATTTTCTCCCTGCGTACCTTATGGACATCACGTCTGGAGAGGACAGCTGCGTTGTAACGATGTGGAATCAGACGCCAGCCACAGAGGGCAAGGTCGCTGCCGCGATTGGCACATCCAATGTCGGCAACGCAGAAGTGGTTATGAACGATCTCCCCAAGGGCGGCATACCTGGGTTTGCGACCTACTTCTGGTTCATCCCATCTCGAAATGTTTTTGCCAGCATTCGCTTTCAGCATTTGGTTACGGGCCAGAAACCTATGCAGCAATACATGGAGTCGTTCTTGGGGACGTCCTCCAAGCATGTAGCTTGGACCGATCCACAGCCTGGCGTGGATGTCGAAGTCGCCGGATACCTAGAAGCTCCTGGTGGTGTGGTACAAGACTTGAATCCCCGCTTTAGAACTCAGCTGTTTAAGAAGCCGGGGGCTCATGAGCTCATCCTCAAAAATGCGGAAATTGTTCGCAAGGTCCTGCGCAAAACCACGTTGAAGCTTGATCGCCCAGAGCAGCTTGATCGTTGGCAGCATTTCCTGGAGTGGACGCACATGCGAGAGCCTCAGCACCGTCCAGACCAGGTGAAAGTCCAATATGAACTTCCTGCGCAGCTGTCTCGCGAGGATATCGAAGCTATGATTATCGCTTGGAATGAGGGGCATGACCGCGAATGGGATGATTACGGCTTCAAGCTTAAAGGATCATCGCAGCATATTCACTGGCTCAGTCATTCCCTGGCGCGACAGGAGTTCCAGCTGGACGTTGAACAAAACAACCTGGAGGTTGTGAATTCTCAGTCATTACTGAAGGCCCTGACTGATCATCGGGTAGAAATATTGCGGCTAATTGAATGAAAAAAACTGCGCTCAAGTGCCTCGCTTGGGGAATGTCCATTGCTCTGGTTGCCACTGCGATCGTACTCGGTCGTGGTGTCCCCTTCTCGGAGCAATGGCCACTATTTGAGGCTCTGAGAACTACTGCCTCCATCATCTTCGCCGTTGTTGGCGCTTGGCTCGCGATCATCTATCCAGAGCGCCTGAGAATGTCCTTTCAAAAGGCTGAAGGCGCTCCAGTCAGCAGCAACGGCGGAATGAACACGCTTTTCACGCCGATCGTTCACTCGACGGCAATCCTGTGCATCATTCTCTTCATCGGTATGGTTGCTCCCCTGCTGAAGCGCCTCGATCTACTACTACCGCATACCGTGCCATTGCGCGGTGTTTCCTATGGGGTACTAGCCTCACTCACGCTGTGGCAGCGGTGGACCGTTGTTCTCTCTTTCGTACCAGCAGACATCGTGAAGTCTCATACTGACAGCGAGAAGCAGCACCTCGAAACTACCGAGGGATATAAGAACCAATCAAACTATGTTCCTCGACCAAAGGACGACAGTTAGCAGTCATTAAATGCTGCTCTGCAGGAAATGGTGAATTGTGGTCGCGTAGGGCTCCCAACGGGTTGCCTCTAGCTCGCCAACCAAATAGGCCTGCCGATCCTCCAGCGACCAAGAGGCCAACTCACCGAGGTCGTCTAGAACCTTCGTCTTATAAAACGAAAGAGTCTTAGCCCTCGCCCCTGAAAGTGCACTCTCATTTAGTCCAAATACGCGAATGGTCTCGGCTGCTCGGTGGGCATTCTCCGCACTCAAGCCACTACGAACACGCACATCGCCGTAGGAATGAAAGTGAAGAAAGTCTGAAGGGTCATGCTCATCGGGCTTGATGAGATGATCAGAGTTGTAGACTGCCCCCCCCGGACGGTCTTTGTAGTGACCGCAATGTGAGCTAGCACCACATGCCAAAAAGAGATTCGGCCATGCGAAAGTCAGTTCCGGATAATGCGCAGGATTTTTTCGGCGAAAGTGCTCGATATGACCTTCATGAAAGATCGTCCCTTCACAGTAGGCACAGCGCAGTCCATATTCATTAGCATCTGGCGTGGTCACTCCTGGGATACCCTGCATCTGAACCAGTGCTGCACGCAACTCTCGTTTGCATTCCGAGCCAAGATCCTTCCATTTCTGAGTTCGGTAGTCGTAGGCATCCAAGCAGGCTGGAGGCGTAACGCTGGTGCGATCAAGCTTATGCATCAATCCTGCCCCCCAGGCTTGCTCGACTGGCGAACCTTGAAGCTTTGAAAGCGAATCAGCCGATCAGCATCACGCAGTACAGGATGCGCCGCGCCATAAATGGCCAGCAGCTTCCCACGCACAACCTTAGCGTCGTAGGTCTCATGCTGACCACTTTCAATGGCGGCTGTGTAATCGGCGATCAACTGCGCCTCATCCACAGGGGGAATAGGGTTTACACCCATAATGTCATTAAGAGCAATTGAGCTCTCCATGCCGAGAATCTCCTGATCCGGCGCCTGCGCCTGCCATTTTCCTTGGCCGTCCTTGAATACCACCTTAATGTTGTCGCGTTTAACAGTGGTGAGCACCTGCGGGCTGTGACTGCTAATTATGAACTGCAGACACGGAAAAGCGCGACGCAAGCTGTGCACCACCTGCTGCTGCCAAGCTGGATGTAAGTGCAAATCCACCTCGTCAATCAGCACGATTCCTGTGCTTTCCAGGGGTGAGCGTTCGCGCATGTAGCCATTAAGACGCACGCAGCGCAGGGCTAGATCAGCAACCAAGGAAATCATGGCCCGCACACCATCGCTCAGCAGACTAATGGGAAGTGCGCCGTGGTCAGGATGAACCATGGCCAACTCGTCAAAGACCACGCTGTAATGAAAATGGCTCCAGCCTTCGCTGGCCATGACAGTATCGACTGCGTTAGCAATACCTTGCAGGCGCGGTTCCAGATTGGAATGTTCGTACCCTGGCTGGGTGCGATGCTGAATGACAGCGAGCGAAGCCTTTTTCATCCACTCCTGCAGTTGTACAAAGCTGGAAAGCGACGACAGACAGTCCTCATAACCTGCCGTACGGCTTTCGGTAAGAATGGCCTTGGTGGCAACGTTCTTATGACTGACCCACAACCGTTTGGAGCTGTAGTAGCGAATGACAGGCAAAGGTGTCTCAGCGCTCGCACGCAACTGGCTCTGCAACGCCTTGCCCCACTCTGCTAGCGGAGCGGCTTCCTTAACTGTTGTCCGCCCCTTGGCACTCATCAATGCGCGTTGCCACTTGATGCTAGGTGTGCTGAGTGCGGCGTCGATAATGATTGGAAAGTTCTGCTCCTGCTCAAAACCTCCATCAGCCCCCCACAACACTCCATAACGAGCATCCGTGCGGCGAATGTGTTCAGACTTGCCCAAATCAAAAGCACCGACGAAGGGACCAAGGGCAGCAGCAATAGCTTCCAGAATGGTGGTTTTACCCTGGCCGTTGCGAGCAGCAATGACAGTTAGCTCGGGATGAAAGTCGATCTCGAAAGCTTCGAAGCGCCGATAGTTCTGTAGTCGCAGGTTTTCTAAATTCACAGGCTTTCCTCTGGCTTAATCGCTCGGGACAACAGCTCACTCAACTCGTAGTTGACGCTGCCAACACCGAACTCCGGCTCACTCTTAAATGGGTGCTTGATGTAATAAGGACCGTCCACCTGCTCACCATCCACCAACACGATGGCGAGGATGTTTTTCTCGCCTTGGTTGTAGCTGGAAAAGTTTTCGTTCTTGATGACTGTAGTTGAGCCCTTGACGCGCCCTTTGACCTCAATATAACGGTCGTCCCCGATGCAGCCATCGGCAGCAACCGGTAGACGTACAGTGATACCTGGGACACCTAACGCCCAAGCTTTGCTTGCCTGGGCCAGCTCAAAACGGGACTCGTCGCTGCGAAAAAGCATCTGGTCGCCATAACCACCGGCACTTTTCTGGTAAACGGCACTGATTGCCGAGTCACCGACCTTGTCGATACTGACGACTTTAACAACCCCGTCGCGATGCAGGCCACGAATCTGAGCGTCTTTTGTGATGTCCTCCAGCTTGACCATTTAAGCTTCCACAAATTCGTCGAATTTATCAGTCTACTTGAATGCAGCTGACCTCGTCATTCGACCCTCTCAGAAATCATGGGGTCAGTAGGAGCTTGGTCTTTGGGCGAACCTGCTATCGGCTACCCCTCAGTCGGAAGCAGCTCTTGCAGGATCAATAGCTACCTTTGCAGCTGCTCAATGTGTGCTTTCTCAGCCCGCAGTGCTGAACGCAGCTCCTGATTTTCCATCTCCCAAATGCGAGCCCAACGCACATCCCTTTTGAAGTCGAGAGCCATTTTCCAGTGCTCGCGTAGCCCCAGGCACTGGAGTACAAGCACTAGCAAGATTGCCCCCATCAACAGCAATGCACCTATAGAAACCGTATCCCACGCAACCATATTCGCCCCTCCATACAGCTCGGAAATTCAGAAGACAGCAAGACGATATGTAATTAAAAAAGACACGTCCAGAATGCAGACTTATGCAGGTAAAGAATTCGAGCATATGGAGAGGGCATGAAACGCAAACAATCCATCGAACAGGTTCGCTGGGACCTAGCTCTTCGCTATCGCCTGATTGAAACCGTAGCCTGGTGGGAAGGCCGGCTGACTACGGGGCACCTGATACAGAGCTTTGGTATCAGTCGGCAGCAGGCATCGAAAGACATTAATACCTACAGCGCTGTAGCATGCGCCCCAAAACCTTACATACGACAAGCAGATAAAAGGTTACGTGCCGAGCAAGACCTATAAACCGCTGTTCATCGATGACAACGCCAGCGCCTACCGTCGGAGCCTTCGGTAGGAATGCCATGGATCAGTGCTCCAGTAGGCGGCTGCACCGTGGACGCCGCACTGACCGCTGTCTCCTTGGCGCTAAGCGCCTTGGCATAGTCCGGTGCTGCGCTTGACTCGATTAGCAGGCAAGAGCCATCGAGAAAAATCGAGGTCGACTTGCCATCATGACATTCCCGGTCCCAAACTGAGTGTGGCTTCAGTCGCCCTACACTCAGTTGGTTCTTCATCCGAAGCTGATAGCCTCCGCAGTTGGATTTTTCCTGTCTACCGGAGTAGTGCGGTCTTGGATATCACGTGAACTCCAATACCGCGCACGTTACTATTCAGCAAAAACATGGTGGATCAAAAAGCTTTCTAGGCTGTCGTCTAGTACTCGAACCACACCGCCATTGGGTGTTGCCCACACAAGGACCTTTTTGCTCTGGTTATCGTAAAGGTAATACTGGCCGTCCCCTATATCAAGCAGAGGTACTGCCTGTGTGGGGTAGTTTGGATCCTTGGAAAGATCCTTGTAGCTCGTGAAAACGTGCAGGTAATACTCTTTTGGAATTCCGAGACCATAGGTTTCATAGGCATCGAAAACAATTACACCGAATGTTGACAGAAAAGATTTATATTCGGGAGAAAGCATAAACCCGAGGTCTTGCTGCAGAGCAATGATGCTGTCTGGATCTGCAGGGCGTGTATTGGCTTGGTGCTTATTGACCAGATTTTCTAATGTCTTCATAAGTAGGACTCGCACTCACTGCTGGTTTTCGATCTGTTCGGCTCGTGCCTTCCAGTAATCTTTTCTCTCTTTATCGAAATCTTCCCGATTTATTTCTGACTCTTTCTGCTTGTTGTGAAGCACATTGTCATTGCCATTACCGCGGTGCTCGCTGCAGGTCAGTTCAGCAAGGGGAGAGTCCTGTTTCTGGCCGATATGATGGAGTTCAATCGGCCTGCCATTGGCATCCAGCGGCGCCTTGCCCATCTGCATACGCTCAAGGTTGGTATTGCCAAACATATCTTTCTGATCGTAATCGATGTCCGTGCGGATCAAGGCATCTTTGCCGTTGACCTCGGCGGGTTCCAAGTTCGCATCCTCATAGATGCGGGCCTCGGCTTCACTGCCGATGACATCCAGCACCTCTTCGGGATAGCCCAGGTTTTCCAGGCGATCTCGTGTTTCAGCGGAGACCTCAGGTAACTCCAGGCGACTCTCCTGAGTGAGCACCATCGGCTTATCTAGATCTGCAAGGTTCAGGGATTTGTCTGGCGTTTCTTGGGCAAGCAATGCCAGCTTCGATGGCACATCGACCTTGTCAGAAGAGAAATTTTCAAGGTTCACAGAACACTCCCAGTTTCACGGTGTGTACGCCACATGGAGTAGATGTCAAGGTGACTGTCATGCTGCAAGCTGAAGTCTTTCATCAAGCATTGTTCTGCGGCCAATGCCAAGGCCGGATCCAGGCCGTTGACACGCGTTTCCAGCACCTCGTCAAGTAAGTCGCTCAGGTGTTGGTAGTCAGACGCTAAGTTGATCGCTTGTTGCACTGATTTGCGACAGCCGAGCAGGTCGACCACCAATTGCGCGGTGTGGGCAAACGCTTGTGGCTTCCATGCGGTGAGTGGTTGATCTGCTTTGTATTCGTCAAGCGCTTGAAGCAGTGCAATTTTACTGCGGGCAATCAAGGGCAAACTGCACAAGCCATTCTCCAGCAGTGTCACGTTCACTTCTGCCGGTGTATTAATACGCGTTGCCAGCAACAGCTTGAGTGCCTGGTGGTGGAACTGGTTGGAGAGAAGTCGGGCTTTGTCATGTGGGCGGTAGTCATAGGGGGTTTCCCTGCCCGCGAATTTCCTGATCTGGCACAGCACCGGTTCCAGCCAGTCGTTCTGGTAGACGATTGCTACACCTTTCGGCAGTTTGGCTATCTCTTCGAGTTGGTCATCACGCAGGGCCACCGACTTGCCGATCAACCTGCGGTCCATCTCATCGGGCAAACGCATAATGATTTTTGTGTTGGTGTTGCGAATCGCAGCAATATCGACAGCATGAGGCGACTGGTCGGCAATGATGAAACCTTCGCCATAGGTGCGCATTTCGGCAATTGCGTTGGTCAACATCTCAACGGATTTGCCAACCACGCTCCCACCTTCTGCACCGCCCTCAGGAGCACGTTTGAGAATATTGTGCGCCTCCTCAAGTACAGTAACGTGGCGCAGTGGTTGATTCATCCCTGCGAAGGACATGCGGTGTTCGCTCAGGCGCATCACAAGGATGCCCATGATCAACGCCTTGGTTTCGGATGAGCCAATGCGACTGAGATCGACGATGACATTGCTATCGAACAGCACAGCGTTGTCGATTTCATCCGAGGTGAAGATCTGGCCATTCAATCCATTGGTGAGCGATTTGATCCGTGTCGATAGCGAACCGATATAGTTGCCCTTGAGCTCCTGAGAATAGGCAGACGCCTCAATCACGGTTTCCAGCGTCACGAGCAGATCGGCAAAGGTCGGGAACAGGCTGTTGCTGTAGCGATTGCTCGAAAGCTCCAAGTCCCAGCCACAGGCTTGGTAGGCCTGCAGGATTGCCTCTTTGAGCACCGCAGGCATGGCCGCATACATTGGCCAGCAGACGTTGAATATCTCAACCAGCCGGTCTACATGCTCCAGTACATGAATGGCTTCAGGGAAGCGGAACGGGTTGATTCTGAGCAGTTCGCTGTGCGCTGGGTTGGTACCGAACACGCTGACATCGGGGCGATGGCCAAAGACGTGTTTGTATTCACCTTTGGCAGGCTCAATCACCAGAAACGGCACACCTGCAGCACTGATTTGGGTGAGCATTTCATACAGCGTGTTGCTCTTGCCGGCCCCAGTCGAGCCGCTGATGAACACATGGCTGGACAGTTGGTCGAGGCTCAGTTGAATGGTCTGAGGCAGGTTCTCCCAGAGGTGGCGGATGTTGCCAAGCGTCAACTTCCGGTCCTCAGCTACCAAGCTTGCATGGCCGTCCAGGCGTTGCACCTTGCGTCCGAAGGCCTGGGTTTCGACCACGGATACCGTTGAGGTAGAGCGCCTCGGCAGGCTCATCTGAATTGCCATTTCCTTTCCGGAAATCAGCGTCGCCGGAGTGACATAGCGGATGGGCACTTGCTTGGAGAAGCTCGGCTTTAGTTGCGGATGGCTAAACGCTGCTAGCCAGTCGAGCACCGCTGACTTGTGACTGGAGGTCCAAGTGGTCAAGGCGAAGTCTTCATGGCTGGATTTGCTGCCGCGAACGAGGCCGAGAAAGATGCTTGCTAGAGACTCGGAAGATGCCGTGCTGTCTCCGATGAAGTAAGCGGCTGAGTTCCAACCGCCGTAGGTCTTGGCTTCGTCGATGCGCTGCAGGTGGTGGTCGATTTTGCTCAACAACTGCTCGATGGTCTTATCGACAGCTTCAATCGAGATTTGTCGATTGGCTCCAGTCGTCCTGTTGAGCGAGTGGCTTTCGGTTGTGCTAGTAGTCTGTGTGGTAGACGTGGTTTTCGAGGCCGATTCGCTCCGAGAAGTACCATGACTTTCACTTCGGCCATGTGCAGTAGATTGGCTGGTGCCAGTGGTCCGTTGCTCATTGAACAATGTACCGAGGGTCTTGCTGCCTAAAGCCGCCAACTTGCCAAGCGTGGTCTGCGCACTGATGGACTCGCTGGTTCCAGTCGTTTCAGTCGTTGAGGTACCAATAGTTTCCGAGGCCCCCTTGGTTTCTGTCAGGCCAAGGCTTTGTCCCAACGACTCGCTTAGACCCTGGCTGATGCTCAGCCCAACGCTGTCACTTTCCTGCTCGCCGAACGACATCTGCCGCTTGAGCAATGGCGATAGTTGCGTGGCCACCTGCTCGTAACCGGCACGGATCAGGTCAAGGTTCTGCGAAGACACCGGCTCAGCGAGAATCACCGCTTGGTAAACACGTTGCTCGGCCGCGTCGATAAAGCGTTCCAGCCCCTGCATGAAATGTTCGCGGTTTTCAGTTGAAAGGGCAGGCACGCCGGTGACCGCCGTGATACTCGCAACAGGGTTGCTCTTTTCTGCCTGCAACGAGTTCAGCAGCGTATCAACGGCGTTTACATCGAGGGGATGTAGGGCGCTGCCCGAAAAATGACCCTTGAACGTTTCGCGCAGCAACTCACCGGAGTTGTGCCCGAGCATCTTCCCTGGCTCGCCACGCGTACCAATGTACAGGTCGGTTTCACGGCCATCGGAGCGTAGAAAGAGGAACACCGAGTACCCGGCGGCGCCCAAAGCGGTGTAGGCGGCAGTAGTACTCTCGAGCACCGATTGCTTGTTGTCCTGAACGATTCGTTCGACACGATAAATGCGCATGTCGCTTGACCGGTTGAACGACACGCCTTTTCCGGCAGCATGAACCGGATACTGCCCCAGTTCCGATAGGTAGCTGCGATTGATCAGTGCTCGTCCGGCCTCCAGAGCCAACGCAGCATTTTGCTGGATGTCCTGGATAGCCAGTGGGCTGAGGGTTGTTGTGCTCATAGGGTCATTTCACCAGCGCAACCAGAAAGACCACCACAGCGGCGATGGCACCGCCGATCATCAGCGCCGTTTTGAGTACCGGATTGCGTTCCGGACTGAAAGCGGTGGAGCTCGGACGCTGGGATTGAGAGGATGGCCGTTGAGTACTTGACGCCAAAGGCTCTGCCTGGCTTGAGGTGGCCTTGGGTTTTGCGGCGAACCCTTCAACGCCTCGTTCACGCAGCAGTCCACGTACTTCAATCAGGTGCAGGTAGCGCTCTTCTGCAAAGTTGGATTTCAGGTACACCACTTGGCCGTCGTAATACTCCGATGTCCAATCGTTACGATTCGGATTGGTTGCCCGTGCAAAGGCTTTTTCCGAGTAGCTTTCACAGAGGCCAGGCACCTTGGTTTTAGCCCATGCCAACGCCGCGCGTAGCTCTTCGCTTGGCAGGCGATTGTCATTGAGTTCCATCCGCAGCGCAGTTCGGATCGTCAGCAGGTCACCTTCATCGACGAACTTTTTGAGATTGGCAGACGGGGTATATTGCATCGAAGCGGTCCCTGGTTTTTCAGTGCGGGGTTGTTCTGAAGACGGAACGAAGCCCTTGATACCCTGTTTGCGAAAATGATCTCGAACCTGGATTAGGTGCTCCAGGCGTTCGCGGGAAAAGTTGTGTTCAGCAAGAATTTTGTGGCGGCTGTAGTAAGCGCCGTTCCAGCTGACCGGATCATTGTCGATCGCGCTTTTAGGATCGTTTGCTTCATAACTGACAACCAGCTCTGGCGTCTGTAGTGCTTGAGCAAGGACACCCAGCAGCAGTTCGGTGCTCAACTGAGCATCATCCAGCGACAGCAGAAAGCTTTTGCGAGCCTTGGAGAGCGTTGCGGTAGAAGTGGTCATATGAGCTCCAGATTAAACAGCCAAGGTGTTGTCGAGTTTACGTTTGAAGGCTTCGATCCAAGCGTGCAGATCCTTTGCCTCTCTGATTGCCAATTCACGGGCATTGCGATCACTGGTTTTTTCACTCAGTGACACCAAAAGCTCACTGAATTTGCTATCGAACTCGCGATTCATAAAGGCCAGGAATTGATCGATCAGGCGATTTTTGCCGATTTCAATTTCGTTTCTGGCGCTGTCCACCAACCGCGAAAACTCTGTTTCAACTCGTGTGACGCGCTCTTTCCACAACGCCTCGAGATCAACATAGGTTTCAGTTCCATACTCACGAACGGTGCGTGTTGAGCCCCAGGAGAAAGGGTTGTACCACTTGCTGTCACTCACCTCGCGGGTGCTGATGACAACTTCCCGCTCTTTAATCTCGTTGTTTTTCACGTTGAGATTGAACGAAATATCCCCGACCGTTTTCTTGATACCTTCCAGAATTGGTAACTGCAGGTGTTGGGTGTCTTTGAACAGATCCGCGATGTAGAGTTGGTACTCCTGATGCAGGTCCTGGCGAATGATTTCCTGGCTGGAACTGAATAGCGCCTCATAAGCGTTAATCAGCTTTCGGTGCTGGAACTGAAGCTGTTCTTCAGCTTCCTGGATGCGCGTCTCGGCGATGCTAACCGTCACATTATTGTTGCTGAAGCGCTCTGCGAGTTTTCGCAAGATAGGCTGAATGACATTCTCCAGCTCAGACAACTCACGCTCGGTAGCGGCGGGCAGGGCTTTTCCTTCCCGGGCGACCTTGTCCTTGTACGCCGCCGTATCGAACCCTTTCTCCTGCCGTTGTTGCAGGGCTTGAATTTCCTCATTGACGTGGGCAAGGAAGCGCTCATCCTGATCCAGCTGCTCGATCAGCTCCGCTTCGTTGAGGCCGATCTCGATGGCCTTGGTCATGGCGTCATAAGCGCGTTTCAACCGGTGCGGGAAGTTGTACTTGTCGATGTACTCATCGATCATCGCCTCGACCGCCGGCAGACCACTGCTCAATAACAACTCGGAGTGTTTCTTCTCCTGTAGCGTACGTTTTACCCGTGAAGTAATCGGCATGTACTGAAGCAGGTTCATGCTCGGCTCTTCGCTGAACATGTCGGCCATAGCAATGTATTCACCGCGTTCCTTACGGGTGTGCTCATCACTGGGCTTGCGAATCAGTCGCGTGAGGTTGGCCGATACCGGGTAGATCAACGGGTTATGAATGCCGTTGGTGGTGAGGTAGTCGTTGACACGAGCCAGCACCGAGGGCAAGTCTTCGCCATTCTCGGGGTCGAACACGTCCATTTTGTTGATCACGAAGATAAAGCGGTCTTTGCTCTGCTTGCCGCCCTTGCGCATGGTATCAGCAACCAGGCCCAGCAGGTTACGGTCGTCATTAGTGCCCAGTTGGCTGGCATTGAGGACATAGAGGATCAGCGGATTACGCTTGGAGTCCTGAATGAAGCCCATGGTGGTACGTTGATGTTCTTCGTCCTGGCTGTTGTTGGGGCCGGGGGTATCGGTCAGTACCAGGCGAACGCTGTCACGCTCCTTAATTGCTTCGATGTTGCCTTCGATATTGATCTGTTGAGTATCAGTCAGCAGGTTCCATTCCTTGAGCGTCTCCAGAGTGACGTCATCATCCTGGCCGACTTTTTGCCCATTGCGGTTGATTCGCTGAGCGGCAAAACGCCCGCTCATCGCGTCGTTATCGGTAATTTTGGCAATGGTCGCCGTAGTGGCTTCGTTCGCTGCCGGCAACAGATCACGGCCGAGCATGGCGTTGATCAGTGTCGATTTTCCGGATGACATCGTGGCCACGACATAGACATCGAAGTCACGGTTGAACGCTTCATCTACCGACTTACGCACCTCATCGTTTTCGGTGATGAAGTGTTCGAACTTTGGATGCTGGCGCGCCTCTACCATAAGTTCGCGAATCTGCTCCAAGCGGGTTTCGGTCGCAACAGTTTCAATCCAGCTCAGCTCAATCTGCATGCCTTTAGAAGAGGCGACTTCAGCGGCCTCGACGATGTCCAGGTAGTCAGATTCAACACCCTTGAAGGTAATGTTGAATCTGTTGTCGCCATTGAACAGGTTGCTCAACTCATCGAACAGCTTCTCAACCCAGAGCTGCAGCCGCGACTCCTTATAACTAGACAGTTTGCAACCATCAGCAGGCGCCTGGCCATTAATCAAAAACGTCGTGTCGACGGTGAATGGATTGTGTTTGATTTCGATAATGTTCATAGAGTCTCAACCAATTGCCGTTGATGTTTTATTAGGGCTTCAACTGTTTTCAGACCACTGATGGCAACCAGTTGCTGTAGTTCGTTTTTCTCGCAGGCCTGCTCGTCGGAGGCTTTGACCTGACGTTGTCGCTCCAGGCTCGCCAACGCCTTGAATACCCGCTTCTTAATGGGGTCGGGAACCACCGTCGCGTGAAGCAGGGCACGTTTGTTATCGCCAAGCTCATCCAGGGCCTGTCGAAGTTTCGAGCGCTGGGCACGGGTCAGCGCTTCGTCCTTTAGTGCCTTGCGGGCGTAGAGAGCGGCATTGGCCATGGTTGGAATGATCATCGGGCTCTTGAAACCGATGGACGTCAAGTAGCGGTATGCGTTATCGACATAGACGCCGATTTCTTCACCTTTGTCAGGGTCGAGTAAGTCGACTTTATTGAGAATGAAATAAATGAGGTGACCGGGTTTCTTTGCCAGCTCTTCGCGAAGTTGCTCCAGGAACAGACGGTCATCCAGCGTGCCCAGTTGGCTGGCATTGAGCACATAACACAGGGCCTTGAAGGATACAGTGCGTACTGTCTCAAGCATCAGTTGGGCATGCCGTTCGTCCTGGCTATTGTTCGGCCCGGGTGTGTCGTGAAGCACTAGGCCGGGAGCAGGACTGGGAACGATCTTGAAGCTACCTGACAGGCTGATGCGCTTGACTTCGGTGTTGGCGTTCCAGTCACGAACAAGCGCCGCCGAAGTGTTTTGCTGACGGGCCAGTTCCTGGTCGGTGTAAGAGTAACAAGCACCGCTGAAGCATCTCGAGCCCTGGCGGTGCTCGATACTGGTCATGCACGCTGTGGTTGCTTCGTTGGCAGTATGCAAAAGCTCCTGCCCGATCAAGGCGTTGATGAAGGACGTCTTGCCGGCGCTCATGGTCGCCAGAACCAACACGTCGAAGGTTTCCTTGACCACAGGTCTACGCGACCTGAGTGTAGTTGCCCGTGTTTTTTTGGGCGCTATTGGTTTCATTTCCTTACTATCCCTATCCCTATCCCGCCGGAACGCGTCTGGCAAAACTAAACCATGGGTGCATTAAGGCAGCACGGTAGCTCCGATCGCACGTACCCATTAAGCAGTCGGCCGGAATTCAATAGTCTTTAACGCTATTGATGAATAGGCCCTATGGGGCTGCTGACTCACGGATTTAAGCCTGCGCTCTGCCAGTAAATTGATATCAATTGGCTATCACGCCATTTTAGAGGATCTAGTACCCAAGGGGTCTTTCCCGAGAGGTGACTCGCTTGGGACAATGCAGATGTGGGGCTCGCCAGGGAGTCTCCGGAAAAATCCCGTTTGATCTGCTGAAAAGGTGCCTCGCTGAACATCTGCGGCAGAACATGATCCTCGATGATGACCTGTATTCACATTTCTCCTCCCTGGGATTTTCTGATGGGTGTCATGTTCCGTGAGGTGCTCGATTCATCATACTCGCCGGTACTGGCAAACTGCCCAGATCTTGACTCGTTTCTCTGTTCGAATGCCGGGCCCCAGATCGAATCAACGTGGCCTCACCTGCTCGGTGAACTGGCTAAGCGAATTCTGCAGTTCCCGAACGCGCTTGCGCTCGGCCTGCAGCGTGCGCTTGAGCTCGCGATTTTCACTTTCGAAGATGCGCGCCCAACGCATGGCCTCGCGGCAGCGGCTAAAGCCCTCCCACAGGTCGCGCAGCTTGATGTATTGCAACAACATCACCAGCAGGATCACGCCGATCATGCCCATTGCGATCAACGCAACCCAGTCATAGGTACTCATGTGTCTTCTCCTAGTGAGGCGATGTGCCTTCATGCCATGAAGAAGATATGTATAGTTAAGCGACAGATCTACTGTGTAGACCCATACAGGTAAAGTATTAGCACACATGCATAACTGGTGGAGGCAAGCCCTCTTTCGCTCAGGTAGCTGGCAAGGCCAGCTGAAAGAGGGGTAATCGACGCAGAGTCCTAGTGCCGGTCGACACATTCCTCGAACGGCATCAACTCTCATGTGTCAAATAACCTTACACACGAGAGCCATGTCCCCACGGCCCTCACAAGCGCCAACGTGCGAGTAACTCCGCCTTGGCGCCCTTGAGCCAGCCCGCCTGGCGGATGGTCAACGCCTTGCTCCCCCATTTCGCGCATCGCTCCGGCCACTCGCCCGGCATCAAAACATCGCTGCGCGGTGCCACGGTCCTGCTCCAGCCACACGCGTCGCAGACACAGGTAAACGGCTTGGGTTTGATCGGCATTGCTTCTCTCCTTGATACCTATGCGAATGCATTACCTGCGGCCAGTGCCCTGGTAGTGCCTCCAGTGATGCCATGCTCTCATCCCAATGTCGGCATCGTCGCTTGTCAGCTTAACTTGGATCTACAGCGGACCTTGCACGATACGTCACTTGTCACGACAGGTCTTTCCTATAGAGTGACGCTACCCACCCCATCAAACATCAGGAGAGCCAATGAAACGCAAGCAGACCGTCGAGCAGGTGCGTTGGGACCTGGCACTACGCTACCGGTTGATAGAAACCGTCGTCTGGTGGGAGGGGCGCCTGACCACCGGCCACCTGATGCAGAGTTTCGGCATCAGCCGGCAACAGGCCTCCAAGGACATCAACACCTACATCACCGAGCATGCGTCAAAGAACCTGGCCTACGACAAACAGCTCAAGGGCTATGTACCCACCAAGCAATTCAAGCCCAGGTTCATCGACGACAGCGCCAGCGCCTACCTGCACCTGCTGTACCAGAACAACGAACGCGCGCCCCATATCGACGGCCTCGCCCTGGCCTATGCCCACACCAATGTGCTGGAAGTCCCGGACCGGCCGATTCGCCCGGAGGTGCTGCGCCCCTTGCTCAAGGCCTGCCGAGAAGGCCTGCGTCTGGAAACCGAGTACGTGTCGCTGAACACGCCGAACGTGGAAGTTCGCCTGATCGCCCCCCATACTCTGGTCTACACCGGCATGCGCTGGCATGTGCGCGCCTATTGCGAAAAGAACGGCCAGTATCGCGACTTCGTCCTCAGCCGCCTGCGCGGGAAGCCTGACTTGCTCGACGAGTCGCCCAACACGCGGGCGCTGGACGAAGAATGGAATTCCGAGGTGCAGGTCATCTTCGAGCCCGACGGGCGACTGAACGCGGCACAGAAGGCCATCATCGAAGTCGACTTCGGCATGCATCATGGGCAGTTGGTGGTGTCTAGCCGCAAGGCCTTGGTGAAATACGTGCTGCAGCGCTTCCACATCGACCCGCGTAACCTGGCTACCAGCCCCGAGGCGCAGCAAATCGTGGTAAAAAACCTCAAGGATTTGCGCCCCTGGCTGATGACCGACTGATGCCGCCAGCTCAATGCGCCGCGCCGGTGGCGGGATGTGGCCCACCATCGGATCGGCAGCTCGCACAGGTCAGTTGTAGGTGGCTTACGCTTCAGCCAGGTCGGTCGGCGTCAGCGGCCAACGCTTCACCGCGAAACTGGCCAGCACCTGGCTTCGCTCCACTAGGGCGTTCTTCGAGTACGCGGGACTGCAGTTGGCGCCACTGGCGGCCAATGCCTTGATCAAATTGAACTGCGAGTTCCTGTAGAGCTTGGGTTCGCTCATCTTCTTCTCCGCAGAACAGTTACTGCACGCACTGTTGATGCGTTTCTCCAGCGGCGCCAGGTTGCCGATCAGGTGGAGGTGCTCCAGGTACGATTCCGTACTGTGGAAGCCATACAGGCGCACGCCGAACGAGGTTTCCTGGGGCAGAATGTGTTCGATCGTCAGCCCCTCGGTATTGATAAGTACAAGGTCGCCTATTTCCAGATCAGATTGGCCCGCCTCCCGCCTTGCCGCCCCCTCAGCCTCAAGAAGAATGCGCGGTAGACCCGGGTTCCTGAACATATCTTCGTTGACCAGCTTGGCTTCGAACCGGGCACTGGGCATGAAGCGCTGGCAGAAATTCACTAGGCGCTCGGCGATCTGCAGCGGGCTCAACCGACCGAAGTCTCGCATCAGCGCGGCCATGTCCGCCTGTGGGTTGGTACCCTGTAACTTGAATACGCGCAAGTCTGCCAGCTCGACCAGTTGCAGCAAGGTGTAATCCAGTTGCTGCGGGACGCGAACATCGAGCATCCGCTCATTGTGCAAGCGCACCAGCAGCGGATAGAGGGTGGCGGCCAGGTCCTGCACTACCAACAGCAAATACAGCTCGCGATTGCTGCGAGTGGCCTCAGCCAGTGCCAGTAGACCCTTGAAGAACCGCTCCAGGTCACATACGTAGTCTTCGATGAAAGCCGCCAGGCGTTCGGGGTCGTTGCGCATACCTTTGAGCGCTGGCTTGAGGAACGACTCCAGTACCGTCTCCGAAGTCGCACCATGATCCGCACCCGCTTGCACGTCATGCTTCTCACCATCAAAGGCGAAGTAGTGATAGCGCAGCACATCGTCCTCACGGAAGGGGTCCCGATTAATCATGCGAATCTGGTAGCCCGTCTCCCCTGCCAGTTTCTTCAAGCGGCTGAAGCAGCGGAACGCCTCGCCAAAACGGTCGGAGACCAACGCATCCAACTGGCCGCCCAGGAAGCGGTTGGAGTAGTAGATCAACAGGCTTTTGGCGATATCCATCTTGGCCAGGGGCACACCACGGTCATTCACCGACTGAAACATACGGATGGCCTTGCCCTCGTTGACCTCAGTGAAGTCCAGCACCTCGAGGCGGCTGATCGCAAGCAGCCAGTTCTTGATGGCCTCCTGCCCCTGACGGGTCTTAATGTTCGCCACCCGCTGACGAATCCAGTGATGGGCGGCCAGCAGCCGCTGCTGGCCATCGGACTCCGGCTGTGGGTGCTGATCGTTGAGCAGCGCGGTGAAGAACTCCTGATTGACACCCAGCACCGTGAATTTCGGGCCGTGCACCGGATGCTTGATGTAGGTGCCCCGGTAATGCTCCTTGATCGCCGGTTCCTCAACCGCATCCACCAATGCTTCGAGCAACAGGGTCAGCGTCGTCAGGCGTTGCTGCCCATCCACCACCTTGACTGGGGCCGTCTTGCCCATCTGGGACAGGATGAAGGTGCCCAGGTAATGGCCACCATCCAGCTCCATGGCCTCCTCGATATCCTCGAAAAGGTCGTCGATGTTGCTGGTCGTCCAGGCGTAGTCCCGCTGGTAGGCAGGAATTTCCAGGGTCTTCCCCGTGAAGAACTGTTCGATGGTTTGTGTAGCCAAGATCCGTTTCCTTATGTGATCGGCGGGCGCGAAGCCGCGCCCAGCCTATCCCGGCGGATAGCTTTTAGCCATAACCCGACGCGCGTCAAACCGAACTGGCGGCCGCTTCCCGCGCCGCTTTCTCACGCTTCATCTCGCTGTACTCGCGATACAGCTCATAGCTCTTGGTGGCGATCACGATAAAACCGACAACGGCGAAAATGTTCTTCATGGCTGGCTGCTCCTGATTGATCGACTTGGTTGCCCATACCCTAAGCAAAAGTCCATCTCCCCGTCCAAGATGTCTATTCATACAGGTAAACAAACGCAGCGGATTCAGAGGCGACCGGTAGGTCACCCCCCCCTATCTGCATTGCCATCTCCGGCCATGTGTAAAGTTTTTAGGCGCCGGGCGCCGTTTCGCGCAACCCACGCCACCACGGCGACTACCAACGGGCACTGCCCCTTCACCGTGACCTGGATATCCCATCACCTCCAGGGAACTTATTCTGTAAATAAGTTCCCATACTGGGTGGATACACACTAACCCAGTACCAACACATTCCTATGCTCGGCTGTATCCAAAGCCATGTGCTCCATCTCCATAACGCTTTGTGGCCGCCTTGCAAAGATAGCTGGCTCGATAAAACAGTTCAGGCAACTGATCCACATTTCCTGGCCGGACATTCCGATCTACTCGGTACTCTGCATTCTTAGGGATTTCCACCAAGCCCTTCACTTGCTCAAATTCGCACTTCAGCGCACTGGCCCAAGCCTCCTGCATACGGGTGATCATATTAGGCCTCTGTGGCTGCAACCGCCCTACTGTGTAATAGGCGTCTCTGTTCAGAAGGATCAGCAAGTGGTAATGCGGACGCCCTCCCCAGCCCACTTCTCTCGCCCAAACGTAACGCACCCTGCAGTCATGGGCGTACTTGTTCTGCTCACGCGCCTTATCACGGTTATGCTCAATTTTTGCTTTGAACGACTCAAGGAATCTACTGATCACACGATTTGACAAAGCGTCATCCGGAATCCCCATCAGACGTGGAAGACGCAAATCCACCCGGAAAGCAATCACCCTAGGATACTGATCAAGGGCAAGGTTAATGGTGCGATTCAGCGCTTCAAGGTACCCAAGTATAAAAGGCCCTTTTTCAACCATTATCGGCAAACCTTGGAATATAGCTGCTGAGTACAAACGAAGATTACGGTTTTCGGAAAAACGAAGCATGGTTACTATCTACTTTGTTAATGTTCATATCTTCAGTCAACTTGGTAGTTATTTACACGCCCACCACAACCCATTGAGCTAGACCTCAATGGGCTCATCACACAGACACCAACTCTCAACAACAACCACCTAAGAAAAACTGTCAACCCCCAAGCATAAAACAGACAACCATAATAGATACACTTTGAAGGGTCCTCTATCACTTAACCTAATGATTAAATAGATATCAGATTCTACATGAGCGATAGACAAGACTTATTAGAAGGTAGTAATTAAACCATTAAAGCATACTACCCACACCGAAAACCCCAGCAGTAGAAACCCAAGAGAAAGTTAAAGAATTCCTGTTCAGAATCAGAAAATCAACACTATCAAAAGGTCCGACAAAAAAAACATCATGTCCGGGAGTCAACCGGACATGATTTTTTCATTGAAAGAAAATAAAGCAAACAAGAAGCAGACCAGATGCCAAGGACAAGCCCATCAAGCCCTACTGATTGCGCTCCACTAGCCTAGTCTGAATCCAACCATGAACCTCAGACTCCAACCAGCCAACAGAGCGCCCGCCTAGCGAAAGAGGCTTCGGAAATATCCCTTCAGCAACGTATTTATACACCGTAGATCGGGCCAGACCTGTTGTTTCAATAACAGTTTTCATTCGAAGTATGCGCATGATCAACTCCTCAAATCCGTACACAGGATCTAGGAGGTCGGTAAAGAGTTACTGCCCACTACTGGCATACAGAGCGACTTACCCCCGATACCGATAGCGCGTAGGAGTATGAACCTGAAAAAGAAGTCCAAAACGATAACGGTCAATTTCAGGCAGTTCCTCCTCACTTGAAAACCTCTCGCACGCAGGCTCGCCAAGATTGCTCTCATTCATGACAAAGCATTCTCCTGCTCGAAAACTATTACCAGGAACAATCAACAGAGACCGACCAACAGCAAACCGCCCAAAGTATGGACCGGGCTCAAAACTCGGCAGGATCTGCAACCCGGCAATTTCGTGCGAAAAACCCTTAACACTTAAAACCAAACTCTGGATACGCCGAGCCATCAAAACAGCGACTACATAAATGAACTCAAAAAACAGCTCGCCTCGAAGGCCGTCATCCTTGAAGTCTCGCCCTAAGCCCGTTCCTTTACTGAAATCTTTCTTGATTCGCACCAGCAATTCATCATCAGAGTTAAACTGACCTAGCTCCAAGGCTTTCCAATGTTTGGACAGCAGCCCTGACGCGTACTCCTCCAATCTAACCTGAAGCGCTCTCGACGAGCTTCTATCCTTGGCTAAAGAAGAAAACAACCCCGCCAGCGCATTAAATCTATCGCTATCAGGCAGTATTCCAGAAAACTTTTTATGCCTCTCGAAGCCCAGCCCTTTGCCAAGCCCCGCAGAGCCAATGATGGCTGCAACCTCACTCATCCCCCCCGAATCCCCACTGGATTTCGAGACGAAAGTTAGCGCGATCGCTCCCGAACTACCTTTTTGAAAAAAATTATGGTGAAAATTAATAAAATAAACTGACTTTGAAACACCCAATGCAACAGACGTTGCAACACCAGGGATCACCCCTCTCATGACCCTCAGAGCGATCAATTTGTGCACCTGGGCCTTTATTCGATCTCGATTCAGACCAGTAGCCCTGGACAGCCTGGATACTCCGACTCCCCGTACAACCCCAAATTGATCGGCGTACAGAAGCAGAGTGGACAGTAGCAACCGATTACAAACACTCAAGCCACCCTTACAGTTTTCTGCAGAAGGGTTTAGTACGTGATCAATTCTCAGTCTATTTATCACATTGAGCTTTTCGTTCTCGCCTTCCAACAACCTGGATAATTTACTTGAAGCCCGATACCCACTCTTGGGACGCCCCCGCCCGCAGACGATAGGGGTGCGTATTAAAAGATCTTCGGCCACCAATTCAGACAGAGCGCTAGATACCACACGATCCGTAGCACCTGAGACCTTGGCTAACTCCTTAACCCCGATTGTGATCGACTCGCACAGCCCGTACAGCTGCACGAACCTTACAAGGACAAACTTCGCCTCAGGGCTGATCCCAGCCAATCCAAGACCCAACAGAACGCAGTGCATCACCCACCCTCATCCCTTTAGAAAGGCAGCCATTAAATCGTAGAATAACACCCTGTTTCAAGTGCATAAAGAATAGCTTATGCTACTACGTAACGTCACTCCGTAACGCCACACAAAAAATCATTCAATTTTAATAAGCGCATTAGCGAGGGATTCCTTGGAAAAGGCACAAAACAGGCTTGGATGGATAAAAAAAGACAACCAAGACATGCTGAAGTGGGCCATTCGATATTTAAACAACCACAGAGCAAGTATTCCCGAACAAACCACATACGAGGAACTTATAGGGGCATCTGAGAAATGGCCTGACAGTAGCGAAATACGAGAAATTCTAAAAAAGATGAAAGGCGCCTGGCGTCAAAAGAAACTGAGAGAAAGCCTAAACGGGAAAAAGCCCAGAAACTTTATACTTTCGACCTCAGCAAATAAAGCCCTGGAAACTCTAGCCAAATCAAGAAACAAAAACATAACTGACACACTGGAATGGCTAATTAAAAGCGGGCTTGAAATCAAAAACCAATACCGCAGCCAACTCAACGAGCTAAACAAGTCCCATCGCAAACAACTCGACAATTATCAAATAGCAGCTGTCACTCTCACTGAAAAACTAAGCGAAGCCCTAACCGAATCCTGCAAATTAACGCTTCAAATTGAAACATTAACCCCCAACCCGGAAAGTCTCCCAACCCCACAAAAGGACCAAATCGAAATACTCTTCAGAAAGAAAAAATCAACACTCTTGAAATCAAACACCATCATCAAAAGAGACGCTATACGAATACACGAAAGACAGATACAACCAACAACCCATTACATTGAGCAGGAGCAGGAGCAGGAGCAGGAGCAGGAGCAGGAGCAATAAAGAGATTATAAAAAATCACCCCATCAATACTGTAATCGAAAAATCATCACTAACCATGAAGACAGACCAAACCCTACTCTCATTATTTAATTTTTGTTTTATAGTTAGCCAGTGAGCGCTTCGAGTTTTGGCATTGACACAGCACCGCAATTGCGCTGGTCATTTCCAATAATTTTGACATGTTAGCTCGATGCTTCCTGCCCCTGAAGATATGCCTTGGAGAAGTGCTAAGGTCAACCTTTAGTGCGTCATCCAACACCTTATGACGGTTTTCCTTAGGCCGACCATTGGTACCAACTGACACCCGTGATGGGAAAGCATCCCTGCCATAACCAAGTTATTCTTGAGTAATTCACCAAGTCTGTTACGGGCGATGATTAGCGTTCACTTTAAGTAGTCATATAGAAATCTCTTCCAGCTCTTAGCCACCGGCACCGTCCGCTTGCGCCACCAGGGCCTAAAGGATGTTTTTTATATTAGCAGCCAAAATACGCTTATACGCATTAGGATCGATCCGCAACCTTCGAACAAGCTTTTCGTTTATGGACTGCTTAAACTTTATAAGGTGCCCATTCGCACTCATTTTGATCGGCAGGAACAATTTCAGACAGCCGTTGGTTAGAGATTTTTCCATCTTGGACTTTGCAAGCTTGCTGGATGCCCTCAGGATATCAAAGCTAGTGGCTCGACACTACGTTAAAATCTTCTCGTAGATACCAAATAAAATCATGCCATTACATGAGGTGCGTCCTTGAGGCAACCCGAGACTTTCATCATTTTAATGGACAGAATGATCTGGCGGGTCGAGCGCTGCTCGCTGGCGCGTGGAAGACTGCACATTGCTGCTGGGTGAACAATCTACCCTGATAGTTCCTATTAATACCTGATTGGCACACTATCAAGTCAAAATAGGGTTCCAGTCCGTCAAGGCCACCGCCAGGCTAAAAAAAATCATAGCTCCTGATCATATATGAATCCGGCCACTTGTGGTGGAAAATCTACCTGCACCGACTTCTCTTACAAAATCTAATCGAGATCACCAGCAATGTAACTCACAAACTTGAGAGGTTCTGAACTGACCATTATGGCGTACATCAAATCGCGTTTACTTCGCGGCAGTAATTTCGACCAACGTATTGCAATCGCTCGTCCAGAACGCGCTATTCTGACCATGAATACAGGCAGCCAGCAGAAGTGCAATAGTGACGTCTTGTAAAATCAAATCAAATTACTCTATCCAGACCTGTCGCCAGCATGGGTTAACCCGCAGCACCTCTCAATGCGTAGGCTCCGGGTACTGGTCCATGGAACAAATCGCTCGCCAACCTACCCAAGGCCCAGGCTGGGGTCTGCTCAAACTGGACCTCGACGTGATCGAGCCCTGTGCATGAGGAACTGAGCTGAAAGGACTTGAGGTGGAATAGACTAGCTTGGGATTCGGGAACGGTGAAATGATGGGATTTGGAAGATGGAGAGGGTAGACCCAACTCCACGCTTTGAGCTTGCTGCTCGTGAGAAAAGAATCAGCTCCCGTCCCTATCGAGAGTTCGGCAAACCAGGTGCGTTTAGCCCTGCGCTCTTCAACGGCGATCCCAGTACCACTCCTCCACCCCACAAGAGCGTTTCACAATGGCTGTCACTGACCGAACAAAATACGGGTACAAAACCGGGTATAGGAAAAATAGAAATCCAAAGAAACCCAGTAAATTAAAACCTTACAGACCATGACTTCCCACCTAACGTCTAAGCGGCAGTCTGCAGTACTGACAAACCCCTTGAGGCCTATGGCTTCAAGGGGTTTTGTTTTGTGGGGCATATATGCCTTTGCGTAGCGCCCAGGAATTGTCTTACGCGTTGGGAATTGCCGGGGCCGCTCTGCGGAGCCAACTTTCTGCATCTAAGCTGAGTCTCTGAAGGGCCTCCGCCCTCCTCCCAAGAGCCTCGACCATGCATAAAACGCCTCCCCGCTCGGGCTTCGACTGGCAGCGCTGGCTCCCCGGCCTGGCCACCCTGCTGCACTACCAGCCCGCCTGGCTGCCCAAGGACATCGCCGCCGGCCTGGTGCTGACCACCATGCTGGTGCCGGTCGGCATCGCCTACGCCGAAGCCTCCGGGGTACCGGGCATCTACGGCCTCTATGCCACCATCATCCCGCTGCTGGCCTACGCCGTGTTCGGCCCCAGCCGCATCCTGGTGCTCGGCCCGGACTCGGCGCTGGCCGCGCCGATCCTGGCGGTGGTGGTGCAATACGCCGCCAGCGACCCGCAGCGCGCCATCGCCATTGCCAGCCTGATGGCTCTGGTGGCCGGCGCCTTCTGCGTGATTGCCGGGCTGCTGCGCCTGGGCTTCATCACTGAACTGCTGTCCAAACCGATCCGCTACGGCTACATGAACGGTATCGCCCTCACCGTGCTGATCAGCCAGCTACCCAAGCTGTTCGGTATCAAAGTCGATAGCGAGGGGCCCTTGCGCGACCTCTGGCACCTTGGCCAGGCACTGTTTGCCGGCCAGGGACACTGGCCAAGTTTCATCGTCGGTGCCGCATGCCTGGTGCTGATCCTGCTGCTCAAACCCTTCAAGCGCCTGCCGGGCATCCTCATCGCCGTGGTGCTGGCAACGCTTGCCGTAAGCTTGTTCAACCTCGACCAGATGGGCGTCAAAGTACTCGGCCAGTTGCCTCAGGGTCTGCCCAGCTTCGTCTTCCCATGGGTGAGCGACATCGACCTGGTCGAAGTGGTACTGGGCGGGATTGCCGTGGCGCTGGTGTCGTTCGCCGATACCAGCGTGCTGTCGCGCTCCTATGCCGCGCGCCTTAAAACGCCCGTCAACCCGAACCAGGAAATGTTCGGCCTGGGCGTGGCCAACCTGGCCTCCGGCCTGTTCCAAGGCATCCCGATCAGCAGCAGCTCGTCGCGTACGCCAGTGGCCGAGGCGGCCGGCTCGAAAACCCAATTGACCGGCATCATTGGTGCGCTGGCAGTGACCCTGTTGCTGCTGGTCGCGCCCAACTTGATGCAGCACCTGCCCAACAGCGCCTTGGCTGCCGTGGTGATCGCCGCAGCTTTGGGGTTGTTCGAGTTCGCCGACCTCAAGCGCATCTTCCGCATGCAGCAATGGGAGTTCTGGCTGTCGTTTACCTGCTTCGTCGGCGTCGCAGTGTTCGGCGCCATCCCAGGTATCTGCATTGCAGTAGCGATATCGGTGATCGAATTCCTGTGGGACGGCTGGCGGCCACATTACGCCGTACTCGGGCGCGTCGACGGCACCCGTGGCTACCATGACGTGAAACGTTATCCACAGGCGCGGCGGATCCCTGGGCTGGTGCTGCTGCGCTGGGATGCACCGCTGTTCTTCGCCAACGCCGAGCAGTTCCAGGGCACGGTGCTCGCGGCGGTGGATGAATCACCCACCCAGGTGCAACGGCTGGTGATTGCGGCGGAGCCGGTGACCAGCATCGATATCACGTCGGCGGACATGCTCGCCGAGCTGGATCGGGCGCTGGAGGCTCGGGGAGTGGAGCTGCAGTTTGCCGAGATGAAAGACCCGGTGAAGGACAAGATGAAGCGCTTCGAGTTGTTCGAGCATATGGGTGAGCGGGCGTTTCACCCTACGGTCGGGGCGGCGGTGGATGCCTACCTGGCAGATACAGGAATCGACTGGAAGCCGTAGGTCGCCTGCACCGGCCTCTTCGCGGGGCAAGCCCGCTCCTACAGGAATTGCGTATCGCCAGTGATCATACGATACCTGTAGGAGCGGGCTTGCCCCGCGAAGAGGCCGGTACAGGAGTGCTAGGCAGCCCGAACCCGACGCCGGTCGATCCAGATCAACATGGCACTGGCATACACTGACACGGCCACGAACAGCGCCATACGCACCGCAAACGCCTTGTACACATCCTGCCCACCGGCGCTGTCCTGCACAGACTGCCCAAGCAGGATCAGCATGGTTGTCAGGCAGCTCACCCAATAAGCCGGGCTTTGCCGGGTATCCACCGCACGGTAGAGCCTGCGCGCCTGCCAGAGGACGAACAGCAGTACCCACAGGAAGAACATCCACAGGTGCACGAACAGGCTCAACGCGCCCCACACCAGCATCGCCAACACCCCGGCCAGCAAGGTCGAGCCGATCAACTCGCGACTGGCATGCCGCGCCCGCGTCTCCCCTGCCTGCTGCCCCAGGCTCACCGCCTTCATGATCAGCGGCATGAACTGGTCCGGAGCGATCAGCGCCAAGAGGAAGGCCGGCATGACGATAAGCGTGGCGCGCAGGGCAACCCAGCTGACATCCGCGCTGTCGAGCAAGGGCGGCGAAGACTGCGCAGGCGCGCCAGCCGGTTCAGGAAACAGCACATGGGCCAGCGCCGTGCCCAGCACCGCCAAGAGCATGCCCTTGGCCAACGCCTCGACCACCGACAGCGCCAGGCTGAAATCGCTGGTGCCGGCCGCCGCGATCATGGTCAGGCCGATCACCAGCAGGTTGGCCAGCAGGCCATTGCCGCCCTTGAGCGCATAGCGCAAGACCAGGAACACGCCCACACCGACCAGCAGCACGCCGCTCAGCGGAGCATGGCGCAGCAGCGGAATCAGCAGCAGGCCGCTGCCGCAACTGAGCATCACCAATATCGCCAGCGCTGGTGCCGCCTTGATCGGCAGCGCCTCGCTGCGCATGGCCAGCAACAGCACCGCGAATACCGGCGCCAGGATCGGCACCGGCAAGCCCAGGCCGAAACTGGTCGCCAGGCACAACGCCACGCCCCAGGCCAGGCGCAGCGCGCGCAAGCGACGCAGCTCAATAGGCATACGACAGCCAGCTCATCAGCCACATGAACACACGGCCCAGCAGGTTCAGCGGATTGCCTTCGCCGGGCAGTGCCATGACTTCGGCCTGGCCACCCACACGCAAGCCGGACCTGTCTGTCAGTTGATCACGGTCAAGTTCGACGATCACCGGGAAGCGCTGTGCCGAACGCAACCAGTCGCGGCTGTTCTGCACGGTCGGCAAGCTCCCTGGGGGCGCAGGCTGGCCGACGCTCACGCCATAGCCGATGCTGCGGATCTGCCCCTTCAGCACCGTGCCGGGCATGGCATCGAGTACCACCAGCACCGGGGCGCCGGGGCGCAGGCGGCCGAGGTTGTTCTCGGTCATGTCGGCACTTATCCACACGTCATGGATGGCGATCAGGGTCATCATCGGGCTGCCGGCACCGACGTAATGGCCCACGTCGGTCCGCAGGTCGGTAATCAGGCCGTTGGTGTCGGCGCGGACCACGGTGCGCGCCAGGTCCAGGCGGGCTTTTTCCACATTGGCCGCGGCGCTGCGCAGTTGCGCGTTGTCGGCATCGGCCCCGCCCTGCTGCTCACGGGCCCGTTGCACCTCGGCGCGGGCGGCGACCACTTGGCTGATGGCTTGGTCGCGAGTGGCCTGGGCGCCTTCCAGACGGCGCACCGATACCGTTCCCGGGTCTTCGTCGATCAAGCGCTTGAGCCGTTCGGCATCCTGGCGCGCCTTGCGCTCGTTGGCCTGGGCCGCCACCAGCGCGGCCTGGGCTGAGTCGATGCCGGCGGTGCTGGCACCGATCTGCCGGCGCACGGTTTCCAGGTCGGCTTCGGCGCGGGCCAGGGCGATGCGGTACTGCTCCCGGTCCAGTTCGAACAGCACATCGCCCTGGCGCACTTCCTGGTTGTTGCCCACGGCCACGCGCTTGATCTGGCCGGCCACTTCGGCGGCCACCGGCACCACGTAGGCCTGCAGCCGGGCTTGTTGGGTGTAGGGCGTGAAGCGGTCGGCCAGCAGGTACCAGACCAGGCTGACGACGATCAGTATCAGCACCCAGCGCATGCCACGATCGGGGGCTGGCGGGGCGTGCGCGGCGTCACTCATTTCGGCTCACCTTGTTCGGGGTCGGCGGGGGCAGGTTCGTCGAGCAAATCGCCCCAATCGGTACGGTTTTTCATCTGCTGGCGGGTGGCAGGGTCGATAGGTTTGCGGCTGTTGTCCCAGCCGCCACCCAGCGCCTTGTACAAGCTCACCAGGCTGCTCACCGCATTGCCACGGCTGACCAGGTAGCCATCCTGCTGCTGCAACAGCAGTTGCTGGGCGTCGAGCACGCGCTGGAAGTCGGCAAAGCCTTCCTGGTACTGCGAGCTGGCCAAGGTCAGCGAACGCTGGGCGGCCTGGGAGGCATCCTGGCGAATGCTGGCGCTCTGCAGCGAGCGCACCAGGCCGCTGGCGGCATCGTCGGCTTCGTGTGCGGCTTCGCGCACGCTCTGGTGATACAGCTCGATCAACTGCTGCAGGCGGGCGTCCTCGACCCGCACGGCATTCTTGCGCCGGCCGTAGTCGAACGGGTTCCAGATCAGGCTCGGCCCCGCCGCCAGGTCGAAGGTATTGGGCAGGTGGCTGGCCGACAGGAAGGTCCAGCCAATGCTACCCAGCAGGCTCAGCTGTGGATAAAGATCCGCCTCGGCCACACCCACCAGCGCTGATTGCGCCGCCACCGCCTGTTCGGCGGCGCGGATGTCCGGGCGCCGTTGCAGCAGGCTGGCCGGCACGTCCTGTAACACCGCACGGTCCGGCAGCGGCAACTGCCCGTGGCGCGCCTCCAGTTCGGGCAACGGGCCCGGTGGCCGGCCAAGCAGCGAGCAGAGCACGTTGCGCAAGGCATTGAGCTGGTTCTCGAACTCGGGGATGGTGGCCAGGGTCGCCAGGTACTGAGTTCGCGCCTGCTGCCAGTCAAGCTCGTCGTTCTCGCCGTGGCGGAACAGCCGCTCGGTGATCTGCAGGCTGCGTTCCTGGCGCTTGGCGTTGTCTTGCGCAATATCCAGCCGCGCCTCGGCGGTGCGCAGGGCGAAGTAGGTATCGGCCATCTGCGCACGTAGCAGCAGCATGGCATCGGCGTAGTTGGCCTGGGAGGCGAAATAGACCGCATCGGCGCTCTCGATGGCGCGGCTGAAACGGCCCCAGAAGTCGATCTCCCAACCGATGTCGAAGCCCACGCTGGACTGCCAGAACACCGAGTCGCGCGCGGTGGAGGTGCCGGACTGGTCCTGCTTCAGGTACAGGCTCTGCGCACGTAGTTGCTGCAGCTGTGGATAACGCCCGGTCTGCACGATGGCCAGCTGCGCCCGCGCCTCGGCAATGCGCAGGCCGGCCACACGCACGCTGGTGTTGTTGGCGTCGGCTTCGGCGATCAGGCCTTCGAGCGTCGGGTCGGCGAACACCCGCCACCACTGACGCAGGTCCGGTGCTGGCGCAGAGCGCGCGGCCTGCTCCAGCAGAGGCGTGTTCCAGCTGTCCAGCCATGGGTCCTGGGGCTTTTCGAAGTCTGGGCCGACCTGGGTACAGCCAGCCAGAATCATCAGCAGCCCCAGGCCATAGCAGCGGTTGGGCATGGCTCAGTCCGCAGGCGGGGTCGGTTGCTCCGGCACCTGCAGCGCAACCCATTGCCAGAAGAGCACGTAGGTCACGCCTAGGATCACCGGGCCAATGAACAGGCCGATGATGCCCTTGACCACCATGCCGCCCAACGCACCAATCAGCACCACCGGCATCGGCACGTCCACCCCGCGCCCGAGCAGCAACGGTTTGAGCACGTTGTCGGCGAGCCCGGCGACGAAGGTGTAGATGGCGAAGATGATGGTCGCCACGGTGAAACCTTCGGCATTGAACACGTAGATGATCACCGGCACCGTGATCAAGGTCGCCGGCGCCTGGGCAATGCCCAGCATCAGGATGACGATGGCCAGCATGCCCGCGCCAGGCACCCCTTTGACGACGAAGCCAACGCCAATCAGCAGCATCTGGATGAAGGCAATACCGATCACGCCCTGGGCCACCGCGCGAATGGTGGCGGTGCACAGGTTGGCCAGCGGTTTGCCACGGTCCTCGCCGGACACGCGCATGGCGATTCGCTGCGCGGCAATCTCCCCCCGTTCACCGAAGGCCATGATGATGCCCGAGACGATGATCGCCGCGACAAACATCAGGAACGCACCACCGGCACTGGCCGCAGCGCCCAGCACCGTGCGCCCGGCGCCCTTGAGCTGGGGCATCCACTGGTTGAGCACATGGGCCATGTTTTCCGAGGCGCCAAGCCACAACGCATGCACCTTCGGCCCGATCAGCGGCCAGCCCGCCACCGATTCAGGCGGCGGCGGCACGCTCCAGGCGCCGCTTTTGAGCAAGGTCACCAGGTTGTCGACCGATTCGCCGATGGACATCACCACCAGGTAGATCGGTACGATCAGCACCACCAGCACCAGCACCACCACCAAGGTTGCCGCAAAGCCCTGCTTGAGGCCGGTACCCCGGTGAATGCGGCCATGCAACGGATACAAGGTAACCGCGAGAATCACCGACCACAGCATCAGCTCCAGAAACGGCTGGAAAACCTGGAAGGAGAACATCACCAGGGCGGCCACCAAGCCTGCCTTGATCAGCACGTCGAGCAAACCCCGCGACAGGGCGCTGTCCAGCTTCAAACTCGGCTGCATGTTTCACCTCCGAAGTTAGCCACGCCAACAAGGCGCGATTCAGTGACCCGTCTCGGCAACCGGGCGGTCCTCGTCAGGTAATCGCCGCGCCAGGGCCATCATCACCAGCGGTACCACGGCCATCGACAGCGTGATGGCGAGCACCAGCAAATCGTGAACCTGTTGCGTCAATACCTGGTGCTCCAGCGCCAGCTTGAACACCACGAAAGCAAACTCCCCCCCGGACGCCAGCACAATCGCCAGGCACAACGCCTCGGCGCGGTCAAGCCCGCCGGCCCTGCGCCCAAGCACGAGCAACAGAGGCATCTTGATCACCACCAGCAGCAACGTCAGCCCCAGCACGATCAGGGGCATGCCGAACAACAACTGCAAGTCGGCACTCATGCCGACGCCGACGAAGAACAGCCCGAGGAGCAGGCCCTTGAGCGGTTCGATCTGGCTTTCCAGCTCATGCCGGAACGGCGAGTCGGCCATCAGCACACCGGCAAGGAAGGCGCCAAGAGCCATGGAGATGCCGACATGCTCCATCACCCAGGCGGTACCCAGTACTACCAACAAGGCGGTAGCGGTGGACAACTCGGGCAAACCCGAACCGACTGTCCACTTGAATACCGGGGTCAACAGGTAGCGGCCAAAAATGATCACCACACCAATGCCCGCAGCCACCGCCAGCACCGGCCAGGAACCTTCGTCGGCGGTACTGACATCACCACCGAGCAGCGGCACCACGGCAATCAAGGGAATCGCAGCGATGTCCTGGAACAACAGGATGGCCACGGCCAGGCGACCGTGTGGCTTGCCCAGGTCCTTGCGTTCGGCCAGCACTTGCAGGCTGAACGCCGTCGACGATAGCGCCAGCCCCAGACCGAGCACGATCGCCGCCGCCTTCGATTGGTCAAACAGGAAGTACGCCAGCAGGCCGAGCACCACTGCCGTCAAACCTACTTGCAGCGAGCCGATGCCGAACAACGCCTTGCGCATGGTCCACAGCCGCCGTGGCGACAGCTCCAGACCAATGACGAACAACAGCATCACCACGCCCATCTCCGACAGGCGAGCGACATTGTCGGGGTTACCCAGCAGCCCCAGCACCGACGGCCCGATCAGGATGCCGGCCAGCAGATAGCCGGGCACCGCACCCATTTTCAAACGCTGCGCCAGTGGTACCAGCAGCACCACGGCCAGAAGAAATACTACAGTCGCCTGTAGGAGGCTGCCGTCATGAGGCATAGATTCGCACCCTTGCTACCCCCTGCGGGAGAGATCAGAAATGTTCTTCGACCACTTTGAAGGGATAGGGCACGGCCTTGTATTTGCCGATCTTGCCGCGCTTGGGCAGCTTCACCACCTCATCGCGGGTGAGGTCCTTGTAGGGAATGCGCGTCAGCATGTGGCTGATGATGTTCAGCCGGGCGCGCCGCTTGTCGTTGGAGTGCGCCATGAACCACGGCGCCCAGGACGAATCGGAGGCCGCGAACATTTCGTCACGGGCCCGGGTGTAGTCGTCCCAGCGGGTGTACGACTTGAGGTCCATGGGTGACAGCTTCCACAACTTGCGCCCGTCGCTGATGCGGTCCTGCAGGCGGCGGGTCTGCTCTTCTGCGCTGACTTCGAGCCAGTACTTGATGAGAATGATCCCCGACTCGATCATCATCTTCTCGAACAGCGGCACCACGGAGAGGAACTTGGCGCTCTGCTCTTCACTGCAGAATCCCATCACCCGTTCGACGCCGGCGCGGTTGTACCAGCTACGGTCGAAGATCACGACCTCGCCGGCGGCAGGCAGATGGCGCAGGTAGCGTTGTACGTACATCTGGGTCTTTTCCCGCTCGGTGGGTGCTGGCAGCGCCACCACGCGGAACACCCGCGGGCTGACCCGCTCGGTGATGGCCTTGATGGTGCCCCCCTTGCCGGCACCATCACGGCCCTCGAAAACGACACATACCTTCAGGCCCTTGGCCACCACCCACTCCTGTAATTTAACGAGCTCCACGTGCAGTTTCTTGAGTTCCTGCTCGTAGGCTTTGCCGCCCAGTTTCTCTATCTGCTGTCTCACATCTTTCTTCTTGGACGGCTTGGCCATGGCGCTCTCCCGAGGGCGAATGAAGAGTCAGTATGGTCGATTCATGACATTTTGCCGTTTCGCTTGTTAAGGCAAATTGCCGCGCCCCGGCAGCCCTTATTTAGCCAGCTTGTTGTAGCTGGTCATCAGGTTACGATAATCCGGGATATGGTTGGCGAACAGGGTGCCCAGGCCTTCGATATCGTTGCGCCAATCACGGTGCAACTCGCAAGCCACGCCGAACCAGGTCATCAGCTGGGCACCGGCTGCCTCCATGCGCCGCCAGGCCGAATCACGGGTCAGTTCGTTGAACGTGCCAGAGGCGTCGGTGACCACGAACACCTCGAAGCCCTCCTCCAACGCCGACAAAGCCGGGAAGGCTACGCAGACTTCGGTGACCACCCCGGCGATCAGCAGCTGCTTCTTGCCGGTGGCTTTCACGGCCTTGACGAAGTCTTCGTTGTCCCAGGCATTGATGTTGCCGGGGCGGGCGATATAAGGGGCGTCGGGGAACTGTTGCTTGAGTTCGGGCACCAGCGGGCCGTTGGGGCCGGTTTCGAAGCTGGTAGTGAGGATGGTCGGCAGCTTGAAGTACTTGGCCAGGTCGGCAAGGGCCAGCACGTTGTTCTTGAAGCGGTCGGGGTCGATGTCGCGCACCAGTGAAAGCAGGCCTGCCTGGTGATCGACCAGCAGGACGGCGGCGTTGTTCTTGTCCAGACGCTTGTATTGGAAGGCCATGGCGCAACTCCTTGCTCTGACAGGTTGGGACTATCAGCGTAGGCAAGAATGTGGGGGGCAAGGGACCGTCAGTCGGTTCGCTTGAGGGGGCCGGTACAGCTTCAATACTCCCGACGCTTACTGAAAGCTCAGCGGCCCGCCAGGAAAGTAAAGGTCGGCACCAGTGCCACCAGCAGCCAGAAGCCGTTCGGGTCGTCCGAGAGCGGCACGCGGCCGACGTTCATGCCGAGGAAACCGGCGATGATGGTGCGCGCTCCAGATTGCAGTTCGATGACGGCATTACTTGATCGGTTACTTGATCGATAGACATCACTTCACAAATTCCTGAACTAATTATTTCCCTCCAGCGATTTTTCCCCTCGCCCGCCCCCACCAGAATCGCTTCACCACAATCACAATAACCGTGAGGCCACTCCCGTGGACCAGACACTCCAGGTACGGCAAGCTGCCGCTGAGCTCGTCGCCGCCTTTGCCAGCAACGACACCGCCCGCTACTTCGCCTGCTTCAGCGACGACGCCACCTTCCTCTTCCACACCTTGGCGCAACCGCTGCTGTCGCGCCGTGCCTATGAAGACCTCTGGGCCCAATGGCAGGCCGAGGGTTTTGCCGTGCTTGGCTGTGAATCGAGCAACGTGCAGGTGAGCCTGCAGGGCGACGTGGCGATCTTCATGCACGACGTGGCCACGCACATCCGCATTGCCGGTGAGGAGCACCAACTGGCCGAGCGCGAGACCATCATCTTCCGCCGCCATGGCGAGCAATGGCTGGCGTGCCACGAGCACCTGTCGGTCGTCACCGCAGCCTGATCCGAACTTACGCGGCCTTGCCGCACTGCCATCGCACCCACAAGAGAGCCCGCGCACCGCGACGGGCCTATAACAACGCGCTGGAGCATCACCATGAGCAACTCGACCGGTATCGAGACCAATGGCGTCGAACAGATCCCCGACGATCAACGCGACGCCTCCCCGCTGGACCTGTTCCGCCTGATCTTCGGCGGTGCCAACACCTTCGCCACTGCCGTGCTGGGCAGCTTCCCGGTGCTGTTCGGGCTGTCGTTCCAGGCCGGGGTCTGGGCGATCCTGCTCGGCGTCGGCGTGGGCGCGCTGATCCTGGCACCGATGGGCCTGTTCGGAGCACTCAACGGCACCAACAACGCTGTATCGTCGGGCGCGCACTTTGGCGTGCACGGGCGTATCGTCGGCTCGTTCCTGTCGCTGCTCACCGCCGTGGCATTCTTCTCGCTGTCGGTGTGGAGCTCGGGTGATGCCCTGGTCGGCGGCGCCAAGCGCCTGGCCGGGCTGCCGGAAACCGACCTGACCCTGGGCCTGGCCTACGGCCTGTTCGCGGTACTGGTGCTGGTGGTGTGCATCTTCGGCTTCCGCTTCATGCTGTGGGTCAACAAGATCGCCGTGTGGGCTTCGAGCCTGCTGTTCCTGCTGGGTATCTTCGCCTTTGCCGGGCCGTTCGACGCCGGCTTTGCCGGTAGCGTCAACCTCAGCCAGCCGGGCTTCTGGGCAGCCTTCGTCGGCGCGGCGATCCTGGCCATGAGCAACCCGGTGTCGTTCGGCGCCTTCCTCGGCGACTGGTCGCGCTATATCCCGCGGCAAACGCCGAAGTCGCGCATCATGCTGGCGGTGATCGCCGCCCAGGTCGCCACGCTGATCCCGTTCCTGTTCGGCCTGTGCACCGCCACCCTGGTGGCCACCCAGGCGCCTGACTATATTGCCGCCAACAACTACGTCGGCGGCCTGCTGGCCGTAGCACCGAGCTGGTTTTTCCTGCCGGTATGCCTGATTGCGGTGATCGGCGGCATGTCCACCGGCACCACCGCGCTGTATGGCACCGGCCTGGACATGTCCAGCGTGTTCCCGCGCCTGCTCAGCCGCGCTGGCGCCACCTTGCTGATCGGCGTGCTGGCAATCGGCTTCATTTTCATCGGCCGCTTCACCTTCAACCTGGTGCAGAGCGTGTCGACCTTCGCCGTGCTGATCATCACCTGCACCAGCCCATGGATGGTGATCATGATTCTTGGCCTGATCACCCGCCGCGGCTTCTACCACGCTGACGACCTGCAGGTGTTCACCCGCGGCCAGCGTGGCGGCCACTACTGGTTCCTGCATGGCTGGAACTGGCGCGGCATGGGCGCGTGGATCCCCAGCGCGATGGTCGGCCTGTGCTTCGTCAACCTGCCAGGGCAGTTCGTCGGCCCGCTGGGTGACCTGGCCGGTGGCATCGACCTGAGCCTGCCGGTGACCCTGGGCCTGGCCGGCGTGCTGTATCTGCTCCTGCTCAACCTGTTCCCTGAACCTGCTGGCGTGTATGGCCCGAATGGCCCGCGCTGGGTGCGCTGCAAAAGCACCCAGCGCACGCCGGTGAACACCGCCGAAATGGCCTGACTGGATACCGACCATGACCACTTCCCACTATATTGCCGGCCGCTGGGTCGAAGGCCAGGGCAGCGACTGCATCAGCGTCAGCGAGCCTGCGTTGGGCCTGCCCTTCGCCGAACTGATGGCCGCCAGCGTGGCCCAGGTCGACCAGGCCGTGGCCGCCGCCCGTGACGCCCTGCCTACCTGGAAAAAGGTCAGCGCCAGCACGCGCGCGGCCTTCCTGCGCGGCTTTGCCGAACAGCTCGGCCAGCGCCGCGAAGCACTCATCACGCTGCAGATGCGCAACAACGGCAAGCCGCGCCACGAGGCCGAGATCGACCTGGATGATGCGGTTGCCACCTTCGCCTACTACGCAGAACTGGCCGAACAACTGCCCTCGAAAAACCGTGACGTACCGTTGGCTGCGGCGGGCTTCACCGCTCGCACGCGGCTGGAGCCGGTGGGCGTGGTCGGCCTGATCGTGCCGTGGAACTTCCCGCTGGTAACCAGCGCCTGGAAGCTCGCCCCGGCCCTGGCGGCCGGTTGCACCGTGGTGCTAAAGCCGTCGGAAGTGACCCCACTGATCGAGCAGACCTACGGCCAGATCGCCGACACCCTGGGCCTGCCAGCCGGTGTACTGAACATCGTCAACGGCAAGGCCGAAACAGGCGCTGCGTTGAGCAGCCACAACGGCCTCGACAAACTATCGTTCACCGGCAGCAATAGCGTAGGCAGCCAGGTCATGCGCAGCGCTTCGGCGCAGTGCCGGCCGGTGACCCTGGAGCTGGGTGGCAAGTCGGCGATCATGGTGTTCGACGACTGCGACGCGGACCAGGCAGTGGAATGGATCGTCGCCGGCATCACCTGGAACGCCGGGCAGATGTGCTCGGCCACCTCGCGCCTGCTGGTGCAGGACGGCATTGCCGACACGCTGCTGCCGCGCCTGCAGGCCGCACTGGAAAAGCTGCGGGTCGGTAACCCGCTGACCGAAGAAATCGACATGGGGCCACTGACCAGCCAGGCGCAGTGGCTGAAGGTTGCCAGCTACTTCGCAACAGCGCGTGAAGAGGGCCTGCAATGTCTGGCCGGTGGCCAGGCGCTGGACCGTGAAGGCTGGTTCGTGAGCCCGACGCTGTATGCCGATGTGCCGAAGGACAGCCGCCTGTGGACTGAAGAGATCTTTGGCCCGGTGCTGTGCGCACGTCGCTTTGCCACGGAAGAACAGGCGATTGCCGAGGCCAACGACAGCCGCTTCGGGCTGGTTGCCACGGTCTGCTCCGCCGACCTTGAGCGCGCCGAGCGCGTAGCCGATGCGCTGGAGGTCGGGCATGTGTGGATCAACTCGGTGCAGGCGGTGTTCGTCGAGACCTCGTGGGGCGGCACCAAGGGCAGCGGGATTGGCCGTGAGCTGGGACCTTGGGGGTTGTCGGGGTATCAGTCGGTGAAGCATGTGACCCGGTGTTTGGGGTGATGGCTGAGGGGTGTCCGCCGTGACATCTTTAGCGCCTGGGAGATCGAGGGGCGCTGCGCGCCCCTCCCCCGCATCACGCCGATTCGTCGGCAGGACGCGAGCCCTCCTGCACCAGCACCATGCTCTGCGGCGATGACAGGGCAATGCCTTCATCGCGCAAGCGGCCAAGAATGGTGAACAGCAAGTCGCTGCGGGTACCCGACACCTGCCGTGGCCCCGCCACGTAACCACTGACACCAATGACCATACCTGCTGAAGTCAGGTCCTTGAAGGTCACCGAACAGGCCGGCGCATCAAGAATCGCCTCATGCTCGTGATAGGCCGCCAGCAGCAGCTCGCGCACGTGGTTGGCATCGGTTTCCAGCGGCAAGGTCAGGGTGATACCCACCACGCCCAAGGCATTACCCATGGTCACGTTGCGCACGTTCTGCGAGATGAACTGCGAGTTGGGCACGATCACCGTGGAGCGGTCGGACATCTGGATTTCGGTGGCGCGCACGTTGATCCGGCGGATATCCCCCTCGACCCCGGCCAGGCTCACCCAGTCGCCCACCTTGACCGGGCGCTCGGTGAGCAGGATCAGGCCGGAGATGAAGTTCTGCACGATCTGCTGCAAGCCGAAACCGATACCGACCGACAGCGCACTGACCACCCAGGTCAGGCTGGTCAGGTTGATGCGCAGGGTCGACATCACCAGCATGGCCAGGAACAGGAAGCCGAGGTAACCGACCAGGGTCACCAGCGAGGCGCGCATGCCGGCGTCCATGTCGGTTTCCGGGAGCAGGCGCTCGCTCAGCCAGCGCTTGACCACACGGATGGCGAACAGGCCGCCGAAGAAGATCAGCACCGCCAGCAAGATGTCCTGCGGCACGATGTTGAGGTTGCCGAGCAGCTTGCCGCCGGTACCGTCCCAGTCACCCAGGCTCAGCAGCAGCTCGCCGGGGCTGGTGCCCGAGGGCATCAGCGCCAGCAGGATCGCCAGGAACAGCAGCACCGTGCGGCTGATGCCGACCAGGATGGTGCTGGCCTGGGCCTGGTGGCGCGGCGCCAGGCCCAGGGTCGAGGCCAGCGCCAGGCCGCCAGGTTGGCGTGGCGACAGCAGGGCTTCGCACAGGTCGCTGAGGAAGGTGGTGAGCAGGTAGGCGCACACCGCCACCACACTGATCCACAGCAGCTTGGCGGTGAGGAAGTAGGCCAAGGTCAGGTAACCGGCGAGCAGCGCCAGCACGATCAGCCCGACCCACACCACGATCACGAACGGGATCAGCCCGACCCAACCTGTCGGGCGCTCCAGCTCATGCTTGCGCAGGGTGCGGCGATAACGCAGCAGTGCCACCGAGAAGATCACCGCCACTACCAGCGCGGTCAGGCCGTTGGTGGCCACGGTCAGCGCCAGGCCGGTGCCAATCACGCTGTTGATGCGCTCGATGGTCAGCATGACCATCAGCGCCAGGGCCAGCAGCTTGGGGAACCAGCCCAGCGCGTTGGCCACTTCGTCGTGAATCGGCGGCAGGCGCCAGGATGGCCGTTGCAGCATCAGCATGGCGCGGCCCAGGCCGGTGATGAAGGCGCTGAACACCACCAGGGTGAGGAAGTGATTGGTCAGGCTGGCGACATCGGAGCCCAGCTCGGAGCTGCTTTCCAGGCCCCAGCGCAGCAGCGACACCGAGCCGGAGATGGTGCCCAGGGTGGCCAGGCTCACGCTCAAGGCCAGGGCGCTGCGGCGCAGGCGACCCTCCGGCAGGCGGTGCACCATGACACTGGCCAGCAGGCGCTCGAGCAGGCCGCGGACCACGGTCCAGACCAGGATGGCTGCCACCAGGCTGGTGATGAAGAGCCAGCGATGTTCGGCACTGAAGGCGCTGGCGACAGCGTCGGTGGCCTCCTCGCGCAGATCACGCAGGCGCGATACGTCATCTGACGTAGGACGGATCAGGCTCTGCCAGAACGCCGGGCTCAGCGGCGTGGTCGCCCGGCTGAGGATCTGCGAGTTGAACTGGCTGCGGCGCAGGTTGACGATCTGCGTGGACAGGTCGCGGGCCGACTGGGTCAGCTTGACAGCCTGCTCCTGCTCGGCAACCGCTGCCTTCTTTTCGGCATCCAACTGCTGGCGCTGGCGAGTCAGTATTTCGGCTTCTTCCGGCTGCACCGGGCCAAGCACCTTGAGCTTGTCGTCGAGCTTTTCCACATCGGCGGTGCGCAAGGCGCTCAGCGCCTCGGCCTGGCGCTGCACCTGCACGGCCGACAGGCGCAGCTGCGACAGCAGGTCGTCGTTGGCATTGCTGGTGACGCCCTGGCGGATCTGGTCGAGCCGATCGCTCAGTTGCTCGTAGCTGGCATTTTCCTCCAGCACCGGTACTTCCGCCGCCGCCAGGCTGGATACCGGCGTGGCCGGTGCCGACCAGGCCGGAGTGGCCAGCGACAGCATCAGGGCCATGACACCCAGGTAGAATCGGGCAAGGCTGACACGCCTCATCGAATGTTCCTCTTTACACATCGATTTGGCGGGGGATTCTACGCGGCTTCCGCCAATCAGGAGAGTGCCGTTTCTCGCGCCAACAGCTGCCGCTTGCGCTCCACGCCCCAGCGATAGCCGCTGATGTCGCCGTCGCGGCGCACCACCCGGTGGCAAGGGATGGCCACGGCAATGTGATTGGCCGCGCAAGCCATGGCCACGGCACGCACGGCCTTGGGGGCACCGATGCGCTCGGCGATGTCGGTATAGCTGACCCGGCTGCCCACCGGTACCTCGCGCAAGGCCTGCCAGACACGCTCCTGGAAGGCGGTACCCTGGACATCCAGCGGCAGGTCCAGGCCCAGAGCCGGCGCCTCGATAAAGCCGACAACTTCGGCGACCAGGCGCTCATAATCGGCATCGCCGCCGATCAGCCGGGCTTTGGGGAACTGGTCCTGTAGCTGTTCGAGCAATAACTCAGGATCATCGCCCAGCAGAATCGCGCAGATCCCCTTGTCACTCTGGGCCACCAGAATCGCCCCCAGAAAACATTGGCCAATGGCGAAGTGGATGCTCGCCCCGGCGCCGCCTGACCGAAACTCACGGGGGCGCATGCCCAGTCGCTGGTCGGCACTTTCGTAGAAGCGGCTGTTGGAGTTGTAGCCGGCGTCGTAGATGGCATCGGTCACCGAGCTGTGCCCGTCTGCCAGCCGCTCGCGCAGGCGTCGGGCACGGAAAGCGCTGGCGTAGGCCTTGGGGGTGAGCCCGGTTTCGGCCTTGAACAGGCGGTGCAGGTGGAAAGGACTGACGGCCAGTTGCGCGCCGAGCTGGTCGAGGCTGGGCGGGGCGTCGCTGCTTTCCAGCAGACGGCAGGCGCGGGCGACCAGATCGGAGCGACGGTTGGCGTCTGGTTTGGCCATGCAGCGGCGGCAGGCACGATAGCCGGCAGCTTCGGCGCTGCTGGCATCGTTGAAGAACTCGACGTTCTCGCGCTTGGCCATGCGTGATTTGCAGCCGGGATGACAGTACACGCCGGTGGTGCGCACGGCGTAGACGAAGAGGCCGGCGGCAGACGGGTCGCGGGTCTGCACGGCTTGCCAGCGCTGGGTGTCAGTGGTGAAGGCATTCATCGCAGTCTACCTCGACTATCTCTTTCGTCTGTTACGGCCCTTTCGCCGGGCAAGCCCATGCAAAAAATCAGGCCCGCCAAAGGTACCAGGCAGCCACCGTCCGATATGGGCTCCAGCCACCACCGAGCGAGCGCATCTGCGCGGGCGTCGGTGCCTTGTCCAGCCCCTTGAGCCGGCGATACCCCTCACGCACGCCAAAATCGTCCACGGGCAGGATATCCGAACGCTCCAGGCTGTAGATCAACAGCATTTCCACGGTCCAACGGCCCACCCCACGCAAGGGCACCAGGCGCTCTATCAACACATCATCGGCAAGGGCCAAAGCCTCCGCCCGGCTCGGTACCATGCCCTCCAGGCTTGCCTGGGCGATACCCTGAATGGTCGCCAGCTTGCTCGCCGAAAAACCGCACCCGCGCATGACTTCGGGGCTGACTGACAGCAGTTGTTCTGGCGCCGGAAACACCTGCCCGGGGAACAGCGCCAGCAACCGCCCGAGGATCGCCTCCGCCGCCCGCGCATGCAATTGCTGATAGGCAATCGCCCGCACCAACGCTTCATAAGGTTCACGCCCGGGCGTAGCCTGATGCAGACAGGGCCCGGTCACCTCGATATGCCGCGCCCAGTCCGGGTCCAGCGCAGCCAGGTACTCAGTGGCTTCGCGGTAAGCGCCAGGCGAGAGGTCAGCGAGGATCATCCATAGCTCCTGTGGGTTCAAGGCAGATCCAGCTTAGCCCAGCCGCTGACCGGGCAAACGCCGGATCTTGCGCCGCCAATTCCTCAGTCGGCAACGGCTCGCAACTTCCCCACCCGGCGGTACGATTGCCGGGCAAAGCACACGAACAGCCCCGCCATCAGCGCCAGCGCCATCGGCAGGCCATGCGGCGCCACATCCATCGCAGCCCCGCTCACCAGCGGCCCGACCAGGCTGCCGACGCCCCACAGCAGGCCCACGCTGGCGTTCGCCGTGACCAGGTCCTGCCCCTTGAAGCGCTGCCCGATCAGCACCAGCGCCAGGGTGTAGATGCCGCCCGCCACTGCGCCCAGCAGCACCAGCATCGGCCACAGCAGCCAGGTCACCTGCAGCAGCCATGGCAGGGCGATGCCGATGGCCATTGCCACCAGCCCGCACACCAGGTGCAGCCCGGTGCGCTCGACGCGGTCAGCCAGCCAGCCCAACGGCAGCTGGAACACCATGTCGCCGGCAAACACCACGGTCACCATCAGCGCCGCCACGGCCACGGCAAAACCATGGCTGCTGGCATACACCGGCAGCAGCGACAGCACCACGGCATCGAAGAACGAGAAGAACAGCACCGCCACGCACAGCGCCGGCGCCACACGGAAGAAGCCCGCCAGGCCGAAGCTTTTCTCGCTTTCTTCGCCATGCTCGACATGGTCGTTGGGCACGGTCAGGAGGATGCACAGCAGGGCCAGGCCATAACCGATGGTGACCACGCCGATGATCCACGGGCTGTCGGCACCCATCATCGCGATCAGCGCCGGCCCAAGCACCTGGAAGCCGGTGAAGCTGGTGGCGTACAGGGCCATGATCTTGCCGCGGTTGTGGTCCGGGCACAGCTCGTTGACCCAGGACTCGCCGAGGATGATCGCGATACCCATGCCGATGCCCAGGCCCAGGCGCAGCACGGCCAGCAGCCACAGCGTATCGAACGCCGAATCGAGCAAGGCGATGCTCACGGTGCACAGGCTGAAGCACAGCAGGTAGATGGTGCGCCGGGTCAGGTGCCGGCAGCAGGCGTCGACCATGAACGCCGAGAGCATCATGCCCGCGGCCGGGATGGCCGAGATGACACCGATTTCCAGGGTGCCGGCACCGGCCTCGTGCAAGCGCAACGACACCAGCGGCAGGCTGGCCCCCAGGCTGAAGCCCACCACCGATACGGCGAACAGAAGGCCCGCCAGCAAACGCATGTTCATGTACCACTCCAAGCAAAACTGAAAAGACGCGCAGATACAGGCGCCCACTCGCTCGCCGGAAAGGCGGGCGACGCAAAGGCGCGGGGTGTCAGTTCAGGGCTTGGTGTGGCGAGAAGGTGAAGGCGAATAGCACGCTGCGGCGACGCTTGAGCACCGTATCGCTCGGCCACGCACGACGCATGGCCTGGAGGGCAGGCTGGCGGGCGTGTGGGAGGGATTGGATACGGCGCATTGCTGTGGCTACTACGCAGGTGTCGAAAACAGAGGCGGCACTCTAGGCCAAGCCTGACCAAGTCGTCAATTGCCGCTGGGGCCTCTGCGAGGCCCATTCGCGGAACAAGCCCGCTCCTACAGAAGACCGCGTAACCCAACGATGTGCAATACCTGTAGGGGCGGGCTTGTCTTGCGAATGGGCTGTGAAGCAGCCCCCAGCGGTATCAGCGCTTACCGGTATTTGGCAGAAACACCGCCAACAAGCCAAACAGCGGCAGGAACGAGCACAATCCATACACATACTCGATCCCGCGCAAATCAGCCAGGTACCCCAGCAGCGCCGCACCAATGCCGCCAAAGCCGAACATCAACCCGAAGAACACCCCGGCAATCATGCCCACACTGCCCGGCACCAGCTCCTGGGCATACACCACGATCGCAGAGAACGCCGAGGCCAGGATGAAACCGATCACCACACTGAGCACCGTGGTCCAGAACAGGTCGGCATATGGCAGCGCCAGGGTGAACGGCGCCACGCCAAGGATTGAGAACCAGATCACCGCCTTGCGCCCGATGCGGTCACCGATCGGCCCGCCGAAGAAGGTACCCGCCGCCACCGCGCCAAGGAACAGGAACAGGTGCAGCTGCGAGCTGGCTACCGAAAGGCTGAACTTCTCGATCAGGTAGAAGGTGAAGTAACTGGTGAAGCTGGCCATGTAGAAGTACTTGGAAAACACCAGCAGGCCGAGCACAACCAGCGCCGCTATCACCCGCCCGCGCGAGATGCCGTGGGTGGCTTGCACCGCCTTGCGCGCCTTGGCCTGGTTCAGGTGCTCCTTGTACCAGCGGCGCAGCATCAGGGTCACGGCAAAGAACAACAGCGCCGCCACGCCGAACCAGGCCACATGCGTCTGGCCAAATGGAATCACGATGGCCGCCGCCAGCAACGGGCCGAAGGCAGAACCGGTGTTGCCGCCAACCTGGAAGGTCGACTGCGCCAGGCCGAAACGGCCTCCCGAGGCCAGCCGCGCGATCCGCGAAGTCTCCGGGTGGAAGGTCGACGAACCGATGCCAACCAGTGCCGAGGCCAGCAGAATCATCGGGAAGCTGCCGACGAAGGCCAGCATGACGATCCCCACCAAGGTGCACAGGGTGCCCAGCGGCAACAGGTTGGGCGTCGGCCTGCGGTCGGTGAAGAAGCCGACCCACGGTTGCAGCAGCGAGGCGGTGATCTGGAAGGTCAAGGTGATCATGCCGATCTGGGCGAAGCTCAGGTCGTAGTTGGCCTTGAGCATCGGGTATATCGCTGGCAGCACCGACTGGATAAGGTCGTTTATCAGGTGCGCCAAGGCGCAGAAGGCGATGATGCGCATCACCAGCGGATTGGCTTGGTTCGCCGAACCGGTGCTGGCGGTGGGGGTGCTGCTGATGGCCATGAGCTTGAATTCCGTCCGCAGGTTTGGGATCCGATTATCGGGAAACAAATAGATACATAGCTACCTTTTTGTTTAACGCGCAATTGCGCACTTGTAAATGGTTCTCAATATATTTAGCATCCTCGACCTTCCTTCCCCGTAATCGTTGGGCGAAACCGCCCTCACGCGAGCACACCGCCCCATGAGCCCGATGCCCGCCACGCAGATTCAGGCCGATCCTCAGCAGGAAGCGCTGGAGTGGTTTTCCCGCCTGCGCCAGCCCGGCTGTGATGAAGGTGAACGCCAGGCATTCGGCCGTTGGTGCCAGGAGCCGCGTAATGCGCACGCCTATGCCGAACTGGAAGCGTGCTGGCAGCAACTTCAGGTGCCCCCCGCCCGGCCACGGCCGCGTTTGCTCAAGGTCCGCCGTAGCTACCTGGGCAAGGTATTGGCCGTGCTGTTCCTGCTGTTGCTCGGCGCTGTTGCATATCTTTACTGGCCACTGATACAACGCCTGGCCAGCGAACTGGCTACTGATGTGGGTGAGCGGCGCAGCGTGCGCCTGGCTGACGGTTCAACGCTGCACCTGGACAGCGCCAGCGCGATGAACGTCGACCTGCGCGGCCGCACGCGCCAATTGCATCTGGTGCAAGGCCAGGTGTACCTGGAGGTGGTGCTCGATGGCCGCGCCATGGAAGTTCAAGTCGACGATACCCGTATCCAGGTGTACGGCACCCGTCTGATGGTGGCGCGCCATGCCGATCAAGGTGAACTGGTGGTGCTCAATGGCAAGGCCATGGTCATCCAGGGCGGCGACCAGCGCATGGTGTCGGCGGGTGAGCGAGTGACCTTCAGCGAGGCACGGATCAACCCGGTACAGAAAGCCGACGCGAAGACGGCGGATGCCTGGCGCACCGGCCTCCTCCGCGCCAGCGACCTGCCCTTGGGACAGGTGATTGAGCGCCTGGCCAGCTATCAGGGTCGCCGGGTCTGGCTGATGGATGAGCAGACCGCCTACCGACGCGTAAGTGGCGACTTCAACCTCGACCGCCCAGGCGAAACCTTGGCGGCACTGGCTGCCGAGCAGCATTTGCAGCTGTACGGGGTACTCGGCCAGTGGCTGATCGTCCGCTGAAACCGGGTCGGTCGCTAAGTTTTTGAAAGGCGTGCAATTTTTTTTGAAATGAGTGTTGACACAGGCCCATCACAAGGGAATAATGCGCCCCATCGGCTACATAGCTCAGTTGGTTAGAGCATAGCATTCATAATGCTGGGGTCCGGGGTTCAAGTCCCTGTGTAGCCACCAAACAAGTAAAAGGGCTTACCGCAAGGTAGGCCCTTTTTCTTTGCCTGCAAAAAAATCCCGCCCTATCAACGCATCCCGGCGACCGCCACGGCCAGTCCCAGGCCGATCAGCGCCAAGCCGATTACCCGATCGACCAGCTGCTGCCTTGCGATCATCAGCGCACGCAACCCCGCACGGGAAAAGAACAACGCCACAAGGCTGAACCAGGCCCAGTGAGCGAACGACATGAATGCCCCGTAGGCGAAATCCACGCCCAATGAACTGCCCGGCCGCACCACCTGAGTGTAGGCACTGACGACGAAGAGCATGGTCTTGGGGTTGAGGGCATTGGTCATGAAGCCTGTGCGCAACGCTGCCAGCACGCCGGATTGTGCCACCTCCCCTTCCAGGCTGATACGGCTTGTATTGGTCAATAACTGGTAGCCCAGGTAGATCAGATAGCCCGCACCGAGCACTTTCATGGCCAGGAATAGCACCGGGCTCTGACTGATGATCACGGCGATCCCCAGTACCGTGTACAGCACATGCACCTGGACGCCCAAGGCGATCCCCACCGCAGCAGCCAGTCCGGCCTTGCGGCCCTGAGCGTAACTGCTGCGAGTGACCAGGGCGAAGTCGGCGCCAGGGCTGATGACGGCCAGGAGGGTGAACAGAGCGACAGCAATGAGTTCGGTCAAGGGAAATGCCTCGATAGACGATGAGAAAGCACAGATACACCTATTATCGAGAGCTGCCTGGCGGGAAAAAAACGATTTAAAGTGAAGCAGATCTGATAGTTTTCCTGACAGATATCTAAACCCGCTCCGGCTTCTTCGCGGGCAAACAGGGACCCCATGAAACTGCCAGCCCTCACCGCCTTCCGTTACTTCGACATCGCCGCCGAAACCGAAAGCTTCGTCCGTGCCGCCGAGCGCCTGCATGTCACCCACGGCGCCGTCAGCCGCCAGGTACGCCTGCTCGAGGAAAGCCTGGGCATCGAACTGTTCGAACGGCGCAACCGGGCAATCTTCCTCACACCCGCTGGCCGGGCATTGCACGGCACCACCCAGGCGATCTTCGAACAGCTCGAAGGCGCTGTGCAGCGCCTGCAACAGCAGGAACGCGACAACGTACTGGTGCTGTCCTGCGAGCCGACCATCGCCATGCGCTGGCTGATCCCGCGCCTGCCACGCTTCCATGCCGCGCACCCGGACCTGCAACTGCATCTGGTGGCTGCCGGCGGGCCGGTGGACTTTGCCCGGAGCGGGGTCGACCTGGCACTACGCCGGGATGACTTCCATTGGCCACCGGCGCTGCACAGCATGAAAATCTGCGATGAGTGGATTGGCCCGGTCAGCCGCACCAACAGCGACAACCTGGACGGCCAACGCCTGCTGCACAGCAGCACCCGCCCCAACGCCTGGCCCACCTGGCTGCGTCTGAGTGAACGGCAGGCAACCCACAGCGAACGCAGCGACTTCGAACACTTCTACCTATCGCTACAGGCCGCCAGCGCCGGCCTGGGCCTGGCCATCGCCTCGGCATTGATGGTGCGTGACGAACTCGACAGCGGCCAGTTGCGCGCCCCGTTCGGCTTCCTGCGCGATGGCTCTGGCTATTACCTGCTCAGCCCGCAGCCACTGAGCGATGGTGACAAGCGCCAACGCTTTGCCGAATGGGTGATGAGTGAATGCCAGGCCTGCCTCACTCACCTGGGCTTGCTGCAGAACGACGAGCTTGAACCGCCATCACCACCCCAGGTGCGATAACCCGCAGTATCGATGTGGATGCGCCCGCTCGGGTAGCGCCCCAAGCCCATGTTCCAGGCCTGGCCATGCTGCTGCCAGAAGCGGCAAAGTGGATTGGGGTCGGCCCAGGCCGGCAGCAGGATATCGACCGCAAAGGCGTGGGTATGGGCGCTGCCCACGGCGCCGCCCGCGCAGTGATTGAGCTCAGGGCTGCGATAGGCCGACACCACTTCAAACTGGCGCAAGATGCCTTGCCCGTCGAGGGTATTGAGCAACGACAACGTGGAACGCACCGCCGGCCAGTTGCTGGCCGGCGGTACCGCGAACGGCGAGGCATGACACAACTTCCAGTCCGACGCCGAACGCAGCAGCTGATGGATAGGCACAACTCCATACAGACGCGCATCCACCAGCATCTCGCGAAACGGCCGGGTCTGGTGGTCACCCGCCCACTGCGCGAACATCCACACGTCGCGCTCGTCCGCCAGTGCCATTGTGCTCCACAGCACACCTGCAGCCAGCAGCAGCCCGCTTGCTCTTCTCATCCCCACGCTCCCTGCCTCAGTATGAGCACGGCCGCCAACCCGGGAGGCCACTGACAAGGAGTTAAGCATGCACAAGACTGCCTTACCGAGCCTCGCCGCCCTCGCCTTCAGCGGCCTGGCCCTGGCCGACGCTCGCATCGACCTGGGCGATGCCCAGCGCGTCACCCGCCTGTTCGCCTTCCCCAACAATTGCCACGTGATCTGCTACCGCGACTGGACGCTGGAGCAGACCGTGGAGCACTACCTGACCCAAAGCGTACGCCGTGACGGCCATGCCAACGCCCAGGTGCACGTCAGCCGCGAGCACGACCGGCTGCATGCCACCATCAGCGAAGTGCCCGCCAACTATGCCGAACCCCTGCGCAAGCTGCTCGACAGTGGCGAGCTGGCCTACAACGGTGCCACCCAGCTGAGCAAGGACGGCAAATGGTCCTACGACTGGTACCTGTTCCTGCCGCTGGGCATGGCCTTGCAGAACCGTCGCAGCATCGAGCTGCTGCACTTCCCGCCAGACTATTCGCTGACCCAGGCCCAGGACTACCTGCGCTCCAATACCACCGACCGCTGGGCCGAACTGCTGACCTTCAACGGCGTCGACGCCAGCCAGACCCCGGCCTACCAGACCATCATCGACATCGCCCCGATCGCCGCCCCGGCCAGTGCGGGCGATGCCCTGACCGGTACCTACGGCTACTTCAAGGACTACCAGCTGCGCATGGTCAAGGAGATGACCCTGCAGAACACCGCCAAACCCTTGCCCATGGTCGCCTTCGGCGCACCGGTGCGCAGCTGGATCAAGCAACAGTACGGGCCACAGGTGAATGTGCTGGGCCTGGTCAGCATCAGCCCGCAAGCGGGCGCCCAGGTACCGGTGCTTGGCGCCAACCACCCGAGTGCGATCTGGTACGCGGCGAACAAGGACAGCCATGGCGGCGATCAGGATGCAGCCGATGCGGCGGGGCTGAAGATGATGGGGCAGGACTTGACTGCGGCCTGCTGGCAGGCGGGGATGGGGCGTAACCCAGGGGCCGAACCGAAGATGACCCTGGAAGCCTGCTCTACCAAGTGGCAGGTGACACAGAAGAAGCAGACCTGTGAGCTGTTCTTCCGCACCGTGCGCAATTACACGCCGGAACAGGCGGCGGCGAAGTGCAATACCGGGGAGATGACCAGAAGCCTGCGGGACCTGCGCAAGCCGGTCGAGGTAATGCCGCGAGAGCTTTGAGCGACTTGCAGGCCCTTTCGCGGGACAAGCCCGTTCCTACAGGTTCAACACCGGCCTTCAAATCTGAGGCGATCGCTGTAGGAGCGGGCTTGCCCCGCGAAGAGGCCGGTACAGGTTTACTCAGTCCTCAAGCAGCGTACAAGCCATCACCAACGCATCTTCACGCCCACCGGCAACCGGGTAGTAATCGCGGCGACGGCCGATTTCATTGAAACCGTAACGCTCGTACAAGCGATAGGCCGACTGGTTGCTGGCCCGCACCTCAAGGAAGCACTCACGGCCATTAAGCTGATAGGCCCGCGCCATCAGGTGCTCAAGCAGCTTCAGCCCCAGCCCACAGCCCTGGTTCTCGGGCTTGACGGTAATGTTGAGCAGGTGCGCCTCATCAATGATCACATTGATCACCCCATGCCCCACTTGTTGCTGGCCATCGAACATCAGCCACACTTCGTAGGATTTGAGCGCATCCTGAAAGATCCCGCGGGTCCAGGGATGACTGAACGCGGCATATTCGATCTTAAGCACGGCATCCAGATCCGCCTCGGTCATCGGGCGGAAGCTGATCGAGTCACTCATTCAACGCTCTTCCAGCGCGCCATCAGCTGGCGCATCGCTTGCCAGACGTCCGCCTTGCGCTGCGGCTCGTCCATCAACAGTTCAAGGCCCGGCAAGGCCCAGGCATCGCCCAGGCCGTCGACCTTCAGTACTTGGTAATAGGCTGTATCGTCGGCGCTGGCCGCGAACCGCATGGCCGGCAAGCCGATGAGCCACAGCACGCTGCAGGGGGTTTCTTCCAGGCGCGCCTGGATGAAGCCCTGGACGAAGTCGCGTGCAGCATCCGGGCCCTGGTCCATGTTGCCGCGCACCAGCAGCGGCCAGCGCACGGGCTCGCCGATGATCTGCGGCGCGTCGGGCAGGCCGGCAGCACGCAGCATGTCCTTGAGCAGCAGATAGGAGGGGTCGCGACTCTGGAAAGGCTGACCGGTTGCCAGTTCGACCAGCAACAGGCAGCTGCCGGCACGCAGCAACTGCAACGAGAAGCGCGGTGGCGGTACCGGGGCCGGACGCGGCGCGGGGGCCTCTTCCTCGGCTTCGACTGGCTTGGCAGCGACCTTGGGCGTGCTGCCGGGACGCGGAATCTCGATTTTCGGGCGCTCGCTGGAGCGCGCCTGGGGCGCGGCCAGGGCCTCGCTGGACGCTGGGGCGGATGGCCGAACCTCGAAGTCGACTTGCTCTACCGGCGCTTGCGGCAACAGCAGCTCGGGGCGCGAAGGTGCGGCGAACGGCAGTTCGGCGCGCGGCAGCCAATGCACCACTTGCATGGCGGAAAGGTAGGCGCGGCGGCGGGGTTCGGTCAGCAAGGCTCGGGGTCCGGGGTTCGAAACGTCGCACATTCTAACGTTGTTGGCCGGGCTGTGCTGCAACTGGTCGGCGGAAATTTGCTGCCTGCGCCCTGCAAACGAGCCAGTGAATCCCCTACAAGCGCCAAGGTTATCTCACATTACAGACCAAGGGGTGAAATCCTCCCCCTCGGATGAAGTACAATCGCCCCTTTTTTACTTGGCAACGAGTAGACGCCAATGATCGAACCAAAGCGCGTCCTGCGCGCCCTAGCTGAACACTGGGCTCTGATCGAGCCACTGTGTGAGCGTTTTGACCAAGGCACCCTGAGCCTGGTCGAACTGCGCCAGCACATAGGGCGCCAGCAGGTCGAAAGCACGCCGCAGGACATCACCCAGCTGCTCGATGTATGGATCCGCCTGGATATCCTGGTGCCCGTGGCGAAAAGCCCGAACCGTTTCGAGCTCAACGCCCAGATTCACGACTTCCTCGCCTATCTGCGCCGGGAACACCGGCTGGGTCTGTGCCTGGAGATCGAGGCCTACCTGCGCCATCTGGAGCGCCTGGCCGGGCACATCCAGGACGCCTTTGAAAACCGCGACAGCGACGACCTGGCGCGCCAACTGCGCCTGCTCGACATGCGCGTGCGCGACGTACTCAAGAAGCTCGACAACGACGAGCAGGCACTGGTCGCCGTGGCCGAACGGGCCAAGACCAGCAATCGCCAGATCCCGCTGCGCCAGCGATATGCTGAAGTGCTGGCGACCTGGGACGAATACGTCGAACCGATGATCCAGCTGGTCAACGCTGACGGCGCCTTCGAACAGGGCGTGCGCAAGGTCGAGACTGTGCTGCTCAAACTACTCGGAGAGCAAGCTCGCCTGGGCCACCTGGTCGATGACGACATGCTGCTGCGCACCCACGCGCGCATCCTGGAAATGCAGACCAGCGCCCAACTGACCCTGCGCCACGCCCGCGAACTGCTGCTGCCGCTGCGTGAAGAAGCGCGCCGGCACAACGCCGTGACCCGCGGTGCGGCGCTGGCGCTGTCGGTGATCCGGCGCAAAGGCATCGACGCCGTGCCGCAAGCGGCCATGCCGCTGTTCACCCGCCCGCAGAGCACCTTCCTCGGCAGTGCCAGCCAGGTCGAGGCCTACGTCTATGCCTTGGCCCGCTTCGAGCCGAAGCCGGCCAAGTTCCCCAAGGCGCACAAGACTCAGCAGGGCCCGCTGCCGCGTGCACCACGCACGGTCAAAGAGATGCTCGAGCGCTGCGAAGACGCCCTGCCGCTGCCAGACCTCATGGTCTGGCTGCTGGACCAGGAGCCCGAAGGCGCCACTGACGAACTGTTGTACTGGTTCTCGCGCCTGTCGCGAGAGAAGCGCTTCAAGCGCGAACGCCTGGAACGGCGCGAGTACACCACCCACGAACACCTGGTCAGCCTGCGCTCGTACGCCCTGACGTCCAGCCGCGAAGCGCAACCTGAAACCAACGCGAGCCCAGCCAATGCATCTTGATCTTTCCGAACTGTCCCAGCTCGCGCCGATCTTCCGCGAGCTGTTCAAGGGCTTTCACGTCAGCCGCCGCGACCCTGAAATGTACGCCCAGCTGTCGAACTTCCAGGACCAGTACCGCACCCTGTTCAAGGCCCTGGGCTTCGAGCTGGTGTGCGACACCCGCGGCTTCTACTACTTCGTCCCCGAGCAGGCCGCCGCGCAGGTCAACAAGACCGCCCAGCGCCTGTCGCTGTTCACCTTCATCATCGTCGAGCACCTGGCCGACCAGGGTCGCGACCCGATGGCCGTGCTCGATGGCGGCAGCATCGGCCGCGACGAGCTGCCCTCGCTACTGGACAAGTACCGCGACCTGTTCCTGCAGGCCGAAGTGCAGACCGTCGACGAGCTGGAAGAAAAGATCATGCGCCGCATGACCCAGCTCGGCTTTGCCCATGAAGAAGGCGGCATCTACCGCTTCCTGCCGCCGATGCACCGCTTCCTCGACGTGTGCCTGTCGGTGCAACAGGACCGCGACCTGGCCGCCACACTGCACAGTGACCTGCCGCTGCCAGTCCCGGTACTGGTCGTGGAAGAGACGCCAGAACAACTCAACCGCACCGACGACCCGCTCGACCTCACCCCGTTCGACAGCGAGGAAAGCGAAGAGGACGCCCTGGCCCGGGCCATCCGCGAAGAGCAACAGGAGATTGACGCATGAGCCAGGAACGCTACGGCATCCGCCGCTTCGCACTGCTCAACACCGCTGGCTACAGCCTCGGCCTGTTCCCGCTGGAGCACCCACTGTCGGTGTACGGTGCCAACAACCTGGGTAAATCGGCGTCGATCAACGCCCTGCAGTTCCCGATCCTGGCGCGCATGTCCGACATGAGCTTCGGCAAGTACAGCCTGGAGCAGTCGCGCCGCTTCTACTTCGCCAGCGACACCTCGTACATCCTCTGCGAACTGAACCTGCCCCACGGCACGCACGTGATCGGCGTGGTCGGTCGCGGCCCGGGCGGCGGTTTCGGCCACCAGTTCTTCGCCTACAAGGGCGAGCTGGACCTGGCCCACTACCAGAAGAACGACACCTGCCTGCGCCAGAAAGAGCTGTTCACCAACCTTGAGCGCCTGGGCCTGAAGGCCTATGAGCTCAAGCCCGATGAACTGCGCCGGCTGCTGGTCGGCGGCCACACCTCGTGCCCGCTGGACCTGACCCTGATCCCGCTGCGCTCGACCAGCGAACAGAGCCTGAAAACCTTCCGTGCGCTGTTCATCAACCTGCTGCACATGCGCGAGATCACCGCTGCCAAACTCAAGCAGCTGTTCCTCGATGCCTTCGAGCACAGCCTGCGCTCGGGCAGCGTCGACTACATCGCCGCCTGCGAAGAAGCCTTCCGCGACGTGCGCCGAATGGAGCAGGACTACAACGCCCTGGTCGCAGCCGGACCGCTGGTCGAGGCCCTGGCCGGCGGCGTGGCCCAGCGCGACATCCTGCGCGGCAAGCTGCACCGTCTCTCGCCGCTGCTCGACAACCTGCTGGGCACCTGGCAGGAATACGCCATGGCGCGCAAGGAAGAGCTGGTGATCCAGGCCGAGCACTTCCGTGGCGAGCAGGACCGCCTGCAGAACGACCAGCGTGGCGGCACCCAGGAGCTGATGCGCCTGGAACGTGAAATCACCGGTATCCAGCGCTGGCTCGGCGAGCTGTCGGTGCTCAAGCACCGCTTTGCCCTGGTCGATGACGTCAAGGTGCTGGAGCAGGGCCTGCTGGCCGCCAAGGACGCCCACGACGAACTGGCCGGCGCCCTGGCGCAGTCGCGCCAGTTCAGCGCCGAAGACCTCGACGAACGCGTGCGCGACCTGGAAAAACGCCTGAAGCAGGTCAAGCAGCAGCTCGATCACGCCGACAACAACAGCTACGCCCGCCTGCGCGAAGAATTCTCGCAGCAGGACGTCGACCGCCTGATGCGCCTGTTCAACGGCGCGCTGTTCAGCCTGCCGCTGGGCGACCGCGGCATCGAGCTGGATGATAGCGACCTGTGGGTGAAATCCCTGGAGGCGGTGCTCGACGGCTTCAAGGGCGAGCGCTTCGAGGCCCCAGGCCTTTCCATCGACATCTCCAACATCGACCCGCCGGCCCTGCAGGCCCTGGCCGACCGCGCAGCCCTGCGCGACCAGAAGGAGCGTCTTGAGAAGGAGCTGAAGCAGCTCAAGACCCAGCAGCAGGTCGCCGCCGACCGCACCGCCTCCAAGGCGCAGACAGAAGCCCTGTATCAGGAAGTGCTGGACGCCCAGAAGGCCCTTGAAGACTTCCGTCGCAGCGAAACCCTGAGCGCCGAAGAGCCGGAGAAGATGGAGCAACTGGCACAGCTGGAAGCCGCCCAGGATGAGCTCAAGCGCTCCAGCGACGCCTTCACCGAGCGCGTCCAGCAGCTGTCGGCCAAGCTGCAGCTGGTCGGCCGCCAGATCGGCGACCTCGAAGCCAAGCAGCGCACCCTGGAAGACGCCCTGCGCCGTCGCCAGCTGCTACCGGCCGACCTGCCCTACGGTACGCCGTTCATGGAAGCGGTCGACGACTCCATGGACAACCTGCTGCCGATGCTCAACGACTACCAGGACAGCTGGCAGGCCCTGCAACGCGTCGACAACCAGATCGAGGCGCTGTACGCCCAGGTGCGCCTCAAGGGCGTGGCCAAGTTCGACAGCGAAGACGACATGGAGCGCCGCCTGCAGCTGCTGGTCAACGCCTACGCGCACCGCACCGACGAAGCCCTGACCCTGGCCAAGGCGCGCCGCGCTGCGGTCACCGACATCGCCAGGACCCTGCGCAACATCCGCAGCGACTACGACAGCCTCGAGCACCAACTGGCCCTGTTCAACCGCGAGATCAACAAGCGCCAGGTGTCCAACCTGGAGAGCTTCCGCGTGGTGCTGGCGCCGAACAAGGAAGCGCTCAAGCACATTGACCAGATCATCCACAGCGCCGGCCAGTACGAGGAAGGCGAGACCCTGTCGGTGTTCGACCTGACCCAGAGTGCCGAGCAGGACAACAAGAACGAAGAGGCCAAGGAGTACCTGGCACGGCTGGTGGCGGCCAACCACAACCAGCTGGGCCTGAAGGACCTGTTCGAGCTGGCGTTCGAGATCACCAAGGTCAACGGCCAGCCGATCATCCACGCCGACATCGACGGCGCGGCGTCCAACGGCACCACCATGACCATCAAGGCGCTGACCAACATGTACTTGTTGCTGCACCTGATGGACCGTGACCTGGCCGGGCGCATTCGCCTGCCGTACTACCTCGACGAAGCGGCGGACATCGACGAACGCAACCAGGCGGCACTGCTGGAGACCAGCCTGCAGCTGGGCTTCGTACCGATTCTGGCGAGCGTGAAGCCGCAGGTGTCGGCGCGCGTGGCGATCGACCTGGAAGGTGGCAGCGGGCCTAATGGCATCTACATCGACGAGGCGGACTGGAAGTACATCAGCCGGCTGGATGAAGTGAAAGCGATTGTGCGTGAGGATCAGGCCGAAGAGTTGGCCTGAGGTAGTTCGGGCCGCTTTGCGGCCCTTCGCGGGACAAGCCCGCTCCTACAAGGGATCGCATACCCCTGCAGGAACGGGCTTGACCCGCGAAGGCCTCCCGGCGGTCTACCAGGCTATCAGTGAGCCCAAGGCAGAATCGGAATCGCAGTCACCGCATTCTGCGGGCTGCCTTCGATCATGCGGTCGCTATACACCAGATACACCAGCGTATTGCGCTTCTTGTCGAGGAAGCGCACCACCTGCATGGTCTTGAACACCAGCGAGGTGCGCTCCTTGAACACCTCCTCACCGTCCTTCAAGTCACCCTTGAAGCTGATCGGCCCGACCTGACGGCAGGCAATCGAAGCCTCCGCCCGATCTTCCGCCAACCCCAAACCACCCTTCACACCGCCAGTCTTGGCCCGCGACAGGTAGCAGGTCACACCCTCGACCTTAGGGTCGTCAAAGGCCTCGACCACGATGCGATCGTTCGGCCCGAGGAACTTGAACACGGTGGACACCTGGCCAATCTCTTCGGCCCCGGCCAGCATTGGCAGGGCGAAGACGGCCAGGGCCATCGCCCGCTTGAGCAGCTTCATACCAGCACCAGGTTGTCGCGGTGCACCAGCTCCGGCTCGGCGATGTAGCCCAGCACGGCCTCGATCTGATCGGAAGGCTGGCCGATGATCTTCTGCGCTTCCAGCGCGCTGTAGTTGGCCAGGCCACGGGCCACCTCGACGCCATCCGGGCCGACGCAGACCACCATCTCGCCACGGCGGAAGCTGCCTTGCACGGTCTTCACGCCGACCGGCAGCAGGCTCTTGTTCGCCTCACGCAGCGCCTGCACGGCGCCCGCGTCGAGCACCAGGGTGCCACGGGTCTGCAGGTGGCCAGCCAGCCACTGCTTGCGTGCCGCCAGCATGCCACGCTCGGGCGACAGCAGCGTGCCCAGGCGCTCACCGCCCTTCAGGCGGTCCAGCACGCGCTCGATGCGGCCCCCAATGATGATCGTGTGGGCGCCAGAGCGGGCTGCCAGGCGCGCGGCGCGCAGCTTGGTCTGCATGCCGCCACGGCCCAGGGCACCGCCGGTACCACCGGCAACGGCGTCGAGCGACGGGTCGTCGGCGCGGGCTTCGTAGATCAGCTGGGCTTCGGGGTTGTTGCGCGGGTCGGCATCGAACATGCCGTCGCGGTCGGTGAGGATCACCAGCAGGTCGGCTTCCACCAGGTTGGCCACCAGCGCGGCCAAGGTGTCGTTGTCGCCGAAGCGGATCTCGTCGGTGACCACGGTGTCGTTCTCGTTGATCACCGGCACCACGCCCAGGTCAACCAGGGTACGCAGGGTGCTGCGGGCATTCAGGTAACGCTTGCGGTCGGACAGGTCGTCGTGGGTCAGGAGGATCTGCGCGGTGTGCTTGCCGTGCTCGCCGAAGCTCGTTTCCCAGGCCTGAACCAGGCGCATCTGGCCGATCGAGGCAGCCGCCTGCAACTCGTTCATCGCACTCGGTCGGGAAGTCCAGCCCAGCTGGCTCATGCCGGCAGCCACGGCCCCAGAGGAGACCAGTACCAACTCCACGCCTGCTTCACGCAGCGCGACCATCTGCTCGACCCATACGGCCATGGCGCCGCGGTCGAGGCCCTTGCCATCGGCGGTCAGCAGGGCACTGCCAATCTTCACGACCCAGCGCTTGGCGCCCGTCACCTTGCTTCGCATCTTCTTCCAACCTATGTCGAATCTGTAGATACCGTGGATACAAAAACGCCGCTCCTGAGAGCGGCGTTTAGTGTACTGCAACCGATCAGTCGCGCACGTAAATGATTTCCGGGCCGTCTTCGTCGTCCTCGAAATCATCATCCCAGCCATCGTCGTCGTCGCCGATGTCGTGCACGCTCTTGACCCCGGTGCGACGCAGGGTACGGGCGTCGTCCAGGGCCTGCAGCTGGGCACGGGCTTCGTCTTCGATGCGCTGGTCGAGGTCGGCCAGTTCTGCGGCGTAGGCCGGGTCGTTGGCCAGGCGGTCGGCGCGGTCTTCGAGGTAGCGCATCAGGTCGTGGCTGAGCTTGTCGGTGCCCTGCTTGGAGATGGCCGAAATCACGTAGACCGGGCCTTCCCATTCCAGGCGGTCGATCACTTCCTGCACGCGCTCATCGCGCTCGTCGTCCATGACCATGTCCGACTTGTTCAGCACCAGCCAGCGCTCGCGCTCGGCCAGCGACGGGCTGAAGCGGGTCAGCTCATTGACGATCACTTCGGCGGCATCGGCCGGGCTGCTTTCGTCCAGCGGCGCGATGTCGACCAGGTGCAGCAGCACGCGGGTACGCGCCAGGTGCTTGAGGAAGCGGATGCCCAGGCCGGCACCGTCGGACGCGCCTTCGATCAGGCCGGGGATGTCGGCGATGACGAAGCTCTTCCAGCGGTCGACGCTGACCACGCCCAGGTTCGGCACCAGGGTGGTGAACGGATAGTCGGCGACTTTCGGCTTGGCAGCCGAGACCGAACGAATGAAGGTGCTCTTGCCAGCGTTCGGCAGGCCCAGCAGGCCAACATCGGCCAATACCTTCATTTCCATCTTCAGGTCGCGCTGGTCACCCGGCTTGCCTGGGGTGGTCTGGCGCGGCGCACGGTTGGTGCTGGACTTGAAGCGGGTGTTACCCAGGCCGTGCCAGCCGCCCTGGGCGACCATCAGCTTCTGGCCCGGAGTGATCAGGTCGCCGATCACTTCCTGGGTCGAGGCGTCGATCACGGTGGTGCCGACCGGCACGCGCAGGAACAGGTCTTCACCCTTCTTGCCGGTGCAGTCGGTGCTGCCACCGTTGGCGCCGCGCTGGGCTTCGTGGTGACGGGTGTAGCGGTAGTCGACCAGGGTGTTGAGGTTTTCGTCGGCAACCATGTACACCGAACCACCATCACCACCGTCACCGCCGTTAGGGCCGCCGTTCTCGATGAACTTCTCGCGGCGGAAGCTCATGCAACCGTTACCACCGTCACCGGCTTTGACCCGAATGGATACTTCGTCAACAAACTTCATTGAAAACCGCCTCTCGCCTGCGGGCGAGTTGAATACTGAAAAACCTGAGGCTCTTGCAAAAATGAGCGCGGCGGCCCCGTACGACCGTAGAAACCCACGCCGGCAGCCCATACAAACAGCTTTGCAAGAGGCTCACCACAAACGAAAAAGCCCCGTCGCATGACGGGGCTTCTGGAGCGACGTCGCGATTAGGCGGCGACGATGCTCACGTAACGGCGCATGAACTCGCCTTTCTTCTCGAACTTGATCACGCCTTCGATCTTGGCGAACAAGGTGTGATCCTTGCCCATGCCAACGCCGTAGCCAGCGTGGAATTCGGTGCCGCGCTGACGGACGATGATGTTGCCCGGCTTGATAACCTGGCCGCCATACATCTTCACGCCAAGGCGTTTCGATTCTGAGTCGCGACCGTTACGAGTACTACCACCAGCCTTCTTGTGAGCCATGGTTCAATTCTCCAAATAAATTCAGGGGACCGAGGCGATTAAGCCTGGATACCGGTGATTTTGATCTCGGTGAACCACTGGCGGTGGCCCATACGCTTCATGTGGTGCTTACGACGACGGAACTTGATGATGCGAACCTTGTCGTGACGGCCTTGCGAAACGACTTCGGCAACCACTTTAGCGCCAGCGACGACTGGTGCGCCGATGGTGACTTCTTCACCGTTGGCAACCAGCAGGACGCGATCGAAGGTCACGGATTCGCCAGTGGCGACTTCCAGTTTTTCGATCTTGAGGAATTCACCTTCAGCGACTTTGTACTGCTTGCCGCCGGTAACGATTACTGCGTAAGACATGGTATTTCTCCGATAATCCTGCTCACCCAGCGCTTTATAAGATAAGTATTGGCTGGCATGGCTGCATGGGGCTGGAACGGCCCTGTGCAATTGCGTAAGGCAGGTGCTGCCCAGGAAGTTAGGGTGCGCGATTGTACGCAACCCCGCTTTTGCTTGCAAGTCCCGCCCCCGGCCAGCGGGCACCGCGCCTTGACACACCGGGACCCGCGACCTAGCATGCCGCGCAACCTCACTGGAGCAGCCGATGCAACCCCAAACCTTCTACCGCGCGGTAGCTGACGATTTCAGCGCCGTCGACGAGATCATCAAGAAGCAGCTGACCTCGCGCGTGCCGCTGGTATCGAAGATCGGCGACTATATCACGTCCGCCGGTGGCAAGCGCCTGCGTCCGCTGCTGGTGCTGCTGTGCGGCAAGGCCCTGGGCCGTGAAGGCGCCGACCTGCGCCTGCTGGCCGCGACCATCGAGTTCCTGCACACCGCCACCCTGCTGCACGATGACGTGGTCGACATGTCCGGCATGCGCCGTGGCCGTTCCACCGCCAACGCCCTGTGGGGCAACGCGCCGAGCGTGCTGGTGGGCGACTTCCTCTATTCGCGTTCGTTCGAGATGATGGTCGAGCTGGGCTCGATGCCGGTCATGCAGATCCTGTCCAAGGCCACCCGGGTGATCGCCGAAGGCGAAGTGCTGCAACTGTCGCGAGTACGCGACGCCAGCACCACCGAAGAGGTCTACATGGACGTCATCCGCGGCAAGACCGCCATGCTGTTCGAAGCCTCGACCCACAGCGCCGCGGCACTGGCCGAAGCCAGCGAAGCGCAGCGTGAAGCCCTGCGCACCTTCGGTGACCACCTGGGCGTGGCCTTCCAACTGGTCGACGACCTGCTCGATTACGAAGGCGATGCCGAAGCCCTGGGCAAGAACGTCGGCGACGACCTGGCCGAAGGCAAGCCGACCCTGCCGCTGATCTACACCATGCGTGAAGGTACGCCAGAGCAGGCGGCACTGGTGCGCAAGGCGATCCAGAAGGGTGGCCTGGAAGACCTGGAGCAGATTCGCGAGGCCGTCAACGCCTCTGGCGCACTGAAGTACACCGCCGAGCTGGCGCGTGACTACGTCAAGCGTGCCATCGGATGCCTGGAAGTGCTGCCAGCCAGTGAGTACCGCGATGCGCTGGTCGAACTGAGCGAGTTTGCGGTCGCGCGCACTCACTGACAGACCGAGACATCTTCTTCGCGGGGCAAGCCCGCTTCTACAGGTAGACACCTCACCCTGTAGGAGCGGGCTTGCCCCGCGAAGCTTTTGTGCGGACGGAACACTTCACCCGCAAAACCTTATACAATATGAGCCTTTAACCGCCTGTCTGATTAAGGAACCGAAGTGAGCACGCTGCCACCCTGCCCCAAATGCAACTCCGAATACACCTACGAGGATGGCACCCAGCTGATTTGCCCCGAGTGCGCCCACGAGTGGTCTGCCAGCGGTGAAGCCGAAGCGGCCAGCGATGACGTGGTGAAGAAGGATTCGGTCGGCAACATCCTGCAGGATGGCGACACCGTAACCGTGATCAAGGACCTCAAGGTCAAGGGCTCTTCGCTGGTGGTCAAGGTCGGTACCAAGGTCAAGAACATCCGCCTTTGCGATGGCGACCACGACATCGACTGCAAGATTGACGGCATCGGCGCCATGAAGCTGAAGTCGGAATTCGTGCGTAAGGTCTGATTACAAATTCTGCCAATTGGTGCTTGCTATTCCGATAATAAGAATTATTCTCATTGGAAATGTTTTCCAAGGAGAATAGCCATGACTTATCTGATCGACGCCTGGCTGGACCGCCCCCACCCCTATCTGCGCATCCTCCATCGGGAAACCGGTGAGGTGTGCGCAGTGCTCGAAGAAGAAGCACTGGACGAGCTGCGCGACCAGGGTGACCTGGATCTGTACGGGCTGAATTCGAGTGAGCCGGTGGTGCTCAAGGAGCTGGTGCGGAACCTGTTTCTGTTCTGCTATGCACGGGCCTTGCGCCCAGGGGGAACAGACTGGAACTGAGGCTGGCCAGGCCGGCCTCTTCGCGGAGCAAGCCCGCTCCTACAGGATCTGCGCAGCCTTTGAAGTTGGCGTAGATCCTGTAGGAGCGGGCTTGTCCCGCGAATGGGCCGCAAAGCGGCCCCAAAGGCATTACAGAACGTCGAGCAGCTCGACGTCGAACACCAGGGTGCTGTGCGGCGGGATGCTGCCAACGCCTTGCGCGCCATAGGCCAGCTCGCTCGGCACGTACAGGCGCCATTTGCTGCCGGCGTTCATCAGCTGCAGGGCTTCGGTCCAGCCAGCGATCACGCCGCCAACCGGGAATTCAGCCGGCTGGCCACGATCGTAGGAGCTGTCGAACACAGTGCCGTCGATCAGGGTGCCGTGGTAGTGGGTGCGCACGTTGCTTTCGCGGGTCGGCTTGGCGCCTTCACCTGCGGTCAGCACTTCGAACTGCAGGCCCGAAGCCAGGGTAGTGATGCCTTCACGCTTGGCGTTTTCGACCAGGAATTCCTTGCCAGCGGCAGCGGCGGCTTCAGCCTTGGCAGCAGCTTCGGCTTGCATCAGCTCACGGATAACCTTGAAGCTGGCCGACAGGTCAGCTTCGCTGACACGGCTCTCGGCGCCGCTGAAAGCGTCGGTCAAGCCGGCCAGGATGGCTTCCAGGCTCACGCCTGGTGGCGGGTTGTCGCGCAGCTGGCCGCCCAGTTGACGGCCGATGCCGTAGCTGACGCGCGTTTCGTCGGTGGAAAGGTTGAGTTCGGACATTGTCGTGCTCCACTGCAGGGCGCAGTGCAGCCGCGCCCTTGATAAAAAGGGCGAGCAGCCTAGCACACTGGGGCGGCGCGAGCAGCTACCAGGCCGAGCGCTGGGAAATCGGCACCTTCAGGTCTTCTTCCGGGTGCGTGCCCATGCCGCACATTTCGTCCTGCACCGACCAGTGCACGAGGTTCATCGACACCATCGGAATGGTCTGCAGCAACTTGCGCGCATCCTCCACCGAGTGCACGCGCAAGCGCTCACCGCGGGTATCGGACAGGGGATGGGGATGGCCTTTGACCCGGGCCTCGATCAGGTAGTCGCCACCTTCGATGGCAATCAGGTTCAGTTCGTCGACATGGCCGGCCCTGGCCTCGGAGTTGAGCTGATGCAGGTTCATGAGACACCTCGCTTTGGGAACCACGCATGAGTGCTCATTTTTTGTACGGATCGGGGGATTGCACAAGACATTACTGCAGCCGCTCGTCAGTTGGACCGCGGCGGCCTCTTCGCGGGCATGCCCGCTCCCACAGGGCTTGCGAAGAGGCCTGACCGGACTCAGTGCTTGGTCAGCTTGTCCAGGTAGCCCATGCAGAAGGCCGAAACCACGAAGGTCATGTGGATGATCACGTACCACATCAGGTAGTCGGTGGAGATGTTCTGCGCATCCATGAACACCCGCAGCAGGTGGATGGAAGAAATCGCCACGATCGAAGCGGCTACCTTCATCTTTAGCGAGGAAGAGTCCATCTTGCCCAGCCAGTTGAGCTTTTCCTTGCTCTCGTCGATGTCCAGCTGCGACACGAAGTTCTCGTAGCCGGAAATCATCACCATCACCAGCAGGCCACCCACCAGCGACATGTCGATCAGCGACAGGATGACCAGGATCAGGTCGGCTTCACTGAGGGCGAAGACGTTGGGCAGGACGTGGACAACTTCCTGGAAGAACTTCAGCGCCAGGGCCAGCAGGCCGAGGGACAGGCCGAAGTAGATGGGTGCGAGCAGCCAGCGCGAGGCATACATCGCGTTTTCGAGAATACGTTCCATGGAGGGTTTGGGACTCGTCAGGTGACTGGAAAATCGGCCGCGAGTATAGCCAGCCACCTGTGACAGCAAAAGCCTGCGGCCAGATGCCGCACTGCTCAGTGTGTATGCTCAGGTTTCAGGGTGGAACTGGTAATCCCCCAGGTTCCGGCAGCGTTCGCCGTTGATCCGCCGCAGCTGTGCCTGCAGGTGCAGGCACCAGATCTGCGGATCGTCGGCCACCTGATACCCATGCAGGGTCAAGCTGTCGACAATGGCATTGAGCACGGATTCGGCCACAATCGGCCCATGGAACGGCCCTTGGGCCTTGATCGCCGAGGGTTGCTCACCGGCCATGCCGGCGGCGAACAGCAAGGTCCACATGCCGTTGTCACCGGCCAGTGGGCGGATGCTGCATTCAATGCGGGTCACCAGGCCCAGGCACTGGCGAGTAAGGCTGAGGTTGCGCATGGCCGCGTCCCCTCCAATGAGCCCTGTTCAGCCTGAAAACCCAGGCTGTTTCCATCCTGAACCCTGATACCGTCCATAAGTTCCAGCATAGAAGAACAGTACAAAAAGATGGAAAACCGGCGCTGAACGGTAGCACATGGCCGCCAGCGCCGATTTATTGACTCAGGCCGGCTTGGCCTGGGCAATCACCTCTTCCAGGCGTTCCTTTTCCGCTTTCTCGATTTCTTCCTCGCTGATCATCTCGGCAATCTCGCGCAGGCGCTCGACCACCCGGGCATTGACGCTGCCTTCGGTAAAGACGCCTTCATCGTTGAGTTCGCCCGCGTCCTCGCCCACCAGCAGGCTCAGCGCCTCGTCAGCCTGGCTCACCGCATAGACGTGGAACATGCCGTTCTCCACCGCCTGCAGCACGCGCTCGTCGAGCATCAGTGTGGCGACGTTGGCACGCGGGATGATCACCCCCTGCTCGCCGGTCAGGCCACGCGCCTCGCAGAGGCGGAAGAAGCCTTCGATCTTCTCGTTGACCCCGCCCACCGCCTGCACTTCACCGAACTGGTTGATCGAACCGGTGATGGCGAAGCACTGCTTGAGCGGCGTGCGCGACAAGGCCGAGATCAGCGTGCACGCCTCACCCAGCGAGGCACTATCGCCATCGACATAGCCGTAGGACTGCTCCAGGGCGATGCTCGCGGAAATCGCCAGGGGGAATTCCTGGGCATAGCGGCTGCCCAGGTACCCGGTGAGGATCATCACCCCTTTGGAGTGGATCGGCTGGCCGAGGTTGACCTCGCGCTCGATGTCGACGATGCCACTGCCGCCCGGGTAGACGGTGGCGGAAATGCGCGCCGGCATGCCGAACGCCGAGTCACCGACTTCCAGCACGGTCAGGCCGTTGCACTTGCCGATGGCCGCGCCTTCGCTGTCGATCAGGATGATGCCGGCGAGCATGTCGTCGAGCACCCGCTGCGATACACGCCCGGTGCGGGTGGCCTTGGCCTTGAGCGCACGCTCGATGTGCCCGGCATCGGTCATCTCGTCGCTGGCCAGCTGACGGATGAAATCAGCCTCGCTGACCAGCTGGAACAGGTCACCGATGCGTGCCGACAGGCGCGACTGGTTTTCCGCCAGGCGGGCGCTGTAGGTGGCCAGGCGCGCCACGGCATCGCTGGTCAGCGGCGCCATGCCTTCTTCGTTGGTGCGGGTGCGCAGCAGCTGGGCGAACTGCTCAAGGTTTTCGTCGACCATCGGCATGTCTTCGTCGAAGTCGACAAGCACGCGGAACATCTCCTGGAAGTCCGAATCGTGGTCTTGCAGCGCGTAATACAGCTGGCGCGAACCGATGATCACCAGTTTGATGTTCAGCGGAATCATCTGCGGTGTCAGGCTGACCGTGGCGACACGGCCCAGCTCGCCCAGCGGCGACTCCATCTTCAGCTTGCGCGACTGCAGGGCGCGCTTGAGGGCGTCCCAGACGAATGGCTCGCCCAGCATCTTCTCGGCTTCGAGAATCAGGAAGCCGCCATTGGCGCGGTGCAGCGCGCCCGGGCGCAACTGACGGTACGAGGTGTACAACGCACCCTGGTCGGTGCTGTATTCGATGCGGCCGAACAGGTTGTCGTAGGTCGGGTGCGGCTCGAACACCACCGGCGCGCCACCGTCAGCGTGGTGGCCAACCACCAGGCTCGGCGCGTACTGCTCTTCGAGCAGCTTGCGCGCAGCGGCGTCGGTCTTGCTGTCTTCAACCAGCTGCTCGACCACGGTACGCAGCAGGTTCAGCTGCACGGACTGCAGGTAGGCGCAGACGGCGGCGTTCTCGGCGTACTTTTCCGACAGCGGCGCCAGCAGCGGCTGCAGGGCCAGGGTGATGGTCTCTTCATTGAGCTGGCGCAGCTGGTTGTTCGACTCGCGTTTCCATTGCGGCAGGCTGGCCAGCTCCTCGTTGAGGCGCTCCTCAAGCAGGGCGATGTCATCGTGGAACTGTTCGCGGACCTCTTCGGGCAGCTGGGCGAATTCGGCTTCGTCCAGCGCCTTGCCGTCGGCCATCGGAGTGAAGGCGACGTTGCTGGCATCGCGGTACAGGGCCACGTCCTTTTCCAGCGAGGCGCGCTCGATCACATCCAGCGCACGGTCATAACGCTGGTTGAAGGCGCGGTCGATGGCGCCCTTCTTCTGCTGGTACGACGGGTGCTCGAACACCGCCGGGAAAGTCGACAGCAGGTTGTCGATCAACCCGCCCATGTCGCTGATGAACTCGGCCGCGCTGCCAGAAGGCAGCTCCAGTGCGCGGGGCTCGCGGGTGTCGTCGAAGTGGTTGACGTAGAGCCAGTCGGACGGGGTCTGCTGGCGCTTGCCCTCGGCCTTGAGGTAGCGTTTGACGAACGAGAAGCGGCCGGTGCCCGGCTCGCCCATCACATACACGTTGTAACCAGGGCGCGGCATGGCCACGCCGAACTGCAGGGCCTCGACAGCACGCTCCTGGCCCAGGACTCCGCGAAACGGCTCCAGATCGTCGGTATTGGTAAAGGCAAACTGCTCGGGTGAGAAACGCCGGGTCAGGGCTTCAGGCGCGAGACGCAGGCGCGCAGCGACAGGATCGGGCATTGGGTTTCCTTACTTCGGCGGGGCAGATACGCAGCATTCTGGCGCTGCCCGCGCGCGCCTTGCAAGGCTCCACAGGACTTTATGTCGCAGCCGAGACGCTGTCATGTCCAAGCAAATTTTTCGCAATCAACGACGCAACCTTTAGAACATGCCTAAACTCCAAGCTGCGCGGGGTGGGTGAAATGCTTCCCCGACCTGGCAACCGCGTTGCCAGACAACCCTGACCCTTGGTTAAGACAAAGAGAACAATGCTATGAAACGGATTCTTCTGGGTACTCTGTTCACCGTGGTCTCGCTCAACGCCCTCGCCGAAGCGCCGGGCGGCCCGAACTGCGGCTGGGGCAACATGCTGTTCGAAGGCCAGCGCGGTACGCCAGCGCACTTCCTGGCCTCCACTACCAATGGTACCTCCGGTAACGCCACCTTCGGCATGACCTCGGGCACCAACGGCTGCTCGACCAAAGCTTCGCTGACCTACGGCGGCAAATCCTGGTTTGCCATGAATGGCATGATGAACGAGCTGTCCGAAGACATGGCCATGGGCCAGGGCGAAGCCCTGACCACCTACGCCGTGGTCCTCGGCGTTGCGCCGGAAGATCGCGGCTACTTCGCCTCGGTCACCCACCAGCACTTCAACCAGATCTTCAGCAGCGCCGACGTGACTGCCGAAACTGTCCACAGCAACACCCTGGCCGTTCTGAAGAACGACCCACGCCTGGCCAAATACGCCACCGAGGCCTGAGTGCAGCTGCTCCCGCCCCGGCCTCCGGGGCGGGTTTCGCCTTTTTTCGGCATCGTTAAGAAGTAGTTGCCCGACATGCTCAAACGCCTCGCTTCCCTGGCGCTGTGTGCCTGCGCCCCCGTTCATGCCATGCCCGTGCTGGACCCAGGCCGTATCCAGCAACTGGCCAACACCCCTTACTGGATTGCCCTGGGCCACTATGAAACCGCCAAGCTCGGCGGCTGGCGCAGCTATGTGGACGACGACGCCTTCTTCCTCGCCGAGGACGGCGCGCACCACCCGGACCAGGAGCTCAAGGCCACGGTCGAAGCGCTGTACGCCCCGGCCAGCCTGGGTGACAAGCACGCCCAGTGCGTATTCCCTGCACGCACCCGCTGGCTGCGTGAGCAGCTCGACCTGCAAGGCTTGCCGCAACCGGACTGCCAGGAGTTCAAGACCTGGTACCAGTCGATCGACCCGCACAGCGCGGCGCTGATCTTCCCAGCGGCCTACCTGAACAGCCCCTCGTCGATGTTCGGCCATACCCTGCTGCGTATCGACCAGTCCAACACCCGCAGCGACGACACCACGCTGCTGAGCTACGCGATCAACTTCGGCGCCTACATCGAAGGCAGCGACAACAGCATCCTGTATGCCTGGAAGGGCCTGATGGGTGGCTACCCAGGCCTGTTCGCGCTGATGCCCTACCAGGAAAAGCTCTCCGAGTACCGCAGCCTGGAGAACCGCGACCTGTGGGAATACCAGCTGGACCTGACACCGGAAGAAACCGGGCGCATGGTCGAGCACGTCTGGGAACTGAAGCAGATCCAGTTCGATTACTTCTTCTTCGACGAAAACTGCTCCTACCGCCTGCTGGAGTTGCTGCAGGTGGCCCGGCCGAGTTTGGACCTGACCTCGCAGTTCCCGCTTACCGCCATCCCCACCGATACGGTGAAGGCGGTGAAGCAATCGGGTCTGGTCGCCAGCGAAACCTACCGCCCGTCACGCGAACGCGAACTGTTGGCCCGGGCCGAGCCGCTGGACCATGACGAGAAGCGCCAGGTACTGGCCGTCAGTGCCGATACCACGCAATTGCAAAGCCCCGATTTCAAAGCCCTGCCCCGCGAGCGCCAGGCCCTTGTGCAGGATGCCGCATACCGCCTGGAGCGCTACCGGGCCAATGGCCAGGAACGTGACCCTGGGCAGGCCAAGCGCAGTTTCGAGCTGCTGCGGGCGATCAACAGCAACCCGCCTCCGCCCTTGCAGATCGAGCGCCCCGGCCTGCCCGAGGACGGCCATGACTCGCGGACCTGGCAACTGGGCGTCGGTACCCGAGAGGATCGCGCCTACGCCGAATACGGCCTGCGCATGGCCTACCACGACCTCAACGACAATGCGTATGGCTTCCCGCTGGGGGCGCAGATCGAGATCCTGCAGCTCAAGGTGCGCCAATACGAAGGCAACGACTGGCAGGTGCAGCGCCTGGACCTGGCCACCATCCGCTCGCTGACGCCGCGCAACGAGCTGCTCAAGCCTTGGTCCTGGCAAGTGGCAGGTGGCCTGGAGCGGGTGCCGGGCAAGCATGACGACGAGGTGCTGGTGAGCCATGTGAATGGCGGTGCCGGTGGCACCTGGCAACTGGCCGATGGCTTGCTGGGCTTCGCCTTGGGCACGGTACGGGTCGAGCACCACAACGACTTCGCCCAGTTCATTGCCCCGGCGACGGGGTTCAATGGCGGGCTATTGTGGCGCAACGAGCTGGGCAACATGACGCTGGAGGCCAAGGGCGATTACTTCACCAATGGCGAGGTACGGCGCAGTGTGAGCCTTAACCAGCAATGGGAGATCAGCCAGAACCTCGGGGTGAGATTGAGTGCTTCGCGGGAGTTCAGCCACCTGGCGTCGGCGCAGAATGAGGTGATGCTGGAGCTCAAGTGGTATCACTATTGAGATCGATGAGGGCGCATGGCGCCCTTTTCGCGACACCGGGCCGCTCGTACAGATGTGAACCAACCGACTCTTTGACACTGTTTTGACAGCTCCCTGACAAATCGCCACCTAGACTTTCCGGTATCTATCCAAGGGTCCAGGTGGTCATGTCGCGGTACTGGTTTGGTGTGTGCATTGCGTTGTTGCTGGCGGGTTGCGAAACCACCCACGATCAGATGGTCAACCACGGTTATCCCCCCGCCTACGCCGATGGCTATCAGGACGGTTGCAGCAGCGGCCGTCAGGCGGCCGGGCTGATGGTTGGCGACTTCAAGAAAGACGTCCCACGTTACCTGCACGATCGCCACTACGAGACTGGCTGGGACGATGGTTTCCGCCAGTGCCACGCGATGCAGAACAGCGAGGAACAGCGCCAGTACCATGAGCGCTTCTGGGACGAGCGTGATCGCGAGTGGCAGCAGGAGAAAGACCAGGGTGCCGCCCGTGCCTATCGCAGCAAGTAGGTCGCAAACGGACATCCACTGAAACCACCGGCCTGCCATGCTGGTCTCCAACAGAAGGAGGCCATTGCATGAGCCGAGCATTCGTCAACGAAGACCAGGCCGCCGCCCAGGCTGACCAGCCGGTGGAGCGGCGCGTCAGCGACCAGCCCAACTACGTCACCGCCAGCGGCCTGCGCCAGCTGCAGCAGCGTGTGAGCGAACTGAATGCCTTGCGCAGCGAGTTACAGGCTCAGGGCGAGCGCGGCGACAAGCAGCGCCTGGCCGATACCGAGCGGGACCTGCGTTATTTCAGTGCGCGAGTGCAGAGCGCGCAGGTGGTGCCATCGGCGACTTCACGCAGCAAGGTACAGATTGGCAGCCGGGTCAGGTTCGTCGACGAGCAGGGCAAGGAGCAGGTGGTACAGCTGGTGGGCGAGGATGAGGCGGATGCCGGGCGCGGGATGATCAACTGGGGATCGCCGCTGGGGCGGGCGTTGCTTGGTGCCGGGCCGGGGGATGAAGTGCTGTGGCGGCGGCCGGCGGGGGATCAGATGATTGAGATCATCGAGATCGGTTGAGGGCATGGGGCCGCAAAGCGGCCCCGCAGGCCTGGGATCAGACCACGCCTTGAGCCAGCATGGCATCGGCGACTTTCACAAAGCCGGCGATGTTAGCGCCCTTCACGTAGTTGATCTTGCCATCGGCCTCTTCACCGTAATGCACGCAGGCATGGTGAATCGACTGCATGATGTTGTGCAGCTTGCTGTCCACTTCACCAGCGGTCCACAGCAGGCGCATGGCGTTCTGCGACATTTCCAGGCCAGAGACGGCTACGCCGCCAGCGTTGGATGCCTTGCCCGGTGCGTAGAGAATGCCGGCCTCGATGAAAAGGTCAACCGCCGCCAGAGTAGTCGGCATGTTGGCACCTTCGGCCACGCAAATGCAGCCGTTGCGCAGCAGAGTACGGGCGTCTTCGATGTCCAGTTCGTTCTGCGTGGCACACGGCAGGGCGATGTCGCATGGCAGGGTCCATGGGGTCTGACCCTTGCGGAACTCCAGGCCGAACTGGTCAGCCAGCTCGCTGATACGGCCGCGCTTGACGTTCTTCAGCTCCATCAGCGCGTCCCACTGGGCGTCGGTCAGGCCGGCTTCGGCGTACAGGGTACCCTCGGAGTCGGACAGCGAAATCACCTTACCACCCAGGTCCATGACCTTGCGCGCCGCGTACTGGGCGACGTTGCCGGAACCGGAAATGGCCACGCGGCGGCCGTCGATGCGCAGGCCCTGACGCTTGAGCATCTCTTCAGCGAAGTACACGCAGCCGTAGCCGGTGGCTTCGGGGCGGATCAGGCTGCCGCCGTAGGTCATGCCCTTGCCGGTCAGCACCGAGGTGAACTGGTTGGCCAGGCGCTTGTACTGGCCGAACATGAAGCCGATCTCGCGGGCGCCCACGCCGATGTCACCGGCCGGCACGTCGCAGTCGGCACCGATATGGCGGTACAGCTCGCTCATGAAGGCCTGGCAGAAGCGCATGACTTCGGCATCGCTCTTGCCTTTCGGGTCGAAGTCCGAGCCACCTTTGCCGCCGCCCATGGGCAGCGAGGTGAGGGAGTTCTTGAACACCTGTTCGAAGGCCAGGAATTTGAGCACGCTCAGGTTCACCGAGGGGTGGAAGCGCAAGCCGCCCTTGTACGGGCCGATGGCGCTGCTCATCTGGATGCGGTAGCCGCGATTGACCTGAACCTTGCCCTGGTCATCGACCCACGACACGCGGAACAGTACAGCGCGCTCAGGCTCGACCATGCGCTCGAGGATCCCGGACTGCAGGTAGTGCGGGTTGGCTTCGAGGAAGGGCCACAGAGTACGCAGCACTTCTTCCACAGCCTGGTGGAATTCCGGCTGGCCCGGGTCGCGTTGCTGAAGGCGCGCGAGGAAATTGTCGACAGATTCGATCATGGTAGACATCTCACCAAGAGGATTGGACTTATTGGTTTTTTCTGGAATGTACCAAGAAGCAATCGCACCGGAATAGGGCGAAATGTCGTTTTTATGAAATTATTTGGTGCGTTTTATATAAGTGTATACAAAATAACCTTCGAATCAGGCGCTAAGCCGCTGTGAGCAGGCACAAAAATGGGGCCGCGAAGGGCCCCATTCTTGTGCATCAGAATACCCGCTTACTGGGCAAGCTTCTTGTGCCGTACGCGGTGCGGCTGGGCAGCAGCATCGCCCAGGCGCTTCTTGCGGTCGGCTTCGTACTCGGTGTAGTTGCCCTCGAAGAACACTACGTTCGAGTCGTCTTCGTACGCCAGGATGTGAGTGGCCACACGGTCCAGGAACCAACGGTCGTGGGAGATCACAATGGCGGCGCCCGGGAAGTCCAGCAGGGCTTCTTCCAGGGAACGCAGGGTTTCGACGTCGAGGTCGTTGGACGGTTCGTCGAGCAGCAGGACGTTACCGCCCTCCTTCAGGGTCAGGGCCAGGTGCAGGCGGCCGCGCTCACCACCGGACAGGTCCTTGACGAACTTCTGCTGGTCGCCACCCTTGAAGTTGAAGCGGCCAACGTAGGTGCGCGACGGGATCTCGTAGCTGCCGATCTTGATCATGTCGGAACCGTCGGAAACCTGCTGGAACACGGTCTTGCCGCCGTCCAGGTCCTCGCGGCTCTGGTCGACACAGGCCAGTTGCACGGTTTCACCGATCTCGATGCTGCCCGAATCCGGTTGCTCCTTGCCCATCAGCATGCGGAACAGGGTCGACTTACCGGCACCGTTACCACCGATCACGCCGACGATGGCGCCCTTCGGCATGGCGAACGACAGGTTGTCGATCAGCACGCGGTCGCCATAGCCCTTGGTGACGTTCTTGAACTCGATGACCTTGTCGCCCAGGCGCGGACCGGCCGGGATGTAGATCTCGTTGGTTTCGCTGCGCTTCTGGAATTCCTGGGACTGCATTTCTTCGAAACGCTGCAGACGGGCCTTGGACTTGGACTGACGAGCCTTGGCGCCTTTGCGCACCCACTCCAGTTCCTCTTTCATGGCCTTCTCGTGGGCGCTCTGCTGCTTGGATTCCTGCGCCAGACGCTCCGACTTGGCTTCCAGCCAGCCCGAGTAGTTGCCTTCGTACGGAATGCCGGCGCCGCGGTCCAGTTCGAGGATCCAGCCAGCGACGTTGTCGAGGAAGTAACGGTCGTGGGTAATCGCTACCACGGTGCCCGGGAAGTCGTGCAGGAAGCGCTCCAGCCAGGCTACCGAGTCGGCATCCAGGTGGTTGGTCGGTTCGTCGAGCAGCAGCATGTCGGGGGCCGACAGCAGCAGGCGGCACAGGGCCACGCGGCGCTTCTCACCACCGGACAGGTGTTCGATACGGGCATCCCAGGCCGGCAGGCGCAGGGCGTCGGCGGCGACGTCCAGCTGGCGCTCCAGGTTGTGGCCGTCGGCGGCCTGCAGGATAGCCTCGAGCTTGGCCTGTTCGGCAGCCAGCTTGTCGAAGTCGGCATCCGGCTCGGCGTAGGCGGCGTAGACCTCGTCCAGGCGAGCCTGGGCGTCCTTGATCACGCTGACCGCTTCCTCGACCACTTCACGCACGGACTTGTTCGGGTCCAGTTGCGGTTCCTGCGGCAGGTAACCCACGTTGATGTCGGGCATCGGACGGGCTTCGCCGTCGAATTCCTTGTCGACGCCCGCCATGATCCGCAGCAGGGTCGATTTACCGGCGCCGTTCAGGCCGAGCACGCCGATCTTGGCGCCTGGGAAGAACGACAGGGAAATATTCTTGAGAATTTCCCGCTTCGGCGGCACGACCTTGCTCAGCCGATGCATGGTGTAGACGTATTGAGCCAAAACCAAGCCCTCTAAATAGGTAAAGACATCGACGATCGCCCAGGCTTTGTGGCCAGGGGGATGTGTTTACGGGGTTTCATTGAACAAAGTCGACCATTCTACGCCAACGCGCGGCGTTGCACAGGGTGGTCGGATGGTGGGGTGGGATCGTTGTGATCCTGGCGGGCATTTATTGCCTGTGCCGGCCCTTTCGCGGGGCAAACCCGCTCCAAAGACCACCAGGCCTTTAGGAGCGGGCTTGCCCCGCAAAGAGGCCGCATAGCAGCCGAAGATGGCTCAGACGTGACGCTGCTTGTTAGCCTTGCCCCGCGGCAACCGGCAACGGTCGCTCTGCTCGGCCAGGCGCGCAGCATAAGCGGCCTTGACGCTGAAGCCGCCACTGCGGGCAGGCTGCTCGGCAACCTTGGCGGGCTGGGCAGGCTTGGCCGCAACAGCCGTGCTGACAACCTTGCCAGCCGGCTTGGCCACGGCCGCCACAGGTGCCTCTTCAGCCGGCGCTGCCGCCGCCTTGGCGGTCTTGCGCAGTTCAGCCAGCGATGGCGTCTTGTTCTTCGAGGCCGAAGCCGCGTCCGGTTTGTCCAGCGAACGCTGGCACGATTTGCAGGATACGTCCGCGGTCACGGCAGTGCTGACAAGGGTCTGACTGCTGCGCCCACAGGCGGAATCGAGGCCATTGGTGGAAAAGTGAGTAACCAAAACCGAACATCTCCGATGCGTTGTCATTGAAGCGGGCGGCATTCTCGCACAGGATGCAGGGTCTTGCCGAACGGGCCGGCTTCACCACGACCACTGGCACCGGACAACAGGGCTGGCACATTGCCATAATCACAGGCATGCTAGCCCGTTCGGAAGTCCGGCTTTATAGTGCGCAGCCGCGGTCCTGGCCTGTGCAGATACCGGCATACACCGTGCATGTTCTCTACCTGCCATCGCCAGCCCAATCGCAGGACCAACGCTTGACCGATCTCAATCATCCGACTCTGCTGCGCCCCGCTTCGCCGGCCCCAGTCGCTTCGCTGCGTGGTTCGGTCAAAGGTGCGCTGGCCCTGCTGGCCCTGATCCTGCTGGCTCTGCTGCTGTGGCAACTGTTCTCGCAGTTCCGCCACACCCAGGCTGACCAGCGCCAGCTGAACCTGGACGCGAGCGCCGAACTCGCCGACCACCTGAGCCTGAACATGGCGCTCAAGGCCCAGCAGGCCATCAATGTGGTCCAGCCCTACGTCAAAGCGCCGGCGCCCGCCGCGCTGCCGAGCCTGCTGGCGACCCTGCGCGAACGCCTGCCCGCCCTGCTCGACTTGGCCTGGCTGGACCATGCCGGGCAACTGCTCAGCGATAGTCTGGCCGGCAGCCCCGACCGCCAGTTGATTGACGAGCTGGTCGAACTGAACCAAGGCCGCAGCTACTTTTTCGCCAACTCGGCGGACAACCGCAGTGTCTACCTGCTGTTACGCCAAACGGCGGAACAGGATCGCGGCTACTGGCTGCTACGCCTGTCACCGGACTATTACCAGGCGCTCACCGTGCACCTGGACGGCCCCGGCCACCCGCTGTGGCTGCTGGAAAACAGCCGCAGCGGCGAAGTACTGGAACGCCATGCCCCGGCACAGACCAGCGGCGAACCGCTGCAAAGCGTGATGCTCGCCTTCATCGACAACAGCGCCTGGCAATTGCGTGGCCTGTTCGACGCCGGCCTGGCCCAGCAGAAGCTGCTGCCGGCACTGATCGGCAAGTGTCTGCTGGCGCTGTTCTGCGCCCTGCTGCCGGTGCTGGCGCTGGTCAACATGCGCCGTCGCCAGCGCGCGCTGCAGGAAGACCGCCGGCGCTACCAGGAAATCTTCGAAGGGACGGGCGTGGCCTTGTGCGTGCTGGATCTGTCGAGCCTGCCCGGCCAGCTCGACCGCTATCACCTGCGCAACCTGGCCGGGCTCAAGCAGAGCCTGGCACTGGACCCCGACCTGTGCCGCTCGCTGTTGCTGGAACTGAAGATCACCGAGATCAACCAGGTGGCGCGCCAGCTGCTCAATGTCGAGTGCCACGAAGGCGCCTGGCAACGGCTGATCAATGGCAGCGGCGTTGGCCGCGACAGCATCGGCATGCAACTGATCGACGCCCTGATCGAACAGCGCCCGTCGCTGGAGCTGGAAGTGCGCCTGTCCGCGCCGTTGGGCGGTGAGCTGCACCTGTGGCTGATGGCGCGCCTGCCGCAGCAGCGCCGCGATTACCAGGCGGTGATCCTCAGCATCAGCGACATCACCAGCCGCAAGCAGGTGGAGCTGTCGCTGCTGGAGCGTGAAAGCTTCTGGTCCGACGTGGTGCGCACTGTGCCCGACCAGCTGTACGTGCAGGATGTGCTCAGCCAACGAATGATCTTCAGCAACCGCCACCTCGGCCAAACCCTCGGCTACGACCGCACCGAGCTGGCGCAGATGGGCGACCGCTTCTGGGAGCTTCTGCTGCACCCCGAAGACGCCGCGCACTATCAGGCTATGCGCCAGCAACAGCGCGACAGCGCACACAGCCAGTCGCTGCACACCCAGCTGCGCTTCCGCCACCGTGACGGCGGCTGGCGCTGCTACGAAATCCGCGAGCAGGTGCTGACCCGCGACGACAATGGCCAGGTCACGCGCATCATCGGCGTGGGCAAGGATGTCACCGTGCAGATCGAGGCCAGCCAGTCGCTGCGGGACAGCGAGCAGCGCTACCGCATGCTCGCCGAAAGCATCAGCGACGTGATCTTCTCCACCGACAGCCGCCTGCAGCTCAACTACCTCAGCCCGTCGGTGCAGACGGTGCTGGGCTACCAAGCCGACTGGATCTTCGACAACGGCTGGCAGTCGATCATCGCCAACCCAGCCCAGCTCACCGGCATCTACAGCCTGATGGAACGGGTCAGCAAGGCCATGGGCGACAGCGAGCAGCTGGCACAACTGCGCAGCCAGCTGCCGACGCAACTGTTCCTGTTCGACTGCTTGCGCGCCGATGGCCGCAAGATCCCCATCGAATTGCGCCTGGTGCTGGTCTGGGACGAGCACCAGCACTTCGAAGGCGTGCTCGGCGTGGGCCGCGACATCAGCCAGCAACGCCGTGCGGAGAAAGACCTGCGCATGGCCGCGACGGTATTCGAACACTCGACCTCGGCCATCCTCATCACCGACCCGGCCGGCTATATCGTGCAGGCCAACGAAGCCTTCAGCCGGGTCAGCGGCTACGCAGTCGGCGATGTACTCGACCAGTTGCCGTCCATGCTGGTGGTCGAGGACCAACAGGAAAGCCACCTGCGCTACGTGCTCAAGCAGCTGCATCAGCGCGGCAGCTGGGAAGGCGAAGTGTGGCTCAAGCGCCGCGACGGCGACCATTACCCGGCCTGGGTCGGCATTACCGCTGTGCTCGATGACGAAGGCGACCTGGCCAGCTATGTGTGCTTCTTCACCGACATCAGCGAGCGCAAGGCCAGCGAACAGCGCATCCACCGCCTAGCCTACTACGACGCCCTCACCCACCTGCCCAACCGCACGCTGTTCCAGGACCGCCTGCATACCGCGCTGCAACAGGCCGAGCGGCAGAAGGCGTGGGTGGTGCTGATGTTCCTCGACCTCGACCGCTTCAAGCCGATCAACGACTCCCTCGGCCACGCCGCGGGCGACCGCATGCTCAAGGACATGGCCCTGCGCCTGCTGGCCTGCGTCGACGACGACGACACCGTGGCGCGCATGGGCGGCGACGAATTCACCTTGCTGCTGCAGCCGCGCGCCACCCGCGAAATGGCCCTGAACCGCGCCATTCACGTGGCCGAGAACATTCTTGGCAGCCTGGTGCGACCGTTCGTGCTCGAAGGCCGCGAGTTCTTCGTCACTGCCAGTATCGGCATCGCCCTTAGCCCGCAGGACGGCAACGAGCTGAGCCAGCTGATGAAGAACGCCGACACCGCCATGTACCACGCCAAGGAGCGCGGCAAGAACAACTTCCAGTTCTACCAGACCGAGATGAACGCCAGCGCGCTAGAGCGCCTGGAACTGGAGAGCGACCTGCGCCACGCGCTGGAACAGAACGAGTTCATCCTCTACTACCAGCCGCAGTTCAGCGGCGACGGCAAGCGCCTGACCGGTGCCGAAGCGCTGCTGCGCTGGCGCCACCCGACCCGCGGCCTGGTGCCGCCGGGCGACTTCATCCCGGTGATCGAAGAACTGGGCCTGGTGGTGGATGTCGGCGACTGGGTGCTGCGCGAGGCCAGCCGCCAGCTCAAGGCCTGGCACAAGAACAAGGTGCGCGTGCCGAAGGTGTCGGTGAACATCTCGGCGCGGCAGTTCTCCGACGGCCAGCTGGGCACGCGCATCGCCACCATCCTCGAAGAAACCGGCCTGCCGCCGGCATGCCTGGAGCTGGAGCTGACCGAGAGCATCCTGATGCGCGAGGTCAATGAGGCGCTGCAGATTCTCGCCAGCCTGAAGAACCTTGGCCTGAGCATCGCGGTCGACGACTTCGGCACCGGTTACTCGTCGCTGAACTACCTCAAGCAGTTCCCGATCGATGTGCTGAAGATTGACCGCACCTTCGTTGACGGCCTGCCCGAGGGCGAGCAGGACGCGCAGATCGCCCGGGCGATCATCGCCATGGCCCACAGCCTCAACCTGGCGGTGATCGCCGAAGGCGTGGAAACCCACGAGCAGCTGGAATTCCTGCGCGAGCATGGCTGCGACGAGGTCCAGGGCTACCTGTTCGGGCGGCCGATGCCGGCCAACCAGTTCGAGGCGCAGTTCGCCAACGCCGCCCTGTTCATGTTCCAGTGAGCACCCGCAAAAGCGGACTTTCGAGTCAACTCCAATCCCCGGCCAGCCCAGACACGGCGCGGGATGCAACATGAGCCCCATTGGTCCGCGACTTGATGCCACTTCATATGCCAGGCGCGGATCAATCGGTTAGAATGCCCCCCCAAATTACCCCGATCCTTGAGGACCGCCATGTTCAGCCGTGATTTGACCATTGCCAAGTACGACGCCGAGCTCTTCGAAGCCATGCAGCAAGAAGCTCTGCGCCAGGAAGAGCATATCGAGCTGATCGCTTCGGAAAACTACACCAGCCCGGCAGTCATGGAAGCTCAGGGCTCGGTCCTGACCAACAAGTACGCCGAAGGCTACCCAGGCAAGCGCTACTACGGCGGCTGCGAGTACGTCGACGTGGTCGAGCAACTGGCCATCGACCGTGCCAAGGAGCTGTTCGGCGCCGACTACGCCAACGTCCAGCCGCACGCTGGCTCGCAAGCCAACGCCGCGGTCTACCTGGCCCTGCTGTCGGCCGGTGACACCATCCTGGGCATGAGCCTGGCCCACGGTGGCCACCTGACCCACGGTGCTTCGGTGAGCTCGTCGGGCAAGCTGTACAACGCCATCCAGTACGGCATCGACGGTAACGGCCTGATCGACTACGACGAAGTCGAGCGCCTGGCAGTCGAGCACAAGCCGAAGATGATCGTTGCCGGTTTCTCGGCTTACTCGCAGGTCCTGGACTTCGCCCGCTTCCGCGCCATCGCCGACAAGGTCGGTGCCTACCTGTTCGTCGACATGGCCCACGTTGCCGGCCTGGTTGCCGCTGGCGTGTACCCGAACCCGGTGCCGTTCGCCGACGTGGTCACCACCACCACCCACAAGACCCTGCGCGGTCCACGTGGCGGCCTGATCCTGGCCCGCGCCAACGCCGACATCGAGAAGAAGCTGAACTCCGCCGTGTTCCCCGGCGCCCAGGGCGGCCCGCTGGAGCACGTGATCGCCGCCAAGGCCATCTGCTTCAAGGAAGCACTGCAGCCTGAGTTCAAGGCTTACCAGCAGCAGGTCGTGAAAAACGCCCAGGCCATGGCCGAAGTGTTCATCGAGCGTGGTTTCGACGTCGTTTCCGGCGGCACCCAGAACCACCTGTTCCTGCTGTCGCTGATCAAGCAGGAAATCTCCGGTAAAGATGCTGACGCTGCCCTGGGCAAAGCCTTCATCACCGTCAACAAGAACTCGGTACCGAACGACCCACGTTCGCCGTTCGTCACCTCGGGCCTGCGTTTCGGCACCCCAGCCGTCACCACCCGTGGTTTCAAGGAAACCGAGTGCCGCGAACTGGCCGGCTGGATCTGCGACATCCTGGCTGACCTGAACAACGAAGCGGTGATCGACGCCGTGCGTGAGAAGGTCAAGGCCATCTGCAAGAAGCTGCCGGTTTACGGCAACTGATTGGCGCAAGCCTGATGTGAAGAAGCCCGGCCTGGTGCCGGGCTTTTTCATGCCTGCGATCGGGCGCTGGAACAGCTTCCGGATAGGTTGAATGAACCAGGCTGCCTAACCTGCCACCTCCTCTGATAAACGAGCAGGAGGCCACCCATGGCTGATCACATAGCACTGTCGTTCACCGCCACCTTGCAGGTCGCTGAGGCGTCGATCAATGTATTGGGCGACATTACCAGCGGGCCCGTAACGCTGATGAGCCCGCATCAGGCGCCGGGATACGTCGTTGAAGGCGCCACGACCCTCGGCATGTTGAATGGCACCGACAAGGACTGGCATCACGGCCAGGAGACCGGGCTGATCACCTTCGAGCAAGCCGCCCAGCCAGCGGCGTTGCTGCTGTACTTCCGCCATGGCGAGATGGGTTATCGCCTCTATCTGCGCAGCGGCCCCCACACTGGCCATGGTGTGTTCATCACCGGCGATGGCCTGGTGAATGCCCAGCCGATCAAGGCAGAAGACCCAAGCCTGTGGGCGCTGACCGATGCGCAAACCGGTGAGGCGTTCGACCTGACCCAGCTTGAAAATGGCCGCAGGGAAATTCAGCTGGCCAGTGCGGATGGGCGTCCACTGGAAGTGCACAATCTGTATCCGGTGGGCGGGTTTCTGGCCTGCTACCCGGCGGCTCAGCAAGGGACCTTGAGCCTGATCATTCGGGAGCGCGGTGTCGATTGGCTCAAGCCGGCCTGATACGTCGTGCGCCACCCGACGTCACGTATTAACCTGTGCCACCCCAAGCACAACCCAGCACAGGCCCGGCCTTGACCAGAGAGCAACTCGAAACCCAGCAAATCCCGATCTACTTTGCCGCGGTGCTCGCTGCCGTTGTCTTCGGCCTGGCCAGCGACGCCGCGCAACACTTGCAAGCCCTGGTCCCCCCCGCCATCGCCGTGCTGATGTACGCGATGTTCCTGCAGATCCCCTTCCTCGACCTGCGCCAGGGCCTGGGCAACCGCCGCTTCATGACCGCCCTGCTGCTCGCCAACTTCATCCTCGTGCCACTGCTGGTGTGGGCCCTGACGCGCGGCTTGTCCGACCACCCGGCGATCCTCATCGGCGCCCTGCTGGTGCTGCTGACGCCGTGTATCGACTATGTGGTGGTGTTCACCCACATCGGCAAGGGCGACTCGCGCCTGACCCTAGCCGCCACGCCCGTGCTGTTGCTGGTGCAGCTGGTGCTGCTGCCGGTGTACCTGGGGCTGATGCTCGGCGACAGCAGCGGCGTAACCATCCGCATCGCCCCGTTCGTGGAAGCCTTCGTGCTACTGATCGTGCTGCCGATGATCCTCGCCGTACTGACCAGCGCTGGCGCCCGACGCTCCCGCGCGGTCTCGGCCTGGAATGACGCTTGGGCATGGATGCCGGTGCCCGCGATGACCTTGGTGCTGATGGCAGTGATCGGGTCGCAGATCGCTGCGGTGTTACGGGATTTTGATCGGTTGCTGCCGGTGATTCCGGTGTACGTCGCCTTCATGCTGCTGGCGCCGCTGCTTGGGTTCATCGCGGCGCGGCTGTTGCGCTTGCCAGTGGCCGAGGCACGCTCGGTGACCTTCAGTGCCGCGACGCGCAACTCGCTCGTAGTTTTGCCACTGGCACTGGCGTTGCCTGAGGACCTGCGCGGGTTGGCGGCAGCGGCAGTCATTACCCAAACACTGGTTGAGCTGGTAAGTGAATTGATTTACGTCCGAGCCGTCCCGGCCCTCATACGACCCCGATAGGCATTACCTCGAGCCCGAGCAGGAGCGGCCACACCGTAGCGCCGGGCCGGCCATAAGCCGTATTAATCACATCCAGCAAATCAGCCGATGAAGACTCAGTCCCCCTGAAGCAGGAAGATGATCCTGACGAGCGCATCAGCTCGCATTCGTGTTCTGTGCCTGATGCGCTTAATCCTCAAGCATCCGGAACTGTCCCTGGAGCTGACTACGTCCTGAGCGTAGTTTTGCCCGTGTTAATCGCCGGCCGCATGGCCGGCGATTAACCTATGCTGCGTAAGCTGTTGGTCCTTCGCCTCACAACGCCTTCATCTCCGCAATATCCCGCGCCACCTGATCCGCAGAGTGATCGAACATCACCTGCTCCTGCGCATCCAGCGGCAACTCGATCACCTTGGCAATCCCCTCCCCCGCCAGCACACAGGGAACGCCCATGGCGATATCGGTGCGCCCGTATTCCCCCTCAAGAATCGCAACCGCCGGCAAAATGCGGTTACGCCCATTGGCGATCGCATCCACCATCTGCGCAATGGCCACACCCGGCGCATCGCAGGCGCTGCCGACCTTCTTCAAACCCAGGATCTCGCCACCACCTTTGCGTGTGCGTTCGACGATCCGTTCGATCTGCTCATCGGACAGGAAATGCGACAGCGGCACCGAGCCGATCTGGCAGTAGCGCATCAGCGGCACCATGCTGTCGCCATGCCCGCCCAGCACCAGCGCCGTGATATCCCGGGCAGAAAACCCGGTCTCCTCGGCAATGAAGCATTTCATGCGTGCGGTATCCAGCACCCCCGCCTGCCCGAACACCTTGCCCCGCCCGAGTTTGCTCAGCGACCTGGCCCGATAGGTCAGCACATCGACCGGGTTCGACACCACCAGCACTGTCGCGGCCGGCGCATAGCGATTGATGTCGTGCATGATGCCGTCGAGGATGGGCAGGTTGATGCTCAGCACGTCCTGCCGCGACTGACCAGGCTTGCGCGGCACGCCTGCGGTAATCACCACCAGGTCCGAGTCCTGCAGCATTTCGGCCTTGGCGCCGCCAAGCACCCGGGTATCAGAACCTGACTCGACAGCCGCCTGCCAGATGTCCAGCGCCTTGCCCTGTGCCAGCTCACCCTGCACATCGAGCAGCATCAGCTCACGGCAGTACTCTTCCCGGGCAATGATCTGCGCCGCCGCCTCGCCCACGATCCCGGCACCCACGATTGATAGCTTGTTCACCTGACACCTCCCAGCGGCGCGCGCCACCAGGAGCACGCCTGCGTATACAAAGAAGTATTGCCTGCCAAGGCGAAAAGACCATGTGATGCGACCGCATGCTATTGACAGCATCCCACCGCCCCGGAAATACTTTGTAAAGATTCATATAGATGACCAAATAACAAGGTGAATCGCTCCATGACCGTACTGCCCAGCCCTACGCGTTTGCCCGGCGCGACACCTCCGTCCGCCAGCCCCATTCCTCCGAAATTCGAAGTTTGCGCATCCAGTCGGCCACCTGCCCGCGACCGATAACGGCTCGCTACTGCCCGCAGAAACCCTGCCATGCCTGCAATGCCTGAGTGCCGCTAGCGCGCCAGCCCAACCGAGATTCCCTGAATGACTCCCTTAGATATACAGCTGTTGCTGACCGCACTGGTCAGTGTCCTGGTGCTGGTAGCGCTGATCGTGTCCCGTCTCAAGATGCACCCGCTGCTGGCCTTGCTGGTGGTGTCCATTGGCGTGGGCTTTGCGACCCGCATGGAGCCCGGCAACATCGTTTCCCACCTGCTCACGGGCGCCGGCAAGACACTGGGTGCGGTCGGGGTGGTGATCGCGCTGGGCGCGATGCTCGGCAAGATCCTGGCGGACGCTGGCGTCACTGAGCAGGTCGCGGATGTGATCCTCAAGCGCACCTCGGACCGGATGATCCCTTGGGCAATGATGCTGGTCGCCTTTGTCATTGGCATCCCGATGTTCTTCGAAGTGGGCCTGGTGATCATGCTGCCGTTGATCTTCAGCGTGGCGCGCAAGCTGGAAGGCAAGGCCCGCTTCCAGGGCTCGGCGTATGTGTATGTCGGTGTGCCGGTGATATCAGCGCTGGCCGCCATGCACGGCATGGTCCCGCCGCACCCAGGCCCCTTGACCGCCATCGCTGTGCTCAAGACCTCGGTTGGGCCGACCATGCTCTATGGCTTCCTTGCCGCGATCCCGGCCATGATCCTGGGCGGCCCGCTGTATGGCCTGTTCATTGCGCCGCGCATGAGCACGCGGCCCGATCAGGCCCTGCTGGACCAGTTCACACTGACTGAGAAAGCCGACGGCCAACCCCGCCCGGGCGTAGTGGTCGGCATGCTGGCCGCGCTGCTGCCGGCGATCCTGATGCTGGTGCATGCCGTCGCCGAAATGCTGCTGCCCAAAGGCAATGCGCTGCTGGAACTGGCCAGCTTCCTGGGCAACCCGTTGATCGCCATGCTGCTGGGCGTGCTGTTCGCCGGCGCGAGCCTGGTGCTCGCGCGCGGCGGCGACGCCGAACAGCTGCGTGATGCGCTGGGCAAAAGCCTCAAGCCTATCGCTTCGATCATCATGATCATCGCCGGGGGCGGTGCCTTCCAGGAGATGCTGACCAGCGCCAAGGTCGGCGATGCCATCGTGCACCTGACCCAGCAATCGGCCTTCCCACCGCTGATCCTGGGGTGGCTGATCGCGATGCTGCTGTCGGTGTCTACCGGCTCCGCCACGGTCGGTATCGTTGGTGCAGCCGGCCTGCTGGCGCCGCTTGCAGGTGCTGACCCTAGCCTGAACCTGCCGTTGCTGGCCCTGTCGATCGGTTGCGGATCGCTGTTCTTCAACTATGCCAACCATGCGGGCTTCTGGATGGTGAAGGAATCTTTTGGCATGACCATGGGTGAGGCCACCAAGACCATCTCGGTGGTGCAGTCCATCGTGGCCGTGGTCGGCTTGATCGTGGTGTTGACGTTGAATGCGGGGATTACGGTGGGCTGAGCCGGGGAAACCGGCCTTGCTCATCAGCTTCCTCAGCGTTTTTCTGCGACCAGGGTGTAGCACATTGGTATTTGTGCTGCGCCCTGCTCATAGACGTCGTAGACCTCCTCCCGATTGGAATGCGGGTATTCGTCGAATGCACGAAGGCTCAAGCCCGCGCCAGTAACGCTCATGAGCACATCGCTCAGCGGGTGGAGATGCCAGTAAGACTGCAGCTCGTTTGGCTCGGCCTTGCCTTCGTAGACAATGGCGCCCGTTTCCACCAGTGGTTCGGTCAGAAAATAGGAAGTGCTGATGCGCCAAGGGTCGCGGGCTTCGGGGTCGAGCATTTCCAGGAAGGGGTGGGTTTCGTAAATCACTAGGGTGCCGCCCGGTTTCAGCGTTCTGGCAACGTGGCTGAAGAACAGGGCGAGGTTGGGCATCCAGTTCAGAACACCGATGGTGATCAAGGCGACATCGAAGCGCTCGTTGAGGTTTGCCGGGAGCTCGTGGATGTCGGCTTCGATGAAGTCTGGCGAGTAAGGGGATATCTCGGCTAGCTCGTGCGCTTGCTTGAGAAACGCCGAAGATTGATCGACGCCCACCACTTCCAATGCGCCAAGGGCAAACAGCGAAAGCACTTCGCGGCCATTGTTGCAGCCCAGTTGGATAGCGGCTTTTGCCGTTAGGCCTACCTGCTCCAACTGTTTAGTCAGGGTCGAATCCAGGCAAGAAAAGTCTTTGTGAGCAACGGCATCGATGAGCTGGCTCCAGGCAGCGCTTCGCCGATGGTGATCGGCTGATGCATTCCAGGCATCACGGTTTTTGGCGATGACATCCCTGTGAGAAACCATCTTTAACCTCATCTTTCGTTGTTGAGGCTTATGACAGTAGCAGCTGCGCCAGCTGTAGGCTGGCGACAGCACTGTTGCCATTCAATCGACCAGATCGCTCAATTCGTTGGGGTCGATCATCTTCCCGCATTGCTCACTGGCCAGCCGGCTGATGATCCGGATTGCCTGGTGGATGCCTGCGGTGTTGCGGAAGCTCAGGTAAGGGTTGTGTTCGCACTCCAGCACCTCATCGTGCTGGACCAAGGCTTCGCCGAGCAGTTCGAGGGTCCAAGCGTAGCTTTGGATGGTGGACAAGCGTTCCTGGTCAGTCATGGGGCACCACCTTTGGGTTGGAGGTGGGACGAGCCAGATCGCAGATCGGGTAGCAGCGGTGAGGTTTGGGAGCCGGCGCGGGGCGGCGGCGGAGAACGGATGCGAGGATCCTGGATAGGCTTCGGATGAGCATGCATGAGGTCCTTTTCGGTTGAAGCACCACGCTGACCGTCGCCAAACGGTTAGGGTGGCAGCTGTACGCAGGTTGGCGAACCGAGGAAAAGGAACCCGGCAGACCCGAAGGTCTCCCACGCACAGCCGCCATTACACGAAACTGCGGACGCAAAAAAAGCGCCTGCAATCGTGGTCGGGGCGCCGTTGCGCCTTTTCGTACGGGTCGCCAAACCCGGTCGCGGAAATGGCCGCGACTGGGGCAATTTATCCCCACGAGGCTGCTTTCGCAAGCGCCTGCGTCATTCAGAAAGGCAACACAGGACGTAGGAAGAATAAGAGCGACTAAAGCTCTGCTTCGCCCCAATATTTGATATGTCGGCGAAGCCAGATCGATGAGGCAAAAGAGAAGGCGACCTTCTCCCGGTCGCACGTGGATGTTACCGAGGCCGCAGTCGCAGCAATTCTTTAGTTTCCGGATACACGATCCAACGCGTCAGAACCCAATCGAATCATCGGCCATATGGTGGGGCCTACTGACTGTCCCTACGCCAGTGAGCGCCAGCTTCAACGCTGCCAGAATCGGGGGCCAACTGCTGGCAGGCCATACCCGAAACGCGCCATTACAGTCATCGGGTTTATCCTCGGAAATTTGTCTTGGAGGGTCTAACTTTCTGCCTTAATCGATTGTTTCAGCGGGTAACTGGATTGCCTCGGGAATGAGGGTAGAAGGTGCTTTCACGGTCTATCGAGTGGCTCTGGGATGAAACCTTGGTCTCTCAACGCTTTGATCACGCCCCGTATCAAATAATTGTTCGAGAAACCGATCGTGTACTGCCTTGACCCCGGGCTGACCGGTAGCAGCATCCCCTGCTCCACCAGATTCTTGATCTGGTAGGTACGTTGGGCCGCAGTGAGCTTTGGGACTGCCTGTGCAATGTCGGCAGATTTCACAACTTTCATGTTTATCGCACAGACCAGAATCTGCTCTTCGACTGAGGTGATCCATTCTCGGCTGCGCGCATAACTTACGGCTGGGGACAGAACCGATTTTGTAAGGTAGCCATACTGGGTGAGCTTATCCACTTTCTCCAGCTCATCACGAATGCCCTCAAGCACATAAACACACCATGCCTCCAGCCCCGCCGCTGTACCTCTATCGGCCATCCCCAACATGGAGTAATACTTTTCCCGGTCGTTGCAGAACACTGCCGTCGGATTCAGTACCCTGCCGCCCACGTTCACATTGAAGCCATACTTCATTATCAGCGCGTAGGTGAGCAGCCTTACCACTCGTCCGTTGCCATTACCGAATGGGTGAATCCAGCCGAAGCGATGGTGCGCCAGGGCGACCTTCATCAATGCGTATTTCGGCGAATCGTCGCGGTTGATGAAGCTGACCAATTCCTGCATGTACTGCGGCACCAGCAGCCCCTCGGGCGGGAGGTGATCCGACTGGGAAATACGCACCGGCCCTTCACGGTATGCACCGGGTGCGCGGTCTCCTTCGCGACGCAGATCGACCACCGTCATGGCGTGCAGCTCGCGGATCATGTGCTCCGTCAGAGCCACGCCGGGCTGCATCACCTGCTCGATGTAATCCATCGCCTTCTCGATGTTGGCGACCTCCAGCAACTGATCGGTGCTTTCCGCTGTGCCTTCGACCTTGCTGTCGATGTAGTCCGCCAGGGTGGTGAGGTTACCCTCGATGCGCGCAGATCCCAAGCTCTCCAAGGTATGGAAGATGTCTTTGAGCTGGAAGAAAACCGGTGCCGGGGTGTCGCCTTCTAGCCGTAACCTGCGCAGGAACTCAAGCTCGCTCAACACGTCGACCAAGGGTGAGTCGAAGGAGGGGTTCAGCAACTGGAGATCGTGGTGAGAAAATTGCGGCATCTCTGAATTATCTCTAAGCGGCTATGAGATTATCTCGAATTTTTTGGATTTTGAGCCCGTATTCATTGGGCTTAAGCTTTCTATATAAAAGCATTATCTCGAAATCCGCGCAACCCTAAGTGGAAAAGGCACGTCGAAATGTGGAATTCGACCCGTTGTTGGGTGCAAGCCTCGGAGCCGAGAAGAGACGAAAAATCACAGGCAAAAGAAAACCGCCCACGGGGCGGTTTCATTGGCTTTCACGGATCTTGGAGATACTCCGCGAAAAGAATGTCTGGTGCGGAGACAGGAGTCGAATCGGGCACCTTTAGCCCAGTAAAACAAGGCCTCCAGGTAGCATGAAGCCACCACTGTATACCTAAACATATACCTAAACCGAAAAGTACCCCGACGGTGAACCATGAACGAGCCCTCCTAAGAGGGCTTGTCATTACCCCTTCTTCGGGGCCGGTGGCGGCGGAGGTGGCGGGGGTACGCGCCTTGGTAGATCAACATCACTCTTGATGTTTCTCATCGGTGGCGGCGGCGGTGGCGGCGGCTTTTGCTCGGACATGAAGTGCTCCTATGGGTGGGTAGATATGTAGATCGGCAGGAAGGAGATCATCGACCAAATCACAGCGTAGATGACGTTCTTCGACAAACCGTCAAGCTCGTTGCTTCGTCGATCGTTGTTGGTGGCATTCCTCGTTGCTCCCATGACGTAGTAATCCATCATGATCTGCATGAAGAAGCTGTTTGCCTGCTCGACGCTTCCGTCGTAGTAATCGATCAGCGTCTTCCGATGTGCCTCTAGCTTTTCGGCCACCGGTATAGCGAGGTCATCGAAACGGACACGCCACGCCCAGGCGAAATGCCACATCGCTCTGACAACGAATATCCCTGCCCCGAAGTACAGAATCCAGAAGTAGATTCCCGCGGTGGTTTCTGTCGGCGGGGCTTTGGGAAGCAGGTAGGAGAGGAAGCTCAAAAGAGCTACGATCAACGCGAGCGGCAGATTCAGCCTGGAGATTAACTTCTCCTTACGGTCAGCCTCAGCGAGGTAGATCTTCTCGTACAGCTTGTACTCCTCATCATCGGACCTCATGTCACAGCTGCTCCCTCTGAACTTAGCGGCTTTGGGCCATCATCCTTCCTAAGCAGCTCGATGCCAAGAGCGTGTAACTGGACGATGCTTGGGGGGTTGTGTATAGCCATTGTTTAAGCGATGGCCAGGGGGTTGTGTATAGCCGGGCTTGAATACCCCAAATCGCTGGAGGCGCACAGGCGTTGCTATGACAGCAACCCCTCGCCCGGCCGGATGCCGGAAAGTTTGCCGGTATCTACAACCCCATCTGCCTGATGATCCTGCGCGGTTCCATTCCATTGCGAAGCGCTCGGCTGGCGTCCATGGTCATCTGGTCGAGCGCCTTGCTCTCGAATGCCTCGGCCATGGCGGCGGCCTTTCTTACGATCAGTAGCGCCAGCTCAGGCGGAAACTGGATGGGTTCCTGGGCGGGTAAGTAGTCGCAGTCGATAACGGACATGGTGCGGCCCTCGATGTGGTGGCGCCTGATTATCTGATAACTGCCCAGTATCCGGGTAGTTTGCACTAGGTTGCCCGGCCACCTGCTCCGGCCTGCTGTCAGGGTCTTCCACATCAAGGCAGATCAGCAGGCCCGCGTCGGGCGATGTGGCCTGTTTTGATCTTCGGCAATAGTCCGGTTTCAAACCGGAGAAATCGCGCCAGCCGTATGCCAGGTAACGATGCTGGCGTTACCGCCATCGCGGCGCGAGGTTACCAATATCAGTCGAGACTGCTGGAATTGGTAGTTTCGCCAAGGCTGGCCAGCCCCAGGCGATGCCCCGAGCTTTCGGGGCATCTCCGTCTCGGAGATACCTTTGCCGCAAGGGCGTGGTGATCTCCACCATCCCTTAGCAGTGGTGGTGACCATGGCCCGCTGCGCAGGGGGTGGATCACTTTGGCCACCCCCTTTGCAGGCCCGGCATGTCAGGTTTTGTCAGGTTCTGAACCGCCCGATTTCTCTTGACGAGCACACTTGGAAATTCTTGACGGTCTCCGCTCCCACAGGTCAATCGGATACAGCGCCAGCCCTTGCACAGCAAGGCTTACAGCCAATCCTGCTCAAGCGCCAGTGGCTGAATCCGTCAAGGCCCTGTCAAGGATTCCGTCAAGGCCTGTCAAGAATTTCGCCGCCCCTGGCCATTCTGGACGAGTAGACGCCGGTCGATGGTGGCCACCATCCCGCGCATCAGGAAAATCACCGCTCCCACGACATTCCATCTGCTGGTGCTGGTCCTGATCCGTCCAGAGCCTGTCCAGAATTCCGGCCTCTGTACTAGACGGGATTGCCCGCGCCAGCCCCTCACGCATGGGCCCAGGCCAGGCCCGGCAAGTGATCCAGCGAGTCGGGCCACCGACCACCGTCTATCGCGGTCTAGTGCGGGTCTAGTTTCACCTGGCAACTCTGGACGAGCTTACGGCCGGAGCAGCCCGCCACCAGACTGGCAGCCCAGCCATCACGCGCCATAGTGCCAGCACCACCACGCAAAGCCTGCGCCAATCCGTCCAAAGCGGTCCAAAATCCGTCAGGGGTCTGTCAGGGGTACGACATTGCCAAGGCCTTTACTTTGACGACCTCCAGCACCGGAAAGGCCTCAGACGCCCAGCCACAGGGGCTACTGCCGTCTGCCTAGCCCGTGTTCCGTCAAAGCGTGGTCAAAGAAGCGCCCAGCACCACTGACAATGTGAGACGGCGCCGGCCACCGCTTTTACCGGCATGGCTTGGCACCTGGCATCGGGCGCCCAGACCATGCGGGTTCCGTCTCATGCCTGTCTCACATTCGGTAAAGGCCCGGTAAAGCTACGCCGGCCAGCCTACCGTGTGGATTTCGACACAGTGGTACCTGAAAAAACCTGAGATTTGATCGGCTGGCGCTGAGCTGCGAGCATGACGTACGCCAGCATGAAATAATGGGGCCTCGCATTAAATTGACATTTCATGCGTAGAATTTGATTATTGCGCTAAATCACCAAGACCGCGAGGCCAACCATGGCATTTCGAGCAGATGAAGCAGCGCGAACCCGATATGAAGATGCGGTGAGGTATCTGATCCCACGATCAATCAACACGAACGCACAGCAAGCGACACGGAGCCGCAATCGGCTAGCAGAGATCGTAGAAGAGATCGGCCCCGTCGTAGATGCATATCCGTCCTGGCATCCTTTGGTTTCCAGCCATAGCCCCGAACACCGTGAACTGGCCCGGTTGCCAAGTAGGGAAAGCGGATACAGCGGCTTGGATCACACGGTCTTTTTTGCCAATGGCTTCATTACCTGCCCCTATCGCGATAGCCAGCGAGGTCAGCGAGTATTCGACTCGGTAGCAGCGCTACCAAATCAAAACGTCGCTACTATCACTGCCGAATCTCTGGATGTTCAGTTCTATAGCCCGGATGCTCAGCCCATACTTGTAAAATGCGAATGGGGGCTTGAGCTTGAGGGCTCAATGATCCCCCTGGCGATCGCCATGCCACTGTTTCTGGAGAAAGAGGTTCCTACGTGGAGATCTTCGCAGGTGGCGGAAACATGGGAGACGATGCGCCCCTACATCCTAGGTTCACCATATGGGCGCAGATCATCGCTTTTCGTAGGCCAGGAAACCGGTCAAGCAATGAAGAAGGTATGGGAGGCTCTCATCAGCTCAGGGATGTTTGGGCCCGTCTACCAGTGACCCACAACCAGGTTCGCGCCATGGGGGTTGCGAACCTGGCGCGAACCACCGGTGCGAACTGCCCCAGCACCAGCGCCAGAATGCGTACTAACAGTGCGTACCTGGCTGCGCACCGTCGCAGGGTTGCGCACTCCGACTGCGTGACGATTCGAGCGTGAAGCGCTGCACGAACCAGGCCAGGGCACTGCCTGCTGGAGCTGCTATTTCGTGGATACCAGGGTGGATACCGAGTGATCGGTTCCGCGCCAGCGCCCCGGCCAGACGTTGACAAATGTTGACATCGGAGCGGCCCAGCACCGCCCGCCGGGCTCCCACCCTGTTAGCAAATGTTAGTGCCTGGCCGGGGCTGGCCAACCCTTCCGCCTGTTGAGAAATGTTGAGGTTTGGCGCTGGCGCGGAGAGTATCGGGCGCCACTACCAGGCTGGTTACCAGGTGCGGTTACCAGCGTTGGTTACCACTACGCATGGCCAGCTCAACGAGACAGACGATATGGTCTGAGTGAGATGTTTTGGTCTGTCTCGCGCCACAAAACTGTGAGGTCGCATTTCGTGGCGCGGTAACAGTCACAGGCAATTCTTTGTCGACTCCAGCGCCGTCGCCTTCCCTGCCCCAAAGTCGAGATATGAGCGCTGATAGAACTTAACATCGCTCCCGCTGGCCGCTTTGCTGATTTGCAGAATTTCATTGGTGTTCATGTCGTTCCCGCTCAACAACCTGTAGCCGTTCTCAGTCTCGCTCAAGGTCGCATCCGGCCTCGATTCCTGCCATTGAGGAAAAACACACAAGGCATATTGCTTGGGCGACTTGTGAGTCTGAGCAGCATAGGTGGGCCCCTTCTGGATCAGCTCGCCGGGCGAATAACACCCGGCAAACGAAAGGGCAACGGCTGAGATTAAAGCGAGGCTCATACACCGCATGGGGCAGTCATCCATTACGAAGAAAACTGGAACCTACCATGCGCTTGAGCAAAGCCCAATCAGTGACGCTTCTCGCCTAGCACCTCCCCACTTGCAGCAACAGCAAACGCTTGCCGCCAGTGCCCCACCAAATCCGCCTGTGGTTCTGGAGATATGCCGATCATATACGCCACAGCAGGATGATGGCCGCCAACTGTTCCAAGCAGGTCATCTACGCACACATTGAAATCATCGCAAAACTCGGTGAAGGCCTGATGTGCTGCGGCAATCTGATCGAGGCAATCGGTGACCCCCCCAGCGTTGTCCCGTGTAGCTGTACTGGCTAAGTTCAGCGCTAACCCGCGCATGTCGCACTCGAACAGCTGGGCTACACGACACAGCATTCTCGTCGTATTGAGGAACTCCAGGCTTGCGACTTCCACATGCTCTGTGGGGCAGCTGTCTATCAACTGTCGGACCTGGACGTAATCTTTTTGAGCGATAGCTTTGATTGCGAGACTGATTCTTTCAGTTACGTTCATGCCTTGTCCTCCGCGCGAATCGAGGCAGAAATGATCGCTCCGCCCCAGCGTCGATGGCCAATGCAGATCGGTACGGGGTTGCCACTCGCCACAGTATTCTTGGCGCCGCCGAACGCATAACTAGGAAGGTTCTCTGGTGCGCCGCTCTGAGAAAGGCCACCAGCCTGCGGGCTAAGCATCTGGATTACGCCTCCAGCGGTATTTGCAATGCCGGCCCCCATGACTGCCGTTGCGGCTGTCCCCGCGGTCATGAACGAAGCCACGACAATCAACGCTACACCTATCACTGTCTGTAGAAGACCTGCCCGCTTACTGCCATGGATCACAGGCACGAACCAAAGCTCCCGAGCGCCGCCCAGGTCTAGTTCATCCTGTCCGATGTTTTTGCCATTTTTGAAAATCGCGAACCGCAGCCCTCGACTTTCAGCATCGGCCACGTCTTGGGCGAAGCCCGGATAGTTCACGTCGATCGCCTTTACCGCCTCCCGCGTGTCGCCCCGGTCCAGCAGAAAACTCTGCTCCTTGAAGTATTTTTTTCGAAGGAAGCCTAGTAAGCGGATTTTGGTCTTTGGTGTGTAGTGAGCTGCTGTAGCTGCCATGGTTCAGGCCCTCGGTGCGCCAGCGGCGCTTGATTTTGGAATATCGGTACCGATCAATTCGGCAAGGATCATGCGAGCAGCCATCGCATCCTCTCGGATGGCCTTTTCATACACTGGGTTCGGGTTCCAGGCTGCGCAGTGAAAGGTCACCTCGGCACGAGCGCATTTGCGCTCTGGTGTTGCTTGCCAAAGCTCCTCTGCGATCTTCGCCTCTTCCTCGGTGAAGTACGGGCCATCGAAGTCCTTACGCCCGCCCTTCACAATGTCGGACACGTTCCAGACCTTGTAACCGGCCACCATTGTTGGGTGCTCTTCGAAGTCCGTGCTCTTGCAGGCCTCCGCAAAGCGCTCACGGTGTGTTGGCTGTGAGGTGCTGCTGTTGCTTGGTTCTGTCATGGGTACCTCTGGCGCCGCTGGCGCTTGTTGTGGGCAGATGCCCGGTGGTGTGGTTGATCGGGCCGGTCACCCGATCAGGTTGCAAAGAATTGCCTCTGACTCCGCCATGTCGTCGCGCTGGCTGGCGACCAGGTAGCGGAACACCGCCAGCGCCTCGGGCTTGTCGCGGGGCCTGATCTGCGCCAGCAGGCCGAACACAAACCAATCCCGTGCCGTCGCCTCGGGCGGCCCGTCGCTGGCGTCACGGTCGACGGCGTTGCGCAGTCGGTAGAGGTGGTCCCAGTAGCCCAGCTCGTACAGGCAGTCCGCCAAGGTGTGAGGCAACATGTCAGGGTGGGCGTTAAACCGGGCGGCGACCTGTTCCTTATCGAAGTCACCGAGATGGCCGGTAGCCTCCAGCCCGCGCAGCGCTGCGATACAGAACGATTCCGCCTCGGTGTCGGCCAGCAGGGCATCACCAAAGCGAGCAGCCCCCTCCAGCCTCAGCCGGTGCCGCTCGATGGCTCGAGTGGCCAGCGCATCCAGATCAGCGAAGCCGAATGACGACATGGCGGCGAATGGGTGCCCGGGGTTGGTGGCCACCAGGTAATCCCGGTACCGCTTCTCCAGCACATCGAGCGGCGTCCTGATCTTCTTGGCGCCTTCCATGGCCCGATCAATCAGCGCGGCCTGGCCGGTGCTGATTATCGAGCGCAACCACAGCACCGCATCCACCTCCTTGTCGCCGGTGACCACTTCCTGCGGCGGCAGCTCGGGCACGCTCGGCAGGGTCTCGGTGCTGGCGCTGATCGACGGCAGGGTGAACAGGACGCGGTGCTGCTCGTTGTCGCGGAACGCCCCGGATCGTGAAACCAGGGTCTTCACCGTTCCCAGCGGCAGGCCGGTGATCTCGGCCACCTCACGGAGCGAGTGACGGCGGCGCAGGTCCAGCACCAGGCGGCGCTGATCGTCTGAAACCCGGTGTCTCATCTTTTCGGCTGAATCAGCCTGTTTCAGCATGACCATGGCTTACACCACCCTCAGAGTGGGCGGTAGCTTCGGCCCGAGTGGCGCCCCAGGGGCGAACGGGTCAGGCAACACTCCATCGGGGCAATCCCTGATGAAGTCCGCCATCGCCGCATGGCAGGCGTTGAACAGCGGCGCGTCATTCCACTCTTGCCCCCGGCGTTCTGCGCTGTCCTCCAGCGCATGAGCGAACACCAGGTCTTCCAGGCTAGTGACGCCCTCCCGCCTGGCCTGCTCGCGCTCAACGGTGTTCACGCTCAGCAGATCGCACATGCGCTCGAACCCCAGAGCAGCAGCCAACCCGTTATGGTCGAACAGCAGTGATTGGCCGAATCCGGCCAGCGCGGCCACGGCCTTGCTGCGCTCATCCTCTCGGTGCGCCTGTGCCTGTTGCTCCAGATCGGCAATGGCCTGGCGGGTGAACGGCAAGAACGCTTTCAGCTTGCCCGCCTGGCGGCGCATGGCACGTCGCTCAGCGTGGATCGAATCCAGGTTGCGGCCGATGTTGCGGCAGATACGCCGGGTGGTGATGAGTTGCGTGCTGGCGCTGATACCTGGCTTCGCGGCGATATCGCACAGGCGCATGGTCGGTGTGGGCGTCATGGGTGTGCCTCCATGGGCGTGTTGTCGTAGGTGGCGCGCAGCTCGGTACCGATCAGGCAATGGCGACCACCAGGCGCATAGCATCCCCGGCAGGTCATGACATGGCTGATGTACTGGTCGCGGGCCTGGCGCCATTCAGCCGTGGCATTGGCGGCGTTGGCGTAGGGGCTGGATGACAATGGCGCAGGCTCGAACAGCACCAGGCGCGGACGATCCGGGGCGCGTTTCGCCATGGGTGGTTTGCCTGCGCCAGCATCGTTCGGCGGCATGTGATTGAGCAGGTCGGATAGGAGGCTCATGGCGTCACCCCACCCGGATTCCCATAACGCCCAAATGTGTCTGTGAAAAAAAATCGGGGGAACGGGGGAACGCGGGGAACACCCAGTGTTTCCGGGGCCTCCAGAGGGGGTACGTGTTCCCCACCCGAAAAACGGGGGAACGGTGATAACCAAACAGATGTTGCCCCACAGGTGCTTATATTTAAAAACATGGTTGTGTTCCCCCTGTTCCCCAACACTTCAATAAGGGGGAACGGCTACAGGGCGCGTATTTACTGGCTGTTCCCCCGTTCCCCCTGTTCCCCACGTTTTTAGGTTCCTGTGGATTCGGGCATTGGCGTTGGGTGGTGATTACGGTCATAGGCCACCGCCTTCGCTATCCATGGCGTCGGGATCGATCACGTACAGGCGGGCAGACCCACCAGCAGGCAGGCGGTACTTCTTGGTCCTGCGGCTGTCCCGGTCGGTATCGTGCTTGGCGAGAGCACCAGCGCCTTCCAGCGCTTTCACGACCCGCGCCAGCCCGTGACCATGGGCGGCCTCAGTCAGTGCGGACTTGTTGAACAGGTACAGCCGCTTGGTGCCAACCACCTCCCAGTACCCTGCGCGGTTGAACACCTTGGTGTCCGGCGTCTGGTCTTCTACGTCCGAAAACCGGCTGCTGCCGTGCTTGTCGATGAAGTCGAGGATGCCGGCCAGGATCTGGCGGTCTTCGGCATTGCCACCGCCCACCCGACTCAGCCACTCGCCGTACAGCAACTGGCAGTCGGCCAGAGCGGTGCCCGGTGTCCAGGGCAACAGGTCGTAGGCAATGGCCATTTCGCCCGCCAGCGCGATCACCGCGAAGCGATCCGCCACCCGCCCGGCCTGGGCGTTGTCCTCGACGAACTGGGCGCGGATACCGGCGAAGTCCTCGAGCAGGCCGGGGCGGTCATCGCTGGCCAGCAGCTTCTCCACAAAGGCCGGCCCGATGTGCCCATGGTTCGCTCCTACGGCCACCGTGAGCTGGCGGTGGAAGTCGGCGCCCTCCAGGCCGTGCAATTCATCGAAGGCGCGATGCGTACGGGTACCGGCGTTCACATCCACCATGCGCAGCTCAGCGCCAGCATGGGCTGCGTTACCGCTGATGGCCGCGTGCTCGGACAGGGACCGCTCACCACTGGAAAGCGCCAGCAGGCGCCAGCTCAGTTTGCCTCGGGCCTCCCGGTCGCGGGTCATGGTGCCCTTGCCCTGGCCGTTGGCGAGGGAGTAAGCCATTTCCTGGACGCGCTTGGGGTCGGCCCGCTTGATCTCGTCCAGGGGCAGCATGGTGTCGTTGCGGCTCGATGCCTCGATTTCCAGACCGCCCTTGGTCATATCCCAGGACGCAGCGAAGATGCCCGGGTCGCCCCATACAGACGAGCCGATCAATTGCGCCAGCGACTTGCCGCTGGAACTGTCGCCCACCAGGTGAACACCGCCACCCAGCACGCCCACCAGGCTCAGCAGCGGGCCAGCGAGGGCGCAGCCAATGGCCAGGGTCAGCACAGGGTTGCCCTCGCACTTGGCCGCTACCTCGACCTTCCAGCCGTCCAGGCTACCGCGCACACTGAACAGGTTTTGCCCCTTGGCGCTGGCTTGATAACGCACCTTGTCGCTGCCGATGGTGCGCCCAGGCAGCACAAAGGCACCTGACTCATGCCAGCCGGGCCGGCAGGTGGTCGAGAACACCTCTGCAGGGCGCTGGTCCAGCAGGTACTCCATGAACTGGCCGCGCTTCTTCAAGGCGATGATGACGCCCATGCCGAACAGCGTCCGCCTGGCGTCCTCGCCGCTCCCACCGAACACCTCCATGGGAATGATCCATTCCTTGGGGCCGCTGTCGGTGAGCAGGCGCAGAAACCGGCCTTCGCTGCCGTCATCGCTGTTGGTGGTGCGAGCGGCGACGGTCACGGGCGTGGCGATCCACTCGTCAGTGATGGGGCGGTCGGCCTTGTCGTCGTCGTTGTCGTCGTCGCCGGCGCTGCGCTTAAAGCCGTGCCAGTACACACCGGGCTTGAGCCTGCGGCCCTTCTCATTGGTTACCCAGTGTTCGTACACGCCCCAGCACGGGCGATCAGGCTCGACCTTGGGCGCTTCGGGGCGCAGGTTGATGACGTTGTTATCAGGCGGACGCATGGCGGCACCTCCAGGCGGCGAGGTCGTTGAAGTCGGAAAGGGTCAGCGGCGCATCGGCCGGCCACTCGGGGAAAGTCACCAGACCACCACATGCGGCTGCGGCGTCATGGGCGGCGGTGCGCCCCGGGTTACCCTTGCCCTCGGCCTCGGTTTCGCGGTCGTCGTCGCCGGCGATGATGATTTCGGTGCCGGGGTGGTCGGCCCGTAGCGCCACCGCCACCGGTTTCAGGTTCCCGGCGTTCATCGCACAAGCGACCGTGTAGCCGCTCTCGTGAAGCGTGGCGCCCGTGGCCCAGCCTTCGCAGATACACAACGGCCTGCCTGGCGTGATGCGTCCCAGGGGCGAATAGGCGCCCTTGATGCGCCCGCCATACAGGAAGCGCTTGTCGCCGTCCGGGGCGATCCGTTGCAGGTTCACCAGCACGCCGCCGGCGTACAGCGGGATCAGCAGGTCGTCACCACGCTGGCGCAGGCCATGGGCGCGAATGCCCTTGGCGACCAGGTAGGGGTGGGCCGGATCAGCACGACGGGCATCACGCCACCAGCGCTGCGCCAGGCCGGCCGCTCTGAGCTGGCGCCGCTGCCGTTCGGCCTCCCGCTGGCGCCGGGCTTGCTCGATGCGCTGGCGCACCTGCTCAGCTTCGCGGGCGTCCACCGGTTCACGGCTACACCAGGTGTTGGTGCCGCCCGTCTTCCAGCTCCCGAACGCGCCCGAGGCAATGCCATCAGCAAACAGGCAGTACCAGCCATTGAGCGTGCCGGGCTTGTCGCCGGGGACGTGGAAGCGGTGAATGTCGCCATCGTCCAGGGGCAGCCAGTCGAGCGGACCATAGGCCGACTGGAGCACGTCACGGAACAAGATCACAGGATCAGTCATGCGGCCCCCTGCGGAGGCGTGAAGCGCTTGGCCAGCCGTTCCAATTGCTGGGTCAGGCGCTCCAGCTCGGGGCAGTGGCGGCCCGCATCACCCTCGGCAATGCGCAGCTCCAAGAAACCCACCAGGGTCTGAGCCAGCAACAAATAGCTGGCGCTGTCGATGTGAGCGCCAGTAGACGGTGGACCACCGGCACCCTTGCGGCGAATCGGCGTGACCTTACTCATGGCTCACCCCCCGACGCCAGCGAAGGCCCGGCAGACCTGGCCATTGTTCACCGCGTGCCAGTAGGTCAGCTCGTCCAGCGACTCGACCAGGCTTGAAGTCACAACGGCATCGGCGCTACGCAAAACTACGCGCCCGCACTCGGCGTCGGCCTGGCTCAAGAACGGCCCCAGTAAGGCCCGTTCGGCCTTTGGATGACTCACGTAAAACAGCTCGGTGGCTTTCTCCGGGCAAGCCGATCCCGTCAGCGCAGCGAGGCGCTGTTGAAAACTGGTCATTTTTAACCCCTCAGTCTGGAGTCGCGGCGATGAACGCGGCGGTGGTTTCGGGTGTGCTCAATCAGCGCCGGGGAGACGTGCGGCCCGACGAATGCGGCCAGTTCCTCGGTTTTCAGCATCGAGGCAGGCACGTAGGCGTACTGGCCGCCCGGCAATGCCCTGGGCTTTCTGCGCTTCCGGGGGAGGTGCCTTTGCAACAGATCCAGGTCATAGGCCATTACCTCCTGCATGCGCTTACCCGTCTCGCTCAGCGGCAGTGGCTCGCCAGGCCGCACCTGCTCCCACGCATAACGGTCTGCCAGCATCTCGTTCACGCGGTACATCACCTTGTGGCATTGGTCGCCTACGACCTGATCGGGAGCGAGGATCAAGTCCCAGAGCGAGAAGTTGTCGAGGTGGTGGCCAATCTCGTGATGCAAGATGAATGGATAAATCTCACTGTCATCCAGCGCCGACCAGTCGATTTCCGGGCGAGCAGCGCTGCGGAAACGGCTCGCATTGATGCTGGTAGCCAGCTTGATAGCAACCCGCTCGTCACGCTGGGCTTGATCGCTCAAAGCGTCACGAACAATCGGCTGCGCCCAGCAGCTGTATTCGCCCCAGATGCCACCAAGCTCAGTGAACGTGGCAATCGTCAAAGCCAGGCCGCTCTCCTTGGCCATCTCGGCGAAACCACGATATTGCGTGCGGGTGATGCGTAAGGTGGTATCGGTCTTCACAGGTCACCCCCTTGCTCAGCGATCACGCCGGCCAGCATTTCTGCCCAGGCCATAGCGGTGTGCTGCGCCATCACGGCGGTGACGCGGGCGAGGATGACTGGCGTGGTGGGCGCGGCGATCACCGCCAGGGCCATGCTCAGCAGCACCAGCACGCTTTGTACGTCGCGCAGATCGTCTTGAGTGTCGTCAGGCATGTGGATGTTGGAGGTCATACGATCACCTCGTCATCCATGCCTGCGCGCTCGCCTACAACGCCATACGAGGCTCCCAGGTGGCGATGCGCCCAGCAGAAATTACGGCTGAAAATTCGGACCTGCTCCAGATGCCGCGCAATGTCGCACATCGGCCCTTCCTCATGGCTCGAACACATGGGATAGAGCAGCTCGTAAAGCTTGTTGAATTCATCCCTGGCAAAGTTCATCGAGCACATGGCACGAGCGTCGAGCACCGCCTCTGAAAGCACCTCGCCTTCAAGGGTCATGGTGGCTGGCAAGGTATGCAACATCACAGCGCACCCCCTGCGGCTTCCAGGGCACGAGCTTTCGCCATCGCGGCGTTGTAGCGCTTGAGGCGCGTGGCAAGGCTGGAGTCGGCGTGAAGGGCAGCGATGGCCATTGCGCGGTGGGCAGCGGCGCGGATACGAATTACGGGTACAGCGATAGCGTCTTGCACGGGTACAGCTCCGTTTACTTGAATGGAGCTGCCACGGATCGTCGCCAAACGAATTATGGTGGCAGCTGTGCGCAGGTTGGCGAACCGGGGTAAACGGAACCCGGCAGACCCGAAGGTCTCCCGCGCACAGCCGCCATAACACGAAGCTGCGAGCGCAAAAAAAGCGCCTGCAATCGTCATGGGGGCGCCTATGCGCCGTTTACTGATCGGGTCGCCAAACCCGGTCGCTGAATTTGCAGCGACGACCGGACGATACATGCGGGCGGGAGTGGATGCAACCCCCTGTTTCAGATTGGACAACGGCAGCGCTGGGTGGATGGCGGAATTCATGCGGCAATCCTCCGCTGGTGCTTGTCCTGCAATTTACGGACGTAGGCCAGCAGGTTGGTCTTGCGCTCGGCATAGGTCATACCCGCGCAGATCAGCCCCGAATCGCGCAGCTCGGCCAGGGTGACAATTTCCAGTTCGGCAGCGTTCAACTGGTCACGATCCCGGCCCGAAAATGAGCCGGTGATAACCTGATTGATGAGCCGCGATTCGTTGATGAAGTGGTGTTTCTGCGGCGTCTTGCCGTGGGCTTCACAGTTGAGCGCGATGGCGTCACACACGGCCTTGTGGCCGATGGCAGCCTCACGGCGGGCGTTGGTCCAGGACTTCATGTCACCGCGCAGCAGGGCTTCTACCTGCTCATCGCACCAAACAGCGAAGTCCACCGAAAGCCACCGGGCGAAGGCTACGGCCAGCTTCGGGTGAAGCCAGGTGCCTTGGTTTTTACCGCCGCGCTTGGTCATCGACCAGGCGTTACCAGATGATCCGGTAACGGTGCGACGGTTGAGTGCTTCCAGGTATTCGATGGTCGAGGGGAGGCTAAGCCAATCGTTTGGCCGCTTGCCGAAACGGTCGGCAATCTCGGTTGCATGAAGCCAGCCGTCACCGTTGAACCGCACGGCCTGGCCTTCGTAGTCGAGTGGAACGATACGAGCGCTCATGCGGCCACCTTCTGGCGTTTTGCCGCACGGTTGAACATCAGCGCCAGCACCTTGTCCGCGTGCTCATGCGAGCTTTCCAGCAGGCGGTAACGGGTACAGTCGCAGGGTTCGCCCCAGTTGTTGGGCGACTTCTCGGGGATGTGCTCGAACACCAGGCCGTAACTGCTCTCCAGCACGGGAATGGTCGAGTTCAGGCAGGTGTCACCGACCCAGCGCGGCGCCTCGAAGCGATTGAGGGTGCCGAAGTGGCGGACGTACACCAGGACGCGGGCGATCTTGGTTGGGGCAGTCTCCAGCAGTTGGGCGGGGCTGGCGCTGGTGGTAATATCGCCTTGCGACTGGCTGCGTTTCTCTTCGGGGATCGTGGCCTTTTTCATTTTAGGCCACCTCGCGCAATGCGATGCGCTGGCGCACCCACTCCTGAACTTCGGCCAAAACCCACGCAACCGGAGCTCCGCGAGACTTACTATTACTCAGCGGTACCGGCTTGGGAAAGCTCGGATCATCTTTGAGCCGCTTGTAAATGGTTGGGCGCTTATAACCCGTGATTGCCTCCATTTCTGGAATACGGATCAGGGTAGTGGCCGGATCGCAAAACGATCGAACATCAGCAACCGCTGGCGACGAATGAAGAATGTTGGTCATACCTGTTTCTCGTTGTTGATGAGGACGGAAAACAGGCTGCAATGTCGATCTTAATGACGGGAATATCTGACGTTGCGACATGTCAACATGTCATGCCGCCGCGACCGCTTCAGGCCTGGGTGTCAGGGGCCTCTGACATACTGTCAGGCTTGATCGCACTGGCGAGCTCAACGGCCTGACGCACTGGGATTCCTTGATCCACAAGGAAGCTTTGCACGGTTTTTTGCAGCGGTGGGCGATCGGGGTCGTAATCCACCCAAAATTTCGAAGCGGCCGCACTCGCCGCATGCAATGCTTTGGTGGCGTATGGAAAAGTCACCGCACCAGGAGTCACTTCGTATGTCACTGGACTTCGCTGCGGCAATGTCAATGTAGTTTTCTGGGCAACTACACCAGCCTCTTCTTCATCAATTCTGTGAATATTTTTTAGGAGATTAGACATACCCCAAGCGGCGCACACCATCCCTAATAAGCCGCCATGAATAGCCCACGCCACACCCTCACCAATATTTCTTTTCATGTACAAAAAAAGAGCCAGCTCAACCGTGCCAACAAGCATGCCAATAACGAAAAACTTCAATTTTTGGTCGTAGTAGGTTCTGCTCATTCCGGTACTCTCGAGTTGATTCGATCTCAAATGCCCTAGGCAAAAAAGACTCTGATAGGCCACACCAGCCCAAATACTGGCTATTCAAACAGTAATGGCATTGAGTCTATATCTGCCTATGTGGGCAATGGAAGGCCCGCTTCAGGCCCTCTTGATCGGCACCACATTGGCATTCAGCTCAGCACGATGCGCGTAGTCGTATGGGGTAACGTGCTTCTCGCGGTTCGCATCGAGGTAGTCCGCCCACCACTGAACCATCAGCCGGCGCTCCTCGATGTATTCGGCCTTGTGGATGTACGCCGCCCGCACGCTGTTACGCTCCTGGTGGCTCATTTGGCGCTCCACCGCGTCTTTGCTCCACAGTCCCGACTCGACGAGGGCGGAACAGGCCATAGCCCTGAACCCGTGGCCGCACACTTCGGTTTTGGTGTCGTAACCCATACGCCGAAGCGCCTTGTTCACCGTGTTCTCGCTCATGGGCTTCCAGTGATTGCTATCACCGGCGAACACCAGGTCGAAACGCCCGGTGAGCTGGCGCACCTGCTCGAGCGTGGCCAGAGCCTGACGACTGAGAGGTACCAGGTGGGGCGTGCTCATCTTGGAGCCGCGGTGCGAGTTCTTCACGCCTTCGATCTGCTGGCGCTCGCCGGGGATCTCCCACATGGAGCGACCGGCGTCGATCTCTGGCCAGCGAGCGAACCGCAGCTCACTGGACCGGATAAAGACCAGCAGGGTGAGCTGGGTGGCCAATCGCGTCAGCGGCCTGCCGGTGTCGCTGTCGATTCTTTGCAGCAGCTCAGGCAGCCGATCCAGCGCCAGCGCAGGCCGGTGGACAGTCTTGCGTGTGGCGGTTGCGCCCTGGAGGTCCACCGCTGGGTTGGTGTCGATGTGCCCGTGCTGTACGGCCATACGCATGATTCCGGTCATGTACTGCCGTAGCCGGCCAGCGGTATCCAGAACTTCGCGCTTCTCCACCGCCTTGAGCGGCGCCAGCAGGTCGCGGGTCTTCAGGCCGGCCACCGGGCGCTGGCCCAAGGCCGGGAGCAGGTAAGTTTCGATCCGCCGCCACACCGTCGCGGCATGACCTGGTGACCATTTCTTGGAACAGGCCTCATGCCAGTCCTTGGCCAGCACGCCGAAGGTGTTGGCCCTCGCATTCGCCGCTTCGACCTTCACCTGCCTGGCGCTCTCGATCGGGTCTTTGCCATGCGCCAACAATTCCAGCGCTTCGGCCCGGCGCTCACGGGCGGCTTTGAGCGTCAATGCGGGGTAGTTGCCGAAGGTGGCCAGCCCCTCCCTGCCATCCGGGCGCTTGAACTTCATGCGCCAGATCTTGCTGCCGTTCTTCTTGACCAGCAGAAACAGGCCCTGGCCGTCAAACAGGGTGTAGTCCTTGTCCCGCGGCTTGGCGGCCTCGCATTTGGGGTCTGAGAGGGGCGTAACGGTGCGTGCCATAGGTATACGTTTTCTCGTCGAACCGGCGTATACCCTAACGTATACCTAAAATCGGTATATGCCTAGAGACAGAACGAGACAGGTAGAAACAAGAAAGCCCGCACTTGGCGGGCTTTTCATGGGGTTCCGTATACAAGGGGAGACGTATCGGAACAGCTGGATGGTGCCGGAGATAGGAATCGAACCTACGACCTTCGCGTTACGAGTGCGCTGCTCTACCGACTGAGCTACACCGGCGTGTAGCGCAACGTACCACTGCCACACCCGCCGCGTAAACCCCTGTTTCCCCGGCCTTATTCCCCTCCCCTCAGGACGCTTTGCAGCCCTTCGGCGCGAGGTCTTCCTCGATGTTGGTGGTGCAGCTCCAGCCAGCAGGCGAGCGGGTCAGGGTCAGGCTCTTGCCAACCACATTGGCCGGCGCATCAGCCAAGGTGCACGCAATCGTCCCAGTCCCGTCAGCCGCCTTGCTGCTCACCGTGATCGCACAGTTCGCCGTAGCCGGCTGCCCACCCAACTCAGCCACACTCCCCACATCCTTGCCTTCATTCAACCGCAGCTCCATCGCTGTCTTCAGCGCGCTGATCTCCAGCAACCCGGCCGCAGCCTTGGTGCGGGACTGGTGGTTGGTGTACATCGGGATGGCGATGGTCGCCAGAATGCCGATGATCGCGACGACGATCATCAGTTCGATCAGGGTGATACCGCGTTGCCCTTTCATGAACGATTTCCTTTTGATACGTGTACTCATGGGGGTCAGGTTCGCCCCCAGCTGGCAGCGGCGCAGTAGGCCTGAACAGAAACCTTTTGTCACCCCTGCCCGCCAGGGCGTCATCTTCGCTGAACTACTCTAGTGAGCATCACGGAAGCACGCCCACTCATGGACGCGGCAAGCTGTTTCCAGGCTTGTCGCACGGGCAGAAAAGGACCTTTGCATGAACCCATCCACACACCTCTATACCTGGCGCGGCACCGATGCCAGCGGCGCCGATGTCAGCGGCCAGGTCAGCGGGCGCAGCCCGGCCTATGCGCGGGCCGGCTTGCAGCGCCAGGGCATTCGCGTGCTCAGCCTGCGGGCGGCTGGCGGGTTTGAATGGCGTTTGCCAAGGGCTCGGGAAAAGACTGACCCTGCAGGCTTTAGCCGGCAGCTGGCGACCTTGCTCAAGGCCGGGGTGCCGCTGCTGCAGGCCTTCGAGGTGATGGGGCGCAGCGGCTGCAGTACGGGGCAGGCAGCGTTGCTGGAAAAATTGAAACGGGATGTGGCTTCGGGCCTGGGGCTGGCGGATGCACTGCAGCGGCACCCGGCGTGGTTCGATGGGTTGTACTGCAACCTGATTCGCGTGGGTGAGCAGTCCGGCACGCTCGATCGGCAGCTGGAACAACTGGCGGGGATGCTGGAGCAGCGCCAGGTACTGCGTAAACGCGTGCGCAAGGCGATGCTCTATCCGTTACTGCTGCTGCTGACCGGATTGGGGGTTTCGGCGGTGTTGTTGCTAGAGGTAATTCCGCGTTTCGAGAGCCTGTTTGCCGGTTTCGATACCGCGCTGCCGGCCTTCACGCAGTGGGTGATCGACTTGTCCACAGGCCTGGGGCGCTATGCGCCGCTGCTGTTGATAACCGCGGTTGGCCTGGGACTCGCCTTGACCCGGCTGTATCAGAAGCATGCGCCAGCACGCTTGTGGCTAACTGCACAGGCCTTGCGCCTTCCTGTGTTTGGCAGGCTGTTGAGCCAGGCGGCCCTGGCGCGCTTCGCTCGCACCCTGGCCACGTCCTATGCTGCCGGGGTGCCGTTGCTGGATGCGCTGGTCACCGTGGCCAAGGCCTGCGGTGACGACCTGCACGAGCAGGCGGTGCAGCGCTTGCGCCAGGGAATGGCCAACGGGCAGGCGCTGAATCAGGCGATGGCGATTGAACCGCTGTTTCCGCCACTGTTGGTACAACTCACCGCCATCGGTGAATCCAGCGGCACGCTGGACCAGATGCTGGAGAAATCCGCCAGCCATTACGAGGAACAGGTCAGCCAGACGCTGGACCAGTTGACCAGCCTGCTAGAGCCGGCCATCGTGCTGATCCTGGGCTTGCTGGTTGGTGGCCTGGTGGTGGCGATGTACCTGCCGATCTTCCAGTTGGGAAGCTTGATCTGAACATGACTTCGTGGACTTTGCTGGCCGAGCAGCCGGCGTACTTCATCACCCTGGCGGCTGTGCTAGGCCTGTTGGTGGGCAGCTTCCTCAATGTGGTGGTGCATCGCCTGCCGATCATGCTCGAACGCCAGTGGCAGCGTGAGGCGCAGGAGGTGCTGGGCCTGCCGACCACCGAGCACGAGCGTTTCAACCTGTCCCTCCCCGCTTCCCACTGCCCGCATTGCAAGCATGCGATCCGCGCCTGGGAGAACATCCCGATACTGAGTTACCTGGCATTACGCGGGCGCTGCTCGGCGTGCAAGCAGCGGATCAGCGCGCGTTATCCACTGGTTGAGCTGGCCTGTGCGCTGGTGTCGATGGTGGTGGCTTGGCATTCCGGCGCAGGCATTGAGGCGCTGGCCCTGCTGCTGTTGACCTGGAGCCTGCTGGCCATGAGCCTGATCGACCATGACCAGCAGATATTGCCCGATGTGCTGGTGCTACCGACGCTGTGGCTGGGCTTGATCGTCAATGCCTTCGACACCGTGGTGCCGTTGCCCCGTGCGCTGTGGGGCGCGGTGGCAGGGTACTTGAGCCTGTGGTCGGTGTATTGGGTGTTCAAATTGATCACCGGCAAGGAGGGCATGGGCTATGGCGACTTCAAGCTGCTGGCGCTGATCGGTGCCTGGGGCGGCTGGCAGGTATTGCCGGTGACATTGCTGCTGTCATCGGTGATCGGCGTGGTGGCGGGCCTGTGCCTGTTGCGCGTGCGCAGGCAATCCGTCGGCACGGCAATACCCTTTGGCCCTTATCTGGCCATTGCGGGGTGGATTGCTGTGCTCTGGGGTGATGAAATATACGCCTTCTACCTGCAACTGTTTGGAATGTGATGACCACCAAGGCCTTCACCCCCTGGATTCTCGGGCTGACCGGCGGTATTGGCAGCGGCAAGAGCGCCGCCGCCGAGCGCTTCGTCGAACTTGGCGTGCACCTGGTCGACGCCGACCAGGCGGCGCGCTGGGTGGTCGAGCCCGGCCGCCCGGCACTGGCCAGCATCGTCGAGCGCTTCGGCCCCGGCGTGCTGCAGGACGATGGCCAGCTTGATCGTGCGGCCTTGCGCCAGCTGATCTTCGCCGACCCGGCGCAGCGCAAGTGGCTGGAGCAACTGCTGCACCCGTTGATCGGACAGGAGATCTTCAGTTACCTGGCCAAGGCTGAATCACCCTATGCAGTGTACGTGTCGCCGCTGCTGATCGAGTCGGGCCAGTACCAGCAGGTCCAGCGCGTGCTGGTGATCGATGTACCGCAGGAACTGCAGGTGGCGCGCACCCTGGCGCGTGACAACACCAGCCCCGAGCAGGTGCAGGCCATTCTCAAGGCCCAGCTGGCCCGTGAGGAGCGCCTGGGCCATGCCGACGATGTGGTGGTCAATGACGGCGATTTGGCCGCACTGTACGAGCAGATTGACCGCCTGCACCACTTTTACCTGACTTTACGAGGAGGCCAGCCATGAGCCAGCCATTGACCGTCGATTGCCCGACCTGTGGCGCACCTGTGGAATGGAACGAGAAGAACGCGTTCCGGCCGTTCTGTTCCGATCGCTGCAAGCTGATTGACTTGGGCGCCTGGGCGGCGGAAGAACACAAGATTCCGGTGGCGCCGGATTCGGAAGATGAGCTGTTCTCAGGGGATCTGGAGCCGCGGCACTGAGCTGAATCCTAGCCTGCCTGTGGCGGCCTCTTCGCGGGTTCACCCGCGAAAAGGCCGGTACAGCCAATAGAGAAATCAGCGCTCATCATCCTTCCACGGTGCCTGCAGATAGCGGGTGCGGTTGAATGTCTCCAGCCACTCCGGGCAAAACACCACCAGGGCACTGATCACCATGCCGTTGATGAACGCCTCCGGGAACATCATCAACCACAGGTAGCCGATAAAATCGCTGAGCCACTCCGGCAGCGCAAAGCGACCATCCAGCCATAACACCCCCAACGCCACCGGCACGCAGATCAGCACCGTCAACGCAGCGGGGAAAAAACCTGAACAGAAGATATAAACAAACAGGTTGCGCGGTTGCGCCCGCTCGACCAGGATCGCACACACCTCGGTGATCAGCACCGGCAAGCCCACCAACAGCAAGCCGTTGACCCCAAGCGCCGCAAGGTCCTGCCGCCCTAGCGCCAGCAACCCCAATTGGGCGAGGAAACCGCCCACAACGGCCAGCGGCCAGTCCAACAACAAGGTCACCGCTGTCATGCCGATAAAGTGATACGACACGCCCGTATCGAAATCGCGCCTGACCAGCCACAGGGCAAACAGGCAGAATACCGTGCCAAACAATAGGTGCTGGCGGCGTCGGTCGGTCACCAACTCGACCCAGCGCGTGCGGCTGGCTGCCCAGATCAGCAACGGCACGTAGCCAAGCCAGCCCACGGCAAGGCTGGTTGTGGATAAAACCTGCGCGCTGATCACCTGGAACATATCCCTTTCGGCCGTGTGGACAAACTGAGTCTACACCCTGCCCCGTTTCCCACGCACAAACAGCATCTTACCGTCATCGATTAGCGGCTAAGCTTGTTCCCATGGATGACTCAGACTACCTGCGCCTGCTTACCATCCAGGCCGAACAAGCCAATGCCTTTCTCTCCAACGCCCGCAAGTGGGAGCGGGAGCGGTGGGTGTGCCAGCGTCTGTTGCAAGGGCTGAACATCCCTTACCGCAGCGAGGACTTCACCCCTGCCGGCCAGGAGCCCCCGGACGTGCTGTTCCGCGATGCGGCATTCGAGGTGTTCTTCGTGCTCGACGAAGGCCGCCGGCTGAATGACGAGTGGCGAGAAGAGCTGCAGCGTCGGCGCAGTGCCTTTTCCCTGGCCCAGCTGGTGCGCCGCGAAGCCCGCCCCCGGCGCATCGCTGCCGCCGAGCTGCTCGGGCGCCTGGCGCCGACCCTGCGCAAGAAGGCGCACAACTACCGCGAGCGCGGGCTGGACCTGAGCGAGCTGGACATCATCGCCTTCGCCAGCCTCAAGCGCGAAGTGCTCGACCTCAACACCCACTTTCCGCCGCCCACCGAATACCTGCGCCAGGGCTGGCGCTCGCTGTCGCTGGTCGGACCGACATTCGCCCGGGTGCTGTTCGCCCACCCCGACGCACCGGATTTTCTGCGCGGTAACCTGGGGCGCAGCATCGTCTTCGACGTGGGCATCAGTCTTTGATCCACTGCCGAGAGTCTTTGCGATGGCGTAAACTCGGCGCCAGGGATAGAAAGCATTATCATTTGTTTGAATGCGCTTGCATGAACGCTGTGGCGTTCGTGCAGTCACAAACGTCTACCTGACGAGGCCCACCATGACCAGCCGCCTGAACCCGGAAGATCAGCGTCGTGTCGATGAGTATCTGCGAGCCCCCCAGCACCAAGTCGAGCGCCGGCCTTTTCGGCCCTGGCTGCTCCTTGTGCTGGTACTGGCCGTGACCATCGGGTTGGGTCTCATCAGCCGCCTGCTGAGTGAACTGGTGCTATGAGCTGCTTTGCGCTCGCCCTCTCCTCGCGCAGTTTGCGGCCGGCCCCTGGGGCCACGAATTCCGTAAACCTTATGAGATATCCCCATGACTCATCGCATCGTGATTGTCGGCGGCGGCGCCGGCGGCCTGGAACTGGCGACCCGCCTGGGTAAAAGCCTGGGCAAGCGCAAGCAGGCCGAGATCACCCTGGTCGACGCCAACCTCACGCACATCTGGAAACCCCTGCTGCACGAAGTGGCCGCCGGCTCGCTGAACTCCTCGGAAGACGAACTGAACTACGTGGCCCAGGCCAAGTGGAACCACTTCAACTTCCAGCTGGGGCGCATGAGCGGCCTGGACCGTGAAGGCAAGCAGATCCAACTGGCTGCCACCCTCGATGAAGAAGGCCGCGAGCTGCTGCCTGCGCGCACCCTGAGCTACGACACCCTGGTCATCGCCGTCGGCTCCAACACCAACGACTTCGGCACCTTGGGCGCGGCGCAGCACTGCCTGTTCCTCGACACCCGCAAGCAGGCCGAGCGTTTCCACCAGCAGCTGCTGAACCACTACCTGCGTGCCCACGCCGGCGACGTGGCCAGCGAGCAAATCAGCGTGGCTATCGTCGGCGCCGGTGCCACCGGTGTGGAACTGGCGGCAGAGCTGCACCACGCGGCCCACGAACTGGCGGCTTATGGCCTGGATCGCATCCAGCCCAAGGACATGCATATCACCATCATCGAGGCCGGCCCGCGCGTGCTGCCTGCGCTGCCGGAGCGTATCAGCGTGCCGGTGCACAAGACCCTGGAAAAACTTGGGGTGAAGGTGATGACCAACGCGGCCGTCAGTGAAGTGACCGAGGACGGCCTGAAGACCAAGGACGGTGAAGTGATCCAGGCCAGCCTCAAGGTGTGGGCGGCGGGTATCCGTGCGCCGGGCTTCCTCAAGGACATCGACGGCCTGGAAACCAACCGCATCAACCAGCTGGTGGTGCGCGCTACCCTGCAGACCACCCGCGACGACAACATCTTCGCCTTCGGTGACTGTGCCGCGTGCCCGCAACCGGGTAGCGACCGCAACGTGCCACCACGGGCCCAAGCCGCGCACCAGCAGGCTTCGATGCTGGCGCAGAGCCTGAAGGCGCGCCTTGAGAACAAGGCGCTGCCGACCTACGAGTACAAGGATTACGGTTCGCTGGTGTCGCTGTCGCGCTTCTCCGCAGTGGGCAACCTGATGGGTAACCTGATGGGCAGCGTGAAGCTGGAGGGCTGGCTGGCGCGGATGTTCTACGTGTCGCTGTACCGCATGCACCAGATGGCGCTGTATGGGTTCGTCCGCACGGCGTTGATGATGCTGGGCAGCAAGATCGGTCGGGGCACAGAGCCACGATTGAAGCTGCACTGATAAAAATCGGAGGGTCGCTCAGGCGGCCCTTCTTTTTGACCATTTTTTCGAGGCAAATGAAAAAGGGCATCTCGTTCGAGATGCCCTTTGTTCATGGTGGGTCGTGTAGGATTCGAACCTACGACCAATTGGTTAAAAGCCAACTGCTCTACCAACTGAGCTAACGACCCAAAAATGGTCGGGGTGAGGGGATTCGAACTCCTGACATCCTGCTCCCAAAGCAGGCGCGCTACCGGACTGCGCTACACCCCGAGGTCTTGCTTAAAAAAAAGGGCACCTCGCTCGAGATGCCCCTTTTTACATGGTGGGTCGTGTAGGATTCGAACCTACGACCAATTGGTTAAAAGCCAACTGCTCTACCAACTGAGCTAACGACCCGGAAAATGGTCGGGGTGAGGGGATTCGAACTCCTGACATCCTGCTCCCAAAGCAGGCGCGCTACCGGACTGCGCTACACCCCGAGATTGGCTCCGCGACCTGGACTCGAACCAGGGACCCAATGATTAACAGTCATTTGCTCTACCGACTGAGCTATCGCGGAACTGAACTTCGGTACAACTTACTTCACTGCTACTCCGAAGACTGTGTTCGCTTCGGACTCTTTAGCTTCTTCGCTTTCGCGTTGTCGCTGCTGAGGCCGGCTATTCTACATTCTTCGTTTTGCTTGTCAACCACTTTTTTTCATTCAACTTACTGATTTGTAAGTTGTTTTGCGGTCACCGATGTTGCTGGTGATTCGCTTAGTGCCTGACAACGCGGCGTATATTAGGGGCACTCGATTTTTGATGCAAGCAGAAATTTCAAAAATTTCAGCAAGTTATCCCAAATGCCCGGAAAGCCCCGGATTTGCTGGGCTTGTCCCGCGAAGAGGCCACAGGAAGACACAAAAAAGCCCCGCCGAAGCGGGGCTTGTTCACACCTGCAATCAGGCAAAGACGATTTCGTCGCCTTCCACCTTGGCGGTAATCGCCGTCCCTGGGATGAACTTGCCTGCCAGGATCAGCTGCGCCAGCGGGTTTTCGATCCAGCGCTGGATCGCCCGCTTCAGCGGCCGTGCGCCATATACCGGGTCGTAACCCACAGCGATCAACTTGTCCAAGGCCTCTGGGCTCAGGCTCAGCGACAGTTCGCGTTCGAGCAGGCGGCTGCGCAGGCGGCCAAGCTGGATCTCGGTAATACCGGCGATCTGCTCGCGGCCCAGTGGCTCGAACACCACAACTTCGTCGATCCGGTTGATGAATTCCGGACGGAAGTGCGAACCCACTGCGTCCATCACCGCCGCACGCTGCGCCTCGCGATCCCCCACCAGCTCCTGGATCTGCGCAGAGCCCAGGTTGGAGGTCATCACGATCACCGTGTTGCGGAAGTCCACGGTGCGGCCATGGCTGTCAGTCAGGCGGCCGTCTTCCAGCACCTGCAGCAGCACGTTGAACACATCCGGGTGAGCCTTCTCCACTTCATCCAGCAGTACCACCGAGTACGGCTTGCGGCGCACGGCCTCGGTCAGGTAACCGCCCTCTTCATAACCAACGTAGCCTGGCGGGGCGCCGATCAGGCGAGCCACGGAGTGTTTCTCCATGAACTCGGACATGTCGATGCGTACCATGGCCTCTTCAGTGTCGAACAGGAACTCGGCCAGCGCCTTGCACAGCTCGGTCTTGCCCACGCCGGTCGGGCCAAGGAACAGGAACGAACCACTTGGCCGGTTAGGGTCGGACAGCCCGGCACGCGAACGGCGCACGGCGTTGGCAACAGCAGTAACTGCCTCGCTTTGGCCGATCACCCGCTGGTGCAGCAGTTCTTCCATCTTCAGCAGCTTCTCGCGCTCGCCTTCGAGCATCTTCGCAACCGGGATACCGGTCCACTTGGACACCACTTCGGCGATCTCTTCCTCGGTGACCTTGTTGCGCAGCAACTGGTTCTCGGTCTTGCCGTGCTGGTCAACCATCTGCAGGCTGCGCTCCAGGTCCGGGATTACCCCGTACTGCAGCTCGGCCATACGGCTCAGGTCACCTTTGCGACGGGCGCTTTCCAGCTCCTGGCGGGCCTGCTCGATCTTTTGCTGGATCTGCGCCGAGCCCTGCACTTCGGCTTTTTCCGACGCCCAGATCTCTTCCAGGTCGGAATACTCGCGCTCCAGCCGCTCGATTTCTTCGGTGAGCTTCTCGAGGCGCTTCTTGGCCGCTTCGTCTTCTTCCTTCTTCAGCGCCTGGGACTCCACCTTCAGCTGGATCAGGCGACGGTCGAGGCGGTCGAGCACTTCCGGCTTGGAGTCGATCTCCATGCGGATGCGGCTGGCCGCTTCGTCGATCAGGTCGATGGCCTTGTCCGGCAGCTGGCGGTCGGTGATGTAGCGGTGGCTGAGCTTGGCTGCAGCGATGATTGCACCGTCGGTGATGGCCACCTTGTGGTGCACTTCATAGCGCTCTTTCAGGCCGCGCAGGATGGCGATGGTATCTTCCTCGCTGGGCTCTTCCACCAGCACTTTCTGGAAACGCCGCTCCAGCGCCGCATCCTTCTCGATGAACTGGCGGTATTCGTTGAGCGTGGTGGCACCAACGCAGTGCAGCTCGCCACGGGCCAGGGCCGGCTTGAGCATGTTGCCGGCGTCCATGGCGCCCTCGCCTTTGCCGGCGCCGACCATGGTGTGCAGTTCGTCGATGAACAGGATGATCTGGCCTTCCTGTTTGGACAGCTCGTTGAGCAGGCCTTTGAGGCGCTCTTCGAACTCGCCGCGGTACTTGGCACCGGCGATCAGCGCGCCCATGTCCAGCGCCAGCAGGCGCTTGCCTTTCAGGCCATCGGGCACTTCGCCGTTGATGATCCGCTGGGCCAGGCCTTCGGCGATGGCGGTCTTACCCACGCCAGGCTCACCGATCAGCACCGGGTTGTTCTTGGTGCGACGCTGAAGCACCTGCACAGTGCGGCGGATTTCGTCGTCACGGCCGATCACCGGGTCGAGCTTGCCTTCTTCGGCGCGCTTGGTCAGGTCGACAGTGTACTTGTCCAGGGCCTGGCGCGATTCTTCGGCGTTGGCGTCATTCACCGCCGCACCGCCGCGCAGATTGTTGATGGCGTTTTCCAGGGCCTTCTTGCTCACACCTTGGCTGAGCAGCAGCTTGCCGAGCTTGCTGTTCTCGTCCATGGCGGCGAGCACCACCAGTTCGCTGGAAATGAACTGGTCGCCCTTCTGCTGGGCCAGACGGTCGGCCTGGTTGAGCAGGCGCGCCAGGTCCTGCGACATGTTCACGTCACCGGTAGGGTTCTGGATTTTCGGTAATTGGTCGAGTTCTTTAACCAATGCCTGGCGCAGGCTGTTGATGTCGAAGCCAACCTGCATCAGCAGCGGCTTGATCGAACCGCCCTGCTGTTCGAGCAGTGCCTGCAACAGGTGCACGGGCTCGATGGCTGGGTGGTCCATGCCAACGGCCAGGGATTGGGCATCGGATATTGCAAGCTGGAGCTTGCTGGTCAAACGGTCTATTCGCATGGTGTACCTTCCTTAAAAGGGCAGGTCGGAGCGATGGACAGCGCCTGTTTATGAAGAAACCTGCCTGAGATGACCTTATAGATAAGGCTGATTCTGGAAGATTCAAGCGTAGCGGGCTTGACCGGGGTCAACTTGCTGGATCAGCGCTTGCCCCGCGAAAGGGCCAGTACAGGCTAGCGCGGAGCCAGCCAGACCAGCGAGGCGAAGCGCCCGCCTTGCGGGGTACGGCGATAGGAGAAGAACCGCTCATCACTGACCGTGCAATAGCCACCGCCATAAACGGCCGTGACTCCACGCGCCGCCAGGCGAATGCGCGCCAGCTCGTAGATGTCGGCCATCAACTTGCCCGGCCGCTCGCCGTCGACGAAGGCCCTGGCTGCTTCAGGATGCATGGCAGTAAAGGCATCGCGCACTTCCAGCCCCACTTCGAAGGCCTTGGGGCCAATGGCCGGCCCGAGCCACACCAGCACCTCTTCGGGCGCCAGCGCCAGGCGATCAAGCGTCGCCTCAAGCACGCCGCCCGCCAGCCCGCGCCAGCCGGCATGCGCTGCGGCCACGCGAGTACCCGCGCGGTCACAGAACAGCGCCGGCAGGCAATCGGCCGTCATCACGGTGCAGGCGATACCTGGCTGGTCAGTCCAGCTGGCATCGGCCTCGGCCACCACGGCCGGGTCGGCATCCGCCACCACCAGGCCATGCACCTGCTTGAGCCAGGCTGGCTGGATGGCGAAGGTGTCACTCAGGCGTCGGCGGTTCTCGGTAACCGCGACCGGGTCATCGCCCACGTGATCGCCGAGATTGAAGGATTCGTAGGGCGGCAGGCTGACGCCGCCCTCACGGGTAGTGACGCAGGCGCGAACCGAAGCCGGGGCTGGCCAGTCGGGGATCAGCAGCGACTGCATCAGGCCGTTCATCCGATAAAGCTCTCGCGGTCTTGGTTGAGCAGCGACAGCAACCAGACGAAGTCGTCCGGCAGTGGCGACTCCCACTTCATCTTCTCACCGGTGATCGGGTGGACTAACGCCAGAAACCGCGCATGCAGCGCCTGGCGCGGGAAGGTCTTGACCGCCTCGACCATGGTTGGGCTGGCTGCCGGCGGAATACGGAAACGCACACCGTACGTCTGGTCACCGACCAGCGGATAACCGACATGCGCCATGTGCACGCGGATCTGGTGAGTACGGCCGGTTTCCAGCTTGACCCGCACATGGGTGTGCGAACGGAAGCGCTTGAGCACCCGGTAGTGGCTGACCGCAGGCTTGCCGCCGTCAGTCACCGCCATGCGCTGGCGCAGCCCGCCGTGACGACCGATCGGGGCGTCGATCTTGCCGCCAGCGATCACCACCCCAACCACGATGCATTCGTAGATCCGGCTGACAGTGCGGCTCTGCAGTTGCTCGACCAGCTTGGTCTGCGCTTGCAAGGTCTTGGCCACCACCATCAGGCCGGTGGTGTCCTTGTCCAGGCGGTGAACGATACCGGCGCGCGGCACGTTGATGATGTCTGGCACGTGGTGCAGCAGCGCATTGAGCAGCGTACCACTGGCATGCCCGGCGGCCGGGTGCACAACCAGCCCGGCAGGCTTGTTGATCACCATGATGTGGTCATCTTCGTAGACGATATCCAGTTCGATATCTTCTGCGACCCACTCACCCTGGGCCTCTTGCTCGGCCTCCAGGATAAGTTGCGAACCACCATGGACGGGGTCCCGAGGGCGCACGACTGCGCCATCGACCGTCAGGCGGCCCTCTTTGATCCACGAAGTAAGCCGCGAACGCGAATACTCGGCGAACAATTGGGCGGCGACCTGGTCGAGGCGTTGGCCGCCCAGTTCGGACGGGACCTCTGCGCTAAGTTGAATGATCTCGGACATGCTCGATTCGGCGGGCGCACAGCCTTTGGTTTCGGCTGCGAGCTTGTGGTTAAATACGGCTTCTTTTGTCCCGGGGTTGGCCGGGGCGCTCATCATAACAGGACGGCACCGCCCAAGACAGCGGCCGTCAAAGGGACGCAAGCCGCCATGCAAGTGAAACACCTGCTGCTGATCGCCATCCTCGGGCTCACCGCGGCCTGTTCCTCCAATAAGGAAGTCATTGACGAGAACCTCAGTGAGGCCGAGCTGTATCAACAGGCTCAGGCTGACCTGGACAACTCCAGCTACACCAGCGCCGTGAACAAGCTCAAGGCTCTGGAGTCGCGTTATCCGTTCGGCCGCTACGCCGACCAGGCGCAGCTCGAGCTGATCTACGCCAACTACAAGAACTCCGAGCCTGAGGCCGCCAAATCGGCTGCCGAGCGCTTCATTCGCCTGCACCCGCAGCACCCGAACGTAGACTACGCCTACTACCTCAAGGGCCTGACCTCGTTCGACCAGGACCGTGGCCTGCTGGCGCGTTTCCTGCCGCTGGACATGACCAAGCGTGACCCGGGTGCCGCCCGCGACTCGTACAACGAGTTCGCCCAGCTGACCAGCCGCTTCCCCAACAGCCGCTACTCGCCGGACGCCAAGCAGCGCATGATCTACCTGCGCAACCTGCTGGCTTCCTACGAAATCCACGTGGCCGACTACTACCTGAGCCGTCAGGCCTACGTGGCCGCTGCCAACCGTGGCCGCTACGTGGTCGAGAACTTCCAGGAAACCCCATCGGTCGGCGACGGCCTGGCGGTCATGGTCGAGTCTTACCAGAAGATGCACCTGGACGAGCTGGCGGCCACCAGCCTGGAAACCCTCAAGCTCAACTACCCGGACCACCCGAGCCTGGTCGATGGCCAGTTCCAGCCCAAGCAGACCGAGTCTGACGGCCGCGGCTGGCTGTCCAAGGCCACCCTGGGCCTGATCGAGACCGAAACCCCGCTGCCGCCGGGCGAGACCCGCGCCAACCAGGACGTGGTCAAGCAGTTCCAGGACGCGCGCGACGAGATGCCGCAAGAGCTGCTGCCGAAGGACGAGAACGGCGACCCGATCGTGCCGGCAGGCCCGAAGGAAGCTGAGAAAGACCGCTCGTGGTTCAGCTACATGACCTTTGGTCTGTTCGACTGATCCAAGCGCAGTGAGAAAGGGAGGCCAGAGGCCTCCCTTTTTTTATGCCCGCGTCCTAGACTGTCGGCTTCTACAACCAACAAGCTGGACACCATGGTTCGCCTACTCTTCTGGATCGCCCTGATCGCCGCCGCGTTCTGGCTGTGGCGCAAGTTCAAAGTCAGCCAGCAGTCGCACTCCGAGCCAAAGCTCGACGCGCCGCTAAAGATGGTGCGCTGCGCCCACTGCGGCGTGCATCTGCCCAACGACCGGGCGCTACAGCAGGGGAATGACTGGTATTGCAGCCAGGCACACTTGCAGCAAGGGCCTGGCCAATCGCGGTAATCTGTTAGTTCGGTGAAATTGGGCCCGCTATGTGGGCCCGGCGATCTCAGCCCAAACGCCCTGCCGGCGCATACGGTGCCGGATCGATAATTGGCTCGTCCCCGGTCAGCAGGTCGGTGAACAGCTGGCACGAAGCAGGCGCCAGCACCAACCCGTTGCGGTAATGCCCGCAGTTCAGCCACAGACCGTCATGCCCCGGCACTGGCCCGATGTAAGGAATGCCTTCCGGCGAGCCAGGCCGCAGTCCTGCCCAGTGCCCCACCACCATGGCATCCTTCAGCTCTGGCAGCAGTTCGATGGCCGAAGCCTTGAGGCTGGCCAGCGCGTCCTCGGTCGGGGTCTTGTCGTAACCGGCATGTTCCAGCGTACTGCCCACGAGGATGTGCCCGTCACGACGCGGGATCGCATAGCGCCCCTTGGCCAGCACCATGCTCGGCAGGAAGTCTTCGGCGCACTTGAACAGGATCATCTGGCCCTTCACCGGCTCCACCGGCAGCTCAAGCCCCAGGGTGCGCAGCAGGTCGCCACTCCAGGCGCCAGCACTGAGCACCACTTCATCTGCCTTGAGCACACCGTCAGCTGTGTGTACGCCTGTCACGCGCCCATTCTCGTGAACGAAGCCGCTGACCTGGCAGTGCTCGCGCAAGGTGACGTTGGGCAGTGTCAGCAACGCTGACTTGAGCGACTTCACCAGGCGAGGGTTACGCACGTTGGCCACACCGGCCATGAAGATCGCGTGCTTGAAACCTGGACCAAGCACCGGCACTGCATCGTAGGCGGCGCAGATATCCACAGCGCTGAGTGGCCTGCGCTCACGCTCGGCCCAGGCCAGCGCCTCGGCTTCGTCGTCCAGATCGAGCCAGTACAGGCCAGTGGTGTGCACCTCAGGATCGAGGCCTGTGCTGGCGAACAGACGCTCGCCCAGTTGCGGATAAAAATCCTGCGACCAATGCGCCAGCGCAGTCACCGCCGGGCTGTAGCGCCAGGGGTACAGCGGAGAAACGATACCGCCGCCGGCCCAGGAAGACTCACGGCCAACTTCGCCCTGGTCACACACCACCACCTGGCCGACCTTGGCCGCCAGGTTGAACGCGGTCAGCAGGCCGATCACCCCGCCGCCGACCACCACTACTTGCTTGCTCATCTGTCGATCCAACACCTGAAGTAAATCCGCGATGCCTGGGCATCATTCAGCCTTCAGCTTCCCCAGCAACGCTCGCTGCTTTCCATGGCGCCCGGATTGCGCTGCACACCGGCCTGGTCGAGCTGGAAGTCGCCACAGCGATCTTCGGCCATCAGGCCATCAGGCAGCCGGCGGGCGGTCAGCGTGAAGGTGTCGCTGTCGCGTTGGGCCTGCAGGCGGTAGTGGCGATTGCTAGTGGGCAGCTGTGGGTCGCCCTCGGCGTACTGGCCGGTGCGCACGCGATGGCGCTCCAGGCGCAGGGCAGCGTCATGCAGCAGGCCAACCACTTCGCTGCGTGCGGCTCGCCTGAGCTGGTCGCTGTAACTGGGGTAGGCAATGGCTGCCAGAATGCCGGTCACGGCCACGACAATCAACAACTCGATCAGGGTCATACCTTGCTGCATGTCAGTCCTGCCTCAGTCTTTGCCGCCAGAGGATGCGCTGGGGGGCTTGTGGTTGAGCGGTCGGGATGGCGTAGACGGCTTCGAGGACCTGGCGGGCTGTCAGTTGCTGGCTGACGGCTGTTACGCGGTACAAGGTGAACCGTTCACCCTCGGGCATATGTGCAGCTCGGTCGGTTTCGCCCAGGTTCTGCAGGTGAAAGTAGCCGTCCTTGATCTTCTGCCATTGGCCTCGCAAGTCGTGCGGACGTGGAGGTGGTTGGCAGTCGCTGCACTTGTCGGGCGGGGAACGCTGCAGTTCATCGACACCGGCCTGCAGCACGATCTCTGCTTGTTCGAATGCCACCAGGCCATCACTCATGGCGCCGGTCATGCGCGTTTCGACCAGTGCATCGCGCAGGGCTGAAGCTGCAAGCAAGGCCAGCAGCATGCTGAACACCAGCGCCAGCAGCAGCACGATACCGCGCTGATGCTTCATGGGATGGATACCGGATTGCGCAGTGCCACGCTCAGTTCATGGCGCTGTTCGAGCTTCGTAGTCGGTTCATACAAGGTCAGTTGCAGGTCTATCCGCCCCCCGTCCGCAGTCTCTACATGCACTATCCGTAACTGACGAACATGATCGACCAGCGGCTGTGTATTGCTACGTCGCTTTAACCTCAACGTGCTGCCCTTCACATCGTAACGATGGTGACTGACAGGAATTGCCATGAGCTTTTCTGGGTTCAGAGGGCGCTCGCTGTGTACATGGACCTTATCGATACAATCGGTCAGTACCGTCCAGTCCGGTACACCGGGATACCCTGATAGCTCAGCGACCACCAGGCCAAGGCTAGCGGTGCCGACTTCAAGTGGTTGCTTGAAGGCTTGCCGTGCAGCCGAGTCCTTGAAGTCGGCAGGCTTCAGTTGCAGGCATCCGAACATTCCGGCCATGCGAATATCCTGAGCCATGCGCAGTAACGCCAGGCGGGCGTCATCCTGCAAGCGCAAAGCAGCCCCCTGCAGACGCCAGCCGTGGTGGGCGGAGGTGAACAGTTGACCGGCCGCCGCCAGCAGCATCAACCCTATAGCCAGTGCCAGCGTCACTTCGAGCAAACCGAAACCACCCTGCCCGCGCCTCATCGCAAGCTCCGCTCTCGTTCGCTGTGCTCCGCCAGCACCGCCTGCCCATGGCGACGTGCATTTTCCGTGGCCTGCAAAGCCTTCAACTGCAACCCTGCTGCGGCGAATATGCCCACGGCCACTACCAGCACAGCAAGTAACACCTCGACCAGCGTCATGCCCCACTGCTTCTTGTGCATCCCTGCACCTCCTGCGACGTTTCCCGCAATTGCGTTGAACTTGGTCGACTGGATCTCCTGTCCAACGACCATGAAGCTATAGCCAAGCACTTCCAGGGAGGAATGCACGGTGAAGCAACGTGGTGTAACACTGATTCAAATGATGTTCGCCCTAGCCATGGCTGCATTGCTGACGCAGCTCGGCATGCCGGCCTACGCCAGGTTGAGCGACGACCTGCACAGAGCGGCAGCAGCAAGGGATCTGGCGCAGGCGCTGCGCAGCGCGCGCAGCCACGCCATGCTGCAAAGCCAGCAGGTGCTGGTGCAATCTCTGGAGGACGATTGGGGAAAAGGTTGGCGCGTGCTGCTGGAACACAATCAGCAAGTGCTGCGCGAACACCGCCTATCACGGCCAGTGAACATTGCAGCCAATACTGGCAGGCAGGTGAAGTTCAGTGCACTGGGTGTACCGCTGGGAGTGAACAACGGATTACTGGGGGGCAGACTGGAACTCTGCGAAAAGCCTTCCAGCAAGAGTCAATATCGGGTGGTACTGGCAACCAGTGGCAGAATCAGCCTGCGCACAGATGAACCGGAAAAGTCCCTGTGCGCAGGCCGCTGACTCAGATCAGCGAGCGAACCCGCAGCTCTTTAGGCATGGAGAACGTGATGTTCTCCGGCCGCCCATCCAGCTCTTCAGCGCCGGTAGCGCCCCAGGCCTTGAGCTGTTCGATCACACCCTGCACCAACACTTCGGGGGCCGAAGCACCGGCAGTGATACCCACCCGCTCCACCTTCTCAAACCATCCGCGCTGCATGTCCTCAGCCCCATCGATCAGATAGGCCGGGGTGCCCATGCGCTCGGCCAGCTCGCGCAGGCGGTTGGAGTTGGAGCTGTTGGGGCTGCCAACCACCAGCAATACATCACTCTCACTGGCCAGCTGCTTGACGGCATCCTGGCGGTTTTGCGTGGCGTAGCAGATATCGTCCTTGCGCGGGCCGCCGATGTTCGGGAAGCGTGCGCGCAGGGCATCGATGACGCGGCTGGTGTCGTCCATCGACAGCGTGGTCTGGGTGACGAAGGCCAGGTGGTCCGGGTCGTTAACTTGCAGCTGGGCCACATCCTCCTCGTCTTCGACGAGATAGATGGCGCCGCCATTGCTGGCGTCGTATTGCCCCATGGTGCCTTCGACTTCCGGGTGCCCCTCGTGGCCGATGAGGATGCACTCACGGCCATCGCGGCTGTACTTGGCCACTTCGATATGCACCTTGGTAACCAGCGGGCAGGTTGCGTCGAACACCTTCAGGCCACGGCCGGCGGCTTCCTGGCGCACGGCCTGGGACACGCCGTGGGCACTGAAGATGACGATGACGTCGTCCGGCACCTGGTCCAGCTCTTCGACGAAGATGGCGCCACGGTTGCGCAGGTCTTCCACCACGAACTTGTTGTGCACCACTTCGTGACGCACATAGATCGGCGGGCCGAAGACTTCCAGCGCACGGTTGACGATTTCGATCGCCCGGTCGACCCCCGCACAGAAGCCGCGCGGGTTGGCGAGTTTGATTTGCATGTTCGGCTCCAGGCCTACAGGGCCTTGACCTCGAGGATCTCCACCTCGAAGGTCAGGGTCTTGCCAGCCAGTGGGTGATTGAAGTCGATGGTCACCTGATTGTCATCGAACGCTTTGACCACACCCGGCAGCTCGGTGTTGGCGGCGTCGTTGAAGATGATCAGCAGTCCTTCGGACAACTCCATGCCCTCGAACTGGGACCGTGGCATGACTTGCACGTTCTGAGGGTTGGGCTGGCCGAAGGCGTTCTCCGGGGCCACCACCACGGTGCGCTTGTCACCGGCCTTGAAGCCGAACAACGCGCTCTCGAAGCCTGGCAGCAGGTTGCCGTCGCCGACCTTGAAGGTGGCCGGGGCCTTGTCGAACGTACTGTCGACGGTGTCGCCGTTTTCCAGGTGCAGCGCGAAGTGCAGGGTGACTTCGGTGTTCTGGCCGATACGGGTGTCAGTCATGGACCGGATCCTCGGACTTCTTGCTCTTGAACATATCCAGCGCCAGCATCACCGCACCAACGGTGATGGCGCTGTCGGCCAGGTTGAAGGCCGGGAAGTAATGACGGTTCTGCCAGTGCACCAGGATGAAGTCGACCACATGGCCGAGCACGATGCGGTCGTACAGGTTGCCGATCGCACCGCCCAGTACCAGTGCCAACGCCACCGCCAGCCAGGTTTCACCGCGCCCCAGGCGCTTGAGCCAGACCACCAGCACTGCACTCACCACCACCGCAATCAGGGCGAACAGCCAGCGCTGCCAGCCGGCGCCATCGGCGAGGAAGCTGAAGGCAGCACCGGTGTTGTAGGCCAGGGTCCAGCTGAAGTAGTCAGGGATGACGACGATCTGCTGGTACATGGTCAGGGCGTTGTTGAAATACAACTTGGTGGCCTGGTCGAGGACCAAGACCAGCAAGCTCAGCCACAGCCATGCAAGGCGCCCGAAGCGCCCTGCTGCAGGGTTAGGCATAGTGGCGCACCTCACCCGAGCCGGTCAGGTTGTCGACGCAACGACCGCAGATTTCCGGGTGCTCCGGGTGGCTGCCGACGTCGGCGCGGAAGTGCCAGCAACGGCCGCACTTGACGTGACCGGACTTGACCACCTGCAGCTTGAGACCTTCGACTTCGGTGGCCACGGCTTCGGCCGGCGCCTGGGCGAATGGCACCACGCTGGCGGCCGAGGTGATCAGCACGAAGCGCAGCTCGTCGCCCAGCTTGCTCAGGTCGGCGCTCAGGCCTTCCTCGGCGAACAGGGTGACTTCGGCCTGCAGGTTGCCGCCGATGACCTTGGCGGTACGCTGGTTTTCCAGTTCCTTGTTGACTGCGGCCTTCACGGCCATTACGCGGTCCCAGTAGGCGCGGTCCAGCTCGGTGCCTTCCGGCAGCTCGGTCAGGCCCTGGTACCAGCCGTTGAGCATCACCGATTCGTTGCGCTCGCCCGGCAGGTACTGCCAGATTTCGTCGGCGGTGAACGCCAGGATCGGCGCGATCCAGCGCACCAGCGCCTCGCTGATGTGGTACAGCGCGGTCTGGCAGGAACGGCGGGCGACACTGTTGGCGCCGGTGGTGTACTGGCGGTCCTTGATGATGTCGAGGTAGAAGCCGCCCAGCTCCTGCACGCAGAAGTTGTGGATCTTCGAGTAGACGTTCCAGAAGCGGTATTCGCCGTAGTGCTCTTCCAGCTCGCGCTGCAGCAGCAAGGTACGGTCCACCGCCCAGCGGTCCAGGGCGATCATTTCTTCCGGCTGCAGCAGGTCACGGGCCGGGTCGAAGCCGGACAGGTTGGAGAGCAGGAAACGCGCGGTATTGCGGATACGCCGGTAAGCGTCGGCGCTGCGCTGCAGGATCTGCTCGGAAACAGCCATCTCGCCCGAGTAGTCGGTCGCGGAAACCCACAGGCGCAGGATGTCGGCACCCAGGGTGTTGTTGACCTTCTCCGGCTCGATGGTGTTGCCCAGCGATTTGGACATCTTGCGGCCGCTTTCGTCCACGGTGAAGCCGTGGGTCAGCAGTTCGCGGTACGGCGCGTGACCGTCGATGGCGCAACCGGTCAGCAAGGAGGAGTGGAACCAGCCGCGGTGCTGGTCGGAGCCTTCCAGGTACAGGTCGGCGCGCGGGCCGGTGGCGTGGCCGATGTCGTGCGAGCCACGCAGCACGTGCCAGTGAGTGGTACCGGAGTCGAACCAGACGTCCAGGGTATCGGCGATCTTGTCGTACTGGCCGGCTTCGTCACCCAGCAGTTCGGCGGCGTCCAGCTTGAACCAGGCTTCGATGCCCTCTTGCTCGACGCGCTTGGCTACCGCTTCCATCAGCTCGACGGTGCGCGGATGCAGCTCGCCGGTCTGCTTGTGCAGGAAGAACGGAATCGGTACGCCCCAGTTGCGCTGACGCGAGATGCACCAGTCCGGGCGGTTGGCGATCATCGAGTGCAGGCGCGCCTGGCCCCAGGCCGGGACGAACTTGGTGTCTTCGATGGCTTTCAGGGCACGCTCGCGCAGCGGCTCGCCGGTGCTCGGCTGCTTGTCCATGCCGACGAACCATTGCGCGGTGGCGCGGTAGATCAGCGGGGTCTTGTGGCGCCAGCAGTGCATGTAGCTGTGCTTAATAGTTTCGGTATGCATCAGCGCGTCGACTTCTCGCAGCTTGTCGACGATAGCTGGGCCCGCCTTGAAGATGAACTGACCACCGAAGAACTCCAGCGACGGCACGTACACGCCGTTGCTCTGTACGGGAGTGAGGATTTCATCATTGTGCATGCCGTAGCGCTTGCAGGTGACGAAGTCATCTTCGCCGTAGGATGGCGAGGTGTGAACGATGCCCGTACCGGCGCTGAGTTCTACGTAGTCGGCCAGGTATACCGGCGAATTGCGATCATAGAACGGGTGACGGAAATTGATGAGCTCCAGCGCCGATCCAGGCGCACGGGCGATCACCTGCCCTTCTCGGCCATAGCGCTTGAGGCAGGATGCTACCAACTCCTCCGCCAGCACTAGCAGGCGGTCACCTGCATCTACAAGGGCATAGCTGAAATCAGCGTGGACGCTCAGCGCCTGGTTGGCCGGAATCGTCCAGGGTGTGGTGGTCCAGATAACCATTGACGTCGGCTTGGCCAAGCTGGCCAAGCCAAAGGCGGCTGCCAGCTTGCCAGCATCGGCTTCGGAAATCGGGAAGGCGACGTCAAGCGTCTGAGACTGCTTGTCGGCGTATTCAACTTCGGCTTCAGCCAGCGCCGAACCGCAATCGAAACACCAGTTCACAGGCTTGAGGCCCTTGAACACGAAACCTTGCTTGACCATCTCGGCCAGGGCACGGATTTCACCGGCCTCGTTGGCGAAGTTCATGGTCTTGTACGGGTTGTCCCAGTCACCCAGCACGCCCAGGCGGATGAACTCGGTCTTCTGCCCTTCGATCTGCTCGGCGGCGTACTCGCGGCACAGCTCGCGGGTGCGGTCGGCAGTCAGGTGCTTGCCGTGGGTGACCTCGACCTTGTGCTCGATCGGCAACCCGTGGCAGTCCCAGCCTGGTACATACGGCGCGTCGAAGCCGGACAGGGTCTTGGAACGGACGATCATGTCCTTGAGGATCTTGTTCAGCGCATGACCGATGTGAATTTTGCCGTTGGCATAGGGCGGGCCGTCGTGCAGGACGAACTTCGGACGATCCTTGCCAATTTCGCGCAGCTTCTGGTACAGGCCAATGCTGTCCCAGCGCTGCAGGATCTGCGGTTCGCGCTGAGGCAGGCCGGCCTTCATGGGGAAGGCGGTGTCCGGAAGGTTTAGCGTGGCTTTGTAGTCGGTCATTTCAGGCTCTTCGTTAGCGGTTGAGCGTGCCAATGTGCACGTGCGGCGGCGATATCCGCATCGATCGCCGACTTCAGCGCCTCCAGGGAGGCGAATCGCTGCTCTTCACGCAGCTTGTGGTGGAATTCCACCGTCAGGCGCCGGCCATACAGATCGCCGGCATAATCAAGTAGATGAATCTCGAGGTGCGGGCGGCCGTCGCCGGCCACGGTGGGGCGCACCCCGATGTTGCCGACACCCGGCCACGCCTTGCCGTCGATCTCGATGCTGGCCAGATAGACACCGGACAGCGGCACACGGCGGCGTTTGAGCTGGATGTTGGCGGTCGGCGTGCCCAGCTGGCGAGCCAGCTTCTGGCCATGCAGCACACGGCCGGTAATGCGGTATGGGCGGCCCAGCAGGTGCTCGGCCAGCTCGAAGTTGCCTTCGGATAGCGCCTTGCGCACCTCGGTGCTGCTGACCCGCAGGCCGTCCTGGATCACCGTGTTGGCGGCTTCGACGGTAAACCCGTACTGCTCGCCGGCAGCGACCAGGAAGGCAAAGTCGCCGGCACGGTCGCAGCCGAAGCGGAAGTCGTCGCCTACTTCGAGGTGGCGCACACCCAGGCCATCGACCAGGATCGCCTTGACGAACGCATCGGCACTGAGTTTGCTCAGGCGCTGATTGAACGCCAGGCACAGCACCCGGTCGATACCTTCGGCGGCCAGCAGTTCGACCTTGTCGCGCAGGCGCGCCAGGCGGGCGGGTGCGGTGTCCGGGGCGAAGTACTCGCGCGGCTGCGGTTCGAAGATCACCACGCAGGTCGGCAGGCCCAATGCCTGGCCGCGCTCGCGCAGGCGCGCCAGGATTGCCTGGTGGCCGCGGTGAACCCCGTCGAAGTTGCCAATGGTGGCGACACAGCCCCGGTGCTCGGGGCGCAGGTTGTGAAGACCTCGAACCAGCTGCATAACGCGCTTCTTGCTCATAAAGTGGCCGATTATAACCACACCCGGGCGCTGGTGACAGGCAGCAGCGCTAAGGGATGGCGTGGAATGCGAAAAACCGACGCCTGACCCGCCTTCTACCTCAATGCAGGGCCTTGCGGGCGAAATGCCGGGGCCGGAAACCACACAGGTACAGGCAACCGAAATAGGTCACCACACCCGCCGCGATCAACGCACCGAGGCGCAGAAACCGTTCAAGCATGTTGCCCTGCTCCCAGGCCGGCAGGTAGTGCATGCCCACCAGCAGCACCGCTGCCATCAGGGTCACTGCCAGCACCAGCTTGAGCAGGTACATCGCCCAGCCCGGTTGCGGCTGGAACAATTGCTGGCTGCGCAGCTTCCAGAACAGCAGGCCCGCGTTCAGGCAGGCACCCAGGCTGATCGCCAGGGCCAGGCCGGCATGCTGCAGCGGGCCGATCAGCGCCAGGTTGAACAGCTGGGTGCAGACCAGGGTGAAAATCGCGATCTTCACCGGCGTACGGATATTCTGCTGCGCGTAGAAGCCCGGTGCCAGTACCTTGACCAGGATGATCGCCAGCAGGCCAACCGAATAGGCGATCAGCGCGCGCTGGGTCATCGCGGCGTCGAAGGCGCTGAACTTGCCATATTGGAACAGTGCCACGGTCAGCGGCTCGGCGAGGATCGCCAGGGCCAGGGTGCATGGCAGCACCAGCAGGAAGCACAGGCGCAGGCCCCAGTCCATGATCCGCGAATACTCCTCACGGTCCTTGTTGGCGTAGGTCTTGGCCAGGGTCGGCAGCAGGATTGTGCCCAGGGCAACGCCCAGCACCCCCGAAGGCAGCTCCATGAGGCGGTCGGCGTAATACATCCACGACACCGAGCCCGCCACCAGGAACGAGGCGAAGATGGTGTTGATGATCAGCGAGATCTGGCTCACCGACACCCCGAGGATCGCCGGCAGCATCTGCTTGAGCACCCGCCATACGCCTGCGTCACGCAGGTTGAGGCGTGGCAGCACGAGCATGCCGATCTTCTTCAGCGCTGGCAGCTGGTACAGCAACTGCGCCAGGCCACCGGCCAGCACGCCCCAGGCCAGGGCCATGATCGGTGGGTTGAAGTACGGCGTCAGCAGCACGGCGAAGATGATCATCGCCACGTTGAGCAGGGTCGGGGTGAACGCCGGGACCGAAAAGCGGTTCCAGGTATTGAGGATCGCACCGGCCAGGGACGACAGCGAGATCAGCAATATATAAGGGAACGTCACCCGCAGCAGGTCCGTGGTCAACGCGTACTTCTCGGCACTGTCGACAAAGCCCGGGGCGGTGGCCCAGACCACCCACGGCGCGGCGAGGATGCCAACCGCCGTGACCAGGGCCAGCACCAGGGTCAGCAGGCCGCTGACGTAGGCGATGAAGGTCCGTGTCGCCTCCTCGCCCTGCTGGGTCTTGTACTCGGCCAGAATCGGCACGAACGCCTGGGAGAATGCCCCTTCGGCAAAGATCCGCCGCAGCAGGTTGGGCAGCTTGAAGGCGATGAAGAAGGCGTCGGTGGCGATACCGGCCCCGAAAACACGGGCCAGGATGGTGTCGCGCACGAAGCCCAGCACCCGCGAAATCATGGTGATGGAGCTGACTGCAGCCAAGGATTTGAGCAGATTCATCGAAAAGATTCACGCCAGAGACAGAGGGCGCTGCCAGACAGCGTCCGAATGTGCGATACTCCCGCGCCTTCGCAGGGGAGCCAAAAATTCCCGAGTTTACAGGTAGCACGGCAGAAAGGAATATTTCCCGCCTGTTGCTGCACCACTCGGCGGAACCCTGCAGGTGGCCTTGACATCCGGTCGACTCATCGGCATGATTCGCGGCCTATTTTGTTTGCTATTTACCTAAAGTCTTTCGAGGAGCTCGACGGTGGCCAACACACCTTCCGCCAAGAAACGTGCAAAACAGGCTGAGAAGCGTCGCAGCCACAACGCCAGCCTGCGTTCCATGGTCCGCACCTACATCAAGAATGTAGTTAAAGCCATCGACGCAAAAGACGCCGAAAAAGCGCAAGCCGCTTACGTTCTGGCTGTACCTGTAATCGACCGTATGGCCGACAAAGGTATCATCCACAAGAACAAAGCTGCTCGCCACAAAGGCCGTCTGAATGGCCACATCAAGGCGCTGAAAGAAGCTGCAGCTGCCTAAGCGACGCTTGTCGAAAAAACCGACCCTAGGGTCGGTTTTTTTATGCCTGCAATTTGTGCAATCCCACAAAAGCAGGGCCGCGCTTGGCGGCCCTGCTCACTATCACTTGGCGATCTGGATCTTCGGCGCCCACTGCAGCCAGGCATCTTCGGGCTTGTCGAACAAGGCGAAGGTCTGCTGCGGCCGTGCCGGGTTGCCCATTTGCTCGCCTTCAGGCGTGGCGAAAGCAATACCGCCATCGATGAGCGTCTGCAGCGACTCGGTACGCACCGTGGCGCCCTTGAACAGCCCCCAGTCAAAGCCGAAGCCACTGCTGTTCCAGAACCGGCTGCCTCCGCGCACCAGGGCGGCATAACGCGGCTCGATCAGAATGTGGATCAACACGCGATCCGCAGTCTGACCCAGCTCGAATCCGGTCACCTTGCCCACCGCCACCTCGCGATAGGTAACAGGCACCCCCGGCTTGATCGAACCACGCCGCGGCGCACTCAGGGTCAACGGCAGTCCTACTTCCTCTCCGACAATTTCAGGTGCCTCGCCCAGCGCAATGAAATCACGCTGTGGCCCCTTGTCCTTCGCCGCTGGCTGCACTTCGATGTACTGCCCACCAATCAAGGTATCGAGGTTCTCTGTACGCACCAGCCCAAGCGCCGGCTTGACCACCCAGAACTGCGTGCCTGCACGGACAATGCGATCAGCCGCTTCGGTGATACGTGCTCGCAGCAGTACCGCCTGCAAGTCTTTTGTCAGGTCCACGCTCTCGACGCTACCCACATCCAGGCCACGGAAGCGGATTGGCGTACCCGGCTTGAGGCCGTCGGCACGGTCTACCCGAATTGTGACCAGGGTACCGGTACGGTTCACCGCCTCCTGGCTCTCCAGCAGGCGGAAGCGTGGGATACGGCGCTTGAGCGCAACATTGGGCGTGGGCGTATCGAAGGCGATACCGCCGGCCATCAGGGTCTGCAGTGACTCACTCTTGATCTTGATACCCGAAAGGCCACCGGTCAGGGTAATACCGCTGACGTTCCAGAAGCGCGAAGAGCCGTTGACCAGGTTTTCGTATTCCTTTTCGATGTGCACACCAATCAGGATCCGCTTGCTGTTACGGGCAAACTGGTAGCTCTGCACGCTACCGACCTTCACTTGGCGATACATCACCGGGCTGCCGATCTCCAGAGAACCCAGGGTATCGGCGAACAGCACCATGTGCAGACCTGGCGCCTTCAGGTCCAGCGGCGGGGCCTTGGGCCGGGCCTCGAACTCGCGCTGTGGCTTGGCGCCCTTCTCGCCTGGGCGAATGGCAATGTAGTTACCTTTGACCAACGCTTCCAGGCCAGTGATACCGGCCAGAGAAATCGACGGCTTGACCACCCAGAACTGCGTGCCATCGACCAGATAGTCTTCAGTGAGCGGGTCCAGCGTCAGCTCGGCCGTGGCGCTGGCCAGGTTGTCTTCCATCTTCAGGGTTTTCAACGAGCCGACCTGAATACCCTTGTACATGACTGGTGTACGACCGGCCTGTAAACCTTCGTAGTCGCTCAACTTCACTTTGACACGGATACCCGCCTGGGCCGCATCGAAGTCTTCATACAAGCGGAACGGCAGGCTCGGGTCGGTCGGTGGGCTGTCCTTGCGATACTCCGGGGTGGCGAAAGCGATACCCCCCGCCACAATGCTCGACAGCGACTCGCTGCGCACCTTTACACCCGACAGATCAGCGTCGATGCTGATGCCGCTGGCATTCCAGAAACGCGTGTGCTTGCGCACCAGGCTAGCGTAGGCTGGCTCGATAAACACTTTGACTTCAACCGTGCTCTGGTCATCGGACAGGCGATAGCTTTTCACCCGGCCAACCTGGATCTGCTTGTAGAACACCGGGCTGTCCCGATTGAGCGAACCCAGGCGTTCAGCCTTGAGGGTCAGGTGCAGGCCTGGCTCGGTGTCGGACAGGGGTGGCGCGACCTTTAGTGCGGTAAAGCGCTTGGTCCGCTCGCCTTCACCTGGGCTGACAGCGATGTAATTGCCGGATACCAGTGTTTCCAGGCCCGAGATACCGGCCAGGCTGACACTTGGCTTGACCAGCCAGAATCGCGTGCCTTTGGTCAGGTGCGGCTCGGCGGCCTTGTTCATCTCGATGGTGGCGATCACTCCCTGGTTGTCGCCCTGGGCATCGAGCACCAGCTTCGTGACCTTGCCGACCGACATGCCTTTGTAGATCACCTCAGTCTTGTTGGCGACGATGCCTTCGCCAGTCTCGAAGCGCACCTCGATCTCGACGCCAGCATCGCGGTAGGCCTGCCAGGCCAGCCAGCCACCGATCATCAGCGCGATTAGCGGCAGGATCCAAATGGCCGACCAGTTCGAGGCAGGGCGGGTTTTAGCCGTTGGCATGTCACTCATGGTCGTCATCCGACTCCGTGTTATCCCAGATCAGTCGGGGATCGAAAGTTAAAGCAGCAAGCATCGTGAGGATCACCACAGTTGCGAAGGCGACAGCGCCCAGGTTGGCTTCGACACTGGCGATACGACCGAAATTCACCACCGCCACCAGAATTGCAATGACGAAGATGTCCAGCATGGACCAGCGCCCTATGAACTCGATGAAGCGGTACATCAGTATCCGTTGCCTTGCCGACAGCGGTTGGCGGCGCTGGACCGAATACAGCAACAGACCGATGCCCACCAGCTTGAAGGTGGGCACCAGGATGCTGGCAATGAACACCACGGCGGCGATTGGCACCATGCCGTGCTTGAGCAAGGTGATGACGCCGGACATGATGGTGTCGCCGCTGCCCTGCCCCAAGGTGCTGATAGTCATGATCGGCAGCAGGTTGGCCGGGATGTACAGGATCGAGGCGGTGATCAGCAATGCCCAGGTACGGATAATGCTGTTGGGCCGCCGCGCGTGCACGATGGCGCCGCAGCGCGTGCAGGTCTGCGAGTCGCTTTCGACATCCTGGCGGTTCAGTTCATGACATTCATTGCAGACCAGGATGCCTGCATCAATCGCCCGCATGGAGATCCTCCCCCGACAACGCACTCCAGATCTGATGTGGCGACATCACTACTTCGAGCCAGACCTGGACCAGTAACAGGCTGATGAAACAGAACAAGCCCAGGCCAATGGTCAGTTCGGCCAGGTCCACGAGCTTGACGATCGCCACCAGCACGCCCATGAAGTAGACCTCGAGCATGCCCCAGTCACGCAGGTGGTGATAAAAGCGGTAGAACACCAGCCCATAATCACGCCCCACATTCAGGCGGATGCTCAGCAACACGGCCAACTGGCACAGCAGTTTGAGCAGCGGAACGGCCATGCTGCAGAGGAACACCACCACGGCAACGCCGCGCATCTCTGAGTTGTACAGGCCCAGCACACCACTCCAGACGGTATCGTCCGAAGTCTGGCCGAGCAGGTGCAACTGCATGATGGGCAGGAAGTTGGCCGGTACGAACAGCAGCAAGGCCGTGAGCACAAGGGCCAGGCTACGGTTGACCACATTGTGCCGGTGGGCATACAGCTCGTAGCCACAGCGTGGACATTGGGCTTTTTCGTCATGCTGCAGCACCGGCTTGCGCATCAGCAGGTCGCACTCGTGGCAGGCGACCAGCTCATCCAGCGGCAACTGCTCTAGGGCTTGTGTTTCGACGGGATCGGGCATCTCGATATTCTGAATAGGTACGTCGGCTCTATTCTAGTGTTCCCAGCTCGAAATGTGGGAGATGACTAATGCCTAGCAGGGACGCAGAAAGACAAAACCCCTACCTGCATGCGCAGATAGGGGTTTTGCGAAATGAATCTTGACGATGACCTACTCTCACATGGGGAAACCCCACACTACCATCGGCGATGCATCGTTTCACTACTGAGTTCGGGATGGGATCAGGTGGTTCCAATGCTCTATGGTCGTCAAGAAATTCTGTAGCCAGAATGTCTGTTGAACACTCTTGGCGAATTCGGATATGTGAATTTGTGATGTTGCGAACTTTCGGTTCTTTCGTCTTCACCACCGCAATCTGCGTTAGCAAATTGCTTGGGTGTTATATGGTCAAGCCTCACGGGCAATTAGTATTGGTTAGCTCAACGCCTCACAGCGCTTACACACCCAACCTATCAACGTCGTAGTCTTCGACGGCCCTTTAGGGGATTCAAGATCCCAGTGAGATCTCATCTTGAGGCAAGTTTCCCGCTTAGATGCTTTCAGCGGTTATCTCTTCCGAACATAGCTACCCGGCAATGCCACTGGCGTGACAACCGGAACACCAGAGGTTCGTCCACTCCGGTCCTCTCGTACTAGGAGCAGCCCCTCTCAAATCTCAAACGTCCACGGCAGATAGGGACCGAACTGTCTCACGACGTTCTAAACCCAGCTCGCGTACCACTTTAAATGGCGAACAGCCATACCCTTGGGACCGGCTTCAGCCCCAGGATGTGATGAGCCGACATCGAGGTGCCAAACACCGCCGTCGATATGAACTCTTGGGCGGTATCAGCCTGTTATCCCCGGAGTACCTTTTATCCGTTGAGCGATGGCCCTTCCATACAGAACCACCGGATCACTAAGACCTACTTTCGTACCTGCTCGACGTGTTTGTCTCGCAGTCAAGCGCGCTTTTGCCTTTATACTCTACGACCGATTTCCGACCGGTCTGAGCGCACCTTCGTACTCCTCCGTTACTCTTTGGGAGGAGACCGCCCCAGTCAAACTACCCACCATACACTGTCCTCGATCCGGATAACGGACCTGAGTTAGAACCTCAAAGTTGCCAGGGTGGTATTTCAAGGATGGCTCCATGAGAACTGGCGTCCCCACTTCAAAGCCTCCCACCTATCCTACACAAGCAAATTCAAAGTCCAGTGCAAAGCTATAGTAAAGGTTCACGGGGTCTTTCCGTCTAGCCGCGGATACACTGCATCTTCACAGCGATTTCAATTTCACTGAGTCTCGGGTGGAGACAGCGCCGCCATCGTTACGCCATTCGTGCAGGTCGGAACTTACCCGACAAGGAATTTCGCTACCTTAGGACCGTTATAGTTACGGCCGCCGTTTACCGGGGCTTCGATCAAGAGCTTCGCTTGCGCTAACCCCATCAATTAACCTTCCGGCACCGGGCAGGCGTCACACCCTATACGTCCACTTTCGTGTTTGCAGAGTGCTGTGTTTTTAATAAACAGTCGCAGCGGCCTGGTATCTTCGACCGGCATGGGCTTACGGAGCAAGTCCTTCACCCTCGCCGGCGCACCTTCTCCCGAAGTTACGGTGCCATTTTGCCTAGTTCCTTCACCCGAGTTCTCTCAAGCGCCTTGGTATTCTCTACCTAACCACCTGTGTCGGTTTGGGGTACGGTTCCCAGTTATCTGAAGCTTAGGAGCTTTTCTTGGAAGCATGGCATCAACCACTTCGCGCTCTAATGAGCACTCGTCATCAGCTCTCGGCCTTGAAATCCCGGATTTGCCTAAGATTTCAGCCTACCACCTTAAACTTGGACAACCAACGCCAAGCTGGCCTAGCCTTCTCCGTCCCTCCATCGCAATAACTGGAAGTACAGGAATATTAACCTGTTTTCCATCGACTACGCTTTTCAGCCTCGCCTTAGGGACCGACTAACCCTGCGTCGATTAACGTTGCGCAGGAAACCTTGGTCTTTCGGCGTGCGAGTTTTTCACTCGCATTGTCGTTACTCATGTCAGCATTCGCACTTCTGATACCTCCAGCAAGCTTCTCAACTCACCTTCACAGGCTTACAGAACGCTCCTCTACCGCGTCATCAAAGATGACACCCGTAGCTTCGGTGCATGGTTTGAGCCCCGTTACATCTTCCGCGCAGGCCGACTCGACTAGTGAGCTATTACGCTTTCTTTAAAGGGTGGCTGCTTCTAAGCCAACCTCCTAGCTGTCTAAGCCTTCCCACATCGTTTCCCACTTAACCATGACTTTGGGACCTTAGCTGACGGTCTGGGTTGTTTCCCTTTTCACGACGGACGTTAGCACCCGCCGTGTGTCTCCCATGCTCGGCACTTGTAGGTATTCGGAGTTTGCATCGGTTTGGTAAGTCGGGATGACCCCCTAGCCGAAACAGTGCTCTACCCCCTACAGTGATACATGAGGCGCTACCTAAATAGCTTTCGAGGAGAACCAGCTATCTCCGAGCTTGATTAGCCTTTCACTCCGATCCACAGGTCATCCGCTAACTTTTCAACGGTAGTCGGTTCGGTCCTCCAGTCAGTGTTACCTAACCTTCAACCTGCCCATGGATAGATCGCCCGGTTTCGGGTCTATACCCAGCGACTAAACGCCCTATTAAGACTCGCTTTCGCTACGCCTCCCCTATTCGGTTAAGCTCGCCACTGAATATAAGTCGCTGACCCATTATACAAAAGGTACGCAGTCACCTAACAAAGTAGGCTCCCACTGCTTGTACGCATACGGTTTCAGGTTCTATTTCACTCCCCTCTCCGGGGTTCTTTTCGCCTTTCCCTCACGGTACTGGTTCACTATCGGTCAGTCAGTAGTATTTAGCCTTGGAGGATGGTCCCCCCATGTTCAGACAAAGTTTCTCGTGCTCCGTCCTACTCGATTTCATTGATAAGAGATTTTCGTGTACGGGGCTATCACCCACTATGGCCGCACTTTCCAGAGCGTTCCACTAATCTCAAACCAACTTAAGGGCTGGTCCCCGTTCGCTCGCCACTACTAAGGGAATCTCGGTTGATTTCTTTTCCTCAGGGTACTTAGATGTTTCAGTTCCCCTGGTTCGCCTCTTGCACCTATGTATTCAGTACAAGATACTCAGCTTATGCTGAGTGGGTTCCCCCATTCAGAGATCTCTGGATCACAGTCTGTTTGCCGACTCCCCAAAGCTTATCGCAGGCTACCACGTCTTTCATCGCCTCTGACTGCCAAGGCATCCACCGTATGCGCTTCTTCACTTGACCATATAACCCCAAGCAATCTGGTTATACTGTGAAGACGACATTCGCCGAAAATTCGCATTTCGCTCAATTAAGAGCAGAACTCACAAATTTTACCTTAGCCTGATCCACCAGCAGTGAAACTGGTGTTCAGTCTATATCTATCACATATCCGAATTTTTAAAGAACGATCTGACAAAAGTCAGAAATCAACATTCAAACCGAATGCTCATTTCTAAGTTCTGAACAGTGATGCAAAGTGGTGGAGCCAAGCGGGATCGAACCGCTGACCTCCTGCGTGCAAGGCAGGCGCTCTCCCAGCTGAGCTATGGCCCCGCATATTGGTAGGTCTGGGCAGATTTGAACTGCCGACCTCACCCTTATCAGGGGTGCGCTCTAACCAACTGAGCTACAGACCTATATAGGGTCTTGATCGTCTTTTACAATGAATCAAGCAATTCGTGTGGGAGCTCATCAGCAGGCTGATGTCGTCGATTAAGGAGGTGATCCAGCCGCAGGTTCCCCTACGGCTACCTTGTTACGACTTCACCCCAGTCATGAATCACACCGTGGTAACCGTCCTCCCGAAGGTTAGACTAGCTACTTCTGGTGCAACCCACTCCCATGGTGTGACGGGCGGTGTGTACAAGGCCCGGGAACGTATTCACCGCGACATTCTGATTCGCGATTACTAGCGATTCCGACTTCACGCAGTCGAGTTGCAGACTGCGATCCGGACTACGATCGGTTTTGTGAGATTAGCTCCACCTCGCGGCTTGGCAACCCTCTGTACCGACCATTGTAGCACGTGTGTAGCCCAGGCCGTAAGGGCCATGATGACTTGACGTCATCCCCACCTTCCTCCGGTTTGTCACCGGCAGTCTCCTTAGAGTGCCCACCATAACGTGCTGGTAACTAAGGACAAGGGTTGCGCTCGTTACGGGACTTAACCCAACATCTCACGACACGAGCTGACGACAGCCATGCAGCACCTGTGTCAGAGTTCCCGAAGGCACCAATCCATCTCTGGAAAGTTCTCTGCATGTCAAGGCCTGGTAAGGTTCTTCGCGTTGCTTCGAATTAAACCACATGCTCCACCGCTTGTGCGGGCCCCCGTCAATTCATTTGAGTTTTAACCTTGCGGCCGTACTCCCCAGGCGGTCAACTTAATGCGTTAGCTGCGCCACTAAAATCTCAAGGATTCCAACGGCTAGTTGACATCGTTTACGGCGTGGACTACCAGGGTATCTAATCCTGTTTGCTCCCCACGCTTTCGCACCTCAGTGTCAGTATCAGTCCAGGTGGTCGCCTTCGCCACTGGTGTTCCTTCCTATATCTACGCATTTCACCGCTACACAGGAAATTCCACCACCCTCTACCGTACTCTAGCTTGCCAGTTTTGGATGCAGTTCCCAGGTTGAGCCCGGGGCTTTCACATCCAACTTAACAAACCACCTACGCGCGCTTTACGCCCAGTAATTCCGATTAACGCTTGCACCCTCTGTATTACCGCGGCTGCTGGCACAGAGTTAGCCGGTGCTTATTCTGTCGGTAACGTCAAAACAGCAAGGTATTAACTTACTGCCCTTCCTCCCAACTTAAAGTGCTTTACAATCCGAAGACCTTCTTCACACACGCGGCATGGCTGGATCAGGCTTTCGCCCATTGTCCAATATTCCCCACTGCTGCCTCCCGTAGGAGTCTGGACCGTGTCTCAGTTCCAGTGTGACTGATCATCCTCTCAGACCAGTTACGGATCGTCGCCTTGGTGAGCCATTACCCCACCAACTAGCTAATCCGACCTAGGCTCATCTGATAGCGCAAGGCCCGAAGGTCCCCTGCTTTCTCCCGTAGGACGTATGCGGTATTAGCGTTCCTTTCGAAACGTTGTCCCCCACTACCAGGCAGATTCCTAGGCATTACTCACCCGTCCGCCGCTGAATCAAGGAGCAAGCTCCCGTCATCCGCTCGACTTGCATGTGTTAGGCCTGCCGCCAGCGTTCAATCTGAGCCATGATCAAACTCTTCAGTTCAATACTGCTTGGGTTTTTAAGAAACCCTAAACTTGGCTCAGCAATCTCAAATGACTATGTGATTTCTCGCATGGCCACTTGTGATGCTGATAATCTTTGTGACTATCAGTCCGTACTCACAAGCACCCACACGAATTGCTTGATTCGATTTGTTAAAGAGCGTTTGGTTAAGAGCTTTTCGTCTCAACCGAGGCGCGCATTCTACGCTTTCCTCACTTACTGTCAAGCGTTTATTTTGAAGTTTTTTCCGAGAAACTCGTTTAGCTTCAAACACTTGACTCGCTGCGATCACTCGCTAGCGGGAGGCGAATAATACAGCGTTTAAAACCGCTGTCAACCTTCATCTCAACCGCTATCGATCTTTCGATCGAAGCCCCTCCAACATCACCTCAACTACTTAACTCATTGAATTCCAAGGAGTTTGTCGTTCCGATGTCGCTGGAAGTGGGGCGCATTATAAGGGGATTCGAAAGCGCGTCAACCTTTAATTTCAAGAAACTTCAATATCGCTGAAAAGAAGCGGGGAGGCCTGTCGGCCTCCCCGCTTCTTTTCATCCCTTACAAGCTAGGGAAGGCAAACTGCGACGCCTCATGGCTGGCGCGCTGCGGCCAACGCTGGGTGATTGCCTTGCGACGGGTATAGAAGCGCACACCGTCCGGGCCATAGGCATGCAGGTCGCCAAACAGCGAGCGCTTCCAGCCACCGAAGCTGTGGTAGGCCACCGGCACCGGCAGCGGTACGTTGACCCCGACCATGCCCACTTCGATCTCGTCGCAGAACAGGCGCGCCGCTTCACCGTCACGGGTGAAGATGCAGGTACCGTTGCCGTATTCGTGATCGTTGATCAGCTGCATGGCCTGCTCCAGGCTATTCACGCGCACCACGCACAGCACAGGGCCGAAGATCTCTTCCTTGTAGATGCGCATCTCCGGTGTGACGTTGTCGAACAGCGTGCCGCCAACGAAATAGCCATCTTCATTACCTGCCACGCGGAAACCTCGGCCATCCACCACCAGCTTGGCGCCAGCGGCAACGCCATCGTCGATGTAACCGACAACCTTGTCACGGGCTGCAGCAGTCACCAGCGGACCCATGTCCAGGCCACAGGACGTGCCGGCACCAATCTTCAGCGCCTTGATCTGAGGTTCCAGCTTGGCGATCAGTGCATCGGCAACCTGGTCGCCCACGCACACCGCCACCGAGATAGCCATGCAACGCTCGCCGCACGAGCCGTAGGCGGCGCCCATCAGCGCGCTGACCGCGTTATCCAGGTCGGCATCGGGCATCAGCACTGCGTGGTTCTTCGCACCACCCAGGGCCTGCACGCGCTTGCCGCGCTTGGTGCCTTCGGCATAGATGTATTCGGCAATCGGGGTCGAACCGACGAAGCTCAGTGCTTTCACTTCCGGCGCTTCGATCAGTGCATCGACCGCTTCCTTGTCACCGTGCACCACGTTGAGGATGCCCTTCGGCAGGCCAGCCTCCAGCAACAGCTGGGCGATGAACAGGGTCGAGCTCGGGTCACGCTCGGAGGGCTTGAGGATGAAGGCGTTACCGCAGGCGATGGCCAGCGGGTACATCCACAGCGGCACCATGGCCGGGAAGTTGAACGGGGTGATACCAGCGACCACACCCAGCGGTTGGAAGTCGGACCAGGCGTCGATGTTCGGGCCGACGTTGCGGCTGTACTCGCCTTTCAGCACTTCCGGCGCCGCGCAGGCGAACTCGACGTTCTCGATGCCACGCTTCAGTTCACCGGCAGCGTCTTCCAGGGTCTTGCCGTGCTCTTCGCTGATCATCTGCGAGATGCGGGCTTCGTTCTGCTCCAGCAGTTGCTTGAAGCGGAACATCACCTGGGCGCGCTTGGCTGGCGGGGTGTTGCGCCAAGCCGGGAAGGCAGCCTTGGCAGAATCGATAGCTTCCTGCACGGTCGCGCGGCTGGCCAGTTCAACCTTGCGTACCGCCTGGCCGGTGGAAGGGTTGAAGACATCGGCGGTGCGCTCGCCCTTTGTAACCAGTTCGCCGTGGATCAGGTGCTGAACAATGCTCATGCAAAACTCCAGATAAAGAAGGTTGAGGCAGGCGCGTGAGGGGTTCACGCGCCCTACGTCAAAAGCGGAAAAATCAGTCGATCTGGTTCAGGGCTTCGCCGACCGCGTCGAACAGGCGGTCCAGTTCCTGCGGCTGGGTATTGAAGGTTGGGCCGAACTGGAGGGTGTCGCCACCGAAACGCACATAGAAGCCGGCTTGCCACAGCTTCATGGCCGCCTCGTAAGGACGCACGATCGCATCACCGTCGCGGGCAGCGATCTGGATCGCGCCAGCCAGGCCGTAGTTACGGATATCGACAATGTTCTTGGTGCCCTTCACGCCATGCAGCAGCTTCTCGAAGTGTGGCGCCAGTTCGGCAGCCGACTGCACCAGGCTTTCCTTCTGCAGCAGGTCGAGCGCGGCGAGACCAGCGGCGCAGGCTACCGGGTGAGCCGAGTAGGTGTAGCCGTGGGGGAATTCCACCGCGTATTCCGGGGTCGGCTGATTCATGAAGGTCTGGTAGATCTCGCTGGTGGCGATGACCGCGCCCATCGGGATGGCACCGTTGGTGACCTGCTTGGCGATGCACATCAAGTCAGGGGTGACACCAAAGGCCTCGGAGCCCGTCATGGCGCCCATGCGGCCGAAGCCGGTGATCACTTCGTCGAAGATCAGCAGGATGTTGTGCTGGGTGCAGATTTCACGCAGACGCTTCAGGTAACCCTTTGGCGGCGGCAGCACACCGGCGGAACCCGCCAGCGGTTCGACGATCACCGCCGCGATGTTCGAAGCATCGTGCAGCTCGATCAGCTTGAGCATTTCATCTGCCAGGGCGATACCGCCTTCTTCCGGCATGCCCTTGGAGAAAGCGTTCGCCGGCAGCACGGTGTGAGGCAGGTGGTCGACGTCCAGCAGCTGGCCGAACATCTTGCGGTTGCCGTTGACGCCGCCCAGGCTGGTCCCGGCAATGTTCACCCCGTGGTAACCACGGGCACGGCCAATGATCTTGGTCTTGGTGGCCTGGCCTTTCAGGCGCCAATAGGCACGCACCATCTTCAGCGCGGTGTCGCAGCACTCCGAGCCGGAGTTGGTATAGAAGACGTGATTCAGGTCGCCCGGGGTCAGCTCGGCGATCTTCTCGGCCAGCTGGAACGACAGCGGGTGGCCGAACTGGAACGCCGGGGAGTAATCGAGGGTACCGACCTGGCGCGCGACCGCTTCAGTGATTTCCTTGCGGGTATGCCCAGCGCCACAGGTCCACAGGCCAGAGAGGGCGTCAAAGATCTTGCGCCCCTTGTCATCGACCAGGTAGTTGCCTTGGGCCGCCACGATCAGGCGTGGGTCGCGCTGGAAGTTACGGTTGGCGGTGTAGGGCATCCAGTGGGCGTCCAGCTTGAGCTGGCTGGCGATACCGGCGGTTGCGGTTTCGGGCATGTTCATCGGCGGTTCCTCGGAAGACGATTAGGCAACGATGGATGTTGTTGCAGCTAAATTCGCACGCGGATAAAGTCTGAAAAAGCCTACATTTCTAATCTTCAGGTAGCGCAATACTAAACTTATGAGCCGACGCCCCGACCCTCTCGCACAAGTCAGCGATTTTGACATCCGCCTGCTGAAAATCTACCGGAGCGTGGTTGAATGTGGCGGCTTCTCGGCTGCGGAAAACGTACTGGGGATCGGCCGCTCGGCCATCAGCCAGCAGATGAACGACCTCGAACAACGCCTGGGCTTGCGCCTGTGCCAGCGCGGCCGTGCCGGTTTCTCGCTGACCGAGGAAGGCCGCGAGGTCTATCACTCGGCACTGCAGTTGCTCAGTGCGCTGGAAACCTTCCGTACCGAGGTCAACGGTCTGCACCAGCACTTGCGCGGCGAGCTCAACATCGGCCTGACCGACAACCTGGTCACCCTGCCGCACATGCGCATCACCCATGCCCTGGCCGAGCTCAAGGACCGCGGTCCGGATGTACGCATCCAGATCCGCATGATCGCCCCAAGCCAGGTCGAGCAAGGGGTACTGGACGGCAGCCTGCACGTCGGCGTGGTACCGCAGACCAGCCCGCTGTCCGGCCTGGAGTACCAACCGCTGTACAGCGAACGGTCACAGCTCTATTGCGCGGTTGGCCACCCCTTGTTCTACGCCGACAACCAGCAGATCGACGATGACCGCCTCAACAGCCAGGAAGCCATTGCGCCAACCTTCCGCCTGCCTGCGGAAGTCCAGGCGCACTACCAGGCACTCAACTGCACCGCCAGTGCCTCGGACCGCGAAGGCATGGCGTTCCTGATCCTCACCGGCCGCTATATCGGCTACCTGCCCGACCACTACGCCACCTTCTGGGTCCAGCAGGGCCGCCTGCGTACACTCAAGCCTGCTCAGCGTTTCTATGACCTGAGCCTGAGCTGGGTCACGCGCAAGGGGCGGCGACCGAACCTGGTGCTGGAAAGCTTCCTGGAAAGCCTGGCTGCGACACGTTGATGCCCGCTTCTGACGCTAAGGCTTGTCACGCCAGCACAGGCAGGTAATCTTGTCCGACATTCGTTGCCACAGACCTGTCCGGAATCGTCCATGACCCTAGAAGTCCCTGCGCATCGCCTCGCCGCCTCGGGCAAGCCCGCCGGCCGCATCCGCCAGAAGAACGAACAGGCCATCATCCAGGCCGCCGAAGACGAATTCGCCCGCCATGGGTTCAAAGGCACCAGCATGAACACCATCGCGCTGAAGGCCGGCTTGCCCAAGGCCAACCTGCATTATTACTTCACCAACAAGCTCGGCCTGTACATCGCCGTGCTGAGCAACATCATCGAGCTGTGGGACAGTACCTTCAACGCCCTGAGTGTCGAGGACGACCCGGGCGAAGCGCTAAGCCACTACATCCGCACCAAGATGGAGTTCTCCAGGCGCAACCCGCAGGCTTCACGCATCTTCGCAATGGAAGTGATCAGCGGTGGCACCTGCCTGACCGAGTACTTCAGCGCCGACTACCGCGAGTGGTTCCGCGGCCGGGCCGCCGTGTTCCAGGCCTGGATGGAAGCCGGCAAGATGGACAAGGTCGACCCGGTGCACCTGATTTTCCTGCTCTGGGGCAGTACCCAGCACTATGCCGACTTTGCCACCCAGATCTGCCAGGTCACCGGCCGCAGCCGCCTGACCAAGCAAGACATGGAAGATGCCAGCAACAACCTTATCCACATCATTCTCAAGGGGTGCGGCATCAAGCCGGTTGCCTGACGTTCATCTATGCCTTCTACCCTGCTCGACCTCTGCGAATTTCGCGAGGAAATCCGCAAGAGCCGCTTCATTACCTTCGCCGGCCCGATCAACAGTGCCGCCGAGGCGATGAGCTTCATCGAACGCCACAGTGATCTGGCCGCAACCCACAATTGCTGGGCGTGGAAGATTGGCGGGCAATACCGCAGCAATGACGATGGCGAGCCAGGCGGTACCGCCGGGCGGCCAATCCTTGCGGCCATCGAAGCACAGGACTGCGACCAGGTGGTGGTGCTGGTGATTCGCTGGTACGGCGGCATCCAGCTGGGCACCGGCGGCTTGGCACGTGCCTACGGTGGCGGCGCCAACAAGTGCCTGCAGCAAGCGCCCAAGCGCCTGCTGGTCCAGCGCAGCCAGTTCTCCTGCAGTTGCACCTTCAGCGAATTGGCCTTGGTGAAACTGCGCCTGGCCGACGTGGATGGCCTGGTGCTGGACGAACACTTCACCGCCAATGGCGTCGACCTGCAGATTGCCGTGGGCGAAGCTCACCTACCCACATTGCAGCAGCAACTTGCAGACCTGAGCCGCGGCCGGATCATCCTCGAAGCACACTGAAGCTTGCCCACAACAACTGTGGGCTGGCCTGTGGATAAGCTTGGGGCACTCTGTTACAGCCCAGGCTTGGCAAGACCTTCAGAGCATTGAGCATATTTTGATCACTGTTTGATGACAGCCGTAAGCGACTGAACCCGGGTGACTTATCCCCAGTGTGTCAGGCGTATTACAACCTCTGGCGTTGCGCTTGCTCACATTTACTGTGGACCAAGCTGTGGATAACCCGTTAGCCAACAGGCCAAACCCCCGCTCGCCCACAGCCCCAAGCCACTGAACACTTTTTGTTCAACTTCAGTAAAGGCAGACGCGGGCCATCTGCATTATTCTCAACACCTTTCACTTCAACCGAACAAGGAGCGCTCACATGGCTAGCTCAAGAACCGCCCTCATCATCGGCGCCTCCCGCGGCCTTGGCCTGGGCCTGGTACAACGCCTGCACGAAGACGGCTGGAAAATCACCGCCACCGTGCGCAACCCACAACAGCCAGGCGCCCTTGCCGATGTACCCGGCGTACGCATCGAACAACTTGAGATGAACGACACTGCCCAGCTCGACGGCCTCACACAACGCCTGCAAGGCCAGGTGTTCGACCTGGTCTTCGTCAACGCCGGGGTCATGGGGCCCCTGCCGCAAGACCTGGAAACCGTACAGACCCAGGCCATCGGCGACCTGTTCATGACCAATGCCGTGGCCCCGATTCGCGTCGCCCGCCGCCTGGCCGGCCAAGTGCGGGAAGGCAGCGGCGTGCTGGCGTTCATGAGTTCGATCCTCGGCAGCGTGACCATCCCCGACGGTGGCGAGATCTGCCTGTACAAGGCCAGCAAGGCCGCGCTCAATTCGATGATCAACAGTTTCGTGGTCGAACTGCAGCGCCCCGACCTGTGCGTGCTGGCCATGCACCCGGGCTGGGTGAAGACCGACATGGGCGGCGAAAACGCCGAAATCGACGTGCTCACCAGCACCCGTGGCATGCTCGACCAGATCAAGACGCAAAGCGGCCACGGTGGCCTGCGCTTCATCAACTACAAAGGCGAACCACTCACTTGGTGAGGTGAATACCGCCGGCCGGGCGCAATGCCCGGCCAGGCCCTGTAGAATGGCGGCAACCGTACCTGATTCGAGACATTCCCCCTTATGTATGACTGGCTGAATGCCCTGCCCAAGGCAGAACTGCACCTGCACCTTGAAGGCTCGCTGGAACCCGAACTGCTGTTCGCCCTGGCCGAGCGCAACAAGATCGCCCTACCCTGGAACGACGTGGAAACCCTGCGCAGCGCCTACGCCTTCAACAACCTGCAGGAATTCCTCGACCTGTATTACCAGGGTGCAGACGTGCTGCGCACCGAACAGGACTTCTACGACCTGACCTGGGCCTACCTGCAACGCTGCAAGGCGCAGAACGTCATCCACACCGAACCGTTCTTCGACCCGCAGACCCACACCGACCGCGGCATCCCCTTTGAAGTCGTGCTTAATGGCATCAGCCAGGCACTAAAGGACGGCCGCGAGCAACTGGGCATCAGCAGTGGCCTGATCCTGAGCTTCCTGCGCCACCTCAGCGAAGACGAAGCGCAGAAGACCCTCGACCAAGCCCTGCCCTTCCGCGATGCGTTCATCGCCGTCGGCCTGGACAGCTCGGAAATGGGCCACCCGCCGAGCAAGTTCCAGCGCGTGTTCGACCGTGCCCGCAGCGAAGGCTTCGTGGCCGTGGCCCACGCCGGTGAGGAAGGCCCACCCGAGTACATCTGGGAAGCCCTCGACCTGCTGAAGATCAAGCGCATCGACCACGGTGTACGCGCCATCGAAGACGAACGCCTGATGCAGCGCATCATCGATGAACAGATCCCGCTCACCGTCTGCCCGTTGTCGAACACCAAACTCTGTGTGTTCGACCACATGAGCCAGCACAACATCCTCGACATGCTCGAGCGTGGCGTGAAGGTGACGGTTAACTCGGACGACCCGGCTTACTTCGGCGGTTACGTCACCGAGAACTTCCACGCCCTGCACACACACCTAGGCATGACCGAAGACCAGGCCCGCCGCCTGGCGCAAAACAGCCTGGACGCTCGACTGGTCTGAAGCCGTCAACCGACCTGCAAGGTCGTCGTGCGGGCTATACGGTTGATCTGCTGCACACCCTCTGCAGAAATCTGCAGTACCCGCGTGCCTTCAGGCTCGCGTATCCAGCCAGACTGCAAAAACAGTTTGAGCAATGCCTGACCAAGGCTGCCACCCAGGTGTGGCCCTTGGTCGCTCCACTCATCGCAATGGCAGATCACACAGTGCCGCCGCGATGCCAGCGCGTCGATGTAGACGCCGATGGCAGCCAGCTGGGTTCGCCCCTTTTCGCTGACCAACAGCTCCCGCCCGCTGACCTCCAGCCACCCTGCCACCACCAGTCGGTGATACAACTCACCCGCCAGCTCGCCGCCTAGGTGTTCACCACAACGGCGCGCCCTGCGCATCGACATCGGCAATTGCAGCACTTCTGTACGCAGCCCTCTTTCCGACACCAACTGGACGCTGGCCAGCGCTTCGACAGCTACTCCGACCTGCGGTGTAGCAAGCCTGAAGTAGCGTTTGCGGCCACGCGACTCAAGCCTGAGCAGGCCCGCCGAAGACAGCAACGACAGGTGGGCACAAGCCGATGACGAGGTCAGTCCGGTCATCATCGCCAGTTCATCGGTCGGCCGCGGAGTGCCATCGATTAGCGCCCACAACATCGCGCTACGCTTGGGGTCGGCCATCAGGCCGGCAATCTGACTGATACTGCTGACTGCATTCATGTCCCTGTATCTCCCCGCATGATCACGTCTGGTTTCCAGAGGCCAGCCTTGGCTGCGCTGGGCGCCTCTCAAGCAAACTGCCGAGGGCCAGTATAAGCCGCACCCGCGCCGCTCCCGGTAGCCCTGCACATGCTCAGACAGGCTCATTCGACGCTGGGTGGGGCAACCCTTACGCGTAGTCAACGTCGGCACAAGGTGGCGCAGAAAGGAAAATACAAGGCATGAGGAAGGATGGCCCTGCGTGGGCAGCGACTCTGCTGACAGCGCGCTTCCTTAAATAGCGCAAATCAAAGCGAAGCTTCCACATCAATTCAGGCATGTGCCTGGAATCGTCGGACAGGCCATTGGGAAAAGTGGCCAGACCGCCAGTCAGGACACCCACTCAGGTCATGGCGGCAGGTGCCTGCAGCGCTACACTTGACTCGCTCTCCCCCTGAATCGGAGGTATGCCACGATGAAGATTGTCGTCAGTGCGTCGAACCGCAACCCCAACTGCCCGTGGCAGGTGAGGCTCGACCAGCATGTGGTGAGTTTCCGCAGCGAGGCAGAGGCACGTGCCTTCGTCGCCACCCTGGAAACCCGCCTGCAGGCACCTCACCCACTCATGCTGGACGCGTGGCCTGCAAACGCCGGGTCAACAGCGCGACACTGACCACCAGCACCCCGCACAGGCTGATCACCAAGGCCATGGGCACTGCACTGCCGTCATGCAGCACGCCGACCAGCGACGCCGCACCGGCCGCGACGCTGAACTGTACGCAACCCATCAGTGCCGACGCGCTGCCTGCTCGCGCGCCCTGGCCACTCATGGCGCAGGCCGACGCGTTGGGGATGATGCAACCCAGGCTGGCAATGCAGACGAACAGCGGCACCAGCAATGGCCACAACTGTGTGGGACGCAGGACAGCCACACCCAGCAGTACCAGGCCGGCGGCCAGGTAGAGCCACACTGCCCTAACCAACAGGAATGCCGGGCCCCGCTTGGACAGCAGGCGCGCGTTGACCTGGGCAACCAGAATGAAGCCGGCCGCGTTGGTACCGAACAGCCAGCCATAGTGCTCCGCGGGTACGCCATAGAGCTTGATAAATACGAAAGGTGAACCAGCAATGTAGGCAAACATACCGGCAATAGCGATACCGCCGGTCAAGGCGTGGCCGATGAACACACGATCAGCCAACAACCGCAGGTACTGGCGCAATGCACCAGACAGCGGCTGGCGCGGCATGTTGGCCGGCAGGCTTTCCGGCAGGCCCAGGCTCACCGCCAGAAGGCTGGCAGCGCTGAACAGGCTCAGCGCCAGGAAGATCGACTGCCACCCCGCCACGTTCACCAGCACCCCGCCCAGCATCGGTGCAAGGATCGGCGCCAGGCCCATCACCAGCATCAACTGCGAGAACACCTTGGCCGATGCCACCGGGTCGCATTTGTCACTGACAATGGCCCGCGACAGCACCATGCCGGCGCAACCGCCCAGCGCCTGGACAAAGCGCGCCACGATCAAGGTGTCGAGGTTGGGGGCGTATGCACAGGCCAAGGAGGCCAGGGTGAACAGCGCCACACCGAACAGCAGCGGCTTGCGTCGGCCGAAGCGGTCAGCCACCGGCCCGTAGGCCAGTTGGCCGATCGACAGGCCAAGGAAATAGGCCGCCAGGGTGGCCTGTACATGTTTTTCATCGGTGGCGAACGCCTGCGCCATCGCCGGGAAGGCGGGCAGGTAGAAATCGATCGCCAAGGGCCCGAACGCACTCAATGCGCCCAGGATCAGCACCATTCGCAGGTTCATCAGGAATCCATAGCAGGCTAAGCAAGCCGCTAAGTCTACCTGCAGTGGCCACCCTCAGCATGAAAACATTTGCAACAAAACAGGGCCGCATTGCGGCCCCTGCGGTTCAGGCCACTTCAGCCTGGTAGCCTTCCTCACGAATAGCCGCCAACACCTGCTCAGCAGCCAGCGAGCTTTGCACGCGCACTTTCTGGCCAGGGAGATCGACTTCCACCGTGGCCTGCGCATCCTGCTCCTGTACCGCACGAGTCACTGCTTTCACACAATGGCCACAGGTCATGCCTTGAACATTGAACACTTGCATGGGTACTGCCTCCTTCAGGGTTTTACGCAGTTTCAAGCTTGCCATCGGGGCAAGGTCAAGTTCTGCATGAAACGGCCGGGCTGGAAATCCGCGCAGACCTCGGCCAAGCTGCGCCTTTGACGATTTGTGCAAGCAGGAGATTCTTCATGTTCAGGACAGCAGTGGGTGTTGTCGGGCTGTTGGCCGCGCTGGCCGCAGTGCCACCGGCCAGCGCCGAGGGCAACTCGGACTACAGCGTACTGATCATTTCCCGGGAACGCCTGGAAGTGGCCACCAGTTGCGAAATCGGCGTATACCTCAACGATCAGCTCTCCGGCCGCGTCTTCCAGGAACAGTCCACGTCCTTCAACCTGCCGCCCGGCCCGATCGACGTACGCCTGCGCCTGCTGCCCGGGCAGATGCCCGGCTGTGCCCCCGGCATCGAGGACCAGCGCAGCACGCGCCTCAACCTGCAAGCGGGCCAGATCACCAAGTACCGCATCGCCATGGGCCACAATGGCCTTGAATTGAAGCGAGCCGGCCTGGGCTATTGACCTTCCCTGCGTGGCAAGGTTGATGCTGATGCTCAAGCCCTGCCAAGGAGGAGCGTCATGCCCGCATCTACCACTTTCGATCTGCCGATTTCCGGCATGACCTGCGCCAGCTGTGCAGGCCGTGTCGAGCGCGCCCTGCGTAAAGTCAGCGGCGCTGATCAAGTCAGCGTCAACCTCGCCACCGAACAGGCCAGGGTCCAGGCCCCGGCCGACAGCCTGCCAGCCCTGGTTGAAGCCGTGCGCGGCGCCGGCTATGGCGTGCCGACCCGGACCGTGGAGCTGCAGATTGGCGGCATGACCTGCGCCAGCTGCGTCGGCCGCGTCGAGCGCGCTCTTGGCAAACTACCGGGGGTTGAGCAGGTCAGCGTCAACCTGGCCAGTGAACGTGCCCACCTTGAAGTGCTGCAGGCGCTCGATGACCAGCAACTGATTGCCACTGTCGAAAAAGCCGGCTACAGCGCCAGCCTGCCGCAAACGGCCAAGGATGATCAGCCGGATGCACAACGGCGCCTGCGCAATGAGCGCTTGGCCGTCGCTGCCGCGCTGCTGCTGGCCCTGCCCTTGGTGCTACCGATGCTGGTACAGCCGTTCGGCCTGCACTGGATGCTGCCCGCCTGGGCGCAGTTCGTGCTGGCTACCCCGGTGCAATTCATTCTGGCTGCGCGCTTCTATAAAGCCGCCTACAAAGCCGTGCGGGCCGGTGCCGGCAACATGGACCTGCTGGTCGCCCTGGGCACCAGCGCGGGTTATGGCCTGAGCCTGTACCAGTGGGCCAAGGCCCCAGCCGGAATGGCCCCCCACCTTTACTTCGAGGCTTCAGCAGTGGTCATCGCCCTGGTCTTGCTGGGCAAATACCTCGAAAGCCGGGCCAAGCGCCAGACCGCCAGCGCTATCCGCGCACTCGAAGCCCTGCGCCCGGAGCGTGCCGTGCGCGTCATCGGCGGCCGCGAAGAAGACGTGGCGATTGCCCAACTGCGCCTCGGCGACCTGGTACTGGTCAAGCCCGGCGAGCGCTTCCCGGTCGACGGCGCGGTAGAAGAAGGCAGCAGCCATGCTGACGAAGCACTGATCAGCGGCGAAAGCCTGCCGGTCCCCAAGCAACCCGGTGACAACGTCACCGGCGGTGCCATCAACGGCGAAGGCCGGCTGCTGGTGCGTACCCAGGCGCTGGGTACGGAGACCGTGCTGGCCCGTATCATCCGCCTGGTAGAGGATGCGCAAGCGGCCAAGGCACCGATCCAGAAACTGGTCGATCGCGTCAGCCAGGTATTCGTACCCACCGTGCTGGTGCTGGCACTGTTAACCTTGATTGGCTGGTGGCTGGCCGGTGCGCCGCTGGAGACTGCGCTGATCAACGCGGTCGCCGTGCTGGTCATCGCCTGCCCCTGCGCCCTGGGCCTGGCCACACCTGCAGCGATCATGGCCGGCACTGGCGTCGCCGCCCGCCACGGCATCCTGATCAAGGACGCCGAAGCGCTGGAGCGCGCCCATGCGGTCAACCGCGTGGTGTTCGATAAAACCGGCACCCTCACTTCCGGTAGCCCGCGCGTAGTCCACAGCCAGGCACTGGACGGCGACGGCGCCGACCTGCATCGTCTTGCCGGTGCCTTGCAGCGCGGCAGCGAACACCCACTGGCCAAGGCGGTGCTGGATGCCTGTGCCGAGCAAGGCCTGGAGATACCCGCCGTGACTGACAGCCAGTCACTCACTGGCCGCGGCATTGCAGGGCGCGTGGAAGGCCGCGAGCTGGCGTTGGGCAACCGCCGTCTGCTCGACGAAAGCAATCTGCAACCCGGCGAGCTGGCCGCCAAGGCTCAAGCCTGGGAGGCCGAAGGCCGCACCCTGTCGTGGCTGATCGAACGGGGTGCAACGCCTCGCGTGCTCGGCCTGTTCGCCTTCGGCGACAGCCTCAAGCCGGGCGCCGAGCAGGCCATCGCCGCCCTGCACGCCCGCCACATCAGCAGCCACCTGCTGACCGGTGACAACCGCGGCAGCGCCAAGGTGGTGGCCGATGCCCTCGGCATCGACGACGTGCACGCCGAAGTGCTGCCGGCCGACAAGGCCGCCACCGTGGCCGCCTTGAAAAAGGACGGTGTGGTGGCGATGGTCGGCGACGGCATCAACGACGCCCCGGCCCTGGCCGCTGCCGACATCGGCATCGCCATGGGCGGTGGCACCGATGTGGCCATGCAGGCTGCCGGCATCACCCTGATGCGCGGCGACCCACGCCTGGTACCCGCCGCGCTGGAAATCAGCCGCAAGACCTATGCAAAAATTCGTCAGAACCTGTTCTGGGCCTTCATCTATAACCTGATCGGCATTCCCCTGGCCGCACTGGGCTATCTCAACCCGGTATTGGCTGGCGCCGCCATGGCGCTATCCAGCGTCAGCGTGGTCAGCAATGCCCTATGGTTGAAGACCTGGAAACCCACCAGTACCTCGCAGGAGGCCCGATGAACATTGGCCAGGCCGCCCGCCGCAGCGGGCTCAGCACCAAGATGATCCGCTATTACGAATCCATCGGCCTGCTCAAGCCGGCCACCCGCAGCGACAGCGGCTACCGCTTGTACCAGGCCGAGGACTTGCACAGCCTGGCCTTTATCAAGCGCTCCCGTGACCTCGGGTTTTCCCTGGAAGAAGTGGGCAAGCTGCTGACGCTGTGGCAGGACCGCGGGCGTGCCAGCGCCGACGTCAAGGCCCTGGCCATGCAGCATATCGATGAGCTGAATCGGCGTATCGAGGAACTGGTGAGCCTGCGTGACACCCTGGGTGATCTGGTTGCCCACTGCCAAGGGGATGACCGCCCGGATTGCCCGATCCTGAAAGACCTGGCCAATGGCGCAGGGTGCTGCAATTGAGGGAGTGTGGCGTGCTGTCATCAGCACGCCACAGCACTTTGGTATGCCATATTAGCCAAAAGCCGACCGGATAGTCGCCAAATGCGACTTCACCCAATAAATACGGACACTTTCGCTAAAAAATCCCCGGACGCTGCCGATGTAGTTGATGCCTGCCTCGCGTGCAAAAAATAAATTCCGGGAGCGTCGATGAACATCAAACAGAAACTGACCTGGGCGTTCGCGATCATCGCGGGCTTGCCCATCGTCCTCGTGGCCACCTTGGTGGTGATCAACCTGCGCGGTGAAGCCCGCGACGGCTTCCTCGACAGCAGCAGCCGAGAGATCCGCCAGGTCAGCAACGCGATGAACATCTTCTTCCAGGGTATCGACCAGAACGTCGCCTACCTGGCGTCGCAACCGATGGTGGCGGCCACCGGCAACAACCTGAACAAGTTCATGAGCGCCACCCCATCCTACGAGCTGGGCGATCAGGACAAGCAACTGCTGGAATTCTTCACCCGCCTGGCAGACTCCCACCCAGGCTATGCCTACGTTGCCTACGGCGTGAATGATGGCGGCTACGTTGGCTGGCCGGCCGGGCAGAAGTTCGTCAACTATGACCCGCGCCCACGCCCTTGGTACCAGCTGGCCATGGCCAACCCTGGCAAGACCGTGCGCACCGGCGCCTATTACTGGGCCGCCGACGATGCCGTGCTGATCAGCACCGTGCGCGCCGTGGCCAACCAGCTCGGCAACCCCGGTGGCGTGGTCAACATCGACGTGTCGCTCAAGGGCCTGACCGAGATCGTCAAGCAGATCAAACTGGGCGAAAGCGGCTACCTGATGCTGGTGGAAAACAACGGCAACGTGATGGTCGACCCACGCGACGCCAGCCACAACTTCAAGCAGTTGGCCAGCTTCGGCGACGGTTACGCCGAACTGGCCAAGGCCGGCAAGGGCCTGGTCGAAGTCGAGATCAACGGCGAACGCTACATGGCCAACGTCTACCCCGACGAAAAACTCGGTTGGACCTTCATCGGCCTCATTCAGCAAGGCGAAGTGATGCAGACCACCACCCGCCTGACCTGGCTCATCGGCGCCATCGCGCTGGTGCTGGCCGCCCTGTTCGCCGTGGTCGGCACCGCATTCGCCAAACTCATTGTGCGCCCTATCAACAGCGTCACCAGCGGCCTGGAAGACATTGCCCAGGGCGAAGGCGACCTGACCCGCAACCTGGACGTGCGCGGGCGCGACGAAACCGCGCAACTGGCCAACTGGTTCAACCAGTTCCTGGGCGCCATCCGCAGCCTGATCCAGCATATAGGCTCGGCCGCCAGCAAGATCCTCAGCACCTCCAGCAGCTCCACCCGGGTCTCCAGCGACATGGCCGAGGCGGCCGGGCGCCAGCGTGAAGCGGTGGACATGGTCTCCACCGCGTTTCACGAAATGGTCGCCACCGCCAACGAAGTGGCCCGTTCCTGCAGCCAGGCCGCGCAATCGGCCGACAGCGGCCAGCAGCAGGCCCGCGAAGGCCAGCAGCAGATCGACGCAGCAGTCAGCAGCGTCGACCGCCTGAGCCAGGAGATCGAGCAGTCGGCCCAGTCGATCCAGCAACTGGAGCGCGACAGCAACGCCATCCAGTCGATCCTCGGCACCATCCGCTCGATTGCCGAGCAGACGAACCTGCTGGCACTCAACGCAGCGATCGAAGCGGCCCGGGCCGGGGAGCAGGGCCGTGGCTTTGCCGTGGTGGCCGACGAGGTACGGGCACTGGCCAAGCGCACGGCCGACTCCACGGCCGAAATCGATGGCTTGCTGGGCAACCTTGCCAGCCGCACCGCCGAAGTGGCCGAGCAGATGCATGCCAGCCTTGAAGTGTCGCAGCAGTCGGTCAGCCGCATTGGCCTGGCCCGCGACAGTTTCGGGCAGATTCGCGAGTCGGTGGACATCATCCGCGACATGAACACGCAGATCGCCACGGCGGCGGAAGAGCAGCACCAGGTGGCCGAGGACATCAACCGCCATATCAGCCAGATCCATGGCGATGCGCAGTTGGTGGCGGAACTGGCCCAGGCGGCGCGCCAGGACTCCGAGAGCCTGGCGGGGCTGTCCAATGAACTGGACTCGCTGGTGCGTCGCTTCCGCACTTGAGTCCTCCTGTAGAGGCCTCTTTGCGGGGCAAGCCAGCTCTTACAGGATTGACACCATCCCTGTAGGAGCGGGCTTGCCCCGCGAAGAGGCCGGAACAGGCAACATCAAAGTTTCAGTTCACCCGGAGTCGCCCCGAACAACTGCTTGAAGGCCGCGATGTAAGCCGAAGTCGAATCATACCCACAGCCCAGCGCCGCCTCGGTCACACTCTCCCCCGCCTCCAGCAACGTCAGCGACGACAGCAGCCGCATCCGCTGGCGCCAGTTACGAAAACTCAACCCGGTCTCGCGCTGGAACAGCCGCATCAAGGTCTTTTCCGAGCACCCCAACTGCACCGCCCACTGCTGCAACGTCTGCACCTGATCCGGCGCGGCGATCAGCCCATTGCACAGTGCCAACAACCCCGGATGGCGTGGTAGCGGCAGGGAAAACGCCACCTCGGGCAAGGTGCGCAACTGATCGAGCAGAACAGCCACCAGGCGGCCTTCGACACTGTCACCCTCGGCGTAATCAGCCGGGAACAGGCAGAACTGCTTGATCAGCTCCCGCGCCAGCGTTGTCACCTCCAGCACCCGGCATTGCGCCGACGCCCACGGGCAGGCATCACGGCGGATATACAGGCTGCGCATTTCGGCCTGCCCGGAGGTGACCACTTCATGTTCGGCACCGGCCGGTATCCACACGCCCCACTGCGGCGGGGCGAAGTAGCTGCCATCGTCGGTATACACCCCCAATACACCACTGATGGCGTAAGAGAACTGCACCCAATCGTGGCTATGGCGAGTGGTCCAGGAGCCGGCGCCGAGACTTTCGGCGCGGGCATACAAGGGCCTGGGCAACTGGTCCAGGGCAGGAATGGCACGGGGATGTCCGATTGTCTGCATAGCGAATTCTTGTAGTTCTGAGCAGACAAGCCTAACAGAGATCTCTACCGCCCTTGGTTCAGCGCTCGACGATCACCGTGACCCCTTGCCCACCCGCTGCGCAGATGGATATCAGGCCACGCCCTTTTCCGGCCTTGGCCAGCAATTTCGCCAAATTGGCCAGGATCCGCCCGCCGGTAGCCGCGAACGGGTGGCCCGCTGCCAGCGAACTGCCCTTGACGTTGAGCTTGCTGCGGTCGATGGCCCCAAGCGGTGCATCCAGCCCCAGCCGTTCACGGCAATACTCGGCATCCTCCCAGGCCTTGAGAGTGCACAACACCTGCGCGGCAAAGGCTTCGTGGATTTCGTAGTAATCAAAGTCCTGCAAGGTCAGGCCATTACGCGCCAACAGGCGCGGCACTGCGTACACCGGCGCCATCAGCAGCCCTTCGCGCCCGGTGACGAAATCCACGGCGGCGGTTTCGCCATCGACCAGGTAGGCCAGCACCGGCAGCCCCTGCTGCTGTGCCCATTGCTCGCTGCCAAGCAGTACCATGGAGGCGCCATCGGTGAGCGGCGTGGAATTGCCTGCCGTCAACGTGCCCAGGCCACTGCGATCGAATGACGGCTTGAGCCCGGCCAGTTGCTCCAGGGTCAGGTCCGTGCGCAGGTTGTTGTCACGGGTGAGGCCGAGGAAGGGCGTCAGCAGGTCATTCTGCCAGCCTTCGCTGTACGAGGCCGCCAGCTTCTGATGGCTGTGCAGCGTCAACGCGTCCTGCTCGGAGCGGCCAATCGCCCAGGTTTGCGCCATGCGTTCACAATGCTCACCCATCGACAGCCCGGTTCGGGGCTCGCCATTGCGCGGCAGTTCGGGTTTCAGGTGGCCTGGGCGCAGCTGCAGGAACGGCTTGAGCCGCTCAGCCAGTGTCTTCCCGCGATTGGCCTGCAAGAGGATACGCCGTAGCCCCTCGTTGACGCCGATGGGGGCATCGGACGTGGTGTCCACGCCACCGGCGATGCCACAGTCGATCTGCCCAAGGGCAATCTTGTTGGCCACCAGCAGCGCCGCTTCCAGGCCCGTTCCGCAAGCTTGTTGGATGTCGTAGGCCGGCGTCTGCGGTGACAGGCGCGAGCCAAGCACACATTCGCGTGTCAGGCTCATGTCCCGTGAGTGCTTGAGCACCGCCCCTGCCACCACTTCGCCCAGGCGCAGCCCGTGCAGGCGATAACGCTCGATCAAGCCTTCCAGGGCTGCGGTCAGCATCGCCTGGTTGCTGGCGCTGGCGTAGGCGCCGTTGGAGCGGGCGAAGGGAATACGGTTGCCGCCCAGGATCGCGACCCGGCATGTTGAACCCATGCGCTTGTTCCTCCTGAAACAATTTGATCCGTACAGCCTAGGTGTTTTTGCCGCATTCGAACGACCTTGCCACAAAGTTGGTCCACACTTGCAAGCTTGCCTTCAGGGAGACCCGCACATGAGCGATCGCTATCTCGGCTTTGCCAACTCCAACCTCGGGCGCCGCCTCGTCGATGCCCTTGGCCTGCCGCGCCCGGCACCGCTGGAGCGCTGGCAGGCGGGCCGCCTGCGTCCGGTGGAGGGCGCGCTGGTGCTGGGTGGCGGGCCACTGGCGAACCAGGTCGAGGCCATCGCCCCGCGCCTGACCGAAGCGCTGTTCAGTTTCAACGGCGACGGCCTGCAGGCGCCCGCCTGGGTCGCCGGCCTGGGGCCGAAGCTCAAGGCCGTGGTGTTCGACGCCAGCCATCTGTCCGACAGCGATCAGCTGAAGCAGCTGCGCGAATTCTTCCAGCCCTTGCTGCGCAGCCTCGCACCTTGTGCCCACGTAGTGATCCTGGGGCGTGCGCCGGAATCCCTCGACGACCCGCTGGCCAGCGTCGCCCAGCGCGCCCTGGAGGGCTTCAGCCGCTCGCTGGCCAAAGAGCTGCGCAACGGCGCAACCGCGCAGTTGTTGTATGTGGCACCGGGCGCAGACACGCAGCTCGAAGGCGCCTTGCGCTTCTTCCTGTCACCCAAAGGTGCCTTTGTTTCCGGCCAGGTCCTGCGCCTGCAGGCCTGTGCCACCCAGGTCGAAGACTGGACCCGCCCGCTCGGTGGCCGTCGCGCACTGGTCACAGGCGCCGCGCGCGGCATCGGCGCCGCCATAGCCGAAACACTGGCGCGTGATGGCGCCGAAGTGATGCTGCTCGACGTGCCACAGGCCCAGCAGGAACTCGATGCCCTTGCCGCTCGCCTCGGGGGCAAGGCCCTGGGCCTGGACATCTGCGCCAGCGATGCCGCCGCGAAACTGCTCGAAGCCCTGCCCGACGGCATCGACATCGTCGTGCACAACGCCGGCATCACCCGCGACAAAACCTTGGCCAACATGACCCCGGATTACTGGGATGCGGTACTGGCCGTCAACCTCAAGGCTCCGCAGGTGCTGACCCAAGCCCTGTACGAAGGGGGCGCGCTGGGCGACGACGCGCGTATTACCCTGCTGGCCTCGGTCAGCGGCATTGCCGGCAACCGCGGCCAGGCCAACTATGCCGCGAGCAAGGCCGGCCTGATTGGCTTCGCCGAAACCTGGGCGGCGAAGCTCGCAGAACGCGGCGGCAGCATCAATGCAGTGGCGCCCGGCTTCATCGAAACGCACATGACCGCCGCCATGCCCATCGGCCTGCGCGAGGCCGGTCGGCGCCTGAGCTCGCTGGGCCAGGGCGGGCGCCCGCAAGATGTCGCCGAGGCCATCGCCTGGCTCAGCCAGCCGGGCTCCGGGGCGGTCAATGGCCAGGTGCTGCGCGTCTGCGGCCAAGCCCTGATGGGGGCCTGACCATGAGCCGCCAATGGCAAGACCTGCACAGCCCGGACTCACGCGCCAGCCTGTACCTGCGCGCCGCCAGCAAACGCAAGATCAGCGGTGCCAGCCTGCCCGCAGCCGGTCTGCGCAGTTTCATCCGCGTGGAGCCCGGCAATCTCGCCGCCTACCGTCGGCTCTGCCACTTCACCGACGACGGCCGCTTGCCCGGCACCTACCCACATGTAATGGCCTTCACCCTGCAGTTGCAACTGCTGACCGCCCACGACTTCCCCTTCCCGTTGCTCGGACTGGTGCACTTGCACAACCGCATCGACGTGCTCCGCCCGCTGGGTGGCATCGACGGGCTGCGCTTTGCGGTCTACGCCGACAATCTGCAGGGGCACGCCAAGGGCGGCACCTTCGACCTGGTCACCGAAGCCGAGGATGGCCTTGGCCTGCTCTGGCGTGAAACCAGTCGCATGCTGGTGCGTGGCCTCAAGCTGGAGGGTCCGTCGGGCGATGGCGAGGAGACCGAGCCGGGCCCCCAGCCAGAGGTCACTCGCTGGTACGCCGACGGTGATATCGGCCGGCGCTACGCCAAGGTCTGTGGCGACTACAACCCGATTCACCTGAGTGCCGCCAGCGCACGCCTGTTCGGCTTCCCCAAGGCCATCGCCCACGGCATGTGGAGCAATGCCATGGCGTTGGCGGCCTTGCGTACGCACATGCCAAACAGTGGCTATCGCTTCGAGGTGGGGTTCCGCAAGCCGGTGCGCTTGCCGTCGGAGGTTGTCCTGAGTGCCAGCGAAGCAGGGCCGGCGGGTGAGCTCCGGCTGGACGGGCATGCTGGGCTGCTGCATATGGTCGGGCGCTGGGCCGTGCTCTAGCGCCCTGATTGCACTTGCTTTGCATCGGGCCTGCGCAGAAGCTATGCAGCATTAGGAGACCCCGATGAACCTGCAAGAACTCACCCAACGCCTGCACCAGATTCGCGACAACAACGATTGGCGCGGCTTCCACAGCCCGAAGAACCTGGCCATGGCCGCCAGCGTCGAGATGGCCGAGCTGGTGGAAATCTTCCAGTGGCTGAGCGAAGACCAATCGCGCCAGTTGCCCGCCGATCAGCTGGCCCATGCCGGCCAGGAAGTCGGCGACGTGGTCCTGTACCTGTTGCTGCTGTGCAGCGAGCTGGGCCTGGACATGGAGCAGGTTGTGCGCGCCAAGCTGGCCGACAGCGAGAGGCGTTTCGCACGATGAACGACCGTCACTTCGATGAACTGGCCACACGCTTCGCCGAGAAAATCTACGGCGGTGCCAAGGGCGCCATCCGCCTGGCTGTGCTCCAGGCCGACCTGGCCGATGCCCTGCCCGATCGACCGCTGCGGGTGCTCGACATCGGCGCCGGCCTGGGCCATATGGCCTTGTGGCTGGCCCAGCGCGGGCACCAGGTTACGCTGGCCGAACCCGCCGCACCGATGCTCGAGGGTGCCCGCGCGCGTTTCGCAGAAGCAGGTCAATCGGCAACCTTCATCCAGGCGCCCTGGCAAGAACTGCTTGGCCAGCTCACCGAGCCCTATGACCTGGTGCTGTGCCACGCCGTGCTGGAATGGCTGGCCGAACCGCAGAGCATCCTGCCGGTACTGCATCAGCTGGCTGCCCCTGGTGGCTGGCTGTCGCTGGCATTCTACAACCGCGACGCGCTGGTCTACCGCAACTTGCTCAAGGGCCATTTCCGCAAGCTGCGCAGCAACCGCCTAGAAGGCGAAAAGCAGAGCCTGACCCCGCAAAAACCGCTTGATCCCCGGGAGCTCAAGGCGCAACTTGAAGTGATGTGGCAAGTCGAAAGCGAGAGTGGCGTGCGCGTCTTCCATGACTACATGCCCAAGGAATTCCAGGACAAGGCCGAGCTGCTCGACCTGCTGGAAATGGAACTGGCCCACCGCCGTCACCCAAGCTTCGCCGGGCTCGGCCGCTACCTGCACTGGATGTGCCGCCCCCGCTGACTGCGCCCCTCCGGGAGGGATACATGCCGTACCGTCTGTTGTGCCTGGCCTTGCTGCCGCTGACCCTGGCCGCCTGCCAGGCCAGCAACCCGTATGTGGCCAGCAGCCGCCCGCTGCCGCCAGCCCCTCCGCAAGCGGCCAACACCTTCGACGCCAGTGCCTATCCGGCGGCGCCGCGTGACTACGGGCACTACCGGAGCTGGAGCTGGCGCGGCGGCCAGTTGCCAAGTGGCAATGCCGACGCCGACCCGGCACAGATTGCCGATGCCGTCAGCGGCGCCCTCGACCAGCATGGCCTGCGCCCTGCCCGGGGCACCACCGGCGACCTGCTGGTGAGCGCCGACATGCGCCTGGAGCGACGCCTGCGCCAGGTGCGTGACTATGACACTTACGACCCCTATTACGGCCCGTACCCCTACGGCGGCGTCGGCGTCGGCGGCTACCGCAACGGTTACGGCGCCTACGGCAGCGTGCCGATCGTACGCACCTACGAAGTGGAAGTGATGGTGGTGCGCATCGACCTGTTCGATGCCCGCAACGGCCAGCCGGTGTGGAGCGCCAGCGCTGAAAGCGGCAGCGACAAAAGCTCGCCGCGCGATCGCGAGACCGCCCTGCGCGAATCGGTTCATAAGGCGCTCAGCGGCTATCCTCCCAGTTAATGCCTAACGGAGAACCATCATGTTGCGCCGCCTCGTTCTACTGTCATTCGCGCTGCTGCTCGCGGCCTGTTCGAGCAACAACGTTCAGCAAGATTTCGACGCCAGCCGCGATTTTGCCGCCTATCGCAGCTGGGCATGGCAGGAACCGGGCCTGCAATACCGCCCGGATGATCCACGCATCAAGAGCGACCTGACCGAGCAGCGCATCCGCGCGGCGGTCGCCGACCAGCTCGACCAGCGCGGCCTGCGCCCCGTCCAGGGCAATGCCAGGCCTGACGTGACAATCCGCGCCTACCTGATCGTCGAACAACGCCAGCAACAGATCACCACCAACTATGGCGGCGCCTGGGGTGGGTACTGGAACGGTTACTGGGGCGGGCCGATGTACAACGAGACCCGCAGCGTCGACTACAAGGTGGCAACCATCCAGGTCGACATGTTCGATGGCCATGACGGCAAGCTGGTCTGGCGTGGCAGTGCCGAACAGATCATGAACAACTACCCACCTAGCCCCGATGAGCGTAACAGCGCGATCCAGAAGACCGTTGCCCAAGTGCTCGGCAACTACCCGCCTGGCCGGGTGAAATAAACCAATCGCCGTGGGCCGCTGTGCGGCCCATCGCGGGCAAGCGCGGCTCCCACGACGACCTTTTTGCCATCCTGCCATGGCCGTTCGTCAGATCGCGTCTACCCTGTTTAGGAAAGCTGACTGACCGGGTAGAAGTGTTCAACAAATGGGAAAGGCGGCCTGCCGATGCAAAGCATTGTTCTCCTGATGTGGCTTGCCTTGTGCACTGAACAAGATATTCGCGAGCGCCAGATCGCCAACATGCTGACCCTGGGTTTCGCCGCTGGCGCCCTGGTATGGCTGTTCGCCACTGGCCACACCTGGATTGGCGCCGATGCTAGTGACGCTGGCTGGGCCCTGGCCATCGTCATGCTGCTGACCCTGCCAGGCTACATGCTGGGCCGCTTCGGTGCCGACGACGTCAAGCTGATGGGCGCGCTGGCCCTGGCGACAAGCCCGCAATACGTGCTCGGCACCTTCATCGGAGCGGGCGTCAGCGTGGTGCTGTGGCTGCTGACCCGCAGGCGCCTGTGGACGCTGCTCAACCCCAAAGTGAAGAAGCGCCTGGCCACCCTGACCGAAGAAATGGGCGACAAGCAAGCCTTCGTGCCTTACGTATTGGCAGGCTTTCTTCTCACGGCTGTATGGATCCAATAGCCACCCCTGTTGTCCGAACACTTGTACAAACCTTGTACAGAACTGCGATGAGCGTCTACTTTTAAACTGCCAGAGCGTCTGGCCCGGGAGCAGGGCCGCTTACGAACAGGGAGTTGATCGTGAACAAGTCATTCAGTGACGTGAGGGTTCTGGTCGTAGATGACCAGCCGCTGATCGTCGAACAATTAAGTGAATACCTCGAAATCCAAGGCTACCGCTGTGTCGCGGCCCACTCCACCGACGAAGCCATCGAACGTTTCGTCGCAGATGAAGCCATCGGCCTGGTGCTGTGCGACTTGCACATGCCCGAACGCGATGGCATCGAGCTGCTCCGGGCACTGAAAGATATTGCCGGGCGCCAGCGCATGTTCCAGGCAATCATGCTCACCGGGCGTGCCGACAAGCAGGACGTGATCCGCGCCCTGCGTGAAGGTTTCGCCGATTACTACCAGAAGCCCATGGACTTCGATGAGCTGCTCGAAGGCGTGCGCCGCCAGGAACAAGTGCTGCTGGAGCGCAAGGCCAACCTTCGGGACCTGGGCAACCTCAATCAGCGCCTGCAGGACCTGGCCGGCTCCATCGATGAACTCTACCAGGACCTGGAGAAGGCCCGCGGCCAGGGCGTCCACCGCCGCGCCACCGATGTCGCCGAAGAGGTCGAAGGCGAGCTCCCGGCGGCGTTCGAGAAGCTGTCCCCACGGCAACTGGAAGTCGCCCGGCTGGTGAGCAAGGGCAAGACCAACTACCAGATTGCCTGTGAACTGGGGATCACCGAGAACACCGTGAAGCTGTATGTGTCGCAGGTGCTGCGCCTGACCCACATGCACAATCGAACACAGTTGGCGTTGGCGTTGACGCCGAGTTCGTCTCCTGTACACCAGCGGTTCACCACGCACTGAGTTCGTCTAAGGCGTTTCATGAGGCCGGTACAGCCGAGATTCACTCCAGCAGGTAGGTAAAGCTCACCCTCCAACGTGGGCTTCTGCTCATGCTATCCAACGCCACATCCGCCAATGGCTTGGCCACCTCCAGTGCCACATTGCCGTACCGCCCATCCCCAAACCGCACACCCAATGCCGCCGAACGCATCCTGGCATCTTCGAATGGCCCGCCGTTGTACCAGGCCTGCGCCGCATCCAGCAGCGCATACGGTTGCACCAGCCGCACCCAGCCAGCGCCAGGCTGGATGCTGTAGTTGAGCTCGTAGGCCACGCCCCAGCCTTTGTCCCCCGCCGCCTGGTCCTGGGGGTAGCCATGGCCGAAGTTCTGCCCGCCAAACACAGCACGCTCGCTGTCGGGCAGCCGGTCATCGGTCCAGTACAAGGCGCCTGACAGCACGCCCTGCCAGCGCTGAAACAACCTGTCGCTCTGCAACCCCGCCACGCGAAAGCGCAGGAAGTCCATGTCATAGTCCGTATCGCTGCGTGCGCCCAGGTAATCCAACCCCTGATACACACCGGCGCCGACCACGCGTAACCGCCCGGCCTCGACCTTGCGCCAATCGCCCTCGAACGACAGCGCACGCACATAGGTGTCGTTGCGCCCCAGGCCGCCGGTGAGATCTTTGTGATGGTCACTGACCGAGTAGACATGCCCGGTCACCGCCAGCCATTCATCCGCCGTGACGATCACCGGCTGGCCAAGCCCGATTGCATAACGCTCGCTTTCAATCCGCTGGAAAAAAATCGAACCATGCTCCAGCGGCACAGGTGTGCGCGGCTCGCTGCGGTAGCGAGCGGCCGAAAGCAGCAGCTGGCTGCCCTGTGCATCCAGGTGCTGGCTGTAATCAAGGCGCTGGTAATGGCTGTGGTCATCGCCCGGAGGCAGCAGGACGCTGGCCGTCAACTGCTCGGCAAAACGGGTCTGGGCATTGCTGGTTAGCTTGAATAGCCCCTGCGGGCCATCGCGGCTGCCATCACTGAACGCCATTGCCGCATCGAAGGGCTTGCGCAAGGCATGCACGGTAAGCTGCGCGGCACCCTCGCTGTGCTCAGCCTGGGTCAAGTCAGCCTGCAACGTCACCCCGGGGATGCGCTGGGCCAGGCCGATGAAGCGGTCGAGCGTCGCCTGGGTCAACGGGCGCTCCGCCCGCAAGCGTTCCAGCAGCTGGTCGAGGTAAGCGCCAGCGGGACCGATGTCTCCTTCACGCCGCACGTCGTGGACATACCCCTCGAGCAACACCACATGCACGCGGCCCTCGGCAAAATCCTGATCAGGCAGGTAGGCCAGCGACAGCAGGTAGCCGTCGCGCTGGTAGCGCCGGGTCAGGCGTTCGGTGAACTGCTGCAGCTCGGCGACGCTCACTTCATGACCAATCAAAGGCTGGTAATGCTCGCGCAAATCGCTCAACGGATAGACCGTACCGCCTTCGAAGCGCACCTTGTGCAACACGAAGCGAGTCGCCAGGGGAAGCGTGTCGGACACCGGGCTGGGCGGCGCCAGCTGCAGGCTCGGGGCAAGTGGGCGGTAGGCCTCGATCGGCAGGTTCGCGCTGGGCAGGCGGCGCTCGTATTCGTGGCCTTCGAGAAACACTGGCAAGGGCTCGGCGATCACCAGACTGGCCCAGGGCGACAGCAGCAGGGGCATCAGCAGAAGACGCATAGGACGCTCCACAATCCCTTGGGTACCGGGGCGTCGGCCGGCCTCACCCGTCACTTGCAAGCGTAGGTGCTGCCCCGCTAAACGTCGAACACCTACTCGTTGACTTGGAACGCTACCCGCGCTGTTTCTCCAGTTTCGTCCAGGGCACTGAGCTCGAACTGCCCGACCTGGTCAAAACGCACCAGCACGCTTTCCTGCCCTTCGCTTTCACCCAGCGGCTGACCATTGAGGAACCACCAGCGGCGCCCGCCACCACCCAAGGCAGAAACGCGCAACTGCAAGGGTTCGCTACTGGTGGCCGGGCGCCGCAGGTTGTCGTCGGGGCGCACCCCCACGATCGACAGCGGCGGCGCGCTGGCCGGGACCTGTGGCGGGCAGCTTGGGTCCACCGCCGGCAGCCGCGCCGCACGCCGCTCGACGCGTGGCAACCAAGGCTCCAGCGGTGCCGGCCACAAGGCGATGTCGAGTGCCTTGGCACCTGGGCAACTGCCGTCCACGCGCAGGCCTTGAGTATTGACCCAGATGCTCTCGCGCAGCCCCAGGCCGAGGGGCTGGTCAGCAGCCTGCAAAGTGGGAGGCGTCGTGCCATCGAGGGTCCAGGCAAAGCGCTGGCGCCGGCAATTCGGGTCCTGTCGGTTCATGGGCTGGCCCAGCGGCCAGCAGATGGCCGCCACGCCAACACTTTCCGGCACGCGCTCCACCGGCACCCGGATGCCCCGCTGGCTGTCACGGTTGCTCAGCAAGTCATGCACTTGCAGCATCAAGGGTGCCGCCGAAGCCAGGCCGAATTGCCCTGGCACCGGCGTGCCATCGGGGCGGCCGATCCACACCCCGATCAGGTAGCGCGGCCCTACGCCGATCGACCAGGCATCGCGAAAGCCATAGCTGGTACCGGTTTTCCAGGCCAATTTCGGGCGCTGTACCAGTTCGGCATGCGGGTCGCGGTCGGGCCGCGCCTGGCCACTGAGGATGCGCCGGATGATCCAGGCCGCGCCAGGCGACATTAGCCGCCGCTCCAGCAACGGATCCTGCGGTTGCAGGCGAACCTGCGCGCTGTTGCCGCCCCTGGCCAGTGCCGCATAGCCGCCAAGCAGGTCCTCCAGGCGGCTACCGGCGCCGCCAAGAATCAATGCCAGGTTGGGTTCGGCCAGAGGCGGGAGCGCCAGCGGCACGCCGGCCATGCGCAACTGCGCGGCGAAGCGCTTGGGCCCGTAGGCTTCGAGCAATTGCACCGCCGGCAGGTTGAGCGACAGCGCCAGTGCCGAGCTGGCCGACACCGGGCCGCTGAAGCCCATAGAGAAATTACCGGGGCGATAGTCGCCGTAGCGACGCGGTACATCCTGCAGCAGCGATTCGGAGTGGATCAGGCCATCATCCATGGCCAGGCCGTAGAGAAACGGCTTGAGCGTCGAGCCTGGCGAACGCAACGAGCGGACCATGTCGACATGGCCAAAACGGCGCTCGTCGCTCAAGTCGATCGAGCCCAGGTAAGCGCGTACTGCCATGGTCTGCGCCTCGACCACCAGGATCGCGGCCGAGGTACGCTCCGGCAGGCGTGCGCGCCAACCCAGCAGCAGGTCCTCCAGGCGCCGCTGCAGCGAGGCGTCGAGAGTGGTGCGAATCAACGTCGGGCTGTCAGGGGTATTCAGCCGCCGCGCCAGCAGGGGCGCCAGCGCGGGTTCCTGACGCGGGGCCAGCAACAAGGGCTCCTCGGCAGCCTCCTTGATCTGTCGGGCTGGCCACACCTGATACTCGTCCAGGCGCTGCAGCACCTTGTCACGGGCCCGTTGGGCACGGGCCGGGTGGCGGTCCGGGCGCAAGCGGCTCGGTGCCTGCGGCAGCACCGCCAGCAGTGCTGCCTCGGCGGGCGTGAGATGTTGCGGTGACTTGCCCAGATAAGCCCAACTGGCTGCAGCCACGCCCTGCAAGGTACCGCCGAACGGGGCACGGTTCAGGTAGATCTGCAGGATCTCGCGCTTGGACAGGTGCCACTCCAGCTGCGCGGTGCGCCACAGTTGCCGCAGTTTGCCGGCCAGGGTGCGATCATGCGGGTCGAGCAAGCGTGCAACCTGCATCGACAAGGTGCTGCCGCCAGACACCACCCGCCCACCCCGCAGGTTGAGCCAGGCCGCCCGCGCCAGAGCCAACGGGTTGACTCCCGGGTGGCGGTAGAACCAGCGGTCCTCGTAGGTCAGCAGGGCCTGCAGGTACAGCGGCGAAACCTCTTCCGGGCTGACCGGGTAGCGCCACACACCATCGGCATCGGCAAAGCGCCACAACGGTGTGCCGTCTTCGGCCAGCACCACCCGTGCCAGGTCATTGCCCGGCATTGGCAGCGGCCAGATGCGGTCGGCCAGCCACAACAGCCCGAGCAGCATCAACAGGCTGATCACGGCAGGACGCACAAGCCTTCCCGCTCGGGTACGTGGCCGCGCTAAGCTTGGCATCGGGAACCGGCCTGGCCAGCTAATGGCCTAAGGCTTGGGAGCGGCAACCGTGCCGATTCGTTCATCAGGAAGCAACTATGCATGTAGAAGTTTTTTTCGAGTGGCTTGGCCAGGCACTGGGTTCGTTGATCCGCTTTATCGTCGACATCATGAACGGCCTGTTCAACCTGCTGGCCAACGCCGGGGGCAATTTCATCGATGGCCTGGCACGCACGCTGGGCATGGACACCTCGCTGCTCAGCATACTCGCCCTGATAATCGGCCTGATGCTGCTGTATTCGGCAATCCGCGCCTTCATGCGCGCATCGATCATCCTCGGGATCATCTGGCTGGTGTTGGGGTTGTGGGTGATGAGCTGGGTCATTCACTGAAGAACAGCTGCAAGCCTTGAGCTACAAGCTGCAAGAAAGCCAATCTGCTTCACTTGCAGCTTGTAGCTTGCGCATCAGCGCGCCTTTACCGTCATCTCGCCTTGCCCATCCCCCACCGCCTGCAGGTTCGGTCGATACATCGACTCCACCTGCGGCGGCGGCACCCGGTAGGTGCCCGGGGTCACCGCTCGCGCCAGGTACAACAGGTGCGTGGTGCCATAGCCATCGAGCTTGAGGGCCGCCACGTAGCGGTCATCACGGTACTCCTGGTGCACCACGCTGGCGTTCTGCATCGACTCACGCCACTGCTTCACCGCACTGCTGGCGTTGTCCAGGCTGGCAGCGCTTTGGGCCAGGTTCTGGTTCTCCAGTTCCAGGCCTGCTGGCAGCAGATCGACCACCAGGGCATCCGGCACGCGATCGCTGGCCTTGAGCGCCAGGTGCACCAGCACCAGGTCGCCGCTGCGCAGGTTGTGCAGGTCCAGCGCCTGGCCGTTCATGCCCAGATACTCCCGGCGGATCTCCATGCCATTGCCACCCGCGACAGGCGCCTGACGTGGATAGCCCGACAGGGTCAGTTGCTGATAGAGCGTTTCGCTGCCCTCGTTCTGCACGCTAAGCGGCGAGGCCAGCAACGGCCCTTCGAGCTTCATGCCCGCTTCGACGTTGTTGAACTCACGCACTTCACCGGCACTGTCCAGACGTGCCTTCCACGGTGCCTCCGGCTTGCCCAGCAGGCCACGGCCGGCCAGATACAAGGCGTTGCGCTCCTGGGTCGACAACCAGCGATTGGCCGCCAGCTCGTCCGACAGGGCAAACAGACGCTGGTCGACCTGGTTGCTGGCCAGTTTGCTCTCCTGCAGCAGCGCCAGGATCAGTGCCTGGTCGCGCAAGCTGCTGCCATAGTCGGCCATCCAGCCCTTGCTACGGCTGATGCCCAGGCCCGCCTGCAGCGCTTGCTCGGCGCGCGGCTTGTCGCCCATGGCGTCCAGCGCGACCGCCAATTGCACCAGCGGCAGGCCGGAGCGGGCATCGGCACGGCGCTCGAACAGGCTGCGCAAGGCGCCCAGCGGTGCCTGCTGGCTGCGCGACAGCACCAGCGCGGCGTAGGCTTGCACGGCAAAGCGGGTGTGCTCGGCGTTTTCGCTGTAGTCGACTTCGATCAGGTTGCGTTCCTGCAAGTAGCGCAGCAGGCGCTCGTTGGCCTTCTTCAAGGCCTCGGCCGGCACGCCGTAGCCCTGATTGCGGGCACGCAGGAGGAAGTCGCTGACATAGGCCGTCAGCCAGTATTCCTCTTCACTGTCCGAACTCCACAGGCCGAAGCTGCCGTTGTAGCGCTGCATGCCGAGCAGGTGCTCGATGCCCATCTCGATCTTGCGCTTGCGCACCTCGGCCGGCTCACCCTTGATGCCCAGGCGCTTAAGGCTCTCGGCATCAGCGTACAGTGACGGATACAGGCCACTGGTGGTCTGCTCCAGGCAGCCGTAAGGGTAGGCTTCGAGGGCGCGGATCTGTTCGGCCAGGTTCAGTGGCGGGCGGCTCGACAGCGCCAGGCTGGCTTCCAACCCCGCTGGTTCAAAGGTGGCCAGGTCGCTTTCCGGCAAGGTCCATGGCTGGTCCTTGAGGGCCACGCGGTAATGTTTGAGCATCGCCGGATAGGCCGGGCGCACACCAAGGGTCCATTCGCGTTCGAAGGTGTTCGCCGGTTCGCCCGGCAGTTGCAAACCATTGACCCGCACCTGCACCTTGCCCTGCCCCAGACCGCCCAAGGCCTGCACCGGGATCAGCAGCGTGCTGCGCTGGCCTTCGGCCAGGGCGATAGTCTGCTGGGCGCTGGCCGTCAGGCTCAGCTGGCCTTCAGTGCGGATCTCGACACTCAACTGTTGCGCACGCCCCGACAGGTTGGCCAGGTCCAGCGCCAGGCTGGTGCGGTCACCGCCGGCCAGGAAGCGCGGCGCCGACAGTTCGGCGATCAGCGGCGCGGCTACCACCGTCTTGCCTTCGGCCATGCCGAAATGCTCGTCGGTCCAGACCTGGGCCATCAGCCGCAACTCGCCATTGAAGTCGGGAATATCGACGGTCGCCTCGCCCTCCCCCTGGTCGTTCAGGGTTACCGGCAGGCTTTGCTGGGCAACGATGGTCACCGTGGTGTTGGGCCGCTTGCCGCCCTTGGCCATCGCCGCGTCACCGCCGAAGGCCAGGCTGGCCAGGCGGCCTTGGCCGGCTTCGATCAGCTGGCCGTAGATGTCCAGCTGGTCGGCGCCATAGGCCTTGCGGCCGAACAGGCTGGCAAACGGGTCGGGGGTCTTGAAGTCGGTGATGTTGAGGATGCCGACATCGACTGCGGACAGCAGCACATGCACCTGCTTCGGCACGCTGCCGTCAGCATTGGCGGCCTTGATCTTCACCGTCAGCGGCTGCTTGGGCCGCATCTTCTCCGGTGCCTGCAGGCTGACCGCGAGCTTGCGCTCGGCACGTGCCAGCGGCAGGTGCAGCACGCCGACGGCGCGCTTGGGCGTGGCATTGGCCTTGCGCTCACCCGGACGGATCATCAGCGCGCTGATGTACAGGTCGTGGCGCGCCCACTGTTTGTCCAGCTGCACATCGAAGGTCTTGCCCTCAGCGGGCACCTCGATTTCCTGCCACCACAGCGGGCCATCACTGGATTCGACCATCAGGTAGCCGCTGCCAGCCGCAGGCGGGGTCACGGTGACCTTGGCGGTGGCGCCGTCGGCATAGGCCGGTTTGTCCAGCGCCAGCTTCACCTGGTCCGGCCGCACCGCGCCGCCTTCAGCGTTGTCCTGGGCACGGTAACCGGCCCAGAAGCGCTCGCTGGAAACCAGCCCGGTCTCAGGGTCTTCCACCTCGACGCGGTACGGGCCCCACTCCACCTGGAAGCTCAGCTTGGCGGTGGAGCCGGCCTTGACGCTGACCGTTTCCTCACTCTGGGTAAGGAATTTCTCGTTGTAGTTGTAGCTCCAGCCATCGCTCTGCGAGTAATTCCAGTAGTAGTCGCGACGCTCGCGGATCAGGCGCACCTTCAGGTCATTGGCGGCGAGCTTGTTACCTTCGCGGTCGGCCACGAGGAACTCGAATTCCACCGGGCCATCGCTGTCGGTTTCTTCACCGTCGAACAGGCCGCGCAGGCCTGGCAGGCGCTCGGCAGGCCAGATTGGCTGCTCCAGGCGGCGGGTGATCGGCCGGCCGCCAGACTCCTGCAGGCTGGCCTGCACGGTCAACTGCAGCGGCGAGCGTGCTTCGGCCCAGTGGCTCTCGATATCGACCACAGCCTTGCCAGCCTGGTCGAGGGTGACTTCGTCCAGCTCCAGATCCTGGGTCAGTTCGGTTTCAGTAACCGAGCCGAACTGGTAGCCCGGCAGTGCCGGCACGGCTTCGCGCAGTGGACGCACATAGGCTTGGCCGCTCAAGCGGTTGCCGGCAGCCGGCGCACCGTAGAGGTAGCGGCCATTGACCTGGATACGCGCATCTTCCTCGGGCGACAGCGGTGTATCGCTGCCCTTGAGTTCAAGTGCCAGGCGCTCGGGAAGGAAGTCTTCGACGAGGAACTCGTAGACCTGCTTGCGCCCGCCGCCCAGGTCAAGCAGCAATTGCCAGCGGCCGGTCGGGGCCTCGGTGGCCAGTTGCAGCTGGTACTGATACAGGCCATTGGCATCGGCCTCCCAGACGAACTTGCGGCTGACCTGCTCATCCGGCCGACGCACTTCCACGCTGACCGGCTGGGCCTTGACCGGCTTGCCATCCTGGTCGCGCAGCAAACCGTTGAGCAGCACCGTTTCACCCGGGCGATAAAGGTCGCGCGGGCCGAAGATGAAGAACTGCAGCGGGTTGGCCTGGGGGCCGGTGATGTCGAACTCGGCCAGGTCCAGGGCAGCGGTGTTCAGGCGAAGCAAGGTGGTGTGCACGCCCTGGGTGGCGATCAGGGTGTCGGCCTTGGCCGTGATCGGCAACTGGGCATGGCCGGCGCCGTCGGTCTTGGCCTGGGCCAGCAGCTTGCCCTTGTCGTCATGCAGCTCGAGGTTGACGTCCTTGAGTGCCTTGCCGCCTTCCAGGGCCTGGGCGAACACGTCCAGGCGGTCACGGTAGCGGTGGGCGGACACACCGATGTCGCTGAGGGTGAACAGCGTCGCCGGCTGCGAATAGTCATAGGTACCGGAGGCACGCATCACGGCCAGGTACACGCCTGGCTCCTGCAGCGGCTTGATCCCGGCAATCGGCAGCAGCACGGTTTCGCGGGTGTTGCGCGCCGGGTTCAGGTCGAAACGGCCGCTGTAGACCATCTCGGCCATGTCCAGGGTTTCCTTGGACTGGTAGTAGTACAGGCTGCTGTTGCGGCCCCAATTGGCCAGGAAGGTGGAGAGCATCTGCGGTTTGACCCGGAAGAACTCGACATCGACCTTGGGCACGTTCAGCGCGATCACCGGCAGGCCTTCGGCCAGGCGGGTGGGCAGCAACGAACCACGGCTGGCAAAGCCGACGGTGGGTTGCATGTCGCGGGTTTCCAGGCGGCTCACCGATTCGCTGTCGAGCTGCTTACCGTTGACCGCGAGCAAGCCCTTGTCGACGGTCAGCACCAGCTTGCGCTGCGGCTCGAGGTGGCGCAGGCGCAACTCCATCTGGTTGTCGGAAAGCTCCCAGGCACCGTCGACCTTGCCTTTGACCGTATCGACCAGGTGCACCTTGGCGGCGAAGTCCTGCTTGGCGTCCAGGGGTGCCGAGAAACTGATCGACAGGGTACTGGCGCCATCGAGTTGCACTTCCGACACATCCAGCACGCTGAGCTCGCGCCCTTCGTAGCGCTTGGCGAGGACAGCAGGGTCCTCGCGCTTGGGCGCCGGGGCCTCGACCGCAGCGCTCGCGGCCGGTTTTTCGGCGGCAGCGGGCTTGTCCGGCGTCGAGGAATCACAGGCACTGAGCAAGGCCAGCGCGCAGGCCAGCAACAATCCTTTGTTGAACATGGAGTGGGAACTCTTTGGCAGCGTGTACGTGAGGGCAGCAACTATAGCGCAACGGTGGACGTGAGACTTTCAACGATGCGGCAAGTGAGACCCTGTTCGGGCGAATTGGTTGCCTGGCCGGTACACTGTGTCCAGCCAAATACTGGGGACGCTTTGCGCCCCGCAGCTTCAGGAATAGCAATGTCGCAACTGTCCGCCGACTGGCAACACCGCCCCACCCACCTCAAGGTCTGGGCGCTGGCCGCGCCGATGATCCTCTCCAACATCTCGGTACCGCTGGTGGCGCTGGTCGACAGCACCGTGATCGGCCACCTGCCCCACGCCCACCAGCTCGGCGCCGTGGCCGTGGGGGCGACGCTGTTCACCTTCATGGTCGGCCTGATGGGTTTCCTGCGCATGGGCTCCACCGGTTTCGCCGCCCAGGCAGCCGGGCGTACAGACGGCGCTGCCCTGCGTCAGGTACTGGTCCAGGGCCTGCTGCTGGCCGTGGCCTTCGCCCTGCTCATTGGCCTGCTTGCCCTGCCCTTCAGCCAGTTGGCGCTGCACGCCATGCAACCAAGCGAGGCGTTGCAGCAATCCACCGAAGACTTCTTCCATACCCGGCTGCTCGGTCTGCCGGCCGCGCTGGCCAGCTATGCGCTGGTCGGCTGGTTCCTCGGCACACAGAACGCACGCGCGCCGTTGGCGATTCTGCTGACCACCAACCTGCTGAACATCGCCCTCAACCTGTGGTTCGTACTGGGTCTGAACTGGGGCGTGCTGGGTTCGGCACGGGCCTCGGTGATTGCCGAATGGAGCGCTGCTTTGCTCGGCCTGGCCCTGACCCGCCCGGCCCTGCGCGCCTACCCCGGGCAGATCGCCTGGGCTGCCCTCAAGCGTTGGCAGGCCTGGCGCCCGCTGCTGGCGGTGAACCGTGACATTTTCCTGCGCAGCCTGGCGCTGCAACTGGTGTTCCTGCTGATCACCGTGCAGGGTGCCCGCCTGGGCGAAGCCACGGTGGCGGCCAATGCCCTGCTGCTCAACGGGCTGCTGCTTACTGCCTACGCCCTCGATGGCCTGGCGCATGCCGTGGAGGCGCTGTGCGGGCATGCCATTGGTGCGCGGGATCGAGATACCTTGCGCCGGTCACTGGTGGTGGCCTGCGGTTGGTCGCTGATCACCAGCCTGGGGTTTGCCGGCTTGTTCCTGCTGGGCGGGCACCTGTTCATCGACCTGCAGACCAATATCGAGAGCGTGCGAGCGGCGGCTTATCCGTACTTGCCGTACCTGGCGCTGCTGCCGTTGATCGCGGTGTGGAGTTACCTGCTCGACGGGTTGTTCATCGGCGCAACCCGGGCGCGGGAAATGCGTAATGCGATGCTGTTGTCGGTCGTGATCGCACTACCGCTCGGCTGGCTGTCGACTGAACTTGGCAACCACGGACTGTGGCTGGCATTTCTCGGCTTCATGGTTCTACGGGCACTGACGCTGGGGGCGACAGGCCTGCATTTGTACCGGCAAGGCAAATGGGTCGAGTGATCCTCAGTCCCCCATGAGCAGTCATGATGGTGATTGCCCCTATGGTCAAAAGGGATCTTCCCTACACATCTAAACTCGGCATCCTACTTACAAAGAAGTACTGACCCATTAAGTTTCACAGCCTCTTCCATTAAGCAGGGAAAGGCCGATGCAACTCAGTGGAATCAGGCAGTGGATCAGCGGAGCTGCAGCAGTTGCCATCGTGGCGATGTCATCCAACGCATCTGCGGCGGACGACCCCATCCGGGAAACGGCACTTCGTTTGGAGAACGCGCTGGATGCGCGGATCGGCTATGCGATCCATGACACCGGCACAGGCCTGGGGTGGGAGCACCGGGCCGATGAGCGCTTCCCGATGGCGAGCACAGTGAAGCTGCTGGTGTGTTCGGCCTTGCTGCGGCAGGGCCAGGTGAGGATGAAAAAGGCATGGCAGATTCAACAGGAAAGCATCCTGCCTCACTCCCCCGTGACACAGAACCTGGTCGGTAAACAGGTAGCAGCCTCCGACCTGTGCGCTTTCACCCTGAAAACCAGTGACAATGCGGCCGCCAATGGTGTGCTGGAGGTATTGGGCGGCCCCGCAGCCGTAAACGCTTTCTTGCAGGAAATCGGTGATCAGACAACACGATCGGACCGCAATGAGCCAAGCTTGAACGAGGGACAACCTGGCGATCTGCGTGACACGACTACACCGAAGGCGATGGCAGGCACAATGAAGTCGCTGGTACTGGGCTCTGCACTGAAGGATGAGCCGAGAAGGCAGCTGACGGAGTGGCTGATGAGCAATCAGGTCGGCGGCCCACTGCTGCGGGCCGGCATCCCTGGTGACTGGCGGATCGCCGACAAGACCGGAAGTGGTGGCTTTGGCACACGGGGCGTCGTGGCGGTGATGTGGCCACCACAACGGGCTCCCATCGTCGCGGCCATCTACCTCACTGAAACCACTGCATCCATGGACGAGCGCAACGCTGCGATCGCTGAAATCGGCCGGGCCATGGTCAAGGCTGTCGCACCATAGCCCGGCTGCAGGTCACGAAGACAAGTAAGAGGAGCGGGTGAGGCCAAGGCGCAGCGCATCGAGGTACTGGGTCCGCTCACGCGCGCTGATCTTGGCGCTGGCCACCTTGTCACGGTAGTGAGTCATCAACTCCTCCGGCGACAGGTGCACGTAACGCAGCATGTCTTCGATGGTGTCGTGGGTCTCGATACCGGCGTGGTACACGCTGCCATCGGCATTCTGGTAGATGTTCACCGAGTCGGTGTCACCGAACAGGTTGTGCATGTCACCGAGGATTTCCTGGTAGGCGCCGACCAGGAACACGCCCAGCAGGTAGTCCTCGCCTTCGTTGACCGCATGCACAGGCATGCTGGTTTCGATGCTCTGCTCGTCGACGTACTGGTTGATCTTGCCGTCGGAGTCGCAGGTCAGGTCCTGCAGCACCGCACGCCGCATAGGTTCTTCGTCCAGGCGGTGCAGCGGGATGATCGGCAGTACCTGGCCGATGGCCCAGGTGTCCGGCAGGCTCTGGAACACCGAGAAGTTGCAGATGTACTTGTCGGCCAGCTTGTCGTTGAGCTCGTCCAGCACCTGGCGGTGCGAGCGCTGGCGGGCTTTCAGCGAGTTGTGCAGGCGGCGGCACACGGCGAAGTAGCACTGCTCGGCCAGGGCCTTCTCGGCCAGGCTGATCTTGCCATCGGCGTACTGCGCCGCCACGTCACCCATGTAGTGGGTGGCGCGCCAGTAGGTTTCGGTGACCATTTCGATGTCGGTCGGGCCCAGCAGGTCGACCAGCCATTGCACGGTTTCCGGCAGGGCCTCCTTGTTCTCGATGGTCGGCACGTCGTCGTTGTGCTTCTCGACGTCGGTCACCTGGATCACCAGCATCGCGTGGTGCGCGGTCAGCGAACGGCCGCTCTCGGAGAAGATATGCGGATGCGGCAAGCCCTGCGCGTCGCAGAACTCCTTGAGCATGCCCACCACCACGCCGGCGTAGTCGTCCATGTCGTAGTTGATCGAGCTGGCGTTACGCGAGTGGGTACCGTCGTAGTCCACACCCAGGCCACCACCGACGTCGATATGGTCGACTGGTAGCCCCAACGCACGCAGTTCGCCGTAGTAGCGAATGGCTTCCTTGAAACCGTGCTGGTAGTCGGCCAGGTTGGCGATCTGCGAGCCCATGTGGAAGTGCAGCAGGCGGATGCCTTGGTCCAGGCCGGCATCGCGGAAGCGCTGCACCACCGAGATCAGCTGGGCGGCGGACAAACCGAACTTGGACTTCTCGCCCCCGGTGTCGGCCCACTTGCTCGACGCCAGCGACGACAGGCGCACGCGCAGGCCGACCTGCGGCTTGACCTTGAGATCGGCAGCCTCGTCGATCACCAGGGCCACTTCCGACTCTTTCTCGATGACGATGAACACGTTGTGGCCGAGCTTCTGGCCCATCAGCGCCAGGCGGATGAACTCGCGGTCCTTGTAGCCGTTGCAGACGATGGTGCCGCCTTTCGGCGCCAGCGCCAGCACGGCCAGCAGCTCAGGCTTGGAGCCAGCTTCGAGGCCGATCGAGACGTTCTGCGTGGCGATGATGTTTTCCACCACCGCTTCCTGCTGGTTGACCTTGATCGGGTACAGCGCGGTGTACTGGCTCTGGTATTCCAGGCGCGCGATGTTGGCATCGAAAGCGCCGGTCAGCTGGCGTACGCGGTCCTGCAGGATGTCGGGGAAGCGCACCAGCAGCGGTAGTGACAAACCGCTCTGACGCAGCTCGTCGACCTGTTCGAACAGGTCGATCGGCGCGCTGCCGGGGCCGTTGGGGCGCACTTCGACGCGCCCGGCTTCATTGATGGCGAAATAACCAGCGCCCCAATGGCGGATGCCGTAAACACTGCGGCTGTCGGCCACGGTCCATTGGCTACCATCGTCTTTGCGTGTGCGTCGTACGGACATTCAAGTCCCCTATAGATAAGTCGAAGACACTGCCCCGCAAGGAGGCGGGCGCAGTGTAAAAGCCAAAAATGACGATTCGTCCGTGCCCTGGGGTAGACCCGGGTCACGGGAACGAGTTTAGAAAGCGTTGGGCAAAAAATCGCGGGGGCGCATCAGCCGCCGGACTTTTTCGCCTTGAAGCCCTGTTTGATCAGCTCGGCGATCAGCAGCTCGACGTGGTCGCCCTGGATCTCGATGACCCCATCCTTCAGCGCACCGCCGGTACCGCAACGGCGCTTGAGGGTGGTGGCCAGCTCCTTGAGCTGGTCGAGCGCCAGCGGCACGCCGGTGACGGTAGTCACGGTCTTGCCGCCACGGCCTTTGCTTTCACGACGCACACGGGCGATGCCATCACCTTCGGGGATGACTTGCTGCTTGCAGGTGCAGGCGTCCACCGGCTGGCCACAGTCGGGGCAATGCCGACCGGCATCGGTGGAGTAAACAAGACCGCCAAGGGCGGCGAAGGAAGAAGCTTTCTTGGCCACTTTTGTTCCTCTGTGCTGAGGACAAAAACTGGTCAGTCCCTGGGGCAGAGACCGACCGCGAAGCCCCACTCTGGCAGGGGCGGCGCTACTGCCGCAAGATCCTGCGGCAGCCCGAAAAGGGCGCGCAGTGTAACGATAAATCAGGCTGTTGCTAAGTACTGGAATGCGCCATTTTGCGAATGATTTGCGACCTTGGGGCTGCTCTGCAGCCCCAGCTCTATTTCAGGCTGGCCTTGTAGCGCTGCAACGCGGCCAGCGAGTCCGGGCAATACGGCTTTGTCAGGCTTTCCCGCTCGGCCTGCTCAAGGCTGATGAATGTCGCCTCGATCACCTCTTCCGGCTGCAACCGCAGTGGCGCATCCGACACCGCCGAATACACCGCGCACCACAGGTGGTTGTCCGGCATATCGAAATAGAACCGCTCATGGAAACGCAGCTCGACGCCTTCGATTCCTAGCTCCTCGGCCAGCTCGCGGGCAGCCGAGTCGTCATACGCTTCCCCTGCCGTCACCATGCCGCCGGCCGCCACGTCCCAATACCCCGGGTACAACGCCTTGCTCAGGGCCCGCCGATGCACACACAGCTCACCGGCACTGTTGAACAACAGGATGAACGTGCAGCGACCAATCAGGCCGCGCTCGCGCAGCTCGGCCCTGGGCAACGCCCCGAGCACCTGATCGGCGTCGTCCACCCAAGTAACCAGCTCACGGTCGGAAGCCGCCCGGTGGGCGGCCTCGTTGGCGCTGATGGCCATGCTCAACCCTGCGACAGCAACTGACGCAGGTCGATGACTGCGGCGTTGGCCCGGGAAATGTAGTTGGCCATGACCAGCGAGTGGTTGGCCCATATGCCGAAGCCGCTGCCGTTGAGCACCATCGGGCTCCACAGCGATTCCTGCGAGGCTTCCAGCTCACGAATGATCTGGCGCACGCTCACCGTGGCGTTCTTCTTCGCCAGCACATCGGCAAAGTCGACCTCGATGGCGCGCAACAGGTGCGACAGCGCCCACGCCTGGCCTCGGGCCTCGTAGAACACGTTGTCGATCTGCAGCCACGGGGTTTCCACCAGCTCTTCATCCACCTGCGGCGCCTGGCCGGCAACCACCGACTCGGTCTTCAGGGTAGTGTTGAGCTTGACCCGGCCAACACTGGCCGACAGGCGCTGCGACAGCGAACCCAGGCGGGTGGCGACGTCACCCAGCCAGTTGTTCAGGTTGTCGGCACGGGTATAGAAGGCGGCGCCCTTGTCGCCAGCGGCCAGGCGCGCCTGGTAGCGGCTCAGCGATTTGATGCCCTCTTCGAACTCCGATTCGCTCGACGGCAGGATCCAGCTCTTGTTGTCGAAGTTGAAGCGCGGCTCGGCCTTGGCCAGGTCGGCATCTTCGGTGGACTGCGATTGCGAACGGGCGAAGTCCTTGCGCAGGGCCCGGGACAGGTCACGCACCTGCACCAGCACGCCGTACTCCCAGCTCGGCATGTTGTCCATCCACAGGCCAGGCGGGAAGCGGTCGTTGGAAATGTAACCGCCCGGCTTGTTCAGCAGGGTGCCGGCCACGGTCTTGAGGGTTTCGATGGTGGTGTAGCCCACCACCATCTGCTGGCCGTTGCGCTCGGCGGCTGCCTGGGCATTCTGCTGCACCGGGAACAACGCCGGCTCCTCGCTCCAGTACCAGCCAAGGCCCAGACACACCAGCAGGTACAACCCGATCAGGGTCCCCAGGGCACGGCTCCAGAGCCCGCCAAAATAGCTACGGGCAGCGGCGCGGCGGCCATCGACACGCTCGCGGGGCTCGGCTTTGGCCTCGCGGTTTTTCCAGTCCAGCATGGCTTTGTCCTTAATCAGTCACGACGGTTCAAGGGCTTGGACCACAGGCCTGCGCCAGGGTGCCACGGCAAGCCCGCGTCGCAGCACTATAAAGCAGACACCGCCGTACGCATAAGCGACCAATGAGTCAGTAACTGAATATTCGTTCGCAAGCCTTTGTTGATGCGGCGCACATACGGGTGGAAAAAGTGGTGCTAGCATACAGCCATCATCGAACCTGCATAGCCCACTAACAAGTAGCCAGGACATGACCCAAGCCGCGGAGCCGAGCCAGGAGCGCCTTTCGCAGGAGCTCGAACAGCTGTTGCAGCGCCTGTCGCGTACGTGCCTGCGCCACGGCGACCTGCCCGACCAGCTGGAGCTGCCACCTGCGCGCAAAACGGTCTACCTGCTGCTGCACGACCATGAGCGCGCCGAGCGCCTCGCCCAGCAGCTGGAGTTCTTCGGCCTGAGCGCACAGCCGCAGCCGTGCGCCAGTGCGTTTCTGGCATCGCTGGCCGAGCAGCCTGCGGCCGCCATCGTCATGGATGTCGACTTCGCCGGCCCCGGTGCCGGCCTGCCGTTGGCGACGCTGGCACAGCGGGGCCAGGCGCAACCCATACCGCTGCTGTTCTTCAGCCTGCACGAGGCCGACACGCCGACACGCCTCGCTGCGGTACGCGCCGGGGGCCAGGCATTTCTGACCGGTACGCTGGAAGCCTCCAGCTTGCTGGAAAAGCTCGAAGCCATGACCAGCAACGCACAGCAAGACCCCTTGCGCGTGCTGATCATCGACGATTCACGTGCCCAGGCCTTGCATACCGAACGGGTACTGGCCAGTGCCGGGATGCTGACCCGCAGCCTGAACGACCCGATCCGCGCCATGGCAGAGCTGGCCGACTTCCAGCCCGACCTGATCATCCTCGACCTGTACATGCCGACGTGCTCGGGCCCGGAGCTGGCCAAGGTGATCCGTCACAACGACCGTTACGTCAGCGTGCCGATCATCTACCTGTCCGCCGAGGACGACCTGGACAAGCAGCTCGATGCCATGAGTGAAGGCGGCGATGATTTCCTGACCAAGCCGATCCGTTCGCGGCACCTGATCACCACCGTGCGCAACCGCGCCGCCCGCGCCCGCCACCTCAAGGCCCGCATGGTCCGCGACAGCCTGACCGGGCTGTACAACCACACCCACATCCTGCAACTGCTCGAAGACTGCAGCTACCGTGCCCGCCGCGAGCAGCAACCGCTGAGCTTCGCCATGCTCGACATCGACCATTTCAAGAAGATCAACGACCGCCACGGCCACCCCATGGGCGACCGGGTAATCAAGAGCCTGGCACTGTTCCTCAAGCAACGCCTGCGCAAGACCGACTTCATTGGCCGCTATGGTGGCGAGGAGTTTGCCATCGTCATGCCCAACACCCCGCTGAAAGCCGCGCACAAGGTACTGGACGAGATTCGTCGGCGCTTTGCCGAGATTCTCTACCCAGCGCAGCCGGAGGATCTGCAATGCACCTTCAGTGCCGGGGTGGTGCAACTGGACGATGAACTGGATGCGCTGAGCATGGCCAGTACGGCGGACGAGGCGTTGTACCGGGCCAAGCATGCCGGGCGTAACTGCGTGGTCAGGGTCGAGCCGTAACGGCCGAGCGCAATAGCTCAACGCCACCATCGTCATCACCTGGTAACAAATTCGCCATAAATTCAGGCGCTTATCTCTCGACTCCCCTGCAGGAAGTTCGCGGCTATGCGCCTGAAGTGGCTGACCAATTTCAACACCCTGTTGCTGGTGACTGTGTGTATCGCCCTGGGTGCGACCCTGTGGTGGTCGCAACGTGCCCTGGAGCGGCCCTATCAGTTGATGGAGCGCTACCTGGGCCTGTCGCAACAGTTCCAGAACCAGACGGCGCGCAACATCCAGGCCTACCTGGGCAGTGGCGATGCCTTGCGCCATGCTGCGGCCGTCGAGGCCAACAAGCAGCTCGAAGCCTCGCTGACCGACTGGCCGCCAGAACTCGCCGGCAAGCTGCGCCCGAGCCTGGACACCCTGCAGGCCTTCACCGCCAACGAACTGCTCGCCGCCGGCAAGCTGGCCGGCGACCCGCAAGCCTTGCTGCTGCAGGCCGAACGCGAGCTGGGGGCCAACTTCGAACAGTTGACCGCCTATGCCCGCGACAGCGGCAGCAGCGAAGCCAACCATTACCTGCTGCCATTGCTCGACGCCACCGTGCACCTGGGCCGGCTGTCGCTGGCCCGGGACAAACTGGTCAGCAGCGGCCGCGCTGAACTGGCCGACGAGGTCGAGCGCGAACTGCAGCTGATCCGCACCCAGGCCCAAGTCATCGACGGCCTGCCGCTGCTGGGCGTGACCCGGGCCGCCGAATCCAACGCCGACGACTTCGCCGCCATGATGGGCCTGGAGTCCCAGGCCAACGAACACCAGGAAGACGTGGCGGTCGGCCTCAAGCGCGAGCTGCAAAGCCTGCTCAACCGCTACCCCGCCGAGCTGCAACGCACCCGCGAGCAGATCGACCGCCGCACCGCCTTGGCCGCCAGCACCAACCAACGCCTGGAAGCTGTGCAACAGGCCATTGCCGGCCTGGAGCCGGAAGTGCGCGGCCAGCACGCGAAGATTGCTGGCGAAGTGCGCATCATCCAGGGGCTGATGATCGGCCTGATCCTGCTGATCGCCCTGCTCATCGACACCTTGCAGCGGCGCCTGGCCCGTACCCTGACCAGCCTGGCCCCGGCCCTGTCGCGCTGGGCCGAAGGCGACTTTGCCGCGCCTATCGCGCTGGGCAAGACCAACCGCGAACTGCACGATATCCAGGAGTCGCTCAACCGCTTGCGCCAGTATCTGGTGGAGCTGGTCGGCACCATTCGCCACAACGCCGAACAGGTCGCCGGCAGCAGCCACGCCCTGGCCGGCATGAGCGCGGCCTTGCACGACGGCGCAGAGCGCCAGGCCGGCGACACCGGGCAGATTCGCGATGCGCTGGGCGAGCTGGAAGCCACCATCCAGCAAGTGGCCGGCGACGCCAGCTCTGCCGCCGATGCCAGCCGCGATGCCGGCCGCGCGGTAGAACAGGGCCAGACGGTGATCGGCCAGAGCCTCTCAGGCCTTCGGGCGCTGGTCGACGAGGTGCAGGGCAACGCGCGCATGATCGAACAGCTGGCCGAGGAGTCGGCCACCATCGGCGGGGTGCTGACGGTGATTCGCTCCATCGCCGAACAGACCAACCTGCTGGCGTTGAATGCCGCCATCGAGGCCGCCCGTGCCGGTGAGATGGGCCGTGGCTTCGCGGTGGTGGCCGACGAGGTGCGCTCACTGGCGCAGCGTACTACCGGGGCTACCGGCGAAATCCAGGCGCTGATCGACCGCCTGCAGCAGGCGGCGCGAGAATCGGTGGCCGGGATGCGCACCCAGCTGGAACATGCCGAAGCCACCGCCAACCAGGCCCAGGCCGCCGATGGCGCGCTGGACGAGATTGTCAGCGCGATCCGCACGATTGCCGATACGGCGGTGCGCATTGCCGATGTCACCGCGCAGCAGAGTGGTGCAGTGAGTGAGATTCGCGATCACAGTGAGCGGATACATGAGCTGGGTGAAGACAACCTGCAGCGCATTGGCGAAGGGCGCGAACAAGGCGAACAGTTGCTGAGCCTGGGCGGGGAGCTAAGCAAGGCGGTGCGGGCCTTCAGGGTCTGAGCCCTTCTGTGCCGGCCTCTTCGCAGCTAAAGCCGCGAAGAGGCCGGCACAGGCAATACATAACTCGAGCCATGTGTCGCCGTCACTTTCAACCACCGCCAACTCCGTTATCATGCGGGCACGTTCCACCTCGCGAGTCCGCCATGCGCCGCCTGTTTTTCCTGCTGTTCCTGCTGCTGGCCAGCCCTGCTTTCGCCTCTGGCCTGCTCGACAACCGCCCCAGCGCCACCCTCGGCGCCGCTTCGCTGTCCAACAATGCCGACTTCCTGCCGGTGCACGAGGCCTTCAAGCTCAGCCTGGTTCAGGCCGACGCGCAGACCCTCAAGCTGCGCTTCGTCGCCACCGACGGCTACTACCTGTACCGCCACCGCTTCCACTTCCGCACGGAACCGGCCGACATCGCCCTGGGCCCGCCGAACATCCCAAAGGGCGAAGCCAAGCACGACGAGTTCTTCGGCGACGTGGAGGTGTACCACGGCGTGCTCGACATCGAGATCCCACGCACCGACGCCCGCGCCTTCACCCTGCTGGTGGGTTACCAGGGCTGCGCCGACAAGGGCCTGTGCTACCCGCCGGAAACCGAACGCCTGAGCATCGATGGCGAAGCGCCCGCTGCAGGTGCCGCCGTGCCTGCCAGCAACGAACAGGGCTGGAGCTGGAAGTCGCTGCTGCTGTTCTTCCTCGCCGGGGTCGGCCTGACCTTCACCCCTTGCGTGCTGCCGATGCTGCCAATCCTCTCCGGCGTGGTCCTGCGTGGCCAGGTCGGTGGCCTGCGCGGCCTGGCCCTGTCGCTGGCCTACGTGCTGCCGATGGCGGCCAGCTTCGCCGTGCTAGGCGCACTGATGGGCCTGTTCGGCGCCGGCCTGAACCTGCAGGCACGCCTGCAGTCGGCCTGGGTACTGGTGCCTTTCGCGCTGTTCTTCGTGGTGTTCGCCCTGGCCATGTTCGGCCTGTTCGAGCTCAAGTTGCCGCAAGCCCTGAGCAACCGCCTGAACAACGTCGCCAACCACACCCGCAGCGGCTCGCTGCTCGGTGCGGCAGTGCTCGGCGTGCTCTCCAGCCTGCTGGTCTCGCCCTGTGTGTCGGCGCCACTGGCCGGCGCCTTGCTGTACATCAGCGCCAGCGGCGATGCCGTGGGCGGTGCGCTCAAGCTGTTCGCCCTGGGCCTGGGCATGGGCGCACCTTTGCTGCTGATTGCCACGGGGGGCGCCGCCTGGTTGCCGAAGAGCGGCCCTTGGCTGAACACCGTGAAAAACGCCATCGGCGTATTGCTGCTGGGCCTGGCCATCGGCCTGCTCAGCCGCGTGCTGCCAGGGCCGGCGACCTTGCTGCTGGTCGGTTTCCTGGCGGCTGGCGTGGCGCTGTTCCTCGGCGCCCTGGAGTTCGTGGTCAAATCGCCACGCCAGCGCTTGGCACAATTGTTGGGCTTGGCGCTGCTGGTATATGCGCTGGCTTGCTGGTACGGCGCGCTCAGTGGCCAAGGTGACCCGCTGCGCCCACTGCCGCCCCCCGCCGCTGCAACCGTCAGCGGTGCAGTGGCCAAGGCAGATGCCTGGCAAACCGTCACCACCCCGGCCGCACTGGACGCCGCCCTGGCCCAAGCCAAGGCCGCCGGCCAACCGGTGCTGCTGGACTGGTACGCCGACTGGTGTATCAGTTGCAAGGTGATCGAACACGAAGTGCTCAATGCACCGCAGGTTCAAGGGCAGTTGAGGGCCTTCAAGCTGCTGCGATTCGACATCACCGAAAGCAGCGCCGAACAACGCACGCTGCTCGACCGCTACCAGCTGTTCGGGCCACCAGCGCTGTTGTTCTTTGCGGCGAACGGCAGCGAAATGACCACCGATCGGGTGATTGGCGAGATAAACGCCGGGGAATTTGCACAGATTCTGACGCGCGTGCGCGGCAAACTCGGTCTATAACTTCCCGCGTGCCGGGAAATTTCCCCCAATGAGTGACCAGATTTCATTATTTGGTCACATACTTCGCGCGAACCTCGGGCAACGTGCTGGCTATTGCCGGGAACTGGACACTTGCCGTCGCTTTGCGGCACACTCGCCGCGCTGTGTCGAATTGCCCTACAAATCCAAGGAATCCGCAGATGGCAACCCTACTGGTGCTTCACGGCCCCAACCTGAACCTGCTCGGGACTCGCGAACCGGGCCACTACGGCGCCGTGACCCTGGCCCAGATCAACCAGGACCTGGAGCAGCGCGCCCGCGCCGCCGGCCACCATCTGCAGTACCTGCAGAGCAATGCCGAGTACGAACTCATCGATCGTATTCATGCCGCACGCAACGAGGGTGTGGACTTCATCCTGATCAATCCGGCTGCTTTCACCCATACAAGCGTCGCATTACGTGACGCATTGCTCGCGGTGAGCATCCCATTCATCGAAGTGCACCTGTCCAACGTGCACAAACGCGAACCGTTCCGTCACCACTCCTACTTTTCCGATGTTGCCGTAGGAGTGATCTGCGGCCTGGGCGCCAGCGGTTATCGTCTGGCTCTGGAGTCTGCACTGGAACAACTGGCTGCCAACGCACAGCCCTGATAACGAAAACCCTGGCCTCAGTGGGCCGGGGTTAGAGAGAAACGTTCAGATACGTTTTTAAATTTCGCCCCCTGACCGAACCTTTGGGAGTTGATGATTAATGGATATCCGTAAAGTCAAGAAACTGATCGAGCTGCTGGAAGAGTCTGGCATCGACGAGCTGGAGATCAAGGAAGGCGAAGAGTCGGTCCGTATCAGCCGCCACAGCAAGACCCCGGCCGCCCAGCAGTTCTACGCACCGGCACCAATGGCTGCCGCGCCTGCCGCTGCTCCGGTTGCCGCTGCCGCTGCGCCAGCCGCCGAAGCCGCTGCTGCGCCAGCCCTGAAAGGCACCGTGATCCGTTCGCCAATGGTCGGTACCTTCTACCGCAAGCCTTCGCCGACCTCGCCGAACTTCGCTGAAGTTGGCCAGAGCGTGAAGAAAGGCGACACCCTGTGCATCGTCGAAGCCATGAAGATGATGAACCACATCGAAGCCGATGTTGGCGGTGTCATCGACGCCATCCTGGTGGAAGACGGCCAGCCGGTTGAGTTCGACCAGCCGCTGTTCACCATCGTTTGAATCGCGGAGAGCCAACGATGTCTGGGAAGCTCGAAAAAGTCCTGATCGCCAACCGTGGGGAAATTGCCCTGCGGATCCTGCGTGCCTGCAAAGAGCTGGGCATCAAGACCGTCGCCGTGCACTCCACTGCCGACCGTGAACTGATGCACCTGGGCCTGGCAGACGAGTCGGTCTGCATCGGCCCTGCATCGTCCAAGGATTCCTACCTGCACATCCCGGCGATCATCGCTGCCGCCGAAGTCACCGGCGCCACCGCGATCCACCCGGGTTACGGCTTCCTCGCGGAAAACGCCGATTTCGCCGAGCAGGTGGAAAAGTCCGGTTTCGCCTTCATCGGCCCGAAAGCCGACACCATTCGCCTGATGGGCGACAAGGTTTCGGCCAAGGACGCGATGATCAAGTCGGGCGTGCCAACCGTACCAGGCTCCGATGGCCCGCTGCCGGAAGACGAAGAGGTCGCCCTGGCGATCGCTCGTGACGTCGGCTACCCGGTGATCATCAAGGCCGCCGGTGGCGGTGGTGGTCGCGGCATGCGCGTGGTGCACAAGGAAGAGGACCTGATTTCCTCGGCCAAGCTCACCCGTACCGAAGCCGGTGCTGCCTTCGGCAACCCGATGGTCTACCTGGAGAAGTTCCTGACCAACCCACGTCACGTGGAAGTTCAGGTACTGTCCGACGGCCAGGGCAACGCCATCCACCTGGGCGACCGCGACTGCTCGCTGCAGCGCCGCCACCAGAAGGTGCTGGAAGAAGCCCCGGCCCCGGGCATCGACGAGAAGGCCCGCCAGGAAGTCTACAAGCGCTGCGTCGATGCGTGCATCGAGATCGGCTACCGTGGTGCAGGTACTTTCGAGTTCCTGTACGAGAACGGCCGCTTCTACTTCATCGAGATGAACACCCGCGTGCAGGTTGAGCACCCGGTGTCGGAGATGGTCACTGGCATCGACATCGTCAAGGAGATGCTGAGCATCGCCGCTGGCAACAAGCTGTCGTTCCGCCAGGAAGACGTGGTCATCCGTGGCCACTCGCTGGAGTGCCGGATCAACGCCGAAGACCCGAAGAAGTTCATTCCGAGCCCAGGCAAGGTGAAGCACTTCCACGCCCCGGGCGGCAACGGCGTACGCGTCGATTCGCACCTGTACAGCGGCTACTCGGTTCCGCCGAACTACGACTCGCTGATCGGCAAGCTGATCACCTACGGCAAGGACCGCGATGAAGCCATGGCGCGCATGCGCAATGCCCTGGACGAAATCGTCGTCGACGGCATCAAGACCAACATCCCGCTGCACCGCGACCTGGTGCGTGATGAAGGTTTCTGCAAAGGCGGCGTGAACATCCACTACCTCGAGCACAAACTGGCCAACCAGGAGTGATCGCGTTAGCGTGATGCACCAAAACCCCGGACTTGTTCCGGGGTTTTTTGTTGTCCGTCTTCAGGGATTTTGCGCCTGTGAGATCGAGCGCCGCCCGCGCGGCGCATCGCGAGCTGCTACGTCTGCTTTTGGCCAGTAACGCCTGTGGCAGATGCGCGCGACCGCCTCGTTGGTACGACGCGATAGTGTGCCGTGCACCAAGGCGTACGCGCGCAAATCCTCCAGGAATAATTGGCCCGAAACAAACGTAGGAGCGAGCGCAGCTCGCGATGCGCCGCGCGGGCGGCGCTCGGTCTCAAAGGCGCCGGAAATGTCGCGGCAAGCCCATGTCAGCCCTAACTCAATCCCCTCTTCATCCGCGGCATCTCGATCCGGTGCTCATGCACCCGCCGATACAAGGTCGCTCGCGATATCCCCAAAGCACGCGCCGCTTCCGCCGGTTTCCAGCGATGGCGGATCAGGGCATCGAGCAGCAACTGCCGAGCCGGGCTCGATACCCCGGCATCAGACACAGGTACGGCATCACCCCGCACCTCCTGCGGCAAGTTCTCCAGGCACACTTGCCCGCCCTCATTGACCGCACAGGCATACCGCAGCACCTGCCGCAGCTGGCGCAAATTCCCCGGCCAGCGGTACACCAGCAGTGCCTGTAACGCATCGTCGGCCAGCACCACCTCAACCCCGCAAGCCTCGGCCTCCTCAGCCAGCAACTGATGAATCAGACCTAATCGATCCTCCCGTTCCCTTAGCGGAGGCAACTCAAAGCGGGCATTGGCCAGACGGAAATACAGGTCCTCACGGAAACGCCCTTCCCTCACCATCCCCGCCAGGTCGCGGTGGGTCGCACAGATCACCTGGATATCCACCCGCTCCCGCCGCGCAGCGCCCAGCGGCGCCACTTCGCCTTCGGCCAGCACCCGCAGCAGGCGGGTCTGCAGGTGCAGCGGCATGTCACCGATTTCGTCGAGGAACAACGTGCCGCCATCAGCCTGCTGCAACAGCCCCTGCATGCCTTTGCTCGACGCACCGGTAAACGCCCCGGCGACATAGCCGAACAGCTCGCTCTCGATCAGGCTCTCGGGGATAGCTGCACAGTTCAGCGTGACGAACGGCCCTTCACGGCGCTGGCTCTGTTGGTGCAGCTGACGCGCGAAGACCTCCTTGCCGGCACCGGTCTCGCCCTGCACCAGCACTGCCAGGCTGCAATCCTTGACCCTTGTGGCCAACCGCAAGTGCTGTTCGATGCGCGCATCCTGCGCTTGCTGCAAAGGTTGCGTCCGGTTCCGCCACTGGGGCGCGCTGACTCGCCCATACAACCCGCCCCAACCCGGCAGGCGCTGGGCCGAGGCCTCGTTGGCGCGGCGCAGCTGGGCCATGTCGAACAGCTCACCGATGTGTTCGGGCAAACGTCCGTGCCTTGCCAGCAAGCGCTCGCGGGCCAGGCTGTTGATCGCCTTCAGGCGGCCATCGGCATCCCAGGCCAGCAGGTAGTCGGGCTGGCTCTCCACATAACCCGGCGTGCCATGGGCGCGCATCACCCAGTGGCCCTGGGCGCTATGCATGAAAAAGGCATTCTCGATCTCGCGCGCGGTCTGCTCCACCAGTTGCAGGATCAGGTGCTGGCTGCGGCGGTCGTCCGGTGATTGCAGGGCCGACACATCCAGCACGCCGAGCAGTTCGCCCTGTGGGTCGAATACCGGCGCCGCCGTGCAGGTCAGGCCGATGAAGGCGGCGCGAAAGTGATCGCGCTTGTGCACCGTGACCGGCGCCTTGCTGGTCAGTACCGCCGCCACGCCACAGGTGCCCTCTTCGCCCTCGGACCAGCAGGTACCCAGGTACAGGCCGGCCTTGCGGCAATCGTTGCGGATGGCCGATTCGACCCGGTAATCGATGGTGCGCCCCAAAGCATCGGTCAGCAGCACGCAATAGTCGGCGCCGCGCACCCGCGCATGCAGGCGAGCCACGGCATCGCTGGCAATGCGCAGGAACAGTTCGGCGCGTTCGCGGCATTCGTTGAGCAGGGTTTGGGACAGGATGCGCGGCCCCTGCTGGGACCCTGGGTCAAGACGGTACAGCTCCATGGAACGGCGCCATGAATCGAGGATCAGCGGCGGCACCGGCGCCTGGGGCAGGCGGTCGGCGTTCTTCAGCACCCGGCTGACGCAATCGACATGGGCTCGGGAGTTCGCGGCAAGCATGGGGCCTCCGGTTCCTGTTTGTTCTTGTCGTTGTGCGGCCATTAAGCGCTTGTCGGCATGCCCCGACAAGCGCTGTGTGATTACCGGTGAGCTTGAGACGCAACGTCTCAGCCTCCCGGCAAACGCCCGACGATGCTGGCACGCAGCGTCTCAGGCAATGGCCACCGCAGTCTTGCCGGATAGCCATTTAACCGCTCTGCAACGGCCCTTGCAGGGCACGCAAAGAAAACTGGCACCCACCTTGCTCAAGCCTAGGCAAACAAGAACACGAGGTGTGCCATGCCGCAGCCTGCCCCGACCATCGGGATCATTGCCAACCCTGCCTCCGGCCGCGACCTGCGTCGCCTGACCAGCAACGCCGGGCTCTACTCCAGCACCGACAAGGCCTCGGTCATCCAGCGCCTGCTCGCCGCGTTTGGCGCCACCGGCGTCGCCGAGGTGCTGCTGCCCACCGACATGACCGGTATTGCTGCCGCCGTGCTCAAGGCCAGCCTCGGCCCCGTGGCGCAGGACCAGCACTGGCCGCGCCTGGAGCTGCTCGACCTGCCATTGACCCAGACTGTCAGCGACACCCGCCTGGCCACCCGGCAGATGGTCGAACGCGGCGTGGCGATGATCGCCGTGCTGGGCGGCGACGGCACGCACAAGGCCGTGGCGGCCGAGGCTGGGGACACGCCCCTGCTCACCCTGTCCACCGGCACCAACAACGCCTTCCCCGAACTGCGCGAAGCCACCAGCGCAGGCCTCGCTGGCGGCTTGCTCGCTGGCGGCCGGGTACCAGCCAGTATCAGCCTGCGCCGCAACAAGCGGCTGCTGGTGAAGGTACCGCAGCAACAGCTGTGCGAATGGGCGCTGGTCGAAGTGGCGGTGTCGCCGCAACGCTTCATCGGCGCTCGCGCACTGAGCCGCAGCGAAGACCTCAGCGAAATCTTCGCCTGCTTCGCCGAGCCCCACGCCATTGGCCTGTCCGCCCTCTGCGGGCTGTGGCAACCGGTGGCCCGCCAAGAACCCCACGGCGCCTGGGTACGGCTCAACCCCGGTGCCGAACAGGCCCTGCTCGCCCCACTGGCCCCCGGCCTGCTGCAAGGCTGTGGCATCACCGCCAGTGGCACGCTCAGCCCGGGCGTGGCCCATCGCCTGAGCCTCACTGCCGGCACCCTGGCCCTGGATGGCGAGCGCGAGATCGAGTTCGCCGAACACGACACCCCGACCATCACCCTCGACCTGCAAGGCCCGTTAACCGTCGACGTCGAGGCCGTGCTGGCACATGCCGCCCGTCATCACCTGCTGGCCGTCCCGCGCGGCCATCGGCTGCACCCTGCAACCCCGTGTTGAGACAACCCTGGAGAACAACAAGATGTCCACTCACCTCAGTTCAGAGCAATTGCTGCATGCCTATGAAGTGATGCGCACCATCCGCGCCTTCGAAGAACGCCTGCACGTGGAGTTCGCCACCGGCGAAATACCCGGCTTCGTCCACCTGTATGCCGGTGAAGAAGCCTCAGCCGCCGGGGTCATGGCGCACCTGCGCGACAGCGATTGCATCGCCTCGACCCACCGCGGCCATGGCCACTGCATCGCCAAGGGCGTCGATGTGTACGGCATGATGGCCGAGATCTATGGCAAGAAGACCGGCGTGTGCGGCGGCAAGGGCGGTTCGATGCACATCGCCGACCTGGAAAAAGGCATGCTCGGTGCCAACGGCATCGTCGGTGCCGGCGCGCCACTGGTGGCCGGCGCCGCCCTGGCGGCCAAGATCAAGGGCAATGACAACGTGGCCGTGGCCTTCTTCGGTGACGGCGCTTCCAACGAAGGCGCGGTGTTCGAGGCGATGAACCTGGCCTCGATCATGAACCTGCCGTGCATCTTCGTCGCCGAGAACAACGGCTACGCCGAAGCCACCGCCTCGACCTGGTCGGTGGCCTGCGACCACATCGCCGACCGCGCCGCCGGTTTCGGCATGCCAGGCGTGACCATCGACGGCTTCGACTTCTTTGCCGTGCACGAGGCCGCTGGCGCCGCCATCGAGCGCGCCCGTTCCGGGCAAGGCCCGTCGCTGATCGAGGTCAAGCTGAGCCGCTACTACGGCCACTTCGAAGGCGACGCACAGACCTACCGCGCCCCTGACGAGGTGAAGAACCTGCGCGAATCCCGCGACTGCATGCTGCAGTTCCGCAACAAGACCACCCGTGCCGGCCTGTTGCAGGCGGCACAACTGGACGCCATCGACGCCCGTGTCGACGATCTGATCGAAGACGCCGTGCGCCGCGCCAAATCCGATCCCAAGCCGCAGCCCGCCGACCTGCTCACCGACGTCTACGTCAGCTACCCCTGAGCCCGGACAACAAGAACAACAGGAGAACCACCATGGCTAGAAAAATCAGCTACCAGCAGGCCATCAACGAGGCCTTGGCCCAGGAAATGCGCCGCGACACCAGCGTGTTCATCATTGGCGAAGACGTTGCCGGTGGCGCGGGTGCTCCGGGTGAGGATGACGCCTGGGGTGGCGTGCTCGGCGTCACCAAAGGCCTGTACCACCAGTTCCCGGGGCGCGTGCTCGATGCACCGCTGTCGGAAATCGGCTACGTCGGTGCCGCCGTCGGTGCCGCTACCCAAGGCCTGCGCCCGGTGTGCGAGCTGATGTTCGTCGACTTTGCCGGCTGCTGCCTGGACCAGATCCTCAACCAGGCCGCCAAGTTCCGCTACATGTTCGGTGGCAAGGCGGTCACCCCGCTGGTGATGCGCACCATGTACGGTGCCGGCCTGCGTGCTGCGGCCCAGCACTCGCAGATGCTTACCTCGCTATGGACCCACATCCCCGGCCTGAAGGTGGTCTGCCCGTCTTCGCCGTATGACGCCAAGGGCCTGCTGATCCAGGCAATCCGCGACAACGACCCGGTGATCTTCTGCGAGCACAAGCTGCTCTACAGCATGCAGGGCGAAGTGCCGGAAGAGGTGTACAGCGTGCCATTCGGCGAGGCCAACTTCCTGCGCGACGGCGACGACGTGACTCTGGTGACCTATGGGCGAATGGTCCACGTAGCCATGGAAGCGGCCAACAACCTCGCCCGCCAGGGCATCGACTGCGAAGTGCTGGACCTGCGCACCACCAGCCCACTGGACGAGGACAGCATTCTCGAAAGCGTGGAGAAGACCGGCCGCCTGGTGGTGATCGACGAAGCCAACCCGCGCTGCTCGATGGCCACCGATATCAGCGCACTGGTCGCGCAAAAGGCCTTCGCCGCGCTCAAGGGCCCGATCGAGATGGTCACTGCACCACACACCCCGGTGCCCTTCTCCGATGCCCTGGAAGACCTGTACATCCCTGACGCGGCGAAGGTCGAAGCGGCCGTGCGCAAGGTGATCGAAACTGCAAGGAGTGCCGCATGAGCCAGATCCATACCCTGACCATGCCCAAGTGGGGCCTGTCGATGACCGAGGGCCGGGTCGACGCCTGGCTCAAACAGGAGGGGGATGAAATCAGCAAGGGCGACGAGGTGCTGGACGTCGAGACCGACAAGATCAGCAGCAGCGTCGAGGCGCCGTTCAGCGGCGTGCTGCGCCGCCAAGTGGCCCGGCCCGACGAAACCTTGCCGGTAGGTGCACTGCTGGCCGTGGTGGTGGAAGGCGAAGCCGAGGAATCGGAAATCGATGCCGTGGTGCAACGCTTCCAGGCCGAGTTCGTCGCTGAAGGTGGTGCCGACCAGGCCCAGGGGCCGGCACCGCAAAAGGCCGAGGTGGCCGGGCGCCTGCTGCGCTGGTTCGAGCTGGGTGAAGGTGGCACGCCGCTGGTGTTGGTGCATGGTTTTGGCGGCGACCTCAACAACTGGCTGTTCAACCACCCGGCACTGGCGGTCGAGCGTCGGGTCATCGCCTTGGACCTGCCGGGGCATGGTGAGTCGGCCAAGGGCCTGGCTAAAGGTGATCTGGATGAGTTGAGCGAAACCGTGCTGGCCCTGCTCGATCATCTGGATATCGCCAAAGCCCACCTGGCCGGGCACTCCATGGGCGGCGCGGTCAGCCTGAATGTGGCGCGCCTGGCACCGCAGCGGGTGGCGAGCCTGAGCCTGGTGGCCAGTGCCGGGCTGGGCGAGGCGATCAATGGCCAGTACCTGCAAGGTTTCGTCGCCGCCGCCAACCGCAATGCGCTGAAGCCGCAGCTGGTGCAGCTGTTTGCCGACCCCGGTCTGGTGACCCGGCAGATGCTCGAGGACATGCTCAAGTTCAAGCGCCTGGAGGGCGTGGATCAAGCTTTGCGCCAGCTGGGGTCGGCGCTGGCTGACGGTGACCGCCAGCGGCATGACCTGCGTGGGGTACTGGGGCAGCACCCAGCGCTGGTGATCTGGGGGGCCGAGGACGCGATCATTCCGGCGGCGCATGCCGACGGGGTCGAGGCCGAGGTGCTGGTGGTGCCCGGGGTCGGGCACATGGTGCAGATGGAGGCGGCTGAGCAGGTGAACCAGCGGTTACTGGATTTCCTGCGCAAGCATTGACCCTTTTTGACTGTGTTCCGGCCTATTCGCGGGCAAGCCAGCTCCCACAGGGTCTCCACTGACCTTGAAAACCCTGGATAACCTGTGGGAGCGGGTTTACCCGCGAAGAAGGCGACGCGGTCTGCCAGCCCTGCTCTACAAACCCCCCGCACTCGCGTAAACTGCCAGGCTTCTCGCAGCCTCGGGCTGCCCCTGTCGATTTACCAAAGGTGCCCGCCATGCCTTGGCTGCAAGTACGCCTGGCCATCAGCCCGGAACAAGCCGAAACCTACGAAGACGCCCTGCTCGAAGTCGGCGCCGTATCGGTCACGTTCATGGACGCCGAAGACCAGCCGATCTTCGAACCCGACCTCAACACCACCCCGCTGTGGTCGCACACCCACCTGCTGGCCCTGTTCGAAGCCGACGCCGAGCCTGAAGCGGTATTCGCCCACCTGCAGCTGCTGACCGGCGCCGAACTGCCCGAGCACCAGGCCGAAGTGATCGAGGACCAGGACTGGGAACGCAGCTGGATGGACGGTTTCCAGCCGATGCGCTTTGGCCAGCGCCTGTGGATCGTGCCGAGCTGGCACGAGGCCCCGGAAAAGGACGCGGTCAACCTGCTGCTCGACCCGGGCCTGGCGTTCGGCACCGGCACCCACCCGACCACCGCACTGTGCCTGGAATGGCTCGACGGCCAGCAACTGCAAGGCACCCAGGTGCTGGACTTCGGCTGCGGCTCGGGCATCCTTGCCATCGCCGCCCTGCTGCTGGGCGCGCGTGAGGCCGTCGGTACCGACATCGACGTGCAGGCCATCGAAGCCTCCCGTGACAACGCCCAGCGCAACGGCATCGCCGACGAAAAGCTGGCGTTGTACCTGCCCGAGCACATGCCGGCCATGCAGGCCGACGTGCTGGTCGCCAACATTCTCGCCGGCCCGCTGGTGTCGCTGGCACCGCAGCTGTCCGGCCTGGTCCGCCCAGGTGGGCTGCTGGCCCTGTCGGGCATCCTCGCCGAACAGGGTGAGGAAGTGGCTGCCGCCTACGCTGCCGACTTCGATCTGGACCCGATCGTCGTACGCGACGGCTGGGTACGCATCAGTGGTCGGCGCCGCTAAGCGGGCCTAGAATAATTCTCTGCACAGCTCCCGGATCGCCGCATGACCGACAGTTTCGTCACCCAGTGCCCGCATTGCCAGACCAGCTTTCGCGTCACCCATCACCAGTTGAGCGTGGCTCGCGGCGTCGTGCGCTGCGGTCACTGCCTGCAGGTGTTCAATGCGGCCAAGCAGTTGCTGGAGCAGAACCGTGCCACGGCCGGTGTTGCCCCCGAGGTGCCACTACCCGCCGTGGTCGAACCGGTTGCCGCGCCTGAACCGGTCGCCAGCGAGCCGCCGCCGGTCGAGAAAGAGGACTGGGCCATTACCGCCCAGGCCCTGGATGAACTCGACCTGGACCAGGAGCTCGCCCGCCTCGAACGCCGTGGCGAACCTGCCGAACCCGGCCCGGATACCAAGGCCGGTGCCCTGCAGGCCCGTCGCGACGAACCGGCTACCGACGAGCACGATGATGAACTGTTCGGCACCGCGACCGACGACCGCCATGAACCGCTCGCTGCACATGACCCGGCGCCGATGCTGCTGGACGAGCAGCCCCTGGAGCGGGAGCCGGGCGATCGCACCGAGCCGACCCTCGGTGGCAACCTGGACCTGGACCTCGACGACGAACCGCCGGCGCAACGCGCTGACGAGCCAGAGCCCACGCAGCGGCTCGATGAGCACGATGACGACGTCATTCACGAAAAGGGCCTGAGCGCCCGTGACGACGACACCGACCTCCATTTGTCAGCCCGCGATGACGACCCGCTGGAGCCGCTGCCCGGCGAACGCCTGGAGCCCGGCTTCACCGCCAAGCCTGAGCGCCCGTCACGCAAGGAACCGCTGGTCGACGTGGTCGACGACCCGCTGCAGCTGGGCTGGGAGAAACCCCGGCCAAACTGGGGCAAGCGCCTGCTGTGGAGCTTCCTGACCCTGCTGGCCGCTGGCCTGCTGGCATTCCAGTACGTGTGGTTCCACTTCGACGAATTGGCCCGCCAGGACCAGTACCGGCCGACCTTCCAGCAACTGTGCCCGATGCTCGGCTGCCAGGTGCCGACCCGCGTCGATATCGGCCGGATCAAGAGCAGCAACCTGGTGGTACGCAGCCACCCGGACTTCAAGGGCGCGCTGATCGTCGATGCGATCATCTACAACCGCGCACCGTTCGCCCAGCCGTTCCCGCTGCTGGAGCTGCGTTTCGCCGACCTCAACGGCCAGCTGATCGCCAGCCGTCGGTTCAAGCCCAGCGAGTACCTGTCGGGTGAATTGGCCGGGCGCGGCGAAATGCCCAGCCAGACCCCGATCCACATCGCCCTGGATATTCTCGACCCAGGCCCCAAGGCCGTGAACTACAGCCTCAGCTTCCGCTCCCCGGAGTGACGAGCCAAGGCTGGCTGCCGGTTTGTCGGCGCCAGCACGCAGTCGCAAACCCTCGGGCATAAGGCCGCAGCTGTTCAGAATTTATCCAAATCCATCTTTATCCGGTCACCGAGAGCGGGTATCATGCCAACCCTTTTTCGGACTCCCATGATTCGGCCCCACAACAGGGAACACCTATGTCGGCGGTACGCATCGGCCCATACACACTACGCAACAACCTGATCCTCGCGCCCATGGCCGGGGTCACGGACCAGCCTTTCCGTACACTTTGCAAGCGCCTGGGCGCCGGCATGGTGGTGTCGGAGATGGTCAGCAGCGACATGAGCCTGTGGAACAGCCGCAAGTCCAGCCTGCGCCGCATCCATGAAGGTGATCCTGAGCCACGCTCGGTACAGATCGCCGGTGGCGATGCGCAGATGATGGCGGCGGCGGCCCGGGCCAATGTCGAGGCAGGCGCCCAGATCATCGATATCAACATGGGCTGCCCGGCAAAAAAAGTCTGCAACAAAGCTGCAGGCTCTGCTTTATTGAGAGATGAAGCTCTGGTCACCGAAATCCTCCACGCCGTGGTCGGCGCGGTGGACGTACCGGTGACGCTGAAAATCCGCACCGGATGGGACCGGGCGAACAAGAACGGCCTGAACGTGGCGAAGATCGCCGAACAGGCCGGTATCCAGGCGCTGGCGGTTCATGGCCGCACACGCGCCGACCTGTACACCGGCGAAGCCGAATACGACACCATCGCTGCCATCAAGCGGGCGGTGTCGATCCCGGTTTTCGCCAATGGCGATATCACTTCGCCAGAAAAGGCCCGGGCGGTGCTGGATGCCACCGGGGTCGACGGCTTGCTGATTGGCCGGGCTGCCCAAGGGCGGCCATGGATCTTTCGCGAGATCGAACATTTTTTGGGGACTGGCCAGCATTTGCCGGCCCCGCAGTTGGACGAAGTGGAACGCATCCTGCTGGAACACCTGGCCGCGCTGCATGCCTTCTATGGCGATGTGATGGGCGTACGTATCGCCCGCAAGCACGTGGGCTGGTACCTGGCAACACGACCCGGCGGCAAGGAGTTTCGCTCCCGGTTCAATGCTTTGGAAGACACACAAGCGCAGTGCGCCAACGTTCGCGCGTATTTCAGCGAACGTCGACAGAGCCTTGAGACAGAGGACGGACAAGGGGTGGCCGCATGACGATGATGACCGAGACATTAGTGAGTGGAACAACGCCCGTGAGCGACAACGCCAACCTCAAACAGCACCTCAACACGCCAAGCGAAGAGGGTCAGACCCTTCGTGACAGCGTCGAGAAGGCGCTGCACAACTACTTCGCACACCTGGAAGGCGCGACCGTCACCGACGTGTACAACCTGGTGCTCTCCGAAGTAGAGGCGCCCCTGCTCGAAAGCGTGATGAACTACGTGAAGGGCAACCAGACCAAGGCCAGCGAGATGCTCGGGCTCAACCGTGGCACCCTGCGCAAGAAGCTCAAGCAGTACGACTTGCTGTAAGCCAGAATCCCAATCAGAAAAGGCGGCCTCTGCGAAGAGACGCCTTTTTTGCTGACTCCACCGCGTTATTGGAACCCGAAATGACCGACCAGACTACCCGCCTGCCAGTCCGCCGCGCCCTGATCAGCGTCTCCGACAAGACCGGTATCCTCGAATTCGCCCGTGAGCTGCAACAGCTTGGTGTCGAGATCCTGTCCACCGGCGGCACCTACAAGCTGCTCAAGGACAACGGTGTGAACGCGGTGGAAGTGGCCGACTACACTGGCTTCGCCGAAATGATGGATGGCCGGGTCAAGACCCTGCACCCGAAGATCCACGGTGGCATCCTCGGCCGCCGCGGCACCGACGATGCCATCATGAACGAGCACGGCATCAAGCCGATCGACCTGGTTGCAGTCAACCTGTACCCGTTCGAAGCCACCATTTCCAAGCCTGGCTGTGACCTGCCGACCGCCATCGAGAACATCGACATCGGTGGCCCGACCATGGTCCGTTCGGCGGCCAAGAACCACAAGGATGTCGCCATCGTGGTCAACGCCAGCGACTACGCCGGCGTGCTGGAAGGCCTCAAGGCCGGCGGCCTGACCTACGCCCAGCGCTTCGACCTGATGCTCAAGGCGTTCGAGCACACTGCCGCCTACGACGGCATGATCGCCAACTACATGGGCACCATCGACCAGGCCAAAGAGACCCTGAGCACCGAAGCGCGCAGCGAGTTCCCGCGTACCTTCAACAGCCAGTTCGTCAAGGCCCAGGAAATGCGCTACGGCGAGAACCCGCACCAGAGCGCGGCGTTCTACGTTGAAGCCAAGAAAGGCGAAGCCAGCATCTCCACTGCCGTGCAGCTGCAGGGCAAGGAACTGTCGTTCAACAACGTGGCTGACACCGACGCCGCGCTGGAATGCGTAAAGAGCTTCGTCAAGCCGGCCTGCGTCATCGTCAAGCACGCCAACCCGTGCGGCGTGGCTGTTGTACCTGAAGACGAAGGCGGCATCCGCAAGGCCTACGACCTGGCCTACGCCACCGACACCGAGTCGGCGTTCGGCGGCATCATCGCCTTCAACCGCGAGCTGGACGGCGAAACCGCCCAGGCCATCGTCGACCGTCAGTTCGTCGAAGTGATCATCGCGCCGAAAATCTCCCAGGCTGCCCGCGACGTGGTAGCGGCCAAGCAGAACGTACGTCTGCTGGAATGCGGCGAGTGGCCAGCTGAGCGCGCTGCCGGTTGGGATTTCAAGCGCGTCAACGGTGGCCTGCTGGTGCAGAGCCGCGATATCGGCATGATCACCGCCGATGACCTGAAGATCGTCACCAAGCGTGCACCGACCGAGCAAGAGATCCACGACCTGGTCTTTGCCTGGAAAGTGGCCAAGTTCGTCAAGTCCAATGCCATCGTCTACGCCAAGCAACGCCAGACCATCGGTGTCGGCGCCGGCCAGATGAGCCGCGTCAACTCCGCGCGCATCGCCGCCATCAAGGCCGAGCATGCCGGCCTGCAGGTGCAGGGTGCGGTCATGGCATCGGACGCGTTCTTCCCGTTCCGTGATGGCATCGACAATGCGGCTAAAGTGGGTATCAGCGCCGTGATCCAGCCGGGTGGTTCGATGCGTGATGCTGAAGTCATCGCTGCTGCCGACGAGGCAGGCATCGCGATGGTCTTCACCGGTATGCGCCACTTCCGCCACTGATTTACGGCAATCGGCCGCACTGAAGCAGGCATCTGCTGCGTTGGGGCCGGTTCCGCTGATGCTCATTGCCAGAAGGCAACTCCGCTCATCGGAACCGGCCCCGCCTTGCATCTACCTGCTTCATTGCGACCTCGTACAGCGAGAGGCCATGCCTCTCGTTCGACAGATTTCGAGGTTTTGACATGAAAGTTTTGATCATCGGCAGCGGCGGCCGTGAGCACGCCCTGGCCTGGAAAGTCGCCCAGGACCCACGCGTCGAGAAGGTCTTCGTTGCCCCGGGCAACGCCGGCACCGCCATCGAGCCAAAATGCGAGAACGTCGCCATCGACGTGTGCGCGCTGCAGCAACTGGCTGACTTCGCCGAAAAGAACGTCGACCTGACCATCGTCGGCCCGGAAGCGCCGCTGGTGATCGGCGTGGTCGACCTGTTCCGCAGCCGTGGCCTGGACTGCTTTGGCCCGACCAAGGGCGCGGCCCAGCTGGAAGGCTCCAAGGCCTTCACCAAGGACTTCCTGGCGCGCCACAAGATCCCGACCGCCGACTACCAGAACTTCACCGAGATCGAGCCGGCCCTGGCCTACCTGCAGGAAAAAGGCGCACCGATCGTGATCAAGGCCGACGGCCTGGCCGCGGGCAAGGGCGTGATCGTCGCCATGACCCTGGAAGAAGCAGAAGCCGCCGTGCGTGACATGCTGGCCGGCAACGCCTTTGGCGAAGCGGGTTCGCGTGTGGTCATCGAAGAGTTCCTCGACGGCGAGGAAGCCAGCTTCATCGTCATGGTCGACGGCCACAACGTGCTGCCAATGGCCACCAGCCAGGACCACAAGCGCGTCGGCGACCAGGACACCGGCCCGAACACCGGCGGCATGGGCGCCTACTCCCCTGCCCCGGTGGTTACCCCGGACGTACACCAGCGCGTGATGGATCAGGTGATCTGGCCGACCGTGCGCGGCATGGCCGAGGAAGGTAACGTCTACACTGGCTTCCTGTATGCCGGCCTGATGATCGACAAGGCGGGCAACCCCAAGGTCATCGAGTTCAACTGCCGCTTCGGCGACCCTGAGACCCAGCCCGTCATGCTGCGCCTGGAGTCGAGCCTGGTGCTGCTGGTCGAAGCCGCCTTCGCCAAGGCGCTGGACAAGGTCGAAGCACAGTGGGACCCGCGCCCGAGCCTGGGTGTGGTGCTGGCTGCCGGCGGTTACCCGGGCGACTACGCCAAGGGCGACGTGATCAACGGCCTGGATGCCGCGGCCAAGATCGAAGGCAAGGTGTTCCATGCCGGTACTTCGCTGAAAGACGGCCAGGTCGTCACCAACGGCGGCCGTGTGCTCTGCGCCACCGCCATGGGTGCCAGCGTTGCCGATGCCCAGCAGCAGGCCTACCGCCTGGCCAAGGAAGTGAGCTGGAACGGCAGCTTCTACCGCACCGACATCGGCTACCGGGCCATCGCCCGCGAGCGCGGTGAACACCAGCAGTAAGTTGTACCGGGTTGCCGCAGCGCACCACAGCACCTTGCGCCTGCGGTATCCGGCTCGTCGACAGGGCCCCGAGGGGCCTTGCCTTCGACTTGGCGCGCCGCGCATAGTTAGTATCTGGCACATCGGCTAGGAAGGGATCTCGTAGTGCGTCGGCTTCGGATTGCCACAGCTCTGATCGTCAGCTTGCTGACCCTGTTCTGCCTGCTGCCGGCTTCGGCCGAACAGGGCGGAGGCTGGTCGGTTCTGCTCGATGAACAGGCCAACCTGCAATTGAGCGACGTGCGCTCCGATCGCTATCGCAGCCAGTTCAGCCCGACCACCCTTGGCGAGCTCGATGCGGCACCGGCCGAGCAGGCCCTGTGGTTGCACTATCGCCTGGAACCGGGTGACCAGGAGCAGCTGCTGCGCATTTTCGCCCCCGACCTGTCCCGCCTCGATCTGTACGCCCTTGATGGCGACAGGCTGCTGCGCCAGTTGCACCATGGCCGCCAGGCCGGCAATGGCAGCCCGACCCTGCGTGGCAGCGACCACGTATTATCCTTGCCCAACAGCCAGCACTCGCTGGACATCTACCTGCGCCTGGTCTCGGAGCACCAACTGCGCCCGGCGATAAGCCTGGAGCCTGCAGCGGTAGCTGCCTCCGACCATAGCCAACCGTTGCTGTTCGGCATGCTGTTCGGCGGCCTGGTGATGCTCATCCTGCACAACCTGATCCGCTTCCTCTACACCCGTTCAAGCACCACGCTGTATCTCGCCCTGTACCACGGGCTGATGATGCTCAGCGGCCTGATCCTGCTCAACCTCAGCGGCCCGTGGTGGCACCTGTGGCACAGCGCGCAAACCCCCGCCGCCTACCTGACCCTGGTGCTGGCCGGGCTGTCAGGGCTGTATTTCACCCAACATTTCTTCGCCCCCCGCAACTCACCGCGGCTTAATCGCCTGCTGCAGGGCGAAATGCTGGTCGCTGCGGTCAGCGGCCTGATCCTGCTGTTCATCGACACCTTGCCGCTCAACCTGATGACCTATGCCCTTTTGGCCATCGGCAGTGTGACCATGCTGCTGGCCAGCAGCTACCACTGGTACAGGGGCTATGCACCCGCACGCCTGTTCAGCATCGCCATGCTGGTGTTCAACCTTGGCGGCCTGGTACTGCTGCCGGCCCTGCTCGGACTGACCCGCACCTCGACACCCTGGCTGCTGTGCATCCTCCTGGGCATGACGGTGGTCAGCGGCCTGCTGCTGAACCTGGCCGTCAGCGAGCGCCTGCGGCGCATCAGCGAAGAACGCTTCAGTGCCAGCCGTGCACTGGCAGCCAGCGATGCCGAGATCAACGCGAAGGCAGAGTTCCTGGCCAAGATCAGCCACGAAATCCGTACCCCCATGAATGGTGTGCTGGGCATGACCGAGCTGTTGCTCGGCACGCCGCTGTCGGTCAAGCAGCGCGACTATGTGCAGACCATCCACAGCGCCGGCAACGAGCTGCTGACGCTGATCAACGAGATTCTCGACATTTCCAAGTTGGAGTCGCGGCAGATCGAACTGGATGACGTGCAGTTCGACCTGAACGCCCTGATCGAAGACTGCCTGAACATTTTCCGCGCCAAGGCCGAGCAGCAGAACATCGAGCTGATCAGCTTCACCCAGCCGCAGGTGCCGCGGGTCATCAGTGGTGATCCGACACGCCTGCGCCAGGCGCTGTCGAGCCTGCTGGAAAATGCCCTGAAGAACACTTCCCAGGGCGAGATCCTGCTGGTGGTGGCGCTGGACCAACGCGGCGAGATTCCGCGCCTGCGCATTGCCGTGCAGGACAGTGGCGAGCCGCTGCCTGCTGCCGAGCGCGAGGCCTTGCTGCAGGCCGAACTGCACAGCCACCACTTCCTCTCCAGCAACAAGCTCGGCGGCCACCTGGGGCTGGTCATTGCCAAGCAGCTGATCGGCCTGATGCAAGGCGAGTTCGGCATCAAGAGCAGCACCAGCATGGGCAACACCCTGTGGCTGACCTTGCCGCTCGACCCGTCACGCCTGGAGCAGCCACCGGCCGACCTGGACGGCCCGTTGCGCGACGCCCGGGTCCTGGTGGTGGATGACAACGACACCTGCCGCAAGGTACTGGTGCAGCAATGCAGCGCCTGGGGCATGAATGTCAGCGCGGTGCCGTCCGGCAAGGAAGCGCTGGCCCTGCTGCGAACCAAGGCGCACCTGCGCGACTACTTCGACGCCGTATTGCTGGACCAGAACATGCCAGGCATGACCGGCATGCAGCTGGCGGCCAAGATCAAGGAAGACCCGAGCCTGAACCACGACATCCTGGTGGTGATGCTCACTGGCATCAGCAACGCGCCCAGCAAGGTCATCGCGCGCAATGCCGGGGTCAAGCGCATCCTTGCCAAACCGGTTGCCGGCTATACGCTCAAGACCACCCTGGCCGAAGAACTGGCCCAGCGCGGCCACGAGCAGGCCGTGCCGGCTACGCTACCCGGCGCGCAAGGCACCCTTGAGCTGCCGAGCGACTTCCGTGTGCTGGTGGCCGAAGACAACAGCATCTCGACCAAAGTCATCCGCGGCATGCTCGGCAAGCTCAACCTGGAGCCCGACACCGCCAGCAACGGCGAGGAGGCCTTGCAGGCGATGAAGGCACAGCGTTACGACCTGGTGCTGATGGACTGCGAAATGCCGGTGTTGGATGGTTTTTCCGCGACCCAGCAGCTGCGCGCCTGGGAAACCACCAACCAGCGCCAGCGCACCCCGGTGGTGGCGCTGACCGCGCATATACTGGCAGAGCACAAGGAACGCGCACGGCTGGCCGGCATGGACGGGCACATGGCCAAGCCGGTCGAACTGTCGCAATTGCGCGAGTTGATCCAGTACTGGGCCAATCAGCGCGAAGCCAAAGCTGACCCAGTACAGACTTCTTGACCCAACCGAACGCACGCCTACACACCACGCTTCTCACTCAAGGACCATCCCATGCTCCACGAGTTGTTCAGTGTCTACCTGAAGATGCTGGTGCTCTATAGCCCGTTCTTCGTGCTGTCGTGCTTCATCAGTTTGACCCGTGGCCACTCCAGCAAAGAGCGCAAGCAACTGGCCTGGAAGGTCGCCTTTGCCGCGCTGGTGGCCAGCGTGCTGCTGTACCTGTTCGGCAGGGTGATCTTCGGTATTTTCGGCATCACCGCCGACGCCTTCCGCATCGGTGCCGGCAGCGTGCTGTTCATTTCGGCGTTGAGCATGGCCCAGGGTAAACCGGCTGTGCAGGCCGACAACGTGCAGCAGGACGTGACCATCGTGCCGCTGACCATCCCGCTCACTGTCGGCCCCGGCACCATCGGTGCACTGCTGGTGATGGGCGTGGGCCAACCGCACTGGGACGACAAGCTGCTGGCCATCGTCAGCATCGCCCTGGCCAGCTTCACCGTAGGCCTGGTGCTGTACCTGTCGCACGGCATCGAAAAACTGCTCGGGGACCAGGGCCTGCAGATCGTCAGCCGCTTGATGGGGCTGTTCGTCTGCGCCCTGGCGGCGCAGATCATCTTCACCGGGATCAAGGGCTACTTGCTCGGTTAGCCCTCGGACTCAGGGCGCGACCGGGTACCAGCGCGGGGTGTAGACCCACTGCCCACCCTCGACGCGAGCAAAGGTGCAGGTGGTCGACGAACCCACCAGCACCATCGTGCGCATGTCGACCATCTCGGGCGTCAGCTCGGCCAGCGTCACCACCCTCAGGGTCTGCCCTGGCCTGCCGATATCACGGCCCAGCACCACAGGCGTCTGCCCGTCGCGGTGCCGGCGCACAACCTCCAGCGCAACACCGAGTTGATGCGGTCTGGATTTGGAGATCGGGTTGTAGAAGGCCAGCACCAGATCCGCCTGGGAAGCCAGGTCCAGGCGTTTTTCGATGATCGACCAGGGCTTGAGGTTATCCGACAGCGACATCACGCAGAAGTCGTGCCCCAATGGCGCGCCGGCTTGTGCGGCGGTTGCCAGCGAAGCCGATACGCCTGGCAGGATCTCCAGGTCCACCCGATGCCAGGCGGGGTCCGTGGAGGCATGCAGGGCTTCCAGCACCGCGGCGGCCATGGCGAACACACCCGGGTCACCCGAGGACACCACCACCACCGAACGCCCCTGGGTCGCCAGCTCGAAGGCATGCCGGGCACGCTGCATCTCTTCACGGTTATCGGTGCAGTGCTGCACCTGATCGTCACGGAACGGCCCAGCCATGCGCACGTAGGTCTCGTAGCCGAGGATGTCCTCGGCACGCGCCAGTTCGGCTTTTACCGCCGGCACCATCAGCTCGGCCGCACCAGGGCCCAGGCCGATCACCGCCAGGCGACCACGCTTGCGACCCAGGCGCGCCGTGTCGACCGGCAGTGGGGCCGATGCGATCACCAGGCCCGACTGTTCGATAAGACGAGCCTCGGGCAACGCCTCGGCCGCCATGCTGGCCAACGTGCCGTTCATTGCCGCGAAGCGCAGCACGACACCCAGTTCTGCCGCGGCCTCGTGCAAGGATGGCTCGGCCATCGCCTGCTCGGCGACCAGCAGGCAAGCCAGGGAGGGCTCGGCAATGCCGGCCTCACGCAAGGCGCCGCGCACTTGCTCGGCCAGACCAGGCCCGCCTGCAGCGAGCGCCACCACCACGGAGCGTGGGTGGATCAGCAGTTCGTCACGGCTGGCCACGCGCGCATCACAACCAACATGGATGGTGCGCCGGGCCGTGTCACTGGCGGGCAACTGCGCCTGCGCAAGCCAGGGTGCGTCCCCCTCGACACGTACGCTTTCGCCGGCCAGCAGGTCGGAGACAAAGCGCTTACCCTGTTCGAGGTCTGCCAGGGCATAGCCCTCGGGCGGGTTGAGCAGGCAAGTGCCGAAGCGTAGTTCGCCACTGGTGGTGATTGCAGCCGCCACACCCAGAGCCTCGCCGAGCTCACGTGCCATGCCATTGACCCCGCTCAGGCCACCCAGCAATGGCACCACTGCACTACCGTCCTCGGCCACGGCTAACACTGGCGGTTCCGCACCTTTCTCATCGAGCAGGCTGGCCAGGCTGCGGATGACGATGCCGGCGGCGCACAGGGCGATGATCGGGACGGCCTGCTGGTACAGCACGCGCAAGGTATCGCCGAAGCCGTCGTAATACTGATCGGCACCCTCGACCCGGCCACGCAAACCGTGGATGGTCGCCTGTGGATAACGTTGCTGGATGCGCTGCGCCGTAGCCAGGCTGCCGCCGCCCAGAATGACGATGGCAGGCGCCTGTTGCCTGTTCAGCCCTGCCATTTTTCCCCCGGCACGATGATCAGCGAGAAGTACGGTGAGGACTGCGGGTCCACGTTATCCAGTGGCACGATCTTCTGGTTGGCCATGGTCGCCCGCTCGACATACAGCGCACGCCCGTCCAGGCCCAGTTCGCCCAGCACCTGGCGCACCTTGGGGAAGTTGCGGCCAAGCTTCATGATCACCGCCGCATCGGCATCTGCCAGCCGGCGCTTGAGCTCTTCGGCGGGCAGTACGCCCGACAGTACCGACAGGCTCTGGTTGCGATACACCAGTGGCGCGCCCAGTACCGACGCGCCACCGAGCATCGAACAGACGCCCGGGACCACTTCGGCCTCATGCTGCCGGGCCAGGCGGTCATGCAGGTACATGTAAGAGCCGTAGAAGAACGGGTCACCTTCGCAGATCACGGCCACATCGCGACCGGCATCCAGGTGCTCGGCCACCTGTACGGCCGCTTCATCGTAGAAATCGCTGATCACTTGTTCGTAGGACAGCGGCGCGGGCAGTGCCTCAGTAGTCACCGGGTATACCAAAGGCAGCAAGGTCTGCTCGGCTTGCAGGTGTGCCTCAATGATGCCGAAGGCGTTGCCGCGTTTGCCCTTGGCCACGAAATACGCCACCACTGGCGCCTCGCGCAGCAGCCGCAGTGCCTTGACGGTGATCAGTTCAGGGTCGCCGGGGCCTACGCCCAGGCCCAGCAGTCGTCCGCGCACCATCACTCCACCTCCGTGGCCAGGGCGTTGACCGCAGCAGCGGCCATCGCGCTACCGCCCAGGCGGCCCTGCATGATCACGAACGGCACGCCACGGCTGTCGGCGGCAAGCATTGCCTTGGACTCGGCAGCGCCGACGAAGCCAACCGGGAAGCCAAGGATCAAGGCGGGCTTTGGCGCCCCGGCATCGATCATCTCCAGCAGGTAGAACAGCGCAGTCGGGGCATTGCCGATCACCACCACGCTGCCTTCCAGGTGCGGACGCCACAGCTCCAGGGCCACGGCGGAACGGGTGTTGCCGGCATCCTTGGCCAGGCCTGGCACGCTCGGGTCGCGCAGGGTGCAGATCACCGGATTGTTGGCGGGCAGGCGCGCGCGGGTGATGCCTTCGGCAACCATGTGCGCGTCGCAGAGGATCGGCGCGCCGTTGGCCAGGGCTTCACGACCGGCGCGGCCGGCCCCTTCGGAGAACTGCAGGCCGTCGATGGCGTCGACCATACCGCAGGCATGGATCACGCGCACGGCGAGCTTTTCCAGGTCTGCGGGGATCCGCTCGAGCCGGGCTTCCTCACGGATGATCCGGAAGGAATTGCGATAGATCTCCTGACCATCGCGGATGTAATCAATCATCAAGGTGCTCCGTCGGCAGGGCGAGCATGGCGCCTGCTTCATTCAAGGTAAGGTCGGAGGCGCGCAGGGCACCCAGGCCCGGCAGGTGCGCGTCACGCAAATAGAGGTCATAGCGGCCCGGTGAACGGGCCAGCAAGGTGGCCGGGGCGACATGGGCCACGGCACAGGAACGGGGGCAGCCGGACAAATGCACGCTGCCGGGCACGCCACTGCCCAGCAGCGCCGCCAGCTCGACTGCATCGGCCTTGGTGTCGGCCTGGGCCTTGGCGCAGCCACTGCTGCCGGTGCAGGCAACCACGCGCGCCAGGGGCTCATCGGCCTGGCAGAGCAGGCCCAGTGCCGACAGCTCGACGCGGGCCTGACCGAGGTCGGATGCGGCGATGTTGGTCAGCATCAGGCTTTGCCACGGGGTCAGGCGCAGGCTGCCATCCCCCCATTGGCGGGCCACCCGGGCAGCGCCACGCAACATGGCCGGTGACAGGCGGCCCAGCGGCGGCGCGACGCCCAATGCCATGCCCTTGTGCTGCGCCACGGCACCCAGCCACGGGCGTTGCGCGCCTTCACGCCGCCACCCAAGCACGGCCGCATCGCGGCGGAGTTGCAAGCCGAGACCGTCGATGAAGACATCGACCTGGCAACCTTCCAGCAACTGGCGCATGCGCGACTGCTCCGGGCTGGCCAGATCGAGGAATCGATCGAGCATCGCGCGCACCAGCGCCAGCCCCTGCTCCAGCGGCACCGCGCCCAGGACCTGGCCATCGGCCGGGCAGCTGGCCAGGCCAAATGCCAGCCAGTCGCGCTGCTCCAGGCGCAGTGCCGAGAGCCACAGGTCGTGAGGGTGATCGAGCATCGCCACGCCTTCACCCCCATCGAGCTGCACGGCGAACTTGGCCGACAACTGATGGAAGCGCGGCGTACCTTGCAGCAGGTCGAGGATCTGCCCGGCCAGGGGGCGTACATCCAGCAGCATCGACGGGTCATGACCAGCCAGCGGACTGAGCATCAGGTTGCGCACGTCATCGCTGGCCGCGTCACGCGGACCGAGGCCGGCGGCCAGCAGGCTTTCGACCAACCCGGCATGATCGCTGCCGATACCGCGGATCTGCAGATTGCCGCGGTTGGTGGCCTCGATCACCCCGCCCGCAAAATGCTCGGCTGCCGCCGACACCGCCTCGGCCTGGTCGGCCAGCAGCAGGCCGCCGGGCAGCTTGATGCGGCAGATGCCACCGTCACGGGCGCTGACGATGCGCCACAACCCCGGGCAAGCCGAGGGACGGGGTGATACTACGAGGGTGTTGGATGGCGTCAAAGGGGCGTCCGGCAATCGCTGAAAATGCGCTTGAGTGTAGAAGGCGCGGTATTATGCCTGCTTTGTCCGACGGCATGAAAAGCCGGTGGTCGAGCGTCAACAGCGATTGAGCAAAAATTATGGGGGCGCTGGGCAGCCCCAGACCCCGAAGAGGTATCAATGACCCCCTGGCTGACAGTAGTAGGCATCGGCGAAGACGGCTTCAGCGGCCTGGGCAAGCAGGCCCGGCGCGCCCTGCTGGGCGCCACGCGGATCATCGGCAGCCCTCGCCAATTGGCCCTGCTGCCGCGTTGCATCAGCGCCGCGCGGCAAGACTGGCCAACGCCATTCTCCCTCGCCCCGGTACTGGCACTGCGCGGTGAGCCGACCTGCGTACTGGCCAGCGGCGACCCGATGTTCTTTGGCGTCGGCGCCAGCCTGGCGCGGCAGGTGGCGGCCAAAGAAATGCAGGTGCTGTCGATGCCCTCCTCTTGCGCCCTGGCCGCCGCCCGCCTGGGCTGGCCACTGCAGGACGTGCAGGTGGTATCGGTGGTCGCACGCCCCTTGGCGGCGCTCAATGCCCACCTGTACAGCGGCCAGCGCCTGCTGGTGCTGAGCAATGACGGCGATAGCCCTGCAGCCATCGCTGCACTGCTGCGCGAGCGCGGCTTTGGGCCCAGCCGCCTGCACGTGCTGGAGCACCTCGGGGGTGCGGCCGAGCAGCACCTCTGCGGCACAGCCAATGACTGGCCGCACAGCCAACGCGCCGCCCTCAACCTGGTCGCCATCGAATGCCTTGCCAGCCCGGATGCCGTGCGCCTGCCGCGAGTGCCCGGGCTGCCAGACAGCGCCTTCCGCCATGACGGCCAGCTGACCAAGCGCGACGTGCGCGCCATCACCCTGGCGCGCCTGGCGCCACAACCCGGTGAGTTGCTGTGGGATGTCGGCGCCGGTTGCGGCTCGATCGGCATCGAATGGATGCGCGCTCATCCGGCCTGCCGCACCCTGGCTATCGAAGCCGACGAGGGTCGGCAGGGCTTCATCGAATACAACCGCGATGCCCTCGGCGTACCGGGCCTTCTGCTGGTTCGCGGCAAGGCACCCGACGCCCTGGCCGAACTGGAACGCCCAGATGCCATTTTCATTGGTGGCGGTGTCACTCGCGAAGGTGTGTTGCCGCTGTGCTGGGAACGCTTGCGCCCCGGTGGGCGGCTGGTGGCCAATGCGGTGACCCTGCAAAGCGAACTGGCCTTGGCGCACTTCCGTGAACAGCACGGTGGCGAGCTGACCCGAATCCACGTAGCTCAGGCTCAGCCGTTGGGTGCCTTCGACACTTGGCGCCAGGCGTTGCCGATCACCTTGCTCGACGTGGTGAAACCCCTCGATGCGTGAAGAAACCCGCGAGCAACCCGCGCCCCTGCGCAGCGGCCTGACCACCGGTAGCTGCGCCACCGCCACCAGCCTTGCCGCTGCCAAGTTGCTGTTGACCGGCCAGTGCGACGACGCGGTGAACATCACCCTGCCCAAGGGCAAGGTGGTGCAGATGCGCCTGGAATTCTGCCGCCTGGTCGGCGAGCGCGCCGAAGCAGGCACGCTAAAAGATGCCGGCGACGATCCTGACGTCACCCACGGCGCTCTGCTCTACAGCCAGATCCGCCTGCAGGCCCAACCTGGCATACGCTTCGTCGCGGGCTCTGGCGTCGGTACCGTCACCCGCCCCGGCCTGGTGCTGGCAGTGGGTGAACCGGCGATCAATCCGGTGCCACGGCGGATGATCAGCGAGCACCTGCAGCAGTTGGCCGACGACTGCGGCTATCCGGGCGGCTTCGAGGTCACGGTCAATGTGCAAGGCGGTGAGGCGCTGGCACTGAAGACCATGAACCCGCGCCTGGGCATCCTCGGCGGGCTGTCGATCCTCGGCACCAGCGGCATCGTCCGGCCGTTTTCCTGCTCGGCGTACATCGCCTCGATCCACCAGGGCATCGACGTCGCCCACACCAACGGCTACACCCATATCGCTGCCTGCACCGGCAACGCCAGCGAAGACACCATGCGCCGGGTCTACAACCTGCCCGAGATCGCCCTGATCGAAATGGGCGACTTCGTCGGCGCAGTGCTCAAGCACGTGCGCAAAGTGCCGGTGCCACGCCTGACCCTGTGCGGCGGTTTCGGCAAGATCAGCAAGCTGGCTGCCGGCCACATGGACCTGCACAGCCGCCACTCGAGCATCGACCTGCCACAGTTGGCCGGCTGGGCAGCGGACATCGGCGCCGACGCCGAGCTGCAAACGGCCATCATTGCCGCCAACACCAGCCAGCAGGCCCTGGCCCTGGCGCACGCCGCAGGCATCGCCCTGGGCGATGCGGTATGCGCCCATGCCCTGGCCTTCGCCCGCAGCGTGGTACCGGCTCAGGTACAGGTCGAAGTGTTCGCCATCGACCGCCAGGGCGGCATCGTCGGCAAGGCAGGTGTGCAATGAGCCACCGTATCCTGCTGCTCGGCGGCGTCACCGAAGCCTTGGCCATCGCCCGCCAGCTCGGCCCCGAGCACGTCTACAGCCTGGCCGGTATCGGCCGCGTGCCGCAGGACCTCACGTGCCAGGTACGGGTCGGTGGCTATGGTGGCGCCGAGGGCCTGGCAGCCTACCTGCGTGAAGCTGGCATCAGCCTGCTGATCGACGCCACCCACCCCTATGCCGCGCAGATCAGCCGTAATGCTGCCAGCGCCGCACAGGCTGCCGGCATCCCCTGCTGGGCCCTGCGTCGCCCGGCCTGGCAGGCGCAGCCGGGGGACGACTGGCGCGAGGTGGACGACTGGGCTGGCCTGATCGAAGCACTCAAGCCGTTCAAGCGACCACTGTTCACGCTCGGCCGCGAGCCACTGCAGCATCTTGAGGAGATTCCGCCGGAGCAGTTCTGGACCTTGCGAGCGCTGGAAGCCTGCGCGGGCAATGAGCGCTGTGAGGTCATCGGCGCACGTGGGCCGTTTCAGATCGAAGACGAGCGAGCATTGTTCGAGCGGCGCCGCATCGACGTGCTGGTGAGCAAGAACAGCGGCAGTGTGGCGACCGAACCAAAACTCGACGTGGCACGGGAACGCGGGGTGCCAGTGCTGATACTGAAGCGCCCTGTGTTACCTGTGGTGGATCGGGAGTTCACATCCTCAGCTCAATTGACTACAGCACTTTCAGACTTTTCCGTCCGCCCATGAAGTGGCCCAGTCCCGCTCCACTGCCTTAAACTTCGGCCTCCCCTCCGGAAGGCGTTGTTCATATGGAAATGCAATGGTGGATCTGGCTGGTCTTCGGTATCGGCCTGATCCTGCTCGAACTGGTCCTGCCGACGTTCTTCATCATCTGGTTCGGCATCGGTGCCGTGCTGGTTTCGCTCATCGCCCTGGCCGCCCCCGCCGTGCAACTGGATATGCAGGTGCTGCTGTGGGTGCTGTTCTCCTCGGTGACCACGTTCCTCTGGTTCAAGCTGTTCAAGCGCAAGCAACCGGACGTGCGCTGGACCGCCGACAGCGTAATCGGTGAAGTCGGGCTGCTGACCAGCAGCGTCTCACTATTCCAGAAAGGCCGCGTGCGCTTCCACAAGCCGCTGCTGGGCAACGAGGAATGGACCTGCGTCGCCGACGGCGACATCCCGGCAGGCGAGCGTGTGCGCCTCGTCGCCATCGAAGGCAATACCGCCCGGGTCGTCCGGGCCTGAATTGGCATTTGAAACGAAGTTTGCATCATGACCAGTCTCGTCGTCGTCGGCGCCCTCGCTCTGTTCGTCCTGATCACCGTGTTCAAGGGGGGGCGCATCGTGCCCCAGGGCGAGGAATGGATCGTCGAGCGCCTGGGCCCACAACACCCTCAAGCCAGGCCTGAACATCGTCATCCCGTACATGGACGTGGTCGCCTATCGCCTGCCGAACGAAACCGTACCAGCCATGTACCTGCTGGGTGAGCGTTATGTGGGGGCCATGGAGAACCTCGCCAGCAGCAACAATGCCAAGGGTGTGGTGCTGCCAGCGGACCTGCAGGAGACCGTGCGTGGGCTGATAGGGCGCAACAAGGCCTGAGCTTGCCGGGGGCTGCTGTGCAGCCCCAATGCCTGGCGCCTGCGTCACTTCACCGCACCCCAGCATTTTTACCTATACTCCGCCTTACAATACCGCCCACGATTCCTGACCGGATCTCTCCATGCCCCCACGTCGGCACATTGCCTGGATAGCCTGCCTAGCAGTGCTGTTCAACCTGCTGGCCATGCCGCTGTCTTCAGCCGCGCCCAAAGGCCCGGCTGAGCAGCTGCTGTGGGGGGCTTTCTGTTCCAGCGTGGCTGGCAAGGCCAAGGTCGATGTCCAGGCCCTGGCCAAGATCGACCTCGGTACCCAAAGCGATCAGCATTCCAACATGCAGCACTGCTGGTGCTGTTCGGGCGCTGCACCACTGCTGGCCCTGCCGGGTTATCCGCCGCAATTGCACAACCCGCCGACGCTGTTGGCCGGGCGCGAGCCGCCACCCGCCAGTTACCAACCCACGCCGCGCCAGCTATGGCCCGCGCTCAATCCCCGTGCCTCTCCGCTGGCCTGAGTTCATCACGCTGTCTGCCTGAACCTGAACAGATCGGAGATTCACCATGCTCAAGCAAGCTCTTGTACTGGCCGCCCTGCTGCTGCCCGGCGCCTATGCCCACGCCCATGAATACACCGTGGGCGACCTGCACATCGCTCACCCGTGGTCGCTGCAACTACCGCCCAACGCCCCCAACGTCGCCGCCTATTTCGTCGTGCACAACAACGGCAAGGCCGATGACCGCCTGCTCAGCGTCGACAGCCCGATCAGCGATGACGCACAGCTGCATGAGCACGCCATGAGCGCCAGCGGCGCGATGAAGATGCAGCAGGTGCAAAGCGTGACGGTGCCCGCCGGCAAAGACCTGGTGTTCGCCCCCAGCGCTTACCACGTGATGCTGATGCAGCCCAAGGACCGCAGCCTGCTTACCGACGGCAAGCGCTTCCCGCTGACCCTGCACTTCGAAAAGGCCGGAGACATCACTGTCGACGTGGCCGTACAGAAGCAGGCACCGGAGGACCAGCCCCAGGCTCACGAACACGCACACTGACGCTAGCTGACAGGCGCTCGCCAACATGAGCCTGCCGCGCAACAGCCTCAGCCGTACCACCCGCCCTGAACGCAGGCGCGTCGGTGGCGGCTGGCTGAGCCTGTTCGCCATGTGGATGATCTTCATCGGCCCGCTGGTTTCCCAGTCGATGCCGATGGACCACCACGCTGGCATGAACATGCCGATGGACATGTCGATGTCCATGCCTGCGGGCAGCGATACCCATCAGGCCCATGGCAGTGATGCCCATCACGGTCACGGCAACGATGGCCAGTTGCATGTGATGTGGGAAAAGTGCGGCTACTGCAGCCTGCTGTTCAACTGCCCGGCCCTGCCACAAACCCTCAGCCCACTCAGCGTCGCCAGCACAGCTCCCCCCACCCTCATCCCGGCACCTACGCGCCAGGGTCACGCCCGGCAGGCCGTGTTCCCCGGTGCGCGCAGCCGCGCGCCGCCCCTTTCGATCAGCGTCTGACACCACCGCTATCGCACGGAGCCAGGAGGCTTCGCGCACACTCATGACTGATCGACTGGAATCACTATGTCCGGCTGCACCCCTGTTTTAGCTTCTTCCCTGCGAGGGACATTCGCCGCACTGTGCGGCTCGCTGCTCGCGCCCATGGCCCTGGCTGCCGAACCTGGCCATGAAGGCCCTGAGGCCGAGCTGAGCCCAACGGTGATCACCGCGCTTGCGCCGAGTTCGCCGCTGACCGTGGTCACCAACCCCAAGGACCCGCGCCAACCGGTGCCGGCCAGCGATGGGGCCGACTACCTGAAGACCATCCCTGGCTTTTCCGCCATCCGCGCCGGTGGCACCAATGGCGACCCGGTGCTGCGCGGCATGTTCGGCTCGCGCCTGAACATTCTCACCAACGGCGGCGTGATGCTCGGCGCCTGCCCCAACCGCATGGATGCCCCGACCTCCTACATCGCACCGGAAACCTACGACCGCCTGACCGTGATCAAAGGCCCGCAAAGCGTGATCTGGGGGCCAGGCGGCTCGGCGGGCACCATCCTCTTCGAACGGGAGCCGGAAAAGTTCGGCACCCTCGGCAGCCGGGTCAACGCGAGCCTGCTGGCCGGCTCCAACGGCCGCTTCGACAAGGTGCTCGATGCTGCGGCCGGCAACAGCCAGGGCTATGCGCGCTTCGTCGGCAACCAGTCGCACTCGGACGATTACGAGGATGGCAACGGCGACACCGTGCCTTCGCGCTGGGAAAAGTGGAATGGCGACGTGGCCCTGGGCTGGACCCCCGACCAGGACACGCTGCTCGAACTTACCGCAGGCAAGGGTGACGGCGAGGCACGCTACGCCGGCCGTGGCATGGACGGCTCGCAGTTCAAGCGCGAGAGCCTGGGCCTGCGCTTTGAAAAGTCCAGCCTCGGCGAGGTGCTCGACAAGGTCGAAGCGCAGGTCTACTACAACTACGCCGACCACGTGATGGACAACTACAGCCTGCGCACGCCATCAGGCTCCGGCATGATGGGCATGCCCATGGTCAGCAACGTCGACCGCCGCACGCTGGGCGCTCGCCTCAAGGCCACCTGGCGCTGGGCCGATGTGCAGCTGATTAGCGGCATCGACGCCCAGACCAACGAACACCGCCAGCGCGGTGGCATGGGCGTCGATGCACACAAGGGCCAGCCTTGGACCAAGGATGCCGACTTCCACAACTATGGTGCTTTCGGCGAGCTCACCTGGTACGCCACCGGCGAAGACCGGCTGATCACCGGTGCCCGCCTGGACCGCGCCTCGGCCCGGGACTTCCGCCAGGGCAGTGCCACTCAAGGCGACACCCGCGCCGACACGCTGCCCAGCGGCTTCGTGCGTTACGAGCATGACCTGGCGGCGATCCCCGCCACCACCTACCTCGGCCTCGGCCACGCCGAGCGCTTCCCGGACTACTGGGAGCTGTTCTCGCCCAAGCTGGCACCACCCGGCGCGGCCAACGCTTTCGACGGCATCAAGCCGGAGAAAACCACCCAACTCGACTTCGGCATCCAGTACCGCGACGAGCGCCTGGAGGCCTGGGCCTCGGGCTATATCGGGCAGATCCGTGACTACATCCTGTTCGACTACCGCACCTCAATGATGGGCATGAGCACCTCCCAGGCACAGAACATCGACGCCCGCATCATGGGCGGCGAACTGGGTGCGGCCTACAAGCTCACCGAGCGCTGGAAGGCCGATGCCACCCTGGCCTACGCCTGGGGCAAGAACAGCAGCGACGGCAAGGCACTGCCACAGATGCCGCCGCTGGAAAGCCGCCTGGGCCTGACCTACAGCCGCGACAGCTGGAGCGCCGGTGCCCTGTGGCGCCTGGTGGCGGAGCAGAACCGCATCGCCGAGAACCAGGGCAACGTGGTCGGCAAGGACTACGACAAGAGCGCCGGTTTCGGCGTGTTCTCGCTCAACGGCGCCTACAAGGTGAACCACAACCTCAAGCTCAGCGCAGGGGTCGACAACCTGTTCGACAAAGCCTACGCCGAGCACCTGAACCTGGCCGGGAATGCCGGGTTCGGCTACCCGGCCAATGACCCACAGCCGGTGAACGAGCCAGGCAGGACCTTCTGGACCAAGGTCGATTTCAGCTTCTGACAACAACAACGGGCGCGGCTTCGGGCGCGCCCATCAGCTGGTCAAACAGGAGGTTCCCATGAGAGGAACACGCATCAACTTCTACAACCTGGCCTGGCGTTGGCACTTCTATGCGGGGCTGTTCGTGGCCCCGTTCATGATCCTGCTGGCGATCACCGGGATCATCTACCTGTTCAAACCGCAGCTCGACCCGCTGCTGTACCGTGACCTGATGGTGGTCGAAGCCGGCCATCATCGACAGGGCGCCGACACACTGCTGGCCGAAGTACGCCAGGCCTACCCGAAAGGCCATGTCGGCCAGTACCTGCCGCCAACCAATGCCGAGCGCAGCGCGCAGTTCGTGGTGCATGACGGTGGCCGCGAGCTGAACGTGTTTGTCGACCCGTACAGCGGCAAGATCCTTGGCGAGCAGGACGGCAAGCAGAACCTGCAGGCCATCGCCCGCGCCCTGCACGGCGAACTGATGGTCGGTACGGTCGGTGACCGCCTGGTTGAGTTGGCCGCTGGTTGGGGCATCGTGCTGGTGGTGTCCGGCCTGTACCTCTGGTGGCCACGCGGGCGCAACGGTGCCGGTGTGCTGTGGCCACGGTTCGCGGCAAAAGGTCGATTGTTCTGGCGCGACCTGCACGCGGTGACCGGGTTCTGGGGTTCGGCCCTGCTGTTGCTGATGCTGGTCAGCGGCATGACCTGGACCGGCATGTGGGGCAAGCAGTACGCCGATCTGTGGAACCGCTTCCCGGCGGCCATGTGGAATGACGTGCCCAAGTCGGACCAGCAAGCTCGCGAACTGAACAGCGCGCACCGTCAGACCGTGCCGTGGGCGATGGAGAACACGCCGATGCCGCAATCCGGCGCGCATGCCGAACATGCCGGGCATCACATGATGGACAGTGCTCCGGCTGCGCCTCAGGTGAGCCTGCAGCAGGTGGAAGACATCGCCACTTCACGCCAGGTCGAACCGGGTTACAGCATCACCGCGCCGACCACTGCCGACGGCGTGTACACCATCGCCGTGTTCGCCGACGACCCGCGCAACGACGCGACCCTGCATGTCGATCAGTACACCGGCAAGGTGCTGGCGGATGTGCGCTGGCAGGACTACAGCCCGGTGGCTCGCGCGACCGAGCTGGGCGTGATGCTGCACGAGGGCAAGATGTTCGGGCCGCTGAACCAGATCATCATCCTGCTGGTGTGCCTGATGATTCTGCTGGGTTCGGTAAGCGGCCTGGTGATGTGGTGGAAACGCCGGCCCGAGGGTGGGCTGGGCGTGCCGCCGCTGCGTCATGACCTGCCGCGCTGGAAGACGGCTGTGGGGGTGATGCTGGTGCTGGGCGTGATGTTCCCGATGGTGGGAGTGTCGATGGTGGTGATGTGGGTGGTGGATAGCCTGGTGGTGAAGCGCCGCCGGGTGCTGGCCAGCGCGTGATACCTCACCGGCCTCTTCGCGGGGCAAGCCCGCCCCTACAAGCGATTGCGTTCTCTTGTAGGAGCGGGCCTGCCCCGCGAAGAGGCCGGCACAGGAGAACAGCTGCTACGCAAAAGTCGAGTCGATCTGTCGCGCCCCGATCTGGCACGAGCGTGTTAGCCTAACCGGCTACCTCCGACAAGAAGACCGACCTTCCAAGGGAATGCAGCTTGATGACGCAAACTTCTCCCAACACGCCAGATGAACAACATCTGCAGCGCAACCTGACCAACCGCCACATCCAGCTGATCGCCATCGGTGGTGCCATCGGCACCGGCCTGTTCATGGGCTCGGGCAAGACCATCAGCCTGGCGGGGCCGTCGATCATCTTCGTCTACATGATCATTGGCTTCATGCTGTTCTTCGTCATGCGCGCCATGGGCGAACTGCTGCTGTCGAACCTCAACTACAAGTCGTTCATCGACTTCTCCGCCGACCTGCTCGGCCCCTGGGCCGGCTACTTCACCGGCTGGACCTACTGGTTCTGCTGGGTGGTCACCGGCATCGCCGACGTAGTCGCCATCGCTGCCTACACACAGTTCTGGTTCCCCGACCTGCCGCAGTGGATACCGGCGCTGACCTGCGTGGCCTTGCTGCTGTCGCTGAACCTGGTGACGGTGAAGATGTTCGGCGAGCTGGAGTTCTGGTTTGCCCTGGTCAAGATCGTCGCCATTCTCGGCCTGGTCGCCACAGGCCTGTACATGGTCATCACCGGTTTCACCTCGCCCAGCGGGCGCACGGCGCAGCTGGCCAACCTGTGGAATGACGGCGGCATGTTCCCCAATGGCCTGATGGGCTTCTTCGCCGGCTTCCAGATTGCCGTGTTCGCGTTCGTCGGCATCGAACTGGTGGGCACCACCGCCGCTGAAGCGAAGAACCCTGAGCGCACCCTGCCGCGGGCGATCAACTCGATCCCGGTACGGATCATCGTGTTCTACGTGCTGGCACTGATCGCGATCATGGCGGTGACCCCATGGCGCGACGTGGTACCGGGCAAGAGCCCGTTCGTGGAGCTGTTCGTGCTGGCCGGCCTGCCGGCGGCGGCGAGCATCATTAACTTCGTGGTGCTGACTTCGGCGGCCTCGTCGGCCAACAGCGGCGTATTCTCCACCAGCCGCATGCTCTATGGCCTGTCCCAGGAAGGCGATGCGCCCAAAGCGTTCGAGAAACTGTCGAGCCGCTCGGTGCCGGCCAACGGCCTGTACTTTTCCTGCACCTGCCTGCTGCTGGGTGCGGTGCTGATCTACCTGGTGCCGAACGTGATCGAGGCGTTCACCCTGGTCACCACCGTCTCGGCGGTGCTGTTCATGTTCGTCTGGACGCTGATCCTGCTGTCGTACCTGAAGTACCGCAAAAACCGTGCGGCACTGCATCAGGCTTCGAAGTACAAGATGCCGGGCGGGCGTTTCATGTGCTACGTGTGCCTGGTGTTCTTTGCCTTCATCCTGGTGCTGCTGAGCCTGGAGGCCGACACCCGCTCGGCGCTGGTGGTGACGCCGATCTGGTTCCTGCTGCTGGCGGTGACCTACCAGTTCGTGCGTAGCCGCCGTCATCCGCGCTCGGCGGTGCGTAACAGCTGACTCAGCAAGGGGCCGCACAGCGGCCCCAATCCTGTGCACACGAATCCAACAAGCACCAAGCTGGACCTCGCAAACGCCCCAACACCTCGCACAACCCCTCTATTACGAACCTTCCGCCACTAGGCACACCCCTTGCAACGCCCCTCCCCGCTTGGCCAACACCATAAAAAACTCAGCGGAGAGAGAGCACATGAAGCGTCGCAGTCTGATCAAGGCCTTTACCCTCAGCGCATCGATTGCGGCAATGGGCCTTAGCTGGAGCATCCAGGCGGCCGAGACCATCAAGGTCGGCATCCTGCATTCGCTGTCGGGGACCATGGCCATTTCCGAGACCTCGCTCAAGGACATGGCGCTGATGACCATCGAGCAGATCAACGCCAAGGGCGGGGTAAACGGCAAGATGCTCGAACCGGTGGTGGTCGACCCGGCCTCCAACTGGCCGCTGTTCGCTGAAAAGAGCCGCCAGCTGCTGACCCAGGACAAGGTCGCCGTGGTGTTCGGCTGCTGGACCTCGGTGTCGCGCAAGTCGGTGCTGCCGGTGTTCGAAGAGCTCAACGGCCTGCTGTTCTACCCGGTGCAGTACGAGGGTGAAGAGATGTCGCCGAACGTGTTCTACACCGGTGCTGCGCCCAACCAGCAGGCCATCCCGGCCGTCGAGTACCTGATGAGCGAGGATGGCGGCAGCGCCAAGCGCTTCTTCCTGCTGGGTACCGACTACGTGTACCCGCGCACCACCAACAAGATCCTGCGCGCGTTCCTGCACAGCAAAGGCGTGGCCGACAAGGACATCGAAGAGGTGTACACGCCGTTCGGCCACGCCGATTACCAGACCATCGTCGCCAACATCAAGAAGTTCTCCGCCGGCGGCAAGACGGCAGTCATCTCCACCGTCAACGGCGACTCCAACGTGCCGTTCTACAAGGAACTGGCCAACCAGGGCCTGAAGGCCACTGACGTGCCGGTGGTGGCGTTCTCGGTGGGTGAAGAAGAGCTGCGCGGCATCGATACCAAGCCGCTGGTGGGCCACCTGGCCGCGTGGAACTACTTCGAGTCGGTGGATAACCCGGTCAACCAGAAGTTCGTCGCCGACTGGAAGGCCTATGCCAAGGCCAAAGGCCTGCCGGGTGCCGACAAGGCGGTGACCAACGACCCGATGGAAGCCACCTACGTGGGCATCCACATGTGGGCACAGGCCGCCGAGAAGGCCAAGTCCACCGACGTCGACAAGGTCCGCGAGGCGCTGGCCGGGCAGACCTTCAAGGCACCGTCGGGCTTCACCCTGACCATGGACAAGACCAACCACCACCTGCACAAGCCGGTGATGATCGGCGAGATCCAGGATGACGGGCAGTTCAGCGTGGTCTGGGAAACCGAGCAGCCGCTGCGGGCGCAGCCGTGGAGCCCGTTCATTCCGGGTAACGACAAGCGTCCGGACTATGCAGTGAAAGGTAACTGAGTGCATGGGGCTGCTTTGCAGCCCATTCGCGGGACAATCCCGCTCCTACAGGCCTGCGCGATGCCTGTGGGAGCGGGCTTGTCCCGCGAAGAATCCAACACCGATTTCCAGGATTGCCCGCATGCTCAGATTCCTGCTCACATTGCTCCTGCTAATCCCTCTGGCAACCCAGGCCAGCGAGGGCGAATTCTTCCTCACCGCCAAGCCCGCCGAGCAGGCCCGACTGCTCGAAAGCTGGGCGGCACAACCTGATGCCGCGCGCCTGCCGCTGCTGGACAACCTGCGCCAGGGCCGTATCGCCGCCGATGACACGCGCAAGGTACGCCTGAACAACCGCCTGCGCGGTCTGATCGACAACGCCCTGGCCAGCCACCAACTGCTCAGCGACGACAACGCCACGCGCCTGGCCGCCGCCCAACAACTGCAAAAGAGCGCGCAACCGGCACAGATGGCCTTTCTCGACCGGCGCTTCGCCAGCGAGCCAGACGCCGCCGTGCATGCCGCCCTCGGCCTGGCCCTGGCCAACCTGCAACTAGGCGCCGGCGAGCCGGCCGTGCGCCTGGCCGCCGTGCGCCTGCTCGGCGAAACCGGTGACCCGCTGGCCCGCACCCGCCTCGAAGCGCTGTTGCAGCCGGGCGCGGAAAGCGACCCGGGCGTGCGTACCGCCGCCGAAACCAGCCTGGCCCAGGTCAAGCGCAAGCTGCTGGTCGGCGAACTGCTCGGCCAGGCCTTCAGCGGCCTGTCGCTGGGTTCGATCCTGCTGCTGGCCGCGCTCGGCCTGGCGATCACCTTCGGCCTGCTCGGGGTGATCAACATGGCCCACGGCGAGATGCTCATGCTCGGCGCCTACAGCACCTACATGGTCCAGGTGCTGTTGCAACGCTACGCCCCTGGTGCCATCGAGTTCTACCCGCTGATCGCCCTGCCGGTAGCCTTCGCGGTCAGCGCCGGGGTCGGCATGGCCCTGGAACGCACAGTGATCCGCCACCTCTACGGCCGCCCGCTGGAAACTCTGCTGGCCACCTGGGGCATCAGCCTGATCCTGATCCAGGCCATTCGCCTGCTGTTCGGCGCGCAGAACGTAGAAGTCAGCAACCCGGCCTGGCTGTCGGGTGGCATCCAGCTGCTGCCTAACCTGGTGCTGCCGTACAACCGCCTGGTGATCATCGGCTTTGCGCTCGCCGTGGTGTTGCTCACCTGGCTGCTGCTCAACCGAACACGCCTGGGCCTGAACGTGCGCGCCGTCACCCAGAACCGCAACATGGCGGCCTGCTGCGGCGTTTCCACCGGGCGCGTCGACATGCTCGCCTTCGGCCTTGGCTCGGGCATCGCCGGCCTGGGCGGCGTGGCCCTGAGCCAGGTCGGCAATGTCGGCCCGGACCTGGGCCAGAGCTACATCATCGACTCGTTCCTGGTGGTGGTGCTCGGCGGCGTCGGGCAACTGGCCGGCAGCCTCTGGGCAGCGTTCGGCCTAGGGATAGCCAACAAGCTGCTGGAGCCGCAGATCGGTGCGGTGCTCGGCAAGATCCTCATCCTTGCGTTGATCATTCTGTTCATCCAGAAGCGCCCGCAAGGCCTGTTCGCCCTCAAGGGACGGGTAATCGACTGATGAACCAGCCACTGCTTGTCACCGCTACGCAAAAGGCCGGGCCACGGCTGTCGCTGGCCATCGGCGCGGTCGTCGTCCTGCTGCTGGTGGCCCTGCCGCTGCTGTCGCTGCTACCGGCCGATCACACCCTGCAGGTCTCGGCCTACACCCTCACCCTGGTCGGCAAGATCCTGTGCTACGCCATCGTCGCCCTGGCCCTTGACCTGGTCTGGGGCTATGCCGGGTTGCTGTCGCTGGGCCACGGCCTGTTCTTCGCCCTCGGCGGCTACGCCATGGGCATGTACCTGATGCGCCAGGCGGCCGGCGACGGCCTGCCCGGGTTCATGACCTTCCTGTCGTGGAGCGAACTGCCGTGGTACTGGGCCGGTACCCAGCACTTTGCCTGGGCCCTGTGCCTGGTGGTGCTGGCACCCGGGCTGCTGGCGCTGGTGTTCGGCTGGTTCGCCTTCCGCTCGCGGATCAAGGGCGTGTACTTCTCGATCATGACCCAGGCCCTGACCTTCGCCGGCATGTTGCTGTTCTTCCGTAACGAAACGGGCTTCGGCGGCAACAATGGCTTCACCAGCTTCCGCACCATCCTCGGCTTCGACATCGCCGCGCAGGGCACCCGCGCGGTGCTGTTCCTGCTCACCGTCGGCCTGCTGCTGGCCAGCCTGTACCTGTGCTGGCGCCTGACCCAGAGCAAATTCGGCCGCCTGCTCACCGCCGTGCGCGACGCCGAAAACCGGCTGATGTTCTGCGGCTACGACCCGCGCGGTTTCAAGTTGCTGGTGTGGGTGCTCAGCGCCGTGCTGTGCGGCTTGGCCGGTGCGCTGTACGTGCCGCAGGTGGGCATCATCAACCCCAGCGAAATGTCGCCGACCAATTCCATCGAAGCCGCCGTGTGGGTGGCCCTGGGCGGGCGTGGCACGCTGATCGGCCCGCTGCTCGGTGCCGGCCTGGTCAATGGCATGAAGAGCTGGTTCACCGTGGCCTTCCCGGAGTTCTGGCTGTTCTTCCTCGGTGCGCTGTTCATCCTCGTGACCCTGTACTTGCCCAAAGGTGTGGTCGGCCTGTTGAAGAAAAGGAGCCAGCCATGAGAGGCGTGCCCCCGGTCCACCCGGAATTCATGCTCGAACCCGTATTCGACACCCTCGGCAGCGGCCGCGAGGCGATCGGCCTGGGCCACAGCCGCAAGGCCGGCCTCGACACCCGCCACGGCACGGTGCTGAGCCTTGAGGACATCAGCGTCAGCTTCGACGGCTTCAAGGCGCTCAACGCACTGAACCTGTACATCGGCGTCGGCGAACTGCGCTGCATCATCGGCCCCAACGGCGCCGGCAAGACCACGATGATGGACGTGATCACCGGCAAGACCCGCCCCGACACGGGCAGCGCCTTCTTCGGCGACACCCTCGACCTGACCCGCATGAGCGAGTACCAGATTGCCCAGGCCGGCATCGGCCGCAAGTTCCAGAAGCCCACGGTGTTCGAGGCGCTGACCGTGTTCGAGAACCTGGAGCTGGCGTTGAAGACCGACAAGTCGGTGTGGGCCAGCCTGGCCGCGCGCCTGAGCGGCGAACAGCGCCAGCGCATCGAAGAAGTGCTGACTACCCTGCGCCTGCTGCCACTGGCCCAGTGCCAGGCCGGCCTGCTGTCGCATGGGCAGAAGCAGTTTCTCGAGATCGGCATGCTGCTGGTGCAGGAGCCACAACTGCTGTTGCTCGACGAGCCAGTGGCGGGCATGACCGATGCCGAGACCGAGTTCACAGCCGAGCTGTTCAAGGGCCTGGCCGGCAAGCACTCGCTGATGGTGGTGGAACATGACATGGGCTTCGTCGGCAGCATCGCCGACCATGTGACCGTGCTGCACCAGGGCAGCGTGCTGGCGCAAGGGTCGCTGGAACAAGTGCAGGCGGATGAGCGGGTGGTCGAGGTTTACCTGGGTCGCTGATCAATACCAAGGACAAGACATGCTGAAAATCGACACCCTGCACCAGTACTACGGCGGTAGCCATATCCTGCGCGGCCTGTCCTTCGAGGCCAAGGTCGGCGAAGTCACCTGCCTGTTGGGCCGCAACGGTGTGGGCAAGACCACCTTGCTGCGCTGCCTGATGGGCCTGGTGCCGGCCCGTGAAGGCAATATCGAGTGGGAAGGCAAGCCGATCACCACGCTCAAGCCCCAGCAGCGGGTGCATGCCGGGATCGCCTACGTGCCCCAGGGCCGGGAAATCTTCCCGCGCCTGACTGTCGAGGAAAACCTGCTGATGGGCCTGTCGCGCTTCCCGGCCCGCGAGGCACGTGAAGTACCCGCGTTCATCTACGAACTGTTCCCCGTGCTTGAGCAGATGAAGCAACGCCGTGGCGGCGACCTGTCCGGTGGCCAACAGCAACAGCTGGCCATCGGCCGAGCCCTGGCCAGCCGCCCGCGGTTGCTGATCCTCGACGAACCGACCGAAGGTATCCAGCCCTCGGTGATCAAGGAGATCGGCGCGGTGATCCGGCGCCTGGCCGAGCGGGGCGACATGGCGATCCTGCTGGTGGAGCAGTTCTACGACTTCGCCGAAGAACTGGCCGACCAGTACCTGGTCATGGCCCGTGGCGAAATCATCCAGCGCGGCCGGGGTGAAAACATGCAGGCTGAAGGTGTGCGCGGGCTGGTAACCATTTAATCTGCAATCAACGATCCTGCGAGACGCTGTCATGAGTTACGTAATCCGCGATGCCCTGGCCACCGACATACCGGGCATCCTCGACATCTACAACGACGCCGTGCGCAACACCACGGCAATCTGGAACGAAACCCCGGTGGACCTGGGCAACCGCCAGGCCTGGTTCGAAGCACGGGCGCAGCAGGGCTATCCGATCCTGGTGGCCGTGGATGAGACCGGTGTGCTGGGTTATGCCTCGTTCGGCGACTGGCGGCCGTTCGAAGGGTTTCGCCTGACCGTGGAACACTCGGTGTATGTGCGCGGCGACCAGCGTGGCAAGGGCCTGGGCCCGGTGCTGATGGCGGCGCTGATCGAGCGGGCGCGTGGGTGCGGCAAGCATGTGATGGTCGCGGCCATCGAAAGTGGCAATGCCGCCTCGGTGCGCCTGCATGAGCGGCTGGGCTTCGTGGTGACCGGGCAGATGCCGCAGGTGGGGGTGAAGTTCGGGCGCTGGCTGGATTTGACCTTCATGCAGCTGGTGCTGAACCCGGGTGCCGAACCAAGCTGAGTTCGGTGCTGAATTCTTCGCGGGACAAGTCGGATCGCCGCACCGCCGCTCCTACAGGATCACCGTTGCCGCCGGGTCCTGTAGGAGCGGGCTTGCCCCGCGAAAGGGCCGGGCCTGCAAACCTCACATCTGGGTGAACCTGCCTAGCCGCTGCTTCAACATGCTGTTCTCACTGCGCAGCTGCTGCACCTCTTGCAGCAGCTCCAGCGCCAGCGCCACCCCTTCCCACTCCAGTTCCAGCTCCTGATGCAGCTTCGCCGCGCGCTTGGCCAACAGCGGCGCCTGATCGTCGAACAACCAGTCCTCCGGCGTTCGCCCCGAAGGTTCGACAATGCCGTGCTCGACGATTTCGATCACGTAGTCAGCCGTGATATCGGCTTCCTGACACAGGGTACGCATGTCCAGTTGAACGATCAGGGTGGTGCTCATGATCACTTACTCCATTGTGTCCTCGGGTCGAACGCCGCTTTCTCGGAAAGCTGGGTCCACAGTTCACGGGTAGCAGCGTCGGAAGCTGGCGGCATCACCACTTTCAGCTGCGCGTAGAGGTTGCCGCGCTCGCCGTTCTTGTTCGCCAGGCCCATGCCCGGCACGCGCAGGCGCTGGCCGCTCTGGCTGTCGGGGCGGATGGTCAGGTTGATCTTGCCGGTCAGGGTCGGCACCGCCACCTTGGTGCCCAGGGCTGCCTCCCACGGCGCCAGCGGCACAGTGATGATCAGGTCATGACCTTCGACATCGAACAGCGGGTGAGGTGCCATGCGTAGGGTCAGGAACAGGTCGCCATTGGCACCACCGCCAACACCCGGGGCGCCCTGGCCCTTGAGGCGGATGCGCTCGCCGTCGGTGACCCCGGCAGGAATCTTCACGTTCAGGGTCTTGGTGGTGAACCCGGTGCGCTGGCCGGCCGCGTTGGTCTGCGGCACCTGGAAGCTGATCTGCTTGGATTCCTTGCTCAGGGTTTCTTCCAGGAAGATCGCCAGTTCCAGTTCCACGTCCTGCCCTCGCCTGCCGGCACTGCGTTGTTGTTGCCGGCCGCCACCACCGAACGGGTTACCGCCACGGGCACCGAAGATCGAGCTGAAGAAGTCGGAGAAGTCGCCGCCCTCGAAGCCATCGCCAGCGCCACCCGCGCCGCCCCGGCTCTGCCAGCCCGGTGGCGCCTGGAAGGGCCGGCCATGCTGGCCGCCGTACTTGCGGATTTCGTCGAACTCAGCGCGTTTCTGCGCGTCACCAAGTACCTCGTAGGCCTCGTTGGCCTCCTTGAACTTGTCCTCGGCGTCACGCTCCTTGCTCACGTCAGGGTGATACTTGCGCGCCAGCTTGCGGTACGCGGCCTTGATCGCCTTGTCGTCCGCTGTGGGCTCTACGCCGAGTATCTTGTAATAGTCTTTGAAGTCCATCTGCGGATCACCAATGTGAATTTTCGTGTTGCATCTGAAGATAGGGGTCAAGCATAGCCTTTCAAGGTTCGCTTGGGGTTGCCTCAAGGCAGACGATCGGTCTTGATTCTGTAGCCAACTGGCATAAACTGCGCGGCCGTTTTGCCTCCGGAAGCTTTTTCCCATGTCTGACGTATCGCCGGCCCGCGCCCTGGGCATCGACTTCGGCACCTCCAACTCCACGGTCGGCTGGCACCGTCCGGGCGTCGAATCGTTGATCGCCCTGGAAGACGGCAAGATCACCCTGCCGTCGGTGGTGTTCTTCAACATCGAAGAGCGTCGCCCGGTGTATGGCCGCCTGGCGCTGCACGAGTACCTGGAAGGCTACGAAGGCCGTCTGATGCGCTCGCTCAAGAGCCTGCTGGGCTCCAAGCTGATCAAGCACGACACCAGCGTGCTGGGCAGCGCCCTGCCGTTCAAGGACCTGCTGGGGATGTTCATCGGCGAGCTGAAAAAGCGCGCCGAGGCTGCCGCCGGTCGTGAATTCGAGCAAGTGGTGCTGGGCCGCCCGGTGTTCTTCGTCGACGAAGACCAGGCCGCCGACCAGGAGGCCGAGGACACCCTGGCCGAGGTAGCGCGCAAGATCGGCTTCAAGGACGTATCGTTCCAGTACGAGCCGATTGCCGCGGCGTTCGACTACGAGTCGGGCATCAGCCGTGAAGAGCTGGTGCTCATCGTCGATATCGGCGGTGGTACGTCTGACTTTACCCTGATCCGCCTGTCGCCCGAGCGCCACCTGGTGGCCGAGCGCCAGAGCGACATCCTCGCCACCGGCGGCGTGCACATCGGCGGTACCGACTTCGACAAGCAGCTGAGCCTGCAGGGCGTGATGCCACTGTTCGGCTACGGCAGTCGGATGAAGAGCGGCGCACTTATGCCGACCAGCTACCACCTGAACCTGGCCACCTGGCACACCATCAACGCCCTGTACTCGCAGAAGTCGCAGCTGGCGCTGGGCAGCATGCGCTACGACATCGAGGACACGCTGGGCATCGATCGCCTGTTCAAGCTGATCGAAGAGCGCGCCGGGCACTGGCTGGCGATGGAAGTGGAAGCCAGCAAGATCGAGTTGACCGAGCAGGTCAGCCGCCGCGTCGACCTCAGCCGTGTCGAGCGCGAGCTGGGTGTGGACCTGACCCGTGCGCTGTTCGAGGAGGCCATCGAAGGGCTGCTGGAGCGGGTGCGCGGCAGTGTGAGCGAGTTGCTGACCAAGGCTGGCGTGAGCGCGGGCCAGGTCGACACGGTGTTTTTCACCGGCGGTTCGAGCGGGATTCCGGCACTGCGCAACAGCGTGTCGGCGATGCTGCCGAATGCGCGGCATGTGGAAGGCAACATCTTTGGCAGCATCGGTAGCGGCCTGGCTATCGAGGCCCGCAAGCGCTACGGCGCGGCCTGACAACCCTTTATTGCCTGCACCGGCCTATTCGCGGGACAAGCCCGCTCCTACAAGATCACCATTGCCTCTGAGCAATAGGTAATCCTGTAGGAGCGGGCTTGTCCCGCGAATAGGCCGGTACAGGAGATCACACCAACTCGGCCCGCTTCAGCTCACTCTTCAGGTAGGCATAGTAGACCGGCCCCGCCACCACCCCCGGCAAGCCGAACGCCGCCTCGAACACCAGCATCGCCAACAACAGCTCCCAAGCCTTGGCACTGATCTGCCCACCGACGATCTTGGCGTTGAGGAAGTACTCGACCTTGTGGATCACGATCAGGTAACCCAGCGCCGCCGCCGCCACCCAGATCGACAGCGACATGCCGACGATGGTGATCAGGGTGTTGGACATCAGGTTGCCGATCACCGGCAGCAGCCCGAGCAAGAAGGTCAGCACGATCAGCGTCTTGGTCAGCGGCAGGTGCACGCCGAACAAAGGCATCACCACGGCGAGAAAAATGCCGGTGAACGCGGTGTTGAGCATCGAGATCTTGATCTGCGCGAAGACGATGTTGCGAAACGCCTGCACCAGCAGGTTCAGCCGCTCGAACAGCGCCGCAGCCAGGGGCTTGCGCCGGGAAATGTCGGGGATACGCTGCAGGGCGATGATGGCTCCGAGGATCATGCCGATCAGCAGGGTCACGAACATGTGCGCCATGCCCTTGCCCACCAGCTGCAGGTCGCTCAGGTGGCTCTTGATCCAGTCACCGATCGCCACCTTGAACTCCGCCGCGCTGGCCGGCAGGTAGGCTTCGATGAACGGCGGCAGCTGGCTGCGAGCGCGTTCGACCAAGGTCATGAACTTGTCCAGCGAGGCACCGGGGTTCTCGGCTTCGTGCAGCAGGAAGCTGAAGGCACCGGCTATCAGCAGGGTCAGCACGCTGACCACCAGCACACCCAGCAGCGCCACCGCCAACCAGCGCGCACGCTGCCCGGCGATCAGCGGTTGCAGGCGCGGGGTGAGCATGTTCACCAGTTCGAACACCAGCAGCCCGGCCAGCAGGCTGGGCAGCAATTTCAGGGGCAAAGCCAGCAGCAGCCCGGCCATGACGATGATCAGGCTGGCCAGGGTGATCTGGCGGGGGGTGAAAGTCATACAGCCTCGACGGCAGACGGCGGGAATGCCCGCAGTCTGCCAGCCTTCGGGGCACAGGCATAGGCGCAGGTCACTTCTTCTTCAGGCAGTCGCTCATGTACGCCTTGCGCTCGTCGCCCTTGAGCGCCTTGGTGGTGGCGTCGGCGTTGCAGGTCTTCATCTTGTCCTGCTGAGACTGCGGCACGTCCTTTTTCAGGCAAGTGCTCATGAACGCCTTGCGTTCATCGCCCTTGAGGGCCTTGGTCGTGGCATCGGCGTTACAGCTTTTCATCTTTTCCTGTTGTGCCGTGTTGGCGGCGAATCCTTGCGCGCTGAACAGCACAGCCAGCGCCAGCAATGGCACGTGCAACATCTTCATGGAGTGGTCTCCTTGTCTCCGCGCCCGATGCACGGGGTCAGGCTGAGTGTAGACAAGAATTCTTACACACCATGCCGGGCCTGCCGCCGGTACTGCTCCGGTGTACAGCGGGCCTGGCGCTGGAACATGGCGATGAATGCCGAGGCGCTGCTGTAGCCCAGGTCAAACGCAATCGCCTGGATCGGCAGCCCGGCCTCCAGGGCCTCGATGGCGCGCAGAAAGCGCAAGCGCAGGCGCCATTCGCCGAAGCTGATGCCCAGTTCGCGCAGGAACTGGCGGGCCAAGGTGCGCTCGCTGACATGCACCCGAGCAGCCCAGTCGGCCAACGGCCGGTTGTCGCCGGGCTCGGCGGTGAGGGCATCCAGCACCTTGCGCAGGCCCTCGTTGTGGGAAAAGGGCAAGTAGCAGGTCTGGGTCGGCGCCTGGTGCAGTTGGTCGAGCAATACCTGCACCAGGCGCTGGTCGCGTTCATCCTGCGCCACCCGCATGTCGCGGCGGGCGAAGTCACCGAGGATGGCCTTGAGGATGTCGCTGATGATCAGGCTGCACGGCTGCGACGGCAGTTCAGCGCACAGGCCGCGGTCGAGATAGACCGAACGATAGACGATGGCCTGGGGGTTGTAGCAGCCATGCTCGGTACCTGGCGGTACCCACACCGCATAGTGGGGTGGCGAGAGGAAGCGCTGGCCGGCGACATCCAGATGCATCACCCCGTGGGCGGTGTAGTTGAGCTGGCCCCAGGCATGACGATGGGGAACACTGTGGGTGTCGGCGCCGAACTCGTCATGGCGGAAGTACACCGGAGCCGGGAGTTGGGCGAACTGTGGGATGTCGAGGTATTTGCGCGGCATGCTGTCTGCTTCGTGGGGCAGGTTGTCTGGATGGAAGTATAGGCTTATGAACAGACAACCGATAATGAGCCTCCATGAGGGCCTGCCTTCCAGCCCCAGCCAAGCCATACGAGTAACTGCTCCATGAACTACCTCTTCCCTCTTGTCGCCATCTTCATCTGGGCCGGAAATACCGTGGTCACCAAGATGTCGGCCGGCGCCATCTACCCTGCCGAAATCGGCTTCTACCGCTGGCTGCTGGCCGGCGCACTGTTCACCCCGTTCCTGCTGCCCGCCGTGTGGCGCAACCGTGCGGCCATCCGCCCGCACCTGGGCAAGGTGGCCATCCTCGGCGTGCTGGGCATGGCCGTGTACCAGAGCCTGGCGTACTTCGCCGCTGGCATCACCAGCGCCACCAACATGGGCATCATCCTCTCGCTGATGCCGCTGATGTCACTGGCACTGTCCATCGCCTGGCTGGGCCAGCGCCTGAGCTACGGGGCCCTGGCAGGTGCAGTGGTGTCGTTCGTCGGTGTGCTCGAAGTAGTCTCCGCCGGCCAGCCCGGCATCTTGCTGGAACAAGGCTTGAACGACGGCGACCTGCTGATGCTGGTAGCGACCCTGGCCTACGCGCTGTACAGCTTCCTGCTGAAGAAATGGCAATTGCGCCTGCCACCGTTGCAGCTGCTGTACCTGCAAGTGCTGGTAGCCATCCTGGTGTTGCTGCCACTGTTCCTGCTTTCGGACAAGACCGGCCTGAATGGCCACAACATCGGCTTGGTGCTGTATGCCTGCGTGCTCGCCTCGATGATCGCGCCGCTGGTGTGGATGCAGGCCGTGCATCGCCTGGGGCCAAGCCGTACCACGCTGTTTTTCAACCTGCTGCCGGTGGTGACCGCGCTGATCGCCGCAGTAGTCCTCGACGAACGACTGGCCAGCTATCACCTGATCGGTGGTTTGCTGACCTTGGTCGGGGTCATTCTCGCCGAGCGCTGGGCCACTCCGATACGCCGCTAGAGCCCGGCGGCCTTGAGCCGTGCCGCATGTTCGGTGAACAGCCGCAGCGGCTCGGCGCCCTTGCCCACGGCGCCCAGCGACTGGTTGACGATATCCAGGTGATCGAGCGGGTAGTCATCGCCGATCACCTGCCCCAGGTGCGAGCTGAAACGCCCGACCATACCGTCACAATGGCCCTTTTCCCTGACGAAACTACGTGCGAACAGCCGGCAGAAGCGGTTGCTGCCGTCGAAGCGGTTGCGCCCCTGGTCGGTCAAGCCCGGCTGCAAGGTGCCGGACCAGGAGTAGTAACGCACGCCGTTCACCTCATACGCCCCCTCCCCGCCCCAGGTATCCGGCAGCCCTTGCGGATAAACCTGGTTGAACTGGGCCACGCCGGCGCTGGTCAGGGCCTGGTGCGAAGCATGCACATCGACCGGCAGCGGGTCGCGCCGCCAGCCGGTTTCCAGCCATACCAGCAACAGTGCCAGGCCATGCAGGATGGCCTTGAGCATGCGCCCCTGGGGCGATCCACCAGGCGCTGTTCGCTCAAGGTGATCGGCCAGTTCCGAGCCATGATTGGGCCCCGCCACCGAAGTGACCGAAGCCACCCGAGCCGGCCGCTTGGCCGCCGCATAACGCGCGTTCAGCGCCCCTTGGCTGTGGCCGATGAGGTTGACCTTTGCCGCGCCAGTGCGCTGGCAGATGTCTTCGATGATCGCCAGCAGCTGCTCACCACGCACCTCGTTGGAATGCAACGGCGAGACCTGCACCGGGAACACCTGCGCGCCACCCTTGCGCAACGCCGGCACGATGCCGAACCAGTACGGATAGAGCAGCACCCGGACAAAGCCGAGCATGCCCGGCACCAGCACCAATGGGTATCGCGTGGCCAACTCCTGCTGCATGGCTTGAGCCCCTTTCCGTGGACGATCGGCCAACACTAGCGCCGCTTCGATGACCATCGCAATCGAACTCCCGACGTGCCGCGTGGTTCCAACCCAGAACAGACCCTTTGCAAGGAGCGGGACCATGTACAAGCAGACCCTGGCAATCCTTCTGGCAAGCGCCACCCTGGCCGCCTGCGGCAGTCGCCCGGAAAACCCGGTGGACTACGTCACCTACCGCGACGAGCCGTTGGTCAAGCAGGTGGAAAACGGCATGACCATGCAGAAGGTCATCGCCATCGGCGGCAGCCCGTCGAACGTGATCGATTTGCCGCACGGGGGTACCTGCAACGACTACATCCTCAACCGCGACGGCCACCAGCAGCCGTACTACGTGCGCTTCGACGCCACCGGTCATGTCGATGCCAAGGGCTTCAAGACCTGCAAGCAACGAGAAGAGGACAGCAAAGCCGCGCACGGCGCTTGAGCCTCCTACCTACCGTGAACACCCGTCCTGACTGTTTGGAGACAATCATGAGCAACGTTGAACTGACCGATGTGCAAACCCTGCGCAAACGTGCCCGCGAGCATGTCGAGCAAGGCGCGGTGACCGAGGGTTACCACGCCGACCGCCAGGAAATCCTGCGCCTGCTCAACGAGTCACTGGCCACCGAACTGGTCTGCGTGCTGCGCTACAAGCGCCATTACTTCATGGCCAGCGGCATCAAGGCCAGTGTGGCGGCCAGCGAGTTCCTCGAACATGCGAACCAGGAAGCCGAGCATGCCGACAAACTGGCCGAGCGCATCGTGCAGTTGGGCGGCGAGCCGGATTTCAACCCGGACAACCTCAGCAAGAATTCCCATGCGCAGTATGTGGCCGGTAGCTCGCTGAAGGAGATGGTGCTGGAGGACCTGGTGGCGGAGCGGATTGCGATCGACAGCTATCGCGAGATCATTCAGTACATCGGCGATAAAGACCCGACTACGCGGCGGATCTTCGAGGACATCCTGGCTCAGGAAGAAGAGCACGCGGACGACATGTCCGATTTGCTTCAGGGGCTGTAATTGCCGGGAGCGCGTAGCGCCCCGTTCGCGGGACAAGCCCGCTCCTACAAGTGATCGCGTAATCACTGTATGAGCGGGCTTGTCACGCGAATGGGCCGCTACGCGGCCCCTGCTATTTCAGCTTTTTCACCGCAGCCGGCGCCTTGCCGGCTTTCATCTGCTGCAGCAAGGGCGTGCACTGATTGGGCGCATCACCGCTGCTTGGTGCCACCAGCGCCAGCAACCCGGCCGCCGGCCCCGCAACCACGCCCAACGCCACCATCCCCGCCCCACGCAGCGCCAGCGGCACCGCCTGCACCCCGGCACTCGGCTTGGCAAACGGCCCGCGCACATACAACGGCGAACGCAACGAGAACAGCCGTAGCCCCTTGGACTCCGGAGTGACCTTCAAGTCCAGCTGCTCACTGGCAAAGTTGGCCGTGCCGTTGATATAGATGATCGCGTTCTCGGTATCGAAGATGAACAAGCGCGTGGTCGCCAGCCCGTCCTTGATACCGATGTCCGCTGCCGCACAGTTGATCTTCACATCTTCATCGCCGAACAGCTTGCCAACCACGTAGTTACCGACATTGAGCCCGGCAATCTCCATCAGGCTGCGGCTGATGGCGCCATCATTGATCAGCATGCGCAGGTTGCCATTGGCCGTACCCAGCAACGCCGCCACCGAATTGCCACGGCCGCTGATGTCGGCATCGCCGTTGAGCTCGCCGAAGCTGGTCTGCATCGGCGCGAAGCCGGGGAACAGCTGCTTGAGCTTGAAACCACGCGCCGTCAGCTGGGCGCGGCCCTGCAGCGGCACGTTACGGCCGTCCAAGCGAATGTTTGAAGCCAGGCTGCCACCGGCCACGCCAAAGCGTAGCGGCTCCAGGCGCAGCAAGCCGTCGTCGAGGATCACGTGGGCGGACAGGTCGTTGAAGGGCAGTTTTTCACTGTGCACGATGCGCTTGCCGGCAAAGGTGACGTCGGCATCCATGGCCCGCCAGCGTTCGGTGCGGAACTCTTCCACCGGCAGCACCTTGTCGGCCGGCTGCTTGCTGGCGCCGCCGCGGGCTTTCTGCTCGGCATTGGAGTCGGCGCCGATCAGCGGGGCCAGGTCCTTGAACAGCAGCTGGTTGGATACCAGGTTGCCGGAGAGCTTGGGCCGTGGCTGGCTGGCGACGAAGGCCAGGTCGCCATGGATGTCGCTGTCGCCAATCTTGCCGTTGAAGCCCTGGTAATTGAAGGTCGCGCCTTCAGCGGCATGCAGGTTGGCGCGGAGCCGGCCGTCGGTGGAATAGGCCGGGGTGTCCGGCAGCGTCACACCGGTCAACGGGTAGAGGTTGCCCAGGCTGGCACCGGACAGGCGCAGGCGCAGGTCCAGCGCGCCGAGGTTACGTGGGTCGGTCAGGGTACCGGCGAGCACCACATGGGTATCGGCAATGTGCACATCGGCCTGCAGCGGAAACGGCTGGCTGGCGTCCTGCAGCGCCAGCAGGCCGCCGATCTTGCCGATACCGGACACCGGCTGGCCCTTGTAGCGGCCCTGGGCCTTGAGCCCGAACGCATAATCCTGGGCGCCTCCCACCTTTTCGGCGCCGGCCTTGCCGACGATTTCACTGAAGGGGATCGGCTTGCCGAGCGGGTCGATCTGCACCTTCATGCTGGTTTTCAAGGTCTGGTCATCGAAGCTGACATTGCCTTGGTCGAAGCCAATGGCACCGATGTCCAGCTGCCACTTGGACGGCTCCTCGTTCTCGTCCTTGGGCCCGAAGTCGAAGGTCCAGTTGGCGCGGCCATCGGCAAGGCGCGTGAGGCTGGCGGTGGGTTTGGTCAGGTCGATGCGCGGGATGCTGATCTGCTGGAACAGCAGCGGCAGCGGCGCCAGGCGGAACTCCACGCGCTCCAGGCCGACCATCTGCGGTTCCTTGAGCCAGTCAGGGTTGCCGAGGGTCAGGTCTTCGGCAATGAAGTGCGGCCACGGCACCCAGGCGCGCCAACCGCCCTCTTCCGGCTCGGTACGCCAGTGCACGGCGAGGTTGCCATTGATCGCGAACGGCCGATGCAGAGCCTCGGAAACCTTCTCGTTGAGCAGAGGCTTGACGCGGTTCCAATCGAAGGTGGCGATGATCACTACCAGGATCGCCAGCAGGGTCAGCAGGGTGGTTAAGGTCCAGACGAAGATTCTGGCGGGACGCGTCATTGCGTGATTCTCCTGACGGCATGGCACAAAGCAGGCGTAACGATGGCACTTAATATCTCGGACTGATGAAAACCCGCTGGGTTTTACCGGACACGGCCATGATAGCGAGTTTTTTCGGGTTTCTTGCTCAACTTGTGGTCTTGGAAAGGGCCTCCCATCGCCTTGAATCATTACTGGCAAATAGCCGCACAGCGCCCTGAAACGACTGGATTAGAGCCTTCAGCGGACGCTATCAATGCCGTCGATTGTTACCATTACCCGTATGAACTTCTCTCTCGCGTCACCGGGCGTAGCATTGGCTTCGTACCCACTTACCAGCCCCCGAGAGGAGCACCGAACCATGAAACGCACCCTGCTGACCCTGACCCTGTCGATCCTTGCTGCCAACGCCTTCGCCCTGCCAGCCGCTGACCAGCACTTGACCGCCGAAGCACGCTCCAGCGCTGCTGAAATCGCTCAACCGCTGAAAACTGTTGCCGAAGGTGGTTCGGACCGCCTGATCGAACGTTCTGGCCGTGTTGCCGAAGGTGGCTCGGACCGCCTGATCGAACGTTCCGGCCGTGTTGCCGAAGGTGGCTCGGACCGCCTGATCGAACGTTCTGGCCGTGTTGCCGAAGGTGGCTCGGACCGCCTGATCGAACGTTCTGGCCGTGTTGCCGAAGGTGGCTCGGACCGCCTGATCGAACGTTCTGGCCGTGTTGCCGAAGGTGGCTCGGACCGCCTGATCGAACGTTCTGGCCGTGTTGCCGAAGGTGGCTCGGACCGCCTGATCGAACGCAGTGGCCGCGTTGCTGAAGGTGGCTCGGATCGCCTGGTTGCAATCAGCCACGTGAGCTGATCGCCATGGCCGAAAAGAACAACCTCTGTCACACGGCTTGCTCCCCTCCCAGCCCGGTCCATTGACCGGGCTTCGTTTTTTTATCTAGAGTGCCCAGCCTCACCGTCACAGAAGCCCGCCCCATGCTGCCGCGCGCCGAACAGAAGCTACAGACCCGCCAGGCCCTGCTGGACGCCGCCTGCCAGCTCATGGAGAGCGGCCGTGGCTTTGGCAGCGTGAGCCTGCGCGAAGTGGCCAAGGCGGCAGGTATCGTGCCTACCGGCTTCTATCGGCACTTTTCCGACATGGATGCCCTGGGCCTGGCGCTAGTGGCCGAAGTCGACACCACGTTCCGCCAGACCATCCGCCTGGTGCGGCACAACGAATTCGAACTTGGCGGCATCACCGATGCTTCGGTGCGCATCTTCCTCGACGTGGTCGCCGCCCACCGCGCCCAGTTCCTGTTCCTCGCCCGCGAGCAGTATGGCGGCTCGCAAGCCGTGCGCCAGGCCATCGCCCGTCTGCGCCAGGACATCAGCGACGACCTGGCCACCGACCTTGCGCGGATGAAGCGTTGGCAGCACCTGGACAACGCCGCGCTGGCAGTGATGGCCGACCTGGTGGTGAAGACCGTGTTCGCCACCCTTCCGGAACTGATCGACAGCCCGGAGCCGGGTTATCCACAGGTGCTGAGCGCCCAGGAAAAGATCACCCAGCAACTGCGCTTCATCTTCGTCGGCGCGCGCCACTGGCAAGGCCTGGGCAACCCACAACCCTAGTTCTGCTACCATGGCGCCCTGCCCGAAAGCGACGAGCACCAACATGCCCAACCCCCGCCCCACCCTGCCCGAACTGGCCCGCTTCAACCAGCATTTCGCCGAACGCATCGTGCCGCTGTGGCAAGGGCCGGGCTGGAACGCCGACATGGCCCTGCCCTACGAGGCCCTGGACGCCCAGCACCGCCCGTTGCCGGTGCAGCGCTACCGGGCCATGGCCTGTGCGCGCCAGCTTTACCTGTTCAGCAGCCGCATCGAACAATCGGGTGCGGCCGAACGGGCGGCGGCGCTGTTCCGCTCGTTACAGAAGCACTTCCACGATCCCGAGCATGGCGGCTGGTTCTACAGCATCGACGCCGACGGCAAGCCGCTGGACCGGCGCAAGGACCTCTACACCCACGCCTTCATCGTGTTCGCTTGCGCGCACTACTGGGGCAAGGTCGGCGAAGGCCTGGTGGAAGCCACCCTCAATGCCGCCCTGGAAGTCGTCGACGAGCAGTTCGCCCGGGATGATGGCCTGTATGAAGCCAGCCTTGGCGAAGACTGGGCTGACCTCGGCAGCGGCCCGCTGCAGAACCCGCAGATGCACCTGGCCGAGGCCTTCCTGCAAGTGCTGGCGGTACGCAAGGACGAGCATGTGCAGCAGTCGCTGCTGCAACTGTGCACAGCCCTGCAGAAACATTTCATCGAGCCGCAACACGGGCTGATGCTGGAAAAGCCCCTCGGCGCTGTGGATAACTGGTTCGAGCCGGGGCATCAGTTCGAATGGTTCTACCTGCTGGAAACCTCGCCGCTGCTACGCGGGACGCCGCTGCATGCTTCCATCGAACGGGCCTTCGGCTATGCCGAGCTGTGTGGGGTCAACAATGCCGCAGTGCTGGCCATGCTCGATGTGGAAGGCAACGTGCTCGATGCGACCCAGCGGGTCTGGGCACAGGCGGAATACCTGCGGGCACTGGCGTTGCGCTCGGGGAATGAGGCCAAGCTGCTGGTCCAGTTGAAGGCGATGCAACAGCAGTTTCTGCATGCAGGTGGCTGGTATGAGTGCCGGGATGGTGAAGGGGCGGTGAGCCGGCATGACATGCCTTCAACTACGCCCTATCACCTGGCGACCTGCCTGGAAGGTCTGCAGCGCGAGGCCTGACGCATTCGCGCAATTACCTGCGAAAGGGCACTGATCAGCCCTTGGCCGAACGGTCGATCGAGAACCCTGCCCAGTCCTGGCTCACCGGCATCAGCTCAAGGCTGTTGATATTGATGTGCGCCGGCTGGTTGAGGATCCAGAAGATGGTCTCGGCGATGTCCTGCGGCTGAATCGGCTCGGCACCGGCGTAGGTGGCATCGTACTTGGCCTGGTCACCGCCGAAGCGCACCAGCGAGAACTCGCTCTCGCACAGGCCCGGCTCGATGTTGCTCACCCGCACGCCCGTTCCACGCAGGTCGCAGCGCAAGCTCAGCGAAAACTGGCCGACGAAGGCCTTGGTGCCGCCATACACGTTGCTGCCGGGATATGGGTAGTTGCCCGCCACCGAACCCACGTTGAGGATCGTCGCGCCACGGCCGTGGGCGATCAGGCGTGGCAGCAGCAAGCGGGTGGTGTACATCAGGCCTTTGATGTTGGTGTCGACCATGGTCTCCCAATCATCCAGGCTGCAGTTCTGCGCCGCATCCACACCCAGCGCCAGACCGGCATTGTTGACCAGGCCGCGAATTTTCTCGAAGCCGGCCGGCAGGCTGGCGATGGCCTGCTCCATGGCCTTGCGGTCACGCACGTCGATAACCAGGCCGTGCACTTCGGTCTTGGCCGACAGTTCGGCGCACAGGGCATCCAGGCGATCCTTGCGACGGCCGGTGAGTACCAGCTTCCAGCCGGCTTCGGCAAAGCGGCGGGCAGTGGCCTCGCCAAAACCGGACGTCGCGCCAGTGATGAATACGGTGGATGTCATGCTCTGTTCCTCACGGTGGGTTGTCATCGACAGCTTTGCAGCATGCCCGCGCCGGGCGTTGACAGCAAGCCGTCAGGGCCGCTGTTCATTTTTTGTTCATATGCGCCAAACCCTTGCGACAGAGGGCTCGCCGCCAGCTATGCGCATGTTATCCACAAGGCTTTCCCCACGGATTGGGGGCAACTTGTCCAATGCGCGGAACCCTTTCAGCGTCTCGTGGTCGGTGGATATCTTTTCGATGATGGCGCAACGCTTTCAAGCATGCCGCCTGCAGCGGTCTGTCCAAGGCTTTCCCACAGACTTATCCACAGGCATTGAAGCACCTTTCGCAGATCTCGGACCGTGCAAAAAAAGCGCGTGAAATCATACACAAAGGGCATCTGATCATTTTTTGACCAGAGCCTTGCAGGCCTTGCAGATAAAGGGATAGAGCGAGATGCCACCATGTTTTCCACAGGCGGTTCCACATTAATCGTGGAAAAGATTCAACCTGTGGAAACAAGGGCTTGCGAGGGGATTGTCGAGTGGGTCGAGAAAGATATGCGACAAGTTGTCCACATTTGAACCGGGGGTCGCCTGGCAACCCCCGATGCAACTCAATGCCCGCCAAGATAGGCGTTGCGCACCTCTTCGTTGACCAGCAGCTCCTGCCCCGTCCCGCTCATGCGTATCTGCCCGTTGACCATCACATAGGCCCGGTCCGACAACTTCAGCGCATGGTTGGCGTTCTGCTCTACCAGGAAGATGGTCATCCCACTCTTGGCCAGTTCGCGCAGGGTCGCGAAGATCTGCTTGACCACGATCGGTGCCAGCCCCAACGATGGCTCGTCCAGCAGCAACAGCTTCGGCCGGCTCATCAGCGCCCGGGCAATGGCCAGCATCTGCTGCTCGCCACCGGACATGGTCATGGCCCGCTGATTACGCCGCTCCTTCAGGCGCGGGAACAGCTCGAACATGCGCTGCATGTCTTCAGTCGCGTATTTGTCGCCGATAGGGATGGTCCCCATCATCAGGTTTTCCTCGACGGTCATGTCGGGGAACACCCGGCGCCCTTCCGGCGACTGGGCGATGCCGTTGGAGGCGATGTAGTGCGACGACTTGCGAGTGATGTCGGTGCCCCGGTAGACGATATGCCCAGACGCCGCCCGCGGCTGGCCGAAGATCGACATCAGCAGGGTCGACTTGCCGGCGCCGTTGGCACCGATCAGGCTCACCGTCTCGCCTTCGTTGATGTGCATCGACACCTTTTTCAACGCCTGGATCGGCCCGTAGAACACGTCCAGTTCCTTTAGTTCGAGAATGGGTGCACTCATACCAGTTCCTCTTCGTCGGCACCCAGGTAGGCGGCGATCACCGTCGGGTTGTGGCGGATTTCCTGCGGGGCGCCTTCGGCGATCACGTTGCCGTGGTCGAGCACGACGATATGGTCGGAAATGCTCATGACCATGCCCATGTCATGTTCGATCAGCACCACGGTGATGTCGTGCTCGTCACGCAGCACGCGGATCATGCGGCTCAGGGCCTCGGTCTCCTGCGGGTTGAGGCCGGCAGCCGGCTCGTCCAGGCAGATGATCTTCGGCCGCGTGCACATGGCCCGGGCGATCTCCAGGCGGCGCTGCTGGCCGTAGGACAGCTCACCTGCCAGGCGGTTGGCGCAGTCGACCAGGTCGACCACTTCCAGCCAGTAGAACGCGTGGTCGAGGGCGTCGCTCTCGGCCTTGCGGTAAGCCTTGGTGTTGAGCACCCCAGCCAGCAAGTTGCGGTTGACCCACATGTGCTGGGCCACCAGCAGGTTTTCCACCACCGACATTTCCTTGAACAGGCGAATGTTCTGGAAGGTCCGCGCCAGGCCTGCGCGGTTGACCAAGTGGGTACCGCCGAACATCTTGTAGTACAGACGGTTGGCAAAGCGCGCAGGCGACACGAAATCCGCCGCCTGGAAGCGCTCGCCAAGCAGCTGGATGACATTGGTGTGGCTGCCGCGCACGTTCAGCTCGATGCGCCCGCCACTGGCCTTGTAGAAGCCGGTCAGGCAGTTGAACACAGTGGTCTTGCCGGCGCCGTTGGGGCCGATCAGGGCGAAGATCTGGTTACGCTTGACCTTCAGGCTGACGTCGCTGAGCGCCTTGATACCGCCGAACTGCATCATCAGGTTGTCGACCGAGAGAATGATTTCGTCGCTCATGGCGCCACTCCTTTACGCGGGGTCACACCGGTACGGCTGATGCGGATCAACCCACGCGGTCGCCAGATCATCATCAGCACCATCAGCACGCCGAACAGCAGCACGCGGTATTCCGAGAAGCTGCGCAGCAGCTCCGGTGCCACGGTCAGCACGAACGCCGCGATCACCACGCCGACGGTCGAGCCCATGCCGCCAAGCACGACGATGGCGAGGATCAGCGCCGACTCGAAGAAGGTGAACGAGGACGGGTTGACGAACCCCTGGTAGGTGGCAAAGAACACCCCCGCCAGGCCTGCGGTGGAAGCACCGAGGGTGAAGGCCGAGAGCTTGACCAGTACGTGGTTCAGGCCCATCGAGCGGCAGGCAATCTCGTCTTCACGCAGGGCTTCCCAGGCGCGGCCGACCGGCATGCGGGTCAGCCGGTGCTTGATGTACAGCACCGCCAGCACGACCATGAACAGCACGGCGTAGATGAACACGAACTTGAGGTTGGCGTTGTAGTCGATGCCGAGGAACTCGTGGATCGGCACCCCGCCATCCTTGGCCCTGCGGCCGAATTCCAGGCCGAAGAAGGTCGGCGACGGCGCCGGCATGCCGTTCGGGCCGCCAGTGAACGACAGCCAGTTGTTCAGCACCAGGCGGATGATCTCGCCGAAGCCCAGGGTCACGATCGCCAGGTAGTCGCCGTGCATTCGCAAGACCGGGAAGCCGAGGATGCACCCCGCCAGCGCTGCGGCGATCGCCGCCAGCGGCAGCACGCTCCAGAAGCCCAGGCCGAGGTACTGGTAGCCCAGCGCCAGGCCGTAGGCACCGATGGCGTAGAACGCCACGTAGCCCAGGTCGAGCAAGCCGGCGAGACCGACCACGATGTTCAGGCCCAGGCCCAGCAGCACGTAGATCAGGCCGAGGATGACCACGGTCAGCAGGTACTTGTTGGCGAACACCGGGAAGATGATGGCGATCACCACCAGCGCCGGGATGATGTAGCGCAACCGCGACTTGTAGTCCGGCGCGTTGACGTGCACGCCCGACCCGCCGCTGTCGAAGCTTTCGAGCATGCGCCGCCCGGCGGCGGTCTGCACGTAGAGGCTGAGCAGGAAGCGCCCGAGCATCACGCCGCCGACCAACCACGCCACTCGGCGTGATTCGGCGTTGAAGGTGTAGCCGTCGAGGACCACACCGACGATCGGGCCAAACACGATGAGCGCCAGCAGGCCGGCGACGATGGTCTCGAGCAGGCTGCGCTTGATATCGAAACCTTTGGTTTCAGAGGCAGAGGCAATCTTGGCAATCGACATGTTCACACCTTAGCCACGAGCGGGCGACCCAGCAGGCCTTGTGGGCGGAAGATAAGGATCATCACCAGCAGCGAGAAGCTGAACACATCCTTGTAGTCGGAGTTGATCAGGCCAGAGAACAGCGACTCGGAAATCCCCAGGATGATCCCGCCAAGCATGGCGCCTGGCAGTGAACCGATGCCGCCCAGTACCGCGGCGGTGAACGCCTTGATGCCGATGATGAAGCCGGCGTAGAAGTCGAAGGTGCCGTAGTTGAGGGTGATCAGCACGCCGGCCAGCGCGGCCATCACTGCACCGATGACGAACACGTAGGAAATCACCCGGTCGGTGTTGATGCCGAGGATCGAGGCCATCTTGCGGTCTTGCTGGGTGGCGCGGCACATGCGGCCGAGCTTGGTGTACTTGATCACATAGGTAAGCAGGCCCATGCCCACGAACGCTGCCACCAGGATGAAGATCTTGGTGTAGGTCAGCTGCACGAAGCCAGTGCCGACTTCGATGCGCATGGCGCCTTCGAGCAGGGTCGGCACGCCTTGCTGGCGGGCGCCCTGGCTGATCTGTGCATAGTTCTGCAGGATCAGCGAGATGCCGATGGCACTGATCAGCGGTGCCAGGCGGGTGGAGTTACGCAGGGGTTTGTAGGCGATGCGCTCGATGGTGAAGCCATACACGCCCGTGACGACGATGGTGAACAACAGCGTGCCCAGCATCAACAGGGGGAACGACTCGACACCGAAATAGGCCAGCAATGCCAGGCTGATCGCCGCGAGGTACGCGGAGATCATGTACACCTCGCCGTGCGCGAAGTTGATCATGCCGATAATGCCATAGACCATTGTGTAGCCGATGGCGATCAGGCCATAGACCGACCCGAGGGTCAGGCCATTGACCAGTTGCTGCAGGAAAATACCATCCATAACGCAATCTCACCTGAGCGAGACTGCACCAGTGCTGACGACCACAGGCCACGGATAAAGCGGGCCTGGCAGCGCAGAACCGTGCACGTCTCCAAATAAGGACAGGTACCGCGGGGGCAATGGCCCGGACGGGCGTCCGGGCCAGCTGCCGTTATTATTTTTGTTTTTCCAGCTGGTGGTACTTGCCGTCCTTGTCCCACTGGTAGACCACGTAGTCGGAGACTTTCAGGTCGCCCTTGCTGTCCCACTCTTTCTTGCCCATGACGGTTTCGACCGGGTTGGCCTTGAGCCATTTGGCGGCGTCTTCGCCCTTGTTCGACTTGGCGCCGTTGAAGCCGGCAGCCAGGGCCTGGACCGAGGCGTAAGCATACAGGGTGTAGCCTTCAGGCTCGGTGCCGGCCTTGCGGAACTCCTCGACCACCGCCTTGCTTTCCGGCAGCAGGCGCGGGTCGGCGCCGAAGGTCATGTACACGCCATCGACGTACTGCGCGCCGCCGGCGGTGGCCACCAGTTCGTCGGTGACGATACCGTCATCGGACATGAACTTGACGTCCTTCAGGCCCTGCTCGCGCAGCTGGCGCACCAGCGGGCCGGCTTCCGGGTGCAGGCCACCGAAGTAGACCACGTCGGCACCGGCGGCGCGGATCTTGGTGACCACGGCGCTGAAGTCCTTCTCGCCACGGGTCAGGCCTTCGTACAGCACCGGCTTGACGCCGCGCTTCTCCAGCTGCGCCTTGGTCGCATCGGCCAGGCCCTGGCCGTAGGTGTCCTTGTCGTGCAGCACCGCGACCTTCTTGCCCTTGAGCACGTCGACGATGTAGTTGCCAGCGACAATGCCTTGCTGGTCGTCACGGCCGCACATGCGGAACATGGCGTTCAGGCCGCGCTCGGTGACCTGCGGGTTGGTGGAGCCTGGGGTGATGGCGATCACGCCGGCTTCGTCATACACCTCGGAGGCCGGGATGGTGTTGGAAGAGCAGAAGTGCCCGACCACGCCGATCACCTTGTCCTGGTCGACCAGCCGGTTGGCCACGGCCACGGCCTGCTTCGGCTCACAGGCGTCATCGCCTTTCACCAGGACGATCTTCTCGCCATTCACGCCGCCAGCGGCGTTGATCTTGTCGGCCGCTGCCTGCGCACCTTTCATGTACTGCTCGCCAAACGCTGCGTTGGCCCCGGTCATGGGGCCCGCGACGCCGATCTTGACGTCGGCCTGAACATACGAAGAAACACCCAGTGCCGTAGCTACGGCAAGAGCCAGGAAACCTTTCTTGTAAAACGTCTGCGACATGAGGTGGTGCTCCTAGAGTTTTTTTAGTGTGGCACTACAACTTCTCAGCCCTGTGCTCAGAGCAAGGGCCGTGCCATCGGTTTTGTCTTCCGGGAAAACACACTGTAAAGGTCGCGCCCTGGCGACCGACGGCCTTTTCTTTATTGAGCGTGCAACCGTCTGCCACGCGGCAGGCGCCACCACACGCACAGACAAGGAGCAACCGTCGAGTGCCATCATTGCAACCCTGGCAAGTGTTTACGTGCAACCGCCCTGTAACAGTGGACGTCACCGAAGTGCACACCGCTGGTGCGCGACTGCTACAGGCAGCACTGTTTCAAGGCTAGCTGGTGCACGGAAAAACACCTGATTTGGCCATTACGCGGCCTCTGTGGGAGCGGCCTTGCCCGCGAAGAGGCCGGCCCAGACACAACAAGACTCAAAAGACTGGCACAATGTCATCCATTCGCCGCTTCTGGAGCCCCTTTTGATGAGCGAGAGCGCATTCGCCGAGCGCATCGTGCACAACCTGCTCGACACCGACTTCTACAAGCTCACCATGATGCAGGGCGTGCTACACAACTACCCAGACGCCGACGTCGAATGGGAATTCCGCTGCCGCAATGGCGAGGACCTGCGCCCCTATCTTGGCGAGATTCGCCATCAGCTCGAACTGCTCGCCGACCTGACCCTGGATGATGGGCAGCCGGTCTTCCTCGAACGCATCAGCTTCCTCAAGCCCGACTTCCTGCGCTTTCTGCGCCTGTTCCGTTTCAACCTGCGCTATGTGCGCATCGGCATCGAGAGCGACCAGCTGTTCCTGCGCCTGAAAGGCCCCTGGCTGCACGTGATCCTGTTCGAAGTGCCGCTGCTGGCCATCATCAGCGAAGTGCGCAACCGCCACTTGCACCCGCGCATGCGCCTGGCCGATGCGCGTGATCAGCTGTACCGCAAGTTCGACTGGCTGCGCGCCCACGCGAGCGACGACGAACTGGCCGAGCTGCAGGTGGCCGATTTCGGTACCCGCCGGCGCTTTTCCAGCCGCGTGCAAGAAGACGTGGTGCGCGTACTGCGCGACGACTTCCCGGGCCGCTTCGTCGGCACCAGCAACGTCGACCTGGCATGGAAACTGGATATCAAGCCACTGGGCACCATGGCCCACGAGTGGATCATGGCCCACCAGCAGCTCGGCCCACGCCTGATCGACAGCCAGATCGCCGCGCTGGATTGCTGGGTCCGCGAGTACCGCGGCCTGCTCGGGATTGCCCTGACCGACTGCATCACCATGGATGCCTTCCTCAACGATTTCGACTTGTACTTCGCCAAGCTGTTCGACGGCCTGCGCCATGACTCGGGCGAGCCGGTAGCCTGGGCGGAAAAGGCCATCGCCCATTATCAGAGGCTGGGAATCGACCCGATGACCAAGACCCTGGTGTTCTCCGATGGCCTCAACCTGACCCGCTCGCTGGAGATCTTCCGTGCCCTGCGCGGTCGCATCAACGTCAGTTTCGGCATCGGCACCAATCTCACTTGTGACATCCCCGGGGTGGCGCCAATGAACATCGTGCTTAAAATGACCGACTGCAACGGCTCGCCGGTGGCGAAGATCTCGGACGAAGCCGCCAAGACCCAGTGCCGCGACGAGAATTTCGTCGCCTACATGCGTCACGTATTCAAAGTCCCCAGCAAGGAGTAACCCATGCAAGCGGTTCAGCAAGAGATTGCCCAGGCGCTGAAGGTTCAGCCGCCGTTCGCCGACGCCGCTGCGCTCGAGGCCGAAGTCGCCCGGCGCGTGGCGTTCATCAAGGACTGCCTGGCCAACGCCCGGCTCAAGACCCTGGTGCTGGGCATCAGTGGCGGCGTCGATTCGCTGACAGCTGCCCTGCTCGCCCAGCGCGCCGTCAACGAGCTGCGCGCCGAAACCGGCGACAAGGCCTACACCTTTATCGCCGTGCGCCTGCCGTACCAGGTGCAACATGACGAGCACGACGCCCAGGCCTGCCTGGAGGTGATCAAGGCCGATGAAGTGCACACCGTCGACATCGCCCCGGCCGTGCGCGCGCTGGCGGCGGAAGTGGTGGAGTTGAAGAATGGCTCGCCGACCTTGGTGGACTTCGTCGTCGGCAACGTCAAGGCACGCACGCGCATGGTTGCCCAGTACACCATCGCCGGTGCCCGCGCAGGCCTGGTGATCGGCACTGACCACGCTGCCGAGGCGGTGATGGGCTTCTTTACCAAGTTCGGTGATGGCGCTTGCGACCTGGCGCCGCTGAGCGGGCTGGTGAAGAACCAGGTGCGGGCGATTGCGCGCAGCTTCGGCGCGCCGGAGTCACTGGTGGAGAAGGTACCGACTGCGGACCTGGAAGACCTGGAGCCGGGCAAGCCGGACGAGGCGTCCCATGGCGTGACCTACCAGCAGATCGATGCCTTCCTGCATGGGCTGCCGGTGGATCAGGCAGCGTTCGACATCATCGTCGCCACCTACCGCAAGACCCAGCACAAGCGCGAACTGCCGTTCGCCCCATAAAAGCTTCGCGAGGCAAGCCCGCTCCAACAAGGGAACCAGTATCCCCTGCAGGAGCGGGCTTACCCCGCGAATAGGCCCGAGAGGCCTACACAGCTGTCATTACTTGACGACGACCTTGCCCTTCATCATCGAGATGTGGCCCGGGAAGGTGCAGAAGAAGCTGTAGTCACCACCGGCTTCCAACTTGGAAGTGTCGAACTTCACTTCGGTTTCTTTTTCCGGCGCGCCGATCATCTTGGTGTGGGCGATGATCCCGGCGTTGGCGCCGTTGATGTAGTCGTTCTCCAGGCCTTTGCTCATACCTTCGGTAGCAATGCCCTGCATGTCTGCAGTCTTGCTGATCACCAGGTTATGGCCCATGACGTTCTTCGGCAGGCTGCCAGAGTGGGTCAGTTTGACGGTGAATTCCTTGCAGCTCTTGTCGACGGTGAATTCCTTGCTGGTGTAGGACATCTGGTCGGTCGAGTCGACGGTCACCGAACATTCGGCTGCGAAGACAGAAGCGCTGGCGAGGGTCAGCAGGGATACCGCTACAGCTTTCGCAAACATCATGAATCTCCTTGGCAGGGTGTTATCAATCGCGAGACTGCCTGAAACCGTTCTGCCCCCTGCTGATATGGGTCAAGGGGGTGTCAAGTGGCCAGTCAGTTGAATTGTTCAATGGATTGTATACAACCAATCTAAGGGCACATCATGCCCTTTTAATAGACGATGGGACAACCTCTCATTTAGGAGCAACCGCAATGTCCCTCGCAAGTTTCATGAACAGCCTGCTCGCCGCCTACGCCCACGGGGCCACGGGTGCCAGCTGTGAATTCTCCCGCCCCGAGTAAAACCGGCATTGGAGACGTCAGACTATTCGCTTTACCCTGTCAGCGATATGACTGGAGAAGCACGATGTCTGTACGTTCCGTTTGTGTGTTCTGTGGCGCCAGTATCGGCGCCAACCCCGCCTACCGTGAAGCGGCCGTTGCGCTTGGCCAGGCCATTGCCCGCCGCGGCCTGACCCTGGTTTATGGCGGAGGTGTGGTCGGCCTGATGGGTACCGTCGCCGATGCGGCCATGGCCGCCGGCGGCGAAGTGATCGGGATCATTCCCGAAAGCCTGATGAATGCCGAGATCGGCCATAAAGGCCTGAGCCGGCTGGAAGTGGTCGACGGCATGCATGCGCGCAAGGCGCGCATGGCCGAGCTGAGCGATGCCTTCATTGCCCTGCCGGGTGGCCTGGGTACGCTGGAAGAGCTGTTCGAGGTGTGGACCTGGGGGCAACTGGGCTATCACGCCAAGCCACTGGGGCTGCTCGATGTGAATTGCTTCTACCAGAAGCTGGGCGGGTTCCTCGACCATATCGTCGAAGAAGGCTTCGTGCGGCCGCAGCATCGGGCCATGTTGCTGCTGGCGCAGCAGGCAGATGAACTGCTGGACGGGATGGAACGGTTCGAGTCGCCGGTACTGCCCAAGTGGGTCGACAAGAAGCCTGACTGATCCGAGATATTGGGCTGCTTTGCAGCCCTTTCGCGACACAAGGCCGCCCCCACACAGCACTGCGTACGCCGATCAATGCGGGAGCGGCCTTGTGTCGCGAAAGGACCGCAAAGCGGTCCCAAAAGGGGGCAGTTAGCGCGGGATCACTGGCTGGCGTGGCTTCTTGCCCTTGCCGCCGCCACCCTTGGCCGCTTCCTTGCGCTCCTTGGCCGCCTGCTGGTTGCGGGCAAACGCCTCGGCCTTGGCCTTCTCGCGCTTGTCCCACGGCTTGCTGCCATCGCTGCCACGCGGTGGCAGGCCGGTGTGCTGGGTGAGGATCTTCTGGTCCTTGCCCACCTTGTGGCTGCCGGCCGGGGTCGAGTTCTTGCGGCGCGCGCTCTGGTACGTGTCGGTCTGCGGCTGGTGCAGCGGGATCAGCTGATGCTTGCCCGGCCCGATCAGGTCGGCACGGCCCATGCGCTGCAGCGCTTCACGCAGCATCGGCCAGCCCTTCGGATCGTGATAGCGCAGGAACGCCTTGTGCAGGCGACGCTGCTCCTCGCTCTTGACGATCTCCACCCCTTCGCTCTTGTACGTGACCTTGCGCAACGGGTTCTTGCCCGAGTGGTACATGGCTGTGGCCGATGCCATTGGCGACGGGTAGAAGGCCTGCACCTGGTCGGCGCGGAAGCCGTTGCCCTTGAGCCACAGAGCCAGGTTCATCATGTCTTCGTCGGTTGTACCCGGGTGCGCGGCGATAAAGTACGGGATCAGGTACTGCTCCTTGCCCGCCTCTTTCGAGAACTTCTCGAACATGCGCTTGAAGCGGTCGTAGGTACCGATGCCCGGCTTCATCATCTTGTCCAGCGGGCCACGCTCGGTGTGCTCCGGGGCAATCTTCAGGTAGCCGCCAACATGGTGGGTGACCAGCTCCTTGACGTACTCCGGCGATTCCACCGCCAGGTCGTAGCGCAGGCCCGAGGCGATCAGGATCTTCTTCACGCCCGGCAAGGCGCGGGCCTTGCGATACAGCTCGATCAGCGAGCTGTGGTCGGTGTTGAGGTTCTCGCAGATGCCCGGGAACACGCACGACGGCTTGCGGCAGTGCTTCTCGATGTCGTGGCTCTTGCAGGCGATGCGGTACATGTTGGCGGTCGGGCCGCCAAGGTCGGAGACCACGCCGGTGAAGCCCGGCACCTTGTCGCGCATTTCCTCGATCTCGTGCAGGATCGACTCGTGGGAGCGGTTCTGGATGATGCGGCCTTCGTGCTCGGTGATCGAGCAGAAGGTGCAGCCACCGAAGCAGCCGCGCATGATGTTCACCGAGAAACGGATCATCTCGTAGGCCGGGATGCGCTCCTTGCCATAGGCCGGGTGTGGAACACGCGCGTAGGGCATGCCGAACACGTAGTCCATTTCCTCGGTGGTCATGGGAATGGGTGGCGGGTTGAACCACACATCCACTTCACCGTGCTTCTGCACCAGGGCGCGGGCGTTGCCCGGGTTGGTCTCCAGGTGCAGCACGCGGTTGGCGTGAGCATAGAGCACCGGGTCGTTACGCACTTTCTCGAACGACGGCAGGCGGATCACCGACTTTTCCCGGGTCACGCTCGGGCTGTCGAGAATCTGCACCACCTTGGCTTCGTTCGGATCTTCCTGGTCGCCCTTGGCTTGTTCGATGGCGCAGGCCTGGGTGTCCTGGGTGTTCACGTACGGGTTGATGATCTTGTCGACGCGGCCTGGGCGGTCGATACGGGTCGAGTCGATCTCGTACCAACCTTGCGGCGTGTCACGGCGTACGAACGCGGTACCGCGCACGTCGGTGATCTGCTCGATGCTTTCACCCTGCGACAGGCGCTGGGCCACTTCAACGATGGCCCGTTCGGCGTTGCCGTACAGCAAGATGTCGGCGCTGGCGTCGATCAGGATCGAATGGCGGACCTTGTCCTGCCAATAGTCATAGTGGGCGATACGACGCAGCGAGGCCTCGATGCCGCCCAGCACGATCGGTACATGCTTGTAGGCTTCCTTGCAGCGCTGGCTGTACACCAGGCTGGCACGGTCCGGGCGCTTGCCCGCCAGGCCACCCGGGGTATAGGCGTCGTCGGAACGGATCTTCTTGTCCGCGGTGTAGCGGTTGATCATCGAGTCCATGTTGCCGGCCGCGACGCCAAAGAACAGGTTCGGCTCGCCCAGTTTCATGAAGTCGTCTTTGGACTGCCAGTTCGGCTGAGCGATGATGCCCACGCGGAAGCCTTGGGCTTCCAGCAGGCGGCCGATGATGGCCATGCCGAACGACGCGTGGTCGACATAGGCATCCCCGGTCACGATGATGATGTCGCAGGAATCCCAGCCGAGCTGATCCATCTCCTCCCTGCTCATCGGCAGGAATGGTGCTGGCCCGAAGCATTCGGCCCAGTACTTGGGATAGTCGTAGAGTGGTTTGGCTGCTTGCATGTCAGTGACCGGTTCTGGTGTGCAGGGAAATCGCGGGCGCGGAATATAGCACAAATTTTGATCAAATCCGACGGTGGTTGTCGGATTCATGTGAGGCCAGTGGCTTATTCGTCGTCGTCGAAGTTGTACATGCCCGGCGCGAGATTCTCGAAGCGGGTGTACTTGCCGATGAACGCCAGGCGCACGAAACCGATGGGGCCGTTACGCTGTTTACCGATGATGATTTCGGCCACGCCCTTGTGCTCGGTCTCGGGGTGGTACACCTCGTCGCGGTACACGAACATGATCACGTCGGCGTCCTGCTCGATTGCACCGGATTCACGCAAGTCGGAGTTCACCGGGCGTTTGTTCGGCCGCTGTTCCAGGGAGCGGTTCAGCTGCGACAGGGCGATTACCGGGCAGTTGAATTCCTTGGCCAGGGCCTTGAGGGAACGGGAGATTTCGGAAATCTCGTTGGTCCGGTTGTCACCGGCCGAACCTGGAATCTGCATCAGCTGCAGGTAGTCGACCATGATCATGCCGATTTCTCCGTGCTCACGGGCCAGACGGCGGGTACGCGCACGCATTTCGGAAGGGCTGATGCCGGCGGTATCGTCGATGAACAGCTTGCGGTCGTTGAGCAGGTTGACTGCCGAAGTCAGGCGCGGCCAGTCGTCGTCATCCAGCTGACCTGAACGCACCTTGGTCTGGTCGATGCGCCCCAGCGACGAAAGCATACGCATGATCAGCGATTCACCTGGCATCTCGAGGGAGAACACCAGCACCGCCTTTTCGCTGCGCAGCACGGCATTTTCCACCAGGTTCATGGCGAAAGTGGTCTTACCCATCGACGGACGGCCGGCGACGATGATCAGGTCGGCCGCCTGCAGGCCGCTGGTCTTCTCGTCCAGGTCGGTGAAGCCAGTGGACACGCCCGTGATGTCACTGTCGGAGTTGAACAGCGTATCGATGCGGTCGATGGCCATGGTCAACAGTTCGTTGACGCCCACCGGGCCGCCAGTTTTCGGCCGCGCTTCGGCGATCTGGAAGATCTGCCGCTCGGCATCGTCGAGGATTTCTGCAGCGCCACGCCCTTGCGGATTGAAGGCGTTGTCGGCGATGTCGGTGCTGATGCTGATCAGTTGGCGCAGCGTGGCCCGTTCGCGAATGATCGCGGCGTAGGCCTTGATGTTGGCCACCGACGGGGTGTTCTTGGCCAATTCGGCCAGGTAAGCCAGGCCGCCGACCTGCGAGGAGACGCCTTCCTTGTCCAGCTGCTCGTGCAGGGTCACCACGTCGAATGGCTGGTTGGCGTCGGCCAACTTGTGCACGGCACGGAAGATCAGGCGGTGGTCATGCCGGTAGAAATCGCCATCCGACACCTGGTCCAGCACCCGCTCCCAGGCATTGTTGTCCAGCATCAGGCCACCGAGCACGGCCTGTTCGGCCTCAATGGAATGCGGCGGCACCTTCAGGGCAGCGGTTTGCAGGTCGAGCTGTTCGGAGTTGGTGATCTCGTTCATGGCCACGAAAGAATTCTTGAGGATGAAAAAGACAAAGGGCACGGCCTGAATGAACAGGACCGTGCCCGATGTTAACCGGCTATCCCGTGAGGGACCACCAGTCAGCGCAGCTTAAGCAGCTACGACGACCACACGTACGGTGGCTTCAACGTCGCTGTGCAGGTGCACGGCTACGTCGTATTCGCCAACCTGACGGATGGTGCCGTTCGGCAGACGAACTTCAGCTTTAGCCACTTCAACGCCGGAGGCGGTCAGGGCGTCAGCGATGTCGTGGGTGCCGATCGAACCGAACAGCTTGCCTTCGTCGCCAGCGGTGGCAGTGATGGTCACTTCCAGCTCGGCCAGTTGGGCAGCACGGCTTTCAGCCGAAGCTTTACGGTCAGCAGCTGCTTTTTCCAGCTCGGCGCGACGCTCTTCGAACGCAGCCAGGTTGGCGGCGTTGGCGACGGTGGCCTTGCCGAATGGCAGCAGGAAGTTACGGCCGTAACCAGCCTTAACTTTAACTTTGTCGCCCAGGTTGCCCAGGTTAGCGACTTTTTCCAGCAGGATCAGTTCCATTTGGTAAAACCTCTTAACTTTTAACCTTCACCGTTCGCGGAGTCTTTCCCCGGAGGGGACTTGCGACCGCGAAAATCAATCAGGCTGTCGACAATGGCCAGGACCATCAGCAACGGGTAGATCAGCTGCATGATCAGCGGCAACGTCACGTACATGCCCACTAGCCAGAAACCGGCCAGTCGCCCCTGTGCCACAAGGCCGTGCATCAAGGCGATGCCAGCCAGCACCAGTACCAGGCTCGACGCCGATGCCAGGATGATGAACTGCGACCCGATAAACGGAGCCACCACCATCACTGCCACCAAGACCGCCATGGTCTGTTTCGGCAACCTCAGTTCGCGAAACTCGCGACCGAAGCCTCCAGGGTTGTACAACGCTGCCTGCCAATAACGCGCCAGCACCAAGGCCAACACGCTGAACAATTGCACCGTCACTGCTGTGGAAGCGACCAGCACAGGGCGGATCAGCTCACCGGAGAGCACCGGCTCGCCTTCGATTTTCGGCATGGCTTCGGCAAACGCCTTGGCCAACACATCGAAGGTCTGCGCCAGGGCCATGTCGAGCACGAGGCTGAAAACCACGGCGAACACGGCACTGGCGACCAGCACACGGCTCCAGGGATGCTCGGCGCGCAACAGCGCGGCCAGGCCCAGGGCACCGGCAATCACCAGGAAGGTGATCGGATCGCCCATGAACCACACGGCCAGCCCGGCCAGCAGGCCGCCGGCGATGACCGTTGAAGCATCCTTGAACCCACGCCGCAGCAGCACAAGGCTGCCGGCAGCGGCACTCAACCAGAACAGCAGCGGCAGTACCGCGCTGATGACCACCACCAGGGTGGCCTGCACACGACCGCGCATGATGAAACTTGCTAACGCTCGCATGCTAATCCCTTACTGCTTGTCGACGACCCGGTCTCAGCGGCCGTGGCTGTCGGTGTAGGGCAGCAGGGCCAGGAAGCGGGCGCGCTTGATAGCGGTAGCCAGCTGACGCTGATAACGAGCTTTGGTACCGGTGATACGGCTTGGAACGATCTTGCCGGTTTCGGATACGTAAGCTTTCAGGGTGTTGAGATCTTTGAAGTCGATCTCTTTCACGTCTTCAGCAGTGAAGCGGCAGAATTTACGACGACGGAAGAAACGTGCCATTTAATAGGCTCCTCTAAAGGTCCGTGGATTACTCGTCAGCGTTATCGCTGGAGTCGCTGTCATTGCTGTCGTCGCCGTCGGCGGATTCAGCATGCTCAGGACGCTCACGACGCTCACGGCGCTCGCTGCGGTTTTCTTCAGCCTTCAGCATCTCGGACTGGCCGGTTACGGCTTCGTCGCGACGGATGACGAGGTTACGGATAACGGCATCGTTGTAGCGGAAGTTGTCTTCCAGCTCGGCCAGGGCCTTGCCGGTGCACTCAACGTTCAGCATCACGTAGTGAGCCTTGTGAACATTGTTGATTGCGTAGGCCAGTTGACGACGGCCCCAGTCTTCCAGGCGGTGGATCTTGCCGCCATCTTCTTCGATCAGCTTGGTGTAACGCTCAACCATGCCGCCGACTTGCTCGCTCTGGTCCGGGTGAACCAGGAAGATGATTTCGTAATGACGCATGAATGCTCCTTACGGGTTAGTAGTCTGCCAGCGTATCTGGTCAGACAAGGAGTGAATGACACTGTATGTCTTGCACGGAGGGGAGGCACATAGGCGCCTGCCAGCTCGGCAAGGGGCGCAATTGTAGAGAAGGCGGGACGTACAAGCAAGGTGATTGGTGATTATTTGAACAGCCGGAAACATATTCGCAGGCTACCGACCCTTTCGCGGGACAAGCCCGCTCCTACACGATCCCTGTAGGAGCGGGCTTGTCCCGCGAAAGGGCCGGTGAAGCTTACGCGATCAACGCTTGGCCTGACGCTGCCGCACGGCCTCGAACAGACACACGCCCGTCGCCACCGACACGTTCAGGCTGCTGACGCTACCGCTCATCGGCAACTTCACCAGGAAATCGCAATGCTCGCGGGTCAGTCGGCGCATGCCCTTGCCTTCCGCGCCCATGATCATCACCAGCGGGCCGGTCAGGTCCTGCTGGTAGATCTCCTGTTCAGCCTCGCCAGCGGTACCCACCACCCACAGGCCGCGCTGCTGCAGTTTCTCCAGCGTGCGCGCCAGGTTGGTCACGGCCACTAGCGGAATCACCTCCGCCGCACCGCAGGCCACCTTGCGCACTACCGGCGTCAGGGTAGCCGACTTGTCCTTGGGCACGATCACCGCCGTGGCGCCAGCCGCATCGGCGGTGCGCAGGCAAGCGCCAAGGTTGTGCGGGTCGGTCACGCCGTCCAGCACCAGGATCAGCGGCGGGGTTTCGCTGCGCTCGAGCAGCTCCTCGAGCATCAACTCGCCCCACACCTGGCTCGGGCTCACCTCGGCGACCACGCCCTGGTGCACGCCTTCGACCCAGGCATCCAGCTCACGGCGCTCGGCTTGGCCAACCGGCACGCGGTTTTCCGCGGCCAGTTCCAGCAACGCTTGGATGCGCGGCTCGCTGCGCCCTTCCGACAGCCAGATCTGCTTGACCCGCTTCGGATGGTGCTGCAGCAGTGCCTGCACGGCGTGCACGCCGTAGATCTTTTCCAGCTGACTCATGACTTGTTCTTGCTCTTGCGTGGCGCGCCGGACTTCGGCGGGCCTTTACGGTGCTTGGTCGGTTTGCCGGACGGCTTGCCGCCCTTGTCCGACTTGCTGCTGGGGTGGCCGCTGGTGCGCGCCTCGCTCATCAGCGCCTTTTTCATTTCACGGCTCTTGCGCACTTCGGCGTTGCGCTGCACGGCGTCTTTCGGGAAGTACGCTTCGGCAGTCTCGCTCTTGCGGCTGCGCGGCTTAGGCGTGGCCTTGGCTTCGACCGCTGGCTCGGACTTCTCGGACTTTTCGGCTGCTGGCGAGGCAACACCACGCCCTTTGCGGCCAATCGGCGCATTGAGCTGCTGCTCGGAGACTTCGAAGTCGATCTTGCGCTCGTCGAGGTCGACGCGCATGACCTTGACCTCGATGGTGTCGCCCAGGCGGAAGCTGCGCCCGGTACGCTCGCCCGAAAGGCGGTGGTGCACCGGGTCGAAGTGGTAGTAGTCGCCCGGCAGCGCACTGACGTGCACCAGGCCTTCCACATAGATGTCGGTCAGTTCGACGAACAGGCCGAAACCGGTGACCGCAGTGATCACACCCGGGAAGGTCTCGCCCACGCGATCCTTCATGAATTCGCACTTGAGCCAGTTGACCACGTCACGGGTCGCTTCGTCGGCACGGCGCTCGGTCATCGAGCACTGCTCGCCGAGCTGCTCGAGGGCGTTCACGTCATACGGGTAGATACGCGCCTTGGGGATACTCATGGCGCCCGCACGCTTGACGTGCGGGGTATCGACCTTGGAACGGATGATGCTGCGGATGGCGCGGTGTACCAGCAGATCCGGGTAACGGCGGATCGGCGAGGTGAAGTGGGTGTACGCCTCGTAGTTCAAGCCGAAGTGGCCGTTGTTGTCGGTGCTGTACACCGCCTGGCTCAGCGAGCGCAGCATCACGGTCTGGATCAGGTGGAAGTCCGGTCGCCCGGCGATGCTCGCCAGCAGGGCCTGGTAGTCCTTCGGCGACGGGTCCTTGCCCTTGTGCAGGGTCAGGCCCAGCTCGCCGAGGAAGGCGCGCAGTTTTTCCAGGCGCTCCGGCGGTGGACCGTCGTGCACGCGGTAAAGGGCTGGCACTTCGTGCTTCTGCAGGAACGCGGCGGTAGCGACGTTGGCTGCCAGCATGCATTCTTCGATCAGCTTGTGGGCATCGTTGCGCACGGTCGGGCGGATTTCCGCGATCTTGCGCTCGTCACCGAAGATGATGCGGGTTTCCTGGGTCTCGAAGTCGATGGCCCCCCGGGCGTGACGGGCATCCAGCAGCACCTTGTACAGGTTGTACAAGTTCTTCAGGTCCGGCAGGACCTCCTTGTACTCTTCGCGCAGCGCCTTGCCCTCACGGGTGCGGGCATGTTCGAGCATGCTGCTGACCTTGTTGTAGGTCAGGCGGGCGTGGGAGTGGATAACGCCTTCGTAGAACTGGTAGTCGACCATCTGGCCAGCTTTGTTCATGGTCATTTCACAGACCATGGCCAGGCGATCAACATGCGGGTTCAGCGAGCACAGGCCGTTGGACAGCTCTTCGGGGAGCATCGGCACCACGCGCTCGGGGAAGTACACCGAGTTACCGCGCTGCTGAGCCTCGTTGTCCAGGGCCGAGCCCAGGCGTACGTAACTGGAGACGTCGGCGATTGCCACATACAGGCGCCAGCCACCCGAGAACATGCGCAGCTTGCCCAGCGGTTCGCAGTAGACGGCGTCATCGAAGTCCCGGGCGTCCTCGCCGTCGATAGTGACGAACGGAAGGTGGCGCAGGTCGATGCGCTTCTCTTTGTCCTTCTCTTCGACTTCGGAGCGGAACTTGCGCGCTTCCTTGACTACATCGTTGGGCCAGACATGCGGAATGTCGTAGCTGCGCAGGGCAACGTCGATTTCCATGCCCGGCGCCATGTAGTTGCCGATCACCTCGACCACATCGCCCTGCGGCTGGAAGCGCGGGGTAGGCCAGTGGGTGATCTTGATCTCGACGAACTGGCCGATCTTGGCACCACCGTTACGCCCGGCGGTCACCAGCACTTCCTGCTGGATCTTCGGGTTGTCCGGGGTCACGTAGCCGATGCCGCCTTCTTCGAAGTAGCGGCCGACCACGCTTTCATGGGCGCGGGAGATGACTTCGACCAGCACGCCTTCGCGGCGGCCACGACGGTCAACGCCCGAGACGCGGGCCAGGCCACGGTCGCCGTCGAACACCAGGCGCATCTGCGACGGGCTGAGGAACAGGTCTTCGCTGCCGTCATCGGGGATAAGGAAGCCGAAACCGTCACGGTGGCCGGAGACACGACCACAGATCAGGTCCAGCTTGTCTACCGGGGCATAAGTGCCGCGCCGGGTATAGATAAGCTGGCCGTCACGTTCCATGGCGCGCAGGCGGCGGCGCAGGGCTTCGATCTGGTCTTCTTCATGAAGACCGAACTCTGCCGCCAGCTCCTCGCGCGCGGCCGGTTCGCCACGGTCGGCGAGGCGCTGCAGGATCAGCTCACGGCTGGGAATGGGGTTGTCGTATTTTTCCGCTTCGCGAGCGGCCTCGGGATCGAGGGATTGCCAATCGGCCATCAGAAGGGGTTCACCTTGGGATATATAGATAGGAGTTCTGGCATGTGCGTATTGAAACCGGAAATGTCAGCCTTGGACAGCCCCCGCTGCTGTGTATAGAGAGGGGCAATAGGCCTTCGGAATCAACAAGTTGAATTTTTTGAAATTTTTTTCGCTTGGGGGGTTTACAGCCCCCCGGACCGTCCGTATAGTGCGCACCACAACGACGGACAAGCCCGAAGTTGTAGTAGAGATGAGCGGCGCTGTAAAGCATCTTTTATCTCGAATGTGTGCCCAGGTGGCGGAATTGGTAGACGCGCTGGTTTCAGGTATCAGTGACCGCAAGGTCGTGGAAGTTCGAGTCTTCTCCTGGGCACCAAATATTTTCAAGTAACAGATGACCAAGGATCTGTTACTACTGTGTGAAAGCGAACGATAGTCGCCTTCTCCAGATGATGTAAAGCTTTGCCCAGGTGGCGGAATTGGTAGACGCGCTGGTTTCAGGTATCAGTGACTTAACGGTCGTGGAAGTTCGAGTCTTCTCCTGGGCACCATACAAAAACCCACTAGCTTGCTAGTGGGTTTTTTCTTGCCTGCAATTTTTGCACCCCCTCCCTCCTCCCCGCGCAGCCTCCGGCATTACACGTTTGTCTGCCGATGAATTTCTCGTCACCCGGCCACTTGAGAAACGATTTCGTTTACCATTGTTTCCGAATATGTAGCCGTAAGCGAGGAAGTACCCGCATGACGATTCGCCCGCAACCGCTGATGCGCACCCTGGCCGCCGCAGTTCTGAGCCTGGTGATCGGCGCTCCGGCCGCCTTGGCAGACGAACCGGTCACGCTGACCATGTACAACGGCCAGCACAAGGAAATCGGCGAAGCCATCGCCAAGGCCTACGAGGCCAAGACCGGTATCCACATCAATATCCGCAAGGGCAGCAGCAACCAGCTGGCCAGCCAGATCATCGAGGAGGGCGACCGCTCGCCGGCCGACATCATCTATACCGAAGAATCCCCGCCGCTGAACAACCTCGGCGAGCTGGGACTGCTGGCGAAGATCGATGACGCCACGCTGAACATGCTGCCCAAGGAATACGTGGGTGCCAACGGCACCTGGATGGGCGTGACCGCCCGCACCCGCGTGGTGGTGTACAACCCGAAGAAAGTCGACGAGAAAGACCTGCCGACCACCGTCATGGATTTCGCCAATCCAGAGTGGGAAGGCCGCGTCGGCTACGTACCTACCAGCGGCGCCTTCCAGGAACAGGCCGTGGCCATCCTGAAGATGCACGGGCGTGAAGCCACCGAAGAATGGCTGACCGGCCTGAAAGCCTTCGGCAAGACCTACACCAACAACATGGTCGCCCTCAAGGCCGTGGAAAAAGGTGAAGTCGCCGCCGTGCTGGTCAACAACTACTACTGGTATGCACTGGAGCGCGAGCGCGGCAAGCTCGACTCCAAGCTGTATTACATGGCCGACGGCGACGCCGGCAACCTGGTGACCATCTCCGGTGCCGCTGCGGTCAAGGCCAGCAAGCATCCAAAGGAGGCCCAGGCCCTGCTCAACTGGATGGCCAGCGAAGAAGGCCAGCGCGTGATCACCCAGACCACCGCCGAGTACCCGCTGCACAAGGGCATGGTCTCCGACCGTGGCCTGAAGCCGTTCGACGAACTGCGCCCGCCGAAGATATCGCCAGCCGACCTGGGCAATGCCGAGGAAGCCATCGAGCTTGAACGCGAGGTCGGCCTGCTCTGATGACCGCCGCCCTGTCCACGCCTGCGCAGGTACGTTTCGTACCGCGCCGCAAGCGCCCCTCGATCTGGGTGCTGCTGCCTGTGCTGTTCCTGGTGGCGATGAGCTTGCTGCCGTTGCTGTACGTCGCCATGAAAGCCTGGGAGGCTGGCTGGCGCGAAGCCCTGCACCTGCTCTGGCGCCCATTCGTCTGGGGGCTGATGCGCAACACCCTGATGCTGATGGCCGGGGTGACGCTGGCGTGTATGGTGGTCGGCCTGGCCCTGGCCTGGCTGCTCGAGCGCAGCAACCTGCCCGGCCGCCGGCTATGGGGGGTGGTGCTGTGCCTGCCGTTCGCCGTGCCGTCGTTTGTCAGCAGCTTCACCTGGGTATCGCTGAGCTCGGACTTCGAAGGCTTGGGCGGGGCGATCCTGGTCATGGCACTGTCCAAGTACCCGCTGGTGTTCCTGCCGGTGGCGGCGACCCTGCGCAACCTCGACACTTCGCTTGAAGAGTCGGCGCGCACCTTGGGCTACAGCCGCTGGGGCGTATTCCGCAAGATCACCCTGCCGCTGCTCTGGCCGTCGATGCTGGGCGGTGCTTTGCTGATCGCCCTGCACATGCTGGTCGAGTTCGGCGCGCTATCGATCCTCGGCCTGCAGACCTTCACCACGGCGATCTACCAGCAGTTCGAACTGGAATTCAGCAACGCCAACGCCGCCATGCTGTCGGCGGTACTGTTGGCGATGTGCCTGCTGATGCTGTGGCTGGAACTGCGCGTGCGCGGCAAGGCCCGCCACGTGCGCATCGGTCAGGGCGTGGCACGTCGCGGGCAGCCGGCACGGCTGCGTGGCTGGATGCCGTTGGCGCAATTGTTCTGCCTGGGCCTGGCGATTCTCGGCAGCGGCATCCCACTGGCCATGCTGGGTTACTGGCTGAGCGTGGGTTCGTCGGCCGCCTTCCCGGTGGCGGCGATCAGCAAGGCATTGCTGACTTCGCTGTCGGTGTCGCTGGGTGGCGCAGGCTTCTGTGTGCTGCTGGCGCTGCCGGTCAGCTTCCTGGTAGTGCGCTACAAAGGCCGCCTGGCGATCTGGGCCGAGCGCCTGCCGTACCTGCTGCACGCCCTGCCCGGCCTGGTAATTGCGCTGACCCTGGTGGTGTTCTCGCTGCACTACGTGCCGGCGCTGTACCAGACCACCGCGCTGTTGCTGCTGGCCTATGCGCTGCTGTTCCTGCCGCTGGCCCAGGCGCCGGTGCGTACCGCGTTGAACAAGGCTTCGCCGACACTCGAAGAAGCAGCCCGCACTTTGGGCGCCAGCAGCTTTGCAGCGTTTTGCCGGGTGACCTTGCCGATCATCTTCCCGGCGCTGGCGGCGGCGTTTGCGCTGGTGTTCCTTGATGCCATGAAGGAGCTTACCGCTACCCTGCTGCTCAGCCCGACTGGCATGACCACCCTGGCCACCGAGGTCTGGGCGCATACCGCCAACGTCGAGTTTGCGGCGGCAGCGCCTTATGCGGCGCTGTTGATTGTGGTGTCGGGGTTGCCGGTGTATTTGCTGACTACGCGGATGTATTTGAACAAGGCTTGAGACCGAATCCAGGCTGGCGAGCAGCCTGGATTTTCGAACGACACACACGAGCTCACCGCAAGTACTCTATCCAAACAAAAAACAGAACAATCAGTGCAATCAGAAAAATTTGTACAGCCCACAAGCGCACTAACAGCCTCTGCAAGTCGGCGGGAGCCTTTGCAATATCATTGCTATCCAATAGCCCCTTCCGAACGCTAAAATATTTCATAGATAGCATTGCGGAAATTGACCCTAGCCGCATGACTTTCCCTAGCAGCCCAGCATGAGAATATATTTCTCTGTTCACAGCCACCATTCGGCTATTAGACAGGATTGATTCGATACGATCCAGATATCGATGCGCAACGAATATCCACACACCAAACATCAGAAAAGGCGAAATAATTACAAACACACCAAGCACTGCGAGGTGCAAGTTACTCATCGCACTGCCTCATACAAAATCTCCCCCACTCTTTCTCCCAAAATCTCACCAAACCCACCGCCAGCAATACCTCCAGCCGCTCCCCCCAATACCGCACATGCGAAAGTTGCCGTTCCACCGGTGGGTATACCTACAGCAACACATGCGATTGGCCCCAAGACGCCCCCGACATATCCACCAACTCCTCCCAGCCCCAAGCCACCAACGAGCGAACTCCTCTCCACATACTTGGCCTCTCTACACTCCTCCTCCCGTCCAAGCACGCACGCGTTACGAATTGACAGTTCGGTTGACGCCACATCAAGTGCCATGCCTAAATACGTACCTTTTTTTACCCAATTAGCCGCCTTAGCCACGCCAGATATTTTTGCTGCATAGCCTTTAATCTCACCACCGTGAAGAAATCTTTTGGTAGATATATCCAGCGCATGCTTGATTTTGCCCCGATTGCGTAACCCTGACCCATACGCAGCCATACTATCTAGCTGGGCCTCCAACTTCAAAAACAGCGCTGTACGCTTCGAATAGAATTCATTACGAGCTTTCAACGTGCCTTGATGCAAGTAATTCCGGTGTAGCTGTTCTATTTCCTCTAACGTTTTCTTGATAGCTTCAAGATGCTTGCTCCAAGCGTCACTAGCTGTACCAGCGCCGATGGAAGCACGAGACAGCAAGCTCTGCAGCAACTCAAAATTCTCCAGAAGGAACCCGTCAAAGTCACCGCCGCTCAATTCGATGTCGAGGTGTATACCCAACGCCTTACCCATGAGAAATGCCTCATGAGCAGTACAGGACGGCGTGCTTGGGTCACCCATGATTATCAGCTCACCAGGGAAAACAACAGTGTTGACGACATGCGCATTCAACACATCAAACTTGGCCCGCTGATTCGCGTTCATGGGCGTATCGACCTTCAGCGACTCATACGACTGCGCTTGCGGATTAATGAAGCTGCGCGCCTCGGACATGGTCGCACCTCACGCATACTTCTTGTTGTTGATGCGGTCCCAACCGCCCGTGACGTTGCCGCCGGCACTGCCGTCAAGGCGTTTCTGCCGCGTGTAGGTCGTCTTGATGCGTCCGTAGTTAAGCTGCACGACTTCCACTGGCACCCCAGCGCTGGCGCTCTGGGCATAGTCGGCGATGATCACTTCCTCGAGGACGACTTCGTAGTACTTGAGCTTATCGCCACCAGCACGACAGAGCACGAGCTTCACCTCCTTCAGGTGCTGCCCGGCACAGCTAGCCTCCAGCAGCTTGCAGCTTGCACTGTCCAGGTATTTGGTGAAGGTAAAGTTGGTGAGTGTGGTGCGCCCTGATGATGCGCCGCCCGCTGAGCTTGCGGTGGCAGAGGTACTCTGGTTTGCACCGAACTTGTAGCCTATGATTTCAATCCAGTTGGCGTACTGCTCATCCAGTGCTTCGCCAGTGATTTCCGCGATTTGAATATAAGCATCGAAAGCCATGCTTACCTCTCCTTGGTAAAGATTGGGCTGATAACGACGGTGTTCCGACATCGCCGCTCTGAGGTCGTTCCTGAAGTAAGCGGCGAAGTTCGCCGAGTGCCTTCAGGTCCAATCGACACTAGCTCCCTGTGCCCAGCGCTGCAACGGCAAACACTCTAGCGCTAACCATTTGGGAAATTTCCTACGACTTTGACGAAGATACAGGCTTGATCACGTAAATAAGTGTTTCACCCCCTAACTCAGCGATGCCTACAAATTCGCCAACATCCGGCGCACGATCAGGCCATGTACCTTGCCAACCGGCAGCATGTATAGCCGGCCAAAGGCGTTGAAACACCGCACTGACGTGGTCACTTTCAAGCGCTGCCCGTCCACATCCATGCAGACCATCACCGCCAAGTGCGTATCACGCGACGTCAGCACCAGTTGCTGGTCGCTGATGGCCTCGACGGTGAAGAAGTCCAGATGCTCGCCGACGGCCGGCACATACCCTGGATCGCGGGGTGAGAAGCCATGGATATCGGCGACATTGAAACGACGCGAGATGAAGTCACGAATGCGGAAGGCCCAGGCCAGCCAGCCAGGGACGTCCGAGGTCATGGCACAGTATGCCTGCAGGGCGGTCAACGGGGCAGCGAGCTGTATGCTGTCACTGTGGAGAAAATCGAGGTCGGCCTGGGCGGCGACCAACTGGGCGGACATGAGCAACTCCCTTGTCATGTGTCGCTCACAGCATAACAACAGCGCAAGCTGGATGGCACGGGCTTCGCCCGTGTTCGCGGGCAAGCCCGCGCCCACAGGGTCCGCGCCATGGTTCAGCAATTGGGCAAGGCCATTGCCCCAACTTACGCCCGGAACTGGCCCAAGCTGGCGCGCAACTGCGCCGCCAGATCATCCAGCACCTTGCTGCTGGCCGTGGTTTGCATCACCACCTCGGCCGAGCGTTCGGCCTGGGCATGGATGTTCTCCACTCGCCCGCGCACTGCCTGCGCACCGTGGGCCTGCTGCTCAGCAGCACGGGTCGCCAGGCCGATGGCCGCGTGCACCTGCTCCACGGCGGCCTGCACCGACTGCTGGCGACGCTCGTTGTCACGCAGCACCAACAGCCCTTCACTGGCTTTGAGTCCGGCTTGCCCGATAGTCGCCACCGCCTCCTTGGCACCTTTCTGCAGGGCGGCGATGTGCGCCTGGATGTCGCCGGTGGAGCTTTGGGTCTTGCTCGCCAGCGCGCGCACCTCATCGGCCACTACGGCAAAGCCGCGCCCCGTCTCACCAGCGCGTGCGGCTTCGATTGCGGCGTTGAGAGCCAGCAGGTTGGTCTGCTCGGCAATGCCATGGATGACGGTCAGCACCACTTCGATTTGCTCGCTCTGCTTGGCCAGGCGCTCGATCACCTGCGAGCCGGTTTCAACCTGGCCGGCAAGGTTCTCGATCAGGCTCGCCAATTGCGTCGAGGAACGGCTGTTCTCGTCGGTTGCCTGGCGAATGTCCACTACCTGCTGCAACGCCGCCTGCATGGCATGGCTTTCGGCCTGAGCCTCGTCAGCCATGCTCGACAGGTCGCGCAGGCTGGCGGCTACTTCGTCACGCTGCAACGCCGCTACAGCATCGGCACCGGCGTTGCGCTTGGCCATGGTGCCGATCTCGACGCCGGTACGCTGGGCCACCTCGCCGGCCTCGCGGACGATGGGCTGCAGTTTGTCGACAAAGCGATTGACCGCTGACGCCATATCGCCGATCTCGTCGCGGCTGTCGAGGGTCACGCGCTTGGTCAGGTCGCCTTCGCCAGCGGCCAGATCATTGAGCGCGGCGATCAGCAGGCGCAGCTTGCTGAGCACCCGGCGGCCTAGCACCACGGCCACCACCAGCAGCACACCCAGACCAACCACCACTAGGCCCAGGCCAATCCGCCAGCGCAGCTCGGCAGCCGCATCGCGCACGGTCTGTGCGGTGTTGGCCTGCATCGCGGTAGCGCTGGCCTGTGCGGTTTCCAGGCGTTCGCGCAGGGCCTTGCCACTGTCGGCGGCCGCGGCGCCCAGGCTGTCGCCGACCAGTTGCTCACCGCTGGCGATCAGGGCATTGAAGCGCTGGTCGAGGGCCTTGAGTTCCTGGTCAACGCCGGCCGTGGAAACCCCCATCAGGACTTTGCCGATCTCGGCACCATTGGGGTTGATCGGCGCTTCGACGAAATACACCGAAGGATCGCGACGCGCGGCGTCGAGCACCTTGTCCAGCGCCCGCTCGCCCTGGCCCTTCTCGATCAAAGCCTGGTTGATCGGGTTCTGCCGGTTCAAGTAGCGGGTCAGATGCTGGCCCTGGGCATCGTCATAGATCACGAACAGCACGTTGGGGTTGCGCTGGGCCCGACGGGCGAAGTCGGAGAGCATCGGTACATCGTTATCCCAGATCGCCCGCGGGGCGACCGAGGCCAGCAGCTCGGCCATGTCGTTGGCCGAGTCCTTGAGATTTTTCTCCAGGGTGGCGCGCAGCTGCTGCTGTTCGTCCTGCAAGCGCGTGGAAAGGCCCGCGCTCAGGCGCTGGCGGGTGCTGCTGGAAAGGCTCTCAAGCCCCCCGCGCACGTCCTGCCCGGCCTGCTCCAGCTCGTCGGCGAGCTGACGGCTGTCTTTACCCAAACGCTCGCCCAGGTCGGCCTCCAAGGCCGTTACGGTGCTGCGGGTCAGCGCAACGGCAACCAGCACTTGCACCAAAAGGGCGATACCAAGGGCAACAAACACAGGCCGCAAGAGGCGGCTTCGTAACAGTGAAAGGATGGCAGACACGGTGTAACCCTCGTGTTTTCTGGCGCCACTATTTTGATGGCATCTACAGAAACTTCTTACAGCAAGGGTTGTGCCGTACACAGCAGGGATAAGCGCCAAGGTCTAGCAATGTCGCCAGGCCCGCGCCACAAATGAAAACGCCGCGATCCTTTGCAGGACCACGGCGTCAGATCAGCCTGGAGGGCAGATCAGGCGAACGGGTGACGCAGGACGATGGTCTCGTTGCGGTCCGGGCCGGTCGAAATGATATCGATCGGCGCGCCTACCAGCTCTTCGATACGCTTGATGTAGTCACGTGCAGCTTGCGGCAGCTCTTCCAGGGTTTTCACGCCCAGGGTCGATTCGCTCCAGCCTGGCATCTCTTCGTACACCGGCTCCAGGCCGATGTAGCTGTCGGCATCGGAAGGCGCGTCGATGACGGCACCGTTCTCGTTCTTGTAGCCAACGCAGATGTTGATGGTTTCCAGGCCGTCCAAAACGTCCAGCTTGGTCAGGCAGATGCCCGAGATGCTGTTGACGTCGATGGCGCGACGCAGGATGACGGCATCGAACCAGCCGCAACGGCGGGCACGGCCAGTGGTCGAACCGAACTCGTGGCCACGCTTGGCCAAGGTGGCACCGGTCTCGTCGAACAGTTCGGTCGGGAACGGACCGGAACCAACGCGAGTGGTGTAGGCCTTGGTGATGCCCAGGATGTAGTCCAGGTACATCGGGCCAACGCCGGAACCGGTGGAGATGCCGCCAGCGGTGGTGTTGGAGCTGGTGACGTACGGGTAGGTACCGTGGTCGATGTCCAGCAGCGAGCCCTGGGCGCCTTCGAACATGATGTCCTTGCCAGCGCGACGCAGGTTGTGCAGCTCGGCGGTCACGTCGAGCATCATCGGCTTGAGCTGTTCGGCGTAGGCCATGCACTCGTCCAAGGTCTGCTGGAAGTCGATGGCCGGCTCTTTGTAGTAGTTCACCAGCTGGAAGTTGTGATAGTCCAGCAGCTCACCCAGCTTGGCGGCGAAACGCTCGCGGTGGAACAGGTCGCCGACGCGCAGGCCGCGGCGTGCAACCTTGTCTTCGTACGCTGGGCCGATGCCACGGCCAGTGGTGCCGATCTTGGCTTCGCCACGGGCTTTTTCACGTGCCTGGTCCAGGGCCACGTGGTACGACAGGATCAGCGGCGCCGCCGGGGAGATACGCAGGCGCTCGCGCACCGGTACACCCTTCTCTTCCAGCTTGGTGATTTCACGCATCAGGGCGTCTGGGGCAACGACCACGCCGTTGCCGATCAGGCACTGCACGCCTTCACGCAGGATGCCCGAGGGAATCAGGTGCAGAACGGTTTTCTCACCGTTGATCACCAGGGTGTGGCCCGCGTTGTGGCCACCTTGGTAGCGCACTACGGCGGCAGCATGTTCGGTCAGCAGATCGACGATCTTGCCTTTGCCCTCATCACCCCACTGGGTGCCCAGGACGACGACATTCTTACCCATTACATTGGTCCTCATTCACGCAAACTTGGTTGCCGGCCTACTGCCGACGCAGAAACTCACTGGGCCAGCGGCAGAACCTGCCAGCGCCCGTCTTGCTGAATCAATTGCCGATCACAATCCGCCTCGAGAGCAGCACTCAACGGCTGGCCAGGCAGAGCCTGGACCACACGCTGGCCCTCGTTGCGCAACTGGCAGACCTGCTGCCAGAGGGCCGCGTCGCCACTGTCCGGCATCCAGATGCCGCCAGTTGGCAATACGACCTCCGCTCGCCCCAGTGTGACCAGGGTCTTCAAATCCGTGGAGAAACCTGTAGCCGGGCGTGCCCGGCCAAAGTCGGCGCCGATGTCGTCATAGCGGCCGCCCTGGGCGATCGATTGACCTTCGCCCGGAACGAACACGGCGAACACCACGCCGGTGTGATAGTTGTAGCCGCGCAGCTCGCCGAGGTCGAAGTACAGCGGCAGGTCCGGATAGCGCGACGCCAGGCGATCGGCGATCGCCAGCAGGTCATCGAGCGCCGCCAGTACGCTGGCCGGGGCACGGCCCAGGCGCACACGGGCCTCGGCCAGCACTTCACGGCCACCGCACAGCTCGACCAGGGCGCGCAGCATGTTGCCCAGGTCCTTCGGCAGGTCGGCAGTCAGTGCCTGCACCTCATCGACCGACTTGCGCTGCAGGGCGTCGAACAGCTGCTGTTCGACCGCGCCCGACAGGCCAGCGGCACGGGCCAGGCCGCGGTAGATACCGACGTGACCAAGATCCATGTGCACGTCGGCAACGTCGGTCAGCTGCAGCGTGGCGAGCATCAGACTGATGACTTCGACATCGCTGGTCGGGCTGGCGTCGCCGTACAGCTCGGCACCCAGCTGAATCGGGCTGCGCGAGGTGGACAGGGCTCGCGGCTGGGCGTGCAGCACGCTGCCGGCGTAGCACAGGCGGCTCGGGCCTTCACGGCGCAGGGTATGGGCGTCGATGCGCGCCACCTGTGGGGTGAAGTCGGCGCGGAAGCCCATCAGGCGGCCCGACTGCGGGTCGACCACCTTGAAGGTGCGCTGATCCAGGTCCTGGCCGGCGCCGGTGAGCAGCGACTCCAGGTACTCGATATGCGGGGTGACGACCAGCTCGTAGCCCCAACTCTGGAACAGGTCCAACACCTGGCGGCGCGCGATCTCGATGCGCGCAGCCTCAGGTGGCAGTACTTCCTCGATGCCATCTGGCAGCAGCCAGCGGTCTACCGTTGCCATTACGCCATTTCCCCTCTGGTCCGGGCGGCTTGCCAGCTGGCGAGCCGTCAGTAAAGCCGGTATCGCGCACAGCAGCGGGCAGCACTGATCCCAGCGCAGCCACCGTACCCGATACCCTCAAATTGCCTTGCGACCTGACCAAACCGTCAACTGGCGCTTTGCCAATCAACCTTGCAGACGCAAAAAAGCCGGGAAATTTCCCGGCTGCCTCATCATACACCCCTTTTCATTCAGGATGCACCCCGCCTGGTGTTTTAGCTGCCAGGCGGGGCGCCGCTGCATGAAAATCAGGGCCTGAGCATCACGGCTTGCTCTTGTCCAGGAAGCGGAAGAACTCGTTCTTCGCGTCCAGTACCAGCACGTCGCTCTTGCTCGAGAAGCTGTCGCGGTACGCCTGCAGGCTACGGTAGAACGCGTAGAAATCAGCGTCCTGGGTGTAGGCCTTGGCGTAGATGGCGGCCGACTGAGCGTCGCCGTCACCACGGGTCTCTTCCGCCTCGCGGTAGGCTTCGGCCAGCAGTACACGGCGCTGACGGTCGGCATCGGCGCGAATACCTTCGGCCAACTCGTTACCTTTGGCGCGGTGCTCGCGAGCTTCACGCTCACGCTCGGTACTCATGCGGTCGAACACGCTGCGGTTGACTTCCTTCGGCAGGTCGATGGCCTTCACGCGCACGTCGACGACCTCGATACCCAGCTCCTTGCTGGCCATGCGGTTCAGCGATGCGGTGATGTCAGCCATCAGCGCGTCACGCTCACCGGAAACCACCTCGTGCAGGGTGCGCTTGCCGAACTGGTCACGCAGGCCGCTTTCCAGACGACGCGACAGACGCTCGTCGGCGATCTGCTTCATGCCGGAAGTGGCGGTGTAGAAGCGCTCGGCATCCTTGACGCGCCACTTGGCGTAGGCGTCGACCATCACAGCCTTCTTCTCCAGGGTCAGGAACCGCTGGGTCGGGGCGTCGAGGGTCATCAGGCGTGCGTCGAACTTGCGTACCTGGTTCACGTACGGAATCTTCACGTGCAGGCCCGGCTGGACATCCGCCTGGACCACCTTACCGAAGCGCAGCAGTACCGCACGCTCGGTCTGGGACACGATGTAGAAGCTGTTCCAGGCCACAATGGCCAGAACCACGGCGGCGATCAGGGCGATCAGCGATCGGTTGCTCATCAGCGGCTCTCCCTAGTGCGCAGTGGCTGCTGTTGCTGTTGCAGGTCCTGCGCGGCACGCGCGCCAGCATCGTTGACCGACGGGCTGACGCTGGTGCTTGGCGCGGACGCGTTGCGGCTGCCTTCGACCATCTTGTCCAGCGGCAGGTAGAGCAGGTTGTTCTGCCCGTCCTTGGCCGTGACCAGGACCTTGCTGGTATTGCTGTAGACCTCTTGCATCGTCTCCAGGTACAGGCGCTGACGGGTCACGTCAGGGGCCTTGCGGTACTCGGCGACCAGCTTGGTGAAGCGATCAGCCTCACCCTTGGCTCGGGCAATGACTTCGTCGCGGTAACCGTTGGCGTCCTCGATGATGCGCTGGGCCTGACCGCGGGCTTCCGGCACCACGCCATTGGCGTAGGACTCGGCCTGGTTGCGGGCACGCTGCTCGTCTTCACGGGCGCGGATCACGTCGTCGAAGGCTTCCTGCACTTCACGCGGGGCTGCCGCGCTCTGTACGTTGACCTGGGTGACGGTGATACCGGTGCGGTAGTTGTCGAGGAAGCGCTGCAGGCGCTCGCGGATATCCACGGCCATCTGCTCACGGCCCTCGGTCAGCACCTGGTCCATCGAGGTGGAACCCACCACGTGGCGCAGGGCGCTGTCGGTCGCATGCTGCAGGCTGACCTCAGGCTGGTCGACGTTAAGCACGAAGTCCTGCAGGTTGCTGATCTTGTACTGGACGGTCAGCGGCACCTCGACGATGTTCTCGTCTTCGGTGAGCATCTGCCCCTGCTTGGTGTAGGCACGCTCGCGCGTGACGTTTTCCATGTACTTGCGATCGATTGGCGGGAAGTAGATGTTCAGGCCGGGACCGACCGTCTCATAGTACTTGCCGAAGCGCAGCACCACGGCCTGCTCCTGCTCGTCGACCACGTACACGGCGCTGTACAGCCAGATTGCAGCAAGCACTGCCAGGCCAATGCCCAGCAGACCATAGCCGCCACCCTTGCCGACATTGCGGTCACCGCCGCCACGTTTTTTGCCACTGCCGAACATGCCGTTCAGGCTGTCCTGCAGCTTGCGGAAGGCCTCGTCCAGATCCGGCGGACCCTTCTTGTCGCCACCACCGCCGCCACCGCGACGGCCGCCCCAGGGATCCTGATTGTTCGAGTTGCCACCCGGCTCGTTCCAAGCCATAGCGCTCTCCATCTGATAAAGCAAAGACGCGCCCACGGCGCGCCGTCCAATGCTACAGAATGCCTGCCACTGCTGCCCGACGACCTCACCGGGCATTTATTGCAAAGTGTGTTGCTCGACAAACACTTGCGGCTCCATGCCTTCACGACTGACCAGGCGATTCAACTCGCCCCTGGGCAGGCGAACACTCAGCAGGCTGCGCCCTTCTTCGTCATGCTCTTCACTTCGCACGGCACCCAGGGCAAAGAATTGCGCGCGCAAGCGGGCAAAACGCTGCTCCAGGCACAGGGTACCGACAAACAGATCATCCCCCAGCAACTCGGCAATCGCCTGGCCGACCAGCTCCAGGCCACGTCCATCTCGTGCCGACACCCAGACCCGCTGCGGCTTGCCATCGGCATCGCGCTGAATCTGCGGCTCGACATCTTCGAGCAGGTCGAGTTTGTTATAGACCTCGAGGATCGGCAAGCCTTCGGCACCGATCTCGCCCAACACGGCCAGCACTTGCTCGATCTGCTCCATGCGCTCTGGCTCATGGGCGTCGATCACATGCAGCAGCAGGTCCGAGTTGCTCGATTCTTCGAGCGTAGCCCGAAATGCCTCGACCAGCTTGTGCGGCAGGTGACGAATGAAGCCCACGGTGTCGGCCAGCACGATCGGGCCCAGGTCGGCCAGTTCGAGCCGGCGCAAGGTCGGATCGAGCGTGGCGAACAGCTGGTCGGCCGCATACACCTCGGATTCGGTCAGGGCATTGAACAGTGTGGACTTGCCGGCGTTGGTGTAGCCAACCAACGAAACCGAAGGGATATCCGCGCGCTTGCGGCCACGACGGGCCTGCTCGCGCTGGCTGCGCACCTTCTCCAGGCGCCCCTTGATCTGGCGGATGCGTACCCGCAACAGACGGCGGTCGGTTTCCAGCTGGGTTTCACCCGGGCCACGCAGGCCGATACCACCCTTCTGCCGCTCAAGGTGGGTCCAGCCGCGCACCAGCCGCGTGCTCATGTGGTCGAGCTGGGCCAGTTCGACCTGCAGCTTGCCTTCATGGGTACGCGCCCGCTGGGCGAAGATGTCGAGGATCAGCCCGGTACGGTCAAGCACGCGACACTCGAAGACGCGCTCGAGGTTGCGTTCCTGACTGGGCGTGAGGGTGTGATTGAAAATCACCAGGTCTACCTGTTCGGCTTTGACCAGGTCGCGCAATTCCTCGACCTTGCCGCTGCCAATCAGGTATTTGGCCGTAGGCTGATGCCTGGCCACCGTGGCCAACGAGACGATGTCGGCTCCGGCCGACAGTGCCAGTTCCTGAAACTCCTGCGGGTCTTCGCGCGCCTCAGGGTTCTGACCTTCCAAGTGAACGAGCAACGCCCGCTCACCACCACCGTGGCGCTCAAAGAACAATGCAGGCTCCTATCAGGCGTTGCCTGGCTCGCTGTCGCCGTGCTCGGCGTCGGTCGGGCTTGGCAGGCGGACCGGACGGGCCGGAACTACGGTCGAAATGGCGTGCTTGTAAACCATCTGGCTGACGGTGTTCTTCAGCAGTACCACGAACTGGTCGAAGGATTCGATCGAGCCCTGCAGCTTGATCCCGTTGACCAGATAGATCGATACCGGGACCTTTTCCTTTCTCAGTTGATTCAAGTAAGGGTCTTGTAGCGAATGCCCTTTTGACATATGCCGCACTCCTGTAAGGATAAATAAATAGAAAATCAGAAAAATTGATAAGTCAGGCCGCCCCTTCGCAAGAATAGACGGCTATCAGCAGGGACTCAGCTCAATATGGAGACGGCCCCAAGGTATTTCAAGATGCGGGACAGATTGTCGCAGGCCAGGCTGTCAAGCCAATGCACGTCAGCCCAGCCACGCAACCAGGTGAACTGCCGCTTGGCCAGCTGTCGAGTGGCAATGATACCGCGTTCGCGCATCTCATTCTCAGTCAGCTTGCCGTCGAGGTAGTCCCAGACCTGTCGATAACCCACTGCCCGTATAGACGGCAGTCCGGCGTGCAAGTCACTTCTGGCTCGCAGCGATCGGACCTCGTCGACAAAGCCCTGTTCCAGCATCTGTGAAAATCGTAACGCAATTCGCTTATGCAGAATGTGACGATCCGCAGGCGCAATCGCCAAACTCGCGACAGTATAGGGCAAATGCCCGCCAGCGCCTGCGTCTGCGCCGCTACTTTCCGCGAATTGACGCTGGCGATGAGCCGTCATGCTCTCGCCGCTCACCCGGTAAACTTCCAGCGCGCGGATCAGCCGCTGTGGGTCGTTGGGGTGAATACGCGCCGCCGACTCCGGGTCGACCTCTGCCAGTTGCCGGTGCAACTCTGCCAGGCCCAGTGCTTCGGCCTGCGCCTCGAGCTCTGCGCGCACGGCGGCATCGGCCGCCGGCATGTCTGCCAGGCCTTCGATCAGCGCCTTGTAATAAAGCATGGTACCGCCGACCAGCAGCGGAATTTTGCCGCGCGCGGTGATATCGGCCATCGCTTCCAGAGCGTCGGCACGAAATTGCGCGGCCGAGTAGCTTTCAGCCGGGTCGCGGATATCGATGAGCCGGTGCGGGTAGGCGGCCAGAATCTCTTTGGAAGGTTTGGCCGAACCAATGTCCAGGCCACGGTAGACCAGGGCCGAGTCGACACTGATCAGCTCGCAGGGCAGGACCTTGGTCAGTTCGATGGCGAGGTCGGTCTTGCCGGCCGCCGTCGGGCCCATGAGGAATATTGCTGGGGGTTTGCCGCTCATGTCATCGACCGCGCAGGAATAGTTTGTCCAGGTCGTCCAGGCCCATCTGGGTCCAGGTCGGACGGCCATGGTTGCACTGGCCGCTGCGTTCGGTGTTTTCCATGTCGCGCAGCAGGGCGTTCATCTCGGGAATGGCCAGGCGTCGGTTGGCGCGCACGGCGCCATGGCAGGCCATGGTGCCGAGCAGTTCATTGAGGTGCGCCTGGATGCGGTCGCTGGTGCCGTATTCCATCAGGTCGGCGAGCACGTCCTGGACCAGGCGATTGGCCTCAGCCTGCTTGAGCAGCGCCGGGATCTGGCGGACCGCCAGTGTCTCGGGGCCCAGGCGCTGCAGCTCGAAGCCCAGGCGCTGAAACCACTGGCCGTGTTCCTCGGCACAGTCGGCTTCGCGCTGGCTCAGCGCCAGGGTTTCCGGCACCAGCAGCGGCTGGCCGCTGAGGCCCTCGCTGGCCATGGCTACCTTGAGGCGCTCGTACATGATGCGCTCGTGGGCCGCGTGCATGTCCACCAGTACCAAGCCGACGGCATTCTCGGCGAGGATGTAGATGCCCTTCAGCTGGGCCAGGGCATAACCCAGCGGCGGGATGTCGCCCTGGCTTTCCGGCAGTGCCGAAGCCGTTGGCGCGCCCTCGTTCAGCGGTTTGTAGAACTCGCGGTAGACCGCCTGGGACTCGGCAGCCGGCAACGGCTGCGACGGGCGCGGGGTGTACTGGTACTGGTAGCCGGCGCCACTGCCGCCATTGGAAATGGAATGCTGTGGCTGCTCCAGCACTGGCGAGGCCAGGCGCATTTCTCCCTGCGGGCCGAACTCACCGACCTGCTGCCCAGTCGGGCGAACCGCTTCAGGCACGGCGGCAGGTGCAGCCAGTTGGTCCTCCGGACGCACGTCAGCCAGGGCACGGTGCAGCGTGCCATAGAGGAAGTCATGCACCGAGCGTCCTTCGCGGAAGCGCACTTCGTGCTTGGTCGGATGCACGTTGACATCGACGCCATTCGGCTCGAGTTCGAGGAACAGCACGAAGGTCGGGTGCCGGCCGTTGAACAGTACGTCGCGATAGGCCTGGCGCACGGCATGGGCGACCAGCTTGTCGCGCACCGCACGGCCGTTGACAAAGAAGTACTGCAGATCGGCCTGGCTGCGCGAGAACGTCGGCAGGCCAACCCAGCCCCACAACCTCAGGCCATTGCGTTCGACGTCGATCGGCAGCGCCTGCTCCATGAAGCCTGGGCCGCAGATGGCGCCGACCCGCCGCGCACGGGCAGTTTCGTCATGCGCCTCATGCAGGCTGAGGATGCTCTTGCCATTGTGGCGCAGGTGGAAGCCGACATCGAAGCGGGCCAGGGCCAGGCGACGGATGACTTCCTGCAGGTGATCGAATTCGGTCTTTTCGGCCTTGAGGAACTTGCGCCGGGCCGGGGTATTGAAGAACAGATCGCGCACTTCCACCGAAGTGCCGACCGGATGCGCGGCGGGTTGCACCCGCGGGGTCATGTCACGGCCTTCGGTCTCGACCTGCCAGGCTTCGCCAGCGCTGGCAGTACGCGAAGTCAAGGTCAAGCGTGCCACCGAGCTGATCGATGCCAGCGCCTCACCCCGGAAGCCCAGGCTCAGTACGCCTTCAAGGTCTTCCAGCTCGCGAATCTTGCTGGTGGCGTGACGGGCCAGGGCCAGCGGCAGGTCGTCGGCGGAAATGCCGCTGCCATCGTCACGCACCCGCAGCAGCTTCACACCACCCTGCTCGACTTCCACGTCAATGCGCCGGGCACCGGAGTCCAGGCTGTTTTCCAACAGTTCCTTGGCCACCGACGCCGGGCGCTCAACCACCTCGCCGGCGGCAATCTGGTTGGCCAGCCGCGGGCTGAGCAGCTGGATGCGCGAACCGCCACTCATTGCGAAGCCAGTGTGGTAGCGGGGATATCGAGGTGCTGGCCGACCTTCAGCTCATCGGTCTTGAGGCTGTTGGTGCTGCGCAAGCTGGTCACGCTGACCTGATAGCGTACAGCAAGCATCGCCAGGGTTTCGCCCGGGCGCACGGTGTGCTCACGCGGCCCCTGGGCAATCTTGCCGCTGTCACGCAGCCAGGCAATGTAAGTGCCAGGCGGCGGGTTCTGCTGGAAGTACTGACGCACGCCAGTATGAATCGAACGCGCCAACGCCTGCTGATGGCTGGCGGTGGCCAGCTTGGCCGCCTCGTTGTTGTTCGAGATGAACCCGGTTTCAACGAGGATCGACGGGATGTCCGGCGACTTCAGCACCATGAAGCCCGCTTGTTCTACCCGCTGCTTGTGCAGCGAAGTGACTCGCCCCATGTTGCCAAGCACTTTTTGCCCGACGTTCAGGCTGGAACTCAGCGTGGCAGTCATCGACAGGTCGAGCAGCACGCCCGCGAGCATGCGGTCCTTGTCGTCGAGGCTGACGTTGCCAGCACCACCGATCAGGTCGGAACGGTTTTCCGTGTCGGCCAGCCAGCGCGCAGTCTCGGACGTGGCGCCACGGTCGGACAGGGCGAACACCGAGGCGCCAAAGGCAGCACGCGATGGTGCGGCGTCGGCGTGGATCGAGATGAACAGGTCGGCACCCTTCTTGCGGGCGATCTCGGTGCGCTTGCGCAGCGGGATGAAGTAGTCACCGGTGCGGGTCAGCTCGGCGCGGTAACCCTTCTCGGTGTTGATCTGGCGCTGCAACTCCTTGGCGATCTGCAGCACGATGTCTTTCTCGTGCTGACCGCGCGAGCCGGATGCGCCTGGGTCTTCACCGCCATGACCGGCATCGATGGCGACCACGATGTCGCGCTTGCCACTCGGCACTGGCGGCAGCTTGATTGCGGGCTGTGCCGGGCTTACCGGTACCGCTGGCGTGGTTGCCGGAGTCTGCACCGGGGTTGGCGGCGGGGTCGGCGCCGTGGCAGCGATGGCATCGGCCTCCTGGTCATACAGGTCGACCACCAGGCGGTTACCGTACTGGGCATTGGGCGCCAGGGTGAAGCTCTTGGGCGTGACCGACTTCTTCAGGTCGACCACCACACGCAGGTCGGTAGGGGTACGCTGAGCCGAGCGTACACTGCTGATCGGCGTATTGGCGGTCGACACGTTCAGCGGCGCGGCCAGGGTCGCGCCATTGATGTCGATCACCAGGCGATCGGGTGCACTAAGGGTGAAGACGCTATGCTGCACGGGGCCAGACAGATCGAAGACCAACCGCGTGTTGTCCGGCGCGCGCCACAGGCGCACGCTCTTGACTTGAGTGACGGCCAGAGCGTCAACGGTCACCGCTGTCAGCAGCAATCCAACGACAGCGACCAGTGCGCGTATGCGCATACCTACCCCACTTACTGTTTATAGTGTTCGGCCAGTGCAGTGCACCAGGCCTCGCCGCGAGCCCCCTGCGGCGTAAGGTCAAGCGAGCGGCCGCTCGCTTGGGGGCTTATGGTAATGGTCAGGTCGGGCTTTGGCAAAACGCCCGCACCCTTTTGTGGCCATTCGAACAGGCACAGCGGATCGCCGTCGAAATAGTCACGAATGCCCATGAACTCCAGCTCTTCCGGGTCGACCAGACGATACAGGTCGAAATGGAAGGCGCGTACTTCACCGATTTCGTAGGGTTCTACCACGGTGAAAGTCGGACTTTTCACTGCACCAGTATGGCCCAGCCCACGGATCAGGCCACGCGAGAGCGTGGTCTTGCCCGCCCCCAGATCGCCTTCCAGGAAAATCACGCCACGACCGCCGGTCACCTCGGCCATTTTTGCGCCGAAATCGACCGTGGCCGCTTCATCGGCCAGAAACAGGGTTAAGCCAGACACGCAGAATGCTCCTCCAACAATTCACGAATGACCGGCGCCAGATCACTGGCTGCCAGGCCTCTACCTTTGACGCCCAGGCGCTCTCCTGCACAGGCGTGCAGCCATACCCCCAGGCCAGCCGCGCTCCAGGCATCAAGCCCCTGGGCCAGCAACGCCGCCAGCACGCCGGTCAGCACGTCCCCCAGCCCGGCACCGGCCATCGCCGGATGCCCTCGATTGCACAGCACCAGCTGGCCGGCGGAGTCTGCCACCAGGGTGCCAGCCCCCTTGAGCACGCAGACGCTGGCATAGCGACGTGCCAGCTTGCGCGCCGCCCCCGGGCGATCGGCCTGCACGGCCTCGGTGGAAATGCCCAACAGCCGCGCCGCCTCCCCCGGGTGCGGGGTGAGGATGCTGCCACTGGGTAGCGCCAGTGGCGTGCGGGCCAGCAGGTTCAGGGCGTCGGCATCCCACACCTGCGGCCGCTCGGCGTTGGCCACCGCAGACAGCAGGCTACGGCCCCAGGCAGCCTGACCCAGCCCGGGCCCCACCACCAGCACCGAGGCACGCTCCAGCACTCCGACCAACTGATTGGCCGAATCGACCCCCAGGCACATGGTTTCAGGCATGCGCGCCAGCCCGGCGATGACGTGCTCCGGGCGCGTCGCCACGCTGACCAGCCCGGCACCGCAGCGCAGCGCAGCCTCGGCACTGAGCAGCACGGCGCCGCCGGTGCCCAGGTCGCCACCGACGACCAGCACATGGCCGAAATCGCCTTTATGGGCATGCGCATGGCGCGCTGGCAGGCGTGCGACGGTCACGCTGCTGAGCAGTTGCGGGGCATTGCTGGGGTGTTTGGTCTGCGGCATGGGGTCAAAGGCTCCAATGTCTGGCAGAATTATACGCACCTGAGCCCGTATTGCCTGCCCATCCATGTCCGCCTGTACTCCTGACCTCGCCCAACTGGCCCAATCCATCAAGATCTGGGGCCAAGAACTCGGTTTTGCCCACGTCGGCATCGCCGGTGTCGACCTTGGCGAACACGAACAGCACCTGCAACGCTGGCTCGAGGCCGGCTACCAGGGCGAAATGGAGTACCTCGGCGCCCATGGCAGCAAACGCGCCCACCCCGACCAGCTGATTCCCGGCACGGTACGCGTGGTGTCGCTGCGCATGGACTACCTGCCCGGCGACACGCAGATGGCGCAACGCCTGGCCCAGCCGGAAAAAGCCTACGTGTCGCGCTACGCGCTGGGCCGCGACTACCACAAGCTGGTGCGCAAGCGCGTGCAGTTCCTGGCGGACCGCATCCAGGAAGCGATCGGCCCCTTCGGCTACCGCGCCTTCGTCGACAGCGCCCCGGTGCTGGAGAAGGCCCTGGCCGAGCAAGCCGGGCTGGGCTGGATCGGTAAGAATACCCTGCTGCTCAACCGCAAGGCCGGCAGCTACTTCTTCCTTGCTGAACTGTTCGTCGACCTGCCGCTGCCGGTGGACGAGGCGCATACCAGTGAACACTGCGGGCGCTGCCAGGCGTGCCTGGACATATGCCCGACCCAGGCGTTCGTCGGGCCCTACGTGCTGGATGCGCGGCGCTGCATCTCCTACCTGACCATCGAGTTGCGCGGCCCTATTCCGGTCGAACTGCGCTCAATGATGGGCAATCGTGTGTTCGGCTGCGATGACTGCCAGATCGTCTGCCCCTGGAACCGCTTTGCCAATCACAGCAAGGAACAGGACTTCCAGCCGCGACATGGGCTGGAAAATGCCGAGCTGGCTGAAATGTTCCTGTGGGACGAGCGCACCTTCCTGCGCAAGACCGAAGGCGGGCCGTTGCGGCGGGCGGGGTATGAGCGATTCTTGCGCAACCTGGCCGTGGGGCTGGGTAATGCGCCTTCGACAATTCCGGTGATCGAAGCGTTAAAGGCCCGGCGGGAAGATGAGTCAGAACTGGTACGCGAGCATGTGGAGTGGGCGCTGGCCCGGCACGGTAACCAGTAGCAACTCCTACAGGGGACGCGCCAGACCTGGATATAGGGATTATTGCTGATCGTTGTAGTGGAACTTGGGCATTTCCCAATGGAAACGGATCGCCAGCAAGCGCACCAGGAAGCCACCGAACAAGGTCAGCAGCATCGCCTGCTCCGCCGGTAGCTTGAAGTACACGCAGCCCAGATAGAACCAGGCCGCCGCGAACGACACGCTGGCATACAACTCGCGACGGAACACCAGCGGAATGTCGTTGCAGAAGATGTCCCGCAGGATCCCACCAAACACCCCGGTGATCACCCCGCTGATCGACGCCACCAGCATGCCCTGCCCCATCTCCAGCGCGGTCATGCAGCCAATCAGGGTAAAGGCCACCAGGCCCAAGGCATCCAGCACCAGGAACAGCGAACGCAAACGTCGCATCATCGGCGCGATGAAAATCGTCAGGAGCGCGGCGCAGCTGGTCAATACCAGGTATTCCGGGTGCTTTACCCAAGTCAGCGGGTAATGCCCAAGCAGCACGTCGCGCACCGAGCCGCCACCCAGAGCGGTCACGCAGGCGATCAGCACCACGCCAAACCAGTCCATGCCGCGGCGGCCGGCGGACAGGGCACCGGTCATGGCTTCGGCGGTAATGGCGATCAGGTAGAGCATCAACAACATGGCGCGGGTCCGTGCGGGAAAGGCGCGCAGTCTAACCAGTTGCCTGTGGCACCAAAAGAGGGCGCGAGCACAATATCTGCGCCCTTTCGACTCACACCTTGATGAAATGCTCGCGGTAGTGACGCAGTTCGGCGATCGACTCGCGGATATCGTCCAGCGCCAGGTGGGTGCTGCCCTTCTTGAAGCTGTCGCGCACATCCGGCGCCCAGCGTGCGGCCAGCTCTTTCAGGGTGGAGACATCGAGGTTGCGATAGTGGAAGTAGTTTTCCAGGCCGCGCATGTGCCGATAGAGGAAGCGGCGATCCTGGCAGATGCTGTTGCCGCAGATCGGCGACTTGCCTTTTGGCACCCACTGCTCGAGGAAGGCGATGGTCTGCGCTTCGGCTTCGGCCATGCTGATCTTGCTGTCACGCACGCGCTGGGTCAGGCCCGAAGCGCCATGGGTGCGGGTGTTCCAGGCGTCCATGCGCGCCAGCACTTCGTCACTGTGGTGGATGGCGATCACCGGGCCTTCGGCCAGGGTGTTGAGCTCGCTGTCGGTGACGATGGTGGCCATCTCGATGATGACGTCGTGATCCGGATCCAGGCCGGTCATTTCCAGATCGATCCAGATCAGGTTCTGTGGATTCTGCATGAAGGGGCTCCTCGTATAGGCCGTCATATTAGCCTAGCGAGGCCAGCCTGCGCATGCGCGGCGCAAAGGTAACCAGAATGGTCAGCGAGCGGGCGTGCTAAACTGCCTGCCGTTTTCAACTTGCCCCACCTTGGAAGGTCCATGGCCAAACGCCAGCTCAATCGTCGCCAGAACTGGCGTATCGAAAAAATCCAGAACGAACGCGCCGCTCGCGCCGCCAAACGCGAGCAGCACGCGCTGCAGGAACTGGAGGGCGGTGACCTGGGGCCGGAACAATTGGGCCTGGTGATCGCCCACTTCGGTGTGCAGGTCGAGGTGGAAGCCCAGGACGGCGAAGCTGCTGGCCAGGTATTCCGCTGCCACCTGCGGGCCAACCTGCCAGCGCTGGTCACGGGCGACCGCGTAGTCTGGCGTGCCGGCAACCAGGGCATCGGCGTGATCGTCGCGCAGATGCCGCGCAGCACCGAGCTGTGCCGGCCGAACAACCACGGTCAGCTCAAGCCGGTCGCGGCCAACGTCGACCTGATCGTGATCGTCTTCGCCCCGGCGCCAGAGCCGCACCCGAACCTGATCGACCGTTACCTGGTGGCCGCCGAGCACGCCGGCATCCGCCCGCTGCTGCTGCTGAACAAGGCCGACCTGATCGACGCAGAGAACGGCCCGGGCCTGCACGCACTGCTCGAAGTCTACCGCGACCTGGGCTACCCGCTGCTGGAAGTCTCCGCTCACCACGGCGACGGCATGCTGCGCCTGCAACAGATGCTCGACGGGCACATCAGCGTGTTCGTCGGCCAGTCGGGCGTCGGCAAGTCGTCGCTGGTCAACAGCCTGCTGCCAGAGGCCGGCACCCGCGTCGGCGACCTGTCCGAATGGTCTGGCCAGGGCCAGCACACCACCACCACAGCGCGTCTGTATCACTTCCCCAACGGCGGCGACCTGATCGACTCGCCGGGCATCCGCGAATTCGGCCTCGGCCATGTCAGCCGCGACGACGTGGAAGATGGCTTCATCGAATTCCGCGACTTGTTCGGCACCTGCCGCTTCCGCGACTGCAAGCATGATCGCGAACCAGGCTGCGCACTGCTCAAGGCCCTCGAAGATGGGCGTATCAAGGCGCAGCGGATGAACAGCTACCGCTCGATCATCGCCAGCCTGCCGGAAGACAGCTACTGATCGCCAGGCAGTTTACCGCGGCCCGTGCCGGCCAGGATGGTTGAGGAACCCTGGGGCGCTCTGCGCCCCCAGGCCTACTGATCCTTTTGCTCGTCCATCTTCAAAGTCCCATCCTCGAAGATGTTGAGCTTTTGCCGCAGCTCACGCGGCTGCATCGGCGCGTGGGCCGCAGCATCCCCTGCCGCCGGCGCTGCCGGGGCCGCAGCCCCAGGCGCTGCACCGACTGGCGGAGTCGGCTGGGCTGGCGCCTCGGGTGTACCCTGCTCACCCTCGATGTTGCGCTGCGCCTTCTTGGTCAGGACGATGATGTCGATACGCCGGTTGACCGGGTTGAACGGGTCCTTGCGATCGAACAACGACGACGAGGCATACCCCACCACCCGGGCCACCTGGCCATCCGGGTAGCCACCGGCAACCAAGGCTCGACGGGCAGCATTGGCACGGTTGGCCGAGAGCTCCCAGTTACCAAAGTCGCCAGTACCGGAGTACGGTTTGGCATCGGTGTGCCCACTGATACTGATCTTGTTCGGTACCGCTTTGATGGTGTCGGCCATGGCCAGCAGGATGTCTTCGAAATACGGCTGCAGGCGCGCACTGCCGATGTCGAACATCGGCCGGTTCTCGGCATCCATGATCTGGATGCGCAGGCCGTCCTGGGTAATTTCGAACAGGATCTGGTCCTTGAACTTCTGCAGTTGCGGGTTTTCCTCGACCTTGTTCTGCAGCTCCTGCAGCAGCAACTCGAGGCGCTCGCGCTCGACCTGCTCGGCCATGGTCTCGACCTGGTCCTTGTCCAGCTGGATGCTGGTGTCAGGCGTGGGCTCGGTCTTCTGCTCCGGGTTGATGGTCTTTTCCGGTGCGAGCTGCGGCGAGCCACCCAGGTCGATGATGTAAGGCGTGCCACTCTCGGAAAAACCGATCGGGTCCTTGAAGTAGCCGGCAATGGCGATCTTCTGTTCAGGCGTGGCTGTGGATAACAGCCACAGCACCAGGAAGAACGCCATCATCGCCGTGGCGAAGTCGGCAAAGGCGATCTTCCAGGCGCCGCCATGGTGCCCGCCACCGAAGCGCTTGACGCGCTTGATGATTATCGGCTGATTGTTCTCCATGACTCAGCGACCGCGAACCGCTTGTTCCAGCTCGGCAAAGCTTGGGCGATGCTTCGGGTACAGCACCTTGCGCCCGAACTCGACAGCCAGCGAAGGCGGCATGCCAGACGCCGAGGCCACCAGCGAGGCCTTGATAGATTCGTAGAGGTTGAGCTCTTCCTTGGCATCGTGCTCAAGGCACTTGGCCAGCGGGCCGAAGAAGCCATAGGCCGCGAGAATACCGAAGAAGGTACCGACCAGCGCCGCACCAACGTGCATACCGATGGCCTTCTGGTCGCCATCGCCGAGCGATGCCATGGTCACCACGATACCCAATACCGCCGCGACGATACCAAAGCCAGGCATGCCGTCGGCGATGCCGGTGACCGCATGCGACGGGTGCTCGAGCTCTTCCTTCATGCTCAGCAGTTCCATGTCGAACAGGCCTTCGAGCTCATGGGGCGCCATGTTGCCGGTCGACATGATGCGCAGGTAGTCGCAGATGAACGCGGTCATGCGCTCGTCGCCCAGCACCGCCGGGTACTTGGCGAAGATCGGGCTGGCGGCGGCGTCTTCGATATCGCTCTCGATCGCCATCATGCCTTCGCGACGGCTCTTGTTGAGGATCTCATACACCAGGCCCAGTACTTCCAGGTAGAACGTATGGGAAAAGCGTGAGCCAAACATCTTCATCGACTTCTTGATCACATGCATGGTCATGTAACCAGGGTTGGCCTGCATGAAGGCGCCAAAGGCCGCACCGCCGATGATCAGCACTTCGAACGGCTGGATCAGCGCCGCGATCTTGCCGTGGGAGAGTACATATCCGCCGAGCACGCTCGCGAATACGACGATGATGCCGATAATTTTAGCCATAGGATCAAAGCACTTGCTGTCGTGGTCAGGGAGAGGGACGGGAGCTTTAAAACTCTTCTTCTACTTATCGGCAGAACTGCGCCAGACTATAGCCACTAAAAGCGAAAAGCCAGTTCGGACTGATGTCAAAATGCCAATGGAATCCAAGGTGCCCACTCAGAATCCGCGTACTGTAGAAGCCTGGGTCAAGCTGCTCGACGGTGTTCGTGTACCGGTCCCGAAGCAGAGCTACGACCGGGTCCTGAGCGCGATAAACGACAATCGCCGCTCGTTGCGCGACATCGCTGAACTGATGCAAGACAGCCCCGCCCTGGTGTTGTCGGTGATGCGCGAGGCCAACCACCCCGCCAACGCCAGCCAGGCCGAGCCCGCCGAAAGCCTGGAAGTCGCCCTGAATCGCCTGGGCCTTGGGCGCAGCAAGGAACTGCTGATGCGCCTGCCGGCCCTGCCGGAAGACGACATTCCGCCGGTGCTGCGCCAGTTCCTGCTGATCAGCCAGCACGCCGCGCAACAGGCCAACGGTCTTTTTGCCAGCCGCCTGGCGCGACTGTGGCAGGAGATCCACTGGGGCAGCCTGCTATTCCTCGCCCCTCTGTGGCCGCTGGCCCTGGCGTACCCCAAGCTGCTGGACGCCTGGGAGCTGCGGGTCATCCACAAGGGCGAACCCGCGGCAGACGTGGAGCAGGAACTGTTCGGCGTGCGCATCTTCGCCCTGTGCCAGGCCATGGCCGAACACTGGCGCCTGCCCAAATGGGTGACCCAAGGCTATCGCCTGCTGCTCGAAGAGCGCGACCAACTGGCCTTGGTACTGAGCATCGCGCGCGAAGAAGACCCGCTCAGCCAGCAGCATCACCTGGACGAAGCACCCGGTTTGCGCCGCTGGTTCAACGAACCGGCCAATACTGTGCTGCTGGCCAACAACCTGGCGCTGGCGGCGCAGGTGGGCTGGGACAACCCGCATCTGCTGCGCTGGCAACTGCTGACCGCGCTGTACCTGCAGACCTCGCTGGAAGACGTGCAACAGCAGGTTCACCAACAAGCAGCGGCCAGTGCCCGGCGCCACGCCCGCCATGCCCTGTTCCACCCTGCCGAGGCGCTGATCTGGCCCTGGGACCAGCGTCGCCCGCACCCGGACATGCTCACCCCGCCACCGCCTTCCAGTGAAGCGCTTGGCCGCTGGCGCAAGCTGTGCCAGGAACTGCTGGCACAACCGAGCCCGTTCACCAATGCCGTCCACCTCGCCACCCACGCGTGCGAAGCGCTGAAAGCCTGCGGGATGCAGCGCATCATGCTGCTGAGCCTGGGCAAGACCGACGATTACCTGCGCGTGCAGCAGATCGCCGGCCTGCCCAAGGAAGCCGGGGGCATCGCTCTGGATATCGAGCAGAACAAGCTGCTGCAAAAGCTCATGAGCAAAGTCGGCCAGCTGCGCCTGACGCCCGAGAACCACGCCCAGTTCTCGGCTCTGCTGCCGGCACCGCTGCGTGCGCTGTTCCACAGCGAACACCTGTTGCTGCGCTCGCTGGCCGTCGGTGACCAGGTATTGATGCTGGCGGTGGCCGACCAGGGTGGCAAACCACTGGCCGATGTCAGCGTGCAGGCCTTCGGCAAGACTTCGCAATGTATCGAGCGTGCGCTGGCGGTGTTTGCCAACCGCGGCGCCTGAGCCTTGCGCTACAATCGCCTCTCTTTCCACACTGGAGAACGTGGATGACTGACTTTTCCGGCCTGCCTTTGGTGATCGAAGCCGCAGACCTGCTGCCGCGCCTGGATTCACCCCAGCTGATCCTGGTCGACCTGAGCAGCGCCAACCGCTATGTCAGCGGGCACATCCCCGGCGCCCGCTTCGTCGAGGGCAAGCGCACCCAACTCGGCCAGCCTCCAGCGCCCGGCCTGCTCCCGGCCCTGGCCGATCTGGAAAAGCTGTTCAGCGAACTGGGCCACCGTGACGATGCCGTCTACGTGGTGTATGACGACGAAGGTGGCGGCTGGGCCGGGCGCTTCATCTGGCTGCTCGATGTCATCGGCCATTCGCGCTACCACTACCTCAATGGCGGCATCCATGCCTGGCCAGCGGACAAGCTCTCCACTGACGTGCCAATGCCGGGCAACGGCCCTGTGCACCTGCAACTGCACAGCGAGCCGACTGCCACACGCGAATATCTGCAAAGCCGTCTGGGCGCCAATGACCTGGTGGTCTGGGATGCCCGCGGCCCGCAGGAATTCAACGGCGAAAAAGTCCTGGCCGCCAAAGCCGGGCACATTCCCGGCGCCGTCAATTTCGAGTGGACGGCCGGTATGGACCTCAACGACCATCTGCGCATCCGCAAGGACATCGCTGAAGTCCTGCAACAATTGGGCATCACACCTGACAAGGAAGTGATCACCCACTGCCAGACCCACCGCCGCTCCGGTTTCACCTACCTGGTGGCCAAGTCCCTCGGCTACCCACGCATCAAGGCCTATGCCGGTTCGTGGAGCGAATGGGGCAACCACCCGGACACGCCTGTCGAAGTTCAAGGACAATCAACTCAATGAAATCCCGTCTGTTCATCCTCAGCCAGTACCTGCTGCCGCACCACTTGCTGTCGCGCCTGGCTGGCTGCGTCGCCGAGTGCCGTGCGCGCTGGTTCAAGAACGCCTTCACCGCCTGGTTCGCCAAACGCTACCAGGTGAACATGAGCGAAGCGCTGGTCGAAGACCTCACCGCCTACGAGCACTTCAACGCCTTCTTCACCCGCGCCCTGAAACCAGGTGCACGCCCGCTGGACGAAACCCCAGGCGCAATTCTCTGCCCGGCCGACGGTGCCGTCAGCCAGTTGGGCCCGATCGAACACGGTCGTATCTTCCAGGCCAAGGGCCACAGTTTCAGCGCGCTTGAGTTGCTCGGCGGTGATCCGGCACTGGCCGCGCCGTTCATGGGCGGTGAGTTCGCCACCATCTACCTGTCGCCGAAGGATTACCACCGCGTGCACATGCCGCTGGCCGGCACCCTGCGTGAGATGGTCTACGTGCCGGGCCGCCTGTTCTCGGTCAACCAGACCACTGCCGAGAACGTTCCGGAGCTGTTCGCCCGCAACGAGCGCGTGGTGTGCCTGTTCGATACCGAGCGCGGGCCAATGGCCGTGGTCCTGGTCGGCGCCATGATCGTCGCTTCGATCGAGACCGTGTGGGCAGGCCTGGTCACTCCGCCAAAGCGTGAGCTGAAGACCTTCCGTTACGACGAAGAAAGCCGTGCGCCGATTCACCTGGAAAAAGGCGCCGAACTGGGCCGCTTCAAGCTGGGTTCGACCGCAATCGTGCTGTTCGGGCCGGAGCAAGTGAAATGGGCCCAGACCCTGGGTGCAGCTTCGGCTGTGCGCATGGGTGAACTGCTGGCAACCCCTGCACAGGCTTGATCCTGGCAATAAAAAAGGCCCTGCATGCGCATGCAGGGCCTTTTTTTAACGGCGGATCAGCCGCGGGCGTCGCGGTCGCGCAGGCCCAGCAGGTACAGCACGCCATCCAGCCCCAGGGTGGAAATCGCCTGCTTGGCCGACTGGCGCACCAGCGGCTTGGCGCGGAAGGCCACGCCCAGGCCGGCCAGCGACAGCATTGGCAGGTCGTTGGCGCCATCGCCCACGGCGATGGTCTGTTCCAGCTGCAGGCCTTCTTCACTGGCCAGCTGTTGCAGCAGGTCGGCCTTGCGCTGGGCATCGACGATCGGCTCCACGGCCACGCCGGTCACCTTGCCATCAACCACTTCAAGTTCGTTGGCGAACACGTAATCGATGCCCAGGCGCGCCTGCACCTGCTTGGCGAAGTACGAGAAACCACCGGACAGGATGGCCGTCTTGTAGCCCAGGCGCTTGAGCTCGGCGAACAGGTTCTCGGCACCTTCGGTCAGGCGCAGGGAAGCACCGATCTCGTCGAGTACGCCGACATCCAGGCCCTTGAGCAGCGCCATGCGCTCCTTGAAGCTGGCGCGGAAGTCCAGCTCGCCACGCATGGCCCGCTCGGTGATTGCGGCAACCTGCTCACCCACGCCGGCGGCCTTTGCCAGTTCATCGATGACTTCAGCCTCGATCAGCGTCGAGTCCATGTCGAACACCGCCAGGCGGCGGTTGCGACGGAACAAGTCGTCCTTCTGGAACGCGATGTCGATGTTCAACTCTTCGGACAACGCGAAGAACTCAGCACGCAGTGCCTGGGCGTCACTCGGCACGCCACGCACGGAAATTTCCAGCGCCGCCTTGCCCTTCTCACTCGGAGCGCCCAGGGTAACCCGCGCCGACAGGCGCTCGATACGTTCGATGGTCAGGCCATACTGGCTGATGACGGCGCTGACCCGTTGCAGTTGCTCGGGGGTGATCTTGCGGCTGAGCAGGGTCGCGATATGTCGCGCCTCGCCCTGGGCATCGGCCCAATGCTGGTAGTCGGCTTCGGAGATCGGCGTGTAACGCGCTTGCAGGTTCAGCTCGTGGGCCTTGGACTGCACGCTTTGCAGCAGGCCGGTAGCCACTTCGTTATCCGGGATATCGACCAGGATGCCGAACGACAGGGTGCCGTGCATGACCGCCAGGCCGATGTCGAGGATGTTCACACCGCCCTGGAGCAGGACGCCGGTAATGGCGGCGGTGAGACCCGGACGGTCCTCACCGGTGATGTTGATCAGAACGATTTCGCGCACAACCTGGCTCCGACTTCGATGAAAAATGCGCATTCTACCGATTTTCCATGACCATCGGGCACCAACTCTACTTTGCCGACAAAACACTGCTCGCTATACTGCCCAACACTTTTATGCCATTAAGAGCCGCGCTCTGTGAACCGGCCCACGCCCGTCAAAACCGACAACTTCTTCATCATGATCTTCCGAGCCCTGCGCCAACGTCGTGTGCCCCTGGCACTACGCATCGCCACCACCAACATTTTCCTGGTGGCGCTGGCGCTGGTGATCTACGCCTGCGTGATGGGCCTGCAGTTCAAGCAGGCCATGCACGAGCAGGCCGACGCCCTCGGCCAGAGCCTGACCACCCAGACCGCCACCTCGGCGACCGAGCTGCTGGTGTCCAATGACATCCTCAGCCTCAACGTGTTGCTGGGCAACCTGGTGAAGAACCCGCTGGTGGCCCATGCGGCCATCTACAGCGTGGATAACCGAATCCTCGCCGAGGCCGGCCAGCGCCCGCGCAACAGCCTGCTGGGCGAAGCCGAAGGCCTGTACCAGACCAAGATCACGTTCCAGGACGTGACCGCCGGTCAGCTGCGCATCAGCTTGGACATGAGCCAGTTCCAGCAGCCGATGCTGATCAGCCTGCAGAGCATGGGCATCCTCGCCGCCATCCTGCTGGCCCTGGCGCTGAGCCTGAGCCTGCGCCAAGGTCGCCATATCACCCTGCCGCTGCTGCAGCTGCGGGTATGGCTGCGTGACCCGCACCCCTACACCCCGGCCATCGACCGCCAGGACGAGATCGGCGACATCGCTCGCCAGCTACATGCGCGCCTGGCGCCGCCACCTCCGCCCGAGCCGGAACCGGAGGAAGAAGAGGACGAAGACGAGTTCGAAGACCTGCACGACGAAGCCCCGGCCAAGCCCGCACAGCGCGCCAAGGCCGTGGTCCAGGCGGACGAGGACGACGACGAGGCCTTCGCCGGACTGCTGGACGACGAGGAGCAACCAGCGTCCAAGCCTGCCGTGATCGAGTCCGACGAGCCACAGAACACTGCTGTGCTGGCCGTTCAACTGGGCTCCCAGGAGCAACTGCGTCGCCTGCCCCGCACGCGCCTGACCGAGCTGCTGGAACGCTATCGTGGCTGCCTGGAGCAGGCTGCCTCGCTGTATGAAGGCGACATCCACACGCTCAACGATGGCAGCACGCTGGTGCTGTTCCACAGCCGCGACTGCGGTGAGGATTACCTGACCAACGCCATCTGCTGTGGTGAGCTGCTGCGTGCGCTGGGCCATGCCCTGCAGATCGAAGTGGCCGACAGTGGCATCACCCTGCAACTGCAGCTGGGCCTGGCCCTGGGTGATGACCTGCAGGGGCTGGAACAGGTCGACCTGCTGATGGCCGAAAAGGCCCAGGACGCGCTGGCTCTGTCGCAACACAGCCGCAACCTGCTGTTGGTGGAGCGACAGATCAGTGATGACGAACTGATCCGCAAGCGCGCCCGCATCCGCCCGATTGCCAGCCCTGAAGGGGCTTGCTGTGTGGAGCGGCTGATGGAGCCTTACCCTTCGATGCTGGAGCGTCAGTTGGCGCGGATGCACGAGCGCCGGGCCTGATATCTGGACTGCCTCTTCGCGGGTTCACCCGCGAAGAGGCCGGCACAGACAATACAAAGTCTTCACCCACAAAAAAGCCCGCGAGCATGCGGGCTTTTTTGTGGCTGGCGGTTCGATCAGAACCGATAGACTTCCATATCGGTGCGAATCGGCGAAGCCATCGGGATCTTCGACTTCTCCGGTCCTTTCTTGACCTGTACCGGCGCTGCCTGCTTCTTCGGTGCTTCTTCGGCAACCGCAGACTGATTGGCCAGCGGCTTGACCGCCGTGCTCAACTGTTCGGCAAGCTTCTGCAGCAACTGCCCCTGGGCCTGAACCTGGGACGACTCGCTGCCCTCGTGCGGCTGCTCAAGGTGAACGATACGGTTGTCATGCACATGGCCACGACGGTCGAGCAGGCGCCATTGCGCATCGAGAATCGCTGGCTGGTTCTTGCCCGAGTCCAGGCGAGTGATCGACAGCAGCACCTGCACGTCCGGGGTGAAGCCAGTGCTGGCCGGGGCCAGCACCACGCGCTGGCTATCCAGGCGCCAGGCGAGTTGGCGCACCAGCAATTGATCGATGTCTGCTGACAGGCTGCCGGCCCAACGACCGTCGGTCGCCGAACTCAGGCTGCCATCGGCCTGACGCTGCAAGAAGGTTTCACGCTGCAGGTAATCGGCTACCGACACTGGGCCGAGCACCACGGCCATGCCCGCACTCTGCGAAGGCTGGCCAGGATCACCGCTGTCGAGTTGGTACAGGGCAACCGGCTGATGCATGCTGCATCCGCTCAGTCCCAGCAAACCCGTCATCAACAGCGCAAATGGAAGGCGCAGGAATTTCATTCAACCCATCCAGGCGGTCGCTACCAGGCAAACCGCAGTGATACTGATAGATATTCAATCGGGCACACGGCCACGCCGGCACCACAGGGGCACTATCATCCGCGAAATATCGGCCCGACTCCAGCATTTCTGCCTGGAACGGCGCTGAAATTGCCGTTCCAGACATTTCGTCGGATTATGCCGGCAGTTCCACCTGCAACCCGTCGACACGCTGGAAGCCGCGTGGCAGCTTGCTGCCGCGTCGGCCACGTTCGCCCTTGTAGTGCTCCAAGTCGTCTGGCTTCAGAGACAGGGTACGCTTGCCGGCTTGCAATACAAGGGTTGCACCCTCGGCAACCACCGCCAGATCGGTGACAAATTCTTCACGACTGGCGACCCGATCACCGGGCACACCGATGATCTTGTTGCCCTTGCCTTTACCCAACTGTGGCAGGTCGGAAACCTTGAACACCAGCAAGCGGCCTTCGGTGGTCACCGCCGCCAGCCAGTCCTGCTCGCGATTGGCCACCGGGCGCGGGGTCATGACCTTGGCACCGTTAGGCAAGCTGAGCAGGCCTTTGCCGGCCTTGTTCTTGGCCTGCAGGTCCTCGCCCTTGACCACGAAGCCGTAACCGGCGTCCGAGGCCACCACGTACAGTGCATCATCGTCTGGCAGCAGCACGCATTCGAAGGTCGCTCCAGGCGGTGGCGTCAGGCGCCCGGTCAGCGGCTCGCCCTGGCCGCGCGCCGATGGCAGGGTATGTGCGGCCACCGAATAACTACGCCCGGTGGAGTCGATCAACACGGCAAACTGATTGGAACGGCCTGCAGCAGCGGCCTTGAAGCCGTCGCCGGCCTTGTAGGACAGGCCGGTCGCGTCGATGTCGTGGCCCTTGGCACAACGCACCCAGCCTTTTTCCGACAGCACCACGGTGACCGGCTCGGTCGGCATCAGCTCGTTTTCCGACAGGGCCTTGGCTTCGGCGCGCTCGACGATTGGCGAGCGGCGGTCGTCGCCATAGGTTTCGGCGTCCTTGATCAGCTCGCTACGCACCAGCTTGCGCAGCTTGGCATCGCTGCCCAGCAGGGCCTGCAGCTTGGCCTGCTCCTTGAGCAGTTCGTCCTGCTCGCCTCGGATCTTCATCTCTTCCAGGCGCGCCAGCTGACGCAGGCGGGTCTCGAGGATGTAGTCGGCCTGAATCTCGGTGAGCTGGAAGCGCTCGATCAGGGCCTGCTTGGGGTGCTCTTCGGTACGGATGATGTGGATCACTTCATCCAGGTTGAGGAACGCGGTCAGCAAGCCGTCCAACAGGTGCAGGCGCTTTTCCACCTTGTCCAGGCGGTGCTGCAAGCGGCGGCGAACGGTGTTGGTGCGGAACTCCAGCCACTCCAGCAGCAGCGCGCGCAGGTTCTTCAGCTGCGGACGGCCGTCGAGGCCGATGATGTTGACGTTGACCCGGTAGCTGCTCTCAAGGTCGGTGGTGGCGAACAGGTGCTGCATCAGTTCGTCGGCATCGACGCGGTTGGAGCGCGGGATGATGACGATACGGCACGGGTTCTCGTGGTCCGATTCGTCACGCAGGTCGGCGACCATCGGCAGCTTCTTGGCCTGCATCTGCGCGGCGATCTGCTCCAGCACCTTGGCCCCGGAGACCTGGTGCGGCAGCGCGGTGACCACGATGTCACCATCTTCGACGCGGTACACAGCGCGCATGCGGATCGAACCGCGGCCGCTTTCGTAGATCTTCTGGATTTCCGCGCGCGGGGTGACGATTTCAGCTTCGGTCGGGTAGTCCGGGCCCTGGATGTGCTCGCACAGTTGCTCGATGGTGGCCTTGGGCTCGTCGAGCAGGCGCACGCAGGCGCTGGCCACTTCACGCAGGTTGTGTGGCGGAACGTCGGTGGCCATGCCCACGGCGATACCGGTGGTACCGTTGAGCAGGATGTTCGGCAGGCGCGCCGGCAGTACTGCAGGCTCCTCCAGCGTGCCGTCGAAGTTCGGCACCCAGTCGACGGTGCCCTGGCCCACTTCGCTGAGCAACACTTGCGAATAACGCGACAGGCGTGCCTCGGTGTAACGCATGGCGGCGAACGACTTCGGATCGTCCGGCGCACCCCAGTTGCCCTGGCCGTCGACCAAGGTATAGCGATAGCTGAACGGCTGCGCCATCAGCACCATGGCTTCATAACAGGCCGAGTCGCCGTGGGGGTGGAACTTGCCGAGCACGTCGCCGACGGTACGGGCGGACTTCTTGTGCTTGGCGTCGGCATCGAGCCCCAACTCGCTCATGGCATAGACGATGCGTCGCTGCACCGGCTTGAGGCCGTCGCCGATGTGCGGCAAGGCCCGGTCCATGATCACGTACATGGAATAGTTGAGGTAGGCCTGTTCGGTGAAGTCAGCCAGCGAGCGGCGTTCGACGCCGTCCAGGCTGAGTTCCAGTGAGTCGCTCATGCGGGCCTCGTCATTTCAGGTTCTGGCGCAGCAGCATGGTGCCGCCGCGCTGGGTAAATTCAAGTTGTTTCAGGGCGCTCATGCCCAGCAGCACGGTCTGCCCGTCCAGGCCCGGCACCACCAGGGCGCGCACATTCTGCAGGTGGATATCACCCAACTGCAGGCCATCCAGCCGGGTGCGGTAGCCTTCGGTACGGCCGTTGGCGGTGCTCAGCATCACCGGGCTGCCACGCTGCAGGTTCAGGTCCTTGGCCAGTGACTCCGGGATCGCCACATCGGTGGCTCCGGTATCGAGCATGAAATGCACCACTTGGCCGTTGATCGCGCCGTCCAGCACGAAGTGCCCCTGGCCATTGCTCAGCAGGCGCACTTCGATGAAACCGTCGCCATGGGACGATTGCACCTGGGTGTTCGGGTTGCGCTCGTGGTCTTCCCATTGCCCGAAGAAGCGCGTGGCAAGAAACAGCCCCGCCGCCCAGGCGAGGATCATCAGGACCTTGCCGGCGCGCTTGCCCGGTGGCTGGCTCATGGGGTGGCGCTCCAGCCGCCCTGCGGTGCCTCGAAGCGCCAGACGATCGGCCGGCTTTCGCCGTCGGCGCGATCACCGTTGTTGTTGTCCAGGCCGATCCAGGCGCCCTTGGCATCGATCACCAGCGCTTCGGCCAGGCCATACGGCTGGTCGTAGCGGCGTTCCGGCACCAATGCCTCGGCGGCGAACGACCAGCACTGCTCGACCTTGCCATCGGTGGCATCGCGCCGGCACACGCGGTAGGCATTGCGTTCGAGGGTGAACAGCTTGCCCTCGAACCAGGCGAGGTCGGCAAAGTCACGCGACAGTGCCCGGGGGTTGGGCATCTGCGGTGGCTGCATCTCGACCCCGGCTTCGCTCAGCAACACGCAGCTGCGCCCGCAGGTCCACACCGACTGCTGGCGCTCGATGGCCACCAGGCCGCGCCGCTCGCGCTCGGCCGCCAGCCACAGGCGATCACCTTCCGGGTTGATGGCCAGGCCTTCGAACAAGGCATTGAAGTTGAGCAGCATGCCGCTGGCACGGGCCTGGCGCACCATCGCCGGGTCGATCTTCAGCCACTCCGGCTCCCCCCCGGCAGGCAGTTGCAACACCGCCGCATGGGCCTCGCTGACCAGGTAGAGATTGCCTGCCTGATCGCAGGTGATGCCTTCGTAATCCAGCTCGCCACCGCGCACGTAGGAGGCCGCCCAGTTACGCGACTTCAACCCCCACGGCAGGCCGCTCTCGGGCACGGGGGGTGGCGTGAAGGTCAGCGGCTGCGCGCGCCAGACGGCGTCCTGCTGGTCGAAGCGGTAAATGCGGTCGTCATCACGATCGGAAACACCCCAGAGCCCGCCCCGGCACTCGACCAGGCCGGACAGGTTGCCGCCACGCATTCCCTCGATCGGGTGCTCGGAGGCCAGCTTCAGCTCCGGCCAGTTGCCCGCCAGGCTCGGCAAGGCAACCAGCGCCAGGCAGGCCGCGACCAACAGACGAATCAAACCAGTACCTCAGCCAGGTTGCCTTTGGTTTCCAGCCAGTTCTTGCGGTCGCCGGCGCGCTTCTTGGCCAGCAGCATGTCCATGATCTCGGTGGTGCCTTGCACGTCGTCCAGGGTCAGCTGGACCAGGCGCCGGGTGTTCGGGTCCATGGTGGTTTCGCGCAGCTGCGGCGGGTTCATCTCACCCAGGCCCTTGAATCGGGTGACCTGCGGCTTGCCGCGCTTCTTCTCGGCCACCAGGCGGTCGAGGATGCCGTCACGCTCGGCTTCGTCGAGGGCGTAGTAGATGTCCTTGCCCAGGTCGATGCGGTACAGCGGCGGCATGGCAACGTAGACATGGCCGGCCTCGACCAGCGGGCGGAAGTGCTGGACGAACAATGCGCAGAGCAAAGTGGCAATGTGCAGGCCGTCGGAGTCGGCGTCGGCGAGGATGCAGATCTTGCCATAGCGCAGTTGCGACAGGTCGGCCGCGCCCGGGTCGACACCGATGGCCACGGCGATGTTGTGCACTTCCTGGCTGGCCAGGACTTCGCCGCCGTCCACTTCCCAGGTGTTGAGGATCTTGCCACGCAGCGGCAGGATGGCCTGGAATTCCTTGTCGCGGGCCTGCTTTGCCGAACCACCGGCGGAGTCACCCTCGACCAGGAACAGTTCGGCGCGCATCGGGTCCTGCCCGGCGCAATCGGCCAGTTTGCCTGGCAACGCCGGGCCCTGGGTAATGCGCTTGCGCTCGACCTTCTTGCTGGCCTTGAGGCGACGGCCTGCGTTGCTGATGGCCAGTTCCGCCAGCTGCATGCCCAGCTCAGGGTGGGCGTTGAGCCACAGACTGAAGGCGTCCTTGACCACACCGGAGACGAACGCGGCGGCCTCACGGGACGACAGGCGTTCCTTGGTCTGGCCGGAGAACTGGGGTTCCTGCATCTTCATCGAAAGGACGAAGGTGATGCGCTCCCAGACGTCTTCCGGCGCCAGCTTGACGCCGCGCGGCAACAGGTTGCGGAATTCGCAGAACTCGCGCATGGCATCGAGCAGGCCCTGGCGCAGGCCGTTGACGTGGGTACCGCCCTGGGCGGTGGGGATCAGGTTGACGTAGCTTTCCTGAACGCTGTCACCGCCTTCGGGCAGCCACAGCAAGGCCCAGTCGACGGCCTCCTTGTTACCCGCCAGGCTGCCGCAGAACGGCTCGTCGGGCAGGCGCTGGAACTCGCTGACCGAGTCGACCAGGTAGGAACGCAGGCCGTCTTCGTAGTGCCACTCGACCTTCTCGCCGCTGGCCTTGTCCTCGAAGCTGACCAGCAGGCCCGGGCACAGCACGGCCTTGGCCTTGAGCACGTGTTTGAGACGGCTGATGGAAAACTTCGACGAATCGAAATACTTCGGGTCGGGGCTGAAGTACACGCTGGTACCGGTGTTGCGCTTGCCGACCGTGCCGACCACCTCCAGCTCGCTGGCCTTGAAGCCATCGGCGAAGGTCATCTGGTACTCGTTGCCGTCGCGCTTGACGCGTACGCGCACCTGAGTCGACAGGGCGTTGACCACCGAAATACCCACGCCGTGCAGGCCACCGGAGAACTGGTAGTTCTTGTTGGAGAACTTGCCGCCGGCATGCAGCTTGGTGAGGATCAGCTCAACGCCCGACACCCCCTCTTCAGGGTGGATATCCACCGGCATGCCACGGCCATCGTCGCTGACTTCCAGCGAGTGGTCGGCATGGAGAATGACCTGCACCGACCGGGCGTGGCCGGCCAGGGCTTCGTCGACACTGTTGTCGATGACTTCCTGGGCCAGGTGGTTAGGCCGGCTGGTATCGGTGTACATGCCCGGGCGTTTACGCACCGGGTCGAGGCCGGAGAGGACTTCGATGGCGTCTGCGTTATAGGCGCTAGCGCTGGGATTGGCCATGGATTCTCGTCGTCAGTCTGGTGAATGCAAAAAGATCAAAATACAGAAAAATCGAGCGCCGCATACTGCTGCCGGGCAATGCCGGCGAAGGCCAGCAGGCCTGGCATCTGCTCGGCAAAGCCCTGGAAACTGTGGTCGCCACCAGCCTGGATGCGCAGCGCGCAAGCCCGGTAATACTGCTCGGCGTGGCGATAGTCCAAAGTTTCATCGGCGGTCTGCAGCCACACTTGATAGCGGCCTGGGTCGGTCGGCGCCGGCACTTCCAGTTCGGCCAGGGCCTGCACATGGTCCAGGGTCAGCTCCCAAGTCTCGCCAGTGTAGTGGTTGCGCTGGGCACCCAGATAACCGTCGAAGCGCTTGTGCGGGGTGACTGCCGGGTTTACCAGCAAGGCTTTCAGGCCATGGCGCTCGGCCAGATGGGTGGCATAGTAGCCGCCGAGCGAACTGCCGACCAGCAGGGGCGCCCCGAGCTCGGCGATGGCAGCTTCGAGCTGGACCATGGCCTGGCGTGGGTGGTGGTGCAATTCCGGAACGCGCAGCTGCTGCGAAAGGCCCAGCTGCTGCATCACCGCCACGAGCTGGCGCGCCTTGGTGGACACTGGCGAGCTGTTGAAGCCATGGATATAGAGGATGGAACCCGACATGCTGCCCCCGGAATCTGTGGCTTCGCGCCCGATCGTGCGGGCGCAGGGACGCGCAGTGTAGCGCGTTCGCCGGGTTTTGGCGCCGGATGGCCAATTTCGCAACAATTTCTTCAAAAGGCTGAGACTGCAGCGCAGCCCGGGGCTCTTCAATATCCCGCGCTATTGAAGTCAAGTTTCACTTCAAAATCAGTGGCCCGCTCCACCCCAGTCTCCACTCGCCCATCGGCATGCAGGCGCAGCCAGCGATAACCCGGCTGTTCTTCGCTGACCTTGAAGTCCTCGCTACCCGCCGCGAACTGGATGCAGGTCGACGGCGTGGCCAGTAGCCTCAAGCCATCGCGCCATTGATCCCACTCCTGATGAATGTGCCCCCAAAGCAACGCCTTCACCTGTGGATAACCGCGCAACCGCTGCAACAATTCATCGGCATTGCGCAAACCGATCGGGGCGATCCAGGCGCAACCGATATCCACCGGCTGATGGTGACAGCACACCAGGCAATAGCGCTCGCCGGCCGAGGCCAGAGCATCATCGAGGGTCGACAACTGGTTCTGTTCAAGCAATCCATGGGTAGCGCCCTGCACCGCCGTGTTGAGCATGACCACGCGCCAGTTGCCGATGTCGGTCACCGACTGCACCAGCTCTGGCGCGACCTCGCTCATGGCCTTGGCTTCATCATGGTTGCCCGGCAACCAGCGAGTCGGTACGGCAAATTCGCCGGTCAGCTCTCGGAACGCTTCATACGACGCAACACTGCCATCCTGGGACAGGTCACCGGTGCACAACAGCAAGTCGACACGCGGCTGCTCGCGACGAACCTGGGCCACCACATGGCGCAGGCTGTCGCGGGTATTGAGGCCCAGCAAGGTGCCCGCCGGGTTGGCGAACAGGTGGGCATCGGTCAGTTGCACCACATGCACGGGCGCAGGGGAAGAGTCTGGGTGCGGCAACGGCCGTCTCCTCGAACGGGTACTGCGCGAATTATGGCGCTGGAACGGCTGCGAGCAAACACTCACACCCGAACCAGGTCACATTTCAGCGCACACTTGCCAATTCGTGACCACAGGCCAGGCAATGGCTGAGCCATTCGCCGAGGAACAGATTGAGCTGCGCCTTCTCGTCCGGCTGGTGCATGGCCTCGTTGGGGTACGGGTAGATGCTGCGCAGGCGGCGGGCATGCTCGGCGCTGACCACTTCGGCCATACGCGCATCGTGATACACCTGCACCTCCAGGTGCGGCACCGGCAGCCAGGGCAGGCTGTGCTCCTGGCGCACGCGTAAAGTAGTGGTGTACGGACAGGCCAGCAGCACATCGAGCACCAGCACGCCGAGCATCTGGTCGCCCTGGGTCATGCCGATGCGCCGCGAACTCTGGGTTGTACGCATATCAGGCAGCAGGCGCATGAGCCGGGCATAGTTGGCCTCGCAGGCTGCTTGCAGCCCGGCCAGATCAACCCGATAACGCTCACGCAAGAGGTTCACTTCCACATACCTCGAACTTCATCTTTGTTCAGCGCCAGCCACTGCAGGCTGATGATGGTCGCCGCGTTGCAGATTTGACCATCGCGCACGGCCTGCATTGCATCGTCGAACGACCACACGCGTACACGTATGTCCTCGCTTTCTTCTTCCAGGCCATGCAGGCCACCCGCGCCTTCACTGGTGCAGCGGCCAAGGTACAGGTGCACGTACTCATCACTGCCGCCGGGTGAAGGGAAGTAACGGGTGATCGGCCACAGGGCGCCTATCGCCAGCCCGGCTTCTTCTTCGGCTTCGCGATGCGCGACGTCTTCCAGCTCTTCTTCCCTGTCGATCAGCCCGGCAACCATCTCGATCAGCCAAGGGTTGTCGACCTTGCCCAAGGCGCCGACACGGAACTGCTCGATCAGCACCACCTCATCGCGCAGCGGGTCGTAAGGCAACACGCAGACCGCATCGTGACGCACGAACAGCTCACGGCTGATCTCACGGCTCATGCCACCCGCGAACAGCTCATGGCGCAGCTGCACCTTGTCGAGCTTGTAGAAGCCCTTGAAGCAGTTGGCCCGCTTGACGATCTCGACCGCCTTGGGCACCGAATTCAACCTGTCTGACATGGAAATCCTCATTACCTCAATTACCGCATCGCGCCATCCTACTCTGCACGGTTGCCCGTTTCACCCCTTTCCGGCAACCATTCGTGCACTCGGGACAGCACGCCTTCACTCTGTTAGCTTAGTGGCGAACTGAAGGCCGCGCAGACGGTCAAAGGCCGACTTTTCCCTGTTCTGCAAGGATCATCATGACACTTGTCAAACTGACTTCCGTGGCCGTGCTGGCACTCGCTCTGGGCGCCTGCCAGAGTCTGTTCGCACCCAATTACCGGACCCCGCTCGAGGTCAAGCGTGATGCCTGGGAGCACGTCAAACCCGGCTGCAGCGCCAGTGACTGCCCGCTGGTGAACATTGACACCGTGCACTTCCCGGCCCAGCCCAAGCTCGACGCCATCGTCGAAAAGCGCCTGCTGCAACTGACCGAAGACAATCAGCATGGCACCGCGCCAAGCACCCTCCAGGCCTACGAGCAGCAATACCTGGCCAGTGCCGACAAACGCAACAGCAGCTACCTGCAAGCCAAGGTACGCGAGCAGCATGACGGGCTGGTGATCATCGAGCTGTCCAGCTACCTCGACAGCGGCGGTGCCCACGGCATGCCGGGGCGCGGCTTCATCAACTATTCGCGCAAGCTGGACAAGGTGCTGACCCTGCAGGACATGCTGGTGCCAGGCCAGGAAGAAACCTTCTGGAAGACCGTGGAAGAGTCGCACCGTGCCTGGCTGATCAGCGTGGGCATGGACAAGGACGCCGAGTTCGTCAAGACCTGGCCCTTCAAGCGCTCGCCGCACATCGCCCTGACGTACGGCGCTGTGGTGGTGAAGTACGAGGTCTACGCCATCGCGCCCTACTCCATGGGCCACGTGGAGCTGAAGATCCCTTACCCACGCCTGAACGGCGTGCTCAAGCCTGAGCTGTTTCCCGGCCGCGGCTGAAACTCAGCAGGCCATGCAACCCACCTGCCAGCAGCAGTGCTGGCAGGGTAGCGCCCAGCTCCGGTGCCTTGGCGGCGATCACATGATAGGCCACCACACCCACCACCCAGGCCAGCAGCGCCTGCCAGTGCAAGCCACCGACCTGGGTCGGCAGACGACGGCGACGGATCACGTAGTGGTCCATCAGCACCACGCCGAACAGTGGCGCGAACACCGAACCGATCAGCAACAGGAAGTTCTCGTACTGGGCCAATGGCGCCAGCAAGGCGATCAGGGTGCATAGCACACCAATGGCCAAGGCAAGGTGCTCGACCTTCAGTGGCAACAGCACGCCAGTGGAAACGGCAGCCGAGTGAATATCGGCAAAGGCCTTTTCCGACTCGTCCAGCAGGATCAACAGCAGTGGGATACCCATGCCGGCACCCGCGAGGGCCAGCAGCAGCGCATTGACCTCGCCGCTGGCGGCAAAGGCCAGGGTGTACGCCACGCCCAGGCTCATCAGCCAGGTGTTGCCGATGAAGTAGCCCAGGACGGTTCCGCCGAATACATGTTTGCCGTTACGGGCGAAACGCGAGTAGTCGGCGATCAACGGCAACCATGACAACGGCATCGCAATGGCGATGTCGAAGCCAACGGCCAGCGACATCGAACCATCCCCGGCGCGGCTCCACAGCTCAGCCAGGTCGGCCTTGGCGAACAGGTTCCAGGTCAGCCACAGGCACGCCCCCAGCAGCAGCCAGATACCCCAGGCACGCAGCACCTTGCGCACGAACGCCAACGGGCCGCTGACCGCCAGCAGAGTGGCCAAACCACCGAAGCACAGCGTCCAGAGCATCGGGCTGTTCCAGGCACTGTCTTCGCCGAACGCCCGCGCGCCCAGCAGGCTGGCAGCATCGCGCATGACGATGATCTCGAAGGCGCCCCAGCCCACCAGTTGCAACAGGTTGAGCAGTGCCGGCAAGCGCGCGCCATGGCTACCCAGGCTCAGCTTCAAGGTGCCCATGGCCGACAGGCCGGTATCACTGCCAATGACCCCGGCAGCGCCTAGCAGCAGCACACCGACACCGGTGCCTAGGGCGATAGCCAGGACCGCGCCGGCCAGGCCAAGGCCAGGGGCCAGCATGGCACCGACCTGCAGGACCATCAGGCCGATGCCCAGAGAGAACCACAGCGAGAACAGGTCACGGGCGCCAAAGATGCGCTGGTGGGTGGGGACCGGGTAGTCGGGGGAGAATTGGCTGGGTGATGTCATTGTTATATTCGCAGGAAGAATTGATGAGACATTGGCCACCCCTTTGTGGGAGCGGCGAACCGCCGCTCCCACAAAGGGAATGGTGGCGTTCTTACACTTTGTGGTAGAGCTGGCTGCCTTCCTGGCGGAACCGTTCGGCCTGCTCGCGCATGCCTTGCTCGACCGTCACGTCCACGGCCTCGATCTTGGCCGCGTATTCGCGCACTTCCTGGGTGATCTTCATCGAGCAGAATTTCGGCCCGCACATCGAGCAAAAGTGCGCAACCTTGGCCGATTCCTTCGGCAGGGTCTCGTCGTGGAAGGCGCGTGCGGTGTCCGGGTCCAGGCCGAGGTTGAACTGGTCTTCCCAGCGGAATTCGAAGCGTGCCTTGGACAAGGCATTGTCACGAATCTGTGCGCCCGGATGGCCCTTGGCAAGGTCGGCGGCATGGGCGGCGATCTTGTAGGTAATGATGCCGGTCTTGACGTCATCCTTGTTCGGCAGGCCCAGGTGCTCCTTGGGCGTGACGTAGCAGAGCATGGCGCAACCGAACCAGCCGATCATTGCCGCACCAATCCCGGAGGTGATGTGGTCGTAACCCGGAGCGATGTCGGTGGTCAGCGGGCCGAGGGTGTAGAACGGCGCCTCGTCGCAGCACTCCAGCTGCTTGTCCATGTTCTCCTTGATCAGCTGCATCGGCACGTGGCCGGGGCCTTCGATCATGCACTGCACATCATGCTTCCAGGCGATCTTGGTCAGCTCGCCGAGGGTTTCCAGCTCACCGAACTGGGCGGCGTCGTTGGCGTCAGCGATCGAGCCTGGGCGCAGGCCATCACCCAGCGAGAAGCTGACGTCATAGGCCTTCATGATTTCGCAGATCTCGTCGAAGTGCGTGTACAGGAAGTTCTCTTTGTGGTGCGCCAGGCACCACTTGGCCATGATCGAACCACCACGACTGACGATACCGGTGACCCGCTTGGCGGTCAGCGGCACGTAGCGCAGCAGCACACCGGCGTGGATGGTGAAGTAGTCGACGCCCTGCTCGGCCTGTTCGATCAAGGTGTCGCGGAACAGCTCCCAGGTCAGGTCCTCGGCCACACCATTGACCTTTTCCAGCGCCTGGTAGATTGGCACTGTACCGATCGGCACGGGCGAGTTGCGGATGATCCACTCGCGGGTTTCGTGGATGTGCTTGCCGGTGGACAGGTCCATGACGGTGTCCGAGCCCCAGCGGATGCCCCAGGTCAGCTTGGCCACTTCTTCCTCGATCGAGGAGCCCAGGGCACTGTTGCCGATGTTACCGTTGATCTTCACCAGGAAGTTGCGGCCGATGATCATCGGCTCCACTTCCGGGTGGTTGATGTTGGCCGGAATGATCGCTCGGCCACGGGCGATTTCCTGGCGAACGAATTCCGGGGTGATTTCTTTCGGGATGTTGGCACCGAAGCTGTGGCCGGCATGCTGATCGTCGAGCAGGCCCGCAGCGCGTGCTTCCTGCAGCTTCATGTTCTCGCGGATGGCCACGTATTCCATCTCGGCGGTGATGATGCCCTGGCGGGCGTAATGCATCTGCGAGACGTTGGCGCCAGCCTTGGCCCGGCGCGGGTTGCGCACGTGGGCGAAGCGCAGCTTGGCCAGCTCGGCATCGTTCAGACGCTGCTGGCCGAAGTCGGAGCTCAGGCCGCCCAGGCGCTCGGTATCACCGCGCGCGTCGATCCAGGCCGAACGCACATCGGCCAGGCCCTTGCGTACATCGATGATGACGTTGGGGTCGGTGTACGGGCCGGAGGTGTCGTAGACCAGTACCGGGGCATTGCTTTCGCCGCCGAAGTCGGTCGGGGTGTCGTCCAGGCTGATTTCGCGCATGGGCACACGGATGTCCGGGCGCGAGCCTTCGACGTAGACCTTGCGCGAACGCGGGAACGGTTGCACGGACTGCTGATCGACTTGCGCCGATTCGCTGAGGTTGATCGTTTTTTCTTGTTTGGTCATTACAGGCTCTCCAGACGGCTTCCTAGCAGTGGAATGTCGGGGTGAACCTGAAAGACGTGGACGCACCCTTGATGGGTGCAGTGCCGGATATGGGGGTGCCTGAAGCTGCATGCAGCTGCGACATTCCCGGACCTGGCACAAGAGGCTCCCCGGGAAGGCGAGCAATCTTGTTCCCTACGCAGGCGCTAACCTGATCAGGTTCAACGGGATCCGCACCTCTGCGATCTCAGCCTTTGCTTCAAGGCACCCCGACAAGAACATCCGCAGTCTAGACTGGAGTGGTCGGCAAAGCCAAGCGGGTAAAACGCAGGGGAGATGAAAGGCACAGCCTATGATTGTTGACGGGTGCGCATGGCACTACACTGGCCCGTCGCTCGATACTCAACAGTTCAGTAATTAAATTTCGTACAAGGATTGCCTCTATGCTGCGCAAACTTTCACTGGCGATAGCCGTGTCTTGTGCGTCCAACGGAGTGGTCTGGGCAGCGGACATGCCCACGACGGTAAAGACCGATCTGGTCAGTGTTTACCAGGAAGCGGTCGACAACAACGCCGATCTTGCTGCCGCCCGTGCCGATTATGGCGCCCAGAAAGAAGTCGTGCCGCAGGCCCGCGCCGGCCTGTTGCCAAACCTCTCGGCCGGTGCCGAGATGCAGAATACCCGCACCAAGCTCGACCAGCCTTCGACGACCATCAACCGCAGCGGCAACAGCTGGAGCGCGACCCTTTCGCAACCGATCTTCCGCGCCGATCGCTGGTTCCAGTTGCAGGCTGCCGAAGCGGTCAACGAGCAGGCGGCACTGCAACTGTCGGCGACCGAGCAAAACTTGATCCTGCAGACTGCGCAGAATTACTTCACCGTGCTGCGTGCCCAGGACAACCTGGCGGCGACCAAAGCCGAGGAAGCGGCGTTCAAGCGTCAGCTGGACCAGTCCAACGAACGTTTCGACGTCGGCCTCTCCGACAAGACCGACGTGCTGCAGTCGCAGGCCAGCTACGACACCGCCCGGGCCAACCGGATCGTCGCAGAGCGCCAGGTACAGGATGCCTTCGAGGCCCTGGTCACCCTGACCAACCGCGAATACAGCTCGATCCAGGGTGTGGTCCACACACTTCCGGTGAAGGTGCCGACTCCCAACGACGCCAAGGCCTGGGTAGAAACCGCTGGTCGCCAGAACCTCAACCTGCTTGCCACCAACCATGCCGTTGCCGCCGCCGAAGAAACCCTGCGCCAGCGCAAGGCCGGCCACGCTCCGACCCTCGATGCGGTGGCTCAGTACCAAAAAGGCGACAACGACAACCTGGGTTTCAGCAACTCGGCTGCGCTGCCCAATGTGCATTACAGCGGTGACGTGGAGCAGACCACCGTCGGCCTGCAGCTGAACATCCCGATCTACAGCGGTGGCCTGACCAGCTCGCAGGTGCGCGAGGCCTACCAGCGCTTGAGCCAGAGCGAGCAGCAACGCGAAAGCCTGCGCCGCCAGGTGGTGGAGAACACCCGCAACCTGCACCGCGCGGTGAACACCGATGTGGAGCAGGTGCAGGCGCGCAAGCAGTCGATCATTTCCAACCAGAGCGCCCTGGAAGCCACCGAGATCGGCTACCAGGTCGGTACCCGCAACATCGTCGACGTGCTCGACGCCCAGCGCCAGCTGTACACCTCGGTGCGCGACTACAACAACAGCCGTTATGACTACATTCTCGACAACCTGAGCCTGAAGCAGGCGGCCGGGACCTTGAGCCCGCAGGACCTGCAGGACCTCAAGCAGTACCTCAAGCCGGACTACAACCCGGACAAGGACTTCCTGCCACCGGACCTGGCTGCAGCGGCTGCCAAGAACTTTGAGCGCAGGCCTTGAGGCAGGTGTTGGCGCTTCGCGGGCACGCCCGCGACGCGCCAACACCAGAGTCAGCCAAGAAACTTGCCCAGCCCATCCAGCAAGCGCTGCAAGGCGCCCTGGTTGGCCCGCATCACCGCCCTGCCCGCCTCGCCCATGCGCTGCGCATCCTGGGGCAGCTCGATCAAGCGACGCACCGCCTCGGCCAGCCCGTCGGCATCATCGACCTGTTGCAACGCCCCCGCCTCGCGCAGCATCGCGCTGATCTCAAGGAAGTTGAACACATGCGGCCCCATGAGCACCGGCAATGCCAATGCCGCGGGCTCCAGTGGGTTATGGCCGCCCGTGGCCACCAGGCTGCCACCGACAAAGGCGATGTCGGCCAAGGCGTAGAGAAACAGCAACTCACCCATGGTGTCACCCAGCAGCACTTGCGTCCGGGCATCCACCGACGTGCCGGCGGAGCGGCGCACCGTGGCGAACTGCTCGGTGCACAAGGCATGCACGGCATCGAACCGCTCAGGATGACGCGGCACCAGAATCAGCAGCGCATCACCATGCACCTGCAGCAACTGCCGGTGCGCCTGCAGGATCAAGGCATCCTCACCCTCGTGAGTGCTGGCAGCGATCCACACCGGACGCTGGTCGGCGCCCCACTGTTCGCGCAATGCCCTGGCACGAGGCGGCAAGTGCTCATCGATCTTCAGGTCGAACTTGATCGAGCCGGTCACCTGCACGCACTCGGGGCGCGCGCCCAGGTCACGGAAGCGCCGAGCCTCGGTTTCGGTCTGCACGGCGATCAGGCTCATTTCGCCCAGCATCGGCCGGGTCAGCTTGGCAAAGCGCCCGTAGCCACGGGCCGAGCGCTCGGACAGTCGGGCATTGGCCAGGGCCACCGGAATGCCGCGCCTGGCGCATTGGTGGATATGGTTGGGCCACAGCTCGGTTTCCATGATGATGCCCAGGCGCGGGCGCACATGGTCGAGAAAGCGTCCGGCCGCCCATGGCAGGTCGTAGGGCAGGTAGCAATGCTGGATGCGCGGCTCATCGGCGAACATCGCGCGAATGCGCTCGGAACCGGTCGGGGTCATGCAGGTGAGCGTGATCGGCAGGTCCGGGTAGGCCTTGAGCAGCGAACGCACCATCGGTGCGGCGGCAATGCTTTCACCAACCGATACCGCATGCACCCAGATCCCACCCTGGCGCATGGCCGGCAGGTTGCGGGCAAAGCGCTCGCCGATGCGCTGGCCGTAGGCCGGTGCCTTGCGCGCGCGCAGGTACAGGCGCAGCGCAACCAGCGGCAGGCCCAGGTGAAACAGCAAGGTATAGAGTGTTCTGTTCATGGCCGCGGAGTTTACCCGATCGCACGCAGGTGCACCGCAAAGCGCTCGGCCAGCCACTGCGCAGCTGGGCCCAGTGGTTCATCACGGCGCCAGGCCAGTTCGGCCACCAGCGCGGGCGGGCGCCATTCGCTGTCGAGCTCGACCATGTGCGCCTGGTAGGTCGGGTATTGCACCACATGCCGCGGCAGCCAGGCCCAGCCCAGGCCGCGCATCAGCAGTTCGGCCATGGCGTAGAAGCTGTCGGCACGCCAGACTTGCGGGCTGATTGCCTCGCCGCCAGGGTAGCCGCTTTGTTGCGGGGTGATCAGCAATTGCCGATGGCGGGCCAGCTGCTGGCGGGTCACCCGGCCTTCATGCGCAAGCGGATGCTCAATCGCGCAGACCGTTACCATTTCCACACTGCCCAACGCACGGCGCTCCAGTGATGCCGGGATGCTTTCGTGGTGGAAAAACAGCCCCAGGTCGGCGCGTCGTTCGGCCAGCTTGCGCGCTACATCCCCCTGGGCACCACTGGCCAGTTGCACCTCCAGATAAGGGTAACGGCTAGCCAGTTCGTCGAGGCTGTCGATCACAGGCTGGTAAGGCATCGCTTCGTCCTGAGCCACCCTCAGCAAGGCTTCCTGGCCGCGCATCAAGGCCCGGGCACGACCATCCAGGCGTTCGCACTGGCGCAAGAGCTCGCGGGCATCTTCGAGCAACGCCGTACCGTTTTCAGTCAGTTTGGGTTGGCGCCCGCTGCTGCGCTCGAACAACGTGACACCGAGGTCGGTTTCAAGCAGGGCGATGGCATTGCTTATGGCCGACTGTGCCTTGCGCTGTTCGCGGGCCACGGCGGAAAACGAGCGCAATTCGGCGACCCGCAGGAAAGTGCGCAGTTGTTCAAGGTTCCATTGATCGGCCATCAACCCATCTCCCGTTCGGATAGGTAATGACTTTACCGCATCCGGGCAATCGCTAGAATGCCGAGCCAGTTACCGGAGGATCCCGTCATGAATGCCTATACCTATCTCGCCATCGCCATCTGCGCCGAAGTCATCGCCACTGCCTCCATGAAGGCGGTAAAGGGGCTGAGCACGCCGTTGCCGTTGCTGCTGATGGTGGTCGGCTACGGGATCGCGTTCTGGATGCTGACCCTGGTGGTGCGCAGCATTCCGGTAGGCATCGCCTATGCGATCTGGTCGGGCCTTGGCATCGTGCTGATCAGCGTGGCGGCGCTGGTGGTCTATGGGCAGAAGCTGGATGTACCGGCGATGCTGGGCATGGCCATGATCGTGGGCGGCGTGGTTGTGATTCAGCTGTTTTCCAAAACTGCCGGGCACTGAGGCAGCCTGTATACTTGCCAGCTGTCCCAGTCTTCGAGGTACCGCCATGCCAACCGCCATTACCACTGACGTACTGATCGTCGGCGCCGGGGTCGCAGGCCTCTGGCTCAATGCTCGCCTGCGTCGCCTGGGTTACTCGACAGTGCTGGTCGAGCGCGCCACCCTCGGTGGCGAGCAGACCATCAAGTCCCAAGGCATCATCCATGGCGGTACCAAGTACGCCCTGCACGGCGCCCTGACCGGCGCCTCGGAAGCCATCGCCGACATGCCGCGACGCTGGCGCGAAGCGATCGATGGCAGCGGCGAACTGGACCTGACCCGCACCCGCCTGCTTTCCGATGCCCATTACCTGTGGTCGCCAGGCACCCTGGCCGGCAACTTGACCAGCTTCTTCGCCAGCAAGGCAGTGCGTGGCCGGGTCGATCAGGTAAAGGGCGAGCAATTGCCACCGGCCCTGCAAGACCGCGGCTTCAAGGGCAAAGTCTATCGCCTGGCGGAGCTGGTGATCGATGTGCCCAGCCTGCTGGCCAACCTGGCCGAACTGGCCGGTGACAGCCTGCTCGCTGGCGAACAGATCGAACCGCTGCGCGAGGGCGACGAACTGGTCGGCCTGCGCGTCGACGGCCGTGAAATCCGCGCCCAGCGCATCGTGCTCAGCGCCGGCGCTGGCACCGAAGACCTGCTGCATGCCTTGGGCCTCAAGCAACCTGCCATGCAGACCCGCCCGTTGCACATGGTCCTGGCCAAAGGGCCAAACCTCAAGCCGCTTTATGCGCACTGCCTGGGCGGTGGGCCGAAGCCGCGTGTAACCGTCACCACCCACCCGGCCGCAGACGGCCAGTGGGTCTGGTACCTCGGCGGCGATATCGCCGAAGCCGACGGTGTAGCCCGCGAACCTGCCGCGCAGATTGCCGCAGCGCAGAAGGAAATCGCCAGCCTGCTGCCTTGGGTCGACCAAGGCCAGGTGCGCTGGGCGACCCTGCGCGTCGATCGCGCCGAGCCCGCGCAGTCCGGACTGGTACGCCCCGACAATGCCTTCCTCGCCGAACAACAACGACTGCTGGTAGGCTGGCCGACCAAACTGGCGCTGGCACCGGACTTCAGTGACCGCGTACTGGCCAGCCTCGAGCGCGATAGCGTTCGCCCTTCCGCGCAGAGCGACCTTTCCGGCCTGCCGCGCCCGGCCCTGGGTGTACCGGCCTGGGAGCAACTGCTGCCATGACCTTGCCCACCTTGCATGGCTTGCACCGCCCGTTGGGCAGCACCGGTTTCAAGGTCTCGCCGCTGGGCCTGGGCACGGTCAAGCTTGGCCGCGATCAAGGCGTCAAATACCCCAATGGCTTCACCATCCCCGGCGATGACGAAGCTCGCCTGCTGCTGGCCCAAGCCCGCGAACTGGGTATCAACCTGATCGACACCGCCCCGGCCTATGGCCGCAGCGAAGAACGCCTGGGTCCGCTGCTGCGCGGCCAGCGTGATGAGTGGGTGATTGTCAGCAAGGTGGGTGAAGAATTCGAAGACGGCCAGTCCAGTTTCGACTTCAGCGCTGCCCACACCCGCCGCTCGGTGGAGCGCAGCCTGCGCCGCCTGGAAACTGACCGCATCGAGCTGGTGCTGGTGCACTCCGATGGCAATGACCTGGCAATCCTCGAACAGCAAGAGGTCTACCAGACCCTGGCCGCACTCAAGCAGGAAGGCAAGATTCTCGGCTATGGCCTTTCCGGCAAGACCGTTGCCGGCGGCCTGAAAGCGCTGGAGCAAGGCGATTGCGCCATGGTCACCTACAACCTCAACGAGCAGGCAGAACGCGCAGTGCTGGACTACGCTGCCGAACACGGCAAGGCCATTCTGGTGAAGAAGGCGTTGGCCAGCGGGCATATCTGTCTTGCCCCTGGGGTCGATCCGGTGCAAGCCAGCTTCGAGTTGCTGTTCGCCCACCCCGGGGTGAGCAGTGCTATTGTCGGCACCATCAATCCATTGCACCTGGCCCACAACGTGGCCACCGTCGCCCGCATCCTGGGCCAGCATTGAGTTGTCACCCAACCAAGATGGGCCTGGAGACTGACCCGACGCAAGGAGGAGCCTCGTGGCGCGTACGCTGATCCGCAAGAACCCGAGCAACTTCAAGACACTGCCGCTGCATGTCGAAGCCACCGCTGAAGGCCTGGTCTACCAGAGCATCGGCATGCCCCTGAACTTCGCTCAGACCCAGCAGCGCCGGCGCGCGATCCAGCTGGCTGACAAGCAGCGCTTCGTGGTCGAACTGGCCAACCTGGGTGTTTCCGTACGCCTGACCCTGCACTGGCAGCACCGTGATTACTGGGTGCTGGTGAGGCAGCGCCGCCAGGACCGCGGCGACGTGGTCCTGAAACTGATTTCCGGCTATGTCCCCGCCCAGGAACTCAACCTGCCGCTGCACACCGCCGTTCAGGAAGTAGCTGAAGAATGCCTGCTGGAGACCCCGGAAGGCTGGTTAAGCGGGCGTTTCAATGACACCTGGCTGCCAGCCCCCTATGCCGCCGCATTGCATTACCGCGAAGCCTTGCCCTTCGTACTTACGCCGCAGTCGGGTGCTGCCCGCCCGGTGCACTGCGGCAACCTGATGCTGCTGGAGCGGCCACGGGCTTATGTCCACTTGCCAACGGCTTCGCTGCAGCTGATCTACGACATGCGCCTGCAGGTGCCGAGGGAAGCCAAGAAGCTCAGCTTGTTCCATGTCGATGAGCGGCTGGAAGGTGACCAACTGGTGGCGCGGCTCAACCGCAAGCGACCTGACCTGTACCTGATGCCGGTACAGGATGGGCAGCCGTTGGCCGAGCTGTACACGTTGAAGAAAGATGAGCTGGTGCCGGCCAGTACCCGTGGCCTGTACCTGGCCGAGAGCTTTGCCCGGCAGGAAGGCTGGGTGGTGGCCGATGAGCGGATTCGCTGGAAGGACTGGGTGAAGCAGCAGGGGCTGGTGGAGCGCAACGTGGCGCCGGCTTCGCACCTGCAGCGCTTTGGTGACAAGGCGCGGGCGCTGCTGGAACGGGCCCGGACTTCACTTCACAAGTAACAAGCTGGGGCCGCTTTGCGGCCCCGGCAATCGATCAGTTCTTGCGGATCTTCTCGACGATGGCTGTGGTCGAGCTGTTTTCGACCAGCCCCAGCACCTTCACGGTGCCGCCATAGCCCTTGACGATATCGGCACCTACCACCTGGTCGATACCATAGTCCCCGCCTTTGACCAGCACGTCCGGCTTGACCTGGCTCAGCAGGTTTTCCGGCGTTCCTTCAGGGAAGCTGATCACCCAGTCCACCGCGCCCAGGCCGGCCAGCACGGCCATGCGCCGGTCAACGCTGTTGATCGGACGGCCCGGCCCCTTGAGGCGGCTGACCGACGCGTCGTCATTGACCGCGACGATCAGGCGATCGCCCTGTGCCCGCGCCTGCTCCAGGTAGGTGACATGCCCGGCATGCAGGATATCGAAGCAGCCGTTGGTGAAGACGATCTTTTCTTTGTGTGCCCGTGCATCGTCGATGGCCAGCAGCAGTTGCTCCAAGCCCAGCACGCCACGCTCGGAGCCTTCCTCACGCTGGATCGCCCGGCGCAGTTCCGGGGCACTGATGGCCGCGGTACCCAGCTTGCCGACCACGATGCCCGCAGCCAGGTTGGCCAGGGCCACGGCGTGCGGCAGGTCTTCGCCTGCGGCAATGGCAGCCGCCAGGGTCGAAATCACGGTATCGCCTGCACCGGTCACATCGAACACTTCGCGCGCCCGGGCTGGCAGGTGCAGCGCCGGCTGGCCGGTGCGCAGCAGGGTCATGCCGTGCTCGCCGCGAGTCACCAGCAGCGCACCGAGATCCAGGTCCTGCAGCAGTTGCAGCCCCTTGGCGACCAGTTCGGCCTCATCGGCGCAACGGCCGACAATGGTCTCGAACTCGCTGAGGTTCGGGGTAATCAGGCTGGCGCCACGGTAGATGGAAAAGTCCTTGCCCTTGGGATCGGCCAGCACTGGAATGCCCTTGGCACGTGCGGCCTGGATCAGGCTCTGGTGGTTCTTCAGCGCGCCCTTGCCGTAGTCGGACAGGACCAGGACCTTTACGCCTTCGAGCAACGTGTCGACTTCCGCCCCCAGCGACAGCGGGTCGGTGGCGAACGGCTCTTCGAAATCGATGCGCAGCAATTGCTGGTGACGGCTCATGACCCGCAGCTTGACGATGGTCGGCTGGTGCGCGATGCGCTGGAACACCGAACGCACGCCAGCGGCCTGCAGGCTGTTGGCCAGGCTGTCGGCGGCCTCGTCCTGGCCGGTGACACCGATCAGCGAGGCTGGCGCGCCAAGGGCGGCGATGTTCAAGGCAACGTTGGCCGCGCCGCCGGGGCGATCCTCGATCTGATCGACCTTGACCACCGGCACTGGCGCTTCAGGCGAGATACGCGAAGTACCGCCATGCCAGTAGCGGTCGAGCATGACATCGCCGACCACCAGTACCGGGGCTTGATCGAAACGCGGCATGGACAACTTCATGGGCAACCCATATGGAAATAATGAACAGGGGCAGGATATTAGCACAGGGTAGGCGACGGCTTTACGGCCAGATACACCCTGGAAAATTCCCGTGACAATCGGGGCCGATGCGGCCCCGATCAAGGCGGGTCAGGTGATATCGGCCTTGGCCGGCTCATCCAGGCCCATGGCATGCAGGCGGGCATAATGGCCATTAGCCGCAAGCAGTTCGGCGTGCGTACCGCGCTCGACCAGGCGGCCCTGGTCCATCACCAGGATCAGATCGGCCTTTTCGATGGTCGACAGGCGGTGGGCGATCACCAGCGTGGTACGGCCCTCCATGACATGGTCCAAGGCCGCCTGGATATGCCGCTCGGACTCGGTATCCAGCGCCGAAGTGGCTTCATCGAGGATCAGCAGCGGCGCATTCTTCAGCAGTGCCCGGGCAATCGCCAGGCGCTGGCGCTGGCCACCGGAGAGCAGCACGCCGTTCTCACCGACTTCGGTATCGAAGCCTTTTGGCAGGCGGTCGACAAACTCCTTGGCATAGGCATCTGCGGCTGCCGCTTCGATATCGGCACGCGGCGCGCCCGCCAGATCGCCATAGGCGATGTTGTTGGCCACGGTGTCGTTGAACAGTGTGACATGCTGGGTCACCTGCGAAACATGGCGACGCAGGTTGCGCAGGCGATAGTTCTCGATCTCCACGCCATCGAGCAGGATCTGCCCCTGGTCGTGGTGGTAGAAGCGCGGGATCAACGCCGCCAGGGTCGACTTGCCGCTGCCCGACCGCCCGACCAGGGCGATCATCTGCCCAGGCTCGGCGACGAAGCTGATGTCGCTCAACACCTCGCGCTCAGTGCCCGGGTAGGTGAAGCTCAGGTTGCGCACTTCAAGGCGGCCTTCCACGCGCTCCTTCTCGACAGTGCCGGTATCGATCTCCGGCTGCTCGTCCAGCTGCTCGAAGATGCTCTCGGCACCGGCCAGGCCCTTCTGGATGGTCGAGCTGACTTCCGACAGCTGGCGGATCGGCTTGGGCAGCAGGCCTGCCGCCGTGATGTAGGCCACCAGGTCACCGGCGGTCGATTCCCCGCGCAGGAACAGCACTAGGAACATCAACGCCGCCATGGCGGTGTAGATAACCAACTGCAGCAGCGGCGTGTACAGCGAACCAGTCTTGGTCATATGCAGCTGCTTGTCGGTGTTGCTTTGGCTGGCATTGCCGAAGCGCTGCTGCTCGTAGGCTTCACCGCCGAAGCTGCGGACCACACGGTAACCCTGGATCGTCTCGGACGCGACATGCGTCACGTCGCCCATGGCGGACTGGATCTTCTTGCTCTGCTTGCGGAATTTCTTGCTGGCAACGCTGACCATCACCGCAATCACCGGCAGGATGGCGACCATCACCAGGGTCAGGTGCCAGTTCATCCACAGCAGGTAGCCGAACAGGAACACCACCGTCAGGCCTTCACGGATGACGACCTTGATCGCATCGGTGGCAGCGCCGGTGACCATGGTCACGTTGAAGGTGATCCGCGAGATCAGATGGCCAGAGTTGTGGTTGTCGAAGTAGCGGTTGGGCAGCACCAGCAACTTGTTGAACAACTCAACGCGCAGGTCATGCACCAGGCACAGGGAAACCTTGGCCAGGAAATAGTTGCCCAGGAACGAGCCCAGGCCTTGCCACGCCGCGATCAGGATGATCAGCAGTGGCACCGCCTGCAGCAATTGCAGGTCGCGCAGGTAGGGGACATTGGGGAACAGTACCGCTTCCGGGTTGCTCAACCCGTCGACGAAATACTTGAGAATCCCGGCCAGCATGGGCTGGGTCGAAGCAAAGATCACAAAACCGACAATGCTCAGCAGGAAAATGCCGACATAAGGTTTCACGTAGCCCAGCAGCCGGAAGTAGATCTTCAGGCTGGAGCTGTGTTCCGCCGGTAGCGGTGTTTCGGCCATCATCGAGCTCGCTGTTCAGGTTGAACCGGAAATTTTACCACAGGCGTCATTTTCGGCACGTACCCATGGCAACAACATGACCAGAGCAACCGGCAGCCAACTGACGAACCACTCGGCGCGCGGCGTAGCCGTCAGGCTTGCAGCATCGAACTGCATCGCCATGGTCGAAAAGACCCACAGGCCAAACAGGATCTTGCCCATCGGGGTGTGCCGGGCACGTGCGATCTCACCCAGGGCAAACAGCCAGACTGCGGCCCACAGCACCATACCGGGCAAGCCCAGTTCCAAGGCAACGTGGGTGAACATATTGTGGGAGTGATCGAACTCAAGGCCTGCAGCGCTTACCGTGTAACCGGAGCCAAGGCCCAGCCCGCCCCACGGATGAGCAGTGATCATGTGCAGCACCGTTTCGAAGATTTGTGGGCGATACGACGCACCACGTTCAGCCAGCAGGTCATACATGAAATAGATGGCCAGGCCGAACGTAACCATCGCCATGATCGCAATCACGCGGCTGAGCCGGTCGCGACACCAAAGCGGCGCGAGTAACAGGGTAAACAGCAAGGACAGCACTGCACCACGACTCTGACTGAGCACGACGAAGGCCCCCAGGCAGGCGAGCGCTAGCAACCAACCCAGTTGGGCAAGCCGTTGCCGAGGCATCTGGTACAACAGCAACAGCGCTCCGGCGGCCACCACATAGGCGCCGAGAATCGGGTGCGAAATACCGCCGATACCGGCCAGCCGCCCGGTCAAAGGCATGGCCTGCAGGCCATAAAAATGCACGATCGACAGCAATGCGGCGAAAGCCAGTGCAGCGGCTCCTAGCTGCAACAAGTGCCGAACACGGGCGCTGCCGGCTTGTGCCAGCACAGGGAACGCGAGCAAGAAAACGAAAATGTACAGTAAGCGCTTGGCCTCGCGGCTGGCATCTTCGGCAGCAGTCCAGGCCAGGCTGATCAGCCCCCACACCATCAGCAACATAATGCTGCCCCATAGCGCCGGTTGGCGTCGCCAGGCTTCAACCAGCACCCGCCGAGCAGGCCATGCCAGCAGCAGCATGGGCACCCACAGAAACACAACCAGACCTTGCTGATAAACCTTGTTACTAGGCGCCAGGGCGATCGCCCCTAAGAACCACACCAAACCAACACCCAACCAGGCCTGAACCCAGTTTTTCTCGTAGACCATAGGTCCCCTCGGTCAATCAACGACACCATGCATTGGTGCTACGGCATTATTTTCGGCATTATTGCCGGTCAATTTGCTCGCCAGATGACAAGGCTCAACTCATGCAATGCTCCCGGCTCTCCCAGCTCGACTTCGATCAGCTGATACTTGGTGCCCAGATACTGGAGGCTGACAGTCATGGCGCCAAAGTCTACCTGCTTGGCGATGGTAATTTCCTCAAGGTCTTTCGCCGCAAGCGCCTGATTTCATCTGCGCTGCTGCGCCCCTACTCGCAACGCTTCGTCGACAACGCCGCACGCCTTGCACAACTGGGCATCCCTACCCTTGAGGTGATCAGCCAGCACAAACTCGACGTACCGGGCAGAACAGCGGTGCTTTATCGCCCGTTGCCAGGACGCACCTTGTTGCAAATGTCTCGCGACGCCGACTTCAGCTGGGATCACTACCTGCCCCGCCTGATCGAGCTCATTCGCCACCTTCATCGCAGTGGCATCTATTTCCGCTCCCTGCATCTGGGCAATGTGGTCGTCACTCCTGACCAGCGCCTCGGCCTGATCGACGTAGCGGATATGCGCTTCCTGCGCCCGCCATTGTCCGCCCGCATGATCCGCCGCAACGTGCAGCACATGGTGCGTTACATCGAACGGGAGAATCTGGGTGACCGATTCCCCCTCGCCGACTTCGAAGCAGCCTTACTGGCGCGCTGAACTCAACCGCGCAGCAGGCTGTGCGATCCATCGCAGAACGCCTGCCATGCCGCCTCCGGCGCCAGCGTCTGCCGCTGCCGGGCGGCCATCGCCAGCGCTCGGGGCACATCACAGCGCGCGATCTCCCGAGCCCAGGCTTCCACATCGCCAACCGGAAGGTAGCAGCCCGACGCCTGCAATTGCTCCCTGAACACCGGCAAGTCGCTGCAGACTACCGGCACATCCGCCATGACGGCTTCTTGCACCACCAGCCCCAGGCCTTCGGCACGCGAAGGCACCAAGAGCCAGTCAAACGCTCGGTACAGTTGCTGCAAGTCATCATGATGCCCACACAGATGTACGCTACCAGCCAGGCCCAGCCGATCGATCCGCGCCTGCAGGCTCGCGCGTAGCGGGCCATCACCGACAATCGCCAGCCGCATACCTGGCTGGCGCTCAGTCGCCTTGGCAAATGACTCGATAAGCATCTCGAAACCTTTGCTTTCGACCAGCCGGCCCACCGCGCCGAGCACGGGGCCACCGGTATCCGGCAGTGCCAGCGCCTTGCGCGCCTGCTCACGACTGAGCAGCGGCCTGGTGAAGGCTTGCGGGTCCAACGCCATGCGCAGTGTCTGCACGGGCCGGCCAATGTCTTGCTCCAGGGATTGCGCGAGGGTGCGAGAGACCGCCGCGATGCTCAAACGCTCCGCGGGAAGCTGGTTCAACAACTGGACATCACTGGCGGTCAGGCGGGTCATGCCATGGAACAGCACCTTGGCCCGCACCTCGGGGATGTGTTGCAGGACTGGCAACACCAGCCGTGCGACACCAACGCCGTCGAGCAGGATCACCTCGGCCCCCGCCGCCTGCAGCGCCCTGCGCAGGCGCAGGCGCAGCCAGGGACGCAAAAGGCGCCACAGATGCTTGCCCTTCAGCGCTCGCTGCGGCATGTGCCATACACGCGTGGCTCCTTGCCCATGGCACAGCTCACCGCCCAGCAGCAGCCAGTTACTGATGCGGGCGTCGGCTCCCGCTTGCGACAGCACCTGTTGATGAACTTTATGGATGGACATGTACGGAGAACCGCCTGCCCACATCATGTTGACAATATTCATGGCGATAGCGCCGCTCTCCCGTGCAAGCCAAGTGGGACTGCAACGTCATTGACAGAAAAAGTTGATCCCATGCCGACAGGGGTGCCCAAGCACCGCGTCAATGCCGGTCTTGTCCCGGCGTACCGCCGGGAAAGCACCCTTTTTCCAGCATAGGCTGGAATATTCAGATCAGAAGCCCAGTTTCAGGCGCAAGCGTTGCCACGCGGACAACGGCGGACGGGGCCTCAGCGCCGGGCGCATATGCTCCACGATGCTTTTCCCAACGGCAGCAAAACTGAAGCGCGACACTGCCAGTTCGCGCCCATTTCTGGCGATTTGCTGTGCGAGAGCTGGATCGTCGCGCAAGATACGCAACTTTGCCTGCAACGTCGGAATGTCGCCATAGAACACGACGTTGTGCATATCCTGCAGCCCCAGCGCGCGATTCTCTGCTTCGCCCTGGTCATAGGCGAGCAACACGCAGCCGCAGGCCATGGCTTCGAAGTTCTTGATCATGTACTCGCCCATGCCTACGTCGGCACTGACGAAGTACTGGATACGGTTGAGCGTGTTGCAGTAGTCCTCGCCCGACTTGGTGCGGGTGACAACCAGCTTCTCGACCTGCCCCAGTTCGTCCAGCAGCGCCTTGCGCCCGCTGTAGGCAACACTGTTGGTGCTGCCGACGAATGCCAGTTCGATATCGCGCTCACGGCCCTGGTCGGTCAGCAGTTGCTCATCGTAGCCCTTGGGCACGAATACCGCATCGAAGCCCTCCTGGCGAAGGCGCTCACTGACCATGAAGCCCGAACTGATCACTCGCGCCCACGGCAGCTTGCGATAATGCGCGCTGAACTTGCCGGTGTACTTGCAAGGGATGTAGTTCTGGTAGGCGTCGTGCTCGAGAATGACCAGGTTCGGTACCGTGCGGATGAAGGCGGCCTGGCGGATCTCTTGCTTGAAGCGCAGGAAGAAGACGATACGGTCATAACGCTCAACCTGCACTTCACGCTTGAAGTAACGGCGCAGGTTGCGCTGGTCTTCGCTGGTCAGCCAGCGCAGGTCGCATTCGCAGTTGGCCGCGACGCCGTCGTACAGGCGATCGAGGATCGCGCGCTGTTCCTTCTGTACCAGAAATAGGACTTTCATTGCTTTCCTTGGGCGCTCTGCGCCATCGCGGTCGGGTTTACAGCTCACGCCGCCAGAACAACTCATGCCGGCGCACGGCCTTGCGGAAGAACTCGTTCTCCCCGTAAGGCGACGGCCGGCGACCCGCCAGCCAGCGCTGCAGCAAGCGACGCAGGCGGCGCTTGAACGGAGCAGGGGGCTGCAGGTCGTGCATCATGCCCAAGGCCATGGCCTTGTCCCGCTGGGTTTCCACATCCAGCAGCAAACTGCACGGCGCCCAGGCCTGCTCGGCACTCAATTGCGGCGGCAAAGCCACGCCATCGCCACTGTCGCCCATTGGCCAGCGGTCGTTGTCATGCAGGTGGTTTGCGTAGCACAGCAGCGTCTGCGGTTGCCAGGCCAGACCCTGCAGGGCCTCCATGACAGCCGCCTGGGCGCAGATATGGTCGGGGTGCGGGTCAAGTTGCGGATGCGGCATGACCAGCACTTCAGGCCTGGCCATTTCCAGCAGTGCCTGCAAGTCGGCCAGCAGGTTGTGCCAGGTTGGCGCACCATCGCGATCGCCCGGCAGTGGGAACGGGTTGAACTGGCGGAACGGGCGAATATCGGCCATGTCCGCTTCGCGGGACGCGGCAGGCTGATCAGGGGCGGCCTGCATGGCAGGTAGTTGCAGGCAGAAATACCCCAACTGCACGCAGCGCGACTCGGGCACGCCGGCCCAGCGTGGTACGGCGATGCTGTCCCAGGCGCGCAGGCGACCCTTCAAGCGGGCAGCCTCCGACTTGCCCATGCCCATCTGCTGATAGTGCTCGGCCTCGATCTCACCCGCAGTCAGGGTTACCACCCAAGTCTCGTCGGCCTGACTGTACAAGCCGTAAGCCGCCAGCTCGGCATCATCGGCATGCGGTGCGATGACCATCACGCGGCGGCGCTGAAGCTCGACGCTGGGGGTTATCCACAGGCGTGGCTCACCCTGCAGCCGGCAATGGCGCCCACGCAGACGCAGCGTGCCAGCCTGCAAAGACCCAGCCATACCGGTGAGGTTGAGGAAGCGAAGGCCATCGACACCGCGCTCGAAGGTTTGCCGATCCGCGCATTCGCTGCCGTGCAACTCGACCCGTGGATCGAGGAAGCGCCCCAGCCAACCACTTTTGACCCGAACTTCAAGCACCAGGGTTTCATCACCTTGCAACGCCGCGTCCACCTTGAGCTGCCCGTCGCTCAACATGGCCGGCGCTTCGTGGCTCAGTTCACCGAAGCGGTATGCGTAATCCTCGCCAGGCGCATAGAACAGGTGATCGGCGAACCAGGCTTCGTGCGCGGCCCAGAGCAGCGGCAGCAGCAACAGCGGCAGCCACCACCAGGTAAAGACACCCAGCGCCACCAGCACCATCAGGCTGGCGAGCAAGCCCAGGCGCTTGTTACGCCGATGGCGCTTGAGCAACTGCTGCTTGCGGCTCACGCCTGGAATACCGGCACAGGGTTGCACCAGCGGTCCTTGTACTCACGGTCGGCACGGCCGAACGAAAAGCGCAGGGGTTTGTTGCGCGCCCGGGCATCTTCCCAGGCCGCCTGGGTATTGAGGAAGCTCAGCACGCTACCCGGGCTGAAGGCCTTGGTTTCCGGGTCGACACCGCCGTTGATGTATTCAACGCTGATCCACTCGGGCGCTTCGACGCGATACACCAGCTGGATGGCGATGGGCTTGTCGTCGAGCATCAGCACCGAGCCAATCAGCAGCTCGCGCAGGCGCTCCAGCACATCGGCCATGCGCTCGGCACCGGTGGCCGGGAAGCCCCAGCGGCGCTGGAACAGGTCGCAATACATGGCGGCAATCTGTTGCGCGCTGAAGTCGTCGATCGGGCGCACCACGCCGCCCGCCTCTTCCAGCAGGCGCAATTCGCGGCGCTGGTTGTAGCGAAATTTCTTCGACAGGTCTTCATGGGCGCGGGCCATGGCCAACTGCTCCTTCTGCACCTTGAGGCCGCTGAAGCGGCCCTGGTTCAGCTCGGACAGATAGCGTGCGGCATGGCGCAACGGCGCGTGGGCATCAGCCGCTGCTGGCAGAATGAGCTCGGCATTGCCAAGGTCGAACAGCGCCTTCTTGCCGGCTTGCTTGAGCACGTCCTTGGACAACGCCAGATGACGCCCCCAGGTCGGGATGGCGGCTTTCAGTTCACCCGCCTGGTACCAGCCCAGATAACGCACCGGAATCTGTGCCAGGTCAGCCAGTTGCTCGACCACCAACGGATGCGTCGCGACGCTGCCACCGAAACGCGCCCACGCCTCGGCGTAGGCTGGCGCATCGATGGCCTGCCAACCGCGCTCGCGGAAGGCCTGGATACGATTGAGCATCAAGCCTTCTCCACCAGCGCACGAACCTGTGGCAACTGCCAGAACGCCTCGCGCACGGCCTGGTCGGAGAAACGCTCGTGCAGGCGCCGCAGCATGTGCGCGGCGCAGGCTTCACGTTGCTGTTCATCCAGCGTAGCCATGTGCTTGAGGCCCTGCGCCAGCTGCCCTGCATCGGCCAGCGGGAACAGCACGCCAACACCCTCGACCACCTCACGCGCACCGCCACAGGCCGTGGCCAGCACGGGCACGCCAGCGACCATGGCTTCGAGCAGGACCATACCGAACGGCTCATGGTCGGAGCTCAAGGCAAATACATCGAAGGCCTGGAAATAGCGACGGGCATCCGGCACCTGGCCGAGGAAGTCCACCTGCGCGGCAATGCCCAACTCGGCAGCCTGAGCCCTGAGCTTGGCTTCCAGGCGGCCCTTGCCCAGGATTGCCAGGCGTGCGCCGGCTGGCAAGCCCGGCAGCGCCTCGGCAAAGCCACGCAGCAAGGTTGCCTGGTCCTTGTCAGGGTGCAGGCGCCCAACGTTGCCGACCACCCATGCCTGGGCATCCAGGCCCAACGCCGCACGGGCCTCGGCACGGGGCACCAGGGCAGCTTGCAGGGCGTCGATATCGATACGGTTGTACAGCGTCTGGATACGCTCGGCCGGCCACTGCGGCAGGCAGCGACGCATGTCGTCACGCACCGCATCCGACACGCCCAGAAGGCTCAGGCGCTTGCTGAACAGGTTGGCGAACAGGCGCCGGCCCTTGCGCTCATAGTCGCCGAACGCATGGTGCACGCCGATCACCGGCAAGCCGGTGCCCAACAGCGCGACATAGATCGGCTTGAAACGGTGAGCGATGCAGAAGCTGAAATTGCGTTCGGCCGCGATGCGCCGCAGGGCACGAATCGCGCCGAGCTTCAGGCCACGCACGGCCTTGGAGCTGAATTCGAGAAACAGCACCTCGTCCGACGCACAACCTGCCGCAACCTGCGGGTCGGCGGCGCCAGTGAGGAACACGGTGGTGACCTTGTAGCCGCTGCCCTGGAACAGGCTGGCGTACTGACGGGCACAATCGAGGAACGGCCCGTCATAGCCATGGCAGAACTGCAGGATCCGCGTTTCAGAGCGGCTGGTCATAGGCGGCGGCGCCGTCCTTCACGACCAGGATGTCTTCCATGATCAGGTACTGCAGGTCCGAACCGAAGAACATGTTCAGCGCATCGGTCGGCGAGCAGATCATCGGCTCGCCGCGGCGGTTCAGCGAGGTATTCAGCGACACGCCGTTGCCGGTCAGGTCTTCCAGCGCCTTCATCATGTCGTAGTAGCGCGGGTTGTACTCGCGCTTGAGCACCTGGGCACGCGAGGTACCGTCTTCGTGGACCACTTCCGGCACACGAGTCTTCCACTCTTCAGCCACTTCGAAGGTGAAGGTCATGAACGGCGCCGGGTGGTCGACCTTGATCATCTGCGGAGCGACAGTGTCGAGCATCGACGGGCAGAAAGGTCTCCAGCGTTCGCGGAACTTGATCTGCTCGTTGATACGGTTGGCCACGCCCGGCACGCTCGGGCAGCCGATGATCGAACGACCACCCAGGGCACGCGGGCCGAACTCCATGCGACCTTGGAACCAGGCCACCGGGTTGCCCTCGACCATGATCCTGGCGATGCGCTGCGGCATGTCGTCAAGCTTGCGCCATTTCGGCGCGTTCGGGTGACGGGCGCAGGCGGCGATCACGTCTTCGTTGGAGTACGACGGGCCAAGGTAGACGTGTTCCATCTTCTCGACCGGCACGCCACGGGCGTGGGAAACGTAGGCTGCGGCACCGACGGCGGTACCGGCGTCGCCGGAAGCCGGCTGGACGAACAGTTCCTTGACGTCAGGACGGGCGATGATCTTCTGGTTGAGCTTGACGTTCAGCGCACAGCCGCCGGCGAAGGCCAGCTTGCCGGTTTCACGCAGGGTGTCGCCCAGATAATGGTCAATCATCTGCAGGGCGATCTTCTCGAACAACGCCTGCATGCTGGCCGCGTAGTGGATGTACGGCTCGTCGGCGATGTCGCCTTCGCGCTTGGGGCCCAGCCATTCGATCAGCTTCGGCGAGAAGTAGAAGCCCTTGCCCTTCTCTTTATGGCGGCGCAGGCCGATGACGTTGGCGTACTCGGTGTTGATCACCAGTTCGCCGTTCTCGAAGCTGGCCAGGCGGGAGAAGTCGTACTTGCTGGCGTCGCCGTACGGCGCCATGCCCATGACCTTGAACTCGCCGTCGAGCATCTCGAAACCGAGGAATTCGGTGATTGCGCCGTACAGGCCACCCAGCGAGTCCGGGTCGAAGAATTCCTTGATCTTGTGGATCTTGCCGTTTTCGCCGTAGCCGAAGAAAGTGGTGGCGTACTCACCCTTGCCGTCGATGCCGAGGATCGCGGTCTTTTCCTTGAAGCCCGAGCAGTGGTAGGCGCTGGAAGCGTGGGCCAGGTGATGCTCGACCGGTTCGATCTTGATCTTCTTCGGGTCGAAGCCCAGCTGCTCCAGGCACCAGACGATCTTCTTGCGGTAGCGCTTGTAGCGACGGTTGCCCATCAGGATCGCGTCGAGGGCGCGGTCCGGGGCGTACCAGTAACGCTTGGCGTAGTGCCAGCGGGCCTTGCCGAACAGGCTGATCGGGGCGAACGGAATGGCCACCACGTCAACGTCGGACGGCTTGATGCCGGCTTGCTCCAGGCAGAATTTCGCCGACTCGTAGGGCATGCGGTTCTTCGCATGCTTGTCACGCACGAAGCGCTCTTCTTCGGCGGCGGCAATCAGTTTGCCGTCAATGTACAGGGCCGCGGAAGGGTCATGGCTAAGGGCGCCGGACAGGCCAAGAATCGTCAATGCCAAGGGATTAGCCTCTTCATTCGGTAGAGATGCGCCAGCGGCCTCATGGGCGGGTGGCGGCTAAAGGGCGAGATTATAACGCAAACATCACCGACTGCGCGGTCGTTGTAGGAGCGGCCGTGCGTCGCGAAAGGCCGCTCCCATAGGGGATCGCGACGCAGCTTATTCGGCGATCAGCCAGTCCATGCGGAAGCTGCCAGCAGTCTGCGCCAGCTCCTTGGCCAGCCAAGGCAGCAGCTCGCGCAGCTCCTCCTCCAGCCCCCACGGCGGGTTGGCAATTGCCAAGCCCGAGCCGTTGAGGCCCTGCGGACTGTCCTGATGGTGCACATACAGCTCGACCCGCAGCAGCTTCGGCGCACCGGTGCTGGTCAGGTCCTGGTAGAAGCGGGTCAGTGAGCGCTGGTCCTTGATCGGGTACCAGATGGCCGCGACGGTCTGGCGCATGCGGCTGATCGCCTCTTTCATCGAGGTGGTGCAGCGCTTGAGCTCGTCAGCCTGCTCGAACGGCGGGTCGATCAGCATGATCGCGCGCTTTTCCTGCACAGGCAGCAGTGCCCGCGGCACATGCCAACCTTCGCCCAGATGCACCACCACACGCGGGTCTTTCTTCATGTTCTCTTTGAGCAGCGGCCCGTCTTCCGGGTGCTTTTCGTTGAGCAGTGCACGGTCCTGCTCGCGCATAAGGCGACGCGCCAGCTCGGGCGAACCTGGGTAGTAGCGCAGTTCACCATCGGCGTTCAGGCGCTTGATGATACGCAGGTAGTCCGCAGCCATGGCCGGCAGGTCATCGCGGTTCCACAGGCGGGCGACGCCTTCCAGGTACTCGCCGGTGCGAGTCGCCTGATCGCCTTGCAGGTCATACAGGCCGAGGCCGGCATGGGTATCGATGTAGGCGAACGGCTGCTCCTTGCGCGACATCAGGGCGATGAGGCGGGTCAGCACGATATGTTTGAGGACGTCGGCGTGGTTGCCGGCGTGGAAGGCGTGACGATAGTTCATGGCAACTCCTGCGGGGGTGGCAAGTTTACCCTGTCAGGCTGACGACGTCAGGTGGGCAGTCGATCGGCATCCTTCATGGCGCCTCTGACCGCTACGACATGCAGCGCGCGGGAATACTTTCCAGATTTTTCCCGGTCCGCCACTGACCAACAATCGCGGCTCCACCAACCGGAGTAAACCGCATGAAAGCTTCCATTGAACTCGACAAGTCTGCGACACCCACACTAAAAGGCAAGCTCGGCATCATGAATGCGCCATACACCGCCACTCTCGAACTGACCAGGCCCGACGGCAGCGTCGACACCCTGGTCGTGCCCAGCTCCAACACTGATGCCTGGGCTGTCAGCCTGGACGGATACGCTGCCGGAAAATACGGCGCCGTGATCCGCCCAAGGAATGGCATGGCGTTCGAAGGCACTCGCCTGGCGTTCTCGCTGTAATCTGCCCTGGCTGAAAACGCGAACGGCCCGAACAACAAGGTTGTCCGGGCCGTTCGCGTTTGGCCGGCCAAGTGCCGATAACTCGCTACCGACTATCAGCTCCCGCCAAGCCGGCGGACATCCGCCTTACTTGTCAGCGTGATACGCCGCGTCAGCGCTTTCAAAGCGCTGCACCATCGCCTGCGACGGGCTGCCCAGCTTGCTCACCAGTACGATGGCAATGCTGGCGAACAGGAAGCCAGGGATGATTTCGTACAGGCCGAGCGTGTCGAAATTCTTCCACAGGATCACGGTCAGGGCACCCACCACGATACCGGCCAGCGCGCCGTTACGGGTCATGCCTTTCCACAGCACCGAAATCAGCACCACCGGACCGAAGGCCGCACCGAAGCCGGCCCAGGCGTAGGCCACCAGGCCCAGCACGCGGTTTTCCGGGTTGGCTGCCATGGCAATGGCGATCAGGGCAACGGCCAGCACCATGAGGCGGCCGACCCACACCAGCTCACCCTGCGAAGCGTTCTTGCGCAGGAAGGCCTTGTAGAAGTCTTCGGTCAGGGCGCTGGAGCAAACCAGCAACTGGCAGCTCAGGGTGCTCATCACCGCTGCCAGAATAGCCGACAGCAGCACACCGGCGACCCACGGATTGAACAGGATCTTGGCCAGCTCGATGAACACGCGCTCATGGTTCTCGGTGACCGGGCCAGCCAAGTCAGGGTGCGCCGAGAAGTAGGCGATCCCGAAGAAGCCCACGGCGCAGGTACCGGCCAGGCACAGGATCATCCAGGTCATGGAAATGCGACGCGCCTTGGCGATCGACTTGACCGAATCGGCGGCCATGAAGCGCGCCAGAATGTGCGGCTGGCCGAAGTAACCCAGGCCCCAGCCCATCAGCGAAATTATGCCGATGAAGGTTGCACCTTTGAACATGTCGAAGTGTGCAGGGTTCTGCGCCTCGATGGCCAGGAAGGTGGTGTCGAAGCCACCTGTCGAAATCAGTACGATGATCGGGGTGAGGATCAGTGCGAAGATCATCAGCGAGGCTTGCACGGTGTCAGTCCAGCTGACCGCCAGGAAGCCACCGATGAAGGTGTAGGCGATGGTAGCCGCAGCACCGGCCCACAGGGCGGTTTCATACGACATGCCGAAGGTGCTTTCGAACAGGCGCGCACCCGCGACGATGCCAGAGGCACAATAGATGGTGAAGAACACCAGGATGACGATCGCCGAGATGATCCGCAGCAAACCGCTGTGGTCTTCGAAGCGGCTGGAGAAGTAGTCCGGCAGGGTCAGCGCATCGCCGTTGTGCTCGGTCTGCACGCGCAGACGGCCAGCGACGAACAGCCAGTTCAGGTAAGCGCCTATTGTCAGGCCGATGGCGATCCAGGCTTCGGAAAGGCCGGAGAAGTAGATGGCACCCGGCAGGCCCATCAGCAGCCAGCCGCTCATGTCGGAAGCACCGGCAGAGAGTGCGGTGACCACGCTACCCAGGCTGCGACCGCCGAGGATGTAGTCGGAAAGGTTGTTGGTGGAGCGATAGGCCGCGAAACCGATCAGCACCATTGCCGCGATGTAGATCACGAAGGTGATCGTTAGTGGATTGCCCATGCGTGTGCCCTGGCGTTTGTTTTTATCTCATGCGCAACCTTCTTGACGATGGTTGCACCCAGGCGGCGAATGCTATGCAACAACGCAAAGTCGGTGCAACCATTTTTCATTTGCAAGTTGCACCCACCCGTGCGCTTTGCGAAAAATCCTATTTTTTGCTCCCTTTAGGAGCAAAAACACAGTTTTTCATAAGAAAACGCACGGTTATGAACGCTTTTTAATCTGTAGGAAGCTTCCTCAGACGAGTTGCACCTTTTCCTCAAAAAAATCGGGTTGCACCTGGTTGCACCCAAAAACGCCTACAGCTAATCTTGGCGCAGCTTAAGCCACAACCGTGGCAATAATGAGGATAAGAAATTGGCGACGACCACCCTTGGGGTCAAACTTGACGACCCGACCCGTGAGCGACTCAAAGCAGCTGCGCAGTCCATCGACCGCACGCCGCACTGGTTGATCAAGCAAGCGATCTTCAATTACCTGGAGAAGCTCGAGGGTGGCGCCACCCTGACCGAACTCAACGGTCACGCCAACAACCTGGCCGATGACGCTGGCGAAGTCCAGCCAGACCACGCCCACCAGTGCTTCCTCGAATTTGCCGAGAGCATCCTGCCGCAGTCGGTACTGCGCTCGGCGATCACCGCCGCCTACCGCCGCCCCGAGCAGGAAGTCGTGCCGATGCTGCTGGAGCAGGCGCGCCTGAGCGCGCCACTGGCCGAAGCTACCAACAAGCTGGCTGCCGGCATCGCGGAAAAACTGCGTAACCAGAAAAGTGCTGGCGGCCGTGCCGGCATCGTCCAAGGGCTGCTGCAGGAGTTCTCCCTGTCGTCCCAGGAAGGCGTGGCACTGATGTGCCTGGCCGAAGCCCTGTTGCGCATCCCCGACAAAGGTACCCGCGACGCCCTGATCCGCGACAAGATCAGCAACGGCAACTGGCAGCCGCACCTGGGCAACAGCCCGTCGCTGTTCGTCAACGCCGCCACCTGGGGCCTGCTGCTGACCGGCAAGCTGGTCTCCACCCATAACGAAGCCGGCCTCACCTCCTCGCTCACCCGCATCATCGGCAAGAGTGGCGAACCGATGATCCGCAAGGGCGTCGATATGGCCATGCGCCTGATGGGCGAGCAGTTCGTCACCGGCGAAACCATCGCCGAAGCCCTGGCCAACGCCAGCCGCTTCGAAGCCAAAGGCTTCCGTTACTCCTACGACATGCTCGGCGAAGCCGCACTGACCGAACATGACGCGCAGAAGTACCTGGCCTCCTACGAGCAAGCGATCCACTCGATCGGCAAGGCTTCCCACGGCCGCGGCATCTATGAAGGCCCTGGCATCTCGATCAAGCTGTCGGCACTGCACCCACGCTACAGCCGCGCCCAGTACGAGCGCGTCATGGAAGAGCTGTACCCGCGCCTGCTGTCGCTGACCCTGCTGGCCAAGCAATATGACATCGGCCTGAACATCGACGCCGAAGAAGCCGACCGCCTGGAGCTGTCCCTCGACCTGCTCGAGCGCCTGTGCTTCGAGCCGGCCCTGGCGGGCTGGAACGGTATCGGTTTCGTCATCCAGGCTTACCAGAAGCGCTGCCCGTATGTGATCGACTACGTCATCGACCTGGCCAAGCGCAGCCGCCACCGCCTGATGATCCGCCTGGTGAAAGGCGCCTATTGGGACAGCGAAATCAAGCGCGCCCAGGTCGAAGGCCTGGAAGGCTACCCGGTGTATACCCGCAAGGTGTACACCGACGTGTCCTACGTTGCCTGTGCCCGCAAGCTGCTGGCCGTACCGGAAGCCATCTACCCGCAGTTCGCTACCCACAACGCCCACACCTTGTCGGCCATCTACCACATCGCCGGCCAGAACTACTACCCAGGCCAGTACGAGTTCCAGTGCCTGCACGGCATGGGCGAGCCGCTATACGAGCAAGTCGTGGGCAAGGTTTCCGAAGGCAAGCTGAACCGTCCGTGCCGCGTGTACGCACCGGTCGGCACCCACGAAACCCTGCTGGCCTACCTGGTCCGCCGCCTGCTGGAAAATGGCGCCAACACCTCGTTCGTCAACCGCATCGCCGACCACTCGATCTCCATCCAGGAACTGGTCGCCGACCCGGTTTCCAGCATCGAGCGCATGGGCACCCAGGAAGGCAGCATCGGCCTGCCACACCCGCGCATTCCGCTGCCGCGCGACCTGTATGGCAGCGAGCGGGCCAACTCGGCCGGTATCGACATGGCCAACGAACACCGCCTGGCGTCGCTGTCCTGCGCCATGCTGGCCACGGCCAACAATGACTGGAAAGCCACCCCGATGCTGGCCTGCGCCGCCAGCGAAGCGGTAGCCGTGCCAGTACTGAACCCGGCGGACCACCGCGACGTGGTCGGCCACGTGCAGGAAGCCACTGTCGCCGACGTCGACAATGCCATCCAGTGCGCACTGAACGCTGCGCCAATCTGGCAGGCCACCCCGCCAGCCGAGCGTGCCGCGATCCTCGAGCGCACCGCCGACCTGATGGAAGCCGAAATCCAGCCGCTGATGGGCTTGCTCATCCGCGAAGCCGGCAAGACCTTCGCCAACGCCATCGCTGAAGTGCGTGAAGCCGTGGACTTCCTGCGCTACTACGCGGTGCAGGCACGCAACGACTTCAGCAATGACGCCCACCGCCCACTGGGCCCGGTGGTGTGCATCAGCCCGTGGAACTTCCCGCTGGCAATCTTCAGCGGCCAGGTGGCCGCCGCCCTGGCGGGCGGCAACCCGGTACTGGCCAAGCCCGCCGAGCAGACGCCACTGATCGCAGCCCAGGCCGTACGCCTGCTGCTGGAAGCCGGTATTCCTGAAGGGGTGCTGCAACTGCTGCCGGGTCGCGGCGAAACCGTCGGCGCCGGCCTGGTCGGTGACGAGCGCGTCAAAGGCGTGATGTTCACCGGTTCCACCGAAGTTGCCCGCCTGCTGCAGCGCAATGTCGCTGGCCGCCTGGACAACCAGGGCCGGCCGATCCCGCTGATCGCCGAAACTGGCGGCCAGAACGCCATGATCGTCGACTCCTCGGCACTCACCGAGCAGGTGGTGATCGACGTGGTGTCCTCGGCCTTCGACAGCGCCGGCCAGCGTTGCTCGGCCCTGCGCGTGCTGTGCCTGCAGGAAGACTCCGCCGACCGCGTGATCGAAATGCTCAAGGGCGCCATGGCCGAAAGCCGCCTGGGCTGCCCGGACCGCCTGGCCGTGGACATCGGCCCGGTGATCGACGCCGAAGCCAAGGCCGGTATCGAGAAGCACATCCAGGGCATGCGCGAGAAAGGCCGCACGGTCTATCAAGTCGCTATCGCCGATGCGGCAGAGATCAAGCGCGGCACCTTCGTGATGCCAACCCTGATCGAGCTGGACAGCTTCGACGAACTGAAGCGTGAAATCTTCGGCCCGGTGCTGCACGTGGTGCGCTACAACCGCCGCAACCTGGACCAGCTGATCGAGCAGATCAACGCTTCCGGCTACGGCCTGACCCTCGGCGTGCACACCCGCATCGACGAAACCATCGCCAAGGTGGTGGAAACCGCCAATGCCGGCAACATGTACGTCAACCGCAACATCGTTGGCGCCGTGGTGGGCGTGCAGCCGTTCGGGGGTGAAGGCCTGTCCGGCACCGGCCCGAAAGCCGGCGGCCCGCTGTACCTGTACCGCCTGCTGTCGACCCGCCCGGCAGACGCGATCGGCCGCCACTTCCAGCAGCAGGATGGCGATGGCCAGCCGGACCGTGCCCTGCACGACCAGCTGATCAAGCCGCTGCACGCCCTCAAGGCCTGGGCCGAAAGCAACCAGCAAGCCGACCTGGCCGCCCTGTGCAGCCAGTTCGCCAGCCAGTCGCAGAGCGGCATCGCCCGCCTGCTGCCCGGCCCGACCGGCGAGCGCAACACCTACACCATCCTGCCGCGCGAGCACGTGCTGTGCCTGGCAGACAACGAAGCCGACCTGCTGGCGCAGTTCGCTGCCGTGCTGGCGGTGGGTAGCTCGGCGGTGTGGGCTGATGCAGAACCTGGCAAGGCCCTACGCGGCCGCCTGCCGCGTGAGCTGCAGGCCAAGGTCAAGCTGGTGGCGGACTGGAACAAGGACGAAGTGGCGTTCGACGCCGTGATCCACCATGGCGACTCCGACCAACTGCGCGGCGTGTGCCAGCAGGTGGCCAAGCGTTCTGGCGCGATCGTCGGGGTGCACGGGCTGTCCAGCGGTGACCACCAGATTGCCCTGGAGCGCCTGGTAATCGAGCGGGCGGTGAGTGTGAACACTGCGGCGGCGGGCGGTAACGCCAGCTTGATGACCATTGGCTAAGGCGCGGGGTTATTGATGAAAAAGGAGAGCTTCGGCTCTCCTTTTTTATGGACGCATATCTTGAGAGGTTGGGAGAGTCAGATCGACATCGTTGTGGCGACTACCTAGCCACTCAAACGCTGCCTAGATCGACGCCCATAAGCAAAGCCAATAGAGTCAGGAAAACCATACTAGGCCAAACCAACAGGCCTAATGACATCCACAGCCAGTTCGCAACTGTGAAAGTCGAATTGACTTTCCCGCTGACGTCAGCAGCGCATAAATAAAAAATACAGCGAAGAATGCACGCACCAGGGGTAACACTCGCTCTCCAGAATACTTTCTGTGCGATACCCAGCTCCGATAGAAGCAATAAAGCCAATACCAACCAAATGTAAAAAAGCTAACGACAGCAATCTTCTTTAACGACACTGTAAAAAATTGCTGCCCCTCAGCAACCGGGAACTTTTCTTGCTCTAGCATCATCAGCAACTCTTGGCGCGAATAGAGCTTGCTATTGGATATTTATTCCTCCTGAAAACATGCCATACACTTCCGAGGAATAAGTCAGATTCTTCCGATAGCTGCACAACACCTAAACATGCTGGCTGTGACCAGCCATCATCTGGATCAATCATGGTAGCTACCCCAATGAGCCACACCTAGACTCGGCTGACGCCCGCCCAAGGACCGCCACCATGCCCGAGACCCTGCTCAGCCCCCGCAACCTCGCCTTCGAACTGTACGAAGTCCTCGACGCCGAAGCCCTGACCCAGCGCCCGCGCTTCGCCGAGCACAGCCGCGAGACCTTCGACGCAGCCCTGACCACCGCGCGCAACATCGCCGAAAAGTTCTTCGCCCCGCACAACCGCAAAGCCGACGAAAACGAGCCGCGCTATGTGGACGGCCGCGCCGAGCTGATCCCCGAGGTGAAGCCCGCCGTCGATGCCTTCCTCGAAGCCGGCTTCCTCAACGCCAATCGCGACTTCGAAGTCGGCGGCATGCAACTGCCCAGCCTGGTCTCGCAAGCCTGTTTCGCCCATTTCCAGGCAGCCAACGCCGGCACCACGGCCTACCCGTTCCTGACCATGGGCGCGGCCAACCTGATCGAAAGCTTCGGCACCGAGGAGCAGAAGCGCCTGTACCTGCAGCCAATGATCGAAGGCCGCTACTTCGGCACCATGGCGCTGACCGAGCCCCATGCGGGATCGTCGCTTGCCGATATCCGCACCCGCGCCGAACCGGCTGGCGATGGCACTTACCTGCTCAAGGGCAACAAGATCTTCATCTCTGGCGGCGACCACGAGCTGTCGGAAAACATCGTGCACATGGTGCTGGCCAAGCTGCCGGACGCACCGCCTGGCGTTAAGGGCATTTCGCTGTTCATCGTGCCGAAGTACCTGGTCAACCAGGACGGCAGCCGTGGCCCGCGCAATGACGTGCTGCTGGCCGGGCTGTTTCACAAGATGGGCTGGCGCGGCACCACGTCCACCGCGCTGAATTTCGGCGACAACAGCCAGTGCGTCGGCTATCTGGTCGGACAACCGCATCAGGGCCTGGCGTGCATGTTTCAGATGATGAATGAAGCGCGCATCGGTGTCGGCATGGGCGCGGTGATGCTTGGCTACGCTGGCTACCTGTACTCGCTGGAATACGCCCGCCAGCGGCCGCAGGGCCGCCTGGTGGACAACAAGGATCCGCAGAGCCCGGCCGTGCCGATCATCGAGCACACCGATGTGAAGCGCATGCTGCTGGCGCAGAAGGCCTATGTGGAAGGCGCCTTCGACCTGGGCCTGTACGCTGCGCGCCTGTTCGACGACACCCACACCGCCAGCGACGAAAGCGCCCGCAAGCAAGCTCAGGAACTGCTCGACCTGCTGACTCCGATCGTCAAATCCTGGCCTTCGAGCTTCTGCCTCAAGGCCAACGAACTGGCAATCCAGATCCTCGGAGGCCACGGCTACACCCGCGAGTACCCGGTGGAACAGTACTACCGCGACAACCGCCTGAACCCGATCCACGAAGGCACCGAGGGCATCCAGTCGATTGACCTGCTGGGCCGCAAGCTGGCGCAGAACAACGGTGCCGGCCTCAAGCAGCTGATCCGCCTGATCGCTGCCACTGCCGAACGCGCCAGCCATCACCCCAACCTTGACCCGCTACGCCAGCCGCTGGAGCAACTGGTCAGCCGCCTGCAAGTCGTAACCCTGGCCCTGCTCGGCGACATGGCCCAAGGCAAAATCGCTGACGCCTTGGCCAACTCGGCTGTGTATCTCAAGGCCTTCGGCCACAGCGTGATCGGCTGGCGTTGGCTGGAACAGGCAGTTCACGCCGAGCTTGGCCTACTCAAGGGAACTGCTGGTGATCGCGGTTTTTACCTGGGCAAGCTGCAGGCCGCACGTTATTTCCTGACCTGGGAAGTGCCAGGCTGCCATAACGAACTGGTATTGCTCGAGGCGCGCGACGACACTTGCCTCGCCATGCAGGACGGGTGGTTCTAAGGCGGACTACCGTGTTCCACACTCGCCGCCCGCCTTGGCCTGTGCGGGTTGCGAGTGATGGCCATGCCTGCCGCAACTACCGCGATACCCACATAAGTTGTCCAATGAACTGCGTCCCCGAACATCAACGCGGCCCATAACAACGTGACCGGCGGCTCCAGGTAGACCAGTGCCGATACGCGGGTAGCCGATAGCCTGGTCAACAATATCCACAGGCTCAAGTAGGCAATGAAGGTCGAAAACAATGTCAGCCATGCAACGGCCGCCCACACCTGCGTACTAGCAGGGACTTCGATCAAGCCAAACGGCAAGCCTGTAGCGGTGAGCAGTAAAAGCGTTGCAGTCGATTGCAGGAACAACGGCATCAGCAACCCGTCCTTGCTGTGGCCCGTTGCCATGACCGATTGCCGCCGCTGATAGAGCGTGGCGATGGAGAGCGTGATCGCGGCGATCAGCGGCAGGGCGTACAGCCAAGGGTCAAGGCGGGTCGTAGACAGGCTGTACTCGCCGAGGATAACCATGCTGACACCGGCAAACCCGATCCCAAGCCCTAACCACTCCTGCAGGCCACTGCGCTCTTGCTGGTCCTTGTTGCTCATCGATGCCGTGATCAGTGGTTGCAGCGCGCAAATGATGGCAGCAATCCCTGCCGGCAGCCCACCGCGAATGGCGATGTAAACGCTGACCAGATACGCAAACTGGGCCAGAAAACCAATCACCGCGTTGTAGCGGATCTGCGCCCATGTCAGCACACGCAACCGGTGCCAGACAAAGGGCAGCAGGCAGGCGCAGACCAGCAGGAATCGCCAGAACAACAGGTTTATCGCACCTGCGTCCTCCGTCCCCATGCGGGCACCAATAAAGCCCGAACTCCAGGACAGGACAAAGATGGCTTGAAGCAGGATCAGGTAAAGCGCACTGCTTAGCATGATCAAGGCTCCGTGTGACGCAATTCCTCGAACGTAATCGGCGCGATGCCTATTCGAGCAAATTGCCGGGTAGCCGAGCGCTGCAAAGCCCACCGCAACTTCAACCAGTTGGGGATAGTAGCGGGTATTCCGTCGTCGGAGGCCAGGTGCCAGAACCGGTTGGAGTCATCGGTGAAATAAGGACAATGGAATGACAACACAAGTGACATGCGCCGCCCGCTGAGCACCGGGCGAACACCGTGGAACAATCGGCTGCCGTAGATGAACAGGGCATCGCCAGGATCGGCGAGCTGCGCGGTCTCGAAGGTCCGGTAATCCAGGGCATCAAAGCTGTCGACAGTACCGTTGTGGAACAGGAACTCGCCGCCGCTATAGTCGGAGGCGCCCGAGAGCACGATGTTCAGCACATAGTTGGTGCCATCCGTGTGCCACATGCCCAATTGCTGCTGTTGCTCTGCAGGCTTGGGGTAGAAGTAGTTGATCTGCGAGCGAGCATTGAGCATCGGGTAAGGCACAAGCGGTACGCCAGCAACACGCGAGACAGCGAGAAGAAATGAGCGACTGCACATCATGTCGTTGATGAACGACGACAGCGCCGTCACACCCCGCGTGCGCCGGGAAATGATCCAGTCACTGTCACCCGCGCGCTCTTCCAGACGTGAGCAGATACCTTGCAAAACCGCGACACCTTCCGGCGTTAGCAGCCGATGGACAACCGCTGCGCCGGTGATGCTGTCTACTGCAATATTTGCGTGCGGGCTCTGGCCATACCCAAGCTCTCCCAGTGTCCGGGTGTCGCTGACGGTGGGTCCATGTTGGCAGAGGAAATCATCCCGCCAAACGCTCTGCTCGGTCAGGCACATTGGTGCAGGCCGCAGTGTGCGTTTCAAGGTTGACTTGAGCGCCAGCTTCACGCGCCCGATGCCGCGCTCGAACAAGGGTAAGGTGTCTAGGTTCATGATGTGTCTGTCCCTGTGTGGCCCCTACTGAAGGTACTTGGCGATCTGATAGCGCACCGTGCCGTCGCCGCTGGCGAATTCATCGACCACACTGCAGTTGCAGTGGCGGGCTCGAATGCGACGAAACTGTTCGGGTGTGTATTTGAGGCAGATGTTGGTCAACAGGTATCCATGCTCGTGAAAGCGCTGCACGGGCTGGAGGGTCACGGCTACATGGATCGATTCATCCAGAGTACGTAAAGGCACAAGGATGGCTTCGTGCTCACCCGAAGGTATGAAACCTTGTTGCAGTGCAACCATGCGCGAGAACTGAAGCATGTTGCTGTTGGCATAAAACGCAAGAATCGCGCCTTCCAGCCCTTGTTCATACACTTGCATTTCAGAAAGTATGTAAGTGGACTCTCCTGCCAGGTTGCGTATCAGCCTGCCCGTACTTACCGGCAGCTCATTGCCTTCCTGAAATCCGAGTAAAGTGATCAGGGTGAGCTCCTGGTCGTGACGCAAGGAATCATGTGTCACGGTGCGGTAGTCGGCAGCGATGTAGTTGAAGCTGCCATCAGCCTGCACGATGGGGCGCAATGCATCGCTCATCGCGGGTTCAGATGTCTGGTTGATATCGATGGCGGTGTAACGGATGGAGCTGGACGTCTCGGCCATTCGTTTGAGCAAGCAGGTACTTTTGACCGGCTCGGGGCCCAGCTCGACGTAGTGCACACTGCGCCCGCTGCCCAGCATCGCCAAACGCTCGGCAACCTTGCAAATGACGCTCTTGAGCGCACCCTGCCCTTGCGTGTCGGCACACAACCCATCTTCATCCAGGCCTTGCTCATTCAAGGCGCGCATAAGCAGAAATATTTCGTGATTGAATCGATGCTCGGCTTCAGCCCCTGAATCAGGCTGAAGCAGCGTCGAGTACTTCTCATGATTCTCGACAGTCCAAAGCCGTGCATTCTGGTAGGTCGGGGTGTGTACGAGGGCATCTACAACGAAGTCGTTCAGGCTCATCAGTATCATTCCATTGCATTTTCGAGGGGCGACCGTGCTGCAACCACAAGGTAAGAAGGGCTATAAAGCCTGTACAGTTGATTAAATCGAAGCGCTGGTTCGATCCAACCAAATGAGGTGGTTACATGGGCAAAGGCCTCGACATAAACGTACTGCGAACCTTCCAGGCAGTAGCCCGGCTTGGCCGCTTCAAAGATGCAGCCGACTACGTTCACCGCAGCCCTTCGGCAGTTACCACTCAGATCCAGAAGCTGGAGGAAAAGGTCGGCCAACAATTGTTCGCCCGCAGCAACCAGTCGGTGGAACTGACCACGGCAGGCCGGCATTTGCTGGGTGAAGCCACACGCTTCTTGATGGCCCATGACCGGCTGCTGGCGACGCTGTCGACGCAGCAGATCACCGGCAAGGTGCGCCTGGGCGTACCCGATGGCTACGCCGCCAAGCTGATGAGCGACTTTTTGCCGGTGTTTGTAGCCAGCAATCCGAAACTGGAGCTGGAAGCCGTGGCATGCTCCAGCGCAGAACTCATCGACCTGTTTGCGCGCCAGCGGCTGGACCTGGCAGTGGCCGTCAGCAGTGACCGCTGGCAGCAAGGTGAGTGGCTGCGCTCGACCCAGCCACGCTGGGCCGCCGCGCCTGGCTTTGCATACGATGCCAGCCGCCCATTGCCGCTGGCACTGCAAATGAAGGGCTGCCCGTATCGGGAAGCGGCCTTGCAGGCATTGAAGGCTCACGGCATTGCCTACCGTATCCTGCTGGAAAGCGCCAACTGGCATGCAGTGCTGGCGTGCATGCGCAGCGGCTTGGCGGTGGGTATCGTCGAAGGGCTTGAGAGCGGCGATACATCGCTAGCATTCGTGCAAGGGTCGGGTTTGCCCGACTTCGCCGAGCATCACCTTTACCTGCTGACAGATACCTCTCACCATATCGCTTTGCAACTGAACGGGATGTTGAAAGCCGCCATCCAGAAAGATGACCTGTCGGCGCCGCGCGTTATTTCCTGACCTGGTAAATCCCCGCCTGCCATAATGGCCTGGCATTGCTCGAGGCACGCGACGACACCTGCCTCGCCATGCAAGACAGGTGGTTCTAGGGAGCCACCGTGCAAACGGAGGCTTCCAGATGTTCGATTCCAGCGCCCTGCTGCGCCAGCGCTTTGCTGGGCTGCGCAGTACGGCCGAGTTGTTTTCCCTGCGCCATGTGAAACAGTCGCACCAGGCGCTTTCGGTTCGCCGCAATGTGGCTGAGCCGCCTGTCTTCAGCCACGACGAGGGCGCCATGCTCACGGTGCGGGTCAATGGCGTGGAAGCCTATGCGGCCACCGCCGACCTGTCACAGACTGGCCTGCAACGGGCACTGGAACAGGCCGAGGCACTGGCGCGACAGATCGCCCCGTACAGCCTGCTCGACTTGCGCGAGCAGCCGGCGACCAGCGCTCGCCACGACCACATCTCACCCAACTTCGACCAGCCGGTGCCGAGCCTGGCCGATTGCCTTGGCCTGCTCGCCGCCGAATCGGCCAGCGTGCCCAAGGACAGCCGCCTGGTGGACTGGCAGGCCAGCCTGGGTCTGAGCCTGGTCGAGCAGACCTACCTGAACTCGGCTGGCGCCGAACTACGCCATGCCCAGCGCTTCCTGTTCCCGGGCCTGAGTGTTACCGCCAGCGACGGCCAGGACAGCCAGAGCCGCAGCCTGGGCCGCGACAACTTCGGCCAGCAAGGCGGCTTCGAAATCGTCGAGCGCTGTGGCTTGGTTGGCGCTGCTCGCCTAGTCGCCGACCAGGCACTGCAACTGCTGCTGGCGCCGAACACCCCTAGCGGCGCACGCGACCTGCTGCTGATGCCCGACCAGATGATGCTGCAGATTCACGAATCCATCGGCCACCCGCTGGAGATGGACCGCATTCTGGGTGACGAGCGCAACTACGCCGGCACCAGCTTCGTCAAAGCCAGCGACTTCGGCCACCTGCAATACGGTTCCGAATTGCTCAATGTGACCTTCGACCCAACCATTGGCGAAGAACTGGCCAGCTACAGCTTTGATGATGACGGCACCCCAGCCAGCAAGCAGTTCCTGATCCACAATGGCCTGTTGCTACGCCCGCTGGGCGGCGCACTGTCGCAGTTCCGCTCGGGCCTGGATGGCGTTGCCAACAGCCGTGCCTGCGGCTGGAACCGCGCACCGATCGACCGCATGGCCAACCTCAATATCGAACCGGGCGACCAGTCCCTCGATCAGCTGCTCCAAGGCATCGAGCACGGCATCCTGATGCGCACCAACCGCTCCTGGTCCATCGACGATGCGCGCAACAAGTTCCAGTTCGGCTGCGAATGGGGCCAGCTGATCGAAAACGGCGAGCTCAAGGGCATCGTCAAGAACCCCAACTACCGCGGCATCTCCGCGCAGTTCTGGCGCAACCTCGCGGCGGTCGGCGACCGCAGCACCTTCCAGGTTCTGGGTACACCCAACTGCGGCAAGGGCGAGCCCAACCAGGTGGTGCGGGTCGGGCACGCTTCGCCCGCCTGCGTGTTCCGCCAGATCGACGTGTTCGGAGGAGACGCCTGATGAAAGACGTTTTCGAAGCCCTGATCGCGGATGTGCGCCTGTACCTGCAGGCCGACGAGCAATTCACCCTCGGTTACAGTGCCGAGCAGTCGCAATTCGTGCGTTTCAACCACGCCAAGGTGCGCCAGGCTGGCGAGGTTAGCCAGGCCAGCGCGCAACTGCGGTTGATCCACGATGGCCGCCAGGCGGAACAGCAGGTGACCCTGAGTGGCGACGCGCAACTTGACCGGCAACGCCTGATCGCTGCCCTGGAGCAGTTGCGCCAGACCCTGCCATTGCTGGCCATCGACCCGTACTTGCGCCTGGACGAAAGCGCATGGCACAGCCACAGCCAGCAGGAGCAGCCGTTGCCCGCGCTGAGCGAAGTGCTGGCCCTGCTCGAACGCGAGGCCGGCGACCTGGACCTGGTCGGCATCTATGCTGCGGGCCCGATCTGCCGGGGCTTCGCCAGTTCGTTCGGGGCCATTGGCTGGCACCAGGCCAACAGCTTCAACGTCGACTGGAGCCTGTTCCACGAAAACGGCGAGGCGGTGAAGGCCAACTATGCCGGCCAGCGCTGGAGCGCCGATGACTTCACTGTCCGCCTGCGTCTGGCACGGGAGCAGCTCAGCTTCCTCGGCCGCCCGGCAGTGACCCTCAAGCCCGGCAGCTACCGCGCCTACCTGGCACCAGCGGCCATGGACGAAATCGCTGGCATGCTCTGCTGGGGTGGCTTCTCCGCACAGGCCCTGGCCACCGGCAACAGTGCCCTGCAGCGCCTGTACAACGGCGATGCGCAACTGCACCCGATGGTCAGTTTCAGCGAGCAGGTCAGCGGCTCGCTGAGCCCGGCATTCTCCGACGAGGGCTCACCGCGCCTGGATGTGCCGTTGATCCAGCAAGGCAACGCAATGCAGCGGCTGGTCAATGCCCGCAGCGCAGCAGAATTCGAGTTGCGGGCCAATGGCGCCGACAGCTACGAGTCGCCGTGCGCGCTGAGCCTGGCGCCGGGCAACTTGCCCAGTGAGCAGATCCTAAAGCGGCTCGGCACCGGGCTGTACATCAGCAACCTGTGGTACCTGAACTACTCTGACCTGCCAGCGGCGCGCATGACCGGGCTGACCCGTTTCGCCACTTTCTGGGTGGAGAACGGCGAGATTCAGGGGCCGGTGAGCACCATGCGCTTCGATGACAGCCTGTACAGTTTGCTCGGCAGCCAACTGGAGGACCTGACTCGCGAGCGCGAGATGATACTGTCGACCAGCACCTATGGGCAGCGCAGTACCGGGTCGAGTCATCTGCCGGGGGCGCTGGTCAAAGGGCTGACCCTGACATTGTGATTGGCAGGACCGGCCCTTTCGCGGGGCAAGCCCGCTCCTACAGGGATGTCACCACACTCAAAGGCGGTGGAGATCCTTCAGGAGCGGGCTTGCCCCGCGAAAGGGCCGGCACAGGCAAAACGAGGAAGCCATGCCCGAACGCACTCCGTTAGATCCCACCACTGCCCGCTGGATCCCTTGGGTGGTGGCCATTGCCTTCTTCATGCAGTCCCTGGACGGCACCATTCTCAACACCGCCCTGCCGGCCATGGCCCGCTCGCTGGCCGAAGACCCACTGCGCATGCAAGGCGTGATCATCGCCTACATGCTCACCGTGGCCTTGCTGATCCCCGCCTCCGGCTGGATCGCCGACCGCTTCGGCACCAAGCGCATCTTCTTCAGCGCCATCCTGCTGTTCAGCTTCGGCTCACTGTTGTGTGCCACGGCCAACAGCCTCGGTTTCCTGATCTTCGCCCGCGTCGTGCAGGGCCTGGGCGGCGCACTGATGCTACCGGTCGGGCGCCTGGTGGTGCTGCGCGCCTACCCACGCACTGAGCTGGTGCGGATCATGAGCTTCATCACCATCCCCGGCCTGCTCGGCCCGCTGCTGGGCCCGACCCTGGGCGGCTGGCTGGTGGAAATCCTCAGCTGGCACTGGATCTTCCTGCTCAACCTGCCCGTCGGCCTGGTCGGCTGCTACGCAGTCTGGAAGTTCATCCCCGACTTGCGCGGCGCTGAACGTACCCGCTTCGACACGCCGGGCTTTATCCTGTTCGGCGCGGCGATGGTGCTGATCACCATTGCCATGGAAGGTCTGGGCGAGCTGCACCTGCCGCACCTGCGGGTGATGTTGCTGTTGTTCGCCGGCATGGCCTGCCTGGCGGCCTACTGGCTGCGCGCCGGGCGCGACCCAGAGCCGCTGTTCTCGCCGAGCCTGTTCCGCGTGCGTACCTTCGCCATCGGCATCCTCGGCAACCTTTTCTCGCGGCTGGGCAGCGGTGCCCTGCCGTTTCTGGTGCCATTGTTGTTGCAGGTGGCGCTGGGCTATTCGCCGGCACAAGCAGGCATGAGCATGATTCCGCTGGCCGCCTCGGCGATGCTCGCCAAGTCCGTTGCCCGGTCCCTGATCGAGCGGCTGGGCTACCGTATCGTGCTGACCGGCAACACTTTGCTGCTGGGCATCCTGCTGGCCAGCCTGGGCCTGGTCGACGAGCAGACGCCGTATGCACTGCTGCTGGTGCAACTGGCCCTGCTAGGCGCAGTCAACTCGATGCAGTTCACGGCGATGAACACGGTGACCCTGATCGACCTTGACGACGCCAGCGCCAGCAGCGGCAACAGCCTGCTGTCGGTGGTCGCGCAGCTGTCGCTGAGCCTCGGCGTGGCCTGCGCCGGTGCCTTGCTCGGCGGTTTCACCGCGGCGGGCAGCGCCGAGGGCGTGGAGACCACCCTGGGCGCGTTTCAGCTGACCTTTGTCACCATCGGCGTGATGGCCATGTTGGCGGCGGCGATCTTCCTGCAACTGTCGCCGATGGACGGAAGGCGTGCCCGTCGTCCGGAACAGCACATGGAGTCGTAGGGCGAATGGCCATGAGGCTGGTAGACTGTGCGGCATTTTTCGCTTTGCATCGCAGGCCCGCCTCGTGACCACCGAATCCACCGCCTTTGCCACCTTGCCGCTGTCCACCGCCATGCTGGCCAACCTGGACGCTCTCGGCTATGCCTCGATGACGCCGATCCAGGCCCAGAGCCTACCCGTCATCCTGCGCGGCCAGGACCTGATCGCCCAGGCCAAGACCGGCAGTGGCAAGACCGCCGCCTTTGGCATCGGCCTGCTCAACCCGATCAACCCGCGCTACTTCGGCTGCCAGGCGCTGGTGCTGTGCCCGACCCGCGAGCTGGCCGATCAGGTGGCCAAGGAGCTGCGCCGCCTGGCCCGGGCCGAGGACAACATCAAGATCCTAACCCTCTGCGGCGGCGTGTCGCTGGGCCCGCAGATCGCCTCGCTGGAGCACGGTGCTCACATCATCGTCGGCACTCCCGGGCGCATCCAACAGCATCTGGACAAGGGCACCCTGGTGCTCGACGGCCTGAACACATTGGTGCTGGACGAAGCCGACCGCATGCTCGACATGGGTTTCTTCGATGCCATCGCCAGCATCATCGGCAAGACCCCGTCGCGTCGTCAGACCCTGCTGTTCTCGGCCACCTACCCGGTCGGCATCGAGCAACTGGCCGCCGATTTCATGCGCAAGCCGCAGCAGGTCAAGGTCGAAAGCCTGCACGCCGACAACCAGATCGAGCAGCGTTTCATCGAGATCGACCCGCAGCAACGCCTGGAAGCCGTCACCCGTGTACTTGGCCACTATCGCCCGCAATCGTGCGTGGCATTCTGCTTCACCAAGCAGCAGTGCGAGGACGTGGTTGCCCACCTGACCGCCAAGGGTATCGTCGCCCAGGCCCTCCATGGCGACCTGGAGCAGCGTGACCGTGACCAGGTGCTGACCATGTTCGCCAACCGCAGCAGCTCGGTATTGGTGGCCACTGACGTGGCGGCCCGTGGCCTGGATATCGATGGCCTGGACATGGTCATCAACGTCGAGCTGGCGCGTGATGCCGAAATTCACGTACACCGCGTGGGCCGTACCGGCCGCGCCGGTGAGAAAGGTGTCGCGGTCAGCCTGGTGGCGCCAGCCGAAGGCCATCGTGCCCAGGCCATCGAAGACCTGCAGAAAAGCCCGCTGCGCTGGGACCAGCTGGACAGCCTGAAGAACAAAGGCGAGCCGCTGCTGCCTCTGATGAGCACGCTGTGCATCGCCGCTGGACGCAAGGACAAACTGCGCCCGGGCGACATCCTGGGTGCGCTGACCGGCGATGCCGGGATCCCGGGCAAGCAGGTGGGCAAGATCGCCATCTTCGACTTCCAGGCCTTTGTGGCTGTGGAGCGTGCATTGGCCAAGCAGGCCATGCAGCGCCTGAACAGCGGCAAGATCAAGGGGCGATCCCTGAAAGTCCGCATCGTCTGATCATTCTTTGGGGCCGCCGGGCGGCCCATTCGCGGGACAAGCTCGCTCCTACAGGGGATCGTATGCTCCTGTAGGAGCGGGCTTGTCCCGCGAATGGGCTGCACAGCAGCCCCGGCAATTGCAAAGAGGTAACACCGTGCACTCCACCGACGTGATCATCCTCGGCGCCGGCGCCGCCGGCCTGATGTGCGCCCAGCTCAGCGCCCGCCGTGGCCGCCGGGTGCTGCTGCTCGACCACGCCAACAAGCCAGGGAAAAAGATCCTCATGTCCGGCGGCGGGCGCTGCAACTTCACCAACATGTACACCGAGCCGGCCAACTTCCTCTCGCAAAACGCGCACTTCTGCAAGTCGGCCCTGGCCCGCTACACCCAGTGGGACTTCATCGAACTGGTGAGCAAGCACGGCGTTGCGTACCACGAGAAGAAGCTCGGCCAGCTGTTCTGCGACAACAAGGCCAGCGACATCCTCGACATGCTGCTGGCCGAATGTGACGACGCGGGTGCCGAAATCCGCATGCACACCAGCATCGAACACATCGAGAAGACCGAAGGTGGCTACCTGCTGCAGACCAGCGGCGGCCAGTTCGCCTGCCAGTCGCTGGTGATCGCCACCGGCGGTCTGTCGATTCCGACCCTGGGCGCCACCGGCTTCGGTTATCAGGTTGCCCGCCAGTTCGGCCACACTCTGCTGCCGACCCGCGCCGGGCTGGTGCCGTTCACCATCACCGAGCCCCAACTCAAGGCACTGTGCACCGAACTGTCGGGTACCTCGCTGGACTGCACGGCCAGCTGCAACGGCACCAGTTTCCGTGAGAACCTGCTGTTCACCCACCGCGGCCTGAGTGGCCCGGCGATCCTGCAGATTTCGTCGTTCTGGGAAGCCGGCGACACGGTGGAGATCAACCTGCTGCCCGACCGCGACGCGCTGAGCTGGCTGCAACAGATGCAAGCGGAGCGTGCTAACGCCGAACTGAAGACCGTGCTGGGCGAGGTGTTCACCCGCAAGCTGGCCAACCTGCTGGCCGAGCAGTGGTTCGAGTCCAAGCCGATGAAACAGTACACCCCGGCGGAATTGGCACATATCGCCGAAAAACTGGCGAACTGGCAGGTTGTGCCGGCCGGTACCGAAGGCTACCGCACCGCAGAAGTGACCCTCGGTGGCGTGGACACCCGCGAAGTGTCGTCCAAGACCATGGAGTCGCTGAAAAGCCCCGGCCTGTACTTCATCGGCGAAGTGCTCGACGTCACCGGCCATCTGGGCGGATTCAATTTCCAATGGGCCTGGGCATCCGCCAACGCCGCTGCGCAGTTCGTGTAGAGTAGAATCCATTCAGCAGCACGGAACGCTTCTTGCTGGCCGTGCTGCAATGCATTCATTCGATCACTGCCTAGCAGGCCATCATGTCATCGAGTTCGTTCCGTCAGTCACTGCGTCGCCTGTGGGGCCAAGACAAGTTCAGCTACAGCATCCGGGTTACCATCGCCCTCACCGGCAGCCTGGCCCTGTGCTGGTACCAGAACGAGATGGCCCTGCTGATTCCGCTGTTCCTCGGCATCATCGCCAGTGCCCTGGCCGAGACCGATGACAGCTGGCAGGGCCGCCTCAGCGCCCTCGCCGTTACTCTCACCTGCTTTGCCATCGCCGCTCTGGCGGTCGAGCTGCTGTTTCCCTATCCGTGGATCTTCGTCATCGCCCTGGCCCTGGCAGCGTTCGGCCTGACCATGCTCGGCGCCCTGGGTGAGCGCTATGGGGCGATTGCTTCGGCGACCTTGATCACCTCGGTGTACACCATGATCGGCGTGGACCAGCGTGGCGGTCAGGTCACCGATTTCTGGCACGAACCGATGCTGCTGGTGGCAGGCGCAGCCTGGTACGGGTTGCTTTCGGTGCTGTGGCAGGCGCTGTTTTCCAACCAGCCGGTGCAACAGAGCCTGGCCAAACTGTTCTACGAACTCGGCAGCTACCTCAAGCTCAAGGCCAGCCTGTTCGAGCCGATCCGCAACCTCGATGTCGAGGCCCAGCGCCTGGAGCTGGCCCGGCAGAATGGCAAGGTGGTGGCGGCGCTCAACGCGGCCAAGGAAATCATCCTGCACCGGGTCGGCAACAGCCAGCCAAACTCCAAGGTCAGCCGCTACCTCAAGCTGTATTTCCTGGCCCAGGACATCCACGAACGGGTCAGCGCCTCACACTACCCCTATAACGCCCTCAACGAAGCGTTCTTCCACAGCGATGTGATGTTCCGCTGCCAACGCCTGCTGCGCAAACAAGGCGCCTCCTGCCAGGAGCTGGCCCGTTCGATCCGCCTGCGCCAGCCATTCGTGCTGGCCAGCGGTTTCGCCGAAGCACTGGAAGACCTCAACGCCTCGCTTGAACACCTGCGCATCCAGAGCAACCCGGCCTGGCGCGGCCTGCTGCGCTCGCTGCGCGCCCTGGCCGCCAACCTGGCGACCCTCGACCGCCTGCTCAGCGCCGCCAGCAACCCCGACAGCCTGGCCGATGCCAGCGACAGCAGCCTGCTCGACCGCTCGCCGCGCACGCTGAAAGACGTGTGGACGCGCCTGCGCACCCAGTTGACGCCGACCTCGCTGCTGTTCCGCCATGCCCTGCGCCTTCCACTGGCGCTATCGATCGGTTACGGCATGGTGCACCTGATCCACCCGACCCAGGGCTACTGGATCATCCTCACCACACTGTTCGTCTGCCAGCCCAACTACGGCGCCACCCGGCGCAAGCTGGTGCAGCGGATCTTCGGCACCGCGATCGGCCTGACCGTCGGCTGGGCGCTGTTCGACCTGTTCCCCAACCCGGTCATCCAGTCGCTGTTCGCCGTGGCTGCGGGCGTGGTGTTCTTCGTCAACCGCACCACCCGCTACACCCTGGCCACGGCGGCCATCACGCTGATGGTGCTGTTCTGCTTCAACCAGATCGGTGATGGCTACGGCCTGTTCCTGCCGCGCCTGTTCGATACCCTGGTCGGCAGCCTGATCGCCATTCTCGCGGTGTTCCTGTTCCTCCCCGACTGGCAAGGCCGGCGCTTGAACAAGGCACTGGCCAATACCCTGGCCTGTGCCAGCGTGTACTTGCGCCAGATCATGCAGCAATACGCCCACGGCAAGCGCGACGACCTCGCCTACCGCCTGGCCCGGCGCAACGCCCACAACGCCGATGCGGCGCTGTCGACCACACTGGCCAACATGCTCATGGAGCCGGGGCATTTCCGTAAGGAAGCCGATGTCGGTTTCCGCTTCCTGGTTTTGTCGCACACCTTGCTCAGTTACCTGTCAGGGTTGGGCGCGCACCGCGACACAGCCCTGCCGGCAGAGGTGCAGGAGCAGTTGATCGATGGCGCCGGGCAGAGCCTGGCCAATAGCCTGGACGAGATTGCCAATGGCCTGGCGGCGCGGCTGCCAGTGGCAATTCACAGTGATGCCGAAGAGGCGCTGGCCAATGCCCTGGAGCAGATGCCGGAAGAGCTGGATGAGCACCAGCGGTTGGTGCAGACACAGTTGGCGCTGATCTGCCGGCAGCTGGGGCCATTGCGAACCTTGGCAGCTCACCTGATCAAAGAGGCTCCAGCGGCCTGAGTTGGCCTGTGCTTGTCCCGCGAAAGGGCCAGAGATCAAAAGCCATGCTGCCGCATCAGCCGTGCATAGCTGCCATCGGCCTTCATCGCGGCGATGGCTTGTTCGAAGCGCTCGACGATCTGCTGGTGGTCGGGGTGCTTCAGGCTCACCAGAATATGCAGGGTGTTCTCTGCCAGCAGCGGCTCCTCCAACGTCACGCTATCGCGCACATCCTGTGGCTCGCGCTGCAGGTTGTAGCGCGCCACGTATTCATCTTCCACGGCCAGGTTCACTCTGCCGGCTGCCAGCATGCGCACGGCAGTCGAGAAGTTGCGCACCTGCACCTTGTGCAAGCGGGTATCGCCATCGAACGCCGGTGAATAGGCGTAGTCGCGCACCACCGCGATGCTGTAGGGATAAAGGTCGCCCTGATTTTTGTAGCGGAACGTGTCGCCCTTGCGCTTGAGCAGGCGAATGCGGTTACTCAGGTAGCCTTTTGAAAACTGCCCGATCTCTTTGCGCGCGTCGTTGTACCAGGCGCTGATCAGCACGTCGTAGCGCCCTTCGCCGATGCCCATCAACGCCCGCGCCCAAGGCACTTCCTCGTAGCCGCTGGCATAGCCGGCGCGGGCCAGCGCCGTGGTGACCAGGCTGGTGGCCAAGCCGCCACCTGGCATGGTGCTGTCGGTGAACGGCGGCCAGTTGTCGGCCACCAGGCGCAGCCTGTCCTGGCCAAGTGCAGGAGCTGCCAGGAACACACCCAGCAAGCCTAACGCGCAAAGCAGTGGCCGCATGCAGAAGTCCTTTTGCAGTGGGAGGCACACGCTGTGAAAGGTGATTGGCAAATGAGATTACACAAAGCCGTTGCCTAGGGCAGCGGCGGATAATGTCATTTAGCCTCTATTTTGGCCGTGCTGCGAAAATTTGCGATGATCAGCCATCATTTTCAGGAGTTATCACATGTCCATCCACTGGCTTTGCAAGCATCACTCCGACCTCGACAAGCTTGAGCTGTACGCCATCCTGCAACTGCGTACCGCCGTGTTCGTGGTCGAGCAACGCTGTGCCTACCAGGAAGTCGATGGCCAGGACCTGACGGGCGACACCCTGCATCTCATGGGCTGGCAGGATGACAAGCTGGTGGCCTACCTGCGCCTGCTCGATCCGCAGTCGCAGGGCGGCGAGGTGGTCATCGGGCGGGTGGTGACTTCACCCGAGGTGCGCGACCTGAAGCTGGGTCATCCGCTGCTGATGAAAGGGCTGGAAGCAGCCGGGCACTGCTGGCACGGGACGCCGGTCTATCTGTCGGCGCAGGCGCACCTGCAAGGGTTCTATGCCCGGCACGGCTTTGCAGTGGTGGGTGAGGAATACCTTGAGGATGACATCCCGCATATCGGCATGCGCAAGGTCATGGATACCCCAGTACTTCCCTGATCTGCCGCAGGTGCTGGATGATCCACTGCTTGTCGATCGCCCCCCAGTCATGGATGCGGTAATGCCCGGCATGGTTACGCGCACCTTCCTGCTGCTCGAACTCGCAGACGATGTCCAGGTCGGCGAGTGCGGCGATGGTGTCCTGTGCCGTACGCCGAGGCATGCCGGTGGCCTCCATCAGCGCCGGCACGCTGGTGGCGGTCTGGCTGTCGATCAGCCAGGCCACGTACAGGCGGCGGTAGAAACTGCTCTTGGTCTTGCTCACATCCATGCTGCGTGATCCTTACAGGTTGCCTGGCAACTCCCGGTAGGTCAGGTAGACGCGCAGGTCGAATTCCAGTTGGTGGTAAGCCGGCTCCATGTGCTGGCAGAGCTGGTAGAACGCCTTGTTGTGATCGCGCTCGCGCAAGTGCGCCAGCTCGTGCACCACGATCATGCGCAGGAACTCGGGCGCCGCCTCCTTGAACAACGAGGCAATGCGGATTTCCTTCTTCGCCTTTAGCTTGCCGCCTTGCACCCGCGAAACCGCGGTATTTAGCCCCAGGGCCCGGTGAGTCAGGTCCAGGCGGTTGTCGAACAGCACCTTGTCCAGGTTGGGTGCACTGCGCAGGTATTGCTGGCGCAGGTCCTGGGCAAAGCCGTACAGCGCCTTGTCGCTCTGCACGTCATGGCGCCCGGGGTAGCGGCGCTGCAGGTACTCGCCCAAGCGGTCGCTGACGATCATCTGCCGCACCTGCTCCTGCAGGTGCGGTGGGTAGGCTTGCAAATAGCGTAATACGGTCATGGCATGGCATTCGGCGTAACGAATGCCGATTCTAGCCAATCACGGCCGCAGCCAGGGAAAAATCGCCGGAAAGCCACTGGCATCAGCCGCCGTCATCGGGTGCGCGACCAGGAAGCCCTGGACGTAAGCGCAACCGTTTGCCTTCAGCCACGCAGCTTGGGCCTCTGTTTCAACCCCCTCAGCGACCACGGTGATGCGGTAATCCGCGCACAACCCGAGGACACTGCGCACCAGCGCACCATCCGCCGCCGAGTCCGGCAGGCGTGCCACCAGATGGCGGTCCAGCTTCAACGTGTCGATGGGCAAGTCACGCAACATGCGCAGCGAACAGTCGCCCGCACCGAAATCGTCCAGCGCCACGCGCACGCCCAGTTCACGCAGGCGGTGAATCTGCTTGATCGCCGTGTCGATGTTGTACATGAGCGAGGTCTCGGCAACCTCGACCTCCAGTTGCGCCGGGTCGAGCTGGTAATCCTGAATCACCCGCTGCAGCTCCTCGACCAGGTTGGGCATGGTGAACTGCGCGCGGCTCAGGCTGATACCCAACACCAGTTCCGGGTCGAAACGCTGGCACCAGGCCTGGCGTTGGGCGGCACCCTGGCGGTAGATGCAGCTGGCCAGGCGGTTGATCAGCCGTGCCTCTTCCAGCAATGGGATAAACAGCCCGGGCGGCACGTCGCCAACGCTGGGGTGCTGCCAGCGCAACAAGGCTTCGAAGCCCCGTAGCTGGCCATCGGCGAAAGCCACCTGGGGTTGGTACACAAGGCTGAAATCCTGGGCCTCGACGGCATTGCGCACGCTGTCTTCAAGCATCAGCCGTGAGCGCGCACGGCCATTGAGTTCCTGATCATAGAAGCGATACTGCTGGCGACCGGCCTGCTTGGCCGCATACATCGCCGTATCGGCGGCGCGCAGCAGGCCTTCGACATTGCCGCCACAGTCGGGGTAGGTGGCAATACCGATGCTGACACCCAGGCACACATCCATGCCTTCCACCTGCTGCTGGATCGACACCCGCTCAAGCAGTTTCTCGGCATGGCGCCCGGCCTGTTCCGGATAGGGCAGGCCGTCGAACAATGCGGTGAATTCATCGCCCCCCATGCGCGCCAGCAGCGCCTCGCTACCCAGGCAGTCCTTCATCTGTTCGGCCACCCAGTTCAGCACCCGGTCACCGGCTTCGTGGCCCAGCGAGTCGTTGATCCGCTTGAAACCGTCCAGGTCCATGTACATCAGGGCCTGGACCTTGTTCGAGCGCTCGCCGCGCAACAATACGCCTTCCGCAGCCTGGTAGAAGCCGCGGCGGTTGAGCAGCCCGGTCAATGGGTCGGTCACTGCCTGGTACTCGAGCTGCTGGTGAAGGTTGCGCTCCACCGACATGTCCAGCACCGTCACCACCATGGCCTGCTGCTCCGCTGGTAACGGTGCACAGGACAGCGCCACGGGCACCAGCTCACTACTCGGGATACGTAGATGGGCATCATGAACGCGCACGATCTGCCGGGTGAGATAGGCGTTGTGGAACTCGGATTCGCTCCACAGGGTGGCATTGGCCAACTGCAGCAAATCGAGCAGATGCCCCCCCTGCAGTTGCTCGACGGGGCTGTGCATCAAACGCGAGATCGCCGGATTGGCGAAACTGATGACGCCCTCGGCATCGACCACCAGGATGCCTTCGGCGGCATTTTCCAGGATTGAGGCATTGAACGCCCGGGCGGTCTCCAGTTCACGGGTCAAGCGCTGCAGCATGCGCCGGTTGCGCTGCTGGTCCAGCTGCGCCTGTACCTTGGGCTTGAGAATCTGTGGATCGAACGGTTTGAACAGGTAGTCCACCGCACCGCTGGCGTAGCCCTTGAGCACGGCGGCATCGGACTGCTCATTGGCGGTGAGGAAGATGATCGGAGTCAGCCGGGTTCGTTGACTGCCGCGCATCAGGCGGGCGACCTCGAAGCCGTCCATTTCGGGCATCTGCACATCGAGCAGGACCAGATCGACCTCGTGTTCGAGTAACGTACCCAGGGCTTCCATCCCCGAGCTCGCTGTCAGCACGAGCCAATCATTACGCGCCAGCAAGGCCCGCATGCTAATGAGATTTTCCGGGTAATCGTCTACTACCAGTAGAACCGATTTGCCATCCAGTGGTTGAGGGTAAGCGCCATCCATGCTGCTTCTCTTATTTGACCGACTTCGACTAGCTATTGGATCCGATTGATACTCTAGACCTGCGATTGCGACAAGCAATGCAATCAGATCGCTATCAGTGAATAAGTTTCACGTTAGCCGACTAACGGTTGCCTTGCAGCATTTTCGACACATAAAAAACCCGCATCGCTGCGGGTTTCTCATGGCTGCACCTGTGGATCAGTTGACCTTGGCGGCCAGCTCACCCTTCAGATAGCGCTGGAACATGCCTTCCAGGGAGATCGGCTTGATCTTGGAGGCATTGCCGGCGGTACCGAACGCTTCGTAACGGGCGATGCACACGTCACGCATGGCTTTGACGGTCTCACCGAAGAACTTGCGCGGGTCGAACTCGCTCGGATTCTGTGCCATCAGGCGGCGCATGGCACCGGTGGACGCCAGGCGCAGGTCGGTGTCGATGTTGACCTTGCGCACGCCGTGCTTGATGCCTTCGACGATCTCTTCGACCGGTACGCCGTAGGTCTCTTTGATGTCGCCACCGTACTGGTTGATGATCGCCAGCCACTCTTGCGGCACCGAAGAAGAACCATGCATCACCAGGTGGGTGTTAGGGATGCGCTTGTGGATTTCCTTGATGCGGTCGATGGCCAGCACGTCACCGGTAGGCGGCTTGGTGAACTTGTAGGCACCGTGGCTGGTGCCGATGGCGATGGCCAGGGCGTCGACCTGGGTCTTCTTGACGAAGTCGGCGGCTTCTTCCGGGTCGGTCAGCATCTGGCTGTGGTCCAGCACGCCTTCGGCACCGATGCCGTCTTCTTCACCGGCCATGCCGGTTTCCAGCGAACCCAGGCAGCCCAGCTCGCCTTCTACCGAAACGCCACAGGCGTGGGCCATGGCCACGGTCTGTTGGGTAACGCGGACGTTGTACTCGTAGTCGGTCGGGGTCTTGCCGTCTTCGCCCAGCGAGCCGTCCATCATCACCGAGCTGAAGCCCAGCTGGATCGAGCGCTGGCAGACGTCAGGGCTGGTGCCGTGGTCCTGGTGCATGCACACCGGGATGTGCGGGAATTCTTCGATGGCGGCCAGAATCAAGTGGCGCAGGAATGGGGCACCGGCGTATTTGCGGGCACCTGCCGAAGCCTGGACGATCACTGGGGAGTCGGTCTTGTCGGCCGCTTCCATGATGGCGCGCATCTGCTCGAGGTTGTTGACGTTGAAAGCCGGAACGCCGTAACCGAACTCGGCGGCGTGGTCCAGCATCTGGCGCATGCTAATGAGTGCCATTGTGTATCTCTCTCCCGACAAGCGTCGTTTGTTTCGTGCAAGCCTGCCGCAGGGGCGGTTGCTGTTCAAGTAGTGTGGGCCGCCTGTGCGGCCCGGCCAGTCACGGTGCCTTGCAGCCCCGCCCAATCAGATCGTTGGTTGCCACCCAGTACACCAGGCCTTCTTCGCCCTTGGTGTGGAAGGCCAGCACGCCATTGCTGTACAACGCGCCAGAGGCGCCCGGCTCGGCCTTGAGCCGATAGACCTGGTCACCGCCGCCGAGGCGCACGTCAACCTGGTCCCGTTGTGCATCAGCGAATCGCCACAGCACTTCGGCCTGGGTGTCACAGACCCAGCGGGTCCAGTTGTCCGCCGGGGCGGAAGGTGCAGGCTGCATCAGCGAGCATCCTGCCAGTATCGCCAGGGCCATCGAGGCCAGCAGCGCTTTCATTACATATCCTCTAGATGACCACACAGCGGGCGCTTGGTTGCCTGCCCCGACGAAACGCTTGATTCCGTCGTTCTCTTCAAGGGCAACCCGGCGCTTGGTGCTGGTGTTCTTCGTCGTACTTCTCCAGGCCCTGCGGGCCGACGCGCTTGCTGATGACCGGCACGGTCTCGGCCTGCCACTCGGACTGGTAGCAACCGCCCTTGGGCGGCTGCGCCGGGTCGGCATCCGAAGACGGACCGCTGGAGCAAGCGCCCAGCAGGCCGGCCAGGATCATCACAGGCAATTGCTTGACCATCAGGTCGCTCCCTTTGCCAGGCGCCGCCATTGTCAGGCTTTTGCCCGCTCTTCCAGGATCGCCACGGCTGGCAGCACTTTGCCTTCGACGAACTCGAGGAAAGCACCGCCACCGGTAGAAATGTAGGAGATTTCCTTGCTGACGCCATATTTGTCGATGGCAGCCAGGGTATCGCCACCACCGGCGATGGAGAACGCAGCGCTCTCAGCGATGGCCTTGGCCAGCACCTTTGTGCCGTTGCCGAACTGATCGAACTCGAACACGCCAACCGGGCCGTTCCACAGGATGGTCTTCGACGACTTCAGCAGCTCGGCGAAATTGGCTGCGGTCTCCGGACCAATGTCCAGGATCATGTCATCGGCGGCTACGTCGGCGATGGCCTTGACGGTGGCTTCGGCGTCTTCGGCAAAGGCCTTGGCAACCACCACGTCGACGGGCAGTGGCACGCTGACCTTGGCGGCGATGGCCTTGGCGGTGTCGACCAGGTCAGGCTCGTACAGCGACTTGCCGACCGGGTGGCCGGCAGCGGCGAGGAAGGTGTTGGCGATGCCGCCACCGACGATCAGCTGGTCGCAGACGCTGCTCAGGCTGTTCAGTACGTCCAGCTTGGTCGACACCTTGGAGCCGGCGACGATGGCCGCCATCGGCTTGGCCGGGGCTTTCAGGGCCTTGCCGAGGGCGTCCAGTTCTGCTGCCAGCAGCGGGCCAGCGGCAGCGACCTTGGCGAACTTGGCGACGCCATGGGTCGAGCCCTCAGCGCGGTGAGCGGAGCCGAAAGCGTCCATGACGAACACGTCGCACAGAGCGGCGTACTTCTGTGCCAGCTCGTCGGCGTTCTTCTTCTCGCCCTTGTTGAAGCGCACGTTCTCGAACAGCACCAGATCACCCGTGTTGACCTGAACACCGTCCAGATAGTCGGCAACCAGCGGCACTTCGCGGCCCAGGGCCTTGCTCAGGTAGTCGGCGACAGGTTTGAGGCTGTTCTCGGCAGAGAATTCGCCTTCGGTCGGGCGACCCAGGTGCGAGCAGACCATTACCGCCGCACCCTTTTCCAGGGCCAGCTTGATGGTCGGCAGCGCTGCCAGGATACGCGCATCGCTGGTTACCACACCGTCCTTCACAGGTACGTTGAGGTCTTCGCGGATCAGTACGCGCTTACCTTGCAGGTCGAGGTCGGTCATCTTCAACACGGTCATGAATGCAGTCCTTCAGGGCTGTTTGCTGCGGGTTGGGTGGACGACGTGCAGATAGTGTTCGGCAACGTCGAGCATACGGTTGGCGAACCCCCATTCGTTGTCGAACCAAGCCAGCAGGTTCACCAGGCGTGGGCCTGAGACGCGGGTCTGGCTGGCATCGACGATGGCCGAATGCGGGTCGTGGTTGAAATCACAGCTGGCGTGAGGCAGCTCGGTGTAGGCCAGCAGGCCTTTGAGCGGGCCGCTCTGCGCTGCCTCGCGAAGCACCCGATTGACCTCGGCCGCGCTGGTGTCGCGGGTGGTCTGCAGGGTGATGTCCAAGCACGAGACGTTGACGGTCGGCACGCGTACCGCTTTGGCCTGAATTCGCCCGGCAAGTTCCGGAAGCAGGCGTTCGATACCGCGCGCCAGGCCAGTAGACACCGGGATCACCGATTGGAAGGCCGAGCGCGTGCGACGCAGGTCTTCATGGTGGTAGGCATCGATCACCGGCTGGTCGTTCATCGCTGAGTGGATGGTGGTGATCTGCACGTACTCGATGCCAAATGCCTGGTCCAGCACGCGCAGCAGCGGTACGCCGCAGTTTGTGGTGCAGGAGGCGTTGGACACCAGACGTTCGTTACCTGTCAGGCAATCCTGGTTGATGCCGTAGACTACGGTGGCGTCGACATCGGCCTCGCTAGCCATGGGCTGCGAGAACAAGACGCGCGGCGCACCGGCATCGAGGAAGCGCTGGCCATCGGCGCGGGTGTGGTAGACACCGGAGCACTCCAGCACCAGGTCGACATTCAGGGCGGACCAGTCGACGCCTTCAGGCGTGGCGCTGCGCATGACTCTCACGCAGTCGCCATTGATGTGCAGACAGTCGCCGTCGACCTTCACCTCGCCGGGGAAACGCCCGTGGGTGGAATCGAAGCGTGTCAGGTATTCGATGCTGGCCTGATCGGCCAGGTCGTTCAGCGCAACGATCTCGAAACCGGCCTTTGCCCCCCGCTCGAACAGTGCGCGCAGGACACAGCGGCCGATGCGGCCGTAACCGTTGAGTGCAACTTTGTAGGGACGCAGGTGAGGCATAGGTAGCTCGTGAACTCCGGCGGTTGAACGGGGCCGCCATGCGGCCCATTCGCGGCACAAGGCCGCTCCCACAAGGACCGCAGTGCAAGCGGACCCTGTGGGAGCGGCCTTGCGCCGCGAGCGAGGGCCCAAGGCCCTCGCCTTGCCTGTATCAGTCTTCCAGCAGCTCTTCGGCGGTGCCCAGGATATTCTCCAGGGTGAAGCCGAATTCCTCGAACAGTGCAGCGGCCGGAGCCGACTCGCCGTAGGTGGTCATGCCAATGATACGACCTTCAAGGCCGACGTACTTGTACCAGAAGTCCGCGTGAGCGGCTTCGATAGCGATGCGCGCAGCGACTTCGACCGGTAGTACCGACTGCTTGTAGGCAGCATCCTGGGCATCGAACACGCTGGTGCAAGGCATGGAAACCACGCGTACCTTGCGGCCCTGCTCGGTCAGCTTGGCGTGCGCCTGAACGGCCAGGCCCACTTCCGAACCGGTGGCGATCAGGATCAGCTCAGGCTCGCCAGCGCAATCCTTGAGCACGTAGCCGCCGCGGCTGATGTCAGCGATCTGCTGGGCGTCGCGCTCCTGGTGCTGCAGGTTCTGACGCGAGAAGATCAGCGCCGATGGGCCGTCCTTGCGCTCCAGGGCGTTTTTCCAGGACACGGCCGATTCGACCGCGTCGGCTGGGCGCCAGGTGTCCAGGTTCGGCGTGCTGCGCAGGCTGGTCAGCTGCTCGATCGGCTGGTGAGTCGGGCCGTCTTCGCCCAGGCCGATGGAGTCGTGGGTGTAGACGTGGATCACGCGCTGCTTCATCAGCGCCGACATGCGCACGGCATTACGGGCGTATTCCATGAACATCAGGAAGGTCGCGCCGTAAGGTACCAGGCCACCGTGCAGGGCAACGCCGTTCATGATCGCGGTCATGCCGAACTCACGCACGCCGTAGAACACGTAGTTGCCGCTGGCATCGTTGGCCTCGACGCCCTTGCAGCCTTTCCACAGGGTCAGGTTGGAGCCGGCCAGGTCAGCCGAACCGCCGAGGAACTCAGGCAGCATCGGGCCGAAGGCATTCAGCGCGTTCTGGCTGGCCTTGCGGCTGGCGATGGTTTCACCTTTGGCGGCCACTTCATTGATGTAGGCCTGGGCCTTCTCGCTGAAGTCAGCCGGCAGCTCGCCGCTGTCACGGCGCTTGAACTCAGCAGCCAGCTCCGGGTAGGCCTTGGCGTAGGCGTCGAAACGCTGGTTCCAGTCGGCTTCGGCCTTGGCGCCGGCAGCCTTGGCATCCCACTCGGCGTAGATGTCGGCCGGGATTTCGAACGGACCGTGGTTCCAGTTCAGTTCCTTGCGGGCCAGGGCGATTTCGTCGTTGCCCAGCGGTGCGCCGTGGCAGTCTTCCTTACCCTGCTTGTTCGGCGAGCCGAAACCGATGATGGTCTTGCAGCAGATCAGGGTCGGACGGTCGCTCTTGCGCGCGGTCTCGATGGCCATCTTGATTTCATCGGCATCATGGCCGTTGACGTTACGGATGACCTGCCAGTTATAGGCTTCAAAACGCGCCGGGGTGTTGTCGGTGAACCAGCCGTGGACTTCGCCGTCGATGGAGATGCCGTTGTCGTCGTAGAAAGCGATCAGCTTGTTCAGGCCCAGGGTGCCGGCCAGCGAGGCGACTTCGTGGGAGATACCTTCCATCATGCAGCCGTCGCCGAGGAACACGTAGGTGTTGTGGTCGACGATGGTGTGGCCGTCACGGTTGAACTGGGCCGCCAGGACTTTTTCCGCCAGGGCGAAGCCCACGGCGTTGGCGATACCCTGACCGAGCGGGCCGGTGGTGGTTTCGACGCCTGGGGTGTAGCCGTACTCCGGGTGGCCCGGGGTGCGGCTGTGCAGCTGGCGGAAGCCTTTGATGTCATCGATGGTGACATCGTAGCCGGTCAGGTGCAGCAGCGAATAGATGAGCATCGAGCCGTGGCCGTTGGACAGCACGAAGCGGTCACGGTCAGCGAACTTCGGGTTGCTCGGGTTGTGCTTCATGTAGTCGCGCCAAAGCACTTCGGCGATATCCGCCATGCCCATGGGGGCACCTGGGTGGCCGCTGTTGGCCTTTTGCACGGCATCCATGCTGAGGGCACGAATGGCGTTGGCACGTTCACGACGGCTGGGCATCGCTTATCTCCTGGGGCTTGAATAGGTGGTGTCACGAAAAAGGCGGCCATTTTCGCCCACTGCGGGGGCCGGGGGCAATCACGGATGGTCGCAGTTGGGGGATTTTCCTGTGATTGGCCTCCATAACGGCGAAAAATCCGCCAGCGTCACCCGCCCATCAGGCAATATCAAAACTTTTTGATATTGACCTTGCGGGGGCAGCCCTGCCTGTCTAGACTGCCGCCCCATGAACCTCCGTGCGCAACCGATCCCTCAGCAAAGCGATACACTGGCCGCCCTGTGCAAGGCCAGTGGCGACGAGCTGCGCCTGAACGTGTTGCGTGCCCTGGCCAGTGATTCGTTCGGCGTGCTGGAGCTGGCGCAGATCTTCGACGTCGGCCAGTCGGGCATGAGCCACCACCTCAAGGTGCTGGCCCAGGCCGAGTTGGTTGCCACGCGGCGTGAAGGCAATGCGATCTTCTACCGTCGCGCGCTGCCCGATGGCCAGCGCTTCGGTGGGCGCCTGCACATGGCCCTGCTCGATGAGGTCGACGACCTGACCTTGCCGGAGGATGTTCAGGCCCGCATCGCCCAGGTGCAGCAACGCCGCGCCGCCACCAGCCAGGACTTCTTCTTGCGTGTGGAAGAAAAGTTCCGCGCCCAGCAAGACCTCATCGCCGGCTTGCCGCAGTACCGCGAAAGCCTGCTGGCACTGCTCGACAAGCTGAACTTCGCCTCGACCGCCAGCGCGCTGGAAGTCGGCCCAGGCGATGGCGGCTTCCTGCCAGACCTGGCACGGCGCTTCGCCCAAGTCACGGCCCTGGACAACAGCCCGACCATGCTCGAGCTGGCGCGCCAGGTCTGCGAACGCGAACGCCTGGGTAACGTATACCTGCAGTTGGCCGATGCACTGGGTGCAACGGATGTGGAAGCCGACTGCGTTGTGCTGAACATGGTCCTGCACCATTTCAGCGACCCGGCCCTGGCCCTGCGCCAGCTGGCCAAACGGGTGAAGGCAGGCGGCAGCCTGCTGGTCACCGAACTGTGCAGCCATGACCAGGGTTGGGCGCGGGAAGCCTGCGGCGACCTCTGGCTGGGCTTCGAACAGGACGACCTGGCCCGTTGGGCCACAGCAGCCGGGCTGGCCCCCGGGGATAGCCTCTATGTGGGCTTGCGTAACGGTTTCCAGATACAGGTCCGCCACTTTCAGCGGACGACTGGCGACACTCACCATCGGTAAATTTTAGGAACCCGTCGAGATGAGCGAATACTCCCTTTTCACCTCCGAGTCCGTGTCCGAAGGGCATCCGGACAAGATCGCCGACCAGATTTCGGACGCGGTCCTTGATGCCATCATCACCCAGGACAAGTACGCCCGCGTAGCGTGCGAAACCCTGGTCAAGACCGGTGTCGCCATCATCGCCGGCGAAGTCACCACCTCCGCCTGGGTCGACCTGGAAGAGCTGGTGCGCAAGGTCATCATCGACATCGGCTACAACAGCTCCGACGTCGGCTTCGACGGCGCCACCTGCGCCGTGATGAACATCATCGGCAAGCAGTCGGTGGACATCGCCCAGGGCGTCGACCGCTCCAAGCCGGAAGACCAGGGTGCGGGTGACCAAGGCCTGATGTTCGGCTACGCCAGCAACGAAACCGACGTACTGATGCCAGCGCCGATCTGCTTCTCGCACCGCCTGGTCGAGCGCCAGGCCGAAGCGCGCAAGTCCGGCCTGCTGCCGTGGCTGCGCCCTGACGCCAAGTCGCAGGTCACCTGCCGTTACGAGAACGGCAAGGTCGTCGGTATCGACGCGGTTGTCCTGTCGACCCAGCACAACCCTGAGGTCTCGCTGAAAGACCTGCAGGAAGCCGTAATGGAGCTGATCGTCAAGCACACCCTGCCGGCCGAACTGCTGCACAAAGGCACCCAGTTCCACATCAACCCGACCGGCAACTTCATCATCGGTGGCCCGGTGGGCGACTGCGGCCTGACCGGCCGCAAGATCATCGTCGACTCCTACGGCGGCATGGCCCGGCACGGTGGCGGCGCGTTCTCCGGCAAGGACCCGTCCAAGGTCGACCGTTCCGCCGCCTACGCCGGCCGCTACGTGGCCAAGAACATCGTTGCCGCCGGCCTGGCCGAGCGCTGCGAGATCCAGGTGTCCTACGCCATCGGCGTGGCCCAGCCGACCTCCATCTCGATCAACACCTTCGGCACCGGCAAGGTTTCCGACGACAAGATCATCCAGATCGTGCGCGAGTGCTTCGACCTGCGCCCGTACGCCATCACCAAGATGCTCGACCTGCTGCACCCGATGTACCAGGAAACCGCTGCCTACGGCCACTTCGGCCGCGAGCCGCAGCAGAAGACCGTCGGCGACGACACCTTCACCACCTTCACCTGGGAACGCACCGACCGCGCCCAGGCGCTGCGTGACGCTGCCGGCCTGTAATTTTCCTACAGCGGTAAATGAAAGCCCCTGCCGGGTGATCGGCAGGGGCTTTTTTTGTGACATATCGGCTGACAACTGCGCGGCACAACGCTCGCTTGCGTTGCCTAGGCTGAGGCTTCCCCTCTGCCAAGCAAGGATGCTGGCCATGCCATTAGTGCTCATGTTCCTGCTCGCTCTATCGTTCAACGCGCAAGCCGCTGACTGCCCAACCTGGTCAGTCGAGCGGGCTCGCACAGAAGTCACCCGCCTGCGCGCGACAGTTAGCCAATGGGATGACCACTACCATCGCCTGGGCAAGTCCCTGGTGCCCGATGCGGTCTATGACCAGAGCCGGCAACGCTTGCTGCACCTGCAAGGGTGTTTCTCACTGCAGAGCGAGCTGGATTCACTGGCCAGCGCACGCGGGCCGATTGCCCACCCGATCCCACACACCGGCGTCGACAAGCTGCCGGATGAACAGGCCGTGAGCCAGTGGATGGCCGGCAAGACAGGTGTCTGGCTACAACCGAAGGTCGATGGCGTCGCGGTGACCCTGGTTTATCAGCAAGGCAGCCTGACCCAACTGCTCAGCAGGGGTGACGGCACCCACGGGCATGACTGGAGCCGGCATATCAAGGTTCTGGAAGGCATCAACCGGCAATTGCCAAGCTCACTGGACCTGATCCTGCAAGGCGAGCTGTACCTGCGCCTGGATGACCATGTGCAGGCACGCAACGGTAGCGCCAACGCCCGCGCCACCGTAGCGGGGTTGTTGGCGCGCAAGCAGCTGGCCCGTGAACAAGGCGCAGATATTGCGCTGTTTGTCTGGGACTGGCCGCAAGGGCCGAACGATCAGGGCGAGCGTGTGGCCCGGCTCGCTGCACTGGGTTTCCCCGACAGCCAGCGCTACAGCGTGGCCATCGGCAGTGCTGGCGAAGCTGCACACTGGCGCCAGCACTGGTATCGCTCTGCCCTGCCCTTCGCCACGGACGGAGTGATCCTGCGCCAGAACACGCGGCCATCCGCTGCGCGCTGGCAGACCAATGCACCTTACTGGATCGCAGCCTGGAAGCATCCCTTTGCCCAGGTATTGAGCGAAGTGCGTGACGTGCACTTTCGCATCGGTCGCACAGGCCGAATCACACCGGTCCTGAAGCTGCAGCCGGTACAACTCGACGACCGCCGTGTTACCCAGGTGAGCCTGGGCTCCCTGGCTCGCTGGCAGGCACTCGATATTCGCCCGGGGGACCAGGTAGCCATCAGCCTGGCGGGGTTGACCATCCCGCGCTTCGAGCAGGTTGTGCACCGCGCCATCGAGCGCCAAGACTTGACGGTTCCTGCGTTGGATCAATACGGCGCCTTGACCTGCTGGCAAGCTGTTGAAAACTGCGAAGAGCAATTCATTGCTCGCCTCACCTGGCTCAGTGGCAAACATGGCCTGGCCATGCCGGGCACCGGGCGCGGAACTTGGCGACGGCTGGTACAGGCCGGGCTGGTAACGTCGCTGACCGACTGGCTTGAGCTGGACGCCAAGCTACTGGCCCAGTTGCCTGGCATCAGCGATACCAGCGCCAGGCGCTTGCAACGAAGCTTCGAGGCTGGCCGCGCCAGACCTTTCGACCAGTGGATCACCGGTCTTGGCGTGCCGATACCACGCAATCTGCCAATCGAGGACGACTGGGCGACCCTCGCCCGGCGCTCAGCCGCTGAATGGCAAGCCCTGCCCGGCATTGGCGCAATCCGTGCCAGCCAACTACAAGCATTTTTTGCGGCTGAGCACGTGCAGGCCCTGGCTCAAAAGCTGAGCGAAAGCGGCATCCAGGGGTTTCCTGCCGCTGCCACCCGCGTGAGGCAATGAGTTATAACAAAAACTGTTGTAGGAAAATGCCTGGATTGTTCCAGAAATATCCAACAAGGGTTCCTAAATCGTCAAAAGCAAGGCAGGATTTGCCCCATCTTTTGCTGCCCCGCCCCCTCAAGGAGGCTTTGATGAAATTGATTTCCACCTTGGCGCTGCTGACCACGCTTGGTCTCTCTGCCGGCGTCACCCAAGCCGCCCAACCCGAAGAAGGCCTGACCGGTTGCGCCGCCAAGCGCAGTGCCATCGAGAACCAGCTGAAAATCGCCCGCGACCACGGCAACAGTGATCAGGTGGCAGGGCTTGAGGAAGCACTGCGTGGCGTTGACAATTGCACCGACGCCAGCCTGCGCAAAGAGCGCGAGCAGAAAGTGCTCGATGCCCGCCATGAAGTGGCACAGCGCGAGAAAGACCTGAAGAAGGCCGAGAAAAAAGGCGACGCGGAAAAGATCAACAAGCGCAAGGACAAGCTTGCCGAGTCCCGTAAAGAGCTGCAGGAAGCCGTGGACGACCTGGACCGTTGATCCTTGCTGATCGCCTGTTGACGCAGGCGATCAATGATTGCGGAATTCGTTATGGCACGCCTTGCACGCCGCCTCGACCTTGTCCATCGGTGCCTTCAATTGCGCCGCGTCCAATGGCTGGGTCCGCGTCACGTCGACCAATTCGCCGGTCACACCTTCCAGTTGCCGGGCAAGGTCATGGAAATGCGCCTGCCGCTCCCACACCTCCGGCCGTGCGCTACTGTCGCCCTCATCCCGCACCTGCGGAAAATGCTGCCACGGCGCATGGGCAAGGCCATCAAGCTTCAACGCACCATCGGCGAACTTCACCCCGTCGAAGGGCAAGCGCCCGCGCAACATGCCACCCAGGTCTTCGCTGGTCTTGAGCATGTCCTTGAAGATTGCCTTGCGCTTGCCCAGCGGCGAGTTGGGGTCGACCCGGTCACAGGCAGTCAGGGCAAGGGCAGCCAGCAGTACTACGGTCAATCGCTTGAACATCACGGTCACTTCAGCCTACGCAAAGGGGCGGCCAGTATCGCCGCCCGCCAGGCAAAGACCAATAGCCACATAAAATACAAGGGCGAATATTCATGTTCGCCAGCCACAGGTACCCACTGATGAAATCTGCCCTGCGCCATCTGGCCTGGACACTCCCGGCACTCGCCCTGCTGGCCGGCTGCAACGGCGGCGAAAACGCCAAGCCCGAGCCTCATGCCATCGCCACCTATGCCCCGGCCACCTGGAAAGACCTGCCTGCGGTCAGCGATGAAGACTTGCTGGCCGGCTTCTACGCCTGGCGCAACGGCTGCGAAAAACTCAAACGCGACCCGGTGTGGGCCGCCACCTGCGAAGCGGCCGGCAGCGACACAGCGAGCGCCACCCAGGTGCGCACGTTCCTTGAGCAGAACCTGCAGGTGTATGGCCTGCGTTCCGCCGACAACAACGCCAACGGCCTGATCACCGGCTATTACGAACCGGTCTACCCCGGCAGCTTGAAGCGTACTGAAGCGGCGCACGTGGCGGTTTATGGCGTACCCGATGACATGATCGTGGTCGACCTGGCCAGCGTGTACCCCGAACTTAAAGGCAAGCGCCTGCGTGGCCGCCTGGACGGTCGCGTGCTCAAACCTTACGACACTGCCGAGGTGATCAGCCGCGATGGGGTCAAGGCACCCGTGCTGGCCTGGCTGACCGATCCGATGGACCTGCAGTTCCTGCAGATTCAGGGCTCAGGCAGAATCCAGCTGGAAGATGGCCGCCAGCTTCGGCTGGGCTATGCCGACCAGAACGGCCACCCCTACCGGCCAATCGGCCGCTGGCTGGTGGAACAAGGCCAGTTGAAAAAAGAAGACGTGACCATGGGCAGCATTCACGCCTGGGCCATGGCCAACCCGCAGCGCGTGCCGGAACTGCTGGCCAGCAACCCTAGCTATGTGTTCTTCAGTGCCCGCCCGGACAGCAACGAAGGGCCGCGTGGCTCATTGAACGTGCCGCTGACAGCGGGCTACAGCGTGGCCATCGACCGCAAAGTGATCCCGCTGGGCAGCTTGTTGTGGCTGTCGACCACGCGCCCCGACGGCACGCCGGTGGTACGTCCGGTGGGGGCTCAGGATACGGGCGGAGCAATTGCCGGCGAAGTGCGTGCCGACCTGTTCTGGGGCACTGGGCCGGCGGCTGGCGAACTGGCCGGGAACATGAAGCAGCAGGGGCAGATCTGGATGCTCTGGCCCAAGGGCAAACCGTTGCCTGAGGTGCCCAAGGTTCTTTGAAGACCGAGCCGCCTGCTTCGCGGGACAAGCCCGCTCCTACAGGTATCGCGCAAGCCGTCGATCCTGCGCTTTACCCGTAGGAGCGGGCTTGTCCCGCGAAGCAGGCGACTCGATATCAGATGGAAACCACAAAGAACGCCACGATAATCGCCAACCCGGCAAACCATACCAGCGAGCGCAACGCCGCCCAGTCCGCCAAATAGCAGATGATGTAGAGCAGGCGGCTGGTGATATACATCACACCCAGCACATCCTGGGTCACCTGTTCGGCATTACCGACGATATCTGCCACCAGCACCGCCGCTGCAAATGCCGGAAAAGCCTCGTAGCTATTCTGCTGGGCGACATGCGCACGGCGCGGCAAGCCCGACAGCGTGTCGAGGAAGGCGCGCGGGTCATAGTTGTCCTTGAGCCCGAAGCGGCCGCTCGACACTTTAGCGATCAATGCGCACAGCGGCGCCAGAAACAACGCGATGAGAATGCACCACAGGGCAACGGTCATGGACAGGACTCCTTGTTCGATCGTGAGGTCAGAGCTTCATCACCAGCATGCCTGCCAGGACCAGCCCGCAAGCTAGGAGTCTCGGCCCGCCAAAAGGTTCTTTGAGGTAGCGCATACCGAGCAGTACCACCAGGATCACACTCAATTCGCGCAGAGCTGCCGCTTCTGCCACCGACCCCAGGTGCATGGCCCACAACACCAGTGCGTAACTGAACAGCACGCAAAAGCCCACAGCCAGGCCCAAGCGCCATTGGGTACGCCAGAACAGCACGAACGGCGCCCTGCGCGCCACGCTGGCCAGCAACGGGAATGGCCAGGCGCTGAGCAGCGTCAACCACACCAGGTAATCCCAAGGCTTACTCCACAACCGCACCGCCTGGCCGTCGAACCAGGTATAGCAACCGATACACAGCCCGATCAGCGCAACCACCGGCAGCATCGACCACGGCAACCGGTCACCACCGCCACCCTGCCACAACAGGCACGCCATGCCACACGGGATCAGCAGGATGCCGATTATCTGCTGCGAGCTGAGCGACTCACCGGCAAACGCCAGGGTCAGCCCCAGCACCACCAACGGCGACAGGCCGCGCATCAGAGGATAGACCAGCCCCAGATCCCCGACCCGATAGGCCTGGATCAGCAGAAACCGGTACAACTGCTCGGCCAGCGCCGAAGCCAGCAACCAAGGCCAGATCTCGGCGGGCGGGAACTCGGTGAAGGCCACCGCGCACACGGCGAACAGCAACGCCACGACGTCCATGCTGGCGATCACCAACAGGCGCTCGGCACTGAATTTGATCAGGGTGTTCCAGGTCGCATGCAGCAGGGCGGCGACCAATACCAGGGAAGTTGCCAGCACGCGAGAGAGTCCTTGCCTTGGGTTCAAATGGGGCCGCAGCACTATACCTCGGGGCAGCGTCAGGCTACTGAAAAAGACTACAAGTTCAGTAGAAGTTTCAGCCACCTCAGAAAGCCGTTTCTCGCCTCATCATTCAATACACTCATAACGGACCGCATCGCATGTAGTTGGGCGCTCGTGCTGCACCTGAACGCAGCCACCACTACGAATACACACTCACTTACGAAACACGATTGACGCTTCGACACGCGCAGGTTTAGGATCGCCATAAGGCATGGGGTAACCCGTGCCTACCTTCCGAGGCCCGCGATGCGCAAGCAAGCGGGCTTTCGTGTTTCTGGGGGCAAGGAACCCCGGAACTCATGACTCACTTTGTGGCCTACCTCGACGAATTCGGCCATGTCGGGCAATACATCTCGCGTACACACAGCCAATTCAAGACCAGCCCCGTGTTTGGCCTGGGTAGGATTCTTATCCCAGCTGAAGAAGTGCGAGAGTTCGCCATCTTCTTCTATCAACTGAAATGCCAGCTACTTGTCTGGGACATAGCCCATGAAAACCCCAGGAGCCTCCCCGCCTATCAGTGGGAAAAGAAAGGTTCCAAACTCTTCACGACACGTAACGTCACGATGCCACTGAAAAATGCCGAAGCTTGGTAGAGCCTCCCCTGCAGGGCGAAAGCCACCTTTTCCAGACACTTCAATGCGCAGACTGGATCTGCGGCTTGGTGGGGCGTTTGATGGCGATGTCTGTTTCGCCTGAGGAGTACCCTGACTGGGAGCCTTTCGACAGATATTTCGCAGCCCGAATCGCTGAAGTCGCCCTGCCGGGTTCAGGCTTACAGCGTCATCCCGTCATGCTGCCAATCGGCAAGCGCCCAACGGCCAAAACAGAAGCCTGAAACCGCATGCAGGAAACCTCACAACGGATACGCGGTCTATCTGCACAGTCAGAAAGTGTGTCCCGAGCCCCTCGCCAGATCATCAAAGAACTGCCCGAGCCATTCGGGTAACGACTTGGAAGCCATTGTCACAGGATTCGGGATGCTTGAACTAGTTGCCGCGTTTATCTGCCTCACCACCCTCCTCACCTATGTAAATTACCGCTTCATCGGCCTGCCACCCGCCATCGGCGTGATGGTCACGGCGTTGCTGTTCTCCCTGATGCTGCAGGGTCTGAGCCTGATCGGCTTCCCCGGCCTGGAAGAACGCGTCGAAGGTTTGATGAACCAGATCGATTTCAACGACCTGCTGATGCATTGGATGCTGGCCTTCCTGCTGTTCGCCGGCGCATTGCACGTCAACCTCAGCGACCTGCGCAGTTATCGCTGGCCGATCGGCCTGCTGGCCACACTGGGTGTGCTGATTGCCACCGTGGTGATCGGCTACCTGTCGCACTGGGTGTTCGCGATGTTCGGCTGGCAGGTGCCGCTGATCTACTGCCTGCTGTTCGGCGCGCTGATCTCCCCGACCGACCCGATCGCCGTGCTGGGCGCGCTGCGAACCGCCAACGCCTCAAAGCCGCTTAAGACCACCATCGTCGGCGAGTCGTTGTTCAACGACGGTACTGCGGTGGTGGTGTTTACCGTGTTGCTGGGCATCATCCAACTCGGCGAAACGCCGAGCGTCTCCGACACCGCCATCCTGTTCGCCCGCGAAGCAATCGGCGGCGTGCTGTTCGGCGGCGTGATCGGCTATGCCACCTACCGCATGATCAAGAGCGTCGAGCAGTACCAGGTCGAGGTAATGTTGACCCTGGCGCTGGTGATCGGTGGTTCGGCGATGTGCTACGAGCTGCATGTTTCGGCACCGATCGCCATGGTGGTCGCGGGCCTGATCATCGGTAACCTGGGGCGCAACCTGGCAATGAACGACATGACCCGCCGCTACATGGACGGCTTCTGGGAGCTGATCGATGACATGCTCAACGCCCTGCTGTTCGCCCTGATCGGCCTGGAACTGTTGCTGTTGCCGTTCAACTGGCTGCACCTGGCGGCGGGTGGCGTGCTGGCGTTGGCGGTGCTGCTGTCGCGGCTGCTGACCGTGGCCCCGGCAATCGTGCTGTTGCGCCGCTGGCGGCCAGTGCCGAAAGGCACTGTGCGAGTTCTGACCTGGGGTGGTCTGCGTGGCGGGGTTTCGGTGGCCCTGGCGCTGTCGCTGCCACTGGGCGCGGAACGTGACCTGCTGCTGTCGATCACTTACATCGTGGTGTTGTCGTCGATCCTGGTGCAGGGTTTGAGCATTGGCCGGGTGGTTCGCAAGGTCAGTGCACAGCCTTGAAAGGCAGGGGCCGCGTCGCGGCCCCCGAATTGTCACTCGACTGCGGAGTCCGGGAACTGGTCCTGGACGTACTTGATCTCGGTCCGCCCATGGGCCGCCGGCAAGCCGTCTTCGCCCAGGTTGACGAAGACCATCTTGTCGACCGTCAGAATGCTCTTGCGGGTAATCTTGTTGCGTACTTCGCACTTGAGGGTGATCGAGGTACGGCCAAACTCGGTGGCCGTGATGCCCAGCTCGATGATGTCGCCCTGGCGCGAGGCACTGACGAAGTTGATCTCCGACATGTACTTGGTCACCACGCGCTGATTGCCCAGCTGGACGATGGCATAGATTGCCGCTTCTTCGTCGATCCAGCGCAGCAAGCTGCCGCCGAACAGCGTGCCGTTGGGGTTGAGGTCTTCGGGTTTTACCCATTTGCGGGTGTGAAAGTTCATCTTTACTCCTGACCTGCTTGGCTAACGTGAAGTAATGATGGCAGAGCGGCCGCCGCCGCTCCATTGAACATCGACTATCGTCGCGATAAATCGACAGAAAGCCTTGGGTGTGTCACACAGCCACGGCTATAATCGCTGCCGATTCTCATGGCTGCCCGCAGTGGCGGCCATCCCGCCACCCATCCGAGGGGCGCTGCAGCAGGCTCGGCCTGTCAGGCTCGGTTGGGGCGTTGTCCGCTGAAGCGGACGCTCAACGCACAACGGCGCCCATTCGCACACTACGAATGGAGGCTCTCATGAGCGCTGTAAACACGCCTGCTGGTTTTTCCGACTTCAAGGTCGCCGACATTTCCCTGGCCGACTGGGGCCGCAAGGAAGTCATCATCGCCGAATCGGAAATGCCGGCACTGATGGGCCTGCGCCGCAAGTATCAAGCCGAACAACCGCTCAAGGGCGCGAAGATCATCGGCTGCATCCACATGACCATCCAGACCGCCGTGCTGATCGAGACCCTGGTCGCCCTGGGTGCAGAAGTCCGCTGGTCGTCGTGCAACATCTTCTCCACCCAGGACCAGGCCGCTGCCGCCATCGCCGCCGCCGGCATTCCTGTGTTCGCCTGGAAAGGTGAAACCGAGCAGGAGTACGAGTGGTGCATCGAGCAGACCATCCTCAAGGATGGCCAGCCTTGGGACGCCAACATGGTGCTGGACGACGGTGGTGACCTGACCGAAATCCTGCACAAGAAATACCCGGCCATGCTGGAAAAGATCCACGGCGTGACCGAAGAAACCACCACTGGCGTGCACCGCCTGCTGGACATGCTGGCCAAGGGCGAGCTGAAAGTCCCGGCGATCAACGTCAACGACTCGGTCACCAAGAGCAAGAACGACAACAAGTACGGCTGCCGTCACAGCCTGAACGATGCCATCAAGCGCGGCACCGACCACCTGCTGTCGGGCAAGCAGGCCCTGGTAATCGGCTATGGTGACGTGGGCAAGGGCTCGGCCCAGTCGCTGCGTCAGGAAGGCATGATCGTCAAGGTCACCGAAGTCGACCCAATCTGCGCCATGCAGGCCTGCATGGACGGCTTCGAAGTCGTTTCGCCGTTCAAAGACGGTATCAACACCGGTACTGAAGCCGGCATCAATGCCGACCTGCTGGGCCGCATCGACCTGATCGTCACCACCACCGGTAACGTCAACGTCTGCGATGCCAACATGCTCAAGGCCCTGAAGAAGCGTGCCGTGGTCTGCAACATCGGCCACTTCGACAACGAAATCGACACCGCCTTCATGCGCAAGAACTGGGCATGGGAAGAGGTCAAGCCGCAGGTTCACAAGATCCACCGCACTGGCGCTGGTACCTTCGACCCGCAGAACGACGACTACCTGATCCTGCTGGCCGAAGGCCGCCTGGTGAACCTGGGCAACGCCACTGGCCACCCAAGCCGCATCATGGACGGTTCGTTCGCCAACCAGGTGCTGGCGCAGATTTTCCTGTTCGAGCAGAAGTTCGCTGAACTGCCAGCTGTCAAAAAGGCCGAGCGCCTGACCGTGGAAGTGCTGCCGAAGAAACTCGACGAAGAAGTGGCCCTGGAAATGGTCCGCGGCTTCGGTGGCGTGGTCACCCAGCTGACCCCGCAACAGGCCGAGTACATCGGCGTGACCGTCGAAGGCCCGTTCAAGCCGGACGCCTACCGCTACTAAGCGGCAGGCTTGGAGCGACACGCTTCAACGCCGAAACCTGAACGATGCCCAAGCCAGATCGGCCATCACCGATCTGGCTTTTACTTGCAGCTTGCTGCCAGAGGCCTGCTGCTCGAGGAACGCCTGATGTCCCAAGATCGCCGTTACAGTTTCGAGTTCTTCCCAACCAAGACCGACGCCGGTCACGAGAAGCTGATGGGCGTTGCTCGCCAGCTGGCCGCGTACAACCCGGACTTCTTCTCCTGCACCTACGGTGCCGGCGGCTCTACCCGCGACCGCACGTTGAACACCGTGCTGCAGCTGGAAAGCGAAGTGAAAATTCCTGCCGCGCCGCACCTGTCGTGCGTTGGCGACACCAAGGACGAACTGCGCGCCCTGCTGGCCGAATACAAGGCTGCCGGTATCAAGCGCATCGTCGCCCTGCGTGGCGACCTGCCGTCGGGCATGGGCATGGCCAGTGGTGAGCTGCGTTATGCCAGCGACCTGGTCGAGTTCATTCGCCAGGAAACCGGCAACCACTTCCACCTGGAAGTAGCCGCCTATCCGGAAATGCACCCGCAAGCGCGCAACTTCGAAGCCGACCTGGGCAACTTCGTGCACAAGGTCAAGGCCGGTGCCGACAGCGCCATCACCCAGTACTTCTTCAACGCCGACAGCTACTTCTACTTCGTCGAGCGTGCACAGAAAATGGGCGTGGATATCCCGGTGGTGCCCGGCATCATGCCGATCACCAACTACAGCAAACTGGCGCGTTTCTCCGATGCCTGCGGCGCCGAGATCCCGCGCTGGATCCGCAAGCAGCTGGAAGCCTACGCCGACGATACCGCGAGCATCCAGGCCTTTGGCGAAGAAGTCATCACCCGCATGTGCGAGCAACTGCTGCAAGGCGGCGCGCCGGGCCTGCACTTCTACACCCTCAACCAGGCCGAGGCGAGCCTGGCGATCTGGAACAATCTGAAACTGCCACGCTGAAACTTTTTGGCATCATCGGATTCTGAAAGAATTAAGGCTTTAGTCGTAGACTAGGGCCTTATTTTCTTTCTGGCCCTGATAGGTGTCGTTCGCAATGCAACATTTCCTGCCATCTCGCCCTCAGCTCGTGTACCTGGCGTTCGGCCCTGCCACCTATCATCAGGAAGCCTGTTTCAGCATCGTCAGCGCCCTCGCGCACCTGAAGGGCAGTGCCCCTCAGGCCATCGACATTCAGGTCTATACCGACAATGCCGAGCCCTACGGCAAACTGCCGGTGACCGTCCATCTGCTCGACGAGGCCACCCGCAAGGCCTGGAACCAGCCCCACGGCTATCACTTCCGCAGCAAGCACGTGCTGTTGCGCCAGGTGCTGCAGCAGCATCCTCAGGCTGTACTGATCGACACCGATACCTTCTTCCGCAAGTCGCCGCTGCAACTGTTCCAGCGGGTCAAACCCGGCACGCTGCTGTGCAACGCCATTGGCGCACGCTACGGCGCGAATCAGCAGTGCCTGCTGTACACGAACCTGCTCGGCATTCTCGAATCACGCGGCCTGGCCGACTGCCAGATGCCGCTGGTCAACTCGGGCGTAATCGGCCTGTGTGCCGAAGATACCGACGTGCTGGACCGTTCCATTGCCATGATGGACGAATTCTACCCGTTGGCCCGCACCGCCTATACCCTGGAAGAGTTCTGCCTGGCGGTGGCCGCTTACCGCAAGATGGAACTGGCCGAATGCACCGACGTGATCCATCACTACTGGAGCCGCAAAGCCCAGTTCCGCGCCAAGATTCAGGCCTGGTTGCGCAAGCACGGTGATAACCCGCTGGGGCCGGCAGCGCTCGCCGATGTGGCATTGGTCAACGACCAACTGCCACGCCCACCGACCTTGCAGCGCTTGGGCTACAAGGCCTTGAGCCTGACCATGCCCAGCCGCGAGCGCCAGTTCGTGCGCGAGCTGCTGTATGGCTGCTACCCCTACCCCAACGAGTTCGATCGCGCCTGTGCATCGGCCTGGTGGGACAAGGCCCTGGAGAACCTCAACGAACGCCACGGGCGCATCGAGCCTGAGCAATTGCGCCAGTGCCTTCGCCACCCGAGCCTGCGCCTGTCACTGGGCGGTCGGCGCAAGGATATCGAGGCACACCTGCTGCGTTCTTCCCATCGCTGAGGCCGAAACCAGGGGCTTTGATCTTCACCGGCCTTGCCTCTGGTGAGCGCGTAATCTCGCGCCATGCCCCACATCGCCCAATTGCTGTGCATCCTGCTGCTCGCCTGCCTGAGCCCGATGGCGCTGGGCGAGCGGCTGCGCCTGGTCAGCGACGACTGGGCGCCCTATGTGTATCGCGATGGCGGCCGGGCCAAAGGGATCGACTACGAAGTCACTACTGAGGTTTTTCGTCGCCTGGGTGTCGAGGTGGACTGGCAGTTCCTGCCGTGGAAGCGCTGCCTTGCCCTGGTGGAACAGGGCCAGGCTGACGGCGTGATGGACATTTTCCAGGTTGAATCGCGCAAGGCGTATTTGGTCTACCCGGCAGAACCCATGTCCGATGTCGAGTTCGTGCTGTATCAGGCCAGCGACCGGCGCCATGCCATCCGCCAGCTGGATGACCTCAGCGGCCTGACCGTAGGCACGTCGCCGGGTTACGCCTACGACAAGGCATTTAATGAGTCCCAGGCATTCCGCCGCGAAACCGCGCCGAGCCACGAAGCCAATTTCGGCAAACTCATTCGTGGGCGCATCGATTTGCTGGTCACCGACCGTCTGGTCGGGCGTTACCTGCGAAAACAGCTTGGCCTCGAACAGCAGGTCGAAGAGCTGCCCCTGATGATCAGCCGTCAGGCGCAATACCTGGGCCTGGCGCGCAAACCCGGGCGCGAACAACTCGCCCAGGCGTATGCCGAAGAACTGCGTCGTTTCAAGCAGGAACCGGCGTTCGAGGCGATTATCGAACACTACATCGGCGACGCAGGCGATCTTGCTGGCGCCGTTGAGCAGCAGGAAAGCAGCACGCTGCGTTAGCTCTGTTATACTCGGGCCTTCCCGCCCGGCTCACGCCCGGACGCTCGGCCTCGCAACAGGCATCCCGATCGGCATCGACGCAACTTAGCGTCCACCTTCCGTTTCCCGGATGTGCAGTGAAAGCCCAGCTGGACCGGACGCGATCGCATCCCTTCGATGCCCGTCGCGCCAGGCAGAATATCCCAACGGGCCCAGCCCACACGAGAACAGGATTGCCCATGTCCTTTGCTTCCCTCGGACTCTCCGAGGCTCTTGTCCGCGCTATCGAGGCAGCGGGCTACACCCAGCCGACCCCGGTGCAACAGCGGGCCATTCCCGCCGTGTTGCAAGGCCGCGACCTGATGGTCGCCGCACAGACAGGTACTGGTAAAACCGGCGGCTTCGCCTTGCCGATCCTCGAGCGCCTGTTCCCGGCCGGCCACCCCGACAAGTCTCAGCGTCACGGCCCGCGCCAGCCGCGCGTTCTGGTCCTGACCCCGACCCGTGAACTCGCCGCCCAGGTACACGACAGCTTCAAGGTATACGCCCGCGACTTGCCACTGGTAAGCGCCTGCATCTTCGGTGGCGTCGGCATGAACCCGCAGATCCAGGCCATTGCCAAGGGTGTCGACGTGCTCGTCGCCTGCCCGGGGCGCCTGCTCGACCTGGCCGGCCAAGGCAAGGTCGACCTGGCCCACGTGGAAATCCTGGTCCTGGACGAAGCCGACCGCATGCTCGACATGGGCTTCATCCATGACGTGAAGAAGGTCCTCGCCCGCCTGCCGGCCAAGCGCCAGAACCTGCTGTTCTCGGCGACCTTCTCCAAGGACATCACCGACCTGGCCGACAAGCTCCTGCACAACCCGGAGCGCATCGAGGTCACCCCGCCGAACACCACCGTCGAGCGTATCGAGCAGCGCGTCTACCGCCTGCCCGCCAGCCACAAGCGCGCCCTGCTGGCGCACTTGATCACGCTGGGTGCCTGGGAACAGGTACTGGTGTTCACCCGCACCAAGCACGGCGCCAACCGCCTGGCCGAATACCTGGAAAAGCACGGCCTGACCGCTGCCGCGATCCACGGTAACAAGAGCCAGAACGCCCGCACCAAGGCCCTGGCTGACTTCAAGGCCAACAGCGTGCGCGTGCTGGTAGCCACCGACATCGCCGCCCGAGGCCTGGACATCGACCAGCTGCCCCACGTGGTCAACTTCGAGCTGCCGAACGTCGAGGAAGACTACGTGCACCGCATTGGCCGTACCGGCCGTGCCGGGCGCTCGGGCGAGGCCATTTCCATGGTCGCGCCGGATGAAGAAAAGCTGCTCAAGAGCATCGAGCGCGTCACCAAGCAGAAGATCCCTGACGGCGACCTGATGGGCTTCGATGCCAGCCAGGTAGAAGCTGAAAAGCCTGAGGTGCGTGAGCGCCAGCAGAACAACGGCCGCGGCGGCCGCAACCAGCAGCAAGCCCGCGGCGAAGGCAGCAAAGACGCCAACGGCGGCCGTAAGGACAAAGGCAAGGACAAAGGCAAGGCCAAGCAGCAGGCTGCTGACAAGCCAGCCGACAAGGAAAAGTCCGGCGATAAGCAACAGCAGCAACGCAAGCCGCGTGACAAGAAACCGCGTCAGCAACAGCAGGCCAGTAACAGCTCTGCACCGAAAGTCGCTGCCGACCGTGATCCGGAAGAGTTTCTGGACGACGATGTCGACAACTTCGGTAACCGCGCCGACTACGTCAGCCCTTACCAGAACGGTAAAGGCCAAGGACGCAACCGCCGTCCGGGTGGTGCAGGCCAGGGCCAAAGCCAGGGCAGCGGCCAGCGCAGCAATAATAGCGGTGGTGGCCAAGGCCAGGGCCGCAATGCTGGCGGCCAGCAGCGCAGCGCCAGCGGCGACAAGCGCCCACGCAACAACAACGGTGGCGGCGCGCGTCGTGACAACAATGGCGGTGGCCGCAACCGTTCGGCCGGGCGTGACGATGCCGCGCGTCAGGAGCCGGCAGTACGCAGCACCCGCGAACAGCACCAGCCAGTGATCATCCGCAAGGAATCCAAGCTCGACCGTTACCCAACGCCAGAGCAGCTGGACGATCTGCCGAGCCGCCCGCGCGGTGAGCGCCCTGCACTGCTCACCCGCAAGGGCTGAGTCGCGCAGCAGGCATAAAAAAACGCCGCCCAATGGGCGGCGTTTTTTTGCCTGAAGCGGCTTACTTCTGCTTCACGCCTTCGAGACTGATATCCAGATCGACGGTCTGCGAAGTCGGGCCTGGGCCTTTGATGCCAAAGTCGTTCAGGTTCAGAGTGGTGGTAGCGTTGAAGCCAGCGCGCTCGCCGCCCCACGGGTCCTTGCCCTCACCATTGAAGGTGGCCTTGAAGGTGACTGGCTTGGTCACACCGTGCATGGTCAGGTCACCAGTCACGTCGGCAGTCTTTTCACCGGTCGACTTGACGGCGGTGGAGACGAATTTGGCGTCGGCGAACTTGCTTACCTCCAGGAAGTCCTTGCTCGCAATGTGCTTGTCACGCTCCGCATGGTTTGACCACAGGCTGGCGGTTTTGACATCGACTTCGATCTTGCTGGCCTCAGGCTTGGCGCTATCCCAAGTGAATTTACCATCGAAGTCCTTGAAGGTGCCGTGGATGAAGCTGTAGCCCAGGTGGCTGATCTTCCAGTCGACGAACGCGTGCTGGCCTTCCTTGTCGATCTTGTACTCGGCAGCCATGGCCTGGCCGGCGGAGAACAGAGCGGTACCGAGCGCCAGAGCGGCAAAAGTCTTTTTCAACATCCTTACTTCCTTCCTATGCAATTGAGGTTGAGAGTCAAGCTTTGCGGCCCAGCATGCGAGTCAGGGTCGCGTCACGGTCGATGAAATGGTGTTTCAGGGCGGCCAGGGCATGCAGCACGGCGAAGATCACCAGGCCCCATGCCAGCCACAGATGAATCACGCCGGCCACGTCCGCCTGGTCAGGCAGGTCGCTGATCAGCGCCGGCACGTCGAACAGGCCGAACACTGGAATACCGACGCCGTCGGCAGTGGAAATCAGGTAACCGGCGATCATGACGGCAAACAGCCCCAGGTACAGCGCCAGATGCCCCAGCTTGGCCGCCATGCGGGTGAATGCCCCATGGTTGGCCGGTGCCGGCGGTGGCGGGGTGATGAAACGCCAGACCACACGCAGCAGCATCACCGCCAGCAACACCAGGCCGATACTTTTGTGCAGGTCAGGGCCGGCCTTGCGCCAAGGGTCGTAGTAGTCGAGACCGACCATCCACAGGCCCAGGCCGAACAGGCCGAAGACTGCCAGTGCAACGCCCCAGTGCAGGACGATGCTGACCACGCCATAGCGAGAAGGTGAATTGCGCAGTTGCATGATGACGTGATTCCCCGTGAAAGCTGTGCACAGACTAACGCGTAACGTATCGAATAAAAGCTTAAAAAACTGCTTTGGATTATCGAAAAATACGATGATTAGTGTGTGAGTTTCCTATTAAGGAAACATTAACAATAGTCGGAGAGTTAAGGGTTTCCAGCCTCTTCAGGGGTAAGACCGCGAAGAGGCCAGCACAGGGATCAGTTTGCCTTGGCCTGGGTATTGTCCACCGGCTTCTTCACTGGCTCGGATTTGACTGTGGCCTTCTTCGGCTCGACCGCCTTTTTCGCCTGTTTCGCCGCAGGTTTGTGCGCCGGCGCATGCTTGGCCGGAGCTGCCTTGGTCGCAGCGGGCTTGGCCGGTTCTTCCTTGGCGACTTCTGCAGCTGCAGGGGCAGCAGGGGCCGCGGCTGGAGCAGGTGCAGGCGCCGGTGCAATTTCCTCGGCCTTGGCAACCGGCGCAGCCTTCACCTCAGGCTTGTCCGAACCACCGAACAGCCGCGAGAAGAAGCCGCCGCTGTCCTTTTTCGCCACTGCGGCACCCGCTGTTGCCGCTGCCGCGACGGTCGCAGCCTTGGCCGGGTCGAACGACTTGCCGGCCAGCAAGTCCTGCACCTGGCTGGCAGCACGCTGGCCGCTGCGCAGGGCGCCTTCGAGGGTGCCTGGGTAAAGCGCATCGGTGTGCTCGCCAGCGAAGGTGATGCGCTGCACCGGGCGCTCCCACAGGCGCCAGTACTTGCTGATCTGCCCCGGGCCGTAAGCCAGGTACGCACCACCGGTACCGGCGTCGACACTGTAACGCTTGACCTCATAACCGGTGAACGCGCCACGGGCTTGTGGATAGAACGCATGCAGGCGGATCAGCACCTGGTCGACCATCTGCTTGTCGCCAAAGGCCTGCAGCAGTCGCGCATTGTCGCCCGAGAGGTTGATCACCACGTTGGCACCGCCCTTGAGCGCCGGCTCGATCCACAGCATGCCGAGGCCGGCATTGCTGAAGATTTCACCCGACATGCGCGAGCGGCTTTCCCAGACCGGCTGCTTGAACTTGAGCATCAGCTGGTCGCGCCAGCCGTAGTTGGTGCCTCGGAGCGCTGCCACATGTTGAGTGTCCAGACCTGGGGTGATCTGGATCTTGGCCAGCGCTCGCAGCGGCACCGCCAACACCAGGTAATCGGCCTTGTAGTCCGTGCTGCCGACCTTGACCTTAACGCCATCCTTGTCCTGTACGATCGCCGTGACCGGCGAGCTGGTCTTGATGGTCTTCAGCTGCTTGACGAATGCCTGGGCCAGCACCGGGCTGCCGCCAGGCAGGCGCGCGGCACGCAGGTCGCGATCACTGACGCCGCGGTAGACGCGGTTCTGCTGGGCGAAGTAGAGCAGCGACAGGCGCGATGGCTCGTCATAGCGGGTGCGGATCTGCTGGTTGATCAGCTGACGCGCAGTGGTCGGCAACTGCAGTTTGTCGAGCCAGGTGGACACGTTCATCTGGTCGAGGGCGAACAGGGTGCTGTTCGCCTGCGGGTTGAGCGGGTCGTCGATCGAACGGGCCAGGTCGTCGAGGGTCTTCTCGTAGCGCTTGAGCGCCTCGGCGGTGGCCGGTTGCTTGGTGGCCAGGTCGGTGCCGCTGAAGTACTCACCGTCGATCAGGTAACCCGGGGTACGCACGAACTCCGGCGCGGGCAGTGTTTCAAGCTTGAAACGGTCAAGGTACTGGTTCAGTACCGGCTGGGACTTGGCGTTACCGATCCACTCGCTGGTGGCCAGGCCCGAACGGCCGCCCATGCCTGATTTGGCCTCCAGCAGGGTGACCTGCCAACCCTTGTTCTGCAGCTCATAGGCCGCGGTCAGGCCTGCCAGGCCGCCACCCACCACGATTGCCGAGGGTGTCTTGTCCTTTGCCAGCGCGGCGCCGCTGGACACACCGATCAATACCAACGCGCACAGGCGCACCCAAGCAGCAGCCATGTCGGCGAACTCCGAGTTGAAAAAGCAGGGATGGGAAGAGGCGGGAATGCCCCGAGAGTCGATGCGCTAAGAATACGTCAGGTATCTGGACCCTGCCAGCACAGCGATATCAAGTGCCTTTGGCAACTGGCATTTTTGTCAGCAGTCAGGCCTCTGGCCACTAGATGAAGCTGGCGAAGGTGGCTAAAAAAAACCGACAAAAGGAGCTGCACCATGACCTATGAGGAGCATTTCACACAGGTAGAAAGCACATTCGCCGCCTGGAATGGACCCGCACCAGGCGCCATTGACTACTAGCGGTTGTCCTGCCCCCTCGCTTTGCTTAGGCTTACGCGGTCAAAGCAGGCAGTAAAGCCAGGAGAAGTGCCCATGGGCCTCAACGATCAGTGGATGCAGCGCGACCTCAAGGTCCTATGGCACCCCTGCACCCAGATGAAAGACCACGAGCAACTGCCACTGATCCCGATCCGGCGCGGCGAAGGCGTGTGGCTGGAGGACTTCGACGGCAAACGCTACCTGGATGCCGTGAGCAGCTGGTGGGTCAACGTGTTCGGCCACGCCAACCCGCGTATCAACCAGCGCATCAAGGATCAGGTCGATCAGCTGGAACACGTGATCCTCGCCGGCTTCAGCCACCAGCCGGTGATCGAGCTGTCCGAGCGCCTGGTGGCCATGACCCCCGCCGGGCTCGACCGAGTGTTCTATGCCGACAATGGTTCGTCGTGTATCGAAGTAGCGCTGAAGATGAGCTTCCACTATTGGCAGAACATCGGCAAACCGGCAAAAAAGCGCTTCGTGACCCTGACCAACAGCTACCACGGCGAGACCATCGCCGCGATGTCGGTCGGCGACGTGCCATTGTTCACGGAAACCTACAAGGCACTGCTGCTCGACACCCTCAAGGTGCCAAGCCCCGACTGCTACCTGCGCCCCGAGGGCATGGGCTGGGAAGAACACTCGCGGAACATGTTCGCCGCCATGGAGCAGACCCTGGCCGAACACCACGAGACAATCTCGGCGGTGATCATCGAGCCGCTGATCCAGGGCGCCGGTGGTATGCGCATGTACCACCCGGTGTACCTCAAGCTGCTGCGCGAAGCCTGCGACCGTTATGACGTGCACCTGATCCACGACGAGATCGCCGTCGGTTTCGGCCGCACCGGCACCATGTTCGCCTGCGAGCAAGCCGGCATCCGCCCGGACTTCCTGTGCCTGTCCAAGGCGCTGACCGGTGGCTACCTGCCGCTGGCCGCCTGCCTGACCACCGACAAGGTGTACCAGGCCTTCTACGACGATTACCCGACACTGCGCGCGTTCCTTCACTCGCATAGCTACACCGGCAACCCGCTGGCCTGCGCCGCGGCTCTGGCGACGCTGGACATCTTCGAGCAGGACAATGTGATCGAGGCCAACAAGGCCCTGGCCACGCGCATGGCCAGCGCCACCGCGCACCTGGCCGATCACGCCCACGTCGCCGAGATCCGCCAGACCGGCATGGCCCTGGCCATCGAGATGGTCCAGGACAAGGCGACCAAGGCTGCCTATCCGTGGCAGGAGCGTCGTGGCCTGAAAGTGTTCAAGCACGCCCTGACCCGCGGCGCCCTGCTGCGCCCCTTGGGCAGCGTGGTGTACTTCCTGCCGCCGTACGTGATTACCCCGGAGCAGATCGACTTCCTCGCCGAAGTGGCCAGCGAAGGCATCGACATTGCCACTCGCGACAGCGTCAGCGTCGCCGTGCCGGCCAACTTCCACCCCGACTTCCGCGACCCGGGCTAGTAAACCTGCAAGCCCACCGCCGCCATGTGATCCTACTCCGTCCGAGCTGAACCATGAGACTGTCCCGCTTCTTCATCGACGCCCCCCTGAGCCTTGGCGAGCACGACCTGCCCGAAGCCCAGGCCCATTACATCGGCCGCGTTCTGCGCATGGCCCCTGGCGACGCCGTGCAACTGTTCGATGGCAGTGGCCAGGAATACCTCGGCCAACTGCTCGAAGTCGGCAAGAAGGTGGTACGCGTCAGCCTCGACCAGGCCCTCGCCGGTCAGCCCGACTCACCGCTTCACGTCCACCTCGGCCAGGGCCTGTCCCGCGGCGAACGCATGGATTGGGCGATCCAGAAGGCCACCGAGCTTGGCGCCAACGCAATCACCCCGGTCGTCAGTGAACGCTGTGAAGTGCGCCTGAAGGACGAGCGTGCCGACAAGCGCCTGGCCCACTGGCGCCAGGTGGCGATCAGCGCCTGTGAACAATGCGGCCGCTCGACCCTGCCGGTCATTCATCCACCGGTGACCCTGGCCGAATGGCTCAAGAGCACCGAAGCCGACCTCAAACTGGTCCTGCATCCGGTCGCCGAGCCACTGACCAGCCATGGCAAGCCGGCAACGCTGGCCTTCCTGATCGGCCCGGAAGGTGGCCTGAGCGAGGCAGAAGTCGAACAGGCCAAGGCTGCGGGCTTCCATGCCGCACGCCTCGGGCCGCGGGTATTGCGTACCGAGACAGCGCCGGTGGTGGCGCTGTCGGTAGCGCAGCAGTTGTGGGGTGATTTTTCGTAAACAAAAAGCTAACGCACGTACAGCGACACCGCCACGAAGTGCATCAGGCTGCCGGCAATCACGAACAGGTGCCAGATGCCGTGCCAGTGGCGGAAACGGCTGTCGAAGGCGAAGAAGATGATGCCCACGGTGTAGAACACGCCGCCGGCCGCCAACCAGGTGAAACCGGCGGTGCCAAGGCTGTTCAACAGTGGCTTGACCGCCACCAGTACGATCCAGCCCATCACCGCATAGATGATGATCGACAGGATACGCGCTTCCGAGCGCGGCTTGATCTCCTGCAGCATGCCGATCACCGCCAGCCCCCAGACCACGCCGAACAGGCTCCAGCCCCAGGGCCCGCGCAGGCTGACCAGGCAGAATGGGGTGTAGCTGCCGGCGATCAACAGGTAGATCGACAGGTGATCGAGCTTGCGCATGATCACCTTCGCCCGCCCGCGGGTGCTGTGGTAAAGGGTGGAAATGCTGTAGAGCAACAGCAAGGTGCTGCCGTAGATGGAGAAACTGACGATCTTCCAGGGGTCGCCCTGCAGGCCCGCGACGACGATCAGCCAGATGGCACCAATACAGGCCAGGACGGCACCGACCAGGTGGGTCCAGGCATTGAAGCGTTCACCGTAGTACATGCAAACACAGACCTCCCGAAGCGGACTGGGTTCATTACAGCTTCCATTCCTGCCTCATCCTAGCCAAGGGCAGGTTGCAGTTCAGCGTCACGCACCAATCTTTCCAGGCCGGCCAGGTCCGGCACCCGCGCCACCTGTTCGCCCACCTGTACGGCGGCCAGCTCCAGGCTGCCCAGCGGCACATCCACATAATTGAGCTGGCTGTCCAGCTTGCACGAGCGTGGAATGTCCTGCAGCAGCACTGCCAGGTAACGCAAACCGGTATCCCCCAGCGCATTCAGCACCACGATCCGCGCCCGCTCGCCACACGGTGTCTCACCACCACAGGCTGCCTCGAAACCGATCAACGGCAGATGCTGCTGCCGCCAGTCGATCCACCCCAGGTGCCAGGGCGGATCGCCGGGTTCACACACCAGGTTGCGCTGGCCGATCAGTTCGACCACGGCGACGTTGGGCAACACCAGGGTGCGGTCACCCAGCGGCAGCAACAGGCCGGTCAGGCTGCTGCGCTGCCCTGCAATCAGTTCAAGCATGGGTCTGGCTCCAATGGGCGATGCTCTGCAGCAGTACCGACTCCTGATAAGGTTTGCCCAGGTAATCGTTGACGCCAATGGCCATGGCACGGTCGCGGTGCTTCTGCCCGGTGCGCGATGTGATCATGATGATTGGCAGGTCTTTCAGACGCTCGTCGCGGCGAATGCGGGTGGCCACTTCGAAGCCATCCATGCGCGGCATCTCGATGTCCAGCAACAGCACGTCAGGGCGGTGCTCTTCCAGCAGGGCCATGGCATCGACCCCGTCCTTGGCCGTCATCACACTCATGCCATGGCGTTCCAGCAGGCGGCTGGTGACCTTGCGCACGGTGACCGAGTCGTCCACTACCATTACCAGCGTGGCCCGCCGCGGTGCCGGGCCGAACAGGGTCCGCTGCACCCCGCTGCCACCGGGCAGACGCGCCAACCGCCGCTGCTGGCCGCGCAGCTGGCCCAGCAGGTCGAGGATCAGCACCACCCGGCCATCACCGAGCAAGGTCGCACCCGACAAGCCCGCCACGGCGGCGAACTGCGGGCCAAGGCTCTTCACCACGATCTCGCGGCTCGGCGACAGGCTGTCCACCTGGATGGCGAACGACTGCTCCTGGGAGTGCAGCAGCAACACCGGCAATGGCACGCTTTGCCCCAACAGCACCGGGCGCGGCAGCCCCTGCAGCAGTTCCCCCAAGTAACGCAAGGCGTACTCGTGGCCGCCATACACATAACGCGGGGCATCCAGCTGGTAACAGGCGGCCAGCTCGGCAGGTGGCACGCGCACGATGCCCTCGATGGTGTTGAGCGGAATGGCGTACTGCTCCTCGCCCAGGTGCACCATCAAGGCCCGATTGATCGACACGGTGAACGGCAGGCGGATCAGGAAGCGCGCGCCCTTGCCCAAGGCCGACTCGATGGTCATCGAACCGCCCAGCTGCTTGACCTCTTCGTGCACCACGTCCATGCCCAGGCCGCGCCCGGAAATCTGGGTGATCTTCTCTGCCGTGGAAAAGCCTGGGCGCAGGATGAACTGCAGGATCTCGTGGTCGCTCAGTTGTGCCTGCGGGTCCAGCAGGCCGCGCTTGATCGCCTTGCGCCGTACCGCTTCCAGCGGCACACCGGCGCCGTCATCGGTCATCTCGATGACGATGTCGGCGCCCTCATGCAGCAAGTTCAGGTGAATGGTGCCCTGCTCCGGCTTGCCTGCGGCCAGGCGTACCTCACGTGCTTCCAGGCCATGGTCGACGGCATTGCGCAGCATGTGCTCCAAAGGCGCGACCATGCGTTCGAGCACGCTGCGGTCCAGTTCGCCCTCGGCGTTGCCGACCACCAGCTCGACCTGCTTGCCCAGCTCGCTGGCCACCTGACGCACCACCCGCTGCAAGCGCGGTACCAGGCGCTCGAACGGCACCATCAGGGTCGCAGTCAGGCCCTCCTGCAGTTGGCTGTTCACCCGCGCCTGTTGCTGCAGCAGGCTGTAGGCTTCCTGGGCGCGCTGGGTGAGGGTTTCCTTGAGGTCGAGCAGGTCGGAGGCCGACTCGAACAGTGCCCGCGACAGCTGCTGGAGCTGCGAATGACGGTCCATCTCCAGCGGATCGAAGTCTTCGTAGGCATCCCCCTCGAACGCCTGCCGGCTGCTGATCCGCCCCTGGGTCTCGATGTCCAGGCGCAGCAGCTGGTCGCGCATGCGCTCCAGGGTGGTTTCCATCTCGTTGAGGGCGAACTGGGCGTCGTTGACCTGCTGTTCGATACGGCCACGAATGATCGAATGCTCACCGGCCAGGTTACCCAGGTCGTCGAGTAGCTCGGCATCGACCTTGACCATGTCGCCAGCCGCCCGCTCCGGTGCCGTAGCCGGTACTTCGGAGGGCGCGGCGTCGGCCTGGGCTTGGCCGGCTGCGCTGTCGGTCAGCGCGGCGCTGCTGAAGTTGCGGATGTAGTCGATCAGCGCAGTGGCGGCATGCAACGGCTGGCCCAGGCGCACGGCGTCGAGCATGTGCGCCAGGCGGTCATGGCAGTTCTGCAGCAGCGCGAACAGCGGCCCGCTCGGCGGCAGGCGGCCCGCGGCGAGCAGTTCGTAGAGGAATTCCAGTTCATGGGCCAGGTCGCCGATGGCGCTGATCTCGACCATGCGCGCACCGCCCTTGAGGGTATGCAGGTCACGCAACAGGTTCTCCACCTCGACGCTGCTGCGCGGATCGGCCTGCCAGCGCGCCAGGGCGGCGGCGGCGCTTTCGACGATGTCCGAGCTTTCTTCGAGGAAGACTTCCAGCAATTCCTTGTCGCCTGGGCTGTCGGGCTCGTCATCGTGCTCCAACGCACCAGGTAGCGGCATTATCGCATCAGGGCTTACCAGGCCGGTGGCCTCCGGAGCCAGCGCGCCATCCAACAGTTCGCGCAGGGCGTCGACGCTGTCAGGCCGGGGGCTGATTTCCTGCCCGGCAGCCACTTCGTCGAGCATGTCCAACAGGGCTTCATGGGCTTGCTGGGCAACGCTGAAGAAGCGCGGGCTGGCGCCCAGGCTGCCCTCTTCCACGGCGCCGTAGAGGTCGAGCAGCGCTTCGCAGACGGCATCCATCTGCCACAGGTCGGCCAGGTGCGCAGCGTGGCCAAGGCTGGTCAGCTCGTCGAGCAAGGTATCCAGAGGCTCGCGCTGACCGGGCTGCTGTTGCCAACGTGACAGCAGCGACTCGGCATCCAGCAGGATATCCATGGCCTGGGCCAGGAAACTGGCGATCAGCTGCGGGTCACGCTTGCCATGGCGGGTGTGCTGAGGCTCGGCATGCAGGCTGGCCAGGCGCAGATCAACCGCCTCGCCAACCTGCTCGATCAGCTGGGCCGCGCCCGGGATGGCGGCCAACGGTGTACTGCCCAACTGCGCCAAGCCCTGCAGGAACAGGCCATGGGCGGTTTGCAGCCATTGCATCTCCGCCGCCTGCAACGTCAGCTGGTGCCCCCGGTACTCGCGCACCAGGCGGTCGAAGGCAGTGGCCAGCTCGGCAATCGGCATGACCCCGGCCATGGCTGCGCTGCCCTTGAGGGTGTGCAAGGCGCGCTGCAGGCTGTCGCTGACTTCGCTGCCCTGGCCGTCGGCGCCATGCAGAAAGCCTTCCAGGCTGGCCAGGTGGCCTTGTGCTTCGTTGCGGAAGATATCCAGCAACTGCGGGTCCAGGCCATCGATATCGGCGCTGACCGGAGTGTCGTTCTCGGCCAGGGCGTGCAGGTGGCTCGCCAGTTGTTCGATCTCGGTCAATTGCGGCAACTGGCCAGCGGCAAAGTCAGCCAGCAGATCCGGCAGATGGACGAATACCTGCTGCAACGCCACCGCGCCCTCCGGGGTCAGGGCGATACGCCCCTCCAGCACCCGGTTGAGCAGGTGCTCAGCGCCCCAGGCCAGCTCGGCCACCGCCTCGGCATGCACCATGCGCCCGCTACCCTTGAGCGTATGCAGGTCGCGGCGCACTTCGATCAGGGCGTCGCGCAGGCTGTTGTCGGCGCGCCAGCGCAGCCAGTGGCGCTCGATTTCCGGCAGCAACTCGCCGGCCTCTTCGAGGAACACCTCACGCAATTCATCATCGATGCCATCGCTGCCATCCTGCGCCTGGGACGGGTCCGCATGGGTACACTGCACACCGAGCTTCGTCAGGCTGGCACGGGCCATGTCGAGAAACGGTTGAGCATCGGCCAACGGGTCGGCGACGCGCCATTGCAAGTAGCACTCGACGGCACAGAGGGAGTCGGCCAGATGGCTCAGTTCGTCCGCTGGCGGCTCCACTTCCAGGTGCTGCAACCAGCCCTGTACATAGCCTGCGCAGCCGGCAAACACTTCGGCAGCGGCTGGCAGCATCAGCATCGCCAACGCGCCGCGCACTTGCTGCAGCAGTCCCGGCAGTGGCTGCAGGCGCTGGCGCGGCCAGCCGGACTCCAGGCAATCTCCAATCAGGTCCTTGGCCTGCTGCAGCACAGACAATGATTCCTGCAGCACCAACTGGCGAATCTCGGCCAGGTCAGAACCGGGCAGGCCGCCCTGCCCGCCCTCCTCCAGTGGCAGGACCATGCCGTTGAGCGTGGCCTCCACATACAGCAGGGCGCCGGCCACATCCATCAAGACCGCGTCGTCCGCCGTGCGCTCACCCTGGGCCAATGCCTGCAGCGCCAGCACTTGGTCGATGATCACCCGGCGAGGTTGCTGGAAGCCCAGCACTGCAAGGGTGTCGGCAACATGGCGCAATGGCGCGAGCAGCGCCTCCAGCTCCTCACTGTGCTGGCGGTCGCCGCGCACGAACTGGTCCAGACGCTCCTTGATCCGCATCAGGTCGTCGCACAGGGCGCTGACCACAGAACGCAGGGCATCACGCCCCGGCCCGGCCTGCATCTGTTCCCGCCAGTTGCCCAGCGACAAGTCGAGGTTGGCCAGGTCATCGGAACCGGCAAAGCGCTGCGCGGCGCCGCTGATCAGGCTGGCCTGGGCCAGGGGCTCGACGCCACGGCAGGCACGCAGCTGGTTGAGCAGCGGCAGCATCACCAGTGGCAGGTCATGGCGTGCACCACGCAACCTTTCCAGATACGACGGCAGTTGCTCCAAGCCACGGAACAACGGCCCCAGGCAGTCACCGCGGGGGCTCACCTGGCCCTCGGCCAGGGCCTTGGCCAGCAGCTCAAGTTCTTCGGCCAGGCGTGTGGCGCCGCGCAGTTCGAGCATGCGCAGGCAGCCATGCACCTGATGCAGGTTATCCACAACGAACGCCAGCATCGACAAGTCGTCGGTCTCGCCGGCAAAGCGCTCCAGGGCCTGACGGGCCTGGCTCAGGCAATCGAGGATGGCGGCCCGGGTCCAGGCCAGGGCCACGGTATCGTGGCGCTCGGGGCTTACGACGGCAGAAGCCATGAATTTTCCTCAGCTTCGCTCGGCGGGAGCCGGCAGAGTGAAACCGGAGACCGAGCGGCGCATCTCGCTGGCCATCCGCGCCAGGTGGCGGATGCTGTCGGCGGTGGCGCCGGAACCGGCGGAGGTCTGCGCGGTGATCTGCTGGATCACCGCCATGGTGTGGGAAATCTGCCCCGCCGAAGAAGTCTGCAACTGGGCTGCATCGGAGATGCTGTGGATAAGTTCGGCGAGGTTCTGCGATACGCCCTCGATCTCGGCCAGCGCCACGCCGGCATCCTGGGCCAGGCGCGCACCGCGCACCACCTCGGCGGTGGTCTGCTCCATGGAGATCACCGCCTCGTTGGTGTCCGCCTGGATGGTCCGCACCAGCGCTTCGATCTGCCGGGTCGCCGAGGACGAGCGCTCGGCCAGGCGCTGCACCTCGTCGGCGACCACAGCGAAACCGCGGCCGGCCTCACCCGCCAGCGAGGCCTGAATTGCCGCATTGAGGGCCAGGATGTTGGTCTGGTCGGCAATGTCGTCGATCAGGCTGACGATGTCGCCGATTTCCTGGGAAGACTCGCCCAGGCGCTTGATCCGCTTGGCGGTGTCCTGGATCTGCTCGCGGATGTTGTCCATGCCGTTGATGGTGTTGTGCACCACCTCGTTGCCCTTGTTGGCGATCGCCACCGAGCGCTCGGCGACCTTGGCTGACTCATAGGCGTGGGCGGAAACCCGGTCGATTGATTCGACCATGTCGCCGACTGCTTCGGACGCCTCGCTGATCTGTTCGGCCTGGTGCTCCGAGGCCTTGGCCAGCTGGCGCGCGGTGTTCTGCGTGTCTTGCACGGCAGCGGCGACCTGCTCGGCGCTGTGGTTGATGGTGGCCACCAGGTCGCGCAGCTGGTCGACCGAGTAGTTGATCGAGTCGGCGATGGCGCCGGTGAAGTCTTCGGTCACCGACACAGTGACGGTCAGGTCGCCGTCGGCCAGCTCTTCGATTTCATCGAGCAGGCGCATGATCGCCTGCTGGTTGCGTTCGTTCTTTTCGGCGGTTTCATGCAACTGGCGGTGAGTGGTGCGGACCATCACCAGGCCGATCAGGATGATCGAAGCCAGCGCCAGCAGGCCCAGCGCATAACCGCCGACGGTATCCAGGGTGCGGCCGCTGGCCAGGTTCTCGAACCCGTTGGCCAGGTGCGAGGCCTCATCCAGCAGCGTCTGCGACAGGCTGAAGATGTTGCCGGCCGCTTCGCGCACGCGGAACAGCTCGGGCGATGTTTCGAGGATTTCATCGACCGAACCGGCCACGAACTGGAACAACTCGGCGATTTCCGCCAGGCGCGCGCGGGCATCAGCGTCCTCGACGCGGGTCACCTGGATGGCCGGGTTGCCGCCCAGCATGCCCTCGAGCACCTGGCCGAAGCGGCTGGCATCGCGGCCAAAGGTATCGGCGGCCTGCGCCGCCGCGTCGTCGCCGGCCAGAACGGTGTTGACCGAACCGAGAATGCGCTCGGCCAGCAGCAGCTGGCGCTGGGCGACGACCACCTGGTTGGCCGGTGCACCGCTTTGCAACAGGATCTCGACCACCTTCTCGTATTCGACCTGCAGCTGCGGCACGGTTTCGGCGAGGGTCGCCGCCACTTGATGCAACGACAGCACGGTCTGTTCGCTGGCCAGGATGGTGTCGGTGTTCTTGCGCAGGTTTTCCCAGTCCTGGCGCACCGCCTCCATTTCATCGCGGACTGCGGCCGGCGCCGCAGGCAGGCCGGTGGACTTGTCGCCTTCGCGCAGGTAGCCCCAGCGCCGCTCGAAATCGTTGCGCGCATCCGACAGCAGCTTGAACGCCAGGGCCTTGCCTGCCGCGGCCTCGGTGGCGTTCTTGGCGATGCGCTGGGACAACACCCGCAGCTCACCGGCGTGGCCGATGTACTGCTTGTCGTGATTGGCCTGAGTATTGAGGTAAGCGAAGTTGGCGAACAACAGGATGATCGACAGGATCAGGATCACGAACAGCACGGTGATCTGCACGATGCTGCGCGTGCGTGGGGTCATGCTGGCGGGGGCGACGGGTGTGGCCGGCTTGTTCACGTTTGAAAATCCTATAGCGCCACGTCAAGAAAACCCGGCGCCTGGGCCAGGGCGAAGGGGCTGAAGATCGCCCAGTTGCGTTCACGCGGGAAGTGCCCCTGCACGAAGCGGGTAGCAGCTCGCAGCAGCGGTTGCGGTGGCGACAGCTCCAGGCTGCTCAGGGCGAAATGCTGCAAGCCCAGCACCTCGTCGACCAACAGGCCGACGAACAAGTCTTCGTGGTCCAGCACCAGCACCCGCCGCTGCTTGCCTGGCGCAGCAGGGCCAAGGCCGAAGAAACTGCTCAGGTCCATCACCGGCAGCAACCGGCCGCGCAGGTTGGCCACGCCGCACACCCACGGCTGCACGCCAGGCACGCGGCTGCTGCGCGGCTCGCGCAGCACCTCGGCGACCTCGCCCATGGGCGCGACGAACCACTGCCCGGCAATGCGAAAGCCGATGCCGCTCCATTGCTGCAGGCGGGTGTCCTGCAGCGGCTGGTCGGCCACCAGCAGGCGGCAGCGCCGGTCGATGTCCAGCAACAGCTCGAAGGCGGTCAGCGACGCGCCTTGCGGGCGGGTGGTCAAGCGCCCAACACTTCTTTGAGCTTGGCGATCAGCGCTTCCTCTTCCACCGGTTTAGTCAGGAAGTCACGGGCACCCTGGCGCGTCGCCCAGATGCGGTCGGTTTCCTGGTCCTTGGTGGTCACTACCACCACCGGGATGGCGCTGGTTTCCGGGTCCTTGCTCAGCTGGCGGGTGGCCTGGAAGCCGTTCATGCCGGGCATGACGATGTCCATCAGCACCGCGTCAGGCTTTTCCTGGCGGGCCAGGGCCACGCCGTCGGCACCGTTGTTGGCCTTGAGCACCTGGTGACCGTGTTTTTCCAGCCATTCGGTCAATCTGTACATCTCTGTCGGCGAGTCGTCGACAATCAGAACGCGGGCCATGCTGTTTCCCCATCAGGAAATTGAAGGCCGCGCCAGCGCGGCGCGGTCAGGGTGAGGATTGTTCGGGCGCGGCGAAACCAGGCACATGGGCCCTGATCGCGTCGAGCAGTTCTTCCTTGCTGAATGGTTTGGTCAGGAACTGGTCGGAGCCGACCACCCGGCCGCGGGCCTTGTCGAACAGGCCGTCGCGAGACGACAGGAGAATCACCGGGATGTCCTTGAAGGCACTGTTGTGCTTGATCACCGCGCAAGTCTGATAACCGTCCAGACGGGGCATCAGCACGTCGACGAAGATGATCTGTGGCTGGTGGTCGATGATCTTGGCCAGGGCATCGAAGCCGTCACTGGCGGTGATCACCTCGCAGCCCGCTTCGCCGAGCAACATCTGCGCGGTGCGGCGGATCGTGCGGGAATCGTCGATCACCATCACCTTCAGGGGCTGTTCCATAAGTCGCGCTACCATCGCTGCACTGTGTGGGCGGCAAGCCACGGATGGCTTGACGCTTGAAGCTGAGGGCATTTTTAGCACACTCCGCAGGCCCGTTCCATCTGCCACCCCCTTGACCCGCGGCGTTCACGGCGCCACCCTGAGCCACTTTTCTTTCGATTCACCGCGGCCACGGGCCGCCAAGAGGAACCACCCCATGAGCGTTCGCCTCGGCATTGTCATGGACCCGATCGCGTCCATCTCCTACAAGAAGGACAGCTCGCTGGCCATGCTGCTGGCCGCCCAGGCCCGTGGCTGGGAGCTGTTCTACATGGAGCAGCGCGACCTGTACCAGGGCGAAGGCAAGGCCCGCGCACGCATGCGCCCGCTGAAAGTGTTCGCCGACCCGGCACACTGGTTCGAGCTGGGCGAAGAGCAGGACAGCCCGCTGGCCGAGCTGAACGTGATCCTGATGCGCAAGGACCCACCGTTCGACATGGAGTTCGTCTACAGCACTTACCTGCTGGAGCAGGCCGAGAGCGAAGGCGTGTTGGTGGTGAACCGCCCGCAGAGCCTGCGTGACTGCAACGAAAAACTGTTCGCCACGCTGTTCCCTCAGTGCACCCCGCCTACTCTGGTCAGCCGTCGCCCGGACATCATCCGCGAATTTGCGGCTCAGCACGGTGACGTGATTCTCAAGCCGCTGGATGGCATGGGCGGCACGTCGATCTTCCGTCACCGGGTGGGCGACCCCAATCTGTCGGTGATCCTCGAGACCCTGACCGCCCTGGGTGCCCAGCAGATCATGGCGCAGGCCTACCTGCCGGCCATCAAGGACGGCGACAAACGCATCCTGATGATCGACGGCGAGCCAGTCGATTACTGCCTGGCCCGTATTCCGGCCAGTGGCGAGACCCGTGGCAACCTGGCTGCTGGTGGCCGCGGCGAAGCCCGCCCACTGACCGAGCGTGACCGCTGGATCGCCGCCCAGGTCGGCCCGTCCCTGCGTGAAAAGGGCCTGCTGTTCGTCGGCCTCGACGTGATCGGCGACTACCTCACCGAAATCAACGTCACCAGCCCAACCTGCATCCGCGAGATCGACGCGGCCTACAACACCGATATCGGTGGCAAGCTGATGGATGCCATTGATCGCCAGCTCAAGGCGCGCTGACCGCCGACGCGGAGCAAATGCGCGGAGTGGGGTATGATGCCGGTCCTTTTCGACTGAGCTGCTGCCCCGCCCTGCGGTTGCTGGATACCTGATGACGCTGCCTGCCGACATCCCTTCCGACCTGCTGCCACCGCGCGTTCGCCCGGTGGACCGGCTTGGCTTTACCCTGTTCCTGGCTGCCTTGGTGCACCTGGCGCTGATCCTTGGCGTCGGCTTTACCGTGGTCAAACCGGCGGAAATCCGCCAGACCATGGACATCACCCTGGCCACCTTCAAAAGCGAGAAAGCGCCGAAGAAGGCTGATTACCAGGCTCAGGCCAACCAGCAAGGCAGCGGTACCCTGGAAAAGAAAGCCGTGCCGACCACCACCGAGGTGGCGCCGTTCCAGGACACCAAGATCAACAAGGTCACCCCGCCGCCTGCGGCCAAGCCGGAGGTAGCACCACCGCCAGTGCCGGAGAAGTCCGCAGTGGCGACCAAGGCGCCGAAAGCGCAGAAGGTCGAGCCCAAGCCCAAGGAAAGCAAGCCAAAGCCGGCGGCGGCCACGCCGGACTTCGACAGTTCGCAACTGTCGAGCCAGATCGCCAGCCTTGAGGCAGAGCTTTCCAACGAACAGCAGATGTACGCCAAACGCCCGAAGATTCACCGCCTCAATGCGGCTTCGACCATGCGCGACAAGGGCGCCTGGTACAAGGAAGAGTGGCGCAAGAAGGTCGAGCGAGTAGGTAACCTGAACTACCCCGACGAGGCACGCCGGCAGCAGATTTACGGCAACTTGCGGATGATGGTGTCGATCAACCGCGATGGCTCGCTGTACGAGGTGCTGGTGCTGGAATCGTCCGGGCAGCCGGTGCTGGACCAGGCGGCCCAGCGCATCGTACGTCTGGCAGCACCGTTTGCGCCGTTTACCGGGGACCTGGCCGAGTTCGACCGGCTGGAGATCATCCGCACCTGGCGCTTTGCCCGTGGTGACCGTCTGTCCAGTAATTGAGTATTGACGCCGGGCTTGCCGGATGTGGTTGCGCTCGATCTCACAGGCGCCAAAACCCTCACGACAGGCCCCAACCAGACGACACAATTGCGCACCTTGTCAGCCTCGCCACCTAGCGCCACACTATCTCCCATGAAAATCCTCACCCCGAGCTACCTCAAGCATCAGTTCCTGATCGCCATGCCGCACATGGCCGATCCGAACTTCGCCCAGACCCTCACGTACATCGTCGAGCACAACGCCAATGGCGCCATGGGCCTGGTGGTCAACCGACCGCAGGAGCTGAACCTGGCCGACATTCTCGAGCAGTTGCGGCCAGACGAACTGCCGCCGGCCAGCACCTTGCAGGTGCCGATCTACCAGGGTGGCCCAGTGCAGACCGACCGTGGTTTCGTGCTGCACAGCAGCGAATGCAGCTTCCAGGCCACCGTGGCCCTGGAAGGGCTGTCGCTGACCACCTCGCAGGACGTGCTGCTGGCCATCGCCGCCGGAGTCGGGCCGAAACAAAGCCTCATCACGCTCGGCTATGCCGGCTGGGAAGCGGGCCAACTGGAAGCCGAACTGGCCGACAACGCCTGGCTCAACTGCCCGTTCGACCCAGAGATCATTTTCGGCCTGGCCAGCGACCTGCGCCTGGACGCCGCCGCCGCCAGCCTGGGGATCAACCTCAGCCTGCTGACCAGCCAGGCGGGGCACGCCTGATGAGCGAACTGCGTTTACTGCTGGGCTTCGACTACGGTACCAAACAGATCGGCGTGGCCGTGGGCCAAGTGGTGACCGGCCAAGCCCGCGAACTGTGCACCCTGAAGGCGCAAAACGGCGTGCCGGACTGGGCCCAGGTGGAAAAGCTCATCGCTGAATGGAAGCCCGACGCCATCGTCGTCGGCCTGCCGCTGAACATGGATGGCACACCGAGCGAAATGAGCGAGCGCGCGGAAAAGTTCGCCCGCCGCCTCAATGGCCGCTTCAACCTGCCGGTGCACACCCACGACGAACGCCTGACCACCTTCGAGGCCAAAGGTGAGCGCCTGGCGCGTGGCGGCCAGCGCGGCAGCTACCGTGACAACCCGGTCGACGCCATCGCCGCCGCCCTGCTGCTGCAAGGCTGGCTGGAGGCCAATACCTGATTTTTCCCGCGTTTACGTCGGGGCTATCACAACGCCTCCGGCGCCCCCAGGAGATACGCAATGAGCCTACCCAATCCCGCCGACCTGATCCGGCAGATGGCCGTCGACCTTCGCGCCCATCTGACCCGCCGCAACATCTCCGAGCCGCGCTTCATCGGCATCCGCACCGGCGGCGTCTGGGTTGCCCAGGCCCTGCAGGAGGAAATGGCCGACCAGAGCCCGCTCGGTACCCTGGACGTGTCGTTCTATCGTGATGATTTCAGCCAGAACGGCCTGCACCCGCAGGTACGCCCATCGGAGCTGCCGTTCGAGGTCGAAGGCCAGCACCTGGTGCTGATCGACGACGTGCTGATGAGCGGCCGCACCATTCGCGCCGCACTCAACGAACTGTTCGATTACGGCCGCCCGGCCAGTGTCACCCTGGTCTGCCTGCTCGACCTGGATGCCGGCGAACTGCCCATCCGCCCCAATGTACTCGGCGCCACCCTGTCACTGGCGGCCCATGAACGGGTAAAATTGACCGGACCCGCACCGCTCGCCCTCGAGCGCCAGGACCTCGCCACCGCTTCCGCCCTTTAAGAGTCCCCTCGCGATGACGCCAATCGACGCCAAGCGCCCGCTGCAGCTCAATGACCAGGGCCAGCTGCGCCACTTCCTCTCGCTCGACGGTTTGCCCCGCGAACTGCTCACCGAGATCCTCGACACCGCCGACTCGTTCCTCGAAGTCGGCGCACGGGCCGTGAAGAAAGTCCCGTTGCTGCGCGGCAAGACCGTGTGCAACGTGTTCTTCGAGAACTCGACCCGTACCCGCACAACCTTCGAGCTGGCCGCGCAGCGCCTGTCGGCCGACGTGATCAGCCTGAACGTGTCGACCTCCTCGACCAGCAAAGGCGAGACTCTGTTCGATACCCTGCGCAACCTCGAAGCCATGGCCGCCGACATGTTCGTCGTGCGCCACTCCGACTCCGGCGCCGCGCACTTCATCGCCGAGCATGTGTGCCCGGACGTCGCCGTGATCAACGGCGGTGACGGCCGCCACGCGCATCCGACCCAGGGCATGCTCGACATGCTGACCATCCGCCGCCACAAAGGCAGCTTCGAGAACCTCTCGGTGGCGATCGTCGGCGACATCCTGCACTCGCGCGTGGCCCGCTCCGACATGCTCGCGCTGAAGGCGCTGGGCTGTCCGGACATCCGCGTGATCGGCCCGAAAACCCTGATCCCGATCGGTATCGAGCAGTACGGCGTGAAGGTCTACACCGACCTCGCCGAAGGCCTCAAGGACGTCGACGTAGTGATCATGCTGCGCCTGCAGCGTGAGCGCATGGCCGGCGGCCTGCTGCCTAGCGAAGGCGAGTTCTACCGCCTGTTCGGCCTGACCACCGCACGCCTGGCCGGGGCCAAGCCCGACGCCATCGTCATGCACCCGGGGCCAATCAACCGCGGCGTGGAAATCGAATCGGCGGTGGCCGACGGCAAACACTCGGTGATTCTCAACCAGGTTACCTACGGCATCGCCGTACGCATGGCCGTGCTGTCCATGGCCATGAGCGGGCAGAACGCGCAACGTCAATTCGACCAGGAGAACGCCCAGTGACCATCAGTATTCTTGGCGCCCGAGTCATTGACCCTGCCAGCGGCCTGGACCAGGTCACCGACCTGCACCTGGACGGTGGGCGCATCGCCGCCATCGGCGCCGCCCCGGCCGGTTTCAGCGCCAGCCGCACGATCGAAGCTGACGGCCTGATCGCCGCACCCGGCCTGGTCGATCTCGGTGTCTCGCTGCGCGAGCCGGGCTACAGCCGCAAGGGCTCCATCGCCAGTGAAACCCGCGCCGCCGTGGCCGGTGGCGTAACCAGCCTGTGCTGCCCACCGCAGACCAAGCCTGTGCTGGATACTTCGGCAGTGGCCGAGCTGATCCTCGACCGCGCCCGCGAAGCGTCCAACAGCAAGGTCTACCCGATCGGCGCCCTGACCAAGGGCCTGGAAGGCGAGCAGCTGGCCGAACTGGTTGCCCTGCGCGACACCGGTTGCGTGGCCTTCGGCAACGGCCTGAAGGAAATCCCCAACAACCGTACCCTGGCCCGTGCCCTGGAGTACGCTGCTACCTTCGACCTGACCGTGGTGTTCCACTCTCAGGACCGTGACCTGGCGCAGGGCGGCCTGGCCCACGAGGGCGCCATGGCCAGCTTCCTCGGCCTGCCCGGCATCCCCGAGACCGCCGAAACCGTGGCCCTGGCGCGCAACCTGCTGCTGGTGGAACAGACAGGCGTGCGTGCGCACTTCACCCAGATCACCAGCGCCCGTGGCGCACGGCTGATCGAACAGGCCCAGCAGCTGGGCCTGCCGGTGACGGCCGACGTGGCACTGTATCAGCTGATCCTCACCGACGAGTCGCTGCGTGAGTTCTCCAGCCTGTACCACGTACAGCCGCCACTGCGCACCGCCGCCGACCGTGACGGCCTGCGCGCGGCAGTGAAGTCGGGCGTGATCCAGGCGATCTCCAGCCACCACCAACCCCACGAGCGCGATGCCAAGCTGGCCCCGTTCGGCGCCACCGAACCGGGTATCAGCAGCGTCGAACTGCTGCTGCCGCTGGCCATGACCCTGGTCGAGGACGGCCTGCTCGACCTGCCGACCCTGCTCGCCCGCCTGAGCAGCGGCCCGGCCAAGGCCATGCGCCTGCCGGCCGGTGAGCTGAAAGTCGGCGGCGCGGCCGACATGGTGCTGTTCGACGCCAAGGCCTCGACGATTGCCGGTGAGCAATGGCTGTCGCGCGGCGAAAACTGCCCGTTCATCGGCCACTGCCTGCCGGCGGCCGTGCGTTATACCTTGGTCGATGGGCACGTCTGCCACGAGGCCTGAGTAAAACCCTTCGCGGGCAAGCCCGCCCCCACAGGATCAGCGCAGGCCGTCGCCTTGCAAGCGTCCTGTGGGAGCGGGCTTGCCCGCGAAGGTGCCAGCACCAGTGTCCTTGCCAGGCGCGACCATTCATCCCCCGCGGTTGAAATCCTTCCCCCCACCCCCATATGAGTCTGCATCAGGCAATTTTGCCCCGCTGCGTGGAGACTCTCCCCTTGACCACCATCGTTTCTGTCCGCCGTAACGGCAAAGTCGTCATGGGCGGCGACGGCCAGGTATCCCTCGGCAACACCGTGATGAAAGGCAACGCCAAGAAGGTCCGTCGCCTGTACAACGGCGAAGTGATCGCCGGTTTCGCCGGTGCCACCGCCGACGCCTTCACCCTGTTCGAGCGCTTCGAAGCCCAGCTGCAGAAACACTCCGGCCACCTGGTGCGTGCCGCCGTCGAGCTGGCCAAGGAATGGCGTACCGACCGCTCCCTGAGCCGCCTGGAAGCCATGCTGGCGGTGGCCAACAAGGACGCATCGCTGATCATCACCGGCAACGGTGACGTGGTCGAACCGGAAGACGGCCTGATCGCCATGGGTTCCGGTGGCGGCTACGCCCAGGCCGCAGCCCGCGCCCTGCTGAACAAGACCGACCTGTCGGCCCGGGAAATCACCGAGGCCGCCCTGAACATCGCCGGCGACATCTGCGTGTTCACCAACCACAACCTGACCATCGAGGAGCAGGACCTGGCCGAGTGATCAGCTGTTCTGGCGCCCCATCCCGGCGGTGGGGCTTTTCCACGCTGACACATTCTGCTTCAGGACCGTATTGATCATGTCCATGACCCCCCGCGAGATCGTCCACGAACTCAACCGCCACATCATCGGCCAGGACGACGCCAAGCGTGCCGTCGCCATTGCCCTGCGCAACCGCTGGCGGCGGATGCAGCTCCCTGCCGAGCTGCGCGCCGAGGTGACCCCGAAGAACATCCTGATGATCGGCCCTACCGGCGTCGGCAAGACCGAAATCGCCCGCCGCTTGGCCAAGCTGGCCAACGCGCCGTTCCTCAAGGTCGAAGCCACCAAGTTCACCGAAGTGGGCTATGTCGGCCGTGACGTCGAGTCGATCATCCGTGACCTGGCCGATGCCGCGCTGAAGATGCTGCGCGAGCAGGAAATCGTCCGTGTGCGCCACCGCGCCGAAGACGCCGCCGAAGACCGCATCCTCGATGCCCTGCTGCCGCAGGCGCGGGTCAGCAGCTTCAGCGAGGAAGCCGCACAGACCAGCAGCGACTCCAATACCCGCCAGCTGTTCCGCAAGCGCCTGCGCGAAGGCCAGCTGGACGACAAGGAAATCGAAATCGAAGTGGCCGAGAACATGGGCGTCGAAATCGCCGCGCCACCCGGCATGGAAGAGATGACCAACCAGCTGCAGAGCCTGTTTGCCAACATGGGCAAAGGCAAGCGCAAGGCTCGCAAGCTGAAGGTCAAGGACGCGCTGAAGATGGTGCGCGACGAAGAAGCCGGCCGCCTGGTCAACGAGGAAGAACTCAAGGCCAAGGCACTGGAAGCGGTCGAGCAGCACGGTATCGTGTTCATCGACGAAATCGACAAGGTGGCCAAGCGTGGCAATGTCGGCGGTGCCGATGTATCCCGTGAAGGCGTGCAGCGCGACCTGCTGCCGCTGATCGAAGGCTGTACCGTCAACACCAAGCTGGGCATGGTCAAGACCGACCACATCCTGTTCATCGCTTCCGGTGCGTTCCACCTGAGCAAGCCGAGCGACCTGGTGCCAGAACTGCAGGGCCGTCTGCCGATCCGAGTCGAACTGAAAGCGCTGACCCCGGAAGATTTCGAGCGAATCCTCAAAGAGCCGCACGCTTCGCTGACCGAGCAATACAGTGCGCTGCTCAAGACCGAAGGCCTGAACATCGAGTTCGCCGCCGACGGCATCAAGCGCTTGGCCGAGATTGCCTATCAGGTAAACGAGAAGACCGAGAACATCGGTGCCCGCCGCCTGCACACCCTGCTCGAGCGCCTGCTCGAAGAGGTGTCGTTCAGTGCCGGTGACCTGGCCAGCACCCACGACGAAACACCGATCCACATCGATGCGGCGTATGTGAACGGCCACCTCGGTGAGCTGGCGCAGAACGAAGACCTGTCGCGCTACATCCTGTAAGACCGCGTCAACCTCTTCGCGGGACAAGCCCGCTCCTACTGCACAGTGCTTGAAGACTGCGCGATAACTGTAGGAGCGGGCTTGTCCCGCGAAAGGGCCCTTGAATCCCACCACCGGAAGCTGGAAGCTTGCACCATCAGATCCCGAGAGATTCCAGCCATGGCCCGCCTGCCCACCGCCATCAATCTGCACAAAGCCTCCAAGACCCTCAGCCTCACCTACGCCCCCGGCGAGGTGTACCAGCTGCCCGCCGAGTTCCTGCGGGTGCACTCCCCTTCCGCCGAGGTTCAAGGCCACGGCAACCCCATCCTGCAATTCGGCAAGATCAATGTCGGCCTCATCGGCCTGGAGCCTGCCGGCCAATATGCACTGAAACTGACCTTCGACGACGGCCATGACAGCGGCCTGTTCACCTGGGAATACCTCGAGCAGCTGTGCCTGCGCCAGGAGCAGCTGTGGGCCGAGTACCTCGACGAGTTGCACAAGGCCGGCAAGTCCCGTGACCCGGCGGAATCGGTGGTCAAACTCATGCTCTAGCTCAAGCCTTCCAGGCTTTAGAGCGCATTTTCTAATCTCATCTGTTTGAATGCCTTACAGACAACTCTTAAACGGGTTGTCTTGCGCATTACATGAAAGTCGGGTAACCAATGGAGCTGGCAAGTTCCCTGCATCGCCTTGAAGGCAATCAGGCACTGGCCGGTATGTAGAGGTCGCGAGCGAAAGCAGGCTGTCTTCACACGCAGAATCCCCCGCAGCTCATCGCCGAATGCATCCGGCCTGCAGCACCGCTGTTCCTTATCACTGGTCACCCGAGTAACAGTACCGGGCTGTCCGCTGTGCAATGCGCCACAGCAATCCGGTACTCGTCTCAGGACAACGGAGCGTCGTAGATGAGTAACAAGAACAACGATGAGTTGCAGCGGCAGGCCTCGGAAAACACCCTGGGGCTGAACCCGGTCATCGGCATCCGCCGCAAGGACCTGCTGAGCTCTGCGCGTACCGTGCTGCGTCAGGCCGTGCGCCAGCCGCTGCACAGTGCCAAACATGTGGCGCACTTCGGCCTGGAGCTGAAGAACGTCCTGCTGGGCAAATCCAGCCTCGCCCCGGCAGGTGACGACCGTCGCTTCCAGGACCCGGCCTGGAGCAAGAACCCGCTGTACCGCCGCTACCTGCAAACCTACCTGGCCTGGCGCAAGGAACTGCAGGAGTGGATCGGCAACAGTGACCTGTCGCCCCAGGACATCGCCCGCGGCCAGTTCGTCATCAACCTGATGACCGAGGCCATGGCGCCGAGCAACACCCTGTCCAACCCGGCGGCGGTCAAACGCTTCTTCGAAACCGGCGGCAAGAGCCTGCTGGACGGCCTGTCCAACCTGGCCAAGGACGTGGTCAACAATGGCGGCATGCCCAGCCAGGTCAACATGGAAGCGTTCGAGGTCGGCAAGAACCTCGGTACTAGCGAAGGCGCCGTGGTCTACCGCAACGATGTGCTGGAGCTGATCCAGTACAGCCCCATCACCGAGCAAGTGCATGCCCGCCCGCTGCTGGTGGTCCCGCCGCAGATCAACAAGTTCTACGTCTTCGACCTGAGCCCGGAGAAGAGCCTGGCGCGCTTCTGCCTGCGCTCGCAGCAGCAGACCTTCATCATCAGCTGGCGCAACCCGACCAAGGCCCAGCGCGAGTGGGGCCTGTCGACCTACATCGATGCCTTGAAGGAAGCGGTCGATGCGGTCCTGGCAATCACCGGCAGCAAAGACCTGAACATGCTCGGTGCCTGCTCCGGTGGCATCACCTGCACCGCCCTGGTCGGCCACTACGCCGCGCTGGGTGAGCAGAAGGTCAATGCCCTGACCCTGCTGGTCAGCGTGCTGGACACCACCCTGGACACCGAGGTGGCACTGTTCGTCGACGAACAGACGCTGGAGGCCGCCAAGCGTCACTCCTACCAGTCCGGGGTGCTCGAAGGCAGCGACATGACCAAGGTGTTCGCCTGGATGCGCCCCAACGACCTGATCTGGAACTACTGGGTCAACAACTACCTGCTCGGCAACGAGCCACCGGTATTCGACATCCTGTTCTGGAACAATGACACCACGCGCTTGCCAGCCGCCTTCCACGGCGACCTGATCGAACTGTTCAAGAACAACCCGCTGACCCGCGCGGATGCCCTGGAAGTGTGCGGCACTGCCATCGACCTGAAGAAAGTCCAGTGCGACATCTTCAGTGTCGCCGGCACTTCCGACCACATCACCCCGTGGCAATCGTGCTACCGCTCGGCGCACCTGTTCGGCGGCAAGATCGAGTTCGTGCTGTCCAACAGCGGCCACATCCAGAGCATCCTCAATCCGCCAGGCAACCCCAAGGCCCGCTTCATGACCGGCGCCGACCGCCCGGGCGACCCGGTGGCCTGGCAGGATAACGCCGAAAAGCATGCCGACTCCTGGTGGCTACACTGGCAGACCTGGCTGGGCGAACGCGCCGGCGAGCTGAAAAAGGCACCGACGCGCCTGGGCAACCGCGCCTATACCGCTGGCGAGGCTGCACCGGGGACTTACGTCCACGAGCGCTGAGTCACAATGCCGTGGCCGCTTGGAGCGTGCCACGGTACATTTTCAAGCCACAGAGCCACGCGCATGCCGCTACCCTACATCTTCCGGACCGTCGAGCTGGACGACCAATCCATCCGTACCGCGGTGCGCCCGGGCAAGCCGCATCTGACGCCGTTGCTGATCTTCAACGGCATCGGCGCCAACCTGGAGCTGGTGTTCCCGTTCATCGAGGCACTGGACCCGGACCTGGAAGTCATCGCCTTCGACGTCCCGGGCGTGGGCGGCTCGTCCACGCCACGCCACCCTTACCGCTTTCCAGGCCTGGCCAAGCTGACGGCGCGCATGCTCGACTATCTGGACTACGGCCAGGTCAATGTCATCGGCGTTTCCTGGGGCGGCGCCCTGGCCCAGCAGTTCGCCCATGACTACCCCGAGCGCTGCAAGAAGCTGGTGCTGGCAGCCACGGCGGCGGGGGCGGTGATGGTGCCCGGCAAGCCCAAGGTGCTGTGGATGATGGCCAGCCCCAGGCGCTACGTGCAGCCATCGCACGTGATCCGCATCGCGCCGCTGATCTATGGCGGCGGTTTTCGCCGCGACCCGGAGCTGGCCATGCACCACGCCGCCAAGGTGCGCTCCGGCGGCAAGATGGGCTACTACTGGCAACTGTTCGCCGGGCTGGGCTGGACCAGCATCCATTGGCTGCACAAGATCCAGCAACCGACCCTGGTGCTGGCCGGCGACGACGACCCGCTGATCCCGCTGATCAACATGCGCCTGCTGGCCTGGCGAATTCCCAATGCCCAGCTACACATTATCGACGACGGTCATCTGTTCCTGATCACCCGGGCCGAGGCCGTCGCCCCCATCATCATGAAGTTTCTCCAGCAAGAACGTCAGCGCGCGGTCATGCACCCCAGTCCGGCCTCTGGTGGCTGAATTGTTGCTTGCTGTTGCACGAGCACGACTGATGAGTACCACCGTGGCCTGACAAGGGAGTTGTTGCCATGAAAGAAAAACCGGCCAAAGGAACGTCAACGCTCCCTGCCACCAGCATGAACGTGCAGAACGCCATCCTCGGTGTGCGCGGCCGCGACCTGATCTCCACCTTGCGCAGTGTTGGCCGCCATAGCCTGCTCAATCCACTGCACACCGCCCGTCACCTGTTGACATTTGGCGGCCAGCTCGGCCGGGTGATGCTCGGCGACACGCCTTATCAGCCGAGCGCGCGTGATGCCCGTTTCAACGATCCTACGTGGAGCCAGAACCCGTTCTACCGGCGCAGCCTGCAGGCCTATCTGGCCTGGCAGAAACAGACCCGCCTGTGGATCGAGGAAAGCCACCTGAACGACGATGACCGGGCCCGTGCACACTTTCTGTTCACCCTGATCAACGACGCCCTGGCACCGAGCAACTCGCTGCTCAACCCACTGGCGGTCAAGGAACTGTTCAACACTGGCGGGCAGAGCCTGGTGCGTGGCGTCGCCCACCTGCTCGACGATTTGCGCCACAACGACGGCCTGCCGCGCCAGGTCGACGAGCGCGCCTTCGAAGTGGGCGGCAACCTGGCCGCCACGCCCGGCGCCGTGGTGTTGCGCAACGATCTGCTAGAGCTGATCCAGTACAAGCCGATGAGCGAAAAACAGTACGCCCGGCCCGTGCTGGTGGTGCCGCCGCAAATCAACAAGTACTACATTTTCGACCTGCAGCCGAGCAACAGCTACGTCCAGTACATGCTCAAGAATGGCCTGCAGGTGTTCATGGTCAGCTGGCGCAACCCCGACCCACGCCACCGCGAGTGGGGCCTGTCGAGCTATGTGCAGGCCCTGGAAGAAGCACTCAACGCCTGCCGCAGCATCAGCGGCAGCCGCGACCCGAACCTGATGGGCGCCTGCGCCGGCGGCCTGACCATGGCCGCACTGCAAGGCCACCTGCAGGCCAAGCACCAGCTGCGCCGGGTACGCAGCGCCACTTACCTGGTCAGCCTGCTCGACAGCAAGTTCGACGGCCCGGCCAGCCTGTTCGCCGACGAACAGACCATCGAGGCCGCCAAGCGTCGCTCGTACCAGCGTGGTGTGCTGGACGGTGGCGAGGTGGCGCGGATCTTCGCCTGGATGCGGCCCAACGACTTGATCTGGAACTACTGGGTCAACAACTACCTGCTCGGCAAGACCCCGCCGGCCTTCGACATTCTCTACTGGAACGCCGACAGCACTCGCCTTCCGGCCGCGCTGCACGGCGACTTGCTGGACTTCTTCAAGGTCAACCCACTGACCCGCGCCGCGGGCCTGGAAGTGTGCGGCACCCCCATCGATCTCAAACAGGTGGACCTCGACAGCTTCACCGTGGCCGGCAGCAACGATCACATCACGCCGTGGGACGCGGTGTACCGCTCGGCCTTGCTGCTCGGTGGCGACCGACAGTTCGTGCTGGCCAACAGCGGGCACATCCAGAGCATCATCAACCCACCCGGTAACCCCAAGGCGTACTACCTGGAAAACCCCAAGCTCTCGAGCGACCCACGCGCCTGGTTCCATGACGCACAGCGCCGCGAAGGCAGCTGGTGGCCGTTGTGGCTGGAGTGGATCACGCCGCGCTCCGGCCCGCTCAAGGCGCCACGCACGGAACTGGGCAACACCACCTATCCACCGCTGGGCCCTGCGCCAGGCACCTATGTCCTGACCCGATGAGCGCCACGACTGGATGAAGACCCGCGACCGTATCCTCGAATGCGCCCTGCAGCTGTTCAACTTGCAGGGCGAGCCGAATGTCTCGACCCTGGAGATTGCCAACGAACTGGGTATCAGCCCAGGCAACCTGTACTACCACTTCCACGGCAAGGAGCCCTTGATCCACGGGCTGTTCGACCGCTTCGAGGAAGCGCTGATGCCGCTGCTCGACCCTCCGCTGGAGGTGCGCCTGGAGGCCGAGGACTACTGGCTGTTCCTGCACTTGATCGTCGAGCGCATGGCGCAGTACCGCTTTCTGTTCCAGGACCTGTCCAACCTGACCGGGCGCCTGCCGAAGCTGGCACGGGGCATGCGCAGCCTGATCAACGCGCTCAAGCGCACGCTGGCGGCATTGCTGGCCAGCCTCAAGGGCCAAGGGCAGGTGGTCAGTGAGACGCGGGCATTGGGGCAACTGGTGGAGCAGATCACCCTGACCTTGATGTTCTCGCTGGACTACCAACGGGTGCTGGGGCGCGAGGGCGATGTGGGGATCGTGGTGTATCAGGTGATGATGCTGGTGGCGCCGCATCTTCAGGTGCAGGCACGGGCGGCGGCCGAGGAGTTGGCGGTGAGGTATCTGGAGGGATAGATCTGACAGCTCGATGGCGCGCCCTTCGCGGGACAAGCCCGCTCCCGCGAAGGGCATTACACCGCTATCAGAGCAGAGAGCCGGTGCTGGCCGGAGCCGAAGGCGGGTTGCTCGCTGGGGCCGCAGTAGGCGCCGGAGCGGCGGTAGCGGCCGGCGCGGCGCTGGCCGCTGGTGCTGCCGGCTTGGCGGCTGCCGGTTTGGCCGGGGCCTTCTTCACTGCCGGCTTCTTCGCTGCGGCAGGCTTGGCAGCCGGTTTCGCCGCGGGCTTGGCCGCTGCAGTCTTGGCAGCCGGTTTCGCCGCTGCTGGTTTGGCCGCTGCTGGTTTGGCTGCTGCCGGTTTGGCTGCTGCCGGTTTGGCTGCTGCGGTTTTTGCCGCTGGCTTGGCCAATGGTTTGGCCGCTGCCTTGCTCGCTGCCGGCTTGGCCGCTGCGGAGCGCGAGGAGATCGGGGTAACCGATGCGCCGGTCAGTTTCTCGATCTGCTTGGTCAGGCTGTCGACCTGCTGATGCAGGGCCTTGATCTCGTTGCGGCTCGGTACACCCAGGCGCGAAATGGCACTGTTCAGGCGCTTGTCGAAGGCCTCTTCGAGTTCGCTCCACTTGCCCAAAGCACGGTCCTTCACGCCCGATACGCGCGAAGTGGTCGAGGACTTGGCGGTTTCAGCCACGTCTTCAGCTGTCTTCTTCGCTTGCTTCTCAGCCTTCTCGCCATCTTTCACCAGCGAGTCGAACAGCTTCGGGCCGTCCTGGTCGACTTTCGAATAGATACCCAGCCCCGCCAGCCAGATCTTGCGGGAATACTTCTCGATCCCGCCGATCCAGGAGCTGCCTTCTTTGTCGGAATTCTTCTTGCCAGCCATCCTGCTCTCCTTATGGTTTGTGCGCGACGCGCTCGAGCAGCTCATGCAGCTGTTCAAGCTTGATGGATAACGCCTCAACGTCATGTTTAGACGGAATGCCAAGGCGATTCAAGGCGCGACCTACCCGTGCGTCGAAAGCTCTTTCGATCTTGTCGAGTTGAATTTCGACCTTGCCGCGTACGCGGCTGACTTCTTCACCCGCTTCGTCGAGCTGGTGGTTGGCGGCATCGAGCTCTTTGTCGATGCGCTGCTTGCCGCGTTTCTCGACGCCTTCGCCGGCCTTGACCAGCTCCTTGAAGTAGTCGGAGCCTTCCTGGCCAACACGGGCGTAGGCGCCGATACCGGCCAGCCAGATCTTGCGTGCATAGCCACGCACCTCGCCAAGCGTGCCCAGGGCTTCGTCTTTTTTCTTCACAATCACTTTGGCCATGCTGTATACCTCATGTTCATGAGTGGAGGAAAAACCGCCCATGGAGGTTGGGCTTGTGCACACGGTAGGCAAATAAATTAGAAACCTCACCCTAAGCTCACGGCGGCCACATTCATGTACCGCCGTCCATCCGCGCAGGTGCCCTAGCGTGCAGGCTTTCACCTGATCGGAGCCTCACCATGAGCGACATGCTGCAAAGCCCAACCTTCAGACAATCCATCGCAAATTGCTTTGCCAAGCGGCCGCGCTTGCGAGAAGTGTTGTCTCGCGAGGGTTACGACCTCCTCGTCGATCACTACCCGTGGATCCGTCACAACCACCCACAACTGTCTTCCCTGGACCTGTTTGTCGTCCTCTCCCCTGCCGAAGATGGCAACTCGCCAGGACAACGCCAACTGATTGATGTGTTGCTGGCGCATTTCCTGGCGCGCACCCCAATGCAGCTGAAGGAAACAGACCAGCTGAGCATTGCCCCGCCACAGGTTTTTCGTGCACAGGAAAGCGCCGATGACAGCGCTTCGAAGCCGGAAATCAACCTGGACATGGCAAGACTCAACAGCGTTTTCGACGACCTCCTCAGCACCCTTGTCGAAGCCTTCCAGCAAGCCCAGGTCAGCTTCTGGAGCGGCTACGACGACGACAGCCAGGTACCCCGGCTGCGCTGGGTCGAGCAGACCATCAAAGCCGCTTTGTCAGTCAACGTGCAGCGCCAAGGGCTGCGCGACGACGAAAAATCGGTGCTTTACGAAATGCTCGCGGGCACTACTGATGGGTTGTCGATCAATACCCTGCAGATCACGCTGGAAAACGACGGAAACACTTTTCATCCGCCACTGCCCACCCTGCTGCTGACAGCCACGCGGGGCATAGCCAATCGGGTGCTGGCCTGCAAGTCGTCCGGCGTCATTTGCAGTTACAAGGACTTGCCTGCGTTCAGTGCCGCGCTGCAGGCCGAACTGGCCGACCGATACCGCTTCCGCACGCTCCATTGGGCCCGCTCGCCTGCAGGCGAAAGCCCCTTTGCCCTGCAGGCCACTGAAATTCTCAACGTCATCCTTGACGACATCAGGCGCCTGCGGGTGACCGGCCTGCCCTCTGTCACCGAGCTAGAGGCGAATTTCGCTCGCGTCAGCGACCCATCACCCCACTTTCTCGACCAAGCTTGCCAGGTCGATGGCCTACCATCCATCAAGCTGCCTGGCTGGCTGGTGAATGCAAAGCCCGGGGAGCGCTTCGACTATCATGCGGCGTTGCTCGACCTGGCCGCCAGCCAGGGGCAATTCAAGGGAACCACCTCGCTGGGCGATATCGACTCGATAAGCCGCTACGCCAGCCGACGCTTGCGTGAGCAGTTGCAGATGGCACATCAAGGCAAGGCAACGTGCAATCCGGATGCGCTGCTCATCAGCATTTCCGAAAGGCTCGAAGGGTCTAGCCCGACAGCACCACAGAGCCTGTTCCTAAGGGACGAAACCCTGACCGAGCTGGCCATTTCCCGGCTGGGCTCCAATGAAGTGGCAACCCGCATCAGCAACGCCGACGGCACACCCTACCAAGCTGGGCTCACGCTTGAGGACATCGAGTCGCTGATCCTCAAGGCTGACATCGGCGGCAGCTACCCGAAGTACGTGAACGACATGGTCAACGCCCAGCCACGCAGGGCTGCACGTATCAGCCAGTTTGCCCGTGAATGGCGCAGCCAGCTGCGGTTCAGCACGCTCAAGGCCGGCTGCGAGGGGCAACTGGACGAAGCCACCCGCAAGGCGCTTCTCGATGCCTGTAGCAATGCCGACGACAACGCCCCAGGGCCACGCTTCGCCCCGCTGGCCTTTCTCTGCGCACCGGGGGCCACAACCGCCGATCGTGCGCACGGCATGTACCTCATCGACCTGCCAGAGCGCACTGGCTGGCTGTTGTACCGCCCGTTCTATGAGAACAACACCCTGCTGCAATTCGCCACCCTGGAGACGCTGATGGCGGCCCTGCGCAGCAAAGGTGAACTGCAGCAGAGCGTGCTCGACTGGCTGGGTAATGACGTCCGGGCTGTTTACGAAAACGACGGTTTCATCCGCCCGCATCTGCATCCCGGGCTGTCGAACATCGCCCACTTGCTGGGCGTCGATTCCGCGCTGGTCGACACCGTGCTGGACAAGCTCAAGCAGCCGGTAACGATCACATTCGCGGCTTGGGACGACGACCTCGACCGGCACCTGTTCGATGCCAGGGTCCAAGCCATGTTACAGGCGGCGTCCACAAACAGCGTCTCCAATGCCCAGGAAAAATGGGCACTGGTGAAGCAGGCGGCCTGGGCGCTGTTCAATACGCTGACGCTGTTCTGGCATGGCCCCCTCGCCAGTCTTGTGTGGCTGGTGCTGGCGGTCTCGGCAGCCAAGGATGATGTGTCGGCATTGCTCAAGGGCACGGACGAAGACCGCATTCTGGCGGTCACCGACCTGCTCACCAACCTGGCCATGCTCCTGGCGCACGGCGCAACGCACGCTCCTGCGCCCACTGTCGAGCCGCTGGCACCGCCGCGTTTCGCGCAACCGCCCGAGCGGCTATTCAACGAGGCGCCGTCCAGCGCACCACCCACAGAGCGTGACTGGGCAGCCCCTGATGCCAGCACTCGGCCTGGGTATGCCTATGCCAGCAGCTGGCGCAACAACCAAAGGCTGGGCAACCTGTCGACGGAGCGACGCCAGGCACTGGTCAGGCTGCAGGCCCGGCAGTCGCTCGCAGGCCTGACGCCCTTGAGCGAGGGGCGCCTGCGAGGGCTGTACGAGGTTGCGCAGCGTTACTACGTGAAGTTGGACGAGGCGGTTTTCGAGGTGCAGGAAACCTGGGGCGGTGTGCAGGTAATTGGCCCGGACCAGAGCCAGGATGAATGGGTATCGCAATGGCAAGGGAGCGCGGACGGCTACCACATCGTCGGGCGTGAGCGCAGTAAAGGCCCCTGGCTGACCCGCTGGAACGGCGAGTGGTCGCTGGACCTGAGCCTGGCTGGCGGCATGCCAAGAAACCGCCAGGCCATCACCGCCGAGAACCGGCAGGCGTTCGATCAGATGCGTACCAGTACCCTGGCCAATCAGCAGGAACTGGCCAAGCTCGAGCCGCTGCTGGAAAAGGCCCAGAAGCGGCTGAAGCCCTATGACGAACTGGCCAAGGCTTTCACCGACGCCTTCAAGGCACTCCCGGCTGACGCGCGCTCGTCATTGCCCGCAACACTCCAGCAACAACGCCAGCAACTGTTGGACCTGCGCAAGACGCAACTGCCACATCTCAGGCTGGCAAGCCTGTATCTGGAAAAACAAGGTGTTTTCCTGCACGCCAACGCGGCCTTGTTCAAGCAGATGCTCGAACCACGCTTTCTCAAGTTCGACCGTGGCAATGTCATTCAACGCAGGCTCAACGACTGGACCGAAACCTGCATCGACAACGACATGTTGCTGATGCGGCGCCTGCTGGAGCTTCCCGACCACGAACGCTTGAAGGAACTGGCCCAAGGGTTGCGCAAGCAGCCGGTAGATGAGGTACAGATACGCAACTACATCGTGTTCCGTGAAGCCACCCGCGACGCACTGGCCGTCAGCCGACGCCTGCTCAAGACCAGTGAACGGCTGGACAAGACACTGGCAGCAGCGCTCGATAACAGCCAGGTCGACTTCCAGAAAAAAAAAGCCAAGATCGACAAAGCCATCAAGACGCGCCCTTATTCGACATTGATCATCCGTGCGCAAATGCTGAGCGACCTGGCGTACCTCACGCTGGACAAGACCTTGCTCAGCGCCGAATCGGCGGCCGAGCTGCTGCCGTTGCAGGGCGCCCTTAGCGACAACGCGCTGTCTACCACCTTCTGGACCCATGATGGTCTGGCCGCCGCCAACCTGCCGGTCGAGCAACAGGCCGAGGTGCTGAACAACGCCCTGCGCGACTACCGGCGCACGCTTGGCAAAGCTCACTACCTGCAGTCGTTCGACGAAGTGGCCATCGATAGCCCCGTCCTGGCTGAGTTCACGCAGGCGATGGATACCTTGATCGACCTGACCGAAACCGAACTGGACGGGGTCGTCAAAAGCATCGAAAGCGGCGTTGCCTCGCCCCCCGCCCCGTCACTCATCGCGTCAAGGCCGGCAAACGCACCTTGATTCGCACCTCGAAGGGGCACTCGGTGCTGGTGGAGCGTGAGCAGGAGGACAATCTGGCGGTTCAACTCAATCCGATCACCGAGCAACCGGCTGGCCGCTATGAGCTACGCGAGGGTGTCTGGTACGAAATCCCCGCCCAGAATGCCCAACCGGGGGTTCCGGACCGAGCCGAGCAGCGCTATCGCGCGAAGCGTCTGCTGGAGCGAAAGGACGAACGGATCAGGCTCGCCAAACTGTATACCAACGAGCCCAATAGCCTCAGGGACTTGTTGGACTGGCAGACCCAGGACATGCGCGAGGTGTCTGAGCAACTGGCAACTAGCGATACGCCGAAGGACATCAATTTGGCCAGCCAACTGGACCTGGCCATCCTGACGATTACGGCAGAAAAGCAGCGCCTGCTCACCGAGGCCTACCTGAAGACCCGCCACCCGGACGGCGAAGCTCTACGTTACCTGAATGAACAGAAGCGCCTGCAGATCAGCCGTACCACCACGCGCAAGGCCCTGAGCAAACCCGGCGACTACCTCGACGTGTACCAGATCAGGGACACCGAGGCGGCGCAAACGGTGCTCTGGGAAGCCCACTTCCACTACCGCAGCGCAGAGGCACCGGCCCGGGACTTCGCCAAGGGTCACCTGAAATTCTGGGAGCCGCGTGGCAAGGACCGTGAGGCGCGGATGGAAGAAGCCAGCAGCGCTGCAGAGCGCTTGCAGGTCTACCGTGGCGACCTGCGCCTGGAGCAGGTGGACGGGGTGATTCCGTTCCCTGACCAGTAAACTACGCCCTTGCCAGCGACAGCCCGGGCGTCAGCCCGGGCGTCAGGCCAGGGCCTTGTCCAGCGCCCGCTCGATCTCGCCCTTGATGGTAGCGCTCATCATCGACAGCATCATGCCCAGTTTCAGTTCCACGCGGATGCTGTCGTCACCGATGTGCACGCTGCCATTGGCGCCGCTGCGGGCCACATCGACGCGGTCACCGTTCCAGGTGGCCTTGAGGTCGTACTCGCGGCTGAGCTTGTCGACCAGAGCTTCGGCCTTGGCGCGCGCGGCATCGCGGCCGAGGGAGTGTTTGCGTTCGACGCTGATCTGGGTCATGCGGGTGTTCCTGGGTATGTAGACATAATCTGCATTATGCCCGCCCCTGCACCAAGGCACACCCCGCCAAGACAAATCCGCCCATTCGCCCTAGAATGGCGGTAATTTTTTCCGGTGAAGCGATATGAACGACCAGCGCAAAGGCGACCACGCCGAACCCACCACCCATTTCGGCTATCAGGACGTCCCTGAAAGCCAGAAGGCGAAGAAAGTCGCCGAAGTGTTCCACTCGGTCGCCGCCAAGTACGACCTGATGAACGACGTGCTCTCCGGTGGCATGCACCGCCTGTGGAAGCGGTTTACCATCGAACTGTCGGGCGTGCGCGCCGGCAGCCGCGTGCTGGACATCGCCGGCGGTACCGGCGACCTGGCCGCCAAGTTCTCGCGTCTTGTAGGACCGACCGGGCAGGTGGTGCTGGCCGACATCAACGATTCGATGCTCAAGGTCGGCCGTGACCGCCTGCTCGACCGTGGCGTGGCCGGCAATATCGAGTTCGTCCAGGCTGACGCCGAGAAGCTGCCATTCCCGGACAACCACTTCGACTGCGTGACCATCGCCTTCGGCCTGCGCAACGTCACCCACAAGGACGAAGCCATCCGTTCGATGCTGCGTGTACTCAAGCCGGGCGGCCGCCTGTTGATCCTGGAGTTCTCCAAGCCGACCAACAAGCTGATGTCCAAGGCCTACGACGCCTACTCGTTCGCCTTCATGCCGCTGGCCGGCAAGCTGATCACCAATGACTCCGAGAGCTACCGCTACCTCGCCGAGTCGATCCGCATGCACCCCGACCAGGAAACCCTCAAGAGCATGATGGTCGAGGCCGGTTTCGACCGCGTCACCTACCACAACATGACCAGCGGCATCGTTGCCGTGCACCGGGGAATCAAGCCCTGATGCTGCTGGCCGGGCTGCTCGCCAGTGTCGAACATGGCCTGAACCGCGTCCTGCGCATGGACAGCACGGCCTTGCCGCGGCTGGCCGCGCTGGAAGGCAAGGTCATCGAGATCGACTGCCGCCAACCGGCCCTGCAGGTGTTCATCCTGCCCGATGAAGAAGGCCTGATGCTCGCCGGCCACTGGGAAGGCGAGGTCGACTGCAGCCTGCGCGCCCCGGCTGGCAGCCTGATACAACTGGCCATGGCCCGTGACAAGACTGCCGTGCTGCACAGCCCGCAAGTCGAACTGCACGGCGACAGTGCCGTGCTGCTCGACCTGTTCGGCGTGCTGCAGGACCTGGAACTGGACTGGGAACACGAGCTGCAGCGCTGGCTCGGCCCAGTCGCCACGGCAATGCTAGCTGGCCACCTTCGCCTGCGCGCACGCTGGACCCGCCAGGGCCTGGCACGCTTCAGCCAGAACCTCTCCGAATACCTGGCCGAAGAGTCCCGCACCTTGGTCGGCAAGCGCGAAGCCGAAGCCGCTTTCAGCGAACTCGATGCCCTGAAACTCGACACAGAACGCCTCGAGGCCCGCCTCAAGCGCCTCTCCCGATCCCTTGATACCAGCGATAACGCATGAAGCTGCTCGCCGTCCGCCGTCTTTTTCGCATCCAGCGTGTGGTGATCCGCTACCGTCTCGATGACCTGTTGTTCGAACAACCCCTGCTGCCTTGGTGGCTGGCCAGCCTGCGCCTGCTGATGCCTTGGCGCTGGCTGCCGCGCAAGCCCTCCGAGCTCAGCCGCGGGGCGCGCCTGCGCCTGGCGCTGCAGGACCTGGGGCCGATCTTCATCAAGTTCGGCCAGTTGCTGTCCACCCGCCGCGACCTGCTGCCCACCGACATCGCCGACGAGCTGATGTTGCTACAGGACCGCGTGCCGCCATTCGACCCACAAAAAGCCGTGGCGATGATCGAAGATCAGCTCGGTGCGAAGGTCGGCGAAGTGTTCAGCCGCTTCGACGTCGAGCCACTGGCCTCGGCCTCGGTCGCGCAGGTGCACGCCGCCCGCCTCAAGAGTGGCGAAGAGGTGGTGGTCAAGGTGGTTCGCCCTGGCCTGAAGCCGATCATCGCCCAGGACCTGGCCTGGCTGTTCCTGATCGCCAAGGCCGCAGAACGCGCCTCGGCCGACGCCCGTCGCCTGCACCCGGTGGAAATCGTCGGCGACTACGAAAAGACCATCTACGACGAGCTCGACCTGCTGCGCGAGGCGGCCAACGCCAGCCAGCTGCGGCGCAACTTCGAAGGTTCCGAGCTGATGTACGTGCCCCAAGTGTACTGGGACCTGTGCCGCCCCAAGGTGCTGGTGATGGAGCGTATCTACGGCGTGCCAGTCACCGACATGGCTACCCTGTCCGACCAGCGCACCGACATGAAAATGCTGGCCGAGCGTGGCGTCGAGGTGTTCTTCACCCAGGTGTTCCGTGACAGTTTCTTCCACGCCGACATGCACCCGGGCAACATCTTCGTCAGCACGGTCAAACCGTGGAGCCCGCAATACATCGCCATCGACTGCGGCATCGTCGGCAGCCTCACAGCCGAGGACCAGGACTACCTGGCGCGCAACCTGATCGCCTTCTTCAAGCGCGACTACCGCCGCGTTGCCCAGCTGCACATCGACTCGGGCTGGGTACCGGCGCATACCAAGGTCAATGAATTCGAAGCGGCGATCCGCACGGTGTGCGAGCCGATCTTCGAAAAACCGTTAAAGGATATTTCTTTCGGCCAGGTGCTGATGCGCCTGTTCCAGACCGCACGGCGCTTCAACATGGAGGTCCAGCCGCAACTGGTGCTGCTGCAGAAGACCCTGCTCAACATCGAAGGCCTGGGCCGCCAGCTGTACCCCGACCTGGACCTGTGGAGCACCGCCAAGCCGTTCCTGGAACGCTGGATGCGCGACCGCATGAGCCCCAAGGCGGTCATCGGCAACCTGTATAGCCAGGCTGAACAGTTACCCCACCTGGCCGGCATGACCCGAGACCTGCTTGAGCGCCTGTCGCAGCCGCACCTGGAAGACCCGCAACTGCCGGAACGTCGTCGCCAGGGCGACCGTTGGGCACTGCGCCTGCTCGGTGCCGGCTTGCTCGGTGGCGGCGCAGTACTGGCCGCCGGTGCCGCCGAAGCCGCCAGCCTTGCCGCCCCGGCCGCCTGGCCGGCTTGGCTGATGCTGGCCGCCGGCCTTTACCTGATCGTGCGCCAATAGCCAGCCGCGCTGCTGGCTGGCACACTAGCGCAAAGGGCCCGGCACAGGAGCGGGCCCGCTTTGGAGTCGACGATGAAAGACTGGCTGGACGAGATCAAGTGGAACAGCGATGGCCTGGTACCGGCGATCGCCCAGGACCACAAGACCGGACGCGTGCTGATGATGGCCTGGATGAACCGCGAATCGCTGGCGCTGACCGCCGCCGAGCAACGCGCCATCTACTGGTCGCGTTCCCGTGGCAAGCTGTGGCGCAAGGGCGAAGAGTCCGGCCATGTGCAGAAGCTGCATGAAATGCGCCTGGACTGCGATGCCGACGTGATCATCCTGATGGTCGAGCAACTGGGCCATATCGCCTGCCACACCGGCCGCGAAAGCTGCTTCTATCGCGTCTTTGAAGACGGCCAGTGGAAAACCGTCGACCCGGTCCTGAAAGACCCGGATGCCATCTACAGCGCAGGACACTGACATGAGCGACACCTTCAACCGCCTGGCCGAAGTGCTCGAAGAGCGCAAGCAAGCGGCTCCCGACAGCTCCTACGTGGCCAGCCTGTACCACAAGGGGCTGAACAAGATCCTCGAAAAGCTCGGCGAAGAGTCCGTCGAGACCATCATCGCGGCCAAAGACGCCGCCGTGAGCAAGGATTACAGTGATGTCATCTATGAAACCGCAGACTTGTGGTTCCATAGCCTGGTCATGCTCAGCGCGCTGGGCCAGCATCCACAAGCCGTGCTTGATGAACTGGAGCGCCGTTTCGGGCTTTCCGGGCACGATGAAAAGGCCGCGCGTCAGCCATCGGCCTGAGCAAACCGCATTTAGGAGAGCACCATGGGTATTTTTGACTGGAAACACTGGATCGTCCTGCTGGTCGTCGTGGTCCTGGTGTTCGGCACCAAGAAGCTGAAGAACTTCGGCAGCGACCTGGGCGAGTCGATCAAAGGCTTCCGCAAAGCCATGAGCGAAGAAGAGAACAAGCCGGCCGAGCAGACCCCGCCGCCCGCCCAGCCTGTGCCGCCGGTACAGAATACTGCCCAGCCGCAGCAAGGCCACACCATCGAGGGCCAGGCCCAGCCGGTCCAAGAGCCACAGCGGAAAGACTGACCCATGTTCGGCATCAGCTTCAGCGAGCTGCTGCTCGTCGGCCTGGTCGCCCTGCTGGTGCTCGGCCCCGAGCGCCTGCCTGGCGCCGCGCGTACTGCGGGGCTGTGGATCGGGCGGCTGAAACGCAGCTTCAATGCGATCAAGATGGAGGTCGAGCGCGAAATCGGCGCCGACGACATCCGCCGCCAGCTGCATAACGAGCACATCCTGCAGATGGAAGAAGAAGCCAAGCGCATCCTCAACCCACTGACACCACCCGCGCAGCCGCCGGTGACCACGGCCAGTGTGCAGCCACCTGCCGGGCTCGAAGCCAGGCCGGCCGAGCCACCTGCCGCCCCGGCCGCACCTTCTGAACCGCCTCAACCGCCGCGAGCCCCATGAGCGAAAATCCGGACCACGACCAGCCTATGCCGCTGGTTTCGCACCTGACCGAACTGCGCACCCGCCTGCTGCGCTGCGTTGCCGTCATTTTCCTGATCTTTGCCGGGCTGTTCTCCTTCGCCCAGCAGATCTACACCATTGTTTCCGCGCCATTGCGTGATCACTTGCCAGCCAATGCGACGATGATCGCCACCGACGTGGCCTCGCCGTTCCTGACGCCGTTCAAGCTGACCATGATCGTCTCGCTGTTCCTGGCTATACCGTTCATCCTCCAGCAGATCTGGGGCTTCATCGCGCCAGGCCTGTACCGCCATGAAAAGCGCATCGCCATTCCGCTGCTGGTGTCGAGCATCCTGCTGTTCTACGCCGGCATGGCCTTCGCCTACTTCCTGGTGTTCCCGCTGATGTTCAAGTTCTTCGCCGCTGCCACACCGGCAGGCGTGGCGATGATGACCGACATCGCCAATTACCTCGATTTCGTCATGACGCTGTTCTTCGCCTTCGGCGTTGCCTTCGAGATCCCGGTGGCCGTGGTGCTGCTGGTGTGGATCGGCGTGGTCGACGTGAAGTACCTGAAGAAGGTCCGCCCGTACGTGATCATCGGCTGCTTCGTGGTCGGCATGATCCTCACCCCGCCGGATATCTTCTCGCAAACGCTGCTCGCCGTGCCCATGTGGCTGCTGTTCGAAATCGGCGTGCTGTGTGGCAGCCTGATCCGCAAGCGCAGCCATGCTGACGACGAAGCCACCAACGACCATAACGACCAGCCGCCAGCGACCCAGCCGTGAACCTGTTACTCCTTGAAGAGGCCGACTTCGTCTCGGCCGACCGCGTCGTTCTCGCTGATCGGCGCTTCACCCACATGCAGGACATCCACCGCGTCGCCGTGGGCGACACCCTGCGCGTGGGCCGCATCAACGGCATGATGGGCAAGGCCACGGTGCTTCGCCTGGAACAGCACGAAGCCGAGCTGGAGGTCGCCTTCGACCAGCAGCCACCGGCCAAGCTGCCGCTGACCTTGGTGTTGGCCGTGCCGCGCCCGAAGATGCTGCGCCGGCTGTTCCAGACCGTGGCGACCCTCGGTGTGCCGCGGCTGATCCTGGTCAACAGCTACAAGGTCGAGAAAAGTTTCTGGCAAACGCCCTTTCTCCACCCTGAAACCATCCGCGAGAACCTGATTCTCGGCCTGGAGCAAGCCCGTGACACGGTACTGCCCGAGGTGATCATCGAAAAACGCTTCAAACCGTTCGTCGAAGACCGCCTGCCTGCCATCGCCGACGGCACCCTCGGCCTGGTCGGCCACCCCGGCCCCTACCCAGCCTGCCCACGCGCGGTTGAAGGCCCCGTAACCCTGGCCATCGGCCCCGAAGGCGGCTGGATCCCTTACGAAGTCGACCTGTTTGGCAAGGCTGGCCTGGCACCTGTTCAGTTGGGCCATCGCATTTTGCGGGTGGAAACAGCCGTTACTGCCCTGCTCTCAAGGATTTTCTGACAGGCGGGTCAGTTTTTTCCTATCAAGTTTCCCCCGCGCAAGCCGATGGTGTTGGCAACACAACAAAAATCCGTGCTGCCACGTTGCCGGGGGGTCGAACATGCACCAATGGTTTTCCCAATCGCTGGGGAATGTAAGCGTCAATCGCAAGTTGGGGCTGGGCTTCGGCCTGGTGCTGTTGCTGACTCTGGCCATCACCTTTACCGGTTGGCAGGGCCTGAACAGCGTTACCGAGCGCGGTGACAAGCTGGGCAACATTTCAGTGATCCACCAGTACACCCAGGAACTGCGCATCGCCCGCCAACACTACCAGCGCGACCGCAACGACGCGGCCATCGGCGAGCTGGAAAAAGCCCTGGGCAATCTTGAGCGCCAGATCGGCCTCATGCTCGGGCAGATCGAGCAGCCTACCGACCGCCAGCGCCTGCAACAGCAACAGGACGCAGTCAGCCAGTACCAGGAAGCCTTCAACGAGCTCAAGCAAGCCGGTCAACGCCGCGATGCTGCTCGTGGTGTGCTGGGTGACAGCGCCGACAAGGCCGCCGAGCTGATCAGCCGTGTGCAGCAGCGCCTGCTGCAGAGTGGCGACATCAGCCAGTACCAGCATGCCGTGGACGTCAGCACGCTGGTGCAGCAGGCACGCTTTCAGGTACGCGGCTACACCTACAGCGGCAACGCTGACTACCAGCAGACCGCGCTGCAGGCCATCGACCAGGCGCTGGCCGAGCTCAAGGCATTGCCCGCCAGGCTACCGGCCGAATATGCCGCCAGCCTCGACGACTCGGCCACCGCACTGGCCGCTTACCGCGATGCGGTAACTCAGTTCGGCACTGCCCAAAGCGCCAGCGAGCAGGCGCTGCAGCGCATGGCTGACCAAGGCACGGTGCTGTTGCAGACCAGTGAAGCGATGACCCTTTCGCAGACCGCAGTGCGCGATGCCGGCACTGCTCAGGCCAAAGTCATGCTCGGCAGTGCCACGGCCCTGGCCCTGGTACTGGGCCTGCTCGCGGCCTGGGCCATCACCCGGCAGATCATCATCCCGCTGCGCCAGACCCTCGCCGCCGCCGAGCGGGTGGCCAATGGCGACCTGCGCCAGGACCTGCACTCGACCCGCCGCGACGAACTTGGCCAGCTGCAGGCCAGCATGCAGCGCATGACCCAAGGCCTGCGCGAGCTGATCGGCGGCATCGGCGATGGCGTGACGCAGATCGCCAGCGCCGCCGAAGAATTGTCGGCAGTCACCGAGCAGACCAGCTCCGGGGTCAACAATCAAAAGGTCGAGACCGACCAGGTGGCGACCGCAATGAACGAAATGGCCGCCACCGTGCACGAGGTGGCGCGCAATGCCGAACAGGCCTCGGAAGCTGCCGCCATGGCCGACCAGCAGGCGCGCGAGGGCGATCGGGTGGTCAGCGAGGCGGTCGCACAGATCGAGCGCCTGGCCAGTGAGGTGGTCAACTCCAGCGAAGCGATGAACCAGCTCAAGGCCGAAAGCGACAAGATCGGCAGCGTGCTCGACGTGATCAAGTCGGTGGCCCAACAGACCAACCTGCTGGCGCTCAATGCCGCCATTGAAGCGGCTCGTGCGGGTGAGGCCGGACGTGGCTTTGCCGTGGTTGCTGACGAGGTGCGCAGCCTGGCCCAGCGCACCCAACAATCCACCGAAGAAATCGAAGAGCTGATCGCCGGCCTGCAAAGCGGCACCCAGCGCGTGGCCAGTGTGATGGACGCAAGCCGTCAGCTGACCGACAGCAGCGTCGAACTGACCCGCCGCGCTGGCAGTTCGCTGGAGACCATCACCCACACGGTGTCGTCGATCCAGGCGATGAACCAGCAGATCGCCACCGCCGCCGAGCAGCAGAGCGCCACTGCCGAGGAGATCAACCGCAGCGTGATGAATGTGCGCGATATCTCCGACCAAACGTCGGCGGCAAGTGAGGAGACCGCCAGTTCCAGCGTTGAGCTGGCCCGCCTGGGCACCCACCTGCAGGGGTTGGTCGGACGGTTCAGGCTCTGATGCTTCACGACTTACGCTGAATTTTCCTACAGAACTTTCAGGTCAAGTCCTACAAACCCTCCGCCGATGGGCAAGGATGGGATGCCAGCACTACGCCAGCACCCCATCCTTATCAACTGGACGGAGACCTGCCATGTTCGGCTACCTCAATTACAGGCTCGGCAACATCAGTGTCGGCGCCAAGCTCGCCCTGGGCTTCGCCGTAGTCCTCGCGCTCACACTGGCCACCACGGTCAGCGGCTGGCGCGCCCTCGACGGCGCCATCACCCGCTCGGAACAACTCAGCGAAATCGGCCGGATCAATGATCTGGTCAAAGACCTGCGCGCCGAGCGCATCACCTACCGGGTGCTGGCGGACGACGCCAGCAAGGCGCAGATCGTGCAGATCCTCGGGCAGCTGGAAAGCATGCTGACGACACTTCAGCAACGCAGTAGCGTCGATGAGTCGCGGCAGATGCTGGCGCAGAAGCTGCAACTGCTGCAGCGAATGCGTGATGTTTTCACCGCCCTGCAGAACGCCGTGAGCAGTCGCACACAGCTGCGCACGGCCATGCAGGCGCAGGAAGCGAAACTGAATACCGTCGTCGATGACCTGCAGACTCAGGCGCTGCTGAAGATGCCAGGCGATAACCAGCAAGGCGCCGTGCTGGGTCTGATGGACACCCTCAGCCGGCATGTTGACGGCGCCAACCAGCAGAGCCTGGTACCGGCCTATACGTTTTTCCCGCTGGAAGACTTCGCCAAGGTTGGCGATGCCGCGCTGGAGGCCGCCGACGTTAGCCTCGAGCAGTTGCTCAGAGCCCTCAGGCCGCTGGGCCTGCCTCGTGCCCTCACCGAGCAGCCCGGCATCGAACTGGCCAAGTATCGGACCAGCCTCGATCAATACCGCCGCACCGCGCTGCAGGTCGAGCAGCTACAGACCGAAATGGAGCAAATGGGCATCGAGCTCAGGGCTGTCAGCGTCGAACTGGGTGAACGGAAAGTGGAACAGCGCGACAACGAGGCCGTGGCTGCCCGTTCCCTGCTAACCAGCGTGGCCCTGCTGGCCCTGATCGTCGGCATCGTTGCCGGCTGGCTGATTACCCAACAGATCACTCACCCCCTGCGCCAGACACTGACATTGGCGGCGCGTATCGCCAAAGGCGACCTGAGCCAGCTCGAACCCGTGCAGCGCCGCGACGAGATGGGGCAGTTGCAGGCCAGCATGCGCGAGATGACCATGAGCCTGCGCGAGCTGATTGGCGGTATCGATCAGGGCGTCGGCCAGCTGTCCCAGGCTGCTTCGCAGCTGGCAGCCAGCAGCGAGGACACCAAGCTGCGCATCAACCAGCAGCGCGAGGAAACCGACCAGGTCGCCACCGCCATGAACCAGATGAGCGCCACCGTGCAGGAAGTGGCGCAGAACGCCGAGCAAGCTTCACTGGCGGCCACCAATGCCGATCAGCAAGCACAACTGGGTGACCAGGTAGTAGGTGAAGCTATCGGCCGCATCGAACAGCTGGCCGGTCAGATGGACCATTGCCTGGCCGCCATGCAGCACCTGGCCGGCGAAAGCCAGCGCATCGGCAGCATTCTCGATGTGATCAAGTCCGTGTCGGAACAGACCAACCTGCTGGCGCTGAATGCAGCGATCGAAGCGGCCAGGGCTGGTGAAGCGGGCCGCGGTTTTGCCGTAGTGGCCGATGAGGTGCGCGGGCTGGCACAGCGTACCCAGCAGTCCACCGAGGAAATCGAGCAACTGATCGACAGCCTGCACAGCGGCACCGATGAGGTCAACAGCCTCCTCGACGACAGCAAACGCCTGACCGAGCAGAGCGTGGAGCTGAGCCGCAGGGCCGGACATGCCTTGGGGCAAATCACTGACACGGTATCGAGCATTCAGGGCATGAACCAGCAGATTGCCACGGCCAGCGAAGAACAGAGCGTGGTGGCCGAGCAGATCAACCGTAGCGTGATCAATGTGAGGGATGTGTCGGACCAGACCAGTGCGGCCAGTGAACAGACGGCGGCTTCGAGTGGGGAGCTGGAGCAGCTGGGGCGACAGTTGCGGGGGATGGTGGGGCGGTTCAACCTTTGAGATTGCCGGGGCTGCTTTGCAGCCCTTTCGCGGGACAAGCCCGCTCCTACAAGGTGAACTGCGCCCCATTTGTTGGACAGTCTGTGATTAGGCTGCTGCAGCCTGACTCCTGTATGCCACGGGAGTCAGGCCGCCCAGCCCCATCTTGATTCGATCATGGTTGTAGTAGTTGATGTATTCATCGATTGCCGCCCTCAGCTCTGCGATGCTGGCGAAGCGCTGACCATGGTACATCTCTATCTTCAGTGTGCCGAAAAAACTCTCCATTCGTGCATTGTCCAGGCAGTTGCCTTTGCGCGACATGCTCTGCTCCAGCCCCTTTTCTTCGAGTCGATTCCGGTAGGCGTAGTATTGATACTGCCAGCCCTGGTCGGAATGCAGCATCGGCTTGGCTCCTTCCGGTAGCTTCGCAAGCGCCTGCTCCAGCATCTGGCCGACCAGAGGATAGTGCGGCGAAGTATCGATCTGATGCGCCACGATCTCCCCGCTAAACAGGTCCAATATCGGCGATAGGTACAGTTTCTCACCCGCCACCTTGAACTCGGTCACGTCTGTTACCCATTTCTCGTTGGGCTCTGCTGCCGTGAAATCGCGCTCCATTGTGTTGGGCGCAATGCGTCCGGGCTGACCGCGATAGGACTTGTACTTTTTCACGCGCACCGTGCATTTGAGGTCGAGTTCACCCATCAGCCGGCGCACAACTTTACTGTTTACTATTTGGCCAATGTTGCGCAGCGCTGCAGTCATGCGTCGATAGCCATAGCGCCCCTTATGCCGCCCCTGGGTCTCACAGATATGAGCCTTTAACGGGGCCAGCTTGTCACCTGCAGCCATCACCTTGAGTTGGTAGTAGTACGTACTGCGCGCCAGCCCAGCCAACTTGAGCAGGTTGTTGAGGGGGAATCGGTTACGCAAGGCCGAGATGATCAGGACTTTTTCTTCTCGGCCTTCTTCTGCCTCGCCTTCTCCTCGCGCAGCTCTTTTAACTTTTTTAGATAGGCGATCTCCATCTCGGCATGGCGCAGCTTGGCCAGCAACTCGGCGTGCGAGAGATCTTCATCGGCTACAGGTGGGGTGTTGGCGGGTGGAACAGGTGGTTTAGGCATGAGACTGCGCGGACCTTTGCTCTTTGCTGTCAGGGCTTTGATGCCGCCACTGTAGTACTGCGATTCCCATATGCCTATCTGGCTGGAGTGGCTCATATTGAAAACGGCTGCCGTCTGGCGCAGCGATAGCTTGTCGCGCCACATCCGCTCAAGCACCGAAAGCTTGAACTCAGGGCTGAAAGTCCGTGTTTGTCCGCAGAGGCTAGCCTCGCCATGGATGCGATAGCTCGCGACCCAGCGCCGAAGCAAGGAGGGATCCATCTGCAACTCAGATGCGATGGTGCGATAGCCAATGCCTCGCTGCAGAAAGGCATGGATGGCTGAAAGTTTGAACTGCTTGGTGTGCTTGCTCACGTAAAACGCCCCTGAGGTTGGATTTTTTGTCCAACATCAGGGGCGCAGTTCAAGGGATCGCGTTTCCTGTAGGAGCGGGCTTGTCCCGCGAAGGGGCCGTTGCGGTTACAGCACTTGGCGCAGGAACGCCTGCGCACGCGGGTCTTTAGGCGCAGCAAAGAACTCAGCCGGCGCCGAATCTTCCAGCAGCTTGCCGTGATCGAAGAACAGCACCCGGTCTGCCACTTCACGGGCAAAGCCCATTTCGTGAGTGACACAGACCATGGTCATGCCTTCCTGGGCCAGAGTCTTCATCACATCCAGCACCTCACCGACCATTTCCGGGTCGAGCGCCGAGGTCGGCTCGTCGAACAGCATCACCTTCGGCTCCATCGCCAGGGCACGGGCGATCGCCACCCGCTGCTGCTGGCCGCCCGAAAGGCGCGACGGGTACTCGTTGGCCTTCTGCGAGATACCCACCTTCTCCAGCAAAGCACGGGCCTTGGCTTCACGCTCGGCCTTGTTGCGCTTGCGCACCACCTTCTGCGCCAGGCACAGGTTTTCCAGCACGGTCATGTGCGGGAACAGGTTGAAGTGCTGGAACACCATGCCGACCTCACGGCGGTAGGCGTTGATGTCGGTCTTAGGGTCGGCCAGTTGCAGGCCGTCGATGGCCACATGACCTTGGTCGAAGTGCTCCAGGCCATTGAGGCAGCGCAGGAAGGTCGACTTGCCCGAACCCGACGGGCCGAGCACCACCACCACTTCGCCCTTGGCGACTTTGGTGGTGACGTTATCCACAGCCCGCACCACATGGCCACGGGTGTCGAAGACTTTCAGCAGGTCACGGACTTCAATCACTTTGCGCAAGCCTCCGCTCGAGCCGGCTGGCGATGTGCGACAGCGGCAGGTTGATCAGCAGGTACAGGCCTGCCACGCAGAACCAGATCTCGAAGGTCGAGAACGACGTAGTGATGGCCTCACGGCCGCTCTTGGTCAGTTCGGTAATGGCGATCACCGACACCAGCGAGGTGTCCTTGACCAGGCTGATGAACTGCCCGGCCAGCGGTGGCAGCACGCGCTTGAACGCTTGCGGCAGGATCACGTGGCGCATCGACTGGCCCGCGTTCAGCCCCAGCGAGCGTGCAGCCTCGTTCTGGCCCTTGGCAATGGACTGCACGCCGGCGCGGACGATTTCCGCGACATAGGCGCCGGTGAACAGCGCCAGCGCGGCCACCCCGGCGAACTCCCGGGACAAGTTGAGCACAGTGCCGATGAAGAAGTAGAAAATGAATATCTGCACCAGCAGCGGCGTGCCGCGCACCAGTTCGACGTAAACGGTCGACAGGTCGCGCAGGGTCGGGTTGTTCGACAACCGGCACAGGCCGGCGAACAGGCCGATCACCAGGCCCAGCGCACCGGACACCACCGAGATCCATAACGTGGTCCACAGGCCCCAGGCCAGCGGGCCAGCCGCCCAGTGGCGGGTCACGCCGACCTGGTCGCCCTCGGCGATGTCATCACCGCGGCTCAGTTGCAGGCTGTCCTGGGCCACGTCGAGCACTTGCTCTTCGCCATTTTCATCCTTGAGCGTGACACGCGCGGTGTCACCGGAAACGACGATCTCCTGCACGCTACCGTTACCCGCGGCGCGCTGTACGTCCTCGGCCTTGTAGGCGAAGTACTGCGGTACGCGGTTCCAGCGCCACTCGTAGGAAATCATCGAGGTGGCCATGTACAGGCTGAACGCCAGGCCCACCAGGACCAGGGCGGTCAACCCATGCCAGGGCCACTGGGCTTTCTTGTGTTTGATCACGTGGGGTACTTCCGTAAATGCGAACGCGCAGGGTTTGCCTGCGCGTCGGGGTCATAAAGCCGGGCTTGTGGCCTGGGCCTTATTCCATGTCTTTCAGCCAGTCCTTGTTCTTGAACCACTTGTCGTGAATACGATCGTAGGTCCCGTCATGCTTGATCTGGTGCAGGAAGTTGTTGATGAAGTTGATGCTGTCGTAGTCGCCTTTCTTCAGGCCGAAGGCCAGCGGCTCGTAGGTGAAGGGTTCTTCGAGGAACAGCAGCTTGCCAGCACCGGCCTTCTCGACCGCCACCACGTTGTATGGCGCGTCGTAGACAAAGGCGTCAGCCTTGCCGTTGACCACGTCCATCACCGCTTCTTGCTCGTTGTCGTAGCCGTGGTACTTGGCTTTGCCGATCAGCTTCTTGGACACCATCTCGCCGGTGGTACCGAGCTTGGAGGTCAGGCGGTACTTCTCGTTGTTCAGGTCCTTGTACGACTTGATCTCGCCGGCCAGCTCCTTGCGGATCAGCAGGGTCTGGCCAACCACGATGAAGGGTTCGCTGAAGTTCAGGCGCAGGTTGCGTTCCTGGGTCAGGGTCATGCCACTGCCGATCATGTCGAACTTGTCAGTCAGCAGGGCCGGGATGATGCCGTCATATGCGGTGGAAACAGCCTCGAACTTCACGCCCATGGATTTGGCCATGGCTTTGAGGATATCGACTTCGAAGCCGATGATCTCGCCGCGCTTGTTGGTCATCTGGAACGGCATGTAGGTTGGGTCCATGCCCACCCGCAGGGTACCGCGCTTGACCGCCTCATCAATGGCGCCGGCCTGGGCCGCAGTTACGGCGACCAGGGCGGTAACACCGACCAGCAGCCGCGAAAGATATTTCTTGATCATCACCAAGTCCCCTAGCAAGTAAAGAAGCGAATCTTATTGTCGTGGCACAGCCATACCGGCCGATGCGGATTATCGGAGAGGGATGCTAACGCATGGCGGCGCTCGGACCTAGAGCCGGGGGGGACTTTGTTGGCCAAAAAAAAAATCGCGGATAAATCCGCTCCTGCTTGGAGTGGGTTTATCCGCGATTGCGAGCTATCAGGCGCCGACGAGTGCCGGTTGGCCTTCATTCTCCGGATGCAGTGGCAGCAGCGGCGAATGCGGGTCGTTCTTGATGGAGGCACGCCACACATCGATCCACGCCGCATTGTGCTCGGCCCAGACCTGCTCGTGCAGGCGGCTCAAGGCGACCGGGTCGCTGAGCAAGGCCAGGCGGGTATTGAGGTCCAGCCCTTTCGGCCCGACCTCCAGCGCCTTGGCCACGCGCTCGGCACGCAGCGCCTCGATCGGCGCGGCCTGACCGTGACGGGCAGTGGCCATGGCACAGGCCAGGGCATTCTGCCGTGGGTCGACCACTGCACGCACGAAACCGTCATGCAGGGCATGCCAGCGGTTCTCGTGGGTGTACTGGTCGGTGGCCAGCAGCTCCTGCGGCGTGGCGTATTCCTCGGGGATGAGAAACAGCTTCTCGTCCTTGGCCGCCAGGCCCAGGCGCGTGCGGCTGGAGATGACCGATACCGGGATCGACAGCACCAGCGAGCCCACGATCGGCGCCAGCCACCACAGGAAGCTCGGGTTCAGCCAGGCCACCAGCCCAGCCCAGGCGAAGCCCAGCAAGGTCTGCGGACCATGGCGGCGCAGCGCCTCGCTCCACGGGGTGGAGTCGTCGTCACGCTGCGGCGAGTTCCAGGTCGCCGCCCAGCCGAGGAACGCGGCCAGCACGAAGCGGGTGTGGAAGATCATCCGTACCGGCGCCAGCAGCATGGAGAACAGCATCTCCATCAGCATCGACAGGGTGACCTTGATGCGCCCACCGAACTCGACGGCGCCCTTGGCCCAGATCAGGATGACGCTCAGCAGCTTGGGCAGGAACAGCAGCACGATGGTGGTGGAGAACAGCGCCACGGCTTTTTCCGGGTGCCACTGCGGCCACAGCGGGTAGAGCTGGTATGGCTCGATGAAGTACTGCGGTTCCATCAGGGTGTTGGTCGCCAGCAATGCCGTCGACAGCACCAGGAACAGGAACCACAGCGGCGCCGACAGGTACGACATCACGCCGGTGAGGAACACCGCACGGTGCACCGGGTGCATGCCCTTGACCAGGAACAGGCGGAAGTTCATCAGGTTGCCGTGGCACCAGCGGCGGTCGCGCTTGAGCTCGTCGAGCAGGTTCGGCGGCAATTCTTCGTAGCTGCCTGGCAGGTCATAGGCAATCCACACGCCCCAGCCGGCGCGGCGCATCAGCGCGGCTTCGACGAAGTCGTGGGAGAGAATGGCCCCGGCGAACGCACCCTTGCCCGGCAACGGCGCCAGGGCGCAGTGCTCGATGAACGGCTTCATGCGGATGATCGCATTGTGGCCCCAGTAGTGCGACTCGCCCAGCTGCCAGAAGTGCAGGCCGGCGGTGAACAACGGGCCATAGACGCGGGTGGCGAACTGCTGCATGCGCGCATACAGGGTGTCCATGCCCGAGGCTTTCGGCCCGGTCTGGATGATGCCGGCGTCCGGGTTGGCTTCCATCAGGCGCACCAGGCTGCTCAGGCATTCGCCGCTCATGACGCTGTCGGCGTCGAGCACGACCATGTACTTGTACTCGCCACCCCAGCGACGGCAGAAGTCGTCGAGGTTGCCGCTCTTGCGCTTCACGCGGCGACGGCGACGGCGGTAGAAGATGCGGCCGAAGCCCTTGGTTTCGCGGCACACGTCCAGCCAGGCCTGCTGCTCGGCCACGGCGATGTCGGTGTCGTTGGTGTCGCTGAGCACGAAGAAGTCGAAACGGTCGAGGTTGCCGCTGGCTGCCACCGACTCGAAGGTCGCCCGCAGGCCTGCGAACACGCGCGGCACGTCTTCGTTGCAGATCGGCATCACCAGCGCGGTACGCGCTTCGGGGGCAATCGGCTCGTTGCCGGCACTGCTACCCGAAATCTTGTATTTGTCACGCCCGGTGAGCAACTCGAGGAAGCCCATCAGCGCGGTCCAGAAGCCTGCCGAAACCCAGCAGAAGAGGATACCGAACAGCACCAGGATGGACGTCTGCAAGGCATACGGCCAGACCTGCACCACGGTGTCCCACAGCGGCTGGTTGACGATTTCGTCCAGGTCGACGAACGACCAGCCCTGGTACGGCAGGATGCCTTTCATGTACCAGCCGGCGACGATGGTCTGGCCGATCATGAGGGCGAGCAGGATGTAGCGGCGGATCGAACCGACCGTGCGCCAGCGCGCCGCTGGCAGCTCGCGCTTGGGCGGCTGCGGGGCGTTGGTACGGCCGGTCATGCGCCGCCACAGGCGGATCAGCACGTTGGTGCGCCATGGCTCGGGCACGACCTTGGTGCGCTTGATCGGCGGCGCGATCTTCAGGCACAGCCGGCCACTGCCGTCGACACCGAGCATTTCGGCGTCTTCCAGCTCGGCAGCGCTGCCCACGGTCAGGCGCGGGCCGACCGAGGCCTGCACGGCCTCGGTGATGCTGGCGGCAGGGTTGGCCGCCAGGCGTTGGTGCAGCTCACTGAACGAGGTGCAGCTGGCGAGTTCCGCGCGCTGCTCATCGCTCAGTGGGAGGTGGGCCAGGTATTCGCCAAGCGATTCCGGCCTTGCGCTTGAGTTACTCATCGGCAGGCAACTGATAGCTCCAGGTCTCGGTCAGCACTTTTTCAGTGGTGGCCGGGGTCCCGTTGGTGGGTGCCGCATCGGCGGCAGGTTGTTCGGCCTTGGCTGGTTCCGCCTTGGCGGCCTTCTCGTGCTTGGCGTGCTTGGCCGCTGCCTTCTCCTGCTTGATTTCAGCAGCAGGCTTGGCCGGCTCGACCGGCACGTCACGTACCAGCGCAGCGCGCATTTCGGTGGACTTGTTGGCTTCCTTGACCTTCAAGCGCAAGGTCAGGCGCCAGCCCTTGGTTTCCGGGTTATAGCGCAGATTGTTCTCGACCACCTCGGCATTGTCGCCAACGCTGATCTGGCTGCGCACCGGGGTGTCTTCCGGCAGGGCGGCAAGGGCCGGGCCAGCGAAGTCGACCAGGAAGGCGACGCTGCCGTCTGGCTGGCGGATCAGGTTGGATTGCTTGACATCACCGGTGGAGCGCAGGGTCTGCTTGACCCAGCCCAGGTCAGGGGCCTGGAACTGCTGCTCGTCGATGGTCCAGTGCAGGCGGTAGGCGTACTCGAACGGCTTGCCTGGCTCAGGTAGCTTTTCCGGGCTCCAGAAGGCAACGATGTTGTCGTTGGTCTCGTCGGCAGTCGGGATCTCGACCAGGTCGACGGTACCCTTGCCCCAGTCACCCTTCGGCTCGATCCAGGCGCTCGGGCGCTTCTGGTAGTTGTCGTCGAGGTCTTCGAAATCGCTGAAGGCGCGCTGACGCTGCATCAGGCCGAAACCACGCGGGTTCTCGACGCTGAAGTTGCTCACGGCCAGGTGTTTCGGGTTGTTCAGCGGGCGCCACAGCCACTCGCCGTTACCGGCGTGAATCGACAGGCCTTCGGAGTCATGCAGGGCCGGGCGATAGTTCAGCACCTTGGACGGCTGGTTGGGGCCAAACAGGAACATGCTGGTCAGCGGGGCGATACCCAGGCGGCTGACCTGGTCACGCAGGAATACCCGCGATTGCACGTCGACCACGGTGTCGGTGCCCGGGCGCAGGATCAGCTTGTAGGCGCCGGTGGAGCGTGGCGAATCCAGCAGGGCGTAGATCACCAGATGCTTGTCGGCCGGCTTGGGCTTCTCGACCCAGAACTCGGTGAAGCGCGGGAACTCTTCGCCCGACGGCAGCGCGGTGTCGATCGCCAGGCCACGGGCCGACAGGCCGTACACATGGCCCTTGCCGACCACGCGGAAATAGCTGGCCCCCAGCAGGGTCATGATCTCGTCCTGCTTGTCGGCCTTGTTGATCGGGTAGAGCACGCGGAAACCGGCGTAACCGAGGCTCTTGACGGTTTCCGGGTCGTGCGGCACGTCACCGAACTCGAAGCGGCTCGGGTCGTACTTGATTTCCTCGACCTTGGTGGCAGTGATCTCGTTGATCTTCACTGGGGTGTCGAAGTGCATGCCCTGATGGTAGAAGGACAGTTTGAACGGGGTCTTGTCCTTGGCCCACTCGGCCTTTTCCTGCAGGAAATGAATTTTCTGGTAGTCCGCGAACTTCATGTCGCGGAAGGCTGCCGGCAGGTTACTTTTCGGTGCTTCGTATTTCTGGCCGGCCAGATCCTTTGCCTTGGCTGCAACATCGTCAAGATTGAATGCCCACAGCTGGCCCGCGCTCATCAGGCCGACCAGTGCCACACTGGCCATCAGGGCCTTGCGCAGCCCGGTGCCGGGGATTCTTGATGCTTTTTGGGGACTAACAATCACGAGCAACCCTCGCCGAAAACAGATCATGAAACCAACGGCCAGCGAAAAATGCCGGGTTGGCGAGCACTGTTCGGACCCCATGAGGGCGTAATGATTCCCCAAACAGGTCCAGACAATGCTCGAGTCAGAGTGAAACGAACCTGCGAACGCAGGCTCACGCAGCGCGCGATTATCCAGCAGGATGCGTTACAACGCATCAGTGTGGACTAACTATTTATCGTACAAAACCCCTTGTTTTCCTATAAACAAAGGGTTTTTCGACCTCATATTTGTAACAAGAATGTCACTGGGCCATCATTGACCAGGTGCACCTGCATGTCCGCGCCGAAACGCCCGCTCGCCACATCGGCATGCTGGCCGCGCGCCTTGCTCAAAAGATAGTCGAACAATTCGGCCCCGAGCGCCGGAGGCGCGGCGGTCGAGAAGCTCGGGCGCATGCCGCTGCGGGTGTCAGCCGCCAGGGTGAACTGGGAGACCAGCAGCAGGCCGCCACCGACATCCTTGAGCGACAGGTTCATCTTGCCCTGATCGTCGCTGAACACCCGATAGTTCAGCAGCTTGTGCAACAGTTTATCGGCATGCTCACGGGTATCTTCAGGCTCGACGGCCACCAGCACCAGCAAACCCTGGTCAATGGCACCGACGATTTCCCCGCCGACCTCCACGCGTGCGCCATGCACGCGTTGCAGCAAACCCCTCATGCTTCTTCCAGCGGCAGGTCGAGCAGACGGCGGGCCATCTGATCGGCTGCACGCACCAGGGCATCGGTGATGCCTGGCTCGGAGGCGGCATGCCCAGCGTCGCGGATGACCTTCAGCTCACTGTTCGGCCAGGCCTGGTGCAGCGCCCAGGCGTTGTCCAATGGGCAGATCACGTCGTAGCGGCCATGCACGATCACCGCCGGCAGGTGAGCGATCTTCGGCATGTCGCGAATCAGCTGGTCGGGCTCCAGGAACGCATTGTTCATGAAGTAGTGGCATTCGATGCGGGCGATCGACAGCGCGCGCTGCGGCTCGGAGAAGCGGTCGACCACCAGCGGATTCGGGCGCAGCGTGGCGGTGCGGCCTTCCCAGGTGGACCAGGCCTTGGCCGCATGCATCTGGGCGATCTGGTCGTTGCCGGTCAGGCGCTTGTGGAAGGCCTTGACCAGGTCACCACGCTCTTCCGGCGGGATCGGCGCGATGTAGTCCTGCCAGTAGTCCGGGAACATGCGGCTGGCGCCTTCTTGGTAGAACCACTCGATTTCCTGCGGCCGGCACAGGAAGATGCCCCGCAGGATCAGGCCATGCACGCGCTCGGGGTAGGTCTGGGCGTAGGCCAGGGCCAGGGTCGAGCCCCAGGAACCGCCGAACAGCACCCATTTGTCGATGCCAAGGTGCTTGCGGATGCGCTCAAGGTCTTCGACCAGGTGCCAGGTAGTGTTGTTCTCCAGGCTCGCGTGCGGCGTGGAGCGGCCACAGCCGCGCTGGTCGAAGGTGATGATGCGGTACAGGTTGGGGTCGAAGTAGCAACGACTCTGGGCATCACAGCCCGCCCCCGGGCCACCGTGGATGAAGACCACAGGCAGACCTTCCGGCGAGCCGCTTTCATCCACATACAGCACATGCGGCGCTTCCACGGCGAGATCGTGCCGGGCGTAGGGTTTGATCTGCGGGTACAGGGTCTGCATTGCGCACTCCGTGTGAGGTTTGGTTCGGCCGTGGGCCATCATAAACCTGAATTGCGCCAAGAGCATGTGTCTGTGGCGAGATCATGTTATGCACGGCCGACAAGCCGGTCTGAATAGCATCCGGGCTTTCCCACCCGTGAGGCTCACATGATCGATTCGGCCAGACACCCCCTCCCCGACCCTTCTCACCCACAGACCCTTGTCGCCAGCAAGCTGCCCGCCTGGATTGCCAGTACTCAACCTGCCGAGCACAGGCACATGCGCCGCTCGGCAGGCCGGCGCAACCAGGCATTCGAACAGGCCTGTCAGCAGAGCCCCGAAGTCGCCCGTCAGCTGGTGAATGAATACGGCATACAGCGCGAGACCGAAGGCAAGCTGCAAGCCCTGCTGACTACCTTGCCGGCGCTGGAGCCGTTTGCCTCCAGGTTGCTGACCGAAGCCATTCACAAGCGGTTCGGCCAGAATCTGGATGTCACGGCAACCTATTTGATGAACGTCAGCAAAGCGGCCGCCTACAAGGAAGCGCTCGATGGCGATCCGTTCGTCACCAGCGACCGCGCCGTGAAGTTGGCTACCCAGTCATTACTGCATTGCGCCCTGCAAAACTTCGAAGCATTCGAGGCAGAGCCTGCCGGCCTGGAGATTGACGGCAACAAATCGCTGATCATCGACAGCAACCAGATCGGCATCATTTCATCCGGGGTCAAACAGCTGCCGATCGTTGCCGAAGACTTTGCGGCGATGGTCCGTGAACTGGATATCGGTGGTCAGTACCAGGCACTGATCGATGCGCTTCAGGCGCCTGCGGGCGGTCCTGACACCGCGTCGGCCTCCGAGATTTTCAGGAACGCCGAACAGGCCACCTTCCGCCTGCATGTCCATCAGGCTTACCTGCACGGTGCAATCGACAAGGCAAGCCACAGGACACTGCTCGAACTGGCCACCCACGGCGCGGCGGAGTATCAGGGGCAACCGGTACTCTGCTCGCGCATGAGGCTGCTGCAGGCCACGCTGACGGGCGCAGTGGTTTTGGGGATAGCCGCTCCCGGCGCCAGCGGTGCAGGGAAATTTCCGCCTCCCACTTTCCCATATGGGGGATGGCTGCTGATCTACCTGCCTGGCCTGCCAGAACCACTGACGATGCACACCTCCAGGGCCCAGGCCGAAGCGTTTCTGCTCAAGCAGCTACCAGCACTTCGCCGCTCGAAGCATCTGGTACCCGAACGCGACAGGGCTGGCTTTTTCGAAAGGCTGCGTGACACGCTGGAGCCCTATACCTGGAACGCGGCAAAAGGTTTCAAGGAACGCATGCCCGCCCCGGATGCCCGCGTTACCCTCCACGTGCAACCTTTTACCCAGCCTTTTATTGATGAACTGGTCGTCCAACGGCAGCAGCGCCTGCGCGACGATGGATTGTTCCATGCCGTGCCGACTGCGCTGGAGGACCAGAAGAGCAGCGCAAAACGCCTGGCATATTTCCAGTCGCTGGCCGTCGGCACCTTGAACATCGGCGCTTTCTTCATCCCTGGGTTGGCTCCCGTGATGCTCGGTCTGACCGTATTGCAACTCGGCCACGAGGTTTACGAAGGGCTGGCAAGCTGGGCGGACGGTGATCGTGAGCAGGCATTCGGCTATCTCATGGACGTGGTGGAAAATGCAGCGTTCGTCGCCGCGCTGGGAGCCGCTGGCGCGGCGAATGGCCGCCCGGCAGTCGAGCGGATTGGCGTGGAAACACCGTCGTTCATCGAAGCACTTGATAGCGTCGAACTGGCCGACGGCAGCCAGCGCCTCTGGCGACCCGACTTGCAAGCCTTTGCCCATGACATCGTGCTACCGGCCGACAGCAAGCCGGATAAATTCGGCTTGCACCATTACCAAGGTAAAACCTGGTTACCCATCGAAGACCACATCTATTCGGTTCGCCAGCCACCCGGTTCCGCTGACTATCATCTTCAGCCCGCCCAGCCCTCCCAGCGCTACCTCCCGGCGCTGCAGCACAACGGTGCCGGAGCCTGGCTGCTGCCACAGGACAACCCGGCCCGATGGCCAGAAATGCAGTTGTTCCGCCGCTCGGGCCACCTTGGTACGCGCTTTGATCAGCAGACAGCCGAGCATATCCTGCGCGTCAGCGGCACTGAGCCAGACGTGCTGCGGCGGGCTATCTGCAATAACCTGCGGCTGCCAGCATTGCTGGAAGACACCATGACGCGCTTCGACCTTGACCGTTCGCTCGAGCAATGGCCCGGCGACCGAGGCGCCGAATTCGAGAGGCGTTATCGCCAGTTACCTGCCAGTGAATGGCACTCGGGGCAAATCCTGGCGCAACGCTACCCGAACCTCCCAAAGCCGGCCATCGATGAGTTGCTGCACAACGCCACTCCCAAGGAATGGCTGGCGTTGTCCAAGGCCACGGTACCGGCTCGCATCGCCGAGGAAATACGAGCCTATCAGCAGCAGGTTCGCTTAAGCCGCGCCTATGAAGGGTTTTACCTGAATGGGCCGCGTAACTGGGACACTGATCGACTGGCGATGCATAGCCTCGAGCGCCTGCCGGGCTGGATTGCGGACAGCGCCATTGGCCTGGAGCAACATCAGAGCCCGTTCCAACTCGACAGCATCGGCGACCCACTCGCCACCACGCGCAAAACAATCTCGAGCGGGTATTCGGGTTACCTGGTCACGGACGCGGGCCAACAGCCCAGCGCGGCATTGCCTTCCATCTTTGCCGCACTGTACGAAGCCTTGAGCCCGGCTCAGCGCGCTGCATTGGGTATCGTCGATGCAGGCGAGTTGCGCAGGGCCATCCAGAAGGCGCCGTTCATTCCCCGAGAGACCGCGAAAAAAATACTCGGGATGCAGCCAACAAGGCCCGGCTATCGTCCCCCCATGCGCCTTGCCGATGGGCGCCTTGGCTACCCGCTGGGCGGCAGTCGCGCGCGAGCTGGTAGTGTTTCGCGGCATAACCTGCTTGCCCGAATCCGCCAGCTTGGCCAGGCGGTGCCACAACCCAGGCCCGCCGAACAGATACTGGCCACCCTGGAGAACCGATATCCGAGCCGAGCGCAGACTGACGAGCTGCTGCAGGAACTGAGCGAGCAGCACAGGCAGCTGCAAAGGCACCTCACCGACTGGCGTGACCTGGCCCTGTTGCTTCAGCGACCAGAGCCCGACGAATTCCAGCGCTTGTCGAATGCCATTTCCCAGTACTGGTATGACCGGGCATTCCTCAATGCCAACGAAAGCCCGGCCCCGCTTCGGCTGGAGCGGTTGTCGATGGCGGACTTCCCCCTGAACCTGCCTGAAAGCTTCACCAGCAGTGTCACCGAACTGGAACTTGTCGACACGTTCCCAGAGGATTTCGCAAGCTACAGTCAACATGCGCCACAACTGAACGGCCTGCTGCACCCGTTCGGCAACCTGCGCTCGCTGCAGGTCAGGCGTAGTTACCGGGCAGAGGCGCCACCGTCCCCGTTCCAGTTCAGCCTGCCACTGATCGCACAGCATCTGCCGCAGCTGGAAACGCTCGGCCTGATCAACCAGAACCTGTCCATTTCATCCACCGACATTGCCAGCCTGGCGGGGCTTAGCCATCTGCGCAGGCTGGATCTGAGCGGCAATCGCTTGTCCGAGCAGTACCCGCCCAGCTTCGACGAGTTGCGGCTGGACTCCCTGGGGCTCGACCGGATGACTCTGGATCATTGGCCTGAGGGGGTGGGCTATAACAGCGTGACGCAGATCCAGAACCTGTCGCTGCGCGACAACCGTATTACCCTGTTGCCTGATTTACTGCTCAGTGGCCGCGTCAACGTGGCTGAGCATGGGCATATCGATTTGCAGGGCAACAATATTCTCGACCAGCACCTGCTGCGTATCCTGCTGAGCGAGCAAGCACGCGCCACGCGCTTCCTGGTGGATCAGCCCAGCGAAGTCCAGCGTTACCTGGCCGAGCAACTGCAGTTACGTCAACAGTTGCAGGATTTCGTCGATAACTACGTCAATGCCTCAAGCTCCTCATCGATGTCGACCCAGGCCGTGCTGACATCTCGCACACGTATAGCCACGGCATTGAGCGAGTTCTGGCAGCATCAGGAAACAGGCACCACGCATTCCCCCTTACGCTTGACCAACGTGGTGCTCGAGCAAATGCCCGCCCGCTTGCCGGCGTTCTTCACCGAGCGGGTGCGCAATCTCGCACTGGAGAATGTGAGCGGCTCCACGGCACATCTGGATACCCTTCTCGCCCAATTTCCCCATGTGACACGCCTCACCATCGATGGCTATGTGAGTGCCCAGCAGAGCCTCCCTCGCGCCTTGCATCGCCTGCCACGCTTGACCGATCTGGCATTGCTCAATATCGGCCTCGACATTGACGACAACCTGCTCGATGGCTTGGCCAGCGTGGACGGCCTGCAGTCGCTGGACCTGGGCAGCAACCGAATGGGCATGGTGACCCATGCACCGGGAGCACTCAGGTCGCTGCGTCGGCTGGACCTGAACGACACGCAGCTGAGCCAGTGGCCGACTTGGGTCAATGACCTGCTGCCCCTGGAAATGCTGGACTTGAGCGATAACCAGCTGACCGCATTACCCGACTTCGTGCTTGCCAACCTCGACAGCGGGTTCCCGATCACTTCGATCCAGCTGTTCAACAACCCCATCAGCGATCAGACCTATCTGCGCGCCCGAGCGTCGTCAGACAGCCAGCACAGCTATACATTCGCGATGGACGTGCCGGACCACCTGACCGACTCATCGGACGACGCCATGGCATTGGGTCACTTTCACATCCCTCTGCTTGACACCGCAGGCGATCGGCCCGACCTCAATGACTGGCTGCTTGGCTCTACAAGCGAAAACGAGGCCATGAGGGACTGCTGGGAGCAACTTGAGGACGCAGGGGATTCGGCAAACCTGTTGGCCCTGGTGGGCCGCCTCCGGCAAGCGGCGCCCTATCAGAACGACGCGACACGCGTGGCTTTCAGCCAACGGGTGCGCCGGGTACTGGTCAAGGCGGTGGTGGACAGCGCTGACCGCGCGCTGCTCAACCATCAGGCCGGCGAGGCATTGCTCCAGCCTTCGGGTGACCAGACCTGCCACGACGGTGCGCTGCTGGTGTTTCAGGACATCGAACTGTTTATTGCCAACGAACGCTTACAGGTAGCCTCGGCAGACACGGAGGGTAACCTGTACCTGGAACTGCGGCGGTTGTACCGGCTGCATGCACTGGACGAAGTGGCAAAAAGCGAAGCAGGCATGCGCGACGTGGCGGAAGTACGGCTGACCTACCGACGAGAGTTGAATGACTCACTGCAACTCGGGCTCCCGAACGACCACCTGCTCTACGCGGTCAACGCCAGCCAGGACGAACTGATCTATGCCGAGCAGCAAGTGCAACGGGGCGAGCTCAGCGACGCTTTCCTCGATTTCGCAGCGGGCAATGAGCGCTGGGTACAACACCTGCGCCTCACCCACGCCACGCGCTTCGCACAGATCGAGCAAGACTACCAAGCACAAGTGCTGGCGATGCCGGAACAACACCCAGACACCCCCCTCGATCAACTCGGGACAGCGTTTGCTGCATTTGAAAGGAGCAGGCAAGCTCGCGAACGGCGCCTGATTCGCGAACTCACCTCATTCGCCGCCCCAGAACGCAAGCCGCGCTCCGCCAGCGAGTAACCCCTTGCCTGGCCGCTAGCGCCCGTAGCGCTCGCGGCCCCAGGCGAGCAGGCTTACGAGCAGCCCTCTCAGGACGCCCTGGGTCGGCAGCGCCAAGTCTTCTCGGTAGGCGAAAGGTTCGATCTCATTCATGTAGGTGCTTTGTGCCAACTCCAGTTGCACGGCATGGATATGGTTTGCCGGATCACCATAATGACGCGTGATATGCCCCCCCTTGAAGCGGCCATTGAGCACATGGCTGTACCCCTCGGCCTGGCCGCAGACCGCCTCCAGGCGCTCGGCCAGCTGCGGATCACAGCTGGCACCGTTGAAGGTCCCCAGGTTGAAGTCCGGCAGCTTGCCCTCGAACAAGTGCGGGATCTGCGAGCGGATCGAGTGCGCATCCCACAGCAGTGCATAACCATGGGCTTCACGCAGGCGCGCCAGCTCGCTCTGGATCGTGTTGTGATAAGGGCGCCAGATCGACTCCAGGTAGGCCTTGCGCTCCTCGGCGGTCGGCTCAAGCCCTTTCTTGAACAGCGGCTCGCCATCGAACAGCGTGGCCGGGTACAAGCCGGTAGTAGCACCGGCGTACAACGGTTTGTCGTCGTCCGGGCGGTTCAGGTCGATGACGAAGCGCGAATACTCCGCAGCCACCACGCTGGCGCCCATCTCGCGGGCAAAGTCGTACAACCGTGGAATGTGCCAATCAGTGTCAGGCAGGCTGCGCGCCTGGTCGACCAGGCCTTCACGCACGGTGTCGCTCAGCCGCAGCCCTGCATGGGGCATGCTGATCAGCAGCGGCAGGCGGCCTTGGTGGAAACTCAGTACCTTGTCCATCGTGCCTCGCTCAGTTGGAAATTTCGTGGCCCTTGCGCACCACGCGCTTGGGCAGGTCGCCGCCGAGCCAGTAGGCCAGGTCGGCAGGACGGGAGATCTGCCAGGCAACGAAGTCGGCGACCTTGCCGACCTCCAGCGAACCGTGGCTGTCACCCAGGCCGAGTGCCGTGGCGGCATGCAGGGTGACGCCGGCCAAGGCCTCTTCCGGGGTCATGCGGAACAGCGTGCAACCCATGTTCAGCATCAGGCGCAGCGACAAGCCAGGCGAGGTGCCAGGGTTGAGGTCACTGGCCAGAGCAATCTTCACGCCGTGGCGACGCAGGGCGTCCATCGGCGGCAGCTGGGTTTCGCGCAGGAAATAGAAAGCACCCGGCAGCAGCACGGCAACGGTGCCGGCCTTGGCCATGGCGATCGCGTCCTCCTCGGTCATGAACTCCAGGTGGTCGGCCGACAACGCCTGATAACGCGCTGCCAGGCTGGAGCCGTGCAGCGAAGACAGCTGCTCGGCATGCAGCTTCACCGGCAGGCCCAGTGCATGTGCCTTGATGAACACCTTTTCGACCTGTGCCGGCGAAAACGCCAGGTGTTCGCAGAAGGCGTCCACCGCATCCACCAGGCCTTCGGCCGCCAGGGCAGGCAGCATTTCGTCGCAGATGTGGGCGATGTAGTCGTCAGAACGGCCGGCGTACTCCGGCGGCAAGGCATGGGCGGCCAGGCAGGTGGCGCGCACGGCCAATGGCAGCTCGTCGGCCAGGCGCCGAGCCACGCGCAGCATCTTGCGCTCGTTGGCCAGGTCCAGGCCGTAGCCCGACTTGACCTCGATAGTGGTGACGCCATCGCGCATCAACGCCTGAACCCTCTGACGCGCACTGGCGAACAGTTCGTCCTCGCTGGCCGCGCGGGTGGCCCGCACGGTGCTGGCGATACCACCGCCCTGGGCGGCGATGTCGGCATAGCTCACGCCCTGCAGGCGCTGTTCGAACTCGCCACTACGGTTGCCACCGAACACCGCATGGGTATGGCAATCGATCAGCCCCGGGGTGACCCAGGCGCCGCTCAGGTCCACCGTGCGGTCAACCTCGAAGGGCTGCAGCTCGGCGCGAGGGCCGATCCATTCGATCAGCCCGGCGCAGGTGACGATGGCCGCGTCCTCGATGATCGAGTAACGGCCCTCGGCCAGGGTTGCCGCGTGGCAGTGCTGCCAGAGGGTTCTCATGTGCAATCTCCTTGACTAGCGGTGCAGCTCGACCGGCACGTGCTTGCCTGCACGTGGCTTGCACCACAGCAGGTAGGACGCCACCAGGAACACCACCCAGACCACGCCGACCAGCAAGGCCGCCTGGGTATCCGGGAAGTAACCGAGCACACCGAAAATGAACACCATGAAGGCAATGGCCATGGCCGGGCCGTATGGCCAGAACGGTACCGGGAATTTCAGCTGGGCTGCCTCTTCAGCACTCATGCTGCGGCGCATGGCAACCTGGGTGACCAGGATCATCAGCCATACCCACACGGTCGCGAAGGTGGCGATGGAGGCGATCAGCAGGAACACGTTTTCCGGGATCAGGTAGTTGAGCAGCACGCCAACCAGCAGCGCCGCGCCCATCACCACCACGGTCATCCATGGCACGCCGTGCTTCGACAACTTGCCGAAGCTGCGTGGCGCGTGGCCTTGCTGGGCCAGGCCGTACATCATGCGGCCGGCGCCGAAGATGTCGCTGTTGATTGCCGAGATCGCAGCCGAGATCACCACGATGTTCAGCACCGCGGCGGCGGAGCCAATGCCGAGATGGCTGAAGATCTGCACGAACGGGCTGCCTTCGCTGCCGATCTGCGGCCACGGATACAGGCACATCAGCACGAACAGGGTCAGCACATAGAACAGCAGGATGCGCAGCGGCACGGCGTTGATCGCCTTGGGGATGACGCGCTGTGGGTCCTTGGCTTCACCGGCGGTGACGCCGATGATCTCGATGCCACCGAAGGCGAACATCACCACGGCGAACGAGGCGATCAGGCCGCCGATGCCGTTTGGCATGAAGCCGCCATGCTCGATCAGGTTGCTGATGCCCACGGCATGCTCGCCACTCACCTGGCTGAAGCCGAAGGCCATGATGCCGAGGCCGGCCAGGATCATCGCCACGATGGCGCCGACCTTGAGCAGCGACAGCCAGAACTCCATTTCGCCGAACACCTTGACGTTGCACAGGTTGAGGCCGCCGATCACGAAGACGATGCCCAGTACCCAGATCCAGCGGGCCACTTCCGGGAACCAGAAGCCCATGTAGATACCGAAGGCGGTGATGTCGGCGATGGCCACGATGACCATCTCGAAGGCGTAGGTCCAGCCGAGGATGAAGCCGGCCATGGGGCCGAGGTAGGTGGTGGCGTAGTGCCCGAAGGAGCCGGCCACCGGGTTGTGCACGGCCATCTCGCCGAGGGCGCGCATGACCATGAACACCGCAGCGCCGCCGATCAGGTACGCCAGCAGCACGGCCGGGCCGGCCATCTGGATGGCCGAGGCGGAGCCGTAGAACAGGCCGGTGCCGATGGCGGAGCCAAGGGCCATGAAACGGATGTGGCGGGCCGTTAGCCCGCGCTTGAGACCTTGAGCTTGTTGCATGTCACGTCCTTAAATTGTTTTTGTGGTCGTGAGGTCGATGGGGGCTGCCGTGCAGCCCAATCGCCGGCAAGCCGGCTCCCACAGAGAGCGGGTTATAGCTGTCTATGTGGGAGCCGGCTCGCCGGCGACGGGCCGCAAAGCGGCCCCGGGGCATCACAGGCTAGGCAGGACACCAGCAGGCAGCAGCCCGGTCAGGCTGCCCCTGGCCAGCAGCTCGACGGCTGCCTCGATGTCCGGCGCGAAGAAGCGGTCACGGTCGTAGTGCGGCACTTCACGACGCAGCGCCTGACGCGCCTGCTCCAGCTTCGTCGAAGTCTTCAGGCCTTTGCGCAGGTCCAGCCCCTGACACGCACCCAGCCATTCGATGGCCAGCACGCCACGGGTGTTCTCGGCCATTTCCCACAGGCGCTTGCCAGCAGCCGGGGCCATCGACACGTGGTCTTCCTGGTTGGCCGAGGTCGGCAGGCTATCGACACTATGTGGGTGCGACAAGGCCTTGTTCTCGCTGGCCAGGGCAGCTGCGGTGACCTGGGCAATCATGAAGCCGGAGTTGACGCCGCCGTTTTCCACCAGGAATGGCGGCAGCTGGGACATGTGCTTGTCCATCATCAGCGAGATGCGGCGCTCGCTCAGCGAACCGATCTCGGCGATCGCCAGGGCGAGGTTGTCGGCGGCCATGGCCACCGGCTCGGCGTGGAAGTTGCCGCCGGAAATCACGTCGCCTTCGGCGGCGAACACCAACGGGTTGTCCGACACGGCGTTGGCTTCGATGCCCAGCACTTCGGCAGCCTGGCGGATCTGGGTCAGGCAGGCGCCCATGACCTGTGGCTGGCAGCGCAGCGAGTATGGGTCCTGGACCTTGTCGCAGTTCTTGTGCGACAGCGACACTTCGCTGGAGTCGCCCAGCAGGTCGCGGAAGCAGGCAGCGGTGTCGATCTGGCCACGCTGACCACGCACTTCGTGAACACGCGCATCGAACGGCGAACGCGAACCCAGCGCCGCCTCAACGCTCAGGCCACCGCAGGCGATGGCGGCGGCATACAGGTCTTCTGCCTGGAACAGGCCACGCAGGGCGTAGGCGGTGGAAGCCTGGGTGCCGTTGAGCAGGGCCAGGCCCTCCTTGGCAGCCAGGGTCAGCGGCTCGAGGCCGGCGACCGCCAGGGCTTCGGTAGCCGACAGCCACTGGCCCTGATGACGGGCCTTGCCTTCGCCCAGCAGTACCAGCGACATGTGCGCCAGCGGTGCCAGGTCGCCGGAAGCGCCGACCGAGCCCTTGAGCGGGATGTGCGGGTATACCTCGGCGTTGACCAGGGCGATCAGCGCATCGATGACTTTGCGGCGGATACCGGAGAAACCGCGGCTGAGGCTGTTGATCTTGAGGACCATGATCAGCCGCACCAGAGCGTCGTCCAGCGGCGCACCGATACCGGCGGCGTGGGACAGCACCAGCGAGCGCTGCAGGTTCTCGAGGTCGTGGCTGGCGATGCGGGTCGAGGCCAGCAGGCCGAAACCGGTGTTGATGCCGTAGGCGGTACGGTCTTCGGCAATGATCTGCTCAACGCAGGCGACGCTGGCGTCGATGGCCGGGCCAGCACTGGCGTCCAGTTGCAGGCGCAGCGGTGCGGCGTGGATGGCGCGCAGTTGGGCCAGGGTCAGGGTGCCGGGCTTGAGGGTCAGTACGGTCACTTCGCTACTCCAATTCTGTCAGGGGCCCGCAGGCCCCTCTTATTGTTCAGTATCACTCAAAGCGCAGCGATCAGCCCGTGATCATTGGCAGGTCGAGGCCCTGCTCCTTGGCGCAGTCGATAGCGATGTCGTAACCGGCATCGGCGTGGCGCATCACGCCAGTCCCCGGGTCGTTGGTCAGCACGCGAGCGATACGCTCGGCGGCTTCATCGGTACCGTCGCAGACGATGACCATGCCCGAGTGCTGGGAGAAGCCCATGCCCACGCCACCGCCGTGGTGCAGCGAAACCCAGGTGGCGCCGCCTGCGGTGTTGAGCAGGGCGTTGAGCAGCGGCCAGTCGGACACGGCGTCGGAGCCGTCGCGCATGGCTTCGGTTTCGCGGTTGGGGCTGGACACGGAACCTGAGTCCAGGTGGTCACGGCCGATCACCACCGGCGCCGACAGCTCGCCGCTGCGGACCATTTCGTTGAAGGCCAGGCCGAGCTTGGCGCGCAGGCCCAGGCCAACCCAGCAGATACGGGCCGGCAGGCCCTGGAAGCTGATGCGCTCGCGGGCCATGTCCAGCCAGCGGTGCAGGTGGGCGTCGTCGGGGATCAGTTCCTTGACCTTGGCGTCGGTCTTGTAGATGTCTTCGGCATCACCGGACAGCGCCGCCCAGCGGAACGGGCCGATGCCGCGGCAGAACAGCGGGCGGATGTAGGCCGGGACGAAGCCTGGGAAATCGAAGGCGTTGGCCACGCCCTCTTCCTTGGCCATCTGGCGGATGTTGTTGCCGTAGTCGAAGGTCGGGATGCCCTGCTTCTGGAAGTCGAGCATGGCCTGTACGTGCACGGCCATCGACTGCTTGGCGGCCTTGACCACTGCAGCCGGTTCGGTCTGCGCGCGGTCGCGGTACTGCTCCCAGGTCCAGCCGGCTGGCAGGTAGCCGTTCAGTGGGTCGTGGGCGCTGGTCTGGTCGGTGACCATGTCCGGGCGCACGCCACGCTTGACCAGCTCTGGCAGGATTTCGGCGGCGTTGCCGTGCAGGGCAATGGAGATTGCCTTGCCTTCGGCGGTGTACTTGGCAATACGCGACAGAGCGTCGTCGAGGTCAGTGGCCTGTTCGTCGACGTAGCGGGTTTCCAGGCGGAAGTCGATGCGGCTCTGCTGGCATTCGATGTTCAGCGAGCAGGCACCGGCCAGGGTGGCGGCCAGTGGCTGGGCGCCGCCCATGCCGCCGAGGCCGGCGGTCAGTACCCACTTGCCTTTGAGGCTTCCACCGTAGTGCTGGCGGCCGGCTTCGACGAAGGTTTCGTAGGTGCCCTGGACGATGCCCTGGCTGCCGATGTAGATCCAGCTGCCGGCGGTCATCTGGCCGTACATGGCCAGGCCCTTGGCGTCCAGTTCGTTGAAGTGTTCCCAGTTGGCCCAGTGCGGCACCAGGTTGGAGTTGGCGATCAGTACACGCGGGGCGTTGCTGTGGGTCTTGAACACGCCGACCGGCTTGCCCGACTGCACCAGCAGGGTTTCGTCGTCTTCCAGGCGGGTCAGGGTTTCGACGATCTTGTCGTAGCAGGCCCAGTTGCGCGCGGCGCGGCCGATGCCGCCATACACCACCAGCTCTTTGGGGTTTTCCGCGACCTGCGGGTCGAGGTTGTTCATCAGCATGCGCAGTGGCGCTTCGGTCAGCCAGCTCTTGGCGGTCAGCTTGTTGCCACGTGGGGCACGGATTTCAACGTCACGGTATTTGTTGTTGTCGGTCACGGGAAGGTCCTCGGCGGTTGTCCGCGGGCAGTTGTGTCGTGGTCAATATACAAACACATCTTTACTTGTATGTACAAGCATGGACAACCAAAATAGTTGGACCCTGCCGTTCTTGGCTTGAGATTTATGTTGGCGCGCAGATCGAGCGCCGCCCGCGCGGCGCATCGCGAGCTGCGCTCGCTCCTACGTTTGTTTCGGGCCAATGTTTTCTGGGGGATTTGCGCGCGGACGCCTTGGCGCATGGAACGATATCGCGTCGTACCAAGAAGGCGGCCGCGCGCGCCTGTCACAGGCGTTACTGGCCCGAAACAAACGTAGGAGCGAGCAAAGCTCGCGATGCGCCGCGCGGGCGGCGCTCGATTTCACAGGCGCTAAAAACCTAAAGGCGAACCCTCAGCGCCCTACCAGCTCGATCAGACAGAATCGCCCCTGCACATCCAGCCCCAGCAACCCATCATTGCCCTCCAGCCGCAGGCAGTCATGCAGGCCCAATCGCTGTGTTTCATGCCCAGCCATCGCCACTTCAACCTGATTGCTCGCGGCAAACAGCAACACCGTCGACGCCGAGCTGTACAGCCGGCTGGTGCCGTCGAACCACTGCAAGCGCGCCCGATAGCGCTGCGGCGCATAGATCAGGTTGAAGTCGCGGATCGCCCCACCGAGCAATTTGCAGCTGACCTGGCTCTCGCCACTGAAGGCGAATGCATCGAACGGCAGCAGCGGCCGGCTGGCCTGGTCGTCGACCAGCAAGCGCATGCCTTCGCCCTGCAGCACGGTAATGATCCGCTGGTAGCCGGCAAACACGGAAAACCCGCCCGATTCCTCGATATCGGCGATCGACAGGCGCCAGCCGAAGCCATCGAGCCCCTCGCCGTTGTCGCGGGTGATCTCTTCGGTGAAACCGCCACCGTTCTTCCAGGGCATGCGCGGGTAATCCTGCGCACGCAGCAACTGCAACTGGGTCATTTACTGAAACGTCCTTCAAGGCGGTGACGGGAACCGGGGTGAATCAGCCGGGCGGCAGTTACTGGCTGGCGGCCGGACCAGGTACGACGGCGGATCAGCAGGCAGGGCTCGCCGCGCTCGATCTGCAGCAGGCGGCACTCTTCGGGCTCGGCGAGAATCGCCTCGACCACGTGCTCGCCTTCGGTCAGCGGCGCGACCTGGGACAAATAGGCATAAGGCGTCTGCCGGGTGAAGTCCTGCTTGAGGTACTCGGGGGCAATCGCCGCGTTGACGTAGCGATCTTCGATCTGCACTGGCACGCCGTTCTCGTAATGCACGATCAACGAGTGGAACACCCGCTGCCCTTCGCGCATGTCCAGGGCCAGGGCGCGCTCGGAACCGGCGGCCTCCTCGGCCAGCTTGATCACCTGGCAGCTATGCTGGTGGCCACGACCGGCGATCTCGTCGGCGATGTTGTTGACCTCGAACAACGCCGAACGGGACTTGGGCTCGGCGACGAAGGTACCCACGCCCTGCATCCGCACCAGCAGGCCTTCAGCAGTGAGTTCACGCAAGGCGCGGTTGATGGTCATGCGACTGAAGCCCAGCTCGCTGACCAGTTCGCTCTCCGAAGGCACCCGGTGATGCGGTGGCCAGCTGCCGTTTTCGATCTGCTGGATGATCATCTGCTTGACCCGGGCATACAGCGGCGCCGGGCCCTCGCCCATCTGGGCAACCAGCGCGGAGACAGGAGGTGTCGGCACGGCGTTGAGTCCTTAGGCAATGGAATGAGCGGTAGCTTGCCGCAGTTTACCCGGCAGGCAAACGCCTGTATATGTATATACAAGTTAAACAATAACAGGATTTTTGCCGATGTCCGCCTATTTTGCCGAACGCGCCCTGCTGCCCACGGGCTGGGCCAGTAACGTCCGCTTCGAAGTCTCCAGTGATGGCCTGCTGAGCCGGATCGAAGCCGACGCCTCGGCCGAAGGCGCCGAGCGCCTGGCCGGGCCGCTGCTGCCGGGCATGCCCAACCTGCACTCGCATGCGTTCCAGCGGGCCATGGCGGGGCTGGCGGAAGTCGCGGGCAACCCCAACGACAGCTTCTGGACCTGGCGCGAACTGATGTATCGGCTGGTCGGCAAGATCACCCCGGAGCAGCTGCAGGTCATTGCCCGCCAGCTGTACATCGAGATGCTCAAGGCTGGTTACACCTCGGTGGCAGAATTCCACTACGTGCACCATGACCAAGCGGGCAAGGCCTACGCCGACCCGGCCGAGCTGTCCCGTCGCATCAGTGCGGCTGCGGCCAGCAGCGGCATCGGCCTGACTTTGCTGCCGGTGCTGTACAGCCATGCCGGTTTCGGCGGCCAGGCACCGAATGAAGGGCAGCGACGCTTCATCAATACCACTGAACAGTACCTGCAACTGCAGGCGCAGCTGGCGCCAGCGTTGGCAGCACAACCCACGCAACAGCTGGGCTTGTGCTTCCACTCACTGCGCGCGGTCACGCCCGGTCAGATCGCCGAGGTGCTGGCAGCCGGCAATCAGCAATGTCCGATTCATATCCACATCGCCGAACAGCAGAAGGAAGTCGACGATTGCCTGGCCTGGAGCGGGCTGCGGCCGCTGCAGTGGCTGTATGAACATGTCGACGTGGACCACCGCTGGTGCCTGGTGCACGCCACCCACGCCAAAGTCGACGAAGTCACGGCCATGGCGCGCAGTGGCGCAGTGGCCGGCTTGTGCCTGACCACCGAAGCCAACCTGGGCGACGGTATCTTCCCGGCGGTGGACTTCCTGGCCCAGGGCGGGCGCATGGGCATTGGTTCGGACAGCCATGTGTCGCTGAGCGTGGTCGAGGAGCTGCGTTGGCTGGAATACGGTCAGCGCCTGCGGGATCAGCGGCGTAACCGGCTGTACCGCGGCGACCAGCCGATGGTCGGGCGCACGCTGTATGACGCGGCGCTGATTGGTGGGGCTCAGGCACTGGGGCAGCAGGTTGGTGAATTGGCGGTAGGCAAGCGGGCCGACTGGCTGGTGCTGGATGGGCAGGACCCGTATATTGCCATGGCCGAGGGAGACGGCATTCTCAACCGCTGGCTGTTCGCGGGCGGCGACCGTCAGGTGCGGGATGTGATGGTCAATGGCAAATGGGTGGTGCGCCAAGGGCAGCATGCCCACGAAGAGGAAAGCCGACAGGCGTTTGCCGGTGTGTTGCGAGCGCTACTGAGCTGAATGCAGAGGGGCCGCTAAAGCGGCCCCCGTCTTATCAATGCATCTGCACAATCTGCTTGTCCGGCGTACGCCAGATCAAGCGGCTGGTGTCATAGCCCTGCTGGCGGGCCTTGGACATCAGGCTCTCGCGCTCCCACACCGGCAGCGTCGGCGTGCGCGAAAGGATCCACAGGTACTTGCGGTCCGGGCTGCCGACGATCGCGGTGCGGTAGTGGTCGTCCACGTACAGTATCCAGTACTCGCCTTTGGCCACGCCCGGTACCAGGCGGGTAAACCAGTTGTCGAACTCCACCCACAGCCTGTCGGTGTGCCCCGGCTCCTGGATGTTGGCGTGCCCCTCGGCGCGCAGCCATTCATCCCCCATCGTGCGGCAGCGGTTGAGCACACCGTACGAGCCATCGGGCTTGAGGTTGTAATGCGCTTCGGACTGCGCGCACTCGGCCTGGTACTTCATCGGCAGGCGCGCCAGTTCGTACCACTTGCCCTGATAGCGCTTGAGGTCGACATTACCGGCGGTCTTCGGCGCCAGCGGGTCGGTGGCGGAGGTGGCACAGCCCCCCAGCAACATGACCAGGCACAGCCCCAGCAGTACGTGCAGACGCCTCATTTGAGGCCCTGCCCGGAGTAGATCAGCACCTTGTCGGCCGCGTATTGCACGCTGATGAAGCTCTTTTCGTCCCCCCAGGTACAGCTGCTCATGCCCAGCGCGCCGGAGCACTCGGTGGGCGTGCCGAGCAGTTGCTCGACCTCGGCCTTGTTCATGCCGGCCTTGAGCTTGGAATAGTTTTCCTGATTGATCTTGCTGCACGCAGTCAGGACGACGCACAAGGACAACAGGGCGAGGGAACGCAACGACATGAAGGGACACTCCTGGAAAATAGACACAGGCGAGTGGCCTGCAGTGTCCTTCGACGGGAAAAACCCTCCCTGGTTCCCTGGCGACACCGCTTTAGTCGTAAGCCGTTGGTCGGCTGGACCTGCGCAAACGATTAATGTTTTGCCGCGCCGCGACGACACAGCGAGCACGCTGTGGCGCATGGCCACAGCGCCCTCCTATGCCTTGCCTTGTGCAGACCAGAAAAATGACCAAGAACCTCAAGTTCAGCCACAAGATCCTGCTGGCCGCCGCCCTTGTGGTGGCCGTTGCCTTTACCTGTTTCGTGCTGTTCAACGACTACCGACAACGCCAGTCCCTGCGCAGCGACACGCAGACCAACCTGCAGGACCTGGGCAACCTCACCGCCGGCAACATCCGCAACTGGCTCGACAGCCGCATCCAGTTGCTCGACTCACTGGCCCAGCAAGTCGCTGTCGATGGGCCAGGCAAAGCCAGCCTGGACCGCAGCCTGGCTTTGCCGGTGTATGGCAAGAACTTCCAGCTCACCTACTTCGGCGGCCAGGACGGCAGCATGCAGTCGGTACCGGTGGGTAACCGCGCCGCCGACTACGACCCGCGGGTGCGGGGCTGGTACAAGGCGGCCAGTGCCAGCGGCCAGACCATCGTTACCGAACCGTATATCTCGGCCTCTGCCGGCAAGCTGGTGATCACCCTGGCTACCCCGGTGCAGCAAGCGGGCCGGCTGATCGGCGTCAGCGGCGTCGACACCGACCTGCAGACCATCAGCAACCTGATCAACGCCCTGAACTTCGACGGCCAGGGCCATGCGTTCATCGTCAACGGCGAAGGCAAGATCCTCATCCACCCCAAAGCCGACCTGGCCCTGAAAACCCTGGCCGACATCTACCCGCAGGACACCCCGCAAATCGGCAGCGGCCTGAAGGAAGTCGAAATCGATGGCCATAAGCAGTTCATCAGCTTCACCCACGTCGACGGTGTGCCGTCGGCGGACTGGTACGTGGCCCTGGTACTCGACCAGGATGCAGCGTTCGCCATGCTGGGTGAGCTGCGCACCTCCGCCATCATCGCCACCTTGATCGCGGTGGTGGCCATTATCGCCCTGCTCGGCCTGCTGATCCGCGTGCTGATGGAGCCACTGCACCTGATGGGCCGAGCCATGCATGACATCGCCGAGGGCGAAGGCGACCTTACCCGACGCCTGACCATCCACGCCCAGGATGAATTCGGCAGTCTTGGCCAATCGTTCAACCGCTTTGTCGAGCGTATTCACGAGTCGATCCGCGAAGTGGCCTCGGCCACCGGCCAGGTCAACGCCGTGGCCGCCCAGGTGGTGACCGCTTCGAATGCCTCGATCACCAATGCCGACCAGCAGTCCAGCCGTACCAGCAGCGTGGCGGCAGCCATCAACGAACTGGGCGCCGCCGCCCAGGAAATCGCCCAGAATGCCGCGCTGGCCTCGCAACATTCCAGCGAAGCGCGTGGCCTGGCCGAGGACGGCCAGCAAGTGGTCGGACGCACCATCGACGTAATGAACCAGCTGTCGGCACGCATCAGCGACTCGTGCGGCAACATCGAGACGCTCAATGCCCACACCGCCAACATCGGCCAGATCCTCGATGTGATCAGCGGTATTTCCCAGCAGACCAACCTGCTGGCGCTCAACGCCGCGATCGAAGCGGCCCGTGCCGGCGAGGCAGGGCGTGGCTTTGCCGTGGTGGCCGACGAGGTCCGCAACCTGGCCCACCGCACCCAGGAGTCGGCACAGCAGGTGCAGCGCCTGATCGAGGAGTTGCAGGCCGGCGCGCAAGTGGCGGTCAGCACCATGAACCAGAGCCGTCAGCACAGCGACCACAGCGTGGGCATCGCCAACCAGGCCGGCGAGCGCCTGGGCAGCGTGACCCAGCGCATTGGCGAGATCGATGGCATGAACCAGTCGGTGGCCACTGCCACCGAGGAGCAGACGGCCGTGGTCGAGTCGATCAATGTCGACATCACCGAGATCAATACGTTGAATCAGGAAGGGGTGCAGAACCTGCAGAGCACCTTGCGTGCCTGCACCGACCTTGAGCATCAGGTCGAGCGGTTGAAGCATCTGGTGGGCAGCTTCAGGATCTGAAACCGCAGGGGCCGCTACGTGGCCCATCGCGACCTGTGGTCGCTCCTACGCGAAACCGCGATCCCTTGTAGGAGCGACCGCAGGTCGCGATGGGCTGCAAAGCAGCCCCATTGGCACTAGAACCTGGACCCAGGCTCCAGCAGGAAGTCCATCTCTTCGCTGGTACTCGGTCGCCCCAGCACCAGGTTGCGGTGCGGGAAGCGGCCGAAGCGGGCAATCACCCGCTGGTGCTGCTCGGCATAATCGAGGAAGCCTTCGAACAAGCGCCGGTGATCTTCCGGCTGCTCTTCCAGCAGCACCTGGTAACGCTCGACGCACAGGTTCTGCCAGTCCAGCACCTCGGCATGCTCCAGCACCAGCAGCACGAACACCCGCTGGATCGGCAGCAGCTGGTAATCCCAGTTTTTCTGCAGGCCCTGCATGGCCACCACCTGCGCCCTCCGGTCACCTTCGAAGGCGCGCGGCGTGTCGCGGTAGAGCATGCGCGGCAGCTGGTCCAGCAGGATCAGCAAACCAAGCCAACCCTGCGGGCTCTGCTGCCACTCGTCGAGCCCACCCGCCAGGGCGTGCTCGACCAGGTCGCCAAACAGCGCCTGGGCTTCGGCATCGTGATGCTTGCCGAACCACAGTGTGCTCTTCTCGTCAGCCACGGCCTGGGGACTGGTGCCCCAACCGAACCACCACTCCAGCAACGGCTGCCAAGGTGCGAGCATGACTTACTCCTTGTGGTAGGCGGTTACGCGCTCGACCTCTTCCTTCGAGCCGAGGATCACCGACACGCGCTGGTGCAGGCCCTCCGGCTTGATGTCGAGGATGCGCTGGTAACCATCGGTGGATACGCCGCCGGCCTGTTCGATGATGAACGACATCGGGTTGGCTTCGTACATCAGGCGCAGCTTGCCCGGCTTGCTTGGGTCGCGGGCATCGCGCGGGTACATGAACAGACCGCCACGGGTCAGGATACGGTGCACGTCGGCCACCATCGAGGCGATCCAGCGCATGTTGTAGTTCTTCTTCAGCGGGCCGGTCTCGCCAGCCAGCAGTTCGCCCACGTAGCGCTGCACCGGGGCTTCCCAGTGACGCTGGTTGGACATGTTGATGGCGAACTCGGCGGTGCTTTCCGGCACGCGGATGTTCTCGTGGGTCAGAACGAAGCTGCCCAGTTCGCGGTCCAGGGTGAAGCCCTTGACGCCGTTGCCCAGGGTCAGGATCAGCATGGTCTGCGGGCCGTAGATGGCGTAACCAGCAGCGACCTGCTGGGTGCCTGGCTGCAGGAAGGCGTTTTCGTTCAGGGTTTCGTTCTGGCTCAGGTACTCGTTAGGGCAACGCAGTACCGAGAAGATGGTGCCGACCGAGACGTTGACGTCGATGTTGGACGAGCCGTCCAGCGGGTCGAAGACCAGCAGGTAGGCGCCTTTCGGGTACTTGCCCGGGATCTGGTAGGCGTTGTCCATTTCCTCGGACGCCATGCCGGCCAGGTGGCCGCCCCACTCGTTGGCTTCGAGCAGGATATCGTTGGAGATCACGTCCAGTTTCTTCTGGACTTCGCCCTGCACGTTTTCAGTGCCCATGCTGCCCAGCACGCCGCCGAGGGCGCCTTTGGACACGTGATGGCTGATTTCCTTGCACGCACGCGCCACCACTTCGATCAGGAAGCGCAGATCGGCAGGGGTATTGTTGCTGCGGGTCTGCTCAATCAGATAGCGACTCAGGGTAACGCGGGACATGTATGGCTCCGAAAGGATAGGGGGTGAAAAACCCCCGCAGTTTACAGGGAGAGTTGCAGCCTAGCGAGCAAAGAGACTCGACTTCCGCCGTTGAGTTCAGCAAGTGCCCGGCCAATGGTCGGCTGGGGCCGCTGTGCGGCCCCTTGGCTCAGTCCAGTGCCTTCCAGATCTCGGTGGCGTATTCACGAATGGTCCGGTCCGAGGAGAACCAGCCCATCCGCGCCGTGTTCAGCACTGCCATGCGCCACCATTGCTGCGGTGTGTGCCACAGCTCCTCGACCCGCCGCTGGGCATCCCAGTAGGCATCGAAGTCGGCGCACACCAGGAAGCGGTCGTAGCTCACCAGCCCGTCGATCAGCCCCGCATAACGCGATGGATCATCCGGCGAGAACACCCCGCTGCGAATCGCCTGCAACACATCGCTCAGGCGGCTGGATGCGGCAATCGCCGCATTCGCACCAAAGTCCCCCGCCTTGCGCCGCGCCTCCACCTGCTGCGCGGTCAGGCCGAAGATGAACATGTTGTCCGCCCCCACCTGCTCGCACATCTCGACATTGGCGCCGTCGAGCGTGCCAATGGTCAGTGCGCCGTTGAGGCCGAACTTCATGTTGCTGGTGCCGGACGCTTCGTAACCGGCGGTGGAGATCTGCTCCGAAAGGTCCGCCGCCGGGATGATGCTTTCGGCCAGGCTGACGTTGTAGTTGGGCAGGAACACCACCTTGAGCAGGCCGCGCACGGTCGGGTCGTTGTTGACCACCCGGGCGATGTCGTTGGCCAGCTTGATGATCAGCTTGGCCTGGTGATAACTGGCCGCGGCCTTACCGGCGAAGATCTTCACCCGCGGCACCCAATTGGTAGCGGGCTCGTTGCGCATGGCCTGGTACAGCGCCACGGTGTGCAACAGGTTGAGCAACTGGCGCTTGTACTCGTGGATGCGCTTGACCTGCACGTCGAACAGCGCTTCGGGGTTGACTGTAACGCCAATCCGGTCCTGGATGATGCTGGCCAGGGCACGCTTGCTGTGCAAACGCTGGGCGGCGAACTGCTTGCGGAAGCTGGCTTTGTCGGCGAACGGCACCAGCCCGGCCAGGCGCCCCTCGGGGTCGTCCTTGAGCTCCGGCCCGAGTGCCTCGACCAGCATCTCGGTCAACTGCGGGTTGGACTGGTACAGCCAGCGGCGGAAGGTGATGCCGTTGGTCTTGTTGTTGATCCGCTCCGGGTAGAGCTTGTGCAGCTCGGCGAACACCGTGCTCTTCATCAGCTTGCTGTGCAGCGCCGACACGCCATTGACGCTGTGCGAACCCAGGAATGCCAGGTTGCCCATGCGCACCCGGCGGCCGTTGTCCTCTTCGATCAGCGAGACCGCGCGCAGCACATCGAAGTCGTGCAGGCCTTTGGCCCGCAGGCTGTCGATATGGTAGGCGTTGATGAGGTAGATGATCTGCATGTGCCGCGGCAGCATGCGTTCCATCAGCGCCACCGGCCAGGTTTCCAGAGCCTCGGGCAGCAGGGTGTGGTTGGTGTAGGCCAGCGTGCCGACCGTCAGCTCCCAGGCCTTGTCCCAGGGAATTTCGTGCTGGTCGACCAATAGCCGCATCAGCTCAGCCACGGCGATCGACGGGTGCGTGTCATTCAGCTGGATTGCGGCCGCGTCCGGCAGGTTGAGCAGGTTCTGGTGCATGTTCAGATGGCGGCGCAGCAGGTCCTGCAGCGACGCCGAAACAAAGAAGTACTCCTGGCGCAGGCGCAGCTCCTGGCCGGCCTCGGTGCTATCCGCCGGATACAGCACCCGCGAGATGCTCTCGGCCCGCGCCACTTCGGCGACGGCACCCAGGTGGTCACCAGCATTGAAGCGCTCCAGGTGCAGCTCTTCCAGTGCCCGCGCCCGCCACAGGCGCAAGGTGTTGACGCTGGCACCGCGCCAGCCGACCACCGGCGTGTCGTAGGCTACAGCGCGCACCGTCTCGCCCGGCGACCACACCTGGCGTTGCTGACCGTGGATGTCGTGCACGGTTTCGACGCTACCACCGAAACTGATCGGGTAGATGACCTCGGCCCGCTCGAACTCCCAGGGGTTACCGAAGTCCAGCCAGTTCTCGGTCTGCTCTTGTTGCCAGCCATCGACCAGCGCTTGGCGGAACAGGCCGTGTTCGTAACGGATGCCGTAGCCATGGGCGGCGATGCCCAAGGTCGACATGCTCTCCATGAAGCAGGCCGCCAGGCGGCCAAGGCCACCATTGCCCAAGGCGGCATCCGGCTCCAGCAGGCGAATGCGCTCCAGATCGACGTTCAGGCCTTCGAGGGCGTCCCGGGCGATATCCAGCAAGCCCAGGTTGCTCAGGCTGTCGTAGAGCAGGCGGCCAATGAGAAATTCCAGGGAAAGGTAGTAGACCCGCTTCTGGCTGCGTCGATAGGCGCGGCGGGTGTGGTCCATCCAATGGTCGACCATGTGATCACGCGCGGCCAGGGCGATGGCTTCGAACCAGTCGTGGTCGAATGCATGCTCCGGGTCCTTGCCGACCGCGTAGGTCAGCTTATCCAGTACAGCAGCGCGAAAATCCGCGACTTCGGCGTCACGTGCTTTAGGTTCCTGGGACATGCGGCATCCTCGGGCAAGTTGACGAAAGCGGAGGGAGACTGTTGAGCCTAGACGCTTCGACCGAGAGCGACAGCCAGTGTTCGCGGTTTTCATGAACGTTTGCGCATTCGGTCAAAAGGTTGTTCATAAATTGAACAATTCCGGTATGATCGCGCGCCCCAAGACCGTGATTCACCCCCATAACGATGAAAACGACCCTGATCGCCGCAGCCGAAGTCGACCGCCTGGAGACCTGGCAGCGCTACACCAGCAACATGTGCCATGGCTGCCATTCGACCTGCTGCACCCTGCCAGTGGAGGTGAAGATCAAGGATCTGATCCGCATCGGCGTGGTCGACGAGTTCGAGAAAGATGAACCGCCGAAGAATGTGGCCAAGCGCCTGCAGAAGGAAGGCATCGTCGAGCGCTTCAACCAGAAGTCGGGGATCTTCACCCTGACCCGGATGAGCAACGATGACTGTATGTACCTGGATCGCAAGAGCCGGCTGTGCACCATCTATGACAAACGGCCGGATACCTGCCGCAACCACCCCAAGGTCGGGCCGCGGCCGGGGTATTGTGCTTACAAGCCGAAGGTGGTTGGGCGTTGACGGTCCCGCTAGGACTCAATAGACTTTAACTCGTCTCGATGTACACGGAGCTTCCGTCAGGAAGTGTCTAGACGCCGCCACCTGGTTCCGGCCGTGCCGGTTGATGGGATTAGTCCCTAAGGGCATCCGCGATACGACCCCCTTCATTGGGGGTTTCGTATTTTTACAGGCTGCTATTGCCTTACAGGCCGTCGAATCGGCTCATTTCTCAGTTTCTTCAGCATCAGCAACCAGCCTTTAATCTTCTCGTGCCGCTTCAGCGCCGTAGGCCGATTCGAAGGATGGCCAGGGTCACGCACATAAGCGCTTTCGACATAGAGCCTCAGACTACTGGGCGAGTCTCGACGCAAGTTGAAATACACCTCATATCGACTGCCCTCCGGATACCCGAACTGATTACCCTCGATGGTCAACCAGTTGCTATGCCCAGTAAAAAGGCACTGTCGCTCAGGCAACGAAGCAATAATCGAAGGCAACTGAACTGACAGCTTGTGACGACCAGGGGCAGAAGGCACGGCGAATTCCCCGATGATCGATCAAGAGGTGATCGTGCCCCATATGTTCGAAGTCCAGTTCAGTACCTTGCTTGGGACCATAGCTGACGCAGTGACTTGAGTACTCGACCGCCAGTGCTACTTCCCCCATTCCCCGATCAGCCAGGCCCGGGATCTTCAACCGATGTGAGATTGGACGCAAATGAAGCAGACTCCACGAACTGCCTGCGACCTCGATCTGGCCACGAGCCAGGTGTTCCTTCCACCCCTTGCCCTTCATTTTCAGCCTCAATCAATTGCCAATAGGCAGCGTACTGAGGCCATCGGCTATTGCCAAAGACAGCTTGGTAAGTAATTGAGTAGAAAGAAACATGCTGCAACCGACACTGGAAATATCGGCTTCCAGTTTGCCCAAAATCAAGTCTTCACATCTCCGACCCAAGGCAACTCAAAACTGTTCATCTATTCCAATAAGAAAATTTCCCACTATTGATACAGATAGTTCCTACAGGTTTGGGCTGGCGACATCAGTCCTCGCGAAATACCCTACAAACCCTGTCGACTCGCGTCTGATTGTTACTGGAAACCTGTCCCCCTAGGCTTTCCAGGTCGCTGAATGGTTCAGCGATCGGGTGTGGAAACCCGGAAATTCATGAGAACTGCGACTGTCGATATGGCGGTTGTACGCGGAAGGCCGTTAGGCCTGCCGGGGTTCTCATGCCTGGTTTTCCACTCCGTGTACAACCGCCACCCTTTCGTGTGGAAACGAACGGGTGGGGTAAATGACATGAGAGCCAGCCATGAAAAAAATCGTCCCCGACCCACCCCACCACTTCGACCTCCCAGACGGCACGACCCTCACCCACGCCATCTGCGAAAACCTCGTCCCCCTCGACCACGTCGTGGTCAACATCACCCACTACCTGATGATCGCCTACAACCACAGCCACCGCGCCCTCGACGGCATCGAGGATGACCGCACGCGGGAGACGCTGGTGAATGGCTTGCGGGCCCTGCAGTTGGCCTGGGGGCAGGCGGATGCCTTGTCGCTCGCCTTGGAACGTGCCGGCAGCACGCATTGATGCTCGCCTTTTCGCGGGCATGCCCGCGAAGCCGGTGCCATCCACAACAACACTCCGGGTGAAAAACCAATGACCGAAAACAACCACACCACTCCCGGCAAAACCTGCTTCTACCAGGGCGAAGAGCACAAACAACCCCTGTTCCAGGTCTGCGCAGGCATCCCCTGCCAGGACGCCCGCGATCAAGCTTCCGAACTGCTGGGTTGCGTGCGCGACCTGACCCTGACCGCCGTCATGGACAATGACCCGCAACTGATCTGGGCCGCGCACTACCTCAGTGCATTGGCCAAGGCCCTGCTGGACGACGCCGAACTGGGCATGCCGCACTGAGCCTGCTGCTCACGCACCGCCCGCCAGGAAGCTGCGGCAAGCACCGCCGTGATCCGTCGGCTGATGCGCGGGATATGTCTGCGGCAGCACGCTGACCGGGCTGGTGGCGATGAAGCCATCAGCGAACTTCGCCTCGACGAACTGCGCCTGCCACCCCGTCGCTGGCGCCGTGCGTTGCAGGGTGAAGTGCTGCTGAGGCACCAGTGTCTCGGACTGGTAGCGCACCCCGCAGGCATAGCGGAAGTCCCGATCCTGGCTGTTGCTTGCCGTCCATACCCTCACTGCCACGGGCGGCTCGGAGAAGTCGACAGCCATCTGCCCGGGCTGCCCGCCCTCTGACACCTGCACGCTCGGCAGGGGTTTACCATCGCGCAGGCGCGTTACCGCCGGCACCAGGGTGCTGACCACCTGCTGACGCACCCCGCCGTGGTCCGAGTTCGGCAACACTCTAAGGCTGGTCTGGCCTGGCAGGCGTTGCTGATAATCGGTGACGGGGTCGGGCACGAAGAAATCATCGCCGCTGGCAGACACCAGGTACTTGGGAATCGCCAGGCGCTGCCCCTCCTCGTTCAGGTACTGCATCGGGTCCACCAGCGCCATCAGCCGCTCGAATGCCGGGGTGCCCAGTTGTTGCAGCACACCGGCCTGCTGGTAGGAGCCCAGTGCCAAGGGCCAGTGACCGCCATAGCGCTTGCGCAATCCAGCCAGCATGTCCGAGGTGTCCGCCACGTCGATTACGGCAGGCACGATGGCCATCACCCGCTCATCGGCCAGCGCCGTGAGCCACGCGCTCCAGCCACGCTTGGAGGCACCCGTGATGATGAAACTGTCCACCGTGAGCCCTTGCTTACCCAGTTCCAGCACGGCCAGGTCCATCGCCCGGCTCGCCGCCGCAGCCATCGGCACATGCAGTGGTAGTTCCGGCGCGGCACCGCGCAGCGAATGTGCCCAGGTATGCGCCACGGCGTCATCCTCGCGCAGGGGCTTCTCGACATCACCGAAGGTCACGTACTGGTTGGGCGCATCGCTGATCATGACCACGGCCATATGCGACTTTAGAGCCACTTCGCGCAATGCTTCGCGGGTATAGTCCGGGCTCTGCGCCGGCCCGTGCCTTATGCCGTTGTTCACCACCAGCAAGGCTTTGCCGGGCACTGCATTGCGCGGCACGTGCAATTCGACATCGTGCTCCCAACGACGTGGTTCAACCACCGGGACCGGGTCCCACACCTGCGAAACCATCTGCAGGCGACGGAAATCGTAGCCAGGTTCAGAGGCCTGTTCGAGCAGTACGGCCTCCAGAGGCTTCTGGCGCACATTGCCGATGTGGCAGTGAACGACTTCCTGCGGGCGCAGGCCGCTACAGTCCTGCAGAGCTCTGGCATGGAAACTGGCCATCAGGCAGGGGATGGCAAGCGCAAATCGGTACTTCATGGGCGTGCTTCCTTCTGGAGAAAGCACGTCACGCTAGGCGGCCCTACAACCGCACACAAGGCGTGAACGCGTCTGAAAGAAGCTCCCTACACCTGCTAGAGACATAGACTACAAATTGCGTCTCACAAACAAAAACGCCCCCGGCCTTTCGACCGGGGGCGTTTTCATTCAGCCTGAGCTAACTCAGTTCTTAGCTTTCTTGGCAGCGCGGGTACGCTCGCCTTCGTCCAGGATCTTCTTGCGCAGACGGATCGACTTAGGCGTGACTTCGCACAGCTCGTCGTCCTGGATGAATTCCAGAGCCTGTTCCAGAGTGTGGCGAACTGGCGGAACCAGGGCGATGACTTCATCTTTGCCCGAAGCACGCATGTTGTCGAGCTTCTTGCCTTTGGTCGGGTTCACGCCCAGGTCGTTGTCACGGCTGTTCAGGCCGATGATCTGACCGTTGTAGATCTCCTGGCCGTGCTCAACGAACAGCTTGCCGCGAGCCTGCAGGGTTTCCAGCGAGTAGGTCAGTGCCTTGCCGGTTTCAACCGAAACCAGAACACCGTTCAGACGGCCGGACATCTGGCCCGACTTCATGGTGTCGTAGCGGTCGAAGATCGAGGTCAGGATGCCTGCACCGTTGGTCAGGGTCAGGAACTGGTTACGGAAACCGATCAGACCACGGGCTGGAATGTTGTACTCCAGGCGCACACGGCCCTTGCCATCCGGCACCATGTTGGTCAGGTCGCCTTTACGCAGACCCATCTCTTCCATGACCTTGCCCTGGGATTCTTCAGGGATGTCGATGGTGACGTTCTCGAACGGTTCCTGCTTCACGCCGTCGACTTCGCGGATGATCACTTCAGGACGGCCTACGGCCATCTCGAAGCCTTCACGGCGCATGGTTTCGATCAGTACGGACAGGTGCAGCTCACCACGGCCCGATACCTTGAACTTGTCAGGGGAATCGGTTTCCTGAACGCGCAGAGCAACGTTGTACAGCAGCTCCTTATCCAGACGGTCCTTGATGTTACGGCTGGTGACGAACTTGCCTTCTTTACCGCAGAACGGCGAGTCGTTGACCTGGAAGGTCATCGAAACGGTTGGCTCGTCAACGGTCAGCGGCTTCATCGCCTCTACGGCGTCCGGAGCGCACAGGGTGTCGGAGATGAACAGCTCGTCGAAACCGCTGATGCAGACGATGTCGCCAGCCTGGGCTTCTTCGACGTCGACGCGGTGCAGGCCGTGGTGACCCATCAGCTTCAGGATACGACCGTTACGCTTCTTGCCGTTGGTGTCGATGGCGACAACCGGGGTGTTCGGCTTGACGCGGCCACGGGCGATACGGCCAACGCCGATAACGCCGAGGAAGCTGTTGTAGTCCAGTGCGGAGATCTGCATCTGGAACGAACCGTCACGGTCAACGTCCGGCGCCGGTACGTTGTCGACGATCGACTGGTACAGGGCGGTCATGTCTTCGCCCATGGCGGTGTGGTCCAGACCGGCAATGCCGTTCAGGGCCGAGGCGTAGACGACTTTGAAGTCCAGCTGTTCGTCGGTGGCACCGAGGTTGTCGAACAGGTCGAAGATCTGGTCCAGAACCCAGTCAGGACGCGCGCCCGGACGGTCGACTTTGTTGATCACGACGATCGGCTTCAGGCCGGCTTCGAAAGCCTTCTTGGTCACGAAGCGGGTTTGCGGCATCGGGCCGTCCTGGGCGTCGACCAGCAGCAGCACGGAGTCGACCATCGACATTACACGCTCAACCTCGCCACCGAAGTCGGCGTGGCCGGGGGTGTCGACGATGTTGATGTGGTAGCCGTTCCAGTTAATGGCGGTGTTTTTCGCCAGAATGGTAATACCGCGCTCTTTTTCCTGGTCGTTGGAGTCCATGACGCGCTCGTCGTTGAGCTCGTTACGCTCCAGAGTGCCGGACTGACGCAGGAGTTTGTCGACCAGGGTGGTTTTACCATGGTCAACGTGGGCGATGATGGCGATGTTACGCAGATTTTCGATCACAACTGTATCTCGATCAGAGGATTCGGTTGCCACCTAGTGTAGGTGGCGAATATGTACGCTTTTAGGCTCAGCGGGCCCGATGGTCGGGAGGGCGATGGCGGATGCTGCCGCCATACAGCCCTGGCGTCTTATGCCGGACGATAAACACGCACATTGGCATGTCCCTCACTGAGCAGGTGGTGTGCGTGCAAACGGCTCATCACACCTTTGTCGCAATACAGCAAGTACTGGCGCGTAGGGTCCAGGTGCTTGAACTTGCTGTTGATCGCATAGAACGGCATGGCCTGGACTTCGATACCTTCCAGGGCCAGTGGTTCGTCTTCCTGGGCATCGGGGTGACGAATGTCGATGACGATCTGGCCTGGCAGCGCCTCGGCTACTTCCTCGACTTCGATGTCCTTGCCCAGCTCGTCGATCACGTGGTCGATGGAGATGAACTTGGCGCGCTCCAGGGCGCGCTCCAGCACGGCCATGTCGAACTGCTTTTCTTCGTGCTCCATGCGGTGACGCTTGGCATGGGTGGTCGGGTTCACCGAGATCACTCCGCAGTATTCCGGCATGTGCTTGGCGAAGTCGGCGGTGCCGATTTCGGTGGCCTGGTCGATGATGTCCTGCTTGTGGCTGGCCAGCAACGGGCGCAGTACCAGCTTGTCGGTGGCCGAGTCGATGATCGACAGGTTAGGCAGGGTCTGGCTGGAGACCTGGGAGATCGCCTCGCCGGTAACCAACGCGTCGATCTGCAGGCGGTCGGCCATGTGCGCGGCACCGCGCAGCATCATGCGCTTGAGGGTCACGCCCATGTAGCTGTTGTCGACTTTGTTGAGGATCTCGCCAACCACTTCTTCGAACGGCACACTGATGAACAGTACGCGCTGGCTGCTGCCGTACTTTTTCCACAGGTAGTGGGCCACTTCCATCACGCCCAGCTCGTGGGCACGGCCGCCGAGGTTGAAGAAGCAGAAGTGGGTCATCAGGCCGCGGCGCATCATCTGGTAAGCCGCCACGGTGGAGTCGAAACCACCGGACATCAGCACCAGGGTCTGCTCCAGGGCACCCAGCGGGTAGCCGCCAATGCCGTTGTGCTGGTTGTGGATCACGTACAGGCGCTGATCACGGATCTCCATGCGCACCACGACTTCAGGCGTCTTCAGGTCGATGCCGGCGGCGCCGCACTGCTGGCGCAGCTGGCTGCCGACGTAGCGGTCGACGTCCATCGAGGTGAAGTCGTGATGGCCGCCGCGCTTGCAGCGCACCGAGAAGCGCTTGCCGGCCAGCAGGTGACCGAAGTGGTGCTTGCACTTGGCGACGATGTCGTCGAAGTCACCCAGTGGGTACTCATCGACCTGCAGGAAGTGGGTGATGCCCGGGGTGCAGGTGAGGCGCTCGATCATTTCGCGCTGGAGCTTCTCGTCCTCGACGCGGGTGACCACCTCGAGATTGTCCCAGACACCATCGACCGCGAGCTCAGGATCGAGATCCTTGAGCACGTTGCGGATGTTCTTGCCGAGCTGACGGATGAAGCGCTTGCGCACCGGCCGGCTCTTGATGGTGATTTCTGGGAAGACTTTGACGATAAGTTTCATTGGGTTAACAGCGCGCGCAGGGCCTGCCGAAAATGAGGGGCGCGAATTATAGCGGAAATTGCTCAGGATTTGACCAACTTTTGATCAGAAGCTTTGAGATAAATGCAGAAGCCGGTTTTTGTGCCGCCTGCTCCGACCCTTTCCCGGGTGAACCCGCTCCCACAGGGCCCGCGCAAGCCTCAAGCCTGGCGTGGCCCTTGTGGGAGCATGTTTAGCCGCGAAGAGGCCCTCGAAGAAAGCACAGTCTTGATGACTTGCACCAACTTGGTGCCCAGCACTTGAATGATGCCTCCTAAGGGTGCGCTTTTTCCCGCTACCACCCCAGCAAATGCCCACAAACGCCTCTTTTTATCTCGCCCTCGCCATTTTCGGGCACTGGCATGCAATTTGCTCCCTTGTGAGGCAGGTACGCTTGGCCGACTATCCGCGCCCGGCAACACCCTTTTTCCAGAGCAGCGGCCCACCGCGCTCTAGACCCTCCGGAGGACAACATGTCGAAGTCGGTTCAACTCATCAAAGATCATGACGTCAAGTGGATTGATCTGCGTTTCACGGACACCAAGGGCGTGCAGCATCACGTGACCATGCCGGCGCGTGATGGCCTGGACGAAGACTTCTTCGAAGTCGGCAAGATGTTCGACGGCTCCTCCATCGCTGGCTGGAAAGGCATCGAAGCTTCCGACATGATCCTGATGCCGGTTGACGAGACCGCCGTTCTGGACCCGTTCACCGAAGAACCGACCCTGATCATCACCTGCGACATCGTCGACCCGTCGAGCATGCAAGGCTACGATCGCGACCCACGTGCGATCGCCAAGCGCGCCGAAGAGTACCTGAAGAGCACCGGCATCGGTGACACCGTCTTCGCTGGCCCAGAGCCAGAGTTCTTCATCTTCGACGAAGTGAAGTTCAAGTCGGACATCTCCGGCTCGATGTTCAAGATCTTCTCCGAGCAAGGCTCGTGGATGTCCGACGCGGACGTGGAAGGCGGCAACAAAGGCCACCGTCCAGGCGTGAAAGGCGGCTACTTCCCGGTTCCGCCGTTCGACCACGACCACGAAATCCGTACCGCCATGTGCAACGCTCTGGAAGAAATGGGCCAGACCGTTGAAGTTCACCACCACGAAGTGGCGACTGCCGGCCAGAACGAAATCGGCGTCAAGTTCAACACCCTGGTGAAGAAAGCTGACGAAGTACAGGCCCTGAAATACGTCGTGCACAACGTTGCCGACGCTTACGGCCGTACCGCCACCTTCATGCCGAAGCCACTGTACGGCGACAACGGCTCGGGCATGCACGTGCACATGTCGATCTGGAAAGACGGCAAGAACACCTTCTCGGGCGAAGGCTATGCCGGCCTGTCCGACACCGCCCTGTACTTCATCGGCGGCATCATCAAGCACGGTAAGGCCCTGAACGGCTTCACCAACCCGTCGACCAACTCGTACAAGCGTCTGGTCCCAGGCTTCGAAGCACCGGTAATGCTGGCCTACTCGGCTCGCAACCGTTCCGCCTCGATCCGTATTCCTTACGTCGGCAGCCCGAAAGCACGCCGTATCGAAGCACGCTTCCCGGACCCATCGGCCAACCCGTACCTGGCCTTCGCGGCCCTGCTGATGGCTGGCCTGGACGGCATCCAGAACAAGATCCACCCAGGCGATGCTGCCGACAAGAACCTGTACGACCTGCCGCCAGAAGAAGCCAAGGACATCCCGCAAGTCTGCGGCAGCCTGAAAGAGGCTCTGGAAGAGCTGGATAAAGGCCGTGCGTTCCTGACCAAGGGCGGCGTGTTCTCCGACGACTTCATCGATGCCTTCATCGAGCTGAAGAGCGAAGAAGAAATCAAGGTCCGCACCTTCGTGCATCCGCTGGAATACGAGCTGTACTACAGCTGCTGATCTGATTGGCGCCTGGCGCCAATCTGAATCATCGAAAACGGCCTTCTTCTGAAGGCCGTTTTTTGTTTTACGCCCATCGCTTTCAGATACTTCCTACAAGCAAGGCTTACCTGACTGCGCACAATCAAATCTCCGACAATAAGGAGATTGCCATGCGCCCCCTGCCGTTCGTGCTTTGCTTCGTCATTACGCTTTTCGGTTGCAGTTCCCCTTCACAACCTGAACTCAAGCCGTTGCTCGCAGCAATCGGACAGCGGCTGGACCTTGCCTACGCCGTGGCCGTGCATAAATGGGACAATAGCGTGCCAGTCGAGGCACCCATGCGAGAGCAAGAGGTTCTGCAGCAGGTTCAAGCTGCAGCGCATGACTACGGCCTGCCTCCCGAACGGGCAGCGGCCTTTTTTGCCGACCAGATCGAAGCCAACAAGATGGTCCAGTACGGACTGATCGACCGCTGGACGGCACTGGGGAAGCGGCCCCCTCAGCAAGCTCGGGACCTCGCCGACGAACTACGTCCGCGCCTGGACATGCTCCAGGCAACATTGCTGTTCGAACTGGGCAACCTGGACCGCAAGCCGTTTCACGACTGCCCTCGCCAATTGACCGACGCCCTGGCCGGGCATGCCAGCGACCCGCTCCGGCACATGGCCCTGGTCCGCGCAACCGCACACCTGTGCGTAGAACGCTGACCTCAGCAATGCTCTATATTGGTGCATGGACGTAGCAAGCGCTTCGATCTGCAACCCAAAACGGGTCACTTGAAACGATAAATCAGGGCAATCTGGTCCGAATAAGCGCAACTCCAGGTCTTTATCCGGCTATTCCGCTTCTTTTCGGAGCCTTGGTTTGTTTCTTGCATTTTCCTGTGCAGAGACTGGCATCTGCGGATCCGCCGCCTGCCCGGCCATGGCCGTGCCCTGCCTGACAAGCGCCAAAAGAGGTCAACGACGCCTTATGACCATCAGCGATGCACAGCACCGTCTGCTTCTGGACAACCTGACCACCGCGACGCTCCTGCTCAATGCCGAGCTGCGCCTGGAATACATGAACCCGGCCGCGGAAATGCTCCTGGCCGTCAGCGGCCAGCGCAGTCATGGGCAGTTCATCAGCGAGCTGTTCACCGAATCGACCGAGGCGCTCAACTCGCTGCGCCAGGCCGTGGAACAGGCGCACCCGTTCACCAAGCGGGAAGCGCAACTGACCTCGCTGACCGGGCAGGCCATCACCGTCGACTATGCCGTGACACCCATCCTGCATCAGGGCAACACCTTGCTACTGCTGGAAGTGCACCCGCGTGATCGCCTGCTGCGCATCACCAAGGAAGAGGCCCAGCTGAGCAAGCAGGAAACCACCAAGATGCTGGTGCGCGGCCTGGCCCACGAGATCAAGAACCCGCTCGGCGGCATCCGTGGCGCCGCACAGCTGCTGGCCCGCGAACTGCCAGAGGAGGGGCTGCGTGACTACACCAACGTGATCATCGAAGAGGCCGACCGCCTGCGCAATCTGGTTGATCGTATGCTCGGCTCGAACAAGCTGCCGTCGCTGGCCATGACCAATATCCATGAAGTACTGGAGCGGGTCTGCAGCCTGGTTGAGGCCGAAAGCCAGGGCTGCATCACTTTGGTGCGCGACTACGACCCGAGCTTGCCGGACGTGTTGATCGATCGCGAGCAGATGATCCAGGCCGTGCTGAACATCGTGCGCAACGCGATGCAGGCGATCAGTTCGCAGAACGAGCTGCGCCTGGGCCGCATTACCCTGCGCAGCCGCGCCGTGCGCCAGTTCACTATCGGCCACGTGCGCCATCGCCTGGCGGCGCGTATCGAAATCATCGACAACGGCCCAGGTATCCCTGCGGAACTGCAGGACACGCTTTTCTATCCCATGGTCAGTGGGCGCCCGGACGGTACCGGGCTCGGCCTGGCCATTACCCAGAACATCATCAGCCAGCACCAGGGCCTGATCGAGTGTGAAAGCCACGCAGGGCACACCGCCTTCTCGATCTTCCTGCCCCTGGAACAAGGAGCTACCGCCTCATGAGCCGAAGTGAAACCGTATGGATCGTCGATGATGATCGCTCCATCCGCTGGGTCCTGGAAAAAGCCCTGCAACAGGAAGGCATGACCACCCAGAGCTTCGACAGCGCCGATGGCGTCATGGGCCGCCTGGCCCGCCAGCAGCCGGATGTGATCATTTCCGACATTCGCATGCCCGGTGCCAGCGGGCTGGACCTGCTGGCGCAGATCCGCGAGCAGCATCCGCGCCTGCCGGTCATCATCATGACCGCCCATTCCGACCTGGACAGCGCCGTGGCGTCCTACCAGGGTGGCGCCTTCGAGTACCTGCCCAAGCCGTTCGACGTCGATGAAGCGGTGTCGCTGGTCAAGCGCGCCAATCAGCACGCCCAGGAACAGCAAGGCCTCGATGTGCCGCAGGCCTTGGCCCGCACTCCGGAAATCATCGGCGAAGCGCCAGCGATGCAGGAGGTGTTCCGCGCCATCGGCCGCCTGAGCCATTCCAACATCACCGTCCTGATCAACGGTGAGTCCGGTACCGGTAAAGAGCTGGTGGCGCACGCACTGCACCGCCACAGCCCGCGTGCCGCCTCGCCGTTCATTGCCCTGAACATGGCCGCCATCCCCAAGGACCTGATGGAGTCCGAGCTGTTCGGCCACGAAAAAGGCGCCTTCACCGGCGCGGCCAACCTGCGCCGCGGCCGCTTCGAGCAGGCCGACGGCGGTACCTTGTTCCTCGACGAGATCGGCGACATGCCTGCCGATACCCAGACCCGACTGCTGCGGGTGCTGGCCGATGGCGAGTTCTATCGCGTTGGCGGCCACGTGCCGGTGAAGGTCGATGTGCGCATCATCGCGGCGACCCACCAGAACCTGGAGTCGCTGGTGACGGCCGGCAAGTTCCGTGAAGACTTGTTCCACCGCCTCAACGTAATCCGCATTCATATTCCACGCCTGGCTGATCGCCGCGAGGACATCCCGGCGCTGGCCCGGCACTTCCTCGGCCGTGCCGCCCAGGAGCTGGCCGTCGAGCCGAAGCTGCTCAAGCCGGAAACCGAAGAGTTCATCCGCAACCTGCCGTGGCCAGGCAACGTGCGCCAGCTGGAGAACACCTGCCGCTGGATCACGGTGATGGCCTCCAGCCGCGAGGTGCTGATCGGCGACCTGCCGCCGGAGCTGCTGAACCTGCCGCAGGACGCTGCACCGGTGACCAACTGGGAGCAGGCGCTGCGCCAGTGGGCAGACCAGGCTCTGGCACGTGGGCAATCGAATCTGCTCGACAGTGCGGTACCCAGCTTCGAGCGGATCATGATCGAGACGGCGCTCAAGCACACTGCCGGGCGCCGGCGTGATGCCGCGGTGTTGCTGGGCTGGGGGCGCAATACCCTGACTCGCAAGATCAAGGAGCTGGGTATGAATGTGGATGGCGGGGATGAGGATGAGGGCGAGGACCACTGATCCCTGTCAACCCGTGAAACCTCTGGGGCCGCTTTTGCGGCCCCAGTCATTTCTGCCCTCCGATGCACCGATGCTGTGCCCGATGCACCTCACGAAGGCACAAACCCCCTCGAAACTCGGCCAAATCGCCCTGAAACCCCGTATTTCCGGGCTTTGCAAAACTGGCACGCCCCCTGCAACAGCTAATACATGTCCAGTTTCGGGGGCCCTGGTACAGGCAGGCCGGGTGACCCCTTTTTTATTCGCAGTAACGCCGCTTTCGGGGACCTCGGTACAGGCAGGCCGGGCCATCCCCTCTTTAATTCGCTGTAAGCCCTTTTGGGGACCTTGGTACAGGCAGGCCGAGATATCCCCTCTTTTATTCGTGCAGTTTCACCTGCACCCGCCATCGTCCAGCGTCCTCTGCACCGGCCCATTCGCCGTGCAGGGGACGCGCGGCAATCACCGTCAGCAACAGTCCCTTGTCGCTCTTCTGCAAACGCCAACCGACCGGCTTGCCTTGCAGGTCTAGCTGACCACGCTGCGCCTTGCCCTCGGCCTCGAACAACAGCGCCACGGTACCTTCGACATTTTCGCCATGCAGCTTGGGCTCTTCGTTGAACCACAGGTCCAGGCCATCCTGCACCACCTCGACCTGCTCCAGCACATGCTCATCCGGGGCCGTCAGGCGGCCTATCATAAGGCCCACCAACACACCGAACAGCGCGAGGGAAAGCAGCATGCGCGGCCAGGCCTTCGAACGCAGGTCGGGTTCGGGGGTAGAATGCTCGTCATCTTCACGTTTGGAGCCGTGCATGTTTCACGTCATCCTTTTTCAACCAGAAATTCCGCCGAATACCGGCAACATCATCCGCCTTTGTGCTAACAGCGGTTGCGCCCTGCACCTGATCGAGCCGATCAGCTTCGAACTGGACGACAAGCGCCTGCGCCGTGCGGGGCTGGATTACCACGAGTATGCCACGCTCAAGCGCCATGAAAGCCTGGCCGGATGCCTGGAAAGCCTAGGCAATCCACGGCTGTTCGCCTTCACCACCAAGGGCTCGCACCCGTTCCATGAAGTGGCTTATCAGCCCGGCGATGCGTTCCTGTTCGGGCCAGAGAGCCGCGGCCTGCCGGCCGAAGTGCTGGACAGCCTGCCGGCCGAGCAACGCCTGCGCCTGCCGATGCGGCCAGGGTGTCGCAGCCTGAACCTGTCCAATACCGTGGCGGTAACGGTGTATGAAGCCTGGCGGCAGAACGGGTTTGCCGGGAGCTGATCTGTAGCCCGCGAAGAGGCCGATTCAGGCAACAAAAAAGCGCCCCGAGAGGCGCTTTTTTGCTACCGGCAGAATTACTGCACGGTTGGCGTTTCGCCAGCTTCCTGCATGCGCTGCAGCTCTTGCGCGTACAGGGCATCGAAGTTGACCGGCGACAGCATCAGGGCCGGGAACGAACCACGGGTCACCAGGCTGTCCAGGGTTTCACGGGCGTACGGGAACAGGATGTTCGGGCAGAACGCGCCGAGGGTGTGGCTCATCGAAGAAGCGTCGAGGTTCTTGATCAGGAAGATGCCAGCCTGCTGAACTTCAGCGATGAAGGCCACTTCGTCGCCGTTCTTGACGGTCACCGACAGGGTCAGTACCACTTCGTGGAAGTCACCTTCCAGGGCCTTCTGCTTGGTGTTCAGGTCCAGGGCAACGCTCGGCTCCCAGGTCTGACGGAAAATCTGCGGGCTTTTCGGGGCTTCGAACGACAGGTCACGCACGTAGATGCGCTGCATGGAGAACTGAGGGCTGTTGTCTTCTGCAGCAGCGCCGTTGGTCTGTTGGTCAGTCATGGCAGATCCTTAATCCTAATGTTTTTGAATGCAGTGCAAATCAGGCCGCCAGCAGCGCGTCGAGCTTGCCGGCGCGCTCCAGGGCATAGAGGTCATCGCATCCACCGACGTGGGTGCTGCCGATCCAGATCTGCGGCACCGAAGTACGGCCGGCCTTCTGGCTCATCTCGGCGCGAACCTGCGGCTTACCATCGACCTTGATCTCCTCGAAGGCCACGCCCTTGCTCTCGAGCAGGTACTTGGCGCGCATGCAGTAGGGGCAGTAGTCGCTGGAATAGACGATGACGGGCTTCATATCACTTCACCAGGGGCAGGTTATCGGCTTTCCAGCTGGAAACGCCACCGCTCAGTTTGGCGGCGGTGAAACCGGCTTTGATCAGCTCACCGCAGACCGCGCCGGACTGCTGGCCCATCGCGTCGACGACGATCAGGGTCTTTTCTTTGTGCTTCTCGAGCTCGGCCATGCGGTTGGCGATCTTGTCCTGCGGGATATTCAGCGCACCGACGATGTGGCCGGCGGAGTATTCCTTGGAAGGACGAATGTCGATGACCAGTGCCTTGTCGGCATTGACCAGCGCGGTCAGTTGGCCGTTGCTCAGGCTCTGGCCGCCACGGCGCAGTTCATTGACGAGCAGTGCAACCAGCAGAACCACGAAGATCGCCACCAGGATGTAGTGATCTGTCGCGAATTGAATCAGGTGAGCAACCATCAGCGGTGTTCCAGGCGATTGAAAATGCCGGCCAGTATACACAGCCCCCCAGTACCACCAAAGCCCGAAGGGTCGGCGGTAAAGGTACCTTCATGTTACCGGGTTGCCCGCGCCGGTCGGGCGACAGGACGATTATTCGCCGTTGCTGGCGCATTTGCCCTAAAATGCGTGTCTTTATCATCTTTGAACAACCGTGAGTTTGATTGATGACGAGTACGCCCAAACCCCTGGTCCTGATCATCCTGGATGGATTCGGCCACAGCGAAAGCCCCGAATACAACGCCATCTATGCCGCCAACACACCGGTCTATGACCGCCTGCGCGCTACCCAGCCGCATGGTCTGATTTCCGGATCAGGGATGGATGTCGGCCTGCCGGACGGGCAGATGGGCAACTCCGAAGTCGGTCACATGAACCTCGGCGCCGGGCGCGTCGTCTACCAGGACTTCACCCGGGTGACCAAGGCCATCCGCGATGGCGAGTTCTTTCAGAACCCGGTGCTTACCGGCGCGGTGGACAAGGCCGCAGGCGCCGGCAAAGCCGTGCACATCCTCGGCCTGCTGTCCGACGGTGGCGTGCACAGCCACCAGGACCATCTGGTAGCCATGGCCGAACTGGCCGCGCAGCGCGGGGCCGAGAAAATCTACCTGCACGCTTTCCTCGATGGCCGTGACACCCCGCCACGCAGCGCCCAATCGTCGATCGAGCTGCTCGACGCGACCTTCGCCAAGCTCGGCAAGGGCCGTATCGCCAGCCTGATCGGCCGCTACTTCGCGATGGACCGCGACAACCGCTGGGACCGCGTCAGCGCTGCCTACAACCTGATCGTCGACAGCGTTGCCGACTACACCGCCGACACTGCGCTGGCAGGCCTGGAAGCAGCCTACGCCCGCGAGGAGAACGACGAATTCGTCAAGGCCACGCGCATTGGCGAGGCGGTCAAGGTCGAAGACGGCGACGCCGTGATCTTCATGAACTTCCGCGCCGACCGCGCCCGCGAGCTGTCGCGCGCCTTCGTCGAACCGGACTTCAATGAATTCCCGCGTGCTCGCCTGCCTAAGATGGCGGCCTACATCGGCCTGACCCAGTACTCGGCAAAAATCGCCGCGCCGGCAGCCTACGCTCCGTCCAGCCTGAACAACGTACTGGGCGAGTACCTGGCAAAGAACGGCAAGACCCAGCTGCGCATCGCCGAAACCGAAAAGTATGCGCACGTCACATTCTTCTTCTCCGGCGGCCGCGAAGAGCCGTTTGAAGGCGAAGAGCGCATCCTGATCCCGTCACCAAAGGTCGCCACCTACGACTTGCAGCCCGAGATGAACGCCCCTGAAGTGACCGACCGCATCGTCGAGGCCATCGAGCAGCAGCGTTTTGACGTGATCGTGGTCAACTACGCCAACGGCGACATGGTCGGCCACACCGGCGTGTTCGAGGCTGCGGTAAAAGCAGTCGAAGCACTGGATACCTGTGTCGGACGCATCGTCGAGGCGCTGGAGAAGGTCGACGGCGAAGCACTGATCACCGCCGACCACGGCAACGTCGAGCAGATGGAAGACGCGTGCACCGGCCAGGCGCACACTGCGCACACCAGCGAGCCGGTACCGTTCATCTATGTCGGCAAGCGCAAGGTACAAGTCCGCGAAGGCGGTGTACTGGCGGACGTGGCACCGACCATGCTGAAACTGCTGGGCCTGGAAAAGCCGGCAGAAATGACCGGTACTTCGATCCTGGTCGACGCCTGATTCGGTGTGCCGGGGCCGCCTTGCAGCCCCTTTGCACATGAATTCCGGACAAACGCCCCGCTGCCCCCGCAGCGAGGCGTTTTTTTTGCCTGCCCGCACGGGCATACTAGGCCAGTCTCCATCCTTGGTACGCCAAACCCCATGCTACGCGCCCTGATCCCTTTAGCCCTGTCCTGCCTGCTCAGCCCGGCCTTTGCCGATGAGCGCGCACAGACCCAGCAGCAACTGGACGCCACCCGCCAGGACATTGCCGAGCTCAAGAAGACGCTGGGCAAGCTCCAGGAAGAAAAGGCCGGCGTGCAAAAAGACCTCAAGGCCACTGAAACCGACATCGGTAATCTGGAGAAGCAGGTGGAGGCCCTGCAACAAGAACTAAAAAAGACCGAGGGCGAGCTGGAGCGCCTTGATACCGAGAAAAAAAAACTCCAGAGCGCCCGCGTTGAACAACAACGACTGATCGCCATCCAGGCCCGTTCGGCCTACCAGAACAACGGCCGCGAGGAATACCTCAAGCTGCTGCTCAACCAGCAGAACCCAGAGAAATTCGCTCGCACCCTGTCCTATTACGACTACCTGAGCAAAGCGCGCCTCGAGCAGCTCAAGGCATTCAACGAGACCCTGCGCCAGCTGGCCGGTGTCGAACAGAACATTTCCCGCGAGCAGGAACAACTGCTGGCCCAGCGCGCTGACCTCGACACCCGCCGCCAGGCGCTGGACGCCGAGCGCGGCAAGCGCCAGCAGGTACTGGCCAAGCTCAACAGCGACGTGAAAGACGGCGACCAGAAGCTGCAGGCCCGCCAACAGGACCAGGCCGACCTGGCCAAAGTGCTCAAGACCATCGAGGAAACCCTGGCCCGCCAGGCCCGCGAAGCCGAAGAAGCGCGCAAGAAAGCCCTGCTCGCCCAGCAGGAAGCCGAGAAACGCCGCCAGCAGGAGGCACTGGCCGCCCGCGCGGACAAGGAAGATGCCGAGCCGCCGAAAAAGGCCCGCACCACCCTCGGCCCGCTGGTTTCCAGTGATGGCGCCAGCTACGGCGGTGCATTTTCTGCGGCACGGGGAAAACTTCCTTGGCCGGTCAATGGTCGATTGCTGGCACGCTTCGGTGATGCCCGCGGCAGCGATGCCCGGGCCAAGTGGGACGGGGTGATGATCAGCGCCAGCCCCGGCACCCAGGTACGTGCGGTGCACGGCGGGCGCGTAGTGTTTGCCGACTGGTTGCGTGGCGCTGGACTTCTGGTCATTCTCGACCATGGTAATGGTTACCTGAGCCTGTACGGCCACAACCAGAGCCTGCTCAAGAGCGCCGGCGACATCGTCAAGGCCGGCGAAGCCATCTCCACCGTTGGCGACAGCGGTGGCCAGGACAGCGCAGGTTTGTACTTCGCCATCCGCCAGCAGGGCCGGCCGACCGACCCTTCGCAGTGGTGCCGCGGCTGACACATTACATACGGCATGGCGCCAGGCGCTGCGCCGATGCTCCGCAGGGAGCGCTTACAGGATCAGGAGTTCGTTCGACATGCTGCACTCGCCTCGCCTCACCCAGCTGGCCCTGACCATCGCCTTGGCGATCGGTGCGCCCCTGGCCAGCGCCGCGGAGCCGGCGAAGGCCTCGCCAGCCAAGACTGCTGCAGTGCCAGCCACCGAGGTGACCGCCAAGGCGCCACTGCCGCTGGAAGAGCTGCGCACCTTTGCCGAGGTCATGGACCGCATCAAGGCTGCCTACGTCGAACCCGTGGACGACAAGACCCTGCTGGAAAACGCCATCAAGGGCATGCTCAGCAACCTTGACCCACACTCGGCCTACCTCGGCCCTGAGGATTTCCAGGAGCTGCAGGAAAGCACCAGCGGTGAATTCGGCGGCCTCGGCATCGAAGTGGGCCAGGAGGACGGCAATATCAAGGTAGTGTCGCCGATCGACGACACCCCGGCCTCGCGTGCCGGCGTGCAGGCCGGTGACCTGATCGTCAAGATCAACGGCGCACCCACCCGTGGCCAGACCATGACCGAAGCGGTCGACAAGATGCGCGGCAAGATTGGCGAGAAGATTACCCTGACCCTGGTACGCGACGGCGGCAATCCGTTCGACGTGACCCTTGCCCGTGCGGTGATCCAGGTCAAGAGTGTGAAGAGCCAACTGCTGGAGAGCGGCTATGGCTACATTCGCATCACCCAGTTCCAGGTCAAGACCGGTGACGAAGTGGGCAAGGCCCTGGCCAAGCTGCGCAAGGACAACGGCAAGAAGCTGCGCGGGGTGATCCTCGACCTGCGCAACAACCCCGGTGGCGTTCTGCAGTCGGCAGTGGAAGTCGCCGACCACTTCCTGACCAAGGGCCTGATCGTCTACACCAAGGGCCGCATCGCCAACTCCGAGCTGCGCTTCTATGCCGACCCGGCCGACGCCAGCGAAGGCGTGCCGCTGGTGGTGTTGATCAACGGTGGCAGTGCCTCGGCCTCGGAGATCGTCGCTGGCGCCCTGCAGGACCAGAAACGTGGCGTGCTGATGGGCACCGACAGCTTCGGCAAGGGCTCGGTACAGACCGTGCTGCCACTGGCCAACGACCGTGCGCTGAAGCTCACCACCGCGCTGTACTACACCCCCAACGGCCGCTCGATCCAGGCCCAGGGCATAGTCCCCGACATCGAAGTGCGCCCGGCCAAGCTGACCGCCGATGCCAGCGACAACGACACCTTCAAGGAAGCCGACCTGCAGGGCCACCTGGGCAACGGCAACGGCGGCGCTGACCGACCGACCGGCAGCAGCAGCAAGCGCCAGGAGCGCCCGCAGGACGGTGACTACCAGCTGAGCCAGGCCCTGAGCCTGCTCAAGGGCCTGAACATCACCAAGGGCGACTGATCCACCCCATGCGTTTTCTGCTGTCTCTGTTGCTCTGCCTGATGGCCGGCGTCGCGCAAGCGGCGCCGGCCGGCAAGGCCTACCTGAGCATCATCATCGATGACCTGGGCCAAAGCGCCGATCGCGACAGCCGAACACTGGTCCTGCCCGGGCCGGTCACCATGGCGATCATGCCCGATACCCCGCATGCCACCGACTTCGCCCGCCAGGCCCACAAGGCCGGCAAGACGGTGATTCTGCACATGCCCATGGACCCGGCAACCGGGCCCTATGCCTGGCACCCCGGCATCCCGATCGAAGAGCTGGCGCGACGCCTGGACGCTGCCTTGGCCAAGGTGCCGTATGCCGCTGGCATCAACAACCACATGGGTAGCCGCATGACCGCCCAGCGTGAGCCGATGGCCTGGTTGATGGGTGAGCTGCAACGCCGGCACCTGTTCTTCGTCGACAGCCGCACCAGCGCGGCCACGGTCGCTGCGGCCGAGGCCCAAGCCCAGGGGCTGGCGCATGTGTCGCGGGATGTGTTCCTCGATGACGTGCGCACCACCGAAGCAATCACCGGACAGTTGCAGCAGGGCATCGCCCTGGCGCGCAAGCAGGGCTCGGCGGTGCTGATCGGTCACCCTTATCCACAGACACTGGAAGTGCTGGAGCGCGAGCTGCCACGGCTCAAGAGCCAGGGCATCGAGCTGATCCCGCTCAGGCAGATGATTGCCGTGCGCAGCAACCTGGCGATGCCGGGGCATGGCAAGAACGGGCGCTACACCAATCGATAAAGCGCAACATAGCCCTCAACACCTGTGATGTCCTTCTGGGACGACAAAAAAAACCCGCTCATGTGAGCGGGTTTTTTGTTTGCCTCAAGGCCGATCAGCTATACACACGGCCCAGCAACTGCCGGTGGCTTTCGAACTGATCCAGCACATCACGCACGATCTGCTCCGGCGCAAAGCCCATCAGGTCGTACTCCTGGCTGCCATCGTGCAGGTACACCTCGGCACGGTAGAAGCGCTGGCGTACTTCCGGCTCACCTTCCACCGGCGCTTCACTCGGCGCAGCCATGTAGCCGTCCAGGCTCACTTCGTAAACGAACGGGTTCCCCTCGTCCATCATCACCCGCAGGCCCATCATGTTGCGCGACTGACCAACGCGGGTTTCCACCTCGAAGCCCAGGGTCTGCAGCTGCGCGGCGGCTTCCTTGAGCGCCGGGCTGACTTGCTTGTCCATGAAGCGCTGCACCACGGCCTGGGTCGGCTGCAGGTCCAGCTGGCTCAGGCGCTCGGTGAAGCCGCGGCGGCCACGGGCAGCCAGCTCGGCACGCTCCTGCTCGACTGCCACGTCCTGCTTCATGGCCTTGTACAGGCCGAACATGAACAGCACCAGCACCACCGAGAACGGCAGGCCCGCCAGCACCACCATGGTCTGCATGGCCTCGAAGTTACCGGCGAACAGCAGGCCGATGGTAACCAGGGTAATGACCACCGACCAGAACACCACCATCCAGTGCGGGGCGTCTTCGTCGACCTTGCCGCCTTTGCACGACAGGTTGGCCATCATCACCGCGCCGGAGTCGGCCGGGGTAAGGAACAGCACGAAGCCGACGAACACCGCCACACCAATCACGATCTTGGCCGCCGGGAAGTACTCCAGCAGCTGGTAGATCGACATCGACGGCTGTTCAAGGGCCGTCTTGCCCAGCTCCACGGCGCCCTGGTTGATCACCAGGTCCAGTGCGGTGTTGCCGAAGATCGACAGCCAGGCCAGAGTGAAGCCCAGTGGGATCAGCAGCACGCCGCTGACCAGCTGGCGCACGGTACGGCCCTTGGAGATACGGGCAATGAACATGCCGACGAATGGGCCCCAGGAGATCCACCAGGCCCAGTAGAACACGGTCCACAGGCCCAACCAGCGCTCGGACTTGCCGGCTTCGCCTTCGTATACATAGAGGTCGAAGGTCTTCAGCACGATGCCGTTGAGGTAGTCACCGATGTTCTGCACGAAGCCGTTGAGCAGGTGCAGGGTTTCGCCGCCCAACAGGACGAAGATCAGCAAGCCACTGAACAGCATGATATTCAGGTTGGACAGGCGACGAATGCCGTTCTCTACACCCGATACCGCCGCTACGGTGGCCACACCGGCCATCACCAGAATTACCACCAGCAGGTTGGTCTTGCTGTGGTCCATGCCGAACAGGTATTCCAGGCCGGAGGACACCTGCATCGAACCAATGCCCAGGTTGGTCACCAGGCCCAGCAGGGTGACGAACATGCCGAAGATGTCCACGGCATTGCCCGCAGCGCCTTTGACCCAGCGCTCACCCACCAGCGGGTACAGCGCCGAACGCAGTGCCAGCGGCTGGTTGTGGCGGTAGGCGAAGTAACCCACGGCCAGGCCGACCAGGGCGTAGATCGCCCAGCCATGCAGGCCCCAGTGCAGGAAGGTCAGTTGCAGGCCCTGGCGCGCAGCGTCGAGGCTGGCAGAGGTGCCTTCCGGTGGGTTGAAGTAGTGGTCCAGCGGCTCGGACGCGCCGAAGTACAGCAGCGAAATGCCGATACCGGAGGAGAACAGCATGCCGGCCCAGGCGCCGTAGCTGAAGTCAGGCTGGTCGTCCTTGCCGCCAAGCTTGAGCTTGCCGTAGTCGGAAAACGCCAGGTAGATGACGAACAGCAGGTAGCCGCCGATCACCAGCATGTAGTACCAGCCGAAGGTGCGCGTCAGCCATTTCTGGGCCACGCCCAGCACCTGGCCGGCGGTTTCGGGTACAGCGATCAACAAGGCAGTCAGAACGAGGATCATCAGCGCGGAGGTGAAGAACACCACGCGGTTGACCCGTACCCTCTCGGCGGGGGGCTTGGTAAGTGAGGCAGAACTCATTGCACGAATGCTCCGGGCAGTACGGCTTTGGAGGCTAATCAGTCTTTCCCGAGCAATTGGTGGAATTCCGCCACTGCATCAGGTGTTATAAAAGCACCCTGGAAACCGTGATCCCGAATCGATACGTTGCAAAAAAACAGACAGGTGGCCTGCTGAAAAATGCCACGCCTCAACGGAGGTGCGCGCATTCGTCACAGATCACCCCGCCCGCTCCAAGGGCCTGTCGCAGGGCCAGTGACCGTACGGCAGAATCTGCATCTCGCATCGCTCATGCCCGTCAACGCCTTGTATTCCGGGGGTTACGCGATTTCCTGGGGTGTCAATCGGTGCCTTCTCGACGGCCTGCAAAGCTGTCAATGGCACAAATTGTCGCAGAGCTTATTCTTTATTGATTGAACGTTCAATCAAAACAAAATAGACTGGCCTTCGCCGAGTCAGCCGCCTGTCGTCTGCTCGCAGGCCTGAGGAGATAGCAAGATGCCCAAGGTCGGTATGCAACCCATCCGCCGCCAGCAGTTGATCGAAGCCACGTTACAGGCGGTCGATCAGGTCGGACTGGGTGACGCCAGCATTGCGCTGATTGCCCGTTTGGCCGGTGTGTCGAACGGCATCATCAGTCACTACTTTCGGGACAAGAACGGCCTGATCGCAGCGACGATGGGTTACATCATGAACATGCTCAACGAAGGCGTTAGAGCACGTCGCCAGGCCCTGACGGACGACAGCCCGCGCGCCCACCTGAAAGTGATCATCGAGGGCAACTTCGATGCCAGCCAGGTGAACGGCCCGGCAATGAAAACCTGGTTGGCCTTCTGGGCTTCCAGCATGCACCAGCCTGATTTGCACAGGTTGCAGCGGATCAACGATCACCGCCTGTATTCCAACCTGTGCTGCCAGTTCCGCCGCGCCCTGCCGCTCTACCATGCGCGCAAGGCCGCCCGCGGCCTGGCGGCCCTGATCGACGGCCTGTGGCTGCGTGGTGCCCTGTCGGGAGATGCATTCGACACCGACCAGGCGATACGGATTGCATACGAATACATGGATCTACAACTGGCTAAACAGCACACCCTGGACACCAACGACCAGGCCGCTGATCAAGCACGCACGGCCCTTGCCCACCCGGCAGGAGCGTGACGCGCAGCCAACCACACACTGCACTTGCGAGGACACTATGGCCCGTTTCGGAACGCAAAAACTCTACATTGATGGTGCTTACGTCGACGCTGGCAGCGATGCCACCTTCGAAGCCATCAACCCGGCTACCGGCGAAGTCCTCGCCCACGTGCAACGTGCCACCGAGGCCGACGTCGAGAAAGCCGTGGAAAGCGCCGAGCGCGGCCAGAAAATCTGGGCCGCGATGACCGCCATGCAGCGTTCGCGCATCCTGCGTCGCGCCGTCGACATCCTGCGCGAGCGCAACGATGAACTGGCCATGCTGGAAACCCTGGACACCGGCAAGTCGTACTCGGAAACCCGCTACGTCGACATCGTCACCGGCGCCGACGTGCTGGAGTACTACGCCGGCCTGGTACCGGCCATCGAAGGCGAGCAGATCCCGCTGCGCGAATCGTCCTTCGTCTACACCCGCCGCGAGCCGCTGGGCGTGACCGTCGGTATCGGCGCGTGGAACTACCCGATCCAGATCGCCCTGTGGAAATCCGCCCCAGCCCTGGCCGCTGGCAACGCGATGATCTTCAAGCCGTCGGAAGTCACTTCGCTGACCACCCTGAAACTGGCCGAGATCTACACCGAAGCCGGCCTGCCGAATGGCGTGTTCAACGTCCTGACCGGCAGCGGCCGCGAAGTCGGCACTTGGCTGACCGAGCACCCACGCATCGAGAAAGTCTCCTTCACCGGCGGCACCACCACCGGCAAGAAGGTCATGGCCAGCGCCTCGAGTTCGTCGCTCAAGGAAGTCACCATGGAGCTGGGCGGCAAGTCGCCACTGATCATCTGCGCCGACGCCGACCTGGACAAGGCCGCCGACATTGCCATGATGGCCAACTTCTACAGCTCCGGCCAGGTCTGCACCAACGGCACCCGCGTGTTCATCCCGGCTGAAATGAAGGCAGCCTTCGAAGCCAAGATCGCCGAGCGCGTTGCCCGCATCCGCGTTGGCAACCCGGAAGACGAGAACACCAACTTCGGCCCGCTGGTCAGCTTCCAGCACATGGAAAGCGTGCTCGGCTACATCGCCAAAGGCAAGGAAGAAGGTGCCCGCGTACTGTGCGGCGGCGAGCGCCTGACTGCCGGTGATTTCGCCAACGGTGCCTTCGTGGCCCCGACCGTGTTCACCGACTGCAGCGACGACATGACCATCGTCAAGGAAGAGATCTTCGGCCCGGTGATGAGCATCCTCACCTACGAAACCGAAGAAGAAGTCATCCGCCGTGCCAACGACACCGACTACGGCCTGGCCGCCGGTGTCTGCACCAACGACATCTCCCGCGCCCACCGTATCATCCACCAGCTGGAAGCTGGTATCTGCTGGATCAACGCCTGGGGCGAATCGCCAGCCGAAATGCCGGTTGGCGGCTACAAGCAGTCGGGTGTCGGCCGTGAGAACGGCGTCAGCTCGCTGGCTCAATACACTCGCATCAAGTCGGTCCAGGTCGAGCTGGGCGGCTACAACTCGGTCTTCTAAGGCCCAGTCCAGCCACGCCCGTGCCACTGCGCACGGGCGTTCCCGCTCCCTGATCACCGCCAACACGAGGGTACTTTCATGTCCCAAGAATTCGATTACATCATCGTCGGAGCAGGCTCCGCCGGTAACACCCTGGCTACCCGCCTGACCGAAGACGCCGGCGTCAGCGTACTGCTGCTGGAAGCCGGTGGTCCCGACTACCGCTTCGACTTCCGCACCCAGATGCCGGCCGCCCTGGCCTTCCCGCTGCAGGGCCGTCGCTACAACTGGGCCTACGAGACCGACCCAGAGCCGCACATGGACGGCCGCCGCATGGAGTGTGGCCGCGGCAAGGGCCTGGGTGGCTCGTCACTGATCAACGGCATGTGCTACATCCGCGGCAACGCCATGGACTTCGACGGCTGGGCGAAACTGCCAGGCCTGGAAGACTGGACCTACCTGGACTGCCTGCCGTACTTCCGCAAGGCCGAAACCCGCGACATCGGCCCCAATGACTACCACGGCGGCGAAGGCCCGGTCAGCGTGGCTACGCCCAAGGCCGGTAACAACCCGCTGTTCCATGCCATGGTCGAAGCCGGCGTGCAGGCTGGCTACCCACGTACCGAAGACCTCAACGGCTACCAGCAGGAAGGCTTCGGTCCGATGGACCGCACCGTGACCAAGCAAGGCCGCCGCTCCAGCACCGCCCGCGGCTACCTGGACCAGGCCAAGAAACGCCCGAACCTGACTATCGTCACCCATGCCCTGACCGACCGCGTGCTGTTCGACGGCAAGCGCGCCATTGGCGTGACCTACCTGGTCGGCGACAGCGAAGAGCGCGTCGAAGCCCGTGCCCGCAAGGAAGTGATCGTCAGCTCCGGCGCCATTGCATCGCCGCAGCTGCTGCAGCGTTCCGGCGTTGGCCCGCGCGCCCTGCTGGAAAGCCTCGACATCCCGGTCGTGCACGACCTGCCGGGCGTCGGCGAAAACCTGCAGGACCACCTTGAGCTGTACCTGCAGTACGCCTGCACCCAGCCAGTGTCGCTGTACCCATCGCTGCTGTGGTGGAACCAGCCGGCCATCGGCGCCGAGTGGATGTTCAACGGTACCGGTATCGGCGCCAGCAACCAGTTCGAGGCCGGTGGCTTCATCCGCACCCGCCCTGAGTTCGAGTGGCCGAACATCCAGTACCACTTCCTGCCGGTCGCCATTAACTACAACGGCTCCAACGGCGTGAAGGAACACGGTTTCCAGGCGCACATGGGCTCGATGCGTTCGCCAAGCCGTGGCCGCATCCAGGCCAAGTCGAAGGACCCGCGCCAGCACCCGAGCATCCTGTTCAACTACATGGCCACCGAGCAGGACTGGCAAGAGTTCCGCGACGGCATCCGCCTGACCCGCGAAATCATGGCCCAGCCGGCGCTGGACCCGTACCGCGGTCGCGAAATCAGCCCGGGCGAGCACGTGCAGACCGACGAGGAACTGGACAAGTTCATCCGCGAGCACGCCGAAACCGCCTTCCACCCGTCCTGCTCGTGCAAGATGGGCACCGACGACATGGCAGTGGTCGACGGTGAAGGCCGCGTACACGGCATGCAGGGCCTGCGTGTGGTCGATGCGTCGATCATGCCGATCATCATCACCGGCAACCTCAACGCCACCACGATCATGATCGCCGAGAAGATCTCGGACAAGATCCGCAACCGCAAGCCGCTGCCGCGCAGCACCGCCAAGTATTACGTGGCCAACGGTGCACCGGTGAAGGGCAAGCCAATGCGTGAGGTGAAGCAGGCGTAAGCCTGCCCTGGCCTCTTCGCGGGCAAGCCCGCGAAGAGGCCCACCCAGGTAACACTTCAAAAGGCACCCTCCGCGGTGCCTTTTGCACATCTGCAGAAACGCTTTACAGCCCGCCAATTCATCAGGTTAGAATCAGTTGGCACGCGACTTGCCAAGTCAAGGAGCCAAGCCCCCTTCCCGCGATATCCCGGAGTACCTGCCTTTGGATGCAAGCACCATCAACAGCCTGTTTTTGATCGGCGCATTGCTGGTGGGCGCAAGTATCCTGGTCAGCTCGCTGTCGTCGCGCCTGGGCATCCCTATTCTGGTCATCATCCTCGCCGTCGGCATGGTCGCCGGTGTCGATGGTGGCGGCATCATCTTCAACAACTACCCGACCGCCTACCTGGTGGGCAACCTGGCATTGGCAGTGATCCTTCTCGACGGTGGCCTGCGCACGCGGGTTGCGAGCTTCCGCGTGGCACTGTGGCCGGCACTGTCGCTGGCCACCGTCGGCGTGATGATCACCACCGCGCTCACCGGCATGGTAGCCGCCTGGCTGTTCAATCTGAGCCTGATCCAGGGCCTGCTGATCGGCGCCATCGTCGGCTCCACCGACGCCGCGGCGGTGTTTTCGCTGCTCGGTGGCAAAGGCCTGAACGAGCGGGTGACCGCCACCCTGGAAATCGAATCGGGCAGCAACGACCCGATGGCCGTGTTCCTCACCGTTACCCTGATCGACATGATCGCCAGCGGCCAGACCGGCCTGCACTGGAGCCTGCTGGGCCACTTGCTGCGCGAGTTTGGTATCGGCGGCCTGCTGGGCCTGGGCGGCGGCTGGCTGCTGCTGCAACTGGTCAACCGCATCAACCTGGCCGGTGGCCTGTACCCGATCCTGGTGGTGGCTGGCGGCCTGGTGGTGTTCTCGCTGACCAACGCCTTGCATGGCAGCGGCTTCCTCGCCGTGTACCTGTGCGGCCTGGTGCTGGGCAACAAGCCGATCCGCAGCCGTCACGGCATCCTGCACATGCTCGACGGCATGGCCTGGCTGGCCCAGATCGGCATGTTCCTGGTGCTGGGGCTGCTGGTCACGCCCCACGACCTGCTGCCGATCGCCCTGCCCGCGCTGGGCCTTGCGCTGTGGATGATCCTGGTGGCGCGGCCGCTGTCGGTGGTTGCCGCACTGCTGCCGTTCAAGGCCTTCCACGGCCGCGAAAAGGGCTTCATCTCCTGGGTCGGCCTGCGCGGCGCGGTACCGATCATTCTGGCGGTGTTCCCGCTGATGGCCGGCCTGCCGGACGCCCAGCTGTTCTTCAACCTGGCGTTCTTCATCGTGCTGGTGTCGCTGCTGGTGCAAGGCACCAGCCTGCCGTGGATGGCCAAGCTGCTGAAAGTCACCGTACCGCCAGACCCGGCGCCGATTTCCCGCTCGGCGCTGGAAGTGCACGTCACCAGCGAGTGGGAGCTGTTCGTCTACCGCCTGGGTGCGGAGAAATGGTGCATCGGCGCCGCCCTGCGTGAGCTGAAAATGCCCGAAGGCACGCGTATCGCCGCGCTGTTCCGTGGCGAGCAACTGCTGCACCCGTCCGGCAGTACCGTACTGGAAGTCGGCGATATGCTTTGCGTGATCGGCCACGAACATAACCTGCCGGCACTGGGCAAACTGTTCAGCCAGGCACCGCAGCGCGGCCTGGACCTGCGCTTCTTCGGCGACTTCGTGCTCGAAGGCGATGCCGAGCTGGGTGCGGTGGCCGCACTTTATGGCCTCAAACTGGACGGCCTGGACGCGAAAATGCCACTGGCGCAGTTCATCCGACAGAAGGTCGGAGGCGCTCCAGTAGTAGGCGACCAGGTCGAATGGCACGGCACAATCTGGACCGTGGCGACCATGGACGGGAACAAGATCCAGAAAGTCGGCGTCAGATTCCCCGAAGGAACGCGACCCGGACCAGGATTGTTCCTCTAAACTCCGTTTCTGCCTGATCCACAAGTAGTCTGCCTATGTCCCTGCGCGTGTACCTTCGCACAGCCCTGCTCGGGCTGTGCCTGTCCCTTTCTTTCGCGGTCAACGCGGCAGAAGCCCCGACCACCGCCAGCATCCAGCACAGCCTCGACAAGATCGCCGAGCGCAAGCTGCCCGAGGCCGACCAGAAGGCCCTGCAGCAGGTGCTCGAACAGACCTTGAGCCTGCTCAATAGCAAGGAAGACAGCGAGAAGAAGCTGACCGCCCTCAAGCAGCAGCTGGCCGGCGCCCCCAAGGAAACCAACGACAGCCAGAAAGAACTGGCCAAGCTCAAGGACAGCAAGCCGCAGCCCGTAGCCCAGCGCTATGCCAGCCTGACCGTGCCGCAACTGGAGCAGATGCTCAGCGAGCGCAATACCCAGCAAGGCGAGCTACAGAAGGCGCTGTCGGACGCCAACAGCCTGATCATCAATTCACAGACCCGCCCGGAGCGTGCCCAAGCCGAGATCAGCAGCAACCAGACCCGCACCCAGCAGATCAACAACATTCTCAAGAGTGGCAAGGACGGCGGCAAGTCGATCAATGCCGACCAGCGCAACCAGCTCGCGGCGGAGCTGGCGTCGCTCAACGCCGTGACCCTGCTACGCCGCCAGGAACTGGCTGGCAACGGCCTGCTGCAAGACCTGGGCAACGCCCAACATGACCTGCTGATCGAGCGCGCCGCACGCCTGGAGCAGGAAATCCAGGACCTGCAGACGCTGATCAATGAAAAGCGCCTGGCGCAATCCCAGCAGACCGTTACCCAGCAATCGATCGAAGCGCAGAAGGCCGGCGGTAGCAGCCTGCTGGCCAGCGAAAGCGCGGCCAACCTCAAGCTTTCCGACTATTTGCTGAAAAGCACCGACCGCCTCAACGAACTGACCCAGCAGAACCTGCGCACCAAACAGCAGCTCGACAGCCTGACCCAGGCCGACCAGGCGCTGGACGAGCAGATCAGCGTGCTCAAAGGCAGCCTGCTGTTGTCGAAGATTCTCTACAAACAGAAGCAGGCGCTGCCGCACCTGAAGCTCGACCGGGACCTGGCCGACCAGATCGCCGATATTCGCCTGTACCAGTTCGAAATCAACCAGCAACGCGAACAGATGAGCAGCCCGGTGACCTATGTCGACAAACTGCTGGCCAACCAGCCGCAGGAAGACGTCACTCCGGCCCTGCGCAAAGCCTTGCTGGAGGTGGCGATCACCCGCAGCGACCTGCTCGAACGCCTGAACCGCGAACTGTCTGCGCTGCTCAACGAATCGATCACCTTGCAACTCAATCAGAAGCAGCTGCTCGGTACCGCACAAGGTCTGCGCACCACCCTGGATGAGCAGATGTTCTGGATCCCCAGCAACAAGCCGCTGGACTGGGACTGGTTGAAATTTGTACCGGAGCGCTTTGCCAAGCAGGTTGCCGACCTGCCGTGGGGCTCGGGCCTGAAGGAGCTGGGCGACGGCCTGAGCCAACGCCCCTTGCTGTTCCTGCCGTTGCTGCTGGTGATCGGTGCGCTGCTGTGGCGGCGCAAGTACCTTTATCAGCGGCTGAGCAAGGTGCATCAGGATATCGGCCATTTCCGCCGCGACAGCCAGTGGCACACGCCCCAGGCCATCCTGATCAACATCCTCCTGGCGATGCCGGTGAGCCTGGGCCTGGCGCTGTGCAGCTATGCCCTGCAGATCGACGCCCGCGGGCAGAACGCCAACCTCGGCGCGGCGCTGTGGCAGCTGGCCCAGGCCTGGCTGGTGTTCTACACCGCCTACCGCATCCTCTCCCCCGGCGGCGTGGCGGAAATCCACTTTCGCTGGCACAAGCCGCAGGTCGAGTTCCTGCGCGGCTGGGTTCGCCGGCTGGGTACCGTGGTGCTGGCGCTGGTCGGCGTGGTGGCGGTCGCCGAGCATCAGCCTTCGGCCCTGGCCGACGACGTGCTCGGCATCGGCGTGGTGCTGACCTGTTATGCATTGATGGCCTGGCTGCTCAGCCGCCTGCTGCTTAGCAGCCCGGCGCATCGCGATACGTCGCTGTTCCGCAGGGCCGTGGGGGTCGCCTTCACCGCCCTGCCGATCGCACTGTTCGTGGCCGTGTGCTTCGGTTACTACTACACCGCACTGAAACTGACCGACCGGCTGATCTACACCCTGTACCTGCTGCTGTTCTGGCTGGTGATCGAAGCCGCCTTCGTCAGAGGCCTGTCGGTGGCTGCACGGCGCCTGGCCTATCAGCGCGCGCTGAGCAAGCGCCAGGCGGCCAAGGAAGGGCTGGATGGCGAAGTCATCACCGAAGAGCCGACCCTGGACATCGAACAGGTCAACCAGCAGTCGCTGCGCCTGATCCGCCTGGCCCTGCTCGGCGGCTTCATCGCTGGCCTGTACTGGGTCTGGTCGGACCTGATTTCGGTATTCGCCTACCTCAACAACTTCACCCTGTACGAGTACACCAGTGGCACCGGCACCGCCGCCAGCATGGTGCCGATCAGCCTCGGCGACCTGCTCGGTGCCCTGGTGATCGTCGGCATCACTTTCGCCCTGGCGGGCAACTTGCCCGGCCTGCTGGAAGTGCTGGTACTGTCGCGCCTGAACCTCGCCCAGGGCAGCGCCTACGCCACCACCACGCTGCTGTCGTACACCATCGTCGGTATCGGCATCGTCAGTACCCTGTCGACCCTAGGGGTGAGCTGGGACAAGCTGCAGTGGCTGGTAGCAGCGCTGTCGGTGGGCCTGGGCTTCGGCATGCAGGAGATCTTCGCCAACTTCATCTCCGGCATCATGATCCTGTTCGAGCGCCCGGTGCGGATCGGCGACACCATCACCATCGGCAACCTGTCCGGCACGGTGAGCAAGATCCGCATCCGCGCCACCACCATCACCGATTTCGACCGCAAGGACATCATCGTCCCCAACAAGACCTTCATCACCGGCCAGCTGATCAACTGGTCGCTGACCGACACGGTCACCCGAGTGACGCTGAAGCTGGGCATCGACTACGGCTCCGACCTCGACCTGGTGCGCGAGCTGCTGCTCAAGGGCGCCCACGACAACCCACGGGTGCTCAAGGACCCGGAGCCGATCGTGTATTTCCTCAACTTCGGCGAGAGCTCGCTGGACCACGAGCTGCGCATGCATGTGCGTGACCTCGGTGACCGCAACCCAACGCTTGACGAGATCAACCGCTACATCAACCGCGAGTTCAAGGCCCACAACATCAAGATCTCGGTACGCCAGGTCGAGGTGTTCCTGATGGATGCCAAGGGTGGCAAGCAGCAGCTGATCCCGACAGAGCAGCCTAAACCGGATGGCACTGCACCGGCCTGAGTGGGCTCGAATGCTTTATTCTGTGCTGAATCTCAGGAGCAGCCCGTGAAAGCCCTCGACCAACTCACCTTCGACAACCGCTTCGCCCGCCTGGGCGATGCGTTCTCCACCCAGGTCCTGCCCGAGCCGATCGCCGAGCCGCGCCTGGTGGTGGCGAGCGAGTCGGCCATGGCCCTGCTCGACCTCGACCCGACCCAGGCCAACGAGCCGGTGTTCGCCGAGCTGTTCAGCGGCCACAAGCTGTGGGAACAGGCCGACCCGCGTGCGATGGTCTACTCGGGCCACCAGTTCGGCTCCTACAACCCGCGCCTGGGTGATGGCCGCGGCCTGCTGCTGGCCGAGGTGCTGAATGACCAGGGCGAGCACTGGGACCTGCACCTGAAGGGCGCCGGCCAGACGCCCTATTCGCGCATGGGCGACGGCCGCGCCGTGCTGCGCTCGTCGATCCGCGAGTTCCTCGCTTCAGAGGCCCTGCACGCGCTGGGCATCCCCACCAGTCGGGCGCTGTGCGTGATCGGCTCGAGCACCCCGGTGTTGCGCGAAACCCGCGAGAGCGCGGCAATGCTCACCCGCTTGGCACAGAGCCATGTGCGTTTCGGACATTTCGAATACTTCTACTACACCAAGCAGCCGGAACAGCAGCGTGTGCTGATCGACCACGTGCTGGAGCAGCACTACCCAGAGTGCCGCGATGCCGAGCAGCCTTACCTGGCCATGTTCCGCACCATCGTCGAGCGCAACGCCGAGCTGATCGCCCGCTGGCAGGCCTATGGCTTCTGCCACGGGGTGATGAACACCGACAACATGTCGATCCTCGGCATCACCTTCGATTTCGGCCCGTACGCCTTCCTCGACGATTTCGACGCCAACTTCATCTGCAACCACTCAGACGACCGCGGCCGCTACAGCTACGCCAACCAGGTGCCGATTGCCCACTGGAACCTCAGTGCCCTGGCCCAGGCCCTGACCACAGTGATCGAGGTGGAACCGCTGAAGGAAGCGCTGGGCCTGTTCCTGCCGCTGTACCAGGCGCACTACCTCGACCTCATGCGTCGGCGTCTGGGTCTGACGACCGCCGAAGACGACGACATGGCGTTGGTCGAGCGCCTGCTGCAGCGCATGCAGAGCGGTGGCGTGGACTACAACCTGTTCTTCCGCAAGCTGGGCGACCAGCCCGTCGCCGAGGCGCTGAAAGCGGTGCGCGACGACTTCATCGACCTCGCCGGGTTCGATGCCTGGGGCGCGGATTATCTGGCCCGCTGCGAGCGCGAGGCGGGCAATACCGAAGGCCGTCGTGAGCGCATGCATGCGGTGAACCCGCTGTACGTGCTGCGTAACTACCTGGCGCAGAAAGCCATCGAAGCGGCCGAAGCGGGGGATTACAGTGAAGTGCGCCAGCTGCATCAGGTGCTGAGCAAGCCGTTCGAGGAGCAAGCCGGCATGCAGGCCTATGCCGAGCGCCCGCCTGAGTGGGGCAAGCATCTGGAAATCAGCTGTTCTTCATAATGTTCAAGGAACCCACATGTCCGATCCACTGGTAATTCCCTGCCCCCACTGCAACGGCCTCAACCGCCTGCCGGCGGTACGCCTGGGCGACGCCCCGAAATGCGGCCGCTGCAAACAGGACGTGCTGCTGAGCCAGCCCTTCGAACTCAGCGAGGCCAACTACGCCAGCCAGATCAAGGGCGACCTGCCACTGCTGATCGACGTCTGGGCCGACTGGTGCGGCCCATGCAAATCCTTCGCGCCGACTTTCGAACAGGCCGCCCGCCAGCTCAGCGGCCGCTGCCGCCTGGCCAAGCTCGACAGCGAAGCCAACCGCAACCTCGCCGGGCAACTGGGCATCCGCTCGATTCCCAGCTTGATCCTGTTCAAGAATGGCCGCGAAATCAGTCGCCAGGCTGGTGCGTTTCCACTGCAGTCGTTGCTGGAGTGGTTGCGTAACCAGGGGGTTTAAGCGTTCTCTTCGAGCAGCGAGTGCAGCTCGACAAACTGCTGTGTCAGCTTGTGCCGCGGCTCCAGGTGAATCAGCGGCAGGCTGGCATGGTGCGACTCGCGCATCTTCACCGAGCTGCCCAGATACACCGGTAGCACCGGCAGCCCTTCGGCCAGCAGCTCGTCGAGCATCTGCTGCGGCAGGCTGGCGCGGGACTGGAACTGGTTGACCACGATGCCTTCGACCACCAGGTCTTCATTGTGGTCGTCCTTGAGCTCTTCGATTTCGGCCAGCAGGCCGTACAGCGCCTGACGCGAAAAACTGTCGCAGTCGAAGGGAATCAGCACACGATCAGCGGCGATCAAAGCGGAAACCGCATAGAAATTCAGCGCCGGCGGCGTGTCGATGTAGATCCGCTCGTAGTCCTCGTCCAGCTCATCGAGCAACTTACGCAGCTTGTTGATCTTGTGCTTGGCTTCCAGCTTGGGCTGCAGGTCGGCCAGCTCCGCCGTGGCGGTAACCACATGCAGGTTGTCAAACGGGGTTTCGTAGATATCGACCTTGTTCTTCTTGCTGAACGGTCCGCTGGACAGGCTCTGCTTGAAGAAGTCGGCAATGCCCATGGGGATGTCGTCGCCGGTCAGGCCGGTCAGGTACTGGGTCGAGTTGGCCTGCGCATCCAGGTCGATCAGCAAGGTCCGATAACCTTCGCTAGCGCTCACTGCCGCCAGGTTGCAAGCGATGCTCGACTTGCCCACGCCACCTTTCTGATTGAACACCACGCGCCGCATGATTGACCTCCGTGTATCAACGAATGCCCGAGTATGTGGCGGCGCAGCGGCAATGGCCAGTGCCATTTGCCCATTCGCTGGCACAGCGCGAGAACATCACTGCTGGCCCGCCATCAGCCCCTTCAGCAACTCGGCAAACGCCCGTGCCATCGCCGAACTCCCGCGCTCGCGCTGCACCAGCCACACTGCCGACATCGCCCCTTCATCCAGCAGCGTGCGGTACACCACGCCTTCGATGCGCATGCGCTGGAACGACGCCGGAAGCACCGAGACACCAAGCCCCGCCGACACCAGGCCGATGATGGTCATCGCCTCTCCCGCTTCCTGGGAGAAATGCGGGCTGAACCCGGCCTGGCGCGCCAGGCTCAACAATTGCGCATGCAACCCGCTGCCGTAGCTGCGCGGGAAGAACACGAACGGTTCATGGGCCAGGGCAGCCATGTGCACGCCCTGTTCCGTGCCCTCGGCCAACGGGTGCGAGGCATTGATCACAGCGACCAGCGGCTCGCGGAACAGCTCGGTGGCCACCAGGCCATCCGGCAGCGGCATCGGCCGCATCAGCCCGACCTCGATGGATTCGTCGAACACCCCTTCGGCGACATCGCGGCTGCTCATTTCCTTGAGGTTAAGGTGCACTGCGGGGAAGCGCTGGCGAAAGGCATGAATGGCCTTGGGAATTTTCGACGTGAACGGCGCCGAGGAGGTGAAGCCAATTTTCATCTCACCCAGTTCACCCAGTTGCGCACGCCGCGCCACATCGGCCGCCTTCTCCACCTGAGCCAGCACCTGGCGCGCCTCTTCGAGGAACAGCCGGCCAGCCTCGCTCAGCTCGACCCGACGATTGGTCCGCTCGAACAGGCGGGCACCCAGTTCCTGTTCCAGTGCCTGGATCTGCTGGCTCAACGGCGGCTGGGAGATGCCCAGTTGCTGGGCCGCGCGGCCGAAGTGCAGCTCTTCGGCAACGGCGATGAAGTAACGCAAATGGCGCAGTTCCATGATCGGCTCCAATCAGGTCGCTAAACGTCTCAAATAGGTCGAACAATATATTGGATCTAATCATTAGCCAGCTATATGCTTTTTTCATTGCGCCAGAGGTACCGCCCGTGAAAACTGCTGTAGCCCCCCTTCCAGCCGGCCCAGAACCTGCCTCCCTGAACGACATGTGGATCGAAAAAGGCACCCCCGCCTTCATGAAAACCGTGCTGGCCCTGTTCAGCGGCGGTTTCGCCACGTTCGCCCTGCTGTACTGCGTGCAGCCGATGATGCCGCTGCTGTCGAAGGAGTTTTCCATCAACGCGGCGCAGAGCAGCCTGGTGCTTTCGGTATCGACTGCGATGCTCGCCTTCGGCCTTCTGATCACCGGCCCGATCTCCGACCGCATCGGCCGCAAACCGGTGATGGTCTTTGCCCTGGTCTGCGCCGCCCTGTCGACTCTGGCCAGCGCAGTGATGCCGAGCTGGGAGCTGGTACTGGCCACCCGCGCCTTGGTGGGCCTGTCGCTGAGCGGCCTGGCGGCGGTGGCGATGACCTACCTGAGCGAAGAAATCCACCCACAGCACATCGGCCTGGCCATGGGCCTGTATATCGGCGGCAATGCCATCGGCGGCATGAGCGGGCGGTTGATTACCGGGGTACTGATCGATTTCGTCAGTTGGCACACGGCGATGCTGACCATCGGCGGGCTGGCCTTGGTGGCGGCGCTGGTGTTCTGGAAAGTGCTGCCCGAGTCGCGCAACTTCCGCCCGCAGTTGATGAGCCCGCGTAGCCTGCTGGACGGTTTCGTCATGCACTTCAAGGACGCCGGGCTGCCTTGGCTGTTCCTCGAAGCCTTCTTGCTGATGGGGGCCTTCGTCACCCTGTTCAACTACATCGGCTACCGCTTGTTGGCCGAGCCTTACCACATGAACCAAGCGCTGGTCGGCTTGCTGTCGGTGGTGTACCTGTCAGGTATCTACAGCTCGGCGCAAGTTGGCGCACTGGCTGACAGGCTGGGCCGGCGCAAGGTGTTCTGGGCCAGTATCGTGGTAATGGCCGGCGGCCTGCTGATGACCCTGGCCACCCCGCTGGCGCTGGTGATCGTTGGCATGCTGGTGTTCACCTTCGGCTTCTTCGGTGCGCATTCGGTGGCCAGTAGCTGGATCGGCCGCCGGGCGCTGAAGGCCAAGGGCCAGGCCTCGTCGCTGTACCTGTTCAGCTATTACGCAGGGTCCAGCGTGGCCGGTACGGCCGGTGGGGTGTTCTGGCACCAATGGGGGTGGAACGGGATTGGCTTGTTCATTGGCGGACTGCTGACGGTGGCTTTGCTGGTGGCCCTGCATTTGAGCAAATTGCAACCCAAAGCAGCCTGAAAGGCCGAGGCATCATGCCTCGGCCAACATCATCACGAAGCGCGCCTGAAGCAGCTCGCCTTCGGCTTGCAGCTGCAGGCTGAGCGGCTTGCCACCCTCCTGCTCCAGTAGATGCAACCAGGCCAGCACAGCCGCAGCAGCCCCCTCCAGGCTGGTGATACGCAGGCCCGCAGCCAATTGCCAGGTAGACACGTCAGCCATGGCCAGTGGGCAGGTCAAGGTCAGCGGTCGCCCACTCTGTAGAAGCGCTCACCCTCGCGGCTTTCCACCAATGGGATTACCATCCAGGACCAGGCAGAAGAACGCTTCATTGGCTCAGGGCAGCATTCGACGTAGCACGCTCCGCCCCGCAAACTCATGCATGGCGACTGCAGCTACGTGCAACGCCACAGCCAAAGCCAGGGCGACGTTTGCTGCTACATGCACCGTGAGCCAGGCGCTTAGCCAAAATGGATCAGTCAGCAAGGGAGCGATTGCAAACCAGCCAAATACATCAATCGCACGATCCATCATCAGCACGCCTGAAGTCAGTACCAATGCGATGAGCCAATAGATGCCTTCGTGGAAAACATGCGCGATACGCCGCACCAAGGCATTTTCGCTCAGTGCGCTCGGCCTGGCCTTCAGGTAGCGCATGAACCAGCGCAGTAGGAAGACCGGAATAAACAGCGTGGTCAGGCCGACATTCACGAAGCCGACCCATTGTGCGGTGGCGGGTTCGACAACGAAGCCGGTCACGTAAAAACCACTCACCAACGCCCATACGATGACCAAGGCAGAGACCCAATGCAACAGGATCTGCTGCCAGCAATAAGTGTGTCGTTGCATCAGAAATACCGTGGCACGGCATGGCATGCCCTATTGGGCTGTCAGGCCGTACTCCTTTTAGCGTTTGATCCAGGCGTCTTGCCAGTTGCTGCCTACACCAGGCTCATATTGGTTGGCACCGCCCGAATAGCTCTTGCACCAACCCTCGAACGGGAATGGTTTGCACTCGAATACCTCGCCGGTCTTGGGCTGCAAGACACCCTGTTTGTAACTTCTGCACGCATACGCGCGCGAAGGTGGCTCACTGGCATAACCATGCGCATTCGCAAGCTGGACATGCATACCAGCAACGGCAACCGGCCGCCAGAGACTGCTGGCAGCAAACTTGCGCAAGTTCTTTGTTGTACTCATGACGCACTCCGGACTACTTGAGCTTGCGTCGGGGAGGCCCGACAGGAGTGCGCGAGTCTAGGAATCGTGAAGGCGCCGATATGTAGGAAAAGGCCTGGGTATCTTCAGCCTTCTCTTTCTCGGCTTGATGGCGTCGGTTTCAACGGTGAGGTTAGCGTGTGAAGCGCAACAAAAAGCCCGGCACTTGGCCGGGCTGTTCGTTTCAACGCACTTACTCGTGGTACTGCGCCGACAGCTCATGCACGGCGTTGATGAACACGCCCGCGTGCTCCGGGTCGACTTCCGGCGTGATGCCATGACCCAGGTTGAACACGTGGCCGGTACCCTTGCCATAACTGGCCAGGATGCGCGCGACTTCGTTGCGGATGGCTTCCGGCTTGGCATACAGCACGGTCGGGTCCATGTTGCCCTGCAGGGCTACCTTGTCACCGACACGGCGGCGTGCGTCGCCGATTTCGCAGGTCCAGTCCAGGCCTAGCGCGTCAGCGCCGGCTTCGGCGATGCTTTCCAGCCACAGGCCGCCGTTCTTGGTGAACAGGATCACCGGCACCTTGCGCCCTTCGTGCTCACGGATCAGGCCACTTACGATCTTGCGCATGTAGGCCAGGGAGAACTCCTGGTAAGCCGCCGCCGACAGGTTACCGCCCCAGGTATCGAAGATCTGCACCGCCTGGGCGCCAGCAAGGATCTGGCCGTTGAGGTAGCTGGTGACCGACTGGGCCAGCTTGTCCAACAGCAGGTGCAGGGCTTGCGGGTTGTCGTAGGCCATGGCCTTGGTCTTGCGGAAGTCCTTGGACGAGCCGCCTTCTACCATATAGGTGGCCAAGGTCCACGGGCTGCCGGAGAAACCGATCAGTGGCACACGACCATTGAGCTCACGGCGGATGGTGCTGACCGCGTCCATCACGTAACCGAGGTCTTTCTGCGGGTCAGGGATCGGCAACGCTTCAATGTCGGCCGGGGTGCTGATGACCTTCTTGAAACGCGGGCCTTCGCCGGTTTCGAAGTACAAGCCCAGGCCCATGGCATCTGGGATGGTCAGGATGTCCGAGAACAGGATCGCCGCATCCAGCGGGTAACGGTCCAGCGGCTGCAGGGTCACCTCGCAGGCGAACTGCGGGTTCATGCACAGGCTCATGAAATCACCGGCCTTGGCGCGGCTGGCGCGGTACTCCGGCAGGTAGCGGCCGGCCTGGCGCATCATCCAGACAGGGGTGACGTCAACGGGTTGCTTGAGCAGCGCACGCAGGAAACGATCGTTCTTCAGGGCAGTCATGTCGGCATCCGGAAAAATAGTGCGAGCATTTTCTCAGACGCCAGCGCAAAAGGCACGGTCAAGGCCATGCGTTTTGTCTATTAGGTGCCACAGATCAAGCATTTTTGTATACAAAAATGCTTGAGGCCGCAAAGCGGCCCCAGCAATCGATCAGACTTCGAGGTAGTCCAAGATACCTTCGGCAGCGTTGCGGCCTTCGAAGATGGCGGTCACTACCAGGTCCGAACCGCGCACCATGTCGCCACCGGCGAACACTTTCGGGTTGCTGGTCTGATGCTTGAACTTGGCTTTCTCCGGCGCCACCACACGGCCTTGGCTGTCCAGCTGGATGCCATGCTGCTCGAACCACGGTGCCGGGCTCGGGCGGAAGCCGAAGGCGATCACCACGGCGTCAGCCGGCAGGATCTCTTCGGAGCCCGGGATCGGCTCAGGGCTACGACGGCCACGGGCATCTGGCTCGCCGAGACGGGTCTCGACCACCTTCACGCCTTCGACCTTGTCCTCGCCGACGATGGCGATGGGCTGGCGGTTGTAGAGGAACTTCACGCCCTCTTCCTTGGCGTTCTTCACCTCTTTGCGCGAGCCCGGCATGTTGGCTTCGTCACGGCGATAGGCACAGGTCACCGACTTGGCGCCCTGGCGAATCGAGGTGCGGTTGCAGTCCATCGCGGTGTCGCCACCGCCCAGCACCACGACCTTCTTGCCCTGCATGTCGACGAAGTCTTCCGGCGACTTTTCGAAGCCCAGGTTGCGGTTGACGTTGGCGATCAGGAAATCCAGCGCGTCATGCACACCTGGCAGGTCTTCACCCGGGAAACCACCCTTCATGTAGGTGTAGGTACCCATGCCCATGAACACTGCGTCGTACTCGGCGAGCAGCTGTTCCATGGTGATGTCCTTGCCCACCTCGGTGTTCAGGCGGAACTCGATGCCCATGCCGGTGAAGACTTCGCGACGATTGCTCAGCACGGTCTTTTCCAGCTTGAACTCGGGGATACCGAAGGTCAGCAGGCCACCGATTTCCGGGTTCTTGTCGAACACCACCGGGGTCACGCCACCGCGTACCAGCACGTCGGCGCAGCCCAGGCCAGCCGGGCCGGCACCAATGATGGCGACGCGCTTGCCGGTTGGCTTGACCCTGGACATGTCAGGGCGCCAGCCCATGGCAAAGGCGGTGTCGGTGATGTACTTCTCCACCGAGCCGATGGTCACCGCGCCGAAACCGTCGTTCAGGGTACAGGCACCCTCGCACAGACGGTCCTGCGGACACACACGGCCGCATACTTCCGGCAGGGTGTTGGTCTGGTGCGACAGTTCGGCCGCGGCCAGGATGTTGCCTTCGGAGACCAGCTTCAGCCAGTTGGGGATGAAGTTGTGTACCGGGCACTTCCATTCGCAATACGGGTTACCGCAGCCCAGGCAGCGATGTGCCTGCTCCACGGACTGCTGCGGCTTGAACGGTTCGTAGATCTCCACGAACTCCTTCTTGCGCTGGCGCAGCAGCTTTTTCTTCGGGTCCTTGCGGCCCACTTCGATGAACTGGAAGTCGTTGTTCAGACGTTCAGCCATTTTTCAAAACCTCTTTACAGCAGCTGCGAGCTACAAGCTGCAAGCCGCAAGACGATCACTTAAGCCGGGCAAACCTCGTGCTGCTTTTACTTGCAGCTTGAGGCTTGCCACTTGCAGCTGTTGTTACTGCGGGTTGGCACGGGTGCTGGACAGCAGTTGCTTGAGGTTGGCCGCCTTCGGCTTGACCAGCCAGAAGCGCCGCACGTAGTCGTCCAGATTCTCGAAGAGCTCGCGCCCCCACTCGCTGCCGGTCTCTTCCACGTATTCGCCAAGGACCCGCGCCAAGTGGCTGCGGTAGGCTTCCATCGCCTCACCACTGATGCGCTGGATTTCCACCAGCTCGTGGTTGAGCTTGTCGACGAAGCTGTTGTCCATGTCGAGCACGTAGGCGAAGCCGCCAGTCATGCCAGAACCGAAGTTGTAACCGGTCTTGCCCAGAACGCAGACAAAGCCGCCGGTCATGTATTCACAGCAGTGATCGCCAGTACCCTCGACAACAGCGTGGGCGCCGGAGTTACGCACAGCGAAACGCTCGCCCGCAGTACCCGCGGCGAACAGCTTGCCGCCGGTGGCGCCGTACAGGCAGGTGTTGCCGACGATGGCGCTGTGTTGGGTGGCGAACGGGCTGCCGGCTGGCGGCACGATGGTGACCTTGCCACCGGTCATGCCCTTGCCGACGTAGTCGTTGGCGTCACCTTCCAGGTGCAGGTTCAGGCCACCGGCATTCCACACGCCGAAGCTTTGCCCGGCAGTACCCTTGAAGCGGAAAGTGAGCGGCTTGTCAGCCATGCCCTGATTGCCGTACAGCTTGGCGATCTCGCCAGAGATACGGGCACCGATGGAACGGTCGCAGTTGCAGATGTCGAGGCTGAACTCGCCGCCGGCCTGGTCGCGGATCGCCGGCAGAGCCATCTCGACCATCTTCTCGGCCAGCTCGCCCTTGTCGAACGGCGGGTTCTTGTCGACTTCGCAGAACTGCGGCTTGTCGGCCGGGATGTGCGAGCTGCCCAGCAGCGGGGTCAAGTCCAGGTACTGCTGGCGCTCGGTGTCGCCTGGCAGTACGTCGAGCAGGTCGGTACGGCCGATCAGCTCGCCGAGGCTGCGCACGCCCAGCTTGGCCAGCCACTCACGCGTTTCTTCGGCGACGAAGGTGAAGAAGTTGATCACCATGTCGACGGTGCCGATGTAGTGATCCTTGCGCAGCTTATCGTTTTGCGTGGCTACGCCGGTGGCGCAGTTGTTCAGGTGGCAGATGCGCAGGTACTTGCAACCCAGGGCGATCATCGGCGCGGTGCCGAAGCCGAAGCTCTCGGCGCCGAGGATGGCTGCCTTGATCACGTCCAGGCCGGTCTTCAGGCCGCCATCGGTCTGTACCCGTACCTTGCCGCGCAGGTCGTTGCCGCGCAGGGTCTGGTGGGTTTCAGCCAGGCCCAGTTCCCATGGTGCGCCAGCGTACTTGATCGAGGTCAGCGGCGAAGCACCGGTACCACCGTCGTAACCGGAGATGGTGATCAGGTCGGCATAGGCCTTGGCCACGCCGGCAGCGATGGTGCCAACGCCGGCCTCAGCCACCAGCTTGACCGATACCAGGGCCTGCGGGTTGACCTGCTTGAGGTCATAGATCAGCTGAGCCAGGTCTTCGATCGAGTAGATGTCGTGGTGCGGCGGTGGCGAGATCAGGGTCACGCCCGGTACCGCATAGCGCAGTTTGGCGATCAGGCCGTTGACCTTGCCGCCTGGCAGCTGGCCGCCTTCACCGGGCTTGGCGCCCTGGGCAACCTTGATCTGCAGCACTTCGGCGTTGACCAGGTATTCCGGGGTCACGCCAAAGCGACCGGTGGCCACCTGCTTGATCTTCGAGCTGCGGATGGTGCCGTAGCGCGACGGGTCTTCACCGCCCTCACCGGAGTTGGAGCGTGCACCCAGGCGGTTCATCGCCTCGGCCAGGGCTTCGTGAGCTTCCGGCGACAGTGCACCCAGCGAAATACCGGCGGAGTCGAAGCGCTTGAGGATGGCCTCCAGCGGCTCGACCTGATCCAGCGGCAGGGCCTCGTCGGCCACTTTCACTTTCAGCAGGTCGCGGATCATCGACACCGGGCGCTGGTCGACCAGCGTGGTGTATTCCTTGAACTTGGCGTAATCGCCCTGCTGCACGGCGGCTTGCAGGGTGTTGACCACGTCCGGGTTGTAAGCGTGATATTCGCCACCGTGGACGAACTTCAGCAGGCCACCTTGCTGGATCGGCTTGCGCGCGCTCCAGGCTTCGGCTGCCAGCAGCTTCTGGTCACCTTCGAGGTCGACGAAGCGCGCACCCTTGATGCGGCTGGACACGCCCTTGAAGCTCAGGCCGACCACTTCTTCGGCCAGGCCCACGGCTTCGAACAGCTGGGCGCCACGGTACGAGGCGATGGTGGAGATGCCCATCTTCGACAGGATCTTCAGCAGGCCCTTTGAGATGCCCTTGCGGTAGTACTTGAAGACTTCGTCCAGATCGCCCAGCACTTCGCCGGTACGGATCAGGTCGGCCAGCACTTCGTAGGCCAGGTACGGGTAAACGGCCGAGGCACCGAAGCCCAGCAGCACGGCGAAGTGGTGCGGGTCGCGGGCAGTGGCGGTTTCGACCAGGATGTTGCTGTCGCAACGCAGGCCCTGTTCGGTCAGGCGGTGATGCACGGCACCCACGGCCATCGAGGCGTGCACCGGCAGCTTGCCCGGGGCGATGTAGCGGTCGCTCAGCACCAGCTGGGTCTTGCCGCTGCGCACGGCTTCTTCAGCCTGGTCGGCAATGTTACGGATGGCTGCTTCCAGGCCGACGCTCTCTTCATAGTTGAGATCGATCAGCTGACGGTCGAAACCCTCGCGCTCCAGGTTCATCAGCGAACGCCACTTGGCAGGCGAGATGACCGGCGAACTGAGGATCACCCGCGAAGCATGCTCCGGGGATTCCTGGAAGATGTTGCGCTCGGCGCCCAGGCAGATTTCCAGGGACATGACGATCGCTTCGCGCAGCGGGTCGATCGGCGGGTTGGTCACCTGGGCGAACTGCTGGCGGAAGAAGTCGTACGGCGAACGCACACGCTGCGACAGCACGGCCATCGGCGTGTCGTCACCCATCGAGCCGACCGCTTCCTGGCCCTGCTCGCCGAGTGGGCGCAGCACCTGGTCACGCTCCTCGAAAGTGACCTGGAACATCTTCATGTACTGCTTGAGCTGGTCAGCGTCGTAGCTGGCCACGCCCTGGTCGTCGGTCAGGGTCGCCTGGATGCGCAGGGCGTGCTGACGCAGCCAGCGCTTGTACGGGTGGCGCGACTTCAGACGGTTGTCGATGGCGTCGGTGTCGAGGATCTGGCCGGTCTCGGTGTCCACGGCAAGGATCTGGCCTGGGCCGACACGGCCCTTGGCCAGGACTTCCTCAGGCTGGTAGCCCCACACGCCGATTTCCGAGGCGATGGTGATGTAGCCGTTGGTGGTCGTCACCCAGCGCGCCGGGCGCAGGCCGTTACGGTCGAGCAGGCACACCGCGTGGCGGCCTTCGGTCATGACGATACCGGCCGGGCCATCCCACGGCTCCATGTGCATGGAGTTGTATTCGTAGAAGGCGCGCAGGTCGGCGTCCATGGTCTCGACGTTTTGCCAGGCTGGCGGTACCAGCATGCGTACGCCGCGGAACAGGTCGATGCCACCGGTTACCATCAGCTCCAGCATGTTGTCCATGCTCGAGGAGTCGGAACCAACGCGGTTGACCAGTGGGCCGAGTTCTTCGAGGTCGGGGATCAAGTCGTTGGCGAACTTGGTGCGACGGGCCATGGCCCAGTTGCGGTTGCCGGTGATGGTGTTGATCTCGCCGTTGTGGGCGAGGAAGCGGAACGGCTGCGCCAGCGGCCATTTCGGCAGGGTGTTGGTGGAGAAGCGCTGGTGGAACACACAGATCGCGGTCTGCAGACGCTCGTCACCCAGATCAGGATAGAACGCCGCGAGATCGCGCGGCATCATCAGGCCTTTGTAGATGATGGTCTTGTGCGAGAAGCTGCAGATGTAGTGGTCGGCGTCGTGGGCGTTGGCCACGGACGAACGGCGACGGGCACTGAACAGCTTGATGGCGAATTCCTGATCGCTCAGGCCTTCACCGCCGATGAACACCTGTTCGATCTGCGGCAGGCGCTCCAGGGCCAGGCGGCCGAGCACGCTAGTGTCGATCGGGACCTTGCGCCAGCCGACCAGCTTCAGGCCGGCAGCGACGATTTCGCGGTCCATGTTGGCGCGGGCAGCTTCGGCTTTGACCGGGTCCTGGTTGAAGAACACCATGCCGACGGCGTACTGCTTGGGCAGCTCGACGGCGAAGTGCTCCTGGGCCACGGCCCGCAGGAACTGATCGGGCTTCTGCATGAGCAGACCGCAACCGTCACCGGTCTTGCCGTCGGCGTTGATACCGCCGCGGTGGGTCATGCAGGTCAGTGCCTGCATGGCGGTTTGCAGAAGGTGGTGGCTCGGCTCGCCCGTCATATGGGCGATCAGGCCAAAACCACAGTTGTCCTTGAATTCTTCGGGATGGTACAGACCTGTTTTCATAGACACTTTCTCACCAGGTTCACCTCTCAACCGGAGGTAAATCTCTTTTATGTACAACCACTTACCATCCACGCCGATCAAACGCCAGCTTTTTTGCGGTGGCCATGGAAAACCATTGTTGCACAGCGACAGTCATACCCACAAATTTTCATGTCTCACCATTGAAAATTTATGTCGCAATTTTGAATGTTTTTGCGCCATGCGCCGTGATAGCGGCTTGGCTCGAGTCTGAAGCGTTTCAGCCATGACTGCAACAGAGGCTTGTGGCCGGCAGTCTGGGACAGAAAAGCCTGCCGCGCTCAGGCGCAGCAGGCTATTCGAATGTCGTTAATCGCTCAGCAACTGGGCGGCGGGGGTGATGCCGCCCGGCAGGTATCAGCGGGCCGAGGCCAGCTCTTGTTGGACGCTGGCAACGGTACGTGGCCAAGGTTTACCAGCCTGGACCTTCGCTGGCAAGTTCTTGATTGCCGCAACGGCTGCGTCGCGGTTGGCGAAGTTGCCGTAAGTGACCACGTACAGGGGTTTGCCCTGCAGGTTTTTCTTGAAGTAGCGATAGTCGCCACCCTGCTCCTTGACGAAGGCCTGGGCCGACGCCTCGGAGCTGGTGCCGAGGATCTGCACCACATAGTTGCCTGGCTTCTGGCCCGCGTACCAGCCACCGCTGCCACTGGCGCTGGCGACCGGTTTTTCTACCGGTTTGGCGGCAGGCTTGGCGACAGCGACCTGAGTCGGTGCCGGCACCGGCTTGGCAGGCGCAACCGGCTTGACTGGCTGAGTAGCGACAGGCTTGGGCGCTGGCGCAACCGGCTGTGCCGGTGCGGTAGCCTGGGCCATGCTCGGCGCGGGGCCAGCAGGCACACCCTGTGGCGGCGCGATCGTGGTCACGGTCGGCGGATTGCCAGGTTGCAAGGCGGTGTTGCCGGCCGGGCCACCTTCTTCGCCATCACCCATACCGGCAGCTTGCGCCAGCGGCTCGCGCATGACTGGCTGGGACTGACCCACCAGCGGCAGCGGCATCGGCTGCGACTGGCCGGAGAATTCGATGGCCGGGTTGCCGTTGTTCGACTGGGCGCCACCTGGCTGGCCCTGGCCCAACGGCAACTGGGCCTGGGCCACAGGCGCCTCGGCAGCGGGCTTGTCGCCTTTCTTGGGCATCAGAACCGCAGCACCTACGGCGACCACGACGACAGCGGACAGCGCGAGTACGTGTTTCTTAGGCATTTTGAACCCCATGGATGGTCGCTTGACCGTGGTACGGCTGGCGATCATGGCTTCGATCAAAGTATCGCGGGCGACCTGGTTGATGTTGCCAGGCCATCCGTCGGAGTTTTCATGGATATCGACTAGCTGTTCACGGGTGAACACCTCGATGCCCCGGCCAGCGCCTTCCAGGCGTTGCTCCAGGTACTCGCGGGTTTCTTCCTCGCTGTAGGGGGCAAGTTCAATGACGTGGAAGCGCTCTTCCTCGACCTGGATCTCGTCCAACCCGGCAATCAGCGAAGGCTCGCCGAACAGGAACACGTGCGGGCGCCCTTCCGGCAGCCCGGCAGCCAGTTCCAGCAACGCTTGGAGTGCCGACTCGTCGAGTTGTTCCGCATCGTCCACCAGCAAGTAGACTTCCTGCCCGGTCAGTGCCAGTTGCACCACCTTGTTCAGGATCGCCTGCACTTCAGGCTGGGCCACTTCCAGCGTTTGCGCTACCTGGCCGAGCACACTGGCGGCGTCACTGGCGCCGCGGGCAGACACCACCACGCTGAGCACCGACTGCTTGTTGGTGCTCGCCACCAAGGCCTGGCGCAGCAGGGTCTTTCCGCTGCCTACGGGGCCGGTGACCACCAGCATCAGCTGGCTGTAGCGGGCCAGGTGATGCAGCTGGCCCAGCACCGGCTTGCGCTGGGCAGGGAAGAACTTGAAGCCGGGCACACGCGGTGCGAACGGATCGTGGCTCAACTGGTAATGTTCGAGGAACGCCTCATCGGCATGCAAACTGGTCATTACGCTGTCACAACCTCAAAGCTGGGCCACGATCGCGCGGTAATCCGCCGACAGCGTGGCCTGAAGAATCTCTTTCGGATAGTCGTCGGTGATCACGGCTTCGCCCAACTGGCGCAGCAGCACCAGCCGCAGGCGGCCATCGAGCACCTTCTTGTCGACCGCCATATGCTCCATGAAATGCGCCGGGGTCATTTCCTGTGGTGGCACCACCGGCAAACCTGCGTCCTGCAGCAGGCGGATACCGCGATCACGCTCGGCCTGGTCGATCCAGCCCAGGCGCATGGACATTTCCAGGGCCATCACCGTGCCTGCGGCCACGGCTTCACCGTGCAGCCACACGCCGTAGCCCATGTGTGTTTCGATGGCGTGGCCGAAGGTATGGCCCAGGTTCAGCGTGGCACGCACGCCGGACTCACGTTCGTCGGCGCCAACCACGGCAGCCTTGGCAGCGCATGAGCGGCTGATCGCTTCGGTCAGGGCTGCGGGCTCGAGGGCGCGCAGGGCCTGCATATTGTCTTCGAGCCAGCTCAGGAAGGGTTTGTCGCAGATCAGGCCGTACTTGATCACTTCGGCCAGGCCCGCCGACAGCTCGCGCTCGGGCAAGGTCTTGAGGCTGGTGGTATCGATCAGCACCGCGTTGGGCTGATAGAAGGCACCGACCATGTTCTTGCCCAATGGGTGATTGATGCCGGTCTTGCCGCCCACCGAGGAGTCGACCTGGGACAGCAGGGTGGTAGGCACCTGGATGAAGTCGACGCCGCGCTGGTAGCAGGCCGCGGCAAAGCCGGCCATGTCGCCGATCACGCCGCCGCCGAGGGCCACCACGGTGGTACGACGGTCATGCCGCGCTGTTAGCAGACCATCGAAGATCAGTTGCAGGGTTTCCCAGTTCTTGTGGGCTTCGCCGTCCGGCAGGATCACCGGCAGCACCGCATAGGCACCGAGGGTCTTGCTCAGGCGTTCGAGATACAGAGGCGCGACGGTTTCGTTGGAAACGATGGCAACCTGCCGCCCGCGAATATGCGGTGCCAACAGTTCGGCCTGGTCCAGCAGGCCTTCGCCAATGTAGATCGGGTAGCTACGCTCGCCGAGGTCGACCTTAAGTGTCTGCATGTATCCCCACAATGTACTTGGGCGCGGCGCCGGCTGTTCGACCCGCGCGGTAACGTTGAACCTCGCCTCGGCGCTGGCCGAGAATAGTCCCGGCTTAGCGGGGCGGCAACTGCTGCAGGCGCTCGAGAATATCGAGCACCACCATGCGCGGTGGCCGTTCGTCGGTTTCCACCACCAGGTCGGCGATTTCACGATAGAGCGGGTCGCGCGCCTCCAGCAAGGCACGCAGGGTCGCCTCCGGGTTGGCGGTGCGCAGCAACGGGCGGTTGCGATCGCGCGCCGTACGCCCGACCTGTTGCTCCACCGAGGCGTGCAGGTAGATCACCCGGCCGCCCTCGTGCAGCGCTTGGCGGTTTTCCGCGCGCATGACTGCGCCGCCACCGGTTGCCACGACCACGCCATCGAGCGCGCAGAGCTCGGCGATCATCGCCTGCTCACGGTCACGGAAGCCCGGTTCGCCTTCCTTATCGAAGATCCACGGGATGTTGGCGCCGGTTCGCAGCTCGATTTCCTTGTCGGAATCTTTGAACAGCAGGCGCAACTCTTTGGCCAACAGGCGCCCGATGGTGCTTTTGCCAGCACCCATGGGCCCTACAAGTATCAAATTTCGCACAGAATCAACGACTCACAGCAATCGCCTGGTCACTCATGATACGCGGAGTCAGGAAGACCAGCAGCTCGGATTTTTTCTCTTGTAATGCATCGCGTCGAAACAGCCGCCCAACATACGGTAGATCGCCGAAAAATGGCACCTTGTCGACCACATTGTTTTGCGTGGTCGAGTAGACTCCACCGATGACGATGGTTTCACCGTCCGCCACACGGACTTTGGCATTGACCTCGTTCTTGCGAATCGGCGGCACGTCGTTCAGGGCATTGACGAAGTCAGGCTCGTCCTTGGTCACCTTGACCGTCATGATCACCTTCCCGTCCGGAGTAATCTGTGGCGTGACCTCCAGCGACAGCGAGGCCTCGCGAAAGGCCACCGAGGTGGCGCCACTCTTGCTGGTTTCCTGATAAGGCACTTCGGTACCCTTGAGAATCCTGGCGGTTTCCTTGTCAGCCGTGACCACCTTGGGCTGGGAGATGATTTCGCCGTTGCCGCTCTTTTCCATGGCGCTAAGCTCCAGGTCAAGCAGCACACCGCCACGCAACAGGCCAACACCAATGCCGGCGCCGCCCCGCTCCATGCCCAGGTCGACAAACAGATCCTTGCCCAACTTCGGCGCTTCCCCATACAGCTGTCGCCCCCAGCGCACGCCCAGGCCTTTCTCATAGTCGACATTGGCTTCGACGATGCGCGCCTCGATCTCTACCTGCTGTACCGGCACATCAAGCTGAGCGACCAACTGCCGCAACTCGGCAAGGCGGTCAGCAGGCTGGTGCGCGACCAAAGTGTTGGTGCGAGCGTCGACACTCAGGCTGCCACGACCGGTCAGAATGCCGTCATCCGCCAGGGTTTCCAGCAGCAACTCTGCAAGGTCGGAAGCCTTGGCGTGATGGATCGGCAGCAACTCACGCCGCAAGGGTTGCAACTGCGCATCCAGCACCTGCCCGATACGGGTGCCGCGGGATTGCTCGGCCAACTCGACAGCTGGCGCCACCAGCAGCACATTCCCTTCCTCGCGCCGAGCCAGCCCTTTGCTACGAAGAACCAGCTCCAGCGCCTGATCCCAGGGGACCTCCTGCAACCGCAGGGTGACATTACCTTGCACAGTGTCACTGGCCACCAGGTTGATCCCGGCGTAGTCAGCCAGAACCTGCAGCACCGAGCGCACCTCGACATCCTGAAAGTTCAGCGAGATAGGCTCACCCCGATAGGGCGCCGCGATGCACCATTGACCGGGTATCACCGCCACCACCACCCACTTCAACAGCCATTTCATCACCTTCCGTGGCCTCCGTTGTCACGCTCTTCCTGAGCGTCAGCATTACCGTGCGTTCACGCCACACGCCCCCTACGAACAGTCGCTCACGTACATCCAACTGCCGTTCGCCGACTTCCACCACAACACCTCCATCACGCCCCAGCCGATCACCGGGGCGCACGCGATACAAGCGACCTGCTGCCAACAGCAACGCTTCACGCTGCTGTCCCCGCTGCAGGCTGCCGACCATCTGCAGCTGAGCCAGCGGGACACTGGCAAGCCCTGCCTGCGCAATGCGCTTCGCCCAGGCGGAAAACGGATCGAGAACCACCGGCAGCACCTCACCTCGAGCGGGTGAATCAGCCAGTGAAAACGGCTCGGGCACTGCCCCGTCAGCCTGATAGGCATGCACGCGAATGCCAAGGCGCAACAGACCAGGCCGGTCATCGGCAGGTGCCAACTGCAACCCCTCGGCGCGCAACAGACGATCTTGACCAAGCCAGTCGTCCAGCCACATCCGCAGCCCCGAATAGCGTCCAACTACCTGCACGTCCAACGGTGTCTGCAGGTAACCAGGCTGCTTAATTTCATCAAGTACATCGAGTCGCTCGAAGTGCAGGCCATGCGCATGCCCCGAGGCCGCCAGCTGGTCGAGCAAATCGCTCATGTCGGCCCCGCCGGCAAGACGCCAGCGAGCATCCTGCAAAAGTTGCCATTCATCATCGAGGGCCTTGCGCATTTGCGTCAGCGCCAGCACCTCGGCAGCCTTGGTTTCATGCGCCTCAAGCAGGCGAACTTGCCTGGCGAATTCTTCCTCCTGAAGCTGCAGCCATTGCGGCAAGCGAAACAGACAGCCGAGCCCAAACAGGATGAGGCCCGTGGCGAATGGCAGCGCGCAGCGAAAAAAACGCGAGCGCTCGACGAGGGCCAGCCATGCGCCTGGCTGCAGCAGATTCACGACCAGAACGCCGACAAGCGGGCCAACAACAGAAACTCGTCGCCACCCGGCTGACTCTTCAGGCTTTTCAGCTCCAGTTCACGCATCACGGCAGAGCGCTCCAGCTCACGCATCAGCTGCGCCACGACTGCCCCTGAAGCGGCCACACCGACCATGCTCACCCGTGAGTCGTGCAGTTCGAGCCTGAGCAGTTGAACGCCCTTCGGCAGCGCCCGCTCCAGATCCGCAAACACAGCGGTCACCAGCCCCTGCTCAACACGCAAATCAGCCAACGCCGCAGCCTGCGCACGCAGCGCATCATAGGATTGCCTAATACGATCATGCTCAGTCATCTGCACCTCGAGCACATCGATTGCGGCTTGCTGGCCATTGTTGGCATCAGCTTGCTGTCGAGCTCGCTGCCGAGCCAGTTGATCGATCAGCAGCACCGCAGACAACGCCACCACGGCTGCCCCCACCAACATCAGACGCAAACGGCGGAGCGCTGCCAGGCGCTGCCGCTCTCGCCACGGCATCAGATTCAGGCGCAACATCAGCGCACACTCCCCATTGCCAATGCAAAAGCCAAGGCCATGCTGCCCTCACTGCAATCCACGCCGGCCACAGGCGGCAATGGCCGGCACGGCAAGCCGAGACGCTCACTCAGTTGACTATGCAAGCCTCGCCCGATCGCAGGAGCGCCGACGACAAGCACTTCTTCCGGCCCCGCTCCTTCAGCGAATACATCACCGGGCAGATCAGGCAGCGCACCCGGGAGCAATTCCCGCCGTGAAGGCAGCGTTTCGCCAAGCCAACCATGCAGCGTCGAGCTGCCCGGCTCGATACGCAGCAGTGCTGCCGGGCCTTTGGCTTGCTTTGGCATCAGCCGGCGCAAGGCAATGCTGTCCACCTCCGCAACCTCCAGCTCCAGCCCGGCCGCTTCGAATGCTGCTTGCAAAGGCTGCAATGCACTCTGTCGACTGGCCGCGACCAGGACATCCAGGCTACCGGGTTGTATCAAAGAAGCGCCCAGCACCTGAAAGTCCAGCACCAGGTCTTCAAGGGGAAAGGGAAACAGCCGATCCGCTTCCGCCAGCAGCTGTGCCTCCATTTGGCTCGGAGCCTGACCGACTGGCAGCTGGCACAGCTTGCAGATCACTTGCGAGGCAGGCAGGGCCACGGCAGCCCGGCGCTGGCGACTGCCAGATTGCCGATAAGCGCTGCGCAGGGCCGCGACGATTCGATCTGGGTCCTGCCAGCCGCCGCCAGGCGCATACGGCTCGACCACCCAGACCAGCTGCTGGTAGCGCCCCCTGTGGCGCCGCAGCTGTGCAATACGTATGGAGTCGGAAGCAATTTCCACCCCCAACAGTGAACTGGCATCCTTGCCAAAACGTCCAAGCATAGCGACTTCCTTGTTACAACCATGAACCGCCGCGTTGCCGGGCCTGACCAGCCAGACGGTGCAGCGGGCCGCCTGGCCGGTCACCCGGCGAGACGAAAAATGCTTATAATGCCCAGCGTTTTTTCGTCCGCCGGCCCCGTGCGCAATTCACCCCTCAATCTGGACACCGAAAAGCCTTGATACGCCTGCTGAAGTTCTTCTGGTGGTCTTTTGTCGCAGTCATCTGCGCGCTCGTACTCGGTGTGAGCGGTGCGTTTCTGTATCTTAGTCCCAACCTGCCGTCGGTCGATTCGCTCAGAAGCGTTCAGTTGCAAATCCCCCTGAGGGTATACAGCAGCGACGGCAAACTGATCGCCGAATTCGGCGAAATGCGCCGCTCGCCGATCCGTTTCGCGGAAATTCCACCACAGTTCATTCAGGCGCTTCTGTCAGCCGAGGACGACAATTTCCTCAATCACTACGGGGTCGACCCGAGCAGCCTGATGCGCGCCGCGACCCAGCTGGTGAAAACCGGTCATATCCAGACTGGCGGCAGCACCATCACCATGCAGGTGGCGAAGAACTTCTTCCTCAGCAGCGAGCGCAGCTTCTCGCGCAAGACCAACGAGATTCTCCTGGCCTTGCAGATCGAACGTGAGCTGACCAAGGACGAGATCCTCGAGCTGTACGTCAACAAGATTTACCTGGGCAACCGTGCCTACGGTATCGATGCGGCCGCGCAGGTGTATTACGGCAAGTCGATCCGTGACGTGAGCCTGGCGCAGATGGCGATGATCGCTGGCCTGCCCAAGGCGCCGTCGCGCTTCAACCCGCTGGCCAACCCGGTACGCGCCAAAGAGCGTCGTGACTGGATTCTCGGTCGCATGTACAAGCTCGGCAAGATCGACGAGGCGAGCTATCAGGCCGCCCTGGCCGAGCCGCTGAATGCCAGCTACCACGTGCCGACCCCTGAAGTGAATGCGCCCTACGTTGCCGAAATGGCCCGCGCCGAAATGGTTGGCCGCTATGGCAGCGACGCCTACACCGAAGGTTTCCGTGTCACCACCACCGTGCCGAGCGACATGCAGGAAATGGCCAACAAGGCCATTCTCAACGGCCTTACCGAATACGACGAGCGTCACGGCTATCGCGGCCCGGAAGCGCGCTTCCCGGGCAAGACGCACGCCGCGTGGCTGCAGGAGCTGAGCAAGCAGCGCAATCTCGGTGCGCTGGAGCCGGCCATCGTCACTCAGGTCGAGAAAAACGGCCTCAAGGTGCTGACCCGTGACGGCAAGGAAGAAATCGTTGCCTGGGAAACCATGAAGTGGGCACGCCCGTTCATCAACACCAACTCTCAGGGCCGTGCGCCGCAGTCGCCTGCCGACGTTGCCCAGGTCGGTGACCTGGTCCGCCTGCAGCGCCTTGACGAAGGCAAGCTCAAGTTCAGCCAGGTACCCGGCGCGCAGAGCGCGCTGGTCACCCTCGACCCGTACAACGGCGCCATTCGCGCCCTGGTCGGCGGCTTCTCGTTCGAGCAGAGCAACTACAACCGTGCCATGCAGGCCAAGCGCCAGCCAGGCTCCAGCTTCAAGCCGTTCATCTATAGTGCGGCACTGGACAGCGGCTACACCGCCTCCAGCCTGGTCAACGATGCGCCTATCGTGTTCTTCGACCAGTACCAGAACAATGAGTGGCGACCCAAAAACGACACCAACACCTTCCTCGGCCCGATCCGACTGCGCGAAGCGCTGTACAAGTCGCGCAACCTGGTGTCGATCCGCCTGCTGCAGGCCATGGGCGTGGACCGTACCATCGACTACATCGCCAAGTTCGGTTTCAACAAGCAGGACCTGCCGCGCAACCTTTCGCTGGCGCTGGGCACTGCAACCCTGACGCCGATGGAGATCGCCACGGGCTGGAGCACCTTTGCCAACGGCGGCTACAAGATCAACCCGTACCTGATCGATCGCATCGAGAGCCGCAGCGGCGAGACCCTGTTCACCGCCAACCCGGCACGTGTGCCGCAAGGCGCCGAAGACCATGCCGGCCTCGCGGCACCAGAGCAGCCGATCAGCACCGCGGCCTTGCCTGGCGAGGCGCCGTCCGCTCTGGGCCAGATCGCCCCGCCACCGCAGACGCCCGCTATCGCCGAGCAGATCATCGATGGTCGCACCACCTATATTCTCACCAGCATGCTGCAGGATGTGATCAAGCGCGGTACTGGCCGCCGGGCATTGGCCCTGGGCCGTACTGACCTGGCCGGCAAGACAGGTACCACCAACGAATCCAAGGACGCCTGGTTCTCCGGCTACAACGCCGATTACGTGACCACCGTATGGGTCGGCTTCGACCAGCCGGAGACTCTCGGTCGCCGTGAGTACGGCGGCACTGCGGCGCTGCCGATCTGGATGAGCTTCATGGGTGCGGCACTGAAGGACAAGCCAAGCCATGCACCGGCGGAACCGGAAGGCATCCTCAGCCTGCGGGTCGACCCGGTCAGCGGCCGTGCCGCTTCGCCAAGCACGCCAGATGCCTACTTCGAGCTGTTCAAGGCCGAGGACTCACCACCGTCGGTAGATGAGCTGGGCAATGGCACTGCGCCAGGCAGCCCTCTGCCAGCGGACGAAGCAGCGCCGATGGATCTGTTCTGATCTGATCTGATCGAATGCTGGGGGCGCTTTGCGCCCCTTTCCGACCGGCAAACAAAAAGCCCCGACTCTTGCGAGCCGGGGCTTTTTTATGTCGCTACAGCTGCAATCAGCCGTTGAACACTTCATCCACGCTGTTCAGCGGGTAGTGTTTCGGATACGGCAGGGTAGCCACGCCGGATTCGATGGCAGCCTTGGCCACAGCGTCGGAAACGACGGTGATCAGGCGAGCGTCCAGTGGCTTCGGAATGATGTACTCGCGACCGAACTCCAGACCGTCAACACCGTAGGCCTCGCAGACTTCCTTCGGCACTGGCAGTTTGGCCAGGTCTTTCAGGGCGATGGCGGCGGCGATCTTCATTTCTTCGTTGATGCGCTTGGCGCGAACGTCCAGGGCACCACGGAAGATGAACGGGAAGCCCAGTACGTTGTTGACCTGGTTCGGGTAGTCGGAACGACCGGTAGCCATGATCACGTCGTTGCGAGTGGCGTGCGCCAGCTCTGGGGAGATTTCCGGGTCCGGGTTCGAGCAGGCGAACACGATCGGGTTGGCCGCCATCGACTTCAGGCCTTCCGGGCTTAGCAGGTTCGGGCCGGACAGGCCTACGAACACGTCAGCACCGTCCAGGGCATCAGCCAGGGTGCGCTTGTCGGTAGCGTGGGCGAACTGGGCCTTGTACTGATTCAGGTCGTCGCGGCCAGCGTGGATGACGCCACTGCGGTCGATCATGAAAATGTTTTCGACCTTGGCGCCCATGCTGACCAGCAACTTCATGCAGGAGATGGCGGCAGCGCCGGCACCCAGGCAGACGATCTTGGCGTCTTCCAGCTTCTTGCCGGCGATTTCCAGGGCGTTGATCATGCCGGCCGCGGTGACGATCGCGGTACCGTGCTGGTCATCGTGGAATACCGGAATGTCGCACTGCTCGATCAGGGTGCGTTCGATTTCGAAGCACTCTGGCGCCTTGATGTCTTCGAGGTTGATGCCACCGAAGGTGATCGAGATGCGCTTGACGGTGTCGATGAAAGCCTGCGGGCTTTCCGAATCGACTTCGATGTCGAACACGTCGATACCAGCGAAACGCTTGAACAGAACGCCCTTGCCTTCCATCACTGGCTTGGAGGCCAGTGGGCCGAGGTCACCCAGACCGAGGATGGCGGTGCCATCGGAAATAACCGCGACCAGGTTGCCCTTGCCGGTGTATTTGTAGGCCAGCTCAGGATCACGACCGATTTCGCGCACGGGTTCTGCAACGCCTGGGCTGTAGGCCAGGGCGAGATCACGGGCGGTGGCGGTGGGCTTGGAGAGCTCGACGCTCAGTTTCCCCGGACGAGGATGAGCGTGGTATTCGAGAGCGGCGGTTTTCAGGTCTGACATGGTGGGCATTCCGCTATTTACTGTTCTGACGGACCGCCGAGGATACGCAAAGAGCCGGGGAGCCACAAGACTGGTCAGTCACTTGTGTCAAGGCCTTTGGCCTACGACTTTAAGCTATCACGCACGGGGGCATTCGACTCACAGTGTGTACAATCTGATAGCGAACTGTCTACATCTTTTCAGCCTGAAGTACGCTCCAACATCCCGGGATCGGTCAGCGGCAACACCCAGCGTCGCTGCCCTGGCTTGAGCCCACCCTTGCGGGAACGATCCAGCACCCAGCCGCGTGCCTCGACCTGGCGTCCCTTGAGGTTAGCGAAGAAGCTGGCGGTGAAGGTGCGTTGCAGACGAGCGGGAATCTGCAACACCACGGCCTCATCCAGTTCGAGCCAGATACCGCCACGATTGCGCTCGATGCCACGTATGGTGCCAGCGACAATGGCGAACCCGGATTTACGGACATCCGCAGCCCTGCGCACTGGCGAGTTGCGCCACAGCCCGGCTCGCGCCTCGCGCGCCACCCGCTCGGCTGCTAGCTGGCAACCCGCCAGGCGCACATTGGGTGCCACCGCTACTCGATAGCCAAGCCCTTCGCTGAGCAGCCGTGCTTCAAGATTGTCGCCATTACGCCCATAGATGTTCGCCAGGGTGCGGCCGTACTTGTCCTTGCCCTCGACACCCAGCACCAGCCCGACGCGCCCGTCACTGGCCTTGACCAATGCCTGCAGGCGCTGCCTGGCAGCCTCGGCATAAGGTTCACTGGTACGCCCCTTGCGCCCGATCTCCGGGGCATTGATGCCGATCATGCGCACACTGCGACCGTCGGTCAGGCGCAGCGTGTCGCCATCCACCACTTGGCGGACTGCCACCTGCTGTGGCTTGTCGGGCACTGGGCAGAACGCCAGGGCCGGGAGTTGCCATATTGCGCCCACAAAAAAGGCGCCCACAAGGGGCGCCTTTTTCAGCAACAACGCGAAACCCGAAGGATTCGCCATGTGCATGATTACTTCTTGGTACCGAACATACCGAAGCGATCGGCGAACTTCTGTACGCGACCACCGGTGTCCAGGACTTTCTGCTTACCGGTGTAGAACGGGTGGCACAGGTTGCAAACGTCGATCGCCAGGGTGTTGCCCAGGGTCGAACGAGTTTCGAACTTGTTACCGCAGCTGCAGGTGACTGCAACTACTTCGTAGTTCGGGTGGATACCTTCTTTCATGGTCACTTCCTCGAGCTGCGTGCCGCCACCCAACACCTATTGTTGAATACCGCACGTAATTAGGCGGCGAATAATACCAGAGCACCACGCCAACGCAAGTTGTCGCTTGCACCGACCGTCGTCTGCTAGGCTCGCCAGTCTTTGAAACACCCTCTGAGACCTGCCGCGTGTCCGACGTCATCCTGCGCCTTGCCCTGCCCTCCCCATTGCGCCGCCTGTTCGACTACAAGGCGCCAGCAAGCATGGCACGCCAGGTGTTGACCCCAGGCATGCGCATCCGCGTCCCGTTCGGCCGCCGCGAAATGATCGGTGTGCTGGTGGAGGTGTGCGAGCAGAGCGAAGTGCCGGCCGACAAGCTCAAGCCCGCCAGTGCCTTGCTCGACCCTGTTTCGCCGATCCCGGCAGCGCTGTTCAAGCTGTGCTTATGGACTGCCCAGTACTACCAGCACAGCCTTGGCGACACCCTGAGCTGGGCGTTGCCCACGCTGCTGCGCCAGGGCGAACCTGCCGAAATGCGCCAGGAGCGCTTCTGGCACGTGGCACCCGGCGCACGCCTGGAAGACCCGCGCATCGCCCGCGCCCCGCGCCAGCGCGACGCTCTCAAGACCCTGGCCCAGCACCCGCACGGCGTGGCGCACAGCCTGCTGAGCAAGCTCAACCTGAACAAGGACAGCCTCGACCTGCTGCTGGCCAAGGAGCTGGTTCAGCTGGAAGTACGCCGCCACCTGCCGACGCACCGCCATGAACACTGGCTGGCACAGCCGGAACTGCCGCTCAATGAAGAACAGCGCGAGGCTTTCGACGCCGTGCGCGAGGGCTTTGACGGTTTCGGCGCCTTCCTGCTGGCCGGCGTCACCGGCAGCGGCAAGACCGAGGTTTACCTGCAACTGATTCGAGAAACCCTGGAGGCCGGCAAGCAAGCATTGGTGCTGATCCCCGAGATAAACCTCGGCCCGCAGACCCTGGCGCGCTTCGAGCAGCGCTTCAATGCCCGCATTGCCCTGCTGCATTCGGCCGTGAACGACCGCGAGCGCCTCGATGCCTGGCTGGCCGCCCGCGACGGCGAGGCCGATATCATCATCGGCACGCGTTCAGCGCTGTTCACGCCGATGAAAAACCCCGGCCTGATCATCATCGACGAAGAGCACGACGGCTCCTACAAACAGCAGGAAGGCCTGCGTTACCACGCCCGCGACCTCGCGCTGGTGCGCGCCCACCAGGAAAACATCCCGATCCTGCTCGGTTCCGCCACCCCCTCACTGGAAACCCTGCACAACGCACTCACCGGCCGCTATCGCCTGCTGCGCATGAACCAGCGCGCAGGTGGCGCCCGCCCACCGCGCATGCTGCGCCTGGATGTGAAGAGCCTGCCGCTGGACAGCGGTATCAGTGGCCCGCTGCAGCAGGCCATCCGTCAAACCCTGGAGGCCGGCCAGCAAGTCCTGGTGTTCCTCAACCGCCGTGGCTTTGCCCCGACCTTGCTGTGCCATGATTGCGGCTGGCTGTCCGAATGCCCCCGCTGCGATGCCCGCATGACCGTGCACCAGCGCTCTGGCGTGCTGCGTTGCCACCACTGTGGCTACGACGAGCGCCTGCCGCACCAGTGCCCGCAGTGCAACCACGTCGACCTGCGCCCCGTGGGCGCCGGTACCGAACGCGCCGAAGAACGCCTGAAAGTGATCTTCCCGGATTACCCGATCCTGCGCGTGGATCGCGACAGCACGGCGCGCAAGGACGCCATGCACACCTTGTTCACCACCATCCAGCGCGGCCAGCCAAGCATTCTGGTGGGCACCCAGATGCTGGCCAAAGGTCACCACTTCCCGCGGGTAACCCTGGTCGCCATTCTCGATGCCGACGGCGGGCTCTTCTCCGGCGACTTCCGCGCCAGCGAGCGCATGGCCCAGCTGATCGTCCAGGTGGCCGGCCGGGCCGGGCGTGCCGAAGAGCCCGGCAAGGTAATCATCCAGACGCATTTGGCCGATCACCCGCTGCTGGTGCAACTGACCGAACAAGGTTACTTCGCCTTTGCCGAACAAGCCCTGGACGAACGCCGCAATGCCGGGCTGCCACCGTTCTCTCACCTTGCCCTGCTGCGCGCCGAAGCACACAAGCCCGGCCAGGCTGAAAGCTTCCTCGACGAAGCCTGCGCCGCCGCCGAACGCCTGGTCGCCGAACAGCGCCTGCCCGGCATCGAACTGCTGGGGCCGGTGCCTGCGCCAATGGAGCGCCGCGCCGGACGTTTCAGGGCGCAACTATTGATTCAGGCCAATACCCGGGCCCCCTTGCATCGACTGATCAGCGCCTGGTTGCTAGTGTTGGAGCAACTGCCGAGCGGGCGCCAGGTACGCTGGTCGCTGGATGTCGACCCGGTCGACCTTTATTAAGCTTCTGCCCCAAAGGTTGGCAACCCGCCCCCAGCAACGGATAATGCCCAGTTTTTCCACCTGCGCATCCAGGCGCTCCACCGCGCTTGCGGTCGAAAAGAGATCCCCATGAAAGACACCATTCGCCAGCTGATCCAGCAAGCCCTCACCCAACTCGTCACCGACGGTGTGCTGCCTGAAGGGCTCTCGCCGGCGATCCAGGTGGAAAACGCCCGGGACAAGACCCACGGCGACTTCGCCAGCAACATCGCCATGATGCTGGCCAAGCCGGCCGGCATGAAGCCGCGCGACCTGGCCGAAAAACTGATCAACGCTCTGCCGGCGACCGCCGACATCAGCAAGGTCGAGATCGCTGGCCCAGGCTTCCTGAACTTCTTCCAGAACACCGACGCCCTGGCCAACCGCCTGGACGCCGCCCTGGCCGACGCCCACCTGGGCGCACGCAAAGCCGGCCCTGCGCAGAAGGTGGTGATCGACATGTCGGCACCGAACCTGGCCAAGGAGATGCACGTCGGCCACCTGCGTTCGACCATCATCGGTGACAGCGTCGCCCGTGTTCTGGAGTTCCTCGGCGACGACGTGATTCGCCAGAACCACGTGGGCGACTGGGGCACCCAGTTCGGCATGCTGCTGGCCTACCTGGAAGAAAACCCGATCACCAGCGACGAGCTGTCGGACCTGGAAAACTTCTACCGCGCCGCCAAGAAGCGCTTTGACGAGTCCGAAGCGTTCGCCACCCGCGCCCGCGGCCTTGTAGTCAAGCTGCAGGCCGGCGACCCAGACTGCATGGCCCTCTGGACGCGCTTCAAGGACATCTCGCTGTCGCACTGTCAGAAGACCTACGAGCTGCTCAACGTCAAACTGACCATGGCCGACGTGATGGGCGAAAGCGCCTACAACGACGACCTGGCCAACGTAGTGGCCGACCTCAAGGCCAAGGGCTTGCTGGTCGAAAGCCAGGGCGCACAATGCGTGTTCCTCGACGAATTCAAGAACAGCGACGGCGACCCGCTGCCAGTGATTGTGCAGAAGGCCGACGGCGGCTACCTGTACGCCACCACCGACCTGGCCGCCGTGCGCTACCGCAGCAACGTGCTCAAGGCCGACCGCGCCCTGTACTTCGTCGACCAGCGCCAGGCCCTGCACTTCAACCAGGTGTTCGAAGTGGCTCGCCGTGCCGGCTTCGTCGGCCACCCGATGCAGATGGAGCACATGGGCTTCGGCACCATGAACGGCGCCGACGGCCGCCCTTTCAAGACCCGCGACGGCGGCACCGTGAAGCTGATCGATCTGCTCACCGAGGCCAAGGAGCGCGCCTACGCGCTGGTCAAGGAAAAGAACCCGAGCCTGGCCGAAGACGAACTGCGCCACATCGCTGAAGTGGTGGGTATTGGTGCGGTGAAATACGCCGACCTGTCCAAGCACCGCACCAGCGACTACAGCTTCAACTTCGAACTGATGCTCAACTTCGAAGGCAACACCGCGCCTTATCTGCTGTATGCCTACACCCGCGTAGCCGGTGTGTTCCGCAAGCTGGGCAAGGGCTTCGACGAAGTCGACGGCAGCATCGTGCTGCAGGCCGCTCACGAACAGGACCTGGCCGCACGCCTGGCCCAGTTTGGCGAGATCCTCAACAGCGTCGCCGACAAGGGTACCCCGCACGTACTGTGCAGCTACCTGTATGACCTCGCCGGCCTGTTCTCGAGCTTCTACGAGAACTGCCCCATCCTCGCCGCCGAAACGCCGGAACAGCAGCAGAGCCGCCTGCGCCTGGCTGCCCTGACCGGCCGCACCCTCAAGCAAGGTCTGGAGCTGCTCGGCCTGGAAACCCTGGAGCGCATGTAAGTTGGCTGCCAAGAAAAAACCAGCGCCCAAACGCGGCGCCAGCCGTCAGACGGCCCCAGCCAAGCAGCCGATTCCCGGCTGGGTATGGCTGGCGGTCGGCCTGACGGTCGGCGCGTTCATCGTTTTCCTGATGAAGCTCGAACCCGGAGGCGGTGACATCAAGCGCACCAAACCCGAGCAGCAGAAGCCGGAGAAGGTGGCCGAGGCCAGCAAGTCGACCACCCCAGCAACACCTCAGCCGCCGGTGAAGCCGAAGTACGACTTCTACACCCTGCTGCCGGAATCCGAGGTGATCGTGCCGCCTGAGGCCGTGCCGGAGAAGACCCCGCCAGTACCTGCACAGCCGGTGACCCCGGTAACGCCAGCTGAAGCAGCGAAAATCGACACCGCTCGCGCCCAGGCCGCTCTGCTGGGGCAGACACCGCCCCCCGCGCCACCGGTGATCAAGCCAGCGGCGACCACGCAATACTTCCTGCAGGCCGGTTCGTTCCGCAAGCAGGCCGACGCCGACAAGGTTCGCGCGCAGATCATCCTGCTCGGCCAGGCAGTCAAGGTCGAGTCGGGTACCGTCAAGGAAGAAACCTGGTACCGCGTGCTGGTCGGGCCGTTCAGCAACCGTGAACAGCTGACCGTGGCGCAGAAACAGCTGGCGGGGGCCGGGTTCAGCAACTTGCTGCTGCAGCAGCGACAGACCCGCCAGTAACGAAAAAGGCCTTGCCGCACAGCGCGACAAGGCCTTTTTTGTGGGCGCCTCCCGCCCTATCGGCTGCGGGAGTTGGCTTCGGAAATCTGGCTGTTCAAGGTCCAGAAGTCATACAGCACACCAACCAGGAACAGGCCGCCGGTGAAGAAGTAGATGATCGCCGAGATCCACTTGCCCTGGTACAGGCGATGCACACCAAAGATGCCCAGGAAGGTCAGCAGGATCCAGGCGATGTTGTAGTCGATACGGCCGGACTGGAAACGCATGTCAGCCTCACGGTCCATCGACGGAATCAGGAACAGGTCGATCAGCCAGCCGATGCCGAGCAGGCCCAGGGTGAAGAACCAGATGGTGCCGGTGATCGGCTTGCCGTAGTAGAAACGGTGCGAGCCGGTAAAGCCGAATATCCACAGCAGGTAGCCGATGACCTTGCTGTGTGTGTCGTGATACGGCGCCCCTTGCTGATAACTGTTCATTCATAGCCCTCGTGGGTTATCCGAAAATTTTCTAAAGAAAAATGTGACTTTTTCATCGCAGCCCGACGTACGGCAGCATGACAATCGACCAACGGGCCTGAAATGGAGCAAAAAGCTGTTATAAAGTTGCGCGCCAACACACACATAACACTCATAAGAGCTTCATCTATGCCGCCTTTATTCAAGACATGGCTGACCCTCTGCCTATTATTGCCCCTGGCCGCCCACGCCACCAATCGTGAGCAACGTCTTCCCAATGGTTTCACCGGTTACACCAGCAATGCCTCGGTGAAACACGCGCCCGTCAAGCAGACCACGCTGCAGGCACGCTCGAACCATACTGGCAAGGGCCACAACCTGCCTGGCGTTGCGGCGATGTCGCCGAAGCAGAGCAGCGATGTGCTCAGCCGTGCGGTCAACGTGCTCGGTACCCCTTATGTTTGGGGCGGCAGCAACCCGAAAAAAGGGTTCGACTGCAGCGGGCTGGTCAAGTATGCGTTCAACGACGTGGCAGACGTCGACTTGCCGCGTACGTCCAATGCCATGGCCCAAGGCCACGGCGTGAAAGTGGCCAAGAGCGACCTCAAGCCAGGCGACCTGATCTTCTTCAATATCAAGAGCCGTCGGGTCAATCACGTTGCCATCTACCTGGGTAACGACCGCTTCATCCATGCCCCGCGTACCGGCAAGCGGGTGAGTATCGACAGCCTGAGCAAGCCTTACTGGCAGCAGCATTATGTGGTTGCCAAGCGGGTGCTGCCGAAAGAGCAGCAACAGCTGAGCCTGGCCAAGCGCTGATTCGATCGGCATTTTCCTGCACCGGCCCTTTCGCGGGGCAAGCCCGCTCCTACAGACCTGCGCAATATACCTGTAGGAGCGGGCTTGCCCCGCGAAGAGGCCTGCACAGGCACTACAAATCGCTGATCAACCCTTTCTCCCGCAGCGCTCGCATCGCCCCTTCCATCGTCCGCATTCCCTCCGCCGCCCCGGCCTGCATCACCGAACATAACTGCGCCATCCGCCCCTCGCGCACCATATTGCGTACCGCAGGCGTTGCCACTAACACTTCCCTCGCAGCCACCCGGCCGCCGCCCACACGCTTGACCAGCACCTGCGCCACCACCAGGCGCAACGACTCCGCCAGCATCGCCCGCACCAGCGGTTTCTCCTCTGCCGCAAATACCTCAACCAGCCGGTCAATGCTGCTGGCCGCCGACCGTGTATGCACCGTGGCCAGCACCAGATGCCCGGTCTCCGCGGCACGTAACGCCAGACGGATGGTTTGCAGATCGCGCAACTCGCCGATCATGATCACATCCGGGTCCTGGCGCAGGGCGCTGCGCAGCCCTTGGGCGAAGTCACGACAATGTCGGCCAATCTCACGCTGGTTGACCAGGCTGCGTTGGCTGCTGTGGATAACTTCAACCGGGTCTTCGAGGGTGATGACATGCAGCGCCCGCTCACGATTGAGCCGGTCGATCAGTGCCGCCAGGGTGCTCGACTTGCCGCTACCGGTCGGGCCGCCCACCAGCACCAGTCCATCCGTATGCTGCGCAACGGCTTGAAACACTTCTTCGAGGTCGAGCTCATCGACACTGGCAATACGTTTTGGAATCAGGCGAAGCGTGGCTGCCAGGCCGTTCAGTTGCCGAAACAGATTGAGACGAAAACGCCCCAGCGATGCCAGTTCCAGTGCCAGATCCAGCTCATCGCCCTGTATCCATTGCCGACACTGGCTTTCGTCGAGCAGCGGCGCCATTGCGTCGCTCAATGCGGCTGGCGTCACGCTCGGCAGCGCCATGCGCCGCAGCTCGCCGTCCACCCGTAGCATCGGTATCTCGCCCGCTGCCAGGTGCAGGTCGCTCGCCCCTGCATCCATGGCCCGGGCCAACAGGTCGGTCACGTCCATGAGACTCCCCAATAGCCATCAAGCAGGTAGAATGCCGAAGACCTCCAGAGCCGACGGCATTGATCCATGTCCACCATAGCAGACAACCTCTCCGCCCTCGCCGCCCGCATCCACAGCGCCGCCCAGGCTGCCGGACGCGACCCGGCCAGCGTCCAGCTGCTGGCGGTTAGCAAGACCAAACCGGCTAGCGCCATTCGCGAAATCCACGCCGCTGGCGTGCTTGATGTCGGTGAAAACTACCTGCAGGAAGCCCTGGCCAAGCAAGAAGAACTGCGCGACCTGCCCTTGATCTGGCACTTCATCGGCCCCATTCAGTCGAACAAGACCAAAGCCATTGCCGAACATTTCGACTGGGTGCACTCCGTGGACCGCCTGAAGATTGCCCAACGCCTGTCCGAACAGCGCCCTGCGGGCTTGGCGCCGCTGAACATCTGCCTGCAGGTGAACGTCAGCGGCGAAGACAGCAAGTCCGGTTGTGCCCCGGCCGACCTGCCAGCGCTGGCCAAGGCCGTGGCGGCAATGCCCAACCTGCGCCTGCGCGGGCTGATGGCGATCCCCGAGCCGACCGAAGACCGCGCCGCCCAGGAGGCCGCTTTCGCCCGCCTGCGCCAGCTTCAGGAAAGCCTGGGCCTTGGCCTGGACACCCTGTCGATGGGCATGAGCCACGATCTGGAAGCGGCCATCGCTCAAGGCGCGACCTGGGTACGTATCGGCACCGCCCTGTTCGGCGCTCGCCATTACGGCCCCGTCTGATTCCATGCTTTACTCACTCTTTCCCTCAAGGACCTGACATGAGCAAGACACGTATTGCCTTTATCGGCGCCGGCAACATGGCCGCCAGCCTGATCGGCGGCCTGCGTGACCAAGGCCTGGACGCGGCGCAGATCCGTGCCAGCGACCCCGGCGCCGAGACCCGCAACCGCATCCAGGCCGAACACGGCATCGAGGCTTTCGAAGACAACGCCCAGGCCATTGCCGGTGCCGATGTGATCGTGCTGGCGGTGAAGCCGCAGGTCATGAAGGCCGTGTGCGAGGCACTGAAGCCGAACCTCGAAGCTGGCCAACTGATCGTCTCGATCGCCGCCGGCATCACCTGCGCCAGCCTGCAGACCTGGCTCGGCGCCCGCCCGGTGGTACGCTGCATGCCCAACACGCCAGCACTGCTGCGCCAGGGCGTCAGCGGCCTGTACGCCACCACTGAAGTGTCCGACGAGCAACGCCAGCAGGCCAAGGAGCTGCTGTCGGCAGTCGGCACGGCCTTGTGGCTGGAGCACGAGCAACAACTGGACGCCGTAACCGCGGTCTCAGGCAGTGGCCCGGCCTACTTCTTCCTGCTGATTGAAGCGATGACCGCTGCTGGCGAAAAACTGGGCCTGACACGCGAAACCGCCTCGCAACTGACCCTGCAAACCGCCCTGGGCGCCGCACGCATGGCCGTGGCCAGCGATGTCGACGCCGCTGAGCTGCGCCGCCGTGTCACCTCGCCAGCCGGCACCACCGAGGCTGCGATCAAGTCGTTCCAGGGCAATGGCTTCGAAGCCATCGTCGAGCAGGCGCTGGCAGCGGCGTCGAAGCGTTCCGCCGAGCTGGCCGAACAACTGGGCAAATAAGGAGCTGTTGATGAATGCACTGTCCGGCGCCGCGATCTTCGTGGTGCAAACTTTGGTCAGCCTGTACCTGGTGATCGTCCTGCTGCGCTTCGTGCTGCAGCTGGTCAAGGCCAACTTCTACAACCCGCTGAGCCAGTTCGCCGTGCGCGCGACCCAGCCACTGCTCAAACCGATCCGCCGGGTGATCCCCAGCATCGGTGGCCTGGACACCTCGTCGCTGCTGCTGGCGATCGTCATCCAGGCCCTGCTGATGGGCTTCGTGCTGATGGTCACCTACGGCACCTTCGGCGACGTCCTCCACTTGCTGATGTGGGCCATCATCGGCATCACCTCGCTGTTCCTGAAGATTTTCTGGGTGGCGATGATCGTCATGGTGATCGTTTCCTGGGTCGCACCGAACAGCCACAACCCGGCTGCCGAGCTGGCCTGGCAGATCAGCGAGCCGGTGCTGGCACCGTTCCGCCGCATCGTGCCCAACCTGGGCGGCATGGACATCTCGCCGATCTTCGCCTTCCTGGCGATCCAGGTGATCCAGTCGTTCGTCATGCCGCCGCTGGCCGCCTATGCCGGCATGCCACAGGAACTGTGGCGGATGATCTGACCCCATGCGCACCTGGCGGCAAGCCTTTGCTTGCCGCTGGGGGTAGCGCTCTTTAGACTTACGCCTCCGTCAAGCGTGAGCAGGGTCGATGTCCACTGTCCTTCCCGAAGATTCCGTCGGTCTGGTTACACCGCAAATTGCCCGGTTCGATCAACCGCTGGCCCTGGCCTGCGGCCGTTCGCTGAACAGCTACGAGCTGGTCTACGAGACCTATGGCACCCTGAACGCCAGCGCAAGCAATGCCGTGCTGATCTGCCATGCCCTGTCCGGCCATCACCATGCCGCTGGCTACCATGCCGCCACCGACCGCAAGCCGGGCTGGTGGGACAGTTGCATCGGCCCCGGCAAACCGATCGATACCAACCGCTTCTTCGTGGTCAGCCTGAACAACCTTGGCGGCTGCAATGGCAGCACTGGCCCGAGCAGCATCAACCCGGCCACCGGCAAGCCCTATGGCGCCGAGTTCCCGGTACTGACCGTGGAAGACTGGGTGCACAGCCAGGCGCGCCTGGCAGACCGCCTGGGCATCCAGCAGTGGGCGGCCATCGTCGGTGGCAGCCTGGGCGGCATGCAGGCCCTGCAGTGGACCATGACCTACCCCGATCGCGTGCGCCACTGCGTGGATATCGCCTCGGCACCCAAGCTGTCGGCGCAGAACATCGCCTTCAACGAAGTGGCGCGACAGGCCATCCTCACCGACCCAGAGTTCCACGGCGGCTCGTTCCAGGACCAGGGCGTGATCCCCAAGCGCGGCCTGATGCTGGCGCGCATGGTCGGCCACATCACTTACCTGTCCGACGACTCGATGGGTGAAAAATTCGGCCGCGAGCTGAAGAGCGACAAGCTCAACTACGACTTCCACAGCGTCGAATTCCAGGTCGAAAGCTACCTGCGCTACCAGGGCGAGGAGTTCTCCGGCCGTTTCGACGCCAACACCTACCTGCTGATGACCAAGGCCCTGGACTACTTCGACCCGGCCGCAGCCAATGGCGGCGACTTGGCTGCGACCCTGGCCCACGTCAAAGCGGATTACTGCATCATGTCGTTCACCACCGACTGGCGCTTCTCGCCGGCCCGCTCGCGGGAGATCGTCAACGCCCTGATGGCGGCCCGCAAGAACGTCTGTTATCTGGAGATCGACTCGCCTTACGGCCACGATGCCTTCCTGATCCCCACGCCTCGCTACATGCAGGGTTTCGCGAACTACATGAACCGCATCGCCATCTGAGGACAGCATGAGAGCCGATCTGGAAATCATCCACGACTGGATTCCCGCCGGCAGCCGGGTACTCGACCTGGGCTGCGGCAGTGGCGAGCTGCTGGCTTCGCTGCGTGACCGCAAGCAGGTCACCGGCTATGGCCTGGAGATCGACGCCGACAACATCGCCGCCTGCGTGGCCAAGGGCGTCAACGTCATCGAGCAGGACCTCGACAAGGGCCTGGGCAACTTTGCCAGCAACAGCTTCGACGTGGTGATCATGACCCAGGCCCTGCAGGCCGTGGAGTACCCTGACCGCATCCTCGACGAAATGCTGCGGGTGGGCCGCCAGTGCATCATCACCTTCCCCAACTTCGGCCACTGGCGCTGCCGCTGGTACCTGGCCACCAAGGGCCGCATGCCGGTTTCGGACTTCATGCCGTACACCTGGTACAACACGCCGAACATCCACTTCTGCACCTTCGCCGACTTCGAAGAGCTGTGCCATGAGCGCCGCGCCAAGGTCCTTGACCGCCTGGCCGTCGACCACTTGCACCGTAACGGGTGGGGTGGGCGGCTTTGGCCTAATCTTCTAGGTGAAATCGGCATCTATCGCGTCAGCAGCCCGGGCCTGCAGGAGCATCAACTGGCAGTCTGACGCCCACCGGAGGATTCGCACCATGCGTCGCCTAGCCCTGTTCCTGATCAGCCTGTGCCTGGCCCTGCCAGTGATGGCGGCCGATGCCGCCCGACCCGAGCGCAAGGAAGTCTTCGGCGACGTGACGGTGCACTACAGCGCCTTCACCTCGAGCATGCTGCAACCGGACATCGCCGCTGCCACCGGGCTCAACCGCAGCAAGAATCAAGGCGTGCTCAATATCGCCGTGCTCAAGGCCGACAAGCCCGCCATGGCGGTGGTCAGCGGCACGGTGAAGGACCTGACCGGGCGTACCAACCCGCTGTCGTTCAAGCAGATAACCGACCAGGGTGCGGTGTACTACATCGCCCAGTTCAAGATCGAGCAGGCCGAGACCCTGACCTTCGACCTGAATGTCGAAACCGGCGGGGTCAGCCATCAACTCAGTTTCAACCAGGAAGTGTTCCCAGGCGAATGATGAATTTCCAGCAACTCGTATTGGCCAGCCACAACGCTGGCAAACTCAAGGAACTCCAGGCCATGCTCGGCCAATCCGTGCAGCTGCGCTCGATTGGTGAGTTCAGCGAGGTTGAGCCCGAAGAGACCGGCCTATCGTTCGTCGAAAACGCCATCCTCAAGGCCCGTAATGCTGCGCGCATCTCCGGCCTGCCGGCCTTGGCCGACGATTCCGGCCTGGCCGTGGACTTCCTCGGTGGCGCGCCGGGCATCTACTCGGCGCGCTATGCCGATGGCAAGGGTGACGCGGCGAACAACGCCAAACTGCTCGAAGCCCTGAAGGACGTGCCGTCTGAACAGCGCGGCGCCCAGTTCGTCTGCGTGCTGGCCCTGGTGCGCCACGCCGATGACCCGCTGCCGATCCTTTGCGAAGGACTGTGGCACGGCAGTATCCTGTTCGAGGCCAGCGGCGAGCATGGCTTCGGCTATGACCCGCTGTTCTGGGTGCCGGAGCGCAAGTGCTCCAGCGCCGACCTCGCCCCTGTGGATAAGAACCAGCTCAGCCACCGCGCCCGCGCCATGGCCCTGCTGCGTCAACGTCTGGGCCTGGCATGATCGCAACGCTGTCCCAAGCTGGCGCGGTGGCGCTCACCAGCCTGCCGCCGCTGGCGCTGTACATCCACATCCCGTGGTGTGTACGCAAATGCCCTTACTGCGACTTCAACTCCCACGCCGCCGGGCCTGAGCTGCCGGAAGAGGCCTACGTCGACGCCCTGTTGACCGATCTCGACCTGGAACTGGCCGCCGTGCAGGGCCGGACCTTGTCGTCGATCTTCTTCGGCGGCGGTACGCCAAGCCTGTTCAGTGCCAATGCCCTGGGGCGCCTGCTGCGTGGCGTGGAGCAACGCATCCCGTTCGCTGCGGACATCGAGATCACGCTCGAGGCCAACCCAGGTACCTTCGAGCAAGAGAAGTTCAAGGCCTACCGGCAGACCGGCATCAATCGCCTGTCGATCGGCGTGCAGAGCTTCCAGCCGGCCAAACTGGAAGCGCTAGGGCGTATCCACAATGGCGACGAGGCGATCCGCGCTGCTGGCATGGCGCGTGCCGCCGGCTTCGACAACTTCAACATGGACCTGATGCACGGCCTGCCCGACCAGTCGCTGGACGACGCCCTCGGCGACCTGCGCCAGGCCATCGACCTGGGGCCGACCCACCTGTCGTGGTACCAGCTGACCGTCGAACCGAACACGGTGTTCTGGAACCAGCCGCCGGAGCTGCCTGAAGACGATATCCTCTGGGACATCCAGGAGGCCGGCCAGGCACTGATGGCGGCCAACGGCTTCAAGCAGTATGAGGTTTCGGCCTATGCCCAGGCTGGCCGTGCTGCCCGGCACAACCTCAACTACTGGCGTTTTGGCGATTTCATCGGCATCGGTGCCGGGGCGCACGGCAAGCTGACCTTCGCCGATGGCCGCATCCTGCGCACCTGGAAGACCCGCCTGCCCAAGGACTACCTGAACCTGGCCAAGCCGTTCAAGGCCGGCGAGAAGCTGCTGCCGGTGGACGAGCTGCCGTTCGAGTTCCTGATGAACGCCCTGCGCCTCACCGATGGCGTAGAAGCCGAGCTGTTCACCCAGCGCACCGGGCTGCCTCTGGCACAGCTGGCCGAGGCCCGTCGCGCCGCCGAACAAAAGGGCCTTTTGCAGGTCGAACCGGATCGACTGGTGGCCACGCCGCGCGGCCAACTGTTCCTCAATGACCTGCTGCAGTATTTCTTGACCTAAGGATGACCCATGGATCTGGTACTTGATCTGCTCGCCACGGTTTCCCGCTGGAGCCGCAGCAACCTGTCAGAGATTTCCCTGGCACTGGTAGGCTGCCTGCTGGTGCTGTTCGGCACCGATATCAAAGGCTGGGTGGACCAGCGCCTTGGTGCCCTGGCGGGCGCGCTGCGGGTGCCGGTGATGGCTGCCCTGGTGATGATCGGCAGTGGGGCGGCACTGATCTATGCCACGCCGTGGGTGGTGAAGGGGTTGGGGCAGTTCAACAACTATGCACTCGCGCCGGTGTTGTTGGTCGTGCTGGTGTTGATTGGCGTGGTGGCTGACCGCCGCGGGTGAACCTGCTAAAAGCTGCCCCGGGGAACCAGGGCAGCCCTACCACCTGACTAGCCCTTACTGGGCATCGTCAAAGTGATCGCGCATGAAGTCTCGAACGGTCTTGAGCACAGTCAAGATCCGGATGAGCTTCCAGACGCGGCTCAGCGCATCAAGCAAACGCTTCATATGCCTTGGCCTCCGTGTTGGCGGGCCAATCTTCCAGCATCTAACCGGCGCTTCGATGCCTTCGAAAAACCATGTGGCAGCTTTCGGTGAAGTGGCCAGGTCAATGGCCCTTCGAACAATTCACCGGCACGGTTCTCAGGCCGTGTCGAAGGGGCCGGAAAGCAGAATTCTTCGTCTACCCGGCCCATCACCGAAATTATCCACACTGGAGCAACGCGATGATACTTGGGATATGCGGTCGAAGCTGTTAACCACTCCGACACACTTGATGCTGAATATGTCTGATCATTGACCCATCGTCTCAGGCTGCCTATGATCCTCTGACCGTGTGGTGGCTTTCGGTGAAGCCCCGAAGCGAAGGATACTCAGTCCTGTCGCTCCTAAAAAAACCGCTCTTCTCAGAGCGGTTTTTTTTCGCCTGCATTTCTACAAGCCTCAGCATATCGAAAGGCTCAATCCGCCAATCAATCCACCTTCTCGAACTTCAAATCCCACACCCCATGCCCCAGCCGTTCGCCGCGGCGTTCGAACTTGGTGATCGGGCGCTCTTCCGGGCGCGGCACATAGGTGCCGTCTTCCGCACGGTTGCGATAGCCAGGGGCGGCGCTCATCACTTCCAGCATGTACTCGGCATACGGCTCCCAGTCGGTCGCCATGTGGAACACGCCACCGGGCTTGAGCTTGCGGCGCACCAGCTCGGCGAACTCCAGCTGGACGATGCGGCGCTTGTGGTGACGCGCCTTGTGCCATGGGTCAGGGAAGAACAGCATCAGGCGGTCAAGGCTGTTGTCGGCCACGCAGCGGTTGAGCACCTCGATGGCGTCGCAGTCGTACACCCGCAGGTTCTTCAGGCCTTGGGTCAGCACGCCATTGAGCAGCGCGCCAACACCTGGACGGTGCACTTCGACACCGATGAAGTCCTGTTCAGGCGCGGCAGCGGCCATTTCCAGCAGGGAATGGCCCATGCCGAAGCCGATCTCCAGGGTACGCGGCGCCGAACGGCCAAACACCTGGTCATAGTCCACCGGGCTGTCGGCCAGCGGCAGGATGAACTGCGGGCCGCCCTGGTCGAGGCCGCGTTGCTGGCCTTCGGTCATGCGCCCGGCGCGCATCACGAAGCTCTTGATGCGGCGGTGTGGGCGCTGGTCGCCGTCGGCGGAGATCGGCGTATCTTGCGAGTCAGTCATCAGGGGCTCTTACTTGATCAGACCATCCAGCGGCGAAGAGGCGCTGGCATAAAGTTTTTTCGGCATGCGGCCGGCCAGGTAAGCCATGCGGCCAGCGAGGATGGCGTGCTTCATGGCCTCGGCCATCAGCACCGGCTGCTGGGCGTGGGCAATGGCCGAGTTCATCAGTACGGCTTCACAGCCCATTTCCATGGCGATGGTGGCATCGGAGGCGGTACCGACACCCGCGTCAACCAGCACCGGCACCTTGGACTCTTCGAGGATGATCTGCAGGTTGTACGGGTTGCAGATGCCCAGGCCAGTGCCGATCAGGCCGGCCAGCGGCATCACCGCAATGCAGCCGGCTTCGGCCAGCTGCCGGGCGATGATCGGGTCGTCGCTGGTGTAGACCATCACGTCGAACCCGTCCTTGACCAGCACTTCGGCGGCCTTGAGGGTTTCGATCACGTTGGGGAACAGGGTTTTCTGGTCGGCCAGCACTTCCAGCTTCACCAGAGTGCGCGACTCGTGGGACTTGTGGCCATCGAGCAGCTCACGGGCCAGGCGGCAGGTACGCACCGCCTCGACAGCGTCAAAGCAACCTGCGGTGTTTGGCAGGATGGTGTACTTGTCGGGCGACAGCACGTCGAGCAGGTTCGGCTCACCCGCATTCTGGCCAAGGTTGGTCCGGCGCACGGCCACGGTGACGATCTCGGCACCCGAGGCCTCGGTGGCCAGGCGGGTTTCTTCCATGTCACGGTACTTGCCGGTGCCGACCAGCAGGCGCGACTGGAAAGTGCGCCCGGCCAGGATGAAGGGCTTGTCGCTACGAACGTTGCTCATCGTTGTTCCTCGGGAAAGATTGCTGGGCTTGCAGGTGAATCGCCGGGCCGGGCTCAGCCGCCGCCGATGGCGTGGACCACTTCGACCTGGTCGCCTTCGTTCAGCTGCGTGCTGTCGTGCTGGCTACGCGGCACGATATCCAGGTTGAGTTCCACCGCTACCCGGCGCCCGGTCAGTTCCAGGCGGGTCAGCAGGGCTGCGACGCTTTCGCCAGCAGGCAATTCGTAAGGTTCACCGTTCAGTTGAATGCGCATGCGCACGGCCACCATTGTTCTTTGGGGCCCGCATTCTAGCGCCGATCCACGCATGAACCCAAGGGCACCGCACGCCATTAGTCGCGATAGTGGACCGTTTGGTCAGCCCAGGCGCCAGGCAGCCAGGCCCAGGCACAGCCAACCGGCGAGGAAGCACAGGCCGCCGATCGGGGTGATGATGCCCAGTTTGCCCAGGCCGCTGAGGGTCAGCAGGTACAGGCTACCGGAGAACAGCACGATCCCCAGGGCGAACAGACCGCCGGCCCAGCCGACCAGGCGCCCCGGCAGGTGCGCTGACAGCACGGCGACACCGAAGATCGCCAGGGCATGCACTAGCTGATAGGTCACTCCCGTGTGGAATATGGCCAGGTAATCGGCCGTCAGACGGTTCTTCAGCCCATGCGCGGCGAATGCGCCCAGGGCGACGCCGGTAAAGCCGAAGAAGGCGGCGAGCATGAGGAAGCTACGAAGCATGGGACGACTCCTGGTATCGGGTCTGTATAATGGCCCGTTCCACCGGTCCGGCCAAGCCATTGCCATGCTGTCATCCATTCTCCGCCGCCTCGCCCGCGCTCTGCTCTGGTTCGCTGCCGGCAGCATCGTGCTGGTGCTGGTGTTTCGCTGGGTACCACCGCCTGGCACGGCCTTGATGCTCGAGCGCAAGGTGCAATCATGGGTGAGTGGCGAACCGATCGACCTGCAGCGCGACTGGGAACCGTGGGAGAACATCTCCGACGAGCTCAAGGTGGCGGTCATCGCCGGAGAAGACCAGAAGTTCGCCAACCATTGGGGCTTCGACATTCCGGCCATCCAGGCGGCGCTGGCGTACAACGAGCGTGGCGGCAGCATTCGTGGCGCGAGCACCCTGACTCAGCAGGTGGCCAAGAACCTGTTCCTGTGGTCGGGTCGCAGCTATTTCCGCAAGGGCCTGGAGGCCTGGTTCACCGCCCTGATCGAACTGTTCTGGTCGAAGGAGCGGATTCTCGAGGTCTACCTGAACAGCGCCGAGTGGGGCAAAGGCGTGTTCGGTGCCCAGGCTGCGGCGCGTTATCACTTTGGCGTGGATGCCAGCCGACTGACCCGCCAGCAGGCCGCTCAGCTGGCCGCGGTGCTGCCGAGCCCGATCAAATGGAGTGCCAGCCGGCCCAGCGCCTATGTGGCCAGCCGGGCAGGCTGGATTCGCCGGCAGATGAGCCAGCTGGGCGGGCCCAGCTACCTGATGCAACTGGACAGCTCGCGCAGGCCATGAGGCTCAACAAAAAAGCCGCTCACCCTCTCGGGTCAGCGGCTTTTCAATGCAGCCAGGCTTGATCAGATGGTGATCAGCGCCTTGACCTTGTTCATCGCATTCTTCTCCAGCTGGCGAATACGCTCAGCCGAAACGCTGTACTTGTCAGCCAGCTCATGCAAAGTAGCCTTTTCTTCCGCCAACCAGCGCTGGTAGAGAATATCGCGGCTACGATCATCCAGGCCTTGCAGTGCTTCGTGCAGGTTGCTGGTGGAGTTGTCGCTCCAGTCGGCATCCTCCAGCTGCACAGCCGGGTCGTAACGGTGGTCTTCCAGATAATGCGCTGGCGACTGGAAGGCGCTGTCGTCATCCGCTTCGGCTGCCGGGTCGAAGGCCATGTCCTGGCCACTCAGGCGGCTTTCCATCTCGCGCACTTCGCGAGGCTCGACGCCGAGGCTTTCCGCCACGCGATGCACTTCGTCGTTGTTCAGCCAGGCCAGACGCTTCTTCTGGCTACGCAGGTTGAAGAACAGCTTGCGTTGGGCCTTGGTGGTGGCCACCTTGACGATGCGCCAGTTGCGCAAGATGAATTCGTGGATCTCTGCCTTGATCCAGTGCACGGCGAAGGACACCAGGCGCACGCCCATCTCCGGGTTGAAGCGCTTGACCGCCTTCATCAGGCCGACGTTGCCTTCCTGGATCAGGTCGGCCTGGGCCAGCCCGTAGCCTGCATAGCTACGCGCGATATGTACAACGAAACGCAGGTGGGCCATCACCATTTGCCGAGCGGCCTCGAGATCCTGCTCGTAGTAGAGACGCTCGGCCAGATCACGCTCCTGCTCGACAGACAGCAGCGGGATGCTGTTGACCGTGTGCACGTAGGCTTCCAGGTTTGCACCGGGTACCAGGGCATAGGCAGGTTGCAACGATGTGGTCATTCAAGAACCTCCGACTTACAAAACTCGCGCCTTGTGAGCGCTGACAACATTGACCCGGAACGACCGTACAAGTTCCATCGTGAAGAAAATGTCAATGCTGGCACGTAAAAACTATCGCGGTGCCAGCTCGTTCAAGTGACGGGCGACTGCGATCCATGCACCGATATACCCCAACAGCACCGCTCCGATCAAGAGCGAAAGACCGTCGGACGCCGGCACCCCGCCCAGTGCGAAGTCACTGCCATACAGCCCGGACAGCCCTACCACGGCCTCGTTCAGCCAATTCAGGCCAAAAGCTAGGATAGCCCAGGCCAACACGCCCGCACCCAGGCCGTACAAGGCGCCCATGTACAGGAAAGGCCGGCGTACGTAGCTGTCGGTGCCGCCTACCAGCTTGATCACTTCGATCTCGATACGGCGGTTTTCGATATGTAGCCGAATTGTGTTACCGATTACTAACAGCAGCGCAGAAATCAGCATCACTGCCAAACCGAAGACAAAGCGGTCACCCAGCTTGAGGATTGCAGCCAGGCGCTCCACCCATACCAGGTCCAGCTGCGCATTCTCCACCCTTGGCAGCTCCGACAGGCGCTGACGCAGAGCTTCCAGGGCCGGCTTGTCGACTTCGGTCGGGGTCACCACCACCACACCCGGCAAAGGGTTATCAGGCAGCTCGCGCAGGGCTTCGCCCAGCCCGGACTGCTGCTGGAACTCTTCCAGGGCCTGCCCGGGGCTTACGTACTGGGCGTCGGCGACACCCGGCATGCGCCTGATGTCGTCACGCAGGGCTTCACCCTGCTGGCTGCCCGCATCGAGCTTGAGGTACAGCGAAATCTGCGCAGCGCGCTGCCAGGAGCCACCCAGCACCTCGATGTTCTTCAACAGCAGCGACAGGCCCATGGGCATGCTCAGGGCCACGGCCATCACCAGGCAGGTAAAGAAGCTGCCAATCGGCTGCTTGCCCAGACGTCGCAGGCTATCGGCCAGGCTGGCGCGATGGCTTTCCAGCCAGGCGTGCAGCAGGGTGCGGAAGTCCGGGCCGTCGTCGTCGTGATCGCCGCCCTTCTTCTTGGCCGGCTGCGGGTCGGCAGCCTTGGGCGCAACGCGCTCGGAAACCTTTGGTGTACGTGTAGTGCTCATTGCCCGGCCTCCCCATCGCCGATCAGACGACCGCGCTGCAGGGTCAGCATGCGGTGGCGCATGCGCGCAATCAGTGCCAGGTCGTGACTGGCGATCAGAACCGTAGTGCCCAGGCGGTTGATGTCCTCGAATACGCCCATGATCTCCGCAGCCAGGCGCGGGTCGAGGTTACCGGTGGGTTCGTCCGCCAGCAGCAGGGCTGGCTGGTGAACGATGGCGCGAGCGATACCAACCCGCTGCTGCTGGCCAGTGGACAGGTCGGCCGGGAACAGCTCGCCCTTGTCGGACAGCGAAACGCGCTCCAGCGCCGAGTCCACGCGCTTGGCGATCTCGGCCTTGGACAAGCCGAGAATCTGCAACGGCAGGGCGATGTTGTTGAACACCGTACGGTCGAACAGCAGCTGGTGGTTCTGGAACACCACACCGATCTGCCGGCGCAGGAACGGGATCTGTGCATTGCTGATCTGGCCCAGGTCCTGCCCGGCCAGCATCAGCTTGCCGCTGGTCGGGCGTTCCATGGCCAGCAGCAGGCGCAGCAAGGTGCTCTTGCCCGCGCCCGAGTGCCCGGTGACGAACAGGAATTCGCCCCGGCGCGCCCGGAAACTCAGCTCATGCAAGCCGACATGGCCGTTAGGGTAGCGCTTGGCAACCTGTTCGAATCGGATCATGGTCAGTCTCGCTCGGCGAACAGAGCCTTGACGAACGGCTCGGCTTCGAAAGTACGCAGGTCGTCGATCCCTTCACCGACGCCGATGAAGCGGATCGGGATGTTGAACTGCTTGGCCAGGGCAAAGATCACCCCGCCTTTGGCAGTGCCGTCCAGCTTGGTCAGGGCCAGGCCGGTCAGCTCGACGCTCTGGTTGAAGTACTTGGCCTGGCTGATGGCGTTCTGCCCGGTACCGGCGTCAAGCACCAGCAACACCTCATGCGGTGCCTCGGCGTCGAGTTTGCCGATGACCCGACGGACCTTCTTCAGCTCTTCCATCAGGTTGTCTTTGGTGTGCAGGCGGCCGGCAGTGTCGGCGATCAACACATCGACACCACGCGCCTTGGCAGCCTGCACAGCGTCGAAGATCACCGAGGCAGAATCGGCGCCGGTATGCTGGGCGATCACCGGGATCTGGTTACGCTCACCCCAGACCTGCAGCTGCTCCACGGCAGCGGCACGGAAGGTATCACCGGCAGCCAGCATGACCTTCTTGCCTTCCTGCTGCAGCTTCTTGGCCAGCTTGCCGATGGTGGTGGTCTTGCCGGCACCATTTACGCCGACCACGAGGATTACGTAGGGCTTGTTCTGCGCCTGGACCTTCAGCGGCTGCTCGACCGGGCGTAGCAATGCGGCCAGCTCTTCCTGCAACGACTTGTACAGCGCGTCGGCGTCAGCCAGCTGCTTGCGGGCAACCTTCTGGGTCAGGTTCTGGACGATGGCCGAGGTCGCCTCGACGCCGACGTCGGCGGTCAACAGGCGGGTTTCGATCTCGTCGAGCAGGTCGTCATCGATGACCTTCTTGCCCAGGAACAGGCTGGCCATGCCTTCGCCGATGCTGGCGCTGGTTTTCGACAGGCCCTGCTTGAGGCGGGCGAAGAAACCGGGCTTGGACTGCTCGGTGGCAACCGGGGCAGCCACCACGGGGACTGGTTCCGGTTCGGCGGGCGCAGGGACCGCGACAGGGGCCACGACAGGGGCCACGACCACCGGCTCCGGTGCCGGACGCTCCGGTATCACCGGTGGCGCCTTCGGCTCAAGGTCTGGCACCAGCGCCACAGGCTCTTCGGCTACCGGAAGCACCAGGTTGCTGACAGGCGCGGCATGCTCGACTACCGGGGCAACCTCGACCGGCGCCGCTAGCGCAGGCATCGAGGCGACAGGTTCAGGTGCCGGTGCAACCAGCGGCGCAGAGGCAATCGGCTCAGGCTCGGGCACCTGCACTGGCTGGGAAGCGACCGGCTCTGGCACAGGCACATCGACCACCGGGGGCAGAGGCTCGACCGGTGCAGGCTGCTGCGCCTCGATAAGCGGCTGCTCGGCTGCAGGCTGCGGCGCTACCAGCTCAGCCGGTTGCACCTCGGGCGCTTGTGGCTCGGGCGTTTGAGGCTGTTCGGCGACAGGTTGCTGCGGCTTCTTGCGAAACCAGCTGAACAGGCCTTTTTTCTCGCCAGCGTCGGCCGGCGCTTTTTTGTCGTCGTTGGAACCAAACATGGAAGACGGCTATCTCAGGGTAGCGATGGGCCAGCAGTTGGCGCATCGGGAATTCTCTAAACGCAGAACAGACTATTTTGAATCCGACTGGTTCATGCGCAATGTTTTGCCTTAATGGGCCTGCGGGCCAGAACGGCGACAGGCATGGTCGCCAGGCAACCGGATCAGTATCCTAGCACCTCCTTGCCCGCCGACGCTAAACCAGCGGGCCGCCGAACAGGTTAATCACCGTATGAATGCTCTAGCCCGCCGCGCCGCTGGCCTGTTGCTCAGCACTCTCTGCCTGCCGCTTGCGGCCTTTGCCGCCGACGTGCAACCGACCCACGAATTCATCCTCGACAACGGCCTCAAGGTGGTCGTGCGCGAAGACCACCGTGCCCCGGTGGTCGTCTCGCAGATCTGGTACAAGGTCGGCTCCAGCTACGAGACTCCGGGCCAGACCGGCTTGTCCCATGCCCTGGAGCACATGATGTTCAAGGGCAGCGCCAAGATCGGCCCCGGCGAGGCCTCGCGCATCCTGCGTGACCTCGGTGCGGAAGAAAACGCCTTCACCAGCGACGACTACACCGCCTATTACCAGGTGCTGGCCCGCGACCGCCTGCCGGTGGCCCTGGAGCTGGAGGCCGACCGCCTGGCCAGCCTGCGCCTGCCTGCCGACGAGTTCGCCCGCGAAATCGAGGTGATCAAGGAAGAGCGCCGCCTGCGTACCGATGACCAGCCAAGCTCCAAGGCCTTCGAGCTGTTCCGCGCCATGGCCTTCCCGGCCAGCGGCTACCACACCCCGACCATCGGCTGGATGGCCGACCTCGAGCGCATGAAGGTCGAGGAACTGCGCCACTGGTATGAATCCTGGTACGCACCGAACAACGCTACCTTGGTTGTGGTCGGCGATGTCACCGCCGATGAAGTGAAGGGTCTGGCGCAGAAATACTTCGGCAGCATTCCCAAGCGCGCCGTACCACCCGCCAAACTGCCGCTGGAACTGGCCGAACCGGGCCAGCGCCTGCTGACGCTGCACGTGCGCACCCAGTTGCCGAGTTTGATCTACGGCTTCAACGTCCCAAGCCTGGCCACCGCCAAAGACCCACGCACCGTGCATGCCCTGAGACTGATCTCGGCCCTGCTCGATGGCGGCTACAGCGCGCGCATGCCGGCACGCCTGGAACGTGGCCAGGAGCTGGTGGCCGGCGCCTCGTCCAGCTACAACGCCTTCACCCGAGGCGACAGCCTGTTCCTGATCTCGGCCACGCCGAACGTGCAGAAGCAGAAGACCTTGGCTGACGTCGAAAATGGCGTCTGGCAATTGCTTGATGAGCTCAAGACCACTCCGCCGAGCGCCGAAGAGCTGGAGCGCGTGCGTGCCCAGGTCATCGCTGGCCTGGTCTACGACCGCGACTCCATCAGCAACCAGGCCACCACCATCGGCCAGCTGGAAACCGTCGGTCTGTCCTGGAAGCTGATCGACAGCGAGCTGGACGAACTCAAGCGCGTCACCCCGGAAGACGTGCAAAACGCCGCACGCACCTATTTCACCCGCGAACGCTTGAGCGTTGCCCATGTACTGCCCGAGGAGTCCGCTCATGAGTGATCGCAGCGCACCACGCTACACCCTGATCGGCACGGGCATCATCGCGCTGGTGGTGGCCGTGGCCGCCGTGCTCGCCCGGCCGGCGCATTCCGAAGCCGAAAGCAGCGCCGCGCGCCCGGCCAATACCCTGCAATCGCTGGCCGAGCTTGACGGCAAGGCCCCCAGCCGGCGCCAGCTGAACATCCAGAACTGGACCACCGCAGAAGGCGCCCGGGTATTGTTCGTCGAGGCCCGAGAGCTGCCGATGTTCGACCTGCGCGTGACCTTCGCCGCTGGCAGCAGCCAGGACGGCAACACCCCGGGCCTGGCTACCCTGACCAACGCCATGCTCAACGAGGGTGTGGCCGGCAAGGATGTGACCGCCATCGCCGAAGGCTTCGAAGGCCTGGGTGCCGACTTTGGCAACGGTTCCTACCGCGACATGGCCGTGGCCTCGCTGCGCAGCCTGAGCGTCAAGGACAAGCGCGAGCCAGCCCTCAAGCTGTTCGCCGAAGTGACCGGCAAGCCGACCTTCCCGGAAGATGCACTAAAACGCATCAAGAACCAGCTGCTGGCCGGTTTCGAGTATGAGAAGCAGAACCCCGGCAAGATCGCCGGTAAAGCCCTGTTCAGCAAGCTCTACGGCGACCACCCTTACGCTCAGCCAAGCGATGGCAGCGCCGAGAGCGTGCCAGATATCACCCTTGAGCAGCTGCGCGCCTTCCACGCCAAGGCCTATGCCGCTGGCAACGCGGTGATCGCCCTGGTCGGCGACCTCAGCCGCGAGGAAGCCGAGGCCGTCGCCGCCCAGGTATCCGCCGCCCTGCCCAAAGGCCCGGCACTGGCCAAACCGGCCCAGCCGGTTGAACCCAAGGCAGGCGTTACCCATATCGATTTCCCGAGCAAACAGACTCACCTGATCCTCGCCGAGCTCGGTATCGACCGCCAGGACCCGGACTGGCCAGCCCTGTCGCTGGGCAACCAGATCCTTGGCGGCGGCGCCTTCGGCACCCGCCTGATGAGCGAAGTCCGCGAAAAACGCGGCCTGACCTACGGCGTCTACTCGGTGTTCAGCCCGATGCAGGTGCGTGGCCCGTTCATGATCAACCTGCAGACCCGTGCCGAACTTAGTGAGGGTACGCTCAAGCTGGTTCAGGACATCCTCGCCGACTACCTCAAAGGCGGCCCTACCCAGCAGGAGCTGGACGATGCCAAACGCGAACTGGCCGGCAGCTTCCCGCTGTCCAACGCCAACAATGCCAGCATCGTCGGCCAACTGGGCGCAATCGGTTTCTACAACCTGCCACTGACCTGGCTGGAAGACTTCATGCAGCAGTCCCAGGCGCTGACCGTCGAACAGGTTAAAACGGCGATGAACAAGCACCTGGCAGCCGATAAACTGGTGATCGTCACCGTTGGCCCGAAAGTGCCACAGCAGCCACTGCCTGCCCCCACTGACAAACCGTCCGAGCAGCCGCTCGGCGTACCGGAGCACTAATGCCTAGATCCACCCCTCCCGCCCGCCCGCAGCAGGGCCAAAGCAAGGGCCAGGGTCACCTGCGCATCATCGCCGGCGAGTGGCGCAGCCGCCGCCTGGCGGTACCGGAAGGCGAAGGCCTGCGCCCCACGCCTGACCGCGTGCGCGAAACCGTGTTCAACTGGCTGGCGCCCTATATCGAAGGCGCCCAGGTGCTGGATGCCTTCACCGGCAGTGGTGCCCTGGTGCTCGAGGCGCTGTCCCGTGGCGCCGAGGATGCCGTGGCACTGGACAGTAACCCGGCGGCCATCAGCAACCTGAAGAACAACCTCGAGATCCTGCGCTGCCCGCGCGGGCAGATCCTGCAGACCGACGCCCTGCGCTACCTGCAGAACCCGGCCAAGCAGCAGTTCGACGTGGTGTTCCTCGACCCGCCGTTCCACCAGGACCTGCTGGCCAATACCTGCAATATGCTGGAACAGAACCAGTGGTTGCGCGAACAGGCGTGGATCTACACCGAAAGCGAGGCGGCCTCGTCGACACTGCCGATGCCCGGCAACTGGCGCCTGCACCGCGAAAAGAAGACTGGCCAGGTGCATTACGCGCTGTGGCAACGGGCTGATCCCGCCGTAAATCGTATTTAGTTACCACAACCACGCCGTCGGCATGGTTGAAGCTGCTCCCTCGTTTTCGCAGGAGCACTTCAACCATGATCGAGCGCCCTTCTCCGCCCACCCAGGGCAGCACTGTACAAACTTTCACCCTTGCCAACGGCCTGCGTATCTACCTGCGCGAAGACCATCGTGCACCGCTGGTCAGTGCGCAGCTTTGGTATCACGTCGGTTCGAGCTACGAGCCAGCAGGCCATACCGGTCTCTCCCATGCACTGGAACATCTGCTGTTCGAAAGCAGCAGCAAACTGAAAAGTGGCCAGTATTCCGCCATCGTGACCCGCCTCGGCGGCGAACCGAATGCCTCCACCACCACCGACGCCACGGTCTTCCCGCTGACACTGCCAGGCAGTCGGCTCGAAATTGCTCTGGAGGCCATGGCCGACGTCATGGCCAGCGCCACGATCAGTGATGCACCTTTCGCTCGCGAACTGGACGTGGTCATGGCCGAACGCCGAGAGCAAGTCGACAACGACCCTTTGTCACTGGCACTGGAGCATCACGATTCACTGGCCTACGGCAATGGCGGCTATGGCACGCCAATCGTTGGTCACAAGGCTGACCTTGAACACCTGACCCCGGCGGCTGCCCGAACCTGGTACCGGAGCTGGTACCACCCAAACAATGCCACGCTGGCAGTCGTCGGCGACATCACCCAGCTACAGCTGCAAACCTTGGTAACCCGGCACTTTGCAACGATTCCCGCCAATCGCCTGTCGGCACGCCAGACCGCTACCGCCCCGCCAGCGCAAGCTCGACGCCATCAGACACTGCGTCTGCCAGGCCTTTACACCGGCACCATTCTCAGCTTCAACCTCCCCAGCCAGTGTACCGCCCAGGCTGCCGAGCAAGCCTACGCATTGCGGCTACTGCCCGATCTGCTGGCTGATGGGTACAGCAGTATCCTGCAGCGGCGACTGGTTCTGGATGACCCGATTCTGCGGGGCCTGCGCTCATCCTACGAACCCTGGCAGCGCGGCGACAGCCTGCTGGTTCTCTACGCATATTGCAGCCAGCAGATAACACCGGAGATCGCAGCCGAAAGGCTGATGCTGGAAATCGAAGCGTTTCGCCAGTCGGCACCATCCAAGGAAGACCTTCAACGTGCCAAGGCTCGCCTGTTGGCCAGGCAAATGTTCGAAAGGGACGACATCGACAAGCAAGCCCAGGCCATCGGCAAACAGGCCGCCTGCGGCCTTGACCCGGTAGCCCTGGACAATGAGCGACAAGCCATCGAAGCCGTAACAGCCGAACAGGTCGGCCTGGCAGCTCTTGAGTTTCTGACCGATTCCCGCGCTGCCATTACGTTCATGCACAACAAGGAGAGCGCTCATGCATGACTCGACTGCAACCCAAAACAGCATTTACGGCGGCCTGGTCTCTGCACAGGGACTCGACCTGAATCAGTTCGAGCCAATCCGCACTCATGTGCAAGCCTGGACGACGGAAGCAGGCACAACCGTGAAATTCGTCGAAGCCCGCGGGTTACCTATCGTCGATGTAGTACTGAGGTTCAGGGCCGGCACTGTCCAGGACACTGTGCACCCCGGCCTGGCAGCCCTGACGCTGTACATGCTCAATGAAGGTAGCCAGCAGTACACGGCCACCCAGCAGGCCGAGCATCTCGAACGCCTGGGTGCAATCTTCGAAAAGCAGATACGTCTGGAGCATGCGACGCTGAGCCTGCGTAGCCTGAGTAGCCCGGCCGTGCTGGAGCCGTCCCTGGCGCTGTTCACCAACCTCGTGGCACAGCCGGCCTTTCTTCCCTCTGCTCTGAATAAGGTCAAACAGAAGTTGCTGCAGAGCAGCGCTTCAAGCGATCGACATCCCGTATTGAGGGCGCGCAGCGAAGCCTTCCGCCACTTATTCAATAGCCATCCTTATGGCTGCCCACTGGGCAGCACCGTGCAGGGTGTAACGGCGGTTACTACAGACGATTTGCGCACATTCCACCAACGCGCCTATTCCGCCAGCAATCTGGAGATGGTCGTGGTCGGCGACCTTTCTCTCTCTGAAGCTCAAGCACTCACACGTCAGATCAGCCAGGCTCTGCCACAGGGCTGGTCAGCAGCAGATCTGCCAACGGTCCCGGCCGCCACCGACGCAACCCTGAAAGTCGAACAGCCTGGCGCCAGCAGTGCTGCCCTGCTGGTACTTCCCATGAACGTGCCCGCCAATGATCCGGAGTTCCCCGCCTTGGTGCTGGCCTGCGATGTACTGGGAGAAGGGCTCGAATCGCGCTTGATGGTGGAACTGCGCCAACGCCGCGGCCTCACTTACGGCGTACATACCCACCTATCGCCGTTACGGGCAGGCGGGTTGTTCAGCGTCGAATGGGAAGTCGCACCAACGTACGTGGAAGGTTCTCAGGCACTGGTGGTGACCCTGCTGCGCGACTTCATCGAGCAAGGGCCAACCCAGGCCGAGCTGCAAGTGGCACGCAAACAACTGGAAGGAAAGTTGCTGCGTGATGTCGCCCAGAACAAGCGCCTGGCGGAATTGCTCTCGGAGCTGACCCATCAAGGTCAACCTGACGATTATCTCAACACCTACTTCGAGCGCACCAACAGATTGACCCCGGCAGATGTCCGCGCCGCCATGCAGCGCCATCTCGACCTAAACTACAGCGTACAGGTCAGTGTCGGCCCAAGCGTGGAGCAGCAACCTCTGCCAGCCCCCGACCAATAGCGCAGGTACAGTGGCGGCGTTTCATGGCACTGTACGCAGGCACATCACGAGTCGCTCAGCATGCCCAGTCTCACCGCCACATTCCGCCCGGCCATCGGCCTGTCCAACCCCCACCTGCAAACCCTGTGGGGGCCACTGTGGCGCAAGTTGCCGGAACTGGAACGAAGCCGCGAACGCCTGTGGCTGGCCGATGGCGATTTTCTCGACCTCGACTGGCATGGGCCACATAGCCCGGATGCGCCGCTGGTGCTGGTGCTGCATGGTTTGACCGGATCGTCCCGCTCTCCCTACGTCAAAGGCTTGCAGCAATCGCTGCAGGCCCGCGGCTGGGCAAGCGTGGCGGTCAACTGGCGGGGCTGTTCGGGTGAGCCCAACCTGTTACCGCGCAGCTACCATTCCGGCGCCAGCGAAGACCTCGCCGAGGTGGTCGCCCACCTGCGTGCCCAGCGTCCCTTGGCACCGCTGTATGCCGTCGGCTACTCGCTGGGCGGCAATGTGCTGCTCAAGTACCTGGGGGAAAGTGGCACGGCCAGCCAGCTGGAGTCGGCCGTGGCCGTGTCGGTGCCGTTTCGCCTGGATCAGTGTGCCGACCGCATTGGCCAAGGCTTTTCCAAGGTGTATCAGGCGCATTTCATGCGCGAGATGATGGCCTATGTGCAGTTGAAGCAACGGCACTTCCGCGACCGCGGGCATCACGAGGGGCTGGCCGCGCTCGACCGGCTTGGGCACTTGGGCAGGTTGAAAACCTTCTGGGACTTCGACGGTAAGGTCACCGCGCCGCTCAACGGTTTCAGCGATGCCCACGATTACTATCGCCGTTCATCGAGCCGATTCTATCTAGGGGAAAACCGCACGCCGACGCTGATCATCCATGCCACCGATGACCCGTTCGTGTTCGGCCACAGCCTGCCCACGGCCAGTGAACTGGCACCGCAGACACAGTTCGAGCTGCATGAGCGGGGTGGGCATGTGGGGTTTGTCGACGGCAGCCTGCGCAACCCGGGCTATTACCTGGAGCGGCGGATTCCGCAGTGGCTGGTCGATGGTCAGTGATTATTCGCCAGTCGCCACACCGTGCTTGGGATCATTGATCCACTCACTCCACGACCCTGCATACAGCCTGCCCAACGGATACCCCGCCAGCGCCAGGGCAAACAGGTTATGGCAAGCCGTCACCCCTGACCCGCAATAGGCCACCAGTTGCTCTGGCGAGCGCCCTGCCAGCTTTTCGGCGAAACGTTGCTTGAGTTGTTCAGGTGCCAGGAATTGCCCATCGGCACCGAGGTTCTCGTTGAAGGCTGCGCACTGGGCGCCGGGAATATGCCCTCCCACAGGGTCGATCGGCTCGACTTCGCCTCGAAAGCGCGGCAACGCACGGGCATCGATCAGGGTCAGGTCAGGGCTGCCCAGCCGCTTGGCCAGGTGCTCGGCATCAATCACCAGCTTTGCGTCCGCCTCACCATTGAACGTCCCCTTGCGTTTGGCCGGCGCATCCAGGCTCAGCGGCAGGTGCGCCGCATGCCAGGCCTTGAGGCCACCGTCGAGGATAGCCACGCCACTGCGCTTGCCCAGCCAGACCAGCAACCACCAGGCGCGGGCGGCAAAGGCGCCAGGGCCATCGTCGTACAGCACCACTTCGCTGTCGTCGTCCAGGCCCCACTCGCGCAGGCGCTCGACCAGCCGGTGCGGGTCCGGCAACGGGTGGCGGCCGGTGCGGCCCTTGCTGACCGGCCCGCTCAGGTCACGCTCCAGGTCGGCAAAATACGCCCCGGCGATATGCCCCTCGGCATAACTGCGTTGACCGTAATCCACATCCTCCAGGGCAAAACGACAATCAAGGATCACCAGCTTGGGCGAGTCCAGACGCTCGGCCAGCTGTTGCGGGGTGATCAATTGCGCAAGGGGCATGACAATCTCCTGATCGATGGCTCGAAGACCTTGGTTACTGTTCCAGGGCCTGATTGAACGGAACGTGGAATTCCTGGCACAGGGCGTCCACGGCACTGCGGGCGTTATTGGTGACGAAACCCAGCTCCAGCACCAGCACCTGATAGACGCCGCGCTTGAAGGCTTCTTCACCCAGATGCGCGGAATGTTCGCGCGTGGTGCTGAGAAAGCGTACCCACGAGGTCAGCACGATCCAGGCATTGATGGTCAGCGACTCGATCTGGGCAGGCTCCATGCTCAGAATCCCGGCATCGACGAAGCCACGATAGATCGCTTGCCCCTGGCGCAGGCAACGCTCGGAAAAGCGCCGGTAGCGGGCAGCCAGTTCCGGGTCGCTTTCCAGCAGGTGCTCCAGGTCACGGTGCAGGAAACGGTAGTTCCACATCGCCGCGAGCAGCGCCTTGAGGTAGAAGCGCTTGTCCTCGACTGTGGCCACGCGACCCTGCGGCGGGCGCAGGAAGCTGTCCACCAGCTCTTCGTACTGGCTGAACAGCAGGGCGATGATCGCCTGCTTGTTAGGGAAGTGGTAGTACAGGTTGCCGGGCGAGATTTCCATGTGCGCGGCAATGTGGTTGGTACTGACGCTGCGTTCGCCCTGCTGGTTGAACAGCTCCAGGCTGTTCTGCACGATGCGCTCTCGGGTTTTCATGCGCGGGGCCATGCTCAGCTCCCAGTCTGCGGGCTTTCGATAATGGGTCATCTTACGGTGAATCACATCGCTGGTGCACCGTTTGCGCCAGCGAAAAAAGTCGCACCGCGGTACGAATTAGAGTATAGGCTCTAGGGACTTCAAGCCCAGACGAGAGACCGCCGTGACCTCGCCCATCGCTTTGCCTCCTGTGCATTCCGACACCGACCTTGAAGCGACGTTCGCCGCTCAGCGCCAAGCCTTTGCCGGCAACCCCATGCCGCCAGCGGCACAGCGGCGGCAGTGGCTGAAAAGCCTGCGCGAGGCATTACTGGCGGACCAGCAAGCACTGATCGACGCAATCGATGCCGATTTCAGCGGCCGCAGTGCCGACGAAACGCTTTTGGCCGAGCTGCTACCGTCGGTGCAGGGCATTCGCCACGCCGAACGCCATCTACAGCGCTGGATGCGCCCGGCGCGCCGCGCCGTGGGTCTGGCCTTCCAGCCAGCCAGCGCTCGCGTGCTTTACCAGCCGCTGGGCGTGGTGGGCATCATCGTGCCATGGAACTACCCGCTGCTCCTCGCCATTGGCCCGCTGACCGGTGCCCTGGCGGCCGGCAACCGGGTCATGCTCAAGCTCAGCGAGTCCACCCCAGCCAGCGCGAAGGCACTGAAAACCCTGCTGCAACGGGTGTTTCCAGAGGACCTGGTCAGCGTGGTGCTGGGCGAAGTCGAAGTCGGCCAGGCGTTCGCTCGCCTGCCCTTCGACCACCTGTTGTTCACCGGCGCCACCAGCATCGGCCGCCAGGTCATGCTGGCAGCCGCGCAAAACCTGACTCCGGTGACCTTGGAGTTGGGCGGAAAATCGCCCGCCATCGTCTCGGCCAGCGTGCCACTGGACACGGCCGCCGAACGCATCGCCTTTGGCAAGACCCTCAACGCCGGCCAGACCTGCGTCGCACCCGACTATGTGCTGGTACCGCGCGAGCGCCTGAACGACTTCGCCGATGCCTATCGCAAGGTCGTACAGCGCATGTACCCACGCATCGCCGACAACCCCGACTACAGTGCCATCATCAACCCACGGCAGTTGCAGCGTCTGCAGCACCTGCTGGACGACGCCCGCGGCAAAGGCGCCCAGGTGCTCGACCTGTATCCCGACGAGACGCGCCAGGGCCGGCGCCTGCCGCCGCACCTGCTGACCAGGGTCAACGACAGCATGCAGGTCATGCAGGACGAGATCTTCGGTCCGTTGCTGCCGCTGGTGCCTTACGACCACCTCGACGAGGCCCTGGCCTACATCAGTCAACGCCCTCGCCCCTTGGCGCTGTACTACTTCGGCTACGACCGCAGCGAGCAGCAGCACGTGCTGCAACACAGCCATTCCGGCGGCGTGTGCCTGAACGACACCCTGCTGCACGTGGCCCAGGACGACTTGCCATTCGGCGGTATCGGCCCTTCTGGCATGGGCCATTACCATGGCCATGAAGGTTTCCTGACCTTCAGCAAGGCCAAGGCGGTGCTGGCCAAGCAGCGCCTGAATGCCGCGCGGCTGATCTATCCGCCCTATGGCAAGGCCTTGCAGCGCCTGGTCTACAAGCTGTTCATCCGCTGATGCAGCGCCGTGACCTGCTGCGCTTCAGCCTCGGCGCCAGCCTTTTCCTGAGTACCGCCAGCCTGGTCGGTTGCAGCGCGCAAACGCCCGCAGCCGGCTACCACGTGCTGCGGGACGATGACCTGCCAGCCCTGCTTGCGCTGATTCCGGTGGTGCTCGCCGGCACCTCGGCGAACGACGAATTGGTGCTGCACAGCCTCGACCACAAACTGGCAGCGCTGTCGCCGGAAATGCTCAAGCTCACCCGGCAATTGTTCGATGTGCTCAGCCTGCCGCTGACCCGCGGCCCTTTGACCGGGGTCTGGGGGGCCTGGGAGCAGGCCAGCAGCGCGCAGGTAACGGCCTTTCTGCAGCGCTGGCAGGACAGCTCGCTGAACCTGCTGCGCATGGGCCATGCCTCGCTGCTGCAACTGCTGCAAATGGCCTGGTACGAGCGCCCGGAAGCCTGGGCCGCATGCGGCTACCCCGGCCCACCCAAAATCTGACAACAAGAGCATCCTCAATGCCAGTAACCGACCCGTTTCGCCAAGGCCTCGAACGCGGCTGGATCACCCATGACGGCTCACGCCTGGAGCAAGACCTGACACTGGAGGCCGATATTGCCGTGATCGGCAGCGGAGCCGGCGGTGCCACCAGCGCGCAGATGCTCAGCGCAGCAGGCCACAAGGTGCTGCTGATCGAAGAAGGCCCGCTAAAGACCAGCAGCGACTTCCGCCTGCTGGAAAACGAGGCCTATGCCAGCCTCTACCAGGAAGGCCTTGGGCGGATGAGCAAGGATGGCGCCATAACCATCCTGCAAGGCCGCGCCGTCGGCGGGACCACGCTGATCAACTGGACCTCGAGCTTTCGCACGCCACCGCAGACACTGGCGCACTGGGCCGCAACGCATGACGTCACGGGCCTGGGGGAGCAAGACATGCAGCCCTGGTTCGAGCGCATCGAGCTCGATCTGGGCATCACGCCCTGGGCGATGCCGGCGAACGCCAACAACGAGATACTGCGGCGCGGCTGTGAACAACTTGGCTATCGCTGGGCAGTTATCCCGCGCAACGTGCGTGGTTGCTGGAACCTCGGCTATTGCGGCATGGGCTGCCCAGTGAATGCCAAGCAATCGATGCTGGTCACGCGCATCCCGTCGACCCTCGAAAATGGCGGCGAACTGCTCTACCTCGCCCGCGCCGAGCGCTTCGAACACAATGGCGAGCGTATCGCCGGGCTGCAGTGCCAGGCGTTGGATGCCCAAGGCGTGCACCCCACCGGCCGGCAGATCAACGTGCGCGCCCGCCACTACATCGTGGCCGGTGGTGGTATCAACAGCCCGGCCCTGCTACTGCGCTCCAAGGCTCCCGACCCACATGGCCGCCTGGGCAAACGAACCTTCCTGCACCTGGTCAACTTCAGCGCGGCACGCTTCAATGACCGTATCGACCCGTTTTACGGCGCTCCTCAGTCGATCTACAGCGACCACTTCCAGTGGCAAGACGGCGTCGACGGGGCGGTGGGCTACAAGCTGGAAGTGCCACCCTTGCACCCGGCGCTGGCCAGCACCCTGCTCGGCGGATATGGCAGCGACAATGCCCGGCGCATGGCCGAATTGCCGCACACTCACGTGATGCTGGCCCTGTTGCGGGACGGTTTTCACCCCGAAAGTACAGGCGGTGCAGTGGAATTGCGCGGTGACGGCTCACCAGTGCTGGATTACTCGGTCACCGACTACCTGCGCGACGGCCTGCGTCGCGCCTATCACAGCATGGCGCAAATCCAGTTCGCTGCAGGCGCCACGCACGTCACACCGGTCCACAGCGACGCCGGCACCGCCTCCAACCTGGAAGAAGTTCAGCGCATGATCGACGCCTTGCGCCTGGAACCGTTCCGCACCCGGCTGGGCAGCGCCCATGTCATGGGAGGCTGCGCAATGGGCGAAGACCCGCGCAAGGCGGTCTGCGACAGCCTGGGCCGCCATCACCAGCTGGAAAACCTGTCGATCCATGACGGCTCGCTGTTCCCGACCAGCATCGGCGCCAACCCGCAGTTGTCGGTGTACGCCATCAGTGCCCGGCTGACCGAAGCCTTGGTCACCCGCCTGGCACAGAGTACATGACAACAAATACACGCCCTGTCTATAGTGCCATCAGCCGGCCGCATGACTTGGCCGGGCGCAATCGCTGCGCTACCATCCGACTCCCCAACGCACTCCAGCCAGGATGACGCGATGAACCGAGTGTTGTACCCGGGTACTTTCGACCCCATTACCAAAGGCCATGGCGACTTGGTCGAGCGCGCTTCGCGCCTGTTCGACCACGTGATCATCGCGGTGGCGGCCAGCCCGAAGAAAAACCCCCTGTTCCCGCTGGAACAACGGGTCGAGCTTGCCCGTGAGGTCACCAAGCACCTGCCCAATGTCGAAGTCATCGGCTTCTCGTCGCTGTTGGCGCACTTCGCCAAGGAACAGAACGCGAACGTGTTCCTGCGCGGCCTGCGCGCGGTTTCGGACTTCGAATACGAATTCCAGCTGGCTAACATGAACCGGCAACTGGCGCCCGACGTCGAAAGCCTGTTCCTCACGCCTTCGGAGCGCTATTCGTTCATTTCTTCGACGCTGGTGCGAGAAATAGCCGCGTTGGGCGGAGATATCAGCAAGTTCGTCCACCCTGTGGTGGCCGAGGCGCTAACCGAACGCTTCAAGAAGTAACCTTGCGCGCCTGAGCATCGCGCCCGCGTGCACTGCGGGCGCGAATGCGGCACAATTGTGCCCAAAGCGTTGAACATGCCCGGGCGAAGCGCCCCGGCCGGAGTCCCCATGTCCCTGATCATCACCGACGATTGCATCAACTGCGACGTCTGCGAACCCGAGTGCCCGAACGAGGCCATCTCCCAAGGCGAAGAGATCTACGTGATCGACCCGAACCTGTGCACCCAGTGCGTGGGTCACTACGACGAGCCGCAGTGCCAGCAGGTCTGCCCGGTCGACTGCATCCCGCTGGATGAAGCGCACCCGGAAACCGAAGACGAGCTGATGGCCAAGTACCGCCGGATCACCGGCAAGGCCTGAGCGCAAACGGTTAGCGCTGGCAGCGCGGGCAGAACACGCTCGCCCGCTGCCCCAGCTTCACCTCGCGCAAGGCCGTGCCGCACAGCTTGCACGGCATCCCGCCCCGCCCGTAGACGAACAATTCCTGCTGGAAGTACCCCGGCTGCCCGTCGCCACCGATGAAGTCGCGCAAGGTCGTGCCACCCTGCTCGATGGCAGCCACCAGCACCCGCTTGATCTCGATTGCCAGCTTCATGTAGCGCGCCCGGGAAATCCCGCCCGCCTCACGGCGCGGGTCGATTCCAGCAGCGAACAGCGCCTCGGTCGCGTAGATGTTGCCCACGCCGACCACCACCGCGTTGTCCATGATGAAGGGCTTGACCGCCATCGAGCGCCCACGCGACAGCTGGAACAGCCGTTCACCGTCGAACAGGTCGGTCAGCGGCTCCGGCCCCAGGCGCAGCAACAGTTCGTGGCTGAGCGGGTCGAGGCTCCAGAGCATGGCGCCGAACCGTCGCGGGTCGGTATAACGCAGCATCAGCCCCGACTCCAGCTCGATATCGACATGTTCATGCTTCACCGCTGGCAAGCCCAGCTCCACCAAGCGCAAGTTGCCCGACATACCCAGATGGCTGATCAAGGTGCCGACCTCAGCGTTGATCAGCAGGTACTTCGCCCGACGCTCGACGCTGACGATGCGCTGCCCGGACAGCCGTACGTCGAGGTCCTCGGGGATCGGCCAGCGCAGCCGCCGGTCTCGCACCACCACGCGGCTGACGCGCTGGCCTACCAGGTGGGGTGCAATCCCGCGCCGGGTGGTTTCGACTTCAGGTAGTTCCGGCATAGATCAGTGCCCGCCCAGCTCGCGAATATTCTGTTTCAGGGTCTCGAAGTCGTACTCCGACAAGCCGATATAGTCCAGCACCAGCGGGCCGACTGCATTCCACTCATGGTCGACACTCTGGTTGCCCAGCACGCGGTACGAGGCGCAGATGTGCTCGGCCATCTTCAACACGGCCAGCAGGTTCTTCAACTGGCTCTGGGTATTGCGCGAGGAGTCTTCGCGGAAGATCGCCAGGGCATTATGGTGGTTGGCGATGGCCGCGCTGATGTGCTCCGGCAGGCGCCAGGACTTGGCCGTGAAGTAGCCGACCACGGAATGGTTGGTGTTGAAGGCACGGTTCTCGGTGTCAACTACGCGCGTTTTCTCACCAGCACTGGCGTAGGCGTCTTCGAGCACCTGCATGTACTCGGGGAAGCGCTTGAGCATCAGCGGTACGCCGCAATCGTGGAACAGACCGAGGGTATAAGCCTCGTCGACCGCCTGGATGCCGGTACGCTTGGCCAGGGTCAGGCAGGTCATGGCCACGTCCTGGGCGGTATCCCAGAAGCGGTTGAGGGTGACGATGGTCTCGTCACTCATCTCGCCCTTGATCGACTGCGCATTGATCAGATTGATGATCGAACGGCTGCCCAGCAGGTTCACTGCACGCTGGATCGAGCCGATCTTGTTCGACAGGCCGAAATGCGGCGAGTTGACCAGCTTGAGCAAGGCACCCGCGAGGCCAGGGTCCTGGGAAATCAGCTTGGCGATGGTTTCCAGATCCGGATCAGGCATGTACTGCTCGAACTGCAGGTCAACCATGATCTGCGGCTGCGGCGGTATGGTGATGCCTTGCAAGGCTTGCTGGATCTGTTCGGCGCTGAGTTCTTGGGACATGCGTACACACTCGTGAAGGACGAAAGATTCTAACCCCGTAGTCCGGCACCACACCAATCGCCAAAGGTGGGCCACGCGGTAAAAATTCAGACAATTGGTGTCTGTTCCGCGCTCTTCGCGGCCCTGCACTTCAGCAGGGGAAGGGCCAACAGGCTATAATCCCGCTCTTTTTTCCCGGAGCGACGTCATGTCCCTGCCCAGCCTTCGCCTCAAAGCCAATGCCGACCGCCGCCTGCGCGCCGGCCACCTGTGGGTCTACAGCAACGAAGTCGACGTTTCCGCGACCCCGCTGCAAGGCTTCCAGGCCGGCCAGCAGGCAGTGCTCGAAGCTGCCAACGGCAAGCCGCTGGGCATCGTCGCGCTGAGCCCGAACAACCTGATCTGCGCCCGCCTGCTGTCGCGTGACATCAAGCTGCCGCTGGACAAATCGCTGCTGGTGCACCGTTTGAACGTCGCCCTGTCCCTGCGCGAGCGCCTGTTCGACCAGCCGTGCTACCGCCTGGTGTACGGCGATTCCGACCTTCTGCCGGGCCTGGTGGTCGACCGTTTCTACGACATCCTCGTGGTGCAGCTGGCCTCTGCCACCATGGAAGCGCACAAGGATGACGTGATCGCCGCCCTGATCCAGGTGCTCAAGCCCAGCGGGATCCTGTTCAAGAACGACTCGGCCGCCCGCGACGCCGAAGGCCTGCAGCGCTACGTCGAAACCGTCTACGGCGAAGTGCCGGACTGGGTTGCGCTGGAAGAGAACGGCGTCAAGTTCGAAGCCCCGGTACGCGAAGGCCAGAAAACTGGCTGGTTCTACGACCACCGCATGAACCGCGCGCGCCTGGCCCCCTATGTCAAAGGCAAGCGCGTACTCGACCTGTTCAGCTACATCGGTGGCTGGGGCGTACAGGCCGGTGCGTTCGGCGCCAGCGAAGTGTTCTGCGTGGATGCCTCGGGCTTTGCCCTGGATGGTGTCGAGCGTAACGCTGCGCTGAACGGCATCAGCGAGAAGCTGACCTGCATCGAAGGCGACGTGTTCGAGGCCCTGCGCGAGCTGAAGGCCGCCGAAGAGCGCTTCGATGTGATCATTGCCGACCCACCCGCCTTCATCAAGCGCAAGAAAGACCTGAAAAACGGCGAAGCGGCCTACCGCCGCCTCAACGAGCAGGCCATGCGCATGCTGAGCAAGGACGGCATCCTGGTCAGCGCCTCGTGCTCGATGCACCTGCCAGAGGACGACCTGCACAACATCCTGCTGACCAGCGCTCGCCACCTGGACCGCAACCTGCAACTGCTCGAGCGCGGCGGCCAGGGCCCGGACCACCCCGTGCACCCGGCCATTGCCGAAACCCGCTACATCAAGAGCATCACCTGCCGGTTGCTGCCAAACAGCTGATCCGCGCGGCCTGGGGCGCAATGCGCCCCAGGCCGGTATCAGATTTCCAGCACCTGCGACGCGATCCCGAAGTACACCAGCACCCCCGCCGCATCGGCGATCGAGGTCACCAGCGGACCACTGGCGGTAGCCGGGTCGAGCTTCAGGCGTGTGAACAGGAACGGGAGGCTCATGCCGATCAGGCTGCCGGCCAACACGATCACCAGCATGCTGCTGGCTACGATCAAGGCAACGTCCGCGCCACCTCGCAATGCTCCCAGCGATGCCACCGCCAGGGCCATGGTGCCGCCGAGCGCCAACGCCACCCCGCATTCGCGGCCCAGCATGCGCATCCAGTCACGCATGACCACCTCTCCCGTCGCCAGCGCCCGCACCATCAAGGTGGCCGACTGCGCACCGGCGTTCCCCCCGCTGTCCACCAACAGAGGCAGGAAGAACACCAGCACGATATGCGCGGCGATGGTTTCTTCAAAGGCGGCAATGCCGGCGCCGGAAAACAGGTTGCCGAACACCAGCAGCACCAGCCACAGCACTCGCTTGCGGTAAAGCAGACCAACAGTGGCATTGCGCAGGTTGCCGACGTGATTGGTGATCGATGCGCCTTTGTGGAAGTCTTCGGTCGCCTCCTGGCGAAGCTTGACCAGCGCTTCACTGGCCTGGTCACGCGAGAGTGGTTCTTTACAGCGAATGCAGTTTGCGCAGACAGAGTACATACGAGTCTCCAGGCGCCGACGCAGGCACCCGCAAACCTCGAACTCAGGGGTTCAAGCCTTCGCAAGCCCTGGCGACAACGCGCTCAGTGCCAATTTACAAGTTCGGGGTGAACTGAAACTGGGAAGGTCCATTGAAGTGATTTCTCGTGAAGCCGCACATGCGGCGCGGAGAATGATAACCAGCGCGGTTGGCAGGGTCTGCCACGCAGGCAGCATTTCAGAGGCGTCCTACACGCAGCCAGGAATAACTCTTAAACCACCGTCCAGGCACATCTTCATTCCCTCGCCGCGCCAGCGGTGTAGAATCGGCCTATTCATCGCCAGTCATCCCCGGCGGGTTTATGAGCTCTGGCCAAGCACGCGGCGATCCCGCGCGGTCTTCGGCCCCATCCGTGCCAGTGGCAACCGGCCTGCGGTACAAAGGACAAGAGAAGCTCACTCCCCTTTTTGTGACCTGATTAAGCCGCCAGGAGTGTTTCATGCCTGATTATCGTTCCAAGACTTCCACCCAAGGCCGCAACATGGCCGGCGCCCGCGCCCTGTGGCGCGCCACCGGGATGAAGGACGAAGACTTCAAGAAACCGATCATCGCCATCGCCAACTCGTTCACCCAATTCGTCCCGGGCCACGTGCACCTGAAGGACCTGGGCCAGCTGGTTGCCCGCGAGATCGAACGCGCCGGTGGCGTGGCCAAGGAATTCAACACCATCGCGGTCGATGACGGCATCGCCATGGGCCACGACGGCATGCTGTACTCGCTGCCAAGCCGCGAGATCATCGCCGACGCCGTCGAGTACATGGTCAACGCCCATTGCGCCGACGCCATCGTCTGCATCTCCAACTGCGACAAGATCACCCCCGGCATGCTGATGGCCGCCCTGCGCCTGAACATCCCGGTAATCTTCGTCTCCGGCGGCCCGATGGAAGCCGGCAAGACCAAGCTGGCCAGCCACGGCCTGGACCTGGTCGACGCGATGGTCATCGCCGCCGACTCCACCGCCAGTGACGAGAAGGTCGCCGAGTACGAGCGCAGCGCCTGCCCGACCTGCGGTTCGTGCTCCGGCATGTTCACCGCCAACTCGATGAACTGCCTGACCGAAGCCCTGGGCCTGGCCCTGCCGGGCAACGGTTCGACCCTGGCCACCCACGCCGACCGCGAGCAGCTGTTCCTCACCGCCGGCCGCACCATCGTCGAGCTGTGCAAGCGCTACTACCAGGAAAACGACGAGTCTGTGCTGCCGCGCAGCATCGCCAACTTCAAGGCGTTCGAGAACGCCATGATGCTCGACATCGCCATGGGCGGTTCGACCAACACCATCCTGCACCTGCTGGCTGCAGCCCAGGAAGGTGAAGTCGAGTTCGACCTGCGCGACATTGATCGCCTGTCGCGCAAGGTGCCGCAGTTGTGCAAGGTGGCGCCGAACATCCAGAAGTACCACATGGAAGACGTACACCGCGCTGGCGGCATCTTCAGCATCCTCGGTTCGCTGGCCCGTGGCGGCCTGCTGCACACCGACCTGCCGACTGTGCACAGCCGCAGCATGGAAGAAGCCATCGCCAAGTGGGACATCACCCAGACCGATGACGAAGCCGTGCACACCTTCTTCAAGGCAGGCCCTGCCGGCATCCCGACCCAGACTGCATTCAGCCAGTCGACCCGTTGGGAAACCCTCGACGACGACCGTGAAAACGGCTGTATCCGCAGCTTCGAGCACGCCTACTCGCAAGAAGGCGGCCTGGCTGTGCTGTACGGCAACATCGCCCTGGACGGCTGCGTGGTGAAAACCGCCGGCGTCGACGAGTCGATCCACGTGTTCGAAGGCACCGCGAAGATCTTCGAAAGCCAGGACAGCGCCGTGCGCGGCATCCTCGCCGACGAAGTGAAGGCCGGCGACATCGTGATCATCCGTTACGAAGGCCCGAAAGGCGGCCCGGGTATGCAAGAAATGCTCTACCCGACCTCGTACCTGAAGTCCAAGGGCCTGGGCAAGGCCTGCGCCCTGCTCACCGACGGCCGCTTCTCGGGCGGTACCTCGGGCCTGTCGATCGGCCATGCCTCGCCGGAAGCTGCTGCTGGCGGCGCCATCGGCCTGGTGCGCGACGGCGACAAGGTGCTGATCGACATCCCCAACCGTTCGATCAACCTGCTGGTCAGCGACGAAGAGCTTGCTCAGCGCCGCATCGAGCAGGACAAGAAAGGCTGGAAACCGGCTGAAGTGCGCCCACGCAAGGTGACCACCGCGCTGAAGGCCTACGCCCTGCTGGCGACCAGTGCTGACAAAGGTGCTGTGCGTAACAAGGCGATGCTGGAAGGGCTCTGAGGCTCTGACCGCGTGAAAGAGAAACCGGCGCCCTGAGCGCCGGTTTTTTTATGCCTGTCCCGACCTCTTCGCGAGTAAACCCGCGAAGAGGCCAGCAAGTCCTACTGAATCTGCTCCGGCGTCACAATCACCCAGTTCTTGTCCGCCGTCACCGGCAACCCTTCCTTCGCCTGTGCCGCCGCGTTCTTCGCGATCATCCCGTTCAGCTGGTCCATGTACTTGGCCTTGCGGTTTATCCACAGGTGAATGCCGCCCTTGTTCACATCCACACCATGGAACTGCATGTAGCCATCACTGGTTGGCGTATCACCCCCCACCAACACTGGCTTCTTCCATTCATCGATGTAGGTCAGGATCGCCGCCTGCTTGCCTGCCATCCAGGTGGCCGGGGTCCACAGGTATGGCGTAAGCTCCAGCCCTTCATTGGCCTTGGCGTCATACTGCCCGGCGCTGATCTGCTTGCGCGCCGTGGTCAGCTGGCCATTGGCGCGATCCTTGAGCAACAGGCTGACACCAATCACGTTCTGCGGTTTGACGTTGTAGCCGTACTTGGGATCGGAAGCGACCATGCGTACCAGCTCTTCGGACGCCGCCGAAATCACATAAACCTCGATGCCATTCTCCATCAATTTGTTGTACAGCTCGGCCTGGCCAGTGAAGACCTTCGGCGGCTGTACCTCGATGGCCTTGACCTGGTCACCTTCAAAATAGGTGCTGGGGATTGGCTTGCCCGAGGCCATCAGCTCATCGACCTGAGCCTTGAGCTCTTTGAGAGTGAAGCCGGCAAACACCTGCGCCACCCACGGGTAGCAGACCATGTCGTCGATCTCGCACAGGCGGTAGTAGTAGCTGAACAGGCTTTCCTTGTGCTCGGCCGTGTCCTTGAACGGGATCAGCTTGAGCGACGGGTCGAGCTTGTCGCGGGTCAGCAGGCCCTTGTTTTCCATGAATGGCAGCAACGCTTCTTCGAGGTCGTAGCGGTAGCTAGTGTTGTCCATGTCGAAGACTGCGTAATTACCTTTATGAGCATTGGCGGCAATCATGGCGTCGAGCTGTTTGGCTGCATCGGTGGGCCAGTGCTTGAGCTCGGTGGCGAAGCTTTCCACACTGAACAGCAGGGACAAACCCAAGGCAAGGGCTTTCGGAGCGAACTTCATGTGCGAATCTCCTGAGATGACCCGGAAAAATTAGTGCAAGATTCGACGATTTCGACCCCTCACAACGACCTTCACAAAACTGTAAACGTCGTGTGCATTGCTATCCGCGACAGCCTGTTATTCCATAAACGACTAAGCAAATTACTTTTGGGTATAAATTCGTTTCTTTTCAGGCTGTTAGCATTTCCGTTCGCAATCGCTCATCAGAGGCGATGCCTCTTCTGCTTTTTCCTGGAGCTTCAATGAACCTGCCGTTGTCCCTCAACCTGCTGGCGTTCCTGGCCCTGCTGCTAGGCCTGGCACAAACCGGCCGCACCGATTGGAGCCTGGCCAAGAAGGTCCTGCTGGGCCTGGCGCTGGGCGTCGCGTTCGGCCTGACTCTACACACCATTTATGGCGCCGGCCACCCGGTACTCAAGGCCACCATCAGCTGGCTGGACCTGGTCGGCAACAGCTACGTCGGCCTGCTACAGATGATCGTCATGCCGCTGATCTTCGCATCGATCCTCAGCGCCGTGGCTCGCCTGCACAACGCCTCTTCGCTGGGCCGCATCAGCGTGTTGAGCATCGGCACCCTGCTGCTGACCACCGCCATTGCCGCACTGATCGGCATTGTCCTGACCAACCTGTTCGGCCTGACCGCCGAAGGCCTGGTGGCTGGCGCCCAGGAAAGCGCGCGCATGCAGGTTATCCACAGCGACTACTTAGGCAAGGTTGCCGACCTGAACATCCCGCAGCTGCTGCTGTCGTTCATCCCGAGTAACCCGGTTGGCGACCTTGCCCGGGCCAAGCCGACCTCGATCATCAGCGTGGTGATCTTCGCCGTGTTCGTCGGCCTGGCCGCGCTGCAGTTGATCAAGGACGACGCCGAGAAGGGCGCGCGCGCCCTGTCGGCCATCGATACACTGCAAGCTTGGGTGATGCGCCTGGTTCGCGTGGTGATGAAGCTCACCCCTTACGGCGTACTCGCGCTGATGACCAAGGTGGTGGCCAGCTCGAACCTGGAAGATATCCTCAAGCTGGGCAGTTTCGTGGTGGTGTCGTACCTGGGCCTGGCGCTGATGTTCGTGGTCCACGGCATCATCCTCGCCGCCACTGGCGTGAGCCCGCTGCGCTTCTTCCGCAAGGTCTGGCCAGTGCTGACCTTTGCCTTCACCAGCCGCTCCAGCGCCGCCAGCATCCCGCTGAACATCGAGGCGCAAACCCGCCGCCTGGGTGTGCCGCAATCGATTGCCAGCTTCAGTGCATCGTTCGGCACCACCATTGGCCAGAACGGCTGCGCGGGCCTCTATCCGGCCATGCTGGCCGTGATGGTGGCGCCTGCGGTGGGCATCGATACCTTCGACCCGCTGTGGATCGCGACCCTGGTGGCGATCGTGACGCTGAGTTCGGCGGGTGTGGCAGGCGTCGGTGGCGGTGCGACCTTCGCTGCGCTGATCGTGCTGCCGGCCATGGGCTTGCCGGTCGAGCTGGTCGCACTGCTGATTTCGGTGGAGCCGCTGATCGACATGGGCCGCACGGCGTTGAACGTGAATGGCTCGATGACCGCGGGCGTGGTGACCAGCCAGCTGCTGAAAGAGACCGACAAGGACGTGCTGGCCGGCGATGAGCATGCCGAGCTGAGTCATAGCTGACATATTGCGGGGGCTGCTTTGCAGCCCCCGCAATTTCAGATCTTGTCCCAAACCTCGAAGTGGTAAGCCGGCTTGCCTTCTTCAGCCTGTGCCTCGCTCGACATCAGCTTCCACTGGCCCTCATCAAACTCAGGGAACCACGCATCCCCCTCCGGCGCCAGTTCCACCCGCGTCAGGTACATCCGGCTCACCAGCCCCTTCTCCAACGCCTGCCCATACAGCTGCGCCCCGCCAATCAGCATGACCTCGCCAACGCCCTGCTCACGCGCCCACTGCCCGGCCCGCGCCACTGCGGCCTCCAGCGAGGCGAACACCTCGGCCCCGGCCAGTTCCAGGCCCGCCTGCCGGCTGACCACAATGTTCAAACGCCCCGGCAACGGCCGACCCAGCGAATCCCAGGTCTTGCGCCCCATGATGATCGGCTTGCCCAGGGTAGTGGCCTTGAAGTACTTGAAGTCCCCCGGCAGGTGCCAGGGCATGGTGTTGTCGATGCCGATCACGCGGTTCTCGGCGTGAGCCGCGATCAGGCTGAGGGGGAGTGATGTATTCATGCCAGCGAGGATAGCACCGGGCGTGTGGGTTATGCTTCTGCCCTGAACCACGCAATGGAAGACCTTGTGACTGCACCGACTCCACTGGACAAGCGCTGGCTCACCGAAGCGGTACGCCTGCGCGAGGAACACGCCGGCCTCCTGGACGATCAGGAGGCCAACCGCCATGCCCGCCAGCAAGGCGGCGACCTGGCAGCGCGCATCGAAACCCGTGCGCTGTTCCTCGCCGAACGCGACGGCATGACCTCGGCGTTGCGCCACTGGAAACAGGGCGCACGCCTGGCGTTGCTGGCCTTGATGCTACTGGCCGTTTTCAGCGGCGCAGGCCTGGCCTTCGCCGCCCTGGGCGACGGGCAGCGCCCGGTCAACGTGTTCTGGGCGCTGGGCAGCCTGCTCGGGCTGAACCTGCTGTTGTTGCTGGGCTGGGCCGTGGGTTTCGCCTTGAGCGGCGAGCACGGCGCCAGCCTCGGTCGCCTGTGGTTGTGGCTAAGTGAGCGCTTCGCCCGCGACGCCAAGGCCGCACACCTGGCGCCGGCACTGCTGGTGCTGCTGCAACGCCAACGCCTGAATCGCTGGCTGCTCGGCGTGCTGGTGCACGGCCTGTGGCTGCTGGCGATGGTCGCCGCCCTGAGCATGCTGCTGGCCTTGCTGGCAACCCGCCGTTACGGCTTCGTCTGGGAAACCACCCTGCTGGCCGCCGACCCGTTCATCCACCTGACCCAGGCCCTCGGCGCCCTGCCTTCGCTGCTCGGTTTCGCCGTGCCGGACGAAGCAATGATCCGCGCCAGTGGCGACACCTTCCCCGCCCTGGATAGCGCCCGCCACGCCTGGGCCAGCTGGCTGCTCGGCGTGGTGCTGGTGTACGGCCTGCTGCCGCGCCTGCTGCTGGCCGGGCTGTGCCTGTGCCGCTGGCGTCAAGGCCGTGCGCAGCTGGCGCTGGACCTCAGCCTGCCCGGCTACGCGCAACTGCGCGATGCACTGATGCCGCGCAGCGAACGCATCGGCGTGCAGGACGCCGCACCCGATGCCCTCCCGCAGTTTCAGGCCGGCCAGCTGGAAAGCGGCAGCAGCGGCGCCTTGCTGGTAGGCCTCGAACTTGACGACCAACGTCCCTGGCCGCCTGCCCTGCCCAAGGCAGTAACCGACGCGGGTGTGCTCGACAGCCGCGAGTCGCGCAACAGGCTGCTCGAACAACTCAGCCGTTTCCCTCCGGCGCGCCTGGCCATCGCCTGCGACCCACGCCGCTCACCCGATCGTGGCAGCCTGGCGCTGCTCGCGGAGCTGGCGCGCAATGCAGGCGCCACTCGCATCTGGCTGCTTCAGGCTGCCCCCGGCCAGGCCCTGGACGCCGAACGCCTGGGCGACTGGCACGACGCCCTAGACCGCCTCGGCCTGAGCCATGCCGACACTTCGCCCCTGACCTGGCTGGAGCATGGTCATGACTGAGCCGCTGAAACTGGCCGTGGTCGGCCACACCAACGTCGGCAAGACTTCGCTGCTGCGCACGCTCACCCGCGATGTCGGCTTCGGCGAGGTCTCGCACCGCCCCAGCACCACCCGCCATGTCGAGGGTGCGCGGCTGTCGGTGGACGGTGAACCGCTGCTGGAGCTCTACGACACCCCCGGCCTGGAGGACGCCATCGCCCTGCTCGATTACCTCGAGCGCCTGGAGCGCCCGGGCGAACGCCTGGACGGCCCAGCCCGCCTCGAACGCTTCCTGCAAGGCAGCGAGGCCCGCCAGCGCTTCGAACAGGAAGCCAAGGTGCTGCGCCAGTTGCTGGCGAGCAATGCCGGCCTGTATGTGATCGACGCCCGGGAGCCCGTGCTGGCCAAGTACCGCGACGAACTGGAAGTACTGGCCAGTTGCGGCAAGCCGCTGCTGCCGGTGCTCAACTTCGTCGCCAGTAGCCAGCACCGCGAGACGGAGTGGCGTGAAGCCCTTGCCCGGCTTGGGCTTCACGCATTGGTGCGGTTCGATAGCGTAGCGCCGCCAGAGGATGGTGAACGTCGTCTGTACGAAAGCCTGGCACTGCTGCTGGAGGATGCCCGACCCGCCCTGCAGCGGCTGATCGACGACCAGCAGGCCCAGCGCCTGGCGCGTCAGCACAGCGGCAAGCGGCTGATCGCCGAACTGCTGCTCGACTGCGCCGCCTGCCGACGTAGCGTCGAGGCCGAGCCGGCAGCTGAAGCCCGGGCTGTCGAAGCCTTGCGCCAGGATGTGCGCCAACGTGAACAACGCTGTGTCGAAGCGCTACTCAAGCTCTACGCGTTCCGTCGCGAGGATGCCAATGCCGGGGACCTGCCGCTGCTGGATGGTCGCTGGGGCGATGACCTGTTCAATCCCGAGACCCTTAAACTGCTTGGGGTTCGCCTGGGCAGCGGTGTGGCGGCTGGCGCTGCAGCCGGTGCCGGCGTTGACCTGCTGGTTGGCGGCCTGACTTTAGGCGCTGCAGCGTTGGCGGGCGCGATCGCCGGTGGCGCACTGCAGACCGCACGTAACTATGGATCGCGGTTGATGGGCAAGTTGAAGGGGCAGCGCGAGCTGACAGTCGACGACACCGTGCTGCGGCTGCTCGCGTTGCGTCAACAGCAGTTGATGATGGCGCTGGAGGGGCGTGGGCATGCGGCGCAGGACAGCATTCGGCTGGGCGAGCTGGATGAAAAGGCCTGGCGCGAGGGCAAGCTGCCCGAAGCCTTGAGCAAGGCGCGGGCGCATCCGCAGTGGTCGACGCTCAATCCCGGGGCGAAGCTGAATCAAGCTGAGCGGCAGGAGCAGCTGGAAGCGCTTGTTTCACAGATCTGATTGTGCAAGCCAGGCCTCTTCGCGGACATGCCCACCAAGAGGCTTCACCGCTGGGGCTTATTGTTGCGCCACTTTCTCCGACTTGCCGTCATAGCGCTTGCGCCATTCAGTGAGGATCTCGTCGCGGTTCTTCGAGGCCCAGGCAAAGTCGTTCTTGATCAGGCGCTGTTCATAGTCGGCTGGCAGCTCGGTCTGCGGCTTGGCAATGCCTGGCGCGGCCAGCACGGCAAAGTTGTCCTTGTACAGCTCCATGGCGGCAGGGCTTGCCGAGAAATCAGCCAGGCGCTTGGCCGCGTCAGCCTTCGGCGAGCCCTTGATCACGGCGGTCGCCTCGATCTCCCAGCCCAGGCCCTCCTTCGGCAGCACGATGTCCAGCGGCGCGCCCTGGCGCTTGAGCTGCACGGCCGGGTACTCGAACGAGATACCGATCGGGAACTCGCCCGCCGCCGCCAGCTTGCACGGCTTGGAGCCGGAGTGTACGTACTGGCCGATGTTCTGGTGCAGAGCATCCATGTAGGCCCAGCCCTGTGGCTCGCCGAAGGTCTGCAGCCAGGCGCTGACGTCGAGGAAGCCGGTGCCGGAGGAAGCCGGGTTAGGCATGACGATCTTGCCTTTGTATTCAGGCTTGGTCAGGTCCTGCCAGCTCACCGGTTTGCTCAGGCCCTGCTTCTCGGCTTCGATGGTATTGAAGCAGATGGTCGCGGCCCACACGTCCATGCCGACCCAGGCTGGCGGGTTGGCCGCATCGCGGTAGTTCGCGGAGATCTTCCCCAGGTCTTTCGGCGCGTAGGCTTCGAGCATGCCGTTCTGGTCGAGGATGGCCAGGCTGGAGGCGGCCAGGCCCCATACTGCGTCGGCTTGCGGGCGGTCTTTCTCGGCCAGCAGCTTGGCGGTGATGATACCGGTGGAGTCACGCACCCATTTGATTTCGATGTCCGGGTTGGCCTTTTCGAAGGCCTGCTTGTAGCTCTTGAGCTGCTCGGCTTCCAGGGCGGTGTAGACGGTCAGCTGGGTGGCTGCGGCCGAAGCCTGCAGGCTGAAGACGGCGGATACGGCAGCGACAAGTGCAAGGGGCTTGAACATGATGCGTTTCCTATCAGAGTGGGCAGTCGGTCAATGGCCAGGAGCGCGCTGGCGCCAGGCCTGAGAGCGGCGCAGCAGGCCGCGCGAAGCAGCGGCCAGCAACAGGGATGCGGCGGCGCTGGTCAGCAGGATCAGGGTCGACATGGCAGCGGCGCCGCCGACGTTGCCGGCATCGTCCATGTTCAATACGGCGACGGCGGCGAGGATGGTGTCGGGGCTGTAGAGGAAGATCGCCGCCGACACGGTGGTCATCGCCGAGACGAACAGGTAACGGATGATGTCCAGCAGCGCCGGCAGGCAGATCGGCACGGTGACCCGCACGAAGTGCTTGTACAGCGGCGCCTTGAGCGACAGCGCGGCGGCCTCGAACTCGCCGTCGAGCTGGCGCAGTGCGGTGGCGGCGGTCATCTGCGCGGTGGTCAGGTAATGGGCGATGGTGCACAGCACCAGCAGCGCCATGCCGCCATAGAACACGTGCAGCGGGTTGCCGTTCAGGTTGAAGAAGAATACGTAGCCCAGGCCCAGTACCAACCCAGGCACCGCCATGGGGATGAAGCTGAGCAGGCGCAGGGCCTGGTTGAGCAGGCGCTGGCCTTGGGTTTTCTCCATCAGGTAGGCGCCAATGAAGATCACCAGGCTGCCGATCAGCGCGGTGCACAGGGCCATGGTCACGCTGTTGCGGTAGGCCAGCCAGCCGCCACCGGCGGTGTCGTCGAACATGTAGTGCTTGAACGACAGGGTCAGGTTGTACGGCCAGAACGTCACCAGCGACGAGTACACCGCCATGCCAATCACCACCAGCAGCGCCGCGCAGACCAGCAGCACGATGGCCAGGAAGCAGGCATCACGGCAGCGCGACGGCTTGGGCTCGAACACCTGGGCACGACCGCTCATTGCCTCACCCTGGCGCCGACGCAGCCAGGCATCGACGCCGAAGCTGAGCAGTGCTGGCAGCAGCAGCACCATGCCGATCAACGCGCCACGGCCAAATTGCTGCTGGCCGACCACTGCCTTGTAGGCTTCAAGCGCCAGCACCTGATAGTCGCCACCGACCACCACCGGTACACCGAAGTCGGTAATGGTCAGGGTGAACACCAGGCAGAACGCGGCGAATACCGCCTGCCGCGTGGCTGGCCAGGTGATGCTGCAAAACGCCCGCCACGGCCCGGCGCCCATGCTCGACGCCGCGTCGAACAGCCGAGCGTCGGCCAGTGACAGGGCCGAGAGCAGGATCATCAGCGCATGGGGGAATGTGTAGATGGCCTCGCCGAGGACAATGCCCCAGAAGCCGTAGATGTTGTCGCTGATCAGGCTGCGCAGCAGGCCCTGGTTGCCGAACAGATAGACCAGGGCAATCGCCGGCAGCATCGACGGCGCCAGCAGTGGCAGCAGCGAAATACCGCGCCACAGGCCCTTGGCCGGGATCAGCGTGCGCTGCAGGGCATAGGCGAACAGGTAGGCCAGCGGCACCACGATCGCCGCCACGGTGAAGGCTATCGACAGGCTGTTGCCGAGCAACCAGTGGAAGTTATCGCTGGCGAACAGTTCGCGGGCAGCCAGCAGACCACCGCCCTGGCCGGCTTCACCGCTGAAGCCTTTCCAGAAAATGGCCAGCAGTGGCATCACCACGGCCAGCAGCAGAAGGACCAGCAGCAGGCTCTTGCCACCGATGACGAACAGGCGGTCACCCAGGGCGACCTCACCGCGTCGCGCATCCTTGGCTTGGGTCAGCGGCAGGGACATTGGCGCGGCCATCTCAGGCAAACACCTGCAGGCTCTGCGGTGGCAAGGCCACCCAGATATCCTGCGAGCCCAGGCGCGGCATGGCTTCCGGCGCCAGCTCGGCGAGCAGCGCATGGCCCGGCAGGGCCTTGAGTTCGAAGCTCATGCGGCAGCGGTTGCCGAGGAAGGTGATTTCGCGGACCTTGGCCGGGAACAGGTTTTCCTCATGCACCACCGGGTTCACAGTGATCGCCTCCGGGCGGCAGAACAGCCGGCCACTGCGGGCGGTACCTGCGTTGGTCGCCAGGCGCATGCTCATGGCGCCGACCTGGGCGTGGCTGTCGCTACTGCGCTGGAACGGCAGCCAGTTGCCCTGGCCAACGAACTCGGCGACAAACGGCGTGGCTGGCTGGTCGTAGATTTCCTGCGGGGTAGCGTATTGCTCGACCTGGCCGTTGTTCATCACCGCAATGCGGTCGGCCATGAGCATGGCTTCATCCTGGTTGTGGGTAACCATCAACGTGGTGATGCCCAGCTGGCGCTGCAATTGGCGCAGTTCGGTGCACAGATGCTCACGCACCCGGGCATCCAGCGCCGACATCGGTTCGTCGAGCAGCAGCAGCGAGGGTGATGGCGCCAGCGCACGGGCCAGGGCTACACGTTGCTGCTGGCCGCCGGAAAGCTGGCCCGGGTACTTTTTCTCGCTGCCGCTCAGGCCGACCAGCTCGAGCATCTCTGCCACACGCTGGCGGCTCTCGTCGCGGCTGGTGCCGGTCAGGCCGTAGGCGATATTGGCCTCGACGGTCAGGTTGGGGAACAGCGCGTAGGACTGGAACAGAATGCCGTAGTCCCGGACCTGGGGCGGCAGTTCGGAGATGTCGCGCTCACCGATGTACAACGCACCGCGGTCCTGGCGTTCAAGGCCGGCGATGCAACGCAGCAGGGTGGTCTTGCCGCAACCGGACGGGCCGAGCAGGCAGACCAGCTCACCAGCGGCGATGTCCAGGGACACATTGTTCAACGCCGTGAAGGCACCGAAACGCTTGTGGATACCGCGCACTTTCATCTGTGCGCCCGGGGTGGCGTGGTTCATGGCAAGGCCTCATCGAACAAGTGAGGCCATGCTAGGAAGACTGTGCGAAGGTTCTGTGGCTTTTAGGCAAAAGCCGGTGATAGTGGTATAGGCAGATTTTGTAGTAGGCCGCTTACAGGTGCGAACCCACCACTTCCTGCGCCACGCCAAGGAAGGCCGCCGGCAACCGCGCCTGGCGCCGCTCCTTCAGGCAATACAGGTATTCATGCATCACCGGCGCATTCTCCAGCGCCAGCACCCGCAGTTCCGGGTTGTGCGGCACCTCATGCCGGGCAATCACGCTGATGCCGATATTGCGCAGCACCGCCTCGCGGATCGACTCGCGGCTGCCGATCTCCAGCAACGCCCCGGCCTTGACCCCGGCGTCCAGCATCATCTGCTCGGTCAACTTGCGCGTGGTCGAGCCCTTCTCGCGCATCAGCAGGCAATGCCCCGCCAACCCATCGATGGCTACCGCCTGCCGATGGGCCAACGGATGATTGCGGTGCACCGCCACCACCAGCGGATCGGTGCCCAGCACCCGTCGCACCAGCCGCGCATCCTCCACCAGCTGCGACGACGCCGCGATATCCACCCGGTAATCCTCGAGCATCTCCAGCACCTGTTGCGAGTTGCCGATCTCCACCGTCACTTCGACCTGGGGTAGGCGTTCGCGGAAGATCTTCACCAGGTCGAGGATGTAGTAAGGCGCGGTGGCAGCAATGCGCAAACTGCCCTGGGCCTGGCCGCTGTTGCGCAGCTCGAACTCGATGTCGGCCTCCTGCTGCAGCAGCGCCTTGACCATCGGCAGCATGCGCACGCCCTCCTCGCTCAGCACCAGGCGCCGGCCTCCGCGGTAGAACAACTCCACCGCGTATTGGCTTTCCAGATTGCGGATCTGCGTGGTCACCGTCGGCTGGCTGAGCCCGAGCTTCTTCGCCGCCAAGGTGATGCTGCCCAGGCGGGCCACCATGTAGAAGGCTTTGAGTTCGGCACTCAGCATTGCAGGACCTCATTTGCGCAGCAGGCGCAGACCGTTGAACACCACCAGCAGGCTCACGCCCATGTCGGCGAACACCGCCATCCACATGGTGGCCATGCCGGCAAAGGTGATCGCCAGGAATATCGCCTTGATGCCCAGCGCCAGAACGATGTTCTGCGTCAGAATCGCCGCACTTTGGCGCGACAGCCTGACGAACGCCGGGATTTTGCGCAAGTCGTCATCCATCAGTGCCACGTCGGCGGTCTCGATCGCCGTGTCGGTACCCGCCGCCGCCATGGCGAAACCGATTTCGGCACGGGCCAGCGCTGGTGCATCGTTGATGCCATCGCCGACCATGCCCACCCGGTGCCCTTCGGCGTACAGCTGCTCGATGCTCTGCAGCTTGTCGGCCGGCAGCAGGTTGCCCTCGGCGCGGTCGATGCCGACCTGGGCGGCGATGGCCTGAGCGGTGTGCGGATTGTCGCCGGTCAACATGACGGTCTTGATGCCCAGTGCGTGCAGTTCGGCAATCGCCTGCCGGCTACTGTCCTTGACCGTGTCGGCCACGGCGAACAGAGCCAACGGCCCGGAACGGTCGAGCAGCAGAACGACGGTCTTGCCCTGGCGCTCCAGCGTATCCAGTTGGGTTTCCAACTCCGGCGAGCACAGGCCCAGCTCCTCCACCAACCGGTGGTTGCCCAGGTGGTAGGTTTCGCCGTCGATATCACCCCGCACGCCGCGGCCGGCCAGGGCCGCGAATTCGCTGACCTCGCTCAGCGGCAAGTTCTGCGCCTTGGCAAACTGGGCGATGGCGCCCGACACCGGGTGATCGGAACGGTCGGCCAGGCTCGCCGCCAACGCCTGGGCACGGCCCTCGAACAAGGGTTCAAGCACCTTGGCATCGGTTTGTACAGGTTTGCCGTGGGTGATGGTGCCAGTCTTGTCCAGGGCCAGGAAGTCCAGCTTGCGCCCGCCTTCCAGGTAGACCCCGCCCTTGATCAGGATGCCCTTGCGCGCCGCAGCGGCCAGGCCACTGACGATGGTCACCGGGGTGGAGATGACCAGCGCACAGGGGCAAGCCACCACCAGCAGTACCAGTGCACGGTACACCCAGTCGAACCAGACACCGGCCATGAACAGCGGCGGGATCAATGCCACTGCCAGGGCCACGGCGAACACCACCGGGGTGTAGATGCGCGAGAACTGGTCGACGAAACGCTGGGTAGGCGCACGCGCCCCCTGTGCTTCCTCGACGGCCTTGATGATGCGCGCCAAGGTCGACTGCCCTGCGGCTGCCGTTACCCGGTACTCCAAGGCGCCGGCCTGGTTAATGGTGCCGGCGAACAGCTTGTCGCCCGCGGCCTTTTCCACAGGCAGGCTTTCGCCGGTGATCGGCGCCTGATCGACGCTGGATTGCCCGCTGACCACCTCACCATCCAGGCCGATGCGTTCGCCCGGTCGCACCCGCACCAAGGCGCCGATAGCCACCTCACGCACCTCCACCTCGCGCCACTGGCCATCGGCCTGCTGCACCGTGGCCATGTCCGGGGCCAGCTGCATCAGCCCGCCAATGGCATTGCGCGCCCGATCCAGCGAGCGCGCCTCGATCAGTTCGGCGACAGTGAACAGCACCATGACCATGGCCGCTTCCGGCCACTGGCCAATCAGCACGGCGCCGGTCACGGCGATGCTCATCAACGCATTGATGTTGAGGTTACGGTTCTTCAGGGCGATCCAGCCCTTCTTGTAGGTGCCCAGGCCACAGCCGAGGATTGCCGCCAGCGCGAGCGCGGCAACCAGCCATTCTGGCGCGAGGCGAGCGAAGTGCACGATTTCGGCGGCGATCGCGGCAACACCCGACAGGGCCAGCGGCCACCAGCGGGTCCTGTGCGGCTGCGCTGCAGCGGTGCTACCGTCGTCTTCAGCGGCCAGCGGCTCGGCCTTCATACCGAGGCTGTCGATGGCGCGTTCGATCTCGCCGGTGCCGCTCAAGGTATGGCGCACACCGAGCACGCGGTTGATCAGGTTGAATTCGAGCTGCTCGATGCCCGCCAGTTTGCCCAGCTTGTCCTGGATCAGGGTCTGCTCGGTGGGGCAGTCCATGGCGTCGATGCGAAAACGGCTGAGCTGCGCATGGCTGCTGGCCTTCCCGCGCAGTTGCAGCAAAGCGGGCGCGGCGCTGGAGCCACAGCAGCTTTGAGCGTGAGCGGCATGGCCGTGGTCTTTATCGCCATGGGCATGGTCGTGCGAATGCTTGTGTTCGTGGCTGACAGGCTGGTTCATGGGGTCATCCTTAAATAGAGCCTGTTGCCAAGTGAACACCCTGTAGCCACTATAGGGTCAAGCCACTTGCTGGAGATTTCGCCATGAAGATCGGAGAACTGGCCAAGGCCACCGACTGCGCCGTGGAAACCATCCGCTATTACGAGCGCGAACAATTGCTGCCGGAGCCGGCGCGCACCGAGGGCAATTACCGGCAGTACACCCAGGCCCATGTGGAGCGGCTTACCTTCATCCGCAACTGCCGAACGCTGGACATGACCCTGGACGAGATCCGCAGCCTGCTACGCCTGCGCGACAGCCCAGACGACGCGTGCGGCAGCGTCAATGCGCTGATCGACGAGCATATCGAGCATGTGCAGGCGAGGATCGATGGCTTGGTGGCGTTGCAGGAGCAGCTGGTGGAGCTGCGGCGGCGCTGCAGTGCGCAGGGGGCGGAATGCGCGATCTTGCAGCAACTGGAAACGAACGGGGCGGTATCAGTACCGGATATTGAACATTCCCATGTGGGGCGTAGCCACGGGCATTGAGATTGCCGGGGGCGCCTCGTGCCCCCGGCAATCCAGAGAATCACACCGCCATCGGCGCCGTCATCGGCGCATGGTGCTCATACCCTTCCAGGCTGAAATCGCTCGGCTCGATCTTCTCCAGCCACTCCGGCTCGTACTTGCCGGTCTTGGCAAATTCCGGCACACGGTCGCTGATCACCAGCTTCGGCGCTTCCAGCGGCTCGCGCTTGAGCTGCTCGTTAAGCATGTCCAGATGGTTCTCATACACATGGGCATCGCCGATGAAGTAGGTGAACCAGCGCGGGGTGTAGCCGGTCAGGCGGCCGAACAGCGACAGCAACGCCGCGCCTTCGGTGAGGTTGAATGGCGTGCCCAGCCCCAGGTCGTTGGAGCGGATGTAAAGGGTCAGGGAAATTTCCTTGGTCTCGACATTCGGGTGGAACTGGTACAGCAGGTGGCACGGCGGCAGGGCCATTTCGTCGAGCTGGGCGCAATTCCAGCCGTGGAATAGGATGCGCCGGCTACCCGGGTCGGTGGCGATGGTGTCCAGGCACTGGCGCACCTGGTCGATGGCCTTGTACAGGATGACGAACGCCACCCCGTCCTCTTCGTCCTGGGCGATGCGACGGAAACCCGCCTGCTCGGCCATTTCGATGGCTGCCGGGTTGCTCAGCGGGATGCGCTTGTAGCCTGGCCACTGGCGCCATTGCACGCCGTAGATCTCGCCCAGGTCGTCATGCCCCTGGCGGAACGGGTTGGCCAGCCACTGGGCGTTCTCGTTGGCGTTCTGGTCCCAGACCTTGCAGCCCAGCTCGCGGAACTCACCGGCGTTCTTCACGCCACGCAGGAAGCCGACCATCTCGCCGATTGCCGACTTGAACGCCAGCTTGCGCGTGGTGATGGCCGGGAAGCCTTTTTGCAGGTCGAAACGCAGCATGGCGCCCGGCAGGCTGATGGTGCGGATGCCGGTGCGGTTGCCTTGCAGCGTGCCGTTCTCGATGACGTCGCGGACCAGGTCCAGATACTGTTTCATGGCTTACCTGTAACAAGAACGGCAGGGGGATCACCCCTGCCGTGGAAATAATCAGGCGGGTTTCGCCGTGGATTTGCGATTATAAGCCCACCAGATCAGGCCAAGGCCAGCCAGGATCATCGGCACGCAGAGAATCTGACCCATGGTCAGCCAGCCCCAAGCGATGTAACCGAGCTGCGCGTCCGGCACTCGGACGAACTCCACGATGAAGCGGAAGATGCCGTAGAACAGCGCAAACATGCCGGAAACAGCCATGGTTGGCCGCGGCTTGCGCGAGAACAGCCAGAGGATGACGAACAGCGCCACGCCTTCCAGGGCGAACTGGTACAGCTGCGACGGGTGGCGCGGCAGCTGGGCCGGGTCGCTGAACGGCGGGAAGATCATCGCCCATGGCACGTCGGTAGGTTTGCCCCACAGCTCGGCGTTGATGAAATTGCCGATACGCCCGGCGCCAAGGCCGATCGGCACCAGCGGTGCGACGAAGTCCATCAGCTCGAAGAACGACTTGTTGTTGCGCTTGCCGAACCAAAGCGCGGCCAGCATCACGCCGATGAAGCCGCCGTGGAACGACATGCCGCCCTTCCACACCTCGAAGATCAGCGTCGGGTTGGCCAGGTAGGCGTGCAGGTCGTAGAACAGCACATAGCCCAGGCGCCCGCCGACGATCACACCCATTGATAACCAGAACACCAGGTCGGAGAGTTTCTCACGGGTCCAGGTCGGGTCGAAGCGGTTGAGCCGGCGCGAGGCCAGCAGCCAGGCACCGCCGATGCCGACCAGGTACATCAGGCCGTACCAGTGGATTTTCAGTGGCCCGAGGGCTACGGCCACGGGGTCTATCTGCGGGTAAGGCAGCATGGAACTTCCTCTCGATTCAAATCAGAAAGCTGAGGCCGACGCAGAACAGCAAGGCTGCGAACAGGCGTTTCAACAGGCGTGGCGACAGCTTGTGCGCCAGGCGCGCGCCAAAGCGCGCAAAAAACATGCTGGTCACGGCAATGCCGACCAGCGCCGGCAGGTAGACGAAACCAATGCTGTGGGGCGGCAGGTGTTCCTCTTGCCAGCCCAGCAACATGAAACTCAGGGCGCTGGCCAGGGCAATCGGCAGACCGCAGGCCGAGGACGTCGCTACGGCCTTTTGCATCGGCAGGCCACGCCAGGTCAGGAACGGCACGGTCAGCGAGCCGCCGCCGATGCCGAAGATCGCCGAAGCCCAGCCAATCACCCCGCCAGCGCCGATCAAGGCCGGTTTGCCAGGGATGTCATGGCTGGCCTTTGGCTTGAGGTCCAGGGCCATCTGCGCGGCGATGATCAGGGCGAACACTCCGATGATCTTCTGCAACTGCGGGCCCTGGATCAGCGACGCGGTCTTGGCGCCGATACCGGCGCCGATGAGGATACCGAGGGTCATCCAGGCGAAGATAGGCCATTGCACCGCACCCTTGCGATGATGCTCGAGCACGGCGTTGATCGAGGTGAAGACGATAGTCGCCAGCGAGGTACCCACTGCCAGGTGGGTCAGCACCGATGCGTCGAAGCCCTGCAAGGTAAAGCTGAACACCAGCACCGGCACGATGATGATGCCGCCACCCACCCCGAACAGCCCGGCCAGCACGCCGGCGCAGGCGCCCAACAGCAGATAGAGCACGAATTCCATTCGTATTCCCCGAGAAAACAATCCGGCATGGTAACGGAAGCCGGGCTCGGGGCTCTAGTGAACTCTGTGACAGGATGGATCGACACCCGTGCAGTGGGTACAGTGGGCAAAAACACAGAGGCCCAACCTATGTGCCTGATCGTATTTGCCTGGCGGCCGGGTCATGCCCTGCCGCTGATCGTCGCGGCCAACCGTGACGAGTTCTACGCCCGCCCGACCCAGGCCCTGGCCGCCTGGGAAGATGCGCCCGGGGTGCATGCCGGGCGCGATCTTGAAGCCGGCGGCACCTGGCTGGGCGTCGGCCCGCAGGGGCGCTTCGCGGCGCTGACCAATATTCGCGACCCAGGACAGGTGCTGGGGCCACGCTCGCGGGGCGAGCTGGTGGCGGCGTATCTGCAGGGTGACCTGGGGGTGGAGGCCTACCTCGACCAGGTCGCCAGCCGCAGCGAGCAGTATTCAGGGTTCAACCTGCTGGTGGGTGATGGTCACCAGCTGGGCTACCTGCATGCCCGGGATGTGGCGCCACGCTTGCTGGAGGCCGGGGTGTACGGGCTGTCCAATGCCGGGCTGGATACGCCGTGGCCGAAGCTTGTGAAAGCGCGCAATGGGTTGCAAGGGATGCTGGACACGGCCGATCCACAGCGGTTGCTGGCGTTGCTGGCAGACAACGAGCCGGCAGCCGACGCTGAGTTACCAGAAACAGGCGTGGGGGTGGCGACCGAGAAGTTGCTGTCGAGTGTGTTTATTGCCAGCCAGAACTATGGCACTCGGGCTAGTACCGTGCTGATTGTTGATGATAGGGGCGGAAGGCGGCTGGTTGAGCGCAGCTTCGGGCCCTTTGGTGGGCATCTTGGGGAAGTCAGCCTGGAAGTATGAGGCAGTCTTCACTGGCCTCTGCGCGGGACAAGCCCGCTCCTACAGGTTTTTGCCTGTAGGAGCGGGCTTGTCCCGCGCAGAGGCCGGCACCGGCAACCTCAAATTCAGAGGGTCTTGTTGGCCCCAGGCCCGATCATCCGCGCCAAGCCGAGGTTCTTCAGGGCCAGCTGCAGCGAGCTGTGGATAACTTGCGGGTTGTCATGGCTCAAAGCTTCAACCAGCAACTCTTTGGCCTTGCTCATGTTCACCTGGCGCAGCATCCACTTCACTTTCGGCAAGTTGGTGGCGTTCATCGACAGGCTATCGAAGCCCATGGCCATCAACAGGATCGCCGCTGCCGGATCGCCCGCCATCTCGCCGCAGATGCTCACCGGCTTGCCTTCGCCATGGGCATCACGCACCACAGTGTTGAGCGCCTGCAACACCGCCGGGTGCAGGTAGTCGTAAAGGTCGGCGACCCGCGGGTTGTTGCGGTCCACCGCCAACAGGTACTGGGTCAGGTCGTTGGAACCGACGGAGAGGAAGTCCACCTGCCGCGCCAGCTCCTTGGTCTGGTACACCGCCGCAGGGATTTCCACCATCACACCCACCGGCGGCATCGGCACGTCGGTGCCTTCGTCGCGCACTTCGCCCCAGGCACGGTGGATCAGGTGCAGCGCCTCTTCCAACTCGTGAATGCCGGAAATCATCGGCAGCAGGATGCGCAGGTTGTTCAGGCCCTCGCTGGCTTTGAGCATGGCGCGGGTCTGCACCAGGAAGATTTCCGGGTGATCGAGGGTGACGCGAATGCCGCGCCAGCCGAGGAACGGGTTCTCTTCCTTGATCGGGAAGTACGACAGCGCCTTGTCACCACCGATGTCGAGGGTACGCATGGTCACCGGCAGCGGGTGGAAGGCCGCCAGCTGTTCGCGGTAGATCGCCAGCTGCTCTTTCTCGCTGGGGAAGCGCTGGTTGATCATGAACGGCACTTCGGTGCGGTAGAGGCCCACGCCTTCGGCGCCACGCTGCTGGGCACGGGCCACATCGGCGAGCAGGCCGGTGTTGACCCACAGCGGCATGCGGTGGCCGTCGGGGGTAACGCACGGCAGTTCGCGCAGGGCGTCGAGGCCCTGGGCCAGCTGGCGTTCCTCTTCGACCACGTCGCTGTACTGCTTGCGCAGCACCTCGCTGGGGTTGGTGAACACCTCGCCCTTGTAGCCGTCGACAATCATTTCGATGCCATCGACCTTGGAATACGGCAGGTCGACCAGGCCCATCACCGTCGGGATGCCCATGGCCCGGGCGAGGATGGCGACGTGGGAGTTGCCCGACCCCAGCACCGAGACCAGGCCAACCAGCTTGCCTTCCGGCACTTCGCCGAGCATCGCCGGGGTCAGCTCTTCACTGACCAGGATGGTGTTGTCGGCATACACCAGCGACTGCGAGCGGGCTTCCTGCAGGTAAGCCAGCAGGCGCCGGCCAAGGTCCTTCACATCCGAGGCGCGCTCGCGCAGGTAGTCGTCATCCATCAGCTCGAAGCGGTTGACGTGCTCGCCAACCACCTGGCGCAGGGCGCCCTGGGCCCATTGGCCAGTCTTGATGACCTCGACCACCTCACCACCGAGGGCTGCGTCTTCGAGCATCATCAGGTACACGTCGAACAGTGCGCGCTCTTCCGGACGCAGCTGGGTCGCCAGCTTGGCTGACAGCTTGCGCATGTCGGCGCGCACGCCTTCGAGCGCATTGTTGAACAGTTTCAGTTCGGCGTCGATGTCATCGACGGCCTTGTCCGGCACCACTTCCAGGTCAGCCGGTGGCAGCATGACCACGGCACGCCCGACAGCGGCGCCCGGCGAGCCCGGCACGCCGACGAAGCGTGCCTCCTGGATGCCTTTGCCCTGGCGGCCCAGGCCCCGGATCGAACCGGTGGCTTCGGCGTGGGCGATTACCCCGGCGAGCTGAGCGCTCATGGTCACGAGGAAGGCTTCTTCACCTTCATCGAACTGGCGGCGCTCCTTCTGCTGGATGACCAGGACACCGACCACACGGCGGTGGTGGATGATCGGCGCACCGAGGAAGGAGGCGAATTTCTCTTCGCCGGTTTCGGCGAAGTAGCGATAACGCGGGTGATCGGCGGCGTTTTCCAGGTTCAGCGGTTCTTCCCGGGTACCGACCAGGCCGACCAGGCCCTCGTTGGGCGCCATGCTGACCTTGCCGATGGAACGCTTGTTCAGGCCTTCGGTAGCCATCAGCACGAAGCGGTTGGTTTCCGGGTCGAGCAGGTACACCGAGCAGACCTGGCTGCCCATGGCCTCCTTGACGCGCAAGACAATGATCCCCAACGCCGTCTTGAGATCTTTGGCGGAGTTCACTTCCTGGACGATCTTGCGCAGCGTATTGAGCATGGCTCGGGGTCGAACTCCGTCGTCAGTCGCGCGTCAGCAGACGCGGTGCAAGCTCTTTCAGGGCGCGGCGGTAGACTTCACGCTTGAATGTCACCACCTGGCCCAGCGGGTACCAATAGCTGACCCAGCGCCAGCCGTCGAACTCCGGCTTGCCGGTCAGGTCCATCCGCACCCGTTGTTCATTGCTCACCAGGCGCAGCAAAAACCACTTTTGCTTCTGGCCGATGCACAGCGGTTGGCTGTGGGTGCGGACCAGCCGCTGGGGTAAACGATAACGCAACCAGCCGCGGGTGCAGGCAAGAATTTCCACATCGTCGCGTTCAAGGCCAACTTCTTCGTTCAACTCGCGGTACAGGGCATCTTCTGGCGTCTCGTCAGGGTTGATACCACCCTGGGGGAATTGCCAGGCATCCTGGTTGATCCGCCGAGCCCATAGCACCTGCCCGGCATCATTCGTCAGAATGATCCCGACATTGGGGCGAAAACCATCCGGGTCGATCACGGCAGCAACCTCGCAAACGCATGTCACCGCATTGTTCCACAAAGCTTGCGAGCGCAGCAACGCGCCCGCCAAGCTTATGTGCAGGGCAGTGAAAACTCCGTATTCTGCGGGCCTACCCTGTGGCTGACACGAGTGACCGCGATGCGCCTGGCTTTATTCGACCTGGACAATACCCTCCTCGGTGGCGACAGTGACCACGCCTGGGGTGACTACCTGTGCGAGCGGGGCATTCTCGACCCGGTCGCGTACAAGAATCGCAACGACGCTTTCTACCAGGACTACCTGAACGGCACCCTGGACCTGCAGGCCTACCTGGCCTTCTCCATGGAAATCCTCGCAGCCACCGAACCGGCCCAGCTCGACCAATGGCACCGCGAGTTCATGCGCGACTGCATCGAGCCGATCATCCTGCCCAAGGCCCTGGCCTTGCTGCAGCAACACCGCGAGGCCGGCGACCAGCTGGTGATCATCACGGCCACCAATCGCTTCGTCACTGCACCGATTGCCCGCCGCCTGGGTGTGCGCGTGCTGCTGGCAACCGAATGCGAGACGCACGACGGCCGCTATACCGGGCGTAGTACCGATATAGCGTGTTTTCGTGAAGGCAAGGTGACGCGGCTGGAGCGCTGGATGCTGGAGAACGGGTTCGACCTGGAGGACAGCTATTTCTACAGCGACTCGATGAATGACCTGCCGTTACTGGAGCGGGTGACCCATGCGGTGGCGGTGGATCCGGACCCGAACTTGCGGGCCGAGGCCGAAAAACGCGGCTGGCCTGTGGTTTCCCTCAGGGATTGAGGTTTTCCTGTCTTGCCCCGCGAAGAGGCCGGTATTGGTAGCACAAGGCTGTCATACTGGCTTGGCGCCCATCAGCCCGGCGATGGACAGGAAGCACACCCCGCTGAACACCGCCAGCGCCAGGGTAAACCGCAACCCCACCACTTCAGCCTTGCGCAGCCGGTTCAGCCGCACCAGCAGCCACCACCCGGCAAACGCACCCAGCGTATAGATGACACTGGATGCCACGACCCAGGTCTGTCCCAACGGCCAACCCACCAGATGCACCAGCCACCAGCCGGTGAATGGCATGCTCACCAGGCACACCCCCATCACCAGCCAGACGAACACCAGCGGCCGGCGCAGCAGCTTGGCATAGGCCTGGGCATCGCCCTGGCGGCGGGCCCGCACGGTCCAGGCCGTCAGGCCCAGGGCGCCCAGCAGCAACAGCGCGGTGGCGATGATGTGCAGGGCCTTGAGGGTGGTCAGGTGTTCCATGTCTTCACATCCTTGAGCGATAAGCCAAGCTTAGCCGCTCAACCCAGGAACAGCTTGTACGCCGGGTTATCGGTTTCGTCCCAGTACGGGTAACCGATCTTGGCCAGCGCCGCCGGCACCAGGTGGCGCTCGTCTTCAGGCACCTGCAAGCCTGCCACCACGCGCCCGTCAGCCGCGCCGTGGTTGCGGTAGTGGAACATCGAGATATTCCAGCGCCCGCCCAGCTTGGTAAGGAAGTTGAACAGCGCCCCCGGCCGCTCGGGGAACTCGAAGCGCAGCACAATCTCGTCGCTGGCACCGGCCGAATGGCCACCGACCATGTGACGGATGTGCAGCTTGGCCAGTTCGTTGTCGGTCAGGTCGGTCACCGGGAAGCCCTGATCGATCAGGTTCTGTACTAGCGCGGCCCGTGGGTCGTTTTCCGGGTGGGTCTGCACGCCGACGAAGATGTGCGCCTCGTCGGAGGTGTGCTTGCGATAGTTGAATTCGGTGATCTGGCGCTTGCCGATGGCCTCGCAGAAGGCCTTGAAGCTGCCCGGGCGCTCGGGGATGGTCACGGCGATGATGGCTTCGCGCTTCTCGCCCAGCTCGGCACGCTCGGCGACGTGGCGCAGGCGGTCGAAGTTGACGTTGGCGCCCGAGTCGATGGCCACCAGGGTCTGCCCGGTCACACCTTTGAGCTCGACGTACTTCTTGATGCCCGCCACGCCCAAGGCGCCAGCAGGTTCGGTGATCGAGCGGGTATCGTCGTAGATATCCTTGATTGCAGCACAGATTTCATCGGTGCTGACCGTCACCACCTCATCCACATGGTGGCGGCAGATATCGAAGGTGTGCTGGCCGATCTGCGCCACCGCCACACCGTCGGCGAACAGCCCGACCTGCGGCAGCACCACGCGCTCGCCTGCCGCCATCGCTGCCTGCAGGCAGTTGGAGTCGTCCGGCTCGACGCCGATCACCTTGATTTCCGGGCGCAGGTATTTCACATAGGCCGCGATGCCGGCAATCAGGCCACCGCCGCCCACCGGGACGAAGATCGCGTCCAGTTGCCCCGGGTGCTGACGGAGGATTTCCATCGCCACGGTGCCCTGGCCGGCAATGGTGTGCGGGTCGTCATAGGGGTGGATGTAGACGAAGCCTTTCTCGTCGACCAGCTTCAGCGAGTAGGCCAGCGCCTCAGGGAACGAGTCGCCATGCAGCACCACCTTGCCGCCGCGCGAACGCACGCCTTCGACCTTGATCTCCGGGGTGGTCTTGGGCATCACGATGGTGGCCTTGATGCCCAGCTCACGGGCCGCCAGGGCCACGCCCTGGGCATGGTTGCCGGCCGAGGCGGTCACCACGCCGCGGGCCAGTTCTTCCGGGGTCAGCTGCGCCAGCTTGTTGTACGCCCCGCGGATCTTGAACGAGAACACCGGCTGCAAGTCTTCGCGCTTTAGCAGAATCTGGTTGCCCAGACGCTTGCTCAGCTGCCCGGCGCTCTGCAACGGGGTTTCGACAGCGACGTCGTAGACGCGCGAGGTGAGGATCTTCTTGACGTACTGTTCGAGCATCGGGAAAGCATCACTGGCCGCGGGACAAGGGCTGCGAGTCTACCCCAGCGCTACGTCGGGCGACCACAGCAAAGCCGCCCGAGCCGTTATACTAGGCTCCTTTCATTACCGCCCTGCCCCTTTCCGGAGCCCGCATGACCCAGGACCAACTCAAACAGGCCGTCGCCCAGGCCGCTGTCGACTTCATTCTGCCGAAGCTGGATGAAAAGAGCGTCGTCGGCGTCGGCACCGGTTCGACTGCCAACTTCTTCATTGACGCCCTGGCCCAGCACAAGACCGCATTCGATGGCGCGGTCGCCAGCTCCGAGGCCACCGCCCAGCGTCTGAAGGGCCATGGCATCCCGGTCTACGAGCTGAACAGCGTCAGCGAGCTGGAGTTCTATGTCGACGGCGCCGACGAAAGCGATGCGCACCTGAACCTGATCAAGGGCGGCGGCGCAGCCCTGACCCGCGAGAAGATCGTCGCGGCCGTAGCCAAGACCTTCATCTGCATCGCCGACGGCAGCAAGCTGGTGCCGGTGCTGGGCGCCTTCCCGCTGCCGGTCGAGGTCATCCCGATGGCCCGCAGCCACGTGGCGCGTCAGCTGGTCAAGCTGGGCGGCGACCCGGTGTACCGTGAAGGCGTGGTGACCGACAACGGCAACGTGATCCTCGATGTGTACAACCTGCAGATCACCAACCCGGTGGAGCTGGAAACACAGATCAACGCCATCGTCGGCGTGGTGACCAACGGACTGTTCGCAGCCCGCCCGGCGGACCTGCTGTTGCTGGGTACCGCCGAAGGCGTGAAGAGCCTCAAGGCCGAGTAAGCCACTCGCGATCGAACCCGCCCCTAAGACTCTGTGGGAGCGGGTTCGAACACATAGAACAGGTTCGGCTCACTGACCAGATAGATGGTCCCAGTCTCATCCATCGCAATCCCCTCCGCCTGCGGCACCGTCGCCTTCAACCCCTGATACCCCTTGCGCAACGACAAGGTACTCAGTGGCCGCCCCTCTACATCCAGCTCCAGCACCAGCCGCGATTCATCAGAAAGCGCCAACAGATGCCCACTGCGCTCATCGAACTGCAAGCTCGACAGGTCCCGCACGAACAACCGTGAATCACGCTTGCGGTCCTGCACCACATGCACCGCGTAAGGCTGCTCCGGATTCTGATTGGGGAAGCCACGAACTTCGTAGATCAACATCGGGTCGCGTTCCTTGGCCACGAACAGACGCTGGCCCGCCGAATCGTAGGCCAGGCCCTCGAACCCCTTGTTGCCGTTGAGGCCGATGCCCAGGCTCAACTGCTCGGCATCTGCGGCGTCGAGGAACAACGTGTCATCGTCCAGGCGAACGCGAATCAGCCGCTGCTGGCGTTCATCGGTGATCACATAGCTGTTGGGCCCAACGTATTCCACCGCCTCGGGGTCGCCGAAGCCGGTCAGCGGCACACGGCGCAAGATGCGCCCGTCCAACGATAGTTCGATCAGTTCCGAACGGGCATTGGTGACGGAGAACAGGGTTTTGCGGTCAGGGTCGTAGGTCAGCGCAGAAAGGTCATCGTCCAACCCTTCGACCGGCTGCGCCTCGACCACCACACGGTAGCGATCGAGGCCGATGCCCTGTTCGGCTGGCTGCCACCAGGTCTTCAGGTTGAACCAGCCCCGCTCGAACAGGCGAAACTCCTGGCCGGCCAGCCCCAGGAGCAGCAGCCCGGCAAACGCAAGGAGCACACACAGACGAACAAAGCGACGCATAACGACAGACCCGACATGATGGAAGCGAAGCTAACCATGGTCGACTGAAGTGAAGCTTAATGTACGAAACGGCTGATAGTGCTACTGGCTTTTCTTGAAGCGATAGAACAGGTTCGGCTCGCTGACCATATACAGGTTGCCCTGATCGTCCATGGCAACGCCTTCGGCACGCGGTATGGTGTGCTCCAGCCCGTTGAAGCCCCCCAGCAGGGTCATGAAGCTGACCTGCTGACCTTGCTCGTCAAGCTCCAGCAGCATGTTGGAATCGGCCGACAACACCAGCAGGTGCCCGGTGCGCGGGTCGACCCCCAGGGCCGAAAGGTTGCGCAAGTCGAGTTCGTCGTTGGTCAGGACCTGTTTGTCACCCTTGAGAGGGCTGCGCCCGTCGGTGTTCCAGGTGTACAGCTTCGGCGGCCGCTCCTCGCCAATCACCAGGCGCTGGCGCATCGGGTCCCAGGCCACGCCTTCGAAGCCCTTGTTGCGCTTCACTGACTCGCCCAGGTCGTAACTCTGGAAGTCCGCGTGGTTCAGCGAAGCGGTCTGCGCATCCACCTTGACCACGGTCAGGTCGTGCAGGCGTTCATCGGTAATCGCCACATGGCCATCTTCCATCACGGCGACCCCTTCCGGGTTGCTCCAGCCTACCAGCGGGATCTTGCGCAGCACGTCGCCGTCGAGGCTGAGCTCGACCAGAAACGGGTTTTTGCCCATCACCGCGAACAGCGTGCGAGTGTGAGGGTTGTATGCGACGTCCGAAGCTTCGTCATCTTCCATGCCCGGCAGCACCTTGGCGTCGATGTCGACCTGATAGTCTGGCAACCACACGCTTTCGCTACGCTCGGCGCTGGTTTCGAAGCCTTCCTTGACCCACAGCATGCCGCGGTCATCCCAGTGCAAGGCCATCGCCACGCCGTAACCGATCACCGCCGCAACGGCCAGGCCAAAGGGCCAACGCAGGTAGAAGCGGCGCTTGGGGGATGCGGATGCGCTGGAGGATGCTGGCATGCGAAATTCCTGGGGATATGGGCGAAGATCTGCGCATTATCCGGATGAGGTGTGAAAAAACGGTAAATCGCGTCGCGTGCTTCGCGGTATCGGCTCAGAGCACCCGGCTTTCGAAACGGCAGACGCCCGGCAGCTCCAGCACCAACTCGTCACCGACATTGAACGGCCCGACACCGGCTGGGGTGCCGGTCAGGATCACATCCCCCGCCTGCAGCGAGAAATGCGCCGCCATGTACTGGATGATCGGCACGATCGGGTTGAGCATCATCGCGCTGTTGCCGTCCTGGCGCACTTCACCATTGATGGTCAGGCGCACCGGAATATCGGTCACATCTTCAAAAGACGCCGCAGAAACGAACGGCGGCAGCACGCAAGCACCGTCAAAGCTCTTGCTCAGTTCCCACGGCAGGCCCTTTTCCTTGAGCTTGGCCTGCACGTCGCGCAGGGTCAGGTCCAGCGCCGGGGCGTAACCGGAGATGGCGTCCAGCACTTCTTCCTCGGACGCAGTGGACGACAGCGGCTTGCCCAGCAGCACGGCGATTTCGGCCTCGTAGTGCACCGAGCCGCGGTCGGTCGGGATCTTGAACCCGCCTTCCAGTGGCACTACGCAGCTGCCCGGCTTGATGAACAGCAGCGGCTCGGAAGGAATGGGGTTGTCCAGTTCCTTTGCGTGTTCGGCGTAGTTGCGGCCGATGCACACCACCTTGCCCAGCGGGAAATGAATGCGCGTGCCGTCTACGTACTGGTGCTGGTAACTCATGGCCGACTCCTTTGATTACTGCTTTTGTTCAGGAGCGAAGATCTTACCCGGATTCATGATGCCGTTAGGGTCGAAGACGGCCTTTATTGCCTTCATACAGGCAATTTCCTCAGGCGAACGGCTGTAGCCCAGGTAGTCGCGCTTGGTCATGCCCACGCCGTGCTCGGCCGAGATCGAACCGTTGTAACGCTGGACGATCTCGAACACCCATTTGTTGACCTTGGTGCACGAGGCGAAGAAGTCATCCTTGCTCATGTGCTCGGGCTTGAGGATATTCAGGTGCAGGTTGCCATCGCCAATGTGGCCGTACCAGACCACTTCATAGTCCGGGTAATGCTCGCTGACGATGGCATCGATATCGCGCAGGAACGCCGGCACCTTGGAAACGGTGACGGAAATGTCGTTCTTGTAGGGCGTCCAGTGGGAGATGGTTTCGGACAGGTACTCGCGCAGCTTCCACAGGTTCTTCAGCTGGGTTTCGCTCTGGCTCATCACCCCATCCAGGACCCAGCCCTGCTCGACGCAGTGCTCGAAGGTGGCCAGCGCTTCGTTGGCCACCTCCGCGGTGCTGGCTTCGAACTCCAGCAAGGCATAGAACGGGCAGTCGGTGTCGAACGGGGCTGGCACATCGCCACGGGCCATGATCTTGGCCAGGCCCTTGTCGGAGAAGAACTCGAAAGCGGTAAGGTCGAGCTTGCCCTGGAAGGCATGCAACACCGGCATGATCGAGTCGAAGTCCGGCGTGCCCAGCACCATGGCGGTGAGGTTGCGCGGGGCGCGGTCCAGGCGCATGGTCGCTTCGACCACGAAACCCAGGGTGCCTTCGGCGCCGATGAACAGCTGGCGCAGGTCGTAGCCGGTGGCGTTCTTGATCAGGTCCTTGTTCAACTCCAGCAGCTCGCCCTTGCCAGTGACCACCTTCAGGCCGGCCACCCAGTTGCGGGTCATGCCGTAGCGGATGACCTTGATACCGCCAGCATTGGTGCCGATGTTGCCACCAATCTGGCTGGAGCCGCTGGAGGCGAAGTCCACCGGGTAATAAAGGCCATGCTCTTCGGCAAAAGTTTGCAGCTGGCGGGTGATCACCCCCGGCTGGCACACCACGGTGCGGTCGAAGGCGTTGAAATCAACAATCTGGTTCATGTAGTCGAAGGCGACCACGACTTCGCCATTGGCCGCCACGGCCCCGGCGGAAAGCCCGGTGCGCCCGCCAGACGGCACCAGCGCGACCTGGTGCTGGTTGGCCCAGCGCACGATGGCCTGCACCTGCTCGACTGTCTTGGGGAACACGATGGCCGTAGGCGCAGGCGGGTAATGCTTGGTCCAGTCCTTGCCGTAGGCCTCCAGGGAAGCGGGGTCGGTCAGGACCTTGCCAGGGTCGACAAGGGTCATCAGTTCTTCAATTACAGCGGGGTGGGTCATCGCTGAAACTCTCGACTTATTCATAGTCACCCTGAGCACTCTTCACCTGTCGGGATAAGCTCAGATTGTGTCGCGTATGCTAGCATAGCCCTCCCGCTGTTCATGCTAAGGCTGCCCTAGCGCCTGGCATCAGTCCTCGCCATTTTTTCTCCGGGATACAGGTTTACGCAGATGAGCAAGACTTCTCTCGACAAGAGCAAGATCCGGTTCCTTCTTCTTGAAGGTGTGCACCAGAACGCAGTCGATACCCTCAAGGCTGCCGGCTACACCAACATCGAATACCTCACCGGTTCATTGCCGGATGCCGAGCTGAAAGAAAAGATCGCCGACGCCCACTTCATCGGCATCCGCTCGCGCACCCAACTGACCGAAGAAATCTTCGACTGCGCCAAGAAACTGGTTGCCGTCGGCTGCTTCTGCATCGGCACCAACCAGGTTGACCTGGCAGCCGCCCGCGAACGCGGTATCGCCGTGTTCAACGCACCGTACTCCAACACCCGTTCGGTGGCCGAGCTGGTGCTGGCCGAGGCCATCCTGCTGCTGCGCGGCATCCCTGAGAAGAACGCTTCCTGCCACCGTGGCGGCTGGATCAAGAGCGCGGCCAACTCGTTCGAAATCCGCGGCAAGAAGCTGGGCATCGTCGGCTACGGCTCGATCGGTACCCAACTGTCGGTCCTGGCAGAAAACCTGGGGATGCAGGTGTACTTCTACGACCCGCTGACCAAGCTGCCGCTGGGCAACGCCGTACAAGTCACCAGCCTCAACGAACTGCTGGGCCTGGCCGACATCGTTTCGCTGCACGTGCCTGAGCTGCCATCCACCCAGTGGATGATCGGCGAGAAGGAAATCCGTGCGATGAAGAAGGGCTCGATCCTGATCAACGCCGCCCGTGGCACCGTGGTCGAACTGGACCACCTGGCCGCCGCGATCAAGGACAAGCACCTGATCGGCGCCGCCATCGACGTGTTCCCGGTCGAGCCGCGCTCCAACGACGAAGAGTTCGAAAGCCCGCTGCGTGGCCTGGACAACGTGATCCTGACCCCGCACATCGGTGGTTCCACCGCCGAAGCCCAGGCCAACATCGGCCTGGAAGTGGCCGAGAAACTGGTCAAGTACAGCGACAACGGTACTTCCGTTTCGTCGGTCAACTTCCCGGAAGTTGCCCTGCCGGCGCACCCAGGCAAGCACCGCCTGCTGCACATCCACGAAAACATCCCGGGCGTGCTCAGCGAGATCAACAAGGTCTTCGCCGAGAACGCCATCAACATCTCCGGCCAGTTCCTGCAGACCAACGAGAAAGTCGGTTACGTGGTAATCGACGTTGACGCCGAGTACTCCGACCTGGCTCAGGAAAAACTGCAACAGGTCAAAGGCACCATCCGTTCGCGCGTCCTGTTCTAAGATCGCTGGCGGTATGAAAAAGGGAGGCCCTGGTGGCCTCCCTTTTTTATTTCACTTCTACAGTGATCTTCTTCGACTCGACACTCGGTTTGAACGGCACGTGATACTGGTCACCCAGCACCAGTTGCAGGGTGTGCTTGCCCGGCGTCAGGGTGATGGTCGTTTCGGTCTGCGCCTTGCCGAAGTGCAGCACTTGCGGGCCGGCGGGCAACGCGGTACCGGCTGCCGGCATCAGGCTGGTCGGCAGCGGCATGTCGGCCGCAGGCTCCTTGTCCACATCCACCAGCAGGTGGTGGTGGCCTGTATGCGGGGTCTGGTCTCCCGCAGGCTTGAGCTCCATGCCCTCGATGCCGAACTTGACGGTGAAGGTCGCGTCGACCTGCTCGCCATCTTTGGGGGAAAGGATGGAAACCTTGGCACCCGCGGGCGGCTCCTGGCTCTTCAGGGCATCTGCGGCGCTGGCGAGCACCGAGACGCCCATCAGCAGACCGGCAAAGGCAGCACGCGAAAATAGGCTGTTCATTCACTTCTCCTGTGATTCACTTATTGACCGCTGCCAGTAAAACGAACGGCGGCGATAGTTCACGATAGCCCACAAAGAGAAATATTTCAGTTAGGGTTAAACCTCGCCAAGGCTTCAAGGTCATAGGCTGCGCTCGACCGCGACGGGGAAGAAAGTCGCGGCGAAAGTTATTCATCTGCTTAAGAAAAAGGGGCACTACATGCGTTCGACCATAGGCGTACTGCTGGCAGTACTGATCACTCCATTGGCTCAGGCCGAGCTGATAGACGAAATTGCCGACCGGGGCGAATTGCGCATTGCCGTACAGGCCGATAACGCGCCTTACTCGTTCAAGGAAAACGACCGTCTGACCGGCTTTGAAATCGAGTTCGGCCAGGACCTGGCCCGTGAACTGGACCTGCGCGCCGAGTTTGTCGAGGCGACGTCAGCGGAAGTGCTGCCGGGCGTGGAAAGTGGCAAGTATGACGTTTCGCTGATCCCGTCGAACGAGTCGCCCAAGGCCGATGGGCCGTTTGACGTGAGCCAGGCATTTGGCGAAAAGAAACTGGTGATTCCGTTCCAGAAGGACAACCCGGCGTTCGAAAGCGCGGTGAACAATGCACTTGATCGCCTGAAGAACAGTGGCCGCACGGCGGAGCTGGAACAGAAGTGGTTCAGCAACCTGCAGGCAGATCAGCCAACGCCTGCTGCGCTTGCTCCAGCTCCAACTCACTGAACACCTGTACCCCTGCACGGCGCAGCAAGGCTGCGGCAACCCCTTCTCCTGGCACTTTCTTCCCACTGAAGGTGCCATCGTAGACCAACCGGTTGCCGCACGAAGGGCTACCCGCCTTCAGCACCGCCACCCGAATGCCATGGCGCCGCACCAGCGCCAGCGCCTGCTGCGCCCCGGCCAGAAACTCGGCACTGACGTCCTCACCGGTCACCGTCAACACCTGCGCCCCACCATCGAGCACCTGCGCGCCCTGGCCACCGGAGATCTCCGCCGGCGGGCGCGGTGTCGGCAAGCCGCCCGCCACCTCGGGGCACAGTGGCACCACACGCCCTTCGGCCTGCCACTGCTGCAACAAATCGGGATGCCCGCTGGCCCGGCCGTCATAGCGCACCGGCTGCCCCAGCAGGCAGGCGCTCACCAAGACCTTGGGCAGATCAGAACGGGTCATTGCCGCGGCGCCGGAACCAACCGGTCAACGATAGGCGCTCGCGCCCGGCCGGTAGCACCTCGTGCGGCACCTCACCGGACAGGAAGATCGCCAGGCAGCCCGCCACCGGTTGCACATCGTGCTCGACATCATCCGCCAGGAACATGCGCAGCTGCCCGCCGTCTTCCGGCTGCCAGTCTTCGTTGAGGTAAAGCACCGCCGACACCATGCGCCGGTCATCGTCGCGGAAGCGGTCCAGGTGCCGGCGATAGAACGCCCCCGGTGGATACAGGGCGAAGTGGCATTCGAAATCTTCAAGGCCCAGGAACAGGCCCTGGTTGATAGCCTGACGCAACTGGTCCATGGCCGCCAGGTACTGGTCGCATGCCTCAGCCTGGCCGGGGTCGATCCACTGGATCTGGTCACCGCGAATGCTCTCGCGCACCTCCTGGGCGTCGCCGCGCCCAACCCCGGCCGGGTTGAGTTCGCCTTCGGCATCACGCCGCCGGCATTCGGCCGCCAGCGCGCGCACCAGGTCGGCAGGCAGAAAGAGCGCCTGCTGCGACCAGCCATGGGTGGCCAGATCGTCGACGACGGCCGCAAGCATCGGGTTTTCAGGGGAGATGTGCATGGCGCGCATCATATCCATTCGCCCTGTCGGCGCACAGCGCCACTTGGCTGAGAAGCGTTCGGATTGCTCGACAAAACGGCGCCGGGCCTAGGACAATAGCCACCTGCCGACAGGAGTCCTGAATGCACCGTCTGTTTTCCCTGCTTCTGCTGATGATCTGCACCATGCCTGTCTGGGCAGACAGCCTCGATCAACTGTACAAGGCCGCCGGCTGGCCCGACCAGCGCGCCCATTTTTCCGATGCCGTGAGCGCCGCCCAACAGCGCTACCGCAATAGCCTGCCGCCTGCGGTTTACCAGGCGCTGGTCAACAACAGCAACCAGCGCTTCCAGGCCCAGGCAATGGATAACCGTGCCTTGGCCAAACTGCGCAGCACGCTGGCGAACCCGGCGCCGGCACTGGCCTTCTTCCAGTCGCCGCTGGGGCGCAAGATTGTCGCCGCCGAACTGCTGGCCACGCGCAAGGACCAGCTTGCCAAGAACGCCAAGGGCCTGCCGAAGATGCAGGCCAGCGACAACCGCATGCTGGTCATCGGCCACCTGGCCCAGGCCCTGCCAGCCCGCGAAGCCGGCGCCGAAGTCAGCCTGGCGATCGCCGGGGTGGCCGCCGACAGCCTGAGTTCGATGATCCCCGGCCTGTTCGGCGCCAGCCAGGCCCAGGGCCTGCTCGACGGCCAGCGCCAGCGTCTTATGGGGCAGATCGGCGAAGACTTGAACAACACCCTGCTGTACGTCTACCGCGACCTGTCCGACGACGAACTGGAAGAGTTCGCCACCTTCGCCGAGTCGCCAGACGGCAAGGCCTATTACCAGGCCGCCGTGGCTGCGGTGCGTGCCGGCCTGGCGGTGGGCCAGAACAGCGCCGACCTCAAGTGATCAGCCCAGGCGCTGCCTGATGAAGTCGAAGTAGCGCCGGCGAATATCCGGCAGCTCGTTGGCCAGGTGATGGCGAGCTTCGGGCAACATCAGGATCTGCGGCTCGCTGAACTTCGCCTTGAGCACTTCGAGGTTGTGGGGCCAATCCACCGTACCATCCGCTTCCCCCTGCACGATCAAGGGCCGCCGCGCGCAGTGCGGCGCCGCCTCGATGCGCTTGACCCAAGCGATCAACGCGCCGACCCAGGCCGTGGGCAGCCGCCGCGGTTGCAGCGGGTCGGCTTCGAGGAAGGGCAGGAACGTCGGGTCGTTGGTGTTCTCGCTGAAGCGCCGCTCGATGCCGTTGACGAAGTGGCGCAGTACCCGATAGCTGAACTTCGACCAGCGCCACGAGCGCGGCCGCACCAGCGGCGCCAGCAGTATCACCTCGCCATCGATCGGGCTGCGGTCACCCTGGTGCAGCAAGTGGTCCACGGCGATGGCGCCACCGGTGCTCTGTCCGCAGAGGTGCCAGGGGCGTGGCAGTTCAAGGCCGCGCGCCTGTTCGAACAAGGCTTCCAGCACTTGCTGGTACACGGCGAAATCACTGATGCTGGCGCGCTCGCCACTGGACAGGCCGTGGCCTGGCAAGTCACAGCTGATCACTGCATAACCAAGCTTCAATGCCCACTCGATCACATGCCGATAAAGGCCCATGTGGTCGTAGTAGCCGTGCAGCAGAAACAGCGTCGCAACGGGCTTTTCCGGTAGCCAGACCTGCCCGACCAGCTCGAACCCCGCCGCCTGGAAGCCGCCCAGCCAGCTGTGCGCCGACAGGTTCAGGCCATAGAAGCGCTGATAGTCCTGCGCCTGCGTTGACAACGGCTGGCGTTTGGCCAATGGGGCGAGGCTGGGACGCAAGGTATCGGGGTGAAAGGCGGCGGGCATCGGGTACATCCAAGGCGAAGCGAGTATTGATCTGGGATATTCAGCTCTGGCCGGCGCCGTGGCAAGCTTGCTCACCTCGAACAGGCAGCATGGATCAGTGGTGGGCGCGGACAATTCATGAAGATTCGAAACATCAAACAGCTTTTGGCGGGCCTCGCACTGATAATCTGCACCCTGGTGCTCTGGCAGGCCTACACCACCTTCCAGTCTCGCTACCTGCGCCCGTTCGACAACCAGACCACACTGTTCGACGGCAGCCAGCTGCAACTGCCCCCCGAACTGGCCGGCCCCGGTCCGATCCGCGTGGTGCACTTCTGGGACCAGGCTTGCCCGTGCAACGTCGGCAACCAGCAGCACCTTGGCGACCTGATGACCCAGTTCGCAGGCCAGGGGGTGACCTTCCACGTCGTGCAGAGGCCAGGCAGCCACGGCCAGCTACCCGCCAACCTGAGCAGCCTGCAAGCCATCGCCCACTTGCCAGGCAGCGAACACCTGCCCGCCTCCCCCGCCGTGGCCATCTGGGACCGCCAGGGCAACCTCGCCTACTTCGGCCCTTACAGCGAAGGCGCGGTGTGCAACGCCAGCAACAGTTTCATCGAGCCGATCCTCAAGGCGCTGCTGGCTGGCCGCAGTGTCTCCGCCTCCAATACGCTGGCCGTGGGCTGCTATTGCCCCTGGGCCGGCTGACGCACACGCGCCGGATTGCCCATTACGGTCGCCCCCGCCGGCACATCACGGGTCACCACACTACCTGCACCCACGATGGCATCGTCACCAATGCTCACCCCCGGCAGGATGATCGCCGCCCCGCCGATCCACACGTTATTGCCAATGGTCACCGGCCGCCCGCTCTCCAGGCCGCTACGGCGCACCTCGGGGTCGAGCGGGTGGTCGGCCGTATAGATCTGCACGTTGGGGCCGATCTGGCAGTCGTCGCCGATACGTACCGGCACCACGTCGAGGATCACGCAGTTGAAGTTCATGAACGTATTGCGCCCGACGCTGATGTTGTAGCCGTAGTCGCAGTAGAACGGTGGGCGGATTACCGTGCCTTCGCCGACATGGCCGAAGTGCTCGGCCAGCAGGCCGTTGCGTGCGTCGTTGAGCAGCTCGACGCTGTTGTTGTAACGGTACATCCAGTGCTTGTTGGCGATCTGCTCGGCCTGCAGCTCGGGGCAGCCGGCGTGGTAGAGCTGGCCTGTGAGCATTTTCTGTTTTTCGCTGAGGGACATGGAAACTCCTGCCTGGGGACTATGCTCTGTTCGCGAATCCGTCGATGATCGGACCACAGTTTCCGCTCGAATGCACAAGGAGTCTCGATGAAGCGCAGCCTGACCCTGTTGGCCGTAGTCGTCGCCGTGGCCGCTGGTGCCGGTTACTGGTACGTACACGGCAAGTTGCCACAGCGCGAAGGCGACGTGGCCATGGCCGGCTTGCAGGCGCCGGTCAGCGTGCGCTACGACGCCCGTGGCGTGCCCCACCTGCAAGCGCAGAGCGAAACGGACCTGTACCGCGCCTTGGGCTACGTGCATGCCCAGGACCGATTGTTCCAGATGGAGATCATGCGCCGCCTGGCCCGTGGAGAGCTGGCCGAGGTGCTGGGCGACAAGCTGTTGCCCACCGATACCCTGTTCCGCAGCCTGCGTATCCGCGAACAGGCCGCGCTGATGGCTCAGCGCCAGGACCACCAGTCACCCGCCTGGCAGGCCTTGCAGGCCTACCTTGAGGGCGTCAATGCCTGGCAGGCCAGCCACCCCAAACCGATGGAGTTCGACCTGATCGGCATCACGCCACGGCCGTTCACTGCCGAAGACACCCTGAGCATTGCTGGCTACCTGGCCTACAGTTTCGCGGCCGCCTTCCGCACCGAACCTGCGCTGACCTACATCCGCGACCAGCTGGGTCCGCAATACCTGAAAATCTTCGATCTCGACTGGCAGCCGCAGGGCGCACTGGGCACGCCACTGGCTGCGGCCGACTGGCAAAGCCTCGAAGCGGTGGCCCGCGCCAGCCACGAGGCCTTGGTGGAAGCTGGCATCCCGCAGTTCGAGGGCAGCAACGCCTGGGCCGTTTCCGGCAGCCGCACCCGCAGCGGCAAACCCTTGCTGGCCGGCGACCCGCACATCAGTTTTGCCGTGCCCGCCGTCTGGTACGAGGCCGAGCTGTCAGCACCAGGCTTCAACCTGTATGGCTACTTCCAGGCGCTGAATCCCTTCGCGATGCTGGGGCACAACCGTGACTTCGGCTGGAGCCTGACCATGTTCCAGAACGATGACGTCGACCTGATCGCAGAAAAGACCAACCCTGCCAACGCTGACCAGGTCATGGTCGATGGCCAGTGGCGCACACTGGAGAAGACCGAACAGCAGATTGCAGTCAAAGGCGAGCAACCGGTCACCATCAGCCTGCGCCGTTCACCCCACGGGCCGATCGTCAACGACGTCCTCGGCGCAATGGCCGGAACCACGCCCATTGCCATGTGGTGGGCGTTCCTCGAAACCGAGAACCCGATTCTCGAAGGCTTCTACCAGCTCAATCGCGCCGACACCTTGGGCAAGATGCGCGAAGCGGCGGCCAAGGTGCAGGCACCGGGGCTGAACTTCGTCTGGGCCAATGCCCGTGGCGATATCGGCTGGTGGGCGGCGGCGAAGTTGCCGATTCGCCCCGACGGTGTGAACCCGGCGTTCATCCTCGACGGCGCCAGCAGCCAGGCCGACAAACCCGGTTTCTACCCGTTCAGCGTCAACCCGCAGCAGGAGAACCCGGCCAGCGGCTATATCGTCTCGGCCAACTACCAGCCACCGGCCGTGGTGCCGATACCCGGCTACTACAACCTCCCCGACCGCGGCCGCCAGCTCGATCACCAGCTGGCCAACCCGGAAGTGAAATGGGACACCCAGAACAGCCAGGCGCTGCAACTCGATACGGCGAGCGATTATGGCCCGCGCACCTTGGCGCCCTTGTTGGCGACCCTGCGCCAGATCGCCCAGGGTGACGAGGAAAAGGAACTGGTCGAACAGCTTGCCGCCTGGCGCGGCGACTATCCGCTGGACTCCACCAACGCTACGTTGTTCAACCAGTTCCTTTACGAGCTGGCCTATGCCGCCTTGCATGACGAATTGGGCGACACCTGGTTCCCGGTACTGATCAGCACCCGCGCCATCGATGCCGCACTGCCGCGCCTGGCCGCCGACGCCGATTCGCCCTGGTGGAACACCCGCGGCGCGAGCCAGCGCACTGACCGCACCGCCATCGTGCGCGTGGCTTGGCAGAAGAGCCTTGGCCACTTGCGCAACACGCTTGGCAAGGACCCGGCCAGCTGGCAATGGGGCAAGGGCCATACCCTGACCCACAACCATCCACTGGGCGCGAAAAAGCCGCTGAACCTGCTGTTCAATGTCGGTCCGTTTGCCGCCCCCGGCACCCATGAGGTACCGAACAACTTGTCGGCGAAGATCGGCCCGGCGCCATGGCCGGTGACCTATGGCCCGTCGACCCGGCGCCTGATCGACTTCGCCGATGCCGGGCAGGCGCTGACCAGCAACCCGGTCGGGCAGAGTGGCGTGCCGTTCGACCGATATTTTGCCGACCAGGCCGAAGGGTATGTTGAAGGGAAGTACCAACGAGCGCAGATGGGCGTGATCCCGGCGCAGAGCACCCTCAGGCTTGTTCCCGGCACCCGTGAGTAATCTTGAAAACCCTTGAAACTTGCCGCAGAGACTTTTCCATATGCAAAAACACTTCATCGAAATCGACGGCGCACGCATGAGCTATGTCGACCAGGGCCAGGGCTTCCCGGTGCTGCTCGGCCATAGCTACCTGTGGTCGGCCGAGATGTGGCAGCCCCAGATCGAGGCCCTGTCACAACACTTCCGGGTCATCGTCCCTGAGCTCTGGGGCCACGGCGACTCCGATGCCCCACCCGCCGCCACCACCGATATGAGCGCCCTGGCCCGCCAGCACCTGGCACTGCTGGACGCGCTGGATATCGCCAAGTGCCACCTGGTCGGCCTGTCGGTCGGTGGCATATGGGGTGCTCAGCTGGCCATCGAAAACCCCGAACGGGTCGATCGCCTGGTGCTGATGGATACGTACCTCGGCGCCGAACCGGAGGCGACCCGGCTGAAGTACTTCGCCATGCTGGATGCGGCGAGTGGGGCTGGTTTCTTCCCGGACCCGCTGCTGGACATCATCGTGCCGATCTTCTTCCATGCTGGCGGGCAGACAGTGCCCGAAATTCGTGAAAGCTTTCGGGCGGCATTGAAGGCAAGCAGCGCCGAGGTGATTCGCAACAGCCTGGACCCAATGGGACGGGTGATCTTCGGGCGGCTCGACCTGCTGGGGCGGCTGGGTGAACTGAAAGGTAACAAGACCATTGTGGTCTGTGGTGACCAGGACATTCCACGACCGCCTGAAGAGTCCAACGAGATGTCGCGGATCATTGGGTGCCTGGCGGCGCAGATTCCGTTTGCGGGACATATCTCCAGCCTGGAGAACCCCAAGGTGGTGAATGAGTTTTTGTTGAACTGGCTACCGCGCAATCCTTGAGATTGTCGACGCAGCCTGAAACTTTCCTGCAACAAGCTTCTCAAATCGCCTCAAACCATGACTTGCACGGCCATCACCAACAAGGACGATAACGATGAACAGCCCCTGCTCGCCTGATGCCAACGAACAACTGCTGTGGCTGCTGGCATTGCGCCGGGCGCTGGGCAACCCGCGCTGACCGGCTGCCAGCCACACACAAAAACGCCGACGCAAATGCGTCGGCGTTTTCATGAAGCCATCACACAATCAGAACGCAGGCAGTACCGCACCCTGGTACTTCTTGGCGATGAATTCCTTCACCTCAGGGCTGGTCAGCGCCTTGGCCAGCTTCTGGATGGCTTCGCTGTTCTTGTTGTCCGGGCGGGCTACCAGGAAGTTCACGTACGGCGAGTCGCTGCCTTCGATCACCAGCGCATCCTTGGCCGGGTTCAGGCCGGCTTCCAGGGCATAGTTGGTGTTGATCATGTCCAGGTCGACCTGGTCCAGCACGCGCGGCAGCATGGCCGACTCAAGCTCGCGGAACTTCAGTTTCTTCGGATTCTCGGCGATGTCTTTCGGGGTTGCCAGGGCGTTCTTCGGGTCCTTCAGGGTGATCAGGCCAGCCTTCTGCAGCAGGATCAGTGCGCGGCCGCTGTTGCTGCCTTCGTTCGGGATGGCAACGGTAGCGCCGTCTTTCAGCTCGCTCAGGCTCTTGACCTTCTTCGAGTAGCCACCGAACGGTTCGACGTGCACGCCGACCACGGTTTCCAGGTGAGTGCCCTTGCCTTCGTTGAAGCTCTGCAGGTAAGGCAGGGTCTGGAAGTAGTTGGCGTCCAGGCGCTTCTGGTCAACCTGCACGTTCGGCTGCACGTAGTCGGTGAAGACCTTGATCTGCAGGTCCACACCTTCCTTGGCCAGGGTCGGCTTGATCAGCTCAAGGATCTCGGCGTGCGGAACCGGGGTGGCGGCAACCACCAGTTTCTCGGCGGCAGAGGCCAGGCCAGCGAACGACAGGGCGGCGGCCAAGGCAGTGGTCAGCAGGGTCTTCTTCATGGTGTTCCTTATTCTGGATCTGAGCCATCACGGATGGCGAATTCGGGTGCCCAACCGTTTCACTGGCGGGCGTGAGGCGGACGATACCGAGATTTTTTATTCCGTAACAATATCTTTTAATTAGCTGCTTATTCCAAAAGCAATCTGCCACCATCCAGTTTGCTTATTAGCTCGTCTAGCCTGAGGGGTTGAGCAGATCGAGGTCCTCCGGCAGCAGCTCGTCCCCGTCGTTCACCAACAACGCGAAGTGGATCACGTTCTCCAGTTCGCGGGTGTTGCCCGGCCACGCATGCGCTTCCAGCACCTGCTGCGCGGCCTCGCTGATCAGTGCCAGCGGGCGCTGCAGGCGCACGCTGTAGATACCTGCGAAGTACTCGGCCAGCGGCAGGATATCGCCCGGGCGTTCGCGCAGCGGCGGTAACTCCAGCGCGCCCTCGCGCAGGTATTGGTACAGGCGCTCGTTGAAGCGCCCAGCCTTCACCACCCGAGCCAGGTCGATGCTGGTCGCAGCCACCAGGCGCACGTCCACCGGCTGCGGTTGCTGCGCGCCGACACGGGTGACCTCACGATTTTCCAACGCCGCCAGCAGCTTGCCCTGGATCGCCAGCGGCAAGTCGGCGATCTCGTCCAGGTACAAGGTGCCGCCATTGGCCGAGCCGAACCAGCCGGCGCGGCTGCTGGCCGTGCCGCCCTGGCTGCCGGCGCTGTAGCCGAACAGCTCGGCGTCGGCATAGGTCGGGCTGATGGCCGCACAGTTCACCGAGACGAACAGCCCGGGGCGGTCACTGGCCCGGTGGATCTGCCGTGCCAGCAGTTCCTTGCCGGTACCGGTCTCGCCGCGGATCAGCACCGGTACCGGTTGCGGCGCCAGCTGCTCCAGGGCCTGGCGCAACTGCTGCGAGCGCGGGTCGATGAATACCAGCGCCTTGGCACGGATGCTCAGGGGGCTCTTGTCCAGTTCAGGAAAAGTCAGCAGCGGCTGGTCGAACGGGTTTTGAATAGTCATGACGAACTCCCGCCCCTGGCCATCGGTGGCCGGGCGTCAAGCAAACGGTGAACGGTCGGGGCCGATCAGGCGCGGCGCAATGCGCGCTGCTCGACCCGGCTTTGCAGGCGATACAGGTAGGCGAAGCCTTGTTCCCAACGCTCGTGGCCGGACTTCACGTTGATGTGCCCGGCATTGCTCAGCAGGCCCGCCTCAGCGCCCCAGGCCTGGGCCAGGTACAAGGCACGCGGCACGCTCACTGCCGGATCGTTGTCGGAGCTGACCACCTGGCTGGGGAACGGCAGCGCCTGCAGCGGGATCGGCGCGAAGTTGCGCAAGGCCGGCGCGCAGGTGGGCCGCTCGACATCCGCCGGGGCCACCAGCAATGCGCCGCGCACCCGACGCAGCAGCGCCGGGCTGGCCTGTGCGGCCCAGTGAGCGACGGTGACACAGCCCAGGCTGTGAGCGATGAGGATCACCGGCGAGCGTTCGGCGACAATCGCCTGCTCCAGCGCTTGCACCCAGTCGCGGCGCTGGGGGTTGAGCCAGTCTTGCTGCTCGACCCGGGCACTGTTGGGCAGCGTGCGCTGCCAGTGACTCTGCCAATGGTTGTCTGGCGATCCTTGCCAGCCCGGCACAATCAGGTAACGAATCGACTCATTGCGCATGGGGACGCCTCCAGTAAGTTTGCGTGCTTGGGGACCAGTATAGGGACGCAGTTATATTCGTAAAGGAATAAGAAGCTATTTATTAATAACCAAAATAACATACGAATGACAGGCAAAAAAAAAGGGCCAACCCCTGCCAAGAGATGTGGCCCCTGAGCACTTGCCTGAAGAGGGTGAAGATTACCGTGCAGTTATTACCGCCAGTTTGCTGATCCCGGCGCGCTCGATCGCCGCCATGGCCCGTGCCACTTCGCCGTAGTTCACGCCATCGTCGGCCTGCAGCTGCACGCGCACGTCGGCGTCCTTGTCCTTGGCTGCCTTGAGGCGGGTTTCCAGCAGGTCCGGCTGGATCTCGTCCTTGTTGATGAACAGCTTGCCGCCACCGTCGATGCTCACCACCAGTGGGTCTTTCTGCTCCACCGGGGCCACGGCCTCGGTCTTGGGCAGGTTGATCGGGATGGCGTTGGTCAGCAGTGGCGCGGTGACGATGAACACCACCAGCAGCACCAGCATGACGTCCACCAGCGGCGTGACGTTGATTTCACTGAGGACTTCGTCGCTGTCCTGGGTCGAAAAGGCCATGTCAGGACGCCTCCTTCACCGGCTGGGTGAAACCGCCCTGGGCCTTGTGCACGGCCGGGTGCACCAGCACGCGGAAGGCACTCTTCTGCGCCAGGCTGTAGAAGTCGTGGGCGAAGTCATCGAGGTCGGCCGCAGTCAGCTTGAGGCGGCGCAGAAAGTAGTTGTAGACCAGCACCGCCGGTACCGCGACGGCGATACCCACACCGGTGGCGACCAGCGCCGCGCCGATCGGCCCGGCCACGGTTTCCAGGCTGGCGGAGCCGGCCGCGCTGATGCCCTTGAGCGCTTCCATGATGCCCCACACGGTGCCGAACAGGCCGATGAAGGGCGAGGTGCTGCCGATACTGGCGACCACAGCCAGGCCGGTTTCCAGCGAGCGGCGTTCACGCACGATCTGCTGGCGCAGGGCGCGTTCTAGGCGGTCCTGATGGTTGATGGCGTGGCTCAGGTCACTGGCGTGCGCTTCACCGACCGCAATCGCGGCATAGCCGGACTGAGCGACGCGGGCGGCCGGGCCAGGCAGCTCGTGGCTGATTTCTGCCGCCGAATCGAGGCTCGATGCGGCCCAGAATTGCTGGTGGAAGCGCTTGTCCTGGTTCTTCAGCCGTATGAACTGCGCGGCCTTGACCAGGGCCAGGCCCCAGGTGACGACGGAAAAACCGACCAGCAGCCAGATGACTGCACTTTCAACGGATTCGAGGGGGGATGCCAGCAGGCTCATGATGATGTCTTCCTGTGTTCTGCGAAAAAGTTAGCGAAGCTTGAAATCGATCGGCACGCTGACCCAGCCGGCCTGGGCCACGTCACCCTGCTTGGCGGGGACGAAGCTCCAGCGCTTGACCGCAGCCAGCGCGGCGGCGTCGAGGGCATCGCGGCCGCTGCTCTGCTGGATCTGGATCTGCCCCGGCTTGCCGCTGGGCAGCACCTCAACGCGCAGCAGCACGGTGCCTTCCCAGCCACGGCGCAGGGCCATTTGCGGGTATTCCGGCGCCGGGTTCTTCAGGTACGCGGCGTTGGCCGAGGGCGGCGTGACCGGTACCGGCGCGGGTGGCGCAGGCGGCGCCGGGGCCGCGACCGGAGCAGGCGGTGGCGCGTCGACCGGCTTGGGCTGGGGCTTGGGCGCTTGCTTGGCGATCGGTTTGGCCACTGGCTTAGGCTTGGGCTTGGGCTTGGCGGCCAGTTCGTCGATCACCGGCGGCGGCTCGGCCACCGGTTGCGCGGGCGCAGGTGGCGGCGGCTCCACAAGGGGCGGCGCTGGGGCGGCGAACTCGATGGTCATGGGTGGAATCTGTGGCGGCACCACGGGCAGCGCGGGCGTCGGCGCCTGGCTGACCCAGTAGGCGGCAGCGCCGTGCAGGGCCAGCACCAGCAGCCCCAACGCCAGCTTGTCACGGCGCTTGAGGCCGCTGACCGGGGTGCGCTGCAGGCGCAGCTGGCCCAGCGGCAGGCGAAGCGTCCGTCCCAGCTCGACCAGATCACCCGGGCTCGGGCGCGATGGCAGGTCGTAGGCCCTGACGGCCGACTGGACATTACCCATTGATCAAACTCCTGGGGTTCTTGATTCAGGTGTGTGGCTGAATCATCAGGGGCAGGGGCTTATCTCTTAAAGTAATGTTTAAAATTAAAGTTAGATCCTTTAGGAATATAAATTTCTAGAGAATGCCTCTAGACCACGGGGTTCGCGGGATGTGGCGATAGGGTGTCTGGCTGATGCTTTGTGGGCATATGAAATATTCTCGCAAGGCATCACATTGCCGCGAGGGCTGCGCCATCGATCTTGCGGGCAAAAAAAAGCCCAGGACCAGGCCCCGGGCTTTTTTCGCTCAAAGCGACTCAGATATCCGCCACCTTCTGCCACACCTTCGGCCGGAAGAACAGCGTCTCCCCTCGCGCCAGCCCGGTCAGGCTGTCGTGATCCTTGACCACCTCGGCTTCGATCAGCTCGCTCTGCCCTTCCACCTTCAGGGTCACCCGCGTAGTGGCGCCCAAAGGCCGGATATCACGCACCTCGGCCGCATGGTGGCCCTCGGTCTCATGCCGCGACAACGATACCTCGTGCGGGCGGAACAGCACATGGTGCCCCTCGCTCAAAGCCAGGCGGTTGGAATCACCAAGGAAGTGGTAGACGAAATCGTTGGCCGGCTTCTCGTACACCTCACCCGGTGAGCCGATCTGCTCGATCACACCCTTGTTCATCACCACGATGCGGTCGGCCACCTCCATCGCTTCTTCCTGGTCATGGGTAACGAAAACAGAAGTCAGGTTGATGTCCTCGTGCAGCCGCGCCAGCCAGCGGCGCAGCTCCTTGCGCACCTTGGCATCGAGCGCACCGAACGGCTCGTCCAGCAGCAGTACCTTGGGCTCCACCGCCAGGGCACGGGCCAGGGCGATACGCTGGCGCTGGCCACCGGACAGCTGCTCCGGGTAGCGGTCGGACAGCCAGTCCAGTTGCACCATGTTCAGCAGTTCGTGAACCTTCTCGGCAATCTTGCTTTCGCTAGGGCGCTCGCCCTTGGGCTTCATGCGCAGGCCAAAGGCGACGTTGTCGAACACGCTCATGTGGCGGAACAGCGCGTAGTGCTGGAACACGAAACCGACGTTGCGATCACGCACGTCATGGCCGGAAACGTCCTCGCCATGGAACACGATGTTGCCCTGGTCCGGGGTTTCCAGGCCGGCGATGATGCGCAGCAGGGTGGTCTTGCCGCAGCCGGACGGGCCAAGCAAGGCCACCAGCTCGCCGCTGTTGATGTCCAGGTTGATGGCGTTCAGGGCCTGGAAGCTGTTGAAGCGCTTGCTGACGTTACGAACTTCGATCGACATGAATCATTCCTCCGCGGCGCTGTGGCGCAGGCGGTTAATACGGTTCTCGCTCCACTGCTTGAGCAGCAGGATGAAGAGCGCCAGGATCAGCAACAAGCTGGCCACGCTGAAGGCTGCGACGTGGTTGTACTCGTTGTAGAGGATCTCCACATGCAGCGGCAAGGTGTTGGTCACGCCACGGATATGGCCCGATACCACCGACACCGCGCCAAACTCACCCATGGCCCGCGCAGTGCACAGCACCACGCCGTAGATCAGGCCCCACTTGATGTTCGGCAGGGTCACGTGCCAGAACATCTGCCAGCCATTGGCGCCGAGCAGGCGCGCGGCTTCTTCCTCCTGCGTGCCCTGCTCCTGCATCAGCGGGATCAGCTCACGGGCCACGAACGGTACGGTGACGAAGATGGTCGCCAGGACGATGCCCGGCAGGGCGAACACGATCTGGATGTCATGGTCCTGCAGCCAGGGGCCAAACAGGCCTTGGGCGCCGAACATCAGCACGTAGACCAGGCCGGCGATCACCGGCGACACCGAGAACGGCAGGTCGATCAGGGTCACCAGGATGCTCTTGCCGCGGAAGCTGTACTTGCTCACGCACCAGGCGGCGCTGACACCGAACACCAGGTTCAGCGGCACCGAGATGACCACGGCGAGCAAGGTGAGCTTGAGCGCCGACAAGGCATCCGGCTCGAAGATCGCCTCGAAGAAGGTGCCGAAGCCGTTCTTCAGCGCCTGCGACACCACGATCACCAGCGGCAGCAGCAGGAACAGCGCGAACACCAGCCAGCCAAGGCCGATCAGGACGCGCCGCGAGGTGGCGCTGCTACGCCGGGCGGCGTTGGCGGCGGCGCTTGCACTCAGGGTTGAACTGGACATGCGGCCTCCTTCAAGGGGTTTCGATGCGGCGCTGCAACAGGTTGATCAGCAGCAGCAGGATGAAGGAAACCACCAGCATCAACACGCCGATGGCAGTAGCGCCCGTATAGTCGTACTGGTCGAGCTTGACCATGATCAGCAACGGCAGGATCTCGGTCTTCATCGGCATGTTGCCGGCGATGAAGATCACCGAACCGTACTCGCCAACGCCACGGGCAAAGGCCAGGGCGAAACCGGTGAGCCAGGCAGGCAGCAGCGCTGGCGCGAGGATATGGCGGAACACCTGCAACGGTTTCGCGCCCAGGCATGCCGCAGCCTCTTCGACTTCACGCGGGATATCCGCCAGCACCGGTTGCACAGTGCGCACCACGAACGGCAGGGTGACGAAGGTCAGCGCCAGGGTGATACCCAGCGGCGTGTAGGCGATCTTGAAACCGAGGTCGGTGGCGAACTGGCCAACCCAGCCCGCAGGCGCGTACAGGGCGGTCAGGGCGATACCGGCAACGGCGGTGGGCAAGGCGAACGGCAGGTCGATCATTGCATCGATGACCTTGCGACCGGGGAAGGTGTAGCGCACCAGCACCCAGGCCAGCAGGGTACCGATCACACCATTGATGATGGCGGCGAACAGGGCGGTGCCGAAACTCAGCTTGAGCGCGGCGATCACCCGCGGCGCGCTGATGACGTTCCAGAACTGCTCGAAGGTGAGCTGCGAGGCATGGATGAACATGGCCGCCAGCGGTATCAGCACGATCAGGCTGAGGTACACCAAGGTGTAGCCCAGCGTCAGCCCGAAGCCGGGTATGACGGGGGAAATGCGACGTGACATAAATATCCCTGGTTGAACGCACGAAGCCCCGGTTGATGCCGGGGCGGTGCAAGCGTCTGAATCCTGGGGCTGCTTTGCAGCCCCGCTTTTCCTTGGCCCTTACTGTGCCTGATAGATCTGGTCGAACACACCGCCATCATTGAAGAACTTCGGTTGTGCAGTCTTCCAGCCACCGAAGTCCTTGTCGATGGTCACCAGGTCCAGTTTAGGGAATTGCTTGGCGAACTCGGCAGCCACCTTTTCATCACGCGGACGGTAGAAGTTCTCGGCGGCGATCTTCTGCCCGGCCGGGCTGTACAGGTGCTTGAGGTATTCGGTGGCGATCTCGGTAGTGCCCTTCTTCTCGGCATTCTTGTCGACCACTGCCACGGGCGGCTCGGCGAGGATCGACAGCGACGGCACGACGATGTCGAACTTGTCGGCACCACCGTCTTCCTTCAGCGCCAGGAAGGCTTCGTTTTCCCAGGCCAGCAACACGTCGCCCTGGCCGTTGTTGACGAAGGTGATGGTCGAGCCGCGAGCGCCGGTATCCAGCACGGGGACGTGCTTGAACAGCTCCTGCACGTAGGCCTTGGCCTTGTCTTCACTGCCGCCGGTCTTCAGGCCGTAGGCCCAGGCGGCGAGGAAGTTCCAGCGGGCACCACCGGAGGTTTTCGGGTTAGGAGTGATAACCGAGACATCCTTCTTGATCAGGTCGCCCCAGTCCTTGATGCCTTTCGGGTTGCCCTTGCGCACCAGGAACACGATGGTCGAGGTATACGGGGTACTGGCGTTCGGCAGGCGGGTCTGCCAGTCGTCCGGCAGGGTCTTGCCGAGCTTGGCGATTTCATCGATGTCACCGGCCAGGGCCAGGGTCACTACGTCGGCGCGCAGGCCGTCGATCACCGCCCGGCCCTGCTTGCCCGAGCCACCGTGGGATTGCTGGATCTTCACCTTGTCGCCCGGATGGGCCTGCTGCCAGTGCTTGATGAACTCGGCGTTGTACTGCTGGTACAGCTCACGGGTCGGGTCGTAGGACACGTTCAGCAGTTCGTAGTCCTTGGCGATGGCGGAACCGGCAAAAACAGCACTGGCCAGGGCGGCGAGCGCATAACGGCGGATGGACATGGTGAAGCTCCCGATTGGCATTTTTCTAGTTTTGGATGTTGTAGCGCGAATCAGCCGGCCTTGTTGGCGGGCTGTTGCAGGCGGAACTTCTCCTTGCGTTCGATCTGCACGACCTGGGCGTTGTGCACGGTGATTTCCACCGCACCGAAACGCAGATCGCGCAAAGCGCTCTGGATCTCACGCAGAATGGTGGCTTCGTCCTGACCGTCGATGCTACGCAGCGATGCACTCATGCTCGTTCTCCTTGGAGTGAGGGTGCCGGGCATGGATTTGAAGGGGGTTATTGCCTGGCTTGAAGGCAATAGTAGTGAGGCGGAGTTATTCTTAAAAATACTGTTTAAGAATGTTTATATAACCATTTTTAAAGCCGGGCACGACGCCTTTGTAGGAGCGGGCTTGCCCCGCTCCTACAGGGGATCAGTGTTGGGGCTTGGTCGTGTGCTCAGGCTCGCGGATCTTGTACCAAGCCACGTACAGCGCCGGCAGGAACAACAGCGTCAGCAGCGTTGCGCTGATGATGCCGCCAATCATTGCGTAGGCCATCGGCCCCCAGAACACCTCGCGGGCAATCGGGATCATGCCCAGGCTCGCCGCCGCCGCCGTCAGTAAGATGGGACGGCGCCGGTGGTTGGTCGCTTCCATGACCGCGTCCCAAGGGGAGTAACCCTGCGCTTCAAACTCGTCGATCTGCGTCACCAGGATGACTGAGTTACGAATGATGATGCCTGCCAGCGCCAGGATACCGAGGATCGCCACAAAGCCCATCGGCGTACCCGTTGGCACCAGCGCCAGCACCACACCAATCAGCCCCAGCGGTGCCACGCTGATCACCAGGAACAGTTTCTGCACGCTGTGCAGCTGGATCATCAGGAAGGTCGCCATGAGGAACAACATCAACGGGATGACCTTGGCGATCGGCCCTTGGGCCTTGCCGCTTTCCTCCACCGTACCGCCAGTGGCCACTTCGTAACCGACCGGCAGCTTGCTGGCGAACTCGTCGATGTTCGGTTTCAGCTGGGCCACCAGGTCGGTGGGCTGGATATCGCCGTTGACCGAGGCCTTGATGGTGATGGTCGGCTTGCGGTCACGACGCCACACCAGCGGCTGCTCCAGCTCGTAACGCACGGTGGCGAACGACAGCAGCGGAATCGAGGTGCCGTTGGGGGTGAGTATCTGCAGGTTCTGCAGGGTATCGGGCGAACCGCGCTCGCTGTCCTCGGCGCGGGCGACCACGTTGACCAGGTAGATATTGTCGTTGACCTGGGTGATATTCACGCCACTGACGATGCTGTTCATTACATTGGCCACGTCTTCCGACGACAGCCCCAGCTGGCGAGCCTTGTCCTGAGCGATTTCCACGCGCAGCACCTTACCCGGTTCGTTCCAGTCATAGATCATTTCGCCAATATGCTCGTTCTGGTTGAGCATGGTGGCCAGGTCGATGGCATGCTTGCGCACCTCATCGATACTGGCCCCGCTTACCCGGTACTGGATCGGCCGGCCCACCGGCGGCCCCATTTCCAGCGATTGCACGTTGGTACCGATGCCAACGAACTCTTCATGCAGGATCTTCTGCAAGCGCTCCATCATGCCTTGACGCTCTTCGAAGCCCTTGCTGACGATCACCAGCTGGGCGTAATACGGGTTCTGCAGCTGCTGGTCCAGAGGCAGGTAGAAGCGGATAGCGCCTTGGCCGATGTAGGTGCTCCAGTGCACCAGGTCGGGGTCGTCCTTTATGCGAGCTTCGAAGCGGTCGACCACCTTGCGCGTCTCCTCGATCGAAGCGTTTTGCGGCAAGTTCAGATCGACCAGGATCTCCGGGCGGTCCGAAGAGGGGAAAAACTGGTTCTGCACAAAGCGCATGCTGAACAGCGACAAGGCAAACAGCAGGATGGTGCCGATAATCGTCAGCCAGCGATGGCGCATGCACCACACCAGCCCCCCTTCGAACGCCCTGCCGACCCTCCCAGGCTCAGCTTCGTGGGCCTTGAGCTTGCTGCTGCTGAGAATGTGCACACCCAGCACCGGGGCGAAGAACACTGCCACGACCCACGACACCAGCAAGGCCACGGCAATGACCGCGAACAAGGTATAGGTGTACTCACCCGCGGAACTTGCATTGAGGCCAATAGGCACGAAGCCGGCCACTGTCACCAAGGTACCGGTCAGCATGGGGAACGCCGTCGAGGTATAGGCGAACGTGGCCGCCTGCTCCTTGCTCTCGCCCATTTCCAGGCGCGTGACCATCACCTCGACCGTGATCATCGCGTCATCCACCAGCAGGCCGAGGGCGATGATCAGCGCCCCCAGCGAAATCCGTTGCATGGTGATGCCGCTGTATTCCATGAACACGAACACCATCGCCAGCACCAGTGGAATCGAGCAGGCCACCACCAGGCCGGCGCGCATGCCCAGGCTGACGAAGCTCACCGCCAGCACGATCACCACCGCTTCGAACAGCGCGCTGGTGAAGCCGCCGACCGCCTGCTTGACCACCACGGCCTGGTCCGACACGGTGTGGACGCCAACGCCGACCGGCAGGTCCTGGATCACCCGGTCCATGCGCTTTTTCAGCGCCGCGCCAAATACCTGCATGTTGCCACCGGCCTTCATGCCGATGGCCAGGCCGATGGCGGTCTGGCCGTTGTAGCGGAACATCGGCGACGGCGGGTCGACATAGCCGCGCTGGATGTCGGCAATGTCGGCCAGGCGGAAGAAGCGGTCGTTGATCTTAAGGTTGACGGTCTGCAGATCCTTTTCCGAGGCAAACTGCCCGGTGGTGCGTACCGAAATGCGCTCGGGGCCTGCTTCGATCACCCCGGCCGGGGTCACCGCGTTCTGCTGCTGCAGGGCCTGCATGACCTGGCGCTGATCGATGCCCAGGGCTGCCAGCTTGCGGGTCGAGAAGTTCAGGTACAGCACTTCGTCCTGAGTACCGATGAATTCGATCTTGCCGATGTTGGGCACATCGCGCACTTCTGCCCGCGCCTGCTCCACGTAGTCTCGCAGCTGACGCAGGGTCAGGCCGTCGGCGGTGAAGGCGTAGATCGTACCGAACACGTCGCCGAATTCGTCGTTGAACCCGGGGCCCTGGATACCCTGCGGGAACTGGCCGCGGATGTCCTGGATCTTCTTGCGCACCTGGTACCAGATTTCCGGGATGTCCTTGGCCTTGGTAGTGTCGCGCAAGTACACGTACACCGTGGATTCGCCCGGGCGGGTGTAGCTCTTGGTGTAGTCGAGGGAGTCCAGCTCTTCGAGCTTCTTCTCGATACGGTCGGTGACCTGGTAGAGGGTTTCGTCCTGGGTCGCGCCCGGCCAGCGGGTCTGGATCACCATGGTCTTGATGGTGAACGACGGGTCTTCCTCACGGCCGAGGTTGAAGTACGAAAAAATGCCCATCAGCAGGCCGACGAACATCAGGTACCAGACGAACGATTGATGCTTGAGTGCCCATTCGGACAGGTTGAAGCTTCCTTTCATTGCGCATCCTCGTCGAAGGTGACCTTCTGGCCAGGCTTGAGGCTGTTCACGCCCGCCGTCACCACACGCTCGCCAGGCTGCACGCCCGAAGCCAGGACGATGCTGTCGGCAGTACGATCGATCAGGGTGACGTCACGGGTGCCCACGGTCTTCTGCTGGGTGTCGATCACCCAGACCTGGGTCTTGCCGTCACGCTCCAACAAAGCACTCAACGGCAGCTCGCTGCGCGGGGACACTTGCGAACTCAGGGTCACACTGATCGCAGTGCCCAGGTGGAAAGCGGCCGGTGTGCTCGCCAGTGTCAGCCGGGCGCGGCGGGTACGGGTGGCGGCATCGGCCTGGGGCTCCAGTTCGCGCAGGGTGGCCGTGGTGTTGATGGTCGGGTCGAGTTGCGAGGCGACGGTGAAGGTCAGGTCTTTGTTCAGCTGCTCGGCCAGGCCGATGGGCAAGTCGATCACAGCCTCTTTGACGTCCGGCCGGGCCAGGGTGACCACAGACTGGCCTGCGGTAACGGTTTGCCCGGCTTCAGCCTGCCAAGCCGTGATCACTGCGGCGTGGTCGGTGCGCAAGGTGCTGTAGTCGAGCTGGTCACGGGCCTGGCTAAGCGCAGAGCGCGCCTGTTCCAGCGCTGCGCTGGTGGTTTTCAGGTTGGTCTGGGCAATATCCAGCTGGGCCTGGGCGCCCACGCCACGGTCGTACAGCTGTTGCTGGCGGCGGGCATCGGCCTGGGCATTGATCCACTGCGCCTGCACCTTGGCCAGGTCGCCTTCGGCGGCGCGCAGCTGGTTCTGCTGGTCGGTGGGATCGAGCGTGGCCAGGGTGTCGCCCGGCTTCACCCGGGCGCCCACATCCAGCCAACGCCGGGCAATGCGCCCGCCAACCCGGAAGCCCAAGGTACTTTCGAAGCGCGCCTGGATAACGCCAGCGAAGCGGCCAAGCTGCGACTGCACCTGGGGTTCCACCTTGACCGACAGCACCGGCCGGATCGGCTCGGGCGCTTCTTCCTCGCTACCGCAGGCAGCCAGCAGCAGGCCGGCCGACAGTATCAGCAGGCGCTTCATAGCACCCCCCCCTTAGCCTTGGCATCGACCTTCTGTACCTGCATGCCGGGGTGCAGCAGCTGGCTACCGGCCACCACCACGGTCTCACCGGCCTTCAGGCCGCTGGCGACCACGATCTTGCCGGTCAGGTAGCGGCTGACTTCAACCTTGCGCAATTCGACCTTGTCGCCCTCGCCCACCACCCAGACTGCCGGCTCATGCAGCGCCTTGGTCAGCGCCGACCATGGCAGCTCGATGCTTGGCCGCCCCACCGCATTGGTACTGGCAGTGACCGGCGCGCCCAACTGCATGCCCGGTGGCACGTCCTTGAGCCCCACCTTGACCTGCACGGTGCCGCTTTGTGCCGACACGGTAGGGGTGATCTCGCGGACAAAGCCGTGAGCCTGGACCTTGGGGTCGTCCAGCAAGCTCACGATGACAGCGACGTCGCTCGGCGGCGCCACCAACAGTGACTCGTAGACGTTGAACACCGCATCGCGGTCGCCGTCGCGGGCCAGGCTGAAGATCGGCATGGTCGCCTGCACTACCTGGCCGACCTCGGCCTGGCGCTCGGTGATCACGCCATCGGCTTCGGACACCAGCGCGGTGTAGCCCAGTTGCTCCTTGGCATCGGCCAGTTCCGCCTGAGCAGCCTTGAGCGCACTCTGGTCGCTGCGCAGCGCGGCCTCGGCGGAATCGTACTCGCTCTGGCTGGTATAGCCCTTGGGCAGCAGCTTTTGCTGGCGCACGAAGGCGGCGCTGGTCTGGGTGACCCGTGCCTGGGCAGCGAACACCTCGGCCTTGGCCGAGTCGACATTGTTCTGCAGGTCTTTTGGATCGAGCCGCGCCAACACCTGGTTAGCCTTCACGTGGTCGCCGACATCGACGCTACGGGAAATGATCTTGCCGCCCACACGGAACGACAGGTCGGTCTGCACCCGTGCCTGCACGTCGCCGGTCAGGGTGACCCTGGCAGCGAAATCGGTGGGAGAAACCTGTTGTACTCCAACCCTTGGTGGTGTTTCGGTGGTTTCTTCCTTGCTACAGCCTGACAACAGAGACAACAGCCCCAGGCAAACGACCAACAGTGGACGCATCAACGTCATGCAGGCTCCTTGCTTGCGCGCAAATGAATCGTGGAATGCGAGTGTCAGCGTAGTTCAGGGTTGGATAAACGGCACTGACTAGCGTCAGGTATGGGAGGGTGTTAGTGCATACCATGGCATTTTCGGCGCCTGTGAGACCGAGCGCCGCGCGCTTTCACAGGCGCTGAAGATGTTGAGGCAGGCACCAGACACCCCACAGAGCCAAAGCCCTGCAGGGTGCCCTCAAGATCAAGCCGAAGCGGTCACTTGGGTCGGGCGCTTGACCTGTGGCTGCGAGGCGTTGGCCGCCGCACCCTCTTCGATCGCCTGCTGAACCGCCCTGCGGCGGTTTTCTTCGGCCCGGCGGCTGAAGAACCAGACGAAGAAAGTCACCAACGACACCGACAGCAGGATCAGGCTGGCCACGGCGTTGATCTCCGGCTTCACGCCCAGACGCACCGCCGAGAAGACTTCCATCGGCAAGGTGGTCGAGCCAGGGCCGGATACGAAACTGGCCAGCACCAGGTCATCCAGCGACAGGGCGAACGACATCATGCCACCCGCCGCCAGCGATGGTGCGATCATCGGGATGGTGATCAGGAAGAACACCTTCCACGGCTTGGCACCCAGGTCCATCGCCGCTTCCTCGATCGACAGGTCCAGCTCACGCAGGCGAGCCGACACTACCACCGCCACATACGCTGCGCAGAAAGTGGTGTGGGCGATCCAGATGGTGACGATGCCACGCTCCTGCGGCCAGCCAATCATCTGCGCCATGGCCACGAACAGCAGCAACAGCGACAGACCAGTGATGACCTCGGGCATGACCAGCGGTGCGGTGACCAGGCCGCCGAACAGCGTGCGGCCCTTGAAGCGGGTGACCCGGGTCAGCACGAAGGCCGCCAGGGTACCCAGCGCCACTGCAGCCACCGCCGTGTAGCAGGCGATTTCCAGCGAGCGCATCACCGAACCCATCAGCTGCGTGTTGTCGAGCAGGCCAACGTACCACTTCACCGACCAACCACCCCACACCGTCACCAGCTTGGAGGCGTTGAAAGAGTAGATGACCAGGATCAGCATCGGCAGGTAGATGAACAGCAAGCCGAGCACCAGCATCAGCTTGGAGAAACTGAAGCGTTTCATGCGCGGCCCTCCATCTCTTTGGCCTGGCTACGGTTGAACAGCAGGATCGGCACGATCAGGATCGCCAGCATCACCACCGCCAGGGCGGATGCCACCGGCCAGTCACGGTTGTTGAAGAATTCCTGCCACAGCACTTTACCGATCATCAGGGTTTCCGGGCCGCCGAGCAGTTCAGGAATCACAAACTCGCCCACCACCGGGATGAACACCAGCATGCAGCCGGCGATGATGCCGTTCTTCGACAGCGGAACAGTGATCTTCCAGAAGCTGTTGAAGGTGCTCGACCCCAGGTCCGAAGCAGCTTCGAGCAGGCTCTGATCGTGTTTCACCAGGTTGGCGAACAGCGGCAGGATCATGAACGGCAGGTACGAATAGACCACACCGATGTAAACCGCCAGGTTGGTATTGAGGATCTGCAGCGGTTGGTCGATCAACCCGGTCCACAGCAGGAAGCCGTTGAGCAGCCCGTTGTTGCTGAGGATGCCCATCCAGGCATAGACGCGGATCAGGATCGCGGTCCAGGTCGGCATCATGATCAGCAGCAGCAGGACCGTCTGGGTCTCCTTCTTGGCGTTGGCGATGGCGTAAGCCATCGGGTAGCCGATCAGCAGGCACAGCAGGGTGCTGAAGAAGGCCATCTTCAGCGAGCCCAGGTAGGCCGAGATGTACAGCTCATCCTCGGTCAACAGGCCATAGTTGGCCAGGTTGAGCACCAACTGGATCTTGTCTTCAACGTAGGTGTAGATCTCGGTATACGGCGGGATCGCCACGTCGGCTTCGGCGAAGCTGATCTTCAACACGATGAAGAACGGCAGCATGAAGAACAGGAACAGCCAGATGAACGGCACGCCGATCACCAGGTGCCGCCCCTCCGGGATAAGGCGCTGGAAGGCTCGCTTGAGCTTGCGAGCTTTCATGACCGTAGTACCACGCCGCTGTCGTCTTCCCACCACACGTACACTTCATCGCCCCAGGTCGGGCGGGTGCCTTGGCGTTCGGCGTTGGCGACGAACGACTGGACGATCTTGCCGCTCGGCAGTTCGACGTAGAACACCGAGTGGCCGCCCAGGTAGGCGATGTCGTGGACCTTGCCGCGCGACCAGTTGTGCTCGCAGGTAGGCTGCTGGGAGGTGACCAGCATCTTTTCCGGGCGCAGGGCGTAAGTGATGTGCTTGTCTTCCACCGATGTGGTGATGCCGTGGCCAACGTAGATCTTGCGCTCCAGCTCCGGGCTGGCAATGATCGCGTGGCCTTCGGCGTCGTCGACCACTTCACCGTCGAACAGGTTGACGTTACCGATGAATTCGCACACCAGGCGGCTGGTCGGGGTCTCGTAGATATCCACCGGCGAGCCGATCTGGGCGATCCAGCCCAGGTGCATGATGGCGATGCGCTGGGCCATGGTCATGGCCTCTTCCTGATCGTGGGTCACCATCACGCAGGTCACACCTACGCGCTCGATGATTTCCACCAGTTCCAGCTGCATCTGCGAACGCAGTTTCTTGTCCAGCGCGCCCATCGGCTCGTCGAGCAGCAGCAGCTTGGGGCGCTTGGCCAGGGAACGGGCCAGGGCCACCCGCTGGCGCTGGCCACCGGAGAGCTGGTGCGGCTTGCGCTTGGCGTATTGGGTCATGTGTACCAGCTTGAGCATCTCGGCCACGCGGGCGTCGATCTCGGCCTTTGGCATCTTGTCCTGCTGCAGGCCGAAGGCGATGTTCTGCGCCACGGTCATGTGCGGGAACAGCGCGTAGGACTGGAACATCATGTTGATCGGCCGCTCGTACGGCGGCATGTCGGTGATGTCGACGCCGTCGAGGAAGATCCGCCCTTCAGTCGGACGCTCGAAGCCGGCCAGCATACGCAGCAAGGTCGATTTGCCGGAACCGGAGCCACCCAGCAGGGCGAAGATCTCGCCTTTGCGGATTTCCAGGGACACATCGTCCACGGCGACCGTTTCGTCGAACTTTTTTGTAACCCGGTCGATCTTGACCAGCACCTGCTTGGGTTGCTGGCCACCCTCGAGGGCTTTTTTATAGGCACCGGAGGCAACTGCCATGAGTGAAACTCCCAACAAGATTTTTGTGCCCGCGCGGCCTGTGTTCAGGTACCGCAGCGGGTCTGGATAATTACTTGCCCGACTTGACCTTGGTCCAGCTACGGGTCATCAGACGCTGCACCTTGGGCGGCAACTCTGAGTTCACGAACATCTTGTCCAGCACTTCCTGCGGTGGGTAAACCGCAGCGTCAGTCCTCACGGCCTGGTCCATCAGGTCGCCAGCCTTGGGGTTCGGGTTGGCGTAACCGACGTAATCACTGACCTGGGCGATAACCTCAGGTTTCAGCAAATAGTTGATGAAGGCGTGGGCCTCCTTGAGGTTCTTGGCGTCCTTGGGGATCGCCAGCACGTCGAACCAGAGGTTGCCGCCTTCCTTGGGAATGGCGTAGGCCAGGTTCACGCCCTTCTTCGCTTCTTCAGCGCGGGCCTTGGCCTGGAACACATCACCCGAGAAACCTGCCGCGACGCAGATGTCGCCGTTGGCCAGGTCGGTGATGTACTTGGACGAGTGGAAGTAAGTCACGTACGGGCGCACGGCCAGCAGCTTCTGCTCGGCCTTGGCGTAATCCTTGGGGTCGGTGCTGTTGGGGTTGAGCCCCATGTAGTTGAGCACCGCCGGGAGCATTTCGTCCGCCGAGTCGAGGAAGGCCACTCCGCACTTGGAGAGCTTCTTCATGTTCTCGGGTTCGAACAGCACGGCCCAGGAGTCGATCTTGTCCACGCCCAGCGCGGCCTTGACCTTGTCGACGTTGTAACCGATGCCGTTGGTGCCCCACAGGTAAGGCACGGCGTACTGGTTGCCCGGGTCGTTCTTTTCCAGGCGTTTCATCAGCGCCGGGTCGAGATTGGAATAGTTGGGCAGCAGGCTCTTGTCGAGCTTCTGGAACGCGCCCGCCTTGATCTGCTTGCCGAGGAAATGGTTGGACGGCACCACCACGTCATAGCCGGTATTGCCGGCCAGCAGTTTGCCTTCCAGGGTTTCGTTGGAATCGAAAACGTCCTGCACGGGCTTGATGCCCGTTTCTTTCTCGAAGTCCGCGAGGGTATTCGGGCCGATATAGTCCGACCAGTTGTAGAAGTGCACCGTAGGCGCCGCTTGGACGCTGCATGCCAGCGTCAGGCCCGCTCCAGCCATCAAGGCCTTGCGTAAAACAGAAATAGACAAGTGGGTGGTCCTCACTATCAGTGCCTGGGTGACGGCGTACTTATTGGGTACAAGCGTTGCCCCGCGCACAAAACCGGCGCGCAACTTACCTGCGCAGCTTCGATGCCGCAATCAACAATTGCCATTCACTGGTTCTGGGCCGGAAAACCCCGGCCCAGAGGTCATGCATCGGGGTTATTTGCCCGATTTGATCTTGGTCCAGCTACGGGTGATGTCACGCTGAACCTTGGCATCCGGTGCGGCGATGGCATACAGCTGTTTCTTCACGTCAGCTGGCGGATAGATGCTCGGGTCGCTGGTGATGGCCTTGTCGACCAACGGGGTAGCGGCCTCGTTGCCGTTAGGGAAGCGTACGGCATTGGTGATCTCGGCCATGACTTCCGGCTGCAGCAGGAAGTTCATGAACTGGTAGGCGGCATCTTTATGCTCGGCATCTTTCGGGATGGCTACCATGTCGTAGAAGGTACCGGCACCTTCTTTCGGAATGATGTAATCCACTTTCACCTTGTCGCCAGCTTCGTGGGCACGGGCCTTGGCCTGCTCGACGTCACCCGAGTAACCGACGGCCACGCAGATGTTGCCGTTGGCCAGGTCGCCGATGTACTTGGACGAGTGGAAGTAGGTGATCGAAGGGCGGACCTTGAGGAACAGCTCCTCGGCGGCCTTCAGGTCTTCCTTGCTGGTGCTGTTGCTTGGCTTGCCCAGGTAGTGCAGCGCGGCCGGCAGCATTTCGGTCGGGGCATCCAGGAAGCTCACGCCGCAGCTCTTGAGCTTGGCGATGTTCTCAGGCTTGAACACCACGTCCCACGAGTCGATCTTGTCCACGCCCAGCGCGGCCTTGACCTTCTCCGGGTTATAGCCGATGCCTATCGAGCCCCACATGTACGGGAATGCGTGCTTGTTGTCCTTGTCGCTGGCGTCGCCAACGGCCTTGAGCAGGTCCTTGTCGAGGTTGTTCCAGTTGGTCAGCTTGGAACGGTCCAGTTCCTCGTAGACGCCGGCCTTGATCTGCTTGGCCAGGAAGTTGTTCGACGGCACGACGATGTCGTAGCCCGACTTGCCGGCCAGCAGCTTGGCTTCCAGGGTTTCGTTGCTGTCGAAGACGTCGTACTTGACCTTGATACCGGTCTGCTTTTCGAACTTGGCGATGGTGTCCGGAGCGATGTAGTCCGACCAGTTGTAAACGTTCAACACTTTGTCTTCAGCCTGAACAGCGGAGGCCATGGCACCCATCAGGGCGGCGGCCAGCAACGTTTTGCCCATTTTATTCATGCGTAATGCTCCAGAATTTTTATGTTAGCAACTGTCCAGCAGCCAGAACCCACGGTGCAGAGCGCGCGGCGACTGAAACAACCGCTAGTCTGGCAAGTTACAAGGCTCTGTTTCAAGGAAAGCAGGGCCTTGTAACGACTTAATGTCACATCGCTAGCCTAGCAAACGCTTATCGAATCGCCTCAAGGGTCAAATCGAGGCATTTGCGCGCCTTTTCCACCAGTTCATCCACTTCGGCATGGCTGATCACCAGCGGCGGGGCGATGATCATGGTGTCGCCCACCGCGCGCATGATCAGGCCGTTCTCGAAGCAGAAGTTGCGGCACACCATGCCCACACCTTTGCCCTCGTAACGGCTGCGGGTCGCCTTGTCCTTGACCAGCTCGATGGCACCGAGCATGCCCAGGCCGCGCACCTCGCCCACCAGCGGGTGGTCCTGCAGCTCACGCAGACGTTTCTGCAAGTAGGGTGCCACTTCCGTGCGCGCCTTCTCGACGATCTTCTCGTCACGCAGGATGCGCAGGTTTTCCAGGCCCACCGCAGCCGCCACCGGGTGGCCGGAATAGGTGAAGCCGTGGTTGAAGTCACCACCTTCGCTGATTACCTTGGCCACCTTGTCACGCACGATCACACCGCCCATGGGGATGTAACCGGAAGTGAGGCCCTTGGCGATGGTCATCAGGTCGGGCTTGAGGTCGTAGTAGTCGGAGCCGAACCACTCGCCGGTGCGACCGAAACCGCAGATCACTTCGTCGGCGACGAACAGGATGTCGTACTTGGCCAGGATCTCCTTGACCTTCGGCCAGTAGGTTTCTGGCGGAATGATCACCCCGCCGGCGCCCTGGATCGGCTCGGCGATGAAGGCAGCGACATTGTCTTCGCCGACTTCCAGAATCTTCTTCTCCAGCTGCTCGGCAGCCCATACCCCGAACGCGTCCTGTTCCATGTCACCGCCTTCGCCGAACCAGTACGGTTGTGGAATATGCACGATGCCCGGGATCGGCAAGCCGCCCTGCTCATGCATGCCACTCATGCCACCCAGGCAAGCACCGGCGAAGGTGGAGCCGTGGTAGCCGTTGATGCGGCCGATGATGGTCTGCTTGTGCGGCTTACCCTTAAGCGCCCAGTAGTGGCGAACCATGCGCAGCACGGTGTCGTTGCCTTCGGAGCCGGAGCCGGTGAAGAACACATGGGTCATGCCTTCCGGCGCCACCTCGGTGATCGCCTTGGCCAGCTCCAAGGCTGGCGGGTGAGCGGTCTGGAAGAACAGATTGTAGTACGGCAGCTCACGCATCTGCTTTTCTGCCGCCTGCACCAGTTCTTCACGGCCATAGCCGACCGCCACGCACCACAGGCCGGCCATGCCGTCGAGGATCTTGTGCCCCTCGCTGTCCCACAAATGCACACCCTGCGCCTTGGTGATGATGCGCGGCCCTTTCTCCTTCAACTGCTTGTAGTCAGAGAAGGGGGCAAGGTGGTGCTCGCCGCTCAGGGTCTGCCATTCACGGGTTTGCGGGTTGTTGACGCTCATGTGCCTCTCCATTTTCCGGCGGCCGCACCAGCGGCCTCAGGGTTGATCAGACAGCGAATAACAGGAATTCACGCTCCCAGGAGCTGATGACGCGCTTGAAGTTCTCGTGCTCGGCGCGCTTGGTGGCGACATAGCCGGTGATGAACTTCTTGCCCAGGTACTGCACCAGGGCACCGCTGTTTTCCATGCGTTCGAGGGCGTCTTCGATAGTCAATGGCAGGCGCAGGTTACGGCGCTCATAGCCTCGGCCCTGGACTGGCGCACTGGCGTCGATGCCCTCGACCATGCCGATATAGCCGCACAGCAGGCTGGCGGCGATGGCCAGGTAAGGGTTGGCATCGGCACCCGGAAGGCGGTTCTCGACACGACGGTTCTGCGGGCCGGCATCCGGTACGCGCAGGCCGACGGTGCGGTTCTCCTCGCCCCACTCGACGTTCACCGGTGCCGAGGTGTCGGGCAGGAAGCGGCGGAACGAGTTGACGTTGGGGGCGAACAGCGGCAGCGCTTCGGGGATGAACTTCTGCAGGCCACCGATGTGGTGCAGGAACAGCTCGCTCATGCTGCCATCTTCATTGCTGAAGATATTCTTGCCGGTGGCCACGTCGACCACGCTCTGGTGCAGGTGCATGGCGCTGCCCGGCTCGCCGGTCATCGGCTTGGCCATGAAGGTGGCGGCCACGTTGTGCTTGAGCGCGGCCTCGCGCATGGTGCGCTTGAACACCAGGATCTGGTCGGCCAGGTGCAGGGCGTCGCCATGACGGAAGTTGATCTCCATCTGCGCCGTGCCGTCTTCGTGGATCAGCGTGTCGAGGTCCAGGCGCTGCAGTTCGCACCAGTCATAGACGTCTTCGAACAGGGGATCGAATTCGTTGGCGGCTTCGATCGAGAACGACTGGCGGCCGGTTTCCGGGCGGCCAGAGCGACCGACCGGCGGCTGCAGTGGGAAGTCAGGGTCTTCGCTGCGCTTGGTCAGGTAGAACTCCATCTCCGGCGCGACGATCGGCTGCCAGCCCTTGTCGGCGTAGAGCTTGAGGACTTTCTTCAGTACGTTGCGCGGCGACAGTTCGACCGGGTTGCCCTTCTTGTCGTAGGTGTCGTGGATCACCTGGGCGGTCGGCTCGATGGCCCACGGCACCAGGAATACAGCGTCCTGGTCGGGACGGCAGATCATGTCGATGTCGGCCGGGTCGAGCAGGTCGTAATAGATGTCATCGTCGACATAGTCGCCGGTCACGGTCTGCAGCAACACGCTCTCGGGCAGGCGCATGCCTTTTTCGGCGATGAATTTGTTGGTCGGCGAGATCTTGCCGCGAGTGATGCCAGTCAGGTCGCTGATCAGGCATTCGACTTCGGTGATCTTGTGCTCTTTCAACCAATCGGTGAGCTGGTCGAGGTTGTTACTCATAAATACCTCAGGAGGTAAGGTGGTCCGCGCTCTGATTCTGGAGGGAGTAGATTGCTAAAGCAAAAACCCACGCGCAGGCGCACTGTGGATACACTGAAATCAAGCGTGTCCGTAGTGAGATCAAAGGGCAGATATACGAGAAGAGCAACGAAAAAGCGTTACGAGGTGTGGTCCATATGCGCAAAACGTCAATTATTGCGGCCATGCAGGCTACAACTCGACTGATGCGTGCGGGAACGGCAGGTATACCCGACGGCACTGCACAGGCAGCGCGCTCAGGTCGCGACAAGCGGACCATGTGACCCTCGTATTATTGTGTTTTGGGTTGAGTCCGAGCTTAGCCTTGTTAATTTTTTTACACAACACCTCCGTAAAAAATAAAACACGGCGTCTTGGAGATAGCCCTTTGTGAGGGAAATAGCGGATAATGGCACGCCCCGATATGCAGCAAATCTGCCGTCGATGTGCCATTTCGAGGCATCATGGGGTTGGCTTGACATCAGTTTGTCTTTTCGATTGACTGGTCCTGCAAGCCCCCCTTGATTGATATTTTTAACAACAAAGGTGTTGCATCATGTCGGTACCCCCGCGTGCCGTTCAGCTTAACGAAGCGAACGCGTTCCTTAAGGAACATCCTGAGGTTCTCTACGTTGACCTTCTGATTGCAGATATGAATGGTGTGGTGCGTGGTAAGCGCATTGAGCGCACCAGCCTCCACAAGGTTTACGAGAAAGGCATCAACCTGCCTGCCTCCCTCTTCGCCCTGGACATCAACGGTTCCACCGTTGAAAGCACCGGGCTGGGCCTGGACATCGGCGATGCTGACCGCATCTGCTATCCAATCCCCGACACGCTGTGTAATGAGCCATGGCAAAAGCGCCCGACCGCGCAGCTGCTGATGACCATGCACGAACTGGAAGGCGAGCCGTTCTTCGCCGACCCGCGCGAAGTACTGCGTCAGGTGGTGAGCAAATTCACCGATATGGGCCTGACCATCTGCGCCGCGTTCGAGCTGGAGTTCTACCTGATCGACCAGGAGAACGTGAACGGCCGTCCGCAGCCACCACGCTCGCCAATCTCGGGCAAGCGCCCACAGTCGACCCAGGTGTACCTGATCGACGACCTCGACGAATATGCCGATTGCCTGCAGGACATCCTGGAAGGCGCGAAAGAGCAAGGCATCCCGGCTGACGCCATCGTCAAGGAAAGCGCCCCGGCGCAGTTCGAAGTCAACCTGCACCACGTTGCCGACCCGCTCAAGGCCTGCGACTACGCGGTACTGCTCAAGCGGTTGATCAAGAACATCGCCTACGACCATGAAATGGACACCACCTTCATGGCCAAGCCCTACCCGGGCCAGGCAGGCAACGGCCTGCATGTACACATCTCCGTGCTGGACAAAGATGGCAACAACATCTTCACCAGCGAGGATCCCGAGCAGAACGCCGCGCTACGTCACGCTGTCGGCGGTGTGCTCGAGACCCTGCCTGCGTCCATGGCGTTCCTCTGCCCGAACGTCAACTCGTACCGCCGCTTTGGCGCGCAGTTCTACGTGCCGAATGCGCCGAGCTGGGGCCTGGACAACCGTACCGTGGCCCTGCGGGTGCCAACCGGTTCTGCAGATGCCGTGCGCATCGAGCACCGCGTAGCCGGCGCCGACGCCAACCCATACCTGATGATGGCTGCCGTGCTGGCAGGCGTGCACCACGGCCTGACCAACAAGATCGAGCCAGGCACGCCAATTGAAGGCAACTCGTACGAGCAGCTGGAACAGAGCCTGCCGAACAACCTGCGCGATGCCCTGCGCGAGCTGGACGACAGCGAGATCCTGAACAAGTACATCGATCCGAAGTACATCGACATCTTCGTCGCGTGCAAGGAGAGCGAGCTGGAGGAGTTCGAGCACTCGATCTCCGACCTCGAGTACAACTGGTATCTGCATACCGTGTAAGCAAAAACGCCGCCCCTAGGGGCGGCGTTTTTCATTCCAGCCCGCGAAGAGGCCGGTACAGGCTTACAACGATTTCTCGAAAATCTTCGAATTGCGCTGGTAGTTGTACAGCGAAGCCCGCGCCGCCGGCAGCCGCTCTACGCCGCTAGGCGCAAACCCGCGTTCACGGAACCAGTGCGCCGTGCGCGTGGTAAGCACGAACAAAGTAGCCAACCCCATCTGCTTCGCCCGCCCCTCGATGCGTTCGAGCAGCTCGTCCCCGCGCCCGCCATGGCGGTACTCCGGGTTCACCGCCAGGCACGCCAGTTCTCCCGCTTGGGAATCGGCAATCGGGTACAGCGCCGCACAGGCGATGATCATGCCCTCGCGCTCGACCACGCTGAACTGCTCGATCTCACGTTCAAGCACCTCACGCGAACGACGCACCAGAATGCCCTGCTCCTCCAGCGGGCTGATCAGCTCCAGCAAGCCACCGACATCATCGATGGTCGCCTCGCGCACCACTTCGAACTGCTCCTGCGACACCAGCGTACCGCCACCTTCGCGGGTGAACAGCTCGGTCAGCAGCGCACCGTCCTCGGCATAACTGACGATATGGCTACGCGCCACACCACCTTTGCAGGCCTCGGCAGCGGCATCCAGCAGCTCGCCCTGGTAATCACTGCCCAGGCGCGCCAGGTGCGGGGCGATCTGCTGCGGGCGCAGTTCCCGCACCAGCTTGCCGTTCTCGTCCAGCAGGCCCGGCTCGGCACCGAACAGCAGCAGCTTGTCGGCGCCCAGCTCGATGGCCGCGCGCGTGGCGACGTCTTCGCAGGCCAAATTGAAGATCTCGCCAGTGGGCGAGTAGCCCAGCGGCGACAGCAGCACGATGGAGCGCTCGTCGAGCAGGCGGCTGATGCCCTTGCGGTCGACCCGACGCACTTCGCCGGTGTGGTGGTAGTCCACCCCTTCAAGCACGCCAATCGGCCGTGCGGTGACCAGGTTGCCGGAGGCCACGCGCAGGCGTGAGCCCTGCATCGGCGAGGCGGCGATGTCCATCGACAGGCGCGCCTCGATGGCCAGGCGCAAGGCGCCGACGGCGTCGATCACGCAGTCAAGGGTGGCGGCATCGGTAATGCGCATGCCCCGGTGGTAGTGCGGGGTCAGGCCGCGGTCAGCCAGGCGGCTCTCGATCTGCGGGCGCGAACCATGCACCAGCACCAGGCGCACACCCAGGCTGTGCAGCAGCACCAGGTCGTGGACGATATTGCCGAAATTCGGGTGTTCAACCCCATCGCCGGGGAGCATCACCACAAAGGTGCAGTCGCGATGGGCATTGATGTACGGGGAGGCATGACGTAGCCAGTTGACGTATTCGGGCATGACAGGGCCTGTGGATAAAGTGGACGGAGAACGGTGAATCACACGGCGTTCAGGATCATCGTCGGAACAGGCTTGCGGTCACGCGCGCTCTCCTCTAGGCAAGAACGAATCAACAGGGTGAACGTTTAATTCAGGCAGTAGTGCCGGATCAGGTCACGCAATAGACGCACGGTAGGCTCGATTCGTGACATTTCAAGGTATTCGCCGGGCTGGTGGGCGCAGGCGATGTCGCCGGGGCCAAGCACGATGGTCTGGCAACCCAGCTGCTGAAGATAAGGCGCTTCGGTACCGAACGCCACCGCTTCGGCCCGATGACCGGTAAGGCGCTCCGCCACTTGCACCAGCTCGGCATTGGCGGCCTCCTCGAAGGGTGGCACCTCAGGGAACAGCGGTGCGTAGTCGATACGTACCTCATGGCGCTCGGCCACCGGCTGCAGCTTGCCGCGAATGGCGGCCCGCAGCTGTTCGACATCCATGCCTGGCAACGGGCGCAGGTCGAACTCCAGGGCGCACTGGCCGCAGATGCGGTTGGGGTTGTCACCGCCATGGATGCAGCCGAAGTTCATGGTGGGCGTAGGCACGGTGAACTGCGGGTTGCTGAAGGTTGCCTGCCACTGCCGGCGCAGGCCCATCAGCTCGCCCATCACCTCGTGCATGGCCTCCATCGCGCTGCGGCCCAGGCTCGGGTCGGACGAATGGCCGCTGCGCCCGAGGATATCGATGCGGTCCATGAGGATGCCCTTGTGCATGCGGATCGGCCGCAAGCCCGTGGGCTCGCCGATCACCGCCGCGCGGCCGAGCGGCTGGCCGGCAGCGGCCAGGGCGCGGGCGCCGGACATGGAGCTTTCTTCATCGCAGGTGGCGAGGATCAGCAGCGGTTGCTTGAAATCGTGCTCCAGCAGCGGGATCACCGCTTCGATGACCAAGGCGAAAAAGCCTTTCATGTCGCAGCTGCCCAGGCCGACCCAGCGACCGTCTGCCTCGGTGAGCTTGAGCGGGTCGCTGGACCACAGCTGTTCGTCGTAAGGCACGGTGTCGCTATGACCCGCAAGCACCAGGCCGCCAGGGCCGCTACCGCGACTGGCCAGCAGGTTGAACTTGCCGGGGCTGACCTGCTGGATGTCACAGCTGAAGCCCAGATCGCCCAGCCAGCCGGCCAGCAGGTCGATAACCTGACGGTTGGACTGGTCCAGTGCGGGTTGGGTGCAGCTGACCGAGGGCGCGGCGATCAAAGCGGCAAACTGGTCTTTCAACGTCGGCAACGGCATGCGCATACTCCTCGGAAGCGTTGCCCATCATAGGACTATCCGCCGTCTGGAATAAACCGTTGCCGGCCGACTCCTGTAGACTGCCCTGCAACGACGCCCTCTTTCGAGCCTGTGATGCACAAAGAAACCGAACTTAAGCTCCGCGCCAGCCGCGAGACCCTGGCCGCCCTGCGCGAGCACCCCCTGCTGAAAAAGCGCAACAAGTCCGGCTGGCAGACTCGCGAGCTGCTCAACCAGTACTTCGACACCCCCGAGCGCGAACTCTCCGCCGCCCGTGTCGCCCTGCGCCTGCGGCGTGACGGCGAGGAAGTCATCCAGACCCTGAAGTGCCGCGGCCAGAGCGTCGCCGGTCTGTCCGTGCGCAACGAGTACGAATGGCACCTGGACAAGGTCAAGCTCGACCTGAAAAAGCTCGACGCCACCTGCTGGCCTGAGCAACTGGCCGAGCTGGACAAAAAAACCATCAAGCCGCTGTTCACCACCGATTTCACCCGCGAATACGCCGAAATCAGCTGGGGCCGCGGCAAGAGCAAGGTCGTGATCGAGGCCGCGCTGGACCAAGGCTTCGTGATCGCTGGCAAGCGCAAGGAAGAGATCAGCGAGCTGGAGCTGGAACTGCGCGAAGGCGCCCCTGAAGCGCTGCTGGAGCTGGCCGCCGAGCTGGCCGCGAGCCTGCCACTGATGCCGTGCGACATCAGCAAGGCCGAGCGCGGCTACCGCCTGCTGGAGCCGGACAGCTACGAGCTGGGCCTGCCTTCCACCGAACTGGACGCCGAAATGGCCGTGGACGACGCGTTCACCGCGCTCGCCTGGCAGCTGCTGGGCAGCAGCCAGCGCCTGGCCGAGCAGTACCGCCACAATGGCCACTGGCGCCTGCTGCAGGACTGGGTACAGTGCCTGGCCGAACTGCGTGCACTGGTTGCCAGCCTGGGCCAGGCCGCACCACGCGCGACCACCCGCGAGTTGCGCGCCAGCCTCGATGCGCTGCTGGAAGACTGGCGCCCGCTGGTGCAGGCCGGCAACGACGACGAAGACATCCGCCGTGCCGCGCCCGAGCAGTTCATCGAAGAGCTTGAAGACGTACGCTGGGGCCAGTTCTCCCTGGAAACCTCGCGCTGGCTGCTGGCCCGTGCCTGGACCGTGGAGCGCAAGGGCCGCGGCGAGCGCCAGGGCAAGGCGCAGCTGGCCAGCTGGCTGGCGCACCTGCTGGGCGAAGAAGGCCGCTCGCTGAAGCTGCCGCTGTACACCCAGCGCCCGGAAGACCTGGCCGAACAGCTGCCGCGTATCGAACAGCTGCTGGCCTGGCTGCACCATGCCCGCCAAGTGCTCGAAGCGCCGCAGATGGACCGCCTGTACGGCGACCTGAAGAAGCTGCATGAACTGGCGGAACTGCCACTGGGTGAAGAACCTGATGAACTGCTGGAAGCGCGGATCGAGCAGGCTCGGGTAGTTGATCAGAGCCGGGGCTGGAAGCACCTGCTCAAGGCCTGATACCGCGTCGCCTGCTTCGCGGGCATGCCCGTTCCTACAGGGCTACGGATTTCCCGGTAGGAGCGGGGTTGTACCGCGAAGGCCTCACCTCGATAGCGGCAGGCTGGTGGTAGACTTGATCTCCGACAGCGCCACGATCGAGTTCACTTCCTGAATACCTGGCACGTTCGAAAGTTTTTCGAAGAAGAAGCGCTCATAAGCCTCGATATCCGAGGTGACGATGCGCAGCAAAAAGTCCACCGCCCCCATCAGCACATAGCACTCCAGCACCTCCGGAAAGCCGCGGATCGCCTCGGTGAATTCGGTGAAGTTTGAGCGGCCGTGAGCGTTGAGTTTCACCTCGGCGAAGATCTGCGTATTCAAGCCGACCTTCTTGCGGTCCAGCAGGGTCACCTGCCCACGGATCACCCCCTCCTCTTTCAAACGCTGAATCCTGCGCCAGCAGGGTGATTGCGACAGCCCCACTCGCTCGGCGATCTGCGCACTGGACAGCGATGCGTCTTCTTGCAGGAGCTCGAGAATGCGCCGGTCGTAGGCATCCAGTTCGCCTTGCATGAATAATTCTCCAAAATATCTTTATGCGAATTGATCAATCTGTAACACCCGTAATTCGATGGAATCATAGCGAAAAAATACCGGCTTCGACGTGCAAGAATTTCTCCCACATTCGCGGAGACCCAGCATGAATGCACTCGAACGCCCCCTGCCCCGCAGCGATGCCTGGGCCGCCAGCGCCAGCCACAGCACCGTACGCTATCGCCTGCAGGCCGAAGCCGAGCCGGATACCCTGTGCCGGGTGCTCAACCTGTTTGCCTTGCAGTTCCTCACGCCGCACAGCGTGCAGGTCAGCCAGCAGGAAGACTGGCTCGACATCGAGGTCGCCATCGGCGGGTTGAGCTGGCACCGGGCGCAAGTGATTGCGCAAAAACTGCGCAATCTGGTGTGTGTCGGAGAGGTGAGCCTGGAAAACCTGGCGCGATTGGAGTTGGCGGTGATCTGAAGCCAGGCGGCGCAAAATCCCGAAATCCTTTCCCGAGCCTCGCTCCGCCAGGCACGGCTAGCCTTGACCCAGGACTCCCCCAAGGCACGGACGCCGCCGATGTTCACTCTCAACGAGCAATCCCTCGATCTCAAAAGCCTGCTGGATGCCTTGCAGGCCGACCAGCGCCTGACCGCCACCGATTCATGCCAGGTTCGCGAACAAGCGTCCCGTTACAGCGCTCACCACCCGCTTGAAACCATCGCGGCCCTGGGCCTGGAAGATCGCTGCCAGCCTGGCCAGCTGCTGAACCTGGACGCCCTCTGCCAATGGCTGGCACAAAAGGTCGGCCAGCCTTACTTGCGCATTGACCCCATGCAACTCGACCTGGCCCAGGTCAATGGCCTGATCTCCCCAGCCTTCGCGCAACGCCACGGCATCCTGATCGTGGCCAACGACGCCAACGCCATCACCGTGGCCAGTGCCGAACCCTACCAACAGCTGTGGCAGGCTGACCTCGCGCGTAGCCTGGGCAAACCGATCCGCCGCGTGCTGGCCAGCCCGCTGCAGATTCGCCAACTGGGCCAGTCGCTGTTTCGCCTGGCCCACTCGGTACAAGGTGCGCAGCACCAGCAAGCAACCAGCCTGGGCGAGCTCGAGCACTTGCTTGAGCTCGGCAAACGGCAAGCAGAGGCAACGGCCGATGACGCGCACATCGTGCATATCGTCGACTGGCTGCTGCAGTACGCCATCGAGCAACGCGCCAGCGATATCCATCTGGAGCCACGCCGTGATCAAGGCCACCTGCGCTACCGCATCGATGGTCTGCTGCACACGGTCTACGCCTTCCCGGCCAGTGTCACCCTGGCCGTGGTCAGCCGCCTGAAACACCTGGGCCGCATGGATGTAGCCGAAAAGCGCCGCCCGCAGGACGGTCGGGTGAAGAGCAGCCTGCCAGGCGGCAGCGAAGTTGAGCTGCGCCTTTCGACGCTGCCGACGCCCTTTGGTGAAAAACTGGTGCTGCGCTTGTTCGACCCGCGCCAGTTGCAGGAGGACTTCGATCAATTGGGCCTGGAGGGCGAGCCACTGGCCCAATGGCAAACGCTGCTGCAGCGCCGCCAAGGCATCCTGCTGGTCACCGGGCCTACCGGTTCCGGCAAGACCAGCACGCTCTACGCCAGCCTCAAGCAGCTGGCCACCCCGCAGGTCAACTTGTGCACCATCGAAGACCCGATCGAGCGGCTGGAGCCGGCGTTCAACCAGATGCAGGTGCAGCCAGCCCTGGGCCTGGGCTTTGCCGATGGCGTACGCACCCTGCTACGCCAGGACCCGGACATCATCATGATCGGTGAAATCCGCGACCGCGAGACCGCACTGGTGGCGGTTCAGGCTGCGCTCACCGGGCACCTGGTGCTCTCGACGCTGCACACCAATGACACCTGTAGCGCCATTACCCGTCTGCTTGAGCTGGGTGTGGCCGATTACCTGATCCGGGCGACCCTGGTCGGGGTCATGGCCCAACGCCTGGTGCGCTTGCTCTGCCACGCCTGCCAGGGCCGCCCATCGAACGATCCATGCCAAGTCTGTCGAGGCACCGGCTACCTTGGCCGTACCGGCTTGTTCGAACTGCTGATCCCGAGCGAAAGCCTGCGTGCACGGATAGGCACCTGCAACGATCTGGCCGAGCTGCAACGGCAGGCTCTAGCTGAAGGGTTACAGGATTTACGCAGCTGTGGGGAGGCAAAAGTGGCCCGTGGGCTGACCCGTTCCGAGGAGGTGCTACGGGTCTGTTCGTGAGCAAAAAACCCTTGTATTCAAGGAACTTACGCCCATTTTGCGGGATCAAAACGACCATTCCCAACCCTCACCCTTCGAGGTGTTTCATCATGCGTCTCAAAACCGCCATCGCAGCTGCTGCCCTGCTTTCGCTGCCTGTTGGCTCTGCCATGGCCGATACCTTCTGGCGTAACGTAATGACTTCCGGCGCCACCACGGCGTCGAGCTACATCACTTCGCACGACCACAAGCTGGTGCTCGCGGCACAGGATGACGCCGGCAGCTTCGTCGCCAGCGAGGGCGCGATTCGCGGGCCGTTCCTGGAGCAGGCACTGCAACAGGTGCGTGCCGAGAACCCAGGGATGCAAGCCTCGGACATGGATCTGGCCAACGCCATCCTGGCCAAGAACGCGGTAGCTGAGTAAGGCCTGGGGCGCTCTGCGCCCCCAGTTTTTCAGCGGTAAGCCTCTACCGGCACGCAAGCACAGAACAGATTCCTGTCCCCATACACGTTGTCGACCCGGTTCACCGCTGGCCAGTACTTGTGCAGGCGCACATGGGCACTGGGCGCAACCGCCTGCTCCAAGCTGTAAGGCCGATTCCAGGGTGCCAGCACATCGGCCAGGGTATGCGGCGCATGCTTGAGCGGGTTGTCTTCCGCAGGCCAGTTCCCCTCCTGCACCTCGGCAATCTCTGCGCGAATCGCCAGCATCGCTTCGACGAAGCGATCCAGCTCGGCTTTCGACTCGCTTTCGGTGGGCTCGACCATCAAGGTCCCCGGCACCGGGAATGACATGGTCGGGGCATGGAAGCCATAGTCCATCAGGCGCTTGGCGACGTCCTCCTCGGTAATGCCGGTCTGCGCCTTGAGAGGGCGCAGGTCGAGGATGCATTCGTGCGCCACGCGCTGGTTGCGCCCGCGGTACAGCACCGGGAACGCACCGCCAAGCTGGCTGGCCAGGTAGTTGGCCGAGAGGATCGCCACTTCGCTGGCATCAGCAAGCTGCGGGCCCATCATGGCGATGTACATCCAGCTGATCGGCAGGATGCTCGCGCTGCCCCAGGGCGCGGCGCTGACCGCAGTGTTGTTCGGATCCAGGCCGGGAACGGGTACGACCGGGTGGCTGGCGACGAACGGCTTAAGATGAGCGCGGATGCCGATTGGCCCCATGCCTGGGCCGCCACCGCCATGGGGGATGCAGAACGTCTTGTGCAGATTCATGTGCGAAACATCGGCACCGATATCCGCAGGTCGCGCCAGGCCGACCTGAGCGTTGAGGTTGGCACCATCCATGTACACCTGGCCGCCGTGCTGGTGGACCACCTCGCAAATCTCGCGGATGCCTTCTTCGTACACACCATGGGTCGAGGGATAAGTGACCATCAGGCACGACAGCCTGGCCCCGGCGGCATGTGCCTTGGCCTTGAGGTCTTCGAGGTCGACGTTGCCAGCATCATCGCAATCGACAATCACCACCTCCATGCCCGCCATCTGCGCCGAGGCCGGGTTGGTGCCATGTGCCGACGACGGGATCAGGCACAGCGTGCGCTGAGGCTCATGACGGCTGCGGTGATAACGGGTGATGGCCATGAGCCCGGCGTATTCACCCTGGGCGCCGGAGTTGGGTTGCATGCAGATGGCATCGAAGCCGGTAATGGCGCACAACCAGCCTTCCAGTTCATCGATCATTGCCTTGTAGCCGGTGGCCTGTGCGGCGGGCGCAAAGGGGTGAAGCTGGGCGAAAGCAGGCCAGGTGATGGGGATCATTTCGCTGGTGGCGTTGAGCTTCATGGTGCAAGAGCCGAGCGGGATCATCGACTGGTTCAGTGCCAGGTCCTTGTTTTCCAGCTGCTTGAGGTAGCGCAGCATCTCGGTTTCACTGTGGTGCAGGTTGAACACCGGGTGGCTGAGGAACGGCGTGCGGCGCACCAGCGCAGCGGGGATGCCTTCGGGCAGCGCGTGCTGGTCGAGCGCGGCGATATCCAGGCCGTGATCGACACCCAGGAAAATATCGAACAGCCGCAGCACGGTGGCTTCGTTACAAGTTTCGTCCAGGCTCACGCCCAGATGGCCGCGCCCCAGAATGCGCAGGTTGATGCGGGCGGCCTCGGCACTTTCGATGATCGCCGCCTGAGCGCCGCCGACGTCCAGGGTCAAGGTGTCGAAAAAGTGCTGGTTGACGCGCTTGATGCCTTTGGCCTCAAGGCCTGCAGCCAGCACGAAGGTCAGCCGATGCACCCGCTGAGCGATGCGTTGCAGGCCTTGCGGGCCGTGATACACCGCATAGAAACTGGCGATGTTGGCCAGCAGCACCTGGGCGGTGCAGATGTTGGAGTTGGCCTTTTCCCGGCGGATATGCTGCTCGCGCGTCTGCAGGGCCATGCGCAGAGCCGTGTTGCCACGAGCATCGCGGGATACGCCAATGATGCGCCCGGGCATCGCCCGCTTGTAGTCGTCACGGCAAGCGAAGTAGGCCGCGTGCGGGCCACCGTAGCCCATCGGTACGCCGAAGCGCTGGGTCGAACCCAGCACCACATCGGCTCCGAGCTCACCGGGCGGAGTCAGCATCACCAGACTGAGCAGGTCGGCGGCCACACAGGCCACGGCCTGCTGGGTGTGCAACTGGTCAATCAATGGCCGCAGGTCGCGCACTTCGCCGTGAGTGTCCGGGTATTGCAGCAGGGCACCGAATACCTGATGTTTGGCAAGGTTGTCCACAGTGTCGATGATCAGCTGGAAACCGAAGCCTTCCGCGCGGGTTTTCAGTACCGACAAGGTCTGTGGGTGGCAGTGCTGGTCGGCAAAGAAGGCGTTGCTCTGGTTGCGCGCCACTCGCTTGGCCAGGGCCATGGCTTCGGCACCGGCCGTGGCTTCATCGAGCAACGAGGCATTGGCCAGGGCAAGCCCGGTGAGGTCGATGACCATCTGCTGGAAGTTGAGCAGCGCCTCCAGACGGCCTTGGGCGATTTCCGGCTGATAGGGCGTGTAGGCGGTGTACCAGCCGGGGTTTTCCAGCACATTGCGCAGGATGACCGTGGGCGTGACGGTGCCGTGGTAACCCATGCCGATGAGGCTGGTCCACACCTGGTTCTGCTCGGCGTAGCCGGCGAGCTTGGCCAACGCAGCCTGTTCATCCAGGGCCGGCGGCAGGTCGAGGGCGCGGTTGAAGCGGATGCCTGGCGGCACGGTCTGCTCGATCAGCTCGCTGCGGCTGTTGAGGCCGAGGGTGCTGAGCATTGCCTGCTGCTCCGAGGCATCGGGCCCCAGGTGGCGGCGCAGGAATGGGTTGAGCTCTTGCAGTTGATGCAGGGATGGCGACTGGGACATGTCGACGCTCTCTTCCTAGACCAGGTCTCATGGAGACTTATAAGTCTAGGAAGGATTGCCGATTCTGCGGGGAATCTTGCGTTTGCAGGCCCGGCCCTTTCGCGGGGCGAGCCCGCTCCTACAAGTCATAGACAGCCCCGCGAGCGGATGCTGTCCCTGTAGGAGCGGGCTTGCCCCGCGAACCAGGCGACGCGGTCTTACTCGCCGATCAGTGCCTGATAGCCAGCAGCGTCCAACAGCTTGTCCAGCTCCGACTTATCGCTTGGCTTCAGCTTGAAGATCCACGAATCGTAAGGTTCTTCGTTGAGCAGCTCCGGGCTATCCGCCAGTTCTTCGTTGACCGCGATCACTTCACCGGCAACCGGGGCGTAGATGTCGGAGGCAGCCTTGACCGACTCGACCACGCCGGCAGCGTCGCCAGCGCCGAACACCTTGCCGACTTCGGCCAGCTCGACGAACACCACGTCACCCAGTGCTTGCTGGGCGTGGTCGCTGATGCCGACGGTGACGGAGCCATCAGCTTCCAGGCGCGCCCACTCGTGGCTTTCGGCGAAACGCAGGTCGGCGGGGATATTGCTCATGTCTTGAATTCCTCGTTTGGGTCAGCGGTTCGGCCCGCCGTTGAATGTTCAGATCAAAATCTTGCCATGGCGCACGAAGGTCGGTTTGACCACCCGCACCGGGTACCATTTACCGCGGATCTCGACCTCGGCGCGGTCCCCGGTCGCCATGGGCACGCGCGCCAAGGCGATGGATTTGCTCAGCGTAGGCGAGAAACTACCACTGGTGATCTCCCCTTCGCCAATCCCGGCTACACGCACCACCTGGTGGGCACGCAAAACGCCGCGTTCTTCCAGCACCAGGCCAACCAGTTTTTCCTGCACACCCCGCTCGATTTCCGCCAACAGGCTGGTACGGCCGACGAAGTTGCGCGCAGCCGGCTCCCAGGCAATGGACCAGCCCAGGTTAGAGGTCAGCGGGGTGTGGCTTTCATCGATATCCTGGCCGTACAGGTTCATGCCCGCTTCCAGACGCAGCGTGTCGCGCGCGCCCAGGCCGCTCGGCGCGATGCCGGCGCCAACCAGGTCGTTGAAGAACCCTACGGCCTCATCACCCGGCAGGATGATTTCCAGGCCGTCTTCACCGGTGTAGCCGGTGCGGGCGATGAACCAGTCACCTTCGGCAATACCTTCGAACGGGCGCAGTTCACGGATCAGCGCGGCGCGAGCCGGGCTCAGCAGCGCTGCGACTTTCTCGCGGGCATGGGGGCCCTGGATGGCGAGGATGGCGAGGTCAGGGCGAACGTCGAACGTGACGCTGAAACCGGCACTCTGCACCTCCAGCCAAGCGATGACCTTCGCCCGAGTGGCCGCGTTGGTGACCAGTCGGTAGCCGCTTTGGGTGCGGTAGACGATCAGGTCGTCGATGACTCCGCCGTCTTCGCTGAGCAACGGGCTGTACAGCGCCTTGCCGGTGCCGTCGAGACGGGCCACGTCGTTGGCCAGCAGACGTTGCAGCCAGGGTGTGGCGTCGTCGCCGGTGATGTCGATGACCGTCATGTGGGAAACATCGAAGACACCGCAGTCGCTGCGCACCTGATGGTGCTCCTCGACCTGCGAGCCATAGTGCAGCGGCATGTCCCAGCCGCCGAAATCGACCGTCTTGGCACCGAGCGCCAGGTGCAAGTCGTACAAAAGCGTGCGCTGTCCCATGGGTTTCTCCTTCCGGGCGTGGCGAAGCGGCGGCGGTCGATGACGTTTAATCGTCAGCTCTTCTTGTAGGACCCGCCGCGCGAATGCCGCGCATTGTAGCCGCAAGGGCGCAAGCTGGCATCCTCAGTGACTGTGACCCGGACGCCGAGCGGAACGGCGAATCAGCCCGATGACCGGCAGCAGCCCTACCAGCACCAAGGTCAGCGCCGGCAACGAGGCGCGCGCCCATTCGCCTTCGCTGGTCATCTCGAACACCCTGACCGCCAGTGTGTCCCAGCCAAACGGGCGCATCAGCAAGGTGGCGGGCATTTCCTTGAGCACGTCGACGAACACCAGCAACGCAGCGCTCAAAGCCCCGGGCACCAGCAGCGGCAGATACACCTTGAAAAACAAACCCACGCCACCGACGCCAAGACTGCGCGAAGCCTCCGGCAATGAGGGCCGAATACGCTCCAGGCTGCTCTCCAATGGGCCATAGGCCACGGCGATGAAACGCACCAGATAAGCCAGCAGCAAGGCGGCCAGGCTGCCCAGCAGCAGAGGCTTGCCCGCACCGCCCAACCAGGTCGACAGCGGAATGACCAGCTGATTATCCAGATAACTGAACGCCAGCATGATCGACACTGCCAGCACCGAGCCGGGCAAGGCATAGCCCAGGTTGGCCAGGCCAACGCCGGCACGAATGCCGCCCGTCGGCGCCTGACGGCGGGCGAAGGCCAGCAGCAGGGCCACGCAAACGGTGATCAGAGCGGCCATGCCGCCCAGGTACAAGGTATGCAGCACCAGGCCGACATACCGATCGTCCAGATCATGCCGACCGCGCTGCCAGAACCACACCAGCAACTGCAGCAGCGGAATGACAAATGCGCAGGCGAACACCAGCAGGCACCAGCCGCTGGCGAGTAGCGCTTTGACCCCACGCAAGTGATAGAGCGCCTGCCCACGCGGGCGCTCGTTGCCACTGCGGGTTGCGCCGCGGGCGCGGCGCTCGCCGTACAGCACCAGCATCACCGCCAACAGCAGCAGGCTGGCCAGCTGGGCCGCGCTGGACAGGCTGAAGAAGCCGTACCAGGTCTTGTAGATGGCCGTGGTGAAAGTATCGAAGTTGAACACCGACACTGCACCGAAATCGGCCAGGGTCTCCATCAGCGCCAAGGCGATGCCCGCACCAATCGCTGGCCGCGCCATCGGCAGGGCCACCCGCCAGAAGGCTTGCAGGGGCGACAGGCCCAGTACCCGCGCGGCCTCCATCAAGCCCTTGCCCTGGGCCAGGAATGCCGTGCGCGCCAGCAGGTAGACGTAGGGGTAGAACACCAGCACCAGGACGATGATCACCCCACCGGTCGAGCGTACCCGCGGCAGGCGCATCGGCCCGAACACTTCGCGCAGGGCGCTCTGTACCGGGCCGGAAAAATCGAGCAGGCCGACGAAGACGAAGGCCAGCACGTAGGCAGGGATGGCGAACGGCAGCATCAGCGCCCAGTCGAGCCAGCGTCGGCCGGGGAACTCGCAGAGGCTGGTCAGCCAGGCCAGGCTGACGCCGAGCAGGGTGACGCCGATCCCGACGCCGACCACCAAGGTCGCGGTATTGCCCAACAGGCGACCCATCTGGGTGTCGAGCAGGTGCGACCAGATCTGCAGGTCGATGGACTGCCATGACAGCAACAGCACGCTCAGGGGCAGGAGGACCAGGGCGGCTGTCAGGGTGACCGGGAGGTACCAGCGGCGCTCGGAGGTGTGGGGCAAGATGCTGTTCTCGACTCAGTTCCAGCCGGCCCGATCCATCAGGCGAATGGCCTCGGCCTGACGCTTGCCGGCCACTTCCACTGGAATGCTGTCAGCCTTGAAGCTGCCCCAGGCTGCCACTTCTTCCGACGGTTTGACCTTCGGGTTGGCCGGGAACTCTTGGTTGATGTCGGCGAACAGCTTCTGCGCCTCCTCGCCAGTCATCCACTCGACCAGCTTCTTGGCGGCTTCCGGGTGCGGTGCATGCTTGGTCAGGCCGATGCCCGACAGATTGACGTGCACGCCACGATCACCCTGGTTGGGCCAGAAGATCTTGACCGGCAGATTCGGGTTCTGGGCATGCAGGCGGCCGTAGTAGTAAGTGTTGACCACGCCCACATCGCACTGGCCGGCTTCGATGGCCTGGATCACCGAGTTATCGTCGGAGAACACATCGGTGGCCAGGTTGCCGACCCAGCCTTTGACGATCTGCTCGCTCTTGGCCTCGCCGTGGTTCTCGATCAGCGTGGCGGTCAGCGACTGGTTGTACACCTTCTTCGCGGTGCGCAGGCACAGGCGGCCTTCCCAGTGCTTGTCGGCGAGGGCTTCATAGGTGGTCAGCTCGGCCGGCTTGACTCGCTCGGTGGAGTAGACGATGGTCCGTGCACGCAGGCTCAGGCCGGTCCAATCATGGGACGAAGCGCGGTACTGCGGGGGGATGTTCTGGTCGATGATGTCCGACTTGATCGGCTGCAGGATCCCCATCTGCTCAGCTTGCCAGAGGTTGCCGGCATCGACGGTGAGCAGCAGGTCAGCCACACCGTTTTCGCCCTCGGCCTTGATGCGCTGCATCAACGGGGCTTCCTTGTCGGTGATGAACTTGACCTTGACCCCGGTCTTGGCGGTGTAGGCATCGAATACCGGCTTGATCAGCTCGTCGATGCGCGAGGAGTACACCACCACTTCGTCGGCCGCCTGGGCAGTGCCGCCGAACAGGGTCAGGGCCAGGGCGGCTAGTAGGGGCTTGCGTGGCAACATGGAAAGCACTCCTCGGATCGTATGAGAGGTGCAAATGGTAGTGAATCCCATTTTCCAGCTCATCATCCGAGCAGTTACTGGATGTTGCAGAGGGCTGCAAAGCAGCCCCAGCAATCTCAAGCCTTGGCAAGATCAGGCAGGTCCCCGGTCAACCCCAACGCCTGGCGCACGAACAGCGCCTTGGCCTCCGGCATCTGGTCCACCAGCTTCAACCCGCTGTTACGCAACCAGCGCAGCGGCAGCGGATTGGCCTGGAACAACCGCTCAAAGCCTTCCATCGCCGCCATCAACGCCAGGTTGTGCGGCATGCGCCGGCGCTCATAACGGCTGAGCACTTTTACATCCGCCAACCGCTCACCGCGCTCGCAGGCATTCTCCAGCACCTCGGCCAGTACTGCGGCGTCGAGGAAGCCCAGGTTGACGCCCTGCCCGGCCAGCGGGTGAATGGTGTGCGCGGCATCGCCGATCAACACCAGCCCTTCGTCCACGTAGCGCTTGGCGTGGCGCTGGCGCAACGGCACGCAGACGCGCGGGTCGGCCTCCAGCACATCCCCCAGACGCCCCTCGAAGGCGCGTTCCAGGGCCTTGAGGAAGGCCTGCTCATCCAGTGCCATGATCTGCTCGGCCTGCTCCGGCGTCGTCGACCAGACGATCGAGCACCAGTCCTGCTTGCCGTCACGCGACAGCGGCAGGAACGCCAGCGGCCCCTCATCGGTGAAACGCTGCCAGGCGGTGGCTTGGTGCGCAGCACTGCAGCGCACGCTGGTGACGATTGCGTGATGCAGGTAATCCCATTCGCGGGTCTCGCAGCCGGCCAGCCGGCGCACCGCCGAGTTGGCGCCATCGGCGGCCACCACCAGCGGTGTCCGCAGCTGGCGGCCGTCGGCCAGGGTCAGCAGCCATTCGTCACCGGAGCGGCGCAGCTGCTCCAGGCGGGCATTGGGCAACAGGCCAATGTCGCTGTCGTGCAGGCGCTCCAGCAGACCGTCCTGTACCACCCGGTTCTCGACGATATGGCCGAGCACCTGGGCATGCACGCTGGCTGCCGAGAAATGAATCTGACCGGTACCGCTGCCGTCCCACACATGCATGTCGGAATACGGCGACACGCGCCGCCCGGCGATGCCTTCCCAGGCCCCCAGGCGTTCGAGGATGCGCTGGCTGGCTGCCGACAGGGCACTGACCCGTGGCTCGAACGGAGCGGCGCCATCGAACGGTTTCACCGACAGCGGGCCGCCATCGAGCAGGAGAATTTCCAGGCCGCTGTGGCGAAGCGCCAGGGCCAGGGCGCTGCCGACCATACCGGCACCGACAATCAACAGATCTGCGCGCATTTCCATGCTTTACGCCTGCCTCGCTTGCGGCTTGAGCCGCACGTATAGGGTTTTATCGACCCGTGCCACCAGCTCGCCGGCTTCGTCACGGATATCGACCTGCACACGCGGCAGGTACTTCTTGCCGGTGGCGGTCTGCTGGCGGATCTCGTCCAGCAACGCGTCATCGACGTGGAATTCGGCGTACACCGTGCCTTTGCCCGGGGCGATGAAATCGATGCTGGCAGCCTTGTCCCAGACGATGTACTCGCGGCCCAGCTGCTCGATCAACAGCAGCATGTAGAACGGGTCGACCATCGAATACAGGCTGCCGCCGAACTGGGTGCCGACGTAGTTGCGGTTCCAGCGGGTCAGTTTCATGCGCACCTTGACGCTGCGCATGTCCGGGCTGATGTGCTGGATGTGGATGCCAGCGCCAAGGTACGGCGGGTAGAAGTTCAGCAGCCAGCGCAACATGCGCGCCCGGCGCGCCAGCCTGCGCGGGTTGCTCATGCCTGACCCCGCGGATCGGGGCGGGTGCCGAGGCCCATGGCCTGGCGGGCGAACCAGCTTTTTGCCGGTGGCAGCAGGTCGAGCCCGAGCAGGCCGATATTGCGCCCCGCCGCCAGCAGCGGCTGGTTGCTGCCGAACAGGCGGGTGACCTGGTCGGAGAAGCCAATGGTCAGGGCCTGGTCGAGGCGCTGGCGCTGGTGATAGGTCTGAAGGCTGGCAAGATCACCCGGATGTTGCGGGCCAGCCAGCAGCGCATCGGCCAGCGACTGCACGTCACGCAGCGACAGGTTGAAGCCCTGCCCGGCAATCGGGTGCAGGCTGTGCGCGGCGTTGCCCAGCACTACAAGATGCGGGCGAACCTGCTCCTGGGCTTCGATCAGCGCCAACGGGTAGAGATGCCGGGCACCGACCTGGCGCAGGGCGCCGAGGCGATAGCCAAAGGCATCCTGCAGCTCACGCAGGAAGCTGCGCTCGTCGATTTCGGCCAGGCGCCGGGCATCCATCCCCTGCCGCGTCCAGACCAGCGCGCAGCGGTTTTCAGGCAAGGGCAGCAAGGCCATCGGGCCTTGCTCGGTGAAGCGTTCGAAGGCTTGGCCGCAGTGGGCCTCGCCCGGGGTGATGTTGGCGATCAGCGCGCTCTGCTCGTAGGGCGTACGGCGCACATGGATACCCAGTTGCTCGCGCAGGCCGGAGCGGCCACCGTCAGCCAGCACCGCCAGGTCGCATTCCAGGCTGGTGTCGTCGTCCAGCAGTAGGCGGTAGCCACCTTCGACGGCCTGCATCGCCTTCACTTCGGCCGGGCAGCGCCAGCTCACCACCTCGCTGTCCAGCCCTTGCCAGAGGCACTGACCGAGCCAGGCGTTCTCCACCACGTAACCCAGGGCCGGTACGCCCTGCTCCGTGGCATCCAGGCGCGTAGCACCGAAACGGCCCCGATCAGAGACCTGGATCTGTCGGATCGGCTCGGCGCGCGGGCTGATGGTTTGCCACAGGCCAAGGTGCTGGTAGATCTGCCGGGTGCCGAAAGACAATGCCGAGGAACGTGCATCGTAGCTGGGCTGGAAGCTGTCGCCGGGGGCGAACGGCTCGATCAGCAGGATCTTCCAGCCACGTGCCTTGGCGCCGGCCTGCAGGGCCAGGGCCAGGCTTGCGCCGACCAGACCGCCACCGATAATCGCCAGGTTGACCCGGTTCATGCCGCGTCCTTACGTGCAGCCTGCATCAGCGCCTCGATCTCGGCGACCGTACGAGGCACACCGGAGGTCAGAATGTCACAGCCTTGCCTGGTCACTACCACGTCGTCCTCGATCCTGATGCCAATGCCGCGCCATTTTTTTGCGACCGACTCGTTGTCGGCGGCAATGTAGATGCCGGGCTCGACAGTCAACGCCATGCCAGGCTCCAGCACCCGCCACTCGCCGCCCACCTTGTATTCGCCAACATCATGCACATCCATGCCCAGCCAGTGCCCGGCACGGTGCATGTAGAAGGCCCGGTAGGCCTCGCTGTCGATCAGCGCCTGCACCTCACCCTTGAGCAAGCCGAGTTCCACCAGGCCTTCGGTGATGACGCGCACGGTCGCCTCGTGGGCGTGGTTCCAATGCTTGCCCGGAGCGATCTCGGCAAATGCGGCGGCCTGGGCCTTGAGCACCAGCTCGTAGATGGCCTTCTGCTCGGGCGAAAAACGCCCGCTGACCGGGAAGGTACGGGTGATATCGCTGGCGTAGCAGTCGATCTCGCAGCCAGCATCGATCAGTACCAGGTCACCGTCCTTGAGCGGGGCATCGTTCTGCTGGTAGTGCAGGATGCAGCCATTGCGCCCGGCGGCGACGATCGAGCCGTAGGCCGGCATCTTCGCCCCGCCCTTGCGGAACTCGTAGTCCAGCTCGGCTTCAAGGCTGTATTCGTGCAGCCCGGCGCGGCAGGCCTGCATGGCCCGTACATGGGCGCGCGCAGAGATCTCAGCGGCGGCCCGCATCACTTTCACTTCCGCTGCCGATTTATACAGGCGCATGTCGTGCAGCAGATGATCCAGCGCAACGAACTCGTTCGGCGGCTGGGCGCCGAGGCGCGCCTTGGAGCGGATCACGTTGATCCAGTCCATCAAGCGTCGGTCGAACTCAGCGTTGCTGCCCATGGCGCTGTAGACCCGTTCGCGGCCTTCGATCAGGCCCGGCAGGATCTCGTCGATGTCGGTGATCGGGAAGGCATCGTCCGCGCCAAAGTCACGGACTGCGCCTTCCTGGCCGGCGCGCAGCCCGTCCCATTGCTCGCGCTCCGGGTTGCGCTCGCGGCAGAACAGCACGTACTCGCCATGCTCGCGGCCAGGGATCAGTGCGATCACCGCCTCTGGCTCGGGGAAGCCGCTGAGGTACTGGAAATCGCTGTCCTGGCGGTACACGTGCTCGACATCGCGGTTGCGAATGGCAACCGCGGCAGCCGGCAGGATGGCAATGCTGTTGGGGACCATCTGCGCCATCAGCGCCTTGCGCCGACGGGCATACTCGGCCTTGGGTATGTGGCTCATGGGCAGGACTACCCCCGGTTGATCAGTGCAGCGAAGGTTTTGGTGCAGGTGCGGCAGGCGCCGCCAGCTCCGTGTACAGCAGCAGCGGTGCGACGCGCAGGTACTCCATGACTTCCATGTAGTCGCTCTCGCCGTCTTCGGATTCTTCGAGGGCTTCCTGGACCTGGGAAATGGCCACCAAGTCCTGCAGCACTTCCTTGGCTTCGGTAGACAGGTCCTTGCCACCGGCGTTCAGGCCAAAGCCGGTGATGAAGCCCTGGCACCACTGGCCCAGCGCCTCTGCGCGGTCGGCCAGCGCGGCATCGTCGCTCGGCAGCAGCAGGATGATGGCCATGTCTTCGCTGTTCAGCTCGCCCTTGACCATCTCTTGCAGGCCGATCAGGGCATTGCGCACGGTGTCGCCGGGTTCGGTTTCCAGCAGTTGGGCGGCGTCGGCCAGCCACGCCTCGGCATCGAAGCCGGCACCGGCGCAGCTGCGCCCGATCAGCAGGCCGTGCAGCTCGGCAGGGGTGACAGGATGGCCATTGCTCGAGAGCAGCATGGCAAAAGCAACGTAAGGCGATTGAGTATTAGGCATGGTCGGCTAGGCGCCAGACGGCGCATTTGACTAGAATGAAGACCTTGTATCCTAGCACCGGCAGGCGCGCCAAGACCATCGGCACTGGCCGCCGCTGCGCAGGGAGAGGCATCATCGCAGGGTGATTCAACGACGGAGCGAATCGAGTGCAACCCACGCAAGAGAACGACCTGCAAGCGCTGATGAGCCGATTCGAGTTGCTGATTGAACGCGTCGAGCAACTAAAACGGCAAAATGCACTCCTAGTAGCTCAGGAAAAATCCTGGCGCGAGGAGCGCGCCCACCTCATCGAAAAGAACGAGATCGCCAAGCGCAAGGTCGAGTCGATGATTTTACGCCTGAAGGCCCTGGAGCAAGACTCATGAGTTCAAGCAATAGCGTCACCGTGCAGATCCTCGACAAGGAGTATTCGATCATCTGCCCGCCGGAAGAGCGCAACAACCTGGTCAGCGCCGCGCGCTACCTGGACGGCAAGATGCGCGAGATCCGCAGCAGCGGCAAGGTGATCGGTGCCGACCGCATTGCGGTCATGGCGGCGTTGAACATCACTCACGAGATGCTGCACCGCCAGGAGGAACGCAGTGACGCGCCGGTGAGTGGCACCAGCCGTGAACAGGTGCGTGACCTGCTGGAACGGGTCGATCAGGCTTTGTCCGACGACGCGGGTACCAAAAACGGCTGAGATTGGTATACTGGCGCCACTCCCTGGGGGATGCGCCAGTCGGTTATGTCCCTGAGCCGATACGCACAACCACGGGGGTTGCACGCTGGGGCCGGTGTGCATGTCCGCCCGACGGAAAGCCTTAACGCCCCCTGCAATCTCCACCTTGAACTTTCGGGTTCAAGGGCTACACCGATAGCGGTCTTATCGGGGAGCCTGATTCTTCCTGCCCAGCGCTCGGCTGGGCAATCCGACACCTGGGATAACCAGTGCCATGACCGAAACTGCGCCGCTCACCCGCCCCCAGCTTCGTCGCCTGCTTCGCAATGCCCGCCGCGCCCTCACACCCGCCCAACAGCACCAGGCTTCACGCGGCCTGTTCCGCCAACTGGCGCAGCACCCCTTGTTCCGCCGCGCCCGACATATCGCCTTGTACCTGCCCAATGACGGTGAAATCGACCCGCGCCTGCTGCTGCGCGAGGCCCAGCGCCGGGGCAAGCGCACCTACCTGCCGGTGCTGCATGCCTGGCCGCGTACGCGCATGGTGTTCCAGCGTTTTGAACAGGGCGAAAAGCTCAAGCGCAACCGCTTCCGTATTCCCGAACCGTTGACCGATCGTCGGCGCCAGCGCCCGATCTGGTCGCTGGACCTGATCCTGCTGCCGCTGGTCGGCTTCGATGAAGTCGGCGGGCGATTGGGCATGGGCGGGGGTTTCTACGACCGCAGCCTGGCCTACCAGGCACGGCGCAAGACCTGGAAGAAACCGTTGCTGCTGGGGCTGGCGCATGAATGCCAGAAGGTCGAACGACTGGCGCAGGCCAGTTGGGATGTACCGCTGCAGGGCACGGTCAGCGACCGTAGCTGGTACCTGGCGCCGAAGTAAGCGGCGTCAGCGAGGGGATATCAGCGTTGCTGAGGGTTGGCGTCGACTGGCGTCTGATAGGCGGTATCCAGCTTGCGCTCCCAGATGCCCTGGGCATAACCGGTGGTGACCACACCAAGGCCAAAGATGAAGACCAGGATCCACAGTAGATCCGGTTTGCGTTGATTCATCGAAGAATGCCCCCCTAGGCATACGTTCAGGCTCGGCGACCTTCTAGGTGCCGCCGGAGCGTCTAGCTTTAAAATCGGCGCATTTTCCGACAACCTGAGTCTTCACGCAAACGTTGACGCCAACCGGCTGTCGGTTTCATGCAACAGGTTATTTCAAACCTTTTCAGGAGCAGTATCCATGGCCTATTGGCTGATGAAATCCGAGCCCGACGAGCTGTCGATCGAAGGCCTGGGCCGCCTGGGCGAGGCACGCTGGGATGGCGTACGCAATTACCAGGCGCGCAACTTCATGCGGGCCATGAGCGTAGGCGACGAGTTCTTTTTCTACCATTCCAGTTGCCCGCAACCGGGCATTGCCGGCATCGCCCGCATCACTGCAGCGGCCTACCCCGACCCGACGGCACTGGACCCGGAAAGCCACTACTTCGACGCCAAGGCCAATGCCGAAAAGAACCCTTGGAGTGCGGTAGACGTGGCCCATGTGAAGACCTTCCGACAGGTGCTGGGGTTGGGGCTGCTGAAGCAGCAGAGTGCGCTGGCAGAGTTGCCACTGGTGCAGAAAGGCACGCGGTTGTCAGTGATGCCGGTGACTGAAGAGCAGTGGGCGGCGATCATCGCACTGGCGCGCTGAGTTCGGCTTGAGTGTTGCAGCGCGTATGCGATCGAGCGCCGCGCGGGCGACGCTCGATATCACAGGCGCCAGATCTCTAAAGCCAGACCAATCACTGCACAATCAAGTTATTGAACAGCAGATCCTCGACAATCGGCTTGCCCTCTTCCGATTCCATCACCTGCTGCACCTGCTTCAACGCTTCCTGGCGCAGCTTCTCCTTGGCGTCGACGTTGCTCATGCTATCCACCGTCTGCTGGGTGAACAGGGCCACCAACTGGTTGCGGATCAACGGCTCCTGGTGCTTGACCGCAGCAGCCGCGGCATCACCGGTCACGCGCAAAGCCACATCGGCCTTGTACACGCGCAGCTTGGGGCTGCCATCGAGGGCGTAGTTGCCGACGAAGGGTGGGCTCAGGGTGATGTAGGAAACTTTCGGCTCCCCTTCCTTGGCTTCTTCGGCCATGGCCGCCGCTGGCAGCATCAGCGCCAGTACCATCAAGATCCACGCTTTCACGAATTCGCTCCTCAAAACAGTTGGCGCCAGCTTACCCAGCATGCCGCGCAAACCCAAGCACGGGCTTGTGCCAGCACTTATGTCAGCACATCAGGGCGGGGCATGCTCGTTGACCCGGCAGGCGACCCTCCTACACTTATCGGCCACTCCACGCAAAGGAATAGCCCCGATGAAAGCTGTCTTGTGCAAAACCCTGGGCCCGGCTCGCGACCTGGTGCTGGAAGACGTGGCCAGCCCGGTGCCGAAGAAGAACGAGATCCTGCTCGATGTGCAGGCTGCCGGGGTCAATTTCCCCGACACGCTGATCATCGAAGGCAAATACCAGTTCCAGCCCCCGCTGCCATTCTCGCCAGGTGGCGAGGCCGCCGGCGTGGTCGCTGCGGTCGGCGAACGGGCCGGTACTTTCAAGGTGGGCGACCGGGTGATGGCCTTGACCGGCTGGGGGGCGTTCGCCGAGCAAGTGGCGGTCCCGTTCTACAACGTGATGCCGATCCCCGAGCACATGGATTTTGCCACCGCAGCGGCGTTCGGCATGACCTATGGCACCTCGATGCATGCCCTCAAGCAGCGCGGCCAGTTGCAGCCAGGCGAAACCCTGCTGGTGCTCGGCGCATCCGGTGGCGTTGGCCTGGCAGCGGTGGAAATCGGCAAAGCCATGGGCGCAAGAGTGATCGCCGCAGCCAGCAGCGCCGAGAAACTCGCCGTTGCCAAGGCTGCCGGGGCTGACGAACTGATCGACTACAGCCAGGCCAGCCTCAAGGAAGAAATCAAGCGCCTGACCGGCGGCCAGGGCGTGGACGTGATCTACGACCCGGTGGGCGGCGAGCTGTTCGACCAGGCCGTGCGCGGGCTGGCGTGGCAGGGCCGGCTGCTGGTGGTGGGATTTGCCAGCGGGACGATTGCGCAGATGGCGGCGAACCTGGTGCTGCTCAAGGGGGCGGCGGTACTTGGGGTGTTCTGGGGGGCGTTTGCCCAGCGCCAGCCAGAGGATAATGCTGCGAACTTCCGGCAATTGTTTGCCTGGCATGCCGAGGGCAAGTTGAAACCGTTGGTGTCGAAGACTTATCCACTGGCTGAAGCGGGGGCCGCAATCGAGCAGCTGGGGCAGCGCAAGGCTGTGGGTAAGTTAGTGGTTTTGGCCAGATAAGCAGGACTGGCCCCTTCGCGGGCAAGCCCACTCCTACAAGGGATAGCGTTTTCCCTGTAGGAGCGGCCTTGTCCCGCGAAAGGGCCGGCAGCCGCTCACACCTCTCGCAGGTTATGGCAGCGCCTGAACCGCGCCTCAAGGTTCCGATCTGGCATCTGATGGCTGCGCAGCGCATTCAATGTCTGCTCGACATAGTCTCGCGTGGTGCCATAGCGCCCCTTGGCACTCGCTAGAATCTGGCTGAGCAAGGTATCCGGCAGGTTGCCCGCATAGCACGGCAGATGCCGTTCCAGCACAAACCCCAACGCCTGCACCTTGCTGCCATCGCCCAACCGGCAGCTGAGCCAGTGCGGCCGATACGCCGGATAAGGCATTTCCCGCTGCCACAGGGCCATCAGCGAATCATCGAGGTTGCTGTCTTCAAGTCGGTAGGCAAAACCGCTGCAGGAGCCGCCGCGATCGAGGCCGAACACCAGGCCTGGCGTTTCCGGCGTCCCCCGGTGCTCGTGCGACCACAGGTACAACCCACGGTGATAACCATGTACTCGCGCCCGTTGGCGCTCCACCGAATTACATTCAGGCCGCCAGATCAACGAGCCATAGGCAAACAACCAGACAGGGCCACCTTCATGGCGCGACATGGTCATTTGCATGGAATTGAGCAACTGCTCACGGGTCAGTTGCTGACCGAAGTCGAGCGTCGGAGGATATGCAACTTCCCAGGACAAACTTTCAAGTGCCGACATAAGCTGCCGCCATTATTCCCTGTTTACTACGCATAAAGCGGGAGGCTCTGATGACGCGGCCTGCGCGGCCGCGCCAGCAGCGCTTGCAGTAACCATAGGATAGAAATGCGCCAATACTCAAGTCCCATGAACAGAGTTTCATGCACAGTTCCGACGACTGGGAAGTATTATTTCGATGGCCGCGAAAGTTAATGACCAAGGCGGTAACAATGACCGCCTTATACCCCTTACTTCAAACTTCGGTTATTAACCGCGCGGTGCGTAGGCAAACACATCGGCGCGCATGCGGTGCGCATCCATGCCGGCCTCGACCAGGGCGTCGAGGGTGGCGTAGACCATGTTCGGCGAGCCGCTGGCATACACATGCACGGTATTGAGGTCTTTCACGTCCTCGCACACCGCTTCGTGCAGCATGCCGCAACGCCCTTCCCAGCCACACAGGTCGCTGACCACCTTGTGCAGGAACAAGTTGGGCAAGCGCTCCCATTCAGCCCAGTGCTCGATGCTGTAGAAGTCCTCCGGGCGACGGACACCCCAGTACAGGTGCACCGGATGCTTGAAGCCCTGGGCGCGGCAATGTTCGACCAGGCTGTGCATCTGGCCCATGCCGGTGCCAGCGGCAATCAGCACCAGCGGCCCGTCAGGCAACTCGGCCAAGTGGGTATCGCCGAACGGCATTTCGATACGCGCCACGCGGTCACGCTGCAGTTGCGCCAGCAACTGCAGCGCGCTGGCTTCGCGGCCCAGCACATGCAGTTCAAGGTCCCGCCCGGAATGCGGCGCAGAGGCTAGTGAGAAGGCCGCCGGCTTGCCGCCCTCGCGCTCGATCATAAGGTATTGCCCGGCATGGTAACGCGGCGGCTTGCCGGCCGGCGCGCGCAGGCGCACGCGCCAGACGTCGCCACCGACCTCGACGCATTCGCTCACGCTGCACGCCAGCTTGCGCACTGGCAGCTCGCCCAAGGCAAGCACACCATCCCAGAGCAACACACAGTCCTCCAGCGGTTCGGCAATGCAGGTGAACAACTCGCCATGGTCACGGACTACACCGTCCTGACGCACGCTTCCTTCGACCAACAACGCGGCGCAGACATGGCAATTGCCATTGCGGCAGCTGTTTGGGCAGTCATAGCCCAGCCGCCGCGCTCCATCCAGGATCCTTTCCCCGGGTTCGAGCGCCAGCACCGCCCCGGACGGCTGCAACGTTACCTGCATCAATCTATTCCCAACTGATCCCACAGCTCATCGATACGGCGGGTGACGGCCTCGTCCTTGACGATGACCCGGCCCCATTCGCGTGTAGTCTCGCCCGGCCACTTGTGCGTGGCGTCCAGGCCCATCTTCGACCCCAGCCCCGATACCGGCGACGCAAAGTCCAGGTAGTCGATCGGCGTGTTGTCGATCATCACCGTATCACGCTTGGGGTCCATGCGCGTGGTGATGGCCCAGATCACATCGTTCCAGTCGCGGGCGTTGATATCGTCGTCGGTGACAATAACGAACTTGGTGTACATGAACTGTCGCAGGAACGACCACACACCCAGCATCACGCGCTTGGCGTGACCTGGGTACTGCTTTTTCATGGTCACCACCGCCATGCGGTACGAGCAGCCTTCCGGCGGCAGGTAGAAGTCGACGATCTCCGGGAACTGCTTCTGCAGGATCGGCACGAACACTTCGTTCAGCGCCACACCCAGGATCGCCGGTTCATCCGGCGGCCGGCCCGTGTAGGTGCTGTGGTAGATCGGCTTCTGCCGGTGAGTGATGCGCTCGACGGTGAACACCGGGAAGCTGTCCACTTCGTTGTAGTAGCCGGTGTGATCGCCATACGGGCCTTCCGGGGCCATTTCGCCCGGATGAATCACGCCTTCGAGGATGATCTCGGCGGTGGCCGGCACCTGCAGGTTGCTGCCCCGGCACTTGACCAGCTCGGTGCGGTTGCCGCGCAGCAGGCCGGCGAAAGCGTATTCGGAAAGGGTATCCGGCACTGGCGTCACGGCGCCAAGGATGGTGGCCGGGTCAGCGCCCAGGGCTACGGCAACCGGGAACGGCTGGCCCGGGTTCTTTTCGCACCACTCACGATAATCCAGGGCGCCGCCACGGTGGCTCAGCCAGCGCATGATCACCTTGTTGCGGCCGATTACCTGCTGGCGGTAGATGCCCAGGTTCTGGCGGTCCTTGTTCGGGCCACGGGTCACGGTCAGGCCCCAGGTGATCAGCGGCGCCACGTCGCCTGGCCAGCAGTGCTGGATCGGCAGTTGGCCGAGGTCGACATCGTCACCCTCGATGACCACTTCCTGGCACACCGCGTCCTTGACCACCTTCGGCGCCATCGACACGACCTTCTTGAAGATCGGCAGCTTGGACCAGGCGTCCTTCAGGCCTTTCGGCGGCTCGGGTTCCTTGAGGAAGGCCAGCAGCTTGCCGATCTCGCGCAGTTCGTCGACCGACTCGGCGCCCATGCCCATGGCCACGCGCTCTGGCGTGCCGAACAGGTTGCCCAGTACCGGGATGTCGAAGCCAGTGGGCTTTTCGAACAACAACGCCGGACCCTTGGCGCGCAGGGTGCGGTCGCAGACCTCGGTCATTTCCAGGACAGGGGAAATCGGAACCTGGATGCGCTTGAGTTCACCGCGCTGCTCCAGGCCACGGATGAAGTCGCGCAAATCGCGATACTGCATGCATGAGCCTCGTGTTGGCCGTATCGGTCGGGGTGCAGAGTGTAGCGCCGATAGGGCCGCAATAGCCAAAGTACAGATAGCAAAAAGCCGGGTTTCCCCGGCTTTTCGCGTGGTACGACGATCTTACTTGCGCTTCATCGACAGGAAGAACTCGTCGTTGGTCTTGGTCTGCTTGAGCTTGTCGACCAGGAACTCGATGGCGGCGATCTCGTCCATCGGGTGCAGCAGCTTGCGCAGGATCCACATGCGCTGCAGTTCGTCGTCGGCGGTCAGCAGCTCTTCGCGGCGGGTACCGGAACGGTTGATGTTGATGGCCGGGAACACGCGCTTTTCAGCGATGCGACGGTCCAGGGGCAGCTCCATGTTGCCGGTACCCTTGAACTCTTCGTAGATCACTTCGTCCATCTTCGAGCCGGTTTCGACCAGCGCGGTGGCGATGATGGTCAGCGAGCCGCCTTCCTCGATGTTACGCGCGGCACCGAAGAAGCGCTTCGGCTTCTCCAGGGCGTGGGCATCGACACCACCGGTCAGCACCTTGCCGGAGCTCGGGATCACGGTGTTGTAGGCACGCGCCAGACGGGTGATGGAGTCCAGCAGGATGACCACGTCCTTCTTGTGCTCGACCAGGCGCTTGGCCTTCTCGATGACCATTTCGGCAACCTGCACGTGGCGGGTTGGCGGCTCGTCGAAGGTCGAGGCGACCACTTCGCCGCGCACAGTGCGCTGCATTTCGGTCACTTCTTCCGGGCGCTCGTCGATCAGCAGGACGATCAGGTGGCACTCGGGGTTGTTACGAGTGATGTTCGCCGCGATGTTCTGCAGCATGATGGTCTTACCGGCTTTCGGCGGAGCGACGATCAGGCCACGCTGACCTTTGCCGATCGGGGCGCACAGGTCGATGACGCGACCGGTGAGGTCTTCGGTGGAGCCGTTACCGGCTTCCATCTTCAGGCGCTTGTTCGGGAACAGCGGCGTCAGGTTCTCGAACAGGATCTTGTTCTTCGCGTTTTCCGGACGGTCGAAGTTGATGGTGTCGACCTTCAGCAGGGCGAAGTAACGCTCCCCTTCCTTCGGTGGGCGGATCTTGCCGACGATGGTGTCGCCGGTACGCAGGTTGAAACGGCGGATCTGGCTTGGCGAGACGTAGATGTCGTCGGGGCCGGCCAAGTAGGACGCATCAGCCGAACGCAGGAAACCGAAACCATCCTGGAGAATCTCCAGCACGCCGTCACCCGAGATCTCTTCGCCGCTTTTCGCGTGCTTCTTCAGCAGGGCGAAAATCACGTCCTGTTTGCGCGAACGGGCCATGTTTTCGATGCCCATCTGTTCGGCCATTTCCAAAAGATCGGTAATCGGCTTTTGCTTGAGTTCAGTCAGGTTCATAAGGGGAGTGACGTAATCATGTAAGAAGGGAGAATTAAGCTTTGGCTTAATGAGGCCGCGCCGCTAGATGGCGACAGGATCGCGTACTGATTCGAATTAGGGATGCTTCGGCGACGGCGTGCAGAGGGCACTGGAGAAGCAGTGCGAGGCCGAATGTAACACTTGCTTTTTTCTGCGTCTAGTGCTCTGAAAAAGAAAAAACCCCGCATTTGCGGGGTTTTTTGCTTCACATCACAGGTGGGCGTCGAGGAACGCGGCCAGCTGCGATTTGGACAGGGCGCCGACCTTGGTGGCTTCGACGTTGCCGTTCTTGAACAGCATCAGGGTCGGGATGCCGCGCACGCCGTGCTTGGCCGGGGTTTCCTGGTTGTCGTCGATGTTCAGCTTGGCGACGGTCAGTTTGCCCTCGTAGGTAGCGGCGATGTCGTCCAGAACCGGAGCGATCATCTTGCATGGACCGCACCATTCAGCCCAGTAGTCGACCAGCACCGGGCCTTGAGCCTGCAGGACTTCGGCTTCGAAGGTGGCGTCGGTGACGTGTTTGATCAGATCGCTGCTCATGGATATCTCCAGGGTCGTAAGCAAAAAACGTGGCCCATGATAGCGGCACCCAGGCCCTACAGGAAGTCACGGACGATTGAGTGTAACTATAGTTGTGCAAGACGCCGCGAATCGAAACTGTCACACAAGTGTCATAGCATGGAATGGCACATTGCCTTGCATCAAGGCCCGGTGCGGTGCGCGTTGGCGTCAGCCAAGGATCGTGGCACGATTGCCGGGTTACCGACCGAGAACACACAGAATGCCGCATACCTCCGCGAAGAACCTGTCCCTGATCGCCGCCATCGACCTGGGCTCCAACAGCTTCCACATGGTCGTGGCCAAGGCGCACCACACCGAAATCCGCATTCTCGAGCGGCTCGGCGAGAAGGTTCAGTTGGCCGCCGGCATCGACGAAGAGCGGATGCTCAGCGAAGAAGCCATGGAGCGAGGCCTGGAATGCCTCAAGCGTTTTGCCCAACTGATCAACGGCATGCCCGCAGGCTCCGTGCGCATCGTCGGCACCAACGCCCTGCGCGAAGCGCGCAACCGCAACGAATTCATCCAGCGTGCCGAAGCCATCCTCGGCCACCCGGTGGAGGTCATCTCCGGCCGGGAAGAGGCGCGCCTGATCTACCTCGGTGTATCGCACACCCTGGCCGACACCCCCGGCAAACGCCTGGTCGCCGATATCGGCGGCGGCAGTACCGAGTTCATCATCGGCCAGCGCTTCGAACCGCTGCTGCGCGAAAGCCTGCAGATGGGCTGCGTGAGTTTCACCCAGCGCTATTTCCGCGATGGCAAGATCACCCCGGCGCGCTACGCCCAGGCCTACACGGCCGCACGCCTTGAGCTGATGAGCATCGAAAACGCCCTGCATCGCCTGACCTGGGACGAGGCCATCGGCTCGTCCGGCACCATCCGCGCCATCGGCGCCGCGATCAAGGCCGGGGGCCTGGGCAATGGCGAGGTCAATGCCGAGGGCCTGGCCTGGGTCAAGCGCAAGCTGTTCAAGCTGGGCGAGGTCGACAAGATCGACTTCGAAGGCATCAAGCCTGACCGGCGCGCCATCTTCCCCGCTGGCCTGGCGATTCTCGAGGCCATCTTCGATGCCCTTGAGCTGCAGCGCATGGACCACTGCGACGGCGCCCTGCGCGAAGGCGTGCTATTTGATCTGCTTGGCCGCCATCACCACGAGGATGTACGCGAGCGCACCCTGAACTCGCTGATGGAGCGTTATCACGTCGACCAGGGCCAGGCAGCACGCGTCGAGCGCAAGGCGCTGCACGCTTTCGACCAGGTGGCCAAGGCATGGAAGCTTGAAGATGGAAATTGGCGCGATCTGCTGGGTTGGGCGGCGAAAATCCACGAAATCGGGTTGGATATCGCCCACTACCACTACCACAAGCATGGCGCCTACCTGATCGAGCACTCCGACCTGGCCGGTTTTTCTCGCGACGAGCAGCAGATGATGGCCCTGCTGGTTCGTGGCCACCGTCGCAACATTCCCAAGGACAAGTTCTCGGAGTTCGGCGACGAGGCCGTGCAACTGATTCGCCTCTGCGTGCTGCTGCGCTTCGCCATCCTGTTCCACCACATCCGTGGCAACCAGCAGATGCCCAAGGTAGAGCTGCAGGCAGGCGAGGACAGTCTCGAAGTGGTGTTTCCGGCAGGCTGGCTGGAACAGAACCAGCTGACCCAGGCCGACTTCGCCAACGAGGCGGAGTGGCTGGCCCGGGTCGGCTTCGTCCTCAGCGTACGTTGAGGAGCGGGTTGCTCAGGCGCTCCAGCAGGGTCGCCTGGGCACTGCGCGGGTTCTGGTTGCCGGTCGGGCTGCTGCGTACGTAGCGCCCGTCAGGCTGCAAGGTCCAGGCGTGAGTGTTGTCGGTCAGGTAGCCTTCCAACTCCTTCTTCACCCGCAGCAGCAGCTTCTTGCCCTCTACCGGGAAGCAGGTCTCGACGCGCTTGTCGAGGTTGCGCTCCATCCAGTCGGCGCTGGACAGGTAGATCTGCTCTTCGCCGCCATTGAGGAAGTAGAACACGCGCGTGTGCTCAAGGAAGCGGCCGATGATCGAGCGCACCTGGATGTTGTGCGAAACCCCCGGAATGCCTGGGCGCAGGCAGCACATGCCGCGTACCACCAGGTCGATCTTCACGCCCGACTGGCTGGCCTTGTACAGCGCCTTGATGACCTTGGCGTCGGTCAGCGAGTTGAACTTGGCAATGATGTGCGCGGGCTTGCCCTCCAGGGCGAACTGGGTCTCCCGGGCGATCATGTCGAGCATGCCCTTCTTAAGGGTGAACGGCGCGTGGAGCAACTTCTTCATGCGCAGGGTCTTGCCCATGCCGATCAGCTGGCTGAACAGCTTGCCGACGTCCTCGGTGAGGGCGTCGTCAGAGGTCAGCAGGCTGTAGTCGGTGTACAGACGGGCGTTGCCGGCGTGGTAGTTACCGGTACCCAGGTGCGCATAGCGCACGATCTCACCCTGCTCGCGACGCAGGATCAGCATCATCTTGGCGTGGGTCTTGAAGCCGACCACGCCGTAGATCACCACCGCACCGGCTGCCTGCAGGCGGCTGGCCATCTGCAGGTTGGACTCTTCGTCGAAGCGCGCGCGCAGTTCGATCACCGCGGTGACCTCCTTGCCGTTACGCGCCGCATCCACCAAGGCGTCGACAATCTCCGAGTTGGCCCCGGAGCGGTACAGGGTCTGGCGCACGGCGAGCACGTGTGGGTCCTTGGCGGCCTGGCGCAGCAGGTCGATCACCGGGGTGAAGGACTCGAACGGGTGCATCAGCAGGATGTCTTGCTTGCCGATCACGCTGAAGATGTTGTCGGCGTTCTGCAGCAGCTTGGGGATGGCCGGAGTGAACGGCGTGTACTGCAGCTCCGGGTGGCTGTCGAGGCCGGTGATGCTGAACAGGCGGGTCAGGTTGACCGGGCCGTTGACCTGGTAGAGCTCGCTCTCGCTCAGGCTGAACTGCTTGAGCAGGTAGTCCGACAGGTGTTTCGGGCAGGTGTCGGCGACTTCCAGGCGCACGGCGTCGCCGTAGCGGCGCGAGAACAGCTCACCGCGCAGGGCGCGCGCCAGGTCGTCGACTTCTTCGGAATCCAGCGCCAGGTCGGCGTTACGGGTCAGGCGGAACTGGTAGCAACCTTTGACCTTCATGCCCTGGAACAGGTCATCGGCGTGGGCGTGGATCATCGATGACAGGAAGACGTAGTTGTCGCCTGGGCCACCGACGTCTTCCGGTACACGAATGACGCGCGGCAGCAGGCGTGGGGCCGGGATGATCGCCAGACCGGAATCGCGACCAAAGGCGTCGACACCTTCGAGCTCGACGATGAAGTTCAGGCTCTTGTTCACCAGCAGCGGGAACGGGTGAGTCGGGTCGAGGCCGATCGGGGTGATGATCGGCGCGATCTCGTCGCGGAAGAAGCGGCGCACCCAGGTCTTGAGCTTGGGCGTCCAGTAGCGGCGACGAATGAAGCGAATGGCGTGCTTTTCCAGCTCCGGCAGCAGCACGTCGTTGAGGATCGCGTACTGGCGCTCCACCTCGAAGTGCACCAGCTCGCTGATGCGTGCCAGCGCCTGATGCGGCTGCAGGCCGTCGGCGCCGGCCAGTTCGCGGGCGAAGTTGATCTGCTTCTTCAGGCCAGCGACGCGGATCTCGAAGAACTCGTCGAGGTTGCTGGAGAAGATCAGCAGGAATTTGAGGCGTTCGAGCAGCGGATACGATTCGTCCAGCGCCTGTTCCAGCACACGGATGTTGAATTGCAACTGCGAAAGTTCGCGATGAATGTACAGGCTGCTGTCGTCCAGGCTCGGGACGGTGATGGCCGGCGTCGGCGCAGGAGCCGGGGCGGCGACCTCGACCACCGGTCCCACGACCTCGGGCAGGTCTGGCGGGGTCTGTACCATCTCTTCGGGGACTGCCTGGGCATCCTTGATCGCGACAGGGGTTAGCACTTCATTATTCATCTGACGTTCCTGAGGACGTTAACGCCCTATGATCAATTGAGCGGCAAGATAAGCGCCCATTATGACGGCTGTGTTACAGCTTCGCGCAAGCCGCGACTTAAGGCTGCCGGTATTGTCTGCGTAGGAATAGTTCACGTCGAGACACATTTGGACACTTTCACGAATGCGCGCGAAGGGGTAGGCTGCGCGTTCATTTCGCCAGCACCTCAGAAAATGCTCCAACAATTCCTGCAGGATTTCGGCTACTTTGCCCTTTTTCTAGGCACCTTCTTCGAAGGCGAGACCATTCTGGTACTTGCGGGATTCCTTGCGTTCCGCGAATACATGGACATCAAGCTGGTGGTCCTGGTGGCCTTCTGCGGCAGCTACGCCGGCGACCAGCTGTGGTACTTCATGGGGCGGCGGCACGGGCGCAAGATCCTTGCACGCAAGCCACGCTGGCAGGCGATGGGTGACCGGGCGCTGGAGCACATCCGCCGCCACCCGGACATCTGGGTGCTGAGCTTCCGCTTCGTCTACGGCCTGCGCACGGTGATGCCGATCGCCATTGGCCTGTCCGGCTACTCACCACGCCGCTACTTGCTGCTGAACGGCATCGGCGCCGCCGTATGGGCCCTGGCACTGGGCCTGGCGGCCTACCACTTCGGCGCCATCCTCGAAGGCATGCTGGGCAGCATCAAGAAGTACGAGCTATGGGTGCTCGGCGGCCTGCTGCTGCTGGGTGGCCTGCTCTGGCTGCGCCGGCGTTTTCGCACCATCCGCGCCGAGCGCCGCGCGGCGGCAGAAGAGCAGCCCGCCGGCACTGAGCAGCAGGTAGCCGCCAAGAAGCAGCCAGAACACGGGCACGATCACCGCTAAGCCCAGCGTGCCGGCCAGATACAGCGCCGGCACCAGCGTCAACAGGCGCGCCAGCTCCAGGCGCATGGCCCATGGCCGGTTTTCCAGGGCCGCCCCCAGCACGAACAAACCGAACGCCATCAGTGACCAGCCCAGCACCAGGGCGGCGCTCGGCACACGCTCGGCCACGTCCATCAGATAACTGCCCAACGCGATGTAGACGGTGAACTGCACCGCCACGTACACCTGCCACGCCCGGCCCAGGGCAATCTCGAACTTGCGGAACAGCGCCAGGTTCTGTTTCGCCTGTGGATAAGTTGCCGCGACATCGGCCGGGCGCCAGCCGGTGGGCATGAACCAGATGCGCAGCTTGTCTTTCCAGCTGCGGGTGCGGCGGGCATCGCTGTAAAGCTGGGCGTAGAACTGCAGGTTGGCCCACAGCGGGTTCCAGCTGGCCAAGGGCGTGGTCACGCCGAACACCACCGGCTCGGCCGGGTCCTCCTCCTTGAACGTACCGAACAGACGGTCCCAGATAATGAACACACCGCCGTAGTTGCGATCCAAGTAGGCAGGATTCTGCGCATGGTGGACTCGATGGTTGGACGGTGTGATCAGCAGCCACTCAAGCCAGCCGAGCTTGGGGATGTGCCGGGTGTGTACCCAGAACTGGTACAGCAGGTTCAGCGAGGCCACGGTGATGAACACCACGGGCGGCACGCCGATCAGCGCCAGCGGCAAGTAGAAGATCCACGAGAAGATGAAACCGCTGCTGGTCTGGCGCAGCGCCGTAGTGAGGTTGTACTCCTCGCTCTGGTGATGCACCGAATGCGCCGCCCACAACACGTTGCGCTCATGGCCCAGGCGGTGCAGCCAGTAGTAGCACAGGTCGTACAGCACGAAGGCCAGCAGCCAGACCCACACGGCGTCCGGCGGCAGGCGCAGCAGCGCCAGGTGCTCCCAGGCCAGGGCATAGGTCAGCAGCCCTACCCCTTTGGTCAGCAGGCCGGTGCTGGTCGACAGCGCGCCGGTGCTGAGGCTGTTGATCGAATCGGCCAGGGTGAAGTTGCGCTGACCGCGCACGCGGTCGGCGACCAGCTCCAGGGCGATCAGCACGAAGAAGAACGGCACGGCCAGCAGAATCAGGTCCATGGGCAACGCTCGGCAGGGTTATCCACAGAGATTAGGATGCGCCCGCGGTAATCCCTATGGCTACATCTGCCAAACTAGAGGACATTTAGCGCCTCGAAAATGGAGTAATGAGCATGACCAAGAAAGTAGCGGTGATTCTTTCCGGCTGTGGCGTCTACGACGGCGCCGAAATCCACGAAAGCGTGATCACCCTGCTGCGCCTCGACCAGCGCGGCGCGCAGGTGCAGTGCTTTGCGCCGAACATCGCGCAGATGCACGTGATCGACCACCTGACTGGTCAGGAAATGCCGGAATCGCGCAATGTGCTGACCGAATCGGCGCGCATCGCCCGTGGCGAAGTGAAGGACATCCGCGAGGCCAAGGCCGAAGACTTCGATGCGTTGATCGTGCCAGGCGGTTTCGGCGCGGCGAAGAACCTGTCCAACTTTGCCGTGGAAGGCACTGAATGCACAGTGAACCCGGACGTGCTAAGCCTGACCGAAGCCTTTGCCGAGGCCTGCAAGCCGGTTGGCCTGATCTGCATCTCGCCGGCGCTGGCGGCGAAGATTTATGGCCCGGGCGTGATCTGCACCATTGGCAATGACGCGGGCACCGCGGCAGCTGTGGAAAAGATGGGCGGCAAGCATGAGGAGTGCGATGTGCATGACATCGTCGAGGACACCCAACGCAAGCTGGTGACTACCCCGGCCTACATGGTGGCCAAGTCGATCAGTGAAGCGGCCAGCGGCATCTACAAGCTGGTGGACCGGGTGCTGGAGCTGACCCACGAAGGGGCGTGATCAGCCCTTGCTGAGGCGTGTCAGGATCCGATCCAGAGCATTGGCGAAGGCCTGCTTCTCGCGTTCGCCATAGGGCGCCTGCCCTCCCCCGACCTGGCCCTGCTCACGCAGCTCGGTGAACAGGTTGCGCACCGCCAGGCGCTCGCCCATGTTGCGTTCGTCGAACTCGCGGCCACGTGGGTCCAAAGCCGCCACACCCTTCTTGATCAGGCGGTCGGCCAACGGTACGTCGCTGCAGATCACCAGCTCGCCGGGCACGGCGTGCTCGACCAGGTAATCGTCGGCCGCGTCCATGCCGCTGGGCACCACGATCAGGCGGACGATCGCGAAGGCTGGCTTGGCCACGGCCTGGCCGGCCACCATGACCACCTCAAGCTGGCGCTTGAGGGCGAATTTGACGATCAGGTCCTTGGCTGCCTTGGGGCAAGCGTCGGCGTCGATCCAGATGCGCATTTAGCTAAATCTCTATTTTCCTGCCCTGGCCTCTTCGCGGGCACGCCCGCGAAGAGGCCAGCAGCATCAACCTTAAACGGCAGCCCGACGCTTCTCGGCCAGGCGACTACGCCCATACAACACCAGAATCGCCAGCAGCGCCACCGCCTGCGCACTCAGCGAATACGCATCGGGGTGAATCCCCAGCCAGTCGAACTCGAAGAACGCCATCGGCCGCGTGCCCAGCACGCCCGCCTCCTGCAGCGCCTTCACGCCATGCCCGGCGAACACCACCGACAGGGCGCACAGCAATCCGGCGTTGATGCTGAAGAACAGCGACAGCGGCAGCTTCGCCGACCCGCGCAGGATCACCCACGCCAGGCCCACCAGCAGCACCAGCGCCGTGGCACCACCGGCCAGCACCGCCTGGTGGCCCGCTGGGCCGGCCTGCAGCCACAGGGTTTCGTAGAACAGGATTACTTCGAACAGCTCGCGGTACACCGAGAAGAACGCCAGCACGGCAAAGCCGAAGCGCCCGCCGCCACTGACCAGGCTGCTCTTGATGTAGTCCTGCCAGGCAGCAGCATGGCGGCGGTCGTGCATCCACACACCCAGCCACAGCACCATCACGCTGGCGAACAAGGCCGTGCTGCCTTCCAGAAGCTCACGCTGGGCACCGCCCACGTCGATCACGTAGGCCGCCACGGCCCAGGTGGCAAACCCGGCAACCAGCGCCAGGCCCCAGCCGATGTTGACACTGCGGATGGCCGACTGCTGGCCGGTGTTACGCAGGAACGCCAGCACCGCGGCCAGCACCAGGATCGCTTCCAGGCCTTCGCGCAGCAGAATCAGCAGGCCGGAAATGAAGCTCAGCGACCAGCTCAGGCCATCGCTGCCCAACAGCTTTGCGGCCTGGTCGAGTTTGGTTTTCGCTTCGCTCAGACGCTGTTCGGCCTGGGCGACCGGGAGGCCGTCCTGCAGCGACTGACGGTAGGCCATCAGGGCCTTTTCGGTGCTCTTGCGCGCTACGGTATCAATGTTGTCCAGCGAGCTTTCGACCAGTTCGAAGCCTTCCAGATAAGCCGCCACCGACAGGTCGTAGGCTTGGTCGTGATCGCCTGCACGGTAGGCCGCCAGGCTCTTGTCCAGCGTGCTTGCCGTATATTCGAGCAACTGCGACGGGCCACGCTTGACCTGTGGCGGCTGGGCACGCTGGGCGCGGAACGCCTCGACCGACGCGGCGCCTTCATTGGCGGCGACTTCGGCCGGGGTCTGGCGGGCCAAGTCGGCGATGTTCCAGGTCTTGTTGCCCTTGGCAGCCTCAGGATTGGCCGTGAAGCTGGCGATGTAGGCTGCCACGTCCCAACGCTGGCGCTCATCCAGTTGGTCGGCGAACGACGGCATCTCGGTGCCGTCGATACCCAGCGCCAGTGTGTTGTACAGGTCGAACAGGCTCAACTGGTCAAGACGTGCGGTGTCGCGCAGGTTGGCCGGTGCTGGCTCCAGGCCCACACCTGCCGGGCCATCGCCCGTGCCGGTATCACCGTGGCAGATCGAGCAGTTCTGCGCATACAGCGAGGCGCCACGGGCCGGGTCCGGGGTGATCACCGGGGCCTGGCTGACCTCGTAGGCCACCGCCAGGCGGGCGCCCAGTTGGCGCGCCTGCTTGGCTACCGCTGCGCCGTCCTGGCGCTGGTCGATGGCCTGGCGCAGCGCGTGTACCCCTTGCTGCAGGCCAGCTTGCTCGGTGTTGGCTGGCAGGCTGTCGATCAGCTCGGCCAGCACGGTGCTGAATTCTTGCTGCTCACGGTATTCGCCATCGTCGATGACCTTGCCGTTTGCCACGGTCGGCGGGTAGTCGGCACCAATGTAGTCCAGCAAATGCAGGGCTTTGGCGGCATCGGCGGGCGCTTCGGCCTGCGCCAAGGTGCTGCACAGCGCCAGCAACGGGCCGAGCATTACAGCTGGCAACCAGGCGAGCAGACGGGAACGGGTTTTCATGGCCACTCTCGGAGGGAATGCGAAAGAGAACATTGTTCACTTCCACTTTGCTTCTCTCAAGGGCTGAGGCTGGATTTCATGAAAAATCTTGAGACAAATCTGATGAAGTGGATTGCCACAGCGATGCGCCATGTACCCAACGGGTGTCTCACGCCCGATCGCCTTGCGAGGCATGCCGACAGATTTCATGGGCGCTGAAAATGCCAAGGCAGGCACCTGTCAGACCTGCCCCGTGCCCTCACTGCTTCCCAGTGTCCTTCCACCCACCTCCCAACGCCAGGAAAACGCCAATCTGCCCCACCGCCACCTGACTATTGGCCGCCGCCAACTGCGCCCGCACATCGGTATAGGTTCGCGTCGCCTGCAAATCCGCCAGGAACGACTCACGCCCTGCCTGGTAATACCGGTGCGTCTGGTCCGCCGCTTCCTTCGCCGACTTCTCCGCCTCGGCCAACGCATCCCGCCGGTCCAGCAAAGCACTGTACTGCGCCAGACGGGTCTGGGTTTCGCGAATGGCGTTCAGCACCACGCCGTCGAAATGCGCCAGGGCCGCCTGGGTCGAGGCTTCAGCCATGCGAATTCGCGCACGGGTGCCGTTGGTCGGGATGCTCCAGCTGATCTGCGGACCAAAGCCCCAACGGTTGGTCGACGGATCGCCGAGGTCTTCAAGAATACCGATGGTGCCGACCTGGGCACCGATGCTGATGTCCGGATACAGCGCACCCGTAGCCACGCCGATTTCGGCGGTGGCCGCCGCCAGCTGGCGTTCGGCCTGGCGCACATCCGGGCGGCGCTTGAGCAGGGCCGCGCCGTCACCCACCGGCACCAACTGATTGAGCTGTGGCAGCTCGGCGCAATCCGCGGTACCGGCGGGCAACTTATCCACAGGCTTGGCCAGCAGCGCCGCCAGGGTATACATGCCCGTTTCGCGCTCGGCCTTGAAGCGCGGCAGTTCGGCGCGCAACGACTTGAACTGGGTCTGCGAGCGGGTCACCTGGGTTTCGTCGCCACGGCCGGCGTCGCGCAGGCGCTGGTTGAGCTTCACGCTCTGTTCCTGCAGGTCGAGCGACTCGCGGGCGATGTGGTACTCCTCGTTGGCCGAGCACACCTGGGTGTAGGCCTTGACCACATCGGCCACCAGGGTGATTCGGGCGGTGTCGGCGGCGGCCTGCACTGCGTCGGCGTTGGCCTTGGCGGCCTCGGTGCCGCGCTTGAAGGTGCCCCACAGGTCGAACTGGTACGAGGCACTGATGATCGCCTCGCCAATGTTGGCCACCGGCACCTTCTCCGGCAGCAGGAAGGCCTGGCCAGACTCCTGCAAGCGCTGGGCGCCGGCCTTGATGCCGCCATTGAAGCCGCCCTGGGACTCGGCCACTTCGACCTGGGCGCGAGCCTTGGCGATGTTGGCCGCAGCCACGCGCAATTCGGTGTTGGCACTCAGCGCCTGGCGCACCAACTCGTTGAGGCGTTGATCCTGATACAGCTGCCACCAGTCCTCGGGCACCGGCGCCGACACCACGCTGTCGGCATCCTGGCGCAGCGGGCCGTTGAGATCGCTGCGTTGCACCGCCGCATCCTTCGGCACTTGGTAATCGGGGCCGACCATCATGCAGGCCCCCAGGGACAGGCAGAACCCCGCCAGGATCAGCTGTTTCATGGGCGCTGGCCCTCGAGGATCGACACAGTGGCCGTGCGCCCGGCGATCATGCGGAAGTCTTCCGGCACTTCGTCGAAGGCGATGCGCACCGGAATGCGCTGGGCCAGGCGCACCCAGCTGAACGCCGGGTTGACGTTGGGCAGCAGATTGGCGCCGCTGACGCGGTCACGGTCTTCGATGCCGGCGGCGAAGCTCTGCACGTGGCCGCGCAGGCGGGTGTTGTCGCCCATCACGCGGATGTCCACGGCGTCGCCGATGTGAATGCCACCGAGCTTGGTTTCCTCGAAGTAGCCATCGACGTGGTACGAGGCGCTGTCGACCACCGACAGCACCGCGCGGCCAGCGCTGACGAATTCATGGTCACGCGGGGCGCGATCGTTGAGGTAGCCATCTACCGGGCTGCGCACCACCGAGCGGTCGAGGTTGAGCTGGGCAGTGTCGACCGCCACCTGGGCCTCGCTGACCGCCGAACGGGCGCGAGCCTCGCGGGACTGGCTCTCTTCCAGCTGCTCGGCCGCCACCAGGTTGCCGAGCTTGCGGTTACGCTGCGCTTCGCGCGACGCCTGGGCCAGGGTTTCCTGGCGCTCGCCGAGGGTCGCCTTGGCTTGGCGCAGGGCCAGAGTGAAGCGGTCCTGGTCGATGGTGAACAGCACGTCGCCGCGTTTGACGGTCTGGTTGTCGCGCACCTCGACCTTCTGGATCAGGCCGGACACGTCCGGGGCGATCTGGATCACGTCGGCACGGATGTGGCCGTCGCGGGTCCAGGGGGCGAACATGTAGTACACCACCATCTGCCACACGAGCACGGCGGCGAAGGTCACTACCAGCAAGGTCAGGACCACACGGCCCAGGGTCAGCAAAGGTTTTTTCATGGCAGCATCAGGCTTCGGCAAAAGTGGTCGACCGCACCCAGCAGCACGGCATACAGGGCAACGTTGAACAGCGCCCGGTGCCAGACCAGGCGGTAGAAATGCAGGCGCACCAGCACCGTGTGCACCCCCAGGAACAGCAGGTAGGTGCCAAACATCATCACCAGCAGCGTGGGCAGGAACACCCCGCTGATATCCAGTTCACCGATCACAGGGGCGCTCCGTCGAGGCCGGGGGGCAGTTGCGGTTGTTCTGCAGGCTCGAGCATCACCTCGACACCCGGCAGCAAGGCCAGGCGCAGGCCTGCCAGGGCATGCAGCAGATGAGTGCGGGCATCGCCGCGCTCGTACAGTTCATCCAGGTTCAGCGCCAGGCGCGCACGCTCCATGTTGCGCAGCAGCGCGGCCGGGGCATGCAGGCGCTCGCCCGCACGCAGGCAGGCGGCGTAATGCGCGCCGACTTCCTCGATCACCGTGCCCAGGCGCTCGCGGGCCTGCTGGCCGGCGCGCGGCATATAGGCCAGCAGGTCGAGCAGGTTCAACCCCACGCGCAGATCACGCAGCGCCACGCCACTGTCCTGGCCGGTCTGCGACAGGCGCGGCAGGTGCTGCATGAGGCGATCGAGCATTTGCACGCCGACCTGGCGATGCTCGGCCAGGGTCGCCGGCTCGGTCATCTCGACAATGTCGCGCCAGACGAAGCGGGTCATGCGCTTGGCCGCCAGTTCCACGCCGAACGGGCGCATTACCAGGGTCCAGATGAAGGCGAACAGCAGGCCCACGGGGCCGGCCAGGTTGGAATTGAGGAAGGTGAAGAAGTCAGCGTCGTAGGCGCCCTGGATGCTGATGAACGTCGAGGTGTTGACGATGGTCAGCAGGGTGCCGAGGTAGAAGCGCGGCTGCACGGTCAGGGTACCGACACAGATGAACGGGATCGCGAAGGCCAGCACCAGCATCGGGAAGTCGTGCAGGTTGGGCAGCACCAGGAACAGGTACAGGCTGGAGAAGATCACCGACATCAGGGTCCAGAAGAAGAACCGGTAGATCTGCGGCGCCGGGTCGTCCATGGCGGCGAAGAAGCTGCACGACACAGCGGCAAGGATCACCGCACTGGCGCCGTCGTTCCAGCCCAGGCCAATCCACAGGCCGCAGGCGACGATGATCGCCAGCACCGTGGAAACCACCGAGTAGAGCATCAGGCCACGGTCGAAGAACGCGGTCAGGCGGCCCAGGCGCCAGTGGCGGTAGACCGCGCGCCAGGGCTTGGGGTCGTCGGTGCGCAGGGCGTGCTGCAAGGAGCAGCAGTCCTGCCACAGGTCGGCCCACTCGGTCAGGCGGTACAGGGCGTTGGACAGCAGCAACTCGGCACGCTGATCGAGGGCGGCAGCACCGGGCTGCAGGCGGTCGATCTGCTCGTGCAGGGCGGTCCAGCGGGCTATGGAGGCGCTGTCGGCGGTGCCTTTGAGCCATTCACGGGCAGCGTCCAGCACCGGCTGGATCTGCCCGTAATGGGCCGGCGCGCGGCCTTCGAGGGCGACCAAGGCATCGTCGAGAGCGTCGATCACCGGTAGCAGGTGAATCATCCGCCCGCGCAGCTCGCGGGCGTTCTTCAGGGTATGCGGGCCGGCACCTTCGTGGCCGAGCTGGCCGATCATCAACTCCAGCGAGTTGAAGGTGGTGACCATTGCGCCGCGCATGCCACCGACCTTGTCGGCGCTGGCTTCACGGGCGAGGTAGGTGTCGCTGTAGCGGATCGCCTCGGTGAACCAGTTGCCAGTGGCGCCCACCACCACCGGGGCCAGGCGGCGCGGCCAGAAGATCGCACCGACCACTGCCGCGCAGACGATCCCCAGGCAGATTTCCTGGGCCCGGGAGGACGCCACGTCGAACACCACCAGCGGGTTGTCGACCACTGCCAGGGCAATCATCGGCAAGGTGTAGCCGGCCAGCATCAGCACATAGTTGTTGGCCGTGCGCAGGTTCAGCGAGAGGAACAGCAAGGTGCCGGTCCACAGGGCGATGGCGATGCTCAGCAGTAACGGCGACTGCACCAACGGTGGCACGAAGAAGATCGCCCCGGCAGCACCGAGCAGCGTTCCCACGGCGCGATACACCGCCTTGGAGCTGGTCGGGCCGACGAACGGGCTGGAGACGATGTAAACGGTGGCCATCGCCCAATACGGGCGCGGCAACTGCAACAGCAGGGCGATGTACAGGGCAATCATCGACGCGGCGAAGGTGCGCACGCCATAGAACCAGTCGCGTGCCGGCGGCACCGAGCTGAAGAAACCGTTCATGCCACCCCGCCTGCAGTACCCAAACCAGCGGCTTCGAAGGCACGTAACACGCGCAGCGCAGCCTGCAGCTCGGCCTCGTCGATGCCTTGCAGCACGTCATGGCGTACGCGCACCAGCTCGGCTTCGATGGCTTCGGCCAAGCGACGGCCTTCGGCGGTCAGGCTCAGGGCCTTGGCACGGCGGTCCAGCGGGTCTTCGCTGCGGCAGACCAGGCCAGCCTTGCACAGCTGGTCGAGCAGGCGCACCAGCGACGGGCTTTCCAGGCCAGCAGCCTGGGCTACGGCCACCTGGTGCACGCCATCGCCCAGGCGCACGATCATCAGCAACGGTGCGGCGCAGGCCTCGGAGATACCGTAGCCGATCAGGGCGTTGTGGCAGATGCGCCGCCAGTGGCGAGCGGCAACCACCATGCCGCTACTGACTTGCAGGCGCAGGGAGTCAATGGACATGAGAAGAACCAAGGATATTCATAGTTTGCTAACTATCAATATACGCCTGTGCCTCCCCCTGTCGTCAACAGCGGGCGACGGGGGGCCTTGATGAATTCTTGTTCATTCAGGGCTGAACCTGGTCTTCCAGTTTCATGGTCAGGGCCAAGGTGCTGCCCATCTGCACCGCCCGGTCACGCCAGTTCTGGTAACGGGCGTCATCCCGGCTGCTGAAATGCACCGCCAACTCCTCGGCCGCCTGCATCACGCCGGTTGCCGCTGCCAACTCCAGCCAATACAGCGCGGCCTTGATGTCCGCCTCCACGTATAAGCCATGCAATAAGCGGTAGCCCACTTCGAACCGGCAACGCGCCTCGCCCCGCTCGGCGCCACGCAAGAACCATTGGTAGGCCTGGCCCGGGTCCACCTGCCAGCCCAGCGCGGCATCGCAGACTTCTTCTTCGTACAGGTCTCCCAGCGCGGCAGCGGCATGCAGCATGCCGCGCTCGAAGGCCTGGCGATAACATTCCTCGGCCTGGGCATAGGAAGTCTCGACACCCTTGCCGAAGTAGTGCTGCTGCCCCAGGTTGAACCACGCCGCCGCATTGCCCTGCAGCGCCGCCATGCGCAGCAGGTGCCCGGCCAGGGTAGTGTCGGCACGCCAGTACTTGCCATTGAGCCAGATCCAGCCGAGGTCGTTGAGTGCTGCCACGTTTCCGGCCAGAGCCTGTTGGCGCAGATCGGTGTACACCGCCTGCAGGTCGTGGGCCTCGTCCAGACGGTTGACCAGCAGCGCGCGCTGGCTGGGCTGCCCAACCCCGGCAAACAGTCGCTGTCGCCTGCCGACATATGTCGGTGGGCAAATGACCTGCTCAGGCAGAAGACGGGCGAGCAGCGAATGGATATTGCTGACAGCTGACATGTTCATCCTCATTGAACGACCCACAGGCCCGACCGCGGCTGTGATGAGGCGTGATTCTGCGCGACGTCACGTCAAAACCTGTCGCGAACGATTCGAGGCAAGGCAACCAATTGCGCATTCGTGGATCTGAACGAGTTATGGCTAATTGCCATGACCCGCTCGCGCCGCCATCCTGTTGCGGCAAGCCTAGACAAGGACGTTACCTTTTGCCGTTCGCCACCACCCGCGCCACCCTCAGCCGTCAGTGGGCGCTGCTGCGCCAGTTACCGAGCCGCTCCCCGGGCATTACCAGTGCCGAACTGGTGTGGCGCCTGCGAGATGTCGGCTTCAACATCAGCAAACGCACGGTGGAGCGGGACCTTAACGAGCTGTCGCTGATCTTTCCGCTGGATCGCAATGACAAGAGCATTCCGTTTGGCTGGCACTGGTCGGCGAACGTTGCTGGCGAGTTGCGGGGGAATTTCGACCTGCAGGGATATTTGCGGGGTGATTCGCTTCAGCCGGCGCAGGGTGAAGGGATCGAGATGCAGGCCTGGATCAGCGACCCATTGGCCCGGCAGTTGCGCGAGGCGCCGTTGAGCCTGGACATGCAGTTGACTGCACTCGAGCAGGGGCATCGACTGCGGGCCACGGTGGAAGATGGCGGGCCGTTGCGCTGGTGGGTACTTAGCCAAGGGGAAGGCTTGGTGGTCGAAGAGCCGCAAACTTTACGCGAGGAGATCGCCAGGACCTTGAGTAATGCGGCAGCACAGTACATGAATTAGGCCTCTTCGCGGGGCAAGCCCGCGTAGAGGTCGGCACAGATGTATTACCGCTGCATGCCCCATCGCCGAACGGTCAACCGCTCAAGGGTATTGAACACCAACCCCTCGACCAGCAAACCGATCAGGATCACTACCGCCAATCCGGCAAACACCTTGTCGGTATACAGCTCGTTGCGGTTCTGGAAGATGCACCAGCCCAGCCCGCCCTTGCCGCTGCTGGCGCCGAACACCAGTTCGGCGGCGATCAGGGTGCGCCAGGCGAACGCCCAGCCGATCTTCAGCCCCGAGAGGATCGACGGCAGCGCCGCCGGTACCAGGATGTGCAGGACCAGACGCAGCCCTTTCAGGCCATAATTGCGCCCTGCCATGCGCAAGGTTTCCGACACCCCGAGAAAGCCCGCATAGGTATTCAGCGCCAGCGCCCACAGCACCGAATGCACCAGCACGAAGATCAGGCTGTTGTCGCCCAGCCCGAACCAAAGCAACGCCAACGGCAGCAGGGCAATCGCCGGCAAGGGGTTGAACATCGAGGTCAGGGTGCCCAGCAGGTCGCGACCGAGCTGGGTCGACACCGCCAAGCTGGTCAGGCCGAAGGCCAGGACGATGCCCAGCAGGTAACCCTTGAGCAAAATCACCAGCGACACGCCGACCTTGGCAGGCAGCTCGCCACTAAGCAGGCCGTCCCACAATGCGGCGGCGGTCTGCAGAAAGGTTGGCAGCAGCAGGTCGTTGCCCTGGTAGCGCGCGATCGCTTCCCACAAGGCGGCGATCACCACCAGAATCACGGCCTTGCGCAGCCAGCCGTGCTGCCACAGGCGCTGGGCCAACGGTAGATTGCGCTCCACAGGCACACTGAGCAAAGGCTCCAGCTGCACCTCGTATTCCTGGCGCACAGGTGTAGGGGTCATGGCTGAAGCTCCTGTCAGTAGGCAATGCGAATGTCGTTGAAGCCCAGGTCATCGGCCTGCTCGGGGGCTTCGGCCTCGTCGAACAGCAAGCGATGGATGCGTCGCGCACTGGCCTGGAAGTCCGCAGCGCCGAGGCTGCCAAGGTCGTACTGGTGGCTGTGCACCTCGGCCCGTACCCGGCCCGGGTGGGGCGACAACAGCAGGATGCGGTTGCCGACCACCAACGCTTCCTCGATGGAGTGGGTGACGAACAGCAAGGTGAAACGCACTTCCTCCCACAGCAGCAGCAGTTCTTCTTGCATCTTGCGTCGGGTCAGCGCATCGAGCGCAGCGAACGGCTCGTCCATCAGCAGTATTTTCGGCTGTGTGGCCAACGCCCGGGCGATCGCCACGCGTGCCTTCATTCCGCCCGACAACATGTGCGGGTAGACATCGGCAAAGGCGGCCAGGCCGACCTTTTCCAGGTAATGCAGGGCCCGCTCCTCGGCCTCGGCGCGCTTGAGCTGGCCAGACACCAGCAGCGGGAACATGACGTTCTCTTTCACCGTTTTCCACGGCGGCAGCTGGTCGAACTCCTGAAACACCACGATGCGGTCAGGGCCGGGGCCATTGACCGGTTGGCCCTGCAGCAGGATCTGCCCTTCCCGGGGGTTGATGAAGCCGGCCACGGCCTTGAGCAGGGTGGACTTGCCGCAGCCCGACGGGCCAAGCAGGACGAAACGGTCGGCGCGGTCAACTTCGAAGCTGACCTGATGGGTGGCCCGCACCACGCGCTGCGCGGTGCGGTATTCGAGGCTCAGGTTGTCCACCTTGAGCAACGGCGGTGTAGCGACACGGCTCAGGTTGCTGGCCGTGTGGCCTGGCAATGGGGCGGTCATGGTCGGTCAGCTCCCTTGCAGCGGCCGTTCATCCTGGAAGAAGTAGTCCTTCCACGACGCTGGCTTGTGCTTGATGGCGCCTACCCGATACAGGAACTCGGCCAGCTTGTAGGTGTTTTTCGGGGTGACGGTGAACTCGTACTGCGGGTTGTCGATCAGCTTGATCAGCGCGTCGCGGTCGATCTTGGCCTTGGTCACGCGGATGTAGGTATCCGCTGCAGCGGCCTTGTCGTTCTGGGCGAAGTCCGCCGCCTCGGCCAGGGCGTCGACGAAGGCCTTGTAGGTCTTGGGGTTGTCGTTACGGAATTTCTCGGTAGCGAACAGCAGGGTCGGCGAGTTTGGGCCGAGCAAGTCGTAGCTGTTGAGCACCACGTGCACGTTCTTGTTGGCCAGCACCTGGTCCTGGAACGGCGGGTTGGAGAAGTGCCCGTTCAGTTCGGTGCCACCGGCCAGCAGCGCGGCGGTGGCATCCGGGTGCGGTACGGCCAGGGTGTACTTGTCGAGGCGGTTGTATTCCTTGTCGCCCCACTGCTGGGCGGCGGCGTACTGCAGGAAGCGCGATTGCACCGAAACACCCACAGCAGGTACCGCAATGCGGTCCTTGTCCGTAATGTCGGCGATGGTCTTCACGTTTGGGTTGCTGCTGACCAGGTAGTACGGGAAGTTGCCCAGTGAGGCCACGGCCTTGACGTTCTGCCGGTCCTTGGTGCGGTCCCACACGGTCAGCAGCGGGCCAACCCCGGCACCGGCGATGTCCACCGAGCCGGACAGCAGTGCGTCGTTGATCGCCGAGCCGCCGGACAGCTGCGCCCAGTCAACCTCGATGTCGATGCCCTGCTGCTTGCCGTGCTTCTCGATCAGGTGCTGGTCACGCACCACGTTGAGCAGCAGGTAGACAATGCCGAACTGCTCGGCGATGCGGATCTTGCCTTCGGCTTGCGCCACGGCGGGGGCCGCCAGGCTGCCAACGACCAGGCTGGCGCCCAGGCCAATGCTTGCCGCCAGGCGGCTGATGGATTTGCGCATGATGAATTCCTCAGTCGTCAGAACGGGGCATCGCCCTGGATGGTGGTGCGGAACAGTTTGCGGCGCAGGTGCGCGGGGCAGCCGGTGGCCAGGTGGATCAGCGAACGGTTGTCCCAGAACACCAGGTCGTGGGGCTGCCACTGGTGGCGGTAGATGTTCTGCTCAAGCACGCTCAGCGCGTACAGCTGCTGCAGCACGTCGCGGCTTTCATCGTCAGGCAGGCCGACGATGCGGGTAGTGAAGCCTTCGCTGACGAACAGCGCCCTACGGCCGTTTTCCGGGTGGGTACGCACCACCGGGTGGATGACCTCTTTCACCTGCGCGAGCTGCTCGGCGGTCAAGGTCGGGCGCCAGTTGCCTTCAAATTTGGTTTCGGCGTAACGGGCGGTGTAGGAGTGCGCGGCACTGCGGCCCTCGACCACTTTGCGCAGGGCCTGGGGTACAGCGTCCCAGGCTTTGTGCATGTCGGCGAACAGGGTGTCGCCACCTTCGCTGGGCAGCTCCTGTGCGTGCAGCATGGAGCCAAGGCTTGGCAGCTCCTTGTACGACAGGTCCGAGTGCCAGAACTTGCCGGCATCGCCAAGGCCGATATTCTGGCCGTTCTCGATGATGTTGGAGACGATCAGGATTTCTGGGTAGCCAGTGAGCAGGAACTGCTTGAGCACATGGATCTGCAACTCGCCAAAGCGGCGGCTGAAGGCAATCTGTTGTTGCGGGCTGATGCGCTGGTCACGGAACACCAGCACATGGTGGTCGAGGTGGGCGCGATGAATTCGGGTGAAATCCTCGGCGGTGACCGGCTTGGCCAGGTCCAGGCCAATGATCTCGGCGCCGACGGCACCCGAGAACGGGCGGATTTCAAAGGTTTGCGGCTGGGCGCTGTCGATGGACGACAAGGCGTTCGAGGCGGCTGGCATGTGTCACTCCCACGCAGTGCGCGACTTCAATGGCGCGCAACGATCAGAAACGCACGGGGATTACCCGTGTGGGTTCAAGTCGTGCGGCGCATCGATTGGTCGACGGGTACGCAGTGGGAATGACTATAAAGGCATAAGAAAAATATTTTAAATACCGTTAGCGCATAACCATATGAAACGGTTCGCGCACTGAAAAGGGGCGCCAGGCGCCCCTCAACGCCATTCGCTGTAAGGCTCCAGCGAGGTGACCGGCAAGGCCAGGTTGCCGCGCCACGGCTCGAACAGGTAGCGCACGTAGAGCATGGCGTGGCTGGGCGCATAATCCTTGCTGTGCTGCCAGTCGAAACCTCCGCCCAGCGCCCAGCGATCGTTCAGGCGCCGCTCGAAGGCACCATGCAGGCGATAGCCCACGCCTGTGCTGCTGCTGGCATCGGTGGTCGCATCGATGTTCGATTCGATGATGTCGTAACGCGCCAGCAACTTGCGGTTGAGGCTATCGTCCGGGTAGAGCCGGCTGCTGTCGCTGCTGGCATGTGACCAGCTGGCCGAGCCTTCCAGCAGGAACGACCAGTCATAGTTGCGCCAGGCATAGCTGACCGGCACACCGATCGACTCGTAGCGTTGCGGGCTGTAGTAGCCACCCTGACCGAGGCTGTAGCCGCCCAGGTCCTTGTCATAGCGCCAGTTCATCACGGTGAGGCCCACGCGCATGCGCTCGTCAGCCTTCTCCACGGCGCGGTAGTAATACCCTGCCATGGCGCGGGTGCGCTGGTTGTCGGCAACGTTCTCGCCGACCAGCCAATGGTGGCCAAGGCTTGCCCAGACACCGTGATCCCCCCCCTGGTCCCAGCTCAGCCCCAGCGTCGCGCCGTTGGCCGTGACGCCACCCCAGCGCACGTTGGTAGCCGGGTCGCGCGCGCCGGCGAACGACAGCAGCGAGTTGCTCATCGGCCGGCGCGAGGCCGCCAGCGACCAACCCACCTGCCCCAAGTCGCCATTGACGATTGCGCCGCCTAGCCAGTTATTGACCTCATAACCCTGGGTCGTGCCCAGGTCGAAGCCCCAGCGGCTGTTCTGCCATCCCATCGCCAGCACACCGCCATTGGCCGTCTGCGAGCCCGGCTGGCAGGTCGGCAGAGGTGCGCCGCTGCGGGTGACGCCGACAAACGGGCAGGTACCGAAGTCAGCGGTGTTGTTGCCGTTTTCGTCGAGGTCAAACGAGCCGGCATCCATACCAATGCGCTCGACCCGCGCAAACGCCCTGCCGTCTTCCCAAGGCGTATCGACATGCAGCAAGGTCGATTGGGTGCTCAGGCGGGAGATACCGGGCGTGCCGTCGTTCTTGCGCCAACCGTAGTCATGCATGAGGGTGACATTGGTATTGCGCTGCTGGTACAGCTCATCGACGTCGCTGCGCAGGCTGCGCGCCAGCCAGTCATCGCTGTCCTTCGCCCGGCTGGCGAAGGTCATGGCCCGGTCGTCACGCGGCGAGGCCTGCGAGCGGCTGATCATCTGCGCATCGGCCATTGCTGCGGCATACAGATCCAGCGCTCGCTGTGGGTCGTTGGCCGCCACCAGCCTGGCTGCGTCGCGGCGCAGCAACGGGTCGGGCTGCGACTGTTTGGCGGCGACATGCTCCAGCAGCTGGGCCGCTTTTTCCTTCTCGCCCAGGGCGGCCAGCACTTCAGCATAGCGGCGCTGTGCATCGCCTTGCTCGTCGGTCAGCTGCAGCGGCTGCACCTCCAGTGCCTGGCGTACGCGGGCCAGGTCGCCTTCGGCAATCCAGCTCTCCATCACGCCTAGGCGCGCCTGCGCACGCTGCGGCTGAACCTGCAGCACGCGCTGGTAGTAACCCAGTGCCTTACGATGATCGCCCCGCTGTGCCGCCCAGTCCGCCATCAACAGCAGGTCGTCCGGATCACCCTCGCCATGGGCCAGGCCAGCTTCCAGCACGGCGCTGGCCTCGTCGGTGCGACCCAGATCCTGCAGGCGCTGAGCCTGAGCCAGGGTCATGCGCCGGCGCACGCGCTTGTCGAGGACGCGCATGTCGTCGGTCCAGGCACCTTGTGGCACGGCGCGCAGGGTGTCCTGAACCTGTGCATCGCGATCACTGGATTCCAGGTACAAGCCATGGGCGTAACGCGTGGCAGGATCGGTGGGCTGGAGCTGCAATACGCGATTGAATGCGGCGTCGGCCTCAGCGTTACGGCCTTGTTGGTGCAGGCTGTTGGCCAGTTGGTAGGCCAGCCAGGGCTCATCGGGCGCCAGCTCGGCAGCTTGCGTCAGTAGCCGGCTAGCGCTAGCCCAATCCTGCCTCTGCACGGCGGCATCTGCCTGCTCGCGCAGGCGGCCAAGCTCCAGGCTACGGCGCAGGCTGGCGAACTGGACCTGTTGGGCCGCAGGCAGGCTGCTCAGATACGCTTCGGCCTTGTCTGTCGACTGCGCCTGATAGATGCGCATCAGGCCGCGCACCGCGCTTTCATTGCCCGGTACCTTGCGCTGCACCTGCAGGTATTGCCGTTCGGCACTGGCCAGGTCACCTTCAGCGAACGACACATCGGCCAGACCCAGCATGGCGAACTCATCGTCAGGACGCTGCTGGCGCGCCTGCTGGTAGAGCGAACGGGCAGTGCGCAAGTCCTGTTTCTCCAGCGCGCTGTCAGCCCGCTGCAGCATCCCCCAGTACTGGCTGGAGGCTTCGAGGTCTTTCCATTTACTCATCAGGCGGGTGTTCTGCTCGATGGTAACCGCTTGGTGGAATGCCGCGTTGGCTTCCCCGTAACGGCGTTGACGCATCAGCGCAACGCCGAGCGCGCCGTGCAGGCTGGCATCATCGGCATAACGGCGCAGGGCCAGGCGCAGCTGTGCTTCTGCCTGGACGTTGCGGTCCTGATCGAGCAACGCCTTGCCACGTTGCCCAGCCTGCCAGGCCGGGTCACCCACCAGGGTGCGTTGCTGCTTGAGGTTGTCATTGGCCAGCGGCAACAGCGGCGATGCCGGATAGCGCTGGACGAATGCCTGCCAGGCAGCGACGCTGTTGGCACTCACCGGTTGCTCGGACAGGTAGTCGAACTCGCGCTGGGCGGCGGCATCGCGTGCCGTCGGGTCACGCGACAACTGGTCGAGGATGGCCAGGGCTTCACTGTCACGGTCCTCGCTGAACAGCCAGGCGGCCAAGGTCTGGCGCAAGCCGACGTTGCCTGGGTACTGGCGATCAAGCTCCTGCAGCTGGCGGATCGCTTCCGGCCGCTGACCGGCCAGGTTGCCACGCACGCGCCAGTAGTCCAAGGCCAGGTCCAGGCTGGGCGGTTCACCGCCGAACAACTGGTCATAGGCGACCAGAGCCTCGTCATAGCGCCCCGTCACTGCCATGAGCCGCGCTTGCTGCAAACGCTGCGCCTGCTCGGGCTGCTGCAGCGCCATCAGACGTCGGGCTTGCCGATCCTGGAGGCTGCCCGGTGCCACTGCAGCGATGCTTGCACGCAGTTGCTCGGCTTCTTCAGGTTTCTGCTCACGCAGCGCCAGGCTCAGCGAGGCCAGCAAGGCATCAGGGTTGCGCGGCTCCAACAAACGCAGCCTGGCCAGGGCGTCGTGAATCAGGTCGTCGCGGTGCAGCGCCTCGCCAATACGTACCTGCTCCAGCAGCCATTGGCGTTGCTCATCGCGGTCTTTCGGCTGCGCGGCCACGGCACAGGACAAAGCGGTCAGCGTCAGCACGCCGATCATTCGGAACATGGAGCACTCCAGGCGGGCAGCAGACGACCTTGATTGTCAAAGCGATAGCGGGCTTGGTCCCAGCCTTGGCCGAACAAGGCAAGGACTTGGTTGTAATATGCCTGTGGCTCGGCAGGCTGCTCGCGCAACCTTTTGCGCTGGGCTTCAAGCGTAGCGTGGCCATCTGCGGCGCTGGCCAGCAATGGCAACAACGCTGCGGAAAAGCCCACCGGGCCATGCCCGCTCTGTTTGCCAGTGCGGGCATCGACGCTCTCCGGCGGCTGGCCACCCTGGGTAGTGGCGGTGACCATCGGTGCGAAGTGACGCAGCAGCTCGTCACGCTGCGCTGCACCGTTAGCCAGCATGCCCAGCCACAGGTACACGCGGATGGCGTCATAGTCCCCGGCACTACCGTGCTCAGGGTCGGGCTCGATGGCTGCCGCTGGCGTCCACAGCAACCAGTCCGGGGCAAAGCCGTTGGGCGATGACTGCAACCAGAGGCGACGTACGTTGCTGGCCATCTCGCCCCACAGTGGGTCCACCAGGGCAAAGCGGTCGAACAATTGCGGCGGCAGGTAGCTGGGGTTCAGGCGCCAGCCTCGGTTGTCGTCAAAGCCGTAATCCGCCGGTAGCAGCATCACACCCAGGCCCGGCAACTTGCGCACGGTCTGTGCGGCGATGCGCCAGAGCATCTGTGTGCCCAGCCGGGCATACGCCGGCTCGTTCCACAGCCGCCCCGCTTCGAGCAGGCTGTAAGCGATCCACAGGTCAGCATCGCTGGCATTGTTGCTGTCCAGCACCTGCCATTGCTTCTGCTTGCCGTGGCCCCAGAGCCAGGCCGGCAAATGCCGGGAAAGGTCGCCTTCGGCCAGGTTGTTGCCGGTCCAGCGCAGCAGGTTGTCGAACGCCTGGCGGTCGTTGCCGACCAGGGCGAAGAACAGCGCATAGCTCTGCCCTTCGGAGGTGGTGACCAGGCGCTCATCACTACGGTCGAGCACCCGGCCATCCGCACTCATCAGGTGGGTCTTGAAGCGCTCCCAGTCCGGCCACGGGCAATCCGCCGCCGCGCGGGCGACGCCGGGCATGCACAACACCAGCACCAAGGCCAACAGCTGGCGCATGGTCAATCAGCCCCGCTCAGGCGACGACGCCCGGCCCAACGCAGCGCACGCCACAACAGGAAGGCGAACAGCAGCACGCTGATGACGGCGATCACCGCGATCAGTGTCGGGTAATCGGAGAGGTGGAACCACAGCAGCAGCCACCATGGCAGCTGGCCTACATAGTAGTGCTCACCCACGAACTGGCTGCTGACACCACTGCTGCGCACCAAGGCGACGGAGCCTGCCACGGCGTCGAGCTTGCCGGAGTCGGCCAGCACTTCACGCAGCAAGGCGTACGCGTCATCAGAGCTACCCAGCAAGGCAACAACGCTGCGCTGCTCGTGGAACGGCGACTTCAGCCCGGTGATCGCGGCAATCGGTGCCTGCGCACTGACTTCGATGCGGTTGTTGGACATCACGGGGGCCGTGTCGAAGCGGCGGATGCCGGGTTGCTCCACCGCACGCCCCTGCACCATCCAATCGCGCTGAGCGTTCAGCAACAAGCCCAGGTTCGGCTGCTCGCGCAGGTCTTCGGGCAGGCTGCCAATCAGCAGCAGGTCGGCATCGGCGTCTGCAGCCTGCTTCCAGTTGTCGCTCAACCGCACATTCAGGGCTGGGTAGCCCACCTGCCCGCCGATGCTGCTGATGACGTCAAGCAACGTGCCGACCTGCATCGCCGTGGGCTTGGCCGGTACCACCACCAGGGTCTCGGACAGATCGGCCATGCGGCTGTAAGGGAAGCCACTGCGAACGAAGGCGCGCAGGTCAGGCATGGCCATGTAGTGGTAGTAGCCGGAGAGGTCGATGGTCGAGTTTTCGTCGATCGCCGCACGCACGTCTACCGGCAGCGAGGTCTGGCAATGGTCGCGCTGGGCGCTGCCCAGGGTGCTGGCGAAGCTGAAGTCGAAACGCAGGCGGTTGCGCGCGCCGATCTTCAGGGCCGGAACCAACGATTGCTCAGTCAGGACGGTGCTGTCGGTGGACAGTACGTTCAGGCGCATCTCTTCCAGGGTGCTGCTGCGGCGGTCATTGCCCACCAGCGGCATGCTGGTGATGTACTGGTCGTTGACGCTGATGCTCAGGCGCGACTCATCGGTAACCGCTGGCGGGGTGTAGCGATACAGGGTCTGTAGCGGAATACCTTGGTTGCGCCAGACGAACAGGTCGGGGGGCAGGTTCACGTCGAGGGTGATAGGGCGTGGCTGCAAGCCGCTGACCTGCAACTGCTCGGGGTAATCGAGCAGCTCGGAGAACCGCACCGGGCGGTCGGTCCGCGTCCAGTTCGGCGCGTCGTAGGGCTTGCGCGGCTGCAACGCGGTCATCTGCTCGACCTTGACCCGCGAACCGCGGAACAGGTCGCTGCCGACGGCCAGCGCCGAGGCGGCCTTGACCAGGTCTTCGTCATTGCGGCCCAGGACCAGCAACAGCTTGCTCCAGCGGTTGCCCGGGTGATCGATCAGCTGCACCACCGGGCCATCGACCGCCGGGAATTTTTCCAGGTCGGCGAGGAACGCCGGGCGCCGATCATTGGTGGCGAAGACAATGGCTGGCTGCGGTTTTTCGCCGCTGGCAGGCAGGCTGTTGAACGACACCGGGAAGGTCGCCTTACGCCAGCCGGCCTTGCTGCCGAAGTACGACGCCAGGATGGCAGCGGCACGCTGCTCGCCCAGGGTCGGGGTGTCGGCAAAAACCACCGGCAACTCGACCTTGCTCGTGTCGCGTACATCGAATAACGGCAAAGGGAAGTAGGCCAGGTCATTTTCCAGCGCCAGCGCCTGCTCGCGCAGTTGCACCTGGCTCTTGCGGTTGACGTTCAGCCACAGGCCGCTGTGCGCCGGGTCTTCACAGATATCGGTGTAGTGCCCGACGAACTCCAGGCGCACCCGGTTGAAATCGCTGATCAGTTTCGGGTCCAGCTGCAGCTGACGACGCACGCGCTGGCCGAGCTGGTCCTTCTCGATCGGCACCACCCCCATCAACTCGTCGTTGAGGTACACGCGCAGATGCGACAGGTTCGGCAGCAGGGCTGGCGACGGGGTGTAGTCCAGCTGCAGCACCGCGTCGGTGGCCAGGCGATCCCGGCGCAGACCAAACTCGATGTTTTCGCTGTTGCGAACGCCCAGCATCAGGCTGTCGGCCGATCGGCCAAGCTGCTCGAAAGTCTGGGTGACGGGCCAGTTGGGCACCAATGGCTCGGCCGGCATGGCAAGGGGGGCTACAGCGGCGACTGCAGCGTTCTGGAACAGCGAGGCAAGCAGCACCATCGCCAGGCCCCAGGTGCGTGCGGGATAACGAGTCATCATGCGTCTCGGTCAGCAAGGTTCGTGGAAGGAAGAGGTCGGGGTGTATGCGGCAGGTAGCTGGCCAGCCAGCGCAGCAGTTCGTACAGGGGCAGCAGCCACCCGCGCAGCCAGATGGGGGTGTGTTCGATCATGCGCAGGTAGCCAACGCCGCCCAACTTGAGCACGTCCATCAGGCTGCGCAGCGGGCGGTCGACTTCGTGTTTGTCCTGATAACCCAGCCAGGCATCGGCGCGGGCGAAGGTGCAATGCACCAGGTCGATGCGCTGTTGCTGGTTGAGGCCCTCGAAGGTCAGGCCCACATGCCGGCCGACAATGCGGGTGACCCGTGCATTGAAGGCAAATTCTCGCTGCCCGCGGCTCAGCAGCAGGCGCACGCGCGCCCCTGATGCAGGCTTCACACCGTCACCCAGTTGCAGGCCGATACCACCATCGGAATAGTCGACCAGGGTGCAGGGGAAACCATGACCACTCTCCAGCTGCAGTGCGGCCGGCAGGTGCATTTGCACGCGGTGCGCACGGCGCACCTGGCGCACTTCGGCGGCCACTGCGCAGGCGGCGCCGAGGATCAGCAGGTTGTAGGTCACCCACAACGAACTGACGATCACCGTACCGATTTCCGCAGCCGGGCCGGTGAACAGGCGCCAGACGGCAAAGCCCAGGCCGGCCACGTTGAGGCCCGCGAGGAATAGGTACGGCTGGGCGATGCGCCAGTCGAACTGGCCCTCCTCCATCAGACCGCCCTTGGCGGTGACGTTGAACTTGCCCTTCTTCGGCGCGAACAAAGCGACCGTGGTCGGTCGGGCGATGTACCAGGCCAGCACGGTCTCGTAGACCTCGCCCCAGAAGGTCTGCCGGTACTTGCCCTGCATGCGCGAATTGGTAAGGCTGGCGTGAATCATGTGCGGCAGCACGTACAGCAGGATCATCACGGCAGGCGCGTAGATGATGTAGGCGTGCAGCAGCAGGAACGCCAGCGGCGCGGTGAGGAAGACCAGGCGCGGCAGGCCGGCGAGGAAGTGCAGCATGGCGTTGGCGTAGCAGATCCGCTGGAACAGGCTCAGGCCGCGGCCGAACAGGGGGTTGTCGGTACGGAAGATCTGCACCATGCCGCGCGCCCAGCGGATGCGCTGGCCAATGTGCGCCGACAGGCTCTCGGTGGCCAGGCCCGCAGCCTGGGGAATGCCCAGGTAGGCCGAGGTCCAACCCTTGCGGTGCAGGCGCAACGCGGTATGGGCATCTTCGGTGACAGTTTCGACGGCAAAGCCCCCGATGTCTGCCAGCGCGGTGCGCCGCAGCACGGCACAGGAGCCGCAGAAGAAAGCAGCGTTCCACATGTCGTTGCCGTCCTGGATCAGCCCGTAGAACAACTCGCCTTCGTTGGGGCGGCGGCGGAACGAACCCAGATTGCGCTCGAACGGGTCGGGCGAGAAGAAGTGGTGAGGCGTCTGCACCAGCGCCAGCTTCGGGTCCTTGAGGAACCAGCCGACGGTCATCTGCAGGAAGGAGCGCACCGGTACATGGTCGCAGTCGAAGATGGCAATGAGCTCACCGTCGGTGATCCCCAACGCATGGTTGAGGTTACCGGCCTTGGCGTGGTGGTTGTTCGGCCGCACGATGTAGCCCACGCCAACCTCGTCGGCGAAGGCGCGGAATTCCTCACGCTTGCCATCGTCGAGGATGTAGATGCGCAGGCACTCGCGCGGCCAGTCCAGGCCTAGGGCAGCGAGCACCGTGGTACGCACCACCGAAAGGTCTTCGTTGTAGGTGGGGATCAACAGATCGACCTTGGGCCAACTTGCCGGGTCTTCCGGGAGGTTCGCCGGTTTACGCTCCAATGGCCAGCAGGTCTGGATGTAACCGAGGATCAACACGAACCAGGAGTAGGTCTCTGCCGCGAGCAGAATCACCCCGCAGACAAGATCGAGCGTGTCGTTCCAGTTCAAGGTCGAGGTGTAGCGCCACCACAGGTAGCGGCAGGAAATTATCGTCGACAGCACGATCAGCATCAGGGTCGGGAAGCGGCCCGGCATGTAGCGCACCAGCATGGCGATACCCCACAGCAGGAAGATGAACACCAGCTGCGCCAAGTAACCGAACGGCTCGGTCACGCAGAGCACGGCCAGCAGCACGGCGAACGAGGTGAGCACGGTATAGAACAGGCGCCGGCCGAACACGCCCAGCCTTTTCAGGCGCTGGGCGGCACCTTGCTGCAGGTCGCTGTCGCGAAAACGCGCCGGCACCTGGCCCATGGCTTCGGCCACCCGCGCACGGCAGTTGCGCAGCACCGTCAAGGCGCCGCGCAGATAGCCGCTCGCGAACGACAAGACACGCAGCGGCCGACCGGGTTTGCGCGGCTGTGGCACCCGCCGCAGCAGCAGCCAGGCGCACTGGATCAACAGCCGCAGCGGGTCGCCCAGCGTCGGGCGCTTGCCGACGAACTGCGGGAACAAGCGCTGACGTTCAGCCAGCAGTGCCTGCCAGGCCGGTGATTCCAGCCGCAGCAACAGGAACGCCAGCCACACACCCAGGGTGAACAGCAGGGCGACCCCACGTTGTGCACCGCGCGCGGTGAAGTGGGCGTAGGCCGAGAGCGGGGTCACGTTCACGCTTCGCGCCTCGCCAGGCAACGTACCGCCAGGCTTTGCACATCCCGGGATGCCAGGCATTGCGGCGCGTAATGGCCAACCGGCGCCTTGCAGGCGAAGGCCTCGACGAACGCTTCGTCACGGTGCACCAGTTGCATAGGCAGGCGCTTGCGGAACAGGTCACGCCACACCATCAGCACATCGCTCTGCAGGCTGCTGGCCGGGTCGAAACGGTTGACCAGCAGCATGTCGTAACGCTCGACCTGCTGACGCCCCAGCAGGATGTGGCTGGTCATCTCAGCCTCGGCCACCAGAACCCGCATGTCAGTGACGAAACCACGTGCGGCCTTGGTCGCTACCGGGTGAGGCAAGTCGAACAGCAGCCAGTCGAAATGCTTGGCCAGTGCGGCTTGGCGAGTACGCCACACTTCGGGCTGCTGATAGCCGTGCAGCTCGCCGAGCCGGTGCGGATCCACTTCACCGAAGGGCATCACGCACAGGCCATCGAGTACCTCATAAAGGGGCTCGTCGTAGGGCCGCCCCTGCAGCTCGGCACAGGCCCAGCCGTCGCGCTGTTCGAGTGGCAGGTTGAAGTGCAGGCCCAGCAGGTTGTCCGGGCTCATGTCGACCAGCAGCACGCGCTCACCCAGCTCACGCAAGGCATAACCCAGCGCCGCCAGCAGCGCAGTACGGCCCAACCCACCACGCAGTCCATGCAAGGCCAGGCTGATCATGACTGCACGGCCTTCGACTGCTCGGTCCGCGCCAAGGCAGCTTCTTCCAGGCGGGCCATGCAGCTTTCGCCCAGCAGCGGCCAGCGCTGCAACGCCTGCTGCACACCGACCATCATGGAAATGTCCTGATAGCTCAAAGCAGGCATGGCCAAGTACTGGCGCAACTGGGCGATATCATCACTGCGGTCGGATGGGTCTGCTTTGCCAGTCTTCATGGGCTCTCCTTCGGAACAGGCTGCCAATCCGGCTGGCCTTGCAGGCGCATATAGGTTTGGCCCTGGTAGTCCAGCACCTGGGCACCGGAGGTTTCCGACACGCGCTCGGTGGTCGGCAGGTCGGTCAGCAGGCTTGGCAGGTCGAGGGTCTGCCCCGCCCCGAGGCCCGCATACACACGGGAAACCAGCTCGGACAGCGCCAGGAAGCTGGTAGGCGCGGTGACCCGCAGAGGCTCGCCACGCGCCGGTTGGCCCATGCCAATGAACTTGAGGCCGACCGGCACATGGGTGATCGACGGTGTCGGGATCTCACGCATGCCCGACAGTTGCATGCGGTCACCGTGCAAGGACGCGCCGTGCTCGGGAACGATGGCAACCACCACGCGACGGCCGCTGCCTTCGAGCTCGTCGAGGAACTTGCCGAGGTCACCGAACAGGCGGTTGGCCCGCGTGGCGTAATCGGCCGGGCGCGTGCCGCCGTCGGCGGTCACCATGCGGTTGCCGTCATGCAGGCTGATGGTGTTGTAGAACAACGAAACATGGTCGGCGCCGGAACTCTTGCGCTTGCCCCACCAGCCGTGCAGTACGTCCAGGTCGCCAGCGATCGGCGAGCCGTCGAAGCTGACCAGCGCCCGCGGGAAGTCGCTGACGCTGAAGCCTGGCTGCGGCATGTGCTGGGTGGTGATGTCGCCGATAAAGTTGTCGAAACGCCCACTGTGGTTGAGCAGCGTCTGGCTCTGGAACCCAAGCTTGGCCAGGTTCTGGAACAGCAGGCACTGTTCGGGCGCCTGCTGGTACAGCCCCGCATGGGACGACTGGCCGCAACTGGCGCGCAGCATGCGAATCGCTGCCGGCCCGCTGTAGGAGGTCGCCGAGTTGAACTGATCGAACACCACGTCCAGGCGCGAGAACAAGGCGTTGTCGTGCATGCCGACAGCCGAGAGGTCGTCCCAGGCCAGGGAGCACACGTTGATTACCAGCAGGTCGAAGTTCTGCTCGTCCGCTTTCACGGCAGGGAATGTGGTCACCCGTTGCCGCTCGCTGGCGAAGAAGCGCTCCAGCCAGGCATTCAGGGTCGCCGTGTCGGCCACGGCCGCAGCCGGTGCAACAGCGGCCGTGGTGGCCGGGTTGGCAGCACCGGCGACGGCTGGCTGGCCACCTCCGATGCTCAGCGCCGGCAGCCCGCCGACCGCCAGCCATGCCAGGCCGGCCAAGCTCAGCGTGCTCAGGCGCAGCCAATGACGCAGGTAAAGGTAGCCCACCAGCAGCAGCAACAGGGCGCCGATCAGGTTCCAGTTGATGAACCTGGCCAGCAGTTCCAACAGGTAATCCCACGAGAAATCGAGCACCCCAGGCTGCGCCAGCAAGCGCCGGAACGGTGGCAGCCAGGTGTCGTGATAGAACAGCGCGATGCCCACGGGTACGGCCACGACCTGGCGCCCGACACGCAGCCAGCGCCTCGGCAGCGGGATCAGCAGAAATGCCGCGAACAGCAGATTGGGCAATGCCTGGAAGTCCAGCATGCCAACCGCGACCAACAGGAACTTGGCCAGGAAATAGAGGTTCCAGGCACCCAGACCGTGCCAACGGGCCGGCACCCGGGCGGAAATTGTCGAACTGGTCATTATTCAGTGTCCTGACGCACCACACGGCGGCGTACACCCACCGGCTTCAGGTAACGAGGTCGCAAAAGGCGGTTCAGCCAGCCCTTCACGGTGGCACGCACGCTCACCACGAACAGGACCAGGATCAAGGTAACCAGCGCACTGATGCCAATTACCTGAAGCAGTTGCACGAAGTTCATGCTGCCCCTCCAGGGTCCAGGGCGATCCGCCGAGGCACCAGGGTGGGCCGTTTCAGCGCCGCTGGCAGCACCACCGACTCGGCCAGTGGCGGCTGCGGTACGGTTTCGTCGAGAAATGCCGGAGCGTCCAGGCTGTCGAGGCTGACCAACAGATCCTGGTTGATGAACAGCTCCTTCCAGGACAACTGGAAGATGTGGTCAAGCGCCTGCTCGACGCCCTCCGAACGGCAGGCGAAGAGAAACAGGAACAACACCTCGCCGACCACGCAGGCGATGTCGCCATCGCGGCGGAACACCGTGCGCGAGCAGGACTGCAGCGGGCTCAGGCCCGGTGCCGGGCGCAACACCAAGAGCTGGTGGACGATTTCGCCGTTACGATGGCCGTGCCACATCTGCCGCACCGCTTCGGCAAACACCCGAGGTGCCACCAGGCCGCAGACCGGCATTGGCCGCAGGCGAGCGAGCAAGGCATCGAAGTCGGCCGGCAGGTGGCGGCGCCAGACATAACCCTGGATGCTGTCGACCATGGTCAGGAAACGCGACAGGCTGGCGCCGAACGGCACGATCAGGCTTGCACCACAGGCCAGCAACAGCTGCTCGTCCTGGTAGCGCAGGGTTGGCGCCATTTCCCGCACTACTAATTTCAGGGCATTGCCACGCAGCTGCCGCAAAGTGTGCAACTGACGAGCGAGGACATCCAGACGCTGGCCCCCATCCATGGCGAAAATCACGGTTGCCGACACAGCACGACTGGCCTTGGCGCCAACCTCGCTAATGCTGTCGAACACTTGCCAGTGCTCCGACAAGGCAGGCGCACCTTCGAGGACCTGGCTCTGGGCCAGGCAGAGCAGCTCATCGCCGCCGGCATCGGTCAACGGCAACGGCCGCCCAGCAACGGCAAAACCACCGGCATGCCGTGCGAGTTCCAAATCCTGGGTGCCGGCAACGCCGAGCCTGTTGCTCCAGAAGTGCTGCAGGTAACGCGTGCCACCCTGGCCGCGATACAGCTGGGCGAGCCCGTCGAGCGACTGGTTGAATGCGCGCAGGCGCTCGACCAGCGAGGCACTCTGCCCTTCACTGATCACCAGAACCAGCGCACCGGCAGCAAGCGCCGCCTGGCGCAGCGCCTGGCACCAGTGCTCGGCAGAGCCGCCGTCCCAGGCAGCCGATGGCACGATGACCAGCAGCACTCGGCCAGGCAAGTCGATACGCGGCAGGTCGTTTTTCAGGTGCAGAATGGCCCGCGTGTCAGCCTCGAACAACGTCAGCTCGGCAGGACCGCAAGCGGGGTCCAGGCCTGCGAGGGCCTCTTGTATCATCCGCGCACCACCCAGCAACGCCGCCCGGCCTTGTTCAGGCATGGCTTCGATCACTTGGCGGCAGAGCGTAGCGGCGTTTTCTGTGGTGTCACAGGCCAACCAATACAGGCCTTGCTCATGGAACTGACTATGCTCGGCACCTAGTCCGGGAATAGCCAACAACGGAATACTTTTCGTCAAAACGATGACTCTGAATTCGAAATCGGAGCTGATTCAAAGACGTAGGCCGCACGTGCGCATTAGAGGCTTTTTGACGAACAAGAACGTCAAAAATTCGACGCAACCAGATTAGGCTTAAGTTTAGTCCGTCAATTCTACAGCACTAGGTGAAAATAGTGTCAAGATGATATTTGTGAGTTGCCGCACACGTTTGCCAGTTGCGATGTGCCGTTCCAAGCCAATGCTCGGCCGACTGGCAGGCGCAGCAGGGCAAAGTTGCCTATGCTGCGCCAGAGCCGATCCACGGATTCAACGTGATGAGGATGGACGCCATGTTCTACGTGCAACGCGACGGCGAGGGGCAGTTGGCGCGGGTGGAAGCCGCACCCTATGCCGAGTACACGGAAATCCTGCCCGCCGACCATGCGGAAATCCAGGAATGGTTCGCCGACGATGTTGTCGAGAACAGCCTCAAGCAACTCAAGCAGAGCGACCTGGACATGATCCGCGTGCTCGAAGACCTGATCGAGGTGCTGACCACCAAGGGTGTGATCAGCATCACCGACCTGCCTGCCGGGGCTCAGGCCAAGCTGCTCAGCCGCTCGACGGCGCGCAAGGCGCTGGGCGGCCTGACCAACCTGATCGAAGAAGACGAGGAAACCGGGTTGATCTGAGATCAGCGCCAGGGCGCAGGCTCCCCAGATAGCAGGCCCTGGAACCCTTCGATGCCCAGGCCCTGCAGTACCTGCCGTTCGCCTTCGGTCTCGACCCGCTCGGCGATCAATGGCAGGTCGATACTGTGCGCCGCACGCTGGATCGCCTCGATGAACAGCCGCTTGTGTTGCTCCTGGTCGATGTTGCGAATGTAGCTGCCATCGATCTTCAGGTAGGCCAGGCCCAGATGCGCCAGGTTGCCGATCATGCTGAAGCGACCACCAAAGCGCTGCAGAGCCAGGCCGAAACCAAGCTCGCGCAGGCGCCGGGTCAACTGTTCCAGCGCGGCCTGCTTCGGCAGTTGCTCCTCGCCGATCTCCAGGATCAACCGCGCACCCAGCGCCGTGTTCTGGCTCAGCAGCTCATAGACCCTCTCCAGAGCCTTTGGCTCGGCCAAGGTTGTAGCAGACAGGTTCAGGGCCAGCACCGGGCCGTAACTGCGCAGGTGCGCGAGCGCTTTTTCCAGTACCAGCAGGTCCAGCCGCGCCATCCAGCCAAAACGCTCCAGCCAGGGCAGGAAGCGGCCAGCGGGCAAGGCCTCGCCCTGCTCGTCGAGCAGCCGCGAGATCACTTTGTAGTGAAGCACCCGCTGAGGGGCCTGGGTCTGGACCACCGGCTGGAAGAACAGCTCGAAGCGGCCTTTGACAAAGGCCTCGTCCAGGCGCTTATGCCACTCGTGCTGGCTGTCGCCAGCAACGGCAGCGGCACCCTGCTCCAGACATACCCAACCCGACATCGGCTGATTCTCGGCACGCGCCAAAGCCTCGTCAGCCAGCCTGAGCAGCACTTGCGGCGCATCGCCCGGGCTGAACGGCGCCAGGCCAATGCAGGCGACCGGCGAAATGTCGCTGGCACCCGTTTCGTACAGGCTCTGCAATGCCGCCTCAAGATCCTGGGCAAGCTGCACAGCGTCTTCGTGGACCATTCCGGGCGCCAAGACGGCGAATTCACCACCACGGCTGCGGGATATCAGGTCGTTGGTCTCCGGGAAGGTGGCGCAGGTACGCCTCAGCTGCTCACCTACCGCTTGCAGCAGCTGGTCCGTACGCTGGCCACCGAGACGGGCGTTGAGCCCTGCCAGCCCCTGTACACGCAGCAACAGCAGGTAGCCGGCACGGGCCTCCTCCATGTTGCTGACGCGGGCGTTGAGCTGCATTTCGAAGTAGCGCCGGTTCGACAACCCGGTCAGGCTGTCCTGATAAGACTCGGCACGCAGCCGCTCACTGCGCTCAGCCTGCTCGCTGAACAGCGCCTTGAGCTTTTCAACCATCTGATTCATTGCCTGCACCACCCGGCGCAGCTCTGGCGTACGCGGCTCCGGCAGGCTGTGGAACTCACGCCGGGCAATGGCGTGTGATTGCTCAACCATCGCATCTAACGGGCGCAGTTGGCGACGCAGCAGCAAGGCGCCCAGCGCCGCACTCCCAGCACCGCACAGCAGCAGCCAGCCCAAGCTGCCCAACGCGCTCTGCCAGAGTTTACCGAGGGCAAACATCGGGTGGCTGATCACCTCGACCCGCGCAGCCTGCTGCCAGCCACGGCTGACGATGGCATCGCCGCCAGCTGCTTCCAGGCCGATCAGGTGGATGAACCAGGCAGGCACGCCTCCTGGGTCTGGCTCGGCGTGGCGCTCCACCAGCACGGCGTTGGAGCCCATGTCGATGACCTTGATGCTGGCATAGTAGCCACTGTCAAAGATCGAGCTGACCATCAGCTCGACCATCGCCGGGTCATCAATATTTGGCGTGAGCGACAGTGCCAGCGCAGTGGCTGCATCCTGGGCGTGGGAACGCAACTGATTGACATACTGGCTGCGCGAGCTTTCCAGGCTGACCATGAAGCTGCCGCTGAACGCGATGACCAGGAACAGGCAAATGGCCAACAGCAATTGTTTGAACAGTGACATTTGTGCTCCTTCAGTAAACCGGTTCGGCCGGGAACCCTTCGGCCTGCATTTTCTTCAACAAGTCCTGCCAACGGGACAGGCGCTTGGTATCACCGACTTTCTTGTTGCCCGCAGCGCCGGTCAGCCACAGACCTTCGCCATTGAAGGCATACACCGGCAGCAGGTCAGTACGCTGGCTGGCCGGCTTTATTGCGTCCATCAGGCTGTCGAGCACCAACGGCTGCGCCTGCGGGCTTGAATAATAGGTCAGCACCATGTGCGCACGGTTCTGGCGAAGGGCTTTGACGTAGGTGATGCGCAGCTTGTCGCTGGGGATCCCCATGCGCCGCAGGCTGAAGTACTTGGCGATGGCGTAGTCCTCGCAGTCGCCGGCGCCTTTTATAAGCGCCTGGATGGGCGTGGCCCAGTAGTCGACTGCGTGCCACAGGTCGATATCCTCGACGTAGCGCAGTTGCTGGTTGAAGAACTGGTTGACCACCTGCAGGCGCTGCATCTCGCTGCCCTGGCTCTGGGTCGCCATCAACCGCTGCCAGGCATCGATGCGGCCCTTCCCTGCACCCAAGGGGCCGTACAGGGCTTCGGACTTGCGGCTGATCTCGGCAAAGTCCCAATCCGCATGCAACCCGCCCAGCAGCAAGCCACCCAGCAACAGGGCAAAGCCAAAACGTCGCAAGGAGGTTTTGAGCAGCCAGGTAGTCGCCACTGCGAGGCCCTGTTCAGGTCGTTGCAAAGCAGCGATGGTGCGGCCTGGTCACATAAAAGACAATGGCACTGCGCAATCATGTAGCCGATGGTCGGCTGGCTATAACTTTATTGTTAGCGCTTAGTGTGTGTCGCTTCCTTTGCCGGGAAAACTCATCCACCATAAATGTCAGCTTGGGCCGCTCGCGCCGTTGCGGGCGCAGGTTTGACAAGCCCCCTTGCCTGTCACTAGTGTCATTGGATCCAACCTTCTGTCGTCGAGGCACACTTCGCTTGGCCGAGAAAATCAAACTCAGTAACGTGCTGGCCAGCGAACAGCTGCCGGCGCACCAGGCCCGTGGCGTCATAGAAGAACGCTTGCGCAGCGCCATTCTCGATGGCCGCCTGCCACCTGGCACCGCCGTACGCCAACAGGAAATCGCCGACTTGTACGGCGTCAGCCGTATGCCGGTGCGCGAGGCTCTGCGCCAGCTGGAGGCGCAATCGCTGCTGAAGGTGGAAATGCACAAGGGTGCAGTGGTCGCACCGTTGATTGGCGAGGACGCCGTCGACACCTATGCATTGCGCGTGCTCCTGGAGAGCGAAGCGCTGCGCCAGTCGATCCCGCTGCTCGATGCCGATGACATAGCCAGTGCCCGTGGTTACATCCAGCAACTGGAAAACGAAATCAGCCATGCGGAAATCGGCCGTCTCAATCGGCTGTTCCACATGGCGCTCTATGGCAAGGCATCCAACCAGAAACTGCTGCGCCTGATCGAGAATGAGTTGAACGAGGAAGAACGCTTCCTGCGCTTCCATTTGTCGTCCATGGGGCTGGGCAAGCTCACCCAGGACGACCATAACGCCCTGGTCGATGCTGCCGCTGACAAACGTGTCGACGAGGCGGTAAGGGTGCTGGAGCAGCATCTGAATAATGGATCGCGGGTGATCAGAAGCTACCTGGACAAACAGCTCAGCCGCTAGCGCTTAACACCAGGGTGTTTTAACCCGGAAAAGAAAAAGCCCCTGTCTGCAACGCAGACAGGGGCTTTTTGTTTGAATCTTGACGATGACCTACTCTCACATGGGGAAACCCCACACTACCATCGGCGATGCATCGTTTCACTGCTGAGTTCGGGATGGGATCAGGTGGTTCCAATGCTCTATGGTCGTCAAGAAATTCTGTGTGCTGGCCCGTCGCTTTGACGTGCCTGCGAATCTCTGTAGTTCCTACTTAAAGACAAAACCCCTACCTGCATGCGCAGATAGGGGTTTTGCGAAATGAATCTTGACGATGACCTACTCTCACATGGGGAAACCCCACACTACCATCGGCGATGCATCGTTTCACTACTGAGTTCGGGATGGGATCAGGTGGTTCCAATGCTCTATGGTCGTCAAGAAATTCTGTAGCCAGAATGTCTGTTGAACACTCTTGGCGAATTCGGATATGTGAATTTGTGATGTTGCGAACTTTCGGTTCTTTCGTCTTCACCACCGCAATCTGCGTTAGCAAATTGCTTGGGTGTTATATGGTCAAGCCTCACGGGCAATTAGTATTGGTTAGCTCAACGCCTCACAGCGCTTACACACCCAACCTATCAACGTCGTAGTCTTCGACGGCCCTTTAGGGGATTCAAGATCCCAGTGAGATCTCATCTTGAGGCAAGTTTCCCGCTTAGATGCTTTCAGCGGTTATCTCTTCCGAACATAGCTACCCGGCAATGCCACTGGCGTGACAACCGGAACACCAGAGGTTCGTCCACTCCGGTCCTCTCGTACTAGGAGCAGCCCCTCTCAAATCTCAAACGTCCACGGCAGATAGGGACCGAACTGTCTCACGACGTTCTAAACCCAGCTCGCGTACCACTTTAAATGGCGAACAGCCATACCCTTGGGACCGGCTTCAGCCCCAGGATGTGATGAGCCGACATCGAGGTGCCAAACACCGCCGTCGATATGAACTCTTGGGCGGTATCAGCCTGTTATCCCCGGAGTACCTTTTATCCGTTGAGCGATGGCCCTTCCATACAGAACCACCGGATCACTAAGACCTACTTTCGTACCTGCTCGACGTGTTTGTCTCGCAGTCAAGCGCGCTTTTGCCTTTATACTCTACGACCGATTTCCGACCGGTCTGAGCGCACCTTCGTACTCCTCCGTTACTCTTTGGGAGGAGACCGCCCCAGTCAAACTACCCACCATACACTGTCCTCGATCCGGATAACGGACCTGAGTTAGAACCTCAAAGTTGCCAGGGTGGTATTTCAAGGATGGCTCCATGAGAACTGGCGTCCCCACTTCAAAGCCTCCCACCTATCCTACACAAGCAAATTCAAAGTCCAGTGCAAAGCTATAGTAAAGGTTCACGGGGTCTTTCCGTCTAGCCGCGGATACACTGCATCTTCACAGCGATTTCAATTTCACTGAGTCTCGGGTGGAGACAGCGCCGCCATCGTTACGCCATTCGTGCAGGTCGGAACTTACCCGACAAGGAATTTCGCTACCTTAGGACCGTTATAGTTACGGCCGCCGTTTACCGGGGCTTCGATCAAGAGCTTCGCTTGCGCTAACCCCATCAATTAACCTTCCGGCACCGGGCAGGCGTCACACCCTATACGTCCACTTTCGTGTTTGCAGAGTGCTGTGTTTTTAATAAACAGTCGCAGCGGCCTGGTATCTTCGACCGGCATGGGCTTACGGAGCAAGTCCTTCACCCTCGCCGGCGCACCTTCTCCCGAAGTTACGGTGCCATTTTGCCTAGTTCCTTCACCCGAGTTCTCTCAAGCGCCTTGGTATTCTCTACCTAACCACCTGTGTCGGTTTGGGGTACGGTTCCCAGTTATCTGAAGCTTAGGAGCTTTTCTTGGAAGCATGGCATCAACCACTTCGCGCTCTAATGAGCACTCGTCATCAGCTCTCGGCCTTGAGATCCCGGATTTGCCTAAGATCTCAGCCTACCACCTTAAACTTGGACAACCAACGCCAAGCTGGCCTAGCCTTCTCCGTCCCTCCATCGCAATAACTGGAAGTACAGGAATATTAACCTGTTTTCCATCGACTACGCTTTTCAGCCTCGCCTTAGGGACCGACTAACCCTGCGTCGATTAACGTTGCGCAGGAAACCTTGGTCTTTCGGCGTGCGAGTTTTTCACTCGCATTGTCGTTACTCATGTCAGCATTCGCACTTCTGATACCTCCAGCAAGCTTCTCAACTCACCTTCACAGGCTTACAGAACGCTCCTCTACCGCGTCATCAAAGATGACACCCGTAGCTTCGGTGCATGGTTTGAGCCCCGTTACATCTTCCGCGCAGGCCGACTCGACTAGTGAGCTATTACGCTTTCTTTAAAGGGTGGCTGCTTCTAAGCCAACCTCCTAGCTGTCTAAGCCTTCCCACATCGTTTCCCACTTAACCATGACTTTGGGACCTTAGCTGACGGTCTGGGTTGTTTCCCTTTTCACGACGGACGTTAGCACCCGCCGTGTGTCTCCCATGCTCGGCACTTGTAGGTATTCGGAGTTTGCATCGGTTTGGTAAGTCGGGATGACCCCCTAGCCGAAACAGTGCTCTACCCCCTACAGTGATACATGAGGCGCTACCTAAATAGCTTTCGAGGAGAACCAGCTATCTCCGAGCTTGATTAGCCTTTCACTCCGATCCACAGGTCATCCGCTAACTTTTCAACGGTAGTCGGTTCGGTCCTCCAGTCAGTGTTACCTAACCTTCAACCTGCCCATGGATAGATCGCCCGGTTTCGGGTCTATACCCAGCGACTAAACGCCCTATTAAGACTCGCTTTCGCTACGCCTCCCCTATTCGGTTAAGCTCGCCACTGAATATAAGTCGCTGACCCATTATACAAAAGGTACGCAGTCACCTAACAAAGTAGGCTCCCACTGCTTGTACGCATACGGTTTCAGGTTCTATTTCACTCCCCTCTCCGGGGTTCTTTTCGCCTTTCCCTCACGGTACTGGTTCACTATCGGTCAGTCAGTAGTATTTAGCCTTGGAGGATGGTCCCCCCATGTTCAGACAAAGTTTCTCGTGCTCCGTCCTACTCGATTTCATTGATAAGAGATTTTCGTGTACGGGGCTATCACCCACTATGGCCGCACTTTCCAGAGCGTTCCACTAATCTCAAACCAACTTAAGGGCTGGTCCCCGTTCGCTCGCCACTACTAAGGGAATCTCGGTTGATTTCTTTTCCTCAGGGTACTTAGATGTTTCAGTTCCCCTGGTTCGCCTCTTGCACCTATGTATTCAGTACAAGATACTCAGCTTATGCTGAGTGGGTTCCCCCATTCAGAGATCTCTGGATCACAGTCTGTTTGCCGACTCCCCAAAGCTTATCGCAGGCTACCACGTCTTTCATCGCCTCTGACTGCCAAGGCATCCACCGTATGCGCTTCTTCACTTGACCATATAACCCCAAGCAATCTGGTTATACTGTGAAGACGACATTCGCCGAAAATTCGCATTTCGCTCAATTAAGAGCAGAACTCACAAATTTTACCTTAGCCTGATCCACCAGCAGTGAAACTGGTGTTCAGTCTATATCTATCACATATCCGAATTTTTAAAGAACGATCTGACAAAAGTCAGAAATCAACATTCAAACCGAATGCTCATTTCTAAGTTCTGAACAGTGATGCAAAGTGGTGGAGCCAAGCGGGATCGAACCGCTGACCTCCTGCGTGCAAGGCAGGCGCTCTCCCAGCTGAGCTATGGCCCCGTATACGGCTGAACCAAGTAATGGTAGGTCTGGGCAGATTTGAACTGCCGACCTCACCCTTATCAGGGGTGCGCTCTAACCAACTGAGCTACAGACCTATAACAGGGTCGCGTTACAGCATCGTCTTTTACAATGAATCAAGCAATTCGTGTGGGAGCTCATCAGTAGGCTGATGTCGTCGATTAAGGAGGTGATCCAGCCGCAGGTTCCCCTACGGCTACCTTGTTACGACTTCACCCCAGTCATGAATCACACCGTGGTAACCGTCCTCCCGAAGGTTAGACTAGCTACTTCTGGTGCAACCCACTCCCATGGTGTGACGGGCGGTGTGTACAAGGCCCGGGAACGTATTCACCGCGACATTCTGATTCGCGATTACTAGCGATTCCGACTTCACGCAGTCGAGTTGCAGACTGCGATCCGGACTACGATCGGTTTTGTGAGATTAGCTCCACCTCGCGGCTTGGCAACCCTCTGTACCGACCATTGTAGCACGTGTGTAGCCCAGGCCGTAAGGGCCATGATGACTTGACGTCATCCCCACCTTCCTCCGGTTTGTCACCGGCAGTCTCCTTAGAGTGCCCACCATAACGTGCTGGTAACTAAGGACAAGGGTTGCGCTCGTTACGGGACTTAACCCAACATCTCACGACACGAGCTGACGACAGCCATGCAGCACCTGTGTCAGAGTTCCCGAAGGCACCAATCCATCTCTGGAAAGTTCTCTGCATGTCAAGGCCTGGTAAGGTTCTTCGCGTTGCTTCGAATTAAACCACATGCTCCACCGCTTGTGCGGGCCCCCGTCAATTCATTTGAGTTTTAACCTTGCGGCCGTACTCCCCAGGCGGTCAACTTAATGCGTTAGCTGCGCCACTAAAATCTCAAGGATTCCAACGGCTAGTTGACATCGTTTACGGCGTGGACTACCAGGGTATCTAATCCTGTTTGCTCCCCACGCTTTCGCACCTCAGTGTCAGTATCAGTCCAGGTGGTCGCCTTCGCCACTGGTGTTCCTTCCTATATCTACGCATTTCACCGCTACACAGGAAATTCCACCACCCTCTACCGTACTCTAGCTTGCCAGTTTTGGATGCAGTTCCCAGGTTGAGCCCGGGGCTTTCACATCCAACTTAACAAACCACCTACGCGCGCTTTACGCCCAGTAATTCCGATTAACGCTTGCACCCTCTGTATTACCGCGGCTGCTGGCACAGAGTTAGCCGGTGCTTATTCTGTCGGTAACGTCAAAACAGCAAGGTATTAACTTACTGCCCTTCCTCCCAACTTAAAGTGCTTTACAATCCGAAGACCTTCTTCACACACGCGGCATGGCTGGATCAGGCTTTCGCCCATTGTCCAATATTCCCCACTGCTGCCTCCCGTAGGAGTCTGGACCGTGTCTCAGTTCCAGTGTGACTGATCATCCTCTCAGACCAGTTACGGATCGTCGCCTTGGTGAGCCATTACCCCACCAACTAGCTAATCCGACCTAGGCTCATCTGATAGCGCAAGGCCCGAAGGTCCCCTGCTTTCTCCCGTAGGACGTATGCGGTATTAGCGTTCCTTTCGAAACGTTGTCCCCCACTACCAGGCAGATTCCTAGGCATTACTCACCCGTCCGCCGCTGAATCAAGGAGCAAGCTCCCGTCATCCGCTCGACTTGCATGTGTTAGGCCTGCCGCCAGCGTTCAATCTGAGCCATGATCAAACTCTTCAGTTCAATACTGCTTGGGTTTTTAAGAAACCCTAAACTTGGCTCAGCAATCTCAAATGACTATGTGATTTCTCGCATGGCCACTTGTGATGCTGATAATCTTTGTGACTATCAGTCCGTACTCACAAGCACCCACACGAATTGCTTGATTCGATTTGTTAAAGAGCGTTTGGTTAAGAGCTTTTCGTCTCAACCGAGGCGCGCATTCTACGCTTTCCTCAGAGCCTGTCAAGCGTTTATTTTGAAGTTTTTGCGAGAAACTCGTTTAACTTCAGACACTTAACTCGCTTCGATCTCTCGTCGCGGGAGGTGAATAATACAGCATTCAGAAATGCTGTCAACCACCTTTTTACCACCACCGATTGGCCATTCAGCCTACCAGGAAAAGCCATAGCTTCTACTTAAAGACAAAACCCCTACCTGCATGCGCAGATAGGGGTTTTGCGAAATGAATCTTGACGATGACCTACTCTCACATGGGGAAACCCCACACTACCATCGGCGATGCATCGTTTCACTACTGAGTTCGGGATGGGATCAGGTGGTTCCAATGCTCTATGGTCGTCAAGAAATTCTGTAGCCAGAATGTCTGTTGAACACTCTTGGCGAATTCGGATATGTGAATTTGTGATGTTGCGAACTTTCGGTTCTTTCGTCTTCACCACCGCAATCTGCGTTAGCAAATTGCTTGGGTGTTATATGGTCAAGCCTCACGGGCAATTAGTATTGGTTAGCTCAACGCCTCACAGCGCTTACACACCCAACCTATCAACGTCGTAGTCTTCGACGGCCCTTTAGGGGATTCAAGATCCCAGTGAGATCTCATCTTGAGGCAAGTTTCCCGCTTAGATGCTTTCAGCGGTTATCTCTTCCGAACATAGCTACCCGGCAATGCCACTGGCGTGACAACCGGAACACCAGAGGTTCGTCCACTCCGGTCCTCTCGTACTAGGAGCAGCCCCTCTCAAATCTCAAACGTCCACGGCAGATAGGGACCGAACTGTCTCACGACGTTCTAAACCCAGCTCGCGTACCACTTTAAATGGCGAACAGCCATACCCTTGGGACCGGCTTCAGCCCCAGGATGTGATGAGCCGACATCGAGGTGCCAAACACCGCCGTCGATATGAACTCTTGGGCGGTATCAGCCTGTTATCCCCGGAGTACCTTTTATCCGTTGAGCGATGGCCCTTCCATACAGAACCACCGGATCACTAAGACCTACTTTCGTACCTGCTCGACGTGTTTGTCTCGCAGTCAAGCGCGCTTTTGCCTTTATACTCTACGACCGATTTCCGACCGGTCTGAGCGCACCTTCGTACTCCTCCGTTACTCTTTGGGAGGAGACCGCCCCAGTCAAACTACCCACCATACACTGTCCTCGATCCGGATAACGGACCTGAGTTAGAACCTCAAAGTTGCCAGGGTGGTATTTCAAGGATGGCTCCATGAGAACTGGCGTCCCCACTTCAAAGCCTCCCACCTATCCTACACAAGCAAATTCAAAGTCCAGTGCAAAGCTATAGTAAAGGTTCACGGGGTCTTTCCGTCTAGCCGCGGATACACTGCATCTTCACAGCGATTTCAATTTCACTGAGTCTCGGGTGGAGACAGCGCCGCCATCGTTACGCCATTCGTGCAGGTCGGAACTTACCCGACAAGGAATTTCGCTACCTTAGGACCGTTATAGTTACGGCCGCCGTTTACCGGGGCTTCGATCAAGAGCTTCGCTTGCGCTAACCCCATCAATTAACCTTCCGGCACCGGGCAGGCGTCACACCCTATACGTCCACTTTCGTGTTTGCAGAGTGCTGTGTTTTTAATAAACAGTCGCAGCGGCCTGGTATCTTCGACCGGCATGGGCTTACGGAGCAAGTCCTTCACCCTCGCCGGCGCACCTTCTCCCGAAGTTACGGTGCCATTTTGCCTAGTTCCTTCACCCGAGTTCTCTCAAGCGCCTTGGTATTCTCTACCTAACCACCTGTGTCGGTTTGGGGTACGGTTCCCAGTTATCTGAAGCTTAGGAGCTTTTCTTGGAAGCATGGCATCAACCACTTCGCGCTCTAATGAGCACTCGTCATCAGCTCTCGGCCTTGAGATCCCGGATTTGCCTAAGATCTCAGCCTACCACCTTAAACTTGGACAACCAACGCCAAGCTGGCCTAGCCTTCTCCGTCCCTCCATCGCAATAACTGGAAGTACAGGAATATTAACCTGTTTTCCATCGACTACGCTTTTCAGCCTCGCCTTAGGGACCGACTAACCCTGCGTCGATTAACGTTGCGCAGGAAACCTTGGTCTTTCGGCGTGCGAGTTTTTCACTCGCATTGTCGTTACTCATGTCAGCATTCGCACTTCTGATACCTCCAGCAAGCTTCTCAACTCACCTTCACAGGCTTACAGAACGCTCCTCTACCGCGTCATCAAAGATGACACCCGTAGCTTCGGTGCATGGTTTGAGCCCCGTTACATCTTCCGCGCAGGCCGACTCGACTAGTGAGCTATTACGCTTTCTTTAAAGGGTGGCTGCTTCTAAGCCAACCTCCTAGCTGTCTAAGCCTTCCCACATCGTTTCCCACTTAACCATGACTTTGGGACCTTAGCTGACGGTCTGGGTTGTTTCCCTTTTCACGACGGACGTTAGCACCCGCCGTGTGTCTCCCATGCTCGGCACTTGTAGGTATTCGGAGTTTGCATCGGTTTGGTAAGTCGGGATGACCCCCTAGCCGAAACAGTGCTCTACCCCCTACAGTGATACATGAGGCGCTACCTAAATAGCTTTCGAGGAGAACCAGCTATCTCCGAGCTTGATTAGCCTTTCACTCCGATCCACAGGTCATCCGCTAACTTTTCAACGGTAGTCGGTTCGGTCCTCCAGTCAGTGTTACCTAACCTTCAACCTGCCCATGGATAGATCGCCCGGTTTCGGGTCTATACCCAGCGACTAAACGCCCTATTAAGACTCGCTTTCGCTACGCCTCCCCTATTCGGTTAAGCTCGCCACTGAATATAAGTCGCTGACCCATTATACAAAAGGTACGCAGTCACCTAACAAAGTAGGCTCCCACTGCTTGTACGCATACGGTTTCAGGTTCTATTTCACTCCCCTCTCCGGGGTTCTTTTCGCCTTTCCCTCACGGTACTGGTTCACTATCGGTCAGTCAGTAGTATTTAGCCTTGGAGGATGGTCCCCCCATGTTCAGACAAAGTTTCTCGTGCTCCGTCCTACTCGATTTCATTGATAAGAGATTTTCGTGTACGGGGCTATCACCCACTATGGCCGCACTTTCCAGAGCGTTCCACTAATCTCAAACCAACTTAAGGGCTGGTCCCCGTTCGCTCGCCACTACTAAGGGAATCTCGGTTGATTTCTTTTCCTCAGGGTACTTAGATGTTTCAGTTCCCCTGGTTCGCCTCTTGCACCTATGTATTCAGTACAAGATACTCAGCTTATGCTGAGTGGGTTCCCCCATTCAGAGATCTCTGGATCACAGTCTGTTTGCCGACTCCCCAAAGCTTATCGCAGGCTACCACGTCTTTCATCGCCTCTGACTGCCAAGGCATCCACCGTATGCGCTTCTTCACTTGACCATATAACCCCAAGCAATCTGGTTATACTGTGAAGACGACATTCGCCGAAAATTCGCATTTCGCTCAATTAAGAGCAGAACTCACAAATTTTACCTTAGCCTGATCCACCAGCAGTGAAACTGGTGTTCAGTCTATATCTATCACATATCCGAATTTTTAAAGAACGGTCTGACAAAAGTCAGAAATCAACATTCACAGGGAATGCTCATTACTGAGTTCTGATCAGCAAATGAATCAAGCAATTCGTGTGGGAGCTCATCAGCAGGCTGATGTCGTCGATTAAGGAGGTGATCCAGCCGCAGGTTCCCCTACGGCTACCTTGTTACGACTTCACCCCAGTCATGAATCACACCGTGGTAACCGTCCTCCCGAAGGTTAGACTAGCTACTTCTGGTGCAACCCACTCCCATGGTGTGACGGGCGGTGTGTACAAGGCCCGGGAACGTATTCACCGCGACATTCTGATTCGCGATTACTAGCGATTCCGACTTCACGCAGTCGAGTTGCAGACTGCGATCCGGACTACGATCGGTTTTGTGAGATTAGCTCCACCTCGCGGCTTGGCAACCCTCTGTACCGACCATTGTAGCACGTGTGTAGCCCAGGCCGTAAGGGCCATGATGACTTGACGTCATCCCCACCTTCCTCCGGTTTGTCACCGGCAGTCTCCTTAGAGTGCCCACCATAACGTGCTGGTAACTAAGGACAAGGGTTGCGCTCGTTACGGGACTTAACCCAACATCTCACGACACGAGCTGACGACAGCCATGCAGCACCTGTGTCAGAGTTCCCGAAGGCACCAATCCATCTCTGGAAAGTTCTCTGCATGTCAAGGCCTGGTAAGGTTCTTCGCGTTGCTTCGAATTAAACCACATGCTCCACCGCTTGTGCGGGCCCCCGTCAATTCATTTGAGTTTTAACCTTGCGGCCGTACTCCCCAGGCGGTCAACTTAATGCGTTAGCTGCGCCACTAAAATCTCAAGGATTCCAACGGCTAGTTGACATCGTTTACGGCGTGGACTACCAGGGTATCTAATCCTGTTTGCTCCCCACGCTTTCGCACCTCAGTGTCAGTATCAGTCCAGGTGGTCGCCTTCGCCACTGGTGTTCCTTCCTATATCTACGCATTTCACCGCTACACAGGAAATTCCACCACCCTCTACCGTACTCTAGCTTGCCAGTTTTGGATGCAGTTCCCAGGTTGAGCCCGGGGCTTTCACATCCAACTTAACAAACCACCTACGCGCGCTTTACGCCCAGTAATTCCGATTAACGCTTGCACCCTCTGTATTACCGCGGCTGCTGGCACAGAGTTAGCCGGTGCTTATTCTGTCGGTAACGTCAAAACAGCAAGGTATTAACTTACTGCCCTTCCTCCCAACTTAAAGTGCTTTACAATCCGAAGACCTTCTTCACACACGCGGCATGGCTGGATCAGGCTTTCGCCCATTGTCCAATATTCCCCACTGCTGCCTCCCGTAGGAGTCTGGACCGTGTCTCAGTTCCAGTGTGACTGATCATCCTCTCAGACCAGTTACGGATCGTCGCCTTGGTGAGCCATTACCCCACCAACTAGCTAATCCGACCTAGGCTCATCTGATAGCGCAAGGCCCGAAGGTCCCCTGCTTTCTCCCGTAGGACGTATGCGGTATTAGCGTTCCTTTCGAAACGTTGTCCCCCACTACCAGGCAGATTCCTAGGCATTACTCACCCGTCCGCCGCTGAATCAAGGAGCAAGCTCCCGTCATCCGCTCGACTTGCATGTGTTAGGCCTGCCGCCAGCGTTCAATCTGAGCCATGATCAAACTCTTCAGTTCAATACTGCTTGGGTTTTTAAGAAACCCTAAACTTGGCTCAGCAATCTCAAATGACTATGTGATTTCTCGCATGGCCACTTGTGATGCTGATAATCTTTGTGACTATCAGTCCGTACTCACAAGCACCCACACGAATTGCTTGATTCGATTTGTTAAAGAGCGTTTGGTTAAGAGCTTTTCGTCTCAACCGAGGCGCGCATTCTACGCTTTCCTCAGAGTCTGTCAAGCGTTTATTTTGAAGTTTTTTCCGAGAAACTCGTTTAGCTTCAAACACTTGACTCGCTGCGATCGCTCGCTAGCGGGAGGCGAATAATACAGCGTTTAAAACCGCTGTCAACCTTCATCTCAACCGCTATCGATCTTTCGATCGAAGCCCCTCCAACACCACCTCAACTACTTAACTCATTGAATTTCAAGGAGTTTGTCGTTCCGATGTCGCTGGAAGTGGGGCGCATTATAAGGGGATTCGAAAGCGCGTCAACCTTTAATTTCAAGAAACTTCAATATCGCTGAAAAGCAAAGCGGGGAGGCCTGTCGGCCTCCCCGCTTTCAACTGCTCTATATAGCATCAAAGAACGCCAGCGCTGCGCAACCGCACTATAGCATCGGCATCCAGCCCCAGCACATCGCCCAGCACCGCCTCGGTATGCTCACCTAACAGTGGCGGCGCCCGCCGATACTCCACAGGCGTTTCCGACAACCGGATCGGGCTGGCCACCTGCGGCACGCTCCCCGCCAGCCCATGGGGCATGGTTACCGCCAACCCCCGGGCCAGTACCTGTGGATCCTGGAACATCTGCGCCAGATCGTTGATCGGCCCACATGGCACCCCCGCAGCCTCCAGTTGGCTCACCCATTCGGCAGTAGTCTTGAATACCGTTGCCTGGCGAATCAATGGAATCAACTCGGCCCGGTTCGCCACCCGCTGCTTGTTAGTAGCGAAGCGTGGGTCATCCGCCCACTGCGGCTGCCCAGCCACCTCGGCAAACTTGCGGAACTGGCCATCGTTACCCACGGTAAGGATGAAATCGCCATCCGCCGTCGGAAAGTCCTGGTAAGGCACGATATTGGGGTGAGCATTACCCAGCCGCCGCGGTGGATTGCCGGTAGTCAGGTAGTTCATCGCCTGGTTGGCCAGGCAAGCCACCTGCACATCGAGCAGTGCCATATCGATGTGCTGACCAACGCCATGCTGATCGCGGTAGGCGAGGGCAGCCAGAATCGCCACGGTCGAGTACAACCCGGTAAGAATGTCGGTCAGGGCAACACCGACCTTTACCGGCCCGGCACCTTCCTCCCCATCCGGGCGGCCGGTCAGGCTCATCAGCCCACCCAACCCCTGGATCATGAAGTCATACCCCGCACGCTTGGCGTACGGCCCCGTTTGGCCGAAGCCGGTGATCGAGCAATAGATAAGCTTGGGGTTGATTGCCTTCAGGCTCGGGTAATCCAGCCCGTAAGCAGCCAGCCCACCTACCTTGAAGTTCTCAATGACGATATCCGACTTGGCCGCCAGCTCGCGCACCAGGCGCTGGCCTTCCGGCTGGGTGAAGTCGATGGTCACCGAGCGCTTGTTGCGGTTTGCCGACAGGTAATAAGCCGCTTCGCTGGTGTTCTCACCTACGGCATCCTTGAGGAAGGGCGGCCCCCAGGAGCGGGTGTCGTCGCCGCTGCCAGGGCGTTCGACCTTGATCACGTCAGCACCCAGGTCCGCCAGGATCTGGCCAGACCAAGGCCCCGCCAGCACGCGGGAGAGGTCCAGCACCCGCAGATGAGATAGCGCGCCCATGGACTGGCTCCTTATCAGTAGAAGGCCTGGATGCCGGTCTGCGCACGCCCGAGGATCAGCGCATGCACGTCATGGGTACCCTCATAGGTGTTGACCACCTCAAGGTTGACCAAGTGGCGCGCCACGCCGAACTCGTCGGAGATGCCGTTGCCGCCAAGCATGTCGCGAGCCATGCGGGCGATGTCCAGGGCCTTGCCGCAGGAGTTGCGCTTCATGATCGAGGTGATTTCTACCGCCGCAGTACCTTCGTCCTTCATGCGTCCCAAGCGCAGGCAGCCTTGCAGGGCCAGGGTGATTTCAGTCTGCATGTCGGCCAGTTTCTTCTGGATCAGCTGGTTGGCAGCCAGTGGGCGACCGAACTGCTGACGATCCAGAGTGTACTGGCGAGCTGTGTGCCAGCAGGCTTCGGCCGCACCCAGCGCGCCCCACGAAATGCCATAACGCGCTGAGTTCAGGCAGGTGAACGGCCCCTTCAGGCCACGCACATCCGGGAAGATGTTCTCTTCCGGGACGAACACGTTGTCCATGACGATTTCACCGGTGATGGATGCCCGCAGGCCAACCTTGCCGTGGATCGCCGGGGCGCTAAGGCCTTGCCAGCCTTTTTCCAGGACAAAGCCGCGGATATCGCCGGCATCGTCCTTGGCCCAGACCACGAACACATCGGCGATCGGGCTGTTGGTGATCCACATCTTGCTACCGCTCAGGCGATAGCCGCCATCGACCTTCCTGGCACGGGTGATCATCGACCCAGGGTCGGAGCCATGGTTAGGCTCGGTCAGACCAAAGCAGCCAATCCACTCACCAGAGGCCAGCTTGGGCAGATATTTCTGCTTCTGCGCTTCGCTACCGAATTCGTTGATCGGCACCATCACCAGCGAAGACTGCACGCTCATCATCGAACGGTAGCCGGAGTCGATACGCTCCACTTCACGGGCAATCAGGCCGTAGCACACATAGTTCAGGCCGCTGCCGCCGTATTGCTCGGGAATGGTTGCACCGAGCAGGCCGACTTCACCCATCTCGCGGAAGATCGCCGGGTCGGTCTGTTCGTGACGGAAGGCTTCCAGCACGCGCGGGGCCAGCTTGTCCTGGGCGAACTGATAAGCGCTGTCACGCACCATGCGCTCTTCTTCAGTGAGCTGCTGATCCAGCAGCAGCGGGTCGATCCAGTTGAAGCTTGCTTTACCGGCCATGAGCGAAATCCTCGAAATAGGGGAGCGGTTTCTTGTGCCATTGATCCTAGGCCTGATCAGGCACCACGACAAACGAGGATTGCGCACGCATCAGTGATATTTTGTCACTTCGAGATACTCGAAAACGCCATATTCAAGTCTCCATGAGTGAGGTTGACGTACATGCGCCGCAAGATCCCCAGCACCACCGCACTGGTCTGCTTCGAAGCGGCCGCACGCCACGAGAGCTTTACCAAGGCGGCCCAGGAACTGGCCCTGACCCAGGGCGCCGTCTGTCGACAGATCGGCGGATTGGAGGAGTTCCTCAATGTCGAGCTGTTCAGGCGCTCACGCCGGGGCGTGAAACTCACCGAAGCCGGGCTTTCCTATAGCCGGCAGGTTGCCGCACAGCTGGATGCGGTTGAGCGCGACACGCTGTCGGTGATGCGCCAGCAGGGCGCCAACGTGATCGAACTGGCCGTAGTGCCCACCTTCGGCACCCAATGGCTGCTGCCACGGCTCAAGGACTTCCAGCAACGTCACCCCGAGGTCACCGTCAACCTGACCAACCGTACCCGCCCATTCCTGTTCGCCGACACCCCGTTCGATGCCGCCATCTACTTTGGCGATGCCGACTGGTCCGGCACCCAGTCCCATCGCTTGATGGGCGAGAACCCCGTGCCGGTGTGCAGTCCGGCCATGCTGGACGGGCAGGGCATGCTCGACCCCCAGCACATCGCCAGCCTGCCATTGCTGCAGCAGACCACCCGGCCTTATGCCTGGCGCCAGTGGTTCAATGGCCTGGGCCTGAATATCGCGGGTGACATGACAGGCCCGCGCTATGAACTATTCTCCATGCTGGCCCAGGCGGCCATGCACGAGATGGGCATCGCACTGATCCCGCCGTTCCTGATCCAGCGCGAGCTGGAGGAGGGCAGGCTGGTAGTCGCTAACAGGTACGCGCTGTCCAGCGACAAGGCCTACTATCTGATGATTCCCGAACGCAAGGTGGAGTCGGCATCGCTCCGGGCCTTCCGTGACTGGCTGGTGGGACAGGCACAGCTCTATACCGCCTCGCACAAAGATGAAAGCGCCTGACCTACCTTTGTAGTCAATTATTTTAAACACCTACAGATATACGTTTTTGTCGCATCAGCGAAAACTGTTCAGGTGAATCGAAAAACCCCATCTAGGCCTCTAAACACGCGGCTTTCAGAGGGTTTTACGACATCCATGAGCCCATCCGCGAAATCATCGCAAAAAATTTCGATTTTTCCCCTAATCTGCCAATACCCCATGGTTGACGGGCTGTAGCCTATCACTTGCGACATACGGTCACAGGGTGACTTGTAGTTTTGACTTCGTTTCGCTCCAGAACCGGTTGATGGCCTCTGGGTTCGTCTGCAAAATGCTTCGCCCGCCCTGGATTCGGCGGGTCCGGCGCTCAACAGCCGCCCCAGCGCGCCATACGCAGTGTGCTGGCTTTTACAAAGACAAAGGTCACCGCAGGAGAAATAGTCGTGCACATTGGTGTTCCTCTCGAGACGCAGACCGGTGAGACAAGGGTCGCTGCGACCCCCGAAACCATCAAGAAACTGATTGGCCAAGGCCATCAGGTCACCGTCCAACGGGGGGCAGGGCTCAACGCCAGCATTCCGGACAGTGCCTATGAGGCCGTGGGAGCTTCCCTGGGAAGCGCAGCCGATGCCTACGGCGCCCAATTGGTGCTCAAGGTGGTCGCTCCCAACGACCAGGAGCTGGCCCTGATCAACAGCGGCAGCCTCCTGGTAGGCATGCTCAACCCCTTCAACAGCGAGCTGATCGGCAAGATGGCCGAACGCGGTGTCACCGCTTTCGCCCTGGAAGCCGCGCCACGCACCTCGCGGGCCCAGAGCCTGGATGTGCTGTCATCGCAGGCCAACATCGCCGGTTACAAGGCCGTGCTGCTGGCGGCTCACCATTACCCTCGTTTCATGCCCATGCTGATGACCGCCGCCGGTACTGTTAAGGCCGCCCGCGTGCTGATCCTGGGGGCAGGCGTTGCCGGCCTGCAGGCCATTGCCACGGCCAAACGCCTGGGTGCGGTGATCGAGGCATCCGACGTACGGCCGGCGGTGAAGGAGCAGATCGAGTCGCTGGGCGCCAAGTTCATCGACGTGCCCTACGAGACTGACGAAGAGCGTGAATGCGCCGAAGGTGTTGGCGGCTATGCCCGGCCAATGCCGGCCAGCTGGATGCAACGCCAGGCCCAGGCCGTACACGAACGCGCCAAGCAGGCCGATATCGTCATCACCACCGCACTGATCCCCGGCCGCAAGGCACCGACGCTGCTCAGCGCCGAAACCGTCGCGCAAATGAAGCCCGGCTCGGTGGTGATCGACCTGGCAGCAGCTCAGGGCGGCAACTGCCCACTGACCGTTGCTGACCAGGTGGTGCAGGAAAACGGCGTGATCATCGTCGGCCCGACCAACCTGCCGGCCCAGGTGGGCGCCGATGCCTCGGCGCTTTATGCACGCAACCTGCTGGACTTCATGAAGCTGCTGTTCGACAAGGACGGCGCGCTGGTCATCAACCTCGAAGACGACATCGTCGCGGCCTGCCTGATGTGCCGCGATGGCCAGGTCGTCCGCAAGAACGGCTAAGGAGCACGACAATGGAAGACATGCTGATTTCCCATGGCATCTACAACCTGATCATCTTCGTGCTAGCCATCTATGTGGGCTACCACGTGGTGTGGAACGTCACCCCGGCGCTGCACACGCCGCTGATGGCGGTTACCAACGCCATTTCGGCGATCGTCATCGTTGGCGCCATGCTGGCGGCGGCCCTGACCGTGACACCGGCCGGCAAACTGATGGGCACCCTGGCGGTAGCCCTGGCTGCAGTCAACGTGTTCGGTGGCTTCCTGGTCACCCGCCGCATGCTTGAGATGTTCAAGAAGAAAACCAAGAACGAGGCGCAGAAGTAAGCATGAGCATGAATCTGGTAACGCTCCTCTACCTCGTCGCCTCGGTGTGCTTCATCCAGGCGCTCAAGGGCCTGTCGCACCCGACCACTTCGCGGCGCGGCAACCTGTTCGGCATGATCGGCATGGGGATCGCCATCCTCACCACGGTTGGCCTCATCTATAAACTCGGGGCCGAGCTTGCGACCGCCGGTATCGGCTACGTCATCGTCGGCCTGCTGGTCGGCGGTACCGCCGGTTCGATCATGGCCAAGCGCGTCGAGATGACCAAGATGCCCGAGCTGGTCGCCTTCATGCACAGCATGATCGGCCTGGCTGCGGTATTCATCGCCATTGCGGCCGTGCTTGAGCCGCAGTCGATGGGCATCGTCGCCGCCATCAGCGACCCGATCCCCACCGGCAACCGCCTGGAACTGTTCCTGGGTGCAGCCATCGGCGCCATCACCTTCTCCGGTTCGGTGATCGCCTTCGGCAAGCTGTCGGGCAAGTACAAGTTTCGCCTGTTCCAGGGCGCACCGGTACAGTTTACCGGCCAGCACAAGCTGAACCTGATCCTCGGCCTGACCACCATCGCCCTGGGCCTGCTGTTTACCTTCACTGGACACTACAGTGCCTTCACCCTGATGCTGGTCCTGGCCTTCATCATGGGCGTGCTGATCATTATTCCGATCGGGGGTGCCGACATGCCGGTAGTGGTGTCGATGCTCAACAGCTACTCGGGTTGGGCCGCGGCCGGTATCGGCTTCTCGCTGAACAACTCGATGCTGATCATCGCGGGCTCCCTGGTCGGTTCGTCCGGTGCCATCCTCTCGTACATCATGTGCAAGGCGATGAACCGTTCATTCTTCAACGTCATCCTCGGCGGCTTTGGTGGCGATACCGATGCCGGCGCGGCGCAAGGTTCGAAGGAACAGCGCCCGGTGAAGTCCGGCTCTGCCGACGATGCCACCTTCCTGCTGAGCAACGCTGACAGCGTAATCATCGTCCCGGGTTACGGCCTGGCGGTGGCCCGTGCCCAGCACGCACTGAAGGAACTGACCGAGAAGCTGAGCCATAACGGCGTGACCGTGAAGTACGCGATCCACCCGGTGGCAGGGCGCATGCCTGGGCACATGAACGTACTGCTGGCCGAAGCCGAAGTGCCATACGACCAGGTGTTCGAGATGGAAGACATCAACGCCGAGTTCGGCCAGGCCGACGTGGTGCTGGTGCTGGGTGCCAACGACGTGGTCAACCCGGCGGCGAAGAACGATCCGAAGTCGCCCATCGCCGGCATGCCGATCCTCGAGGCCTTCAAGGCCAAGACCATCATCGTCAACAAGCGCTCGATGGCCAGCGGCTACGCCGGCCTGGACAACGAACTGTTCTACCTGGACAAGACCATGATGGTGTTCGGCGACGCGAAGAAAGTCATTGAAGACATGGTAAAAGCGGTAGAGTGATAACGGTCGCTGCAAACCCGCTGATATAAAGGAAGCCCCGGTCAGAATCTGCCGGGGCTTTTCTTTTGATGATCCAGATCAACGGCTCTATTTCAATGCTTCTCATACGACCATGGTCGTGGGACGGCAATGGGCGAAATCTCTAGACTGCGCTGCAGTAGTTTCAGTAGCCCGAGATAACAATCCATGTACCGTGATCGTATCCGCTTGTCCTCCCTGCACAGCAAGGTAATGAGTGCGGCAGATGCCGCTGGCCTGATCGAGGACGGCATGACCGTCGGCATGAGCGGCTTCACCCGCGCCGGCGAAGCCAAGGCTGTGCCGCATGCCCTGGCCGAACGCGCCAAGCAGTCGCCACTGAAAATCAGCCTGATGACCGGCGCCAGCCTGGGCAACGACCTCGACAAGCAGCTGACCGAAGCTGGTGTACTGGCTCGTCGCATGCCTTTCCAGGTCGACAGCACCCTTCGCAAGGCCATCAATGATGGCCAGGTGATGTTCATCGACCAGCACCTGTCGGAAACCGTCGAGCAGCTGCGCAACCAGCAGCTCAAGCTGCCGGATATCGCGGTCATCGAAGCCGTGGCCATCACCGAGCAGGGCCACATCGTGCCAACCACCTCGGTGGGCAACTCGGCCAGCTTCGCGATCTTTGCCAAACAAGTGATCGTCGAGATCAACCTGTCGCACAACGCCAACCTCGAAGGCCTGCACGACATCTATATCCCGACCTATCGCCCGACCCGCACGCCAATCCCGCTGGTCAAGGTCGACGACCGCATTGGCAGCACTGCAATCCCGATCGACCCGGCCAAGATCGTCGGCATCGTCATCAGCGACCAGCCGGATTCGCCATCCACCGTGCTGCCACCGGATGACGAAACTCAGGGCATCGCCGACCACCTGATCAACTTCCTTAAGCAGGAAGTGGAGGCTGGCCGCATGACCAACAAGCTCGGCCCGCTGCAGGCAGGTATCGGCAGCATCGCCAACGCGGTGATGTGTGGCCTGATCGAGTCGCCGTTCGAAGACCTGACCATGTACTCCGAAGTGCTGCAGGACTCGACCTTCGACCTGATCGACGCCGGCAAGCTGAGCTTTGCCTCGGGCAGCTCGATCACCCTGTCGACCCGTCGTAATGCTGACGTGTTCGGAAACCTGGAGCGCTACAAAGACAAGTTGGTCCTGCGCCCACAGGAAATCTCCAACCACCCCGAAGTGGTCCGCCGCCTGGGCATCATCGGCATCAACACGGCGCTGGAGTTCGACATCTACGGTAACGTCAACTCGACCCACGTCTGTGGCACCAGAATGATGAACGGCATCGGCGGTTCGGGTGACTTCGCCCGCAACGCCCACCTGGCGGTGTTCGTCACCAAGTCGATCGCCAAGGGCGGGGCGATTTCCAGCGTGGTACCGATGGTCAGCCACGTTGACCATACCGAGCACGATGTCGACATCCTGGTCACCGAGCAAGGCCTGGCCGACCTGCGTGGCCTGGCACCGCGTGAGCGGGCCCGGGCGATCATCGACAACTGTGTGCACCCGGACTACCGCGCAGCGCTGAACGATTACTTCGATCGCGCCTGCCAGCGTGGTGGCCATACCCCGCACATCCTGCGTGAAGCACTGAGCTGGCACGAAAACCTGGAAGAAACCGGGCGCATGCTCGCCAGCTGATCCAGCTGCCTCAACTGTTTTGGCCCTGTCGTCGCCACGCCGACGACAGGACCACAACAGTCAAACCACCCCCGCCTGAACACTTCGCTCACTTTCCTGATTAAAACTGTACTACTGTACTGCTATCTTCAGGCTTTCCTGGCTTGCAAATCCTCCGACCCATGCAGAAACGCACCACATCAGTGCAGACCAGTACAGTTACGCCTATTTCGAGTGCAACAGTAGGGTTAAACAGTTAACTGGCCCATCGCATTGCTGTTGAACTGTATCTACTGTTATGGACAGCAGAGGAGGATCATTGGCATCAGTTAAATCACTACCTAATCCCGCCATAAGCGGAAGGATGAAACATCATGGAACGTACCCTCAGTTCCGGTCTGGTTTTTGAAAGCAACGCCCAGCAGTCCCAGGCTTCCCTGCCACTGCGCGCTATCTCCACTCTGCTGCTGTGGCAGCGTCGCATGGCCAGCCGCCGTCAACTGGCTCGCCTGGATGCCCGCCTGCTGGCCGATGCCGGTATCAGCGAGTCGCAGCGTTACGAAGAGCTGAGCAAGCCGTTCTGGCGCTAAGCTCCGGTTCGCCGGCTTTGGCCGGCACCGCGAATTCCCCAACCCGTTGCAGGCGACTGCAGCGGGTTTTTTATTGCCCGCCAGGCGCGTCCCAGAGCAGTCCCTCGCGAAACCTGTACAGTTATGAATTATTCGAAATTAACCATAACAGTTGTCCACTTCCGCTCTCATTAACATCCAGAAACAGCACCGCGTGATACGCTTCGCTCAGCAGTCTGGTAGAACCCGTTGTCAAACACGTACCGTAACGAGCTGTACCAGCGTCCGATAAAGCAGAACCCTATCCAGGAGTCCAAGAACATGTCCCGTAAATACCTGATTGGTGCCGCCCTGCTGCTCGGCCTGGCCAGCACCGCCCAAGCCAGCAGTTTCGTTGTTACCACCGATGCCGTGGTACGCGCTTTCGCCGCCTCCACCGACGCCACCTCCGACCTGACCTCATCGTTCCGCGATGACAAGATCGTGCAGGCCGCCCGTGACGACGCCGCCAGCTTCGTCGGTACCGAAGGCGCCATTCGTGGTGCGCGGCTGGAAAGTGCCTTCCTGCACATCCGTTCGACCATGCCGCAGCTGCAAGCCAGTGATGCACAGCTGGCCAAGGCCATCCTCGCGATCTGATCAAGGCTATGCAAAGCAGGTGCGTTGGCTAGCGGCCTCGCACCTGGGGTAGCCTTCGCCGTTCACTTCTCCTGACGTCAAGAATGCTCATGCGTTATCTGTTGCCATTGCTCTTCAGTGCCACTGCCATGGCCAGTGCCCACGCCATGGACACCACCACACAAGGCCTGGTCATCACGGGCTACGTCACCAGCCAGGTCACCGCCGCCCCTTTCGACCGCAAACTGGTCAGGCAGGCCCGTGACGATGCTGCGGCATACGTTGCCAGCGATGGCCTGATCCGCGGTGCCCGCCTGGAAGCGGCACTCGATTCGCTGCGCCACAACTGCGCTCGGCACTCCGTCGGCGACCTTGAACTGGCAGAAGCAATTCTCGTCCAATAACTACACCTGACTCCCTGTATTTTTCGGAGATGCTCCATGCGTAAACCGCTGATTGCCGCTTCCCTCGGCATGTTGCTGCTGGCCGACCTGGCCCATGCACAGACCCTGGTGGCCACCAGCAACATCATCGTGCGCGCCTTTGGTCGCTCGATCGATTTCACCTCTGACACCACCACTTCGATCCGCGACGCCAAAGTGGTGCGCGAAGCCCATGACGACGCTGCCAGCTTCGTCGCCAGCAATGGCGATATCCGTGGCGCGCAACTGGAGGCCGCGTTCAGCACCCTGCGCGAGCGCGTACCTGAAGCGCGCGACGCCAGCGACCAAGTACTGGCCGAAGCCATCCTCGCGCTGTGAATCGCGTGCGTGCCTGGCTGCTCGGCTGCGCCCTGACGCTGCTGGGCACGCCCGCCCTGGCCGACCTGCAGCTCGAACTGCAGGAGACAGGCCTCGACCCGCAACAGACCCAAGCCAGCCAGGCCTTGCTCGATGAGGCCATGGCCAAGTTGCCGCCACTGTTCAAGCAACGGCTGGACCGGCGCGTAACGGTCAGCTGGAGCGACAGCATGCCGGCCGATGCCTATGGCCAGGCGTCGCTGGTCTCGACCCTCGAACTCAACCGCCGCCTGCTGCCCAGCCTGACTGACGGCAGTGCCGCCACCGAGCGTACCAACCGCCCCCATGGCACGGTGCGTGAAGAGCTGCTGGCCACCGTCCTGCATGAGCTCACCCATATTTATGATCGTGCCCGCCTGTGGCCCAGCGCCGAGCGTTCGCTGATCGCCCGCTGCGCGCGCCAGCAAGGCACGCTGGGCAAGATCGGCCAGGCGGAAGAATGCCGCGGTCAAGCCGAACGCCGCTTTACCCTCAGCGACGACCCGCGCCTGCTCGACCTGGCTGGGTGGCCGCAATATGTCGGCCGCCGCGGCGAACGTGAGCAGCACAACGCCCAGTTCATGCGCAGCCCCGACAGTTACGAGCTGAGCAGCCCCAAGGAATACATCGCGGTCAACATGGAGTACTTCCTCCTCGACCCGAGCTACGGCTGCCGTCGACCGGCGCTCAACCAATACCTGCGTGACCACTTCGGCTGGGCGCCACAGCAGAACACCTGCGCCAAAGGCCTGCCGTTCATCAATGCCGGCAGCGACTTCGCCCGCCAGCCGCTGGGCGAGATCGACCCAGAACGGGTCTACGAGGTCGACTTCCTGCTGGCTGAAGCCAACCAGAACCTGGTCAGCCGCTGGGGCCACAGCATGCTGCGCCTGGTGATCTGCAAACCCGGCCGCCCACGCGGCCCGGATTGCCGCCTGGACCTCGACCAGAGCCTGGTGCTGTCTTACCGGGCGTTCGTCAACGACGTGCAGCTGTCCAGCTGGGACGGCCTGGTCGGCGCCTACCCCTCACGGTTGTTCGTACTGCCGCTGGGCCAGGTGATCGATGAATACACCAAGACCGAACTGCGCAGCCTGGCCTCGGTACCGCTCAAGCTCAACCGCGACGAGATTGAAAACCTGGTGCGCCAGGCCGCCGAGATGCACTGGAGCTACGACGGCAACTATTGGTTCCTGTCCAACAACTGCGCGGTGGAATCGTTGAAACTGCTACGCAGCGGCACTGCCAACCCACGCCTCAATGACCTCGACAGCATCATGCCCAATGGCTTGCTGGCCGTGCTCAAGGGCAGGGGACTGGCTGATACCAGTGTGCTCGATGACCCGCGAGAGGCCCTGCGCCTGGGTTATCGCTTCGACTCCTATCGCGACCGTTACCAGGCCATGTTCGATGTGCTGAGGAAGCAACTGCCGATCAAGCAGACCGAGGTCGAAGACTGGCTGGCGCTGGATGCCGAGCAGAGGCGCCCCTGGTTCGACAAGGCCGACCTGCGCACCAGCGCAGCTTTGCTGTTGCTCGAGCAGGCCAGCCTGCGCCGGCAGTTGCTGCTGGCTCAGGACGAAGTGAAACAGCGTTACCTGAATGCAGCAGCGCTGAAGGACGGCAGTATCAATAAAGCCGATCAGACCCTGAAGCAGATGCTCGCCAACAGCGGCTTCCTCAGCCGCCCGGCCGAGTTGCTGGATGCCAAGGGTTACGGGTTGCCGCAGCCGCAAGAGCGCAAGCAGCTGGAGCAGGTCAGTAGCGAGCGGCAGGCCAAGCTGCTGCGCTTGAGTAGCGACCTGGACAAGGAGGTGAGGGCACTGCTGGAGCCGTCGCGGGCCAGGGAAATTGCTGCGGTCGAAGCCAATGTGAAGCAGATTGGCGAGCATTTGCGGGCGCTGCACAAGGCGGCTGGCGGCCTGCAGTTGCCTTGATAACCTGTGCCGGCCTGTTCGCGGCTTTAGCCGCGAACAGGCCGGCAAGACCAGCACAATACCTAGAGTTTTTCCTCAGATTCTTCTGGCAGCCCTTCATCCAGGTGCATCCAGGGCAAGCGGCTTGTCGTCCAGATATGTCGCTTGGCCGGCACTCGCTCCGGGTGATCCAGCGTCGCCACCGTCACATCGATGGATCCAGGGCTATGTTCGGTCACCAGTGCCACATGCGCCCCACATTCCCCGCAGAAATACCGCTTGCAACTGGCCGGCGCCACATAGCATTGAGGCCTTCCCGCCATCCAGCGGAAACCCGAGCGGGGCAGGGTGACCCAGGTCACCACCAGCCCGCCGCTGACCCGCCGGCAGATCGAACAATGGCAATGGGCGACATCCGTCAGGTCACCCTGCAGCCGATAGCGCAAGGCGCCGCAATGGCAGCCACCCTCGGTTACATCCTGCATTACCTACCTCCCGTCGCCGTTTTTCCAGCGAAAGCTGGCTGAAAGCTTGCCCCCCTAGGATAGCCGCCACTACCGGCACAAGACCGGTAAGCCAGGGCACCCGGAAATCTCCGCGCCCGGCCCATCAACAACAACAATGGTGATTCTGATGTATTCCTGCGCCCGCCTTCATGTTGCCCCCCGACCCATGCTTCCCGTGCAGCGCCACGCGCGCTGATCCGCCCGAATAGCCATTCCTTTCGCTGCGCCACACCTGGAGTATCGCCATGCTGACCTTCCTCGGCTTTGCCATGGTCATCACCTTCATGTACCTGATCATGACCAAGCGCCTGTCGGCCTTGATAGCGCTGATCCTGGTACCGATCCTGTTCGCCCTGTTCGGCGGTTTTTCCGCCAAGATCGGCCCGATGATGCTCGAAGGCATCAGCAAGCTCGCGCCCACCGGCGTGATGCTGATGTTCGCCATCCTCTACTTCGCCCTGATGATCGATTCCGGCCTGTTCGACCCGGCGGTGCGCAAGATCCTCAAGCTGGTCAAGGGCGACCCGCTGAAAGTCTCGGTCGGTACTGCGGTGCTGGCCCTGGTGGTCTCGCTCGACGGTGACGGCGCCACCACCTACATGATCTGCTGTGCCGCCATGCTGCCGCTGTACAGCCGCCTGGGCATGAGCCCGCGAATCATGGCCGGCCTGATCATCCTCGCCGGTGGGGTGATGAACATGACCCCGTGGGGTGGCCCGACCGCCCGCGCCGCCAGCGCCCTGCACGTGGATCCATCGGACATCTTCGTACCGATGATCCCGGCCATGGCCTTCGGCGTGCTGGCGATCCTCGCCATCGCTTACCTGTACGGCAAGCGCGAACGTGCCCGCCTGGGTGAACTGCACCTGCCCACCGACGACATCGACCACAGCGAAATCAGCGTGTCGCAGTTCCCAGAAGCACGCCGCCCCAAGCTGATCTACTTCAACGGTGCCCTGACCGCCGGCCTGATGGTCGCGCTGATTGCCGGTGTGCTGCCGCTGCCGGTACTGTTCATGATTGCCTTCAGCATCGCCATGATCGTCAACTACCCCTGCCTCCAGCAGCAGAAAGACCGAATCGCCGCCCACGCCGGCAGCGTGCTGGCCGTGACCGGGCTGATCTTCGCTGCGGGCATCTTCACCGGCATCCTGTCCGGTACCGGCATGGTCGAGGCCATGTCCAAGAGCTTGCTGGCGGTCATCCCTGAAGCATTGGGCCCGTACCTGGCGGTGATCACCGCGATCGTGAGCATGCCGTTCACCTTCTTCATGTCCAACGATGCCTTCTACTACGGCGTGCTACCGGTGCTATCGGAAGCGGCCAGCCATTACGGCATCAGCCCCGTGGAAATGGCCCGCGCCTCGATCGTCGGGCAGCCGGTACACCTGCTCAGCCCACTGGTGCCTTCGACCTACCTGCTGGTGGCCCTGGCCGGTATCGAGTTCGGCGATCACCAGCGTTTCACGCTCAAGTGGGCAGTGCTGGTATGCCTATGCATAATGTTCGCCGCGCTGCTGATGGGCATTTTCCCGCTGTTCAGTAGTCTTTAATTAACACGCATCGCCTATATCGTTTGAAGGAATACACATGGAATGGCTGACCAGCCCGGAAATCTGGGTTGCCTTTTTTACCCTCACAGCGCTTGAGATCGTCCTCGGGATCGACAACATCATCATGATCTCGATCCTGGTCAGCCGCATGCCCAAGCACATGCAGCCACGCACCCGGATTTTCGGTCTGGCCCTGGCCATGGTCACCCGCATCATGCTGCTGCTGTCGATCACCTGGGTCATGCGCCTGACCGCCGACCTGTTCGTGGTATTCGGCCAGGGTATCTCCGGTCGTGACCTGATCCTGTTCTGCGGCGGCCTGTTCCTGTTATGGAAAAGCTCGCAAGAGATCTACCACGGCCTGGAGGGCGAGGAAGAGAGCGCCGACGAGCCCAAGGGCGCTGGCGGCAAGTTCCTCTACACCATCATCCAGATCGCCATCATCGACATCGTGTTCTCGCTGGACTCGGTGATCACTGCCGTCGGCATGGTCTCGCACGTGCCGGTGATGATTGCCGCCATCGTCGTCGCAGTGCTGGTGATGATGGCCTGCGCCGGTGCCATCAGCGACTTCATCGACAAGCATCCATCGCTGAAGATGCTTGCACTTTCCTTCCTGATCGTCGTCGGTACCGTGCTGATCGCCGAATCTTTCGACGTGCACGTACCTAAGGGCTACGTGTACTTCGCCATGGCCTTCTCGCTGGCCGTGGAGGCGATCAACATCCGCATGCGCACCGCCATGGCGCGCAAGCAGGGCAAGGAGCACGACCCGGTGAAACTGCGCAAGGACATTCCAGGTCGGTAAGATCAGGACGCGCAGCAAAAAGGGCCCTTCGGGGCCCTTTTTCATGCACCGGTTTTCATGACACAAATATTTCAAATGCTTGCAGAGCGTGCCAAGCTGGCGCGAGGTCCGCAAAACAACTAAAGCTTGAGTAAGCACTGGATCAAAATACCCACCCCCGGGCCAGGCTTACGGCTTCACACAATTTGGCTCCGCTGCTGGAGCCCTAGAACAAAGGGGGGCTCGACCATGCTGACCCTGCTCGACCTGCTTTCCGCCGTGGCCTTGCTGGTGTGGGGCACACATATCGTCCGTACCGGCATCCTCAGGGTATTCGGTTCCAACTTGCGCCGCGTGCTCAGCCAGAACATGAACCGCCGGCCACTGGCGTTCATCGCCGGCATCGTAGTGACTGCCGTGGTGCAAAGCAGCAACGCCACCGCCATGCTGGTCACCTCCTTCGTCGGCCAGGGCCTGATGGCCATGACCCCGGCGCTGGCGATCATGCTCGGTGCCGACGTGGGTACTGCGCTGATGGCCAGGGTGCTGACCTTCGACCTGTCGTGGCTATCGCCACTGCTGGTGTTCCTCGGGGTTATCTTCTTCCTCTCGCGCAAACAGACCCGTGCCGGCCAGTTGGGCCGCGTGGGGATCGGCCTCGGCCTGATCATCCTGGCCCTGCAGCTGATCGTGCAGGCGGCAGCGCCAATCACCCACGCACAAGGCGTGAAGGTGCTGTTCGCGTCCTTGACCGGCGACATCATGCTCGATGCTCTGGTCGGTGCGCTGTTCGCCATGGTTTCGTATTCCAGCCTGGCAGCCGTGCTGCTCACCGCTACCCTGGCCGGCGCCGAAGTGATCAGCCTGCCGGTGGCCATCGGCCTGGTGGTTGGTGCCAACATCGGTAGCGGCCTGCTGGCCTTCATCAGCACCAGCATGCAGAACGCCGCAGGTCGCCGCGTGGCCCTGGGCAGCCTGCTGTACAAGCTGATCGGCCTGGTGCTGATCATCCCTGTGCTGCACCCACTGGTGGAGTGGATGGACAGCCTGAGCTTCAGCCCGCAGGAGCTGGTGATCGGCTTCCATCTGCTCTACAACACCCTGCGCTGCCTGATCATGTTGCCGACAGTCAAACCCATGGGCCGCCTGTGCAATGCGCTGTTGCCCGAACGCGAGACCAGCAATGGCCAGATACGCCCGCGCCATCTCGATGCCTCGGCATTGGCCACGCCCAGCCTGGCCCTGGCCAATGCCGCCCGCGAAACCCTGCGCCTGGGCGATATCGTCGACAGCCTGCTGGAGGCCATGCTCGGCGCCCTGCGTGGTACCCACACCGCCATGCCCCAGCAAGTGCGGGCCTTGAGCGAGGATGCCGAAGCGTTGTACAGCGCGATCAAGCTGTACCTGGCGCAGATCCCACGGGAAGACCTCAGCGACCAGGACAACCGGCGCTGGGCTGAAATCATCGAGCTGGCGATCAACCTGAAGCTGGCCTGCGACCTCATCGAACGCATGCTGCGCAAGGTACAACAGCAGAAAACCAGCCAACGCCGGGAGTTTTCCCAGGTCGGCCTGGAAGAACTCACCGGGCTGCAGGAGCAGCTGCTGGCCAACCTGCGCCTGGGGTTGTCGGTATTCCTCAGCGCCGATCCGGAAAGCGCGCGTCTGCTGCTGCGCGAAAAGCGTCGCTTCCGCGCCCAGGAACGGCGCCTGGCGCATGCCCATGTCAGCCGTTTGCAGCGTAAGGTGGTGCAAAGTATCGAGACGAGTTCGCTACACTTGGAGCTGATCGCCGACATGAAGCGGTTGAACTCTTTGTTCTGCAGCAGTGCCTATGTGGTACTGGGTGGCTCGGACACTGGCGGGCTGCTGCTCGACAGCGTCCCGGAAGATGCCCACCTGTCCTGATCTCGCACACCTGGAGACCGTCGCTCGCCCATGCGTTGCCTGATGTTCGTTTGCCTGCTGATCTGCAGCCTGCCCTCATTTGCCCTCGATCGCTCGCGGGTCGAAGGTTACCTGTTGCCCAACGGGCTGCAGGTGATCCTGAAGTCCGGTTATGAGCGCGACCATGTGGCCATCCGCCTGGTGGTGGGCGTTGGCCTGGATGACTTCGACTGCGAGCAGAAGGAGTTGCCGCACCTGCTCGAACACCTGCTGTTCACCGGGATCGACGAGACCGGCGAAGGCGGCCTGGAAGAACGCCTGCAGAGCCTCGGGGGCGAGTGGAACGCCTTCACCAGCAGCGCCGACACCACCTTCGTCATCGAGGCGCCGGCACGCAACCAGCGCAAGGTGCTCGACCTGTTGCTGGCAATCGTCCGCGACACACGCATCGACGCCAAGGCCTTGGCCACGGCCAAGCGCATCATCGAGCGCGAGGATGGCGGCCACTATGGCCACCTGCAGCGCTGGCTCGACCGCCAGGACATCGGCCACCCGGCCAGCGACCAGCTGGCAACCGAACTGGGCCTGAAATGCCCTGAGCGCTCCAACGTCGCGGACATGACCCTGGAGCAGGTGAAAACCCTGCGGGATCACTGGTACGCCGCCAATAACATGACCCTGATCGTGGTGGGCGGCCTGGATCGCCTTTTGCCGGCCTATCTGGAGCGCACCTTCGGCGAATTGCCTGCTACCGAGCCAGAAGAGCGGCGCACCCTCGAAAGTATCAGCCAACAAGCAGAACAGCGCCGCGACCTGACCCGCGGCCTGCTGGGCGACAGCGTCAAGTTGCACTGGCTGTTCATCGAGCCGGTGCTGGACAGTGACCATCAGCAGACCCTGGACCTGCTGTCGCGCTACCTCGACTGGGCCGTATACGACCAGCTGCGCCTGCGCAACGGCCTGTCGTATGGACCATCGGTACAGCGCGAAAGCTTTGGCGACAGCGGCATGCTCACCCTCAATGCCGACCTTGAGCGCGATGATATCGACCAAGCCGTAAAGCTGATGCAGCAACTGTTCGATCATTTGCGCAAGGACGGCCTCGACCCGGATACCTTCGCCCGCATCAAGGATGCCGCCGTGGCCAAGGAAAGCTGGAGCACCCAAGGCAACAGTGCGCTGGCCGATTATTACTGGGGGGCGCTGAACGACTACACCCACGGCCGCTTTGCCGACCCGGCGCGCAAGTTGCGCCAGGTGACGCTGGAAGAGGCCAACGCGGCCTTGAAGGAATTGCTCAAGGATCAGGGTTACCTGCGCATCGAAAAGCCGTTCCTGGGGTCTGACGAGCTTTATGGCCTGGTTGCCTTGCTGCTGGGGCTGATACTGGCGCTGGGGCTGCTGCGCTGGCGACGGCACAAACCGGAACGACCGAGTGGTGCTACACGGCAGTAGTGAATCGGCGGTATCCTTTTGCCAGTACCGGCCCTTTCGCGGGGCAAGCCCGCTCCTAGGGAAACGTGATTTCCTGTAGTTGCGGGCTTGCCCCGCGAAAGGGCCGGCACAGCCACCCAATACTTCCGTTGTAGACCCATGCCCCCAATACCCCACTTCGTCCAGCGCGTCATCGAGCTGCTCAAACGCTACCCCGGCGTCATCGCACTCGGTGGTTTCCTCTCCGGTATCGGCAGCTTCATCCTGGTCGACCGCCAGGCTAGCCTGGCCAGCTGGATCGCCATCATCATGCTGGTCAGCTGGGTCTGGCTGATGCTGGAAAACACCTTGACCGGCCTGTTCGCGCGCACCTTCAAGCGCGAAATTCCGCAGCCGCTGCTGCGCTATGCGACGCAGATGATCCACCAGGAAAGCCTGTTCTTCGTCTTGCCGTTCTTCTTCATCACCACCACCTGGAACAGCGGTCAGCTGGTGTTCACCGGCCTGCTTGGCGCCGCCGGGCTCATCTCGATCATCGACCCGCTGTACTACAAATGGCTGGCGCCACGGCGCTGGCTGTTCCTTGCGATGCACACCCTGACCCTGTTCGCCGCGCTGCTCACTGCACTGCCGATCATCCTGCACCTGACCACCGCACAAAGTTTCAAGCTGGCGTTGATTGCCGCCATGTTGCTGTCGTTCCCGAGCCTGCTCAGCAGCTTCCCGGTCACCACCTGGCGCCGCGGCGTGGCACTGGTGCTGGTGACCCTGGCGGTGGGCGGTAGTGGCTGGTTGCTGCGTTCGTGGGTGCCGCCGGCAACGCTGTGGATGACAGACGTGGCGGTGAGCACCGAAGTACTGAATCGCCAGCCCGGCGAATCGCTGGAGGAGATTGCCGCGAGCCGCATTCGCAGCAATGGCCTGTACGCCTACACCGCGATCAATGCACCACGGGGCCTGGACGAGCGCATCTACCACGTGTGGCAGAAAGACGGCCAGGAGGTCGATCGCATTGCCCTGGACATCCACGGCGGGCGCAAGGAAGGCTATCGTGCCTGGACCCACAAGCAGAACTTCCCGCCCAACCCGGTGGGCAAATGGCAAGTCCGGGTGCTGACCGAGGATGGCCAAGTGATCGGTGTGCTGCGCTTCAAGGTGGTGGACGACGCGCCCGCGCCGTGACAGTGGCGAAGGACAGCACATATTCAACAAACCGCTCCATGCCCGCTGCGCTATGATCAGCCTCTAGCCCAGCCGGATGCATGGAGCCTATGACCACCCCCAGCGCCACACTGGACACCAGCTGCCAGCCGGCCTGCCTGCGGATTGCCGGTGACTGGACCCTGGCCCACTACGCCAGCCTCAGGCGCGACAGCGAACGCCTGCGCACGCAGTACGGCGCCGATACCGCCGTCGACCTCAGCCAGCTGGGCCGCCTGGACACCGCCGGAGCCTCGCTGTTGGCCGAGCTGCTCGGCTCCGAGCGCCTCTCGCACTGCACCAACGGCCTGCCTGAAGCTAGCCGCGCGCTGCTCAAGAATGTCTACTGCTCGGTGCAGGACTACTGCATCCCGATCAAGGGGCCCGAGCGCAACGTGTTGCTGGTGCTGCTGGAGCGCATCGGTTGTGCGGTCGGCACGCTGTGGCAGGACACCATGCAGCTGCTCGGCTTCCTCGGCCTGATCATCGAGACCCTGCTGCGCCGCTTGCTGCAGCCACACCGCTGGCGCGTCACCCCGGTGATCGCGCACATCGAGCAGACCGGGCTGGATGCCGCCCCCATCATCGCCTTGCTGACCTTCCTGGTGGGCGCCGTGGTGGCCTTCCTCGGTGCCACGGTGCTGGCCAATTTTGGTGCAACGGTGTTCACCGTCGACCTGGTAGCCTTCTCGTTCCTGCGCGAATTCGCCGTGCTGCTGACCGCCATTCTCATGGCCGGGCGCACCGCCAGTGCCTTCACCGCACAGATCGGCTCGATGAAGGCCAATGAAGAGATCGACGCCATCCGCACCCTGGGCCTCAACCCGATCGAACTGCTGGTGGTGCCGCGAGTACTGGCGCTGCTGATCTCGCTGCCGTTGCTGACCTTCGTCGCGATGATCTGCGGCATCGTCGGGGGTGCGGTGGTCTGCGCCCTGTCACTGGGTATCTCGCCGGCCATGTTCCTGTCGCTGCTGCAAAGCGACATCGGCGTGCAGCACTTCCTGGTCGGCCTGGCCAAGGCACCGGTCTTCGCCTTCCTGATCGCAGCCATCGGCTGCCTCGAAGGCTTCAAGGTCAGCGGCAGCGCCGAATCGGTCGGTGCCCACACCACCTCCAGCGTGGTGCAATCGATTTTCGTGGTCATCGTGCTGGATGCGGTGGCGGCACTGTTCTGCATGGAGATGGGCTGGTGAGTGGCCGGGAAGCAGTGATCGAGGCGCGGGGTATCTGCAATCGCTTCGGCAGCCAGGTGGTACACCAAGGCCTCGACCTGGCCGTGTACCGCGGCGAAATCCTCGCGGTGGTCGGTGGCTCGGGGAGCGGCAAGTCGGTGCTGCTGCGTAGCATCATCGGCCTGCGACGCCCCAACGAAGGGCAGGTCAAGGTATTCGGCGAAGACCTGGCCGGGATGCGTGAGGAACAACGTTCGCTGGTCGAGCGCCGCTTTGGCGTACTGTTCCAGAAAGGCGCGCTGTTCTCGTCGTTGACCGTCACTGAAAACGTCGCCCTGCCGCTGATCGAGCATGCCGGCCTGTCGCGCGCCGATGCCGAGCACCTGGCCGGGGTCAAGCTGGCCTTGGCCGGCCTGCCCATCTCCGCCGCCGACAAGTACCCAGCCTCGCTCTCCGGCGGCATGATCAAGCGCGCAGCCCTGGCCCGTGCCCTGGCGCTGGACCCGGACATCCTGTTCCTCGACGAACCCACTGCGGGTCTCGACCCGATCGGTGCCGCCGCATTCGACCAGTTGATCCTGACCCTGCGCGATGCCCTCGGCCTGAGCGTGTTCCTGATCACTCACGATCTCGACACCCTCTACACCATCACCGATCGCGTCGCCGTGTTGTCACAGAAGAAGGTCCTGGTCGCCGGCCCCCTGGCTGAGGTCGAGCAGACCAACGACCCCTGGATCCACGAATACTTTCACGGCCCACGCGGGCGCGCAGCCGAACACGCCGCCGCCAGCGCCGGGCAGGAGCGCTGAACAATGGAAACCCGAGCTCATCACGTCCTGATTGGCCTGGTCACCGTCCTGGTGGTGACCGGCGCCATGCTGTTCGGCCTGTGGCTGACCAAGTCCAGCGTCGACGACGCCTTCAAGGATTACGAAGTGATCTTCAACGAAGCGGTCTCGGGCCTGTCCCGTGGCAGCCCGGTGCAATACAACGGCATCAAGGTCGGCGATGTCACCAGCCTGCGCCTGGACCCGAAGGACCCGCGCCGGGTACTGGCCCGTGTGCGCCTGAGCGGTGACACCCCAGTCAAGGAAGACACCCAGGCCAAGCTGACCCTGGCCGGGGTCACCGGCAACTCGTTCATCCAGCTCACCGGCGGCACGCCGCAGAGCCCGGAGCTCAAGGGCAAGGACGGCAAGCTGCCAGTGATAGTCGCCTCGCCGTCGCCGATCTCCCGCCTGCTCAACGACAGCAGCGATCTGGTGACCAACATCAACCTGCTGCTGCACAACGCCACGCAGATGTTCTCGGACAGCAACATCGAGCACCTGAGCAATACCCTGGCCAACCTAGACCAGACCACTGGCGCATTCGCCAACCAGAACGGCGGTGTCAGCCAGGCGATCGCCCAGCTGGCCCAGGTCGGCAAGCAGGCCAACGCCACCCTGGCTGAAACCCAAGCGCTGATACGCAACGCCAACGGCCTGCTCGGCACCCAGGGCAAACAGGCCATCGGCAGCGCCGAGCAGGCCATGCAGTCGCTGGCCGAAAGCGCCGCGACCCTCAACAGCCTGCTGCAGGACAACCGCCAGTCCATCGACGATGGCGCCCAGGGGCTCAACCAGCTGACCCCGGCCATCCGCGAGCTGCGCGAAACCCTGAACTCGCTCAAGGGCATTTCCCGGCGCCTGGAGGCCGACCCGAGCGGCTACCTGCTGGGCCGTGACAACAACAAGGAGTTCCAGCCATGACCCCATCGCTGCGCCTGCTGGCCCTGGCAGCCACCCTGAGCCTGGCCAGCGCCTGCTCGATCCTGCCGAAGAGCGAGCCGGTGGATACCTACCGCCTGCCAGTCAACCAAACTAGCCATATCGCCAGCCCGATCGACTGGTCGTTGCGCCTGAACAAGCCGCTGGCCAGCGAAGTGCTGAGCGGGCCACGTATCGCCGTGATTCCCCAAGGCAATGTGATCAGCAGCTACAAGGGCGCCCGTTGGAGCGACCCTGTGCCGTTGCTGGTGCGTAACCGTCTGCTCGATGGTTTCCAGCGGGACGGCCGAGTGCAGCGGCTGAGCGCTGACGACAGCAACCTGCAGGCCGACTACGAACTGAGCGGCGAGCTGCAGGCGTTCCAGAGCGAGTATCTGCCGGGGGGCAAGGTGGAAGTGGTGATCCGCTACGACGCACGCCTGGTGCAAGGCCGCAGCCAGCGCATCCTCAGCAGCAAGCGCTTCGAAGTGCGCCAGCCACTGGCTGATACCCAGGTGTCAGCCGTGGTCGCCGGCTTTGGCGCGGCCAGCGATCAGCTGGTCGGGCAGGTGGTGAACTGGACCGTGGCGCAAAGCGGCCAGGCTCAGGCGAAGAACCAGTAGCAGACGCAGATGGCGGCGATTACACCGGACAGCTCGGCCAGCAAGGCACAGCCGACAGCATGGCGCACCCGCTGGATGCCGACTGCGCCGAAATACACCGCCACCACGTAGAAGGTGGTTTCGGTGCTGCCCTGAATGGTCGCGGCCACCAAGGCAGGGAAGCTGTCGACGCCGTGGGTCTGCATGGTTTCGATCAACATGGCCCGCGCCGCGCTGCCAGAGAATGGCTTGACCAACGCGGTGGGCAGGCCCTCGACGAAGCGGGTGTCCAGGCCCATCCAGTTGACCATGTGGCGGATTCCGTCCAAAGCCAGTTCGAGTGCGCCAGAAGCGCGCAGCACGCCCACCGCGACCAGCATTGCCACCAGGTAGGGCAGCAGGCTCTTGGCCACATCGAAACCTTCCTTGGCACCTTCGACGAAGGTTTCGTACACCTGCACCCGCTTCAAAGCGCCAATCACCAGAAACAGGATGATCACCCCGAACAACGTCAGGTTGCCAAGGATCGACGACAGGCTGGCCAACGCTGCGGCCGACAAGGTGCCCAGGAAAGCCATGAAGCCGCCCAGCAGCAGTGCACCGGGGATCAGATAGGCGAGCACCACCGGGTCCCACAGGCGCAGGCGCTGCATCACTGCCACCGACAGCAGGCCGACCAGGGTCGAGGCACTGGTCGCCAGCAGGATCGGCAGGAACACCAGGGTGGGGTCGGTGGCGCCCTGCTGGGCGCGGTACATGAAGATGGTCACCGGCAACAGCGTCAGCGACGAGGCGTTGAGCACCAGGAACAGGATCTGCGCGTTGCTGGCCGTGGTGCTGCTGGGGTTGAGCTCCTGCAGCGCGCGCATGGCCTTGAGGCCGATCGGCGTGGCGGCGTTGTCCAGGCCCAGGCCATTGGCGGCGAAGTTCATGGTGATCAGGCCCAGCGCCGGGTGGCCGGGCGGTACTTCCGGCATCAGGCGGGCGAACAGCGGCCCGAGCACCTTGGCCAGCCATTCGACGATGCCGGCTTTTTCGGCGATCTTGAGGAACCCCAGCCACAGGGTCAGGGTGCCGAACAGCAGGACCATGACCTCCACCGACAGCTTGGCCATTGCGAAGATGCTCTCGACCATCGCGGCGAAGATGCCGGCATTGCCACCGATCAGCCATTGGGCCAGGGCGGAGACGGCCGCCACCAGGAAAAAGCCGAGCCAAAGGCCGTTGAGCATCCGCGTGTTCCCCCTGAGAAATGCCCGAATGATAGCGTATCGGGGCCCGTCACTGGCGACCGACATCCCTGTAGAAGCCGCTAAAAGCCTGGGCCATCCCACAAACAACAAAAAGCCCCGACAAGTCGGGGCTTTCTGGTTCAGCCGTTCAGGCTCAGCGTTTGGCGGCTTCGCCAACCAAGGCAGCTTCCTGCTTGTCCGCCATCAGCGAGGCGTAGTACTGCTCGCCCTTGGCGGCGTCGTACATGCCTTCCCAACGCGCGATCACCAGGGCCGCCAGGGCGTTGCCGATCACGTTCAGGGCAGTACGCGCCATGTCCATGATGCGGTCGACACCGGCGATGAAGGCCAGGCCTTCCAGCGGGATGCCCACACTGCCCAGGGTCGCCAGCAGCACCACGAAGGACACGCCCGGCACGCCGGCGATGCCTTTGGAGGTGACCATCAGGGTCAGCACCAGCAGCAGCTGCTGGCTCCAGGACAGGTCGATGCCGTAGAGCTGGGCGATGAAGATGGCCGCGATGCTCTGGTACAGGGTCGAACCGTCGAGGTTGAACGAGTAACCGGTCGGCACCACGAACGAGCAAATCGACTTCGGCGCACCGTACTTTTCCATCTTCTCGATCACGCGCGGCAGCACGGTCTCGGAGCTGGAAGTGGAGTAGGCGAGGATCAGCTCATCTTTCATGATGCGCATGATCTTGATCACCGAGAAGCCGAACAGGCGTGCTACCAGGCCCAGCACCATGAAGGCGAAGAAGGCGATGGCGAAGTACACCAGCAGCACCAGCTTGGCCAGCGGCAGCAGCGAGCTGAAGCCGAAGTTGGCAACGGTCACGGCGATCAGGGCGAACACGCCGATCGGGGCGTAGTTCATGATCATGTGGGTGACCTTGAACATGGTTTCCGACACGGCCTGGAAGGTCCGCACCAGCGGCTCGCGCAGGTCGGCCTGCAGGCTCGACAGGCCGAGGCCGAACATCACCGAGAAGAAGATGATCGGCAGCATTTCGCCACGCATCAGCGCTGCGAAGATATTCGACGGGATCAGGTTCAGCAGGGTCTCGATGAACGCGTGCTCATGCTGCACTTCGGCTGCGGTGGCCTGGTACTTGGAGATGTCGACGGTACCCAGGGTACTCATGTCGATGCCGGCGCCCGGGTGGAACAGGTTGGCCAACACCAGGCCGACGACGATGGCGATGGTGGTCACCACCTCGAAGTAGAGGATGGTCTTCAGGCCGATGCTGCCCAGTTTCTTCGCATCGCCAACCCCGGCGATACCCACGATCAGCGACGAAATCACGATCGGGACGACGATCATCTTGATCAGGCGAATGAAGATGTCACCGGCGGGCTGGAGGACGTTGCTGATCCACCAGGCCTTTTCCGCGCTGAAGTGGTTCAGCAGCGCGCCGACTGCAACGCCCAGGAGCAGACCGATGACGATCTGCCAGGCGAGGCTCAATTTTGCCTTCTTCATGTCTTTACCCTTTGTTCTAGTGGTCACGGGTACCGACCGGAAAAGCGCGTAACAGAGCCGTTGGCAACGTCACGGGGAGCTTTTGGCTTCCGTCCGGGGACCTCGTGTAAGGACACCGCGAGCGAGCGACAGGGCGCTCGGGCCAGCGAAAAAGGCGGCAACTATTGCGATGGGGAAGGCTGAAATCTAATGCCGGAAACGCATACCCCATGCCGATTCGGCATAGGCATTTAAGTCAAAATACGCCGCACGTAAGTCATTGATTTATAACGTTCGGAAATCCGAACAAGACCAAACCGCCATATTTCGGCAGTTTTGGCGGTATGCAGGGGAGGATGAAGACGGCCTGTTCGACAATCCGAATGGCCGAAATGCCACTTGGGCGACCGCCATACCGGGCGAAAAAAAAATGATGTACGGTCAAGACAAAATGTGTCTTGGAGGTGAGCACCTGAAAGGAATCAGCAAAAGGGGAGATGGCGCCTCGGAAGCCAGGCCCGGTTGCGGTGTTTGTCAGACACACCCGACCTGAAGCTTCCGATTCTGCCTTTTCCTGACCCGGCCCAATGCTGGAGGTACTCCCTGTACCCCTAGGCCACTCCGATCCTGCAACAATCAGAACAGCCCGGCCCCCTGGTCATGCGCTGCCCCTCCTCGGGGCGGCGCATCATAGAAGCGAGAAAGATAAAAAGGTTCCGCTTCCATTACATGACAGCGCGCGACCGCTGGTCAGTACCAATTCGGGTCACGCTTGAGTTGCTCCTGCAACATCGCCTTCATGCCGTCGTCCGGCTCACCCAGCCAGCGGTACTGCGCATGGCGGGTTGGCGATTTGTCACTCGGCAAGCCTTCGGGCACTTCCACCAGCATCCCGTAGGCGTCGTCCTTGTCCCAACTGAACGCGACGATCAGGCGCTTGTAAGTGCAGTTCTGCGGTGACTCGCACAACGGGCCGACCAGATACTTGTCGCCGTCTTCGGTCACTGCGGACATCTGCTCCTGGCCGCTGCCGCTCAGGTTGATCACCCAGTCAGGCAAGCGTTCCTCGCCCTTGATCGTGTCTTGCCAAGTTTCCCGGTATTCGGGGTCCGAGCCGAGCAACTGCTCGACACGGACCTGGCCATCATTGGCCGCCAGCACCGCTGCACTACCGCCCGACATCAAGGCAGCGGCAGCCAGGGCTGCATATAGCTTCCTGCTCATTTTCAACCTCGACCACGTCCAAAGAAGAAGGAAGCTACGAACAGGACCAGGAAGACAATGAACAGGATCTTCGCGATACCCGTAGCGGCGCCAGCGATACCACCGAAGCCGAGCACAGCGGCAACAATGGCGATGATGAGGAAAGTGACAGCCCAGCTAAGCATGATGCTTCTCCTTTCTTTTTTGAAATCGGTCAGGCCAGCGTCTCAGAACACCCAGCGCTGCTGGGGCGCGACGTTAACCACAGTGGCCGGAGAGTTATTGGCGGCAGGCCGCTGCCCTACAGGCTCGGCGGCTTTTACCAAAGTGTTGGCGCGGCTTGCCTGAATCTGCGTCAGCAGCGCGGTTTGCGCTGCCACCTGATCGGCCAGGCGCGCGGTCTGCCAGCTGTAATAGAAGAGGCCAGCGGCCAAGGTCAGCAGCAACGCCATGCCAAGGATCAAGAACTGGCGCACAGGCAGTGCGGCATTCAGCGAGCGGTTGACGGATTGGCGGTTCATGCCGGCTTCTCCTGCTGTAATTTTTCTGTTCAAACCTGAACAAGTATTTGCAGCCTGCATGCCAGCCCGGCAATTCAAATAAAATGCTTATAAATCAATCACTTAACCGTATTGCACAATGCCGTTGAGGACGTATCCTGCACGATGCCCCTGCTGGGGTCGTGCGAATTGCACGATTCAACCCTCGACCTTGATCGCCACTTTCAGCAGATCGGCGTCGACGCCCCGCACCCCGGTGATCTGGCTGGCGATATCCACTGCGATGGTCTTCTGCTCGCTGCTGACCACCTCACCGGTCAGCCGGACCATGCCTTGTTCGCTGGCCACCTTGATGTTCAGGCCGTCCAGATTGCGGCTGAAGCGCAAGCTGGTCTGAATCTTGTCGACCACCCAGCCGTCGCTCGGCTGCGGCCCGCTCGAAGCGTCAACGGGGGTTTCCCTTGCCTTCGCCATGGCTGCGGAGTCCATGCTGACGAGGTTGTTGACCAGGTGCACGCCGTCGGTGGTGCGCGCCACCACGCCCGCCAGCTCCTTGGCCTCGGCACTGTCGACTTTTCCACGCAATGTCACTACGCCGTTTTCGCTTTGCACCTCGATAGGTGATTTCTGCGTGGCCTTGCTCCACAGCAATCGGGCGCGGATCACCGCCGCCAAGGTCGCATCCTCCAACCGCTGGGCGTAGGCACGCAGCTCCAGCGGGTGCTCGACCAGTTCGGCGTTGACCCGCAACTGGTTATCGACCTGCTCGATACCCCGTGTGGCCAGGGCCACCTGCTCGGCCAGCTCACGCTCGACGCCGTTCTCGACTTCACCGGAAAGGCGAGCCCGCTGGCCATCGACCTGGACCTTGATGCGGAACGGGTTGAGCATCTGGTTGAGGGCCAACGCGGTTTGGAGCGAGCCCTCCAGGCGAGCGTCCTGAAAAGGGTCGGCTGACGCAGGCGTGCAAACGGACAGTAGGGTGACCGCCAACACGACCATTCGGATGGTAGGGGACACAGGAGTACCTCCTTTAAATGGCAAAAGCAGAAAATCGTCGCAACCAATGTGCCAGCGCGCAGCTCTAAGAAAATCATCGAGATATCCGGCATTACGGTACGGCTTGGCCATTAGCTAGCATGCAAAGGACAGATTCCTTCACAATTGACCGTGCAACTTGCCCGATTTTTCCCACACTAATTGAAGAACTATCCGAAGGAGCGCAGGAAATGGAATCAGCCCAGGACAACCAAGGCCGCATTCTGCTGGTGGATGACGAGTCCGCGATCCTGCGCACCTTCCGCTACTGCCTTGAAGACGAAGGCTACAGCGTGGCTACGGCCAACAGTGCTGCGCAGGCCGAGGCCTTGCTGCAGCGCCAAGTGTTCGACCTGTGCTTCCTCGACCTGCGCCTGGGCGAGGACAACGGTCTCGATGTGCTGGCGCAGATGCGTATTCAGGCACCCTGGATGCGCGTGGTGATCGTCACCGCCCATTCGGCGATCGACACTGCCGTCGATGCCATCCAGGCCGGTGCCGCCGATTACCTGGTCAAACCCTGCAGCCCCGACCAGCTTCGCCTGGCCACCGCCAAGCAGTTGGAAGTCCGTCAGCTCTCTGCGCGTCTTGAGGCCCTTGAAGGCGAAGTGCGCAAACCCAAGGACGGCCTCGACTCGCACAGCCCGGCGATGATGGCCGTGCTGGAAACCGCCCGCCAGGTGGCCACCACCGATGCCAACATCCTCATTCTCGGCGAGTCGGGTACCGGCAAGGGCGAGCTGGCCCGCGCCATCCACGGCTGGAGCAAGCGGGCCCGCAAGGCCTGCGTGACCATCAACTGCCCGTCGCTGAACGCCGAACTGATGGAGAGTGAATTGTTCGGCCATACCCGCGGGGCATTCACCGGCGCCAGCGAAAGCACCTTGGGTCGCGTCAACCAGGCGGACGGCGGCACGCTGTTCCTCGATGAAATCGGCGATTTCCCCCTGACCTTGCAGCCCAAGCTGCTGCGCTTCATCCAGGACAAGGAATACGAGCGGGTAGGCGACCCGGTCACCCGACGAGCCGACGTGCGCATTCTCGCCGCGACCAACCTCAACCTTGACGACATGGTGCGCGAGAACCGCTTTCGCGAAGACCTGCTGTACCGCCTGAATGTCATCACCCTGCACCTGCCGCCGCTGCGCGAGCGCAGCGAGGACATCCTGACCCTGGCAGACCGCTTCCTGGCCCGCTTCGTCAAGGAATACTCACGCCCGGCCCGTGGCTTCAGCGAAGAGGCGCGCAGCGCGCTGCTCAACTACCGCTGGCCGGGCAACATCCGCGAGCTGCGCAACGTGATTGAACGCGCCAGCATCATCTGCCCCCAGGAGCGCGTGGAAATCAGCCACCTGGGAATGGGCGAACAACCGGCAGGCAATGCGCCTCGGGTAGGCGCAGCCTTGAGCCTGGATGAGCTGGAACGCGCGCACATCGGCGCCGTGCTGGCTACCAGCGACACTCTCGATCAGGCTGCCAAGACCCTCGGTATCGACGCCTCCACGCTCTACCGCAAGCGCAAGCAGTACAACCTGTGAGGCTGCCGATGAAGCTGCGCACGCGGCTGTTCCTCAGTATCTCGGCCCTGGTGACCGTGGCCCTGCTGGGCTTGTTGCTGGGGTTGGTGAGCGTGCTGCAGATGGCCACGGTGCAGCAGCAGTCAGTGCGCGAAACCACCAGCGCGCTGGAAGTGGGCCTGAAGCTGCGGCAGAACCTCGGCGAACAACTGACCCTGCTACTGGACGAAAACACCGCTCGGGACAACCTGCGCCCCCTGCAGGACAATTTCCAGGAGCTGCTCAACCAGGGGCTGGCGCAAGGCGGTGAGCGCACCGGCTTCAGCAAGGCCAGCAGCAACTACCAGGCCTTCATCCAGGCTTACCGCGACAGCCCGGCGCCAGCCCGCAGCATGGGCGTTGAACAACCACTGGGCGCAGCATTCAACCAGGTGCGTACCGACCTGATCGACTCGCACAAACAAGCCCTCGACTTCATGACCCGCAGCGAAGAGCACACCCGTGACCGCGCCCTGCTGGTCAGCGGGATACTCAGCCTGGTGGGGCTGGTGGTGCTGGTGCTTGGTTTCGTCACTGCGCACAACATCGCCCGCCGCTTCGGCCAGCCGATCGAAGCCCTGGCCAAGGCCGCCGACCAGCTCGGCAAGGGTGATTTCGACATCACCTTGCCGGTCACCCAGGCCATCGAGCTGAACCAGCTGACCCGCCGCTTCGGGCTGATGGCCGACGCCCTGCGCAAGCACCAGGCAACCAATGTCGATGAACTGCTGGCTGGCCAGCAGCGTCTGCAGGCTGTGCTCGACAGCATTGACGATGGTTTGCTGATCATCGACCGCCAAGGGCAGCTGGAGCACCTCAACCCGGTCGCCCAGCGGCAGCTGGGCTGGAGCGACAGCCGGGTCGGCAGTGGCCTGGCCGAGGCCCTGCAGCGCCCGGAGCTGGAGCAACAGCTGCGCCAGGTACTGCGCGGTGGCAGCCTGGATCGGCCACCGGCAGACCTGAGCATCGAGGTTGATGAAGAATCTCGCCTGCTGACCTACAGCCTGACCCCCGTCAGTCACCCGCAAGGGCCGATTCTGGGCGCGGTAATGGTCTTGCACGATGTCACCGAGCAACGCGCCTTCGAACGTGTGCGCAGTGAGTTCGTGCTGCGTGCTTCCCATGAATTACGCACACCGGTCACAGGCATGCACATGGCATTCGGCCTGCTACGCGAGCGCTTGAAATTCCCGCCCGAGGCTCGCGAAAGCGATCTGCTGGAGACCATCGGCGAAGAAATGCAGCGCCTGACCCAACTGATCAACGACCTGCTCAACTTCTCGCGCTACCAGAGCGGCCTGCAGAAGCTCGAGCTTGCCCCATGCGCCATCGACGAACTGCTCGACAGGGCGCAGACGCGCTTCAGCGAACTGGCCGCCAACAAGCAGATCGAGCTGATCAAGGCCCTGGAACCACCACTGCCGCGTATCCAGGCCGACGTGGCGCAACTCGACCGGGTGCTGGACAACCTGCTGCACAACGCCATCCGCCATACCGCCAGTGGCGGGCGGATCCGCCTGCATGCGCGGCGGCACGCGGAGCGGGTGATCATCAGTGTCGAGGACAATGGTGAAGGCATTGCCTACGGGCAGCAGGGGCGGATCTTCGAACCGTTCGTACAGGTGGGGCGCAAGAAAGGCGGCGCCGGGTTGGGGCTGGCACTGTGCAAGGAGATCGTGCAGTTGCATGGCGGGCGCATGGGCGTGTTTTCCCGGCCAGGACAGGGCACGCAGTTCTACATGGCCCTGCCAGTCTGACTTTATCCGTGCTCAAGGCTCATCATCGATCCGCGCCCGCCGTGGTTGCCGGCCGCGGGTCACCAGCTCGGCGAACTGCCGGGCATTGAGCGGATGGGCAAACAACCAGCCCTGCCCGTAATTCACCCCCTCGCTGTTGAGCAGCACCGCCTGCGCCTCGCATTCGATGCCCTCGGCAATCACCCGCAGGTGCAGGTCATGGGCCATGCGAATGATATGCGGCGCCACACCGCTGCTGGCGGCGTCGTGGCCCAGGGCATCGATGAACGCTTTGTCGATCTTCAGGCAGTCCACCGGCAAGGTCTGCAGGTAGGCCAGGCTGCAATAGCCCGTGCCGAAGTCGTCGATCAGCACTTGATGCCCGACCGCACGCAGGGCTTGCAGATTATCCCGCGCCACCACCACGTCGATCAGCCCGCGCTCGGTGACTTCAAAGGCAATCTGGCTGGCAGCGACGCGGTGCAGTGCCAGCAGTCGCGCTGCCACCCGGCCAATGCGCGGCACCATCACATCGCAGGCCGCCAGGTTCACCGAGATGTAAAGATTGCGATGTGAGCGCAGCAGCTGACCCAGTTGCTCAAGCACGCGTTGCAGCACGAAATCGGTGATCTGGCGGATCTGCCCGGTGTTTTCCGCCAGTGGAATGAACAGATCCGGGCTGGTCAGCGAACCGTCCGGGCGGCGCCAGCGCACCAGGGCCTCGGCACCAACGCAGCGACGGCTGTCGAGCTCGATGATCGGTTGATACAGCACCTGCAGCTCGCCCCGGCGCAAGGCATTCTGCAGTTCCGAACTCATCGAACGCCGCTGCAGGATCAGCTGCAGCACCAGCCAGCCGATGCAGCAGGCCGCCAGCACACTGCCCGGGAACAGCAGCCAGAGCATGCCGTTCATGCGTAAAGGCAGGCTGGCCCGCGGTGCAATCAGCACCAGTTGGTAGTCCGGCGACTTGGTCGGCATGCGATAGACCAGCCGATCGCGCAGTTCGAACAAAGCCTTTTGGCTGGGCGGTGGCCAGCCACTGGTCGGCGGCCAGGCCTGGGGCGGGCCCAGCACAGGGATTGCACGGGTGCCATTATCCAGCACCACCAACAAGCTGCCACCCGGTGGCAGATCGACCACATCAGTCAGGTGCCCACGTGAGGTGGAAACCAGGAAGTTGCCCCGCGCCAGCATCAAGGCAGCAAGGTTTTCGTTGGGTTCAGTGGTGGTATTGAGCCAGTAGCTATAGGTCGGGCCCTGGATATCCGGCGCGCGCGTTGGCACGAAAGCCCTGGCCCCACCCCGGTTGGAGCAGGCGACATTGGCATCCACATAAGCTGCTTCATAAATGAAGCGCGAACCCAGGCCGACCTGCTGCAACACCGAGATCATCGCCGGGCTGCAGCCGCGCAGCGACTGCGCCTGCAGTTCGTCGACGCCCTCGCGCAACTGGCCGAACACCTGCTCAAGGCGGTCGAGAAAGCGCTCGCCCTGGGCGTTCATCTGCGCGCTCTCGCTTTCCTTCATCTGCTGCAGCGCAATACCGATGCTGGCGGTCAGCAATACTGCGGCGCTGGCCAACGCTGCCAGGGAGGCCAGCATCCAGGGGCGGTAAAAAAATTGGCGCAATGCAGAAATCAGGGCAGACATGGGCAGCATCCAGTTGATTAACAAGGTATAGCAACTGGAATGAGAATCGGCTTTGCCGTTTGGCGCCCGAATGCAACTCTCTTTAACGCATGCGGTTGAGCACCGATAACATGGCTGCGGTCTGCGCGTCCGGCATGCCGTCGAAACGCTGCGGACGGAAGTGCATCTGGAAAGCGGCGATGACGTTGCGCGTGGCGACATCGAGCTGCCCGGTCTGCTCGATGGCATAGCCAAAGCGCGCCAGTTCCTGCTGGTACCAACCGATGGTCGGTGGGTTGACGTTGAAATAGGCCTGCTGGCGCGCTACGGCATTGGCTTCGGGCCAGACGCCGAGGCCTGCATCCGCCAGACGCTTCCAGGGGAACAACGGGCCAGGGTCGAGCTTGCGTGCGGGGGCGATGTCGCTGTGCCCGATGATGTGCCGCGGCTCGATGTTGTTGCGCTTGACGATGTCCTTGAGCAAAGCGATCAACGACTGGATCTGCGCATCGCTGTAGGGGTACCAGACGCGGCCGTTGGCCGTATCGTCGAACCCTGGGTTGACGATCTCGATGCCGATGGAGCTGGAGTTCAGCCAGGTCCGCCCCTGCCACTGGCTGTCACCGGCATGCCAGGCGCGACGGTTCTCGTCGACCAGCTGGTAGACCGTGCCCGGGCCGTCGCCAATCAGATAGTGGGCGCTGACCTCGCCATGGGTCAGCAATGCCAGCGAACGCTCCAGCGAAGCATTGGTGTAATGCAGGACGACGAATTGGATACGGTTGTCCTGATTGGCGGAAGGGTGGCTGCGGTCGATGCGCAGGCCGGTAGAGCATCCGGCAAGAATTAGGAGCAGAAGCCCGGCAAAAAGCGTTTTCATGGCAGAGGAGCACATCGTTAGGGTCATTGACGACAGTGCTACAGTATAACGTGCTCCTCCGGTTTGCGTGCTTCCGCCGGCGAAATGTCAGAGGCTGCACATCACCAGGAACTCCAGCGAGTTGTCAGCGCTCGCCCCCTGCTTGTCGACCAGCTGGGTCATCACATCGACCTTCTCGGCCAGAGGCTTGCCAATCACCTTCGCTTGCCCATGCAATTGCCGCTCATAAGTGCTGGCATCGATTGGCGAAACACTGCAAAAGCCGGGGTCCTTTTGCACGATTCGCGTGTTCAGCTTCAGCTTGTACAGGCTGAAGTAATTATCCTGTGGCAGGTGATCGACTTCGGTTATCCACTGCGGCCACTGCCTGAGCACCTTGCCATCTGCCGACACATGGGCCGTTAACAGGTCATCATTGGCGAAGGCGGCACCCTGGAAAGCCGCGCCCAAGGCGAGCATCACGAGACCATTTCTCATCTTCATCTTTCTACTCCGGTCTGATCGACTTTGCCGGCCTGAAAATCAGGTAGGCGGGGTCTCATTGTCAGAATCAGGCAGGGATTGGATGGGGTATCTATTTACGCCGACAGTACGCGATTGCGGCCTTGGTCCTTCGCGCGGTACAACGCAGCATCGGCGCGCTTGAGCACCTGATCGCCACGTTCGCCGGAGCGGAAGGCGCTCAAGCCGATGGATGTGGTGATGACCACGCGTTCACCCTTGAAATGGAACGGGCAGGCCTCGATCGCCGCGCGTAGCGCTTCGGCGACTTGGGCAGCGGTTGCAGGAGACGTCTGCGGCAGCAGCAGCACGAACTCTTCGCCGCCGAACCGGGCGATGAAATCACGTGCGCGCAGGCGCTTGCGCAGCTGGTCGGCAACGATCTTCAGCACCTTGTCGCCGGCCAGGTGACCATAGCTGTCATTGATGCGCTTGAAATGGTCCAGGTCGAGGATGGCCATGGCCAGGTGACCGCCGCTTTCTTGCCAGTCGAGCATTTCGCGCTCCACCTGCTCGGTCCAGGCCGCGCGATTGGGCAAGCCCGTCAGCGGGTCGATCAACGCCTTCTGCCGCTGTTCCTCCAAGTGTTCACGATAGCCAAGCGCTTCCTGCTCCATGCTGGCGACCCGTTCGGCCAGGCCCTGCAGACGCCCGGCAAGCTCCTGCTCGCGGCGGTCACGCTCATGCTGGTGCTCGTCCATGGTGCCAAGCAGTGTTTCCAGGCGGTTTTCCAGGATGTGCTTGAGGCTGTCCACATCCACTGCACCCTGCACGCTGCTTTGCAGGCCATCGACCTGTTCACGCAACTGGCTGTCCAGCTCGCGCGCGGCGGAACTGTTGTCGGCATGGCCAGCGCTGGCTTCGTGCAGGTGGCTCTGGAAGCTGTCGAGGCGTTCGTTGAGCTGCTGCAGGTAAGTTTCGAATTCGTGCTGCCCGCTGTCGGTGATCGCCAGCATGAGCACGGCCAGGTCGTCGAGGACCGGGATCAGTTCGTACCAATTCAGCCCGCGTGCCACCCGCTCACGCATTGCCAGGGCCTGGGCCTTGTGGCGTTCCGGCAGACTGAGGTCGTCCAGCAGGCCGATCAGGGTCTGTTCGATGTGCGCTGCGACCTGGCTGTAGGGCGGTTCCACCGCATCGGGAAGCGAGTAGGGGCCATCCTCACCGAATACTTCTTCGAGTGTCGCTGGCATCGGGACTGCCGGCTGCTCAGGCTGTTCCTGCAGGTCGGGAGCTTCGTCTGCCTGCGGCTCAGCTTCAGACTTGACCACTACCGGTTGTTCAACGGTATGTGGCTCTGCAATCAACTCCGGTTGCGCAGCTTCCTCAGGCTCCGGGGCCGGTGCGGCGGCAGCCAGAGGTTTCAGCTCGTCCACATCAAGCGGCGGCAAGTCCACCAGTACAGGCCCATCCGGCTGCGGCTGGGCTTCGGCCGGCGCAATTTCAGGCGTAGGTTGCTCAGACTCAGCGGCCTCTGGCTGGGGCTCGTTGTCGCGGTTACCGAACAGGCGCTGCAGAAAGCCTGGCCGGGCCTCGTCATCCGGCTTGCTCAGGGATGAAAGGGCTCGACCTTGCAGGCCACTGAGTTCACCCAGCAGCGGCGGCAACTCACGTGACTGGGCGACCCCACCATCGAGCTTCTTAGCCAGCTTTTTCAGTGGCCGGGCAACTTCACCGGGCAGCGGCAAGCCTTGCAGCTGGGTAACCAGTGCGTTCAGGGCATCACTGACCTGGTTCATGCGGGTTTCCCGGCGCTGCTCGGAGTCCAGCACCGCCTTTTCCAGGCGCGGGATCAACCCGGCCAGGCCGGCGTCCATGTTGTCGCTGCGGATGACCTCGCGCATTTCCTTCATGTACTGGTCGACGACCTTGTCGCTGCCTTCGGCCGCCAAGGTGCTACGCACCAGGCCACGGCGCAGCAGGTCAAGGCGCGCGTTCCAGCGGCGTTCGAGCTTTTCCTGCTGTTCGATGCTTTTAAGGTATTTTTCTTTCCAGCGCTCGGCTTCTTCGGTCATGCCTGGATCCGCGACGGGTAATGCATCTGTGGGCTGTGTAATTACACGCTGTCGGCGCGCACCTCGAACACTTGAGGGCTTGCCGCGGTTTAGCTGATCTAGCTCAAGACCGGCAGCGTATCCACAGTCAGTGCATCAGGCAATCGGATCTCCACCGCAACGGGAAGATGGTCGGAGATCGGCTGCGCCAGCACCTCGACCCGCTCCAGGGTCAGGCTTGGGCTGAGCAGGATGTGGTCCAGGCAGCGCTGCGGGCGCCAGCTGGGGAAGGTGGCTTCGACCTGAGGTGCGATCAGGCCCAGATCGCGCAGGGGAGAATGCTCGAGCAGGTCGGTGGCATGGGTATTCATGTCGCCCATGAGAACCTGATGGCGGTAGCCGCCAATCAGCTCACGGATGTAGCCCAGTTGCAGGGCGCGAGTCTTGGCGCCCAGGGCCAGGTGCATCATGACCACGATCAGCGCATCCTCACCCTCACCAAAACGCACCAGAATCGCACCACGGCCGGCCGGGCCGGGCAGCGGGTGATCTTCGAGGAGTTGCGGCTTCAGACGGCTGAGCACGCCATTGCTGTGCTGGGCAAAACGCCCGAGGTTGCGGTTGAGTTGCTGGTACCAGTATGGGAAGGAGCCCAGCTGCGCCAGGTGCTCCACCTGGTTGATGTAGCCTGAGCGCAGACTGCCGCCATCGGCTTCCTGCAGGGCCACCAGGTCGAAGTCGTTGAGCAACTGACCGATTTTCTGCAGGTTGCCGGCCCGCCCGGTGTGCGGCAGCAGGTGCTGCCAGCTGCGGGTCAGGTAGTGCCGGTAGCGCTCAGTGCTGATACCGACCTGGATGTTGAAGCTGAGCAGCCGCAGACGACCATCCTCTGGCAGGCCAGGGGCCTGCAGGTGATGCTCGTTGACCTGCGGCTGGTGCAGGCCAATGCCACGCGCGGGTCTGGAGCGGCGCATGGGGTACGCCGCTTACTTAGCGGCGCGCTCCTTGGCGATCAATTGGTCGGCAACGTTCAGCACGCCTTCCGGCCCGCCAGCGGTGCCCAGGTCGAAGCGGTACTTGCCGTTGACCACCATGCTCGGTACGCCGGTAATCTCGTACTTCTTCGCCAGTTCCTTGGCCTGGTTGACCTGGCCCTTGATGGCGAACGAGTTGAAGGTGGCGAGGAACTTGTCCTTGTCGACGCCTTGGGTGGCGAGGAAGTCGGCCATGTCCTTCGGGTCGGTCAGGCGCTTGCGCTGGTTCTGGATGGCGTCGAAGACCGCGGCATGAACTTTTTGCTCCACGCCCATGGCTTCAAGGGTCAGGAACATCTGGCCGTGGGCGTCCCATGGGCCGCCGAACATGGCCGGTACGCGCTTGAAGTTGACGTCCTTGGGCAGCTTGTCTACCCATGGGTTGATGGTCGGCTCGAAGTGGTAGCAGTGAGGGCAGCCATACCAGAACAGCTCGACCACTTCGATCTTGCCTGGCTGGGATACCGGAACAGGGTTGCTCAGCTCGATGTATTCCTTGCCGGCAGTGGCAGGCTCTGCGGCCTGGACGGCAGTCATACCGAAGACGCTGGCAGCGACCAGCGCGGCGCTGAGAATCAGTTTACGCATGCTTTACTCCTGAGCATTCATTGGTCGCCTCGACGCGACCTGTGCTGTGACCGGTGGCGAAGGGCCCGAGTTCTGTAGTGTAACGGCTGCGGACAGAAAAAAGGGCGGTCTGCGCCGCCCTTTCATCTTTAGCGTTACAGCATTAACCGAATGTTAATGCAGGCCCTGGATGTAGCTGGCCAGCGCTTCGATCTCATGGTTGCTCAGCTTGCCGGCAATCGTGCGCATGGTCATCGCATCGCCGTCGTTGGTGCGGTTGCCTTCGCGGAAGTCGGTGAGCTGCTTGGTCACGTACTGTGAATGCTGGCCGCCCAGGTGCGGGAAGCCGGCGAGGGCGATACCCGCGCCATTGGGCGAGTGGCAACCGGTACAGGCAGGCATGCCTTTCTCAAGATTGCCGCCATTGAACAGCGCGCGGCCGCGCTCGACCAGCTTGGGATCGGCGGCACCAACGCTGCCTTTCTGGCTGGAGAACCAGGCGGCGATATCGGCCAGGTCCTGGTCACTGAAGTTGGCCAGCATGCCGGTCATCTCCAGCACGGTGCGCTTGCCCGACTTGATGTCGTGCAGTTGCTTTTCCAGATAGCGCTGGCCCTGGCCGGCCAGTTTCGGGAAGTTCGGCGCCAGGCTGTTGCCGTCCGGGTTGTGGCAGGCACCACACACGGCAGTCTTGGCCTGGCCAGCGGCGGCATCGCCTTTGATGGGTTGCGCAGCAGTGGCCGCACTTGCGACACCCAGGGTCAACAGCAGACTCACGACTAGTTTGTTCATCAGCTAATCCAACACGGCTAAGGGTGAAATGTTATGTATCGGGACTGCCGCTCATCCAAAGGATGACCAAACGGTAGTCCTCGGCACTGCAGTCCATGCACAATCCACGCGGCGGCATAGCCTTGAAACCCTGGGTAACATGCACCACCAGTTGCTCCATGCCTTGCGCCAGCCTTGGCTCCCAAGCTGCCGGGTCACCCTTCTTGGGAGCCTGTGGCAACTGCCCGGCGTGACAGGCCGCACACGTGCGGTTGTACAACGCCTCGGGATCCTGTGTAGCCTGTGCGCTGAAAAACGGCAGGAACATACCGACAGCTAGCAGCCATTTCGCCATGCGAAACGACCTGACAGGGTTGGGGGACGCGCTGCGTTCTGATGCGCGAGCTATTGTTCGACACCCCATGCACATTCCCCTTCGCTGGGAGAATGAGCACACAAAAACTGGGGCATTATATACTTCCGCCATCCAAACGGAAACGACACCGCTTGCCGGCCTAGGCTTTGGCAACACCCACATCGGATATCCCATGCAAGTCAATAACCCCATCCTCGGCCTCTGCCAGAGAGCCAAATTCGCCCTCAGCGCTGCCAAGGTCGAACAATGCCCGGACGACCAGGGTTACGAGGTGGCTTTTGCCGGCCGTTCCAACGCCGGCAAATCCAGCGCCCTCAATACCCTGACTCATGCCAGCCTGGCGCGTACCTCGAAAACCCCAGGGCGCACCCAGCTGTTGAATTTCTTCAGTCTGGACGATGAACGGCGTTTGGTCGACCTGCCGGGCTACGGATATGCAAAAGTCCCGATTCCGCTCAAGCAACACTGGCAGAAGCACCTGGAGGCCTATCTGGGAAGCCGTGATTGCCTGAAAGGCATCATTTTGATGATGGATGTGCGTCACCCGATGACCGACTTCGACAAGATGATGCTCGACTGGGCCAAGGCCAGCGGCATGCCGATGCACATCCTGCTGACCAAGGCCGACAAGCTGACCCACGGCGCGGGCAAGAACACCTTGCTCAAGGTGCAGTCGGAGATTCGCAAGGGGTGGGGTGACGCGGCGACCATCCAGCTGTTCTCGGCACCCAAGCGCCTGGGCCTGGAAGAGGCCTACCGGGTGCTGGCGGACTGGATGGAGCTGGAAGACAAGCCAGTAGCCTGACCTGTATCGGTCCTTGTGGGTGCCCACAGGGACCGGGACTCAAATTCCGGGCAAAAAAAACCCCGGACTTCGTATGGGGAGGGGGAAGTTCGGGGTTCAAGTCTGGACCGCTAGGGCGGGGTCCAGGTATCTGCCAACACTTAACACAACATAGGAGCATCGAAAGGCTTCACCAGCCATTCAGTTACTCTGAGTTCCACTTCACCGGTTTAGTTCCGGAGCCCTCAAAACTATTTGCGATAGTTTCATGAAACTCCCGAACCAATGGCATCGAGCCATGCCAGGATCCGCGTCACTACGCCGCAGATCCTACACATCTTTCCCAGCTCAATCAGTGAGCTTCGTCCCAATTCGAACCAACACCTGCTTCGACCACCAGCGGAACATCCAGTTGCGCGGCGTTGCTCATGTGCGTGCGGATTTCATCTTTCACCTGGTCGACCAGGTCTTCACGTACTTCCAGCACCAGTTCGTCGTGCACCTGCAGGATCACCCGTGCATCCAGGCCGCTCTCGCTCAGCCAGTTGTCAACGTTGACCATGGCGCGCTTGATGATGTCGGCGGCGGTGCCTTGCATCGGCGCGTTGATCGCCGTGCGCTCGGCGCCTTTGCGCAGGGCCGGGTTCTTGGCGTTGATATCCGGCAGGTACAGGCGGCGGCCGAACAGGGTTTCAACGAAGCCTTGCTCAGCTGCCTGGGCGCGGGTGCGCTCCATGTAGGCCAGCACGCCTGGGTAGCGCGCGAAGTAGCGGTCGATGTAATCCTGCGACTGCTTGCGGTCGACGCCAATCTGCTTGGCCAGGCCGAACGCACTCATGCCGTAGATCAGGCCGAAGTTGATGGCCTTGGCGCTGCGGCGCTGGTCGGTGGTGACGTCTTCCAGCGCCACGCTGAACACCTCCGCCGCCGTCGCGCGGTGCACGTCCAGGTCGTTGCGGAAGGCATGCAGCAGGCCTTCGTCCTTGGCCAGGTGGGCCATGATGCGCAGTTCGATCTGCGAATAGTCCGCCGCCAGCAGCTTGTAGCCGGGGCTGGCGACGAAGGCCTGGCGAATGCGCCGACCTTCGGCGGTGCGGATCGGGATGTTCTGCAGGTTCGGGTCGCTGGACGACAGGCGCCCGGTGGCGGCCACGGCCTGCTGGTAGGACGTGTGGATACGCCCGGTGCGCGGGTTGATCTGCCCGGGTAGCTTGTCGGTGTAGGTGCTCTTGAGCTTGCTCAGGCTGCGGTACTGCATCAGCACCTCGGGCAGCGGGTAGCCCTGCTCGGCCAGTTCGTCGAGCACCGCTTCGGCGGTGGAGGGCTGGCCCTTGGCGGTCTTGCTGAGTACCGGCATGCCCAGTTTGTCATAGAGAATCGCCCCCAGCTGCTTGGGCGAACCGAGGTTGAACTCCTCGCCGGCCAGCGCGTAGGCACGCTGCTCCAGTTCGGCCATCTTCACGCCCAGCTCGCCGCTTTGCACCTGCAGCAACGCGGCATCGACCAGCGCACCCTGACGTTCGATCTTGGCCAGCACCGGCACCAGCGGCATCTCGATGTCCATCAGTACTGGCTGCACGCTCGGCGTCTGTGCCAGGCGCGCCTGCAGCGCGTGGTGCAGGCGCAGAGTGATGTCGGCGTCCTCGGCGGCGTAAGGGCCTGCCTTGTCCAGGTTGATCTGGTTGAAAGTCAGCTGCTTGGCACCCTTGCCAGCGATGTCCTCGAAGGCGATGGTGGTGTGGTCGAGGTACTTCAGCGCCAGGCTGTCCATATCATGACGGGTGGCGGTGGAATTGAGCACGTACGACTCGAGCATGGTGTCGTAGGCCACGCCGCGCATCTCGATGGCTGGCGAGTTGTTGGCGAGGATGTTGATGTCGTACTTGGCGTTCTGCCCGACCTTGGCCTTGGCCGAGTCTTCCAGCAGCGGCTTCAGCGCCAGCAGCACGGCCTCGCGGTCCAGCTGGGCCGGGGCGCCTTCGTAGTCATGTGCCAGGGGTACATAGGCCGCTTCATGGGGCTCGACGGCGAACGACAGGCCCACCAGCTGAGCCTGTTGGGCATCCAGGCTGGTGGTCTCGGTGTCGAAGGCAAACAGCGGCGCCTGGCGCAGCTTCTCCAACCAGGCGTCGAAGCGGGCCTGGTCGAGGATGGTTTCGTACTTGGGCTCGACGTTGGCGACCGGCGCTTCGACCACAGGGGCGACATCGCCGGCCCTGGCCGCATCGCGCTGCACATCGGCGACCCAGCTCTTGAATTCCATTTCGGTGTACAGCGCCAGCAGCGCCTCGCGGTCAGGCTCGCCGCAAACCAGCGCCTCGACCTCGACATCCAGCGGCACGTCGCACTTGATGGTGGCCAGTTCGTATGACAGGAACGCCGAGTCGCGGTGCTCTTCGAGCTTGGCCGGCAGGGTCTTGGCCCCGCGGATGGCCAGGGTCGGGACCTTGTCCAGGTTGGCGTACAGGTCGCTGAGGCCACCGCCGATTCCGGTCAGCAGGCCAACAGCGGTTTTCTCGCCGACGCCGGGCACGCCCGGGATGTTGTCGACCTTGTCACCCATCAGGGCGAGGAAGTCGATGATGTGCTCCGGGCCGACACCGAACTTCTCGTGCACGCCAGCCACGTCCAGCACACTGCCGGTCATGGTGTTGACCAGGGTCACGTGGCCGTCCACCAGCTGCGCCATGTCCTTGTCGCCAGTCGAGATGATCACCGGGCGGCCCTGGGTGGCACTGCTACGGGCGAGGGTGCCGATCACGTCATCGGCTTCCACGCCTTCGACGCACAGCAATGGGTAGCCCAAGGCCCGGACACTGGCGTGCAACGGCTCGACCTGCACGCGCAGGTCATCAGGCATGCTCGGGCGGTTGGCCTTGTACTCGGCGAACATGGCATCGCGGAAGGTCCCGCCCTTGGCGTCGAAGACCACGGCGAACAGGCTGTCAGGGTATTGCTTGCGCAGGCTCTTGAGCATGTTCAGCACCCCCTTGACCGCGCCGGTCGGCATGCCCTTGGACGTGGTCAGCGGCGGCAGCGCATGGAAGGCGCGGTAGAGGTAGGAGGAACCGTCCACCAGGACGAGGGGCGCTTGGCTCATGAGCAGAATCAACCTTTTCGGCGGGTCCGGAGCTAGAATAGCCGGATCAATGACGACAAAGGGACTAGGTTATCATGCGTACACTCAATCGCCTGTTACTGCTCGGCCTGTTGGCAACCATGCCGGTCGTCACCCTGGCGGCGGAAGACGCCCCCTCGGCCGATCCCGAGGTGACCATTCGCACGGAAGGCGATAAAACCATCCAGGAATACCGGCAGAACGGCTTCCTGTATGCGATCAAGATCACGCCGAAAAACGGCAAGCCGTATTTCCTGGTCCGCGCCGATGGCACCGATGCCAATTTCATTCGTTCCGATCAACCGGACATGCTGATCCCGTCCTGGAAGATCTTCGAGTGGTAATCTGACGCGCGCACCGTTCACATCAACCCGGCACTTCCCGGCGGAAGTGCCCGTATGGGCATTTTTTCATCATGTCAGTCTTCACCCCCGTGACCCGGCCTGAGCTGGAAACCTTTCTGGCGCCGTACGAGCTGGGCCGTCTGCTCGACTTTCAGGGCATTGCCGCCGGTACCGAAAACAGCAACTTCTTCGTCAGCCTCGAACAGGGTGAGTTCGTCCTGACGCTGGTCGAGCGCGGCCCGGTCGAGGACATGCCGTTCTTCATCGACCTGCTCGACGTGCTGCACGATGCCGACATGCCGGTGCCCTACGCCCTGCGCGACCGTGACGGCAATGCCCTGCGCGAACTGTGCGGCAAGCCGGCCTTGCTGCAGCCGCGGCTGTCGGGCAAGCACATCAAGGCGCCAAACCCCCAGCACTGCGCCCAGGTGGGTGAGTTGCTGGCGCACATTCACCTGGCCACCCGCGAACGCATCATCGAGCGCCGTACCGACCGTGGCCTGGACTGGATGCTGGCATCGGGTGCCGAACTGCTGCCGCGCCTGAGCCCCGAGCAGGCTGCGCTGCTGCAACCGGCGCTGGACGAAATCACCGCGCACAAGGCGCAGATCCTGGCCTTGCCGCGTGCCAACCTGCATGCCGACCTGTTCCGCGACAACGTGATGTTCGAAGGCACCCACCTGACCGGCGTCATCGACTTCTACAATGCCTGTTCCGGACCAATGCTGTATGACATCGCCATCACCGTGAACGACTGGTGCCTGGATGACCACGGCGCGATCGATGTTCCGCGTGCTCAGGCACTGCTGGGGGCCTATGCGGCGCTGCGGCCGTTCACCGCTGCCGAAGCCGAGCTGTGGCCGGAGATGTTGCGGGTAGGCTGCGTGCGCTTCTGGCTGTCGCGCCTGATTGCCGCAGAATCATTTGCCGGGATGGATGTGATGATCCATGACCCGAGCGAGTTCGAGGTGCGTCTGGCGCAGCGCCAGCAGGTGGCCTTGCACCTGCCGTTCGCCCTCTAGACCGCATCTGCTTCTTCGCGGGCTTGCCCGCGAAGAAGCCGGTACAGGCTTACAACTGCTCCAGGCAGCCGGCAAGGTCACCACCAAGCTTTTCAAGCAGGCGCTCATAGCCCTTGGCATCCACTGGGTCGGTACCACCCAGGGCATCCAGCTCCGCCAACCGCACCGGCAGCCCGGCCGTCAGTGTCTCGGCCAGGCGCGGGCGCAGCGGTGGCTCGCTGAACACACAGGTCTTGCCCACTTCCTGCAAGCGCTTGCGCATCGCAGCCACATGCTGCGCGCCCGGCTGCACCTCGGACGCCACACTGAACACGCCTGTGTGCTCCAGGCCATAGGCCGACTCGAAGTAGTCGAACGCCTCATGGAACACGAAGTAGGGCTTGCCGGCGATCCCAGCCACCCGCGCCTTGATCCGCGCATCCATGCCATCCAGGCGCTCGGTAAAGGCTTTCAGGTTGCTCTGGTAGCGCGCCGCATTGGCGGGGTCCGCCGCCGCCAGGTCAGCCGCCATCTTCGCCGCGATCACCCGGGCGTTGACCGACGACAGCCACAGGTGCGCATCCAGGCTGCCTGGGCGGTGATCATGGTCATGGTCGTCCTGGTCCGCCTCCTCATGGGAATGGCTGTCCTCACCAAAGTGGCGCAGCTTCATGCCTGAAAGCGACTGCACGGCCACTGTCGGCTTGCTGCGGCTGCCCAGCACCCGCGGCAGGAAGTTCTCCATGTCCGGGCCGATCCAGTACAGCAGGTCGGCGTCGCCGACCTTGCGCACGTCGGACGGGCGCAGGGCGTAGTGGTGCGGCGAAGCGCCCGGCGGCAGCAGCACGTCCGGCTTGCCCACGCCATCCTGCACGGCGGCGGCAATCTGCTGCAGGGGTTTGATGCTGGTCAGCACGCGCACGTCGGCCTGCGCCGAACAGGCGATGAAAGCGACAAAAAGCACAAGGAATCGGGACACGATGAATACTCGACTCGTCAGAAACAGGTAACATAATAACGTCTCCATCCAGAACCGTCGCTGCCCATGTCCATCACGCCGCTGGCTCACCGTCCCCACGATCATTCCCATTGCGTGCACAGCGCCTTGTCCGAAGCAGATGCCTTGTGCGCGCGCCAGGGCCTGCGCCTGACTGCACTGCGCCGACGTGTGCTGGAGTTGGTGTGGCAGAGCCACAAGCCGCTGGGCGCCTACGACATTCTCGCCGTGCTCAGCGAGCAGGACGGCCGCCGTGCCGCGCCCCCCACGGTGTACCGCGCCCTGGACTTCCTGCTGGAAAACGGCCTGGTACACCGCATCGCCTCGCTCAACGCCTTCATCGGCTGCAGCCACCCGGAGCACGCGCACCAAGGCCAGTTCCTGATCTGCCGCGAGTGCCACGTTGCCATCGAGCTGGAGCAGGACAGCATCAGCGACGCCATCATCAACAGCGCCAAGGGCGTGGGCTTCAGCGTCGAAACCCAGACAGTGGAAATCGTCGGCCTGTGCGCCAACTGCCGGAGCGCAGCATGAGCGACGCCCTGATCCGCCTCGAGCAGGTCGGCGTCAGCTTTGGTGGCGAAGCGGTGCTCGACAGCATCGACCTGTCGGTGGCGCCCGGCCAGATCGTTACCCTGATCGGCCCCAACGGTGCCGGCAAGACCACCCTGGTGCGCGCCGTGCTCGGGCTGCTCAAGCCGCACCGCGGCAAGGTCTGGCGCAAACCGAAGCTGCGCATCGGCTACATGCCGCAAAAAATCCAGGTGGACGCCACGCTGCCGCTGTCGGTGCTGCGTTTCTTGCGCCTGGTGCCCGGGGTAGACCGCGCGGCTGCCTTGTCGGCACTGCAGGAAGTGGGCGCCGAACAGGTCATCGACAGCCCGATCCAGACCATTTCCGGCGGTGAGATGCAGCGCGTACTGCTGGCCCGGGCACTGCTGCGCGAGCCTCAGCTGCTGGTGCTCGACGAGCCGGTTCAAGGTGTCGACGTGGTCGGCCAGACCGAGCTGTACAACCTGATCACTCGCCTGCGCGACCGCCACGGCTGCGGCGTGCTGATGGTCTCCCACGACCTGCACCTGGTGATGAGCGCCACCGACCAGGTGGTCTGCCTGAACCGCCACGTGTGCTGCTCGGGCCACCCTGAGCAAGTCAGCAACGACCCGGCCTTTGTCGAGCTGTTTGGCCAAAACGCTCCGAGCCTGGCCGTCTACCACCACCACCACGACCACAGCCACGACCTGCACGGCTCGGTCGTCGCCCCTGGCGCCCATGTTCACGGAGAGCACTGCAAGCATGGCTGATTTTCTTCTTTACGCCTTGCTTGCGGGACTTTCCCTGGCAGTGGTAGCGGGCCCGCTCGGCTCGTTCGTGGTGTGGCGGCGCATGGCGTACTTCGGCGACACCCTGTCCCACGCCGCGCTGCTGGGCGTTGCCCTGGGCTTCGTGCTGGATGTCAGCCCGGCCTTGGCGGTAACCGTGGGCTGCCTGCTGCTGGCTATCCTGCTGGTAACCTTGCAGCAACGCCAGCCGCTGGCCTCCGATACCCTGCTCGGCATCCTGGCCCCCAGCACCCTCTCGCTGGGCCTGGTGGTACTGAGCTTCATGCATGACGTGCGCATCGACCTGATGGCCTACCTGTTCGGCGACCTGCTGGCCATCAGCACCACCGACCTGGCGTGGATCCTGGGCGGCAGTGCGCTGGTCCTACTGCTGCTCGCCGCCCTGTGGCGACCGTTGCTGGCCATCACCGTGCACGAAGAACTGGCCATGGTCGAAGGCCTGCCGGTAGCAGGCCTGCGCATGGCGCTGATGCTGCTGATTGCCGTGGTCATTGCCGTGGCCATGAAGATCGTCGGCGTGCTGCTGATCACCTCACTGCTGATCATTCCCGCCGCTGCGGCACAGCGCCACGCCCGCTCGCCAGAGCAGATGGCACTGGGCGCCAGCCTGCTCGGCATTACCGCCGTATGCGGCGGCCTGGCCATGTCCTGGTTCAAGGACACCCCGGCCGGGCCATCGATCGTGGTCTGCGCGGCAGTGCTATTCTTGCTGAGCCTGGCCCTGCCAAAACGCTGAAAACCGGGGTGCACAGAGTTGCACCCTGCAACCTTTTCACCGGTAAAGGGTCTGTAAGACTTATTTTCGAGCGTGCGCACCTGGGTGTAGACTTGCTCGCTTTTTGCGCAAATAGAGAGTCGCAGGAATGAAGCCGTTCGCATCCCGTTATCTGCTTGTTGCCGCGTTTTCCCTGTTTCTGGCTGCGTGTTCCAGCGCGCCGGTCGAGCAGGCCAATGCACCTGCCCAAGCTGATGCCTGGCAGCAGCTGCAACAGAGTATCGCCAGCAACGAGCTGGCCACCGCCGAAGACCAGCTGGCTGCCCTGCAGGCGCAGTCACCGGATGACGCACGCCTGGAGCAAAACCAGCGCCAGCTGGCCGAGGCCTACCTGAAACGCAGCCAGATCGTATTGCAGAAGGGCGACGTCAATGCCGCCGCCACCGCGCTGGCCAGGGCCCGGGCGCTGATGCCGCAAGCACCGGCCGTAACCGGCGGTGACGCCGTGACCCAGGCGCGCAAGGCCGAGCTGGAGAAGGCCGAAGCTGCCTTGAAGGCGGCTGAGGCCAAGCCGCAGGCGCGGGTAATCGATCCGACGGCGCCGAGCACGGTGATTGCGCTGAAGACCACCGACATCCGGGCGATGCGCCGCCAGCTCGATGAGATTGCCAAGGACGTGGTCAATTACCAGTGTGACGTGGTGTTCCAGGTGCCGCGTACTCAGGATGCACCTTGGCTGAAGACCCTGCTGGAGAAGCGCGTGCACAAGCTCGACAGTGGATTCCAGCTGAATCAGAAGCATGAGATTCAGCGGTCGATGCCGGTGCAGGTGGTCCTCGTCCCTCATCAGCGCTGAGAAGCCGGGGGCTGCTTTGCAGCCCCCTATACAAAGTAGCCCCTAGGCTGGGACAGCCTCGGCAGCTGCTTCCCGCTCCCAAACCCGATGCCCCTCGACCGCTTTGACAAAGGCATCCACAGCCTTTTTCTCATCCCCGAGCAGCAATCCCTTGTCTTCCTTGAGCCCAAGGCTATTCAACAGGTCCTTGGTCAACACCATCGCCTTGAGATGCTTGTAGCCCTCCAGCAGGAAGTGCTTGGCCAACCCACTTGAAGCCAAGGCCTTGTCCACACCCTTGGGCACTACAATCCCGTCGAACATGATCGACGGCATCCCCTCCATCGACGCATCCACCGCCAATGCCTTGCCATCCGCCGCCTTCACCGGCGCCGAAGTCGGCCCCAGCAGCATCGGCCTGGCGCTTTCGGCTTCCAGCGCCTTGACCAGTTTGTCGACGCTTGCGCCGTCTACGCCATCGGCTAACAGCACCGCGATCTTGCGTCCCTTGATGCCGACCACGCCAGGGTGGTTCATCTGGCTCAAGGCCGGCGATTTTGCCAGCTGGCTACCCTTGACCTGCACCGTACCGGCCTTGGGCGCCGGCAAGCCAAGGTTGGCAGCGACAGCAGCGGCCAGCTTCAGGTCGATGTTGGCAAGAATCTCATTCACCTGGCGCGCGCGAATGTGCTCCCGCTCCACCTTCCCCAGCTCAAAGCTGTAGGCCTTGATGATGTGCTGTTGCTCGGTCGGGCTCATGCTCTGGAAGAACAGCCGCGCCTGCGAGAAGTGATCACCGAACGACTCGCTGCGCTGGCGGATCTTGTGCGCGTCGATGCGCTCCTGGTAGCTCTCGAAGCCCCCATCCTGAGCAGCCGGTGGCGTTTCTTTCGGCCAGCCGCTGTCGATCGAATTGGGTTCATAGGAAGCTCGCCCCTTGTGCACCACATGCTGGTGCAGCGCATCGCGCTGATTGTTGTGGTTTGGCGCAACGGGCCGGTTGATGGGGATCTGGTGGAAATTCGGCCCGCCAAGGCGGCTGATCTGCGTGTCGGTGTAGGAGAACAGCCGGCCCTGCAGCAACGGATCATTGGTGAAATCGATCCCCGGCACGATATGGCCAGGGCAGAAAGCAACCTGCTCAACCTCGGCGAAGAAATTGTCCGGATTGCGGTTGAGCACCATTTTACCCAGTGGCGTAACCGGCACCAGCTCTTCGGGAATGATCTTGGTCGGGTCGAGCAGGTCGAAGTCGAACTTGTGTTCATCCGCCTCCGGTACGATCTGCACGCCCAGTTCCCATTCCGGATAATCGCCGGTTTCGATGGCTTCCCACAGGTCCCGGCGCTGGAAGTCGGTGTCTTTGCCTGCAAGTTTTTGGGCCTCGTCCCACAAAAGCGAGTGCACGCCCTGGCGCGGCTTCCAGTGGAACTTGACGAAACTCGCCACGCCTTGGGCATTGATAAGGCGGAAGGTATGCACGCCAAAGCCTTCCATCATCCGCAGGCTGCGCGGAATGGCGCGGTCAGACATGGCCCAGATAACCATGTGGGCGGATTCGGGCACCAGCGAGACGAAGTCCCAGAAGGTATCGTGGGCCGATCCACCGGTGGGGATTTCATTGTGTGGTTCCGGTTTTACCGCGTGCACGAAGTCTGGGAACTTGATGGCATCCTGGATGAAGAAGACCGGCATGTTGTTACCCACCAGGTCGAAATTGCCTTCATCGGTATAGAACTTCACGGCGAACCCGCGCACGTCGCGCACCGTGTCGCCCGACCCGCGCGGACCTTGCACGGTGGAAAAACGCACGAACACCGGGGTGATCTTTTCCGGGTTTTGCAGGAAGCCCGCCTTGGTCAGCTCGGCGTGATTGCCGTAGCTCTGGAAGAAGCCATGCGCGCCGGTGCCACGGGCATGCACGATACGTTCAGGGATGCGCTCGTGGTCAAAATGGGTGATCTTCTCGCGCATGATGAAGTCTTCGAGCAGCGACGGTCCGCGCGGGCCGGCCTTGAGCGTATTCTGGTTGTCGGCGATGCGTACGCCCTGGTTGGTCCGCAGGGCCTGGCCGGTGGCATCGCTGCGCGCCGCCTCCAGGGCCTGCAGTTTGCTGTTGGTATTGGCCCGGTCGGGGGTGTCGGTACCGGCGAGCTGGCTCTGTTTCGGCGAATCCGGTTTCTTGCTGGGCATCACGGCTCTCCTTATCAGTCTTCAGGCGTGCCCGTCTCGGGCTTGTGCAAGTAGTGACTGGAGGACTTTGTCGAGCGTTCAATCAGGATTACCGGTTGTCGCGATATGCCCGAAGGATTGGTGCATTACGAAATAAATGCTAAGAACAGCTATGGGAAAAGGCTAAAATGCGCGACCCCAGCTAACCGCTGCCCCAAATTCCATGCGCCCCACAAGGTTCGCTACGTGATCGAGTTCCAACAGGTACACAAGACCTACCGCGTTGCCGGTAGGGAAATCCCCGCACTGAATCCGACCAGCCTGACCATTGAAAATGGCCAGGTGTTCGGCCTGATCGGCCATTCCGGCGCCGGCAAGAGCACCATGCTGCGCCTGATCAACCGCCTCGAAGAGCCTTCCGGCGGCACGATCATCGTCGACGGCGAAGACGTTACCGCGTTCAACGCCAGCCAGCTGCGCGGCTTCCGCCAGCAGGTCGGGATGATCTTCCAGCACTTCAACCTGCTGGCGTCCAAGACTGTCGCCGACAACGTCGCCCTGCCGCTGACCCTGGCCGGCGAGCTGTCGCGCAATGAGATCGACAAGCGTGTCACCGAGCTGCTGGCCCGTGTCGGCCTGCAGGACCACGCCAGGAAGTACCCGGCGCAGCTTTCCGGCGGCCAAAAGCAGCGCGTCGGCATCGCCCGCGCTCTGTCGACCAACCCGAAGATCCTGCTGTGCGACGAAGCCACCAGCGCCCTCGACCCGCAGACCACCGCTTCGGTGCTGCAGCTGCTGGCCGAGATCAACCGTGAGCTGAAGCTGACCATCGTGCTGATCACCCATGAAATGGACGTGATCCGCCGGGTCTGCGACCGCGTGGCGGTGATGGATGCCGGTCAGATCGTCGAGCAAGGCCCGGTGGCCGATGTGTTCCTGCACCCGCAACATCCGACCACCAAGCGTTTCGTCCAGGAGGATGAACAGGTCGACGAAGGCGAGCAGCGCGATGACTTCGCCCACGTGCCAGGCCGTATCGTGCGCCTGACCTTCCAGGGCGATTCCACCTACGCCCCGCTGCTGGGCACCGTGGCCCGCGAAACCGGCGTGGACTACAGCATCCTCGCCGGGCGCATCGACCGCATCAAGGATGTCCCCTATGGCCAGCTCACCCTTGCCCTGATCGGCGGGGACATGGAAGCGGCGTTTGCCCGCTTCAAGGCAGCTGACGTACATATGGAGGTACTGCGTTGATGGACGCCCTGAATTTCTTCGCCAACGTCGACTGGGCCGAAATCTGGCTGGCCACCGTCGATACCATGATCATGCTGTTCGGCTCGCTGTTCTTCACCGTGCTGCTGGGCCTGCCACTGGGCGTGCTGCTGTTCCTCTGCGGGCCGAAGCAGATGTTCGAGCAGAAGGGCGTGTACGCGCTGCTGTCGCTGATCGTCAACATTCTGCGCTCGCTGCCGTTCATCATCCTGCTGATCGTGATGATTCCGTTCACCGTGCTGATCACCGGCACCTCGCTGGGTGTCGCTGGTGCCATCCCGCCGCTGGTGGTGGGTGCCACGCCGTTCTTCGCGCGCCTGGTGGAAACCGCCCTGCGTGAAGTGGACCGCGGCATCATCGAGGCCACCCAGTCGATGGGCGCCACCACCCGCCAGATCATCACCAGCGCGCTGCTGCCGGAGGCCCGCCCGGGCATCTTCGCGGCGATTACCGTCACCGCCATCACCCTGGTGTCTTACACCGCCATGGCCGGTGTGGTCGGCGCTGGCGGCCTGGGCGACCTGGCCATCCGCTTCGGTTACCAGCGCTTCCAGACCGACGTGATGGTGGTGACCGTGGTGCTGTTGCTGGTGCTGGTTCAAGTCCTGCAGAGCGTGGGCGACAAACTGGTCGTGCATTTTTCCCGTAAGTAACCCCAATGGGGTCGGCCCGGCCGACCCGTTCGGGGGCCGTCGCGGCCCTCACAAGGAGTGATTCATGAAGAAGCTGCTTGCTGTTGTCGCCGCTGTGGCGGCCCTCTCGGCCAACGCCGACGAAGCCAAATCCCAAAGCCTCACCGTAGCCGCCACCCCGGTGCCGCACGCCGAGATCCTCAACTTCGTCAAGCCTCAGCTGGCGAAAGAAGGCGTAGACCTGAAGGTCAAGGAATTCACCGACTACATCCAGCCGAACGTGCAGGTGGCCGAGAAGCGCCTGGACGCCAACTTCTTCCAGCACCAGCCATACCTGGATGAGTTCAACAAGGCCAAGGGCACCAACCTGGTCAGCGTTGCCGGCGTGCACATCGAGCCGCTGGGCGTGTACTCGACCAAGATCAAGAAGCTCGACGAACTGTCCTCCGGCGCCACCGTGGTCATCCCCAACGACGCCACCAACGGCGGCCGCGCCCTGCTGCTGCTGGACAAGGCCGGCGTGATCAAGCTGAAGGACAACACCAACATCCTGTCCACTGTGAAGGACGTTGCCGAAAACCCGAAAAGCGTGAAATTCCGTGAGCTGGAAGCGGCCACCATCCCGCGCGTGCTGACCCAGGTCGATATCGCCCTGATCAACACCAACTACGCGCTGGAAGCCAAGCTGAACCCGGAGAAAGACGCTCTGGCCATCGAAGGCAAAGACTCGCCTTACGTGAACATCCTGGTTGCCCGCCCGGACAACAAGGACTCGGACGCGATGAAGAAGCTGGCTGCTGCACTGCATTCGCCTGAGGTGAAGCAGTTCATCAACGAGAAGTACAAAGGCGCTGTGGTGCCGGCGTTCTAAGCCAAACAATCGCGCTGGACTCTTTGCGGGGCAAGCCCGCTCCTACAAGACTGCACAAGGCCATAAGCCAGCGCGGTACCTGTAGGAGCGGGCTTGCCCCGCGAAGCTTTTAAAGCCCCGTCAATCCCGCTTCACAAGCCCTGGCAGTTGCGCCACCAGCTTCTGGTTGTTGAACGGCGCACGAATGAACCCGCGCTGACGCCCATCGGGCCCAACGACTGCCAGGTTGCCGCTGTGATCCACGGTATACCCCGGCTTGCTGGTATCGGCCGGGATGAACGGAATGCTCAAGGCATTGGCCAGCTTCTGGGTATCTTCGATCGACCCCGCCACCCCGACGAAATCCTTGTCGAAATAGCCCAGGTACTGCTTCAGTTGGTTCGGCGTATCGCGGTTCGGGTCCACGCTCACCAAAACCACCTGCAGCCGGTCCACGGCCTCCTTGGGCAGCTCGCTCTTCACCTGACGCAGCTGGGCCAGGGTGGTCGGGCAGATGTCCGGGCAGTAGGTGTAGCCGAAGAACAGCAGCGACCATTTGCCCTTCAGGTCGTCCAGCTGCACCGGCTGGCCATCCTGGTTGGTCATGGTTACGTCGGCCACCGCGCGGCTCTGCGGCAACAGAATGATGCCGGCATCGATCAGCTCGGTCGGGTTGAGCTGGCCCCGTTCACTGAGCACCTTGTTGACGGTAAGGCCCAGGATCAGCGCGACCAGGGCGACGAGGATGAAGACGGTTTTCTGGGTTCGGGTCATAGATTCAGCAACAGGTAGTGGTCAACGAGCAACGCGATAAACAGCGCGAACAGGTAGCCGATAGAGTACTTGAAGGTGCCGATCGCCGCGTGCGGCCGGCTGCCACGGTACAACACCCATGCCCATTGCAGGAAGCGCAGGCCCAGTACCAGGGCGCAGGCCAGGTACAACAGGCCGCTCATGTGGATGGCAAACGGCAGCAGGCTGACTGCCAGCAATATCAGGCTGTACAGCAGGATATGCAGTTTGGTGTAACGCTCACCGTGGGTAACCGGCAGCATCGGGATATCGGCCTTGGCATATTCCTCCTTGCGGTGGATGGCCAGCGCCCAGAAGTGCGGTGGCGTCCAGGCGAAGATGATCAGCACCAGCAACAGGGGCTCGGCGCTGACATGGCCGCTCACTGCGACCCAGCCCAGCAGCGGCGGTGCGGCGCCTGCCAGGCCGCCAATGACGATGTTCTGAGGCGTGGCACGCTTGAGAAAGCCGGTGTAGAGCACCGCATAGCCGAGCAGGGAAGCCAGGGTCAGCCAGGCGGTGAGGGCGTTGGTAAAGACCAGCAGCAGGGCCATGCCAAGCAGCGCCAGAGCCAGGGCGAACAGCAACGCCGGCACAGGTTCGACCCGGCCTTGAGCCAATGGCCGCTTGTGGGTACGCGCCATCAATGCGTCGATGCGCCGGTCCACCACATGGTTGACCACTGCCGCGCTGCCCGCACACAGGGCGATACCCAGGTTGCCGAACAGCAGCACACTCCAGCTGACCCCAGCGCGGGTCGCCAGGAACATGCCCGCCAGCGAGGTGATCAACATCAAAACCACCACCTTGGGCTTGGTCAGCTCCAGGTAATCGCGCCAGCCGGCACGCCGTGCGCTCAGAAGCGTCGCCACGAATCGTTCCTCATGTGATGGTTGATGCTCACTCCGGCCACAGGCCGCAGGCGCCAGCCCTGCCCGACGCCGACGCGGACCTTGTCGACCACGCGGATGCGGTAGTTCACCAGTACCATGCTCAGCAGCAGCAACGCTCCGCCCGCGTTATGCGCGACGGCCACGGCCAGCGGCAGGTGGAACAGCACGTTGCTGATCCCCAGGCCGACCTGCACGGCCAGCGCCAGCAGCACCAGCCGCGACAGCCCAGTGAGGCCACAGCGGTAAAGCTTCCAGCTGAGCATCAGCAGCACACAGGTCACCAAAAGCGCGCCCAGACGGTGGCTGATGTGGATGGCCGTGCGTGCATCGCTGTCCAGCTGCCCACCCAAGTAGTTGGGGCCGACGTGCTGGCTGAGGTGGAAGCCGTTGCTGAAATCGGCCGCCGGCCACCACTGGCCATGGCAGGTGGGCAGATCGATGCAGGCGACCGCCGTATAGTTGGCACTCACCCAGCCGCCCAGGGCGATCTGGCCGATCACCACCAGCAAGGCCAACGCGGCTATCCGCCGTAGACTGAGCGGTAGCTTTGGCAACGGCGCAAAGGCCCGGGATAGACGCAGGGACAGCAGGAACAGCAGGCTCAAGGTGGTGAAGCCACCCAGCAGGTGCGCTGTGACCACTTGCGGCCACAGCTTGAGCGTGACGGTCCACATGCCGAACGCTGCCTGCGCCAGCACCACGCCCAGCAACAACAGGGGCAGGCGATAGGGCTGGCCATCGCTGGCATGTCGGCGCAGCGCCTGCAAGGCGAGCAGGGCGATCACCACGGCGAGGGTACCGGCAAAGTAGCGGTGGACCATCTCGGCCCAGCCCTTGGCCTCTTCCACCGGGTGGTCCGGGAAGTGCAGTCCGGCATGGGCCAGCTGCGCTTCGCTACTGGGCACGCTGATGAAACCATAGCAACCCGGCCAGTCGGGGCAGCCGAGCCCGGCGTGGGTCAGGCGGGTGTAGGCACCGAGCAGGACGACCAGCAGTGCCAGCAAGGTAGCGAACACAGCGATGCGGAATCCGGGTCTGGCCATGGCAGGCTCCTAGCCGATGTTGGACAGCTTGAGCAGGTGACGCAGGTCATCGAGCACGTGCTTGCCGTTGACCTTGCCGTCGTAGCGCAACACCAGGTTGCCGTGCGGGTCGACTATCCACAGTTGCGGACCGGTCTCGCCAACCTTCTGCAGGTAGCGCTGTGCATCAAGTGGATAGCGTTGCAGCTGTGGATACTCACGCCCCAGCAGCGCCTGATAGTCGCTGTCCAATGGCTGGGCGGCAGCCAAGGCGTGGCTGGCACGGCTGGCGTCGCGGCCCAGACCGACCTGAATCTGCCGCACCAGGTACACCAGGCGCTGGCACTCCTCGGTGCAGGCCTCGGGCGCGCTGACCAGCAGTTGCCAGCGTTCGTCCTCGCCGGCAATGCCGATATCGGCGCGGCTCTCGCCGTTGCCGATCATCACGCCGTGGTAGCTGCGGCCGTCCGGTACCCAGAACTGGAGCTTGTACATGCAGGTCGCCAGGATCATCGGCCCAAGCACTACCAGCAAAATCAGAATCAGCTGCAAACGCCCGCGGGCTGTGGGCTTGCCACGTTCAGGCACGTCCAGTCGAGTGGCGGTGGCCATGCTGTTTCTCCTTGTTGTTGTGCCAGCCGAAGTAGAGGTAGAGCAGCACCAGCGCAGTGGCCAGGGCGAACCACTGCACGGCGTAACCCAGGTGTTTTTCCGGACCCATGGCGACTACCGGCCAGTCCAGTCGATAAACAGCCGGGCCGGGCTCCAGGCGTAACTCATGGGCGAAGCCTTCACGACCGAGCTGCTGCCACACTTGCGCAGCGTCGACCGCGGTGAGCAGGTGCGGCCATTGCCCCCCGACCGGGTCGGGGTGCAGCTGGAAGGTGCTGCCCGGTGCCACATACACCGACGCGTTCAGCGTCAGTACCTGGTCGGGGGTATCGAAATGCACCGGCACGCGGCGGTCTGGCCAAGGTAACCAGCCGCGGTTGACCAGCAGCCACAGGCCACTGGCCTGGTCATGGAAGGCTTGCAGCAGCTCGACGCCGGCCTGGCCGTCACGCATGCGGTTGTCCAGCAACACGCTGTGCTCGGCGTCGAAGCGGCCATAGAGATGCACACGGCGGAAGGCAGTGTCCTGGGTCTGCAGCAACTGGGTGGTGGCCAGCGGGGCCTCGACCTCACGCTGGGCATAGGTCTCCAGCAATACGCGCTTCTCTTCGGCCCGGCCGAGTTGCCAGCAGCCAAGTGCGATCAGCCCCGGCAGCAGCGCAAGCACCACCAGGGTCGGTATCCAGCCTGGGCGAAACCGCCTCATCGCAGCCTCGCCGGGCCAATCGCTATACTTATCCACATCACCGCATCCCCCCGGAGTATCGCCATGCTCAAGGCCGCGATTGTCCTGATGCTGTTGGCCACGGTTGCCAGCCTGTTCAGTGGCCTGGTGTTTCTGGTCAAGGACGATGAAAACTCGACCCGCCTGCTTAAAGCCCTGACCGTGCGGGTGGCCCTTGCCACCCTGACCATCGGCCTGGTCGCCTGGGGTTTCATCAGTGGCCAGCTGGTGTCTCACGCACCGTTCTGATCACAGCACATACACAAAGATGAACAGCCCCACCCACACCACATCGACGAAGTGCCAATACCAGCTTGCCGCCTCGAACCCGAAGTGTTTTTCGGGGTTGAAGTGCCCGCGCAGGATGCGCACGAACATCACGATCAGGATGATCGTGCCCAAGGTCACGTGGGCCCCGTGGAAACCCGTGAGCATGAAGAACGTCGCGCCATAGATGCCCGAGCCCAGGGTCAGCCCCAGCTTGGTGTAGGCCTCGTGGTACTCGTAGGCCTGCAGCGTGATGAAGCTGATGCCCAGCAGGATGGTCAGCGCCATCCAGAATTTCAGCGGGCCTCGATGGTCACGGCGCAGGGCGTGGTGAGCGATGGTGATGGTCACGCTGGAGCTGACCAGCAAGATGGTGTTGATCAGCGGCAGGTGCCACGGGTCGATCACTTCCTTGGGCGGCGGGAACAGTTTCGGGTCGGGCGTGTGCAACAGCGGCCAGGTGAATTCGAACGTCGGCCAGAGCATGTGCGCAACACCTTTGGCCCCTTCACCGCCCAGCCACGGCCCGGCCAGCACACGCACGTAGAACAGCGCGCCGAAGAAGGCCATGAAGAACATCACTTCCGAGAAGATGAACCAGCTCATGCCCCAGCGGAACGAGCGGTCCAGCTGCGGGCTGTACAGCCCGGCACGGCTCTCGCGGACCACCGAGCCGAACCAGCCGAACAGCATGTAGGCCAGGAACAACGCGCCGACGAAGAAGATCAGCGGCCCGTGTGATGACGGGTGGCCGGCCTTCATGTCGTTGAACCAGGTACCTAGGCCGAACACCGTGATGAACATGCCAATGGTGGCGATGATCGGCCACTTGCTCTGCGCCGGAACGTAGTAGTGCTCATGACTTGCCATTGCTGTTCTCCTTCCCTCAGCGGGCGCCCTGGACGTCCTGTACCGCGGCATGGGCGACCGGCGGATGACGTGCAGTGATGTCGAACAAGGTGTAGGCCAGTGTCAGGTGCTTCACGCTTTCCGGCAGGTCGCGGTCGACGATGAAGCGCACCGGCATCTCGATGCGTTCGCCGGGCTGCAGCACCTGCTGGGTAAAGCAAAAGCACTCGGTCTTGTGGAAATACGCCGCGGCCTCGGCCGGGGTGATGCTGGGTATCGCTTGCGCACTCATCGGCCGGTTGGTCGGGTTGTGCGCGACGAAGATCATCTGGTTCACAGACCCCGGGTTGACCTCGAGTTCGTCGCCCTTGGAATAGAAGTCCCAGACCATGTCGGCGGCGTTGGTCGACATGAACTGCACCCGCACCGAACGCGTCGGGTCACTGACCTGGCTGCCCTCGTACTGCCCACCGGTCTTGCCGTTGATGCCGAAGGCCTTGCACATCACGTCATACATCGGCACCAGGGCAAACCCGAAGCCGAACATCACCACCGTCAGCAGCAGCAGGCGGGTGACCAGGCGCTTGAGCGACGAGCCTTTCATGGCGAGGCTCCTATTTCACTTCCGGCGGAGTCTGGAAGGTGTGATACGGCGCCGGCGAGGGGATCGACCATTCCAGGCCCTCGGCGCCATCCCAGGGCTTGGCCGGTGCCGGCGCGCCGCCACGAATGCACTTGATGACGATGAACAGGAAGAACAGCTGCGTGGTGCCGAACAGGAAAGCGCCAATCGACGAAACCATGTTGAAGTCGGCGAACTGCAGGTTGTAGTCGGGAATACGCCGTGGCATCCCGGCCAGGCCCACGAAGTGCATGGGGAAGAAGGCCATGTTCATGCCGACGAACGACAGCCAGAAGTGCAGCTTGCCGAGGGTTTCGTCATACATGTGGCCGGTCCATTTCGGCAGCCAGTAGTAGGCCGAGGCAAAGATGCCAAAGATCGCCCCGGGCACCAGCACATAGTGGAAGTGCGCCACCACGAAGTAGGTGTCGTGGTACTGGAAGTCCGCCGGGGCGATGGCCAGCATCAACCCGGAGAAACCACCGATGGTGAACAGGATGACGAAGGCGATGGCGAACAGCATCGGCGTCTCGAAGCTGAGCGAGCCTTCCCACATGGTGCTGACCCAGTTGAACACCTTCACCCCAGTGGGTACGGCGATGAGCATGGTGGCGTACATGAAGAACAGCTCGCCGACCACCGGGATACCGACCACGAACATGTGGTGGGCCCAGACGATGAACGACAGGAAGGCAATCGCGCCGGTGGCGTAGACCATCGAGGTGTAGCCGAACAGCGGCTTGCGCGAGAACGCCGGGATGATCGAGCTGACCGCGCCGAAGGCCGGCAGGATCATGATGTACACCTCGGGGTGGCCGAAGAACCAGAACACATGCTGGAACAGCACCGGGTCACCGCCACCGGCGGCGCTGAAGAAGCTGGTGCCGAAGTGGATATCCATCAGCATCATGGTCACCACGCCGGCCAGCACCGGCATCACCGCGATCAGCAGGAACGCGGTGATCAGCCAGGTCCAGACGAACAGCGGCATCTTCATCAGGGTCATGCCCGGGGCGCGCAGGTTGAGGATGGTGGCGATCACGTTGATCGCGCCCATGATCGAGCTGATACCCATCAGGTGGATGGCGAAGATGAAGAAGGTGACGCTGGCCGGGGCGTAGGTGGTCGACAGTGGGGCATAGAAGGTCCAGCCGAAGTTCGGCCCGCCGCCGGGGCTGAACAGGGTCGAGACCAGCAGCAGGAACGCCGCTGGCAGCAGCCAGAAGCTGAAGTTGTTCATCCGCGGCAGGGCCATGTCGGGTGCGCCAATCATCAGCGGGATCATCCAGTTGGCCAGGCCGACGAAGGCCGGCATCACCGCACCGAACACCATGATCAGGCCGTGCATTGTGGTCATCTGGTTGAAGAACGCCGGCTCGACGATCTGCAGCCCGGGCTGGAACAGCTCGGCGCGTATCACCATGGCGAACGAGCCGCCAAGCAGGAACATCATGAAGGCGAACCACAGGTACATCGTGCCGATGTCCTTGTGGTTGGTGGTCAGCACCCAGCGCATCAGGCCCTTGGCCGGGCCGTGTGCGTGGTCATGGCCTTGGGCGTGGTCGTCGATCACTGCACTCATGTCCTGTCTCCTGCAATCCGCTGATTGCCGCGCAAAACCCGGTTCACTTGGCTTCTGCCTGCTTGAGCGCCAGCACGTCCTTCGGCGTGACCATGTCGCCCTTGTTGTTGCCCCAGGCGTTGCGCTCGTAGGTGACCACGGCGGCGATGTCGACTTCCGAGAGCTGCTTGCCGAACGCGGCCATCGCCGTGCCCGGGCGGCCGTGGTACACCGTGCTCAGGTGCTCGTCCTTCGGCCCGGTGGCCACTTTCGAACCCTTGAGCGCAGGGAACATCGGTGGCAGGCCCTGGCCCTCGGCCTGGTGACAGGCCACACAGGTGGTGTGGTAGACCTTGTCGCCACGCTCGACCAGTTCTTCGAGCGTCCAGTCCTTGCTGGTCAGTTCCTTGAGCTTGGCCGCCTCGGCCTTGCGTTCGCCGAGCCAGGTGTCGTAATCGGCCTTGGACTTGACCTCGACCACCACCGGCATGAAGCCGTGGTCCTTGCCGCACAGCTCGGTGCACTGGCCGCGGTAGATGCCGGGCTTCTCGATACGGGTCCAGGCTTCGTTGACGAAGCCTGGGATGGCGTCGCGCTTGACCGCGAAGGCCGGCACCCACCAGGAGTGGATGACGTCGGCGGCGGTCACCAGGAAGCGCACCTTGGCACCGACCGGCAGCACCAGCGGCTGGTCGACTTCAAGCAGGTAGTGCTCGTCCTTGGGCGCCTTGTTGTGGATCTGATCGGCGGGGGTGGCCAGGTTGCTGAAGAACTCCACGTCCTGGCCCAGATATTTGTAGTGCCATTTCCACTGGTAGCCGGTGACCTGGATGTCGATGTCCGATTCGCTGGCGTCGTAGATGTCGATCAGGGTCTTGGTGGCCGGAATGGCCATGGCCACCAGAATCAGGAAGGGCACGATGGTCCAGAGGATTTCCACCCAGGTGTGCTCGTGAAAATGCGCTGGCTGCTGGCCGGTGGAACGGCGGTGAATGACCATGGACCAGAACATCGCACCGAAAACCACGATGCCGATGATCACGCAGATCCAGAAGATCGTCATGTGCAGGTCGAACACAGCGTTGGAGACTTCCGTCGCCCCCGGGTGCATGTTCACGGTCCAGGCAGCGTTGGCCTGACCAAAAACCGACCACAACAGGAGGCCCATCCAGACATGTGGATGTCGCATCATTGCGGGTTCCCCTTCTCGTTCTTGTAGTCCCGGAGGCGTGGCCTGCGGCAAGAGGGAACGGCGGTCAAGACTGCCTGGCTTCGACGACCGAGCCCCTGCAAAAGCAGTCGGGCCTCATCAACGAATCACGTTCAACGGGAGTATAGACAGCGACCAACGGCACGCAACGACGCTGGTGAAATGAACTTCAAGAAATGCGAAAGGCCGTGCAAAAGCCCGAGCTTGAGGGGTTATGGCAAAATAATGGCAATGCGATATGCCGAACTGCGCACACGTTTGCGAGGTTTATAACAAATGCGTCTTAGGTATTCTGTATACCGAGCTAATTTAGTGTCTTCCGTTTGAAACGTCTTGTCCCTGGAGTTGTCATGAACATCGCTGCTGTACGCGAGCAGATTAGCCAAGCCCACGACCACGAAGGCCGCACCGGCCAACTGAAAGAGCGTCTCGAGCTGCAACTGCCTCACCTGCACCCCTCGATCAAACTGCCTGAGCAGGACGCCCAGGGTACTTTGGCGCGCTTCGTCAGCGCTTACATCGATCAGGTCCCGGAGCTGCTGGATGCCGCCTACCACGTAGCCCGCGAAGCGGGGATCGAATCCCAGATAAAACCCGTACTGAAGATTGCCGAAGCCTATTTCCTGCGGCCGCCGAGCGTGATGCAGGGGCATGTGGGGCTCGATTGCCTGCTGGATGAGGCCTACCTGGCGCACCGCCTGGTGGAGGAGGTCAACGACCTGTACATCCGCCACTTTCAGCAACCACTGATTCCGGTCGACACCACGGTGGCCAACCTGATCGCCCACCAGCTGATCGGCGAAACCTTTGCCAATCAGCTGGATGAGGTAGTGCACCACTCGCTGGAAGAAATGCTCGATGACGACAGCTTTGCCGCAGAATCGGTGGAAGCCTATCGCGAAACCCTCCGCAGCCCGCAGACGGGTGAAGCCTGGAAGCGCTGGCCGTGCCTGTCGCGCCAGTTGAACGTGGAGTTTGGCAAGACCAACGCCTGACTCTACGAACCGGCTAGGGAAAGCGCTCCCGCTGCTGCCCCCCACCTCAGATCATTACTGTCATCCGGCCGCCTCTGGGCGGCCTTTTCCATTTAAAGGTGATGACAATGACGATCAGAAGAAACCGGATCTACACGGACCTGTTGCGGGGTACCTATCGCACAATATGGGGCAACTGGGGCCTCAATCCCTCCATCAAGCCCGGCGCAGTCGGCATAATCGATTCCGACTCCGGCGACTTCAAGCTTGTGGCCGATTGCCTGCCCGGCGTCCAGATCAGCAAGAACCAGCAAAGCCGGAAGTGGGATTTCAAATCCACTGGCGTGGCGTGCAGGAGCGTCAGCGCCAATGTCGGAGGGGTGATCTTTGACCCGAACACCGGTGCCGAAGTCAAACCTGATGCCGCACTGGAATGGACTTTCGACAAGGAGAACTCCATTACTTCGGAGTTCGCGATCGCCGGTGAGCACGCCATCAGCAACCTTTCCGTGCTGGACGACCAGTACGATTGGCTGCTCTCCCAGGCGCACAAGTTGAACATGGCGACCGCAGCCGGCATCTCCGAAGGTTTTGGCGTGGTGACCTCGGTCATCTACGCCAGCAGCGGGCTGAATGCAGTATCGAAGAAGAACAACGCCAGCTTCACCGTTTCAGGCAGCGCAAGCGGCCTCAACCGCCTGCTCGGTGAAGAAGGCATCAATGGCAAAGGCAAGGCGAGCTACGTATTCACCAGCAACTCCAGTGAAGTGGAGACGCATACCCTACCGGCAAAAAGCGGTGAAGTGGCAACTGACCCCCTGCCAATCGCTTATACCTTTGCCTCGTTTGCAGGCAGCCGGGTGCTGATTCCGAGTTGGGTCGGCAAGATCGGCGTTTTGAACCTGCTGATTGATAGCAAGGCTTCGTCCTTCACCACCTACACCACCAAGGTCACACTGACCTACCAGACACCCGCCGGCCCGGTCGAAGATTCCAGGACCGTAATCTGTGGAAGCTCAACCAGCTTCGGCGAAATTCCCCTCACTGCCACCGAGATGGTGTTGACTGCAGAGTTCATCAATATCGGCTCCAACACCCGCAAGTCGATGCGGTGGAACACGCCCGCCAGCGAGTGGCTGGGCGGCACCCGCACCGTGAACCTGACAGGTACATGGCCGGGTGCACCGGAGATGACCGAGCTCAAGCACTGACCTCAGGCGCCAGCAACGCTACGCAAACGGCCTTCCACCCTGCGCTTGAGCCCTCGCTGTTCGATACGCAGGCTGGAGCCGCTGGTCTTGCTCCAATCCTCCAGCAGTTCCAGGCATGAATGGTCGATGTAGGTCAAGTTGGCCAGCGGCACATGCAAGGTGGTACCGGCAGGTACGCTTTCGAGCACCTGAGTCAACGCTGGCACCTTGAGGAACGTTGCCGCCCCGCTCAGGCGCAGCTCCATATGACCACGGGGTTCCAGCTGGACAAGGCAGATCTTCAGGCGCGCTGCCTTGAATGCCAACTTCAGCAATGTCAGCGCGAAACCCAACAGTACACCGGTCAAAAGGTTAGTGAAGATGATCGCCATGGCTGTCGCCACATAGGTGAACATCGGCATCCGACCGTAGCGGCCCAAATTTCGCAGCGCCTTGAAATCGACCAGTTTGATACCGGTGTAGACCAGCACGCCTGCCAGGCTCGCCACCGGAATCTGCTGCAGTACCGTACTCAGCACCACCACGAACGCCAGTAACCACAACCCATGCAGGATCGCCGAGGCCCGGGTTTGTGCCCCGGCCTGGACATTGGCCGAGCTGCGAACGATCACGCCGGTCATCGGCAAGGCTCCCAGGAGCCCGCAGAGCATATTGCCGATCCCCTGGGCCGAAAGCTCACGATCAAAATCCGAGCGCTGGCCACTGTGCATGCGATCGACCGCAGCGGCCGACAACAAGGTTTCGGCACTGGCGATGAACGCTAGCGCAAAGGCGGCAACCAGCAATGTCGGGTCAGCCAGTTTCATGAGGTCATCGGGGCGAATCCAGTCGATGGCTTCGGTCAAGTCCGCTGGCACCTGCACACGGTTCACCGGCAGCGCCAGCCACATGGCGATAGCGGTCATCGCCGCCACGCCCAGCAAGGCGCCCGGAACGAACCTTAGCCGCTGTGGCCGCAACCGCTCCCAGGCCCACATGATGGCAATGGTACCCAGCCCTAGCGCACCGGCCATCCAGCCGGAACCTGCATTTTCCAACGGCAGGGCAGCACTCACGGTAGCGGGAAACTCCAGCAGGTTCTGCAGACCCGACGGCTGTGGCGCCGTGTCGAACATTACATGCACCTGCGACAATACGATCAGCACCCCGATGCCAGCGAGCATGCCGTACACCACTGCTGGCGCCGTGACACGGAACCAGCATCCCAGGCGCAAGCGCCCGGCCAGCAATTGCAGAATCCCCGCCAGCAGCAGGATGGGCCCAAGCATGGCCATGCCGTGCTGACGCACCAATTCGAATACCAGCACCGCCAGGCCCGCCGCCGGGCCGCTCACCTGCAACGGCGAGCCCGCCAGGAAGCCGACCACGATACCGCCGATGATACCGGTGATCAGGCCCTTGGCCGGCGGCATGCCCGAGGCGATCGCAATGCCCATGCACAACGGCAGGGCGACCAGGAAGACCACCACCGACGCCAGCAACTCACGCGGCAGGGCCGCTTTCAACTGTGTAATGTTCACCGTGTTTCTCCTTTCTCTGACGCACGGCCATTCCCCTGGCCGTGGGCACGTTTGGTCCCTGACGAACGCGCAGGCGCGGGCCGCCAGCGGGAATCGCCGGCAGGGTAGTCAGGGCATTTTCAAGGCAGCCGAAGGCCGCGCCGCACCCGCGTTGGGTGCAGCCGGCTATTCAAGATTCAGCTGTGGACGGGTCGCTTAGTAGCGGCCTCTCGGAGTGGCGCAGGGCACGGGCTCGCCTGCGGTCAGTGGCATGAAGCTGTCACTGGCTGCGTCGTAGGCTTCGATCTTGCTGGTCTCGATGTCGTAGATCCAACCGTGGATGAACAGCTCACCCGCTGCCAGGCGCGAAGCCACCGACGGGTGGGTGCGCAGGTGATGCAGCTGGGCGATGACGTTTTCCTTGGTCAACACCTGCATGGTTTCGTGCTCGCTGCCGCACGAGCAATTGTTCTCGACCACGGTGCGGGCCACTTCGGCGTGACGCAACCAGGCGGAAACGGTCGGCATCTTGGTCAGCGATTGCGGGTTCAGCACGGCACGCATGGCACCGCAGTCGGAGTGGCCGCACACAATGATGTGGTGCACCTTCAGCGCCAGCACCGCGTACTCGATCGCGCTGGAAACGCCGCCGTTCATCTGGCCATATGGCGGAACTACGTTACCGACGTTACGGGTCACGAACAGGTCGCCCGGCGAGCTCTGGGTAATCAGCTCGGGGACGATGCGTGAGTCGGCACAGGTGATGAACATGGCGCGCGGAGTTTGCGCAGTGGCGAGCTTCTTGAACAGCTCCTGCTGCTCGGGGAAGACGTCATGGTGAAAGCGCAGGAAGCCGTCGACGATGTGCTTCAGAGCGGCATCGGCGCTCTCCGCTGGAGCTGGCGGAACGACCTTGGATGGGTCCTTTACGGGCATGATTCATCCTCTTGACGGTGTGAAGGTAAATCCATTTTACCGGTGAAAGATTCTGGCTATGCGCAGATTTAGATGACGCGCACAGGCGATAGATCACAGTCGTCGCTGACTGGATTCCTACGCTAGCGGGTAAAACTTAACTGAAACTTAATTCGAAGGCTCTAGAACAGGCGTTCCAGATCGAAAAGGCGGGAGCTGAATAATAGCAAAAAAGCATCAGCTGCCAAGAGCCATTACTCAGATTATTTGCTTGAATGAGTGACACTGGGGATGCCGGCAGGCGCCACTTGCAGTCAGAACAACGCCATCTGACCACCGGGCGGGCAAAAGGCCGAGCAATCCAATGCCTGCGCTTCCCGCCCCTCGAAGTTCAGCCGCTTCATCGCCCTGGCAAAGCGCTGCGCCAGAAGCTCGGCAAACACCCCCTCACCACGCATCCGCGCACCGAAGCGGCTGTCGTAAAGTTCGCCGCCACGGCACTGGCGAATCAGGCTGAGCACATGGGCCGCCCGCTGCGGGTAATGTTCCTGAAGCCACTGCTCGAACAATGGTGCCACTTCCAACGGCAGGCGCAGCATCATGTAGGCAGCGCTCTGAGCACCCGCTTCCTTTGCAGCCTCCAGCAGGTGTTCCAGTTCACTGTCGTTGATCATCGGAATCATCGGCGAACACAACACGCCCACCGGTACCCCGGCTTCGCGCAACACACGAATGGCCCGCAACCTGGCATTGGGTGAAGCCGCGCGAGGCTCGAGCACCCGCTTGAGGTCGTTGTCCAAGGTTGTGAGGCTGATCATCACCCGCGCCAGACGCTGGCTGGCCATCTCGGCCAGCAGGTCCAGGTCGCGCAGTACCAGCGCGCCCTTGGTGACGATGGTCACCGGATGGCGAAAGCGCAAAAGGACTTCCAGCAACCGTCGCGTCAGCTGCTGCTCGCGCTCGATTGGCTGGTAAGGGTCGGTGTTGGAGCCCAGGTTGATCGGCGCGCAGACATAGCCCGGTTTGCTCAACTGCTGCGCAAGCACTTCGGCAGCATTAGCCTTGGCGATCAGCTTGGTCTCGAAATCCAGCCCTGGGGAAAGGTCCCAGTATGCATGTGAGGGACGGGCATAACAGTAGATGCAGCCATGCTCGCAGCCACGATAAGGATTGATCGAGCGGTCGAAGGGCAGATCGGGGGAGGTATTGCGACTGATGACGGACTTGGCTATCTCGACGCGCACCTCGGTGCCCTGGGTGAGTGGCACTTCCTGATACCAACCATCGTCCTCGACCACAGAGCGGGACGAAGCGAAACGGTTGTGTGGTTGCAGGACAGTGCCACGCCCTTTCTGCGACATGGGAATCATCATGGACGCCACCTAAACTGTATTTATATACAGTATAGTTTTCGCGCGGCGCACACCAGCGCCGCCGGTCACCGCAACGGCATCAGGCCAGCCCCGTCCACTTCAGGAATCGTGTCGTATCCGCCGGTCGGCCCAGGAACGATTCGATACCCTGCAAGAACGGCCGAGATACGGACGGTGCAAGAACCTCATCCAGCAATGCTCGACCGGTTGGCTGATCCAGCAAGCCTGCCGCTTCGAACCGACTGAACAGGTCCCACGCATGGACATCCGCCCAGAGGTAACCGAAAAAGCCGGCATCGTAACCCGTCACCAGATGAGTGAAACCGTGCAGCGGTTTCTCGAAACCTTTCAACGGCCATAGCCCGGTGCGCAGATGGCTGTCAGTCACGAGACGGGAAAGGTCCACTCCGTTGGTGGCCGATCGGTGCAAGCCCAGATCGAGAAGCGCCCGGCCCAGGAGCGTCGCGCTTGACCGGGCATTGTCGCCTTGCAGTTTGTCCAGCACGGGCTTCAGTTCAGCGCTGCTCAACTTTCGACCGTCCTGGTAGTGAGCAGAGATACTTGCCAGGTAGTCGGCATCCCAGACCCAGCACTCGAAGAGCTTCGATGGAACTTCCACCCCATCGCTACCCAGCCGACGCGTGTCGGAGAGCAGGTGATTGTTCGTGCTGACCAGCAGACTGTGCAGGGCGTGACCAAACTCATGGTAGAGCTTTCTGAGCGCCAGGTGGTCCAACAACGGAGGGCGACCATCAATACCCTGAGGTATGTCGCTGTACACGGCAACCACGACACGGTGATAACGCCCCTCGGCATCTACCCGTCGATGCCAATGGGTCACGGTCTTGACCGTGTCAGGTGCTTTGCCATCGTGCTGCAGGGCATCCAGATAAAGATGACCGATCGTTGCATGATCCTTGACCACCTCAAAGACGATTACGCTGGGATGCCAGGCGTTTGAGTCATTCAACTTCTGCAACTCAACGCCAAAGAGCCGCCTGGCCATCTCGCGCAGCGCCGCCACCACAACTTCGAACGTGAAGTATTCCTGCATGGTTGCCTCCGAAAGCAGGCTCTCGGAGCTAAGGGCATTGGCGTACAGATACTCGATATCCCAAGGTTCGAGGGTATCAATACCATGTGCTGCCGCATGCGGCTCTATTGTGCCTCTAGCAGCCGACATGGCCGGTTTCATCCGATCTTCCAGACTTTGCAGAAATGCCTCCAGCCGGGCAACAGTGCCGATGCTCTTGGTCTGCACACTCAGCTGCACATGGTCCTCGAACCCCAGCAAACGTGCCTTTTCATTTCTCAGTTCAACGAGTTCCCGAATCACTTCACCGTTGTCGAGCGCAGGGTCGTCGCTGACGCCCTGTAAATGGTAGGCACGATAAACCTGTTCACGCAGCGACCGATCTTTTGCAAATTTGAGGACGTGGGTGAAATTTGCTTCGTCGCAGGCGATCACCCAACCGGAAAGCTTTGCGGCCTGCGCAACCGAGCGCATCTGCCCCTGTTGTTGGCCGGCAATCCCTTCAAGTCGGTTTTCATCCGTAACGTGCACGGCAAGGGATGCAACGGCGGAGTCGACGTTGGTCAGGAATCGTGTCGTAAGCTCGCCTATTCGCTTTTCCAGTTGTTGCAGGCGGGCTTTGTCTTCCGTGCCCAGGTGTACGCCGCCGTTCTTGTATTCCTGAAGGATCAGCGCCAGCGTCGCTTGCTTGCGCGAATCCAGATGCTGGCCCACTGCGCTGTTGGCCAAACGAACATAAAGTTGATACAGCTCGACATTTCGCAGCTTCTCTTTGAAGCACCCATCGGCCTCGAGATAGGTCTTCTGGAACACCTGCCGCCACTCATCACTATGGTTGGCCATGGGCGCAAAGTCATAGAAAGTGCCTTGCAGATCGGCGTCGAGCGCATCGACGGCAAGGACGAGATCGTCCCAGGTGGGTAATGCGGCCTGATGCTCGACAACCGCTTCGATGCCCAGACGATAGTTGGCAATGCTGGTTTCAATAGCGTGCAGGGCCTGATCGGGAGTGACCTGCCGGTAATCCAGTAAATTTGCAGCGTGCAACAGTGCCATGACAGTACCTGACGGGATGCGGAAGAAGAGCAGAACTATCCGCCCTCCCTCCGCTGCCGCGGCTGGCATTATCTAACACCCGTCGACCCGGATTACTCGCTCGGCTTTTTCAGCTTCGGATTCGGGAAGAACTGCACGGTCTGCACCTTGGCCGGTGCCGCTTTCGGCGCCAGCTGGTTGACCCGGGTACCGAGCTCCTTGGGCACCGACAGGCCCTGTTCATTAAGGGTGTCCGTGAAGCCGCAGGCCACGCACTCGCGGTGCGGGACGTCGTCTTCACTCCACATCATCAGCTTGTCGGGCTCGCTGCACGCCGGGCAGACCGCCCCGGCGATAAAGCGTTTCTTGGTTTTGTTCACTGCAACCTCGCTCATGCCGCAGCGTCCTCGGTGAGACCACTGTGGCGCAGCAATGCATCGATGGAAGGCTCACGCCCCCGGAAGTCCACGAACAGCTCCATCGGTTCGCGCGAGCCGCCGCGGGCCAGGATCGCTTCACGGAACGCGCGACCGGTCTCGGCATTCAGCACGCCTTCTTCCTCGAAGCGCGAGAAGGCGTCGGCCGACAGCACTTCAGCCCACTTGTAGCTGTAGTAGCCCGCCGCATATCCGCCAGCAAAAATGTGCGCGAAGCTGTTGGGGAAACGGTTGTACGCCGGTGGGCGCATCACCGAAACCTCATCGCGTACGCCTTCGAGTACCTGCAGCACGCTGCGGCCATCACCGTGGCTGGCGTGCAGCTCGAAGTCGAACAGCGAGAACTCCAGCTGGCGCACCATCATCATGCCCGACTGGAAGTTTTTCGCTGCAAGCATCTTGTCCAGCAGGTCCTGGGGCAGGGCCGCGCCGGTTTCGTAGTGGCTGGAGATCAAGGCCAGGCCTTCCGGCTCCCAGCACCAGTTTTCCATGAACTGGCTCGGCAGCTCGACCGCGTCCCATGCCACGCCATTGATGCCGGACACACCGGCATGCTCGATGCGGGTCAGCATGTGGTGCAGGCCGTGGCCGAATTCGTGGAACAAGGTAGTGACTTCATCGTGGGTCAGCAGCGCAGGCTTGCCAGGCGCGGCCGGGGTGAAGTTGCACACCAGGTTGGCCACCGGGCTCTGCAGTTCGCCGCCAGCCGTGCGACGACGGTCGCGGGCGCCGTCCATCCAGGCACCGCCACGCTTGTTGGCACGGGCGTAGAGGTCGAAGAAGAAGCGGCCGACGTGCTGGCCGTTTTCCTTGATCTCGAACAGGCGCACGTCCGGGTGCCAGCTGTCGAAGCCTTTGAGTTCGGCGATCTCGATGCCGTACAGGCGCTGGACGATGCTGAACAGGCCGGTGAGCACCTTGTCGATCGGGAAGTAGGCGCGCAGGGTTTCCTGCGACACGCTGTAACGCTGCTCGCGCAGCTTCTCGCCGAAGTAACCGGCATCCCAGCTGGCCAGCTCAGGGCAGCCCTGCTCGGCGGCGTAGGCCTTGAGCTGCTCCAGGTCCTGGGCGGCAAACGGCTTGGAACGCTTGGCCAGGTCGCGCAGGAAGCTCAGCACCTGATCGCTGGACTCGGCCATCTTGGTCGCCAGGCTCAGCTCGGCGTAATTCTTGTAGCCCAGCAGCCCGGCCAGTTCCTGGCGCAGGTCGAGGATCTGCTGCATCACCGGGCCGTTGTCGAACTGTCCGGCATTCGGGCCCTGGTCCGAGGCACGGGTGCAGTAGGCGGCATACAGCTCTTCACGCAGGGCGCGGTCGCTGGCGTAAGTCATCACCGCGTAGTAGCTGGGGAATTCCAGGGTGATCAGCCAGCCGTCCAGGCCCTTGGCCTGTGCAGCAGCGGCCATCTGCGCCTTGGCCGAATCGGTCAGGCCGGCCAGTGCGGCTTCGTCGGTAACGTGCTTGGTCCAGGCTTGAGTGGCGTCGAGCAGCTGGTTGGAGAAGCGGCTGCCCAGCTCGCTCAGCTTGCTCTGCACTTCGGCATAACGCTGCTGCTGGTCGGCCGGCAGGTCGATGCCCGACAGGCGGAAGTCACGCAGGGCGTGGTCGAGGATAGTCTTCTGCGCCACGTCGAAGCCCGCGGCTTCCGGGCTGTTGGCCAGTGCCTCATAGGCTTCGAACAGCGCGCGGTTCTGGCCCAGTTCGGTAGAGTAGGCACTCAGCGCTGGCAGGCAGGACTCATAAGCCTCGCGCAGTTCCTGGCTGTTGCACACCGCGTTAAGGTGGCTGACCGGGCTCCAGGCAGCACCCAGGCGGTCGTTCAGTTCGTCCATGGCCAGCACCAGGCCGGCCCAGGTTGGGGTCTTGCCCTGCTGTTCGAGGATCTCGGCAATGGCTTTACGGTTGTCGGCCAGGATCGCTTCGATCGCCGGCAACACGTGTTCGGCACGGATTTGCGAGAAGGGCGGCAGATCGTAGGACTGCAGAAGTGGGTTGTTCGCACTCACGGTTCGGATACCTTGGCAGGAGAAACACTGCCCCATCTTAATTACAATCGACGCCGACCGCAGCAGGCAGCCTGCCTATCGGCAAAGATGAGAGACGCTATCATGGCCATCCGCAGCTTCCAGCAACACACTCCGAAAGTGGGACTCAGGGCATTTGTCGACCGTTCGGCGGTGGTCCTGGGCGATGTGGAAATCGGCGAGGACAGCTCTGTCTGGCCGCTGACGGTGATCCGCGGTGACATGCACCGCATCCGCATCGGCGCACGCACCAGCGTGCAGGACGCCAGCGTGCTGCACATCACCCACGCCGGTCCCTTCAACCCCGACGGTTATCCGTTGATCATCGGTGACGAGGTGACCATCGGCCACAAGGTCATGCTGCATGGCTGCACCCTGGGCAACCGCATCCTGGTCGGCATGGGCAGCACCATCATGGACGGCGCCATCGTCGAAGACGAAGTGATCATCGGTGCCGGCAGCCTGGTGCCGCCCGGCAAGCGCCTGGTCAGTGGCTACCTGTACATGGGCAGCCCGGTGAAACAGGTCAGGCCGCTCAACGACCAGGAACATGCCTTCTTCCCTTACAGCGCCGGCAACTACGTCAAGCTCAAGGACCAGCACCTGGCCGAAGGCTACGACCAACCGGAATGAACCAGACTACCGAGACGAACATGCACCAGCAGAACATCCTCTTCGACCTCGACGGTACCTTGACCGACCCGCGCCTGGGCATCACCCGCTCGATCCAGTATGCCCTGGCCAAGCTGGGCATCGACGAGCCCGACCTGACCCGCCTCGAACACTTCATCGGCCCACCGCTGCTGCAGGCCTTCATGCAGTTCTACAGCTTCGATGAAGCCAAGGCGTGGGAAGCGGTGAACTTCTACCGCGAACGCTTCCGTGTCACTGGCTTGTACGAGAACCTGGTGTTCGAAGGCGTGCCGGAGCTGCTCGAAGCCCTGAATGGCCAAGGCCGGACGCTGTATATCGCCACGTCCAAGCCGTGGGAGTTCGCCCGGGAAATTGCCCGGCATTTTGCGTTCGATCACCACTTCAAGGTGATCTACGGGAGCGAGCTGGATGGAACGCGGACCAACAAGGTCGAGCTGATCCGTCATCTGCTGGATGAGGAAGGGCTGGATCCAGCGCAGACGCTGATGATTGGCGACCGCAAGCATGACCTGATCGGGGCTCGCAGCAATGGCTTGCAGGCGGTGGCGGTAGGGTATGGGTTTGGTAGCCATGAAGAGCTGGTGGCCGAGGCACCGGCCTACCATTTCGCGAGTGTGGCAGATTTGCATCAGGCCTTTATCCAGGGCTGAGGGCCATGGGGCTGCTTTGCAGCCCCAAAATCTCACAGGCTCACATCAACCGCTGCAACTCCGCTTTCCTCTCGACAGCCGGCAACCGCCCAAGCTGCTCGACCCGTTCATAAAACCGCGCCCAATCCCCACCCACCTCTCGGAATACAGCCGCAAACGCCGGCACCCACTGGTCATAAAGCCCGAACGGCAACAACTTGGCATTGCTCAGCGGCGCATAGATCCAGGCGTCATAGCGCTTGTCCCCGTTCCACTGGCTGTCTCGCACCTGCTTGTATTCACTGCGCAAGCGCTCGAACTCTGCCTGCTTCGCCGCCCGCTTGTGCGCATCGTCCAAGGGCCCCGCATAAATCGCCTGCAACCGCTCACGGCTGGCCAGGACCAACCGGGTGAACTGGTCGCGCTGCTGCGACTGATCCTCCCCTATCGCCGTAAGCCCTCGGGCGGCGCGCCATTGCCGCGTGCCTTCCTGCTCGACGAAGGTGGCAAACGACTCGTTGAACTCGGTGTCGTCCTGCACATAAAAGCGCTGATGAGCCAGCTCATGGAAGATCAGCGTGGCCAGCCGCTCATCCCCCCAAGCGACCATGGAAGACAGGATCGGATCATCGAACCAGCCCAGCGTCGAGTACGCTTCGACGCCGCTCACGTACACATCCAGGCCTTGCTGACGCATCAACGCCGCCTCACCACGCGCGGCACCCTGGCGGTAATACCCACGGTAGGCGACGCAGCCGGCAATGGGGAAGCAGTGCGTGACCGGTTGCAACGACAGCTCAGGTGTGGCGAACACGTTCCACACCACGTAGGGGCGCTGCAGATCGGCGTAGAGCCGATAGCTTCGGTTGTCCGGCAGCTTGAGCTGTTCGCTGGCAAACACCCGCGCCGCTTCGGCATGTTCAAGGCGAGCGCGCAAGCGCGGGCTGCTGGCCGGGTCGGCGATCACCTTGTCCACCGGCTGGTGCGCCCGCAACAGCTGCCATTGCCCCTCGGCCAACTGGCCGTAATAGCCCACGGTGCTGCAACCGTTCAGCAGAAAGACAGCCAGCAGGGGAACCAAACGCCTGAAAACGCAGTCGAGTGGCCCAGGGCCTGAGCGCTTGAAAAGAACAATGAGATCCATCTGGGGCTATCCAACTCGCTCATGGCCAATGCGCTCCAAGACTATCTCGCCAAGGGGGAGTTTCGCCATGCGTGCACTGTTGGTCACCGGCACACTGGTACTGGTTTCTGCCTGTTCAACCCTGCCCGACCCGGACCCGAATCTGGCCTGGGTAGACCTCACTCCCTATGACGAAGCGTCGCTGGACGCGAAGCAGGTGGATGAGCGCGACTGGGCTGACACGCGCTATTTCGAAGTGCCTCCCGGCAGCCATGAGCTGACCGTGCGCTATCAATTCCCGGTCACGCCGAGCAATATCGGCCCGGTCGACGAGCCATTGTGGCGCGATTGCCAGGTCAAGCTGACCTTCAAGGACTTCAACGCCGGGCAGCGCTACCAGCTGCAGGCCGGCAGTATCGGCTTCCGACCATGGATCAAGCTGTACGACCACCAGCAGAAACTGGTCGGGCAGGGCCTGCCAGCAGGTTGCCAGCGCACCTGAAGCGCACAAACGGCGCTATGCTTGTAACTCGTGTATCGCGAGTGGGAGTTTTGCCATGCGCCAGCCCATGATGCTGATCGCCCTCAGTGCACTGGGGGCTTGCGCCAGCCCCTTGCCGCCCGTCGACCCCGCCAAGGCCTGGGTCGATCTCTACACCGTTACCCCTGGCCGCCTGCTCATGGCCGATCGCCTTGACGGCCAGCGTCTGGACGATGGCCGTTACTTCCAGCTGACCCCTGGCAAGCATGAACTGGTGGTGCGATTCGACTATGAAATCTATGCCGGCGGCATGCTTACCAGCCCCAAGGATCGGACCTGCTACCTGACCGTGCGCTTCGACGACTTCAAGGCCGGCGAGCGCTATCGCCTGGAGGCGCGGGCACCGGTGATGGACCCGCAGGTGCTGCTGTACGACGCCAGCCGCAAGGTGCTGGTGAACGAGCCGAGCGACGTGTTCTGCATTCCGTAAAGCAATGGGGCCGCAGTGCGGCCCCATTCACTTATCGGTCGTTCTTCTGGTAAATGATCTTCTTAGTCCCGCCATCACAGGTGCCGACGATCATGTTCTGATCCTTGACCTCACTGTTAGGCACGATTTCCAGGGTGTAGGACGTCACACCCTGGGCTTGGATCTTGGCTTCGATCTCAGCCTTGAGTTCTTCGCACGGTTTCACCGCCGCCAATGCAGAAGTGGCCACAAGCGAAGCCAGCACGGCGATTGCTACGCGAATCATGGAGCGGCTCCTGGCAAGGCAGCTGTGCTGCCGACGCTGTTTAGACTACAGCAAACCGGCACCGTTGCGCCGCCTAGCCCACCAATGCGGCGTCCAGACTGATCTTCGCGTTGAGCACCTTCGACACCGGGCAACCGGCCTTGGCCTTGTTGGCGATTTCGAGGAACTGCGCCTCGCTGGCCCCCGGCACCTTGGCCTTGAGGATAAGGTGCACGGCGGTGATGGCAAAGCCGTCGGGTTGTTTGTCCAGCGTGACTTCGGCAATGGTATCGATACGGTCTGCGGTGAACCCAGCTTCACCGAGCATCATCGACAGCGCCATCGAGAAGCAGCCGGCATGGGCCGCCCCGATCAACTCTTCCGGGTTGGTCCCGGGCGATCCCTCGAAACGGGTGTTGAAACCGTAGGGGTTCTGCTTGAGTGCGCCGCTTTCGGTGGAAAGCAGGCCTTTGCCGTCCTTCAGGCCACCTTGCCAGATCGCCGATGCTGTCTTTTTCATGATGCCTCCTGGTCGTAGGGTTACTTACTCACATTTTCGAGGTCAGCGTCCTGCGGCAAGTTCAGAGCAATCGCACAGTGAGCATTGAATCCTTCGAATCTGCCCATACAAAGTTCAAAAGGCCTCCGGGCCAACCACCCTTGCGGAGGCTCCGATGACGCAGCTGCGTGACCTGAAGATATCCACCCTCGACCTGGTGCCAGTGCGCGCCGACAAAGGCCCGGCGCAATCGCTGCACAACTCGCTGGACCTGGCCCGGCATGTCGAGCGGTTTGGCTACAACCGCTTCTGGGTGGCCGAACACCACAACATGGACGGCATCGCCAGCTCGGCGACTTCGGTACTGATCGGCTACCTGGCCGGCGGCACTTCGACCATTCGCGTCGGCTCCGGCGGCATCATGCTGCCCAACCATGCGCCACTGGTGATCGCCGAGCAGTTCGGCACATTGGCCAGTCTCTACCCAGGGCGGATCGACCTGGGCCTGGGCCGTGCGCCAGGCTCCGACCAGATGACCGCCTACGCCCTGCGCCGTGACCGTGCTGGCAGCGCCGATGACTTCCCGGATGATGTCGAGGAGTTGTCGCGTTACCTTGGCCCACGCACTGATGATCAAAAAGTGATCGCCGTGCCCGGTCACGATACCGACGTGCCCCTGTGGCTGCTCGGCTCCAGCTTGTTCAGCGCTCAGCTGGCCGGCATGCGCGGCATGCCGTACGCCTTTGCCTCGCACTTCGCCCCGCGCTACATGCATGAGGCGATCCGCATCTATCGCGACCATTTCAAGCCGTCGACCACGCTGGACAAGCCCTATGTGATGCTGGGGATTCCGATGGTGGTAGCGGAAACCGACGAAAAGGCCGAATACCTGGCGACCTCGGTATACCAGCGCATTCTGGCGCTGATCCGTGGCCAGAGCCTGATGCAGAAACCGCCTGTACCAAGCATGGACGGGCTATGGCTGCCCCATGAGCGCGATGCCGTGGGGAGTTTCCTGGGCTTGGCGATGATCGGCAGCCCGCAGAAGGTACGGGCCAAGGTGGAAGTGCTGCTGGAGCAGACCGGGGCGGATGAGCTGATCTTTACCTGTGACCTGTATGAGCATGCGGACCGGATTCGGTCCTATGAGCTGATGGCGCAGGCCCTCAAGGCCGAGTGAGCTTCTTCGCGGGCTTGCCCGCGAAGAATCCAGCACCTTAGCCGCGGCGGTAGACAATCTCCTTGCGACCCGCCTCACAGCTGCCAACCACCTTGCCAGCTGGCTCGCCTTTCTTGACGATTTCCAGCTTGTAGCCCTTCACGCCCTTGGCATCGAGCTTCGAGGCAATCTCGGCCTTGAGCTCTTCACAGGGTTTGCCGGCAGCCATCGCCCCACCGGCCACCACCATCAAACCCACCGCCAGCAACAGTTTCTTCATCGATCGCATTCCTTGTACAGATGAGAAAAGACCAGAAGGGCGCCGCCAAGGCGCCCTCCGGTGTTATAACGCCATCACGCCAGGCTATTCCAGCCTGGGAATGTTTCAGCTGTTGGCGATGCGGAAGCCAACCTTCAGCGTGACCTGGAAGTGTGCCGCCTTGTTGTCGCGAATATGGCCACGGGTATCGACCACTTCGAACCACTCCAGGTGCTTGATGCTCTTGCCGGCTTCGGCCAAGGCATTGTTGATCGCCTCTTCGATACTGGTGTGGGACGAACCCACCAGCTCGATCTTCTTGTACGTGTGATGATCGGTCATGAGCGCTCTCCTTGGATGACAGTGAGATTGAGCCTAGCAGCGCAAGCCCGGTTTACCTGCGAGCCGCCGCCCTTCGGTAAAGTTCGATCGCACTTTCCCGCAGCCCGGGGGTCGCAATCCTTACAGTCCATACTGCAAAGGAGAGTCAACATGCCCCGCAACTCGCTGCGTAAAACGTCCCTGGAAAGCATGGAAGCGGAGATCGAAAGCCTCCTGAAAAGCCTGGAGAACCTGAAGCACGATGCCTCCGAGGAAACCCAGAAGTCAGTGAAGGCGATGCGCAGCAACGCCGAAAGCGCGCTGCGCCATTCGCGCAGCCTGATCAGCGACGCCTACGAGGAAGTCAAAGAGCGCACCCGCCAGACCGGCATCGCCACCCGCGACTACGCCCAGGAGCACCCGTATACCACCGCAGGCGTTGCCATTGGCGCGCTGGGCCTGCTGGCGGCGTACCTGCTGTGCAAGCGCAACTAAGCAGTTTGCCTGGCCAATTCGGCGCGTAGCCACTGCGCCAACTGCTCGGCGCGCCCATCCGCGGCGCGCCGAGGCACCCATAACGCCAGTGCTGCAGGGGTCGGCGAAAAGCCCCACGGCGCACTCAGGCGCCCCGCTCGCAAATCGTCGGCAACCAGGGGTTGTGGCGCGATTGCGACACCCAGGCCGGCAACTGCGGCCTCCAACAAGTAATACAGATGCTCGAACGCCTGGCCGTACTGCAATGAGCCTGCCTCCAACCCTTGTTCTGTCGCCCAGGTTGGCCAAGCCTGCGGGCGTGAGGTGGTGTGCAACAGCGCTTCTTCCAGGAGAGCCTTGGCGGGTGCCGCCTGCAAGCGGTCGAAGCCGGCGAAATGCGGGCTCAGCACCGGGCCGATACGCTCTTGCGCCAGCACGTGGACCTGCATGTCCGCAGGCCATGGCGGTTCGGCATACACCAGCAACGCATCCAGCCCGGGCCGGCGTGGGTCGAGGTCGCCTTCACCCGCCGACAGGTGCAGGCGCAATTCCGGCAGGTCAGCCTTCAAGCGCCCTAACCGGGGGATGAACCAACGCGCCAGCAAGCTGCCCGAACAACCCAGCACGAACGGCGCCTCGCTCACATCCCGGCTCAACTCGGCGCACACGCTGCGCAGGCGGTCGAACGCCTCGCCGCTGGCGTCACGCAGGCGCATGCCGGCATCTGTGAGTTTGATGCCACGCCCGTCCTTGACGAACAGGGCCACGCCCAAGTGCTCTTCAAGCACCTTGATCTGCCTGCTGACGGCGCCATGGGTGACGTGCAGCGCTTCGGCGGCCTGGCTGACGCTGTTGAGCCTGGCAGTGGCCTCGAAGGTCCGCAGGGCATTGAGGGGAGGGAGGTCGTGAGCCATTTTACCTGTGAGTTTTTCTGACAAGTTTGCGCAATCTTATCGGTTTTCAGCCGGCCTTGCCGTGGTTAGAGTAAAGCCCATCACTCATCGATTACGCCCTGGAGCGCCCCATGACCCAGTCCCAATACCGTCCCGGCCCCGACGCCAACGGCCTGTTCGGCTCGTTCGGCGGCCGCTACGTGGCCGAAACCCTGATGCCGCTGGTGCTGGACCTGGCCCGCGAATACGAAGCGGCCAAGGCCGACCCCAAGTTCCTCGAAGAACTGGCCTACTTCCAGCGCGACTACATCGGCCGCCCGAACCCGCTGTACTTCGCCGAGCGCCTGACCGAACACTGCGGCGGCGCGAAGATTTTCTTCAAGCGTGAAGAGCTGAACCACACCGGCGCGCACAAGGTGAATAACTGCATCGGCCAGGTGCTGCTGGCCAAGCGCATGGGCAAAAAGCGCCTGATTGCCGAAACCGGCGCCGGCATGCACGGCGTGGCCACCGCCACTGTCGCTGCGCGCTTCGGCCTGCCTTGCGTGATCTATATGGGCGCCACCGACATCGAACGCCAGCAGGCCAACGTGTTCCGCATGAAGCTGCTGGGCGCCGAGATCGTCCCGGTCACCGCTGGCACCGGCACCCTTAAAGACGCCATGAACGAAGCCCTGCGCGACTGGGTCACCAATGTCGACGACACCTTCTACCTGATCGGCACCGTGGCCGGCCCGCACCCGTACCCGGCGATGGTCCGCGACTTCCAGTCGATCATCGGCAAGGAAACCCGCGCCCAGTTGCAAGAGAAGGAAGGCCGCCTGCCGGACAGCCTGATCGCCTGCGTCGGCGGTGGCTCCAATGCCATGGGCCTGTTCCATGAGTTCCTCGAAGAACCGAGCGTGCAGATCATCGGCGTCGAAGCCGGCGGCCACGGCGTGCACACCGACAAGCACGCCGCCAGCCTGAACGGCGGCGTACCGGGCGTGCTGCACGGCAACCGCACCTACTTGCTGCAGGACGAAGACGGCCAGATTACCGACGCCCACTCGATTTCTGCCGGCCTCGACTACCCGGGCATCGGCCCGGAACACGCCTACCTGCATGAAGTGAAGCGCGTCGAGTACGTCAGCATCACCGACGACGAAGCACTGGATGCGTTCCATGCTACCTGCCGTCTGGAAGGCATCATTCCGGCCCTGGAAAGCTCCCACGCCCTGGCCGAAGCGATCAAGCGCGCACCGAACCTGCCCAAGGACCACCTGATGGTGATCTGCCTGTCCGGCCGCGGCGACAAAGACATGCAAACCGTGATGAACCACATGGCAGCCCAGGAGAAACAGGCATGAGCCGTCTTGAACAACGCTTCGCCGAACTGAAGGCCCAAGGCCGCTCCGCGCTGGTCACCTTCGTCACTGCTGGCGACCCGGGCTATGACGCTTCGCTGCAGATCCTCAAGGGCCTGCCGGCAGCTGGCGCCGATGTGATCGAACTGGGCATGCCGTTCACCGACCCGATGGCCGATGGCGTGGCCATCCAGCTCGCCACCCTGCGCGCCCTGGAAGCCGGCCAGACCCTGGCCAAGACCCTGCAGATGGTTCGCGAATTCCGTGTGGATAACCACACCACGCCAATCGTGCTGATGGGTTACTACAACCCGATCCACCGCTTCGGTGTGGATAAGTTCGTTGCCGAAGCCAAGCAAGCAGGCGTCGATGGCCTGATCATCGTCGACCTGCCGCCAGAGCACGACGCCGAGCTGGCCACCCCGGCCCAGGCCGCAGGCATCGACTTCATCCGCCTGACCACCCCGACCACCGACGATGCGCGCCTGCCACGCGTGCTGGAACGCAGTTCCGGGTTCGTCTACTACGTCTCGGTTGCGGGCGTGACCGGTGCTGGTTCCGCGACTACCGAACACGTGACCGAGGCAATTGCCCGCCTGCGTCGGCATACCGACCTGCCGATCAGCGTTGGTTTTGGTATTCGTACACCGGAGCAGGCCGCCGCGATCGCCCGCTTGGCCGATGGTGTGGTAGTGGGTTCGGCGCTGGTCGACAAGATTGCCCAGGCCAAGGATGCCGGTCAGGCGGTGAGCGATGTATTGAGCCTGTGCTCGGCACTGGCTGAAGGCGTGCGCGGCGCTCGTCGCTAAACCGCGTCGCCCGCTTCTACAGGTACAGCGCTGCATTCGGGCCCTGTGCTACCCCTGTAGGAGCGGGCTTGCCCCGCGAAGAGCCCAGCACAGGCTAGTACGGTCTACCCACCAAAGATCGACAGATTCAGAGGCCTCACGGCCCCCATCCAGATTGCATGATCCCGGTGATCCGCCAGCTCATCCCCGGTCAGAGGATGCAGAAACACCACCAAGCCCTTCCGATACAGCGCCAACCAAGGCAACACCACCCCCACGAACTCCGGCTCGAAAGCCAGCTGACAGCTCCAGTCCGGGTGCGGTCCGACCGGTTTCTGGTGCATGCGCCCCATGGTCACGGGGAACAGCCGCGCCGCTTCCTCGCAAAGCTCACGGGCCTGCTCGATAGTGGATGCGTCGTAGTACACATGGGCGTGGTAACCCTTGATCCTCTGCACGATAACTCCTGATTGCGGTCCAACGATCACCCCACCTGCAAAGGGAGTGATGCGGTGAAAAATGCCGAAACCCCAGTGTTCAAACTGGTGTTGTTCGGGGCTGAAAGCAGCCTGGGCAATGCCCTGATGATCGAGCTGCTGGCGCGCCAGCACGAGGTCATTGCGGTAGTCGACGACCTCAACCGTCATACGCCACGCCCTGGACTGCATTTCAAGATAGGTGCGCTGGGCGATGCCGACCAGGTGGAGCAGGGCGCGGCAGGGGGCTCGGCGGTGATTGCGCTGCTGGCGCCGGGTGATCTGGCGACGCAAGCACGGGCGAGCGGAGCGCTGCTGGCCGGACTGGCCCGCACGACTATACGCCGGCTGCTGCTGGTGGGCGATTTTGAAGTGCTCGATGAGCCCGTCAAGTACAGCGAGGCGGAGCGCGTATGCGTTGATCAGGTGGTCGATGGGCTACAGCGCAGTTCGTTGCGCTGGACGCTGATCAACATGCCAGCAGCACTTTCGGAAGAGGGCTTGGCACGTATAGCGGCGGGGATGGTGGACATGCTGGAGCTGGACTTGCACCGGGGCGAGCATTTGAACTTCGTGCTCTAGATTGCCGGGGCTGCTGCGCAGCCCCAGGGATCTCACAGACTGCGCTCTTGCTCCAGCCAATCGACGAACCGCTCAATCAAGGCCCCGCGCCGTTTGCGCGGCGGCAGCACCACGTAATACCCCCGCGCCGAGCGCAAACTCCCTTCCAGCGGCCGGCACAGCAATCCTTGCTCCACCAGCCCATCCACCAGGTGCCCCCAGCCGATCGCCACCCCCTGACCGGCAATCGCCGCCTGGATCAGCAAGGTGTAGTTATCAAACCGCAACTGCCCGGGCGGCGGCGGGCTGGCCACGCCAAACCCACGAAACACCCCCGCCCAATCAAACCAGCGGCTGGCCTGCTCACCGCGCAAATGGAGCAATGGCAACCGTTGCAAAGCCTCGGCTGACAAGGGTTTGCCATGAATCAGCCGCGGGCTGCAAACCGGGAAAACCTCCTCGTCGAACAGCCAACGGCTCTCGCCCTGATGGAAGCGCCCATCACCAAACAGCACTGCCACATCGATATCCGGGCGCAGCATCCCCTGGCTGCGCTCACCGGTCACCAGGCTCACATCGACCTGTGGATAAGTCTCGTGAAAGCGCTGCAGCCGTGGCATCAGCCAGAACGCCGCGAAGGCAAAGTCGGTGGCCACCTGCAGCACTTCACGCTGGCCGCGCCCACTGGCCTGGGCAATGCCGTCATCCATCGCCTGCAGGCCTTGGTGCACCTGCTCGAACAGCAGCTGGCCCGCCTCGGTCAGCTCGATGCCACGGTATATACGGTCGAACAGGCGGGTGCCTAGCTGCGCCTCCAGGCGCTTCACCTGCTGGCTCACCGCTGGTTGCGTAGTGCCCAACTCCAGCGCCGCTGCGGTAAAGCCACGCAAGCGGGCCGCAGACTCGAATACGCGCAAAGCATCCAGCGATAACTCGGCAAGGTGATCAAACATAAGCTCAGCTAATCCCAGACATTGCCCGCCATGGGCTTTACCCATGTTATTCACAGTCGCATCTTGGTAGGCAAGCGGTTCGCATAACCCTCAACGATGGAAGCCACCATGACGCGCCCGAATATCCTGTTCATCATGGCCGACCAGATGGCCGCGCCTTTGCTGCCAATCCATGGCCCTTCGCCTATCCAGATGCCCCACCTGAGCCGCCTCGCCGAGCAAGCGGTGGTGTTCGATTCGGCCTACTGCAACAGCCCACTGTGTGCACCGTCACGCTTCACCCTGGTCAGCGGACAACTGCCAAGCCGTATCGGCGCCTACGACAACGCAGCCGATTTCCCCGCCGACGTACCGACTTATGCACACTACTTGCGCCGCCTGGGCTACCGCACCGCGCTGTCGGGCAAGATGCACTTCTGCGGGCCGGACCAGCTGCACGGCTATGAAGAGCGCCTGACCAGCGACATCTACCCCGCTGATTACGGTTGGGCGGTGAACTGGGATGAGCCGGACGTGCGCCCGAGCTGGTACCACAACATGTCCTCGGTGCTGCAGGCCGGTCCTTGCGTGCGCACCAACCAGCTGGACTTCGACGAGGAGGTCGTGTTCAAGGCGCGCCAGTACCTCTACGACCACGTGCGCGAAAACGATGGCCGGCCGTTCTGCCTGACCGTGTCCATGACGCACCCGCACGACCCGTACACTATCCCCAAACGCTACTGGGATCGCTACGAGGCTGTGGATATCCCCATGCCCCGCGCTGAATTCAGCCAGGCAGAGCTCGACCCTCATTCACAACGCCTGCTCAAGGTCTACGACCTGTGGAACAAGCCGCTGCCTGTGGACAAGATCCGCGACGCCCGCCGCGCCTACTTCGGCGCCTGCAGCTACATCGATGACAACATCGGCCAACTGCTGGAGACCCTGGAGGAATGCAACCTGGCCGACGATACCCTGATCGTGTTCTCCGGCGACCACGGCGACATGCTGGGCGAGCGCGGCCTCTGGTACAAGATGCACTGGTTCGAGATGTCGGCACGCGTCCCCCTGCTGGTACACGCGCCCAAACGCTTCTGCGCAAGCCGCATCAGCGCCTCGGTGTCGACCTGCGACCTGCTGCCGACCCTGGTCGAACTGGCCGGCGGCGCTGTGGATAACCATCTGCACCTGGACGGCCGCTCACTGCTCGGCCACCTGCAAGGGCAGGGCGGCCACGACGAAGTGATCGGCGAATACATGGCCGAAGGTACCGTCGGCCCGCTGATGATGATTCGCCGTGGGCCATACAAATTCGTGTACAGCGAAGACGACCCTTGCCTACTCTATGACCTGAACCGCGACCCGCACGAGCGGGAGAACCTCACCGGCAGCCCGGACCACCAGGCGCTGCTGCAGGCATTTGTCGAGGAAGCACAGCACCGCTGGGATATCCCCGGCCTGCGCCAGCAAGTCCTGGCCAGCCAACGCCGCCGCCGCCTGGTGGCCGAGGCGCTGGCAATCGGCAAGCTGAAAAGCTGGGACCACCAACCGCTGGTGGAGGCCAGCCAACAGTACATGCGCAACCATATCGATCTCGACGACCTCGAGCGCAAGGCACGTTATCCACAGCCCGCCCCCATGGATTGAGAAGAGAGGCCGCCATGCACAAGTTCTCCACCGCCGTATTCGCCCTGGCTCTGCCTCTGGCTCTAGCCACCGCCACGGCCCACGCCGCCGACAGCAACGCACAATGCAACACCGTGAAGATGGCCGACCCCGGCTGGAGCGACATCGCCTCGACCAACGCCGTCGCCCGGCTGCTGCTGGAAAGCCTCGGCTACCAGGTGAAGATCGACAGCCTGGCGGTACCGATCATATACGGCGGCCTCAAGGACGGCCGGGTCGACGCCTTCCTCGGCAACTGGATGCCGGCGCATCAGGGCTTCCATGACAAGTTCATCGCCAATGGCGATGTGCAGCAGCTGTCGCGCAACCTGGAAGGCACCCAGTTCACCCTGGCGGTACCGGATTACGTATGGAATGCCGGGGTGAAGGATTTTGCCGACCTGCAAAAGCACGCTGACCAGTTCGACAAGAAGCTGTATGGCATCGGCTCCGGTGCGCCAGCGAACCTGTCGCTGAAGGAAATCATTGATAAGAACGAATTCAACCTGGGCCAGTGGAAGCTGGTGGAGTCCAGCGAGCAGGCGATGCTGGCGCAGGTGGACAGGGCGGTGAAGAAACAGCAGTTCATCACCTTCCTCGGCTGGACGCCGCACCCGATGAACGTGAAGCTGAAGATGCACTACCTGACGGGCGGGGAGAAGTGGTTCGGCAGCCAGGGCGAGGTGTTCACACTGACCCGCAAGGGTTATCCACAAGCCTGCCCGAATGCGGCGAAGCTGCTGGGCAATCTGAGTTTCACCCTGGACATGGAAAACACAATCATGGCGGAGGTTGTGGATAAGAAGATCAGCTTTGATGAGGCGGCCAAGGCTTGGGTGAAACAGCACCCCGAGCTATTGGAAGGGTGGTTGGCGGGGGTGACCACCAAGGCTGATGGCGATGCCTTGGAGGCCGTCAAAGCCAAGCTCTAATACTCGCTCCGGCATAGATCCCTGTAGGAGCGGGCTTGTCCCGCGAAGAAGGCAACACGGTACATGGCACCGGCTTCGCCGGTGTTCGCGGGGCAAGCCCGCTCCTACATGGGTAATGTGCAGGCTCGCAAATATCAGCCCCGAGCCAACTGGCGGCGCAGTTCAGCAAGCACCGGCGCCGTATCCGGTCGTACCCCACGCCAGATAAAGAAGGCTTCCGCCGCCTGCTCAGCCAACATCCCCAACCCATCCAGAACCTTGTCCGCCCCCAGCTGGGTAGCCCACTGGCAGAACGGCGTCGGTTCCTTGCCATACATCATGTCGTAGCACACCGTGCGCCCCGCCTCGACCAGGCTGTCGGCAATCGGCGGCAATTCACCGGCCAGGCTCGCCGAGGTGGCGTTGATGATCACGTCCACCGGCTCCTGCAACCAGGCAAACCCACTGGCCACCACCGGCCCCAGTTCATCGAACTCCCGCGCCAGCTGCTCGGCCTTCTCCACGGTGCGGTTGGCAATCACCAGCGACTGCGGCTGGTGTGCCAGGATCGGCTCCAGCACGCCGCGCACGGCGCCACCGGCCCCGAGGATGAGGATGCGCTTGCCGGCCAGTTCGACTCCGGCGTTCACCGTCAGGTCGCGCACCAGGCCGGCACCGTCGGTGTTGTCGCCCTGCAATGTGCCGTCAGCCAGCTTGCTCAGCGTGTTCACCGCTCCCGCGCGCTGGGCACGTGGAGTGAGGCTGTCGCACAGACGGTAGGCCTCTTCCTTGAACGGTACGGTGACGTTGCCGCCGCTGCCTTGCTTGAAGAAGCCGCGCGCGCAATCGCTGAACTCGTCCAGCGGCGCCAGCAAGGTGGCATATTCCAGGTCCTGGCCGGTCTGCTCGGCGAACAGGCGGTGGATCAGCGGCGACTTGCTGTGGCCGATGGGGTTACCGAAAACAACATACTGGTCCATGGCGATTCCTTGTTTATCCACAGGCTTACTGGCCGAGCCAGTCGCGGTCCTGCAGGAAGTATTCGGTCAGGCGTGCCTCCTCGCTGCCGGGCGCGGCCTTCCAATCGTAACCCCAGCGCACTTGTGGCGGCAGCGACATGAGGATCGACTCGGTGCGGCCACCAGACTGCAGGCCGAACAGGGTGCCACGGTCGTAGACCAGGTTGAACTCTACGTAGCGGCCGCGGCGGTATTCCTGGAATTCGCGCTGCTGCGGGGTGAAGGGGGTGTTCTTGCGGCGCTGGACGATCGGCAGGTAGGCCTCGACGTAGGCATCACCGATGGCACGCAGGAACGCAAAGCAGGTGTCGAAGTCCCACTCGTTCAGGTCATCGAAGAACAGGCCGCCGATGCCACGCGGCTCGCCGCGGTGCTTGAGGTGGAAGTAGCGGTCGCACCAAGCCTTGTAGCGCGGGTACACCTCAGCACCGAACGGTGCGCAGGCCTGCTCGGCGACGCGGTGCCAGTGAATGCAGTCTTCCTCGTTGCCGTAGTACGGGGTCAGGTCGAAGCCGCCGCCGAACCACCACACCGCTTCTTCACCTTCCTTTTCGGCAATGAAGAAACGCACGTTGGCATGGGACGTCGGCACATGCGGGTTGTGCGGGTGGATCACCAGCGACACGCCCAGGGCTTCGAAGCCACGGCCTGCCAGCTCGGGGCGGTGGGCGCTGGCCGATGGTGGCAGGCCGGCGCCGAACACGTGGGAGAAGTTGACCCCGCCTTTCTCGATCAGCTTGCCATCCCCGATCACCCGCGTGCGGCCCCCGCCACCGGCTTCGCGCACCCAGGCGTCCTCGACGAAGCGGGCGCCGCCGTCTTCGGCTTCGAGGGCAGAGCAGATGCGGTCTTGCAGGTCGAGCAGGTAGGCTTTCACGGCCTCGGTGCGGCTAGTCATCGGGTCACCAGGAACGGGCAGGGAAGAATTCGCCGCGTAGCATACCACCGCCGGCGCGCGCGCCGCAGTTGACGGCGATCAAGCAAAGGCGTCCGATAGAAGGCCTTTTCCCGATCCCGACAACAGGAGTGCGAGATGGCCAAGCGTATCCAGTTCAGCCAGCACGGCGGCCCGGAAGTGCTGCAGCTTGTGGAATTCGAACCCGCCCCACCCGGGCCGCAGCAGGTGCGTGTGCGCAACCATGCGATCGGCCTGAACTTCATCGACACGTACTTCCGCAGCGGGCTGTACGCGCCGCCATCCTTGCCCTCTGGCCTGGGTACCGAGGCGGCAGGCGTGGTCGAGGCAGTGGGCGAGGGCGTGACCCGGTTGAAGGTCGGTGACCGTGTGGCCCATGCCGGCGGCCCGCTGGGCGCCTACAGCGAAGTGCATACGCTGCCGGAGGCCAACCTGGTCAAGCTGCCGGACAACATCAGCTTCGAGCAGGCGGCAGCGGTGATGCTCAAGGGGCTGACCGTGCAGTACCTGTTGAAGCAGACCTATGAGGTGAAGCCGGGCGACGTGATCCTGTTCCACGCCGCAGCGGGTGGCGTCGGTTCGCTGGCCTGCCAGTGGGCCAAGGCCCTGGGCGCCAAGCTGATCGGCACCGTCAGCTCCGCCGAAAAGGCCGAGCGGGCCAAGGCGCTGGGGGCGTGGGCGACCATCGACTACAGCCGCGAGGACGTGGCCAAGCGGGTGCTGGAGCTGACCGATGGCAAGAAGTGCCCGGTGGTGTATGACGGCGTCGGTGCCGACACCTGGCTGACCTCGCTGGACTGCCTGCAGCCGCGCGGGTTGATGGTGAGCTTTGGCAATGCCTCGGGGGCGGTGAGCGGGGTGAACCTGGGGATCCTGTCGCAGAAGGGCTCGCTGTATGTGACCCGGCCGACCTTGGCGACCTATGCCAACAATGCCGAGAACACCCAGGCCATGGCTGATGACCTGTTTGCGATGATTGCCAGTGGGAAGCTGGTTGTGGATATCCAGCAGCGGTATCCGTTGAGTGAGGCGGCGAAGGCGCAAGAGGAGTTGTCGGCGCGCAGGACTGTCGGCTCTACCGTTCTGCTACCTTGAGCCGAACACTGCACTTGAGCCTGTAGACACTCGCCGATGGAGCGTCTTCGCCTATCAGACCGAGCGCCGCCCACGCGGCGCATCGCGAGCTGTCGCTCGCTCCTACGTTTGTTTCTGGCCAGTTACGCCTGTGCCAGTCGTGCGCGACCGCCTTGTTGGTACGACGCAATATCGAGCCAGGCACCAAAGGCGTTCGCGCGCAAAGCGCATAGAATTGACTGGCACGAAACAAACGTAGGAGCGAGCAACAGCTCGCGATGCGCCGCGTGGGCGGCGCTCGATCTCACAGGCGCTGAAAATTCAAAGGCAGGCACCTGTCAGCCCTTACACTTTCTTTTTCAGCTTACAGAGCCGCTTGAGGTACAACCGCCAGCGGTATCAGCCCGGCCGCACGACCTCACCAGTAGCCAGATTCCGAATCACACTCGGATTCTTCCGTCCGCCCAGCGCTCCCCCAAGCACCAGGTCCAGCTGGCCATGGAAATACTGCTCCACCCGCAAGCGGGTCTTGGCCGCCGGGCGCCCGCCCGGGTTGCAGGAGGTGGAAATCAACGGCCCGACCAAGGCACACAGCTCGCGCACCACCGGGTGATCACTGACCCGCAGCGCCACAGTGTCATGCTGCCCGGTCACCCACTCGGGCAACAGGTCCTGGTGCGGTACCAGCCAGGTGTTCGGCCCCGGCCAGGTGCTGCCCATGCGGTCAATCCAGTCCTCAGGGAAGTCCTCGAACAGGAAGTCGAACTGGCGGATGTTGTCGGCGATCAGAATCAGCCCTTTATCCACAGGCCGCGACTTCAGCGCCAGCAGGCGATACACCGCGTCCTCGTTCCATGGGTCGCAGCCCAGGCCCCAGACCGCTTCCGTCGGGTAGGCGATCACTGCGCCCGCCCGGATCTCACGTGCGGCTTGTTGCACACGAAAACTGCTCACCATTTGCGTCTCTCCGCCTTTTAACCTTGCTTGCGCGCAGTGTACTTAGCCGGCGCGGGCAAACCAACGCCCGGCGACATTGCTGACCCGGCCTTCAAGCTCCAGTTCCGTCAGCTGCGCCAGCACCTCGGCCAGCGGCCGGCCACTGAAATGGGCCAGGTTCTCGCTAGTCTGTGGCGCGGCATGCAGCAGGGCAAGCAGCGGATGGGCCGGCTTATCCACAACCGCTGGCGGCAGGTTCTGCCAGCCACGCAGGCTTTCCACAATCTGCTCCACGCTTTCCACCAGCAGTGCGCCATCGCGGATCAGCTGGTGGCAGCCCTTGGCCGCCGGATGGTGGATGGAACCTGGAATCGCGTACACCTCGCGGCCTTGCTCAGCCGCCAGGCGGGCAGTGATCAGCGAGCCGCTGGCAAGGCTGGCTTCGACCACCAGCACGCCGAGCGACAGGCCACTGATGATGCGGTTGCGCCGCGGGAAGTTGCCCGGCAACGGCCCGGCATCGAGCGGGTACTCGGATACCAGTGCCCCGCCCATGTCGATCATCATCCGCGCAAGGTCGCGGTGGCGTTGTGGATAAAGTTTTTGCAAGCCTGTTCCCAGTACACCAATGGTGCTCCCGCCCACCTCTAGCGCCGCCCGATGAGCGGCACCATCGATGCCCAGGGCAAGCCCGCTGGTGATGGTAAAACCGGCCTGCGCCAGGTAGCGGGAAAATGCCCTGGCCGTGTCGAGTGCCGGGGGTGTGGCACGCCTGCTGCCCACAATGGCCAGCTGAGGCCGGTCGAGCAGTGTTGTATTGCCAGCCACGAAAAGCAGCGGTGGAGCATCGTCGATTTCTCCAAGCAGTGCAGGGTAGTCAGGGCCGTCCCACATCAGTAAATGCTGGCCCGGGCGCTCTAGCCAGGCCATTGCAGCAAGTGCACCATCACGTACTTCGGCACTGCGCCGCGCATCGATGGTGGCTTGTGGAATACCCAGCGCGCGCCAGGCGGGGCCGGGTGCGCTGAGCGCCGAAGAAGCACTGCCAAAGGCCTCCAGCAAAGTGCGAAAGCGTCGCAATCCCGTCTCGGGCAGGCGATGCAAGCGTAATCGCGCCTCCAGTTCGGCAGGCGCACAAGGCGACGAATGGTAACTCGGCATGGGGATCATCCTTGATCAAAGCAGGGCCATCTACGTGGCACAACCTGTGGATAAGTTTGTGGGTAACACTTTGAAAAGCTGTCCATCGTTTGGCGACTATCAGGCCTATAAAGACCCTAGACGAGCTTTCACAGGTGCTGAAATCCCCGTTTCCCTTTATTATGTGTGCTCAGTTTTCAACCGACCGCACAGTGACTGCCTGACCTTATGGCCATCTTGAACATTCTCGAATTCCCGGACCCGCGCCTGCGCACCATTGCCAAACCGGTAACGGTGTTCGACGACGCCCTGCGTCAGCTGATCGACGACATGTTTGAAACCATGTACGAAGCCCCCGGCATCGGCCTGGCTGCCACCCAGGTCAATGTGCACCAGCAGGTCGTGGTCATGGACCTCAGCGAAGACCGCAGCGAGCCGCGCGTCTTCATCAACCCGACGGTCGAAGAGCTGACCCACGACATGGGCCAGTACCAGGAAGGCTGCCTGTCGGTCCCGGGCTTCTACGAGAACGTCGACCGCCCGCTGCGTGTGCGGGTCAAGGCCCAGGACCGCGACGGCAAACCGTACGAGCTGGAATGCGAAGGCCTGCTGGCAGTGTGCGTGCAGCACGAGTTCGACCACCTCAACGGCAAGCTTTTCGTCGACTACCTGTCGCAGCTCAAGCGCGACCGGATCAAGAAGAAGCTGGAAAAGCAGCACCGCCAGCAAGCCTGATCCCCACCTCCCAGAAGGCTTGCTCCGGCAAGCCTTTTTCTTTTTGGAAGCGAGAACTCCATGCGCATCGTCTTTGCAGGCACTCCAGAGTTTGCCGCCGAACACCTCAAAGCCCTGCTCGACAGCCCGTACGAGATCGTGGCCGTCTACACCCAGCCAGACCGCCCTGCCGGCCGTGGCCAGAAGCTCATGCCGAGCCCGGTCAAGCAGTTGGCCGTGGCCCATGACATCCCTGTGTTCCAGCCGCCAACCCTGCGCAATGCCGAAGCACAGGCCGAACTGGCCGCGCTCAAGCCAGACCTGATGGTGGTGGTCGCCTACGGCCTGATCCTGCCGCAAGTGGTCCTCGACATCCCACGCCTGGGTTGCATCAACAGCCACGCCTCCTTGCTGCCACGCTGGCGCGGTGCGGCGCCGATCCAGCGCGCCGTGGAAGCCGGCGATGCCGAGAGCGGCGTGACGGTTATGCGCATGGAAGCCGGCCTGGATACCGGGCCGATGCTGCTCAAGGTGGTTACCCCGATCAGCGACGACGATACTGGCGGCAGCCTGCACGACCGCCTCGCCGAAATGGGCCCGCCGGCTGTGGTCCAGGCCATCGCCGGCCTGGCAGACGGTTCGCTGCAGGGTGAGGTCCAGGACGATGCCCTGGCTACTTATGCACACAAGCTGAACAAGGATGAAGCCCGCATCGACTGGAGCCGCCCGGCCGTCGAGCTGGAACGCCTGATCCGTGCCTTCAACCCTTGGCCGGTGTGCCACAGCACCCTGGACGGGGAAAGCGTGAAGGTGCTGGCTGCCAACTTGTCCACAGGCAAAGGTGCCCCAGGCGAGATCCTCTCTGCCAGCAAGGACGGCCTCGTCGTCGCCTGCGGTGACCAGGCCCTGAGCCTGACCCGCCTGCAGTTGCCTGGTGGCAAGGCGCTGAACTTCAGCGACCTGTTCAACAGCCGCCGTGAGAAGTTCGCTGCCGGCAAGGTGCTGGGCCAATGAACCCGCGCCTCGCCGCCGCCCGTGCCCTTGCCGCTGTGCTCAGCGGCAAGGCCTCGCTGAACAGCTCGCTGCCAGCACAGCTGGACAAGGTCGAAGAACGCGACCGGGGCCTGACCCAGGATCTGGCGTTCGGTACCGCCCGCTGGCAGCCACGCCTTGATCTGCTGGCCGCGCAACTGCTGCAGAAGCCGTTCAAAGCTGCCGATGCCGATGTGCAGGCACTGCTGCTGGTGGGCCTGTACCAGCTGTTCTACACCCGTATTCCGGCCCACGCCGCCATCGGTGAGACTGTCGGCTGCGCAGACAAGCTGAAGAAGCCGTGGGCCAAGGGTCTGCTCAATGCCGTGCTACGACGCGCCCAGCGCGAAGGCGAGGAACTGCTCGCCGGCATGGAGCATGACCCGGTGGTGCGCACCGCCCACCCGCGCTGGCTGCAGAAGTCGCTGAAAGCCTTCTGGCCCGAGCAGTGGGAGGCCATCTGCGCCGCCAACAACGCCCACCCGCCGATGATCCTGCGGGTCAACCGCCGCCATCACAGCCGTGACGCCTACCTGGCGTTGCTGGCTGAAGCCGGCGTAGGCGCCAGCGCCTGCCAGTACAGCCGTGACGGCATCGTGCTGGCCGAAGCCTGCGACGTGCGCGGCCTGCCAGGCTTCGCCGAAGGCTGGGTCAGCGTGCAGGACGAAGCCGCGCAGCTGTCCGCCGACCTGCTCGAACTGGCCCCCGGCCAGCGCGTGCTGGACGCCTGCTGCGCCCCCGGCGGCAAGACCTGCCACCTGCTCGAAGCCGAACCGGACCTGGCCCACATGACGGCCATCGACCTTGAAGCCAAGCGCCTGACCCGGGTTCGCGAGAACCTCGACCGCCTGCAGCTCGATGCCGAGCTGATCGCCTGCGATGCCCGTGACACCGCCAGCTGGTGGGACGGCAAGCCGTTCCAGCGCATCCTGCTCGATGCGCCATGCTCGGCCACTGGTGTGATCCGTCGCCACCCGGACATCAAGCTGACCCGCCAGGCCGAGGACATTCCGGCCCTGGCCGCGCTGCAAGGCGAGCTGCTCGATGCCCTGTGGCCGACCCTGGAAGTGGGAGGCATGCTGCTGTACGCCACCTGCTCCAGCCTGCCGACCGAGAACACCGAAGTGATCGATGCCTTCCTCGCCCGCACCCCAGGCGCCCGTGAGCTGGACCTGGCCACCGAAGCCGGCCTGCGCCAGCCCCACGGCCGCCAGCTGCTGGCCCAGGATGGCGGCCACGACGGGTTCTACTATGCCAAGCTGATCAAGATCGCCGCCTCGCGCGGGTAAGTACAACGGTTAGGGAGTAGCGGATGAAGATCATCATCCTCGGCGCAGGGCAGGTAGGCGGTACGCTGGCGGAACACCTGGCCAGTGAAGCCAACGACATCACCGTGGTCGATACCGATGGCGACCGCCTGCGCGACCTCGGCGACCGTCTGGACATCCGTACCGTGCAGGGCCGCGGCTCGCTGCCGACGGTGCTGCGCCAGGCCGGTGCCGACGACGCCGACATGCTGGTGGCGGTGACCAACAGCGACGAAACCAACATGGTCGCCTGCCAGGTGGCCTATACGCTTTTCCACACCCCGACCAAGATCGCCCGGGTGCGCGAATCGGCCTACCTGACCCGCGAAGAGCTGTTCGACAACGACCACATCCCGGTCGATGTGCTGATCAGCCCCGAGCAGGTGGTGACCAACTACATCAAGCGCCTGATCGAACACCCAGGCTCGCTGCAGGTGATCGATTTTGCCGAGGGCAAGGCCCAGCTGGTGGCGGTGAAGGCCTACTACGGCGGCCCGCTGGTGGGCCAGCAGCTGCGCCAGATCCGCGCGCACATGCCCAACGTCGATACCCGCGTCGCAGCGATCTTCCGCCGCGACCGGCCGATCACCCCACGCGGCGACACAGTGATCGAAGCCGATGACGAAGTGTTCTTCATCGCGGCGAAGAAGGACATCCGCGCCGTGATGGGCGAGCTGCGCCGCATCGACGAGACCAACAAACGCATTGTCATCGCCGGGGGCGGGCAGATTGGCGAGCGCTTGGCCGAAGCCATCGAGAGCCGCTACCAGGTGAAGATCATCGAGATGAGCGCGGCACGCTGCCGGCACCTCTCCGATACCCTGGAAAGCACCGTAGTGCTGCAGGGCAGCGCCTCGGACAAGGACCTGATGCTCGAAGAGAACATCGCCGACGCCGACATCTTCCTGGCCCTGACCAACGACGACGAAGCCAACATCATGTCGTCGCTGCTGGCCAAGCGCCTTGGCGCGGGCAAGGTCATGACCATCATCAACAACCCGGCCTATGTCGACCTGGTGCAGGGCGGCGAAATCGACATCGCCATCAGCCCGCAGCTGGCCACCATCGGCACCTTGCTGGCGCACGTGCGTCGCGGCGATATCGTCAGCGTGCACTCGCTGCGCCGCGGTGCGGCCGAGGCCATCGAGGCGGTGGCGCACGGCGATTCGAAGTCGAGCAAGGTGGTCGGCAAGGCTGTGGAAAACATCGCCTTGCCACCGGGCACCACCATCGGCGCGATCATCCGCGACGAGGAAGTTCTGATCGCCCACGACGACACGGTGATCGAGTCGGGCGACCATGTGATCCTGTTCGTTGTGGATAAAAAGCACATTCGCGATGTGGAGAAGCTGTTCCACGTCGGCTTGAGTTTCTTCTAGGAGAAGACGGCATGCGTGAATCGCTGGAGAAAATGCTGGCCAAGGGTGTGGATAACCCGCTGCTGAGGTTTGGCCTGGGCAAAGCCTGGCTGGACGAGGGCAATGGCGCAGAAGCGGCGGTGCACCTGGTGGTGTGTGTGGAGCAGGATCCGAAGTACTCGGCGGCCTGGAAGCTGTTGGGGAAGGCGTATCAGCTGGTCGGTGACCTGGCGGCGGCGCGCAAGGCGTGGGAAGACGGGATTGTTGCGGCTCAAGCCCATGGGGACAAGCAGGCTGAGAAAGAGATGACCGTGTTCCTGAAGAAATTGAACAAGGTCTGAGATCGCCGGGGCTGCTTTGCAGCCCATTCGCGGGGCAAGCCCGCTCCTACAGGAGACCGCGATTCCTTGTAGGAGCGGGCTTGTCCCGCGAATGGGGCACAAAGTGCCCCCAGGGACTCAATACCAGCGCGGCTCGCCTGCCGGGCGCTTCTTGAAGCGCTTCATGCTCCACATGTATTGGCTCGGGTACTCGCGCACATAGCGCTCGACCACCTTGCTCATGGCCGCTGCCGATACGTTCACGTCGGTGCTGTACATCTCTTCCGGCGCCGCCTCCAGGAACACCTTGAAGCCCGACCCGTCCGGCAGCCGCAGCGCGTGCAGGAACACCCCCACCGCCTTGCCACCGGCCAGCATGTTCGGCACGAACTTGCTGGTCAGCGCCTGCGTGCCCAGAAACGGCACGAACACCCCCGCCGATTCCGCCGGCTCCGGGTCGGCAGGAATACCCACCTGCCCGCCGCGGCGCACTTCCTTGATCACGCTAAGGATGCCTTCCTTGGTCGAAGGCGCCACGCGGTTGCCCATTTGCACTCGCTGCTCGCGCAGCAGGTCGTCCACTGCCTTGAGCTTCGGCGGGCGGTAGAAGATGATCGGTTTGCACTGGTTGCAGTAGAAGTGGTTGAGCACTTCCCAGTTGCCCAGGTGGCTGGTGATACCAACCACGCCCTTGCCCGAAGCCAGGGCCTGCTCCAGCACTTCCAGGCCGTGCACTTCCTTGACCAGCTCCAGCGAACGCTGCGGCGGCCAGATCCAGGCACAGGCGCTTTCGACGAAGGATTTACCGATATCCTTCAGTGCACGGCCGACCAGTTGCTCGCGTTCGACCGGATCCATCTCCGGGAAGCACTTGGCCAGGTTGATGCGCACGACATTGCGCGAGCCGTTGGGGACTTTCCACATCAGCCAGCCGATACCGGCGCCGACGCGCTGCACAGCGCCCCAGGGCAGCTTGGCAAACAGACGCAGCACCCCGACCATCAGGGCGCCCTTGAACTTTTCCACAGGCAATTCCTTATTTCAGCAAGGCGCGCATTGTAACCCCTCAGCGCAACAAGGCGGCGTAGCGATCGCAATCGGTGGTGTGGTCCATGACCATGCCGGTCGCCTGCATGAAGGCGTAGCAGATGGTCGGGCCGACGAAGGTGAAGCCAGCTTTCTGCAGGGCCTTGCTCATGGCCTTGGCTTCGTCGGTGACCGCCGGCACGTCGCCACGGCCCTGGAAGTGGTTGATCTTCGGCTCGCCGCCCACGAACGACCAGAGCCAATCGGCGGGGTTATCCACAGCCAGCCAGGCCTGCGCGTTGCGCCGGGCAGCCTTGAGCTTGAGGCGGTTGCGGATGATGCCCGCATCCAGCATAAGCTCCTCGATTCGTTCGTCGCTCATGGCCGCCAGTTTCACGGGGTCGAAGCCATGCATCACCTCGCGATAACGCTCGCGTTTGCGCAAAACGGTGATCCACGAAAGCCCCGCCTGGAACCCTTCGAGCAAAAGCATCTCGAACAGCAACGCCGGGTCACGCTGTGGCGTTCCCCATTCCTGGTCGTGGTAGGCCTGGTACAACGGATCGTCGGTACACCAAAAGCAGCGTGGCATAAGGCTCCAATGAGTAGAGGGCGAGGCGAATCAGGTTATACTCCCGCTCTTTACATCCGCATCCCCAGATACAGGTGAATTTCGTGAGCCAGCCTACGCCAGCCGTGCGTACCTTCCAAGACCTGATCCTCGCCCTGCAAAACTACTGGGCAGCTCAAGGTTGTGTGGTACTTCAGCCCTACGATATGGAAGTAGGCGCCGGCACTTTCCACACCGCTACATTCCTGCGCGCCGTGGGTCCAGAAACCTGGAACGCCGCCTATGTGCAGCCTAGCCGTCGCCCTGCCGACGGGCGGTATGGCGAAAACCCCAACCGCCTGCAGCACTACTACCAGTTCCAGGTGGTCCTGAAGCCGAACCCGGCCAACTTCCAGGAGCTGTACCTCGGCTCGCTGAAGGCCATCGGCCTGGACCCGCTGGTCCACGACATCCGCTTCGTCGAAGACAACTGGGAGTCGCCGACCCTGGGCGCCTGGGGCCTGGGCTGGGAAATCTGGCTGAACGGCATGGAAGTCACCCAGTTCACCTACTTCCAGCAGGTCGGTGGCATCGAGTGCTACCCGGTCACCGGTGAAATCACCTACGGCCTCGAGCGCCTGGCCATGTACATCCAGGGCGTGGACTCGGTCTACGACCTGGTGTGGGCCGACGGCCCGTTCGGCAAGGTTACCTACGGCGACGTGTTCCACCAGAACGAGGTGGAACAGTCGACCTACAACTTCGAGCACGCCAACGTCGAGAAGCTGTTCGAACTGTTCGACTTCTATGAAAGCGAAGCCAACCGCCTGATCAAGCTGGAGCTGCCGCTGCCGACCTATGAAATGGTCCTGAAGGCCTCGCACACCTTCAACCTGCTGGACGCCCGCCGCGCCATCTCGGTAACCGAGCGCCAGCGTTACATCCTGCGCGTACGTACCCTGGCCCGGGACGTGGCGCAAAGCTATCTGCAAGCCCGTGCACGCCTGGGCTTCCCGATGGCCACCCCTGAACTGCGTGACGAAGTGTTGGCGAAGCTGGAGGCTGCACAATGAGTGCTCAAGATTTCCTGGTAGAACTGGGCACCGAAGAGCTGCCACCCAAAGCCCTGGCCAGCCTCGGCGACGCCTTCCTGGCCGGCATCGAGAAGGGCCTGCAGGCCGCTGGCCTGAACTACACCAGCAAACAGGTGTACGCAGCGCCACGCCGTTTGGCCGTACTGATCCGCCAGCTCGACGTGCAGCAGCCCGATCGCAGCATCAACGTCGACGGCCCGCCCATGCAGGCGGCCTTCAAAGACGGCGAGCCGACCCAGGCTGCCCTGGGCTTTGCCAAGAAGTGCGGCGTAGAGCTGGCCGAAATCGACCAGAGCGGCGCCAAGCTGCGCTTCTCCCAGCACATCCCGGGCAAGGCCACCGCCAGCCTGTTGCCGACCATCGTCGAGGATTCGCTCAACGACCTGCCGATCCCCAAGCGCATGCGCTGGGCCGCCAGCCGTGAAGAGTTCGTGCGCCCAACCCAGTGGCTGGTGATGCTGCTTGGCGACCAGGTGGTCGACTGCACCATCCTGTCGCAGAAGGCCGGCCGTGAATCCCGTGGCCACCGCTTCCACCACCCGGAGAACGTGGTCATCACCACCCCGGCCAACTATGTTGAAGACCTGCGCAAGGCCTACGTGCTGGCCGACTTCGCCGAGCGTCGCGAGCTGATCAGCAAGCGTACCGCCGAGCTGGCCATGCAGCAGGAAGGCAGCGCCATCGTGCCGCCGGCACTGCTGGACGAAGTGACTGCCCTGGTCGAATGGCCGGTGCCGCTGGTGTGCTCGTTCGAGGAGCGTTTCCTCGAAGTGCCTCAGGAAGCCCTGATCACCACCATGCAGGACAACCAGAAGTACTTCTGCCTGCTGGACAGCGAAGGCAAGCTGCTGCCGCGCTTCATCACAGTGGCCAACGTCGAGAGCCGTGACCCCAAGCAAATCGTGCAGGGTAACGAGAAGGTCGTGCGCCCGCGCCTGACCGACGCCGAGTTCTTCTTCAAGCAGGACAAGAAGCAGCCGCTGGAAACCTTCAACGAGCGCCTGAAGAACGTGGTGTTCCAGGCCCAGCTGGGCACTGTCTACGACAAGGCCGAGCGCGTTTCCAAACTGGCTGCCTTCATTGCCCCGCTGATCGGCGGTAACGCCCAACGCGCTGGCCGTGCCGGCCTGCTGTCGAAGTGCGACCTGGCTACCGAGATGGTCGGCGAATTCCCTGAAATGCAGGGTGTTGCCGGCTACTACTACGCGCTCAACGACGGTGAGCCGGAAGACGTCGCCCTGGCCCTGAACGAGCAGTACATGCCGCGCGGTGCTGGCGCCGAGCTGCCGCAGACCCTCACCGGTGCTGCCGTGGCCATCGCAGACAAGCTCGACACCTTGGTCGGCATCTTTGGCATCGGCATGCTGCCCACCGGCAGCAAGGACCCGTATGCCCTGCGTCGTGCCGCCCTGGGCGTGCTGCGCATCCTGATCGAGAAGCAACTGGACCTGGACTTGAGCGCTGCGGTCGAGTTCGCGGTCAAGCAGTTCGGTGCCAAGGTCAAGGCCGCAGGCCTGGCCGAGCAGGTGCTGGAGTTCATCTTCGACCGCCTGCGTGCACGCTACGAAGACGAAGGCATCGACGTTGCCACCTACCTGTCGGTACGTGCCCTGAAGCCGGCTTCTGCCCTGGACTTCGACCAGCGCGTGCAGGCAGTGCAGGCCTTCCGCAAACTGCCGGAAGCCGAAGCCCTGGCCGCGGTGAACAAGCGTGTGTCGAACCTGCTGAGCAAGGCCGAAGGCGCCATCGCCGACCAGGTCGAGCCGAAGTACTTCGACAACGCCAACGAGTTCTCTCTGTACTCGGCCATCCAGCAGGCCGACCAGGCCGTGCAACCGATGGCAGCCGCTCGTCAGTACAGCGAATCGCTGGCCCGCCTGGCGGCCCTGCGTGACCCGGTCGACGCCTTCTTCGAGGCGGTGATGGTCAACGCCGAAGACGCCAAGGTCCGTGCCAACCGTTATGCCCTGCTCAGCCGCCTGCGCGGCCTGTTCCTGGGCGTGGCCGACATTTCGCTGCTGGGGTAAGCCTTGAAACTGCTGATTCTCGATCGTGACGGGGTGATCAACCAAGACTCCGACGCCTACATCAAGACGCTGGAAGAGTGGATCCCGATCCCTGGCTCGGTCGAGGCCATCGCGCAGTTGAGCAAGGCGGGCTGGACGGTGGCAGTTGCCACCAACCAGTCCGGCATCGCCCGTGGCTATTACTCGCTGGCAACCCTCGAGGCCATGCACGCGCGCCTGCGCGCGCTGGTGGCCGAGCAGGGCGGCGAGGTGGGCCATATCGTGTATTGCCCGCACGGGCCGGACGAAGGCTGCGAATGCCGCAAGCCCAAGCCTGGCATGCTGCGGGCGATCGCCGAGCATTACCAGGTGGGCCTGGAAGGCGTCTGGTTTGTCGGCGACAGCAAAGGTGACCTGGAGGCCGCCCTGGCCGTCGGTGCACAACCCGTGTTGGTGAAAACCGGCAAGGGTGAGCGGACCCTGGAAAAAGGCGTCCCGGAAACTACACTGATTTTCGACGATCTGGCAGCCATCGCCAGAGAAATTATTTAAACAACAATGCGCCCTCGGGCGCATTTCTCCCAGGCGGGCACGCCCCGCAACGGTACTTGCCACTATGTCGATCCTGCAGGCGATCAGAATCTTTCTTTTTTACCTGCTGCTGGGCACCAGCTCGCTGCTGTGGTGCTCGCTGAGCTTCTTCGTCGCGCCGTTCTTGTCGTTCCCCAAGCGCTACAAGTTCATCAACGTGTACTGGTGCCGTTGCGCACTGTTCCTGGTGCGCACCATCCTCGGTATCAACTACAAGGTCACCGGTGCCGAGAACGTGCCAGATGAGCCCTGCGTGATCCTGTCCAACCACCAGAGCACCTGGGAAACCTTCTTCCTTTCCCAGTACTTCTCGCCGCTGAGCCAGGTGCTCAAGCGTGAGCTGCTGTATGTGCCGTTCTTTGGTTGGGCCATGGCCATGCTGAGGCCGATCGCGATCAACCGCGACAACCCCAAGGAAGCTCTGCGCCAGGTGGCCAGCAAGGGTGACGAGTTGCTCAAGCAGAAAACCTGGGTGCTGATCTTCCCGGAAGGCACCCGTGTGCCGTTCGGTACTATGGGTAAATTCTCCCGGGGCGGTACCGCACTGGCCGTGAATGCCGGGTTGCCAGTGCTGCCAATTGCCCACAACGCTGGCAAGTTCTGGCCCAAGACGGGTTGGGGCAAGCGCTCGGGCACCATCGAGGTTGTGATCGGCAAGCCGATGTACGCTGAGGGCAGCGGGCCACGGGCCATTGCCGAGCTCAACGACCGTGCTGCGACGTGGAACGAAGCGACCCAGCGGGCCATGGGCTCGCTGCCGCCAGTGGACGAAAAACCGCAGGAGCAGATGGCCTGATCATCTGTGGATAACTTGTGAACAGTTTGTTCATGAAGCGCCTGGATACGAAGCTAAGTGTATGAATTAGCTGTTTATTTCTCGGTGTGACATTTTTCTGAAAAACGTGCATAAGTTTTTTGGAGGCATAAGAAAACCGGCTTTTACAGCCGGTTTTTTTATGGCGTGGTGATGGCGTCAGACTTTGTCGATATCCACGTCCTTGGTTTCTTTCAGGCAGAAGATTCCCACCACCAGGCTGATGCCGGTCACCAGCACTGGGTACCACAGGCCGTAGAAGATATCCCCGGTATACACCACCAGCGCGAACGACACCGTTGGCAGGAAACCGCCGAACCAGCCGTTGCCGATGTGGTAGGGCAGCGACATCGAGGTGTAGCGGATGCGGGTCGGGAACAGCTCGACCATCACCGCTGCCAGCGGCCCGTAGGTCATGGTCGCGATCAGGATCATTGCCACGATCAGCACCACCACCATCACCTGGTTGACCTGCCCCGGGTCTGCCTTGGCCGGGTAACCCGCCTGATCGATCGCCGTGCGCATGGCCGCTTCATCGAAGCCGTTGATGGTCTTGTCGCCAATGTTCACCACCACATCACTGCCGGCCACGTTCACCGAGCTGTACGGCAAGCCCTGCTTGACCAGGAAGGTCTTGACCTTGTCGCACGGGCTGTCGAAACGCGCCTTGCCAACCGGGTCGAACTGGAAGGTGCAGCCTTGCGGGTCTGCGGTGACCACGATTGGCGCCTGGCGGCTGGCCGCATCGATCTGCGGGTTGGCGTAGTGGCTCAGGGCCTTGAACATCGGGAAGTACAGCACGGTGGCCAGCAGCAGGCCGAGCATCAGGATCGGCTTGCGCCCAATGCGATCGGACAGCCACCCGAAGAACACGAAGAACGGCGCACCGATGACCACGCTGATGATCAGCAAGGTGTTGGCCTGCGCTGGGTCCATCTTGAGCATCTGGGTCAGGAAGAACAGCACGTAGAACTGCGCCGTGTAGAAGGTCACGGCTTGCCCGGCATTGATACTGAACAGCGCGGTGAGCACGACCTTCAGGTTGGGCCAGGAGGTAAACGATTCGCGGATTGGCGACTTGCTGACCTTGCCCTGGGCTTTCATTTTCACAAAGGCCGGCGACTCGTGCATGCTCATGCGGATCCAAGTGGAGATCGCCAACAGGAAAATCGACAGCAGGAACGGCAGGCGCCAGCCCCAGGTTTCGAACTGATCACCACTGATGTAGCGACTGCCCAGTACCACCAGCAATGACAGCAGCAGGCCCAGGGTCGCAGTGGACTGGATGAAACCGGTGTGGAAGCCACGCTTGCCGGGTGGCGCGTGCTCAGCCACGTAGGTGGCAGCACCGCCGTATTCACCGCCCAGTGCCAGCCCCTGGAGCATGCGCAGAATCACCAGAATGATCGGTGCCGCGATGCCGATGCTGGCGTAGGTGGGTAGCAGGCCGACGGCGAATGTCGACAGGCCCATCAGCACGATGGTCACCAGGAAGGTGTACTTGCGCCCGATCATGTCGCCCAGGCGGCCAAACACCAGCGCACCGAACGGCCGCACCAGGAAGCCGGCGGCAAAGGCCATGAGGGCGAAGATGAAGGCCGTGGTGTCATTCACCCCGGCGAAGAACTGCTTGCTGATGACAGCAGCCAGCGCCCCATAGAGAAAAAAGTCATACCACTCGAACACAGTCCCGAGGGATGACGCGAAAATGATCTTGCGTTCTTCACGACGGCTGGAGGTACTCGCCGTCGCACCCTGCTCTTGGATGTAATCCGACATCGTTGCTGTCCTCGGCCCGCAGGCCACAGTGATTATTCTTGTTGTTCCACTGTCGGCAGCTTGTGACCGCGAGCTGCCGGTGTTGCACGCTCCCGGGTCAGGGGGTCGGTACTGCGTCTTCGTTCAGGTAGGTCTGGGTCGCGGCTCCTTTGAGGATCAGTTGCGCCGCCTTCTCGGCGATCATCAGGGTGGGGGAACAGGTATTGCCGGAGGTGATCCGCGGCATGATCGAGGCATCGGCCACACGCAGGCCAGGGATGCCGTGCACGCGCAGCTGGTTATCCACAACGTCCAGCTCGCCGTTGCCCATGCGGCAGGTACCGACCGGGTGGAAGATGGTGGTGCCGATCTTGCCGGCCGCGTCGAACAGTTCTTCCTCGGTTTGCAGGGACGGGCCTGGCAGATACTCTTGGGGATTGAAAGCGGCGAGGGCAGGGGCCTGGACGATGCGCCGGGTCAGACGGATGGCATCGGCGGCAACGCGCAGGTCCTCGGGGTCGCTCAAATAGTTGGGATCGATCAGCGGTGTGCTGTTCATGTTCGCGCTGCGGATATCGATGCGCCCACGGCTGGCCGGGCGCAGGTTGCACACCGAGGCGGTGAAGGCCGGGAACGGGTGCAGCGGCTCGCCGAAGCGCTCCAGTGACAATGGCTGCACGTGATACTGCAGGTTGGCTGTGGCCTGCTCCGGGCTCGACCGCACGAAGGCGCCCAACTGGCTCGGAGCCATTGCCAGCGGGCCACTGCGGTTGTAAAGATAGCGCAGGCCCATGCCCAGCTTGCCCCACAGGCTGTTGGCCATCTGGTTGAGGGTGCGGGTGTTGCGAATCTGATAGATCAGCCGCAGTTGCAGGTGATCCTGCAGGTTGCCGCCAACGCCAGGCATGTCGTGGCGCACACCGATACCCAGGCTTTCGAGCAGCTTGCGCGGGCCGATGCCCGAGCGCTGGAGGATGCCGGGCGAACCCACGGCGCCAGCACAGAGGATGATCTCGCGACGCGCAGCAAACTCGTGCCAGGCACCTTGCCACTGCGCCTTGACCGCACGGGCACGGGTGTTGTTCAACAGCACCTGGTCAACCTCCACGCCGGTCAGCACGGTGAGGTTGGGACGGTCCTTGATTGGCCGCAGGAAAGCCTTGGAGGCGTTCCAGCGCACGCCGCTGCGCTGATTGACCTGAAAGTATCCACAGCCCTGGTTGTCGCCGGTATTGAAGTCGTCGACCTTGCCGATGCCACTCTGCTCGGCGGCGTCACGGAAGGCATCGAGGATCGGCCAGCTGTAACGCTGGCGCTCGACCCGCCATTCACCCTCACCGCCATGGTGTTCGCTGGCGCCGGCAAAATGGTTCTCGCTGGCCTTGAACAGCGGCAGTACATCCTTCCAAGCCCAGCCCTCGTTGCCTTGCTCGGCCCAATGGTCGTAGTCGGCGGCCTGGCCACGCATGTAGATCATGCCGTTGATGGACGAACAACCACCCAGCACCTTGCCCCGTGGATATCCCAAGGCGCGACCGAGGAGGCCGGGCTGTGCTTCGGTCTTGAAGCACCAGTCGGTGCGGGGGTTACCGATGCAGTACAGGTAACCGACGGGAATGTGAATCCAGGGATAGTTGTCGCGGCCGCCAGCTTCGAGCAGCAGGACGCGGCAGGAAGGGTCGGCGGACAAACGATTGGCCAGCAGGCAGCCGGCGGGACCAGCGCCTACGACCACGTAGTCGAAGACAGAATCGGCTGATGGCATGTGCAACCTCGCGCCTGATTATTATTCTTGTCCCGATCCATCTTAGTGAGTAATTTCGCCAAGGAAACACGAGATTTCACGCAGCCGTTGTGCGTTTTAGCACAGCCCTAAGGATCAACATGTTCGACTGGAACGATCTGCGGTTTTTCCTCGAGTTGCAGCGCAGCGGCCGTCTGCTCACGGCAGCCAAGCGCCTCAATACCACCCACAGCACGGTCGCCCGGCATATCGAGAGCATCGAGAAGAGCCTGGGCACGCCACTATTCGTGCAGCACGCCCAGGGCTATGAACTGACCCCCTCGGGCCAGGCGCTGCTCAAACACGCCGAAGCCATGGAGAACGTTGCCCTGCTGGCGCAGGAAGAAATCACCCAGGCCATTACCCCGCTGGGCAAGATTCGCCTGGGCGTCACCGAAGGCATCGGCATCATGTTCTTCACCCCGCGGATGAGCGAGCTGTTCACCCGCTATCCGGGGCTTGAGGTGGAGCTGGTGGCGGTACCGCGCTTCGTCAGCATCCTCAACCGCGAAGCGGAGATCAGCATTCATCTGGAGCGGCCAAACGCCGACCTGCTGATCACCCGCAAGCTCACCGACTACCGCCTGGCACTGTACGCCAGCCAGGACTACCTGGACCGGGCGCCCCCACTGCGCAACCGCGAGGACCTGGCCCGGCACAGCTGGATCGGCTACGTCGATGACCTGCTGTTCAGCCAGGAACTGCTGTTTCTCAACAGCTTCTGCCGCGCGCCGAACGTGGCCTTCCGCAGTACCAGTGTGATTGCACAGCAAACCGCCGCACGCGCAGGGCTGGGCATCGCCGTGCTGCCGAACTACATGGCTCGCCATGACCCAACGCTGGTGCGCGTGCTGCCCAGCGAGACCATCCAGCGCAGCTACTGGATCTGTACCCGTCGCGAGTTGCACAAGTCGGTGCGCCTGCGGGTGGTGTGGGACTACCTGCTGGCGCTGTGCGCGGCGGAACAGGACGAGCTGCTAGCCGAATAGCGCCTTGCCGACCAGCAGCACGGCCGCCAGCCAACCGGCGACAGCGAACATCTGCTGCAGGCGAGGCCCGGCGATTTTTGCCGCCAGTGGTCGGGCCAGCAACAGGCCGATCACCGCACCGATGGCAAAAGGTGCGCCGATCCGCCAGTGCATCACACCAGCAAGGCTGGCGCTGACCACGCTCCCCGTGGAAACCAGCGCGATCACGGCCAGTGAGGTCGAGACGATGCTCTTCATGCGCAGGTTGGTGTAGCGGTTCAAGGCGGGGATGATCACAAAGCCGCCGCCAACCCCCAGCAGGCCGGAGAGCAAGCCAGACATGGCCCCGGTAAATGCCAGGGCGCGTGCGCAGGGTAACGTCCAGCGCAAGCGCCCCTGCAATGGGTTCAACACGCAGGGCTCGATGTAGCGATGGGCTTCGCTGCCTTCGCCGCGCAGCTCTTTGACCGCCTTGCGCCAGATGCGCAGGCAGGCATAGATCAGCACCGCAGCGAACACCAGCGCCAAGGGTGTATTGGGCAAGCGGTGAGCCAGCATCAGGCCGAACGGTGCCGCCGCGATACCGATCAAGGCGATGAAGAGGGCGGCGCGATAACGCACCAGCCCCTCGCGCAAGCCGAGTACCGCACCCACCGCCGCAGCAAGCCCCACGGCGAGAAGCCCGATGGGGGCCGCTTCGACCATCGACAGGCCCAACCCGAACACCAGCAGCGGCACCGCCAGGATGCCACCACCGGCGCCGGTCAGCGCCAGCACTGCACCGATGATCGCGCCCAAGCCAGCGCCCAGCAGTTGATGTTCGATCACTGTGCGGCCTCGGTGTCCAACGGTTGCGGGCGCGCCAGCCACTCACGGCCTTTGAGCATCCCCTGCCAGTACAACGGCGGCAACACCCGTGCCTTGAGCAGCCAGGCCAGGCGTGTCGGCTGGCGTCCATCGAGCAACCAGCGAGGGAAGCTCGGTGCGACCTTACCGCCATAGGTGAACTCGGCCAGGACGATCTTGCCGCGCTCGACGGTCAGTGGGCAGGAGCCATAGCCGTCGTATTGGGCCAGGGTCGGGAGGCGGCCCAGTGCTACCAGCACGTTGTTGGCGACCACTGGCGCCTGCTTGCGCGCAGCCGCAGCAGTCTTGGCATTGCTGGTGTTGGCCACATCGCCCAGTGCGTGGACGTTGCCGAACTGACGGTGGCGCAAGGTATGCGGATCGACGTCGACCCAACCGGCTGCATCGGCCAAAGGGCTCTGACGGATGAAGTCCGGGGCAACCTGTGGCGGCACCACGTGCAGCATGTCGAAGACTTCGGTACGGGTTTCACTGCTGCCGTCGGGTAGCGTACGAACGAAAGTGGCACGCTGGTTGGGCCCATCCACGGCCACCAGTCGATGGCTGTAATTGAGGTTCACGCCGTACTTGTCGATGTAGGCCATCAAGGCTGGCACGTAGTCGGGAACGCCGAACAGCACGGCACCGGCATTGAAGAAACTGGCTTTCACGTCGCCCAGCCGACCACTGCGCAGCCAATGGTCGCAGGACAGGTACAGTGCCTTTTGCGGCGCGCCAGCGCACTTGATCGGCATCGGCGGCTGGGTAAACAGGGCATGCCCTTGCTTGAGCGTTTGCACCAGCTCCCAGGTGTAAGGTGCCAGGTCGTAGCGGTAGTTGGAGGTGACACCGTTGCGGCCAAGGGTTTCGCTGAGCCCGTCGATCGCGTCCCAGTCGAGCTTGAGGCCGGGGCAGACCACCAGCTGTTCATAACTGATGGCGCGACCTCCCTCCAGGGTGACCAGCTGGGCAGCGGGGTCGAAGCCGTGGACACGTGCCTTGATCCAACGCACGCCGCGCGGGATGGCGGAGGCCATGGTGCGGGCGGTGCTCGGCGCTTTGAAAACGCCGGCGCCGACCATGGTCCAGCCTGGCTGGTAGTAGTGCACGTCGGCAGGGTCGATCAGGGCGATATCCAGTGAAGGGTCGCGGGCAATCAGGCTGGAAGCAGTGGCGATACCGGCGGCACCGGCACCGATGATGACCACCTTGTGGTGGTCGTTATTGGCAGGCATGGCAGTCAATCCTGGAATTTCTGGTAATGGGGCAGGGCAGTCAAAGTTTATTCAGCGGGATCTTCAGGTAGCTCACGCCGTTTTCTTCAGGCTCGGGGAGCTGGCCGCTGCGCATGTTCACCTGCACCGATGGCAGGATCAGCACGGGCATGTCGAGGGTCTTGTCGCGGGCTTCGCGCATGGCCACGAAGCTGTCCTCGTCGATACCTTGATGGATGTGGATATTGCTGGCGCGCTGCTCGGCCACCGTGGTGACGTACTGCATCTCGCGCCCGCCTGGCAGGTAGTCGTGGCACATGAACAACTGGGTCTGGTCGGAGAATGCCAGCAGCCGGCGGATCGAGCGGTACAGCGTTCGGGCATCGGCGCCGGGGAAGTCGCAGCGAGCGGTGCCGTAATCAGGCATGAACAGGGTATCGCCGACGAACACCGCCGTCTCGCCAGCGTCCACGACCATGTAGCTGATACACGCGGGCGTATGCCCCGGTGTATGCAACGCACGGGCATGCAGGTTGCCGATGCTGAAACCCTCTTCATCTTCGAAGAGCACATCGAACTGACTGCCATCCCGGGCGAAGCCTGGCTCGGCATTGAACAACGTGCCGAAGACTTTCTGGACCTGCGTAATGTGCGCGCCGATGGCCGTGTGGCCACCGAGCTTGGCCTTGAGGTAGGCCGCTGCCGAGAGGTGGTCAGCGTGCACATGGGTTTCCAGCACCCACTGCACCTTGGCGTGCAGCTCAGTCACGCGCTCGATCAGACGATCCGCGGACGCGGTGCAGGTGCGACCGGACTTGGGGTCGTAGTCCAGCACGCTGTCGATCAATGCGCACTGAAGAGTTTCACGGTCCATGACCAGGTAGCTGATGGTCGAGGTCGCCTTGTCGTAGAAGGCGTCCACGTGAAGGTTGTTGCCGATGATCATCACGTTCTCCAAATTGTCTGCCTCGCCTTGTACAGGCGTAGGCAGTGGATGGAGATTTATCAAGATGCATGCCAGGCATTTTCAGACGCCATGAGCAGTAAAAGCAGCACCTGATACCAACAATTTCCGACATTGGCAGTAGATTTGGCAGTCGACTGTCAGCCAATGGCAGTGTTTGGCAGTCCTTGTTACCCTGCGCCAGGTTATCCAAACGGTGTCGTCATGCCTGAATCTCATTCACTCATCCTAGCTCTGGTTTCCTACCTTGAGCACGATGCCCTGCCTACCATCGTGCTGGACACCGACTACAACATCCTCGCGGCCAATGCGGCATATCGCCGGCAGTTCGGTCGAGACGAACAGGCCCCTCTGGGTGAGAAATGCCATCGAGTGTCACATCACTACGCCGTCCCCTGCGATCAGGCAGGTGAGCAGTGCCCGATGCGCAAGGCGTGGGACAGCAAAGTGCCGGAGCGTGTGCTGCATATTCATCACACGCCGCGTGGCCCTGAGCATGTGGATGTCGAACTGCGGCCGATCCTGGATGAGCAGGGCAGGGTGGTGGCCTTCGTAGAGCGGCTTACCAGCATTACTCTGGCTTCCGCGCAACCTCAAGAACAAGGGCTGGTCGGGCGAGCGCCTGCTTTCAAGACCGCGTTGGCCAGCCTGCAGCGTGCGGCACCCGCGCAAATTCCTGTACTACTCCAGGGCGAATCGGGTACTGGCAAAGAACTGTTCGCCCGCGCTATTCACATGGGTAGCCCACGGGCCAATGGCCCGCTGGTCGTCGTCGACTGCACCGGCCTGACCGAGTCGCTGTTCGAGAGCGAGCTGTTCGGCTACGAGAAAGGTGCTTTCACCGGCGCCAACCAACGCAAGATCGGCTTGGCCGAGGCTGCCCATGGCGGCACGCTGTTCCTCGACGAAATCGGCGAAGTGCCGTTGGCGATGCAAGTCAAGCTGCTGCGCCTGATCGAGTCCGGGAGCTTCCGCCCGGTTGGCAGCCTGCGCACCGTGCATTCGGATTTCCGCCTGGTTTCGGCGACCCATAAACCACTGAAGAAAATGGTGGCAGAAGGGACGTTCCGAGAAGATCTGTATTACCGCATCAGTGGCTTCCCGATCCGTCTGCCGGCTTTGCGCGAGCGCGTGGCGGATCTGCCATTGCTGGCCGAGAGCCTGCTTCAGCGCATGGCTGGCAAGCCGACGCCCAGTCTGACCGAGGAAGCGCTGAAGCAACTGACGCTGCATGCGTTCCCCGGGAACATTCGCGAGTTGCGCAACATCCTGGAAAGGGCTCGGCTGTTTGCCGATGACGGGCTGATCCGGCCTGAGCATCTGCCGGAAGAGGTTGGGCCACAACAGGCACTCGGCATGAGCAGAGGACGAAACGACCTAGGTGATCTGGCGCAGGCGCTGGAGCAATTCCAAGGATCACGCAGCGAGCTGGCCCGCCATCTTGGCCTGAGTGAGCGCACCTTGTATCGCCGCTTGAAAGCGCTGGGTTTGTAGTCCGCTGACCTTTACCTGACCTTTACCTCTGCCCTTACATTGTGGGGAAAAGTTTGTGGTCTGATCAGTTAACCGCACCAGGCAGACGTATTACCTGCCGGGCGTTAACAGGCAGAGGATCCGCAAATGAAGAAAGCCCTAACCGTACTCTGCGCCGCGCTTGTGCTCAGCACACCCTTGGCCAGCTTCGCTCAACCGGGCCCGGACCGCTACGACGACGGCCCATCCCATCAGGGCTACCCGTCACACGGTAAACCCGAGCGACATGACCGCCATGACGGCGAGCGCTACCCGGCCTACCACAACCCGAACTTCCGCCCTGAAGCGGGCATGCCGATGCCACATCAGCAGTGGCATCGAGGCTATGTGGTGGAACCGCGTTACCGCGCCGACCGCTACTGGGTAACCGACTGGCGCGCGCGCCATCTGTACGCACCACCACATGATCATCGCTGGTTGTACGTGAACGGTGACTATGTGCTGGTGGCAATTGCCACTGGCGTGGTCGTCAACGTGCTCTCCGGTTACTGATTCCGACAGCCACAAGAAAGCCCGCGTCAGCGGGCTTTCTTGTTTCACGTGGAACATGGCGCCCCGAAGTAAAAAAAAGGCCCGCTTGAGCGGGCCTTAGTTCTTGAACGGCTGCTGTAGGTTCACAAAATAGGTGATAGGCCAGACCCCGTGAAATTGGAATCTTCGCCATTTTTTTTGTGAAATGAAGGGGTGCTTTTCACAGAAAAGCCGAGAAATCCCTACTCACCAATCACAAAAGTTGATTGGCCTGGAAAGGGCCGTTTACGACCGACGCGTGACTTTTCGGTAAGGGATGAGGAGTAGTCGCAGCGATCCTTTAGCTCCTAGTCTGGCGACCTTGGGTTCAGAATCCGACTGGCAATGCCCGCCGTCACTACTTCAGAGGAACCAGCTTCCTCTGCTGCCAAAATTGCGGGGGGCTCATGCTGGTACCCAGGCCCGACAAATGCGCAGTTGCAGCCCTCAATTGCAAGGCTATCCAAAGCGGCACGCGTGTCAATCAAGATCTGATGCATGACGATGGCCGGCCTCACGGTGAATCGCCCCTGGTTTTCTAGACACTCTCCAAGCTCAGGAAATAGCGTTTCTCATACTCTACTGGAGACAGCTGCATAGCACTGCTGTGTCGGCGTTTAGGGTTATAGAACATCTCGATGTAATCGAAAATATCACTTCGGGCTTCTTCACGGGTTGTGTAGATCTTTCGTCGGATTCGCTCTCGCTTCAAAAGCTGGAAAAAGCTCTCGGCTACGGCATTGTCGTGGCAGTTTCCCCGCCGGCTCATGCTGCTGATTACATTGTTGGCCTTCAAAAAGCTTTTCCAATCCGAGCTACTGAACTGACTGCCTTGATCTGAGTGAATCATAACTTGCTGCTGAGGCTTGCGTCGCCAAACAGCCATCAACATCGCGTCGATAGCCAGGTCGCTGCACATCCTTGGCTTCATTGACCAACCAATTACTTGGCGTGAGAACAGATCCAGCACTACCGCGAGGTAGAGCCACCCTTCATAGGTGCGGATGTAAGTGATATCTGTCACCCAGACCTTGTTCGGCTCACTTACCTTGAACTGCCGCGCGAGGTGGTTGGGCGAGGCCACTGTTGGTTTTCCACCATAGAACCCTGGACGCCGCCGATAGCCCGTTTGAGAACGCAGTCCCTCCGCCTGCATCAAGCGCCTGACTCGATTTCGGCCGCATTCCTCTCCCAGCTCACGCAGGTCATCGTGAATTTTGCGGTAGCCGTATACACCTCCGCTTTCCAGCCAAGCGTGTTTGATCAAGCCAAGCAGACGTTGATCTTCTTTTGCTCGGGCAGATTGAGGCTCGGCCAGCCAGGCGTAATAGCCGCTGGGGTGCACCTTGAGGGTTTGGCAAAGGCGCCGCACCGGGTAATCAGTCGAGTGCTTCTTGATGAAGGCGTACTTCAGCCGCACTCCTTGGCAAAGTACGCGGCGGCCTTTTTTAAGATGTCTCGCTCTTCCGTCACGCGCTTGAGTTCAGCGCGTAGCTTGCGCAGTTCGGCCTGCTGATCGTCGTCTTGCTGACGCTGCTCTTGGGGCTTGCTGTAGACCTTGATCCAGGCGTAAAGACTGTGCACGGACATGCCCAGGCGCTGGGCGACATCGGCGACAGGTTTGCCTTTCTCGGTCACTTGCTTGACCGCTTCGATCTTGAATTCTTCGGGGTAACGCTGACGACTCATGGCACCTCCTATTTGGGCCTCATTATGAGGCTTGGAGGTGTCTACGAAACCAGGGGCGATTCAGGTTCCGTCACTCGATGAGTTGCTGACAGCAGCCAGTCCTCCAGAGCTCTGACGGCGGCGGGGTGGCCGCATCGTTGCCACGCAGGTAGATGAGAATTTCTCAGCAAGCTACCCAGCCAGGGGAAGGACATGAGATCCCCTGCGCAATTCAGGACCGTTGAAGCGTCACCTCTCTTCGGGTAAAAGCATGACCGTCATACAACGCTACAACAGCGTCATACCCGAGAGCATAGGAAGAAAAATGTCGATCCAAGGACTAAAACGATACTTTGGAAACAAGATTCACGCAGTGATAATGATGGCCCCGCTTAAGCGGGAAATGATACGCCTCGGCATATGCACCCTTATGGCGATTATTCTGAATATCATCTTGTATACCGGCGTTGAAGTAGACGGCACCATCAAGCCGTGGGCAGAAACCCCGATAAAACTGTTTGCATCGTCGATGTTATTCGCCTTCATGATCAAGGCTTTTCTGCCAGTTCTCGGCTGGACGATACTGAAAGCAATGCTGTTGAGTGCGAACAATGCCTTCAGCGGCATACTGAGTTTTTTGGGCAATCAGTTCACAGGCGTCATGTACTGTACCGGAATTATTATGGGTTCTATCACGATTAAATTGTATATGGTTTCCGGGGTTTTAGACTCTGAGTTTGCTTATCTGTCCGCAATCGTATTTGCTTCCGGGGTTTTATATTTCTATGTGCTGCAATGCGCCATTCAAAAAACAATGAGTCCGGCCCTGCGTACACCAGCAGTACCGCGTTAAACCACTAGGCTGTGACTATTCATCTCTGGTGCTCAGTAGGCGCTCGCTCTGCTGAACCCTCACCCATACACAACCATTAATGGACTGGCCCGCCTTCGACTTTATGAAGAAGGCGAGCGAGCACGTGACTGATTGCGCATGTATTCCGAGATGAGACTTTCGAAATTGATGTCCGCCTCCTCAACGAGAATATTGACGTGACAGTACAGCTCTTCAGGACCTCTGAGATAATTGAAAATCCTTGATCTAACGATGCCGCAAACCCCTTCTTTGACCGCCGTAGAGGGGAGGTTGATAACATCGCCAACGCACGGGATAAGAGCTAGGCCATGGTCGCTGTTGAAGACAATGTCAGCTGGACAGGCATCAATGCTGGCATCGGATTGTCCTTGCGAAACCTGCTGATAATCAATGCTATACCTCATGTACAGCCTACCTCATTTGTTGAGTGAGGAATCAGCGCCGCGGATCGTAAACAGAAACCTCAAGTTCGCAAGCGACGGGAGCATGTAGCGGATTTTCGGTACTAGAGAGCTTGGCAACTATCGTTTTTCAAGCACATACCCTACGCCCCGAAGCGTATGTATCAGTTTGGTCTCGAAAGGGTCATCTATCTTGGCTCTGAGTCTTCGAATCGACACCTCTACAACGTTTGTGTCGCAGTCAAAATTCATATCCCAAACCTGCGAAATAATTTGGGTGCGGCTCAGCACCACACCGGTATTACGCATCAGGTAATGCAGTAACGCGAATTCTTTCGTGGTCAGGTCAATGCGCTGACCGTCCCTGAATGCCCTGTGCCGGCTCTGATCAAGCTCCAGGTCAGCGACGCGAATGACCTCTACGGATGCAGGGTGATCTGACCTGCGCATCAAGGCGCGAACCCGGGCCAGCAGCTCAGGGAACTCAAATGGCTTGATCAGGTAGTCATCTGCTCCGTTCTCCAGCCCCCGGACCTTATCCGCCAGCCGGCTTCTCGCCGTCAGCATCATGATACGGGAAGGGCAGTTTTTACGACGCAACAACTCAAGGACCTGCCAACCGTCCATCTCTGGCAGATTTATATCCAGGATAATCAGCTCATATTCGTGCTGCTTAGCCAAGAATAATCCATCTGACCCGGTGTGGACGCAATCTACGACATAGCCACATTCCGTCAGACCTTGACGCACATACTCCGCAGTTTTTACTTCATCCTCAATTACCAGAATTCGCATGGGATTTTGTCTCGATATCACTGAGCAATTAACCGCGCACGCGCGCCGGCATTATTGAAAGGGATGGTAAATCAAAATGAGCGTGCCGGGGCTCAAATGACGGATTTGTAATTTCTAGGTAATACAGTTGATAGTCTGGCGGTATATCTTGTCGCGGTTTGGGTTTGACAGTTGCGGGCCCTCTCTCCAGCAGGTGATTTGACCTTATGAAGTATTGGGTTATTTTCTTCTTTGTGCTGGCTTCGTTCCGCTCAGATGACGGCGAGGTCGCTCACATTGAAGAGACTGGTCATTGGTGTAGTCATGAACTTCACCGGCATGCGATGCGTACAATCGAACGCCTACTTGAATTTTAGGCAAAAAAAGGCGCCCAATGGGCGCCAAATATCCACCTTTTACCAAAGGAGCACTTAAGCCACTCAAGGTGAATTCGTAATGCTCGTTTTACTAATAGGACCAGTTAATGAATAACTGGTCCAGTTAGCGAATTACAGAATCGAAAGCGGGTACTCAATGATCACACGGGTTTCATCCAGATCCGATTCGAATGCAGTGGCACGTGTGGTTGCCTGGCGCAACCGGAAGGACAGATCTTTTGCTGGACCGGTTTGGACAACGTATTTGACTTCGACGTCACGCTCCCAACGCTTCTGATTGTCGAGCGGGTTGCCGTTGTCATCAGTGCGCATGTAGAACTGGTTAGCGTTCGAGTAATCCGCGCCCGAGCCTCTGGCGTAGCGGGTCATGAACGTCAGGCCTGGAATGCCGTAGCTGGTGAAGTTCAGGTCATAGCGCAGCATCCAGGAACGCTCTTTCGGCGAGTTGAAGTCGCTGTACTGGATGGAGTTGTCGACGAAAATCGAGTCCGACTGACGCAGGTAGTCAAAATCGTCGTCGCCGTTGTTGCGCTGGTGCGACAGGGCTAGGGTATGGGCACCGTAACGCACGCCGACCTTGGCACTCCAGATGTTGTTGTCGAATTCACCCAGGCGCTTCTTACCTTCATCTACGGCTTTGTAGTAGTTGAAGCCACCGATCAGCGCCAGATCGTCGCTCAGCGGGTAAACCACGCTGGTGCCGGCGTAGTACTGATTCCAGACGTCTTTCAGCTGGCTGGCGTAGACGCTCACAGTCCAGTTGTCGTTGATCGAGTAGTCACCGCCACCGTAACCGATCCATGGCGAGTTGACCGGGCCGCCGTAGAACGTCACGAAGTTGTCGTTCAGGTTGCTTGAGACCGGCTGGCTCATCGCATGCAGACGACCACCCTGCAGGGTGAGGCCTTGGATGCTGGTGTTCTCAACGGTCACGCCGCGGAAGCTTTCTGGCAGCAGGCGAGAGTCGCCGGATGCAACGACCGGAGTCGATGGGAAAACATCACCTACTTTCACGATGGTATCGAACAAGCGGACTTTGGCTGCGCCGCCGACCTTGGTGTATTCGTCGCGAGCTTCGCCCTTGTTATCAACGGGTAGCACGTCGAAGGAGCTACGGCCGCCGTTGCGCCCATCACCGGTGTCGAGCTTGAGGCCGATCATGGCGAAGGCATCAACGCCAAAGCCAACGGTTCCCTGGGTAAACCCAGAGTTGAATTTGCTGATGATCGCGTGCGCCCAGGCTTCGGAGTAGCCGTTGGTGTTGCCCTTGCCACTGTTATAAGTGGGGGCAGTGCTGTCGCGGTTATCACGGTTGAAGTAGAAGTTACGGTTCAGCACTGTAAGGCTGCTGCCTTCAATGAAGCCTTCTGGCTTGTCTTCTGCCTGTGCCGAAATAGCATAGCTTCCAGACAGCGCAGAAACTGCCGCCAAATACAGTGGTACTTTGATTTTCATCCGATGCTCCTTTGATTCACGGCAGTTTTTATTATGTTTACCGGCGCGGGTGTCGTTAATTGTTCTGACCAGGCGGCGCGCCTAGCGTAGCGCGAGCTCATATTTGCAGGCCGAAGATAACGGGGGGGTGATAGGAAAATTACAATTTCGTCATCTACCTGTTGTTCGGGCCTTCGCACCGCGTGTTTGCCATCTCCGTTGCTTGTAACGAAATCATCGTGTCGGGTTTGGTTTCCCAGTATTTTCGGGCATTACAGGACATTCTTACGGAATTGTAATTTTCTAGCCACCCCTCTGATAGCTACCGCTCATTAGAGTGCCATCACCTAATCAAGTGGGGCTTGGCAGCTGTTTCGGCGTTCTCGCCAAGCTTTATCGAAGTTTGTGCACGAGGACCATCAAAGTGCCCCGGTATAACCGCAATGTCTTACCCAAGACCCCCGTCTCGCCCTGGAAGATCGCTGCACTCTGTGCAGTCATCTCTGGGTTGATGGCGCCTGCAGCCCTTGCCCAAAGCATCAGCTTGCCCCAGGCGCTTTCGACGGCCATGGATGCCAACCCAGACCTGGCCGCGGCCAGGCAAGAAATTGGGATCGCTGATGGTGCTCGCAAGCAGGCCGGGCTTATCCCCAACCCCACAATCTCGTATGACGTGGAAGACACCCGTCGTAACACCAGCCAGACGACTGTCTCTCTCAGCCAGACCCTTGAGCTGGGCGGTAAGCGGGGGGCTCGTGTTGACGTCGCCACATACGGGCAGACCGCCGCACAGCTTGAGTTAGACCGTCGCGTTAACGGCCTGCGTGCAGATGTCGTCCAAGCCTTTTACGCCGCGTTGCGGGCCCAGACAGGTCTCGACCTGGCCAAGCAATCTCTCGAACTGACTGAGCGCGGTCTTCGCATCGTCGATGGCCGTGTTCGCGCAGGTAAGTCGTCCCCAGTGGAGGCGACCCGCGCTCAAGTGCAACTGGCCGAAGCCCAGCTGCAAGTTCGACGTGCAGAAACGGAAAAAGCGACCGCTTACCAACAGCTCGCTCAAATTACCGGGAGCTCAGTCACCGTGTTTGATCGACTCGAATCGCCAACCCTCTCCCCGGGCTTGCCACCTCGCACTGAAGATCTGCTGGCTAAGCTCGACCAAACAGCAGAAATGCGTCAGGCCGTGGTGCAGATAGACAAGAGCGATGCCTCGCTCGGCTCAGAGAAAGCTCAGCGTATCCCGAACCTTACTGTCAGTGTAGGTAGCCAGTACGACCGCTCTGTGCGCGAGCGGGTCAACACTGTGGGCCTGTCTATGCCTTTGCCGCTGTTCGATCGTAACCAGGGCAACATTCTTTCCGCTTCTCGTCGTGCAGATCAGGCCCGGGACCAGCGCAATGCTGTTGAGCTGCGCCTGCGCACCGAAACCCAAACCGCGTTGAACCAATGGTCCACCGCCATGCAGGAGGTCGAGTCCTACGACAAGACCATTCTGCCTTCAGCCCAACAAGCCGTAGAGACCGCAACCCGCGGCTTCGAGATGGGCAAATTCGGTTTCATCGAAGTGCTGGATGCCCAGCGCACCTTGATCGTCGCTCGTGGCCAATACCTCGAATCGTTGGCAGCGGCGACCAATGCGCGTGCGCAGGTGGAAAGGGTTTATGGCGAAGTCGGCTCAACCGCCGGCACTCGCTGAACGGGCCAAACATTTTCTTCGGCACACAGCCTTGAACAAGCCGGTGCCTACGATCAGCAGGAGTAGCAATGGATAACAAACGCAAGATCGCCCTCGCGGTAGCCGCTGTGGCAGCCCTCGGATTTGGCAGCCTTGCCTGGAACAACAGTTCCGGACAGCAGGCCGCCAGTACTGCCGAGCATGGCGCTAACGATGGCCATGGCGACGAAAAGAAAGCCGCATCTGCCGCCAAAGAGGAAGGTGATGAGGGCCATGGTGAAGAAGGCCACAGCGAAGAGGGCGGTGAAGAAGAGGGCAAGCTGACGCTCAGCGCTGAACAGATCAAGGCCGCTGGTGTTGCCCTGGAAGCTGCAGCGCCTCGTGACCTCGGTACCGTCGTGAGCTTCCCTGGCGAAATTCGCTTCGACGAAGATCGTACTGCCCACGTGGTTCCTCGTGTTCCTGGCGTTGTTGAGGCTGTCCAGGCCAACCTGGGCGAGACGGTCAAGAAAGGGCAAGTCCTCGCGGTAATCGCCAGCCAGCAGATCTCTGACCTGCGCAGCGAACAACAGGCCGCACAGCGTCGCGTCGAACTGGCGCGTGTGACCTTCGAACGTGAGAAGCAACTGTGGCAGGACAAGATCTCTGCAGAGCAAGACTACCTCCAAGCACGCCAAGCGCTGCAAGAAGCGGAGATCTCCTTGGCCAACGCCAAGCAGAAGGTCGGCGCAATCGGTGCCTCGGTTAACTCCGTTGGCGGTAATCGTTACGAGCTCCGCGCTCCCTTCGACGCCGTGGTAGTGGAGAAACACCTGACCGTCGGCGAAGTCGTCAGCGAGGCGACCAACGCCTTCATCCTTTCCGACCTGAATCAGGTCTGGGCGACCTTCGCAGTTCCGCCGACAGATCTGGGCAAGGTCACGACTGGCCGTGCAGTGAAAGTCTCTTCGCCTGACATGAACGTCGAGGTCGAAGGGAAGGTGGGTTATGTCGGCAGCCTGCTGGGCGAGCAAAACCGTGCAGCTACTGTCCGCGTCACCTTGACCAACCCCAACGGCGCCTGGCGTCCAGGCCTGTTCGTAAACATTGCGGTCACCTCCCAGACCGATCGAGTTGCCGTAGCGGTCCCTGAGCACGCTGTGCAGACCGTTGAAGACAAACCTTCGGTATTCGTACGCACCCCAGATGGCTTTGACACCCGCCCGGTAAAACTGGGTCGCCGCGACAATGGGTACGTGGAAATCATCGACGGTATTGAAGCCGGCGCCCAGGTAGCAACCAGTGGCAGCTTCACACTCAAGTCCGAGCTCGGCAAAGCTTCTGCCGAACACGGTCACTGATGCGAACTGACAGGATGATTTCTCATGTTTGAACGTATCATCAGATTCGCCATCGAGCAGCGCATCGTAGTAATGATCGCCGTTCTGATCATGGCGGGTATCGGTATCTACAGCTATCAAAAGCTGCCCATCGATGCGGTACCCGATATCACCAACGTCCAGGTGCAGATCAACACTGCAGCGCCTGGTTACTCGCCCTTGGAAACCGAACAACGGATCACGTTTCCAGTTGAAACGGCCATGGCCGGTCTCCCGGGCCTTCAGCAGACCCGTTCCCTGTCTCGCTCTGGCCTGTCTCAGGTCACCGTGATCTTCAAGGATGGCACTGACATCTTCTTTGCCCGCCAGTTGATCAACGAGCGGCTGCAGGTTGCGAAGGAACAGCTGCCAGAAGGTGTAGAGGCCGTCATGGGTCCGGTATCTACCGGCCTCGGCGAGATCTTCCTGTGGACTGTTGAAGCCGAAGATGGCGCGGTCAAAGAGGACGGTACGCCGTACACCCCGACCGACCTGCGCGTGATCCAGGACTGGATCATCAAGCCTCAGCTGCGTAACGTCCCGGGTGTGGCCGAGATCAATACCATCGGCGGTTATGCCAAGCAGTTCCTGGTTGCGCCGGATCCAAAGCGCCTGGCTACCTACAAGCTGACACTCAATGACCTGGTCGCAGCGTTGGAAAGTAACAACGCCAACGTCGGTGCCGGCTACATCGAGCGTAATGGTGAACAGTTGCTCATCCGTGCACCGGGTCAGGTAGGCAATATCGAAGACATCGCCAACATCGTGATCACCAGTGTGGATGGTGCACCGATTCGCATCAGCAGCGTTGCTGACGTCAGCATCGGTAAAGAGCTCCGTACAGGTGCTGCTACTGAGAACGGCCGCGAAGTCGTGCTCGGTACCGTGTTCATGCTGATTGGTGAAAACAGCCGCACCGTATCTCAAGCTGTCGCCGCCAAATTGGCGGACATCAACCGCACCCTGCCAAAGGGCGTGGTGGCTGTGACTGTTTACGACCGTACCAACCTGGTTGAAAAAGCCATCGCGACGGTGAAGAAGAACCTGGTGGAAGGCGCGATCCTGGTTATCGCCATTCTGTTCCTGTTCCTCGGCAACATCCGTGCGGCTCTGATCACCGCGATGGTGATTCCGCTGTCCATGCTGTTCACCTTCACAGGCATGTTCAACAACAAGGTCAGTGCCAACTTAATGAGTTTGGGGGCACTCGACTTCGGCATCATCGTCGACGGTGCCGTGGTTATTGTAGAAAACGCGATCCGTCGACTGGCTCATGCGCAACATAAGCATGGCCGCATGCTCACCAAAACCGAACGCTTCCACGAGGTCTTTGCCGCGGCGCGAGAAGCTCGCCGGCCGCTGATCTTCGGTCAGCTGATCATCATGGTGGTGTACCTGCCGATCTTCGCCCTCACCGGCGTCGAAGGCAAAATGTTCCACCCGATGGCCTTCACCGTTGTGATGGCGCTGCTGGGTGCAATGGTCCTGTCCGTTACCTTTGTTCCTGCAGCTATTGCCATGTTCGTCACTGGCAAGGTGAAGGAAGAGGAAGGCGTGGTCATGCGCACAGCTCGACTGCGCTATGAACCGGTTCTGCAATGGGTGCTGGGACATCGGAACATCGCTTTCTCGGCCGCAGTAGCCTTGGTCGTGCTCAGTGGTTTGCTGGCAAGTCGTATGGGTAGCGAGTTCATCCCAAGCCTCAGTGAGGGTGACTTTGCGATGCAGGCCATGCGTGTGCCTGGAACGAGCCTCACTCAATCTGTCGAGATGCAGCAGCGTCTGGAGAAAGCGGTGATTGCGCAGGTGCCTGAAGTTGAGCGGATGTTCGCACGCTCGGGTACCGCAGAAATTGCATCTGACCCGATGCCGCCGAACGCCTCTGACGCCTACATCATGCTCAAGCCTCAGGATCAGTGGCCTAACCCGAAGAAGCCTCGTGATGAGCTGATTGCTGAAGTGCAGAAGGCCGCAGCGGGTGTTCCAGGAAGCAACTACGAGTTGTCGCAGCCAATCCAACTGCGTTTCAACGAGCTGATTTCGGGCGTGCGTAGTGACGTCGCTGTGAAAGTCTTCGGCGATGACATGGACGTGCTCAACAACACCGCCAACAAGATCGCGGCAGCGCTCAAAGCGGTCCCGGGCTCATCGGAAGTGAAAGTTGAGCAGACATCCGGCCTGCCGGTGCTGACCATCAACATTGACCGCGAAAAAGCAGCACGCTACGGCCTGAACATCGCGGATGTTCAGAACTCGATCGCTATCGCCGTGGGTGGCCGTCAGGCCGGCACGCTGTATGAGGGCGACCGTCGGTTCGACATGGTAGTACGCCTACCAGAGACCGTTCGCACCGACGTAGCGGGTATGTCCAGCTTGCTGATCCCGGTACCTGCCAATGCGGCACAGGGTGCCAATCAGATCGGCTTCATCCCGCTGTCCCAGGTCGCCAATCTGGACCTGCAACTGGGCCCGAACCAAATCAGCCGCGAGAACGGCAAACGTCTGGTTATCGTCAGCGCCAACGTTCGAGGCCGCGATCTGGGGTCCTTCGTTGAGGAGGCGACCGCATCGCTGGACAAGAAGGTGCAAATCCCTGCGGGCTACTGGACGACTTGGGGGGGCCAGTTCGAGCAGCTGCAGTCGGCTGCCAAACGCCTGCAGATCGTTGTTCCAGTCGCCTTGCTGCTGGTCATGACCTTGTTGTTCCTGATGTTCAACAACCTGAAGGACGGCATGCTGGTCTTCACCGGTATTCCATTCGCACTCACCGGTGGTGTTGTGGCGTTGTGGCTGCGGGACATCCCACTGTCGATCTCGGCAGGTGTCGGCTTCATTGCACTGTCCGGCGTTGCAGTACTGAACGGCCTGGTGATGATTGCCTTCATCCGCGGGCTAAGGGAGGAGGGACGAACGCTCAGACAGGCAGTCGATGAAGGTGCATTGACCCGTCTGCGACCTGTTCTGATGACAGCCTTGGTAGCGTCCCTGGGCTTCATCCCGATGGCTTTGGCCACCGGCACCGGTGCCGAAGTTCAGCGGCCATTGGCGACGGTGGTGATTGGCGGGATCCTGTCCTCCACCGCACTGACCTTGCTGGTACTGCCTGCCCTGTATCACTGGGCACACCGCAAGGATGAAGACGGCGACGAGGCCGAAGTGGTTAGCTAACAGCCTCCGCTAAAGAGAAGCCCACAACACGTGTTGTGGGCTTTTTTGTTTAAAGTGAAGTAGATGCACTTACCTTTCAAAATTGTAAGTTTCTCGTCATGCCGGTGATGCCTATGCATTGCTAAGGTTACGCCCGAGAAGTTTTGAAATTGAGAGGGTTTTATGAAAAAGCTAATTATCGCTGCTGCACTTGTTGTTTTCTCGGTGGCTTCGCAGGCCAACACTTTCTCCGAGAGCAAGCAGCTTCAATACACCAAGGAACACCAGACCGCAGTGGCCAAGTACGCGGAGAAAAATGGCAAGCCAATGCCAGAGATTCAGGATTACAAATATGGCATGAAGATAGACGTTGCGAAATTCGTACGTCAGTCGCAGGACCCCCGTACCTGCCAGGTCTATCCACGGTTGATGACCTTCGAGGACTCCCAGGGCACGCTCAAGACTGTTCGTTACTCGATGTATTCGCAATGCATCAACAACAAGTAGTAAACGATTTGAACAGAACAATTAGAGAATTCATAAATGCCAGGCAGTGCCTGGCATTTTTTATTACGCCCGATACCCCATAGCTTCGAAATGTTAACGCCTGGGCTCGGGCAAACCGTGCAATAGATCTTAGCCAACCAACAGAGACGGCTCCCCAACTGCAGAGGGCAATTGGAAGCCTTGACCCCAGAAGGGACGAGTTATGAAGAGTTTGCTTGAACGCCCTGATGACCAAGCCGGGCATGAAGGTCATAGCCATGAGCATGGCGGCATTTTTGGAATGAACACAGAGCTGATTTTCGCGCTGATCTGTGGTGCTCTCCTGGGTGCCGGAGCTCTCGCAGGAAAACTTGGCCTGATTGATCGTCTGCCTCTGATTCTGTACGTGTCGGCCTACGTGTTCGGTGGATGGTTCACCACTAAGGAAGCGGTTACCAACATCCGTCAGAAACGCTTCGAGATCGACTCGCTGATGCTTCTCGCCGCAGTCGGTGCCGCGAGCATCGGCGCCTGGGCGGAGGGGGCTCTGCTGCTGTTCCTGTTCAGTCTGGGGCATTCCCTTGAAAGCTACGCGATGGGGCGGGCCAAGAAAGCGATTGAGGCACTGTCCAAGCTCGCACCAGCCACCGCGATCGTACGCAGAGCAAATGGCACGGTGGAGATGCCCGTGGAGCTGCTGGTTCCCGGTGACGTTGTCATCGTGCGCCCCAATGACCGCCTGCCGGCCGATGGTTTTGTAGTCGTAGGCTCCTCAAGTATCAACCAGGCGCCAGTAACCGGTGAGAGCGTCCCCGTGGACAAGCAACCTGTTCCTGATGCCGAACTCGCACGCAGCAAGCCAGATGCAGTGGATGCAGCCTCGAAAGTCTTCGCCGGTACCATCAATGGCGAAACGCTCATCGAGGTTGAGGTAACACGGCGCTCTACGGAGAGTACCTTGGCGCGGGTCATCAAGATGGTCAGTGAAGCCGAAGTCAGGAAGTCACCGACCCAGCGATTCACGGACCGCTTCCAACGCATATTCGTCCCGTTGGTTTTACTGCTGGTAGTCGGGCTGCTATTTGCCGGCATTTTCCTTGACGAGCCGTTCCGTGACTCGTTCTACCGGGCGATGGCCGTACTGGTTGCAGCCAGCCCCTGCGCGCTCGCGATCGCTACACCAAGCGCCATTCTCTCTGGCATCGCCAGGGCAGCCCGAGGTGGCGTGCTGATCAAGGGCGGTGCGCCACTTGAAGAGCTTGGATCATTGAATGCCATGGCATTCGACAAGACCGGTACCCTGACCGAAGGGCGCCCACGTATCACCGATGTAATACCCATAGGCGGCACGCAGATCGAGGATCTGCTAAACGTCGCCATCGCTGTGGAGTCGATGAGCGACCATCCGCTGGCTGCGGCAATTGTGCGTGACGGTGAAGAGATGATTGGCACACGGCGCCGATTCCAAGCCAAGAACATGAGCAACATGATTGGCCGCGGCGTGCGTGCTGAGCTTGATGGGCAGTTCGTCTGGATTGGCAAGGTCGAGATGTTCGGTACCAATGGTATTCCCGCACTCAGCAAGGCAGCCCTGGAGGCTGCGGAGCGTCTACGTCAGTCAGGCCGTACCACCATGGTGGTACGGCGTGCTGACAAGGATCTGGGCGCTATCGGGCTATTGGACACACCCCGGGAGGGGGCCAAAGAGGCACTCCAGAAGCTTAGAGAGATGGGCATCGAACGCATGGTCATGATTTCTGGAGACCACAACCGCGTTGCAGAGGCTGTAGCCAAACAAGTTGGCTTAGATGAAGCGTGGGGAGACCTGATGCCGGAAGACAAGGTCAAGGCCATCAAAAACCTGCGCCTTAGCGCCAAGGTGGCCATGGTGGGTGACGGCGTCAATGATGCCCCTGCCATGGCCAGTTCGAGCGTTGGTATCGCAATGGGGGCTGCTGGATCTGATGTTGCCCTGGAAACGGCTGATATCGCGCTTATGGCTGACGACATCAGGCAACTCCCATTTGCGGTGGGGCTGAGCCGTCACACGCGATCGATCATCCACCAGAATCTGTTCGTCAGCTTGGGGATTGTGGCCATCCTGGTTCCGTCCACCATCATGGGCTTGAGCATTGGTGCCGCTGTTGCGATCCATGAGGGCTCCACACTGTTGGTCGTCTTCAACGCCTTGCGCCTGTTGGCCTACCGCAGAAGCACCTGATCCCTGAGCTTCAATCATGAAGCTAAGCAGGGAAATGACCTGAAGTAGAAGTACGGGTCGTGCGCGATCAGCGCACGACCCGTACTTTTCTCTCACTCGTCGATCCCGATGCGCTTGAGGCTTTCAAGGGCCTTTCCGCACTCAGGTGAGCCATGCCGTAAGCCGCAGGCCAATGCAGCTTTGAGGCTCATGACACCGGCTACGAAACCGACTTGATTGCCGACTCCGTGTCCGTCCGCAAATCCCTGATCATACGCAATCTCGACAAGCGCATTGATCGCCGCCAGGGTGTCCTGTTTGTTTTTACTCTTTTGCATATCTACTCCGCGAGCATTCAGCTCATATCGCTCGGTTAGGTGGCGGCGCCTTCAGGTTTGGGGTGAGCGAATCCCGCTCCCATAGCCAATCCCTAACGGGGGGCTCAGCCCGCCACCGTAAGGAAAATCAGCTATTGAGAGCAGATGACTCGTTTTGGTCACCCGTGCTGCTCGCCTCACCGCATTGGCACTGAGTGGGTACATCCGGGTAGTCGCTGTGATTCTCAATGAACAGCGTTCGGCAGGTTTCGCACCCATAGATCCGGGGCAGGGATTTAAGGCCGCTCGGAAGCACGTCACTCAGAGGCTCGTTATGCCAAGGAGCCCCGTCAAGGATTCTTGAACGCAGGATGTTTCCCAGGCGCCAGGTGTCACTTTGTGCGCGCCAGGACCACATCGGCGCAGAAAGCGAATACTGGATGAAGGTCTCTTGTGACTGCCTGGATAGCGGGTACTTGGGGCGGGTCCAGCCGGAATCGATGATGCTGAACCCCATGCCCATTTCTGCGCTCGGGTGGGTCTTTTCACCAAAGAAACGGTCATGCGTCGCTGGAGCCGTCGCATGATGGTCAGTCGGTGGGAATACCCACAGATAACACTCATCCCGGTTGACCATGCTGATGAGCTCGCTTGGCCCCCGCATGGGGGAATTTGCAGCCAGGGCGAAGCGATCCTTCCACGACATTTTGGGAGGCGGCGCAATACCAGCAGCGATGGCCAACGTGGCAGTCTTGGGGACGAAGCGATCGCCTAGCTCGTTCAGATCCAGGTTCTTGCAGAGAGCCTTGAAGGCCTTTTTGCGAGTCTTCGAGCTGAAGGAGGGGTCAAGGAGCAGGCGAACCTGGTTCACGCCGATTCCCGCAGTTCGTAGCACCTCAATGACTTCTTCAGCCACACCGACTGCTTGAAGATCGGTCAATCCTAAGCACGTTTTCGCCCGCTCGACCGCCGCGTAGAGGTTGTACTGCCGTGTCTCGTTGTCACGACAGACCTGAATTGGCAGCTTGTCTTGGATGGCAACTTGCGGTGCAACGGAGCCGATGGCCGCGTGGAACAGCTGGTGGAGGTGCAGATGAGAGTACGGGCGGCCAGAAGCCGAGAACGAGGCGTGCAGCTGAGCAGCGAGAGGTTGAAGCAGCTTTTTTGCAGACATGACTATCCCCTAATGAGCGACGTTGGGGTAGCTGCGCTTGTAGGGCCGTTAGACGCGAAGCTGGACGTCGAATCAGGTTCAATCATGAATAGGAGTCAGGTTTGATTTGCTTGCACGGCCACCATGCAAAGCCCGACGCGGCAATCACATCAGATTCGCCGAGCTTTGGCAAGAGCGGTCATCGGTAAGCGAAAGCAGGTAGGAGGAGGGCGCTCCATGCTTGATCACCTCCAGAAACAGGAAAGCCGGAAGCACGTTGAGCGCTTCCGGCTTTCTCACGTCAGACTGATGAGAGGGATCAGAAGACGTATTGCAGGCGGGTCACGATGGCATTGCCGCTGTCGTCGCCCACGGTGTTCTCGTTGTTGTCGGTGCGCACGTTGATGTAGTTGGCACTGACTTTCACCGCCTCGTTGACGTACCAGTTCACACCCACCGTGTGGCTCTTGGCCTTGCGCTCGTTCGATTGGTCCGCCGCGGTGACCAGGTTGCCGTCTTCGACCTTGATATCGTCAAAGCGGTAGAAGACTTCCCAGGCCCCCAGTTCCTTGTTCTCTGGTTTGATAGTGTCGAACTTGGCACCATCGAGCTTGTAGATACGCGGCTCGCCGGTCAGGGTGTAAGCCATCTGGGCGTAGTAACCGGAGGCCTTCATGTCGTTGTTGGCCTGGTCAGCTTTCAGCTTGCGGCGAAGGTATTCCGCTTGAACCGAGAACGGGCCGGTGGCCCAGGCACCTTCGAGACCCCAGACCGAGTCGTCCTTCCACAGGCCATCTTGTGCAGCAGCACCGCCAAACAGCATGCGGTTGCCGTTGGTGCCGGCATCGCCGCCGCCATTGGTATCTACACCGCGGACGCCCAGACGCGAACGAATCCGGGTATCGACCGCACTGTTTTTGAGGTCGCGGTAAGCGTACTGAGCACCGACGTGCAGGACGTTGCCATCACTGTGCAGCGGTGCGAACACGCCACGTACGTTGTAGCGCTTGGTGCTGTCGCCATCCGAGTTGTTATTGGTTTCGCTGAAAACGCTACCGGAAACATAAGCCATGTCAGCGATGGTGCTGGTGGCTTGAACACCCATGCCGGCGTTGTCGTTGATCCAGTCCGCCAGGTCGTACGAGAGGTTCCGCTCCATGGCGGTGGTCCACTTCGAACTGGTGGCTTTCTCAAGACCGAAGTCGGTGTAGAAACGGCCAAAGCGCAGTTGCACCGGCTTGAAACCCGTGTAGGTCAGGCTGGCTTCGTCGAAGTAGCCGTCGGAGTCGTTGCCCGTGTTGCGGGAAAGGTCGTAGTTGAGCTGATACTTCCAGTCGCGGTACAGCACGCCACCGAGCTCAAGGTAGGCGCGACGGAAGTAGCCTGCGTCAGCGGTATCGCCATTCTTGGTGAAGACACCATCGAAACGGCCGTAGTCGGCCTGAACTCGGCCGCCCAGTTTGAAACTGAATTCCTTGTCAGAAGTCGATACTTCAAGACCGCCCTTGGTCTTCAGAACGATGTCAGCTCCGTCAGTGGTTACTGTTCCGGAGAATGCTTGCGAGGAAAATGTGCCTATTATTGCGGCAGCCAACAGCTTTTCCCGCATGTTCGAAGAACGGATCATTGCTTGCCTCTCGTATGTTAAGTGCTTAGCTACCGACGTTATATTTCGCCCTGCGCCGGCCTAAATTTATCTTGCAGATGGGAGCAGGCCACGGTTGTCACCCGCTGTAACAAGATGCCTTTGTTCTAAGCACTCTGACTAGGTTGCAAGCGAATATGACAGTTGTGTTTCTGTAGTGTTAACGGAGGAGTTTGAAACCTAACAAAACTGTTACCGAACAAGCCAGTCCTTCTTATCAAAGAAGCTCTTCTTGATCAATCTTCGAATTTCCAAAACCTGCGGATTGCGGACAAGCTTCGTTTTGATAACAAGATAGACATCTTTCTCCTCCAGGTCGTCCAGGAAACCCGGCACGGGTAGGATATTTCTCTCCAGTTTTCGGCTGTAGTCGGGCAGCACTCCAATACACGCACCGCCAACGACAAGGCCTCGTGATAGGTTGTAGCTCTTGACCCGAGTGGTACCGCCCTGATGCTCAGCCATTATCGATGCCCACTTTCGTGAGCCCGCCAAGATCTCTTCATCCCAAGGGACAACGAGCATGAAGTTGTGCAAATCCAAGCTCTCCACTGGAAGGGTGACGCTTCTTGAATAGCGGCTGGAAATGAACAGGGCGTGCCCAATCCGGCCAAGCCTTTCAAACCTATACGTAGGATGGCGATCAAGCGCGCCTTTATCATCTGGGCTCACCAAAGCGATACCCACATCGACTTCACACTCAGAAAGCATCTGCGTTGTGCATTCTGAATGGATTTCCAGCTGCATTTCGGCATGATCACGCACGTAGGCGACTAGATCGCGGTTTACGATGTCGTTCAGCACTGGCTCTGTGATCGCGATGGTAAGCCTGGGGACTTCCTTTTCACCGGACTTGCCAAGGCCGTCTGGGCCGAAGAGCTGGCACAGGTAATGGCTGACCCTCTCGCCTGTGCGGGTCAGGGCAAGCTTGTTGTGTTTGTAGACAAACACGGGAGCACCAATGTGCTCTTCCAGTTTCTCCAAGCGTTTCCGCAGGCCTACCACTGGCACATTGAGCCCTCGGGCAGCCTGTTTGAAACTGGCACAACGTGCTGTTGCGAAAAACTCTACGGCCAGCTGATCATCAATTGGCAAATCATCCAATATGTCAGGGCTGTAAGGAACAACGCTGCTTGTATATGTTTCATTTTGTGTAACCATTAGGTCCCCCTTAATTCGGGGAATCTATCTCAATGCCACCCGGTGTTTCCTTATCTTGTCAACATTGTAATCCACGGGTCATGCATGCGTTATCGGAAGGCTTTTATTTCGAAAGCGTAATTTTCAGGCAATCCCTCTGATATTGTAGCGTGCTAGCCTAGTGCGCCGACTTGTTACTTACCATATATAGATTCGGCTAATTACGCATTTACATTTAGTTCACTATTTTTTCACCTTTGCCTCCATAGGCTTTGGGCATGGAAAATCAAACCCCACCTCTTACTACCTTACTGATTCGTTATCTGGGGATCGGCTTCATAGCAACGGGAGTCCATTATGCGGTGTTCCTATTGCTGGTTACGACAGAATTCGTTACTCCGTTACTGGCCAGTATCTGTGGCGGCATGGTTGGCGCAATCGCGAGCTTCATTGGAAATAGGGCGCTCTGTTTTGTGGCAGATGGCTCTCGTAAGTTTCAGCCTGTCAGGTTTGCACTGGTCGCGTTAACCACAAACTTCGGCAATGGCGTGGGTATGTGGTTCCTCATCAAGTCGAATCTGTCACCGCTCATCTCCCAAGTCGTAGTGACCTTAAGCCTCACTGCACTTGGATTCATTGCACATCGTTTTTGGACATTCAATCATGCAGACATTACATCGCTTTCCCGAGCGCCCTGATCCCTTGTTAACCATCGTGGTCCCTTGCTTCCAGGAAGAGGAAACCATCCCCGAGTTCCACCAGCGAATCACCCGCGTGGTGAAGCGCTTACCCGTCTCCTGCGAAATCCTCTATGTCGACGACGGCAGTAATGACCGGACGGCCGACATTCTTCGCCACTATCAGGATGGGTCATCTGTACGTTGCCTGTCCCTGAGTCGCAACTTCGGCAAAGAGGCTGCACTGAGCGCCGGGATAGACCATGCCCGTGGCAGTGCGCTGATCTTCATTGATGTCGACCTGCAGGATCCACCAGAGCTCATCGCGGCCATGGTGGACTACTGGCAACGCGGCTACGACGTGGTGAACATGCAGCGCAACCTGAGAATCGGTGATTCGTGGTTCAAGCGCATGAGTGCCCGGGCTTACTACTGGGTCATGCAGCGCCTGGTGGAGAAGGTGGACATGCCGGCCGATGTCAGCGATTTCCGATTGATTGGGCCTGCGCCGCTGGCAGCCCTGCGGGCCCTGGATGAACGCTCCAGGATTCTCAAAGGCATGATCGGCTGGGTAGGCTTTCGTACCATCGAACTGCCCTACAATCGCACTGTTCGCCATGCCGGGAGCACCAAATGGAATGCAGCTGGCCTGTTCAATCTGGCCATCGAGAGCATCGTCAGCTTCTCTCGCAAACCACTGCGCATTTTCAGCCTCATCAGTTTCGGTCTTTTCGTCTCCAGCATCTGCTACATGCTTGCGTCGCTTGTGGCAGGCAGTTTCGACATCCATCACCTGATCGTCGGAATGGCTTCATTCATGTGCGTCGGTGTCGCCATGGTGGGGGAGTACCTGGGCGTGACACTCGCGGAAGTGAAGCGCCGGCCTCTCTATTTCCTGAAGCACAGCAACAAGGCAGATCCCGTGTCACTCCACCCTTCGATGGCTTCGATCGAGGGTAAGAAATGCTGAACCTGAAGAACGAGAGGACGCTGTGGTGGGTCCTGGGTTCGATTTTGCTATTGCGTTTGGTGGGGCTGGGCATCTACCCGCTGATGGACACATCTGAGGCCCGTTACGCTGAAATGGCTCGCAAGATGGTCGAGTTGAATGACTGGATCACGCCCATGTTCGACTACGGGGTACCGTTCTGGGGCAAGCCTCCGTTGTCCTTCTGGACCCAGGCCGCGAGCATGACGGTCTTCGGCGTTAACGAGTTCGCTGCGCGCTTCCCAGCGTGGCTACTCCACCTGGCAAGCTGTTTCATCATCATCAAACTCGGCACGCAGCAGATTTCTCGTAACGCCGGCATCTGGGCTGCCATTATTTTTTCCAGCACCACACTTGGCCTGGTCTCCAGCGGTGTTGTGCTGACTGACCCTGTTTTGTCGTTCTCGATTCTGCTGGCCAGCTACGGTTTCTGGCGTTGGATGAAGTGCGCCAGCAAGGCGGATGCCTACCTGATGTTCGCAGGTCTCGGGCTGGGCTTGCTTGCCAAAGGGCCGCTGACCCTGGTGCTTATGGGGGCGCCGGCATTCGCCTGGTTCGTTATCTACAAGGAATGGGGACGGGTACTGAGGCTTCCCTGGATTAGCGGCCTTGTACTCATGTTCGGTATATCCGTGCCATGGTATGTCGCGGCCGAGATGAAAACGCCCGGCTTCATGGAGTACTTCTTCGTTGGTGAGCACTGGAGCCGCTACGTCGTCAGTAACTGGGCAGGGGACCTCTATGGTAGTGCTCATGCCAAGCCGTACGGCAGCATCTGGATCCAGCTCGGATTGTCGCTACTGCCATGGGCCTTGTTTCTACCACTGTTGATCCGCAAGCGTGGATCGATGCAGCGCTTCAAAGCCTACCTCTGGCTGTGGGCCTTGGCGACACCGGTCTTCTTCACATTTGCAGGCAACATTCTGTGGACCTACCTGCTACCCGCGCTGCCAGCGTGGGCATTGCTGCTGTCTGCACGGGTCAGCGAAGTTGGCCCGAAGACCACCTGGGCTGCCGCTGCGAGCGCATTGGTGTTGCCAATCATCGGTGCGGGCATCATCTACGCCGGGGTACTAGAGGAGCGCCCTCAGAATCAGCGGGATGTGGTTCAAGCCTGGCTCAATGTGCAGTCTGCTCATTCCGCTCCCCTGATCTATCCTGGCCGCCGCTCATACTCGTCGGAGTTTTACAGCAGCGGGAAGTCCGAGAACATCAAGGATCCTGCCAAGTGGCCGCGGGATGGCTCGTTCTATCTGTCCAGGCGCTTGCGAGACAGCAAGGATGGTCTGCCCGCTGATCTAGCTTGCACATCGATCACCGAAGCGAACGCCAGCCAGCTCCTGCTGTGCCATTGGAAACGCCCCGCACAAGGTGCCGAGGGTCTGGCCGGAGAAAGCAATGCGGAAACGCCTCGCAAGAACGAAGGCTAAATTCCAAGCACAAAAAAGCCAGGTTTTACCCTGGCTTTTTTGTCGATTTCTTTCGTCATTTGAAGTCCTATTTAACCGCCGATTAATTGTCGGCTTGTTCCTTACCATCCTTGCTTTCTTTCTTTTGCTCTTGAGCGACTTGTTGTTTGTTCTGGTCCGAAGAGTCATCGCTCCATAGGCGAGCCTGTTCGGTTCGGAAGTTCTCGTTGAACTGTTTCGTTCGCTCGAAGCCGCCTTCAGCGTAAGCGGTACCCATGAGACCCAGCAGCAGGCTGCCAATAGCGATAGATTTGACAAATTTCATTGTGAACCTCGGTTCATACTAGGCCAACCTGATTAGCGGCCTTTGTTGGTTTGTAGTTTAGGAACGCGAAGCTAACGACAAGGTGAGTCAATAATTACAATTCCGTAATTTTGGCTGCAGATAGGATGCGTTAAATCTTCAAATCTGGAAGGATCATGTCTATCTCGGCACTGTCGAGGGCGACTTCGAATTTTCTCTTAAATTACAATTTTGATATCTAGCGCGTTAATTCAGCGCGGCGTTGTTGGCCGCCCTAGGAGATAGCCATGAATGACATAGAGCCCTGGGCAGTTGCTATCGGTGACTTTCGCCGCTGCACTGAAAAACTCACTGTCCAGCTCGATGAGCTGACCTCGCAGACGCGCACCTCCAGCGCTGTTCTGGAGAGGTCGAACGAACTGGTGGAGCAGGTGGACGCTGTCGGCCGGCAGATTCAGGAGGAGGTGCGAAAGGCGGAGAAGGCTTGGTCGAACGCGGAGGAGGTTGCCTTGCGCGCCGCTGCATCAGCGTATTCAGCTGCATGCCGCGGAGTCGACACCGCCATCCAGCCACTGATCTCGGAGCTTACAGCAGCGACAAAGGCGGCGGACGCCTCTATCCAGGAGCTCAAGCGGGCACCGGTGCTGGCCAAGCGTTATGTGATGGTGGTCGCCACGGCGTTCTTCATTCTGGCGCTGATCTGTGTCTACTCGACCATGCGCCTGATCGATGCCGCCGGCAGCGTAAGTGCTCAAGAGAAAGTGAATGCTCAGTACTTCTCACACCTGTGGAAAAACGCCAATCCTGACGAACAGAAGATTATTAAGTCGGTGATTCTGCGGTCGCCCATGGACCCTGTGGTCCTTCGGCACTGATGCATTGAGGCAAACAAAAGGCCCGTCGATTGACGGGCCTAATCGTGTCTGCGCAATTTAAGCGGCGGTCATTGCCGGCTGCATTTGCTGGGCTTCCGGAAAGTGAAGGTGGAACCAGGTGAAGTTTTCTTCGGTCACCTCCACGCTCGCCGATCCCTGGTGCAGACTCATGATCGACTGCACAATGGCCAAGCCAAGACCGGTACCGCCTTCGCTCCGTGCTCGGCTCTTGTCCACACGGTAGAACCGCTCAAACAAGTGCGCGTGGTGTTCCTTGGCAATACCACGGCCGGGGTTGCCGACACTCAACGTCGTACCGCTCGCACTATGCTGCACCTTAACGTAGACCGTGCGGCCGCGAGGGCAGTAACGGATCGCGTTCGAGACCAGATTCGAGACGGCACGTTGAACCATCAGGCGATTCCCGCGCACCACGTCATCACTGCCGGAGATCTGCAGCTGAATCTCGCCTTCTTCTGCTGAAATGCTGAAGAGCTCGCACACTCGCTGAACCTCGTCGACCAAGGAGACGGATTCGAACTCCACCATTGATGCTGGATGACTGACCTGGGCCAAGAACAGCATGTCGGAAACCATGCGGCTCATGCGGTCCAGCTCTTCTGTGCACGACTCCAGAACCTCCCGGTACTCGGAAAGCGATCGTTCTCTGGTCAAGGCAACCTGGGCCTTGCCCATCAGGTTGGAAAGCGGTGCTCGAAGTTCGTGAGCAAGGTCGTCAGAAAACTGCGAGAGCTGCTGAACCCCATCATCCAGGCGAGCCAGCATGATGTTGATGCCGTCGGCGAGCATTTTGAGTTCTGCCGGCATCCCATCAGTTGGAAGGCGATGGTCGAGGCTCTCGGTTGAGATTTTCGAGGCGATCTTGAGGAACTTGGTCAGTGGTAGCAGGCCTCTGCGCACAGTCCACCAGCCAATGGCCAAGATCAGTGCGAGGATGACGGGGGACATCATCAAGGCCCAGGTCAGCAACGCATCGAGCAGCGCCTCACTGGATGACTGGTCCATGGTCATATAGACGCTGACCTCTGTTCCATCGCCCAAACGCATGATTCGAGAAGCACTCAGCAGAGGACGGTCCTGCGTATCACGCCATTCGTGCTCTTTGGGCTGGGCCGCCGGCTGAAACTTGTGCACCTCCAGATTGACCTGTTTCGAGCCAATCGAGAGCAGGGGAGTCTGATTCTGTGAGGTATCGAATATGCTCACATACAGGTTGTTGTGGCCCATGACCAAATCGACAAGCTGATGCGCATCCGCGTTGACGCCGGAGATGTCCGGGATGGTGGACAGGTTGTGAGCCATCCCCGCCATCTTTACTTCCAGGTCTGCTCTGGCATTTCTTTCCAGAGCCTTGCCTACCATCAGATAGCCAAAGGTGGCGAACAGAAGCAGCAACGCTGCGCTCATCAACCCAACTTTTAACCCTAGCTTTGCAGCCAGGCTGAATGGCCTCATGCGCGTTCCTCAAAAACGTACCCAACGCCACGAAGCGTGTGAATGAGCTTGGTTTCAAACGGCTCATCGATCTTCGAGCGCAAGCGCCGGATGGCTACATCGATGACATTGGTGTCGCAATCGAAATTCATATCCCAGACCAACGAGATGATCTGAGAGCGAGTCAGCGCTTCGCCCGTTCGGCTCATGAGCAGGTGCAGAAGCGCAAATTCCTTGGTGGTGAGATCGATGCGTGTGCCACCGCGGAAGACGCGATGGCGGACGGAGTCGAGTTCCAGATCGGCAATTTTCAGCGAGCTCTTCTCGACTAACTCATCACCACGGCGTTGCAGCGAACGGATGCGAGCAAGCAGCTCAGGGAATTCGAATGGCTTCACAAGGTAGTCATCCGCGCCGCCGTCCAAGCCCTTGAGCTTGTCATTGATGCGTCCGCGGGCGGTCAGCATGATGATGCGGACCCGGCTGGTCTTACGGATGGTTTCCAGCAGGTCCCAGCCGTCGATACCCGGGAGGTTCACGTCCAGGAGGACCAACGAATAGACATTAGTGTTGAACAAGTGCAGAGCATCTACACCGTTGTGCACGATATCTACGACATACCCGCTTTCGGATAGGCCCTGCTGAAGATATTCGGCAGTTTTAATTTCGTCTTCCACAACTAGAACGCGCATAACTTATCTCAAGGTGTGAGGAAGGAGTTGGCCTAATCCGCCAAGATTATGGTTGCAGGCTGTTCGAAAGTTTGGCTGAGGGTATGGCATGTGGTAGTCGCTACCTCTGTCCATACGCCGGGTCACCTGAGGACGCTTGAATCTTAACGCGAAGAAGCTGGCCGCGGCGAAATCCTACAAATTTGTAATGTAGCCGCAAGATTTCTGACAGTCATGCAGGCTCCACCCCTAAGCATAGCGGATTCTGGGGCCTGCGGCGGTGTATGACAGATTCGCCTGGCAGGTGGAATCGGCCAGGACAGGCAGCATTTCGGTCGTTAGCTTGCAAGGACTGGTACTGGCCTTGGATCGAGGGCGCCACGCAGGCAGACCCCATGCACGGCCGCAAACCGCAGCGCCTTTCTGCAAATTAGTTCACGTGGCGGCTCGATATTCTCTCGAATAATTATCTTACAATCTATTACATGTCCAAATTGTAATTGCCCGATCATCTTGGTGTTAGCCTCCTTTGCTAGTTTAAGGGCAGCGGAAGAGGCATCGCTGCTTTGGAAATTGTCTCATTTCAAAGCAGCTTGGCAAGAGCACCGAGCAGTTGTTCGCGCCAGTGCATTCACCTGTAAACCATACGCTCCTTTGGTAGGTGAATTTTAGCGCCCCCCTACGGGCGCTTTTTTATTAAGGGACTTCTTATGAACACTACTGTATCAGCGATCGCCGTGTTTTTGCTCTTTACATCACTAACAGCCAATGCCCAAAGCGGTATGGAGATCAATAAACGCATCGAGCGTACTGCTAGAGAGGCTACAGCGGATTATGCTCAACGCGTAAAAAAGCCCATGCCTCAACTAGAAGACTACGCCTATGGCATGGACCTGGACGTTGGTAAGTTGGTGTATGTATCACCCAGTGTGCGGTACTGCGGTAATGTAAGAAGCATGATGACCTACGAAGACTCGAAAGGCGAACTGCACATGGTTCGCTACCTGGTGAAGGGCGAGTGTGTTAATAGCCGTTAAGACTCATCAAGATGATCCCTGCGGCCACCGGATCATAGAAGCTCAATGCCGAACCGGCGCAGCAGTATGGCGAAGCCTCCGAAGCTGGCCATTGTGATGAGGATGCTGCTGATCAGTGTCGGCCAAAAGCCGAGCTTAGGTAGCAGCAATGGAAAAGCAATAAACATCGGTAGGGTCGGAAGCACGTACCAGAACGTGTACCAAGCATGGTTGGAGATCTTCTCCATGCTCTGGTTCTCTAAATAGAGCCAGACCAACGTCACGACCGTGACCAAGGGTAGGGCGGCGACCAAGCCGCCCAGCTTGTCGCTGCGTTTCGCCAGCTCTGACACGAGAATCACTATACCGGCAGTGAGTAGGTACTTCGTGATGATCCAGGCCATCGCTGAGCCTTCTGGAGGTTGTTGACGAGGGCAGGCGAAGCCATTCACCAACCCCCTTGAAGCGCTCCTGCCGTTTACGGCATCCCTCACCGCATTTTTTTTGCAACATCACCCTCAGCCAGGAGGGTGATGTGTTTGCATGGTGTTTACCGATCGGTCAGTGCGAGGGTGAGGGAACGCTCTCGTGGAAAGCTGCCCGCTCGATCTGGATGGTGCAGTGATGGATTTCGAATGCATCGCTGACAGCATCCACGACGGCCGCCAACACAGCATCCCCATCTGCAGAATCCCGAACCACTACGTGCGACGTCATCACGTTACTGCCACTGCTGACAGCCCACACGTGCAAGTCATGAACGTCCGTCACGCCATCTACTCCGAGGATGGTGGCCTCGATTGCCGTAACGTCGAGCCCCCTCGGGACACCCTCCATGAGGATCCCCAGGCTTTCGCGAAGCAACTGCCACGTCCGCGGCAGAACCCAAAGGCCGATCGCCACAGCGACAATCGTGTCGACCCAGGTCCAGCCGGTGAAGCGGATGATAAGTGCCGCGATGATTACGCCAAGCGAGCCGAGCATGTCGCTCCAAACTTCGAGGTAGGCTCCTTTGACGTTGAGGCTTTCGTTGCTCGCAGATGCCAGAAGGCGCATCGAAATTAGGTTGATGATCAGGCCGGCGATTGCGATCCACATCATCGCTCCGGTAGCGATCTCCGCCGGCATGAAGAAGCGCTGGTAGGCCTCATACAAGATGTACATCGCCACCAGGAAGAGCAGCACGGCGTTGAACGTCGAAGCCAGAATTTCCAGGCGCGCATAGCCGAAGGTTCTTTTCTGATCCGCCGGCCGCTTGGCTATCTGAAGTGCAATCAGTGAGATCGCCAAGGCGGCAGTATCTGTGAACATGTGAGATGCGTCCGACAGCAGCGCCAGGCTGCCGGTAATCCACGCACCGATCACTTCTGCAATCATGAAGCTGCCAGTCAAGCCGAGCGCCATGATTAGCTTCTTCTGATGCCCCTCGCGTACTGCAGCGCTGCCATGGTCATGATTTGAACCCACGTATTTCTCCTTGCGCAGGGTTGTGGTCTCGTTGGCCTTCCTGTCTACCTAGCCTTAGAGCGTCGCTTGGCCACAGTGACTGCAAAATCTTGCTCCTGCACTCAGCAGCGAGCCGCAGGCGGTGCAACCACTCGATAGCGGTGTTCCGCAGTTTAGACAAAAGCGTGCTGACGGATCGTTGGCCGTCCGGCACTGCCTGCAGCCCTGCAGATCTTTGATGGGGGCAGGAGTGGGAGGGCGCCCGCCGTCATACACCTGATTACCGCCGTCGCAGCCCTGCTGCCGGCCATGGCGATCATATTGCTCGGCCCCATGTCCCCCGCTGTGGTGCTTGCCTCCACCGTGGTTTCCACGGCCATGGTGCCCGCCCAGGATGTTTTTGAAAAAGCTCATGGTATTCGCCCCTCATTGATGGGTGACATATTAACGAGCAAAAGTTGAAAATAATATTCTGCTCGCGAGAAAGACTTGTAAGTTGAATTGAAAGTTCAAAATTAGCCTACGACAAAACGAAACCGTTTTGTTTGTGAAATTAAATTTATCTAGCTGAGCGGAGCATTGCTTTTGGTGGGTAGTATCCCCCTAATTTTGATCATAGCGTGATCAATGACAATCAAAACAGCAGTAATTGGATTTCTGTCAGCATTGTAATCCCGAGGTCATCGTGTCGTTATCAGGTCCCGGAAATAATGCGCTCAGCGAGATTCATTTCTCTTTTTATCCCTATGCCTCACACATACTAAGCGTCCCCAACGCCTAGGGGCCTAAGGCCTCTGACGCTCCGCACATTGCGCAATCGCTCAGCATCTGTCGACGGTTTGCCTTGTAGCTCCCGCTAACTCCATAGCTACCGCCATGGATAAGCAGCTTCCAGAGTTTGATAATGACACCTTCCAAATCCATTGTTCACACCCTGTTAAGCAAATGGATCTTTGCTATTCGCAATGCGCGGCAGAAAGGCATCAGTACTAATTTGCTAATCGGCCTGGTGACTTTTTGGTTACTGCTATTCGCGAACGCTGAGCTCTGGAACGTGCTCTGGAAGCTGGTATTCAAAACCGATGAAGTGAACTGGCAGCTAGCGGCTAGCCTCCCAGTCATAGTATTCGCATGGGTGTTTACCGTTCTGAGCTTGCTGTCATGGGGGCGGCTGGCCAAACCCATACTGTGCCTGGTACTGATCAGCGCGTCTTTTGCGAGTTACTTCATGAATGCCTACGGCATCGTGATCGATTACACAATGTTCACCAACGTTGTGGAGACCGACGTCGCTGAGGCAACCGAGCTGCTGAATTGGAAGCTCGGTCTTTGGGTCGCAATGGTTGGGGTGTTGCCCGTCTACCTGATTGCCCGGGTTCCCCTCCGGCGCAAGCCTTGGGCCAAAGCTTTGGTCAGCAGGTTCATTGCTCTGTCGCTCGCTCTGTTGACCTTATCTGGCATCGCGTTGAGTCAGTACCAGTCGTATGCCTCCTTGCTGCGCAACAATCGGGAGATCCGGCTGATTCTGGTACCTACCAACTTGTTTGCGGCTGGCCATGGGTACCTGAAGCGTCAGCTGGCCTCACCTAAAACGCTGACGGCCATTGGTACTGATGCGGTAGTTAATCGACAGGGTGCGGCTCGTAAACCCAGGCTGCTGGTACTGGCAGTAGGAGAGACCGCTCGCTCCGCCAACTTCTCCCTCAACGGCTACTCCCGTGAAACGAATCCGGAACTAGAAAAGCGAAATGTCATTAGCTTCACGAACGTGAGCTCCTGCGGTACCGCTACCGCGGTCTCGCTGCCATGCATGTTCCTGGACGTGGGTAAGGCCCAGTACAAAGATGGCTTGGCCAAGAGCCGAGAAGGGCTGCTCGACGTGCTTCAACGCGCTGGCATCAGTGTCATGTGGACTGACAACAACTCGGGGTGCAAAGGGGTCTGCGACAGGGTTCCCAACCACAAGGCTGCCTCTCACGCGGATTCCCAACTGTGCACCAGCGAGGAGTGTAAGGACGGGGTGCTGCTCACGGAGATGCAAGACTTCATCAAGCGCCAGGAAGGCGATGCTGTCCTGGTGCTCCACTACAAAGGCAGTCACGGCCCGGCCTACTACAAGCGCTACCCCTCGCAATTCAAGAAATTCGCACCGGTGTGCGAGACCAACGAGCTCGACAAATGTAAGCAGGAGGAGGTGGTCAATGCCTACGACAACTCAATCCTCTACACCGATTATGTGACTGCAAATCTCATCGATATCCTGGCGGCCAACACCAAGTTCGACACTGCGCTGATGTACGTTTCGGACCACGGCGAATCGCTGGGGGAGGGTGGGCTCTATCTACACGGGCTGCCTTACGCGATGGCTCCTGACGAGCAAACAAAGGTGCCGTTGGTACTTTGGATGTCTGACTCGCTCGCGAAGAGCGAAAAGGTCAACGTGGGTTGTTTGAAAGCTCAAACCACGTCACCGCTGAGCCACGACAACCTGTTCCACACCGTGCTCGGCATGATGAACGTCCAGACGTCTTCGTATCGCTCAGCGCTGGATTTCACTGCCCCTTGTAAGCCCTTTGTCGGAGGCTCTTATTCTGGCCTCTGAATGTTCGATGTGGACCGGATCATCGGCCAGGCGGTTCTGCACCAGCCTGCTTTGACAGCTGAGAGAAGCTGGACTAATTACATAGCTGCATTCAACAACCCAAGCGGAAAAGGAAGTTTTGCATGAGCATCAAGCCAGGCCCAAAGCGCACCAATGAAGATGGCACTCCGGACAAAAGGCAGCGAGTCACCCCTGAAAAGCAGAAGGACCATCCGGACCTGAAACCCCACAAGCACAAAAAGGGGGAGTAAGAAAAAAGCAGCTCTCGGGAGCTGCTTTTTTTTTGGGGCTGTGTGCAAACCCTCCCGACCGTCTCGCTGATCAATCGGACCGCGTCGTGAGTCTTCCGCTTGGCTTGATGGATTCTGAAGCTACCTCCGGATCGGTTATCCCTTCAGTGCGGACGACGAGACTGATATCCCAGAGCGTTGAGCTGATACTCGCTGACAGCCCGAAATTGTGATTCTGCGATTTGACGCAGGCGCTCAACCTCTTCGGCAGATGAGCCAGAAGCCTGCGCCTCGTGGTATTGCTTCATCGCATCCACTGCGTCGGTATACATGGGGTGGTCGGGGAGAAGAGCTGGTATCTTTTTCGTCATGTAGCGGCAGGTCCTCACTGGATAGTCGACGGTGGTTTACCTGCTTTGAGGAGCTGAAAATCAATGACCGCCTGATAGAGCGAATCTGCCAATAGGTGAAGACGCTGTACCTCAAGGTCTGGCAATCCAGCAGCCTCCGCTTCGTGGGCCTGTCGGATAGCTTCAAGCGCTTGCCTCATCAGTGGCTCACCAGCCTCGACCATTCCAATGAATGTGCGCTTCACAACATTTTGCTCCATTCAGCTGAAGATGAATTATAGGACACCGCGGCGTGGCAAGGCCCCGAGCAGCACAGGTGTTCGACGTCCGGCTGAACGAACCAATGAGGAGCGCGCTGGCCTGGGGAGTGGCCAGGGCGCGTGTCATAGCTACGTTGTAAACCACTTTTTTCACTGTAAACCACTGTGGTTTACAGTGAAAAAAAGTGGTTTACAGCAGGCCTCCTCAGGCCTGAGTCAGCTCCAGCAGATCGCCCAGTTCCTCCCGGGCCATCTTCACTCTGAATCGCCCCTGGTTTCGTAGACACCTCCAAGCCTCATAATGAGGCCCAAATAGGAGGTGCCATGAGTCGTCAGCGTTACCCCGAAGAATTCAAGATCGAAGCGGTCAAGCAAGTGACCGAGAAAGGCAAACCTGTCGCCGATGTCGCCCAGCGCCTGGGCATGTCCGTGCACAGTCTTTACGCCTGGATCAAGGTCTACAGCAAGCCCCAAGAGCAGCGTCAGCAAGACGACGATCAGCAGGCCGAACTGCGCAAGCTACGCGCTGAACTCAAGCGCGTGACGGAAGAGCGAGACATCTTAAAAAAGGCCGCCGCGTACTTTGCCAAGGAGTGCGGCTGAAGTACGCCTTCATCAAGAAGCACTCGACTGATTACCCGGTGCGGCGCCTTTGCCAAACCCTCAAGGTGCACCCCAGCGGCTATTACGCCTGGCTGGCCGAGCCTCAATCTGCCCGAGCAAAAGAAGATCAACGTCTGCTTGGCTTGATCAAACACGCTTGGCTGGAAAGCGGAGGTGTATACGGCTACCGCAAAATTCACGATGACCTGCGTGAGCTGGGAGAGGAATGCGGCCGAAATCGAGTCAGGCGCTTGATGCAGGCGGAGGGACTGCGTTCTCAAACGGGCTATCGGCGGCGTCCAGGGTTCTATGGTGGAAAACCAACAGTGGCCTCGCCCAACCACCTCGCGCGGCAGTTCAAGGTAAGTGAGCCGAACAAGGTCTGGGTGACAGATATCACTTACATCCGCACCTATGAAGGGTGGCTCTACCTCGCGGTAGTGCTGGATCTGTTCTCACGCCAAGTAATTGGTTGGTCAATGAAGCCAAGGATGTGCAGCGACCTGGCTATCGACGCGATGTTGATGGCTGTTTGGCGACGCAAGCCTCAGCAGCAAGTTATGATTCACTCAGATCAAGGCAGTCAGTTCAGTAGCTCGGATTGGAAAAGCTTTTTGAAGGCCAACAATGTAATCAGCAGCATGAGCCGGCGGGGAAACTGCCACGACAATGCCGTAGCCGAGAGCTTTTTCCAGCTTTTGAAGCGAGAGCGAATCCGACGAAAGATCTACACAACCCGTGAAGAAGCCCGAAGTGATATTTTCGATTACATCGAGATGTTCTATAACCCTAAACGCCGACACAGCAGTGCTATGCAGCTGTCTCCAGTAGAGTATGAGAAACGCTATTTCCTGAGCTTGGAGAGTGTCTAGAAAACCAGGGGCGATTCAACTCACAGTCCCCGTCCTCACCTAAAAAGCCGAAGTAGCATTGTTGCCGCTGACCGAAAACTGACCCAGTTTCGCCCGTTGTGCTGACTGAAAACTGACCCAGGTGTTCCACTGCACCTGCTCAATTTTTGAGCAGGAGAACACAGGGTGATCAGCATGGAAATGATGGGCAAAATTCGGCGGATGTATTTCCGCGACAAGCTGTCGTTGCATGAGATAGCCAAGCGCACCGGACTGTCGCGCAACACCATCCGAAAATGGGTCAGAGCGCCGGAGTCCAAACAGCCGGTTTATCAGCGTCGAGCCGTGTTCAACAAGCTCAGTCCCTTTCACGAGATGTTGGAGCAAGCGCTGCGGGCTGATGCCTTAAGGGCCAAGCAACATCGTCGCAGTGCCAAGGCGCTGCTGGCCATGATCCGCGCTGAAGGCTATGACGGCGGCTACAGCCAGCTCACTGCCTTCGTTCGTCATTGGCGCGGAGAGCAAGGCAAGGCGGTACGGGCATTTGTGCCGTTGGCATTCGCCTTGGGCGAGGCCTTCCAGTTCGATTGGAGCGAGGAAGGCCTGCTGGTTGGCGGTGTTTTCAGGCGCGTCCAGGTCGCGCACATGAAGCTATGTGCCAGCCGAGCTTTCTGGCTAGTGGCCTATCCCAGCCAAGGGCATGAAATGCTGTTCGATGCCCATACCCGCTCATTCGCCGCCTTAGGTGGCGTGCCGCGTCGCGGCATCTACGACAACATGAAAACTGCGGTCGACAAGGTCTCCAAGGGTAAAGGCCGCACGGTCAATGCTCGCTTCATGGTGATGTGCTCGCACTACCTGTTCGACCCGGACTTCTGCAACGTAGCGTCCGGCTGGGAAAAAGGTATCGTCGAAAAGAATGTCCAAGACAGTCGGCGCCGCATCTGGCTGTCCGCCCGCGACAATACTTTCCATAGCTTCGAAGAGTTGAATGCCTGGCTTGCCCAGCGCTGCCGGGCTCTCTGGCATGAGCTGATTCATCCGCAGTACAACGGCCTTACCGTCGCAGAAGTCTTGGAATTGGAGCGCGTCGAAATGATGCCGATGCCGACGCCTTTCGACGGATATGTAGAACGCACGGTTCGCGTTTCCAGCACCTGTCTGATCAACGTGGCTCGCAACCGCTATTCAGTACCCTGTGAGCGTGTTGGCCAGTGGGTCAGCAGTCGGCTCTATCCCTCGCGAATCGTCGTGATTGCCGATGAGGGTGTGATTGCTAGCCATGAGCGCCTGTTTGATCGCGATCAGGTCAGCTACGACTGGCAACACTACATCCCCCTCATTGAACGCAAACCGGGGGCCCTACGCAATGGTGCCCCGTTTGCCGATCTGCCTAAGCCACTACGCCTGCTCAGGCGCGGGCTGCTGCGGAATCTACAGGGTGACCGGGTTATGACCCAGGTCTTGGCCGCCGTGCCCATCGCTGGCCTGGATGCTGTTCTCGTAGCGGTTGAGCTGGTTTTGGAGTCTGGCAGCCTGAGCGCTGACCACATCCTCAACATCGTGGCCCGTCTGACCGCTCGTGAAGCACCACCCTCGGTCGAAACCAACCTGCAACTGAACGTTACCCCTGTTGCCAATACCGCACGCTATGACCGGTTGCGCAGCACGGATGAGGAGGTGCGCAATGCGTGATCTCACAGAGGAACTCAAAGACTTACGCCTGCACGGCATGGCCGATGCCTGGGCAGAGCTGGCCGCACAAGGCGAATCTTCCACTGCGTCATCGAAATGGCTGATCGAGCATCTCCTTGATCAAGAGCACGCCGACCGAGCAGTACGCTCGGTGCATCATCAGATGAGCATGGCGAAACTGCCCATGCACCGTGACCTGGCTGGCTTCGACTTCGGTGTATCCAGCGCCGATGTCCGATTGATCAGGGAACTGTCCACTCTGGCCTTCACCGACACAGCGCAAAATGTGGTGTTCATCGGTGGCCCTGGCACCGGTAAAACGCACCTCGCTACTGCCTTGGCAGTGGCCGGCATCACCCAACATAACAAGCGTGTGCGTTTTCACTCCACAGTCGATCTGGTCAACCTGCTGGAGCGTGAAAAACATGAGGGCAAGACAGGGCGTATCGCCCGAGGACTACTGCGTGCAGATCTGGTAATCCTTGATGAGCTTGGCTACCTACCTTTCAGTCAGAGCGGCGGAGCCCTGCTGTTCCACCTGCTTTCGAAGCTTTACGAGCACACCAGCGTGATCATCACCACCAACCTCAGCTTCGCCGAGTGGTCGAGCGTATTTGGCGACGCCAAGATGACCACGGCCTTGCTCGACCGATTGACACACCACTGCCACATCGTCGAGACGGGGAATGAATCATACCGCCTGCAAAACAGCACCTTGGTGGCCAAGACCAAGATCCAGGCGAGGGAGCGCAGACGGCAGGATGTCGAGGAATCGGAGGACGACCCGTTTTGACCTCTTTGGGCTGGCCTTGCTGAGTGCAGGGTCAGCACTTTCACGACGCTGTCGACTGCTAGGCTTATCCACAATTGCCGGGGTCTAAATCGGCAAGCAGCCCTGGGTCATTTTTCAATCGGCAGGGTGGGTCAGTTTTCAATCAGCGCCGACACAGTAGCTTCTTCATCGGGTTACTCCTGTTTGGGGGTTATCGTGTACAGCGAGTCCGCGGCGCCTGACGAGCCAGTAAGCCGCAGGGATTACAAATAGTGAGAGCAAAGGCGCGGTGAGCATGCCGCCGACCATGGGTACAGCGATCCGGCTCATGACTTCGCTGCCGGTACCGCTACTCCAGAGGATTGGCATCAAGCCTGCGACGATCACTGCTACGGTCATGGCTTTGGGGCGGATGCGCTGCACGGCCCCTTCGCGGATAGCATCCAGAAGCGCAGGTTGCCCCTGCGTACCGTTGCCGTTTCGTTCAGTCCAGGCATTGTTGAGGTAGATCAGCATGATGACTCCAAACTCTGCTGCGACCCCAGCCAAGGCGATAAAACCGACACCCGTGGCCACCGACAGGTTGTAGCCCATCATGTACAGCAGCCATACGCCGCCGGTTAGCGCAAATGGCAAGGTAGCCATGATCAGCAGCGCTTCACCGAGGCGGCCAAACGTGAGGTAGAGAAGGACGAAAATAATGGCCAGCGTCGCCGGTACTACCCATGCTAAGCGCGCATTGGCGCGCTCCAGGTATTCGAACTGCCCGGAATAGCTCAAGCTTATGCCAGGATCGAGCTTCACCTGCTGATCGACTAGCCGGCGCAGGTCGGCAACGACGGAGGACAGGTCCCGTCTCCGCACGTCGATATACACCCAGCCCGAGGGGCGCGCGTTTTCACTCTTGAGCATGGGTGGACCGTCCGCAATACGCACCCGTGCCACGGTTCCCAGTGTGATTCGCCCCCCTTGGCTGGTGTAAATCGGTAGCTGCCGCAGGGCATCAACAGAGTCACGCCACTCCCGTGGGTACCGAACACTGATGGGATATCGCGCCAGGCCTTCTACGGTTTCGCCGATGTTTTCGCCCCCAACGGCGCCGGCAACAATCGCTTGGACATCAGCAATGTTCAGGCCGTAACGCGCTGCGAATTGGCGGTCGATATCCAGATCGATGTAGCGTCCACCGGTTAATCGCTCGGCGAGGGCGGAAGTCACCCCTGGAACCGTTTTGGCCACCTTCTCGATAGCCAGAGTCACCCGGTCGATCTCATTCAAATTGCTGCCGGCAACCTTTACGCCGATCGGGCTTTTGATACCGGTTGCGAGCATGTCGATACGGTTTCGAATCGGTGGGATCCAGATATTGGTTAGCCCAGGTACCTGCACGGTACGGTCCAGCTCTTCGATCAGCTTCTCAGTGGTCATCCCTGCTCGCCACTGATCCTTCGGTTTAAGTCGGACAGTCGTCTCGAACATCTCCAGCGGGGCCGGGTCGGTCGCTGATTCAGCCCGGCCCGCTTTACCGAAGACACTGGCGACCTCCGGTACCGTTCGGATCAGCCGGTCCGTACGTTGCAAAAGCTCAGAGGCTTTCTGCGCCGAAAGACCTGGCAGGGCAGTCGGCATGTACAGCAAATCGCCTTCATCCAGTGGCGGCAAGAATTCGCCGCCGAGCTGGCTCAGGGGCCAGACACTGCTGAGCAAAATCAACAGTGCACCCGCCAACGTGAGCTTTGGCCGGCGTAGAACGATCTCCAATGCTGGGCGATAGAGCCGTATCAGGGTTCGATTGAGTGGGTTGCGCTCTTCTGCCGGTAAACGACCCCGAATCCAGTACCCCATCAGCACGGGTACCAGGGTAACCGAAAGGCCCGCTGCTGCTGCCATTGCATAAGTCTTGGTGAATGCGAGGGGCGCAAACAGCCTTCCCTCCTGAGCCTGCAAGGTGAATACCGGTATGAAGGACAGCGTAATGATCATGAGGCTGAAGAACAGCGCAGGCCCGACCTCGACTGCTGCCTCAGTCATCACTTTCCAATGATCTTCGCCACGCAACGACTTTCCAGGGTGCCACGTATGCCAAGCCTCAACCCGTTTGTGCGCGTTCTCAATCATCACCACAGCGGCGTCCACCATCGCACCGATTGCAATGGCTATGCCCCCAAGCGACATGATGTTGGCGTTGATGCCCTGGTGGCGCATGACGATCAGGGCAATGAGGACACCAACCGGAAGCGAGACGATGGCGACCAACGATGAGCGCAGATGCCAAAGAAATGCAGCGCACACCAGTGCGACCACGATGAACTCTTCAATCAGCTTCTGGCTCAGATTTTCCACAGCACGATCGATCAACTGGCTACGGTCGTAGGTAGTGACCAGCTCGACCCCGGCAGGCAGGCTTTTTTCCAGCGATTCAAGCTTGGATTTGACGTGAGCGATGGCATCTTTCGCATTCTTGCCACTGCGCAGAATTACTACGCCGCCCACCGCTTCGCCCTGTCCATCAAGCTCGCCGATGCCGCGACGTGCCTCAGGGCCCAGCTGTACAGTGGCTACATCGCCCAGTGTTACGGGTATACCCTTCGCAGCCAGGCGCAGGGGAATGGCTCGGAAATCATCGAGTGACTTCAGATAGCCGGAAGCCCTTACCATGAACTCAGCTTCGCCTTGTTCGAGCACGCCGCCACCGGTTTCCTGATTGGCCTTGGCGATGGCGTCCGAAACCTCAACTTGAGTGATTCCCAAGCTGGCCATGCGCAGCGGATCGAGCACTACCTGGTACTGCTTGACCATCCCGCCTATCGTCGCCACTTCGGCAACGTCCGGAAGAGTTTTCAACTCGAAGCGCAGGAACCAGTCCTGAAGGCTGCGCAGCTGTGCCAGGTCATGGGTACCACTGCGGTCCACCAGCGCATACTGGTAGATCCAGCCTACACCAGTGGCATCGGGTCCGAGCACTGGCTTAGCGGACGCCGGTAATCGAGACTGAACCTGGCTTAGGTATTCGAGCACCCTGGACCGCGCCCAATAGAGATCTGTGCCGTCCTCAAACAACACATATACGAAGCTGTCTCCAAATGCTGAAAAGCCCCGCACTGTCTTGGCTCCGGGTACGGAAAGCATTGTGGTGGTCAGGGGATATGTCACCTGATTTTCCACGATCTGCGGTGCCTGCCCTGGGTAGGAGGTGCGGATAATCACCTGCACATCTGACAGGTCAGGCAACGCGTCGATCGGCAAACTGCGCAGAGAGAAAACGCCCCAAGCTACGGCAAACAGTGTTGCCAGCAGGACCAGGACGCGGTTGCCAACCGACCAACGAATCAGGTTCGCGATCATGGCTGGTTCTCCTGCTGGGTTATTTGCTCGATGACCATGCCTTCATCGCGCTCGCGCACTCCAAACCGGATGCGTTCGCCAACCTTGAGTCCGGCAATCAAGCGGGGATCTGCCACAGGGAAAGTCATCGTCATACCAGGCATGCCCAGCGTCACGAACGGTCCATGAGCGATGGTCAGCTGATTACCTTCTATTTGAACGATGCGCCCATTGGCCTGATGTAGAGCCGGCTGTACAGGTTGCGCAAGTGGAGCATCGCCAGCAGTAACGGCCTCGATACCTTTCAAGCTCGCTTCGGAGTCCAGCAGAAACTGCCCGGACGCCACAACGCGCTGGCCCGCCTGAAGGCCTCGCAGCACGACCACCTGGCCAGCACTTTCCTGGCCGAGCACTACTTCCACCGGCCGGAATCGACCTCCGTCTTCTGACACCATTACGAGATCGCGTTTCCCCGTCCGAATGATCGCCTCGGCTGGCACCAGTAGGCTGTCATCCTGTTGCCCGGACGGATGGAGGGAAACCTGCGCGGTCATGCCTGGGCGCAACCGGCCGCCGGGGTTGGGCAGTTCTATACGAAGCCGCAAGGTGCGGCTTTGCAGATCCGCATCAGCCAGCAATGCGGTCAGCTTGCCGGGAACAGGTTCGCCTGGGAACGCTGCCAGATTCGCCTGCACTGCCTGTCCTTCCTGTAGGCCTTGGGCTTGCGCTTCAGGTACTGCGGCCTCAAGCCAGACGTTCGCGATACCATTGATCTTCGCCAACGTTGCACCCGGTGTCATTGTCATGCCTGGCCGCAATTCCAGAGCCTGAAGGACGCCTGCTGTTGGGGCCAAGAGCGTTACCGAATTCTGGACCCTTCCCGTACGGTCAATCCGGTTGATAAGATCGGCAGGCATACCCGCCAGCAGTAGTCGTTGCCGAGCTGCAGCGCGCAATTCATTGTCCCCAGATCGCTGAAGCGCCAGGTACTCTTCCTGCAAGCCCGCCCATTCAGGCGTCAACACATCTGCCAATGGGGCGCCCTTGGCAACCACGTCGCCTGTAGCGCGGCCATAGGTGCGTTCGACGTAGCCACCGGTACGAGCCTGCAGAACGCTAAAATCCCGCTCATCGAAGGTAAGCACGCCGCTCACCTGGAGGGTTCGAGCAAGCTGCCCTTTCGCTACGGTAGCCAGACGGACCCCCAGGTTTTGTTGGAGCCCCTGTGAAACTTGAACTGCGGGGCTCACCTCAGCAGCGGTGCTTTCCTGGTACTTCGGCACCAGTGGCATGTCCATGAAGGGCGACTTGCCCGGTGCTGGAAAGTGCTGCTGGGGGTACATCGGGTCATACCAATACAGCACCTTCTGTAGCGTTTCAGGGGAGGCAGTGGACACCTGCCCACGCTTTGCTAGCTGATAGCCAACGCCACCGCCGATAGCCAACGCGGCCAATACCACAAGGCTGATAGTTGAATTTCTCATGCGCGCACCTCTCCATACGCGAAGTGCAGCCGTGCAGCTGTCGCGGCCAACTGTCCTTGCAGATCGATGTCTTGCAGTCGTGTTTCAACCCGCTGACGTCGAGCGGTGAGAACCTCACTTAAGGGTGATTTACCGGCTCGATAGTCAGCAAGGGCGAGGCGGACTCGATCCTCCGCTAGCGGTAACAATGTTTCACGGCTGCGCTGCACTGCTCGCTGCAATCGCTGGTAATCCGCAAGATCTGTCTCCAGCTGCGCTTTATGCTCACGCAATGCCGCTTCCTGTTCGTCCTCCAGTTGCCGGACTTGTGCGCGACGTGCCGCGATCATCGGGTCCTGCCGTGAGCCAGCGAACAAGGGCAGTTGGAAACTTACCTGCAGGCTCACCATATTGCTGAATTCAGGCCCGCGCCGCTGGTAATCCACCTGCCACCCCCAGTCCGACTTCTTTTCTGCCAAGGCTTGGTGCACTTGAGCTTGTGCTTCCCGCGTAAGGGCGTTGTAGGTCGCCAATTCTGGATGTGCATGTATAGCGTGTAGATAGTCCGGCGCGCTCACTGGCCAGCGCGGAAATGCTTGAGCTTGCGGATCAGCATCCTCTCCAATCCATCGCTTGAGTGCAGCCCGTGCCTGAGCGGCCTGTGTGAGCAGAACATCTTTTTGCTCATCGAGTTGCGCAGCTTCCTGGTCAGGAGCAAGTGCGTCGGCCGTCGCGCCGGTACCGCCGGCCAGGCGTGCGCGGATTGCTGCGGCCAACAGACGGTTTTCTTTGTAGAAGTCCTCAAACTGCTGCAGTTTCCGTTGAACGGTGTACGCCGCGACCCAAGCTTGGGCTGTGGCAGCACGCACTTTTAAGCGCTCGAACACCGCCTCTGCATCGGCTCGCTCAACGCTCGCTCGTGCCGTCTCAACTCGTGCCTCCCGCTTGTCCCGGTTTGGTACTTCCTGGGAGAGGCCGACAACCTGCATCGTCATGAAATCGCGGTTCATGCTCCAACGATCACTGCCGTCAACAGGAAGGTTCTGCACTCCTAGGTTGAGACGTGGATCAGGCAGCTCGCCTGCTGGGATCACAGCGTGTCGAGCGGCCGTCATTTGCTCTTGCCTGGCCTGGAGGATGGGGGCATTGCGTTCGGCAAGTTGAAGCGCTTCCTCCAGAGACAACGGTGTAGCCTGAGCCGGTAACGTCGACAACAGGCTGATCAGAGCGGCCAGACATGCCATCCCTAATCGGTAACGTGGGGGAGTCATGGAAATGATTCCTCAAAAAATCAGCGCGCAAGCGCATGCCATCATCCGGCTGCAAAACAGGACGATGGGGTGAATTTAAGAGGTAATCAGGCGCGGGGTGGCCGCCAAGGGTCAGGAGGCGCCCTGTTTACGAGGCTCACCGCATAGGTATCTACTGGCCTAGGCGCAGAATAGGTGAGCGTGGGGTTAATTATTTCGACCTGAACTGTGCTCGCGGTTCTACACTCCTGGCCCACTTTGCAGGCTTTGGAGTGGTCGGCAGCTGATCCTGGATCAGTATCCTGGCAACAATCGTGATCCATCCCCGCCATCATCTCCATCCCCATGGTTTGCATGGGGCATGGTTCAATGGCTGAGTCGACTCCCGCCATGCCGTTGAGAGGAAGCGATGCGATTAGAAGCAGGATGGTGAACAGTCGTAGGAGCCGGTTCATGATGGCCGAGTATAGGTTACACGCATGAAATGAGCATTAAGCCGTTTGAGGCTTGGAAGTGGATTGTTTGGCGTGCGGCAGAGCGATGTGAAAACTCGTCACGCCGTCAGCGGAGGTACACCAAATTCGCCCACCATGAGCCTCGATGATCGAACGCGTTATGGCCAGACCCAAGCCGGCGTTGCTTGGGCTTCCTTCCCGCCTTGCAGGGTCAGCGCGATAGAACCGGTCGAAGATTTTGTTGATATGTTCCGGATCAATCGTGGCCCCATTGTTCTGGACGGACAGGTTCACTTGATCAGCCGCCTCGACAATCCGGACGGCGATATCGTGGCCTTCGGGGGTATAGCGCAAAGCGTTGGATAGAATGTTGGAAACCGCCCGGTCAATCATTAGCCGGTCACCACGGATCGTACCTTCGCCTTGAAGGGCAAGCCGAATGCTTCGGTCTTCGGCTGCAAGCTGGTAGTACTCAATCAGTCTGGACACTAGCCCGACCAGATCGATATCAACCTGCTCGGGGATGATCAAGCCGTTATCAGCTTTTGCCAGGAACAGCATGTCATCGATCATGCGCGACATGCGCTTGAGGTCTTCAAGATTGGAGTAGAGGTTGTCTTCGTAGGCATCGAGGTCGCGTTTTTTGGTCAGAACGACTTCGGTATGCGTCAGAAGATTACTTACCGGAGTCCGCAGCTCATGTGCGATGTCGGCTGAGAAGTTTGATAGCCGGACGAACGCGTCTTCCAGGCGTGCAAGCATTCCGTTGAAGGAGAGGATCAGCTCCTGCAATTCAAGCGGCACGGGCTCCAATGGAATTCGCTCGCGAAGGGACCGGGCAGACATGGATGTCGCCACCTTGGTGATCTGCCCAACCGGCCGAAGACCGCTCTTGGCCACGATCCACCCCAATCCTGCACTAACCAGAGCGCTGATGACCAAGCCAATGCCGAACCACCATTGCAGCGTCTTGAAAAAGTGGGCATGGCTGGTGACATCCAGCATCAACATGACTGTTACCGGCGCCTGCGCCTGCGCTATAGCCAGTTGAGAGGTAATCCCCCGGAAGTTCCGCGAGTCGATTTGCCAGTCCCAAACGGCGCCAGAAGAGGCCTGCTTAAAGCGCTCAGGGATGCGGGATGCCTTGGAGTCCGAGAACAGGACAGTACCGTCAGCATCAAGAATCTCCGCAGAAAGGTCCTGATGAGCCCCCAACAAAGCACGCAGTTGAGGCTCCTGATCCTCAAGTTCATCACGTGCTGCTGAAAGTGAAAGGATGTGCCGGGTGGATTCGAGTTTCTCGGCCAGGGCTTGCTCATCCAGCATCTGGAAATGGTGCTGACTGAGCATGTAGAAGCTCACGCCGGCAACGACCAATACGGCGATGACCGCGAACATGAACATGAGGGTAAGGCGTTTAACGAGCGACGATTGGGCGCGCATTACTCGGGAACATCCATCAGATAGCCCATGCCACGAACTGTATGTATGAGCTTGGGGGCGAAATCGTCATCAATCTTGGCCCGCAACCTACGAACAGCAACCTCGATCACGTTAGTGTCGCTGTCGAAGTTCATATCCCACACCTGCGATGCGATCAGGGACTTCGGCAGTACCTCGCCGCGTCGGCGCATGAGTAGTTCCAGTAAGGAGAACTCCTTGGCTGTGAGGTCGATCCGCTTGCCATTTCGGGTGGCCCGGCGCTTAAGCAGGTCTACCTCCAGGTCAGCCATCTTCATAGTGGTCTGAGCATAGCCACTGCTGCCTCTTCGCAGCAAAGTGCGCACACGCGCTAGCAGTTCCGAGAATGCAAAGGGTTTGACCAGGTAATCGTCAGCCCCGAGTTCTAACCCTTTCACGCGATCGTCCACGCCATCACGGGCCGTCAAAAACAAGACTGGGACCTCTTTCCCTGCCGCACGTACCATCCGCAGCACCTCCCAGCCGTCTAGCCCCGGCATCATTACATCAAGAATCAGCAGGTCATACGCCTCGCTCAAAGCGTATTGCAGCGCGTCGGTCCCTGTGACCACACGATCGACGGTAAAGCCTGCCTCCGTCAGCCCTTGCTGCAGGTAGGCCCCGATTTTTGGCTCATCTTCGGCTACGAGTAATTTCATCTGCTGCGCCCCCTTGGATGCCCTTCAGTGTGCAGCAAAAAAGGCACCCAACCAGAAGCTGACGGAAAAGTAATGTCGGGCTCAGCTTGCTGACAGTGCCGGGTAGCTAGCTTGAGCACTGTGAACGGCGCCAATCAGGCGAAACTGACCCTTAGAGGAAACGCAAATGAACATGATCAAAGCGATTGTGATGGTAGTCACCTTCGGCATGGCGAGCCTCGCCCTGGCTGAAGGCGGCGCGGATCGCACCTTCGCCAGGATGGAAGCTGCACGTGCATCTTCCATGCAGGCTTACCAGGTTGCTCAGGAGAAAAAAGCAGAGGCTCCTGTTACCGCCCAAAGCCAAAAGCACCCCGGCCACGAGAGCTGCTGAGCTTAGCTTACAGAAATGTAATCACCCCGGAATCTGAACTATGTCAGCTTTCGGGGTATTGCCTCCCGCAATCCTTGTGCTTTGGCGAAAGTCTACGAGGCTTGGGGGAGCTCAATTGAAACCAGATGGCTGCGGATCCCGCAGTCTGGATATCAGCGATCTACCTGATTGGACGCAACGGCATGCAAAGCAAAACCACGAGACGTTCATTCGTCAAAGGCCTGGCTGCTACCGGACTACTGGGTGGGCTGGGCATGTGGCGCGCGCCGGTCTGGGCCGTAACCAGCCCTGGCCAGCCTAACGTACTGACCGGCACCGATTTTGACCTGTACATCGGGGAGCTCCCGGTGAACATTACCGGGGCAGCTCGAACGGCGATGGCCATCAACGGTTCGCTGCCAGGACCAATACTCCGTTGGCGCGAAGGCGACACGGTCACGCTACGGGTTCGCAACCGCTTGAAGCAGGACACGTCCATCCACTGGCACGGCATCATCCTGCCGGCGAATATGGACGGCGTGCCGGGTCTAAGCTTCCATGGCATCGCTCCCGACGGCATGTACGAGTACAAGTTCAAGGTCCACCAGAACGGCACCTACTGGTACCACAGCCATTCGGGCTTCCAGGAGCAGGTCGGTGTTTACGGTGCGCTGGTGATTGATGCCAAGGATCCAGAGCCTTTCACCTACGATCGTGACTATGTCGTCATGCTGAGTGATTGGACCGACGAAGACCCGGCGCGGGTTATGTCCAAGCTCAAAAAACAGTCGGACTATTACAACTTCCACAAGCGCACCGTTGGCGACTTCGTCGACGACGTGAGCGAGAAAGGTTGGTCTGCTGCTGTGGCCGATCGAAAGATGTGGGCCGAGATGAAGATGAGCCCAACCGATCTCGCTGACGTGAGCGGGCACACCTACACCTACCTCATGAACGGCCAGGCGCCAAATGGGAACTGGACGGGAATCTTCAAGCCAGGGGAGAAAATCCGGCTTCGCTTTATCAATGGCTCGGCGATGACCTATTTCGACGTGCGGATCCCCGGCTTGAAAATGACGGTTGTCGCAGCCGACGGTCAGTACGTTAAGCCAGTGTCGATCGATGAATTCCGGATTGCCGTTGCTGAAACCTACGATGTCATTGTCGAGCCTGAAAACGAGCAGGCTTACACCATCTTTGCTCAATCCATGGATCGCACCGGCTATTCAAGGGGTACCTTGGCTGTCCGTGAGGGCCTGCAGGCACCGGTGCCGGCTGTAGATCCAAGGCCTCTCATCTCCATGAGTGATATGGGGATGGACCACGGCAGCATGGGTGGCATGGATCACGGCAGCATGGCCGGTATGGACCACAGCAAGATGGCTGGCATGGACCACGGCAGCATGGCCGGTATGGACCATAGCAAGATGGCTGGCATGGACCACGGCAGCATGGCCGGTATGGACCATAGCAAGATGGCTGGCATGGACCACGGCAGCATGGCCGGTATGGACCATAGCAAGATGGCTGGCATGGACCACGGCAGCATGGCCGGTATGGACCATAGCAAGATGGCTGGCATGGACCACGGCAACATGACCGGTATGGACCAAAGCAATATGGCCGCCAGCGGTGCCATGCAGAACCATCCCGCCTCCGAAACAAACAACCCTCTGGTCGATATGCAGACCATGACCCCTACGCCAAAGCTGAGCGATCCGGGGATCGGGCTTCGCGATAACGGGCGTCGGGTTCTCACGTATTCGGATTTGCGTAGCACCTTCATCGACCCTGACGGCCGGGAACCTGGCCGGACAATCGAACTGCACCTTACCGGGCATATGGAAAAGTTCGCTTGGTCCTTCGATGGGATCAAGTTTTCTGACGCAGAGCCGCTGCGGCTCAAGTACGGCGAGCGCCTGCGTATTACCTTGGTCAACGACACCATGATGACTCACCCCATCCATCTGCACGGCATGTGGAGTGACCTGGAGGATGAGGACGGCAATTTCATGGTGCGAAAACACACGATCGATATGCCGCCTGGCTCGAAACGAAGCTATCGCGTAACCGCAGATGCACTCGGGCGCTGGGCCTATCACTGTCACCTCATGTACCACATGGAGATGGGCATGTTCCGAGAAGTCCGCGTGGACGAATGAACTGGAGATACGAGATGAGCAAACCAATGAAACGAAGCGCCTTTTTCCTCTCTGCCGCGATGGTTGGCCTGCTCGCGGTGTACGCCCCGTCTTCCTGGTCCAGTGACAACCATGATCAGCACTCTCAAAAGTCGTCCAACGCGGCGCAATCGAACGGCTCGAAGAGCAAGCAAGCCCAGGGCATGAACCATGAAGGCATGGATCACGGCTCCATGAAAGGCATGGATCATGGCTCTATGGAGGGCATGGATCATGGTTCCATGGAAGGAATGGATCACAGCAAAATGATGGAATCGCATGGCAGCGACAAAGCTAAGGCAGGGAAAAATGGCCAATAGCGTTGCACGACCATCGCTGCTGGCATTCGCCGTTTCTTTAGGTGTGCTGGGCGTTTCGCCCAGCTTCGCCGCTGAAATGGATCATTCCGGAATGGACCACTCGGCAATGGGCCACGGTGCCATGCAGATGGACCACGCCTCATCACAGGCTGCGATGCCGGGCATGGACCACAGCCAGATGGGCGCGAGCAAGCAACCCACGCAACCTGCACCCGTTGATCACAGCAAAATGGGCCATGGCCAGCCCAAAGCGAAACCCGCCTCGATGGACCACAGCAAGATGGACCATGGAAGCATGAAAGGCATGGATCACGGGTCCATGGAAGGCATGGATCATGGCGCGATGGGTCATTCCACGATGGGAAACGGGAACGCTGATTCGCCGACCCCGACCAGCCGTACGCCAATCCCGGTGCTGACTGATGCCGACCGGCAGGCTGCCTTCCCCCCGCTTGACGGGCACAAAATGGATGACAGCGGGTTCAACAGCTTTTTCTTGCTAGACCAACTGGAATACCAAGATGCCGATGAAGGTAGCACGCTTGCTTGGGATGCATCCGGCTGGGTGGGCGGCGATATCAATAGGCTCTGGATTCGCTCGGAAGGTGAACGAACCAATGGTGTGACTGAAGATGCTGAGCTGCAGCTCCTCTATGGCCGCTCGGTAAGCCCGTGGTGGGATGTTGTCGCCGGCGTCCGGCAGGATTTCAAACCGGAGGATCCGCAGACCTGGGCTGCGTTCGGTATTCAGGGCCTGGCCCTGTATGACTTCGAAGCTGAAGCCACCGCCTTTATCGGCGAGAACGGTCAAACCGCTGCCCGTCTGGAGGGCGAGTACGACATCTTGCTAACCAATCGTTTAATTCTTCAGCCAACCGCTGAGGCCAACTTTTATGGCAAGAACGACCCGGAACGCGGCGTCGGCTCTGGCCTGGCAAACACCGAAGTCGGGCTGCGGTTACGGTACGAGATTGTTCGCCAGTTCGCGCCATACATAGGTGTCACCTGGAGCCGTTCCTACGGCAAAACCGCCGATTTCATTCGGGATGAAGGCGGGGACGTGGACGAAGCTCGTTTTGTGGCCGGTATTCGGATGTGGTTTTGAGAACTCAACATGAAAAAAACAATTACAACGCTGGTGGCGGCAGGTGCTGTTACTAGCGCAGCAGTGCTAGGTGCTGCTTACTTCGGTCTCGTGAACGTTGGTGCGGACGACCCACACTTCCCCGCTGTGCATGCGTTTTTGGCCATGGCGCGGGATCGCTCGATTGAAGTCCGAGCAAGCGACATTGAGGTGCCAAACCTTAAAGATCCTGCTCTCATCCAAGCAGGGGCAGGCAACTACAACGCCATGTGTATCGGTTGCCACCTCGCGCCAGGGGTGGAGAAAACTGAACTCAGCCAAGCCCTATACCCATCCCCACCAAACCTCACCGAGATAGGTGTAAGCGGTGACCCTGCTGCTGCGTTTTGGACCATCAAGCACGGTATCAAAGCGACAGGCATGCCAGCCTGGGGTAAGAGCATGGACGACCAGTACATCTGGGGAATCGTCGCGTTCCTGGACCAGCTACCGCAACTCAATGCTGAGCAGTACCAGATGATGGTCGCTTCCAGTGGTGGTCACCAACATGGCGGTGGCGAAAGCGATATGCATAACCATGAAGGCCAACACGGTGGTGCGAAATCAGGTCATGGAAATCATGATGATTCCGCAGCAAACGGCGTGGCTGAGGAAAGTCATGATCATGGCAGTTCGCATTCGGAGTCTTCATCAGTAGCGGAGCACCACGGTGAACACGAGTCCGGCGAGGCGCACTCGGACCACCACACAGGTTCTACTCCCAAAACCCATGTGCACAAAGACGGGAAGGAGCACACTCATGACAAGTAAGCGCCGCTTCCTCGGTTTAAGTACCGCAGCGTCACTTCTAATCGCCTCAGCCGCCTTTGCTGCGGAGCCCCTGACTATCGATGTGCACCGGGACGCTAATTGCGGTTGCTGTAAGAAATGGATAGCGCACTTGGAGGCAAACGGCTTCAAGGTCGTCGACCACGTTGAAACGGACATGAGGGCGGTGAAGCAAGAGCTAGGAGTAGCTCCGAGGCTGGCTTCGTGTCACACCGCGGTTATCGATGGCAAGTTTGTGGAAGGTCACGTCCCCGCAGCCCAGGTGCAGGAGCTCATAAAGCGCAACGACCTGGCAGGCGTCGCGGTACCTGGCATGCCCGCTGGCTCACCAGGTATGGAGGTTGATGGCATGAAACACGCCTATCAAGTCATCGGCCTCACCAAGAGTGGGGACGATCAAGTAGTTGCCAGTTATCCTGACACGTAATGCAAGATGCCCCGGGGGAAGGGCTTCTGCCGGCCAGCCGACCAGCTGCAGCGCTGGTCGTGGTCAGCTTACTCCAAGACTTACCCTGTCCCTTCGGTCAGTTTTGACCTCTACAGTTAATTCCAGCAGAGCGATATTCGAGGATTTTCAACTCACCTGTTGAGTCCTCGTAATTCATCTGTGTCGGCATCACGTCGCAGCTACCTTTGAGCGAAGTCATACTGATAACTCTCGCCACATCCAGTTTCATTCCGTAGCGATAATGGATCACTTCAGGTGGTTTTTTTCCATTGGCAGCGGCGTAGGCACGCATTGCTTGCTCATTTGCCTGAATCATCTTTCCGTGTAAGCGATCAGATCCTCCTTCAGCTAAAGCGGATGAGGAGGCGATTACGAGCATGAGGGCGGCAATGCTTTTAGCGGTGTTCATTTCTGTTACTCCATGAAGACATGAGTGAAGCTTACCGACTGGGAGCTGTCATCCACGTGATCCAGGAATTACATGTTTGTAAGCAGGCTATCGATAATGATGGCTCTGAATACACGTGAAAGCCGCGTCGTTTCAGGCTGCGACAGTTTTAATTCTCTAGCGAATCAGTCTGAACCGGCGTTTTGGGTGATTGCGACAGTTTTGCGTTTCCTCTCCAAATGGCTGCAGGCCGCGAAAGACGGGACCCTCTAGCGACAGTTTTAATTCTCTAAATCCACCACCCGCAGAAAATTTCGTCACGCCCCAGAATGGGAATTTGCATTCGGGGCGCACCACGATTCATCTCGTGCCAGAAGCCGCCTGCAGTGCAATCAATTGGCGAGCCAAGACTCGACTACCTCAGCGCCATACTCGTTTTTCCAGGCCTTAAGCGTACGCTGATTACCACCCTTGGTCTCAACAACCTCTCCGCTGTGTGGATTCTTGTAGACCTTCACTTCGCGTGGTTTCCGAGAGGTTTTTGGGGCCATATCAGTGGAAGCCACCGCTTGCGGATCGAGGATCAGCACCACTTGGCGCAGGCCGTAGCCATACTCGTTGAGCAAACTGCGCAGCTTCGTTTCAAATTCCATTTCCTGCTTCAGGGCAGAGTCATTTTTCAGCGCTTCCAGCTCCGCCAGTTGGGCTGCGAGCTGTTGTTCGAGCAGGCGGAATTCAGCGAGACGGGACATAAGATTCTCCAAAATGGGTTCGATGATTTTAGCAATCAAGAAAGAAAGCGTGCTAACTATCTTGATCCCACATGCCTGAATCGGCAATCACGAGGCTGAGCGATCGGTGTGGATAAAAACGTGATGGCTTCAGGATCGTCGATCTGGGCGGCTTCACTTGCGAGGTAATCGATCAGCTTTTTGCTTCTTACCCAAACGTACTGCCGGCAAGCCGCGTTTGGAATGGATGGCCCCGCAACGGGGCGAAACCTGGCCTCCCAAAGGTGCTTGAACGCCTCCCTGGTCGACTTCCCCAAATACACCGCAATCTCCGGTCCCAAGATATAGCCACGCCTGAATCTGTCGATGGCTTGAGGCTTAACCATCAATTGCGTACGCCGGCCTCGTTCGACAGCAGTGCTCCATAGCAGACCCAGTCGAACGAACGCGTATGCGCATTGTTCTTTGACGCCTAACAGCGCAGCAGCCTTGACTACCGACAGGCCGGGAAAGACCGGACTCTTGTTCTCAGCTCGGGCTTGTTGCCACGCTGCAAAATCTTGCGGCTTGAGTAACCACGCCCCTACCGCAACCGAGCCATTCTCAGCTGGGCCGTAAGCGCGAAGTTCACCTGCACGTATTGCCTGAACCAACTCGACCAACCCACCCCCCTTGGGCAGAGAATGCTTGGCCAAGTAGTTGATCGACACCAGGCTCTGGTCAGAGCTGGTAGGCAGCTTCTCATCAATCAATTCGTTGATCGAGCGGCAGTCAATCAGCCACCTTTCGCCTGGGCGCGGTTCTCCACCAAAGAACTGGAGGGTACCACCAGCTAGCAGCTGCCTAACCCGATTGCGACAGAGGCTTAGCAAAGTCGAGGTTTCTTTCATATCAGCCACGCCCTGGAGATGCTGCGAGATTGCCTTCAAATGATCCAGGTCCACGACCGTAAAGACTCGATCTTCATGGACCTTCTCCCGATAGGCGATTTGTCCCTCCTGATGAAGGCGTTTTATGACTGATACCCCGAGACCACAAGCTTCAGCAGCAGAATCGAACGACACCCAACGATGTCTCTCAATCGTCTCCTCACTCAAATTGCGATTTCGCTTCGCTAACGGTGCTTCCCACGCATGCTGCAGAAATGATTCGAACTCTCGACGAAGAAAGTCAAAACAAGAGTCATCCAGATCACGGTGGATGTCGTGGTATATCGGGCCGAACGATCTGCTGAGCGTCCAATGTTCGTTATCGGAATGGACTGCCTTGAGGCCACTCAGCAGTTCTCTGAATGCGAGAGGCCAGTTCATGAGAACCACGCCCGCCGCGTTTGCCATAAGCCGCGATATCTCTAGCGAACCCGAATCAGCAACCTTCAGCGGCTGGGTTCTTTCCGTAGGCAAACTTCTGACAGCGAGACGCGATGACAACTCGTGAAACTGTTCGTAGGTGAGGGCCGCCAATCCCGCGTCAGCTGGCAACGAGTCGGCGTAAAACCTATCTTCAAAGCCAGAGGTGAGCCAGGCGGCCGTATCACTCGCCGGCGCGATCTCAAAATTGGTCCCACTCAATGAGGTGCCACACGCTTGGCAACTATTCGCACTCATTGCGCTTGGATCGGTTTCCTTCAGACAGTTGGGGCACCGCCCGTGGAGTTCAGTGCCGTGGACAGAACACGTCGTAACCAGGGTCAAGCCCCAGCTTTCTCTCCAATAACCGGCTTCGCCCAAACAGATCGGACAGTAACGAGCGTGATGAGTCGTCCATAACTTGACCCCCTTGGGCCTTGGATCACGAAACTCAGCAGATACCGCAGGCCAGCTCAGTGGTCCTTCCATCATCTGCAGCCAGTCCGCAACATCGGTCTCGTCGGCTCGTGCAAAGGCGGTGAGCAGTTCCTTTCTGGGTAATCCGTTGGCTTTCGCCAGGCGCTGCAGGTACCCCAAAAGACTTTCGTCTTGGTGTGGTCGTGGGTTGATTAAAAGACCAAACATTCCTACACATCCATGAAATCGAAGACATAAAAATCAGGGGAGTAGAGCCGGGCCGATAAGCCCGGCCCTTGGCCGTCAGGTACTGCTCTCTTCGAACGTCTCAAACGGCTCCCGCTTCCCGAACAGAGGCTGGAAATTGAAGCTCGCACTGAAGGGGTTTCGATCCTCGGTGGCGTAGCTCCAAACCTCGTCTTCAAAAGCCTGGGCCAGCACAGGAAGTTCAATCCCGACAAGGTCCTGGACTTGAACCAGCCAAACAGCCCTGTCCACAATCTTGATGAGGTAGTCGATCAATCCATAGGAAGCCAGGTAGAAGCGTTTAATCATCGCTGGCTCTACAAAACTGATGGTTTGAACAGGCAGTTCGCCCTCGATTGCCTGCAACAACATCACGAAATGAAGAGACGTATTAGCGGAGAAGGTGAAGCGATCGTATGCCACCGTGGCCGAAAACCTGCGTCGCAGTTGCTCGTTTGCTAGCAGGAGATTTTCGGTGCGCTTCAGCCCAATCAGAACAAACGCGATACTGGTTTCATTCATCAGACTCTTGATCCAGTCTGCTGCCTCATACGCACCATTACGACGATAATCGACCAGGTGCTGCGCCTCATCGAGGACCAACATCTCCACGCCAAGGTTCTTCAGCAGCAGGACTACTCGCGCAAATTTAACCTCTGCCGAATGTCCTCGTGCCTCTGCGAAGGGATCCTTCAGCTCTGCCAAAATGGCTGCTGCCAGGTTCTTTTTGGTTGGAGACGAAGGCATCTCGACGAACAGAACTGTCCGCTTCTGTGGGTCATGGCTCTCCAATTCCTCCAATGACCGAATGTACTCCTTGACCAATGTGCTCTTGCCCACTCCGCTTGGACCTTGGATCAGCAACCCTTTACTTGCTCTGGTACGCCGACTATCGCCGTGGATATCGCCTAGTCGCGTCAACGCTCGCTCGACTTGAGGGCTGTGAATAAAACGATCGCGGAGCGTAAAGCTGTATTCACCATGCTCGTAGCATTCGTACAGATTGATGGCGTTCATGGCTTAGAACTCCCAGCAGGGCGACGAACCGAGACCTTGAAGGCTGCTGGCGGAATGTTAGGAATAGAGTCACCGGTCCATTCCACTTCAGCGAGTACCTTGGGTGGAGGCGTGCTTTCGGTCACTCGACCCTCCTTGTCGATTTTCGCTATGGCAGCTGCGCGTCGTTTTCTGAGCGTCTGCGAACGGCGGGCCTCGTCTGCATCTTCCATAATTTCCTGGTAGCACCTGTGCGTAGCCTCGAAGCTAGGCTGCTCATTATATTTTTCTCGCAGCGCTTTCTCGGCAGCCTTCCACACCTCCCTGCTCTTACCGGCCATTCGCTCATCTTTGGCGGGCACTTTGAAGAACAAGTTTCTGAAGCGGTCGTGAACCCAAACGTGCCCGGCTTCGTCTCGATAGCGGACGTTTACCTTTTCTCCGTCTGCCAAACGCATACGGAGCTCAGCAAGTTCCGTAGAGTGGTAGCCCACTTTGGCAACCTCGATGCCGTAATGGTGAACCTTCACCGAGGCCCGCTTGGCCAGAATGCACTCCAACGAGTCCAGGTCGACGGGAAGGCTGATGACATGGTTCGCCTCGCTAGTCCCCCAGACTTGAGCCGGTGTTCTGTTGTCCAGCCCCCGATGAGGAGTCTGGTGGTAACCATCGACGATCCATTTCACTACCACCGCCTCCAATTGAGGGAGCGTGAAACATGCATTCTTCTCCGAGTCGTAATCGCCACGCTGCTGGATATTCGAGAAGGTGGTACCCGGGAGGTTGTGGATAAGCCCCAGGTTCTGTGTGCTGAAAAAGCGTTCGACGGCACCTTTCCTTTGAGGGGCCCTTGAAGCGGGATACATGATCTCGATACCCAACTCGTTGAATCCCATGATGAGATCGCCCGCGTGAAATTCCGCTGCGTTGTCTGGGACTATTCGAGCCGGCAGCCCACGTGCCCACCATTCATTTCTCACTTTCGGAAAGCGCTTCAGCAATTCGGCTTTTGGACGGATTGAGCGTTCGATCACACGAAGCACGGTTTCCGTATTTGGCGCCGACAGGTGGAGCAAATATCCCATCACCATTCGAGAGAAGCGGTCGAGGACGATCGTCAGATAGGGGCGCCCAATGCACAGCCCCGAGGTTTCATCCACAAGCTGGACGTCCAACAAGGTGTGATCAATTTCCCAACGTTCCAAAATCTCATGGACACGTAGGACACCCGCCGCAACACGGTGTTTCTTGTCTGCTGCGTGTTTTCCGAGCCTCTCCTTATCCACAAGGTACGGATCCAGCTTGGCGATGTACCTTCGGACAGTCATTCCGCTTGGGATCTTGAGCTGATCCGAAGGCAAACGACTTTTGTTCCTCTCTTTTATCTGATCCTCGAATTCTGAAACGACCACGCTGACCGCTGGAATCGTATCCTGCAGGTAGGTTTTATTAATCACCCCTTCAAGAATAACTTCGAGCTCTCCCTGTATCGCGGCAGCCCGACCCTTTTTGGCATGCTGAGGGATAAGCTTTACTACGTTCTGGCCAATGTATTTGGCTGCCCAACGTCGAATAGTGGAAACCGAGGGTGCGCACGCATCCCCAATCTTTTTGGCGATATCTCTAAGCTTCTTGATCATGTCTTCGTCACCCGGTAGCTTGTATTTACCGCGCTTAGTTAGGTCGTCCAGATACTTGCGTCGACGCAATGCCTCATCTCCATGTTTTTTGGGGAAGCATGAAATATCTGGAGGGACGTTCCGCACATACGGAACCCTCCCAAGGTATGGCTGATCAGCGGAGATCTCGATCTCGCGCTTCTCGTAGGCCTCATAGAACTCCTTCTCGGATAGCTTCGTGGGCTCACCAAGCTCATCGAAAAAGAGCAGCTTCCGGTCAATAAGCCTCTTCTCAAGCACCATCAGTACGCCACGAACGATGACGACCAATTTCACCCTAAGGGAAAAGGTTTGCATGACGGTGCCCCCCTTGCAGGAAGACCGGGGAGTCAGTGTCAATTGACCTATCAAGGTCAATGCCCACCACCCCAAGGCCTAACAAGCGCCAGGCTTTCCCCTCACCAACCACGTAGAGCAGATCTGCAACGGTCATAGGCGGCCATTCGTTGAAGGTCGCCATTACCTCCTCCAACGCCTGATGCGAAAGCTCTGGACCGCGCCGGTGATACATCAGCCTTCTAAGATTGGTAGCCAGGGGTTCAGCTTCAATTAACTTTTCAGTGATCACCGAAAAGTTACGGGCAGTGGCGTTGAAGTAGCGCTCAGCGGCATCCAGTCGCTGCCTGACGCTGGCAATCTTCAGTCGGTCGTGAGGCTTCACTTCAAACCACCACTCGCGCCCATCCGCGAGGAAAACCTGTACGTCTGGGTAATATTTGAAATAGCCCTGGAGCGATGGAACACGTTCCTCACTGGGCTGCGGGACGTAGCCGATGACCGCAGGAGACAGCTCAAGAAGCCGAAAAAGAGCGCCTTCGAGCTGGGACTCCCAGGGCACAGGCTTTTTATTTTTGAGCGATGGGAAGTAGCCGCGGTAATGGTTGGACCGCCGCGTGACCACCTTTCGTACTGTCATGAAACACCTCCGAAAATCTCGAAACGAGCGCCGACGCTGCGCCAAAAAATCAAGGCGCAGGGCGGGCGAAGTGAGGCCTTTCGACAGGCAACACTGTGCCGTCGAGTAACCTCGCTAAGGTCGAAAAAATGGGAGAGGATTGACAGTCGCTTCGAAAAAGCAGACATTGCGGGTTCTGAGGACGCAAGTCTGCTTCGCTAAGCGCGGTCAGTCCTCTCGGGATTGATCGCGTTTTTCTACATTTTCAGGTCTCCTTTTCTCTCATTGGTCATGACTCTCATGACTGATCAGAATCTAAAGCAATCGGCTTGCTCTCTTTATTTCTAAACGGCCACTTCGTGATCGCTGGAGCAATTTGGATCAGGTCTGAAGCTCTCGCTTCAAACAGCTGATTTGGCTGAAAATCTTCAGTGCAAAGCGGAAAAGTTGGTCATAGATCTTATTCCAACATCCCTTCGAAATCTACAAAAAATCCAAAATGGCAACTTCCACCAAATTCCATTTCCATACTAAATTGTTCAAATTAATACTTAACACGTACGCTTAATTAACTATTAAGGTGTTCAAATATTAGTTTTAAAGTCCTCTCAATCTCTCTGCTGCTCAGATCCGCCCGCCGACCCTCTCAGCACTTCCAGCGCCCCATCAAATCACTTCCTCAAATCCCCCCATCTGCATCATTTTCCAATGAGCGGAGTAGGGCGCCCCGGCAGGAATTCCAGGCAAAAAAAAGCCCGCGAAGGCGGGCTTGATGGTGACCGACAGGGGCCATGGTTGAAGCCCGGCCGGTCATCTATTTGTGAAAGCGTGCAGCTTTTCTGTGAACCTACAGCTGCTGCAACCCAATCAGAAGTCCAGGTTCGATACCGACAGCGCATTGCTTTCGATGAAGTCACGGCGTGGCTCCACCGCGTCGCCCATCAGGGTATTGAAGATCTGGTCGGCGGCAATCGCGTCTTCGATGGTGACCTTGAGCATGCGGCGGACGGTTGGGTCCATCGTGGTTTCCCACAGCTGCTCCGGGTTCATCTCACCCAGACCTTTGTATCGCTGGATGGTGTGGCGCTTGGTGCTTTCGTTCATCAGCCAGTCGAGGGCTTCCTTGAACTCAGTAATTGCCTTGCGACGTTCACCGCGCTGCACGTAGGCACCTTCGCCGAGTAGGGTAGACAGCTTGGCACCCAGGGTCACCACCGAGCGGTAGTCGTTGCTGCCAAAGAAGTCACGGTTGAAGGTGACGTAGCTGGCCAGACCGTGGGAGGTAACTTCCACTTCCGGCAGCCAGACATTGCGCTCCTTGTCTTCGCGCAGGCTGGCCTGATAGACCAGGCCCGACTTCTGGCAGTTGCTCAGACGCTCCTGGAACTTCACCAGCCAGGCTTGCATCACGGCGTGGTCGCCCAGTTGCTCCAAAGTGACTTCCGGCAGGTAGATGAAGTGTTCGGTGAGGTCTTCCGGGTACAAGCGCGACAGGCGCTTGAGGGTCTTCATCACCGCGCGGAATTCATTCACCAGGGTTTCCAGCTGTACGCCGGAAACGGCTGGCGCCGATTCGTCCAGGTGCAGGCTGGCATCTTCCAGGGCCGATTGGGTCATGTATTCTTCCATGGCCTCGTCGTCCTTGATGTACTGCTCCTGCTTGCCCTTCTTGACCTTGTACAGCGGCGGCTGGGCGATGTAGATGTAGCCGCGCTCGACCAGCTCCGGCAGCTGACGGAAGAAGAAAGTCAGCAGCAGGGTACGGATGTGCGAACCGTCGACGTCAGCATCGGTCATGATGATGATGTTGTGATAACGCAGCTTGTCGATGTTGTACTCTTCGCGGCCGATACCGCAGCCCAGTGCAGTGATGAGCGTGCCCACTTCCTGGGAGGAGATCATCTTGTCGAAGCGCGCTTTCTCGACGTTGAGGATCTTACCCTTCAGTGGCAGGATCGCCTGGGTACGACGGTTACGGCCTTGCTTGGCCGAGCCGCCTGCGGAGTCACCCTCCACAAGGTACAGTTCGGAGAGGGCAGGGTCCTTCTCCTGGCAGTCGGCCAGTTTTCCCGGCAGGCCGGCGATATCCAGCGCGCCTTTGCGGCGAGTCATTTCACGGGCTTTACGCGCCGCTTCACGAGCACGGGCAGCGTCGATCATCTTGCCGACCACGGCCTTGGCTTCGTTCGGGTTTTCCAGCAGGAAGTCCGCGAAGTACTTGTTCATCTCTTGTTCCACGGCGGTTTTCACCTCCGAGGAGACCAGCTTGTCCTTGGTCTGCGAGCTGAACTTAGGATCCGGCACCTTCACCGAAATGATCGCGGTCAGGCCTTCACGGGCATCGTCACCGGTGGTGGCGACCTTGTTCTTCTTGGCCAGGCCTTCCTGCTCGATGTAGCTGTTCAGGCTACGGGTCAGCGAGGAGCGGAAACCGACCAGGTGAGTACCGCCGTCACGCTGTGGAATGTTGTTGGTGAAGCACAGCAGGTTTTCGTTGAAGCTGTCGTTCCACTGAAGGGCAATCTCGACACCCACGCCATCGTCACGCTGGATGTTGAAGTGGAAGACCTGCGAGTTGACCGGGGTCTTGTTGGTGTTGAGGTATTCAACGAATGCCTTCAAACCACCTTCGTACTTGAAGAACTCTTCCTTGCCCGAGCGCTCGTCCTTCAGCAGGATGCCGACACCCGAGTTGAGGAACGACAGCTCGCGAATCCGCTTTGCCAGGATGTCCCAGCTAAAGTGGATGTTCTTGAAGGTTTCAGCCGAAGGCTTGAAATGGATGTGGGTACCGGTGGTTTCGCTGTCACCGACGACGGCCATCGGCGCCTGAGGAACACCGTGAACGTAGGTCTGTTCCCAGATCTTGCCGCTGCGGCGAACAGTCAGCACCAGCTTCTCGGACAGGGCGTTAACTACCGAAACACCTACACCGTGCAGACCGCCGGATACCTTGTAGGAGTTGTCGTCGAATTTACCGCCGGCGTGCAGCACGGTCATGATGACCTCGGCTGCGGAAACGCCTTCTTCTTTATGCACGTCGACCGGAATGCCGCGACCGTTGTCGCGCACGCTGATGGATTCGTCCGTGTGGATGATGACGGTGATGTCATCGCAGTGACCGGCGAGGGCTTCGTCGATCGAGTTGTCGACCACCTCGAAGACCATGTGGTGCAGGCCGCTACCATCATCGGTGTCGCCAATGTACATGCCGGGACGCTTGCGTACGGCATCCAAACCTTTCAGCACTTTGATGCTGGAGGAGTCGTACGTTTGATTTTCGCTCATGCCTTCACTCCCGATGGTCGTGGGTCTGGGTGATACGGCCTTGTTCCACGTGGAACAAGGCAACTGGCGTTTCCGTTTGCCAGCCTTCCCTCAGTAATTCGTGATCTACACAGGTGATGAACACCTGGCAGCGTAATTCTTCAAGCAAGCGGCACAGCGCGCGGCGATGCTGGTCATCCAGCTCGGACGGCAGGTCGTCAACGAGATAAATACAGTGGCCCCGACGAGCCTGGCTGACGAGATGACCCTGGGCAATGCGCAGTGCGCACACCACCAGCTTTTGCTGACCACGCGACAAGATGTCGGCAGCGTTATTGGCAGCCAGACGAAGACGTAGATCAGCACGCTGCGGGCCGGCCTGGGTATGGCCCATCTGCTGATCGCGAAGGAGAGAGGAGGCGAGTACTTCTTGCAGTTCCCGGTCCTTGTCCCAGCCTCGGTAGTAGCTCAGGGTCAACCCGTCCAGCTCGACCAGCTCGCTCAGGGTTTGCTCGAAGACGGGCTTCAAGGCCTTGATGTAGTTGCGACGGTATTCATCTATTTCCGCGCTGGCCAGGCATAACTCCCGGTCCCAGGCGGCTTGCGAAGCTGGGTCAAGTGTACCATGCCGCAACCATGAGTTCCGCTGCCGCAGCGCCTTCTGCAGACGTTGCCAGGCCGGCAGGAACCGAGGTTCCACGTGAAACACACCCCAATCGAGAAACTGCCGGCGGATTTTCGGTGCGCCTTCCAGCAACCTAAAACTGTCCGGGTTGATCAGTTGCAGCGGCAACAGTTCAGCCAGTTGAGCGGCGCTCTTGGCATTCTGTCCGTCGATGCGGATAGTGAATTCGCCCGCCCGCTCCCTGGAGACGCCCAGATTACTCGTACCACCTTCAGCCAACTGAACTTCGCCAAATACGGTGCAGGCAGGCTGCTCATACTGTATGACCGGGTTCAGCCGCGTGCTGCGGAATGACCGAGCGAGGCCGAGAAGGTGCACGGCTTCGAGCACACTGGTCTTGCCGCTGCCGTTGGCGCCGTAGAGGATATTGATGCGGGGGGAAGGTGAGAGAGTCACCGGGTGCAGATTGCGCACCGCGGTGACCATGATACGTCGAAGGGACATTTCGCCTGCTACGGATTAGAGGCGCATCGGCATGACAACGTAGGAAGAATCGTCATTGCCAGCTTCCTGCAGCAGCGCACTGCTGTTGGAGTCAGACAGAATCAGACGAACTTGCTCGGTAGTCATAACGCCCAACACGTCCAGCAGATAGCTGACGTTGAAGCCGATCTCCAGCGAGCTACCTTCGTAGTCCACGCTGATCTCTTCTTCAGCTTCTTCCTGCTCAGGGTTGTTGGCCTGGATTTTCAGCTGGCCGGCGGCCAACTGCAGGCGAATACCGCGGTATTTCTCGTTGGAAAGAATAGCGGTACGGCTGAACGCTTCACGCAGCGCCTGGCGGTCACCGACGACCAGCTTGTCACCCCCTTTCGGCAGTACGCGTTCGTAGTCCGGGAACTTGCCGTCGACCAGTTTGGAGGTGAAGGTGAACTCACCAGTGGTCGCTCGGATGTGGTGCTGACCGAGCACGATGCTGACCATGCCTTCCGGATCAGTGAGCAGGCGCGCCAGCTCAAGAATACCTTTACGTGGAACGATGACCTGATGGCGATCATCCTGCTCGATCGGTGCGCTCATCGAGCACAGTGCAAGGCGGTGACCGTCGGTGGAAACCGCACGCAGGGTGTTGCGCGACACTTCCAGCAGCATACCGTTGAGGTAGTAACGCACGTCCTGCTGAGCCATGGCGAAGCTGGTGCGCTCGATCAGGCGGCGCAGTTTGCTCTGCTCCAGGTTGCAGGTCAGCGAACCCGGGCCTTCTTCAACGGTCGGGAAATCGTTGGCTGGCAGGGTCGACAAGGTGAAGCGACTACGGCCGGCTTTGACCAGGAGCTTCTGCTCATCGACCTTGATATCGATCAGAACGTCGTTCGGCAGGCTCTTGCAGATGTCCATCAGCTTGCGCGCAGGGACAGTGATCTCGCCTGGCTCGGCCGGCTCTTCCAGTTGCACGCGGCCAACCAGTTCGACTTCCAGGTCGGTACCGGTCAACGACAGCTGCTGGCCTTGCACGACCAGCAGGACGTTGGACAGCACCGGCAAGGTCTGGCGGCGCTCGACGACACCGGCGACCAGTTGCAGGGGTTTCAACAGGGCTTCGCGTTGAATGGTGAAATGCATGGTCTAGTCCCTTGCCTTCAATTAGCTGCGCTGACGACCATCAAGTCGTCAACGTCCGCAGCAGGTTCTTGTAGTCCTCGCGGATGTCCGCGTCGGATTCCTTCAATTCGTTGATCTTGCGGCAGGCGTGCAGCACGGTGGTGTGGTCGCGACCACCAAACATGTCGCCGATTTCCGGCAGACTGTGGTTGGTCAGCTCCTTCGACAGTGCCATGGCTACCTGACGCGGGCGCGCAACGGAGCGCGAACGGCGTTTGGACAACAGATCGGCGATCTTGATCTTGTAGTACTCGGCCACGGTGCGCTGAATGTTATCCACACTCACCAGCTTGTCCTGAAGCGCCAGCAGGTCCTTCAACGACTCGCGAATCAGCTCGATGGTGATGTCACGGCCCATGAAGTGCGAGTGAGCAATCACCCGCTTCAGGGCGCCTTCGAGTTCACGTACGTTGGAGCGAATGCGCTGGGCGATGAAAAACGCAGCATCATGCGGCAGCTCGACCTTGGCCTGGTCGGCCTTCTTCATCAGGATCGCCACGCGGGTTTCCAGTTCCGGTGGCTCGACAGCTACCGTCAGGCCCCAGCCGAAGCGCGACTTCAGGCGTTCTTCCAGGCCTTCGATCTCCTTCGGGTAACGGTCGCTGGTGAGAATCACCTGCTGGCCGCCCTCGAGCAAGGCGTTGAAGGTGTGGAAGAACTCTTCCTGTGAACGCTCTTTACGGGCGAAGAACTGGATGTCGTCGATCAGCAGCGCATCGACCGAGCGGTAGAAGCGCTTGAATTCATTGATTGCGTTGAGCTGCAGCGCCTTGACCATGTCCGCGACGAAGCGCTCGGAATGCAGGTACACGACCTTGGCATTCGGGTTCTTCTTCAGCAGGTGGTTACCCACAGCATGCATCAGGTGGGTCTTACCCAGGCCCACGCCACCATAAAGGAACAGCGGGTTGTAACCATGCTTCGGGTTGTCGGCGACCTGCCAGGCCGCAGCGCGGGCCAGTTGGTTCGACTTACCTTCGACAAAGGTCTCGAAGGTAAAGGTGCGGTTCAGATAGCTGGTGTGCTTGAGCGCGCCTTCCACCTGGACCGTGCGCTGCTCGGTGCGGCTGCCAGCAACCGGAGCCGAACTGCTGTCGCCCATGCCATCGAAGCTGTCACGCGAAGCCGGCTCAGCAGCTTCATTCACCTGCGCCGGTTCAGCTACTGGCGCCTGAACCGGCTCGGCAACGGCAACGGCCGCAGGCGCAGTGGCCTGTTGGGTCTGGCTGTGTGCAAGCGAAGCCGCGACTGCAGCACTGACTGGGGCATTGGGTGCAGCACGTGGCGCAGAGCTGCGACGGCTGCCTATTAACAAGGAAAGGGCTGGCGCCATGCCGCTGCCGTTTTCACCCAACAGTTCGAGCAGACGGCCAAGGTACTTTTCATTCACCCAATCGAGCACGAAACGGTTAGGCGCATAGACGCGCAACTCGTCGCCTTCGGCTTCGACCTGTAGCGGACGGATCCAGGTGTTGAATTGCTGGGCAGGCAGTTCATCGCGCAGAAGCTCCACGCACTGCTGCCAAAGTTCCACTGACAC